>OZ257149.1:0-4581512 GCA_965279085.1 Hyphomonadaceae bacterium | reverse complement strand
GTGTTGATCCCGGTGCGCTCCGCAACTGCCTTGAGAACCGAAGCGCCGAGGTGCTGCGGATGCATATCCGCCAAGGCGCCCTTGCCGACCCGCCCGATGCCGCGCGGCGTGCGGCAGGAATCGATGATCCAGGCTTCCGTCATGATGCTTCCTCGGCATTGGACTGCGGCTACAGCCCAACGTTCGCCATGGAAGCCGCGCCGTTGCAAGCGTGCCCTCGCGGCAATCAATAGGGCGCGGCTAAACATCGATGATGCGTGGCGGGAAATGGGCGTGATTGCGGCGCGCATGGCGCCCGCAAAACAGGCGCAAAGATAGCGCGCGAGCCTCCGATTTGGTTCCCACGCGCGCTGGAACGTTATCAGACAATCGAAGGGAGCCAGTTCCACTTTCCGTGCGTTGGTTGCCGGTAAGGAGCCAATGATGAGCACGCTCTCGGGACGAATTGCAGGCCGCTTGATCAAGGTCGCGGATCACGCACACTGGAAAGAGCTTGAGTTGCTCTCCTGTGTTGTGGTCGGCGGCCCGAGTGTCCGCTTCGATCACTTCGAAGGCGTGGCCTTCATGAACTGCGTCTTTCTATACGACGGCATGGAAGTCGAAGGCCGTGAGTGGCTGGCATTCATGAGCATGGAGCGCATGTCTGCTCCGATGCGAACGCAACGGCGTGGACAGGCCTGACTACTGTTTGGCTCCACCCAGCGACCGTCTATTTTCTGGCGGCTTCGATTAGGGCCTTGATCGCCCACCGGCGCGTCTTGCGCGCTTCGGCGTCGGAAATCTGCAGCACGTCCTTGAACACGATCATCGATTCCGTGCCGATCACGAGCGCCAGCGCATTCGCCAGCAGGGGTAGGTCCGCCGTGCGGAAATCCTTCCGCGAAGGAGCCAGCGCGGCCTCGATGAGCGGCGTTCTGCGATTCTGCCGCTTGGGGAGCTTGCCTCCCTCTTCCACGAGACCGCGCTGGAGCGCTTGCGCAACGAGGAGACGGAGGCCTGCCTCATTGGCGGAAATCATCTTGTCGAACGCCGCATCCACTTTCTCTACGCGCGCGACGGGATCGGCTGGCGACGCGCCGGTGAAAATGTCGTCCAGCGCCGGCGCCGCCACATCGAGCGTCGCTTCCAGCATCAGGTGCTCGATGCTGGGGAAGTAGCGATAGGCCGTTGCCCGCGAGACCAGCGCTTCCGTCGCGACATCCTCAAGGCTGGGCTTGCGGCCCTGGCGCATGAGGCGCGAGGCTGCATCGAGCAGATCCTTGCGCGTGCGGCGGCGCTGGTTGGGACGTCCGGCTGTATCGGCCATCATACTCTCTACTGGGGAAGTTGCTGGAGGATCGAGGCCAGATCGATCCAGACATTCTCGCGCCTGATGTCGCCCTCCGTCGAGAATTCGATCACATGCAGCAGCCGGAATGAAAGCGGGCGGTTCCGGCCTTCGAGGCCGAAGGGCCGGCCCGGCGCCTTGCCGCTCCACTGCGATTCATCGACGAGGAAGTCCTCGCCGTAGTAGCGGCGGATGGTCTCGAACTTCGAATCCGAAAGATCCGAGAAGAGAGCGTCATAGAAACCCCGCGCCGCCTCACGCCCGTGCGTCGGGCCGGTGGGATAGCCCACGATATCGTGCTCGACGTCGTGAGCGAGCGTGGCGAGGACGCCATCGACATTGTCGCCGGCCTCGAAGCCGAAATGCTCGTCCATCTTCTGGTCCATGTGTCTGCGAGTCAGCGCCATTTTGTGTCTCCTGTGCAGCGGAAAGTGTGATAGCTAATAAGACTTTTGTCTCATTGCAATACCCGAATCTATTTTTGCTTGCGGCTTGACCTAATCGACTTTCTGATACAAAGTACTCTCCATTAAGCGGGAGAGCGAACATGAGTCGCCGTATTGCCTTGATGGCTGCCCTCTTCCTCGGGGCTGCTTCCTTCCTCCCCGCTACTGCCCAGACCGTGACCATTGACGTGACCGGCGTGCATTCGAGCACGGGTTCGTTGTTCGCCGGGCTTTGCGACAATCCAGCCGCGCAATTCCCGGGCGGCTGCATGACGTACAGCTCCATGGCGTCCGCCCGGCAGGGCACGACCACGCTTGTGTTCAATGACGTGAAGCCGGGGACCTATGCGCTGCAGGTCTTCCACGACGAGGACGGGAACATGATCCCGAACATTCCGCCGGAGGGATACGCGTTCGGAAACAGCCAGCAGTTTCCGCCGAGCTTTGAAGGCGCATCGTTCAAGGTCGCTGGCGATGCGACGCACATCGTCGAGATGACCTACATGCAGGGCTTCGCCGCCGCGCAGCCGCCGAAGGGCGGCAGCAAGGGCGCGCCGTCGCCTGCGGGCGTGACGAAGACGGACCTGCGTGCGGAAGGACTCTATGGCGAGTTCTACTTGCCGGCGCATGACACGCCGCTGCCTGCGCTGATCGTGCTGGGCGGATCGGAAGGCGGCATCGAGGCGTCCAGCCGTGTTGGCGTCAGCTTCGCGTCGCATGGCTACGCCGTGCTCGCCCTTGCCTACTTCGCCGAGGAAGGGCTGCCGCAGACGCTGGAGAACATCCAGGTCGAGTATTTCGAGAAGGCGATTGCGTGGCTGAAGAAGCAGCCAGGCGTGAATCCCAACGCCATCGGCGTCGCGGGCGGATCGCGCGGCTCGGAGGCTGCGCTGCTGCTCGCTTCGCGCAGCAAGGACATCAAGGCCGCTGTCGCCTTCGCGCCTTCCGGCATCGTCTGGCAGGGGCTGAACTTCGCGAACCCGATGAACATGGGCCCGGCTTGGACAGAAGGCGGCAAGCCCCTGCCCTTCGTCATCCCCGATGGGCGCGCCTACCGCCCCGGGCAATCGATGAAACAGATGTTCAACAATGTGCTGGGCCAGGCCGACGCGCGGCCAGATACAGTCATTCCGGTAGAAGCGATCAACGGCCCTGTCCTGCTGATCTCCGGCAAGGCGGATGCGCTGTGGCCGTCGTACGACATGGGCGAGCGCATTGTGAAACGCCTGCATGACAAGGGCTTCCGCCATGACGTGGCGCACCTGTCCTACGAGACCGCCGGCCACATGGTGTTCATGGGCGATCCGTCCCAGCCTTCTGCAGCCAGCATGGCTAAGGCGCCGGCCAACCCGATGCTTGGCGGCACGGGTGAAGCCAACCTCGCCGCCTGGCAGGACAACTGGCCGAAGGTTCTCGCTTTCCTCGACAAGGCTCTGAAAGGTTCACAGCAATGAACGTCACTCGCGACGAAGCCGCTCAGGCGCTGGCCGACATCGATCGGGCGAGCGAGCGCATTTCGAACCTGAAGGGCTACCACCACGGCGCGCCCTTCTTCATCGTCTGGGGCTTTGTGTGGCTGATCGCCAACTCGGTCAGTCAGTTCTGGCCGGAATACCAGAAGTTCGTATGGCCCGGGGCGGTCGCTGCCGGCTTTGTCATCAGCATGGTCCTGGGCATCGCGCAGTCGCGCCGCGCCAGGCCGGGCACGCCGCAATCGCTGAAGGATCGGCAGATCGGCTCGCGCATCGGCATGACGTCCGGCGTGATGATGGCCTTCATCATCGCCATCCTGCTGATCGCCCAGCCATCGAACGCAGACGAAGGCAACGCGATGGTCTCGATCTTCTTCCCGTTCATGTACATGGCGGCAGGAATCTGGGCGGGATGGCGCCTCTTCGCGATCGGCTTCGTCACGGCAGCAGCCATTCTCATCGGGTTCTTCTGGGTGAAGGAATATTTCGACATCTGGATGGGCGTGTTCGGCGGCGGATCACTGATCGCGGGCGGTCTCTGGCTGCGGAGCGCCTGAGATGGACGGCCCCGACGAGATCATCCACCAGTCGACTCGGCTGAAGATCGCCGCGACGCTGAATGCGCTGCCGAGCGGCGAGAGCCTCGAGTTCAACAAGCTCAAGGCCATGCTCGGCGCAACGGACGGCAACATGGCGACGCACCTCGGCGCGCTGGAGAAGGCTGGCTACATCGCGGTGGAGAAGGATTTCGTCGGCAAAAAACCACGCACGCGTGTGGCGCTTACCCGCGCAGGCCGCAAGGCGTTCGACCGTCACGTCGCCTACCTGAAAGACCTGCTGGAGGGCGGAAGCTAGGCGCCGTCGTAGCCGCGCCATTCGCCGTCGCGCCCGCGCAGCCGGACGCGGCCGTCTTCGGTCTCCACGTCCGCTGGAGACGCCAGCGCTTTCGAGACGCCGCCAGGAATGTCGATCACATAGTGCGGCTGGGCGAGGCCGGAGACGCGGTCGCGGAGTTCGCGGACGAGCGCCTGCCCTTGCTGCACGCTCGTACGGAAGTGCGAGGTGCCCGGCGCGAGGTCGGCGTGGTGGAGATAGTAGGGCTTGATCCGCGCCTCGATGAAGCCGCGCATCAGCTGTTCCAGCGTGTCGATGTCGTCGTTCACGCCCTTCAGGAGCACCGACTGGCTCAGCAGCGGGATGCCTGCGTCGATCATTCGCCCGCAGGCCGCGCGCACGGCCGGCGTCAGTTCGCGCGGATGGTTGCAGTGGATGGCGACATAGACCGCCTTCGACTTGCTGCGGATGCCGGCGACGAATTCGTTCGTGATCCGCTCGGGATCGGCGACCGGCATGCGCGTGTGCCAGCGGATCACCTTCACATGAGGGATCGCCTCGAGCGCGCGCGTCAGTGCGTCGGCGCGGCGGGCGGAAAGCATGAAGGGATCGCCGCCGGTGACGATCACTTCCCAGATTTCGGAATGCTCGCGGATGTAGGCAAGCGCCGCATCAAGCTCGGCTGGCGAGAGGTTTCCGTCCTTGTCCGGTCCAACCATCTCGCGCCGGAAGCAGAAGCGGCAATAGACCGGGCAGACCGAGACGGCCTTCAGCAGTACGCGGTCCGGATAGCGGTGCACGATGCCTTCGACCGGCTCGTGCGTCCTGTCGCCGATGGGATCGGGCAGCTCCTCCGGCCGCACGTCCAGCTCGGCCTGCCAGGGCACGAACTGCCGCGCGATGGGATCGTTCGGATCAGCCCGGTCGATCAGGGCCACCAGAGACGGCGTGATGGCGGTTGCGTAGGCGGCCGTCACCTTCGCTAGCTCCGCCGCGTCACGCGCCAGCCCAGCCGCGACGAGATCGTCGGCAGTGCGCAGCGTTCTCGCGGCGGGCGAAAGGTGAACAAGTCGGGTCAAGGGCGGGGCCTCTGGGCTGCGCGCCTCTATCCCGGCTTAGCTGCGTCTGTCCAGCAGGAGGCCCAGCCGTTCGACGGCCTGAGCCGCCCGCTCATCGATCCCCTGATCCCGCAGGATGCTGGCGAAGAGCTGGGCCGCGCGGGGCGAGGTGCTGCACTGGGAGAGGGCTTCGTCCACTTCGGGCCAGACGTCGCCCATGAAATCCGCCGCCAGCGTGACAAGTCCGGCTGCTGTCAGCACCATCATGGTAACATTGCTGGACGCGTCCGTGTCGGCGCCTGCCAGCAGGGACGAGGCGTTGCGGGCGTCGTTGAAGGCCTTGGGGTGTTCGCGCACAAAATCCGCGATCAGCCGCTCCGTCTTCCAGCTCACCCATTCCGATGTGCAGGGCTCCGGCGTCGTGGCGCAACCCGACGCGCCCAGCACGATTGCGGCAAGGCCGGCGGCGATGGCTCGTTTCATGGCTTTATCTCCTGCACTGGAGAGTGACTTAGACCGGCGGCGTCCAGAGTACATCCGAGATCCTGCGCGCGCCGGTCGCCAGCATTACCAACCGGTCAAATCCCAGCGCCACGCCACTTGCCACAGGCATATGGGCGAGTGCGGCGAGGAAGTCCTCGTCGAGCGGATAGCGCTCGCCATAAGTAGCCTGTTTCACATCCATCTCGGCTTCGAAACGGCGGCGCTGCTCGACCGGGTCAATCAACTCGCCAAATCCGTTGGCCAGCTCGACGCCGCATGCATAGAGCTCGAACCGCTCGGAGAAGCGCTTGTCATGCGCGAGTGGGCGCGCCAGCGCGGCCTCTTCGGAAGGATATTCGCACAGCAGGGTCAGCCAGCCCTGCCCCAGCTTCGGCTCGATCCGCTCGACCAGGAGCCGGCTGAAGATATCGGACCAGCTGTCCGCGGCGGCCGTCCGCACGCCGATCGCCTGAGCTGCACGCGCCATCGCATCGCGATCTCCCAGCGTCGCTTCCAGATCGACCTCCGCATGACGGGCGAATGCTTCGACCACGGTCAGGCGCTCAGGCTCCGGCGTCGGGTCGCAGCCCTGGCCGCGCCATTCCAGCGCCTCTCGCCCCGTCTCCTTCAACGCCATCCGGCACAGGGCGACGCAGTCTCCCATGACCGCGCTGTAGTCCTCGCCGGCCCGATACCATTCCAGCATGGTGAACTCGGAGGAATGAAGCGGCCCTGCCTCGCCGTTCCGGTAGACACGCGCATAGTCGAAGATCTTCGTCTCGCCGGCCGCGAGCAGTTTCTTGGACGCAAACTCGGGCGAGGTGTGAAGGTAAAGCGGTCGCCGCGCGCCGTTCTCGCCGACCCAGTCAGTCCGGAAACCATGGAGATGGGCTTCATTCCCGGGCGACACCTGCAACGCGCCGCATTCCACCTCGGTGAAACCCCGCCCCCTGAACCAGGCGCGCGCCGCGTCCCGAATGCGGCCACGTCCCTCGAGGAAGGGGCGGCGGTCGGCGTGGGATTCCCTGTTCCACCAAGGCGTTGTGTTAGCCAAAACAGGCTCCAAAAGCCGCAGAAAGCCGGGCTTGGCCGTCACGGCGGGTCATTGTATGACCGCGCCGCTTCAACAGTTTCCCGGCGGCCGAGCCATACTCCGCCGCCCCTCCAAAGACAAAGGCGGCTTACCGTGGTCAAAGTCATCGCCAGCGACGTGCGCAAGGGCAACGTTCTCGAACAAGAGGACGGCCAGCTCTACACCGTGCTCAAGGCGGAAACCTATCGCCCGGGCAAAGGCACGCCGACCGCCACGATCGACATGCGCCGCATCTCGGACGGCGTGAAAGTCGTCGAGACTTTCAAGACCACCGACCAGCTCAACCTCGCCTTCGTGGAAGAGGTGAAACACCAGTTCCTCTACAAGGACGGCGAACTCTACGTGTTCATGAACCCGACCAGCTACGAACAGGTCATGGTGCCCGCCGCCATGCTGGGCGACGACGCCGCGTTCCTCGGCGAGAACATGGACTGCGATCTGCTGATGTTCGACGGCCGTCCGGTGGCGATCAAGCTTCCTCAGCGCGTAACGCTCGAGATCGTCGAGACGGAACCGGTCGTGAAGGGCCAGACGGCGTCGGGCTCGTACAAGCCCGCCAAGATGTCGAACGGCATCCGCGTGATGGTGCCCCCGCACATCGGCACGGGCACGCGCATCGTCGTCAACACCGAAGACGGCGCCTACGTCGAGCGCGCCAAGGATTAGGTTGGCGGGGGCACGGCGGGCGGGTTCGCCATCCGCGGCCCCAGCCATTCGGACTCGATCACCACGGTGACTTCATCGCCCGTGCCCATGCTCGCGCCCGGGCCGGGGACGCCATAGTCCATGCCGAAGTCGGACCGTTTGAACGTGCCGTGCGCCGAGAAGCCGATACGGGCGCGCGGCTCGTAGGCATGGCCCTTGTAGCCGCCATTGTAGGTCATCTTCAGCACAACCGGCTTGGTGATGCCGCGGAAGGTGAAATCGCCCGTAACGTCCGCCGTGTTCGGCCCGGTCATGGCGATCGCGGTCGATTTGTAGGTGATCGCCGGATGCTTCGCGGCGTCGGCCAGGTTCTCGCCGCGCAGGTGGCCCAAGAATTCCTCGTCCGGAGCAGGCACCATGATCGATGCCGGATCGATGCTCACTTCGAGCGTTGCAGCTGAGGGGTTTGCAGGGTCCAGCTTCAGGTTGGCGGACACCTTTTCGAACCACAGCGTGAAGTTCGAGAAGCCGAGATGGCTGACCTTGACCATCAGCGTCGTATGCGCCGGATCGAGCGCATAATCGCCCACTGGAATCTCGTTGGTCGAGGGTGCTGGCGCGGTGGCGCTCAGCGGCGCTGACGACACCCAGCCGGCCGGCGCCTTGGCAGCCGGTATCTCTGGCGTCAGCAACTCGCCATCGGACTTCTGCGAGCAGGAGGTTGCGATCAGCGCGGCCATCGCGACGGGCCCGAACCATTTGAAAATCATCTGCTTCTCCCGCCTGTCTGGTCCCGCTGGGACGCTTCCGTATGGTCGCCGGGCGGTCAATCTCGTCCGCCGGCTTTCCTAGAACGAACATGCGGACGCCGATCCGACATTCGCGGACGCGTGAAAAGCAAAAAGTTTGGTAAGGTAATCAGCCAGCAGCGCGCATTTGGTCAGCGACGAGGCGATCCCCGGCGGCGAGATAGACACCATCCCGCCCGAGGACGCAGGCAATGGCCCCCGCCGGAAAGAGCGGAGCGAAGACCGTGTCCAGAATGTTGAGCCCGCCCGTTAGCGCGCCATAAGCCGGCATCACGAGACGTTCGCCATCGGTTGCGAAGCAGCGGGCCCGGACCGTGCGGCCGCGCCCCGCCACCTTGGCGCAGGGATGCAAGTGCCCGGCGATCTCGCCACGCGCCGCACCGGGCGTCGGCTCGTGGCGGAAGACGAGAGCACCCAGCCTGAGTTCATAGGCCATGCGCCCGCCAAGGTCTTCCGGCGGTTTGGGATCGTGGTTGCCTTCCATCCAGACCCAGTCACAGGCATCGGTCAGCTGCCGGACCAGCGCCACGTCGTCGGCGGCCATCCGTGGCCGCGCACCCCGGTCGTGGAAGCTGTCGCCCAGCGAGATCACTGTCGTGGGCCTGAGACTGTCGACCAGCGCCGCGACCCGCGTCAGGGTCGCCCGTGTATCGTACGGCGGCAGCATCTGCCCCCGGGCGGCATAGGCCGACGCCTTCTCGAGGTGCAGGTCCGACACGACCAGCACGCCCGCCGATTCCCACCACAGCCCGCCACAGGGTTGCAGCGACAGGCGCTCTCCGGCCACCTCGAAAACGAGGCCGGGGCGTGGCGCGGTTGACGTATGGGTAAAGGCCATGGATTGACGTTGGCGAGCGCCGGACTCCCCGTCAACTGCGCACGGTTTGTTCAACCTGCGGGGAACTGGCGCAATCGTGAAATGTGCTATCGTCTTCGAGTCCTGAATGGGAGCCGGACATGACAAACAGCTTTCGCCTGACCTTGGCATCAACCGTTCTGGCCGCCGCCTCCCTGACCGGCTGCGCCGCAGCTCCGCTCGTCACCAAGGAGCGGATGACCCTTGGCGAAGCAAATATCGACGGGATGGAATGCCGGCGCGATAAGCCGATAACAACCAACATTCCGCGCACGATCTGTGCTTCGCCCCAGGCGTGGGCTGCATTCGATGAACGCCGCCGTAGCGAAACGGATGAGCTCCTGGCGGAAGGCCGTAGAGCGCCAAACGTTGGCGGGTTCAACCGCCCGAACTGATTGCGCGGCACACACTCAGATAAACCTGGATTGGGGGAATTCTTATGCGGCTGGCTATTGCCCTGCTTTTGACGGTCTCGATGGTGAGCGGCTGCTCCAACCTGCTCACCCCATCAGGCAGCGCAGCCGCCAGATGGGAAAGACTCGACAAGCAGCGCGCAGCGAAGGCAGCCGGCGTCGCCAGCAACCAGATATGCAAGACGATGATGACGATGGGATCCAATTTCCCGCAGAAGGTTTGTTCCACGCGGGAGGAATGGGACGCGTTTGACGCGGAACAACTGAAGACCGCCGAAGAGTTCGACAGGGATCGCCGCTCGGGCAACACGCAGGGCGGTTTCGAGAACTAGCTCATCGCGTCCCGCACGAGATCGTCCTCCGCTTCGCGCAGGATGGCCTCGGCGGCGTCGCCCGAAAACACCGGCTCCTTGCCGATTTCCAGCATCACCGGCACGGCGAAGGGCGATATCTGGTCCAGCTTCGCATGCACGATCTTGCCTTTGATGCGCTTTAGCGCGTCGGCAAGGCGACGAACATCGAGCAGGCCCTCGCCCGCGTCCTGACGGGCGGCCTGCAGGAGGACGTGATCCGGCTCATGTGAGCGCAGCACGTCGTAGATCAGGTCCGTCGAGAAGGTGATCTGGCGGCCGGTCTTCTCGTGCTTGGGCATGCGGCGTTCGATAAGGCCGGCGATCAGCGCGTTGTTGCGGAAGGTGCGCTTCATCAGTGCGCTTTCCTCCAGCCATGCGTCGAGATCGTCACCCAGCATGTCCTCGTGGAACAGCTGGTCGAGATCCTCGCCACGCATGTCCTCCAGCGCCCAGACGGACAGTGCGTATTCGGAGGCAACAAACCCAAGCGGCCTGAGGCCCGCACGCTCCATGCGGCGGGTCAGCAGCATGCCCAGCGTCTGGTGGGCGAGGCGGCCTTCGAACGGATAGCAGACGAGATAGTGGCGATCGCCACGCGGGAAGGTTTCGACGAGCAGCTGGTCGACATCCGGGATGATCGACTTGCGCTCCTGCACCTCGATCCATTCGCGGACCTGATCGGGCAACAAATGCCAGCGATCGCGATCATGCAGAATGCTGCGCACGCGATGCGCAAGGAAAGTCGTCAGCGGGAACTTGCCGCCATTGTAGCTCGGGATCGCAGGGTAGGGATCGTAAGTCCGCGTCACCAGCGCGTCTGTGTCTGAGATGCCTTCGAACTTCAGCACCTCTCCGGCAAACAGGAAGGTGTCGCCCGGCGTCAGCATCTCGAAGAAGTATTCCTCCATCTCGCCGAGCTTGCGACCCGGACGCATCAGCTTCTTATTCTCCGAGCCCTTGTAGAAGCTGACCATGCGCACCGAGATCATCGGATCTTCCACGATCGTGCCGATGTTCATGCGGTGCCGGCGGCGCACATCGTCATTCCGCGCACGCCAGACACCATCCGGAAACTTCACGATGCGGCGGAAGCGGTCGTAGGTCTTGAGCGCATATCCGCCGGTCGCGACGAGATCGACAACGCGCTCCCACGTCTCCCAGTCGAGATCATTGTACGGTGCCGCGACCGTGATCTCGTCGAACAGCTTCACCGCGTCGAACCCGTCCCCGCAGGCCCGGCCCATGACGTGCTGCGCCAGCACGTCGAGGCCGCCCCGCCGCGGTCCAGGTCCATCGAGTTCGTTCGCGGCGACCGCCTCCACGGCCGCACGGCATTCGAGGACTTCGAAGCGATTGGATGGCGCCAACAGGGCGCGGCTCGGCTCGTCCATCCGGTGGTTTGAACGGCCGATGCGCTGGATCAGGCGCGACGACCCTTTCGGCGCGCCCATCTGGACGACGAGATCGACATCGCCCCAGTCGATGCCGAGGTCGAGTGTGGAGGTGCATACCACCGCCTTCAGCTTGCCCGCCGCCATCGCGGCCTCGACCTTGCGGCGCTGTTCCACATCGAGCGAGCCATGGTGCAGGGCGATGGGCAGCGAGTCCTCGTTGACTCGCCAGAGCTCCTGAAACGTCATCTCCGCCTGGCTGCGCGTGTTGACGAAGACGAGCGACATCCTCGCGGATTTTATGGCGGCATAGACCTCGCGAATATTGTGGCGCCCGCTGTGGCCCGACCACGGGATGCGCGCTTCTGAATCCAGCACCGAGATGTTTGCGCTCGCGCCGCCCTGATGCCGGATAATCGGCGTATCCGGCCCCAGCCAACGCGCGAGCGCATCAGGATCGCGCACCGTGGCCGACAGACCGATATGCCGGGCGGCGGGCGCCCATTCGCGTAGTGTGGCGAGACACAACGCCAGCAGGTCGCCGCGCTTCGACTGCGCAATGGCGTGAACCTCGTCCACGATGACGGCACGCAGATCCGCGAAGAACCTTCCGGCATGCTCGGACGCCACCAGAAGCGCCAACTGCTCCGGCGTTGTCAGCAGAATGTCAGGCGGCTTGGCCCGCTGCCGCTGGCGACGCGACGGGCTGGTGTCCCCGGTCCGCGTATCCAGCGCGATGTCGAGGCTCATCTCGGCCACAGGCGCGGCGAGGTTCCGCGCCACGTCCGTCGCCAGCGCCTTCAGGGGCGAGATGTAGAGCGTGTGCAGCGCCGGATGGACTCGCGCCGGCGCCTCGGCCAGCTCGATCAGGCTGGGCAGAAAGCCGGCCAGCGTCTTGCCGCCGCCGGTGGGCGCAATCACAAGCCCGCCTTGTCCGCGTCTGGCCGCCTCGATCAGCCCTGACTGATGTGGCCGCAGGCTCCAGCCACGCGAGCCGAACCACGCAGCGAAACGCGGCGGCAGCAGGCTGAGAGCTTTCTGGTCGTCGGCCATCGCAGCAACATAGGCATTTCAGCTGCTTGTGTCGCGTTGCTCGACCGCAGGTTAAGGCCGTCCGCCCCGGCCTTAACCTTTTGTTGGCCGTGGCGCGCGAAACTCCACGCTCATGACCGTCTCCATCCGTGCATCCCTGCTGCTCAGCGCCCTCGCGATGGCTGGGCTTACTGCGGCGTTCGTGGATCCGCCGGTCGGTCACACGGAGGATGCGAAGCCCAACCCGCATCCCACGCACTGGTCATATGGCGGCGAGGTCGGACCCAGTCATTGGGGAGATCTCGCTCCCGAAAATAGGCCTTGCGCGGCAGGCCTGCAGCAGTCGCCCATCGACATTTCGGGCGCGATGACGGCGAGCGTCGAAGCCCCGCACCCGCAATGGACCGCCGCCCGTGGCGGCATGGTCGTCAACAATGGTCACACCATTCAGGTCGACGTCGCCAACGCCGGCGGCATCATGCTGAACGGCAAGGACTACGCGCTGAAACAGTTCCATTTCCACCATCCGTCCGAACACATGATCGACGGCAAGCAGTTCCCGCTGGAAGTCCACTTCGTTCACGCGGCGAAGGATGGCGATCTCGCCGTCGTCGGCGTGATGTTCCTCGAAGGCTCGGCCAACCCGAACCTCGATGCGATCTGGTCCACCGCGCCGGTGAAAGAAGGCAAGGCCGCCGTCGCTTTCGAGATCGATCCGTCGAAATTCGTCGCGGCCGACAGCAGCGCTTTTCGCTATGAGGGCTCGCTCACCACACCGCCATGTTCTGAGACCGTGCACTGGACGGTGATGGCCGCTCCGCAGACGATCTCGCGCAGCCAGGTCTCCGCGTTCTCTTCGCTGTTCCCCTGGAACGCCCGCCCGGTGCAGCCGCTCAATCGCCGCTACATCCTCAAGACGTCCGGCTGAGCTTCCACCGCGAAGCACGCCACAGCCATGGCGCCGTGACGAACGCGATCACGCCGAACAGCGTCAGCCCGATCAGCACCCAGTTGAACGCGAACTGAAATGTCGGGAACTGCGTCCAGTTCACGATCAATGTTGTGACCATGGTCAAGACGCTCAGCGCAATCCCGGTGCGTGGCCGCGCGAGCAGCAGCCAGGCGACGACAAAGTCGACCGCGCAGATCCCATACCAGAAGAATGGCGCCCAGCTCAGCGCGGGTCCGTAATACCAGAAATCGCCATGGATCCAGACCCACCAGAAATGGCTCAGCGCGCCGAAGATAAAGCCGCCGGCCAGCATCACGCGCGTCCGGTCCGCCGCGTTCATAGCAGGCCCCCAAGTCGCGCCCGATCTGGCGGCACAGGTTCATGCGAGCAGCTTCTTCAGCTTTGCGTAGTCGACCTTGGAGTTGTGCCGCTTGTCCATCGGCACCTGCAGCAGAACCACAACATCGATCGCGCCCAGCTTCGCGGCCCGTTCCTGCAGCGCGGCCTGATTCAGCCCATCGCCTGCAAGCGCCAGCTTCGCCCGCTCGCCGTCAGCCAGCAGTCCCGCCTGCCTCACGCCGGGCCAGCTGAGCGCCGCTGTCTCGACGGCGAACGGAAACAGCCCGCCCGATGCCGCCTCGCGCCGCCCAAGTAGCCAAAGGCGGCCTTTCTCATCCCGCCGCGCCGCATCGCCCGTGCGATGCCATAGCTTGCCGCCGCTGAGCGACTTGGTGGACTTGTCGTCCGCCGGATCGAGATAGCCCTGGTTCACATGCGGGCCGGCGACGAACACTTCATGGTCGCGGATATCGACTTCGATCTCAGGTATAGGCGTACCCGCCAGCAACCCCGCGCCGCTCGCCATCGCCTCCCACTCCGCCGCAGCGATGTCCTTCATCGCGAGATGCGCGATGGGCTCTGCTTCCGTCGAACCATAAACCGCATGGATCGCCGCGTTCGGCGCCGCGCGAGCCACCGCATGCAGGACGTTCGGAAAGACTGGGCCACCCCCTGTGAACACGGCCTCAAGTTGCGGCATTGGCTCCGCGCCGTCCGCGATGCGCGCGACGACAGCAGGCGGCGCGACGATGCGATTGACGCGATGCTCCGCGATCTGGCGGCGAAGAGCAGCGCCATCAAGCTGCGCGGGGCGCGTCAGCTTTCCTGCCGGGATCACGCTGGCCGCGCCCGCCGCGAGGTTCGACAGGATGAATACAGGCAACGAGATGAGATCGACATCGCTAGGCTTCGTCTGCCGCAGCTTTTCGAGCAGCGTGTGCTGCAGCACCAGAAAGTCGGACGAGCGCACGATGCCTTTCGGACGGCCGGTCGAACCGGACGTGAAGGTGACCAGCGCGGGCGCATCGCCCGGCATGTGGACGAGAATGTCCCGCCCAGGCTCCTTGCCGTTCGGATCGGGAAGAGGCTTCAGGCGGCGTAGCTCGGGAAAGATGAGACGGAGCACATGCCCGATGCCCGCCGTGACGATTGCCTTCGGCTGAGCGGCCTGTACGGCGACCCGCAGCCCCTTCAGTCCCGCCGCCGGCTCGGGAAACATCGCAACGGCGCTGAGCCGGAACACAGCCAGCAGGATCTCGTACAGTTCGACGGATACCCCTCGTGCGATCAGCACGATATCGCCGGCCTTGATGCCTGAGCATTCATAAGCATGCGCCCGCGCCGCGGACGCACGCGCCAACGCCGCATAAGTCACCACTCGGCCGTTGGGCATGACGATCGCCGGCGCTTCGGGCCGCGCATCAACCTGCTTCAGGAACAGCTCGACCAGGTTCAAAGCCTGCCGCCCCACAGCGCGTAGCGGCGGAACACCGTACCGCCCGCATTGCCGCTGTGCGCCGCTGAAAGATTGGTCTCGTGCATCAGCGCGTGAATGACTTCCGAGAAGCCGCGCTTCTTCGCCCGCTCATGGAACGCATTCGCCAGCATTGAGCCGCCACCCTTCACGCGCGAGGCGTAGGTCTTGAGGATCACCGCCTTCGGCTTTGGTCCTTCCGCAAGGTCGGGGATGGCGAACAGGAATGCTTTCAGGTTACCGGCCTCATCCTCGGCGATCAGGACAAGTTCGGGGTCGACGGCCTTCAGCACAGAACGATAGCTCGCGAGGAACGCCTCCAGCGCAATGGGTTGATAGAAATGGTTGGAAGCGAACGCTTCGAGCGACAGCGCATGAATGTGCGTCAGCTCTTCTTCCGCCCGCGCCGGGTCGAAATTGCGCAGGCGCACCCCGGCAGGCGGCGCGGATGTGCTTGGCAGAACATCAGCCGTGCGAACCGCCGAGACATAGCGCGAGACGATCTTCAGGCCGGACTGCTCGAACGCATCCACGAAGTGCGTCGGATTCGCCGGCTCCATCAGGAAGGGCGGGCGGCCATTGCTCTCGATCATCAGGCGGTGCTTCGCCCAGGTCCATCCATCCATCGGCCCGAGCACGGCGCCGAAACCCTCGGCTTTCAATGCAGCTATGGCTTCCCGGATCAGTTTTGCCCCGGCCTCGGGCGTGTCGCATGCGAATTCGCCGAGCGCGGCCGTGCGCGCGCCATCGAGCGACGGCCCGTCGCGATAGATGGCTAGGCTCGCGCCGGTCGTGGTGATTGTCTCCGGCTTGCTCATGGCGGCGGCCACATGAACCAGGTGGAAAATCCGATGGCCATGCTCAGGCCTCCCAGCATCATCCACGGGCGATCGAAGTCGCGCCCACGGATGAACCATCCGGCAAGCGCCACGAAGATGATGGCGCCGAGGCCGACCAGGGTGAAGGCGAGCCCCGCATCGCTCTGCCCAGCCATCCAGTAGGTCCGCACCGACATGCCCGCCCACGCCACCAGCACGACAGCAGCCGCACGCCACAACCTCTGTGCGAACCTTCCGGAAATGCCCGCCGCAAGTGCAGCGAAGGACAGGTTGAACCCGAAGATCGTGTCCTTCTGTCCGACATTGCTGAGCACGAAGTAGAACAGGGCCACGGCCAGCACGACGAGGAGCAGGTTCAGCGCATCGAAAGGCGGGCGCTCGCCCTTCCGCACTGCATCGGCGATGAAATAGGTCGCGACCGCGATGCCAGGCGTCACAAGGCTTGGCGGCTCCGCGAAAATACCGATGCAGAAGAAAAGCGTGGCGCCGACAGCGAGAAAGTGCCGTTCCTCGCCCGGACGATGCCGCGTCATGTAAAGCAGGACGATGAGCAGGACGAAGAACAGCCCTGCGATCACGGCAAGGCCAGACACGCCAAGATAGAGCAGGTTCGAAATAAGAAAGTAGAGTCCGAGCGGGATAAACAGGTTGTCCAGCCCCCGCCAGCTCGCCGCCTCCAGCAGGGCGCCGAACGCCGCTGCGATGAAGGCAAGCAATACCGCCTCGCCGCGTCCGATATCCGTCATCAGCAGGATGACGACCAGCGACAGCAGCCAGGCTGTCACCGCGAAAACGACGACGCCCTCGAAGCTCTTCGAGCCTTCCTCGATGCTGAACTTCCGCTTCCCGTAGCGCGAGCCGACCAGCGCGCTCGCAGCGTCGCATAGCGTCAGGATCAGGATCGGCAGGACATACAGCACCGGCCCCACGGGGGGCTTGTGATGCAAGGCCAGCGAGACGAAGTGCCCGTCCTTCAGCCAGAACAGCAACGCCACCGAGACGGCAAAAAGCAGCTCGCCATACGAAACGCGCTTCACTGCATGGAGCCCGCCGCCGAGGCTTTTCTTCATCGTCCCCCGCGCCAGCAGGAAGACTAGAACAGCCAGCGCGCATGTTGCCGCGACTTCCCAGACCTGCGTGAACACGTAGGGAAAGATCAGGCAGTAAAGGCCCAGGCTGATGTGAACCAGCTTCCGCCCAATCTCCGGATCGACATTGGCCACGCGCGTGAACCGCGAAACCGTGTGCAGCACGATAGCCAGCAGGATCACGGAGCCCGCGATCTTCGCCCCGCTGATCAGAAGCGCTTCGTTCACGCAACTTCCTCGATGACGAAGTCGGAATAGAAGAACGCCTTGTCGAGCGGCTTCAGCTTCGCCTCCAGCTCGCTGTTGGTTGTCACCTGCGAGGCCAGCGGCCCCGGCACTCGGCGCGGCGCCATCATGTTCCAGTAGGCGATCCGCGCGCCCGGACGCGAAGCGGCGAGGATCGTCCCGTACGCTTTCTCATGCGCCTCCGGCGACATATACTCGAAGATGTCTGACAGGTTGAACGCATCCGCCTTCACGCCTTCCTCGGCCAGCGTCTCGACGGTGCAGAGGCGTATCTCCAACCGGTCAAGCCGGTCACGGATCGTCTCGAAGCGCTCGATCTCAAGCGCGCGCGGAAGCGCATCGCCATGACAGCCCTTCAGGATCCAGTGGAGATACGGGTTCATGGCGGGGTCCTGATCCACCAGCGCCTTGCGCGTCAGTCTTGCCACCTGCTGCGATGGTCCGCCATCGACGTGATCGAAGAACGCCGGATCACGCCCCAGCCGCCCCATCACGAAGCGCGAGAAGAACCCGCGGATCATCATCCGCCAGCCCCAGATGTTCCAGTGCTTGTCGTAGAACGCCTTGCGCTCTTCCGGCGAGCGTTCGCGCAGCAGGTTGTCGATCGTGTCGCGGTTGTGGACGAACGGCAGAGCCCATTCGCGGAAAGTGCGGAAATAGTTCTCGAATTTTCCGACGCCGCCGACGCCGTACTTCACGACCTGATCCCTCCGGTCGGCCCAGAATTTCTGGTCCTCCGGCGAGATGGTCTGCGCCGCCTGGTCGAGCAGGTGGCGTCGCCGCCCCGATGGCCGCGAACCCATCAGCTCGAGAAATTCTTCGTGCGTGTGCAGCTTGTACATCGCCGCGCGCATGCGCACGCACGCCAGCTGGGCGGGGTTGAGATCGACAGCGATCACCCGCTCAGGCCCCTCGGCCAGCAGCGCCAGTGCATTGTCGCCCGCCGACGCGATCGACACTACTGTGTCGCCCGGCTTCGGACGCAGCGCGGCGACGAGGATGTCCGCGTCCTCCCACGCCTGCGCATAGCGGATGATGTCGAAGGCGGCTCGCTTCGCGATGTCCGTGCTGGCCATGGTCAGGCTTGCCCCGCTTGTTCCGCCCGCGCCGTTCTTTCGACTGTTCCGGCCCCGCCGTCCAGCCGCACCGTATCGCCCGTCTTCAGCCATTGCGTCACGCCCTTGAGCGACACAACACAAGGCACGCCCATTTCCCGCGCCACAATGGCCGAGTGGGAGAGGAGGGAGCCGCGCTCCGCAATGACGCCCGCCGCATTGGCGAACACCGCGATCCAGCCCGGATCGGTATGGCGCGCCACCAGTATTTCGCCAGGCAGCAGAGCCTCGACACGCGGGTCTTCAATCACCCGCACCTTGGCCGTGACGACACCCTTGCAGCAGGCAAGCCCCCTGCGCGCCTCACTGGCGTCGACCGGCCCAGCAGTTTGCGCCGCAAGACCCGCGAAGCCGCTGATATGCGCGCCGCGAATGCTGAAGCGCTCCGGCGGGTCTGGTCGGACCAATTGCGCGCGATGTTCCGCGTCGCGAAGCCGGGCCAGAGCCTTCAGGTCCGTCGTGATGCCCGCGCCTTCGACAGCGCCAAGCAGTTCCTCGACCGTCAGATTGAAAATGTCACGCGGATGATCCAGCACGCCGGCCTCGGTCAGACGCCCGCCCACGGCGAGGAAGATGCGGCGCACCCGCCCGAACAGCCGCGTTCGCTCGAAACGAAGGTTCTCCCGATCCCGCACTCGCGCTCTAGCCCAGCTCATCAGCCAGCGCGCCATCATGCGCTTGCCGAGTTCCGGCACAAGGTCGTGCAGGTCCGGCATGGCTTCAGCCGCCTCGCTCGCTGCTTTCGGCGCGGCCGCCGCGGCGATCGCCATCAGAACCTGCACCGGATCTTCATGCAGCGTGCGGCTTTCGAGCTTCAGTTCCTGCGTGCAGCGATCGCCGAACTTGGCGATGTACGCATCGAACGCCCAGCGCAGCTCTGGCAAAGCATCCACCGCCGCAACATCACCAGCGGCCAGACGCTTCACGATCTCCGGCCGCTCGCGCACCATGGCGCCCATCTCGCGGATCAGCCGCGCGGGCTCCGCAGAGATGATATCGCCTTGGCCGATCAGCATCCCCGACAGGAAAGCGAGACCATCGTCTCCTACCCACTTCGTCATCGCCTTCTGCGCCGCGCCGAACGCGATCATGCAGAGGAAGTCGTTGACGAGCGGCGCATCCCACTTCGCCAGAAGCTGCTGCTCCAGATGCCGGTATTCCGCCGCGAGCCGCGTCGCGGGCATCGCATCGATCTCGGCATTCGGCCGCGCCAGCGCCGCGTTCAGCCGCGCGTAGAACCTGTCGATGCTGGAGCGGATGGTGATCTCATGCCAGATGAGCCCGACGCCGACGCGCGCGAATTTCAGATTGTCGAAGAACCGTTCGAAGCCACTGTCCGTCGGTGGCGCGATGGCGTCGGCCATTTCCTGAGGCAGCGCCTCGGAAACGCCCATCATGCCTTCCATGAATTTCCGGTTCGCCTTGAATCCCGGAAACAGCGCCAGGGCCCGATACCAGTTCAGAAGGTTGTAGTAGACCCGCCCATCCACGCGCCCGAGCATGTTCTCGAAGACATGGCGATGTTCTTCAACCGCACTGACCGGCACACCCATCAGCCGCGAGAACGCTTCGTACACATGGCGATAGGCGTAGCGCGCGAACGAGAACGTCAGCGGTGACGTAACACCTGGGTAACTCTCAACGATGTTCGAGTTGTCCCAGATCGTCAGCTCGCCATCGTCCTCGGGCTTTACAGCACTCAACGTCGTGATCGGTCGCGACTGCAACATATGCAGACGCTCCCGATCGAACGCCCACTCGATGTCCTGCGGCGATCCGAAATGCTCCGCCGCCCGCCGCGCCATCGCCGCGACTTCCGCGCGCTCCGCCTTACTCAGCACCGGCGACGCGCCGACGATTTCGGCCTCCAGCGTCTCGCCATTCGCGCCGATGCGGTAGCTGTCGCCATCCGCTTCACCACCAACCAGCTTGTCCGCAAGCCCGAGGATCGCGCTGACCACCACGATGTTGCGATCACCTGAAACCGGGTCTGCGGAGAACGCGACGCCCGCGGCACGCGCATTGACCATCACCTGAACGACAACAGCGGGCGGCTGCGGCGCACCCGAAAGCCCCTTGGCTTGCCGGTACTGCGCCAGTGTTTCGCTGAAGCCTGACTTCCAGACGCGGTGCGCGGCATCCGGCACATCGGCGGCGGCAACGTTCAGCTCCGTCTCGAACTGCCCGGCATGCGCACTGTCGGCGCCATCTTCCTCGCGCCCGGACGAGCGCACGGCGAACGGCCCTGCCCCCAGACGCTGCAACCCCTGCTTAACCTGTTCGCGCGCCTCGGGCCTGATCCCCGCCTCGTCGAACGCCTCCGCCCCGATCACGAAGAAGGCCGGCACGGGAAACTTCTCCGCCAGCCTTGCGAGCGCAGCGCCCTTGCCGCCCGCAACGGCGGATGACATCGCGGCCTTGCCTTCGAGCACCCAGGTCACAGCCACAGCGACACCAACAGCGGAATGACGCCCAGCAGCAGGTAATTGCACAGCACGAACACGCCGCTCGCTGTTTCCATGGCCTTGGCGGTCTTCGGCGTAGGCGTGCCCGCATAGTCGATGGCGCACCAAGCCGCCCATGCGCTCACGAGCAGCAGTGCACCGAGTATCCATTCGCTGGCGTTCGAGCGCACATTGATGAAGGCCGAAAGCGCCAGTCCGATCAACACCACGCTCATCACGGCGACGCCTGCCGGGCCCGGCTTCCACAGTTTCGAGTATGTCTCGACGCCTTCGCGTTCCTGCTCCGGCGCCCAGCTCTTGCGCGCGATCTCGATCGCCGTGCCGTTGACCAGTGACAGCAGCAGGAAGGCCCCCACGGCCAGTCCGAACCCTTCATGCAGCGCATAGCCCGCCGGCAGCCAGTCGCACGCCGTCGCGTAGAGATCGATCAGCGGCATGATCATCATGTGGCTGACCATGTAGACCAGCGGCCGTGCCTTCAGCCATTTCGGGACGAAGAACTCCTTCGTCATGATGGCCATCCAGGCCCACACGGCCAGGAGCAGCACGATAAGCATCGGATCGAGCAGTGCCGTCAGCCCTACCTGCGCCGCGCCTACCGCAATCGCAACGACCCGCAGCTCCTTCAACGTCACCAGCCCGCGCGGCACCGGCCGCTCCGGCCGGAACTTCGTGTCTTCCTCATTATCCTTGTGCTCGTCCGCCACGCGCAGCTGGAAGAACAGACCGAACAGCACGAGCACAGCGACAGCAATCGCAAGCCAGCTCGGCGCCGCTCCACGCAGCAACGCGGACAGGCACACAGCCGAGGCGCCAAATGCCGCGATCAGCGCGCCATGCTTGAACACGGGGAAGCGCTCCGCCTGATACTCCCACAGGCGCGCAGCAATTCCGCGCACGGGCTTGCCCGGCGATGCGCTGGCGGCTTCGCTCACGCCTTGCCCCGCGCCAGGTTCTTGTGCGCGCTGGCGAACTCGTGCGCACATAGCGCCCCGATGATCGACAGCTCGCCCGCAAGGCACACCGCCGCGATCACCTCCCCAAACGCCCGCGCCTTGCCCGCGCCCTTGAGGCCAAGAATTTTCAGCCCCGAGCTCTGCGTCGGCAGGCCGGTTCCGCCGCCAACGGTTCCCACGATCACGTTCGGCAGTGTCACCGAAACGAACAGCTTGTTGCCGTCCCGCTGCTCGATGCGCGTCACGCCCACGGCGCTCTCGGCCACGCACGCCGCATCCTGACCCGTCGCGAGGTACAGCGCCGCCAGACCATTGGCGTAATGCCCCTGCACGCCAATCGAGCCGGACATCACGCCGCCCAGCGCGGACATGCGCCAGTATTCCTCCATCCGCCTCGGCGTCGTATGCAGCTGCTTCTCGATCTCCTCGCCCGGCAACTCGACCGAAGCCGTCACCTTCCGCCCGCGGACGCTGAGGAACGACATGGCCGACGCCTTCTTGTCGCCCGAGAAGTTGGCCTCGACAAACCAGTGCAGCGGCTTCACCGGCGAACGTTCCTCGATCGCCCGGCACACAGCCTCTGTCGCGATCGTCACCATGTTCTGTCCGGCCGCGTCGCCGGTCGTATAGGTGCACACCAGATAGACGTGATCGCCCTCGAGGTGCGGGCTGATCTCCACCAGCTTGCCATGGCGCGTCGTCGCCTGCGCCGCCGCCTCAAGCAGTTCGAAGTTCTCGCACACCCAGGCAACAAACAGCCCCGCTTCGGTGGTTGTCCCGAATGCGAATCCCGGCGAGCGATGCACGCCCTCGGCCAGTGTCGCCGTCGTTGCTCCACCCACGGACGAGATCAGCCGCGCGCCGCGCCCATAGCTCGCCACCAGCGCCGCCTCGCTCGTCGCCAGCGGCACGTAGTAATCACCCTTCGCGAAAATGCCGTTCACCCGCAGCGGCCCGATCACGCCGACCGGCAAGCGCAGCGTACCGATATAGTTCTCGACGTTGTGCTCGTAGCGCTCGAGTTGCTCCTGCGCCCTCGCGTCATAAATCTCCGCCTTGTCGGCTTCACTGGCACCGGAGTTCGCCAGCAGCGTCCTCCAGTTCGACGCCGTGAATGTCGGCTCCAGCCGCTTGGCCGGGCGTATCCACGGCTTCAGAGGCGTTGTCGTATCCGGACGGCTCTGTTTCGCGATATCCTGGGTTGACCGATCGGCGAGCATTGCCGCGATCATCCGCCTGGCCGCGTCGAAAGCGCTGGGCATATGCGTCCCTTCATGCCGCCGTCCCTGCGGCGCGGGCGCATCAATCAGCCGATTTGGGGAAAACTCAAGGCAAGCTGGCGAAACCTCCGCCGCAATCCCGTAACCATGCCCCAGCGTCGCTCGCCGCGCAGCAGGTATGGCCCGCTAACGTGGCGGCTGCGGCGGGAAATAGAGCAGGCTGGTATCGTATCCCATAGCGGCGGCGCGCGCGGTGAGATCCTCGATCGCCGCCTCACCCGGCTGCGGATCGCGCGTGAAGATGTTCAGCTCACCGAAATCGGGCGTCACGCTGATGAACCATGAATAGTCCGGCGCCAGTGCGACTACATGCGTCTCGCGGCTTACAAACAGGAAGTAGTCGGCGCGGATCTTGGCGTTGGTACCAGGGTCCAGGATATGCCCGGTTCCTTCAACCACCTTCTCCTTACCGTCGATCGTCTTCTCGCGGCAGGAATCGCGCACGCCGACTTCGTTGGGCTTTTCCTTCGGCGTGTAACGCGTGATGCCCGCCACACATCCTTGCGTCAGCCAGTTGGGCCGGTAGGCGATCTCATGCCAGTCGCCGCTATAAAGCCTGGCCTTGTCGACGGACGCCACAGGCGGCGGCGCGCCTCCCGGGCCGGACGCTGTGATACAGCCAGCGGGAACGCAGGCGAGGGTCAGGGCAAACAGTCCGGCGATGAGCTTCATGCGCGTGATACGCGCGCCAGAGGCATCTGGAGCATCCCGCCTGCAGAATAATTTGGCTAAGGCCGGCGGCAGCCTCATATGTCAGCGATGATCCGCCCCGAAGACCTTCTCCGCCCGACTTCGCAGGGCCTCTATTGCCCGCCGGGCGACTTCTACATCGACCCTGTGCGCGGCGGGGTTGATCGCGCCGTCGTCACGCATGGCCACAGCGACCACGCCCGCGCGGGCCATGGCGCGGTGCTGGCAACGCCCGAAACGATCGAGGCAATGGCCACCCGATATGGCGAAGGGTTCACCCAGTCGCGCCAGTCCGCCCGCTACGGCGAGAGCACTCGCGTCGGCGATGTCGATGTGCGCCTCTTCCCGGCCAGCCACGTCATCGGTTCCGCCCAGGTCGAGGTGAAGTGGAAGGGCCTCACCATGGTCTGCACCGGCGACTACAAGCGCCGCGCCGACCCCACCTGCGCGCTCTTCGAAGTCGTCCCCTGCAACGTCTTCATTTCGGAGGCGACCTTCGCCCTGCCCGTCTTCCGGCATCCGGACAGCCCCGGCGAAGTCGCCAAACTGCTCGCCTCCATCCGCGCCTTTCCGGACCGCGCCCACCTCGTCGGCGCCTACGCCTTCGGCAAGGCCCAGCGCGTGATCCGCGAACTGCGCGACGCCGGTTATCACGAGCCGATCTACATCCACGGCGCCATGAAGGAGCTGTGCGACATGTATGAGCGCCTCGGCGTCGATCTCGGCCCGCTCGAACCGGCAACGCTCGACAAGAAGCAACGCGGCGAAAGCCAGAAGTTCGCCGGCAAGATCATCATCTGCCCGCCCTCCGCCACATCGACTCCATGGGCGCAGCGATTTCCCGACCCGGTCATTGCCTTCGCTTCCGGCTGGATGAGCATCCGCCAGCGCGCCAAAGCGGGCGGCATCGAACTCCCGCTCGTCCTCTCGGATCATGCGGATTGGGACGAACTCACGCAAACGGTGCGCGACGTGAACCCGGACGAATTATGGGTCACGCACGGCCGCGACGACGCCCTCGCCCGCTGGGCCGAACTAGAGGGGCGCAAGGCACGACCGCTCCATCTCGTGGGCTATGAGGATGAAGCGGGCGAATAGCCCTTCCCGAACGCGCCGCATCACGGCATGACTCCGCCCTGATGCCCTACCGCACACTCAACGCCGACCATATCGAAGCGACGATCGAGAAGCTGCACCAGCGGATCGCCGAACGCTTCCCCAATCGCGGCATCGTCAAGCTCTGCGGCGAACTCCTGATCATCGCGCGCGAGGACAAGGAAAAGCTGTCCTTCGTCTCGAAACCCAACATCCTCCTGCGCACAGGCGTCGGCATCGCCCTCGCATTCGGCGTCGCCGGCGTTATCTGGACGCTCCTGTCCATATCCGCCCTACGCGTCAGCGCCGACGATGCGTTCGACGCCATCCAGGGCGTTGAGGCTATCCTGAATATCGTCGCCCTCGCCGGCGCCTCGATCTGGTTCCTGCTGAACCTAGAATCCAGCATGCGGCGCGAGCGTGTGCTGGCGGACCTGCACGAGCTTCGCTCCATCGCCCATGTCGTGGACATGCACCAGCTTACGAAAGATCCGACGACCATGCCGGAAGGCAGGCTCGAGACACCCTCGTCCGAACCGCACCAGCTCACCGAGTTCGAGCTGATGCGCTATCTCGACTACTGCTCCGAAATGCTCGCGCTCACGGGCAAGCTCGCCGCGCTCTACATGCAGAACATGCGCGATCCGGTCATCATCGAGACAGTCACCGAGATCGAAGACCTCACCGGCAACCTCTCCCGCAAGATCTGGCAGAAGATCATGATCCTCAGCCAGTCGCAGCCAGCGGGCGCTAAAGCACCCTGAACTTCGCATCCGCCCGCGCGATGATCTCGCCATCGGCGGTGACGAAAGCCTGTGCGAAGCACAGCGTCTTGCCGGTCTTCACATACTGCGTGTCAAACGCCACCCACTGGCCCAGCTTCGCCGCGCCGATGTAGTCGATCGCCATCGACACCGTGACGGGCTTTGCTTCCAGCGACCGCCCCTCGCCCTGCATCACGACCGAGCACGACATGCCCATCGCATTGTCCGCCAGCGCAGCAATCAGCCCGCCATGCACCATGCCTCTGGAATTTGTGTGCGGCTCGCGGGCGTGCAGGCCAATGATTATCCTGTCGGGCAGCAGCTTCGAGTAAAGCGGCTCCCACGGATCGGTCAGCGGCGATTTGCGAAAATGAGGCGCGAAGCCTTCGGGCAGTCCTGACGGTGTCATGCAGTTTCTCCTCACCAGGAGCCGGCCCGTCAGCCTCCAGCTCTCCAGATCTTCATCGACGATTGCTAGACGCAGCATACGCCGCGCTCTAGCTTTTGCAATCCGTGCAGACGGCAGATCCGCACGACGATGGGGAGAGAAACATGGACGTCACGAAGTTCGGCAGCCGCCGCGCTATCCTGAAGGCATCGGTCGCGGTTATCGCGGTGACAGCAGCAGGCGGCGCACTCGCCGCATGCGACAGCAAACCGGCAGAGCCCGTCGCGGCAACGCCCGATCCCAACCCCGTCGTCGCCACGAAGCATGGCCCCGTCAAAGGCTATCTCGACGATGGCGTCTCCACGTTCAAGGGCGTTCGCTACGGCGCCGACACCGCCACCACGCGCTTCCAGCCGCCGAAAGCCCCGGAGCCGTGGACCGAACCGGCCGACGCAACCAAGCTCGCCAACTCCGCGCCGCAGCCGCCCTCAGGCGACGGCGGCGGTCTCTTCGCCTCCTGGCGTCCCAACCCGCCGCTGCCCACCAGCGAAGACTGCCTCTTCCTCAACGTGTGGACCCCGGCGGCCGACGAGAAGAAACGCCCCGTCCTCGTCTGGTTCCACGGCGGCGGCTTCACCACCGGCTCGGGCTCCTCCTACGCCTATGACGGCGTGCGCCTCGCCAAGCGCGGCGACGTTGTCGTCGTCACCACCAACCACCGCCTGAACCTGTTCGGCTATCTCAACCTCTCCGGCTATGGCGACCAGTTCGCTGAATCTGGCGCCGTCGGCGCGCACGACATGATCCATTCGCTCGAATGGGTGCGCGACAACATCGCGGCCTTCGGCGGCGATCCCAACAACGTCCTGATCTTCGGCGAGTCCGGCGGCGGATCGAAAGTCTGCACGCTGATGGCTATGGACAAGGCGAAGGGCCTGTTCCACCGCGCCGTCGTCCAGTCCGGCCCGCGCATCCGCCACCAGGAAACCGCGGCCGCCACGAAGGCCGCCGACGAAGTGGTCAAGAAGCTCGGCCTCACGAAGGAAACGATCGCCGACATCCTGACCAAGCCCGTCGCCGATATCCAGGCCGCCGCCCAAGGCAACGCCGCTGCAGGCTCCGGCCCTTCGCTCGGGCCAAGCGCCCCGCGCCATCCGTTCGACCCCGACGCCGCCCCTCAGGCCGCCACCGTGCCCCTGCTGATCGGCTCGAACCGCACGGAAGGCACCTCGCTCACGCCCGCCGACGATCCCAACTTCAACCTGACATTCGACACCCTGCCCGCTGCCATCAAGAAGGCCTTCCCCGGCAAGGACGAGAAGAAGATCGTCGACCTCTACCGCAAGAAGCATCCCAACGCGGAAGCGCCAGAAATCTTCTTCATGGCCGGAGCCGACGCCCGCTTCTTCCGCGGCAGCGTAACGATCGCCGACCGCAAGTCAGTTCAGGGCGGCGCGCCGGTCTACTTCTACATGCTCGACTGGATCACCCCGGCGATGGGCGGCAAGCGCTACGTGCCTCATGCCCTCGACATCGGCATGGTGTTCGACAACGTCGCAAAGTCGGAGTCGATGTCGGGCACTGGGCCGGAAGCGCAGGCCATCGCCGACCAGATGTCGGAAAGCTGGCTAGCCTTCGCCAGGACAGGCAACCCGACAAACCCGAAAGTCGGCGAATGGCCCGCCTACACGGAAGCCCAACGCAACATGATGGTCTTCCGCACGGCGCCGGGCGTCGAAGTCGACATCCGCGCCGAGGAACGCGCGGCGACCGCGTAGACCGCGCGTACGCGCTCGTCCTTCGACGGACGCACGCTTTGCGTGCTGCTCAGGATGAGCGCTGCATGGCTAGTGGTGGTTTAGCGCTCATGGTGAGCAGCGCGACAACGCTGCGCGTCCGTCGAACCACGAGCGCGTGCTTCCCGCCCTAGCCCGCGTCACAGAACCGACCTAGCTTCCCTCCAAAGGGGACAGCCATGGCGAACCAGACGCTCGACACTTTCATCCGCGAGGCCCTGAACCGCGGAGAGAAGCGCGACCGTATCTCCGCCGCGCTCGCTGCCGCCGGGTGGACGCAAAAGGAAGTCGACGCCGCGCTGGATGATTATGCCGAAACCGATCTCGGCCTCGCCGTTCCCAAGCCTCGGCCCTACGTTTCCGCCCGCGAGGCTTTCCTCTATCTCGTCCTCTTCATCCTGCTCGGCGTCGTGGCCTGGAATCTCGGCTCGCTGCTCTTCGCCCTGATCGACATCGCGATCTACGACGAGCTGGACAACCCGTCCGGCGACTTCTTCTTCGGCGGCCGCGACTACCAGATCCGTTCCGCCATCGCAGGTCTCGTCGTTGGCGGACCGCTGTTCGCCTGGCTCGCCATCCACATCCGCAAGCAGCGCCGCACCAACCCGGCCATGCAGCGCAGCCGCGTCCGCAAATGGCTCACCTACGCCACGCTGATCATCGCCTCCTGCACGCTGATCGGCGACGCCATCGGCCTCGTCTACAACTTCCTCGCCGGCGAACTCTCCACGCGACTGCTGCTCAAGCTGCTGGTCATCGCCATCCTCGCCGGCGGCGTGTTTTTCTACTTCATCAGTGACGCCGAGGAGGGAGACGCCAATGACCAACAAACGTAACCTCGGCCCCGTCCTCGCCCTCACTGGCGCCGGTATCGCCGTGGCGGCTGTCATTGCGGGTTTCATCCTGATCGGCGGCCCAGGTCAGGCGCGGGACGAGCGTCTGGACGAGATCACATCCAATCGCATCTGGAATCTGGTCAATCTTGTGAATTGTGCGTTCAACGCGACTGGGACCTCCCCGATCACGGTAGAAGCAGCGCGCGCAACGAAGGTTCCATCGTTCTATCCATCTCACAGCCCGCCACTGTGCGGCGATCACGACAAGTCGGGGAAGCTTGGGGCAGTTGAAAACGCGCCTCCAGAGAAACTCGGTGACATCAGCTACGCTGTAATTGACGCCAATCACGTGAAGGTTTGCGGCAGCTTCCGAGCCAAGAGTAGAGACAGAGATCATATCTACCCTGTTGTCGGCGAGCGCTTCTATCCGACGCTGCTTCAACCTCATCCCCGCGGCATTCACTGTTACGAACTCGAGTTGATGAACACCGGTAGGAGCCCTCTGCTTCCTATGGAAGATCCCTTTACGGTCGTTCCTTAGATGGGCGCCTCACCCTATATTCCGCCCCATGCAAGCCTTCGCCGCGCTTCTTGAACGGCTGGTGCTCACGCCGTCGCGCAACGCGAAGCTCCAGCTGATCTGCGATTACCTGCGTCATGCGGGCGATCCCTCGCGCGGCTGGGCGCTCGGGGCGATCACGGGCGACCTCGACATCCCTTCAGTGAAACCCGCCGCCATCCGCGAACTGGTCGCCAGCCGCGTCGATCCCGTGCTGTTCCAGCTATCCTACGACTATGTCGGCGATCTCGCCGAGACGATCTCGCTGATCTGGCCGCAGCGACCCGGCGCCAACCGCGCGCCTGATCTCGCCGAGGTCGTCGAGACACTGCTGGAGTCGACCAAGGCGCAAGGCCTTGCCATGGTCGAGAGCTGGCTCGATGCGCTCGACGCCACCGGCCGCTGGGCATTGCTCAAGCTGGTGACGGGAGGCCTCCGTGTCGGCGTCTCCGCCCGCCTCGCCCGCCAGGCCGCCGCCGACTTCGGCAAGGTCGATGTCGCCGAAGTCGAAGAACTCTGGCATGGCCTCGCCCCGCCCTATCTCGATCTCTTCACCTGGCTCGAAGGCCGCGCGCCAAAACCCGTCTCCGGAGCCCTTGCCCCGTTTCGCCCGCCGATGCTCGCCCACCCGCTGCTCAGCAAGGCCGAGCGCATGGAGGCGAATGATCTCGATCCATCGCTGATCTCGCCAACCGACTTCGCCGCCGAATGGAAGTGGGATGGCGTCCGTGTCCAGCTGGCATCCGACAATGGCGTCGCCCGCCTCTACACCCGCAATGGCGACGACATCTCGAAGGCCTTCCCCGACCTGCTCGAAGCCGTGAACTTCGATGCCGTCCTCGATGGCGAGCTCCTGATCCGCTCCCCCGAAGGCGGCGTCGCCTCCTTCAACGAGCTTCAGCAGCGCCTCAACCGCAAGACCGTCTCGCCAAAACAGATGGCCGAACGCCCGGCCATGCTGCGCGCCTACGACATCATGCAGGAAGGCGCCGACGATCTCCGCCCCCTGCCATTCGCCGAACGCCGCAAGCGTCTCGAACGCTTCATCGTCACGCTCGACTCGCCCCGCATCGACTTGTCGCCGCTCGTCCCGTTCACCGACGCGGTCCAGCTTGAAGACATCCGCCGCAATCCGCCCACGCGCGAGATCGAAGGCCTGATGCTGAAACGCTGGGATGCCCCCTATCTCGCCGGCCGGCCCGCCGGACAGTGGTACAAGTGGAAGCGCGATCCGTACCTGATCGACGCCGTGATGATGTACGCCCAGCGTGGACACGGAAAGCGGTCCAGCTTCTATTCCGATTTCACCTTCGGCGTCTGGCGCTCGACGCCTACGGGCGACGAACTCGCCCCGGTCGGCAAGGCCTATTTCGGCTTCACCGGCGAGGAGCTAACGCAGCTCGACAAATACGTCCGCGATCACACCATCGACCGCTTCGGCCCCGTCCGCTCGGTTACCGCCAACCTGCACGAGGGTCTCGTCCTCGAAATCGCCTTCGAGGGGATTCAGCGCTCGCCCCGCCACAAGTCCGGCGTCGCCATGCGCTTCCCCCGCATCCACCGCATTCGCTGGGACAAGCCCTCTCGCGATGCGGATCGCATGGAAACGCTGGAAAAGCTGCTCGCGCTCTAGGCACGGATGGTTGGGTTGCCCGCGTCAGTGCGCTAGGTCAGTTTCCAGACACCTGAAACAGCACGCGATTCCTGCATGGATTTCCAACAGCAGTTCAACGAGTTCCGGAACTGGGCTTTCCAGTTCGATGGATCCGCCCAGAAATGGATGTGGTCCGCGCTGGCCATTCTTGCCGGCTACTTCCTCGGCATGCTCGTCGCGAACGCCCTGCGTTTCATCGCGCGCAAGCTCGCCGGCCTCGCCAAGCACCATGAAGCGGACAACCAGCCCAAGAGCGCCGATCATGTGATGATCGACATCCTCGGCGCGCTTATTCGCGCCGCCTTCCTGCTCGTTGCACTCGCCCTCGCCGCCAACCTGATGTTCGGCTACAGCCTGGATGAGGCGCGACAGCTCGCCATCTCGGCGCTCAAGGGCTTGGGCATCCTGGTCGCCGTATGGTTCCTGGGCTCGTGGCTCGGCTCGCGCGTCCGCAAGTTCGGCAGCAAGGTCGGTCGCCGCGCCGCTTCCGGCGGCGACACGCTGTTCAACTTCCTAGCCGCCCTCATCCGTTTCGGCGCCTTCGCCATCGGCCTTATCGCGGCGCTCCAGCAGTTCGGTTTCGACACGGCGTCCCTGCTGGCCGTCGTCGGCGCCGCCGGTCTCGCCATCGCGCTGGCGCTTCAGGACACGCTGAAGGCCGTCGCCGCCGGCGTGGTCATCGCCGTTTTCCGCCCCTTCAAGATCGGCGACAACGTCCGCATCGCCGGGCAGGACGGCACGGTCGCCGACATCACGCCCTTCACCACCGTCCTCAACACGCTGGATAACCGCGAGATCGTCATCACCAACGACAAGGTGTGGGGCGACATCATGATCAACTCGTCCGCCCGCAGCCTGCGCCGCCTCGATCTCTTGCTGTCGATCGACTACGAGGACGACATCGACAAGGCGATCCAGATCATCAGCGGCACGCTGACCGACGACAATCGCGTGCGCGACGAGCCGCCAGTCTGGGTCAAGGTCGTCGAACTTTCGTCATCTTCGGTCGATCTGCGCGCCCGCGCCTGGGTCTCGAACACCGATTGGTGGGAAGTCCGCTGCGATACGCTGAAGAAAGTGAAAGAGGCCTTTGACAAAGCCGGCATCACGATCCCCTATCCACATCAGGTCGCCATCACGAAAACCGCCCCGCAGGCCAAGCCCCCCGCGCCTGCAGCTAACCAAGGGACGAGCCCCAGAGACGCGCAATGAGCCAGTCCCGCCCCAGCGACCCGCAGCCGCCCGCGAAGATCACCGAAGTCCAGTACGAACCGGTCGATCCGCCGAAGAAGGAAGGCGGCCGCTTCTGGGCGGAGGGCGACGACGCCCATACGCTGCGCCCCACATCCTTCTCCGGCCGCATGTTCAATGTCGGCTGGAAGGGCTGGGTCCGCCTCGCGCTCGTCTGCATCTTCATCGGCGCAATCTTCCAGGCCGGCGGGTTCAACCCGTTCGCGCAGGGCTTCACCGTCGGCCAGGGCCTGGGCCAGATCGTCAACGGCGTCCTGAATATCGCCGGCTGGGCGGCCCAGCTGGGCGCGATGCCGCTGCTGCTCGGCTCCCTGCTTGTCGTTCCGCTCTGGATAATCTGGCGCGCGCTGGTCACGCTATTCAACAAGGACCGCCCACCCGGCGCGCACGACCGCATCCTCCCGAAGGAAAAGCCGAAGAAGCAGAAGCTCTAATCCAGCGCCTTCTCGTCGCGCTCGCCCGTGCGGATGCGCACCACCTCCGTCAGCCCGCTGACAAAGATCTTGCCGTCACCGATCTTGCCGGAGCCGGCAGCCTTCTGGATCGCCTCGATCACCGCCTCGGCCTGCCCAGACGCGACGGCCACATCAATCCGTACCTTCGGCACCTCCGCGGTCGTGTATTCGTTGCCGCGGTAGAACTCGGTCTGGCCCCGCTGCCGGCCGAAGCCCTGCACCTGCGTGGCCGTAACGCCCGACACGCCCAGCTTGGTCAGCGCCTCGCGCACCGCCTCATACCTGTGTGGCCGGACGATCGCGGTGATCATGCGCATCGGATGCTCCTGCTCATGCTGCAGCCCCAGATAGACCAGCCGCCGGATCGCCTCGGACCGGCTGGGCAGGTCCTGCTGGGTCCGCCGCCAGTCATCCACGTCCTTCCCGAAGCTTTGCGAAGCCACGAGCTGGATGCGCTGGTCGAGCCTTTCCTCGTCGCTCAAGGGCCTATTTCTCCTGGGATTCTGAAGGGCACCCTAGCAACTTACACACCGGAAGCCAATCAATTGGCTGCGCTGGGAAATCCGTCTCCGAAGGGTTAACGCGAAGCGTCGCTACCGGGCCGTCCGTCTCAACCGGAAAATTACCTTGTTGGTTTACCTTGTTCTGGAACTCAGAACGGGTGGAACGCAGCAAATGAACGATCCGAGGAAACCTCGGCCGCTGAAACCACGGACTCTTCAGGTCCTGGTTGTCGACGCCAACAATTTCAGCCGCGGCCTGATCGGCGAAATCCTGCGCAGCCTGAACGTCACGAACATCTCCAGCGCACGCAGCGAAGAGATGGCTGACGCCTTCCTGATCGATCGCCCGGTCGATGTCATCCTGTTGTCGTGGGAAGAAGGCGACTCCATCAACGGCCTCAGTTTTGTGCGCCGCCTGCGCAAGCAGGAAGACGATCGCCTGCGCCGCCTGCCCGTGGTCCTGATCACCGCGGGCCTCACACGACAGATGGTGATCGCTGGCCGCGATGCCGGCGTGGACGAATTCCTCGCCAAGCCGATCTCGCCGATCGCGATGCGCCAGCGCCTCGAAATGGTGGTCGAGACCCCCCGCCCCTTCATCGACTGCAACGTCTATCTCGGTCCCTGCCGCCGCCGGAAGAACCCCGCCGACTACTACGGCGCCAAGCGCCGCGCCGGCGAACGCCTCAGCGAACGCCCCGCCATGATCGACCAGGACGAAGTGGCCGCGCAGACGCCGATGCGTCTCGCGCTCTCGCAGCTGCGCCAGACCTGCGCCCTTCTCCGCGCCAGCCGTCCGGAAGCGCTAGCCACGGCCATGCAGCAACTCACGACCGCGAAGGAACTCTCGATCGAGAGCAAGGACCATGCGCTGCACGCCGGCCTCGCCTCGTTCGAATCCTACATCGCCGTCGCCACGCCGCTCGGCCAGCTCGAAGAGCCGGTCATCACCACGGCGCTGACGGCGCTCGAACAGCTTGCGGCCCTGCCGCTCACATTCGCCGAAGCTAGGGACAGCGTCGCGATCGCCCTCGGAAAAGCCATCCAGAAGAAGCTCGCAGCCTGATGACCGAAGAACGCACCCTCCAGCCCGCTGACCTCAAGCGGATGAAGATCCTCATTGTGGATCCCAATGCCTATATGCGCGGCGTCGTGGCGGATTCGCTCCGCCGCCTGACTGTCACCAACATCAACGCCGCCGCAACCGCGATGGAAGCCTTCACCGTCGGCCGCACGTTCAAGCCCGACATCATCTTCGTCGACTGGGACGCCGGCCGCATGTCCGGCCTCGAATTCACGCGCGAAGTCCGTCGCAACACCACCGGCATGTCCCGCGAAACGCCGATCATCCTGCTCGCCGGCATCATCGACCATGATCAGCTGATGGGCGCCCGCCAGTCCGGCATCAACGAATTCCTCCTGAAGCCGGTTTCGGCCCAGGGCGTGCTCTCGCGCGTCGAGGAAGTCGTCCTCCGCCCCCGCAAGTTCATCGACAGCCGCAATTATGTCGGCCCGTGCCGCCGCCGCAAGGAAGATCCAAACTACGCCGGTCCGTGGCGCCGCCTCACCGACGAGCCGCCGCAGAAGGCCACCAGCGAGATGGCGAAGGAAAACGCCTTCAAGCTGCGTGCGATCATCGACGGCCTCACCCAATACGCTGACCGCGCCCAGGTCGACCGCACGTCCGGCATCCGCGGCATGTATCGCATGCTGCAGCAGAATGCCGACGAAGTGGCCCGCCTCGGCGACGACGTCATCGTGAAGGTGTGGTCCACAGCCCTTCGCTACATCGAGGGCGTGGGCATGACCGACACCTACGACATCGAGGTCGTGAAGTATCACTTCCAGACCATCGCCATCATTCTCGACATGCCGGAAGAAGCCTTCCTGCACCGCGCGTCCGTCTCGAACGAGCTCGAACGCCTGGTCAACAAGAAAATCCACTCCGCTCACGAGAAGAAGAGCGACGTGGCCTAAAGTGCATCGGTTAGCCGCAATCAGCGGTCGCTGAGCGCCTCGTCGATCATCTTGATGCCATCCGCGATGTGCGGCGAGAGCTCGCACGTGCCGCTGCAGCGTTCGGCAAGCTTCACCAACGCCGCCCGCTGCGCCTTCGCTCCGGCGATATCGCCCAGCTTGGCATAGGTGACGCCGAGATGGCCCTTCGGCTCCGGCGCCTTGCGCAGCACGCGTGCAGGCGTCTTAAGATAGCGCTTCGCCTCGTCCCACTTCTCGAGCTTCATCTTGGTGACGCCCATGTAGAAGCGGGCCGCGGCGTCACCGGAATTGTACCGCAAGGTCTTGGCAAAAATCCTTTCGGCTTTCGCGAAGTCATTTGCTTCCAGCGCAGCGACGCCGAAGTGGAAATGGTCGGTGACTAGAGCGGGACCAGGATCGCCTGTCTGAAACATACCTCGGCTTGGCGGATCCGACCGCTGCTGCTCGGACCACGTGTATGGCTCCGACGGTACGTAGGCAGGCGCGTCCTGCGCCCTGGCTGCGCCAGCGAGCACGGCGCTGGCCGCCAGAAGAACTGAGAGCGTGACGATTCTCATGCGTTTCCCCTCTAGAACGATTGGGAATACTGCACGATCGAAGGCTTTTCGTCTCGGATGACGTGAACGGCAACGCCGGGCCAGCGTTGGATTTCCGCTGCTTTGGGCCGGACGCGGCCATCACATGCCGGTGAAAACCCTACCCGAACAGCCTCTTCTCGATCGCCGCGCGCTTGTCCGTGTCCACGCCCAACGCATCGCGCAGATAGGCCTCGACGCTCCCGTGGCGCTCCGCGATCTCGCCCAGCGAGCGCTCGAGGTACGCGGGCTCCACGCCCATCACCATGCGCATCGTCTTCAGCGACGGACCGACGCCGCGCTCCTGCCGGATGCCCTCCGCCCATGTTGCACCGAACGCATCGAACCGTTCTGGATCGTTGGTCAGCAAATAGTCGGCGATCACATCGTCCCGGTGCACGCCCGCCAGCATGTGCGTCAACGCGACGATCAGACCCGTGCGATCCTTGCCCGCCGCGCAGTGCACGACCAGCGCGCCCTCGCCGTTCGCCAGCACGTCGAAATACTTGCGGTAGAGTTCGATGAGGCGCGGCGTGTAAGGCGCGCGGGTGTAGTAACGCATCATGTACCCACGGAAGCTTTCCTCGGTCATGTCCCACGACGACATGAACACGTCCCACGTCTCGGCGCCTTCATCGTGATCATGGTTCTCGATCACGGTTCCGGCGAACCCATCCCACCGCCGCGATGGCTGCCGCTCCCGCTCCGAAGGCCGGCGCAGGTCGATCACCGCCCCGATCCCCATCTCCCTCAGCCGCGCAAGGTCGGCTTCACTCGCCGCTGCATGGTTCGCCGAGCGGAACAGCTTGCCCGACACCAGCTTCCGCCCCCCGGCGTCATACCCGCCGAAGTCCCTGAAATTGTGCAGCCCGTCGAACCTGTGCCGTCGCGTGTCGCTCATGCGCGGGGAGCTAAGGCAATCGCGGCGATGCGTCCACCCGGCAATCCACAGGGCTGTTCGCGCGGCCGGCCCGAATCCCCCCACACTGCCCCTGATTCGCAATGAGGCACCCATGACCGCCCCCGTCGGCTCGAAAGCCAACCCGTCCAAGTACGATCCGCTCACCAAGCTCGCCGAGGACGAGCCCTACTTCGTCATCCGCGCTGACGACGTGCTGTCATCCGCACTGGTCGAGCTCCACGCCTATATCGGCGCAGGCCAGTCCGGCTCGGCGCACAACAAGCTCGCGGAGATCATGGCCCTCACCGCGGCCAAGCCGCCGCGCCCATCGGACTCGCCGAAATATCGCGAGACCTTCGCCATCTCGGCCGCCATGGAAAAGTGGCGCAACAGCCAGTGAGCTAGAGCGAACCGATCGTCAGGCCGCCATCGATCACGACCTCCTCGCCGGTCATGTAGCGGCTCTCGTCGCTCGCCAGGAACACGATCGCGTTGGCGATATCCGCCGGCTGTCCCTTCACGCCCAGCGGCACGCGGAACGCCGACAATGCATCGAGATCCGGCGGCTCGTTCGATCCGGGGATCACCTGCCCCCAGATCGGCGTATCGATGATGCCGGGATGCACCGAGTTCACACGGATACCGTCCTTCATCGCCGCGCACTCCAGCGCCACCGCCTTCGTGAACAACCGCACCGCGCCCTTCGACGCGCAGTAAGCCGACAACCTAGGCGCGCCACGCAGTCCCGCCACCGACGAGATGTTCACGATCGATCCGCCGCCTGTCTTCCGCATCAGCGGCAGCGCCGTCTTGGTGCCGAGGAACACGCTGTCGACATTCACCGACATCTGGCGCTGGAACTCCTCCAGCGTGAGATCGGTCACCAGTCCGCCAACGGCGATGCCCGCATTGTTCACCAGCACGTCGAGCCGCCCGAAATCCTTCTCGATCCGGCGAACAATCTCACCCCATTCCTGCTCGCTGGTCACGTCCTGCCGCGCGAACACCGCCTTGCCGCCCGCCTTCCCGATCCCGGCGGCGACATCCACGCCCTTGTCGACCTGAACGTCAGTCAGCACCACGCTCGCGCCCTCGCGCGCTAACGCTTCAGCACTGGCCCTGCCGATCCCGCTCGCCGCGCCTGTCACCAGCGCAACCTTGCCCGCAAGACGTCCCATGCTGTCTCCTATCCCCTGCCCACAAAGGGCATGTTCGTCGCCATCACCGTCATGAACTGCACGTTGGCGCTGAGTGGCAGCTCCGCCATCATCAGCACGGCCTTAGCGACATCGTCCACATCCATTGTCGGCTCCGGCAGGATGCGCCCATCCGCCTGCGGCACGCCCTTGATCATCGGCGCGGCCATCTCGGTCAGCGCATTGCCGATGTCGATCTGCCCGCACGCAATGCTGAACGGCCGGCCGTCCAGCGACAGGCATTTCGTCAGCCCCGTGATCGCATGCTTGGTGACGGTATAGGGCGTCGAGCCCGGCCGCGGCGCATGAGCGGAGATCGACCCGTTGTTGATGATCCGTCCGCCCTGCGGCGACTGCCGCCGCATCTGAGTGAAGGCAGCCCGCGCGCAAAGCACCGCACCTGTCAGGTTCACATCGAGAACACCGCGCCAGTCCTCCAGCGCCATCTCGTCGATCGTCTTCGGCCGCGAGCCTCGCCCCGCATTGTTGAACAGCGCGTCCAGCCGCCCGAACCGCGTGACCGCCTCCGCGAACACGCCCTCGACCTGCTCGGCGCTCGTCACATCCCCCGGCAGCACCAGCCCGCCGCCGATTGCCTTCGCGGATTCCTCCAGCGCCTCACGCCGCCGCCCGACCAGAGCAACATCCCAGCCTGCCTTGATGAAGGCAGCAGCTGTCGCACGGCCAATTCCGCTACCCGCGCCGGTGATCAGGATGGACGACATGAAGCCTTTGTCTCGCATTAGCGCCTTCCGCGAACGCTAGGCCTCCGCGCACGGAAGGCAATGACCGATCACCGCCTACCGCAGCGCAGCTACGAAACATCTGCACCGCAGCATTACTCCCAGTCAGAGCCGTGCTACTGGAGAGCACGTGCATTGCCCTTTCGATCTTGCGTTCGAGGGATGCCATGAACCGATCAATCGTCATTCTAGCGACCTCCGCAGGCCTGCTCCTGGCGGCCTGCGCCCCTGACTCCTCCCGCTCTGCCGACGCCGCCGAAATTCCACACGTCATTGAGGGCGTGTGGACGCGCGCGGAAGTCGTCATCGAGTCTGGCCCACATGCGGGCCCTCATACGATCGACGTGCAGCCAAGCATCTACGTCTTCTCGAAATCAAACTACGGCTACGCCGCCGTCGAAGGCTTCACGCCGCGCCCATTGCTCGCTGAAAAGCCATCGGTCGAGGAACAGGGCCGCGCCTTCGCAGCCTTCTCGGGAAGCTCTGGAACCTACGCTTCCAGCGGCAACAGCGTGACCCTCACGCCCGCCGTCGCCACTGATCCTTCCGGCATGACGGGGGCGCCTGTAACCTACGACACCAGCTGGGTCGGGGGCGATCTCTGGCTCACCACCACAACCGCCGATGGCGGAGACGTGCGGACGCGTCTGATCCGTCAACTCGACAACACAGCCGCGCCGACGGAAGCCGCCCGCAAGCTCCAGGGCGTCTGGCGCCGCGAGGAGATGATCATCGGCACGGGCGCCAACGCAGGCCGCCATCTCGACGACATGCAGCCCGGCTTCTACGTGTTCACGCCGAACTATTTCGCCGCCAACTTCGTGTCCGCCTTCGAGCCTCGGCCCGTGCTGGGCAACGTTCGGACTGAAACCGAAATGGGAACTGTGCTCGGCCAGTTCGCGAGCTTTGGCGGCGAATACACCGTGGAAGACAACAAGCTCTCGCTGAAACCGATCGTCACCAAAGACCCCAACAACATGCGTGGCCGCCCCTTCCAGCCGATCGAGCTGGAGTGGGAAGGCAGCGATGTGTGGTTTGTCTATAACGGCGCCGATGGCGCGCAGAACCGCGCGCGTCTCACGCCCGTCGCAGACTGATCGACGGACAGGTCAGTCCGGATTGTACATGTAGGCGATCATGCCGCCGGCGATGGTGAACAGCACGGCGTACATGCCCATCCACATCATCATTCCCGGCGGATAGGCGGCAGTTGCGGATTTCGCGACAGGCGCTGGCGCACAGGTCATACTCTACTCTCCCGACGTTTCTTTCCCCTTGGATGGAAAGCTACATGGAGGTCAGCTGCCGCCAACGGGACTCGTCAGCCAGGAGGTGCGGCCGTTTGGCGCCCGGTTAATGGGCGCCCCTTGGAGTCACGCCGGTTTCGCGGACACACGCGGCCAGAGAGAAGCGTCTCAAGGCGCACACTTGAAAGTCCGCTCGACCGTCAGCACGCACTTGCCGCCATCGAGCCGCACGACTCGCCCATCAACGAAGACGGCGCCGGCCGCCCGGTCCACCGACCTGTCTTCGCACTTCCTGCGGCAGAACTCGATCCGCACCATGTTCGCCTCACGGCTGACGAGGCGCGCGCCCGGCGGTAGTTTCGCAAGATACGCATCGAGCCCACCCGGCGGCTCGGCGCCGAGTGGCAGCTGCGCGAGCCCCGCATTCATATCGGGCGAGCCGATCGAACCGATGGCGTTGATGCCATGCAGGGCCGCACCGATCGGCAGCAGGATCGGCGCGGAGAGCGCGATCATGGTGACGTCAGTCGCCGTGTCCTTACCCGCGCGACGATACGTCTCGCAGGTCGCCTTCAGGAAAGCAGGCTGAGTTGGGTCGTCGCCGATACGCTTGTCGTCGCCCAACCCGCTGAGCTTACCGTCGCGATAGAACAGATTGGGTATGCCCCATGTCTTGCCGGCGCGCTCGAACCCCACCTCCGGAAACCGTCCGCTCGGGCAGCGCTGTTGCTGCGCCATGTCATACATGCCCACCCGCTGCATCAGCGCGCCGTCCTCAAGCCAGGCGCTGAGCAAGGTCGGTTCCTTGGCTGGCGTCAGCCCGAGCCGCTTCTCGAGCTCCACACGCGAAAGCCCGATGGCTTCCTCGACCGGCACGCGACCGATCTCGGCGACGACAGTCTCGGACTTGTCCCACGAAGCACAGCCGCTCGTTGCTACAACGACGGCCAGCAATGCCACGGCGATCCGCATGACGCTCCCCCAACAGGCGCTTCAAGACTTCAGCGCGCGGAGGTGACCGGCGAAATGAGGCGGAGATGGGGCAGTCGGACGATACGCCCTAGTAGCTCTTCGGCAGCCCCAGCACGCGTTCGGAGATGAAGTTCAGGATCATCTCGCGGCTCACCGGCGCGATGCGTGCGATCATCGCTTCGCGCATGTAGCGCTCCACGTCGTATTCTTTCGCATAGCCCATGCCGCCGTGCGCCAGCACCGAAGCTTCGCACGCGTTGAAGCCGTACTCGGCGCCGAGATACTTTGCGGCGTTGGCTTCCGCTCCGCACTCAAGACCTTTGTCGTAGAGGTCGGCCGCCTTGTAGGCGAGCAGTTCCGCCGCGCTCAGCTCCGCCCAGCATTTCGCCAGCGGATGCGCCACGCCCTGGTTCTGGCCGATGGGACGACCGAACACGACGCGCTCTTTCGCGTAGGTGGTCGCGCGCTCCAGCGCCGCGAAACCGAGACCGATCGCTTCCACTGCGAACAGCACGCGCTCGGGGTTCAGGCCCTGCAGGAGGTATTTGAAACCCGCGCCCTCTTCGCCGATCAGCGACTCTTTCGGGATTTCGACATTGTCGAAGTACAGCATGTTGCACTCGATGGCCTTGCGGCCCATTTTCGGGATCGGCTTCGCCTCGATGCCCTTCATGTCGCAGTAGAACAGCGACAGGCCCATGTAGGGCTTCGCCACTTTGTCCTTCGGCGTCGTGCGCGCGATCAGCAGGATCTTGTCGGCGCGCTGCGCGCCCGTCGTCCAGATCTTGCGACCGTTGATGATATAGCCAGAGTTCGTCCGCTCGGCGCGCGTCTCAAGGCTCGACGTGTCGAGACCCGAGTTCGGCTCGGTCACGCCGAAGCACATCTTCTGCTCGCCCGCGATGATCTTCGGCAGGAATTCCTGCTTCTGCTCGGATGTGCCGAATTTCTCGATCGGCTTCGCGCCGAAGATGTTGAGGTGGATGGACGAGCAGCCCGTGAAGCCTGCCCCCGAGCGCGCCACCGTCTGCATCATGATCGACGCTTCCTTCAGGCCGAGGCCTGAACCGCCAACCTCTTCCGGCATGGCGATGCCGAGCCAGCCGCCATCCGCCATCGCCTTGGTAAACTTCTCCGGCCACTCGCCGGTCTCGTCCGTCTTGCGCCAATACTCGGCGTCGAACTCCCGGCAGACCGCCGCGACCGCATCCTGGATTGACTGCTGGTCTTCCGTCATGGGGGCGATGTTGTGCATGTCGTCTCTCCCGAAATTCCGTCAGTCCTGATTAGCCAAGCCGGATGCGGAGGGCGAGTGCGGCGCCTCGCCTCCATTGTCAAACCGCAGGGGGTCGAACGCCGCCGCCAGCGGGCTCACTTTCCCGTCAATCACCTGATCGGCGACGATCTCGGCCGTGGCGGGGGCGAACAGTACGCCGTTCCGGTAATGCCCCAGCGCCGCGAACACGCCGGGAATGGCCGTCTGGCCGATCATGGGCGCATCGTCCGGCGTCCCCGGCCTCACGCCGGCCCAGCCCGTCACTTCGGGCGCACCCGCCAGAGCACCCACCAGGTCAGCGGCCTTCGCCCTCAGCCCGGCAATCACCGCCGGATCCACCTCGGTGTCAGCCCTGCCTCGCTCGCTCGTCGCCCCGACAAGAACCCACCGCGACTTCGGCGCGATATAGATGTCCCGTGCGTGGATCACGTGGCGCGGGGCGCCGTCTACCGGCGCGAGCGCCAGCATCTGCCCCTTCACCGGAACCGTCGCGGCCAGCCCCGTATCCAGCGGCGCGCCGCGTGGTCCTACGAATTGCGGAAGCGACCCCGCCCCCGTCGCGAGAACAACGCGGCCGAACTTCTCGCCATCCGGCATCTGGAACATCTGCCCGCCCACGATCCGGTCGACCCTGCGACCGTATTTCAGACCCACGCCCTGCCGCGCCAGCGCTGCGCCAAGCCGCTGCAGCGCGATCTGCGCATCCACCTGCCGGTCTTCCGGCAACAACAGCGCTGCGCGGATGTCGCCGGTAATCCCGCGCTCTTCGCGCTTTGCCTCGGCCGCTGACAACCGCCTCACCGGCAGCCCGCGCGTCTGGCAGGCCGACGCCAGTCTTTCCAGCCAGCCGATCTCGCCCTCATTGCGCGCGACAACGATCGCGCCCTCTTTCGAGAACTCCAGCCCGGCCCCGGCCAGCCGCTCCACACGCGCCGCGAAATCCGGCCACAACATCCCCGCGTGGCGCGCAAGCGCCGCCAGCGCCCGCTGGTCGTCCTCCGTGGCCCATTCGAAAGCCGCCCCCAGCATCCCCGCCGCGCGCGATGTCACGCCCGCGCCCAACTCCATCCCGCTCTCATAGACGGCGACGTCGGCGCCTCGTGCCTTCAGCTCCAGCGCCACGCTCAGCCCGATGATCCCGCCGCCCACAACGGCGACGCGGAGAGAACCGTTATTCCTGGAAACGGGCTGGGAAGGCATCGCGCCTCTATATCGCGACGTGGCGTAAGGGCCAGCGCCACTCCGGACGGGAATCCCACTGATGGCGCTCCGTGTTTTCACCCAACAGGCGAAATTCGGGGCTCAAACTAGGGAATACCGGCTACCACCCTGAGAGTGAAGGGAAACTCTCCGGTGCGCTGCACAAATACATGCGCGAATCGCCTGTCAGGGCGCGCGTGTGTCGTATCGCTTCGGAATACCCGGATCAGGCGATCAGGCGCTGATGGCCGCAGCCTCGGAGGGACGCACGCGCTGGTGCTCTGTGCGCCAGAACACGAGGAAGCGCGCGGCATGGTCGCGGTCCTGGAAAACCAGCTTCCGGCGCATTTCACCGCCGGTGTATTCCGTCATCATCATGATGTCGGGCGCGTCGCCGGAATCGGTGGAAAGGCCCGTTTCTTCGGCCCATTTGGCGAAAGCATCGATGGCGGTCGTCAACCGGGACGTATCCCGGGATTCATCCGCACTGATCTGGACCACGACTTCCGACATGTCCCGACACCCACCGTTTCAGCGCTGCCGGTTTTATGGTTGACCGGCTGGCCCTGTGACCCTGCCCCCCACGGCTGTGGGCGACCACCCCTCTCAGCAAGAGCTACGCCATTAAGTGTCGCGCTGAGCTCTCGCTGCAACGCAACAAATCACCGCATTAACAGTCGGTCACTTGGATTCAACTGGACGGGGAGAAACAGCTGAGGAAACCTCGCGGCGCACTCACGCTCGCCAGAAGCTGCAGTCCATGCCGGTGCCTTCGGGAGCGTTCTGACAAAGTCGGAACAGCCGCAACTTGAGCCCAATCGCCCGGCTAAGAGGCGTTTCGAAGAATTCGCCGGGCACGAACTCTTTCATCATAAAGGGAAAGGTCGGCAGCATCCGCAGTGGATCCTCGCCGATCACGCGGCCGCCGAACCTTTCTCGCGCAAGCCTTCCGCCAAGTTCCTCGGCTGCGTCGCTACGGTCCTGCCCGAGCCAGGACGTCAGCCTTCCGAGCGGCACGCGATCTCCCAGCTCACCGTCCAGCCGGAAAGCTTCCCCGCCGTTGGCAAACAGCAGATCGCCAAAGATGTCTACGCCGAAGACCTCGTCGGCTGGAGAGAGGCCATAGTCTTCGCGCCCCTCCCACGCCTGATAGCAGCGCCGATCGACAGGGTGCGCTGGATCATCTCCGACGCCGAAGAAGACGAGCGCCCCCGATAGCGCGAGAGCGCCATTCTTCCGCGAAAGCAAGTCAGCGAGTTCCGGATCGACGACCGCAGCCAGCTTGACCGCATTGATCTCCCCGAAGAGCTCAGGGCGGCGCTCGATTTCCTCGATCAGCTTCATACCGCCAACGTCACTTCGCCTTCTGCGCAATCCGTTTGCGAGCGAGTTCATCCGCCACACGGTTGGAGGCCCGGCTTTCGGATTTGGCCTGGTCCAGCACTTCGCCCAGCGTCTGTATCAGACGCTGCACCTTGGCTTCGACCCAGGCGGGGTCATACGCGCCAGCAATCTCCGCCGCCACGTTGATGATGCCACCACCATTGATGACGTAGTCCGGCGCGTAGAGGATGCCCTTCTCGAGCACCTTCTCGCCCATGTCCGGCGTCGACAACTGGTTGTTGGCCCCGCCCGCAATCACTTTCGCCTTCAGGCGCGGCAGCGTGTTCGGGTTGATGATCGCGCCCAGCGCGTTCGGCGAGAAGATGTCGGCGGCCACGTCATAGATCTCGTCCGGCGTCACCACCTTCGCACCCGTCGCCTGCGAGACCGTCGCCAGCGCCTCGGGGTTCACATCGGTGATCGTCAGTTTCGCGCCTGCCTTGGCGAGATGCTCGCAAACATACGCGCCCACATGCCCCACGCCCTGCACGGCGACATGCTTGCCGTTCAGATCGTCCGAACCGAACGCGCGCAGCGCGCTGGCCTTGATGCCGAGGAACACGCCCTTGGCAGTCACCGGCGAGGGATCGCCGCTCTTGCCCGGCAGGCCCGCGACATACTTCGTGATCTCGGCCGCATACGCCATGTCGTGCACCGACACGCCAACATCTTCCGCCGACCAGTAGCGACCGCCCAACGTCTCGATCGCACGGCCCAGCGCACGGAACAGCTCCGGCGTCTTGTCGGTCTTGGAGTTTCCCCAGATCACGGCCTTGCCGCCGCCCAGCGGCAGGTCCGCCATGGCGTTCTTGTAGCTCATGCCTTCCGACAGCCGCAGCGCGTCGACAAACGCTTCGTCCGACGTCGCGTAGTTCCACATCCGGCAACCGCCCGCCGCCGGTCCGAGCGATGTCGAGTGGATCGCGATGATCGCCTTGAGGCCGGTCTTGGCGTCAAAGAAATGATGAACGCTTTCGTGGCCGGCGAAGGCGGGCTTGTCGAACATGAGGAGAGGCTCCGGGCGTCGCCGCTCTGACGCGGCTTGCGCGGGGCTATACCCCCATCCGGCAGGCGTTTGAACCCCGGCATATGAGCACGATCATGCGTTCCACGGGGCTTTGTCAGCGCCCGGCGCAAGATCATGTCGATCTAGGACATGCCGAAGCGCTGGTGCATCAGGGTCGTCGAAACCGCCCGCTGGATGCGCCCCTCGAAGGCCGGCCGCTGGTCCGGTGGGCTGGCCTTCATGTCCTTCAATCCCTGCCTCACGCGCGCGGGCTCGAAGATCGGCTGCTCGGTGAACGCCTTCGAAGCCAGTACATCCTCGTACAGCAGCATCATCGGATCGTCGCCACCCGCCGGCGGCGACGTGAAGGGGTGCTTCTCGCGATTGTAGACCTCATCGATCAGCACGTCCTTCGCCGCCTCGCGCAGCACGTGCTTCTCGCGGAAGCCCTTGGTCTTCATCGCGATCGGAACATGGGCCGCATAATCAGCCACATGGTGATCAAGGAACGGCACGCGCCCCTCGATCGAATGCGCCATCTCCATCCGGTCACCAAGGAAAGTCAGGATGAAGTTCGCAAGGTGCGTCTTCGAGTTGATGTAGAGGCCCTGATGCAACCGGTCGCGCCCGACGACCGCCTTCGACAGCGGCAACCGATCCAGCACATCCGCGTAGGGCGAACTTCCCTTCACGCGCCCCATCACGTCATCGCGGAACCACGGCGCCGTCGCCAGCCCCATGATGCCGAAGCTCTCCATGAAGGACGGCAGCCATCCCAGTCGCTTCAGCACGTCGACGAAAGCAGGATTGTCCGGATCCTTGTTCATGAAGATCGAACGCGTCGCCGCGTTCGACGCGAACATCTTCTCCAGCAGCACCTCGGTTTCCTTCCGGCTGCGCCCGCCGGGATGATGCAGCAGCGCATCGCGCCGGAAGGTGGCGTAGCCGCCAAGCAGCTCGTCCGACCCCTCCCCCGTGAACACGACCTTCAGCCCCGCATCGCGCACCGCTTTGCTGAGCAGGAATTTCGCGGCGCCGTGCCCGTTCACCATCGGAGTCTCCGAATGCCAGACAGCATCCGAATAGGCATCCGCCAGCTTGCGCCGCGTCATCGGCACAGGATGGAACGACGCCCCGACAAACGCCGCCTGCCGCCGCGCAATATCGGACTCGTCGTAGAGCGGATCGTCAAACGCCAGCGTGAAGGCTCGTATTGGCCGGTCCATCTGCTGCTGCGCCAGGCCCAGCACCGCGCACGAGTCGATCCCCCCGCTCAGGTAGCAGCCGACCTCCACGTCCGCGACCATCCGCTCGCGCACCGAATCGCTCAGCACCTCGCGAAAGCCTGCCACCACCTCGGCCTCGGTCCTGTCATCCGCCGCCGTCTCCCCGGTGGTCGGAAAGTCCCAGTCCCAGTAGCGGTAGATCTGCACTTCGCCATCGCGCGCCACCGCGTAACAGCCCTGCGGCACCGACCTGATGCCTGCGAACATCGTGCGCTCGTGCGAGCGGAAGATGAACGCGTCGTGGTACGCGGTCTCCTCGTCCCACGACGCCGGAACACCGAGCGCCAACAGCGCCTTGATCTCGGATGCGAAGTACACCCCGCCATCGATCACCGCATAGAACAGCGGCTTGATGCCGAACCGGTCGCGAATGGCGATCATGATGTTGCGCCGTTCGTCGGCGATCAGCGCCGCGAACTCACCCCGCAGCGCGTCGGTCGCTCGCATGCCCCGTTGCAGGTAGAGATGCAGCGCAATCTCGCTGTCCGAGTCTGTTGCGAACACGCTGCCCTGCTTGCGCAGCTCGTCGCGGATGGCGCGGTAACCGTAGAACTCCCCGTTCACGACGAGATGGACGTCGCCGTCGGCGTTCGCCATCGGCTGCTCGCCATTGTTCAGACCGATGATCGACAGCCGCGTATGGCCGAGGAAGAAGCGTCCGCCGGTGGAGGTCCATCGCCCCTGCCCGTCCGGCCCGCGGTGATCCAGCGAGTCGAGCGCGCGCGTGATCCGGTCAGCCGTGGCCGGCTTGCGGGACATCCCGCCAATCAATCCGCACATGGACGTTTCCCGAACCTGTCCGCGCCTCATTGGACGCAGATCGTCGGATCATTCGGCACGCGAGGATTGTTGTGTCAACGCGCGGCGCCAACCGGCTCCGCAAAGTCACGTTCGCCGCAGCGGCAACCCGCTACTGGTCGAACAGCGCGTCAGCCGCGCCCGCGTCATCCGGTTTCACCGCGACATCGAGCATCTCTTCGGTCAGCACCAGTTGCGGCAGCTGCTCGGTCTTGTCGGCGATCCAGAGATTCATCTCCAACGCTCCGCCCTCAAGCGCACGGCAACGCGCGCGCCAGCTCTGCGCTTCCCACGCCAGCTCTTGCAGGAACAGCGCGCCCTCGCGGCCCGTGAAGCCGTTCGTGGAAGCGCTCTCAAGAACCTGCGCCAGATTGGCGTAACCTTGCTTCGCGGCAGCGATAACGAGGTCCGTCACCGCAAGCTTCTGCACCGTCTTGAAGCCAGCGAGCTTCAGCAGTTCCTCGATCTCGTCATTCGTCGCCAGCTGCGGCTCGGCCCAGGCCGATGCGAACGCCTGCGACGGTGTCTTCTTGGTCGTGCGCGTCGTGTCGAGGAACACCCAGCGGCCCTTGTCGTCGAGCGCGCGGAACATCCGGCCCACCAGACCCGCCTTGTGATCGGCGTAGGCGAAAGCTTCCACGCTCGCGACAGCCGGCAGCGATCCATCGGTGAACCCGCGCGGGCGATCCACTTCACCCGCCGTCACGGTGGCGGACGGCACCAGTTCATTGAGACGCATCACGCAGGCCGAGCGCCATTCGGTGGCCAGCGCCTTGCGGTCCGACTGCGCGGCGAACGCATTGAGCAGCGCGCCATCGGCGCCGACGAAACCGATATCGCCCGGCTTGTCGGTCAGTTCGAGCAACGTATCCAGCATCCGCGTGTCGAGCGCGAACGAGCCCGGCGCGAGGCGGCCTTCGCCCCACAGCGTCTCGAGAGCCTTGATGCGGATCTCCGAGCCATCCGCGTTCATGGCGGGCTTGGCTGCGGCTTCAACTTTGTCAACGGCCGGTTCGGCCTGCGCCTCGGCCGGCGCTTCCACCTTGGCAGGCTCCTCGGCCTTCTTCTCGGGCTTGGCTTCGAGCTTCTTGGGCGCGTCAGCTTGCGCAGCCTCGCCGCCTTCGCCCTCTGCCGGGGCGACATAGTCGCGACCGCTCCACCAGGCGCCGAAGCGGCCTTTCAGATCGTCGCCTGCGAGTTTTTTCACTTGCGCGAGCATCGTGCGCGGCAGTCCTCGACCAGTAATCCCAGTCCTCGGACCCTAGCTGATTTTGGTTAATTTTCGGGCGATCCGGATCGATGAAATTTCACCGGTTTTCGGCAGTTTCACGCCTGAAAGGGATCGGCGGGGCGTTGGACGGCAAGGGCCGGTCAGGGTTGCGCACAAAGGCCAGGATGTCGCCCCAGACCGTCTCGGCCTGAAGGTCGTTCATCAGCATGTGGTAGCCGTTCACATAATACGCCGTCTGGACATGCGGTGGCATCCGCTGCGCCGCCCGCTCGACCCCTTCCGGCGGGATGATCTGGTCCTTGGCCCCGTACAGCATCAGCGTCGGCACCCTCGCCGGGATCTGCCCGATCTTCTGGTCCGCCTCCTCCATGATCGACACCACGCCATAGACGCTGTCGATCCGGTTGGACTTCTGCACCAGCGGATCGAACCACATCTCCCGCAGCTTGGCGTTGTTGTCCGTCGCGACGATGTTCAGCCCCTTGGGCGGCACAACCACCCAGTCCGGCCGGACATGCGAGCTCACCCACAGGCTCGCCGAATAGAACCACGGCAGCACGCCCCAGCCCCGGAAGCCCGGTCCAGAGAGGATCAGCGCGTCGACATCGGGCGGGTTCGGCTCGGCAAATGCCGTCACCGAGACAGCAGCGCCCATGCTCTCGCCCACGATGGCGATCTTCGCATTGGGATGCCTCTGCCGCGCGACCGACACCGCCGTCGCCACATCCTTCCGCATTACATCGTGATCGGGCCAGATCATCCAGTTGGGCGATCGCCCGAACCCGCGCTGGTCATACGCATACACTTGCGCCCCATGCGCAGCCCACCACGCGCCCGCCGATTTGAATGCCGCCGCATAGTCATTCATGCCGTGGATAGCGATGATCACCACGTCCGGGTCCTGCCGGTAGACCGCCGCCGAGGCCACACACGCAGATGCACGTGTCACCAGGTTGGTTCCCTTGCCCGCATCGCACGGGCCCGCACCCGGCCCCTTCGCCACCGGCTCGTACACATCCAGCCCCAGCCTCGCCCCGTCGAACGAGGTGAACCAGTAATCCGAGAACCCGGGCGCCGGCGGCGCGTCATATGCCAACGCCCTCTGCTGCAGGGGCGCGCAGGCCGCCGCCATCAGCACGAGCAATCCGGAAAGAACCGCGAACCTGTTCATGCGCCCAGTTTCCCAATCCCTGCGGCCTCGTCCATACTCATCCGCACACTGTGAAAAGGGAAAATATGGCCGATCCGATCGACCTCCTCATCGAAGCCCGCCAGCGGGACCTCGGCGGCTTCTTCGTCCGCCGCCTGCTGCCGTTCCCGAAACGCCGCAGTGTCGGGCCTTTCGTCTTCTTCGACCATCTTGGCCCCGCCCAGATGCCGCCGGGCAAGGGCATGGATGTCCGCTCCCATCCCCATATCGGTCTCGCAACCGTCACCTGGCTGTTCGACGGCGCTCTGGAACACCGCGACAGCATCGGCACTCACCAGGTTATCCGCCCCGGCGCGGTGAACTGGATGACCTCTGGCCGCGGCATCGTCCACTCCGAACGCACCCCGCACGAGGAACGCGAGGCCGGCCACCGTATCGAGGCAATCCAGACCTGGGTCGCTCTCCCGAAATCGCACGAGGAACAGGCCCCTACCTTCCAGCACTATCCCGCCGACGTGCTGCCCAAGCTCGACCTCGACGGCGCGAAGGGCGTGCTGATTTCCGGTTCCGCGTATGGCCATCGTTCTCCCGTCGAGTTCCCGCATGGCATCTGCCAGCTGGTCCTCACGGCCGAACGCGATACGACCATCAAGGCTCCCGAAGCGCCTGAGCTTTGCCTCTACGTCCTCAACGGCAGCGCAACGGTCAGCGATACGGCGCTGGGCGAGGCCCAGATGGCCATCCTCAATCCCGCGCGCGCCTGCGCTGTGAAGCTAACCGCTGGAACCCGCATCATGTTCGCTGGGGGCGACCCGCTCGACGGCCCGCGCTTCATCGACTGGAACTTCGTCGCCTCCTCGAAGGAGCGCATCGAAAAAGCCGCCGCCGACTGGCGCGCCTCCATCGCCGGCGGCTTCGACGGCACATGGTTCACCCAGCCGCCCGGCGAAACCGCCTGGATCCCCCTGCCCGGCGATCCGCAGCCGAGCCCGATGGACCACATCCCCGACGATCACGACGATTGGGAAAGCTGAACGAAAAAAGTCTGCAGAAATCCGGAACCGTTCTTCCGCTCGGCCGTTGATCGGGCGAACTGGTTGAAATGGAAGGACGCAAGTTCGGAAGTATCAGTCGGCTTTGAAGGACCCGGCACGCAAGTGCTGGGTCTTTTAGTTTCGACCTAAGCCATCCCAAAAGCGCTTCCCCAGGCCGCAATTCCTGCCCTTGCCCCTTCCGAGCCGCAGGATAATGTGCCCGCACTTTCAGGGAGATGTAGATGAGATTGCTGGCATTATCCGCCACGGGACTCGCAGCCATTGCGCTCGCGGCCTGCAACCCGGTCGAACCGGCCAAGCCTGCCGAGCCCGCCCCTGTCGCCGACGCGGTCACCTCCACTCTCGTCACGTCGCCGGAAATCGTCGCCGCCGACATCGGCGCGCGCATCAAGGAACTGGCCGACGACAAATACGAAGGCCGCGGCCCCGGCGACCCCGAAGGCGAGAAGGCCGCTGACTGGATCGCCGCCGAGATGAAGCGCATCGGCCTCGAGCCGGGCAATCCGGACGGCACCTACTTCCAGGTCGTGAAAATGGTCGCCCAGACCGCCGACCCGAAAACGTCCTCGCTGAAGATCGCCGGTCCCGGCGGCAAGGCGTGGGACCTCAAGATGGGTCCTGACGCCGTGTTCATCACCAAGGACCAGAAGAACACCAGCGTCTCGTTCGCTGACTCGGACCTCGTCTTCGTCGGGTACGGCGTCGTCGCGCCCGAGGCCAACTGGAACGACTACGCAGGGCTCGACATGAAGGGCAAGACCGCCGTCATGTTCGTCAACGACCCCGGCTTCATCACCAACGACAAGGCACTCTTCAACGGCCAGGCCATGACCTATTACGGCCGCTGGACCTACAAGTTCGAGGAAGCCGCCCGTCAGGGCGCCACCGCCGCGCTCATCATCCATGAAGAGAAGCCCGCCGCTTACGGCTGGGGCGTCGTCGAAGGCTCATGGACCGGCGAACAGGCCGACCTCGTGCGCAACGATGGCGGCGCGTCCCGCGCCAAACTCGAAGGCTGGATCCAGCTGAACCATGCCACCGAGCTGTTCAAGGCCGCCGGCCTGGACATTGATAAAATGCGCGCCGCCGCCAACAAGCGCGGCTTCAAGGCCGTGCCGATGACGGGTCTCAAGGCGTCGGCCACGATCAACCAGACGATCGACTTCAAGGACTCGCGCAACGTGATCGGCACGGTGAAGGGCGCGGAAGCGCCCGACGAACACCTGCTGCTTATGGCCCACTGGGACCACCTCGGCAAAGGCACAAGCGACGATCCGAACGCCGACGTGATCAACAACGGCGCCGTCGACAACGCCACTGGCACCGCCGCCATCCTCGAGATCGCGGAAAAAGTCGCCTCGGGTCCGAAGCCGAAACGCTCCGTCACCTTCCTCGCCGTCACGCTGGAAGAGTCGGGCCTGCTCGGCTCCGGCTATTTCGGTGAGAACCCGCTGATCCCGCTGAAGAACATCGTCGGCGGCATCAACATCGACGCGATGCAGCCCACCGGCGTCGCCAAGGACGTGGTCGTCATCGGCCACGGCGCTTCGCAACTGGAAGACATGCTCACCGCCGTCCTCCAGGAAAGCGGGCGCAAAGTGACGCCGGATCCGATGCCGCAGAACGGCTACTTCTATCGCTCGGACCACATCAGCCTCGCCAAGAAAGGCGTGCCGATGCTCTACGCCGACAGCGGCGTCGATCTGGTCACCGGCGGCAAGGAGGCCGGCGAAGCCGCCGGCAAGAAGTACACCGACAACGACTACCACAAGCCCAGCGACCAGTACGCTGACACGTGGGATCTCTCCGGCATCGAAGCCGACGTGAAAGTCGACTACGAGATCATCAACCGCTTCGCCAACAACGGCGAATGGCCGAACTGGTACGAAGGCAACGAGTTCAAAGCCATCCGCGACGCCCAGCGCGCCTCGAAGTAGCCGACGGCGCCCTCCTCCCCTGCGCAGCGCAAGCGAAGCGGGGGAGGTGGCCCGAAGGGTCGGAGGGGGCGAGTCACACCGGGACTCTTTCTTCGGAAACGGCGATGCCCATCGACCGCTCGAAACTCCACAAGGGCTTCCAGACCTACCTCGCCAACGCAGAAAAAGCGTCCGGCAAGACCTACGATGATTTCTCCCTCGTCCTCTCGAAGTCCGGCCTCAAGAAACACGGCGAACTCCGCTCGCACCTGATGGACAAGCTGGGCCTCGGCCACGGCCACGCCAACGCAGTGACCGCCATCTGGCTCATGCCCGGCAATGGCGGCCCCGCCCTCGCCATCGAGAAACCGCCCGTCAAAGGCCCGGTCAAGAAAGCCGCCAAGGCGCCGGCGAAGAAGGCGGCGAAGAAAGCTCCGGCCAAAAAGAAGAGGTGACGCCAGCGAGCACGCCCTTCCATCCTTCGAGACGATCGCTGCGCGATCCCTCAGGATGAGGGCTAATCACGGCTTACAGAGTAGGCCTCATCCTGAGGGATTGGCGCGAAGCGACAATCGTCTCGAAGGATGAAAGGCCGTGCTCACAAACCTTAGATCGCCTTCATCATGAACACGCTGAACGGATCGTCCGTGTAGTCCTCGAACGGCGCGCACGGGACATACCCTGCGCTCGCATACAGCTGCAGGGCCGGCGCGAACGCCGCTGCCGATCCTGTCTCCAGCCAAAGCGCCTTCATCCCGGCCTGCCGCGCCGCCCGCTCGATATGATCGAGCATCAGCCGCCCGACGCCCTTGCCGAGCCAGGCGTCGTCCACCCGCATCGACTTGATCTCGCCATTCTCCGCATCGAGCCGCTTCAGCGCGCCGATCACGGCGAGCTCTTCGCCGATCCATCCCGACCAGAACGTCACGCCTGGCTGGCGCAGCTTGTCGAGATCGAGCGCGTGCACGCTGCACGCGGGCGAGTTGGCGTGCATGCCTTGCAGATGCCGATGCACCAGCGCCTGCACCTTGTGACCGGATAGGTCATCGAGGCGGAACTCCAGCACCAGGTCCACTGCGGTATCTCCTCCAAACGCCCCCCGGCTACCCGCCCACTACATTCTTTCCGGCGTCTCGATCCCGATCAACCCGAGAACCAGTTCCAGCTGCTTCAGCGTCGCCATCGCCAGCGCGAGCCGCGAAGCCTTCTTCACCGGATCGCTCTCTGCCAACACAGGCGCCGCCGCATAGAAACCGGAGAATGCCTGCCCCAGCGCATAAGCATGCTCGCACAGGATATGCGGCATGCGCTTCTCGTACGCTCCGCGCAGCGCATCGCCGAACCCGTCGAGCGCCAGAACCAGCGCCCGCTCCGCATCCAGCTCGACCGCGATCGGCCCAGGCTTCACGCCCTCGGCTTCCGCTCGCCGCGCCAGCGACTTGATCCGCACCGCCGCATACAGCAGGTACGGCCCCGTCTTGCCCTCGAACGACACGAACCGCTCAAGATCGAAGATGTAGTTCGTCGTCCGCACGTTGGAGAGGTCGGAGAACTTGATCGCAGCCACCGCCACCTTGTGCGCGATGTCCGCCTGCTCGGCCTCGGAAACATTCGATCCCAGCTCCGCTTCCTTCATCCGCGCCGTCGCCAGCGCATCCGCCTGCGCGATGAACTCGTGCAGCTTGAGAATGCCGCCCTCGCGCGTCTTGAACGGCTTGCCGTCCGGCCCGTTCACCGTGCCGAAGCCGAGATGCTCCAGCTCCTTTTCCGGCAGGTAACCCGCCCGCTCGCTTGCCCGGAACACTTGCTCGAAATGCAACGCCTGCCGCTGGTCCACCACATACAGCGACAGCTGCGGATCGACGCTCCGCTTCCGGTCCACAATCGTGCCGAGATCGGAGCCGTGATAGCCGATCGCGCCATCCCGGTTCACCAGGATGATCGGCGGCATCTCCTTCTTGTCGCTCTCGCGCGCCACACGCACGATCCACGCGCCAGCGTCGAACTCCGAAATACCGCGCGACTTCAGGTCGTCCACGATCTCCGGGATGAACGGCTCGGCGTCGCTCTCGCCTTTCCAGAGGTCGAACGTCACGCCGAGGCTCTTGCACTCACGCTCCAGCCCCACGCGCGTCACGTTGCAGAAGTGCCGCCACAGCGCCCGGTATCCCGGCCGCCCCGCCTGCAGCTCCTGCGTCGCCTTGCGATCCTCGTCCCGCCGCGCCTCGTCCGTCTTCGACTTGGCGCTGGCCTGCGGATAAAGCCGACTCAGATCGTCCATCGTCACCGGACTCGTCTCCGGATACGGCCCTGAAAAGCCCGCATCGAAATACGGCAGCCCCGGCTGCTCCAGCTTCACCTCATTGATCAGCTGGCCCATCTGCAGCCCCCAGTCGCCGAGGTGCACGTCGCTGGTGACGCTATCGCCCATGAAGCGGAACAGTCGCTGCAGCGAATCCCCGATCACCGTCGAGCGCAGGTGCCCGATGTGCATTTCCTTGGCGACGTTCCAGCCGCCGAAATCCATCACCACGCGCCGCGGCGTCTCTACGCGCAGCGCACCCGCGCGCGCATCCGCCGAGATCTCCTGCGCGCGCTTCGACAATCCATCCGCCGTGAGCTTGATGTTGATGAAGCCCGGCCCCGCAACCTCGCTGCTCGCCACCAGCGGCGACGCCTTCAGCGCCTCGACAACCGCCGTCGCAATCTCGCGTGGATTCTTGCCAAGCTTCTTCGCGGCCGCCATCGCGCCATTGCACTGGAAGTCCGCAAGGTCCGGCCGGTCCGAACGGCGCACGGCGCCAAGTGAAGCCTCAAGCCCGAGCGCCACGAACGCCGCACCCGCAGCGTCCGACAGAAGGCCGGCAAGATCTTTTGAAGCGGTCATACTCAAGTCCGGGGCTGAAAAGCCTCGCCGGACTACTGCGGCTTGGCCGGGGGAGCAACGTTGATCGTGAACCGCGTGCCCGATCGGTTATACGCGATCTGCTCAGGCGTCAGGTCGAAGCCGACGATGACCTCGAAGTTGGTTCCCGAAACCGTTTCGTTGGCGCGCGGGATGGTGATGCCCGGCACCGTCTCCGTCAGGCGCACAATGTCCGAGCCCGCCGGGAAGTTGACGTTCACGTTGAACTTTTCCTTGGCCAGCACCGTCCGGTCCCGGCGCGTCACGGTCACGAAAACCGGATAGGACTTTGCCGAACCGTCCGCCTTCGGGCCTTTGCCGAATGCGAAATCGATCTCGATCTCCATCGTGATCGGGTTGGTGCCGACATACCGGCAATAGCCCCGCACGCCTTCCACGGCGCCCGTGAAACCGACATTCTCGTGCCGCTCGGGCCCCTTCACCTCAACCACGCGGTTGGCGTCGTAGAGCACGCCCGCCACAGGGCATGGACCCGCATTCGGCTCGTCATTCATGCCGGACAGGTCGACGCCGGCGCAACCGGAGGCGAGAAGCATGGCCGAAAGGCCCAGGCAGGCAGGCACAAAACGCTTCACTGGCACATCCTGACGCAGGGCCCCTTGGCGGATAGCCATGGCGGCGACATTTTCCCGGTGCGTGATAGCCTCTAAAGACCGGCCCACGCAACGTGCCAAGCCACACCGGCAACAAGGCGGAATTTTGCCCAATCCTCCCGGCCCATCCGAATCATCCCGCCCCCCGCTAAAGGTGCTTCTGGCGGCCCCAAGGGGCTTCTGCGCCGGGGTCGACCGCGCCATCCAGATCGTCGAACAGGCCCTGGCCAAGTGGGGCGCCCCGGTCTTCGTCCGGCACGAAATCGTCCACAACGCCCATGTAGTTAAGCGCCTCGAAGCGATGGGCGCCGTCTTCGTGGAGGAACTGACAGAATGCCCGGACGACCGCCCGGTCGTCTTCTCCGCTCACGGCGTCCCCAAGGTCGTCCCCGCCGAAGCAGCCGCCCGCGACATGACCTATGTCGACGCCACCTGCCCGCTCGTCTCGAAGGTTCACGCTGAAGCGCAGCGCCACGAACGCAACGGCCTGCACATCCTGCTCATCGGCCATGAAGGCCATCCCGAAGTCGTCGGCACGATGGGCCAGATCGGCCGCGGCGCGATGACGCTGATCGAAACGGTCGCCGACGCAGAAGCCTTCACCTTCGCCGATCCCTCGCGCCTCGCCTACGTCACGCAGACCACGCTCTCTGTCGACGACACCAAGGACATCGTCTCCACACTCCGCCGCCGCTTCCCGCAGATGGCTGAACCACGCAAGGACGACATCTGCTACGCCACCACCAACCGCCAGGAAGCCGTGAAGGCGATCGCCGCCGAGGCGCAGCTTGTCCTCGTCATCGGCGCCGCCAACTCCTCCAACTCCGTCCGCCTGAAGGAAGTCGCTGAACGCTCCGGCGCGGACGCGTCCTACCTGATCGCCTCCGCCGACAACATCGACTGGAACTGGTTCAACGGCGTCACCGCCCTCGGCCTCACCGCCGGCGCCTCCGCCCCCGAGACACTCGTGCAAGGCGTCATCGCCGCCTGCCGCGCAAGGTTCACGGTCTCCGTCCAGGAAGTCGTCACCGCCCAGGAAGACGTCGTCTTCCGCATCCCGAGAGTGCTTGAAGGCGTCTAACCTCCGAACCGCCGGCACTCCCGCCCGGCAGTCGCCGCACCGCGGCGAGATCAGCTGCCCCCACCGTCTCGCAACGCGGATGCCGAAACACCTCGACCCGCCCCAAGGAAGCGTACCGTCAGGTCCGCGTTCCCCGCGAAAGCGGGGATCCAGGGCTGACGCCAAGTCTTGTCCTGACGTGAGGCTTCCAGTCCGCGCTCGGCTTCACACCGTCCCTGGACCCCCGCCTTCGCGGGGGATGCGGTTGAGAGAGCCTGCACAATCCTGCGGAATCTAAACCCGCCCCGCAGAAACTTTCACCTGCGTTTCCAACGCTGAAGCTCGTCGCAGGTGTAGGATCTGGAACCACCAACCCACCACCCGTCCCATCCAGCCGCATACTCTCCACGCCAGAAACGGAGAGACCGGATGCAGTCCAGAACGGAAGAATTGGAAGAATCCGGATTCCGCGGAATTTCCGGAATCGGTGGAATCGGCGGAATTTTCGCGCGACCGATTTCCCGATTCCGCCGGCGATTTTCGTCCCCGCCGAATTTTCCGGCGAATCCGCCGATTCGGCAAAAACGGCCGGAACCCGAATCCGCCGGATCTTCCGTGAGCCCCTCGCCCAACGTCACCCCCAACTCCCACTGGACGCGCCCCGAAACATGACGACCATGTCACCATGAACCGCCGCCATTTCCTCGCCTCCACCGCCGCAGCCGCCCTCGCCGCCTGCACCACGCCCCTGCAACTGGCGTCCGCGCCGCTGCGCAAGCCCAACATCATCGTCGTGCTCGCCGACGATCTCGGCTACGGCGATCTTGGCGTCTTCGGCGCCCGCGCCATCCGCACGCCGAACCTCGACCGGATGGCGGCCGAGGGCGCACGCCTCACCGCCTTCTACGCCTCGGCCAACGTCTGCACGCCCTCGCGCGCCGGCCTGCTCACCGGCCGCTACCCGATCCGCACCGGCCTCGCGATGGACGTGATCCGACAAACCGACACGCACGGCCTGCCGCTTTCCGAGATCACCATCGCCGAAGCCCTGAAGCCCGACTACGCCACCGCCCTCGTCGGCAAATGGCACCTCGGCCACACCGCACCGTTCTGGCCGCCGACGCAGCAAGGCTTCGATCTCTTCGCCGGCCTGCCCTACAGCCACGACATGAAGCCGATCAGCTTCTACAACGCCGCGCCCGGCGTCGAGCTGACACAGGAAGACGTTCCGATGGACCGTCTCACCGAACGCTTCTTCCAGCGCGGCCTGCAATTCATCGACGCCAACAAGGACCGCCCCTTCTTCCTGCTTCTCACACTCACCGCGCCGCACGTTCCTCTCGATCCGCATCCCGATCACGCCGGCAAGAGCGCCGCCGCCGAATACGGCGACGTCGTCGAAGAGATCGACGACAACATGGGCAAGTTGTTCGCGAAGCTGAAGGCGCTCGGCCTCGACAACGACACGCTCGTCATCGTCACGTCCGACAACGGCCCGTGGTGGGAAGGCTCTTCCGGCGGCCTGCGCGACCGCAAGGGCGGCGCGGGATGGGAAGGCGGCTATCGCGTGCCCTTCATCGCGCGCCAGCCGGGTCGCATCCCCGCCGGCCTCGTCAACGACAGCATCGCCATGAACACCGACCTCCTGCCCACCATCGCGAAATGGGCCAACGCGCCTGCCCCAGAAGTCCAACTCGACGGCGCCGACATCACATCACTGCTCACCATCCGCAACGCGCCCTCGCCGCACGACGAACTCGTCCTCTTCATCAACGAAGATGTCGCCGCCGTCCGCACGCAACGCTGGAAATACGTCGTCCGCAGCCACTACCGCACCTATGACGCTCAACTCGACGCCGCTGGCCGCGACGACTGGGCCGTCCTGGTCGACATGGCCAACGACCCGCAGGAATCCTACGATGTCTCCTCCCGCCACCCCGATGTGCTGGCCGATCTGATAGCGCGCGTGGAGCGCGCCCGCACAACCTTCGGCCCGTTGAAGACGGCGAAGCCCGCCTGAACCCACACTTTGCTTGCCTGTAACCCGGCCAGCCCCTAACCAGCGATCATGGCCGTCTACACAGACATCGATGATCAGGCGCTCGCCGATCTGCTGACCGAGTACGATCTCGGTCCCGCGCTCGCGTTCAAGGGCATTGCGGAAGGCGTCGAGAACTCGAACTTCCTGCTCGAGACGCCCAAGGGTCGCTACATTCTCACCGTCTTCGAGAAGCGCGCGCGACGGGAAGACCTGCCCTTCTTCATGGGCATGATGGGACACCTTGCCTCGAAGGGCTTCCCCGCGCCGCTCCCCGTTCCCGCGAAAGACGGAAACCCGCTGCGAACCATCCACGGCAAACCGACAGTCATCTGCACCTTCCTGCAGGGCATGAGCCCCCGCCGCCCCGACATCGACCAGTGTCGCGCGCTCGGCGCCGGCCTCGCCAGCCTCCACGCCTCGCTCGCCGACTTCCGCCTCCGCCGCCCCAACGACCTCTCGATCGGCGCATGGCCAAAACTCTGGGAAGGCCGCGATGGCGAAGCCGACGCCCTCTCCCCCGGCCTCGCCTCGCAGGTGTCAGGCGATCTCGACTTCCTGAAAGCCAACTGGCCGAAGCACCTGCCCGGCGGCGCCATCCACGCCGACCTGTTCCCCGACAACACCTTCTTCCTCGATGGCAGACTCTCGGGCGTCATCGACTTCTACTTCGCCTGCTCGGACTTCCTCTCCTACGACCTCGCCGTCTGCCTCAACGCTTGGTGCTTCGAACGCCGCGGCGAGTACAATCTCACAAAGGGCCGCGCCCTGATCTCCGGCTACGAAACCATCCGCCGCCTCGAACCGCGCGAGCACGTCGCCCTCCCCGTCCTGGCGCGCGGAGCGGCCATGCGCTTCTTCCTCACCCGCCTCGTCGACCTCGCCGCGACACCCAAGGACGCCTTGGTAAAACCCCACAACCCCCTCGACTACGCCGAACGCCTCGGCTTCCATCGCCAGGCAAGGTCACCGGAGGACTACGGGGCGTGAGCGTTGCGGGCTTGCCGCGTAACCTTCTTTGCCGCAGCCCGCAGCAGCGCCTTCGCGTAAATGACGTGAAGCGGGGCGAAGAACCTGAAACCCCAACCCGGACGCGGATTGCCCATCTTGTCCCGTGAGCGCGGCACGGCTGCACTCCCGAAATACAATCGCGTGCCGTTCTCGTGTGGCTCTGCCATCAGCCAGCTGCGCGTCAGTCCCACGAAGTCACAGACCAGCAACTCGTTCTCGCCACGGCCCTCGACCGTCCACGCCGCGAAAGCATTCACCTTGCCTACCGCAAGCGCCCGAACGATGGCGTCGGTCGTGCCGCGTCCTATGAAGAACAGGACGAACCGCTCGCACTTGAACAATGCGGTCGTGTAGAACGCCTCGATGAACGCTTCCGCGCTGACCTGCAGCTCGACAACGGTCGAGTAGCAGTCGGTGTATGCACCCGGCATATCCCGGTATCGCGCCAGCAAGGTGCCTCCCGGCAAAGGATGAGCATCGATCCTGATCGCCACTACCGCGCCACCGCCATGAACACGCCGCCGCCGATCGCAAGCGCCACAAACACCAACACCAGCCACATCGGCAGATGGGTCTTGCCCTCTCCAGGCTCCAGCTCATGACGTGCAGGCACGACGCCCCGCAACCGCACAGTTCCCTCCGGCTCGTAGTCGCTCATGGACCGACGCTCACCCAACCCCACCGTGTCGAACTCATCGTCCGCGCCACGCACGACACCGATCCTTCGCAGCGCCTGATTGATCGGCCCGCCTCCACCGCGAGAGCGTTGCGCGGCCATCGCCTCGCGCCCATCGGCAAACGCCATGGCCGACTGCTCGCCCTGCCCGCCAAAATATTCCGTCTCGACATAAGCGAGCCCGCCGCCTTCACGCGTCGCCTCGGCCAGCGCCAGCTCCAGCCCGAGCGGCGAGACATCCAGCTCCGGCGGCCGCGTCGCGCCCGGCGCCTTCGCCTCGACGGCCGAGTACAGCGCATCCTCCACAGGAATCGCCATCCAGTCGCCGCGCAGTTCCACGCTGCGCGAACCCGGCCACTGGCGCAGGAAAGCGGCTACCGCCTCGCCCCGCCCGATGATCAGCTGAACGCTGTGCCCCATGCACCCGTGTTATCACGAGTCTTGACGCCGCCAGCGAACCCGCTGACCTGACCCATATGGCTGACATGATTGAAATCTGGACCGACGGCGCATGCTCCGGAAACCCTGGCCCGGGCGGCTGGGGCGTGCTTATCCGCGCCGATGGCGTCGAGACCGAACTGCATGGCGGCGAGCCGGCCACGACCAACAATCGCATGGAACTGATGGCCGCCATCGCGGCGCTGGAGTCCTACCCGGCCGGCGCGAAGATCGTCCTCCACACGGACAGCACGTATGTGAAGGACGGCCTCACCAAGTGGATCGTCAACTGGAAGAAGAACGGCTGGAAGAACGCAGCCAAGGAGCCCGTGAAGAACCAGGATCTCTGGATCCGGCTCGACGCGGCCGCCAAGTCCCACAAGGTCGATTGGCGCTGGGTAAAAGGCCATTCGGGACACGCCGAGAACGACCGGGCCGACGCCCTCGCCCGCCTCGGCTGCGACGAAAATCGCCCGCGGCGATAGGGCTTAGCCCACAGCAACGCCTGTTCCGCGCGTCCGCTTTTGCCGCGCGCCTCTGGCTGGTGTAAACCAGCGGCCGAAGTCGGGGCGCACATGAACGTCGAACTCGCGGAAGAACGCATTCTCCTCCTGCCGGACAAGCTCGGCGCGCCGCAGGCGGAAGGCCGCGCCTGGTCGAAACGAACCGACGCCTTCGGCGCTTTCGCCAAGCTCGGCGGCTTCCTCAACAAGCCAAAGGACGAGGACTACGAAGTCGTCTACCGCGAACTCCGCCTCCAGCCCTTCTGGCGCCTCAGCGCCTCCACCACGCACATCTACGAGCGTCAGCGCCAGCACAAGCTGAAGGTGAACCCCGAAGTCCAGTCGGTCACGCTCAACGACCAGACCTACCCGGTCACCAACCGCGAAGCGACGATCACTGTCACCGAATGCTGCAACGAATCCGCGCAACGCGACTGGCTGTTCGACGGCATCACCAAGAAAGCCGACGCCGGTCTCAAATCCTATGTCGGCCAGGAGGCGGCGACAGTCACCGCTGACGACCTCAACGAGAAGGCGAAAGCCGGCGCGATCATCGTACCGCCGCAGGCAAAGGCCTCGATGCTGACCCGCGAGGTCATCAGCCAGGCCATCCGCAAGATCGAAGCCGATCGCATCATCGAAGAGAAGATGCTGATCGACGCAATCGACCTCTATTACCGCCCGGTCTACGCCGTGCGTTACAAGTGGCAGCAGAAAGAAGCCGTCGTCGAAGTCGACGCTGTCACCGGCGAAACACGCACGGGCGGCACGACGTTCGAGGCCTATGTCGGCAAGCTGGTCGATCGCGACTTCCTGCTCGATGCAGGAGCCGAGGCGTTGAACACGTTCATCCCGGGCGTGAACCTCGCCAAGATCATCGTCGTCAAAGGCCTGAAGATCGGCGCGAAGACCTAGGCGAGACGCACCTTCAGGCGACCGGCCTCGGACCCGGTCACCACTATCTTGTCGCCTTCGACGATCACGGTCTCGTCCGACTGCTTCGCAATCCACACCGTATCGCCGACCTTCACCTTGCCTTCGCCCTGGTCGAAATTCGTGGCTGCCTCGCCGTGCATTCCGACCATGTTGGCCAGCCGGTCATTGAGGTTGGGATGAGATGTCGTGCGCTGGCGCAGGCCCTTGAACAACGTCCGCCCCGAGATCACGAATGCGATCGCGACAACGCCGAAGAACACCATCTGTCCCTGCCAGCCGCCCGCGGGCAGCGGCACGATCAGCGCGAACAGCGCCGTCAAAAACGCCCCAACCGAGACCCACAGCAGGTCGAACGTGCCGACGGCGACCTCGATCGTCATCAGCACGATGCCGAGGCCGACCCAGTGCCAGATCGTCAGGCTTTCGAAGAAACCGACAAGGGCGTCCATGGCCTAGCCTCGCGTTGCAAACGGGCTCGGATTGCCGCCGCCCGGCGGCCGCGGCAGTTCCGTCGTGGGACCACCGCGCTTCACATTGTCCGTCAGCGCCTTCACGCCCTCGATCGCGCCGACCAGACCGGCGAAGTCCGCCGGCACGATTACCGTGCGCTGCTGCGGCGACGACGCCAGCTTGGCGAACGCTTCCACGTACTTCAGGCCAAGGAAGTAGTTGATCGCGTTCACGTCGCCCGCAGCGATGGCTTGCGACACGACTTCGGTCGCCTTCGCTTCGGCTTCCGCCGCCCGCTCGCGCGCCTCGGCGTCGCGGAACGCAGCCTCGCGGCGGCCCTCGGCTTCAAGGATCTGCGATTGTTTCAGGCCCTCGGCCTTGAGAATGGCCGACGCCCGGTCGCCTTCGGCTTCCAGAATCTGCGCGCGTTTCAGGCGCTCAGCCTTCATCTGCCGCGCCATCGCTTCTGTAATGTCGCCCGGCGGCGTCAGGTCCTTGATCTCGATCCGCGTGACCTTCACGCCCCACGGAATAGTCGCCGCATCGATCACTTTCAGCAGCCGCGCGTTGATGTCGTCGCGGTTTGACAACACCTGGTCGAGGTCCATCGAGCCGACGACCGTACGGATGTTCGTCATCGAAAGATTGCTGATCGCACGCACGAGGTCGTTCACCTCATACGCGGCCGGCACCGGATCGACGATCTGTGTGAACACCACGGCGTCGCAGGAAACCTGCGCGTTGTCCTTCGTGATCACTTCCTGCGTCGGAATGTCGAGCACGCTCTCCATCATGTTCAGCTTGTGACCGATGCGGTCCACGAACGGCATGATGAAAGCGAGGCCGGGAGACAGCGTGCGCGTGTACCGGCCGAATTGTTCGACCGTGTACTGATAGCCCTGCGGCACGACCTTCACGGCGCTGAAGATGAGGATGACACCAAGCACCACCAGCAGGACGGGCACCAGGAGCCCCGCACTGTTCAGATCGAAATCCATCCCATCGCCCTCCTCAACCGTGACAAGGAACCTTGTCATGGACTAACATGGGGGTCAAGCGGCGAGTTGCAAGCGCGCCAAGTGGACGTTAACCGCGTTCCAGCGCACAACGCAGACGCTTGGTCGGGAGATGCATGATGCAGCGTGTACTGACGGCTCTGGCCGCGCTCGCATTCACGGCCTGCACGCACGCGCCGTCGGTGCCCGCCTCGTGCCCCGCACCCGACCGGGCAGTCACCGAAGTCGCACAGACAATGCGCGACATGTACGCCGCCCTCGCAAGCGACGATCTCGCGGGCTGGCATGCGGCCACCACGAAGGACTTCTTCTCCTTCGACGTCGGCAAGCGCTTCGACGGCGACGCGCTGTTCAACGTGATCAAGGAACAGCACGCCGCCGGCGCGGTCTACGAATGGAAGGTCAACGACCCGAAGGTGGAAGCCGCCTGCAACACGGCGCTGGTCACTTACGTCGCCACCGGCGCGCGCACACAGGCCGGCGTCACGCGCCAGCTGTCATGGCTCGAATCCGCCACGCTGATCCATGACGGCCAGCGCTGGCGCATCCGCTTCTTCCACTCCACGCGGGTTCCAGGTCCAGCGTAGCCCTAGAGCTGGCCGAGCATATACTCGGCGGCGCTGACCTCGAACTTGCCCGGCGCTTCGACGTTCAGCGACTTCACCACGCCGTCCTCGACGATCATCGAGTAACGCTGCGAACGCCCGCCCATGCCGAAGCCCTTGCCGTCCATCTCGAGGCCGACAGCCTTCGCGAAATCGCCATTGCCGTCCGCCAGCATCACGACATCCTCGCCCACCTGCTGGTCCTTGCCCCAGGCGTTCATGACGAACACGTCGTTGACCGATACGCACGCGATCGTGTCAACGCCCTTGCCCCGCAGCTCGGCCGCTTTCTCCTTGTAGCCCGGCAGGTGTCTGGCCGAGCAGGTCGGCGTGAACGCACCCGGCACGGCGAACAGCGCAACTTTCTTGCCCCTGGTGAGGTCGGAGATCGTCATGTCGGCAGGCTTGCCGTCCTTCATCACCTTGAGGGTCGCCTCGGGAAGTTTGTCGCCTACCTTGATCGTCATGGACCGTCTCCTCAAACAGGATCAAATGAACCGCCAACGATCTAGTCGCAAACCGGCGTCATGGCGAATCTCTTTCATTCATTGCCTTTTTTCGTGGCTAGCCCCCGCTTGCCTTGCCCGCGACGAAAGCCCAGCATGCCCGCTCTGACCCACCGCAAGAGGTTTTCGTGAAAGGGTCTTTCGCCGGCAAGCTGCTGATCGCGTCCCCCGCGATCGAGGATCCCCGCTTCAGCCGGGCGGTCATTCTCGTGTGCACGCACAACGAGGAGCACGCGATGGGCATCGTGCTCAACAAGGCGAGCGATGAAGACAATCTGTCCGAACTACTGGACCAGCTTGGCGTCGACGGCGACGGCGCACCCGAAGATGTCCATATCCTGATCGGCGGCCCCGTCAGCCAGGAGCGCGGCTTCGTGCTCCATTCGGAAGACTATGACAGCGACGGCGCCACGCTCAGCATCTGCGAAGGCGTCTGCCTCACCGCCACGCGCGACGTTCTGCATGCAATGACGTCCGACACCCCGCCCGAAAAGTTCGTTCTCGCCCTTGGATATTCCGGCTGGGGCGCCGGCCAGCTCGAGGCCGAACTGACAGAAAACGTCTGGCTGATCGGCGAGCCCGACGTGGCGCTCGTCTTCGACCCCTCGCTCGACACCAAATGGAGCCGCGCCCTCGCCCGGATCGGCGTCTCGCCGGACAAGCTTCAGGTCACCGGCGGCCGGGCGTAGCGTCAACCACCCTCACAACCGCTTCAACCGGCTTGCCAACGCCCTCGGGCCAAGGTCCATTCCGCCCAACACCGGAGGATTCCATGCGCTTCGCCCTGCTCGCCGCCGCCCTTTTCCTGTCCGCCCCCGCCTTCGCGCAGACCGCCGTCCAGTTCCCGCAGAAGCTCGACACACCCGGCTTCCAGGGCATGGTCGCCGATGTCGGCCCCGCCTACGTTTCCGGCCAGCCGAGCGAAGCCGCCCTCCGCGCCCTCGCCGCGCAGGGCGTGAATACGGTCATCAATCTCCGCACGCAGCAGGAGATGGATAACCGCAAGCAGGTTCCCTACGACGAAGCCGCGCTCGCGAAGGAACTCGGCATCACCTACGTCCACATCCCGCTCGGCGGACCAGACACGCCCTACACGCCCGAAGCGTTGGACAAGATGGCCGCCGCCATGAAAGCCGCCGACGGCAAGGTACTGCTCCACTGCACCGTCGCCTGGCGCGCCAGCCACATGTGGGCGTCCTACCTCGTGAAGGAAAAAGGCATGTCGTGGGATGACGCCGTGAAAGCCGGTGAAGCAATGAACCTCAACGGCTACAAGCCGCCAAACGCAACCTCCACGCCGATGGAAGCCATGCTCGGCCGCTCGCCGACGCCGCCGAAGAACTAGCCTTTCGAAGAACTAGACTGGCTTCGCCTGCGCCATCACGGCAAGCGGCCGTCCTTCATTGTCCTTGAAGAACGCCATCCATTCCTCCGTGCCATCCGCATGGCGATGGATCATGTGTGGCGCGTGCGTGAACTCCACGCCCTTCGCCGATAGCTGCGCATGTGCCGCCCGCACATCCGGCACGCGGAAATACAGGATCGACTCCGCCGGACCGCCATCGCCTTCCGACAGGAACAGCCGCACGCCCCCGCAATCTAAGAACGCCAGATTGCCGAACGAGTAGAGATGCTGCAGCCCCAGCGTCTCGCCATACCAGCGCCGCGCCGCCTCCACATCGCTCACGCTGCGCGCGATCTGCCCGATCGCGCCCATCGTCAGTTGCGCATCCATCTGCGTCTCCATTCTCGCCAGGTTGCTGTCGCGCCGAACGCCATCCCAAAGCCGCAGCTCCGCCCGGCCCGCAAAGCCCAGCTTCTGCAGCGCATTCGCGACATGGTACTTCACCGCGTCCAGGCTCACGCCCAGCCGCCGCGCGATGTCGGGATTGGTCAGCCCATGACGTACCGCCTCCACGACCCGCCATTCGGCCGGCGTTAGGATGTCGTCATGCGGAGGACGTCCCCGTGTCATTCCCCGACACTAGCCGAAGGCCGACAGAATTTCCCTACCCGGCGCTATTTCGGCGCCCACGGGCTTCCCGCCACGAACGCCGGGCGCTTGTCGTCCTGCGCGACATCCTCCACCAGCCGGTAGAAGAACGTGTTCATGTCGCGCGCCGCGCCCCAATCGAGTGGCTGGCTCATGTCATCCTGCGGCCGGTGATAGCGGACCTGATACCATTCCCGATACCGCTTCTCGGCATCCGTATCGGGATCGAAGCCGAACACGAAATTCGTCGCCGGCACGCCCATACGCAGGAACGGGAAGTGATCCGTCCGCTGGTTGAGATTCCGCTCCGGCTCGAGATCCGGCCTTATGTCGATCCCCATCCCCGCCGCCACGCGTTTCACATTGCCCGCCAACGTCGTGTCATCGATCGCATGCATGGTCAGGATCTTGAGCGGGAACAGCGGCCGCAACTGATCGAGATTGACCACCGCCGCCAGCTTCTGCTTCGGCACGGTCAGATGCGTCGAATACCAGTTCGACCCCAGCAGTCCCTTCTCCTCGCCCGTATAGACCGCGAAAAGAACACTCCGCCGGAAACCCTTGCCCGCCCGCTGTTCCGCCAGCCGGATCAGCGTCGCGACATAGGCGGCGTCATCGAACGCACCGTTGTACAGAGCATCCCCATTCACCGGCTCACCATAGCCGTAGCCATCGAGATGCGCCGACACGAGCACGATCTCGTCCTTCAGCGCCGGATCCGTTCCCGGCAACAACGCCAGCACGTTGTCCGACTGCAACTGCCTCTGCGATTGCGCGAACGTCGCCTTCATCACCGCCGGAATGTCGAACGATGGCAGCGCCTGCGAAGCCGCTCCCGCGTTCAGGATCGCCGCCGCATCCTGCCCCGATCCCGCGATCACCTTGGCGAATGCGTCCGCGCCCAGCCGCATCACGGCCATCTCGGGATAGGGAGCCTGCGACGGCCCACGGAACGAGACCGAGCGCGCATACGCCTCCGGCCACCGCGAAGGCTCGATTGTGAACCCCGGATCATCGACATTGATAATCCCAACCGCCCCAGCCTTCGCCGCATTCTCCAGCCGCTGCCCGCCGGTCGTCATGCCCGCCCGCCGCGCCCCAAAGCACACGACGACCTTGCCCTTCACATTCCCGATCTCGTTCGCGCCGCAATAGCCACGGAACGCCAGCGGCGCATCCACCTCGCTTCGCAGCGACCATGTCGGCCGCACCGTGATCTCGTGCAGGAAGCGGAGTTCCGTCCGCGCGCCATCGCCACGCACGACTGCGAACGACGTCCCTTCCTTCTCCACCCGTACTTCCTGCAGCGGCAGCGTCTGCCGCCACCCGCCATTCTCGCCGGCAGGCTGCAGCTCCGCCGCCTTGAAGCGCTCCTCCACATACTGTGCCGCCCTGTCATACCCGGCCGAGCCTGTGTCTCGCCCCTCCATGTCGTCGCCGGAAAGATCGCCCGTGATCGTCCACCACGCCGCGGTGTCCGCGTCCGTCCCCTGCGGCGGCGCCTGCACGCTGCCGCATGCTCCCGCCAGCAATGCTAGCGATACGAACCAGTGCCGCATGCGATCCCTCCCCAATGTTCCGGTCAGAACAGGCTGCCCTGATCGCCACCCGTTGTCCGCCGCCGGATGCGCGGTCTCTGTGTATCACCGGATGCCGGCGAAGCGGTCGGCGCAGAAGGCGGCACCTTGGGCCCGCCGGATCCCGATCCCGCCGTTACCCCAACCTCCCCATCTGCAAACTTCAACCGCAGCGCATCGCCATCCGCCACCGCCCCGGCGGACCGCACCAAGCCGCCATCGCCCTTTGTCACCAGCGCAAAGCCCCGCGCCAGCACACGCTCGTACGAGACGGAATCCAGCACACGCGTCTGCTCTCGCAGCGCATCCGCCAACCGCTTCAACCGCCGATCGACAGCAGGACGCAGCCGCGCCGCCTGCCTCTCCACCTCGGCGCGCTTGCCCGTGATCTCCCGCCGCAACGCCGCCGGACGCAATCCGCCGCCCGCCTGGTCGAACCGCGCCCGCTTGCGCGCCACCATCCGCGACAGCGACCCGCCAAACCGCTGCGCCGCCATGTCCAGCCTTTGCCGCGGCCCTTGCAGCAGCGCATCCAGCTTCGGCATCCGCCCGCTCGCCGAGCGCAATTCCAGCTTCCGTTTCTCAACCGTCCCCGTCAGCCGACGTGTCAGCCGTCCGCCCAGCGTCTGCACCTGCTGGATCAACTCGCTCCGCACCGGCAGCGCCATCTCCGCCGCGCCGGTCGGCGTCGGCGCGCGCCTGTCGGATGCAAAGTCGATCAGCGTCGTGTCCGTCTCGTGCCCCACCGCCGAGATCAGCGGGATCACCGAGTCCGCCACTGCGCGCACCACGCGCTCCTCGTTGAACGGCCACAGGTCTTCGATCGACCCGCCACCCCGCGCCACGATGATCACATCCGGCCGTGGTATCGCCCCGCCGGGCTTCAGTGCATTGAACCCGCGTATCCCCGCCTCGACTTCCGCGGCCGCGCGCTCGCCCTGCACCAGCGCAGGCCAGATCAGCACGTGGCACGGAAAGCGATCCCGCACGCGATGCAGGATATCGCGGATCACCGCCCCCGTCGGCGACGTCACCACGCCGATCACAGCCGGCAGGAACGGAATCGGCTTCTTCCGTTCCGCGTCGAACAGCCCCTCGGCCGCAAGCTTCTTCTTCCGCTCCTCCAGCAGCTGCATCAGCGCGCCGAGCCCCGCCGGCCGCATCTTGTCCGCGATCAGCTGGTAGTTGGACCGACCCGGATAAGTCGACAGTTTCCCCTCGGCCACCACCTCCAGGCCTTCCTCGGGCTTGAACGGCAACCGCGAGGCATTGCCCTTCCACATGATGGTGTTGAGCGTCGCGCCTTCATCCTTGATGTCGAAGTACAGGTGCCCGGACTTCGCCAGCACGACGCGCCCCAGCTCCCCCCGCACGCGCACGAAGGCGTAATTGTCCTCGACCGTCTTCTTGAGCGCATTCGCCAGCTCGGAGACCGTCTGCTCCGGCATGTTGTCGCCATGCGGCGGCGGGGTTTGCGATTCGGAAAGCTCATCCATGGGCAGCACTATAACGCCGCCAGCGGCATTCCCAACCGAAAGCAAAGCATCAGGTCTAGTCCGAGCCCGGGTCCGGACGCCTGGCCGGACCGCCTCGCTCCAGAAGCCTGGGCGCGAAACGCGCGAGCAGGATGATCAGAATGCCGATCGCTGGAGGCATCACCGTCTGCCACATGAAGGGCGTGAAGAGCTCCGCACCATCGAACGCGCCCAGCAGCACCATCCCGACCAGGGTATGCACGTTGGTCCCAAGGACGAAGATCCCGATAAGCGCAGTGCCGACTTGCATCAGCCCGCGTTGAGTAAGTCCCTCGTCCGCCGGGGCATCCGCCTTTGCTTTTGGAACCATCAATCCGGCAGCCTGCGGCGCGAGCAAGACCACCATCAGCGAGATGATCGGCGGATAGACGGCCAGCCACCATGCATTCGGCAGCGGCACCACATTGGCATTGGTATACCGCAGATCGGCCAGGATACTCGGCACGGCCACGAGCCACGAAACCAGATACAACACGCCCATGAGGCGTATCAGCAGCACCGCAAGCGTGTGCATGTCAGCTCCCCCTCGTCGGATGGGAGCTTCGCAGAACCGGCGTCAGGTCGCCAGCATCATTTCGCGCCCGGAAGGCTGCTGCGCCGCAATCCCAATTGCCCTGACTACTGCCAGAGGTCCGCAGACTTGCCGACATCCGTGCCGAGCTTCTCAAGCGCGAACTTCATGATGTCCGGCTTGATGTCGATGTTGTTGAGGGCGATGCCCACGGTCAGCGTATTGCTCTCCGTGATCCAGTACTGGGTCGGCTGCCATTCCTTCGAACGCTTGAGCAGCTGCAGCGCCTTGTCGCCATCAAGCTTGGACGCGCCAAGGTTGGCCGTGATCCAGATGAAGCGGCCGCTCGGCGTGATCTCGAGGCCAGCCGGAACGTTGAACTGCGGCGTCGTCAGCGTGATTTCCAGTTTCGGCGTCGTCTTGCCGATCTCCTTCGCCTCATAGCCCATGCCCTTGATCAACGTCGTGAGCTGTTCATGGTTCAGCGGATCGGCGGCGGCGCTCAGCGGAAATGCCAAAAGCGTGCCTGCGGCAAGCGCCGCGGTAACGAGCGATTTCAAGATTCCCTCCCGGATTCGGCCCGGCGCATCCTTGCCCAACCGGGCGGGACGTTCAACATCCTATGGCGCCTGGCGCGGCATTGAGCCTACCGCTTAAGCTCCAGCGCCACTTCGCGCTTCACCTCGGCCGCCTGCGCCCCGCGTGACACGCGCACCAGCACAAAGCGGCCGGTGATCTGCGTATTGGTCCACTCGCCATCGATCATCGTGAAGTTCGGATCGACCGTGCCCGAGTAGAAGAGCGGGTCCCGATGGCAACCCGGGGCAGGATGATAGAGCTTGGTGAAACGCACCGAAAGCTCGCCTCGGGTACCGTTGATGTCCGCCGAAAGCTCGATCAGCCCCGGATGCGCGAAGGTGTTCGGCTCTAGCGTCGTGCCGGTGATCGTCCCCAGGGAATCGACCAGATGCGCCGAGAACGGCACCGGCTTGCCGGAGCCGTCATGGCACCAGTACTCCCCGGACCAGAGCCCGGTGAGATCGCTGTCGCGCGAAAAGCCGCCAATTCCGCCCACGAGACGAACCTTGTCTTTCCCTGCCCGCCAGTACTAATCCGGCGGACAGCATAATCCTTGGATCAGGCCCGCCGGGAAATTTCCATGAAAATTCTCATTATCGGGTCCGGAGGCCGGGAACACGCCCTCGCCTGGCGCCTCAACCAGAGCCCGCGCGTCACCAGCATTATCGCCGCGCCCGGCAATCCCGGCATCGCCGAACTAGCCGAGTGCATCCCCGTAGCCCCCGACAACATCGAGGGCCTCGTCGACCTCGCCCGCATCGAACGCCCCAACCTCGTCATCGTCGGCCCCGAAGTCCCGCTTGTGATGGGTCTCGCTGACAAGCTGCGTGCCATCGACATCCCCGTCTTCGGCCCCTCCGCCCGCGCCGCCATGCTCGAAGGCTCGAAAGGCTTCTCGAAAGACTTCATGGCGAAGTACAACATCCCCACTGCCCGCTATCGCCGCTTCACCGCGGATCAAGCCGCCGAAGCCAAAGCCTATCTCGAAACATTCGACGGCCCGCCCTACGTGCTGAAGGCCGACGGCCTCGCCGCCGGCAAGGGCGTCGTCATCCCTGAAACGAAAGCCGAAGCCGAAGCCGAAATCGACGCAATGCTAGGTGGCAAGTTCGGCGCAGCCTCCGCCTCCCTCGTCATCGAGGAGTTCATGCACGGCGAGGAAGCCAGCTTCTTCGCCCTCTGTGATGGCGAGACCGCAGTCGCGCTCGCAGGCGCACAGGATCACAAGCGCGTCGGCGATGGCGATACCGGCCCCAACACCGGCGGCATGGGCGCCTACTCGCCCGCCCCCATCCTCGACGCCGCGATGCAGCAGCGCGTGATGGACGAGATCGTGACGCCCACCATCGCCGGCATGAAAAAGGATGGCCGCCCCTATCGCGGCGTCCTCTTCGTCGGCCTGATGATCGACGAAAAGCACGGCCCGAGAGTCGTCGAATACAATGTCCGCTTCGGCGACCCCGAGTGCCAGGTCATCATGGCCCGCCTCAAGGACGATCCTCTCCCGCAATTCCTCGCCTGCGCCACCGGCGGCCTCGCCGGCTGCGCCCGCCTCGAACGCTTCTCCGACCCCGCCGTATCCGTCGTCATGGCCGGCGCGGGCTATCCGGGCGAACCCAAGAAGGGCGGCGTCATCGGCAACCTGAAGGAAGCCGGCAAGACCAAAGGCGTCACCATCTTCCACGCAGGCACAGCGGCGAAAGGCGACGACATAATCGCCAACGGCGGCCGCGTCCTCAACGTCACCGCCACCGCCCCCACACTGAAAGAAGCCGTCACCCGCGCCTACGAAGCCGTCGACAAGATCGACTGGCCCGACGGCTTCTGCAGACGCGATATCGCGTGGCGCGCTCTGGCCCGCAGCTAGCCTCCCGCTCCCCGGATATCGCTTGGACCTTGCCATCGGCAGCCGATAAGGTCAGACCCGGGACAAGGGGGGCACGATGATCCGCACATTAGGCGTTGCGACTCTGGCTCTCGCGACAACGGCCTGCGCCACCAACGTCGCGTCGCAAACGCTCAACGAATACGTGCCGCAGGGCGGAGCGAACTGGTCGTTCGTTGACGGTGAAGCGCGAGCATCCTCCGGCACGAGCATCGGCTTTCTCGTTTCCCGAGAGGATTATCGCGACTTCGAACTGCAGCTCGAGGTCTATGTCGGCGACCCACACAACAGCGGCGTCTTCATTCGCTGCGCCGATCACGCGAAGATAGCCGCGACCACCTGCTATGAAATCAACGTCTACGACAAACGGCCCGATCAGAGCGGGCGCACAGGTGCGGTTCCAGGTTTCTTCACCCCGCCGCTCGCGCATGTCGATGCGGCCGGGAAGTGGAACACGATCACGATCATCGCAAGAGGCCCGCGCCTCACCGTCATCTTCAACGGCGTCACCACCGTCGATAGCGATGGGCCGATCGTGAACGCTGGCGCAATCGCACTGCAGTGGGGCGAAGGCGACGTACGGTTTCGCAATGTGCGAGTGAAGCAGCTGTAGAGGTTACCTCAGGCGTTGCGCCGCTTCGGCAGCCGGAGCGGAGGCGAGCGAACAAGAGCAAAGGCACCGTCTCCCAGCAGCGCCACGATCAGCAGAAGCGCAGTCCAGACGACAGGCAACTCCGCGCCGCCGGCGGTAAAATAGAAGCCGTTGCGTATGGCCCAGAAATGGGAAGCCCCGATCATCATCGGCACGGCGTACAGGCAGACCCAGCGCGCCCAGATCCCCGGCATGATGAGCAACGCCCCGGCCAGCTCGGCGGAAAAGACATAGCAGGGGACGAACCATGGATACCCGTTCGTGTCGAAATTCTTCCACCAGCCCTCGAAGCCCGGCGGAAACACGAAAAACTTCCAGTAGAGATGGGCGATGAAAAGAAGCCCGATCAGCCCTCGAATGGCGGTCAGCGCGAACGCGCCCCGCCGGCTGTCGATTGATTGCTGCGCCACGATCCAACGACCCCCCGGTCAACTCGGTCCCGGCGAGCATATCGCGCCAGCAGGATTTTGACAGAAGGGCTTGAACCTGCTTCCGCCGAGGCAAGAAACCCCTCGACCTTCCCCCCGGAACGGTCTTAAGCAGGATCGAATATCCGGTATGTTCGGCGTCAGACCGGACGACCGGAGTGAAGGGCAGGACATGACCGACACCAACCCAACCGAACAGTTCAGCGGCACGAAGGACGTCGCCGAGAGCCACCGCTTCGACGAGTCAAAACTCGCCGCCTGGATGGAAAAGAATGTCGAGGGCTACAAGGGCCCGCTCGAAGTTCGCCAGTTCAAGGGTGGCCAGTCCAACCCCACCTACCAGCTCGTCACGCCCGGCAAGAAATACGTCATGCGCCGCAAGCCGCCCGGCAAGCTGCTCCCCTCCGCCCACGCCGTCGACCGCGAATACCGCGTCATCGCCGCGCTCTATCCGCTCGGCTATCCCGTCGCGAAACCCTACGGCCTCTGCGAGGACGAAAGCGTCGCCGGCACGATGTTCTACATCATGGACATGGTCGAAGGCCGCATCCTCTGGGACGCGACGCTGCCCGACTACACGCCTGACCAGCGCCGCGCGATCTTCGATGCCAAGGTTTCCACCTTCGCCGCGCTCCACAATGTCGACTGGAAGAAGGCCGGACTCGAAGGCTTCGGCAAGGAAGGCGATTACGTCGCCCGCCAGATCCATCGCTGGACCAAGCAATACCAGATGTCCGAGACCACCAAGATCCCGGAGATGGACAAGCTGATCGAGTGGCTGCCGAAGAACGTGCCGCCGGGCGAGCGCACGACCATCGTCCACGGCGACTACCGCATCGACAACATGATCCTCCACCCCACCGAGCCGAAGGTCATCGCCGTGCTCGACTGGGAACTCTCCACCCTCGGCGATCCGCTCGCCGACTTCACCTACCATCTCATGTCCTGGCAGATGCCATCGTCCGATCCCGTGCGCCCCTCGCTCGCCGATGTGAAGGACAAGGAGGCCAAGGGCATCCCGACACAGGAACAATACGTCGCCCGCTACTGCGAACTCACCGGCCGCTGCGGCGGCCTGCCCGAACTCGACTACTATTTCGCCTACAACGCCTTCCGGCTCGCCGGCATCCTGCAGGGCATCGTCGGCCGCGTGCGCGATGGCACGGCCAGCAACGCTGCCGCCGCCCAGAATGAAGGCCGCGTCGCCCCGCTCGCGCAATTCGCCTACGCGTGCGCGCAGCGCGCGGGAATGGAAGGGTAAGGGAAGCGGAGACACCAGTCTCCGCCTTCCCCGCGAAGGCGGGGACGCAGTCCTCTTCGGAAAGCGAAGTAGCCGCAGGGTGCATCGGATGCACACTGGCAGACCCACCCACGCCTTTCCTCACCCGCCTTCGGCGGGGGAGGTGGATCGCGACGACTTCGTCGCGAGACGGTGGGGGCGGCCACAGCCCTCGCACCGCACACGCCCTCAAGATAGGTCATTGTCGGATAAGCCGAAAGCCATCCCGGGAATCCCGGTTAGCGAGACGAAGGAACTGTCCCGACGAAGCGCCAACCGGAATGCTCGGGACAAGCCCGAGAATGACCTCGCGAGAAATCGCGCAACTGTAGGAAACAGCTGTCCCAGTTCGTAGGACGCAGGAAAAACAACGCGCCTGAAATCAGGGACATGGCCCGCAAAACTGTAGGACGCAGCTGTTTTCTTTCAGCCGGGCAGGTGACCGGGCGCATACTCCTGCCTATCGCTTCCGCATGGAAGGGCAGCCGATCACTGTTCACCGGCGCGGGAGCGATGCGTTCGAGCGTGGAGTGAGGCTTCCAACCATCGAAGCCGAAGCTCAGCCCCCGCGAATGCCGAGGTCAAGCCATCGGCCAAGTGGGGAGGATATCCGGGGATCGTGGCCGAACATCCACGACCCGCACGCCGCCGGCGATACCAACGGCAGAGGGGTGAAACGATCCCCTTGTCCGAGGCCGGCGCAGCAACGAACGCGGGGACGCGGGTGATCCGCTTTCCTTCTACGCACTACCGGTAGCCGCCACACAGGCGGACGCCAACCAGCGGGGCATCCCCCGCGTCCCCGGCCCTTCCATTTGGGCCACGAACGACAGCATCGCAGGCGGTGATCACCGGCCTGATAGAGAGATCACGCCCAAACGAAAAGAGCCGGCGGTTGCCCGCCGGCCCTTCGTTGTGTCGCGCCATCCTAGCGGCGGCCGAACTCGATCTTCACAGTCCCGTTGCGGCCAACGTCGCAGTAGGTGTCGACGTAGCTGTAGCCCTTGCGGTCATGCAGCCTCATCTTGCCGCGCATCTCCCAGCCGGAGCGACCCTCAACCAGACGCGGGCCATCATGGTACTGCGCGCTATAGAAGTTGCGGTCCCAGGCCTTGCGGACACCGGCGATGCTGCAGTCACGCTGCACCGTCTGGAAGTCAGGCTTGCGGCGACGCCATTCGTCGTTGCCACGACCGCGGTCATCATCGCGGTCGCCGCGATATTGTTGGCCTTCAAACAGGGTTGGGCCGCCTTCCAGCTTGCCGTCGTCATAGGACGGGGGCTGGGCGAAAGCGGGAACCGCGACGGCGAGAGCGGCGGACGCAGCCAGCGCTGCGGCGACAGCCTTGAAGGAGAGGTTTTTCATCATGAGGGCATCATGCGAGACCGATACGGAACCCAACCTGAACGTCATCATCATGTTGCGGAATCCACACATGAACCCGTGTTCACGCTTCCATCGGAACCGCTAAGGCCAGCGTGCGTAAATGTGCAGGTCCAAGAACCGGGGATTTTCAATGGCGCCGCACACCTTCCAGGACGAAGCCCACTCGCAGATCGCCCAGGCATTCCTGATGGTGCTCGCTCTGATCATGATGATCGCGCCGTTCATCATATCGAAGGTGGCGAACATCGGCCGGCCCGCCTGGCCCGCGCGCCGCACCTCGATGCGCGTCCTGCCCGCCCCGCGAACCTAGGCCAGCGCCCCGAACCACAGGTCCAGCGCCCGCGCCTCCGCGCGATTGCGCGCCGTGCGCCGGACAGCCTCGGCATCTTCGCCCCACTGGGAAGCCTGGAATACCTCGTCGATCCGCGAAAGCTCGAACGCCTCGGCCGCCGCAATGCGCTCCCGCTCGATCGCGAGCCCGAGCACAGCCGAACCCATCATCGCCACCGCATGCACCAGTCCGGTGAGCCGGAAATCGTCCAGCGCAACCGCATGCGCGCGCATCGCCTCGATGGAGGCTTGCGGCTGCGGCTGCGGAATGATCCCCAGCGTCGGCAGCAGGCGCACGCCATGCGCGCTCGCCGCCCACTCACGCAACGGACCCCAAGCCGCCTCCTGACGCTCGCGCAACGCGGTGGGACGCTCCGCCAGATGGCAGACAAGATCCGTCTCGGCATACTTCGCCGCCTCCGCCGCCAGCTCCACGCGGGTCAACGGCGTGCGGTCGATCGCAACATTGGCGAGGCGGTTGGTGAACATGGATTGCAGATCGATGCGTTCGACCTGCGCACGCCATTCGTCGGCGGCGACTTCGGCCAGCGTCTCGGTCGGCAGCGCCAGCGGCTTGGCCGCCGGCGTGCGCAGCGACTTGCCGTCGAGCGTCACGCCCCATCCGGCCTCGCCATGAACGACAGCGACTTCGGTGTAGAAGCGGCGCGGCCGTTGATCGATCTCGCCTTTGACGCCCTTCGCGTATTCCACTCGCAGAACTCCGGCAGTCTGGTCGTTACCGCACGCGCTTCGGCTTGCGCAGGTCGAAGAAATTCTCGGCGCTGTCTTCGTCGAACCCTAGGACTTCGAATGTCTGCTTCATGTGCGCCGGCAGTTCGGCCACGATCTCGATCGGCGGACCGCCGCGATTGGGCAGGCGCAGCGCGCGCGCATGCAGGTGCAGACCGCCAGCAAGGCCAGCCGGCACTTCGCGGTCGCACGTGTACTTGTTGTCGCCGAGGATCGCCGTACCTATCTCCGCCATGTGGAAGCGCAACTGGTGCGTGCGGCCCGTCTCGGGTTTCAGCGCAACCCATGCGGCCTTTCGCGCTGCGTTCTGCACGACCGAGTAGAGCGTCAGCGCGTGAACGGCGCCTTTCTCGTTCTGCTCAGCGGAACGCATCTTCTCCTTGTCGCTGCCCGGACCAGCCGACTTGATCATCCACCCGCGAATGTCGCCCGTGGGCGGATGCGGCACGCCGAGCGTGACGGCCCAGTAGATCTTGTCGAGCTCGCGCGAACGGAACAGCTTGCCCAGCTGGGTAGCCGTGCCGACCGTCTTGGCCAGAACCAGCACGCCCGTCGTGTCACGATCGAGCCGGTGGACAAGGCGGGGCTTCTCCGCCGTGTCGTCAACCAGCGCACGCGAGAGCGCATCGATATGGCGTGTCGTACCCGTGCCGCCCTGCACGGCGAGACCGGCGGGCTTGTTGAGCGCGATGATGTGGTCGTCCTCGTAGATGACCAGCGAGCGCATCATGTCCGCGTCCGAAGACTTCACGCGGGTGCGCGGCTTGTCATCCTCGTCATCGCCCTCGCGGCCCTTCGGCGCCGTCATCGGCGGGATGCGCACGGTCTGTCCGGCCTTCACGCGCGTATTGGCCTTGGCGCGCCCGCCATCGACGCGGATTTCTCCGGTCCGGCACGCCTTCTCGACCTGGCCCTGCGTCAGGCCGTGGAACTTGCGCTTCAGCCAGCGGTCGAGACGCGTATCGTCCTCGTCCGCATCGACCGTGAGATTGACGACCTGTCCGACGTTCCAGCTCATCCGAGCACCCGCTTTGCCAGCATCAAGCCGATGGCGACGGCGGCAAGGCCGGCGAGAACGGAACCGATGGAATATGTGGAGGCGCCCAGCCAGTCATTACGCTCGATCATGCGCATGGTTTCGAGCGAGTACGCCGAGAAGGTGGTGAAGCCGCCGAGCACGCCCATGCCAAGGAACAGGCGCCATTGCTCGGCGGCGTCGCCCCGCGTGGAGAGCCATCCGGCGAGCACGCCAATGAGCAGGCTGCCCGACACGTTGATCAGGAATGTCGCCCATGGCCATGCGTCGGCACGCGCCGGGATCGCCAGCGAGACGCCGAAGCGGCCAGCGGCGCCGAGGCCGCCCCCGAGGGCTACGATAAGGACGTTGAGCATTGCGCCCCGTCCATAGGGCTAACCGGCGCTGAAGGCCAGATCGGCGGGCATTTCCAGCCCTGCGGCCGAAAGGACGGCAAGAAAATCAGCTGGCGGCGGGGCGTTAAGCACGATCCGCCCGCCCGCGGCGGGATGCGGAATGTCGAGACTGGCCGCATGCAGCATCAGGCGGGGCACGGGCTCGCCCTTCAGCGTGGACGCGCCGCCGTAGTAGGGATCACCTAGGATCGGCCGCCCTTCGATGGAGAGGTGGACCCTGATCTGGTGCATCCGGCCGGTGAGCGGCTCGACCGCGAGCAGGTGGGTGGATCCCGATGACGACAGCACCCGCCAGCGTGTGACGGCGGACTGACTCTTCTGGTCGCCCGGCCGAGCGGCTCGCATGAGTTCAAGCCCGGGTCGCGCGATGTGGCGCGAAAGCGCCATGGAGAATTCCGTCTCGCCGGGCGGGAACGGCGATCCCGTGACGACCGCAAGATAGGTCTTGGAAACCTGCCGCTCCGCGAACGCCTGACTAAGCGCTGCCGCCGCCGGCTGGGTCTTCGCCGCGACGATGACGCCGGATGTCTGTGCATCAAGCCTGTGCACCAGGCGCGGCCGCTTGCCGTTCGACCGGGCGAAGGCGGCCATCAGCCTGTCGAGCGTGCGGTCATCCGGATTGCGCGTCTGCACCGGCAGGCCGGTCGGCTTGTTGAACGCCAGCACCGCGATGTCGTCGTGAATCACCATCGACTGCGCGAAGGCGCGGTCTTCGTCCGATACGGGCAGCTCTTCGTAGTTGCGTTTCACGCCCTTAGTCATCGGAACGCTCGCGGCGCGCTTTCGCCCATTGCTCGAGTTTTTCCCGGATAGGGCCCTCACGGCCGGCACCCTTGGGCTGGTAGAACTCCTGGCGCTCCATGTCGTCCGGGAAGTAGTTCTGGCCCGAGAACTGGCCCTCGGCATCGTGGTCGTATTCATAGCCCGAGCCATAGCCGAGCTGTTTCATCATCTTTGTCGGCGCGTTGAGTATGTGCGCTGGCGGCATCAGCGAGCCTGTTTCGCGCGCAGCTGCGCGTGCCGCGCCATAGGCCTTGTAGGCGGCGTTGGACTTCGGGGCGGTGGCGAGATGGATCACGGCCTGCGCGAGCGCGAGTTCGCCTTCCGGAGAGCCGAGGCGTTCATAGGCGGCGGCGGCCTCGTTGCAGATCATCAGCGCGGTGGGATCGGCGAGGCCAACATCTTCGGATGCCGCGCGGATCATGCGGCGCGCGAGGAAGAGCGGATCCTCGCCGCCTTCCAGCATCCGGCAGAACCAGTAGAGCGCGGCATCAGGATCGGAGCCGCGCGTCGCCTTGTGCCAGGCGGAGATGAGATTGTAGTGGCCCTCGCGGTCCTTGTCATAGGCGGGCGCTCGCTTCTGCAGCGCGGCCATCAGGCCGTTGGCGTCGATGGGCTGCGAGCGGCCCCAGGCAAACACTTCCTCCACGAGGTTAAGGAAGTAGCGTCCGTCGCCATCCGCCATCGCCATCAGCGCGGCCTTGCCGTCTTCGGTCAGCGGCGCAGGCTTGCCGAGATGCTGCTCTGCCTTGGCGAGAAGCTGGCCAAGCGCTGCATCGTCCAGGCGCCGCAGGACCATCACCTGCGTTCGCGACAGGAGAGCGCCGTTAAGTTCGAAGCTCGGATTCTCCGTCGTCGCGCCGACCAGCGTGACGACGCCACGTTCCACGAACGGCAGGAAGCCGTCCTGCTGGGCGCGGTTGAAGCGGTGGATCTCGTCCACGAACAATAGCGTGCCCTTGCCGAGCGCGCGCTTGCCGTCCGCCTTCTCGAAGGCGGCGCGCAGGTCCTTCACGCCGGAGAAGATGGCCGAGATCTGCTCGAATTCGAGATTGGCGCGCTTGGCCAGCAATCGAGCGATGGTGGTCTTGCCTGTGCCTGGCGGGCCCCAGAGGATCAGGCTGGCCAGCCGCCCCTGCGCCAGCATGCGGCCGACCGGGCCTTCCGACCCTAGCAGGTGATCCTGCCCGACCACATCTTCCAGCTTTTCAGGACGCAGCCTGTCCGCCAGCGGGCGCGGCGCATCGTCGGTCAGGCCTGCTACTTCGAAGAGATCGCTCACCCGAACGATCTAGCGCGCCACGGCGTCCGGTTCTAGCCGCGCAGGGCGCTTTCGATGCGCTGGCCGTTGCGTTCGGTGGCAAGGCGCCATTCGCCAGAGGTTTCAGCCTTCTTCACGGCTGTTTCGAAGTCTTTCTTCGTGCGGATGGTGACGCCGTTGATCTCGCGGATGATGTCGCCCGGCTGGAAGCCAACGCTGCGAGCGATGGTGCGCGGCGGCACGCTGTAGACCAGGATGCCGCCGTTGAAGGCGTCGAGATTGTACTCCTCGGCCAGCGCCGGGGAGAGCTCGGCCACCTGCGCGCCCGCGAACGGGTTCTGGCCGCTGACCTGCACCAGCTCTGCTTTGGACGTGCCCGGCGCCGCAGACATGCGCACGTTGATCGTACGCGGCTGCTTGTTGCGCAGGACGCTGAGTGTCGCAGTTTCGCCCTCGGCCTTGGTTGCGGCGATGAACTTCATGCCGCGATCGTCGAACACTTCGCGGCCGTCGACCGTGAGCACGACATCGCCTTCTTTGAGGCCGGCCTTGTCGGCGGGGCCACCAGCGTAGATCTGCGAGATCAGCACGCCGCGCGGACGATCAAGGCCCAGCGCCAGCGCCTTGGCGCTGTCGACGGTATCGCCCTTGGCGCCCAGCCACGGACGCACCAGCGTGCCGCCGTGAACGGCCGCGTCGACAACGCGCTTCACCATCTCTGCCGGGATGGCGAAGCCGATGCCGTTCGAACCGCCGCCCTGCGAGAAGATCATCGAGTTTACGCCAACGAGGCGGCCCTGCATGTCGACAAGCGCGCCGCCGGAGTTGCCCGGGTTGATCGAAGCGTCCGTCTGGATGAAGGACGCATAGTCGGACACGCCGACATCCGTGCGCGCGAGCGCCGAGACGATGCCGCTTGTCACGGTCTGTCCGACGCCGAACGGGTTGCCGATGGCGAGCACGAGATCGCCCACCTGCAGGTTGCGCGTGTCGGCGAAGGAGAGCGTCGGCAAGGCCTCGCCCTTGGTGTCGATGCGCAGCACGGCGAGATCAGTCTTCGGATCCTTCATCACCAGGGTGGCGGGAAACTCGCGCCGGTCGGCCAAGGAGACACGAAACTCCTCGCCCTCGGCGACGACGTGGTTGTTCGTGACGATGACGCCGTCCTGCCCGACGATGACGCCGGAGCCGAGCGAGTTGTCGACCTTCCGGTTCTGCGTCGGCGTATTGCGGCAGTAGGCTTGCCACGGCGTGTTCTGCCACGGGCAGTTCGATCCGCGCACGTTGACGCTGGAATAGACGTTCACGACCGCCGGCGCCGTGCGGCGAACGAGCGGGGCGAACGATTGCTGGATCGACGCCTGCGATTCCGGAACGATGCGGTTGTCCTGCGGCGCCGGATCCGGCGCGGGGGCGGAGACGGGAGCAGGCGCGGGCGCGTTGTTCTGGCTGATCAGCTGGCCGATGGCCGGCGTTGCCAGCATGGCGAGCGCGGTGGCCACCGCGGCCGATGCAACGAGGATGATGTTCTGCCGGTTCATGGACCTACTCCGTATCCGGTTTCGCGGCGAGGCGCGCTTCGGCCCCATACATCTGGGCCGTCGATATCACCTGCAAGACATCGCCATAGCGCGCCTTGCTGTTTCCCGTAACGACGACAAGCAGATCGGGGGACTGCATGACGGCTTGCCGCACGAGCGTCTGGAACTCTTCCGGGGTAACGCCGCGGCCTTCCCAGCTAAGCGCCCCGTTCTCGGCGACCCTGACCGCCACCTGGCGTGATTCCCGCCAGCTGCTCTCGATCTCCTCGGCGCCAAGGACTTGCAGCGTCGGCGGCTCCTGATGGCCGCAGGCGGCCAGCAGAACGCCAGCAAGGGCGCAAGCGCCCAGCCTTTCCGCCCGAGAGGCAGCCAATCTCGTCCGCATATCCGCCTGCGCGACCTTCACGGTCGAACTTAGGCGGCAGATTCCGGCGCAAACATGGCTTGGACCGGGGTGGCTACCCTCAAACACAAAGCAAAAGGCCGCCCGGTGGGGCGGCCTTTTCAAAACCTTTGGATCAGATCTGGCTATTCGTCAGCAGCCTCAGCCATCGCCTCGGCACGGGCGCGGTCGTCAGCGCCTTTCGCGTCTTCGTCGCGGTCGACCAGCTCGATGACCGCCATCGGGGCGTTGTCGCCATGACGGAAGCCGGCCTTCAGGACACGCGTGTAGCCGCCAGCGCGATCCTTGTAGCGGTCAGCCAGCGTGTCGAAGAGCTTCACGACCACATCGTCTTCTTTGAGCTGGGCCGCAGCGAGACGACGGTTCGAGAGACCGCCCTTCTTGCCGAGCGTGATCAGCTTGTCGACAACAGCCTTAAGCTCTTTCGCCTTCGGCAGGGTCGTCGTGATCTGCTCATGGCGGATCAGCGCGCCCGACATGTTGGCAAACATCGCCTTGCGGTGCGAGGCGGTGCGGTTGAGTTTGCGGAGCGCAAAACCGTGGCGCATTTTACTAGCCGGCCCTCGAAGGGCCGCTCCTTATCCGTTGTGGTCTTCGTACTTCTTGGCGAGCTCTTCGATGTTCTCCGGCGGCCAGGACGGAACGTCCATGCCGAGGTGGAGGCCCATCGAGGCGAGCACTTCCTTGATCTCGTTGAGCGACTTGCGGCCGAAGTTCGGGGTACGGAGCATTTCCGCTTCCGACTTCTGGATGAGGTCGCCGATGTAAACGATGTTGTCATTGCGCAGGCAGTTGGCCGAACGCACCGAGAGTTCCAGCTCGTCGACCTTCTTGAGCAGCACCGGGTTGAAGCCCAGGTCCGGCTCATCGTCGGCAGCAGAAGCGGCGACCGGCTCGTCGAAGGTGATGAGGAGTTGCAGCTGGTCCTGCAGGATGCGCGCGGCGTAGGCCACGGCGTTTTCCGGCGTGACCGAACCATCGGTCTGCACGTCGAGCGTGAGCTTGTCGTAGTCCAGCACCTGGCCGGCGCGGGTGTCTTCGACGAACACGCCAACGCGTTCGACCGGCGAGAAGATCGAGTCGATTGGGATGTAGCCGAGCGGGGCGTCATCCGGACGGTTGCGGTCAGCCGGGACATAGCCCTTGCCGGTCGCGACCGTGAACTCCATCCGCATCTCCGAGCCCTCTTCGAGGTGGCAGATGATGTGGTCGGGGTTGAGGATCTCGATGTCGGAGGACGTCTCGATCTGGCCGGCGCGGATCGGACCGCCGACGGAAGCCTTCAGCGTCATGCGCTTCGGCGTGTCGGAGACCATGCGGATCGCGACGCGCTTGAGGTTCAGCACGATGTCGGTGACGTCTTCACGCACGCCCGGGATGGACGAGAACTCGTGCACGACGCCGTCGATCTGCACGCCCGTGATGGCCGCGCCCTGGAGCGAGGACAGCAGCACGCGACGGAGCGCGTTGCCGAGGGTCGTGCCGAAGCCGCGCTCAAGCGGCTCGATCACGAGCTTGGCTTTTCGCTGGGCGTCGCGATCGTGCTCCACAACCGGACGGTTGGGGCGGATCAGGTCTTTCCAGTTCTTGTCGTTCACCGAACCGGCGGGGGTCGCCATGAATGTAGCCTCTCAGTAAATCCTGACCGAAACAGAAGCGCGTATTAGACGCGGCGGCGTTTCGGCGGACGGCAGCCGTTGTGGGGAACGGCCGTGGTGTCGTGAATGGTCGTGACGGTGAAGCCGACGGCCTGCAGCGCGCGCAGCGCCGACTCGCGGCCCGAACCCGGGCCGTGGACGAGCACTTCGATCGTCTTCATGCCGTGTTCCATCGCCTTCTTGCCGGCGTCTTCGGCGGCGACCTGGGCAGCGTACGGCGTCGACTTGCGCGAGCCTTTGAAGCCCATCGTGCCGGCGGACGACCAGGAGATCGTGTTGCCCTGCGCGTCGGTGATGGTGATGATCGTGTTGTTGAAGGACGCGTTCACGTGGGCAACGCCCGACGCGATGTTCTTGCGTTCCCGTTTCTTGACCCGGCCACCCTTGTCGGCAGCGGCAGTCGCTTCGCGAGCCATGTTCTATCCTACTTCTTCTTGCCGGCGATGGCCTTAGCGGGGCCTTTGCGCGTGCGGGCGTTGGTGTGAGTGCGCTGGCCGCGAACCGGCAGGCCTTTGCGATGACGGAGGCCGCGATAGCAACCGAGGTCCATCAGGCGTTTGATGTTCATCGCGACTTCGCGGCGGAGGTCGCCCTCAACGACGAAGTCCGCATCGATCGTCTCGCGGATCTTCAGGACTTCAGCGTCCGTCAGCTGGTTCACGCGACGGGCCGGCTCGATGCCGAGCTTGGCCGTCAGTTCCTTGGCTTTGGCCGGGCCAATGCCGTGAATGTAGGTCAGGGCGACTTCGACGCGCTTGGCGGTCGGAAGGTTTACGCCGGCGATACGGGCCAATTGCCTCTCCTGAACGTCCGCCGGTCCCCTCGGGAAACGGCTTTGAAAACTCTGCCGAAATGCGTGCGCGACGGGACATGACAGCGCTGCGCCCCGAAGGCGCGGCGAACCATGGGGCCCATCGCGGAAGCCGCCACTTATATGAGGCGAACTTCTGCCGTCAACCGCTTATTTCCTTTTCGTTTTCAGTCCCTCCGGGGCCAGCAAGCGGCGTCTCTGGACCCGGATTCCTTTAGGCTTTTTTTGGCCCGGCCTTGTCGAGGATGCCGGCGATGGATGCCGATACCTGTTCAACCGAGGCCATGCCGTCGATTTCGGTCAATTTGCCCTGCCCCTTGTAGACCTCGACGAGGGGGGCGGTCTGGGTGTTGTAGGCGACAAGGCGCTTCTTGAAGGCTTCTGGATTGTCATCGGCGCGGCCTTCGGCCTCGAAACGCTTGGTGACGCGGGCGATCAGGGCGGCCTCGTCCACCTTAAGGCGGATCACTGAGTCGACCTTCTGGCCTCGCCCGGCGAGGGAATCATCGAGAGCCGTCGCCTGCGGGATCGTCCGTGGAAAGCCGTCGAAGATGAAACCGGCGGCCTTGGGGTTCTTGTCGAGCTGTTCCTCGATCAGGGCGATGACGATCTCGTCGGAGACCAGCGAGCCCGAATCCATGATCGCGGCGACCTTCTTGCCGAGGTCAGAGCCGGAAGAGCGCGCAGCACGAAGCATGTCGCCCGTCGAGAGCTGCACGAAACCGCGCTCCACGACGAGTTTCTTGGCCTGGGTTCCCTTGCCCGCCGCCGGCGGGCCAAACAGGATCAGGTTCACTTCTTCTTGCCCCCCAACCGAGCCTTCTTGATCATGCCCTCGTATTGGTGGCCGATCAGGTGAGACTGGATCTGCGCGACGGTATCCATCGTGACCGATACGACAATCAGCAGCGATGTACCCCCGATATAGAATCTGCCGTTGAACGAGTTTCGCAACAGCTCCGGCAACACGCAGACCGCGGCGATGTAGATCGATCCGATCACGGTCAGGCGCGTCAGCACGTACTCGAAGTATTCAGCCGTCCGCTTGCCGGGACGATAGCCCGGAATGAAGCCGCCATACTTGCGCAGGTTCTCGGCCGTTTCTTCCGGGTTGAACACGATGGACGTGTAGAAGAAGCAGAAGAAGATGATCAGCGCCGCATAGACGACGATGTGCAGCGGCTGGCCCGCGCCGAGGTAGGCGTTGATGAAGCTGAGCGTTTCGCCCCACCAGCCGGCCTGGGCGGAAGCGCCCTGCGCGCTGTTCATGCTCGCAACCGTTTGCGGCAGCATCAGCAGCGACGAAGCGAAGATCGGCGGAATGACGCCGGCCGAGTTCACCTTCAGCGGCAGGAACGACGATTCGCCGCCCACCATCCGGTTGCCCTGCTGTCGCTTGGGATACTGGATCAGGATGCGGCGTTGGGATCGCTCGATGAAGACAATGAACAGCACCATCGCAATCGACAGCGCGATCACCGCGACGATCACCATGAAGTCGATCGAGCCCGTGTAGAGCTGCTGCCAGGTCTGGACGATATAGTTGGGCATCTCCGCCACGATACCGGCGAAGATAATCAGCGAAATGCCGTTGCCGACGCCGCGCGCGGTGATCTGCTCGCCCAGCCACATCAGGAACACGGTGCCGCCAACCAGCGTCACGACCGTGGATGCGAGGAAGTACATGCCCGGTTCGACCGCAGCCGACGATCCATCCGGCTGAACGGTGTTGAGCGCGCTGGCGACCATGTAGGCCTGCGCCAGAGCCAGCAAGACGGTGAGATAGCGGGTGTACTGGTTAAGCTGTTTGCGTCCGCCTTCGCCTTCCTTCTTCAGGCGCTCGAGCGCCGGAACGGCGGTGGACAGGATCTGGATGATGATGGACGCCGAAATGTACGGCATCACGTTGAGGGCGAAGATGGCCATCCGCTCCACGGCGCCGCCGGAGAACGTGTTCCACATCCCGAGGATGCCTTGCGACGCCTGGCCGAACTGGGCTGCGTAGGTCGCGGTGTCGATGCCCGGGATCGGAACCTGGGTGCCGATGCGATAGACGACCAGCGCGATCAGCGTGAACCAGATGCGGGCCTGCAGCTCCTTCGCCTTACCGAAGGTCGAGAACGATATATTGCGAGCCAGTTGCTCGGCTGCGGAAACCATCTAAGCCCGCCTCCCAGATCGCGTGGCCTTAGCCCCGGCGAACCGGTGGGCCGCAGACACGCGTGACGCCCGCCCTGGAACCAGGGCAGGCTTACTCGGCGGCCTCAGCGGCGACCGGCTTCGTCAACGTAACCGTGCCGCCAGCCTTCTCGACCGCCTCGATGGCGGCCTTGGAGGCTCCGTGCACGACCAGCTCAACTTTGGACGTGATCTCGCCTTTTGCAAGGAGGCGGACACCGTCCTTGGTGCGACGCAGCACGCCGGCAGCCTTGAGGACGTCGGCGTCGATCTTCTTCTTGGCGTCGAGTTTGCCGGCTTTGACGAATTCCTCGATCTTGCCGATGTTCACTTCGGCATAGGATTTCGCGCCGTGGGGCGTGAAGCCGCGCTTCGGCAGGCGCATGTAGATCGGCATCTGGCCGCCTTCGAAGCCGTTGATGGCGACGCCGCGGCGCGCCTTCTGGCCCTTGACGCCGCGACCGGCAGTCTTGCCCTTGCCCGAGCCGACGCCCAGGCCCACGCGCATCCGCTTCTTGCGGGCGCCTTCGTTGTCGGAGATCTGGTTCAGTTTCATCTTACGCTCCAGACCGAACCACCCGAGGGGCGGCCGGTGAAAGTCACTAGCCGACGATCTCGACGAGATGCGCGACCTTGGCGATCATGCCGCGCACCGAAGGCGTGTCCTCGAGCTCGCGCTCACGGGCAACCTTGTTGAGGCCGAGGCCGACGAGCGTCGCACGCTGCGAAGCTTCGCGGCGCTGCGGGCTCTTCACCTGCTTCACGCGGAGGGTTTTCTTGGCAGCCATCTCGACCGTCTCCTGAACCTTACGCCACTTCGGCGTTGCCCGAGCCGTCGGTACGGCGGGCGAGAATGTCCTGCACCTTCAGGCCGCGCTTGGACGCGATCTGACGGGGCGATGCCTGACGCTTGAGCGCGTCGATCGTGGCGCGAACCATGTTGTACGGGTTCGACGAACCGGTCGACTTGGCGACGACGTCACGGATGCCGAGAACGTCGAACACCGCGCGCATCGGACCGCCGGCGATCACGCCCGTACCGGCCGGAGCCGAACGCATGATGACCTTGCCAGCGCCCCAGCGGCCGTGCGTGTCATGGTGCAGCGTGCGGCCTTCACGAAGCGGCACGCGGACCATCGATTTCTTGGCTTCGTCGGTCGCCTTGCGGATCGCCTCGGGAACCTCACGGGCCTTGCCGTGACCGTAGCCGATGCGGCCCTTCTGGTCGCCCACGACGACGAGCGCCGCGAACGCGAAGTTCTTGCCGCCCTTCACGACCTTCGCAACCCGGTTGATCGCAACCAGCTTGTCGACGATCTCGGACTGCTCGCGGTCATCGCCGCCTTCGCGACGACGGCCACGACCACGCTCACCGCGCTCGCCACCACGTTCGCTACGTTCGCCTTCACGCGCCATTCGCGACTCCTAGAATTTCAGACCGCCCTCACGGGCGGCATCGGCGAGCGCTTTCACGCGGCCATGGAACAGGTAACCACCGCGGTCGAACACCACGTCGGTGACGCCGGCCTTCTTGGCCCGCTCTGCGATCATCTTGCCGACGATCGCCGCGTCTTCGGATTTGGAGCCGCCCTTGAATTCCTTCTCCATCGATGAGGCAGCGGCGACTGTAACGCCCTTGCCGTCGTCGATGAGCTGCACCGAGATGTGCTTCGTCGAGCGGGTGACCGAAAGGCGCGCCTTGCCGTCCGCAACCTGCCGGAGCTTGGTGCGGACGCGCTGGGCGCGGCGAATCTTGTTTTTCTTGTAAGCTTGCATGTTCGCCTACTTCTTCTTGCCTTCCTTGCGGCGGACGTATTCGCCCACCTTGCGCACGCCCTTGCCCTTGTAGGGCTCCGGCGGACGCCAGCTGCGGATCTCAGCCGCAACCTGACCAACTGTCTGTTTGTCAGCACCCGAGATCTTGATTTCAGTCGGCTTGGCCGACGTGAAGGTTATCCCGGCCGGCGCCTTGTAAACGACGGGGTGCGAATAGCCGAGCGACAGTTCCAGGTCCTTGCCCTTCATCGCGGCGCGGTAGCCCACGCCCTGAAGTTCGAGGTCCTTGGTGAAGCCCGTCGTCACGCCGACGATCATGTTCTGGATGTTGGCGCGCGTCGTGCCCCACATGGCTTTCGACTTGCGCTCGTCCGGGTTGCGAGCGGCGATGTTCACTTCGCCGTTCTCGACCTTGACGGACACTTCGTCGGTGAGAGCCATCTTCAGCTCGCCCTTCGGGCCTTTCACGGTGACCTGGCCGCCGGCGACTTTGATGTCGACGCCCTTGACCGCTTCAATCGTCTTTTTTCCAACGCGAGACATCTTAGCTCACCCGGCAGAGGATTTCGCCGCCGACGTTCTGCGTGCGCGCCTCGTTGTCCGACATCACGCCCTTCGGCGTGGAGAGGACCGAGATGCCCAGGCCGTTACGCACAAGCGGCAGGTCACGGACAGCCGAATAGACGCGGCGGCCCGGCTTCGAGATGCGGCGGATCTCAGAGATCACCGGCGCGCCATCGTAATACTTCAGCTCGATGTCCAGCTCCTTGAAGCCGTCCTTTTCCACTTCCGTGAAACCACGGATGTAGCCCTCGCGCTGGAGCACTTCCAGCACGTGGAGACGGAGCTTCGAGGCAGGCGACTGCACATTCGAACGGCCGCGACGTTGCGCGTTCCGGATGCGTGTCAGCAGATCGCCGAGGGGATCGTTCATTTGCATGGTGTTGCCCTCCCCTTACCAGCTTGACTTGACGAGGCCGGGGATCGCCCCGTTGGCCCCGTAGTCGCGCAAAGCAATGCGGGACATTCTGAGCTTGCGATAATATGCGCGCGGACGGCCGGAGATTTCGCACCGGTTGCGTACGCGGTTGGCCGCCGAGTTGCGCGGAAGCTTCGCCAGCTTCATGCGCGCATCAAAGCGGTCTTCCAGCGGAAGGCCTTCATCCAGCGCCTTCGCCTTCAGATCAGCACGCTTCTTCGCGTACTGCTCCACCAGGCGCTTGCGGCGGTTGTTCTTCTCGATCGAGCTTTTCTTCGCCATATCGTTTTCTCTCCAGCGCGCTACGTACGGAAGGGAAAGCCGAACTCCGTGAGGAGTGCTTTCGCTTCTTCGTTGGTGCGCGCTGTCGTGCACACAATGATGTCCATGCCCCAGACCGTCTCGATGTTGTCGTAGCTGATCTCCGGGAACACGGTATGTTCCTTGAGGCCCATCGCGAAGTTGCCGCGACCATCGAACGACTTGGCGTTGAGGCCACGGAAGTCCTTCACGCGCGGAAGGGCGATCGTGGTCAGACGGTCGACGAATTCGTACATGCGCTCGCGACGAAGGGTGACCTTCGCGCCGATCGTCATGCCGTCACGCAGCTTGAACGAGGCGATCGACTTGCGCGACTTCGTCTCGAGCGGCTTCTGGCCCGCGATCGCGGTCAGGTCGGCGATGGCCGAGCGGATCTTCTTGGAGTCGGCGACAGCTTCGCCCACGCCCATGTTGATCACGACCTTGTCCAGCGACGGCACCTGCATGCCGTTCGTGTAGCCGAACTGCTTCGTAAGCTTTTCGCGGATGCTCTGGTCGTAAAGCGACCGGAGACGCGGCGTATATTTGGCGTCAGCCATCGATGGTCTCCCCGGAACGCTTGGCGAAGCGCACCTTGCGGGCCTTGTCGCCTGTTCCTTCGGTTTTGAACCCCACGCGGGTGGGCTTGCCCGACGTCGGATCGACGTGGGCGACGTTGGAAACGTGGATCGGCGCTTCGTTGCGCTTGATGCCGCCCTGCGGATCGGCCTGGCTCGGCTTCGTGTGGCGAACCTTGATGTTCACGCCCGAAACCAGCACGCGGTTTTCCGTCGGGTACGACTTCAGGACTTCGCCCTTACGGCCTTTGTCCTTGCCGGTGAGGATAATCACCGTGTCGCCTTTGCGAATCTTGGCGGCCATTACAGGACCTCCGGCGCGAGCGAGATGATCTTCATGTGGTTCTTGGCGCGGAGTTCGCGCGGAACCGGTCCGAAGATGCGGGTGCCGATCGGCTCGTTCTGGTTGTTCACCAGGACGGCCGCGTTGGTGTCGAAGCGGATGACCGAGCCATCACGGCGCTGAAGGTCTTTCGAGATCCGCACGACGACCGCACGCTTCACTTCGCCCTTCTTAACGCGGCCCTTCGGCGCGGCTTCCTTGATCGAGACGACGATGACGTCGCCGATCGAGGCGTAGCGGCGCTTCGAGCCACCCAGCACCTTGATGCACTGGACACGACGGGCGCCGGAGTTGTCGGCGACCTCGAGGTTTGTCTGCATCTGGATCATGCGGCATCCCCTTTAGCGGGTAGGATTTCCCAGCGCTTCAGCTTGGAGCGCGGCGGGCATTCCTGGATCTCGACGATCTGACCGACCTGGGCCGAGTTGTTCTCGTCGTGCGCGTGATAGCGCTTGGATTTCCGCACTGTCTTCTTGAACAGCGGGTGCAGGAAGGTCCGCTCGACCTTCACCACGGCAGTCTTAGTCATCTTGTTGGAGACAACCGTGCCCGTCATAATTCGCTTTGGCATCGTGCTCTCCTAGGCCGACTGCTTCTTCGACTTCTCGCTCAGGATCGACTCGATACGAGCGATCTCGCGGCGAATGTCGCCGACGCGGGAAGTCTTCTCCAGCTGGCCCGTGGCCCGCTGGAATCGCAGGTTGAACTGTTCTTTCTTCAGCTTCGCGAGTTCATCACGCAGCTGGTCGGGCGTGGAGGCGCGGTAGCCTTCCATGTCCTTGCGGATTTCGTAGAACTTCGTCATCGCCCTACTCCCCGATCCGCGTGATGATCTTGGTCTTGACCGACAGCTTGGCGGCGCCGAGGCGAAGCGCCTCGCGGGCCACGGCGTCGGTCACGCCATCGATCTCGAACATGATGCGGCCCGGCTTGATGCGGGCGACCCAGTATTCCGGCGCGCCCTTACCCGAGCCCATGCGGACCTCGATCGGCTTCTTCGACACCGGAACGTCCGGGAAGATGCGGATCCAGACCTTGCCGACACGCTTCATCTCGCGGGTGAGAGCGCGGCGGGCAGCCTCGATCTCACGGGCGGTGACGCGGTTCGGCTCGAGGGCCTTGAGGCCGTGCGAACCATAGGTCAGCGAGAAACCGGCTTTCGCCTGGCCGTGAATGCGGCCCTTGAAGGCCTTGCGGTACTTTGTGCGCTTGGGTTGAAGCATCTTCTATCTCACTTACGCGCGCTGATCTTGGCGGTCGCGGTCGCGGCGCGGGCGGGATTCGCCAGCGGCTTCCTGCTTGCGATCCACGGCCATCGGATCGTGCTCCATGATCTCACCTTTGAAGATCCAGCACTTGATGCCGATGATGCCGTACGTGGTCTTGGCTTCCGCCGTTCCGTAGTCGATGTCGGCGCGCAGCGTGTGCAGCGGAACGCGGCCTTCACGATACCATTCGGTGCGGGCGATCTCCGCGCCGCCGAGGCGGCCGGCGACGGTCAGACGAACGCCAAGGGCGCCCATGCGCATCGCGGTCTGCATCGAACGCTTCATCGCGCGGCGGAACGACACGCGGCGCTCGAGCTGGCGGGCGACGTCTTCCGCGACCAGGTTCGAGTCGGTTTCCGGCTTGCGGATCTCGACGAGGTTGAGGAACACCTCGTCCTTGCAGAGCTTGGTGATTTCCTTGCGCAGCGTCTCGATGTCCGCGCCCTTCTTGCCGATCACCATGCCCGGACGGGCGGTGTGAACGGTGATGCGGCACTTCTTGTGCGGACGCTCGATGATGACCTTGCTGACGCCGGCCTGCTTCAGCTTTTCCTTGATGAACTTGCGGATCTTGATGTCTTCGTGGAGCAGACGGCCGAAGTCGGCGCTGTCAGCGTACCAGCGGCTGTCAGCCGTGCGGTTGACGCCAAGACGAAGTCCCGTCGGGTTGATCTTCTGACCCATTATGCGGCCTCGGACGTTTGAGCGACCGCGGACGTGTCGCGGAGCACGATGGTGAGCTGGGAAAACTGCTTCTCGACGCGGACGCCGCGGCCGCGCGCGCGAGCGTGCATCCGCTTCATCACCAGGTTCTTGCCGACGTGGGCTTCGGCGACGATCAGGCTGTCGATGTCGAGGCCATGATTGTTGTCCGCGTTGGCGATGGCGGAGTTGAGCGCCTTGAGGACGTCAACCGCCGCACGCTTGCGCGAGAACTGCAGTTCGGCCTGGGCCTTGTCGACCGGCAGGCCGCGGATCTGCTGAGCCAGCAGGTTAAGCTTCTGGCCGCTGATGCGGTACATGCGCAGGACAGCGCGAGACTCGTTGGAAGCCTGCTTCGGAGGGGCTTTTTGCTTACCCATGACTTATTTCCCCGCCGGTTTGCGTGGGGCCGCCGTGACTTTCTTGTCGCCGCTGTGGCCGTGGAAGGTGCGGGTCGGCGCGAACTCGCCGAACTTGTGGCCGACCATCTCTTCCGAGACGTTGACCGGAACGAACGACTTGCCGTTGTGGACCTGGAAAGTCAGGCCAATGAAGTCGGGCAGGATCGTCGAGCGGCGCGACCAGGTCTTGATCGGCGTGGAACGAGCGGCGCCACGAGCGGCAGCTGCCTTCTTGAGAAGGTAGCCGTCGACGAAGGGGCCTTTCCAGACGGAACGGGACATCTTGCTTCTCTCCGTTACGCTTTGTGCCGACGACGCACGATCAGACGATCGGTCGACTTGTTCTTGCGGGTCTTCGGACCGCGGGTCTTCTTACCCCACGGGGTGACAGGGTGACGACCACCGGACGTCTTGCCTTCACCGCCACCGTGCGGGTGGTCGACCGGGTTCATCGCGACGCCGCGGACGTGCGGGCGCCAGCCCTTGTGAACGTTGCGGCCGGCCTTCCCGAGCACTTCGTTCATGTTGTCCGGGTTCGAGACCGCGCCGATCGTGGCCATGCAGTTTTCCGGGATGAGGCGGACCTCACCGGATGACAGCTTCACCTGAGCGTAGCCGTCGCCGCGGCCGACCAGCTGGGCGTAGGAGCCCGCCGAACGCGCGATCTGGGCGCCCTTGAGCGGCTTCATCTCGATGTTGTGGATGATCGTGCCGACCGGGATGTTCTTCAGCGGAAGCGCGTTGCCCGGCTTGATGTCAGCCGTCTCGCTCGCGATCACCGTGTCGCCGACATCGAGGCGCTGCGGCGCGATGATGTAAGCCTGCTCACCGTCCTTGTAGGTGATGAGCGCGATGAAGGCCGTGCGGTTCGGATCATATTCCAGACGCTCGACCGTGCCAGGCACGTCGAACTTGCGGCGCTTGAAGTCGATGATGCGGTAGCGCTTCTTGGCGCCGCCCCCGCGCCAGCGCGCGGTGCGACGGCCGAGGTTGTTGCGGCCGCCGGTTGAATGCTTGCCCTCGGTGAGCGCCTTGACGGGCGCGCCCTTGTGAAGGCCGGAACGGTCGACCAGCACGAGCTGACGACGGCCAGGCGAAGTCGGGTTGAACGTCTTAAGAGCCATGACGCCTTATCCTCAGAGCCCGGTCGTCACGTCGATGGACTGGCCGTCCTTCAACGTCACGATCGCTTTCTTGATGTCCGAGCGCTTGCCCGGGACACCGCGGAAGAACTTGGATTTGCCTTTGACGACGATGGTGTTCACGCCAAGCACGTTGACGTTGAACAGCGCTTCGACCGCTTCCTTGATCTGCGGCTTCGTCGCGTCGAGGGGCACGCGGAAGACGACCTTGTTCTGCTCGGAGAGCATGGTCGACTTCTCGGTGATGATCGGCGCCGTCAGGCGGCCGTAGTGGAGGGATTTGGGAGCGGCCATGTGCGTTACGCCTTCTCGGCTTCGGCGAAGCGTGCGTTCACGCCTTCGACCGCTTCACGCGACAGCACCAGCGTCTTGCGGCGCAGAACGTCGTAGACGTTGAGGCCAGCGAGCGGGAGCACGTCGATGTTCGGGATGTTGCGGGCGGCCTTGGCGAACTTCTCGTCCACTTCCGCGCCGCCGATGAACAGGGCGTTCGAGATGTTGAGCGCCTTGAGCTGGGCCACCAGGTCTTTCGTCTTTTCGCCGGTGAAGCCGTCGAGGATGACCAGCGACTCGTCTTTCACCTTCGACGAGAGCGCGTGCTTCATCGCCAGGGCGCGAACCTTTTTTGGCAGCGCGTGAGCGTGGCTGTGCGGGTGCGGACCGTGGGCGACGCCACCGCCGACGAAGATCGGGGCGTTACGCGAACCGTGGCGAGCGCCACCGGTGCCCTTCTGGCGATAGAGCTTCTTGGTGGTGACCGAGACGTCGTCGCGGTTTTGCGTCGAGTGCGTGCCGGCCTGGCGCTTGGACAGCTGATAGCGAACCATGCGCTGCAGGATGTCGGAGCGGATTTCTTCAATGCCGAAGATGGCGTCGGAGACTTCGATGTCTCCGGCCTTCTTGGCGTCAAGCTTTACGACTGGGAGTTTCATTGGTCTCAGCCTTCCTTCTTGACGAGGCCGGCGGGCTTGGGAGCGCCCTTGTGATCTTTCGCCTTCACGGCGTCGCGCACTTCGACCCAGCCGTTTTCCGGACCGGGGACAGCGCCCTTCACGAGGATCAGGCCACGGGCGGCGTCCGTGCGAACGACTTCCAGGTTCTGGGTCGTGACGCGTTCCATGCCGAGGTGGCCGGCCATCTTCTTGCCTTTGAACACGCGGCCCGGGTCCTGGCGCTGACCAGTCGAACCATGCGAGCGGTGCGAGACCGACACGCCGTGCGAAGCTTCCAGACCGCCGAAGTTCCAGCGCTTCATCGCGCCGGCGAAGCCTTTGCCCTTGGTGATGCCGACGACGTCGATCTTCTGGCCGACGACGAAATGGTCGGCGCTGATCTCGGCGCCAACTTCGAGCAGCATGTCGGCGGGAACGCGGAATTCACGGACGATGGCCTTGGGCTCGACAGCAGCCTTGGCGAACTGGCCGCGGAGGGCCTTGTTCACGTTCTTGGCCTTGCGGGCGCCGGCGGCAAGTACGACAGCCGTGTAGCCATCGTTGGCCTGGCGCGTGCCGACCTGCTCACCCTTCTTGGTGACGGCGACTTCGCGGGCCTCATCTTTCTTGACGCCGACGACCTGGCAGCCTTCGAGGCTGAGGACCGTGACGGGAACGTGGGCGCCGTCAGCGGCGAACACGCGGGTCATCCCGATTTTCTTGGCGAGGACTCCGGTGCGCATTAGCCGTTCCCCAGCTTGATCTCCACGGCCACGCCGGCCGAGAGGTCGAGTTTCATGAGCGCGTCGACCGTCTGCGGAGTCGGATCGACGATGTCGAGCACGCGCTTGTGCGTGCGGATTTCGAACTGCTCGCGTGACTTCTTGTCGATGTGGGGCGAGCGGTTGACGGTGAATTTCTCGATGCGGGTCGGCAGCGGAACCGGGCCGCGAACCTGCGCGCCTGTGCGCTTGGCGGTCGAGACGATCTCGCGCGCGGACATGTCCAAAGCCCGGTGATCGAAGGCCTTGAGCCTGATTCTGATATTCTGTTGAGCCATCGGAACCACCGAAACAGCGTGAAAGCAGCCTGACCGGGAATAATCCCCCGGAGGACCGCCGCACTCGTTGAATTTTTCCTTTTGTTTCCGAGCCTTGCGTTTATCCGGCGCAAACCGGATACGGCCAAGGCCGCTGGAAACGAGCCGGGGTATTAGTCTCAGGGTTTACTGGCGTCAAGCGCCCGTTTGGGGCGAGCTGCCGCAGGCGTGCAGAAACCTGCTCGCCCTGCCCTAGAGTCCGTCAAAATTGGGGCTTTCTTGCTCTGTCTACCGCTCGAACATCATCGTCGGGCCGGCCTGGATTTCGGTCTGGGTGATGAAATACGTCCGCCCGTCGGGACCGGCACAGATTCCCATGACTCCGGTACCGGGCGGCGGGCCCGGCGTCTGGACGACCTGCCCTAGGGAAGTCGTGTCCGGCCGCTTGGTTGCATCGCGGACATTCCGGGCGCATTCCTCGACGGTCTTGGTGGTCTGGCGCAGATCCACTCGTCCTGCCGAGATGTAGGCTGAACCCGAATAGCCGGCCGATGATGCACAGCCAGCCGCCAGCAGCCCCGCCGAGATCGCAATAACGATGAAACGCATGGCAGCCCTCTTCCATCACTCGCGAACCATCTGTCCGTGAACCCACGAACGCAAGATCAGTAAGGCCCCGCCTCGCGGCCTGCGACCACCACCGTACGCGAGATGATGGCGTTCCGCCTGTCCAGCAGGCCAAGCGTTTCCGGATCGCCGGCATAGGCGGCGACGGCCGCCGCATTGGGAAAGCTCACGACATGGATCTCGTACGGCGCGTCGGAGGCGCCACCCGGATTTTCCACGCGCACCGCCGAGTCGGTCCGGCCGCCATGGCGCGCCATGCGGCGTGCAGCGTCCTGCTCGAACACCTCGAAGGCAGCTTCCTGCCCCGGATGGACCCAGAGGCTCACGACTCGGACTTGGCGCGACTCGGACATGCAGCTCCCTCTCAAGCCCTGAACAGTTCGCTGTGCTTCTTCAGCACCTCGGCCTGGTTGTCCTGCACGATCAGATAGGCGGGGTTATCCACCTCCCCGTGCCGGACGACGCGCGCTCCCTTGATTACACGCTCGACGCTCGTGGTGAAAACCTCGCGCACCGCGCCCTCCGCCCAGTGCGCGCCCCACTTCCATTTGACCCGGTCGCCGGCTGCAAAAGGTTCGAGAGAGCGATTCATCCGTCCTCGCAGGTCGCAATATGAGCCCGGTGTGCAAGACTAACGCCCGAAAAGCGAAAGGGCGCCGGTTTCCCGGCGCCCTCTCTAGTGTTCAGTCAAAGAAGATCGAGGACTACTCGATGATCTTCGCCACGACGCCCGAACCGACCGTGCGGCCGCCTTCGCGGATGGCGAAGCGCTGCTTCTCTTCGAGAGCGATCGGAGCGATCAGCGAGACGACGAGTTTGATGTTGTCGCCAGGCATGACCATCTCGGTGCCGGCCGGGAGTTCCACGATGCCCGTCACGTCGGTCGTGCGGAAGTAGAACTGCGGACGGTAGTTGGCGAAGAACGGCGTGTGACGGCCACCTTCATCCTTGTTGAGGACGTACACCTCGGCTTCGAACTTCTTGTGCGGTTTGACCGAGCCCGGCTTGCACAGCACTTGGCCGCGCTCGACTTGCTCGCGATCGATACCACGAACGAGGATGCCGACGTTGTCGCCAGCCTGGCCCTGATCGAGCAGCTTGCGGAACATTTCGACGCCCGTGCAGGTCGTCTTCTGCGTGTCGCGGATGCCGACGATTTCGATCTCGTCGCCGACTTTCACGATACCACGGTCAACCTTGCCGGTGACGACGGTGCCGCGGCCCGAGATCGAGAACACGTCTTCGATCGCCATCAGGAACGGCTGGTCAAGCGGACGCTCCGGGGTCGGGATCTGTTCGTCGACAGCCTCCATCAGCTTGAGGATCGCTTGCTCGCCGATCTCCGGATCACGGCCTTCGACAGCAGCCAGGGCCGAGCCCGGGACGATCGCGATGGTGTCGCCAGGGAAGTCGTACGAGGACAGGAGTTCGCGGACTTCGAGTTCAACGAGGTCCAGCAGTTCCTTGTCGTCGACCATGTCGACCTTGTTCAGGAACACGACCAGCGCCGGAACGCCGACCTGACGGGCGAGCAGGATGTGCTCGCGCGTCTGCGGCATCGGGCCGTCGGCGGCCGACACCACGAGGATGCCGCCGTCCATCTGGGCCGCGCCCGTGATCATGTTCTTCACGTAGTCGGCGTGTCCCGGGCAGTCGACGTGCGCGTAGTGGCGGTTCTTCGTCTCGTACTCGACGTGCGCGGTGTTGATCGTGATGCCGCGGGCTTTTTCTTCCGGCGCCGCGTCGATGTCGGCGTACTGCTTGGCAGTGGCGCCGCCCGATTTGGCGAGAATGATCGTGATCGCCGCCGTCAGCGTCGTCTTGCCGTGGTCAACGTGGCCAATCGTGCCGACGTTCACGTGGGGCTTCGTACGCGCGAATTTTTCCTTACCCATGTTCTCCTACTCCGTAGCTTCGTTCAGCGGGGGTTGGCCGCCAGTTGGGCTTCATCAGCCGCTGAGTTTCTCAATCACTTCTTTCGCGACGGCGCTTGGCACCGCTTCATAGTGGTCGAACTGCATGGTGTAGTTCGCCCGGCCCTGCGTCGCGGAGCGCAGGTTGTTAACGTATCCGAACATGTTGGCAAGCGGCACCATCGCATTGATGACGGTCGCGTTGCCACGCATCTCCTGGCCGAGGATCATGCCACGGCGGGAGTTCAGATCGCCGATCACCGTACCGACGTAATCTTCCGGCGACACAACTTCGACCTTCATGATCGGCTCGAGCAGTTTCATCTGCACTTTTTCTGCGGCTTCGCGGAAAGCGGCGCGCGAGGCGATCTCGAAGGCGAGCACCGACGAGTCGACATCGTGATAGGCGCCGTCGATCAGCGAGACCTTGAAGTCGATGACCGGGAAGCCGACGAGCGGACCCGAGTTCATGACCGACTTGATGCCCTTCTCGACGCCCGGGATGAATTCCTTCGGAATCGAGCCACCGACGATTTCATTCTCGAACACGAAGCCCGAGCCCGGCGGAAGCGGTTCGAACACCAGGCTCACCTTGGCGAACTGGCCCGTGCCGCCCGTCTGCTTCTTGTGCGTGTAGTCGATCTCGGCGCGGCGGCCGAGCGTCTCACGGTACGCCACCTGCGGCGCGCCGATGTTGGCTTCGACCTTGTAGGTGCGCTTCAGGATGTCGACTTTGATGTCGAGGTGAAGTTCGCCCATGCCCTTCAGGCGCGTCTGGCCCGACTCGTGGTCGGTCGAAACGCGGAAGGACGGATCTTCAGCAGCCAGACGCTGCAGCGCGAGCGCGAGCTTCTCCTGGTCGCCTTTGGTTTTCGGCTCGATCGCGATCTCGATGACCGGCTCGGGGAATTCCATTTTCTCGAGGATGACCGGGTGGGCCGGGTCGCACAGCGTGTCGCCCGTGGTCGATTCCTTGAGGGCCGCCACCGCGACGATGTCGCCGGCGAAGGCTTCCTTGATGTCTTTCCGATCGTTCGCGTGCATTTCGAGCATGCGGCCGATGCGCTCTTTCTTCTCCTTGGTGGAGTTGAGGAGCGTGGTGCCCGAGTTCAGCGTGCCCGAGTAGATGCGGCAGAACGTGATCGAACCGACGAACGGGTCGTCCATGATCTTGAAGGCGAGCATCGACAACGGAGCATCGTCCGTCTGCGGGCGTTCGATTTCCGAATCGTCTTTCGGATCGATGCCTTTGACGGCCGGCACGTCGAGCGGCGACGGCAGGTAATCGACGACGGCGTCGAGCAGCGGTTGCACGCCTTTGTTCTTGAACGCCGAGCCGCACAGCACCGGGTAGAACGCGCCGGTCAGCACCGCCTTGCGGATGAGGCGCTTGATCGTGGCGGTGTCCGGCTCCTTGCCTTCGAAGAAGGCGGCCATGACGTCGTCATCGAGTTCAGCGACGGCTTCGATCAGCTTGGCGCGGTATTCCTGCGCCTGCTCGACCATGTCTTCCGGGATCGCGACGATATCGAACTTCGCGCCGAGATCTTCGCCTTGCCAGACGATGCCGCGCATCTCAACGAGGTCGACCACGCCCTTGAACGTGTTCTCGATGCCGATCGGCAGCTGCAGCGGAACCGGCTTCACGCCGAGACGCTTAACCAGGTCATTGACGCAGTTGTAGAAGTCCGCGCCGATCTTATCCATCTTGTTGGCGAAGACGATGCGCGGAACGTTGTACTTGTCGGCCTGGCGCCAGACGGTTTCCGTCTGCGGCTCCACGCCCTGGTTGCCGTCGAGCACCGCAACGGCGCCGTCGAGCACGCGCAGCGAGCGTTCGACTTCGATGGTGAAGTCGACGTGTCCGGGGGTGTCGATGATGTTCAAGCGCTTGTCCTGCCAGAAGCAGGTCGTCGCGGCGGATGTGATCGTGATGCCGCGCTCTTGTTCCTGTTCCATCCAGTCCATCGTGGCCGCGCCATCGTGGACTTCGCCGATCTTGTGCGACTTGCCGGAGTAGAACAGCACGCGCTCGGTCGTTGTGGTCTTGCCGGCGTCGATGTGCGCCATGATCCCGAAGTTTCGGTAGTCTTCGAGTTTATGTGTGCGAGGCATGGGGAGCCCTCTGAATTCGTATTGCGGCGGACCGCTGGATTACCAGCGGTAATGCGAGAAGGCGCGGTTGGCTTCCGCCATCCGGTGCGTGTCTTCGCGCTTCTTCACGGCGGAGCCGCGGCCATGGGAGGCGTCGAGCATCTCGGCAGCGAGACGCTCTTCCATCGTGTTTTCCGAGCGGGCGCGCGCGTACTCGATCAGCCAGCGGATGGCGAGAGCCTGACGGCGCTCCGGACGGACTTCGACCGGAACCTGGTAGGTGGCGCCGCCGACGCGGCGCGAACGGACTTCAACGGACGGAGCGACGTTGCCCAGCGCTTCGTGGAACACTTCCGGAGCCGGCCGCTTGGACTTCGTCGCAACGGTTTCGAGCGCGCCGTACACGATCTTCTCGGCGGCGGACTTTTTGCCCTGGTACATCACCTGGTTCATGAAGCGGGTGATGACCTGATCGCCGTACTGGGCGTCGGGAAGGACCTGGCGTTTTTCTGCGCGGTGGCGACGGGACATGTCTGAGCTCTGCCTGGATTATTTCGGACGCTTAACGCCGTAATGCGAACGGCGCTTCTTGCGATCTTTGACGCCCTGGGTGTCCAGCACGCCGCGAAGGATGTGGTAGCGAACGCCCGGCAAGTCTTTCACGCGGCCGCCGCGGATCAGCACGACCGAGTGTTCCTGCAGGTTGTGGCCTTCGCCGGGGATGTAGCAGACCGCCTCGTGCTGCGTGGTCATGCGCACCTTGGCAACCTTCCGGAGAGCCGAGTTCGGCTTCTTCGGCGTCGTCGTGTAGACGCGCGTGCAGACGCCGCGCCGCTGCGGGCAACCCTTTAGGGCCGGCACCTTGTTGCGGGCCGGCTTGTCTTGCCGCGGCTTGCGGATCAACTGCTGGATCGTAGGCATCTACCCTCGCTCGTCACACCGTTTCGCCGGGCTTTCTGGGCCAATTCGGCGTGTCTTGCTGCAAAACCATTGGCCGCGACAACCCGACAGGCTGCCCCGGCCGCACTCTATAGGAGGCTTTCGCTCTCTTAAGACACATCGCCTTAACCGCGTTTGGAACGGATTCCACGGCCGGTCCGGCAATGTGAGCCGGGGCTATACTGGCCTCCCCTACCGGGGTCAAGTGCAGCTCTCGCGGGAATCTGCGGCGGCTGCACACCCCCTGCCCGGCCCCGTCATTACGGCCTTATCGCGCTGCGATGAACCCCTCGATCCGGCTGGCCAATTCGTCCGGCTCATCCGCCACGATCATGTGGCTCGCCCGCTCGAAAACCACCAATTCGCCCCGGCCAGGCGGCAGCGCGTCCGCGACCTCGATTCCCCATTCCGCGCGCGTAACCGGATCATGGCGCCCCACCATCAATAGAACGGGGCATCCCCACTTCCCGAGAGCCTGCCGGTGGTCGAACAGGAAGGCTTCCCCGCCGGTCCGGAAGAAATGCTGGCTGACCGCGAAATTGAAGGTCGCCCGGGCCGCCCCGCCCGGATTCCCGAGAGAACCCACTTTGGAGTAATACGGCAGACAATGTCGGAAAAAGCCGGGGACATCCTCCACACCACCCCGTGTGTACATCGCCTCGGCCGCCGCGGCGGCTTCCGGCCCACCGAGTCGGCCGAATCCGGCCACCAGCTCGTCCTTCACCATCCTCGCGCATGGATTCACAAGGATGACGCCTCCGGCATGGTCAGGATGACGCGCCAAATAGGCCTGTGCCACCATAGACCCGCCCGAAACGCCAAGAACGATGGGCTTCACGATCCCAAGGGCGTCGCAGAAGACCGCGACATCATCGCCCCACTGGTCGAGCGTCCACTCCGCTGGATCGCCTGAATCGCTCCTGCCGGAGGCGCGCGGGTCGAGGTAAACCACCTGCGCCACGCTGGCGAAGCGGTCGAAGAAGGGCCGCAACGTTTGATGATCCCCACCCGGACCGCCGGGCAGGCAGACCAGAACGGGTTTCTCCCGCAGCCCGGCCTCCGTGATCTTCAGCCCTGGATTGATGACGTCGAAAAACAAACGCACGCCGTTGATAGTGACGAACATGGGCGTCTCCCTGCTGCAGTTAGATTGTGGAAGTCGAAGGAGCCTTAGCGGCCCGCCTCTTTGGCGATCGCCTCGAGGTCTTCGTCGAAAGCCCGCACGGCCATCTCGGTCGTGGCAGCCGAGCGCCTGAAGAAGTCCTGCGGGATCTTGTCGAAATCGTCGCTCGGCTGGTGGTAGTCGGGGTGATCCTCGACGCCGAAATAGACCCACGGAACCTTCGTCATGTGGAACGCCAGATGATCCGACTGGCTCGTCCAGTCGTCCGCCTTCAGCGCCGGATCGTCATGGCCCTGCAGCAGCTTCACCGGCGCCTTCGCAGCGATCGCATCCAGCCGCGGCTTCAGCCACGGGAAATGCCAGGCGCCGGATGCATACAGTTCGTTCTTGTCGCTCCGGCTCACCATGTCGAAATTCACCGCCATCACGATGCGCGGCAGCAGTTCCTTGAACTCCGGTGTCGCAACCATCGCGCGCGACCCGGAAATCCCATCCTCTTCCGCGTCGACCACCGCAAAGATCACATCATGCAGCGGCGGCCTGTCCTTCATGTTCCGCGCGATCTGCAGCAGGGTCGCAACGCCCGAAGCATTGTCGTCCGCGCCATTGTAGATCTGCCCGTCCTTCACGCCCTCATGGTCGTAATGCGCCATCACGACCATTGCCCGCTCCGAAGCGGAGGATCCTTCGATCATCCCGATCAGGTTGACAGCCCCGACCGCCTTTCCGCCAGATGCGATGGAGATCGGCTGCTCGAAGCTTTCGCCGAAGGCCGGTTTCAGCCCGATCGCGGCATAGCGCTTCAGCACATAGGCGCGCGCCTTGGCATTACCCGGCGTGCCGACGAGCCGGCCCTGCATGTCGGCGGCCGACAGGATGCGGACATCCTCGAACAGCTGATCGCCGGCCGCCGCCGCCATGGGCGGCGTCGCTGGCTCTGGCGCCTGCGCCACCGGTTGCTCCGGAGCGCATGCAACGAGTGCGATTGAGACGAGAAGAGTAGCGATCAGTCGCATACGATCCTCCGCAACGGCAGAAGTTCAATCAACGCATTGGACAGACAAGGCACGAAACGGCGCCCGCACAAAACAACAGCGGCGGATCTTTCGATCCGCCGCCGCCATTTCAGGTATGTCGCAATGCCTACTCGGCCGCCGGCGGCAGAGCCGGGACAGGCTGGTTGACCTTGCGCTGTTCCTTGAGGCGAACATCGCGGTCGCCGGCGAGCTTGCGGTACTTCCGCAGCGCGCCGCCGGTGCCGGCCGGAATGAGACGGCCGACGATGACGTTCTCCTTGAGACCTTCGAGCGGATCGACCTTGCCCTGGATCGCCGCTTCCGTGAGGACGCGGGTCGTTTCCTGGAAGGACGCCGCCGAGAAGAAGGAGCGGGTCTGCAGCGAGGCCTTGGTGATGCCGAGAAGGACGCGCGCGCCCTTCGCCGGTTCACGGCCAGCCTTGATCGCGGCAGCGTTGGCTTCCTCGAACTCTAGCGCGTCGACAGCTTCGCCGTTGAGCAGCGTGGTCGAGCCGCCGTCGGAGATCTCCACCTTCTTCAGCATCTGGCTGACGATGACTTCGATGTGCTTGTCGTCGATCGGCACGCCCTGCAGGCGGTAGACCTTCTGGATCTCGCTCACGAGGTAATCGGCCAGCGCTTCCACGCCGAGGATGGTCAGAATGTCCTGCGGCGCGGGGTTGCCCTCGAGCAGGTATTCGCCCTTCTTCAGCATGTCGCCTTCCTGGACCATCAGGTGCTTGGTCTTCGGCACCAGATATTCCATCGGCTCCGCGCCCTCTTCTTGCGGGACGAGGCGGACGCGGCGCTTGTTCTTGTAGTCGCGGCCGAATTCGACCTTGCCGGTGATGTCGGCAATGATCGCGTGGTCCTTCGGACGGCGGGCTTCGAACAGCTCGGCCACGCGCGGCAGACCGCCCGTGATGTCGCGGGTCGTCGCGCCGCCGGTCTGGACACGCGCAAGCGTGTCGCCCGGACGGACGTCGTCGCCTTCAGCCACCGACAGGATGGCGTCGACCGGCAGCAGGTAACGCGCCTGCATGCCGCCTGCGTGCTTGATCGGATTGCCTTTGTCATCGACGAGGATGATGCCCGGCTTGAGTTCGACCTTCTTCGATCCGGTACGGGCGTCGATCACCACTTTGTTGGCGATGCCGGTCGCTTCGTCCGTCTCGTCGCGGGTCGTCACGCCTTCGATCAGGTCGTCGAACTTCACCTTGCCGGCGAGATCGGTGACGATCGGGATCGCGAACGGATCCCAGTCGGCCACGCGCTCGCCGCGCTTCACCTTGTCGCCGTCGCCGTAGCGCAGACGGCAGCCATAGACCGGCTTGAACGTCTGGCGGATACGGCCCTCGGCGTCGATGAGTTTGACCTCCATCGAGCGGCCGTTGACCACGTAGGTGCCGTCGTCGCGTTTGACGACCGAAGCGTTCTCGAAGCGCACTTCAGAGTCGAAGGCGGCTTCCAGCGAGCTCTCGGTCGTAACCTGCGCGGCGCCGCCGATGTGGAATGTACGCATCGTCAGCTGCGTGCCCGGTTCGCCGATCGACTGCGCGGCGATGACGCCGACAGCTTCACCGACGTTGACGCGCGTGCCGCGCGCCAGGTCACGGCCGTAGCAGGAAGCGCAGGTGCCGTTGCGGGTTTCGCAGGTCAGGACCGAACGCACCAGGATGCGGTCGACGCCAGCCTTGTCGATCTGCGCGGCCACATCCTCATCGAGGTAGGTGTTGGCCGGAGCGATGATCGCGCCCGTGTTCGGATGCTTGATGTCTTCCGCGGTCGTACGGCCGAGGGTGCGGTCGGCGAGCGAGACGATGACGTCCGCGCCTTCCATGACCGCCGCGAGCGTGATGCCCTTGTCGGTGCCGCAGTCCTCTTCCGTGATGATGCAATCTTGAGCAACGTCAACAAGGCGCCGGGTGAGGTAACCCGAGTTCGCCGTCTTGAGCGCCGTGTCGGCGAGGCCCTTACGCGCGCCGTGCGTCGAGTTGAAGTACTCGAGAACGGTGAGGCCTTCCTTGAAGTTCGACACGATCGGCGTCTCGATGATCTCGCCCGAGGGCTTGGCCATCAGGCCGCGCATGCCGGCGAGCTGCTTCATCTGGTTCTTCGAACCACGAGCGCCCGAGTGGGCCATCATGAACACCGAGTTGGGTTCGCCCGTCGAAGCGCCGGCGGCGTCCATCATGGCGTCAGCGACCTTGTCCGTACATGCGGACCAGGCGTCGACGACCTTGTTGAACTTCTCGCCCCGGGTGATGAGGCCGTCGGCGTATTGCCGCTCGTACTCGTTCACCAGCTTGCGGGTGTCGGCGACCAGCTTGTCCTTCGATTTCGGGATGAGCATATCATCCTTGCCGAAGGAGATGCCGGCGCGCGCCGCTTCCTTGAAGCCGAGAGCCATGACGCGGTCGCAGAAGATGACCGTCGCCTTCTGGCCGCAGTTCCGGTAGACGATGTCGATCAGTTTCCCGACCGCTTTCTTCGTCATCAGCTCGTTGGTGACCGTCGGGTCCATGCCTTTTTCACGCGGCAGGCAGTCGGCGATCATCATGCGGCCCGGCGTCGTGGCGTACACTTTCGCGACGTCCTTGCCGTTCTCGTCCTTGCCGATGAAGCGCGCCTTGACGCGAGCATGCAGCGACACCTTGCCGGCGGCGAGCGCGTGCTCGATCTCGGCGAGATCCGAGAACAGCATGCCTTCGCCGAGCTCTTTGTCGCGCTCGATCGACAGGTAGTAGAGGCCGAGAACGATGTCCTGCGACGGCACGATGATCGGGCGGCCGTTGGCGGGCGACAGGATGTTGTTGGTCGACATCATCAGCACGCGCGCTTCCAGCTGCGCTTCGAGCGACAGCGGAACGTGCACGGCCATCTGGTCGCCGTCGAAGTCAGCGTTGAACGCGGCGCAGACCAGCGGGTGCAGCTGGATGGCCTTGCCCTCGATCAGCTTCGGCTCGAACGCCTGGATGCCCAGGCGGTGGAGCGTCGGTGCGCGGTTGAGCAGCACGGGGTGTTCGCGGATCACCTCTTCGAGGATGTCCCAGACTTCCGGCTTCTCTTTCTCGACCAGCTTCTTGGCGGCCTTCACCGTGCCGGCGAGACCTTTCGCGTCGAGACGCGCGTAGATGAACGGCTTGAACAGCTCGAGCGCCATCTTCTTCGGCAGGCCGCACTGGTGGAGCTTGAGCTCTGGACCCACGACGATGACCGAACGGCCCGAATAGTCGACGCGCTTGCCGAGCAGGTTCTGGCGGAAGCGGCCCTGCTTGCCCTTCAGCATGTCGGACAGCGACTTCAGCGGGCGCTTGTTGGTGCCCGTGATGACGCGGCCACGGCGGCCGTTGTCGAACAGCGCGTCCACCGACTCCTGCAGCATCCGCTTCTCGTTGCGGATGATGATGTCCGGCGCGCGGAGCTCCATCAGACGCTTGAGGCGGTTGTTGCGATTGATCACGCGGCGATAGAGATCGTTGAGATCCGACGTCGCGAAGCGGCCGCCGTCGAGCGGCACCAGCGGACGCAGGTCCGGCGGGATGACCGGCACGATCGTGAGAACCATCCACTCCGGACGGCAGCCCGACTGGATGAAGCTCTCGACCAGCTTCAGGCGTTTCGCGATCTTCTTCGGCTTCAGCTCGCCGGTCGCTTCCGCGAGATCGGCGCGCAGGCGCTCGGCCTCGGCTTCGAGGTCATAGCCCTTCAGCAGTTCGCGAACGGCTTCGGCGCCGATCTGGGCGGTGAACGAGTCTTCGCCCAGGGCTTCCTGCTGCTGGAGGTACTCTTCCTCGGTGAGGAGTTGTTTTTCCTTCAGCGGGGTCAGGCCCGGCTCGGTGACGACATAGCTTTCGAAGTAGAGCACGCGCTCCACGTCCTTCAGCGCCATGTCCAGCATCAGCGAGATGCGGGACGGCAGCGACTTCAGGAACCAGATGTGGGCAACGGGCGCCGCAAGCTCGATGTGGCCCATGCGCTCGCGCCGAACGCGGGCGAGCGTCACTTCCACGCCACACTTCTCGCAGGTCACGCCGCGATACTTGATGCGCTTGTACTTGCCGCACAGGCACTCGTAATCCTTGATCGGCCCGAAGATGCGGGCGCAGAACAGGCCGTCACGCTCAGGTTTGAACGTGCGGTAGTTGATCGTCTCCGGCTTCTTGATCTCGCCTGACGACCACTTCCGGATCTCTTCCGGGCTCGCGATCGCGATGCGGATGGCCTCGAACGTCGGGGCCGGAGTGTTTGGGCTGAACAGGTTCGTGATTTCCTGGCTCATCCTGATTTAGTCTCCCTCTTGGGGTGACCGTGAGGCCCTCGGGCCTCACGGATATTCATTGCGAAAGGCAGACGACGTCGACTTTAAGAGTCGGCGCCCTCCTCCGCAGGTTCGGGCTCGCCTTCGAGAAGTTCGACGTTGAGACCGAGCGAACGCATCTCTTTGACGAGAACGTTGAACGATTCCGGGATGCCGGCTTCGAACGTGTCGTCGCCGCGGACGATCGCCTCGTAGACCTTCGCACGGCCAGCCGTGTCGTCGGACTTGACCGTGAGCATCTCCTGGAGCGTGTACGCTGCACCGTAGGCTTCGAGCGCCCACACTTCCATCTCGCCGAAGCGCTGTCCGCCGAACTGCGCCTTGCCGCCCAGCGGTTGCTGGGTGACGAGCGAGTACGGACCGGTCGAGCGGGCGTGGATCTTCTCGTCCACCAGGTGGTGGAGCTTGAGGAGATACTTGTAGCCCACCGTAACCTTGCGGGTGAAACGCTCACCCGTGCGGCCGTCGTGCAGGTACACTTGGCCCGACGTGTCGAGGCCAGCCTTCTTCAGCATGACCGCGATGTCGTCCTCGTCCGCGCCGTCGAACACCGGGGTCGCCACCGGCACACCCTTGGTCAGGTTGCTGGCGAGTTCTTCCAGTTCATCGTTCGTCTTCGGCAGTTCTTCGTCTTCACCGTAGGCGTCGCGCAGCGCTTTCTGCAGCGCCTTGCCATCCTTCGAGTGACGGTACTCCTTGAGCGCCGCGTCGATCATCTTGCCGATGCCGTTGCAGGCCCAGCCGAGGTGGGTCTCGAGGATTTGACCGACGTTCATGCGCGAAGGCACGCCCAGCGGGTTCAGGACGATGTCGACCGGCGTGCCGTCTTCCAGATACGGCATGTCTTCGAGCGGGTTGATCTTGGAGATAACCCCCTTGTTGCCGTGACGGCCGGCCATCTTGTCGCCCGGCTGCAGCTTGCGCTTCACCGCGACGAACACCTTGACCACCTTCATGACGCCCGGCGGCAGGTCGTCGCCACGCTGGACCTTCTCGATCTTGTCCGCGATGCGGGCCTCGATCAGGGCCACGGAGTCGTCGTACGAGCCTTTGAGAGACTTGAGCTGCGAGTCCACCGCGTCGTCGTCGACGCCGATCTTCCAGAGGTCAGCAGCCGACTGCTCGCTGATGAACTCGTCGGTGATGTCCGTCTTCTTGCCGCCGCGGGCGACGGCTTTCTGGCCGACGAGGAGCGACTTGAGACGCGAGAGAGCGTCGCGCTCGATGATCGCGATCTCGTCTTCCTTGTCGGTCATCAGCTGGTCGATCTGCTCGCGCTCGATCTGGAGCGCGCGCTGGTCCTTGTCGACGCCGTGACGGTTGAACACGCGGACTTCCACCACCGTGCCCGTCGCGCCCGGAGGCATGCGGAGCGAGGTGTCGCGAACGTCCGAGGCTTTCTCACCGAAGATGGCGCGGAGGAGTTTCTCTTCCGGCGTCATCGGGCTCTCGCCCTTCGGCGTCACCTTGCCGACGAGGATGTCGCCGGCCATGACTTCGGCGCCGACCGCCACGATACCCGCTTCGTCGAGGTTGCGCAGGGCTTCCTCGCCGACGTTCGGGATGTCGCGCGTGATCTCTTCCGGCCCGAGCTTGGTGTCGCGGGCGGCGATTTCGAACTCCTCGATGTGGATCGAGGTGAACACGTCGTCGCGCACGATGCGCTCGGAGATCAGGATCGAGTCTTCGAAGTTGTAGCCATTCCACGGCATGAACGCGACGAGCACGTTCCGGCCGAGCGCCAGCTCGCCGAGGTCCGTCGACGGACCGTCAGCGATGATGTCCGACTTCACGACCTTGTCGCCGACCTTCACGATCGGGCGCTGGTTGATGCACGAGTTCTGGTTCGAGCGCTGGTATTTCGACAGGCGATAGATGTCGACGCCCGACTTCGAGTTATCGAGATCGTCCGTGGCCCGCACGACGATACGTGTCGCGTCCACCTGCTCAACCACGCCGCCACGGCGCGCGGCCACGGCAGCGCGGCTGTCGCGGGCGACGATGGCTTCAAGACCGGTGCCGACCAGCGGGGCTTCCGTCTGGATCAGCGGCACAGCCTGACGCTGCATGTTCGAGCCCATCAGCGCGCGGTTGGCGTCGTCGTTCTCGAGGAACGGGATCAGCGCCGCGGCGACGGAGACGACCTGCTTGGGCGAGACGTCGATGTATTCGATGCCCTCACGCGCAACGAGCATGGCGTCGCGAGCGGGCCCAACACGAGCATTGACGAACTCGTTCGTCAGCAGGCCCTTCGAGTCCATCTTCGCGTTCGCCTGGGCGATCGCGTAGCGCTGCTCTTCCATGGCCGAGAGATATCTCACCTCGCTGGTCAGCTTGCCGTTCGTCACCTTCCGGTACGGGCTCTCGATGAAGCCGTACTTGTTGATGCGGGCGTGCGTGGCCAGCGAGTTGATGAGGCCGATGTTCGGACCTTCCGGCGTTTCGATCGGGCAGATACGTCCGTAGTGCGTCGGGTGCACGTCGCGCACCTCGAAACCCGCGCGTTCGCGCGTCAGACCGCCCGGCCCAAGCGCCGAGAGACGACGCTTGTGCGTGATCTCGGAGAGCGGGTTGGTCTGGTCCATGAACTGCGAGAGCTGCGAGGAACCGAAGAACTCGCGAACGGCGGCGACCACCGGTTTCGCGTTGATCAGGTCGTGCGGCATGACGGTGTCGATATCGACCGACGACATGCGCTCCTTGATCGCGCGTTCCATGCGGACGAGGCCGACGCGGAACGAGTTCTCGAGCAGTTCGCCCACCGAACGGACGCGGCGGTTGCCGAGGTTGTCGATGTCGTCGACTTCGCCCTTGCCGTCCTTGAGGTCGAGCACGGTGCGCATCACGGCGACGATGTCTTCCTCGCGCAGCGTGCGCTGCGTGTCGGGAGCATCGAGGCCGAGGCGCATGTTCATCTTCACGCGGCCGACAGCCGAGAGGTCATAGCGCTCGCGGTCGAAGAACAGCTGGCCGAACAGGGCTTCGCCCGCTTCCAGCGTCGGCGGTTCGCCGGGACGCATGACGCGGTAGATGTCCGACAGGGCGTCGACGCGCGACGTGGCCTTGTCGACCTTCAGCGTGTTGCGGATCCACGGGCCGCGGGCGTTGTCGCCGTCCGTGTCGAGCAGCTGCACCGACTTGACCTTCGCATCGCGCAGCGCCGCCACCGACTCTTCGGTCAGCTCGTCGCCGGCTTCTGCATAGATCTCGCCGGTCGCGGCGTTGATCACGTCCTCGCCGATGAACTTGCCTTCAAGGAAGGACGACGGAACCAGGATGTCCTGCAGGCCATCGGCCTCGGCCTTCTTGGCCTTGACCGGCGTAATCTTCTTGCCGGCCGGGAATACGCTCTTGCCGGTTTTCTTGTCGACGAGATCGAACTCCGGACGCGCGCCTTTCCAGCGCTCGGCCGAGAAGCCGGTGACCCAGCCAGCCTTGTCGAGCTTGTACGTAACCTTGTTGTAGAAGGTGTCGAGGATCTTCGAGCCCGAATAGTTCAGGGCCTGCAGCAGCACGGTGGCCGGCAGTTTCCGTTTACGATCGATGCGGACGTGCAGGATGTCCTTCGCGTCGAACTCGAAGTCGAGCCACGAGCCGCGATACGGGATCACGCGCGCCGCGAACAGCAGCTTGCCGGACGCGTGTGTCTTGCCCTTGTCGTGGTCGAAGAAGACGCCCGGCGAGCGGTGCATCTGGGAAACGATCACGCGCTCGGTGCCGTTGATGATGAACGTGCCCTTGTCCGTCATCAGCGGGATGTCGCCGAGATAGACGTCCTGTTCCTTGATGTCCTTGATCGACTTCGCGCCGGTCTCTTCGTCCGTCTCGAACACGATCAGGCGCAGCTTCACTTTCAGTGGCGCAGCGAAGTTCAGGTCGCGCTGCATGCACTCCTGAACGTCGAACTTGGGCGCTTCGAATTCATAGGAGATGTATTCGAGGACGGCGCGGTCCGAGAAATCCTTGATCGGGAACACCGATTTGAACACGGCTTCCACGCCATCCGCCTCACGCTTGTCAGCGGGCGTATGCATCTGGAGGAACTGTTCGTAGGACGCGCGCTGAACCTCGATGAGGTTCGGCATGACTACTGTTTCTGAGATTTCACCGTAGGATTTCCGAATACGCTTCTTCGCTGTGAACGACAGAGCCATCGCTTGGTCATCTCGTCTTTTGTGGGCCGCAGCCTCCACCCCCAGGCCTGGGGTGGCGCCGTTGGACCGTTAGTATCCGGTGCGCGACCGGCGGCGAGGTGAGACCCCGCCGCCGTAACACTAACTCAGCCGTCAACTCTCTCCCCTCGCGCAGAGGAGAGAGCCAACGTTCGGCAGGTCGATTACTTGATTTCGACCTTGGCGCCGGTTTCTTCGAGCTTCTTCTTGATGGTCTCGGCTTCTTCTTTGGTGACGCCTTCTTTGACGGCCTTCGGAGCAGCTTCGACGAGGTCTTTCGCTTCTTTCAGGCCGAGGCTCGGCACGACTTCGCGAACGACTTTGATCACGTTGATTTTCTTGTCGCCGGCATCTTTCAGGATGACGGAGAACTCGGTCTGGGCTTCAGCGGCCGGGGCGGCAGCGCCACCGCCAGCAGCAGCAGCAACAGCGACCGGAGCAGCAGCCGAAACGCCCCACTTCTCTTCGAGAAGTTTCGCGAGGTCAGCAGCTTCGAGGACGGTCAGCGAGGACAGGTCCTCGACGATTTTATCAAGTTTCGACATTTCAGGGTTTCCTTGAGTTCGGGTGTGTGACTTCGAATTTCACGATTGGGAGCAGGTCTCAGGCGGCGTCCTTGTTGGCGTAAGCGCCAATGACACGAGCGAGCTGAGCAGCCGGCGCAGCCACGACGCCAGCGATCTTGGTCGCCGGAGCCTGGATGAGGCCGATGATCTTGCCGCGGAGCTGGTCCAGCGACGGCAGCGAAGCGAGTTGCTTCACTGCGTTCTGGTCGAGCACCTGGTCGCCCATGAGAGCGCCAATGAGAACGAGCTTTTCGTTCCCCTTGGCGAAGTCCGCCACGACTTTCGAAGCCGCGACCGGATCGGCGGAGTAGGCAACAGCCACAGGACCCACAAACATGGCTCCCGCTGCGTCGCCGCCCTTGCCGTCCAGCGCGATTTTCGCGAGCCGGTTCTTGATGACCTTCAGAGCCGCGCCTTGGCCTTTCAGCTTCGAGCGCAGATCCGTGAGCTCCCGCACGGTCAATCCGGAATACTGCGTGACAACGATCACGCCGGCGTCGGCGAAGACCTTTTTATAGGCCTCCAGCGCTACCGCTTTTCCAGCTTTATCCATATGCGGTCTCCAGATTGGACGACCGGACTAGCCCGATCGCCCCAGGAAGCGCACGCAGGACCCGCGGCCGTTTCACCCTTCCACCCGGTTCGTAGCCGTGAGAGGCTACTGGCCGGTACGGAGAGAGCGCGCGGTCCGCATGACCAACGTGCCCCCGTCCCAGGGCGGAAACGAACTCAAGGGCGTCGTCGTTAGCGATCACGCCAACTACGCACCCTGTCCCGTCACACCCCGTCTCATGCAGGAAATTGAGGAGCAAAACCAGATAGTTAGTCTGGTCTGTACGCCTGCTCCACCTGCAATCTCGGACGAGAAACGGGAGGCTCGAATTAACGATTCTCCCGCTCAGGGGGCGTCTATAGCCGCCCCCCCGCTTTGTTGCAAGCGGGCTCTTGCTTTTTTCCCAAAAGCTGCTCCGGCCCGCCAAATCAGCGGAAAACCGAGGCCGAAGCTGTCCCTGAGACCCCCGAAATGGGGGAAACCGGCCCCGGGTTCAAGCCGCCGATCTAGGCGCCGCCTCCAGCACCTCGACCAGCAGGGCCAGCGTCGCCTCGGCGAAGAGCCACATGTTCTCGACCCTGTCCTCGAGGCCGGTCTCCAAGGTGCGCGCCACACGCACAGGCCCTGCCACCGCCATGCAGGTATGCCCGGAGGCATCGCCATAGCCATTGCCGCCCGGCCCGGCCGCGCCGGTTTCCGACAGACCCCAGGTCACCCCGCCATGCCGCTGCCGGATCGTCTCCGCCAGCAGCTCCGCATAGGGCTCCGAGCTGGACCTGATCCCCCGCGCTCGCATCTCGTCCAGCGAAATGCCCGCCAGCCCGACGATGGACCGCCCCGAATAGGTAATCGCTCCACCGGCAAAATAGGCGGATGCGCCCGGCACGGCGAGCAGGCTCGCCGAGATCAACCCGCCCGCCGAAGTTTCACCGACCGCAATCTTCTCGCCGCGCGCCTTCAGCAGCGCACCCGCACGCTCGCCCATCGCGTAGATATCGCGCATGTCCTGCCTCACGTTCCCGCCCAGCCACTGTGCACAGGCCGTGATGAAATGACAAAGGCCGGCGGATGTCTCCGCCGGCCCTTCTTCATTCCGTCAGTGGGTCGAGCCTACTGGGCCGCGACCTGCGAGATGTCCGTCACGTCGATCGAAACGCCGGGGCCCATCGTCGAGGAGATCGCGATCTTCTTGACGTAGGTGCCTTTGGCGCCCGACGGGCGGGCTTTCACAAGCGCGCCGAGGAAGGCGCGGACGTTCTTCTCAAGATCGGCTTCCGTGAACGAGGCCTTGCCCACGCCAGCGTGGATGATGCCTTCCTTCTCGGCGCGAAACTCGACCGAGCCGCCCTTCGCATCCTTGACCGCTTGCGCGATGTTCGGCGTGACCGTTCCGACCTTCGGGTTCGGCATCAGGCCGCGCGGGCCCAGCACCTTACCGAGACGGCCGACGAGGGCCATCATGTCCGGCGATGCGATGACGCGGTCGAAGTCGACCTTGCCAGCGTTCACCGTCTCGAACAGGTCTTCAGCGCCGACGATGTCAGCACCGGCGGCGCGGGCTTCGTCAGCCTTCTTGTCGCGGGCGAACACGGCGACGCGCACCGTGCGGCCCGTTCCGGCCGGCAGGTTGACGACGCCGCGGACGTTCTGGTCCGCCTGCTTCGGGTCGATGCCGAGGTTCACGGCGATCTCGATCGTCTCGTCGAACTTCGCTTTCGCGTTACCCTTCACGATCTTCACCGCCTCAGTGACCTTGTAGACCTTGGTCGGGTCGACGTTCTTGCGGGCGGCGGTTGTGCGTTTTCCGAGTGCCATGTGATCAGGCTCCCGTCACTTGGAGGCCCATCGCGCGGGCGGAACCGGCGATGATCTTTGCGCCCTGATCCACGTCATCCGTGTTCAGGTCCTTGAGCTTCTTCTTCGCGATCTCGCGGCACTGGTCCATCGTGACCGTGCCGGCGGTGTCGCGACCCGGCAGCTTCGAGCCGGACGTGATCTTCGCCGCCTGCTTCAGGAAGTAGGACGCCGGCGGCGTCTTGATCTCGAAGGTGAACGACTTGTCCTGGTAATACGTGATCACCACGGGAAGGGGCACGCCCTTCTGTTCCTGCGCGGTCCTTGCGTTGAAGGCCTTGCAGAATTCCATGATGTTGATGCCGCGCTGACCGAGAGCGGGGCCGATTGGCGGAGACGGGTTAGCGGCTCCTGCCGGGACCTGAAGCTTCAGGCTCCCGAGTAGTTTCTTCGCCATGTTTCCCTCACGTGCGAATAACGACCTTCAGACTTCGGCGAATGCCGAAACCCTCCAGCCTGGGAATGCGTGGTACGGGGGCTAGCCTTCCACGCGCTTGCGGGGTGCATGCACCCCAGTATGCGATCAGACCTTTTGGACCTGACCGTATTCCAGATCGACCGGCGTAGACCGGCCGAAAATCGAAACCGTAACCTTGAGACGGCCGGTGTCCTCGTCGATCGAGTCCACGGCGCCTTCGAACGAGGCGAACGGTCCGTCGGTGACCTTGACCTTCTCGCCGATCTCGAACTGCATCTTCGGACGGGCGCGCTCGACCGTGCCGGATTCAATCTTGCCGAGGATCTGGTCGACTTCCTTCTGCGGAACCGGCAGGGGCTTCTTGCCGCCCTCGGCGCCCAGGAAGCCCGTGACCTTCGGGGTGTTCTTGACGAGATGGTAGACCTCGTCCGTCATCTTCATCTTCACCAGGACGTAGCCCGGCATGTGGCGCTTCTCGACGGTGCGCTTGCGGCCGCGGACGACCTCAACGACTTCCTCGGTCGGCACTTCGATCTCTTCGATCAGATCGTTGAGACCCTGCATCTCCGCCTGTTCGCGAATGGTCGAGGCGACCTTCTTCTCGAAGTTCGAGTAGGCGTGAACGATATACCAGCGCGCGTCAGCCATCAGTGCCAGATCCCCGTCGCGAAACCCACGAACAGGCGAACGATGCTGTCCGTCGCGTAGAAGAACACCGCCGCGAGCAACACCATCACCACGACCATGATGGACGCGACCATCGTCTCCTTGCGGGACGTCCAGGTCACCTTGCGACCCTCGGCCTGCACCTGGTTGACGAACGTGATCGGGCCGACCCGCTTTTTCGGAGGGTCTTTGGCGGCGGCTTCGGAGGTACCGGTTGGAGTTTTCATGGCTTTCAGGGGTTTGGACGGGACCGTCTAAGGCAAAGGGGCCCGGCAGTCCATGGGTTTTGTAGGACGTGGCGAATAGTGCGGCAGACCTTTGGATTTGGGGCGGGAAACCGGGATTTTAAGAGGATTCCGGGCCACGGAGACCCGTCATCCCCAGCTCCGTTCACCAAAACCTAGATCGGGATCCACTTCGGACGGAACGTCTTCAGCCAGATCGCCATGATCCAGCGGGCGACGATGACGGCCGTGAAGAAGGACGTGATAACGCCAATCACCAGTGTCAGGGCGAACCCGCGCACGGGGCCCGATCCGAGGTTGAACATCACCAGCGCAGCCACGACGTGGGTCACGTTGGCGTCGACAATGGTCGCCATGGCGTGCTCATAACCGGCCTCCACCGACGTGATCGGCGACCTCCCGTTTCGCTTCTCCTCGCGTATCCGCTCGAAGATCAGCACGTTGTAGTCGACCGCCATGCCCATGGTCAGCAGGATGCCCGCGATGCCCGGTAGGGTCAGCGTCGCCCCGAAGAACGACAGCACGCCGATCATCAGCACCATGTTCAGCAGCAGCGCGATGACCGAGAAAACGCCCAGCAGGCCGTAGGCCGCGATCATGAACACCGCGACCAGCGCCACGCCCACGATGGAGGCCGTCACCCCCGCGCGGATCGAGTCGGCCCCGAGGCTCGGGTCCACCGTCCGCTGTTCGGCGACTTTCAGACGCGCCGGCAGCGCGCCCGAACGCAGCACGATGGCCAGCTGTTCGGCTTCCGCGAGGGTGAACGCGCCGGTGATCTGGCCGCTGCCGCTCGTGATCGGCGAGATGATCCGCGGCGCCGAGACGATGCGGTTGTCCAGCACGATGGCGAAGAACTCGTTGACGTTCCGGCTCGTCGCATCGCCGAACTTCTTCGCCCCGGCCGGGTGAAGCTGGAAGGCGATCGAGGGGTTGTTCTGCTGGTCATAGTCCTGCCGCGCGCCGGAAAGGTCGGCGCCAGTGATGATCGAATCCAGCGAGATGACCTGCACCTGACCGGCGAGACTATCGTCCGGCAACGCGACGCGGTTGTTCAACGGCACGCCGACTTCGTAGTCCGCGATGTTCGCGCTGCGATCGACCATGTTGAACGTCAGCACGCCGGTCTTGGTCAGCGTTTCGATCAGCGTATCGGTCTCATTGGGGTTGAGGCCCGGAACCTCGACAAGGATGCGCGTATCACCCTGCTTCTGGATGTTCGGCTCGACGAGGCCGGAATTGTCCGCCCTGCGCCGCACCGCTTCGATGGAGCTGGCCAGCGCATCGGCCTGCAGCTTGTCGAAATGCTGCGAGGAAAACGTGATCGCGATGGCGCCGTCGGCGCGCGTCGTCACTACATAGAGATCCTGCACGCCGATCGCGCCTGCCGGCGGCTTGGCCAGCGTCTTGATGCGCTCGATCGCCGTTGCTGCATCAGCCGGATTGCGCAGCTTCACCACCACCGCGTCGCCTTCCGGGTTGCGGCTGGCGACGGGGATCAGCGGCGTCTCGCGCAGCTTCTCGCCCACGGCGCGGTTCACATTGCGCAGCTCGTTCTGCCGCAACTCGACAGGATCGACCTCGAGCAGGATCGACGCCCCGCCCTTCAGGTCGAGGCCGAGGGTCAGCGGTTTGACCGGCAACCACGGAATATACTGCGCGCGCTGCTGTTCAGTCAGCAGGTTCGGCAGGCACGCGACCGTTCCAAGCAGAATCGTGCCGAGAACAAGGATGACCTTCCAGAGCGGGAAACGCAGCAGCATGAAGGATCAGCTTGCCTTGGTGTCGTTGGCCGCGGCCGGGGCGTTCGGATTCCTCACTTCGACGATCATGCCGCGTACGATGCGCAGCTTGTTGCCTTCGCCCGTGTCGATCACGACTTCGTCGTCCTTCAGCGCGAAGATGCGGCCGATGATGCCGCCCTGCGTGACGACCGTGTCGCCCTTCTTCATCGCGGCGATCATTGCACGATGCTTCTTCATGCGGTTGTTCTGCGGACGGATGAGCAGGAAGTAGAAGATGACGATCATGCCGACCGGCAGCAGCAGGGCGGAAAGCAGGTCGCCGCCACCGGCGCCGGCGCCCGCCGCGGGCGCTGCGGCCGCCGGAGCTGCAGCCTGCTGAAGGAACATGAGGAAGGACGACATCCGGTCTCCGTGGAATCTCTGAACACTCCCGCCAGGCAGGGGGAGTTAGGGCGGGCGGACTATAGCCAGCAGCGCCCTCTTTGCAATGAAAGCGTCCGCGACCGATTTTCAAGGCTTTCACAGGGCAAAACGCCCTGTGTGGCTAATCCACCAGAGTCCCGCAGGTGAGATTCAGGACCGCCCCGGTGATCGCCCCGGCGCCGTCGGAGGCCGCGAAGGCAGCCGTCGCGGCGATCTCATCCAGCTTAGGAAACCGCTTCAGCAGCGTCCGGCTCGCCGCCCCCGCGAGCATTTCGTCGGCGCTTGCCCCCGCCCTCTCGGCGACCCCGCCGAATACCTGCCGGGCATGCGATCCGAGCTCCAGCGTCTCGGGCGTCGCGTCAGGCCGCAGGCAGACGACGCGCACGCCGGATGGGCCCAGCTCACCCGCCAGATGCCGCGTCATCACCTCGACCGTAGCATTCGCCGCGCCGATCCCGATGAACCCCGCGCCGAACGCCAGCTTCGATCCCGGCGTCGAGATCGTCAGGATCACGCCCGAACCGCGCTTCACCATGTGTGCTGCCACCGCCTTGGCTGTCAGGAAGTTCGTCCGGGTGTATTCCATCAGCGGCAGCGCAAGTTCCTCGAACGACAACTCCTGCAGCGGCGTCCCCTGCACATGCGCTAGGCCGACCGCGTTGAAGGCGACATCGATGCGCCCCGTCCGCGCCACGACACCGCCCGCATGTTCACCGATCTGTCGCGCATCCAGCGCATTCACTTCGGCAACGTCCACATAGCCGCCCGCCCGGTTGATCGCTGCCGCGACCGCATCCAGCTTCGACCGCGTTCGCCCTGCCAGGAACACCCGCGCGCCTTCCGCCGCGAACTTCCGGGCCACGGCGCCGCCAATCGCCCCGCCACCGCCATGAACGATGGCAACCTTGTCCTTCAGCAGCATGCGCGTCTCCCATGGCTTCGCGCCCGCGCGAGCGCAGGCTTTCGCCAAAGGACGGGCGGCAGGGCCGCCTTCCGACACCTGATCGAAAACTATCCGCGCAGCGGCGGAAGATGCTGGGCCGGATCGACAGGCTCCTTGCCCTTGCGCAGTTCGAAATGCACCTGCGGGGAGCTGGCATTGCCGGTCTGCCCGGCCGTGGCGATGGGCTGACCCTGTTTCACCAGGTCGCCCTCCTTCACCTTCATCGTCTCGGTGTGGGCGTACGCGGTCACCCATCCGCCAGGGTGCCGGATCAGGATCAGGTTACCGAAGCCGGCAAGCTCGCTGCCGGCATAGACCACTTCCCCGCCGCCAGCCGCACGCACCTCTGCGCCAACCTGAGCGGCGATATTCACGCCGTCATTGCGCGTGCCATCCGAACCTTGCCCGAAGCCCTTGAGCACATTGCCCGACACCGGCCAGATGAAATCGCGCCCGCCCGCCGGGCCAGACGTGACCGACTTCGGCGGCGCTGATGGCGCAGGCACCGGCGCAACCTTCGGCGTCTCGACCTTGGTCTCCGGCTTTGGCTCAGCCTTGACGGAAAGCCCGGCATCGCCTGTTAGCGAGATCGGCTTGCTGTCATCGATCTTCGACGCAGCCGGCTTGATCGTTGGCGCTTTCGGCGCGGACGCCACCCCTACCGGCGCCGCCGGTATCGGCGTCTTCACCGTCACAACGGGTGGAGACGCCGCCTGTACAGGCTTGACCACGGCACGCGCCTGCTCGCGCGCCAGTGGAGGTAGCATCAGCTCGTCGCCCGGAAAAACCGTCCACGGCCGCTTCATGTTGTTCAGCAGCGCCAGCGAGCGCGTGTCCACATTGTAGCGCCGCGACACCGCATACAGAGTCTCGCCCGCTTCCACGCGATGCACGTTCGGCGGCGGCAGGAAAACGGTATCGCCCTCGTTCAGCGCGTAAGGCGGCTCCATCGCGTTGGTCTCGATCAGCGCCCGCATGTTCACCGAATAGCGCCGCGAGATGTCGTAGAGCGTATCGCCCTTCTGCACCTCGATGGCCCGCGCCGACGGATTGTCCCGCGCCTGGCGCAACGCCCCGCCCGGCCGCGAGCCATTCACCGGCTGCATGGCCTTGGCTTCTTCAACGGCGCTCGTCCCAGTTGGCGACACCCCGACATCGACCACGCGCTGGTAGATCCCTTCTTCCAGCTTCGGCGCTGGCGCAACCGATGCCGCCGGCGGCGCAGGCTGCTGTTTCACCACAGGCCGCTCAGCCACGACCACAGGCGCGGCCGCAACCGGACGCGCGCCGGGCACGGACCCGCGAAACTCGATGGATGGCGCCCCCGGCGATTCCGGATTCGACGCGCAAGCCGACACCCCCGCCGCAGAGGCCAATAGGCATGCGCGCAGGGCAAACCGTCCCGCCAGGAAACCATCTCCGGTCATTGAGCCGGAGATTGCCCCGATCATGCTTACCGGAAGCTGAAAATCCTGCGTCAGACGTGTGGCCTAGAGTTCCCGCGCCACGCCGGCCTGCAGGGGCGGAAACCGCGCCTTTGTAACGATTGTCTCGTTGAAACCGCCATCCGGCCGCTTCTCAAGCCGCACGACCACCCCTTCGCCGCCCCGCTCCACCGGCAGAACCGCGATGCCCCCGACCGCCAGCTGCGCCGCCAGTTCGCCCGGAAATTCCGCCACGGATCCCATCAGCAGTATCCGGTCGAACGGCGCCGCCTCCGGCCACCCTGCCAGCCCATCCGCCAGCCGCAGCTCCACCCGCGAGGAAATCCCTAGCACGTCCAGCGTCCCCCGCGCCCGATCCACCAGCGTGCGATACCGGTCGATCGAATAGACCCGCCGCACGAGCCGGCTCAGCACCGCCGCCACATAGCCCGACCCCGTCCCCACCTCGAGCACGACATTCTCGCGCTGCACGTTCAGCGCCTGCAGCATCTCGCCCACCGTCACCGGCCGCGTCATCGTCTGCCCGCAATCGATCGGCAGCTCGACATTCTCCCACGCATGCTCCGCGAACGGGCGCGGCGCGAACGGCTCGCGCGGCGTCTTCTCCAGCGCCTCCGTGATGCGATGGTCCGTCACCCCCGACTGGCGCAACGCCAGCACCAGCCGCGCAGCATGAAAGCGCGGATCCTCGCTCATCCCTCGACCTTCAGCGACTGCGCCAGCTCGCCGCGAAACGCATGATGCGTCATGTCGATATGCAGCGGCGTCACCGACACCCGCCCCTCATAGATCGCGCGCAGGTCCGTGCCTTCGTTCGGCTGCGACGGCTTCGCCGCATAACCGATCCAGTAATAGTCCGCCCCGCGCAGGTCGGTCCGCTTCTCCAGCGTCGAGATCGCCTCGTCCCGGAATCCCTGCGACGTCACCTCGACACCGCCGACATCGTCCGGCAACCGGTCGGGGAAGTTCACATTGATCACGCAGTTCTTCGGCCAGCCCGTCTTGAGCAGCGCCTTCAGCACCCGCGGTCCCCACACGCGACCCGTCTCCCACGGCACAGGCTCGCCGCGCCGATAGTTCCGCGCCTGGCTGAAAGCTATTGAGGGGATACCAAGGTGCATCCCCTCGATCGCCGCCGCCACCGTGCCCGACTGGCTCGTATCCTCCGCGATGTTCTGCCCGCGATTGACGCCCGACAGGATCAGGTCCGGCGGATTGTCCGCGAGGATATCCTTCACGCCCAGCAGCACCGCATCCGCCGGCGTGCCCTGCACCGCATACCGCTTCGGGCTCTCTTCGCGCACGCGCACCGGCGCATTCAGCGTTATCGCCCGCGCCTGTCCCGATTGCTCCTCGTGCGGCGCAACGATCCAGATGTCGTCCGACACCGACCGCGCAATCTCCTCCAGCACCGCCAGCCCCGGAGCAAACACGCCGTCATCGTTGGAAAGCAGGATACGCATCAGACCTCTCGTTTCGGCCCTCTGCCTCTACCGATCGTGCCGCGAAGTCAAATGCCGCTGCCGAAGCGTCAATCCGCGCACAATGTCGGCTGCGCCACGCCGTTCTCGACAAGCTGGAAGCATCCGCACGGATCGTTGGTCGCCGAGCACTTGCCCGTCGCCGGCTGGTTCATCGGCGTGCTGCTGTCGCCCAGGCACCGGCCCATGCAGTCGCTGCCGCTCTTGCACGCCTTGCCCGCATCGCTGAAGTTCACGACGCACATCGGCAGCCCGCGCATGCACACGGGCCGCACCTCGCCGCCCGCCTTCGCACACGCCGCCGGGTTCGCCGTCAGCGCCTCGACCACCGAATTGTCGATCGTCCCGTCCGCCATGATCATCGGCCTGCCGTCGATCCCGACAAAAGGCCCCTGAGGCTCCGTTGGCGCCGGCCCGGCGCATGCCGCCAGCACAAGACCCGCCACCGCCAGAACAAACGCGCGAACCATCAACCTCTCCATTTCAGGTGAGGCTAGAGGTCCGCCGAGCCTCACGCAATGTGAACCCGCTCCAGCGCGGTGAACGGCTCGACATCGTCATCGAACCCCATCTCGTCGTGCCGGAATCCAGTCACCTCCGCCGCGAGATCGAGCGGCAGGTCGAACACCGCCTCGACGCCCTCCTCCGCCACGGCGGCAGCTTCCTGCTTCAGCTCCTCGAACACATCCGGCAGCACGCCCTCGACATCGAGCCGGTCCCCACCCTCGCTGCCATCGTGCGAGACGGACCACACCTGCTTCCCGTCGCGCCATTCCGTCGCCAGCGAGTTCGCGGTGTCGTCGTGCACCACCACCGCCACCAGCCGCCCGCCCGCCGACCACACCGTCAGCTTCGCCGGATCAAGCAGCCCGACATCGTTCGACACGGCCACATACCATCCGCCCGGCAACTCGCCGCCCGAATGCTCTTCCTCGAAGTACTCGTCGACCTCGCCGGTGTCCTCGAACCCCGCCCGCTCAAGGAACACGTCCTTGTCGATCCCCTGCACCGCAAACCACGCCAGCGCGAAGCTCATTGCCCGTTCCTCAGCCGATGACTTCGAGGCCGCCCATGTACGGGATCAGCGCCTTCGGCACGCGCACGCGGCCATCGGCTTCCTGGTAGTTCTCCAGCACCGCCACCAGCGTCCGCCCCACGGCGAGGCCCGAACCATTCAGAGTGTGCACGAACTCCGGCTTCGGCTTGGGATTGTCCGCGCTCGGCGCCTCGCGATAGCGCGCATCCATTCGCCGTGCCTGGAAATCCCCGCAGTTCGAGCACGACGAGATTTCCCGATACGTGTCCTGCGACGGCAGCCACACTTCGAGATCGTACGTCTTCTTCGCCCCAAACCCCATGTCGCCCGTGCACAGCATCACGGTCCGATAAGGCAGCTCCAGCCGCTCCAGAATCCCCTCCGCACACCGCGTCATCCGCTCATGCTCGGCCTGAGAATCCTCCGGCTTCACGATCGACACCAGCTCCACCTTGATGAACTGGTGCTGGCGGATCATGCCTTTTGTGTCGCGACCGGCCGAGCCCGCTTCAGAACGAAAGCACGGCGTCGCGGCGGTCATGCGCACAGGAAGCGCTTCAGCCTCTGTGATCTGCTCGCGGTAGATGTTGGTCAGCGAGACTTCAGCTGTCGGAATAAGCCAGTTGTTTGTTTCAACAATTGGCCTTGCTGTCGACAGATCCCAACCCCGTCCCGACGTGCTTTTCTTCAGCGAAACCTTTGGAACGCTTCTCCGCGCGAACGCTTCTTCCAACTGTTTTTGACGAGGCCCCTTAAAAGCAAACTCGAACCGCTGGCTAGTTGCGATCTCAACTTCGTCGTCACCCAAAATTTCTTCGAACTTTGCGACAAACAAATCCTCTGCGAATTTCGGAAGCTGCCCTGTGCCAAACATTGCATGGTCTTTGACCATCAACGGTACTTGGTGCTCCACATACCCATTCCCCCCCGTCTGCACATCGAGCATGAACTGCGTCAGCGCCCGCTCAAGCCGCGCCAGTTGCCCCTTCAGCACGACGAACCGAGCGCCGCTCATCCGCGCCGCCGCCTCGAAGTCCATCATCTTGAGACCTTCGCCGATGTCGGCGTGATCCTTCGGCGCGAAGTTGAACTGGCGCGGCGTGCCCACCGTGCGCACCACCTTGTTCGCATGCTCGTCCGCGCCCAGCGGCACATCCTCGAACGGCACGTTCGGCAGGCGCGCGAGAACGTCATCGCGCTTGGCGATCGCCTCGGCTTCCTGCTTGCCCGCGCTCTCGATGGTCGCCTTGGCCTGCGCCACCTCTTCCATCAGCTTCGCCGCCAGCGCCTCGTCCTTCGAAGCCTTGGCCTTGCCGATCTCCTTGGACTTGGCGTTGCGCGCGGCCTCGGCCTGCTCCTTGGCCAGCAGCGCCTTCCGCACCTCGGCGTCGAGCGCGAGGATCTCCGCCACCACCGACTTCCCGTCCACCGTCGGCCGGCGCGACAGCGCCGCCGCATAGGCGTCCGGGTTGTCGCGAATGGCGCGGATATCGTGCATGGAAATCCCTCAGGCTTTGCGCGGGTCTAGCCTGATGCGCGAGTTAGCCCAAGGGCGTTTTGGGGCGGATTGCGGGCCCTACTCGCCCGCCGGCAGTGTCCCGACCGGCGTCACCGCAACAGCCGTGGCGACGCGCTTGGCCTCCTCGGCCGCCTCGCGCCTGGCTTCCGCTTCCTCGCGCCTCGCCTCGGCCGCCTCGCGGCGCTTGCGCCCGCCCTCGATCACCATCGCCGCCCAGATGCCGCTCTCGTACAGCAGCACCAGCGGCAGGCTGAGGAGCAGCCAGCTGAACGGGTCGGGCGGCGTCATCACCATCGCCGCGATGATGATAACGATCATCGCGAACTTGCGGCCCTTCCGCAGTGAGCTCGCATGAACAACGCTCGCGCGCGACAGCAGCGAAATCACGACCGGAAGCTGGAACGCGAACCCGAACGCCGTCAGCAGCGAGATCGCCAGCTCGTAGTATTCCTTGATCTTCGGCAGGAACACGACCTTGGCGTTCTGCCCCGCGAACTCCTGGCTGAATGACAGGTCCATGAATGTCGGCAGTACGTAGTAATAGACCACCGATCCACCCGCGAGGAACAGGATCGGCATCACGAACAGGAAGGGCAGCACCGCCGCCTTCTCGCTCTTGTAGAGCCCGGGCGCCACGAAGCCGTAGATCTGATAGGCGATGTACGGAAAGCCCACCGCCAGCGCGAGCACGAACGACAGCTTCAGCTTGACGAACACCATCTCCAGCGGCGCGGTCGCAACCGCCTCGATCTCTCCGGTGTGCCCGGCCCGATGCGCCGCATCGCCCAGCGGGATCAGCAGGAAGTCGAGCACGGTCTGTGTCACATACCACGCGCCCAGGAACAGGACGCCGATCACGATCAGGATGCGCACCATCCGCTGGCGCAGCTCGACCAGGTGATCCATCAGCGGCGCGCGGCTAGCTTCGACTTCGTCGACCGGCTCGGCTGTTTTGTCGGCTGTCTTGGCCATCAGGCGGGCGTGTCCTGCTTGATCGGCTCCGGCGCCGGCGCAGGGCGCGCGAGCGGCGCCTCGTCGTCCGGAATGATATGTGGATCGCCCGCGTTCTCGCCCAGCGCATGCGTGCCGTTCACCGGCTGCTGCTCGGGTGCGGGAAGCGGCGCTGCGCCATCGATGCGGAAATCGTCGCCCGCGTCATACCCCGGATGCTCAGACGAAAGCCCCGCATACGGAAGCGTGGCCGCGACTGTGGCTGCCGCGGGGTGTGTCGGTGTCGTAACCGCTGGCGCGGGTGTGGCGGGTGCCGCCATCGCCTTGTTCACATCGCTCTCCATCGCGATGCGGTCCTGCTCGAAATCCTTCTTCAGGTCTTCTAACCCCGTGTGGTGCTTCAGGTTCTGCACTTCCTTGCGCAGCTCATCGAGCTCCGCTTGCCGGCCCAGCTCGTCGAAGCCCTGTTTGAATTCGAAAGCCATCGCCCGCATCTTGCCGGTGAAGCGCCCGAACTTGCGCATCATCAACGGCAGGTCCTTCGGGCCGATCACAACGATCGCCACGAGGGCCAACAGGATCATTTCTTCAAAGCCGACGCCCGGCATCATGGCGAGTTCGCTCCTGACGGAGACGAGAGGTCACGCGCGCCCATCCGCCCCCGGACTGGGCGAGTTAGACCTTCGTCTTTTCCTTTTCAGGAGTGACGTTGATCGGCTCGTTCACGAGCGCGCCAGAAGTCGTCTGGCTGGTGTCGACCTCGCCCTCCTTCAGGCCCTTTCGGAAGCTTTTGATGCCCTTGGCCATGTCGCCCATCATGGCGGATATCTTTCCGCGGCCGCCGAATACGAGCAGCAGGATCGCAAGGATGATGATGATCTCGAGAGGACCGAGACGTCCCATGATATCTACTCCGGTTCGCCGTTTCCGGCGGATTCAGTGGGCGAAGACCGCCCTCTTCATAAGCCCACGTTTCAACAAGGTAACCCTTGCGGCAGGACTCTGCAAATGGCGCGGGGCGTTGCCAGCCGCACGTTTGCATTAACCAGGTCAGCCCCGTTCCTCGGCTCCTTCGAGGAAATCCTGCTGGAATTCCTGATCTTCCAGCGGGTCTTCCCCCAGCAGCTCGCCTGTTTCCGGGTCCCTCGGCGTACCGGCGAACTCGAAATCGCGGGGAATCTCGGCGCTTAGCAACCCGGCGGACTTCAGTTCGTCCCTGCCCGGCAGGCTGTCCAGGCTGTCGAGCCCGAAGTGGATCATGAAGGATTCGGTGGTTCCAAATGTCACAGGCCGCCCCGGCGTCTTGCGCCGCCCGCGGGGACGAACCCACTGCGCCTCCATAAGAATGTCGAGCGTGCCGGTGGAAACGGCCACCCCCCGCACATCCTCGATCTCCGCCCGCGTCACCGGCTGGCAGTAGGCGATGATGGCCAGCGTCTCCAGCGCCGCCCGGCTCAGCGCCCGCGGCTGCTCGCGCGTTTCCTCGAACAGGAAGGCCAGGTCCGGCGCCGTCTGGAACCGCCACTTTCCCGCCAGCTCCACCAGCTGCACGCCCTTGTTTGCGTACGCCGCCTTCAGCTTCAGCAGCACGTCGCCCGGCTCCACGCCCGGCGGCAGCGCCTCGGCCAGCGTCACCGCATCGATCGCTTCGTCGGATGCGAACAGCACGGCCTCCGCCCGCCGCACCGCATCCGCCAGCCGCTCCGGGTCGGGCTCGGCGCGCGCAGACTTCGCGGGTGCCCCGGCCACGACAGGCTCAACAACGGGCTCGGCCTTCGCCTGCCCCTTGCGCGCCTTCGCCAGCCTGGCGACGGCGTCTCGCATCTCCTCGAGCTGGGGCTGCTTGTCCTTGCTCATTCAGCGGCCTTCGGCGCATCGATACGCGCCCTGCGCACGTACACATCGGAGAACAACTGGTCCTGCCGCAGATCGACGGCACGATCCTTCGTCAGCTCAAGCGCGGCCGAGAAGAAGCTCGCAACTTCCGATCTGCGCGGCGCATCCTTCGATGCTTCGTCTTCCGCCCGCATGCCCTGGATCGACGCCCAGTCGATCAGGTCCGGCACCAGCGCCGCCAGCTTCCGCCGCGCGCTATCGAGCGGCACGACCGGCTGCCGCGCGATCACATGCGTCCGCGCCTTCACCTTGCGCACATTGATGTCGCCGAATGCCTTCAGGATATCGTGCAGCGTGTTGTTCCACAGCGGTTTGCGGATGATCTTCGCCAGCTGCGGATCGCCGCGCGCAAACACATCCCGCCCATCCAGCGGGCCCTCATAGAGATCGTTCACCGCCCGGCGCATCGCATCCAGCCTGCGCAGCCGGAACGCCAGCCGCCCGGCCATCTCTTCGGGATCGACCTCGTCCTCGCCCTTCTTCTCCGAAGGCAGAAGCAGCTTCGACTTCAAATAAGCCAGCCACGCCGCCATCAGCAGGTAGTCGGCCGCGAGATCGATCTTCTTTTCCTGCGCCTCACGCACATAGGCGAGATACTGGTCCGCCAGCTTCAGGATCGAGATCTTCACGATGTCGATCTTGTGTCGCCGCGCCAGGTCCAGCAGCAGGTGAAGCGGCCCCGCGTATCCGTCCACATCAACGACAAAAGCGTCCTTGGCGTCAGCCGCTTCCGCGGACGCCTGGGCCAGCATGTCATCATCAGGAACGGGCAGTACCGTCATGCCACCGCAGTAGACGAGCCCGGCGAGGCATTCAACAGCTTCTCAAGCCGCGCCCTGCCCTCGCGCTTGTCGAACGGCTTTACATCGGCAGTCGCCGCATCCGCGATCCGCGCGCGGCGCAACGCTTCCCCGGCCAGCTCAGGGCAGGTGTCCGCCACCTCGCTCGCCTCGCGCAGCACCATGTCCGCATCGCGCAGCACCTTGCCCCAGGCATCGAGTCCCGAGCAGTGCAGGATCACGTCGCATCCGGCATCGAGGGCGCGGCTCGCCCGGCTGGCGAGCGTCCCGCCCAGCGCCTTCATGCCGAGATCGTCTGTCATCAGGATGCCGTCGAACCCGATCTCGCCGCGAATGATCTCGCTGATGATCCTGGCCGAATGCGTCGCCGGCGTCTTGTCGTCGTCGAGCGCGCGATAGGCCAGATGCGCCGTCATCCCCATCGTCGCGTGCTTCACCAGCTTGAACGGCGCGATGTCCTGCTCGACCGCCGCGCGATCCGCGCGCACGACCGGCATGTGTTCATGGCTGTCGACTTCCGCGCGGCCATGTCCCGGCATGTGCTTGATCACGCCGGCAACGCCGCCCGCCGCCAGACCCGCCAGCGCCGACTGCGCCAGATCACCGACCTGCTCCGCCGTCTCGCCAAGCGCCCTGTCGCCGATGATCTTGTGCATGTTGGGATGCAGCAGATCGACCGCCGGCGCGCAATCCGCAAGGATGCCCATCGGCTCGAGCTCCGCAGCCATCAGCCGGTGATGCAGCCACACAGCCTCGCGACCGAGTTCAGCGTCCTGCTTGTAGATGGGCAGGTAGGTCAGCGGCGCGGGAAAGTCCGGCCACACCGGCGGCTTCAGCCGCTTCACGCGCCCGCCCTCCTGGTCGATGAAGATCAGAGTCTTGCGCCCGGTCGTCTGCCAGATATCCGACGTCAGGGCCGTCACCTGCGCCACGCTCTCGCACGACCTTCCCATGAGAATAACGCCCCACGGGTTCACGCGTGACAGCAGCTTCCGTTCTCCGTCCGAGAGCTTGAGCCCTGCAACGGAAAGAATGCACGCGCGCGGTTCAGACATCAGTGCGTCCGGTTACTTCGCCGCCGGAAGGCAGTTTCCGCCCTTCGCCTTGAACGCTTCGCAGAAAGCGGTCGCGTCGGCTTTGGTAGCGAAAGATCCGGCGCGCACACGATAAACGGTCTTCCCGTTCACGTCTGCCTGCACGACGGACCTTTCCGCAGCCGAAAACAGGTCCGGCAAAGCCTTGGCGCGGCGATCCCACTCGGAAACCGCGCCAGCTTCGGTGCCCGTCGCCGCGATCTGCGCCATCCAGCTTCCGCCGGACGAGAAGACAGGCTTGTAAGCGCTAGCCGCCGCAACCACCGGCGCGGGAGCCGCGGCCACCGCAGAGGGCTTCGGAAGATCGATCGGCGCAGCCGGCGAGACGATGGCCGAGGCGACGATAGGCGCAGCCGGCGACTGAACCACAGGCTTCGGAGCAGGCGCAACTACGGCCTGCTGTTGCGGCGGCGCGACGGCCGGAGACTTCAGTGGCGCGGGCGGCGGCGCGGTCACCTTCGACGGCGCAGGCGCGGCCTGAGCCGTCTGCACCGGCGCGGCGGGCAGCGCGGGCCGCTCGTCTTGCACGGGCGGCGGTCCGCCGCCTTCGAGCTGTTCGAGAACTTCTACAGCCGCGCTTTCTTCAGCGGGCAGAGGCAGCGCCTCGCGCGCCGGCGTCTTGAACGAACCAGCCGTCGCCAGTTGCGGCGTCGTGGCTTCATCGTCCGTGCGCACGCCTTCGCGGTACGCGTTCCACACAACGACGCCGAACACGGCGACGATCACCAGCGCGCCGACCAGAAGGATCGGCCCGCGCTTGCTGTCGTCGGCACGATAGCCGCCATCCTCGCGCAGCGGCGCGAAATCCGATTTGCGTTTGCCCGGCTGCGCCCGGCGGTCAGCGCTCTTGCGGCGCTCGCCCCCGCCCTTGCGGCGATCACTGTCGGAGCGGTCGACGAGGAAGCCCGCCTCGTCCACATCCATGTCCATCGGATCGGGATAGTCTTTGTCGCTCGGTGGCGGCGCGATCGGCCGCTTCTTCGAGCCGAACACCACGCGGTCGAGGCTGGCGCTGTCGTCCGCTTCGCCGCCCTGACGGCCGGGGATCACTGATCTGGAATAACGTGTCATTGGCCCGAAACCCTGAGCATGCGGGCGCACACGTCCCGCCAGCGTGGCATCCTGCCGCGAGGCCGTTAACGAACAGGAAACACTTGGAGCAAGACCGCCGGATTCGGCGTCAGACCCACCGCTGCAGGCTGAAAAGCCGCCGATGCTCGTCGATGGCGAAGGTGTCCGTCATGCCGGCAATGTAGTCGCAAACCATCCGCGCCCGCTTCTGGACATCCGCCGCCGCAGCCCGCTCGCGCCACGGCGCCGGCATCGTCTCGGGCTCCGCCAGGAACAGCCCGAACAGCTCGCGTACGACACGCCGCGCCTGGCTCATCGTCCGGTTCACCTTCGGATGCCGGTACATCCGCTGGAACAGGAATTCCTTCAGCGGCTGCTGCTTCTCGAGGATCTCGTCCGAGAACTGCGCCAGCGGATGATCCAGCCCGCGCACATCCTCCACCGACTTCGGCTTCGCTTCATCCACCTGCCGCCTGAACTCGGCGACCAGATCCCGCGTCCATATCCCGATCAGCCGCCGCACCGCCTCCGACATCAGCCGGTCGCGCTCCAGATCCGGAAACTCCGCCATCACCTCCCGGAACGCATCACCCGTCAGCGCCATGTCCATCAGATCGTCGATCTCAAACAGCCCCGCGCGCAAGCCATCGAGAATATCGTGATTGTTGTAGGCGATATCATCCGCCAGCGCCGCCACCTGCGCCTCCGGGCCCGAAAACGTGTTCAGCTCCAGCGACTGCAGAGCCTCATAATCCCGGAACGCCGCCGGCAGCATGTCCATGGTCTTCGACGGCGTCACCAGCGGCCCATTGTGCTTGATCACGCCTTCCAGCGTCTCCCACGTCAGGTTCAGCCCGTCGAACCTCGGATACTTCCGCTCCAGCTTCGTCAGCACGCGCAGCGCCTGCGCGTTATGGTCGAAACCTCCATAAGCCTCCATCACCTCGTTCAGCGCCGTCTCGCCCGCATGCCCGAACGGCGGATGTCCGATGTCATGCGACAGCGCGAGCACCTCTGCGAGATCCTCATCCAGCCCCAGCACGCGCGAAACCGTCCGCGCGATCTGCGACACTTCCAGCGAATGCGTCAGCCGCGTGCGATAGTGATCGCCCTCATGCGCCACGAACACCTGCGTCTTCTGCTTCAGCCGCCTGAACGCATCCGAGTGGATGATGCGATCACGATCCCGCTGAAACTCCGTCCGCGTCTCGCTCGGCGCTTCCCTATGCAGCCGCCCGCGCGACCGCGCCGGATCGCTGGCGTAAACCGCCTTCGGCGGAGCTGTGAAAGGCCTGGACATACCCCATCTTAAGGCGCGCGTTCGCTGTGCGCGTCAAGCGTCACCGCCCCTTGATGATGCGCTCCAGCCCGTCCGCCCGCGCACGGCTCACGGGGATCACCACGCCACCCGCCAGCTCCAGCGCCCGGCGCCCGCCCGGCAGCACGCGCACGGTCCGCAGGTGTGCGGAATTCACGATGTGCGAGCGATGCACGCGCACGAAACCCGCCGGCAATCTCCGCTCCAGCTCGCTCAACCGCGTGTCGTGCAGGAACCGCCGCCCGTCCGCGAGCACGACCTCGACATAGTCGTCCGCTCCCGACAGCGCGACGATGTCCGTGAAAGCCGCAAGGTCGATCCGTCCGGCCGATCGCACAGCCAGCGCCCCGCCCTTACGCGCATCCCCGCCGCTCGCCAGCGCCCTGTCGAGCGCAAGTCCCAGCCGCTCTGCTGCAACCGGCTTGGTCACGAAATCCACAACCGCGTGATTGAATGCATCGATGGCCCGATCCGATCGCGCCGAGACCACGATCACGCGTGGCCCGTCGCCATTGGCCAGCAGTGAGAACCCATCCGCGCCGTTGAGATCGAGATCGAGCAGCAGCAAGTCAAAATGCGAACCGCGCAACTCGGCGCGCGCCGCCTCGATGGTTGGCGCCACCACAACGCGATCGAGCCGCGAACCAAGACGCTCTCCCACCATGCGCTCCAGCCGCCTTGCGGCCGGCGCTTCATCCTCGGCAATCAGCACATTCATGTCGCTGGCCGCGGAATTGTGAGCACGGTGCGCCACCCGCCGCCCGAAGCGCCACTTTCCACGCCGGCGCTGTCGCCAAAGGCCGCTTCCAGCCTGCGGCGAACATATGCCAGCCCTTCGCCGCCCGAAGTCCGCCCCTCGCGTGGCTCCGTCTGCGTCGATGGCGGCGTCACCAGAACAAGCCGGCTCACACCGCCCTCGCCTGTCTCGCGCGTCAGCGCGAACTCGCCGCCATCGGCAAAGCGACCATGCGTGAAAGCATTCTCGATCAGTGTGTGAAGCACGCCAGGCGGCACCTCGGCGCCTGCATCGACATCGCGCACCGACAGCGAGAATGCGCGATCGACGCGGTACGACATCACCTCCAGATGCCGCTGGCACAGCGCGATCTCCTCGCTCAGCGGGATCAGCGGCCGGTCGCTGATCTGCGACAGCAGGCGAAACTCTTCCGCCAACGCCTCTATCATCTTCACGCCCGTCTTCGGATCTGACTCGACCCATTCTGCCAGCGCATTGAGCGTATTCATCAGGAAGTGCGGCGCGATCCTGCGCTTCAGCAGTTCCAGTTCCAGCAAAGTCGCCCGACGCCGCGCCTGCTCCTCCGCCTCCCGCACCCGCCGCAGCACACGCACTTGGTCAACGAACAGCGCCAGCATCAGCAGCGTCACGGCGATGTAGAATGTCCGGTCGAGAAACAGCGCATTCTCGATGAACTGCAGTGCGATAAACACGACCAGCGCGGCCGTCGTCAGAATCGCGCCGGGCGCGCGGGTCCGCGCGCCCTGAACCGCCGCGACAAGCGAGACAACCGACGGCCCCAGGATGAAGCCCAGCGCCATTCCATCGAACCCGGGCAGGATCGGCCACAGCGCCAATGCCGCCAGCGCCGCCGCGCCGACATACATCTTCCACCGTCGCGGCGCGAACCTGCGCGCGACATAAGCCGTAAGCGCCAGCCCGAACGCGAACGCCAGCACACCGATGGCGGACAGCCGCCAGATCTGCAGTGGATAGGCAAAGCTCGTCAGGCCGCGAAGGCTTTCCAGCCACAGCTGCCCGACAGCGAACAACGACATCAATGCAATGAACAGCGGCCCGGGCACGCGCCTGTTGCCGATGAATGTCAGCCCGAAGAACAGCGCCGCTACAATCAGCGCGCCCGTCGCCGCGATGGATGGCGCATACTCGCGCATCAGCGACCGCGTGATGCCCATCCGTCCCGCATAGATGTAATGCACCGGCGTCGTCACCGGCATCGCGAGATGGAAAGTCGAATACCGGATCGCGACGCTGTTATCGCCGACACGGATCAGCTGCGGCGGTATCCACGTCACCGCATCGAGGTCGCCCGGCGTCTCCTCCGCGCGCGAAGCGCCCACACGCCCCACCTCGCCGATCCGCTCCCCATTCCACCAGATCTCGCGCGACGCCAGCGCGCCCGTATACAGCCCGATTGGCGCCGTCTCGACGAACCCGTCCACCACTCCAATCCGACCCGTCACCCAGACGATGCGCCCCTGCGAGTCGACATCGTTCAGGTAATCGATCGTCCGGCACGACGCCACATCGATGTCCGCCAGCCCCTCACCGACCCCACGGCTCACGCAAACCTGCGCTCCTGTCAGGTCCGACACAGCCGGCTGCGCCACCGCCGGCGCGGCCAGCACCGCAAGGAGAAACAGGAAAAGCCGCAGCACCATCCGCTCACCCTAGCGGATTTCACCGCACCGCGCCTCGCCGTTCGCCGGAGGATTGTGCCCATTCGCCGAACCGCCCGGGAAATCTGCCCCGGAATACGCTCTCCTGCTGCGGGGTCACGCTCCGGGAGGACTCGATGCGCCTGCTTTTATCCGCCGCCCTCATCGCAATGGCCGCCTGCACCGCGGCTCCTGCGCCAGCTCCGGCCACGCCCGTGATCGCAACTCCCGCCCCGCAACTCACCCTCGAGCCCTACACCTTCACCGGACCCGGGGGCGTGAAGGTCGAGGCTGAACGCGGCTCGTTCGAGGTCGCCGAGAACCGCAACAACCCGAACTCACGCAAGATCAGGATCGGCTTCGTCCGTTTCAAATCCACCTCGCCAAACCCCGGCGACCCCATCGTCTATCTCGCCGGCGGTCCCGGCGGCACGGGTACAGGCACGGCGCTGGGCCCGCGCTTCCCACTCTTCATGGCGCTGCGCGAAGTCGCCGACGTCATCGCCTACGACCAGCGCGGCACCGGCTTCTCCACGCCCACGCCCAGCTGCCTCGCCATCCCGCCTTTCGAAGGCGCTACCTTCACCCGCGCCACCATCGTCCCCTTCTACCGCGACCGCCTCACGAAATGCTTCGACCAGTGGACCTCGCAAGGCATCGACATCGACGCCTACACCACGCTCGAAAACGCGCACGACCTCGAAGACCTCCGCCGCGCGCTCGGCGCCAACAAGCTGAACCTCTGGGGCATCAGCTACGGCTCCCACCTCGGCCTCACCTTCATGAAATACCACGGCGCCTCGGTGAACCGCGCCGTCCTCTCCGGCATCGAAGGCCTCGACCAGACGATCAAGCGCCCCGCCCTCACCGACAAACTCTTCGCCCGCGTCCAGGCCCTCATCGACGCCGATCCAGCCGCAAAGGCCGCCTACCATGATCTCGCCGCCCTCATGCGCCGTGTCCACGCGAAGCTGAACGACAAGCCAGCGACCGTGACGTTCACCCCCCAGGGCGCCTCCACCCCCGTCACCTTGACCTTCGACGGCTTCGCGATCCAGCTGCTCGCCTCGCAATCGATCGCCGACCCGCCCGCCATCGCGCGCGTGCCCCCGCTCTACGCCGCGCTCGACAAGGGCGACTACGCCCGCATCGCGCCGATGGTCTACGGCATGCGCCAGCAGATCACCGCCTTCCGCGGCATGCCCGACGCGATGGACCTCGCCTCCGGCGCCACGCCCGCGCGCCTGGCCCTCGTCACCAGGGAAGCCGAGACCTCCCTCCTCGCCGACACGCTCAACTTCCCCATGCCGCAGATCATGGGCATCCGCCCGCAGATCGACGCCGGCGACAGCTTCCGCGCGCCCTTCACGTCGCCCATCCCCGCCCTCTTCATCTCCGGCACACTCGACGGCCGCACCTATCCGGAAGAAGCCGAGGAAGAGATCAAGGGCTTCTCCAACCGCCGCCGCCTCATCGTCGAGAACGGCGGCCACAACATCTACGAAGCCGACCAACGCGTCGCCGACGCCGTCCTCGCCTTCTTCAGGAACCAGCCGACGCCGGAACGCATCGTCATGACCCCGCCGAAAATCCCGGCGCCGTAACAGCGGGCGAGGCTTCAGGGCTGCGACGTAACGACCGGCTTCGGCGCATCGTGAAAAACGCGCATCCACGCGTCCACTGCGGTTGCCGAATCGAAAGCGCTCTGCGGCAACACTCCGCGACACGGAGAGACCAACAACTCCGGATGATCCGGATCGAGTTCCTGCCCCTCCAGCGCGCCATAGGTTGCGAGACCGGAGACCTTGAACGCCAGCGGTGCGTTGGCGTCGTGCAGCACCGTGCAGGCAAGCTCCACTTGTCTCGGAGCGCTGGCCAGCAACATGTCCGGCATGTCCCAGAGCCGCGCCGTACCATCTGGGGAGCCGGTCATCACCAGACGATTGTTGTCCGAAAACACGACAGAGAACACCGGGCCGACGTGCCCCTCAATCGTGCGCAGGGTGGCGCCCGTCGTCACGTCCCAGATCCGCGCCGTACGGTCGTCGGAGCCAGTCGCGAGAAACCGCCCGTCCCTGGAAAACGCAACCGCCTTGATTGAGTTGGAATGTCCCTCAAGCGTGCGCACCGGCACGCCGGTCGTCGCGTCCCAGATCCGAGCGGTGCTGTCACCGGAACCGGTAGCTACAAACCGCCCGTCCGGGGAGAAGGCAACGGACGTGACCGCACGTGCGTGGCCTTCGAGGATGTGGAGCGTCGCCCCCGTGCTCGCATCCCAGATGCGCGCCCTGCCTTCCTGCGATCCCGTCGCGACTTGGCGCCCGTCTGGAGAGAAAACAGCCGAATAGACCCAGTCAGGGTGCCCCTCGAGCACACGCACGGCTTGGCCCGTTTTCACGTCCCATATCCGCGCCATGCGGTCGCGCCCCGCGGTAACCACCAACAGCCCGTCTGCCGAGAAGTTTGCATCATAGACCCAGTCTGCATGCTCCAGCGTTTGAAGGAGTGCGCCCGTTGCAGCATTCCATATGCGTGCGGTGTTGTCCTGTGAGGCGGTGGCGACCAACCGGGCGCCGTCGGCTGACACAGTGGAAAACGCGATATTGTTCACGCCCTTCGTGTGACCTTCCAGTATCCGCAGCGTTGCGCGTGTTTCCGCATCCCAGAGGCGCAGCGCTCCGTAGAACGAGCCTGTCGCGACGAGGCGGCCATCCTCCGAAAGCGCGGCAGACAGTCCGTCCGCTTCTCCGCCATTCAGCGTACCGAGCGGTGTGCTTGCCACTTGCCAGATGCGCGCCGTGCCATCGTACGAGCTTGTCACCACGTATCGATCATCGGGAGAGAATGCTGCGGATTCCACATTGATCGTGTGACCAGCCAGCGTGTGCAACGGCTCGCCCGTCGCCGCATCCCAGATGCGTGCGGTGCCGTCCGCGGAGGCCGTAAGCACCAGTCGCCCGTCTTTCGAGAACGCCACAGACGAGACACCGAGACGATGCCCTTCAAGCGTACGCAGCAGCATCGCGATTGCGGCATCCCAGATACGAACGGTCCCGTTGTCAGAACCGGTCGCAACGAAACGTCCGTCCGCCGAGAATGCGGCGGACATGAGCTGACCCTCCTGCCCTTGGAGCAAACGTAACTGAGCGCCGGTCTGCGCATTCCAGATCCGCGCTGTTCCGTCTCCGGAAGCTGTCACCACAAACCTGCCATCGCTGGAGAATCTGGCGGAGTAGACCCAGCCCTGATGCCCGGTCAGCGTATGTAGAGACTTGCCCGTCGCCACCTCCCAGATCCGCGCGGTGTGGTCGTTGGAGCCCGTTACGACAAACCCGCCGTCCATGGAAAAGTTGGCGGACCGGACAGGCTTTGAATGTCCTTCCAGTGTCCGCACCAGCGCACCCGTCTCAGCATTCCAGATGCTCGGCGAATGTTCGCCGGACCCAGTCACCACGAGTTGCTGGTTGTCGATTGTCGCCGGGGAAAAGGCTGCGGAAAAGAGCGCGAATTTGGGTTCCGGCAGCGTGCGCACCATGACGCCGGTCTTCGCGTCCCAGATGCGCGCTTTCCCCTGCAGGTTGGCGGTCAGGATAAAACGTCCATCGGCTGAGAAGGCGGCTGAACTCAGCGACCCGCCATCGCCAAGAATACGCACCAGACGATTGTGCTGGTGTGCGGCGACGAGCCGTGCTCGCGCCTGCGGATATCCCTCGCCCGGCGCCAGCCCTTCAGGGATTGCCGCCGAGCGAGCTGCTGGATCTGCGTAAAGGGCCATCAGCAGGGAATGCGTGTCACTGCCCTGGTCGAGTAGCGCTCGCGATTCGCGCGCGATGTTATTGGAAAGGCGCGCCAGCGCATCCGCTGTCTGGTGCTCCGCCCGGTCTCGCTCGGTCGCGGCCACTCCCTGCAGCCACCACGCGAACGCGCCGCCCGCGACAGCGCCCAACGCAAGCACTGACATCGCTGCCGCAATCGCATTCGCACGCCGCCGCCGCTGGCGTTCCGCGCGCTTCTCCCGCTGGACAAGATCATCTAGCCCCACATCGAGCAGGCCCGCGATGATTTTCAGCGCACCATTCTCGCGGCCATCCTTGCCGGGCCGCGCGTCAGCCGCGATAGGTTCTTTCGGTTCGGGCTGCGTCGTGAAGGCGCCGTCTGGTCCGACCTGGAACAGAAGGCCACGCGGGAAGCATTCCTCGTCCGCGCTACGGCCCGGCTTGCCTGCCGCGTGTGGTTCGCCGTCGACAATGACGGCGAAGATGCGCTCGCCCTTGCCCGTCTCCTTGAAACGTCGGAGCTCCTCTTCGACGTATGGGCTCCGCGCGGCGCGCGGCGAACAGAGAAGGATCAGCGCGTCCGACTGGTCCAGCGCCTCACGGATTTCGCCGCCCAGATCATGTGAGGAGGCGAGTTCGGCCCGGTCGCGGAACACCTTGCCGATGCGACCGCTTCTGCCTGCCGTCACGCCTTTCGGGATACGGTAGTTTTCAAGCCGCTTGTGCAACCAGTCCGCGACTTCATCGTCGGAATGGCTGTAGCTGATGAAAGCCGCATAGCGCTGGGCGCCACCACCCGCCTTGCCATCAGTTTCCATTGCCGCCCCCGCGGTCGCCGCACCCCTGCAAGCTGCGCCAGCTTAACGAGGGGTGCCGACCCGGCGCAATGCGCCTGACCAGCGAACTGGCCTTCAGGGCCGGTCTTCCCTTGGGGCCCAAAGCTTCATATCTGACACCCATGACGGATATGGCCACCCAGACCCCGGAAATCGGCCTCAGCGCCTCGGCTGCCCGCCGGATCAACAAGATCACGGTTGGCCAGCCTGCTGGCACGATGCTGCGCGTCGAGGTGATCGGCGGCGGGTGTTCGGGCTTTTCCTACCGCTTCGGGTTCGCGGACAAGGCGAATGCTGACGATATTGTCCTCGAGCGTGATGGCGCGAAGGTCGCCATAGACGAAGCGAGCCGGCCATTCCTGGCCGGCTCGGAAATCGACTTCGTGGAAGAGATCATTGGCGCGTCGTTCCGCATTCACAACCCGAACGCGACGTCCGCCTGCGGCTGCGGAACCAGCTTCTCCGTTTAGGTCCTAGCCCGGCCGGCCGCCGCGTCCGTTGCCGCGCCCGCGATCGTCCTTGCCGTCATCGTCTTTCGGCTTGGGCGCATTGTAGCGGTTTCCGCCCTGATTCCGGTTGTCGTCACGATCCGTGCGAGCCGCCGCCGCTGGCGCCGGTGCTGGCGGGGTAGCGGCGTTCTGCTGCTGTTGGCCGCGATTGTTGTCGCGTCCTCCACGATCGCCGTCATTCCCGCGATCGCGCGGAGCGGACGGCTTGTTCCACAGCGAGGGCGGCGACTGGTTCGGCGGCGCTGCCTGCGGCGGAGGCAGCGCGGCCTGGTTCTGGCCGCCACGCTGTCCGTTGTCCCGGCCGCGGTCACCGCCGCGATTGTTTCCACGATCGCCGTCGCGATCCTGCTGACCGCCACCCAGCAGCGGCGGCGGCGACGGATTCACGCGCGACGGCGGCTGGCGTTGGCCGTTGAAATTATTGGGCGGGGACCAGGTGTTGTTGTTCGCGTTGCGGGGCGAGCGGTCGATGTTGTTGTTGCCGGTGTTGTTGCGCGGCGCGGGGCTTGTGTTGGAGCGATTGCGGTCGCGGTCCCGGTCGTTGTTCTGGCCGGAGAAGAGGTTGGGGTAGGTGTTCCGGTCGCGATCATTGTCGCGGTCCCGGTCACGGTCCCAGTCGCGATCATTGCCCCGCCCGCCGCCACGGTCGTGGTCGTTGCGGTTGTCGCGGTTGTCGCGGTAGCGGCGCTGGCTGTAGCCGTTGTAATGGTCGCGGCGGAAATGGTGGTCGTGGTCGCGATAGTACGGCCCACCGACTATGGTCTGGTACCAGAAGTAGTTATCCGACCCCCAGTAGCCGCCGTACACGTTGCCATAGTGGTTGTCGTAGTACGCGTCGTACCAGATGTCGTTGCCGCCATACCCATAGCTCGGCCCGTAGTCGCTGTAGCCGTATCCGTCGTCGTAGCCGTAGTCGCTATAACCGCCGTAGCCGCCATAGCCGTATCCATAGGTCGAACAGGCCGACAGGCCGATCAAAGCGGCAGGTACAGCCAGCAGAGCGAGACGCATTTTCATATGAACAGTTTCGCAGGCGAACCTGAACGCTCTGCAACGGTTTGTTGTCTACTGCAGAATCTCCTGCCCCCCACTGACTCAGGCGACTGATCCAGGTTCAGATGTTTCCGCTCTCCGAGCCCGGGACAGGACCCGGAACGCCCGGGTTTGGCTGTTCGGGCGAAGGCGTCGGGGAAGGCTCGCGCGGCGGGCTTCCCGGTCCGTAATAGGGCGTCGCTGCGCCTGCGAAGCGCGAAACGCCATCATATTGCTGCCCGCCCGCCGACTCGCACGCTGTCAGCGCGCAGATCCCCCACACCGCCACAAGTGTCGCTGCAAATGTCCTCATAACCGCCTCCGGGAACAGGGCGGAGATTGAACCCGTCAGGGATGGGATGGGTTCCGGGAACTCCGGCCGCTACGCGGCTCCCCCCACCGTCTCGCGATGCGCGCGATCCACCTCCCCCGCCTGCAGCGAGGGAGGAAAATCTTCAAGCGTTCATTGTCGGGCCGTCTTCCTTCGGCGGGGCCGGGAGTTCGGGATAATCGGCGAGCGTGATGCGCTTGGGCCGCATGAGACTGAGCACGCAGAGCAGCACGATGCTGACGACGCCGACGCCGATCAGCGCTGCAATCATGGGTTGTGACATCTCGCGACCCTCCGGAACTGACTGAGCCGCAGGCTCACGGCGATCCGCCGGAACGGTCAAACGAAGAATGTTTAAGGGTGGCCGCCATGTTCTCGCCGGATTTGGGGGAGCGGTCCGGCTCAGCGGCGGTTCGACAGCACGGCGGCGGACCAGAAGCCGGCGGCGAGGACGATTGTGCCGGCGAGGATGGCGAGGATGACGGCGTCGTAGGAGCCGGTGGCGGACCAGAGCGCGGCGGCGCCGAGGGGAGCTAGCGCCCGCAAGAGGGTGGCGGGTGTGTTCATCGCGCCCATCACGGCGCCGTAGCTTTCGCGGGTGAGCATTTCTGGCACGGCCGCGCCGCGCACGATGGTGAGGATGCCGTTGGCGGCGCCGTAGATCAGCGTGACCACGATGATGAGGGCGAAGCTGGGCGGCAGGAAAGCCAGCGCGGCGAAGCCGACAGGAAAGCCGAGGACGACCCACGAGCCGATGCGCCGCATCGACGCCTTGCCGGCGAAGACGGTGACGGCGATGCGGCCGGCAACCTGTGCGGGCCCGATCAGCGCCATGGCGGCCACGACGGCCAAGGTGGAGAAGCCGAACTCGAGCAGCATCGGGTAGAGGTGGAAGGTGAAGGCGGTGAACGCGGCGGCGTGCGCGGTGAACGCCAGGGCGAGCGCCCAGAATACCGGCGAGGCCATCGCCTTGCGGACGTGCGCGGGCGCGACCTGCCCCGGCGGGATGGCGATCGCCTGCACGCGATCCGCCTTCGGCCTGATCGCCCAGCCATAGAGGCCGGCGCAGACGAAGAGATTGATGAAGCCAAGACCGGCAAGCGCGGTGCGCCAGCCGCCGAGATCGATCATCAGCTGGATCAACGGGATGAACACCGTGGATGCGAAGCCGCCCCAAAGCGTGAGCGCGATGATTGCCCCGCGCGCGTCACCTGCGCCGAAGCGGCGGGCGGAGACCGCGAAGGCGGCTTCGTAGAGCGTCGCCGCCTGCAGCGCACCGAGCATGGCGACAATCGCGTAGAGGCCGACAAGATCGTTGACCTGCGACCAGGCGAGGAAGAGGAGCCCCGCGAGAATCGAGCCGCCGGTCATGATGAGGCGGCCATGGCCGCGGTCGATGGCGCGACCGATCGGGTACGAGGCCACGGCGGCGAGCAGCAGGCCGGCTGTCGCGGCGCCGTAGATGGATGTGCGCGACCAGCCGAGATCGCCCTCGATCTGTTCGGCTATCAGCGGGAAGGCGTAGTAGATCGAGCCCCACGAGCAGATCTGGCCAACGCCGAGCGCGGCGGTGAACAGGGAACGGGCAGGCGTGACGCGCGGAGGCGCCGCTTCTTCGGCGGTCATTCTTCGTCCCCCGCGCGCCCAGCCATTCTTCAGATCGCAGCCAGCGGAACGCGTTCGCTTCTCGCGGCGTTTTCGCGTCGTTCGCTGTAGCGGTCTGTCAGGTATGCGGAGACATCACGCGTCAGCAGCGTGAATTTCATGAGTTCTTCCATCACGTCGACGACGCGATCGTAATAGGACGAGGGCTTCATGCGGCCATGCTCGTCGAATTCCTGCCAGGCCTTGGCGACGGAGGACTGGTTCGGAATGGTGACCATCCGCATCCAGCGGCCGAGGATACGCATCTGGCTGATAGCATTGAATGACTGCGAGCCACCGGAGACCTGCATGACGGCGAGCGTCTTGCCCTGTGTCGGCCGGACGGAGCCCACCGACAACGGAATCCAGTCGATCTGCGATTTCATGACGCCCGTCATCGCGCCGTGGCGCTCCGGGCTCGTCCACACCTGCCCTTCCGACCACGCGCTGAGCGCACGGAGTTCCTGAACCTTCGGGTGACTGGCGGGGGTATCATCCGGCAGCGGCAGGCCGGCGGGATCGAATATCTTCACCTCAGCGCCGAAATGCTCGAGCAGACGCGCCGCCTCAAGCGTCAGGAAACGGCTGAAGGAACGTTCGCGCAGCGAGCCGTAGAGCATCAGGATGCGCGGCTTGTGCGTCGACAACGGCGCGCGGAGTTTTGCCACGTCCGGCAGGCGGAGGTGATCGAGCGCGGCGGCGGGAAGGTCCGGCTGTGTCATGCCGTGGCCTTCGTGGAGCACGATGCAGGCGCGCACGCAGCGGCGGGAGTTTCCGTCCGGCCATCGGCGCAGCATTCGTCGGAGAGGTAACCGATCAGGGCCGTCATCGCGGGATAGTGGGCGCGGCAGATGAGGCTGGTTGCCTGACGCTCCTGCGTAAGGAGGCCGGTGTCCGCCAGTCGCTTGATGTGATGCGACAGAGTGGAAGCGGCCATTCCCAGCTTGTCCTGCACCGCGCCGACAGGAAGACCATCAACGCCCGCACGAACGAGCATGCGATAGATCCTGAGCCGCACCGGGTTCCCGAGCGCTTCAAGCTGCGCGGATGCTTTTTCGAGTTTCATCGAAATATATCTCGGGCAGGTCGTGAGGCAGGTCAACACCTATTTCGAAATTATTCGAAATATAGTTCGTGACCGGAGCAGCATGACCTATCGTCCCTTCCCTAGCGGGAGCTTTTCACGACGCAGGTTGACGTTATGGTCAACCTGCGGAGGAACAGCGATGGACGTGTCTCAGGCGATCAAACAGCGGATCTCGACGCGGGGGTTTCTCGACCAGCCCTTGCCCAGGGAGGCCGTGGCGGAGTTGCTGGAGACGGCGCAGCGGTCGCCATCCGGGGGCAACCTGCAGCCGTGGAAAGTGATCGCGGTTGCGGGCAAGCCGAAGGACGAGATCATCGCGATCGCGCAGCGCGTGTTGGCGGCGGACCCGATGGGCGCGGTGCCCGGCGACAGGCCGGTCTATCCGGACCTGACCGTGATCGACCCCGTCTACAACGAGCGGCGCAAGCGCGTTGGCGAGATGATGTACGCCAAGGTCGGCATTCCGAAGGAAGATCGCGCGGGGCGCATCCGGTGGTTCGTGAACAACTATCGTTTCTTCGGCGCGCCGGTGGGGCTGTTCCTCATCATCGACCGGCGCATGGGGCATGGGCAGTGGGCGCACATGGGGATGTTCATGCAGACCATCGCTCTGCTGGCGGAGGAGCGCGGCTGGGGCACGTGCATGCAGGAATGCTGGGCACGGATACGGCCGGAGCTGGCCGAGTATTTTGGGCTGGACGACAACCACATGGTCTATGCCGGGATCGCGCTGGGCGTGCCGGATCCGGAGGAGCCCGCGAACGGGCTCTATGCTGATCGCGCGCCGCAGAGCGAGGTGGTGGAGTTTCGGGGGTTCTAGCTGGGGCTGTGAGCGCGCCCTCGTCCTTCGAGACGCCGCTTCGCGGCTCCTCAGGATGAGGGCTAGACGTCCGGCGGTGGAGTAGCCCTCATCCAGAGGAGGCCGCAGGCCGTCTCGAAGGACGAGGGCGTCCGCGCAGGCTTCCGTTTCGGGCTGACTCCGGTATCAAGGCGCCATGAAGATCGCGACCTGGAATGTGAACTCCGTCAATGCGCGGCTGGCGACTGTGCTGGACGTGCTGAAGACCTGCGAGGCGGATGTCTGGTGCCTGCAGGAGATCAAGTGCGTCGACGAGAAGTTTCCGCGCGAGGAGATCGAGGCGCTGGGGTTCAACTGCGCGGTGTTCGGGCAGAAGACATATAACGGCGTGGCGGTGCTGTCGAAGCATCGCATCTCGGACGAGGTGCGGGGGCTGCCGGATGCGGATGGCGACGAGCAGAGCCGGTATCTGGAAGTGCTCGTCGAGAGCCCGAAGCCGATGCGCGTGGCGAGCGTCTATCTGCCGAACGGAAATCCGCGGCCGGGGGACAAGTACGACTACAAGCTGCGCTGGATGGACCGGCTGATCGCGCGCGCCTCCGAGCTGCTGGAGCTGGAAGAGTCGGTCGTGCTGGCGGGGGACTTCAACTGCATTCCACGCGATGAGGATTGCTGGGACCCGCGTGCGTGGGCGGAGGACGCCCTCGCCGCGCCCGCGACGCGCGAGCGGTTCAGGAAGCTGCAGTATCTTGGCTATGCCGATGCGTTCATGGAGCGCGACGGGCGCATCCAGAAATACACGTTCTGGGATTACCAGGCGGGCGCGTGGCAGAAGGACTGGGGCATCCGCATCGACCACCTGATGTGTTCGCCGCAGGCGGTGGACCGGCTTAAATCGATCGCGATCCACCGGAAGGTGCGCGGCGACGATGTGCTGGGCAAACCGTCGGACCATGTGCCGGTGATCGGGACGTTCGCGGACTGACGGGGAGCTTGCGATGAATTTGGTGAAGGCGATTGCGCTGGCTGTAGCGCTGCTGGCGGGCGGGTGCGCGACCGGCGGCGCGGCGATCAGCGACCCGACCATGATCTTCGCGGCGGCGGACTGGACGGCGGAGGTCGACGCCGCCGTGAAGGCGGCGGGCTGGGGCGACCGCATCGACGAGATCAAGGCGCACTTGAACGAGGACGGCGGCGGCTGGCCGGCGAACCTCGCCGACGGCAGCACACGCTGGCTGCAGGGCGATCGGCTGAAGGACTACAAGGTGCAGGAGATCGCCCGGCTGCGCTTCTACGACCAGGACGCCGTGCTGCTGCATGTTCCGGCGGCGGCGAACCAGCACCTACCCGAGGGATGGAAGCCTGCGGCTGACTTCTTCGTGTTGATGGGCGTCGACGGCGTTACAGGCTGACCGGAGACGGTTTCGCGACGGGCAGCGCGTGGTATCGTGGCCGTGGGGATTCCCGATGGCAGACGTCTTTCTCTCCTATTCCAGCAAGGACCGCGCGGCGGCCGAGCGCGTGCAGGCGGCGCTGTCCGCGCGGGGCATCGACGTGTTCTGGGACCAGGAGACGCCCGCGGGACAGGACTGGGACACTTGGATCCGGGGCAAGCTGAACGCGTGCAAGGTGGCCGTCGTGCTGTGGTCGCGCGCGAGCGTGAAGAGCGACAATGTGCGGCACGAGGCTCTGGTGGCGCGCAAGGCGGAGAAACTTCTGCCGGCGATGATTGACCCCATCGCGGCGGAAGACCTGCCGATGGGGCTCTACATGGTGCAGACGGTGAACCTCACCGACTGGCGCGATGCCAATTCGAAGGGGGTCGCGAAGCTGGTGGATGAGATCGCGGCGCGTGTGGGCAAGCGGGCTGCGCCAGCGGCGGCTTCCGCTCCGGCGGCGAAGGCGGCTGGCACCATGTCGCCCAAGGCGCAGACGACTGTGGCGCTGATCGGCATCGCGGCGGTAGTCGCTGGCGCCGCGTGGTTCATGATGCAGCAGCAGGCGCCGCAAGTGGCGGCGAGTGTGCCGGAGGTCAGCGGCGCGATATCGACGCCTGCACCGCAAGCGACATGCCTCGATGGCTCCGTGCCGACGCTGGGCGTGTGCCCGAACGGACAGCGAGCAATACCGCCGGCGCCGGTGCTGGGCGTTGGGCCGGGGTTTTCCGTGCGCATGGCAGGACGCTGGAACTGGGACGGCGTTGCGTGTGCGGACGGCCCCAATGTGACGCTTGAGGGCGGCGCGCTAGTATTCTCGACGCCGAACAGCCGATTTGTGCATGAGATCACTTCCGACAGCGATGGAGGCACTCGCACTCGTGTCGACAGCGCGACAGACAGCAGCGCTATCGGCGATCTTTACATCTTCGCGCCCGAGTATTTCGCGTCAGCAGATGCGCGATCTTTCAATTTGAAAGTCATCAACAACTCCGACACGACGACCGATACATGGTCGCCCTGTTGATCAAGCAAGTATGGCTGCTAACCCGCGCATGATCCTGAGTGCTTTGCAGCTCGACCATTTCATCGCCGATGGCTTCGTGAAGCTCGAGGGCGCGTTCTCGCGGGCGACGGCGGAGGCTTGCCGGGCGATTCTGTGGCGCGATCTGGGGTTGTCGCCGGATCGGCCGGAGGACTGGAAAGAGCCGGTGATGCGGCTGGGCATGTATGCGGATGCGCCGTTTCGGGAGGTGTTGGGGTCGGCGCGGTTGCATGGGGCGCTGGATCAGCTGGCGGGCGGGGGGCGGTGGGTTCTGCCGGGCGCGATGGGGACGATGGTGGTGCGGTTTCCGATCGGCACGCCGTGGGACGATGGCTGGCATGTCGATGCGAGCTTTCCGCCGGACAACGATCCCGCGTCGCAGGATTATTTCCAGTGGCGTGTGAACTATCGCTCGCGAGCGCGGTCGATGCTGATGCTGTTCCTGTTCTCGGACTGCGGGCCGGACGATGCGCCGACGCGCGTGCGCGTGGGCTCGCACATGCCGATGACGCGGCAACTGGTGACGCATGGCGAGGCCGGGATATCGCTGGCCGATCTGGCGCAGGAAGGTTTTGCCTCGAGCGACGATTGCGAAGTGGCGCTGGCGACCGGAGAGGCCGGCACGGTGTGGCTGCTGCATCCGTTGATGGTGCACGCGGCGCAGGCGCATCACGGGCGCGAGCCGCGCTTCATCGCGCAGCCGGGGCTGGGGTGGAAGGATGGACCGGATCTGGATGGCGCATCGCCGGTGGAGCGGGCGATTGCGATGGCGCTGGGGCGCTAGCGGGCTCACCGATCCTCCGACAGCGCCGGGTTGTCATCCCGGAAGCGCGCAGCGCTATCCGGGACCCACTTCTCACCTTGTCGACGCGGATGAGTGGGCCCCGGCTCTCCGCTTCGCTACGGCCGGGATGACAGGTTGGGGGGCGCGTTCCGCTTCAATCGATAGCCAGATCAGGTTCCTCCCACGACGCCCATCTTCTTCAGGCCTTCGCGCTGGGCAGAGGCCATGACGTGGGCGACGACGCCGTATTGCGCCAGGCGATGCGGCTGGATGTGAACCTCGGCGGGAATGTCGCGGCGGGATTCGGCGGCGAAGCGCCGGCGAAGTTCATCGCGCAATATCTCGACGTCGTTCCATTTTATGCGACCGTCGAAATCGACAGCGATGCGGATGGGGTCGGGCAACTCGATCGGTTTGTCGCATCCCTCGCAGGGAACGGGCGTGTCGATCTTCACGGCGTGGCGCTGGGGCGGGAGTGTGATGATCAGCATGACCAAGAGCACAAGCATCACGTCGATCAGGGGCGTGGTGTTGATTTCGGACGTGGGTTCGCCTTCCCGCAGATTGCCAGCCTGCATGGCCATGATCGCCTCCTGATTCCGGATCGCTCAGATTACTAGTGTAATCTTATTTGATCAGGTTGGCAAGGTCGTCCGCCCGCTTCCCGGGCAACCCCCTCCGTCTCGCCGCGAAGGCGCGGCGATCCACCTCCCCCGCCTTTGGCGGTGGAGGACTTCTTCGCGTTGCTGCAACGTGGAGAAGTCTTGCCCCACGCAGTGGGGAAGGTGGCAGGCGCGCAGCGACTGACGGAAGGGGCCGTTTGCGAAGCAACCGGAAGCTACTGCGCTTGTGCGGAGACGTTGGCGTTGGTGTCGGCGGGCGACGCGGCGGGCGGCGCAATAGCGGGTGGCTTTGGCGTGTTGCGATCGGGCGGGTCTACGCCCAGCAGCGCGTCGACGAAGAAGTCCCAGCGGCGGCGCTCGCCGTACTGGCCGCCTTCGCCGTGGCCGCCGCCTGGCAGGAAGATGAAGTCGAACGTCTTGCCGGCCTTGATGAGCGCGTTGACGACCTGGAAGGTGGTGGACGGATCGACGTTGGTGTCGAGCTCGCCGACGACAAGGGCGAGCTTGCCCTTCAGCAGGGCCGCATGGGCGACGTTTGAGGAGGCTTCGTATTCGGGGCCGACGGGCCAGCCCATGTACTGTTCATTCCACCAGATCTTGTCCATGCGATTGTCATGGCTGCCGGCATAGGCCCAGGCGGCCTTGTAGAAATCGTTGTGCCAGAGCAGCGCGGCCATCGCGTTCTGTCCGCCGGCGGAGCCGCCATAGAGGCCGACGCGGGTTGCGTCGTACCATGGGAATTTCGCGGCGGCGGCCCTGTGCCAGAGGATGCGATCCGGGAAGCCGCCATCCTTCAGGTTCTTCCACGCGATATCGTGGAAGGATTTGGAACGGTAGTTCGTACCCATGCCGTCGATCTGCACGACGATGAAGCCGAGTTCGGCCTGCGCCTGCATGGAGCGATAGGCGAGGAAGGTCTTGGGCGTGAAGGCGCCTTGTGGGCCGGCGTAGATGTTCTCGATGACGGGATATTTCTTCGCGGGGTCGAAGTTGGTCGGCCTGACGATGACGCCATGGATATCGGTGTTGCCGTCCCTGCCCTTCGCCACGAAGGGCTCGGGCGGCGACCAGCCTGCACTGGCGAGCGCGGCGGTGGATGGGCGTTCGAGTTCGAGCAGGACTTTCGCGTCGGCGGACCGGCGCAGCTGTGTGACGGGCGCGAGATCGACGCGGGAATATGTGTCGACATAGACGGAATAGTCCGGCGAGAAGGTGACGGTGTGGGTGGCGGGCGCGTCGGTGAGCGCGATGAGGCCCGTGCCGTCGAACCTGATGCGGTAGTAGTGGACGAAATACGGGTCCTCGCCGGGCTTCATGCCGTTGGCAGTGAAGGTGATCTCGCGGCGCTTCTCGTCGACATTGACCACGGCGCGGACGGCCCACGGGCCCTTGGTGATCTGCTTCTTCACGACGCCTTTGACGCCGTCATAGAGATAGAGGTGACACCAGCCGTCGCGCTCGGACATCCAGACGATCTCGCGGCCGTCGTTGACGGGTTCGAACACAAGCTTGGAGCTGTATTCGATGTAGGTAGGCGAGCGTTCGTCGATGATGGCGCGGGCGGCGCCCTGCCGGTTCACCTCGATGACGCGGTAGGTCTGGTGGCCGCGCTGGTTGTAGCGGATGTAGAAGCCGCGGCCGTCTTTCCACCATCTGGGTTCGGACTGCCAGTAGGCGTTCGGGAAGAGCTTGCGGTCGATGATGGTGGCTGCGCCGGTGGCGACGTCGATCAGCACGGGCTGGCGTTCGGTAAGGCGGTCGCCGGGCTTGTTGTAGAACATCTCGGTGAGGATGGGCTGAAGCTGCGCCTCCGGCGAGCTTTCGACGAAGTGGACGTAGCGCTCCTCTCCAGGCTTCGTCCGGGAGACGGCGAGGAACTTGCCGTCCGGCGACCAGCTGTCGCGGGTGATGACGTAGGAGCTGTCGGCGGCGCCGTCGGTGGTCAGCTGACGCTCGCTCGACGTGGCGAAGGTGCGGACTAAGATGTTGTGGTCGCGGATGAAGGCTTCGGAATTGTTGTCGGGCGCGCGGGATGGGATGTTGTCCGGGTTGTCGGTGCGGCCCGTGCCGATGGGATTGCGCGGGGCCATGCCGACGAGCGGCGGCGGGCGGTTGAGGTCTTCGAGCTTCTCGCAGGACGAGTCGACGAAAAGGCAGCGCCATTTTGCATTTGAGGCTTCGAACTCCATCGACGCACGGTCGGTGGAGAGCAAGTAGCTGGCGAATGGCAGGTTGTGCGGACGCCAGGGGCGGCCCGTGGCGCTGGCGAGAGACTTCGCGATGGCGGGCTGGTCAAAGGCGGGCGTGCGGGCGAGCGTTGCGATGTCGATCTGAACGAAGTCGTAGCCGCCGCCAGTGAGCGAGCGGCGATAGACCAGCGTCTTCGAGTCCTCAGAGAACTTCGGTTCGTCGGCGATGCCTTCGACGAGGCCGAAGAAGCGGGTGCGGAGTTCCTCGGCGCGCTTGTAATCTTCGGGCGTTCCCTGCGCGATTGCCGGCGCTGCGGCGAACAGGGCCAGGGCGGCGATACGCAGCGTGAACTTCATGCGTTTCCCCCTGTCTTGTGCAGGCTTCCTTCGAGGAATACGGGCTCGTGCTACGGGCTGCGTCAACTATGACGCCGCATTTGCGCCTCAAACAATCCCGTCATCGCCCCTTTGTGGTCCCGGGGTCGGCGCCGCGGGGGACGACAACACAATCATTCTCTCCCCCGAGAATCACCCTCAAGTCCCCGTCGGCTCTGTCGACGGGGACTTTTCTCTTTCGGGATCAGGATTGGCGATCAGTGCGCCTTCTGATGGCCGGTGAGCCAGTCCATCAGGGCCAGCAGCACGCCCGACACGATGAAGGTGACGTGGACGATCACCTGCCACATCAGCTTGTCGCGGGCGACCGCATCGAACTCGCCGCCGTCGCCGAGCGCGAGGAAGCTCTTCAGCAGGGCGATGCCCGAGATGGCGACGATCGAGGCGACGAGTTTCAGCTTGAGCGCGGAGAAATCGACCGTGCCCATCCATTCGGGGCGGTCCTCGTTTTCGCCGGTGTCGATCTTCGAGACGAAGTTCTCATAGCCCGAGAACATCACGATCACGACGAGGTTGGCGGCGAGCGACAGGTCGATCAGCGACAAGGCCAGCATGATCGCGTCGTCAGCGGTCATGGCGTAGGCGTGGGTCACGGGATCGAACGTCCACAGCATGGGGATCTGGTGGAACAGTTCCTGGAAGAACACGACCAGAAGCGCGACGACAGCCGCGATCAGGCCGACATAGAACGGCGCCATGAGCCAGCGGGCGCGGAACAGGCCGCCTTCGAGGGCGCGTTCCAGGAAGGGCTTTTTCATCGAGTCACGTCCCTGACGATGAGGTGTATTCCGCCGATAGCGCGATTTTCCTAAGCAATGCTTGCGGATTCTTGCGAGGGGGGAACGGGGGCGGGCGACGCCCTATCCGTTCGGGCCGCGGAGGGCGTCGGGCGTCAGGCGTTGGGACATGGCGTCGATCAGGAGGAAGATCGCCGCGAAGTCCTGCAGGATTTCACGGACGCGGCCGAGATCATCCATCTTGCGGTACATCGAGCCCGGCTCGAGCAGGTTCTTGCCCTCGCAGCAGAGCAGCATCTCGCCGCCCGCGAAGGCGCAGCGCACCTGTTTGCCCTTGAAAGTGCGCTCGAGGCCGAGCAGGCGCTCCATGAAGTCGGGCGTAAGAATGAAGCGGGCTTCGATCTGGTCGGTCGAATAGACCTCGAAGGCCTTCTCGAAGACCGGGTCTTCCAGCGAGACCTTCTGGCCTTTTCCGAGCTGGCCGAGCTTCGCGAAGAAGTTGAGCATGCCCATGTCGCGATAGACCTTGGTGACGCCCTTGAACTCCTTGTGGAACTTCACCTGAAGGCACTGGCCCCGGAAGACCGTGACCCATGTCGTGCGCGTGCGGCCCTTGGAGTCTGTCGTCGTGCGCTTCTCTTCCAGATGCGCCTCGAAGAACTCGAACGGCGTGTCGTTGCGCGCGCCGGTGAGGCGATCCTCGTACTTGGCGCGATCCCAGCCGGGGACCAGGCCGAGGGAACGGAAGGTCTGCATGTCCTGCGGCTGGCCGGGGGCGAGCTGGTATTCCATGCCGAACTCGCCGCTGACCGGCTCGATCAGCATCAGCTTGGTTTCCTTGGCCAGCTTGCCGAGCGCCATGGAGCCCCAGGCGAACATGCCTCCGGTGATGCACACCGCGAGCACCACGCCGAAGATGTAGCCGTCGAACTCATTGTCGCCCCGGATGAAGATGCCCATGGCGATGGCGGCGGCGACGCCCAGCCCGAGGCCGATGAGCGTGAAGTTGCGCTGGCGGTTGACGGCGGCGATGCGATCCGCTTCGCGCGCCGCGAGCTTCGGCTGCAGGTTTGTGCGGAAATCCTCGGCGAAGAAGCCGAAATCCTGTGGCAGGCCTTCCATGGCCTGATCGATCGTCAGGATTTCCTGCTTGTCCGCCATGGCCGCCCCGAGTCGCTTGCTCCCCAGCTTTTCATACACCAGCGGGCGGCGGGCGCCAGTTAGCCCAGAGTCGCCTTGCCGTTGTGGAAAATACGCAGGATCAGCAGCTCATCGTCCAGGCGGCGGTTGACCACAACATAGGGCGTGCCCTCGACGGGAAGCTCGCGGACGCCGATGCGGCGGGACTTGCGGCCCAGCTGGTCGAAGCGGACGAGCTGAAGGATGCGGTTCTCGAGCAGCGACTTGTCGCGCGAGGCGTTGGCGATATGTCCCTCGCCGGACAACGCGATCAGGCGTTCGAAATCGGCAGCAGCGCGGGGACGCCAGGTGATGTTCATCGGCCGAACCTCGCGCGCATTCGGAGCATGACTTCGTTGTGGGTGAGACGGACGCCGTCGTCGCTGTCGAGCTCGGCTTCGACTTCGATCCATTGCTCAGGCGTGAGGAGAGAGGCAGGCTCGGAGAGAAGAAGTTCGATCTCGGCAGCGATCATTTCCTGTTCGCCCTCCGGCAGGGCGCGGAGGCGATCGATGGCGGCTTCGAGGCGGGTCATGCGTCTGACCTAGCATAGCGATGTGCGATTCCGATTAACGGGGCGGACGCCTTGTAATCGCTGTCATTCCAGCGGGCGCGCCCTCACGCCTTCTTTGTAAGCACACGGTCGAGCGAGAATGCCCCTGCGCCCTGCGCCGCGAGAAGGAAGCCGACGAAGATCAGGATGGCGGGCGGAAACAGGTCGCGCTCGGTTGCTCCACTACCCGCAAGCAGGACGACCGCGACAATGAAGTTGAACGCGAGCAGGAGGCCGGCGAAGCGCGTGAGCAGACCGGGGATCAGCAGGACGCCGATCAGCAGCTGCGCATAGACGGATGTGGGCGCGGCGATTTCCGGCATCGGGCAGTTGAGATTGCGGAGGAAGCCCTCAAATTCCGTCATGCGTTCGGCGGAAGTGACGTTGTCCCACACGCCGACGATCAGGAACCAGCCGACATAGAGCCTGAGCGCCAGCCACGCGATGGGCGCGAGCGGCCGGAGGAAGGCGAGATGGAGAAATTCCGGCATGATTACCTTCTTCAGCTCACGCGGATGACGTGGCCGTCGTTCGGCTTCGACCTGCCGGAGACAAGATCGCCGAACACACGTGCAGCGGCTTCGAGTCCACGGGATTCGATCACGCTGGTGTTGGCTTTGGCGGTGGGCAGGAAGGCGCGCCAGGCTTCGCCGACGCGTTGCTGGAAGGCGGCGCCGCCCCAGTCGGCGATGCGCTTCTGCACGACGCTGGGCGCGAAGAACATCTGCGGCTGTGGGCCGGGGAGTGCTTCTTCGGGGCGCGGGACATCCCAGTGCGTTGCGCCGACGGCGCAGGAGTATCTGAGGTTGTCGGCAAACGTGCGGTGGACAGCGGCGCGCACCGCTGCATCGCCGGCGATGTCGACGAAGACCGTCGGCACGGAGCCATCGAGCTTTGCGATATCAGCATAGGCGACGACCTTATCGTAAAAGCCGAGCTTCTCGGTGAAGGCGACGTTGCCGGGCGATGTGAGTCCGATCACCTTCACCTGCCCGCGCGCCTTCAGCAGCTGGGCGGCGGCGTAGGATGTCTTGGCGGAGGCGCTGGAGAAGACGACCTGCTTCGCGCCGTAGAAGCCGCTGTCGGCGATGAAGTCGTCGATGAGGAAGGACGTGATGAAGAGTGGACGGAAGAGGACCTGGAGCGCTTCCGTCTCCGGCGTATAGAGCGCGTCTTCGCCGTTCAGCACATAATTGTTGTAGACCGGCGCGAGGCCAGCGCGATGGGCGCTCTCATCAGCGAACGAGCCGTGGCGGCGCGGGCCAGGCTTCAGCTTGAACGCGGTGGACATGGGCAGGTAGCCGTAGAAGCGCTCGCCGGTCTTCACGTTCGGCGAACGGCTTTCCGTGACGGTGGCGAAGCCCCAGACAGGGACGCGGCCCCAACCATCCGGCGCGGGATAGAACTGCCAGTATTTCAGGAAGTCACCGAACGCGCCGTAGGTGACGTTGTTGGCGGTGAGCGAGAAGAGATCGACGCGCAGGGCCGCCTCACCATCGGCGAGTTCGAGCGGCGCGGTGGGCGCGAGCTTCGTTTCGGCGAGCGCTGTGCGCTTGACCAGCAGGTCTTGTGCTTCGGCCATCGTATTCCCCTTAGAGATCCAGCGTCTTCATGTCGTCGGCGGAGAGTTTGAGTTCGGCCGCAGGCGCTAGTTCCTTCAACTGCGCGGCGCTGGTGGCGGAAGCGATGGGGCCGGTGATGCTCGGGCGCGCCATGAGCCAGGCGAGCGCGACCTGTGCGGGCGTTGCGCCATGGGCGGCGGCGACCTTGTCGAGCACGGCGAGAATTTCGAGGCCGCGGCCCTTGATGAGATCCTTCATGCGGCCGCCGCGCGGAGATTTCTTGAGGTCGGCTTCGGAGCGGTATTTACCGGTAAGGAAGCCGGACGCGAGCGCGAAATACGGGATGACGCCGAGACCCTCCTTCGCGCAGAGGTCTTCCAGCGGGCCTTCATACTGGTCGCGGACGAGCAGGTTGTAGTGGGGTTGCAGGACAGTGTAGCGCGCCTTGCTTCCACCGGCGGCGTCGAGCGCCTGCTTCAGGCCGGCAGCATCGTAGTTCGAGCCGCCGACGGCGCGGACCTTGCCCTGATCGATCAGGCGCTGGTGCGCTTCGAGCGTTTCGTAGATGGGTGTTTCCTTGTCGGGGAAGTGCGAGAAGTAGAGATCAATGCGATCCGTCTGCAGGCGTTTCAGCGAGGTTTCGCAGGCGGACTGGATGTAGGCGGCCTTCAGCCCCTTGCCGGCCGGCATCTCGCTGCCGACCTTGGTGATGAGGACGATGCGGTCGCGCGCGCCGCGCTCCTTCATCCATTCTCCCAGCACGGTTTCGGATTCGCCGCCCTGATGCCCCGGCGCCCAGCGGGAATAGACGTCGGCGGTGTCGACGGCGTTGAAGCCAGCATCGACGAAGGCGTCGAGCACGGCAAAGGATGAGGCCTTGTCAGCGGTCCAGCCGAAGACGTTGCCGCCGAGGACGAGGGGCGCGATTTCAAGACCGGACTTTCCGAGCTTGCGTTTCTGCATCGTGCGCCTCCGTTGGACGCACACCATGGACCTGCGAGCGCATGCTCACAAGCCTTGCGCAAGGTGAAGCGTCACTCGTCCGTGTAGATGCCAACGGTGCGCTTGCCGGTGGCGTCCGCGTGGCCGCGGAACATGCCTTCGGTGTTCATGCTGAGCGCGGTCGAGCCGTCATGGCTGAGGACGATGACACCGCCTGTGCCGCCGAGAGCTTTCACCTCGTCGAGCGTGGCTTTCGCGGCCTGCTCGGCGCTCATCGATTGCATCTGCACGCGGGCGCAGATCATGCGGGCGGCGCTGGCGCGGATGAAGTATTCGCCATCGCCCGTGGCGGAGACGGCGCAGGAGGCGTTGTCGGCGTAGGTGCCGGCGCCGATGATCGGACTGTCACCGACGCGGCCCGGAGGCTTGGCGTTCATGCCGCCAGTGGACGTGGCGGCGGCGAGGTTGCCCTGTTTGTCCATCGCGACGGCGCCGACAGTGCCGTAGCGGTCCATCGGCTCGAACGTGCCGGCCATGGCGCGCTTCAGCGCTTCGAGCCGGCGGGGCGTTATGAAGTATTCGGGGGGGACGATATCGAGGCCGGCCTTGGCGGCCATCTCGTCCACGTCGGGGCCGGCGAACATCACGCGGCCGCTCTGCTCCATCACGTAACGCGCGGCGCGGATCGGGTTCCGGACGGTGCGGACCTGCGCGACGGCGCCGGCGCGGCGGTCGCGGCCATCCATGATCGAGGCATCGAGTTCGGCGACGCCTTCACGTGTGAGCACGGCGCCCTTGCCGGCGTTGAAGTTGGGGTTGTCTTCAAGCACGCGCACAGTGGCTTCGACAGCATCGAGCGCGGAACCGCCGCCGGACAGAACCTTCGAGCCTGCATCGAGCGCATCGTTGAGTCCGGCGCGGTAGCTGGCGTCCATCTCCGGCGTCATCTCGGCGCGGCGCATCACGCCGGCGCCGCCGTGGATCAGGAGCGTCCATTCAGGTTTTGCCACGGGTGGCTCCATGCTGGTGCAGGACGCCAGGAACGCTGCGGTTGCGAGAATCAAAGCGCGCATCGGGGCCTCCATCGGCCCCGATTTCCCGCATTGCGGTGGCCACGTCCAGTACTGCGGCGCAACTTCGTGAAGGCGCGCAATGTTCTTGCGCACAACGCGGCGTCAGTCGCCGGCGAGAGGCTACTTCGTGTTGTTTCTTGCGCGCTAGCCCGCGCTCTTCAACTGTTCGAGCGCGTCACCGAGCTTCACCAGCGCAGCCTCCGCCGCCGTGCGGCGTTCGTGCTGTTCCTCGATGACTTCGGGCGGGGCCTTGGCGACGAACTGCTCGTTGGAGAGCTTCTTGTCGATGCCGGAAATCTCGCCGGTGAGGCGGGCGATCTCTTTTTCCAGGCGCGCGATCTCTGCCTTGAGGTCGATCAGTGCGGCGATGTCGAGGCAGGCGGTCGCTTCGTCGAGAACGATGCGGATCGCACCCTTCGGCGCTTCCTTTGCGACTGATACCGTTTCGAGGCGTGCGAGACGCTCGATCAGCGACTGGTAGGTCGCGAGGCGCTTTTCCGTTTCCGCCGAGGCGCCGACCAGCGTAAGCGGGACCTTCGCGCCCGCGGGCACGCGCAGGTCCGAACGCGTCGAGCGGATCGACGTGATGAGGCGGATGACCCAGTTCACTTCGGCATCGGCCGCTGCATCGATCAGCTTTTCATCGAGCGACGGCCAGTTGCGCGAGATCAGCAATTCCTTCCGGCCGATCGCCTTGCCGAATTCCTGGAACAGTTCCTCGGTGACGTACGGCATGAACGGATGCAGCAGGTGGACGATCTGGTCGAGCGCCCAGGCCATCGTGGCGCGGGTTTCGGCCTTCACCGCCTCGTCCGTGCCCATGAAGATCGGCTTGGTCAGCTCGATGTACCAGTCGCAGACGACGTTCCACACATAGCCATAGATCGCGCCGGCTGCGTCGTTGAACTTGTAGTCCTGGATGCCTTGCTCGACCGCCTTCGTCGTACGCACGGCTTCGGAGACAACCCATTTGTTGAGCGTGTGCTTCACCAAGCCGGGATCGAATCCAGCCTTCAGCTCGCAGCCATTCATCTGGGCGAACTTGGTGGCGTTCCAGAGCTTGGTGGAGAAGTTGCGGTAGCCTTCGACGCGCGATTTCGCGAGTTTGATGTCGCGGCCCTGCGCGGCCATGGCGGCGAGCGTCATGCGCAGCGCATCGGCGCCGAACTCGTCCACGAGTTCGAGCGGGTCGATGACGTTGCCTTTCGACTTCGACATCTTCTGGCCCTTCTCGTCGCGGACCAGCGCGTGGATGTAGACGTCCTTGAACGGCACCTCGCCCATGAAGTGGATGCCCTGCATCATCATGCGGGCGACCCAGAAGAAGATGATGTCGAACGCCGTGACGAGGACGGCGCCGGGGTAGAATTCCTTCAGCGCCGGATCAGTGTCACCCGGCCAGCCCATCGTCGAGAACGGCCAGAGGCCAGACGAGAACCAGGTGTCGAGGACGTCTTCGTCCTGAAACAGTTCGACATCCTTGCCGTAGTGCTTCTTCGCCTGCGCCATCGCGCCGGCTTCGTCGTAGGCGACGAAGAATTTCTTGTCCGGCCCGTACCATGCCGGGATGCGGTGGCCCCACCAGAGCTGGCGGCTGACGCACCACGGCTCGATGTTGCGCATCCATTCGTAATAGGTCTTGGCCCAGTTCTCGGGCACGAACTTCGTCTCGCCCTTCTCGACGGCGGCGATGGCGGGCTTGGCGAGCGTGGCGGCGTCCACATACCACTGGTCGGTGAGATACGGCTCGATGACGACCTGCGAGCGGTCGCCGAAGGGCTGCTGGATCTTCGTGTCCTCGATGGCGTGGAGCAGGCCGAGCGCCTCGATATCGGCGACGACCTTCTTGCGCGCGGCGAAGCGTTCGAGGCCGCGATAGGCTTCGGGCACGTCGGCGTTGAGATGCGCGTCATCCGTGAGGATGTTGATCATTGGCAATTTGTGGCGCTTGCCGACTTGGTAGTCGTTGAAGTCGTGCGCTGGCGTGATCTTCACGGCGCCGGTGCCCTTGGTCGGGTCGGCGTATTCGTCCGCGACGATCGGGATGAGTCGGCCGGTGAGCGGCAGCTTCACTTGCTTGCCGATGAGGCTCGCATAGCGCTCGTCGGTCGGATGCACGGCGACGGCGGTGTCGCCCAACATCGTTTCCGGACGTGTGGTGGCGACGACGATGTAGTCGCGATCCTCGAACACGACTGGCTTGCCGAGTTCATCGACCTGTGTCGGGTATTTGTAGATCGTGCCGTCGGCCAGCGGATAGCGCAGGTGCCAGAAATGGCCTTTCACTTCCCGCGTCTCGACCTCGAGATCCGAGATCGCGGTCTGGAATTGCGGGTCCCAGTTCACGAGGCGCTTGTCGCGGTAGATCAGGCCTTCCTGGTAGAGTTCGACGAAGACCTTGGTGACGGCTTCGGAGAGGCCCTTGTCGAGCGTGAAGCGTTCGCGGCTCCAGTCGCAGGAGGCGCCGAGGCGCTTCAGCTGGTTGGTGATCGAGCCGCCCGAGACTTCCTTCCACGCCCAGACGCGCTCGAGAAATTTCTCGCGACCGAGTTCGCGGCGGCCGATATTGCCTTCCTTCGCGAGCTCCCGTTCGACGACCATCTGCGTGGCGATGCCTGCATGGTCGGTGCCCGGCTGCCACAAAGTGCGGCGCCCGCGCATGCGGTGGTAGCGGATGAGGACATCCTGCAGCGTGTTGTTGAGCGCATGGCCCATGTGCAGCACGCCGGTGACGTTCGGCGGAGGGATGACGATGGAATAGGGTTCGCCATCGCCGGACGGCTTGAACGCGCCTGACTTTTCCCAGTCGGCGTAGAGGCGCGGCTCGGCCGCTTTATGGTCGAAACGATCGTCAATCATGCCCCTGCGGATAGCTTGCAGCCGGGCCCTTGTCATCCCTCCGCGGGACCGGCAGGGGTTCGGGCCATGACCAAGCGCGTCTGGGTATTCCGCCACGCCGAGAGCCTGTCCAATGCCGGGGGCAAGACGCTCGACCCTGAAGGCATTCCGCTGACGGAGCACGGCCACAGGCAAGCGCGGGATCTGGCCTGGAAGCTGGCCGAGGCGCCGCAGCGGATCGTCACCTCGCCCTTCCGCCGGGCGATCGACACGGCCAAGCCCATCGATGCGCGGTTTGCGGACGCCATCAACGAGGTCTGGCCGATCCAGGAGTTCACCTATCTCGACCCGGCGCGTTGCGTCGGCACATCATGGGCGGACCGCAAGCCGTGGATCGATGCGTACTGGGCGAAGCTCGATCCGGCGCATATCGATGGCGTCGGGGCGGAGAGCTTCTCGCATCTGCTGACGCGGGCGCGGACGTTTGTCGACGATCTGACGGAGTTCGAAGACGAACTCACCATCGTCATCTCGCATGGCCAGTTCATGCAGGCCCTGAAGCTGCTGATCCTGAAGCCCGAGGTCAGCGACCTCACCGCCATGAGCCTGTTCATCGACCGCCAGCTGCGCCGGCCGTTCGCGAACTGCGAGCGGATGGAGCTGGCGATCGATGGCTACACTGTGCGCGTGGTCGAGCGCTGACGATCCCTATTCGATCAGGCGGCCGGCGAACTTGCCGTCCACCCATGTGCCGGCATCGACCGCGCTGGCTGTCCAGCGGATGCCGACGCCATGCTTGCGGCCACCTTCATAGCCGCCTTCGTAGACGACCTCGCTGTCCCGGTAGACACCTATTCCCGACATCTTGCCGTCCCGGAAGTAGCCCGCGTAAGTCCCGCCGCCCCGGAACTCGACGACGCCGAGCCCGTTGAGCGTGCCCTTGTTCCACTCACCGCGATAACGCACCGAAACCCACTTCGGATTGGCGGGCGAATACTCATATACGCCAAGGCCCTGGTTCATCTCGTTCGCGATCTGGCCGAGATAGCTGTCGCCCTTGAAGTCGCCGTCCTCGACCGTGACGACGGCATGTCCGTTGAACCGTCCGTCGACGATCTGCCCTTCGACCAGGTTTGCGCCCATGCGTCGCTGTGCGGTTCCGGTAGCTCCGGATTTCGCGGCGGCCTGCTGTGCGCGCGCCTCATCCGCCGCTCTCCCGGCTTGCTCGGCCATTGCCAGCGCGGCGCTCTCGGCGAGACGTGCATCGTTGACTGCGGTCTGCACGGAGAGTGGAAAGGTGCTCAGGTCGAGCATTGTCACATGGGGACCGGGCACGGCGGTCACGTCAGCGACTAGGTCGTCCCCGGCAGGTGGCGGATCGATGTCGGCGGCGTCGCGGGCGTCCGTTGTGAGAATGGGCGCGGAGAGCGGAGTTGCCGATGCGGTTTTGACGGGCGGCGCAGTGGGCGGCTGGCTGGTGAGAAAGACATAGCCGGCGACGCCCAGGATGACGGCCGTGGCCACGCCTGTCAGCGCCGAGGGCAACGGCGATTTCTGCTTGCGCTTCGGCCCCAGCTTCAGCGGTTCCTTGAGTTGATGCTCGATCGCGGCGGCGAGGCGTTCAAGGCCGTTTGAGTTGGGCTCTCGCCAGTCCCGCAAGTCGGCTGACTGGACGACACTGAGCCCCATCGGCAGGTCCATGCCCTGCACGTCGTCGATCATCGCGGGAACGAGCTTGCCCAACTCCTTGGCGATCATCGCCTCGTGGCTGACATTGTCGCTGGCGGCGCTGTTGCGGGACCAGAGAACGAGAACGACGCGCGTGGAGCGCAGCATCTCGCTGGTCTTCTTCACCCAGTTCTCGCCCGCGCCCATCTCGATGTCGCGGAAGACGGTCAGGCCCCGCGCTTCCAGATAGCGCTGGATGCGGTCGGCGGCCTTCACATCCTTGCGCGAGTAAGAGAGGAAGATGTTGGTCATGCAGTCCCCCTGACGACCACGAGGGAAGCTTCCGCCTTTCCCCGCCTCAGCACAAGGCTATCCGGAAACACAAAAGGCGCACCGGTGAAGGTGCGCCCTGTGATTGTATTTCGTTGGGTCAGACCAAGTCCGTTTTGTGTCGCTCCTACCGGCGACCGGTTCCGTGTCAGGCCCTAGCGGGCGAGACGGCGGATGCGATCTATCTCCTTCGCGACTTCGGCTTCAACGAGTTGAGGAAGGTTGGCGTCGAGCCATTCCTTCAGCATCGGCTTGAGCAGCTCGCGGACGACATCGTCCAGCGTGCCGCCGCCAGAGACCATCATCGAGCCCATCAGCTTGCCGAGAGCGCCGGCGGCGCTGTGGGCGACGGGGGCGCTAGTCAGTGTGTCGGTCGGGGCGACAGGCGCGGGCGGCGGCGTCCATTCGGCCTTCGGCGCCGGAGGCGGCGTGAAGACCGGAGCGGGCGCGGGCGGCTCGTCCTGCTTCTCGACGATCATGAAGTCGTCCTCGATAGCCGGCGGCGCGGGCGCGGGCTCTTCGAATACCGGCGGCGGCGCCTTGGCGACGACAGGCTCGGGTTTCGGGGCGGGCGGCGGAGCGGCGACTGGAGCCGGCTGCGGCGGCGGCGCCTTCACTTCCGCGACGGGCGGCGGAGGCGGTTGGAGATCGAGAACGTCACCGCCGGCTTCGGCAGGCTTGTCCTCTTCAGAAATGATCCGGCGGATGGAGGCGAGAATCTCCTCCATGGTCGGCTCACGCTGAGCTTGGTCCGCAGACATCGCCGTCCTCGTTCAAATCGGAAGGACGGAGAAGGAACGTGATTCCCGACCGTCCATGATTAATGAATAGACAGGCCTATGGTGTCGAATTGGTTAATGCGAATTGCCGGTGGCAATCGCTATTTGCCGATGGATTCCGGCCTCAAACGCCCCATCGCGGCCAGAAGCTGGTGCGTCGCGATGTAGGCCTGCCGTTCCGCGTCAACCTGTCCCAGCCTTGCTTCGAGAAGCTCGCGCTCCTGGTCGAGGACGTCGAGCGTGATGCGGGTGCCGACGGCGAGTTCCTGAGTCGCGCCTTCGAGTGCGATCTCGGCCGCGGCGACACGGCTGGTCGAGGCGGTGATGGCCTCCCGCGCGGCGATGACGGCGTGCCACGCGGTGGTGGTTTCAGCGGTCACCTGACGCTCGATCGCCATGCGCTGGTAACGGGCGCGGTCGGCTTCGAGCTGTGCGCCCTTCGTGCGGGACTCCAGCAGGCCCGAGCTGAACAGCGGCCAGCGGAATTCGGCGACGACGCCGACATTGGTGTCGCGAAAGCTGTCGTCGTAATAGGTCTCCGTCAGGCCGGCATTGCCGACGAGGTCGAGCTGCGGCGACAGCGAACCCTTGGCGGCGTCGACGCTGCGCTCGCCCTGGCGCTCCTGCGCGATGGCGGCGAGCAGGTTGGGGTTGGCGCCGCGCGCCTCGCCGATTGCCTGTTCCAGCGTGCCCGGAAGCACTGGCGCGGGCGGCGGCTCTGCCAACTGCACCGGCGCGCGGCCAACGATCTGCTCGTAGATGGCGCGGGCGCGAGCGAGGCTGGCGCGGGCGTTGGCGAGTTGGGCGTCCGAAGCCGCGGCCTGCGCTTCGGCCTGTGAAACGTCGGTGCGCGTGACTTCGCCGACATCGAAGCGATCCTTCGCGGCTTTCACCTGCTGGCGCAGCGATGCCACGTTGGTGTCGCGGATCTCGACTTCGCGCTCACCACGGCGCACGTCGACGAAAGCGGTGACTACAGCGAGCACGAGTTCCTGCTCGGCATTGATGAAGCGGGCCTGCGAGGCATCCACACCGGCGCGCGCCGCATCACGCTGCGCCGTCAGTGTGCCGCCTGACCAGAGCGATTGGCGTGCTTCAAGCCCGACCTGCGCGCGTTCGTTGCGCCCATCGAGCGGGAATGTGCCGGACGGCGTCGTCACCTGACGGCCGACCTGCGTGTTCTGCGTGCCGAAGCTGCCGCTGAGGTTCAGCTGCGGGCCCATCTGGGCGTTGGCCTGATTCAGCGTCTCGTCGGCGATGCCGCGCGTCTTGCGCTCTGCCATCAGCGTCGGGTTGTTGGAGATTGCGGAGCCGACCGCATCCGCCAGCGTGTCACGGCTGGCCTGCGCCAGTGCGGGCGACGAAACAGACGCCATCAGCACCAGTGCTGCGAAAATTCTCATAGCCGACTCCCTCGAACCGCCAGGTCCCCGGCAGGGTCCTAGCCAACGAAACTGTCTCACGTCACGCGGGATCGTGACCATGCGACAGCGCGCGGAGGCTGATGCTGAAGACCCTAATTCGCCCTAAAGACGAAATTCCGCAGCTTTTTCAAAGCCGGGCAGCAGGGGGATGGCTGTGTCGAACGGCGTGCGCCACGCGGTCTTGCCGCCGGAGCGTGTGTAGACGCGGGCGCGGCGGATGCCGCCCTCGGCGACAGCCACCGACAACCGGCCGCCTTCCGCGAGCTGGTCGAGCCAAGCCTGCGGCACTTCCTCGACCGAACCATTGACGATAATCACGTCGAACGGAGCTTTGGAGGGGAAGCCCGCCTTGAGCGGACCCGAAACGACTTCGACGCCGGCAGCGCCAGCCTTAGCGAGCGCGTCGCGCATGGCCGAAGCTGCGGCCTCATCCTGTTCCAGCGCCACCACGCTAGCGGCGACACGGGTGAGCACCGCGGCCGAATACCCGGTCCCGCCAGCAATATCGAGCACGCGATCCGTCTCGCGGATGGCGGCAATGTTGACCAGCTTCGACCAGTCGCGGGCCGCGATCATCCAGCGGCCGGGACCGGTTTCCACCATGATATCGGCATAGGCCGAAGCACGGAGACTGGCCGGCGCGAAGACCTCGCGCGGAACGGCCGCCATGGCGGCGATCAGCCTGCGGTCGGTGACGTCGTTGACGCGCACCTGGCTGTCGATCATCGCGGTTCGCGCGGCTTCCAGATCCACGGACGGGCCCCTATTTATGCACAGACTCGAGCCATATCGCCGGGGTCTTGTGCGCCCGGGGCTCTTAGCATACGCACCAACCGGCGCAACGCGCCGGACAGTCGCCCCGCCAGCGGCTGTTTGTATGAGGCCTCGTGGCGGAGTGGTGACGCAGAGGACTGCAAATCCTTGCACCCCGGTTCGATTCCGGGCGAGGCCTCCATCCCCCCAAATCTCAACGCAAATCCGGAAATTTTAGCGATCCGGTCAGCGTTAACCTCTCGTTTACCGACGCGGAGCATGTTGGCCCTGTCTTCCCTTGAAGACACCCCACCATCACCCAAACGCCTTTGCGGGAGCCTCTGGCTCCCGCCCTCTTCTTTTGCTTTGGGATCACACGATTTTCGATGTGAATGGACGCTTCAGCGCAGCATTTCCGGCGCCGGCGCTATTGAACGCCAAACCCCCGGCAGCTATACCCCCGCCTCCAACCGTGCTCCCTGATAGCTCAGTTGGTAGAGCATTCGACTGTTAATCGAATGGTCGCTGGTTCGAGTCCAGCTCAGGGAGCCATTCTTCCCCGATGGGATGAGTGCCGTGAGACAACCAGACCTGGCCTCCGGCACGAAGACAATCACCCGCCAGAAGGCAGCGCCCGAGGCGCTGCGTACCGAACCCGGCCACTGGCGCAATCGCTGGCAGGTGCCGAAGAAGTACGAGCAGCTCGCCCGCGAACAGGGCGCACTGCCGCTCGGCGACGGAACTTGGCTGGGATATCGCAGGTTCGCATCGCAGGCGGATGCCGAAGGCCACGCGAAGCGCTTCATCCAGTATAACTGGGAGCACTTCCAGATCCGCTATGTCGGAACCGAGTTCTTCACCGAGTACTGAGGACTAGGTTTTTCGGGCCTGGGCGATCGCGCGCGCCAACTCTGGCTGGCCGAATGGCTTGGGCAGGCGCTGCACATCGATGGCGGCGCCCGTTGGCAATTCCGCGTAGCCGGTGGCCAGAATTACTTTCAGCCCCGGACGCTTCTCCGCAATGGCGACGGCGAGATCGCGGCCGGTCATGCGCGGCATCGCATAGTCAGTGATCACCAGGTCGATGTCATCGTGTGCGCCGAGAATGGCGAGCGCCTCGGCTCCGTTGGACGCTTCGAGCACCTTGTGTCCGAGATCCTCCAGCATCGCCGTGGTGTTCATCAGCACGAGCGCGTCGTCATCGACCGCAAGGACAGTGAGCGGGCGCGTTGCGACCGGTGGCGTCTGCCTGATTGTGCTGGGGGCCGGCGCCTTGCCCGCCTTGGTTTCCGAAACAGGCAGCCAGAGCTCCGCCGTCGTACCTTCGCCCTTGCGGCTCTTCAGCTTCAGGCGGCCGAAAAGCTGCTCGGTGAGGCCGTGGACCATCGACAGGCCGAGGCCGGTGCCGCGGCCGACACCTTTGGTAGTGAAGAACGGCTCGGCGGCGCGCGCGAGCGTCTCCTCGTCCATGCCTTCGCCTGTGTCGGTGATCGACAGGCGCACATAGACGCCGGCCGCCAGATCGGCTTCATCCTCCCCGACCTGTTCCTCGCTGATGTCGAACGTGATCGAGCCGCCGGACGGCATCGCGTCGCGTGCGTTCACTGCAAGATTGAGGATCGCGAGCTCAAGCTGGTTCGCATCGGCGTTGGCCGAGCGGACCTTGCCATGCACGCGGGTAGAGATCGCGATCGATGGGCCGAGCGTGCTTTCGAGCAGACTCTGCAGGCCCGCAATCAGGCCGGGCACGTCGAGCGGGCCGGGGCTTAGATCCTGTCTGCGGGCGAAGGACAGCATGCGCTGGGTGAGCGCGGCGCCACGCTCCGCGCCCTGCACGGCATTGTCGAGCAGCTGCACAAGTTTCGGGTCGTTAGGCATCCGGCGGCGCAGCAGCTCGAGGCTGGAAAGCACCGCCATCAGCAGGTTGTTGAAGTCGTGCGCGATGCCGCCAGTTAGCTGGCCGAGCGATTCCATCTTCTGCGACTGGAAGAATGACTCGCGCGCCTGCTCCAGCTCTTTCTGGGCGTGGACACGCTCGGTGATGTCGCGCGTGATCTTGGCGAAGCCGATGAGTTCTCCCTTGTCGTTGCGGATGGCGTCAATGACCACGCTAGCCCAGAAGCGGCTACCGTCCTTGCGGATGCGCTCGGCTTCCTTTTCGTAGCGGCCTTCGGCCCGCGCGGTGTCGAGCGCGCGCTGCGGCTCACCGGCGTCGCGGTCCTCGGGCGTATAGAAGCGCGAGAAGTGCTGGCCGACAATCTCGTCGGCCGTGTAGCCCTTGATGCGGTGAGCGCCCGAATTCCAGTTTGCGACCCGCCCCTCGGGATCGAGCAGATAGATGGCGTAGTCGGTCACCGCCTCGACGAGGAGACGGAAACGCTCCGCCTCGGGAATGTCGATGCCGCCCCGGTCGTCCGCTTGTCTGGTCAAAGTCTCAACTGCCGACATCCGCCCTGTTCAGTCCCCATCTCGCGCAACTCGCCGTCCACCCAGGGCGCTGTCACGGGAGATAGGTCGATAGGCCGGGGTTCCAATCCCCCGGCGCAAGTTGGGTTATACGGCTGAATCGGCGCGCGGAAGAAGCGATCCCGCCGGTTGCCCGGCGGGATCGCGGCCCGTCCACTCCCAAACCTCTGATAAATGCCGCTACGCCTGCATGCGCCGGCCCGCTTCCATCCGCGCTTCCAGTTCCTGGTTCAGCACGGTGTGGATCATCTCCAGCGCGACCTGACGGCCGCCTTCGGTGCGAATCTCCATGGCGCTTTCGAGCAGCGGGTAGAATGGCTCGTAGGCGTGCGCGTCCTCGCGAACCGATGGCGCCTCGACCATGGCCGGGCCCGGAAAGTCGAACGCCTGACGCAGTTGGGCGGCTGATGTCCCGCCGGCGCGGCGGATGATGACCGCCAACGCTTCGGCCGGACCCTTGTCCGTTTGGTAGCGCTCTGGGATGCCGAGCGGTTCGCAACGATAGCCGGCGGTCTGGAACATCGCGATCGCGGAGGTCTCAAGGATCGAGATCGTCTCCGCGATGCTGCGGCGGCGGCAGAACTCTCCGATGGCGACCATCACGCGCACGAACGTCTCGGTGGCGTGTTCGCGGCCGCGGCGGCTGTCGCCGCCCAGCATGCGCGAGCATTCCCACACCTTCGGGCCGCTCGGAATGTCGCGCTGGGCGAAGCGCTCGCGCAGTGGGCCGCCTGGCTCAAGCTGGTGGCGCGACCAGGTAGGATTGATGCGGCACGAACCGAAAACCTCGCCCATGTCGCCGAGCACAAGGAAATAGACGGTCTCCTCACCGTCGTAGATATCGATGTCGAGGCCGTCATCGCGCCGGAGCTCGCTCCAGCCTTTCTTCTCGACGAAGAAAGCGTGCCGCTGTCGGTGCATTTCTTCGAGCTGGCGCGAGTAGCGCGTGCGGTTCGCTGGCGTGACGCAATGGCAGAGCAAGGTTCCCTCCCGTGTCGGGTAGGGAGAGCCTCGCCAAAAGGCCTAGGTCATGGGCCTACGGGATTCCGTGGGAAGCGAACATATTCCGTGGGGCGGCGTGGATCAGGCTCACGGCCTCCGTCGTGTTCCGGGCGCCGAGGCGCTGGCGGACGATGCGCAGGTGGTATTCGACCGTGTTGATCGTGATGCCGAGGCGATCAGCGATTTCCGGCTGGCTCTTGCCCAGCGCGGACATGTGCAGCACCTCGACCTGGCGCTGTGTGAGGCTCGCAAACGCTCCAGCCTTGAGCTGGCTACCGGTGACCAGCCGCTGCCCCTCCGCGCCGTAATACATGCCGAACGCGCGCATGGCAGCCTCGACATGCGGGTTGCGGTCGATCCGCTCGCCCTGGAACGCCACCACCATGACATCGCCATTGAACAGCGCCGACGGGACGAGGAAGCCGTCATTGAGCCCCACCGACGAGGCCATGCTGAACACGCCCTGCTGCGGCTTTGTGAGGCGCTTCATGTCAACGGCGCGGTCCCAATAGTCGGCGCGCTGCGCGGTGATAGCATAGGCCAGGATCGGATCGTGCTGGAACAATCGCTGACCGAAATATACCTCGGCCCACGGCACGTTGTAGCGGCCGAAGCCGCGCACTTCCGAGCGGATCTTCACGAGCCTGTTGCGATCCGCCGTGATGCCGGCGCTGACATGCGTGACGCCGAACGGTCCGAGGGTGTCCATCAGCTCGCGCTGAAGCTCGTTCTCCGAGCCGGCAGAGCCGGTAAGCTCGAAGAACGACAGCAGCGATTCCGCGAGACGCACGCGCTCGGTGGTCATGATAGCCTATCCATCCCCGCATCGATTGGGGACTTCCGCGAGCGTCACGTCAAGCTGGTAGCACGCGGTGATGCGTGGATGAATCCGAATGCTCATTCAGTGTGCCGCCGCAGCCGGATGACGTTCGCGGGCGAGGCGCGCGGCACATAGTCCGGCCCTTCGAACAGGCAGTTGATGTCAACGCCGAGTTCACGCGCGACAACATAGAGATCGCTCGCCGGTATGCGGCTCAGCCCGCGCTCGTATTCGTAGAGCTGCTGGAACGAGATACCGGTGCGCCGCGCAAGCTCGTCCTGTGTGAGGCCGACGACCTGCCGCATCATCATCATGCGTTTGCCGAGCGCGTAGTCGATCTCATCCATCGTCTTCACAGCCGCACCCCCGACCAATCCAGTGGCACAGATTAGCGCGGTCCCGCGCCACTGAAAACAAAAACCCCGCCGGGGCGACCGGCGGGGTTTCGTAGATCAAGTGGAGAGAAGCCGGACTACTGCTTCTGCCCCGTGGCGTTTTCCATCATGGCGGCGGCGCCGGCATCCGGCTTGGGCGCGGCCGGAGCCTGACCCGAAGCGCGCATTTGCTGCATCATCTTCATGGCGGTGCCCATTTCAGCTTTGCTCAGCGCGCCGTCCTTGTCAGCGTCGACCATCGGCAGGAACTGCACGACCGACTTGAAGCGCGGGTCGTTGCGGAACTCGGCCGCCGTCAGCTTGCCGTCGATATTGTCGTCCAGCGCGCCGAACACGACGTTGCCTTGCAGCTCCTGGAACCAGTCGTCGTGACGATCCTTGACCGTCTCGCCCTTGAAGCGGAAGCGGAAGAAGGTGAACAGCATCTCTTCCGAGGTCTGCTCGCCGAACGTCACGTTCTTCTTCGGATCCGGGTTGAAGCCGTTGGCTTCCGAGTTGTCGTAGATGTAGTCGGCGATCAGCAGCGAACCCTTCGGAACCTCGAGCAGGTTGTCGAAGTGGTATTCACGCTGCCAGGCGAAGTCGTAACGCGGCTGGTTCAGCAGCATCTTCTCCGTGCCATCCGGGTAGCGGATGCGGAGCTTCGTCGAGTAGCAGCGCGAGTGGCAGTGCGGCTGCGCGCCGAAGATCTGGATGTCCTGCGGGATCTCGATGTACGCGGTTTCGAGGTGGCGTTCGGCGCCCGGCGGGATTTCCAGCGAGAAGTCGGTGATCGACGCCTGGCGGAGCATGTAGGTCGGCTCTTCCTTGTAGAAGTAGTAGCCCGCTTCCGTCTTGTCGGTCAGCGCCTTGCCGGTCGCCGTGTAGTGCATCTGCCATGCGAACGAGCCGCCCGGCGGGAGATATATGCCGGTCGAGTCGGGCGTGAGGTTCGGTGCGCCGCCCGGGCCGTAGCCGCCGAGCGCGACGTTCCACGAGAAACCGCGGCCGTTCGGATCCACTTTCGGGATCCAGCCCGCGAGCGCGTGGTGCACTGACGGCGAGGCGTTGGCCCACGCAACCGCTTTCAGCCATTTGCCTTCGGTGAAGGGCGTGGCTTTCGAGCGGTCCTGGTAGTCGATGATGCCGCTGGAGGGCACATCGAACGCCGGGACTTGCACAACGAGATCGGGCTCGCCCAGCGGCCATTTCGGAGCAGGCTTGGCGGCGGTCGGCAGCGGGTCTTCACCTGCGCCACGCGGCGCGCCGGCTTCGATCCAGTTCACGACCGTCTTGGTCTGCTCGGCCGTGGGACGCATGTCGTCGACCCATTTCGAGCCGTGCGAGTCCGAGTGGTACGGAGGCATCCGCCCCGTGCGCAGCGATTCCCTGATCATCGGCGACATCGCCTTGACCACTTCGTACTTGTCCATCGCGAACGGGCCCATGCCGCCTTCCGTGTGGCAGGCGAGGCATTTGGCCTCGAGAATCGGAGCGACGTCCTTGGCATAAGAGATCTGCTTGAACTGATCGGCCTTGGCGCGATCCGGGAACGTGATCGCCGTACCCTTGAACGAGGCCTCGACGACCGGCGGAGCCTTGCCCGACAGAACAGCCGTCAGCGCCGTCGTGAGATTCGCCTTGGCGTCGGCTTTGTCAGCGAAGGTCGAGTCGATCGGGCCGTGATAGGCGACCTTCCAGGTCTTCGGATCGATGATGAAGGCTTCACCCGTGGTCGTCACGCCGAGCGAGCGGCCGACGAGTTGCAGCTCGTCCGAGAGGATCGGCATCTCGGCCGAACCCGGCTTGCCTTCGAATTCGCTGAACTTCGACTTGTCGCCGGAGTCGAGCATCATGAAGCGGACGTTCTTGCCCTTGAAGCTGTCGCGCACCTTGATCAGCGCGGCTTCAGCGCGCTCCGAGACCTTGTCGCCCTGCGTGTAGGCGACGAGGACGATCGCATCCGCTTTCTTGAAGTAGTAGAGTTCGTGACCCATGCCGGTCTGGTCAGCCAGCATGAAGTTGTCCACGCGGGTGCCCGCGAGCGACATCTTCGATGGCGCCGGAGCCGGCGCTGCGATGGCGACCAGAGCGATTGCGGAAACGGTTCCCGCGAGGCCCAGTCCGAACAATCCAAGCTTATGCGAACGCTTCATGGATTTCTCCCCAAGGCGCATGTGTGAAAAGTAGCGCGATCTTGCTGCGTGCATTGTGGTCTGACATGCCGTTTACGGCAACTAGGCGCCGTAGGGGCGCCTGTCGCCCAAAGACAGAAAAATCTTCACTTTGGCGGGAGGTACGCGCGCGTTTCCCATCTATCAGTGCAAGCCGAAACCGGCTTCCGTGAAGACGGTTTTCGGCTTGTCGGAGCTCAAGAAAGCAACGAATCCAGCCGACCCACCCTCACCTTTCCCGGCAAGGACTGCTGCAGGATAGGTGATCGGCGTGTGGCTGTCGGCCGGGAAGGTCCCGGTGATGATGACGGCGGCCCCGGCTGCTTTGGCGTCGGTCGCGTAGACGATTCCCGCCGCCGCCTCGCCCGCTTCCACGAAACGGAGGGCGGAACGGACATTCTCAGCACGCACCACAGACGACTCGACCGCCGGCCAAGCTCCCAGATTCTCCAAGGCCTCCTTGCCGTACTTTCCGGCCGGCACGCTCTCCGGATTGGCCATGGACAGCTTCCCGCCCTTCAGCGCCCCGGCGAGATCCATGCCTGCTGCGAGCGTAAGCGTGATCGGCTTGTCCGAGGGCGTGATGAGCACCAGCGTGTTGGTAAGCAGCGTCTTGCGGCTGGCCGGATCGATCAGGCTGCGCTCAGCCAGATAGTCCATCCACGCCTCGTCGGCCGAGATGAACACGTCCGCGCCCGCGCCCTGTTCGATCTGGCGGGCCAGCTCCGAAGAGGCGGCGAAGTTGAAGACAGGAGCCGGATGCCCCTCTGCCGCATAGAGATCGCCGATCTGCTTCATCACATCTGTAAGGCTGGAAGCGGCGAAGACCGTGACGGCGGCCTCTGGCGTGGCTGACTTCGGCGTTTCGGCTGGACCGCAGGATGCGAGGATCGCGGCGGCGAAACCGATAGCCGCCAGACGCAAAGCCCTGAGCATCGGAAGTCCCCTAGAGCGCGTGTGTCTTCACCACTGCCCAGGCCGTGTCGCCTTCCTCGAGCTTGAGGTCGGCCAGCGCTTCGGGCGTTATACGTGATGAAATATAACCCGGTTCGGTGACAAGGGAAACAAGGATCGACCCGTCGGCCTCGCGATGGATGGAGGCGACCTTCCCCTGCCAGACATTGCGCGCTGAAATGCCGTGGGGCTCCTGCGCCGCGAGGAGCACGTTGTCTGCCTTCACCCACACGCCGCCGCCCTGCCCGCCAGCAACCACCGTCGCATCGACACGCGCGCCGATATCCCGCCGGTCGAGCAGCGCCGCGAAGTCGGTACGGCGCATGACGTCCGACGCCTTGCCCGATCCGATGACGCGGCCGGACCGCACCGCAATCACTTGGTCGGCCAGTTCGGCGACTTCCTCGACCTGGTGAGTCACGATCATCATCGGCAGCGATTGTTCGCGCGAAAGATCACGCAGCAACTGGATGAAGGCGCGGCGGCGGCGGCCATCGAGCGCGGCGAACGGTTCGTCCAGTAGCAGCAGCTCCGGCGCGGAAACGATGGCGCGTGCAAGCGCAACGCGGCTCTTCTCGCCGCCTGACAGGTTTCGCACGGGCCGATCCAGCAGATCCTCGATCTCGAGACGCCGGGCGACCTCGACGGTGATGGGAGCGTTTCGCGCGGCGGGACGACGGCGCTCTGCATACTGGATGTTGCCGCGCACGGTGCGATGCGGGAAGAGGCGTGCATCCTGGAAAACGAGACCGATGCCACGATCGTGGGCGCCGACGCGCGTCTTCTCACCGGCGTCCTCCAGCGTCCTGCCGTTGAAATCCATCCGCCCTGCCTCGAAGCGGTGAAGCCCAGCGATGGCGCCCAACAGCATCGACTTGCCGGCGCCAGAGGGGCCGAACACGACGGTGATTCCTTCAGTCGGAATCTCGAAATCGGCGGCGAGGTAGAAGGCGCCACGGCGGACGACCGCCTCTTTCAGCTTCAGGCTCACGCTTCGAGCCTCCGCCGGGCCCAGCGCTGAAGCAGCTCAGCGAAAATCAGCCCCGTGATCGCCGCGGTCATCGAGATGGCGGCGAGGCGCAGCGCCGTCTCCTCTCCGTTCGGCACCTGCAGCGCGGAATAGATGGCCAACGGCAATGTCTGCGTCTGACCTTCCACGTTGGAGGCAAACGTGATCACCGCGCCAAACTCACCGAGGCCAGCCGCAAATGCCGTCACCGCGCCCGCCAGCACGCCGGGCCATGCAAGCGGCAGCGCCATGGACCAGAAGCGATCCCAAGGGCTCGCGCGCAGCACGGCGGCGGCTTCGAACAGGCCGCGGTCCGTCGCCTCGAACGACAGCCGGATCGCGCGCACCATCAGCGGGAACGCCATCACTGCTGTCGCGAGCGCCGCACCCTCCGCCGTGAACGCAAGCTGGATGCCGAAAGTGTCGCGCAGCCACGAACCAACCGGCCCGCGCACGCCAAACAACAACAGCAGGAAATAGCCGACCAGAACAGGGGGCAGAACAAGCGGCAGGTGCGCTATCGCGTCGATCAGCCACTTGCCCGGAAAATTCGGCCGCGACAGCGCCCACGCGAACGCGATCGCCACCGGCAGCGAGAACAGCACGGCGCGGCCGGCCACGCCGAGGCTGGTCGAGAGAATCTGCAGTTCGTCCGCCGTCAACATGCGCGGCACCATGTCTTGCGGCCGCATGCGCCTCAAGGCCGAACTTGTCGCGTTATGGTTACGATTCCCGCCGCAAGCGAAGGCTGGCGTTCGGCGGCGGAACCTGCTTCATCGCGCCGATGCCGAACGGGCCCGCCACTCTTGTTATCCAGCTTATCCAGCGCCTCGGCGCGCAGGGCGACGGCGTGGCCGAGCACGACGGGCGGCAGGTGTTTGTGGCCGGCGCGCTGCCCGGCGAAACGGTGACAGCGGAGATCCATGGCGACCGAGCGAGCCTGATCGATGTCGTCAAGCCGAGCCCGGATCGCCATCCGGCGCGCTGTTCGCACTATGGTGAATGCGGCGGGTGCTCGCTGCAGCACCTGAACGACACGCCCTATCTCGCCTTCAAGCGCGAGCAAGTCGTCACGGCGCTCTCCTTCGCGAAGATCGACGCGCCGGTCGATCCCGTCATCGCGATCCCACCCCGCACGCGCCGTCGCGCAGTGTTCGCTGCACATCGCACCGGAAAGACAGTCGCCATCGGCTTCCACGGCCGCCGCAGCCATCGCATCGTTTCGATCACCGACTGCGTCGTCGTCACGGCGGGCATTCTCGCCCTGCTTCCGAAGCTGGCGCCGCTCGCCGCTATCTGCGCACCACCGAAAGATGCGCTGACGGTCACCGTCACTGAAACCGTCACCGGTTTCGACGTTGCACTGACCGGAGTCGCGCGTGGTTTCCCGGCTGATGCGCGTGTCCGCGCAGTACAAGCTGCCGGTGAACTGGGCCTCGCGCGCCTGTCGATCAACGGCGACGTCGCCATGGAGCGCGCAACCCCCGCCCTTCGCGCCGGCGCTGCATTGCTCACGCCTCCGCCCGGTGGCTTCCTGCAGGCGTGCGCCGAATCCGAAGCCGCCATGCTCGCTCTGGTGAAGGAAGCGGTGGGCGACGCCCGCAAGGTGGTTGATCTCTTCGCGGGCTCCGGCACCTTCTCCCTGCCCCTCGCCGCATCCGCCACCGTCCATGCCGCCGAAAACGACGAGGCCGCCATCGCATCGCTGGATCGCGCCGCGCGAAAGGCTCAGGGGCTGAAGCCTGTCACTGTAGAGAAGCGCGACCTCTTCCGCCGCCCGCTGATGCGCGACGAGCTCAAGCGCTTCGACGCCGCCGTCATCGACCCGCCGCGCGCCGGCGCGGAAGCCCAGACGCGCGAGCTCGCCGCATCGGGCGTGAAACGTGTCGCAATGGTTTCCTGCAACGCAGGCACATTCGCACGCGACCTGAAGATCATGCTCGACGCGGGTTACAAGGCGAAACGCATGACGCCCATCGACCAGTTCATCTGGTCGCCGCATGTCGAGATCGTCGCGCAGCTCAGCAGGTAGGAAGTCTGCTCAACGTACCTTCTGCTTTTCCTTCGGCGCCGGAGCGCTACGCGTCTTGGCCTCGAACTTCGGCTTGGGCATCAGTCGGAAGCGGGTCTGGCACCAGGCGAAGTCGACACCGACATCCAGCAGGGCATCAGAACGCCCACAGGGGCACGCAAACTCCATCACCGCCAGTACACGATAGGCCTCGCCGGCGACGAGCGGCACTGGCGCTCCCGTGACATGGTTCGGCGCGACATTGACGCATAGAACCAGATCGCCGGGACCGACGGCATAGCTCATGGCTTCCATCCCTTACGGTGACGATGAGGATAGACCCGGAACGGCAGACGGCAAACGCTTACTGTCAGCGCACCTGCGTCCGGCCGCATTGCCGACCCACACGCGGGCTGCTAGCCCGCCCGCAATGTCGATTTCCCTCATCCTCCTGGCCTTCGGCCTGGCCGCGGACGCGTTCGCCGTAGCGCTTGGCCAGGGCGCGGTGGTCAAGGCGAATGTCTGGCGGACCGCGCTTATCGTCGGCCTGGCCTTTGGCGGCGCTCAGGCAATCGCTCCGTTGATCGGCTGGGCGATCAGCCTTGCCTTTGCTGGTGTCATCGAAAGCGTGGACCACTGGATCGCGTTCGCCTTGCTGGCCGCGCTCGGCGCCAAGATGATGCGCGAGGGCTTCGCGCAGGATCCACCGGGAGAGGAAAGCGATCCCGGCAAGGAGACGGTCGCCAGCGGCTGGAAGTTGATCCTGCTCGCAATCGCCGTCAGCATCGACGCCGCCGCCGCCGGTATCACGCTACAGACGCTGGATGCTCCCATCATCGTCAGCGTGGCGGTGATCGGGCTAGTGACGTTCGTCCTCTCCGCTGCTGGCGTGATGATCGGCCGTACCGGCGCGAAAGCGCTCGGGTCCAACGCCGAGATCGTCGGCGGCCTCATCCTGATCGTCATCGGCGCAAAGGTGCTGATCGACCATCGCGCCTTCGGCTGATAACCCGGACCGATGCTGCCGAAGTCGGACCTTCCCATCGAGGACGTGATCCCGCAGATCCTATCGGACCTGCGCGACAAGACACGCCTCGTGATCTCCGCCCCGCCCGGCGCGGGCAAGACCACGCGCGTGCCGCTGGCCCTGCTCGAAGAAAGCTGGACGGCCAGCCGCAAGATCATCCTTGTCGAACCCCGCCGCATCGCCGCCCGCGCCGCTGCCGAACGCATGGCCGCGACCATAGGCGAGCGCGTCGGACAGACGATCGGGCTACGCTCCCGCCTCGACGTGCGTACGTCAAAAGACTCACGCATCGAGGTCGTGACCGAAGGTGTCTTCAGCCGGATGATCCTGTCCGATCCCGCGCTCGATGGCATCTGCGCTGTACTGTTCGACGAATTCCACGAACGCTCGCTGGATGCCGACGAGGGCCTGGCCTTCGCGCTGGATGCGCAAGGCGTCATCCGTGAAGACCTGCGCATTGTCTTGATGTCCGCTACCCTGCCCGGCAATCTCACGCAGGAGTTCTTCCCCGCCCCCGTTGTCGAAAGCCTCGGCCGCGCGTGGCCGGTCGAGACGCGCTATCTCGGCTACGAACCGCGCCAGCGCCTCGAGGATCAGGTCGCCGCCGCGATCCGCAAGGCGCTGTACGAAGAGGAAGGCTCCATCCTCGCCTTCCTTCCTGGCGTCGCCGAGATCACCCGTACCGTGGACCGCATCGGCCCGGTAGCCAGCGATGTCCACATCACGCCGCTCTATGGCGCACTCACGCCGCAGGAGCAGAACGAAGCCATCGCCCCAGCGCGGACAGGCACGCGCAAGGTTGTTGTCGCCACTGACATCGCCGAAAGCGCCATCACCATCGAAGGCGTGCGCGTCGTAGTGGATTCCGGCTTCGCCCGCGTTCCGCGCTTCGATGTTTCGCTCGGCTCCTCGCGGCTCGAAACCATCCGCCTGGCCGTCGCCAACGCCGACCAGCGGCGCGGCCGCGCGGGCCGCACAGGGCCGGGGATTTGTTACCGCCTCTGGCGCGAAGCCGAGATGCGCGGCTTTGCGCAATCGCCCTCGCCAGAAATCGACAACGCCGATCTCACCGGCCTCGCACTCGATCTCGCCCGCTGGGGCGCGAAGTCGCCGGGGGACCTGCGCTGGCTCAACCCGCCCCGCGAAACGCCATGGCGCGCGGCCCGCAACATCCTCAGCCGGGGCGGCGCCATGACGACCTCCGGAGAGCTCACCCCGCTTGGCAAACGCGTCGGCGATCTTGCCCTGCCGCCACGCCTCGCGCTGATGGTTCTGCGCGCCGCCGAGCATGGCGATGCAAAGCTGGCCGCCGAAATCGCCGCCGTGATGAGCGAGCGCGATCTTGGCGGACGCTCCGTCGATCTCGACGAACGGCTCTCGCGCTTCCGGAACGAGAACGGCCAGCGCGCCAAGGCGATGCGCGATCTCGCGGCGCGCTGGGCGAAGGCTGCCGGCGGCAAGGACGGTGGCGGAAACTCGGCGGCGGCCATTCTCGCGCTCGGCTTCCCCGAACGCATCGCTCGCCGGCGCGGGGCGGATCCGGGGCGTTTCGTCATGGCCGGCGGCCGCGGCGCGATGCTCGACGAAACCGATCCGCTGGCGCGCCAGCAATGGCTCGCCGTCGCCGACATGACAGGCGCCGGACCCGACCTGCGCGTGACGCTCGCCGCCCGCATGTCGGAAGAGGAAGCGCTGGAATCCGGCGCGGTCGAGACGAAGGAGGAAGCGAAATATGATCCCGCCTCCCGCCGAGTCCGCGCCCGCCGCACGCGGCGCATCGGGTCGATCGTGCTGGAAGAAACGCCGCTGCCTTCGCCGACTGCCGATCTGGTGCGTGCGGCGTTGCTTGATGCGCTTCGCGAGAATGGCTTCGGCCTTTTGAAGAACTCCGGTCCGCTCGAAGGCGTCATCCACCGCATCGGCCTGCTCAGCGAAGCCATCGGCGATCCCTGGCCGAAGGACTTCCGCGCCACGCTGGTCGAACAGGTCGAGGACTGGCTCGGCCCCTTGCTCGACAGCCCTGCCTCGCTCGACGCCCTCGACGGCGGACAGATCGCGGACGCTGCACTCACGTTGCTCGACTGGCCGCTGCCGCGCGACCTCTCGCGCCTTGCCCCCAACCGCTGGGAAACGCCGGTCGGCCGCAGCGTCGAGATCGACTACGCGGCGGAGGGCGGGCCGAGGGTCGAGTGCAAGGTGCAGGAGGCCTATGGCCTGTCCGTCCACCCGGCCATCGCGGATGGCCGAATCGCGCTGACGGTCGCCCTGCTTTCCCCCGCATTCCGGCCCGTCGCGGTGACAAAAGACCTGCCGGCCTTCTGGCGCGGGGGTTACCACGACATGCGGAAGGACATGAAAGGTCGCTATCCGAAGCACGACTGGCCAGAAGACCCGGCGGCCGCTACGCCAACCTCACGCGCACGTCCACGTAAGGCTTGACGATTCAGGAATGGCTGTTTCCCCCCGTATTTCGGGCGCTCACGCCATACCCATCATTCGAATCAGTGATCCACCCGAACACTTCGGAGTCATCAGATTATTGCCGCAAGCGCGGCAAAACCCGTGTCTTTCAAGTCGATTCTTCTCAAATCTTCGAGGGTGCGGCCATATCGCTGTTGACGCACCATACCGCAAACCGCAGTTTCAGATCGCGTCCACCGGAGACTCAATCGGGATTTCCGGGGGCGTCGGCGTCCAAAAACTCAAAAAACGCGCCGGAGCGGGAGCACCATTTCCATAGGGAGGCAGCGCACATGGCGCAGCTAAATCGTATTTCATTGGTAAGCCTTCTGGCGCTGGGCATCGCGATGCCCGCTATGGCCCAGGAAACGGGTGCGGCCCCGCAGGCGGACGATCAGCCGCCGGTGGCCGAAACCGAAGACCGCGACGTCGTCGTCATCACCGCCAACAAGCGGGAAGAGACAGTCCAGGACATCGCCGTCGCCGTCACCGCGATCACCTCCGAGGCCAAGCAGGAACTCGGCATCATCACGGTCACCGACCTGACGAACGTCACGCCGGGTCTCTCCTACACGCCGGGCAACGAGCGCGTCACGCTGCGCGGCATCGGCCGCCTGTCGAACAGCTTCGGCGCTGACCCGGGCGTCGCCAACTACAATGACGGCCTCTACACGCCGTTCGCCGTCATGGCCGGCAAGGACGCGACGCTGATCCAGCGGGTCGAAGTCCTGCGCGGCCCGCAAGGCACGCTCTACGGCCGCAACGCCATCGGCGGCGCGATCAACACGATCTCGAAACGTCCGACCGACGACCTCGCGATTGACTTCAAGCTCGGCGCCGGCAGCTTTGGCTACAACAACGTCGTCGCCGCCGTGTCCGGCCCGATCACCGACTCGGTTCGCTACCGCGTCGCCGGCCAGCGCGAACAGCGCGACGGCATCGACTTCAACTACGGCACCAACGAGAACCAGGGCTGGGAAATCGACGACTACTACTACGAGGGCCAGCTGGAAGGCGAAATCGGCGACCGTTTCACCTGGTGGCTGAAAGTTGCTGACTCGGGCTACGAAAAGGCCGGCCCTCCGGGCGGAGCCACGGCGACCTTCTCGACCTCGCCGTATCTCAGCACGTTCAACCCGTCGGGCAGCGTGAACCCGAACCCGGCGTTCGCCTACTCCAACCCGGCGGTGATCTCTTACACCCAGACCGGCAACCGCACGGACAACCCGTTCGCGACCAATGGCGAGCACGCCTACAACACGAACTACGCCGCCACGGCGAAGCTCGACCAGTATGACGAGGCGATCTTCGAAGGCGTCTACTCCTTCGACAACTTCGACCTCAAATACGTCGGCGGCTACACGTTCTACGATTACAAGCTCGCGAGCGATGGCGACGGCACGGCGATCGACTCGATCACGTACAACGCGGTCAACTCCACCAACCCGCTTTGCGCATTGCCTGCCTCGTTCACCGGCTACACGCCGTCGGCTATGGCCGGCTTCGCCATCCCGGCGTTCTGCTACACGACCGCTCCGCGCACGATCTACCCGGACGTGATCAACCTGTACGCGGAAAGCCGCGCGCTGTTCTCCAACGAGATCAACCTGATCTCGACCAGCGATGGTCCGCTGCAGTGGATCGTCGGCGCTTATGCCTATCAGGAGAACTCGAAACAGCCGGGCCAGGTCCAGACCCTGCCTAACGAGCCGATCGCCAACTCCTATCTGAACCCGCCGCGTACCGCGAGGCCATTCGAACCGGCCCAGGCACTCGCGCTTGTCGCCAACCCGAACCGCTATCTGCAGTACTTCAGCAACACGAGCCTGTTCAACGCCTACGGCGTCTTCGGCCAGGCGGACTACGAGTTCAACGACCAGCTGAAGTTCACGTTCGGTCTGCGCTACTCGCAGGACATCAAGCAGTCGAAGGAAGAAGCCTTCCTCGGTTGCTACATCCTGTGCACGGCCAACGGCGGAACGCTGTTCACGAACATCACCGGCACGCAGTATGGCGCGGTCCTGGATTCCGATCCGGCCGTCGTCGGCTACGACGCCAGCATTGATGCTCGCGGCTTCGGCGTCCGCACGCTCAAGGGCGAGTGGGAAGCCGTCACCGGCACCGCTGGCGTAGAATACCGTCCGTGGGACGATACGCTGACGTTCGCGAAGTACTCGCGCGGCTACAAGGCCGGCGGCTTCAACAACCTCGGCTTTGCTCTGAACCCCTACACGGAATCGGAATTCGTCGACTCGTACGAAGCGGGCTGGAAACAGACCTGGGCGGACTTCGGCCTGACCACCAACGCCGCGGTGTTCCTGTACACGTACACGGATGCCCAGGCGCCGTTGAGCGTCATCACCAACGTCGGCGGCACACAAACCGCATCGACCCAGTTCGTGAACCTGCCGGAAGTCGAAACCACCGGCTTCGAGCTCGAAGGCAACTGGAACCCGATCGACGACCTGAACATCGGCTTCACCTACGCTTACCTGAATGCCGAGATCACTGAATCGGGCACTTACGTTGACCCGTCGCGTGACGCGCGTTGTCACTCGTCCAACACCCCTGCTGTGTCCGCTACCTGCGTGCAAACGGCCGGACCGACGTTCGCGAACATCCCGAACGACCCGACGGCTCGCCGCTCGGTCGAAGGCAACACCCTCTCCCAGACGCCGAAGCACAAGGTCGCGCTCAACGCGTCCTACCGCTTCAACATGGAAGATGGTTCGTATTTCCTGCCGACGGTCAGCTACTCGTGGCGCGATGAGTTCTATGACTCGTTCTTCAACAACGACAACGAGCTGTCGCCTGCCTACGACAACATCGACGCGCGCCTGAACTGGCGGTCGTCTGATGAAATCCTGGGCATGACCTTCTGGGTGCGCAACCTGACGGACGAAGTGCAGAACACCAGCATCTCGGCCAACGGCTTCCGCAACGAGGACAACGGTCGCTACCAGACCTTCTCCTATACGCCGCCGCGGATGTGGGGCGTCGACCTGCTCATCAACTACTAGTCGTGTGTACGAGCGAGCCTCCCCGTAGGCTCGCACGAAACTCGGCGCCGGCCCTTCACAGGGCCGGCGCTTTTCGTTTCGGGGTTCAGAACTTGCGCTGGCCGGTGACCATCTCGAAGAACATCCGCCAGTCGCCCATCAGGCTCCACAGCGGATACTTGAACGTCGCCGGCCGGTTCTTCTCGAAGAAGAAATGCCCCACCCACGCAAACCCGTACCCGATCACCGGCATCGCCAGCAGCCACCACGGGTTCAGCGTCACGATGGCGATAGCGAGTACCACCAGCACCAGCGCCGACCCCACCACATGAATACGCTGGCACGTCCGGTTCTGATGTTCGCGAATGTAGAATGGGTAGAAGTCGCTGAAGGACTTGTACCGCTCCTCGCCTGCGTGCCGCGTGCTCACGTCTTCAGAAACCCTGCGAACAACGGCTTCACGAACCGCTCCACGATGTCCGGCTCGCGGGACATCTTCAGCAGCGCAGCATCCGAAGAGATGTTGATGGCGGCGTGGACCATGGCGCCGGCAACCGAGGAATCCACCGCGCGGCCCGATCCGTCGGCGATCGCATCCGACACGACGGCCGCGAACTGGCGGCTGGCGCGATAGGACTGGTTGAGGATCTCGACCTGATGTTCCGGCGGCATGGATGACAGCACGGACGTTCGCAACAGAGGGCCTTCAGGGCCAAGCTGGAACCGGATCAGTGCGGTCACCTCGGCCAGCAAACGACGCCCCTCGCTCTCGTTCAACCCGCGCGCCTGCCGCTGCGCCTCACGCATGATGCCGAAGGAGCGGCGGAAGCAGGCGGCGACAAGATCGTCCTTGGCCTCGTTGTGGTGGTAGAAAGCGCCCTTGGTGAGGTTGAGGCTCGCCGAGATGCGATCGACTGATGCGCCGCGATAGCCGTGCGCATTGATCTGGCGCGTGGCGGCCATCAGGAAATTTTCCTTCGCCGTGTCCGCGCCCGGATGCGTCAGCGCGCCCAGGCTGGCGGGCGGAGCGGAGAGCACGTCGGGCGCGACGCCGCCGAGCACGATCTCCGTCATGCGGCGCGCGAGGCGTGGGAAATCGTCGAGCTCGAAATCGCCAAGCCAGCTGTTCGCCCAGAACAGCTGCTCCAGCAGGATCAAGGCGCGGATCGTGCGATCGACCTTGTCCATGCCCGCAAGCTCGGGCGACTCCATCAGCGCGCGCACGCGGCGGAACATCACCTTGTAGCCATCGACCACGCGGATGCGGTGCTCGCCCTCCAGCGCGCGGATGGCGGCGAAAGAGGCCAGCGGCATCGCCTCGCCCCGGCGCGCAGCCGCATCACGCTCAACAAAGAGAGCGATCAGGCGCGCGATGCGGGAACCAGCATCCGGCTCGCGCTCCACCTCATCCAGCAGCTCATGGAAGATCGCGTAGCCCGACTCGAGGCAGGCGACGGCCAGCTCCTCCTTGCGCGGGAAATAGTAGGTGACGCCCGTGGCGCGCAGGCCGATAAGCTCGGCGACTGCTGTCAGACGCATTCCCTTGAAACCGTGGCCGTTGAGCACCGGGATGGCGGCCGTGATGATGTCCGCCCGCCGCCTTTCGAAGCGGTCGCCCTGCCCTGCAACGGTCTCCCGTTCAGGCGCTTCGAGCGCAACCTCCCCATTTTTCGGCTTAAGCAAGCAGTCGTCCTCGATCCCCCGTCCGCCGGGGGCAGGCCCACACAATAACGAATTTGAGCGTGCGGCAATCAGCCATTCGGCGGGTTTCGGGGGTACGATGAATTCAGGATTAACGAAAAAGTCAGGTTGTTGGCTTGAGCCTTGGTCCATGGTTCGGATGAGCCATCAAGGATGGAGCCCATGACTGCGTACGAGCAGCTTGCCCGCCGGTACTGCGCCCTTCAGGGCGAGGACCCGGATGACCGCATAGAAGGCGTGCCCGTCTGGCGCATCGCCATGGCCGACCTCGAGGCGGCGATGAACGCGCTCGACACGTTCGGCCTCGATGTGCGGACGACCTTCCACGAAATCGCGGAAGCAACCGAACAACCCAAGCCCAAGGGCTTCTTCATCCGCCGCGTCGCCTGACGCAGATCAGCGCCGGCGCTTCTTGCCGGGATTGGCGTCTTCGAGCAGCGCCTTCGTCGTCTTGATGACCTCGTCATCCTTGTGGACCGCTTCCGGTTTCAGGTCCTCGAACGGTATCAGGTCCGGCCGCATGCGCGCGTAATCGTCGCGCGGACCCAGCTTCCAGCCATCGAGATAACGGTCGAGCATCCAGCGCTGGTGCTCCAGCTTCGCCATGCCGTGCATGAAGTTGGGATCGGTGAGCGCGAAGTGCGCAGCGGACGGTGGAAGATCGTGCGTCTGCCAGCCGCCCTTCTGCTTGTCGAGCCAGTCGTGGAGATCGAAGCCCGCCGCGTGCGCTTTCGCGCGAATGTGCGCGGCGACGCGGCGGTTGGAAATGCGGAACTGATCCGGCAGAACCGCCCACTTGGTGATTTCGCGCGGCGGTTCCTGCGGATTCTTCGCACGCGCCACGTCGGCTGCGAGGCGGCTGTACTCCTTGTGGAACCGCTGCGCCTGCCCGTCGAGCTCCTGCTCGGTCAGACCCGCGCCATCGAACGCGTCGGGCCATGAGCCGAACGACGAGACAGAGAGATTGAACAGGCGTCCATCCTGCGTTGCTTCACGCTCGCGCGCGATCAGCTCCTCGGGCTTGGCCATGTCGCCAGCGATATACCCCGCCCCCTGCCGCACGTCGGGAAGACCCGCGCCGTGCTGGGCGCAGACGAAGATCGGCGCGCGGAACAGCTTCTCCTGCGTCGCCATGGCTCGCAGCGCCAAAGCGAGGCCCAGCGGACGCCGCTCCAGATCGATGGCGACATAGACCGCGCAGATTTCCGAGGCCTTCGAACGCTCGCGGATGAACGCGAACAGCTGCTTGTCCTGCAGGCGGAAATCGCCCTCAAGGAATCCGAAATCGACATGTGCGCCGGTTCTCGGCGCAGGGCCGTCCTTGGGCGTGCACAGGTCCGGATGGCGGCTGCGAAAATCCGTCTCGATCCGGCTGGCCAGCGGATCGACGACGGTCACCATCATCTGCGGCGTCTTCGGCGAGACGCTGGTCACGATGAACTCGCGCGCCACCGATTGCCCGACCTGCCCGAAGCCGATGATGAGAATGTGCTGCGCCGGAGCGCCGAGCTTGCCCGCCAGCAGGTAGGGCGGATGCGCCAGCATCACCTGCCGCGCCGCGCCGCTGGCATAGGAGAACGCCGTCAGCCGCGCCGTCAGCGCCTCGCGGCTCAGCCGGTCTCGCATCCACGGATCGGTGATGTGGGCGAGCACCTCCGCCTTGCGGCACTTGCGGGCGATGGCCTGCGCCGTCTGCCAGGTATCGGCGTCATCGCCCTCATCGACGAGAATGCGCTTGGCACGGAAAGCGGCGGCGGCGCGCAACTGGTTCTCCAGCGACCCGCTGCGCGCGAACGTCGCCAGCCTGCGCGCCGTCGGCTGCCGCTCCGGAGCCAGATGAATCGCACGTCGCTTGTCGAATAGCTGCCAGTGATTGCCGGCATACTCCACCGCCGCGACGCCATCCCCCACGATGACGTCGTGCCCGCCGGATGTCGCGCGGAACCAGATCGCATGGATGTGCGAGCCAATGGCATAGACCAGCAGCCGGACCCCGAAGAGCAGCGAGGACGCCACGCCGAACGCCCGCGCCGCCTCAAGCGGCAGGCGAGCAGGCTCCACGAACTCGGCGTAATAGATGTCCGAAAGCAGCAGAACCTTCGCCGTGCGAATGACGATATCGACCCAGAGCGCAGACGCCCGCGGGTGCTCAGTCGTCGGATCAGAAAGCTCGATCGACCAGCCCCACCCGGCCAGCGCCAGCGCCACCACGCCAAACAGCACCGCAAGCGCCGTGATGGCGATCAGGAAGGCGGATTTCCGCGTTGCCGGACGTCCGCTCACCCCGGCTTGCGTCTCGGCCATCAACACCACTCCCCGACCCGTCCCACGCTAAGCTGCGCCCGGGCGAACGCAAGCTGAGACGGCAGGCTTACAAAGGCCCGATGCGGCATGCTAACAATCCCCTGCAGTATCGGGGATGCAACGATGGCCGGGGGAACTGGCGAGTTCACGATGGTCCCAGTAGGCGAGCCGGGGCCGAGTTTTCGCCCCGAGCACGATTATTTTTCCGTGGCCCTCGTCGCGATCCGCATGCCTTCGGGCGGCTGGGCTAAATTCGCTCCCGTCGTGTGGTCCTCGGTGATGCACTACGCTTTCGACGGCGAAGGCGGGCGCAAGCAGCTGTTCGGTCTCTTCCCCGGTCCGCAGGGCGATCGCCCGGAATTCGGCCGCAACGACCGCGTCGAGGTGATGGACGTCCAGCTCATCCCGCGAATCGTTGCGCGCGAGGAACTGCATGTCGACTTCACGCTCGCCTCGGTGAAGGAGAAGGATTTCCTCGCCGGCGTGCTGAAAGCGGCGACCGACATCGTCGCCTCGCCTGCGGCCTCCTTCATCAGCCAGATCATTCCTGGCGGCGCCGTGGCGGTGGAAACCGCAAAGGGTGCGACGGCTGCGGCCGAGAGCATCAACAATTCGATCAATGAAGTGCTCGGCACCGACAAGGTCCAATCGCTCGGCCGCTACATCCGCCGCCTCAGCGCGCCGATGCCGAGCGGCCTGTTCGCATTCGTCGACAAGGGCGTGGACGCGAGCAAGCTCAAGTTCGATCCCGCGACCAACGTCCTGAGCGACGCCAATGGCCCGCTGAAGAAGCCGTACGCCCTCGTCCGCCTGCAGCGCGAGACGACGCGGCCGGACTGGATGACCCTGCCCGACCTCACGCAGGCCTGGGGCCGCATCCGCGAAGCCAAGCTCGGGGGCGGTGATGTGCTCGCCGCCATCGACCACTTCAAGCTGACCGCGCAGACCTCGCCCGACTTGACGCCCGCCGACGCAGAGAAGCTGGCCAAGGCCGCGGTACAGAAATTCGCGCCCGAACTCTCTGGCGCCGAAAGCGTCGAGATGGGCGATCCGGGTTCGATGCGTGACGCGCTCGAACACTTCATGGACGACATCATGGCGGATCGCGGCGAGGAGTCCGCCTTCTTCACCAACTCCGTCTCGCCCAACGCTCCGTGGTCGACGCCCGGCCCGTTCACGCGCTCTCTCGAAATGCTGCTGCGCCACGAGGGCGGCTATGTCGATCATCCGGACGACAAGGGCGGTCCGACCAACAAGGGCGTCACCAAGTCCGTCTACGATAGCTTCCGCCGCTCCAAGGGCCTGCCCATGCGCAGCGTCAAGGAACTCACGAACGACGAGCTGCACGAGATATACTACGTCGGGTACTGGCTGCAGGCCCGCTGCCCCGAAATGCCGACCGAGGCGATGGCCGCGCTGATGTTCGACGCCGCCGTCAACCACAGCCCCAAGCGCGCGATCAAGCTGCTGCAGCAGGGCGCCGGCGTCGCCGATGCGAAATGCGATGGCGTCTGGGGCATCAACACGCGCAGCGCCGTGGTCTCCGCCGCCGCGAACGCGCTGGCGCTGGTGGATTCCTGCCTTCTCCGCCGCGAGCGTTTCTATCTTGAGATCGTCAAGAACAACCCGAAGCAGGGTGTCTTCCTCAATGGCTGGTTGAACCGCGTCGCTGGCCTGCGCGTCTATCTGAGGCCGCTGCTGGCGAAGGCGCCGAACCAGACCGACACCGAAAGCGCGCTGTTCATGGAGACCGGCGAGCGCGTCTATCTGCGCGCGGCCGACACCGAATTCCCGCAGACGGCAGCGGCCACCGACAACAAGGAACTGCCCCACCTCGCCAAGGCAGCCGAGTAGCAAGCATGTCAGCCCAGCCCCAGGAACCGCTGCTTCCCGACTCGCCGGCGACACCGTCGCTGGACGACAGCGAGTCCCATGCCCTGCAGAAGCGGATCAACAAGCTCATCCCGCGCCTCTACAAGGAAGACGCAACGCCCGAACTCGCGGGCCTGCTGGGCATCATCTCGACCGCGCGCGCCATGGGCGCGGAAGGCTTCGTGATGCTGAAGAAGCTAGCCGAACAGCTGCGCGAGATGCGCGTGTTCGACGACCTCTACATCCTGACATCGGAAATGAACGCCAACGGGATGGGCGATGCGAAAGTGCGCATCTGGGAAATCCAGGCGCTGATCGAGATGAAGGTCTACGACACAGCGCTGGATCTCGCGCGCCCGCTTCTGGCGAAAGGCGTCAACGACAAGACAGCACGCGAGGCCTATGGCCTCATCGGCCGCATCTACAAACAGATGTTCGTCGACACCTACAACGACCCGAACGAAAAGGCCGAGCGCGCCGTCTTGCAGCTCTACCTGCAGCGTTCCTTTAACGCCTACATGCATGTGTGGGACAAGCTGAAGACGCCGGAGACGGCATGGCAGGGCGTCAACGCGCTCGCTGTCGCCCACATGGCGACGCGTCTCGACTTCACCGGCAAGGATCCGCAAGCCGAACAGCTGGCACGCGACATCATCGCAATCGCCGGCGGCAAGGACCGCGACGAGTGGTCCCTAGCCAGTGTCGGCGAGGCGTGGATCGGCCTCGGCGATGAAGACAAGGCGATGACGGCCTACACCGAATACGCCAAGCAGCCCGCGATCACGCCGTTCAACATCGCCGCCTCGTTGCGCCAGCTCGAGGAAGTGTGGGGCCTCAACGGCAGCGACGCCGAAACCGGCGCGCCCGTTCGCCTGCTGAAGACGGCCCTGCTCGCCAAGGTCAGCGAGATGGCCGCCCAGGATCGCGAGGCCGGCGGCACAAACCCAACTGCCAGCCTGCATTCACTCGAAATCAGCATGACGACCAAGGAAGCGGGCCTGATCCGCCGCGATGTGCTGGGCCTTCAATCCACCGGGGTCACCGGCGCATCGAAACAGGCGCTTCAAAAAACCTTCTCCGACAGCTTCCCGACGGGTGTGCGGCAGGTGCGGCTCGCCATGCTGCGCGCGGATGCCGTCTGCCGCATCCACACGATGAAGGGCGGCGTGTCCGAAGGCTTCGGCACAGGCTTCGCCATCAAGGGCAGCGTCCTGAACGAGGCCTGGGGCGACAAGCCGGTGATCGTCACCAACAATCACATCATCTCGTCGCGTCCGAGCGCTGACTGCCGCTCGTGCGACCTGTGCGAGGCGGTGTTCGTCTCACCGGAAGACGATTCCGAAACCATCGTGAAGTTCGACAGCATCCTCTGGGAATCCGACATCAACGAACATGATGTCACCATCCTGCGCGCCAGCGGCGACCTGCCGAAGACCGTGACGCCGCTGGACAGGCTGACGCCCCGGCCACTGGGTACACGCGCCTCGAACGACGAAGGCATCGGCCGCTGCTATGTCATCGGCTTCCCAGGCGCGAAAGAGCTCGCCTTCTCGTTCGCCGACAACATCGTGCTCGACCATGACTGCCCGGATGGCTGCAAGGTCCACGAACACGATGGCAAGCGCGTGTGCGAAGGCGTGGGCCCCGAGCCCGTGCGTATCCATTATCGCACGCCCACCATCGGCGGCAGCTCCGGCAGCCCTGTGTTCGACGGCGAATACTTCCAGCTGATGGGCGTCCACCATGCCGGCGCGCCCAACATGCAACGCCTGAACGGCCGCGAAGGCAGCTATGCCGCCAACGAAGGCATCTGGATCGACTCGATCTGCCGCGCGATCGCGGAAACGCCCAACGCATCAGCCGCCGAAGCGTGGACAGGCGCACCCGTACGCTGGCGCGGCGTCAACGACGATGTCGTGGTGAAGCCCGCCGCCATCGCGCCATCGGCGGACCTGGTTGCGAAAGTCCTTCCCGCGTCGGTGGCGACAGCGTCCAGCGTCGGGACCGAAATCCCCGGCGCGCCGGGCGAGCCCAATCCGGGCGTATCGCCGGTAGCGCGGCAGGTCATGTACAAGCCCGGCAAGGCCGACCCGGCGGACATCCGCGCCGCGCGTCTCGAGAGCGTCATCGGTCACGACAACCGCACGCGCATCTTCGACACCGGCATGGCGCCGTGGAGGATGATCTGCGCGATCCGCGCCCGCTGGGGCTCGCGCCTGATGGTCGGCACCGGCTGCTTCATCGGCCCCAACACGATCCTCACCGCCGGTCACGTCGTCTTCCCGCGCGAATTCGGCCAGCTGCCCGACAGCGTCGAGGTGATCCCCGGCCTCAACGGCAACGAGACGCCCTATGGCGTCCACAAAGCTGCGAAGATCTCCGTCCACCCCGGCTGGAACGGCCCGTTCGCAATCCATAACGACGTCGCCGCGATCCATCTCGCAGAGCCCATCGGCCGCAAGGTCGGATGGTTCGGCGTCGCAACGCGCACGAAGGACCAGCTGAAAGACCAGTGGGCGCACGTCACCGGCTACCCCGGCGAGAAGAAGGAAGAGGCCGACGCGCGCGGCATCAGCGAGACGGCCCCGGCGCAGGCCGCGCAGCTCTGGCACCACGCCGCCCCGGTCACTAGCGTCGACAACAACCGCATCTTTTACGCGGCGGATACGACTGCCGGGCAATCCGGCGCGCCGATCTACACGCTGCGTGACGAGAGCAATTTCGGCGTTCCCATCGTTGTCGGCGTCCACGCCTACGGCACGCGCTCGACGCCGGGCTCTGTCGGCCCCGCCAACTCCGGCGCATGGATCGACGACGACATGCTGAAGATCATCGCGATGTGGCGGACAGTTTAGGCATGGCCAAGTTTAGCGACGCGGCGATCGAAAAGGTCGCGCAGGTCATGCACGAAGCCGTGCGCGCCTGGCAGAAGGCCAACGGGGAAAAGCCCGCCCCAACCTGGGGTGGCGCGCCTCAGTGGATGAAGCATTCATCGGTCGAAGCCGTGAAATGGCGCATCGAAAACCCCAACGCCCGCACCTCCGCACAACACGACCGCTGGATGAACCAGAAGAAGAAGGACGGCTGGAAGCACGGCAAGACCAAGGACGGCGTTAAAAAGACCCACCCCTTGATGGTGCCGTATTCACAACTGCCAGAAGTCGAGCGCCGCAAGGATGCGCTGGTCAACGCCACGATCGACGCGCTGACGCGGGCGATGAAGTAGCGACCGCTACTTGATCTTCCGCCCGCCGCTCTCGTTGGCGTTCTTGGCGGCCGCCTGCTCGGCGATGCGCTGGGCCTCTTCCTTCGAGAAACCAAGCTCCACCAGCACCTCGATCGTGTGTTCGCCCAGCAGCGGCGGCTCACGGCGAATGTCGGCGGGCGTGCCCGTGAACTTCACCGGATGCTGCATCGCCGTGTAGCCGAACCCCGCCGGATGCTGCCGCTCATGGATGAAGCCCGTGCCGCGCAAGTGCTTGTCTTCCAGCACCTCCTCTAGCGTGGCGCACCGCGCCGCCGGAATATCGGCCTTGGCCATCAGCTCCAGCCACTCATCCGTCGTCTTCGTTGCCGCAACCTCGCCCACCAGCTCGTACAGCGCGCCGATGTTCGCCGTGCGCGCCGTATAAGTCGAGAAGCGCGGATCGGTTGTCATGATCTCCGGCCGGCCGCCCAGCTCGAAGAAGGTTTTCCACTGGATGTCGGAGTACGGCATGATGCCGATGTACCCGTCCTTGGTCGGATACGGCACGCGGTTGCGGCTCGACGAGCGCGTGTAAGCCATCTGCGCCATCGGCGGCGTGAAGGTGTGGCCGTAAAGGTTCTCGACCAGGTTGAACGCCGTGAACGCCTCCAGCATAGGCGCCTCGATGAACTGTCCGCCCTTGCCTTGCGAGCGCGCGAACAGCCCCGCGATCACCGCATAGGCCGCGTGCAATCCCGACACCTTGTCCGCCATCAGCGCCGGCATGTATTGCGGCGGCCCGCCATCGCGCTTGTGAAACAGATCAGCGATGCCCGAGCCCGCCTGGATCAGATCGTCATACGCAGGCTTGCCCTCATAAGCCCCGCCCGCGCCATATCCGGCGCAGTGCACATAGATGATATCCTCGCGGATCTTCTTCAGGTCGTCATAGCCGAGGCCCAACCGCTTCAGCCCGTCCATCCGCACATTGGTGAAGAACACGTCCGACTGTTTCACCAGCCGCTTGATCGCCTCGATGCCGTCCGCGGTCTTGAGGTCGAGCAGGATCGCCCGCTTGTTGCGGTTGCAGCCCATGTAGATGGCGCCCATGCCATCGGCGGGAGACGGCCCCGCATGGCGCATGATGTCGCCCGCGCCATTCTCCACCTTCACCACATCCGCGCCCATGTCGCCGAGCAGCTGCGTGGCGTACGGCCCCAGCACCACAGTGGAGAGGTCCAGAATCTTCACACCCGCGAGCGGGCCGGTTGAAGGCGTGGTCAAAGGGCATCTCCCGGGCCAGCCGGCTGTGCGGCGCTTGTCCTGCGTATCCATGCACGGCGCAGCTTTGCAAGCCCCACAGCTGGCTCACACCGCGTTGTGAGTGCGCCCGAATGTAGCGGTCAGTTCGCCGCGATGCGTTTGGCCTCGCGCGGACCGCCCTGATGCAGGGTGAAGCTCTGCGCGGGCCCATCGCCGGCGGGAAACACCACGCGGATACCGGCAGGCTGGAAGTGGAACTCGGTGTCCGAGGTCGGCGTGAGGGGGAAGGCGCCCTGTCCCGTCGCCTGCGCCGAGAGAACGTTGCCAACGCGCGTGACCGTGATGTTGAACCCGGGCGTCAGCTCATAAACGCCAACATAACGATCCAGCACTTCGGGCTTCACTTCGACTCCGACGATCGGCGCCGGCGGAGGAGGCGTGGGAAGGCCCAGCCAGAGACGCGCGAGTTCGTTGGCGATGCGGTTGGACTGCCCGGTCTGCAGGTTCGACAGGACGATGAAGGTCATGTCGTCATCCGGAAAGCGCGACATGTATGTCGAGAAGCCCGGGATGCCGCCGCTGTGGCGGATCGACTTGTGGCCCTGGAAATCCCCAGTCCCGATGCCGTAGCCATAGCCGTTGCCATAGTCCGTCGTCATCTCCACGAACGACGCGGGCGATACGACCTTGCCGGAGAACAGCGCCTCCTGCCACATCAGCAGATCGTCGACGTTGGAATAAAGCGAGCCCGCCGCGTGGGGCAGCGTCATCGAGAGATAGGGCGCATTCACCCACGCGCCGTTCTCGAAGCCATAGCCGGCGGCACGCCCGGGCAGCAGCGTCGTGGTGTCGTCATAGCCCGTGTGCTTCAGCCCGAGCGGCGTGAGGATGTGAGCCTGCAGATAGTCGGCGTACGTCTCCCCGCTGACCTTCTCGATGATGTACCCGAGCAGCACATAGCCCGTATTGTTGTACACGTGCTTCGCGCCCGGCTCGAATTCCAGCGGCATGTCACGCGTGAGTTCGATGATCTGTTCGGGCGTGCGGGCGAGGCTGGCGTCCTTTTCGAAGAACCCCGGAAGGCTGGTATAGCTCGGTATGCCGGAATGGTGGTTGAGCAGGTGCTTGACCGTGATCTTGCTCCACGCGGCCGGCGCGGCTGCGTAATACTTGCTCACCGGATCATCGACGCTGATCTTGCCCTGCTGCACCAGCTGCATGATCGAAGCCGACGTGAACTGCTTGGTGATCGAGCCGAGACGCAGGAGGCTTTCAGGCGTCAGCGCCACGTTGAGTTCGCGGTTGGCGAGACCAAAGGCTTCGCGGAACACCGGCTTCCCCGCCTTCGCGACCAGCACCGTGCCGGTGAACTCGTTGCGATCGACATAGGCCTGGACGATGGCGCGCGCCTTCGCACCCATCGGATCCTCGGCGGCCACCGACACTGCCTCCGATACAACGCTGGCGGGAGCCGGCGGCGTGGCGCAAGCCGCCAACATCAGAGCAAGACTCAACAGACCCATACGCAGATGCATGCTTCGACCCCTGACCGCTTCCGACATCAACTAATAGCATAGTAGATAGCCGTCGAGTCCATCCCGTCAGCTCGCCCCAGCCGGCATTTTCTGGCCGGTTTCCCCTGCGCGGCCCTGTCACCTTGCTTTCGTGACAAACTAGAACCATTCTAGGTTTCCATGAGCATCGTGACTCGCCTTCAGTCAGCCGGCCTGCGCGCGACCCCCAAGCGGATCGCGATCGGCGGCCTGTTGTTCGACGGCATGGACCGTCACGTCACCGCCGACGACGTGGCCATCATGGCCCGCAAGAACGGCGTCCGCGTGTCGCTGGCCACGGTCTACAACACGCTGAACCAGTTCGTGTCGGCCGGCCTGATGAAGCGCATCACGCTCGACACCGACCGCACCTACTTCGACACCAACGTGTCGAACCACCACCACCTCTTCTTCGAGGACAACGGCGTCCTGCACGATGTGCCGGGCGACACCATCACGGTCGAGGGCCTGCCCCCGATCCCGCCGGGCTCCAAAGTCCGCTCGGTCGAAGTGATCGTCCGCATGACGAGCGACAAGGCAAAGCGCTGACGCCGATACCGGACCGCCGGGCTCCTGCCCGGCCTTCTTCGTGCCTTCGCGAACATCTTCGTGTCTTCGTTTTTGAATCTTTTCAAACGAAACACAAAGGCACGAAGAAGCACAAAGACACGCCACTCGAAGACACAGAACCGCCGAGCTCTCGCGCGGCGATCGCAGGTCAATACTGCTGATTATTGTAGTTGCCGAAACAGTGCCGGGCAGGAGCCCGGCGGTCCGGCTTCGTGACCTTCGTGAATCTCTTTGTGTTTTGGTGTTTGAATCTTCCCCGCCGGCCAGGCGGTCCGCTCACTTCACCCCAAGCATGTCCTTCAGCGTCGACACCTCGATGTCCCAGGCTTCTGATCCCGGCGATACCAGCTCGACATGCCCGGTGTTCAGCACCACCACGACATCCGCATTGTCGCCCGCCGCCTTGGCGCGGCGCGTGTAGCCCTCGCCGAGATTGGCGGGCGCGATGCTGTCATCATGTCCGTTGACGCTCACCTGGCGTACCTTCAGCGGCAGCATTTCCGCCGGCGATGTATCGGCAAGCACATTGGCTCGCGTCGAGCTGATCGAGCCGACCAGCTGGTCATAGATGTCCGACAAGCATTCGCGTTGCGTGACGGACCGTGAGGCTCTCAGATCGGCAAGCCCACCCGAATTCACGACGCCGACGAGCTTTAGCGGATTGTCCATCCGCATCGGGCTGTAACCCGGCAGCTTGTGGCGCGCAGCGATCCACAGCGCGAGATGCCCGCCCGCCGAATGCCCGAAGCCCGCGACACGGTTGAGATCGAGATTGTAGGTCGCGGCCTGATCGCGCAACGCATCAGCCGCATGCGCGACATCGAGGAACGTGCTCGGATACCCGCCGCCCTCCTCGTCCACGCCGCGATACTCGATGTTCCAGACAGCGAGCCCCTGCTTGCGCAGGTCATCCGCCGCCCAGCTCATCAGCGAGCGGTCCGCGATCGATTTCTGCCAGCACCCCCCATGCACCATCACCACGACCGGATACGGCCCCGCGCCTTCTGGCAGCCAGAGATCGGCAACGTCGGTCGCGCCCGGTCCCCACGTGATCGTCTGCGTCGGCGATGCCTTCTCGCGCGAAGTCAGATCGTCCCATTTCATCAACCTGGACACAGGACGCGCCTCCATTGTCGCCATCGCGGGCGCGTCGGGAGTGCATGCCGGAACAATGGCGAGGCAAAGAAGGGCGAGCGCGTGACGCATGTCCATCCGTTTGGCGTGGCCTTCCAGGCATTGCAAGAGCGCCGCTGACCATCGCAAATGGGCCCATGTCCAGCATCAGGATTCCCGCCACACGCGCAGACTGCGAAGCGCTCGACAGCAGCGATCCGCTCGCGCATGCCCGCGCCGCCTTCGCGCTGCCCGACGGCGTGATCTATCTCGACGGTCATTCGCTCGGCCCCGCCACGCACGCCGCCCTCAAACGTGTGGGCGAGACGGCCAGCAAGGAATGGGCGCAGGGCCTCATCCGCTCATGGAACGACGCTGGCTGGTTCGACCTGCCCCGCACCGTCGGCGCGAAGCTCGCCCGCCTGATTGGCGTTCCAGATGACGAGGTGATCGTCACCGACAGCGTTTCCGTGAACCTGTTCAAGCTGGCCGCCGCCGCGCTGAAGGCAGCGAAGCAATCCATCGTCATCGTCGAGGAAGCCGAATTCCCGACTGACCAATACATCGCCGAAGGCCTCTCACGCGATTTCGGCGCCTTCCGGCGTGTCGGCGCTGGCGAGGGCGCACAGGCGCTGGAAGAAACCGGCGGCGTCCTCATCAAGAGCATCGTCAACTACCGGACGGCGGAAGTCGCTGACGTCGCCGCGCACGAACGCATCGCCGCGGACAGCGGCGGCCTCATCGTATGGGATCTCAGCCACGCCACTGGCGTGGTCGATCTCCGCCTCGCCGCCGATGGCGCGAAGCTCTCGACCGGCTGCACCTACAAATTCCTGAATGGCGGCCCCGGCGCGCCCGCCTTCATCTACGCGCGCAAGGACATCGCCTCGACATTGAACTCGCCCATCTCCGGCTGGTTCGGCCACGCCGATCCATTCGCCTTCACATCCGCCTACGCCCCCCGCGAAGGCGTCTCGCGCTTCGCTGCCGGAACACCCGGCGTCCTCTCCCTAGCCGCACTCGACTCAGGTCTCTCGGCCTTTGACGGCATCGATATCGCAGCGCTCGCGCACAAGGCCCGCGCACTCGGCGATCTCGTCGCCTCACGCACCGAAGCGATGGGACTCGAAACGATCTCGCCGCGCGCCGGCGAACAACGCGGCGGCCACGTCAGCATTCGTCATCCCGATGGCTACGCCGTCGTACAAGCCCTGATCGCGCGCGGGGTCATTCCCGATTTCCGTGCGCCCGACGCAATGCGCTTCGGCGTCGCCCCGCTCTACATTCGTTTCACCGATGTGTGGGACGCGATGGACCAGCTGTCCGACATTCTCGCCACCCGCGCATGGGACAAGCCGGAATTCCACCGCCGCAGCGCGGTCACATAAGCAATCTTGAACTTCCCCGAAATCGGCGCATGGTCCCGCCGCAGGACAGAGGAATTTCCATGGCGCTCAAGCTCTACATGCACCCGGTCTCGACAGTCAGCCGGCCGGTGCGGCTGTTCATCCAGGAGAAGAACCTTCCCGTCGAGGAGGTCTCGGTCGACCTGATGACCGGCGAGCACATGCAGGCCGACTACGCCGCGAAGAATCCGTCGAAGCAGGTCCCGCTCCTCGAGGAAGGCGACTGGCGGATCCCGGAAAGCTCCGCGATCCTGAAGTACCTCGCCTCGCGCTTCGACTGCCCGGAATATCCGAAGGACCTGAAAGCCCGCGCGCAGGTCGACGCCGCGATGGACTGGACCAACACGCTCCTCTACCGCGACCTCGGCTACGGCCTGCTCTATCCGCAGATCTTCCCGCACCACAAACGGCCGAGCGACGAGCAGCAGAAGGGCACGGTCGCCTGGGGCAAGGACAAGTGCAAAGCCGCGCTCACCATCCTCGACCGGGATTTCCTCGGCAAGAACGACTACATGGTGAACAACACGATCTCGATCGCGGACTACTTCACCGTCTGCATCGTCACCGCCGGCGAACTCATCGGTTGCCAGTTCAACGACTTCCCGAACGTGAAGCGCTGGATCGGGAACATGCAGAAGCTGAAGGCATGGGGCCCGGTCAACGAAGTCATGTACGGCTTTGCCGGCTCGCTCAAAGGCCAGCAGTTCGAGACAGTCTGAGGAAGATCGGCTGATGGTCATCAAGGGCCTGCATCACAACGCCTATCGCTGCCGGGACTCGGAAGAGACGCGGAAGTTCTACGAGGACTTCCTCGGCCTGCCCCTCGTCAACGCCTTCGAGATCAAGGCGACGAAGACCGGCCGCGAAACGCGGGTGCTGCACTCCTTCTACCAGATGCACGATGGCTCCTGCCTCGCCTTCTTCGAAGTCCCCGGCGAGGACGGCAGGGACTTCGAATTCAAGGAACAGCACGACTTCGACCTGCACATCGCGCTCGAAATCCCGCACGCCGACCTCAAGCCGTGGATGGACAAGGGCAAGGCAGCCGGCATGCACGTGCGCGGCGTCGCCGATCACGAGATGATCGACTCGATCTACTTCCGCGACCCGAACGGCTACGTCATCGAACTCACCGGCAAGCGCGACGGCCATGACGACCTCATGAACCCGGCGATCAACCGTGCACGCGACCATCTCCAGACCTGGCAGGCGACCAAGCCACGTTGACGCTGTACGCGCCCCACACCCCGGAAACCCCAGCATTTCCGGCCCTCTGCGGCATTCACAGCCATTTCTGGAATTATTCCAATATCGGCTTGAACCCCACTTAGAACGGTTCTAAGTTTACCGCATTCGAGGAGCCCTCACAGGCTCGCTTCGCCCATAATTCAGAGGAGATGATCCATGGCCGACGACGCAAAGTGTCCGGTTCCCCATTCGCGCGGCAGGCAGAACCGCGACTGGTGGCCGAACCAGGTCAACGTAAGCGTCCTCCACCAGAACACGCCTGAGTCCGACCCGATGGGCGCGGCGTTCGACTACGGCAAGCAGTTCGACACGCTCGATCTCGACGCCGTCGTCAAAGACCTCAAGGCCCTGATGACGGACTCGCAGGATTGGTGGCCGGCTGACTACGGCCACTACGGCCCCTTTTTCATCCGCATGGCCTGGCACGCGGCCGGCACCTACCGCACGGGCGATGGCCGCGGCGGCGGCGGTCGCGGACAGCAACGCTTCGCCCCGCTCAACTCCTGGCCGGACAACGGCAACCTCGACAAGGCCCGCCGCCTGCTCTGGCCGATCAAGCAGAAATACGGCGCCAAGCTTTCGTGGGCCGACCTCATGATCCTCACCGGCAACGTCGCCATCGAGTCGATGGGCGGCCCGGTGTTCGGCTTCGGCGGCGGCCGCGCCGACGTCTGGGAGCCCGAGCAGCATGTAAACTGGGGCGCGGAAGACGCCTGGCTCGCTGACTCCAAGCACGCGGCTTCACGCTACTCCGGCGACCGCGAACTCCACGGCAACCTCGGCGCCGTGCAAATGGGCCTCATCTACGTGAACCCGCAGGGTCCGGATGCGAACCCCGATCCGCTGCTCTCTGCGCGCGACATCCGCGAAACCTTCGGCCGCATGGCCATGAACGATGAAGAGACCGTGGCGCTCGTCGCCGGCGGCCACACCTTCGGCAAGGCGCACGGCGCCGGCCCCGAAAGCCATGTCGGCAAGGAGCCGGAAGGCGCAGAGATCCACCTGCAGGGTCTCGGCTGGGTAAACTCGTTCGAAAGCGGCATGGCCGGCCACACCATCACGTCCGGCATCGAAGGCGCGTGGAAACCGAACCCCACCAAGTGGGACATGGGCTTCCTCGAAACCCTCTACAAATTCGAGTGGGAGCTGACGAAGTCTCCGGCCGGCGCGCACCAGTGGAAGCCGAAAGGCAACACGGGCGACAACCTCGTCGAAGACGCACACGATAAGTCGAAGAAGCACCCGCCCATGATGACCACGGCCGATATGGCCCTGCGCATGGACCCGGCCTACGGCAAGATCTCGAAGCGCTTCCTCGAGAACCCGAAAGAGTTCGCCGACGCCTTCGCCCGCGCCTGGTTCAAGCTCACGCACCGCGACATGGGTCCGAAGACGCTCTATCGCGGCAAGTTCGTCCCGAAAGAGACGCTGATCTGGCAGGACCCGATCTCTGGCGCGCCGAGCAACATCGATGCGAATGATGTCGACGCGCTCAAGGCAAAAATCCTCGCCACCGGCCTCTCGGTGCAACAGCTCGCTTCGGCGGCGTGGGCCTCGGCCTCGACCTTCCGCGGCTCCGACAAACGCGGCGGCGCCAATGGCGCGCGCGTGCGTCTCGCTCCGCAAAAGGACTGGGCGGTCAACAAGCCGGCCGAACTCGCCAAGGTCATCTCGGCGCTGGAAGGCATCCAGAAGGAGTTCAATGCCGGCGCGAAGAAAGTCTCGCTCGCTGACCTGATCGTCCTCGGCGGCAACGCTGCCATCGAGAAAGCAGCGAAGGCTGGCGGGGTTGACGTGAAGGTCCCCTTCACGCCGGGCCGCGCCGACGCCACGCAGGAAGAAACCGAGATCGAAAGCTTCGCCTGGCTCGAGCCGAAGGCCGACGGTTTCCGCAACTATGTGCGCAAGCCGATCATGCCTATCGAGGATCACCTCGTCGATCGCGCGCAGCTTCTGAACGTCACTGCGCCGGAAATGACGGCTCTGGTCGGCGGCCTGCGCGTGCTGCAGGTCGGCGACGACAAGCTCGGCGTCCTCACCAGCAAGCCGGGCACGCTGTCGAACGACTTCTTCGTCAACCTGCTCGACATGGGCGTGAAGTGGGAAGCCGCCGGTGGCGACAACTCATTCGAAGGCAAGGACCGCAAGACCGGCCAGGTCAAATGGACCGGCACGCGCGCCGACCTGATCTTCGGCTCGCACTCGCAGCTCCGCGCGCTGGCCGAGGTCTATGGCGCATCCGACGCGAAAGAGAAGTTCGTGAAGGACTTCGTCGCCGCCTGGGCCAAGGTCATGGAGCTCGACCGCTTCGACCTGGCCGCCCGCCGCAAGGAAGGCCAGAAAGCGACCGGCTGATCCGAATCCCTTCGGGGAGTATGAGGAGGCACTGCCCCGGGCCGCGAAAGCCGCCCGGGGCTTCTTTTTGCGCGACACATTCAGCTGCCACCACACCCACCAGTGTCATTCCGGGCGAAGCGGCGCAGCCGCGAAGACCCGGAACTCAGGGGCTGCACGCTCAAGCGCCTCTCACGCCCCGTGGTTTCCTGATAACGCCTACGGCGTTTCAGGAATGACACCGTTGGAGCCGAACACCCGCGACTTATCCTACACCTGCCCGACAAACTTTCCTTGCTCTTCAAGCGCCTACAAAAAATCAGCGCGAAGTTGTCCCCCACCCCCTGAACCTGACGGATAATGCCCCATCGCTTCCGCATGGAAGGGCAGCCGGTACAGCTGTTCGACGGCGCGGGAGCGATGCGTTCGAGCGTGGAGCACATGATCTCTCGTCTGAGGGATCCAGCTCAGCCCCTGCGTATGTCGAGGTCAAACCATCGGCCAAGTGGGGGAGTGTTGTCCGGGGACCCTGGCCGAACATCCATGGACCCGCACGCCACCGGCGATGCCAACGGCAGAGGCGTGAAACGATCGCCTTGTCCGAGGCCGGCGCACAACGAACGCGGGGACGCGGGCGATCCGCTTCTCCTCTACGCACTACCGGTAGCCGCCATCCGGCGGAGCCACTCAGCGGGGCATCCCCGCGTCCCCGGCCCTTCCGAGCCAGAGCTACAGCATCCCAGGCGGTGATCACCGGCCTGAGCGAGAGATCACGCCCACGCCCCATGGTTCGACGGGCTCACCATGAGGCTGAACCACCACCGCCCGAGTAGCCCTCATGGTGAGCCCGTCGAACCACGAGGGCGTGCTTACAGACGCCCGCCTCGCCGATGCACGCACCCGACCGCTCAGGCTTGCATAACCACCCGCAAAATGCTGAATGTTACTGATCGGTATCGCAGGAGACCAAGTATGCGTCGTCGTGAATTCCTCTGGACTGCCAGCGCCCTCACCCTGCTCGGCGCCGCAGGCTGCCAGACCATGGCGGGCCCGGTCGAAGCCAATGAGGCCGGCGTCGAAGCCGCCTTCATGTACGCCTTCCCGCTCTACGAGATCGCCCGCACCGGCCAGAACCGCGCAGCCCAGCCCGGTCTCAACAAGCTCGGTCACCGCGCCACGCTGGCAGACCACACGATGCGCGCGATCACCGCGCCCAACAACGACACGATCTATTCCTCCGGACAGCTGGAGCTGTCCAACGGCCCAATGGAAGTGGTCTCGCCGACGGACACGCAACGCTACTTCAACATCACCTTCATGGACGCCTTCACCGACAACTTCGCCGGCATCGGCACGCGCCTCACCAACGGACAGGGCGGCCGCTTCTGGATCGCCGGCCCCACATGGAAGGGCGCGGCCCCGGCCGGCGTCACCGTCCTGCGTTCCTCCACCAACGATGTCTGGATGCTCGCCCGCATCGTCGTCGATGGTCCCGCCGACCTCGCCGCCGCGAAAGCCCTGCAGCAGCAGATCGTCCTCAAGCCCATCACGGATGCCGCCCCGCGCCCCTTCGGCATCAAGGCCACCACGTCCGACGATCCCGCCAACTTTCTCGCCGTCGTCAACGACATGCTCGCCCGCTCCCCGGGCGGCCTCGGCCACATGGCGCGCGCGAACAACTATGCCGCCGTCGGCGCCGGCCCGGGCGTCACGCCCACGTCCGAACAGCTCGCCATGTGGACGGCCTATCTGCCGAAAGGCATCGCGAAACTGAAAGAGAAATTCCTCTTCCGCGATCTCATGTTGAACGGCTGGGGCTATCAGGAGCCTGGCGTCGGCGCAGCGGGATCGACCGATCTTCTCCGCTCCGCCATCGCCCTTGGCGGCCTCGCCGCCCTGCCCGAAGCCGAAGCCATGTACTTCCAGGCCACGACGGATGGCGCCGGCATCGATCTCAATGGTGCGAACAAGTATGTCTGGCGCGTACCGCCCGGCGGCGTTCCCGCAGACGCCTTCTGGTCGCTGACCATGTATCAGGTCGAGCCCGACGGCCGGTTCTTCTTCACCCAGAATCCGATCAACCGCTTCTCGGTCGGCGACCGCACCGAAGGTCTGGTAAAGAACGCTGACGGCTCGATAGACATCCTCATCCAGCGCGACCCACCCACCGGACCCCTCGCCGCGAACTGGCTGCCCGCACCCGCGGGCGCAATCCGCCTGTCACTGCGCGCCTACCTGCCGAAACGCGAACTGCGCGACCGCAAATGGAAAGTCCCGCCCGTGATGAAGGTCTAAAGATAACCCAGCAACGCAAAGATCAGCACGATCACAAGGATCGTACCCAGCGTGCCAGACGGCGCGTAACCCCAGCTGCGGCTGTGCGGCCACGACGGCACTGCGCCAAGCACGAGGATCAGCAGGACGACAAGCAGAAGCAGTGATGTTGTGCTGAGCGCCATGAGTATGTTCCCGAATTGAATTCGGAGTCAGAACGGTTGCACCGGTTCCGCGTTCCGTTGCCTATGCGTCAACCGTGGCCCGCGTGCTGAATGGAACTCTGGTCGGGCGCTACGCGTTGAAGACGATTGGGCGGACATCCGGCCCCGGAGAAAATCATGACAACCGAAGGCATTCTGATTGCGCTGCTCGTCGGCGCGATCGCTGGCTGGCTGGCCGGCGTTATCGTCAAGGGCGCGGGCTTCGGCCTTCTCGGCAACATTGTGATCGGCATCGTCGGCGCGCTGGTCGCGTCTTGGCTTCTGCCGCAGGCAGGCCTCAGCTTCTCGACCGGAGAGCCGCTGCTGACCAGCATCCTCTACGCCACCATTGGCGGCGTGGTGATCCTCGTCCTGCTGTCGCTGATCCGCCGCGCGGCCTAATTCACCAGCTTCGCCTGCGTCATCTTTCCGATTTCGTCACGCGTGACGCCGGGGGCGGTCTCAACAACCTTGAGGCCGCCCTCAACCACGTCGAAGACACCGAGATTGGTGATGATGCGATTGACCACGCGCTTGCCCGTCAACGGCAGCGAGCACTCCTTGAGAAGCTTCGTCTCGCCCGCCTTAGACGCGTGATCCATGATCACAACGACGCGCTTCACGCCCGCGACGAGATCCATCGCCCCGCCCATACCCTTCACGAGCTTGCCGGGGATCATCCAGTTGGCGAGGTCGCCCGTCTCGGACACTTCCATCGCGCCAAGGATGGCAAGGTCGATATGCCCGCCACGGATCATCCCGAACGACTGCGACGACGAGAAATAAACCGAACGATCCAGCTCCGTTATCGTCTGCTTGCCCGCATTGATCAGGTCGGGGTCTTCCTCCCCCTCGAAAGGGAACGGTCCCATGCCGAGCATGCCGTTCTCGGACTGCAGCGTGACGTCCACACCCTCCGGAATGTGGTTCGCCACCAGCGTCGGGATGCCGATACCGAGGTTCACGTAGAACCCGTCCTGAAGTTCCTGCGCCGCGCGGGCGGCCATCTGGTCGCGATCCCAAGGCATGATGGTCTCCTGTAGTCCGTCTCTACCAGACGCGATAATTGCTGCCCATGAAGGTGAGATCGACCTGGTGGCCGCCTTCGATGGGGATGATGTGAGCACCCTGGAATGAAGCATCGACCCGGCAGCGGCTGCCCGCGCCATCGTCGAACTTCATCTCCATGCGCTCGCCGAACTTCTGCGTGTCCCACGACAGCTCACGGAATTCCTTGAGCTTGCTGTCCTCATGCCGCGTGCGCAGCGGACGATCCCAGATCGTCTGGTGATCGCCGCCGGCCAGAGGCTGCAGAAGGACACGCACGCGCAGCATCAGGCCGTAACTTTCTTGCGGACGGTACGCTGCTCGATGCGTTTCTCGAACTTGCCTTGCACAACGCAGTTCACGAAGATCCCCGGCAGGTGGATGTGATCGGGATCGATCGAGCCGACCGGCACGATCTCCTCGACTTCCGCGACGCAGAACTTGCCGGCCGTCGCCATGTCCGGATTGAAGTTGCGGGCCGTCTTGCGGAAGACGAGGTTGCCCTGCGCATCCCCCTTCCAGGCCTTGATGATCGACAGGTCAGCTATGAGCGCCGTTTCGAGAATGTAGGTCTGGCCGTTGAACTCGCGATGCTCCTTGCCATCAGCGACGATCGTGCCGACGCCGGTCTTGGTGTAGAAGCCGGGGATGCCCGCCCCGCCCGCGCGGCAGCGCTCAGCCAGCGTGCCCTGCGGATTGAACTCCAGCTCCAGCTCACCAGATAGATACTGCCGCTCGAACTCCTTGTTCTCGCCCACGTAGGACGAGATCATCTTCTTTACCTGCTTGGTGTTCAGCAGCACGCCAAGCCCGAAACCGTCCACGCCTGCGTTGTTTGAAATCACAGTGAGGTTCTTCACGCCCGAGCGCTTGATCTCTGCGATGCTGTTCTCGGGAATGCCGCACAGGCCGAAGCCGCCGGCCATGATCGTCATGCCATCGAACAGCATGCCTTCGAGGGCTGCCTGCGCGCTGGAGTAAACCTTGGTGACCATTATCTAGACCCCTGGCCTTCGTTCAACCGACAGTCTGATCGATGCGTCCGAACACCGAACGCCCGCGATCATCCATCATTTCTATCTCAACCCGGTCGCCGCGCTTCAGGAAACCGGTCTTCGGCGAGCCTGTGAGGATGGTTTCGACCATTCTCACCTCGGCGATGCACGAATATCCGACACCGCCCTCGGCGATCGACTTGCCCGGTCCGCCATCCGCTCCGCGGTTCGAGACGGTACCCGAGCCAACAATGGAGCCCGCCGACAGCGGGCGCGTCTTCGCGGCGTGAGCGATAAGCGTCGGAAAATCGAACGTCATGTCCACGCGCGTGTTGGCCTTGCCGAACAGCTCGCCATTCAGCTTCACATGAATCTCGCCGCCGAGCCTGTCGCCATCCCACATCGTCCCCAGTTCGTCGGGCGTGACGGCCACCGGCGAGAATGCGGATGACGGCTTCGACTGAAAGAACCCGAAGCCCTTGCCGAGTTCATTCGGGATGAGATTGCGCAGCGAAACATCGTTCGCCAGCATCACCAGGCGGATCGACTTCTGCGCATCCTCATGGCTCGCGCCCATCGGCACGTCACCTGTGATGACCGCGACCTCGCCTTCCATGTCGCAGCCCCATTCCGGATCGCCGAGCGGGATGGGATCACGCGGCCCGAGGAACGAGTCCGAACCGCCCTGGTACATCAGCGGATCAGTCCAGAAGGTTTCCGGCATGTCGGCGCCGCGCGCCTTCCGCACCAGCTGGACGTGGTTCACGTAAGCCGAACCGTCCGCCCACTGATAGGCGCGGGGAAGCGGCGAGGCGCACTCCTTCTCATGGAAGCGCTCGGTGGGAACGGATCCCAGTTCCACCTCTTCCGCCAGCGTCTCGAGCCGCGGCGCCGTGCGCTTCCAGTTGTCGAGTGCGGACTGAAGGGTCGGCGCGACATGCGAAGCGTCGGCATAGCGCGTGAGGTCACGGGACACGACGACCAGACGGCCGTCGCGCCCCTGTTTGAGTGAAGCAAGTTTCATGTCTGCTCTATGCCGCCAAATCCGCCCCGGAGCAAACGAAGTTCAGTTCTGCGCGATGGCGCAATCCTGCCAGGCCATCCGTCCACGGGCAAAGCGGATGACAGTCGGCGTGTCCCCGCCGCCGGACTTGGCGAACGACATCTTTCCGTCGGTGTAGACGTCGACGCCCGGCTCGGAGTCCGGCCCCGCCGGCTGCTTCTGCAGCTCCGTGTTGGTGCCGTCGTCATTGACGACGGTCGCCAGCGTATCGAGGAACGCCACCCGGAATGTCGCGCCACCGCACAGCAGGTTCATCGTGCCGACGCGCTGTTCCAACGCAGGCGTCGGTAATGCCGTCGGATCAGGCGTGGCTGGCGTCTCCGCGACTGGCTCGGGCGCCGTCGGCTCCGCAGGCTTGGCAGGTTCACCGCCGCAGGCAGCGAGCAGAAACCCGGTCGTGGCGGCCAGAAAAATGCGTGTCATCGAAATCTCCCTGAGACATCACGATAAAAATGGGGCTGGAGCGCGGTCCGGCAATCTCCACCCGTCGTTAACTCCCGGCAGGCATCGTGTCTGCCGAGTAACAGAGTTCACGCGAAACCCGCCGCGCACATTGCGCTTGCAGTCCGGGAGTCCGAACCATGTATTTCACCCGAGCCTGCTTCTACGCCGCGGTGTGCGCCTATCTGATGCCCGTTTCCGTCCTCGTCGCCGGGCTGAACTACGCCAACGCGAAGAGATAGATCACCCTTTCGGCTTCCAGCTGTCCACGTAAGCCGCGTTCTCAACGGCGCTCGCCTGCTCGCCTACATCGAGCGGATCGCGCGTATCGATCATCACGGCGTACTCATCCGTCATCGGCTTGTCCTGCTTCAGCATCTTGGTCAGCGCCTTGGGGTGCGGACCGTGCGTGAAGCCTGACGGGTGGAACGTCATCATTCCCGCCTTGATGTTGTCGCGGCTGAAGAAGTCGCCAGCGTGATAGAACAGCACTTCATCGAAATCGTCGTTGTTGTGAAAGAACGGCACTTTCAACGCGCCGGGATCCGTCTCGAACGGGCGCGGGCAGAAGGTGCAGACCACAAAGCGATCGCTCAGGAATGTCGTGTGAACGCTGGGCGGCAGGTGATAGCGGTGTGAAACCACCGGGCGCAGGTCCTTCACATTGATGCGCACCGGCGCCAGTTCGCCATGCCAGCCGACAGCGTCGAGCGGATTGTAGGGATAGGTGACGGTCGACACCTGCCCGCGCTTCTTCACTCGCACACGCCATGAGCCGGGCTTCTGCTGCGCCTTGAATGCGTCATCGATATGCGGCGTCTCGAGCATGGACGGATCGAAGAACGCGTGCGGGCCCAGCAGGCCGCGATCAGGCAATGTGAAATGCGTATTGGTGGCTTCGATCACCAATACGTCGAACGCGCCTTCAAGCCGGAACATGCCGCCGCGCGGGATGTAGACGTAGTCACCCTGCGCAACCTCCAGATGGCCCCAGTCCGTGAAGAGGTGGCCATTACCGGCGTGCAGAAACAGCAGTGTGTCGCCATCGCCATTGCGCGCGAGGCTGTCCATGCCGCCGGTCTTCCAGAAGCGCACCTCGGTTGCCTTGTTGTGCAACACCACCGGCGCATCCCAGGGCGAGCCCTTCGCATCCGACAGCTTCGTCAGGTCGAAAGCGCGCGGGCGTAGCGGCCCCTCGAAATCGCTCCAACCCGTCGGCGGATTGGGATGGTGGAAGAAGGCGGCAGGACCGAAGAAACCCTCCTTCGACATCTCGCGCTCATACGTGCCTTCCGGCATGTCGGCATGCGCCTGCTTCGAATGCTTGCCTTCGGCGCCCTTGACGGGGATCCACTTGCCTTTGGTCATGGGCGCCTCTTGAGTTCTTGCCTCCACCAGTCGCAGACTGGGGGAGGTGGATCACGGCGAAGCCGCGAGACGGAGGGGGTCTCTCGTTGAAGCAGGATTGGCAGACGCGAACCCGCGCGCAATCCCTGCGTCGCAAGTTCACCGATGCCGAACGAATTCTCTGGTCGCGGATCAAAGGCAAGCAACGGCGCGGCTGGCAGTTTCGCGCCCAGCATCCGGTCAGTCCCTACATTCTGGACTTCGCGGTTGTTCCGCAGCGCATCGGCGTTGAACTGGATGGCGCGACCCATTCCGCGCCGGACGAACGCCGACACGACGAACGTCGCCAGGCGTCGCTGGAAAGCAGGGGATGGACGATCCTGCGCTTCTGGAACCACGAGGTGTACGACAACCTCGATGGCGTCTTGCGGACAATCGCAGATGTGCTGCCGCCGAAGACGTGAGCAATCGTTAGGCCCCCTCCGTCTCGCCGCTGCGCGGCGATCCACCTCCCCCACTTGCGTTGCAAGTGAGGGAGGCAAGCGCGGCGTGCTGGTTGCCTCCCCCTGTCGCAACGCGACTGGGGGAGGTGGATTGGCGCGAAGCGCCAAGACGTAGGGGGCCTCACGTTCGTCCACTAAGCCTCCCTCGCCTCCGGCTGGTTCTCCGGCGCTGCTTTCGAGAATGCGTCGATCTGGCGCAGCGCCGTATCGATGCGAAGAATATTGGGGAACTGGGTCAGATCAATCTGCGGATAGCGGCGGGCGTTGGTGACCTGCGGGACAAGCACGATGTCCGCCAGCGACACGGAGTTTCCAACACAGAAGCTTCCGCCAGACGGCAGCATCTGTTCCAGCACCTGAAAACCGCGGAGTATCCAGTACTCATACCAGCTCGCTATGGCCGCATCGTCCGCCCCGAACTGCGAGCGAAGGCGCGCCAAGGTGGATGTGTTGTTGAGTGGATGGATGTCTGCAACGACCTGATCCTTGAAGTCACGGACCCGCGCACGCAAGGCGGCGTCGCTCGGCAAAAGCGGAGGTTCGGGTCGCGTCTCGTCGAGATACTCGACCATCGCCATGGACTGGCCGATGCGGTGTCCGTCGATCTCCAGGATCGGCACGCGGCCGGAGGGGTGGCGCGCCAGATGCGCGGGCTGCGTCTGCTCGTCTTTCAGCAGGTGCACGCCGACGGTCTTGTACGGGATGCCCTTAAGGTTCAGCGCGATCCGCGTCCGGTAAGTCGCCGAGGACCGCCAGTAACCGTAGAGAATGGTGTCGGTCATGCCGTTGCGCTCCAGCTGGCGTATTCCTCCATCAGCGCGCCGTACTGATGGGGTTCGGGAAATTTCTCGAAGCTGTGTCGCGCCGTGGTCTTCGCCCATGGCAGCTTTTCGCCGACATAGCTCTCGATGAAGGGCGTCGACCAGGAGGGCACGTCGAACATGGTCGGCCGCACGTTCACGAACGGCGCGCCGGACAGTTCGGTGTATAGCCAGTTCAGGCAGTTCGCGCAGTAATGATAGGGATTCGCGCCGTGAAGCGCGCCGACGAGTGTCTTGCCGGCGACGAGCTCGAACGCAGCAGCCGGCACCATCGCAGTCAGCGAAAACGCGCTGGCGCTCAGCTTCTGGCAGCCCTTGCAATGGCAGGCCATCGTGATGATCGGCGCAGCACTCACACGCATGCGGCATTCACCGCACATGCACGCGCCCTCAACGGGGAAGGCTACGCTCATGCCTCCGCCTTCAGCACGCCCCTGCGGATCTGGTCGGCCTCGATGCTTTCGAACAGTGCGCGGAAGTTGCCCTCGCCGAAGCCTTCATTGCCCTTGCGCTGGATCAGCTCGAAGAAGATCGGGCCGATCTGATTTGCGGTGAATATCTGCAGCAGCAGGCCTTGTCCCTGGGTCGGGGCGCCGTCGATCAGGATCTGGTTCTTCTGCAGGCGCGGAACGTCCTCGCCATGGCTGCCGATGCGCTGGCCAATGCCCTCGAAATACGTGTCCGGCACGGTCTGGAACGGAATGCCGCGCTCGCGCAGCTTCTCGACCGAGGCATAGATGTCATCCGTGCCGAGCGCGATGTGCTGGATGCCCTCGCCATTGTAGTCGCGCAGGAACTCCTCGATCTGGCTCTTGTCGTCCCGGCTCTCGTTCAGCGGGATGCGGATCTTGCCGCAGGGGCTCGTCATCGCCTTGGAGAGCAGGCCGGTCTGCTTGCCCTCGATGTCGAAATACCTGATCTCGCGGAAGTTGAAGATCCGCTCATAGTAGTCCGCCCACTTCGCCATGTTGCCGCGATGCAGGTTGTGCGTCAGGTGATCGAGATAGGTGAGGCCGACCGCGTTCTTCTTCTCGTCCGCGCCGGGGATCGGCAGGAAGTCGATGTCGTAGATGCCGTGCGCGCCGTAGCGGTCGACGAGATAGATGTACGCGCCGCCGATCGCCTGGATCGCCGGGATGTTCAGCTCCATCGGGCCGACATTGCCGAACGCCGGCTCGGCGCCGCGCTTCAGCGCTTCGGCGTAAGCCTTGGAAGCGTCCTTCACGCGGAACGCCATCGCGTTGGCGCCCGCGCCGTGCTGACCACGGAACGCCGCAGGCTGGCCCGAGGGCTCCATGTTGAGGATGAAGTTGATGTCGCCCTGCTTGTAGCGGATGACATTCTTCGAGCGGTGTTTCGAGACAGCCGTGAAGCCAAAGGCCTCGAACAGCTTTGCCAGCTCGTGCGGATTGGGCGAGGTGTACTCGACGAACTCGAAGCCGTCAGTGCCCAGCGGATTTTCGAAGATATCGGCCATGAAAAGTCTCCGGCGTTTCACGTGATATATACGCGCGATGCGGCGATTGACACGTGCCGCAACGGGACCCCGCGCCCAATTTTTCGGCGGCATTTTCCATGAGGGTTTGGAAGACTTGTGCGTATGGGCGCGCAATCCGCTCGATTTCGTGCAGAGGCCGCTTGCCTACACGCTTCCCTTGGCACGGAGCGCGCGCCAGCCGCCTGCAATGAGGTGCCAGCCCACATAAATAAGGAGGCCAGCGGAGGCGGCAAACATCACCTGCATGACGCCATGTCCCGATTCGCCGATGGCGTGGGCGATCACCCATCCAATGGGCGTCGTCATGGAAGACGCCATCACCGCAACGGTCGCGGCAATCGGCGGCCGGAGGCCTGCCTGCAGGGCCAGAGCCATCGCAACGACGCCTTCAGGCGCCTCGTGGAGGATGAGCCCAAGCGAGGCGAAAAGTCCGGCGTCTTCGCCATGCCAGAAAACGGCTGTGTAGACCGCGCCGTCCAGCGTCGAATGGATCGCCAGCACGACAATCCCGAGCCACGCCCCAACGCTCACGGCTGAAGGCGACGGCTCCGAACGCGTTCGGAACATGAATTCCAGGCCGATGCCCACCGCAGCGCCGATGAACAGGAACCACCGCTCCACATCCCCCGCCGCAAACGCTTCCGGAGCAAGGTGCGTCAGAGCCACCAACAGGATGACGATTCCGCCGACCAGTCCGACAATGTCAGCGACCCGTTTGGCCATGGTCGCGGCGAGCAGCGCGAACGCCACTCCGGCGACGGACAGAGCGCCCGCGCCCAGTACGATTGCTGCTTCAGAGCCAGCCATGCGTCTCTGTTACATAGTAACACTAGTAACGCAAGCAGCCGTTTCGAGCATGAGCGACGGGTTGATCGTCAGATGCTGAAGTCGAGCGAGTAGTCGACCGACGAGCCGACGATACCCTGGAGGCGCAGGTAGGTGAGCACTTGGTCGGCCAACGCCTCGGCCGTGTCTTGCGACGTGTCGAGACGAAGCTCGGGGTTCACCGGCGGCTCGTACGGACTGTCGATGCCGGTGAAGTTGCGGATCTGGCCGGCACGCGCCTTCTTGTAGAGGCCCTTGGGATCGCGGCTCTCTGCGACTTCAAGCGGGGCGTCCACGAAAACCTCTATGAACTCGTTCTTGTCGACAAGTCCGCGCACCATGTCGCGCTCTGCCCGGAAGGGCGAGATGAAGCTCGCCGTGACGATCAGGCCGGAGTCCACGAACAGTTTCGACACCTCGCCGATGCGGCGGATGTTCTCGACGCGATCCTCGTCCGTGAAGCCGAGATCCTTGTTGAGACCCTGGCGGATGTTGTCGCCATCGAGCGCGTAAGTGTGTGCGCCCATAGCGGCCAGCTTGCGTTCGACGAGGTTGGCGATGGTGGACTTGCCAGCGCCGGAGAGGCCGGTGAACCAGAGGATCGCCGGCTTGTGGCCCTTCAGCATGGAGCGCGACGCCTTGGTCACGTCCATGGCCTGGCGGTGCACATTCGTGGATCGGCTGAGCGAGAATTCGATCATCCCGGCGCCGACCGTCTGGTTCGTGAAGCGGTCGATCAGGATGAAGGCGCCCGCCTCGCGGATCACGCGGTAGGGATCGAACGCGATCGGCTGGCTTGTCGAGATATTGCAGAAGCCGATCTCGTTGAGGCCGAGCGCGTGGCCGGACGTCTTGTCCAGCGTATTGATGTCGATCTTGTGCCGGATGCTGGTGACCGTAGCCTGCACCGTCTGAGCGCCGATCTTAAGAAGATAGGCATGGCCGGTCGTAAGCTCTTCCTCGGTCATCCAAAGTATGTTGGCGGTGAACTGGTTGGAGACTTCCGGCCGCGCATCAGGAGCGGCAAAGACGTCGCCACGTGAGGCATCGATCTCATCGCGGATCACCAGCGTTACCGCATCGCCAGCGGACGCCTGCTGCAAGTCGCCGTCGGCCGTGACGATGGCTTTCACAGTCGAGGTCTTGCCTGACTTGGTGACGACAACTTCATCGCCCGGCTTAACCGAGCCAGACACGATGGTGCCTGAGAAGCCACGGAAATCCAGATTGGGCCGGTTCACCCACTGCACTGGCAGCCGGAACGGCGCGCTCGCACGTTCGTCGGCGACTTCGATCATTTCGAGATGTTCGAGCAACGTCGGCCCGGGATGCCACGGCATTGCTTCCGAACGCGTCGTGATGTTCTCGCCCTTCAGGGCTGACATCGGGATCGGGGTGATGCTTTCGAAACCAAGATGTTCGGCAACCTGCAGGTAGTTGGCGACGATCTCGTGGAACCGCGCACGATTATAGTCCACGAGATCCATCTTGTTCACGGCAAGCACGATGTGCCGCACGCCAAGCATGTTCGCGATGAAGGTGTGCCGCTTCGTCTGGACGAGCACGCCCTTGCGCGCATCGATCAGGATCACCGCCACGTCCGCCGTCGAGGCGCCGGTCGCCATGTTGCGCGTGTATTGTTCGTGTCCGGGCGTATCCGCGACAATGAACTTGCGCTTGTCGGTCGAGAAGTAGCGATAGGCGACGTCAATCGTGATGCCCTGCTCGCGCTCGGCTTCAAGGCCGTCGAGCAGCAATGCAAAGTCGATGTTCTCGCCCTGTGTGCCGTGCTTGACGCTGTCGCGCTTCAGCGTCGCCAGCTGGTCCTCGAAGATCAGCTTGGTGTCGTAAAGCAGACGGCCGATCAGCGTCGACTTGCCGTCATCGACCGAGCCGCAAGTGATGAAACGGAGGACGCCTTTCTCCGCAGCGGCGAGTTCACGCACGGACTGCTTGGCCTCGGGTTTGCGCAGGGGGGTCACTTTCGTGGCCATCAGAAATAGCCCTCGCGCTTTTTCTTCTCCATCGAGCCGCTTTCATCGTGGTCGATGAGACGGCCCGAACGCTCGGATGTACGCGCGGTCAGCATCTCGCCGACGATCTCGTCGAGGCTCGCGGCGTCGCTTTCGATGGCGGCTGTAAGCGGATAGCAGCCGAGCGTACGGAAACGGATCATGCGCTCGACCGGCGTCTCGCCCGCCTCCATCGGCGTACGATTGTCGTCGACCATGAAGATCTGACCGTTACGGATGACGGTCGGGCGCTTCTTGCCGAAATAGAGCGGCACGATCGGAATTTCTTCCTCGGCGATGTAGGCCCAGATATCCAGCTCGGTCCAATTCGAGATCGGGAATACGCGGATCGATTCACCCGGCGCCTTGCGCGTGTTGTAGAGGCTCCAGAGTTCGGGCCGCTGGTTCTTGGGATCCCAGCCGTGGTTTTCGGTCCTGAACGAGAAGATGCGTTCCTTCGCCCTGCTCTTCTCTTCGTCGCGCCGCGCGCCGCCGAAAGCCGCGTCGAACTTGTACTTGTCCATCGCCTGGCGAAGACCCTCGGTTTTCATCACCAGCGTGTGGAGGTTGGAGCCCGATGCGTACGGGTTGATGCCGCGCCGGAGGCCGTCCTCATTGATGTGCACGATCAGGTCGAGGCCGAGCTTCTCGGTGATGAGATCACGGAACTGGACCATCTCCCGGAACTTCCAGGTCGTATCCACGTGCATGAACGGGAAAGGCGGTCGCGAGGGCCAGAACGCCTTCATCGCCAGGTGAAGCATCACCGACGAATCCTTGCCGATCGAGTACAGCATCACCGGGTTTTCGAACCCGGCCGCGACCTCGCGCATGATGAAGATGCTCTCGGCTTCAAGCCGCTGCAGGTGCGCCGACAGCGGCTTCTTACGCGGCGGGCGCGTCTTGAAGCGCGCCGCATAGGCCGAAAGGTCCTGTTCCAGGCTCAAGTCTACCGTCCTCTGGGGCCGTCCGCGCCCATTGTGGAGGGCCCGACTTAGGGTGGGGACCTCGTTGGGTAAAGCGCGCAGGCCTCAACTCAGGTCCTACGCCACCTTAACGATGAAATCCCGTGGGTTTTTCGTCAGGTCCTCCGATTGCCAGCCTTGGTAGCGCCACATCGACGGTTTGTGTTTAACTGACGGAAAGCAAAGAGGAATCGATGCGGCGGATCGCAATAATCGTCGGTGGCGTGCTGGTGCTCCTGCTCGGCGCGCTCCTCATCGTTCCAAATCTGATCCCGCAAGAGGTGTATCGGGCCAAGATCGAGGAAGAGGCGTCCAAGGTTCTCGGCCGGCAGGTCAAGGTTACCGGAAATATCAGCGTCGGCATCTTCCCGCGCATCGAGGCCAAGGCCGGCGCCTCGACCATCGCCAACCCGGAGGGCTTCGGCAACCAGCCCTTCGCCTCGATGAAGGAGCTCCGGGCGGCTGTCGCCCTCTGGCCACTGCTCTTTCAGAGCGTCGAGATCGAGGAGTTTGTCCTCGTCGAGCCGACTATCTCCCTGGTGAGCCTGGAAGACGGCCGCAACAACTGGACCTTCGATTTCGGCAGCGCCCCACAAGAGCCAACCCAGCCGCCGCCGCAAGGCGGATCGATGAGCGCCGCCCTGCGCGACGTGCGCATCGAGAAAGGGGTCGTCTCCTACGAAGACCGCAAGACCGCGACCGCCCACCGCCTCCGCGACTTCAACCTCTCCGCGGACATGCAGGCGCTGGACAAGCCTCTCTCGTTCAATGCGTCGGGCTTCGCCAACGATCTGGCATTCAAGCTGGACACACGTGTCGAGAACCCCAAGGTGATGCTTGATGGCGTGACCTCGCCGATATCGATCAACATCGACACCGACCTGGTGAAAACAAAGCTCGACGGCACGCTGGCGCTGGGCACCAAGCCGACTTTCGACTTCAAGTTCGACGGCGAAATCCCGTCCGCCGTCCAACTGGCCGACGCCTTCAAGGTGAAAGACCTTCCGGCGCGCGGCGTTCTCAACAAGCTGTCGCTTAGCGGCCAAGCGTTCGGCACATTCGACGACATCACGCTAAAGATCGCCGGCGCGCGGCACGAAGGCCCGCTGCTCAACGCCGACCTCAAAGGCGAAGCGCGGATCGCGCAGGCGATCGTACTTGCGCTGGAAGCATCGGCCGAAGCGCCGAAGTTGGCTGAACTCGCCAACGCCATGAACATCGACGCGCCCGCCGCGTCGGCTCTCGGCAAGGCCACAGCGACGACGAAGATTGCCGGCACACTGGACGACCTGACCTTCAGCAATGTGAACTTCACGCACAAGAGCGGCCTGCTCGACCTGCTGTTCACAGGCGACGCCAAGCTTCAGAAGGAACTGACCTTCGCGGGCAACCTCACCATGTCCGCGCCGGACCTGCGCAAGCTGGCATCCGCCGCAGGCGCCACGCTGCCGCCGGGGGACGTCTACAAGAGCTTCTCGCTCTCGGGCCGCACATCGGGCAGCGCGAAGGATGTGCTGCTGAAGAACGCCACGCTGCAGTTCGACAATATCAAGGGCACCGGCGAGGCAGCGCTTCTATTCGCGGGTGCCAACGGCAAGCCGCGCCTGACCGGCGCACTGACGATGGGCGACGTCAACGTCACGCCCTACGCCGCCGCCTCCGGCGCGCCGGCGGCTCAGCCCAAGGTGGCCACGCAAGGCTGGGGCGCCACGCCGATCGACCTCGCGCCCTTGCGCATGGTGGATGCGGACCTGCTGCTGAAGACCAGCGGCATCAAGTACGACAAGTTCGACTTCGGCCCCACCAACATTGTTGTTGCCCTCGCGAGCGGAAAACTCACGGCTGACCTCAAGCAGACCTCGCTGTTCGGCGGCGCAGGCGGCGCGAGCTTCGTGGCCGATGGCAGCGGGGCAAAACCCGCCGTCGCCCTCAAGGCCAACATCGATGGCCTCGCCCTGAAGCCTCTGCTGAATGCCGCGGCTGGCTTCGACATGGTCGAGGGAAGGGGCGATCTCGTGATCGACATCGCCGGCTCGGGCGCGAACCTGCAGACCATGATGAGCTCGCTGGTCGGCAAGGGCGACTTCCTGTTCGACGAAGGCGTGCTGAAGGGCGTCAACCTCACCGAGCTTGGCAAGGCCGCCCAGAACGCCCTCACCAGCAAGTCCATTTCGGGCAGCGCCTTTGCCAAGAATGCGCAGACGACGTTCAACGATCTCAAGGCCGGGTTCGCCATGAAGGACGGCGTCGCCATGCTGACCGGCATGAAGATGGACGCCGACGCCTTCACTGTCTCCGGCGGCGGCGCGCTCGACATAGGCAAGCAACAGTTGACACTCAGCCTCTTCCCCGAGTTCAAGGACAAGAAGGCCGGGCTCAACGGATACGGCCTGCCGCTCAAGCTTTCCGGCGGATGGGGCGGCGTCGGGCTGTCGCTCGACTGGGACTTCCTGAAGGACAAGGCCGTCGCCGGCCTGCAGTCGAAGGCCAGCGCCGAGATCCAGGATGAGCTCAAGGATCTGGGCGACAGCCTCCGCGACCAGCTCGGCCTCGGCAAGTCGACGACGCCTGCGCAACCGGCCCCTGCCGCTCCGGCCCCGGCGCCAGCGCAGACGGCCGAGGGCGAACCAGCCCCGGCCGCCCAGCCCTCGCCTGCCGCAGCCGAGCCGCCGAAGAGCGCAGAGGACCGCCTGAAGGCCGAAGCCGACAAGGCGTTCAACCGCCTGTTCGGCAAGGACTGACGCCGCTCGTGTTCCGGCGCCGTGCTTTCGAGGCAAAACCGCCGATTTCAACGGGATTCCGCGTCTTGCCCGGCTTCCCGCTTGGCGTTATGACCACGGCCTTCGCGCGCGCCCCCCGGGGCGCTGCTCCGGATGCCGGCTTAGCTCAGTTGGTTAGAGCGCTAGATTGTGGATCTAGAGGTCCCCGGTTCGAGCCCGGGAGCTGGTACCAGCGAAATCAAATACTTACCCACTAATCTCGCCGCTTCGGTCTTGAGAGAAGCGAACTGGGTATCGTTTTGGGTAACACGCCGCCTCCCGACATCGTGAAGTGTCGCCATGACTGTGTCGGCGCGAACTGCCGTGCAGGTCGGTATGCGGCGACTTGAAACAATGATGTCTCAAGAGGCATTCGCGTGCGCCGATAGACGTTCAGCGTTCTCGCGTGACGTGCCCAGAATTATCGGAACGTAGTTCGCTTGACGTCGGACTCGCCGACCCTGCCTAGCGACGGATCGATCCGGCAAACCAAATCACTCAGAGCATCATATGGCCAACAAGCTGGAAAGCCCATCAGCTATCCGGCGAGTCCGCGCCTTGACGAGGCTTGGACTCCAGTTGCCTTCCGTGGCGACTTCATGAGCACCAACATATGCAGGCGGAACAGCCTTGTAGATGTCTCGCTTCACCCGCCACTCCAGATGGCCTGCGCGCTGGTTGTCATCCCGATGCAGAAGGCAAAGGTTGCCGAGCTTGTTTTTCAAGTCGGCGCGCTCTTCCTCGTCAGCGAAGGCACGACACCACTCACCCCGAGGCGCACGCGGGAGAATATGCTCAACCTGGGCAAGAAAGACTGCGGAGCTGTCGAGCGCGCCGCACTTGTATGCCTGTTCAGACTCCCACAGTTTGATCAGCGGGCGATAAAAGGCATCGTCAGTGATTGAACCGACCAGCGCGCCTCTTGCTTGAGAGCGTTGTTCAGAGGTGAACACCAATAGATCCGCGCCGATTCCGGTCCCCTGATCCCAGCCCGCCTGGAACTCGCCCAACGCTCGCCGGAACATGTCGTCCAACCGCTTGGGCCAAAGGGGCCAGCCCAACAGGTGCGCCACGTAGGACACTCTCCTGAGCCGCTCAAGAAATTTGATTTCCTCCGGACCCTGCATGACGCGCTCTTCTGCGCACATCAACAAGCTCTTCCAGTGGGGATAACCCAGGAATAGCAGCTGCAGGCGGATCAGATCCGATCGACGCTCAACACCCGCTCGCGTATCCCGAAGTGTCTGCAACCGCGCGCTGGTGAGTGCATGGGCCTCGAGCTTTTCCGATAAGTCTCGGATGGCCGCGAAGCGTGTGTCGTCGTCTTCACGCGCGTCGAACTCATCTTCGAACCCCGTCAGAGCAAGCGATGGATCAATTTCTCCGTATCGAATGAACGCGGTCGCAGCGATCAGGTCTGGGAACTCATGCTTCGCACCTCGCTCTGTTTCGTACCAGAGCTCGTCGAACGTCTTCTGGCCGCGCACTTTGAAGTCCTCTCCGGCCGCCTCAGAGATGACGCTCTTTGCCAGCTCGTACCATGCCAGGTGCACGCCTCGGTTGTTGGCGCGATCAAAAAGGACCAGACCCGACTCATCCCTGGCCCAAAGCACATTCAAGAGGATGTGCGATTGAACCCAGCGAGCAAACTCGTTGACGGCGGGCATACGCTTAAGGCGTTCCAGGAACATCTTCTCGATACTGTAGATCCGCCAGTCCACAGGCATGTTGCGCGGATCGGATCGAAACTGACGCACACCCCGGACCACCCTCGTCAACGCGCCTCCCCGCGTGCGGAGATCAATCCGCGGGCGGACTTCGTCTTTTTTAAGCACCTGCGATAGCGCAGCGGTCCGCGACTGTTCTGCTCCATCACAAACCTGGCTAAGGGCTGACAGATATATGGTGAGGGTCGTAAGGCGCTGTTGGCCGTCGTAAACCCACACGGCATCGTCATCCAGCGCGTCGGCCATTATCATTGGCCCCAGATAATAGTCCTCGGATTTGGACGCTCCAAAAGCTTCTTCCAGATCGTTATGAAACCGCTCGCACTCTTGCACATCCCAGACGTATTGCCTTTGAACCTTCGCCGGCTTGAATGAGCTGTGGCTGAAGAGCCGCCTCACGCTGATCAACTGAGAAAACACTGGTTCCCCCCAAACATCAGCGCTGAGACCACTCGCGCCAATACGGCCTAGAAGCGACGAAACTATGGGCCACTACCCCTTGTAAAGCGCGACAGGAGCAAATGACCCTCTGCCTTGCGCGTGAGTAAGGCGCCGGCGCCCAGACGCACGAAGCCAGGCGGAGTCGCCTATCTCGCTTGAAGCTGCCTTGGGACAACACATTCCTTGAGGTTGCCCGGCTCGGCTGGCACTACTGCCGCTGGAATCACGACAACCGGGGGGCTCAGGCCGCATGGCGCTGAAGAAGTCCGAACTGTACAGCTCGCTATGGTCTAGCTGCGATGAGCTTCGCGGCGGCATGGACGCGAGCCAGTACAAGGACTTCGTTCTCTCGCTGCTGTTCATCAAGTACGTCAGCGACAAGTTCGCGGGGGTGCCGTTCGCGCCCATCAAGATTCCCAAGGGCGCGGACTTCAACGCGATGATCGCGCTCAAGGGCGCGACCGACATCGGCGATCAGATCAACAAGAAGATCATCGCTCCGCTTGCAGCCGCCAACGACCAGCTCAACCAGGCCGATTTCCCCGACTTCAATGACTCTTCGAAACTGGGCGACGGCAAGGAGAAGGTCGAGAAGCTCACGAACCTCATCGCGATCTTCCAGAACCCCGCGCTCGACTTCTCCAAGAACCGCGCCGAGGGCGATGACATCCTCGGCGATGCGTATGAGTACCTCATGCGCCACTTCGCCACCGAGAGCGGCAAGAGCAAAGGCCAGTTCTACACCCCGGCGGAAGTCAGCCGCATCATGGCGCAGATCATCGGCATTCGTCAGGCCAAGACCAGCTCCGACACGACCGTGTACGATCCGACCTGCGGCTCCGGCTCCCTGCTTGTCCGGTGTCAGCAACCGTCAGACAGGTTGAGGTCTTTCACGAACGGAGGAATTCTGGATCATCGCAGCCCTTAAGGTAGCGAAGATGAGACAGAATTCCGGGCCGCAGTCGGCCGAGAAACATGTGAAGGAGATCCGCCGGCGGACGCGGCGGAAGTTCTCTGCAGAGGAGAAGATCCGGATCGTCCTTGCCGGACTGCGCGGCGAGGCGTCGATCGCCGAACTGTGCCGGCGGGAGGGGATTGCCGAGGGCCTCTACTACAGCTGGTCGAAGGAGTTTCTGGAAGCGGGCAAACGCCGGCTTGCGGGCGACACGGCGCGTGAGGCCTCCTCTGGCGAAGTGAAGGACCTGCGCCACGAGATGAGCGCGCTGAAGGAGGCGGTCGCCGACCTCACACTCGAGAACCGTCTGCTCAAAAAAAGCATGATCGCGGATGGGGACGACCCCGAATGAGGTATCCCGCGTCCGAAAAGCTCGAGATCATCCGCCTGGTCGAGGGCTCGCACCTGCCGGTCAACCGCACGCTGGAGAAGCTGGGCGTCTCCCGGCCGACTTTCTATCGCTGGTGCGACCTCTACCAGCGCTTCGGCGAAGACGGACTTGAGGATCGGCGTTCAGGCCCTGGCCGCGTGTGGAACCGCATCCCGGACGAGGTACGTGGTCAGCTCATCGACCTCGCGCTGGAACAGCCTGAGCTCAGTCCGCGCGAGCTCGCCGTCACCTTCACAGACGAACGCGCGTACTTCGTCTCGGAAGCCAGTGTTTACAGGCTTCTGCGAGCACATGGCCTGATCACCAGCCCGGCGTTCGCCGTGATGAAGGCCGCCGATGAGTTCCACGACAAGACTACCGCGCCCAACCAGCTCTGGCAGACCGACTTTACCTATCTCAAGGTTACTGGCTGGGGTTGGTTCTATCTCTCCACCATCCTCGATGACTTCTCGCGTTACATCATCGCCTGGAAACTCTGCACCACGATGCGGGCGAACGACGTGACCGCGACAATCGAGATGGCGCTTGAAGCGTCCGGACTTGACGAGAGACCCAGGGCTCATCGGCCGCGGCTTCTCTCCGACAACGGCTCGTCCTACATCGCAGGCGATCTCGCCAAATGGCTCGACGATCACGGCATCGGCCATGTCCGCGGCGCGCCCAACCACCCGCAGACGCAAGGCAAGATCGAACGCTGGCACCAGACGCTCAAGAACCGCATCCTTCTGGAGAACTACTATCTGCCGGGAGACCTCGAAACGCAGATCGGCGACTTCGTCAGCCACTACAATCACCGACGCTACCACGAGAGCCTCGGCAATCTAACGCCAGCCGATGTCTACTCAGGCCGCGGCCAGACCATCCTCATGAAACGGGAGGCCATCAAACAACGCACCTTCGAACAACGCCGCTTGCAGCACGCCAGACGCGCTGCTTAAAAAACCAACACCAGATGAGCAGAATCCTCCGTTAGGAAACCGCCCTCGCTGTCTCAAGTTATCCGACGACGGACAATCCGCGCTGGCGTTACCAATCACAAGACACGCGACCAGGTCTCGCTTAGCGAGATCCTGAGGGGATCTGACCATGACGATGCCGAGACTGTGGCGGCGATCCGTGAAGGTGTCAGCGATGTCGAAGCGGCGGTGGAGCTGATCGACCAGGAGAAACCTTACGAAGCGGTGGTTGCACGCCTCGACGAGGATATGCGCGACTGGTGGGCTTCTGAACTTGAGGAAACCGAAAATGACAAACCGAAGTACCAACCCGATAGCCCTTCCCTGAAACGGTTCCTGACGACGGACGCCCTGCCCTGGCGGCGCGACTGGCTTGCGACGAACGCAACCCGCCCGGCAATACGCGCGCAGGCCATTGCGGAGAGCTTCGACCCGGCCCGCCTGCGGCAGCTGTGGGACATGGAGGGGCGCCTGGACCGTCAGTTCGAGAAGGCCCTGGCAATGCTGATCAGGCTGCAGGAACTGCGCAAGGGATCGGGGGCGCCGTCATGACGGATACATCGCCCGCATCAGAGCCTGCCTCGATTGACGCCATGGCGGCGCTGGAGTTTGAACCCTGGCAAAGACACGCCGGCGAATGGACGCCACCCTCAAACGCCGAGTGGGCCAGCCTGGCTAACCCTCACCTCGTCACGCTGCGTCTTGCATGGTTGACGCTGCATAAGTCGAAGGACGAGTTGATCGGGGTCGCAAATCAACTCGGCGACGAGGCGCTCATGGATCTGGTCGACCAGATCGGGCAGTCGGCGGACTGGTTCAAAGGGTTCCACGAGTTGTTATCGAGCGCCGAGTGCCGGATCATGTGCGCTTATGCGACGGCTTCAATGGAGGCAGACCGAACGCCGTAACTTGCACGAAACGCTACCCAATCCGTTACCCAGAATTCTCCGAACACGGACGAACGGCTGCGAACGCTTTGAAATCATTGAGAGCTGGCAAAGAGGGCTCCTAGATTGCCCATCCCGAGGTATCCGCAGTGGCAATTCGTAACTTGGCGACGTGGCCAGTGGCTCGAATGCGCCGCGTTCCGGTCGCTGGAAGCAGCACGCCCGGCCGTCTGCAATTCGCCCAGAATGCGACATCCGTAATCTTCCGAGTTTTCAGGCCGGATTAGCGATCCGAGATCGGGTCTGCTAGTCAGGATGAGGCCATCAGGCCGGGGGCGTCATGGCCGATATTTTTTGAGGAGGAACGAACGTGCCGCGTAACATACTGGTCGCCGCTGGCTTCGCATTGATGGCGACTTGTGTTTCAGGCTGTGAGACAGCCCAATCGACAACGCGATACGCGCTCGTGCCGGTTTGGACCAATGGTCAGGACGTGCCCGGACTGGACAGCCGCACGACTCTAGAATCGCGCCAACCGGGCGGCATCGTTTTCATACGCGCAGACGATCAGCTCGCAGGTTTTGGTGCGAGCTTTGTTGTGGGGGTTCAAAACAAGAGCGGCGCTGCGCTCGAATTTTCGCCCGGCGACATCAAGGCTTCGGTGAACGGAATGGCGCTGCCTGTTCTAGCGGCGAATGAACTTTCCGCAGAAATGGAAGGCCGCATTCGCGGTTTCATCAACGCTACGATCCGCATGGACCGTCAGGACATCGATGCTGCCTCTCAAGAGACGAACCGCAACTACCGCTTCAACAACTACGGAGGCTGCCCAGCCGGACAGGGCGGCTGCCAGATCTTCAGTGACGACAACGGAAGCAACTATCGGCAAGACCGGATTGACAGGCAGCTGGATGCCGACACCGTCGCGACAGCGGCAGCACAGCTACAGGCGACACGGGCGTGGATTTCACAGAGAGCATTGCGCCCGTTGCGCGTTGCGCCGGGAGAAATGAGCGGAGGAATATTTGCCGTCAAGCTTCCACCCACGGGCGGCCGTGTCGATCTGCGGATTACTTTTAACGGAAGTGATCACGCCTTTGCGTTTCTCGCTTCGGCGCTGGCAACTCCTGCGGCTCGCCCCTGATTGGTGAAACCAAGGCGCCGTCGGTCTAATTGTATCCCTCCGGCCTGGGCCGGGTGCTGTTAGTCTAATGCGCTATGGTCTCTGGATCGGCCGGTTTTTGGCGGCAGGAGACCCCAATGGCGCGACCTTCCTCCAAGCTTCACCGCTTTCTCGCCGATGTGATCCGTCATGCGGTCCGGCTCTGCTGCTGACGGAATGGCCGTAAAGGGCCAACCGCCGCCGCTCGCCCTGCCCGCCGCAGCCGGCAGAATCTCGCCGAAATGCGACGTCCGTAATCTTTGGAGCTTTTCCGGTTTGATTGGCGATCTGAGGTGGCGTCTGCGGTTGTGAGGCTACGCGCTCTGTGCCTGTCCGCCCTTTGTCCAACGCAGCGCCAACACTGCGCCAAGAGCAAATAGCGGAAACACCAGTCCGCCCGGCGCAGGAAAGAACGGCCAGTCGTCCGGACGATCAGAGAGTCCAACGCCGGCCGCTATCAGCCCGGCCAGCAAGATATTTGGCACTGCATGTCCCACCGCCGCGCCAAGCCACGTGCCAGATCTCTCCCGGAGCACGGTTAGCAGTTCCCGATAGATCAGACACGATGCGATGAACGCCGCGATCATGAGCGGAGGCGCAGCCTCCAAATACGGAAACAGGCCGACATGGAGCACGACCGGAACCAGGTGCCAAGCGGCCCAGACCAAGCCAAGGATCAGCACGCCCCAACGCCGTCCGCATGCCGCAATTGCCAAGGTGAGACCACCCCCAGCCCAGCCCAATTCTTCGAGCACGCTGGTGAGAGCAGAGCCGCCCATGGGGCCGATGATGGCCTCCAACGCTGTGCCCTGCGATTGGAAGCTGGCCGCGCCCACGGCGATGGCGACTGCAAGAGAGCCGAGGGCAACAAGAAGAGTTACGGCGGCCGCACCCAGTATCCATGTCCAACGTGGGCCGGACCCGCGATCCCATCGTCGGGGAGAAAGAGCCAAGCCTGCAACAGCAGGGCTTAAGATCATCGTCAGCTTGCCGAGATCGACCAGTTGCGGATCGGCCGCCGCCATCAGGCCTGCCGGCAGCGCGAGCACGATGACGACAAAGAGAGCGAACCTGAGTTGAGCGAAGACCACGCTGAAATCTCCAAGGTTCGAAATCGAATCCCAGAATGAGCGACCAAGAACACATTTGTCGAGCGGTGGAGCAATGACCAATCGTTCAACGGACTGGCGGCCATCAACGCGGGTGTTGGACATCTGGCCTGATCGCCACGTCAACCCGCGACAGTTGTCGCTCGGGGGCCTGCTTGCGACCGGCAAGGTCGCTTCAGACCGGCCATTCCGAGCCACCGGCTCGAACCGGCGGGACGTCGCCGAAAGCAGCCATAAACCGACCTAATCAGTGCCGCTCATCAGCATCCGTTGAGCGGCCTTGATCATAGCCGCTTCAAGCGAACCCGTTCCGCCGACAACTTGGTTCGGCGGTATGCTTGGAAGTTCGCCTGGGTCGGTCAGAACTAACATGACACGACCCCCGGCCAGGCCCGTCGGCAACGCCTCCAAGAGCCGGGCACTCGTAGCCATTGCCTTGTTCATAACAACCAGCAGCCAGCCGCGGGCAGCAAAATGGTACATCGTGTCGATCATGTCGTCGCTCATTTGGCTGCCATCGCCAATACGACTCAAACCTTCCTCCGAGAAGCCGACGGCGCCACTTACATTGTAGCCGAACGACTTGAGTACTCTTGCGGCCACTTCATAGCCCCCACTTGCGGGGTATGCGATGAAGACTTGAAGATGCAGCAAGAAACGCTCAAGACCTTTGTAGTCAATTTCCTTCTCGTCGAGCGAGACGCGTCCGATGCGGATCGCACGCTCACGAGAGATCGCAGCGACGGCCTGTCTTTCCCGCTGCACCCATGCCGATGCGCGAGCGGCTTCGCTGTCACACAGCAGGAAGAAATTGCGCGCTTCGATTTCCTGTACGATCAAAGGCCAGAATCTTTCAGGGTCCGTGAGCGATTTGAGATGAAAGAGGATCGGCGCGGCGCCTCTCTCCTCCATGAAATTCCGAACCTCCCGGACCTTGGGGAGATCGGCGCTGGCGTGACTGACGAAGACCCATGCTGGTTCGTCGGGCCTGTTGTGCAATGCAGCCTCCTGAGACTCGGCTAGTGGTACAAACTCAAGCCGCAGCCGCGTGACTGTAGTCATCTTTACACGATAGTCTGGCCGTCCGCATTGGGCCACCTACGCCGTTCGCGACTAGCCCCTGGCGGAGACTGGTTCTCGCCGACGATGGTCTTTCGCAGAGATTGGCCGGGCAAGTGAAACCGATGTCGGCCACTCTTACTTTTCCACTTTGGCGGCCTTCGCGGCCTCCATCTCCTGCTTCACCCTTGGATCGACCCCCCACGCCTTCGCGCACGGATGCGGCGCATCTCGATCGAGGAGCGGGAAGCGCGCATAATCGGCGTCCGAAAACTCCATGACGTCGATCTCCTTCAGCCTCTCACACGCGATTCCGACCTGCTCGTTGGCCGTCGCGCCAATGATCGGCGGCAAGGTCCAGAGCATCGCCGTGTCGTCATTGGAGCCCGTGAGGAACCGCTCGCCGTCGGGATGGAAGGCGACCGATAAGACCTGACCCTCATGCCCCGCGAAGGTCGCCAGGGGCTTGTCCTCTCCGATCCGCCAAAACTTGGCTGTGCCGTCCTGCGAGCCGGTGAGGAATCGTTCGCCGTCGGGATGGAAGGCGATGGTCAAGACTTCGCGCGTATGTCCGGCGAAGGTCGCCAGCGGCTTCGTTTCCCCGATCCGCCACAGCTTGGCCGTGCGGTCCCAGGAGCCGGTGAGGAACCGCTCGCCATCGGGATCGAAAGCGACGGACGAGATAAAACCCTCATGTCCGGCGAAGGTCGCCAGCGGCTTCTTTTCCCCGATCCGCCACAACTTCGCAGTCCGGCCTCCGGTGAGGAACCGTTCGCCGTCGGGATGGAAGGCGACAGATGAGATATAACCCTCACGTCCTGTGAAGGTCGCCAGCGGCTTGTCCTCCGCGATCCGCCACACCGTTGCCGTGCCGTCCCCTGCGCCGGTGAGGAAATGCTCGCCGTCGGCATCGAAGGCGACAGATGAGACTTCGCCCTCGCGCCTCACAAAGGTCGCCAGCGGCTTGTCCTCCCCTATCCGCCACAGCTTCGCCGTGCCGTCCCAGGAGCCTGTGAGGAATCGCTCGCCGTCGGGATGAAAGGCGACGGATGAGACATGACCCTCATGTCCGGCGAAGGTCGCCAGCGGCTTGTCCTCCCCGATCCGCCACAGCTTCGCCGTGCCATCCTGCGAGCCGGTGAGGAACCGCTCGCCGTCGGGATGGAAGGCGACTGATTGGATAGCCCTCTCATGCCCGGCGAAGGCCGCCAGCGGTTTGTCATCCCCGATCCGCCACAGCTTCGCCGTGTCATCATAGGAGCCGGTGAGGAACCGCTCGCCGTTGGGATGGAAGGCGACGGAATGGACAGAATCCTCGTGCCCAACGAATGTCGCCAGCGGCTTGTCATCTCCGATCTGCCACAGCTTCGCCGAGCCGTCCCAGGAGCCGGTGAGCAACCGCTCGCCGTCGGGATGGAAGGCGACGGTCAAGACTTCGCCCTTATGTTCGGCGAAGGTCTCTATCGGCTTGTCCTCCCCTATCCGCCACAGTTTCGCCGTGCCGTCCGCGACGTTCGAGGCGTCCGCGACGTCCGCAGCGCCCCCGGTGAGGAACCGCTCGCCGTCGGGATGGAAAGCGACGGATGAGACGCTGCTCCCATGTCCCAGTGTCGCCAGCGGCGTTTCCTCCCCAATCCTCCACAGCTTCGCCGTGCCGTCGTAGGAGCCGGTGAGGAGCCGCTCGCCGTCCGAATGGAAAGCGACCGACGTTATAAAACCCTCATGTCCGGCGAAGGTCGCCAGCGGCTTGTCCTCCCCGATCCGCCACAGCTTCGCCGTGCCATCCCAGGAGCCGGTGAGGAACCGCTCGCCATCGGGCTCGAATGCGACGGATGAAACGGGCTCCTCATGTCCGGCGAAGGTCGCCAGCGGCTTGTCCTCTCCGATCCGCCACAGCTTCGCCGAGCCGTCCCAGGAGCCAGTGAGGAATCGCTCGCCGTCGGGATGGAAGGCGACGGATGAGACGCTGCTCCCATGCCCGGCGAAGGTCGCCAGCGGCTTGTCCTCTCCGATCCGCCACAGCTTCGCCGTGCCGTCCTGCGAGCCGGTGAGAAACCGCTCGCCGTCGGGATGGAAAGCAACGGATGAGACATCGCTCCCATGTCCGCCGAAGGTCGCATCCAGCAGGTTGTGCGCGAAGCCGCGCACAAGCGCGTTGCGCGACGGGCCATATCCCTCCGCCCTCAAGGCGCTCTCGACCCATCCCGCCTGCGCTGCAGGATCGCCATAGAGCGCCATTAGCACAGCCTTGGCATGATCGCCTTCACTGCCTAGCGCATTGGCCTCGCGCGCGAACAGCCGTGACGTTCGCTCGCTCGCATTCACATAATTCGCTGCTGCGAAATACCCGCCCGTCAGCGCTGCTGCGACCAGCACCAGGCCTGAGACGAACAACGCCTGCGCCCGCAACATCTCCGCACGCCGCCGACGCATTTCGCGCTGGCGCAAGTCGTCGTATCCAAGATCCAGCATTCCCGCGATCAGGCGTAGTGCGCCATCCTCGCGGCCGAACTTGCGCACGTCGACCGCCAGCGGCTCGGCGAGACCGCCCGCCGCCGTCTTCTTCAATGCAGGCGGAAAGCACTCGCGCGTCGGATCGTGCGGCTCGCCGTCCACGATCAGTGCGAACACGCGATGCTCGCGGCCGAGCTGCTTGAACGCCTCGATCTCCTGGTTGACCCACTGCGACTTCGCCGAGCGCGGCGAGCACACCACAATCAGCACATCGCTCGATTTCATCGCCGCGTCGATCTTCGGGCCGAGCTCCGCGGCCGCCGCCAGTTCCTCCTCGTCGCGGAACACCCGGCCCAGCCGGCGTAACCCCTCTGCGCCCGCAAGCCGCCTGGGCACACGATATCGCTCAAGAGCACGATGCAGCCACACGCCCCAGTCATGGTCGGCGTGGGCGTAGGAAATGAACGCCCGATAGGTGAAACTGAATTCGGCCACTTCTCTCCCCGCCGTCAGAGACTGCCATCGCAAGGCAGGTGGCGCCAGCCTGTGGATCCTAAACGAACTGCGACTCACGGGAATGGGCCAGCTTCAACCGGCCCGCCACACTGTTACCGATGACGGTGTCGCTCAATAGCTGCCGTTGCGGGCCACCCGAGCGATCAGGCGGGAGTTCGCCGACAGTGGTCATTCCCGCCATTGTTGCCGCGTTGCCTCAACCGCCACTTTGATATGGCCTGGCCGAACACGATCTGTTTCCAAAAATTGGTTGGCCGTCGCCGCGATCCTGGCGAAATCGGCGTCAGTCAGCGAGGTGAGATTTTCGATTGTCGCCGGGAAAATGCTCCACGCATCTGCTCCAGAAATCAGGATGCCTAGCGGGTGCAGAGCTGCGTTGAGCTCGTCCGTCCACGTGTTTTCAATGCCAGTGAGGTTTCTGTCATCGGTCATAGGCCAACACTATCGTCCATAACGCCAAATATCACTTCAGGTGCGTCGCTCGCGAATCTTCCGAGCGGCCGGCGCGCTCGAATGCAGCCGATCACACCCTGCCCGTCAATTCGACACGCTCTCGGCGGTTGCAGATGTTGCAGAGGTCGGACAATTCGAATGAAATAGGCGAATGGGAGTTTCTTGCGGATTGCACCTGATCACAGGCGAGGCTTTCTCCGCCGCATCGCGGGGAGACCTGGCGAGCTTTGACGCGGAAGAGCGCCGAGTTGATCTCGACAAGGCTTGGCACGCGATCAGCTATCTTGTGACCGACGATCCCGATGACAGATTTCTAAAGGGCGGCGTTCAATTGCCCGGCGTGTCCGAGCACTGCGAGGCGCATTCGCCTGTCTCTATCGCGCAACTGAGTAAGCGTCTGCGCGCGGCCTCTCTGGAATCTCTATTATCCGGGTTCGACGCGCAGAGATTCAACGAGAGCGAGATTTATCCGGGCGGATGGGATGAGCATGGAGAGCAATACGTTCGACCCTATTTGGATCGCTTTGTCGGTTTGGTTCACCTAGCAGCCGACGAGGGAAAAGGAATGCTTGTCATCCTCGCGTGACTGTCAGCTTGGGGCCAGATCGCGTCTATCGGTTTGACGATACGAAGCGGCGGCACGTCGCCGAAAGCCGACATTCATTGTGGCTCAGACTGCCCGGTCGCCGCGGGCGATTTTCGGGCCAGGGCGAGGATCGCCTTTGCTTCCGACACAAGCGACGGCCCCTCGGCATTGCCTACTATGCCCACCGAAAACCCGTGCTCCATATCGATAACGATCGCCGACGTGCCGCCAATTGCGCTGCCGCTATGCGACGCGACAGGCGAGCCATCGGCGAGCACCCCAACACCCCAGCCCAGTCCGTAGTTGTTCCTGGCGCCGGCCGTCATTGCGCCCCACGATGTTTTCGATATCAGGCGTCCCGCCCAGAGGGACGCACCGAAGCGCGCGAGATCCTCGGCTGATGCAATCACGGACCCAGCACCATACTTGCAGCTGTTGTCGATCGCCCGCGCCGCTCGAAACGATGACCCGATATTCTCATGCCCGTTCGGCGGGCGACGACGACCCACCGGCCACAACGAAGCCTGCGCCATCTTTGCGGGGGCGAAGACGCGTTGAGTCATCATTTGGTTGAAAGGCTCACCGGCCACGCTTTCAAGCACGTGGCTCAGAAGTTCGAAGTTGAAGGTGGAGTACTGGTACTTGCCACGTGCGCCCAGCGGGTCCGACGAAAATGCCGCCAGCGCGTCCTTCGGCGCAGCGCATGACTTGAGAGCGTTCGGCATCCATTCGCCTTTGCGATAATCCCTGATGCCGCTCGTGTGGGTCAGCAGCTCACGCGAGGTCAGAGTGGCAAATGCGGGCGGCACGGCTGCGAGTTCACCGATCGGCCGATCGAGGTCGAGCTTGCCCTGCTCCACGAGCCACATGGCGAGAGTCGCGGTCATCGGCTTATTGACGCTGTAGGCGCTGACCGGCGTCTGGGCGGTGATGGCGACTCCGGTCTCGGTGTCCGCGACTCCGGTGGCGCCTTGCCAGATGGCGCCGGACGGGCCGACGACGGCAAAGGCCACGCCTGGATAGGTCGCCCCGATGGTCGCGAGCTGCTCGGCAAGTTCCGCGGGGTAACTGGTTACTGGGCTCATCGCTGGTGGGGTTGGGCCGGGTGAGGATGGCGGCGGTTCGTGCGCACATGCAGCGACGGCCAGTAGCAAGGACAACGTTGCATGTCCGTTCGCTGCGCGCCGCATGGGATTCTCCACTAGGATTGAGAATGCACCCATCCACGCGCCCCATTTTGCGGCAACGGGCGCGAACAATTCCGAACAAGATCGAAGGTCATCACCCAGGGTGGTTTGCAACCCAGATCAAGCCAGTCGCCGTGTCCAGCGTCAAATTGATGACAACCCCTGTAATCACTACAATGACAAGCACCGCGACGATCATCTTCCAGCCCTGCCAGCGCGATCGCGGCGGCGGTGGCGGTGCTTCGATTCGGACGGGCACAAGACGATATCCCTTGCGAGGAATGGTTTGCACCAACGTCGGCGACCCGGGCGTGTCGCCGGTTGCCTTCCTCAGCTCGCTGACCACCCGGTTGATGGCGGGCTCTCCGATCAGCGCGTTGCCGTCCCACAACCGGTCGATCAGAGCCTGCCGCGTCACCACTTCACCCGGGTGGTCTGCAAGCGCCTGAAGGAATCTCGAAGCGATTGGCGATAGCTGGATTTCCCCGGCCTCGGTGGTCAACACATTTCGCGTGCAATCGAGCTGGCGCGACCCAAGGGAAATCAATGCGTGCATGCGGAGTGCCGGAACAACGCCCCAAACTCGCGGAAGCTTAGATCACCCTCCCGCGGAGTCGAGGGTTTCGGTCGGCACAGATCCCTCGCGCCAGGCGCTCCCAGAGCGTACGTCATCGATGTCCGCCTTGGGCCAACTCCGTTCGCTCGCGCTGACTAGGCCGACGGGCCGCTGTTCGCCGAAAGCCGCCTCTGCGCGCATGGTGCGCATTTAGCCGCCCTCAGTCGCGGCGAGGGATCGAACCACCTCCGGGCACGCGCAAGTTCCGACGCTCTTGCTGAGTTGCAAACAGCGGTCTAGCGCCTACACTCGACAAGCATGGAAGGATATCGCGCACCCGTCTCGGCTATCGGCCCCATGATTGTTGCCGCGGCCTTGCTCTTCAGCGGCTGCGGCGGCGCGCAAACAGAGAAAGCGGGCGCCATCCTCGCCCCTGAGCACATCACCGCCGAACTTCTAGCATCGAGATATGCCGATCCAGATGATTGGCATCGCCTTGCTCTCTACGGCAACTGGGATGGCGTCGAAGATGGCGTTTGGCGGACAATCGTGCTGCATCCGGATTGCGATCAAGCAACAGCGCTCGCGATTTTCTGGAAGGCGTCTCCGGAGTACTACGTTGAGTTCAACGATCGCACGAGCGTGCCCGCCGTGAATCGAAGCGACTATGACTTGATTACTCTGATCCGAGAGCGTTGGCAGAGCGGCGCCTATGTTCGATCGGAACTGGCGTTTGATCCCGATACCGATGCTTGGCCACTCGACTTGGACGACCTTCGTCGCCGCTACGGGGCGCGGGTCGATCAACTCATGCCCGCCACAATGCGCGTCAGGCTGGAAGGACGACGCTTGGCTCAGCGCTGATCTTGGCAATGCAGGATACTAAGGTGTGATTGGCCGCGAAGGTAGCAACCGCAAACGTCTTTATTGGGCCCCCGAGTTGCCGAAGAGGAAGTTACGGCATCCGGCTGGGTCGATCGTAAGTTGCCAGTCGCTCCCGCCCTACTGATCAGGCTGGAGCTCGCCCACAAGCAGTCATTCAAATAGCTGTGGATCGGTCTGCCGCATGCCAGCCAGTCGTACAATTTCGTTGACCAACGGCATCAGCTTTCGAGGTTGATTGCAGCCGATGTTGACCGAAGAGAAGCGATAGCCCGCTGCACTTGCTCGCTCCATTTCGAGCAGTTGGCAGTGCAGGTAGATTTCTTCCTTCTCGTCCCACGTTCCAACCGCGTAGTCCCACGCGCCTGCTTCCGCGCCTAGCCGCTCAATGCGGCCCACATCTTCTACCAAAAGTCGGACGCGGCGGGGAACGATGTAGGAAGCGGCATCGCGGTAGTCGCCCCTACGTCGAGTACCCTGCACCCGAAGCTCTCCGGTTCCATCCAAATGTTCGGTGATTGTCACGGTACGGAAGACCCTGCCGTGCCCTTCGGTGAAAGTGAAACGGGTCATCTGTCTGGCCGCGTCGGGCAGACCGTTGTGCAGGGCCGGCTCACCGAGCCGCTTGAGGCTGCAAGACGACCAACCCGAATAGATAGCCGAACGAATTACTGCCTCAGGCAGCATGCCGCAGTACGGGTCACCATCTTCACGTTCCTTGGGGGCAACCGCACACGCTGAGACGAAGGCGCTCAGGAGTAGCGTGAAAAGCAAGCGTTTGGTCACATCGCCGAAGTTACCATGCGCATATTCGCGTTGCAATCTGGGCGGCGGTTCGCTCAATCGCGTTCATCGACGTAGTCGGCGCAAGGCTTCGTGGGCGCCTTCGCGGAATGTGCCATTTGACTCCGAACGGCTGGATATGGCCCCCAAGTTCACGGGGCCTGGTCTGGGTTACGAATGACTGCCGCGCTCTCAAGTTGCCAGTCGCTTCTGCCCTTCCGATCAGGCGGGAGCTCGCCGACTGCAGACGTTCGACCTACTTCCGGTTCGTGACCGACGCAGGCTCGGGTCGCGCCCGCCAAGCCCAAGCCTGAGCCCCTGTGCTTTGCCACTTGCTACGATCACACGATGGGCATTTAGTGCCGCAATATAGGGGGGCTTTTATGCAGGCTCGGCTGGGTTGGTTGGTTGCGGTCGTTGGCGCCGGCGTCCTTGCGCTCCCGGCCAACGCGCAGGGCGGCGCGAAGCTGGCGGTTGGACCTGACGCTGGCGGCTATCTTTGCCCCGATGGGCGGCAGCTCTACGTGCAGAGCTGCTACGATGATCTCCCGGACGCGAACTGCGGCGTCCTCTCCCTGGAGAGATGGACGACCGGCACACTCCGCGTTCAGGCCCAGGCCACCAAGACGCGGTCAGACGTGCAAAAGGAGGTCAGCGGATGCAAGCTCTACCCCGTTGCCTTTGACAACGGCGTGGTCAGCCTCGTGCTGCCGAAATCAGCCCTGCCGCAGCAAACCGCCAAAGCGCCGGCCGCGAGCCCGGCACCCAAGGCATCGACAGCCACGCCCTCCCAAACCTCTGGCGACGCTCTCGACCTCACCGTCCCCGATGGCATGGCTTTTGGCTACACCAACATGCGCTCGTCGCTGGTCCGCATCACACCGGCCAATGCAACATCGCGAGCGGTCTATGTTGACGAAGCATCGCGGAAGGTGACCGCACAAAAAGACGTCATAACGATCTGGTCCCTGACAGCTTATGTCGATGGCAAGCCGCCCGTCGCGGGAGACGCCGCAGGCTGGCTTGAGTACCGGATCAATTGCAAAGAAAGCTCATTCGAGGCCACGCTGTACCTTTCGCTGGATCGCCAGGCGAAGGTGCTGAAGGTGTCGGCAGGGAACGCTAGCGGCAAGCTGACGAAGGGCTCGGCCAACGAAGTTATCGCTGGCATTGCCTGCACACCCGCACAGCCGTTCAAGGGACCGCGCTTCCCGAACGCCAAGGCCGCGATCGCGGATGCCTTCGCTGGCGCTGCGCCAAAGACCGCCGCCAAACCAGCCGCGCCGGCGGCCCAGCCCAACGCCGCCGCCCAGGCTAGGCAGGCCTTTCTCGAAGGCGAGAGGCTATGGGACGAGGTTGGAGGCGACCGCGACGCCGTCCAGCAGCGGAAGGCAGCTGCGCTGGCGGCTTTCGCCAAGGCGACGAAACTCGATCCGACCCTGCGTGTCGCGTGGCTGCGACAGGGCGAGATTTACGCCGAAGATATCGACTCTTTGGACGCCGTCCCCTTCTACGAGAAGGCCATGGAGCTTGATCCAAACGATGTTGAGACGGCCGAAGCGATCTGCGACCAATACCTATTTGCGGGCTTGTCGCCCGCCAAGGGCATCATTGCTTGCGAGCGACTGTTGAAACTAAACCCCTTTGATCCGACTTTTGCGCATTCGGCGATTGCCGGGTTTCAGCAAGAGAGAGGCGACAATCCGAAAGCGCTTGTCTCGGCGCTGGAGTGGGCCCGGCTGGCGCCTGACGACAGCTACGCCTGGAAGACGCTCTCCGAGATTTACGTGGCCCTCGGCCGCAACACGGACGCGCTGGCAGCAGTGCAGAAAGCGGTGAACCTGAATTCGAGGGACTGGTCTGTCCTCGCGCAACGCGGCGATGTCTATCGGCGTTTGGGGAAACTCAACGAGTCCATTGCCGATTACAAAGCAGCCATTGTCATCTGGCCGGAAGGGCCGCAACTGCATCACGGCCTTGCCGATAGTCTTCGCGCTGCCGGCCGCAAGGCGGAAGCCGATGCCGAAAAGCGTCTCGCGATCGACCACGCTCTCAGCAATGGGCGGAACGCGCTCAAGAAGACTTCGGACGGCTCACCTGTCTCACTTGTGTCAGCCGAAGCCTTCCTAGGAATGCTGGAGAAGTGGGACAAGAGCGCTGCCGCGAAACTCGCAGCGGAAATCAAGGCCGCGGAACGGTAAACCCGTGGCTGGCAAGCCAGGCTGATGCATCACTACTGGACGGCGCCGACTGACCGCAGTGGGCCAGTTCGCGTCTATCGGTTTGACGATACGAAGCGGCGGCATCTCGCCGATTGCGGTCGTTCGCAACGCAGCGCCCCGAGGCAAAATGGACGATTCACTCTTGGTCCTGTGGTCCATCCGCTCAACAGGGTCGGGCGTGGCTCGTCGGACCGATGATCCGTTCGCTCGGCCGTTGAGCCTTATGCGCGACGCTCCGTCAGGCGCGTGTCCCCCATTCCGCCCCGGTTCATCTTGCTCTATGTTGTAAAAGCAAACGACATTTGGGGGCCGGGGGCTGATGAACTGCAAACTGATTTCGCGCGCGACGCATGTGATCGCGCTTGTGTGTATTGCGCTCGGCCTCTCCAGCACGGCGATGGCGCAACCCGAGAACTTTGTGAAAAGAATGCCGAGCGTCGCCGATGTGCGCGATGCGGTGCAAGGCGCTGATCAATTCGATCGCGAAGCCCGCCTCAGAATGGTCTTTCGTAAGTTGATCGCCATGGTCAGTGTCATGCAGGAAATGGAAGGCCGCAATCCACACCATCAGGCCACTCCCGCCGAGGACGCTCTGAAAAACGAATACAGCAAGGCCGGCGGGTCGCATGAGGAAAGCCCCCAGTGGAATGAGGGCCGTCGCGGGGAGTTCTACGACCGCGTCAGTCGCTATGAGCGCGACGAGGCTTTCAACGCGGAATGGATGGCCAAGCTGCTCCCCGAGGATATCCGTCTTGCCGTGGAGCCCTGGCATCACGACGAGTACGGCCCGACGCAGAGTACTGATTCCTCCGGCCCAAACTTTGTGCCGCCGCCGGCGCCGTTCGATCCGATGAGCCTCCTGCTGACGCCTTGGGTGGGAATCCTCGCAAGCGTGATCCTCTATGGCCTCGCGATCTTCATGCTCATGCCGGTGCTGACATCGGACTCCGCTGTCCGCATCGAGGGCCGCAACGCCTGGCTCTCGCTCAAGGGCAAGACCTTCGCACTGAAGCCGATCATCGGCGAGGTGACGTCGATAAAGGAGAGGACAGGGATCAGCGTCTCGGGAAACTCCGAGCGGGGGTACTCCACGGTGACCTGGCAGGAGCAGGTGGTTACCATCATCGACGCGAGCGGCAAGAAGCATCCCATTCATGTCGTGGATCGCGGCATTCAGGCCGACCCGGGCGACCGGCTCACGGCCTTCCAGATCGAAAAATCGCGCAAGGCCACAGTGCTTGGCTTCTTCAATCACGAGTCCGACCAGTTCTTCGGCACGACAAAGGGCGTGAAGAATGTGCTCGACATGGGTGGATGGTTCTATGCTGCTCTGCTTCTCGGAGCGATTGCCGGCGTGGTCGGCGCCCTGATCGCCTGGACCGGGACGAATTTCGGAACCGGCGGCTACGGCCGTTCCGGGATCCTGACCGGGCTGTCCGGAGCCATGAGCTGGATCATTGTCGGCCTCGCCGTCGCTGGCGTTCCCATCCTGCTTTGGCTCAAGAACCGGAAGATCAACGCAGAAGCAGAGCGTGTCAGGGAAAAGGCGTTGCGGCCCTATCTTGCTGCGCTTGGAGAACCGCCGCGCGTGAGTGGCGCTACGATCTCAGGCGACGCGATCATCCTGCCGGACGGCACGGTCCTTCGGCCGGGCTGATCAGGCCGCCTCGATCTCCGCTTCGGGCGCTTTATCCAGCAGGCCGCGCCGGTCCACCTCGTCTGCGATCGACGACGCGATCGCTTTCTGCTCGACGCCCGGCTCGGTCAGCAGATCGGTGACCATCTCCACGCCGTAGGCCAATGTCCGCTTTGGGCCAGATCGCGCCTTCTGGTCTAACCTGATGAAGCGGCTCAATCTCGCCGAAAGCGGTCAGACTACCTTTGTCAGGTTCTGCCTTCCGCCATCGGCCCATCGGAGCCAGCGGGATCGCACGATGGCAACCGGAGCGTGAATTTCGCGCCTTTGCCCGGCGATGTTTCCAGATGCAGAGCTCCTCCGGATTGAGTTGCCAGCAGATGCACCTGTGCAAGACCGAGACCGGTCCCTTTGCCCTCGCCCTTGGTTGTGAAATAGGGCTCGAAGACGCGCGATGCTGTCTCTTCAGACATGCCGGGGCCGTTGTCGCGCACAACCAGATCCACACAGCCGCGCACCGGCGATGCGTATGCGGAAATGATTAGCTTCCCACCGTTGGGCATTGCGTCCCGCGCATTGGTCGCAAAATTGAGAAGCGCGAGTTCGAGTTGAACCTTGTTGGTCCTCACGTGCCCCAGGTCATCTGCAAGGTCGATCTCAAGCGCGATCCGCGATCCGAGTGATCTGGAAACCAGCCCTTCGCACGCGTGAACTACCTCCGCGAGATTTATGCAATTCAACTCGACGGGCTTCTCGCGAGCAAATCCAAGTAGCTGTTGGATGAGCGCCTTTCCCCTATCGACGACCTTTCTTCCTTCGTCGATGGTCTGCTTCTGGGCCTCACTGAGCGGCTGCCGCTCGATCATCTGAAAGCACGCAACGATGACCGCCAGCAGATTGTTGAAGTCGTGCGCTACTGCACCGGAGAGGCGCCCTAACGCCTCGAACTTCTGCGACTGGAACTGTGCACGTTGCGCCAATCGCCGCGCCCTTGCATCGCGAAAGGCATAATACACAAACACGCCGGCAAACACGAGCGCAGCGGCGAAAGCGACGATTGCGAAACCGACCGAGCCAAACCCCAGCAACTCATATCGGGTGGAAGGGATGGCAATGTGTGACGACCAGCCGGAAGCTGACGAGGTGGTGTAAGCGGTCTGGTTGCGAAGTTGCTCGTACGTCACGCCATCGTAAATCCCCGCCCCGCCGCGCTTTACAGCGTTGCGAACGTACTGCGTAGCGGCTGTTCCGAACCGGCCGTCATGGTCGAGCGTCCGCGCCACGAAGAGGCCGTTGCGATCCACCACGGCGCCGACCTCGGGAGCATGAACCACTTCCATGAGAAATGACTGGATGTCGCTAACGTCTCGCTGGACTGACAGGACAAGCTGCTCAGGTGCGATTTGCACAATCTGATGCATCAGAATGCATCGGCATTTTGGACTTGCGGCTTCGGCTCCGCCGATCTCTGCGCTCTGGCGCGACGCGATGAAGCCAGAAATCGGCTTCGAGAGGGCCTCATCCGAAATGGACGTGTCCGCGGTCTCCCAGACAGTCTCGCCAGTCGCAGCGTTGGTGAGAATAACATTTCGCCAGCTCGTGCGCTTGCTCTTGACCTCGAGAGCGCGTCCGCGCGCTGCCGGCCAATCGCGGTTGAGGATGGCCTGAGAGCCCGCCAAAACGAGCAGCGCACCGCGGTCAATCATCAGCTCGGCGTCGACCCGCGCGTTTAGCGCCAAAGTCCTCGTCAGAGTAGCTTGTTCAGCCTGTACGCGGGCATTGTATAGCGAGCCGGCGACAAGGAGCACGCCCAACAAAACAAGCGGCGCTAACGCTGCAAGCGCGACAAGCGACGTGCTTCGTCTCACCTCCTTCACGTGATCAAAATCCCCAGCCCGAGCGCAACTGCCCAGCAAAGGTCAATATGCTGCCAGCGACCAATCAATGCAAACGCTTGTCGCCGCGAGCCCGCGAACTCCCGGATCAACAGCTCGGCTTCCCCAGGGCCGCCTTGTCAAAGACCCGGGATTTCCATCAGGCAAACTCCCGAAGCAGCGATCCCCTATAAGCTGTGTGGCTTCATACAGGCGGTGCAACACATTTAGTGTATCGTCTTGGGGCCAACTCCGTTCGCTCGCAATGCCCTGAGCGGTCGGTTGGAAATCGCCGATTCTTGCCATCCAGAGCCAACTTCCAATATGGCGTCACCGCATTGCCATCTAATGCGCCAGCGACATCAGGAACTTTGCATATGCATCGAGAGCGGCGGGCTGCCCGAACACGTCGCTATGGCCTGCGTTTGATACAACCACCAAGCGCCGTTGATCGGCCGGAAGCGTCGATGCTTCATAGAGCTGACGCGAGAAGCTCACCGGTGTGTCCTGATCGCGTTCGCCGACGATGACCATCAGAGGTTCGTCTATCCGACCGATCACATTGAGATTGCCTTGTTGACGCAGCGACTCGGCGACATCGACGCGCACGAACGGGCGCGCGTACCATGGCACCTGATTGTCGGCATACGCTTGTGTCGTAGTGGCCGAACTCTCGAGCACCACACCTGCGGCGTCGCGATTGGCGGCGACATGACCAGCAATGAGGCTCCCCATCGAGTGGCCGTGCACCAGCAGTCTCCGGGCGCCAATGTCTGCTCGCGCGGCCAGGTTATCGAACACGGTCAAACCGTCCATGAGAAAGGTCTCGGTTGACATGGCCCCAATGTCGCTTCCGCCATAGCCTCGGTAGTCCACCAGCACCACGTTGACATTCAAAGCCGCAAGCTCTCGTGCCCGCCGCAACCCGGTTCTTGCTGCGGTCGCGATGTTGCCGCCGTAGAAGAGCACTGTGAAGGATGCGTTTGGCTTTTTCAGAAGCCCGCCGCGCAGGTGAACGCCGTCATGTGCAATGATGTCCAGCGCTTCAAACTCGTAGCCTGCCCCTGTCGCCCCCTCACCTGTGAGGCCAGGTCCTGGTCGCAGTTGAAACATTTCAGCTTCGCCGAAATCGACGCCGACACAGGCGGTCAACGAGAACAGGGCGCCGGCGCAGAGGCACGACTTGAGCCACCCACGCAACCGACCGTACCACGGAGCACCCGCAATCGTCGCCGTTCTCCCAATCCCCAACACGCGTTCAGACGCGCAGGAAGCCGAATGTCGCATCCTCCGGCGGCGGAGCTTAGCTGGCATGGCAGGAGTCGGCGGGAAAGATCGCATGGTCACACCCCGATTGACGACCCCATCGACCTTCTAGCACGTTTTTGGGGAGGCCGCAGCAGGCTCCTTGAGGGGCATTGCTGATCGCTTCGCGGATCATCGTTTGAATGCCGGCACCGTCGTACGTGGAGCCAACGTACATGCCTGGCTTTGCCGAACGGTGTCGCCGCCCTTGCTCCACGGAAAATCCATACGCGAGCTCCATAGAGTGCTTGCTGGCGCGTCCGTATGCGGCTCGCCGGTTAGAGCAAAGCAGCAGCTACGCACCTGTGGTCAACGGCAGCTTTGGGCCAAAGGCTGCCCCACGGACACAAGATTACGAGCGGCGTGTATGAGGGTCCATTCCGGTCGTTCGACACTAACCTTACCAACTTCCGAGATTGGCCCAATCGAGACACTCAGAAGTGCAGCGTGTACAAACTGCCTGACCACACGCGCGCACGAGCAAAAGTATCGGCTTCGTGACGGCTGGGTAGGGAGTTGACCAGTCTGCCCTGTCCGGCTTCGCTGTTCCCATGAACGAAGCCTCGCGGATTGCGGAAGAACTCGCCGGACCGGGGTCGTGCATGACGGCCGCAGCGATGCTGATCGCCATGTGCGAGGATCGACTTTTGCGCATACCGGGCCCGGACCTCGATCACATAGGCCGCCTCAACGATCTAGGCTGCGCCAAGGCGTTTCTGCCAACGCCGCTCGGGCGGCAGGTGGCAATGGTGCTTATGGCGCGACATGGGATAACCCCGGAACCGAGGCAACGCTGATGTGCAACCACTACCGGCAAGCCATTCTGAAGGGCGAAGAAATCCCTGGCTGGTCCATCGACCAGTTCAGCGAGATCAAGATCCCGCTCCGCTTCGGCAACCTTCCTGATCATGTCTATCCCGACAAGCCGGGCGTCGTGATCGTGCAGCGTGGTGACGGGCTGGACGTGACTTCGATGCGCTGGGGCTTTCCGAAGGTGGACGAGCCCCGCGCAACTTGGGTGACAAACGCGCGACACGTCATGAACAAGAGCGGCCCGTCGCCCTATTGGGCCGAGTGGACCGACCCGTTCTATCGCTGCCTGGTCCCGGCAACATCCTTCTTCGAACCCGATCAACGCACCGTCGGCACCGGGGCTTTTCGCGAAGTCGAGTTCGCGCGGGCCGACGGGCTGCCTTTCATGTTCGCCGGGATGTGGCGTCCATGGACCGGGACGCGCGGCACGAAGAAGGAGCCCGTCGAGGGCGACCATGAACTTTATACGTTCCTTACAACGTCGCCGAACGCATTGGTGAAGCCGGTTCATTCCAAGGCCATGCCCGTGCTGCTCACCGATTGGGAGCAATGCGAGACGTGGCTGAACGAGCCGATCGAGGAGGCGATCAAGCTTCAGCAACCGCTGCCCGAGGGTCAGCTCGTCATCGTTCCACCGCGGCCCAAAGAAGCGGCATGAGTGAGGCAAAGTTGAAAGTGGGCGACCGCGTGCGCATCGGCACGAGCGGGCGCACCGTTTTCGTCATCACGGAAGTCGACCCGCCGACCGTCGGCACGCCGATACCTCCGTCAACCTACTTTGTCCGCTTCGGGCCGGTGCCCTCCGGCTATCCTGACATCCACGTTTACGGCGACGCGAAGCTGGTGAAGGTCGACTAGGCCCTGCAACCGCAGCTCGACGAACTCGCGCGCGCGGTGGCAGGCATCAAGGTCAAGATCGGGGATACGGAACTTCGCCTCCGCAAGCCCCAGCTTGGCGGCGAGCCAAGCCCGGCGCTGTTCGCGCGTCCACGGGAGATGTGAGAGGCTCTTCTGCAAGGCTGACCTCGCCTCTCGCAGCGCGAAATCTGCGAGACGCCCTTGCGGTGTACGGTGATCCGGGCCGCAGAACGACCACGCATCGCACGGCGCGCACATCCAAACGAAGCGCCCGCGCGTGCCGGCCCTGTCGGGGAAGGCAATCGCCGCAGCAATGTGCCGCGCAGGTCGCCTGCAATATGGACACTGCACACTCACCGCGATCGCTCCCACGCTTCTGGCTTCGCAAGAATTTCCTCAACCGGCGGTGCGCCCGCGATGCCGTTGGCCCAGATGGCATCAATGTCCCACACGTCGCCCCCGTACGGCGCTGCGAAGCGTGTAGGCGGAAGCCGGCCACTTTCGAGCAGCGCTTTCCAATGAAGCCCGTATGCGAACCATCCGATGATTTCTTCCATCGTCATGTCCGGCATCGGCGCAGCTACTTGCACGCCGACAACATTTTTATCGCGTACGGGCCAAGAATGTATCCGCGCCGACTTTCCCAGACAGCGCGTGCAGACGAGAGAACGCGCCATCGTGCGTTTGTTGATCCCGTCGGGCCACAGCGTCCGGGCGAGCTGGTGCCGGAAAAACTTCCCGTTGCTGCACGTGCACTTCACAAGCACGTCCACCGGCGGGTCGTGACGCACGCGGGCGCCGCGCCACTTGTCATTCCACCAGACGAACCTCATCGCCGCACGCGCTGCCGACGGACCAGCACCGCCTGGCTGATCCTGAAAGTCTCGCACAGCTTTTCGGTCGCCCATTTACGCGCTTCCCCTGCCTCTGCCGGGTTGCGCGATCCCATCTTCGCGAAGCGCGCGCGATCGTTGAAGTCGAAGCAGAACACCAGCATGTCGTAGAGTTCGCGGCGCGCCCGCGCCGGTGTCATGTCTTCGCGTGAACATCCGCGGCACGACGCCAGCTCCCATCCTCCATGATCGAGTTCAGCGATGAACCGGTCAGCGAGCATGTGCTCTGGTTTGCAGGGCGGCACGCGGTTGTCATAGACGGTGTACGCGAAGCCCTCGTAGAGGACCGGCGGGGCATCGAATAACGCGCGCGCCAGCATGTTTCGCATCAGGCCTTCCCGTTCAGCTTCGACGACGTGTTCCGGCTTCGCTCTCGCGACTGACATCCTTTTCTTCGGGGTTGGCATCGCGTGGTTCCGCCTCGTCCGTCCATTGCAGAAGTTCGAGATCGATGAACCCGGCCCCTATGGGCTCGGCGGGGATGAGCACGCGCCCAGACGCTTTCGCCTCGGCTGCCAACCGCGTGAACTGACCACGCTCCGCGAAGCCGTGATATTCCCTGCTCTCACGCCGCCTCATCAACCGCCGCCTCATCCCGGCGCGACATAACGATGCCGCGCATCGCGAACTCTCCGTCGATCGCCTCGGCCAGTTTGCGGCAGGCGTGGATGGCGCCGGCAGCGGCGTCCGCCATCGCCGCGCCGCCTGCGGTTTTCATCCCGGCGGCAATGACATCGTCGAGATCGCCCAGCGTGACGGGCTTGCGGCCAAACTTCCACCCTGCCCCGAACTCGAAAGCATCGAGTTCTGCCAGAAGGCGCACCGACAACCGCCCAATAGCCACGCTTCCCCCGCCATACTCGGCCGCGATCAGCAAAGCGCGCAGGTCGTGCGATGCGCGTGCAATTGCCCGCTCCAGTGCATTGGTCAAAGCATCGACCACATGCTGACGACTTACGTCAGGCATCACACCCTCCCTCCCGTTTAGAAAACTCTGGCTAGTGCACCACTTGACCAGGTGGTTCGAACTCTCCGCACATATCCGCGCCTTCGAGGTCAAACATCTCGCTCGCGCGGACCACATCGTCGGCCGGAACAAAATTGTCCGGCAACAGCTCGACGGCTTCCGGCGCCCCGCTTCTCACATGGTGGTATTTGAAGAAATGCGTGGCGAAGGCTTCCGGCTGTTGGTTGGTGAACTCGACTTTGAACCAGCGGCGGAGATCCAGCTCCTGCACTTTGCCTGTGATCGCCATCGCAATCTCATCGAAGGACATCGCCTTCCCTTCCAACTCGCTGGCGCACGCCATGGCGACCTGGAAATAAGAGGCCATGGTCTGCTGATCCTGCTTGCGCAGAACATGAAGCCCCTTCCTCCGATCCTTCGCACGCAACATCGAGACGGCGACCAGGCGGTTGAAGGCAAGCGCATCGAAGAGGCGCAGGAAGCCTGCGGGCGTGGCGGGATTGATGTCGCGGCTCGCCGCAGCACGCACGGTCTCCTCGCTCTCAGTCGGCGTAAAATCAGCCATTCTCCGTTCTCCGGCGGCTATCTCCTTGGTGAGAACAAAGATAGAACATCGAAATGGGGAGTCAACGACGAATCGAATCATGAGCGCTCGCCTCTGGGGATTGTTGAGCTGCCAAGTGAAGGTCGGCGCCGCCCGCCCCGGGGTGGCCCCGGCAGTCGCCGGGCTGGTGTGCTTACGCTGTCGATCCGCCAATGGCGGGCATACGATGATCACACGAGATGCTCGAAGCGGCGCCTCCCCCCCGCCCCAAAACTGGCTGAAGACAACCACCGCCTGCAATCGGGGCCAGCCCTTCGCAGCTCATTTCCTGGTCACGGACAGACAGTAGGAAGTGCGTTCAGGTCGGCTTCAGCATCCTGATGTCGGGCGCGCGGAGCAGCGCCGATGCCGTTGCGCGTCGGTTCATCATCTTCGGACCATGCGCAGAACTTCATTTGCCCATGCTTCAAGCGCCTCACGCTTCTCCTTTGCGTAGTCATAGCGCTGGTAGACTGCCGCCAGAGGCCCTGCGGAGGACATCGCGTGATTAAGGACACGTTCGATCACGGGCGGCGCCACGCCAAGCCGCGCCATGCCGGTAGCGGCCGTCCGGCGAAGGTCATGCAGGCGCCAGCCCGCCACACCACTCGCCTGGTCAAGCGCCAGCTTGGCTTTGGTCCATCCCGAAAATGTCCGGTCTCCGGCAAGGTCTGCCTGCGAGGCGAAGAGCAAGCGCCCTGCCCTTGGCGCAGAACAGATTGCCGCCAGCGCCGGCTCGCTCAGCGGAACGACATGGAGGCGCGCTGACTTTGTGCGGCTTCCAGACAACGTCCATGAGCGGTTGAGGAAGCTGATCTCGTCAATTGACAGGGCGGCGACTTCCTCGCGGCGCTGCGCGGTGAGAATGAGAAGCCGGACAATTCGTCCGTAGGCGCCACCGTGCGCGAGGCTCGCTTTCCACACTGCCCTCAGCTCTTCATCGGTCAGCACACGCTCGCGGGAGACCTCCCGGGCAGGCGCGCGGATGTAGTCCGCGGGCGATCGCTCGAGCAGGCCACGCTCAACGCACCATCTGAAGAAGGTCTTGAAGTTCGCAAGCGTGCGATTGGCCCCGATCGTAAAGCCCTTTGCCAGCACTTCGTCGAGAGCCCGCACGACATCGGCCCGATCCAGAGAGGAAACCGGGCGAGCGCCAAACGGCTCGACGAGATAGAGTTCCAGCCGGCGCTTGGTGCTGACCCAGCTGCGTTGCCGGGGTTGTGCGTACTTGGCGATATAGTCCTCGACCGCGGCTGCCACGGTGTTTCGGCGCTGGCTCTCCTCATGACGCTCCCGCGCCGCGCGCGCCTCCACCGGATCAATGCCGTTCTGCGCCTGCTCGATCAGCGTGCGCGCCTTCGTCCGCGCATCGGCAATGCCGAGACCGGGATGGACGCCAAGCGTCACTCTCCGAAGCCTGCCATTGGCGCGAACCATCGCAACGAAGGTCTTGCGCCTACCCCCGATGCGAACGCCCAGGCCGGGCACGATGGTGTCCCAGATCTCGTGCCGGGTTCCGGCCGCGGGGCTGACATTGGCGATGCCGATGTCGGTGAGCCTTTTCGTCGTCATGTCCAAGGGTCCGCGTGCAACATCTAGAGGTCTTGCGGCGGCCCGACTGGGTATCGTTTTGGGTAACAGAATTACCCGGAAACCGCCGGACGCGACTGAACGTCGGCGACTCGCGGTATGCAATAGTCCCCTGATTCAAAACTGCTTTTCGGACACCGGCGATCACGGGCGAACACGCAAATCGCGATTGTGGATCTAGAGGTCCCCGGTTCGAGCCCGGGAGCTGGTACCAGAACAATCAAGCACTTAGCTCATCCTTCCGCATCTCGCACTCGGCCGGGGTTGCAACTGGGGTTGCAGAAAATAGCAACGTGCGCATCACCGGGATGTGAAGCGCTCAGGTACCGAAGCCCCGAAGTAACACTAGAACGGGCGATTGTGCGCGCTGCGACGGCCGCAGGCAGAGAAGACTGGTCAAACCAAATTCCGATTGCGGCGGGCATGATAGCGGGGGTGGGAAACAATCGGCGTGCGATTGACTTAGTCCATTCACGTGCGCCTGAACAATTCGAGTTGATCGAACTGAAGATCGGCAGCGACACTCCCCTGTTCGCTACCGTTGAGATTCTGGAATACGGGTATGTCTGGCTACTGAGCCGACGAGATCGAGACGCCCTAGGGTACACTGATAGGGCAATCATTCAGGCGTCGCACGTCCGACTGTCCGTGCTGGCGCCGGCACGATACTACCGGGAACTAGACCTGACCTGGCTTTCTGAATGTCTCTCGGAAGGTGTGCGAAAGGAGAGCCAGCGCCACGGTGATGTGCGATTGGACTTTTCCTTTCAAGGATTCCCGTCAGCTTTCGTATGGCCTGAAGTCGGCGCTGCTACGGATCTGCTTGCCGCCTTGGATAGCCGCAGCCCGCGATGGGCGTGAGGACACGGCAAGCCCCGCCCTGGTTTCTTCTAAGACCATGTTGGGTTCGCGCGCTTCATCACGGCCGTGACAAAGTCTGAGGCATTCGAACTCACGGCCCTGAAATTGCGTTCACGCAAACCGTGTAAGTCAAGACTTTTGAACGCCCTCTTTCTTGCGCGGGGGCTCTTGAAAATCAGCCTCCATGCATCCTCTGAGCTTGTCTGCCGCCCGGCTCATGTACCTCTCGGAATCATAAAAATTGTAGATGTTGAAATTATTCCACGCCAATTCCTTCAGCCGGTAAGCCGCGCTGATATCTTCGTGGCTTGGGTTGTACTTTCCGCTGTACCGCATCCAACCAATGGCCTCGGCACAGATCATGTAATGAGCGATAGTCTGCTGGCGCAGGCTCACCAGCTCCCGATAGATCTCGCCGGCGACCGAGCGCGTCTGCATGTTGCCGTGGTCAGACCAGTACGCGTAGAGCGAGTCCAAGTCGAACACTGTTGGGCCGAACTCGTCGAACTTCAGGAACTTGTAGCACTCGGCGATGGCCTCCTTCACCGCAGATCGAGCCAATCGCTGACCACTCATGTTGTCCTTGGTGTCAGCGGTAAGCTCGAACGTTGCGTTCACGAATTCATGGACGTGACCGATGAAGTCTTCCATGGAGGTGCGAACGTACTCGCTGGTGAAATACCCAATGGAAGCAAACCGCAGGATGAACGCGCGGTTGAGCCCTTGATTCCAGCTCGAGGCGGGAAGACCGACATGCCAGACCGTGTGTGAGATGATCTTCTGAACCTCTGCCGCAAGGTCAGTGATTCCTCTGCGACGAGCGCGCTCCCTGGTTCTAAGTGCCGCGGCAGTTCTCCTCGCAACCTCGTCACCCTCCTTTTCCTTGAGGGTCTTGATGCGGTAGTCGATCGCCTGGCGACGCTTCATCTCCTTGTGAGCCAGGATCGCCAGCTCCTGCGCGCCGAAATAGCAGTGGAAGCCAGCGTGATCCGCCATGGCACGGGTTGCGGCTGGACCGATGAGGAATCGTTGCTCTTCACCCTTCGCGCCAAGCATGAACTCGATCAGGGGATCGCGCACTTCGTAGTTCTTGCTCGGCTGGACTTTCAACGTTGAAAGAGTCTTGAACTTTTCCGCGAGGTCCTGGCGATTGCACAGGCGCGCCGCGAACACGAGAAGCTCGCGACCGCTTTCGTCGGCGCTATGGATGTTGGCGCCCTGTTTCAGGACCGCTTCCAGGGCTGCGACGACGGCGGCTTCCATGGCCTCTACGAAGGGGTTGATCGTGTCCTTGTCGTCGTCGTCATTTTCCAGCGAGCTTTCCTGAACCTTCATCGCATCCGCCAGTTTCATGGCGATGTCCTTGTCGGGGCCTATCAGGGCGTTGCCAAGGAAGAGGTTCGTCACGAGGACATCCGACCAGCGCCAGGCATACTTGACGCGGGGATCTTCTTCGTCAGCAGCCCCTCTTCAGCTTCCTCCGACGCCCGGACAGCGCCAATCGGAGACCTGAAAAAAATCGGGGGCGTACCGCTGTGCGAGCGGAATCAGCGCCGCGTGAGTTTCGTCGATCTGCTCTACGAATTGCCAAACGATCCCGCCGTCGGGGGCCATCTCGAACACGCGCCCATAAGCCGATTCTGTAATCAGCATGTTGTTGTTCGGCAGGCTTTGGTGTGCGCCCATGAAGCGCGTGTAGAAGAACCCTTCGTCAGTCTTGGGCCAGGTGATTTCCGACACGCCCGTACCAGGATCAAGCAGCATGACCCGACTGCCGCCAAACTCCTTGTTATAGGCCCAGCCCATGTGATCGTGATTGTCGAACACCGAAATTCGACCGGTAGGTTCGATATCCGGGTCATGCTGGCGCACCCACGGCCCGACCTGACGCCACACTAGTGCGCCTGTGTCCTCACTTATGATCGCCAGCATATGCAAGTTTCGAATGCTCACCAGCAAGTCGCCAGCCTTGGCGCCCCGAACACGCGCCGCTAGCTCCGGGGTGACAATCTCAACGTCATTCATGTGGGTGGGATCTTCGGGTGGAGCGAACTCACCTGCCCCAACGTATAGTTCGTGCCAAGGCGCTCCGTCCAACAGCGCCTTCAGGACGGAAATCTCTCGGATCACACGTCCGTCCGCTGCAACGTGCAACAGCACATCCTCATATTCGCTGGAAAACTGGACATTCCCTCGCGTTCCAGGATCGCGCCCCGGCCAATCCAAGGCCTGATCCACCTCTCGTGCATCGCGATGGGCGCTGACCCAAAAAGATCCGTCGCCTGCGGGCGTAAGCATGTGATGAACACGGCGGTCGAGTCGCCACACGACGCGCCCGCACCGGTCCATCTTCACCAGCCCAAGGTTCTCGAGGACGACCACAACCGAGCCGTCGCGCGCCGCATCGAACCCGAACGGCGTGTACCCGAAGCGGAATGTCGGAATCTCCGTCGATGGATAGATGTGGTGGGGGCTCGGCCAGATCTCGCTGAATTCGATTGGCCAATCATGCAATATGCCGCCATCCATATCGACCAGCCGCAGCCGTACGCCTTCTTCAAATACCCCCGACATTAGCGTCACGCCTTCGTAGGCGCGCCCACGATCATGCAGGCTTACGCCTTGGCTCTTGTGAATGTTCGGGAGCGCCCATTCGAGCCGATGCAAAAAGTTCGTGGCCTGCAGAAACCGCCAATCCTCGCGCGCTTGTTTGAGGAGACTGTAGGGCCAGAGCTTGAACCCTGCCCAGGTTGCACCCGCGATCAATCCGATTGCGATCAGCAAAATCGCTGTCAGCTTCCCCGGCCTCGCGAACCACGAAAACACTTTCAAGATGCGCCCAATTCTAACCAACCAGACGAAAATTCGTCATTCCAAAATGATCATCCCCGCAGACCCCAGCAGACCGCACCCCTATGGTCGCAAACTACCAGAAAAGTTCGCGGTTGAAGTTTTTGTCTTTTCCCGCCGTGATTACAGCACGACTGGAATGAAAAGAACTCGGTTCTCGCCTCCTTGGTGTCGAATGCACGATTGAGACTCCTCAGAGCACAGCTTCGCGCACGGGAACCACGCCAACAGACAAGTTTTGCTTGCACACTTGGCCTGATGTTCTTGTCCGCCGCGAGCCGATCGCTGCACGCAAGGTGGCACGCGTAAGAAACCGAGCAACAAGCATGGCCATCTGCTCGAGCCCCGCACCTGCATTCGACCGCGAGTGTCGGCCGATCAGTTCTGCGCCGAGGTTGCCCGTAGCGCGTCATGTAGCGCACGACATTCCAGCAGAAGCTGAGGATCGATCCCGGCCAAGTCGGGATTATGCCGCCGCGGAGCGCCAACAGTGTTTGTCCCCGACGCGGACCGGAGAATGCCATTCTCGCCAACCGCCACCGCGAGGTCCCGCAATCCTTGATCGGGCGCAGCGCAGAAGCGATCATAGTCAAACAGCATCGCCTCTTTAGCATGCTCGCGCAGCAAATAGCCGTACGCCGCTCGCCAATAGTCGAGCCAGAAAGCAAGTTCGGTCGGCTTGGCTGCACACGCGCCGACCCATCCGTCGAAATCGATCGGCTTAAGCCCAGCGCCGAAATCGAAGTGCCCGATACCGGCCATGTAGTCGCGGGCAAAGGCATCCTTCCTATGCAGATCCAGAAACGACAGATGCTGACGCAGCAGCGAGGCAGCGTGCTCTATCGGCTCGCGGAAGGGCACGATGATCGCGGCATCGGGAAACCCCCCGCGGAGCCAGCCGATCCGCGCGATATTGAAATTGTTCTTGGAGGCATACCGCGATCGAGGCGCATTGCCGTCTTCCACCGAGCCCAACTTCACCATGTGCCGCTTCAGGAAATCGAGAAACTCGCTACGGCCTTCGGCAGGCCAGATGAGGATACGATCCCTTGCATACTGTCGCGGCCAGAATGCTTTCCAAAGCATCTCCTCAAAAGCCTCCGGGCTGTCGAGGCTCACCAGCATGCCGTCGCCGTGCGCACGTTCGTGCGGCGTGTCCTTGTGTTCGAAACGGTGCGAGAAGCGCCGCCACATCAAAGGCGTGAACAGGAATGGCATATGGCGGTAGGTGTGATGCGCGAAGGCGCCAGTCGAGGCCACGATGTTCAACAGCAGCGTCGTACCCGCGCGCGGCATCGCCGTGATGAACACCGGCCGTTCGACGCTCGCTGCCCTTGGAGGCTTGAAGAAATCAGCATCCTCTCTCGCGGCAAATTCGATCTGCAGCTTCGGCGTAGAAAAAGCCAAGCGGTGCAGGACCTTGTCGAGAAAAGAGTACTGGCTCTCGAAGCTCACGTGGACTTGGACCTTCCCACTAGGAAGACCACTGCTCCAACGACGACTGCGCCAACCACGAACGGCCATGACGCCAAGGCGCTGAGAACGCCGCTCAACAGTTGCAGGCCGAAGGCGTCAAGAATCCAGATCCCTGCGAGCGGCGCGCCCAACGCGATCACGATCACAGCACTAATCTTCAGAAACAGGGCGAACAATCGAATGGATGATGTCCGAGCTACGCCTTCCTTCTCATCGTCGCTGAGCGAGCCATCAAGAATTGCGCTCATCGCCGTGCGGCTGATAGCAATGACGCTCTGAAAACAAGAAATAACGCCCAGAACCCTGAGCAGGGCCATCGCCGCGCAGAGAGCAAGCCCTGCCGCAACGTATGTCGCGATCACTTTTGCGCCGATGAATTCGGGTCAGATGCATTGTCCCTGGACTTGCGCCGAAGCATGCGTCTGATCGGAAACCACAAGAACCCGAATATGCCGAGCAGCACAGTCCCGACGAGCGCCATCAAAGTGCCCAACGCCGCGAGCCCCGAGCCGGGGCCAACATATGCATCAGCTGTTCCAGCAAACAACGTCGGCAAAATCAAAAGAGCAGCGCTGGCTGCGAGCCCGCCACGGAAGGTCTTAAACGCTCCCATACATCGCCCCACAAATGAACGCTCACAGGTTGTGCGCGAACGGTTCTACACGTCTACACGTGTCTCCGATGTGTCAAGATCACAGCACCTTCTGGGGTTGTCGTGTTCTCGCGAGAGGCGACAAGATGGAATCGAACCGAGTGGCGCTGGTTCAAAATTGCCTGCGCCAGGGGGGCGGCAACGGATAGCCAAGCTCGCCTAAAGAGTTTGCTCACTGGCATGACAATCGCGGCGATGTCAAAATCGGAATTGATCGTCGCCTTTCTACTAGCAACCGGTCATCGTATTCTTTCTCAATCCGACTGGACGAAGAAGCTGGCCTCAGGACAACGGCCGATTACCAACATAGCTTTGCGGAGACTTCGGCGATGTTGATGCGCACGAAAACCTGGGTTGTCTGCGCCCTGGCTATCACCGCGGCCAGCTGCGCCAAGCATGAAGCCGTCATTACCATAGATCCTGCGGAACGGTATCAGGTCATGCGAGGCTGGGAAGTAACCTCCGACATGACGGATGACCAGCACCCTGACGCGGTGCCGCTTTATCGCGAACAGCTCTTCGACATGGCTATCGCGGAGGTCGGCGTCGATCGCCTCCGGCTGGAGGTGCGCAGCGGGGCCGAAAACACCAACAAAGCCTGGAAAAAGTTCAGCACCGGGCAGATCAGCTATGAAGACTGGCGCCCGATGCGATATCTGACCGTCAACGACAATGACGACCCCCACGTAATCGATTGGGCCGGGTTCGATTTTTCCGAACTCGATGAAAACGTCGAGAGCGTGCTCCTTCCGCTGAAGCGTAGAGCCGAGGGGCGCGGCGAGCGACTGTTTGTCAACCTCTGCTATGTCGCTTTCACTGCGCAGATCATCGAGGGGGAGTACGGCCACGATGACACGGAAGAATATGCCGAGTTCGTCCTAGCAACGTATCTGCACCTTCGGGACAAGTACGGGTTCGTTCCCGATACATGGGAAGTTCTGCTGGAGCCAGACAATCACACCAAACAGTGGACCCCCAGCGTGATGGCCAACGTAATCGTTGCCGCATCGCGTCGCCTGAAGGAGAATGGTTTCACGCCCGCCTTCGTCGCGCCCTCCACCATGGATATGGCCCGCGCCGTTCCGTGGATTGAGGAAATCGCCAAGACGCCTGGCGCAATGGAGAACATTGTCGAGTTCTCCTACCATCGCTATCAAAACTCGAACGCTGAAAACGCACGCAAGATAGCTGAGGTCGCAAAGCGGTTCGGCAAACCGACCGCGATGCTCGAATGGTGGTTCGGGCACGGGACATACAGAGTTCTGCACGAAGACTTAGCCATCGCGAATAACGCCTCCTGGCAGGGCCGAGTGGTCCGCGGGCTGTTCGATATCCGCTATGAAGATCCCAAAGCCCCGACAATTCGGGTCGCCGACGACACGCGGCTAAACCAGCAATATTTCCGCTACATCCGGTTCGGGGCCCAGCGGATTGGGGCAAGTTCGACAGATCCGGAAAACACACGTCCCACTGCATTCATAAATCGCGACGGCGGAACAGTCATTGTTGTCGACACAACGCAGCCAACATCGCTGACAATCCGCAACGCGCCGGCGGGGCAATTTTCCGTCACATATGCTCTCGAAAACGGTGGTATCGCGGCCCCGACAATTGCTGCCACGGATGAAAAAGGAGAAATCGCGGTGCACATGCCTGGACGGGGCGTGATGACCATTTCGTCCGCTGTAGGCACGACCCGATAGGACATCCTTCCGCGAAGGCCCCCTCAGTTCAAACGGACGCTTTCCATGGAGCCCTCGACCGCACGTGCTCGTATGCGCGGCGTCTATAGGACATTCGTCCTCTAGGAGAACGTCGCGCGCTCGCTGAGCTCCCATACCGATACCTCTTAGAAGAGGTACGATAGCGTGCAATGGAGACCGGAGGGCGTGAGTTCGTAATCACAGCTCCCCTGAAGGTCGTGCACGACGGCATTGCGGATAAGTCGTGATCCGAAGCTTGGTTTTGCGGTAGATGGATCGATTCCAGCGATTGCATCTTCAGGATGAGCAGTTTCTGGTGAACCAGATCGTAAGACTCGCAAACCCATCACGCGAAGAGCGCGTCGCTCATTTGTTTCTTGAGCTTCACTGGCGGCTCCAGCAGGCACGTTTGGCCAGCTATAGCAAATTTCCGATGCCGCTGTCGGACAGCGACATTGGGGATGCTCTTGCAATCGGGTCGAAGGCTGCACGCAATACTCTCACCACCTTCCGGCGACGGAATATCCTCCGCCACCGATTTGGCCAAGCAGAGATCCTCCGTCGGGATCGCGTCCCTAACATGGCTGGCTTCTGTCCGCCGGCGCCCGAAGCCTGCGCTCACGCTCCACGCGCCCGTGACGCGCGAGAGTTGTGCTACAATCTCGGGCTTGCGCCGTTCCTAGAGTATGAACGATGATTTCCACAGGAGGGCAGGACGTTCTGCCTGTTCGGATCTGTGGTCAGCTAACTGCCCGGATGATCGCTTCCTGCTGCTCGGTCGTCATGACGGCGATCTGGGTCGAGGTGAAACCAGCGATCTGGGTCGGAGCGAGGGCGTCGATCTGTTCGATCGTCAGCGGCGCAATGGTGGTGGAGTCGAAGCCGGCGATCTGCGTCGAGGTCAGGCCGCTGAGCTGGGCGGGTGTGAGCGAGGCGATCCGCGTCTCGGGGAAGTTGTTGATCTGCGAGAAGGTCAACGCACCCATCTGCGGGCCGGTGATGGCGGCGAACTGACTGGTGCTGAAGGCATTCAGTTCGGTCGAGGTGAAGTTGCCGACCTGTTCGGGGCTGAACGAGCCGATCTGGGTCTCGGTGAAGGCGGCGACCTGAGCCGTGCTGAGAGCGCGGAGCTGGACGCGGACCAGACCGGCGAGCTGGGTCGACGTCATGGCGGCGATTTCGGTGGTCGAGAAATAGCTGATGCCTGTCGAGCTGATCGAGCCGATCTGCGTCGCCTTGAGGCCGGAGATCTGGGTAACGGTGAGCTGTTCGATGGCAGTCGTGCTCATGCCCGCGATGGCGGTGGACGCCAGCGCGCCCATCTGGGTGGACGACAGGACGGCGAATTGCGCCAGGTCGAACGCGCTGGCCTGTTGCGCCGTGAGACCGCTGACAAGTGTCGACGACAGCGCCGAGACCTGCGTGGTGGTGAAGCCGGCGACCTGGGTGGCCGTGAGCGCCGCCATCCAGGTGGAGGTGAACCCTGCCCCGCCCAGCATTTCGGTCGTCAGAGCGGCGAGATTGCCCATCGGGAGCGACGCCACGACAGTAGACGACATGGCGGCGATCTTCGTCGCGCCGAGCGCGTTGAACTGCGTGGTCGTCAGCGCCGCAGCCTGACCGATCGACAGGTTCTGCATGGCCGTTTCGGACAGGGCGGCGAGGCGCGTCGTGTCGAGGCCGGCGAAGGTTGTGGCCGTCAGGCTCTGCATCTGCGTAGCCGACAGGCCCGAGATCTGAGTGGCGGTGAGACTGTTGAGCTGCGTGGTGGTGAAGGCCGCGATTTGCGTCGTACCGAAGGCGCCGATCTGCGCGGCCTTCAGGTTGCCGAACTGGGTGGACGTCAACGCGCCGATCTCCGCCGAGGTGAGACCCCCGATGGTGGTGGTGGACAGAGCGGCGATCTGACCGTTGAGCATCGATTGCAGGCGGGTGGTGGACATGGCGGCGATATCTTCCGCCTGCAGGCCGCCGATTGCGGTGGTCGTCAGGCTGCGCAGCTGGGTCGAGCTGAAGCCGGCGATGTCGGACGCCGCGAGGGCCTCGACCTGCGAAGACGTGAAGGCCGCGATCTGCGTGGTGGACAGGGCCGTGAGGCGGCTGCCGGTGAGCGCGGCGATGGCTGTCGTGGAGAACGCGGCCACCTGCGTCGCGCTGAAAGCGGTGAGCTGCGTCGTCTCGAGGCCGCCGATCTGGTCGGCCGTCAGGCCCGCCACGCCGCCGGACGACATGGACGCGAGGCCGGTGGTGGTGAGGACGGCGACATCAGCGACGTCCAGCGCGGCAACCTGCGTCGAGGTCAGGCCCGACAGCGCGCCCACCGACAGCGCGGCCATCTGGGTGGTGGAGAACGCGGCGACGTCGGTGGCGCTCATCGCCCCGATCTGGTTGCCGGTGAGACCTTTGAGCTGGGTCGTGGTGAGGCTGGTGAGGATGGTGGAGCCAAGCGAGGCGATGGCGGTGGTGGCGAGGCGGCCAAGCTGGGTGGCGTTGAAGGCCAGCACCTGCGTCGAGGAGAAGGCGCTGGTCTGCGTCGAGTTGAGGGCGGCGAACTGCGCGCCGGAGAAGCTGGTAATTTGCGTGGTCGACAACGACGCGACTTGCGTGGATGTGAGCCCGGCGACGGCTGTTGCGCTGAGGGCGGCGACGTGAGTCGTCTGGAAGGCGGCAAGCTGTTCGACCGACAGGGCCGCGACCTGCCCGGCGACGAGACCTTGTGTCTGCGTCGTGGTCAGCGCGGCGAGCTGGGTCGTGGTGAAGGACGGGATCTGCGTCGCGGTGAAGCCGCCGATCTGGCTGGAGCCGAGGCCGGCCATCTGCGTGGTCGTCAGGTTCGCGATGTCTTCAAGCTCGAGACCGCCGATGGCGGTGGCCGTGAAGCCGCCGATCTGCGTGGCGGAAAGCGCGCCGAGCTGTTCAGGCGACAGGAGCGAGGCCTGCGCGGAGGACAGGCTGGCGAGCTGGGTGGAGGTGAACGCCTGCATCTGCACGACGAAGAGGACGCCGATGTGCTCCGAGGAAAGCGCCGAGACGGCCGTGTTGGACAGGCCGGAGATCTGCGTCACGGTGAGATCGGCGACCTGGAAGATGGTGAGGCCGGCGATCTGCGTGGTGGTGAGGCCGCTGACGGCGGTGGGACTCAGGCCGGCGAACTGTTCGAGGGTGAGCGAGGAAATCTGCGTGGCGGTGAGGCCGGCCGCCTGCGAGCCAACGAAGCCGCCGATCTGCGTGGCCGAGAGCGCTGCGATCTGGTCGAGGCTGAGGAGGCCGATGCCGGTGGTGCTGATGCCGCGCAGCTGCGTGGTATTCAGGACGCCCATCTGGGTGGTCGAGATGGCGGCGAGCTGGGTTTCGGTGAAGGCCCGGAGCTGGGCGGCGCCGAGGCCGACGATCTGCGTATCGGAGAGCGCAGCGATCTCTGCGGCGTCGAGGCCAGCGATGGCCGTGGCGCTGAGCGCGCCGATCTGCGTGGAGGTGAGCGCCGCCATCTGGGTAGCAGAAAGCGAGGCGATGGCCTCGGAGCCGAAGCCCCTCACCTGTACCGAGGAGAAGGCGCCGATCTGCGTGGCGGTCAGCGCGCCGAGCTGTTCGATGGTGAAGGCGCCGAGGTCGCCGGACGACAGGCCCTTGAGCTGGGTGATGGAGAGGAGCGGGAGCTGGTCGGCGGTCAGCGCGGTGATCTGCGTGGTGGAGAGGGCGCCGATGCCGGTGGAGGTGAGTCCGGCGAGCTGCGTGTCGCTGAGGCTGGCGAGCTGCGTGGCGGTGAAGCCGGCGATCTGCGTCGTGGTCAGCGCGCCGATGTGAGTGGCGGCGAGGCCGCCGACCTGCGTAGTGTCGAACAGGGCGATGTCAGCGGCGGAGAAGCCCTGCACCTGCGTGGTCGTGAGGGCGGCGAGCTGGGACGGCGTGAGGGCGGCGAGTTGCGTCGCCGTGAGCGCATCGAGCTGCGAGCCGACAAAACCGGACAGCTGGGTCGCGGAGAATCCGGAGATGTCATGCGTCTCGAAGCCGGTGACGGCGGAGGCGGACAGGCGCGCGATCTGCGAGGCCGAGAGGCTAGCGACCTGCGCCTCCGTGAGCGAGGTGATCTGGGTGCCGGTGAGGCCGCGCACCTGCGCGGTGGTCATCGCGGAGAGCTGGGTCTGCGTGATGGCGCCGAGTTGGCTGGCGGAGAGGCCGCCGAGGCTGGCTATGGAGAGGCCCTGGATCTGTGTGGTGGTCAGCAGCGACATCTGCTCGGTGGTAAGGCCGGCGAGCTGGGTCGAACTGAAGCCGCCGATGGCGGTGGAGCTGAGTGAGGCGAGCTGTTCGGGCGCGAGGCCACCGATCTGGCTGGCGGTGAGGCCCTTTACCTGAGCCGCGCCGAGGGCTGCGAACTGGCTGGCGGTGAGCACGGCGACCTGCGTCGCGGCGAGCGAAGCGATGGCGGCGACGTTGAGGCCGCCGACCTGAGTGGTCGTCAGTGCGGCGACCTGCGTGGTCGAAAGCGCCGCAATCTGCGTGGCGCCGAAGCCGCCAATGCCGGCGGCGGTGAGCGCGGCGAACTGCGTCGGCGAGAGGGCGGCAAGCTGCGTCGAGGTGAGGCCCGACGCCTGCAGGCCGGTCATCGCGGCAACCTGAGCGGGAGCGAAGGCGGCAACCTGCGTGGCGTCGAGCGCGGCGATCTGGGTCTTGGCGAGACCCTTGATCTGTGCCGTACCGAGCGCGGCGAGCTGATCCGTGGTGAGCGCGCCCATCTGATCGGCGGTCAAGGCGCCGATGACGGTGGGAGCGATCGAAGAGAGCTGGCCCGCGGTGAGGCTTGCAACTTGCCCGGCCGACATGCCGGCGAGCTGCTTGGGCGACAGCGCGCCGATCGCGGCGGACGACATGACGCCGAGCTGTTCTGACGTAAGAGCCGCAACCTGAGTCGGCGTGAACGCCTTGATCTGCGTTAGCGTGAAACCGGCGGCCTGCGTCGTGCTCATGCCGGAGATCTGCGAGTCCGAGATGAAGCGGAGCTGGGTGAGGCTGAGCGAGCCGACCTGGGTGGCAGAGAGTGCGCCGAACTGTTCGGAGCTGAGCGACGAGAGCTGCTGCGGCGTGAGGCCCGAAAGCTGGGAGCTGCTGAAAGAGCGGATCTGGGTGGTGGTGAGCGCGGCAGCTTGCGTGGTGGTCAGCGCAGCGAGCTGGGCGCTGGTAAAGCCTTTGATCTGGCCGACGGACAGCGCTGCGATCTGGTCCGCGCCAAGCGCTGCGATCTGGCTGGGGCCGAAGGCGGCAAACTGGGTGGCGCCGAACGCGCCGAGTTCGGTGGCATCGAGTGATGTGACCTGTGTGGAGGTGAGCCCGCGAAGCTGGGTTGCTTGAAGGGCCGCGAGCTTCTGGAGGGAAAGCGATTCCCACTGCGTGTTCGTGAAGGCGGCGACGGCTGTGCCGGCGAAGCCGCGAACCTGCGTGACGCTGAGGGCGGCAACCTGCGTTTCGGTGAGGGCCTGAACCTGAGTGAGCGTCAGGGACGCGATCTGCGAGGGGGCGAGGCCGCCGACCTGGGTCGTCGTCAGCGCGGCGACCTGCGTTGCGGCGAGACCACGGATCTGGGTGGTGTTCAACGCGGCGAGACGGCTGGGCGCCAGAGCGCCGAGCTGATCGGACGAGAAGGCCGCGATGTCGGATGCGGTGAAGCCACGAAGCTGGGTCGCGCTAAGCGAAGCGATCTGGGTGGACGAGAACACGGCCACCTGCTCGGCCGACAGCGCGGTGATGTCGGCCGCTTCGACGCCACGGAGCTGGGAGGACGACAGGACGGCGATGTCTTCCGGGTCGAAGGCGGAGAACTGGGCGGCGCTTAGCGCAAGCAGCTGCCCCGAGTTGAACACCATCTGGCTAGGCGCCAGAGCGGCGAGCTGGCCGCGGTTGAGCGCGGTGACCTGCTTGGTCGACAGCTGGCCCAGCTGTGTAGCGGTGAAATCCGAAAAGCCCGTCGATGTGAACGCGCCGATCTGGGCGTTCGAAAGCGAAGCCAGATCCGTCCGCGTGAGGGACTGGATCGCCGTACGCGACATGGCCGCGATCTGGGCGGCGCTATAGGAGGCGACGATCGAGACCATTCCGGCCGTCTGTCCTTCGATGACGGCGGACGCGGCGTCACACCACTCACGTACGCACCCGCGCACACGCGAGACAGGCAGCAACAATGGCGCCAGCTGTTAACCGTAAAAAACGAATAGAAATCAGTGGGCTTCGAGAAGCCCTGCTCCCGGCGTCACGGCAGAAATTGCCGCCCGGCAGGCCCGTCTCAGACTTTCCGGGTCGACGGGGCCAACTGCTTCAGCACGCTCTCCGTGCGCGCGAGACGCTCGGCGGGCGATGAGATGGCCTGTTCCAGCAGCAGGCGCCCGTTCTTCGCGGCGAGCCCGGCGGCGGCGATGGCCTTCTTCGACAGCTCGCCGCGCGGCGTGAAGGCGATGGCGCCCGGCCCTGCGTCCACTTTCGCAATATCGGCATGGCGCGCGAGCGTGCGGACGTTGGCGATGCGTAGAAGGATCTTGGCGTCGTCCGGCTCCTTGCCGAAGCGGTCGACAAGTTCTTCCTCGAAGGCGTCGAGTTCGGCGCGATTGGTGAGGCGAGCAAGGCGCAGGTAGAGCGAGAGGCGCGTGTCTGCTTCAGGAATCCAGTCAGGCGGGATGCGGCCGCTGATGCCCACATTGAGCACGGGCGTCCAGCGATCGATGGTCTCGCCCTGCGCTTCGCGCACCGCGCGCTCAAGCAGGTGCTGGTAGAGGTCGATGCCGATCAGCTTCATGTGGCCGCTTTGCGCATCGCCCACGAGATCGCCCGCGCCGCGGATGTCTAGGTCACGGGCGCTGATGGCGAAGCCGGCGCCCAGACGGTCCAGCGATTCCAGCGTGCGGAGGCGCTTGCGGGTGGCCTCGGTCAGCGAAGCGCCCGGCTCGGTTGTGAGCAGGATGTGGCCGCGACGGTTGCCGCGACCGACACGGCCGCGCAGCTGGTGAAGCTGCGCCAGGCCGAAGCGGTCGGCGCGCCAGATGATCATGGTGTTGGCGCGCGGCACGTCGAGGCCCGCCTCGATGATATTGGTTGCGAGCAAGACGTCGCCGATGCCGGCCGCGAAGCGCACCATGGAGTCGTCGATCTCCGTGGCGGGCATTTCGCCATGCGCCTGCAGGAGCGAAAGTTCGGGAACCAGGCGGTGAAGCGTTGCGGCGAGGTTGGCGAGATCCTGGATACGTGGGACAACGACGAAGCTTTGACCGCCCCGGTCCTTTTCGCGCAGCAGGGCCGTGCGGACCTGCGATTCATCGAACACGCCGGCGAGCGTGCGGATCGGCTGGCGGCGGGCCGGAGGCGTTGCGATGACCGACATCTGCTTCAGTCCGAGCAGCGCGTTCTGCAGCGTGCGCGGAATGGGCGTGGCGGTAAGCGTCAGCAGGTGGCCCTTGGCGGAGAGGTCTCTCAGCTTGGTCTTGTCGGCCGCTCCGAAGCGCTGCTCCTCGTCGATGACCACGAGAGCGAGCTTCGCGTATTCGACGGCTTCAGCGGCGACGGCGCCGGTGCCCACCACGACGGAGATCGAACCATCGGCGAGCCCCTCTCGCACGCGCTTGCGCTGCGCGGTATCCGCGAGGCGAGAGAGCGAGGCGACTTTGAGACCGGTGCGTTCGAACCGGTGCAGGAAGTTCTGGTAGTGCTGGCGCACGAGCACGGTCGTCGGCGCGGCGATAACGACCTGCTTGCCGGCGAGTGCGACGAGCGCGGCGGCGCGGAGGGCGACCTCGGTCTTGCCGTAGCCGACATCGCCGACGACCAGCCGGTCCATCGGCTTGCCGGATGCGAGGTCTTCGCGCACGGCGGCGATGGCGCGCGCCTGATCGGGCGTCTCGATGAAGGGGAAGCCGGCTGAGAAATCGTTGTAGGCGGCCGGATCGGGTTCGATCTTCACGGCGCGGCGCTTGGCGTTTTCTTTCGCGAGTCGTGTAAGGTCGGCGGCGGTTTCGGTCATGGCCTTGTCGATCACAAGGCGGCGCTTGCGCCAGCTCTGCCCGCCGAGACCGTCGAGCGTGACCGCCGAACGATCAGCGCCGTATTTCCAGAGGCGGTCGGCTTCCTCGACAGGCACGAGACGGCGGGCGTTGTCAGCGTATTCGAGCTCGATGGCCTCGCCGAAAGCACCGGCGCCCGTGGGGCGACTGAGCCCCGCGATAGCGGCGATGCCGTGATCCTCATGGATCACCACGTCGCCGATGCAGACATCTCCGATTTCGAGTAGATGTTCGCCGTTGTTCTTCGATGCGGCGGCGAGACCGGCATTGGCGCCCAGCACTTCGTGCGCGGAGACAACCAGCATGCGCGGCTCGCGCCAGCTGAGCGCGACCTGCATCTGCAGGAGCTTGACGCGGTTGAGCCAGCCTTGGTCGGCCTCGTTCCAGCTGGCGATCGGCTTGGCGCCTTGGGCGACCTTCTTGGCGAGGCGCTTGCGAATGAAGCGGAGGTCGTGATCGGAGCCGGCGATGACAACGCGCGACTTTTCCTTCATCGCCGAGGCGATCTCGGCGTTCATCGCTTTCACGGAATCCGCCGTACCGGAGAAGCGGATCGTGCGTTCTTCCGCCATGGCGGACAGGTCGACGATCTTGCGCTTCTTCATCGCAGCATCCCACGCCGCGGGGGCGACAAGATCGCGGGCGGCTGAGGTGGCGGCCTTCTTGCCCATGCCGCGCCGGGCGTCCTCGGCAAGGCTGAGAAAGCGGGCGCGTTCGGCATCGGCGCCGGGATCGATGGCGATGATCGCGTCGGGGAAGAAATCAAACAGCGTGTTGCTGCGGCCGAGCATGACGGGCCAGGCCGCGGCGCCAAGCTCGATGAACGGCAGGTCGCGCGTGCCGCGCTGGCTGACGCTATCGAACTCGCGAATGCGGGCGATGACACCCTCGCCAAGCTCGATGCGCACGGGGCGCGTTGCGTGGGCGGGAAACACGTCGATGACCCGACCACGCATGGCGAACTCGGCGGGCTCGTCGACGCGGTCGTCCTCGAAATAGCCGATGCCGGAGACGACTTTGCGGAAGGCTTCCGGCTCGATGCGGCCGCCGACAGTGAAGCGCGTGAGCGCGCCATCGAAGATGTCGGGCTTGGGCAGCATTTCGCTCGCCGCTTCGGCTGTGGTGATGCACGCGAGACGGCCTTTGGATTTGCCGCGCGCCGCTTCGCGAGCCTGTCTCAGAGCCGCGAGCCGCGCCCCGGTGTTGGCCGCCGTGGGCGGCTGTGTGTCGCCTGGGAGCGCATCGCTGGGCGCGAAGAAAATGACATTTGCTTTCGGGGCAGCGCCAACCAGCGCCGCGTGGATATCGCGCGCACGATAGTCGCTCGAAATAATCGCGAGCACGTTCTTCTTGTCGAGCGTTTCGGCAATGCGCGCCGCTGCTGCGCCTACGGCGCATTCGGAACGCGCCGCCGTCTTCTGTGCCTTTGAAGCAGGCCCATCAGCCATACGAAATTCCTCTTGTGGAGGCAGGACCTATAGCAGCCCCGAAAAGGTGCAAGCGGGACAGTCAGGAAGAAAGCTGGGGAGCAGTCCGAAGACCGCAGGCTTGCGAAATGATTTTTGTTGCTGATGATTCAGTTATGAAAGTCAGGTGCCTGGCTGGCGATACGGGATCAGGCCCGCGAAGCGGCGCTCGTCGCCACGCGGATCGTCGACGGCGCGGGATGCGTTGTCGAATACCATCGTTGTGCGCTTAGCAAGATCGTAACGCGGCCATGCGGGAAGCGACGGCGTCGCGGGATCGCCGGTGCGGGCGTAGGCGATGAGGGCGTCGCTCATGCGGGTAGCGAGGGCCTGGGCGTCGGCGCCGGTGCCGTTCATCGAGGCGCCGTAGACTATGTTGTCGAAGAAGAACGGGACGTCGCCGGTGTGCGTCGCGCCCCACTTTCCACCGGCGACAGGGCTCTGCCAGTCGAACTGGTAGACCCAGATGGGCGCGGCGTTGGGTTGGGCTGCGCGGCGGTCGGCCTGGATGATCTGCGCGCGCCAGGAGCGGAGGGCGGTGGTGGCGCGGAAGAAGGTCTGCGTGGGAGTGAGTTCGGGGAAGCGGTCGCGATACCAGGCGACAGCGGCCTGCGGCGTTATAGGGGTGATGTAGGAGTTGATGTGCTGCTCGATCTTAGCGGGCAACTGGTCCCACGTCAGCTCGAACAGGGATGGATCACCGCCGCCGATCAGCAGCGTCGTCTCGTCCTTCGTGTTGCCCATGATCATCGGGATATCGCGGGATAGCGGCGCAGCGTCCGGCTCGAACGGGTGGCGGGGAATCGAACGGCCATCCAGTACAGGGCCGTAATAGCGCGAGCCGCGACTAGCGTCGATCAACTGCTCCATCGTTAGCGACTTGAGGCCGTCGACGGTCTCCGGCGTAAGGCCGGCGCGTGCGAGGACGCCGCGGGTGTTGTTGCTGGCCATCTCAATGGGCGTGACGGTGACCTGCTGCCCGCTCATGGTCAGCACGCGACGAAAGAGCCCGCGCGCGGCGGGCATCGCCATCAGCACCGAACATTTCGCGCCGCCGCCGGACTGGCCGAAGATGGTGACGTTGCCGGGGTCGCCGCCGAACTGGCCGATATTGTCGCGCACCCACTGCAGCGCGAGGACCAGATCGAGCATGCCGACATTGCCGCTGTCGGCATATGCTTCCCCGCCCATCGCGCCGAGATAGAGGAAGCCGAAGAGGTTGAGGCGGTGGTTGAGCGTGACGACGACTGCGTCGCCCTTCCGCGCGAGATTGACGCCGTCATAAAGGTCGCTGTTGGCGGAGTAGTTCGTGAAGCCTCCGCCGTGGATATAGACGAGTACCGGGCGCTTCCCCGCGCCCACTGCCGGCGTCCAAACATTCAGCTTCAGCATATCCTCGCTGACCGGCTCCTCCTGGCGGACGGGGTAGAATTGTGACGGGCCGCCCGCTGGCTGAGGCGCACGCGGACCAAAAGCCACTGTCTGCAGCACACCGCGCCACGGCGCCGGTGGAGCGGGCGGACGAAAGCGGCGCAGCGCCGTGTCGCCACCATAGGGGATGCCTTTGAAGACGCTGACGCCCTTGTCGGTAAAGCCCGACACGCGGCCGTATCTTGTTGTGGCGATGGGAGCCTTGGCTTGCGCGTGTGCATTGGCGGCTAAGATCGCGGCGGCGCCGGCGCCCAGCACGAAACGTCGGTTCATGACCATGGGCGCCTCTTCCTGACACCGGTGGACAATCGCAGCCAGTTTTCGTGCTTGCAAGGGGGCCGGGCGCAGCTAGCGTCTCCGCCCATGACAACGACACGTACCCTCATCGCCTTCAACACGGCAACCGCCAGCGAGAACAAGATTCACGACGACGCCGTGGCCAGCCGGTTCGGCTTCACCGGAGGTCTCGTACCGGGCGTCGATGTGTTCGCTTACCTCGCCCACATGCCGATGGCGAAGTGGGGCAAGGACTGGCTGACGGGCGGCCAGATGCGCGCCAGGTTCGTGAAGCCAGTCTACGATGGCGACACAGCTGAGATCATGGCGAAAGAGACAGTAGAAGGTCTCGACCTTTCCATCTCGGCGCGCGGCGACCTATGCGCAACGGGCTCCGCGAAGCCGCACGGCTTGGAGACGCCGACAAGTCTGCTGCCGGTTGCCGAAATGCCCGATTTCGACAGCCGTCCTCCCGCGTCGATGACCAGTCTCAAGCCGGGGCAGACACTCGGCGTGCTCCATGAAACCTACACGCAAAAAGAGGGGCTGGACCATATCGCCGCCGTCCGCGACGACGCCGCGCTTTACGACGAGGGCAAGGTCGCGAACGCGGCCTGGCTGCTGCGCCGCGCCAACTATGTGCTCGCCGACAACGTAAAGCTGGGACCGTGGATTCATGTCGAGAGCGACATCAGCTTCCACAGCCTTCTGCACGATGGCGAAGAACTGGAAGTACGCGCCACGGTGTCTGACAATATCGACACCAAGGGCCACCTGATGGTGGTGCTCGACGTGCATATGCTGTCAGCCGGGCGCTTCATAGCCAGCTGCAGGCACTGGGCGATCTACGAACCGCGTCAGGTGAGGCAAGCGAGGGCATGACGCCCTCGCCTTCACACATCAGAACGTCGCGTAGCCCTTGGACGTGATGTAGGCCTTGAGATCGGCGACGCGGCTTTCGGGGTTCGGGTGGGTGGACATCCACTCCTGCGGACGTTCGGTCGAGGCCGCGCCCATCTTCTCCCACAGGCGCACGGCCTGCTTCACGTCGTAGCCCGTGCGGCTCATGTAATCGACGCCGACCCGGTCAGCATCCGTTTCGTTCGAGCGGCTGAACGGCAGCAGCACTCCGACCTGCGCGCCCGCGCCGGCGGCAGCCATCACGCCTTGCAGCACGTCAGAGCTCATCTTCACCTGCGAACCAAGCAGGGCGCCGCCGCCCTGGATAAGCACGCTGGTGAGCGCTTCCTGTCCCATGCGTCGCGCTGCATGACGAAGCGCGACGTGGCCGACTTCGTGACCGACAACGGCCGCGATCTGCGCGTCATTGTCCACGAAGTCGAGCAGGCCCTTGTAGAAGCCGACCTTGCCGCCCGGAAGGCAGAAGGCGTTCTTCTCGTTGCTGTCGAACAGGACGAATTCCCACTGCGCGTTGTCAATGGAGGCGACGCTGGCGATCTTCTGGCCCACGGCCTGCAGGCGGGCATTGCCCTTGGCATCCTTGGAGATCGGCGTCTGCGATTTCGTTTCGGCCCAGGCCTGCGCGGCCAGCGGCACGAGATCGGCATCGGACGGCGCGAGGAATTCGGCGGCGCTTTCGCATCCGCCCGTCGCCCCGGCCACGCCGATCAGCATCGTGCCGGCCCAGAGGCGCTTCACGATATCGCGGCGGTGCATGCCCTCAAGCGACACAATACGGGGGGCAGCGACGTCATGATGATTGTCACACATGCCAAGTCTCCAATCGCAGGAATCTATTTCAGCAAGATAGTCCGGTGCGGGGCCGGGACAAAACCCCGATTTCAGATCGAAAATGCAGGGCTTTCGAGCGTGGCGGGGTCAGATGACGCCATTCTCGCGCAGTTGCGAGAGATCTTCGGCCGCAAAGCCCAGCACTTCGCCCAGAACCTCGTCCGTATGCTGGCCGACCAGATCGGGCGCAGGGCGGCGGACTTCGCCCTGCGTTTCCGAGAATCTGGGGAAAACATTCTGCATCGGTATGCGGCCCAGCTCTGGGTGATCCTCCCAGTGAATGGCATTTCGGGCGAGGACGTGCGGGTCGGCGATGATCTGCCCCGGGCGATTGATCGGGCCCGCGGGAACGCCGGCCTTGACCATCAGGGCATCGATCTCGGCGACGGTGTGCTTGCGCGTCCACGCCGAGATCATCTCGTCGAGTTCGGCCTGCACTTCGGCGCGGGCAAGGTGGGTCTTGTAGCGTGGATCGGCGGCCCATTCGGGATGGCCGATGGCTTCGCAGAAACGCTGGAAGAGATTGTCCTGGTTCGCGCCGATGACGATGTCGCCGTCGCTGCACGGATAGGCGTTGGAGGGCGCGATGCGCGGGAGGATGGAGCCGGTCCGCTCGCGCGAGTGGCCGGAGGCGCCGTAGTCGGCGATGAGGGATTCCATCACCTGCAGGACGGACTCGTAAAGCGCCGAGTCGATCACCTGCCCGCGCCCGGTCTGCGCGCGATGATGGAGCGCCGCGAGCGCGCCCATGCAGCCATAGGTGGCGGCCAGCGTGTCGCCGATGGAGACGCCCATGCGCGCGGGCGGACGATCCGGCTCGCCGACGATGGCGCGCCATCCGCCCATTGCCTCGCCGACAAGGCCGAAGCCCGCGCGATCGGCGTAGGGGCCGGTTTGGCCGTAGCCAGAGACGCGGACGATGATCAGGCCGGGATTGATGGCGTGGAGCGCTGCGGGAGACATCCCCCATTTTTCGAGCGTACCGGGGCGGAAATTCTCGATGAGGATGTCGGCCTTGGCGGCAAGGTCGCGGGCGATGCGCTGGCCTTCGGGCTTGCGCAGGTCGAGCGCGACGGAGCGCTTGTTGCGGGCGATGACGCGCCACCAGGCGGGCTTCGCGCCCTGGCCCCATTTGCGCATTGGATCGCCCTCTCCCGGCGCCTCGATCTTGATGATGTCCGCGCCCATGTCGCCCATGAGCTGTCCGCAGAACGGACCCGCTATCAGCGAGCCCATCTCGATGACGCGCAGGCCTTCGAGCGGTCCGCTCATTTCGGGAAACCGCCCGCACGGCTAACGAGGCCCGGGAGCGTGCGGCCCATTTTTGTGGTGAGCCATTTCGCAGTATCGATCAGGCCATCGAGGCTGAGGCCGGTTTCGATGCCGGAGCGTTGCAGCATGTATTGCACGTCTTCGGTGGCCACGTTGCCGGTAGCGTTGGGCGCGAAGGGGCAGCCGCCTATGCCGCCGATGGAAGCGTCGATCGTCGTGGCGCCGGATTCGACGCCGGCCCATGCGTTGGCGACGGCAGTGTTGCGCGTGTCATGGAAGTGGAGACGGATCGGGATGCCGGGCGCGGCGGCTTTCACTGCGGCCATGACGGTTTTCACTTGCGCGGGTACCGCAACGCCGATTGTGTCGCCCAGCGCGATCTCGCGCGGGCTGGAGGCGGCGACCTTGCGAGCGAGGTCCGCGACACGTGAAGCTGCGATCTCGCCATCGAAGGGGCAGCCGAAGGCGACTGAGATGGTGGCCTGCGCGGTGCGGCCGTGCTCCTTCGCGAGACGGATGATCTCGATAGCGTCTTCGACCGTCTCGTCGGACGTGCGGCCCTGGTTGCGCGTGCCGAAGCCATCGCTGGCGGAGATGACGGCGCCGAGTTCGTGGACCTGCGTTTCGAGCGCGCGGAGGGCGCCGCGCTTGTTGAGCACGAGACCGATATAGGTGACGTCCTTCGCGTCGCGCTTCGGCAGGGCCGCGCAGACGGCTTCGGCGTCGGCCATTTGCGGCACGCGGCCGGGGTGGACGAAGCTGGCGACCTCGATGCGCTTCGAGCCGGCAGCGATGGCGCGGGAGATAAGTTCAAGCTTGTCTGCCGTCGGAGAGAATCCGGGCTCGTTCTGCAGCCCGTCGCGGGGCGAGACCTCGACCATTTCGATGCGTGTGTTCATGGCGCGCATGATAGCGGCTGCCGGCGGCGTTGCGAGCCCCCTTCGCCGGCCCCTAATGGCGACTGTTGGTCACGTTCGCGAAAAAGCCTGAGGCGTCGCGCACGAAAAAGCCGTTGAGGGCCGTGTTCATGTGATCGGCCGCCTCGTATTCGAGATAGGTGACGGCGAGGCCTTCGGCTTTCAGCTGGTCGGCGACGGACTTTTCGAGGGCAAGCGGAAAGGTCGCGTCGCGCCCGGCGGCGGTGACGAGGATTGGACCGGTGAAACCCTTGAGAGCAGCGGGGATGTCGTAGCCCTTGAGGCCTTCGGTAAGTTCGAGCTGAAGCATGGGCGGGGTGAACCACGGCTTCCGCACATCCATGATGGCGGCGAAGCTGGGCCCGGTTGTTTCGAGTATCACGGCGTCGGCCTGCCGACTCTCGCTAGCGATGGCGGCGCAGACCGGGCCGCCGAGGGAATGACCCCACAGGATCAGCGGGCGGCTGGCCGCGGCGGCATCGAGATAAGCTGCGAAGTCGTTCTGGAAGGCGAGCATGGCGGGCGTGGTGGCCTGCCCCGTGCTGTCGCCATAGCCGGGATAGTCGACAAGCATCGCCTCGCCCCATGGGAGCAGCTTGGCGGCGTAGATCGTGCCGTGACTGCGCCGGTCGCCGGACTGGCCGCTGCAGTGAACGATCAGCGGTTCATCCGCCGATCCATTGGCACCCGCGATGCGCGTGATGGCGATGCGTTCGCCACCGAGCGAGACGAAGTCATGCGCGATCTTCGCGGGGATACGGTCGGACAGGTTCGGAAAGACGCGGCCGAAATCGCGGGTGAAGGGGCCGTGTGTGGCGAGGCGGCTCTCGTCGTCGAGCTTTAGTTCCCCGACGGTGGTCGCCTTCTCGCTGCGCGGTTGCGGCTGGAAGAACCAGGACTCGTCGACCGACCAGGAGAGGCATCCGCCAAGCAATGGCGCGACCAGCACACTGATCCCGACCCCGCGCTTCATGATCGCCCCCGTCTTGCCGGGCAGGAACGTGGTGGCGAATTCGGGCCGAAATCGGGCCAGTGAAAATCATTGCTCCGGTTTTCTAGCTTCGTGGAGGGCGACGATGCCGAACGTCATGTTGCGCCAGCTGACATCCCGGAAGCCGATTGCTTCAAGTTCGGATGTGAACGCCGCCTGATCGGGGAATTCGCGGACGCCGCGAAGGAGGTAGAGATAGGCGCTGGCGTCTCCGCCCGTCGCCAGCCTGCCGATGAGCGGCATGCACCAGCCCATGTAAGCGAGATAAAGCCAATGCAGCCATGGCAGCGGAATGCGCGCGGCCTCGAGGCAGTAGAATGTGCCTCCCGGCTTCAGAACGCGGAAAGCTTCTTTCATCACGGCCTGCCGGTCGCAGATCTTCATGCCGAACGAGATCGAATAGACATCGACGCTTTCCGGCGCCCAGCCGGGCATCCGTTCAGCGTCGAGAAGCGCGAACGAGATGTTGGAGGCCGTGTCCAGTCGGCGGCGCGCGATGGCCAGCATCTGCTCGCACAGGTCTGTTACGAACAGCGACTTCGGAGCGCCGCCGCGCGCCAGCAGGCGGAGCGGTATGTCCCCAGTGCCTGAGGCGACATCCAGCACCACCGCGCCGGGATGCCGCGTCATGCGCTTCGCCATTCCACGCTTCCAGAGGCGGTGCATGCCGAGACTGAACAGATCGCAGAGCAGATCGTAGCGGCCCGCGATGCGGGAGAACACGTTGTCTGCCGAGGATGCGAAACCGGCGGCGTTGCCGCCTTCGCCAGACGCCTCGGCTGGCTGCTCAGCTGTCACCTATCCGGCACCCAGCACACGACCGATCGCCTGCTTCCATCCGGCCATGCGCGTATCGCGCTCGGCAATCGGCATCTGCGGATTGAATCGCTGATCTAGCTTCCAGAGCGCAGCGGCTTCATCCAGCGAGACGAACTCGCCTGCACCGACGGCGGCGAGGATGGCGGCGCCGAGGGCGGTGGTTTCGGTGTTCTTGGGGCGGACGACCTCGATCCGGAGGATGTCGGACATGAATTGCAGCAGCCAGTCGTTACGCGCCATGCCGCCATCGACGCGCAGGCGCTGCGGGACGACGCCGTCCTTCGCCATCGCTTCAAGCAGTTCCGCCGTCTGGAAGGCTACGCTTTCGAGCGCTGCGCGCGCGATGTGGGCAATGGTCGAGCCGCGCTGCAGGCCGAGGATGGCTCCGCGTGCGTTCGAATCCCAATGCGGCGCGCCGAGGCCGACGAAGGCCGGCACCAGGTGGACGCCTTCCGTATCGGGGATCGACTTCGCGAGTTCGCCTGCGTGTGCACCGTCGCGGACAATCTTGAGCTCGTCGCGCAGCCACTGGATCGTGGAGCCTGCCGACAGGATCGAGCCTTCTAGCGCGTAGGTCGTCTTTCCGCCGACGCGATAGGCGATGGTGCCGAGAAGGCGGGAGTTGGAGCGTTTCAGCTTGGCGCCCGTGTTGAGGACGAGGAAGCCGCCGGTGCCGTAGGTGGATTTGACGTCACCCGCAGCGAATCCGGCCTGCCCGACCAGGGCCGCCTGCTGATCACCCGCCACGCCGCGGATCGGCAGGCTTGGCCCGAAGATGTCGCTGACGCCGTAGTCGGCGGCGGAATCCTTCACCTCGGGCAGCAGCGACATCGGCACGCCGAACAGGTCGCACAGTCCCTGATCCCAGCGGCCGGCGACGATATCGTAGAGCGAGGTACGCGAGGCGTTGGTGGCGTCGGTCGCGTGAACGCGCCCGCCCGTCAGCCGCCAGATCAGGAAGCAGTCGATGGTTCCCGCCGCGAGCTCTCCGCGTTTCGCGCGCTCACGCGCGCCAGACACGGCATCAAGAATGAAGGCGATCTTGGAGGCCGAGAAATATGGATCGAGGACCAGCCCCGTTTTTTCCGCGACTGCCGCCTCATGCCCCGCATCTACCAGCGCCTGCGTACGATCCGCCGTGCGCCTGTCCTGCCAGACGATGGCGTTGTGGATCGCCTCACCCGTCTTGCGATCCCACACCACGACCGTCTCGCGCTGGTTCGTCACGCCGATCGCCGCGACCTTCCGCGAACCAAGCCGTTCCAGTGTCTGCTCCGCCGTCCGCCGCTGCGTGCGCCAGATCGCTTCCGGATCGTGCTCCACCCAGCCGGAATGCGGGAATATCTGCGGGAATTCTTCCTGCGCCGAGGCAATGATCAATCCATCAAGACCGATGGCCATGGCACGGCTGGAGGTTGTGCCCTGGTCGAGCGCGAGGATGACGCCGTCGCTCATTTGCGCCTCCGCAACTCGAACTGGATCGTGGGCACGCCCTTGTAGATCGCCCGCGCGCGCTCAACGAAGCCGAATTTCTTCGCAAGCTTGATCGAAGCCATATTGTCCGGATCGATCATCGCGACGACGCACGGCGCACCGAACACATCCGCTTCCCAATCCAGCGCCGCCTGCAGCGCCTCGCTCGCATAGCCCTTGCCATGCGCGTTGGGCAGCAGCGCCCAGCCGAACTCACGATCCCCGCCGAACGGCGGATCCATCTCGCGCTTGGCGTCCATGATGCCGATCTCGCCGACGATCTTGCCCGACGCCTTCTCCTCGATGGCCCAGAAGCCGTGGCCGAGCAGCACCCACGATCCCGCGTAGCGCTGCAGCCGCTGCCACACCTCTTCCGCCGTATAGGGTCGGCCGCCGATGAAGCGCGTGACGATGGGATCGTTCCACATCGGCAGGCTCGCCTCGAAATCGGTGGCGGTGTGTGCGCGCAGGCGCAGCCTTTCCGTCTCCACGGTCGGCGCGCGGAAGAATTTCTGGTCAGACGCGCTGGAAGTCATGCACCGATCCAAGCCCAAGCACCTGCCCGATCTCGTCCAGCGCCGTGCGGCCTTCATCGAGCAGCGCGGGGTCGGCAAGATCGGTAACGGCAAGGCGATCCCGATAGCGTTGTTTGACGATGTTCTCCAGAGCGCTCACGCGCGCGTCATCCAGGATCGCCTGCCCGCTCAACGCCGAAAGCTCCTCGTCCGTCAGCACCACGCGCAGTCGCAGGCACGCAGGCCCACCGCCATTGCGCATCGACTGGCGCAGGTCGAAGTAGTGCGCCTCGCGGATCGGGCCGTTGCTGGCCAGCACGCGGTCGACATAGGCCTTGGCGCGGGGCGTTTCCTCGACTTCGTGCGGCAAGATCAGCGCCATGCCGCCTTGCGGCAGGGTGACGATCTGCGAGTTGAACAGATAGGATTTCACTGCCTCGGCCAGGCTCAGCTCGTCTGTCTTCGCCTCGAGCACATGTAACTTGTATCCTGCCGCATCGCAGCGAGCGACCAGCTGTTCAAGCAGGACGGCGCGGTTCTCGAATGCCTCCTCATGGCAGAGCAGCACGTTCTCGTTCGAGACCGCCACCACGTCATTGTGGAAGGCGCCCGCCTCGATCGCCTTGCGTGACTGCTGCGCGAGAATGAAACTGCCCCAGCCGACCTGGTGCGTCGTCGCCACGATGTGCGAGGCCTCGATGGCCTGACGTGCGGTGTAGCTCGCGGGCTCCTTCACCAGCGCCGAGCGCCCGTGGACGAACAGCTCCATGCCGCGCACGCCATGCTTGCGCGTTATGCGGCAATGGTTCGCCGCGCCTTCATCGCCGAACACCGCGAACGGCACTGGATCGTGGACGGCGAAGTGCGCGTCATTGGCGAAGATCGAGCGGAGCACGCGCGTTGTCGTGTCGGCTTCGATCGAGCGATGGAGGTGGGAGGAAAGATTCGCCGGCGTGAAATGGACTCGCTTGTCACCCGTGTCCGCCGAAGGCGATACGGTAGCGGCGTTGGCCGCCCACATCGCGGAAGCCGAGCTCACATTGGCGACCAGCATGGGCGAAGCCGCATTGGCGGCCTGCAGGACTTTCGCGTCAGTTCCGGTGAAGCCCATCCTGCGCAGGCTCGGGATATGCGGCCGCTCGTGCGGCGGCAGCACGCCCTGTACCAACCCCATCTTCATCAGCGCCCGCATCTTCGCGAGGCCCTGCAGCGCGGCCTCGCGCGGATTGGAAACCTGCCCCTCATTGGCAGCCGAGGCGAGATTTCCGTGAGCCAGCCCGCCATAGTTGTGCGTCGGCCCGACAAGCCCGTCGAAATTGACTTCGGTGGCTTGCGGCAGGGCGCTCATGTGCGGAGGCCCGTGATCGGCTCGTCATCCTTCACGGCGCCGGGCGCAATCAGGCTCGCCATAGGCCAGGCGGAATAGTCCGATGCGTAGTAGCCGGCGGGGCGATGATTGCCCGACTGGCCAACGCCGCCGAACGGAGCGGCGCCGGATGCGCCGGTCATCTGCCGGTTCCAGTTGAGCACACCGGCGCGAACTTCGGCCTCGAAGCGCTCGAACAGTTTTGGATCGTCGGAAATGAGCCCGGCAGCGAGGCCGAAGCGCGTATTGTTCGCTTCATCGAGCGCCGCGTCGAAATCCTTGACACGAATGACCTGCAGCAGCGGACCGAAGACTTCCTCGTCCTTTCGGGTGTTCATGGCCGTTACGTCGATGAGGCCGGGCGAGACGAAGGCAGGGCCGAGATCGAGCCGCTTGGCTTCGCGCAGGGCGACGCCGCCGGAGCGGAGCCATTCCGCCTGCGATGCCAGCACGGCATCGGCGGCGCGCGCAGAGATGACAGGGCCGATGAAGGGCTGGGGTTGGGCGTCGGGCATGCCGACGACCAGACGGTCGGTCAGCTTCAGCAGCGCGTCGATGATGCGATCGCCCTCGCCGTTTGTCTTGACGATCAGGCGGCGCGAGCATGTGCAGCGCTGGCCGGAGGTGATGTAGGCGGATTTCACGATCAGCTTCGCGGCGGAGTCGAGATCGGCCGCATCCCACACCACCAGCGGATTGTTGCCGCCGAGTTCGAGCGCGACGATCTTCTCGGGCTTGCCGCTCAGCGCCTTGTGGATCGCCTTGCCGGCCGGCACGCCGCCCGTGAACAGAACGCCATCGACGCCGTCATGCGCCACCAGCTGCTCTGCCGGTCCGCGCGCGCCCTGCACCAGATTGACGACGCCGGCCGGAACGCCGGCCTCTTCCCACAGCCGCAGCGTGAACTCGGCGACTTCGGGCGTCTGCTCCGATGGCTTGAAGATCACGGTATTGCCAGCGATCAGCGCCGGCATGATGTGGCCGTTAGGAAGATGACCGGGGAAGTTGAACGGGCCAAGCACGGCCATGACGCCATGCGGATGATGGCTGATGCGCGCGGTGAAGGCGCCGGCGGGCGCTTCCTTCGTCGGCGTACGCTCGTTGTAGGCTTTCACCGACAGTTCGGCCTTGCCGACCATGGCGGCCGCCTCGGTCGCCGCATCCCACAGGGGCTTGCCTGTCGCGCGCGAAATGACGGCGGCCATGTCGGCCTTGCGCGCATCTACAAGCTTCGCGAAGGCGCGCACGAGCGCGATGCGTTCATCGATCGGGCGTCGACGCCATGCGGGAAACGCTGCGCGTGCGGCTGCAACAGCCGCATCGACATCTGCCGTTCCAGCCTCAGTGCCTCTCCAGACTTCAGCCCCGTCGGCCGGGGCGATCGATGCGAACGCCGCACCGGAACCCTTGCGCCAGCTGCCGCCGATGAAGCATTCGCCCGTGAAGGCCGGCAGGCTCATGCGCGCTTCTCCGGCAGCCGGTAGACCAGCACCTCGTCCGAAGGCGTAGCCCCAATCCGCGCCAGCACCTGCACCGGATCGTCTCCGCGCGAATACTGCGTGACCGCGAACTTGCCGACGCTCGCCAGCGCGATCAAGCCGGATGGCGCACGGAGGTCGCCGCCGGAAAATTCCGCCGCCGACATCCGCACGGCTTCGCGAACGGTATCGATGTGATCGATGAAGGCTTCAACCGTCGGGCCAGCGTCGAAGATGTCCACCACTTCATTGTAGCGGAAGCCCTGCGACTGCAGCATCGCCAGCGCCGGCTCCGCGTCGGGATGAGGCCGCGAGATCACCTTACGCGCGCTTTCCGGCAGCAGGGCGACATAGATCGGATAGCGCGGCATCAGGTCGGCGATGAAGCGGTGGTCGCGCGCGCTCAGCGTATCGGCCTTGCGGTAATCCATCTGGAAGAACCGCGAACCGACGGCATCCCAGAACGGGCTCTTGCCTTCGCCATCAGTAAAGCCGCGGATCTCCGCCATCGCCTTGGGCCCGAACCGCACCGGATCGACCGCAATCAGCATCAGCCGCGCGAATGACAGCAACCGCCCGCGTCCACCGCCGCGGGCCTTGCGCTCGATGAACAGCGTGCCGAGTTCGGTGTCGCCATGATAGTCGTTGACGAGGAACAGGAGATCGAGTTCGACTTTCACGCCCTGCTCTGGCGAGACCTTCGCGTCGCGAGAGATGCGATAGGAATAGAACGGCCGCTCGACACCGAGATTGGTGAAGATGCTGGCCGTGCCAAGCAATTCGCCATTCTCTTCCATCACGAGGAAGTAGCACTCGTTCTCTGGCGGCAGCGAGCCGCGCGCGAATGCCTTCAACGAACGATCGATGCGCGCGGCCATGGCCTCACGCGAGGACGGCATGGTCAGCATGCCCGGATCTACGCGAGAGATCATGTTCTCGAGCTGGTCGAGATCGTTGCGGGTAGCGGGACGGACAATGGCTGTTGTCATGTCTCGGCTTAACTCTCGGCTTCGAACTGCGCCAGAGTCTCCTGGCCGAATACCTCCACAGCAGCGCGCAGATCGTCAGCGGTTACGCCGCCCCCGCCCGATGCCTTCACATAGAAGCGGTCTTCTACAAGGCGGCCGTAGCTGCCCGTTTGCGAGGCCTGGTCCCAATCCTCGACGACGATGGCGTCGCCCACGCGGCGGCGGCGCGAATAACCATCCGCTGTTTCGCGGTCGAATTCGGATGTGGACGGCCCACCGAAGCCCAGTCTTTCCGCGATCGTCTTCGAATAGAGGATCTGCAGCATGATCTTCCGGCCGCCATTGCGGTATTCCGCTTCGACGTTGACGGTCCGGTGTCCTTCGATCCCGCTGCGCTCGACGCCGACGGCGACACGATTGAGCCCGGCCAGCTTCATCGGCGTAGCCCCACGCAGGTCGCCTCCCGATACGATCCCGGCGCCGCCCTGCCTCAGCGCACCCGCCGAAGCCGCGAGCGGCGCGGGCTCGGCATTCACGGCGTCTCCGCCCGGCGGCGGCGGCTCACCCCACAGGCTCGCGAGGCGCGGCAGTTGCGGAAACAGGTTTCCAGTCGGCGCCGCCGCCACCATGGTCGCCACCCCAACCAGCAGCGCAATCACGACGGCCGATATCGTCGTCACGATGGAATAGTTCACCGCCGATTTCTCTGGCGCGTGCATCACCTTCGGCGTGCCGATGAAAAGGAGATAAAGGCTGTAGGTCGCTCCCAGCAGGGCAAGGATCTGCAAGGCCGGCGCGACCGTGAGAATTCCCGCCACCATCGCCGCGGTGATCGAATAAGCCGAAACCTTGAAGGCCTGCCGATAATTGCGCTGCGCGCCGAACCTCGGCGCAAGCCAGTCGATCACCTTCGCGAAGACAAACACAGCGATGATCGACAGCGTGAAGAACAGGAAAGCCGACAACGCCACTTCCAGGATCGGCGCGCGATGCCACTCCCCCCGCACCTGAACACCCAGAACCGACAGCCCGATGACGATGGCGATGGCGGGGATGGCGACCAACGGCGCAACATAAGTCCGCGTGAGCCGTGCGGGGGCGACCTCCTCGCGGTCGATCACCTCCCATTCGGTCCCTGGCGACAGCAGCAGGTTCTTCACCCGTGCGATCAGCGCGAACATGAGCCGACTCTCAGGAACATGGCTGGCACCTTATCGGCGCGCATCGGCCCTTACAAATCCTGCTAGGTCCGACCACCGTATTGATTGTAAGCGACATTACGGCCCACTGGCGACTCGTCCGCGTGCCGTGTATTGGAAGTGGAAACTGCCAAGTTTCGGATATCGGACCGGAGTAAATCCCCATGGACGCGACGGCGCACCATGACGCTCCCCATCGGCGCGAACCCTCGTCCGAAGAAAAACGGCTGACCTTCTGGGCGCTGATGATCGTCTTTCTGTTGAGCGCGCTCGACCAGACGATCGTTTCGACGGCGATGCCAACCATCATCCGCGAACTCAACGGCCTCGACCTCTACGCCTGGGTCACGACCAGTTACCTGCTCACGTCCACCGTCATGGTGCCGATCTGGGGCAAGCTGGGCGACCTCTACGGCCGCAAGCTGATCCTGATCATCGGAATCGTCATCTTCATCGTCGGCTCATTGCTGTGCGGCGTCTCCGGCGAGTTCGGGGACTTGCTCGGCATGGACGGCATGGTGCAGCTGATCGTGTTCCGCGGCATCCAGGGTATCGGCGGCGGCGCGCTCTTCACCACAGCCTTCGCCACCATCGCTGATCTGTTCCCACCCCGCGAGCGCGGCAAGTATGCCGGCCTGTTCGGCGCAGTGTTTGGTTTGGCCAGCGTCGTCGGCCCGATCGTCGGTGGCTACTTCACCGACCATGGCAGCGTCGACATCGGCGGCATGTATCTCGCCGGCTGGCGCTGGTGCTTCTATATCAACCTACCGACATCCATCATCGCGCTAGCGATGATCACGCTCAAGATGCCGAACCTCGGCCACACTGGCGGCGGCAAGATCGACTGGTTCGGCGCCATCTTCGTCGTCATCTCCATCGGGGCGCTGATGCTGGCGCTTACATGGGGCAATGAAGAGGGCTGGACGTCCACAATCGTGCTTGGCTGCTTCGCCATCGCGCTGGTGGCGGGCGTCGCCTTCATCCTGATCGAACGCGTCGTGAAGGAGCCGATCCTCCCGCTCGATCTCTTCAAGATACGCGCCTTCACGACGACCACCATCGCGTCGTTCGTCATCTCGATGGCGTTCATGGGAACGATCGTCTACCTGCCGCTCTACCTGCAGCTCGGCCTCGGCATCCAGGCGACGAACAGCGGCCTACTGCTCCTGCCGCTCATGCTCGGCCTCATCACCTCCGCCACGCTGTCCGGCCGTTTCGTCTCGAAAACCGGCAAATACAAGAGCATGATGATGGGTGGCGCCATCTTCCAGTTCGTCGGCATCTTCCTGATGTCCCAGCTCGGGCCCGATGCAAAGCAGTGGGATGTGGTCTGGCGCCTGTTCGTCATCGGCGTCGGCCTTGGCCCGTCGCAGAGCCTGTTCAACATGGTCTCGCAGAGTGCCGCGCCCGTGCGCCAGATCGGTGTCGCCACATCGACCAGCATGTTCCTGCGACAGTGCGGCGGCATGATCGGCGTGTCGATCTTCGGCGCGATGCTGATGGCGAAAATGGCGGAATCCATCGCGGCGCAGTTCCCGGGTATGAAGATCGATCTCGGCGAGATGCAGCGTATGGCCGTGATGGCTGGCGACAGCGGCGGCGCGATGCCGCCGGAAATGGAAGCCTTCGTCGCGCACTCGATCTCGAGCGCCATGAGCTACATCTTCATGGGCAGCCTTGTGATCGTCGCGGTCGCCTTTGTCGCCATCCTGTTCATCCCGCAGATCACGCTACGCGGACGCGAACCGGGGCAGAATCTCGAAAAGGCGACGGAAGCCGCCTCGCCCGAAGGTCCGGTGACGCGCGAAGAGCCCGCCGGGGCCTTGAAGGCCGACTAGTGAATAACGCGATAGAGTTTCAGGGGGGATTTGCCGAGATCGACTGGCGCTAGCCAGTCCGGATGCTCGCCGCGGCCTAGCATAGCCGATAGCGTTGCATCGGGGGGAACGCCCGCTTCGGCGCGAGCAGCATAAAAGCGCGTTTCTGGCGCGGCCTGGCAGACGAGGACGTAGTCGGCTGCAGATCCGACGACGATTGCGCGGGCCTTGTCGGCTGAGGAGCGCATCGCTTCGATCACGGTCATCGTGCCGGAGACATCGCGGTGGTACGGCCCGGCGAGGACGCCGTGCTTCGACCAGACGAGCACGCCGGCGCCCAGCGAAAACTGGTTCAGCATAACGCCCGGCTCTACGGCGGCGAGTGAGCGGAAGGCTTCCGGCGTCACGCAGGCTTTCGAATTGCTGACGCGCGTTTCGTAATTGGAGAGAACGGCTTGCGGTGTCAGGCGCGCCTGCAGGGCTTCGCCGGCGCTCGCCCATGCGGCGGCGGCAGAGCTGACGGCGACGCCTGCGAACGCCAGCGCACGGATGGCCGATGCCTTGCTGCGATAGTCGCGGCGGGCCTTCGCCACGGCCCATGCGCCGAACGGGATCGCAAATGCAGTTGCGAACGCCGAACCACGAATCTGCCAGGCCAGCACCGCCCAGCCGAGCAGCAGGAAAGCGAGCACGATCCAGCCGCTCTCTTCCTTCCAGCGCTTGCGCAGAAATACCATCGCCGCAATCAGACCAGCCAGCGCGGTGCCGGCAACCGACAGGATCATCGCGGGATCATCGCCCGCTAGCGCCATCAGCGAGCGCGTCTCGGAGATCTGGCTCATCCAGAGCTCTTCCATGTCCGCGCCGAGCGCAGCGTATCCACCGCCCGCGCATTGCGGGAACAGCCACAGCAGCATCGCGACCGCGATGCCTCCCGCGACAACCGAAGCGCCTGCGCGCTTCACCAGCGACGACCTCATCGCAGACGGCAGATTTCCAAGGGCGAGCGCGACGCCAGCGCCGGCCAATCCGAAGCCGAGGAACGGCGCGCCCATCGCATCGCAGACCGGCTTGAACCAATCGGCGGGCGGCACCAGCGCCGCGAGCATCAGCATCGATGAAATACCAAGTCCAACGCCCATCCACGCCAGGCCCTTCGCGAACTCGGCCGGACGCAGCACCCAGAGCACACCCGCGACCAGCAATCCCGCCGCGACGAATGGTACGCCTTCGGCGGCCGTCGCCATTGCAAGCCCAAGCGCGGCGCCAACCCACAGCCCGGCGCGCGGCGCCTCGCGCATTTTCATCAGGCCGAGGATCGCGGCCATGCAGAGCACGAGCTCCACATTGTGGTGGTCGAACGATCCCGGCGAAAACTTCTCGATGGCGGGAAACGCCAACGCCGCGATGATCGCGCCCGCCCATTCGGCTTCGCGCCTGAGACCGTCCTGCGCGCCGATTTCGCCCGAGATGCTCACGACGAGCATCATGAAGACTGCCAGCAGGCCGAGCGGCCAGATGAACGCCATCGCGACCTCGGCCCATTGCTGCCCGACAAGCAGCGATAACAGGAACACGGGCACGGCAATCGCGGCGTCGATCCATTGTGCCCAGTGCATTGGCGTGCCCGTGGGCGGGTTCAGACGCTGCTGCACGCTGTCGAACCAGCCTTGTCCGGCCAGCATGTCGCGCACGCGCACGAGACGCATCGCATTGTCGGGTTCGGCGAAGTCCTGATTCAGCGCGGCGACGCCATAACCGGCGACAAGGATAAGCGCCGCCAGCGCCCAGCCGGCGATCCACACGATCCGTCCGCTACGTTCGCCCTCGGGCGCCATGCTGTCCGCCGAATTCTGCAATCCTCTCAAGGCCTAGCAAACCCGGCTTAAACATTCGCAAAGCACGCCCTTAACGGTACGGCGCCGTCCCGACACCTTCGCCACAATCAAGGTGCGCCGCCGCCCTAACCCAGCCGCGACGCAGCTTCACAACTCCACACAAGCGGAAACACGAACCCGCGAGTCGGCCGCCAACACCACCCGATCCCCGGACGGAGCGCGGCCTGGAGGGACCAATGAGCATCCGTAACTTCGCGCGTATCAGCATTCTGTCGGCCATCGCGCTGGCCGCTGCCGGCGCCGCGAACGCCGACGTCTTCCTGAAGGTTGAAGGCATGCCCGGCGATACCGGACAGCGCGGCTTCGAAGGCCAGATCACGGTCAATGGCGCGAGCATGAACGTGTCGAGCTTCACGATGCCCGACCCGGAAGGCTTCGTGGACCAGGTGCGCACAACTTCCGTCGGCCCGATCTACATCACCAAGTCGCCGGACCGCTCCTCGCCCAAGCTGATGGTCGCCGCCGTTGAAGGCGCGCCCCTCGGCCGCATCGAGATCACCTTTACCTCGCCCGCTCGCGGCGGCGGCCAAGTGATCGACTCGAAGTGGATCATCGAAGGCGCGGAAGTTCGCAGCTTCAACGTCTCGCCCGACTTCCAGAACGGCAACCTGGCGTCTGAAACGGTCGAGATCAGCTACTCCTCGATGAAGTACCAGCACTTCACCAAGGACGCGAAAGGCCAGAGCACTGGCGCGATGGAAGAGATCACCTGGCGCGTGCCGGATGCGCAGCTCTTCCCCTTCGATGAAGGCTGCAGGTAACGCCTCGTTAGGGATCGGGCGGGGGATTTGCCCCGCCCGATTCACATGAACCTAACCTGTAAATGCTAGTTCTCTCCGGAACACTGGGGAGGACTCTGTCCCATGGCCAAGGCCGCATTCCACAAGAACCAGAAGGTCTTCGTGAAGCCCGTGGGTACATGGGCCTCCGTGGAAGCCGTGCTTCCGCAGTGGGTGAAGGGCCTCGATGAGCCCCTGAAGATCCATTACGACGTGGGCCTCGGCCGCGAATTCTCCGCCGGCGAACTCGTCGCGGACAAGGGCAATGCGCCGATTGATGACGATGTCGGCGACTTCGACAACTGGCGCATCAGCCGCGCCCGCAACCGGTGGAAAGACTCCGCCGAAGTCCCGAACCACCCCGAGCCCGGCACCTACCCGGTTGTCACGACCGACGACAAGAACTGGGGCGGCTGGCGCGTGCCCAGCGCTGAATACGACCGCGATCCGCAACGCATCGAATTCCAGGCCCGCATCATTGAGTCCGCGCCCCACCTGATGCGCATCTCGAAGGCGCTCGCCCAGTTCGGCCACAACCACACGGACGACATGCCGGCCGAACTGCTGGACCTCGCCAAACGGGCGACTGTCCTCCTGCGCCGGATCTATGACACCCCGATGGACCTGTCGGCTCCGTCACAGGCCGCCGAGTAGCCTTACCCTCATTTCACGCAGCAATTCCGGCCAGAAATAGGGGACAACGCCCTTTATCTTGGCGGCAAACCCTGTAGGCCTTTCAACGCCGCAGCGTTGATGGCGGCGTGTCTGGCCGAGGCGTCCTGCAATGCGAACTGAAACGCCCCCGCCTGTCCGGCTGCTGGACTATCGCCCTTTTCCATTTCGCATAGAGCAAGTGCGCCTGCTGTTCCGGCTGGACGCGTCGGATACCCACGTCGTTTCGCAATTGTCGATGCGCCGCACCGGCGACGCCGACGCGTCTCTGCGTCTCGACGGCGAGAAGCTCACGCTGAAAAGCATCAGCATCGACGGACAGGCGCTGACCGATCAGGATTACGCCATCGAGCCCGAAGGCCTCGTCATCTTCAAGCCGGGCGACGTCTTCACGCTGGAGATCGAGACCGGCATTTCGCCCGAGGCTAACACCGAACTCTCCGGCCTCTACATTTCCAGCAACCGCTTCTGCACGCAGTGCGAGGCCGAGGGCTTCCGCCGCATCACCTACTATCCGGACCGGCCGGATGTGCTGGCGCCTTTCTTTGTGCGCATCGAAGCGGACAAGACAAAATGCCCCTACCTGCTGTCGAACGGAAACCCGTCGGCTAGCGGCGATCTTGGCAATGGCCGTCACTTCGCCGAATGGACCGACCCACACCCCAAGCCGTCCTACCTGTTCGCGCTGGTCGGCGGCGCCTTTGACGTGCTGCAGGACGATTTCACGACCTTCTCGGGCAAGCCCGTCAAGCTTTCGATCTTCGTCGAACAGGGTGACGCTCCGCGCGCCGAATACGCCATGCGATCGCTCAAGGCCGCCATGTCATGGGACGAGGATGTCTTTGGCCGCGAATACGATCTGGATGTATTCCAGATCGTCGCCGTGCGCGACTTCAACTTCGGAGCGATGGAGAACAAGGGTCTCAACATCTTCAACTCGGCCTATGTTCTGGCCGACGGCAAGACGGCGACAGACGCCGACTTCGAGGCGATCGAGAGCATCGTCGCCCACGAGTATTTCCACAACTGGACCGGCAACCGCATCACCTGCCGCGACTGGTTCCAGCTGTGCTTGAAAGAAGGCCTCACGGTCTATCGCGATCAGGAATTCACAAAGGCGATGCGCTCGCCCGCCGTCGCGCGCATCAAGGAAGTCATCCGCCTGCGCACGCGGCAATTCCCGGAGGACGCCGGCCCGCTCGCCCACTCCGTCCGGCCGGACCAGTACGCCCGCATCGACAACCTCTACACGGCGACCGTCTACGAAAAGGGCGCCGAACTCATCCGCATGCTGCGCCTCGTCGTTGGCGATGAAGCCTTCTTCGCCGGCATGAACCGCTACTTCGACATGTTCGACGGCACGGCCGCGACGATCGAGGATTTCATCAACTCCTTCCAGCCGTCGACGGATCAGGATCTTACAGCCTTTGCGGTCTGGTATGCTCAGGCCGGCACGCCTGCCGTCCGGGCCAAGGGCGACTACAGCGCCGCCAACCGCTCATGGCGGCTCACCCTCACGCAGACAGTCCAGCCCACGCCCGGACAGCCGGACAAGAAGCCGCTGCGTATCCCGATGCGCGTGGCCCTGTTCGACGCCAACGGTGCGAAGATGGAAACCCGGCTCGGCGACGCGCCGGCCGCATTCGAGCACGTCGTCGTGCTCGACAAGAACTCGTCGCAGTTCAACTTCGCCGATGTCGCCTCGCCCCCACGCGCCTCGCTCAATCGCGGTTTCTCGGCGCCCATTCGCCTCGCCGACGATCTCACGGAAGTCGAACGCGCCGCGTTAGCGGGCTTCGACGACGATGCGTTCGCCCAGTGGGAAGCCCTGCAGACAATTGCTCGCGCGATGATCCTCGACGCGGTGCGCGGCGGCGCCCGCGAGCCGGACCAGCAACGCCTCAATGGTTTCGTTCAGTCTTTACGCCACTCGGTCACGCGCGCTTCACAGAACGACGCGGCTTTCGCCGCCCTGCTGCTCTATCTTCCGACCGTCGGCGAACTGATCCTCGACATGCGCGATGCGGACCCTTCCGCGATCCATGTCGTGCGCCAGCATGTGCGCCGCGCCGTCGCTCGCTCGCTGGAAGACCTGCTTCTGTCGGTGCTCGACAAGGCAGAGCCTGTCGCTTTCGACGCCTCGGCCCGCGCCACAGGCCGCCGCTCCCTGCGCGCATCAGCCCTGTCGCTCCTGTCTTCTCTCGGCGATCGGCACGAGGGTCTCGTCACGCAGGCCTATCGCAAGGCCACGACGATGACCGAAACGCTCGCGGCCCTGACCGCGCTTTCCAACATTGAAAGCGACGCCTTCGATACGGCGCTCAGGGACTTCGAGTCCAAATGGTCGTCCCAGCCGCTCGTCATGGACAAGTGGTATGGCGTCCAGGCCATGTCCGTGCGCGACGACCTGCGCGAACGCCTTGCCCGCCTGCTGGAACGCTCGGACTACGATCTGCGCAATCCGAACCGCGTGCGCTCGCTTGCCGCCTCGTTCTCGATGAACAACCCGGTCGCGTTCCACACCGCGGATGGCTGGGGCTATCGCTTCCTGACGGATCTCATCCTCAAGGTGGACCCGTTGAACCCGGCGCTGTCGGCGCGCCTTTCCACGGCCTTCGAAAGCTGGCGCTCCTTCAACGCCCCCCGCCGGGAAAAGGCGCGTGCGGAACTCCTCCGGCTGTCGGACGCGGGGCTGTCAAAGAACGCGCTCGATATCATCGGCCGGGCGCTGGCAGACCCTGCTTGACCTCTGAAATTTCAGGGATTTAGCCGAGGGAAAGTATCGTTAACCGCCGACTAATCATGCGCCAGTAGCGTTCACGTTGCGTTGATGTGACCGGACGGACAGGGATGTCGCTCTCAACACCTGATAGCGAACGATTCCGCGAATTTGCTTTCGCGGCCGCGGATCTATTGATCGCGACCGACGCCAGCGGCCGCATCGTCGAGGCCGAAGGCGACCCTACGCTTCTCCATCATCCAACCACCGATCGTCTCGTTGGCCGCAATGCCGTGGACCTGATCAGCGGAGCGGAAAGCAGCCGCCTGCGCGAGGAACTCTGGGCCCTCGGGCCGGGCCGCCGCCTGTCGTGGGAAGACGCCGCCTCCATCGAGGGTGGACGCCGTGTCGTCATCCAGCGCCGGGCCGACGCGCCAAACACCTTCAGCTTCATCGTCTCCCGCATGCCGTCTTCAGCGCGTGTGCGCGGCGACCGCGCCGACGAGATTCTCGCAGAACAATTCCGTGATGCCGTCATGAACGGCCGCCTCATGGCCGCACGCCAGCCAGTCGTCGAAACCCGCTCAGGCGCCGTAAGCCACTATGAAGTCCTCGCCCGCTTCTCCGGCGAAGACTCCCCGGTCGACCTCATCGCTGCCGCAGAGAAGAGCGGACAGATCGCGCATCTGGACTACATCATGATTGCCGCTGCGGCGGCGCAGCTCGAACTAAATCCCGATCCCGGCTATCGCCTCGCGGTCAATATCTCGGGCGAGTCCCTCCAGCGCCTGGACGTCATACGCGAGCTTTGCGCCGTCATCTCCGGCCACAGCTTCCATCGTAGCCGGTTGATCGTCGAAGTCACTGAAAGCGCCCATATTCACGATATCGAGACCGCCGCGCGCGCCGTCAGCACCTTGCGCGCCAGCGGCATCAGCGTGTCGCTGGACGATTTCGGCGCCGGCTCCGCCTCATTCGGCTATCTCCGCGCGCTCGACGTGGACGGCCTGAAATTCGACGGCAGTTTCCTGCAGACCTCCGACCTCAACATCCGCGGGCTGGCCCTGATGCGCAACGTCGCCCGCATGTGCGCCGAACTCGGCATCACGTCGGTCGGTGAGCGGATCGAGACGGAATCCGACCGCAACATGCTGCTCGAAGCCGGCGTGAAATACGCGCAAGGCTATTTCTACGGCCGGCCGATCATCGACGAAACATTCTTCGCGCGCAGCTCACGCTCGCTGCGAAGCGCCGCATAGCCGGGGAACGCAAGATGGATCGCATGTTGGAAAGGCTGAAGGTGCTCGTCGTCGACGACAACCACCACATGACCAACATCGTCAAGACGATCCTGCGCGGCTTCGAGGTCAAGGAATTCTTCGACGCGAGCAATGCGGCGGATGCGTTCAACACCATCCGCAACTCGCCCGTAGACCTCATCATCACCGACTTCGCGATGGACCCGATCAATGGCTGCGAGTTCACGAAGCTGATCCGCACCGCGGAAGACAGCCCGAACCACTTCGTCCCGATCATCATGCTGACGGCATACGCCGAGAAATCGAAGGTCGAGCAGGCGCGTGACGCGGGCGTCACCGAATTCTGCGCCAAGCCCGTCACGGCCACCGAGCTCTACCGGAAAGTCTGCGCCGTCATCAACACGCCCCGCTCCTTCATACGCACCAGCGTCTACTTCGGCCCCGACAGGAGGAGGAGGAAGGATGACAACTACAAGGGGAAGGAGCGCCGCGAGAGCCTCTTCGGCCCCAAGGGCAGCGGCGTCCTGGCCAGCGCCGTCTTCAACAAGGCTCAGGAAGACGCGGCCTGAGACGGCTAATGTGGGTTATCGGGATGGCCCACAATTAATCCCTCATTAACCCTTTCGCAGCTTTTCGACTCCAAGACTGGTGAGTCCGTCAATTGCGGAAGGAATCGGCTTGGGGACGAGGGCGTCCAGGGGAGGGAATGCGCGCCTCGGCGCGCCAGAGAAGCCGCGTAGCGCGGTTCCCATCGGCATGCTCGCCGTCCTCATGCTGGCCTTTGCCGGCGCCTTGGGCCTGAAGGCCTTTGAAGAACGCCAGTCTGCCGACAACACGATCCTGATCCAGCAGCAGCGCGAGGCGGAAGCCCTCGCTGGCAACGTCCGGGCCGAGCTGATCGCCGCGCGCGCAAAAATGGAAGGCCTGCTCGTCACCGGCGCTTCGCTGGAAGCCATCCGCCGCGGCGTGCCCTTCGATGCGGTCGCGGAACGAGAGCCGCAGCTAGGCATCTGGGCGCAACTCGAGGATGATGATGGCGTTCGCGTGTTCGCGCAGACCAGCCAGGGCCGATGGGTGTCCGGCGTGCGCACCAGCGCGGCGCTGATGCCCCAGCCGCTGGAGAGCAGGAAATTCTACCTCGTCCCCACCGGCGGCATACCAATGAACGCTCGCTTCGAGTCCGTGAATTTCGAACGCTCGGCGGTCGCGTGCGCGCCGGTCGCGAAATCCGGCATCGCAGCCTGCGTATTCCGCCCCACGCCGCTGTTCAGCTGGGGCGACCTCAATCGCCTGGTGATCTACGGCCTGCTCGTTGCCGCGCCGCTGCTCGCGGTGTTCGGCCTCGTCAGCGCTATCCGGCGGGTCCAGTTCGAAAAGGCGCAAGCCGAGATCAGGCTTCCCTCCCTTCCTTCCCCTGAACAGGGCGGCTGGACTGCCTTCGAAGTCACCGGCGTCATCGGCCTGTGGCGGTGGACGCCGAGAACTCAACTGCTCACCGTCGGCCCGGAAGCCGGAAGCCTCGTCGGCGCCGTTCGCCACGGCGACATGACGTTGGACGAGTTCACGTCGATGATCGCCGATGACGACCGCCGGCGCGTGCAGGACGCGCTGGAAAGCGCCTCTCCCCAGCGCCAGATCAGCGTTGCCTTCCAGGGCGCAGGCCGAACCACGGGCAAGTTCTTCGAACTTATAGGCGGCAACAGTGAAGGCGTCTTCACCGGCGCCCTCCTCAACGTCACAGACAGGATCCAGGCGCAGCATCGCTCCCGCCGCGCCGAAGCACTCGCGCGCACCGCTCTTGACGCCCACCCGGGTCCCTTCGCGGTGTGGGACAGCCGCAAGCGACTGACACACTGGAACGCGGCGTTCTCCCGCGTCTTCAACCTCGACAAGAGCATCGTGCAGGCCGGCGCCTCCTACGACCTCGTCATGGCCGAGCTCTCGAAGTTCGTCCGCGTCGAGCGGCCGCTTGGCGACGACGCCAACGCGCGCGAAATGCTCCTACTGTCGGACAGCTGGATCAGGCTGGTCGATCGCCGCACGGCCACGGACGGCCTGATCACCGTCGGTCTCGACATCACCAATATGAAACGTCAGGAAGCCGGCCTCCAGAAGAGCGAGAAGAAGCTGCGCACCATGGTGGAAGAGCTGCAGCGCACGCGCGGCCAGGCGCAGGAACTCGCCGAGAAGTATTCCGAGGCCAAAGCCCGCGCCGAGCGCGCCAGCCAGGCGAAGGGCTCGTTCCTCAGCAACATGAGCCACGAGCTACGCACGCCGCTCAATCACATCAACGGCTTCGCCGAGATGATGGCCAACGAGATCTACGGGCCGCTCGGCAACGACCGCTACAGGGAATACACTCAGGACATCGTGCAGGCCGCCAAGCATCTCGAAGAAATGATCAACGACATCCTCGACATGTCGAAGGTCGAGGCCGGCAAAATGCGCCTGTCACCCGCGATGATCGATCCGATCGATGCTGTCGATGGCGCAGTGAAGCTGGCCCGCCGCCGCTGCGCCGATCGCGAGATTGCGCTCAGCTTCGACCCTGATGATGATCTGCCCGATATCAATGGCGATCATCGCGCCATCAAGCAGATGACGTTCAACCTGATCACCAACTCGATCAAGTTTACCGACCCTGGCGGCGAGATCCGCGTCGCAATGTTCCTTGAATCTCAATGGCTTGTGATCCGTGTGACGGACAACGGCATCGGCATTGCTCCGGAAGACCTGCCCCGCCTCGCACAGCCGTTCGAACAGGTCACAACACCCGAAGCCAAGGAACGCAACATCCGCGGCACCGGCCTCGGTCTCGCACTCACCAAGTCCTTCGCGGAGATGCACGGCGGCTATCTGACGATCGAGAGCACGCTGGGCGTCGGCACCACCGTGTCGATCTTCCTGCCGACCGCAAAGCCGATCGCGGTCGCATCGCCCGAGCGAGCTAGCGAGAACGCCTGAGTCCTGTCTAGTTGTTCGGGGAGTTCGCCGGCGGCGCGCTTGCTGACGGCGGCCTTGGGCCGTCCGGCTTTCCATCGCGTTGGCCATCCTTCGGCGTGCCGCGATCTCCGCGCTGCATCCGGGCGTTGAACGGCGTCAGCAGGCCGGTGGCCGCCGTTGCGCGGGCCTTTGCAGGCATCTTGCCGAGGTGGCCGATCAGGATGTTCTCGGCGTTTTCCTGCAGGTGTTTCTCACGTAGTTGAAAAAGCACCACGGCATCGCGAAGCTTGTTCTCGTCGAACGGCTCCGACAGCGCAGCATTGTAGACCGCCTCGCCCGCGACCCGCAGGCGCACACGCTCGTCTTCCATGGCCACCCAGCTCTCGCGCAGCTGCTTGCGCAGCTCGGCGCGGTCTGCTTCCGGCAGTTGCGCCCAAGCTGCCTGCACGACGTCAGACGTCGGTCCATAGCGCTCAAGCTGCATCTGCACAGTCTGCTCGGACGCATTGGCGCCGGGGCTCAGCAGCCGCCCGCCAACAATGCCCAGCAGCGCCGCGTTGAGCGCGAGCGAACCGATCAGAAAGAGAGAAATCTTCGATGGCATCAGAGGGCTAGCTACCCGTGTCGTTCATTGCAGTGAAGAACATCGATCCGGCCCCTGCACCGGAGACGGTGAGCATCTTCGCGTATTCCGCATCGGCGCCCGTGACTGGCGCAGGCTCGCCCGCATAACCAACCGCGAAGCCCAGCGCGAGCGAAGCAGCCAGCGCCCCGCCCGTCACCCATTTGGGAGTACGCCATGCCGTAAACGCTGCAACCGGCCGGCGCAGCCTGCGCTTGTCGGGCGACGCTCCCAGGACACGCGTCTCGAGGGCGATAGAAACGGGGCTGTCCTTCTCCAGAGCCAGCAGATAATCAAACGCGCGCTCGCTCTCCCAGATATCCTTGATCCGGTGCGGCGCCGTTTCAAGGAACACCTCCGCATCGCCGCGATCGTCGTCCGGCCAGCGCGACAGCTCTGCGCCGTAGGCGCCCAGCAATTCCATGAAACGTGCTTCGTTCATTCCCAATCCCTCAACCCGTCTCGAGACCGCTGAGCAGGTCAGCCCGCTCGGCCGACAACGCCGACTTCAACGTCCTGCGTGCGCGCGAAAGAAGGCTTTCCAGCGCATCAACGCTGACGCCCAGGATTTCCGCGGCCTCGATATTCGTCCTTTCCTGATAGTAGCAAAGCACCAGAGCAGCCCTCTGGCGCTCCGGCAGCTGTTGCAAAGCATCGCGCACGCGTTCACGGCGCTGCCTGTCGTCGAGCGCACGCGTGGCGCTAGCGCGTACGTCCGGGGTCTCCGGAGAAACCTCGCCGCCCTGGCGTCCGCTGCGCCGCAATCTGTCGAGGCAGAGGTTCATCGCGACCCTGTGCATCCACGTTTCAAACTTTGCCTGTCCGGGCCGCCACGAGCCGGCGTGCTTCCAGACACGAAGGAAAACTTCCTGGGCGACATCCTCGGCCTCGGCAGCGTCGCCAAGCATCCGGCGAGCGAGACCGACCATTCTCGGGAGGTGACGGCGCACGAGTTCGGCCGCCGCGCGCTTGTCGCCGGCGCCGACACGGCGCACCAATTCCTCGTCCGGATCCCGCATGGCCTTGAAGCCAACTCCGAGAATCGATCTGTCGCCAACAGAGGCGTGCTGTTCAAGAACGAACTGCTCTCCACGTTATGCATCCTGCCGCGGCGTTTGCCGAGCGTTGATTGCTCTTGTGCGGAGCTCGTCTCAGCGCGCCATGACTTAATCTGTGCCTGCAGATCAAACGCTGTCCGGACGCTGTTCCGTCGTAAGCGGACCCAGTTTGCGGGTGCGAAGGGCCGCGACGGCCGCCTGAACCCGTTCCAGGACGACAGTCAGGGCAGAAAAGTCTTTCTGCGACAGGTGATTGGCGAGCCATGCTTTCAGGCCAACAGACGCGGTTTCTGGGTCAAACTGGTCGCCCGACGCGATTCTCAGGGCTTGCTGAAGGTTGAGCTGGAAAGTGAGGCCCTCGGCCAGGATGGCGGCGTCTCCGGGTGAAAGACGGCCTGCCGCGGCCAGGGCCTTGATGGCGTCCATCGAGGTCGGAATGACCGCGCCGGGAACTTCTCCCGCGGATGTGAGGATGGCGTGCTGGATCACGAATTCGATATCGACCAGCCCGCCGGCCGCGAGCTTGACGTCCCAACGGGATTTCGCCGGCCGTTCCCGCGCCATGCGGCGGCGCATGTCGGCGACATCATCCGTGATCTTGGGATCGGCCGCCTTGGCGCGCAACGCCTCGCGCGCCGACTCGACGATGCGGCGACCGAGATCCTCATCTCCGGCCAGCGGGCGAATGCGTGTCAACGCCATGAACTCCCAAGTCCACGCATCCTCGCGATAGTATCGTTCGAACGATGAATACCTGACAGCGACAGGCCCTGCCCGGCCCGACGGCCTCAGCTGCATGTCGACTTCGTAAAGCGTGCCCTCTTCCGTCGGAGCGGACAGCGCAGCAATCAGCCGCTGAACGAAACGCGTAGCGACCGTTACACCCGCATCGTCCTCCGGCTCGTAGATCAGCATCATGTCGAGATCGGATGTTGCGGTAAGTTCCCGGCCGCCGAACTTGCCAAGGGCGCACACAGCCCATCGTCCGATCCGCCCGGAATGGCGCGACTGCACATCCTTCTCGCAAACGTCTGCGAGCCCAGCCACGCACGCGTCAGCGAGATTGGCATAGGCGACACCTGCTTCCGTTGCACTCACCGCGCCCCGCAACAGTTGGTAGCCAATGCGGAAAGCCTCCTCGCGGTGGAAGCGCCGCGCCGCATTCAGCTGCGCCTCGAATCCGTCTGCCTGCTTCAGCAGGATATTCAGCTTGCCAGCGCGCGCGCCCGGAGCATCTGACGGCACGGGAGAGCGAAAGGACGGTTCCAGCATGGCGTCCATCAACGCCGGCCGGCGCGCCAGATCCGCCGCCAGTTTCGGCGCGAACGACATCGTCTCGATGACGTCCCGCGCGAGCGCTGGCTCCGCCAGCATCAGCGACATCACCTGCACGCCAGACGTCAGCCCCGAAAAGAACTCGCTGAACCGTTCGAACGCCGTGTCCGGCTCGCCCGCCTTCGACATCGCCTCCAGCAGCCGCGGCCCCAGCGAAGTCAGCAACTGCTGCGCCCGCGCCGATCGCGTCGCCGGTATCGATCCCCTGTGCCATTGCTGGAACACGTGAATGATCCGCGACGGATCGCTGAACCCCATCCCCTTCAATGTCGCGACCGTGCCGGGGTCATCATCCACGCCCGTGAAGACCAGGTTGCCCGTCGCTGTCGAAAGCCGCTCCTCCGCCGCGAAGAGATCGGAGTAGACGCCGTGAACACGTCTACGCACCGCAGCGATATCGGCTTCAAACCGCGCTTCATCGGCATATCCAGCGAGCGCCGCCACAGCCGACCGCTTCTCGGCGACCGCAGGCAGATCGTGCGTCTGCTCATCATTGAGCATCTGGATACGATGCTCGATCGTGCGCAGGAAATCGTAGGCGCGGCAAAGATCCTCGGCGACTTCCGGCGCGATCACATCGCCCTTTGCCATCGCCGCCAGCGCATCCTTCGTTCGTGGCGCCCGCAGGTCCGTTCGCCGCCCGCCCAGGATCAGCTGCTGCACTTGCGCGAAGAACTCGATCTCCCGCACGCCGCCACGGCCAAGCTTCACATCGAATTCCGGCGAAGTCAGTTCCGCGTGACCGCCATGCGCGTGGATCTGTCGCTTGATCGAATGGATATCCGCGATCGCCCAGTAATCGAGGTGCCTCCGCCACACGTAAGGCCCGAGCTCATTGAGATACCCCGCACCTACCGCCTCATCGCCCGCACAGACGCGCGCCTTGATATGCGCCATCCGCTCCCAGTTCTGGCCCACGCTCTCGTAATAGCTGGTCGCGTACTGCGTGGAGATCGCCGGGCTCGTCGATGCCGGATCGGGCCGCAGCCGCAGGTCCGTCCGGAACACGTATCCGTCGGCAGTCCGCTCATCGAGCACCCGCACGAGATCGCGCGTCAGGCGAACCATCGCCTCCTTCACGCGCGCACCCTTCACCGGCAACACGTCGAGGTCGAACAACACGATCAGGTCGATGTCGCTGGAATAGTTGAGCTCCCGCGCACCCATCTTTCCCATCGCCAGCGTGAACAGGCCCGGCATCGCGCTGCTGTCGCGAACCTCTCCCAGCGATCCCGAAGCCCACGCAGCCCGCACCGCCAGCTGCAGAGCCGATTTCACGGACGCGTCCGCCAGCTGCGTGAGCCGCTCGACGACATCATCCAGCGCCCACATGCCGGAAAGATCGCCGGCCGCGATGGCCGCATGCGCCGCCTCCTTGGCCAGCCGCATCGTCCGCATCGGCGCATCGAGCGAACCGGTCATCGCCCCAGCGGCATCGATCTCGGCCAGCGCCTCGGCCAGCACGACATCTGGCCCATCGCGAAGTTTCTCGAACATTTCCGGCCGTCGCCGCTCGATCCGTGAAATGTAGTCCGACCACCGCGTCGCCTGCTTCAGCGCCGCAAGCGGATCGCCCTCGCCACCCGCGATCGGCCCAAGCGCCAACTTTCCCAGTCGTTCGGTCATGCGCGCAACCTAGCGCGAGCCTGTCCATCGTCCATCACGGACAGCCCTCACGCTGCTGGAAGCTTGAGAGTAACCGACAGCCCCGGACGGGAAGGCGGCCCTCCTCCGTCCGCCAGCACCAGCTTGCCCGTATGCGCCTCCGCCACCGCAGCCGCGAGACTGAGTCCCAGCCCGCTTCCCGGCTGGCTGCGCGACTGCTCCAGCCGCACGAAGCGCTCGACCGCGCGCTCCCTGTCCTCTGCTGGAATGCCCGGCCCCGTATCGACGACGGTCAGCGCGACGTCGCCATCCGCCGCGCGCCGTGCCTCCAGCCGAATAGCCCCGCCTTCGGGCGTGTATTTCACTGCATTGTCCACCAGGTTCGACATCGCCTGCGCTATGAGATCGCGATCAGCCAGCACGAAGAGATCGCGCTGCGGCGAATACGTGAACCCCAGCCGCTTCTCCTCGCACACAGGCTGATACAGCTCGGCCAGCTCGTCCGTCAGGTCGGTGACATTCGTCCGCCGGAAAGAACCCGTCGCCCCCGCCTGCACGCGCGACAGGCGCAGGATGGCGTTGAACGTATCCAGCACGCTGTCTACATCGTCGATCGACCGCACCAGCGCGTTGCGCGGCCCCTCGTCCCCAGCCGACCTGATCCCCGCCTCCAGGCGGTTTCGCAACCGCGTCAATGGCGATCGCAGATCGTGCGCGATGGAATCGCCCGCTGATCGTGACGAGATCACAAGCCGCTCCAGCTTCCCGAGCATGGCGTTCAACTGTTCGGAAAGCCTGTCGAACTCATCGCCAGATCCGAACACCGGCGCGCGGCGCGTGAGGTCCCCACCCATGACCCCCTCGGTCGTCTTGGCCAGCTGCTCGGCCCGCTGCGCCGCGGATCGCGAAATCACCACCCCACCGATCAGCGACAACACGAAGCCGACGGCGGCCGAGCGCCAGACCACCTCCGTGATCCGCCGGTTCATTTCACCGAGATTGCCCACGTCGTAAGCGACCATCAGCACCCCGCCTTCGGAGAGGCGCGAGATGCGCCCCTTCGCCGATTGCCGGCTCGGCTGCCCCGCAATCGTCCGCGCATCGTACTGGAAATCGACGTCGACCACCGCTTCCCCTGCAGGCGCAGGCGCGGGCAGCACATCGAAATCGCCCTCAACCTTCTGGCCGCTTCCGTCGAGCAACAGGTAGAAGAACTTCCCCCGCGCCGCCCGGCGCTCGATCACGGCCTGGTTCAGACGATCGAGACCGCCGCCGCGATAAGCCGCTGACAGCTCGCCAAACTCCGCGTTCAGCTCCGTCTCGGCCTGCCGCCCAAGGTGGCCGGCGGTTTCGTAATAAAGATAAGCGAGGAGCGACGCCGAAAAGAGAATGAAGATCGACGCGTGCAGCAGCGCCAACCGGAACGTTGTCGTCCGGAACAGCGCCGGCAGGCGGCCGATCTTCATCGCTTAAGCTTCGAGCCGGTATCCGGCGCCGCGAACGGTGTGCAGCAGAGGCCGCTCGAAATCCTTGTCGATCTTCCCGCGCAGGCGCGAGACGTGGACATCGATCACGTTGGTCTGGGGATCGAAGTGATAGTCCCACACCTTCTCGAGCAGCATGGTGCGCGTGACCACCTGCCCTGCATGCCGCATCAGGAACTCAAGCAACCGGAACTCGCGCGGCTGCAGGTCGATCTTCTGCCCGTCGCGGTGAACCGTCCGCGCCAGCAGGTCCATTTCCAGGCCGCCAACCGAAAGCTTGGTCGTCGGAATGTCGCCGGTCGCACGCCGGCCCAGCGCCTCGACGCGTGCAACCAGCTCACTCGGCGCATATGGCTTCACGAGATAATCGTCGCCGCCCGCCTGCAGCCCCTCGACGCGATGATCCACCTCGCCCAGCGCCGACAGGAACAGCGCCGGCGCCCGACCACCTGCGTCGCGATAGCTCTTGAGAAGCTTCAGTCCGTCCATGCCCGGCAGCATCCGGTCCACGACCAGCGCATCGTATTCGCCGGTCCTGGCCTTGTTGAGGCCCGACTCGCCGTCGCCACACACATCGACTGTGTGACCCGCTTCGCTCAGGACGCCCTTCACGAACGCTGCCGCGTCCGAATCGTCCTCAATGACTATGACCCGCATGCTTTCCGTTTCTATTGCGCCGGAGCTACTTCAATCGGACGGAGAACAGTGCTGTCGAAGCAACGCTCCTGCGTACCGCACCCCACCCTTGCCACCACATCCTTCTTGCCGGCCGACCGCGCTGCGGCGACCGCATCTTCGTATTCCTTGGGCGCCGTGACGGCCTTGTTGTTGATCTCGAGGATCACGTCGCCCGGATAGATGTCAGCCTTCGCGAAGGCGCCGCGCGGCTCAACCGTGATGACGATCAGCCCCGTTCCGGCCGCACCGACGTCGAACTTCTTGGCTTCATCCGGCGTCAGCGGGCGCACAGTGCCGCCCGTCACCTTGACGTCGTCATCGCCCGGCTTTGGCGGCTTCATTCCCGCCCGGCTCGGGTCGAGTTCGGTGCTGCCCAGCGCCTTCTCGTCGCGCTCCCGCACGGTGACGCGAAGCATCTGCTCCTTGCCGTCGCGGATGATCTTGAAGTTGTTGGTCGACCCGGCCAGCAGGCTGCCGACGCGCTGCGTCAGCTGACGGTTATCCTTCACGTCCTCGCCATTGACCTGGACGATGATGTCGCCGCGCTTGATGCCGCTGGTTTCCGCCGGTCCGCCCGCCGTCACCGAGCGCACGATGGCGCCGTTCGATGACTTGAGGCTCCAGGCGTCGGCCAGGCGCTGGTTCATGCTCTGAATCTCGACGCCGAGCCATCCGCGGATGACTTTGCCGTTCTTCACCAGCGTATCGGCGATCGCCTTGGCGGCCTGCGCCTCGATCGCGAAGCCGATGCCGACCGAGCCGCCGCCCGTGTCGGAGAAGATCGCCGTGTTCACGCCGATGACCTCACCATTGAGGTTGAAGGTCGGCCCACCGGAGTTGCCACGGTTGATCGGCGCATCGATCTGGATGAAGTCGTTGTAGTTGCCGCCGAGCAGCTCGCGTCCATCGGCCGAGACGATGCCAGCCGTCGCCGTGCCGCCGAGGCCGAAGGGGTTACCCACCGCCACGACCCAGTCGCCCACGCGCGGTTTGGCGCGGGTCGCGAATTCCACGAACGGATACGTGCCGCTCTTCTTGACCTTGAGCACGGCGAGGTCGGTCTGCTCGTCGGTGCCGATGATCTCGGCTTCGAGCTGGTCGCCGTTCTTCAGGCTCACGACCACTTCGCGCGCATTCTCGACGACGTGGTGGTTGGTAACGATGTAGCCGGCCGAGGAGATGAAGAAGCCCGAGCCGAGCGCGTTGCCCTCCTGGTCGGTTTCCGGAGTACCCTCTTCTTCCTCGCCTTCGCCAAAGCGATCTTCGTACTCGTCAAAACCGGGAAGGCCGCGGAAGGGATTGAAGGCGCTGTTGCGTTCGGCGCGTTTGATCTCGGTCGTCACCGAGACGGAAACAACCGCCGGGCTCACGCGGTCGATCAGATCCGCGAAGCTCATCGGCGCGCCTGCGGGCGGCGATACCGAAATCGGTTTCTGCGCCACTGCGGGAAAGGTCAGCGCCGCGCCCATGGCGACAGCAGCCACTAGACCAGCCGTAAATCCGGTGCGGCCAGTTCCAACCTTGATCATTCGTTTTCTCTCACTGCCTTCGCGAGCGCGACCACCCATGTGTGACCCTGGATTTGGAGCCAGCCTTCGCAAAAGCAAAGGTCAATCCAACCCGGTGATCGCACGGCGGCGGGTGGCGTCTGCGCCGCTGACACCCGCAACTTGGCCCTTACTTTAAGGCAATCATGCGGCGGCGCCAGAGGCTCCGCAGCAGGAATCCCCTTCACTCACGTCAGTATTTTGCCCGGCAGACGCCCGGCTATGGCTTGGAATCACCGCCCCGGTCGTCCGGGACCGGGGTGAGGTCGCGATGCCGCTTCCCGAACATGCGAACGGCGATGGTCGCCCCTACCCCAACGAGAAGCAGGAAGGGGAACGCCCACAGAGCGAGTCCCCAGCCATCCACGGGCGGCCGGAAGGAGACGAATTGACCATAACGGTCCACGAAGTACTGGCGCACCTCGCCATCGCTCGAACCCTTGTCGATCTGCGTCCGGACAACCCGGCGCATGTCCACCGCCATGTCGGCCGTCGACTGCGAAATCGGCTCATTCTCACAGACAACGCAGCGAAGTTCGCGCATCAGCGCCTGCGCCCGTGCTTCCTTGGCCGGATCCGGCAGCGGAGCTTCCCCGGCCTGCAGCAGCAGGGCCATCAGGATCGCCGCCATCATACCGTCGCTCCAGCGGCCCCGGCAGGCGCCTCACCGGCCTTCGGCTCGGCCACGGCGGTCTCCTCGGTCACCGGCGCGCGCCTGCGAATGCGCGCCGCCAGCGACATGAACCCGCCAAGCGCGATCAGTCCCGCCCCGCCGAACACCCAGTCGATCAGCGGATGGTGCGCGATCCGGATGCGCCAGACACCCGGCTCCTCCCGAATCGTATCGCCCAGCGCCACATAGACATCGCCGCCCAGCGTCTTGCGAATGGCGACTTCCGTCGTCGCGGTTTCGGCCACCGGGTAGAATCGCTTCTCCGGATAGATCATCTCGCTCGAGGTACCGTGCGTCACCTTGATGTCCGCCATGGTCGACGAATAGTTCGGCCCCTCGACCTGCCGCACGCCTTGGAATTCGAAAGACCAGCCAGCCATCTCCGCCGACTGACCCTGCGACAGCGGGAAGGTCCGCTCCGAGCGTGTCGCCGTTTCGACCGTCGCGCCGATCACGAACAGGCCCATGCCCATGTGCGCGATCGCCATGCCCCACACCGTCAGCGGCAGGCGCACCAGACGGCCAAAGCCGCCATCGCCCACGCGCCGCCACAGGTCGAAGCCGACGCCGACCACAACCCACGTGCCAACCAGCACGCCGAACCCGAGCCACACGCCCCAGCCGCCGAATGCCATCGCCACGACCGCAGCCAGCACAGCGACAACGGCAGCCGGAGCCAGCCACTTCATCAGCGGCGACACCTCGGCCTTCCGCCAAGGTGCGCCCTGCGCCAGCGGCAGGAACAGCAGCAACACCGCGACCATCGGCGCAAGCGTCAGCTGGAAATACGGCTCCCCGATCGACAGCGACGCGCTGTCCGGCGCGATCACTTTGATCTCGCCGAGATACTGCACGATCATCGGCGTCACCGTGCCGACAAGCACCAGCGCAGCGCCCACCGACAGGAACAGGTTGTTCAGCACCAGCGCGCCCTCACGACTCACCGGATCGAACTCCGGCCCGCTCGCCAGCTTCGGCGCCCGCCACGCGAACAGCGCCAGCGCCGCCCCGCCCGCCACGCCAAGCCCGCCCAGCAGCACCAGCCCGCGCGTCGGATCAACCGCGAACGCGTGCACCGACGTCATCACGCCTGACCGCACAAGGAACGTCCCCAGCAGCGATAGACAGAACGCCAGCACAGCGAGGAACACCGTCCACGCCGCCATCCCGCCGCGCTTCTCGGTCACGATCAGCGAGTGAACCAGCGCCGCGCCAACCAGCCACGGCATGAAGGACGCGTTCTCGACAGGATCCCAGAACCACCAGCCGCCCCAGCCAAGCTCGTAGTACGCCCAGATCGCGCCCAGCGCGATGCCGATGGTCAGGCAGCTCCAGGCCGTCAGCGCCCACGGCCGCACGCGTTTCGCCCACTCGCGATCGATCTGACCGTTGATGAGGCCGGCCGCCGCGATCGAGAACACGAACGACATGCCGACATAGCCCATGTAGAGGAACGGCGGATGCAGCGCGACGGCCGGGTCCTGCAGAAGCGGGTTCATCCCACCGCCATCGATTGGCGGATCAACCAGCCGGGTGAACGGGCTCGACGCAAACAGCAGATAGGCCAGCGAGCCAAGCGTCAGCAGGCCCTGCACGCCGAGCGCTCGATCCCGCAGCCTGTCGTTCTTCATGAACAGCCCGGCCGCCGCGCCGTAGCCCGCCATGATCAGGCACCACAGCAGCATCGAGCCCTCGTGGTTCCCCCACGCGCCGGCGATGCGATAGATGATCGGCTTCAGCGAATGCGAGTTGCGCGCCACAAGCTCAACCGAGAAGTCGAGCCGCACGAAGCTGATCACCAGCGTGATCATCGACAGGAGCAGGAACATTCCCGTCGCAACGGCGAGTCGCCTCGGCGCCTCGCCTCCGGTCGTCAGCCCCAGCACGCTCTGCGCCGCCGCCGTGGCAAGCGCGAGGAAGGCCAGCAGATGGCCGAGTTCAGCGATCAAGTGGCGGGACCTTCATAAGTCGTCTTGCCATCGGACTCCGCGGCGCGCTTCAGCGCGTCATACGTTTCCTTCGGCATGTAATTCTCGTCGTGCTTCGCCAGCACGCGCTTGGCGACCAGGCGGCCCGTGTCGTCGAACTTGCCCTCGGCCACCACGCCCTTGCCCTCTTCGAACAGGTCCGGCGGAATGTTGTGATAGATCACCGGCACGGTGTGTTTGCCGTCGGTGATCTTGAACAGCAGCGCGCCGTCCGTGTCGTGCGTCTCGCTACCTTCCTCGACCAGCCCGCCGACGCGGATGCTCTGGTTCGAATTCGGCACGCCCTTGGCGACGATGTCGGAAGGCGACTGGAAGAACGCCACCGTGTCCTGCAGCGCGACGACAGCAAGCCCGAGGGCGCCGGCTACCAAAGCGGCGGCCGCGCCGATCAGCCAGAGTCTCTGCGAACGCTTGCGCATGGGGAGGCGCCTCCTGTGGGCCGTTACTCTACTATATTTGCGCAATTTTTCCCACGCCAGCGACACGATGGCGCGAGTTGCGGTCACTTCTTGGCAGAAACTCAGCCCGGCGGCTGCTCGGGAGCTGCTGGTTTGGGGTCCACACCGTACATTTCCCGCAGTGCGGCAAACATCTGGCGCTCATAACCACCTTCCGGCGCACGGGAATTCACGTCCGCCCAGAGCGCTTCGGCCTCTTCCTTGCGCCCCTGCACCCACAGGCCCATCCCGGCGAAGTAACCCAGCCGGAAGTTGTCCGGCTGCGCCTTGAACGCCGCCTGGTAGAGCTGGGTGGTGAAATCGTCGAACTCGCGCGTCGTGTTGAAACGCAGATCGGCGAGGCTGGTGATGACCTCGACATTGTTCGGGTCGCGCTTCAGTGCCTCATTATAGGCCTGCATTGCCTTGTTGAGGTTGGTCTGCACGGCTGCGGCCTTGGTGCGAGCCTCTTCTTCCTTGCCAGCCTGCATCAGGGCCATGCCCTCCTGCTGCGCCTTCGCTGCCAGCGACTCGTACAGCTTGCCGGCGACGATGTGCGGCATCGCAGCTTCGGGATTATCGCGCGCACGCTTCTCCGCCAGCAGGATTGTCTGGTTCTCGTCGAGTTTCTCAGGCGAGGTCTGCGCCAGCTCTTCGACCTCCTTAACTCGCACTTCGAGCGGCCGGTCCGCCATGTCCGGCTTGCCCAGCGCCCAGTACGTTCCGACAGCCGCCAGTCCCGCGACCAGCACCACCGCGCGAGTCTGCATCGACCTGGCGACAAACCACGTCCCGCCAACAACAAAAACAACAGCAACAAGAACAATCCAGATCAAAGCGGCGCCGCCGGAAGTTCGAGGCGCGCGCGAAGACCGCCCGTCGGGCTGTCCTCGAGGTGCAGCCGCCCGCCATAGATGTCCGCCAGCTCGTTCACGATCGACAATCCCAGGCCTGTTCCCGGCTCGGACTCATCCAGCCGTTTGCCACGCTCCAGCGCCTTGGCGCGATGCTCGGCGGGAAGCCCCGGTCCGTCATCGTCGACGATGACCTGAAGGCCCTCGTCATTCCGCGTCACCGTCACGTAGACCCGCGACTTGCACCATTTGGCGGCGTTCTCCAACAGGTTCCCGACAAGTTCATCGAAGTCGCCTCGTTCGCCGCGGAATACCGCCTTGGCGTCAATATCCACGTCGATTGCGATGGCTTTGTCGCGATGCAGCCGCTCCAGCATCCGCGCTATGCCTTCGACGGGCTCCTTCACTTCCGTGCGAGCGCCCAGCACTTCCGCCTGCGCCGCTGCCTGCGCACGCTTCAGGTAGTGGTTGACGTTGCTGGTCATGGCTTCGGTCTGCCGCCGCACGACGTCCGAAATCCTGTCAGTCCCCTTGGCTTCATTCTTGAGCACCGCCAGGGGCGTCTTCAGCGCATGCGCCAGATTGCCGACGTGCGTGCGCGCGCGATCAACCACCTTCCGGTTATGCGCAATCAGCGTGTTGATCTCCCGCACCAGCGGCGAAAGCTCTCCGGGATACTCTCCATCCAGATTGTCGCGCCGTCCCGCCCGCACATCGTGAAGCTTATCCTCGATCTCATGCAGTGGCCGCAGGCCGTACCGGATCAGCACCACGATCCCGATCACGATCCCCAGCGCCAGGACGCCCAGCGCGATCCCAAGCCGCAACGTGAAGCGCCCTACGGCTTCATCCGCGGCCGTACGATCTATGCTTGCGTACAGGACAACCGGCGGCCCGCGACGTGACAGCTTCACCGCCTGCAAGCCGATCCGCACCTGCCTCTCGTTCGGCGCCATGCCATCGATCTGCACGGCCTCTCCAGGATGCGCGATTGCATTGGCGACGGCATTGTCCGGCAGCTCGGGCCTCTCCTCGAAGAAGCTCTGGGATTGTTTGACCCGGACGATGTTTCCTTGCGCATCCACGTCGAGGAACGCCCAGTAGCGTCCCGAAAAGGTCATGCCGAACTTCTCGTCCTTCGGCAGCTTGTTCTCGTCAAACACCGGCTCGCCGAGATCATCGGAATCCACCGCATTCGCGAGCGTCCGCAGCGTGTCGCCGTTCGAGGAATCGAGCTGCTGGTCGGTCTCTGTCCGGTAGAACGCCTGCAGCGACCATCCCGCTACGAGCAGGACGACCGCGCTCCAGATCGCCGCCGCCACGAGCATGCGGCGCGCGATGGAGCCGCGCGTGCGCGTTCCTTCGGTTTCGCCCGCCCCCGGCGTTTCAGTCATGCTATTCGACGATCTTCTCGGCCTTTGGGTCGATCAGCCTATACCCAAGTCCGCGCTCCGTCAGGATGCGGTTAGACCCGATCTTGCGGCGCAGGCGGCCGACAAACACTTCGATGGTGTTCGAATCGCGGTCGAAGTCCTGGTCGTAGATGTGCTCGACCAACTCGGTCCGCGGAACAACGCGCCCCTGATGGTGCATCATGTAGCTCAGCACGCGATATTCGTGCGCCGTCAGTTTGATCGGCTCGCCGTTGACCGACGCCCGCGCCGCGCGCGTATCGACCCGCAAGTCGCCGCACTCCAGCGCCGCCGAAGCATGCCCAGCCGCGCGGCGCATCAGCGCCCGCAGACGCGCCAGCAATTCCTCGGTCACGAACGGCTTGGTCAGATAGTCGTCTGCGCCGGCGTCGAACCCGGCGACTTTCTCGCTCCAGCGATCGCGCGCCGTCAGGATCAGCACCGGCATGTCCTTGCCGGCGTTGCGCCACTTCTCCAGCACGCGCACGCCATCCAGTTTCGGCAAGCCGAGATCGAGCACAGCCGCGTCATACGGCTCGGTGTCGCCGAGGAAGTGTCCTTCCTCGCCGTCCGGCGCCAGGTCGACGGCATAGCCGGCCTGCGTCAGCGCTTCAGTAAGCTGGCGGCCCAGATCGGGATCGTCTTCGACGACTAGAACTCGCATGGTGATCTTTCAGCGCGTGGACAGAATGCGGCCGTTGGTTGCGTCCACCTCGATGGTGAGTCGCCGACCGTCTTTGGTAATCCAGGAGATGATATAGTGGTTCCCCATCTTCTGGGCATCCAGCATCTCGCCGCCATAACGCGACTGGATCTCGCGGCGCACCGAGTTGAGCGAAACCTCGCGCTCACGCTCGGGTTCGCGGTCCTCGCGACCTTCGCGGGAGTTGTCCCACTGCGATTGCGGGAAGCGGTCTCCGCGCTGCGCCAATGCAGGCGTTGCGATCAGGAGGGCGGCCATGGCCGGTATGAGAATTCGCCGAAGCATGGGTGAGTGTTTACGGCCTCGACCGTGAACCCCGTCTGAACGCGCAGTCGTGATGGTTAAATCCAGCAGTTCCAGCTGCTTTTTGTGATTTGGCAGGCAATTCATCGCTGGATGTCGGCCTTCCGGCCTGCCCAGTTTTTGACGAATTCCTTCAACTCGGGATCGTCCTTGCGCGGCAGCACGATCATGAGACGGACAATGAGATCGCCCGGCGTGGGCCGCGTCTGCACGCCCTTGCCTCGCAGCTTGAGCAGGTCGCCTGAGTTGGAACCCTGCGGAATCGACAGTGTCACAACGCCCGAAGGCGTATGCACCGGCGTCTTTCCACCCTCCACCGCCTCCGCCAGCGAGATGCGCAACTCCATGCGGATGTCATCGTTCTCGCGCTTGAATGCCGGATGACTGCCAACGGTGATCTCGACCAGCGCATCGCCCGCCGGCCCGCCGCCTACACCGGGCAGACCCTGTCCCTTGAGTCGCAATGTCTGTCCGGAGGTCAGTCCAGCCGGGATCGCAAGATCGAGCGAGCGGCCATCCGACATCGTCACGCGACGTCGCCCGCCGTTTACCGCATCGAGAAAATCCACCTCCATCCGATAGCGCACATCCTCGCCGCGCTGCTGGCCAAACCCACGCTGGCCGCCACCCCGGCTGAACAGCCCGTCGAACAGATCCTCGAACACATCGGCCCGGCCACCGCCTCCACGCGCGCGCGCTCCGGCTCCGGCCCCTGCGAAGCCGCCAAACCCGCCAGGTTGGAATTGCGGACGCTCGTTTCCTTCGGCGTCGATCTCACCGCGGTCGAATCGCGCGCGCAGCGCGGAATCGGTCAGCAGATTGAACGCGGCCGTGACGCGCTTGAACCGCTCCTCGCTCGCCTTGTCATTCGGACGCACGTCCGGGTGCAGCTCCTTGGCGAGCTTGCGGTAGGCTTTCCTTATGTCCTCTTCGCTGGACGATTTGGGCACGCCCAGCGCGGCGTAGGGATCCCAGCTCAATTGCCGACCCTTGGTTTGTGTAATCACCCTAGCGTGGGGCTTGTCGCCCACCCAAGACAAGCCGGAAGATGGGGATATTGAGGCGAAACGCCACTATCCTCTGTGTCACGGTGCGGGAATCGTCAGTTCCAGCCCGGTCCACGCCCCCGGTTCACCATCCGCGCCCAATTGCGCCACCTCTACGGTGGCCAGCCCGCCGGCCGGAAAGTCCGTGGCCTGATCGGTTGCGGAATAAACCTTGGAAGGCTCCCCGGCATCCCACTCCCGGGCAGAAACCCCGCCCGTGATTCTCACGCGGTACAATTCGGGCCATTCGTGACGCAGCTCCCCGGCCACCCAGGGATCGCCTCCTTTTCGTGCCCGCCGAACCCACGCCAGTATCAGATCGCCGCCATCCCGGGTTGCCGTCAGGTGCGCGGGCCACCATGGCCGGCTGGCCCATCCGGCAATGCTCTGCAGGGCGTCCCAGGATATCTCATCCGTCCGGACGTTCGATGCGCGCCAGGCAAGCTCCAGCCCTCGTTCCCAATCGGCGATATCAAGGCGCTGCTCGGCCCCGGTAAGAAATACGATCCGCACTCCCGCCGGCGCACCAGCCGCCATCGCGTCGTCGGAACCCTGCTGGCCCCGGAGCAGAGTCGTCAGCTTATACGTATCGACATCCACCAGCTCCGCACCGACGAACTGGATCATCTCCCAGCCTGCCTCGGTCTCCACCAGCGCCGCATTCGCGCCGTTCAGCACCGCCGCCTCGCTGCGCGCCTGAATTGCCGGACCAGACACGCGCACCCAGACTGCGGTCTCCTGCCAGCGACCAGACACATGCGGATACAGCGCACTGATCAGCCGTCCCATCGCGCACGGCCGCTCGATCCGCCCACGCTCAGTGAGTTGCGTTGCATCCGCCCCCGGCACAAAAGATCACCGCGCCAACCCATGGCTCCGCAAACGCGAAGCCGATCGGACGCAGATCGTCTTCCTGCCCCGGCAGCGGCGGCGCATCCACGACCACAGCATCAGGCTCAATCCCGGCAGCAGGCGTCGGCGGCGCGGAAGACTCGGCTTGCGCCGCAGACAACTCAATCGCCTCACCCGCTCGCACCGCTTCGAACGCAATCACCTTGCCATCCGAAACCTCGATCACCCGCCACGCCGCACCATCGATCGCGACAACATCGCCTGTTTCGATGACGGCGCCGTCAGCAGCCATCGCAAACCGTGCGCTCTCGCACTGCAGATCGACATGTTCGGCTATCGCGTCTGCGCAACGTTGCGCCTGCTCCCGATCCATCACGACGGCTGCTTCAACATTGACCACTTCCGCGTCAGCCTCGCCGACCGACACCACGACCCCAGGCTGGTGCTCACTCTCGGCGTCTATGAACCGCAGTCGGATCCTCGCTTGCGATCCCTCCAGACCCGCACGCGTGATCGCGAATCCGGGGCCCTCTTCCTCAACGAGTCGCCCGGTGTCGACATTCACGCGATCCGAACCCCGCATCCGGAAAGCGATCTTGTTGGCGCGCTCCGCAACGTCAAAGCCATACGCCGCCATCAGCGGCTCCAGCACCGCCCGCGCACTCGCCGGCCCATCGAACCGATAGCCCGACACCAGGCCGTCCAGACCGGAGACATCGATCTGAGCGCCAGTCCGCGCCGCCACATCGCCGACCACGTGCTGCAACAGCGCCAACCCCACACGCCCGTTCAGCCAATGCCCCAGCCGCCAGTTGCCGGCGTCGCTCCAGACGTCTCCCAGCGCTGGAAATGCGGGATACGGCCGCGCATCCCATGCCCAGAGACCCACGCCATCGTCCGGAACCATCCGACCCGAATAAACGCTGGACGCCGGATTGTTCGCGTCATCGCTCCAATGCGCATGAAACGCCTCGATCGCCCGGCGCTGGATCAGATCGTCCCGCGATCCATCGGAAAAATGCGGTAGCGCGCTCTCCGAACTCTTCGGATCGTAGAACACGTTCGGCTGGTTCGCTCCCTTGTCGACCGCCGGGCATCCCATCTCGACAAACCGCACAGGCTTCATGCCCGGCGCCCAGCTTGTCGGCGTAGGCGATCTGACATCGCCCACTCGCGGGTGATGCTCATGCAACCACCAGCTCGCGACATCCTTCTGCCGGAACACCCACGGCTCGCCATAAGCTCCATCGACTATCGGCGCACGCGCCTGCGCCATCCGCGCGTCGCCATCCGCGTACGACCAATCGAAGGCCTCGCCACCCGCAATGTTGGCCGCGAAATAGTCACGCGACCGGCCATCGCCGAACGCGGCATCGGCGTGATCCTCCCCATCCCGCCAGTCCCCCATCGGCGGATACCAGTCCAGCCCGACACAACTGATCGCCTCATCCGCCCACAGCGCATCCAGAGGAAAGCGGACATCGTCGCCCACCACATGCGCGCCATACTCCGTCCAGTCGGCCGCATAGCTGACCTCGACACCCGGCCCCACGATCTCCCGCACATCACCGGCCAGCTCACGCAACGCCTCGACTGCCGGATACGCGCCGCCCGCCTCCGCGCGTGTCAGTCCAACAAGCTCGGAGCCGATAAGCACGCCGTCCGCGCCCCCCTCACCAGCTATCTCTGCATAGTGCAGCACGAACGCCCCGTACGCCGTGAAGAACGCAGCCACCTGCGCTTCAACGTCCCCCACAACGGTTGTGATCCTGCCTCGCCAGGGAAAGGCAGCCTGTTCCTCGCCGCCATGAGGATCGGGCAGGCCATTGCCCGCCGGAATATCCATCAGCAGGAACGGGTAGAGCGTCACATGATACCCGCGCGCCTTCAGCGACGCGATCGCCTGACGCACGCTCTCATCCGATGGCGTCCCGCCATAGTTCGGACGCCCCTCCGTCTGCGAGACCACATAGGCATCGCCTCGCTCAACGCCCGCAACGCTCCACGCTATCGGAACCGTCGTCTTGCTCGCCGTCTCGACACCCGGCCGGATCTCGCATTCGCCACAGCGCAGGTCGCTTCCGAACCACGCCACCACCAGGTTCACGCGCGACACATTTGGAAGCTCCGCCTCGAGCTGATCCAGCGAAGCCTCGAAATCGCTGACGCCTCCGCGCCGTGCAGGTTTTCCGCGATCTCACGCCCCGGCCCTGTCCGCCGCCGCACAATCTCGGTCGCTAGCGCAAACTCGCCCGAGCCGGGGATCATGTTTACCGCACGCGCGACGGCCTCGAGCCGATCCTCGCCACCTCCTGCCGGCCGCACAATCTCGAACGACAGCTGCGGCATCCGGGCGCCAAACGCATCGACCGCCAGATCCTCGAACACGATGAACGCAACACCGCGATAAGCCGGCGCTGCTTCTGCGCCCTCAACGGCCTCGATCAACGGATCAGGCGCCTGTTCCTCCGTCCCGCGATAGAGCCGCCAGGTCACCCTCGAAAGATCGAACGGCTCCCCATTCGCCCAGCACCGCGACACGCGCGCTATCTCGCCCTCGCACAGCGCCACGGCAAAGCTCAACGTGTAGGAATAATCCGCCACGCGCGGCCCACCCTTGCCGCTCTCGACCTCGCGCCGTTCCTTGAAGTTCGCCGCCCAGATCAGCTGCGCGCCAACCCGGCATCGCCCATAAACAACAGGAATGCCCGCGCCTTCGCGCCCCTCGGTGAGATGGAAGTCTTTCACCCGCGGCCCCTCGACCGGCGGTGAGAGGAAACGCCCATCTATCGCGGCTCCAGCCATCCGCCCGATGGCGCCGCCAAGAAACGACAATTCCTTCGGCAGCAGCGATCCGATCGCCGCTCCCGCTTTCCCCAACACCAGTTCAGCCATCAGTCCTCAACTCCCGGAAACCGAAACGCAGCAGCGATCCGCCGCCGCCACCAAGGGACCAACCGCGTCTCGCAAACAGCGCGACCCCAATACGCATGAATGATCCTGTCTTCGCCCGAGACGACCGCCGCATGCTTCGCTGGCGAACCGAGACCCATGCGAAACAGCAGCACGTCGCCAGGCCGCGCCTCGCCGATCGCGAGCTCGCGCAAGTGACGTCGAGCCGCATCGAGCAACGTCTCTTGGCCCAGCACCTCTGCCCAATCAGGCGTGTATCCCGGCGGCGCCTCAGGCTCGTCACCAATCACGCCACGCCAGACGCCGCGCACCAGTCCAAGGCAATCTGCGCCTATGCCCATCAGGCTGGCCTGATGTCTGTACGGTGTTCCCAGCCATCGCCGCGCCCCCGCGACGATGGCCACCCGCGATAGCTCACTCATTCGCGCCTGCCGCCATCATTCGCACGATCCGACGCCGGACCCACGAGCACCGCATCGGCCCCCGGCATGTGGGGAAAGCCCCGGAAATTGACTCCATTCGCGAACTTCGCGCGACATGCTGCGAAACTCTTGTTGCACCCCGCCGTGACGACAAACGTGTCGCCGTCTCCAATCGAGAACCTCGGCTCCGACGCCAGCTCAATTCCGTCGCTCGCATGCCGCAACACACGCGCCGACGCCGCTGCGTTCGCACCCGTTTCCCAGACCAACGTGCCGTGCGTGAACCATCCACTGTCGAAAGCCTCCAGCCCGGAAGCCATGAAGGTCCTCGGCCCAGTGACGCCATTCACGGCGCCTTCGCCCCGGAACTCCGCTTCCCCCAGGTCCACGCCGCATCGCGGATCGCCAACATCCGCATCGCATGCCCGCGAGTAGACGCGTCCGATCGTCTTCTCGAAATCGGCCTTCAGGCTCACCAGTTCGGCCGAGAACGCCTCACCGTATCGCGTGATCTCGGACAGCCGCCCTGACCAGACCGCCACACGATGTTCCGGCGCGCGCCAGTCAACGCGCCAGACCTCCACCCGCGCGCCATCCCACAGCCCCGCATCGACGTCCGCCGCCGTGATGAAATCGAGCGACAGAGCGCCGCTGGCCGATGCCCGCCCCGGCACCAAACCCGCCGAACTCTCGAAAGTTACCGACTCCAGTCCAGCCGCTGGCTCGTAACTCACCTCATCGAAAGCAAGCGGCACATCATGGTCCGTCGCCCCGAACACGACTTCGTCCCGTCGCGTGAACTTCCAGCACACGCAAAGCGTCGTCTCGTCCGCCGCCAGCCTGGCGGCGAAAGCATCACTGATTTCTCTCATTGCTATCCAGCCACCTCGACCAGCGGCGCCCGCAACACGCGCACCGCATCCTGCCCAAGAAGGGCGACATCCAGCCGATCCATGTCGAACCGGACCGGCACATCGAACGCGAACCCCGCCGTCACCACGGCGCCGTCCGCCGGCGGATCATCGAGCATCACAATGCCGGTCACGAGATCGACCTCGACTGCTTCAACGCCCAGACCGTCGATCGCAACAACCACCGTGTCCTCCACCGGTTTTGCGATCTTCCGCTCGATCCATGCCCCGCCGCTCTCGTATCGCTTGATCAGCTGGAACGCCGTTGTCTCGCCGTCGCCGACTCCCAGCGTCTGGTCTCCCGCAGAAATTGCTGCTCCAGGCGAACAACTCTTCCAGTCCACCGGATCGCGAAACCGGAACCCGTACATCCGTCCACGCCGCGCCTCGAAGAAAGCGATCAGCTCGTGCGCCAGATCCGCGCGCATAGCCGCTCCACCAACTTCCCATCGCCGCCGTGACCCAGCCCAACGCGCGTTCCGGCTCTCCGCACCCGAAGCAAGCCGCACGATGTCGGTCAGCCTTTCGGGGCCGCCGCTGGCGCCAACCGCCAAGGCCAGCGGCAACCGCACCTCATGAAATCCGCTCACGAGAACCTCGCGCCCCTGCGCGCGGCGCGCGCGATCGCGGCCGCGACCTGATTGATCGAGCCCTGAACGCCAGAGCTTCCAGAATTCGCAGCCGGTGCCTGTCCATCCAGCGCGGGCCCCATCGCACCATCGATCGCCATGCGCGCCAGCGTCTCGGCGATCCTCCGCGCCAGCCTGTCCAGATCGTCCTCGCCCGCCTTCACGATGCGCGCGAGCTCCAGCTCAACGACGCGCGTCGCCTTCAGCAACGCCTGCTCAAGCGCATCTCCGGCCGCCTTCGCGGCCTCATCTTCCATTGCCACGATCAACTCCCTCCAACCGTCTCGAACGAGACCACGCCCGCCGACGCCAACCGGATGGCGAATGTCGCCTCGCCATCGTGCTCGCCCGCATAACTCAGCTCGCTGATCGCGAATGGTCCTGCCAGCACCCCGAAGTCCGGGATCAGCAGCCGGAACCGCGCCGCCTCGCCATTGAAGTACGCCATCCGTATCCGTGCATCCGAAGCCGCGTCCTTGAACACACCGCTACCGGCCACCTCGGCGCGCTTCGTTCCCGCGCCCGCGATCAGCTCGCGCCACGCCTCCGGGCTCTGCGCCGTCGTCGCATCGATCAGCCCCGCGCTCAGGCTGATCGTCCTCGCGCGTATCCCGGCAACGGCGACGAACGCTTCCGGTTCGCCTCCATCGCTGATCGTTATCAGCACGTCGCGGCCTCGCTGGCCCGCCATCGCTCTCTCCTTCTCTCGACTATTGGGATTGACAGGCAACCCTTTGGTTGCCTATTGAAATGCATGGATCTGGTGTTCCGGGCGCTGGCCGACGAAAGCCGACGAGCCCTGCTCGACAGCCTCAGCGCGAAAAGCGCCCAGACGCTGAACGAGTTGTGCTCAGGGCTTTCGATGACGCGTCAGGCCGTCTCGAAGCACTTGGCAATTCTGGAGGAAGCGAACCTCGTCGCGACCGTCAAACGCGGCCGCGAGAAGCTTCACTACCTCAACCCGGTTCCGATCGCCGAGATCGCCAACCGCTGGATCAAGAAGTTCGAACGCCACAAGGTCGACGCCCTCGTGGACCTGAAAAGACGACTGGAGTCAGAATGACCCCCGATGCGAACCTGCCTGCGCGGCCCGACTACATCGCCGTCACCTATATCAATGCGACCGTCGAGCGCGTCTGGCGCTCCTTCACCGATCCGGCGGACCAGGCTGCCTATTTCGGCGGCAAGACCGAGATCGGCGAAACCGGCGAACGTTGGGTCCGCCACGCCACCGATAAATGGCCCGCCATCACTGGCGTTGTGCTGGCGAAAGAGCCACCCAATCGTCTGCTCATCACATGGGGCTTCGATGGCGACCCACCGCCCGACCGCGTCGAGTTCCTGATCGAATCCGCCGCCAACGGCACGACACGCGTCACCATCAAGGAATACCACGCGCGCGAATGGCCCGAGGACATCACCGACAGCGCCGTGCAGGGCTGGAACGCTCTGCTTGCCGGCCTCAAGACCCTCATCGAAACCGGCAAGCCAATGCCGGCGCCCCTCTAGGATCAGCACCATGTCCGCATCGAAATTCGTCTATGTCATCCACATCGCCACCACGCCAGAAAAACTCTGGAACGCCCTCACGCAGCCCGAGTTCACCAAACGCTACTGGTGCGAGACGTGGCAGGAATCCGACTGGACGCCCGGCAGCGACTGGCGCGCCATGATCCCCGACGGCCGCGTGGCCGACAGCGGCAAGATCATCCTCGCTGACAAGCCGCGCAAACTCGTTCTCACCTGGGAGAACCAGTTCATCCCCGAGTTGAAAGTCGAGGGCCACTCCACACTCACCTACGAACTGGAACAGATGCCAAGCTCCGTGAAACTCACGCTCACACACGAAATGGCGCGTCCCGACTCGAAATTGATCGACGCGGTCTCGCAAGGCTGGCCGTCGCTGCTCTCCAGCATGAAAACTCTGCTCGAGACGGGACAGCCTCTCGCCGAAACCACCAAATGGCCGGAGGAGATGTAAGCGATGACCGCCAAACCCACCGCCATCGCCGTCCAGAAATTCAACGTGTCGCCGCAGCGCGTCTACGACGCCATCCTGTCGCCGGACATGATCGCACGCTTCATGTTCGGCCCGCTGCTGCGCGAGGAAACGATCCTCCACATCCGCAACGATTCCAAAGTCGGTGGCGAATTCTCTTTCAAGGTCCGCCGCGGCGACCAGGAGATCGACCATGTCGGTAAATATCTGGAGCTCACGCCCCCGAAACGCATCGCCTTCACCTGGGCCATCGCGGGCCAAAGCGATGACGGCGAACCTTCGATCGTTACGATCGACATCGAAGCCACGCCCAGCGGATGCCAGGCCCGCCTGTCTCACGAAATGCCCGAGCAATGGGCCGACTTCGTGGATCGCTCACGCGGCGCTTGGGAAAAGATGCTCGGCGTGCTTGCAACGCTTCTCTAGGAGACCCGCGCCGCGATCCGTCGCGGGATGATAGCGGTGGCTTTCTCGATCATGGCATCGGCGATTTCCTGCTCGCCTGACACGATCAGGTCGGCCCCGAACCCGCGCAGGTGCTCCACCTCCGCATCCGAATGGGCTCGCGCATAAACTTTGAGGTTCGGGTTCAGCTCCCGCGCCAGCTCCACGATCCTGCCAGCCTCGAACCCGTCCGGCACGGTCACGAACATCAGGTCCGCCTCCACGACCCCGGCCGCCTCCATCGTGTCGCGCGAGATGGCGTTGCCGGCCACGACAGGAATGCCGCGTCCCTGCAACAGTTCGACCAGATCCTCCCGGTCCTCGATTACGGAGTAGGTCGCATGCGCATCGTCCAGCGCCTTGCCGATCAGCGAACCGACACGCCCATATCCGACGAGCACCGCCCGCTTGGGTGGCGCTGGCGCTGGCGCCACCTGCTGCGCCATATCGACAACCTCGGCCTTCTTCCCGATCCGGTCCGAGATCGCGAACACCAGCGGGCTGAGGATGATCGAGATGATAGAGCCGCCCAGAATCAGATCCTGCGCCTCCTCGGACATCAGTCCGAACTGCAATCCCAGCGTCGCCAGGATGAACGAGAACTCGCCGATCTGCGCCCGGCTCGCCGTCACCGTCGCCGTTGTTTCGCGCGACTGGCCGAACAGCCTCAGCAACCCCATCGTCACGACCGATCTGAACACCACGATAATCCCGACCGTCGCCAGCAGCGGCCACGGATTTCGCAACAGGATCTGCGGATCGAATAGCATCCCCACCGATACAAAGAACAGCACGGCGAACGCATCCCGCAGCGGCAGCGTCTCGTTCGCCGCCTGCTGCGAAAGCTCGCTCTCCGCCATGATCAGCCCGGCGAACAGCGCGCCCAGCGCGACTGAGATATCGAAAAGGGCGGAAGCCGCGAACGCGACTCCCAGCGCGATCGCCAGCACGGCAAGCCGGAACAATTCCCGCGAGCCCATGTGCACCACACGATGCAGCAACCACGGCACCACCCGCTTGCCCGCCAGCAACATGATCAACGCGAACAGCCCCACCTTGCCGATGGTCAGCGCCACTGCGAGCCCCGCGTCCTGCAGCTGCAGCACGGTGATCGCCTCGCCATTCACCATCTGACTGCGGATATGCGCCCATGTCGGCAGCAGAACCATCGCCACGACCATGGCCAGGTCCTCGACCACGAGCAGACCGACGGACAGCTTGCCGCGCTCCGTCTGCATCAGCCGCCGCTCCTGCAGACTGCGCAGCGCCACAACCGTCGATGACACCGACAGCGCGAGGCCCAGCACGATACCGGTCTCGATCTCCCAGCCCAGCGCCAGCGCCAGACCCGCGCCTGCCGCCGTTCCGATGACGATCTGCAACAGCGCTACCGGCACAGCCACGGCGCGAACAGACAGCAGGTCCTTCGGCGAGAAGTGCAGCCCCACCCCGAACATCAGCAGGATAACGCCGATCTCGGCCACCTCGCGCGCCAGGTTGGCATCGGCCGTGAATCCCGGCGTGAACGGGCCGATCACCACGCCCGCGAACAGGTATCCGACCAGCGGCGACAGCTTCAGCCGCGTTGCAATGGCCCCAAACACGAAGGCCAGCCCGAAGCCCACCGACAGAAGCGCGATCAGTGGAGAGTCATGCGGCACTGATCGTGGAGCCTTTCGATGCGTGTTGTTGCGTGAATCGACCTTCGCAGATCGGCGATTCAAAATGCAAGAAAATCATGCGCCTCAGCGCTGTTTTAGGTTCTGGCGCGCGGCCCGTCCTCCGCTTGATCCGGCAAATCGCCACCGTCGGCCCAATCGGGCCTTAACTATCTTCGGCTAACCTTGCACCGTTATCGGGGCCGGACATGCGCTACTCGCGAACAAAACGCCTTCGCATAATCTCGGGCGCCACGCTGCTGCTCTTCCTGGCCGGCCTGCCGGTCCTGCTCGGCCTCACACGGCCGGCAACGGGCGAGGGCGATCCGCCCGGCGTCGTTCTCATCTACACGCGCGGCCTGTCCTCGCTCGGCATCGCGGGGCTCGTCGCCCTCGGGCTTGCGGTGGTCTTCTGCCTCTGGCTGCTCGCCGGCCAGCATCAGGAAGTGAACCGCAGGTATCTCGGCAAGAACGCCCGCCGCCGCCACAGCACCGTCGCCACGCTGCGCACTGTCGCGATCATCGTAGGCGCCGCCGGACTCATCATCGGCAGCCTCTCCGGCCTCTACGCCGCCATGATGCACGCCCGGCCCGACCTCTACTATTCGCTACCATTGCCCTTCTTCACGGCCGAACTCGCCTGGACCGGCTTGTTGGGCGGCGCAGCGCTTTACGCGGCCGGCCGCATCGGCCGCTAAAGCCACCAACATTGCCCTCGGCCCCATAGTCGGCTTACCTCGGCGCAAAGCTGAGGGGCAGACATGACCGACACCACTGGCGCGCCATCCAAACGCATCGAGTTCACCTTGCGCGCGCTCATTCTCGGCAGCGTGCTGGGTGTCGTCTTCACCGCCGCGAACGTCTATCTCGGCCTCAAGGTCGGCCTCACCTTCGCCTCCGCCATCCCCGCCGCCGTCATTTCGATGGCCCTGCTGCGCGCTTTCCGGACCTCGACCATCTGGGAGAACATGACCGTCCAGACCGTCGCGTCCGTAGGCGGCGCGATGTCATCGATCATCTTCGTTCTTCCCGCGCTCGTCATGGTCGGCTGGTGGACCGAATTTCCCTTCTGGCAGTCGTTCCTGATCTGCACCTTCGGCGGCATCCTCGGCGTCACTTTCTCCATCCCGCTCCGCCGCGCCCTCGTCATCAACACCGACCTTCCTTACCCGGAAGGCGTCGCCGCGGCCGAAGTCCTGAAAGTCGGCTCGCGTGGCGCTGACCAGAGCGAGTCTGCCGTCCGCGAGAATAAGGCCGGCCTGCTCACCGTGGTCGTCGGCTCCATCGCCTCCGCATTCTTTGCGTTCCTGGTCTCCGCCCGCGCCTTCGCGGGCGAAGCGGCCGCCTTCTTCCGCATCGGCCCTGCCGCCACGGGTATCGGCGGGGGCATGCAACTCGCACTGCTCGGCGCCGGTCACCTTGTCGGCCTCGCTGTCGGCCTCGCCATGTTCACCGGCCTTCTGATCGCCTGGGCCGTCTTCGTCCCGATCATGACCGCCATGCAGGGCACGGAAGGCGCCGCCGAAGAGGCGGCCGGCGCCGTTTGGGGCGGCCAGGTTCGCCGCATTGGCGCCGGCGCCATCGGCGTCGCCGCCATCTGGACGCTCCTCAAGCTCCTCGGCCCGCTCGTCAGCGGCATCGCCTCCGCACTCGCCTCCCAGCGAAAACGCGCCGCCAACGAAGTCCTCGACATCACCGAACAGGACATCCCCGTCGGCCTCGTCGGGATCATTTCCGCTGCAACGCTCGCCGCCATCGGTGTCCTGCTCTGGACCTTCACACAGGGCACGCCGCTCGAAGCCAGCGCTCCTGCTATCGTCGCAGGTGGCGTACTCTACGTGATCGTCATCGGCCTCGTCGTTGCGTCGGTCTGCGGCTACATGGCCGGCCTCATCGGCTCGTCCAACAGCCCGGTCTCCGGCGTTGGCATCCTCGCCATCCTCGTCGCATCCGTACTGATGCTTGGCGCGATGCAGATGTTTGGCATCCCGGCCGACCCCTCGATCGTCGCCTTCGCGCTGCTCATCACCGGCATCGTCTTCGCCGTTGCCGTCATCTCGAACGACAACCTGCAGGACCTGAAAACGGGCCAGCTCGTCGGCGCGACCCCATGGCGCCAGCAGGCGGCCCTGATCGTCGGCGTCGTTGCCGGCTCGCTGGTGATCCCCTTCCTGCTCAACATGCTGAACAGCGCCTTCGGCTTCGCAGGCGGACCGCCTGCCACGGTCGCCGGCACTGAACCGTTGCCCGCCCCTCAAGCCACCCTGATCTCCAGCCTCGCTGCCGGCGTCATCGGCGGCGATCCGCGCTGGGACCTGCTCGGCGTCGGCGCGATCCTCGGCGTCGGCATCATCCTGGTCGACGAGATCCTGTCCCGCGCCACGAAGAAGAAATTCAAGCTCCCGCCACTGGCCGTTGGCATCGGCATCTACCTGCCCATGGCTGTCACGCTCACGGTAACGATTGGGGCCGTCATCGGCACGATCTACGACCGCTGGGTCGCGAAGAAGAGCAAGAACCCGGAGCCCGCACGCCGCCTGGGAATCCTCATGGCCTCTGGCCTCATCGTCGGCGAGAGCCTTTTCAACGTCCTGCTCGCGGGCGTCATCGTGGGGACGGACAACGGCGCGCCGTTCGGCCTTGTGCCCACCGACTCCTTCTGGGTCGGGCCCTATCCGATGATCGCCGGCATCGTCGGCTTCTTCGGCCTCACCTGGGCGCTCTACAGCTGGACCAAGTCGAAGGCCGACACGATCTAGGCCGACTCCACCGCCGCCTTTATCCGCAACAGCGCGCGCCAGAGACCCACCCTCTGGCGTGTCGCATCCGCGAACAGCGGAACCAGCAGCACGCACCGCCAGCCCTCCATCTCCAGCGCTGCTCCCGTCAACGCCGCACGCACCGCCGCCAGTGCCTGCTTCGCCTGCCTCCCGCCAATGTCCCGCGACACGACGACAATATCCACGCGATGCTCGCTCGCCTCCGCCTCGACCCCGCCCGACGGCTCACTCACATGCCGCCCGATCTCGAGAAACGGATAGGCCGGCGACGGCGCATCCGCCTCCGCCACCCGCACCGGGTCGCCCAGCAACTCCCTCACGCCCACATCCGCCCGCAACGCCGCAATTATCGCACCCTCCAGCGCGTTCTCCGCCCCGCTCACAACCGCACCCTGCGCCACGGCGAGATCAGTCCCGCCACATCCGCCGGCAATGGCCCCGCAATCGTGTCGGCATCCCGCGCATGATAGGCATGCGCCGCCAGCCGCTTCACCGCGAGCCGCAGCCCCTCCGCAACATCATCCGCCGTTTCCCCGAACCCGGCCGAATAATCGATCTCGATTCCGTTCACTCGCTGCCCGGGCCAAGGGAATGCGCCATTCACCCAGACCAGCCGCGCCGACCGTCCGCGCGGCAGCACAAACCGCCCGGTCACATCCTCCGCCACGCCATACGCATCGAACACACGCACCGCGACCAGTTCGTCCGCCGGCCTCACCGGCAGGTCGACCGTGCGCCGCTCTACCACCCCACGCGGCCAGCCCTGCATCGTCACACGCAGCGCCCGCGAGATCATCGCCACGCCAACCTGCGCCTCGATCCGCTCCCGGGCGCCTGCGATCAGCGAGCCAACCAGCCCATCCTCGCCATCGCCACCAATGCGCAAATAGTCCTTCGCCTCGGCCAGCCCCACGGGTTCGGCCGCCGGCGGCGCCAGCGTCGTCACGATCATTCCTGTTTTCCTTCTGAATTCCGTCCTAGGCTGTGCGCCCAGACGGGAGCTGCCGATGATCACCGGCCTCAATCACGCGAACATCTCGACAGCGAAGCTGCAGGAGACGATCGACTTCTTTGTCGGCGTCGTCGGCCTGAAGATTGGCCCGCGCCCGGACTTCCCCTTCGCCGGCGCCTGGCTCTATGCCGGCACACAGGCCGTCATCCATCTTGTCGAGCGCCCCCAGCCTCGCGATCCCGAAGGCGCTCTCGATCACATCTCCTTCACCGCGCCGGATTTCGACGACGCCCTAGCGCGCCTCGACCAGCTCGGCATTCCCTATCGGTGGTCGCATATCCCCAGCGGCTTCGGCCGCCAGTGCTTCGTGAAGGATCCCAACGGCATCACCATCGAACTCACGGGTCCGCCCGCCTAACGTTACGTCACCACTAGGCGCGCGCATTTCCCGGGACTAAGACCTTCCGCGAACGTCAAACGACCTGCGTGAGGAACCGCCATGAAACTCGACAGCTCCATTTCAGCCATCGTCACCGGCGGCGCTTCAGGCCTCGGCGGCGCGACCGTGAAGGCTCTCCGCGCCAAGGGCGTGAAGGTCGCGATCTTTGATATGAACGAGAAGACAGGTAACGCCTTCGCCGCCGAAACCGGCGCCGTCTATTGCAACGTGAACGTGACCGACGAGGCCTCCGTCGACGCCGGCTTCGCCAAGGCTCGCGCCGCCAACGGGCAGGAACGCATCCTCGTCAACTGCGCCGGCACGGGCATCGCCGTGAAGACCGCCGGCCGCAAGAAAGATACGGGCGAGATCACTACGCACCCGCTCGAGAATTTCGACCGCATCATCCAGATCAACCTGGTCGGCACCTTCCGCTGCATCGCGAAATCCGCCGCCGGCATGCTCTCGCTCCCCGTCCTGGAAGACGGCGACCGCGGCGCAATCGTCAACACCGCCTCCGTCGCCGCCCAAGACGGTCAGATCGGCCAGGCCGCCTACGCCGCCTCGAAGGGCGGCGTCGTCGGCATGACGCTCCCGATCGCGCGCGACCTCTCAACCGAAAGCATCCGCGTCAACACGATCCTGCCGGGCCTCTTCAACACCCCGCTGCTCGCCGGCGCTCCGGAGAACGTCAAGGCCGCCCTCTCCGCCACCGTCCTCAACCCCAAACGCCTCGGCGATCCGCCCGAATACGCCGCCCTCGCCATGCTCATGATCGAGAACGGCTACTTCAACGGCGAATCCGTCCGCCTCGACGGCGGCATTCGCATGCAGCCGAGATAGCTGGGCAGCCGCCGGCATCGTCTTGGCCCGAACACATCCTTCGAGACGATTGGCCCTGCGGGCCAATCCCTCAGGATGAGGCCGGTGGGCGCCTTCAACTGACCTCATCCTGAGGGATCGCAGGTCCGCCGCTTCAGCCGCGGAATTTTCTCGATGCGATCGTCTCGAAGGATGCGCTCAGCGCACAAACCTATCGTCGTCGGCTACTCCCGCCCGCGCGACGCGCCAGTCGCATCGTCGATCTGGAAGCGCCACAGCCCGTCGCCTCCGCGCTTCAGCACTTCGATCGACAGCCCGTCCTGGTCGATCCAGCCCTCTTCGTTGAGCATCTCCCAGCGCAGGTTGCACAGCGCCGTGTCGCCGGCCGTCACCACATTCTCGTACTTGCCCTTGAGTCGCATCGGCGAAGCCAGGAACCCGTCCAGCGCGCCTTTGATCTCGGCCGTCCCCCGCGCAAACGCCACGCCGTCAAACGTGAACACAGCATCCGGCCCATACAGCGCCAGCAAGCCCGCGCCATCGCGCTCGTTGAACCGCTGCACGAAAGTTTCGGCCATCAATTCCGGTGACGCTACGCCCATGATCCGCTCCCCTTGTTCGAGGCGGCATCATCCTGACGAAGCGCATAAGATCAAGTGGTCCGGCTGCCGCCGCCCGAATCGTCGATGAGCAACCGCCACAGCATATCCGCGCCGCGCCGCTGCACCTCCGCCGAGATGCCGCGCCCCATCACCACGCCGTCCTTGTCCCGCAGCTCCCACTTGAAACGCGTCAGCGCCGTGTCGCCCACCACGTAGGTGCCGACATTCTCGCCCTGGAATTTCAGTCCCGCCATCATGAACCCGGCCAGCGCGCCTTCGATCTGCCTGCGCCCCACAGCCTTCTCCGCGCCATCATAGGTAAAGATGGCGTCCTCCGTGTACAGCTGCGCGAACCCAGCGGCGTCACCCGCATTGAACCTCTCTGCAAAAGCGCCTGCCATTAGATCCGGCGAAGCAACGCCCATCGCGACTCTCCAGCTGCACGGGTGAAACTAATCGCCACCCGTGCAGCCGTCGAGTTAGGTCCGCGTCAATTTACGATGCCGCGAACTTCATCACTTTGATCGCGTCGAAGTTCTGCACCCCGCCGCCCACGCGCTTGGTCGTGTAGAACAACACGTACGGCTTCAGCGAGTAGGGATCACGCAGCACGCGCGCGCCCTGGCGATCGACGATCAGATACCCACGCCGGAAATCGCCGAAGGCAATCGAGAACGCGTTCGCCGCGATATCCGGCATGTCCTCGATCTCGGTCACCGGATAGCCCAGCAGGCTCGCCGCCTCGCCCGCCGAGCCCGGACGCCACAGATAGTTGCCATCCGCATCCTTCAGCTTGCGTACCGCCGACACCGTGCGCCGGTTCATCACGAACCGCGCATTCGGCCGGAACTGGCTCTTCAGCGCATAGACCAGGTCGATCAACTTGTCCGCCGGATTGCTGGAGGCGAAAGCCCCCGCGCCGCCCGACAGGATGAAGCCGATCTTGTCCCACGCATGGCTCGCATCCGCGATCATGTCATAGCTCAGGAAGCCCTTCGGCTTGTTGGACCCATCGCCGGTCACGAACGCCGTCGACTCCTGCGTCGAGAAACTCGCCTCGACTTCATCCGCCAGCCACTCGTCGACATCTGCATACGCATCGTCGAGCAGCGTCTGCGTCGCCGCCGGCATCGCATAAAGCTCCGCCGCCGGGAATTCGAGCAGGTCCAGTGTCGGCGCCGTCGTCTCCGTGCGCGATCCCGTCTCCGCCGCCCACGCTGACGTCGTCCCCAGGCTCACCGGCTTCCTGAACACCGTCGCCGATGTCTGCCGCACGCTCGCGATCTGCCGCATCGGAGACGACGCCATCAGCCGCTGCTCGATCAGACGATCCAGCTCCGGCGGCGCCACATACCCGCCCCGCGCCTCCGTCCCGACATTCAGCGACTTCAGGTCCAGCCGCGCAATGCCGCTGTCATCGCCCTTGCGCAGATATGCGCCCCAGGCGGACTTGTGCTCGGGATCGCCTTTGCGCGGATCTTCCCCGATCGCCGGCCTTGCCTGCTCCAGCGCCAGCCGCTCCACCGCCGAACGCTGACGGTCCAGCGCCTGCTCGATCTTCTTCAGCTTGGCGTCCAGCAGCGGATCCGCCGCCCCGCGCTTCTCGATCTCCTCGATCCGCGCATCGTTCGACGCCTTCAGCGCCTCGAACGCCGCCATCATCTCCGCCGTCGCCGCCCGCATGTCCACATTCGCGCCCGCAGGCGCGCTCATCTTCGTCTCGATTGTCATGGGTTTCCTGTTGTTGCTTCGATTCAATCAGTCATCGGCGCCGCGAAGCGACAGCGTCGAGCACTCCACTGCCAACGGCAAGGAGTTGAAATTCAGATGGATGGTTCGAACGGTTGGCGTTGTGCCATCAGTTCTTGGCGCGCGGAGCAAGACCCGCATTGATGCCCGGCCCCAACGCCGGCGTTATGCCCTTCGACTCCAGCACACGCGCGCCGCCGAGAATGCCCGGCATTGCATAGTTCCCCTCATGGCAGGCGAACTCGTACATCGGCTGCGACTGGTTCAGCGCCATCTCGCCACGCCAGGGCTGAGTATAGAGCGAAGGATCATCCACCGTGAATTCGTAAAGCACCTGCCCGTCGGACCAGCGCGAGAACCGCTCGGTCACCGTTCCCGTCGGGGAGATCAGGCTCGGCTGCAGCGGATGCACATTGCGCGTCTCCACCACCAGCTTGTCGCCCTCATACCAGCCGACGGAATCCCCCGTCCATTTCGGAATCGTATCCGGCCCGTGCTTCGCCGCCGACGCATTCGCGAAAATCGGGATCACGCGCGCATGATGCACCATTTCGACAACAATCATCACCGCGCCAGGCGTCTGAACGATCTGCAGCGTCGAGTTGTACATCGCGTTCTGCATCACCGGGCCGCCCATCGACTCGGTCATGAAGCATCGCTCGAAAAGCGGCCGTGTCTCAGGCCGGTCGAAATTCAACCCCGACGCCGCCTGCGGGCTTCCGCCCGAACGCTGTGCGCCTTTCTTGAACGGTATGCGCCCGTTCGGCGGGTCCACGATCCACGACGTGCGCAGCTCGCCCTTCACCGTCGCCAGCTTCGTGCCCGGATCGATCCAGAATGTATTGTAGCCGCGATCCGCATTCTTGTCGGCGAGGATCTCGGTGTTGTTGGGATCGGCCCCCTGCGAAGCCTCTTCCAGCCGCGTCAGCATGATCAGCGGATTGTCCTCGACAATCTCGCCCGCTTCCTTCTCGCTCACCGTCAGCTTCTGGACACCCGCCGGCCGTTGCAGGCTGGTGATCGACGTACTGTTCCAGTGACCCTGGATGTCAGGCACGCCCCAAGATGTCTTGGGCGACTGATAGCCCTGCTGCGCCACGGCGACGCCGCTCAGAACCATCGCCAGCGCACTGCACGCCATCAGCTTCCGCATCATCGCAAGCCTCTCTTCTTGAAGTCCGCAACGCGATCAGACCAGCGCGCACACGCCAAGTCCAATCCTGTTTCGCCCTGCCGCTCCGGAAGGCGGCGACATTCTCGCGCCAATGCAAAAGGGCGCAGCCCTCGCCGCGCCCTTTCGTGGTCCCGTCCGCCCAAAGCTCTAGTTGAAGCCCTCGCCGCCCGTCTCGTCGCGCGGCAGCACGAGGCCGGCTGCAATGCCGGGACCCATGCCCGGCACCTTGCCCTGGCTCTCCAGCTCACGGGCGCCGCCGAGAATGCCGGCCATCGCGTAGTTGCCCTCGTGGCAGGCGTATTCATAGATCGGATCGGACGCGTTCAGCGCCATCTCGCCCTTCCAGGTCGCGCTGTAGAGCGTCGGATCGTCCACCTCGAATGCGTAGAGAATCTGGCGCTCGTTCCAGCGCGAGAAGCGCTCGATCAGCTTGCCCTTGTCCGAGATCATCGCGCGCTGGCTCGGATGCGGGTTGCGCGTCTCGACCACCAGCGTGTCGCCTTCATACCAGCCGACCGAATCTCCGCCCCACTTCGGAAGCGGTGCGAAGCTCTTCCGCGCTTCGTCGGCGGTGGCGAATGTCGGGATGACACGAACGTCGTGGATCATCTCCACCTGGATCATCACATGTGTCGGCGTCTGCACGAACTGCATGGTCGAGTTGTACATGCCGTTGTTCATCACCGGCCCGTACGAACCCGAGAAGCCGATGATGCAGCGCTCGGCCTGCGGACGTGTCTCCGGCCCGTCGAAATTGGTGATCGCATAGCCGCCGCCGCGCGCCGCGCCCGGCTTGTACGGAATGCGGCCCGTCGCCGGCTCCGTGATCCACGACGAGCGCAGCTCGCCCTTCACCGTCGCCATCTTCGTGCCTGGATCGATCCAGAACGCGTTGTAGCCGCGGTCGTTGTTCTTGTCCTTTAGCAGGTCGAGGTTGTTCGGGTCCTTGCCGGCCTGCGCTTCGTCGTCCTTGCTCAGCACCACCAGGATGTTGCGGTTGACCAGCCTGTCAGCTTGCTGCGGCGTCAGCGCGAGGCTCTTGGCGTCTCCGCCACGCTGCAGGTTCGTCAGCGACGTGTTGTTCCAGAAGCCCTGAAGGTCGGGCGCGCCCCACTTCGTTTTCGGCGCGGCGTAACCGGCTTCATGGCGCTGCCCGTCATTGGCGTTCGAGGTCAGCGCGGCCTGCTGCGGCGCTGCAGCCGACTGTCCCTGCTGCGCGAAAGCGGGCGGGCCGATCATCACGGCGCATGAGAGCGCGGTGGCGGCGAGTAGTTTGATCTTCATGGCGTGGCTCCTCCTGCCGCGCCGCCCCGCTTTAGCGGTGATAGGCGCGATCTGCTGCCTGGATGCTACGCCCGCTTTCCCCTTGCGGAAAGAGTTCCCTAGCGTCAGCCCACCCGCACATTCCGGAGAGCCTCGACGCCGCCCGCCGCCGCGAATCGCGCCGACGGCAACATCGGCGACGTCACCAGTGAGATCTCCCGCAGCTCGATCTCCCGCAGCTCCCGCCCTCTTCGTACCCGTGGCGACCAGTCACGCGCGATGAAGCCGATCGACAGCCCATCCATCGTCCCATCCGCGATCAGCCTCAGCGCGGCGCGCCCCGCCGGCGTCTCGCCGGTCACCAGCCCACGCACGAACAGCCCGCGGCCGTCCTCACGCATCGTTGTCCACCGCCCAGCCAGCCTGCCACCGGCATGGCTCAGCAGCATTCGAACCTCGCCGCGCCGTCTCAGCGTCCGCGCGAAGGCGCCCGCCCGCACCACATCGCCCGCCAGGTCCTCGACCCCGAAAAGCGACGCATAGCCCTCGATGACGAGGGACTCCGTTTTCATTGCCTGCCTCTTGATAAGAAAAGCGGATGGCCGAGCCATGCCGCGCGCCGCCAAATCTAGGTTGGCTGACGATCCAGCTTCCGCTCGATCCGTTCGAGCTGCGCCGCCGCCAGCTCCAGCTGCACTTCGACTCGCGCCAGCCGCACCGCCATCTCCGCCTGCGCCGAAACGCGCATCTCGAGCTCACTCAACCGCTCGCCGGTGGCGCCCGCCCACGCAAACACACCTGCGGATTCAACAGTCAGCGCGAGAATGAGAGCCCATGTGATTTTTTTGTCGATCATTCTGAAATCCTCTGCTAGAAGAGTCTCACTTCCGGGCTGGGCGGCGCGTTAGTGCGTGTTCGGGAGTTTCCAATTGAAGCGGGCGGATATCGTCAGCGTGCGTAGCCTCTTCGCTGGCTCGTTGCGCTACCGATGCGGACCAGCGCGGCCAGGCTTCCATTGGGGGCCACAACAGGTCGCCCAGCTGGTCGTCGATCTCGAAACAGCAGCGCGGGATTCAATCGACGAGGAAGACGTTCCCGAGGAACGCCTCTACTTGGGCATCATCACTGTCTGCCCCCAGAACGGCGGCGTTTCCACGCTGCTCGATGGTCAGCAGCGGCTCGCCACCCTCTCGATGTTCATCGCCTTCGCGCGTGATCGCGTGCCGACCCCTTCATTGCGCAACCGGCTCGACCGCCTGCTGATGCGCCGGGCGATCGGCCGCCTTCCGGAGCCGCGCCTGCGTCTGGCGCCGGAAGATCACGCCTGGTTCTCGCATTTCATCCTGCCGCACGGCGCCACGCGCCGGCTGCCTGCCACCGCGCCTCTCGGCTCGCCGAAGGAGATGCTGCTGGCTGCGCGCTTCCTTGAGCACGCCTTCGCCAACTATACCCCGGCGGACATCGTGAACATGGCGGACTTCCTGATGCACCACACAGCCGTGGTGCGGTCGGTCGCAGAACAGCGTCCGGCTTACACGCCGCCTCTGCCCACGATGTCCGCTCCTTCGCGGCCAGTCTGGAACGAGTCTGAGCCTGTCGCCCATGCCGCCCACTACCACGTTGCCGCGGAATAATCCTGACCTTCACGACGCCTACGACGTGCCCACCCAAGGTGAGCAAGCAACGGGAGTCTGTTCCAATGGCGCAGCGTATTTTCATCGCCGTCGTCGTCATCGGCCTGATGAGTCTGTCCGTACTGGCCTGACTCGATTCCACTGGGCAGGAAGAATTCCGCTCAACCCGGCGAAGGCCGGGACCAAGACAGAAAGCGATCCCTGTTCCGGGCTGCGGCATGCCGCCGCCAGCCCGTGCAAACCTTCGCGCCCTGCCGGTCCCGGCCTTCTCCAGGTTGAGCGGTCAGAAGAAGTCCTCCACCGCCGAAGGCGGGGGAGGTGGATTGCGCGAAGCGCAAGACGGAGGGGGCTGCTCGCGAAGCGAGCGGATGCTGCCGCGCTCCGCGTCGAAAGGTTGACTTCCCGCTTCACGGCCCCAGATCGAATGCAGGCCCTTGGGGGACGCCCAACCTTTGTAAGCCAGACCTTGGCAAGAAGGAGCAGCCAATGACCTCCCGCATCCGCACCTCCACGCATCCGTGGACTGTCGCTCAGGAACAGGAACTCCGCCGTCTCGCCCGGGCCAACACCGCAACCGCCGACATCGCCCAGCGCCTCTCCCGCACGCCCGAACAGGTGTTCGAACGCGCGCACGAACTGGGCCTCACGCTCCGCCGCGAGCCCCGCGCGCCCTAGCGGACTTCCTTCTTCGCCGGCGTGAAGACAGCGATCACGCCCAGCACCGCGACGAAGGCCTTGTAGGCCGCATCGAGTTGCTCGGGCGCGACCAGCACGCCCGCCGTCGCCGCCAGCGCGGCGACACCGCGCCAGGTCGAGAATTCGCGCAACCTCGCGAACAGGTACTGCACGACAGAATTCATCAGTCTCTCCTTCTCCAAAAGAAAAGGGCGGCTCGCGCCGCCCTTATTCACCACTCACCACGCGTCGCTCGCTACTCACCCACCCCCGCCATCCGCCGCTTCTCCTCCACTGTCAGGAAACTTGCCGCCTCGATCCGCGCCCACTGCTCGGCGCGCTCCGCCTGGAACGCCGGCACGCCCTCGAGATCCGGCGCAACCGCCCCGCCAACCCGCTCCCAGAGCCATCCCGAGATCGCCCGCGCAGCCTTGTTCACCAGCGGCAGAACCGTCAGCCGCCAGAACGCCGCGTTCGCCTCGCGATAGTTCGCGTAGGTCGCATCCCCCGGTATCCCCAGCAGCATCGGCGGCACGCCGAACGCCAGCGCGATCTCCCGCACCGCCATGTTGCGCTGCTCCACGAAATCCATGTCCGCCGGCGTGAAGCTCATCGGCTTCCACTCCAGCCCACCCGACAGCACCATCGGCCGCCCCGCATTCATCGCCCCGATGTGCCGCTCGCTCAGCTCCGCCCTCAGCTCCGCCCGCTGCTCCTCGGTCAGCTCAAGCTCGCTCGAATAAACCAGCGCGCCCGATGGCCGCGCCGCGTTGTCCATCAGCGCCTTCGTCCATCCCCGACCACTGCGCCGCGCGCAGGTCCGAGATCGTCGTCATCGGCAAGGCCGTCTTCGCCTCGCGCTTCCAGAATGGTCTCATCGCTGTCTCCGGTTCCCGCCGCCGAAGCCCTCATCCTGAGGAGCGCGCGCAAGCGCGCGTCTCGAAGGACGAGGGCGGACAACAGCTCTGTTGATTGATCAGGCCGGCAAGCGCGTCGGTGCGAAGGCGTCTCTGGTCTGTTCTCTTCGCGATGTGTGGCCAAGCGCCTCGCGCTGACCCACTTGTCGACCTTGAGACAATATACCCCGGCCCGGAGCCCATACGAATTAAATCAGCTGCGTCCTACATTTCTGGTTAGCAGGACCTTGTTTTGTCGCGTGAAGTTTTCCGGCCGTCCTACAGTCTGGATACACCTGTTTCCTACACTCTGGGCCTCGCGCCGCGTGTTGCGGCCGCTGAAGAGTGCGCCATGCCTGTCGATGCTCCCCTGGCCGTAAGGGCCGCCGAAGAAAGCCGCCGCGAAGCCTCGCGTGAAGCCGCCGTGCAGTACATGCTCTCGCGCGCCGACGCCCGCCGCGACACGCGCATAGAGGAAGCGAAAGCCTCCGCCGCGATACGCCCCACCGTCGCCGAGCGCGCCGCCGAAAACCCGCCCCGCCCGAAGCCTTCGGCCGGCGGCCTCATCATCGACGTGCTCGCCTAGCCAATCCTTACCGGCGAATTGACCATTAACGCGCAATCACCATGCGCGTCCGCACGCGTCTTTCACGCGCATCTGTCATCCTCATGCAGTCGCCGGAATTCCGGCTGCAAAGGGTTGGCCCATGTCGTTCGATCTCCAGGGCGTTCGCGATGCCACCGTCATCAACCCGATGACGATGCGCCAGCACGCCATCTATCTCGAAGCCAAGCGCTCCGATCGCCGTATCCAGAAAGCGCGCAACGTCGCTGATCTCCTCGAGCGCGGCCACCGCGCCCGCCTCGGCGAACACCGCGCCCTCCTCCTCGACGTGATGGCCTAGGCGCCAATCCGCCGCATGGTCCGCGGCATCGGCGCATCCCATCTTCATCGCCGTCAGGCGGGACAGTCGGGATGAGCGCCGAAGACACCCTTCAGCAAGGCCGCCCCCAGAATGCCGGGGATTTTCTTTTTCGTGTTGCGCTGGTTTCGGCGCTTCTGTCGATTGCGGTTGTTCTCGCGCCTCCGCTTCTCGTCGCCCTTCCCTATGTTCGCATACCGCCGCTCGGCGACGTCTTCATAGGCCTGCTCTTTTTCGTCGTCGGCGCGGCGTGGCTGGGCGCGATTGCAGTGATGGTCGCGACAACGGTTGTCATTGTTGTCGGTATCCCGCTCTGGCAGATCTTCCATCGCGATGAGACATGGACACGCCACCGCGCCGCACTGCTGGGCGCCGCTGGCGGCGCGATCATCAGCGCGGTCGAGGTCGCCTACCTTGTTGTGAAGCTCTGGAGCGGACCGTCCTACATACCCGACGGATTCAGCCCGGCAGGCCTCGCCTTCGGATCCGATGGCGCGCCGGGCGTCTTCACCTGGCTCAAGCTCGCGCTCGATGTGGTGCTGACCATCGGCATCGGCGCCCTGTCGGCGCGCTGGGCCTGGCGCCCGCCTACGCCGCCTTCAGGAATGACTGATAGTCCGCAATCATCGCCTTCGCCGCAGCAGCAATGAGCCGCTCGCCTTTCTCGGGCGTCGCCTGGCTTGGATCGCTGCCGATCCGCCCGTCCGGAAAACGCCGGCGATAATCGTCCGCATCGAGGATCGGACCCGTCGGCGCGATCTTCGGCGACATCTCCACCCGCTTCACCGCCTCGGGATACGCCGCATACGTCACCGACACTTCAGAAGCCGTCGCGTGCTGTCCCTCACCGACCGGAAACATCTCCCGGCACAGCTCGCCGATGCCCGGCAGTTCCCACCAGTTGCGCAGGCTCAGCCGCACCGGCTTCTCATTGCCCCGCGCTCCGCTGAAGCTCGCCTGCCCATAGATGTCCGCGAACGCCGCGTTGATCGTCGCGATATTCCCGCCATGCCCATTGAACCAGTAGATGCGCTCGAACCCGTGCCGCATCAGGCTCGCGGTCCAGTCCTCCATCGCCGCGATCATCGTCGATGGCCGCAGCGAGATCGTGCCCGAGAACCCGAGATGGTGCTGCGCCTGCCCGACATTGAACGTCGGCCCGATCAGCACGCCGCTGGCATCCCCAGCCCGCTTCGCAATCACCTCGGGACACATCGCATCCGTCCCCAGCAAGCCGTTCGGCCCATGCTGCTCCGTCGACCCGATCGGCACCACGATCCCCTTGGACCGCGTCAGGTACTCATCGATTTCCTGCCACGTGGACTGGTGCAGCTGCATGCGGAACTCCTTGCATGCCCAGTATAGCACCGCTTCTCTCACCGGCGTCATCCGCTAACCGACCCCCACCTGTCCTCCCCATTTCAGGGGGAGGGACCCGGATGCGTCACCGCGCTTCGTCGATAGGTAGGTTCACGTAACAAGGTTCCTCCCCCTGAAAGGGGGAGGTCAGGAGGGGGTCGGCCTGCTCAGGCCACCTCACCAATTATTCCGGCCGTCGATCTTCTCGACGTCCAGCGTCTCGACATCGAAGTCGTCCGCCATCCGCATGTTTGCGGCGAAGACGCGCGTCTTCGGCATCGGTCCCTCGGCGCCGTCCTTCAGCGTCCCGTCCATATTGTATATCGACGCCCAGTCCGGCGAATCCCCATGCGTGTTGCCGCCACAGCGGCCGCAGAAATGGTGCTGGTTGATGTTGTTGCTCGCCGAATAGATCAGGTCATGATCCGCCGAGACGATCTTCACCTCATCCGGCGAATAGTAACCCCACACCGCCCCCGCCTTCGCGCAGAACGTGCAGTTGCACGATTTCGCCGACTTCGGCGGATGCGGCAGCTCGATCCGCGTCGCCTTGCAATGGCAGCTCACATGGATGGTCCCAGAGACGGTCATCGGCGGTCCTCACATCTGATGCGATGTTTATACGCCCGGCCTGCTGACAGCAGTCTGTCAGCAGCAGCTTCAGTCAGAAGCTATTGTGAATATGGGCCCGTGAATCCCACCGACTTGAGTTCGTGCACGCGCTCCTCTGTCGAATCCGAGAGCGTCGTGCTCATGAGATAGTCGGGATCGATAACCGTCTCGCCCGTCGATCGCAGCCGGTACTCGCCGGGACGCGCCGGACGCAGCCACTGCAGGCTCGGCGGCAGCGTGAAACGGCCCGCGTCAGGTTTTACGATAACCACGCCGTCCAAATCGCTGATGCTGGCGATCCGTCCATGAACCTGAAACTGCTCGATGAGGGCGCCGTCCTTGTCGAGCACGGTAACGCCTACGATGACGCGCTTGTCGAGATACGCATCAGGGTTCCGCCGGAGGCCGATCCGATCTGCCAGTGATCGCGTGAGATAGGTCACCCAGGCCGCCATGGATCGCCCAGTCAGATGGCCCAGTCAGATGGCCCAGTCAGATGGCCCATTCAGATGGCCCAGTCAGCGCACCTTCACGGCCCGCGCCAGCGTGCGCGCTTCCGCCTGCTGCCGCGTCGCGATCTGCCAGGTATTGCCCCAGCTGTCCTTAACCACGGCGCGCCGGTCGCCATAAGGCGTGTCGAGCGGCTTCTCGATCGACTTCGCGCCGGCCGAAATCGCCTTGCGATACGTCTTGTCCGCGTCTTCAACGTATATGTAGAGGCACGCGCCCGCCGCCTCGCGCACGCAATCGTCGCTCACCATCACGATGCTGTCGCCGATGTGCATTTCCGCAGGCCGTCCCGCCGCCTGCCGCCCCGTCGCGCCAAACACCGCGCGCAGAAAGGCGATCAGCCCCCGCACATCGTCCGTGAAGATACGCGGCGTCACGGTTCGCCATCCGTCGGGTTGATAGCCAGGCACGCCTCACCCCCAATATTGCGTCTCTGTCCCTCAAGTCTGTCACGGCGAGGTGAGCGGCGCCAAGCAAAACCGAACCTTGACGCGATCACTTCGCGGCGCTCTTCTTGGTGCCAAACAAGGAAGGGCTACAGGCCCTCTCGGGGAGACACTGTCAATGAAGCTCGCGTCCATGCTCGCGCTCTGCGCGACCTTCACGCTTGGCGGCTGCCTGATCGTCACCGAGGACCGCGAAGTCATTCGCGAACCGGAACGGTTGGAAGTCGCGCAGCCCGCGCCGCAACGCATCACAGCGGGCATGCCGGACAGCGCGCCCGCTGCGTCCACTGCGGGCCTCACCATCTTCCGCGACGTCGTCTACGGCCACCACGATGGCATGGCCAACGTGTACGACGTCATCAAGCCCTCGAACGCAAACGGCTCGGCGGTGCTGTATATGGTGTCCGGCGGCTGGGTCTCGCGCTGGGCCGATCCCGACACGCGCGTCAACCAGTTCCGCGCGCTGCTCGACGCCGGCATCACCGTGATCCCGGTCCACCACGGCTCGGCTCCGCGCTTCAAGGTTCCCGAAGCACACGCCGACGTGAAGCGCGCCCTGCGCCACATCTCGCTCAACTCCGGAACCTACGGCATCGACGCCAGGCGCCTCGGCGTCTTCGGCGGTTCCGCCGGCGGCCACCTCTCGCTGATGCTCGGCCTCAACGGAGACGATGGCGATCCCGCCGCGAAGGATCCCGTCCTCCGCGGCGCCTCACGCATCAAGGCCGTCGTCGCCTATTACCCGCCCGTCGATCTCCGACGCATGACGGGCCCGAACGACCGCTTCCCCGCGCTCGACTTCCCCGTCGACCAGGCCGCCACGATCTCGCCGATCCTCTTCGTCGACGCGAAAGACCCGGCGACCCTCATCGTCCACGGCGATGCCGATGAACTGGTTCCGCTGTCCTCTGGCCAGTCGATCCACGACGCGCTGAAGGCAGCGACCGTGAAAACAGAAATGGTCATCATCAAGGGCGGCGACCACGGCTTCAGCGACACCGGCCATCGCGCGCAGGCCTACGCCGCCATGGTGAAATGGTTCAAGGAGAACCTCTAGCCGGCGTCCCCACGCCCTCCGCAAGGTCACTTCCTGAATCAAACCGCTTTCTGCGTTAACGATTCTGCCCTTTAAAACCGGCCAAAAGCCCGAATAGCGTTTACGCGCGATTCACCGCACCGGCAGATAATGCCGAGTGTAGGAGTGTATCCATGAGTGCCGGCGCCCCAGGCGCTATCGGTCCGGTTTCGGTCCGCTACGCCGCCCAGATCAGGGAGCTACTGTACGCGCAGGCGATGCATCGCATGGCCGCCGAACAGGAAGCCGCGCGCGCAACCGCCGCCGCCGACGAACGCTCCGCCCGCGCCGAAGCCGCCGTCAGGGCGAAGCAGTCCGAACCGCTCGACGTGAAGGTCGCCGCTCCTGATCCCACCGCGAAGCCCGAGCCGGTGAAGGCCGCGGAGCCCAAGCCCGAGCCGCAACCCACCGGCCAGCTCGTCGACATCCAGGCCTGAACACGCGGTCGTCCTTCGACGGATGCACGCACCGCGTGCTGCTCAGGATGAGCGCCACAAGGACAATAGCAGTTTAGCGCTCATGGTGAGCAGGCCCGCAGGGCCATCCGTCGAACCACGAGCGCGTACTCACTGGCGCCTCCGGCGTGCGCACGCTACTCAACACGCAGCAACCAGCTGCGTGCCATGTCTCTCCCACCGAAAAATCCCTCGCCCGCCTACACCCGCTTCAAGCAGTCGATGAACATCGACTACGACGCGTGGAAGGAGGGCACGCCCTATGACATCGCCGCCCTCTCCGAAGTCACCGAGGAAGAACGCACCCTCCTCACCGACGAGATCTGCGCCAGCGACTCCCTCGACTGGCGCGACGTCGAAGCCCTCCGCGCCCTCGGCACGCCGAAAGCCATCAAGCGCGTCGGCAAGGCCGCCGAAACACAGACCGACGGCGCCGGCATCGAAGCCTTCTACGACGACATCGCCAGCCAAGGCTGGACCGCCGAAATCGAGGAACGCTTCATCGAAAAGCTGGAACGCGCCGCCTCAATGTCCGGCGCCCTCGACCGCCTCTACGACATCGCCGAGCAACACCAGACGCCCGCCGTGATGAAACAGCTGATGCGCAACGCGCGCGTCTCCGGCGACGACACCGTCCGCTACTCGATGGGCGCCTTCCTGCTCTATCTCACCGGCCACGTCGAAAGCCGTTACGTCTTCGATACGGACCACCGCCCGCACCTGCTCGACCTCAACTCCAGCGATTACAAGTCCTACAAGGCCGCAGTCGCCTGGCTCGAAGCCAAGGTCGCCAACCCGAAGAAGAAATAGCAGGCGGCGCTGCATCGCCTACCCATTCCAACAGACCGTTCATCTCCGGTTCTGGGTGGAACCCGCACACTCCCACAATGGCCAGACATCTCATGATAGCGGCGCTCGCCGCAGCGATGTTCGGATGCCTTCCCGCCCACGCGCAGGAAGACGTGCCCGAACTCGACGGCGGCCCGCCGCCCCTGCGCATCCCGAGCCAGCAACCCGCGCCCCAACCGGCGAAGCCGGTCACAGTGGTCAAGCCGGCGAAGCCGGTCACGGCAGCCAAGCCGGCCAAGCCCGTGACGGTCGCCAAGCCGGTCGCCACGACATCGCCCAGCCTCAAGGCCGAGCAGGATCGCATCGCGCGCCAGGCTGCCGCCCAGAAGACCGAGCAGGAACGCCTCGCGAAACAGTCCGCCGATCTCAAGGCCGAGAAGGCCCGGCTCGACGCACGCGCCGCCGCACTCGCCGCCGAGGAACAACGCCTCGCCCAGATCCGCGCCGACCAGGATGCCCTCTACACCACGAAGATGGCCGAACTCGCGCGAGACCGCGCTGCCGTCCCGCCTCCGCTCGTAACACCGAGCGTTCCCGCCATCGACAATCGCGGCTTCGCGCCTCCCCGCGACGAACCCAGGCCGCCCGTCCGCGCCCGCTATGCCCGCGTCAGCTACGACGACGCCCGCCGCGCCTGCACCCGCGCCGGCATGGCCGAAGCCGAAGACCGCGACTTCGACTCCGCCCGCTACCAGAACTCGCCGCAATACGACGAGGACGTCGGCGAATTCCGCGGCCTGATGCGCATGGACGACCGCCGAGGCTTCATCCTCGTGGACACCATATGCGAACTCGACGACGAAGGCCGCGTGGTGGACTTCGCCCTGCTGCGCTGACCTGCGCTAGCCCATCCGCTTCATGGCGCAGATCTTGTTGCCGTCCGGATCGCGCAGGTAGGCGAGATACAGCTCCATCGTCGCGCCCTTGCGCACGCCCGGCGGGTTCTCGATGGCCGTGCCGCCATTGGCGATGCCCGCCGCATGCCACGCGTCCGCCTGCTCCGGCGTCTCGACCGCGAAACCGATCGTCGCGCCGTTCGCGCACGAGGCCGGCTCGCCATTGATCGGCTTGGTCGCGCAGAAAGTGCCAGTAGAGGTGCGCCAGAACACGCGCCTGTCGGCGTCCACGAACCCCGGCTTCACGCCCAGCGTGCCCAGCACCGCGTCATAGAACTTCTTCGACCGCTCGATATCGTTCGTCCCGACCATGATATGCGAAAACATAGGCTGACTCCCCGGCTTCCGCCCGCCGTCTGCGAGCGCGTGAAGCCGGAGATGCGCGAACTTCCGCCCGCTGACAACCCTGTCTCAAGGTCAGTTCGGCTTGCTCGACTTATCCCCGTCCACGGCGTCGGACAGCGAATCCGCATCGTTCTCGCGCTTCACGCCGATCGTGTTGTCGATGGCCTCACCGGCCTTCTCGAACGTTCCGTCGCGCATATCCTTCGGCCCGCCATCGGCCTTCTCCAGCGCGCTGTCGATATCCTCGCCGGCCTTCTCGCAGGCCGCGAGCCCGCTCGCGCCAACCAGCGCACAGCACGCAATCACGATTGTCTTCAGCATATCAGTCTCCCTGGGCCCTCGGCCCGCCAGTCCGGAACACCAACGCGCGAGCTCCGCATCTGGTTTCCGGCCTCCATGTTGGCCGCAGGCTGCGCCGGTTGACCTTTGCCGCCGCCAGCGGCCACTCTCCCCGCCCGGGAGGCAGGAGGGACTCATGTTTGACGGCTTCATGAAGACGATCACATCGATGGCCTTCCTCGGCACGGTGGGCAAGGGCGCGGCGACCGCGGCCTTCATCATCGCCCTGTCGGAAATCGCCAAGCGATCCACCTGGCTCGCTGCCGCCCTCGTCGCCCTGCCGCTCGCCACCATCCTCACCGTCGCCATCATCGCCACCGATGCGCAGAAAGGCGGCACGGATGTCGCCAACGCCTTCGCGCTGAAGACCTTCCTGCTGTTCTGGCCGGGTCTGATCTTTTTCGTCGGACTGCTCGGCCTTCAGAAGCTTGGGCTTGCCTTCTGGCCCGCTTTCGGTGTTTCCGTGGCCGCCTGTTTCCTGGCGACGTGGGGATTCTCCGTGCTCCTGACGTCGCAGGGCTGGATCAAGGAAGACTGATGCTCGGACCCCGCTTCGAACGGACGATGCGCGTCGCGATCCTGATCGTGCTGGTCAGCGTCGTCATCATCGCGCCGCTCGTGGGCGTCTACGCCTTCTCGCCGCTGATGTTCGTGTGGGGCATCCAGCCCTACCAGCTCGCCGTCGCGCTCAGCGTGATGATCGCTGAGGCCCTCGGCATCGCGGCCCTCGCGCTGTTGGTGCGCAAGAGCCGCAAATAGCGAACTATCCATTGAGAGCTATCTCAATACCCCGATCAGGTAGAGGATCAGGATGATCGGCAGCGGAATGCCGAGAAGCCAGAGTGCGGCGCCTTTCAACATGACTTTCTCCTAGATCTTGTCGGCCATCGTGACGGGACGTGCGGCGCGTTCGCGCGCATGCCAGTCGGGATGTTCCGAACCCAGCTTGCCACCGGCGATCGCGCCAACCGCGCCAAGCACCATCGTCGCGAAAGCCCACCACGCCGTCAGCGCCGCGGCATCCTGCACCGCGTCCACTTCAGACGGCGAAAGCTCCTGCGCGGCGCCCGTCGCCTCGCCTGTCGCGGCCTGCGCCGCATCGACGACACGGCTCGCAATGCCATCCGGCGTCACCGCATCCGCGCTCCCGGCCAGAACGCTCGAGACGCCAAAGCCCAGCACGCCCGCAGCAACCGTGAAGGCCAAGGCCCACACCAGCATTCCCTGCAGCATACCCGAATGATGGTCCGGCCAGCGCGCCGCGCGCACCGCCACGAACGCGCCGATCTGCAGCGCAACGAGGTTCGAGAAGATGATCCAGAGCCCGCCGCCGATCGTCCACGCCGGCGCTTGTTCAGATGCTCCCTCCCACGGGTTCATCGCCGTCGCGCCGATAGCGGCGCCGAGCACGAGCAGCGCGAACCCGATGGCCACAGCCACCACGGTCCCCGCAATCGCAGAGCCCCAGTCGATCAACGGATGTGAATACGGGTGCGGCGGCGGCCGCACGGCGAGTGGTTCCAGCGCCATGGCATTCTCCCACGCAGGACAAGGTCTGCGCGAGAAACGCTCCACCCGCACATTCGTTGCGCGGATGATCCGTGGACGATCAAAAGGTCGTCCGGATCGGCCTCACCCGATATCGTAGGCGAAACTGACCTTGAGATAGCTATTCTTTCCGTCGGTCACGGCCTGCCGCTCGCCCGTCTCTCCGGCGTCGATCTTCAGCCAGAGCCCCTTGTTGACCTTCCAGGAAGCCCCGATGGCATAGACGCTATAGTTGTCGTCAACGGCTCCCGCCGTGTTGGCGTCATAGTCGACCCATTTGTAGCCGACCTGCACGGCAATCTTCATGGTATCGGTTTCATAACCACCGATCAGGCCCGCCACCGCCGCATTGGACGTCACATCCTCCGTGCCGATCGTCTCCTTCTCATCGAAGGCGTACTTGCCGAACACAGTGAAGTAGTTGGTGTCTGGATCTTTCTCGGCTTTCTGGCCGAATGCGAAAGGACGACGATAGGCCGCCCACACGGCGCCGCCATTCTTCTCCCAGTCGGTCGCATCACCATTGTCGAGATCGACCCCGACGCCGGCGGCGACGATCAGCGACGGCTTGACCGCATACCGCTTGGCCGCCGCTTCGCGGCAGCTCTCCACGTCCGCCTTGGACTTGGCCTCGACAGTGCCGAGCCCAGCCGCCACGCGCGTCCGGTGCGCCTCTTCCAGCTCCAGCGAAAGCTCGAAGACCTGTTCGTCCGTAGGATTGGCGTTGCCGCCTTCCACCAGTTGTTGCCGCGCGTCGGCTGCAAACTGCCGCTGGCTTTCTTCCGCCGACATGCCCTGCTGCGTGCGATAGGACATGCCGATATCGAAATACGCATCCGCCACGCAGTTGTAAAGTTCGGTGTCCCGCCTGTAGTCGCCATCGTCCAGCAGGTCGGTCTTTACGCCAAAGCCCAGCCGGTCGGTCTTGCTTTCGCCGCCATCCGCGAACGCCGCGCTGATCGATGCACGCGCGGCCACGCGCTCCAGCCAGCCCGTCTGCTTGTCGTCGCGATAGTCCGCCAGCTTCTTCTCGCGATTGAACCACCAGTAGGGCGTACCGCCGACGGCAAAGCCCGTCTTGAGATTGTTGTCCTCGTCGAGAAACTGGTTCAGCGACGCGAAGGTGATGGGCTCGATGCCGGGATCCAGCACGGATGCGGGCTCGACGCCGATCACGGCAAATCCCGGTGCATCCGGTATGCTAGTGTCGATGTCGAAAGAGCCGATCAGGTCCGGGTTTTTCGAGCGGATAACCTGCTCTTCTTCAGGCGTGGTCGGTCCGCCGGCCTGCGCGTGAGCGGACGCCAGCGATTGCAAGGTCAGGCCGCCTGCCAGCGCAAGCGTCGAGACCAGGACGCGCATCTTACTTGACATCGATTGCCGCCATTTCGCTGCCGGCGTGCGGTAGCGGCGAGCCGACCGCGCAGTCGAACGACGCCGGATTGGCTGACGCCCCACGCGGCTTGAGCAGCTTGCCGACGCCTTTCACCGCGAGTTTCGCCCTGTACAGGGCCCTCGGTTGCTGCGGCTCGATTGCGTCCCAGTAGACCTTCATGCCGATGAAGGAAGGGTCCACGGCCGCCACGGTCCAGTCCGCTGCTGATGCGTTCGAGTTGTTCAGCGGGATTTTCCTGAACCCCGGATTGGCTCCGCCGATATATAGCCACAGCTCGGGATTCCTGAGTTCGACTGTGCCTGTAAGGCTGAGCGCTACGTCAAGCGACGCAGAGCCGTTCGCAGCAAGACGCTGCCGATGAATTGGCATTGTGATCGTCCCAACCCGCTGGATCCTTTTCCGGAACAGCCCGGAAGGCGCCAGCGCCCGCGCGTAGTTATGCGCGTGTCCTTTCCATTTGCAACAGGATTCCTGATTGCTCGTTCGTCCATCGTCGCTGCCCCTTCCGTTTGCGATGCGCCCCGCTAACCTCTTCCTTCAACGGGAGAACGCACATGGCCGACACAGCAACGAAAACCTACGAAGACATCCTCTATCGCGTGGAAGACGGCGTCGCCGTCGTCACGCTCAACCGCCCCGACAAGCTCAATGCCTGGCGCGGCGAGATGGACCGCGATGTCCGCGCCGCCATGCGCGCCGCCAACGAAGATCCCGCCGTGAAAGTCATCATTCTGACTGGCGCCGGAAAGGGCTTCTGCGCCGGCGCCGACATGAACATGCTCCAGGGCATCCAGGCCGGCGACGCCACAGGCCGCTCCGGCAGCACGTTCGAACCGTGGGACAAGACCGCCAACGAGAACTTCCAGAAGCAGTATTCCTGGTTCCCCGCCGTCCAGAAACCGATCATCGCCGCCATCAATGGCGCCGCCGCCGGCCTCGGCCTCATCATCGCGCTCTACTGCGACATCCGCTTCGCCGCCGACAATGCGAAGTTCACCACCGCCTTCTCGCGCCGCGGTCTTGTCGCGGAACACGGCATCTCTTGGCTCCTGCCGCGCCTCATCGGCTTCGCCAACGCGGCCGACCTGCTCTTCTCCGCCCGCGTCATCAACGCCGCCGAGGCAAAGGATGTCGGCCTCGTCTCGCGCGTGATCCCCGCCGCCACATTCGAGCAAGACGTCATGGCCTACGCACGCATGCTCGCCACCGAAGTCTCGCCGCGCTCGCTCCGCGAAATGAAGCGCGAAATCTGGGCCGCCCAGTTCCAGACCCTCGGCCAGGCCATCGACGCCGCCAACGCCGACATGCCCCCAAGCTTCAAATCCGAAGACTTCAAGGAAGGCGTCGCCCACTTCGTCGAAAAGCGCGCGCCACGTTTCACGGGTCGCTAGACAGGGAACGTCCGCCCGCGCCTACTCGCCGTTCAGCCACGCCTCGAGTTCGGCATTGCTCTGCTGCAGGCTCTGCGACTGTTGCCTGAAGTCGGCGTTGGCGCCGCGGAGGTCGTTGGTCGACTGCGCCATCGACTGCTGCGCATTCTGGCGGATCATCGCCAGCCGCTCGGCCTCCAGCGCCGCTGCCTGCGCATCGAGCTGACGCTGACGCTCCGCCGTTTCCATCTCCCACTGGCGCTGCGCCTCGGCTCTCTCCACGCGCAGCCGCTCCGCCTCCAGCACCGCCGGATCGGGCCGGGCGAACGCGGGCGCGGCTGCCGCCTGCACGCCATCGCGCTTGCGCAGGCACTCGTCCACGTCCACCTGGGCCTGGCGTTTGAGCGCCTCGGCCTCTTCGCGTGTGCCGCCATTGTAGTGGGTGATGGTGGGAAAGGCGCAGGTATATGGATCGATCGCGCTGACCTCGAAACGCCGCTCCGGCGGGCCGCTTTTCAGCACGTTCCGCTCGCAGGTCTGGTGGTCCTTGATATATTCCTGCGGCGTGCCCGCGTGGGAAACCAGGCTGCGGCAGCGCGGATCGCCGGCCGCCACAATCTGGCGCGCCGTATCCCATTCATAGTCCGCTTGCGCCTGCCCGGTCTGCGCGGCGCGCTTCGCGGCCGCCTCGCGCGCAGCCTGCTGCTCCGCCGCCCTGCGTGCACGCGCATCGGCCTCGGCCTGCTGCTGGCGCGCATACTCTTCCGCCTGCCGCTTCTTCGCTTCCTCGGCTTCAAGGTAATTGCGGATCACCTGCTCGCGGCTGGCATCGATCTCTTCCCGCTGCGCCGTGATGTCGGTTACGCGGGGTTGGAACCTGAAGCCGCTATACCCCTTCCGGCAATCGATCATGGGAACCGCCATCTTGGTGATAACGATCGTGGAGCGGGGCGGCACGGTCCCGTTGGTCGACCAGTTCCAGTCCCGCTCCACGCCCTGAAAGTCCCACCCGCGGATGTACTGGTAGTCGATCGTTATCGTGAAATGCCGGTCCGTCGGGTTGGTGACGCGGAACTCCTTGCAGCCCTCGAAGTCGTTGACCTCGACGACCTGCAGCTGCGCCACCGCCTCGCCGCCGCACAGCGCCACCGCAAGACAAGCCAGCAAACGTTTCATGTTCGCACCCCCGGATTTTCGGCGCCGCCCCGTGACGGCGCCGCTGCACGGCACGCGCCTAGTAACAGCCCTTCCGGGCCTGCACCCGCGCTACGAGAGCAAGCCTTGCCTGCCAGTCCTCACCCAGATCGCCGCTCACATACGCGGTGTCGACCATGGCCGCGGTGGCCGACCCATCCGTGCCCGCATACGCTTCGCCCACGCCAAGCGCGGCTGCGCCAAACGCGCCGATCCACGCGCCCTCGTTCGAAGCGGCGACGTTGGACTCGAGCTTGCCCTTCTCCTCGGCCAGTTCCGCGCAGCTCGCGTTGATCATCTGCTGGTTCGACATCAGCTCGTAAGGTTCATAGTACGTCGCACAACCGCCATGCACCGCCGTCAGGCCAAACGCCATCACGCCAACGCAAACATGCGCTTTCATATCCGCCCCTCTTTTTTGAATCCCCGGCCACCCCGGCCGCCCCGCACTTGATCTAAAGCAACCGATTGATTCCGATCAAGATTGTCGCTGCGGAACATGCCGGCAGCACGCGATCACGCCTTCGCGAGCCGCCGTCGCACGCTGTTTTGCGTGGTGCGCGCATCACGGATGGAACCCCCCGTCCCCGCCCCGCGTCTCTGCCTTTACCGGGCCTTCGCCCGCAAGGAATCTGCATGACCGACACACCCAGCATACTCGTCGTCGAGGACGAGCCCTTCGTGTCCGATCACCTCGAGGCCCTGCTGAAGGACAACGGCGCCACGACCACATCCTGCTCCACCGCCGCCGATGCGCTCGCAACCCTCGCCGCCAACCGCTTCGACGCCGCCATCCTCGACGTCCACCTCAGCGACGATTCCAGCTACGCCATCGCCGACGAACTCCGCCGCCAGGGCACGCCGTTCGTCTTCCTCTCCGGCTATCTGACCATCCGCGAAGGCTACGCCGACATCCCCTTCCTCGAAAAACCGTTCACGCCCGAAACGGTGAACACCGCCCTCGCTGCGCTTCTCCCGGGCAAGGCGGCCTAAGCGCTATCTGCTAGCCGCGGCCGCTTCATCAGCAACGGGCGCCGCCGCCGGCTTCGGCGGAGGCGCCTTGATGATCCCGCGCGCTATACACGGATTGTCCGGAACATTGGTCAGGATCGCGTACCGCGCCCGTTGCTCCTGCGTGAAGCCCGTGAATCCCTTCTGCGCCGCCTGCTCGCACACCGATCTCACCAACTCGTCCGGCGGCGCGAACAGCAGCGGGTCGATCGGAATCCGCGCCATCGTGTCCCGGCCTACGATCAGGATGTGCCGTCCGTCCGCGTCGAAGTCCGCGCTTGAGAGCACATCGTCCGACAGATCGAAGGATTGGAGATAGGCTGTCTGGTCGACCCGCCACAGCTTCGCCGTCGCATCGCTGGCCAACGTCAACATCATCTTGCCGTCGGCGCTGAACCGGATTGTCGCCACCACCTCGCCACGCCCCTCGAAGCGGTGCCGCAACCCGCCATCGACGCCATAGATCCTCAACTCACCGGCATCGTCGCCAATCACGAAGCTGCCGCCATCCGGTGTAAAAGCCAGCGCTGTGACATAGCGGCCGGTCGTAATGCACTTCGGACGGTTTTCGTCGCACAGCGGCTCCGGCGCCTTCGCGCCAAACCGCCAAAGCTCCACATGGCTTTCGTCCGCCACAAGGAACGACTTGTTATCCGGGCTCACGGCCACGACGTATCCATATAATTTTGGAAGCTTCGTGGAGCTGACAGGCGTGGCTTCCCCCACACGATAGAGTTGCGCCATCGCTCCCGAGCCCTCGCTCGACGTCGTAAGCAAAAGCAGGTGTTCGCTGTCCGGGCTGAAGACGAAATCCTTGAGGGTTGTCTGAACCTTGATTTCGCCTGCCAGCTCTTCGCGCCCGGCACGCCATATCTTCACGGCGCTTTCGGTATAGCTGTGGCCGGCAAACGACATCGCGTCTGGCGATGTGTCCCAGTTGACAATGCCGGAGCCGCGCGGCAACTGCGCGAGCTTGCTGACCACTGCGGGGGCGCCTGTCTGCAGAACGCGCGTCTTGTCGCCAACCGTCACGATCCTGCCCTTGCCGGCGGCGCTCAGGTAAGGCCACTCCTCCACCAGCGTGCCGTCCTTCTCAACGATCTCGGCCAGGCTCTCCGCCTTCAGCAGGCCGACATCCCAGGTGCTGAGATTGTTGTCGCCGTCCACTGTCACCAAGGCGCCGGCTGCAGGCAGGAATATGCTCTTCACGAACGGCCTTCTCGTCTCCATCTTTTCCGCGGGTTGCAGATCGATGCGGAAATGCGCGAGCGATCGGACAAGTCCCGGCCGCAGGTCATATTCAGAGTTCGATCCGAACCATATCAGTTCCCGGTTCGGCGAAACCTGCAGGCCCCTGATCTCGAGTCCCCTGGTCTCGTCTTCGGCGGAAATGAAATGATAATTGTTGAAGGCCTGCTGCGGCGGGTTTTTGCCGTCGGGAAAGAACTCCTGAACCTTGCCGCCCTGCAGCACCACAAGCACGCCGTTGCGCCAGGTGGCCTGGCCGATCTTCTCCTCGAACTCCACCGTTCGCAGTGGCTTCGACGGATCGTTGACGGCCCAGACATGCACCTTGTCGCGTTCGCCCGGAGCATCGCTGATGTCGGCCGCCATCAGATAGCGCCCCAGCACCGGCTCATAGGCGACGTGACTCACATACGCCTTCACGCCTTCGTATTTCACGGCCCCTGCCGCGAGTTTATCGAGGTTCCAGGCCATCACGCTGGTCCCATCGGTCATGGCGGCATGCGTGCCCGAAGGGTCGAGCGACATCGCCGAATTCCTGCCACCGTCCCGGAGTTCCGCAATCTGCTTGCCTTGTGACAAACTCCAGAGAGCAGTCACGTCAGAGCCCTCCCAGCGGATGACAACCCGGTCACCGTCCGCGAGCGGAAGCGCATGATCGATGCCGTGGCCGTCGGGCAGGGTGAAAGTCTTGTCCGGTTCCGTCTTGCCCGCCTCCCACAGCCCGACCTTCTGGGTATCGTCCCACACGAGATAGCGCCGCCCGTCCGGCAGCGGCGCCATACTCGGTATCCCGTCGTCGTCGGCCCACGCGATCTCTCTGATCAGCCGGTCCGCCGAATGCGCCCGCACCAGCGCCGCGCGCAGCGACGCATACCCGTCCGGCCGGAAGATAGACTCGAACAGCTCCGCCTTCGCCGTTGGATCGCCGGCCACCGCCACCATCGCCGCCAGCGAGTACTCCCCCTGCTTCTCGAGATCGAGTGAGGCCTGTGCGAACAGCTCCGCACGCCGGTCGCCCGCTTCCGCCGCCTTCTGCGCCGCGTAGAACAGCCCCCATCCCGCCACCGCCAGCAGCGCCAAGCCCGCCGCCAGCGATATGATCGACAGCCGCCGCATGCTGCGCTCGACCTTCGACTTCTGCGCCAGCGCCGCCTCGCGCTCGGCAATTCCCGCGTCCGCCTCTGCCTTCAGCCGCGCCTCGTGCGCTTCGCTCGCCGCGATGAAGCTGGCGACATGCTCCGACACCATCGCATCCGCGGGCTTGCGCCCAAGATGGTCCAGCGCTTCCCGCAGCAGGTCGCCACGCAGCAGGTGCGGCGAGTCCACCGTCATCCCCCGCCCGCTCCACAACGTCGCCTGCTCCTGCAGCCGTGTGTGCTGGCGCAGCCAGGCGAGGTCCACCTTCAACGCCTGCTCGAGCTGCAGCACGCCCTTGGTGAAGCTCGATCCGGGAATGTCGGGATTGCGCCAGCAGTGGATCCAGTTGAGGCCCGCGAGCTGCGGCGGCGCCGACACGCCGCCCGGCACGGCGGCCGGCGTCACGACCAGCCTTCGCTTGCCGACGCGCGCGGCCTCCTCGACCTCCCACGCACAGATCGGCGATCCGGCCGACGCCTCCGACAGCACGAACACAACCGTGTCGCACGCGAAGATCAGCTCGCCGAGCCGCTGCTTCCACTCCTCGCCCGCATCGATGTCGTGCCGGTCGACCAGCACATCGAAGCCGCGATCGGACAGCGCCAGCTCTAGCTCGTCGGCGAACGCCACGTCGCGCCGCGAGTAGGAGATGAACACCTTCATCCGCCCGGCATCGCCGGACGGCTTGTCTTCCGCCTCGCGCTGACCGTCCCCGCCGGCCATGACTCTACTCCCCACGACGCCAGCAACCTGCCACGCCGCCCGCCCTCGCGAAAGCCGCTACATCACATCGATCCGCGGCATCGGCGGCGGTTTCGCGGTCAGCTCGCGCCACGCCCACACCAGCGCGTCCACCCGGTCCGGCGACGGCCCGCCGCTGGCCCCGAACGCGCACATTTCGTCTTCGAGCTCCCTGAACACGCCGACATGCTTCACGCGCCCCGTCTCGTAGGCGAACGACAGCGGCTGCGCGCGATCGCCCTTCGACTCCTTCGCATGCACCAGCTTCACGCGCGCCTCGCAGCCCGCCTGATCCAGCAGCTCGCGCACCATCTCGCCGCCCTGGTTCGCCTCCGCCGCCACCACGCCCGCGCCGATCCCGCGCGCCACCGCCGCCACGCGCGCCGCCCACTGCAGCGGCCGCAAACCCCGCACGCTCGCATCCGCCAGCACGAACACCACGCCGCCGCGCAAGCCCGCCGCCACGATCCCGCACGCAGCCCCGCCCACACCGGCAGGCGGATCGACGCCCACCACCACCCGCTCCATCACCCCCACATCCACGACACGACACGCCTCGATCATCCAGCGCGTCCACAGCGCCCCGTCGCGCCCGTCCACGATCTCGCCCTCCAGCTCCTGCCGCCCCAGAGCCGTGCCGCCGATCTCCGCCTCCATCGCCGCGATCCACCCCGGCGCGAGATTCCCCGCATTCTCAGCCGACCCAGCCCGCGTCACCACCACGCCACCGCGCCCCGCCTCCGCCATCTCCGCCAGCGTCCGCACCAGCCCGAACGGCTTCGGCGTCGTCGTCGCCACCACCCGCGGATCGCGCCCCACGCGCATCCCCAGCCACAGCATCCGCCACACCTCCACATCGCGCTTCCACGCGCCGATCTCGTCGCACCACCCCGCATCGAACTGCGGCCCGCGCAAACTCTCCGGATCCTCCGCCGAGAACGCGAACGCCTCCGCCCCGTTCGGCCAAGACAGCCTACGCCGCGACACCGAATACGCCGGCCGCTCCTCCTTCACGCCCACATTCATCAGCCCGCTCGGCCCCCCGATCATCACCTCGCGCACGTCATGCAGCGTCGGCCCCACCAGAGCCACGCGCCCCGCCCGCCCGCTCTCCACGCGCTCGCGCACCCACTCCGCCCCCGCCCGCGTCTTGCCCGACCCGCGCCCGCCCATCATCATCCACGTCCGCCAGCTCCCAACCGGCGCCCGCTGCTTCCATCCCGCCCACACCCGCCAGATCGTCGCCGCCGCCTCCGGCGTCTCCCACGCCTCCCGGCTCTCCAGCCATCTCAGCAGCCCCATCGCCTCCGCACGCAGCCGCTGCGGCGTCATCGAGTCCCGCCAGAAGCGCATTGATCCGCTCGCGCATGACAAGCCGCTCCGCGCGCCTGGGATCATCAGCGCCGTAGCACCCGCCCGCGAACCATCCGCGCTCGCCCGCACCGCCTTCACCAACTCGCCCACCGTCACGTCCTTCACCAAAACCGCCTTCCTCGAATTTCACGCCACGCGCCTCGCCCGCCCTGTGCTTCGCCCGCCACGACATCGGCGCCGCGCGCGCCAGCGGCCGCCACTCGCTCGCCGCGTACAGCCTTCGCGCCTCCTCCGTGTTCTTCAGCGCCCCGCGCTTGTCGCCCGCATCCCACACCAGCCGCGCCAGCTCGCGCCGGTCCTCCTCCGTCAGCGCCGCGACCCACGGCGCCACAGCCGGCGACTGCCCGCGCGAGCGCACATAGATCTGCGACGTGCTCACGCCGAAGCTCCGCGCCAGTTCCGCCACCGGAACCCCGCGCCCATACTGCAGCTCGACCGCCAGCCAGTCCGCGCCCCCGCGATGCCACCGTGCCGGCGCCTCCAGCAGCCCCGCCGCCAACGCCTGCTCATCCGCCGACATCTCCGCCCCGCGCGGATCATCCTCTTCCAGAAACGGGACCACCGCCCCACGCCACTCCATCGCCACCTCCATCAAGCCGCACCTCGCGACCCAACAAAGATAACCCCGCCCAGCGCGCTGCTGGGTTGGCGGTTCCAGAAACCCCACTTTTGGAAGCTAGGACTCTGTTTTCACAGAGAGCGACCCGTTCTGGATTCCGCGGAATTGCGAGCCAAACGGAGAAGTCCTGCCCCACGAAGTGGGGAAGGTGGCGTCGGCGCTCTTGCGCCGATGACGGAAGGGGCTGGCTGCGAAGCAGCCGGATCGCGCCACGCGTGTACAGCCCCAACACACTTCCTCGCTGGCCAACCCACACCCTCGTCGCTAGCGTCACCGCAATGTCGCGGGGACAATGATGACTGGGGCGGTCGACCAGACCGAACGCATGACAACGGGCGCAGCCGAGAGCGCGCCCGAACGCATGAAAGTCTTCGTCTCCTACTCGCGAGACGATGTCACCTTCGCCGACCAGCTCGTCGCCGGCCTCGAGCATTCCGGCTTCGACCCCATCCTCGACCGCCACGACATCGATGCCGCCGAAAACTGGCGCAACCGCCTCGGCGCGCTCATCCATTCCTCCGACGCCGTCGTTTTCGTGCTGACAGACCGCTCCGCCGCCTCCCCCATATGCGAGTGGGAAGTCACCGAGGCCAAGCAGCTCGGCAAGCGCATCGTCCCCATCGCCCCGCGAGACGTGTCCGCGAAGCCGCCCGAAGCCCTCGCCGACCTCAACTGGATTCACTTCTACGCCACGCCCGCCATCCCCGGCTCCGGCATGCTCGACGGCATGCGCAAGCTAGACCGGGCGCTGCGCGTAGACCTCGCCTGGCTCCGCGAACAGACCCGCCTATCCGAACAAGCCACGCTCTGGAAATCCCGCACCGCCCGTCAGGACGACGCTACCGCCGCCTCACTCCTCCTCCGCGGCGCCGCCCTCGAAGAAGCCCACACCTGGGCCCGCGCCACGCCCGCTGGCGCCAGCGTCCCCGCCATCGTCGCCGACTATCTTGACGCCAGCACCACCGCCGAAGCCGTCCTCAACGCCGAAGCCGCCGCCCAACTCACCCAACGCGAAGCCGCTCTCGCCCAGGCCGTCACCGCCAACCACCGCGCCCGCGTCGCCACATGGATCGGCGCAGGCGTCGCCGCCGCCCTCCTGATCGTCGCTGCGGCTGCGGGATGGACTGCCATGAACGGCTTGTCGCTCGCGGAAAAACAGACTGCGGCGCTCGAGCAGAGCGTCTCGAACAGCCTCGCGCGCGAAGCCGCCGCGATTCAGGCGAAACTCGACCCCGCAAAGGCCCTGCTCATGGCGCTGCATGCCGACCCCGCCGCCCGGTCTGATCCCGCCGAACGCAAGCTGCGCGGCGAAGACGGCCACGCACTCGCCCGCGCCCAACTCGTCGCCGCCTACCAGGCGAACCACCTGACTATGGCGCTCGGGCAACTCCGGGGCGAGGTAACTGAGATCGCATACTCCGGCGATGGCCGGCGTGTCGCGGCAAGCTCGTTCTATGGAGATCTCAAGGTCTTCGACACCCAAACCGGTAAGGAGCTCCTGTCGATCCGCGATGACGAGAACGACACCCGCACGCGCGGCATCCTTCTCGCAATTTCGCCCACAGGGGATCACGTTATTCGCAGGGGACCTGATGACGTCACGCGCGTTATTGACGTCGATACGGGGAAGGAAGTCCGCATCATCGATACTGCGGGCGGAAGCCAGATCTATGCCGCTGCTTATTCTCCGGACGGCAAATTGATCGCGACTGATCCCGGGAGCGCGATCCATCTCTGGAGTCGGGCAACCGGCGAACTCGTCAAGTCAGTCGACACGGCTTGCCACTCTTTCAGAATGTCGTTCTCTTCGGATAGCGCCACGCTGCTCGTTCCCGAGAGCTACAAGGCCTGCAAGGTGGATGTGGCAACGGGGGCGCTTAACAGCGTTGATCTGGGCCGACCCTTCACCTCGACCTTCTCAATCTACTCGCCGAGCGGCAACATGATCGCGATCACCAATTTCTCCGAGCCAGGAGCAAGGCTGTACGATACGGTTGCCATGAAAGCCACCGACATGTTTTACGGCGCGCTCGTCTACGCGGTCGCCTTCTCGTCCGACCAGAAATTTCTTGTCGCCGCGGCGGATGACGGCATCCATCTTTCAAATCTGGCAAACGAGTTTCCGCTCGAAACGATCGCCACGGATCAGCGGATGAGGTCGGTCGCCGTCGATCCGCGCGGGCGCTTCGTCGCAACCGGCGACGAGCACGGCAGCGTGCGCATCTGGGACCTCGAATATCCTCGCTACTTCGTGCGTGAATCTCCCGCCCGGGAAGTCGCCAGGCGCCAGCAATTCTCGCCGGACGGCAAACTCACGATTGAGCGCGGAGAGACGAAGGAAAGCAGGATCGGGCGCCTCATCGACGTCGCCACCGGCAAGATCCTGCAAACCCTGAAAGGACATGAGGACCGGGTCTACTACTGGGCCTTCTCCGGTGACGGCAAACGCGTGGTCACCAGCGCCGCCGACAATTCCGCACGTGTCTGGGACGTCGCGACAGGCGCACTCGTGATCGCGCTGAAGCAGGACGCCCAGGTGTCAACCGCGGCCCTCTCGCACGACGGCCAGCGCATAGCGACTGAATCCAATGACACCGTGAAAGTCTGGGACGTCAGCACCGGCCGGGAGCTCTACTCGCTGCCCGGCTATGCGAACCAGATCGGCTTCTCAACCAATGGCGAGCGCATCGTGACTCTCGATGGCAACGCGCATGTCTGGGATGCCGCTACCGGCCGGCCGCTTTCCTCTCTGCCGAGAGAGAACGATGCGGATATCCAGCACGTATCACTCTCGCCGGATGGGCTCTTCGTCGCGACGACCAACCAGTATGATCTCCGGATATCGCTCTGGGACGCAGCCTCGGGCGTGAAGCTCACTTCCTTCGGCAGTGGGGCGTACGCCGATTTCACCAGCGATGGCAGACAGATCGTCAGCAACTACGGCGACCCGAAAGAGCCCGTGAAAGTCTGGGCCCTCCCGTCGATCGTCTTCGCCCCACCGCAAGAGCAGGTCCGTCTGGCCTGCGAACAACTTATCAAGTCGCGCGCGCCCACCGCCTTCACCCGCGAAGACGTCTCCCGCTACCCCCTCCTCGCCGACCAGCCCCAATCCCCCGACGGCGCCACCCTGATCTCCCCCTGCGCCGCCTACATTCCCGACTAGCAGGATCCCTGGCCCCGCTCATCCCGAAGAAAGTCAGGACCAGGATTGGATATGGGGGAATCAGACACCCCTAACCCCAGCATTTCCAACGTCTTGTTCCCCTTGATCCACGCCCATTCCACTCCCGTTCATAATCCCGCATATAAAAGGCAAGTTCGGGAGGACTGATCCATGGGCGCTGCACGCTCCGCATTCCTGAGTTCTGGCCTGAAATCCGGCCGCAGCCGGCGGATGGCCGGGTTGGCGTTTGCCGTTTCCGCCTTCGCCCTGCTCGCCGCGTGCGAGACCGGGCCTTCGCCGGCGGAGATCGCGGCGATGGACTGGCAGAGCGCGGCAAGGGTGGACACGCCTCCCGCCTACCAGACCTACATGCGCATGCACCCGGACGGGCAGTATGTCGTGATGGCGAGCCAGCGCATCGCCGAGCTCGAGGCGATCGAGGCAGACAGCTACGCCGCAGCAAAGAGACAGGACACGGAAGACTCCTATGTCGGCTATCTCGCGCGCTTCCCGTGGGGGCGGCATGCCGGCGAGGCGGATGCGCGCCGCGCCGTGCTGGCCGCGCCGCGCCTGGCCGCCGAGGAGAACCGCGACTGGATCGCCACGCGCGACACCAACCGGATCGAGATGTTCGAGGCGTTCCTCGACTCGTGGCCGAACGCGGCGCATTCGGTCGAGGCGCGCGGCAAGCTCGATGCGATGTGGCGGACGGACCAGGGCGCGTTTGTGCGCGCCAAGCGGTCGGGATCGCCGAACGAGCTTGAGGCGTTCATCCGGGCGTATCCGAAATCATCCTTCGTGGCGGATGCGGACCGGGAGCTGGACCTGATCGCGCTGCGCGATGACGAGGCTTGGCGCCGGGCGCTGGCCGACAATTCGGTCGAGGGGTACGATTTCTATCTGGCGAGCCAGCCCTGGGGGCGGTGGCGCGTGGAGGCCTCGCGCGCGATGGCGGACCTGCTTGAGCGGGATTACCAGGCGTGGCAGTATGCGGCGATGCTCGACCAGGTCTGGGCGTACGAGAATTACCGGTCGATGTATCCGTGGGGCGGGTGGTACGACACCGCGTTCTATAGGATCGACTGGATCAGGGGCGGCCGCGACTGGGACCGCTGGGACCACAACTGGAACCACGGCTGGGACTGGGACCGGGGGCACGACCGTGGCCACGACCACGACCGGGACGACGATCGCGACGACGACCGCAACAACACCTACCCCCCGCTCTTCAGGGGTCAGGACAACAACAATAACAACAACCGCCGGAACGACTCACAACAACAACCGCCACAACAACCACGCCAGGAACCGGGCCGCCCGCCACAAGTAACGCCGCCACCCCCATCGGTACGATCACCGCCGCCCCCACCATCAGGCGGAAACCGCTACAACCCACCACAATCACCACCACCACCACCCCTCTTCGGCGACAAGGTGCCTGACTAGGGGTATGGTCTGCAAGAATAGGCCGGACAGGCCATGACGCGTGGCGTGTTGCAGCTATTTCACTGTGAAGGCGCACGTGCGCGCCCTACCTCCTGCATGGTGCGGAACCCGGCGGACTGCAGAGAACAATGACCAACGACGTACTCGACATTCCGCCGAACCGGCAGCCCGCCCCGTCCTTCGGCGGCCGGCATGAACCACCAGGTTCCGGCGACGGACCGCCCCCCAGCCTGCTGATGCGCTGGGGCCCGCCCGTCCTGAAAGTGATCGGCACGCTGGCCGCCACTGGCCTCGTGACGTTCGGCCTCCTGTGGAACACGCTGTTCGCGCAGATGCCCGCCTTGCCTGACAAGGCCGCGCTGTGGGCGCTCAACCGCGAACCGGCCATCGAGTTCATAGACGCCAAGGGCGAGACGATCGCCGTACGCGGGCCGCGCTATGGCCGCGCCGTGACGGCGAACCAGCTTCCGCGCCACGTCGTGGAGGCCTTTATCGGCGCCGAGGACAAACGCTTCCGCGAACACACCGGCGTCGACATGTGGGCGATCGTCCGCGCGGTCGCGGCGAACTTCCGCGCAGGCCGCACGGTCGAGGGCGCGTCCACCATCACACAGCAGCTGGTCAAGAACCTGTTCCTCACGCCCGACCAGACGATCAAGCGCAAGGCGCAGGAGGCGCGCCTCGCGGGCGACCTCGAGCGCATGCTGACCAAGGACGAGATCCTCGACCTCTATCTCAACCGCATCTATCTCGGCGCCGGCGCATACGGCCTCGACGCAGCCGCGCGAACTTATTTCAATAAAAATCCGGCCGATCTCACGTTGGCCGAGTCGGCGATGCTTGCTTCCTTCCCCAAAGCGCCGTCGCGCTATGCACAGCAGCTTCAGTCGGTTCAGGCCAAGGAACGCCAGCATTACGTGCTGGATCAGATGGTCGAGGCGGGCTTCATCACTGCGGCCGTGTCGGCGGAAGCCAAGACGCAGCCGCTGGTCTTTGCCAAGTCGCTGTCGGACGCGTTCGCGGGCCATGCGCTCGACTATGCGGTGGAGCGTGTGCACGAAGTTCTGCCCAACCCGCCGCCAGACCTGGTGATCAAGCTCACGCTCGATCTCGACCTGCAGAAGGCGGCGCAGGACGCGATCGAAAACGGCATCTCCACGATGGGCCGCGACCGGCGCGCCTCCGAAGGCGCAGCGATCCTGATCGATGTCTCGGGCGCGATCCGCGCCATGGTCGGCGGGCGCGACTATCTGAAGTCGCAATTCAACCGCGCCACGCAGGCGCGCCGCCAGCCGGGCTCGTCGTTCAAGATGTTCGTCTACGCCGCGGCGCTCGAAGACGGCATGACGCCCGGGACCGTCGCCTTCGACATGCCGATCACGATCAACGGATGGCGCCCGCGCAACTATGGCGGCGAATATCGGGGGGCTGTGACATTGTCGGAAGCGCTGGCTGAATCGCTCAACACGGTGGCCGCGCAGATCGGCAACGAGATCGGCGTCGAGCGCGTGACAGCACTCGCGCACGAATTCGGCGTGAAGTCGCCGCTGCACAACTATCCCTCCATCACGCTCGGCTCGGACGAGGTGACGCTGATGGACATGACGACGGGCTTCGGCGTGCTGGCCAAGGGCGGCCTGCAGATGAGCCCGTACATGATCGAGGAGATCCGCAACTCGAAGGGCGACCTGCTCTATTCCAACCCAGTCGTTCAATCGCCGCGCATCTATCCGGAAAACCTGGCCGCTGACATGAACTCGATGCTGAGCCGCGTCGTCGTGGCGGGCACGGGCGGCGCTGCGCGCATCCCCGGCTGGGACGTGGCCGGCAAGACGGGCACCAGCCAGGAATGGCGCGACGCGTGGTTCCTCGGCTACACGACCCGCTTCGTCGGCGGCGTCTGGGTCGGCAATGACGACGACAAGCCGATGGCGAAAGTCACCGGCGGCGAGATGTCGGCCAAGATCTGGGCCGACATGATGAAGGTCGCCCTGAAAGACATCCCGCCCGAACAACTCCCCGGCGCCAAGCAGGCCGAGGAATACCTCTCCCCCGAGAGCATGGAACGCCTGAATTTCTACCGCAGACTCTCCAGCGCCTTCAGCAGCGTCGAGGCAAGAGGCGGGGGTTAGGACTCGTTGTCAGCCCTCGTCGCGTGTGGCCCGATCAGCGAGGTTTGCGCAATAGCGCTTGAGATGGTCGGCCACTTCCTTGCCGGGACCTTGAAACGACTGCTGTTGATCCCCGTATTCGATGGTCACGGCGGCAGCCGTGGACAGCGCATCAAAGAAGGTTTCGGGCAGATCGCCTTGCCCCTCGACAAAGCGCTTCCCTCCTAGCACCGCAGGAACAGCGCGCATCCGAAATACGGTTGCATTCATCCGCAAGCGAAGCTGGGTTGCAGGGCTCGGATCGAACGAGCGGGCCTGCATGCCTCCCGAGTTGGCGCCCGAGCACGTAACAACTATCTCCGTGTTCGAACCTTGTGACAGAACGAGGCCGCCCGTCGCTCCGTGCGCAACTGACCAAGTGTAAGCTCGTCCATCCTGGACAAACGACGTTGGGTTTGGACTTGCGGTGATGCTGGGCAGCTGCGCGGTCGCCGAACCACTCGCTAGCGCTAGAAGAGCCGACAAGGCAAACAAGCTGAAGCGCATTTCGCTCCCCCGTTTCGCACTCCCATTTTTATGTCGCCGAAATGAGGTCTGCAATTGCGGTTCTTCCTGCTGCCCTCAGCCCAAGCGAAGCATGCCAGCCACTGCATCGCTAGAGCAGCTTGCTTGAAAGCCGTCACGGACGACTGATTTGCAACGGGAATTCTCGCACTCCAGAGGGTCATGAGGATTGCTCATGGCCCTTTGCCATTGCGCAGCCCCATTTGGGCGGTGATGGGTGTCCCACAACAAGAAGCCCATCAGACACAAGAAGCCTAGGGGACAAAGAACATGGACGCGCTTTCAGACGTATTGCGGGTGGTCAGGCTCACGGGCGGGGTTTTCCTCGACGCGAAGTTCACGGCGCCTTGGGCGGTGGCTGGACGGGTCGAGCCGGAAGAGATCCGCGCCTTTGTGGAACGGCCGGCGCACGTGATCGGCTTTCACTATGTCGTCGCGGGGCGGATGATCGCCAGCGTGCCGGGCGGCGTGCCGATCGAGATCGGGCCGGGCGAGATCGTGCTGACGCCGCGCAACGACAAGCACATCCTCGCATCGGCGCCGGGCCTTTCGCCGGTTCCGGCGGCGGTGATCGTCGCGGACGGCGCGGGCATCGGGCAGCTGGAGCATGGCGGTGGTGGGGCGGAGACGCGCATGGTGTGCGGCTATCTCGGCTCGGACACGCAGAGCAATCCGGTGGTCGCGGCCCTGCCCCCGCTGCTCAAGCTGAATGTCGGCGCGACGCCGGGCGGCGCGTGGATCGCGCAGAGCTTCGCGTTCGCGGCGCAGCAGCTGGCGGAAGGATCGGTCGGCGCATCGACGGTTATCTCGAAACTGTCGGAGTTGATGTTCGTCGAGGCCGTGCGGCGGCATGTGGAATCGCTGCCGCCGGAGGAGACAGGCTGGCTGGCGGGCCTGCGCGACACGGCGATCGGCAAGGCGTTGGCTCTGATGCACACGGAGCCGAACAGGGAATGGTGTGCTGAAGGACTGGCGTCGGCCGTGAACCTGTCGCGTTCGGCTTTCGCCGAGCGTTTCACGGCGCTGATCGGGCAGCCGCCGATGAAGTATCTCACCAACTGGCGGATGCAGGTGGCGGCGCACAAGCTGCGCGAGAACCGCACCACGATCTCGCAGATCGCCTTCGATGTAGGGTACGAGTCCGAAGCGGCCTTCACTCGCGCTTTTCGGCGCGAGATGGGAGCGCCGCCCGCGACCTGGCGGAGGCAGGCGGCGCCCCAGTCGCATCTCTCAGCCTGACAGCTGCCGGGCAAGATCAAGTGCGTTCGCATTCGCCGTTATCGCGAGCATGGTCGCGATCGTGACGACGATCTGCCTTAGGCGTGTCGGGTTATTCCAGGGCGGCATGTTTGCTCTTCTCCTGTAGGCGCGCCGGGGAGGTCAGCGCGTTTCTATCGTCACCTGCACGGGCACGGATCTCGACACAACATCGAGCACTGGCGACATGCGGGTGAGCATTTCGATCATTCCCCTGGGGGCCTTCGTCGCGACCCGCATGACGACGCGGATCTCGCTGTAGCCCTTGCGCACCTTGTCGGTGATGCCGAGGAAGCCGCGCAGGTCGAGATCGCCTTCGATTTCGGAATCGATGGCGCGTATCTCGATGCCGCGCGCGGCGGCGTGGTAGGCCGTCGAGGTGGTCATGCATCCGATGAGGGCATGCAGCAGCCACTCGACAGGGTTCGGCGCCTTGTCATGACCGAGCAGGATTTCCGGCTCGCCATTGTCGTAGACAAATGGCCTGCCTTCGACGCGATGTTCCTGCAGTGCGCCGGTGAATTCCTGCACGGTGGAGCGGTTCTTGTCGCCGCCCATCCACTTGTTCGTCGCACGGAAGTTGAACTTCGCCACTTCGGCGTTGGCCTTCACCGCGCCGATGGTTTCCATCAGCGCGGTGACGTTGACGCCATTGCAGACGATAGGGTCGGTCATGGCGCAGGGGGAGGTCGTAACGGTCATATCAGTCTCCAGGCTCTTTAGTGTTCTTGTTGTTCCGGCTTCTTCGTCCGGTGCATTTTGTTTACGCCCTGCCCGTGCCCGGCGACATGCCCGCGCCGCCGCGCTGCTTGACCGAAACGCCGGAGATGCAGTGAGGCGCAGCTGACCCTGCGTTTCCGAGGTTTCGCGGGATCGTGCGGGGCGGCGTTCTTGACGAACACGCGGCGGCGGCGGCCCATGGCGGAAACAGAGACCCGAAGCGGTCAATCCTGGGAGGCGTCCATGATGTTCAGGCTTGCATGTTCGATCGCGGCGGCGGCGATGATTGCCTCCTGCACGGGAGCGCCGGTGGTCAGCGATGGCGGGAAGATGTCGGCGGAAATCCGGCGCACGGCCTATGGCGTGCCGCACATCAAGGCGGACGACTACGCGGGGCTTGGCTATGGCCTCGGCTATGCGGCGGCGGAAGACAATGTGTGCGAGATCGCGGAGCGGTATGTCACCGTCTCCGGCGAGCGCGCGAAGTATTTCGGGCGCGGCGAGAACGACGCCAATCTCACCAGCGATCTTTACCACAAGCGACTGATCGCAACGGGCGAGCTTGAGAAACTGCTGAATGGTCCGGCCGGATCGGCGGACACGCCGAGCGCGGATGCGCGGGCGTTGTCGCGCGGCTATGCAGCCGGGTTCTCACGCTACTTGCGCGATACGGGCGTTGCCAACATCAATGATCCGCGCTGCAAGGGGCAGCCGTGGGTGCGCGAGCTGACGGAGACGGACTACTGGCGGCATGTGCTGGCGGGCCAGGTGCTGTACATGCCGAATGGCGTCGCGGGCGCGGCGCCTCCGGGCGTGGGCGATCAGGCGTATCTGTCGGACGATCCGATCGTGGCGCCGGTTGAGTTTGGATCGAACGCGTATGGGCTCGGGAAAGAGGTGACGCAGAGCGGTTACGGGATGCTGCTCGGCAATCCGCACTATCCGTGGGACGGGCCGAACCGGTTCTATCGGATGCACCTCACCATCCCGGGCAAGCTGAATGTCGTCGGCACCGGCCTTGTAAGCAATGCGTCCGTCGGCATCGGCCACACCGAACACATCGCATGGACGCATACGGTTTCGACGGCGCGCCGGTATGGCCTGCATGAGCTGACGCTCGATGCGAACGATCCGACGAAGTATGTCTATGAGGGTAAATCCACACCAATGACGAAGGTGGACGTGACGGTGGAGGTGAAGGGCGAGACACCTGTAGGCCGCACCTTCTACTCCACGCGCTTCGGGCCTGTAGTCGAGACGAAGGACCTCCAGTGGGGCACGCGGACGGCCTATGCCGTGCACTACATTCCACAGGGCATCCGCTCGCCGGACCAGTATCTCGCCATGTGGCAGGCGAAGAATGTGCGCGAGCTCTACGCGGCGCTCGGCAAATACCAGGCGACGGGGTTCAACACGACGGCGGTGGATTCCGGCGGCGAAGCATTCTTCGGCGACATGGGCATGATGCCGAACGTGTCGAAGGCTCTCGGCGATTCCTGCGCCAAGTCGGAGCTGGCGAAGAAGCAGTGGACCGAGCAGCGCATCCCCGTGCTCGACGGGTCGACGGCTGACTGCGACTGGGCAAGCGATGCGGATGCCACGGCGCCGGGGGTCTATGGCAAGACGAAGACGCCTCACCTCTTCCGCGCTGACTATGTCAGCCAGAGCAATGACAGCCACTGGCTCACCAATCCGAAAGCGCCGCTGACGGGCTTCAGTCCCGTGTTCGGCGACGAGAACACGGCGCGCTCGATCCGCACGCGGCTGGGCATCGACATTGTCAATGACCGCGTCGCGGGAACCGATGGCCTGGCGGGCAAGAAGTTCAACCTCGCGACGCTGCAGGGCGCGCTCTACCAGAACCGCCACCTCGGCGCGGAGTTGGTGCGAGACGATCTCGTCAGGCACTGCAAGACTTCTCAGAACGCCAAGCTTGTTCCGGCTTGTGCGGCGCTTGAGGGCTGGGACCTGAAGGTGAATGCCGACAGCCGCGGCGCGCACCTGTTCCACCTGTTCGCGGAAAATGGCGGCCTGCAGTTCAAGATTCCGTTTGATCCGAAGAACGCGGAGACGACGCCCAATACGCTGGATGTTTCCAACCCGAAAGTGATGGAGGCGCTGGAGAAGGCGGTCGACAAGCTGAACGAGCTGAAGATCCCGCTCGATGCGAAGCTGGGCGACGTTCAGCGCGAGACGCGCGGCGACGAGCGCATCCCGATCCACGGCGGCGCGGGGCCGGAGGGCGTGTTCAACGTCATCACGGTCGAGAACCTGGAGCCGGAACTGGGCTGGACCAGCATCCGGCACGGATCGAGCTGGATCATGACCGTGGAGTTCACCCCCAATGGCCCGAAGAGCCAGGGTATCCTCACCTACTCCCAGTCGGTGAATCCCAACTCGCCCCACTATTCCGACCAGACCAAAGCCTACTCGAAAAAGGAGTGGGACGACCTGCGTTTCTCAGAAGCAGCGGTCGAGGCGGGAACTGTGTCGCGGAAGACCATCAGCGAATAGCTTGACCTTCCGCCCGGGTTCGGGTCCATGCGCGCCATGGCCGGACCTCCGATTGCAGTTCTTCGCGGCGTCAAGCTGACGCTGGGCGCGACGCCGCTGTTTGCGGGCGTCGACCTGCAGCTTGCGCGGGGCGAGCGCATGGCGCTGGTCGGGCGCAACGGCGCGGGCAAGTCGACCCTGATGCGGATCCTCGGCGGCGCCATCGAGGCTGATGGCGGCGAGATCTTCATGCAGCCCGGAACGGTGGCCCGTCACCTGTTGCAGGAGCCGGACTTCGCCGGGTTCTCGACAGCGCTGGAATATGTGTCGGAGGGGCTGGACGCCGACATGCTGTATCGCGCGGAGTCCGAACTGGGCGCCTGGGGCGTGCCGTTCGATCTCGACCTGACCAAGGCGTCGGGCGGACAGGCGCGGCGCATCGCGCTCGCCCACGCTTTCGCCCACGACCCGGACATCCTGCTGCTGGACGAGCCGACCAACCACCTCGACGTGCCGGCGATCGAACTGCTGGAAGACGAGCTGCGCGCTTTCCGCGGCGCGGCGCTGATCGTCAGCCACGACCGGCGGTTCCTCGAGAACGTGGCGACGTCGGTTGCATGGCTACGTCAGGGCGCCGTGCACACGCTGGGCAAGGGCTATGCCGCCTTCGAGGAATGGGCGGAGACCGTCGAGGCCGACGAGGAGAAGGCGCTCGACAAGCTCAACGTTCAGTTGAAGGCCGAAGAGCGCTGGATGGCGCGCGGCGTCACGGCGCGGCGGCGGCGCAACATGGGCCGTGTGCGCAAGCTGCACGAGATGCGCGACGAGAAGAAGGAGCGCCGCATCGCGCTTAACCAGGCCAGCAGCACCGCGAACCTCGGCATCGACGCAGGCGCCCAGTCGGGCCGGTTGGTGATCGAGGCGAAGCATCTGTCGAAGACATTCCAGACGCCGGAAGGGCCGCTGCCGATCACGAGCGATCTTTCGATGCGTGTGATGCGCGGAGACCGGCTGGGCATCATCGGTCCGAATGGCGCCGGCAAGACGACACTGTTGCGACTGCTGCTCGGCCAGACCGAGCCGGATTCTGGATCGCTTCGCCTCGCGAAGAATCTCGACATCGCCTATCTCGACCAGACCCGTGCCACGCTGAAGCCCGAAGTCACGCTTTGGGACACGCTGACCCCGCTGGGCGGCGACCAGGTGATGGTGCGCGGCTATCCCAAGCATGTCGCCGCCTACGCCAAGGACTTCCTGTTCGAGTCCCGCCAACTGCACCAGCCCGTCGGTGCGCTCTCCGGCGGCGAACGCAACCGGCTCACGCTCGCCATGGCGCTGGCGAAGCCTTCGAACCTGCTCATCCTCGACGAACCGACCAACGATCTCGATATCGAGACCCTCGACCTTCTCGAAGACATGCTCAGCGAGTACGAAGGCACGCTCCTGCTGGTCAGCCACGACCGCGCGTTCGTGGATAACGTCGTGACCTCGATCCTGACGCCCGAAGGTCGCGGACAGTGGCTGGAAACGCCGGGCGGGTATTCGGACTATGTCTCACAGAAGAAGTCAGGCGCGGTCGCCTTCCGGTCTTCCGGCCTGGAGACAGCAAAGACCGAGTCCCGGCAGACAGCCGCACCGCGTTCGGGCGTCGCCGCCTCCAAGCTCAGCTACAAGGACAGCCGGCGGCTGGAGGAGCTGAACCGGCTGATGCCGGAGCGCCAGAAAGAGATCATCGACCTGGAGGACGCGATGGCGGACTCCTCCCTCTTTTCCCGGGACCCGAAGGCCTTCCAGGCCCGCGCCAACCGGCTCACCGCCGCGCGCGCCGAGCTTGAGAACTACGAGCTGGAATGGCTGGAGCTCGAGGAAAAGCGCGAGGCGCTGTCGCGGAGTTAGCCGAAAATCCCCAATTCTGCGGCGTCCTGAAGCGGCTTCCTGCGGAATTCCTTATACGCAGCAAGCTCTTTTTTAACCGCCACCGGTTAGTTTCCTCGTCTGCCCGAGGGGAGATTCGGCACATGGCGGCGCCCGCTAACAACTTTGCGATGCTGCTCGACCTTGCCAAGGAGAGCTCCAGCGAGAAGCGCCGCGAGCTTCTGCGCCAGATCACGGACGTATTCCTGGCCGATCCGCCGGAGCGTTCGGATCGCGAGTCCGTACTATTCGACGAGATCGTGGTGGCCGTGGCCGCGGACCTCGAAACGCAGGTGCGTATCGAGCTCGCCAAGAAAGTCGCCGTCAGCAACGTGCCGGTCCAGCGCACGGCCCGCCGCCTCGCGATGGATGTCATCGAAGTCGCCCGCCCCGTCCTCGAAAGCTCCAAGGCGCTGACACAGACCGATCTCGTCGATGTCATCAACGCGAAGTCGCAGGACCACATGCTGGCCGTGACCAAGCGCGCCGATATCGGTGAGAACGTATCGACCGCCCTCGTCGCCAAGGGTGAAGATCGCGTCGTCGCCTCGCTGCTCGAGAACCGCACCGCGCGCATGAACCGCGAGACCTTCGAGAAGGTCGCCGAGCGCGCGGAAGTGAGCCCCGTGCTGCACGCCCCGTTCGTGCGCAACCAGAATATGCCGCTCGACCTGCTGAACAACGTCTATCTCAAGGTCGAGCTCGACCTGCGCCGCGAAATCATGCGCAAGTTCCACGGCGTCTCGCCGCAGGAACTTGAAGCCGCCCTCGAAGCCAGCCGCACGCACCTCTCGGCCGCCTACGGCGCCCTGCCGGATGACTATCAGATCGCGAAAGATCATGTCGCCGCGCTCGACAAGCGTGCCGCACTGAAGCCGCCCGTGCTCGTGCAGTTGCTGCGCGAGAACAAGCGCACCGCCTTCCTCGTCGCCTTCGCGCAACTGGTCGACGTGGAATTCGACCTCTGCCGCCGTCTGGTCGACGGCAAGGATCTCGACGCCGTCGCCATGCTCTGCCGTGGCGCCGGCTTCGATCGCGGCCTGTTCGTCACGCTATGCCTCATCATCTCGGGTGAAGGCGGCGGCATCAGCAAGGCCGAGCAGTTCGGCAAGCTGTACGAGCAGGTCCCCGTCGCCGCCGCACAACGCGCGCTCCGCTTCTGGAAGGTCCGCGCCAAAGGCACAGGCGCGAAAGCGGCCTGAGCCACTCGCCTCCAAGGCCACCCTGATGGACGGCGCATGCCACCCGGACTAGCGTCCCCAAAAAGCGTATGGGGATACGGGGATGGATATCGGGGCGCTCTGGGCGAGCCTTATCGGCTCAATTCCGCAAACCTGGGACGGATGGACCGCGTTGGGGCAAGCCACGCTGGCGAACCCATGGGCGCGCACGCTTGCGCTGATCGTGATCGTCTACTTCACCATCCGCGTCATCGCGAGCATCTACAGTGGCGACAAGCAGGGCGCCGAGCTTGGGCCTGTGGCGATACGTGCGCATACGTCAGCCAAGTTCGGCAGGGACACAGTGCGGATGCCGCACGAGATAATGCCGATGGCAATGGATGGCGTGTCGGCAAAGTGCAAGGTCTTCTATGTCTACAACGACACGCGGGGACGGCGGCGCAAGCATCTCGTCCACACCGTCCGCGATGCGCGCCTCAGCATCTCGCCCGTGAAGCTGCCCAAGGTGAAAGATGTCATCTACGGGCAGGAGATCCCCGAAAGCGTGGCGACGAAGCATGTCTGCTTCCCGCCCGTGGATATCCAGGACATCGAGGGTGTTGTCCCAGGCACCCCCGAACTCGCAACGGAGTACGCACACCTCCACCGCATCCTCGATGCATGGAAGGAGGATGACTCGGCCGCCTGGGTTTCAACTTCGAGCGACGTCAAGGAGGAGGTCGAGAGCGGCAAGATCGATTTCATCCAGACCTGCGCGACCCGTATCGCAAAAGCTGACAAGGGATTCCGGCTTCGCTTTCGCCGCCTGCACGAGAACCGCCCGAATGTCGTCGGCAGCTACTATCTGAAATTCGAATTCTCGCACGAGCCGCTGTTCGTGCTGACGCGCCACCCTGATCGCGACCTGAAGATGACCGCATGGCTCACCATCCTCACCAGCATGTTCGCCCTCATCATGGACTGGTGGCCGATGGGCGGCGCACCGTTCGGGATGGCGGCGTCGGCCGAAATCTCGCGGTCTGCGGATTCCCCCGCGCCGCGAACCGTGCGCGTTCCCGTACCTTAGCTAGGGGTGAACCCTGTCGTCGTCGAAAGCACACCGCGCGCACATCTGCAGTTCGCGAATTGCTCCGTACCCGGCGCTCGCCTAGGGTCCGGCCCCGCGGGGCGTAGAGAGAGCAGATGCCCAATCCAGTTATTCGCTCACAGACCGTGAGCATCGGCGACCTGTTGCGCCTTGGATCCTTCCAGCCGGCACGCGTTCAGCGCGATTATTGCTGGAGGGAGCACCAGCAGGCCGCGCTCCTGGAAGACCTCATCGCCAGTTTCGGCGAGTTTGGCCTCGACCCGGAGGCGGACGAAGACGAATCGGACGCTGCCGAACCGGCGACCGATACGCCGTTCGAGGTCGCCTATTACGACCGCGAACTCGAATTCTCCCAGCCTTTCACCTTCGTCGGCACCATCGTACTCCATCCGGGGTCGGAACGATTCGACATCTATGACGGGCTGCAGCGCCTCACGACCTTCACGGTCATCTTCGCGGTGCTGCGCGACATGATGCAGGCGGACCGGGATCATCCCGTCCACAGCCTGCTGCAGAACGAGAGCGGGCTGTGGCGCCTCAACCTGCTGATGAAGCACAACACGCTGGAAGCGGACATCCTCGCGCACGGCCGCACGGCGAAGCGCCACCGCCCCCATCCGAATATGACCGAAGCCAGCGAGCGGCTGCGCGAATGCGTGGCCGTGGCGCGCGGCGTGTTCGCGGGCTGGAGCCGCGACCGGCTCAGCGCCTTTGCATCTTTTCTATCGGAAGCAGTGCTGGTGACCGTGACGCGCATCTCCGACCGGCGCATCGCGGCGAAGGCCTTCGTCAGCATCAACTCCGGCGGCGTTCCGCTGAAACCGGAAGAGATCGTGAAGGGACAGCTGATTGACCTGTCGTCTACACTGCCGAACCCCGACGACGCGGCGCGGCGCATCCTGTTCGTCTGGAACTCGATCCAGCACGAGCTGGGCAAAGAACGATTCGACGATTTCCTGCGCTCGGTCGATTTCATCGAACGGCGCCAGGCGCAGTCGCAGGACTACGCCATCCAGCTGATGGAGCACATTCGCCGACGGTATCCGGGCGCGCAGGGTTTCCGCTGGGCGACGGACCAGCTGCTGCACTATCTTGCCGCCTTCAAATGGATCTACGAGGAAGCCGATGCCGAGATGGCCGATGGCGTCCACGCCAGCCTGCGCCGCCTGCAGCTGCTGAAATGGGACCAGTGGCGCGCCTACGCGATGCTGATCTGGATGAAATCCCGGCCGCAGGATCTCGCCAGCCGCATCGACATCCTTGATCGCGTCTGCTTCGCCCTCACCGTCTCTACGCCCGATCCGCGCCGTTGCGCGGAAATGATCGCCAAGCGGGTCGAGCGATTCTCGAAAGGCACGTTCGGCAAGCAGGGCGGCTTCACTTTCTCCAAGGGTCAGTACGAACGTCTGGTTCGCCATCTCAACAGCCCGATCACCGAGGGCGGACGGCGCTCCACGATCATGCGATGGATCGAGGCTTCGACGTTCGGCGACCGTGTGCCACGCTACATCATCGATGCGCGTTCCTCGGTCGAGCACGTCTATCCGCGCAATCCACAGGACAACTGGAAGGAGTTCGAAGGCACGCTGGAGCCGAACGAACTCGCCATGTTGCGCGAGATGGCGGGGAACCTCTGCGTGCTGCCGCAGGACGAACTCGGCAACGGGCCGTTCGAGGAGAAGCGCAAGGCCTACGCCCGCTTCCGCTGCAAGTTCGCGAACGAGATCGCCAAGTCGAAGTACTGGCTGCCCGATACCGTCCGGGCCCGCACGAAGAAGTTGACCGAGCACACGCTGAAATTCCTCGCGCTCGACGTGTCGGGAAGCTGAAGCCTACGCGCCGTCGATCGCGCCACGGTAGCGCCGGCTGGCGGCGATCACCCGACCGTCGTCGAGCGTGATCTCGAGGTCGCCTGACGGCGTCGGCTTGAACGCCTTCACCCTCGCCCTGTTGACGAGGCGCGAGCGGTGGATGCGTACAAAGCCCCGCGGGCCCAGCTTCTCCACGAAACCGGCGAGTGTACCGCGGGCAAGATGCGCGGCCTCGGCCGTGTGAATCTCGACATAGTTTCCCGCTGCCTCCACCCAAGCGATATCCACCGGGTCGACCAGGATGATGCGCGAGCCATCGCGAATTTCGATCCGCGTATCCACGGGCGCAGGCGAGGGCATCGCCGTCATGGCCTCCGCCGCCTTCTGCGCCAGCCAGAAGCCCCATCCCCAGTAGACCACTGCGTTGGAGGCGTAGGTCAGCACGTCCTTCCGCCATTCGTAAACGAAGGGGAAGATCAGGTCGTTGTTGTAGGCGAACACGTAATACGAACCCGCCGACGCGTAGCCAAGCTTCCGGATCGCCACCATCCCGATGATGTGCGCCAGCGAGAACACGGTCGCCGCAACGAAATGGATAGCCGCCACGCGCGCCCACGGTCCGGCCTCGAGCGCGCCCGGCGGCGGGAACCTGTGCACCATCCAGCCGATCAGTGGCGACAGCGCCACCACCATGACCACGGAGGAGATCTCGTGCAGCCAGATCGCGCGGACGTCGGTGAACGGGCCGCCGGTCTGCACCTCCATCATCAGTGACGTCGCGTTGATGACGGCGACCACGACGCCAACGGCGGCGATCACCGCCAAGGGGACCCATTCTATCCGCCATCCGCTCGTCCCGGCTTTCCCGCCGCTCGTCCCGGCCCCTGCCCCGCCTGTCACAGCTCTTTGTCCTTCCAAGGCTTTTCTCTCGCGGGCCGGGCCGACGCGCGGATCATGACGACACGAGACAGGAGCACGTCATGACCCTCCCCAACACCATTCCCGACCGCCGGACCGACCTCGACTGGCTGCGCATCGCGGCCTTCGGACTGCTGATCTTCTACCACGTGGGCATGTTCTACGTGACGTGGGGTTTCCATGTGAAGTCGAGCCACGCCAGCCCGGCGGCCGAGCCCCTGATGCTCCTGCTGAACCCCTGGCGGCTGACCCTGCTGTTCGTGATCTCCGGCTGCGCCACCCGGTTCATGATGGACAAGATGAAGACCGGCGCTTTCCTGGGGTCGCGGACGCTGCGGCTGCTCATTCCACTTGTGTTCTGCATGTTCGTGATCGTGCCTCCCCAGACCTATTTCGAGATCGTCGAGAAGCTGGGCTATTCGGGGTCGGTTGGCGAGTTCTACACGAAATACGTCACGTCCAGCGGCGGCTGGGGAGTCATTACGCCGACGTGGAACCATCTGTGGTTTGTGGCCTACCTGTTCATCTACACCCTGCTGATCGCGGGCGTGGGGCCGCTGGTGAAGCGGTTGCCGGCGCGGTTCCTGTCGCCGCTGGCCAAGGGGCTGCCAGTCATCCTGATCCCGTTCGCGATCATGCTGGTCGCGCGGATCACGCTGGAGCCGATCTTCGGCGAGACGCACGCCCTGTTTGACGACTGGTACAATCATGCCGTCCATTTCCCGGCCTTCGTGTTTGGCTACGCCATCGCCAAGCATGAAGCCTTCTTTGAAAGCTGCGAGCGTATGCGCGTGCCGATGCTGGTCATCGCCCTGGCATGCTGGGCCACGCTGCAGGTGGGACGCGCCACGATGGGATCGTTCACCCAGTCCGAAGAGGCGACCATCGCTCTCCTCGGCGCCAGCCTGCGCGAACTTCAGGCCTGGACGATGATCCTCGCCCTGTTCGGCTTCGCCCGGAAACACCTGCGCCATGACAACGCCGTCCGCCGCTACCTGACGGATGCAATCTTCCCCTTCTACATCATCCACCAGACAACGATCGTCGTCGCCGGCTACTATCTCGATCAGATCGGCCTGCCCGTCTGGATCGAGGCGCCTGTCCTGATCGCCACGACGCTCGCCAGCTGCATCGTCGGCTACGAGATCGTTCGACGCATCGGCCTGCTCCGTCCGTTGTTCGGTCTGAAGATTGAAAAGCGAAACCTAAACACCCTGAAAGCCCAAACTGCCTGACTGGCCTCCCGCTGAAACAATGCTAGCCTCCCCCGACAAGCCCCGCGCGCCAAACGACGCGGGGCGCGGGGAGACAGGCATGAAGATCATCGGCGCACTGGTCGTGGCCATCGCATTGGCGACCACAACATCGGCCTGCACGGCAACACCACAGGCGACCACAACACAGTCCGTCGCGCCGAAGATCGTCATCTACCACGCCGAAGGCCGCCGCTCCGAACGCGTCGTCTGGCTGTGCGAGGAACTGGGCCTTCCCTACGAACTGAAATACCGGCGTGGCGATGTGGCGGGATCGTTCGAGGATATCTTCGCCGTGAACCCCGGGATGCGCGTCGCGCCCACCGTGTTCTACAATGGCGAGCTGCTGGTCGAATCCGGTGCGATCCTGCAGTTCATCATGGACCGCAATGGCGGCGGGCGTCTGGTTCCGCCGGTGAATTCGCTCGACTACGGCACGCACCTCAAATTCATGCACTATGCCGAAGGCACGCTCGCCTCCGACGTCATCGCCGATTACCGCACCGCCCGCGCCACCGACGGCAAGGCGCCGCGCGGCGAGAAGGAAACCGACGGCCAGCGCGCCATGCGCTTCGCCGACGATCATCTCGCGAAGCATCCGTGGTTTGGCGGCTCGCAGTTCACCGCCGCCGACATCATGATGGTGTTCCCGATCAGCTACGCGATCCGCATGAACGTCGCCGATCCGGCCAAGTATCCGCACATCGCGGAATGGCAGACACGCGTGGAGGACCGCCCCGCCTTCAAGCGCATGATCGCCGCCGCTCGCCCGGATGGCCGTGTGGCGCCGCCGCCATCGCTCACCCTGCCTTAACGACATCATCAGCCAGACACGCTGGTAATATGATGGTGGACATACTAAATCCGCCGTCCAGACAGACTCGGGCCGCCGGGAAAGAGACACGTCATGCTCGCGCCGCCCGTCGCCAAGCCCGTCAACACGCGCGTCGCGATCGCCTTCCTGTTCCTGGGGAACATCATGATCGGCTCGGGCGTGCTCGCGCCCGCAGCCATGATCAACTCAATGACCGCCGATCTCGGCGTCAGCACGGTCGCAATCGGCGCGTTGATCGGCTGGGGCGCGGTCGTGCTTTGCATCGGCGCACCCGCTTTCGGCTTCTTCACCAACCGCGTTGACCGCCGCTCACTGCTAACCGCCTCACTCGTTCTATACGCCGTTGGTCACGCCGTCTCGGTGTTCGCGCCTGATTACGCCACGCTACTCATCACCCGCCTGCTGATGATCAGCGGCGCGGCGATCTTCACGCCGCAGGCCGCAAGCGCCATCGCGTTGATGGTGCCGGAACAACGCCGCGCCAGCGCGGTCGCCACCGTGTTCATGGGCTGGGCCGTCGCCGGCGCCGTCGTCATTCCGTTCATGAGCATATTCGCCGAAACACTGGACTGGCGGATGATCTATGGCGCGCTCGCCGCCGGTTCGGCCCTGGCGGCCATGGGGGTGTTCGCTGTCCTGCCCGGCAACCTGTATCCGGCGCGCCTGTCGTTGAGCGCATGGGGCGAGGTCGTCACGCGCCCTGCCATCCTGCTGCTGCTCGCGGCCACGTCGCTGCAAGTCATGGGACAGTTCACGCTCTTTCCCTATCTCGCCGCCGAACTCCGCCGCGCGGCCGGCGCCGATCCCTCCGCCATCGCGCTGACGCTCGGGCTTTATGGCGGGGCAGGTCTTCTCGGATCAATCACCGCCGCTAGAACGGTCAGCTCGCTCGGCGCGTCGCGCACACACCTCATCTGCCTGATCCTCATGGCGGCGGGACTCGCGGCGTGGTCCGTCTTCTCGGGATCGCTCGTTACAGCCATCGCAAGCGTTTTCGTCTGGGGCCTCGGCTTCGGCGCCGCCGTATCCATGCAGCAGGCGCGACTCATCGCCGTCGCGCCCGCCTTCGCGTCCGCTTCCGTGGCGCTCAACACGTCAGTGCTCTATCTCGGACAGGCTGGCGGCACAGCCATCGGCGGCGAGCTGATCACGCGCAATCTGCAGAACCTGATGGGCGTGGCCGGCTGCGCCTTCATGCTGGCGGCAATAGCGGCGTCGTGGTGGGCGAACCGGAAGTTCGGGGCTTAGACCCGTTCCTTCGTCTTCGTGAACCGGATAGCCGGGTTTTTCTCCGAGACGTAGCCGACATCCCACGCATTCTTCGCGAGATAGACGGGCGCGCCGTCGAGATCCTTGGCGGCGGCGCTGCGGTTGCTTTCGAGGAAGGCATCCAGCTTGGCGCGGTCGTCGCTGGAGATCCAGCGGGCGGCGGCCCAGGGCGAGGCCTCGAACAGCACTTCGAGATTGTTCTCGGTCGCGATGCGCTCGGCCATCACCTCGATCTGCAGCTGGCCGACGGCGCCGACGATCATGTCCGAGCCGATCTCCGGCGTGAACAGCTGGGTGACGCCCTCTTCAGCGAGGCCCTCTAGCGCCTTGCGCAGGTGTTTCGACTTCATCGGATCCTTGGTGCGCACGCGGCGCAGGATTTCCGGCGCGAAGTTGGGGATGCCCGCGAACTGCACATTGCCGCTTTCGGACAGCGCATCGCCCACGCGCAGCTGGCCGTGGTTCGGAATGCCTATCACGTCGCCGCCGAACGCCTCGTCCGCGATCTCGCGGTCCTGCGCCATGAACATGACCGGCGAGGTGATGCCGAGCTGCTTGCCCGCGACCGTCTTCAGCCGCATGCCGCGCTGGAACCGGCCCGAGACCATGCGGAAGAACGCGATGCGGTCGCGGTGGTTCGGGTCCATGTTCGCCTGGATCTTGAACACGAAGCCGGTGACTTCCTTGTTGTCCGGGCCGACAGGCGTGGGAGTGCCCTTCACCTTCGCCTTCTGCACGCGCGGCGCGGGCGCTTCCTGCCAGATCGTATCGAGCAGCTCCTTCACGCCGAAATGACGCAACGCCGAACCGAACACCACCGGCGTCATGTGTCCTTCGCGATAGGACTGGTGGTCGTATTCCTTGCACACGCCGGCGGCCATGTCGGCCTGCCCCTCGAGTTCAACCTGCTCGTCGGCGCTCATCATCTCGTCGAAGCGATCCTTGCCCACGCGCTCGGTCTTGAATGCCACCGAGCCGTCCTGCGCCACGATGCGCTGGTAGGTCACGAACTCGCCGGTGCGCAGATCCTTCATGCCGCGCAGGCGCTCGCCCGAGCCTTGCGGCCAGTAGAGCGGCGAGGCTGACATCGCCAGCTTCTGCTCGATCTCGTCGAGCAGCTGGAACGGATCCTGCGCCTCGCGGTCCATCTTGTTGATGTAGGTGATGATCGGAATGTCCCGCAGCCGGCACACCTCGAACAGCTTCAGCGTCTGCGGCTCGATGCCCTTCGCGGCGTCGAGCACCATGATGGCGGAGTCAGCGGCGGTGAGCGTGCGATAGGTGTCTTCCGAGAAATCCTCGTGGCCCGGCGTGTCGAGCAGGTTGAAGACGCAGTTCTCGTATTCGAACGTCATTACGGACGCCGAAACCGAGATGCCCCGGTCGCGTTCGATCTTCATCCAGTCCGACATTGTGCGGCGGCGCTCGCCGCGCGCCTTCACCGCGCCGGCCATGCGGATGGCGCCGCCCGCCAGCAGCAGGTTTTCCGTCAGCGTTGTCTTGCCGGCGTCCGGGTGCGCGATAATCGCGAACGTGCGCCTGCGCGCGGCTTCCTGTTCAGGTGTAAGGGCCATGGGCGCGGGGCATACAGGGCTGGGCCGCAAAGGTCCACAGCGCCGTTAACCCCTACGTTTCCCGCACTTTTTCCGTCAGGAAATGGCGGCCTTCGCGGTCCTCGATCTCGATCACCCAGAGGTCGCGGTCGGCCTTGAGGCGCTTGGCGATCAGGGCGTCGACGCCGGCTTCGTCCTCGGCCTTCAGGGGCTCGAACTCGGTCGGGCCGTCGGGGTTGAAGGCGGGGCCGTAGAGCGCAGCCTCGCCTCTTGCCCGCGTGACCTTCACCAGCACATCGCCACGCTGCTCGTCCCCGCGATGGACGATGGTCGCGAATGCGCCGGCGATGGAGGCGCGGCGGAGAAGGGCCGAAACCCAGATCTGTGTGGGAATCTCGCGAGGCATTAATCCGCTTTACCACAATTCCCGCGGCTGGCGCCCGGTTTGCACCCTTTTGGCGAGAACCTCGTAAACGATTTGGGCAGCCCATGTTCTTCGCGTTTGTCGGCGATCCCGCCAACGGCCCCACCCCGGACGCAGAGCGTCTGGGCGTCTATGTGCTGGCCGCCATCGTTGGCCTGCTGGTCTGCGGCGTGATTTCGATCGCCAAGGAACTGCGCGAGGAAGCGGCCGGCCGGCCGTAAACTCATCCTCAATCGGGCTTCTCTACGGTGTGTCCCATGCCGGGCCGCGCCTTAACCTTTGCCGCTGCAATCCTGATCGCGCCCGCTGCCTTCGCGGACGCGGCCGCCGTGCAGCGCACATGGCTCGAGCGTGTCGCGATCAGCGCCGCCGACAAGGCCTGCAACCTCTTCACCGAACCCGAACGCCTCGCCCTCAATTCCGGCATCTACCAGGCCGAGGGTGAACTCCTGCGCGCCAACAAGACGCGCTGGGAGATGGAAAAGCTCGCCGCCGAAGTAACAACGCATGCTCGCTCGCTCGGATGCGCGCATCCATCCGTGGTGCAAGTGGCAGCGACGATCCGCTCCAGCTATCGCCAGTTCGCCAAGACCAACTATCTCGAATACCCCGCAGGCCGCTCGACTTGGGGCGCATCGCGCGTCGAAACTGACAAGTGGGCCGTCAGCCAGGCCGACAAGGACAGCGGCCTCGTCTTCGGCATCCGGCGCTTCAAGGGCGAAGGTGAGCAGCTGCGCCTCGCGGTGACCATGCCGGTGAAGGGCATGGAGCCTTCGTCCGCGCAGATGGTGCTGCGCGATCCAGCGAAGATGCCTGAACCGTGGCTCGGCTCGATCGCCGGCGCCACCAAGGCGCTGAACGCAGCGCCGCGTTCGATCGCAAGCGTGGAATGGGCCGGCGAAGTCCGCAAAGGCACTGACCCCGAAGGCGCCGCGGTGTGGATCTTCTATTTCAACAAGAACGCCCTCACGCGTATCGAGGAACTCGACCCACGCGAAGCCATCCAGATCGACATCGTCCCCTCGCAGCGCGTCAAGGATCAGGCGGTCAAGCGCGTATCATTCGAAGTCGGCGACATCCGCGCCGCACATGCCTTCGCGATGATCCCGAAGCCGGAACCCACGCCCGCAGCGGCAGCAACTCCCGCGCCTGCCGCGCACTAGAGCGATTGCTCCCCCAATCGCGCTGTCCTAGGCTTGGCGAAACACCAAGGGGAACTCCCATGCTTCGTCTTCATCACGCGCCACGCTCGCGCTCTTCCCGCATCGTGTGGCTGCTCGAGGAACTCGGGGCCGATTGCGAGATCGTCTACACCAACATCACGCGGCAGGACGGTTCGGGCGATGAAGACGCCGCAAACCCGCATCCGGACAAGAAGGTTCCCGCCCTCGTCCACAACGGCACGCTGATCACCGAATCCTCCGCCGTCGTGCTTTATCTCACCGACCTGTTCCCGGACGCGGGCCTTGGACCGGTCCCAAGCGATCCGAAGCGCGGCGAATACCTGTCCTGGCTGTTCTACTATTCCGGCGTCATTGAGCCGGTCGTCACGTTCGAATTCGCGGGCCTCGGCGAGAACCCGGCTCTCATCCGCACCTTCCGCGGCCGCTCCGAAATGGATCGCCGCATCATGGAGGCGCTGAAGAACGGTCCCTATATGCTCGGCGACAAGTTCACGGGCATCGACCTCCTGATCGCCAGCATGGGCCAGTGGGCGCGCCAGATGCTGCCGACGGGCAAGCAGATGGACGACTATCTCGCCCGCTGCACATCGCGCCCCGCGCTCCGCGCTGCGTTCGCGAAAGACTCGCCGAAGTAGCGTGCAGCGGCCGGGTTGATCCGCCCGGCCATATCGTTCAGACTCTCTGCTTCCCAGTCGCGAGGCCCGTCATGGCCAACATCGTCAACCTCAACGACCGCCGCAAACGCAAGGGGCGTGAAGAGCGCGAGGCTGACGCCGCCGCGAAACGCCTGCTCTTCGGTCGCACCAAGGGCGAAAAGCAGCGCCACGAGATCAAGAAATCCGCCGACATCCGCAAGCTTGACGGCGCCAAGCGCGACAAGCCCGACGACAAGCGCTAGTCCTCCCACGATCGCGGGGAGATGGCATGACGGCCAGCGTCATCGAGTGGGTTCGCAAACGCCCTTATGTGGTGATCGGATCCCTGACCGTCCTCGCACACATCCTCGTCGCAATCGTTCGCACGCGCGGTACGTGGTTCTTCGCTGACGATTTCCAGAACCTCATGCTCGCGGCAGACGCGCAGAAGCCGCTGAGCCACATGCTCGAGCCGGTCTTCGGTCAATACGTGCCGCTGTATCGCGCCACGAACCTCGTTCTGATTAACCAGTTCGGCCTCAGCTTCACGCCGTGGCTCGCCATCCTATTGCTGTGTTCCGCGACCGCCGTCAGCGCGATCATGTGGATTTGTGCACGCCAGCGCCTGCCTGCGCTGGTGACCGCAGCCGTAGGTGCCTTCCTCGCCTGCACCTGGCTGCCTTTAGAGGGACAGGCGTGGTGGTCAGCCGGTCTGCACATCCTTCCGGGCGGCGCGGCGGTCTGCGTTTGTCTCGCTATCTCGGCGCGGCCAGCAGCAAAGCTCGGCCTCGTCCACAGCCTGATCCTCGCAGCAATCCTTGGCGCTGGCATCGCCTATTACAACGCCGTCCTGCTGGTACTTGGGCCGGTCATCATGGTGCGCTGGTATGTGAGTACTCAGGAGCAGGCCGACGCGCCAGTCTTCAAACGAGCCACCAGAACGCTCATTGATCTTCTGCCGACCTTGGTTGTCGCCGCGCTGACCATTGCGGCGATTGCTTGGCTCGACGCTGACAGGACTGGCACGTCTCCGCCGGATGAACTCGCGCTAAGCACCTTGATCGGCCTCACTTACGGAACCGGCGCGGGCATAGCAGGCGTACGTTCCTTCGGTGACGCAACGCCGGATGCTGACCTTATCATCTGGGGCATCATCGGCGGCGCGATGCTCATAGGCACAACCATGGTCAGCATCGTTCGCTCGCGGCGGACAGCGTGGCTCTGGCTAGGCTTCTGGTCCTTCGCGTTGCTCCAGCTCTGGATCATCGCGAGCGAACGCCTGCCGACCTTCGGCGAATGGGTAACAGTCTCACCGCGCTACAACTTGTCCAACGTGCTCGTGTTCTTCGGCATCGCATGCATTGCATTTGGCCAACGCTATCCCGCCCGTGACCTCGCGCCAGCCGCCCTGCCGCGCTGGGTATTCGCTGGATCCGCCGCGCTCGGGCTGATCGCGTTCTCGGTTTCGCATCTCGTGACTGGCGGTGGCTATGGTCCGCGCGAAGAAATCCCGCCCCAACAGTCGTTCGTGCGGCAGATGACCGCAACCGCGCCGGGCGGCTCCGTATCTGTCGGTAACCGCACGCTGCCCGACGTCGTCACACCACACTGGACCGGCGGCTTCGCGACACTCCAGACTTTCCGCTCCATTGCGCCGGTCGAACTACAACTCACGCCGTGGACAAGGGCCACGCATTTCCTTGCAGACGACGGCAGCCTCACAACCATTGCCTCTCAGCAAACGGAAACATGGATACTGCCCGGCGGCGACGTCATTTCTCCACATGTCCTTCCCCCGATGCAGGCTGCGGGCGAAGTTCTGTCTCTCCAGAAATCCAAGAAGACGACCCTGACTGGTTGGGTCAATCCCCTGATTGCGGAAGGAAGCGCCGCCGCCATCGTCGCCGTTACACCCGCGAAAATCGTGATCGCGGGACACATAGGGCTGCCATCTGCCAACGCCATTGCCGCATTCCGGATGCGCGAGTTCGCTACGGCCGGTTTCGAGATTGATCTGCCGCCTGGTGTCGAACCACAGGAGGCACGAGTGTTCCTGCTACTCGGCGACACCATCGCGGCTCCGATGCCGATGCCAGAAAAGCTGGGGGAGGTCGCCGCCGCCTTCCCGTCCGCCAATGCCAGCGACGCTGCTCAACCGCTTGTCATCGCCGACGTGACCCTCAGCAAAGCATTCAGCGAAAATGGCTGGTACTCCAGTTCGCCGGCGCCGATGCTGCCGGGGCGCGGCTTCGGCTCATGGGCGCCGCAAGGCGATGCCGGACAGGGTGAGACTGCCGTAACCCTCGACCTTCCGCTTGGCCTCGCCGCCATCGCCGTACCGATCCTCACCGGCCCCACGGCCAAGGGTATGCGCTATTCCGTGACCGACGCTGCCACCGGCGCCATCATTGCCGAACTGAAGGACCTGCCGCCCATCGAAGCATGGCGCTTCTGGGCCGTCGAGCTGCCCGCCGGCCTGGCCTCACCGCGCATCGTCGTGCGCGTCGAGGACCAGAGCGCAGAGTGGGGCGCCTGGGCTGCTCTCGGGCCCGTTTACGCGCTCAAGCCGCCGACCTAGAACCGGCCCTGCTTGCGGTACGCTTCGAAGAACAGCGCATAGTCCGGCGGTTGTTTCTCGGCGCGCAAGCCGCCTTCGACAAATGTCACCCAGGGCTGAGCGCTGCGTGTCCAGATATCGCCGACGGGCTGCACCCAGCTCGTGTCGTCCAGCGTTCCAGCTCGCAGGCTGAGCACGCCCCGCGATGGTTTCGACCCTTGCGCGATCCGGCTGCCGCAATCGCCGCACAGGAAGCCTGTCCGCGTTGTCCCGGCATCCGATGGCCATACGATGACCTTCGGCTCTCCTTTCGTGAACGCGAAGCCTGACTCCACGATCGTGACCGACACGTTGAACGCCGATCCACTCGTCTTCTGGCAGTTCACGCAATGACAGTTGTAGACCATCAGCGGCGGCGCACTCACTTCATAGCGCACCGCCCCACATGAACACCCGCCCACCAACGGCAGCTTTGTCATCCTGTCCTCCTGATCCTTCGCGGTGGTTCTACCCCACCGCCGCGCCAGAACCTGTCAGCATTACGCTGGCCCGCTCGGCCCCACGCTCAGCGCCAGGATGCGGCTGATCTCGCGAACCGGGCGTTTGCTCTGTTCGCGCCACACGTTGAACGCCGCCTGCACTGCAGCGAGATCCTTCTTGCTCGTCGGCTCCTTGGTCACCACGCCCTCGCGGATCAGGGCCTTGACCACATCGCCCGACAGGATGAAGGCGTCCCACCCCTCGAAGCGCAGGAAGTACTGCACCGTCGATCCGCCCAGCCGCGACGCGTTCTTCTTCAGGTGATCCATCAGCCCGATCTGGTCCGTCACCGGCCAGTTCGCGAGGAATTTTCCGAACGAGCTGTGCTGCTTTGCCGTCGCCACGACGAATCGCGCGTTCTCGACCGTCGCCATGATCTTGGCGCCGTTGCGCACGATCCGCGTGTCCTTGAGCAGCGCGTCAACCTTGTCGTCGCCATACGCCGCCACCTTCTTCGGATCGAACTTGTCGAACGCGACCTCGAACCCCGGCCACTTCTTGTTGATCACCTCCCACGAAAAGCCGGATGAAAACACCGCCTTGGCCATGCCGGCGAGATACTGCGCATCTTTCTTCGCGGTGAGGTTGGTATCGATAGGCCATTCCTTCAGCACGGAGGCGATCCCTTTCGGTCCGCCATGATGCTTCCCCGCCATCGCCTCGATACGGTCGAACGTTTTCATGAGACTTGCCCCGTCACTCTGGACCCCGAGGCAGACATGATGCGCATTCGCACTCTTCCGACAAGCGTTACGCTCGTGATGACGGCGATTGTCCTGGCCGCGCCGATCATCGCCAATATCGTGCTGGCGCTCTCGCACGCCTGACCGGAATCCTTTCCGGAAACGCCTCTTTCCTTCATCGATCGATTGAATTTCACGGGCTCCCGCTAACCTCATCGCAATCGCGTTGCCGCATTCTGGCGTCCGGACTGCGCGCTCTGGGGACCGACGATGAGCTTTGGCAAACGCGGCAGCGGCGAGGGACATCCCGCGCGCACCCTTCTTCCAGCCGCACCGGCGGAAGAGACCGGCGAGGCGCCTGCCGCCCGCCTGAAAATCGCCAACCCCGGTGGCATTGACAAGGGATTCATCGCGCTGGCCGCCGGCGTGGTCATGCTGTCGGCTGGCGCGGCCATCGCTGCGCCGTCCCTGATCGAGATGATGAGCGGCAAACCCGTCCGGCCGATCGAGGTTGTCGTCGCCGGCCTCAAGCGCGACCAGGTCAAGATCGCGCTCGCCCAGGAGGCTTTCCCGGACAATGAAGGCCGCACCTTCATGACCAGCCTCAACACGAAATTCCCGAAGGAGCACGATGTCCTTCTCGGCGCCCTTGCCGACCGCGCCATGGATGGCGGCGACCGCGACGACCTGATCCAGGAACTCAACAAGTGGACGATGGAATTCGGGCCGGAACAGATCAAGGCCATCGGCCGCACCGGCAATGAGGGCTTTGACCGTCTGGCGGGCGTATTCACCGATGCGCTCAACGCGGTCGAAAAGACGACGGGTGGTTGCACGCTCAACGCGATGCGTGGCTTCCTTGATGATCCGACCTCGCTCGCCGGCGCCTCGGCCTTCGGCTCGGAGGGCTACAAGGTCAACATGCGCGCCAACTACACGCTGGTCGATCTCGCCGCCGAAGGCCGCGACAAGAAACCAGTCGACGCGGAACTCACGAACGAAGACATGTCGGCCATCCAGACGACCTTCCTCTCGTTCATGATGGACGAGCAGGTGATGGGTCTGATGGCCAGCATGGGCAATGGCAACCAGTTCGCAGCCCAGCAGAACTTCGAGTCGAATCTCAACCTCTGCCAGCTCGGCCGCACGGTCGCCGTGAAGCTCAAGAAGCTGCCGCACCCCACCAAGGCGCGCCTGCTCGCCATGGTCACGTCCAGCTTGGACTTGACGAACTCCGGGTTTGGCGGAATGCAGGGTGGACTGTCGAACGGAATGACTTTCAGCCAACCCATGCTCGGACCGCCGCCGTTCCCGAAGGACTGGGAACCGCCGGGCTGGGACAACTAGCCTATTACGGCGCGACCCCCGCAGCCGGCGCAGCGCTGACGGGCTTTGATGGCGCAGGCGGCTTCTGCTTCGCGAGCCCCAGCGAGACGCAAGGATTGTCGTCGACCCCCTTCAGGAAGGGATAGTCGAGCCGGTCGCGCGGCGTGAACCCCACGACTCCACGGCTCTCCAGCCGCTCGCAGGCGAGCTTCAGCTGTTCGTCTTTCTCTGCCACCACAATGGGACTCACCGCCCAGCGCGAGACGCCATCGTCCGACAGCAGAAGGACGTGCCGGTTGTCCGCCTCGAAGGCGACGCTGACAACGGCCTCTTCTGTAAGTTCGAAGCGCTGCAGATAGTCGCGCTCGTCCAGCCGCCACAGTTTTGCATCGCCCCCCTCCGCGCCCGTCAGCAGCAGCTCGCCAGTGCCGTCGAACACGATGGTCCCTACCTCATGCTCGTGACCCTGGAAGATATGCTCGGGCCGCTCACCGCCGATGCGCCAGAGCTGGAGACCGCCCTTCTCGACGCCTAACGCGAAGTGCTCGCCGTCAGGACTGAAGGCTGCGGCGTAGACGAACCCATCCACTGGCAACGGCGTCGACACGCCATCGCTGGTACGTACAATCTCGACCTTGTCCGCGGATCGGTAGAGAATGTGCTGCCCGCCGGGACTCACCGCTTGAGGAAACATCTTCTCCTTGTCCGGCGCGCCTGTCACGGGCTTGAGAGTCGACAGGTCGGCTATCGGCTGGCCGGTTTCAACGCTCCAGGCCTTGGCGCCCTCGCCGTTGCGGGTGAGGGCCAGGAATGCGCGGCTGTCCGGTGAAAACAGGATGGTCACGACCGATGTGCCTTCAGGCTTCGGTTCCAGAAGACGGCACTCGTCCTTGTTGTTCACATTGAACAAGCAAAGGCCTGAATCGCTCGCTGCCGCTATCGTCTGTCCGTCCGGTGAAATCGCGGAAGCTGAAAGGTTCGCCAGCGGGATTTCGCGCAGGGGCGCCGCGGCGCCCACGGCGCTGACCCGGACCGAACCCTTCTCCGTATCGAGCAGGGCCCCGCTATTGCCCGCTAGACCGCTCCAGAAGCCCGATGGCGGCTTCTGCCTCGCCTCGGCCTTGGCTAACGCCCAGACGTGAACCTGTCCCCATTGCGACGCCGTCGCGATCGCGTCGACCGCGTGGACCGTAGCTATGAAATCGATATCTCTGCGACCGCTGAGGGGATCCATGGCCACGCCGCTTTGACCCCGAACGATCTTGGCCTGCCCGTCAGTCGACAGGAGCAGGACCAGCTGCGTTTTGGGCGTGATGGTCAACGCGCGGATGCCGACGGGATCCTGCCCGAGTTCCGAGACGAATACGGGAAGCCGGGGGATGTGCCCGTCGTTGTACGAGTCGTGCACGGCGATCTGACCGGTCGCAGTGCCGGAAATGAAAACGTTGTCCTCCAGAGCCGACAGTGCGTTGACGCCCTCAATGTCGACAAGGTGTCTGCTCGTGTCCTCCGCTTCGATCACAATTTTCCCGGCTTCGTTTTCGTCACTCTCGGCCGTCGTGACGAAGCCTTCCTCGTCGGCGGCGGCAAACAGCAGGTCGTATTCGTCCGTCAACGCCACCGCCGTTATGCCGGCCCCGTCCTTCACGTCGTATTCGAGAAGCGCCTTTTCGGTTCCGATCGCCCAGATCGCGACATGACCATAGTCATAGCCGACGATGACGGCGTTGCCGAACACACCCGCACCGATCGCGGTCGCTCTCTGGGGTTCGGCCCCGGTGAACTTGAGGGCCTGGACTTCCTTGTTCGCAGCCAGGCTCCACAGGCTGGGCGGCCTGCTCGCGTCGGTCCACATCAGCAGAACCAGATCGCCATGGGCCCGGATCGCCTTGGCCTCGTCCTCCTCGAGATCGGTCTCGGGAATAGCGACGGCATCGCTTACGCCGGCAGGCAGGTCGAGAACGACCGGCGCGTCCTTGCCGAGTTCCCAGATGCGGGCCTTCTTGTCGGCGTGGAAGGTGACGAAGCGCTTTCCGTCCACAAGCCCGACCATGGCCATGGTGTTGCTTCCGACATCCGCCGTGAACAGGAGGTTGTCACCCGCGTACGCCCGCGCCAGCGCAGAGCGCGCCGTCATGTTTCCGTTCGGGCGAAGCACGCTCTCGAGAAATCCGGTCCTCGCCGCTGGATCGCCTGCGAGCGCCAGCAGCAAAGCCTTGGCGTAGTCGCCCTTCCGCGTCATTTCGTTGGCCGCGTCCGCGAAGATCGCGGCGCGTCGGTCGTTTGCGTCCAGCGTGCGCGTCGTCGCGAAGTAGTTTCCGGGTATTGCGATCGCGAGTAGGGCCACGCCCGCAATCAACGCCCACATGGAGATTTGCCGGACGTGCTTTTGCGCCTGCTGCTTGTCCGAGATCGCCGCCTCGGCCAGCTTCAGCGCCTGCTCGCGTTCCTCAAGCTGCGCTTTAGCCGCGACCTGGCGCGCCTGCTCCGCATCGCTGCTTGCCGTCAGGTATTCGCGAACGCTTGCCGGCGGCGCCGATCCTGCCGGCGTGCGCGCGAGCCAGTCTTCCGCATCCTTCAGCGCCGCGCCGCGCAGGAGCAGGTCGTCCGCCCGGGCCCGGGCCCATTCAGCCGCGCGTTCGGAATAGCGCGTCTGATCGCGCAACCATTCGAGGTCGATGCTCAGCGCTTCCATCAGGCGTTTCACGCCGTAATAGAAACCCGAGCCCGGGATGGCCGGATCGGCGTAGAACGGAATCCAGTTGAGTTCGCCCAGTGCGGCCGGCGGTGTTGCGCCGGCTGGCGATGCAGGCGTCACCGGCAGGATGCGCTTGCCAAGGCGTTTTGCCTCCTCGACCTCCCACGAGCAGATTTCGGAAGCCGCCGACTTCGCGGTCAGCACGAACGCCACCGCATCCGCCGACAGGATCAGCTTGCCCAGACGCTCGCGCCAGTTTTCGCCGCCGCTGAGATCGTGCCGGTCGAGGATCGTCTCGAATCCCTTGTCCTCCAGCGCCAGCACCAGCTGGTCTGCGAAGTCCACGTCCGTCCGCGAGTACGAAACGAACACTTTCAGCGATCTGGCCGGCTCGGCCATCGCTCTCCCCGATACGCCACCTGGGTTTATCCTAGACCCGCGCTGCGACTGTTGGCCAGCGCTTCCGGCGCCTATTGCGGCGCCGTCATCGGCTCCACCAGCTCGCCATTGAGCCAGCGGCCAGCCATCAGCACGTTGCCGTCCGCTGACCAGACGATGCCGAGGCCATTGCGCGCGCCGTTGCGCATCTCGCCTTCGTAACGCTGGCCATTCGAGAAATTCAGCACGCCGCGCGCCTGCCCGTTGGTCGCCGTCTCCTGGCCAGCGAAGCTGTCGCCATTGCGCCAGTAGGTGACGCCATAGCCGGACGCCGCGTCGCGCGCATGCTCGCCTTCATAGCGTAGCGCGCCAGCCGAAGCGTTGGCCTGGTTGTCCGCGAACTCGTAGACGCCGAGGCCTGCGCTCTCGCCATTGCGCAGCTCGCCGCGATAGCGATCGCCCGCATTGCTCGAATTGCCGCTGACGCGCACGCCCAGCCCGTTTGGCGCGCCGCCGGAAATCTGCGCTTCGTACTGGTCACCGTCGGCCGCAACGATGCTGCGCACGCCCGGCGCGCCTGTCGCGGCAGACGCCATGTCGCGCGCCGAGGCCGCCCTTGCGTTGGCCGTCGCCTGCGCTCGCCGTGCCGCATCCGCCGCCGCCTTCACGTCGCCCGACACAACATCGAGACTGAATGGCGCCGGACGGCTGAGCCGCGTGACCGCTGTGCGAGCCGCAGCCGCCTGCGCGCCCGTGGGATGAGCCGACAGATAGGTCTGGTAAGCCGCCAGCGTGCCCGCACGCTCCGCATCCGCCCATGCAGCGATGTCGGCAACCCGCTGCAGCTCCGCGCTCGCGAGCGTGCTGGTCGCTGCCTGATCCTCGGCCGTCTCCGCCGCCAGCTGAGCGGCAGCCTGCGCCGCCGCGATGCGCTTGCGGTCAGCCTCGGCGGCCGCCGCGGTTGTTGTTGGCGTAGTCACTGCCGCGATGATCGGCGTCTTCGGCGCCGCCGCCACTGCGGTTGACGGGGAAAGCCCCGCCGCGCGGTGGATCGCATCCGCGAACGCGCGCAGGTCGCGCGGTGCGGCGGAAGACAGCGTCGGGAACGAACGTTTGCGATCCTCGGCGAACTGGCGCATGGCGCGAACCGTTCCGTCGCCGCCCTTGCCGTCGATCTGGCCTTTATACAGCCGCAGCGCCACGAGACCGCGCTGGATCTCCTCGATCGCCTGCGTGCGTTCGGCGCCAAGCGACACCAGCCTGTCTCGCGCAGGCGCGGCCATCGCGCCGGGCATCACCCCATCGACGGGGAATTTCTTGAGATAGGCCTGGTACGCGGCCTCGTTGTCCGTCGTCACCGCATCGACCCACGCCTGCGCATCCAGCACGCGCAACAGCGACCGCGCCGTCTCGGCCGTGCTCGAGCGTGGATGATCGCTGACATAGGCCCGCAGGTCGTTTGCATCCTTGCGGTCGACATTTCCCCACGCCGTCGACGAGGCTTCCGTGTCCTCGAACATTCCGGCGCTTTCGAACGTCGCTTCGGCGGCCTCGGCAGTTGCCGACGTCGCCATCGTTTCGGGCTCGCCAGCATCCGCCACGTGATTTGCCCGCCAGCCGAACGGATCGGCCAGCCAGACGCCGCCGCCCGCCAGCACCAGCACGCCCGCCGCGACCAGCGGCGCCCATGCGATCGAGCGCGAAGGCTCGAGATAGGCCGGACCCGACACGGCCCGGCGCGTCACCTGCGGCCGCGCGCTTCCCGGAACCCCTGCATAAAGCCTCACGGCGGCGACGATGCGCTTCCAGTTCGGATCGTCGCGCTCGCCCGACCACATGCCGATGTCGATGACTTCGACCTGGTCGAACGGACGCGGCGGTCCCGCGCCGTCCATCCGCACCTGGATCAGCTTGTTCTTGTAGAGACCGGTTGCGGCCTCGGAACGAACATGCTCCGACCCGCGCGAATAGCCGGACCACACGACGAGAATCGCTCCGGCTGAGCCGAGCTTCAGATCAATGGCTGCGCTGTTGGCCGTCGATGGCTCCGACGGATCCATCCATACGTCCCAGCCTTCGAATCTGAGCATTTCGCTCAGCATTCGAACGCTTTCGCGGTCCTCTCGCGCGTACGCGATATACACATCGGTCATGGCCGCCCCTCCGGGCCGCCCCCGCCACGGCCCTTCATACCAGTCCCTGCAATGATTGTGGAGGCGCCGCGACAAAGAGGAAGTGCGGCTCGCCCGCCGCGTGCCGGCATTGCGCAGTCAATCGCGCCACGCGCGACTCCTGGATTGGCCCCGTCAGGCACGTCCCGCTCCTAGTCCGCCGCCTTCGCGGGAAAGAAGACCGCGATGGTCGTCCCGCCGCCTTCGCGGCTCTCGATGTCCAGCCGGCCCCCGTGCAGGTCCGTAAAGGCCCGCACAACCGACAGTCCAAGGCCGGCGCCCTTCTGGCGCTTGCCCGCTTCCCCCTGTTCGAACGTACGCGACAGGCGCGTCAGTTCTTCGGAGCTGATTCCCACGCCCGTGTCGGACACCGCCAGGATCGCGCCGCCCGGCGCGTCCAGCGCCGCAACTTCGACCCGGCCGCCTTCCGGCGTGAATTTCAGGGCGTTCGAGATGAGGTTGAGGGCGATCTGCCGCACCGCCTTGGTATCGGCGTACGCCTCGACATCGTCCGGCCCGCCAAGTTCCAGTTCCACGCCCTTGCGGATGGCTTCATCGCGCATGAAGTGCACGGCTTCGGCGGCAAGGTCGGTCAGGCTGACGAGCTCGGCATAGATCTCATAACGCCCCGCCTCGATGCGAGCGAGATCGAGCACATCGTCGACGATCAGGGTCAGGTTGCGGCCGCCCTCATGGATGAGGCCGGCATATTCCTGGTAGCGATCCGGCAGCGGACCGAAGACGGCGTTCCGCATCATCTCCGCGAAGCCGACAATGGCGTTCAGCGGCGTACGAAGCTCATGGCTCGTCTGGGCAAAGAAGGTCGTGCGCTGTTCCAGCCGATTGCGCGCTTCATCCGCTTCGATTCGCGCTTCCGTGGCGGCGGCGGCGGCTTGGCTCAGGCGTGTTTCCATCTGCTTAAGCTTTAAGGCGGCTTCCGGATCGCCATTCGGTTGCGCGACAGGTTTCACCGGCGCAACGACCGCGGCAGACGGTTGCTTCCGCACCGCGCCGATGGCCATCGCTCCGACCATGACGAGGCCCGCGATCCCATAACCTGTGGCAAGCACGCTGGCGTCGTCCGGGTGAAGCCACGATCCTCCCGCGCTCGCAACGATCGACACGATCAGACCGAGCATGGCGAAGCCCGCGATCTCCATCGTCAGCCGCGCACTGCCGGACATCCAGGCCACCGCTACGGCAACCGCGTAGATAACCATCATTGCGCTCGCGCCGCCGGTGCTCGCCGCGCCCAGCGTGGCGAAAGCAATCCAGAGCGCCGATTCAAGCTCCGCCACTCGCGCCGCGGTTGTCGAACCACGCACGAACGTTCCAACCAGCGGCGGCAGGATAGCGCAGGTGAAGATGAGGGCGTTGGCCCAGATTGGCACGCCAAGGAACAGGCCCCAGGCGCCCGCCAGGACCGCAAGACCAAGCCAAATAGCTCCGGTGGCCGTCATTTGGGACGACCCTTACGCAGTGGCCGGCTTGAAGCCTGCAGTTCCATCGACCATCCTAACCGCGCGTAAATGACTCATTGCGCAACCTGCATTTGGAAGCACATTGCGGGCCGTGTCTGATAAGGTGTCAGACAGTTCCCCTCAGACCATCACGAACTTAAGTCGGAGGTTACCATGCGTTCCGAAGCCAGGTTCTGCGTCCTCGCCCTTGCCTTGGCCATTGCGACCCCCGTCGCGATCAGTCAGGCCCCAGCAAGCCCCACACCCGACAAGCGCATGCTGCCAACCACGGCAGCCGCCTATGCCGAGTATCAGGGCGAAGTCTCCACCATCATGTCCAAGGAACTCGGCTCAGCCGCTGACCTGGACAAGGCCCTTAACACGTTCGGCGGGCCGAACCCCAACCAGCTCTCCTCGGCGTGGATTTCCTACTCGGCCATCCTTGCGGCCCAGAACAAGGAATTCGTCGACGCGGTCCGCGACATCGACGGCTATTACGGCCGCGAGCGCGTGATGACCGGTATGCGCAACGACATCGGCTATGCCCGCTCGCTGAAAGGCGGCGAAGCTGCCCTCCAGTCGGCTCTCGGCGTCAACTCGCGCGACACCGCCCGCATCTCCAGCGCCGGCTCTTTCGTGAAGGAGCAGTCCTACAAGCTCCAGAACGTCACCTGGGGCAAAACCAAGGTCAAAGACGTCAACGGCAGCATCAAGGCGCTGAAAGTCAGCGCGGGCGCCTCGCGGCCGATCACCGATGCGGCCCAGAAGATGTTCTCGGGTCCGGATCTCAACGTGATGCTGGCTTCGGTCGCGGCTTCGCCGTCCAATGCCGGTTCGCTCTGGGACAAGGTCTCCGTGTTCGCCGCTTCGGCGCCGGGCAACGCCTTCTCGGCTCTCTCGCCGGTGCAGGCCGCTTCTCCCTCGCTCAAGGTCGATCCGAAGTACAACGGCACGGCCAACCGCATGGTGACGCTCGCCGCCTTCCACGCGATCGAAGCCGACAAGTCCAACACGAACGACGTGAAATCGGCGATGAACGACTCGATGTCGGTCGTCTGCCTCGAGGAAGCGCAGATGCAGCTCTTCAGCTGCGTGTCCGCCGCCCACGTCCGCTCGGATCTCACCTTCTGCCTCGCGCGCCACGGCCTCAAGCTGCCGGGCGAGGACGTCCGCTCCATGGGCGGCTGCTTCTCGGAAATCGCGAAGTAGACTTCCATCCCTGTCGAACAAGATCCGCCCCGGCCAAAAAGCCGGGGCGGTTTCGTTTCGAGCAATCATTCAGCTTGCAAGGACAACCAGTCGGCTAGGCGGGCTGCGCGGGCGGCTCCGCTGCCGGAGGAACCAGCAACTTCAAAGCATCGCGTGCGCGCATCAGCATCGCCTGCGCCAGCTCCCGCTCGCCCATGATGATCTCGTCGGCGCCAAGGCTCTTGAGGTGCGTGACCTCTTCGTCCGAATGCGCCCGCGCCACGATCTTCAGCGCCGTATTAGCCGCCCGCGCTTTCGCCACCACCTGGCCGGCCTCGAACGGATTCGGGATCGCCACGAACAGCAGCTTTGCGGTCCCGATGTTGGTTGCCTTCACCACATCAGCGTCGGCGCCCGAACCAAGAAGGGCATCAACGCCGCTCTCGCGCGCCCGGTCCACGCGCTCGGGCTTGTCATCGATTATGAGCACGCTATGCCCATCCATCCGCAGCCCGTCGACCAGCACCTGCCCAACCCGCCCATAGCCGACAACCACGGCATGGCCAGTAAGCAGCGGCGGCTTGAGGTCCGTCTCAGGCGCGGCTTCAGCCGGCGCCTGTTTCTTCTTCTCGAACCGCGAGACGATCATGAACACGAACGGGTTCAGGATGATCGAGATGATCGCTCCGGCGATGATCAGGTCGCGCCCCTCCACCGGCAGGATGGCGAGGTCGAAGCCCAGCGTGGCAAGGATGAACGAGAACTCGCCGATCTGCGCCAGGCTCGCTGAAACCACCAGCGCCGTGCCCGTCGGATGCTTGAACGCCTTGATGATCAGGAACGCCGCCAGCGATTTGCCGATGAGGATGACCGCCAAGGTCGCCAGCAGTTGCAGCGGTTGCTCCAGCAGAACCTGCGGATTGAACAGCATCCCGGCCGCCACGAAGAACAGCACCGCGAACGCATCGCGCAGCGGCAGCGTTTCCTCCGCCGCCTGATGGCTCAGCTCCGACTCCGACAGGATCATCCCCGCGAAGAACGCGCCCAGCGCGAACGAAACGCCGAACAGCATCGCCGCGCCGAACGCCACGCCCAGCGCGATCGCCAGCACGGCCAGCCTGAACAGCTCACGCGACCCCGTATGCGCCACATAATGCAACACATAGGGGATGACGCGCTTGCCCACGACCAGCATGAACGCCACGAACGCCGCGACCTTGAACAGCGTCGTCAGCAGTATCGCCCACGTTTCGCCGCCCGCCGTCACCGCGTGCTCGGCGTCAGCAACCACGCCCGTCGCTTCCACCGCATCCGCCACAACATCCGGCAACACGGGCGTCGTTTCTACAACGGCCGTCGTCCCCAGCATCTGCGCCACCACCGGCAGCATCACCAGCGCCAGCACCATCGCGAGATCCTCGACGATCAGCCAGCCAACCGCGATCCGCCCGCGCTCGGTCTGCACGATGTGCCGCTCCTGCAGCGCCTTCAGCAACACAACCGTACTCGCCACCGACAGCGCTAGGCCAAACACGATCCCGCCCGCCAGCGGCCATCCGAACAGGAAGCCAAGCCCCACGCCCATCGCGGTCGCGGTCAGCATCTGCACGACAGCGCCCGGCACGGCGATGAGCCGCACCGACATCAGGTCCTTGAGCGAGAAGTGTAGGCCCACCCCGAACATCAGCAGGATGACGCCCATCTCCGCGAGTTCGTTGGCCAGGTTCTGGTCCGCCACGAAACCCGGCGTGAACGGCCCGACGACCACGCCGGCCATCAGGTAGCCGACCAGTGGCGACAGTTTCAGGCGATTGGCGAGAAGTCCAAGAAGGAAGGCGAGTCCGATACCCGCGGCGATTGTGGCTAGGAGCGGGGTATGATGCGGCATCGGCCTCGGGCTGTTGGAAATGATCCTTGGATTATCCTTCCCGACTACAGGATTTTCCCCGATCGCCAACCCAAAATTTGCCTCGCATATTCACAGATGCGCGGGTCGCCCCCACATGCTGCTGACAAGAGCTGGCAACAGGGCGTGATACCACCGGGACATGGTAAAGCCGCTTCCTCCCCTCAATGCCGTGCGCGCCTTCGAGGCGGCCTCGCGGCACCTCAACCTGTCGCGCGCGGCCGAAGAACTCGGCGTGACCCAGGGCGCGATCTCCAAGCAGGTGATCGCGCTCGAGGATTTCATCGGCCTCCAGCTCTTTCATCGCGAGCCCGGCGGCCTGCGCCTCACCAATGAGGGCGGCTCGCTGAAAGAGGCCATCGAGCCCGCTTTCACGACGCTGTCAGAAGCCTTTGCTCGCTATTCGCGCCGCGCGCCGCGCTCGAACATCGTGCGGATTTCCACGACGGCGTCCTTTGCCTCGCAATTCCTGGTGCCCCGCCTCGGCGCCTTCCGCGATCGCTTTCCCGGCGTCGAACTCGAATTCCTCACCACCATCCGGCTCGTGGATCTGAACCGTGAAGAATTCGACATCGCAGTCCGCTATGGCGGGGGCCAGTATGACGGCGTGATCTCGACGCCGTTGTCGGAGGGAGCGCTGCTCGCCGTCTGCACGCCGGATGTTCTCGCCGCCGGCGGCGCCAGCCTCGCCTCGCTCATCGCCTCCACGCGGCGCATCCAGTGCGCCGCCCACAATGAGTGGCGCGACTGGGCCGACGCCGCGAAATTCGATCTATCGACCGCGCCGCCAACAATGGTGATCGAGGAATTCCAGGTCGCCCTGATGGCGGTCGTCGCCCATCAAGGCCTCGGCCTGCTGCCCGAAATTCTCGTGCGCGACAGGATTCGAAAGGGCGAGCTCGTCACATTTTCGCCTGCTCGCGTTAAGACGGATTACAATTTCCACATCGTCCACACGCCGAACGCACACCGCCGCCCCGTCGTGCCCGATGTCATCGCGTGGCTGAAGGCCGAAGCGGCCAGTTAATCGCGACAATTGCGAGTAAGCGAGGTTACGACGTGCGCCTTCGCGGGCGTTCAAGGATTCGCACGCACGCCTGCGGCATTACTTTTCCTCATGGGCGTCCCTCGGCCTTCTCGATTCCAAACCGGAGCGGGGCGCCCCATCTACCGTCCCAGCCCGCAATCAAGACGGGCCGCAAAGAAGAAGGACCTCCCCATGCTTACGCCCAGCCTGAAGCTCTATGCCGTTCCGCTTGCCCTGCTGATGATCTCCGTTGGATCGGGCACGCAGACCGCATTCGCCGACCTGCCGCACCACACCTACAAGACGGTCCGGGCGAAGTTCGCCTACGACACCGGCGCGCCGGCCGCGCAGATCTATGCCAAGCTCGAAGCCACCGCAGAACGCGCCTGCAGGACGGCGGGCCCCCGTTCGCTGAACCAGCGCAAGTACGACCAGGAATGCGCCAACAGCATCGTCGAGGCTGCTGTCGAACGCATCAACCGTACGGACCTGGCGACCATCCACGGCCTCGAACAACGGGGCTAGCGACACCATAACCTGGCCCCGGGACGACAGGGGCTTGGCTGACCGGCCGGAAGCGGAGTTCTTGCCCCCGACCCCTCGGGGAATACGAGAACCAATGCCCCGCTTCCGGCCGAAAGCCGTTTGGCCGCCGTATCGAGGGCGCTGTCACGCAACGCAAGTCGTGCTAGTCAGCCCTCGCCATGTCGAGACCGCTACCACCCCTGAATGCGGTGCGCGCCTTCGAAGCCGCGTCGCGCCATCTCAGCTTCTCCCGCGCCGCGGAAGAGCTCGGCGTCACGCAGGGCGCCATCTCCAAACACGTGATTTCGCTTGAGGATTTCATTGGCGCGCAGGTCTTCGTGCGCTCGCCCACTGGCCTGTCGCTGACGCAGGAAGGCTACACGCTGATGGAGGCCCTGCGGCCCGCCTTCGCGATGATGTCGGACGCCTTCTCTCACTACCACCGCAAGCCGCCGCGCTCGCAGATCTGCCGCATCGCCACGCTGGCCTCGTTCGCTTCGCAATTCCTCGTGCCCCGCCTGCCCGAATTCCGGCAGCAGTATCCGGATATCGAGATCGAGTTCATCACCTCCGTGCGTCTCATTGATCTCACGAAAGAAGAGGCGGATCTCGGCGTCCGCTACGGTCTCGGCCAGTACGAAGGCCTCGTCTCGGCCCGGCTGGTGAAGGGACAACTCGTGCCCGTCTGCTCGCCTAGCGTGTTCAAGGAGCATGACGGCGACATCGCCACGCTTCTCACACGCACGCGCCGCATCCAGACCGCCGGCTTCAACGAATGGCGCGACTGGTCCGCCGCCGCCAATGTCGACATTTCCGAAACGCAGCCCGCCTATGTGATCGAAGACTTCCTCGTCGCCATCAAGGCGCTCGTCACCAACCAGGGCCTCGCCCTGCTGCCGCGACTTCTCGTGCAGGATCAGCTCAACTCCGGCGAACTCGTTCAGTTCTGCGCGACGCCGCTGGAGACCGAGCACACCTTCCACATTGCGCACACCGTCGCCTCCGCGCGCCGTCCCTTCGTGCAGACGGTGGTCGAATGGCTTCGCACATCGATGGCGCATCTCAACTGAGAGATGGCGAAAACGGGGCAATGCTCCGGCGCTCCCGCCCCAATCCTCACAACGGTAGACGACGGCCCGCCCACAAGGCGGTGCGACATGAGTTTAAGTCATGGACCCGTCGCGCACTGCTCGATTCCAAGACCGCGCTTTCTGGGTCATCACTGACCCTGCCCGCACAAGACGGGCGGCTCGATAACAAGAACAATAAAAGAGTAGAAAGACCTCCCCATGAAAACGAAAACTCTCTTCGCCGCCCTGGCGGCGATCACCGCTTTCACAGCTCCCTCGGCCATCGCCGGACCCTCGCGCACAGGCAGCATGAAGGTCACGTTCGTGTACAAGACGGCGGACACACCCGAAGCCATCTACAAACAGCTCGAACGCAAGGCCCGCCGGGCGTGCGAAGGGACACGCATCATGTCGGCTGGCGCGCAGCGCGCTGCCGAGACCTGCAAGACCGCGCTGATGGAAGCCGTGGTCGACAAGATCGGCCGGATGGACGTCGCCTCGGTCCACTACCGCGAGCAGGCGCTCCACGTCGCCGCCAACTGGACTGTCCGGAACTCCTGAAGCTCGGGGCGTGTTTGAGACGCACCGCCCTGTGACAGGCGAGCCGGAGCATCCCCACACCCAGCCCAGCTCCGGCTCGCTTCGTCGCACTTGCGTCCGTGCGCCCGCCGCGCCATGTCACCCGGCATGAGCGTCGCCGGCCAGGCTGAACAACTGCGTGAGGATTTTGCCTTCCTGGGCGACTGGGAAGCGCGCTTCACGCACCTCATCGATCTCGGCAAGGCGCTAAGCCCGCTCGCTGCGAACGAATACGACGACGCATACAAGGTGCGCGGCTGTTCCAGTCAGGTCTGGCTCATCGCGGAACCTTCCACCACGAATCCCGGCGCTATCCACCTGCGCGGCGCGTCCGACGCCTCCATCGTCGCCGGCTTGGTCGCCGTGATCACCCATCTCTTCTCCGATCAGAAGCCCGCAGACATCCTCGCCTTCGATGCGCCCGCCTTCTTCAAGGAGATCGGCATCGCCGACGCGTTGACGCCGCAACGCTCCAACGGCCTTGCCTCGATGCTCCAGCGTATCCGCACGCTCGCCGGCGCCAGCTAGCGGCGCCTCTTCTTTGTGTCCCTTGTGAATTCTTCGAGCCTTTGTGTTTGAATCTTTTTCAAACGAAACACAAAGACACCAGGGTTCGCACAAAGACACGAAGCTTCAGCTTTCGTAAGCAGTCGCCAGCGCCTCCATCGCCTCCGCGATCACGCCAGCAGCCTTGCCCTGTCCGAGCGCGAACTGCGTCCGCATTCTCCGCAGCGAGAGCCCACCGACGCAAAGCACGTAGACAATCCGCCACTGCCGCTGGTCCATCGCCTCGCGCACGCGCCGCAATCGCTTTGCCGCGCCCGTAGCGCTCACCTTCGGACCACCCGCCGGCGCGCTACGCCTTTGCCGATCCACCGGCCCCGCATCCCAGTCCATCGTCAGCCCGCCGCTGTTCTCCTGCAGCTCCGCATCCGCCACCAACCGCACCCCCGCCTGTACATGCCTCATCGTCAGCGGACCCTCGCCGCGCCGCGCGTTGGTCGCGAGCGTCGTAAAGCCGCCCCCTGCATTGCGCACGCTCCGCTGTATCCCCGCCGCGATGAACGCCCACGGCTCCTGCGCTGGCGCCGCCAGCACATCGACATCCGCCAGCACATACACGCCGTCATCCACCGCCTTGATCGAACCTTCGCGCGCCAGCCGTTCGACATCCTCCGCCTCGACCATCAGACGCGGCCGGCAACGCCGGTCCACGCCCGACATCACGCCCCATCCCGTCTTCAGCTTCAGCAGGCGCCGTCCGCTGATGCGCAGCGCACGCACCGCGCGGTCCAACCGCTCCTCGCAATCGGCGCCAGGAACCATCTCCGCGACCGCGCTCATGCCAGCACCGGTGTATTCGCCGCTGCCGCCTCGATGCCTTCGATCCAGCGATCGAAGCGAGCATCCTCGCGCCGTTCCTCCATGGCGAGGCACGCATACCGCACCGTTGAACGGTCGCGCCCGAACGCCCGCGCCACACGCCCGAGGCTCATCCCCCACGCAACGCTGGCCACATACATCGCCACCTGCCGCGCCATCGCCACGGCCACCGCCCGTCCGCCGCCCGCAACGTCATCCGGCGAAACGCCACACGCGCCCGCCGCCAGCGCCACCGCGATGCGCGCCCGGGCCGCGTCCGCCGCCATCTCTTTCCTGCAATCCAATCCAACCTCCTGGCCTCAACGCACGCATCATCGCACGGAATCCGGGGATGTAGGATAACTTTCCTAATTATGCACTTGACATAAGTGCCATCAACCCATAGGTCTAGTGGCAGAGACAGAGCCGAGACAAATTGGGACTGCCGAGATGACCCACAAGTTCGACGTCACCACCGAGCCCATGTTCAACGATGACGAGGTTGCTCGTCGTCACTTCGAAAAGCTGCGCTGGACTGGCGGCGAGCCCGTCTGCTTCCATTGCGGCGTCGTGGGCGAGAGCGCCCTCATCAAATCGAAGTCCGAGAACACCCGCCCCGGCCTCTACCACTGCCGCGCGTGCGGCGGTAACTTCACGGCCACGATGGGCACCGTTTACGAGGACAGCCACATCCCGCTCCGCAAGTGGCTGCTGGCGCATCACCTGATGGCCGCGTCGAAGAAAGGCGTCTCCGCCGCCCAGCTTCAACGGATGCTCGGCCTCGGCTCGTATCGCACCGCTTGGTTCATGGCTCACCGCATTCGCGAGTCGATGAAGCCTGCCGACACGAACGATAAACTCGGTGGCCCCGGCCAGATCGTTGAGGCTGACGAAACCTACTACGGCAAAGTCGCTGTCCCGACGACGACCAAGACCAATGGCGAGCCCTACAAGCGCCGCTCGAAGCGCGGCAAGGGTCCGTCCAACAAACGCGCCGTTGTCGCTCTGGTCGAACGTGGTGGCCGCTCGCGCGTGTTCCACGTTGGCAACGCCGACAAGGCAACCGTCTCCAAAATCCTGCGCGAGAACATCGCGGAGGAAACCCGCCTCATGACAGATGAGTCCAAGCTCTACACCGGCGCCGATGAAGCCTTCGAGTCACACGAGACGGTGAAGCACTCTGCTGGCGAGTATGTTCGCGGCGACGTTCACACGAACAGCGCGGAAGGTTTCTTCGGCGTGTTCAAGAAAGGCATGACCGGCGTCTATCAGCACTGCGGCGAGAAATACTTGAACCGCTATCTCACCGAATTCGAGTTCCGCCATAACCACCGCGCCAAGCTTGGCTTCAGCGATGGGGATCGTGCGGCGTTGTCGATCAAAGGCACGGTCGGCAAACGTCTCACGTTGCGACAGCCTAAAGCGAAGCTCTCGCCCGCCTAAGCGGAAGGGGATGCCACGGCCTCCGGCGCATCCCTACTCAACAGCATCACAGAACCCGAAGCTGCTGGCGCGGCGCTTCCTACGATACCGGAAGAAGCATCCGCCGAAGCCGAAAAAGATCAGGGTACGGAGCTATCCGTTCAGAGACTGAGGTTGTGGAGCCATTACGGCGTCCACAGAACGATTAGTGAACTTCGACTCGACTCTGTAGCAAGCGATCTACAAAATTCCCGCCGATGGTCGGATGATTCGGGCGATGAGCCTGGAAAGCCAGCCGTCCGGAATGCGCCCTGAGACCACGATCTCGCCTCTGTATGCCGCCCAAGGAATGGCTCGAACCTTAGCCTTGGCGTCGTCCAGATCGCGGGCGTGTATCTCTAGGGCCCACTCCGCCCCGTCGTGCCGGTATTCAAACAGAAACCGGCGTTTGGAATCACAACGGAGTTTTACCATGCACTTTGTTCTCTATCGCGATCAAGCCAGTCAATGGCGCTGGACGCTCATTGCGGCGAACGGGCGCAAGCTCGCGGATTCGGGTGAGAGCTACCACAACAAGGCCGATGCCTCGCACGCGATCAACCTGATCGCGGGCATGGGCGGCATTCCGATCAAAGAGAAATAGCTAGTCCTTCCATAGGCCGCGCGGCTTGAGCTTCGGCTCTTTCACGCGCGGCCGCTTTGGATCTTCGGCGTGCGTCTTCTTCGGCGTCGCGATCATGCGACGGATGCTTTCATCACGTAGGCGCGCGGCCTCTTGAGGGCTGCGCTGGTCAGGATCAGAGGCTGGTTTTTTCATGTCTGATTTGACTGCAAACCAAAAGGAAGAACTGAGAGCACGCACGCTTCGTCTGATCAAAGGTCCGCCGCGCGTCAACGATTTGCACCGCATTCTGCTTGGCGTTCGGACGCGCACCGGAGATGGCGAGCTTATACAGGAACTAGCGGATTTTGTAGCGCATCCCGATAGGCGCGACACGGGTTTCAATACTCAGCGTATTCGAAACATGTTCCACCTAGTGCGTTTCAAAGTCTGGCACATGACGACCCCGATGGACCTCAGTCGCTTGCCGCCGAACTTCCCTCTTGTTTTGCAGGCCGCCTTTGATTTGGTGGCGCAGAGGTTCATCCGCAAAGATACGGGATTCAATCGCAGCCGGACTCAGGGTATTTATCGGGACCTGAAGAAGCGGTTCAGTAAAAGCCCAGATGGCACCTATAGAGCCTCGGCCTTAAATGCCGACGAACTTTCGCTGCTTAGATCGCTCACAAACTACATCGTAGTGGCGCCATCTACCGGCCCAGAACGATTGGTCATCGAATTCGGTCGCGTTTTGGTGCGCAATGGAATTATCGACCAGAGGGAAGTCGAAAGGCTGTCGAGCCTCAAACAAATGCTCGCCCTATTCATGACGGTTTCCATGCACACCTGCCGAATTGAGATCTCGGAAAACGATTTTGCCGAACTGAGTGCGGATCCGTTTGAAGGCAAGATCAGCGTTTGCGCAACCGCCCCAACTCAACGATCCGGCGTCTCGAATCCCACCATTTTTGTCTTTCCTATCTTCGAAACCGGTTTGCCGCTGACCCCTGAGTGGTGCGACCCATCTCTTCTCAAGGATCGAAATCTTTGGAAGGGTCCGCTTGAACTGACCGACGAAATAAAGATCAAGCCGCTCTAGTCTCGGTTGAGGAAATCCAAGTCGCGAAGGCGCTCCTCTGCGCGCTCAAGGACGGCTCTCAGTTCGGAGGCCGCTGAACGCAAATTTCCCATCGTCTCGATTATCCAAGCTCGTAGCTCTTCTAAATCCGGCCTGTCACGCGGGGGGGGCTATCCATGGTGCAACTTTTGTCAAAGGCATAATTAGGGAAGAAAGCGGTCCATAGCTTTTCGGGATCTCACGAGCAGCCCGGACTCTCCGTAAGCAATGCCGAAGGCCTGTTCATGTCGGACTCGATCGTCAACGATAGGTACACGGCCACATGGGACGGAAAGGTTGTTTCCTATGCGGCGAATCAGAAAAGCGAAGATCAGCTCAAGAACGTCGCGAAGCAGTTCTTTGCGAAAATTCCTGCAGGCCTTCTCTCGATCTGAGTCTACGAACTACCGCCAGAAAGTCGATTTCGCCGTCAACATAAGCCCGACCGGGAATGGGTAGACCGTCGCTGTCATTGCGCTCGTCATCGACAAGCACGCTGTCTTCCCGACGCAGTTCATCGATAAGCGCCTTGGCAAACCGAAGCGCCGCCTTGTCGTCCTCACTGGCGGCCTCTTCGACCAAGGAAAGCTCTCCATGGAGAGCACGAGACTACCGGCCTGTCCCACCTATTGATGGTTTTATCCGGGTATTATGTCAAGTGCATAATTAGGATAACTTTCCTACATCTAGGACATTATTCCTAATTATGCACTTTACAAAGCGGCCCACTGCCCCTAGATTCAGGGCATTGGAGCTGCACATGACCAAACAGGCCGAACTTCATAAGCCGATCTACAACAACGAGGTCGCCGCGCTGGCGCACTTCGAGGGCGTCCGTTGGCCGGAAGGCCCGGTCTGTTTCCACTGCGGCTCGGTCAACGTGGCCCGCCTGATGGGCAAGGCTTCGCGCCCCGGCCTCTTCCAGTGCCGCGAGAAGGAATGCCGTGGCCAGTTCACTGCGGTCATGGGGACCGTTTTCGAGAAGTCGCATATCCCGCTGCACAAGTGGCTGATGGCCACCCACCTGCTTTGCTCGTCCAAGAAAGGTATGAGCGCGTCCCAGCTTCATCGTGAGCTTGGCTTCGGCTCCTACCGTACTGCGTGGTTCATGGCTCATCGCATCCGTGAGGCGATGAAGCCCGGTGGCGGCCTCCCGCCGCTCGGCGGCAAGGACAAGATCGTGGAAGCGGACGAGACCTATTACGGCAAGCCCGCTGTCGCTAAGCCCGTTCCGCGCCTCGGCAACCTGCGCCACAAGAAACTCAACCGCCGCAATGACCGCCCCATCGTTGCTCTGATCGAGCGCGGCGGAAACATTCGCACCTTCCATGTCGGCTCGGCTGACAAGCACACCGTCACCAACATCATCATCGACAACGTGTCGCCCGATACGAAGCTGGCGACCGATGAAAGCCGCCTCTACTCCGATATCGGCCAACTCGGTTTCGAGCATGGCACCGTGAAGCACTCAGCGAAGGAATACGTTCGCGAGTGGATCCACACCAACTCGCTGGAAGGCTACTTCTCTATCTTCAAGCGCGGTATGCGCGGCATCTATCAGCACTGCGCTGAGAAACACCTGCACCGCTATCTGGCTGAGTACGATTTCCGCTACAACTTCCGCGAAGCCCAAGGCTTCAACGACAACGACCGCACGCAGGCCGCTCTCAAAGGCACGCTCGGCAAGCGCCTCACATATCGGCGGACTAACGCAGCCTGATTTCAGGATCAGGGCTGAGAGATTCCTCCGTTACCGCCGGAAGCACCCTCCCAAGCCTAAGAAAATCAGGGTTCGCAATTACCCGTTCCGAGACTAGCCCTAGGTTTACCCGGGGCAAGTTCATGATATAAGCAACTGAATCTGGGGGGTATTTCCGTTGCGGAAGCGACAGCTGCAAAGCTGCGAAAAACCTGCGTTTTTCGCGAATTTGTTAATTGAATCCTCGTTGCATCGACTTAAGTTATAAGTTAAGCGGAGGCCCCATGCCGGAGCCTGCTAGCGATTGGCGAATGGCCTACAGCGGTCCCACCGCAGAAGTATGGATTCTCGCGAAGTGCGATGAAGAGATGCAGAAGTTCAAGGACAAGGACCGGTCCAAGATTCTGGCGTGCATGGCCGACATGTATTGCCAGCTTGAGCCCAACCTGGTTCCGGAGTTGCGGCTGAACCGGAACGAAGGCCGACACAAAGTCGGTCACAAAGAATACCGGGTGCAGGCGTTCAAGTGGCACCAAGGAAGAGTCTATGGAGTGCAGGGTTCGGTCAAAGAGAGGCGCGCGTTTTTTGCAACGTGCGCCGCAGTGAAGAAAACGGATCAGGCCGATCAGAGTGAGCTACGTCGCACTGTGGAGCGATTAGTCGCTTCAGCATTGCCTAGCTGGAAAGTTTAACCGGGAGAGTCTGCGGTGGCCAAGAATAAGAAGTTCGACGTCATGCTGGTCGAGGATCGCGCCGTGGCGCACGTCCAAGCCATGGCGATTCGTCTCATGGCTGAGCGAGGGATGAAGAAACAAGAGCTCGCCAAAGCCATGGGTGTCAGTCCTGCGCGAGTGTCGCAGATGTTTGCGGCTGAGCCGTCGAACCTGACGATCAAGACCGCCGCGCATCTGTTTCATTTGCTTGGCGATGAGCTCAAATTCACCACGGGCAAAATCGACGTGATGAATGCCGAAGCGGAAAAGTCGCGCGCCAGAAAACTTGCTGCGCTGGACTCCGCCGCGCAGAGCTTTCGCTGGAGCTTTGACTTTGAAGCCGTGAACTCGAACGAACCTGACCGCGATCGCGAATGCGCAGCAGCGCGTGCGCCAGTGGCGGCGTAGAGGGCTTATATGTCTAGCGGCCAAGAAAAGAACGGCGGCTTCAACAATGCGGTCCAACAAGCCTCATTGTTGAACCTCGTCATGACGCAAAGCTCCTTTGAAGTGACGCACGAATTGCATGAGCATAAGGTGGCCGCTCCGAAGTTCATCACGCAAACGGTGCTTGGGTCCCCAGTGCTGGATGACGACGCGGTGTTGATGGGCTCTGTCCGTTGCCGCGTGTGGATGAACAAAGCGGATGATGTGGCTGAGCCTAAGCCGGAAGGCGACGATGCATTCGACAGAGGCATCTTCAAAATCGAGGCGCTCTATGGCGTGCTCTTCAAACTTCCGGGCGAGTTCGATGAGCAGACTCTTGATACGTTCTTCAATCGAATGGCGCCGCTCGCTACATGGCCGTACTTTCGGACCCATGTAGCGCACATCGCCGCCGAGGCTGGGTTGGATATTCCCATTCTGCCCATCAAGAAGCTGCTCTACCCGGTTAAATCCGCTGGCGGGTACGTCGATCCACTGGAACAACTGGGCTCGAACGAGAGCTAACGAGCAGGGCGCACCGCACCTACGATCTTACTTATCCAACCGGGAACACGACCCGAGAGAACGACCTCACCCTTGTATCGAGCCAACGGCATGACGCGCAGCCTTTCCATCGCATCCTCCAAATTCTCGGCTCGAATTTCTAGAGCGTATTCCGATCCCTTATGCCGGTACTCAAAGAGGAACCGGCTGGTTTTATCAGCCACAGGGAAACTCCATGGAATATCGAGTCTATAAGGACCGCGCCGGGTACTGGCGTTGGACCTTCTACGCTGCCAACGGTCGGAAGATTGCCGATTCCGCCGAGGGCTATCACAACAAAGAAGACTGCGTTCGCGGGATCAACCTGATCTGCAACACCGGTGGTGTGACGATCAAGTTTCTCGACTAGCGCTTGGATGGGGGTGCGGGCTTCGGCCCGCGCCCCTTCTTCAGCTCTTCTTTGAGTACCTTTTGCTTCTTCGGCGGCGTGCTGAGCATCCGCTTGAGCACTTCGTCTCGCTCTTTGTCATCGGATGATTGAGACATGCCTGGTTACATCAAGCCTGCTGGAATTGAGAAGGCGAAGGTCTGCTTAGACGACGCGCGGGCAACACTTAAGAACTGCGCTGAAGCCACAGACTACACAATCTTCGCTAAGCAGTGGAGGCAGTTTCTGATTGCTGCCGTCTCCGTCATCCATGTTCTCGAAAATGCGTCGTTCGCATCGCCGCAGGGAAGACAGTGGTTTGGTACAACCAAGCGCGCCGGCCGAGCCGACGAACTGGCGCTGTACATGTACCAAGCTAGGAATGCCGAAGAGCACGGCATTGATCCTGTCACTGAACTAAGATCGGGCGGCGTCGGTATTGGGGCGCCGGGCGAGAAAATTCACATCAAAAGCCTCGTTATCCGAGGCGGCAAAGTCGATTTGGAGCTCGGAGAAGAGCACAAAGGGCCCGTCACCATCGAGGTAATCCCGGCCCACGTTGAGCTTAGGACCGTTGTTGATGACCGATTCAAACAGTCCTTCGATCCGCCGAAGCAGCACAAGGGCAAACCTATCGAGTGTGATGCCCCCGACGCAGCCCTCACAATCGCGCGCCTGTATGTCGACTATTTGGCGGAGATGATCGCTGACGCTGAGCGGCTTGCCTGAGCCTCAATCGCCATGGCCAGAAAAATGGCCTCCACTATGCGCGCCTCTGGCTCACCAAAGTGATGCGACCGGAAAGCATCGACTCCCGCAGCGATCATCTGTGGCGTGATCTCGATCTCTGCGGCGGCCTCTTCGGCCATAGGACTTCTCCTTGGGGGAGGGCCCTAATCACGCGTCCTTTCTTGGTCAGAATTGCTGCCGGCCTGTCACGGCCTTGAATCTAGGAGCAGTATCCTGCTTTGAGAAGTGCATAATTAGGACATTATTCCTATTTCAATCCTTGTTTTCATTGAAAAGAATCACCGATGCGCGGACGGGTGGCCGGGGGATAGCGGGCCCGCCATACTGGCGCATCGCTGGGAGGGACACATGCGGATCGGAGTGGTGTTGGCTGTTCTGGCTGCGGGTGCGCTGGGCGCAGCGCCGGCCTTCGCGCAGCAGACATGGTCTCACGGCGGCATTCCGTTCACCCCTCGAGAGGGCTGGTGCACGGTCGTTTCCGAGCAGGACGACGGACTGGGCGGCAAGCTCCCCGCCCTCGAAGGCCGGCCCTGCGGCGAGGATTTCCCGATCATTTCAGCGGCGCTCGTGCGGCGCGGATTCGACAAGCTGGATCTCGCCACCGTCACCGCCATGGCCGCCAACGAAGCGGGCGCCGACAAAGGCAAGCAGGTCGTGGCCGCGATCTTCCACGAGCAGGACCCATCCTGCACGCCGCTGACCTTCGAGGTCGATCGCAACCCCGTCCCGGGCCTCACGGCCTTCGCAATCCTCGCGTCGTATGACTGCCCCATTCTAGGGGATGAACCCGCGTGGTTCCGCAACTTCACGTCGTACGCCCAGCAGCAGAATGGCGACCTCTGGGTCGTCGCCTTCGACTACCCCCTGGCGCCGATCACGGAGGCCGACAAGGAGATGATCTCCGGCTTCGTCACGGCCATCACATCCAGATAGGGCCTGCGCGGCCATCGGCGCCAACGCACCTGCGGCACGCCGTCCATCCTGTGGGTTGTTACAAGTCTGTTTCAAATCCGTCACGCACGCGTCGCTGCGCGCGCTTAGCCCCTGCGCCGTCGGAGCGGCGTCTCTCCCGGATGCCGGCCGCAAAACGGGAAGATGAGGGGAACTCATGTCATTCAACGCCTCGCTGCGGCGCGCCGCAGCCCTGGCTGCGCTCGCGGCCGCATCGGCTGCCGGAGCGCATGCCCAGACACCCACGATCCAGGCAACGCAAGAGCCAACGACTCAAGACCGGCTGAGCAAGCTGACGCCCGAGCAGGCCGCCGAGGTCATGTCGATCGTCGAGAAAATGCTCGCCGAGAAGAAGGTTGCGACCGTCGACCAGCTTCCGCCTCCGCCCCCGCCGGCGCCCACCCTGGCCACGTCCTGGTCCGGCGGCTCGCCGCGTTCGACGGAAGAAGACCGCATCTTCAAGATCAACGGCCGCGTCATGTACGACGCGTTCAACATCTCGACCGACGACCTCGCCGCGGTGAACCAGAACTACACGCGCACCTTCGTCCGCCGCGCCTTCCTCGGCGTCGAGGGACAGTTCACGCAGAACTGGAAGTACAACATCAAGCTGGCCTTCCAGCCCGGCGCCGATCAGGCGTCGTCCACCGTCACCACGGTGCGCCTGTGCCAGAACACCACCACGCTGGCTGTCGTGCAGCGCTCCGCCTGCCAGGCCGGCGAAGCTGATCGCGGCGCGACCGTCACGGCCGTCTCCACCTCCGGAGCGGACACGGAAGTGGGCTTCGATGACGCCTTCATCCAGTACGTTTTCGGCGACTGGGAACTCACCCTCGGCCAGAACAACCAGGTCTCGCCGATGGAAGACCGCACGTCCTCGCTCAACATCCCCTTCAACGAGCGCTCCGCCTACATCAACGCCTTCGGCTTCACCAAGATCGGCGGCATCTCGCTCGCCACCTCAGGCGGCAACTGGTCGGCGGGCATCGCGCTGCAGGGCGACGACTTCAACAACCCGGAATCGACCAACACCTCCGAAACCGTCGGTTTCGCGGGCCGCGCCACCTGGGCCCCGATCTACGATCGCGGACCGGACGGCTACACGCTGGTCCACCTCGGCTTCAACGCGCGCGTCCGCGACAACGCCGGCGGCTCCGACGTCTCGGGCATCCGTGGCCCGGGCTACCGTTACCGCGCGCGTCCGAACACCGGCTTCGGCGACCGCTTCATCGACACCGGCTCCCTCGCGTTCGCGCAGGACACGTTCATCGGCGGCGAATTCGCGGCCCAGTGGAACGAGTTCGGCATGGCGGCCGAATACGGCCAGCTCGAAGCACGTCCGCAAAGCGGCACGACGCTTGGCCAGTTCAACCCGACCTTCCAGGGCGGATACCTCGACTTCTACTGGTCTCCCACGGGCGATGCCCGTCCCTACAACGGCAAGGACGGCTCGTTCGGCCGCCTTATCCCCAAGCGCACGCTTGGGTCCGACGATGGTTTCGGCTCGCTGATGTTCGCCGCACGCTACGACTACCTCGACCTCACGGACGGCACGATGGACGGCGGGGAACAGAAGGGAATCACGCTCCAGGCCACCTGGCAGCCGCTGAACTTCCTGAAGTTCCAGGCCGACGTGTCGCACCTCGATATCGAGCGTCCCAGCAGCCCGCTCAGCGGTTCTGCAGACGTTGTCACAATACGTTCGCAGATCGAGTGGTAATCACCTCCTCACGCAGGCGCCAATAGCGCCTCCACAAGTTCAACCGGAGAAAATCATGTTGAATCAACTATCCAAAGGCCTCGGCCGCGCCGTACGCGCCGCCGCCGTCGCCTCAGTCCTCGTCGGCGGAATCGCCGCTGCCAATGCTCAGGAAGTCACTGGCGCGGGCGCCACCTTCCCGGCCCCGATCTACACGAAATGGGGCGAGCAATACAAAGCCGCCGGCGGCCCCGCGCTCAACTATCAGGCGGTCGGCTCCGGCGCCGGCGCCACGCAGATCATCAACCGCACGGTGGATTTCGGCGCGTCCGACTCGCCGATCGCCTCCGAACGGCTCGCCTCCAACAACCTACTGCAATTCCCCGCCGTCATCGGCGCGGTGGTTGTGGTGGTGAACATCCCGGGCGTGGACGGCAACAACCTGAAGCTCACCGGCCCCTTGGTCGCTGACATCTATCAGGGCCGCATCCGCATGTGGAACGCCAAGGAGATCAAGGATCTCAACCCGGGCGTGACCCTCCCCGCCGTCGCGATCGCTCCCGCCTATCGCGCCGACTCCTCTGGCACGACGAGCATCTTCACAAACTACCTCGCGGCCGTGAGTCTCCCCTTCCAGACCAACGTTGGCGCCGGCAACTCGGTGCCTTGGAAAGCCGGCGTCGGCGCTCCGGGTAACGCCGGCGTTGCTGCCTCGGTGCAGAATACCAAGGGCGGTATCGGCTATGTTGAATACGCCTATGCGACCGAGAACAAGATGCAGACGCCGATGATCGAGAACCGCGCGAAGAAATTCGTGAAGCCCTCGGTCGCTGGCTTCAACGCCGCTGCGACACAAGCCAACTGGAACAATGCGCCGAACATGGCCGCCTCCATGATCAACATGACGGGCGATGCGACCTGGCCGATCGTCTCGGCGACCTACATCCTCGTGCCGAAGAACCCAACGGACGGGACGCGCGCGGCCAACGTGTTCAAGTTCGTCGACTGGGCTTTCAAGAACGGCGCCCCAGCCGCAGACCAGCTTCACTACATCCCGCTGCCGGCCCCCGTTCAGGACCTTGTCCGCAAGAAATGGACGCAGGTCGTGTTCGACGGGAAGCCCGTCTGGACGGGCAAATAGTTCTGCTAAACAAAAGGGGCGGGGCGGAGAATCGCTCCGCCCCAAACCTTTTTGCCGCGTAGACGGCTGAAACCAGAACGTGCATCGGGTCGGGTGGTCGAGGGGCTCATGACGGAAGCAGCAGACAAGCGGCTGATCGGGACGAAACGTCCGCATCTCGCGGACTCGGCGTTCCGCATAAGCCTGTTCGCCGCTGGCGGCATCGTGCTGGTCGTCCTCGCCGCCATCCTTTTGATCATGTTCATCAGCGGACGCCAGGCGTTCGAGATTTTCGGCATCGAGTTCATCTGGAGCACGGAGTGGAACGCGGTCACTAACGTGTTCGGCGCGCTGCCCGCCATCACCGGCACGCTTATCACCGCGATGCTCGCCATCCTGATTGCGTGGCCCATCGGCTTTGGCATCGCCTACTTCCTCACCGAGACATGCCCGCGCCAGCTGCGCGCGCCGCTCGGGATCGCCATCGAACTGCTCGCCGCCATCCCCTCCATAGTCTACGGCATGTGGGGCTTCTTCGTCCTCGCGCCGTTCATGTCGGAGAATGTTCAGCCCTGGTTTACCGAGGTCTTCGCGTGGCTCCCGCCGCTGGGCGACTCGTTCTTCTGGTTCTCCGCCCCGCCGCTCGGCCTCGGCCTGCTCACCGCCTCGCTCGTCCTTGCGATCATGATCCTGCCCTTCATCGCCGCCACCTCGCGCGACGTGCTGCTCTCAACGCCGCAACTGCTTAAGGACGGCGCCTACGCCATGGGCTCGACCCGCTGGGAGGCGCTGACCGGCGTCGTCATCCCTGCGGTGCGCGGCTCGCTATTCGGCGCCGTCTTCCTCGGCCTTGGCCGCGCGCTTGGGGAAACGATGGCCGTCGCCTTCGTCATCGGCAACGCCACGCGGATGCCCGACAGCCTCTATGCCCCCTCTTCAACCATTGCATCGTTGATCGCCAACAGCTTCCCGGAAGCTGAGCCGGGAACGCCACTGATCGCGTCCCTGCTCGCGCTCGGCTTCCTGCTATTCGTGATTTCGTTCGGCGTGCTGATCCTCGCACGCTTCCTCCTGCGTCAGGAGCGCATGGCATGAGGGCCCTCTCGCCGCGCGTCAAAGCCCGCTACTTCCGCCGCGTCGCCGGCGACCTCATCATGGGCGGCCTCTGCATCTTCGCCGCCGTGATCGGCATCGTCCTTCTTGGCCTGATCCTGTGGATGCTGATCGACAAGGGACTTGCCGGCCTCTCGCTCGACGTCTTCACGAAGTCGATGGCCACGCCCGGCTCCGGCGGCGGTCTCGCCAACGCCATTGTCGGCTCGATCATCCAGGTGGGCATCGGCGCGATGATCGGCGCCCCCCTCGGCATGATGGTCGGCGTCTATCTCTCAGAAGTCGGCAAGACCTCGCGCTTCGCCTCTGTCGTCCGCTTCGTGAACGACATCCTGCTCTCCGCACCGTCCATTCTCGTCGGCCTGTTCGTCTACCAGATCGCCGTCTCGCCTTTCGGCGGCTTCTCCGGCATTGCCGGCGCCATCTCGCTGGCCCTGCTCGCCATGCCGGTCGTCGCCCGCACCACGGAGGACATCCTCCGGCTCGTGCCGCAGGCCTACCGCGACGGCGCCGTCGCCCTCGGCAGCCGCGAGAACGAAGTTGTCCGCAAGGTCGTGCTGCCAGCAGCCTTCGGCGGGATCCTCACCGGCATCATGCTCGCCGTCGCCCGCATCGCCGGCGAGACCGCACCGCTGATCTTCACCTCGCTCGGAAACTCCAACTGGTCGACCGACCTCACCAAGCCGATGGCCAGCCTGCCGATCGCGATCTACCGCTACGCCGGCAGCCCATATCCAGAATGGGTCTCCCTTGCCTGGACCGGCGCCCTGATCATCACCGTCGGTGTCCTGCTCCTCAACATCGCCTCGCGCCTATCCCTCGCGGCGCTGAAGCGCGGACAGGCCTGACCATGGACATCCGCCGCCCGCGCGGTTAGCCGTCAGCGATGACCGAAGCGTCTCCCTCGCCGCGCCGTCCGGGCGTCTCGCTGAATGTCGCCGCGGCGGCGACCGAGGCCGTCACCTCGCCCACGCGCATCAGCCTGCGCGACATCAACGCCTTCTACGGCGCGAAGCAGGCGCTGTTCGGCGTCAACCTCGAAATCCCCGACAACGCCGTCACCGCCTTCATCGGCGCCTCCGGCTGCGGCAAGTCCACCCTGCTCCGCTGCCTCAACCGCATGAACGACACGATCCCCGGCGCGCGAGTCGAGGGTCAAATCCTTATGGACGGCAACGACATCAACAGCGCCGACATCGACCCCGTCCTCGTGCGACAGCGCATCGGCATGGTCTTCCAGAAGCCCAGCCCGTTCCCGATGTCGATCTACGACAACGTCGCCTACGGCCCCCGCGCCCACAAACTGACGTCGACGAAGGCAGAGCTCGACGAACTCGTCGAAACCTCGCTGCGCCGCGCCGCGCTCTGGGAAGAAGCGAAAGACCGTTTGGCCAAGTCCGGCCTCGGCCTCTCCGGCGGACAGCAGCAACGCCTCGTCATCGCCCGCGCGCTTGCCGTCTCACCCGCCGTCATCCTCATGGACGAACCCTGCTCCGCGCTCGACCCCATCGCCACCGCCAAGATCGAACAGCTGATCGAGGAACTGCGCCGTCACACCTGCATCGTCATCGTCACGCACTCGATGGCGCAGGCCGCCCGCGTCTCGCAGATCACCGCCTTCTTCAACATGGGCCGCCTCGTCGAATCCGGCCCCACCGACCAGATCTTCACCGCGCCGAAGCTGGAAGAAACCCAGGACTACATCACCGGCCGGTTCGGCTGACGCCTACTCCGCCGCCACCAGCACCGGCGCGACCACATCGTTCGCCACCTCGACCCGCGGAACATAATCGGCCAGCCGATCCAGCATCACCCGCGGCAACCGCTTCGGCTTCCCGTCGAGACTGACGCAGACATTCTCCACCAGCGCCTCGAGGATCAGCTCCCCGCCGCGCGTAATCGTCTGCCGGCAAACCACCCGCGCCCCGCGCGCAACCTCCATCAGCGTCCGCACGTCCAGCCGGTCATCGATCCGCGCCGGCCTGACAAACCGCAGATCCAGCCGCGAGACCATGAAGGTCACGGGCTGCTCCGATTTCAGCAGGCTCGTATGGCTCGCCCCGATCGCCCGGATGAACTCCGACCGGCCGCGTTCGAGATACCGCACGTAATTGGCGTGATAGACGACCCCGGAAAAATCCGTGTCCTCGTAATAGATGCGCAGCGGCAGAATATGCTCGCGTCCGCAGAAACGGCCTTCGCCGCGATCCTGCTCCACCTTGTCGCTCCCTACCCTGAACCCCGATGTGTCTCGGGTATCCGTAACCATGCCCGTGCAAGGAGCTTGCCGGATGTTAAGTCTTGACGCCCGCGCGCCTCGCCGCGCAGATGCAGCAATTCTTGGAGAGCTTCCGATGCCGCAGAAAGAGATGCGTGTGATCCCGAAACCGGCCGGCGACGCCATCGTGCTGGAGCCGGAAGCCGGCAAGCTCGCCCTCGAAGGCACGGACGGCGACACCACCTATCGCTGCGGGGCCTGCAAGACCCGCCTGATGGACAAGGTCAGCCACATGGACGTGTTCCACGGCGAACCCTTCGACGCCGTGAAATGCCCCAAATGCGGCAAGTACAACGCGGTCCCCGACGAGGACCATCACCACCATCACTAGGCTGATGTTCCAGCCGCCCGCCGCCTGACTCTGCGGAAGGGTTCACCTCCCGATTCCAATCCGTTCCCCTCCCGATTCCGACCGGTTCCCCCGTCCTGTGGATAACCGTGGGTTGTGGATAGGTCAGATCGGCGTGTGTTTGCGAACCCCCACCTGCTTGGCCGCTGGCCGCAGCTTTCGCTGCATCGCGTGCCAGGACGCGAGCACGCGCTCGATCTCCTGGATCGACGGCCACTCCCGGGCTTTGACGCGGATTGCGTCCGGTCGCGTGTCCAGCTGGGGCGGCAGGCCGCCTCCAGACAACTTCAGACCGTCAGGGTGTTCGGCGAGGGCTTCCGCGACTTCAGACAGCAGCGAGGCCAACTCCCCCATTCGGTCCTCGATCGCATTCAACCGTTCGACATCACGGGTTTTCCGCGATTGTCCGGTCCGCATTCGAGAAGCCATTCAAGATCACCCTGCCCGGATAGACCCCGTCATCCCCCTTGGGTCGCTGTCTTGCGTGTCGTCCACGCCGCCGCGATTTCCCTGATGGATATATCGGAAGTTGCAGGTTGTGATTTGTCCCGCCGCGCCATCTATTGCGGCACGGAGGTTATGAGGTGGGCAGGACGAACCTCAGCCGCTCAGCGGCATTCACGGGCCTCGCGGAAGTTGCCCGCGAGCTGGGAGTCGATATTGCCGCGGCTGCGGCAGAGATCGGCCTTCCCGTCGAAGCGCTCGGCACCCCCGACATGATGATCAGCAATCCGTTGATCGGCCAGTTGTATGGCCGGGTCAGCGAACTGTCTGGCGCAACCGACATCAGCCTTCGCGTTGCCGAACGCCGGCGGCTCGACAATCTCGGCGTGATCGGCTTCGCCATGAAATACCAGCCCACGTTGCTGGCCGCCACCGATGTGTTGCGCCGCCATTTCGGTCTCCAGAACGAAGCGGTCGGTATTTCCTACGTTGTCGCCGATGACGCTGTCGATATTCAGGTGTTCGCCCGCCCCAATCTGGGTGTCGACATTGCGCATCTCACGCGTTTCTCCGCGGAGCTGGCGATCGGCGTGCTGTTCCGCGCGCTTAGCGAACTCGCGGAAGGCCCTTTGCTTCCCTTTTCGGTTTCATTCGTGCACCCGCGCGGGGCGCCGATGAAATCGTATTTTCGATTGTTCGGCATCGAGCCGCTGTTCGACCAAGAGTCGAACGGCGTCACACTCGCTCGCGCAGACATGACGCGGCTGTTCCCCCGCGTCGACCCCCGCATGACAGAGCATGCAAACGCCTTCATCGAGGCGGTCTCCGCACAACAGGCGGGGGAAACCTTTCTCGACCATGTCCACGACCTGCTGATGACACGCCTCAGGCATGGGATGCCAACGGTCACGGAAGCAGCGGACCTTCTCGCCATGAGCCCGCGAACGCTCAATCGCCGCCTGGCTGGCGAGAATTCAACCTACCAGGAACTCATCCAGCAGATCCGCATACGCGCCGCCGTCTCGTATCTCGAAAGCTCGCACCGCAGCCTGCTCGAAATCTCGAACATCCTGGGCTTCGCCGAACAGAGCGGTTTCTCGCGCTGGTTCCGCAAGACCTTCGGCGTGACACCCAGCGAACATCGCCGGCTCCAGAAACGCCGCGCCGCTGGCTGACGTCCCGTGTGCCACTCCCGCAGTGCCGCAGGCGTTGTCCGGGATGACGCTGCTGTTGCCACATCTGTAGGAAACAGCTGTATCCAGACTGTAGGACGCAGAAAAAACATCCCGCCTGATTTCAGCCCGCTAGCTGCCCAAACTGTAGGATGCAGCTGTTTTATTTCAGCCGGGCATCCGGCCGGGCGCATAATGCCGCCCATGACACACGGAGCGCATCAGCAGGGAGCGACGTCGCCCGGCCTCATCGGCCGAATGCTCGCCCTGTTGCGCCTCCTCATCGAAACCTTCGCGCAAGCCTGGACCGAAGAGCGCGCCAGGATCCGCAATCTCAAGGGTTGCCCCGCGCCCGGCAACTGGCTCGCCCACTGGCCCGCGCTCCGCGATCTCGAAATCCGCCTCCACGGCCTCACGCTCTCGGGCATCGAACAGCTGCGCACGACAGGCAGCGTCGATCTCCTGCAGCTCACCTGCGTCGAAGACCCAAGCTTCGATCCGCAGCAACCCCGCACGTTTGAAGACCTGCGCGCCCGCTACGAAGCCGTCACCGCGTTTCTCGCCGATCCCATCCCGCTGATCCGCCGCGCCGCTGAACGCGCAGCTGCCCCCACCGTCTTGCGCTTCGCGCAATCCACCTCCCCCAGTCCTGCGGACTGGGGGAGGAAATCTGAACGTCGAACAGGCGCAGGCGCCTTTCCTCCCCCGTGCGAAGCGCGGCGGGGTCAACGCGCAGCGTTGACGATGCGCACGCAGTGCGCAGACGGTGGGGGCCGCCACGCTCACGCCCGCGCACCACCGCAACGAAAAAGGGCAGCCCAACGTGGACCGCCCTTCCATCGTTCAATTCAACTCACCCGCCTCGCAGTCCAACCTGCGAGGTCGCGACCGTTTGCCTAAGCCGCGACGAGCCCTTCGAAGTCCAGGCGCAGCGACATGTCCGCCCGGCGCGCCGCCTGATCCGGATCGGCCAGGGCCTCAGCAGGAAGATAGCGGTCGTGGCACAGAACCATGTCCGCCTCGACGCCGTCGGACGACAGCGGCAGGCGCAACCAGAAGTGCACCGAGCCATCCTTCATCCGTGTAGCGCCCGAAACCGGCATTGCACGCAGCATCGCGCGCGTGGCCAGTTCGGCCCACATCGCGCCGCCCTTGCAGGCGTCGACTTCGTCGACCTTCTTGCCGCGCGCTTCACCGCCGAACATCTGATGCAGACCCGTGCCCGCCAGGCGGAAACGGAACTGGCCGTCGGAGCAATCGAGCAGGCTGATGTAAGCCAGTTCGCGATTGATCGCGGCAATGTCGATGTCGTCGGAGGTGATGAAGGGCCGGCCCTTCAGACGGCGGGCCCACGCATCAAATACCTGACGCTGCCCCTTCGGGGCAGCCACGTTGTGGTCGATAGACATTCTCGCCCCTTTGCGAGCCAACGCCGGCACGGTCGTTCAAGACCGGCAGCCGGCGAGACCCTTTTCTGTTTTCCGAATCCGCGCGGGCCAGCCCGACCCGTTACGCGGTGGATGAATTTCAGAGAGAGCCGCCCCAACACAAACGCCACCACACGGCGCGGCCCGGTGATTCGCACCACCATGAGTGAGCGTGATTCGCTTCGGTATCTCTGGCAAGAGTCCGCAGCTACGAATTCTTCATCTGCGTCAATAAAGTCCCAACGGAACCCGTTGCGGCCGCGATTCAATTGGCGTGTCCGCACGATTCAACTGCATCGGAAATCCGCGAATCTGGAGTCCTCCGCGATTCATCTGGATGAGAGCTGGATTCATTCCAGCCTCGCTTCCCAACATGCAGTGTGCGGATGGATTCCAGACGCTAATTCTGGACGCTTACTTCCGCGCCTGGCCGAGGCCCATCTTGCGCGCGAGATCGGAGCGCTGCTTGGCGTAGTTCGGCGCCACCATCGGATAGTCCGCCGCAAGGCCCCACTTCTCGCGGTACTCCTCCGGCGACATGTCATAGCGCGTGCGAAGATGCCGCTTCAGCGACTTGAATTTCTTGCCATCCTCGAGACAGACGATGTGGTCGTCCGTCACCGACTTGCGCACCGGAACCGCCGGTTTCAGCTCCGGCTTGGAGTCCACCGGCACGCCGCCCTCGATCTCGGTCAGTGTCGCGTGGACCTTCTCGATCAGTCTTGGAAGGTCGGCCACAGGCACTGGATTGTGCGCCACATAGGCGGAGACGATATCGGACACCATCTCGATAAGATGAGTACTGCGGCGGGATTCCTGTTCCATTGGCTTTTCTTCTTCCAACCCAGAAAGAATCGAATTCAACCGGCCTCTATACTGCCGTGATATTCAGGTAGTTCTCTTGGGGTGTAAATACCAGCCTCAAGGTATTCGGCTGGTCAGGTATCGAATGCTGTCGTCTGCTAGCGAAACAGCGAAATCAGCATTACGACGCCCAGTATACACAGCGACCAGATCGCCGTGGCGCTTGGCGGAACCTTGCGCGATACCACTCCGTCCGCCGCGAAGACCTGCCGGGCCAGCGCCTGCGCCCCACCAAGAGTTCCCGATACCGCAGAGCCGATCAAACGCCCGAAAGCCCGGATCGGCCTCGCCAGCACCCGTCCGGCGACCGGTCCCGCCTTCCGCCAGATCCACTCCACATCGAGGATCACCCCCGGCCGCTCCGCCGGATAGATCCGGAACCACCACAGCACCATGAACGCCAGCACCGCGAACGTGAGCAGCTGCAATTGCTGTATGACATGCGAGAACGAGAACAGGTCCTGCGCCAGGAACTCGTTGGCCTGATCCCGGAACGGCAGCAGCGCATAGAACCACCCCGGATAGAGCCCGATCGCCAGACACATCGCGGCGGCCAATCCCATCGCCAGCAGCATGTTGAACGGCGCCTCCTGCGGCCGCTTCCCGCTGTCGTGCGAGAAGAACGCCATGAACGGCACCTTGATCCCCGAATGCTCCAGCACGCCGGCTGACGCGAACAGCAGCATCATCCAGATCACGAACATCCCCGGCCCGCTCTCCGCCGCCGTCATGATCATCGTCTTCGACGTATAGCCCGCGAAGAACGGCAGCGCTGAAATCGAAGCCGCGCCAACCAGACACGCCAGCGCCGTCCACGGCATCGTGCGGTGAAGCCCGCCCAGGTCGCTCGCCTTCGTCGATCCAATGCGCAGCTGCACCGCGCCGATGCTCATGAACAGGAGGCTCTTGAACATGATGTGCGCCACGGCATGCGCTGCTGCTCCATTGATTGACAGCGTCGACCCGATCCCGACCGCACAGACCATGAAGCCGATCTGGTTGTTGGTCGAATAGGCCAGCACCTTGCGGAGATCATTCTCCATCACCGCGAAGAACACGGGATAGATCGTCATCGCCGCGCCGATCCAGATCAGCGGATCGTACCCTGCGAAGAACCGCGCCAGCAGATAGACCGCCATCGTCGTCGTGTAGGGCGACAACACGACGGCACCCGTCTCGGTCGTGTTCGGATACGCATCCGTCAGCCAGTTGTGGATGAGCGGAAACCCCGCCTTGATGCCCACCCCCGCGAGGATCAGCGCGCCCGGCGCCGTCGTCGGATCGAGAATGCTGATCAGCACCCCGTTCCACAGATCGCCCATCTGCGAATACAGGAACGTCCCCTGCTCCACGCCGTACAGAGCCACCCCGGCAGTCAGCAGCAGTCCCGCGATCACCTGGATCGTCAGGAAGCGCAGCCCCGCCCGATAGGCCGGCCCCGTCCGCGCCGCGAACACGATCAGCGCCGATGCAACCGTCGCCAGCTCGGCGAAGATCACCAGCGTGATCAGGTCGCCCGCGAACACCGCGCCGAGCGCCGCGCCCGCATAGACAAGCCCCGCCGCATCCTGCAGCCGATCGCGCCGGTGCAGCGAGTAGACGCCGCCGATTGCCGCCGCGATCACGAAGCCAAATCCGAACACCAACGACAATGAGTCCGGCCGATAGAGCGACAACTCGAAACCGAGGAACAGCTCGCGTGAGACATCCACCCCCGCCACCGGCGGATACAGCATCGCCAGCAGCGCGAGCACGGGCCCGCCGATCAGCGCCACCGCGCGCGTGAACGCATCTTTCGCCACCGCCGCCAGCAACGCTGCAACGATCAGGTAGAAGCCCGGGTTCAGCGTCACGGCGAAATCGAGAAGGCGATCAACGGTCACGGCCGGCCTCCCCGCTGCGGGTTTCGTAGTAATCCTCCGGCCGCCGCAAGAGCTTGCCCAGCGGCCAGCCGCTCAGCACCGCAATCGCAAATGCCACGAACCCGAAAATGCCGAAGAACCCCGGCACGTTTGTGATGCTCGTGATCGGCCGGCCCGACAGCGTCGCTTCCAGCGCGATCAGCAGCGCGCCGAGCGCCGCCAGGAACGCCATGAACAGACGGAAGAACAGCTTCCCGCGCATCCACGAGAACAGCAGCACCGACAGCGGATGCTCGCCTTCCTCGCCCAGCTTCGGCTTCCCGGGTTGCTCGCTCACGGCGCCCTCCCCGCAACCGGCGCGAGATACGCCGCCACCGCATCCGCCAGCACGAACAGGGCGACGCAAGCAGCAGCCGTAGTGATCACCGCCGCCACTGCCAACCCAGGCGCACCACCCGGCCGGATGAACGGCCGCGGACTCGCCTCGTTCGCCGGATAGAGCAGACCGCGCATCGCCACGGGGACGAGGTACGTCAGCGTCAGCACCGACGAGATCACCATCGCCGCTGCCGTGATCCACTCGCGCGTTCCGAATGCCGCATTGATCAGCAGGAATTTCGACCACATGCCACCGAACGGCGGCAGCCCCGCCACGCACAGCGCACCGATCAGGAAGCAGCTGAACACGATGGGCATGCGGCGTCCCAGCCCGCCCATCTCCGAAACCTTGCTCGCGCCAGTCGCGACATAGATCGCGCCCGCGCAGATAAACAGCGTGATCTTGGCGAAGGCATGCACCAGCATATGCAGCCCACCCGCGACGAGCCCGGCAGCTGCAGGCAGCAAGGCGGCGGACGTCACGAATGCCAGCTGCCCCACCGTCGACCAGGCGAGCCGCGCCTTGAGATCGTCCTTCGTCATCGCAACGACCGAAGCAGTCACGATCGTCGCCGCTGCTATCCACAGCAGCCAGTTCGCCGCCGGCAGGCTGGTGATCAGGTCCGGCCCGAAAATGTAGGCCGACACCTTCAGGATCACGAACACGCCCGCCTTAACCACAGCGACAGCATGCAGCATCGCCGATACCGGCGCGGGCGCCACCATCGCGTTCGGCAGCCAGCCATGCAGCGGCATCAGCGCCGCCTTTGCCGCGCCAAACACCAGCAGGAGAAGCAACGCGTTTCCAGCCACCGGCGCTATGTCGGGTGGCAGCAGCCCGCCCGGCGTGAACGCCGTCGATCCCGCAACGATGCTGACGCCGATTATGCCCGGCAGGAACAGCACGAGCGACGCGCCCACCAGCGTCACCAGATAGATCCGCCCCGCCCTGCGCGCCGGCGCATCGCCGGCGTGCGCGACCAGCGGATAGGTCGAGAAGGTCAGCACCTCGTAGAAGATGAAGAGCGTGAAAAGGTTCGCCGCCATCGCGATGCCCATCACGCCGAACATGGCGAGCGCGAAGCACATGTAGAACCGCGTCTGGTTCGCCTCGCGCTTGCCACGCATGTAGCCAATGGCGAACAGCGAGTTCACGCACCACAGCAGGCTGGCCATCAGCGCAAACAAAGCGCCCAGCGGCTCCAGCCTGAACGCGATCTCCAGCCCGGCCATCGGCTTCGCCACCGACATCATCGGTGGATCGCCAGCGCCGACACGCAGGAAGATCGAGATCGTGACGATGGACAGCGCGATGCACGAGACGATGGTCAGCGTCTCGCGCACGTCCGGCATGCGGCCGGTGGCGTAGATCGCGATCGCCGCGAACAGCGGCAGCGCCAGAGCCATGAAGATCAGGAATTCCCCGCTCCCCGTCATGGCCGCGCCCCGAGCAGGGCCTGCGCGCCGGCATTGGCCAGCTGTTCAGGCAGCGACGCGTCGATGCCAAACCACAGGCAGAGCCCGGCGAGGATCCACACGGGCGCGAGCACGCCAACCGGCGCCTCCTGCCCGCGCGGCGCACCCGGCGAAGCGGGACGGAAGAACAAAGCCTCCAGCATCCGCCCGACATATACGAGCGTCAGCAGGGATGCCGCCGCGATCACGACGACGATCCAGACATCGCCCGCCTGCAGGCCGGCCTCGACCAGCCGCCACTTCGCCAGGAAGCCGAATGTCAGCGGAGCGCCCGCAAGGCTCGCCGCGCCAATCGCAAACGCCGCCGCCGACCACGGCGCATCGCGCGCCATGCCCGCGAACTCCGCCAGCGTCCGCGCCCGCAGGCTCAGCGCCAGCCCGCCCAGCGCCATGAACAGCGTCGCCTTCATCAGAGCATGCGCCATCAGATAGAACAGCCCCGCCGACGCGCCCGCCACCGTCGCCATCGACAAGCCAAGCAGGATGAAGCCCACTTGAGCGACGGAGGAGAAGGCGAGCATCCGCCTGATCTCTTTCTCGAAGATCGCCTGCACCGAACACGCAATCGCTGCCACGGCCGCCAGCGGCGCCAGCACCCACGCGATGAAGCCCTGCACAAAAGCCGCATCCATCGGGAAAATGTCGAACGCGAACCGCGCCATCAGGTAGATCGCGCTCTTGGTCGCCGTCGCCGCGAGGAAGATCGACACCAGCGACGGCGCGTACGCATAGGCGCCCGGCAGCCAGCCATGCAGCGGGAACATCGCCGCCTTGATGCCGAGCCCGACGACGATGAAAGCGAAGCCAGCCTGAACCACCGAACTATCGGTCAGTGTCGCAAGGCGGTTGCCCATGTCGGCCATGTTCAGCGTGCCAGTCGCCGCATAGAGGAAGCCGACGCCGACCACGAAGAAGGTCGCGCCAATCGTTCCCATGATCAGGTAATTGAACGCCGCCGGCAGCGCGCGGCGGTCGCGCCGCTCGCCGATGGCGACAAGCGCATACGTACCGATCGACGAGACTTCGAGGAACACGAACGCGTTGAACGCATCGCCCGTGCAGACAACACCAAGCAGTCCAGCCTGACAGAGCAGGAAGCCCGCCTGGAACAGCGTGTGCTTCTCCGCCCTCACCTCCTGCTGCAGCGAGTGGCCGGAATAGAGCGACGCCATCACGCCCGCCGACGAAACCAGCAGCGCCATCATCGCACCGAGCCCATCGATGTGGAATGCTATGCCCATGGGCGGCGCGAATCCGCCCATCACATAATTGACCGCCCCATGCCGCGCGACTTCGCCGATCACGGCCAGCGCCATCCACGCCGCGAAGATCGATCCCGTGACCGAGATCATCCACGCCGTCCGTGCGCTGGGCGACAGCGCCGCCGCGCACGCAGCGATCAGCGGCCCCAGAACAATGAGGACCGGCGCATGCGCCGTCAGCGCCGGGGGGGCGGCGTAGAGTGTCTCGAACGAGATCACGTCGACGGCCCCGGCTGCACGGACTCAACGCGGCCCAGCGACTCGATCTGGTCGGCCTCCACCGTGCCGAACGCCTCACGGATACGCACAGCGATTGCGAGACCAACAGCCAGCGTCGCCACGCCGACCACGATGGCGGTGAGGATCAGGACATGCGGCAGCGGGTTGGAATAGACGACGCCGTCAACACCATGCGCAGCGACATAGGCAGGCTCGAGCTGGCTTGCGAGCGTCTTCACGTCGGCGCTCCCCGGTTCGACCGTGATCGCCGCTGTGCCGCCCGAAACCTTGCCGAGGCTGATGTAGAACAGCCCGGTCGCCGTCTGGAACATTGCGAGACCGATCATGCGCTTGATCAGGTTGCCGCTCGAGAAGACGATGAACAGCCCGGCCATCATCAGGATGATCACGGCGATGTAGTTGAAGTGGGAGAGGACCCAGCTCATCGCCGCCCCCCCTCGTCCTTCACCATCTCGATGGTGCGCCCGGCGAAACCGTAGAAGATCGTGACCATGGTAGCGGCGACGGTCAGCAAAACGCCAAGCTCGATCAGCATGATCCCAAAATGCTGGCCCCAGTGATGCGCCTCGCCGCCCAGCAGCCAGCCGGGGATCTGTTTCTCGACGCCCGGCGGGAACAGGAAGTCATAGTCGAGAAAGCCGCCGCCATTGACCATGCAGGCGACACCCACGCCGCCATAGAGCAGCACGCCCAGCGACGCCGCTCCGCGCGCAATCCGCGGCGGCACGGCCTCCATCGTGTCGCGCAGACCGAACACCAGCGCGTAGAGGACAACTGCCGAGGCGAGGATCACACCCGCCTGGAAACCTCCACCTGGCCCGAGATCGCCATGAAACTGCACGTAGAACGCAAACAGCGCGATCAGCGGGATCAGCAGCTTCGCCGCCACGCGCAGAACGACATGATGATCGCCCATGTTCGCCGGCACCGGCGCGAGGCTGGCGCGCGGACCGAAGCCGAGCATCAGCGCAACGCCAATCCCCGCCGCGAATATCACCGTTGCCTCGCCCAGCGTGTCGAAGGCGCGATAGCTGCCCAGCACGGCCGTCACTACATTCGGAATGCCGATGTCGTCGTGCGTCGCTTCCAGATAGGCGCGGCCGACATAGGCGTTGGCCGGCGATGCCGGATCGCCGAGGCCCGGCAGGCCCGTCACCGCGTAGATCAGCACGCCACCAACCGCGACACACATCAGCGCCGGCGCGATCAGCCTGCGCCAGGCCGGCCGCTCCGCCTCGCCGCGTGTCAGCAGGATAGCGCCCAGCAGCACAATGGTCGAAACGCCCGCGCCAACCACCGCCTCTGTAAAGGCGACATCAGGCGCATCCATCACCACCAGCCACACGGCGCTGATCAGCGAATAGATTCCCATCAGCACGATGGCGGCCAGCAGGCTGCGCGTGCGCACGACAGCGCCCGCCACGACCAGCAGCATGAGCAACAGCACGATATCCATCGTGAGGTTGAGGTCGAAGCCCGTCATGGCGCCTCGCCTCCGCGTGGCGTCTTGCGGCGCTCATCCGTGCGCATGATCTGGAACGCGCCGATGCGCGGTTTGTGGCCGGAGCTGAACGCGGCGTTGGCCAACGCATTCGCCGCCGCCGGCGTCGTCAGCATGATGAACACCCAGACGAAGACCAGCTTCAGCGTCACAAGACTCAGGCCGGAAATCAGGCACAGGCCGAGGATCAAAAGGCTCGCCCCACCTGTATCGGTGATGCTCGCGGCATGGATGCGCGTGTACATATCCGGAAAGCGCAGCACGCCGACCGCGCCCAGCAGCGACAGCAACACGCCGGCGACCACGAACGCCCCGCCGATCCAGGAAAGCGCCTCAGCCATCCCGCGTCTCCTCGCCTGCAGGGGCTGAGAGCGGCTGCGCCAGCGAGCGGTAACGGAAGAACTTCATCAGCGCGATCGTGGTGATGAAGTTGATCAGCGCATAGACGATTGCGATGTCTAGAAACGCCGGCCGGCCGAACAGGAAGCCGATCAGCGCGAGAAACAACACCGTCTTCGTGCCGAACGAGTTCGCCGCAAGGATGCGATCATAGTGCGATGGTCCCATGATAGCGCGTGCGATCATCGCCGCCATCGCCACGAGAAGCCCCGCTGCGCCTGCCGCCAGCAGCATGGCCTAGCGCTTCCCGTCGGCGGCGACCGCCGACTTCTCATCCATCGGCGCGAAGCTCGACGCGGAAGACGTCTCGCGCACCAGCGCATGCACCTTCAGCCTGTCGCCCTCGACATCTACCGTCACCGTGCCTGGCGTCAGCGTGATGGAGTTGGCGAACAGCGCCTTGCCCAGATCCGTCTTCGCCGACGTCTTGAGGTTCACCATCACCGGATCGAGTGCGTGGGTCGGCCCGACGATGCGCGCGATCACCGCCACATTCGCCTTCACGATCTCGACGATCAACCAGCCGAAATATACCAGCAGATGCACGATGCGATGATAGGGCGAGGCATCGCGATCAATGATGCGCAGCCGCGCCGCCAGCCAAAGCACCAGGATCAGCGATAGCGCCGCCAGCATCAGGAACAGCGGCGCCGTCTCGCCCGAAAGCGCGAACCAGAACGCCGCCAGCGCGGCGATGAGGCCGGGCAGATAGCTCATTGTCTCGCGGCCCTCCTCTTCTGGCGCTCTAGAATGACTTGAACGACTCGGGGTGAAATAGCCAGAAAAACCGGCCCGGCGATGGCCGGTATCCTAGCGGCCGTAGGCGGTTCTAGGACGGCCTGCATCGATCATGCGGAGATCGCGGTCAAAGCCCGCGCCCTCCTCCATATCGTCCTCGACAACAGCCTCCGGCGAAAAGGCGGCGGCCAGCGACCAGTTCCAGTATCGCAGCACTGTCTGCGCCTTCGCGACCGCAATGGTCTCGTAGACTTCCGACACGCGCGCGAAGTCCGCGTCATCCGGACGGCGCAGCGCCGTCCACAGCTCACGCACGAACGGCCGCTTGAGGCCTGTCGCCTTGCACAGCACGGCAATGCCTTCCCCGCCGATATCCTGGAAGATGCGCTCGCCTGTTGTCGCCTTGATACCCGACAGCGCCGAAAGGTCCGCGATGATCTCCGCAGACATGCCCGTCTGCGCGGCGGACGTGATAGCAGCCTCAAGGCTGGCGTGCGGCGAACGATCGATAGCGGCGCGGTCGCGCTGGCGGCGTTCGATCACCTGCAGCGCCTTGCGCACGGCTGGATCGGTGTCGGTTGCCGCATAGCGGAAAATGTCCGCGCACATGTCGAGCAGCAGCGTTCGCTCGGCGGAGAAACGAAGCAGGATCTGTTTCCGCTCGGCGGCTGCCGACCACCAGAACATCGCGAGCGCATGCGCGGGGCGCACCTCCTCGCGGTTGATAAGCAAAGGCGGCAAAGAAGGCGCATGGCGCGATGCGCCGACCATCAGCTCCACGGCGCGGTCCGAGAGCTTCGACTGCGTGTTGTCGAGCAGCGCCTTCATCGCAACCGTGTCGCCCGTCTCCGCGATGGCGGAGGCGACGGCGGGGCCGATGTCGCGGCGGTTGGCGACGGAAACGCGATGCGCCGTCGCCCCGTTCTGCACGATGTGGCAGAGGTCGGCGTCGTCGAACGCCCTGTTGTCTGAAAGAATGACCTGCGCCACGTGCGGCACGTCGAGCGCGAGGAATCTCAGCAGGCGCTTCGGCGCCTGGCTCATCTCCTGAAGCCGCCGCGCGCACAGCTCGCGTGCGCCAACATCGGACTCCATCAGGATCTCGAGCAGAAGGTCTCCCGCGATCGCGCGGTCCTGCAGGTTGCCGCGCGACGACGGCAGCGCAACCACGTCCATCAGGCGGCGCAGAAGCGAACGGCGCGCAAATCCGTCCGACGCCGCTTGCGCGACGACGCCCGAGGCTTGCGCCTCAGTGGGGGACGGTACGTCCGACATGAAACCCCTGTTCGCTGCCGTAACGGACAGGATGCTCCCCCTGCGGTTAATGGATCATCAACCTGCGGCAGCGTTTGCGGCGCGTCGTGCGCGCTATTGGCCGTAATAGCCTTTTTTGTCCCCGGAATCCTCGCTGCCCGGATGCACGAAGACGAGAACCAGCGAGGCGATCAGCAGCCCGAGCACCAGATAGAACAGCGTGGCCGGATCGGACTCGGTCGTCGTCACCACGCCGCCCTCGCCCACCGTGTCCACCGGTATCGGGATCTGCAGCATCATCAGCTGGATCAGCAGTCCGGCCAGCACGGCAAGGATCAACACGCCGAGGATCGCTCCCAACCTGCGCGTTACCGGTACGAAGATCAGAACGGCGGCAAGCACGGCAAGGACGCCGGCGCCAAAACGTCCGGTGGGCTCGAAATAGGAAATGCCCGAACTCTCACGGAACACTTCGAACAGATGGTTCTTCGTTCCTGCCGGCGGCATCAGCGTATCGATCGCCACCCAGATCAGCATCGCCGCCAGAAACAGGGCGATCGCCCAACTCCCCAGTGTACGGGCTTCGCGCATCGCAGACTCCCTCACGCACCACCGGGTCCAGCATGGCGCAGAAATGCCCCTCTGCCAAATGTGACAGGCGCCGGATGCTGCAGTCCGTTCCCGAAGTTTCCCCTTGTTGGCGAATGAAATGAGACGGCCGGCGCCCCAGGGAGCGCCGGCCGCCTGTCATTTCCAGTCCGCAGCGGTCAGGCCGGCGGCAGGTATTCCTGCAGCGACAGCTTGCCGTCCCTATTCGCATCGAGGCGCGTGAAGGCCGCCTTGAGCACTTCAGGCGAGGCTTTCTTCATGCCCGGGATGTCGATCGGCGGAGGCTCCGGCGTGTCCGGCCCGGCATGCAACTTGATCATCGGCGGCGCGACGATCTTCGCGTACTCGTCCTGGCTGAGGAACTTGTCCTTGTTGCCGTCGAGCATCTCGAAGCCGCGCGTCAGCATCGCGGTCTGCTTGGCCGAGTACTCCGCCATCGTAACCTTGCCGTCGCCATTGGCGTCGATCGAGTCGAACTCCCGCTTGCGGAAATCGTCGGCGTTGAACGTAAAGCTCTTCGTCTTCGTCTTCGTCTCGCCGTCCTTCAGCGTCTTCACTTCGGCATGCGAGATGAACTTGAACTCGTGATGCTGTTCCTCGCCGTCTCCGCCGCCGAGTTCCTCGGGCAGCGCGAAGGCGAACGCTTCATGCTTCGTGCCGGGCGTCCAGTCGGCCGTGGGAGGCGGAGCATCACCCGTCTTGTTGCGTGTGATGGTCCGCGTCTCGATCACGACATCCTTGTCCTCGCCGCCCGCATCCTTCGGCCCGAGGAATTCGTCGGACGAGATGACGCCATCCTTGTTGACGTCGAGACGATTGAACTGCGCCTTGAAGTCCGGCGCGGCGGCGACGGGCAGCGCAGTGAAAGTCGCAAGGCCGATGGCGGCCACGGCGCCGGCGGCGATCCGGGGTGCGTAATGGCGAACAGGTTCGGGGAATTTCATGATGAGCGTCCTGTTTTCTTCGAGGGACGGCCGCTCGCGCGTGTCGAGATAGGTCTGGACCGACTCGCGAACGACTTCGCTCGCGGTGGTTCCATCTTCCCGGCAGGCTGTCAGGAATGCCTGCTTGGTGTCGTAAGGGATGCGCACTTCCAACGTTTCCGACTTCTTTGACTTGGTCGGCTTCTGGGGTCTGTCGATGCTCATCTCTTCCTCCGGCGCGGCGGCCTTCTCTCAGGGAAAACCGGTCCGCGTTTCGAGCCCAGCGAAATGCCGCTGGGACGCCAGACAGATTCCGTCCGGTCGTGGCAGGATCGTGGCGCCGCGCCCCACAGCCTTCTTCAAAACCCGTCCGGACGCCAGAAAAAGCGTGTCCGGACACGGCTTGCGCGCGCATTTCCGGGGAATATGGTCGCTGGCAACCGACCTCAGGGGACTCCTCACATGCGCCTTGTCCAGTTCAACGACCTCGAAACGCTCGTCGGGCAGGAGGTTGGCGTCTCGCCCTGGCACCAGATCACCCAGACCCAGATCAACAAGTTCGCCGAGGCGACAGGCGATCACCAGTGGATCCACGTCGATGTCGAGCGCGCCACGAAGGAACTCGGCGCTCCAATCGCGCACGGCTATCTGACTCTATCCCTGCTTCCCATGCTCTCAGCGCAGGTGATGCGGGTCGAGAATGTCGTGCGCGGCATCAATTTCGGCTGCAACAAGGTACGTTTCACCAACATGGTCCCGGTCGGTTCCCGGGTCCGCCTGCGCCAGAAATGCCTCAAGGTGGAAGAGCGCGCCGGCGGCAAGCAGATGACGATGGAATCGACGATCGAGATCGAAGGCAAGGACCGCCCCGCCTGCGTCGCCGAGGCGATCAGCATCGTCTACGGCGGCTGATCGACCAGAAACCTGTGCACGGCGTCACAGTAGAGCCTTCAGCCCACACGACTTTATTGTGTGGGCATTGGGCCGAATCACGAGTCCAATGACAACCGGCCCGCAGTAACAGCGGGTTGGGACGAATGGCGCGCGGAAAGGGAATTTCCACGGGGCGGGCGCGCAAAGCCGCAGGCAAGGGAACTGGCATGGCGGACACGCCCCTTCCGAACGATTCCCCGACCCCGCCGCCGCCCCAGGCGCGCCGGGACAACGGCCCCCCGGTGCTCCAGCTCGAACGCGAGCGCTTCGATCCGTATGCCTGGCTGAAGGACGAGAACTGGAAGGAGGTCATGCGCGACCCGAAACTGTTGCGTGCTGACATCCGCGACTATCTCGAAGCCGAGAACGCCTACACCAATCGTCAGCTTGAAACGCCCACCGCCGACCTTCAGGAGCAGCTGTTCCAGGAGATGAAGGGCCGCGTGCAGGAGGATGACTCGTCCGTCCCCGCAATCGACGGATCGTGGGCCTACTACCGCCGCTTCCGCGAAGGCGGCGAGTACCCGATCTTCGCCCGCCGCCCCGCCGGCGTCGCGTTCGACGGATCGCTCGACGGCGAACAGGTCCTGCTCGATGGCAACGAAGCCGCGAAGGGCTGCGACTACTGGGACATCCGCAAGATGTCCCATTCGCCAGACCATCGCCTTATCGCCTACACGGTCGACGACAAGGGATCCGAATTCTACACGCTCCACGTGCTCGAAGCCGCGACGGGCCACGAGGTCGAGTCCATCGAACACACCTATGGCGAGTTCGTCTGGGGCGAGGACTCCAACACGCTCTACTGGGTCGCGCGCGACGAGAACGCCCGCCCCTACGCCGTGAACCGCCGCACGCTCGGCCTCACGGAAAACCAGGACGAACTGCTTTATCGCGAGAACGATCCCGGCTTCTTCATCGGCGTCCAGAAAAGCCAGTCCCGCGCGTTCATCTTCATCACCGCCCACGACCACACCACATCCGAATGGCGCTACATCCGCACCAGCGCCACGGATCGCGAACCCGTCCTCATCGCCGAACGCGAACGCGGCGTCGATTATTCCGTCGTCGACTTCGACGGCCGCTTCTGGATCCGCTCAAACCGCAACGGCGCGGTCGACTTCCAGCTCGTCTCCGCCCCGCACGACAGCCCTTCCGAGGAAAACTGGCGCATCGAGATCGCGCATCGCCCCGGCGTGCTTATCCTCGAAGTCGAACCGTTCAGGGACTTCATCGTCCGCATGGAGCGCGAGAACGGCCTGCCCCGTATCGTCGTCCGCGAACGTGGCACGGGCGCCGAACACGCCATCGACTTCGCCGAAGCCGCCTACGGCCTCGGCATGTCGAACGGCTACCTCTGGGACTCGCCCTGGCTGCGCTTCGAGTATTCCTCGCCATCCACGCCCGAACAGGTCTTCGACTACGACATGCGCACGCGCCAGCGCGTCCTGCGCAAGACGCAGCTCGTCCCCTCCGGCCACAACCCTGCCGACTACATCGTCGAGCGCATCGACGCCCCAGCTAGCGACGGCGCGCTCGTACCCGTCACGCTTGTCCGCCACCGCAACACGCCGATCGACGGCTCGGCGCCCGTGCTCCTCTACGGCTACGGCTCCTACGGCATCACGCTCCCCGCCGAATTCCGCACCGGCCGCCTCAGCCTCGTTGACCGTGGCTTCATCTACGCCGTCGCCGACGTGCGCGGCTCGATGGCCAAGGGCTATCAATGGTATCTCGACGGCAAGCTCGAGAAGAAGATCAACACCTTCACCGACTTCGTCGCGGCGGGCGAACACCTCGTCAGCCTCGGCTACACGCAGCGCGGCCGTATCGTCGCCATGGGCGGCTCGGCCGGCGGCATGCTGATGGGCGTCGCCGTGAACCTCGCGCCCGAACTCTTCGGCGGCATCATCGCCGCCGTTCCTTTCGTTGACGTGCTCAACACCATGTCCGACGAAAGCCTCCCGCTCACCCCGCCCGAATGGCCTGAATGGGGCAACCCGCTCAACGACGTCCACGCCTACGACCGCATCCTCGGCTACTCGCCCTACGACCAGGTCGCCGACCGACCATACCCGCCCATGCTGATCACCGGCGGCCTCACCGATCCGCGAGTCACCTATTGGGAGCCCGCCAAGTGGGTCGCCCGCCTCCGCCACGACGCGCCGAAAGGCGGCCCCTACTTCCTCAAGATCAATATGGACGCGGGCCATGGCGGCGTTTCCGGCCGCTTCGCCAGCATGCGTGAAACGGCGCTCGAATACGCGTTCGCCCTACAGTGCGCAGGAATTCCCGCCCCTCCCGCATGGAACCCGGGCTGAAAACCATTCCGCTCTTCGGATTCGACATACCCCGCGTTCGATGAAAGTTATGGCGCCAGCGCTGCCGGGACCGCTATTGTCGCGGTAGTGTCATATCCTGTGGGGGACTCGACTATCGCCATGGTCAGACCAGCTCAACGGACCACCAATCCTGGCCCGCAGTCCGGGTCGCGCGCCAAGCCCCGCGTCGACAAGGCCGCCCGCAAGGCCGACTACCTGCGCGCCGCCGCCAAGGCTTTCCTCGCCAAGGGCGCTTCCGCTTCGATGCAGGATGTGGCCGACGCCGCCGGCGCGCCAAAGCCCGTCTTCTATCGGATCTTCCCCTCGCGCGCAGACCTGATCGACAGCTTCTTCCAGCACATCCACGACGTCATGGTGAAGACGCAGCAGGGCAAGTGGGATGGCTATGGCTGGGCCCTCCGCGTCCTTTATCTGGAAGCGAAAAAAGAGCCGGAAATCTTTCTCGTCGCGCTCAAGACTTTCCGCGGCGATCCATCGCTGGAGCCACACCGCGAACGCCTGCTGAGCCTGATCCACGCGCAGGCGGCCGGCTTCTTCCAGCCTGCGCCCGGCGCGCCTGCAGGCGCAGCCGCCCGTGTCGCGAAAGCTTCCAAGAGCATGAGCTCGCTGGCTTTCGACACGCTGGTCACATGGCTCGAAGACACCGACGGCCTCGACGACGAGAAGCGCTTCGTCTGGTACGGCCGCATCATCCGCGAATGGCGCAAGGCCACTCGCGAAGCCTACGACCTCGATCCGCCCGAGAAGGCCGAGAAGAAGTAGTTATCCCGCGCACCTGAAGCCGACGTGCATGAGAGCTGTGTCGGCAGTCGCATGCGCCCGCGCCGTCGCGCGAAAGCCCTCACACACGTCCGTCGCGCAGAGGAAGGATCCGCCGCGCTGCACCTTCTCCGGCGCCGCACGCTTGTCGCTCAGCGCTGCCGGATAAGGAATGTAGGACGAGGCCGTCCACTCCCACACATTGCCCGCCATGTCAGTCAGCCCCGAAGGCGCGACACCGAACGCGCCCACGGGCGACGTGCCGAGATACCCGTCCTCCCCCGTATCCATCAGCGGGAAGACGCCCTGCCATGTATTCGCCCGCGCCCTCGCCGCCAGCCCGGTCCCCATCTCGAACACCGTGCCGTCCGGTGTCTGCCCCAGCCGCGCCGCCCGCTCCCACTCGAACTCGGTGGGCAAGCGCTGTCCGTGCGCTTTACAGAACGCCGTGGCGTCGTTCCACGACACCTGCGTCACCGGATGATCGTCCGCCGCCTTCTCTTTCCCTGACCCGCGCGGCCGCTCCCAAGTCGCGCCTTCGGCATCGACCCACGCGCCTTCGCCCTTGCTCAGCACGCCCCCGAAGCCCGCCTTCTCCGCGTCGCTGACATACCCCGTCTCCGCAACGAACGCGCGGAACTGCGCCACCGTCACCGGCGTGCGGTCCATCCGGAAACCCGCAACATCTAGCGCAAACTGCGGCCGCTCATCCCGCGGCGCTCGGTCATCCCCGATCTGCGTCTGCGGCCCCGCCGGAATCTCGACCATCGTCGCATCGCGCTGCAATGGCGGCGCGCCGCAGGCTGACAAGGCCAGGAGGCAGATCATCGAACCCGTCCTCCACCGCGAAGCGGGGGAGGTGGCGCGAAGCGACGGAGGGGGAGTCGGTATGGGGACTCGCTCCTGCAATCCTCTTGCAGCGTCCCCCATCCGGCCCTTCGGGCCACCTTCCCCGTGCACGGGGAAGGATGGATTCTCGCCCAACCTCATATGGGCAACTCGAACGGCGTTCCGCACACATTGTAATTCACGAACGGCCGCGACGGCCACGCCGCGTCCTTCATGTCCTTCGACCACAGATCGAACGCGTCGCTCAGCTCCTTCAGCTTCGCGGGTTCCTTCTCCGCAAGATTGGTCGCCTCGTTGGGATCGTCCTTCAGGTTGAACAGCAGCGTGAACTTGCCATCGAGGCTCTTCCACAATTTCCAGTCGCCCTTGCGGATCGACGCATTCGGCGTCCGCCGCCACGCCAGCTGGTCATGCGGCAGGCCCGCGTCCCTGCCCGTGATGTAAGGCAGCAGGTCCACGCCATCGAACACGCGGTCCTTCGGCAGTTCCCCGCCGCCCGCCGTCAGCGACGTCGTGAACACGTCCATGGTCGAGACAACCTTGCGATAGACTTGGCCCTCCGCGATCTTCCCCGGCCAGCGCATCATGAACGGCACGCGCGTCCCGCCCTCGTAATGGCTCAGCTTGCCCCCGCGCATCGGCGCGCAGTCGCAAATGCCCTGGATGTAGGCCGCACATCCATTATCCGACATGAAATAGATGATCGTGTCGTTGTTCTCGCCCGAAGCCTCGACCGCATCGATGATCGCGCCCACCTGGTCATCCAGTGCGGAAACCATCGACGCATAGACCCGCATCCCCTCATCCTTGATCTGCGGGAAACGGTCATAATACTTCTGCGTCGTCTGCAGCGGATCGTGCGGGGCGGTGAACGCCGCGTAGAGGAAGTAGGGCGCATCGCTGGCCGCGCTGCGCTTGATGAAATTCACCGCCCGCTCGCCGAGATACTCGGTCAGGTAACGATCCTCGTTCTCGACAACCTTGCGATCCGGCCCCTCAATGATCTGGTTCGCCGCGCTCCGCCGCGGGGCAGGCCGCGCGTCTGAACCGGCGACTTCGACGAAGATGTGCCCCGGCGCGGTCGGCGCCATGTACGAGGTCGCCCCCGTCAGCAGCCCGACAAATTCGTCATAGCCGCGATTGGTGGGATAGAAATCGTCGTTGGAACCGAGATGCCACTTGCCGATCAGGCCGGTGTGATAGCCCTCGTCCTTCAGCGCCTTCGCGAGCGTGATCTCATCCTTCGGAATGCCGAGGTTCAGCTCGATGTCCCGCCGTGCCGGCCCGTTGTTGAACTCGAAGCCGAACCTGTCGGGATGCCGCCCGGTGTTGAGCCCCGCGCGCGAGGGTGAACAGACCGGCGCAGCCGAATACCCATCCGTGAACGCCACGCCCGACTTCGCGATGCGGTCGATGTTCGGCGTGTTGATCCGCTTGATGCCGTAGGTGGAGATGTCGGCGTAGCCGAGATCATCCGCGAGAATGATCACCACATTCGGCTTCTTCGCTCCGGACGCGGCCTGCTGCTCTTCCGCCTGCGGGCCCATGCATGACGCAAGCAGCCCGGCAGCCAGCCACGACAATCCACGCAGCATCATGCATCTCCGCTTGATATTGTGATACCGACGAGTAGCATTGCGGCGCGCCACGCTTGTGGTCAAGTGCTGCTCCCGCTCCGAAGGATACGACATGATCCGCACGATCGCATCCGCCGTCCTCCTCGCACTTGCCGCATGCTCCGCCGGCCCATCGACCGGGCAACCGGCCACACCCGCCGGCGCGAAACTCACCGACGAGAAGATGCAGCATGACGGCCGCGAGCGCCGCTATCTCGTGCACGACTTCTCAGGCGGCAAGAAAGCGCCGGTCGTCATCGTCCTCCATGGCGGCGGCGGCCATCCCGAGAACGCCGTCGACATGAGCCAGATGGATATCGTCGCCGCGCGCGAGCATTTCATCGCTGTCTATCCTGGCGGCACCGGCGGCACGCCCGGCGGACGCCTGCTCACCTGGAACGCGGGCCATTGCTGCGCCTACGCCCGCGAGAACAGGATCGACGATGTCGGCTTCATTCGGAAGATCATCGACGACCTCATCGCCTCCGGCCGCGCCGACCCGAAACGCGTCTACGTCACCGGCATGTCGAACGGCGCGATGATGTCGCATGTCCTGGCACGGGAGCTGCCCGACAGAATCGCCGCCATCGCCCCGATCGTCGGCGCCATCTTCGGAGATGAACAACCGCCCAAGGGACCTGTCGCGGCTATCATCTTTGTCGGCCAGACCGACCAGACGGTTCCCGCCGCCGGCGGCCCGCTCGGCGGACCTGAACGGCGCGGCGTGGCGGCCAACCTCGCCCGCAGGCCCGAAGACCATGATGTCGCGCCTGATGTGAATCAGGCCGACTACTGGGCGAAGGCCAATGGCTGCGGAACGCCTGTGGAGGCTTTCGACAGGCAGCAGAAGCTTGTTGAAATCCGCTGGGAGAAATGCACTTCCGGCAAACCCGTTCACTTTTACAGGGTCGCGAACAATGGCCATGCCTGGCCAGGCGGCAAGGCCGGACGCGCCGAGGCAGACCAGCCGACCCCCGACTTAAACGCCAGCGAAGTGATGTGGCGCTTCTTCTTGGCTAATCCAAAGAAATAGGAGCGATCAGGCAACAGGCCTGAGCAGTCGCTTCATGAACGGCCCTCCGGCCACCTTTCCGCCACACCTGTGCAGTGGGAATTGAAGGGTCGGCTCGCCCTCATAGGGATTCCGGCCTCAACCGCATGTCCGGGGTTTTCTCCGGGCGCGCGGCAGGCTAGGCAGGCCGTCCAGAGCCCGCGGCGTGGGGCGTACGACAGTAAAGTATGCGGACTTTTCAGGAGTTGACGGCTTCCATGACCCTCAAGGTACGCCTGCTGCTTGGAGCCGCGGCTCCACTCGTATTCGCACTTCCGGCCGCCGCGCAGGTCTCCATTTCCACGGCGACCACGACGCCCGTTCAGACCGCCACAGCGGGAACCGGCGGAACCAACGCCAACGTCGAAGTCACGAGCACGGGCTCGGTAACCTTGACCGGCGCTCCGGCCAACAGCGCGCCGATCACCATCAACAGCAACAACAACGTCACCAACGCCGGCACCCTCAGCACCGTCAACTCGAGCGACACCGTCGGCGTCCGCATCCTCCCCGGCTTCAACGCCAACTTCACCAACTCGGGCACGATCAGCCTGATCGAGGACTACACACGCACGGATACTGACGACGACGACGATCTCGATGGCCCCCTCGCCCAGGGAACCAACCGGGTCGGCGTGCTGGTCGAACCGGGCGGCACACTCACCGGCAACCTGCGGCTCAGCGCCGGCTCGATCACCGTCGAGGGCAACAATTCCTACGGCGTCTCGATCCGCTCGAACCTTGTCGGCAACTACCGCCAGGATGGCACGGCAGGGATCAATCTCACCGGGTCCAACGGCGTGGCGCTGGATTTCCGTGAAGACGTGACCGGCAACGTCGAGATCGGCGGCGGCGTTACGTCGGCGATCGGCGAGGGCTCTGTCGGCGTGCGCGTCGGCGGCAACGTCTCCGGCGAATTCATGATCGACGGCGGCGTACTGTCGACCGGCTTCACGAGCACGACGCTCTCGAACTACGAAGATCCGGACGACGCGGACGACAACGATACGGGCACGGACGAGCCGGACGAGCGCGATGCGGACGACCTGCTCGTCGGCGGCAGCGCGGTCGAGGTTCGCAGCAACCTTGCGCGCGGCTTCCTGATCAACGGCACGGCCACCGGCGGCGCCGACCCAACGGCCGACGTCAAGGATGTCGTCCAGAACTTCAACGAGGACCGCACGACGGGAACGGTCCAGACCTTCGGCTCCGCTCCGGCCATCAATATCCAGTCGATCGATGGCGGCGCCGGCCAGGACATCGTCCTCTCGCGTGTCCGCGAAACGATCCGGGATACGACCGACGACGACGACGATGACAACCTCGACGAAATCATCGGCACGTTCGACTACGACTACGGCTTCATGAACCGCGGTGGGATTTCCGCCAACGGCCTCAATATGGGCTTCAATGCAACGGCGCTGAAGATCGCTGGCTCGGCGGATGGCACGCACACCACAGTGGTGGAAGGCGGCATCTTCAACAGCGGCGGCATCAGCGCGGTCGCCTTCGAAGGCAACGCGACCGGCTTCCAGATCGGTTCCGGCGCCTCGACGCCTCTCCTGCTCAACACGGGCAGCATCGCCGCGAGCGTCAGCACCGAGACCACGCACGACGCGATCGCTGTGGCCGTCAACGCAGGCGCAAGCCTGCCGACCGTCACCAACAGCGGCCTGATGCTGGCCTCCGTCCGCGGTTATGATGGCGATGCGATCGCCTTCCAGGACCTGTCGGGCACGGTGACGAACTTCACCAACACGTCTCGCCTCTCCGCCGGCTTCATCGATGACGATGAGGAAGACGACATCACCAGCGGCGCCGGTCAGGCGATCGCACTCGACCTGTCGCATAGCGCATCGGGCGTTACGGTCACGCAGAACGACACGGTCGACAACGCACGTATCGCCGGCGATGTGCTGTTCGGCGTCGGCAACGACCAGCTCAACCTGCTCTCCGGTGAAATGAGCGGCGACGTCGCGTTCGGCACAGGGAGCGATACGCTGAACATCAACAGCGCCAAGCTGTTCGGCAATGCGACCTTCGGCGGATCGGCGGCGACCGTCTCCCTGAACGGCTCCGAGATGGAGGGCAACCTCGCCCTCGGCAACACGACAGGCACGCTGAGCTTCCTCAACCAGTCGACCTACAACGGCGGCATCACGCGCACGGGCGGCGGCCCGATGTCTATGATCGTCAACAACTCGACCATGAACAACAGCGCCGCCGGCACGCTGTCGCTGAGCGCCATGACACTGGCCAACAACGCCAAGGTCGGTCTGGTGATCGACAATGCGCGCATCGCGGGCAACATTCCGATCTTCAACATCACCGGCACGGCCGATGTCGCCGCGAACACCCAGTTCACGCCGATCTTCGACCAGTTCCGCAACGAGACTTTCTCGCTGCGCGTGCTCAATGCCGGAACGCTGAACCTCGGCGCTTCGATCAACAGCATGCTGAACGCCAATGCGCCGTTCATCTATAACATGACCCTGACCCAGCCGAACGCAAACGCGATCGACCTGAACCTCAGCGTCAAGACGGCCCAGCAGCTCGGCCTCAACGGCCGCCAGACCGGCGCCTACTCGGCCGTGCTCGACCTGATGGAAGAGGATGACAATGTTGGCGCCGCCGTCACGTCCATTCCGGGATCGGCCGAGTTCCTGCGCGGCTGGAGCGACCTGCTCCCGGGTTCGGACGCATCTGTGATGCGCGTTCTCGCCTCCAACTCGACCGCTGCCTTCGGCGCCACCGCGCACAGGCTCGATCTCATCACCAACAAGCCCAACGCACCCGGCGGCGCATGGACCGAAGAGTTCGGCGTGTTCCACAAGGCTGATCCCAGCGGCAGCTCGGTCGGCGTCGAGGGTGGTGGCTTCGGCGTTGCCGCGGGCATCGACGTCATCTCCGATGGCAACGCCCTGATCGGCGCTTTCGCATCGCTTGAATCGGCAGAGCTCGAAGAAGAAACCCGCACCGGCGCGCCGCTGAACGTTTCGCACAAATCGTTCGGCGCTTACGCCGGATGGCTAAACGGCAACCTCGCCGTCAATGGTGCTGCTTCCGTCGGCTTCGTCGACTTCACTTCCGACCGTAAAGTCGAGATCGGCTCACTCTCCGACCGCGTGAAGGGCGAGTGGACCGGCCAGACCTACACCGCCGGCGCCCGCGCCACCTACACGATGCCGCTTGGCTGGCTCGACCTGAAACCGTTCGTGGCCGCCGACTACATCGGCTTCCAGCAGGACGGCTACACGGAAACCGCCGCCACCGACGATGGCCTTGCGCTGGTCGCCGGCGACAGCGATGCGTCGCTGGCGACGGCTTCCTACGGCCTCTCGCTGGTAGGCGACTTCGGCGGGGACGATGCTTACAAGTTCCGTCCGCAACTGTCGGTCGGCTACCGCAACATCCTCAACTGGGAAAACACGCCCGCCATCATGCGCTTTTCTGGTGGCTCGACCGGAACGACGTTCCAGCTCGACCCGGGCGTGGAACCGGAGGACGCGATCGTCGCGGGCCTCGGCCTCAACATCGACAGCCAGTTCCTCAACCTGAAGATCGGCTACGATGCGGAGATCGGCGACACGTCGATGACGCACTACGGCTCGATCACGCTGCGGATGGCCTTCTGGTAGGCGCGTTGCAATCTGGAACGATCTTGAAGGGCCGCGGCGCAAACCGCGGCCCTAAACTTTTGTCCAGCACCCTACACCGCGATGACGCCCGCCCCGACGCGTGGCAGATTGGGATCATGACACCGCGCGGATGGATCCTGATTGTCGGCGCCCTTGTGGGCGGCTGCGCAACCGCGCCTCGCCTCGACACGCCTCCGGCCTCGCCCATCGACGCGCAGCCCCCCGGCTTCCCGCAACCGATCCGCACCGACACGCTGGATTTCGACTTCTTCATGGAGAACGCGCCCCGCTCCTTTGCGGCCGTAACCGCCGCCAGCGATGGTTCGATCGACATCCTCGCCCTGTCTGGCGGAGGCGCCGGCGGCGCCTTCGGGGCGGGTGTGCTCGTGGGACTCACCAACGCCCAGACCCGGCCGCGGTACGAAGTCGTCACCGGCGTATCGACCGGCGCCCTCATCGCACCCTTCGCCTTCCTCGGCCCGGACTGGGATGGAAAGCTGACGGAGGCCTATCGCGGCCAGGCGACCGATGGCCTGCTGCAGTCACGCGGCATCGGCGTGCTCTTCGACTCCAGCGTTTTCCACGGCGAGCCCCTGCGCAAGCTGGTCGAACATTTCGTAACCGACGAACTTGTCGCGGCGGTGGCGAAGGAGGCGGCGACCGGGCGGATGCTGCTGGTCGCGACCACGAACCTCGATCGCGAGGATACGGTCATCTGGAATCTCGGGCGCATAGCCCAGCGGGGCGGCGACGAAGCCCGTGAACTGTTCCGCGATGTGCTTGTTGCGTCGTCCAGCGTTCCGGGCGTGTTCCCGCCCGTGATGATCGATGTCGAGAAGGACGGCAAGAAGTACGAAGAGATGCACGTCGACGGCGGCGCTTCGACGCCGTTCTTCATCGTGCCGGATGCAGCCCTGCTGATCGGCGAGCCGCCGCCTGCGCTGCGGGGCGCGACCGTCAGCGTCATCATCAACGGCCAGGCGGCCTCCGCGCCACGCACAACTCTCAACAACGCCGTGGACGTCGCCGCGCGCAGCTTCAACGCCGTGCTCAACCACATGACGCGCACGGCCCTTGCCCAGACAGACGCATACGCCGATCGCGGTGGCATGAGTTTCCACTTCACGACCATCCCGGCAGACGTCCAGTTCGGTGGCTCGCTCGCTTTCGACCAGAAAAGCATGCGCGAGACGTTCGACTACGGCATGCGCTGCGCCACGCGCGGGCAGGCGTGGGTGACGCCCGATCAGGCGCTGGAACACATGCAGCGGGCCAGCCCCACCCTGATGCCCGCCGCGACCGCCAATTGCCCGCTGCTGGCGGCTACCGACTAGCCCGTCTTGTCCCGCCGCGTGGCTCCGGCCATATGTCTCCCACCGCGACGATGGAGACGACGATGGCCGACGGCATGAGCGAACTTTCCCGCATCGGCCTCAAGCGCCCCGATCTCTTCCGCGAACAGTGCATCATCGACGGCAAATGGACCGGCGAGCCCGAGATCGCGGTTCACAACCCGGCCAATGGCTACCTGATCGGCCGCATCCCGAACCTGGATCGTGCCGAAACGCTACGCGCCGTCGCCGCCGCCGAAGCCGCCCTGCCGAAATGGCGCGCGCTCTCGGCAAAAGAACGCGCCGTCATCATGCGCAAGTGGAACGACCTGATGGTCCAGCATCAGGAAGACCTCGCCCGACTGATGACCGCCGAACAGGGCAAGCCGCTGGCCGAAGCGCGCGGCGAAGTCGTCTATGCCGGCTCGTTCTTCGAATGGTTCGGTGAGGAAGCAAAGCGCGCCTACGGCGACATCATACCCGGCCCCGCAACCGACCGCCGCATCATGGTGCTGAAACAGCCCGTGGGCGTCGTCGGCGCGATCACGCCGTGGAATTTTCCGGCCGCCATGATCACCCGCAAGGTTGGCCCGGCCATCGCCGCCGGCTGCACTGTCGTACTCAAACCGTCGGAACTCACACCCTATTCCGCCTTTGCGATCGCCGTGCTGGCCGAAGAAGCTGGCCTGCCGCCGGGCGTGCTCAACATTGTCACGGGCGACGCCGAACCCATCGGCCGCGTCCTTACCGAAGACCCGCGCATCGCCAAGTTCACTTTCACGGGCTCAACGCCCGTCGGCAAGAAACTCGCCGCCCAGTGCGCCACCACGGTCAAGCGCGTCTCCCTCGAACTCGGCGGCAACGCGCCCTTCCTGGTGTTCGACGACGCCGATCTCGAGGCCGCTGCTGCCGGCGCGATCATCTCCAAATTCCGCAACACGGGTCAGACCTGCGTCTGCGCTAATCGCTTCCTCGTGCAGGACGGAATCTACGAGAAGTTCGCGAAACTCCTCGCCGAGAAAGCCTCCTCGCTCGTAGTAGGCGACGGCCTGGCCGGCGTCACGCAACAAGGCCCGCTCATCAACATGAAGGCTCTCGAGAAGGTCGAGGCCCACGTTTCCGACGCGCTCGGCCACGGCGCGAAGGCGCTGACCGGCGCGGCGAAAGACAGCCACGGCGGCACGTTCTACCAGCCCACCGTCCTCCGCGATGTCGCGCCTGATGCGCTGCTGGCGCGCGAGGAAACCTTCGGCCCCGTCGCCGGCCTCATCCGCTTCCGTGACGAAGCCGACGCCATCCGCATGGCGAACGACAGCCGCGCGGGCCTCGCCGCCTACGCCTACACGCGCGACCTCTCCCGCTCATGGCGCGTGGCCGAGGGCCTAGAATACGGCATGGTCGGCATGAACACTGGCCTCATCTCCACCGAGGTATCCCCCTTCGGCGGCGTCAAGGAGAGCGGCATCGGCCGCGAAGGCTCGCACTACGGCCTCGACGAGTTCCTGGAGGTGAAGGCAGTTACGATCCAGCTGTAAGCCCGCGCTCGTCCTTCGACGGACGCGCGCTTCGCGTGCTGCTCAGGATGAGCGCTACGGGGCGATCAGTGGTTTAGCGCTCATGGTGAGCAGACCCGAAGGGCCGTCCGTCGAAGGACGAGCGCGGGCTTACAGACCTAAACGCGCGCGCCCTCCCGCGCGAACACCTGCTTGCCGCCGACGAATGTCGCATCGACGTTCAAGGTCAGCAGATCGCTGTCAGCGACCTTCAGCGGGTCCTGCTCGATGATGCACATGTCGGCCAGCTTGCCGACTTCCAGCGAGCCCTTCTCCTTCTCTTCCCAGGTGAGGTGCGCGCCATTGGCTGTGTACATGCGGATCGCCTCCTCGCGTGAGACTGCTTCCTCCGCGCCATGCACAATTCCGCTCGACCCCTTCCGCGTCGTGGCGACGTAGAGCCCCACGCGCGGATCAATCGGCAGGTTGTCCGAACTGAACGCCGTGAAGATCCCGAACTTCTTCGCCGGCGTCGCCACCGAATTGTTGTGCGCCAGCCGCCAGTCATCCAGCGTCGACTGGTAACGGCCCTCGAGATTGTAGAGGAAGTTCGGCTGCTGCGCGATCATGATGCCGTTGTCGGCCATCGCCTTCATCGTCTCGTCTGGCGGCATGATCGTGAAGTGATCCAGGAACCAGCGATGATCGGTCCGCGGGTTCTTCTTCAATGATGCGACATACGCGTTCACCGTCTGCACGATGGCCGCATCGCCAATCGCATGCAGGCCCATCTGCCAGCCATACTCGCTCGCCTTGTCGACCAGCTCCTGCAGCTCCTGATCCGTGAAACGCCCCTTGCCGCGGAAACCGGGCTGGCCCTTGTAGTCCGCCAGCAGCCACGCCGTCGGCCCTGTGAAGCCGCCATCGGTCAGATTCTCGCCGATGGGCCCCAGCCTCACCTGATTGTCGCCATCGCCGGATTTCTTCCCGAACGCCTTCATTCGCGCTTCGCCCGGATAGGAAATGTAGAGCGCAGCGCGGGGCAGGTCCGCGCCGAGCTCGTCATAGATCGCCCGCATGCGGCGATAGGTGAGTCCGCCACCGCCCCGCAATGGCTCGCCATCCACCGGCTCATCGCCAATCCCCGTCGAGGCCGACTGGAAGCTGGTGATCCCGAACGGCAGCAGGTTCTTCAGCGCCTGGATGAAGCTCGGCCGCAGCGTTTCATACGTGTCGTCGGGCACAAGCCGCGTGAACAGGTCGAACCGCTCGCGGATGATCCCGTTGGGATTCCCCGACGCATCCTTCTCGATGATCCCGGCTTCCGGATCAGGCGTCGCGCGCGTGATCTTCGCCAATTCCAGCGCCCGCGAATTGCCGACAGCCGAATGCGCCCCCGCCCGCGTCAGCACCACCGGATTGTCCGGCGTCGCCGCATCCAGATCCGCGCGCGTCGGATTGCGCTTGTCGGTCAGCTGCGCCTCGTCCCAGCCATAGCCGGTGATCCACTCGCCCTTGCCCAGCTCCGCCGCCTTGGCGCGCAGCTTCTCCTGCAGCTCCGCGATCGACTTCACCTTGTCTGGCTCGATGGCGCGCGGGCTCAGCGAGTATATGTGGACGTGTGTGTCGTTGAACCCGGGCATCAGCGTGCGCCCGGCAAGATCTACCATGTTGGGCGACGACCACGCATCCAGCAGCTCGGCCCCACCGACCGCCGCGATCTTCCCGCCCTTCACCGCGACCGCCGTCGCCTTCGCGAACTTTGCATCGACCGTCAGAACCTGTCCGCCATGCAGGATCAGGTCCGCCGCCTGCCCCGGCGCCTTCTGCGGCGCACACGCCGTGACCAGCGCGGCCGAACCGCCAAGGAGAACTTCACGCCGTCCGACACGCATCGCTCATCTCCCCTGATTTTTGGGAAGCCTAGAACCTCAACGTCACAGACGAAAGTGTTTCTCGCCATCGTCGCAAACGGACCGCCGGGCTCCCGCCTGGCTCTTCCCAAACGACAAAGTCCGCCCGTTCGACAAAAGTGCCGGGCCTGAGCCCGGCGGTCCCGGACTTGCCAATCAGGGAAAGTCAGGCGCCAATGTCGCCGCGTCAGGACGGGGAGATACTCTTGGAGCAAGCCGCAACGCCGGAAACCCCCGGCGCGCCCACTCTCGCAAAGTCGCTGCGTGCGCGCCACGTCGCGATGATCTCCATCGGCGGCATCATCGGCGGCGGTCTGTTCGTCAACTCGATGGTCGCCATCGCCAATATCGGCCCGGCCGTCGTGGTCAGCTACCTGCTCACCGGCGCCATCGTCTTCTTCGTCATGCGCATGATCGGCGAGATGGCGATGGCCTATCCCGATACCGGCGCCTTCACCGAATTCTCCCGCATCGGCCTCGGCAACCTCGCCGGTTTCACGTCGGGCTGGCTCTACTGGTATTTCTGGGTCGTCGTCGTTGCCTTCGAGGCCATCGTCGGCGCGCGGATCATGACGCAATGGCTCCCTCCTGAAATCCCGCCCTGGGTGACGGCTGTGGTGCTCACCCTCCTGCTCACCGGCTCGAACCTGCTCTCGACACGCAGCTACGGCGAATTCGAGTTCTGGTTCTCGTCCATCAAGGTCGCGGCCATCATCGTCTTCATCGTGATCGGATGCGCCTACATCTTCGGCTGGAACCCGACGGGCCAGAGCACGCTCGGCAATCTTGTGAATTACGGCGGCTTCGCACCGATGGGGTGGTCGCCGGTGCTGGTAGGCGTTGTCTCGCTGATCTTCACGCTGGTCGGCGCAGAGATAGCAACCGTCGCCGCCGCTGAAGCGCGCGAGGGCCAGAAGGTGATCGCGAACCTCACCACCACGCTGGTCTTCCGTATCCTCGTCTTCTACGTGCTCTCCATTGCGGTGATCGTCGCCGTCGTCCCATGGACCGAAATCGCGGCCCAGTCGAAGATCCAGGTGATGTCGCCCTTCACCATGGCGCTGGACAAGGTCGGCATTCCCGGCGCGGTGATGGCAATGGACATCATTGTCCTTGTCGCCGTCCTCTCCTGCCTCAACTCCGGCATCTATGTCGCCTCGCGCGTCATGTTCACGCTGGCGTCGAAGGGTGATGCGCCCAAATCCATCGTGAAGCTGGACAGCCGTGGCGTGCCCGCCCGCGCCATCCTGGTCGCGGCCGCCCTATCACTGATCTTCGTCGTGATGGACGCCTTCCTGAAGGACTGGTTCTCCTTCCTGCTCAATGCCTCCGGCGCGATCATGCTGTTCATCTACATGACGGTCGTCGCGGCTCACCTCGTTCTGCGCAAACGCATCCCGCCGGAAAAACTGCAGCTGAAAACGTGGTTCTATCCGTGGTCCGGAATTATCGCGTTTGCAGCAATGGGCGCGGTGCTCATCGCCATGGCGCTCCGGGAGGGCAGCCGCAACGAGCTGATAGCCTCCACCGTCGCCGCGCTGGTCTTCATCGCAGGCTATTTCATCTTCCGCCGCAACCGCACGACGTAACGTCAAGCGCAACCTGAAACTCTGGCCTTGTGTCGCGTTCGGCGCCAGTCTCGCCCTGCGCCGCAAGAAGCGCTGCACCGCTTGAGGGAACGCCATGCAAAATCTCAGCGAAGGTTCGCGCGAGGCGCGGACGTTTGACGCCATCGTGGTCGGCAGCGGCATCGCCGGCGGCTGGGCGGCGAAGGAGCTGACCGAGAAAGGCCTCAAGACGCTGGTGCTCGAGCGCGGCCGCAAGGTCGAGCACGGCAAGGACTACAAGACCTTCGGCATGAACCCGTGGGACTTCCGCTATGCCAACGGCCGCACCCCGCAGGAAGAAGTCGACAAGCACTACTTCAAGCAGATCCGCACCGGCTACACGGTCAACGACCAGTGGAACCACTGGTTCGTGAAGGATGACGAGCACCCCTACACCGAGGTCAACCGCTTCGACTGGATCCGCGGCTATCATGTCGGCGGCCGCTCGATCACCTGGGGCCGTCAGAGCTATCGCCACTCCGATCTCGACTTCACCGCCAACGCCCGCGAAGGCGTCGGCGTCGACTGGCCGATCCGTTATGCCGACCTCGCGCCATGGTACGACCATGTCGAACGCTGGATGGGCGTCAGCGGCACCAACGAAGGCCTGCCCCAGCTTCCCGATGGCGTCTTCCAGCCGGCGATGGAATTCAACGTCGTCGAGAAATCCTTCAAGGGCAAAGTCGAATCGAAATTCCCCGAGCGGCGCGTCACGATGGGCCGCACCGCCCACCTGACCAAGCCGACCGACGAGCAGATGAAGATCGGCCGCGGCACCTGCCAGACCCGCAACCTCTGCATGCGCGGCTGTTCCTTTGGCGCCTACTTCTCCTCAAATGGCGCGACGCTGATCGCCGCCGACCACACCGGCAACATGACGCTCCAGCCGGACTCGATCGTCACCGAGGTGATCTTCGACCCGAAAGCCAACAAGGCGACCGGCGTCCGCGTGCAGGATGGCATCACCGGCAAGGTCACCGAATACTACGCCAAGGTGATCTTCCTGAACGCCTCGGCGCTCGCCACCACGTGGATCATGCTCCACTCGAAGAGCGACCGCTTCCCGAACGGCTTCGGCAACGACTCGGATGAACTCGGCCGCAACGTGATGGACCACCACTTCCTCGCCGGCGCACAGTCCGACGTCGAAGGCTATGACGACCGCTACTACGCCGGACGCCGCCCGACGGGCATCTACGTCCCACGCTTCCGTAATCTCGGCGACAACGCCACGAAGCAAACCAGCTTCACGCGCGGCTACGGCTATCAGGGCGGCGCGAGCCGTTCCGGCTGGAGCCGCCTCGTTGCGGAGATGGGCTTCGGCAAGGCCTTCAAGGAGGAGATGTCCGAACCGGGCGCCTGGACGATGGGTCTCACCGGCTTCGGCGAGATGCTCCCCTATCGCGACAACCGCGTCTGGCTGAACAACGACGTGAAGGACAAGGACGGTCTGCCGACCCTCACCATGGACGTCACCATCCGCCAGAACGAACTCAACATGCGCAAGGACATGCAGTCCTCCGCCGTGGAGATGATGGAAGCGGCCGGCTTCAAGAACGTCCGCCCCTACGACCGGCCCTACGCCCCCGGCCTCGGCATCCACGAGATGGGCACCGCCCGCATGGGCCGCGATCCCAAGACGTCGGTTCTCAACAGCTGGAACCAGGTCCACGCCTGCACCAACGTGTATGTGACGGATGGCGCGGCGATGACCTCGGCCGCCTGCGTGAACCCGTCCCTCACCTACATGGCGCTCACGGCGCGTTCGGCGGATCACGCCGTCACGTCGCTGAAGCGCGGCGAACTCTAGGAGGATCAGACCCATGATGGACCGTCGCGAACTCCTTCACCGCGCCTCGATGCTGCTGGGCGGTGCAATCACCGCCTCCGCCGCCTCAGGCATCCTCGCCGGCTGCGTCTCGACGCCAGCAGGCGACCCAGCCGATAGCCCGGCCAAGACAGGCTTCCTCAATCCCGAAGAGATGCGCGCCATCTCCGCGATGGCCGACCAGATCATCCCGGCCACCGACACGCCCGGCGCCATCGATGCCGGTGTGCCGAACTTCATCGACCGCATGGTCTCCGGCTACTACCAGCCGAAGGAAAAAGAGATCATCCGCGCCGGCCTTCGCCAGGCGACAACCGACGCGATGGAACTGCGCGGCAAGGGCTTCGCCGATCTCGCCGCCGAAGATCAGGTAGCGCTGATGAAGGAATACGACCGCGAAGCCTACTCGCCGCGTCCGCCGAACAGCGACCCGCACTTCTTCCGCCTGGTCAAGGAACTCACCGTCCTCGGCTACGGCACATCGCAGGCGGGCGCGACGAAGCTGATGTACTACAACCAGACGCCCGGCCCGTTCCGCGGCGACGTTCCGTATTCCGAGATCGGCAAGGTGTCGGCGCTCTAGACCCGGCGCCTGTTGGGGAGTTCGTGCATGTCAAACCGGTCGCTCGACATCGCCATCGTCGGCGCCGGTTTCTCCGGCCTCTACATGCTGCACAAGGCGCGCGGCCTCGGCCTCACCGCGCATGTTTTTGAAGCCGGCGACGGCGTGGGCGGCACGTGGTTCTGGAACCGCTATCCCGGCGCTCGCGTCGACGTCGAAAGCCACGAATACTCCTACTCCTTCTCCGAGGAACTCGAGAACGAGTGGGAATGGAGCGAGCGGTACGCCGCCCAACCCGAACTGCTGCGCTACCTCAACCACGTCGCCGACCGCTTCGACCTCCGCCGCAACATCAGCCTCAACACCCGCGTCACCGCCGCCGTGTTCGACGAGACCGCGCATCGCTGGACCGTCACGACCAACACGGGCGAGAAAATCTCCGCTCGCTACTGCATCATGGCCACCGGCTGCCTCTCCGTCCCGAAGCAGATCGACGTCCCCGGGGCCGAGACCTTCAAGGGCGAAACCTACTCCACCGCGAACTGGCCCCGCGAACCCGTCGACTTCCGCGGCAAGCGCGTGGGCGTCATCGGCACCGGCTCATCCGCCGTGCAGACGATCACACAGATCGCACCTGATGTGGCTAGCCTCACCGTTTTCCAGCGCACCCCGCCCTTCAGCATCCCGGCCCACAACGGTCCCACCAATCCCGAAACCGTCCGCGACTGGCGCGCCAACCGCGCAGCCTATCGGCAGCAGGAACGCGACCACGCCATCGGCATCGTCGCCGCCGTCACCACCGAAGCGCTCGCGCTGGCGACGCCCGCCGAAGAACGCCGCCGCACCTTCGAGGAGCGGTGGGCCAAGGGCGGCTTCGCCATTGGCGGCGCCTATGCCGACATGCTCCTCACCAAGGAAGCCAACGACGTTGCAGTAGAGTTCTTCGCTGACAAGGTCCGGCAAGCCGTGAAGGATCCCGAAACCGCCGAGAAGCTGATCCCGAAAACCTATCCCCTCGGCTCGAAACGCCTTTGCGTCGACACCGGCTACTTCGATGTCTTCAACCGCGACAACGTCAAACTCGTCGACATCTCGAAAGCTCCCGTCACCGTCACGCCGAAGGGCGTCAGCACCGGCGGCTCGGAATACGAGTTCGACGTCATCATCTTCGCGCTCGGCTTCGACGCCATGACCGGCGCCCTCTCGAAGATCGACATACGCGGCCGCGGCGGCCAGACGCTCAAGGACAAATGGGATGGCGGCCCGCGCACTTATCTGGGCCTCATGGTCGCCGGTTTCCCGAACTTGTTTCTAGTCACCGGCCCCGGCAGCCCGTCCGTGCTGTCCAACATGGTCGTCTCGATCGAACAGCACATCGACTGGATCAGCGACTGCCTCACCGCCATGAGCCAGCGCCAGATGGACGCCATCGAAGCGACACCCGAAGCCGAGGACTTCTGGGTCGCCCACGTCAACGAGGTGGCGAACATGACGCTCTATCCGCAGGCCAATTCCTGGTACATGGGCGCGAATGTTCCCGGCAAGCCGCGCGTCTTCATGCCCTATCCCGGCGGCGTCGGCATCTACCGGCAAGCCTGCAACGAAATCGCCGCCGACAACTACCGCGGCTTCGCGATGTCGTCGTCAGCGCAGAACTGACGATCACGCGCTGCCACCCGGAACTCTGGAAGCGGACAACTTGTTGTCCTCGTTCCCCGCGAAGGCGGGAATCCAGTGATCGTGTCGAATGTTGCCTTGGCTTGAAGCTTCAACCCGGAACAAGACTTGCCGTCAGCCCTTGATCCCCGCCTTCGCGGGGAACGCGGACCGAGCGGCCCGCTTCCAGAAGCAGCCGCTTAGTTCAACCTCAAAATCTCGATCTTCCTGAACGCGATCGGATTGCCCTCGCTCTGCAGCGAGATCGTGCCGCCATCGAGCATCAGCTTGCCACCCGCCGCAGCGACCAGCGGCTTCGAGTTTGCCATCCGCCCTTCGGGATCGAGCTGCACAGCCGAATAGACGATGGTAGGCGCGCCGTTGATCTTCTGCGTCACCGTTCCGTCCGCCGCCACTTCCACCTCGAACTGGATCCACTCCCCGTTTGGCAGCGACGGCGTCTTGGAGTTGATGCAGTGCGTGGTCACCAGCTGCCCGTCCATCACCACGTTGGTGCCGGGCGAACACATGTTTCCGTTGAACCGCTCCTGCCCCGGCGCGGGGCCCAGCAGCTGCGCCTCCACTGACACGGGGAAGCTGTCGCCGACAGCCATGCCCTTCGGATCCTCGCCGTAGATCATCACACCCGAGTTCGCGACCGCCCACGCCGGCGTGTCGGCCGGATGCGTCGTCGCGAAGCGGTATTCGAAACGCAGTCTGTACGGACCGCGAATTGCGTCCTTGTAGAACAGGTGTCCGAACCGTTCGCCGAACTGGTCATACTTGTCGTAGCTGACCGCGATCGCGCCATCCTTCACGCTGAACGTGTCGCGATAGTTCTCGCCCAGCGGGAACCCGCGAATCTTCGGCGTCCATCCGGTGAGCGTCTTCCCGTCGAAAAGCTGCTCCCAGTTTTCGCCGCCCTGCGGCATTGCCGAGCACGAGGCCGCGCAAATAGCGATAGTCGCGACGGCAATGCGATATGCCCATGATTTCACGGCGATCTCCCATGTCCGTTCCCGCCTGCCCCGTGGACACGGCTACTCACGCGGGTAACACTCGATCCTAGAACACGAGCCGCGCGCTGGCGACAGACGCGAGGGGGCCGGAGGGAGGAATACAACCAATGCAGGCGCGTCTCTTCTTGATGATGCTGCTCCAGCTCGCGATCTGGGGCGCCTACATGCCGAAGCTGTTCCCCTACATGAACCAGCTTGGCTTCGAGGCGTGGCAGCAATCGCTCGTCGGCAGCTCCTGGGGCATCGCCGCCATCCTCGGCATCTTCTTCTCCAACCAGTTCGCCGACCGCAACTTCTCCGCCGAACGCTTCCTCGCCGTCAGCAACGTCATCGGCGGCATCGCCCTGCTCGGCTGTGCATACTTCACCGACTTCTGGTCCTTCTTCGGTGCCTACCTGGCTTTCAGCCTTGTCTACGTTCCCGCGATGTCAGTCGCCAACGCGATTGCCTTTGCGAACCTCCGTGATCCCGCCGCACAGTTCGGCACGATCCGAATGGGCGGTACGATCGGCTGGATCATGGTCAGCTGGCCGTTCGTCTTCCTCCTCAGCGCCGATGCCGGACCGGAGCAGGTGCGTGTCATCTTCGTGGTCGCAGCCGTCGTCTCGTTCGCCTTCGCGGCCTACAGTCTCACACTGCCCCACACGCCGCCGAAACGCGACGCAACCGATAGCGATCCGCTAGCGTGGCGCAAGGCGATCAAGCTCTTGGGCATTCCCTCCATCGCCGTGCTCTTCCTTGTCACGTTCATCGACAGCACCGTTCACAACGGCTATTTCGTGATGGCCGACGGCTTCCTCACCAACCGCGTGGGCATCGACGCCAACCTCTCGATGATCGTGCTCTCGATCGGACAGGTCGCCGAGATCGTGACCATGTTCATCCTCGGCGCCGTGCTGATCCGGCTCGGCTGGAAAACCACGATGATCATCGGCATCCTCGGCCACGCCGCGCGCTTCCTGGCTTTCGCCTTCTTCCCCGACAGCATCCCGACCGTCATCGCGGTCCAGATGCTCCACGGCATCTGCTACGCCTTCTTCTTCGCGACCGTTTACATCTTCGTCGACGCCGCCTTCCCGAAAGACGTGCGCTCCAGCGCGCAGGGTCTCTTCAACCTGCTCATCCTCGGCATCGGCAACGTCGCCGCCAGCTTCCTCTTCCCCGCGCTGATGGCGCAGTTCACGGTCGGGGGAACAGAGCCAGGCACAACCGCCGTCGACTATCGCACGCTGTTCATGGTCCCGGCCGGCATGGCGGTCGTCGCCGTCCTGCTGCTGGCCTTCTTCTTCCGACCCGCCGAGCGAGCACCGGCAACCGTCGCACCCGCATAAGACAAGAGACACAGTGACCAGACATGGAGCGTATCATGACCAATCTGTCCCGCCGCGGCTTCGTGCAGGCGCTGTGTGCCACGGGCGCCGCCGGTCCCCTTGCCGCTGCGTGCCAGACCATGGCTAGCGGTCCCTTCTTCGCGGCCAAGTCCGCGCCCATCGGCATCCAGCTCTACACGCTGTCCGACATGCTCGCGACGAATCTCGAAGGCGCCATCTCCGGCGTTGCGAAGATCGGCTACAAGACCGTCGAGATTCCCTCCTACATGGGCAAGACGCCGGCGCAGCTCCGCGAAGTCTTCGACCGTCACGGCGTCAGATGCACTGGCGCGCACATCGGCATGAACGCGGGCACCGAAGCCGCCCCCGGCCTGCGCGGCAATCTCGACAAACTCGCCGCCGACATGCACATCCTCGGCGTCACGCACGTCTATGCACCGTCGATGGCAATTCCCGCCGACATCGGCCTCACGCAAAACCCTGGCGAAGGCTACGCCTACATCTCCCGCGTCGCCGAAGCGATGGGCGAGGAACGCTGGAAAAAGCTGGCCGCCGAACTCACCGACATCGGCAGGAAGCTGAAAGCCAACGGCATCGCCTTCGGCTACCACAACCACAACTTCGAATTCGCCAAGGCAGGCGCCCGCACCGGCTACGATATCATGGTCCAGGAATCCGATCCGGCCTTCGTCTCGTTCGAACTCGATGTCGGCTGGGCCGCCGCCGCGGGCAACGACATTCCCGCTCTCTTCGCGAAATATTCCGGCCGCTACACCGGCATCCACCTGAAAGACCTGAAGGCCTCCACCGTCCCGAACATCAACCTCAAGATGGACCCGACCGAGGTCGGCTCGGGCAAGCTCGACTGGGCGAAGATCCTCCCCGCCGCCTGGAATGCAGGCGTCCGCAACTACTATCTCGAGCAGGAGCCGCCCTTCGAAAAGGGACGGCTGGAAGCCGCTGAAATCGGCTATAAGTATCTCAGCACGCTTGTCGTCTGAGGACTTCCAATGAAGACCATGAAGGGACCGGGCATCTTCCTTGCCCAATTCGTTGGGCCGGAAGCGCCGTTCAATTCCCTGCCCGCCATCGCGAAATGGGCGAAGGACAAGGGCTTCATCGGCGTCCAGATCCCCACCGGCGAAGCCTCGCTGTTCGATCTCCGCAAGGCCGCGGAAAGCGACGCCTACTGCGACGAGATGAAGGGCATGCTCGCCGACATGGGCATGCAAATCACCGAACTCTCCACCCACTTGCAGGGCCAGCTTGTCGCCGTGCATCCCGCCTACGACACGCTGTTCGACGCCTTCGCCCCGAAGGAAGTCCGCGGCAATCCGAAAGCCCGTCAGGAATGGGCCGTCGAGCAATTGATGCTCGCCGCGAAAGCCTCACGCCGTCTTGGCCTCGACGCTAGCGTCACCTTCTCCGGCTCGCTCGCCTGGCCCTACTTCTTCCCGTGGCCGCAACGCCCGCCCGGCCTCTTCGAAACCGCGTTCGAGGAACTCGCGAAACGCTGGCTCCCCATCCTCAACGCCTACGAGGATGCGGGCGTCGATCTCTGCTACGAAATCCACCCGAGCGAAGACCTTTTCGACGGCACGACCTTCGAGATGTTCCTTGACCGCGTGAAGGGTCACAAGCGCTGCAACATCCTGTTCGACCCGAGCCACTTCTGTCTGCAGCAGCTCAACTATCTCGAATACATCGACCTCTACCACGAGCGGATCAAGATGTTCCACGTCAAGGACGCGGAGTTCAATCCGACCGGTCGTCAGGGCGTCTACTCCGGCTATGCTCCGTGGCTCGAGCGCGCCGGACGCTTCCGCTCCGTCGGCGACGGACAGGTCGACTTCAAGGGCATCTTCTCCAAGCTCGCCGGCTACGACTATGAAGGCTGGGCCGTGCTCGAATGGGAATGTTGCATCAAGCATCCCGAGGATGGCGCGCGCGAAGGCGCCCAGTTCATCAAGGACCACATCATCCGCGTCACACCCCGCGCCTTCGACGATTTCGCGGCCAGCGGCACCGACGAAAAAGCCAACCGCCGCCTGCTCGGGCTCGACCGGTGAGACGTCTCCGCCTCGGCATGGTCGGCGGCGGCGAGGGCGCGTTCATCGGCGGCGTCCACCGCATCGCCGCGCGCATCGACGACCAGTGGGAACTCGTCGCCGGCAACTTCCAGTCCGATCCCGACAAATCCATCGCCTTCGGCAAGTCCCTTGGCCTGGCCCCTGATCGCGCCTACGCCGACTTCCGCGCCATGGCGGCCAGCGAAGCCAAACGCCCCGACCGCATCGACGCCGTCTCCATCGTCACGCCCAACTCCACACACCACGCCATCTCCCGCGCCTTCCTCGACGCCGGCATCCCCGTCATCTGCGACAAGCCGCTGACCATCACGCGCAAGCACGCGGATGATCTCGCCGAGACCGTCGCGAAAACCGGCCTGCCCTTCATCCTCACGCACAACTATTCCGGCTACCCGATGACGCGACAGGCCCGCGCGATGATCGAGGCCGGCGAACTCGGCGCCATCCGCATCGTGCAGGTCGAATACGCGCAGGACTGGCTCGCCACTGATCTCTCCGGCAACAAGCAGGCCGACTGGCGGGCTGATCCTTCACGCGCCGGCCCGGGCGGCGCGCTGGGCGACATCGCCACCCACGCCTTCCAGCTCGCCGAATTCGTCACCGGCCTCAAAGCCACCGCCATCGCCGCCGACCTCGACAGCTTCGTCCCCGGACGGAAAATCGACGACAACGTCAACGTCCTCCTCCGCTTCGGCCCCGCCAAGGGCATGCTCTGGGCCAGCCAGGTCGCCACCGGCTCCGTCAATGGCTTGGAGCTCCGCGTCTTCGGCGACAAGGGCGGCCTCGAATGGGCACAGGAAACGCCAGAGACGCTCCAGTTCACCCCGCTCGGCCAGCCGCCTCGCATCTATCGCCGCGGCGGCCCCGGCGTCTCGCCCAGCGCAACCCACGCCACGCGCGTCCCCGGCGGCCACCCGGAAGGCTATCTCGAAGGCTTCGCGCAGATTTATGCGGATGCGGCCGAACTCGTTCGCGCGCATAGTGAGAAGCGCGAACCCAACGCTTTCGCCAGACTCGCCCCCGGCGTCGCCGATGGCGTGCGCGGGGTAAAATTCATCGAGGCGGCCATCGCCTCGAGCAGCAACAACGGCGCATGGACGCCGATCGACTGAAGGAGGCTTGAAATGCGGATGGCTCTGGGAGTTGCGCTCGTGGCGCTGATGGCGGCTGCATGCAACGGACAACCTGCGGAAGCGCCCGCCACGCCCGCGCCCGCCGCAGAAGCCCCCGCACCGGAGACGCCCGTCGTGAGCAGCCTGACGCCCGAAGAAACCGCCGCCGGCTGGAAGTCCCTCTTCAACGGAACCGATCTCACCGGCTGGAAGGGCTACAAGAAAGACAAGCCCGGCGAAGCATGGAAGGTCGAGAACGGCGAACTCACTCTCACCGCCGGCGGCGCCGGCGACATCATGACGGTCGACGAATACGGCCCCTTCGAACTCTCGCTCGACTGGAAGATCTCGCCCAAGGGCAACAGCGGCATCATCTACCTCATCAAGGAAGATCCGGCCGCCGAGAACACCTACAACACCGGCCCCGAAATGCAGGTGCTCGACGATGATGGCCATGCCGACGGCAAGATTCCGTCACACCGCGCCGGCGCTCTTTATGATTTCGTCGTGCCGCCCGCCGGTGCCGTGAAGCCCGTCGGCGAATGGAACACCGCCGTCGTCCGCTTCACCGGCTCGGAAATCGAACACTGGCTCAACGGCGTCCTCACGTCGGAAACGAGCTATGGCGACGATGCATGGAAGGCCAAGGTCGCGGCAACGAAGTTCAAGCAGTGGCCGCTGTTCGGCACCTTCGCCAAAGGCCACATCGCCCTGCAGGATCACGGCGACAAGGTCTGGTACCGCAACATCAAGATCCGCCCGCTTTAGTTCTTCAACGGATTGCCTGTCCACTCGTCCGCGCCCATCCAACCCGACCCCCACCTGTCCTCCCCCCTTCAGGAGGAGGAACCTTGCCTCACCAACTTGCTTCGCATCGAAGGATGGCGGCGCAACACGGTCCCTCCCCCTGCAAGGGGGAGGACAGGTGGGGGTCGCCCTCAACATCCGCTGATCGCACGCCCCGCCCACCACTTGTCATCCCGGAAGCGCGAAGCGCTATCCGGGACCCACTTCGCACCTTGTCGATGCGGATGAGTGGGTCCCGGCTCTTCCCCCGGATAGCCCTTCGGGCTTCCGGGGTGCGGCCGGGATGACAAGTTTGCATGGCTGCAATTCCGCGGAATCCGGACCCGCCTTGGAAAAAGAATCCCCGGCACTTCCAACGCTCTGACGATTCAAAAGTGGTGTTTCTGGATCCACCAATCCCTCACCCGCCTGTTCCGGGCGATACTCCCCCCATCACCGCCCGGCAGGCGTCGCGTCATGACCGGGGCTCGATGGGCGGGGATGCAGGATCCACAGGCAGGCTCCCGGATCGGTTCGGGGTCTGTCGGCGGATGGGTTTGACGCTTGGCGAGCGGGAGCAAAAAGCCCGTAGGAGAAACCTTCTGGCCTCAAGGTGAACACGCCGTGCAAGCCGGCGAGGAACAACCCACCACGATGCTGGTCTCCCGCAAGAGACCGGCGGGAAACAGGTCAAGGCCGAACGCCCAACCGAACGATCCTGCGCGCGGAGGCGGCAACGTCTCAACCACAGACCACGGACTACACATTCGAGGCGAGCCCCGCCTCCGCGCTGCCTGCCATCTCTCCACGCCATGCGGCGGTGGGGGTTTTCGTGCTGCGTGATCGACTACGCGCCTACGGCGCCGTGTACTTCAGCCCCATGCCCTCGATCACGCCCTTGATGTGCGCGAGCGCCTCGGGCGTCGGTCCGGCATAGTCGCCAGTCCCCGGCTGGTTGCCGATATAGCCGACGTCCGCCCAGCCCTCGCGCGTCGTGTAGAACGCGCCAAGCACCAGCGAGCGCATCCGCCCAAAGAACTCCGCAGGCTTTTCGAGGCCGACTTTGACTTTGTCCTTGAACGCGATGTCATCGAGGATCGCCTTCTGAGCGCCAGCATCCGCATTGGCGAAGATAACGCCGCTGCGTGTCTTGGACTCGTTGTCGAGCCACGCCAGCCCCGGGATGATCAGCTGCCGGTCCTTGTCCTGATCCGGATAAGGCGCGCTCACCCACTCGTTGATGAAGGCCGGCACGCCGACCTTCGATGGCGCAGGAATGTCGCCCTCGCCCGGCAGGATCAAGTCCGCCAGCTCCGCCACAGCGACAAGCTCCGCCTGCGTCATGGTCAGCGGCCACGGCACAACCGGATTGATGAGATCGGGATCGGTGCCAATGCCCTTGGCCTTGATGACAGCGGCCTCGGGCCACGTCAGCCCCTTGGCCTGGTCGCCGCACGCCGCGAGCTGGCCCACGGCCATGGCGCCGGCCAGCCATTTCAGCGTCACCCGCCGATCGATCATCACGAGAGAGGAAGCCTTGTTGTCTGACATCATCCCCTCCTACAGCTCGCCCGAGCGCAGACGCTTGGCGATATTGTCCGCCGATCGCATGGCCAACGCCATGATCGTGATAGTCGGATTCTTGTGCGCCTTCGACGCGAACACTGATCCATCCGTCAGGTACAGATTGTCCACGTCCCACGACTTGCCGAACTGGTTCACGACCGAGTCCTTCGCATCCTTGCCCATCCGGCACGTGCCGACCTCGTGGATGATCTCTCCGCCCTTCGAGATCGCTTTCGATGGCTCCGCAGGCTCCGACGTCAGCGTCCCACCCAGCTTGTCGATCAGCTCCTTCATCGCGTTCTGGAAGTGCGTCACCTGCTTCAGCTCATGATCCGACCACGCGAACGAGAATTTCAGCACCGGAATGCCGAACTTGTCCTTGGTGTTGGTGTCGATTTCGCAGAACGATTTGCCGTTCGGAATCATCTCACCACGCTGCGTGAAGCCGATGCGCGCGCCGTAGCGGCGTTTCACATCGCTGCGCAGGCTCGAACCGTATCCATCGAGCCCGCCGCCCACACCCATTCCGGGGTCGCCGAACGAGCCGCCGATCTCCACGTGATAGCCGCGCGGCGTATCCACCTCGCCGCTCTTGACGCGCTTGTAGTCCCAGAACGGAATGTAGGCGTGCAGCCCCATCGCCCCGTCCTCATTGTAACGCGGCCGCCCTTCGAGCTGCGGGAAGTAGGCCGAGATGTTGGAGCCCACCGTATCCATCAGGTTGCGTCCAACCTGTCCGCTGGAATTCGACAGCCCTTCCGAGCGTCCATTGGGTTTCGAGTTCAGGAGAATGCGCGCCGTCTCGCCCGTCGAAGCGGCGATGATCACCACGCGCCCCTTCGCCTCCTTGTGAGCCCCCGTCGCCTTGTCGATATAACGAACGCTCGAAGCCTTGCCGGACGCATCGAGCGTCACTTCATAGACCATGGCGCCCGTCGCCAGCGTCAGCTTGCCCGTCGCCTTCGCCCACGGCAACAGCGACGTTGTCGTCTGGAACGCCGCCCCGATCGAACACCCCCGCCCGCAAGCCGAGGCCCAATAACACGGAGACCGCTCATCGATTTTCTTCGTCAGGATCGCCCGCCGCGCCGCCACCACAGGAATGTTGATGGCATCCCCGCCAGCCTTCAGGAAGGTTTCCCACGTCCGGAATTTCGGCGGTGTCTGCAACACGCCCGGCCCCGAATTCGGATGGTTCTCCAGCCCGTCATTCGAGCCATAGACCCCGACCAGCTTTTCCGTCTTGTCGTACCACGGCGCGATATCGTCATAGCCAATCGGCCAGTCGACACCGAGGCCATCGCGCGTCTGCGGCTTGAAATCGTACGGCCCCATCCGGAACGAGTTGCGCGCCCAGTGATTGGTGCGGCCGCCGAGCATCCGCGAACGCCACCACATGAACTCGGAACCCTCAGCCATTGTGTAGGGCTCGCCAGGCACCTGCCAGCCGCCGTCAACGGTCGCATCGTAGAACCCAAACGCCTTGTCCGGCGTGCCGACCCCACGCAGCGGCGCATCCATCGCCATGTTCAGCATCGGAGACTCGTCAGGACTGTAATCCCGCCCCGCCTCCAGCATCAGCACGCTGGCCCCCGCCTTGGTCAGCACCCACGCCGCCATGGCCCCGCCCGCGCCCGAGCCGACAACGACTGCATCATGAGGTTCGTCCGGCGTCATATTCCCCTCGGCGTATTCTTGTTTTCTGGAACACTAGCGCGCCGGACAACGAGTCGTCGACTGCCGCGCAGCAAGCCTCACCGCGAGGTTAATGCAGGCTTGAGCAGAGGTTTGCGATGCGATAGCTGCAACTTGCCGTCAATGTCGACGGAAGAGGGCGGCATGCGGATTGTGATCGCCGGAGCGGGGATAGGCGGCCTCGCGGCAGCTCTTGCGCTATCAGACACCGGGCATGACGTTACGATCTACGAAGCAGTGGCGGAACTGAAGCCGCTCGGCGTCGGGATCAACCTGCTCCCGCATGCAGCGCGGATTCTCGCGGGCTTTGGCGTCATCGACGGATTGCTGCGGCGCGGCGTAGAGACGCGCGAACTCGCTTATTACAATCGGCACGGACAGCGGATCTGGACTGAGGCGCGAGGGAAGTTCGCAGGCTTCGATGCGCCTCAGATTTCGATAGGGCGCGGGGCGCTGCACTTCGGATTGCTGGAGGCAGTCGAAGCGCGGATCGGTCGCGAGCGAGTCACAAGCAATAGGCGGCTGTCAGGATTCGCGCAGACAGCTGATGGAGTGGATGTGCAGCTCACCGATGCGGCCGGCGGACAGCATACGGCCACCGCGGATGTGCTCGTGTGCGCGGACGGCATCCATTCGGCGGCGCGGGCGTCGCTTTACCCGGCCGAGGGCAAGCCGATCTATTCGGGGCGGACGCTGTGGCGGGCCACTAGCCTTGCGAAGCCGTATCTCACTGGCGCGACGATGATCATGGCGGGGCATCAGGATCAGAAGTTCGTCTGCTATCCGATCGAGCCTGTGCACGATGACGGATTGCAACGCGTCAACTGGATCGCGGAGCTGCGCGTGCCGGAGCGGCAGCGCGAAGACTGGAACCGTGAAGGACGGCTGCAGGATTTCGCGCCGCGCTTTGCCGACTGGACATTCGACTGGCTCGACATACCCGCTCTGATCGCCGGCGCCGATGTGGTCTACGAATACCCCATGGTGGATCGCGATCCGCTTCCGCGCTGGAGCCATGGGCGGATGACGCTGCTGGGCGATGCGGCGCACGCGATGTATCCGATCGGATCGAACGGGGCGAGCCAGGCGATCATCGACGCGGATACGTTGGCGCGGGCGTTGAAGGCCCATGCTGATCCTGAACAGGCGCTGCATGCTTATGAGACGGAGCGGCTTCCGGCGACAGCTGCTATCGCACGCGCGAACCGTCAGAACGGTCCGGAGCACTGCATGCAGCTGGCAGAAGAACGCGCGCCGGATGGCTTCACCGATGTCGGCGACATCTTCGCGCTCGGCGAACTGCAGGCCATCGCCGACAGATACAAGGTGCTGACGGGGCTGAAGCGCGAAACGAAGGAGCTCGACCGATGACTCTGAAAACGCGCCCGCTGATGAATTTCGAGGTCGAGGTTGGCAAGCCCGTCACCATCGATGGCGGTGAACACGGACGGCGCTACATACCGATAACGGGCGGACGCGTGAGTGGCGCCTACACCGGCAGCGTTGTTCCTGGCGGCGCGGACTGGCAGGTGATCTGGCCGGATGGCCGGCTCGATCTCGAGGCGCGCTATGCGCTTGATCTCGACGGACACGGCGCGGTCGAAGTGCTCTCGCAGGGATTGCGGCACGGTCCGCCAGACGTGCTGGCGGCGCTGGCCCGCGGCGAGGCTGTTGATCCTTCTGGCTACTATTTCCGAACGACGATGCGCTTCCGCACGGCCGCGCCAGCACTTCAGCATCTCAACGCGATGATCGCCATTGCGAAGGGAGCTCAGGACAAAAGCCTCGTCCGGCTGTCGGTCTTCGAAGTGTTGTAGGCAAGACACCGTCAGGTCTGCCGGTTTTATCTTGCCTTTGACTGATGAGCGGAGAATATGCCGCCCGGCAGACCGGGAGAAACAGATGCGGCGAATACTGACAGCGTGCGCGAGCATCATCGTGCTGGCGTCTTGCGCAACGGATGTCAGCACGCCGGTGACAGCCGACGGGAAGGTCTCCCGCCCCAGCGAGTATTCTGGCTGGTCCGAGAAGATCTATGATGGCCATCAACGGACGTCGTTCTATGTCGAGGTGCGCGACGGGACGAAACTGGCGGTCGATCTCTATCGCCCGACAAAGGGCGGCGTGCTGGCGGACGAGAAGCTGCCTGTGGTATGGATGCACTCGCCCTACAACCGGCGCGCCTATCGCGGCGGCGAGGCGGCGGAAACGTATCCGGGCTTCGCGCTGAGGCTCGCTCCCTACGGCTACAACGTCGCCGTCGTGGATTTCCGGGGCGTGTACGCCAGCTATGGCAAGAACATCGCCTACAATCGCGGCGAATGGGTCGACGCCGCGAAGTGGGATGCCTACGACGTCACCGAATGGTTCGCCAAACAGCCCTGGTCGAACGGCAAGATCGGGATGTGGGGCTGCTCCGCCACGGGCGGCAGCCAGATGCAGGCGCTGACCACACGCCCTCCCTCCCTCAAGGCTGTCGTGCCGATGAGCGCGGAGTTCGACGCCTACGCCTTTACGACGACTGGCGGCGTATCCGCCCCACGTCCGCAAGCGCCGCCGAACGCCACCGGCGAAGCCGCCTCGATCACCACCCGCGATCGTCTTGCGGCCGCGGTAGACGGCCCGGAGGCCGCCGCGCAGCTGGCCGCAGCCGTGGCGAGCCACAAGGACAATATCGAAAGCGTCGGCATCGTGCCGTTCAAGGATTCTGTGTCGCCCGCCACCGGGCTGGTCTGGTGGGAGAAATCCAGCCCCCACACCCATCTCGCCGACCTGAAGAAGACGGATATCGGCGTGCTGTCGGTCGCCAACTGGGACGAGGCCGGCACACGCCATGGCCCGTTCTTCACCTTCAACAACCTGCCCCGCCAGAACACCAAGCTGCTGGTCGGCCCCGCCACGCACTGCGCCTGGACGGCCGTGAAGGATGAAACGGGCTTCGATCTCGTGACCGAGGAACTGCGCTTCTTCGACTACTGGCTGAAGGGCAAGCAGAACAATGTGATGTCCGAACCCGCCGTCACCTACTTCACCTACAACGCGCCGAAGGAAACTCAGTGGCGCACCAGCGAAGTCTGGCCGCTGAAGAACGAGCAGCGCACAGAATTCTATCTGGGTGCCCAAGGCGTGCTGGACCGCGGGAGGTCGAAGGCAGTGTCGGAAATGCCGGTTGCGATGAGCGCCCCGCCCGCATCCCAGACCACGACCATCGAGGCAGCCAAGGGCGGGGTGATGTTCGAAACGACACCTTTGGGTGCGGACATGGAAGTCACCGGCCATCCCGTGATGAAGCTGTGGGTGAAGACAGACGCGGGCGATGCCGATGTCACCGCGCGTATCGATGACGTGGCGCCGGATGGATCGACACGGTCCTATCAGATGCTCGGCCGCCTGCGCGCCTCGCATCGCACGCTCGCCACACCGCCCTACAATCATCTCGGACTGCCATGGATGACGCACAAGCAGTCCGACGCGAATCCCGTACCCGCTGGACAGCCGGTCGAACTGACCTTCGATCTCCTGCCAATGTCCTACATCTTCAAGGCCGGCAACAAGCTCCGCGTCACGCTAACCTTTGCCGATCCGGAGCGCCGCGATGCGCAGCCTCCAGTAACAGTGCTTACGGGCGGCGAGACGCCATCTGCGATCGTTCTGCCGCTGATACCTTCGTGATGCGCCGCAGCTTTACAAACCGTCAGAGCTGCCGGACACATTCACGCAACGACAACCGACCGGAGCAAATCCGGCGATATAGGGATATCTCGGGATGAAAAGTTTTCTCAGCGGCGTAGCTGCTGTCGCCATCGTCGCGGGCGGCGTCTCGCTAGCCCTGGCGCAAACGCCTGCGGCGCCAGCGAAGCCAGCGCAAGTAAAAGCCTCGATCGACAGCGGCGTGCTGATTGGCGAGAGCAAGGATGGCGTCAACATCTTCAAGGGCGTTCCGTTCGCCAAGCCGCCGGTCGGCGACCTGCGCTGGCGCGCGCCGCAGAAGCCCGACAAATGGATCGGCGAGCGTTATGCGACCTCGTTTGAATCGCCCTGCCCGCAGCCGACCAATGCCGACGGCAAGAGCGCCAATGGCGGCGGCGTCTGGGGCACGACGAATGAGGATTGCCTCTATCTCAACGTCTATGCGCCCACGAACGCGAAGAACGCCCCCATCGTTGTCTGGCTCTATGGCGGCGCGGGTTATCTCGGCGCCGGCCACCTCGGCGGCTATCACGGTGCCACCAACGCGCAGCAGGGCGTGATCACGATCCCGATCAATTACCGCCTCGGCGGCCTCGCCAACTTCGCGCACCCGGCGCTTACCAAGGAAGCCGGCGCCAAGGACTCCATCGGCAACTACGCGCTGCAGGATGCTGTCGCCGCGCTCGAATGGGTGAAGCGCAACGCGGCTGCCTTCGGCGGTGATCCGAACAACGTCACCGTGGCGGGCCAGTCCGCTGGCGGCGGCATGGTGATGAGTCTTCTCTCTATTCCGTCGGCCAAAGGCCTCTATCAGAAAGCGATCATCCAGTCCGGCGCGGGTCTGCGTCCGGGCCAGACGATGGCTGCGGGCGAAGAAGCCGGCGTAAAAGCCGCCACCGAGCTCGGCCTCGACGGCGCCAACGCCACGATGGCGCAGCTGCGCTCCATCTCCGCGCAGACCATCGTCGCCAACCCGGCGACTGGTCGCGGCGTCGCCAGCCCGCTCGACGGCCGCTTCCGTACGACGGCCACGGTCGATGCGCTCAACGGCGGCACGGAGATCGACGTGCCGGTGATGGTCGGCTCGAACAACGGTGAAGGCGGCTTCGATGGCGCCCGCACTGTCGCGAAGCTGACGGGAGACGCCGGCGCTGGCGCCTGGCTCTACCAGTTCGCCTACGTGCCGGAATGGCGGAAGACGGCGCAGCCGCAAGGCGCGCCACACTCGGCCGAAATCGTCTATTCCTTCGACAGCTGGAACTACTCCTCCTCCGGCGATCCGCGCGTGAACGAGACGGATCGCGCCGTGTCGAAGCGCGTGAATTCCTGCTGGGTCGCCTTCTACAAGATGGACCCGAAGGCGAAGTCACTAACCTGCGCCGACGGCTTCACCTGGCCGGCCTACACGGAAGCAAGCGACGATGCCGCGCGCTTCGAAGACAAGCCGAAGCTGGTGAAATCGAAATCACTGCCCAACGGTCCGCCTCCCGGCGCGCCGCGCGGCTCAATGGCGCCGGACTGACAAGCGGGCTGACGTGAAGACAGCGCGGCGCGGGAGTCATGTCCCGCGCCGTTTTCTTTCCGGGCTGGCCCTATGCTCGCGCCTCCCGCCGGGCGATCGCGATTGCTGGAGGGCTGCTTTGTGCTAAAGCCCGGACCTCCTCCCTGTGCGCCGGAGCCCAATTGGCACGTCGAGCCGCCCTCAAGAAAGCAGCGTCGCCGGCGCCGCGCGAGCGCACGCCCAATCCGGAACGCAGCGCATCGACGCGCAAGAAGCTGCTGGATGCAACCATCGAACTGCTGTTCGAGGTCGGCTACTTCCAGACCAGCACGGTGGCGGTAACCGAACGCGCCGGCGTCAGCCGGGGCGCAATGCTGCACCATTTCCCCTCGAAGGCCGACCTGATGATGGCCGCCTCGCACCACATCGTCGAACTTCGTCGCGACCTGCACGCCAACCGTCTGGGCAAACTGCAAAGCGAGCGCGAGCAGTTCCTGCACCTGATCGACGTGCTGTGGGAGGCGTTCCAGACGCCCTCGGGCATCGCTCGCATCGAGATCATGCTCGGCGCTCGCAGCGATCCGGAAATCGGCCCCCGCTTCCGCGAGCTCAACGATGCGCTCGAGGAACGCCACAAGGAGCGCATCTGGGAACGCGCTCAGGCGCTCGGCATCAAGGACAAGAAGAAGATCCGCGCCTTCGTGCAGCTCTACGCGGCGGCGCTACGTGGTCTCGCCATCGACAGCCTGTCCCCCGGCTCCCGGGCCGACATCAAGGGCGCCATCGCCCTGCTGAAACAGTTTCAAGTGCATATGCTGGAGACGCTGACGGCGACCTGATCTCCGGAGAACTCTAGACGACCGACGCCGCGTCCGACCCTTGGAGTCACGCAACGATGCTCACGCCCTTCGCTCCTCGCTTGATCCCGGGAAAACTCGTCGCTGCATTCGCGCTGGCTTTCGGCTTGTCCGCTTGCGCGCCTTCAGAGAAGGCCGCCCCGGAAAGCGCGCCACCCAGTGAAAGCGCGCAGCTGGAAACCGCGCGCGCCATCCATCAGAAGAGCCTGGTCCTGGATGCGCATGCCGACATCGTCGTGTCGTCGACAGCCGCGAATTTTCTTGCCGCTGACGGATTGTCCAAGGTGGACCCCTCGAAACTCAAGGCCGGAGGCGTCGGCGCCGTCGTCATGGCGATCGCAGCCGGGCCGGGACCGCGCACGCCGGCAGGCGACGCCGAGGCTCGCAAGGAAGCGGACGAGAAGCTCGCTGCCATTCAGGCTCTGGCCGCAACGAACGCCGACACCGTGGCGATCGCGAAGTCAGCTGATGAAGTCCTGGCCATCCGCGCAAGCGGGAAGACGGCCCTGATCCTCGGCTTCCAGAACGCCCGGGCGCTTGAAGGGAAAGTGTCCAACCTCGATGCGCTCTATCAGGCCGGCGTCCGTGTGTTTGCGCTGAATCATCTGGCGCACAACGATTTCTCCGATTCCTCGCGTCCGTTCCACGATCCCGCGACGGGCCTGTACGAACCGGATGCGCACAACGGTTTGTCGGCGCTCGGCCTTGCCGCGATTGACCGCATCAATGCATTGGGAGGCATCGTCGACGTATCGCAGGCATCGAAAGCGTCTACGCTGGCGACCATCGCCCGGTCGAAGACGCCCGTGATCGCCAGCCACTCGAATGTCCGCGCGATTTCGGACGCCACGCGCAACCTCTCCGACGAGGAAATCGATCGCATCGGGCAAACCGGAGGCGTCATTCACGTTGCGCCGTTCTCGGCCTACCTGATCAATTTCTCGACACCGGAGAAGCTTGAAGCCATCAGGAAAGCGCGGGCCGCGGCAGGCCTTCCCGAGGCCTACTCGTACCCCTACGAGCTCTACTGGGAGCTTCCCGATCCGGCTGCGCGGGAGACCTTCACGACCTCAATCCGCGAGGCGCTCGGGCCGGCCACGGTCGACGTCATGATCGACCACATCGACTACATCGCGAAGCGCGCGGGCGTCGACCATGTCGGGATCGGCACGGACTTCAATCATGGTAGCGGCATCGGTGGATATCAGGATGCGGGCGAGTCGTTCGCGGTTACGCTCGGGCTCGTCCGGCGTGGCTATTCGGCCGAAGACATCGAGAAGATCTGGGGCGGCAATTTCCTGCGGGTGATGCGTGAGGCTGAACGCGCGGCCGATAGCCCGACAGACAAGACGAACCCCTGACCCCAAACCTCGTCCAGGCACTCGATATGGCGGATATCGAGAAACTCAGCAGCAGGCTGGCCGGAGGCTAAACCGCCATTGCGCCGGCTACGCGGTCTCATTCTCCGGCCGGCGCGCGCTCTACTTCGGTCGTGCCGCTGAAACGCATGTCGAACACTTTCCGCAATATGTCCGGCTGCAGCCAGACGTCGAAGAATTGAGCCCTTGAGCGCGTTATCTGCTGCGGCGTGCCCCACAGATGTCTCCGTCGATCTCTGCTTCAGCAGAAAAATCGTGTGCGACGCCTTGAACTAAAAGAAACCCCTTCCTTTCTTTTGTGAGCGGTCCGCAGAGGCCGTGCAACAACAAGTACGAAGGACTCCTCCCCATGCGTATCTCCCTCCTGCTGGTCGCCGTTGCGGCCGGCCTTGCGACTGCCTGCGCCTCATCCGGCTCGACGCCCTATCAGCCCGCCGGAATCAATGGCGAATACGGCTATGCACAACAGCAGATCGAGCACAACAAGGTGCGGCTCACATTCAACGGCAACTCGTCCACCGACGTCACCACCGTAAAGAAATACGTCCTCTACCGCGCAGCCGAAGTCACGCTGCAGAGCGGCTACGACTTCTTCATGCTGGCCGATCGCGGCGTCGAGACGGAATCGGAGTTCCGTTCCACCACCTTCCGACCGCGCTTCGGCGCCGAGTTCCGGGAAGAGGCCAGCCATGAGGTGATGGTCGACATCACCATGTACAGCGGCCGCAAGCCGCCGGTGCTTCCGAATGCCTATGATGCTCGCGAAGTGCGCGTGAATCTCGAACCCGGCATCGAGCGGCCCCACACTTCCTGATTGGCGCAAGCCAATCGGAAGCCGGCCGGAAGTTGTCAGCCACGCTTGCGGTGTCTGGCTGCGGCTTCCGGCCGATATCCGCAACCGCGCAGGAACATGTCGACGGCGAATTCGACACGCTGTTCAACCTGCGATCGGTTGGGCGCGCCGCCCAGGGACGTGTTGATCCTGATCCAGTCGGTTGCCATGCTGAGGCAGAGATCCGCCGCCGGCTTCAGGTCGGCAGCGTCGAGCGCAGCCAGCAGCCCCTTTCCGTGCCAAAGCTTCAGGCCGTCATGAATGTGACCGGCGCCAATCTCTGTCGCCATTGCATGCAAGCGGAGCAGTTCCGGCAGTCGGTGGCCCTCTGAGATCGCCAGGCGATTCAGCGGCGCAGCCTCTGTCGCAATGCGCATGCAGGTCTGGACACACAGGCTCACCAGGAATTCACGGGGGGCACTGTTGTTCGCGTCCAGCGGCGCAGCCAGCTGATGGCCCTCGATCGTGCGGTTCACCATGCGCGCGATTACAGCCCGCAGGATGTCCACCTTGTTCGAATAGCGGGCGTAGATCGTCTTGGTCGACGCGCCCGCCGCCTTGGCGATCTGGTCCATCGTCGTGTCCGCAAAACCATGCTCGGCAAACGCCTTGAGCGCAGCGTCAAGCAACCGATCGGGCAGTTCAGCCGCTTGGGCGGCTGACAACCTACCTGGTCCGACACGCTTCGGCTTGGTCGCAGTTTTTGTAGCCATTTCAGAACCTTACAAGGAAACGACGCGGTGTTCGAAAATTCTTATAGCGCATCGCTTGACAAAAGGAAAAGAAAACCTTTCTTTCCAGCGCATGGAAAGAAAACGTTTCTTTCCGTTGAGGGCCCGCCAGAGAGCCTCCGAACTTGGGTCTGAACTAGGGACGGGGCGACCAGCGCCCCAGACGTGGAGATCGAAAATGTCGGCAAGACCGAACCCCTCCGCCAGAGGTATGGCGGCTTTTACCTTTGTCCTGCTCGCGGGCTGCGCAGTGGTTCCCGATCTCGGGGCCGCGCCGCGACTGGGAGCGGCGGACAGCTTCGCGACCTCGCGGAGTTTCGCGGGCGTCGTCGCCGAATGGCCATCCGACCGCTGGTGGGAAGCCTATGGCGACAGGCAGCTGAACGCCCTCGTTGAAGAGGCGCTGGCCGGTTCGCCGACGCTTGCGGCAGCGGCGGCCCGCGTTCGCCAAGCCGAGTCTGCCATCCTGTCTGCGAATTCGGCCGACTCCATGCGAGTCTCGGGCGATGCATCGGTCGTGAACTCGCTGCAGGATCTGAACGCCGACGGCCTGCCCCAGTCGCTGGCCGACGCGATCCCCGGCGACTGGCAGACGCAAGCCAGCGTCTCGCTGAAGGTGTCCAAGCAGCTCGACTTCTTCGGTCGCAACCGCGCGAACTTCGCGGCGGCGACATCGCGCGCGCTGGCCGCTCAGGCCGAAGAGGCTGCAGCCCGTCTCGAGATCTCGGCCGGCGTTGCGCTCTACTATGCCGAGCTGGTTCGTCTCCATGCGGATCTCGCTTCGGCCGAGGACACCATTCGAGTCCGCGAAGCCAGCGCCGCCCTGGTCGACCAGCGCCTGCGCAGCGGCCTCGAGAACGAGGGACGCGCCCATCAGGCGTCCGCCCAGATCTCGGCTGCTCGGGCCCAGCTTGCTGGGATCGAAGGCAACATCGTCCGCATGCGCCATGCACTCGCGGCGATGATGGGCAAGGGTCCGGATCGTGGTCTTGAGATTACGATGCCGGAAAGCCCTACGCTTCAGAGCGCCGGCCTGCCGGCCGACCTCGCCCTCGATCTCGTTGGACGCCGGCCGGATCTTGTGGCCGCACGGCACTATGCCGACGCTGCCGCCGAGCGCATCAACGCCGAACGCGCCGACTTCTACCCGAACGTGAACCTTTCGGCGGTGGTTGGCATCCAGACGCTGGGCCTCGACCGCCTTGGCGGCGGCGATCTCAGCTTCATCAACGCCGGACCGGCCGTATCACTGCCGATCTTCGATGGCGGCGGCGTTGAGGCCGACTATCGCAAGGCGCGCGGTGAATATGACGAGGCTGTCGCTGTCTACAATCAGGCGCTCGCCAATGCGTTGCGCGAAGTGGCCGACGCGATCTCAGATCGACGCGCACTCGAAGCCCAGCTGATCGAAGCGCGCAAAGCGCTCGCGTCTTCCGAAGCGGCCTACGAGATCGTCCGCATTCGCTACCAGGGCGGCCTGTCCAGCTACATCGACGCGCTGACCGTCGAGGACCAGCTGGTCAGCCTTCGCCGCATCGTGGCCGACCTCGAGTCGCGGACCTTCGCGCTCGACATCGCCCTGATCCGCTCTCTTGGGGGCGACTTCAACCAGATCTGACGTGCCTTCGCCTCCTCCCAAAAAAGAAACGCCAATCAGAAAAACAAGAAAAGAGACCTCCCCATGCCTGCCGACACCGCAACCTTCAACACCATCGACACCATCGACATTGCTGAAACAGAACCCACCGCTGATACGACGCCTGAAAAGACTAAGCCGAAGCACAGCAAGAAGCGCAAGCTGCTGCTGGTCACGTTTGCCGGCATCGTCGCCAAGGTCGGCGTGGGTTTCGGCGTCTACTGGTTCCTCGACGGCCAGCATTATGTCACGACCGACAACGCCTATGTCGGCGCAGCGACCGCTCAGGTCAACTCACAGACTTCCGGCCAGATCCTGTCTGTGCTCGTCGACGACACCGACATGGTCAGGAAGGGTGACATCCTGGCGACCATCGATCCAGCCGACGCCCGCCTGCTCGCGGACAAGGCGGAAGCCGACTACCGGCGCACCCTTCAGCGCGTGGAGCAGTACTTCGCACAGGAAGCCGCCGCGCGGGCGCAAGTGAGCGCGCGCCAGGCGGACCATGATCGGGCCAGCCTCGACTACGAGCGCCGGCGTGAACTCGCCGCCACTGGCGCAGTATCCGCGGAAGAGCTGTCGGTGAGCCAGGCCGCCTTCGAGGCAGCCCGCGCCAACCTGTCAGCGGCCGAGCAGAACCTGCAATCGGCCCGCGCGCTGACGCAGGATGTCGGCATCAGCGATCACCCGGAAGCGAGCATGGCCCGCGCGGCCTGGGAAACGGCGCTCCTCAATCTCGAGCGCACCACAATTGTCGCTCCCATCGACGGCGTGGTCACGCAGCGGCGCGCCCAGGACGGGCAGCGCATCGACCCGGGCCAGCCCCTGATGTCGATCGCGCCGATCCAGAGCGCCTGGGTCGACGCCAACTTCAAGGAAGGCCAGCTCGGCACGGTCCGCATCGGGCAGGAGGTTGAGCTCACCTCCGACCTCTACGGGCATGATGTTGTCTTCCATGGCCGCGTCGAAGGCCTCGGCGGCGGCACGGGTTCGGCGTTCGCCGTGATCCCCGCCCAGAACGCGACCGGCAACTGGATCAAGGTTGTCCAGCGCGTGCCCGTTCGCATCTCGCTCGATCCGTCCGAACTGGAAGCCCATCCGCTTCGCGTCGGCCTTTCGATGGAAGCGAAGATCGACACCCGCAAGACCGGAGGCTGAGCCCAACGGGCCGGCCTGACAGGAGACAACAATGTCCATCAAACCCTTTGACCTGAGCGGCGATCAGCCGCTCAGGGGCGGGATGCTCATATTCGCAGCCATCCTGCTCGCGAGCGCAAACTTCATCGCCGTGCTCGATATGACGATCGCAAACGTCTCGGTTCCCAACATCGCAGGAGGCCTCGGCATCTCTTCAAGCCAGGGCACCTGGATCATCACTTCCTATGCGGTGGCGGAAGCCATCGTGGTTCCGCTCACGGGCTGGATCGCGGGCCGCTTCGGCGCGGTGCGCACCTTCGCCTTCGCCATGGTCATCTTCGGCGCCTTCTCTGCCCTGTGTGGGTTCGCGACCTCGCTGGAGATGCTGATCCTCGGACGCATCTGCCAGGGAATGGCCGGCGGCCTCCTCATGCCGCTGTCTCAGACCCTGTTGCTGCGCATCTTCCCGAAAGAGAAGGCGACGCAGGCCATGGGACTGTGGGCCATGACCACGCTCACGGCGCCGGTTCTCGGCCCCATTCTCGGCGGCGCGATCTGCGACACGTGGAGCTGGCCCTATATCTTCTTCATAAACGTACCACTGGCCATGCTGTGCGCGCCCGTGATCTGGGGCCTGCTGAAACGGTACGAGACCTCCACCGTCAAGCTGCCCATCGACATGGTGGGCCTCGTCCTGCTCGTCACCTTCGTGGGATCGCTGCAACTGATGCTCGACCTCGGCAAGGAGCATGGTTGGTTCGAAAGCGTCGAGATCATTGCGCTCGCCGTCACTGCAGCCATTGGCTTCGTCGCCTTCGTGATCTGGGAACTGACGGAGAAACATCCGATCGTCGACCTGCGCGTCTTCCGACATCGTGGCTTCACGATGAGCGTGATCGTGCTTAGCCTGGCCTTCGGCTCGATGTTCGCCGCAAACGTCCTGACGCCGCTCTGGCTGCAGACCAATATGGGCTACACCTCCACCTGGGCGGGTCTCGCCACGGCTTGGTCTGGCGTGCTCGCGGTTGCAGCCGCGCCCCTCGTGGGAATGCGTCTGGCCAAGGTCGACCCAAGGCGGATGATCTTTGTCGGCCTTGCCTGGATCGCGATCATCACCTGGCTGCGTGCGTCGGTCACCAACGACGTCACCTATTGGCAGATCTCTATCCCGCTGATGCTGATGGGTCTTGGCCTGCCCTTCTTCTTCGTGCCGCTCACCGCGCTCTCCCTCGGAAGCGTCGAGGAGCACGAGACGGCGTCCGCCGCTGGACTGCAGAATTTCCTGCGCACCATTTCAGGCGCGTTCGGAACCTCGGTCGTGCAGACGGTGTGGGAAGACAAGACGACCTACAACCATGAGGAACTGGCTGGCCTCACCGACAAGAGCGGCGAGACGCTGAACCAGCTGATGGCTTCCGGCATGTCGCAGGACCAGGCGCTGTCCTACCTGAACCAGCTGGTCGAACGTGAGGCCGTCACCATCGCCACAAACCAGGTGATGACGGTCGTTGCCCTGTGCTTCGCTATCTCGGCGGCAGTCATCTGGCTGGCACCGAAACCTCGCCGAACCGTAAGCGCAGCGGAGGCCGGACACTAGAAGAAAATCACCTACGACCACCCGGGACGTCAGGCGGACCACACCACCGTATGCGCAGCCGCCTGACGATCTCCAACCAACAATAACAAGAATCCAGATCCCATCAGAAGGAAACAGACACATGAAACGCCTCGACACGAAGACCCTCCCCGCCTTTCTTGCATCGTCCGGACTCGCGGTCATGCTTATCAGCACCGAAGACGCTCCGCTTGATGCGCACGCACACGACTTCGCGCGGCTCTGGACGGCGTGCGCCGCCTCCGGGCGCGACGACATCAGCTTCGGTTATGTCGACGTGATCAGCACACCCGCCGCGCGCGCGCTTGAGGCGCTGGACCGACTGCATGGAGGATCCGGCGACGAGCGCGCCGTCCCTTTGTCAGATCTCGTCTGAAGACTGAGCTTCGCCGGAGCAGCCGATGCCTGGTCTCGCTGGTCGGAGTCGAACGCCAGACCCCTACCTCGTGCCTGCTTGACCGGATGCAATGGAGTCGAACCACTGCCCCCGCGGGCACAGCTTCGCAGTCAGCCCGGCTTATCTCCGTGGCTTCGCGGATTTGCGTGATCTCAAGGACTGCGCGCTCCGCCGTTTCCCGGAGCTGCTGGGAGACACGCCGGCGACTTCCAGAATGAAGTCGCGCGATTCTCGGAGCACGGCGTCGGAGAAGTCAGGATCGTCGATAAGCCGGGACAGCGTCAGCGCCCCGACCATTGTGCAAACCAGCGGGATCGCTTTCTCACGTTGCACGGGATCCTCCAGCAGATCGGCGATGCCTTGGAAGTATCTCCTGAGGTGATCATCCATCACGGCGCGCACGCCTGCATCGGCGCGGACAACCTCGCTTCCGAGCACTGAGACGGCACAAGCCCTCTCCGGATTATCCCGATGACTTCGGCTGACCACTGAAGCCCGAGCGGGTGGTGATCGAGGCGCGAGTTGCGTGGACTCTGATCATCCTTACGACCGCAGTCATCGCTCCTGCCCCCTGTGGGCACCGCCGGTCGGCGCCGTTCAAATCTTCATGGCTGCCAGGATAGGGCTTGGGATCGCTCGCGGCGAAATCCGCTGACGGTATACTCCGGTGCCGATGCCGACGCCGATTGCTTCCCGCGCCGTCCGGATGGGTTTACCCATTCGGGACAAGTGCACGAGACACGCCATCCGTCTCATTTGGGGCCAGCATCAGACTCCAACGACCTTGCGTCGAATGTCTGTATCGACTCCACAATCAGATCACGGGTCGGCCGCCGCTTTCCCTCCTAAGTCGCGCTCTGGAAATGTTGCTCTGCAACGTGTCCGGCAATCTGGTCGCGCAATGACCCGGATGCATTTTCGCGCGAACGCGTCTTGCGGCGCGCGCGTCAGGAAGAACCACATCTGTCATGCGGCATCTCTCCTGGGACCACGATGCGAAAGTGGTCTCTGCTATTTCGGCGACGACTTGGACTTTCCACTTTTCGCGAGGCTCTGGAGACTCGCGCGCGCAAACGGGCCGAAGTCGCGGCGCATACAAACGGCAAGGGGGTCTCTGGGAGGAATCTCTGTCGCTAAGTCCCGGACAGTTGGGGTCAATTCCGCGCCTCAACGGCCGACGGGCCGGAGACTAAACCTCCCTGGCTGGGGCGCAGGGATTCGAACCCCGGAATGGCGGTACCAAAAACCGCTGCCTTACCACTTGGCGACGCCCCAGTGCAGGGAGAGGGCGGAGAGTTATGCAATTCGCGCGAGGAAAGCAACTGCCGGAAGTGACCCTGTTTTGACGCAGTTTTGGCGTTTTCCGGCAGCCGGAAGCGGCTGGTTTGCCGCGTCTTTTCCGGCGTTGCGCGCCAAAAGGAAAGCCGCTATAGGCCCCGCTCCGTCGGAGTATAGCTCAGCCTGGTAGAGCGCTTGCTTCGGGAGCAAGAGGTCGTTGGTTCGAATCCAGCTACTCCGACCAGGAACGCTCCCACCCCAAAACTTGGCCTAACCGCCCCGGTTTCACCGCCGGGCGTTTGCCGTTAAGGCTTTGAGGCCGCCGGATCAGCGTCCGGCTTGGGAGATGTCCGGCATGAGAACCTTCCTGCTCACCTTCCTCGGGGGCCTGGCCGCCCTGGTGGTGTTCTTCGTGCTCATCCCGCTCGTGCTCATCATGTCCTTCATCCCCTCCGGCGAGCCGGCGCGAGTGCGGAGCGCGGTGCTGGAGATCGACCTGCGCAATGGCTGGCCGGACCAGCCGGCGGCCGATCCGTTCAATGCCGTGTTCTCAGATACGTCCTTCCTTGAGGTGCTGCTGCGCCTGAACGCGGCGGCTGACGATCCGGAAGTGAAAGGCGTCTTCGTGCGGGCGGCGGAGATGAGCCTTGGCTCCTCGCGTGCGGAGGAGCTTCGCGCAGCCTTCCTGCGCCTGAAGGCCAAGAACAAGTTCATCATCGCGCACAGCCAGGGCTTCCTCGCCTCGGGCCCGGCGGCCTATCGAGCGATTTCGGCTGCGGACGAGATCTGGCTGCAGCCCGGCACGACATTCGAGACGCCCGGCATCACGTTCGAGACGCTGTTCCTCGGCGGGCTGATGGACAAGCTGAAGATCGATCCGGAGATCGAGCAGTTCTACGAGTACAAGAACGCAGCCGACGTCTACAAACAGCAGGGCTACACGCCCGCTCATGCCCGCGCGATGACCGAGCTGGCGACGAGTGTGTGGACGCACTCGATTGCGGATATCGCGGCCGACCGGAAGACCGATCCCGCGACAATGCGCGCGCTGATGGAGGCGAGCCCCTATCAGGCGCAGCAGGCCGTGGACCTAAAGCTGGTGGACCGGCTTGGCTATCCTGAACAGGCGGCCGCGGCAGCCGAGCAGCGTGCGGGCGGCAGGCTGGTTTCGATTGCCGAGTACGTCCCCGCGATGCGCGGCGGGAAAGCGGTGATCGCGGTGGTGGGTGGCGAAGGCGACATCCTGACGGGCGATGGCGGGCCGATCGACATCATGTCGCTGGGGACGCCTGTGTTCGCGTCCGATCGCATTTCCAGGCAGCTGCTGGAGATCGCCAAGGACAAGTCGATCAACGCTGTGGTGTTCCGCGTGGACTCGGGCGGCGGATCGGCCGTTGCGTCGGATCAGATCTGGAATGCCGTGAAAGAAGTGAAGGCCGCGGGCAAGAAGGTCGTCGTCTCGATGGGGTCGATGGCGGCTTCGGGCGGGTATTATGTGGCTGCGGACGCGGACGCGATCGTGGCCAACCGGTCCACCCTCACCGGCTCGATCGGCGTGTTTGGCGGCAAGTTCGCGATCGCGGACGGGTTGCGGCAGTGGGGCGTGAACCCTGATGAAGTGCGAGTGGGTGGCGAGTTTGCGTCCGCGTACTCCGCGGAGAAGCTGACGCCGACACAGCGCGCCAAGATGCTGGAAGGCCTGCAGGCGACCTATGACCGCTTCACAGGTCTGGTAGCCGAAGGCCGCAACATGCCGCTGCAGAAGGTGCAGGAGATTGCGCGTGGCCGTGTGTGGTCGGGCGAGGATGCGCTGAAGAACGGACTGGTGGACAAGACCGGCGACTTCATCGCGGCAATCGATGAGGCACGGGCGCTGGCCGGGTTCAAGCCGGAGGATGGCATCTCGCTGCGCATGCAGATCCACCGCACCACGCCGTTCGACCTGATCGCGGGAACGATGGTCCAGGCCAAGGCAGGCGGCGTGGACGCGAAGGTGATGGACACGCTGGGCGCCATCGTCGGCCGCAACCGCGCGCAGACAGTGCTGGAACAGCTGCGCATGATGGGCGAGCCCGGCGTGCAGGTCTGGTCGCCGCCGGTGGTGGAGCGCTAGCCGGATTTTCCGGATTCGGATTCGGTGAAATTTGCCGAATCGGCGGATTCGTCGGATTCGTCCGATTTCGGTGGAGTTCGGATTCTTCCGATTCTTTCCAATTCTTCCGTTCGCGGGGCGACAAGGGTCATGGACTTCTCCGCTCATGTCTTGCGCGGAGTATGCGGTCGGTTGGGGTGGGTGTTGGCTAGGTGGATCCAGATCCTCCACTTCGTTTTCGTTAGAGCGTTGGAAGTGCTCGCGAAAGTTTTCGCGAGGCGGGTCTGGATTCCGCGGAATTAGGCGAGCTCCTTCCACCGCATCCCCCGCGAAAGCGGCGGGCCAGGGACGACGGCAAGGCTGGCACGGGCTTGAGGCTTCAGGGCGGAACAAGACTTTGCGTCAGCCCTGGATCCCCGCCTTCGCGGGGAACGCGGACCTGAAGGTCCGCTTCCAGAGAGGGTGCTTACTGCCCTACGCCGCCAGCCTGTAATGCGTCGCCAAGGTCAGCGGGCCGTCGGCGATGGCGCGGCCTTCCTCAACCAGCTGGATCATGTGCGCGAGCACGGAATGCGCGGCGGGTACGTGGAGGCGTTTGTCGACGTCCTTGTAGATGACCTTCACCATTTCGGGGATCAGCGTGTCGCCGGCCTGCATGCGGGCGACGATGGATGCCTCGCGGGCGCGGCGGTGCGTGGCGTAGGCGTCGATGAAGGTCGTGACATCGGTGATGGGCGGGCCGTGCGTGGGCCAGAGGGTGGAGAAGCCGCGTTGCCTGATCTTGTCGAGGCTGGCGAAGTAGTCGCGCATGTTGCCGTCGGGCGGAGAGATCACGGTGGTTGACCAGCCCATGATGTGATCGCCGGAGAAGAGCGCGTTCTCTTCCTTCAGCGCGAAACAGACATGGTTGGACATGTGGCCGGGCGTGGCGATCGCCTCGAGCGTCCAGTCCGGGCCGCTGAAGGTGTCGCCGTCGTTGACGAAGACATCGGGCTTGAAGCCGGACTCGCCCCCTTCCTCCATCGTCACTTCGGCATGGGCGACGTTCGGGTCGGGACGGCCATAGACCCTGCAGCCAGCCCACTTCGCCAGCGGATGGGCGAGCGGGGAATGATCCATGTGGGTGTGCGTGGTGAAGACGTGCGTGACCTGCTCGCCGTCGAGCGCGCGCTTCAGCGCCTCGAAATGCGCATCGATCACCGGACCGGGATCGATCACCGCGACCTTTCCTTTTCCAACGATGTAGACGCCGGTGCCGAGATAGGTGAACGGGCCGGGGTTCTCCGCGATCACGCGGCGGATGCGCGGGGAGACCTGCGCGGCCTCGCCGTATTTGAACTGCACATCGCGGACGAAAGGTATCCCGGCCACGTGGCTACTTCGCTCCAAGCTGCTGCAGCATCCGTGTCAGCGGCGCGAGATTGTAGCCGACATCGGCTGCGGCCTCGACGATGTGCTGGGCGTCGATGCCCTCGCTCGCCTCGGCATAGGCCCAAGCGGTGACGGAGCGCGTACCGGAGCGGCAGAAGGCCAGAGTTTTCTCGCGCGCCTGCAGCGCGGCCTTCACGGCATCGGCCGTTGGCTGGCCGACGAAGGGTGCATAGACATAAGTGAGACCGGCGGCCGTCACGGCGGCCTCGACTTCGGCGGAACTCGGCTGGTCAGGCGCTTCGCCATCGGGGCGATTGTTGATGACGCGCTTGAAACCCTGGGCTTTCAGGTCGGCGAAATCCTCCAGCGCGAGCTGGGGGGCGACCGCAAAGTCTTTCGTCACCTGCCTGATATCCGCCATTTCCGCTCCTCAACGTGAACAGCCGCGGCAAATTTGTCTTCTTGCGCGCAAGCTCATGATTTGCCTCATATAAGCCCGCCCATGCGGAGGACGTAACCCCTGCCCGACCAGTCTCGTTCGTCGCCCAAGTCGTCTGGGTTTTCCCGCATCATGTCGCGTATTCCCTGGGCCTATGCGGGCCGCAGGGTTCTTGCGGCGATTCCCACAATGCTGGCGATCATCACGGTCGCGTTCTTCATGATGCGGGCGGCACCGGGCAATCCGTATTCGACCGAGCGCAAGCTGACGCCGGCGGTGGAGGCCAATCTCAAGGCCAGCCTTGGCCTCGATAAGCCGCTGCACGAGCAGTATTTCGAATATGTCGGCAAGGTCATTCAGGGCGACCTCGGGCCCTCGATGCAGGTCTACGACAAGTCGGTTTCTGAGCTACTGGCCGAGGGCCTGCCGGTTTCGCTGACCATCGGAGCGCTGGCGATCACCATCGCGCTGTTCTTCGGCGTCATGCTCGGCGTGCTGGCGGCAATGCGGCAGAATTCGGTCGTCGACTATTCGGCGATGAGCGTCGCAATGATCGGGATATCGATCCCGACTTTCGTGACGGGCCCATTGCTCTCCCTTGTGTTCGGCGTGTGGCTGCACTGGTTCGCGGCGGGCGGGCTCGATCTTGGGCGAATGAATTTCCACAACACCTTCCTGCCGGTCGTCACGCTGGCGCTGCCGCAGATCGCGATCATCTCGCGGCTGATGCGAGCCTCGATGATCGAAGTGCTGCGCTCCAACAGCATCCGCACGGCGCGGGCGAAAGGGCTGAGCGAATACCGGATCATGGTGCGGCATGCCCTGCCGGCGGCGATCCTTCCGGTGGTGAGCTATCTCGGGCCGGCCATTGTGGGCGTCATCACGGGCTCGGTCGTCATCGAGAGCGTGTTCGGGCTTCCCGGCGTTGGCGCTTCCTTTATCGAGGGTGCGGTGACGCGCGACTACACGCGCGTCATGGGCGCGGTGATCCTCTATGGCGGGCTGATCATCTTCCTGAACCTGCTCGCCGACATTCTCTATGCTGTTCTTGATCCGAAGGTGCGGTTCGAATGACCATGATCGCCGCCCCGGGACAGAATGCAGAAGTACTGGCGCGCGCCGTGAAGGGCCGCTCGCTGTGGGATGACACGCGCCGCAGGCTGCTGGCCAATAAGGCCGCGATTGCGGGCTTTGTCGTACTGGCAATCCTGACGCTGCTGGCCGTTGTCGGTCCGTTCGTGTGGCCGCATCCGTTCGACACGCAGTACCAGGACAGGCTGCACCTCGCGCCCACGACCGAGAACATGCACTGGCTGGGCACTGACATCTATGGCCGCGACATGGTCGCGCGCGTGCTGACGGGGTTGCAGATTTCGCTCGCGGTCGGGCTGATTGCGACGCTGGTGTCGCTGGTGATCGGCGTGGCGTGGGGCGCGATTGCGGGCTTTGCGGGCGGGCGAGTCGACCAGCTGATGATGCGGATCGTGGACGTGCTCTATGCCGTGCCGTTCATCTTCTTCGTGATCCTCGTGACCGTGGTGTTCGGGCGGCACATCTTCCTGATCTTCCTCGCCATCGGCGCGGTGGAATGGATGACCATGGCGCGGATCGTGCGCGGGCAGACGCTGGCGCTGAAGCAGAAGGAATTCGTGGAGGCGGCGCGGGCGGCGGGCGTGAAGCCCATCGGCATCATCGTGCGCCATATCCTGCCGAACCTGCTGGGGCCGGTGGCGGTCTATGTGACCCTGACCATGCCGGTGGTGATCCTGCAGGAGAGCTTCCTGTCGTTCATCGGCCTTGGCGTGAACGAGCCGCTGACGTCGCTTGGGCGGCTGATCTCGGAGGGACAGCGCGAGTTCTCGTATCCGTGGATGCTGTTCGTGCCGGCGGTGACGATGGTGATCACGCTGTTCTCGCTGAACTTCATCGGCGATGGCCTGCGGGACGCGTTCGATCCGAAGGATCGCTAGCCGGAGCAGGACTTCGCGGCATCGGCGGCGGCCTGGGTCGCGGCTTCGCGCACGGCGGGCAGCACGGTCAGGTCGAAGACGGAGCTGGCGACAATGCGATCGCCGATGAAGGCTTCGATCAGGAGTTCGTCCGGCCATTTCTGCTGGAGCTGTTTCAGGAGCGCGGCTTCGCCGGGGGCGGGCGTTTCGGCTTGCCACTTTGCCGCCGTGCCGCCCTTGGGTGTCGCCTGCACGCGCAACTGGGAGAGCGGCGGCGGGCGGCTGCGGCCTTCGCCGGAAATGCGCGAGATGGTGACCATCACGTCTGTCGGCGACAGCTTCGCGCCGTCCATCGTGAAATCGAGGAGCAGGCCGGGGCGCGAGAAGTTCTCGGTTTCGACGCCGACGCCTTCGCGGCTTTCGGCGGCCCAGCTGACTTTGGCGGTGGCGCCGGGCTGGTTGCCGGCGAGTTCAACTGCAACCTCACCGATCTTTCCATAGACGCTGGCTTCGCAGGTCTGCGCGGCCGCCGGGGCGGCAGCCGCCAGCCAGAACAGGAGAGGAGCCGCGAGGCGCATGGCTGAAAGCTACGCCCGCGGCCCTTCCCGGTCCATGTCGACGCGCAGCGCCTATGCAGCTGCCCGCGCGGGCAGGAAGCGGCTGTTGCGGAGGAGCGCGGCGGAGATGAGGGAGACGATCACGCCGACCCAGATCATCTCGACGAAGGTGATCCCGACGCGCATCACGGGGTTGCTGTACATCTCAGCGAACCCAGCCTGCTCTTCCGCGATCTTCGCCAGCTTCGCGGCATCCGCACCCGCGGCGCGTTCGGCGTCGATCATCGCGCCGTAGTAGTAAGTGGGGAAATCGAAGCCGGTGCCGGCCAGATAAACCTCCCAGCCGATGATCCAGCCGAAGGTCGCCACGACGCTGATGCCGAGGCCCAGGCCAAAGGCGGGGAGGAATTTGATGACACCGCCATTGTTCCTGTCGCGATGCTGTTTGACGCCGAGGAAGACCATGGTGAGCGCCAGCAGGATGCTGGCGTAGCCGATGACGGCGCTTTCGCTGGGCGGGCCGCCGCCCTCCTGGAAGGTGAACAGGAAAGCGATCCACGGAATGAAGACGATCACCGCGCCGATGACGCCGTAGATCAGGATGATGGGCAGCATGGTGAAACCCCCTGGTGTTTGTCGATGCGCCTTCCCTGCGCCCGGGGCGGACCTGAACGCAATCGCCCGAAAGGGTGATCCCCGTGAAATCGCCCGGAATCCGGGACGTTACATTGCGTTACCTGATCATCCCCAGCTCGCGCGCCCGCAGGATGGCTTCCGTGCGACGGCTGACCTCCAGCTTTTCGTAGAGCTTTGCGACGTGGGTCTTCACGGTGTTGGGTGAGACGTCGAGCTGGTTGGCGATTTCCTTGTTGGAGCGTCCGGCCGCCAGCAACTCCAGCACTTCCTTTTCACGGTCGCTGATGCCGAGCGTCTTCTGGACCGTGGTGTTGGGCTCGAACGCGGCGGGCGCCGGGCGGCGGAACAGCCTGGCTCCAGCCCAGACGCCGAGGCCCATGAAGCCGAACGCCAGCAGCGCGATATAGAGTTCACCGGGATGCGTGCGCGCCAACAGCTGGTACTGCAACCACTGCAGCACGAGCGCCGCAGCCGCCAGGATCGCCCCGAAGATCAGGATGGTCCGCCACATCCCCGAATGCCCTACCTGACCCGTTTGACCCGCACGGCGGAGCGGTTGGTTGGCTTGAGCATGAAGCTGTTGAGCGACGCCTTGCGGATTTCCGCCTGAACCGGCGTGGTCAGTATGCGGCCGAGATCGTAGGTGTCGGTCTGCTCCCACACCTGCCCGTTATCCAGCGTGAAGCGGAAGGTTCCGTTGGGCCGCCGTTCCGCCACCGTGATCGTCGCCTGCACGCGTTCGAGCTCCGGCGCGTTTGTGGTGGGAGATGCACTGCGCGCGAGCTGCGATAGCGATGGAGCTTCGAGGCCGAAGGCTTCCTTCTCGGCGGCCGCGATCTGCGAGGAGTTGACAACGGCGATGCCGCCGGCGGTCTGCGCCTCTTTCAGGCCGCTGATGGCGGCGTCGTAGCAGGCGAGACGTTCGGCATCGGCCGTCTTCGCCGCGCAGGCATAGACCTTGTCGAGCGGCGAGCCCTGCGCGAAGGCGGGTGCGGCGCTTGCCGCAATCAGGCCGATTGCAATCAGACGCATCTTCATCAGCTCACACGCTCCACACGCACGGCGCGGCCATCGTTGAGGGAGAGCAGGAAGCTGCCGAGCGATGCCTTCCTGATCTCCGCGGTCCACGGACCATTGCCGAGATTGCGCAGACGCGTGGTGTCGATCTGCTTCCACACCTGCCCGTTCTCCATCGCGAAGCGTAACTTGCCGTCGGCGTTGGCGGTCACCGACTTCACGGCGAGGCTTACCTGTTCCGGCTCGGCGGGCGCTGTCGTCTGTAGTATCGGTGCGGTGAGCGCAGAGGGTTTCGCAGTGGCGCCGAAGGCCGCCTCGCCGGTCGCCTTCAGTTCCGGCACGAGGGCGTCGAAGCAGGCGTGGCGTTCGGCTGCTTCCGTAACGTTGGCGCAGGCGACGAGTTTGCCCTGCAGCCCCTCCTGCGCGAGTGCCGGCGCGAAGGCAGGCGCCGTGATTATGGGAACAACCGCCGCGAAGATGAACAGACGCATGAATGAACCCACTCAATAAAACGTCAGGCCGCGCAAGAGCCTTTCACTTGAGCCCAGTCTGACGCTAGTTTCCCGCGAGGAAAAGCGGCCCATTTCATCAGGGATGAACGTGGGACGCGAACGAAGGAGTTTTCTCATGGGTTCGAAAACCCAGTTATTCGCCGGCGCAATGGCGGCTGTGCTGCTTCTGGCCGCCTGTGGCGGCGAAACCAGCTCGAGCGGCGACCGCTTCCGCCGGGGCATTGGGGCGGACCCGAAATCGCTTGATCCGCAGATGGTCGAGGGCACGTGGGCCAACGACATCATCGGCGACATGCTGATCGGCCTGTTCACCGAGGACGCCGAATCCAAGCCCGTGCCGGGCGTGGCCGAAAGCTGGACGATCTCCGAGGACCAGCTGACCTGGACGTTCAAGCTGAAGCAGACCGTATGGTCCGATGGTGTGCCGGTTACCGCGAACGATTTCGTGTTCGCCTTCCAGCGCCTGTTCGACCCGAAGACGGTGGGCGTCGCCTATTCGTCGATCCAGTACGGCATCAAGAATGGCCGCGCCGTGAACGAAGGCGCCCTGCCCGTCGACCAGGTCGGCGTGAAGGCGATCGACGACTACACGTTGGAGATCCAGCTCGAATATCCGATGCCCTACCTGCCGGGCGTGCTGAAACACTACACGGCCTTCCCCCTTCCCAAGCACGTTGTCGAGAAAGTCGGCAGCGAGTGGACGGACCCGAAGAACATCGTCGTCAACGGCCCCTACAAGATCGCCGAATGGAAGAAGGGCGACTTCCTGCTCTCGGTGAAGAACGACAAGTTCGAAGGCGCGGACAAGCTGTGCTTCAGCGAGGTCGTCTATTTCCCCGTCTCCAACCATGACCAGATGGTTCGCCGCGCGATGGCCGGCGAGATCGACATGAACAACTCGTTCCCGACGGGACAGCTGGAAGAGACGAAGAAGAACCTGCAGGGCTGGCCGCGCATCGCGCCGATGATGTCGACGACCTTCATCGTCACCAACACGAAGAAAGCGCCGTTCGACAACGCCAATGTCCGCAAGGCGATGGCCATGGCCATCGACCGCGAATACATCACGGACTCGATCCTGCGCGGCGGACAGCTGCCATCCTACAACTTCGTGCCGAAGGGCATGAACAATTACGAGCCGGCCGAATTCAGCTGGAAAGCCACGCCGCTGGCCGATCGCCTGAAGGAAGCCGCTACGCTGCTCCAGCAGGCAGGCTTCGGACCCACCAAGCCGCTGACGTTCGAATACGTTTACCGCGCGACGGGCGACAATCCGCGGATCGCCATCGTGCTGCAGGACAACTGGAAGAAGATCGCGCCGTGGGTGAAGCCGGAGATCCGGCAGGTCGAGACGCAGGCGCTATATGACAACCTCAAGACGAAAGCGTATGAGGTATCCGACGCTGGCTGGGTCGCCGACTTCAACGACGCGTACAACTTCCTCTACCTGCTGGATTCACGCACGGGTCCGATGAACTATGCGGACTACACCAACCCGGCGCTCGACGCGCTGCTCGACCAGAGCTCGGTGGAGATCGATGCGGGCAAGCGCGCCGCGATCCTGAAACAGGCCGAACAGGTCATCCTCGACGACACCGCCGTTCTGCCCGTGCTCACGCGTGTGACGCAGGACATCGTATCGCCGAAGATCACGGGCTATGCGGACAACGCCGAGGACATCCACCGCACACGATATATGTGCAGGGAGAAGTAGGGGCAGCGAGCACGCCCTCGTCCTTCGAGACGAGCCCTTGCGGGCTCTCCTCAGGATGAGGGCTTAACCGCTCTCCGTGGAGTAGCCCTCATCCTGAGGAGCCGCGCAGCGGCGTCTCGAAGGACGAGGGCGTGCTCTTAGCCCCTACATCAGCACTTGCTGGATCTCGTAGAGCAGCTGCTTCACCTGGGTGGCGCTCTCTCCCATGTCGCGGTCGGGCGTGCGGCTGGTGGAGCGCACGTCTATGCGTGAGCCTTTCCCATCAGGCGTGACGCGGACGGCGATGTCGTAGACGAGGTCGTACCAGCCTTCGTGGTAGACGGCTTCCATCATGCCGTCGGGCGGGTTTTCCATCAGCACGTCCCAGCCGAGGCGCTTGGCCGCCTTCGCGGCGGCGACCGTCGCCTCGGCCGCGCCCTGCTTCACGGTAAGCGGCTCGAGATCCTTGTAGAATTCCTGCTGGGCGGCCGCGTAGCTGAGGCCTGACCATTTGCCGTTGCCGGCGGGGACCACAGCGTCGTCGCGCACGCGGATGGCGCCAGCCTGCTCGCGCTCCTTCAGGGCCTTCTCGGTGAAGGCGACAGGGCGCGTCCAGTCGGTCTGGATGTCGTTGATTGGCGGCAAGTCGTGCCGCATCGTGGCGTTGGCGTAGACATTGCCGCCGGCGATGCCGGCGCCGACCGTCACGAGGATTGCGACGATGGCCGCGCGATGCTTGCGGCCCACGATCGCCCACAGAAGGCCGACCAAGGCAACGGCGACGGCGGCGAACATCACGTACATCGCGATGTCCGGCAGGTCGAAGCGCGCGAAGTCACGGTCGATCGCGCCCATGCGGAAGAGCGCGGGACCGGCGGCGAGCAGCACGCCGCCGATGGCGGCGAGCAACACGGCCAGCGCCAGAACGAGTACGCGCCCCTTCCCACTCTTCCGGGTTCCCGCCTCGCCGGTGTCCGTCATTCAGCCGCCTGGATACTGGGCAGCTTGTGGCTTCCGAATGTCTTGCGCAGTTCCAGCTTGTTGATCTTCCCGGTCGCGCCGAGCGGGATCTTGTCGGTGAACACGACGTCGTCCGGCATCCACCACTTGGCGATCTTGCCATTGAGGAAGGCCAGCAACTCGTCGCGCGTTGCCTGCGAGCCAGGCTTCAACTCGATGATCAGCAGCGGGCGCTCGTCCCACTTGGGATGCGGCAGGCCGATGGCGGCGGCGCAGGCGACACAGGGATGGCCGACCGCGATGTTCTCGATGTCGATGGAGGAGATCCACTCGCCGCCGGACTTGATGACGTCCTTCGCGCGGTCGGTGATCTGCATGTAGCCCCATTCGTCGAGGTTCGCGACGTCTCCGGTGTCGAAGAAGCCCTGTTCGTCGAGGATGTTGCCGCCGGCATTCTTGAAGTAGCCCTTGGCGACAGCCGGTCCGCGCACCACGAGGCGGCCCGCCGTCTTGCCGTCGCGCGGCAGTTCCTTGCCCTCGTCGTTGATGACCTTCATCTCGACGCCGAAGGGCGGGCGGCCCTGCTTCAGCTTGTACTTCACGATCGTCTCGCGATCCTGCGCCATCACGTTCTCGGTCATCGAGCCAAGCGAACCCAGCGGGCTCATCTCGGTCATGCCCCACGCGTGCACGACTTCCACGTCGTAGTTTTCCTCGAACGCCCGCAGGATGCGCTCCGGCACAGCCGAACCGCCGATCACCACGCGCTTCAGCACGGGCAGGCTCAGGTTCGCCGCTTCGAGATGCTGCAGCAACATCAGCCACACGGTCGGTACAGCTGCCGTAAACGTCACTTTTTCATCGTTGAGCAGCTGGTAGATCGACTCGCCGTCCATCTTCGCGCCCGGCAGCACCAGCTTCGCGCCCACCGCCGGCGCCGAGAACGCAATGCCCCACGCGTTGGCATGGAACATCGGCACGACCGGCAGCACCGTATCCTTGGCGCCGATGCCGATGGCGTCGGTCTGCATGCCGATCAGCGTGTGCAGCACGTTCGAGCGGTGCGAGTAGAGCACGCCCTTCGGGTCGCCCGTCGTGCCCGAGGTGTAGCAGAGACCGCAGGCGGCGCTCTCCTCGAAGTCGCCCCACACCACGTCGGTCGACTGGTTGGCGATGTACTCCTCATAGGTGCGCAGGTTCGGGATCGCCGACTGCGGCTTGTGCGCGGCGTCGGTCAGCACGATCCAGTGCTTCACCGAGGGGACCTTGTCCTTGATGGCCTCGACGATCGGCTGGAAGGTGATGTCGTAGAAGACGTGCGTGTCTTCGGCGTGGTTGATGATCCACGCGATCTGCTCGGGGAACAGGCGCGGGTTCAACGTGTGCAGCACGGCGCCGATGCACATCGTGCCATACCAGACCTCGATATGCCGGGTCGTGTTCCAGGCCAGCGTCGCGACGCGGTCGCCCTTCTGCACGCCATCAGCCAGCAGTGCGTTCGAGCATTTGCGGGCGCGCCAGTAGAGGTCGGAATAGGTCGAGCGGACGATCGGGCCCTCGACGGTGCGCGTCACGATTTCGCGCGAGCCGTGGTTGAAGTGGGCGTGCTCGATGACCTTGTCGACGGTCAGCTTCCAGTCCTGCATCAGGCCGTTCATCGGCCCGCGCGGCAGCGGTTTCGGCATCGCCGAGGCAACCCCGGGAGCAGCCGGCGCTGCCGGTTTCGCCGGTTCAGCCTTCTTCTCCGACTTGTTCTTGCCCATTCCAAACATCGACCGCCTCCCGTGTGCGCCTGTTATGCGCTATTGCCGGTACTTCTAGACGCCGTCACGTAGCACCGCAATTCTTTCGGGGGATCACAAGCATGCGCACGCGGACTGTAACGCCCGTTTTTGCTGCGCTTTTCCTAGCGACAGCCTGCGGCCAGCCCAGCGACCTCACGGCGGGTGCGTCTACCGAGGCAACGGCTCCCGCGGCGCAGCCCGCGCCGGGATCGATGGCTTCTGCCGCGCCAGCGCAACCCCTCCCCGCCCGGCTCGACTGCCTGCGGCAATCTGGCGGCGTGCTGCTGATCGGCCATCGCGGCGGGCCGACGCGGGATTATCCGGAAAACGCCGTGGAGACGCTGCAACGCACGTTCGACGCCGGCACGAAAGCCATGGAAGTCGACATCGCCGAAACCAGCGACGGGAAGCTGGTGCTGATGCATGACGACGATCTCGACCGCACGACGACCGGCACGGGGCTGGTGGCTGATCATGCGCTGGCCGAAATCCAGGCGCTGAAGCTGGAAACGGGCAGCAAGACCGCCGATTTTCACCCGTCCACGCTCGACGCTGCGTTGGAATGGGCGGTGAAGAAAGGGGCCATTCTGGAGCTGGACAAGAAGCGCTCAGCCGCCTTCCAGCCGATCATCGCCGCCGTCCGCGCCGCGAAGGCGGAAAACAACGTCTTCATCATCACCTACACCGACGAACAGGCGAAGGAGGTCCACAAGCTCGCGCCCGATCTCGTCATCACCGCTACGGTGAACGACGTGGCGCAGCTGGATCGGCTGCTGGCAGGCAGCGTGAAGGCGGAAACGCTGGCTGCATGGACCGGCAACATCGAGCCCCGCCCCGATCTCTGGAAGGCGCTGGCGGCGCGCGGCATCGAGAGCATATTCGGCACCAACGGTTCGAAGGCCGACAGCCTCGACACGAAATACTGGGACGATGACAACGGTTCGGAGTTCACTGGACTGGTCGCCGATGGCCTGCCGATTCTCGTCACCGGCCTGACCGACAAGACCGCGCGGCAGCTTGCCGAGGCTCGCAGAAAGTCCGCGAGCTGTGGGTTCTGATCGGTAGCTGCAATAATCCGATCTCGCCTGCTGCGGCGCAACAATTCCAACAAGTCGCCTCGGCGGGGAATGGGCGTTCTGCCTCTTCGAACCAATTTCGATGAAACCGTCCGCAATTCGTGGTCGAGGCGGTCATTCAACCGCGTCAGAAAGCGCAGCGCCGCGACAAAAGGCGCCAATATTTCGCTCGACGCTACAGGGCTCCGCTGGGTAATTGGGCTGGGCTGCGAACAACTCGCAGGGGGGATGCCAAGTGCCGCGGCGAGGAGTAGTTTTGTTGTTAACTGGGACTCGCCGGCGCGATGATTTCACGGGGTCCGGCATGCAGGTTTCGCTGACGTCACGAATCGTGATGCAGCCGTCGGTTGTGAAGGGCGCCTTCTTGGCACAAGTCCTGCTCTTGGAATGAAGTTTTCGTAGGGCGGCGCATTGCGTCGCCTGTTCGGGATTCGGAAGGCAGGGCCATCGAGCTCCTTCCCCGGATCGGCGGTTTGGGCGGGTAGTAGTGGGAATTTCGGAAATGAGCATGACGGCAGCGGCGCCAGCGAAATCCAAGGATTCGACCGGCTCCTTTCCGGGCCTCGAGCCGGCGCCGACGAAACACGCGAAGCTGATCGCGTGGGTCAAGGAGATCGCCGCGCTCACCAAGCCGGATCGCATCCACTGGTGCGATGGCTCGGACGCCGAATTCGAGAAGCTCACCGCCGAGCTGATCGCCCTGGGCACGCTCAAGCGCCTCAACGCCGCGAAACGCCCGAACTCGTTCTACGCCGCCTCCGATCCGAAAGACGTCGCCCGCGTCGAGAGCCGTACCTTCATCTGCTCGCAGAACCAGGCTGACGCCGGCCCGACCAACAACTGGTCGAACCCGGACGAGATGCGCGTGAAGCTCAATGGCCTGTTCGACGGCGCCATGAAGGGCCGCACGATGTATGTCGTGCCCTTCTGCATGGGCCCGCTGAATTCCAAGATTTCGCAGCTGGGCGTCGAGATCACTGACTCTGCTTACGTCGCCATCTCCATGCGCGTCATGACCCGCATGGGTCGCGCCGCGCTCGAGCAGATCGGCGACGATGGCTTCTTCGTTCCGGCCGTCCACACGCTGGGCGCGCCGCTGGCCGCCGGCCAGAAGGACGTTCCGTGGCCCTGCAACGACGACAAGTACATCGTCCACTTCCCGGAAAGCCGCGAGATCTGGTCGTTCGGTTCGGGCTATGGTGGCAACGCCCTGCTCGGCAAGAAGTGCTACGCCCTCCGTATCGCCTCGGTAATGGCGCGCGATGAGGGCTGGCTCGCCGAGCACATGCTCATCCTCAAGCTGACCTCGCCCGAAGGCGTCGTGAAGTTCATCGCCGCCGCCTTCCCGTCTGCCTGCGGCAAGACCAACCTCGCCATGCTGGAGCCCACGCTCGCCGGCTGGAAAGCCGAGACGATCGGCGACGACATCGCCTGGATGCGCTTCGGCGACGATGGCCAGCTCTATGCCATCAACCCGGAAGCCGGCTTCTTCGGCGTCGCCCCCGGCACGTCGGCCGCGACCAACAAGAACGCGCTCGACTCGTGCGCCAAGAACACCGTCTTCACCAACGTCGCGCTCACCGCCGACGGAGACGTCTGGTGGGAAGGCATGACGAAAGAGCCGCCGGAAGGTCTCACCGACTGGCGAGGCCGCGCCTGGTCGCCCGCGATGGGCGAACCTGCCGCTCACCCGAACGCCCGCTTCGCCTGCCCCGCCGGCCAGTGCCCGGTCATCGCGCCCGAGTGGGAGAACCCCGCCGGCGTTCCGATCTCCGCCATCCTGTTCGGCGGCCGCCGCGCGTCTGCGGTTCCGCTCGTCACTGAAGCGTTCGACTGGGAGCACGGCGTGTTCATGGGCTCGACGGTCGCCTCCGAAGGCACCGCCGCCGCCGAGAACAAGGTCGGCGAACTCCGCCGCGACCCGTTCGCGATGCTGCCCTTCGCCGGCTACAACATGGCCGACTACTTTGCCCACTGGCTGAAGATCGGCCAGAAGGCTGGCGCGAAGCTGCCGAAGATCTACTTCGTCAACTGGTTCCGGAAGGACAAGAACGGCAAGTTCATCTGGCCGGGCTTCGGCGAGAACACGCGCGTCCTCAAATGGATTGTCGATCGTCTCGAAGGCAAGGCCGCCGCGAACGACACCGCCATCGGCCGCGTCCCGACCAAGACTTCGCTGGATGTTTCCGGCATCACGCTCTCGGACGAACAACTCGACACCCTGCTTGGCGTCGACCATGAAGTCTGGCGCGAGGAAGCCTCGCTGATCCCAGCCTTCTTCGACAAGTTCGGCGACCGCCTGCCGAAGGCGCTCTGGGAGCAGCACAAGTCGCTCGTGAAGCGTCTGGGCTGATCGGACGGGTAATCAGAAACACATCAGGCCCGGCTCACCGCCGGGCCTGTTTGTTTTCGAGCGCGGCTCTAGACGCCCAATTCCTTCCGCGCCTTCTTCGTGAGCCCTTCGGCCACGAGCTGGTGCGAGACGCGGAGGTAATCCTTCAGCTCCTGCTTCGAGAGCCCCGGCTGATCGTAGCTCTGGATCCATTTCATGCCGCGTGAGGCGTAGTAGGGCGCGCCGCGGCAGCCGGGGGCGTCTTTCAGGACTTCCCAGCCGATGTCGGAAACCTTGAAGGTGATGCCGGGGTGATGGCCCTTCTCGAACCAGGCGCAGGCGAACATCTTGCCGCCGACCTTCCAGACCTGCGCATCGCCCCACTGCTCGACGAAGGTGGCGCCCGGCAGCGAGCCGCAGAATGCGTTGTAGTCCTTGAGCGAGATGGGCATCGGCGTGTCCTTGGCGGGAGCACCGAATGTGTCGCTCATGGCGGCGTCTTCAAGGATTGCTGCTGCGATCCGGCCTGCGGCCGATCAACCGATGGCGACGGGGTTGATCACCATCTGCACGGTTCCCACGAAGCGGGGGATGCCGAGGACGAACAGGAATTCCTTGAGGCCATCGGCGGCGATCTGGTTGGTGTCGATGGTCTCGAGGACGTGGACGCCCTTCTTGGCGAGCAGGGTCTGGTGGACGATGAACTGCTTGCCCGGCGGCGAGGGGAGCGCTTCGAGCGCCACCGTGTCCGAGCCGATGGCGACGACGCCGAAGTCGGCGAGGAAGATGGCGCCGTCCTCGGTGAGGCCCGGCTCGCGCGAGCGATAGACGTCCTTGTCGCTGAGCATCTTGCCGGCCATCCAGCCGGTGTGGAACAGGACGACGTCGCCCTTGCCCACGGTGACGCCCTGCGCCTTCATCGCGGCTTCGATCTCGGTGCGACCGTAATTGTCGCCGATCTCCAGCATCAGTTTGCCGTAGTGCTTCGTCATGTCGATCAGCACGCCGCGCGTGACGATGGGCGGCACGTCGGCGAGATGCAGCGCGCGGGTGGTCGCGACTTCCTTGCCGGTAACGCCGTTGTAGTAATGGTGGTCGACGCCGAGATGTCCGAAGCCGTCGATCTGCGTGCCGATGCCCATCGAGGAGACGACCTGCTCGTCGAAGGCGGTCACCCGCTGCGATCCGTTCGGCGTGTAGTCAGCGTTCGGTCCCGGCGTGCGCTCCACTGTATATTTCCGGGCGCCGTAGGCGGCGCTCTCCGGCGCGGTCGGGATGCCGAGTGCATAGACCTTCCCGGTCTTCACCAGCGCGGTGGCTTTCTTCACGCCATCGGCGGAGAGATTGTTGACGTTGCCGAGCCGGTCGGCCTCGCCCCACGGGCTGTCCCACCAGGTTTCGGAGTGCGCGGGGGCGGGCGCGGGGGACTGCTGGGCAATCGCCGTTTCCGAACAGCACGCCAGCACGACGGACAGCGCAAACCGTTGCAGCAGGTCCATTGATTCCTCCCTCGGCCAACTCTGCGGCTGACCTTGTTGGGAAGATGCTGCCATAGGGTTTACGCGCGCGCCAATCGGGTTGGCGCAGAGTCAGGGGTAAAGCCTGCGTGTCAGCCAGGGCCTGGCAGCGCCTTCCCGCGTGAATTCCAGCCTGTCGTGCAGGCGGAAGGGCCGGTCGCGCCAGAACTCGATCCGTGTGGGGGCGACCCGCCAGCCGATCCAGTTCGGCGGACGCGGCGTCTTTCCGAGGCCGTAGCGGGAGGCGAACATGGCGATCCGCTTCTCCAGCTCGAACCGGCCCTCCATCGGGCGGGACTGTTCGGAGGCCCAGGCGCCGATCTGGCTGTCCTTGGCTCGGGTGGCGAAATAGGCGTCGGATTCGGCTTCGGTCACCTCGGACACCGCACCCGACACCCGCACCTGCCGGCGCAGGGTCTTCCAGTGGAAGCACAGCGCCGCCTGCCCGTTGGCCGACAGCTGGCGGCCCTTCCGGCTTTCGGCGTTGGAGTAGAAGACGAAGCCGTCGGCCGAGACCTCCTTCAGCAGGACCATGCGCACGTCCGGCGCGCCGTGTTCGTCGGCCGTAGCCAGCGCCATGGCGTTGGCGTCGTTCGGCTCTTTCTTTTTCGCCTCGTCCAGCCATTCCCCGAACAGAACGAACGGGTCGGTCCGCGCGAACCATGCGCCGTCGTCCGGCGAACCGGCGGCGGCCTTCGCGTACTGCTCGGCGGAGGGCGTCGCGGGGATCAGCTTGTCGTCTGCCATTCGCAGCGTCCTGCTACAGTCGTCAGCCGCGCGATGATACAATCGATCCGCTGCACGAACTACTCCGAGAGAGAGCTGACGCCGAAAAGGCCGTCACACAAGGGGATATTCGTGAAGCTGAGACTGACGACGCTCGCCGCCGCTGCGCTCCTGTTTGCCTCGCCCGCCCTCGCACAAGGCCTGTCGGGCCACTATGACGCAGGGATTGCCCGCGAGCCGGACACCCAGGCGCTGGCCTTCATCCGCATCCCGCTGGGCGACAAAGGCCAGATGAGCCGGGAGCCGCGCATCGGCTTCGGCCTCTTCACGGATTGCGCCCGGGCAACCACCCGCCTGTCCACCGCGCGCGGCGAGAGCTGCGACGCCTTGCCGGTCCGCTCGCTGGAATTCTCCCGCGACCTCTATGACCGCGACTGGCTGATCTCGTTCAGCGGCACGAAGCGCTGGGTCGGCATCGGCCGCTGGTATCCCGGCATGGGCTTCGGCCGCGTGAACGAGTCCGGCCCGGTGCTGTCGGGGCCGGTCCTCACCGACAACGACTAGACGATCATTCCGCCATCGACGCGAAGCACCTGCCCGGTGATGTAGGCGGCCTTGTCGGACGCGAGAAACGCCACCGCGTCGGCGATCTCCTGCGCCGAGCCCCAGCGCTTTTCCAGCGGCACCAGCCGACCCATGCGCTCCAGCGTCTTCTCCCGGTCCAGCCCCTTGTCGAAGGCCGTCGACCACATGCCGTCGTCGATGACGCCCGGCGCGATGGCGTTCACGCGGACGCCCGCGCGGCCGAAATCGATCGAGGCATTGCGCGTGAACGAGTTCACAGCGCCTTTCGAGGTTGAATACGCGATCTGCCCCAGCGCGCCCGAGAAGGACGAGACGGAGGAGATGTTCACGACATTGCCCTTCCGCTTGATCAGGGACGCCGACAGCGCATCCGTCAGCAGGATCAGGTTGCGCACGTTGACGTTGAGCGTTTCGTCCAGCCCTTCCGGCGTCACCTTGCCCAGAGCCTGCGCCGCGCTAACGCCCGCATTGTTGACGAGGATGTCGATCTCACCGAGCGCCTTGAGCGATTGCTCCGCCGCCGCGCGCCAGCCATCGGCCGACGCCATGTCCGCCTCGATGGCGACCGCGCCATTGCCGACTTCAGCGGCGAGCTTGCGGATCGCATCGCCCGTGCGCGCCACCAGCGCCACCTTCGCGCCATCCGCCGCCAGCGTCCGCACGATCGCCGCGCCGATGCCCCGGCTCGCGCCCGTGACGACGGCGGTCTTGCCCTTGAAGTTGTAGGTCATCGGAGTTTCCTTGCTTTCCCTGTCTGCTGCGACCATAGGACAGACAGCCGGGGTTTGGGAGGGCGCATGAAGTTCGCGATTGCTGGCTTGATGGCCATGATGCTGGGCGCGTGCGCGACAGCGCCCGAACCTGCACAAGAGTCGTGGGACTATCCGCCGGAAATCCTGCGGATCAAGGCGATGTTCGCGCAGATGGAACAGACGGCGCTGTCCCAACCCTTCACGGGCGTGCGGACGAAGGATGGCATCCAGCCCAACCTGTTCTCCGTGCGCGCGACGGGCGTTTCAACCGAACCGGTGCGCGCAGCCGCGGACGAATTCCTCTCGAGGCTTACGAAGGAACAGGCGCTGAAGGTGGTGCATGACGTCACCGACCTGGAATGGCGGCGCTGGTACAATGTCGACAACGGCATCTATTCGCGGCGCGGCGTCAGCCTTGCGGACATGAACGCGATGCAGCGCGCGGCGGCGATGCGGCTGCTGCAGGCATCGCTCAGCGCCAAGGGTTTCGAGCTGACGGAAGATATCCGCAAGACGGACCAGACGCTGCGCGAGATCAACGACCAGTCGCTGATGTTTGGCGAAGATCTCTACTTCTTCACGATGATGGGCAAGCCATCGGCAACCGAGCCGTGGGGATGGCAGATCGACGGCCATCACCTCGTCATAAACTACTTCGTTCTCGGCGATCAGGTCGTGATGACACCGGCGTTCTGGGGCGCGGAACCGGCCGTGGCGCGGACGGGCAAGTACGCGGGCAACAGCGTGCTGCAGGAGGAGCAGAACGCGGGGCTGGCGCTGATGCAGTCGCTGAATGCGACGCAGCGTGCCGCCGCCACCCTCGATAGCCGCAAGACCATGGACAACCTGAAGGCGGGCGCCGGACAGGACAACCTTGTGCTCGACTACGCCGGCGCGCCCGTGAACACATTCACCCAGGAGCAGAAGCTGAAGCTGCTGGAACTGATCGGGCTGTTCGTCGGAAACGTTCGTGACGATCAGGCGAAGATCAAGATGGAAGAGGTCATGGCCCTGCTGGACCAGACCTGGTTCGCTTGGGTGGGGCCGGTGGATGACGATGCGGTTTTCTACTATCGCATTCATAGCCCGGTGGTGCTGATCGAGTTCGATCACCAGCGGCCTGTCGGCACATCATCCATCAATACGCCGGGCACGCCGACGCGCGACCACATCCACGTCATTATGCGAACGCCCAATGGCAACGATTACGGCAAGGACCTTCTGGCCGAACACCTGGCCAGCCACCCGCACTGAGGCGGCGCTTCAGGCCGACGCGGGAGCGGCATTCACCGCAGGCTGGCGGCCGAGATAGTAGATCGGCACGCCGAGAGCGATGAGAACGAAGCCCCAGATCAGCGACTCCTGCCCCGCGCCGAAGATCGCGAAGGCTGAATAGAGCGCCGCGACAATGGCGACGGCGGCCCACGCCCGCGCATTCTTCCAGGAATGCTTCAGCTCGGACAGCGCGCAAGCGAGATAGCAGACGAGGCTGACGGCGGTCGTCATCATTATCAGGAAGGTGAACGCCCCCACCAGTCCGCGCGAATAGTTCAGGAGCAGTAGCGCCGACGCCAGCGCGGAGCTGAAGACAAGCGACACCCACGGCGCCTCGCCCTTGTTGAGCTTCGCGAGGACTTTCGGCGCAACGCCTTCCAGCCCCGCCGCCATGGACTGTTGCGCGGTGCAGAAGATGTTGCCGTTCAGCGATCCGACGATGGAAATCAGCGCGCCCGCCGTGATCAGCGGCGGCGCCCAGTCGCCAATGCCGCGAACGGCGTCGGCAAACGGCGAGGTGGAGGCGGCAAGTTGTCCGGCGGGGATCAGCAGCATCACCGCAGCGGTCGCGAGGATGTAGACGATGGCAGCTGTGCTCGTGCCCACGACGACGGCGCGCGGCAGCGTACGCGTCGGATCCTTCACATTGCCCGCGGGCATGACGCCGACATCGAGCCCGATGAAGGCAAACATGGTGAGCAGCGTCGTCGCCGACAGGATGGCCAGCGGCTCGTTCCCGCTCGGGTTCATGGGCGGCAGATTCTCCGCCTTGCCCGAGATGAACCCCCACACGATCACCAGCGCGAGCGGGACCAGTTTCAGGATAGTCAGCAGCAACTGGATGAAGCCGGCCTCCTTGACCCCGCGGACCAGCAGAAGCGTGACGGTCCAGATCACGGCGATCCCGCAGGCCGCCTGATAGCCTGGCTCATTTGAAAGACCGGGGACGACCGCCGTGAGATAGCCGACGAAGCCGACCGCCAGCGCGGCGGAGGAAATCACGCACGCGACCCAGTTGCTCCACGCAACGAGGAAGCCCGGCAACTTGCCGAATGCATCCTGCACGAAGATCTGCATCCCGCCCGATCGCGTCGTGCGTGACGCCAGCCGCCCGATCGAAAGCGCGATGGCGATGGATCCGCCGGCCGCGATCAGCCATCCGCCAAAGCTGAGCCCGCCATAAGGGGCCAGCAGCGCGGGCATCATGAAGATGCCGGTGCCGATCATGGTGCCGACGGTGAACGCCCAGCACTGCCAGAAGCCCATGACCTTCGCGGTCGGTTTGACAGGCGTCTCGACGGGCGTATCCGCGCCCGTTGCAATCGTATCCGACATGAAAATCCCTGCCCCGGCTTTCCCCGCCAGCACAGTGCCACCGGGGCGCGGAAACGCCAGCGCTATTGCGCTTGACACGCGGCTGCGCTCTATCTGGCGCGGGGTCAGCCACCATCTGCGCGCCGGGCTGTCGGAAGCCGGCAGCGCCCGCAAAGGGCGGGGCGACCCATGGGACTTCTTCGTGTCGTGCTGGCGATGGCCGTGCTGCTGTCGCATCTGCCGCCGGCAAGCTTCAAGTTCATCGGCGGTGGAACGGCGGTGCAGGCGTTCTTCATCGTCTCCGGCTTCTACATGTCGCTAGTGCTCGGCGGGAAATACACGGACCGGAGGCTGTTCTATTCGAACCGCCTCCTGCGGCTCGCGCCCGCCTACTTCGTGATGATGGCGATCGCCGCCTTCACGCTCTTCGTCTTGAACGCCAGCGCCACCGCCAGCCAGGACACGTTCGCAAGGGCGTTCGACCATCCCACCACCGCCGCGCTGATGACGTTCGAGAACATCGGCGTGCTGGGACAGGACCTGCTCTACTGGTTACGGCTGCCTGGTGATGGCGCGATTATCTTCGATCCGACCGGCGCGCCGCCGACGGAGGAATCACCTGTCGCATGGCAGGCGCTGCTCGTGCCGCAGAGCTGGAGCCTGTCGCTCGAGCTGATGTTCTATGCCGTCGCGCCCTTCCTCGCGCGCCTGCACTGGGGCTGGCTGGTCGCGATCTGCGTGGCGAGCATCGGGCTGCGTGTTTCCGGTTACTGGCTGCCGGTCGACTTCGGCCTGTGGCAGGGCCGCTTCTTCCCGACCGTGCTGTTCCTGTTCGTGCTCGGCATGCTGGCGCATCGCGCGCTGCCGCTGGCCGAGCGCCTGCCGTGGTGGACCGGCTATGTCGTCAATGCGGCGCTGCTGGCGATGCTGATCTTCCTTCCCATGACGAAGCCTGATCCGGAGATGGGCCGCTGGATGGTCTATCTCGGCGTCGCTGTCGCCTCGCCCTTCGTGTTCAACACGTTCAAGGACTTCGCGTGGGACCGCTGGATCGGCGATCTCTCCTACCCGATTTATCTGAGCCACCTCGCCGTCATCGGCATGGTGCTGACCTTCAACCTTCCAGAACCCGTCTGGACCACCATCGGCGCCACATTGGCCCTGTCGATCCTGATCAAGGTGCTGGTCGAACAACCGGTCGACAAATGGCGGCAGGCGCGGGCGAGGAGACTGCCACCGCCGCAGGCGATCCCCGTGCCCGCCTAGATGCGCGGCGAGGCGACCGAGCGGGCCAGCTCTACTTGCTCACGCGCCCATTCGGTCGCGGTGCAGCCGAGGAAGCGGCGGAAATCGCGCGCCATCTGCGGCTGGTCGAAATAGCCGGCGGCCAGCGAGGCATCGATCCACGAAGCACCCGCCCCAGCCGCGTGGTCGAACACCTTCCGGAAGCGGAAGATCGACTGCAACGTTCGCGGCGCAACGCCGACATGCTTCAGGAACAGCCGCTGCATCCGCCGCTGATCGGCCGCAGACCGCTCGACTGTTTCGCCCGCCGCCAGCCGCTCTACCTCGGCGCGCACGTCGCGCTCGATCGCCCGTTCGACGTTTCGCAGCGCCTCCGCAACGCTGTCCTCCAGCAGACCACGGCCCGCATCGGCGTCGAACCCCGCGCCGAACGTCAACCGGTCCGACACATCGAGCCGCTTGTCGGTCGCCATCTCCATGTCGCTTCCAAACCAGCCATGTGCTCCCTCCGGCTCGAAGCGCAGGCCGATGCACCTGACCGGGCCGGCGGCGCGCAGCGCCAGCGGCTGTGTCATCTGCCCGGCGAAGATCACGCGGGGCTGCCGAACGAAGACGCCGCCCTCCGCCTGCTCTTCATACGGCTCGGCAAGGTGGACGATCAGTTCAGGACAGCCATCGGGGGGAATGCGCTGAACGGTCGGGCTGGGCGCTTCGTCCTCATAGACCCAGACCAGCCGCACCCACGGGCGCAGCTCTTCGCTCGGTGGAAATTCAGCGTACGACCCCATCGCTCTCCAGCTCCGCCGCCATCCAGCAGGCGCGTCGCAAACTTACAAGACCCACGCATGCCGTTGGCGGCATCCTCCGGCGAAACCAGACGGGGAATGTCCATGAAATTGCGTGCATGCGCGGCCACGGCCGCATTGATCCTTGGCGGCTGCGCGGCAGAGGCGAAACCACCAGCCGATCATGCCTGGCTCTCAGGCTACTGGCTGAGCTGCGCCGATGGCCAGCAGGTCACAGAGACGTGGAGCGACCTGCGTGACGGCGTGATGGTTGGAACGAATGTCAGCTCGGGGTCCGGCAGTGCGGCTTGGGAATTCCTTCGCATCGGCCAGTCGGATGGCGGCCTCACCTACTTCGCCCAACCTTCCGGCCAGCCGCCCGTCGAATTCCCGCTCGCCCGGGACAAGAGCGCCGAGACGAAGTTCGTGTTCGAGAATTCCGCGCACGATTTTCCCCAGCGCATCATCTACGAGCGCAAGGGGCAGGCCCTCACCGCGCGGATTGAAGGCACGATGGATGGCAAGCTCGAAGGCATGGAGTGGAGCTTCACCTTCGCGCCCCTGAACCAGCCCTGTCCGGGTTAGGCCTATTCAAGCCGCCCAAATTGCGCTTTAGCGTCAGGCCATGTCGCACAACAGCTATGGCCATCTCTTCCGCGTGACGACCTGGGGCGAAAGCCATGGGCCGGCGATCGGCGCCGTGGTCGATGGTTGCCCTCCGGGCCTCATGCTGACGCCGGAGTTCATCCAGCAATATCTCGACAAGCGGAAACCCGGCACCTCGCGCTTCGTCACGCAGCGCCAGGAAGAGGACAAGGTGAAGATCCTGTCCGGCGTGTTCGAGGATGACCGCACTCAGGCGGAATTTGGCGGCCCGGTGACAACCGGCACGCCGATCTCGCTGATGATCGAGAATACTGACCAGCGATCGAAGGATTACAGCGAGATCCGGGACAGCTATCGCCCTGGTCACGCCGACTATGTCTACGACCAGAAGTATGGCGTGCGTGACTATCGCGGCGGCGGGCGCTCCTCCGCGCGCGAGACGGCTTCGCGCGTCGCCGCCGGGGCTGTCGCGCGTCTTGTCCTTGGGCCTTCCATCTCCATCCGCGCGGCTGTCGTGCAGATCGGCCCGCACGCGATCAATCACGATAACTGGAACTGGGACATCGTCGAACAGAACCCGTTCTGGTGCCCCGACCCCGACATGGTCGCCACCTGGGAAGACTTTCTCGACACCACCCGCAAGGCGGGTTCGTCGTGCGGCGCGGTGGTGGAAGTCGTCGTTGAAGGCGTGCCGCCCGGTTGGGGTGCGCCCATCTACGGCAAGCTCGACGCGGATATTGCTGCGGCTCTGATGAGCATCAACGCTGTGAAAGGCGTCGAGATCGGCGCAGGTTTCGATGCGGCGGCGTTGAGCGGCGAAGACAATGCCGACGAAATGCGCCGCGCTGGCAATGGCGTCGAGTTTCTCACGAACAACAATGGCGGCGTGCTCGGCGGCATCTCGACGGGCCAGCCAGTTGTCGCCCGCATGGCGGTGAAGCCGACCTCCTCCATCCTGACGCCGCGCAAGACGGTGACGAAGCAGGGCGAGGACACCGACATCCGCACCAAGGGCCGACACGATCCGTGCGTCGGCATCCGCGCCGTTCCGGTGGCCGAAGCGATGCTGGCGTGCGTGCTTGCCGACCACATGCTGCGTCACCGCGGACAGACCGGACGCTGAACTCTGGAGGCTTGCTGAAGGCTAAGCCTTGTATCCTTGCTGTATATCGCTTCAGCCCCCGTTCAGGTTGGGAGGCAGAGGATCGAGCTTGAACAAGTTCGGTCGGAGGATCCTCCACATGCGTATCAAGGCTGTGCTGCTGATTGGCGCCGTTATGGCGATGGCGTCGCCCGCGTTTGCGCAAGGCAGCTATTACCGGAACTGCGAGCAGTCGCGGAATTCGAACCAGGTCGGCGGGATGATTCTCGGCGGCATCCTGGGCGGCGTTGTCGGCAGTAATTCCGCGGCTTCGGGCCACCGTCATGACGGTACGGCCGTTGGCGCGGTGCTGGGCGGGATCATCGGCTCGGGTGTCGGCCGGGGCTCAGTGAACTGCGGCCCGCCTCCGGGCTATGGCCAAGGCTACAACGACCAGCGAGGCTATACCGGCTCCAACTACGGCCAGCCGCCCCCGAACATGTACCCGGTTGACCCGGGCTACGGGTACTCGGACGGATACTACGAGGACGGCTACTACGACGACCGCGACATACAGTATCGCGAGCGCGACCTTTACCGGGACGGAAACCGCTCCTATAATCGGAATGACGATTACATGGGTCGGGGCTGCACGACCGCTACGCAGACAACCCGGCTTCCGGATGGCACGGTGATACGCCGCCCGGTCGAGGCTTGCCGCGACGGTTATTCCGGCGATTGGCGGGTGAGAGATTAAGCTGCCCGTAGTCCGCCCAGTGCTGACTAGGGGCGGCTTTCATGGAAGCAGGCCCGTCCCCCCAACCCAGGGCCTGTGGAGGGCGAGCCGCGTTGCGCAAGCAGCGCGGCTCGTCTGATTCCGGCTTCTGTTTTCCAGCGTCCCAGGACGCGCGACGGGAGAACAAATCTGATCAGAAAGATTCTAAATTCAGACCGACGGTATGGGCTGGTTCCATCATTCGCGCGGTACCAGTCAGTAGTTTCGTGAATAAAACAGGCGCTCGCGATTTCCATCGCCGCCGGTAATTGGACTGTCTGTCCACTTCTCCACAGGCCAGCCCTTCTCCCTGAGCCAAATCTCGAGATCGCTTGCCGCGCGAGCAGTCGCTGCCTGGTCCGAAACGATGCCGCCGCGGCCGACATGATCGGGACCAACTTCGAACTGCGGTTTGAAGAGACCGACGAGCTCGGCCTGCTTCGCTGCCAGATCGAGCGGGCGCGCCAGCAGCTTGGCGAGCGAGATGAAGCTGGCGTCCACGACGATGAGGCTTGGCGGCTCGCCAAGAATCTCTGCGGTCAGATTTCGGGCGTCGGTTTCTTCAAGGGAGATGATCTGGGGGTGAGCGCGCAGTTTGGCATGCAGCTGGCCGCGTCCAGCATCCACCGCGACAATTTGCCTTGCGCCGCGCGCGAGCAGAACGTCGGTGAATCCACCAGTGGCCGCGCCGATGTCGAGGCAGTAGCGGCCCGCCGGATCGACGCCGAATGCATGCAATCCGTGGTCGAGCTTCAGCCCGCCACGCGAGACCCAGGGATGCGCCGGCTCGGCTTCGATGATGACGCGTGACGTGACGAGCTGACCCGGCTTCGTGGCCGCTGTGCCGTCGACAACGACCTTTCCAGCTTCGATCGCCGCACGCGCCTGCGCCCGCGAGGCCATCAGGCCGCGCCGCACCAGCTCCACGTCGAGCCTGACTGGCTTGTCCTCTTCGCCGCTCACATCGCCTCCAAGGGATCTAAATAGCGGCAGACCGGCTGGGGAACCAGCGGCGTCGCTACGCCCCTAGCCGCTTAAACCGGAACCGGTCTAGAAGGCAGCGAGCAGCTGCACGAAGAGCGCCCATGCCTGTCGCCCCTATCGAGCGCAATGACCATTCAGAGCCGAATGCGGAAGCGTTCATCTTCGGGTTCGACTTTCCAGCGGATGGTGTTGTCGAGAAGATCGACTGGCCGAAAGTGAAGCCGACGGCTGCGTGCCCCAAGGCGGGCTGGCGGTGGCTGCACTTCAACCGGCTGGCCGCCGAGACACGCGAATGGCTGGAGGAGTCGAGCGATCTCGACGAGACCGTCATCACCGCCCTTCTGCAATCCGAGACCCGGCCGCGCTGCGCTGCCTATGAGGACGGGCTGCTGCTGAACCTGCGTGGCATCAACCACAATCCGGGGGCCGAGCCGGAGGACATGATCTCCGTCCGCATCTGGGCGACGCAGAACCTCGTAATATCGATGCGGTCATATCCCGTGAAGGCGGTGCACGATGTGCGCGAGGATGTTTCGTCCGGAATTCTCGAAAACCCGACGCCCGGCGGCCTGCTGGTGGCGATCGCCGAGCGACTGATCGACAAGATCGAGCCCGTGGTCGACCAGCTGAAGGACGAGGCGGACGAGTTCGAGGAGACGTTGCTCAGTTCACGCGACCGGCTGCCGGCCACGACGCTGGCGGAATTCCGGCGGACCATCCTGATCCTGCGCCGCTATATCCTGCCGCAGCGCGAAGCCATGGCGCAGCTGATGCGGGAAGGCCGGCTGCTGTTCGACCAGGACCACTCGATGCACCTGCGTGAAACGGGAGACCGCATCACGCGCATCGCGGAGGAACTGGATTCGATCCGGGATCGCGCGGCGGTTCTGCAGGATCAGGTCGCTGGCCAGAGACAGGAACAGCTGAATCGCCGGCTACTGGTGCTATCGCTCGTATCGGCATTCTTCCTGCCGCTGACTTTCGTCACCGGCCTGCTGGGGATGAACCTGGCGGGTATTCCATATGCCGAGCAGACCTGGTCATTCCCCGCGGTGGTCGTGATCACGGTGATACTGGGCGTGTCGCTGCTTGGTTTCCTGAAATGGCGGCGCTGGATCTAGGTGCGGTCGTCGCCATCAGTGGCGTTGTCGACAGTGTCCTTCACGCCCTCGCCGACCTTTCCGAGCGAGTCCTGCAGCGGCTGGGTCGTACGGTCGATACCGGACAGATCCTTGTCCATCTCGCGGCCGGCGCTTTCGAGCGATCCGTCACGCATCCAGTAGAAACCCAGCACGCCGACAAAGACAACGACGAGGCCGACAACAATCGTGGCTAGCAGGCGCATGTGCCTACTCCATTGAGGAAAGACCTAGGTGCGATCGTCGCCATCGGTTGCGCGATCGATGGCTGCGCCGGTCGAATCGACAACTTCGCCGGTGGTCGAGGCGATCTCGCTGCCCGTCTTGCCGAGCAGATTGTCCATCGATGCGCCAGCATCCTGAAGCGATCCGTCGCGAATCCAGAAGAAGACGATCATCGCCATGAAGGCGAAGACGGTGAAAACCAGTATCGACCAGACCACAGAGCGGCTCATGTGATGTCCCTCGCATATGTTGCGTGAGGGGAACGCGTGTCGCGTGCGGCGGGTTCCAGCATTCCGTTCCGGATTGGAACAATAGCGAAAAACGGATGTAGAAGCCGTCATGTTGCTGCTGCGGGCGGTCCATCGGCGCAGATTGTGGCGAGATCGATCCGAAACTAGCCGCGCGGCGTGAAACGGGCGCGCAGCTCGTTCTTCATGATCTTGCCATTGGCGTTGCGAGGCAGCGGCTCGCGCTGGATCTGGATTTCGACCGGCACCTTGAAGCCCGCGATCTTGCCAGCGACGAAGCGGCGGAGTTCGTCGACTGTGACGTCCATCTCCGGCTTCACCTGCACCACGGCGCCAACCTCCTCGCCCAGCACCTTGTGCGGGATGCCGACGATGGCGGCGTCCATGATGGCGGGGTGATCGTAGATCGCGTTCTCGACCTCGATGCAGTAGATGTTCTCGCCGCCGCGGATAAGCATGTCCTTCGCGCGGTCCATCAGGAAGACGAAGCCGTCTTCATCGATGCGCCCGACATCGCCGGTGACGACCCAGCCATCAATGTAGGTCTTGGCGGTGGCTTCCGGCTTGTTCCAGTACAGCTTGCAGTTGTTGGGGCCCTTGACCCACAGCTCGCCGACTTCGTTCGGGCCGAGCGTCTCGCCCTTGCCGCCGACAATCTTGAAATCCATCGCCGGGGCGGCGGCGCCGCATGAATCCGGGCGCAGCTCGTAGTCCTTGCCGAAGTTCACGCACGAGGCGGCGCAGGTTTCAGTCATGCCCCAGCCATTGGAGGCGAGGCCGTTCGGGAATTTGCGCTTGATGGTGGCTACCAGTTCGGGCGCGGAAGGCGCGCCGCCATAAGCCACGAACTGGATCGAGGAGAGATCGTACTTGTCGCGATCGGGGTGCTCCAGCACCTGCCAGGCGATGGCGGGCACGCCGCCGATGGTGGTGACCTTCTCGCGCTGAATGATCTCCAGCGCCTCGGCCGGATCCCACTTGTACATCGTGACGATCTTGTCGGCGTTGATGATGGCGGGGACGAGGTTCGAGAAGGCGCCGGTGGCGTGGAAGAACGGGATCGCCAGCAGCGGGATGCGCGGCGGATCGACCTTCGGGTCGCGGACGGGCGGCTGCTGGCCCTGGCGGACGAAGTGGCGGGCCTGACAGGCGAGGCCGTTGAACACGTTCGAGCAGATGCCACGATGGGTGGCGAGGGCGCCCTTCGGTTTTCCGGTGGTGCCGGAGGTGTACATGATGGTGGCGTCGTCTTCCGGGCCGATCTCGGCGTCGGGCATGGCGATGTCGGGCAGGCTGGCCCAAGATTTCGCGGCGCCGATGATCTTTTCCAGCGAGGAGATGCGTGGGTCGGCCTCTTCCTCGCCGCCGCGTGCGACGATGATGTGCTGGAGCTGGGAGAGCTTCGGCAGGTGTTCGCGGATGCGTTCGAGCTTCTCGGGGTCGACGATGGCGACTTTCGCGCCCGAGTCGGCGAGGCCGTATTCCAGCTCCTCGCCTGTCCACCAGGAGTTGAGCGGGGTCGCGATGGCGCCGATGACGAGGGCAGCGAAAAAGCTGACCGGCCATTGCGGATAGTTCCGCATGACGATGGCGACGCGATCGCCCTTCTTCACGCCGAACTGGTTGCGAAGGGCGGCGGCAAGGTGGGTCACGGCCTTGTAGTGAGCGGCGAAGGTGACGCGTTCGTCCTCGTAGACGAGGAATTCGCGATCGCCCCAGTTGATCGAGTTCAGCACGCAGGCGCGCAGGGTGGGCGGGGCGTTCTTGTAGGTCTTCAGCGTGACGCCGTTGATGACCTTCTCTTCCAGCTCGAAGCGGGCGCCGGGGGCGGTCATCAGCGCGTCGCACTGTGCGATCGACATCACCGGAAATGCGGCTTCGGCCATGACTGCTTCCCTTACCCTTGAAGTCTTCTTGCCCCCTGAAAAGCACATGGGCGCAGGGCGGGCTAGGGTTTCGCGCGCGCGAAAAGCGCTGGCGGGCGGCGGGTTGTTGCGACAAAAGTGAGCAACGGACGCGCCGCGCTGCGGCATGAGCGGAGAGGCATATGGCCGGGTTCGAGATCGTGGACGCCAGCGAGGCTCACCTGCCCGGCGTGGTCGCGATCTTCAATCATGCGGTGCGCGAGACTTTCTCGATCTGGTCGGAGACGGAAACGACGCTGGAGCAGCGGCGTAACTGGTTGTCGGCGCGCAATGGCGCGGGGTTTCCGGTGATCGTGGCAGTGGATCCTGGCGGCCGCGTGCTGGGCTATGGCAGCTTCGGTGTGTTCAGGGATTTTCCCGGTTATGTGAAGACGGTGGAGCATTCTGTCTATGTCTCCCCGGATGCGCAGCGGCGTGGCGTTGGGAGGGCGATCCTCAACGAGTTGGTCGTGCGGGCGCGAGTGATGGGGCTGGCGGCCATGGTGGGCGGGATCGACAGCACGAACGGAGCGTCCATCGCCCTGCACGAACAGGCGGGGTTCGAGGTTCAGGGCAATCTGAAGGGCGTCGGCCGGAAGTTCGGCAAGAGCCTCGATCTGGTCTTCATGGTGAAGTCCCTCTGAGCAATCAGAAGTGCGATCAGATCAGGAATTCGATCAGCCACAGCGTAAGCGGGATGGTGATCAGGCTCAACAGCGTGGTGAGCGTGATGATGTTGGCCATCAGGCGTGCATCCCCGCCGAGCTGGCGGGCGAGAATGTAGGCAGAGGTTGCGACCGGAGCCGCCACGCAGACCATCGCGATCTCGAACGCCATTTTCGACAGACCGATGGCGAAGCACAGGCCGGCGGCGACACCGGGCATCACGACGAGACGCAACAGCGTTCCGGCGACCAGCGGCCATCTGGCGGCCTTCATGGAACCGAAGTCGAGCGCGGCGCCGACGCAGATCAGGCCCAGCGACACCGTGGCGTCGCCCAGCAAGGTCAGCGTGTCCGCGACAGGCTTGGTGATCCGCACGCCGAGCGAGACGAGGATGATCGCCAGCACGGTGGACAGGATCAGCGGGTTTGTGGCGACGGAGCGCAGCACGCGCAGGAAGGGCGCGGGCTTTTCGCTGGCATAGCGGCTGAGCACCAGCACGCTCATGACGTTGTTGATCGGCACAAGCACGGCAAAGCCGATGGCGGAAAGGCCGACGCCAATCTCTCCGTGCAGGCCGGCGATCACGCCCAATGCCACATAGCCGTTCCAGCGAATGCCGGCCTGGAATACCGACGAGAATTGCGGTCCATCCTTCGCCAGCAGAGGCCGCGCCAGCAGCATCAGCGCCGCCATGGTGATCACCGTTCCCGCCAGCGCGAGGCCGAGCCACAGCGCTTCGTCGCTGGCGAACGAGCCGTTGACGATGCTCATGAACATCAACGGCGGAAACAGCACGAAATAGGTGAGACGTTCGAGCGATCCCCACCCTTCAGCGGTCAACAGGCTGAATCGGCGCAGCACCGCGCCGAGGGCGATCAGCGAGAATACCGGCACCAGCGAAAGGACGACGTCGAGCATTGCCCTCTTGTGGCAGAGTCGTGATGCAAGCGCGAGCCAGCGCCTCGCGCGGCGCGACTTCCCCTCGCGTTCTCGCGTGCTAGGTTCGCCGGAAGTCGGGCCAGAAACAGCGAGAGACATGCCGGAAGCCAGCCAGCCACCGCCAAGCGAAATCGCCGGATCGACCGGCCCCGCGGCGCGGGTGGGCCTTTGGCTGGGGCCGACATTGGCTGTCGCGTCGCTGCTGCTACCTGTGGCTGATCTGGCGTGGGAAGCACGGCTTGTGCTGGCCATGCTGATCCTGATGGCGACCTGGTGGATCACCGAGGCATTGCCACTGGCCGCGACCGCCCTGCTGCCCATCATCGCCGTGCCGCTGATCGGCATCGATGTCGGCACCGATGCCCGCGGAAGGCTGGCCTGCGCGACGGAAGGCCTGTGCCGGGACGGACTCGCTGCTCCGCTCGCCAATGAGCGCCTGCTGAATCTCGGCGATCTCGGCGCACACTATGCGAATCCGATCGTGCTGCTTTACATAGGCGGATTCCTGATCGGCATCGCCATTGAGCGCTGGGGACTTTCCACGCGTATCGCCTATGGCCTGGTGGCGCGTGGCGGCGCGAACCCCAAGCTGATGCTGGGTGGATTCCTGCTGGCGGCCGCCTTCATCTCGATGTGGATTTCCAACACATCAACGTCGCTGATCCTGACGCCGCTTGCGCTGTCTGTTGCGGCCGGATCGGCGGTGAATGGCCGCGAGAACCCGAAGTTCGCGGCGGCCCTTGTGCTGGGCATAGCCTACGCGGCGACGGTCGGCGGCCTCGCGACGCCCATCGGCACGCCGCCCAATGGCATCGCATTGACGCAGTTGCGGGCGCAGGGACTGGAAGTTTCATTCGGCCAGTGGATGGCCGTCGGCGTGCCCGTGGTGATCGTGCTGCTGCCGATCGCGTGGTTCATTCTCTCGCGGGGTCTCAAGATCGATGCGGAGGGCGCGCGGGGCGCACAGGCGCGCGTCAAAGCCGAACTGTCGAAGCTTGGCCCGTTGACGACGCCGGAGGGGCGGACGGCGACGATCTTCTTCCTGATCGCCGGACTCTGGATGGTATCGACCCTGATTGCGGACTGGATCGGCACGGCGCTGCTGGGTGGGGCACGCATCGACGGCGGGCATGTCGACACGATGATCGCGACCCTGGGGGCGCTGCTGCTTTTCATCGTGCCCGCAGGCGGCGGGGCGAACCGGCCGATCCTTGTCTGGGATGACGCGCAGAAAATCCCGTGGGGTATCCTGCTGTTGTTCGGCGGCGGTCTAGCGCTCGCGGCGGCGGCGGAGCTTTCGGGCCTGTCGATGTATCTGGCACGGAGCCTCGAAGGCGTTGCGGATCTGCATCCGGCGCTGGTGATCCTGATGGTCGGGCTGCTGGTGATCGTGATCACCGAGTTCGCCTCCAACATTGCAACGATCTCGCTGATGGGCCCTGTGCTGATCTCACTGGCGGCGAGCAGCAACACGCTGGGCGCAGCGGCCTTCATTGTTCCTGCGGCGATGGCGGCGTCCATGGGCTTCGCCATGCCGGTGGGCTCGGCGTCGAATGCGATCGCCTATGGCACGGGCAAGGTAAAACAGGCAGACATGATCAGGCGGGGGCTCGTGATGAACCTGTGCGCGCTGGTGGTGCTGACGATTGTCGGCCTCACGCTGGCGCCGATGGTTCTCGGAGGCAGGTAGTATGCGTGCGTTGGTGTTGTTCGGCCTGCTCGCTCTCGGAGGTTGCGCCTTCTCGCTTCCGTGGAGCGAGGACGAGCTGAAGATGGGTCATCCGCCGCTGGCCCCGTCCTACCTGAAGGACCAGCCCGGCGAGGTTCGCAACGGCATCGCGGTCAATTACACGCAAGCCAATGTCGGCACGATCAGCGAGCCGAACCTGCTGGTCGCGGGCAATGGGCGGCGCGTCGAGAATACGGATGACTGGCTGGGCCAGCGCCGTCCGGAAATCCGCCAGCTGCTGATCGACAACCAGTATGGCGTCTCGCCCTCCGTCGCGACAACGCGCAAAGCGACGCTGAAGCATGACTATTCCGAGCGCGCTGTGCCCGCGTTCGGCGGCAAGGCGCTGCGTTCACAATCGACGATCACCGCGACGACCGATCTCGGCTCGCACGCGATCGACGTGCTGCTGTACACGCCCGCAAATGCGAAGGGACCATCGCCGACCGTGCTGATGGTGAATTTTAGCCCCAGCGTGGTGATGGTGGACGACACTGGCATCAAGGAGATCGATGGCTGGATGGATGGCCGGCGTGTGCCCGGCCGCGAGGCGCGCGCCATCGCCAAGCAGGACATCGCGCCTTTCCTTGCGGCGGGATACGGCGTGGCGATGGTCTATTACGGCCAGATCGAACCGGATATCGCGAACGGCGCGAAGCTGGGCCTGCGGAAAATCTATGGCGCCGTCGACGATCTAGCGCGCAAGGCGAATGATGCAGGCTCGGTCGCGACATGGGCCGACGGGCTGTCGCTGGTGCGTGATCACCTCGCGCTGGATTCCGCTGTCGATGGCAAGCGCATCGCGCTCTATGGCATCTCGCGGCTGGGCAAGACGGCGTTGTGGGCCGGCGCCAACGATCCACGTTTCGCGGCTGTGATCTCCGTCTGTGCTGGCGAAGGCGGTGGGTCGCTGAGCAAGCGGAATTATGGCGAGACCATCGGCCATGTCGCGGCGGCGTTCCCGTGGTGGTTCGCGCCGCGCTGGAACAGCTATGGCGCAAGCCCTTCGTCCTTGCCGATCGATGCGCACATGGTGATGGCGATGATGGCGCCGCGGCCGCTGATGATCATCACGGGCGAGACGGATGCGTGGTCGGACCCCTATGGCGAATTCCTCGCCGCGCGGCTGGCGACGCCGGTCTGGCGCCTGTTCGGCAAGGAGGGCGTGGACGGCATTCCCCCGCTCGACGTGGCGACGCGGCATGACCTCGTCTACATGATGCACGGCGCCGGGCACGGGCCCGCGCCGCAGGATACGCCTGCAATTCTTGCGTTTCTCGATCGGAACCTGAAGGCAGACGGCAGTTAAGAGCCGTTAACCAAATCAGCGGCAGCCTCCTCGCCGGAGGAGTGTGTCCGCCATGCAGGCGTTCGATCTCATCGTCATCGGGTCCGGACCCGCAGGAAGGCGCGCGGCCGTGCAGGCGGCGAAGCTCAAGAAGTCCGTGCTCGTCGTCGAGAAGGGGAAGCGCGTTGGCGGCGTTTGCGTGCACACGGGAACGATCCCGTCGAAGACGCTGCGCGAGACGGTGCTGAACCTTTCGGGATGGCGCGAGCGTGGGTTCTATGGTCGTGCGCACCGGAACAAGCAGCAGATCACGGCGGAGGATCTGCGGCGCCGTCTGTCGATCACGCTGGAGCATGAGGTGGAGATTCTCGAGCACCAGTTCGCGCGCAACAGCGTGCAATGGGTTCGTGGCGAAGCACGGTTCATCGATCCGCTGCATATCGAGGTGGCGACGGATATGGGCCCGCAGCGGTTCACGGCGCCGAAATTCATTCTGGCGGTCGGCACGGAGCCGTATCGGCCGCGCCATATCCCGTTCGATGGCGATGCAATCCTCGACCCGGACGAGATTCTCGAGCTGAAGCGCCTGCCCCGTTCGCTGACCGTTATCGGCGGCGGCGTGATCGGTATCGAGTATGCGACGATCTTCTCGGCGCTGGACGTGAAAGTCACCGTCATCGAGCCGAACGATGCGCTGCTGCCTTTCATCGACCGCGAGCTGGTGGATGAGTTCATCCACGAATTACGCGACCGGGGCATGTCGCTACGCATGGACAGCAAGGTGAAGAAGGTGACGCGGCCTGCGCCGGATGCGTGCCTGATCGAGCTGGAAGATTCCCGGCAGGTCTGGAGCGAGATGGTTCTCTTCGCGGCCGGCCGCAAGGGCGCGACGGACGCGCTGGAGCTGGAGAATTGCGGGCTCAGCACGGATGAGCGCGGCAAGATCGAAGTCGATCGCGCGACGTTCCGCACGAAGCAGTCACACATCTATGCGGTCGGCGATGTGATCGGCTTCCCGAGTCTTGCTTCCACATCGATGGAGCAAGGACGGATCGCTGCTTGCAACGCTTTCGATGCGCCGGCTCAAGCGCCGCCGGAGTTCTTCCCGTATGGCATCTACTCCGTGCCGGAAATGTCGACGATCGGCATGACCGAGGAGCAGGTGCGCGAGAAACGCATTCCGTATGAGTGCGGTGTGGCGCGATTCCGCGAGACTGCGCGCGGTCAGATCATGGGGCTGAATGCCGGCTTCATGAAGATGATCTTCTCGATCGAGACGCGGCGGCTGCTGGGCGTTCACATTGTCGGCGAAGGCGCCACCGAGCTGATCCATATCGGCCAGGCGGTGCTGAACCTTGGCGGCACGCTCGACTACTTTGTCGAGAACACGTTCAACTATCCGACGCTCGCCGAGGCCTACAAGATCGCGGCGCTCGATGCCTGGAACCGAATGCCGCGCAAGCAGCCGAGCGTTGCGGCGCATGACGATGCTATGGCGGCGCTGGAGCGTTTTGCGAAAGCCGCGCGGGGCGGCTAACCGATCAGGCCGCCGCCGATTGACCCACGGAACGGATCTTCCAAAAGCGCAGGGCTCGCTGCGCGGCGACAACCGGCACGTGCTCGTACATCTGGCCGTAGCGTTCGGCCTTCGCCAGCCCGCCGCCGCCGCCCAGGATCATCATGCACAGCGTGACGAACAGATTGCGCTGGAAGCCGGCAGCGCGACACAACAGAGCGAGCCCATCGACGTCTCGCGCCTCGACGAGACGATTGGCCAGATCGTAGTCCACCCCGACCAGACGCGCGAACGCGATCACGAAGGACGTATGCTTATTGTCGCGCAGCATAGCCTCGAGCGAGGAAGGCTGCAGGGCCGAGCGCTTCTGAAGCTCGTCGACATATTCCTTCGCAAGCTGGTAGTCGCGCGGCAGGGTGCCGTACTCCGTCGACAGATGCTCGCGGCTGGCTTCGAAAGCAGCTTCGATGTCTTCGGTCGAGGCGCCTTGGAACTTGCCGATGATTTCCTTGCGAAGCTCGGCTGACACGCGCAGGTAAACGGCGTTCAGCAGGTCGAGCGGAACGTTCTTGCGGCGAACAAAAGGCGCGTGGAGGGCTGGGCTTGTCTGCGCGCGATCGGCGACGCGTTCGAACGTTTCGCGGCTGATCCGCGCCAGCGGGTTTCCGAGAAGCGAGGCAACGACGGTATCGCTGCCTTTGGCAACCAGCGCACTGGAGGCCTTTTCGCCCAGATCGGGGCGTTTGGTGACGGCCATCATGTGATCCTGGGTCGTGTGATGGATCACATCCACAAGGTCGCTCTGCGTGAGCGCGGGTGAATTCTCGAGGACCGGGCGCGCCACCTCGATCTGGTCGAATGCGAGCCGGCGGGCTGTGCGGCGGATCGACAACCGGCTTGCCGCGACCTTGCGGGCGAGTTCGGCCCTGACCTGCACTTCGAGGTCGGCGGCGACGGCGCCCACGATTTCATCGAAGAGCTCGGCTTCACGTTCCGAGCGCGGCTCGGACGCGGACAGGAACACGTCGGTTACCTTGCGAAGAAGCTCGCGCCGCTTCTCGCTAGAGTTTTCCTTCGCCAGTTCGATAAGAAGGGCAAAGTTTCCGCCAGTGTCCGCCATGTGCCTCTCCAGCAAGAGACGCACTGGTAGCCGTGCGTCGTTAAGGACATCTGGAAGAGCCAGGCGGCCGCTACCCAGATTGGGTATGCCAAGCCGCGCACAAAGGCCGCATGTCAGCAAGTCGTTAGCAACCATCTTCAACCCTGACGGTTGCCAATGGAGCAACCGACGATGAGCGAAAAAGAACGCCAGATGACGCCGCACGCTGTCATGACATTGCTTCCCACGTGTCCGGCCTGCGGTCATGCCAACTACAGGTTCGTCACCGCAAACGTCGGCAGCAAGATGCAGATGACCGCCGCCGCCTGCTCGCGTTGCAATGCGAATATACTGACTGCCGCGCGGGAACGCCTCGGCCGCTAACTCTAGGCGCGATGGAGCGCTTCGAGCTTCTCGACCTCTTCCTTCGATCCCAGCATCACCGAGACGCGCTGGTGGAGGCCGGTGGGTTGCACGTCGAGGATCTGCTGCTTGCCGTCGAACGACTTGCCGCCGGCCTGTTCGACGAGAAGCGACATCGGGTTGGCTTCGTACATGAGGCGGAGCTTTCCGGGCTTGCCGGGTTCGCGCTTGTCCCAAGGATACATGAAGACGCCGCCGCGCGAGAGGACGCGGTGGACGTCGGCCACCATCGAAGCGATCCAGCGCATGTTGAAGTTCTTGGCGCGTGGGCCTGCATCGCCGGCGAGACATTCGTCGATGTACGCGCGCACGGGATTGGCCCAGTGGCGCATGTTCGACATGTTGATCGCGAACTCTTTGGTCTTTTCCGGGATGCGGATGTTCGTGCCCGTTTGAACGAATTGGCCGGTGGGCGGATCCATCGTGAAGGCGGCGACGCCCGCGCCGAGCGTGAGGACGAGGGTAGTTTGCGGGCCGTAGACGCAGTAGCCGGCGGCGACCTGGTTGCGCCCGGTCTGGAGGAAGGGCGTGGCGCCCTCGCCGCTTTTCGCCGGCAGGATCGAGAAAATCGTGCCGATGGAAACGTTCACATCGATGTTGGACGAACCGTCGAGCGGATCGAACAGCAGGAGGTAGGGTGCGCCAGCGGTGATCGGGCGGGCTTCGTCTTCCTCTTCGGATGCGGCGGCGGCGACAACGCCGGAGGCTTTCGCCATCGCCATGAGTTCGTCGTTGGCGAGGACGTCGAGCTGCTTCTGCTCCTCGCCCTGCACGTTGCCGGTTCCTGCCGAGCCGAGAATGTCGGCCAGAGCGCCGCGGGAAACGAGATAGGAGATCGTGCGGCAGGAATCCGAGATGGCTTCGATGAGCACGGACAGTTCGCGCGGGGCGGGATTTCCGTCCCCTTTCGGGTCCGCCAGATATTCGCGAAGCGTGCGCGCGGTCATTGGGTCGTCCTTGGATCGAATCTGCGGGTCTAGTTAGCCGGAATGTCCAGGAATGCACAGGGCGGACCGGCCTCGGAGTTTGGCTTGCGTTTGTGAGCACGCCCTCGTGGTTCGATCCTTCGACGGGCTCAGGATAAACTGGCGTTCGCTTCGCTCACTGTTCACCTTGAGGGCTACTCGTGCGCTGGTGGTTCAGCCTCATGGTGAGCCCGTCGAACCATGGGGCGTGGGCGTGATCTCTCCGTCAGGCCGGTGCTCACCGCCTGGGATGCTGTAGCTCTGGCCCGGAAGGGCCGGGGACACGGGATGGCCCGCGTGATTGGGCGACTGCCTTGCGGCAGCTACCGGTAGTGAGAAGAGAAACGCGACATCCCGCGTCCCCGCGCTCGTTGGTTCGCCGGCCTCGGACAAGGGGATCGTTTCACCCCTCTGCCGTTGGTATCGCCGGTGGCGTGCGGGTCGTGGATGTTCGGCCACGATCCCCGGATATCCTCCCCACTTGGCCGATGGCTTGACCTCGACATACGCAGGGGCTGAGCTGATCCTTCTTCGAGGACCTTATCTCCACGCTCGAACGCATCGCCCCCGCGCCGGTGAACAGTGATCGGCTGCCCTTCCATGCGGAAGCGATAGGCAGGAGTATGCGCCCGGTCACCTGCCCGGCTGAAAGAAAACAGCTGCGTCCTACAGTTTTGCGGGCCAGGCCCCTGAAATCAGGCGGGATGTTTTTTCTGCGTCCTACAGTCCGGATACAGCTGTTTCCTACAGTTGCGACCGCCCCCACCGTCTCGCGACTTCGTCGCTACACGGTGGGGGCGGCGGCTTAACGCGTGGGGGCGCGATCAGCCCTTTGCCAGCCTGCCGTTACGGTATTCTTTACCTGCGCAACGCGACCTTGCGGCCCCTGCAATCCCCAGCCGCATCTGATACATTCCGCCCATGCCTTCAGTGACCCGCGTTGACCCCAAGACGATCTTCACGCCCGAGGAGTGGGCGAAGGTTTCCACGCAATCCGTGTGGAAAGGCCCGGCGCTTGTGCTGTCGGCCTGGGCCGTGATCATCGGCGCGGGCGCGCTGTTCATCGCCTTCCCGAATCCCGCGACCTACGTTCTCGCCGTGATGTTGATCGGCACGCGGCAGCTGGGCCTGGCCATTCTCGAGCACGAAGCGGCGCATGGCACGCTGCATCCCAATGCGAAGCTCAATGACTGGATGGCGGAGTGGCTGTGCGGATCGGCCGTGGGCGGCAGCCTGAAGCGCTATCGCCCGTATCACCTGACCCACCACAAATATACCGAGCAGCCGGAAGACCCGGATCTCGTGCTGTCGCGCCCCTTCCCTGTGAGCAAGGGATCGATCTGGCGGAAGTTCGTTCGCGACCTCACCGGCCAGACATTCTTCAAGCAGCGCATCGCGCCGTTCATCGAGCACCTCAAGGGCAAGCAGCGCAAGCCGCCGCGCGTGCCGGATAATCCCGGCCTGCGTTTCTGGGTTGTGCAAGCGGTGATCTTCGGCTTGACGACGGCGCTGGGATACTGGTGGGCGTGGCTCGCTCTCTGGATCGTGCCGATGGCGACGTGGTTCCCGCTGGTGACGCGCCTGCGCTCGATGGCCGAGCACGCGATGGTCAACACGCAGGACGATCCGTTCACGCATGCGCGGACGACGATCGCCAATCCGCTGGAGCGGCTCTTCATCGCGCCGTTCTGGGTGCACTATCACTGCGAGCACCACTGCTTCATGTACGTGCCCTGCTACAATCTCGAGAAGACGCACAAGCTGCTGCTGGGCAAAGGCTATCGCGAGCGCATGCGCATCACGAAAGGCTATGCCGAGGTGTTGAGGCGGTGTGGGTCTAAGGTGGAAGAGGCGCCGGCGGCGGCGTGAGCATTCGCCCCCGCAAGCCGCGCGATGTACGCACCTACGGCGAGGAAACGCGCGCGCTTGTTCTGAAGGCCGCCGAGAAACTGTTCGCAACGCGCGGGCTTCACGACACGTCCATGCAGGACATCGCGGGGGAAGCAAATGTTTCCCGGGCGACCGTGTTCAACCAGTTCGGCTCCAAGCAGCTTGTGCTCGACGCCATCACAGCGCGGTCGCTGCGGAGCTATTGCGACCTGCTGTCGAACGCTGTCTCAGATACGCGAACGCCGGCCCCGGTGTCGCTGAGGAAGTTGTTCGACCACATGGCGCGCGGGATCGAGGCCAACAGGGCGCTCTATCGCGAAGTGTTCGCCGAAATTCGCAAGGTCTCGATGGGTCTCGACGGGTCGGGCGAGTCGCCCGGCCTGCGGGAACAGGCCTTTGCCCAGCTGGTCAGCATTTTCCGACGGGGGCAGGAACGCGGCGAGATCACGCGCGCGCAAACCGCCGAGGTGCTGGCGACAGCGTACGACAGCCTGCTGTCGGGCGCGGTGATTCAGTGGCTGCACGATCCGCGCAAGGGCGCGTTGCGCCCCATGCTGGCCGATCTCGCAGATGTGTTTCTAAACGGCGCAACAGCGTGATCCGCACCCGCTTGCGCTGAATCAAGATTTAGACTTAGGTATAAATCATCCGGCCCACCCAGAAGCCGGTGAAGGGAAGAATACGCCCTATGATTGGACGGTTCGTCCGCAAGAGGAGGCAGGCCATCCCACCTGCCTGCCTCCTCGTTTCCGCAGCCATGCTTGCGGTTTGCGCGCCCTCCCTTGCGCAGGAGGCGCGTGAACGCGGCGGGCCTGCCCAGACCTACGCCCAGGAGTTCTTCGCGCCGTTCAACCCGGTTACGGCCGAGGACATGGTGAAGCGCCTGCCCGGCTTCACCCTCGACAGCGGCGACGACAGGCGGGGCTTTGCCGGTGCAGCAGGCAACGTCCTGATCAACGGCGAGCGGCCTAGTTCCAAAACGCCACTGGCCGAGCAACTCTCGCGGATCGCGGCGCGCGATGTGTTGAGAATCGACATTTATTCCGGCGGCGGCGATCGTGGCGACGCCAGCGGCCAGACGCTTCTCGCCGATGTACGGCTGAAGCCCCGCGATGCCGCGGCGACCAATACCTTCGTTGTGCAGGCAAGCCAGCTAGATCCATCGCAGAGCGTGAACCCGCTCGTGGTCCTGACCAGCGGTTTCAAGCTCGGCGATGTCAATTTCAATGTGGCGCTGCAGGCGCAGCCGTCGCGGCGCGGGCGGATCGAGTACGACAAGCGCGTCGAGACGCCGGCAGGCGCGCTGGTCTCGCAGGGGCCGGAATTCCTGCAGGGGAGCTACTGGGAATACAAGCTGAGCGGGCGCGCCAGCTGGAAGCCGACGGAGATGGACGCGTTCAATTTGAACGCACAGATCACACCGTCGCGCGACGGGCGGCATACATTCTCACAGACCTTCAATACGGCCAGCGTGCTGACGCAGACAGACGACAGCAAGGTGACCGGCGACGACGCCTGGGCGGCGGAGGTCGGCGGCGACTGGGAACGCCGGTTGTCGGACGAAATGTCTTTCAAGCTGATCGGCCTGGCCTCCGACAAGCATACAGGCTCCAGCGAGCGCTACTCCACCCGCTTCGCCGCCGGCGCCTTCCGTGACACGTTCATCGAACGTGGCGCCGACAGCGGCGAGTATCTCGGCCGTGGTGTATTTTCATGGAAACCTGACAACGGGCATGCGGTGGATTTTGGCGGTGAGTTCGCCTTCAACTATCTGGATAGCGCCCTCGACATCCGGGTGCAGACAGTTGCGGGCGCCATCAACGGAACCCCGCCGGTCGCGAATACGCGCGTCGAGGAAACACGCTCGGAAGCGTTCGTGTCCGACGTCTGGCGACTGTCTGACAACCTGAAGATCGAAGCGGCGCTGACCGTCGAAACTTCGACAATAAGCCAGACCGGCGACGCCACGCAGGAGCGCGACTTCACCTACTTCAAGCCGCGTTTGGGCGCGACCTGGTCGCCCAATGCCGTCAACCAGCTCCGCTTCCTGCTTGAGCGCGACGTCGCCCAGCTGGACTTCAGCGAGTTCGCAAGCGCCGTGTCCCTGTTTGACGGCACCGTCGATCTCGGCAACCCCGACCTTGAGCCCGAGCGGACGTGGCGCGCCCAACTCGACTGGGAACATCGCTTTGGCGCCAAGGGTGTTCTCTTCCTTTCCCTGTTCCACGATGAAGTCGAAGACGTGCAGGACCAGATTCCCATTGCCGGCCTTTTCGATGGGCCCGGCAATCTCGGCGATGGCCGGCGGACAGGCATGAAGATCGACGCCACAGCGCCGCTGGATGCAGTAGGCATCAAGGGCGGTGAACTGCGCCTGAAAAGCACGCTGCAGGAAACGCGGGTGGACGATCCGGTGACGGGAGAGTCTCGCCGCTTCTCCGATGAGGCCGACTGGAGCTATTCGATCGACTACCGGCAGCCCGTGCCAGAGTGGAAGCTGGTATGGGGTGCACTGTATGAGCGCGGGGACAACGTGCAGCTTTTCCGGCTGCGCGAACTTCGTACGACTGAGTGGGACGAGGCCAATCTGGACCTCTACGTCGAAACAACCGCGATCCCGGGTCTGCTTGTGCGCTTTACGGTGGCGGACGTGCTTCTGCCACAAGAGGTGCGCGAGCGCCGCTTCTACACGCCGGATCGCACAAATCCCGCCAGCCTTTCGAGCATAGAGACGCGCGCCGCGACCGGCGGGTACGGCACGCGGTCATACGGCATCCGGGTTTCGGGGCGATTCTAGCGAGTAGCCTAGTTGATGGTTACATCGTCGCGAACGCGCAGAAGACGGGACTATGTCGGCCGCGCGACCGCGATCACCTCGTGGATCGCGTCGATCACTGCCTGCGGCGCGTCGGTCTGGATGAAGTGGCCGGCGTTGGGGATCTCGCGGTTCTGTCCCTTGTTGGACAGGGCCGTCATGTCGCGGTGGAGGCTGGTCCAGATATTCTTCATCGCTTCGCGATCGGCGGCGTCGAACTCCGGCGGCATGCCCTTCTCATACTCGCCGCGCGAGAGGACGATCATGGGCAGATTGCCGTAGGAGCGACGCGAGTCGGTGAGTTGCTTCAGGCTTGTGTGCTCCATCGCATGGATCGCCGAAAAGCCGCCGTCGACGATCTCGGAGTCGTTCCCCTGGCAATCCTTGATCGACGGATCGGTGCGGGACACGAGCACGCCGTGCAGTTTCGCGACGCAGCTGCGCCAGACTTCCTCATCGAAGTTCCCTGCCGGGATCGAGGTGATCTTGGGAATGGCGGCGGCGAACAGCGCGCGCTGGTTGTCGCCGGATGGGTCGACGAGCACGATGCCGGCGACCTTGTCGAGGCGCGTATTGGCGTACTGGCGTATATGATAGCTGCCGAGCGAATGGCCGACGAGAATGTAGGGCGCAGGGATTTTCGCAGCGGTGAGGATCGCGTCGATGTCGTTGGCGACGGCAGCGGCATCACGGGGCAGCGGGCCGGGGTCGCTGCCGCCAACGCTGGCGCGATCGTAGGTGCAGGCCATGTTCGTCTTCGCGATCTCTTCCTGAACGCCTTTCCAGGCCTGATAGCCGCCGCCGGCGCCGGAATCGAAAATGACGGCAGGCAAGCCCGCGCCCTGGCAGTTCATGTAGATCTGGCGGCCGCCGGCGAGCGTGACGAAACGGCCGACGGCTTCGGCAGGCGTCTCGGCGGGCTCGAACGCGACGAGAGTTTTGGCGCTGCTGGTGGACCATTCGCCGGACCAGCCCTGCCCGTTCTTCGTTCCGGAGAAACTGGCCATGAGGCCCGGGACGAGGAAGGATAGAGTATCGCCCGACTGGACGACGCTGCGGATGGGCCAGGCACGGCCGGGGGAGACCCACATGCGCCCCTCCCAGCCCGAATTCGTTTCGTGCAGGTTCAGCGAGGCGATCGCACCGACCCCTTCGGCGGAATACCACGCATCGACTCGCGGCTTTGCGGGGGCGGCGGGCGTGCCAGCGCAGGCGGCCAGAGACAGCGCGGCTGCAATGGCCAGAAGTCGCTTCATGGGAGTCTCCCCTGACGTCTCACTGCTGACAGAGCATGGGGCATAGCCTGCCGCAATCGGGTTGCACGGACGTTTGAACCCGGAGCCGGGGTAGCCTACCTATGCCTCATGGAATCGACCGATCCCCCAGAACCCGACAACGGGCCCAAGGATCTTCCCGAAGACCCCGCTGAAGACCTCCAAGTCGAGGCCGAGGACGAGCTTCCGGAAGAGATCGAGATGGAAGCCGAGGAGATATCCTCCGGCGTCGATGTGCTTGAGGCGGACGGGACGAAGAAGAAGCGGGTTTCTGGCCCGGACGTGATCCGCGACCAGGTGAGCCGCCTGCCCGGCAAACCGGGCGTCTATCGCATGTTCGGCGAGGCGGGCGAGCTGCTCTATGTCGGCAAGGCGCGCAACCTGAAGGCGCGCGTTGGCAGCTACGCCAAGATCGGCGGGCAGACGCAGCGTATCGCGCGGATGATCTCGCTGACGCGGTCGATGGAATTTGTTGTCACCGCAAGTGAAACCGAAGCGCTGCTTCTCGAAGCGAACCTGATCAAGAAGCTGAAGCCGCGCTTCAACATCATCCTGCGCGACGACAAGAGCTTTCCGCACATTCTGATCCGCGAGGACCATGAGGCGCCGCAGGCGCTGAAGCACCGCGGGGCAAAGCGGATCAAGGGACAGTATTTCGGCCCGTTCGCTTCGGCGGGGGCCGTCGATGCGACGATCGACACGCTGCAGAAGGTTTTCCTGCTGCGCACCTGCACGGACAACATCTACGCGACGCGATCGCGGCCCTGCATGCTGCACCAGATGGGGCGGTGTTCGGCGCCGTGCGTGGGGATCATTCCGCTGGATGAATATCGCGATCTGGTGCGCGAGGCGGAGCGCTTCCTGAATGGCGATGCGGAGACGCTGCAGGAACAGCTGGCGGCGCAGATGGAGCGCGCGGCGCAGAACATGGACTATGAGCGGGCGGCGAGCCTGCGCGATCGCATCCGCGCGCTGGCGGCTGTGCGCCAGTCGCAGAGCGTAAACCCGGAAGGACTGGTGGAGGCGGACGTGTTCGCCATCCATTGCGAGGCGGGGGCTTCCGCCGTGCAGGCCTTCTTCTTCCGCGCGGGGCAGAACTGGGGGGCCACGGTCTGGTATCCCAAGCACGATCGCGATGACACGCCCGAACAGATTCTCACCGCGTTCCTTGCGCAGTTCTATGACGACAAGCCCGTGCCGAAGATGATTCTGCTCAGCCACGACATCGAGGAAGTCGAGCTGATGACTGACGCGCTCGAGATGAAGGCCGAGCACAAGGTGGAGATAAGGACGCCGCAGCGTGGCGAGAAGCTCCGCATCGTGGAGCAGGCGCAGTTGAATGCGCGCGAGGCGCTGGGCCGGAAGCTGGCGGAGACGCAGAGCCAGGCGAAGATCTTCGCGGCGGTGCAGAAGGTGTTCGACATGCCTGAGCCGCCGAAGAGGATCGAGGTCTACGACAACTCGCACATCATGGGCACGAACATGGTGGGCGGCATGGTGGTGGCCGGGCCTGAGGGCTTCGAGAAGAACAGCTATCGCAAGTTCAACATCAAGGACGAGGAACTCGAACCGGGCGACGACTACGGCATGATGCGCGAAGTGATGCGGCGCAGGTTCGGGCGGCTGAAGAAGGAGTGGGAGGAATTGAATGTTCCTCTTGCGGACGCCTTGCCTCCACCGGCAAAGCCGGGGGAGGTGGCGGCTGGCCCGCAGGGACAGACGACGGAGGGGGTCTCACCACATGACCCCGGTCTTGAAACCCCCTCCGTCTCGCTCGCAAGTGCGAGCGATCCACCTCCCCCAGTCCTCCGGACCGAGGGAGGCAAGAAGCCTGAGCTGATCCTGACCGCTGACGTGGTTTCTCGCGGTCGACGACCGGATGCGTGGCCTGATCTTGTGTTGATCGATGGTGGTATGGGTCAGCTCTCTGCGGCGCGTGAAGCGATCGACGCCGTCGGCTTTGCGCCGGGCGTGCTGAACCTTGTCGCCATCGCGAAGGGGCCGGATCGGAATGCGGGGCGGGAGCAGTTCTTCCGGCCGAACCGCGCGCCGTTCCAGCTGCCGCCGAACGACCCTGCCCTGTATTACCTGCAACGCCTGCGCGACGAGGCTCACCGCTGGGCCATTGGCGCGCACCGCGCGAAACGCTCCGCCGCGCTGACGGGGCAGAACCCGCTGGATGAGATCACTGGCGTGGGCCAGCGGCGGAAGAAGGCATTGCTGCACAAGTTCGGCTCGGCAAAAGGTGTGAGCCGCGCGACGGTGGAAGACCTGCAAAGCGTCGAGGGCGTAAACGAGGCGCTGGCGCGACGCATCCACGATTTCTTCCATGGCGGATGAGCGCGAAGCACGGCGAGCAGACGCAACGCGCGTCTCGCTCGAGCCGCACAATCCGGCGTGGGCGGGCATGGCGTTAGCGGAGAGCGCGCGGATCGCGGAGGCGGCGGGCGATATCTTCATGCGCATCGAGCACATTGGCTCGACTGCCATTCCTGGCATCGCCGCCAAGCCGACAATCGACCTGATGCCTGTCGTACGCGATCTCGACGAACTGGATGGGCGTCGCGCGGACATCGAAGCGCTCGGTTATCTCTGGCGCGGTGAGTTCGGCATCGAAGGTCGCCGTTACTGCGTACTCGAACGTGACGGGAAGCGCCTGTTCCACGTCCATTTCTACGCGACAGGCAACGACAACATCGCCCGGCAGGTCGCCTTCCGCGATTATCTCCGCGCGCATCGCGACGAGGCGCTGGCGTATGAGGCGATCAAGCGCGAATCGGCGGCATCTAATCCCGCGGATTCGATGGCTTACAACGATCACAAGTCCGACTGGATACGCGCTTGCCTGCAGCGTGCGCTGGCGTGGGCGGCGCGCTAAGCCTTGTGAGGCGCCAGCGGCATCATCGTCGCGCCTACGGATTTGAGGTCGCGGACCATTTGTTCGGCACGGGCCTTCGGCATGGACATGCCGACGCGGACGGGCGGGAAGCCTTCGACGATTGTCTTTGTCTCGGCGAGGCCCCAGCCGGTGTATTCGCGGACGGTCTTGATGACGTTGATCTTGTGCTCGCCGGGCATGAGCATGAACACGTCGAAGACTTCGCCCTGGTCGGCCGAAAGGTTGGAGAGGGTTTCGGCGAACTGGCGGGCCAGCGGATTTCCTGCCGGGGCGGGGCCAGATGGCGGGAAGGAGCGCATGAGCTCGGCGGTCGTGGCCCGCGCATCGCTCCACGGGATCTGATGGCGGACGCCGAGATAGTAGCGCAGGTCCGGCCCCGGCGCGCAGCCCGAAACGATGACAGGTGCGATCGTCTTGCGCGCGGTTGAGGCGAGCTGGATTTCCTGCAGCACATCGGGGCTGTCGTTCGCGCCCGGCGTCACGATCAGGACAAGGCCGCCGGAATTCTCGATGCCGGTAACGATCTGGCCCGGATAGGGCACGCCCGGCTTCACGTCGCGCGGGGCGATCCAGCAGCGGTGGCCCGCGCCTTCCAGCGCAGCGGCAAGCTGCTGGGCGATGGGGCCGCCGTCGCGGGTCGAGTGCGAAATGAACAGGTGCGCCACAAGCGTCTCCGCGATGCAGCGACGCTAGCGGGCGTCGCGCGCCGTGTCAGCCGCCGCTCCGGCCTTCTAGACAAAGGGTTCCGCCACTGTTGCACGCTCTTGCGCCACATTCCCGCCCTGCCACATTCAGGGCCAATTCATCGGCGATCCGTCATGGCTTACGGGTCAGCTCTGTGCCGTATCGAGTCGGGGATTTAATGCGCCGCCCTGTTCTTCTTGCCCTCGCAGCGGTGCTCGCGCTCGGCCCCACAGCCGGCGCGCAGACCGGGGCCAACACGGCCGGCGCCAACTACGTCAGCCGCCCCCCTGCCGAAGGCAATGGCGGCTACAGCATGTTGGTCGATTTCACGCGCGGCTTCATGAGCTATCAGGCGCAGTACGGCGCCAATGTCGTTTCGGAGACGCTTGCTTCGGCGCTGCAGCGGTCGCGCGACACGGTGCGGGCGAATTCAAAGCCGATCCCCGAGGAAGTGAAGAAGGGGCTGATCCCCTTCTATCCTCCGGAGCTACTGGAGAACGTGCGCTATACGATCGGCGATGTGAGCCGGGCGGGCGTCGCGGGCTTTGCAATCCGCAACGGGAATGCGGCGGCGGTGACGCTGATCGACACGATCGTGTTCAAGGACGAAAGCTATCTCGGCTCGCTTGGCCTGTGGGCGCACGAGATGCACCACATCCAGCAGTACAAGGAATGGGGCCTCAGCGGCTTTGCGGCGCGCTATGCGTTCAGCTGGGGCGAGGTCGAGGCGGAAGCCAGTGCGCGGGCGAAGGAGTTCGTCGCCTGGTATCGCGAGCGCCAGGGCCTGAACTAGGCTTTTCCTTCCATCGGATTTGACGGATGGTCGCCCCCGACACGGGGAGAGAAACGACATCCATGCCTGAAGCCATCATCGAGCCGGACCTGCCGATCATCGATCCGCACCACCATCTGTGGGACAGACGGCCGGTGATGCATCTGATCCCGCCGCCCCAGCATCCGTTCGAACATATCAGCTATCGCAAGGGGCACTACCTGCTCGACCAGCTGCTTGAGGATACCGGCACGGGCCACAACATCGCTGCGACGGTGTTCCTGGAATGCCGCTCGATGTATCGCGCCGATGGGCCCGCCGAGATGAAGTGCGTGGGCGAGACGGAGTTCGTAAACGGCGTCGCGGCCATGGCGGCGAGCGGGATGTATGGCAAGACGCTGGCTTGCGCGGGGATCGTGAGCGCGGCGGAGCTGCTGGCCGGCGCCGATGTGGGCCGCGTGCTGGACGCGCACATGCAGGCGGGCGGCGCGAGGTTCAAAGGCATCAGGCGGTCGACGTCGTACGATGCGGATCAGGGCGTGCTGGGGCCGCTGAACCGCAATCCGGCCGGCGTGATGATGGAGAAGAAGTTCCGCGAGGGCTTCGCGGAGCTGGGCAAGCGCGAGTTGTCATTCGACGCCTGGCTGCTGGAGCCGCAGCTGCCGGAAGTGATCGATCTGGCGCGGCAGTTTCCCGGCACGCCAATCGTGCTGGATCATGTCGGCACGCCGCTTGGGCTCGCGAGCTATGCGGGCAAGCTGCCGGAACGGTTTGGCGTGTGGCGCCAGAGCATCCGCACGCTGGCGAAATGCGAGAATGTGCATGTGAAGCTGGGCGGGCTCGCCATGCCGTTCTGCAATTTCCCATCAATGCTGTCGGACAAGCGCGCGCCCTCCGAGCAGATCGCGAAAGAATGGAGCCCGTACATTGAAGTCTGCATCGAGGCGTTCGGCCCGAAGCGCGCCATGTTCGAGAGCAACTTCCCCGTCGATGAAGTCAGCTGCGACTACCCGACGCTTTGGAACGCGCTGAAGCTGACCGCCAAAGGCGTCAGCAAGGACGAGAAGCACGAGCTGTTCTTCGGGACGGCGAACAGGTTCTATCGGTTGGGGTTGTAGTCCCGTCCTTCCCCGTTCACGGGGAAGGTGGCGCGAAGCGCCGGATGGGGGACGCTGCGACGGGATTTGTCGGTAGAGTCCCCGTACGGACTCCCCCATCCCGGCTTCGCCGTACTTCCCCCGCAGGCGGGGGAAGATGGCTTCCCTTCGCTCCAGCAGAAGTCCAATCTCCCCCAGCGGCGCAAGACCGGCGGGAGATGGGCGATGAACTTCGAGCTCGAGGAAGATCACCGGCTGTTGCAGGATCTTGTCGCGCGGTTTGTGCGCGAGATGCTGATCCCGCTTGAAGCGAAAGTGCTCGAGCGCGATGCGCAGGGGCATGGCGCGTATCTCTCACATGAGGAGCGCGACCGGATCGATGCGCGCTCGCGGGACATGGGGCTGTGGGGGCTGGATGCGCCGGAGGATGTCGGCGGAGCGGACCTGCCGGCGGTCGCGATGATCGGCGTCAACATCGAGATGGGGAAGACGTGCGTTCCCTATCACCTGCCTCCGGACTCGCCGAACCTGCGCATGCTGATGGCCACGGTGAACGAGGACCAGCGCGAGCGTTATCTCGCGCCCTATGTGCAGAAGGGAACGGTCTCGGCCATCGGCATTTCGGAGCCGGGCGCGGGGGCGGACCCCGCCGCGATGATCACGCGCGCGGTGCGCGAGGGCGACGAGTGGGTGATCAACGGCCGCAAGATCTGGATCAGCCGCGCGCAGGAAGCGGACTTCACCATCCTGATGGCCGTCACCGACAAGCAGAAGGGCGCGCGCGGCGGCATCAGCGCCTTCCTCGTCGACAAGGGCACGCCGGGGTTCAACGTGCTGCGCCGCATTCCGATGATCGGCGGGCAGTTCACCTATGAGGTCGCGCTGGAGAACTGCCGCGTGCCGGCGGCGAACCTGCTTGGCACGGAGGGACAGGGTTTCGCGCCGATGCAGGTGCGGCTCTCCACGCGGCGGCTGCAGATGGCGAGCTGGTCCATCGGCATGGCGCAGCGCGCGCTGGACATGATGCTGGACTATGCGCCGCAGCGCGTGGTGTTCGGCGAGCCGCTGGCCAACCGGCAAGCGATCCAGTGGTGGATCGCGGATGCGTACACAAAGATCAAGGCGGCGACGCTGATGACGTACGAGACGGCGTGGAAGCTCGACAGACAAGCGGACGTGCGCACCGAGATTTCCGCCGTGAAGGCCTACGCGACTGAGATGGCCTACGAAGTGCTCGACCATGCCATGCAGATGTACGGCGCCATGGGCATGACCAAGGAACTGCCGCTGGCGCTCATGCAGGCGCAGATGCGCACGATGCGCATCTACGACGGCCCAACCGAGGTGCATAAGTGGGTGGTGGCGAGGAATTTGTTGGGGTTGAAAAGGTGAGGTCTTCTTTCCATTCACTCGCGCGGGCGACCGTCATGGCAACCATGTTTGCCCTGCACGCCCCAATGGCGAATAGCGCCACAATTACGGTGCTGGATCACGACACGATTCACATTGAGGGCGTTATCGAACGCGGAGACTTTGAGAGGTTTCGAGAAGCATTCGCGAGCACCAGCGGACCTGTCTCGGTCTCGCTGAATTCGCCTGGAGGCAGTCTTTCGGAGGCCCTGAGTATCGCCAAGTTGATTCGAGATGCTTGGATGGTGACTGAAATTTCGGAAGGTCAGTTTGTTCATCAAACTTGGCAAACGCTTCCAAAGCCGGTCCGCTGCGACAGCGTTTGCGCTTTGATCTTCGTCGCTGGGGCGGCACGCATTTATGGCGTTCATGACGACAAGAATGGTCGTCCCGCCCTTGGTTTCCATCGGGTCCATCTCGCTCCGGAGATAAATGCGCAATTGGATGCTACCTCGGCGGAGCGTGAATTTGGCCGCGGCAATGACGTGTTTCTTACCGCCTTAGCGGACTACGACGCACCTCAAGCGTTCGTTGAGAAGATAGTGCGGACAAGATCGGATGATTTGATTTTATTGGACGCATCGGAGTTCTACACCGTGTTCGGCCAGTCAAGACAATTGGGCGACGGCATCCCGTGGCTAGAGGAGTTCCTTACAGCTCGTTGTGGACGCCGTCTTACTGATGCCGAATACGAATGGATGGACAAACACCGCAACGACGCTGAGGGCAAAAGGCTAAATGACAGAATTTATGAGCGCCTTCGTTGTGTGAATCAGCTCAAGCAAGAGCACCAAGACAGTATCAGAAAAAGACTGCGCGGAATCCCATGACTGACCGCATCGGCGACGTTCACATCGTGCGCGACGGGCATGTTGCGACCGTCACCATCCGCAAGCCGCCGAACAATTCGGTGAGTGTCGATCTCATGCGCGATCTGGCGGATGCGCTGGAGGGGCTGGGCAAGGAAGCCGATATCCGTGCGGTCGTGCTGGCGACCGAGGGGAAGGTGTTCTGCGCGGGGGCGGATCTTTCGAAGCGGGCTTCGGAGGTTGGACTCGATTCACCGACGAGCAATCCGCTCTACGATCAGGCCGTGCGGCTCTATGCACAGGAGTTGCCGATCGTGGCCGCGATCCAGGGCGCGGCGGTGGGCGCGGGGCTGGGGCTGGCGCTGGTTGCGGATTTCCGCGTGGCGGCGCCGGAGGCGCGGTTCGCGGCGAACTTCACCAAGCTGGGTTTCCACCCGGGTTTTGGCCTCACCTATACCCTGCCGCGGCTCGTCGGGCGGCAAGCGGCGGCGCACATGTTCCTGACAGGCGGGCGCTATGACGCCAGCGAGGCGCTGCGCATCGGGCTGGTGGACGAGATCACGGATCAGGAGAACCTGTTGCCGACCGCGCATGCGCTGGCGCGGGAGATCGCGGAAAATGCGCCGCTGGCGGTGCGCTCTACGCGGAAGACTCTGCGGGCGGAGCTGGCGGCGGCGGTGCGCGCGGCAACGGACCACGAGTTCGTCGAGCAGCAATGGCTGATGAAGACGGAAGACTTCGCGGAGGGTGTGAGGTCTGTCGCCGAGCGGCGGCCGGGCAACTTCAAAGGGCGCTAGAGCGCCTCGATGCCGCCGATGAAGACCTTCACCGCGCGGTCCACGGTCTCGCGGATCTCCGCTTCGGTCGGGCGGTAGGCCGGCAGCAGCAGTGAACGGAACTGCATGCGGGAGCGGACGAGATCGAAATAGACCTGTGCTGCAAGATCGAAATTCTCGATCTTGATCTCCCCCGCCTTCGCGCGGTCCTCGAGATAGTCGGCCAGCACTTTCCGGACGGCTTCGGGCGCGCGCTTGCTCCAGGTCTCGGCGATCTCCGGGAACTTCTTCGCCTGCGCCACCATCAGGCGCATCACGTCGAGCGATTCTTCCTGGGTCTGTTTGGTGAGGAAGGCTTCGCCGATCCGCCGCAGACCCTCGCGCAGCGGGGCGTGCGTGGCGAGTTCAACGTGCATCTGTTCGGTGAGCTCGCTGACGCGGCTGTCGATCATCGCCTCGAACAGGCCCTTCTTGCCGCCGAACTGGGCGTAGAGCGTGGAGAGCGATCCGCCGGCGCGGCGCACGATCTCGGCCATGTTGGCCTGCTCGTAGCCAAACTCGAGGAACACATCGCGAGCGGCCTTGAGGAAGGCGGCGCGGCGAAGCTCCGCCCGGCCTTCTGGCTCGGCTACGGAACGGGGGGCATCTGCGGAATCGGACTGCGACATCTTATTAGAGATAACCGGGGACTGACGGACTTGATACTCGTGATGACGTAGTTACATTTCAACGGAAACGTAACCGGGATTACATATCCTGCGCTTACCGGTTGGGACAGTAGGCCCGGACAGGACAGCTTCAGATGGCGCTCAAGACGGTCAAAATCGACCAGGAAGCCCCAACGACTGCTCCGCAGCCGTCCGGCGCACCCCCAACTTCCGCCTCGCCCGAGGCTCCGGCTCCAGTCGCGGCCGGCGGCGCCAAGGGCGGTCTTCGCAAGAAAATCCTGATCGGCGTGGCAACCGTAGTCGGCGTCGGCCTGCTCTATCTGGGCGGCGACTGGTTCCTGAATGGCCGCTTCAACATCTCGACCGACAACGCCCAGCTACGCTCCGACATCGCGCGCGTGACGCCGAAGGTCGAAGGCTATGTGAAAACGGTGCACGTCGCCGAGAACCAGGCGGTCAAACGCGGCGACCTGCTGATCGAGCTGTACAGCGACGAATTCGAAACCAGGCTGGCGTTCGCGAAGGCCGAGCTGGCGGAGGCGGAAGCCGACGCTGTGCAGGCCCGCGCCAGCATCACCGTTCAGCGCGACACGCTGGCGGAGGCGCGCGCCGCGCGTGAAACCGCAGACGCTTCGGCTGACCTGTCGTCGTCCGACGAGAAACGCCTCGCTGAACTCGCCGAGAAGGGCTGGTATCCGAAGGCCCGCCTTGAGCAGGCAGAAGCCGCCCGCCGCACGGCTGACGCGCAGCTGACGCAGGCTGACGCTTCCATCACCGCGCAGCGCAGCCAGCTTTCCAGCACGCAGGCCGCGGCGCTCTCGGCGGATGCGAAAGTCGAGGCCGCCCGCGCGAAAGTTGCTGGCGCGCAGCTTGAACTCGACCGCACCAGAATCCTCGCGCCGATGGACGGCGTCGTCACCAAGAAGGACGTCGTCGAGGGCCAGATCCTCTCGCCGGGCCGCGTGGCGCTCTCGATCGTGTCGACCAACGATGTCTGGGTGATCGCAAACTACAAGGAGACGCAGATCACCGACATGCGTCCCGGCCAGTGCGTCAAGGTTCACGTCGATGCGCTTCCGAGCCTGCACGTCACCGGCAAGGTCGACAGCATGTCTCCCTCGACCGGCGCCACGTTCAGCCTCGTTCCGCAGGACACGGCGACCGGCAACTTCACCAAGATCGTGCAACGCGTTCCGGTGAAGATCGTGCTCGATAAAGAAGCGGTGCAATCCGGCCTGCTGCGCTCGGGCCTGCAAGTCACGGCGACGGTCTCCACCAAGCCTGACTGCGAGTAACGACGATGAGCGGCGCTGCCGCCACTGCCGCCCCGCCCGGCGTCTACGTGCCGCCGAAGCCGGGGACGCGCGAGAGCCTGATGTTGAACATCGGGTTCTTCTCGATGGTCATCGGCATGTTCATGGCGATCCTGGACATCCAGATCGTCGCCTCCTCCATCGCGCAGATCCAGGCCGGCGTTTCAGCGTCGGCTGAAGAGATCGCGTGGATCCAGACCAGCTACCTGATCGCCGAGGTGATCGGCATTCCGCTGTCGGGCCTGCTCAACCGGGCGCTGTCGATGCGGCGGCTGTTCGTCTATTCGGCGGCGGGCTTCACGATGGCGAGCGTGCTGTGCGCGCTGGCGTGGGACCTCAACAGCCTGATCGTGTTCCGCTGTATCCAGGGCTTCCTCGGCGCAGCGATGATCCCGACCACGATGGCGGCGGCGTTCACGCTGTTCGGGCCGAACCGCTCGATGTTGCAGCAGGTGGCGATCGGCATGGTGGCGACGCTGGCGCCGTCCATTGGCCCGACGCTGGGCGGCTGGCTGACCGAGCACATGAGCTGGCACTGGCTGTTCCTCGTGAACGTCATCCCCGGCATCATCGCCTCGGTGATGGTCTGGCGCTTCATTCCGAAGCAGCCGATGCAGCTCAATCTCATCAGGAACATCGACATCATCGGCCTTGGCGCCATGGCGCTGTTCCTCGGCTCATTCGAGTATGTGTTCGAGGAAGGCCCAACCGCCGGCTGGTTCGAGGACGAACATCTGGTGATGTGGATGTTCCTCTGCTCGCTGGGTGGCATCGTCTTCTTCTGGCGCGCCTTCACGCGGGCGAATCCGGTTGTCGATCTCAGGGTATTCAAGGACCGCAACTTCGCCGTCGGATCGATGGTTGCGGTGGTGGTCGGCTTTGGCCTGTTCGGCTCGGTCTACCTGACGCCGCTCTTCCTCGGCACGGTGCGCGGCTACAACTCGCTCCAGATCGGCTACATCATGAGCGTCGGCGGCATCGCCATGTTCATCGGCGGACCGATCGCAGGCGCGCTGATCCGCAAGATAGACCCGCGCTATGTGATGGCGTTCGGGCTCTCCATCGCGGCCATCGGGCTTTACTGGAACAGCTTCCTGACAGCGGACGCCTCGTTCGAGGAATTGTTCTGGCCGCAGGCCTTGCGCGGCGCCGGCCTCATCATGGCGATGGTGCCGTCCAACTTCGTGGCGCTGGGCACCCTGCCGCCGCTGAGCCTGCCGAACGCCACGGGCCTCATCACCGTCTGCCGCAACCTTGGCGGCGCGGTGGGCCTCGCCTGGCTCAACACGATGCGGCTCAACTACACGAACCTGCACACACAGGAACTGGCGGCGGGGATGGACCCGTCACGGCCCGAGATACAGGACCGGCTGGCGCAGATCGAAGCCAGCCTGCGCGCCGCCGGCATGGGCGATCCAGTCGGCGGAGCTATCGCCCAGCTGACGCGTCAGATGCAGGTCGAAGCGTCGGTGATGACGTTCAACAACCTGTTCCTCACCATGTCGATCTGCTTCGCCGTGATGCTGGTGCTGGTGCCGCTGCTGAAGCGTCCCGCGGCAGCGAACGCCAGCGCCGCCAAGGAAGCGCACTAGTCGAAGTGCAGGTAATCCGGATCGAACGCCGAGATTTCCGCGAGGCGCGCCTTGTCGAGCAGGTCGATCGCGCCCTTGCGGTATTCTGCGGTCTTCTCTTCCGACAGGCGGCGGAAGGTGCGGTTCACGTGAATGACGCTGATGCCGAGGATGTCGGCGAAGTCTTCCTGATTCAACGGCAACTCGATCGTGCGGCCGCGCATCTGGCCGATGGCGGAGAGGCGCGCATCCAGTTCGCACAGCGCATGCGCCAGCTTCTCGAGACTGTCGCGACGGCCGAGTGAAACAACGCGCTCGGCGAGGATCGATTCCTCCTGCCCCATCGTCCAGGCGATGGCGGCGGCTAGGCCGGGATATCTGTCAAACAGTTCCGTGCCCATCGGCGCCTCGATACGGATGACGCTGACAGCCGTGCGCGCGGTGAGGTCGAAGCTTGAGGCCTTGAACAACAGCGAGTCGGCGCAAAGTATGTCGCCCGGAAGCGCATAATTCACGATCTGCCGGCGGCCCGACGCCAAGCCGCGCGAGCGGAATACCCAGCCCGATTCGACGAGATAGAGCTGCGGGCAACGCTCGTGCTCTTTCACGATCGGACGGTTGGCCGAAATCTCGACGCGATCGCGCGCCAGAGCCTTCACATCGCGCGCCAGCGTTTCACCCAGCCCGCCAAGGCTGGTCATCTTGCGACGCAGCAATTCAACCGCGCGATCAACTGGAGAGTCGGCCCTGGGCATCGTGCTCAGGTCCGTCAAATGCTCGCCCGGCCGCGACGGGCCGCGGCGGCTTTCTGTGTGAGGTTGCTCGTCCTGTAAAAACGGACGGATTCGTTGGTTTCAAAGCCTAGCAGAAGACAGGTTCGTGTCGCTGCGGTTGGCATTCGTTTCACCTTCGATAACACCTCCCGCCCGGCCTAACTCAGAACAATCGAACGCGACTTTGCTCAGATTAGTTCCGTGAAAAAAAACACAATAAAACAGCCGCACGTGCAAAGTCTGTCTCCTTCCGTACGATCTAGCGGAAATGCAGCGGCGGTTGCTTGGTCGCGCCACGCCGGAACGCGGCGATCAAGGCCGGCGGCGTTTCTACTTGTTGCCGCACCACTGGAGCTATGGCGATCAGCGCACCTGCGTGGGATGCGTGCGAGGTCCGCCCGGGGAGCGGCCCTGGGATAAACCTTGTGCGCAGCCGGACCTGCGCCCACCTGTCAGCTACCGGGGGATTTCATGGTCACAACGATTCTCGTTTCAGCGCTCGTCACCGCGATGGCGATCATGCTGGTGTTTCCCCGGACGCCGGCAGCGGAGGCACTTCATCGCATCCTTGTCGAAACGCCCGTCCGCTTCATTGTGGACCTGACCTGGAAGAAAGCCGGAAAGCTGGCGCTGTCGGGCGCCGCCATCGGCCTGATGATGCTTATGGGGCCGCAGATGCTGGCGACCATGATCGCGATCGGCGTGGATGCCGCCGTGCTGGAGCTTGTGATCCTCGGCTGGCTGGTCTCGGCCTCCCGACAGTTTGCGACTGCATATCGCTCCCTGAAGCGCCTTCATTCGGCTCTCGTCGCGCTGGCGCGGCGACTCGCCATCCGCCCCGGCCGTGCTCGTAAACCAAGGCCGAAGCGGAAATCGCGCCCGCAGGGCCGGAAAGACGACGACGCAGGCCCCGAATGGGCCTTCGCCTAGGGCCATAGGCCTTGCGCCACGAAACGGCACTCCTACCTTTGCCATGGGTCAATATCGCTGCCTCAAGGAGCGTTATTGAGCCGTTCGGGACGCCGGCATTCGGGTCCCTCCAGCCTGCCGACTGCTTTCACAAGGGTCACATAATTCATGGACTTCGAACGCTATACCGAGCGCGCACGCGCGGCTGTTCAGGGCGCCCAGACGAGCGCGCTTGCGAGCGGCCATCCCCAGATTCTCCCCGAGCACCTCGTCAAGGCGATGTTCGCCGATCGCGACAAGCTGGCGCTGAACCTCATCCGCGCAGCGGGCGGCGATGCCGACCTCGCGCAGCAGAACATCGACAAGCTGCTCGACGCCCTGCCCAAATCCACCGGCGGCTCGCAGCCCGGGCTTAGCCAGGATCTGGCGCGCCTGTTCCAGCTTGCTGAAGAGGACGCGAAGAAGGCGGGCGATGACTATGTCACCACCGAACGTCTCCTGCTCTCCGCCACCAAGACCAAGGGCAAGGCGGCTGACGCGCTGAACGCGGCAGGAGCGACCACCAATGCGCTGGTGAAAGCCATCGCCGAGCTGCGCAAGGGCCGCACGGCGGACACCGCGACATCCGAAGAGAAATATGAGGCGCTTAAGAAATACGCCCGCGACCTCACCGAGGCCGCCCGCTCCGGCAAGCTCGACCCCGTCATCGGCCGCGACGAGGAAATCCGGCGCTGCATCCAGGTGCTCAGCCGCCGTACCAAAAACAATCCCGTCCTCATCGGCGAACCCGGCGTGGGCAAGACCGCCATCGCCGAAGGGCTCGCCCTGCGCATCGTCAATGGCGACGTGCCGGACAGCTTGAAGGAGAAGAAGCTGCTGGCGCTCGATATGGGCAGCCTCATCGCGGGCGCGAAATTCCGCGGCGAGTTCGAGGAGCGCCTGAAATCCGTCCTGCAAGAAGTGACTCAGGCGCAGGGCGAGATCATCCTGTTCATTGACGAGATGCACACGCTGGTCGGCGCAGGCAAAGCCGAAGGCGCGATGGATGCGTCCAACATGCTCAAGCCCGCTCTTGCGCGTGGCGAACTGCATTGCGTCGGCGCGACCACGCTGGATGAATACCGCAAGAATATCGAGAAGGACGCCGCCCTCGCCCGCCGCTTCCAGCCGGTGTTCGTTGGCGAGCCGACGGTCGAGGACACGATTTCGATCCTGCGGGGCCTGAAAGAGAAATACGAAGTCCACCACGGCATTCGTATCTCTGACGCCGCCATCGTCGCCGCTGCGACGCTGTCGAACCGCTACATCACCGACCGCTTCCTGCCGGACAAGGCCATCGACCTGATGGACGAGGCGGCCGCGCGCCTGCGCATGGCCGTGGAGTCCAAGCCTGAAGAACTCGACGAGATCGACCGGCGCCTGATGCAGATCCGCATTGAGGCCGAGGCGCTCAAGAAAGAGAAGGACGACGCTTCCAAGGAACGCCTCAAGAAGCGCGAGGCCGAAATCCTGGAGCTTCAGGCGGAGTCCAACCGCATCTCCGCCGACTGGAAAGCCGAGAAGGATCGCCTTGCCGGCGGAACGCAGGCGAAGGACCGGCTCGACAAGGCCCGCGCCGAACTCGCCGACGCCGAACGCCGCTCCGACTGGGCGCGCGCCGGCCAGATCAAGTATGGCGACATCCCCGCGCTCGAGAAGCTGATCGCCGACGCCGAAGGCAAGGAAGCATCAGCGGGCGACGCCAAGCCGCTCGTGAAAGAGGTCGTCGATGCGGAAGCCATCGCCGCCGTCGTTTCGCGCTGGACGGGCATCCCCGTCGACAAGATGATGGAGGGAGAGCGCGAGAAGCTGCTGCAGATGGAAGACAAGCTGCGCCAGCGCGTGGTGGGCCAGGAAGAAGCGCTGGAGATCGTCGCCAACGCGGTCCGCCGTGGCCGCGCCGGCCTGCAGGATCCGAACAAACCCATCGGCTCTTTCATGTTCGTCGGCCCCACGGGTGTCGGCAAGACCGAGCTCACCAAGGCGCTCGCCGAATTCCTGTTCGACGACGACAGCGCCGTGCTGCGCATCGACATGTCGGAATACATGGAAAAGCACGCCGTCAGCCGCCTGATCGGCGCGCCTCCGGGCTATGTCGGTTATGAGGAAGGCGGCGCGCTCACCGAAGCCGTCCGCCGCCGTCCGTATCAGGTCATCCTGTTCGACGAGATCGAGAAGGCGCACCCGGACGTGTTCAACACGCTGCTGCAGGTGCTGGACGACGGCCGCCTAACCGACGGCCAGGGCCGCACCGTGAACTTCAACAACACGGTCATCATCATGACCTCCAACCTCGGCGCCCACGCGCTGGCGGAGGACAAGTCAGAAGGCGAGATATCGGGCCCTGCCCGCGACGCCGTCATGGAAGCAATCCGTGCGCACTTCCGCCCGGAATTCCTGAACCGCGTGGACGAGATCGTGTTCTTCCGCCGCCTCGGCCGCACGGAGATCGACCGCATCGTCGGCGTGCAGCTGAAACGCCTGGACAAGATCCTCGCCGATCGCCGCATCACGATCAGCCTCACCGACGAAGCCATGCACTGGCTCGCCGAGCGTGGTTACGACCCCGTCTACGGCGCCCGCCCTCTGAAACGCGCCATACAGAAGGAGCTACAGGACCCCCTCGCCCGCCTCCTCCTCGAAGGCCGCATCAAGGACGGCGACGACGTGAAGGTCACCGTCGACGGCTCGACGCTGTCGCTGAACGGCGTCCCCGCACAGATGAAGCGGGCGGCGATGAACTAGGCTTGCGCTGGCGGCGGCCTCGGCTGCCGCCAGCGCAACCTATTTCGCGTTACGCGGAGCGACTTTCGCCAGAAAGACGAAACGGCGTCCGTAACGTAGCGGCGCCCGCTGTCACATCTCCGCAACATTGTCAGGCAACCGCCGAGACGCGAGCACCTTCCCGGCATCAGCTGTTGCCTACCCCCACCATTGGCCCAGCTTGTGAGGAGCGGACCGCCACAGGCGGCCAGGTGGAGGGTGCACATGTTCCGTAAATTGAAGATCGCGATGCTCGCTGGTGTGGCGGCAACGCCGCTGTTGCTCGGACAGGCGCTGGCACAGACCCAGCCGGAAGCCGATGACAGGGTCATCGTCACGGGCACGCGCGTGGAAAACCGGTCCGCGCTCGATACGGCCGTCGCCGTCGATGTGGTGGGCCAGGACGTGCTCGAACAGGGTGGCGTCATCGAGGTGAACCAGGCGCTGTCCATCGCGCTGCCCTCGTTCAACTTCCCGCGCCCAGCCCTCAACGACGGCACGGACACGATCCGGCCGGCAACGCTGCGCGGCCTCGCGCCCGACCAGACGCTGGTGCTCGTCAACTCCAAGCGCCGCCACGCTGCCTCGCTCGTCAACGTCAACGGCTCGATCGGTCGTGGCTCATCCTCAGTCGACATGAACACGATCCCGACCGCCGCGATCCAGGGCATCGAAGTGCTGCGCGATGGCGCTTCGGCGCAGTACGGTTCGGACGCCATCGCCGGCGTCATCAACGTGCGCCTGCGCGAGGCCAACAGCGGCGGCAACGTCTCCGCCTCCTACGGCCAGCGCGACACCACCTACACAGTTCCGACGAACCCGTTCCCGGCCATTCTCGGCCTGCCCGCCGTTGCGCCGACGCTCAGCCGCGACCGGAGCGATGGACGCACCTCGGTCGTTTCCGGCTGGATCGGCATGCCGCTCTTTACAGAAGACGGCTTCCTCACGCTGTCCGCCGAATACAAACATCAAGACCGCACCGAACGGCCTGGCTACGACACGCGCCAGCAGTATGCCCTCGTCAACGGCGGCCCGAACCCGAACGAGGCGACCGTCAACCGCTGGAACGCCTGGACCGGCGAACCGGAGATGGACCAGTACACCGTGTTCGCCAACGGCGGCTACGACGTGGGCGAAGGCACCGAGCTCTACGGCTGGGCCAGTTACCAGAACCGCGAGGCGCTCTCAGCCGGCTTCTTCCGCCGCCCGCTCGATGACCGCAACATCACGTCGATCTATCCGAACGGCTTCCTGCCGAAGATCAATCCGACCGTGACGGACTACTCCTACGCCTTCGGTTCGCGCTTCGGGCTGGGCGACTGGGACATGGATACATCGCTGGTCTATGGCAAGAACAAGATGGAATTCCAGATCGTCGACACGCTCAACCGTTCCATCGGGCCGACATCCAAAACCTCGTTCGACGCGGGCGGGTTCGAATACGACCAGGTCGTGTTCAACTTCTCGGGCGTGAAGCAATATGATGTCGGCTTCGCCACGCCGCTCAACGTCGCGACGGGCATCGAATGGCGCAACGAGCGCTATGGCATCTTCGCGGGCGAGCCGGACAGCTATCGTCAGGGTGGCGTGCTGCTGAACGGCGCCGCGACCCCCGCCGGCGCGCAGGTGTTCCCCGGCTTCCGTCCCTCCAACGAAGTGGGCGAGGACCGCAACGCGGTCGGCGTCTATCTCGACCTCGAGACCAACATCACCGATGCCTTCCTCGTCTCCGCCGCCGTCCGCGCCGAGGATTATTCCGACTTCGGCGAGACCGTCACCGGCAAGGTCTCGGCCCGCTACGACTTCAACGACATGTTCGCCCTTCGAGGCTCGATCCAGAACGGCTTCCGCGCGCCCTCGCCGCAGCAGCAGTTCTTCACCGCCACCTCGACCAACTTCATCAACGGCGTGCCGTTCGAGGTGACAACCTTCCCGGTCACCGATCCTGTCGCCATCGCGCTCGGCGCCGAGCCGCTGGAAGCCGAGGAGTCGGTCAACTACTCACTCGGCGGCGTCATCCGCTTCGGCGAACTCGACGTCACGATCGACGCCTACCGCATCGATATCGACAACCGCATCGTGCTTTCGGAGAACCTCGGCACCTCCACCAGCGCCTCCGACATCGCGGTCCGCAACTTCCTCGCCGGGCAGGGCCTTGCCGGCGCGGCGGGCCGCTTCTTCATCAATGGCGTAGATACCGAAACACAGGGCGTCGACGTCGTGGCGAACTATTCGCTGCCGTCGACATCGTTCGGCGACTTCGATCTCACCTTCGGCGCCAACTTCTCCAGCACGGATGTGACGCGCATTCCGGCGACGCCGCAGCTCTCCGCCCTCGTCCCGCCGCCGGTGCTGTTCAGCCGCATCAACGTGCTGACGTTCGAAGAAGGCCAGCCGAAGGACAAGTACACGCTTGGCGTGAACTGGGAGCTTGGCGCCTTCAGCGCCGGCGCCCGCGCCATCCGTTACGGCGAGATCCTCGTCCCCGCATCCAACCCCGCGCAGGATTTCACGCTCTCGCCCAAGACAGTGCTCGACCTCGACGCTTCCTGGCAGGCGACGGACCAGATCAAGCTCACCGTCGGCGCCGACAACGTCTTCGACGAATACCCCGACGCGCTCCCGCCGACGCTGAACACCACCAACAACACGCCGTTCACCTCAACCTCGCCGCTCGGCTACTCCGGCAGGTTCCTGTACGCGCGCGTGTCGCTGGATTTCTAAGAAGGCGGGACCGCAAATGAAAACGCGCCGGAGGCAACTCCGGCGCGTTCTTGTTTGTACCGTCTCGAACCTTCTCAGCCGTTCGGCTTCGTCAGGTTGACGGGCATGTTCATGCCGGGCCAGTCGGTGGGCTGGCCGCCCTTGAGGCCGGGTTCGAACTCCATGTTCTTCATGGCCGCCGCGATGTGCTCGTCATAAGCTGCGGGGTCGCAGGTCGGAACGATATCCTTGGGCTTGCCGTCGGCGCCGACCGTGAACTTCACGGCGCACTTGCCGGCCTTGTCGACCGCCTTGATCGCGCGGTCGATGTCCCGCTGCATTACGCCGGTCACGAGCACGGGCGATTTCTCGCCGCGCGGATCGACGGCGGAGCCAGCTACCGAGCCGAACTTGAAGGTCTGCTTGATCGGGAAGGAGTCGAAGAACTCGCCGCCCGTGATTTCCGATTCCCATTCACCCGTCTCGATCGAGCGGACGATGTAGGGGGCCATGTCGGGCACGGAGCAGTCGGCCGTGATGTCCTTGGCCTTGCCCTTCGTGTCGACGATGTAGTTGACCGTGCATTCCCCGCCCAGTTTCAGCGCCGCAACGCCTTCCTTGATCGGGGTCTGGTCGAAATCCTTGATCTTCTTGAGCGGACGGTCCGGCAGGTCCGTCTCCTGGGCGAAAGCCGGGGCGGCAAAGGCCGCCGCGAATGCGACCGCGAGCATCCATTTCATCATTCAATCCTCCCGCAGCATGGCGCCACTCAGGATCGTGGCCCGCCTGCTATCTGGCGCCGGACTATACAGTCCGCCGCGAAGACTCGAAGGGGGAAAAGGCGCCCCTCTTTGCTTACAAGGCAGTAGGTTATCCTCACGGGGTCGTGAAGGGGGGGCGGCATGACGCCCAAAAGTCACACCGGGCGGCTTCTTCACGCGGCGTTGTGCATGTGCGAATAGCGAAGACTCGCGGCGTGGGGACTGCGTGCTAGCGTAAGTGGTTCCACAACAAGGGCGTCAGACTGCATGACCGGTATTCGCACCATCGGGGTGATCGGCGCAGGCCAGATGGGCAACGGCATTGCGCACGTTTGCGCGCTGGCCGGGTTCGACGTCCTGTTGACCGACGTTTCCCCTGAAAGGCTGGAAGCGGGCATCAAGACGATCCAGCGCAACCTGGACCGCCAGGTCCATCGCGAGATGATCACCAAGGACGCGCGCGACGCTGCCGTGCGGCGCATCAAGCCCGTGCCCAGCATCAGCGACTTCGCCGAGGTCGATTTCGCCATCGAGGCGGCGACCGAGAAGGAAGCGGTCAAGCGCGCGATCTTCGACGAACTCTGCCTCAAGCTGCCGAAGACAGCGATGCTCGCGACCAACACTTCGTCCATTTCCATCACGCGCCTCGGCGCCGCGACCGACAGGCCCGAGCGTTTCATCGGCCTGCACTTCATGAACCCCGTCCCGCTGATGAAGCTGGTCGAGGTGATCCGCGGTCTCGCCACCGACCAGCAGACCTATGACGCCGCCGTCCACATCGTCGAGCGCATCGGCAAGCATGTGACGAACGCGGAAGATTTTCCCGCCTTCATCGTCAACCGCGTCCTGATGCCGATGATCAACGAGGCGGTCTACACGCTGTATGAAGGCGTCGGCACGGTGGAATCGATCGACACCGCCATGAAGCTCGGCGCCAATCATCCGATGGGCCCGCTCGAACTCGCCGACTTCATCGGCCTCGATACCTGTCTCTCCATCATGCAGGTGCTGCACGATGGTCTCGCCGACACGAAATACCGTCCCTGCCCGCTGCTCGTGAAATACGTGGAGGCCGGTTGGGTCGGGAAGAAAGCGGGACGCGGCTTCTACGACTATCGCGGCGACAAACCCGTACCGACACGTTGATCTGATACGCTTGCAGGGGACCCGGCCTCGCCGGTGGACGATAGAGCATGGCCGTCGCACTCATCACCGGCGCAAACCGCGGCATCGGGCTTGCGCTGGTGAAGGCGTATGCCGGCCGCCGCGACAAGGTTTTCGCCACTGTCCGCGCAACGTCCGACCGTTTCGAGCTCGATGAATTCGCCAAGACCGCGCCCAAATGGGTGGAGGTCATCGAGATGGATGTCTCCGATCCCGCCGAGATCGGCCGCGTGCGCCGCAAGCTGGAATCGGAGCCCATCGACGTGCTGGTGAACAATGCCGGCATCGGCGGACCCGACCGGCAGACCGCCACCGACATGGATTTCGACGGCCTGACCGAGGCGTTCAACATCAACGCTATCGCGCCGCTGCGCATCGCCAACGCTTTCCTGCCGAACGTGAAGGCGGCCAAGGGCAAGATCATCACGCTGTCGAGCCAGATGGGCGCGACCGGCGCCTCGTCCGACAACCTCGCCTATCGCGCCTCGAAGCAGGCGGTGAACCGCCTGATGCGCGCGCTCGCCACCGAGCTGAAGCCGCAGGGCATTCCCGTGCTCATCGTCCACCCCGGCTGGGTGAAGACCGATATGGGCGGTGATAGCGCACAGCTGACGCCGGAAGAAAGCGCGACCAATCTGCTGAAGCTGATCGACAAGCTCGACGTCAATTCCACGGGCCGCTTCCTCGCGTGGAACGGCAAGGAGCTGGCTTGGTAGTCGTCGGCCCTCCGCCCGCCGACACGAAATGGCGGGCAGGCCTCTACTGGCTCTATTTCGGTCTTCTCGCGGTCGCCTCGATCTTCTGGCTCGCCATCGTCTCGCCGATCATCCGGCCGACGCTGCCGACGCATCCGCATCACCTGCTCTTCTGCATCTTCGCGGGCATGACCATTGCCGACGCCGCTGCGCACGCCATCGACGACATCGCCGCCATCTGGAAGCCGCACGATCTCGGCGGGGCCCAGGAAGTCCGCCGCAAGTTCAGCGTGCGCAGGCTCCTGATCGCCGACGTGAAGAGTCTCGCCTCGCACCTCACCGCTGTTCCGATCGTTGGGCTGCTGGCGTTCGGCTACACGCTGCTGCCGGCGCATATCGAGGACAAGCTGTTCGGCGCATCGGCCGGTCAGGGCTTCGTGTTCTGGAATTTCATGTCGCAAAGCATCATGGGCGGCACGGATGTGTTCGGCTTCTTCCTCAGCCAGGACAACAAGGTCTTGCTGCAGCAGAACCTGCATCTCGTTGAGCTGCAGCCGAAATCCTTCGAAGCCGGCGCCATTCTCGCCGGCCTGAAGCTTTACGGCCTGCTGATCTTCGTCTCGACCCTCCGCCTCATCGGCGCCCCCGTCGTCATCTGGCGGACATGGGTGGCGAGCAAGAAACGGAGCAAGGCGAAGAAGCGCGAGAAACCGGGCTGACGCGCCTCCAAAAGCAAACGGCCGCGCAGGTGGTGCGCGGCCGCTGAACTTGGTTCGGTTGAAGCCTAAAACTTCTTGCCGGCCTTTTTGGCTTCCTCGACGCGGGCGCCGGAGAGAATGCCGTGGAGGGCGTAGTTCCCTTCGTGGCAGGCGTATTCGTAAAGGCGCTGCGTATCGAGCGGATGGAATTCGTACTCGCCGCCCCAAGCAGCATCCCACGTGTCCGGATCCTCGACGGTGAACTGATACAGCATCCGGTCTTCCGCCACGCGGCGGAATTTCTCGGTGACCTTCAGGTTCTTCCACGAACCGGAGAACGCCTGGCTCTGCGGGATGTTGGTGGTCTCGACCACCAGCGTCTCGCCTTCCCACCAGCCGATCGAGTCGCCGAAATACGGACGCACATCATCTGTCCGGTGCTTGGAGTTCAGGCGAACGATCCGCGAGTCGTGGTTCATCTCGACGTTGATCAGGATGTGATCCGGCGACTGAATGAACTGGTAGTTGTTGTTGTAGAAGCCGTTCGCGAACATCGGCGGGCCGCCATTGCGGCCGAACGAGATGATGCAGCGCTCGCCCGCTCCGCGCGTTTCGGGGTTCTCGAAAGCGCCGCCCCTCGGCGTCGGGCTGTCGCCCAGCAGCTTCACGAACGCGGGTACGTCTGCCGTCGCGGGCGTGGCGCCGGTCTTGCGCGGCGGGGCCGTGCCGGTCGGAGTCGTGTAGACCGACGTGCGCGGCTCGCCGTTCACGCGCATGACGTGATTGCCTGGGTCGAGCCAGCCGCGGTTGTAACCGCCGACGGCGCCGCCGGCGGCGGCGAACTCAGGACGCTGGACCGACGACTTCGCGACATAGGTCGCCGAAGCGTTCGGATCAGTCGGCGCGTTGCCTTCCTCGATCTCGATCTGAACGTTGCGCTCAAGCTGCGCGACTTCCTCCTCGGTATAGGCCTTCTTGTCCTTCAGGGCCGGTGGGCGCGACTGCTGCGTCAGCGACGCATTGGACCAGATGCCCATGATGTCCGGAGCGCCCCAGGCGGTGCGGGGCGCCTTGTATTCGGGATAGGGCTTGGTCGGATCGTATTTCGGGGCTTCGACTTTCTTCGGAGCCGCGCCTCCGCCCAGCGCCTGTTGTTGCGCGAATGCGGGTGTGGTCACCATCGCGGTGGAAAGAGCGGTTCCGAGTGCGAGAATGAGTGCGCGGCGCACGGGTAGCCTCCGGGGAGAAGAGCCGCGTTGACGCGGCGACATGGGACTAACGCCTACGATCAACCGCTCCGTCGGGCAATGCCCGGATTGAATACCGGACGCACAGTCGCACCCCAAAACACTCTGATTTTCCTGTGATCTCGCACAGGCGCACTGTTCAAATTGCTGCGCGCAGCACGTTATTGCCCGGTGGACGCGCGCGTCAGGCGCCGCCGGCAAGCGCCGCCATCAGCGTCCTCACCGCCATGTAGATGATCAGCAGCGATCCCGGCGTCCAAAGCATCGCGCGCACATCGTGTGAGCGCGCCGACAGGTAGGCCAGGAAGTGCAGCAGGCGCGTGACCACGTAGGTATAGAAGACGATCTGGGCTTCCAGCAGCGATGGCTGGGTCAGCACCCACAGGAACCCCGCCGCCAGAAAGAACGGAATGTTCTCGAGGTCGTTCAGGTGGATCCGCCGGATTCGGTCCACGCTCTCATTGGGCTTGGTCTGGTCGGGGTTCGGATTGGGGTTGAGCGGCGTCTTCCGCATGTCTTCGGGTGCGCGGAAGCCGGCGTTAGCCCGCATCATCTGCACTACGGTGAGCCACGACATGGCCACCGCCTTCAGGATCATGATCGTCGCGGCGATCACATAGGTCGCGAACACCGGCCCCTGTAATTCCAGCATGCCCCGTCTCCCCTCGCTTGTTGTCAGTTCAGATCGCGCATCGCCGCCGTCATCGTAGGCCCGATCTCGGCGTTGAGCACCAGGTCGGCGAAACGATCCACCGGTGTCGGCTCACGGTTCAGGATCACCAGCCGCGCGCCATTATTGCTCGCCTTCACCGGAAACAGCGCCGCGGGCGTCACCACCAGCGACGATCCCAGCACAAGAAAGAGATCGCAAGCCTGCGTCTCGTCCTCCGCCTGCGCCATCGGCTCCTCCGGCATCTGCTGGCCGAACGAGATGGTCGCGGTCTTCACCAGCTCGCCGCATTGCCGGCACATCGGAATTTCGCCCTGCTCAACAAAGATCGGCCGCAACTCATCCAGCTCATGCCGCAGGCTGCATGACAGGCATTTCGCATAGCTCGCATTGCCATGCAGCTCGATCACCTTGTCATCCGGCACGCCGGAAGCTTGGTGCAGGTTATCGACATTCTGCGTGATGACTGAGGAGGCCTTGCCGCTATGGATCAGCCGCGCGACGGCGTGATGACCCACATTCGGCTCCTTCCCCACCCAACCGGCCGCGCCCGAAAACACGCGCGTCCACGCCTCGCGGCGCTTTTCCTCGTACCGCACGAAATCCTGGAAGTAGATGGGCTGCATCTTCGACCACACCCCGCCCGGCGAGCGGAAGTCGGGGATGCCCGACTCCGTCGATATGCCCGCGCCGGTGAACACGACGATGCGCCGCGCGCGCTTCAGTTCCTCGGCCAGAAGGTCAGCGGGAGAAGTCATCCCTGAAACATGCGCGAAATGCACGGGCTGGCAAGCTGTCGCGAGGCGCCCGAACCCGATGGACTGCCAACCGCGCGGGTTCTAGTTTCAGGGTCTGCGCGTCGGGAAAGACGACCATGCTGAATCCATCCGCCTGTTCGCGGCGGCCGCGCTGGCGATCGCATCGACCGGCGTTTCTCCGGTAGCATCGGCACAGAAAACCGCGCCCGACTTCGGCGACGACACAAGCCAGTGGTCGCGCGACGGCGAATGCGACGACAGCCGCTTCACCGGCGCCGGCATGACGCCCACCATCCTGGTCGACTCCGACATCGGCCATGACGCCACCGACTGCCGCCTCGCTTGGAATGCGGGCAACCTGAAACTCGCGACAGGCCCGAAGAAAGCCGCCGTCAAGCCGAAGTTCGGCGACGACGACGGCGACTTCGCCGAAGACGGCCAATGCGACGACCCGCGTTTCATAGGCCTCGCCATGTCTGACGAGCTTTATGCGGAAGACATCCTCCACGACGCCAGCGATTGCAGGGAAGCGTGGAACAACGGCGACCTCCGCCTTGTCGGCATCCAGGCGGATGGCGCGCCGCGCTTTGGCGACGATGACGGCGAGTATTCGTTCGACGGCGAATGTGACGACCCGCGCTTTGACGGCGACGGCATGACCGTCACCGACCTCTACGCCGAAGACATCCTGCACGACGCCACCGACTGTCGCACCGCGTGGCAGGACGGCGACATCAGCCTGCGATAGACGCCACACTTATCCACAGCTCCGCTAGCGCTTCATTCGTGTGCGTCACCGCAATGAAATCGCTCATGCAATTTTGCATTCCACCAGCACGGCATTTCCGATTCGCCTTGCATACCCAGCCGGGCTACAATTGATCCACAGGGCAAAAGCCCGGCGGTTGGGTGGTGAGAGTCATGAGACTGCGCGACTTGCTGGATCAGGATCGGTTGCTGCTGGTCCGTTGCTTCGACTGCAACGCCAAGACGCCGCTCGATCCCGTCAGCTTCGCCCTCCGCCTCGGCGTGCATGCTCCCATCGCTGACATCGAGCCGGAACTCGTCTGCCCGGTCTGCGGCTCGGCCGACATCACGCTCGGCACACACTCGCCTGTCGAGCATCAGCGCGCCGAACAGCCGAGCATGGCGAAGTAGGCGGCGGACCGTCGTTTTCGGACAATGCTGTTCCGCGAGGGCATGTTGCGCCGTCGCCAGCGCAGTCCTATCCCTGAACAAAAGATACAAGGGAGACGCATATGGCCGACCTTCTGGAGACGAAACAGGACGGCGTCGCCATCCTCACGATGAACCGCCCCGAGGCGCGCAACGCCCTCTCGCAGCCGATGCTCGCAGCCCTCAACGAAGCGCTCCCGCGTCTCGCCGCTGACTCTTCGATCGGCGCTGTTGTCATTACCGGCGCCGGCAATGCCTTCTGCGCCGGCGGCGATGTGAAGGGCTTTGCCGCCAACGAAGGCGGCGCAAACCACGGCCGCTCCGCCGAAGAAGCCGCCCACGCCCTGCGCCAGAGCATGGAAGTCTCGCGCTGGCTGCACGACATGCCGAAGATCACCATCGCCTCGATCCCGGGCGCAGCGGCCGGCGCCGGCCTCTCAATCGCGCTCGCCTGCGACTTCCGGATCGCCGCGCGCGGCGCGAAGATCACCACCGCCTTCGCCAAGGTCGGCCTCTCAGGCGACTTCGGCGGCACTTACTTCCTCACCCAGCTGGTCGGCTCCGCGAAAGCGAAGGAACTTTACCTGCTATCCGACGTGATCCTCGCCGAAGAGGCCGAGCGCCTCGGCGTCGTGAACCGCGCCGTCGATCCGAAGGAACTCGAAGCCGAAACCATGGCCCTCGCCAAACGCTTCGCCAGCGGCGCCCGCATCACGCAGGGCCTGATGAAGAAGAACCTCAACACGGCGGAGAAGGGCGACATGCTCCTCTCGTTCGACACCGAAGCCCTCAACCACTCGCGTAGCGCCCAGACCGCAGACCACGCCGAAGCCGCCAAGGCCTTCGTCGAGAAACGTGCGCCGGTGTTCAAGGGGCGGTAAGTCCGCACAGACAAACCAAGGGGGACATCGATGCTGCATGCCTTCCGCCTGACAGCTTTGATCGGCGCGGCCCTCCTCGCTGGCTGCGCCTCTACCGAGCCTCCGCCACAGCCTGCGCCACCCGCGCTCGAAGCGATTGCCACTCCGCCGCCACCGGTCGATCCGCGCATCGAGCGCGCCGACGCAGTTTTCGCGAACTTCGCAGCCGACAAGCCAGGCGGCGGCGTGATGGTCACGCAGCACGGCAAGGTGCTTTACGAGCGCTATGTCGGCATCGCCGACATGGACAACGCCGTCCCGATCAACGCCAAAACGCGCTTCCACGTCGCCAGCGTCACAAAGCAGTTCGTCGCCTACGCCGCGCATTTACTGGCTCAGGAAGGCAAGCTCGATCTCGACGCCGACATCCGCACCTGGCTCCCAGAAATGCCGGCCTATGCGAAGCCCGTCACAACACGCCAGCTGCTGAACCACACCAGCGGCGTTCGCGACCAGTGGGGCCTGTTCATCCTGTCGGGCAACGAGTTCTCCGACGTGCTGAGGCAGCGCACGGCCCTCGCCCTGCTCAGCCGCCAGCGTGCGCTGAATTTCGAGCCGGGCACAGCCTACGAATACTCGAATGGCGGCTTCACGGTCGCCGCCGCCGTCATCGAGAAAGTGTCGGGCATGAGCTTCCGCGCTTTCCTCGACGAGCGCGTCGCGAAGCTACTCGGCATGACCAACACGTTCGTGCTCGACGACATCACGGAGATCATTCCCGGCCGCGCGGTCAGCTACACCAACCAGGCGTCGCCGCGCATCGCCCGCCTCAACTATTCGACCTGGGGCGCGACCAGCCTGCACTCCACCGCGCACGATCTCTCCGCGTGGATGCAGGAGCTGAACAAGCCCGTGAAGCTCAACGCCGCCGCCGTCGCCGCCATGCTGCAGCCAGCGCTTCTCAACGACGGCACCAAGCTTCCCTACGCCTCGGGCATTCAGGTGGGCGACATCGCCGGCCACCGCACCATCTCGCATGGCGGCTCCGATGCCGGCTTCCGCGCCTTCGTCATCGCCCTGCCGGACGACGACGCCACGATTGTTGTGACCCTCAACAACTCGGGCAATCCTTCAGCGCTGACACAGCAGCTCGGCGCCGCATTCTTCGACATCCCCGCCACGCCACCGCCCGCGACGACGCCCGTCGCGGCGCCAGCAGCCGACGTGGCGCAACGCCTGGCCGGGCGGTACGCGCCGGACTACGGATCGGCATTCGAAATCCTGAGCGCGGATGGGAAACTTACGCTGGGAGGGACCACCGCCAGCTTCCGCGAGGACGGCGGCTTCTACTTCGGCAACCCTGCCGCCTGGATGAAGCCCACGCCAGACGGACGCGGCATGTTGCGCGATCGCGGCGACGGCTCGGTCGAAACCCTGCGCCGCCTCGAAGTCGTGCAGCCGACAGCCGCCGAACTGCAGGCGCTCGCCGGCAACTATCATAGCCAGGACGTCGATGAGACCTACGGACTTGAGGTGAGGGACGGACAGCTGCGGCTCACCAACCTGCACCGCGATCCCGTTCCGCTCATCACGATGGACCGGGACCATTTCAGCGCCCCCGCATTGTTCGGCGGCGTTGTGAAAATCCTGCGTAACAAGTCCGGCCGCGTCGAGGCGCTCGATATCTCCATCATGGGCGGCCGCCTGCGCCACGTCCGGTTCGACAAGGTCAAATGACCGCCGTGCTCGCTCCCTTCGGTGACGGCATCTGGACGGCGAACGGTCCCGAAGTCACTGGCGCGCTCGGCTTCCATTTTCCCACACGCATGGCCATCATCCGGCTATCCAGTGGAAGCCTGTTCGTCTGGTCGCCCACGGCGCTGACGGATGACGTGCGGGCAGGCGTGGATGCCCTCGGCGCCGTTCGCCACATCATCGCGCCGAACTCGCTGCACCATACTTTCCTTGCCGACTGGAAGCGCGCCTATCCCGGCGCAGCCGTCCATGCAGCGCCCGGCCTCAGGAGTGTCCGGAAGGACATCACCTTCGACGCCGACCTCGGCGACGAGCCCGCCGCCGACTGGGCGGCCGATATTGATCAGGTCGTCGTGCGCGGCAATCGTATCACGACGGAAGTCGTCTTCTTCCACCGGCCCAGCCGCACGGCGGTATTCACCGACCTGATCCAGCAATTCCCGACGGGCTGGTTCAAGGGCTGGCGCGCCATCGTCGCAAAGCTCGATCTCATGACCGGCCCTGAACCACAGGTCCCCAGAAAATTCCGCACCGCGTTCTCGGATAAGCGCGCCGCCCGCGCTGCACTCCAGCGCATCCTCGCCTGGCCCACTGAAAAAGTGCTGATGGCGCACGGAACGCCTGTCACCAGCAATGGCGCCGCATTCCTGACACGCGCGTTCGCGTGGCTGAAGCCATGACAACGGCCCTCGAAACCTCCGGTCTCGGCAAGACCTACGGCCGGGAGGCGCGCGCGGTCACGGCGCTGCACGCGCTCGATCTCTCGATCCCGAAGGGCGTCGTCTACGGCATCCTCGGACCCAACGGCGCGGGCAAGTCCACGTTGCTGCGGATGGTGCTCGGCCTCGTGAAGCCGAGCCGGGGAAACTTCCGCCTGCTCGGCGAGGCCAATGTCGACGTCAAAGTCCTCCGCCGCATCGGCGCGATGATCGAGGCGCCGTCGCTCTATCCCTTCCTCACCGCCCGCGACATGCTTGGCATGGCCGCCCGCATGTCCGGCTTCAGCGAGCCGGGCCGCGAGGACACCGTGCTCGAACGCGTCGGCCTCACCGACGCCGCCCACCGCAAGGCCCGCACCTATTCGATGGGCATGCGCCAGCGCCTCGCGCTCGCCGCAGCCCTTCTCACGCGCCCCGAACTCCTGATCCTCGACGAACCCACCAACGGCCTCGACCCCGCCGGCATCCAGGAAATGCGCACGCTGGTCCGCGACCTCGTCGACAAGGACGGCGTCACCATCATCCTGTCGAGCCACCTGCTCGATGAAGTGCAGAAGGTCTGCGACCGCGTCGCCATCCTCAACCACGGCAATCTGATCGCCGAAGGCACGGTCGCCGACCTCGTCGCCGGTCGCGGCGGCCTCCTGATCTCGGGGTCCCCCATCGAGAAAGCCCTCGCCATCCTCGGCACGCGCGGCCGCGCCCATGCCGGCGGTATCATTGCCGACATCCCACGCGACGCCGCGCCCGCCCTCATCCGCGAACTCAGCTCCGCCGGCATCGACATCTTCGAAGCCCGCTGGATGACGCAGAGCCTCGAAGACGTGTTCCTCTCCACAACGGGGAACGCGCCATGATCCTGCAAGCCTTCCGCGCCGAACTGTTCAAGCTCGTCAGGAACCGGTGGACCGCCTACTGGGCCTTCCTGTTCATGCCGACGCTGACGCTTCTCATCGGCCTCGCCGACGAAAGCTTCGGCCACTTCTATACTGGTAATGTCATCCCGTTCGCCGATCCGGTCTCCTACGGCATCATGGGCCTCGGCACGATGCAGAACTCGATCTCGCAGCTCTTCGCCATCGTCGGAGCGTCCATCCTGTTCGCCGGCGAATACCGGTGGGAAACCTGGCGTGCGATCCTGCCCCGCACAGAGCGCCACGCCGCCATATTCGCCAAGCTCATGGTCTTCGCGCTCGCCATCGCAACCTCCATCGTGCTGTGCGGCGTCGCCCGCATGTTCGTCGGCCTCTACGACGCCGCGCTGACGCCCAACGCCGTGCCGCTTCCCTACGAAGCAGGCAACGTCCTGCTCGCCACCCTCGTCATCTTCGCCGCCAACTTCCTGCAGCTGATGGCGACAGCCGGGCTCGTCCTCATCATCGGCGTCATCACCCGTTCGATGATGGCCGCCATCGTCGCGCCCGTGCTGATCCTGTTCGCCTGCGAGATCGCAACGCTCCGCATCGGCTTCGCCAACCCAGATATGTGGACCGTAATCCTTCCCAACATCGCGGGCCGCAGCATCCAGCAATCCGGCTTCGCGACACTCGGCGACGCCGACGCCTTCGGCACGCACCTCGCCCTTCCCGGCGCCGCCGCGCTCGTCCTGTGGCTGGTTCTTCTAACCGGAGCAGCGATCTACCTGTTCCAGAGGCAAGACCTTTCGCGCGAATAAGCGATGACGCGACGCCTGCCTTTCGGGGTGGCGCGGGCGCCGGAGCCGGGTTAGTTCCTCGGCAAAACGGGACACGGAAACACCCATGCGCTTCCCCAGCCTCTGCGGCCTCGCCCTGCTCGCATCGCTCGCCGCGACGCCTGCCTCCGCGCAGATCGTTCTCGGCGGCGAACCTGTCACGACGCCCGGCGCGCCAGCGGCCGTTGTCTCCGACCTGAAGATCGATCCCGAAGCCGCCTTCCAGCAGGCCGACTTCAAGCCCGTCGTCTTCGCCGTTCCCGATTTCGCGGGCGCGACGCCGGAAGAGATCGAAGCCGGCAAGCGCGTCGCCGGGATCGTGCGCAAGAACCTGAACGGCACGAGCCTGTTCGCCTCAGCCGAACCCGCCACCTACGCCGCCATCACATCCGACATCTCGACCATTCCGGTCTGGGATTCGTGGAATGCCGCCGGCGCACAGGCCATCGTCATCGGCAAGGTCGTGTTCGACGCCTCCGGCACGAAGTCCGTCCAGTTCCGCGTCTTCGACGTCGCCGGCAAGACGCAGCTGATCGGCAAGCAGTACATGATGCCCGGCAACCTGGTGGACCGTCTCGCCCACAAGGTCTCCGACGACATCTACGAGAAGATCACCGGCGCCGGCCGCTACTTCGACAGCCGCCTTACCTACGTTGCCGAAGCCTCCAACAAGACCCAGCTCGCCTTCGTCGACCAGGATAGCGGCTCGACCGAACAGCTCAAGACCGGCTTCGCCAACCTGCGCAAGCCGCGCTTCTCGCCCACCGGCCAGACGATCATCTATTCCGCCGACGCACCCATCCCCGGCAAGCAGTCGCAGGCCCAGCTGACCACCATCCTCTACAGCCTCGAAACTGGCCGCCGCGAGCCGCTGCACGCGACCGCATCGCAACCCAATCCCGACGCCCGCTTCTCGGCTGACGGCAAGTCGGCCATCTACAGCCGCAAGATCGGCGGCAATGACGAGATCGTCCTGTTCGACATCGCCAAGCGCACCGAGAAAACGCTCAACGCTTCCCCTTCCGCCGACACCGCGCCCGCGCTCTCGCCGGATGGATCGCAATACGTGTTCGTGTCCAACCGCGATGGCTCGCCACAACTCTACATCGCGCGCGTCGATGGCGCCGACGTCGCGTGCGCCAGCGGCACGGCGAAGGCCTGCCGCATCTCCTCGGGCAGCGACGCGTACGCCAACCCCGTCTGGTCGCCTGCTGACAACGCTATCGCCTTCGAGCGCAAACAGGGAGCGACTACATACATCGGCCTTATGAAGCCCGACGGGACGGCGGAAAGAACGGCCACGAGCGGTGCGAAGGATTCCTCGCCCTCATTCTCTCCCAACGGCCGCGTCATCGCGTTTGCTCGTGAAACCGGCAGCGGCTCGAAACTGTGGACCTATGACCTCTCCAGCCGCGGCCTCCGCGAAATCCCGACCCCAGGCGACGCCTGGGAGCCATCCTGGGGCACGGTGCGCGACTAGAGCGAGATCGGCGCAGGCAAGCGCCAGCTTCTTTGTGCCTTCGTGAGGCCCTTTGTGCCTTTGTGTTTCGTTTGAAAAAGATTCAAACGCAAAGACACGAAGCAGGCCGCTGGGCGATTCCGACACAGCGCATGCTGCTCGGATCAGAACAGGTCATGATCCCGCGAGAACGTGGCGGGCTGGCTCTGCCCGGGCGCGGCAGCGGTCACCTTCGGCGGCGGGCGGTTCACCAGTTCCTCCAGCCGCATGTCGATCGAACACAGCATGTAACTGACGCTGCCGAAGATGATCACTGTTGCGCCGGGCGCCACAGCGGCAATCAGCGCCGTCATCGACGGCGTTGTCACGCCGTACTCGCCCATCATCTCGATCACCGGCCAGCCAAGGCCGATCACTGCCAGAACACCGATGACAATGAAGAACAGGCTCACAACCTGGATAAGCATGCGCATGGCTGCCCCCTCACGATGCATTCGCACGCCAGCCTAGACCCATCCCGTCAGCACACAAAAGCACGGCGCTTGCTTCGTTATTCTCCACTGACTATAACGAGATGCGCGGACAATTCTGAGAACCGTTCGCAACAACTTGCCCGGCCTGCTCCCTGTGAGCAGTCACTCGCGCAAGCGTGTTTCTTCCCGGCGGAGATTCCGGAAAGAACGCGCTGTGCCGTCATTGGCGTTAGCCAACTCCCTTGTTATGGATTCCCGCAAGGTGCGTCCCTTCGTCAGGGCAATAGTGCGTCACGGGTTAGAAACAGGGCGGAGGAACCGGGATCAGTCCCGGAAGCGGCCCGCGGAGCTCGGAAATGGCAACATACACTCTCACTGTGAACGGCAAGACCGAGAAGGTCGATGTAGCGGACGGCAACATGCCCCTGCTCTGGGTTCTTCGGGACAAGCTCGATCTCAAGGGCACGAAGTTCGGCTGCGGCGTCGCCTCGTGCGGCGCATGCACCGTGCATATCGACGGGCAAGTCGCCCGCGCCTGCGTGACGCCGGTCTCGTCGGTTGGCGCCAAGCAGGTGACCACGATCGAGGCCATCGGCCAGACCAAGACGGGCCAGGCGGTCCAGAAGGCATGGCTGGATGTGGACGTGATGCAGTGCGGCTACTGCCAGGCCGGCCAGGTGATGGCCGCCACCGCGCTGATCAACGCCAATCCGAAGCCCACCGATAAAGACATCGACACGGCGATGCAGGGTAACGCCTGCCGCTGCGGGACATACGTGCGCATCCGCGAGGCCATCAAGACGGCCGCGGGCGTCGCCAAAGCTGACACGCGGGAGGTCTGATCATGGCTGACGGCAACACTGTGAACACCTCACGCCGCTTCTTCCTGCTGGCTTCCGCCGCCGGTGGCGGCCTGATGCTGGCGGGCTGCATGACTGCCGCCGACACCACCGACGGCGCGCCCGCCGTCGCCGCCGAAGCGGCCAAGCCGCCGGCCCCGGTCGTCGACATGAACAACTTCGTCGCGATCTCGCCCGACGGCACGATCCGCGTCATGGCGAAGAACCCGGAGATCGGCCAGGGCATCAAGACGATGCTCCCGATGCTGATCGCCGAAGAGCTCGACGCCGACTGGTCCAAGGTCGTCATCGAACAGGGCGACGCTGACCAGAAGCGTTACGGCCAGCAGATCGCCGGCGGCTCGTTCGCGACGCCGCAACACTGGGGCCCGCAGCGCCAGGTTGGCGCCGCCGCCCGCCACATGCTGCTGCAAGCCGCTGCCGCGCGCCTGTCGGTTCCGATCGAGGAACTCACCACCGAGCCCTCGCTCGTCGTCCACGCCGCCAGCAACAAGAAGATCCCGTACGGCGATCTCGTCGCCGACGCGGCCAAGCTGACGGCGCCGGATCCGGCCACGCTGAAGATGAAGGATCCCAAGAACTACCGCATCATCGGCAAGGACATGCGGAACTGGGATTCGCCCAAGATCGTCCGCGGCGAACCCATCTTCGGCATCGACGTCACCGTGCCGGGCATGAAGTACGCCCACTACGTCAAATGCCCGGTCTTCGCGGGCAAGGTCGTCTCGGCCAACCTCGACGAGATCAAGGCCATCCCGGGCGTCACCGACGCCTTCGTGGTGAAGCAGGTCGGCACGGCTCTCATGGGCCTGCTCGATGGCGTCGCCATCGTCGGCGACGACTGGTGGACCGTGAAGGAAGCCGCCAAGAAGCTGAAGGTCCAGTGGGACGAAGGCGCGACCGCCACGCAGTCGACCGCCTCGTTCGACAGCCAGGCCGCCGCTCTCGCGAAAGCCAAGCCGCAATCCTTCCTCGGCCCGCAGAACGCCGCCGCGACCGAAGCCAACTGGACTGCGTCGGAAGACGCCGTCAACAAGGCCGCGAAGAAGGTCGAAGCCTCCTACACCTACCCCTTCCTCGTCCACGCCCCGCTTGAGCCGCAGAACTGCACGGCCCACGCGAAGGCTGACGGCACCGTGGAAATCTGGGCGCCGACACAGCTGCCCGGCCAGGGCATCGGCCTCGTCGCCGAGGCGCTCGGCGTCGGTCAGGACAAGATCACCTGCCACATGATCCGTTGCGGCGGCGGCTTCGGCCGGCGCCTGTCCAACGACTTCATGGTCGAGGCTGCCGCGATCTCCAAGCAGGCCGGCGTGCCGGTGAAGCTGCTGTGGACCCGCGAACAGGATATGCAGCACAACCCGTATCGTCCGGGCGGCTACCACAACTTCCGCGCCGGCCTCGACGCCAAGGGCGACCTCGTCGCGCTGACGAACCACTTCGTCACGTTCGGCGCCAATGGCCGCCCGCTCGGCAACGCCACCTCGCCGCCGACGGAATTCCCGTCTGGCTACATCGCGAACACCACCTACGGCCAGTCGCTGATGCCGGGCGGCATGCCCACCGGCCCGCTGCGTGCGCCTGTGTCGAACGCGGTGTGCTGGGCCTACCAGTCGTTCATCGACGAAGTGGCCGTCGCCGCCGGGAAAGACCCGCTGGAGTTCCGCATCGCCCTCCTGAACTCGGCCGTCACCCCGACGTCCGGCGCCAAGGGCGGAATGAACGCCAAGCGCATGGCGGACGTCGTCCGCGTCGTGGGCGAGCGTTCGGGCTGGGCCAGTCGCGCCTCCCTGCCGAAAGGCACGGGCATGGGCATCGCCTTCTACTTCTCGCACCAGGGCTACTTCGCCCAGGTCGCCAAGGTGAAGGTCGAGCAGAACGGCGCCTGGCGCGTCACGAAGGTCTGGAGCGTCGGTGACGTCGGCTCCACGATCATCAACCCGACCAACGCGCACAACCAGGTGCAGGGCTCGATCGTCGACGGTATCTCCGAACTCCATCAGAAGATCACGTTCGACAAGGGCCGCACCCAGCAGACGAACTTCTTCGACATGCCGCTGCTGCGCATGGATTACGCGCCGCAGATCGACTCGCACTTCCACATCTCGAGCAACAACCCGACAGGTCTCGGGGAACCGGCCCTTCCGCCGGTCCTGCCGGCCGTGACGAACGCGCTGTTCGCCGCCACCGGCAAGCGCATCCGCACCCTGCCGGTCGCCCAGACGGAACTGCGCTGGACCTGATCGGGCCTGTCATCGGCAAACGAAAAGGCGGCCCGGAAGGAAACTTCCGGGCCGCCTGATTTCACGGCCAGCGAAATTCTATCGCTTGCCGATCCGCGACTCGAGCTCGGCCTTCTTCGCCTCGATCATCGCGTCGATGCTCGACATGCCCTGGCTCGACGCCGCGCCGAACCCGCCACCCAGATTCTCGGTGGCGAAAGGCGGCTTGGAGAGGCCCATCGGCGTCAGCGGCCCGAAAGTCGTCGCCCCGTAATATCCGCCGCCCGCACCCGGGCCGCCCATCGCGCCCTTGGGAGCGACATCGATGGTGCCGGAGATAGTGACGAGTGGCTTCAACATGGCGTCGCGGCCGATGATCATCACAGTCGTGCGCCCCGGCGCGCTCGGAACGATCGCGTGCTCCATCACATCCCGCCCACGGGGGAACAGCCGGAACAGGCCGCCGTTCGCGCCATAGAGTTCGACGAGCAGCGAGTGCATGTCCTTGAGACCGCTCACGCGATAGCGCCACTCGCCATTCACTTCGACGCGCGCCGGCGCCTTCACGTCGATGATGTAGCCACCGCCCGCGCCCGGACCGTCGTCGCCCATTGAGGAACCGGACTGATGCATGGGGCAGCCTCCTTCGTGCCAGGCCGCACTCGGTCGAGCCGGCTCTCAGGAAGGAAAGCGTAGAATCGCCGGAAAACGGCTCACGCCGCGAAGGCCATAAGCGGCGAGCCTTCCGCCTACGTAAACCATCGCAGGCATATCGTTCTCCAGCAAAAAGGGCGTGTCCGTGCCGCCCTGTCGGATTTGTGACCATCCGTGGGGGTGATTTACCCCGCGAAAGACCCCGTCAGCGTTGACGTTTTTCGCCCTCGCCTAGATACTGAAATCAACATTACGGCCCGCCAAATCTCGAGAAAAAAGCCGGGCCTCCACAGACACGATCCATGGGAGAGCTGGAATGAAGTCTGTCCTGCTGACGAGCGTAGCCGCCATCGTTGCCGCCGGCGCACTTGCCGCCACGGCCATCTCGGCGCCCGCGCCGGCCCCGTCCATCGCTGCCGTGCCGGAGCGTGTCGGCAACTTCCAGCTGACCGACACGACGCGCCTCGCGCACGAGCTCGGCTACTTCAAGTACGCCCCGGCCATCGTGCTGATGAGCCAGGTGAACGGCGGCAAGGTCTCCCGTGAGTCCGCCGCCCAGCTCTCCAAGCTCCAGGCCAAGTACAAGGATCAGGGCGTCCTCTTCTACATGATCAACTCGAAGGACTCGCGCGACGCCGCGGCCGCCGAGGCGAAGTCGCAGAAGTTCGACGTGCGCGTCCTGATCGACGAGCTGCAGCTCGTCGGTGAGCAGATGGGCATCCAGCGCGAAGGCGAAGTCTTCGTCGTTGAGCCGAAGACCGGCTTCAAGGTCGCCTACCATGGCCCGGTCGCGCAGACCGCCCAGGCGATCGACGCCGTCCTCGCCGGCAAGGCCGTTGCCAACCCGCGCGTCGAAGTGAAAGCCGGCTCCACGATCGCCTTCCCCGAGCGTGCGAAGAAAGCCGATCACTCCAAGATCTCGTACTCGGGCGAAGTCGCGCAGATCATCCAGGCCAAATGCGTCGCCTGCCACCAGGAAGGCGGCATCGCTCCCTTCGCGATGGACAGCTATGAAGTCGTGAAGTCGATGGCGCCGATGATGCTCGAGTCCGTGATGGCCGAGCGGATGCCTCCCTACTTCGCCGATCCGCATATCGGCAACTTCCAGAACAACCACGCCCTCTCGGCAGAACAGAACAAGACGCTGATCCACTGGCTCGAAGCCGGCGCTCCGCGCGGTTCGGGTCCGGACACGCTGAAGGAACAGGCCGGCAAGGCCCCGGATTGGCCCACCTCGCTCGGCAAGCCGGACGTGGTCGTCACGCTGCCGTCGTTCGACGTTCCGCCGTCGGGCACTGTCGCCTACCAGAACATGCGCGTCGACAACCCGTTCAAGGGCGACACCTGGCTGAAAGCCATCGCCATCAAGCCGGGCGACCGCACGGTCCTGCACCACGTCACGTCGAACCACTCGCCGGATCGCGGCGCTCCGCGCGCGAAAATCCCGGGCGGCTCGGTCGGCTCCTACACGCCGGGCGCTGAACCGCAGGTCATCGCTTCGGGCGCCGGCGCTCCGGTCCCGGCCGGTGGCAAGCTGTCGTTCTCGATGCACTACACAACGACCGGCAAGTCCGCGACCGACCAGACGCAGATCGGCTACTACACGCTGAAAGCTCCGCCGGAATTCATCAAGCGCTCGACCGTCATCTCGGACTTCGCGCTGAAGATTCCGAAGGGTGAAGCCCGTCACCAGGAAATCGCCTATCTCGAATTCCCGGCCGACGCCTACATCTACACGCTCTATCCGCACGCCCACTATCGTGGCTGGTCGGTCGAGCTGAAGCAGAAGACGCCGGACGGCAAGGAAGCCATGCTCCTGTCGCTGCCGAAGTACGACTTCAACTGGCAGCGCGATTACGATCCGATCGAACCGATCCTCGTGAAGGCCGGCACCAAGCTGATCGCGAGCTGGATCTACGACAACTCGGAGCACAACAAGGCCAACCCGGACTCGAAGATCGACGTCACCTGGGGCGAGCAGTCCTGGGAAGAGATGATGTACTTCCGCGTCAACTATCGCTGGGCTGACGAGACCGTCGACAACGTCCGCAACGACCTGCAGGCGAAGCTGATGGACTCCCGCACGATCGGCGCGCTCGACAACAACGCCGACAACAAGGTCCAGATCAACGAGCTGACCGGAACGATGGCGTCGGTGAAAACCCGCTTCGCGGCCCTCGACCTGAACAAGGACGGCGGTCTCGACAAGAAGGAGCTGGAAGCCGGCAACGTCTCCCGCGCCTCCGCCACCCGCGACCTCCGCGACGCCGACATCGACCTCTAGTCGCTGTCACAACCAAACCGGAAAGGCCCGCTGGAAACAGCGGGCCTTTTCATTTGCGGCCCACGCTACGCGCCTGACGCCGAGGCCAGCTCCTCGAAGCTGCTGACCTGCACGTCATACGTACCCGCCGCTGGCTCCGCGAGGCCGCCACCCGGCCCATACTCCTCCGCGCGCCGCACATACGCCGTCCGCAACCCTCGCCCGCGCGCGTGGTCGAGGTCCCACGTATGGCACGCGACCATCATCAACTGCTCCGGCTTCAGATCCAGCAGCCTTGGCGCGCTGTCATAGAGCGCCGGCATCGGCTTGTACGTCTGCACGATGTCCGCCCCGAGGATCACATCCCACGGCAGCCCGCTCCGCTTCGCCATCTCCGTGATCAGCGCGATGTTCCCATTCGACAGCGCCGCAAGCGTGAACTTCCGCTTCAACCGCGTCATGCCCGCAACCGTGTCCGGCCACGGCGGCAGCCTCCGCCACGCCAGCGCCAGCCAGTCCTTCTCTTCCCCGCTCAGGTCCGCCACGCCAAACTCAGCGAGCGCCACGTCCAGCATCTCCCGATGCAGCACATCCATCGGCACATACGCGCGCCTGCCCGACCGCACCTCCTCCATCGCTGGCTGGTATTCCTTGCGCCACCGATTGGCGAACTTCACCCAGTCGAGCGCGTGCCCGTGCGACGCCAGCATCGCCTCCGCCTCGCGCGCAATGCCCGTGCACCAGTCCACCGTCGTGCCAAACACGTCGAAAGTCAGCGCCTTGATGTCCATCCCGGAAGCCTTGCATGCCGCCGCTTTCCGCTCCAGAGGAGGCGCGGGAGACGCCCCATGAATTTCTCATCCGATACCGCCGCCCCCGCACATCCCTCCATCCTGCAGGCCATGGTCGAAGCCGGCAGCGGACCCGCGCCCAGCTATGGCGCCGACCCGTGGACGAAAGCCGCTCGTGAGGCGCTGTGTGAAGTCTTCGAAACCGATCTCGACATCTGGCTCGTCTCCTCCGGCACAGCCGCCAACGCGCTTTCTCTCTCGATCCTCTGCCCGTCCCACGGCGCTGTCGCCTGCCATGCCGAAGCCCATGTCGAACGCGACGAACGTGGCGCGCCTGAATTCTTCAGCGGCGGCGGCAAGCTCTCCCTGCTCCCCGGCGACCACGCCAAAATCCATCTCGCCGCCTTGAAACAGCGCCTCGACGCCAACAACCCCAACTTCGTGCACGAGACGCCGCTGCACGCTCTAACGCTCTCGAACCTCACGGAAAGCGGAGCAGCCTACGCCGTCGCCGAGATCGCTGAACGCGCCGCACTGGCCAAGGCAGCCGGACTCGCCGTCCATCTCGACGGCGCACGCCTCGCCAACGCGCTCGTTTCCACCGGCGCATCGCCCGCCGACATGACATGGCGCGCCGGGGTCGACGTCCTCAGCTTTGGCGCAACCAAGAATGGCGGCGTGGGGTGCGAAGCCATCATTCTCTTCGGCAGCGCGCGCGAGAAACGCCACGAGCTGCAGGTCCGCGCCAAGCGCGCCGGACATATGCCACCCAAGATGCGCTTCCTCGCCGCGCAGATGGTTGCCTACCTGAAGGACGGCCTCTGGCTCGACCTCGCTCGCCGCGCCAACACCTCCGCCACAGGTCTTGCCGGGGCGCTAACGAAAGCCGGGGCCAGCCTCGTCCATCCGGTCGACGGCAACGAAGTGTTTGCCATGCTGCCCCCCGGCGCTGCCGACCGCCTCTCGTCGGCAGGCGCGTCCTTCTATCCCTGGCTCGACGGCTCGCACCGCTTCGTCTGCTCCTGGGCGACGGAAGCAAAGGAGATAGACGCCGCCGCTGCCTGTCTTCGGGAGTAAACGAGACCTGAATCGCGACGGATGAAATTTCATCGACCGGCGAGGCCGGAATCCTAACCTTCAAATGGCACTCTGTCGGTTCATTCCGGGACTTCTCGGAAGAACGCGGCGGGGACAGCCGGATGGGTATGGGATTGAACAGCCTTCGGGCCATCTTCCTCGGCGAGGTTGATGTGCCGGCCGAACATCGCGACGCCATCGGCGTCGCGCGGCGCAAGGCATTCCACGCCCTCGCGCCGATGGCTGCGATCCACTCCCTGCTCAACGCTGTCATTCTCACCGTGGCCTTCTGGAATGAAGCCACGATGCCGCTGGTGTTCGTCTGGACCTACACCAGCGCCGTTCTCGTCTTCATCCGCATGCGCGAAGCCAAGCGCGACAAGAGCGTGATCGACGGCCGCGCCGAAGAGCGCCGCATCGTCCGGTACACCCTGTTCAGCGGCGCGCTGTGGGGCGCGATCATCGCGGCGCTGATGATCTCGTCCGGCCTGCAGCACAACCTGCTGCTCGGCGTACTTACCGCAGCCATCCTGTGCGTCGGCGCACTACTCAACTCGTCGTTCCCGGTCGCTTCGCTTGGCTATTCCATGCTTGTGGGCGCAGGCGCCTGCGTCGGTCTCGCCTTCAGCGGCGATGCCTGGTCCGCCAGCGCAATAGTGCTGGTCGCGGGCTGCGTGATGGCGCTGCAACGCTTCGCCGCCAACAACGACGCCAACTTCGTCCGCCGCCACATCAGCGCGGCCGCCGAGAAAGAAGCCCGCGAGACGATGAGCATGCTGCTCAACGACTTCGAGGCGCATTCGGCCGACTGGCTCTGGCGCACCGACGCCCACGGCCGCCTTGGCCCCGCCTCGCAGCGCTTCATGGACGCGACCGGCCTGCCGGCAGACGTGCTCGAAGGCGGCAGCGTGCTGGCGCTGTTCGCGCCGGAGTCCGCTCAGCAGCTCGACACCCTCCTCAAGGCCCGCCGGGCGTTCCGGGATGAGGTCCTGCGCATCCAGATCGGCGGCCGCGAAGGCTGGTGGTCCATATCCGGCCAGCCTGCGGCCGGCGGCGGCTGGCGCGGCGTCTGCTCCGACATCACGCGCTCGCGCGACGCCGAAGCACGCATCGCCTACGTCACCGAGTACGACAGCCTCACGGATCTCGCGAACCGCGCCATGCTGGTGCGCCAGCTTGAGCTCGCTCAGGAAGCCGCCGAAATGCGCGGCGAGGCCTTCGCCCTGTTCGTCATCGATCTCGACAACTTCAAGGCGCTCAACGATACGCAGGGCCACCCGGCCGGCGACGCCTTCCTGAAAGTGGTTGCGCAGCGCCTGCGCGAATGCGTCGGGCCGACGGCGTTCCTTGCCCGCCTCGGCGGCGACGAGTTCGCGGTCATGCAGCGCGACATGCTGGCTGAAGAGGCCGGCGAACTCGCCGACATCATCGTCGATGCCCTGCTGGCTCCGGTCACGATCAACGGCAAGGACATCCTCGCCGGCGGCAGCGTCGGCGTCGCGCTTGCCCCGGACAACGGCACCGATCCTGCTGTTCTCATGAAGAACGCCGAACTCGCGCTCTATCGCGCCAAGGCCCAGGGCCGCGGCTGCGCCCGCTTCTTCGAAGCCGGTATGGAAGAGGACGCTCGCGTTCGCGCTGACCTCGAAACCGATCTTCGCAACGCGCTGGCGAACGAGACGATGGAGGTCTACTTCCAGCCGCTCGTGAACACACGCACGCGCAAAACTTCCGGCTACGAAACCCTGCTCCGCTGGAACCGCCCGGGCCATGGCCTGGTGTCGCCGGCGATGTTCATCGCCTGCGCCGAGGAAACCGGCATCATCGTGCCGCTTGGCGAATGGGTGATCCGCAAGGCGATCGAGGAAGCCTCGCAGTGGAAGGACGACGTCACCGTCGCCATCAACCTGTCGCCGGCGCAGATGCAGAACCCATCGCTGATAGCGACCGTTGTCGGCGCGCTGGCCGCCTCGCAGCTGGATCCCAGCCGCCTCGAGATCGAGATCACCGAAAGCGTCCTGATGGACGAGACGGATCACAACATCCGCACGCTCCACGCGCTGCGCGAACTGGGCGTGAAGATCGCGCTTGATGACTTCGGCACTGGTTATTCTTCGCTCAGCTACCTGCGCTCTTTTCCGTTCGACAAGATCAAGATCGACCAGCGCTTCGTGCGCGACATCGACACCTCGATCGAGAACCAGGCCATCGTCCGCGCCATCATCTCGCTCGCCCGCGACCTCAAGATGCGCATCACGGCCGAAGGCGTGGAAAACGAGCAGCAGGCGACCGTGCTCGCCGGCATGGGCTGCACCGAGGTGCAGGGTTATCTCTACAGCCGCCCGCAGCCCGCGACCGAACTTGAGAAGAAAGATCCGGCAACGCGGCCGTCAGCGAGCGTGCTGCAGCTACGCCGCCGCGCCCGCGCCTGATCCACAGGGCTACGCACAGCGTCATCGATGACGTGAGGTCAAAGGCGGGAATCTTTCCGCGCAACTCGCTTTGCAGTTGCACGCCCGCTCCACAATGTGGATAACCTTCCCCACAGGGTGAACAAGCAAGACTTGGGGGCTGCTACTGTTCGAGGGGGACGCGACCAGCGCCATTAGGCGCCTGGCAGATCATCAGCATTCAGACGCGGACGAGACGCTGGACCGGCGGCTCAAGGAAGCGCGTGCGTTTGGCGACGCCAGCGAGGGCCTGCCGTCAACGCAGCCGGAGTTCAGCGCGCGATCCGGCGCGACCATCCTGCAGCGCCTCATTGGCTGGGGTTTCGTGGCCGGGCTCGCGACGAGCGTACTTTTATACACCGAGCCGACGCTGTTCTGGGCTGGCATCGTTCTCAGTGCAATTTTCGGCTCGATCATCTTGTTGCGCATCATGGCCGCGCTCTGGAGCCAGCTGCCCCGGTCCTCGCCAGCCGATCTGCCTGCTCACAATCTGCCGACAATCGCCTACCTCATTGCTCTGAAGGACGAGGCCGCAGTCATGGGTCAGCTGATCCATGCGATCTCGCAGCTCGACTATCCGCGTCACAAGCTAGAAGTAAAACTGCTTATTGAAGCGGATGATCACCGGACGATGGCGGCCGCACGAGCCGCTGACCGTCCGTCCTGGGTCGAGATCATTCCCGTACCGCCGGGCCATCCACGCACCAAGCCGAAGGCGCTCAACTATGGTCGGACCTTCACCGAGGCGGACATCATTGCGGTGTTGGATGGCGAGGACCTGCCCTCACCAGACCAGCCCCGCGCAGCGGCGGCCGCCTTCCGGCGTGGCGGGCGTGATCTCGCTGTCGTGCAAGCCCCGCTTGTGATCGACAATGGAAGCGACGGCTGGCTCGCCCGGCAGTTCGAGGTCGAATACGCGATCCATTTCGGCCTGTGGCTTCCATTCATGACGCGCATGCGCGCTCCGCTGCCTCTTGGCGGAACGAGCAACTATTTCAGCCGGAGATGGCTTGAGGGGGCTGGCGGCTGGGACGCCTGGAACGTGACCGAGGACGCCGACATCGGCCTGCGTCTGGCGCGGCTGGGCGGCCGTTCGGCTATGATCGATCCGCCCACGCGCGAGGAAGCGCCCGCGAAGCTTCAGCCGTGGTTCCGGCAGCGGACGCGCTGGATGAAGGGCCATCTGCAGACGTGGCTGACCTTGATGCGCCAGCCGATCAAGGCGGCGCGCGGCATGGGCTTCGTGCAGTTCGCGACAACGCAGCTGACCTTTGGCGGAGCGCTGCTCGCCTCGATCATGCACGTGCCGCTTTACATTTTCATCGCCTACAGCGCCGCCACGCTAAGCTTCGAGACCTGGCACACGGTCCTGTTCGGAACAGGATACGCCAGCGTCGTGGCGGCTGCCTTTTTCGCGAAAGCGCGGCACGCCAATCTCTGGACGCTGGTAACGGTGCCCGCCTATTGGGCCTTGCTGTCATTCGCGATGCTGCGCGCGTTGATCGATATCAAGTACGATCCACATTACTGGGCCAAGACGCCTCACGGGCAATCAAGAAGCCGCAAACAGCAGGGCGTCCATCCGCTTCCCGACCGCGACAACGTCATCCAGCTTGAACTGCCGTTCAACGAGCCCGGACGGTCGGACCGAACGTCGCGCCCTTAGCGGCTTGCAGGGCAAAGCCGGGCACGTCATTTCTCCCGCCATGGAATGGACACTCACCATTGCCGCGCTTGTCGGCACGCTGGCGCTGACGGCGTACGCCGGCTGGAAATCCGGCCGGCAGCGGAAAGACACGCATCGCACGCAGTGGGTTTCGTGGCCGCTGGTGACGGTATTCGCGGGTGCGGCGTTCTTCTTCACGCTGGTCCACGCCGTGAATCTGATGGGTTTCCACACAGGCAATATCAACCAGCGATACGGGCTCTAGCCGCCGCTTGACCCCTCGCCTGCGCGTCGGTAGCCCTGCTTCAAAGCAGAAACGACCCTGCGGGAGACAAGCCAATGGCCGACATCGAACAGTTCCGCGCAGATACCCGCGCCTGGCTCGAGGCGAACTGCCCGGCCTCCATGCGGACACCGATGATCGAGGAGGAAGTGGTCTGGGGGGGCCGCAACCAGAAATTCGTGAACCCGGACTCGAAGGTGTGGCTTGAGCGCATGGCCGCCAAGGGCTGGACCGCGCCGGCATGGCCGAAGGAATACGGCGGCGGCGGCCTCTCCAAAGGCGAAGCCATCGTGCTCGACCAGGAGATGAAGCGGATCAACGCCCGCTCGCCGCTGGCCTCGTTCGGCATCTGGATGCTGGGGCCGGTGCTGCTTGAGTACGCCAACGAAGAGCAGAAGAAGAAATTTCTGCCGGACATCGTCGCCGGCAAGACGCGCTGGTGCCAGGGCTATTCCGAACCCGGCGCCGGTTCCGACCTCGCCTCACTGCAGACCAAGTGCGAGGACAAGGGCGATCACTGGCTGATCAACGGCTCGAAAATCTGGACGTCGTACGCCAACTACGCCGACTGGATCTTCTGCCTCGTCCGCACCGACTTCACGAAGAAGCACGAAGGTATCTCCTTCGTGTTGTTCGACATGACGACGCCGGGCGTCGAGACGCGCCCGATCCTGCTGATCTCCGGCTCCTCGCCGTTCTGCGAGACGTTCTTCACGGATGTGAAGGTTCCGAAGGACCAGCTCGTCGGCACGCCCGGCAAGGGCTGGGACATCGCCAAACGCCTGCTGCAGTATGAGCGTCAGAACATCTCCGCCACCGGTTTCGGCGCGGACCGGAATTCGGGCCCGACGCTGGCCGACATCGCCAAGAAATACACCGGCACGAAGGACGGCGCGATCGCCGACGCGGACCTGCGCGCGCGCATCACGAAGTCGATGATGTACGAGCAGGCCTTCATGCTCACGATCGCCCGCAACACCGAGTTGGCGAAAGCCGGCGCGGATGTCGGCCCGGCCACGTCCATCATCAAATACGCCGCCGCGAAGATGAACCAGACCAAGACCGAGCTTCAGGTGGAGGCCATGGGCCACCAGGGCCTTGGCTGGGAAGGCGATGGCTTCAAGACCGGCGAGATCATGTCCACCCGCGCCATGCTGCGCGCCAAGGGCAACTCGATCGAGGGCGGCACATCCGAAGTGAACCTCAACGTCGTCGCCAAACGCGTGCTGGGCCTGCGCGACCACCAATAGCGACCGCCAGTAACCATAACGCGCTGCTGGCGCGGTCCCTGCACGTGTCACGCGAGATTCCAGGGATCGTGGCGTGCTTCAGATGTTAATGAAACGGCAGGGCCTATTGGCGCTCGCATTGCTTGCGGCGCTTTTCGCATTTGCGCTGGCCTGCGCGGTCATCGGGGTCGATTTCGGCGTCCACTGGGACGAGCCGATCCTGATCGGCGGGCTCAGCGATGCTATCCGTTCCGGCACATGGGTGCAGCAGAAGTTCAACTATCCATCCCTGCCCTATGGCCTGCTCATGCTGCAGGCCTTTCCAGACTTCCTGGCCAATACAGGCGACATTGCCGCCCAGCTCAGCGGCAACCTGAAATACGCCGGCCCACGGCCGCTGCCTGCCGTGGCCGACGCCATCCTGCAGCCAGACTTCCTGCTGCGCTCGCGGATCATGTTCGCCGCCATCACGCTGGGCACGGCGGTCTGGGTTTTCATGATCGTGCGAACGCTTGGCCGTTCGGTCTGGGAAGCCGTTCTGGCCGCGGCGATCCTGCTGTCGAGCTGGGAGCTTGGCTATCACGCGCGCTGGGTCGCGCCTGACGGTCTGCTGATGCAGTTCGGCGCGCTCACGATCCTGCTCGTGCTGCTCGCGGTGAAATCGAAGGAGCGCGGCCTGATGTGGCTGCACGCTTCGGCGGCCGTGGTCGGCCTGGCCATCAGCTCGAAGTACCCCGGCGGTCTGCTAATCCTGCCGTCGGCTTACGCGGCGTGGACGATCCTGCGCCGTCGCAATCCGGACATGAAGGTCATGCCGTTGCTGGCGCGCGTCGCGGGCGTGATGGCCACATGCGGCATCGCGATGATGATCGCATTCTTCCTGACGACGCCAGCCGCGCTCGTGTCGCCGCTCAGCGTGCTGGGCGACGCCTACGCGGAAGTGCAGCACTACAAGAACGGCCATTATGGCAACACGGTCGGCCCGCTGTTCGATCATGGTGGCCGCCTGCTGCGCTATCTCGGCCTCGATGCCTTCTCGACGTTTGAGCTGATCGCCTTGCCCATCTTCATCGCGGCCATCGCGGGCGGCGTGCACCTGATCCGGAAGGATCGCGTGCTCGGCATCTGCCTGCTGCTCGCGCCGGTCGTCTATCTGCTCTACTTCTCGACCCAGCGTGTGATGTTCGTCCGCAACGTGCTGATCCTCTTCCCCGTCTTCGCTATCCTCGCCGCGCGTGGTTTTGCGTGGGGACTGACGCTGATCAGGAACCGCAACCTGCGGCTGGCGGGCGGCGCGGCGATTGTCATCGCTCTGGCGTTCAACTTCAGCTGGTTGCTGTCCTCGGCGCTGACCATCCACCCGCGCGCCGACGCCGAACTTGGCGCCGAAACGGCGAACTATCTGCGCGCCCATTCCCCCGAACGCTTCTACGTTTCCGACAGCGTTCGCGCATCGCTCGGTGCGAACATTCCGGCCAATGTCGTGAGCACTCCGGCGGAGGCCCAGCACGTCGTGCTGCGCAGCACCGATCCCAAGGATTATGAATTCTGGACGAACGCCAACCGGCCGGGCACGTACACGATGACGGCGGGCGCGCGCGACGTGAACATCGACTACTACCCGCCCTGGATCGGCAAGCCGCACCACGTGGCCGTGACGCCGGATCAGGCAAGCCAGATGGGCATCCTGCCCGCGCCCTAGCGCATCAGGAATTTCAGAAGCCGCTTCGCCTTCTTCCCATAGGGAGGCGCCAGCATGCTTGCGGCGTTGAAGAAGCCCGTGCGGAACACACCGCGCGCGTGCGTGAAACGCTCGAAGCCCGCGCGCCCGTGATAGGCGCCCATGCCGCTTCCCCCGATGCCGCCGAAGGGCAGTCCTTCCTGGGCGATATGCAGCAGCGTTGCATTGATCGTGACGCCGCCGGATTGCGTCCGGTCGAGCACGTCCGACTGCTCCTTGCGGTCCTCCGCGAAGATGTAGAGCGCCAACGGATGCGGATGCGAGTTGATCCAGTCGAGCGCATCCTCGAGCGTGTCGTAGCCGACGACCGGAAGGATCGGCCCGAAAATCTCCTCGCGCGTCAGCACGCAATCCTGCGGCGCATCGAGCACGACGACCGGCGGCAGAATGCGCTTCTCGCGGTCTGCCGGCGTCGGATGGCGCAGCACCTTCGCGCCGCCGACTTCGGCCTCCGCGATGGCTGCGATCATGCGGTCGTAAGCGCGTTCATTGATGATGCTCGAATAGTCAGCCCCGAGATCGGGATAGGCGCGACGCGCCTCCGCCAGCACCTTCTCCGCAAACTCAATCGCCCGCTCGCGCGGAACGAGGACGTAGTCAGGCGCGATGCAGGTCTGCCCCGCATTCACGAACTTGCCGTACGCGATGGCCTCGACCGCCTTGGTGATCGATCCCGAGGGACAGATGATCGCCGGGGACTTGCCGCCCAGCTCCAGAGTAGTGGGCGTGAGGCTGCCAGCCGCGGCTTCCGCCACCTTGCGGCCGATGGAGGTTGAGCCGGTGAAAACCAGATGGTCGAACGGGAGGCGCGTGAAGTTCGTCGCCACCTCAGGCCCGCCGGTAACGACAGCAACCTCCTCTTCCGTGAAGGTCGACGCGATTGCGGTCAGCAGAAGCGCCGCGAAACTGGGCGTGTGCTCCGACGGCTTGATGATCGCGCGGTTGCCGCCGGCGATGATGTCGACCAGCGGCGAGAGCGCCAGTTGCAGCGGATAATTCCACGGGCTGACAATGCCGATCACGCCCAACGGTTCGCGCCTGATCCAGGCGGAGCCCGGCCAGAATGTGTAGGCGACTTCCTGATGCGATGGCTCCATCCACCAGCGCACATTCTTTCGCGCGTGGCGGATGGCCGAGAGAAGCACGCTGGTTTCCAGCAGCGCGGTCTCGAAGCGCGAACGGTTGCCGAAATCAGAAGAGATCGCCTCGGCGAAAGCGTCGCCACGCTTGCGCACCATCTCGTCCAGCCGCTCCAGGCGCTCGATACGCGTGCGCGCATTGGGTGGTCCATCGCGGCGATGCGCGGCGCGCTGGATCTGCAGCAGCCGTTCCGCATCCGATACTTGCTGACCGGCTCCGTCCATGCTGCCGCCTCGGTGACCCCGTTCACGGAGTTGACCCGGAGCGGCGGACGGTTTCAAGCTAAACGATAGGGCGATCAAGGGGCGGGCATATGAAAATTGCGACATTCGCGGGCGCCGTGGCGTTGCTTGCTTCAGGATGCAGCCCGCAGGCGGCGAGTCCGTCGGCAGAGGCGCCTGCCGACGCGGCATCTCCGACAACCGCGCTTTGCGTCGCTCCGGTCATGCGAGAGGTCGCCGTTACAGCGGCGGACGCGAAGGATGTACTGACCGCCGAGGTGATCGGCGCCGATTGCGAACAGGCCGTGCTGGTGCTCACCCTGCGCAAGGCGAACGGGATGTTGCTGTGGTCCCATTCCGTCCGCGCAACGGATACGTGGGCGTTCGTCCCCGCATCCGACGACAAGCCCGTCGATCCGGAGAAAGGCATGGAGACCTTCCTCGCCGACGTATTCAAGAATGCACGCATCGAGAAGACCGGCACGGCGCCGGACTGGCCCGAAGGCGGGGAGCGGCCGGAAGATCCATCCGGCCTCTACCACACCACGCCGATGTCACGTGACACCTACCTCACTCTGCGCCAGAAGAATGCGCCGATGGTGTGCGTGCAGGCGGAGATGGGAACGAGCTACTGCGTCTCCTACGACCCCGAATTCGAAGACGTGGCGAACACGTTCTATTCGTCTTCGTCGTGAGGGGGGTCAGCGCTTCTTCTTGTAGAGACCGTTGAAGTTCTCGACCCAGTCGCTCTTGGCCGTGTCGTAGTTCTCGAAGCGCTGCAGCACGGTGCCATCGGCGTTGGCGGTCCATGTCCCGCGCGAGCGGCCGCCATGTCCGCCGAACTGTTGCAAGTCTCCCTCCAGCACCATCTCGCCCTTCGCGTTGAGACTGCCCGCATAGTCAGTAAGCTCGGTCGGCGATATCCAGACCTGCCGCCATTGCCCGCGCGAGGGATCGTAGAAATTATAGCTCTGGCCATTGTTGCCGCGCGCACTCGTCCACCGCTCCACGATCAGACAACCCGCCTCCTCGCGCGTGATCGAACTGTCGCCGGCCTTCTGCCCCGCCGGGTTGAACACTTCCCACTCGCCAATCCAGAAATCGAACTGCCTGTAGACCGCCTCTTCGCAACGCGGCGGTGGCGGCGGGGGAGATGGAGCAGGCGTCTGTGCACAGGCGGGCGCCGCCACGAGGGCGGCGATGACAAGCAGCTTCTTCATCAGGTGTTCCCCTGAAGCGTGCGACCCCGCACCAGGCTGACCTATCAGCCCTTCCCCTGCAAGCGCCCCAGCGTCCCTTGCGCCACGAAACGTGCGCGTGAATTGAACTGGCGATTGGCCAGCGCCAGCACGATCACGACGGTCGCGATGACGAAAGCCCACCATGTGATGAACCAGGCGAGGATGGCGATCGCGAGAAAGAAGGCGCGCAGGCCATGCGTGAACTGGCCTGCGGCGGCGATATTCATCTCGGCCACCGCTTCGGCCGCCTGCTCCGCGCCCGGCTGTCCGGCTTCCGGCGTCGCGGCCAGCATCACGCCAGAATAGTTGAACAGGCGATAGGCCCAGCCGAACTTGAAGAAGGCATAGGCGTAAAGACCCATCAACACCGCCGTCTTCGCGTAGAAGGCCGCGCGGTCGATCTCGAGATGGACGAAGCTTTCCTCGAACGCGCCGATGATCGTGTCCGCCGCCGTCAGCAGACCAAAGCCCGCGCCGACGGCCAGCAGCGCGGTGGAAGCAAAGAAGGATGTAGCCTGCTGCAGGCCGGTGATGATGTTGGCGTCGACGAGGCGGATCTGCCGCATCGCCATCTGGCGCATCCATTCGCGACGCTGCTCCTTCATCGCCGCCGACAGCGTGCGCGCGTGCAAAGGAGAGGAATCGATCAGCCAGCCCAGGAACACCCAGGCGACCAGGAAGAAAGCCAGCGCGCCGCCATCGTACCAGGTCATCGTCCGCTCCAGATTCGGAGCGCAGTTTCCCGCACGATGGGGCGCTAGGCCAGTCTTATCGAACCTCAGCTACGGCCGAGGAAGTCCATCTTGCCCAGCGGAACGCCGCTGTGGCGCAGGATCGCGTAGGCCGTGGTCACGTGGAACATGAAGTTCGGCAGGGCGAAGCCGGTCAGGTATTGCAGGCCCTTGAAAGGAAGATCACCGTTCGGCGTCTTGAGAACGACCTCGCGCTCTTCCGATCCGTCGACGGCGCTGGCCGGCACGCTCTTTACATAGTCGACCGTCGCGGCGATGCGCGCGCGCAGCTGGTCGATGGTCGTCTCATTGTCCGCGAAGGAAGGCGCCGTCCCACCTGAAAGACGCGACATGGCGAACTTGGCGGTGTCGCTGGCGAACTGGATCTGCGCCGACAGGGGCAGCATGTCCGGCGCAAGGCGCTGGGTGACCAGTACGTTGGGGTCGAAACCCCGGGTCTTCGCGTTCTCTGTCGCCTTTTCGAGCAGCGCGTCGAGATTGCCCAGCATGCGCAGGAATACAGGCGCACTCGCCTTGTACATCGAGATCGACATGGATTTTGACCCTTGATTGTCCTCATCCGCCGGAGATTCCGGCGGCGTCCGATCCTCGATATGGGCGCGGTTTTCGGTTGCGCAATCTGCTAGGATCGCGAATCGTGGACGGCGAGGTTTCCGTGAAACTGCAATTCTGGTTCGAATTCGCCTCGACCTATTCCTATCCGGCGGTCATGCGCGCGGACAAGGTTGCGGCGGCGCGTGGCGTCACGCTGGAATGGCGGCCCTTTCTGCTTGGGCCGCTCTTCCACGCCCAGCAGGGCATGAAGGACAGCCCGTTCAACGTCGTGCCCGTGAAGGGCTCGTACATGTGGCGCGACATCGAGCGGACCTGCGAGAAGTACAACCTGCCCTTCAAGCGGCCGGGGCGCTTTCCCCAGAACGGCCTGATGGCGGCGCGGATCACCCTCTCCTTGCCACAGGAGGCGCGGGCCAACTTCATCAAGGCGGTCTATCAGGCAAACTTCGTCCACGACCGCGACATCGCCGACCCGCAGATCCTCCATGCCGCGGCGCGGCGCGCCGGGCTCGATCCGCTCGAAGTCCTCGCCGCCATGACCTCCGAGCCCTTCAAGGAAAAGCTCCGCGAGGAGACCGCGATTGCCGCCGATCTCGGCATATTCGGTGCCCCCAGCTTCGTTACCGAGGACAATGAGCTCTTCTGGGGCAACGACCGTCTTGAGGATGCCCTTGATTGGACGGTACGGGGAACGCTAAGACCCAACACGCAAAACTGAACAACCAGTACGGCGGGAGAGGCTCATGGCGTTCGTGCTCACGGAAGAGCAGCAGATGCTGCGCGACAGCGCACTGTCATTCGCGAGCGAGAAGCTTCCCGTCAGCCAGCTCCGCACGCTGCGCACCAAGGGCGAGGCCTTCGACAAGGCCGCCTGGAAAGAGATGGTCGACCTCGGCTTCACCGGCGTCCTGATCCCCGAAGAGTTTGGCGGATCGGGCTTCGGCTATGTCGGCCTCGGCCAGGTCCTCGAAGCGCAGGGCCGCACGATTGCCTCCTCACCGCTGCTGTCGACCGCGCTGATCGGCGCATCGGCAATCCTGCTGGCCGGCAGCCAGACGCAGAAAGAGAACTACCTGCCGAAGATCGCCTCGGGCGACCTTCTCACCGCCCTCGCAGTCGACGAAGGCGCGCACCACGATCCCGCGCACATCAAGCTGAGCGCGAAGAAATCCGGCGCCGGCTACACGCTCAATGGCGACAAGCGCTACGTCGTAGATGGCGGCGCGGCAAACCTGCTGATCGTCGCCGCACGCACATCGGGCAATGAAGGCGACACGAACGGCATCACCCTCTTCCTCGTGCCCGCCGACGCCAAGGGCGTGACCCGCACCGCGCTGAAAACGCTCGACGCCCATGCCGCCGCCAACATCGCCTTCGCCAATGTCGACGTCGGCGCCGACGCCGTGCTTGGCGCCGTCGATGGCGGACACGCCACACTCGACGCCGTGCTGGATCGCGCCCGTATCGGCCTTGCCGCCGAAGCCCTGGGCGCGTGCGATGCGGCGTTCGAGATGACCAGCGAATACCTGAAAGTCCGCAAGCAGTTCGGCCAGTTGATCGGCTCGTTCCAGTCGCTGCAGCACCGCGCCGCGATCATGTTCACCGAGCTCGAACTCACCCGCTCCTGCGTCGGCGCCGCCCTCGATGCGCTCGACCGCAACGCCAACAACGTCGCCGAGCTGGCCTCGCTGGCGAAAGCCCGCGCCGCCGAGACCCTGCACCTCGTCTCCAACGAAACCGTCCAGATGCACGGCGGCATCGGCATGACGGATGCGCACGACAGCGGCCTCTACATGAAGCGCGCCCGCGTGCTCGAGGCGCTCTATGGCGGCGAAAGCTTCCACCGCGACCGCTACGCCCGCCTCGGCGGCTACTAGGCGCCAGCGCCTCCCCCTGAATCAGCAAGCCGTCCGCGGGGGGAATGCGGACGGCTTGCCGTCGTGGCGCAGATCGGAGTCCTGCGCTCGTGAGGGAGGAAGTCTCGTATCCCGCTGGGCGGAACCTACATCGGCGGCATGATGACCTTGTCGATCACATGGATGACGCCGTTCGAAGCATCGACATCAGCCGTCACCACCTTGGCGTCGTTGATCATCACCGTGCCGTCAGCGCCGCCGACAGCTTTCAGCTTCGCGCCCTGAACCGTCGCCGGCTCCAGCGTCTGGCCGGCAATCGCGCTCGACATCACTTCGCCCGGCAGGACGTGATAAGTCAGGATGGCGGTGAGCTTGGCCTTGTTCTCGGGCTTCAGCAGGTCTTCGACCGTCCCAGCCGGAAGAGCAGCGAACGCTGCGTCAGTCGGCGCGAACACTGTGAACGGGCCGGCACCACGCAGCGTGGATTCGAGTCCAGCCGCCTGCACAGCCGCCACCAGCGTCGTGAACGATCCATTCCCGATTGCCGTATCGACGATGTCCTTGGCTTCCATAGGAGCAGGCGTCGTAATCTCGGCCGGAGCCGGCGTCGGCGTGGTTTCCGCAACCGGAGCTGCGGGTTCGGAGCAAGCGGCGCCGAGAGCAGCGGCGGCGGCCATCAAGACTAGCGTTCTCATATGTTGTTCCTGTGCTTGTTGCGCGTTTGTGGGTCGTGTTCGCGCTGACGTGCGAACCCGTCCGTTGCGCTTGGCCTCAGTACGTGTGTGGACCGCTGGTGGATTGGCGATAACGAAAGTGTAATCGCGTGCAGCTAGTCGTCCGCGCACTCCACCGGGTCGCTCGTCACTTCCGAGATGATGATCGGATAGCCGTCCGGGTCCTTGAACGAGAATTCGCGACGGCCATACCAGTAGACTTCCGGCCCCCAGTCGATGGTGACCTGGTCCTTGATGGCGGCGTATACGGCCTTCGCATCGTCCACGTTCAGGGCGATTGTCACCTGCCCGACAATCTCTCCATCCTGCGCCAGCGCAAACTGCAGCGTGACGTCGTCGCGGCTCATGACCACGAAGGTCGGATCATCCTCCGGCCACGGATCGCCCGCCTCGAACCCCAGAATGTCCTCATAGAAGCGCAGCGTGCCTTCAAGGCTCCGTATGGGAAGGCGCGGTGAGGTTCCAAGAAAGCGGACCATGGCGGTCTCCGCGTGCTGGCATTTCCAGACACGGAAGATAGGCTTCCCGCGGACAAACGCCAGCGGGAGGGCGACATGGCCAGCAACTGGAACGCCCAGAACAGCGACCCGACGACGCGCAAGCTGATGCAGGGCTTCCCGCCACCCGCCGAAGCGACCGTTCGCGGCGACAACGCCCTCGCCGGCGTCTCCTTCCCCGACACGCGGTGGGCCTTCAGCCACCAGCGCGAGATGAAATCGACCGTGAACATCCGGCGCGGGCCGGGCGCGCCTTCCATCTTCCCGAAGAAACTGCGCGACGACATCGACGCCATCGCCTTCACCACGATGGAGGGTGAAACGACGACCTGGGTACAATCGCTCGATGCAATGTTCACCGACGGCGTCGTCATCCTGCACAAGGGCGCACTTGTCTACGAAACCTGGCGCGGCGCGCTCGAGCCCCATCTCCCCCACATCGCGTTCTCGATCACCAAATCCTTTGTCGGCCTGATGGCGGCCACGTTCGCGCACGAAGGCAAGATCGATCCCGAAGCGCCCGTCACGCGCTATGTGCCCGAACTCGCCAAGAGCGCCTACGGCACGGCCACCGTGCGCCACGTCATGGATATGACCATCGGCGTGAAATACTCCGAGGTCTACACAGACCCCAACGCGGAAGTGCGCGCCTATGGCATCGCCGCCGGCTACAGCCCGCCCCCGCCAGGCTACACGGGCGCTGACACGATCTGCGACTTCCTCGTCTCGCTCGGCCCGCAGGACAGCCACGGCGACTACTTCGCCTACAAGACCTGCAACACCGAAGTGCTTGCGTGGATCGTGCAGCGCGTCGCCGGCATGCCGATGGCGCAACTCCTGTCCGAGCGCCTCTGGCAGAAGATGGGCATGGAGGAAGACGCCTACCTGATCGTCGACCGTGTCGGCATGGCCGCCACCGGCGGCGGGCTTAACCTCTGCCTGCGTGATCTCGCCCGCTTCGGCGAGATGCTGCGCAATGGCGGCCAGTTCAATGGCCAGCAGATCGTGCCAAAAGCGGTCATCGACGACATAGCCAACGGCGGCAAGCTCGAGAATTTCGCGAAGGCCAACTACACAACGCTGCAGGGATGGAGCTATCGTAACCAGTTCTGGGTCAGCCACGACAGGTTCGGCGCGTTCACCGCGCGCGGCATCCACGGCCAGGTCTGCTGGATCGCGCCGAAAGCAGAAGTCGTCATCGCCCGCTTCGCCTCCCACCCCGTCGCCGCCAACGGCAACAGCATCCTCGACAAGGTCTCCCTCCCCGCCTACGCGGCGGTGGCGGACCATCTGATGAAGGGCTAGCGCTCAGCCACTTCGATCATGACCTCGTTGCGTCTCAGGAAGGCGAGCGTCCATGGCGGATCATAGAACGCGAACACGGGCTCGCCGCTCGCTTTGAGGCCAGCGTTATCGACGCGTCTCATCAGCTCCTCCTGCGCGGACTTCATCCGATCATCGCCGGCCGTTCCGGAGAACGAGAGAACAGCCATCCTGCGCGCGGGCTGCTCGACGAGCGTCACGGCCGGGTTGCCGGGCTTGGGGAGGGTCGCCATCGTATAGCCGGCCGGCATGGTGAAGCCGACAGTCCACTTTCCCGCTTCTTCCTGCTGCGTCACCGGCGCCGTCATCGCGATCTTTTCGCGGGGCGCCTGGGTCACTGGTGCGGTCATCGCGATTTCCTCGCCACCGCGATCCTTTGCAAATATGTAATCGGCCAGAGGCCCGAAGCCGGCGAAGCGCGATCCCAATGCATCGCCGTCGACCGTCGTCTCGGCCAGGATCGTCGGCGCGTATTCGCGTATCTCGAATGGCCCGTCGACAAAGGCGCGCTCGAAGGCAGGTTCCTCGACGCCCGAAGTCGCGCAACCGGTCGACATCAGAATGCCGCACGCCAGAACTAGCTGTTTCATCGGGTTCCTCGTCAGATGACGGTGATACGCGCGCCAGCGATTGTTGGATGCGTCACCTCAAAAAGCCTCTTGACCTAGAGTGCGCTCTAGGCGGTTCATCTCAAGACCGGCGTAACAGGAAAGGCCGGTAAGATGACCACACAGACCAACCGCAAGCTGATGACCGACATCATGAACGCGACCGCCGGGGGCGACACGCGCCCCTTCGCCGAGGCGATGCACGACGACTTCGTCTTTCGTCCCATGGCGTCGTCGCGAAAAGGCGTCTGGGCGGACGCCTATCCCTCGAAACAGCGCGCTCGCGCCTTCTTCCGCGCCTGGCACGCGCAGATGGATGGCGGGCTCACCAACACGCCCGTTTCGATCTTCGCCGACGGAGATCATGTGATCGTCGAGAGCCGGGGGGCCGCCAGGATGAAATCCGGAGACCGTTACGACCAGCGCTACTGCATGGTCCTGCGCTTCGCAGACGGCAAGATCATGGAGATGCGCGAGTATTTCGACAGCGCATTGGCGGATGCCCTGTTCGAGAAAGTGGAGGCATGGCCGAGCATTTCCTTGTCGGCCGACTGGCGAAGCTCTGCGGGCGCAGCGTGCACACCATCCGGTGGTACGAGGCGCAGGGCCTGATCCCCAACGTTGGCCGCGACGCCGGCGGCCGGCGCGTCTATGTGCACGGTCATGTCGAGCATCTCGTCTTCCTCGAATGGCTGCGGCGGACGGGCATGTCGGTAGAGGAAATGCGGAAACTCACCGCGCTCGGCCTGCAGGGCTGGCGCACGATCGGCGATCGCGAAGAAAGGCTGAAGGCACATCGCAAGCGCCTCGAAGCGGAAATCGAGGTTCTGCATGCCGCGTTCGACCTGATCGACGCAAAGCTGGCCTACTATGCGGAGTGGCGGGCGCGGAAAAAACGCCCGCCGCCCCTGCTCGTCATCCCCGGTCCGAAAGGCCGTCCGGAGACAAAGCATCAGCCTTCGCGTACCGCGCGACGCGTGAAGATGCGCGCCTGAAACGCGCTGGCGTTTCGTCGCGCCGCCGCTAGTGTGCGCGCCATAAAGAACAGTCTTCGGGAGCATGGGACATGATCGAGAACCTCTTTTCGTTGAAGGGCCGCGTCGCGCTGGTGACGGGCGGTTCGCGCGGCATCGGCAAGATGATCGCACAGGGGTTCGTCGAAAGCGGCGCCAAGACCTACATCTCCGCGCGCAAGGCCGACGCGTGCGATGCGACCGCTGAAGAGCTGACCAAGCTGGGCCATGCCCCGTGCATCTCGCTGCCGCAGGACATCTCGACGGTCGCCGGCGCGAAGATGCTGGCGGAAGAAATCTACAAGCGCGAAGGCAAGCTCGACATCCTCGTCAACAATGCCGGCGCCGCGTGGGGCGCGCCCTTCGAGGAATTCCCGGAGAGCGGCTGGGACAAGGTGATGAACCTCAACGTGAAGTCGCCCTTCTTCCTCACGCAGGCGCTGCATGCCGCGCTGAAGAAAGCCGCCAGCCCGGACAAGCCCGCCAAGGTCATCAACATCTGCTCGATCGACGGCATCCGCCTCAATCCTTGGGAGACGTATTCCTACCACGCCTCCAAGTCGTCGCTTCTCTATCTGACCAAGCGCATGGCCGCGCGCCTCGTGCAGGACAACATCGTCGTCACCGCCATCGCACCAGGCCCGTTCGCATCCGAGATGAACAAGGCCGCCCGCGACCAGGAAGAAGCCGTCGCCGCCCGCACCCCCTCCCGCCGCATCGGCCGCGACGAAGACATGGCCGGCACAGCCATCTTCCTCGCCTCGAAAGCTGGCGACTACGTGGTGGGCGACAGCATCGCCGTCGACGGCGGCATCGCTTATGCCTCGCTTCCGAACGATGGCCCGAGCTAGATAAAGCGCGACGGGGCTGCCCCCACCGTCTCGATGCTCCGCATCGATCCACCTCCCCCGCCTTCGGCGGAGGAGGAAATCTGAACGTTGAACCGGCGCCGGCACCTTTCCTCCTCCGCCGAAGGCGGGGGAGGTGGATCGCAGCGAAGCTGCGAGACGGTGGGGGCAGCCACAGCCGATGCATAGGCCGGGACACGCGCTGCAACGCCATTGTTACGGAACGGCGCTGGTTCCCTCTCACTGACAAATTATGAGCTGTGTGCCTCACGGAACCCGCAACCGTGAGTCCTCGTTCTGGGTTGACCACTCAGAGCGAGGAAAGGCGAAAACGCCATGAGCACGCATGTTGAAGACCTGATTGCCCACCCGCAGCGGCACTTCGACCGTCCGGATGAGGTGCTTGTCGAGCCCGGCCTCTCGGTCGACCAGAAGCGTCGCATTCTGGAGAGCTGGAAGCTTGACGCTCAGCGTCTGGCGGAAAGCACCGCCGAAAACATGTCTGGCGGCGAGGAGAGCGATCTTCGTGAAGTCTCGAAGGTGCTTGTCCAGCTGAAGTCCATGGAAAGCATGCCTGTGGCCCACCAGCCGAAGGATGCCATGGGCGTTGGAACCGGGATGGCCGCAGGCGCCCTGCTGGGCGCTGGCGCAGGCCTCGTGATTTCGGCCCTGACCGTGCCGTCCCTCATCATCGTGGCGCAGGCCAGCGTGGCCGGCCTCATCCTGGGCGGTGTCGGCGCGGCTGTGCGCAAGGCGCTGCGGTAACCGGAACCGTGCCGGTAAGGGCGCGTTGCCTTCCCGCGAGATCAAGGAGTTAAGTCATGAAGCTTGTTGCAATGTCTGTAATCGCCGCGGCCGCGCTGGGCGCCGTCGCGTGCACCTCTTCCGGCAATACCGAGCGCGGGGCTCTTTCGGGCGCCATCCTCGGCGGCGTGGCGGGCGCTGTGATCGGTAACAACACCGGGTCCGGAGACGCCGGACAAGGCGCCGCAATCGGAGCCGCAACTGGAGCCATCGCTGGAGGCGTCGTCGGCAACCAGCAGGACAAGAATGATAACCGCAACTACGCCAACAACCGCGGCCCCAACGGCGAGGACCTGATCTACGACCGCAACTACGACCGCTACTACTACGTCGACCGCCGCAACGGCCGCACCTACTGGGCCAACGGCGAATACCGCGGCTAATCAAACAACTAGCCCAACCACTACGGGAGCGCCGCCAAAAGCCGCGCTCCCGCTGCATTCGGAGCGGGAACAGAATCGCCAAGTGATCATTTGTAAGTTGGGCGAACGGACAGACAGAGCATGACCGACGTACACGAAAAAGAACTGGCCGATCAGATCGACCGTGAGGTGTCCGACAGGGGCGGCCTCGTGGCGCTGGTTCTCTGCCTGTGCGTGGCCGCCGGCCTGGTGATCGCGGGGGCGATGGCGCTCTTCCCCGCAGGCTAAGTCCCCACAGGGAACCCGATGGAACTCGCGGCGTTGGTTCCATGGCCCTATGGCTCGGGGACTTCATGAAAATCACTGCACTCTTCAATCCGGCATCCGGCTCCGTGCCCCCTGACGGGGGCGAGCGGCTGCGGGTTTCTCTCGAGAATGCTGGCGTTCGCGGGGCGGATATCATCCAGACGGATCCGTCCGACGGTCTCGGCCAGCTGAAGAAGCTGGCGGCGGAAGAGCCTGACCTGTTCGTCGTATGGGGTGGCGATGGCACGCTGAAGGCCGCGCTGGAGATCGTGGGCAAGAGCACGCCCAACCTCCTGCTGCTGCCGGGCGGGACGATGAATCTGCTGCCCCGCTCGATCCATGGCGAGAAGAACTGGGAGCAGGTCATCGCCGACGTGATGGCTTCCCCGAAACGCAGGATGCTGCCGGCGGGCAAGGTGAATGGCGAGCTGTTTTTCTGCGCCATGCTGGCCGGCGCCCCGGCAAGGTTTGCTGAAGCGCGCGAGAGCCTGCGGCGCGGCGAACTGGTGAAGGCTGCTGCAGAAGCGCGGGCCGCGATAGACGTGTTGAACACGCTGCATCTGGATGCGACGTACCGGGACGGGTACAGTTTCCATGATGAACGCTTGCCCAAGACCAGCATCATCGGCGCCGTGGTCGGCTCGCTCACCAAGGAAGGCAAGGGGATGGAAGTCGCCGCCCTCGCCGACCCTACGGCGGGCGGCGCGCTGAATGTCGTGTGGACGTCGTTCTTCGCGGACTGGCGCAGCGCGCCGGGCGTGACGGTTGCGCCGGCGACGTCGCTGGAAATCGGGAATGATGACGGCGGCGAGATTCCTGTTATTGCGGATGGTGAGCATATCGCGCCCGACAATCGGGTCAGCGTGAGTTTCATTGAGGAAGCGGCGCAATGCCTGACAGCGGCGTGACACCAGCGCCGGTCCGCCTGCTGCATCTTTCGGACATCCATTTCGGCGCCGAGGATCGCGAAGCGCTTGAGGCGGTCGAGACATTTGCTTCGCATGTGAAGCCAGATGCAATCATCATCGCGGGCGATATCACGCAGAGCGGAAAGCGTGCGGAATTCGAAGCCGCGCGCAAATGGTTCGACAGCCTGGGCGCGCCGATCATCGCCGCGCCAGGCAATCACGACACGCCGGTATTTCACCTGCCCGCGCGGATGGTTGCGCCGTTCAGCCGGTATTCGCGCTACATGGCGGGGCTCGACATTGTCGGAAGACTTGCCGAGTTCGGGAACGGGCTGGTGCGGATTTCCGCGATCAACACCGCGCGTGGATACCAGGGCCGCATCAACTGGGCCGATGGCGTGGTCGATATCGCGGATCTCGAGGATGCGCTCGACCGGTTGTCCAAAGGACCGGAAGCGGCCTGGCGATTATTGATCTGCCATCATCCGCTCGACCAGCCGGAGCTGGCAAAGATTTCGGTCGCGACGAAACGCGGCGGCGAAGCGCTGCGGAGATGCGCTGCAGCGAGAGTCGATGCGATCATCACCGGGCATATCCACGACGCGTTCACAGTGCCTGTGCCGGGCGTGCGCAGGCCTATGGTGCAGATGGGCTCGGGCACGCTGTCGACACGTTTGCGCGCGACGCGGCCTAGCTTCTGCGTGATCCAGATCGATGGCGAGCACATGGTGCAGGACGTGGTCACCATCGATCGCACCGGGCTGGAGATCCGCCGCAACTACGATTCGAAGAGCAACCCGGAAGGCGGGTTCGCGCCCGATTCCGAAGGCGAAATGAAAGCTGGAACCCAGTCAGCCCCTGCCCGTTGATAGCCCGGGAGCGAATGTTCGCGCCGTGCGCGGGCCGTGCTGACAGAGGTTTTGAACATGCTTAGCTGGACACTGGTTTTTCTCGTCGTGGCGGTGATCGCCGCGGTTCTTGGTTTTGGCGGCATCGCGGCGTCCGCCGCGGGTATCGCGAAAATCCTCTTCTTCATCTTCCTCGTTCTGTTCGTGGTCTCCGCCGTGATGGGCGCGACACGAAGAGGCGTGTAGCGGGTTTCAAGACCTGGGATAGCAACGGCCCGGCGAAAGCCGGGCCGATTTGTTTGGGCGTGAGGGGGCGTTCTCGCTGATGGGACCGGCGAGACGATTCAACCGAAAATCTGGATGAGTGGCGAGGGCGGGCCGCGCGCAAGCGCGCAGCCCCTTCCGTCTCGCGACGAAGACGCCGCGATCCACCTTCCCCACTGCGTGGAGGAGGACTTCGAGGCGATGCGCGAAGCGGCGACGACGAAACGCGCCGGGGCGGTGAAGCAGGCAGGGAGCGCTTCGTCGCGCTCGCGCGTGAGCTTCACCGCGCGCAGCTGTGCCAGCCGCTCGACCTGCTCGTAGCGCAGCACGAGGCTGGAGAAGCGACGCTAGCAGGCGGCGGCGGTGCGGTCGGAATGATGTGGGAGGATGACGGGACGTCAGTCACGGGTCCCATGCGGCAGGCCCGCGATCTCGCAGGCGCGGAGATGGATCAGGAGATCGAGCTTGGCGTGCGCGTCGAGGAGACCTGCGGAGATCTGTGCGCAGTGGGCGGGGTCGGCGTCCATCCAGTCGAGCGTGGCCTCGTCCTCGAAGGTCGCGAAGCCGGCTTCGATGATATCGACGAGGTTCGTCTCCACCGCCATGGCTGGGCGGAGGGTCCAGAGGATCCAGAGGATGATCTGCGACAGCTCGTACATGCGGGGCAGTATACGGCTGGCCGGGAGGCATGCGGGATTGAAACAGCTGCGTCCTACAGTTTGAGCGGCTAGTGGCTTGAGATCGCGCCGGATGTTTTTCCGGCGTCCTACAGTCTGGATACAGCTGTTTCCCACAGTTGAGGCCGCCCCCACCGTCTCGCGACTTCGTCGCGATCCACCTCCCCGCGCTTCGCACGGGGGAGGAAAGGCGCCGGCGCTTGTGTGACGTTCGGACTTCCTCCTCCGGCCCGCTGGGATGGGGGAGGTGGATCGGCGCGGAGCGACGAGACGGTGGGGGCAGCCTCTGAACTCGCCGCTTGAGCGGCGACTGCCGGGCAGGCGCCCGGCCGTCCAGAGATGGCGGTCCGCTATTTCGCCAGCGGCGGTGCGGGCGGCGCGTAGGCGCCGGTTATGCCGTTGATGCGGGGCATGCGGATGCGGAGGAGGCGGCCGCCGGTTTCGGATTTTCCGGTTTCGAGGCGGCCGTGGACCTGCTTGGCGAAGGCGGCCATCAGCGTGCCTCCGATGCCGGATGCCGCGGCGGCTTCGGCTTCCTCGCCGCCGATGCCATCGTCCTCGACTGTGAGCAGGGTCTCGTTCTCGCCGACCCGGTAGCTGACCAGCACGCGGCCGCCCATGACGCCCTTATCGCGCGGGAAGGCATGCTTGACCGAATTGGTGACGGCTTCGGCGGTGAAGAGGGCGAGCGGGACGGCGACGTCGGCATCGACGGTATCGACGTCGATGGAGCTTTCGATCTTGATGCGCTGGTCCTCGGCGCCGAGCGCCTGGTCGAGCTGATTGGCGAGATCGCCGAAGAAGTTCTTGGTATCCACCGAACGGACGTCGTTGTGTTCGTAGAGCGAGCGATGGATCAGCGACAGCGCGTTGATGCGGGAGCGCGCATCGTCGAGCGCGGCGATGGCGCTGGGATCTTTCACCTTGCGGCTCTGCAGGCTGAGCAGCGAGTTGATGATCTGCAGATTGTTCTTCACGCGATGGTGGATTTCCTTCATCGCGGCGTCGCGCGCCTCGATGGCGTCCTCGAGGCTGGCCGTGCGGTCGCGAACGCTGGCGGCCATGCCTTCCATCGTGTCGGCAAGGACGTTGATCTCGCCGGGGGCCTGGCGGCGCGCGCGCAGCGGCTGGACCGAGAGCTTGCCCGAGGCGTAGAGGCCGGCGATGCGATTGAGATAATCGAGCCAGCGCAGCACCAGCCGGTCGGTGGCGAGCCAGGCGGTGACGAGCGCAAGCAGCCAGGCGAGCAGCGGCAGCGCGAAGTTGCCAAAGGCGCTGACATTCTCCAGCGCTATGGGGGGCGGCTTTGGCGCCGAGAGCAGCGCGTAGAGCTTGCCCGTCGACAAGGGGACGATCGCGACTTCACGATCCTGCTCGCGGATGGAGCGGAGTTCGATGTTGGTGGGGGCTGCGGGCGACAGCTTCGCCATAACGTCGGGCTCGAGTTTCGCCCAGTGATTGCTGCCAAAGATCTGTCCGCTGGCGTCGAGCAGCGCAATCTCGGCGTCCTTCGACAGGCCCGCGCGCTCGAGCTGTCGCATCAGCGAATTGACCGGAACACCGAGAACGTAGGCGCCGGCGAAAGCGCCCTGCGCATCGGTGCGGCGGCGGGCGGTGGCGATGATCCACTGATGGGAGACGGGGCCGTAATACGCGGTCGACTGCACGGTTTCGGCGGCTCCATCGCGCAACTGGACGAACCAGTCACGCGTGGCGGCGCTCGTGCCCCGCCCACCTTCCTGCGTCGTGCAGAGGACGCGGCCGGATGCATCGACGATGCCGATGTTCGCGAACTCGGGAAGGCTGTCGATGGTGGCGCGCAGCGGCGTGTCGCACGGTTTGTCGGGCGTGACCGAGGCGATGATGCCAAGCAGAGATGGGGCCGACGCGAGCATGTATTCGGCGCGGCTGGCGGCTTCCTGCGCGACGAGGGTCATGGTTTCGCGGCGGCGCTGGGTATCGCGCTCGATATCGCCAGACCAGCGGATGCCGCCGATGACGAGCACCGGCGACAACGCGGCCGCAAAGATCAGAAGCAGAAGAACGCGTAGCGAGAGGCGTCGAGACGTTGGCCCCTCAGTCCCCCCTGGATCTGACCCCTCCTGCCGCGAGCGTGTTTGCCTGCTGGAGAATATCGTCAAAAGCCTGGTCCGCCCGGATGTCGTGGTCATGCGAGTGTCTTGTGCCTGCTTCGGTCAGCAGGGTTTCCAACGCACGACGTGCGCGGCTCACTCGGCTCTTGATTGTCCCAACCGCACATTGGCAAACCTGCGCCGCCTCTTCATAGGCCATGCCGCCAGCGCCGACGAGGATGAGTGCCTCGCGCTGGTCGTCCGGCAGTTTGGCCAGAGCTGAGCGCAGTTCAAGCAGCTCCATCGGGACCGTAGGGTTGTCGTTGGCGAGAAGGGTATTCTCGGCCATTTCGACATCCAGCGGGGCTGTGCGCCAGCTGCGGCGCTTTTCCGAATAGAACTGGTTGCGCAGGATCATGAAGGTCCAGGCCTTGATGGACGTGCCCGGCTCGAACGAGTCGCGGGCTTTCCATGCCTTGGCGAGAGCTTCCTGGGCGAGATCGTCGGCCATCGTCGGGTCGTTGCACAACGACCGCGCGAAGGCGCGCAGGTGCGGGATCGCCGCGACAAGCTCGTTCTTGAACGTCGGGTCATCTGCCGAGGCAGGGCCCCTCGGGGGACGAGGCTTCTCAGGCCGGGCATCCGGCTGCTTGGTGGTGTTGCTGGTATCCGCCATCACGCAGGTGCCATCACGGTTCGGTTTTCACGGGGCGCTGCTTTGGCGCCGGCTCGTCGTTCTCCGTCCCGTCCCCATTCTTTTCCGACACGCGTTCGTCGGCCTGTTCCAGGAATGACAGGAAATCGTCCGGCACATCCTCGCCGACGACTTCGTCATACATCTGGCGCAGACGCCGCCCGATCGGATCCTGGCGTCTGCGAGCTACCCGGGAGTCCACTGGTTTGGACCCCGAGTCTGCCCCGGTGTGATCTTTGCCCATTTTTCGGTACAACTTGTTTGCTGCTCTTGTTGGTTGCGGCTGCTGTTATTGGCCCAGAATTCCCCGCTTCAGGCCCAAAACGCGGATGATCCTGTGATGGTTCCACAATTTCCGAAAAAAGGTGGAACCCGGGTTCCATGAGGGCGTTTCAGCTCTCCGGTAGGGCTATAATCATTTAAGACGTGCGGGAGATTTCATGAGCCTGGTTCAGAAACTTGGACCTCACCTGCCGTATCTGCGCCGGTATGCCCGTGCGCTGACCGGCACCCAGAAAAGTGGCGATTCCTACGTGAAAGCAGCGCTTCAGGCGCTTGCTTCCGGCACCCATGAGCTGGACGAACTGCCCCCGCGGGTGGCGCTGTACAAGCTGTTCCAGGCGATCTGGGGCGCGACGGGCGCCAAGCTGGAAACGCCGCCGGAGACTGGCGACACGGTTTCCGAACGCGTCATGCGCATCCCGCCCCGGCATCGGCAGGCCTTCCTGCTGACGGCGCTTGAGGGCTTCACGATCGACGAGGCCGCCCAGATTCTCGACGAAAACACCGAAAGCGTTCGCCTGCTGATTGCCCGTGCTCAGCGCGATATCGAGGCCGAACTCGCCACGGAAGTGCTGATCATCGAGGACGAGCCGGTTATCGCAGCGGACATCGAGGCGCTGGTGCTGGATCTCGGCCATCGGGTTTCGACCGTGGCGACCACCCGCACGGAAGCCGTGAATGCTGTGAAACAGCGCCGTCCGGGCCTGGTTCTGGCGGATATCCAGCTGGCGGACGGTTCTTCGGGCATCGACGCCGTGAACGACATTCTCAAGGGACACGACGTGCCCGTGATCTTCATCACCGCCTTCCCCGAACGGCTGCTGACGGGCGAAAAGCCCGAGCCGGCCTTCCTGATCACCAAGCCCTTCCAGCCGGAAACGGTGAAGGCGGCGATCGGACAGGCCCTGTTCTTCCACGTCGAGCGGCCGGTAGCCGCCTGATCTGACCTTCGGGTCCAACCTGTGGGGCGACGGGGAAAACCCCCGCCGCCCCAATGGTTAAAATTCATTAGCAAAGTCCGGAACCGTCCCGTGTCGCCAACGTTGGTTGGGTGGCAAGGGGCTTTGTCATGACGGTTTTCAAAACTCTCATCTCCGTTTCAGCGCTGGTCGCGGCTGCTGTGGGCATTCAGCCCGCCGCCGAAGCGCAAACCCGGCAGAACGCTTCGCTGTCGTCGAAACCGGCGGCGGCGGTGAGCTGGGCGTGCACGGCCAAGGTGGTCGAGCTGGCGCCGGTATCCACGGACACGCGCGGCAACGCGACGGGGTGGGTGATGGTGCATCGGGTGAAGGGCGAAATCATCGCTGCCGAACGCGTCAGCAACGACGAAGTCGAACAGATCCGCCGGATGCCCTGCCCGGGCGACCGGATGGAAGCGCCTCCGCCGCTGGTCGGCTGATTTTCAGGAAAGCTAGATCGACTCGCCGGGGATCTTGCGGATCACGGTGACCGGCTCGTCGGTGGCGACGTTGTCGGTGGTGTCTTCCGACTTGCGGAACAGGATGTCGATCTGGTTGAGCGTGGGCGCGGCGGGCGCAAGGCCGGCCTGAGCGGCGACGCGGATACGCTCCACCGGCACGCCCTGCGCGATTAGATCGCCGGCGACGGTGTTCAGGCGGGCCAGCGCGACGGCGACGGCGCGATCGCCATCAACGCGCGCATCGATGTGGGCGATGAGGTCGATGCCATCGGGCCGGCAGGTGGCCGCAGCTTCGCTAACTCGGTCAATCAACGCCTCGGCCTGCGGCGAAGCCGTGGTGTCGCCGGACGCGAAATAGATCGCGAGACGGTCGCGCGGGCACAACGTGTATTCGGAATCGGATGCGGTGGATTGGGTCTGCGCGCTCGCCTGGAGTGCGAAGGCCGCGGAAGCGGCGGCAATGATGGCGAAGACGCGCATAATGGTTACCGGGAGGACGGACTAACCCCTGCGGTCCTCCATGCAGGACAGGCGCCGAGTGTAAACGCCGCCGCCGGATGGTTACCGGCGGCGGTGTTTGGCGTTCCTACTTGTTGTCGTCGGCGGCGTCTTCGACTGCCGTACCGGCGGCCTGGACGTCCTGGCCAACGCCTTCAACAGTGTTGCAGGCAGCAGCCGAAGCGGCGAGCATGAAAGCAATAGCCGCGAAAGTGATCTTCATAAGGTATCTCCATGTCCCGTCGGCGAAACATTGCCGACCGTGACCGAGAACGCCGCCGGGTTCCCGATGTTCCGTAAACACTCAGCAATCCCGCAGGACGCGAGCGGGCATGCTTTCCATGTCACAACGAAAAACACGCGGGAAACACACGTTGGAACGACGCGCAGGGAACAGCGTTGGTGTTTTCAGTCTCGTGTAGGTCAAGGAGAAGTTCGCCATGCTTGGTTGGGCGCTTGTGTTCTTCGTTCTCGCCCTCGCCGCTGCGGCGTTCGGGTTCGGCGGTCTGGCTGGGGCGGCTGCATCGATCGCACAGATCCTGTTCGTCATCTTCCTTGCGCTGACGATCCTCGCCTTCGTGGTGAGGGCTGTGCAGGGAAGATCCGTCCTTTAGTCGGCGGCGCAGGCCACTGGAATTCCGGGCATATGAGCGCGAGGCTGGCCACAAGCCGGCCTCGTTGCTTTTCGGATTGTCTCGCGCGCCGGCCGAGCAATCCTCGCTGCGCTAGATCGAGGTTTTCAAGTCTTCCAGCAGCCGGTCGGCCGCTTCGAGGCGGATGAAGCCGCCGCGCGGATTGTCGAGATCGAGAATGGTGTAGATCGTCAGCGACACGGCGGCGGCGAATATCGCGCCATGAACGATGTGACGCGCGCCATGCCGCGACATGCCGGCCCCGGCCAGCAGGGCGCTGAACAGCGAGACACCGAATAGAAGGATGAGTACGAGGATGGGGATATGCACCCCGAGCGCGACCTTCCGTTCGGCGGTGATATCGATCATGTCGTTGATCGCGGGCAGGACGACTTCGGCGGCGTGCTGGACGTCAGGCTTTTTGACGCTAGCCACAGCGGCGCGCCAGATGGCTGCCTGGAGCTGCTCGGACTTCGTGAAGCCGGCGGACGGATCGCCGCCTGAGTCGATGGTGTGATAGACGTCGAGCCTCGCCTGAAGATAGTCGCCGAACAGCGTGCGGACGGCGGGCTGGTCTTCCTGCTGTAGCAGGTCGGTCCGCAGGTAGGCCGTGCCGATGGCGTTGGCTTCATGAACGATGAGGTCCCGGCGGACGTTGAAGCGGTCGACGGCGCCGGCGAAGGCGAAACCGAGCAGCAGACCGAGCAGCGCGAAGATCGCGCTGTCGAATATGCCGGTCGCCTCCCCGCCGCGCGCCTTCTCGAAGCGATTGCCCAGCCGGAAGCCGAGCTCCAGCAGCGCGAGCATCCCCGCCAGAAGGACCAGGCAGAGCGCCACAGTCCCGAAAACCGCCATGTCCATGAAACCCCTCACCCACAGCTCGTCTCTGGCAGGTTAGCGGCCGCAGTTTAGACCGTACAGAAGGGGTTTTCGGCCCGTTCCCATGGCGAGGAAAATGCGTATGTTGCGCGCCTGCTGCGGGTCGGGCCTGTAGCTCAATGGTTAGAGCCGGCCGCTCATAACGGTCTGGTTGCAGGTTCGAGTCCTGCCGGGCCCACCAGCCCCTTCGTGGGGCCCTTGGATTGCCTCGAAGGCCCCAATGTGAGTTCGACTCCGAACAGACGGTTTTCTGGCTTCGAGGTAGTGTTACCACATCGTGGGCCTGGCTCGCAGCCGGGGCGACGATTGATGGGGCGCTGGGGGACCAGCGCCCTGTTGTCGTAAGGGGCGCCACGAGCGATTTGCCGGCTGCGGGAATGCGCAATGTCAGACGGTTTGAAGTGGGCCCACCGGTTGCGGCTCGATCTGGCGATTGAAATCCAGCAGCTCGCGAACGGGGTCCGGAAGGTCACTCACGTCACTGCCAACGGTGCTGTGGATGTAAGCGAGCAGACGTTGACCACTTTGCAGGATCGCTTCGAGCAGGTGGAAAACCTGATTGCGTCGATTGGGCCCGCCAAAGACGACTAGGGAGACAATCGGCTAGCTGGCCTTGTGGCCGAGCAGCCGGTCGAACTCCTTCTTCGAGACGCTGTAGCATTCACATGAGCGCTTCTTCAGGCCCGGCCCGTCGAGGATCGCGACGTTGCCCCGGCTGTAAGTGATGAGACCGGCGCGTTGCAGCCCGCCCGCCGCGATCGAAACACCCGGACGCGTGACGCCCAGCATCATCGCGAGGAATTCCTGCGTGAGAAGGAAATCATCCGACTGCATCCGGTCACGCGTCATCAGCAGCCAGCGACAACAGCGCTGTTCCAGAGAATGGAAGTGATTGCAGGCCGCCGACTGGGCGACCTGGTTGAACAGGGCGTGGACGTATCGCAGCATGACCACCTGCATTGTCGGACTCTGCGCCAGCTCCTTCGTGAAGAGTGACGCTTTCATGCGAAGACCCGCGCCGGGAACCTGGACGTAGACGGCCGTGGGCGCACGATCGTCTCCCAGCACGAGCGGCAGGCCCACAACGCCTTCGTTGCCGATGGTCCCGACCTCCGCCGCCTGGCCATTGGCCATCGTGTTCACAAGCGAACCGACCCCGGTCTCGATGAAATAGACAAACTCGATTTTCCTGTCGGCCTGATAGAGGGATTTCCGGTATTCGAGCTCTACAGGCTCAAGATGCGGGCGAAGACGCGCGTAGTCCCGGGGCGCAAGCAGTTCGAGCAGGCGGTTGGAAGGCGGATCGATCGTTCTGGAGCTGGTCGCCATCTTGCTGATCCTTGTGGGTCCGCCGTGAGCAGTATCGCGGGCGCAAGCTTCGCTGATCCCCGTTCCTAATTCAGCTGCTGTGGAAGTCGGCCAGCCTCGAGGACGGCAGGGTCGACACCCAGCATGCGCCGGTACTCGTCCACCACCGCCTGATAGCATTCGCAAGCGGCGTTCTCGAGGCCGATGCGATCCACGATCGTGATGCGCCCGTGCTGGTACCGGAGGATGCCTGCCTTCTGCAGTTGTCCCGCCGCGACGCTGACCGTCGAGCGACGCACGCCCAGCATGACGGCGATCAGGTCCTGGGTGAGTGAAAGTTCTGGAACGCCACTGCGGTCATGCGCCGCGAGTAGCCAGCGCGCGAGTCTTTGGCTCAGTTCATGGTGCGAGTTGCATGCGGCTGTCTGCGCCACCTGCACATGGAAGACGTGCACATAGCGAAGCAGAAGGTCGCGCAAGTGCGGCGCTTTTTCGATCACTAGCTTGAAGGCGGCGACCGGTATGCGATGAGCTGCGCCGCCCGTCTGGCACATCGTCTCGCTGTAGGAGGTCGTTGCGCCGAGGATCACGGAGACACCCGCGACACCCTCAGCGCCGATCAAACCGATTTCCAGGGGTTGGCCATCCGAAAGAACCGAGAGCGCGGAGATGAACCCGATCTCGGGAAAATAGACCTGCTCGATCGTATCCCCCGCCCGGTGCAGGCTTTCTCCCAACTGGAGATCGACGCGCACGAGGTGGGCCGCGATCAAGGCGAACTCCGGCGCAGGCAGCGCAGCGAGTATCCTGTTTCGAACGGTGTTCTGCTCTGGTGATAGCACAATATGCTCCTTCGCCTTTGACGGGAGCTCGCGCATCTCTCAGCCGATCGCATGCCTTCAAGGAGCGATCGATAACTACCTAACACATGAAACGTGTGTTCGGTACCATACATTAAGCTGCGGCCGCCCCGCTGACACGGCCTCATGTCGCCAACTCCTTGTGTCGATAGTGAATACAGCTCAAATTTATTCCGCTGCACGGCGACGCGTCGCCCGGCGTGCCGACTCCACCCCGCAAGCAACACATCGTCCGCCCTCCCTCAGAACGAGGTCGAGGTGGTGCGAAACGTCGGCCGCCTTCCAATGTGGGCCGTCATCGCCTGATGATGCTGGCGGTGGCTCCCTGCTACCGAAAGCCAGCGGGGATGTCAGTCGGCGCTTTCGACCTACATCCAGGTAGCGCCCTTGCCAGGGGCTCCAAGCAGAATTCGGAAACGGCTCTTGATGAGCACACCTCGGGCGGCCAGGCGGCTTTTGTTATGGTGTGCCGTCGGCCGCAACGAGATGCCGCTCTTCGACTTCAACGTCATCGGGGCAGACGCGCTGATCGCGTACCTTCGACCAACAAGATCACCGCCCGATGAGCGCCATGAGTAGCTCGCGTCGTTGGTTTCGAGGCAGCACGAGCCTCTACCTGGCGCTCTGGCAACCTGCGCATCGCCAACCGCGCTCGCGCAGTCCCTGTGCGAGCAATCCAGACTATGGGAGCCGCTGATGTCCTACGCGACAATCCATCTGCAACTTACGCCCTATCCCGCCCCTTCGACTGTCGAGACGATCGATTTCGCGTGCGGCGTGGCAAAAATGTTTGAGGCCAAACTCAGCGTCTGCAGCTCACGCCTATCCATACGGGCGCCGCCAAACTGGTTCACAGGGGCGATGATGTCGACAATGGTGCGGGAGCTGGAGGGCGTTACCACGGCGACAACCAAGATGCTCGAATCGCATCTGGAGCGCGCGGCCTCATCACTGGGTGTTACCTTCCAACTCTCTCATGTCGCAGAGCATTGGCCGGCAGGATTGCAAGACAATGCGTGGCGAGGACGAGTCAGCGATCTTTGTGTCTTGAGCCTGGCGCCGGACGGGACAGAGCCGCGTCTAAACATCGAGGACTGGATCTTCGGCGCAGGCAGACCTTGTCTTCTCCTGCCCGAGAGTTCGACACAGACCTTTTCCCTGGAGAACGTGCTCATCTGCTGGGACTTCAGCAGGTCGGCAGCCCGCACCGTCAGTGACGCGCTGCCACTTTTGCACAACGCGAAGCATGTGCGGATTGCCATTTTCAAGGGCGAGAAAGACATTCCAGTCGACGACGCTCAGACCCCGCTGCTCGATTTCCTGTCCAGCCATGGCGTTACAAGCGAGGCGGACGAGGTCAGGATCGGCGATCGAACGATTGGTCGGGCCATTCTCGAGCACGCGAGCGCAACCAATGCCAATCTCATCATGATGGGTGCATTCGGACATTCGCGGCTGCAGGAGTTCCTGCTCGGCGGCGCCACGAAGGAAGTGCTCGATAAGTCGACTATCCCACTCCTGATGTCGCATTGAGCCCGAAAACGGGCGGAGCCGTCATGCAGGACCTTTTGCATCTCAGATGCCGGTACAACTCTGCTCGCCAATGACGCCAAACATTGGAGCGACGCGCCACCACGAAAACAGCTTCGGGTACATCGCGCCGAACGCCATGGGATTATGCGCGTCAGGAACGCCGCACGTGTTTGCGAGTATTAGTTTCGCGGCGCCACAGCGCATTTGCGAAAAGGGGTGTTCCGGTGGCACATGATACAAATGTGGCGTTGCTACTATATGTGGAAGACGAGGTCCTGATTCAGGATCTGCTTGTGTCGGCCTTGACGGAAGCGGGTTACGAGGTGGTGGTAGCCAGCAGCGGCGCCGACGGCGTAAATACGCTGCAGAGCAGAAGCGGCGAAATTCGCGGACTGATAACTGACATCAATCTTGGGTCCGGCACAGATGGGTGGGAGGTTGCCCGTCAGGCTCGCGAGCTAATTAGCGGATTGCCGGTCGTCTATGTCAGCGGGGCCAGCCATCAGGAATGGACATCAAAAGGCGTTCCCGAGAGCGTCATGATCGCCAAGCCCTTCGCACCTGCTCAAATCGTCGTCGCGATATCTGGGCTTCTGAACAAGGCGATCCATCACGATGGAAGCTGACTTGCGGGGGGCGGCGGAAGGTCGAGAAAATGGGCCAACGAGAAAATCGTCGCTAGACCCCAAGCGACACGCGATCGCCAATAGCGCGTTACCGTACTGCTGACCGGGTTTTCGCTGCTGTAAACGCGACGCTGCAGGATCAGGAACTTTCGCGTCTGCACAACGTTCACACCCGTACCCCAGAAAAACCTGGCGACTGCTGCTCCCTGAAGGGAAGATCTCATGCGTATTGCTGTTGCGCTCGCTGCTGCACTGTTTGGAGGGGCGCTTCTAAGCGCTCCAGCTTTTGCCGACCCCGCTCGCGACAATATTCTGCGTGCGGAGGCGCAAATTGCGGCGCTGAATCCGGCTGACGCCACCGCTGCATCGGCTCCCCATTACCAGGAAGCGCAGCTTCGTCTGGCGGAGTCGCGCGCCGCTGAAACAAAGAATCGCCGCGAGGAATCACTTTGGCGCTCCGAAGAAGCCTTGCTGCACGCCGACATCGTTCAGGAGAAGATCAAGCTTCGCGGGCTCCAGCGCACCGTGTCTGAAATCGAACTCGGTATCGAAACGCTGCGCCGCGAACTGAACTCCTAGGAAAGATCCGGACATGAAAAACGCTCTGAAAGCCGCAGCCGGCATGGCTGCGATCTCACTGACTCTGGCTGCAACCCTTGGGGGTTGCGCCTCGGCGCCCAATCCCAGCCCGAGATTGCTCGCCGCTGAGTCCGCGCTGCAGCAGGCCAAGGCCAACCCCTCCACGTTCGAGTCCGGACGCGCTCCGCTAGAAAAGGCGGAAGTTGCGCTGCGAGACGCCCGGGACTTCTACATGAAGGGCCGGGACGATGACTACGTCCATGCGATCCGGATGGGTGAAAGCTACGTCGCGCTAGCTGAAACGCGCGGCGACCAGATCGAGGCCGATCGCAAGATTGCCTCGCTCAACAAAGATCGCGCGGATGTGGTCTCCCAGTCCCGTGCGCGTCAGCTGGCTTCAGCCGAAGCCGCAACCGCCGTCGCAAAAGCCGACACTGCCGCTGCACAAGCCGCGACGGCGAACGCCGAAGCACGTGCCTCGCAGTCCCGCATCGCCGCCGCCGGCGCCGTCGCTGACAGTGCAACCGCAAACGCCGCCCGCCTCGCGGCCGAAGCACGCACCACCGCGCTCCAGGCGGAACTCACAAGCTATGAACAGAAGAAGACGGACCTGGGCGTGACGCTCATCCTCCGTGATCTCCAATTCGGCTCGGCCTCATCGGTGCTGACCGGCGGGGCTCAAGGTCGCCTTGCTCCGCTTGCCGCCTTTCTCGCGAAGCAACCTGATACAAAAATCCAGATCGCCGGCCACACGGACTCGCAGGGTTCGGACGCCTCGAACATGGACCTTTCTGGTCGTCGCGCCGTATCTGTCGGGGCCTATCTGATCTCGACCGGTGTCGACCCGAGCCGCATCTCATCGGTCGGAATGGGCGAATCCGCCCCGACCTCCACCAACGACACCGCCGCCGGGCGGGCAATCAATCGTCGAGTCGAAGTGACCATCCTCGATTGAATATCCGTACCGGCCCCTCGAGACTGCCATTGAGTTAGTCACGCCAGATCGTGCCGCTGGTTGGGTGTGTCCGCTTGTTCACAGTGATGGCTACCGTGGAGAGCGCGGCAGCGACGACCTGGAACCACGATCAAATGGACCGATAGTGATCGATCCCCAAAGCCAAGCCGAAGGGCCAACGCTTGGAGTATCTCAGACGCTGGCAGGTTTGATCGCACAATAACAGTCATCGGAGTAGCAGGAACGCCTTGCCCGCGTGCTCAGCATGCGCGGCTGAGCTCGCCAATTTGCATCACCAATTTCTACCAAATGCACTCGCCTTGCCGCGATTTAACGCCAAGCCGCGCCGGCTTGGGTCAGAGTGAGCCTGCGCGGTCGGGGAATGGGCGCGCTTCGCCAACGGGACAATGGGGCAGCTGAAGCGCGAGGAGCGTCGCGTCGATGAACCTATATTTAGTCAGGCGGGCTCTGCTCGTTGCGTCCGTGTGTTCACTTTTTGTCGCAGGGTGTGGCGGAGGCGGATCGGATCCTGTCGCTGCTTCCGGAGGAAGCGCTCCAAATCCGCCATCCCCGCCCTCGAGTAGCGGTCCGCAGCCCGAATTGCTGATCGAGCATGACCCTCAAGGGACAGCCTACATCCGCGTCGTCGAGCAGAACTTCAATCCGCTTGGTGACGAGGCGGCGCCGGCCAGGGTGATCAAGGATACGACGCTGGGACCGGCGCCTGGCATCAACAACATCATATCGAATGTTGCGACCGCGGAGGTGCTGAACGTCGATGTGGTGAGGATGAAGCATGGCCTCATGCTCGCCAACACAGGCACGGTCTGGATCAATGACTACAGGTTCACGCAATTCGACGGTGGCGGCCAGATCTATGGCGCGGCGATCAAGCTGGGCGACAGCGCCAATGGGAGCCAGAAGTTCACCTATATCCAGCGAGTCTTTGCGGACGGCATGCAGGCCCCCGATCCCACCTACAAAGCCTCGAACACCGACTTCATCGGGATCGAGGCATTCAGCGGACCCGTCTATGTACGGGACGTGACGGGGCGAAACTTCGGCGATGCCGGCATCGATAGCAAATCGACCAAGATCTACGTCATGAACGCGACGCTGGACGGGGGCCACCGCATGGTGCGCGCCTGGCAGAATGTCGAGATCATACTCGTCAACTCGATCGTGAACGCTTCGCCGGGCAACACGCAGGGCGCGGTCTTCGATACGACGGGCACGGTACGTTACTACAACACGCTGTGGTGCCAGGACGCCCATCCGGCGACGATCGAGAGCGCCAAGTGCCGCACCACGCCATGGCTTGTGGAGGGTGAAGACCTACCCTTCACGGTGGCGGCCGCGCGGTTCATTCCACTGTCGTCCAACCCGCTGCCGGCGATCAGCCCCTTCTTCAAGACGAGCATCGACCAGATCGTCGTGGAGTCCTCCCGCGATGGCGGGAGGACGTGGACGCAACTTCCCCTACCCAACACAGGAAGCCCGGGAAAGCCGCCAATGGGCGATCCGCTTTATGCGATCCCGCTCAACCTGGCTGACGCAGCCTATCAGTTCCGTGCCCACTACCGTCGCGACGGCACGACGGTCGGCCAGATGTCGCGAGCGATCGGGGAAGACGGAAAGGTAATCGAATAGCGCCGACGGGCCTTTGCGGCGCCCCGTCCTATATTCCGCATGCGGAGCGCAGTTCGAAGCGCGAGCCGGACGACGTGCGGGGTGTGTGGCGGATGGACAGTTCCGGGAAATCGATGGTCCGCCCGGACTCTCAGCTCGACCGGCTGCAGGCCCTGCGCTTCATTGCCGCCGCTGCGATCGTCGTGCGCCACGCTTTCATGGAACTGGAACAGCATGGGATCGCCTTCCCGGGGCGCGATCTCATGCTGGCGATTCCATGGGGCGCCGGCGTCGATGTATTCTTCGTGATCAGCGGGTTCGTCATCACGTTCGGCGCTGTCGGAAAGGAACCTTCGGCCGGCGCCGCCGGGGATTTCATCGTACGCCGCCTGATCCGCCTGTGGCCGACCTATGCGCTGTTCACGGTCCTGATGCTGGTCGCCATGGCGGTCATTCCCGACATGCTCAATCACTCGACAATCGATCCGGCGCATACGGCCGCGTCGTTTGCCTTCATTCCCTGGCCGGAACCGGGCGATGGCGAGTTCTATCCAGTGCTGGGACAGGGCTGGACGCTCAACTACGAGATGTTCTTCTACCTCTGCTTCGCGGTGACAATGCTTGCCCCGTCCCGGTTCCGTGCGGGCATGTTGTGGGCGGGCGGGGTCTCGCTGGTCGTTGCAGGCCTGATCTGGAACCTGCCGGCGCCGCTGCATTTCTATGCAGATCCCATCGTGCTGGAGTTCCTGTTCGGCGTCGCGCTGGCGGTGCTTTACCGGCGCTGGAGCTTCCGGTCGTCATGGGCAATCAGTGCGACAATCGCCGGGTTTGTCGCGATCTATGTGCTCGCCTTGCAGTGGCCGGACCTTCATCGCGCCGTGAAAGCTGGCATTCCCGGGGCGCTGGTCGTCGCGGGGGTCGTCTTTTCAGGACAGACGGTCGAGCGTTATTTCGGGTGCGCTCCGCTTGCGACACTAGGGAACGCGTCCTACGCGCTGTATCTCAGTCACACCTTCGTCGTGAACCTGCTGCTGGCGATAGCGCTTCGGCTTGATATGATGGATCCGTGGATCTTCACGGGTGTCGCTACGGTGTCGTCGGTCGTGGTGTCATTGATGGTGTATTTCATCCTCGAGAAGCCGACGCTGGCCTTCCTGAAGGATCGCTACGCACGCGCCCGGCGCACACGCCGGCTCGACCCCACCGAACCGGTCGCGGCGCCGGCGCCTTAGCCGCGCGTTTTCTTCGCCAGGCGTCTCCATCGGCCTATGTCGTCACCAAGTGCGAAGGAGGTCGGCGCCAGATGAGAAGGACTGCCCTTCTGATCGGAACGGCCCTGGCCTTCGCCGCCGGCGCGTTCCTGATCAGCGCCGCCCAGCCGCCTGACCGGCAGCCGTCGCGCGGATCCGCCATCGAGGGTTTCAAGCCCTCTCCCCTTACTCCGTTCGAGACTCGCCTGCTCGATCAGGCTCGCCTTGCCGGCGCCGTCTATGAGCACCAGACACGCGCGCCCGCCGACGACAATTCCCGTGGCGTGATCCTGACCGAAGGCGACGCCGCGATCGTGGATCTGGCCGTGACCGGCCGGAAATACGGCATTTCGCTGGATGGAACCGGCGATGTGCTGATCAAGAACTTTTCGTTCGTAGGCCGGCGGTCGACGGATGCCTACGGCTCAGGCCTCGTCATGGGCTTCAAGTCGCCGACGCGGGGACAGACTTATCTCAGCAACGCCTACATCGACCTGCAGGAACGCGGGCCCAACCCCGACTACAAGCAAGCCAACAACGAAGCGATCAGCGTTGAACGCGGCAGCGGGCTGCTGAACGTGCGGCAGGCCGTTCTTATCGGCGCCCAGGAATCCGGCATCGACAACAAGGGCGATGCACGCATGGACGCCGTGTTCATCGCATCCGGCCATCGCCCGGTGCGGATCTGGAGCGGCGGCAGCCTCACCCTGACCAACAGCATCGTGCTCGCAATGCCCGGGTTTGGCGGCTTCTGGCTCGGCGGCGGCGAGGACATTGCACGCCTCGACTACTTCAACTGCAAATTCGGGCGCGTGGGCGACCGGCTCGAGGATCTCAGCAGTGAGATTCCGAAATGGATGATCGCCATCGACGATGGCGTCGACGCCCGCATCACGCGCCTGCAGAGAGACCCGCTTCCGCGCGGCCCCGACACATTCTGGATCGCGGTAAAAGCGCCCATTCCTCGCGGATTTCTGGCAGGCAGATGACCGTCCCCTCATCCCCGCGTCCGATGCGCATCGCATTCGTCATCAACTCGCTGGGCCCCGGTGGGGCCGAGCGCGTGCTGGACCAGGTCATGCGCACGGCGCCGCCGGGCGCGTGGGAGTGTCACCTGCTTCTGCTCGATCGCGAAACGGAATGGCGGGTTCCACCGGATACCGTCACCGTCCACCGGCTCGATTGCGCGCGCGGGATGGTGGCCAGCGTGCGCCAGCTCAAGTCCGCCCTGTCCACGATCAAGCCGGACCTCGTCGTCAGCTTTCTGGTGCGCGCCAATGTGGCGACCGTGATCGCGGCGCGAGCGTTGCGCATCCCCTGCATCATCAGCGAGCGGTCGCAGCTTTCCACACATCTGGAGAACGAGCACAGTGGCCTTCGCCGCATCGCCGCGACGACAGCGCCCCGCCTCACCTACCCACTTGCGGATCGGGTGATCGCCGTCTCGAACGGCGTTCGCACGGACCTGGTCAGCAAGTTCGGCGTGAAGCGCGACCGGGTGCAGACGATCTACAACCCTTATGATCTCGAGCGAATCCGGCGCGATGCATTGGCGGCGCCGGAGTTCGACCTGCCCGAGCGGTTTCTCGTGAGCGCCGGCCGTCTCGTGAAGCGCAAGGGCTTCGACGACCTGCTGGATGCCTATGCAAGGACGAATACCGGCCTTCCGCTTTGTATCCTCGGCGAGGGCGCGGAGCGGGATCGGCTGGCGGCACGAGTACAGGCGATGGCGCTGGACGAGCGTGTCCGGCTGCTTGGGTATGCGCGCAATCCCTTTGCCATCCTTGCACGAGCGGAGATGTTCGTGTCGCCTTCTCACTGCGAAGGATTTCCCAACGCGATCGCAGAGGCGATGGTGCTGGGTGTTCCTGTGGTTTCGACAGATTGTCCTTCTGGTCCTGCCGAGCTTCTCGACGAGGTCGAGACGGTTGGCTTCGATGGGCTGCACCGTGGAAAGTACGGAATGCTGACACCCGTCGAGCGACCGGATCTGCTGGCGCGTGGGATCGCGCAGATGAGTGATCCCACGACTCGCCGGCATTATTCGGAAGCTGCGCGCCAGCGGATGAATGACTTCCGCATCGAGAGCATCGCGGAGGAGTTCTGGAGCGTATTCGACGACGTGCTCGCGCGCGACCTTGTCAGGGTGCGTGGATCGAAACTTCCTGCTCCGCCCGAGCACGTTGTTTCCGCGGCCGGGGCCGATCGCGGTTGACCAGTATGGCGTGGTGGCGCTCGGCGATCCGGTCCCAGCTGCCCTCCGCCAAGATTTCCGTTCGGCGCGCCGGGCGCAGGCGCTCGAAATCGCCCGCCGCAAGCCGCCGCGAAAGGTCTTCCACCGAGCCGACCTCGAAGTAGCAGACGGGATCCAGTGCGAGCTCGAGATGCGGCGCAATGCGGGAAACCAGCAGCGGCGCATCGGCGGCTATCGCTTCGAGAACCACCAGGGCAAAGCCCTCCATGTGAGAGGGGTGCACGAACAATGCGGCGTTTGCATAGAGTGTGCGCACCAGCGCCGCGGGCAAGGCCCCTGCGAAGACGACATCCGGTGAAGCCTGCCTCGTCAGCTCGGCAGCATAAGGGTCGCCCTCCGGCCCGCCGCCGGCAATGACAAGCTTCAGCCCCTTCGGCGCAGCAATCCTGAAGGCCTGGACAAGCTCATGAAACCCCTTTGTCGCGTCCAGACGTCCTACAGCAAGGATATATCCGCGCGGGGTCACGCCCAGCTTTTCGAGAATTTTGTCGGCAGCGGCTGGAGCTGCGGCGGGCGAGACGCCGTTGCGGATCGTGCAGTAGCGATCCTTGCGCTCCGGATACTCCGCCGCAAGTCCCGCTTCGATTGCTCCGCTCACGCAGACGATGTCGCTGGCGAACCGCGCGATCATGCGCTCTCCGGTCTTGAGGAACCAGCGCCCGAACCTTCCCCATTTTGGGCGGTCATAGTCGGTGGCGTGATGGGTCGCCAACACTCGAAATCCAAGCAGACGCGCCATCGGCGCGAAGAATCCCGGTCCGATCGCATGCAGGTGAACAACATGCGGATGCAGGAACAGCCGCGCATAGAGAAGCGCAAGCGGCGTGTGGATCAGCGTTTCCAGCGCCTTGCGGCGCGGCGCCCACACGCTGACCACTCGCACGTTTCCGAACCGGCCCGGAGATACGTACCCGCGACGGCCGATGACAGTGATGTCGAACGTCGTGTCCATGCTCGCAAGCCGCGGGTAGAGCTGCTCGCAGTGGGTTTCGATGCCTCCCATCACATCGGGAATGCCCCGCAAGCCGATTGCACAGATTCTCATGGCGGGCCTTTGCGGAGAGAGGGGATACGGGTCATGACGGTGGCTCTACCGGCGCAGCGGCGTCACGCAGGCGTGCGCGAGAGCGCTGGGCGACAAGCCGTCGCCGCGATGATGAGCTCATTCGCGGTCGCGCCATGGGGCGGCCAGCCTGAACCGCCGGTACCAGCGAGGCGCTGTAGGTGTAGCCGCACAACAGCCCGTAGAGGATGAGGCCCTCGACCTGCCAGAACGGCATGGTCGCCATGTTCAGCAGTATGAAGCCGATGTGACAGCAGACGAGCTGCCCTCGCAGCGCCCAGTCTCGAATCCGGAGTGCGCGAACAATCATCGCCAGCCAGACCATGACGATCAGGACGGTTCCAACGATGCCGAATTCGTAGAGGTAGGAGACGACCGTATTGTGGGCGTAAAGCCCGAACACGTCGATCCACGAGTCAGCCCCGTTTCCGAGCAGCAGATTGACGTCCGAACCTGCCCGGTACTCGTCGAAGTAGGCGTTCCAGAGATACAGCCGGCCGGACATCAGCTGGCGCTCCGACGCTGTGAACTCCTCGGGCGGCCGGATGAGATCGCCCGATCCGCTTGCTACCGTGCTGAGATCGGTCAGCCGGTCGGCCATCATCATGTTCGCCGCCACGATGGCGCCGGACATGACGAGCAAGCCTACCAGGCTGACGAGGACGCGGCGGTCCTTGCCTGCGGAACGTGCGGCGCCAAACACGAAGTATCCGAAGGCGATAGGCGCCAGCGCGATCAGGGAGGTGCGGTAGTTTGCGGCAAAAATACCGACAAGACAGGCACCGAGCAGCGCAAGCCGCATGATCGGGCTGAGCCTTGGCGCGATCGACGCGACGGCAAAGCAGGTGACGAGCACGATCGAGAATGCGGACTCGTGATTGTAGCCGCCAACGTAGCTGATCGAGCCGTCTGTTTCTGTCGCCTTGCCGACACCCAAGACGAATGAAAGCAGCTGGAAGACCAGCGGGGGGGCGAAAGACCACAGAAGCAGGCTGAGGATCCGCGCATCACCGTCGCGCCGGATGCAATCCTGTATTGCCAGCAGAACAACAGCGAAATAGCCCCATTTTACCGTTGTTTCGATGGTTGGCATGAGGACGCCGTTGGCGAGCCCGCTGATCACGATCACGCCGACGAGGGCCAGCAGGATCGGGAATCGTCCAAGCTGCGATAGTTGCCGGAACAGAACGATGCCGCCAATGCCGCAGACGGCAACCGAAGCCAGCGCATTGATGCTGACGCCGCCTACCGAAGTGTAGGTGATCTCGTGATACGCCTGCATGACGAAGCGCAGCCAGACGATCGCGAGCAGGAGCTTGCCGGATGCGTGCGGCGTCTTGCCCATGGCGCGCACGAGCAGAACAAGCAGAAGCGCTGTCACCGGATACAGCACCGCCGCTGGCAGTGAGGGCGACGCCGCCTCAAGCATGGATGGTTCCTGTTTCCGCGTCGGCCGGGTGTGAGATCGCATCGGCGCTCCCGCGCGACGGCAACATCACCGTGACGGATATTGACCGAAGCGACCGCGCTTCAACGCGGGGACGGCTGAGAATCCACGGCGCCTGATCTTCGTGCGCTAGCGCACGTACAGTGCGCTAGCGTACCGAAAAAAGGCACGCGCCGATGAAAAGGTCAGCACACGGACTGAAAGCGCGGAACTCACCCATGACACACCGCGTTTGGCTCCCATTGCAAAAATCACGGACCGGTTCCGGATGGTCTCGTCTTGGCCCGTGACGCTCAAGCGATCGGTTCGCTGTGCGCAGATGAGTGGGAAATTTCTTCATGAATGATGCGAAGCCGGACCTTCCTGCATTGAGGGAGTCCCAGCGCGCGGTTGCGTCGAAGCAATCAACACAGATTGCCGACTACGCGCCCTATCCCGCCAGCGAACGCGAGAGCTCTTCATTTGGGAGCCTCGGAGAAAAACTGCTGCGCAGGTGGGGGCTTATCGCGACAGTGTTTGTCGGCCTGGCCGCCGCAGGCGTCGGACTGACGCTGCTGCAAACACCCCGCTATTCATCAACGGCGTTGCTGATGATCAATCCGACACCGGATCAGATCGTTCCGGACAAGCAAGGTTCCAACGGCCGATCCGACGCAGCCATTGTAGATTCCGAGATCGAGGTGCTGAAATCGCCATGGCTTGCCGCCCGCCTCGCCGACGAACTCAAGCTGGCGGACGATCCGGAGTGGGCGCCAGCGGATGAACCAAATGAGGCGGGAACAGGCGTTCAGCTGGTTGAGTTGTCCCCCCCAGCCCAGATTGCATCGCAATTTGATGCGGGTCTCGCAAGCGACGCTGACCCCAACGCAATGATTGCCACTGATCCGGGCGCAGCGATATCGCCGCTGGTGTCGGACGGGCTGGTCGCATCGGTAGCCTCGGCGATCGATGTGCGGCGCCGGGGCCTGAGTTATGTGGTTGAGGTCACCGCCCAGTCGCCCTCGCCCGGACAGGCGGCCGAAATGGCGAACGGCCTGGCCAACATCTATCTGATGTCCCTGACAGAGGCCCGCTACAACGCTTCGGAGAAGGCCAATGTGTGGCTGAAGGACCGGCTGGGTGAGCTGAAGCTTGAAGTTGAACGCAAGCAGGCCGCCGCCCAGGCCTATCGCGCACGGGCAAATCTGCTGACGGCTGAAGGCGTCAGCCTTGTCGAGCAACAGCTGGCACAGGTGCAAAGCTCGCTGCTCCAGACGCGTGCACAGTACGCCCAGAAGAATGCGGAGTATCGGCTGCTTGCCGATGTTGCCGAAAGCGGAAAGACCGTCGCGGCCGTGAACAGTCCGAACGACGCGATGCGGGATCTGCGGGCCAAAGAAGCCGACATCGCCCAGAAGATCGCGGATCTTCAGAGCCGCTATGGCCCTGCACACCCTTCCCTCGTCCAGGCGCTGGACGAGAAAGCGGCGCTGGACTCCCGGATTACAGACGAAATGGCGCGCACCACGTCGAAATCGAAACTCGAGGCGGAAGCGCTGGCTGCACGCATGAACATCGAGGAAAGCGAACTCGCTTCCCTGCGTGGCGGTCTCGTCACCGAAAACTTCGATCAGGTCCGCCTCGATGCGCTGGAAACCGACGCAGAAGCGGCTCAATCGGTCTATGAAAGCTTCCTGCAGAGATATCACGAGGTCGCCCGCCAGGGCACGGGCACAGGCGTCGGCGCCCGTCTCCTGTCACCCGCACGTCCGCCGACATCGCCCTCTTCCCCGCATTTCCTCCTGAATTTTGCGCTGGTGGGCGCAGGCGCGCTTGTGCTCGCGCTGCTGGCTGGCCTGCTCGCCGAACAGTTCCGCAGGGCGGTCGAAACCACGGAAGAGGTTGAACAAAGGGTCGGCGCGCGTGCTCTGGTCGCCATTCCGGCGCTGCGCGGCAAGCACCTGCGCAACATGCCCAAGCGAAATCGCACGCCGACGGCCTATCTTCTCACCAAACGCCTGTCGCCCTTCGCGGAGGCCTTCCGCGTCCTGCAGACCGCGATCCAGCTGGCGGACCGGCCGAACCGCAAGGTTGTCGCCATAACGTCGGCGATGCCCGGCGAAGGCAAGACCACGCTATCCCTTGGTCTTGCGCGCGTTGCGGCGATGGGCGGACAGAAATCCATCATTGTCGACTGCGATATCCGGATGCGGGCGATAAATGGGATACTGGGAATAGACCCAAAAGAAGGGCTTCAGGAAGTTCTGGCAGGCGAAAAGAGCTGGCGCGACGTGGTCGGCACGGACGAGCCGTCGGGCGCTCATGTCCTTCCCGCGTCCAGCATCACTTCCAAGGACATCTTCGGCACGGGCGCTATGGAAGATCTCATCCGCGAGCTCGCTGCGGAGTATGATCTGGTCGTTCTCGATTGCCCGCCGGTCTTCGCTGTGGCCGACGCGCGCGTGATTGCGTCGCTGTCAGACTCCGCTGTCGTGGCGGCCCGATCGGGCAAGACGCCGGCGAGAGCTCTTCAGGCTGCAATCGAACAGCTGGAGCTCGCGGGCGCGAACGTGCTGGGTGTGGCCCTGAACCGGGTCAACATCCGGCGATCCCGGCGGTCGTTCTACGACGGGATCTACTATTCCAAGGCGTTTTCCGGGTACTACGCACGCGAGACGTGACGCGCATCCCCGATGTGCGCGACTGGCTGGCCCGGCTGAGAGTGAGGCGTCAAGGCCCGATCCTAGAAGACGTTGCGATCGCGCAGGACGACCATGGCAGTCTTCACAATGATCTTCAGGTCCAGCAGCCAGGACCAGGTCGAAACGTATTTGAGATCGAAGTTCATCCGTTCGAGGATCTTGTCGCGCGTGTCCGTGCGGCCGCGTGACCCGGAAACCTGCGCAAGCCCAGTAATACCGGGCCGCGCGTGGTGGCGGCCCATATAGCGTCGGTCAATGCTCACAAACTGACGGTCATGGGCGAGCGCGTGCGGCCGGGGGCCGACGATGGACATGTCGCCGAGCAGCACGTTGATCAGCTGGGGAAGCTCATCGATGCTGTAACGGCGCAGGAAACGGCCAAGCCGGGTTGTGCGATCATCCTCTTTCCTAGCTTGCAGAATGCTCCGGTCTTCGGATTTGCGCATCGTGCGGAACTTCAGGATGTAGAAGGGGCGCCCCTGAAATCCGCCGCGACGCTGGCGAAACAAGCCGCCGCCGGGACTCTCGATGCGGACCAGCGCCCAAATGCCGAGCAGAGCCGGCGAGAGAATGGTCAGCGCGCCCGCGGCCATGACAAAATCGAATGTGCGCTTTGATACGCCTCCAACGATGCGTGACCTGGAGCGACGATGTAACTCGGCATGCAGTGTTCCGATGGGGGGCGGGGCGAAAGCAGCAGACTCCGCGAAGCTCTCCGGCGCCGCTGGAAGTGGAATGCCATGACTGCCGTCCATAGTCCGTCCCGCTCGCTCATGTGCTGCTGGTTAACCAGCTCGCTAACGTTGGTGTACGGATGGAGTTCCAGACATCCTGACTCCCAAATGCATTGCGGCTGCAGAAAGTTTCGGATGCCTGCATCCGCATCACGGACTATCAATACGTGAGCGCGATGCCGGTTTCTGATCGACGCGAGGTTGCAACCCGGTAGCCGCGGTTCAGGACAATTTCCGTAACACCCTTTGCGAGCAGCTCGTCCCGACTAATTCAGGATACGGAGCATTGGGACCTGATATGGCGCCGAAGAATATTGCGAGACTGAAACTGGCTGTGCTGAGTGCATTTGTCTGGCTTGGCGGATGCGTGACGGAACCTGCCCTTCCGCAGGGCAATGGCGCTTATTCGGTCGAGAATGGCCACGAGTACAAGCTCGGGCCCGGCGACAAGGTGCGTGTCACCGTATTTGGTGAGGAAGCGCTTTCGGGAGAATTCCTGGTTGCAAACAATGGCAGCGTGTCGCTGCCGCTGATTGGGCAGGTACGCGCGGGAGGCGCAACGCTGACAAATTTCGAAACGGTCATCCAGGAACAGCTGACGGCATCCGGCATGGTGCGATTGCCGAAAGTCAGCGCCGACATGGTTGAGTATCGGCCCTATTACATTCTGGGCGAGGTGAACAAGCCGGGCCAGTACACCTATTCCATCGGGCTTACGGTCACAAAAGCCGTGGCGACAGCTGGCGGGTTCACCTACCGGGCCGACAACAAGATCGTGTACGTCACGCGCGAAGGCGCCCAGAATGAAACGCCAATTCCGGTCACGGCCGCGACCTGGATCGGCCCCGGTGACACACTCCGCATTGGCGAACGCATGTTCTAGGGGCGATGGCGCGGCTCGAACGGCGCAACAACTGGCAGATTGAATGCCGGCAGTGATAAAGTTGGAAAGACCGCCAGCCAGCCGCGAGCCACAACGACGACCCAATCTATATCACCCCGTTGAGGCGTCACTTGGGGCGCATCTGTCGGAGCGAAGCGCATGTTGGAGCGGGTGGTGTTTCCGTTTCGCGGCGCTGAGCTTGGCGGCAGCCATGTCGCGACCTTCACGCTTGCCCGCGCGATTCAGACCCAGTCGCAGGTTGAATGCGTCGTGCTGTGCCCGCGGGATACGCTCATTATGCAGGAGGCAAAGCGCCTCGGCTTCCGCACGATCGATTCGGAAGAGAAACCGACCGGCAGCAACAATGCCGTCACGGACGTCACAGGCATCGCCAGACGCCGTCGCATCCTCGAACGCGAACAGGCGGGCGGCAACTGTGTCGCCCACTGTAACGACATCAATACGTTGCGGGCCTGGGGTCTGCCTGCCCGGCTTTCGGGAATGGGCGTCGTCTACCATCACCACGCGCTGAACCGCATGTGGTGGCCGCCGCATCTTGTGTCACTGACCTATGCCAACGCCATTGTCTGCGTGTCAGACAGCACGATGGCGGCCATGCGCGGTTGGAGGCCGGACGCGACCAAGGCGCTGAATCCCTTCGATATCGACACGTCGATCGACCGTCAGGCGACCCGCCAGGATTTACTGGCAGAGTTCGGCTGGCCGGCCGATGCGCGGGTCGTGGGCTGGATCGGCAATTTCTGGGAGCGGAAACGCCCTGCCTTCTTTCTCGCCGTCGCGAAGGCGTTTGCCAAACGCGATGTCCGATGCCGGTTCGTGCTGTTCGGCCGGAACGGCGATTCATCCGTGGACGACGTCCGGAAGCAGGCGGACGATCTGGGCATTGCACACCTGACGGCGACCCCGGGGTTCCGCCAGCCCGTCGAGGCCAACCTGGTCTGCCTTGACCTTTTGCTTGCCCCCGCGCCTCGCGAGCCTTTCGGGCGCGCACTCGTCGAGGCGATCATTCTGGGTACGCCAATCGTCGCAACACGCGGCGCCGGACACAGCGAGATCGTCGGAACCTGGGGAGGCGGCCTTCTCGCCAACGAGAACGACACGGCCGAGGAGGTGGCGGATCTGTGCGCTACCGTACTGAATGCGCCGGAACGTTACCGGCTCAACCCGCAGCGCTCCGCAGAAGTCGCCGCAGAACTTGCGCCCGAGGCATATGCGGACCGCATGCTCAGCCTTTATTCGCAGATATCCGGGCCGCGCAAGAACCGCGATGCGAGGCCTCCGGCTCCGAAGACAGCAACGTCGCTTCGAGAACGGCTGGGAGGCGATCAATGAAGGTCGTTTCCTGCCGTCCAGCTTGGATCAAGACCTCAAACAGGTTCACCACCCTGTTTGCCGAAGCCGTGCAGAAAGCCGGCTGGAACGTGCGTGAGTTCTCGTGGGCGCCGGGAGGCGTGTTCGGACCGAAAGTCATCCTGCTTCACTGGCCCGATGAACTCTTCACGTCGTCGAATGCGTTCGAACGCTCCAAGGTCGCTTTCAAGCTCGCAATGCTGCAGACGGCGCGACAGTTGTTCGGCGTGAGGCTTGTCTGGGTCGTGCACGAAACAACGCCGCACGACACCGGGCAGAAGGCCGACTGGGGAAAGAAGGCTTTTCTGCAGGCGCTGGATGGCGCGGTGTATCTGTCTCACGCTTCCAAGACCGCCGCGGAAGCAGATGTTCCTGAACTGAAAAACCTTCCCGCACTGGTCACCCGGCATGGACATTATCGCGGGGACATGGAGACGGCGCCCTCCGCACGGCGCGCGCCGGCAAGCCCGTTGAAGCTGGTCTATTTCGGGCAGGTGCGGCCGTACAAGAATCTCGACGGCCTGATCCACGCCGCCAGCGGCCTCTCGCCCGATGAAATGCAGGTCAAGATCATCGGCTGGTCGAAGGAGCCTGACTTCACGCAGTTTCTTGTCGATCTGGCCAGGACGGCGCCTGCGGTGACGCTCGACATTCGCAACGCGCTTGTGCCGCAGCGCGACCTCGAATTGGCGCTCGATGAGAGCGACGGCGTGGTGCTGCCCTATCGCAGGATCCTCAACAGCGGCGCGGCGCTTTTCGCCCTTTCGCGCAACCGGCCGGTCATGGCGCCACGCCTGGGCACATTGCCGGAACTTCAAAATGAGATCGGGCGCGACTGGGTGAAGCTCTATTCCGGCGCCGACATCGCCGAAGACGATCTTCGCACTTTTGGTGCGCAGCTTCGACAGTCGATAGCAACCATTGCGGACCTGTCACTTTATGAATGGGCGCCGGTCGGAGAGTCGATCGGCGCGTTTTTCGATGAGCTCGCCAGAAAGCCAGGCACAGAGCGCTCGGGCGAACTCAAGCCGGAGGCGGAGAGAACTTGGCGCTAAAGAAGCTCGCCATAGGCGCAGTAGCGCTCTCCGCTGCAAGAGCAACGCAAACGCTGCTGACATTTCTGGCGCTACCACTGCTGGCACGACTGCTGGAACCATCGGAATTCGGACTGGTAGCACTGGCAATGTCATTCGTTCTGTTCACTATGGCTTTCAGCGACGCTGGCATGGGCCAATCGCTCGTGCGGACACCGCCAGAGCAAACGGAGGTGTGGTCGAGCGCCTTCTGGATGATTGTGATGCTTGGGGGTGGGCTTTCGCTTCTGCTGCTCGCGATTGCCTGGCCGGCTGCGTGGCTGTTCGACGAACCACGGCTGGCGATCCTGGTGTGTGCGCTTGCGCCGCTTCCGCTTCTGGTAGGAACGATGTCGCCCGCCGTCGCCGATCTTCAACAACGCGAAAAGTTCATGACGCTAGCAGCGGCGGAAGTGTCAGGCGCCGTCGTCGGAACGACCGCAGCAGTCTGGGTTGCGCTGTCGGGTGGCGGAGCGTGGGCGCTTGTTGTCCAACAGCTCGGCATGTGGGCGGGCAAGGTGACAGTGCTGGTGTTCACCACGCGGTTCCGGCCTCGCTTCGTAATGCGCCTTGCGGGCCTTGAGCCACACTTCCGCTTTGGCCGCGATACCGCCGGATGGAGCCTCGTCAACTTCCTGGCGCGACAGATTGATCCCCTCGTGATCGCAAAGTTCATGGGAACGACCGCGTTGGGCTTCTATTCGGTGGCTTACAGGCTGATGAGCTTGCCGGGTTTCCTTGTAAGCGGGCCGATCCAGAACACGCTTTATACGCGGATGGTGAGACTGCGCGAGAACATACCCGCGCTGCGATCGCTTGTATTGATCGCATCACGCGCCATGGCGAGCTTCGTCTTTCCACCCATGGCCGTGCTTTGTGTCGCCAGCCCCGCATTCATTTACGTCTTTCTTTCAGAGCGCTGGGCGCCCGCCGCGATCGTGTTCTCGATCCTCGCGCCGATCGGCGCACTTCAGGCCGTGACCGCTCTGAATGGCGCCCTGTTGATGGCGACGGGTCGAACGGACCTGCGCCTCCGACTGACGTTCGAGTTCACGCTGATCTGGGTGGTCGTGGCCCCCTTCATGGCCATGATCAGCCTGACGGCGGTGGCGGTTGGCTATGCAGTTGTCTTTGTTGTCTATCTTCCACGTACCCTTCAGTTGTTCCTGAGACCCGTCGACGCCAGCATTCGCGAATATGTTGCGGCCATCGCCGTGCCGTTGCTGGTCGCGTGTGGGCTGGTGATTGTGCACCTCGCGGCCAAATCCGTCCTGCCGTTGTCGCCATGGCTCGAGATCGGGCTGGCCGCGAGCGAGATCCTGATCGGGTACGGGGTCACCGCGTGGGTCCTGCGGGGCCGGCTGCGGGATGATCTGCACACGATCCGGAAGTTGTTTTCCACGATCACACCGGATTCACCCGCTGTTCCGCAGAAATAGGAGAGTCAGGATGGCGCGTTCACTGTCTGCCGTCTTCCGGAAGCTGGCTTCGCTTCGCCTCGTCGACAGGCGGCGGCTGCACCTGCTGCCGGAGCAAACCCACCTGCAGCGGCTGCTGGCTTACTTCGAGGTCGACTGCGTTTTCGATGTCGGGGCGAATACCGGACAGTACGCCACGATGTTGCGGCGGAAGGCGGGGTTCAAAGAACGGATCATTTCCTTCGAGCCGATCCCGGAAGCCGCCGCAGACATTCGCCGAAAGGCCGAGGCCGATCCATTATGGACAATCGAGGAACTCGCACTGGCGGAGAAAGCGGAGGCACGCCTGTTCCATGTAATGGCGGGGTCCGAGTTCAGTTCGCTTTCAACTCCGCGGAATGATGAGGTGGGCCGGTTTGCCAGCATGAACCACCCTGTACGCTCCATCCCGGTGCTGGCCGATACGCTGGCGCGTGTCTTCCCTCGCCTGCAAGCTGAGTACGGGTTCAAGCGGCCCTTCCTCAAGATGGACACGCAGGGCTTCGACTTGTCCGTGCTGCGCGGAGCCGGCGATACCCTGTCGAACTTCGTCGGGTTCCAGAGCGAGCTTTCCATACGCCGCATCTACCAGGATGCTGCTGATTTCCGCGAGGCGATCACCTTCTACCAGTCGCTCGGCTTCGATCTCAGTGCGTTTGTTCCCAACAATGCCGGGCATTTTCCGGCCCTGATCGAGATCGATTGCATCATGGTGCGGCGGGACCTGATGGCTGACGCGCTGCATTTCGAAGGAAAGTCCGCCGCCAACGTTGCGTCACCAGCTGTTGCATCGACCGATATCGTCGCGGCCGAGAAGGATCGCGCAAGGGCGCCAGCCGGAATCTTGTCGTAGCGAGGCCAGCATTTGGGCCGAACCTAACAGATGGGCCCTGTTCGTATCTTCTCGCAGACCTACGTCATTACAGCATCGTCAGACGATGCCCCACCGCTGGGCAAGCCGATGCTCAGGTCTCGCAGCGCGATGACCGGGGGAGGAGAACGTGCCTGACACCTTACCCAACATGTCTGGGCCGGCATCGTGGCCAGCCGCCGTGGCGATGAAACCAACGGCGCGCGCGGAGCGAGCGATCTTCGACGAGGATTGGTGGCTCGATGCCTCCGCGCCCGGCGCATGGGATCGCGCGCGCGTTGAATGGGACGGTGTCGCTGTCGGCGATATGGCGTTTCACGTAAAGCGGCGCTGGGGGTTGACCTACATCGCGATGCCGCACCTCACCAGGACCATGAGCCCGCGGCTCTATCCGTCACAGGCGAAAGCCGTGACGCGCGACATGCTGAACCAGACGATCGTCTCGGAACTGATGCAGAAACTTCCCCGACACGATCGCTTCGAGCGATCCCTGGAACCCGAGTGTCCCAGCGTTCAAGGCTTCGTTCATGCCAATCTGGCGGTCGCGCACATGTACACGTTCCGCTCGAAGGTCGGAGACACGCCGGAGACAATACTTCAGCAGATGCACCAGGAAGCGCGCCGAGCGATCAACAAGGCCCAGCGTGAATGCTCCATCGAGCGCAGCATGGATCTCGACAGGTTCGTTCGCCTTCACCGTCAGTCTTACGGGAAGGGTACGCTAGTCCATTACGAAGCTCTCGAGCGGATCTTCTCGGCGGCGGCGGCGCGCGGACAGGTAGAGATCGTGTTCGCGCGCCTGAACGGGTCAGCTGATGGCGCCGCGATGATCCTGCTCTGGGATAGCACGGCAATGTACACGTGGCTTCTCGCGCGCGATCGCGTGCAGAACCATGTCGGCGCGACCAGCCTTCTTACCTTTGAGGCCGTGAAAAGCGCCCATCGCATCGGACGCGTTCTTGATCTCGATGGATACGTCACACCGGCGGTTGGGGTGTTCCTCGCCAAGTTCGGACTTCAGCCCGTGGTGCGGCCTTATGTGAACGGCAGCAGCCGGGTCTGGCAGGCGCTTCGATGTGCGACCGGCATCGTCAAACCGGCCCGCAAGGACCGTCATTTCCGGGTGGCGTGACCATTCAACACAGGGGCACCGATCCAATGCAGGCTGATTTTGCTGCTTCCTTCCCGGTGCTGCCTTTCCGAGATGTCGGCTGGCGTACCGACTCACGCGCGTTGAGAGCGCATCGTCGAACCTTCCTCAGAAGGAGGTCGGGTGATGATGAAGAGCGTTACACGATACGGTTTCAAGAATGCATCGATGTGGATCATTATTGGCAGTGCGCTGCTGATGCTGGCTGCCGCCTCCCTGCTCTAGTCCAGCCTACGCGCACCGCGGCGGCTCCCGACGGGGTGTTGGAGTGAAAGGGCAACTGTTCACGCACCGGGAAGCGCAACGCGCTGATGCCCCCGCCGGACCGCTTGCGATGCTGGCTGACTGGCTGACCGAATATCCGATGAGACCCCACGCCGAGCTGGGGCGAACGGGGACGGTCTGCCCCTTCGTCAAACAGGCTTCTGGACTGGAAGTCCTGCGTCTGGGGATCAACCTTGCTAATTCTAAGGATGAAGACTCCGTCTTCGCGGAAATCCGCAGCAGCTTCGGCGAGCTGGAACGAATTCCTACGCCGCGAGGCAAGGAAAGGCTGCGTACGATCGCCATCGGCTTTCCAAACTGCGCTGACGCCGACGGCATCGCCATGCTGGAGCGCGTCTACAAGCGCCACAAGTACTACACCCTGCTGCGGTCTCGCATGATTGCATTCTTTCATCCCGATGCGGAGACGCATGGGCTGTGGAACGACGCGTTCAGGCCGATGAGATCGCCGATGCCGATACTTGCGGTGCGCTATCTCGTCGAGCAGGACGCGGTTTTTGCGGCGAAGCACAAGCTGTTGACCCTGCCCTACCTGCTCCGCTTCGGCCCCGCCGGAGCAAGGCGGATCGCCACCCATTGGCAGCGCAAGACCGACTTGAGGGAGTTGTCACAGTAACAAGTCGCGTTGTCACAACCCCGGAGAGCGACAGGCAAAGACATCGTAATGAGCGCCCTCCAGGACGCGCTCATACCTGCTGGCGAAATTCCTGACGAACGCCTCGCTCGCCAGTCTCTGCCCTGAATAGTAGTTCAGCTTCCCGAACGCCGAGCCGCCTACCGGGACAACCCACGCCTGGACGCGGCAGCCTTTGAGACTCTTCTCGACTTCAGAAGCAGGCTCGCCCGCCGCGACGAGATCCATCCATGACGGCGTCTCGACGATAATCGGCGTACCCTTCAACACCATCTCGGTGCGGAAATAAGTCGCCTCGTACGTTGCGTCGTCGCCGGCAGCCATGACCGCATCGGGATAGCGGACCGCTATTTCACGAACTTCGGCCAGCTGGGCCGCGGACTGAGTATCAAGCGCCAGGTCGACGACGGTTCTTGCCCCACTGATCGTGGGCCAGGCAAAGGCGGCGCACGCGACAAGGAACGCGATGAGTGCTGGGGTTGCGGAGCTTGAGGTCTGCTCCCTGCCAGCCCGCTGTGTCTGCATTGCGAGAAATACCGAGACGAACACGAACGGCAGAAGATGATGCGACCCTGCCCCTTCCTTTGAAGCGAGAACTGTCGCCATGGCGAGGCAAACGACAAGAGCGCCTGCCAGCATGAGAATCGGAACGTCATGCGCTCGCCGGCGCACCAGGACGTAAAGCGCGGGAGTTGCGAACGCGATGGCGAAAAAGGCCGACGGCCAGAACTCCTCCGGCACCAGACGATGATGCGTCACGAGCATGAGAAGCCGCGCGTATGCCGGAAGCAAGATCTGCGGAAAGGCGAAGGGCGCCAGCAACAGCGCCAGGCCGGCGATGCAGACAAGCGCCGCGCCTGCAAGCCGCGCCCGCGGCGACATCGCAGTGATGTACCAGACTGCGACTGGCAGGACGTAGATCCCGCCATGAATCTTGAATCCGGATGCCGCCCCCGCTGCCGCTCCGATCGCGAGCGCTCCCCAGAAGCCGCGGAGGCGCACTGCAGCTACGAGGGCCAAGGCGACACACAGCATCAGGAACGGCTCCGGACGATTCCAGAATACGTGAGTCATATTCCCCGCGAGCACGATCGCGACGACGCCGATCCACAGCGACACGGCGCCCCAGCTGCTTCGTCCGGCATACGCATAGCCCGCTGCCGCCAGCGCGCCGCCGAACGCGGCTACCCCGGCCAGCTTCGTGCCGAGAATCGAGGGAGAGAGCGCCACTGCGGCTGCGTTGGTGAGATAAAGCAGCGGTCCATAGCCCTGCGTGATCAGTGGCGCATGCGTTTCCGTGTCGTAGTAAAGCGCCTGCCCACGCAGAACCGCGACAGCATCGACAGCAATGTTCGGCTCGCTGTGATCGAGATAGAGGGGCGTGAACAGGTAGATCAGCGCACAGGTTGCAAGCGCCGCTACGATGCCCAGCGACAGGATCTGAAAGGCGGCCGGCGCTTGAATCCCCGCGCGGGCGGAGTTCCGGTTGAACAGCGCCAAGGCAAGCAACGCCAGCGCCAGGACGGCCGCAACTGCTTCCTTCCACTCCGACCAGCCCTGAAGCACGTCGATCAGCCAGCTCACCGGCTCGTTCCCCCTCCCAGTGATCGTTCAGCTCAGCCGCATCGCGGCGACCAACACGCGTTCAGGTAAAACTAAGCTGGGCGCCACGACGGTCAAATCGGCGTCGCTTCGCCGATTTTGCCAGTCAATAGTCCGGCTGAGGCGAGGCTGTTGCCGGAATCCGGATTGTGAACCTTGAACCGTCCACACTCTCGACGAGAAGCGCCCCGCCGACCTGTCGGACCATCGTCGTTACGAGCTTCATTCCGTACCCCGGGCGGACGGCATAGTCGTGGGGCAGGCCGGCGCCGTTATCCGCAACGACGATGCACAGGTCGCCATCTTTTCGGGCGGCGCTGATGTGGATCGCACCGCCACCGCGTTCGCGAAAGGCGTGGCGGAGCGCGTTGACCACAAGTTCGTTGACGACGAGCACAAGGGGCCGAGCCGGATCAACCGCCATTTGAAGCGGCTCGGCGTCGACCGTGACCTCGATATGCCCGGCATCGCCCGCCATCATCTGGAGCGAGTTGCACATTGTTCGCAGCACCGCTCCCAGATCGATCTCGTCCGCACCTCCGGCGCCCTGCAGGGCATCGTGAATGCCAGCGATCGCACGAACGCGCTTCGCGGCGGCGCCCAGAGCCTCACGAACATCGTCCCTCGCCTCGCGCCTCGCCTGTCCGGTCATGAGGTTGGCGACGATATGCAGGCTGTTCTTGATGCGATGATCGCCTTCGCGAAGCATGACGGCGTGCCGCGATGCCTCGTCTTCTGCCCCCTTGAGGCGCATGCGCAAGTTCAACACTTCCAGACGCAGATTACGCGTTGACGTGAATCTGCTCCTACCGCGCTGGCTCGCCAAGCTGACAGGTCGATCCCTCACCATTTCTTTTCCCATAGCCCTTTTCTCCATCACCGCGCGCACTAGGCGCTTGGGCATTGAAAAGGTCGGTACGCTGATCGACTCTTCCGCCAAGATAGTCGCGCGTCGCGTGAACGATGCCGATGCTGAGGCAACCGCGCACGGAAAACACGCGCCTGATGGCCGAAGAGCGCGTTCCTTGTCCGGCAGCGCACACAGTGCTGGGCTCAGGCATGATAGCGATCCCGTGTGGCAAGGCATTCTCGACGATGCCTCTACCGCCAATCGCCGCCGTCCGCGGGGCTGTGGACGGCGGCGGTTACTCTCCGGGCGACGGTGGAAACTCAATGACCCACGTGGAGAACAGTCGAGGAGGAGGCGATGCGCGAGAACATGGCCTGGGAAGTCAGGATACCGAGCATCAGGTTCGATCGCGTGCGGGAACTGAAGGCCCAGCAGCGCTTTGCCGGTGGCGTCGAACTGATGAAGGTCGTGTCTGACGGGCCCTGGGATCTGGTCGCCATCGTCGGTTGCGAACTCGAGGCGGACGCGGCGCTCGTTGAGATGATAGCCGACAATCAGCTCTAGCTGGTCACACCAACAGGGGCGCAGCGCACCACGTGGCACCTAGCGCGATATCCCCCGGTCCGGCCGCGCGCGTATGTCCTCATGATATTTGAGAATCGCACGCATGAATCCTGCGCGACGGGAGTTTGGCCGGGTGGAAGCAATCAAAGCCTTCAATCGCGCAATTTCGGAGTGGTGATAAGCCAAGTCCCTGTCGCCGGAATCCAGCATCACTAACATCCCGTCTGCCAACGAGACGTACCACAGCAAGGCCGGATCTTGTGTGCGCTAGCTTACAAAGATCGATTGGAGAAAATACGTACCTTCATGCCGGCAAGGGCAGCGGCGGCATTGGTGTGGGATGTTCACCGAACAGGCGGCGATACTCGCCCGCAACAGTCTCGTAGCATTCGCACGCGGCGTTCTCGAGGCCGGTGCGGTCGACAACTGTGATGCGCCCGTGCTGATACCGGATGACTCCAGCCTTTTGCAGCTGCGCCGCAGCAACGCTGACGGTGGATCGGCGCACGCCCAGCATGATGGCGATCAGGTCCTGCGTCAGCGAAAGTTCTGGAACGCCGCTGCGATCCTGTGCGCCCAGCAGCCAGCGTGCCAGCCGCTGGCCCAGCTCATGATGCCCATTGCAGGCAGCGGTTTGGGCAACCTGGATCTGGAACAGTTCGACGTAGCGTAGAAGCAGGTCGCGGAAATGGGGGTCGCGCGCGAACGCTGCCTTGAGGTCAACGGCGGGCATCCGCCAAGCGCGGCCTCCCGTTTGGCACATGGTTTCGATAAACGACGTGGTGGCGCCCAGGACGATGGAAATGCCGGCCACGCCCTCCGCGCCGATCAATCCTATTTCCAGGGGATGGCCGTCGGAAAGCATGGCCAGCGCCGAAATAAAGCCTGTGTCCGGGAAGAATACGTACTCGATGCGGTCGCCTGCGCGATGCAGTGACTGCCCGAGTTCAAGGTCCACCCGCGTGAGCGAATTCGCGAGCAACAGAAATTCGCCAGGCGTCATTGCTGCGAGTAATCGGTTTCGAACATTCGCATGATCAGGTGGGGTCAAGAGCACTCCATCGCCGGGGCGGGAGCTCAAACCTCTCTCAGGCGGCCGCATGCCATAAGGAGCAGCCGATACATCCATAACACATGAAACACGGAAAATGACCATCCCTTGGCGCGTCAGCATCGACAGGGCGGCGGCTGGAAGATCGATTTCGGCAAGTACGCGGTCGGTCATGCCGCCTTCGTCAATCGGCCGAGCTTTTTGGGATGGTCTCTTTGTGCGCTACCGCACAGATTTGCAGGCCGGGCTCGAACATCCATCGCACGAAAAAGGGCGCCCCGATCATGGAGCGCCCTTCGTATTCCGGTGCGTACTCGGGGGGACGGGCGCGCACTGTGAAGCTGCTTGTCTCATGGTGGATAGCAGATGTCGGTACGCTAGGAGTCCGATTCCGAAGACCCGGCAATGCATGATCGCTGCAGGAGGATTGCGCGTGCACGATCTGCTCAACTTTGAAACTCCACTTCATAGGGACATCGCACGGTTGAGCCACACATTGGCGGCCGTGGATTCCGGCGACTTCTTCGGCGCCTACACCGAAGCGGAGATTGCAGCGATGCGAACGCGACTTCAGCGTCTTCGAAGAAAGCTGCGGGAAGTGGGCACAGAAGAAGGCGCCTAGCCGCGAAGGTCGTTCATGGAAGGTCGTGGCAACCGCGTGGGATTCAGAAATGACGTTAGAGAAGGCACAAATCGCGGTGCTTTTCTCGTCTATCCGGGCGTTTGCCAGATCACGTGTGCGATGATCGTCAGCGACAACCAAACGGGCGGCGGATTCGTTTGTATAACTGTTGGTACAGAACGGCGACATGCGCTGATGTTGCGCGCAAAATGCTGCAATGTGAGTCCTGCCGGGCCCGCAACTCTTTCCACGTCGTGGATGACTTAAGGCCGGTCTGACCGCCGAGCGGCAGGAAGTCGCCGAAAGACGACATTCGTAATTGGCAAAGCAGGGGATGGCGCGCAGGCCATTATCCGCGTCACTCTCGAGCGCGCGATGGGCGTCGATAAGGTCGATCTATTCGGCTTGTCGCTTGGCGGCTTCGTGGCGCAGGAGATTGTGCTGGCTGAGCCCAAGCTTGTGCGACAGTTGATCCTGACCGGCATTGGTCCGGCCGAGCATCAACCCCTGCGACGCGTGGCGGCCCTTAGGTCGACATGCGTGTCGCGCAACCAAAGCGGTTCAACGCAATGCGCGCACGCCACGATCGGTTCAAGCTCGTGGCCGCAAGACCGGTGATGGAGGATGACGGGTGGGCCTTCCGGCGCGCCATAGTACATGTCGCCCCAGCGCTGAAGCATGACCAGAACCGGGAAGTAGTCGATCCCCTTCCTGGTCAGTCTGTATTCAAGCCGGTTCTCGGACTGGCCGTACTGCACGGCCTTGAGGACATCGAACGCGATCAGCCAGTTGAGACGCTCCGTCAGGATGTTTGTCGCCATCGCGGTATCATCGAGAATCTGATCGTACCGGTGGAGACCCGTAAGGACTGACCGCAGTATGAGGCTAGCCCAGCGATCGCCAAGCAACTGCGCCGCGTCTGTGAACAGCATCCGGTTGTCGGTGGCAGCGGCAAGCTCGCGCTTTTGCCGGCGCCTCGCATAGTGGGGTAGCATCAGGCCAAGGCCGGGCCCCTCTTCCCAGTCAACATCCCTCGCCGAGAACTCAGTGCGGCAATGGCCGCACACAGGCGCAGGGGATGCGGTGTGTCCGCACGTCGCATGCGTCAACCTGATCGTGAATGCCGCAGATGCCGACGCCCATTTCGTTTCCCAGCGATGCAGCATCAGCGTGACCCAGTAGAGGTCTCGACCCTTTTTTGTGAAGCGATAGCCTTGGCCTGTTTCACCGCGAGCCTCATCCCGCTTCTCGATCAACCCCGCGCCGATCAGCATGCGAAGGCGGTCGGACAACAGCGCCTTCGGCAGGCAGGTGCGCTGTTGTATGTCGCTGAACCGGCTTTCCTGGAGCCAGAGTGCCTGCAACACCAGCAGCGTGGGCACGTCGCCCACGACATCCAGCGCGCGCCAGATCGAGCAGGTCCGGATCAGCTTTGCGTTGCTGGCGATGTCTTTCTTGTAAAGCGTCATGAGGCGATGGACGGGAGCCTAGGCCCTTTGGCCGGGAGGCAATGGGCCAGGCGGCAGGGGAACGAGTTTCGACGTGCGACGAATGTAGTCCTGATAGTCAGGATCATTCCCCCATTGTTTTTTGGCTTGCCGGTCGAGCGTTGGTATCCCACTCACGCGCAGCAGCAGCAGGGCAACGAATACCGGTGAGACAAGGGCGAGCCAGCTCCAACCTAGCATCACGGGCACGGCCGCAACAGCGATGCCCGTCCAGAGCAAAATTTCTCCGAAGTAGTTGGGATGCTGTGACCACGCCCAAAGCCCGGTCGTGATGAACCGGCCCTTGTTCTCGGGCCTGGTGCGGAAAGCATTTTTCTGCGCGTCGGCGACAACCTCGATCAGGAAGCCCACCGCCCACATCGCAGCGCCGGCGTAGAAGAGTATGTCGACCGGTTCGCGAACAGGTGATGTCAGCACGGTCACGGCGCAGGCCGATGTCATGACCACCCAAAGCGCCTGCATGTTCCAGACACCGAGGAAGCTGAACGGATTGGTCTTGATGTGGCGGAAGCGCTTGTCTTCCCCAGCGCGCCTTATCCGCGTGAACAGCATGCCGCCTAGTCGCACGGCCCACACTGTCACCATCGCGGCAATTCCCAGTTCCCGGACGCCAGCGGGCGCGCTCAGGGCCAGCGCGCAAGCCACGACACTGAGATAGGTCAGCGCGCCGGTGAGATCGAAGAAGGTCTCCGTGCGGAGTGCGATGGCAGGGACGGCCGCAAGCCAGTTGATCGCAAAGGCCAGAAGCGCGCAGACAAACGTGACTGGCAGCGCTTGCCACTGTGCGCCATCCATTCCGATCAACCAGGAAAAGCCAACGCCAAAGCCGGCGACGACCAGGAGAGTAATCAGCTGTCGCAACTTGCGCCCCCTAAGCTCCGGCCCCGATAACGAACGAGCAGTTCGTTGTACCTGATCCGCCGACGTTGAATGTGCCAACGGTTCGCGCTCCGCCGACCTGCATCTCGCCCGCCTTGCCGGTCACCTGCCGCGCAGCGTCGTGGAGCATGCGGACCCCGGTGGCGCCCACGGGGTGGCCAAGACCGATCAGCCCGCCGGACGGATTGACCGGGATCGATCCTCCCAGCTCGATGCGTCCATCCTCAACCGCTTTCCAGGCTTCGCCCGGGGCGGTCACGCCGAAATGCTCGATCGCGGCGTACTCCGAGATGCTGAAGCAATCATGGGTCTCGATGGCGTCGAGGTCCCCCGCCCCGGAAATGCCAGCCCGCTTGTAGGCGTCCGTGATGGCCTTGCGTGTCCACGGCAGAACGTAAGGCGCGCTCGCGCTGTCGCTGAGCTTGGTGTCCATCCGCATCGGCGCGGTGGTATGGCCCCAGCCGCGAATGCGGGCGAGGCTTTCAAGCCCCAGGCCGTGTTCGGAACAATAGCGCCGGGCCGCCTGCTCGGACGCCAGGAAAACGCAGACCGCTCCGTCGGTGACCTGTCCGCAGTCATGCCGGCGCATCCAGCCTTCGACCACGGGATTGAGTTCGTCATCGACGGCGAAGTGCTGGTCGGTCAGCGTCCATTTGCGGGTTTGCGCCTTGTCGTTGCGCCGGGCGTTGGTGAAATTCTTGCGCGCGATGGCCGCGAGGTGGTCGCGCTTGAGGCCGTAGCGCCGGTCGTATTCCTCGGCGAGGTCGGAGAACATCGCCGGCCAGACATACTGGACGTCAGTCGCCTCCTGCCCTACCCAGGCGGCGGCGCCCAGATAGTCTGCCGCTGTCTTGCCGCTGACGTTTCGCATCAGCTCGACGCCAGTCACGCAGGCAAGATCGTAGCGACCGCTTTCGATGTCGGCCATGGCCGCCAGGATCGCCAGCGAGCCCGATGCACAGGCGCCTTCATGGCGCGAGACCGGAACGCCGGCCAGATCGGCATGAATGTGGCCATAGAAGCCGCCCAGCATGCCCTGGCCCGTGAACAGCTCGCCCACGAAATTGCCGACATGGCCGACGTCGACGTCCTTCGGGCGTACGCCTGTCGCCTCGAACGCGCCGGTCATCGCCTCGTTCATGAGATCGAAGATGCCAAGATCCTCGCGCGCCATGTTGCGTGCGAAGTCGGTCTGGTAGCCCCCCAGAATGAAAACGGGCCGGCTCATGTGCGCCTCCTCAGGTTTCGAGTTCATCGGCGCCGGCCCACACGGTGTGCGTGCCGCTGCAGATCCGGTGGGGCAGCATGATCCGGCAGACCGGTCCCGCCGCGATATCCCGCGCATCGAGGATCACGCATTCCGACCGGTCGGTCTTCATGTTGGTGATGAAGCTGATCAGATAGCCGTCGTCCTCGGCCACGCCGCCCTTGCGCGGGATGAACCGGGGCTCCGAGCCATAGGCCTGCTCGCCGAATGAAAAGCGGGTCACGGTTCGCGTCTCCAGATCGTGCTTCACCAGACCGCAGAACAGGAACCAGCCCTTCTCGCCGACAGCGCTGTAGACATAGCGGTTCTTCACGCCCTGGAAGAGCGGATTGATGACTCCGAACTCGACCGCGTCCTCGTCGCATAGTCGCTCTTCATGCGTCTTGCCGGTCTTCAGGTTGAACCGCCAGCGATGCAGGTGCGTCTGCAGCGAATGAAGATCGAGCCCCGCGCCCATCAGCTTGTAGGGATCCGGCATGGACGCCAGCGGCTCCGGCCACGGGTTCTTCTGGAAGTAACCGTCGAGAACAACCTCGTCGCCCTCTTCATAGCAGTTGGTGAAATGGAGAACGTAGGTACGCTCGGCCTCGAACCACTTCACCTCGGACCCGTCGCCATGGCGCGGAATGACGGCGAAGCGCGACGGACGCGACTGGTCGTAAACGGGCACGTAGAAGCCCTGCTCGATCATCTCCTTGGGCCAGTAGAGCGGGAAGTCGTTGAGCACCGAATAGTTCGGCGAAATCGCCATGTCGTGCGGCAGGCGTGGCCCCGGCAGGTCGATGGCGGTGTAGTGCTTCAGCCGGTTGTCGGCGCCTACGACGCCGTAGTGCATGTAAGGCGCGTGGGTCGAGTAGTTGAAGAACATCAACTCGCCCGTCCTGCGATCGACTTTCGGGTGAGCCGAAATGCCATCCAGCGGCACCCAGCCTTCGATGCCAAGCGTCTCGAGGTTTTCAGGCGACAGGCGATAGCCCTCGCCACACTGCCAGAAGGTCGACAGCAGCCGGCCGGCATGAACCGAGATGTCCGTGGAAGAGCTGTCCTTCACATGGCCATGGGCGCCCCATCCCTTGCGTTTGGAATTTTTGGGCTTGCCCGTGAAGCCGATCCACAGCGCTTCGCCCGCCTCCTGTTCAGCCAGGAATCCGCGCGTGCGGATGAAGCGGTTCTTGTAGCTCGCCTTCCCATTCTTGAGCTGCATCATGTGCAGCATGCCGTCGCCGTCGAAGGGATGGTATTTGCCGATGGCGTCGTGCACGGGGTTTTCGGTGTTGCGAACATAGATCCCGTCGATGTCGGCGGGAATCTCGCCGATCACCTCCATGGCGTCGTCATCGTACTCCTCGAAATTCGGAGTCCACGCCCCGTTCAGATAGGGATGGTCCGTCTTGCCAAGCGTCGCCTGCACGCGCCCCACAAGCTTACCCATCGGACATCCCCTCTTCTCTAACCTTCACGCGCTACCGGCCGCAGATCCTGCTTCCGGCCAAGTCCGCGCCCTCATCCGGCGACTTGAACGACCATAATGGATTGCGCTCAGGATCACACAAACCGGAACGCGACATTTGCGACCGTCGCTGTCTCGCCGACACGGCTCCGGTCGCGGGCCTTGAGATAAATCGCGGTCAGGCCGCGCGGACCGTCCCCGCTCGGCACGAAATCAATCCGACGGTCGATGAAGTGCACCGTCGATCCGTCCTGCCTCGCGAGGAACGTCGCCGCAGCCGTCGCGGCGATGGCGGCCGGATCAGGTACGGCGACCTCGCCACCCAGGATGTCCTCGGCGGCCTTCGGGTCGTTGTACTCGCCATGGAGCGGGTTACCCCACCAGTTGTCCTCGGGCGTGTATTTGTAGAACTCAAAACGTGAGCCGAACGTCTTGTAGTCGAACTGCATCAGGTGCTGGCCGTGGAAATCCGGAATCTCGAACGCCAGCTTGTGACCATTCGCGGTAGCGCGCGCCAGCAAGGCATCGTCATCATAGGTCTGCAGGACCACCATGAACCCGCCATCGCCGCCACGCTCGGCGAAGAACGTATGCAGCTGGTGCGGTTCGCGGACGGGCGAGACGATTTCCAGCATGGTCGTGCCGACACGGATCATGCGCGTGTCGAAGCCGAACGCCAGCGTCGGACTGTTTCCGGGCGGCTTTGCGATCGGCTCCACCTGCAGCAGGTCATACAGCTGCCTGCAGACGGCATCCATGTCCTTCGCGGCGATCACATAATGACGGAGACGGCTGGGCCTCACAGAGTTTGCCTCCTGAGCCAATGCGCCGGGCGCTAACGCCATCCCAGCGCTCACCGCCCCGAAAGCTACGACAGCACGCCGATCAACCTTGCCCGACTCTGCCACGACAATCCTCCACTTGGTATTGTTATGCAAGTAATGACTTATCTTCGGAAGTGAAACAAGCCGAATCCGTCAGATCCCGGTGGCGAGACCTTCACGACTTCGCGCGAGAGTCGTCAGGTTACCCGCCCCGCCCTTCGATTCCAGGATTCTGCGCACGCACTTCCCGTCTTGCTGACCGCTTCACGCGCCAGCCGCTCTTGATCGGCCGCCAGAGTGTGTCTCTCAACCTCGCGCAAACTGGCATGCCCGGTTACCGCCGCGATCTGCTTGGTACTGCGGCCAGCTTCCGCCAGTCGGCGCGCGGCGCTCTTGCGGAGTCCGTGCAAAGAGCGATCCGCCAGCCCGGCGGCGCGCGCCGCATCGCTGAACCAACCGCCAAAGCCCGCCACGGAGAACGATGCGCCGTATTCCGTCACGATGAAAGTCAGATGGTCGCCCTTGGCTTTCGCGAGCTCGGCTTTCAACTTCGGATGGATCGGAAGCAACAGCCGCGCGCCGGTCTTCTGTTGGCGTACCTCGATGCTTTCGCCGCGCACGTGCTGTCGCCCCATGCGGACAATGTCCGAATGGCACGTCAGCTAGTGGTCGTAAGCGCTCATGGCGTTCCAAGGCACCCCGCACGTCAACCGATGAATGTTGGTAGATCGGTTCGTAGGACCACAGCCAACTCAGGCTGATCGCGCGGATTGTCGATGCTTATTGGCTTGAAGTGAGTCCTGTCAGACCGTCGAGCGACAGCTATTCGCCGGAAGCGGGCATTGTGAGTCGCGATAATCGCCGCAGGACGCAGATTCAATATGAAAGGCGGATTCTTCATGCCATGAATGTTGAGAGCAAGGTATTTGACCATATTATTGATGTTTGATACATGATCCTATGCTTACACCTGCTCAACTTCGCGCGGCACGCGCTCTGCTCGGCATCGATCAACGGACGCTTGCGGCCAGGGCCGGCGTTTCCCTTCCCACAATCCAGAGGATGGAAGCGAGCGATGGATATGTACGCGGCGTCGTCGACACGCTGATCAGGGTCGTCGCGGCGCTCGAAGACGCGGGGATTGAACTCCTCAGCGAGAACAGCGTCAGCACCGGAGGTGGACGGGGGGTACGATTGAAAGATCCGGCCGCACCCGAAACACGCGCTTCCCGGTCTAGGCCGCAGGAATCCCGCCCGCGTCGCAAACGCGCCAAGATGACTGCGTGAGGTCGGGATGTCGCTCCAGCAACCGGCAGCGCCTGTCTCACGCACCTGGTTCGATTGGCGCCTCTACGTCCCGAAGTCCTTCACCGTCATTTTCAATGAGGGTTATCGCGTTGCCGACTTTCGCGCAGATGCAATAGCAGGTCTCACTGTCGCAATCGTCGCCTTGCCGCTCGCCATGGCGATTGCAATCGCTTCAGGCACAACCCCTGACAAGGGGCTGATCACGGCGGTGGTCGCCGGCTTCCTGATTTCGGCTCTCGGTGGATCACGTTTCCAGATCGGCGGACCGACCGGCGCATTCATCGTCGTTGTCTACGGCGTAATCTCGAAATTCGGCTTCGACGGTTTGATCTTGGCTACGCTGATGGCCGGCCTGATGCTGATCATTGCGGGCGTCCTGCGGTTTGGTGACTGGATCAAGTACATTCCTGAACCCGTGGTGACCGGCTTCACGGCAGGGATCGCGGTCATCATCTTCACGAGCCAGATAAAAGACCTTCTCGGGCTTACGACAGGTGAGGTTCCCGCCGAGTTCATCCCGAAAATCGAAGCATTCTGGGCGGCGCGAGATACGATCGCATTGCCCGCCCTTGGCGTAGCGGGCGGAGCCCTCACCGCGATCCTGCTGTTGCGCCGGTTCGCTCCGAAGGTCCCGGGATTCCTCCTCGCTGTTGCGGGGGGCGCGCTGATCGTGTGGGCATTGAAGCTGCCGGTCGATACGATCGGGTCAAAGTTCGGCGGCGTACCGGCGGTATTTCCTGCACCCAGCTTCCCGGCCTTCACATTTGAGCGGCTACAGCAGCTGCTGCCTTCCGCTTTCACCATCGCCTTCCTGGCGGGCGTCGAAAGCCTCCTGTCTGCGATGGTCGCCGACGGAATGACGGGGCGCCGTCACCGCTCGAACTGCGAACTCGTGGCCCAGGGCGTTGCGAACATCGGCTCAGGACTTTTCGGAGGCCTGTGCGCAACCGGCGCAATCGCACGCACTGCCACGAACATCAGGTCGGGGGGGCGCACGCCGGTCGCCGGCATGCTTCACGCCGCATTCCTGCTTGCCTGCATGTTGAGCCTGGGGCCCTTGATGTCGTTCGTTCCCCTCGCCGCCCTTGCAGCGGTCCTTGCAGTCGTCGCCTGGAACATGAGCGAGAAGGAGCGCTTCCGGCATCTTCTCGGCGGCCCGATCGGCGACCGCCTCGTGCTTCTTGCAACGTTTGGCCTGACGGTGTTGGTCGATCTCACGGTCGCCATTGAAGTTGGCATCGTCCTCTCAGCGCTCATCTTCATGCATCGCATGGCCGAAGCCGCTGCGTTCGAGAAGGGCGTCGCCCTCGACGACTTTGATCATGATGATCTCAGCGAAGCGAGCCACACGCCGTACGCAGCGAGGCGCGAGTTGCCCAAGGGGGTCGAAGTGTTTGTGCTGCATGGGCCTCTGTTCTTCGGAGCGGCGAGCCGGCTCAATGATGCACTCGAGGCGGCATTCCCCGCACCCAAGGCAATCATCCTGCGCTTCGCTGACGTTCCGATGATCGACGCCTCCGGCGTTGGCACGCTCGTCCGATTCCTCAAGCGATGCGACAGCGCCGGCGTCGCGATTGTCATGTCCGAACTGCAACCGCGCTCGCGAGAGGTACTTGCAAGAATGGGTGTACTGAATTTCGTACATGTGAGTGTTGCGCCAACCTACGCTCGTGCGCTCGAACTCGCCGACGAAAAAGTTCAGGCGGCAACCTCACCGGCGGTCGAATAATGAGAGTCCGGAGATCGTTGCGATGAGGGAGATCGACTGCAGGCAGGGGCGCTTCGGAGAAATCCGCATCATGGAACGCCGCCGCGATGGCGCGCGCCTCTACTGCACCGGAGACGGCGTCCAGACTATGTCGACACCCGATGGAACCAGCCTTTTCGGGTATGTGCACGCAATCAAGCTGCTGGTTGGAAGCGCCAGAACCGTGCTCATGCCTGGCGGCGGCGGCGGCAGCCTCGCAACCATGCTGGCGCGCCGCGGCGTTGACACCACAGTCGTCGATATCGACCCCGTCGCGGAGGACGTTGCGCGACGATATTTCGGGCTTGATAATCGAGTCAGATGGATCACCGAGGACGCAGGAAAATTTCTCAGATCGTGCCCGGACAGATTCGACGCGGTTGTCATTGATGCGTGCGACGAGCGGGGCGCCGTCGAAGCGTTCGCGACAACCGAAAGCCTTGTCGAATCTCTTGGCGTGGTAGGTGGCGACGGCTCGCTGGTGCTCAACCTTGCCAACAATTGCGGCCCCGAAATCCCGGCCTGGCAGCTGGCCAGCGCCTTGGTAGACAGGGGCTTCAACGCGACGCTTTACCGGCCGGCTCTTGGTAATGAAGGCAATGAACTGTTGCATGTGGCGGTAGGCGCACCACGGAGCCCGATCAAGGTCGGAAACCTGTCCGGCCGACCGAAGGAGACCTGGCTTTATCTCAGCACGCTCGAAGCATTAGTGCCACGCGAGACCGGGCCGTCCGACTTCATGTAGCGATGCCGAGCAACGTCGATGTTTGCATCAATCGCCATCTCGTAACGCGCCATTTCCGATGGCGCGGCGTCATCCGAAAGGCTGCGGTAGGCTCGTTGATATTTCTGGAGCGTCTAGATCGGCATCTCCTTCCAACTGGCTGGGTGGAGCTGCCAGTGACTGGCGTGCATGACCGACAAGCAGTGAAGTTGTGCAGCCGTATGCGTCAGCAACGGAAGCGGGCCATTAGCTGTCGCTCAATGTGAGTCCTGTCAGAACGCCAGTGCGCTGGGATGCCCCGTGTTGATGCTGACTTCTTGGTCCGGCAAGACGACGCCGGCATGAGCGCGTTGAAGGTAATTGGCACCAGAGGACAGCGACCTGGATCGCAAAGAGCTGCACGACCAGCCCGCTCACGGATCGCTCCTTTGAGGTTTCAGGTTTCAAGCCCCGAAAGAAATCGGTCCACTTCCGCAAAGACCTCCGCATTGCGTCCCACCCAGATGTGGCCGCCAGTGGGAAAGGACACCAGCTTTGCGCCGGCAACCGTCGCGGCGATGTGACGGGCGGCCGCAAGCGTTTCGAACCGGTCGTCTTCAAGCGACAGCGCCAGAGTTGGCGCGCGTATGCGTTCCAGAGGCATGGGCGCCGGGTTGTAAGCGAGCCTGGCGTCGTTCAGCAGCCCCTGCGAACGTTCGCTCACGGGAAGGATGTTACGAAGAATCGCTCGCACACGCTCACTTTCGGCCGGTTCGGCCGCCCTCACGAGCTTGGGATCGGTCGCGAGCAGCGCACCGATCATGGCATCCTGACTCATTGTCATTCCCAGCCAGAAGGCGAAGTCAGACCGCAGACAATGATCGATGATCGCCTGCGCCCGCGCGTTCGGCGGATCTACAGGCGGACGCCCGGGCGCGTAGGCAGCGGGCACCATTGCCACGAGCCCAGCGCAACGATCAGGATGACGGATGGCAAATTGCATGGCTGAAAGTGCGCCGGCGGATCCGCCGATTATGGGCGCGCGATCAATCCCGAGGTGGTCGAGCAGATCGACGAAGGCGTCAGCCTGCCTTTCGGACGAGGGATCATCGGGAAAGGCTGATCGCAGATATCCAAATCGCGATGGCGCAACGATCCGCCAGCGGTTGGCCAACGGTTTCGCGAAATCCAGTCCCTGGTCGAAGCCGCCCCCTGTCCCATGAATCATCAGAACCGGCGCACCGGCGCCCCCTTCGGCGTACTCCATGTCGCCAAATCGGCTCGCGAAGATCTTGCTGCGTCCCCGTACGTGTTCGCGCGCGGCCGACACGGCGCTGGAAAAGCTGCTCCAGGTCAGCCCGCCTGCCGCCAATATCCCGGCGCCCGCAAGACCAAACCACAGGAACCGACGCCTGCCGATCGCCTTATCCGGAAGGCGACGCCTTGAGGCTCTCGATGAAGGAGAAGATGTCATCAGCCTGCGTGTCCTTCAGGAGGCGCGACGTGCTTGGGTGGGTGGTGTTGAAGAATTTCGCGAGCGCCTCCCCCGAGACGACCTTCGTATCCCGCAGCGGCGGCGCCGCAGCGACCGGTGACGCCGATTTGTCTTCGGATATGGAGTGGCAGGATGCACACATTGCATTCGCATAGGCCGCGCCACGCGATACATCGCCCTCGCCGGCCCACGCCGGGGCGGCGACCGCCGCGACGATGAGAGGAAACAAGACCCTGACCATATACGCCTCCTTCGATGCCTGTCGCGAAGGACAATCCAGGATCGGCAAGTGATGTTTGATCTGGATCAAATCTTGTCCGCCGGCTTCTCGGTCTACGTCTGGGCGCCTGGGACAGGAATGCAGGAGGGCGAGGTCAGCTGCGCGCGTGGGCGTCAGTCGCGAGAAACGCCAGCCGCAGGTCGCTGGAGCGACGTTCGAACGTGTTGGCGCCTCATGCTTACGGCATCCTGCGTGTAATCACTGTTCCTTCTTTTTCAACGCCAGGATGTACGCGATGATATCGGCGCGCGTGTCAGGTTGAAGCATGATGTTCGGCATTGTCGGATGGCTGGTCTGAAGCCAGACGCCCAGCGCCAGCGCTGTCATCCCCTTAGTCTTCGCAACGGCGGCGAAAGGAGGTCCGGCCAGAACGATCCACGGATCCGGCGACAACCCGATTTGATGGCAGTCGGCGCATAGCCGTTCGGCGTGCAGACGCCCCCTGTCCGAATTGCCGTCCTGGGCGTTGGCCAAACCGCTTGAAAACCCCGTCGCCAAAAAGGTGGCAAGGCATACTGCTTTGATCACCATGCGCAATCCTCCGCCTCCCAGCATGCTTGAGGCAAGCAAGAGACGCTTGATCACGATCAATGGGAACGGCCAGCCAAGCGAACTCACTCCAGAATTCTTGCAGTGAACGCATGCTCCACACGCACAGCCTGCCCGAGCTTCAGGCGCTGTGGACCACGCTCGAAGATGTGGACGACGCCGCCACACGACAATCGAACGGAATAGAATGCTCCGACGATCACGCCGTGGGCGTAGCGGCCGAACTCCGCCGAGACACTTGCGAGGATCTGGTTCGTGGCTGCGTCGGCTGTGGACGTGTCCCAAGGCCCGCTGTCGGCCGCGTGTTCGGTTCGGCCGACATAGGCGCCATCAGCGCCCCGCAGAATGACCTGCGTGCGCACGACAACCCCACCCTCCGTAGCGGCTGTATGGCCGCTGACGCCACGCTCCGCCGATCCTCCCACAGGAATTGCAACGCAGCCCGCTGCCACCATCAACCCCAGCGCGGCAAGCGCGACACGGAAGGAGGTCAAGCGCCTGCGGACTGAAACACGCATCGGGCCATTCGGTGCTACCGTCGAGCCGGGCCGGTCGCCCGGCGAACCTCTACTTCTTCGCGTCGCGCGACAGCAGCGCAACGCCGCCGAGCACCAGAGCGAAGAGAACCATGACGCCGGCGACGCCGAGCGGAATGATCTGTTCAATTGTCATCACAGTCTCCCGTCAGCTTTCAGCGCGGCATTGTGGCAGCCGCATCATGTCGTCGGCGTCACAATCGTAACTCTTGCCGTCGGCCCTGGCCTTCCACACCCATTTCGAGGCCTTCTGCTCCGAGGCGACGACCTCGATGGTGCTGGCGTCGGCAACGTGAAGCGCATTCGCGGTCGCCTGACGGAGAGCTTCCGCGACTTCCTCCGGCGAACGCGCTGTGCAGGCGGCGCCTGCGAAGGCGAGCGTGGCGCAAAGTACTATCATCGCATGTCTCATCACCTGAGCTCTCCTTGAGCATGAGTGGCGGCGCGGCCGTGGAATGGGGTTCGCTGAGTAACGCGATATGTCATCGACTGGCCGTCATTCTCGTGGATCGTCACATAGTCGCCTGGCCCCAGCCGGTGGTCGCCCAAGCGATAGACGGGCTCATCTTCGCCTTCGCGCTTTTCGTCATAGTGAAAGAACCAGTGCGAGCCGTTGTGGGTCAGAAGTCCGTCCGCATCCCGATCGAGCCCGGGCTTGAAGCGTGTGACGATGCAATGCTGGCGGTGCTGGCGCCATTCATCGACGTCGAGGCGGTCGCTCGTATCGAGCGGCGCGATGACGATGTAGCCCTGAGAGGCGTCACCGTCGGGAAAGCCGGGATTCCGGGCAAGCCTCATGATGATCTGCTGTAAGGCCATCGGCACCTCCTGATCTGGGGCGTTCGTAGCAGCGTGGCGGATCCCCTGGTCTGATCCACGTCAAAGGCTTTCGGACTACGAGAAAGCACTACTGGACACACCCAGAATGGCGGGAGGCCTCGGTGACCGCGACGACGACCCCTCCTTCCGGCACGAGCCACTCGTCTGGCGTCACCCGACAGAGTCCGGTAGCCTTGGACGACACATTCCAGCTGCCGGGATCGAATTTGAAGGATCTGCTCTCCGACAATCGCTTCCTTGTCGTGCCGGAGACGATGGTCGACGGCCTGATCGTCATCGATACACGTGGGATCATTCACTACGTGAACCCCGCATGCACGAGGCTGTTCAGCTATCCTCGCGACCAGTTGGTCGGTCGGAACGTGAAGATGTTGATGCCCTCGCCCTTTCAGGAGGAGCACGACACCTACCTGGCGCGCCATCGCGAGACCGGCGTCAGGCGCATCATCGGGATCGGACGGGAACTCAAGGGGATGAAGTCCGACGGGACGGTGTTCCCGATGTACCTGTCAGTCGGCGAAGCAACGGCGGGCGACCAAGGGATCTTCGTCGGCATCATCTATGACCTCACCGACAAGAAACAGGCCGAGGAAACGATCCTGCATCACCAGAAGCTGGACGCGATCGGGCAGCTCTCCGGAGGCATCGCGCACGACTTCAACAACATCCTCAGCGTCATCAGCGGCAATCTCGAGATGATCGCAGGTGTCGATCTGCCGCCCGCGGCACGTCGCGCGGTTGCCCGGGCGCAGGACGCGGCAACACGCGCCGCGCGGATCACTCACCGGCTGCTGGCCTTCGCCCGCAAACAGCCGTTGCGCGAACAGGCTACCGACATCAACGGCGCGCTCGACGACATGTCCGAATTGCTCCAGCGGGCCATTGGAGAGGCCGTCACGTTGGAAATGAATCTGGCGCGGAACGCCGGCGTCGCCAACACCGATATCGATCAGTTCGAAACGGCCATCCTCAATCTCGCCGTCAACGCGCGAGACGCCATGCCCTCCGGCGGCACGCTGAGAATCGAAACCGGGTCCGTGCGTTTCGACGAGGACATGCAGGCGCCGCAGGAGGCGCCTCCGGGCGATTACATTCGCGTGTCCGTCTCGGATACCGGCACCGGCATGTCACCCGAGGTTTGCGCGCGAGCGATTGAGCCCTTCTTCACCACGAAGGAGATCGGCGCCGGCACCGGGCTCGGGCTCAGCATGGTCTATGGCTTCATGAAGCAGATCGGTGGACATGCGCGGCTTTACAGCGAAGTCGGCCACGGCACGCGCGTCAGCCTGTTCTTTCCACGCGCCAGCGGCGGGGAAGCGGCCACTGACGCCGGCTCGGAGACCTCGACGCCGGCCGGAGCGGGCGAACTCATACTTGTCGTCGAGGACGATCCCGACGTACGCCTTGTCACCGTGTCGCGGATCGAAAGCCTCGGCTACAAGGTTCGAATCGCCGTTGACGGGCCCAGCGCCCTCCAGGCGGTCTGCACCATACCGGACATCAGGCTGGCGCTCATCGACGTCATCATGCCAGGAGGGATGGATGGACATGTGGTTGCCGACGAGATCGAGAAGATCGCCCCGTCCATCAAGCTTGTTCTGACTTCGGGCTATTCGCCCCGCATGGCGACGGCAGGCGCTATGTCGACGAGGCCATTCCTCGGGAAGCCCGCAACGCGAACGCAACTTGCGCAGATGGTGCGTTCGGTCCTCGACGCCTGACCGGTTAGCGGTCGGATCCTGACCACTTGATCTCCGCCGCCAGGACATAACCCTCGCCTCGCACTGTCTGGATCAGCTGAGCCGCATCGGCGTGAGGCGACAGCTTCTTTCGCAGCCGGCTGACCAGCGTGTCGATGCTGCGGTCGAATCCTTCCCAGTCGTCCTTGCGCGTCAGATCCGCGATCGCATCGCGCGTCAGCACACGGTTCGCGCGATCAATGAGCGCCGCCACCAGGTTGAACTCGGCTCCAGTCAGCTCGATCGTTTCGCCAGTGGCTGAGACGAGGCTGCGCCTGCCCGGCATAAAGGCAAAGCCGGCGAAACGCGCAACACGCCCGCCATCCTCCGAACCTGAAGACGGCGCGGCACCCGGCTGCACGCGCCGCAGCACAGCGCGGACACGGGCTAGCAACTCCCTCAGCTCGAACGGCTTTGCGACGTAGTCGTCGGCGCCGATCTCCAGACCGACCACGCGATCGACCATGGCGCCCTTGCCCGAAAGAATGATGATGGGCAGAGACGACCGGCTGCGGATCTCACCCGCGAAGGTCAGGCCATCGCCGCCGGGCATGTTGATGTCCAAGAGAACGAGAGCCGGCTCGCCTGCCGCTAGCGCTCTTCGCGCTTCGGTCACGTTGGCGGCTTGGGCAACTTGGTAGCCTTCAAGTTCGAAAAAGTCGGCGAGGGTCTCCCGAAGACCCGCATCGTCATCGACGACCAGCAATCTGGCGCTCTCTGCGGGCAACCTTTGTCCATCCCGGCTGATCAGCGCCGCGACTATTCCGGAAAGCTGTCTCGACTGCCATCCGGACGCCAGCGGCTCACCGCAGCCAGCTAGGCTGGACGGTCGGTATCGTCAAGCGCGCGAGCGGCATCGCCGGCCAAGTCGTCGAACTGGCCGGATTTCAGAGCCCATACGAGCGCCGCCAAGGCCGCAAGACCGACGCCGACCGCTCCCGACAGCATGAAAATGAGAATGCTCATCACTTACTCTCCGGACGGGCCTTGGCGCCCGATAGACGGAGGGCGTTGAGAGTGACGATGGCGGAGGAAGCGGACATGGCCACCGCAGCGATCAGCGGCGTCACCCAGCCAGCGAGAGCGATCGGTACCGCGATAGCGTTGTAGAGTGCAGCAAGAGCGAAGTTCTCACGCATTCGGCCCCGCGCGCTTCGCGCAACTTCGATGGTGCGGACGACGGCCCCCAGACCATCTCCCGTAAAAACGCAGTCGCTGGTCAACCGGGAAACGTCCACCGCCCCACCCGGCGCCATGGAGGCATGTGCGCCGGCCAACGCGCCGGCATCGTTGAGACCATCTCCAATCATGAGGACCTTCTGGCCCGACGCTTCCAGCGCCTTCAGATGGCCGGCCTTGGATTGGGGTGTCGCTCGGGCGCGCCATTGCAGAATCCCGATTGCATCAGCGACCCGGCTCACGCGTTCCTCGGAGTCGCCGGACAGAATCTCGATCTCCAGCCCCATTGTGCGTAGCTTCCAGACCGTCGCAGCGGCGTCTTCGCGAAGGTGATCGTCGAACCGGAAGACTTGCGCCGCGCGCCCCTCGATCCTGAACCAGAGTTCGGATTGATGCCTCGTTTCGGCGCCGGCAAATGTTGCGGAGCCGAGCCAGGCACGCCGCCCGTCGATGAAGCCCGTGACGCCTTGCCCCGGATGCTCCTTGATACCTTCCGCGACCGGACCGGGGCCCGCCGCGCGGGCAAGCGCGCGGGAAAACGGATGATGGCTGGCGCGCGCCAGTTTTGCTGCATCCCGCAAGGCGTCTTCCTGACCTGGCTCGCTGTGCAGGACAGGATCACCAAGCGTCAGCGTGCCCGTCTTGTCGAACACGATATGGTCGACCAGCGCCAACCGCTCGAGTGCATCGCCCGAGGTGAGATAGATACCTTCACGGAAAAGCCGTCCAGCAGCCACGACCTGCACCAACGGCGCCGCCAGTGCGAGCGCGCACGGACATGTGATGATAAGAACCGTGACCGCGACATAGGCAGCCTGCGCCGCCGTGGCGCCGAACATGAGCCAGCCGATGAAACCCAGCGCAGCAACGGCGTGGACCTGAGGTACATAGGCTTCCGCCGCCTTGTCCGCGAGCTTGCGATAAGATGACTTCTTCTGTTCGCCCGCTTCGAGCAGGCGCGCGATGTCCGCCATCAGGGAGTCATTGGCGATAGCTGTGGCCCGCACCCGCAAAGGAGCGGACAGATTGACTGCTCCGGAATGCAGCACCAGTCCCTCGCTGGCATAGGCCGGTTCGACTTCACCGGTCACCAGCCGGAGATCGACCTCGCTTTCGCCTGAGAGCACTTCGGCATCGACCGCCAGCCTCTCTCCAGCGGCCAGAAGTACGGTGTCTCCCGGAAGGACGTCGCACGCACGCACCGCTTCCGCTGTCCCATCAGGTTTCAACCGTGTGGCGGTTGTGGTCTGCATGGCCGCGAGCGCATTCGCGGCCGCATAGGCGCGCCGCCGCAGACGTGCGTCGAGTACGCGGCCGATCAGCAGGAAGAAGAGCAGCATCACTGACGCGTCGAAGAAGGCATGCTCGCCGCCAACGATCGTCTCGTAAACGCTTAGCGCCAGGGCCAGTATCACCGCCAGCGACACTGGCACATCCATGTTCAGCCTGCGGCGGCGTATCGATGCCAACGCAGAGGAGAAGAAGGGGCGCCCCGCGAAGATAGCCGCTGGAATGGCGACGAACGCGGAAATCCAGCGGAGAACCGTGCGCGTGTCACTGCCGAGATCGCTTCCGAACCATTGAGGTTCAGAGAGAAACATGACTGCGGCCGTGGCAGCTCCGGCAACGACGAGCGCCGTCAGGAGTCGCCGTTCGTGCTCGGCGCCAGCATCCTCTGGTTGGCCGGGATCGAAGGCCGAGGCTCCATAGCCGAGGCCGGTGATGGCCTCCATGATCGCCTTGGCCTGGAGGCTGCCGGTCCATTCGACCCGCATCCGGCCAGTGGACAGGTTGAGGCGGGCAAACTGGACGCCGGCCAGTTTCGCAACTGCGCCTTCGATCTTCGACAGACAACCGCCGCAGCTTGCCCCCCGTACGATCAGGTCGAGATACTTCCTGCCGTCACGCTCCGCCACGAAGGGCGCTGGATCCTGAGCCGCTGTCTGCTCTGCAACAGGTGAAAGACCACTCGGACATCCCTGGGCCAGGGTGCTCATGGCAACACCACGGCTTTTGCAGCCTCGAATACAACGGGGCCGGAGGCGACCTGACGAGCCTTGATCTCGAAGTCGGCCCTTTGCGCCCTCAGCGATACCGTAGCACTGTATTCGCCCGGTCGGCCTTCCAAGAGCTCGATTTCGCTTTCTGCATTTCCTGCCCCCGCGGAGAAGTAAGTGGTCGAAACCACGAGACCGGTTACGGGCTGGCCGGCGCGATCAATGAACCGGACCACGAATGTTGCGCCCTTGTCGCCCAGCACGCCCGCCTTTGCCGACCACCCAAGATCGGCCTGCTGCTCGCGCCGTTCGACTTCACGATTGTAGTTGAGGCCAAGAACATAGGAATTCCTGACCTGCTCGCCCGGAAACGTGCTGATCGCGCGCGTGATGAAGAAGATGTCGACGCCGATGACGACAGCGAAAAAGCCGAAGATCATCCAGAATACGTGAACTCCGCGAATGCCCTTTGCGTTCATCTCATTGCTCCGGCCCGAGGAAGGTCGTCGCTGCCGTGGCGACCGGCTTCCCGGCCTCGAGCAGGCTGATGTGGATGTCGTTTGAACCGGCTTTCAGTGCGCTTGCCGGCGCCGTCAGCAGAAGACGATAACTCTCGACGCGATCCGGATGAACGGCGATCCCGGCCTGACCCGGATCCGTCCCTGCCCCGATGATTTCAAGGCGAACATCTCTCAGGCCGTCGACCTGCACGCTGAGATCGCGTTCAAGGCGCTGCTTGTTCACGATCTTGAGCGTGTAGGTGTTGCGGATGTCCGTGTTGGCAAGCTGGACAAACGGGAGACTGCGATCCTTTAGCACCGATAACTCGGCGTTGGTCCGCGTGGTCAGGCCGATGGTCATGACGATGGCGGTGACGGCAAAGACAAACGCGTAGGCGAACGTGCGTGGCCGGAAAGGAGAGAAAGGACGCGCCGGAAATTTCTTCCAGCGTCTCAACACATTCTCATCGGTGTCGTAGGCGATTAGGCCGGTCGGGCGTTCCACTTTCTTCATTACATGGTCGCACGCGTCGATGCAGAGTCCGCACTGGATGCATTCGAGCTGCGGGCCGTTGCGGATATCGATTCCCATTGGGCAAACAACTACGCACTGCTTGCAGTCCACGCAGTCGCCGCGCCCTTCCCAGGTATCGCCCTTCTTATGTGCGCCGCGCGGGTCGCCACGTTCGGAGCGGTAGGTCACCATCAGCGTATCGCGGTCGATCAGGGCCGCCTGGATGCGCGGCCATGGACACATGTATGTGCAGACCTGCTCACGCATCGTACCTGCCAGAGCGTATGTCGTGCCGGTGAGTAGGGCCGCGAACACATAGGCGGTCATCGGCGCGCGGCCGGTGAAGAACGTTTCAGCGAGCGATCGCGCGTCGTGCCAGTAGAGAATGAAGGCGCCGCCCGTCGCGAACGCGATCAAGAGCCATGCCGAATGCTTGGCCGACTTGCGCCAGAGCTTGTTCAAGCTCCATGGCGACTTGTCGAGCTTCATGCGCGCGTTTCGGTCGCCTTCGAAGAAACGCTCGACCACGAGAAAGAGGTCAGTCCAGACCGTCTGCGGACAGAAATACCCGCACCATACTCGGCCGAAGAGAGCGGTGACCAGGAACAGTCCGACCGCAGCCAGGATCAGGAGACCAGTGATATAATAGACTTCCTGTGGCCAGATCTCGAGCCTGAAGAAGTAGAACCGCCCGCCCGCGAAGTCGGCGAGAACCGCCTGATCTGGCGCGCCAGGCCCGCGATCCCAGCGCAACCATGGAAGGACGTAGTACAGACCGAGAGTCAGGAAGAGCAGGATCCACTTCAGCGAGCGGAAACGTCCTGACACCAGTTGCGGATAGATCTGCTTGCGGCGCGCATAGAGTACGACCGGCTCCTTGCTGTCGGGATCGTCCGGCGGCGGCGCATTGCCGCCCCCGGATGAACCGCGGCGCGACCGCAGGTCTATCAGCGTCGCGCTGCCCACCTACTCTCCTCCTCCAAGCGAATGGACGTAAATCGAGAGCGCCCGGATGGTTGCGGGATCGAGCCGGCTGTTCCAGGCCGGCATCACGCCATTTCGAGGGCCGAATATCGAGCGGCGCAGGGTTGCGCGGTCGCCGCCATACAGCCATTCGGCATCCGTCAGGTTAGCCGCGCCCTTGCTCCGATCTCCACGGGCGTCGCTACCGTGACAGCTCGCACAATTCTGTTCGAAGACAGGCTGCGCCCGTGCAACAGCGGCGGCATCGGCGCGCTGCCCGGAAACCGACGCCACATACTCCACGAGATCATCGATCTGGCCGTTCGTCAGGAACTCGTCTCGTCCGAAAGCCGGCATTTCGGAAGTCCGCGTCTCGGGATGAGCCGAACGAACGCCGTAGGCGATGGTGCGTTCAATGTTCTCGAGCGAGCCACCCCACAACCAGACGTCGTCCGCCAGGCGCGGAAAGCTCTTCGCCCCCCGCCCGCCGGCGCCATGGCAGGTCGCGCAATTGTCGCCGAATGCGCTTTCACCCAGCGACAGTGCAAGTTGGCTCAGTTCGGGGTCCTTCAGAATGCCCCCAGCGTCCCTGGACATCAGTTTGGCGCCGAGCGCAGCACGTTCGGCTTTCATGCCAGCGACATCGCGGGAGACATCGATCCGGTCAGACTGATTGAGGACGCCGGTCGTGTGGCCCTGCAGACCCGGGAGGGCGGGCCAGGCCGGCATAAGGATCCAGTACACGATCGAGACGACCACGCTCGCCCAGAACACAAACCGCCACCACCGCGGCAGCGGATTGTTGAGCTCCTTGATGCCGTCCCATTCGTGGCCCGTGGTCTCAACGCCGGTCACGGGATCTTTTTCAGGCGAGCGGACGGTCATCGTCTTGCTCCTTGTCGGTCAGTGGGAGACTGGCGGCGCGGCGGAAATCCTTGCCGTTGCGCGGCCAGAGGGCGTAAGCCACGGCCACGGCGAAGATCACGAAGAAATAGACGGTGCCCCAGTCTTGGGCGAAGTGAGACCAGTCCTCGTAGGTCATTTGCTCACCGCTGGTTGTCGAGATCGCCGGCTTCGTAGGTCGAGAAATCGACCAGCGTGCCGAGCATCTGCAGATAGGCGATCAGCGCATCGAGCTCCGATGGATCGCCAGGAACGCCGTCGAAGTCGCGCACCGACACGGTTCCCTCACGACCGGCGATCGCGCCATAACCCTTGCGCATCGCTTCCGCGTCGAGATCCATGCCGGCTTGCGCGCCCGCGTCGTTGATCGCGTTGCTGATCATCTCCTGCGTATACGGCACGCCTTCGAGCTTCAGTGTTCTAAGCTGCGCGGGAAGAACCGACGTGTCGAGCGGCCGGTCTTCCAGGAAAGCGTAGGGCGGCATGATCGACTCCGGCACGAGCGAACGCGGATCGATCAGGTGCTGCTTCTGCCAGTCATCCGAGTACTTGCCACCAACGCGAGCCAGATCCGGGCCGGTGCGTTTGGAGCCCCACTGGAACGGGTGGTCGTACATGCTCTCGGCGGCGAGGGAGTAATGGCCGTACCTGTCGACCTCGTCGCGCAACGGTCTGATCATCTGCGAGTGGCAGACGTTGCATCCTTCCCGGATATAGATGTTCTGTCCGGCGAGCTCGAGCGGCGTGTAGGGCCGCATCCCCTCCACTTTCTCGATCGTGTTCTTCAGGTAAAATAGCGGCACGATCTCGATCAGGCCGCCGATCGCGACGACGATGAGAATTCCGATCAGCAGGACGAAGCTGTGCTTCTCGAAAAGCTTGTGATTGCGCAACAGCCAGTTTGGACGCGTGGACATTGTCGCCGCCTACTCTGCAGGTTGAAGCGAAGGCGCCGCCGGCTTGCGCCTGCGTTCATCCGCAGGGACGTCGCCGCGCGCCGTGCGCACGAGATTGTAGACCATGATGAGCGCGCCCGTGAGGTAGAGCCCGCCGCCGAGCGCGCGGATTACGTACTCGACGTGCTTGGCGCTCACAGTCTCGATGAACGAGTATTCGAGGAAGCCGAAGGAGTTGTAGGCCCGCCACATCAGGCCTTCCATGATGCCTGAAACCCACATGGCGGTGATGTAGAGAACGATGCCGATCGTCGCGATCCAGAAGTGCCATTCGACAAGCGCGTTCGAATAGAGGCGCGCCCGTTTCCAGATCCATTGCGTCAGGCAGTACATGGCGCCGAAGGTGACGAAGCCGACCCAGCCGAGCGCGCCGGAGTGGACGTGGCCGATGCCCCAGTCCGTGTAATGGGACAGCGCGTTGACCTCCCGCACCGACATCGCCGGCCCTTCAAAGGTCGCCATGCCGTAGAACGCGAGAGACACGACCAGCATGCGCACGACCGGATCCGTGCGCAGCTTGTCCCACGCCCCGGACAACGTCATCACCCCGTTGATCATCCCACCCCAGCTGGGCATCCACAGCATGATCGAGAACGTCATGCCGAGCGTCTGAGCCCACTGCGGCAGCGCCGTGTAGTGAAGATGGTGCGGGCCAGCCCAGATGTAGATGAATATCAGCGACCAGAAGTGGACGATCGAAAGGCGGTACGACCACACCGGCCGCTCAACCCGCTTGGGAATGAAGTAGTAGACGATCGCCAGGAAGCCGGCGGTGAGAAAGAATCCCACCGCGTTGTGACCGTACCACCACTGAACGAGAGCGCTCTGGACGCCGCTGAAGACCGAGAATGACTTCGTACCTGTCAGGCTCGCCGGCAGCGACAGGTTGTTGACGACATGCAGCAGCGCGATCGTGGCGATGAAGGCGAGATAGAACCAGTTCGCGACATAGATATGCGGCTCCTTGCGGCGCAGGATCGTGCCAAGGAAAACGCACAGGTAGGCCACCCAGACAATGGTAAGCCATATGTCGGCATACCATTCCGGTTCCGCATACTCTTTCGACTGGGTGATGCCCATCAGGTAGCCGATGCCGGCCACCACGATGAAGAGCTGATAGCCCCAGAACACGAACCACGGCCACATGCCGCCAGCCAGCCTCGTTCGGCACGTCCGCTGGACGACATAGAACGACGTGGAGATCAGCGCATTGCCGCCAAAGGCGAAGATCACAGCGGACGTGTGAAGTGGTCGCATGCGGCCGAAGTTGGTCCAACCGAGGTCCGGGAAGTAGAACAGGTTCGGCCAGGTCAACTGTAGCGCAATGACCAGGCCGACGGTGAAGCCGGCGATCCCCCAGAACATCGTCGCCACGATGCCGGCCTTGACGACGCCCTCCTCGTAGAAGGCGGGATCGAATGCCTTTCCGCTCAGGCTGATCTCGTGCCAATAGATTAGCGCGCTCAGCCCGATGACCGCCGCCACGGCAAATATGCCGGCTTGCGCCCTGAACATCGGGTCTGATGTGGTTGCAAATCCTGCAATCGACAGAATCAGAACAGCTAGCATCAAGATGCCGACGGCCCCTGTGCTGCCGTCGAGGCGGCGCTCCGCTGAAGTGCTTGCCGACATACTTCTGTCCTGACAGCGCACGCCGACAGGATCGTCGGGTGACTGTGCAAGCGTTTGCCGAACTTGGCGGAAGACGGTCTTGATCCAGCGCAAAGGCCGGTGCGGGCAAATGCCTCAGAACGGCGTGCGGGTCGCGCACTGGAAGGCCACAACGTTAATGAGATCCTTCATTCTGTTTCTCGCTGGAGGAGCTGCTACTGGCGCAGGCGCAGTCATCCGCTCGTGTGCGCAAGCCGACATTCCGTGGGAACTTAGCCACGCGTGGTGCGGGACTGCTCCAGCGAACTTTGGAAGCTCGGTTGATCACTGTGCGGGCTGCATGCTCATCGCAGCAGGTCTTGCTGCCATGATCGCTTTCCCGCTCTTGCGCGCGTCGCCGCGTCTTCGTGCTGCAAGGAGCGGACAGTGAGCGTCCACAGATTCAGGCCCGGCGTACGAAAGTGGGAATACTTTCCCGAACACGCCGGCGCGCAGATTCCGCGCTACACGAGCTATCCCCCTGCGAACCGCTTTTCAGCCGACATAGGCGAAGCTGCGGCCCGCCAAGCGATCGAGCGCCTGCCGCCGCGATCGTCATTGTCACTCTATCTGCATATCCCTTACTGCAAGGCGCTGTGCTGGTATTGCGGCTGCCACACAAGTGTGCCGACCGCGGCGGATCCTCTTGAGAGCTATGTCAACGCTCTCGTTCGCGAGATCGAATTGGTCGGCCAGCTCGCGCCCAGCGACGCCCAGGTGACGCATATTCACTTCGGGGGCGGTTCACCGGATATTCTGTCGACCGGCCATATCGACCGAATCTTCGAGGCGGTGCTGCGCTGGTTCAAGGTGCCGCTATTCGCCGAGATCGCGGCGGAACTCGACCCGCGCGGGGTGACGGGTGATCGTGTCGCAGCCCTTGTGAATTGGGGGCTCAATCGCGCGAGTCTGGGCGTGCAGGTACTTGATCCTTTCGTTCAGCGTCGCATCAATCGTATCCAGCCCATCGAGGAGATCGAAAGCGCAATCGGAATGCTGAGGCGTCACGCAGTTCCGAGCCTGAACTGCGATATCATGTACGGACTGCCGGGGCAGACGCGGGAGCACGTGATCGAGACCGCACTGTTTGTCGCCCGGCAAGATGCCGACCGCGTCGCCACGTTTGGTTACGCACACGTTCCCTGGATGAAGAAGCACCAGAAGAGCATCACAACGACAGAACTACCACAGGGCGAGGAGCGGTTCCGCCAGGCGGAGGCAGCCGCATCGACTCTGGAAAACGCAGGCTATCTGCCGGTTGGTTTCGACCATTTCGCCGCTCCCGGTGACGCGCTGGCCACCGCTGCGATGGAGGGGCGTCTCCGCCGCAATTTCCAAGGCTATACGGACGACAACGCCACGGCGCTGATCGGTCTTGGCGTATCAGCCATCTCGTGCATGCCTGGCCTCATCTATCAGAACACGACTGACAGCACGGTGTATTGCTCGGCCACTCAGATCGATCGCATGCCGGTCGTACGAGGCGTGGCGCCTTCCATACGGGACGGTCGAATCGCGCAGATCATCGAAAAGGTGCTGTGCGATTTCGAAGCGGACGTTCCGGGCGATCTACTCTTGGCGGCCTCGACAGCCCTTGCTCCGCTCATCTCTTCGGGAATCGCCGAGCTGAATGGTGCGCACCTTTCTGTTACCGGTCGCGGCCAGCCCTACGCGCGCAACGTCGCAGCCTGTTTCGACTTCGCCGTCCAAGGATCGGCCGCACGCCACAGCACCGCGATCTAGGAGGTCTCGATGCCGCGTCGTGTCTGCATCATCCAGGGCCATCCGCACGGCACGGGAGACCACCTCTGCCACGTTATCGCCAAGACGTATGCTGAAGGGGCTGTACGAAGCGGAGCGGACGTCAGCACGGTCGATCTTGGCCAGATGGACATTCCTCTCTTTCGGAACCCGGAGGAGTTTGTCACGAATCCCCCGGAAGCAATCCAGAATGCTCAATCCGCCATCGCGAACGCACAGCACCTCGTCGTGATCTTTCCCCTGTGGCTCGGCACAATGCCGGCGGTGGTCAAGGCGTTCTTCGAGCAGGTCTGCCGGAATGGCTTCGCGATCCAGAACGATGGCAGCAGCGGCTGGCCAAAGCAGATGCTGAAGGGAAAGTCCGCTCGCGTGATCGTGACGATGGGAATGCCTGCCCTCGCCTACCGGTTCATGTTCGGCGCTCACGGCGTCCGGGCGCTCGAGAAATCAATTCTCGGCATGAGCGGCATAAAGCCGGTTCGCGAAACGCTCGTCGGCAATGTCGGCGCCATCAACCGGGACAATTCCGGAAAGCTGTTGGCCAGAGTAGGCAAACTCGGCGAGCGGCTCGCCTGAGGAGCTGATCACTCGACACGCCGCCGGTCGATTGACTTCAGGTATGCGATGAGCACGTCCGCGGACCGGACGTCAAAATCGAAATGAGGCATGTCGTCATGCCCGACGCGAACGCCCTCGATCAGGTCATCCGCCAGCATGTCAGGATCGTAGCGCTCGAGCAGCGTCCGCATGGGCGGTGCGCCTTCACGCGGACTGATCATGTCCTGGTCGATCGCATGGCATGATGCGCAGCTCCCGATAGCCACATCGCGCCCTGTTTCGACGTCTAACCCGGCGCCATCGACGGCGTTCCGCGGTGGCGCAGTCTGGACGCAAGAGGCCATGGCCCCGAGGGCGACCACGCAGGCAATCCGGGAAACGAGGCTGACCATGACTATTCTCCGGCCGTGACGGCTTGTCGCACGCTTTTAGCCCGTTGAACCATAGCCTTGAAGCAGCGTGCTTGATTCCGCTCAAAACGCGCGCACCGGGCGCTTGTCAGGTTTCGTCACAAAGCCAGACACACTCCGGCAAACAGCGGCAAGGTTGAAAGGCGAGGGTCGTTTCCATCAGCAAGGAGACGGGCCATGTGCATCGCCGGCGGACGTATCGAGACCCTTCAGCGTCGCGACCAGGGACTGAGCGACGCGACGCGAACCAAACAGGGGCATCAGCGCCACCCGGCTCACAGCCATCTCTTTTACGAAGGCGATGTCCGCGAGTGTATCTACATCGTGGAAAGCGGCTGGGTGAAGCTCTACCGCACACTGATCGACGGCCAGCGCCAGATCGTGGGCTTTGCCAATGCCGGGTCGATCCTGGGATTCGAGTCGGACGTGGAGCACTCGAACGGATGCGAAGCGATCACGGAGGTGGTCGTCCGCGCGATCCCGATGGGCAGGATCAAGGAACTCAGCAGAAGCGATGCCGCCTTCGGCGATATCCTGCTTAGCCAGATCGGCCGTCAGCTTGGCGCAGCCCAGGCCCATCTCGCCGCTGTCGGAGCAAAGTCCGCGGAGCAGAAGCTTGCAACATTCCTCCTGTCCATCGCCGATCTTTGTGGGGAATCCGATGATGACGAGTTCGACCTTCCGATGCGCCGCGGCGACATGGCTGAGTTCCTAGGGCTCCGGCTCGAAACGGTCTCTCGCAAGATGACGGAATTCCAGCGCCGGGGATGGCTCCGGGTCACTTCGCTGTATCACTGCCGCCTGCTTCGCAGGGACGTGCTCGAAGAGCTCGCCGACGGCGGAGAGATGGCGGATGCGGTCGCTCTGGCGAGTTAGGCGAAAAGCGTTCCCTCCCGGTCGAGCAGCTGGCGGATCGCCTCGATGGGCTTGCGCACCACATCCTCGGTGGACTCATGGATCAGGAGCCGCCGCGAAGCGGCGGACATCAGGTCGCGCAGCGCATTGAGCACCTGCGGAGGGGCGTATACGACAAACCCCCTGACAGGGTACTTCCGCACCGCCTCGTCGATCTGATGGGCGACGCGGCTGAGGAAGACCCGCAACTGCTCCTCGTGCTTTCTTGTCCGGGACTTGAGCATGACTCGATTTCCGCTGCGGCAAAGATCCGATGGGCGATCGTCCTCGCGCTCCAGGAAATCGTGCGAATCTGAGTAGTCGACAAATTCCACGAAGGTCGCGTCTGTCCGCAGTATGAAGCGCGAGGCGTCCTCGTTGACAGCGACGATCCAGAAGGGATGGGGAAGCATGCCGGCTCTCCGCTCTTTTCTGCATGAGATCACACCGTCACGGGCGCGATTTGATCCTGGCCAAACCCGCCCCGCGGCCATCGGCCGGACTGCGTCACCTGCCAATCGATTTGATGTAGGCGACCAGCGCATCCGCGGAGCGGGCGTCGAAGTCGAACAACGGCATTGCGTCATGGCCGATCCGCATGGCGTCGATCAGCCGGTAGGCGAGGAAATCGGGATCGTTGATGAGCAGCACTTCGCGCAACGGCGGAGCAGACAGATTCGGGCTGACTGAGAGCGTGTCGATCGAATGGCAGGACGCACATTCCCGCTGTGCGATCCGTTGACCTTCCGCTGCCAGCTCCTTGTCGGGCGAAACTGTTGTGCCCTTCCATCCACTTCGTTCGCTTTCGAAGCTCATCGGCTGCTGGGCGCAGGCGCTGACGAAAGCTCCCGCAAGTGCGCAGGCGATAATTGCTCTCAGCATGTTGGCCCTCCGCAAAGCCAATGTGAATCTGGATCGCCGGGCGTTACAGCGCTTACTTTTCATTGGCCGGCTGCGACAGGGTTTCGATGTAGGCGACAAGGTCGGCCGCATGCCCATCTCCGAAGTGGAAGGTTGGCATTCGCAGGTAGCTGACGCTTTTGGCGTTATCGAGATCGCGCGCGAGCCTTTCGGCGCTGTAGCGCTCCAGAACCTTGGAGAATGGCGGGGCTGACGGGTTGGGGCTGGTCTGGCCACGCTCGATTGCGTGGCAGTCCGCGCAAAGCTCTCCAGCAACCTTGCGCCCCTCCACCGCGTCGCCTCCGGTGTAGGTCGTCTCCGGAACGCTCTGGCACGCGGCCATGACCGCCAGCGACATTATCCCGCCTGTCAGCCGAAAGAACCCGTATCCGGAAGTCATGACCATCTTCCCTTGTTTCGTTCCTGAGCGGAAATCTAGGATCGCACGCGGATGCCGCCGTGATGCAGGTCAAAGCGGCTTGCTCGGAGCATCGTCCTTCAGGCTTTCAAGGTAGGCGACCAGCGAGAGCGCGGCGATCACATTGAAATCGAAGATTGGCATGCCGCCATGATCCGCTTCGAGGCCCGCGATCAGATCGTCGGTCAGCTGATCGGGCGCCCTGCGAGACAGGAGCAGATCGAGTGGCGGCGCCGCGCCCCTCGCCTTCCCGGTTGCGCGAACCGGATGGCACTCAAGGCAATGCTCTCCGGCCAGTTTGGCGCCGGCGACCGCGAGATCGTCGCCATATGCGCGTCCGAACGCCAGAGGATCCGGCTCGACCGCAACGACCGGCGGCGACGCGGCGCATCCCGACAGCATGAGCAGGCATATGCCGGCCAGCACAGCCACGGCGCCGCCGGATCGCATGCGCCTTCTAGGATGCGGATTCTCAAACCTTTCGCGGCGTGTCGCCAGTCGACCGGCTACAAGCGCCGCTGTGACGACGGCGAAGGTCTCCACGGGGTGCTCCACTATCTCCCGTGTCGCTTTCGTCAGCAGGCTGGCCTTGCGCCGTGCCGGAGGACGCGGAAGCTCTGTCCCGTGAGAGACCGGGCGCAGCCCGGCAACGCTTCCTCTCCAGGCGGTCGGCGCTTTCAATGTCACGGCAACGAACTCTCGATTAGTGGGAAAGGAATAGCGGCATGGGAGGATCGGCCAGCAGGCTCCGGCTGACGCCGCCCAGGACAAACTCCCGTAACCGGGAATGTCCGTAGAGCCCCATGACGACCATGTCGGCGCCGGTTCTGCCGACGTAGAGGCGGATCAGATCCTCGACAGGAGCTTCGTCGTTCTCATCGACATGAACTTGCGCGGGGGGACACAGATGGTCGCGCAGCTGCCGCGCCAGCAACGCATCAAGCTCGTGGTTCTTTCCTCTACCGACAGTCAGGAAGTGAATCTCGGTCGCGGTCTCGAGAAATGGCCAGGCATCGTGAAGGGCGCGCACGGCCTCGCGGGAATCATTCCACGCGACCAGTATCTTACGGCCAAAATCGGTTGGAAACCCGCCGTGCTTGAGCACAAGCACGGGGCCGCCGGCGGCCATGCCGATTTGCGCCGCCGTAATGCCGGTGTCTCCGTGTGCCGCCGTCATCTTAGGAGGCACAATGACCAGGTCGTGACGGCGGGCGCATGCAATCGGCTCGTCAGGCGAATCGCCGTTCACGTCCAGCCAGCGAGACATTTTGGAAGCGGCGCCCAGACCCACCATGAAGGCCTTCTTTGCGGATGCACTCGCCTGCTCGATCACCTGCATCCGCTCATTGAGATACCCGTCGAGCACGTCCTGGGGCATCGGCGTCGCCGCCTCACTCAGCAGATTTCCGGGAATGCGGTTTGAGCGCAGGAACATGCCCGTGACCTGACACTGAAAGCGGGACGACAGCGCCGCGGCGGAGGCAATCCGCGCCTGTGCGCCCGGCGATTGGTCAACATGCACGAGAATGTTGCGATACGTCATCAGGGCCTCCTGTTGCCCCCACACTAGGTTGCCGGCCGAAGCGCCCTTTGATCGGCATCAAGAGAAGCAGCGGCCGACGCAACGACGTCGACCGGCGCCGCAGCCAGGCGCTCGAACAGGTCGCGCCTGCGCGCGAGCGGCCACCATTCGTAAAGCAGGATTTCGATGGGTCTCCAGTTCGCGACCCATCCGACGATGACAACGCCTTCGGCGAAGAAGCCTGCGACAGGACTGACTGGCGCCGCCTCCCGCAGGAAATGGCGAATGACCATGCAGACGCCGAGAACCGCCAGCCCGATCACAAGCGACACCTGCGCAATGGCCAGCAATTCCCGCATGTCGCTGCGGGTCCTTCGTGCGCGATAGACGAAGTGCGCCGACATGGCCGACCGCAACGCATCTATCTCAGCTGCGCTGGCTGCCTCCCGGGGAATGAAGATGCGAATGGCGAAGCCCGCCTTGCGCGGCAACTCGCGCGCCCATCCCACGACAAACTCCTCGGCGCTCTTGGAGAGATCGCGTGTTGGAAGTGGAAAAGGATCGAAAGGATCGAACAGCTGCTCCAGGCTTTGCAGCCGCAACTCGATCAAACTCTGGGCGTCCGCGTGACTCACGGGGTCAGGCCATCGTCCGCCCGAAGTAATGTGTTTCGCATTCCGCCTCGCGGCCGCGAACGACGCGCCTTCCCTTCGACGGACCTCTTGTCTCGGAGACAACCGTGCATTGCCAGTCAGGGCCCCGATCGTGGGTCGCGGAGATCACGACCCAGTCGCGGGACTTGTTCAGCTCATGCGCGCGCGCGGTATTCGAGAACATCGCCGTGAAATGCCAGGGCGGCTTGTGCGCGTGCATGACCGGCAGCCATGCGAGCTTCTGGGGATTGAAGCGTCTTGGAGCGATGAGCTTGAGCTCATTCCGGCTGGCCTTGAGGCGATACTCCTCGTCGAGCGCCAGGATCATCCCGACGCCTGGCGCCTTGTCAGGCTTGAACCGCCCCCTCAGCAGTCTCAGCCTCTCACGCAGGGCGCTGCGAACGGCGTCGAGCTTGCGCGGGCCGAAGCCGTCGATCTGATCCAGCTTCCCGTCGAGCATCGCCTGTTCAAGTTCTTCCAGCGTGTCGATATGCAGCTCGCCGTGCAGGCGTTGCGCCAGTCGCGGGCCAATTCCGGGAATCGTCATCAGGAGCGCTTCGGAATCCAGCTCACCTGTCAAGCGGTCGAACGCTGCCCAGCGTCCTGTGGTGACCATCTCCGCGATCGCCGACGCGATGCCTTGGCCGACAGCTGGCAAAGCCACTAGTCCATCGCGTCCGTCCGTGGACAGGACTTCGTCTACCGGGCGCGCGAGGTGCTCCACGACATCAGCTGCGCGGCGATAGGCGTCCGAGCGAAAACCTTTTTCACCTTGCTGCTCGAGCAGACTGGCCATTTCGCCAAGGCGATCTGCAATTCGGACATTCAGACGATGGGGCATCGCTCTTCTCCGCGTCTGCCCTGCTCCTACGACCCTCTGCCGCTCCTCGCCTTGATCCCGCTCAAGGAGCCGGTCGGCATTGGCTTCCACAAGTTAGGTGAGGGATCGATGATCGACGCGCCGACATTCTCCGACGAGGCGGAGCGCCTGGGACTTGCACTTGCGATCGGTTTCCTAGTCGGGATCGAGCGCGGCTGGAAGTATCGCGATGCGCAAGCCGGCGACAGGGTCGCCGGGTTGCGGACTTTTACTCTTGCGGGTCTACTGGGCGGAGTGAGCGGCGCCATCGCTCCATCATCGCCGGGCGTCGCTGCCGCGCTCACCATCATGTTTTCGGCGGGATTCATCCTGTTCCAATTTCGTCATGCCAACAATGGAGGCGACAGTTCCGCCACATCGACGGTCGCGGGGATAACTGTCTTCGGACTGGGTGCGCATGCTGTACTCGGCGACCCGGCGGTCGCCGCTGCAGCAAGCGTTGCCGTAGCCGCCATCCTTGCCTTCAAAGAGGGACTGCACGCCTGGCTCGGATCCCTGTCGTGGAGCGAGATCCGGTCCGCGCTGCTCATACTTGCCGCAACGTTCATCGTCCTACCCTTCGTTCCGCCAGGCCCCATCGACCCGTGGCAGGCCATCGATCCGAGGTCGATGTGGATTGCGACGATCGCGATCGCTGTTCCGGGGTTTGGCGGTTATGTTGCGCTTCGGGCGCTTGGTCGGCGGGTTGGGGTGGTTGTTGGCGCTATGATTGGGGGTGTTGTTTCCTCGACGGCGGTTACGGTTGATGTTGTTGCGCGTGTCAAGGCGGCGGAAGTTGGCGTTGGTGTTGCGGCAGTTGCGGTGGCGGTGGCTGTTGTTGCGAGTGTTGTTCGTGTTGTTGTTGTTGTTGCAGTTGTGTTGTCGGGAGAGGTGGCCGGGCTGGTTGCGGCGCCGCTGGCGGCGGGAGTGGTCGTCCTGATGGCTGGAGGGTGGTTGTGGACGCGTGCTCCGGCCAAGCCGTCCGCCACGTCAGCCTTCGGATCGATGCGAAGCCCCCTGGACCTCCGGTCGGTCGCAGGTTTCGCGGGTGTGCTGTGCCTGCTGACCGTCGCTGCAAATCTCGCAAACCGTGCGTTCGGGCATTCGGGTCTGAGCGTGTTCGCCGTGACAGCGGGGCTCGTCGATGTCGATGCCGTTGTCCTGTCTGTGAGCAACCTGCTTCGCCAGGGCCTGCCCCCACAGCAGGCGGCAGAAGCGCTGATGCTGGCTCTCGCCGGCAACCAGGCCTTCAAGCTGGCCGCAATCGTGGTTCTGGGAGCACGGTCACTCGCCGCGAGATTTGCGCTGCTGGTGCTTCCAGCCATGACGGTGGCGGCAGCCGTCTATATCCTCATGCTGGACAGCTAGGCTCCGAGTTCTCTCAGGCGGGCATCGACCTCCGCGATCGCCTCCTTGCTGATGTCCTTGCCGATGGAGAACAGCAGCTTCTCATGCCCCTGGGGGGTGAGCCTGCTCCGGATGAGTCCGAGCGCCTTCGGCGGCGCGCAGACCACGAGATGCTTGAACCGGCTCTCGGCGACGATGTCATTCAGCCGGTCCGAAACCTGTATCAGGAATGCCTGCTCATCAGCTTCGTGCGACGTCAGTCTGCGCTCGATCGCGTGCCGGCCGGACCCTACACGATCAAACGCGCGCGGAGCACGGTCGCGCTCGATTGAATGATGTCCAATGGCCATGTGGAGATCCGTGAGCTCGGCCAGTTTTGCATCCGGCGTCCTTCGTTCAAGAAAGCGGGCCGAGGCGCCATCGGCGACAAGGACAAGTTCGGGACCAACGAGCATGTGCATCTCCATCTCCGGATGCTTATCGGACGGTAGAGCGGGCCGGTATTTGATGTCGATCAGATCGACAGGACCGCGACGGCTCGGCCTTTCAAGGCGAATTCCCGTCAAGCAATACTCTGCGTCACCCGCCTTGCGAGGTCGGCCGACGGCAACCGGGCATCGAGCCTTCGCCATCCCTCACCAACGTTCGATGGCGCCGACTGGATCGCGGCGACAGCAGCATCCGCGTCGGATGCATCATTCCTGCGCGCCATGATGCGTGACATACGCAGCTTGACCGGAGCATCGAGCCAGATCCGGTGCGCATCTGGCAGCGTGGCGGCCAGCGACTCGCGCTGATCGGCCATCTCGAAGGTGGCGTCGACGACAACGCTTGCGCCAAATTTCTTCGCGGTCACGGCGTGCGCGACAAGCTCACGATAGACTTCCGAGCGTCTAGCTGGGGTGTACGCGTCAGGATTTGCACGTCGTCCGATTTCCAATCCCAGAGCACGTTTACGCAACACGTCGCTGCTGAGTATCCGTGCGCCAGCCGGGCCGGGCAGCAGCGGAGCGGTCTCCCGCGCCAACGCTGTCTTGCCCGTACCCGAGAGTCCTCCGATCGCGACGCTCGCCGGATTGTGATGGTCAAGCAGCTCCAGCGCCAGTGCGTGGTATCTGGCGGCGAGTTCAAGCTGCCCCTCCTCCACCGCGACCGCCTGGCGCACTGTCGCCCTCAGCGCCATGAAGAACGGCAGGAGCGCCAGAGCGCATTCGCTCTCGCGCGAGACGTCCCAATAGCGATTCATCGCCGCATTCGCTTCGTGGTGGAGCCCCATCCTGCGCAGGTCCATCAGGAAGAAAGCGAGATCATAGAGCACGTCGATCGTGGCCATGCGCTCGCTGAACTCAAGCGCGTCGAATGGCGCGGGGCGGCCATTCCACATGCAAAGATTGCGAAGATGCAGATCGCCGTGGACCCGGCGAACCCGCCCAAGCGCACGACGGTTCTCAAGAAGAGGATCCAGACGCGCAAGTTGAGCGTCCAGACGATCGTAGAGGTCCGTCGCGCCCGCCGACAGGCCAAGCGCAGCTGCGCCATCCTCCTCGGTCAGTCGAAGATCGTGTATGATGGTGCGATAATCCGCCGCGTGGCCGACGGTCTGGCTGACGGGCGCCTTCACGTGCATGGCGGCAATCACGGAGGCCGTGGCGGCGGCTTCCGCGGAACCTAACCTGCCCTCGACAGCCATGACATCGAATCGCTGGCGCTGGTCGAACCGCTTCATGATCACGATCCATTCCAGCGCGTCAGCTGCGTTGGTCAGGACAAATGAGCCGGCCTCCCAGGCAATTCCCATGACGCCAAGATAGAAAGGGCTGCCGAGCCGGCGATTGACGGCCAGTTCCGCATCGCACGCAACGCGCCGCTGATACGGCTCCCGGAAATCGACAAATGGCAGTTTGACGGCGCGCTTCAACTTGTAGGCGTGATCGCCAGACAGGAAGACATGATTGAGGGGAGTGTCGATCCGTTCCTCCGGACGGGAGATGCCAGGAATGGCGCCCTCCTCGATAGCCCGGACAATATCGGCCTGGCTGGTCGACCTTTCGAAAGCGATGTCCTTCAACATTGTTCTGCCTTGCCGGCGTGGTCATGGGCCACGCTCGTACGTTGCTAGTGCGCCATGAGCACCGGGAGTGTTGCGCCTTTCAGGATCTCGCGCGTGACGCCGCCAAAGATGAGCTCGCTCATGCGCGAGCGGCCGTAACCGCCCATCACGATGAGATCCGCGCCAACCACGAGCGCCTGATCGAGGATCACCCTGGTTTCACTGCGGCCGGCGGAGTCGAGATTGAAGAGTTTCACCTTCGCGCCGCGATATGCCATGTGGGCCGCGATATCGCCGCCGGGCTGTTCGCCATAGTCACGCGAGGGCTTGGCGTCGACCGTGACGACGTTGACCTGGTCAGCATTGGCGATCAGGTCATCGGCGTCGCCCAGGGCGCGGGCCGCTTCGCGCGTCGGCTTCCAGGCAAAGAGGATGTTCTTGCCGATGGGGCCACGTTTCCACTCAGGCGGGACGACGATCACAGGCCGGCCGGAATTGAACAACGCTGCTTCGAGGATCACCTGGGCGGAGCCGCTGTCGGCCTTGACCGGTCTCGCAACAACGCTGATGTCCGCATGGCGGGCGCGCAGGCCGAGCGCCGCGCCAGCCGCGCCGAAATCGATGAGACTGGACTCGGCGACCGCCGGCACGGACACTTTCTCGAGACGGCTTCTGAGCCGCACCTCCTCCTGCGCAAGTTCCTTGCGTGCGTCCTCGACCAGCTGCGCGTAGATCGGATCGATCACGAAGGCGTCGACGGGCGCGACGTTCGGCTGCCAGCTGACGAGGGAGGCGGTGATACGGCCGCCCGTCTGGCTCGCAAGCTGGTCGGCGAAATCGATTGCCTGCTTGCCCGCATCCGTGGTCGTGACGAGAACGAGAATGTCCCTGAAACCCATGCGACGCTCCTGTGCTTGCGCAACGATGGCGCGTCCGCCGGCCGGCCGCATGATGCAGGTCAAACGGACTGACAAAATGCAGACGCCCCGCAACCGGAGGAGGTTGTGGGGCGTCCGGCGGGCAGTATCCGCGATCTCAGGTGGTGGTGGAGATCCGGACCCGCCGACGGGGGAAGTGCGCGGGAAGGCTCAGTGCGAGAGCATCGTCGCGATTTTCAGGTCATTCATGACGTGCTCCGTTGCGCCACCGAGGACGAACTCCTTGAGCTTGGCGGTGCCATAGCCGCCCATGACGAGAAGGTCGGGCGCGTGCGTCTCGATGTAGGAATCGATCGATGCGCCGATGCTTCTCTGGCGTCCGTCCACCTCGTCGATGCCGGCGGTCACGCCGTGCGCCGCCAGATGGCGCACCAGATCGGCGGCCATGCCTTGTCTGGCCGACGGCTTTTCTCCGACCACCGTGAGAATGCGAACCATTGCGGCCTTCTGCAGGACCGGCATGGCGTCCGATACGGCGCGCGCCGAACAGCGGCTTCCGTCCCACGCGACGGCGACCTTGCGCAGCGGTCCGGCGGGAAGCGCTGCCTTTTCGGGATTGAAGACCAGGACCGGCCGGCCAGCGCTGAAGAGCACATCCTCGGCAAGCGCGCGCTGCGGGCCGGCGCGATCGCCGACGAGGATGAGGCAAAGATCGCGAGTGCGCGCCGCCCGGGCGACAACGGAGGCAACGCCATGCAGATGGGCGCGAAGGATCACGCCCTCATGGCGCACGCCCGCAGCGGCGGATGCCTGCGCGAGATGCGCCAACGCGGCTCGTCCGGTCTCCACGCTCTTGTTCTCCTCGACTTCAGCCAGGTCGCTGATGTGCAGAAGGCGCTCTGCAAGCCAGTTGTCGGGAACATTGATGTCGATGTGCGTCACCAGGCCGGCGATCGAGCCGCCGAGAAACCCGGCGAACCGGACCGCCTGCTCTATCGAACCGAAGGATGCCGGTTCGGCGTAGGTGTCGATGTGAAGGAGAATGTCGCGCATCTGTGCCTGCATGTCTTCGGGTGAAGGTTCAGTTGGCCATCAGGACGGGTATGCTGGCTTCGCGCAGCATATCGCGTGTCATGCCTCCGAAGATCAGTTCGCTGACGCGTGACCTTCCATATCCGCCCATGACGATGAGATCGGCGCCTATGGCCTCGGCGTGATCGAGCACGGACCTGGCTTCGCTTCTCGCCACGGGAGCGATTGCGCACGTCTGCACCGATCGTCCGCATCTCGTGAAGTGGTCCGCAATGGCGTTGCCTGCAGACTGGCAATCGCTTGCGTCGCGAGACGTGTCGACCGTGAGAAGGACGATGCGGTGGGCGCCCGCGAGGAAGGCTTCGGCTTCCGCGATGGCGCGGGATGCTTCGCGCGTGGGCTTCCAGCAGACCACGATTGTCCGGCCAATGGGGCGAGGCGTCCAGCCAGCCGGCGCAAGCAGGAGGGGACGGCCGGAGTCGAAGAGGGCGGCCTCGATGAGTTGCTGCTCGGCGTCGGTGCGGGGACAGCCCAGCACGCTGAGATCGTAGTGGCGCGCACGGGTTGCGACACAAGTCGCCGGCTGGCCGACCGCGAGGAGTTCGCCATCGATGGCGCCTGTCTGGCCCGTGCTCCGGCTGAATGACGCCCGAAGCCTGGCGAGCTGCTCATCAAGTCTGGCGCGGACTTCCTGCTCCGGATCCGCCCAGACGGGAGTTGCGATCCAGCCATCAGCCATGAGCAGTGGCGGCGTCCAGGAGACGAGAAGGCCAGACACCCTGCCGTCATTCTGGTCGGCGACCTGGCGGGCGAGAGCGACGATGCTATCGCTGTCCTCTCCCGAGGCGGCGATCGCCAGGATGTCGCGGAATTTCACGGAGCCTCCATTCGCTGCGGGGTCACAATGCGCGTGGAAGCGCCGTTGGCGTTTGACGCAGGTCAGTACCGGCGAAGGTTTCCAGCGCATGATTGCGCCATGAAGTCGGGATATCCTGTTGGAGACTGGCTTGCCGGCGCGATTGCCGCGCTCGCGTTGCTGGGCGGCTGCATCGATGGCCCGCTGCAAGACGCGCATCAGCTGCGCCTTGGCCGGATCGACGCAGTCGAGGTTTCCGATGAGGATCCGCTGCCCCTGCTTGTTCCATACAGGGGGTTGATGGTCGGGATCGTGGAGGAGTCGGCGTACGAGATATTCGATCTGGCGCTCGGGAACGGGACGCCGTCGGACGAAGAGTGGGCCGCCGCGGGGCTGGACGCGGTGAACCTGATCGCGGTCTCAACGCTCCTCTCGATGCAGGGCAGCGGGCGCGCAGACCTCTCGCGATACAATGAACCGGCCTGGCGCCTGCTTGTCGACGACATGCAGAATGCGAGCGTCTTCGTCGCCCTAGCCACGGAACAACGCAACCGGAAGGATCTGCGGCGGACGGCCAACCTGCTCGCCGATACCTGCCAGACATGCCACGAGCAGTTCAGGATACCGCCAGACCGGCGGGCTTCCGAATTCGCCTCGCGCTAGGCGGAACCAGCCTGCTTGATCGCCGTCAATTTTCACGCGCCGGCCTTGTGCATGGTGTTTCCGAGGACGGACGTCATGAAAGCAATCGCACTCATCAATCCTGCGGCTGGCAGTGTCGGAGCGGATGGCCGTCGCCGCCTGCAGAATGTGTTTTCCGGCGCTGGGCTCGGCAACGCCGACATCGTGACTTTCGACCCGGACGCCGGCTTGAGCCAGATGCGAAAGCTGATCGCCAGCGAACCGGACGTGCTGGTCGTATGGGGCGGCGATGGGACTCACCGGACCGCGCTGACGGCGGCTGGGAACAAGTTCAGCAGGCTGCTTCTTCTTCCGGGGGGGACAATGAACCTCCTGACCAAATGGATACATGGGCCGAAACCATGGGACGTCGTCCTGAGATCGGCCCTGGCTGGACGAACGCAGCGCGTGCTCGATGCCGGCGCGGTTGGCGAGGAGCTGTTCTTCTGCGCCATGCTGGCTGGCGTGCCCGCGCAATTCGCACAGGCGCGGGAGGATGTGCGCGCCGGAAACCTGGGGCGCGCCTTCCATGATGTCGGGGTTGCATTGGACGTCGCCCATCACCTGCATCTGAAGGCGCAGGCGGACGACACGACAGATCTGCCCCAGGGCAATGTCGTGGCGGCGTTGATTGGTCCCCTGTCCCGCGCGAGCGGACAGATGGAGGTAGGCGGACTGAGCGTTCCAACGACCGTGGCGGCCCTGAGCTTCGCATGGACATGCGTACGCTCGGACTGGGATCACCAGACCGGCGCCGATCTGCGGCCGGCCGGCCGGATCACCGTATCCGACCCACAGGGCCGGGACATTCCGGTCATCATGGACGGCGAGCATGTTGACCTCGGGAGCCGCTTCACGGCCGCTTATCGGGCAAACGCAGCAACCTGCATGGTCGCGGTCTAGCTTAGCTGGCCGATCGCTGCTTTCTGGCCCGGCTGGTAGAGCGTTTCGTGTTCGTGTGTCAGCGAGTCGTAGTTGCAATGCGAGACCGGACCGTCCCGGCCGACCATGATCACGTCCTGCCGCACGGACCCGCCGCCCTGTACGGTCAGGACGCAGAAGCTGGGATGCGTGCCCCGCAGACGCGTGGACAGCGTGCCTGATCCCATCTGCACCAGCCTGTGCCCGGTCGAATGAAGCGGATGCGCGAATGCATCATGGATGTGTCCGGTCAGAATGACGTCCACATGCGCTGCTGCGCATCGCCGCAGGGCCTCCCTTCCCCGTCGCGTGTCCACCGAAATGAGCGAATGACCAGGCTCGCGGAGCGGGTGGTGGCAGGCGAGGATGTGAATCGTTGCGGAAGACTCGGCCCTCAGCAGGCCGAGCGCGTCTTCGAGATCCGCAAGCCTGATGACGCCGTCTGCCCAATTGATGCGGCTCTGAATGCCGCGCGCCGTATTCAAGCCGGTGATCGCTATCCTGCCGCCATCCAGCTTGATCAACTGCCCGCAGCTGTCCAGTTCTCCCATATACTGCCGGTAAAGGCTGAAGGGCGCGACGAGCCGCCTGGGCAGATGATGAGCAAGATGCACGGCAGGCGTATCGTGATTGCCCGGCGTGGTGATGACGAGGAGTTGCAGACTATCGAGCCAGGCGCGCGCCGCCCTGAACTCGCGACGGGCGCCATGCTGGGTGATATCGCCGGCAACGATTACGGCATCCGGCTTGAGCGTCGCGGCAAAGGCTGAAACAGCGTCGAGCGCTGACCTGTTCTCGGCGCCAAAATGCACGTCCGACAGATGAAGGAGCCTGACCGGCTTTCGCTGATGTTCAGCCTCTTGCAACGTATCGGGCGTTTCAGGCTCTCGCATCACGATCGCTGGGCGGCCGCCTTCAAGCGGACATCGAGCTCCTGCAGTGTCTCGATGGACCATCGGATTTCGAAGTGAAGCGCATCAGTTGCAGCCTGGCCCCAAGCGCTCGCCTCCTCCGCGTTTGCAGAAGTCGCGAGTTCCCTCAATCGCGGGAGCTCCAGCCTGATCAGTTCCAGATTCGTCATGACGCCCTCACGAACACCGGCGCCATTCTGCGCGGCCGATCAGGCGCCGCCTTGACGCGCGTCAACTAGCAGCAGCGAGCCACAGCGCGGCCTTGACTTGAGCCTGACGTCATCGCCGTCCCGCGAGGCCCGAACGTGAGTCGGTCTGCCCTTCGCCCTGTGGTTGGCTAGAGGCCTGTCAGATCTTCCATTGGCCACGTTAGGGCACGCAGCAACCCGCAACGCCGTCGCTCGGCCCCGGCGCGCAAACCCGGCGTCACCACGTCAAACTCAAAGGCGCTGGTCTAACCGTGCGAACCTGTCATATTGTCGACAAAATGGAAGCAGCGGACGGACGATCCGATGACAAAGCGTGTTTCCGAGCGGATCCGGAGCGCCCGGAAGGCTAAGACGAGCAACGGCGAGCTGCCGCTGGACGTCGAGATCGCCAACCGGCTCATCCGCGAGATCATCGCCCTCCAGCACACGCCGGGCGCGTGGCTGCGCGAGCAGGAAATCGCAGAGCGCTTTGGTGTTTCGCGCTCGCCCGTGCGCGAGGCGCTACGCCATATCGCCAAGGCCGGCTTCGTTCACATGCACCCATGGCGCGGCGCGCAGATCGTGGAGCTGTCCGGCGAGACGACCGTGCATGTTTTCGACATGCTGGAGGCGCTGTACGGCGTCGTGGCGCGCCACGCGGCGCAAACCATGCCAGTGGAAAAAATGCTCAAACTAAAGGGCTTTCTGAAGCGCGGCGACAAGGTCTCGAAGCCCGGCGTCACGATGCAGGAACGCGTTGCGCTGTCATTCGAGATGGGACGCTACATCGGCAAGTGGGGCACGACTGCAAAGACATATGAGGTTTTCACGCATGTTGGAAACCTCGCGATGTGGCAGCATCGCTTCATGCAGACGGAAGACTTCTTTGCGCGCAGGTCGATGGAGATCCACCATGTCATGGTGTCGGCGATAGAAGCACGTGACGGGGCGCGGGCCGAATGGGCCGCGCGTGCGATCGTTGACCTCAGCCGCGATCGCATCCTGCCCAACCTGCCGGAGACGGCGGGCACATAAAGGATACCGGGCGGTATCTTTTTCTTGACAATGGCAATCTGAAATTGTCGACTATCTGAAACGCATCGGCGTTTGAGACCGGACGAGTCGTGGAATTCGCCGGCTTTTGTGGGAGGCGTAGATGAAAAAGCTCATGCAACACGCGGCTTTGGTCGCGCTGATTTCCGGCAGCGCGGCGGCACAACCGCCCGCACCACAGCCCGCGCCTGCTCCGACATCCGCCCAGCCGCCCGCCGATGGGGGTGATCGCGATGTAGTCATCGTCACGGCGCGCCTCGTTGAAGAGGAAGTGCAGGACATTCCCGCCGCCGTGACAGGGCTGTCGTCGCAGCAGATCGAGGACGCAGGCGGCCTCAAGGACATCAAGGATCTCTCCTATCTCCTCCCCGGCCTGGCGTTCGTCGATACCGGCAACATCAACGCCGAGAACAACATCCGCGGCGCCGGCGCCGGCACAGCGCGCACGGCGGGCGTGGATTCGCCGATAGCCGTGCTGCGCGACGGCGCATCGATCACCGGCGGCAACATTGGCGGGCGCACGTTCACGCGGCAGGACCTGTTTGACGTGGCGCGCGTCGAGGTCATCCGCGGGCCGCAGGGTGCGCTCTATGGCGTGAACGCCGTGGGCGGCGTGATGCAGGCGATCAGCCAGCGTCCGAAGTCGGAGCCAGGCGCCAGTGTGCGCGCGACATGGTCGCCTGATATCGAAAGGCTCGGCGTCGACGCCATCGCCAACATGCCCTTCACCGATACGCTTGGCGCGCGCATTGGCGTGCAGATGGCCGACAAGGGCGATGGCTTCTTCAAGAACCAGTTCAACGGCAAGGCTGGCGATGTCGAGGAATACTGGGGCTACAAGGGCGCTCTCGAATGGACGCCGACGGACGACATCACGGTCTTCCTTGTCACCGACGGCTCCAACGAGCTGTCGCCATCCAACGTGATCCGCGAAGTCGGCGAAAGGAACGATCCTTCCGCACCGAACGCAGAAGTGCCGCCGCCGGATATCGATGGGCCGTTCACGTATTCAATGAACGCCTCGAACGAGAGCGAGCGCGAGACCGCCAACTACAACGGCCAGGTCGAGTGGCAGACTGATTTTGGTACGCTGACATCGACGACGCTGTATCGCGAGCGCACGACGAACTTCCAGTCAGATACCGACCGAACGGCGCCGGGCTATGCGACACCGCCGCAGACCAACCTGCTAGCGACGTGCGCCACACGCTCGTGCACGACCACGTTCACAGACCACACGGAGCTGACCAGCCAGGAAGTGCGGTTCGCTGGCGAGTTTTCGGATACGTTCTCCTACATCGTCGGCGGCAACATCCAGGGCCGTCAGACAGAGTTCGCGACCATTCTTGATGGCCGCACGACCTCGGCTGCCAACACGGCCCCGAGTCCGACGGGCAACCTTTCGCAGGCCGTGAAAGAGGAAGAACTGCAGACGGGAGCGTTCGCCTCTGTCAGCTGGCAGATCACCGATCCGCTGACCCTCGACGCCGCGGTTCGCTACAACAATTCCGAGAAGAATACGGACGCCTTCACCGTGGTGCGCGGGCCGACGACAGGGCCGACCTCGTGCGTGCTTGTCTATCTCGATCCGGTCGAAGCGCAGACTGTACGGCCTGACTGCCTGCGCAACCGGAACGTGCTCGAGGAGAAGTTCAGCACGACGGCGCCGTCGGCCTCGCTCAAGTATGAGGTGACAGACAATTTCCGCGTGTTCGCTTCGGCGGGGATCGGCTATCGCGCCGGCGGCTTCAACGCCAACTCGATCCTCGATCCGCAGATCGCGCCAACCTACGACCCCGAAAAGAACACCGCCTATGAAGTGGGCGCCAAGTTCGAGGTGCTGGATGCGTTCTTCACGGTAACCGCCTTCGAGAACCAGTTCGACAACCTGCTCGTCACCATCGACACGACGTTCAACGGCGTTTCACGCAACTCCCGCTTCAATGCGGGCTCGGCGAAGACACGCGGCGTCGATTTCGAGGTGTTCGGCAACACGGTCCTGCCCGAAGGCTGGGGCCGGCTCGACTACAATGGCGCGGTCAACTTCCTGACCGGCGACATCGACTCAGGTCCGTACGCCGGCAAGCTGGTGGAGGGCTCGCCCGAGTGGACCTACACGGGCACGCTGACACACCGCAAACGCCTGTTCGACGACTGGCGTCTCGTGACGTCCGCATCCTATCGCGGCCAGCGCGGCGGTTTCACGAACACAACCAACATCAACAACCTGGTCGACATGGCGGACATCGATATCTGGAATGGATCGATCGGCGTCGAGAACAGCCAGTACAGGCTGGCGCTGGAGGCGCGTAACCTCACGGACGAAACCTACGTCACACTGCGCGATCCGCTGCGATCGGTGTACGGCGACCCACGCGAGATCCGTCTCACCTTCGCGATTGCGCTCGGATCGGAAGAACGGCGCAGCCGCTCGCTCGACTAGGCCCGCAGTCCCGAAAGGCGCTTCAGATGCCATCCCTGCTTCGGTCCGCCGCTTTCGCCATCTTCGTTGCAAGCCTCCCAGGTTGCACGACGCCTGCGGCGCCCGCCTCTCAACAGGCGGGCGCCGTGTCTTATGATTTCTCGACCGTCACGGCCTACATGGATGCTGGCTACAAGAGCCTCGGGCTTCCGGGCGCATCGCTGTTCGTCGCGAAGGATGGGAAAATCGTCTACAAGGAGCACTTCGGCGCCTATAATGACGACACCGTCGTGCCGATCGCATCATCGAGCAAATGGCTGTCGGCCGCGGTGATGATGACGCTCGTGGACGAGGGCAAGATCGGGCTCGACGATCCCGTGTCGAAATACTTCCCGCAGTTCACGGGCAACAAGGCTGGCATGACGATCCGGCAGATGTTCTCGCACACGTCTGGAATCGTGGAAGTCGGCAACCGGCAGCTGTGGAACTACGACATCACCATGGCGCAGTACGCCGACGAGGCGGCAAAGACTGAAGGCAACATGGCTGGCGCACCTGCCACGGGCATCCGCTATGCGTCGACGTCCATGCAGATCGTCGGCGCCATCGCGGAGAAGGTGACCGGCAAGCCTTGGAACCAGCTGTTCAAGGAACGCATCGGCGATCCCTGCGACATGCCGGACACGACCTACATCCGCACGCCGGGCACAGGCTCGGGCCGGACGATGCCGGAGCTGGTCAAACCGACAGCGAACCCGATGCTCGCGGCGGGAGCGCGGTCCTCGATGAGGGACTATGCCAACTTCCTGGGAATGCTGGCGAACAAGGGCGTCTGCAACGGCAAGCGGGTGCTGTCAGAAGCATCCATCCGCGAGATGCAGAAGGACCAGGCCGTGGGCCAGCCGCTGGTGCGCGCCTCGAACGACCGGATGGGGCGCAACTCAACCTACGGACTTGGCGAATGGGTCGATGTGCGGGCGGCGGACGGGCGCACCATACAGGTCAGCAGTCCCGGCGCATGGGGCTTCCGGCCATGGATCAACCTCGACAAGGGCGTCTATGCTGTCTTCATGATGCAGCGCGAAGTCGGTGGCCCCGTGATCAACGAGACATTCGACCCATGGAAGCTCATGGACCTGGTCCACGAGGCCACTGACGCCGGGAAGTAAACATGGCGAACCGTTCGGACGGCTCGGGACTTTCACGACGCGAGTTGATGCTTGGCGCCAGCGTACTGGGGCTTGCCGCATGCGCAGGCGTCTCGGTCGATACAGCAAGCGCCAAGGACGAGATGGCGGCGCGGTTAGCAGCCGGTGAGTGGCCGGCCTATGGCGGCACCAATCTGGGCACGAAGTATTCGCCGCTGACGCAGATCGATCGGGCCAATGTCTCGCAGCTCAAGATGGCGTGGACGTGGGAGTCGCCCGACCAGGAAATCCTGAAGGCGAACCCCGGCCTGCCGCCCGGAGAGTTCCAGGCGACGCCCATCATGCTCGATGGCGTGCTCTATACCTCGACCGCGATGTGCCAGGTGGCGGCGATCGATGCGAAGACCGGCAAGACGCTGTGGGTTTATGATTCCGGCAACTGGCGGCACAGGCGCACGCTGTCCAAGGGCTTCCAGCACCGCGGCGTTGCCTATTGGGCCGATGGCGAGGACAAGCGCATCTTCATCGGCACGGGCGACAACCAGCTGATCGCGCTCGATGCGAAGACTGGCAAGCCGGTCGCCGGGTTTGGCGTCAACGGCATCGTCGATCTTACAAGGGTTGGCCTGCAGCGGAAGGTCGAGTCCTCCGAACCGCTCTGGAATGTAATGGGTGGCATGTCCGCGCCGCTGATCTGCGGCGAGGTCGTGACCGTGGGCCAATGGGTCCACGACCGCGAGGTCAATGACGAACTCATGCCGCCGGGCGATCTACGCGGCTTCGACGTGCGCACCGGCGCGCTGAGATGGACTTTCCGCACTACCCCGCAGAAAGGCGAGTTCGGTTACGACACCTGGCTGAACGACAGCGCGGGAAAGAACGGCAATACCAATATCTGGGCGCCGATGACGGCGGACGATGAGCTGGGCCTCATCTACCTGCCCGGCAGCTGTCCGACGAACAACTTCTATGGCGGCAAGCGGCCCGGCGACAACCTGTTCGGCAACTCGCTGATCGCCATCGAAGCCGCGACGGGCAAGCGGCGCTGGCACTTCCAGTTCGTCCACCACGATGTGTGGGACTACGACCTGCCTTGCGCGCCGACGCTGCTGGACGTGACCGTGGGCGGCCAGCGTATCAAGGCCGTGGCGCAAGCGACCAAGCAGGGCATGCTGTTCGTGTTCGACCGCGTGACCGGCAAACCCGTTTGGCCGATCGAGGAGCGGGCCGTACCGCAAAGCACGATCAATGGCGAGCGCACCTCGCCGACACAGCCCTTCACAACGAAGCCGGACCCGTTCGAACCAAACGGCATCAGTGACGCCGACCTGATCGACTTCACGCCAGAGCTCAACGCGCAGGCGAAGGAGATTCTCAGGGACTACAATGCCGGTCCGCTCTACACGCCCTACTCGTCCAAGCCGACGATCACGCGGCCCGCATGGACGGGCGGCGCCAACTGGACCGGCGTGGCCGCGGACCCCGAGACCGGCCTGATCTACATCCCGTCGCAGAACACCGTCGCCGCCATGGCGCTCGACCAGAACGGCAATCGCATCTCCGGCTCGAACGAGACGTCGGAGATGGCGGGCGCGGCGCGTGTAGTGGATGGGCCGAACGGCGTGCCGCTCACCAAGCCGCCCTATGGCCGCATCACGGCGATCGACCTCAACACGGGCGAGCATGTCTGGATGAAGCCCAACGGGCCGGGCGCAACGGACTCGCCACAGCTCAAGCCCTTCAATCTCGGCTGGATCGGATCACGCCAGCGCGCCGGTCCGCTACTGACCAGGACGCTGCTGTTCGTGGGCGAAGGCCCGCACGATCCGCGCTTCGGGAAGAAAGTGCTGCGCGCCTACGACAAGATGACCGGCGAGATGATCCACGAGATCGCGCTGCCGAGTTGGACTATTGGCCCACCGATGACCTACATGGCGGGCGGCAAGCAGTTCATCGTGTGCGGCATGGGCATACGCCAGGATCCGCACCGTCTGGTTGCGCTGGCGCTGCAATAGGAGGGACGACGATGTCGGAACAACAGGCCCTGCTCTCGCGCCGCGCGGCGCTGACGCTGGCTGCTGCGGGCGCGGCGACGCTGGCGATGCCGGCATCCGCCCAGCGGAACAATGTCGCAGTAAAGCACTACATCCTGATCGACCTGGCGCCGGGGGCGGACCAGCTGCTTCTCGACAGGTTCTACATGACCTTCCACTCGCAGGAGGTTCGCCGCGCGGTGAAGGCGTGGCAGCGCAACTACATCTCCTTCCGCAGCTATCTGCCGCCGGACGAAGCGAAAGCGCGCTATCCGCTGCAGTACGGGCGGATGACGGAAATCCAGTTCAACGACATCCAGGATTTCCGCGACAGCCGCCCGAACAACATCTATGGCGCGGGACTTGGCTCCTACACGCCGCCGCCGGGCGGATGGCAATCTGGCAAGCTGTTCAAGAGCGTGACGGCGACGATCCCTGTCAATCCGCAGGACATGTTCGTCAACGGCAACACGCCGCCGAAAGAAATCCCGTATCTGCGCTGGATCCAGTTCCTCAAGTATCCGGCCGGCGTAAGCCTCGCGGATGGCGACAAGTGGTATCGCGACGTCCACGCCAAGGAGATTGCGAAGCTGCCGGGCCTCAAGCGCTATGCGATGTATCAGACCGTGGCGGAGACGCAGGAGTATCCGCGCGTCGCCGAGATGTGGTTCGACGACTATGCGTCCTGGAAGGCCGCGTTTCTGCCCACGCCGAAGCTGACCGCGCCCGCCTGGGGCGGGCAGTATCCGTTCGCCGACATGATCTCGATGTTCGTGGGCGAGAACCCGGACGTCGACTTCATCAACGACGACCGCGTCATTCCCTAAGCAGCATCGCAAGGGACGGTTTGCGGCGCCGATTCTCCAATCCGCTTGAATTTGCTTCTCCGCACAGCGCGTAGGCAGTGCGCGCGCAATCCGCAAATGCGCACACACTGCCTGTCACGGGTATGGGTCAGGCAGCAGCAACCACAGGCTGTCCCTGGATGAAGGCGTAGAGATCGGCGTTGAGTTCGTCGGCGTTGGTTGCCGAGAAGCCGTGGCAGCCACCCTTGTAAACCTTCAGCGTCGCGTTCTTCAGGATCTTTGCCGACATCAGGGCCGACGCGCCGATGGGGACGATCTGGTCGTCATCGCCGTGGGCTACGAGAACCGGGATGTCGATCTTCTTCAAGTCGTTGGTGTAGTCGACCTCGGAGAACTGCTTGATGCAATCGAGCTGGCCCTTGAGACCGCCCATCATGCCCTGCAGCCAGAAGGAACGGCGCACGCCCTCGGAGATCTTCGCGCCTGTCCTGTTGTAGCCATAGAACGGGATGGTGAGGTCGAAGTAGAACTGCGAGCGGTCATCGCGCGTGCCCTTGCGGATGCCGTCGAAGACGTCGATTGGAAGGCCGCCGGGGTTGGCGGGCGTCTTGAGCATCAGCGGCGGCACGGCGCCGAGCAGCACGGCCTTCGCCACGCGCCCGGTTCCATGACGGCCGAGATAGTGGGCGACTTCGCCACCGCCGGTGGAGTGGCCGATCATGGTGAGACCGCGCAGGTCCAGCTTCTCGATCAGCTCCGAAAGGTCATCGGCATACTGGTCCATGTGGTTGCCTTCCCACGTCTGCGTGGACCGGCCATGGCTGCGGCGGTCGTGGGCGATGACGCGGTAGCCGCGCTCGGACAAGAACAGCATCTGCCGCTCCCAGTCGTCGCCGCTCAGCGGCCAACCGTGGGAGAACAGCACGGGCGGACCCTCGCCGAGGTCGTTGTAGAAGATCTGCGCTTTGTCGTTCGTGGTGATAAAGGGCATGCTGGGTCTCCCGGCGGAATGATGCTCGAGGATTGCGACGATCAGGCTGCGGCGGCTTTGAGCGGTGTGACGTTCGCTCCGGTCGAGCGGGCGTTCTTCACGGCCCAGTCGAGCGAGAAGTCGGCGACCTCTTCCCAGCCCGGTTCGGCGCAGGTCCAGTGCGAGCGCGTCGGGTAGAGCTTGAACTCGGTGAGCGATTTGGCGCGCTTCTGCTTGTTGAAGATGGCTTTCGTCATGCCAGCCTCGGCGATCTTGTCGATGCCACCGGCAACGAGCAGTAGCGGCGCGCGGGTCTTGCTGTTCCAGGTGATTGCGCCCGCGCCACCCGAGAGCACGCCATCCCAGTAGACCTTGCCGGCCGTCGGCACGATGTAGCGGTCGTACGCAGCATCCACCATGTCGCGCGGCAAGCCGTTGGCGAAACGCGTAGCGAAGAACTTCTTCGTCATATGCTTGACCTTGCCGCCGCTGAAGGGGTCGCCGAGCACCGGCAGAGCCGAGATCGCCGTGTCGAGGCCGAGGCCGACACCTGGCGTCGGGGCCGGGTCGATCGACACGCCGGCAACGCCGAGGCCGCGATCAAGCAGGTGCTGCACCCACACGCCGCCCGCAGAGTGGCCGATCAGGATTGGCGCTTCCGGCAGCTTGCGGATCTCGCGCTCGTAGTGAGCCACGATTTCCTTCGGGCCGACCTTGGTCAGCTCCTTACGGGGATTGGCGCGGAGGTCGGCCGGCTCGCCCTGGTCGAATGGCCAGTCAGGCGCAACGACCGTATAGCCCCTGGCCTCGAAGCGGGTCTTCCAGTTTTCCCAGCTCCGCGAGTTCAGCCAGGCGCCGTGGATCAGCATGATTGTCTTGGTCATCTCGTATCCCCTGCCTTTGTGTGTTGCCTATCTGCGAGGCGTGACAGGACGATGCGCGACGGCGCGACGCGGGCCAATTCTACGGAGGGTTAATCGCCTCATACTCTCGTATGAGGCGCGAGATCAGGCAGCCTGATGAATGGGCAGCGTGAACGTGAAGCGGGCGCCGCCAGACGCACAGTTTTCAGCGTCGATGCGCCCGCCATGCGCCTCCACGATCGATTTGCAGATCGGAAGGCCGATGCCCATGCCGGCTTCCTTCGTCGTGAAGAAGCTTTCGAACAACCGGTCGAGATGCTCGGCCGGTACGCCGGGACCCGTGTCATCCACGGTGACTACGATTTCACTTTGCTGGCGCGTTGCGGAAATCACTAGCCTGCGCTTGTCCACACCCGCTTGAGACATCGCTTGCGCCGCGTTCATCGCGAGATTGACGACAACCTGCTGGAGCTGTGTACGATCGCCCAGCACAGGCGGCAGATCGGGCGAAAGCACTACCTGCAGCGTCACACCCTGCGCCTGAAGGTCGTGGTGCAGGAACGAGGCAGCTTCCTCGATGACCGTGCCGATCTTCAGCGCGACACTCTCTGTCGCGCGACGCGTGGCCATGCCGCGGATACGGGTGATGATATCGCCTGCCCGCTTTGTATCGCTTGCAATCCGCGCGGCCAGCGCACGCACTTCCCCGAGATTGGGTTCCGAACGGTCAAGCCAGCGCAAGCCTGCCGAAGCGTTCGTGGCGATTGCGGCGAGCGGCTGGTTCACTTCGTGCGCAATCGACGCCGCCAACTCGCCGAGCGTGGACAAGCGCGCCGCGTGGGCGAATTCCGCTTGCACCGCGCGCAGCTTCTCCTGCGCAGCCACGCGCTCGGATATATCGATAACGCCGATCAACAGTCTGGCGTTCGCGACGCCCTCCTTCGGAAAACTGGCCGTGAACTGGGCCGGAAACTCGGTTCCGTCGATCTTGCGCATGCGTGTCTCGGCGGAGAAGCCTGGCTTGCCCGTGATGGCGGCAATGACGCTGGCGGCGTAAACGGAGTTGGAAGCTTCCGGCCATAGCGGCTCGACATTGCCAAGCAACTCCTTCTTGTCGCCACGACCCTGAAGCATGACGGCATAGTCGTTGACGTCGAGCACACGCGTCGCGCGCATCATGTCGCGGACAAATTCTGGATGCTCGGTGAAATAGGCTGGGAAGTCCTGTACGCCGGACTTTCGCAAAGTGCGGAGCATCGCGCCAACCTCGCTGAAATCCAGTTCCCAGAACGAGACGGCCATGGCGCGGAAGATGTTGCGGTAACGGAATTCACTGTTCCGCAGCGCCTCTTCATTGGCGCGGCGATCCGTGATGTCGATCAGGGCTCCCACAAACTGTTCGGGTTGCTCCGGAAGGAAATGCCCGACCATGTGAAGAATACGTATCTCGCCGCCATCGCGGGTAAAACGTAGCTCGTGGTCAAACCTGCTCCGCGCCTTGATCGCCGCCTGCACCGCGTCGCGAAAAGCAACCGCGTCATCGGCGTGAATGCGCTGGTTGATCAGGTTGATCGAAAGGGGAGTTTCAGGAGCGATGCCGCAAATCCGGTAGGTTTCATCCGACCATTGCAGCTCGCCAGTGACGATGTTCCACCCAAAGCTGCCGGTCTGGCTGAGGCGCTGGGCCTCCGCGAGATATGCCGCCTCGGAACGCTCGACAATGTCGTGCGCTGCCGGCTTTTCTTCAGGAGTACTTCCCGTCATGAGATCGCTGGCCCGCCCTGATCTGCATCGATATGACCATCAGGCGGCGCGTCAACGCAAGCAGCAGCCTCAAGGCGCTTTGCCGAGCGCAGATTCGATGCACGAGACAAGGTCCGACGCCTCGAACGGCTTTCTCAGGAAGCAGGACGCGCCGCTGGCGCGGGCGCGCTGCTCCAGCCCCGCGTCGGCGCGCGCAGTGATCATGATGACCGGCGTGGCGTCGCCCTTCCGTGCGAGTTCATTCTTGAGGTCGATGCCGCTGAGGCCCGGCATCTGGATGTCCGTGACGATGCAGTCGCTCTTGGGCGGCGACGCGAGAAAATCCTCCGCTGACGCGAAATCGCTCGCCTCATAGCCGAGCGAACGCACCAGCCCGACAAGCGCCTCGCGGAGCGATGCGTCATCGTCGATGATTGTTATCCGGGGTTCGCTCATGGCGCCTGCTACCTACCGTGCGGTCTACGCCTTTCGGCGCCACGCGTTGCAGCTTAACTGCCATGAGCACGAGTCAGGCCGGAATCATACGAAGGTGTTAGAGGGCTGCGTCATTCCGCCTTGAGGCCGAGCGCTTCGGCCATGCGGACCAGGTCGGCAAGGGATTTGGCCCCCATTTTCCGCATCGCCGACCCACGATGGATCTTAACCGTGATCTCGCTGAGATCGAGATCTCCTGCCACCTGCTTGTTCAGCTTGCCGGCGGTCACGAGTGTCATCACCTGCTGCTCGCGAGGAGACAGCGTCGCGAATCTGCTCCGGACAGTGTCGTCCTTCGACAGCTCCGCACGGCGAGCCTGATCACGTTCCAGCGCGCTGGAGACGGCGTCGAGCATGTCCTGGTCTCGAAAGGGCTTGGCCAGGAAATCGACCGCACCTGCCTTCATGGCCCGTACGGACATGGGTACATCAGCATGTCCCGTCATGAAGACGATCGGGATAGCAACACCCATCTCGATCAGCTGATCCTGAAAATCGAGCCCGTTCGCGCCGGGCAACCGCACGTCCAGAACGAGACACGCCGGACCCTCCACGTGCGGCTCGGCCAAAAACTCGGCTGCCGAGGAAAACTGTCGCGTCGCGATACCAACAGACCTGAAAAGGCTATCGAGAGCGACACGAAGGCTCTGGTCATCGTCTACAATGTAAGCAGTGCCTGCCAATGCCATACGATCGTGTCCTTGCCGCTCATGAATAGCAGGCTTCCGAGTGTAGTCGAGAATGTTGCCGCGCCCGGCGCGGGTGGCCCGGCCATGATGTACCGGTACATTGCGAAGAGCCACGCACCAGTGTCGACCTCATCGGGCTCAGCGTAGCGGCTTGAACTCGCTTAGAGGCCGTCCGGATTTGCAGAGGATAATGGAGGCGCGCAGGCCGGGGAGGAACGCCTGGTGGAAAGCGACCAGACGCTTCGCCGCGTCGGCCTTGGTGAAACGTGCTTCGGCACTCGTGTAGCTCTCGCAGGCCAGCGGACGGTCGCCAGCCTGCTTCGCGATGGTGCCGAGGATGAGTTCGCCCCAGCCCGCGTCGGCGCCAGAGCTTGTCTCGTCCATGTCGGCGATCTTCGCGGCGACGATGCGCTTCTGTTCAGCGATTGCTTCTGGGAAGCGGCCAACATTGGCGAGGTGCTGGGCGTAGGTCTCGCCAACCATGACGTTGAGCACGCGCGCGGATTCGTCCCTGTCTTCGATCTGCACGAGCTTGCGCGAAGCCTGTTGGGCGCTGACCAGCAGATCTTCCGCCTCGACGGCCTTGTCGAGCTGAGCGGCGGCGGCGTAGGCGTCCGCCCCGCTCCAGCCGATCATATAGAGCAGGAACGGATTGCCCGGCGACTTCTTCTCTGAAGCCACAAAGACATCGTGCGCCGCACGCATGGCGGGATAGGCTTCTGTGTTGCGATCCGTGAGATGCCAGGCGAGACCGCGATTGTAGGCGGCATAGGCATGCTCGATCATCGCGGCATCGCTGGCCTGCTCGTCTGCGGGCCAGGCGTTGACCATCGCGTCGTGGCTATCCGCAGAAACTACAAGCGCATCGAATTCTTCGTTGGCCGTGTGCCGTTCGATTTCCGCGCGACTGAGATCGCGCTGAACGTCACGCCAGTCGCGGTCTCGCGCGGCCTCGGGAACGCGCGCGATAGCGGCCTTGCCGGCTTCGAGAAGCTTGAGTGATGTGTCGGCGTCAGTGTGCTTGTAGAATTCGATCAGGCTGGCGATCGCCTCGATCTGTCCTTCCGCGATGGCGACGTCTGGAGCGTCGCCGAACTCGGTCCGGACGCCGGCCAGCATGACCCGCGCCTTCTGGAGATTTTCGCCCGCGAACCGGTCGAGACCCAGATTTCGCTCCAGCGGGGACGCCTGGATTTCCGCGAGACGAATAAGCCCCGTTGCGGTTTCCACGCGCAGATCTCTATTGGCATTCGGTGTTGTCGCCAGGTTGTCGAGATAGGTCTGTGCCTTCTGTGCAAGATCTGCGCGGGCAGTGGTATTACCGGGAACCGTCCGTAGTTGTTCGTTTAGGTCGAACAGCAGATAGTTGGCGAGCGCGCGGACGTCTTCGAACCGCTGCGCCTCTGCAGCGCGGGCGCGATCAGCAAGGAACCATGCGACACCCGTGCCGGCGAAGGCCGCGAGCAACAGGGTCAGGCCGGCGCCGACGGCCCATGCCGCGCGCGTGTGGCGACGGATGAATTTTCCGAAGGCATAGCCACCGCCGCCCACATAGGCGGCCACAGGATAGCCCTCGCTCCACGCGCGGATGTCAGCGGCAAAAAGATCGACCGATGCATAGCGGTCCTTCGGCTCATGCGCAGTCGCGCGCGCGATGATCGCCTGAAGCTCCCGGTTCGCCTGTTCGGAGTCGAGCAATTTCTGCGCGAGCTTGCCGAGTGAATAGATGTCGGCGGCGGTTGTCGGCTCGGCGCCAGTCATGCGCTCGGGCGCCGCGTAGCCGGGCGTAAGGCTAAGGGTTCGAAGTGACGACGCGCTGCCGGAGGCTGATGGCGGTGCGGGTGAAGGATCCAGCGCGCCTGCTGGCCGCGCGATGCCGAAATCGATCAACTTTACGACGCCAGCGGACGTAACCAACACGTTGGACGGCGTGATGTCGCGGTGAACTATGAGGTTGGCGTGCGCGAAGGAGACGGCGGAGCAGGCCTGAAGCAGCTTTTCGATCCGGTCCTTGCGCGAAGCATTGGCGGTCTCGGCCCAGCCAAGGATCGACGCCCCCTCGATGTATTCCATGACAATGTAGGGCGAGCCGTCCTCGGTCGCGCCGCCGTCGAACAATTGTGCGATGTTGGGGTGACGCAATTGCGCGAGGATCTGCCGCTCGCGGAGAAACCGGTCGACCAGACGCTGGGAGAGAAGGCCGGGACGGATGATCTTGATCGCGGCCAGGTGTTCGAAATCGCCACGGTCGCGTTTGGCGAGGAAGACGGTGCCCATGCCGCCAGCGCCGACACGCTCTACGATGTTGTAGCCCGCAAGACGCGTGGGCGGAGGACCCTCCTGCTCCACAGCGCCGACAGCCCCGCCGGTGTGCAGCGAGATCTGCGTCTCGGCCACGAGAAAGCTGTTGATGCGCGCGAGCAGGTCCGGCCGCCCAGCTGTATGCTGGTTCAGCCATGCCTCACTGTCAGCCGGCTCTGCCTCGAGGTAAGCCTCGAAAAGCGCGAGCGCCTCCCGGTCGAGGGCGACGCCGGTCATTCGTCGATCGGATTATTGAGGGCGTCCAGAAGCCACGACCGGGCAACCTGCCAGCGGCGTTTCACAGTCGGCACGGAGAGGCCGGTCGCAATAGCGACGTCCTCCACCGTCATACCCCCGAAATAACGCATCTCCACCAGCTCCGCGAGTTGGGCATCAAGGACCTTCAACCTTAGAAGCGCGGAATCGAGGGCAATGAGATCAAACCTTTGATCGCCATCCACCTGGGTCGTCAGTTCGACCTTCTGGTGCTGGCGTTTGCCGGTGAGTTTGGAGCGTGCGTGGTCGACCAGAATGTTGCGCATGACACGCGATGCAAGCGCGAGCATGTGGGTGCGGTCGTGGATCGAAAGGCCGTCGGCCTGGGCGATCCGCATGACCGACTCGTTGATGAGATCCCCGGTCGAGAGGGAGGTCCCCCGCTCTGCCCGCAGGCGAGCGGCTGCGATGACGCTGAGTTCTGGATGCAGGCGGGCGATAAGGGTGTTGCGGGCATCGACGGCTCCCCCGCGCCATTCGGCCAGCAATTCAGCCGTTTTGGGCTCCCCATCCATCGTAAGTTGACCCCTGCTGACGCTGGTGAAGCGCCCCACCGCGTGCACGCTTGCCCATCCCGAACGTGCAAGTTTCCTGCCTTGGCGCACAACAAGCTAGAGCAATTCGCACCGTTCCCGGACGAATTTGCACCCCGCCTGGAGTTTCCTTGATCTGTTTTCAGCTGGAACCCCGCTGAACCTGTTGGATAGGTCAGACACAGGGATTTCCATGAGAATGGCGCCACGAAGGAATACGCGGACGCTGGCGACATGGGCGACTGCCGCCGGCGCAGGCGCGCTGCTCGCACTGGCCCCGTTCCAGCCGAGCGCGGAGGCTCAGACACCCATGACGACCGACAAGACAACGCCAGCCGCCAAGGCCGCTTCGCTGCCCCCGGGCGCCGTCGAGATGACCCTTGCATCGATCATGGACACGCAAGGCTTCGGCAAGGCGATGGTGGCCGCCAAGGCGCTGATCCCCAGGGGCTGGCGCACGCATGGCGGCGTTGCCTGGAACACTTCGAAACCCGGCTGCGGCCCACCGGCGGTCTTTGCATGGTCAGCGGTTTCCCCGGATGGCCAGTCCGTGTTCGAGCTTTTCCCGACCGAGGTCTGGCATGCCAGCAACTCACTGTCCGTGCAGTGCCAGTATGGCGAGTTCCAGGACATGCGGTCGTATCTCACCGCCTATGTCATGCGGCGGTATCCGGGCGCGCGGCCGGGCCAGTACCAGCCACGGCAGGACTTCCTCGACCTGCAGCGCCAGAATATCGAAGCTAACCTCTCGATGATCAACAATAGCGGCCTGGGCATACGGGGCTGGGCAGATGCGGGCGAGCTGGCCTTCACGTTCAACTACAACGGCGCTGAGTATGAAGGCGTCGTGGCCGCGACCGGCCTGTTCTATCTCAGCCAGACCTACAACCCGCTGGGCGGCCCGCCCCTGATGACGCTGACAGCGGAAACCAACAGCACTTTCGCAGCGACTGGTCCCAAGGGCACGTTCAACCGGAAGGTCGCGGAGGCGATCCGCAAGTCAGTGAAGGCGGAAGACGAGTGGGCGGAGAAATACTTCGAGCTCATGCTGAAGATCGGCGGCATCCAGACGCAAGGCGTCAAGGATCGTGCGGCGATCATCGTGGCCGCCGGAGCCGCCATGACGGCGAACACAATCGCCGCCAACAAGGCCGCTGGCGAGCGCGCGGTGAAGAACAGCTTCGCCGATCCCGCGCCGGTCTCGCAGACGGGCGAGACTGCTGATGACCGCATGCAGCGCAAGCGCATTGACGGCATTCGCGGCGTCGAGACCTACGAGGATCCCGTCTATGGCGGCACGGTGAAGCTCGACAACACCTATGATCACGCCTGGCGCGTCAACAACGCCGACAGCTACATCCTGACCAACGACCCCAACTTCAACCCGGGCCTCTACAATATCGACGCCCAGGAGCTGAAGGCTGTGCGTTAGGCGGTTGCTGAAAAGCGTGTCGTATCTCGACGTGCGTTGCCCGCCGCGGCGGAGATTCATGTCGCAGGCTCCGACCCTCCCGAACTCGCGTTCTCGAAACTCCACCACAGCCTGCGGAGCCGGTCCGCGTTCGGTCGTTACCGAAGTTCAGCCATCGGCCGTTGTTGGTCCCGGCCAAGCCAAAGACAGGGCTGGATCTCGCGAATTGCGCACGGCGTTGCCAAAAATGCCGCTGCGGACCTCGGATAGGTCCGCAGCGGCAGTTGGCATGGTCAGCCCCACAAGGAGGAGGAGAGCGTGGAAGCTGGAGACCATGGTTCGTGGTCTGTTTGGCGCCGTGAGTTGCACGCGGCTGTGAATGTGTCTGCGGTCCGTTGCGTCGATTCATTTCCGGCAGCCTGGAGGGATCGAACACGACCCCTGCCGGGTCCGTAAGTTATTTACGGTTGCCGCTTCGGATGGCACCTTGTTACAGACCTTACAGGCGCCTGTTACGCGGTTGCGTCGTTTCATTTGCGCCTCACCGGCTCCTAGAACGCGTAGCTGTAGGAGACGTGGAGGGTCTGCGGCACGCCAAGCGTCCCGACGAGGAAGCGTTGAACCGGCACGCCCCCGATGCCCGTGCCGTCGATGTTACCTACGCCAACAGCGGTGCGGTATTCCTCGTCGAACAGGTTCTCAACGCGGGCGGTGAGCTTGTGCTTGTGGTCCGCGTCGAGGAAGAGGTGTGCGGCGACATCGACGACCAGATAGTCGCCGAAGTTCTGGGCTCCGAAGGTCGGCAGGGCAGTCGAGTTCAGCTCGCCGACCCACAGCACGTTGCCATCGATACCCCATTGATCGGCTTCATAGCTCGCGCCAACCTTGCCGTACTGCTTCGGAATGCGCGCCAGCTGGTTGCCGTTGGCATCCTCTGACTGGGCGTCTGTATAGCTCGCGACGGCAGTGAAGCCATTGCGGAAGTCGGCAGTGCCCGAGAGTTCGAAGCCGCGCACTTCGACCGTGCCCGGAAGGTTTATGTAGAAGCCTTCGTTGTAATAGGCCGGACCGAGGCTAGGATACAGGATCGCGCAATCGACGGCCGGGGAGTAATCCGGATCGCCCGGTGAGAGGCAGTCGGCGAACTGGATGCGGTTGTCGATGTCGCGCGCGAAGTATGTCGCCTGCCAGCCCAGGACCGGACCAGCGTCAAACTCGCCTCCAAGACCGATGTTGAAATTGTCGGCCTCTTCGGCCTCGATGTTCGGATTACCGAGCGTCGAGAACGGATCGATTGCGTAGAGCTGCTCAGCCGTCGGCAGCAGGAAGCTCGTGCCGAAATTCGCCTGTGCATAGAGCGACGGCGAGAAATCGTAGCGGGCCGACGCATTCCAGATCGTCTTGCTGGAGCCGGTGGTTTCGTTGTGGCGAACGCCGACCGCGAAGCTGGCGTTCTCGATCAGCTTGTCGGAGCGGATCTGCCCGAAGAAGGCATTTACCTCCTCTTCCTGCTCGGCGATCAGCAGGACGTCGTCCTTGCCGGAATACTGCTGGAAGTCGTAGCCGACGATGTATTCGAACGGACCTTCCGGCGTGAGCTTGGCGAGGGCGTTGATGCCCTTGTCCTCGAAGCCCCAGTAGGTGTTGAGGTCGGTGATCGTTTGTCCGGTGATCGCGCCCGTGCCCGGCGTGACGACGTTACGGATCGTGGTGTAGGTCGAATCCCAGTCGTGCCAATAGCCCTTCACGAGGAACTGCGCCCAGTCGGTCGGCTGGTAGTCTACGCCGAGGCTGGCGATGTCTTCATCGCGCTCGTTCTTGGAGTAAGCGACAAGCGTGGGGTTCGTGTTGTCGAGACGCGCGTCGGTGTGCTGATAGCGCGCGTCGATGGCGAGGTTTTCAGTCAGCTCGATGCGATACTTGCCGCCTACCGACCAGACGTCGGCGCTGCGGTCGAGATCCGAGGATGACGGCTGACGCGCGTCGTAGTGATTGTAGCCGTCTGTCTTGTCCTGCGAGGCGTAAAGCACGTAGTTGCCCGGGCCGGCCTTGCCGCGGACGTATCCATCATAGTGGACGCTGTCGTTGGTATCGCCGCCGACGGTGAGCAGGCCGCTGAAGTCGTCCGTATAGCCACGGGTGACGAAGTTGATGACGCCAGCTGCGGACTGGGTTCCATAGAACAGCCCCTGCCCGCCTTTCAGCACCTCTATCCGCTCGATCATGCTGGCGGGCAGCGTGTCGGACATGGTCGTGGAATAGAGGCGGTTGTTGATGCGGACGCCGTCGACTAGGAGCAGCATGTCCTGCGTCCGGGAGCCCTGCAGCGAGATATCCATGTAGGAGAAGGGGCCGCCGCGCGAGGCGACGAACAGGCCCGGCACCTTCATCTGCATCGCCTGCTGGGCGTCAACAAAGAGCTGGTTGCGGATTTCCTCCGAGGTCACAACCTCCAGATCGGAACCGTATTTCTCCAGTTCTTGCGGCAGTGTTTCCTCGATCGTCTGGCCGACGATCACCACCACGTCGCGGCTGGTATCGGGTGCGACAGTCCCGGTCTGAGCCATGGCCGGGGCAATCACCGTAAGCCCCAGCGCCAGCAGGCTAGACCCGCTGCAAAGCAGGCGACGATAGTTCGAAATCCGGTTCACTGTACTTCCTCCCCGAGGGTTGTCGTCCGTCCAATGCGCGCCCCCGAAACGCGCGTGAGTCGAACGATCCTTAGACAGGAGACCCGGCCAGGATGTCAGTGAATTACGGTTACAGGCGATGTTACAGCCTCAACCCGGTCCGAAACACCGCCACAACGGCGCGTTACACCCATGCCGGACAACGAAACGCGGCAGCCAGAGTCTGTCGGAGGGACCGAACCGCCGTCTCTCAGCTGAACGTGATGGATCCAGGCGGTGCGGAACAGGCGCCGTGACGCCTGTCCGGTGCTTCCGGCTTTCATGTCATATGCAGTGCGGGTTGCCGGCCGGGCTCGCGCGTCGCAGACCTACCCGCAGATCCTGGAACATACAGCAATGGGCTGCGCAGTCGCCTGCGCGGCTACTCCCTCACCGTCGGCGTCAGCTTCAGGTTCAGGCGTTTTCCGCCCCTCTCGACCACGACATCGGTTTCCTGATCGACCTTGAGGCCGTTCATGGCCTGCATGTAGTCGTAGATGTTCTCGAGCTGAGCGCCGCCGAGGCCGACGATGATGTCGCCGCCCTGCAGGCCCGCCTTGGCGGCGGGGCCGCCCTGCACGACGCCGGAGATCTTCAGGCCCTTGATGTTCTCTGACGAATAGTCGGGGATGGTGCCGAGGAAGACATTGCCGACGCGGCCCTGAGACTGGGTCTGCTCGACCTTGATGTAGTCGGGTGCCGCCGCAGCCCGCACCTGTGACGTGGCGATGAGTGACATCAGGCGCGTCACGTCGTGGAGGCCCTTGTAGTTGATGAGGTCGGGCGTATCGCGCGGGGAGTGATATTCCTCATGCGAGCCGGTGAAGGCGGCGAGGATCGGGACGCCTGCGATGTAGAACGAGGTCGCGTCCGTCGGCAGGTAGGTGTCCGAGATGATGGTGACGGGCAGCCCGACGACGGCGTTCCGCTGCTCGATCTCACGGGACCAGACGCTCGATGAGCCGACGCCCTGAAGGATGAGCGCCTCACGGAGACGGCCGATCATGTCCATGTTCAGGTAAGCCGAGAAGGAACCGCCCAACGTATCCTTTCCTGACTTCTCCTTGGCGTCCTCGATGAAGTAGGCCGAACCGAGCAGGCCCAGTTCCTCGCCTTCCCATGCCGCGAAGACGACATCGCGTACGCCCGTGAGGCGGCCGGCTGCGCGTTCCGCCGCGAAGTACTCGGCGATCTCGAGCAGACCAGCGACGCCGGAGGCATTGTCGTCGGCTCCGTGGTGGATCTCGCCGCGTTCATTGCCACGCGCCAGCGAGCCAGAGGCTTCGCCTCGGCCGAGGTGATCGAGGTGCGCGCCGATGACAAGCGTGGGCGCATCGGCGGGCCCACCAAGGCCGAGACGGCCGAGAACGTTGAAGCCATTGCGGCGCTCGTAGGCCAGCGAGACATTGGCCGCGACTTTCACGCCATTAAGCGGGAGGCCGGCGACCATGTCGCCCTTGTCCAGGCTGGCGGCGAGCGTGGTCATGTTCTTGCCGGCGCGCGCGAGCATGGCGTCAGCCGTCTTGCGGTTGACAGCCACGACCGGGAGCGCCGAGGCGCCCGAGCCGGATTCGTAGGACAGCTTCGGCAGCTCGTCGGCTTCGACACCGGGCTGCGGCGCGAAGATGATGCCCGCCGCCTTGTTGGCGCGCGCCGCCGACGCCTTGTAGCGCATGTCTGAGAAGCGCGAGAGGTGGACGCGCGTTTTTGAGTCCACGTTGTTGGGCAGGCCGCGATACACGAGCACCCATTTCCCTTCGACGTCGAGGTGCGCGTAGGAATCGTATTCCGCGTTGTCGCCATCCTTGGGCGCCTTGAGGCCATAGCCGGCGAAAACAACGTCGCCAGACGCAGCAGCGCCGGTGCGCGAGAATGAAAGCGGGCGCCAGTCCGCGTCGGCCTTGAGGGCGAGAGGAGCGCCGCCGATCGTGGCGGTCAACGAGTTGTCCTTGCCGAGCGAGACGCCGGCGGTGAACTCGAAGCTCTGCAGGAAGGTTCCGGCATCGCCCACGGGCTGGAGGCCGGAGGCCTTGAAGGACGTGGCTACATAGTCAGCCGCACGCTTGCCGCCGGGCGTGCCGGTGAGACGGCCTTCCATGTCGGGCGAAGCGAGGGCCTCGACGTGGCGGCGCAGGTCGGCTTCGGAGATGGCAGAGCTGGTGGCGGCGGCCGATGCCTGCGGCGTGAAGTTCGCGAGCAACGCGCCCTTGGCGTCGAGACCAAGGAGACGGCGCGCTTCGGCGTCGTTCCAGTCGCCCACGAAAATCTGCGATGTCTTGTTGGCCGTGTTGTTCGATGTCCATGCGATGCGCTTGCCGTCCGGATGGAACATCGGCAGGCCGTCAAAGCCTTCGCGTTCCGTCACGCGGATGGGCTCGCGCTTGCCGGCGGCATCGACGAGATAGAGTTCGAAGTTCGCGAAGCCGAGAACGTTGGTCGAGAAGATGATGTAGTCGCCCGACGGGTGGAAGATCGGCGCCCACGACATCGCGCCGACATTGGTGATCTTGCGCTGATCCGTCCCGTCGGCGTTCATCGTGTAGACTTCGGCGCGCGCGCCATCCTCGGAGAAGCGCCGCCAGATGATACGCTTGCCGTCCGGGCTCCAGAACGTGCCGCCGTCATAGCCCGGCACATTGGTGAGCTGGCGAACGTTCGATCCGTCGGCGTTCATCACGTAGACGTCGAGGAAGTAGGCCGGATCGAGTTCGAGCTGCTTCTTCTCGGCTTCAGTCTGCGCGCGGGCGTAAATGTTGCGGTTGGAGGAGAAGACGATCTGCTTGCCGTCAGGCGAATAAGCGCCTTCGGCATCGTAGCCCAGCGTGTGCGTGAGGTTCTTGTACTTGCCGCTCGCGAGATCGAATTCCTGGATGTCGTAGGTCGCGTCATAGTCCCACGCGTAGCGGCGCGTCTGGCCACTCTTACGGAAGGCGATCTCGTCGGCCATCTTCTTTTTGGCTTCGGGATCGTCCTGCGTGGAGGCGAACGCCACCTTCTTCTTGTCCGGGCTGATCCAGCCGCAGGTGGTCTTGCCGTAACCGGGCGACACGCGGCGCACGTCGCCTGACGCCAGATCCATGAGATACATCTGGTAGAACGGATTGTCGGACTCACGCTCCGACTGGAAGATCATCTGCGAGCCGTCAGCGGAGAAATAACCCTCGCCTGCCCGCAGGCCCTCGAATGTTAGTTGGCGGGCGCTCGCGATCAATGGCCCAGAAGGTTGCGCGAAAGCGGCCGATTGGGGCGCTTCGGCAGGCGGGGCGGCGGCTTCAACATCCGCGCCAGTGGCAGCGCAGGCCGAAAAGCCGAGCGCGAGGAAGCACGCAATCAGAGCTTTGCGGACGGATGAGTACTGCATTGAATTTCCCGATCTGACGTCGCCTTACGCCGTTGATGCCATCCATCAATTGAGGGGTAAAGCGCGCAAGACCGGCCGCGACGCGCCAACAGCTGGCAGCAAGCGTTGTTGGTGCAGTAGCCGCAGCCCAATAACGAATTCTCGCGCACCTGTTACCGCAGGATTGCATGTGCTCGGCATACTCTATTGCCGACGGCCGCCTCTGATCGAGGGAGGCGCCCCGATCCCTGACACCCCGGTCACACAGCCCAACGGCCTATGTCCGACTCTCGTCCGATCAGCGAAAGCCCGTAGGCGATAGAAACAAGCTGATCGCCGGTCTCGATCTTTTCAGCGCCGAACCGGGATTCGAACTGCGCGCGCACGGCTGGAACGAACGAAGAGCCTCCAGTCAGGAAGACACGGTCGACCTGGGTTTCATTCAGGCCTGCCTCGCGTAGCGCGCGGTCGACACAGCCATCGATCGCGGCAAGTTCGGGTGCGATCCATTTCTCGAAGTCCGCGCGCTTGATCCTGCGATCGATATCGACGCCCGCGACATGAAGCGAAAGGGTTCCTTCGTCTGCCTGGGACAATTGTATCTTCGCGGCAGACACGGCCCGATACATCGCATAGCCGGCGTCCGCATCCAGGAAGGCAAGGAAGGCGCGGATGCGGTCGGGATCGAGGCTGTCGCGCAGGAGATTCTGCAATTCGCGATAGTCGCGCGAATGGCGCATCACCGACAGCTCGTTCCAGCGGCTGAACTTCTGGTAGTAGGAATTCGGCACGGGGAGCGGTTTGCCCCAGCTCATGAATTCCGAATCCTTTCCGAACGCTCGGGCAACGACGCGATCGATGATGCGACAATCGAATGCGTCCCCCGCCACGCCGACGCCCGTATGCGCCAGCGGCTTGTAATCGAGGCCAGAGCGACCTTTGACAAATCTCACGACCGAGAAGTCACTCGTGCCGCCGCCGAAATCAGCGACGAGAATTGTCGCGTCGGCATTCAGACGCTGCGCAAAGAAGTAGGCCGCGGCGACCGGTTCATAGACGTGGTGGATTTCCTCGAAGCCAGCAGCGCGCAACGCCGCCTCGTATCGTTCTCGCGCCAGCGCTTCGTCGGGCGCGGCGCCGGCGAAACTCACGGGCCGGCCGATCACGACGCGTTTGGGGAAATCGATGCCGGCATGGATGCGCACCCGCTTGAGAAAGCCCGAGAGCAGATCCTCGAACTTCAGGCGGCGGTTGTAGATCAGCGTGTCCGTGAAGAGCGGGCTGGCGGCAAACGTCTTGAAAGACTGGATGAAGCGGCAGTCTCCCGCCAGTTCCACAAACTGGTCGATGGCCCACGGCCCCGCATTGACGTTCGTCCGCCGCCCCGACTCGTCATCCGTTTCGGAGAAGCACAGCACCGAACGGAATGCGTCAAACGCTTCGCCGTCGTGAGCGAAATGCACCGCCTCGACCTGCCCCTCGGCGTTGACCATCGTCGCGACAGTATTCGTCGTGCCAAAATCGAGGCCGAGCGACAGGGTCATGGCGTCATTCCGAGCGGACCGAGACGGGCCTCCAGGCAGTGGCCGGATCTCGCGGGGGGCCGCTTGGTCATCCCGAGCCTGTACAAAGTCAAGCTTGCGCGCTGGGTCTGCGGCTCAATTCCTCGAACCACCGCACAGATTGTGTTAATGAGGTTGGTCGAATGCGGCCAGGAAGCCGAACGTCACCTGACTTCCACAGGCCATCTACAGAGCTGCGACGCTCGGTTATGTGGCGCGGTGACGCGCAGCTAGAGCCGACTGTCAGGCGCCGACAAGCATCGCAGACAGCTTCTCGCGGATGATCTTCTCGGCTTCATCCACGATGCGGTCGACGAGCACTTTCACTGTTGGAACATCGTCGATCAGGCCCTGCACCTGCCCGGCGCTCCAAACGCCGTGATCCTTGTTGCCCGTTTCGAGGCCCTCGCGTCCGCGCATGCCTTTCACAAGGTGCGCGACCTCCTCGAAGGGTCGCCCTTCCGCCTCGAGCTTCAGCACTTCCTGGCTGACTGCATTGCGCGCCACACGGGCGCTGTTGCGGTAGGTACGGAAGATGATGTCGGTCGCCCGCTCGTCTGCTTCCACCATCGCCTGCTTGAAGTTCGCATGGATGGGCGCCTCGACGGTCGCGCAGAAGCGCGTGCCCATGTTGATGCCGTGCGCGCCCAGCGCCAGCGCCGCCGCCAGACCACGGCCATCCGCAAACCCGCCAGACGCCAGCATCGGAACCTTCACCTTGTTGGCCGCCGCCGGGATCAGGATCAGGCCGGGAATATCGTCCTCGCCCGGATGACCCGCGCACTCGAAACCATCGATGGACACAGCATCGACGCCCATCCGCTCAGCCGACAACGCGTGACGAACAGCCGTGCATTTGTGGATCACCTTCACGCCGTTGGCGCGGAAGTGGTCGACATGCTCCTGCGGTTTGTAGCCCGCCGTTTCCACGATCCGGATGCCACTATCGATGATCGCCTGCCGGTATTCGGCATAGGGCGGCGGCTTGATTGCGGGCAGGATGGTCAGGTTCACGCCGAACGGCTTGTCGGTCATCGTACGCGTGCGCTCGATCTCTTTGAGCAACGCTTCCGGCGTCGGCTGTGTCAGCGCGGTCAGGAAGCCTAGCGCGCCGGCATTGGCGACGGCTGCGACGAGCTCGCCCCGGCCAACCCACTGCATCCCACCCTGCGCAATCGGATGCTGCACACCGAAGAGTTCGGTGAAGCGTGTGCGGATCATTGTCGTCTCCGAATCTACTGGCCTGTGAACTGCGCGGGGCGCTTGGCGAGGAAAGCTGTCACGCCCTCGCGGTGATCTTTCGTCTGGCCCGCGAGGCGCTGGTTGTTGCGTTCGGTCGTCATGGCTTCCTCGAACGACGCGTCCGACGCCGACCACGCCATCCGGCGGATCATCGCGAGCGACTTCGTTGGCCCTGCCGCCAGCGCACGCGCCATCTCCAGCGCCGCCGGCATCAGTTGCTCATCCGGCACGAGCCGGTTGATCATTCCCCACTCCAGCGCCTTCGCCGCTGGAATGCGCTCACCAAGAAGCATCATCTCCATCGCCCGGGCGCGGCCGACGGCGCGCGTGAGAATCCAGCTTGATCCGCCATCCGGCACGAGACCGATGCGCGCGAACGCCTGCAGGAAGAACGCGCTATCGCCACACACCGCGATGTCCGCAGCGAGCGCGAACGAACAGCCGACTCCTGCCGCCGATCCCTTTACCGCCGAAACCCACGGGAACGGCACATCGCGCAGGCGGAGCATCAGCGGATTGATGTGGCTCTCGAGCACACTGCCCGAGTCATACGGCCCATCGCTTTTTCGATCGCCCATGCCGGCCGAGAGATTGGCGCCCGAACAGAACGCGCGCCCCGCCCCAGTGAGCACCATGGCCCGCGCCGAGCCGCTGATCTCGTCGAGCGCGGCATCAATCTCCTCGATCGTCTTCACGGTGACGGCATTCAGAGTCGCTGGATCATTGAGCCTGATGATCGCGACATCGCCGTCGCGCTCGAGTTCGATTGTCGTGTAGGCCATTGGCTGCGCCCTTTTCGCGTTCCGCTGCGGACTACTTTACCCGCCGATTGCGCGCCGCCCAGTGGGACTCTCGCAACTTCGGTTCATACGCTAGGGAAAGGGTGGTACGCTGATCGTCGGCGTTACCGGTTCCGTAGCCGCTGAAAGACGAGTTTCTGCGCCACGATAGCGAACCCCACGGCCCCTCCCTTCAATTTAGTCATTCCCCATTGCCTGACCAGGCGGAGCCGCGTGTTCCTCATCCCGCGCCAGAACGCCGAGCGACAGGAGTGCAGCTACGTCTTCGCGTGATTTGCCAAGCCATTCCTGCAACACGGCTTCGTTATGCTCGCCGCGATGTGGAGCTGGTCCGCGGACGGTGCTTTGCGCTTGTGAGAACCGATAGGGCGACTGGGCTATGGGTCGTGTGCCGCCTGCACGATCATCGACCTCGACGATGGACTTGCGGAAAGCCAGGGTCGGCTGTTCGCGCAATGACTTGCCGGACCGGAGACGGCCCCATGCCAGGTTCATCTTCGCCATCGCTTCTTCAACCTGCTCCCAGGTCTTGAGGCTCCGCATGAAATCCGCGACTGCGCCGCGGCGCGCGCGGATCTTGGCGTCCAGATCCATCGCTGGCTGCGTCGGATCCACGAGACCGAAATTCGTGGTGAGAAGTTTCCACATGTAGCGGAAGTCCACCGACACCAGAATCGCGCCGATGCCGGTGTCCCAGATGTCCGGTGGCAGGTTGCGCGTCTCTTCTGCATCCTCGATCTCGAAATGCAGCTGGTCGTCGCTGACGAGCGTGGCGTCCATCATCGCGATGTCGATGTGCTGGCCCAGACCGGTCCGCTCGCGCATCAGCAGCGCCGACAGGAGAGCGACCACGCCGTGCAGCCCGGCATTGGTGTCCGCCACTGACAACGGCAGGTCCATCTTCACGCCATCGCGCCTCAACGAACGATCCGTGAGGCCAAGCTCAGCATGCACGATCGGCGCGTAGGCGGGTCGCTGCGATTCCGGCCCGTCGCGGCCGAAGCCGGAAATCGACAGCATGATCAGACGCGGATTGACCGCAGCAAGACGCTCATACCCGATACCGAGACGTGGCATGACGTCGGGCCGGAAGTTCTCGACGACAACGTCAGCCTTGGCGGCGAGCGCGAGCACGAGTTCCTGCGCTCCCTTAGCACGAAGATCGATGGAGATGCTCCGCTTGCCGACATTGACCATATTGAAATAGCCGGAGATGCCTCCGGTCATCTTGCCCCACAGGCGCGTGCTGTCGCCCTCTGGTGGCTCGACCTTCACCACGTCGGCGCCAAGATCGCACAGCATCCGGCTCGCGAACGGGCCCGCGAGAACGCGCGAAAGGTCCAGCACCTTCAGGCCTTCAAGAGGCGATCCCAGCTTCGCTTTTGTCATCACAGAACTCCCATGCGCGCAGCGGCCGGCGCGCGTCGTCAAGATCAGATCAGTCAGGTGTTGCCGGTGTAGTTGTCGTGTCGATATCTCAGCATCTGGCCTGACCCGGCGCCAGAATACGCTCCGTCAGACCACGCCACGGCGCCGTTGACGATGACAAGCGAAATCCCCTTTGAAAGCTGCTTCGGATCGTCATAGGTCGCCGCGTCGGCGACGGTGTCGGGATCGAAGAGCACGATATCCGCATGATGACCGGCCGCGATACGCCCGCGTTCCTTGAGCCCGAAGGTGTCAGCTGAGATCGATGTTATTCGCGCGACCGCGTCCTCCAGCGTGAGAACGCCCCGTCCGCGCACATACTCACCAAGCAGGCGTGGGAATGTACCGAACAGACGCGGATGCGGCTTGCCGTTGAGCGTGGGAATGCCATCAGAACCCACCATCATCCCGGCATAGCGCAGATTGGCTTCGATATCCGCCTCGTCGATGATGAAGTGGATGCAGATCGTGCGGTCGCCCTTGGGCGCGGTCAGGATGAGCCGCACGGTATCGGCGATGTCCTCGCTGCGATCCGCGGCGATGTCCTTCAGCATCCGGCCCTCGAATTCACGGAAGGCGGGGCAGTTCGCGATACGGATCGTTTCGGCGAAATCCCGGTCGATCTTGTCGAGGCGGAAATACTCGATCATGCGGCCACTTCCGGCCGTGTAGGGATAGACGTCCAGCGTCACCTTCTGGCCGGCCGCCCGGGCCTGATCGACCAGGTCGAGAGACTGGCGCACCTTGCCCCAGTTGCGCTTCCCCGCCGATTTGTGATGCGAGATGTGCGCGTGAACGCCTGCGCCGCGCGCAATCGTCAGCGTTTCTTCCACCGCCTCGAGCAGGCGATCGCCTTCGTTGCGCATGTGCGTGGTGTAGAGAGCGCCATGGGCGGCTGCTTCGCGGGCGAGTTCGGTCACTTCCTCCGTGTCGCTCCAACGGCCGGGCCGATAGATCAGGCCCGTGGAGAACCCGCAAGCGCCCTGCTCCATCGCCTGCGCAACGAGCGCACGCATGTCTTTCATTTCGGCGGATGTCGGCGCCCGCTCCTCCATCCCCATGACTTGGGCGCGAACCGTGTTGTGGCCGACCAGCATGATCGCGTTGATGGCGGGGCGCTTGGCCAGCACGGCGTCGTAATATCCTTCGAGGTCTGCAAACTCTCCGGCGGCGCCGCTGATGATGCCGCCGCTTGCCGGTCCGGGGTCTTCGCCCGGCTTTGCAGGGATCGCGCTGAAGCCGCAATTGCCGCACACGCAGGTGGTTACGCCTTGGGACAATTTGAAATGCATGTCGGGGTAGCGGATGAACGCGCCATCGTCGTGACTGTGCACATCGATGAACCCCGGCGAGAGACACTGCCCCTTTGCGTCGATCTCCTGTCGCGCCGTCGCTGTGGCCGACCCCACGCTCCTGATGCGGCCTTCATCGATCTCGATATCGCCCTCGAATGCGGCGGCGCCGCTGCCGTCGAGGATGCGGGCGTTGCGGATGATGATGTCGACCGCCATCTCTACCTCACAAGCCGTAAAGCGCGGGCCGCGTGCGCAGCCATTCGCCAACCTTCTCGCCGATCATGATGCTCGTGAGGTTCGTGTTGGCGCGTGGAACCAGCGGCATGATCGAGGCGTCGGCAACGACAAGCCCGTCCATGGCGAAGCAACGACCATGCTGATCGACCACGGCGGTGGGATCAGAAGAAACGCCCATCTTGGCAGTGCCGCAGGGGTGATAACCGCTGCCTGCGAAGCGGCGGACCAGACTGGCAATTTCTTCGTCCGTCGGATTTCCGCCGCGCGGGAAGTCGATGCTCTCGACTAGGTCGCCCACCGCTCGCGTGCGCGTGAACGCCAGGACGTCGCGATAGCATGAGACCAGCCGCGCGAGATCGCGCTCGTCTTCGCAGAAGTGTTGATGGATGACCGGCGGCGCATTCGGATCGGCGGAGGCAAGCGTCACCTCTCCCTGGCCATGCTGGTATTCGAGAACGCCGGCGATCGCGAACTGCGGGCGCTCCTTCTTCCCGCTGAAGGCGATCATCTCGATCTGGAGATCGTTGCGCTTGTCGGAACCCTCGGCGGTGTAGCGCAGGATGGTCTGGATGATCGGGCGATCATGGTCGACGATCGAGGGATCCTTCGGCTGCATCGTGACGGAAAGCGCGGGATGGTCGCGGAGATTCTGGCCAATGCCTGGCGCGTCATTGATAACATCGACGCCGATCCGTTCGAGCTGCCCGCGCGGGCCCAGACCTGATCGCATGAGAAGCGCTGGCGTCATGAGTGCGCCGGCCGAGAATACCACAAGCCGCGCTGCTATCCATTGCGGACTGCCATCCTGGTCGATCACTTCAACGCCCGCGCAGCGGCCATTCTCGCAGAGAGCACGCACGACCTGTGTGTCACCACGGATCGTGAGGTTGGGTCGGGCGCGCGCCGGCGCCAAGTAGCCAATGGCGCACGAAACACGTAAACGGCCCAACTTGTTCATCGGCTGTGGCCCGGCGCCCCATCCATCTGGATCATTCGCGTCGGGACAGTCCGGATAGCCAAGCTCGCGCGCCGCATCGAGGAATGCCTGCTGCTGGAGAGTCATCTCCTCGCGCGGGTAGCGGCGAATGGTAATCGGGCCAGCATCGCCGTGATGGTCGCGATCGCCGAAGTCGAGATCGCGCTCCAGCCGGCGATAGGCTGGCAGAACGCCGCGCCAGTTCCATTCAGTGAGACCCAAGCCTGCCCACTCTTCGAAATCCTCGGGCATGCCCCTCAGTGCAATCGCGGTGTTGACCGCGCTGGACCCGCCGACCACCCGGCCGCGCGGAAAGCGAACGGTTCTGTCGCGGACCGGGCTGTGCTCAAGGCGCCAGTCGTGCGCAGAATAGGAATTGTTGTGGCCATTGATCAGGTCGAACGGCAATTTCGCGAGGTCGCTGTAATCCGGCCCGGCCTCCAGCAGCAGCACGGTGCAGTTCGGATTCTCGGAGGCGCGCGCGGCGATAGCACACCCGCTGCTGCCTGCCCCAACGACAATCACATCGAACATAACTCATCGGTACCATGCCCCGGTTGGCGCACAAACATTTTGACGCCGGACCGCGACTGGCGCGAGAACAGGGCAGGAGCTGAAAGATGGATGACCGCGAACTGCACGCGCACCTGATCGGCCAGCAGGGCAGCCGGGCCAGCCTCAACACGCCGGTGCTGGTCGTCGATCTCGATGCTTTAGGAGCAAACATTGCAAGAATGGCGATGTTCGCGCGTACAAACGGCCTCGTGTTGCGTCCGCACGCCAAGACACACAAGTCGAACCATATCGCCCGGCTGCAGGTCGAAGCTGGCGCTGTCGGCGTGTGCTGCGCGAAGATCGGCGAAGCGGAAGCCATTGCCGACGGCGGAGGCATCGACAGTATCCTGATAACCTCGCCTGTCGTGACGTTGCAGGCGATCGCTCGGTTGATCACTCTCAATACGCGTCTACCCGATCTCCGCGTCGTAGCTGACAATCCCGACAACGTGGCAGCGCTAGCGCACGCGGCTGCCAAGGATAGCAAACCCCTCAACGTCTTGATCGATGTTGACCCCGGTATCCACCGAACCGGTGTCGCCTCGCCGGAGGCTGCGGTCGCACTGGCGCGTGCGATCATGAACTCGACCTCGCTGCGATACGCGGGGGTACAGTTCTATTGTGGTCGCGAACAGCACATTGCCTCGTTCGCGGAGCGCCGCGAAAAACTACTGCGGCGGTTCGACTATCTGAAGACCGTCCTGGCCGCTCTAGCGGAAGGAGGCGCGCCCGCCCCAGTCGTCACCGGCGGCGGAACAGGCACGCATGTGATCGACGCGGAGATCGGCGTTCTCACCGAGCTGCAGGCGGGATCCTATGTCTTCATGGACCGGCAGTATCTCGACTGCGACATTCCTGGCCCGGGCGGTAACCCGTTCGCGACGTCCCTCTTCATCGACGCCAGCGTGATCAGCGCGAACGCCGAGGGGATGGCGACCGTGGACGCCGGCTTCAAGGCGATGGCGACCGATGGAGGCCTTCCCGCGATCCATGCTGGCGCGCCGGCGGATTCGAGCTTCCTTTTCATGGGCGACGAACACGGCGCCATCAGGGCCGAGACAGGAAGCTTCAAGCTGGGCGACCGCGTCGTGCTGACAGCTCCGCACTGCGACCCAACCGTGAACCTCTACGACCACTACCATGTCGTGCAGGATAACACGCTGGTCGCCATCTGGCCTGTAAGCGCCCGGGGCCGGTCGCGCTGAAGGTGCTTTTACAATGGTACTCACCGGCTCTCAGGATGTGCTAGCCTCGGCGCCATGACCACAGACACGGCCACAGCGAAGCGGAGCGAATACCTGCTCTACCTGATCGGCATCGTGCTGAGCGTGCCGCCGTTGATCAGCATCGTGCAGCGCCAGTTCGCCGTGCCCACGGCGGCCGACATCGAGCAGGCGCTGATGGCCTATCGCTCGCTGTCGGATGCGGCCTCGAAAGTGGTGCATGCGCCGCTGTTCGGCGTCGGCCTGCCACCGCCTCCTCCGCTCATCGACCTGCACATCCTGTCCTTCGCCGGGATGGGGATGATGACCCGCGGCATGCAGCGGCCCGGGGAGAAGTTCGACTGGATGGGTGGGATGGTGTGGACGATCGTGTCGATCATTCTCGCCTGGCTGCTGGTTGGTATCCTCGTGATCGGCGCCATTCTCGCGAAGCTCATCGCCAACCCGCTGATGCCGTTCCGCTCCGACCACTACATCGAGACGACGCCCATCCTTGAGGGGCCGCAGGGACGACTGCGCCGCGAGCGCGAGATGCGCCTCGACCGTGACCTCGCGAGAATCATGTTGATCTCGATCGGGCTGACCGGCGCCTACTTCGTGTTGAACGCGCTGTTGCTTGGCGCTGGATAACGTTGCGTTTCCGCCACGCTGCCGTCGCGTTCCCAGTCCGCCACACCGCGCCGCAAGTTGGCGCTTGCCGTGTCACGAACCCGCCCCATTTGGGCTGAGGAATCCACCGCATGTCCGCTAAGCTCCCCGATGACGGACGAATGGACACGAGAAAGGTCCCCACGATGACACGCCTTGCTTCATCCCTGCTCGCCGCCTCCGCGCTGGCGGGCTGCGCGACAGCCCCGATGGCGATGGCGCAACCGCCGGGCCCGGGCCCCTATCCCGCGCCGCCGATGAGCACGATCCAGCCCGAGACCACGATCACGCTGACCGGCAAGGGCACGGTCGATCATGCCCCCGACATCGCGATGATCTCGGTCGGCGTCACCACGGAAGCCAAGACGGCGGCCGAGGCGATGGCACAGCAGGCGACGCAGATGAACGGCGTCTTCAACGCCGTGAAGGCGGCCGGCATTGCCGACCGCGACATGCAGACGGGCCAGATCTCGCTCAACGCGGTCTATGAGTATCCGAACAATGCGCGCCCGCGCCTCACCGGCTACCAGGCTTCGAACCAGCTCAGCATCAAGGTCCGCAAGCTGGATACGCTGGGCAAGACGCTAGACGCGGTGGTGAAGGGCGGCGGCAACACGATCAACGGCGTGTCGTTCTCGATCGACGAGCCAGAGAAGCACCAGAACGGCGCCCGCATCGAGGCCATCAAGGACGCCGCGGCGAAGGCCGAGCTCTATGCGCAGGCCGTCGGTTATAAAGTGAAGCGCATCGTCACGATCAGCGAGCAGGACTATTTCCCGCAACCCGTGCCGATGATGATGAACATGCGCATGCAGGACATGGCCGCCGAAGCGACCCCGATCGCCGCTGGCGAAGTCTCGCTGACGCAAACGGTGAACGTGGTGTTCGAGCTGACGAAATAGCAAACACCGACGCCTGAAATTGGAAACGCCGCCCGCGCATAGCGGGCGACGTTTCTGCTTCTGGGGAGGAAGCCTCGTTTATTCTGCTCAGGCGATCCCGGTGACGACTTCGTTGCGATCATTCAGCTTCACAACGGACGGCGCCCATTGCTTCGCTTCGATCTCGTCCATCTGGGCGAAGGCGGCGATGATCACGCGGTCGCCGGTCTGGAAATAGCGGGCGGCGGCGCCGTTGATGCCGATGGTCTTCGAGCCGCGCGGCGCCTCGATGGCGTAGGTCGAGATGCGCGCGCCATTGGTGATGTTCCAGATGTCGACGCGCTCGTGCGGCAGGATGTTGGCCTGCTCCAGCAGATCCATGTCGATGGAGCACGAACCCTCATAGTGCAGATCGCACTGGGTCACGGCGGCCCGGTGGAGTTTGCCCTTCATCATCGTGAGGAGCATGGGAAAATCCTCCATGCGCATGTCGTTATGGAAGGGATTGCCTGCCGTAAGCGGTGCGCAGCCTCTAGCCGGCTCGCTCCGGGAATTTGGGCCTACGCCTTTTCCCACGCGCCAGCTTGGTTAAGGTGCGGACGGCCCAGACAGGGTCCGGCTTTGCCCGCAAAGCGCAACCGATACATACGGTCGCCGAGGAGTGCCTTATATGGCCCATGAGTTCCGTTACGTCCAGTCCGGTGACCAGTCGATCCGGGTCGCCGTGGAGGGCGCAGGGCCGCTGGTCCTGCTGGTCCACGGCTTTCCGGAAAGCTGGTCGTCCTGGCGACATCAGCTGGGGCCTATCGCCAAAGCCGGATTCACGGCAGCGGCGATTGACGTGCGCGGCTATGGCGGCTCCTCGAAGCCCCATGCGGTGGAAGCCTACGACATGGCATCCATTGTCGCCGACAATCAGGCGGTGGCGGATGCACTGGGCGGCGGCAAGGCGATCCTCGTCGGCCGCGACTGGGGGGCGCCGATCGTGTGGGCCTCCGCGCTGATCGATCCGCAGCGCTTCACGGCTGTCGCCGGCATGTCGATCCCGCATATGGGGCATGGCTCGGCGCCGATCATCGACATCATGCGCAAGCTGTTCACCGAGAACGGCCTGTTCTTCTACATGGTCTATTTCCAGGACGAGGGCGTCGCGGAGAGGGAACTCGAGGCCGACGTGCGCGATACGGTCCGCCGCATCTACTATGCGTGGTCGGGCGATCCCGCGCGCGGCGACTGGCCCGCCGGCAAGAAGCATGGCGAGGGCCTGCTGTCCGGGATGATCAATCCCGAGAAATTCCCGGACTGGCTGCCGGACGAAGACATCGACTACATGGTCAGCGAATTCACCCAGTCCGGTTTCCGTGGGCCGCTGAACCGCTATCGCAATTTCCACCGCGACTTCGCCCTGATGTCGAAATACGCGGGGCAGAAGATCACCCAACCTGCCCTGTTCATGGCCGGCACGGCCGACGTCGGCATTCGCATGTTCGGCCGCGACGTGGAAACGCGCATGCGCGACCACTTCGCCGACCTGCGCGGTTTCCACATGATCGAAGGCGCTGGCCACTGGAACCAGCAGGAACAGCCGGAAGAAACCAACCGCTTGCTGATCGACTGGCTGAAGGGGCTCTAAGCACGAGCGAATCGAGGCCATCCCCAGCCTTGCGACAGCCTCGCCATTGACGCCCCACCCACCCTAGGGGCAGATGGCTTTGACGCATGGGCCAGCCGTGAGGCGCGCCCGTGTGGACAGGTCGATCGATCCCCGCGGGAGAGAGTGGAACCAATCCTTGTTTTGGGAATGGGCCACCGCCGAAGGCGCAACCGCCCAGGAAACGCTCAGGCAACAAGGGCCGCGGGAGTGACGACAACGCTGGAAAGCGCCGGTTAGCCGGCCGCCGACGGAGTAAGCATCGCCAGAAGGCGGCGTGAATCTCTCAGGCACATCCGACAGCGGGGGCGTGGGTCGCGAAAGCGACGCTGCGTAGCTGTCGGAGTGGTTATGTCGGAAGCCTCGAATACTCCCCTGAAGAAAACGCCGCTGCATGCGATGCATGTTCGCCTCGGCGCGCGCATGGCTGAGTTCGGCGGCTATGACATGCCGATCCAGTATGCCGACGGCATCATGGCCGAACACAACTGGACGCGCGCGCATGCGGGGCTGTTCGACGTCAGCCACATGGGCCCGAGCTTTCTCGCCCTCCCGCAACTCGGCGGCGGCGACGAGGCGCACAGACAGGTCTCCGCGATTGTCGAGCGGCTGGTTCCGTCCGACATCACTGGGCTCACGCCCGGCAAGGTGCAGCTCACCGTCCTGCTCAACGAGAATGGCGGCATCATCGACGACCTGATGATCGGCCGGCCGGCGGACCCGACGCGGCAGGGCATGCTCTACATCGTCGTAAATGCCGGCACGAAGGAGGACGACTTCGCGCTGATCGCCAAGGCAGCCGGCAAGGAAGCCGAACTGCGCCGTGGCGATGACCGCGCTCTGATTGCGCTACAAGGACCGGAAGCCGAAGCCGTTATCATGGGCATCCTTCCGCAGGCCGTCGCTCTCTCCTTCATGAACTTCACCCGCGTGGAGCATTCGGCCTACGGCCGCATCCTCGTGACGCGCTGCGGCTATACCGGCGAGGACGGGTTCGAGATCCTGGTGCCCGCCGAACATGGCGAGGCGTTCGCCAACCGCCTGCTGGAAGACCATCGCGTGAAGCCGATCGGTCTTGGCGCGCGTGACTCCCTGCGCCTCGAAGGCGGCATGTGCCTCTATGGCCACGACATCGACGCGACCAAGACGCCGGTGGCGGCGTCCCTGTCCTGGATGATCTCGAAGGCCCGGCGCGAACGCGGCGACTTCCCGGGCGCCCAGCGTATTCTTGGCGAACTCAAGAATGGCGTGCCGTCCAAGCGTGTCGGCATCAAGCCGCTCGGCCGTGCGCCCGCGCGTGAAGGTACGGAAATCCAGAACGCCGATGGCGAGACGGTTGGCGTCGTCACATCCGGCGGCTTCGGTCCGACGGTGAACGGCCCGGTGGCGCAGGGGTATGTCGACACGAGCTACGCGAAGGCCGGCACCCCGCTGAAGTTGATCGTGCGCGGCAAGCCGCTGGACGCCGAAGTCGCGACGCTGCCTTTCGTTCCTGCAAAATACAAACGCTGAGAGGGACCCATAATGACCACCTGGTACACGAGCGAACACGAGTGGATCCGCGTCGAGGGCGACGTCGGCACCGTCGGCATCACGGCGTTCGCCGCCGAGAAACTAGGCGACGTGGTGTTCGTCGAACTGCCGGACACCGGAAAGAAAGTGAAGAAGGAAGGCGACATGGCTGTCGTCGAGTCGGTGAAGGCCGCCTCCGACGTCTACGCCCCGGTCTCGGGCGACGTGCTCGAAGCCAACGCCGCCATCGTTGACGACCCGGCCAAGGTCAATGCCGACCCGGAAGGCGATGGCTGGTTCGTAAAGCTCAAGCTCTCGAACGCCGGCGAGCTTTCTGGCCTTATGGACAAAGCCGCCTACACGAAGTTCTGCGAGAGCCAGTGATGCACGCACCAGTCCATTTCCGCATGGACGATCAGGCCGAGCTGGCTGCCTTCATCGAAGGCCGCCACTTCGGGACGCTGGTCGTTTCGAGCGAGAACGGACCACAGGCGGCGCACATCCCGATGATCCTCAACCGTGACGCATCGGGAATGCCCGTGTCACTGGAGGGCCATGTCGCCCGCAACAACCCGTTGGCGACCATCGCTGCGAAATCTGTGCGGGCGCTGGCGATCTTCAACGGCGCCGATGCCTACGTGACACCCTCGCTCTACCTGTCAAAGCGCGAACACGGAAAGGTCGTGCCGACCTGGAACTACATCGCCGTGCAGGTGACCGGCGCCGTTGAAGCGTTCAGCGACGCCGACGCGCTGCGCAACCAGGTGAGCCGCATCACAGACATGATGGAACAGCCCGCCGCGGTTCCATGGAAAGTCAGCGATGCGCCGGACGAGTACGTCGCGAAGATGCTGGCCGCCATCACGGGCTTGCGCCTGCAGATCGACGCGATCGACGGCGTTCGCAAGCTCTCCCAGAACCGGAACGAAGCCGACCGCGCCGCGGTGCAGAACGGCTTCGCCCACTCAACCGATCCATCCGCGATGCAGCTCGCGGCCGAAATGACGAAGAAGGCCTAGTTCATGCGCTACCTCCCCCTCACCGCAGATGACCGCGCGGAGATGCTGAAGATCATCGGCGCCAAGTCGGTGGACGATTTCTACGGCGACGTGCCCGCGTCAGCGCGTCTCAAGGGCCCGGTCCCCGGCTTGCCTGACCATCAGGGCGAGATGGAAGTCGAGCGGCACATGAGCCGGCTCTCGCGCAAGAACCGTGCGGCGAGCGATGGCCGCTTCTTCGTCGGCTGTGGCGCCTACAAGCACCACATCCCGGCCAGTGTGGACCACATCATCCAGCGCTCGGAATTCCTGACGACCTATACGCCCTACCAGCCGGAGATCGCGCAAGGCACGCTGCAGACGATGTTCGAGTTCCAGACGCAGGTTGCGGCGCTGACCGGAATGGAGGTGGCGAACGCCTCGATGTATGATGGCTCCACCGCCTGCGCCGAAGCCGCGGTGATGGCTTGCCGCGTGACGAAGCGGAACACGGTCATCATGTCCGGTGGCCTACATCCACACTATGCCGACACAACACGCACGCTATGCGAAGCCGCCGGCATCAAGGTGATCCAGCTTCCGCCCGCCGTGGATGGCGAACTCGAACTTGCGAAGGCCGTGAACGAGGAAGCCGCCTGCGTCATCGGCCAGTCGCCGAACGTGTTTGGCACGGTCACGGACCTGACGCCGGTCGGCGAGGCCGCCCACGCCAAGGGCGCGCTGCTGGTGACGGTGTTCACGGAAGTCGTCTCGCTCGGCCTCGTGAAGACGCCCGGCGAAATGGGCGCAGACATCGCGGTCGGCGAAGGCCAGTCGATCGGCGTGCCGCTCGGCTTCGGCGGCCCCTATGTCGGCCTCTTCACCTGCAAGTCGAAATTCCTGCGCCAGATGCCCGGCCGCCTCTGCGGCGAAACGCTGGACGCCGACGGCAAGCGCGGCTTCGTGCTGACGCTCTCCACGCGCGAACAACACATCCGCCGCGACAAGGCGACGTCCAACATCTGCACTAACTCCGGCCTCTGCATGCTGGCCTTCACCACACACATGACGCTGCTGGGCGACAAGGGCCTCACCCACCTCGCCACCCTCAACCACGAAGCCGCCTGCGATCTCGCCGACGCTTTCTCCGCGGTGAAAGGCGTGAACGTCCTCACACCGCGCTACTTCAACGAAATCGCCTTCGAAACTACGAAGCCTGCCGACCAGGTGCTGGCCGCCCTCGAGAAGCAGGACGTCATCGGCGGCGTCCGCGCCTCGCGCCTGTTCCCAGGCGCCGGCCTCGACAACGTCATCGTCGCCGCAGCAACCGAGTGCTGCACGCAATCCGACATCAAGGCTTACGCCGCCGCCCTGGCGCAGGTGCTCTAATGACCATGAACTCGCAAGGCCGTCCCACATCGCTCTCCGCCGTAGAAGGCGATGGCCCCACGCAGACTGTCTCCGGCTCGAAAGGCCTGCTGCAGGCTGAAGGACTGATCTTCGAGATCGGCTCGAAGGACAAGACCGGCGTCGATCTTGCCAAGCCGAAAGGCACGAAGAGCCGCCTCGGCGGCGTCACGCGCTCGCAGCCGAGCAACCTGCCCGGTCTCACCGAGCCGGAGGCCGTGCGCCACTATGTGCGCCTCAGTCAGAGGAACTACGCCATCGACCTCGGGCTCTTCCCGCTGGGCTCGTGCACAATGAAGCACAATCCGCGCCTCAACGAGAAAGTGGCGCGCCTCAAGGGCTTCGCCGACGTGCACCCGATGCAGCCGCAATCGACCGTGCAGGGCGCGCTCGAAGTGATCGAGGAACTCGCTGACTGGCTGATGAAGCTGACCAACATGCCCGCCGTAGCGATGACGCCGAAGGCCGGCGCGCACGGCGAACTCGCCGGCATGCTGGCGATCCGCGCGGCGCTTCACGCGCGCGGCGAGCCCCATCGCAAGCGCGTGCTGGTGCCCGTCTCGGCGCACGGCACCAACCCGGCCACGGCCGCGCAATGCGGCTTCATCATCGACGAGATCAACGCAGCCGCGGACGGGCGCGTCGACCTGGAGGACCTGAAAGGCAAGCTGAAGGACTCGTCCGACGTCGCCGGCATCATGCTGACCAACCCGAACACCTGCGGCCTGTTCGAGCGCGACATCAAGGAAATCGCTGACCTGATCCACGCAGCAGGCGGCTATTTCTACTGCGACGGCGCGAACTTCAACGCCATCGTCGGCCGCGTGCGTCCCGGCGACCTTGGCGTCGACGCGATGCACATCAACCTGCACAAGACGTTCTCGACGCCCCACGGCGGCGGTGGCCCGGGCTCGGGCCCGACCGTGCTCTCGGCGGCCCTCGCGCCCTACACGCCCGTGCCGTTCATCACGAAGACAGCTGAAGGCCTGCGCTTCGTGGAGCATCACGGCGAGGCGCCGGACTCGTTCGGCCGCATGTGCGCCTTCCATGGCCAGATGGGCATGTTCACGCGCGCTCTCGCCTACATCCTCAGCCATGGCGCGGATGGCCTGCGGCAGGTGGCGGAAGACGCTGTGCTGAACGCCAACTACATCCTCGCCCGCCTGAAACCGCTGATGTCGCCGGCGTTCGAGGGCTATTGCATGCACGAGGCGCTGTTCTCGGATTCATTCTTGAAAGACACGGGCGTCGAAACCATCGATATCGCCAAGGGCCTCATCGACGAGGGCTATCACCCGATGACGATGTACTTCCCGCTGGTCGTCCACGGCGCGATGCTGATCGAGCCGACCGAAACGGAAAGCAAGGCCGAACTCGACCGCTTCTGCGATGCGCTTGCGTCGATCGCCCGCCGTGCGGTCCAGAAGGATCCATCCCTGAAGTCCGCGCCGCATCTCGCGCCTGCGAAACGGCTGGACGAAACCCGCGCCGCCCGCTCGCCGCGCCTGAAATGGACGCCGGAAGCGCCCACCCTGAAGGCCGCCGAATAGTCCGGGCAGCGCATCTCCGTTGACTTGCCGCCTCTCTGGCGCCCACTCTTGACGGGCGTTCACGGGGGTGGAGCATGAGTTTCCTGAAAGTCGTCCTGGTCAGCCTTGTTGCGCCGCTGATCGGACTTGGCGTTTCGATCTTCGCTTCTACCAGCATCACGGATTTCAGTTCCGGCCTGTCGGCGACGCCCGCCTGGGGCAGCTGCGCGGTCGATCTGGCGCTGAGCCGCACCTGGGCGTGCGACGGACCAGTGGAATTGGGCTGGCTCGGCCTCGGCTCCATTGCGACGTTCGCCGTCACTATCGCCCTCCTGGCCGTGAACCGGATAGCCGCCGCGCTGCTCGGCATGCACCGCATGTTCCTCGCCATGGGCTTCTCGATCTACGCACTCGCCAACCTTATTCTCGTGATGGGGCTCGGGCTGGCACACCTCGCCATCCTTGGCGCCGCGGCCTACCTCTCAGCTCTGCAGTGGTCAGACGAAATGCCGGCAGGCGCGCTGGCTATCCTTGGCCTCGGGGCTGCAGGCGTCCTGTGGGTGCTGCTCACACAGAGCCTCGCCTTCTTCCGTGTGCCGAAATCCTTCATCGCCGCACGACCGATCAGCCTTTACGAGCATCCCCGCCTCGGCCTGCTTATTCGCGATGTCGCCAAGCGCACGGGCGGCCGCGTGCCGGACAATGTGGTGCTCGGGCTTGAGCCGACCTTCTTCGCCACCAGCGCGCCGGTGCAGACGCCCTATCTGAAGACGCCTCTCAAGGGCCAGACGCTCCACCTGTCGCTGTCGCTGATGAACCTCCTGTCGGCGGACGAGCTGAAAGCCGTCGTCGGCCACGAACTCGGCCACTTCTCCGGCGCCGACACGCAGTATTCCATGCGCTTCGCCCCCGCGCTCGCTGGTATGCACGGCGCGGTGGCGCAGATCAGCGAGCGGCGCTGGACCGTGCCGGGCTTCCTGATGACGCCGTCGCGCCTGCTGCTCGAGGATTTCGTCCTTGTGTTCGGCGGCGTCCACGGGCGGATCAGCCGCGAGCGCGAATCCCGCGCCGACAAGCTGGGCGCGAAGGCCGCAAGCCCGGACGATGTCGCCTACTCGCTTCTGAAGGCGTCGGTCGGCGGATCCGTCTGGCGCGGCGCGATGGACAGCATGATCGGACGGGCGCGCAAGGGCCGGTTCTCGCGCAATCTGGTCCGGAATTTCTCCGACCAGATCAAGTTCGACGTGGACCGTCAGAAGCTCCCGCCCGCAATCGAGTTCGCGCTTGGCGAATCCCAGTCGCACCCGACCGACTCCCACCCGTCAACCGAAACCCGGATCACGTCGCTCGGCCTGCAACTTGATGCAGTGCTTGAAGACGACCGCGTACTGGCCAAGTTCTTCAACGACAAACCCTGCACCTCGACGCTCGACAACCTCGCGCCCATCGAGGAAGACCTGACCACCCTCTACTATCACATGCTCGCCGACGAATGGCGTCCCATGGCGCCGGCCGAGCGCGACGGGCAGGAGATCTTCCTCACGCTGGTGCGCGATTTCATGGCGCGCATGGTCACGATCGACGGGAAGGTCGATGACCGCGAGATCGTCGAGTCCGAGGAAATCGCGGTGAAGCTCTTCGGCGACTTCGACCGTGAGGGCTTCCGCGAAATCTGCGCCCGGCCGGAAGATCTTCCAGAGCTGGATCGCCTGATCGAACTGGCGAACGTGCTGCTGACCGAAACCGGCGCCGGTAACCTGAAGACCGCTCTGCGCAAGGTGGCGGAGGCGGATGCTCAAGTGCTGGATTCCGAGATTGCGCTTCTGGAGCGCATCGAACAGCAGCTTCAGCCGAAACCGGAAGAAGCCAAGTAGCTACTTCTTCTTTGCAGCCACCATTGAGACCGCCTTCTCGATCCGGCGCAGGCGCGTTTCCGGGGCCTTGGCTTCCTCTATGGCGCGGACGTGCTCCTTGCGATGCGTGAACGCCAGCGCCGCGAAGTCCTTTGTCAGGCCGGCTTTCTTCAATGCGGCGGCTAGGTCCTTCGGAACCTCGACCTCGCGCGGGGCGGTATCGAGTTCAAGCGATACTTCAACCTTGTCGCCGCCCTTCACGCCTGCGGCGTCACGATGCTCCCTCGCCAGCGGCAACATGAATTTCCCGCCCATGACGGCGATGGTGCTGCGATAGGTGTAGCCCTTCAGCGTGACCGAGACCTTGGGCTTCTTGCCTGCGCCCAGCTTCTCCACGATCTCGTCCGGAACGACGATTCCTGTGGCGTTCATGTCCTCGGCCAGCAGGATGGCTGTCTTGAACTTCGGCATGCGGCTCTCCCCACGCTTCGCTGGCGCGGTGAACCACTAGCAAAAACGGAAGCGGTTGTCCTAGCCGCCGAGGGCCGTCGCGATCCAGAAGGTCGCCAGCGAGGCCAGGTAGGCGAGGCCGAACAGGTAGACGACCATGAAACCTGTCCATTTCCACGAGTTCGTCTCGCGGCGAACGGTGGCCAGGGTCGCCAGGCACTGCGGCGCGTAGACGTACCAGGCGAGGAAGGACAGGGCCATCGGCAGCGTCCAGGCGTTCTGGAGCAGAGCCGCAAGGCCCTCGACGTTATCTTCGCCGCCCTGCACCGCGTAGATCGTCGCAAGGCCGCCAACCGCCACTTCGCGCGCGGCCAGGCCCGGCACCAGCGCGATTACCATGGCAAGGTTGAATCCGATCGGCTGGAAGATCGGTAGCAGCACGTTGCCGAGCATGCCCGCAAAGCTGGCGCCCAGTTCCGGCGCATGGCCTTCCGGCGTCTGCGGGAACGTCACGAGGAACCACAGGACGACCGACGTCGTGAAGATGATCGTGCCGGCGCGCTTCAGGAACGCCCACGCCTTCTGCAGCAAACCGAGCACGTAGTCGCGCAGCACGGGCAGCTTGTAGGTCGGCAGTTCCATCACCAGCGGCTGCGGCGGCCCTTTGGTGGCCGTGCGCTTAAGCACGAAAGCGACCAGCACGGCGCTGAGCACCGCCACGACATAAAGGCCGAACAGCACGAGACCCTGCATGTTGAAGATACCGACTTGCTGGGCCGGGATGAATGCCCCGATCAGCAACGCATAGACCGGCAGGCGCGCCGAGCATGTCATCAGCGGCGCCACCATGATGGTGGTCAGGCGATCGCGCTCGTTCTCGATCGTGCGCGCGGCCATCACGCCCGGGATCGCGCAGGCGAACGAAGACAGCAGCGGAATGAAAGCGCGGCCGTTGAGCCCGACGCGCAGCATCAGCTCGTCCATCAGGAAGGCCGCCCGGGCCATGTAGCCCGAGGCTTCGAGGAACAGGATGAACGCGAACAGGATGGTGATCTGCGGCAGGAACACCACAACCGACCCCACGCCTGCGATCATGCCATCCACGACAAGGCTGCGCAGCATTTCGTTCTGGATGCCCGCCCCCGCCAGCTCTCCCAGCCAACCGAACAGGGCCTCGATGCCGTCCATTACTGGCGTCGCCCAGGCAAACACCGACTGGAACATCACGAACAGGACAATTGCCAGCGTGAGCACTCCCGCCACCGGATGCAGCAGCCAGCCATCCATCGCACGGGTGAACTTGTTCATCGCCGGCTCGATCATCGTCTCGTCTGCGATCCGGCGGGATTCGCGCTGCAGGGCGCGCAGGTCATGCGCCGGCTCGCCGACCACAGTTCCCGGCGGCATCGCTTTCAGCACTTCGTCGATCTTGGCGATCAGTTGCTCGCGCCCCGCCTTCCGCGTTGCCCGCGTCGGCACGACCGGCACGCCCAGCAGGCTGGACAGCTTCGGCACATCGATCTTCACGCCATCGCGCTCGGCCAGATCGATCATGTTCAGCGCGACGATTACCGGCAGCCCCAGCGATTTCATCTGCAGAATGGTGTGCAGGTGGGTGCGCAGGTTGGCGGCGTCTGCAACGAGGATCAGCGCATCCGGCGAGGGCTCGCCGCGCTTGCCCTGGATGGACTCGACCGCGACCTTCTCATCGGTCGAGCGCGCTTCGAACCCATAGATGCCCGGCAGATCGACCAGCGTGACATTCGCCCCGCCCGGCGTCTCGAACCGCCCGCTGCGTGTCTCGACCGTCGTGCCTGCATAGTTCGCGGTCTTGGCGAGGCCGCCCGTAAGCCCGTTGAAGAGTGTGGTCTTGCCGCTGTTGGGAGCGCCGACCAGAGCGAGCCGCAATGTCGAAGTCGTCACTCTGCCAGCTCCACCTGTACCAGCGCCGCTTCCCCTTTGCGGAGCGCGATGACGGTACGGTTCAGGCGAATCGAAAGTGGCGCGCCGCCGAGCCAGCCCTTGCCGAGCAGTTCGACTTCATCCCCCTCGGCAAAGCCGATTTCGCGCAGTTTCGCGACCAGTTTCTGGTCATCGGCCAGAAATCCCGTGACGCGCCCGACCTTGCCCTTGGCAAGCCGGTCCAGCCCGATTGTCATCGACCCCGTATCCATCCAACCCCTATATTGAGAACCATTCTCAAAGGCAACGAGAATCCCGGGCGAGGGGCTTTCCGTCGCATTTCAACGCTCTACTCTCGCCAACGGCGGGCACGTGGAGTTCAGGCATGACGAACGTTGTTCGGGCCACCCTTCTCGCTGCACTGGCCGCCACCGCGGTCGCCTGTGGAGGGGGCGGCTCCAGCCCCCCGTCACCGCCGCCACCTGCGCCTCCACCGCCAGCCGGTCCCAACGCTCCGCCAACGTTCACGTCAGCCGCGACCGCCTCGACGAGAGAGAACGCGATTGGCGTCGTCTATCGCCCGGTCGCGACCGATCCGGAGAGCGGCACGATCACCTACGGCACGACGATCGGCGGCGCCGATGCGGCGCGCTTCGTGATGAACCCCGTGACGCGCGAAGTGCGCTTCGCCGCACAGCCAGACTTCGAGACCCCGACAGACGCTGGCGGCAACAATGTCTATGACATCAGCTTCACGGCTTCGGACGGTACAAACACAGTGACGCAGAACGTGGCCATCACGGTCGCCAATGTCGCCAACGGATTCCGCGTCCGGCGCGTTGCCTCTAGTCTCGCTGCTCCGATCTATGCCGCCGGACTTCCAGATGGATCGGGACGCGTGGCCATCGTGCAGCGCGGCGGCGTCATCCGCATCCTCAATCCCTCGACCGGAAACTTTGAGGCGAACAATCTCCTCGACCTTACCGGTCAGATCGACAACGCCGGAGAGAAAGGCCTGCTGGGCATCGCCTTCTCACCTAACTTCCTGACAGACCGGACATTCTATCTCCACCTCAATCCCTCTGGTTCGAACGTCACGGAAATCCGTAAGTATCAAACGCAAGCGAACAACTATGCGGTTGCCGACCCAGCGACCGCCGACGCCATCCTCACTGTCGCTCAACCGTCGGCCACTAACCACAAAGGCGGCACGGTGGAGTTCGACCGCTCCGGCCGCCTGCTGATCAGCCTCGGCGATGGCGGATCGAACAGCGGCACCTCGCAGGACAACAACACGCTGCTCGGAAAGATCCTGCGCATCGACCCGACGACTGACGCCTTCCCGGCCGACAATGCGCGCGACTATGCCGTTCCGACCGGAAATCCATTCGCCAGCTCGGGCGGCCTTCCCGAGATTTACGCAAGCGGCCTGCGCAATCCCTTCAGGATGAGTGTCGATCGCGTGGGCGGCGACCTGTTCATAGGTGACGTCGGCCAGAGCGCTATTGAAGAGATCGACCGGGTTCCGGCAAACCAGAGCTCGCTGATCAATTTCGGCTGGAACCTGCGCGAAGGCTCGCAGGCTTATAATGGCGGCGCGAACAGCGCTGCTTTCACGCTACCGGTCACCGAGTATGTGCGCAGCGGCGCGCCAAACGTCGGCACCACCGTTACTGGCGGCGTCGTCTACCGTGGCCCGATCGAGGATCTGCAGGCGCAATACATCTTTGGCGACTTCGGCTCGGACGCGCTGTGGTCCGTGCCGATCGCCAACCTCACCATCGGAAGCGTGTTCCCGTCGGCGAGCTACACCGTGCGCACGACGCAATTCACGCCTACGCCAGCGGGCCCGACGATCGACTCCGTCGTTGCGTTCGGAACTGACGGCGACGGCAATATCTACATCGTCGATATCGGCGGCGAGGTATTCGTGCTGGAACCCAACCCGTAAGAACTACCTCTCGGCCGTCTTCGCAGCGGCTTCCGGTGCGCCATCCTTGAGAAACTTCACCAGCACACGCTGGCCGACGAGAACGGGCGCCTCCTCGGCGTTGACCACGACTTCGACAACGCGCTCGTCGGCGCGCTCGCTGGGATCGTCCGAGCGCAGCTTGCGCGAGCCCATCACGCCGGCGATGCGGATCACCTCGCCGGAATACTTCGACTGCTGGTCGGACTCCGGAACGATCTCCACCTTCTGCCCGATCTTCACTGCATTGATCGACCGCTCCTCAACTTCGGCGCGCACAATGCGCTGCGCCGCGGGCTGGAGCTGGAACATGGCCGTGACGGAAAAGGTCGAGGCGCCGGAACCCGGATTGGCATACCGGCGGACGATCGTTCCGTCGGTCGGCGCACGGATGATGTGCAGTTCCACCTGATAGTTCGCTTCGGCCAGCTGCGCGCGGACGAGGGCAATTGACGCCCTCTGTGCATCGACCTGCGCCCGAAGCTGCTTTGTGCGGTCCTGCGCCTGTTCGAAGGCCTGTTCAGATGCGGCATTTTCCGAAGTCAGGCGGTCGAGCCGTTTCTCCTCGCGGATCGCGGCGTCGAGCTGCACCTCCAGAATGGGCAGCTGCGCGACGGCCTGTTCCAGCTGCGCCGCGGCGCGGTTGCGCGACAGGCGGCTGTCGTCGTCTTCCTGCCGTGCGAGGATCTGGCCGGCTTTCACCTTGTCGCCCTCCTGCACGAGAACTTCGCGCACAATGCCAGCGGCGCGCGCTGCGACATCCACGAGACCGCCCTCGATATCGACCTTGCCGGCCGAGATGGCGGCGTAAGGCGTGTTGATCGATGCGGGGTCGATCTTGGCTGCGCCGGCGTCGGGGCCTGCGCCCGGCGGCGGACCGCCGCAGGCGGCCAGCGCCAGTGCACTCGTGGCGACAAGGATCAGAGCCGGGAGGCGTTTCATGACGGTTTTCCGTTCTCTCAGTGATGGTGTGCGAACAGGGCGGGATCAGCGTTCGTTGACGTGATCACTCCATCCTCGATGGTGATAATGCGATCGGCGAACGTGGCGAGGCGCGCATCGTGCGTGACGCAGAGCACGGTCGCGCCCTGCTCCTTGGCGCACTTGCGCAGCAGCGTCATGACGATGTTGCCGTTCTCGCCGTCGAGCGCCGAGGTGGGCTCGTCCGCAAAGATCAGCTTCGGCTTCTTCGCTAGCGCACGGGCGATCGCCACACGCTGCTTCTCGCCGCCCGACATGCGATCCGGCCGATTGCCGAGCCGGTGCCCAAGACCGACATCGTTCAGCGTCGCCTCGGCAGCAGCCTTCCGCGCACGCGCGCCCTGCTTCATGAACTTCAGCACGATCTGCACCTGCTGGCTCGCCGTAAGCGCCGGGAACAGGTTGAAGCCCTGGAAGATGAAGCCGCAATTGGTCAGCCGGAAACGATCGATCTTCCTGCGCGACATCTTCCAGATGTTGGTGTCGAGCGCGATCACGCTGCCCTTGTCAGGCTTCATCAATCCCGACACAGCGGCCAGAAGCGTCGACTTGCCAGAGCCCGACGGGCCCATGACGAGCACGATCTCGCCCGGCTCGATCAGCAGGTCGATGCCTTTCAGCACGTCGACCATCATCTGGCCTGCCTTGAAGCTCTTCTTGATGCCACGGGCCTCGATCGCCCAGCGCTTGCCCACTTCCTCGGGGCGCGGCGCCGGAGCGGTTTGGACCGCGTCTTCGAACTCGGGCTTTTTCTTGCGGAGTGCGTTGATCATTTGAGCAGGTCCGCGGGTTCGCCCTTCTTGAGGGCTCCAAGTGTCAGCGCGCCCGAACCGATCGAGATGATGAGCAGCAGGACGGCCGTCTGGATGATGGAGCCGGCCTCGAAGCCCATGGGCAGGTTGATAGCCGAAGCGGCCCACGCAATCCCGAACATCAAAACGCCGGCCGCCAGGATCCCGAGGACGCCGACCCAGAGCGACAGCTCCATCACGACGCCGCGCAACTGGCCCATCGACACGCCAAGCGCCCGCAGGCTGGCGAATTCCTTGATATTGGCGAGGATGGCCCCGCGCAGCGTCTGCCAGGTGATGACCACGCCGATAACGAAGCCGATCACGCTCATGAACAGCATCAGCATGGCGATGAAGCCTTCCTGCATCATCTGTCGCGTCGTCGAGGCGGTAAGTTCGGGCTTGGTCCATGCGCGATAGAGTCCATCGGAAAGTGCGTTCAGCTCATCGCGAACCCGGATGATATTCTTCTCGTCAGCGGGATTCCCCTTGATGCGCACCATCAGGAGTCCGAGCTGCTCGTCATTGGCGCGGCCCATCAGGCGCTGGGTCTGCCGCGACATCACGATGCTGGGCATCTGGCTGTTGGCGTAGCCCTCCATGATCAGGGCGATGCGGACCGTCCGGCCGTTGAGCACCGCCGCGTCGCCCACTTTCACGCCAAGCTGGCGCTGGGCGGAAACGTCGATGCCCACGGCAAAGGGCGCCTCGATCGCGCGCCGCATGTCTTCGGTGAAGTCCTCGGGCAAGGTCACGCCGTTGGGGGACGTGTCGATGATCATGATGTTGACGAACGATGGCGAAGGCTGCCCCGGGCCGATGAAGCGGCCGAAATCGTCGGGCAGATCCTGCACCTCGACCACGTCGGGGTGGCGGTAGATCAGCGGCACCACCCGCTTGGGCAGCGGCCCGGGCCCGCCGCCCGGTCCGCCGCTCGCCTCGGCGTTTGGCGCCAGGATGATGAGCTGCGCCCGCGACTTGTCGATCGTCACGGTGAACGACTGCATGATGCCGATGAACATGGCGCCGAGCGCCAGCATCAGCACGCCGGCCAACGCCAGCGCGATGATGGCGGCCAGATAGCGTCGCCACTCATAGAGGAGTGTCGAGAGCGCAAGGCTCATGTGCGGGCCTCTCTCCAGAAACCGTTTCTAATTTTTGGAGGGCCCTGACACCCAACCTTATCGATATTCGATAACCAACCGCTTTGCAAGGCCAAATGTCCTTACGACATCGAGCCCCGCGCACAGTCTCATATAAGTACTGCGGAGGATTAAATCTGAAACTGGGCAGTTTCCGTCGTTCGCGCAACGAATTTCGGGGTCAGTCGCGAACGTGCTGAAGAATGAAGGTTTTCAGCTTGGTGTCGTCGACAGGCTTGATGAAAACCGGGCGCTGCTGAAAGCGCGGCTCGATATCCTTCAGCCCTTTTCCGCTGGTGAAAGCGAACGGCACATTGCGCTCAGCCAACGTGTCGGCGATCGGCCAGGAAACATCCCGCCCGAGATTGCAGTCGAGCAGCGCGCAATCGATCTGGTCCAGCGACCCGGCGGCCGCGAGGCCATCCCGCAGGTTCATGAACGGCCCCAGCGCTTCACCGCCGATCTCCTGAACGAGCATCTCCATCGCCGCGCCAATGAGCGGTTCATCCTCGACGATCATGACACGCAGGGAAACCATCCCGCCTCCTCCCGAACCTGGAAAAACGTTGTACGCGCCGGATCGTTCCCGCTTCAGTCCTCAGAACGCGAACGATACGCCGCCGTAGATGGAACGCCCATCTCCCGGGAAGAAGATCATGCGCTGCGCGGCAGTGGCTGCGTTCCAGTTCACGACAGGCGTGAAGTTGGAGATGTAGTTCTCGTTGAAGATGTTCCGCACATCGAGGAACACCGTCGGCCCGCCCTCGAACTCGTAGCCGAGATTGAGATTGAAGGTGGCGTAGGAACCCGCCTCGAACGTGTTCGCATAATCCGTCCACGCATCCGACAGCGACCATTCCAGCGACGGCGCGAACCAGAAATTCCCGACCGTCCCTTTCAGCTCGGCCCGGTAGAAATGCTCGGGAACGATGGGCAGGCTGTTGTCGCCATACTGTCGATCATCCATGAAGCGGAAGTCTGACCACATGTATGTCTGGCGCAGGCGCAGCCCGTCTGTGATCTCCCAGTCGAGCCCCGCCTCGAGGCCCTGGTGCATCGTTCCGTCAAGCGCGTTGAACGTCGCCGCCGGAATGCCAGCGCCCGGATCAACCGAGAAGGTCAGCAGCTCGTTGTCGATTTCGGCGCGGTAGAGGGCGACATCCCAGACAAGATTGTCGACGCGCCCGCGTGTACCGATCTCGGCCGTCCACGCATCCTGTTCCTTCAGCGGCTGGAAACCACCCGTCGTTGGAGCAAGCCCACCGAAGTTCGGCGGCTCGACCGAGCGCGTGACGTTGCCATACACCTGCGCGCCTTCCGGGGTCTGCCAGATGAAGCCCACACGCGGCGAGAACCAGTCATAGGTCTCGCTGTCGGTGACGACCACGGCGCTGGGCGCGACGGAGCGATAGTCACGCTCGGCCCGGCCATAGGAGCCGCCCGCAACCAGCGCGAAACCGTCCATCACGAACAGCCGGCCCTCGGCGAACACGTCGAGTCCGGTGGCATCTTGATAGCTCTGCGCCGTGAGAGCGCCGCGTGAGCCCGCAAGGTTCACCCACTGCTTGGCGTCATTCTCGCCCGCCCTGTAGGAAAGGCCGTAGAACAAGTCGGCGTCCATGCCGAACAGTTGGCCTTCCCAGTCGATCCGGCCGAATGCGCCCCAGTTATCGCTTTCCTGATTGATCACCTGGAAGATCGGGTGGTCGAGTTCCTTGTGCGTCGCATAGACGCCGCCTTCGAACACCGTGCTCGCGTCGAACCGCCAGCGTGTCTGCACCGCACCGCGTTGCACCGACTGGTCACGCTGGTAATTCAGCGTGACGTTTGTCGGGTTCGCCAGCTCTGGCGAATTGATCGCCTGTGCGAGCGAGAGCGAACCGGGGATCTGCTGGTGGATATATCCGCCAGAAACGTAGGCGCGCACTTCCTGATCGGCGCCGAATGTGTAGCCGAGATTGCCGGAGGCGAACTGCCACTCGCCTTCGCTCTGCCGCCGCCATCCGTTTGTCTTGTAGCCGGAGACAGCTCCGAATGCGTCCCAGTTACCGAACTGGCCGCCCGCGCTGACGTGTCCGCGCAACGTACCGTAGTCGCCGCCCTCGACGCGCAGCACGCCTTGGTCTGGCATCGTCTGGCCGTTCGGCGTGATGATGTTGATGGCGCCGCCGAGCAGCGCGCCTCCATAACGCAGCGCGTTTCCGCCTTTGTAGACTTCGGTAAACCGCGCAATGAACGGGTCGATCATCTGTGTGTCGCCGAAGCCGTCCGCCTCGTTCATCGGCATGCCGTCCTGCGCCACCAGCGTTCCGCGCAGGTGATTGTTGTTGCCGATGCCGGATCCGCGAATGGAAAGGCGCGTATCCCCGCCCCACTTCTTCTGGATGTAGACGCCGGGCACATCGCGCAACATGTCGACCAGGCCGGTCGCATGGCGTCCGGCATAGCTTTCGTTTGAAACGATCGCGACGGCGCCGGGCGTTTCCGACAGGCGCTCTCGCGCCTCGGCGACGACGGGCGGATCTTCGGGGTCGCGGGTCGCGGTGACGATGACTGTATCGCGGGCCTGCTGCTGGTCATCCGCTGGAGCGGATTGGGCGAAGGCAGGCGCTGCAAGTATCAGGAACGGCGCCGACGCTGCGGCGCGCAAAAGACGTGATGACATGGAGATTTGAACTCGATCAAAGCATGAAAAATCGCGCAGGCTCAGGGCCACGCGCGGCGATGTCAGCTCAGATCAGGGACGGCGGTCCGGTCGACGGCGGCGGCGGCGCGGCGATGCCGCGGCCGGGGCGCAGGTCGCGCACGGCGGCGAAATCGACCTGGTGCTCGGTGAGGAACTCAACGGGCTCGGCCACGGTTACGGGCTGCGCCATCGCGATAGCGCCTGCGAACACGCACGGCGCGGAGCCAGGATCGCCGCCGGTCTTCTTGGGAAGCTTGTCGAGCTTGATCTCTTTGCCGGTGTCGAGATCGATCACCTGCTTGGCGGTGTCATGCCCGTCGCACATCTCGACGACGAGATAGCGGCCCGAATCCGTGTCCGCATGGGCCAGCATGTAGCCGGCGGGAATGACAGCGCGCACGAGCACGGCCAGCAGCGCTATCGCACCCAGCCTCCGCCCCATGCGCCTCATCCACGTCAGCAACACCGTCTCCCTTTTCCGGCGCAACCTAACCGGGTGACCCAAACCCGCAAGTGCGCCAAGCCGTCGCGAACCGTCACGTCCCGGAGAGCGGCTTGCCATCAGCCGCTGAGTTCATTTGACTGGCAGGAGGTTTGGCCCAACCTCTCCCGATGCGTCGGAGGGTTGGGATGGCGTGGAAATTCTGCATTGCGGCGGCGTTCGCGCTGCTGACAGCCGGTGCGGCAGTCGCGCAGGAAGCGCCCGCTCCCGTCACGACCAGTCACACGCTGGCCCTCAAGGGGCGCCAGCTCTCCTACACCGCCACCGCCGGCCTGATGCCCATCAACGGCTCCGACGGCGCATTGATCGGCGACATGTTCTACGTGGCCTACACCACGCCCCCAAGGCGCGGCGAAACCCGCCCGGTTGCTTTCGTCTGGAATGGCGGATCGGGAGCGAACACGACGCCCCTGCACTACGGCGCCTTCGGGCCGAAGCGCTTGGCCAATGGCGCGCTGAAGTCAAATGAAGCGACATTGCTGGACGTGGCCGATCTTGTCTTTCTCGACCAGATCGAGACCGGTTTCGGCCGCTACGCCAAAGGCGTGAACCGCAGCGCGCTGCTGAACCAGCGTGTCGACGCCTACACCTTCGCCAGGTTCATCGAGACCTACCTGCGCGAAAATGGCGGCGTCGACCGCCCCGCCATCCTCATTGGCGAAAGCTATGGCGTCCGCCGCGCACAACTGGTGACCGAGGAGCTGCTGACGCGAAAGATCGCGCCCGAGGCGCTTGTCCTCATCTCCGGCTACTCGCTGGTCGGCAAACGGCTCGAACCCGCGATCGATGGCGCCTTCCGGCTGCCGGGCTATGCGGCGTTGTCGCTGAAGCGCGGTTTGCTTGAAGACCCCGAATACACATCCGAGGCGGACATCCATGACGCCACCGTCGAATGGGCCAACGGCCTCTCGGAAAAACTGACCGCCAATGATCGATCCGCCTGGAAGGATTTCGCCGACGGCCTGGAGAAATTCCTTGGCTATTCGGAAGAGCAGATAGCCAGCACGGTGATGCCGCTGAACCCGCAGGCCACGACGGCCTCGCTGAGCAATCTCAGCCGACAGCATGCAACGCTGCTGTTCCCGGACATCCGGAATCCCAACTCTTACGATCTGCGGGCATGGAATGATGATGGCCGTGGATGGATCTCCCGCGCCATCGTCGATGATCTGCGCAAGACGCTCGGCTTCAATCCCGACCGCATCTATGTCGGCCAGGAGTTTGACGACCGCGGCTACACCCGGCTGCCCTTCATTCCACGCCAGTCCATGAAGATCACGCGGGCGGACGGCTCGATCGTCGAGCTCACGCCTGAAACGGCCCACCTCTTTCCGGAGCTGCAGGACACAATGTCGTCGTTGACCTTCCGCCCCGGCGCGGCGCCGGAACGACCGGATGACGGGCTTGCCCTATCGATTGTGAATTTCGCGGCGCACTTCGGCGCATCGCTGTCCATCTCCGACAGCCCGATGCCTGAACTCGTGGCGGCCGCTCCGGAGATGGAGATCTTTGTCGCCGGCGGCATGTATGACGACCTCGTCTCCTGCGCAGTAGGCACCGAGATGGCGCGGCGAGATCTCCCCGAGGCGGCCGATCGCGTTCGGACGAAATGCTATACGGGCGGCCACATGATGTACGAGGAAGAGGCCGAAGGCGCGATCCTGTCCGAGGACGTGCGCGGCTTTATCCGCGCGGTGCAAGCTGGCAACCGCTCGCTCGGTGTGGCCGTCACGCCGTGACGGCGCCGAACTTTCCGGCCTGGTAGTCGACGATCGCCTGCCGGATCTCATCGACCGTATTCATCACGAATGGTCCGTGCGCGACGACAGGCTCATCAATCGGATCGCCGTGGCCGAACAACAGGCTCGCATCGCTCGCCGCCTCGATCGTCAATTCGCCGCCATCCCGATCCAGCTCGACAATATGATGCTGCGTCACGTCACGCCCGTTGATGCGAACATTGCCGGAGACGACGTACAGAAACACGTTGCGCTTCTCGAGCCCGTCGAAATCGAGCCGCGCGCCCGCCCGCGCATCGATCGTGGTCATGAAGTTGCCGGTGATCGAATTCACCGGCCCCGTGCGGCCGCCCCACTCGCCTGCGATCAGATTGATGCGCGCCTTCCCGCCAGCCGCCTCGATCGCCGGTATCTGGTCAGCCTGCAGGCCCTGATAGTTCGGCGGCATCATCTTGAGCCGCGCCGGCAGGTTCACCCAGAGCTGCAGGATCTCGAGCGGACCGCCCGCCCGCTTGAACGCGTCCGGTGAAAGCTCCGCATGCACGAGGCCCGAGCCCGCAGTCATCCACTGCACCCCGCCCGCGCGGATGACGCTCTCATGCCCGCCGGAATCCCGGTGCATCAGCTCGCCATCGAGAATGAAGGTGACGGTCTCGAAGCCTCGATGCGGATGCGGCCCGAACGGCAGCCCGCGATTGTTCGCCGGATAAACCTGCGGCCCATGATGATTGAGGAACAGGAACGGATCGACCTGCTCGATCTTCGGCCCAGGCAATGGCCGGCGCGTGACGAGATCCGCGATATCGTCGCGATATGAAGGATGGAGGCCGCGAATGGTCTTCTGGGTCATGCCTGCAGGATAGCGTCACCCAAGACGACCGCACATACCTGACACGCGAGTGGTCTGGCGCTCGTCATTCGTTTGCTTACTGTCGAGATGGGACGGACGAAGAGAAGCGAATTGGAACGGCGATTCGATGCTTTGGACTCTTGGCGAGGCATCGCCGCGGCGATGGTCATGCTGTTCCACTTCAGCCAAGCCGCCAACTGGTCGCTCCGCGGTTCACCCTTGGTCGCTCATGCTGACCTTCTCGTCACCTTCTTCTTTGTCCTAAGCGGCTTTGTGATCTCACACGCTTACGAGGAGAGACTCGCAACCAGGGATGCAGGCGTGATTCCGTTCATGCTGCGACGCTTCGGGCGGCTCTATCCCCTGCACGTCGCGACCCTCGGCGCCCTGCTGCTCTGGGCATTGGTGCGCCCGGCATTCGACCTTGGGCCGGTCTTCGACGGCGACCTCTATGACATGACCGCGATCTTCACCAACCTGCTGCTTCTGCAGGGGCTCGGCGTCGAAAACCACTTCACCTGGAACTTTCCGAGCTGGTCGATCTCGACCGAATTCTACACCTACGTGATCTTCGCGCTGATATGGGCCCTGCTCGGCGCCCGGGCGATCATTGCTGTTGCGTGCATCTTTGTGGCCGCCATTGCCTTCAATCTCACATCGACATTGCCCATCGTATCGGTCGGCATGCTGACGAACTGTATTGCGGGCTTCGCGGCTGGCGCGCTGACCCAGCGTGTTTATCGAGCGACATGGAGAGAAAACGCGGCGGTCAACCGCATCGCCGCAACAATTGCCGAGATCGCGGCGGTCATCGTCGTGCTGGCGACAATGCTCTTCGGCTGTCCCTTTCAGCTTACCCCGCTCGCCTACGCGCCTGTCGTGTACGTGTTTGCGTGCGAGCGGGGATGGATAAGCGCCTTCCTGCGAACACACCTGCCCCGTCAACTCGGACTGCTGTCCTACTCGGTTTACATGAACCATGTGGTCGTGTTGACGGTGACGGCGTCGTTGCTGCTTTGGTGGGGCGGTCAATCCGGCATCGGCTTGGTTGGCCCAATTGCAGCGGACGGCAGGACGCTGATCGGCGCCAACATCTGGATCGGCAATCTCGTGATCGCCGGCATGATTGCCCTGACGCTGCTCCTCTCCACACTGACGTACAGGTTTATCGAGGCGCCAGGTCGCGACTGGGGTGGAAGGCTTGCCGAGCGCTGGCGCAAACGCTCTGGCGCCGCAATCCCGACAGCTGGGCGGGCCGACGGCTAGGCCGACCGGCGCGCAGCACCGAGCCACAATCGCAAACGGCCCCGCCGAAGCGGGGCCGTTCTCGTTGGGTGCGGGGCTAGGATTTGAACCTAGGACCTTCAGGTTATGAGCCTGACGAGCTACCGGACTGCTCCACCCCGCGTCACCGATTTCGCTTAGCGTCCGATACGCCAAGCGAACCCCTGAACCGTCTCCAGCGCAAGGCCAGAAACGACTTCGCGGCCCTATCCGGCCGATGTGGACGAGGTCCACACACAACCGGCCGAGCCGCGTTCCGCATCCGGGGAGGATGCGAATCTTGAAGGAGGCCCTGCTCTCACCTTTCGGCGGAGCAGCGTGCATTTGGCTTGGCAGACCTGGCAGCGATCTACTCTCCCGTGCCTTAAGACACAGTACCATCGACGCTGGGGGACTTAACGACCGAGTTCGGAATGGGATCGGGTGGGGAACCCCCGCCAGAACCACCAGGTCAGCAAAGCCAAATGCCTACAACAACTTTGATCGTCTAATGATCGTCGATATTTATAGTTCTGCACCAGATCAAAGACTAAATATCTGGAGAACTTTATTCGGGCGACATGTTCGTCGCCACGTATGGGTCTTGAGAGTTATCAAGCCTATCGAGCAATTAGTACCGGTAAGCTACAGTCCTCGCGGACCTTCCACACCCGGCCTATCGACGTGATAGTCTATCACGGCTCTCAGGGAAATCTGGTTTTGAGGTAAGTTTCCCGCTTAGATGCTTTCAGCGGTTATCTTGTCCATACATAGCTACCCAGCTACGCGACTGGCGTCACGACTGGTCCACCAGAGGTATGTTCATCCCGGTCCTCTCGTACTAGGGACAAATCCTCTCAAATTTCCTACACCCACGGCAGATAGGGACCAAACTGTCTCACGACGTTCTGAACCCAGCTCACGTACCTCTTTAAATGGCGAACAGCCATACCCTTGGGACCTGCTCCAGCCCCAGGATGAGATGAGCCGACATCGAGGTGCCAAACGATGCCGTCGATATGGACTCTTGGGCATCATCAGCCTGTTATCCCCGGAGTACCTTTTATTCGTTGAGCGATGACCCTTCCACACAGAGTCACCGGATCACTATGGCCGACTTTCGTCTCTGCTCGACTTGTCAGTCTCGCAGTCAGGCAGGCTTATGCCATTGCACTCAGCGTCCGATTTCCGACCGGACTGAGCCTACCATCGCGCGCCTCCGTTACTCTTTGGGAGGCGACCGCCCCAGTCAAACTACCCGCCACGCAGGGTCCCTGACCCAGATAATGGGTCGAGGTTAGACGTCACCGAAGATTAGGGCGGTATTTCAAGGTTGGCTCCACAAGAGCTGGCGCCCCTGCTTCATAGCCTCCCGCCTATCCTACACAAACCACCGATAACGCCACTGCGAAGTTATAGTTAAGGTTCACAGGGTCTTTCCGTCTAACCGCGGGAACCCCGCATCTTCACGGGGAATTCAATTTCACTGAGTCTATGCTGGAGACAGCGGGGAAGTCGTTACTCCATTCGTGCAGGTCGGAACTTACCCGACAAGGAATTTCGCTACCTTAGGACCGTTATAGTTACGGCCGCCGTTCACCGGGGCTTCAGTTCGATGCTTGCACACCTCTCTTTAACCTTCCGGCACCGGGCAGGAGTCAGACCCTATACGTCGCCTTGCGGCTTCGCAGAGCCCTGTGTTTTTGATAAACAGTCGCCACCCCCTGGCTTGTGCCCCTCACTAAAACTTGCGTTCTAATGAGGCACGCTTATCCCGAAGTTACGCGTGTAATTTGCCTAGTTCCTTCAGCATAGTTCTCTCAAGCGCCTTGGTATACTCTACCTGACCACCTGTGTCGGTTTCGGGTACGGTCTAATGGAGGGGCTATTTCCAGGGACTTCCAGGCCGCACAGACAATCCAGTAAGTCTGTACGACTTTCGAAATCCGTCACCACCTCCTGGTCCAGGAATGTTCGCCTGGTTCCCATCGACTACGCGTTTCCGCCTCGCCTTAGGGGCCGACTAACCCTGCGCAGATTAACTTTACGCAGGAACCCTTGGTCTTTCGGCGACAGTGTCTTTCACACTGTTTGTCGTTACTCATGTCAGCATTCTCACTACTGATATCTCCAGGCTACCTCACGATAACCCTTCACAGATTTACAGTACGCTCCGCTACCGCTCTTTCGAGCCCGTGATTTCGGCGAATGGCTTGAGCCCCGTTACATTTTCGCCGCAGGAACGCTTGACCAGTGAGCTGTTACGCTTTCTTTAAATGATGGCTGCTTCTAAGCCAACATCCTGGTTGTTTCAGCATTCCCACATGCTTTCCCACTTAGCCATTACTTGGGGGCCTTAATCGACGGTCAGGGTTGTTTCCCTCTTCACGATGGACGTTAGCACCCACCGTGTGTCTGCCGGCTATTACTGTCAGGTATTCGGAGTTTGGTTAGGTTTGGTAAGTCTGCGAGACCCCCTAGCCCATCCAGTGCTCTACCCCCTGACGTATTCAGCCGACGCACTACCTAAATAGTTTTCGCGGAGAACCAGCTATCAGCAAGTTTGATTAGCCTTTCACCCCTAGGCACACCTCATCCCAGAATTTTTCAACATTCATGGGTTCGGCCCTCCAGTGCATGTTACTGCACCTTCAGCCTGGACATGCCTAGATCACTTGCCTTCGGGTCTAATTCAACGAACTTGGGCGCCCTATTCAGACTCGCTTTCGCTGCGCCTACGCCTATCGGCTTAAGCTTGCTCGTTAAACTAAGTCGCTGACCCATTATACAAAAGGTATGTGGTCACTTTCGCTCCCACTGCTTGTAAGCGTTCGGTTTCAGGTTCTGTTTCACTCCCCTCGTCGGGGGTCTTTTCACCTTTCCCTCACGGTACTAGTTCGCTATCGGTCTGTAAGGAGTACTTAGGCTTGGAGGGTGGTCCCCCCATCTTCAGACAGGATTTCACGTGTCCCGCCTTACTCTAACGGCTCTTCATTTTACCGATACGGGGCTATCACCCGCTATGGCCCAGATTTCCAGCTGGTTCTCGTTGTTTCAGAGCACGGCCTGGTCCCTGTTCGCTCGCCACTACTAAGGGAGTCTCGTTTGATGTCCTTTCCTCCGGGTACTGAGATGTTTCAGTTCTCCGGGTTCGCTTTTTAACCCTATGAATTCAGGTTAAAATACCTCGTATATGAAATGTAAGACCGAATACTGTTCCGAAGAACAGCATTCAACTTACATCTCTGAGGTGGGTTTCCCCATTCAGAAATCTCCGGGTCTAAGGTTGCTCGCACCTCGCCGAAGCTTATCGCAGCGTGCCACGTCTTTCATCGCCTCTTACAGCCAAGGCATTCCCCGAACGCCCTTTTGACGCTTGATCACTCAACAAAACCCATACGTGGTGAAGAACATGTCCGCCTCCCTATTTGCATAGAGAGGGCGACCAAGCCTCCCGCGTCCACGTACGGACGATTGGTTAGACGATTAGTTGTTGTATTTGGTCCGACCTGGAGCGCTGGGGTACAGCGCCGGTCGAACGGCCTCCTTCACGATGTCAATTCAACCGGGGCGCCTTGCGGCGAACCAGTCGAAACTGATGAGTGGAATGATTGCGAGATCCACCAGAGTTTGGTGGAGCCAGACGGGATCGAACCGACGACCTCAAGCTTGCAAAGCTAGCGCTCTCCCAACTGAGCTATGGCCCCATAGAAACCACGCTGGGGAAAAACCGCTATGCATCGGTAGAACAGACGCTGGTAGGCCCGGGCAGATTTGAACTGCCGACCCCACGCTTATCAAGCGTGTGCTCTAACCAACTGAGCTACGGGCCTTCACCCGCGGCGGTTGCCGTTACTGGGCTCGCAATCCCTCTCCCCTTCCCTGATGCGATCACCAGGCGGGCGAGAGGTTCACGGAAGAGAAACGAGGACGGCGATGAAACCGCGTTTGTTTTTGCCGTGACGTCTGACCGAAGTCAGATAGTCCGACTGCTAGGGAGCTCTCGAAGTCCAGTGAGACTGGACACTCTCGAACATCCTTAGAAAGGAGGTGATCCAGCCGCAGGTTCCCCTACGGCTACCTTGTTACGACTTCACCCCAGTCGCTGACACTACCGTGGCCGGCTCCTTCCTTGCGGTTAGGATACCGTCTTCGGGTAGAACCAACTCCCATGGTGTGACGGGCGGTGTGTACAAGGCCCGGGAACGTATTCACCGCGGCGTGCTGATCCGCGATTACTAGCGATTCCAACTTCATGCCCTCGAGTTGCAGAGGACAATCCGAACTGAGACGGCTTTTAAGGGATTATCCCTCTGTCACCGCCATTGTAGCACGTGTGTAGCCCCACCTGTAAGGGCCATGAGGACTTGACGTCATCCCCGCCTTCCTCCTGCTTGGCGCAGGCAGTTCCTCTAGAGTGCCCAACTAAATGCTGGCAACTAGAAGCGAGGGTTGCGCTCGTTGCGGGACTTAACCCAACATCTCACGACACGAGCTGACGACAGCCATGCAGCACCTGTCTCCGCGCCCCGAAGGGACTCTAGATCTCTCTAGATAGCACGGGATGTCAAAGGTGGGTAAGGTTCTGCGCGTTGCTTCGAATTAAACCACATGCTCCACCGCTTGTGCGGGCCCCCGTCAATTTCTTTGAGTTTTAACCTTGCGGCCGTACTCCCCAGGCGGAGAGCTTAATGCGTTAGCTGCGTCACCAATAAGCATGCTTACTGACAACTAGCTCTCATCGTTTAAGGCGTGGACTACCAGGGTATCTAATCCTGTTTGCTCCCCACGCTTTCGCACCTCAGCGTCAGTATCAGTCCAGCGAGTCGCCTTCGCCACTGGTGTTCCACCGAATATCTACGAATTTCACCTCTACACTCGGTATTCCACTCGCCTCTCCTGACCTCCAGGCTTGCAGTTTAGAAGGCAGTTCCAGGGTTGAGCCCTGGGATTTCACCCCCTACTTACAAACCCGCCTACGTGCGCTTTACGCCCAGTAATTCCGAACAACGCTAGCCCCCTTCGTATTACCGCGGCTGCTGGCACGAAGTTAGCCGGGGCTTCTTCTCCGGATACCGTCATTATCTTCTCCGGCGAAAGAGTTTTACAACCCTAAGGCCTTCTTCACTCACGCGGCATGGCTGGATCAGGCTTGCGCCCATTGTCCAAGATTCCCCACTGCTGCCTCCCGTAGGAGTCTGGGCCGTGTCTCAGTCCCAGTGTGGCTGATCATCCTCTCAGACCAGCTATAGATCGTAGCCTTGGTGGTCCATTACACCGCCAACTAGCTAATCTAACGCGGGCCGATCCTTCGCCGATAAATCTTTCCCAATACGGCGTATCCAGTATTACTCCCAGTTTCCCGGGGCTATCCTGAAGCGAAGGGCACGTTCCCACGCGTTACTCACCCGTCTGCCACTCCCCTTGCGGGGCGTTCGACTTGCATGTGTTAAGCCTGCCGCCAGCGTTCGTTCTGAGCCAGAATCAAACTCTCAGGTTGAGGTCCGATTCCGACGAAACCCGATCCGTAATGGAAAGGGTCGCTGCAAAGCATTTGCGTATATTTGACGGGAAACCCGTTCACACTAAACCCAACTCACGTTGGGCCGTATAAACTGGCTTTCCATAGATAAACGCAAACCGTCGATGTCGAATATGGGCTTCATCCCAGCCGAGGCTGGTTTGAGAACCCTGCAAGCAACATCGCCGCCCGCGTTTCTCTTCCACTCACAATGTCAAACATCCGCAGACAAAAGGGCTTTCACCCGGCCATCTGCCGCATCCGTCCGGCCTTGTCGGCCGCCCCGTTTGCGATGAGGCGCGGGGTATAAGCCCCTGCCCTCTTTCCCGTCAACAACCTTTCTTCGACTTTTTTCAGCGATCCACAGGACCACCTAAAAACCCGAGAAAAAGAGCGACAGCTGCTACCTCGGGCCCGTTGTGGGGCCCGCGAAAGACCAACTGTGGTCGACGGGAGGGCGGGATATACGCCTACACATATCGCTGCGCAAGCGGTTTTTGGTTGAGAATGTGGAAATCACGCGTTTTCCACAGGACTTACTCGCGCGGGCGACGAACAGCCGAAAACGCCGCTTTCAAAGGTCATATGGCGCGATTTTGCGCGACGGACCCAAACCCGCCGGCGTCATGCCGCACCCTTTTCGGCCCGATTGCTACGGCTGGATGTAAGACCGGACGGCCTCGATCTCGGACTGGGCTTCCGCGATCCGCCATTTCACCAAGTCGCCGATCGACACCACGCCGAGCAGCCTGCCGGCCTCGATTACCGGAAGGTGGCGGATCCGCCGATCGGTCATCCGGTCCATCGCCGTTTCGAGGGTTTCCCGCGGCTTGGCCGTGACGACATTACGCGTCATCACCTCGCCCACCGTGCATTTCAGGGCCGCCGCGCCGATTCTGGCGACGTTCCGTACGATATCGCGCTCGGAGATGACCCCGATCACCGCCCCGCCCTCGTTGAGGATCACCATCGCGCCGACCTTGCGGGAATCGAGCAGTTCGGCAGCCTCCTTCAGCGTCGCCGACTCGGCGACCGAAAACACCTGCCCGCCCTTTTCCTTGAGGATTTGCTCGAGGATCATCCCGGCCTCCTTGCGCCATGCTGCAGCCGGGGAGAGGGTGCGGCAGGCTGCCGCACCTTTCAACCGAATACTGTCCACGGGACGAAGATTTGCTGCGTCTGCACGCTGCGAGGGACGTTTCCAGAGCAGAATTAACCGCGATCGATTGCGTAAAGGCCCGCGTCCGGATGTGGACTGCCCTCAAGCTCGGCTTCCAGAAGCTCGGCCGCCATGGCGCTGAACGTGATCCCGTTTCCGCCATATCCGAACGCCGCCAGGCAGTCCCGCCTGCCCGGCACGGGCCCGATCAGCGGCAACGAATCCTCCGTCACGCCGAACACGCCAGACCACACAAACGCAGGCGCCACGTCCGACAGGCCCGGGCAGCGCGCCGCCGCGTTCGCCAGCAATGCGTATACCTTCTGCGGCGTCATTCGCTCGCGCAGTGACGCGTCGCTGAATTCTTCGTCCTCGCCGCCGGCAATCACGCGTCCGTCGGCCGTCGCGCGCATGTAGAGGTACGCGTCAGAGGCCTCCCAGACGAGCGCCTGATGGGGCCAGGGCGCTTCCGGCCGCACGAAAGGCTCCGTAGCGATCGCCCAGCTCGTCACCAGCCTGTGGCTGCCCGCAGGCACGAAGTCCGGCATCTCATAGCCGTTAGCCAGCACGAGCTTCCGTGCACGGATGATATCGCCCTCGCGCGTCTCGATCGCGATGCCGTCCGTTATGGTTTCATAAACCATGGCCGTCGCCGGCGAGAGGATGATGGCCCCGCGCGCCTCCGCCACCGCCAGCAGCCCACGGGCAAGCTTCACCGGATCCGCCTCGGCGGAGCCGTCATAGACAAGCGCGCCCTCCCCGCGCAGCCCCATCATCGCCAACCCGCCCTCGTCGATGAAGTCTCCCGCGATGCCCAAGGCGGCGCGCAGCCGCCTTTCCTCGCGCAGGTCAGCGACATCGAGCGTGTCGCCGGCCAGATAGAGCGACGGACGCGGCCTGAAATCGCAATCGAGACCCAGCCCGTTCACCAGCGCTGCAATGCCCTGCACCTGCTGCCTGCACCCATTGGCGATACGGCCCGCCTTCTCGATCCCGAGCCGGTCCTCGAGCGTCAGCAGGCTTGAATCGAGCTCCCACAGCAGCATCGCCGTCGATGCCGCCGTAGACCCCGTCGCAGGCGCGTGGCGGTCGACGATCACGACCCGCCGTCCGGAACGCGTAAAGCGCTCGGCGAGGAAGGCGCCTGTTATACCTGCGCCAACAATGGCGACATCGGCGTCCAGCACCCGCCCGCCATCCGGACGAACCGTCTCGACAACCTCACGGCGGCCAGCCTGCCAAAGAGAATAACCGCTGCGAAGCTTGGTCGCTCCGTCGTCCAGTCGCGTCATGTTAAGGCATCCAGGGTCCCCACCCCTCACCAACGCCGGAAACCATTCCGCGTTGCCGCGCTCGCCTGATGCGTGTGCCAAACCGGAACGATATTCACTACTAGCACATGTATTCACCGTACACTCCGGTGAATGAACGCCCTTTCCCTTCCCGCGCGATCCTTCCCGTCCCGCAGTCGCCGACTGCACGTATCTGGCACACCGGTTGCAAACCGGGGGTCCAGCTCAACCCTCGGGATACGTGAGACGATGTCTTTCAAGCGAAAAGGCCCCGGCGCACTTGCTTCAGGCGCCCTTGGAGCGGCCATGGGCCTCGCCATCGTCGGCGGCGCCATCCTGCTGCTCGCCATGCCGGCCTCGGCGCAAACCGGTGGAAGCTCCGCCGCGCAGGTCTCCGGCGAATTCGAACGCCCCTTCGGCTTCGCCTACGGCCAGGAGCAATCCAGCTACGACGCCAACACCCGCGATGCGAACGGCAACCGGATCATCCTCGACGGCCGCATCATGACCGGCATGGACCAGTCCACGCTCTCGACCGCCTCCGCTTCCGCCGGCGCCTGGGCGCAGGCCTCGGCCGGCGCAGGCTACGGCAATGGTTCGGCTTCGGGCCAGGCCATCGGCAACCAGCTCAACGTGATCACCCAAGGCAACTGGAACACGGTGATCGTGAACTCCACCCAGATCAACAACGGCAACCAGTCAACCGTGCTCAACGGAAGCATCAATCTCAATGACTAAGCGCATCAAACTCCTCGCCGCTGCTGCGGGCGCTCTTGCGCTTACGGGTTGCGTCACGCCGTGGGCCGGCTCGAACGGTCTCTATGCGAGCCCGATCGGCAATGCACCGGTCACCGCGAACCCGACACCCTACTCCACTGCGCTGGTGTGCATGGCCAACTATGCGCGCGCCACCAACAAGCCGATCCCGCGCATCGCGGTGGGCCGGGTGCTCGACTATACCGGCAAGGAAGACCTCGAAGGCGGCCGCAAGGTCACGCAGGGCGCCTCGCTGATGGCGATGTCCGCCTTCGCGAAAGCCGGTGCGAGCCTCGTCGAACGTTTCGACACCTCGGTGTCCGAGCTTGAACTCAAGTATTCGAACAACAAACTGATCGGCGCCGATGGCGCCGGCGGCCCGAACGATCCTGAATTCCGCCAGATCCTCGCCGGCGAAATCCCCGGCTCCGACTACTACTTCGTCGGCGGCATCACCGAACTTAACTCCAACATCCGCTCCATCGGCGCTGACGCCTTCGTCGGCGACCTCGATGCCGGCGACATGAAGGGCCACGCCGGCTTCAAGCTGTTCGTCATCAACGTTGGCGTCGACCTGCGCCTGGTGAACACCCGCACGCTCGTCGTGGAAGACGTCATCTCCTACCAGAAGCAGATCATCGGCCGCGAAATCTCCGCCGGCGTGTTCGACTTCGCCAACGGCAACATCTTCGACGTCGGCGTCGGCGAGCGTGCGATGGAGCCGATCCAGCTCGCCATTCGCTCCACCATTGAGCGCGCCGTCCTTGAAATGACCGCCAATATCTACGGCGTGCCGAATGCCGATCCCTGCGGCGCCCTCGCCGAAGAAGCTTCCAACATGAAGACCCCGGAATCGACCACAGGTTCGGCCTTCGTGCTGCCCGGTGGCCAGATCGCCTCCAAGGGCGATGTCCGATCCGATCCGAACCGTTGGAACGACCAGCGCGATGCCGGCGTCAAAGCCGCCATCCGCGGCCGCAAGTCTTAGGGCCAGGAACCCGAGGGGATAGTTCGATGGCCTTGCACACCCGCCTCGCCGCCGCCGCTGGCCTCGTCGTGGTTCTCGCCGCGCCCGCTTTCGCGCAAACCGGCTCGACCGCGCTCAACGGACAGCTGCAATGGGGCGATGTCGTCTCCACCATGAACGTCGTCAGCCGTAATGGCGCGCCAACGGTTTCCGCCGTCGCGACTTCCGCCGGCAACACTGTCTCCGGCGCGAACCTCTCCGGCGATCTCGACGCGGATTCCGAGCAGACCATGTCGGGCGCTTCCTTCGCGACCGCCTCGATCACCACCGACAACATCCGCGACGGCGCCGTCATCGCAACCGCGCAGGGCAACGCTCTTCAGGCGCAGACGCAGGATGGCGGTCTCCGCCTCACCGCCGCCCAGACATCCGACGGCGGCGACGTGCTGGCCCGCGCGCGCGCGCGCATCGCCAACACCCAGACCCTTTCCATCGGTTCCACCGCCGCTGCGAACAACGCCGCCACGGCTGCTGACCATGGCGACCTCTCGGTGGACCTGACGCAGAACGCCTCCAACTCGTCCTATGCCATCACGGATGTGGACGCCTGCTGCACCGGCACGACCATCGCCGGCTCGTCCTCCGCCAACAACGTCTATGGATCGGAGTCGACGACCTCCACTGTCGACGCCCGCTACAACCAGACATCGACCGGCGGCGAAAGCCGCGCGACAACCGACGTCTACCAGTATCGCGCCTATGACGTGACCGCCGCCTCGTCCGCCGCCGCCAACTCGGCAACGATCAACAACGAATGGGGCTATGTCTCCATCCGCGGTCGCCAGATCTCCTCGACCAATGTCGCCGCCGACACTCGCCTCACGCTCGGCTCATGGTCGGGCACGGCCGTCGCCTCATCTTACGGCGTCGGCAACGCCACGCTCGCCACCAATGTCGGCTCCGACATGGTCGTCGATCTCGCACAGATGAACACCGGCGGCGTCGACGCCAACGCCCAGTTCACGGGTTCGTCCAGCGACGGGGGCGACGTCATGCTCGCCTCGACCGCCATCGGCAACGCCTACACCGGCTATGTCTGCTCCCAATGCGGCGACGCCGACCTCTCCGGCACAATCAGCCAGACAAACGGCGGAACCATCACCGCAACCGGAACAATCACAACAAACGGCGCAGGCATGACCATCGGGTCCGCCACCGCCATCGGCAATTCAGCGACATTCATCACCACACAGCGGAACAACTGATCCGCGCGGGGGCGCGAGGGGAAATCGCAACACGGAATTCCAGGGTCCACCTTCCCGGTCGCCCTGGCCTGCCATGTAGGAGTTATGCCCACGGCAGGGGGCCAGTAGAGTAGCGTAGAGTATGCGGCGGCTTCCTTTTCAGGGAGCCGCCGCTTTCGCTTGGAACCACCCGCACTGTCCGCGCTTTAGCTCGATGGAGCTGCTGGAACATTAGCGTGATAACCGCCCGTATACTGATGTTTGCCATCTGCGCCGGCCTGGCGGGCTGCGGAGCAGGCGAGCCAATCAGCCTGCCCCCACCAGATGGTTTTTCCCAGGACCCCATCCCGGCTGCTTTCCGCCATGTCTGGGCGCGCGAAATCGCCGACTGCTCGCTACGGAACGGGCTGAGCCGCATGACCATCGACCCGGCAACAATCAGCTTCGCCAACGGCCGCTTCGATGTGACATCGCTACGTGAAATCGATGGCGCCGGGATCGAGATCAACATCCGCGCTTTCAGCGGCCCACAGCAACGCCATACGCTCGAACTCGCCGACAACGCCGAAACGCTCATCTATCGTGGCAGCTCGGATACGCAGACTTTCCACCGCTGTCAGCGCACAGAGGAACCTGCGAGAACGCTCGCCGTTCTCCAGTAATGATCAACCGCATCCTTTGCTCGTCCCTACTCCTGGCTGCTTTGGCGGCCTGCAGCCCGTCTGGAGCCCCGGCGCAGACCACCGCGACCGAGACGCCGCTTGCGCCAGATCCCAATCCATCGTCTCCCTCCTACTCCGCCACGCCAGCGCCCGGGGAAGAGCTGCCGCCCTCTCAGACGACCAAGGGGATCGTTCCGCTCGAATTTCGGCATGTATGGGCAATCGAGCCCGCGGACTGCACGAAGGTGCCGGCGCTTACCCGGATCGCGATTGCGCCTTCCGCCGTCCGCTGGTACGAAGGCCGCTCGGTTGTTGCCTCGGTCGACGCGCCGCATGCAGGCGCGATGACGATGGAAGTCGATCATCTGTCCGAAGGGCAGACCTCGCGCGAAACGCATGTCCTGGCGCTCGATGAAGGCAAGCGGACGCTGACCTACGACCGCAACGGCGCAACCTTCACCTACAAGCGCTGCGACTGATTTCCCGCGACGGCGAGCCCGTGCGAGCGCGGGATGTGAAAATCCCGCGCTCGCCGCTCCTCGCGGAGCGCCCCCCACTCCTCGGTCCGCCGCACCCCAGCAGTCGCGGACCAAGCTCGATACGCATCTTCCCACCGCGCGCGATGCTTCGCGCGCAAGCTCGCAACCCTGCAGTGAAGCAGGCTGCGCGGATTCCCCAACCCGATGCGATGAAATCCCTGGCAGTCCCTCAGTCGGTCATCCGGCGCACGAAAGGGGGCGATGCGCACCGGAGATTCTCTTCCGTCCGAGATGATCGCTTCTCTCTCCTCGATCACAGCGCGATGATTCAAAGCGCCATGACTCATGTCAATCGGATGACCCGATCACATCGCGAGCTGAAGCGAGGAGTTGCAGAGCGTGTTGCTATTTAGCTGCACGCCGTCACGCGAAACGCGCAAGACTATTCCACGGCCCTATCGAGAAACATGATGCACCACAGAAATGCCCAGGCGGACGTGTCGTCGCTTGCAGCAAAGATGTGGCGCTGGGTTGGGGGACAGAAAGCTTCAGTTCTCCAGCGCGAAGCGCAGGCCCGCCCGCTCTTCCAGACGCGCGATCAGCTTGTCTCCCAGAGCCGCGCCCGGTGTCCACACGCCGCCCGGCGTCTCGTCGCGCCCTACATCTCGGACGAGACACATAGCGCTTTCCGAGATCATCTTCGATGTCGATGCATAGCCCGGATCCTTGTCGCCCTTCACGGCCGCACGCATGGCGCGTCCGTCCTTCGTCTCGCCGGTGAAGAGCACATCGTAGAGCCCCGTCTCTCGCTCTTCCTTGGAAGGCCCCTGCCCCGGCTTGGGTAGCGCAAACTGCCGGATCAACGCTCGTGTCGGCGCGAATCCCAGCAGCGCATTCTGGATGGCGCCGGATCGCTTGGCCGTCTTCGCGCGCTTCTGGCCCGCCGGTCCCGGCCCCATCAGCATCATTTCGTCATAGATAAAGTCGGCGCCCCAAGAATGGCCCTTCAAAAAATTAGTGCGATGCACGTTCTTCGTGTTGATGGTCGCCATGATGAACGGCGCCGCCCACTGGCCCGCAGCCTTGTCGTCCTCGACGCCCTCTCCCGAAGGCTGCGCCGGACCCGTGAAACCGGGCGTCAGCGCGAACGGGTTCGCCAGCGTCTTCAGCATCGACGGATCGCGCTTCGAGCTTTCCAGCGTCGCCATCAGGCTCGCGACAGTGCCACCCGAGAACCCGCCCTTCATCTTGCGCACGCGTCCGCGCACACGCTGCAACGGCGCGCCCAGCCGCTCCTGCGCTTGGCTCTGGATGAAGTGAACACCCAGATCGAACGGGATCGAGTCGAAACCGCACGAGAACACGATACGCGCGCCGGAGGCTTTCGCCTTCGCATCATACTTCGCGATCATCGCCGCCATCCACGCCGGCTCGCCGCACAGATCGACATAGTCAGTCCCCGCCTCGACGCACGCCGCCACCATCGGCTCGCCATAGAGCTGGTACGGTCCCACGGTCGTGATGATCGCCTTCGCTGATTTCGCCATCGCCAGCAGCGATGCGGGATCGGACGCATCCGCGATCACCGGCGGCAGGTCCGCCGGCGCGCCGATCTCGCTGCGCACCTGCTCCAGCTTCGCCTTGCTGCGCCCCGCCATCGCCCAGCGCACATCGCGCCCGACGCCATAGGTCGCCAGCATGTGCTCCGCCACCAGCCGCCCGGTGAACCCGGTCGCGCCATAGACGATGACGTCGTAGCTCCGCCCCTCGCTCATCTGACTATTCCGGCAGGTAGATCACGGGCAACCTCAGCGCGCTCGCCTTGGCCGCATCCATGAACACCGTGTTCCGCGCCACGCGAGCCTTGGCGTTCGGCCCCGGGTTCTCGCCTGTGTTCGGGTTCACATCGAAGCGCGGTGCGTTCGAGCTTGTGACATGCACCGCGATCCGATGCCCCTTCTCGAAGGTGATCGCTGTATCCCAAAGATCGATGGTCAGCTTCTCCGGCGCACCGGGCGTCATCATCTCGATGTCGTCCTGTCCACGCCCGTTGCGATAGCGCGTCCGCAGCGCCGCATCGAGCACAACGGCCTCGTATCCATCCGGATAGACGTCCACCAGCTTCACCATGAAGTCGGTGTCCGGCCCATCCGTCGACGCCCAAAGATCCACCGAGACCGGCCCGGCGACAACGACATCCTTGTCCAGCGCCGCCGTTTCGAACTTCAGGTAATCGGCTCGCTTGCCGATCGGCCGCTGGTCCATCGGCCCGCGCTCGAATGTCAGGTTCGCGCCGCCGATCGTCTGCACGGGCTTCTTGGGATCGAAGGAATACGCCTTGAACGACGTCGCCTCCGCAGGCTTCTTCGTCGACAGCGATCCGTCGGCGTGGAGATAGTAGTTCACATCGCGCGGCGCCGGCGGCCAGTTGGCGAAGCCCATCCAGCGGTTCTTCGGCGAGACCGCGCCCTTGCGCGCGCCGGCCATCATGTAGACCTTCACCGGCGGCTCATCCATGATCCCGATGTCGATGCCCTTGAGCCAGTAGTCCCACCAGCGCATCTCGCTGTCGGTCCCGCCTTGCGCGTTCCCGATGCCGCCACCGGCCGGATACTCCATGTCGCCTGACAGCGCGCCGTGCCCGAACGGACCCATCTCGAGCTTCTGGTTGCCGCGCGCGCCCTTGGCGCCATGGTTCTGCAGGTATTCGAAGTTGCGGACGTTCCCCTCATTGAAGATGTCGTACCAGCCGCCATAGTTGTACATCGGTATGTCGATGAACTTGCGGTTGTCCGCGATCTCCGTCGTCGCCCAGTAGCCGCTGTCAGGATAGTTGGAGGCGTTGCGCGCGATCACTTCCTCGCTGACGCCCTGCCCGCGCGACCAGTCGCCGGAATCCTTCTGCTTGAACGCGCCGCCGATATAGCTGCCCGTAAGCCGCGTCGACGGCGCCACGATCACGAACGCCGCCGTCAGATGCGGCGGATTCATCGTCGCGGCCATGTTGGACGTGATGCCCATCGCGCTCGCGCCCGTGATGCCGACCTTGCCATTGCACCAGGGCTGCTTCGCCATCCACTCGATGGTGTCGTAGCCATCGAAGCCGTCATTGATGAAGGCCTGATAGAAGCCGTCAGAACGTCCTTTCCCGCGCACATCCTGCACCAGATAGGCATAGCCGCCGTCGGTGTACTTCTTCGCGCCAGCCGGGCTCGCGAACATCGCGTCCTTGCCATAGGGGGTGCGCTGCACGATGCACGGGAACGGCCCTGTCCCCGCCGGCAGGTAGAGATTGCCCGCCAGCTTCACGCCATCGCGCATCTCGGCGAGCACTTCCGTCGCGCCCGTCGCGATCTTCTCTGGCCTTGCGCCGCGCACGGCCGGCGCCGTTGTTCCCGATGTCTGCTGCTGCGCCAGCGCCGCCGATCCCAGCGCCATAACCGACACCGCCGCCATCGCGGCCGCCATCCATCTGCGCATGCTTCTCTCCCTCACGGCTGCTCCGGCCGCCGCCGCCACACTCGCGCCGCTCGCCCCCTGCGGTCAATCCGCCCAAGAACTGCATTGTCGCAAGGGCGCCCGCTTCACAGGCGCAACTCATTGTGAGACTCCTCCGCCCCATGGATTTCGTGAAACCGACAGTCATCGCGATCCCGTTCTTCATCCTCACCGTCGCCCTCGAATGGTGGGCGGTGAAGACGAAGCGCGCGGGCGGGCGATACGATACGAAGGACGCCATCACCTCGCTCGCCATGGGCTTGGGCAGCGTCACCGTCGACACGATCTTCGCTTTCGTCGGGACATGGCTGCTGATGCTGTTCTGGCCCTACCACGTCTTCGAGATACCGGTGACCTGGTGGAGCTTCCTGATCGTCTTCGTCGCCTACGACCTGATCTATTACTGGAAGCACCGCTTCGCGCACACGGTGCGCTGGTGGTGGGCGGAACACGTGACGCACCATTCATCCACGCACTACAATCTGACCACCGCCCTGCGCCAACCGTGGTTCGGCCCGCTCACGGGGCTGGTCATCATCTCGGCGCCGCTGGTGCTGCTGGGCTTCCACCCGGCCTTCATCGCCTTCTCGGCCGGCGTGAACCTTGTCTACCAGTACTGGATCCACACCGAGGCCATCGGCCGGATGCCGAAATGGTTCGAGGCGGTGATGAACACGCCCTCGCACCACCGCGTCCATCACGCCACCAATCCGCGCTATCTCGATGCGAACTATGCCGGCGTCTTCATCATCTGGGACAAGATGTTCGGATCGTTCGTGCCTGAACTGGACCACGACAAGCCGGTCTATGGCATCGTCAAACCGCTCGGGAAGTTCAACCCCGTGATCGTCGCCTATCACGAACTCTTCGGCCTGCTGCGCGATTGCTGGAACGACGGCCTGCGCCCGTGGCGTTGGGTTGGACGCTTCATCAACAAGCCCGGCTGGTCTCCGGATGGAAACCACTCCCGCTCGACGGAACTCAAGGAAGCCTACCTCGCCGCCCATCCGGACCAGGCCGGCACGCCCGGCCTTCCCCGGAAACACCTCAAGGCGCAATCGACAAATCCGACAGCCGTTCCCGCTGAATAGTCCCGTTCCCCGCCAGCACGGCGCCTGCTAGACATCGCACGGGACAGGGCCGGGGCTAGATCGACTGCGGGGACACCATGGCCGACGTCTTCATTTCCTATCGCAAGGCTGACTGGGCGAAAGCCAAGACGCTGGCCGAAGCGTTGAAGGTCGAGAACGTCGATGTCTGGTGGGACACCGCCCTCGAAACCGGCGAAACCTTCGACGACAAGATCCAGGCTGTTCTCGAACAGGTGAAATGCGTCGTCGTCGTCTGGTCGAAGGAATCCGTGAAAAGTGAATGGGTGCGCGCCGAAAGCTCGGTCGGGCGCGAGCGCGGCATCCTCGTCCCCGTCATGATCCAGCCGGTGAACATCCCGGTGCCGTTCAACCTGCTCCACACCGCCGATCTGATCGGATGGCACGGGGACCGCAGCCACGCCGGCTATCGCGATGTGGTCAAGCAGGTGAAGGAACTCGCAGGCAAGTCGAACGTCCCCCCGCTGAAGCCGCCGCCGAACCGCGTGCTGCGCAGCCTCTGGCAGACTGCCGCGATGGCTGCAGCTGTCGTCGCCATAGGCGCAGCGCTCATCGTCTTCCGCCCATGGAATCTCCTCAAGGCGCCGGACCCCGAAGTCGTGGCGAGAAAGGCGGAAGTAGCCAGGATCGCCGCGACAGAGGAAAAGCTCGCCCCCTATGGCGTTTCGCTGGCGGATTTCGACAAGCACTCCGGCCGCCGGCTCGCACGCCACGTCTTCAAGCGCGACACCCGGGCCGCGCTCGATGCGGAGGCGGCACAGCCCAACGCCGATCCGGCGATCCTGACGCTGAAGTGCGCGGTCGATCTCTGGATTGACGCGGAGGGCGCGCCGCTTTGGGAAGAAGCCAGCGAAAGCTGCGACAAGGCGGCCAAGACAGGCATGCCCGCCGCGCTTCACTATCAGGCAATGCTGCTTACGGAAGCCGCCGTCTATGTGATGAGCGACGACCAGCGCAAAGGCGTCGAAATGTCGGCGACCGAGGAATTCCGCAAGGCGGCGGAAGCAGGCTTCGGGTTCGCGCAAATCCGTTATGGCGTGCGGCTGCGCGAGGGTCTCGGCGGTCCAGTCGATCCGGCGAAAGCGGAGGCGCTGTTCAAATCGGCGCAGGCCAAAGGCCTGCCCGGAGGCGATGGCTGGCTCGGACGCATCTATCTCAGCGGCGAGGTCGCGAGTCCGCTGTCCACGGCCGATGCGTTCGCGCTTGCCCGCAAGGGCGCCGACGCAGGCGACGCCGAGACGGCATTCTGGGCCGCGGAGAAGCTCATGGAAGGCATGAGCTTCGGCGAGGACATGGAAGCCGCCCTCGCCTACTACAAGATCGCAGCAGAAGCGGACGAAGGCGACGTCTCGTACAGGGCCGCGACGTTCATCGAAGACACTGAACGCCGCATCGCGGAGCGGAAGGCTGCGGCGGAAACGGAAACGCCGGCGCCTGAAGCGCCGGCGCCCAACTGAACCGGCCCGATCAGGCCGCTTTCGGCCGTTCGATCCAGCGCTTCACCCGCGCTTCCAGCACCGGCAGCGGCAGCGCGCCCCCACCCAGCACCGTGTCGTGGAAACCGGCCATGGTGAACTTGTCGCCAAGCTCCGTCTGCGCCAGCGCCCGCAGCTCCTGGATCTTCAGCATGCCGATCTTGTAGGCCGTCGCCTGCCCCGGCCACACGATGTAGCGGCGCACCTCCGAACGCACCGCGCCTTCCGGCGTCGGCCCGTTGTCGAGGAAGTACTTCACCGCCTGTTCTTCCGACCAGCCCTTCGAGTGGATGCCGGTATCGACCACGAGGCGGATCGCGCGCCAGATCTCGGCGCCGAGACGGCCGAAGTCCGAATATGGATCCTTGTAGAAGCCCATGTCCTTCGACAGTGATTCCGAATAGAGGCCCCAGCCTTCCTGATACGCCGTGTAGCCATACTGCGTACGGAACTTCGGAATGCCGGTCAGCTCTTGCTGGATGGCGATCTGCATGTGGTGGCCCGGAACGCCCTCGTGATAGGCGATGGCCTCAAGCGAGTACGTCGGCATCGATTTCATGTCGCTGAGGTGCGCGTAGAACACGCCCGGCCGCGAACCGTCCGGTGTCGGCGGGAAGTAGTGCTGCGCGCCACCCGGCTCTTCGCGGAAAGATTCGACACGCTTCACCACCAGAGACGCCTTGGGCAGGATGCCGAAATACTCCGGCAGCTTCGCCGTCATCGCTGCCAGATAGTCTTCCGACATCTTGATGTACTGGGCGCGGCCCGTGTCGTCGTTCGGCAGCTGGAACTGCTTGTCCGTACGCATGAAGTTGAAGAACTCCAGCAGCGTTCCCTTGAAGCCGACCTGCTCCTTGATCTTCTCCATCTCGGCGTGGATGCGCGTAACTTCCTTGAGGCCGATCTCGTGGATCTCATCGGCCGTCAGCGTCGTGGTCGTCATCTGCTCGAGCGCGTTGTTGTAGAACGCCACGCCATCCTTCAGCGTGGAAGCGCCCTGCGCCTGTTCCGCCGTGTTGGGCTTGTCTGCTTCAAGCCATGCGATAACCCGCTCATAGGCCGGCTTCAGTTTCTCCGTCAGCGCGGCTGACGCCGCCGTCTGGAGAGCGGTTGCTTCTTCCGCCGTGACCTTGCCGCCATCCTGCAGCTTCTTGATCTCGGCTTTCGCATCGGCCCAGATCGGCGAGTCCGCGCCTGCGCCAAACGGCGCGCCCTTGATCACGTTCTTCGCTTCCTGGATCGACTGGTCATAGGCAAAGCGCGGCGCGCGATTGCCTTCGGCTGCAGCCTTCGTCGCCAGCTCGATCGACTGGTCCATCACACGGGCGACTTCGCCGATACGCGCGGCGTATGCCTCCATGTCGGATTTCTCCGACACTTCGTGGAAGTTCATCACGAAGTTCGGCAGGAATACGTGCGGCCCATCCTTCACGAAGATGTACGGCGAGCGGCGGAACTTCGCCGCCTTCTCTTCCATCTCAAGCGACAGCGCCCAGATGTCGAACGACGTCCTCGCATCCTCGTTCAGCTTCGCCGGATCGAACTTCTCCTTCATCTCGGCGACAGAAGCCCGGCGCCATTCCAGCTTCCGGTCCGTGGCCGCCTCGCTGTAGTCGTCCAGCTTGTCGTACTGGTCCTTACGTCCCTGGAAGGTGAGCCCGATCGGGCTCATCTGCAGCTCTTCTTCATATTCCGCGTCGAACCACGCGGTCAGATCCGCACTGACCTTGGCGATATCCTCCGCTGTCGGCGCAGCGGGCGCCGGATCGCCGCACGCCGCCAGAGCAAGCAGCGACACCGCCGCCGTGAACAGAATTCGCATCGGTCTCTCCTTCAAATCCGTCCGCAAGCAGGCGCTCGGCCTTAGCTCGCCTTCACCTTCTCAACCCAGCGCTTTACCCGCGCTTCCAGCACCGGCAGCGGCAGCGCACCCCCGCCCAGCACTGTGTCGTGGAAGCCGGCCATGGCGAACTTGTCGCCAAGCTCCGTCTGCGCCATCGCGCGCAGTTCCAGGATTTTCAGCATACCGACCTTGTAGGCCGTCGCCTGCCCCGGCCACACGAAGTAACGCCGGATTTCAGACCGGATCGCCGCCTCGGGTGTCGGCGAGTTGTCCATGAAATACTTCACGGCCTGCTCTTCCGTCCAACCCTTGGCGTGAATGCCCGTGTCCACCACGAGACGCACCGCACGCCACATCTCGTTGTTGAGACGGCCCATGTCGGAATAGGGATCGGTATAGAACCCCATCTCCTTGGCCAGCAGCTCCGTGTAGAGGCCCCACCCTTCCGCATACGCCGTCGAATTGTACTGCGTGCGGAACTTCGGAATGCCGGTCAGCTCTTGCGCGATCGCGATCTGCATGTGATGGCCCGGCAGGCCTTCGTGATAGGTCGTGCTCTCAAGATCCCACATCGGCATCGCCGACATGTCGATCATATGCACGTAGTAGATTCCCGGTCGCGAGCCGTCCGGCGTCGACGGGTAGTAGTGCTGCACACCACCCGGCTCCTCGCGGAACGACTCGACCCGCTTCACCACCAACGGCGCCTTCGGCATGATGCCGAAATATTCATGCAGCTTGGCGCGAACGCCGTCGAGGTAACCTTCGGTCACCTTGAGATATTCGGCGCGGCCCACATCCGTGCTCGGCTGATAGAACTGCTTGTCCTCGCGCATGTGCTTGAACATCGCGGGCAGATCGCCCTGGAAACCAACCTTTGCGCGGATCGCTTCCATCTCGCCGCGAATGCGCGCGACTTCCTTGAGGCCGAGTTCGTGGATCGCGTCCGCCGTCATGGTCGTGGTCGTCTGTAATTCCAGCGCGACGTTGTAGTACGCCGGCCCGTCCGGTAGCGCAGCGACGCCCTGCGCCTGCGCGCTGGCATTCGCCTTGTCGCTCTCGAGCCAGGCAATGACCCGCTCATAGGCTGGTTTGACGGACGTGATGAGAGTTTCGCGCGCCTTCGCTTCGTAGGCTTTCGCTTCGTCGGCGGTGATCTTGCCTGCTTCCAGCAGCGCCTTCGCCTTGGCCTTCACGTCGGCCAACAGCGGGGAATCCGCGCCCGCCGTGAACGGGGCGCCCGTGATGATGTTGCCTGCTTCGTCAATCACCTGCTCGTACGAGAACAGCGGCGGCCGCACGCCGGCCTGCGCCGACATCTTCGCCTGCTCCGTCGTCTGGTCGATCGCCGTCGCGAACGCCGCGATGCGCGACATGTACGCATCCATGTCCGCCTTCTCGCTCACCTCATGGAAGTTGATCATGAAGGCAGGCAGGAAGACCGGCACGGAGTCGCGGATGAAGGTGTAGGGATGGCGGCGGAACTTGTCGGCCTTGTCCGCCTGATCCAGCTGCAGCGCCCACATGTCGAACGATGTGCGCGTTTCCTCGTCCAGCTTTGCCGGATCGAACTTCGCCTTCATGTCCGTCACGCTCTCGCGCAGCCAGGCGAGGTTCCGGTCCTTCTGCGCCTCGCTCATGTCGTCGAGCTTGTCGTTATGGTCCTTGCGGCCCTGCATGGTGAGCTGGATCGGGCTCATCTGCAGGCTCTCTTCGTATTCCGCGTCGAGAAACGCGTTCAGCTCTCCGCTCACTTTCGCGATCTCCTCGGCGGTCGGCGCCGGAGGCGTCGACGGCGCGCAAGCGGCGACAACGGCCAGAAGGCCGGCAGAAATCCACATACGCATGTCGCGTTCCCTAGGCCTTCTTCTGTGTCGCGATCCAGGCGCGCACGCGCTGGTCCAGTACCGGCAGCGGCATGGAGCCGCCGGTGATCACCGTGTCGTGGAACGACTTCCAGTCGAACTTGTCGCCAAGTTCGGCCTTCGCTTCGTCGCGCAGGCGCTGGATCGCGATCATGCCGATCTTGTAGGTCGTTGCCTGTCCCGGATTCAACAGGAAGCGTTTCACCTCGCTCTTGATCGAGCTTGTCGGACGCGCCGAGTTCTCCATCGCCCATGCTACGGCTTCGTCTTCAGTCCAGCCCTTGGCGTGCAGCCCGGTGTCGAGCACCAGCCGCACAGCGCGCCACAGCTCCGAGTTCAGGCGGCCGAAATCGTTGTACGGGTCGGTGAACATGCCCATCTCCTTGCCGAGCTCCTCGGCATAGAGACCCCAGCCCTCGGCAAACGCCGAATAGCCGTACTGCGTGCGGAACACCGGAATGTCCGTCAGCTCGTTCTGGATGGCGATCTGCATGTGATGGCCCGGAACGCCCTCGTGATAGGCGAGGCTTTCCAGCGCCCATAGCGACACGGCGCTCATGTCGACAAGGTGCGCATAGAAGATGCCGGGCTGCTTTCCGTCCGGCGTAGGTCCGTAATAGTGCGCGGCACCACCGGGCTGTTCGCGGAACGGCTCGACGCGCTTGACCACCAGCGGAGCCTTGGGCAGCCGCCCGAAGTATTCCGGCAGCCGCTTGTACATCGCATCGAGATAGCCCTGCGCCGTTGCGAGATACTTGGTGCGCCCCTCGTCCGTGTTTGGCAGGTAGAACTTCGGATCCGTACGCATGAACTCGAAGAACGCCTTCATATCGCCGGTGAAGCCGGTGGAGACGCGGATCTTGTCCATCTCCGCGTGGATGCGCTTGACCTCGGACAGCCCCAGCTCGTGGATCTCGTCCGCCGTCATCTTCGTCGTGGTCTGCAGCTCGAGAGCCGTATTGTACCACTCCGTGCCGTTCGGCAGCGTCAGCGCGCCGACCTTGCCCGATTGCGCGTTGGGCATGTCTTCCTTGAGCCAGGCGATCAGCCGCTCATAGGCCGGCTTCACGCTCTCGTTCAGCGCTGCGGCCGCCGCATCGGTCCAGGCCTTCACCTGCTCCGGCGTCGCCTTGCCAGCCTTCTGCAGCTCGGCCGCCTTCGTCTTGATGTCTTCGAACAGCGGTGAGTCGCCCTTGCCGCCAAACGGCGCGCCGGTGATCACCAGCTGCGCTTCGCCTGCCGTGCGCTCATAGCCGAATTTCGGCGTACGAACTCCGTCCGCCGCCGCCAGCTTCGCCCGCTCCGTGCTCTGATCGATCGCCGGCCCGAGCGCCTTCAGGCGCGCGACGTACGCGTCCATGTCCTTCGGCTCATCCACCTTGTGGTAGGTGATGAGGAAGTTCGGCATTCCGGTGTGCGGACCGCTGAAGCCATAGATGTAGTCGTGTCTCAGCCATTTCGCACGCAGCTCAGAACGCTCCAGCTCGTTTTCCCACATCGCCCAGGAAATCTTCGCGTCGTCGTTCAGCTTCGCCGGATCGACGTCAGCCTTCATCCCGGCCACGCTCTCACGCCGCCAGGCCAGCTGCTTCTGATAGTCGGCTTCCGAGAAATCGCCGAGCTGGTCGTACAGCTCCTTGCGGCCCATCTGCGTCAGCAGCGTGGGGTTCATCGCCAGCTCTTCCTCGAACTCGGCATTGAGATAGTCGGTGAGCTTCTTGCTCTCCGCAGTGATCTCCTCAGCCGTGGGGCCAGCCGGCGCAGTCGGGCTGCACGCGGCGGCAAGGGCCATCAGGCCCGCTGCAAACAGAAGTCTCATACTCGCTCCATCCGTAAGCACGCCCGCATCCTTCGAGACGATTGTCGCTTCGCGCCAATCCCTCAGGATGAGGGCTTCACATCCACCGGCGGCAAGTAGCCCTCATCCTGAGGGATCGCGAAGCGATCGTCTCGAAGGATGGAAGGGCGTGCTCACCGCCGCCTGAGAAACCTCAACTCGCCTTCTGACTTGCAATCCAGCGATCGATTTTCGCTTCCAGGACCGGCATCGGCAGAGCGCCGCCGCCGAGGATCTGGTCGTGGAAAGCCGGATAGCTGAACTTGTCCCCCAGCTCGGTCCGCGCCTTGTCGCGCAGCTGCTGCAGCCGGATCATGCCGATCTTGTAGGCCGTCGCCTGCCCCGGCGTCGTTATGTAGCGTCGGACTTCCGACGCGATCGCGCCCTCCGCGATGGACGAGTTGTCGGTGAAGTACTTCACCGCCTGCTCTTCCGTCCAACCCTTGGAGTGGATGCCCGTGTCCAGCACCAGCCGGATCGCACGCCAGATCTCGCCCGAGAGCTGGCCGTAATGGCTGTAGGGATCCTTCAGGAAGCCCATCTCCCGCGACAGCGCTTCCGAATAGAGGCCCCAGCCTTCCGAGTACGCCGTGTATCCATACTGCGTGCGGAATTTCGGCAACCTCTTGGCCGGGTCCGTTTCGGCTTCCAGCTCCTGCTGGATCGATATCTGCATGTGATGGCCCGGCAGGCCTTCGTGATAGGCGATGTCTTCCAGCATGTAGGTCGGCATCGCGTTCATGTCCGACAGGTGCGCGTAGTAGATGCCCGGACGCGAGCCATCCGGCGTGCCGGCCTGGTAATGCTGCGCGCCGCCCGGCTCTTCGCGATAGGGCTCGACCCGCTTCACGATGAGATCCGCCTTCGGCAGCCGGCCGAAGTATTTCGGCAGCGCCAGCTTCATCTCCTCGATGTGCCTGGTCGCACGGTCGATATACTCCTGCGCGCCCGCGTCATTGCTCGGCAGGTAGAACTGCTTGTCCGTCCGCATGAAGGCGAAGAACTCCTGCAGCGTGCCTTTGAAGCCCGCCTGCTCCTTCACCTTCTCCATCTCGCCATGGATGCGCGCGACTTCCGACAGGCCGAGCTGGTGGATTTCATCCGCCGTCATGTCGGTCGTCGTCATCAGGCTCAGCATGGCGTTGTAGTACGCCTCGCCATTCGGCAGCGAGCCAGCACCCTGCGGCGTCGCCGAGGCATTCTTCTTGTCCTCAGCGATCCATGCGCCAAGCCGGTCATACGCCGGCTTCATCTTCGCGATCATCGCGTCGGCCAGCTGCGTCTGCAACGCCTTGGCCTCGTCAGCCGTGACCTTTCCGGCCGCCTGCAGATCGGCGATCTTCTTCTTGCCGTCGGCGAACAGCGCCGAGTCCTTCGCACCCTTGAACGGCGCGCCGTCGAGAACGCGCGCAATCTCCGACGTCGTCATGTCGTATGAGAAGGCCGGCATGCGGATGCCATCCGTCGCCGACAGCTTCGCGCGCTCGATCAGCTGGTCCAGCGCCGCACCGATCGCGCCGACGCGCGTGATGTAGGCTTCCATGTCCGACTTCTCGTCGACGCGGTGCTGGTTGATGATGAAGTTCACCAGGCCCGTGTGCGCGCCGTTGCGGCCGAAGAGATACCCATGGCGGCGGAAACCCGCGCGCTTCTCGGCGCGGTCGAGCTCGAGCACCCAGATGTCGTAGGAAAGCCGCGCATCCTCGCTCAACTCTTCCGGCTTGAACTTCGACTGCATGTCGGCAACCGACTGGCGGCGCCAGTCCAGAACCTTCGTAAGAGCCGCTTCCGTGCGGTCATCCAGTTCGCCGTACTTGTCCTTCCGGCCCTGGCTGGTCATTTCCTGGGGCGAGAACTGCACCTCTTCCTCGTACTCGGCGTCGAGATACGCCACGAGGTCCGTGCTGTTCTTTGCGATTGCCTCGGCGCTGGGGGCCGCGGGCTCGGTTGGTCCGCACGCCGCAAGCACTGCCAGCATTGCAGCCGCGCCAAAGATTGCCCTCATTTCCCGCTCCCGTCTGGAATTCCCTGCCCTGCCCCGGCGCCGATATAGCGTAGGCATTCCACGATTGTCATCCTGCAAGCGCGAACATGGGTCCCGGATGACAGGTTGTTGACGTCTCAGCGGTCGCGGCCGATTACGAAACGGACAAACAAGGAAAAACCTATGGCCCGCTTCACCGGCAAATCCGTCATCGTCACCGGCGCCGCTTCCGGCATCGGCCGCGCTTCCGCGAAGTTGTTCGCCGCCGAGGGCGCCAGCGTGATCGCCGCCGACAAGGTCGCAGGCGTCAACGAGACGGTCGCCGCCATCAAGGCCGCGGGCGGCAAGGCTGTCGCGATGGAAATGGATGCGGGCGTCTCAACCGATGTGCAGAAGCTCATCGACCTTGCGCTGAAGACCAACGGCAATATCGACGTCATCTACGCCAATGCTGGCATCTCCGGCGGCACGCCCAACCTGTTCGAACAATCCGAAGACCAGTGGAAGACCATCCTGCAGGTCAACCTCATCGGCCCGATGCTCGCGATCCAGCTCGGCGCGCCGCACATGATCAAACAGGGCAAAGGCGCCATCGTCTGCACCGCCAGCGTCGCCGGCATCCGCAATGGCGCGGGCTCGCCCGCCTACTCCGCCTCGAAAGCCGGCGTCATCTCCCTCGTCTCCCTCGCCGCCAACCAGCTTGCCGGCACTGGCGTCCGTGTGAACGGCGTCGCCCCCGGCCTCATCGAAACCGGCATGACGCAACCGATCTTCGATCGCGCGCGCGAGAAAGGCACCGACGACAAGATCGGCCAGCTCAACGCCATGCGCCGCGCCGGGCAACCGGAAGAAATCGCGAAGGCCGCCCTCTTCCTCGCCAGCGACGACGCCAGCTATGTGAATGGTCAGTTGTTGCCGGTCGACGGCGGCCTGTCATCCTCGCTGCCCGTGGTTCCGCCGAGGCGCTAATCTATCCTGGGTTATTTACCTGGTCTTTGCCGCTACCACCGATAAACCTCGCACGGACGAGGGGGACCGCAGGAATATCGGAGGCATCATGCCCACGCTTGAACGCGTCGAGAGCTTCATCGCTCGCGTCGAACAGCAGGACTATGTCGCTGCGATCATGCACTTCTATCACGAAGACGCATCAATGCAGGAGAACATGAGCGAGCCGCGCGTCGGCCGCGACAGGCTGGTCGCCCACGAAATGGATGTCCTCGCCCGCTTCGGAAACATGCCCGTCCGCAAGGTCGAACGCTTCGCCATCAATGGCGACCTCGTCTTCATCAACTGGGTCTTCCAGATTCGCCAGCCCGACGGCTCCTTCCGGCCGATGGACGAGATCGCGGTGCAGGAATGGGATGGCGACCGCATCAGGCGCGAGCAGTTCTACTACGACCCCGCGCAGCTCCGGGGCTGACAAACACCCGATGGCCAACCGCAAGCACGACTGGGAGATCATCGGCGCACGCGATCCATTCTTCGGCGTGCTGACGTCGCCCGACTTCCGCCTGGACCAGATCGATCCCGCTGCGCGCGCCCGCTTCTACGAGTCCGGCGAATCCGAGATGGGAAACGTGCTCCACTGGTTCGACTACGATGTCAGCGCGCGCCCCTCGAACGGAACGGCGCTCGACATAGGCTGCGGCGTCGGCCGTCTCACCTACGCCATGGCGCACCACATGCCGGCGGTGGTCGGTTACGACGTTTCTGAATCGATGCTCCGCATCGCGCGCGAGGCCGCCCCGTCCAACGCCACCTTCACCGCCGAACTGCCCGCAGGTCCCTTCGAGTGGATCAACTCGTTCATCGCCTTCCAGCACATCCCGCCCGTCGAAGGGTTAGCCTTGCTGTCGACCGCGCTTGGCCGCGCATCCCCCGGCGCCTTCGCCAGCATTCACGTGACAGTCTGGAATGAAGCCCCGCCGTCAGAAACGCTGCTCGCTCGCCTTACGCGCTGGCGCAACCGCCGCGTACAGCGGCAGGACGGCCATGACATCGGCTCACTGATCCAGATGTACGCCTACAACCTGAACGACGTCGTTCGGATATTCACGGAGCGCGGTTTCAGCCGCCTCGTGCTGCGGCACACCGACCATGGCGGTTACAAAGGCGCCTGGATAATCGCGCGACGGGCCTAGTAGCCCTGACCTACGCCGCCATCGAGCACGAGATCCTGCGCAACCACAGGCCGCGGGACTTTCACTTCCTTGACGACCTTGGTGAGCGTCTCCCGCTTCGCCGGCTCGCAGATCTTCTTCTTCGACGCTACGCTGACGAGCTTCACGCCCGGGCCGAACTTGCGCAGCAGCGAGCGCTCGTTGCAGTTGCGCTCGGCAATCTGGATACGACACTGCAGCACGCCGCCGCGCGAATGATAGAGCGCCTCGCCCTTGGCGCACGAGAACGTCTCGCCTGTGTCGAAGCTCGCTTTGCCGTCGATCATCTCGCCCAGCGTTATCTGCATGTGCGTGCCGGCGACGCAGCGATAGAGCTCGCCATTGAAATTGCCGTCTACGGACAGCTCGCCATCCACGCGCGATGCGGGGTTCGGTGTGTTGCGGTCATCGATGCAGAGAGCCTGCACAGGACGCGTGCGGTACTCATCGACGATCTTGTCGACGCAGTATTCTTCCGTGCCGCGAACCGCTTCTTCGACCAACTGGGTATCATAGCCGCCATCGATGGCGAGGCCTGTGATCTTGCTCTGCGAAACGCCGGGGTTGGAATAGTAGCCGCCGCCACCGCCGAAGAAGGCCCCCGCGCCACCCGATCCGCCGCTCGACACAACGACGCCAGACGACAGCGTCGTCGAAACGCCGGCTGACGCAACGACGGTCGAAGTCGCGCCGACATGCACATTGGCCGTCGCCACGTTCACGCCTGGCACATGCACGACTAGATTGCGCGGCGTCTGGCAGCACCCGTTCGACGGCGGAGGCGGCGGAGGAGGTGAAGGCGGCTGACAGCTATTGCACTGCTGGCCCATGGCCGTGAGCGCGGCCGTGCCCGCAAGCATCGCGATGCCGGCCCCAGCCAGCATGTGTCGCCATGAAACGGTCATGTCGAAGCTCCGTTCGGTTTCGCCTGCGGGGATGCAAGGCGGGCGCCCATTTCGCGCCTCGGTCAGCGACCGTTTGCTACCGGCCTCCCGCTCGGCGGGAAAACGGCCAGTTTCGGGTCGCGATTCCCCGGGCGCACGTCATGGCCCGGGCATTGCGACTTTCCCCCTCGACGGTTGGGGATTCCAGTCAGCGTAGAGTGTGACGGTTATTCGTATGGAAGAGATGAAGGCGCACCCGAATACGCAGGCGGTTCTCGATGCCTGGCATCGCCTGTCGGAAGGTGTCGAGTCCGCTGAAGGCCCGACCACTGATGACTATCCCGGCCTTGTCGGCCGCCTGTTTGTCCTTAACCACGTGGCGGATCACGACTACTGCTTCCGCCGCGTCGGCTATTCACTTGAGCGGCTGTTCGGCCGCCAGCTGGTGGATCATAATTTCCTGTCGATCTGGAATGAGGGCGAGCGCCGCCTCGTTAACGCCGCCCTGGCCTCCGCCACGGTCGACCGCGGTCCGGTCCTTATCCGCGCGCGCGGGGAAACCCTCGTCGGCAAGCGCGTCGACATCGAATTCGCCCTCGCGCCCCTGTTCGGAAAGCCCGGCTCGCCCACCCGCTTCCTCGGCCTCTGTCAGCCCATGGTCCCGGAAGATATCCTGTCCGGCCGTCCCCTCCGTAGGCTTCAGGCCCTGGCGATCTATCCGCCTGCCCCCTCGCTTCAACCGCAGATCAGGATCGTGAGCTCACGGTGACCCGGAAGCCGCCCGCGCCGAACTGCCTCTCGCGCCAGCATCCCGAGCTGGCAAGGCGCAGTCCGGCGCAGCGCGATCCTCTCGCCGCCCGCCAGAATCCGCCCTCTGCGCCTCCTCCGGCGCGCCCCGGAAGCCCCTCTGGCAAGAGCTTGTAAACCATTGCGGCATTAACCTTGCGCGAGGGAGGACACCCTCTCCCACGGATGAGGGGCAGCCGATGTATCTGGCGACCGCAGACAAGCAATCGCTTCGGCGCACCGAGGCCGCTGACCGCCGGCGTCATCGCCGCGTGCAGTGGGCCGTGCGCGTGCGCGGTCTCACCGGCGAGGGCGAGGAATTCACCTGCACCACCGTCGATGTCTGCGCCGGCGGCCTCCGCATTAATCTCGCGCGCCCGCTGTCGCAGGGCGAAAACCTCGTGCTCTACATCGACGAGATCGGTCGCGTGGAAGGCATCGTCGCCCGCGTGCTCAACGAGATCGGCTACGCCATCGAATTCAAGGTTCCCCCGCGCAAGCGCGACAAGATCGCGGACCAGCTCACCTGGCTCATCAACCGCGACCGCCTCGGCCTCAGCGACGAACGCGAAGCCGAACGCCGCCCGGGCGGCGGCCAGATCGTTGCCATCTATGGCAAGGGCGTTTCGGTCGCGTGCGCCGTCGCCGACGTCTCCATATTCGGCGTCGCCCTCAAGACATCCGGCCCACGCCCGATGATCGGCGACCGCGTCCAGGTCGGCGAGCGCGCCGGCACTTGCGTTCGCTACATCGCAGGCGGCTTCGCCGTCGACTTCCGCACCCTGCACGGCGCCGATCTCGACTAGCCGCCAGACGCCGCCTTGAACACCGCCAGCTGAGCCTCGAACGCGCGCTTGTACGCGGGCCGCGCTTCTGCGCGCGCGACATAAGCGGCCAGCGTCGGGAACTCGTTCAGGATGCCCGACGGCTTCAGCCTCTGCAGCACATGCACCATCATCAGGTCGCCAGCGCTGAACTCGCCATCGAGCCAGTCAGCGCCACCCAGGTGCGCGACAAGCTGCTTCAGCCGATCGCGGATACGATCCATGAGCAGAGGCATACGCTCCCTGGTCCAGGGCTTGTCGCCCTCCCCGAGCTTGGCGTTCTGGAGTTCAAGGATCGGCGGCTCCACCGAATTGACCGCCGCGAACATCCACGTGATCGCCCGCGCCCGCGCATTCGCCTCCGCCGGCAGAAGGCCTGGATGGCGCCCCGCGATATGGATGATGATCGATCCTGTCTCGAACAGCGCGAGGTCACCCTCTTCATAGGTCGGGATCTGGCCGAACGGATTAAGCGCCAGATGCGCCGGCTCCTTCATCGCCTTGAACGAAACAAGACGAACTTCGTAAGCCTGCCCCACCTCCTCCAGCGCCCAGCGCACCCGCGTGTCACGCGCCAACCCCTGCCCGCGATCGGGCGATGCTTCAAAGGCAGTAATTGTGGGGTTCATAGAACGCTCCCTTTCGCGCTGGCCTCACAAGAACGACGGATGAGGCCTCGGAATGCCGACACCGCCCTGCAAATTTTCACGACGATTGACCAGGGCGCTAGCCGTCGTACCCACTATCCTCGAGCATGCTCGCATAGCGGTGCACCATGTTCTTCACGTTCATCAGGTGCGAGAGATCGCCCGTGCGCATGGCGTAGGCGGCGAACCGAACGGGGCTCGCCCAGTAATACATCTCCGCCTGGTCGGCCATGCGCGACCATGTCTTGCCCCCCGCCCGCGCATAGCGTGCGATCAGGTCTTCGACCGCCTCGCGTCCCGCCGCCGCGAAGTAGAGTGCGAAGTCGCTCGCCGTGTCGGTGATCTCGGCGTTCGACCAGTCGTCCACGCCGATCACGCGATAGTCCGCATCCACGAACAGGTGCGGATGGTAGATGTCGCCATTCACCAGCCCGACATGGTCCGGCCAGAGCGCATCGTTATCGATCCACTTCTGCCACAGGCCCCACAGCTTCTCCGGCGCTTCGGCCAGCGTGTTGCACTCGTCCATGCGCAGCCGCATCCGATGGCGCACATCCTCCGCCGTCAGCAGCGGAATGCCGGCCGCAGCCGCCGCGCCCAGATCCATCCCGTGCAGCTTCGCCATTACCTCCGCGAGACTGTCGGCGAACGTGAACGGCGTCCGCTCCTGCGGCAGCCGCCAGATCAACTCGCCCATCAGCGGATCGACCTCCGCCGCCGGAATGCCCGGCAGCACGCGATACGCAATCAGCTTGTCCGTATGGACCTGCCAGTCCGGCACCACGACCGGCAGCTTCCCGCGAACAAAGTCGAGCACGACCTTCTCGTAACGCCCCGCCAGCTGCACGTCGCCCCGCCGCGGCGCGCGCAGCATCCAGTACGCGCCGCTCTTCTCGCGCGCCATCGCGGCGAAATATTCGGCGTCCGCCCCGCCCGTGCGCAGCATCGAGCTGTCGTTGTCCAGCTCGATGCCGTGCGCGGCGGCCAGTTCCTTGAAGTCAGGTGCAGACGTCAAAGCGAGACTCCACTAACCCCAGCCCCGCCCGGCCTATTCAACCTACGGCTCGTTCTTCCACACCGGCTTGCGCTTCTCGGCGAACGCCTTCGGCCCTTCGATGTGATCGGCCGACTTCATCAACCTGCCGATGCCCGGAACCTTGTGGTCGAACGCCGTCTTGAAGTCTGCCGTGTTGAGGCCCGTCAGCACCGTCTCCTTCGTCGCGCGGATCGCCATCGGCGAGCACTCGAGGATCATGCCCGCCCAGCGCTTGGCTTCTTCCAGCGCCTTGCCCTGCGGCACGACGTCAGTGACGAAGCCGATCTCCTTGCCCTCGGCAGCCGAAACCGTTCGGCCCGTCAGCATCATGCCCATCGCCTTCTTCAGCGGCACCTGTCTGGGAAGACGGTGCATGCCCGCCGCCAGCGCCGCGAAGCCGACGCGCGGCTCCGGCAGGGCGAACTTGGCGTTCTCCGACGCGATTATGATGTCCGCCGCCAGCGCGATCTCGAACCCGCCGCCCATAGCGAACCCGTTCACCGCCGCGATGACCGGCTTGTAGAGGTCATAACGCGAGGTCAGCCCGCCGAATCCCGACGCAGGCATCGGCACCGGCGATTTCTGGCCCGAGGCCGCGAATTTGAGATCGTTGCCCGCCGAGAACGCTTTTTCTCCGGCCCCGGTCACGATCGCGACCCATAGCTCCGGATTGGCGGCAAATTCGTCAAAAGCCGCCCCCATCTCAGCATTTCCCATTGGATGCAGGCAGTTCAGCTGGTCCGGACGGTTGATCGTCACGATGAAAAGACGGCCGTCCGTCTCGGTTTTGATGAACTCGTAGCCGCTCATGGGTCTCTCCCGTTTACCTTTGGCAAAGGTGGTTTCCCCTACAACTAAACGCAAAGAGGGGTTTGCGGAACACGCTGTATTATGAGCGATACGCTTGAACTCAGGCAGCCTGTAGAGGCTGATGACGAGGAGGGGCTGCACACGCCGCCGCCCCCCTTCGAAGGCGTGAAATGGCGCATCAAGATCGCCGACCAGGAATACGGCCCCTACCCGCGCTCCCGTCTCATCGATTTCCTCAAAGAAGGCCGCGTCCAGGCCGGCACCTTCATCGCCTGCGGGACCGACACCGATTATCACCGCGCCGACCATCACCCCAACCTGCGCTGGGACTTCAAGGGTCCGAAGAAACGCAAGTTCGGCGAGCCCCGCCTTGATGCCGGAGAAACCGAAGTCCCCGTCTGCAACTATTTCATCGCCGCCCGCCTGCTCGCGGGCAATGACCGCTTCGAGCGCGTGCTGCGCGAAGCCGGCAAGATGACCCGCTGCGCCGGCGACATGTGGGTGCTCCGCTCCAAGCAGACCGTGCAGCAGCTGCGCAACCAGCTGACCATGGCGATGAAGCCCCACGAGCACTTCATCATCGTCAACGCATCGAAGGACCGGCTCGCCTGGTACAATATCGGCGTCGAAGCCGACATCGCCGTCCGCGGCGTCTGGGACTCGGACGAAGTCCAGTAGGTCGCCTGATCCAGCTCAATGCGCTAGATATCCCGTGTGGCCTCTCGCGGCAGGCCGCATGGAGCCGTCATGCCCCGCACGAAATCGCACGTCGAACGCCATGTCGTTGCCCGCATCGGCTGGCTGCGCGCTGCGGTGCTAGGCGCCAATGACGGCATTGTCTCGACGGCCAGTCTCATCATCGGCGTCGCGGCGGCCGGAACGGACCGCACCGCAATCCTTCTCGCGGGCGCTGCAGGTCTTGTCGCCGGGGCCATGTCGATGGCGGCAGGAGAGTACGTTTCGGTCAGCTCGCAGTCCGACACGGAGAAGGCCGATCTGGCGCGCGAGACACGCGAGCTCGCCGACAGCCCCGAGTCCGAAAGGGAAGAACTGACGCAGATCTACGTCAGTCGCGGGCTCGATCCCGGGCTGGCGCGGCAGGTCGCCGACCAGCTCATGGCGAAGGACGCGCTCAAGGCTCACGCACGCGACGAACTCGGCATCTCGGAAATCACGACCGCCCGCCCCATCCAGGCCGCCATCACCTCGGCCATAACCTTCGCCGTCGGCGCCGCCCTGCCTCTGCTGGTCGTGGTGCTGGCGCCGGCCGAGAACCTGGAGCTTCTCGTCGCGGTCGCCTCCATCGCCTTCCTGGCGCTGCTGGGCTTCCTCGGTGCCCGCACAGGCGGCGCAAAGGTCGGAAAGTCCGTAATACGCGTCGTTTTCTGGGGCGCCGTGGCTATGTTGGTTACCGCAGGGATCGGCCGGCTGTTCGGTGCGGTCGTCTGACGCGCCCCGCCTGCACTGCGCTTTGGCGGGTGGCTTTTATCCACAATTGCTGTACAGCACGCGCGCCAGACCCGGCCTCCCCACCTGCGTACTGTTTCCCGCGACCGGGACGGCCCGCCCGATATTGAAAACGACCTCCAATGCCCTTCCCCGCAGTCCATCCCGCGCTTGATCGCGCCCTCGCCGCCCGTGGCTATGCCGAGCCCACCCCGGTTCAGCTCGCCGTCGTCGAAGCCGACCAGAACGCTGACCGTCCGAACGCCGACATGCTGGTCTCCGCCCAGACCGGTTCGGGCAAGACCGTCGCCTTCGGCCTCGCGCTTGCGTCGTCCCTTCTCGGCGACCAGCAGCGCTTCAGCGCTCCCGGCCAGCAGCCGATGGCGCTGATCATCGCGCCGACCCGTGAACTCGCCATGCAGATCAGCCGCGAATTCGAGTGGCTCTACGCCGACACCAACGCCCGCATCGTCCAGTGCGTTGGCGGCATGAGTGTTCGCGCCGAGCAGCAGCTTCTCTCGCGCGGCGCCCATATCGTCATCGGCACGCCGGGCCGCCTGTGTGACCATCTCACCAAGGGCTATCTCGACCTCTCGGCGCTGAAGGTCGCCGTGCTCGACGAAGCCGACGAAATGCTCGACCTCGGCTTCCGCGAGGAACTCGAAACGCTGCTCGACGCCACCAACGCCGAAACCCGCCGCACGCTGCTCTTCTCCGCCACCATCGCGCGCGGCATCGCCATGCTGGCCAAGAACTACCAGCGCGACGCCGTCCGCATCGACACCACCAGCGCCACCGAACCGCACGGCGACATCGACTACCGCGCCATGCGCGTCTCCCCCGGCGACACCGAACGCGCCGTGGTCAACGTCCTCCGCTTCTTCGAAGCCGGCGGCGCGCTCGTCTTCTGCGCCACGCGCGAAGCCGTCCGCCACCTGCACGCTTCGCTCCGCGAGCGCGGCTTCCACGCCGTCGGCCTTTCCGGCGAGATGAACCAGCGCGAACGCAACGACGCGCTGCAATCCCTCCGCGATGGCCACGCGAAAGTCTGCGTCGCCACCGACGTCGCCGCCCGCGGCCTCGACCTGCCGGATCTCGGCCTCGTCATCCACGCCGACCTGCCCACCAACAAGCAGACCCTGCTCCACCGCTCCGGCCGGACCGGCCGCGCGGGCAAGAAGGGCACGTCCGTCCTCCTCGTCACCCACACCAAGCGCCGCCGCACAGAGCAGGTCCTCGCCTCCGCCAACATCGACGCGACCTGGAGCGGCCCGCCCACCGCGAAGGAAATCCGCGAGCAGGATCGCCAGCGCCTCCTCTCGCACCCCGCTCTCGCCGCCGCCGTCACCGAAGAAGACCAGTCCGTCGCGAAACAGCTCGCCGAAACGATCCCGGCCGAACAACTCGCCGCTGCCCTCATCGGCCTGCTCCGCAACGAACTCCCGGAGCCGGAAGACGTCTCCGACGACGGCCGCATGCGCAACGCGCAGACCTTTGAAAAACAGTCCGGCCACACAGGCCCCAGCGAGCGAACCTTCGAGCCGCGCGAGCGCTCCGCTCCCCGCGCACGCACCGAACGCGGCTTCACCGCCTCCGAAGGCGATGGCGTCTGGTTCCGTCTCAATGTCGGCCGCGAGCGCAACGCCGATCCGAAATGGATCCTGCCGCTCATCTGCCGCCTCGGACACATCACCAAGGCCGAGATCGGCCCCATCCGTATCTTCGGCAACGAGACGAAATTCGAGATCGTCGGCCACGCCGCCGAAGCTTTCGGCATCGCGGTGCAGGACACGCAGGACGACAAGATCCAGATCGAGCCCACCACGGCGCCCGGTCCGAACGACTCGACCCACCCGATGCGCGCCCGCCGCGACGGCGACGGCCCGCGCGCCGACCGCGCTCCCCGTGAAGATCGTGGACCAGCGAAGCGTGACTTCGGCGACCGTCCGCCCCGTGAGAAACGCGACTTCGGTGATCGCCCCCCGCGCCCCAAGCGCGAATACGGCGAGCGTCCGCCGCGCGAACCCCGCGCCGACGCACGTCCGCCGCGTGAAGACTTCAAACGCTCCGCCCGCGACGAAGCCCGCGCCGCCCGCCATCAGCAGCGCGACAATGAAAACGCCCGCCTCGCGTCAGACCCCGTCTACGCCGCGCTATCCTCTTCTGCGCCCGCTGAACAGAAGAGCCCGCCCCTGCACGAGAGCGGCCTGAATCGCCGCGCCCGCCGCGACGCCGCCCGCGCCGAAGGCAAGATCGCGCCCCTCGGCGTCGAGACACCCAAGCGCGTCTGGACGCCCGATGGCGACGCACGCCCCACGCGCACCGATCGCCCGCAGGCCGAACGCCCCAATACCGAACGTCGCGAACGCACCGAACACCGCAAGCCCGAAGGCTTCAAACCGCGCGGCCCCAAAGGCCCCGGCGCCGGCAAGCCCTTCAAGCCGCGCGGCGACAAACCCTTCGGCAAAGCTTTCGCCGGCAAACCCGGCGGCGCCGGCAAGCCCTTCCGCGGCAAGCCGTCAGGCAAACCCGCCGGTAAACGCGACTGGCGCGGCTAGTCGCGGGCACGCCCTTACATCCTTCGAGACGATCGCCGCTTCGCGCCGATCCCTCAGGATGAGGGCTACTCTACCAGTCGTGGTTAGCCCTCATCCTGAGGGATCGCGAAGCGATCGTCTCGAAGGACGAGGGCGCGCTCACAGCCGGTAGCTACCCGATACTCTCCGCCGCGATCTCGAAACTCCGCAACCGCTTCGCGTGATCCCAGATCGAGCCCGTCACCATCAGCTCGTCCGCGCCCGTGCGTGCGATGAACTCGGCAATCCCCGCCTTCACCTTGGCGGGCCCGCCAACGACTGAACACGACAGCGCCTGCAGGATCCCATGCTCCACCATTGGGTCAAGCTGCAGGTCCGCCTTCGGTGGCGGCATCTTGCCCGGCCGGCCCATCCGCAAATTCGCGAACGCCTGCTGGATCGAGGTGAACTGCAACTTCGCCTCCTCGTCCGTCTCGGCGCCGATCACATTCAGCCCCAGCATCACATACGGTTCCTGCAGCCGCGGCGAAGGCTTGAACCGCTCGCGATAGATCTCGATCGCGCCCATCATGTCGCCCGGCGCGAAGTGCGACGCGAACGCGTATGGCAGACCCAGATGCGCCGCGAGCTGCGCGCCGAACAGTGACGAGCCGAGAATCCACACCTCCACGTCGGTGCTATTGCCCGGCACAGCCATCACCGTCTGCCCCGGCACGGGCGGATCGAACCACCCCATCAGCTCGACCACATCCTGCGGAAACGTATCCGCCCCGCCCATATAACGGCGCAGAGCCCGCATGGTCGCCTGATCAGTACCGGGCGCTCGGCCCAGCCCGAGATCGATCCGTCCCGGATGCAATTCGGCCAGCGTGCCGAACGCCTCCGCCACCATCAGCGGCGCATGGTTCGGCAGCATGATCCCGCCCGCTCCCACACGAATGGTCTTCGTGCCCCCAGCCACATGCGCGATAACCACCGCCGTCGCGGCGCTCGCAATTCCCGGCATGTTATGATGCTCGGCCAGCCAGAAGCGGTTATAGCCCAGCTTCTCCGCATGCCGCGCCAGATCGAGACTGTTCTCCAGCGCCTGCCGCGTGGTCGAACCCTCGACAACCGGCGCGAGATCAAGAACGGAAAGCTTTGCCATCGCAGAGATATAGGCGATACGGCGCGTGACGCCACCTCGGCTCCACTCAACGACCGCTGCAGTTCCGGTGACAGAAGCTCAGGACATAGCCTCCAAGGGAATCGCGAACGCCGAGATCGCCCGGGGCTTCTTCGGCGTGCAACTCCTCTATGCCGACGCCTTGGCGGAGCGTGCGAATATCCCCCTGCCCGACGCCATCACCTGGCACACCAATTTCCATCGCCTCTTTGCTTATGGAAATCTTGGCAAGATGGCGCCCGATCCCGCCTTCCTCGCCCTCGCCCAGGACACCGCCGCGATAAAAGACAAGGCCCGGCGCCTCGACTATCTCATCATGGCCTACGCCGCCCGCCCCTTCGACGGTTGGCCCGCGGACCGCTTCGCGTTCGGCAAGCACTTCGCCTGCGAGGCGCCCGATGCCAACGGCGCAGTCCGCATCCACTTCCGCAACCGCGCCAACACCGACGCCATCGGCCCGCTCGATGCCGCCAACATAACGCAGCGCCGCGCCGACCTCACCGCGATGTCCGGCTTCGTCGCGCAACGCTGGCCCGAAGCGAAAACCATTGAAGGCGCTTCCTGGCTCTACAACCTCGACGCCTACTGCCGCCTCTTCCCGGCCGCCTACGCCGGGTCGCGCACGCCGAGGATCGGTCCGCGTCCCACACATGGCCTCTCCACGTGGGGTCAGTTCCTCGACTTCCGCGGCGCGCTCAAGCCGAGCGCGGCCGAGCCCTTCATCGCCAACCTGAACACGCTTGATCCAGCCGAGCCGTGGCGCGCCTTCCCCTGCAACGTCCTCGTAACGAACGCGCCGTTCGAAGCTTTCCGTGAAGAATACGGCGTCTAGCGGATCGTCAGAATTGCACTGCCGTGCAGGCCTTCCACCTCGAACCTGTCCCCTGATTGCTTCCCGTCCGGGCACGTGAAGCAGACTTCCTGCCCGAACGTCTGCGGCGTCAGGCACAGCGCCTTGCCATCCACTCGATAGGTTCCGCCCCCATTTCCCGGCCCGCCCTCATAGCGTCCATCGGCTTTCGACACGAACCCGTAGGCGATGTTGTCGATCAGGAATGTCGCCCCCTTCTCGACAATCGCCCGCACCGTGCCAGACCCTGGCGTCTGCGCCATCGCCGACAGCACCACTGCCACCGGCGCAAGAAACGCAACAATCCCAACCACCCACCTCATCCAGCACACTCCATGTCTCACAACAGTCAGAGGGCGCGGCACGTACAAACAGATGCATCCTCCCGAAAAAAAGCCTGTGTAGGAAACAGCTGTATCCGGACTGTAGGACGCAGAAAAAACATCCCGCCAGAAATCAGCACGCTAGCCGCCACAAATGTAGGACGCAGCTGGTTTAATTCGTATGGGCTCCCGGCGCGCATATAATCGCGCCCATGACACAGGCACGAACACGCGCAAATGAGGTCGGCTTTCCCTCACCAAGTCAGCTCTCGCTGACAGCGATGCTGCGCGCGTTCGTCGAGCTTGTGCTCCACGCCGTCTCAACTCTCCGGATGGTCCTCAACCGCAAGCCGCGTGATTGGCACACGCAGCTGGCGCAAGACGTCCTGCCCCGAGAGACGAACGGCATTCAACAACAGGAGGTCCAACCGGACCGCCGGGCTCCCGCCCGGCCCTCGGCGCGCAGCGCCGAAACCACGCCAGCCCTCATGGTGAGCAGCGCCCGCAGTGCGCGCCTGTCGAACCACGAGGGCGTGCTCACTCCCGGAGCCACACCCACGGGGTCATTCCCGGGCTTGTCCCGAGAATCCCGGTTGGCTCATCACAGGGATCATCAGCTCATTGTTCCGCTCGTCCCGATGAAAATCGGGACCCAGTGCGGCACGCGCGGCTTGCTCCGCATTGAAGCTGCAATCCCGTGCAAGGCGCATCACCGTTCCTGGATGCCGATTTTCATCGGCATGAGCGGTGAAATCGCGCCCACATCAGCGCCCGCCTAAGCGGCGCACAAAAATCCGAACCCCCAACCCGCTTGACCGCGGGAACGCGAAGCCGCGTCCTACCCGATCTTCTTCAACCCCCGCGCATACCGCTTCCAGTTCTCGACATAATGGTGCGAGCCTGCGGACATCATCTGGATCTGCTGCTCGTTCAGCTCCCGAACCACCTTGCCGGGCGCGCCCATCACCATCGATCCATCCGGAATCACCTTGCCCTCGGTGATCAGCGAGTTCGCGCCGATCAGGCAGTTCTTCCCGATCTTCGCGCCATTGAGGATGATCGATCCGATCCCGATCAGCGACCCATCGCCGACCTCGCACCCATGCAGCATCACCAGATGCCCGATGGTGACATGGCTCCCGATCGTCAGCGGCTGGCCGACATCGGTGTGCAGCACCGAACCGTCCTGCACGTTCGATCCTTCACCTATGACGATCGGATCATTGTCCCCGCGCAGCGTCGCGCCGAACCAGACGCTCGCATCCTTCTTCAGGATCACGCGGCCCAGAACCGTCGCGCTCTCCGCCACCCAGCTCTCGGGATGAAGCTCCGGCCGCACGCCATCGAGTTCGTAGATCGCCATTCAGTCACTCCCGCGCGCCAATGCCTGCTTTTGAGTCACACAACCGTAAAATCGAGTCCGCGCGGCCAACTGCACGGAACTGTCCCTTTATAGTTCCGTTAACAGCGAACTAGTCTACTCCTAGGGAAGCTGATTCGGAGCGATGCTCCGGAAACGGGGAACGGGATTGAAGCGACCGCTCACGGTCACATCATCCGCAGAAGATGCAGCCCGCCTGACGAGGCGGCCGCCGCCACCCCGGGTTTCCTTCACTTTCCGGCTCATTCCACGCCGCGGCCCCTCGATGGTCCGCGGCGTTTTTGTTTCCAGCGTTTCCGTCGCCAACGAAGGAGCACCTCCATGGCAAAACGTTCCGCCCTCCGCCGCATCCGCGCCGAACACGTCGCGCGCGATGGCCGGAAATCCGGCGGCGTTCATTTCAATGTCATAGAGGGCGGCTGGGATCCCGTAGCCGACGACGAACGCTACACGCCGCGAAAGAAGAAACGCCAGCCCGCCAACGACCACCAGAGCCAGCAACAGCATCGCGAACCGCCGCGCGAACAGGCCTACGTCAAGAACATCCAGCCGAAATCCGAAGGCCAGGCAAAGCTGATGGAGGCGATCGACGCCTCCAACCTCGTCCTCGCGCTCGGCCCTGCTGGCACCGGCAAGACCTACATCGCCATCGCCAAGGCCGTTGACGCCCTGCGCGCCGGAAAGATCGGCCGCATCGTTCTCTGCCGTCCCGCGGTGGATGCCGGTGAAAACATCGGCTTCCTGCCCGGCGACATGGAAGAGAAGCTCGCCCCCTACCTGCGCCCGCTCTACGACGCGCTGCAGGACCGGATGTCCGCCAAGCAGGTCAAGGCAATGATCGCCGAAGGCCAGATCGAGATCGCCTCGGTCGGCTTCATGCGCGGCCGCACGCTCAACAACGCCTTCATCGTCGTCGATGAAGCGCAGAACTGCACCTACGTGCAGCTCAAGATGATCCTCACCCGCCTCGGCTGGAACTCGAAGATGATCGTCACCGGCGACCCGGCGCAGTCAGACCTGCTGCCTGAGATGTCTGGCCTCTCCCCCATCGCCGACAAGATCGAGAGCATGAAAGGCGACATCGCCGTCGTCCGCCTCGCGCAAGCCGACGTCGTCCGCCACCCGCTGGTCGCAAAGATGCTCGACGTTCTCTAGGCCGAACCCACCTCGCGCGGCCGGACGATCCGGCTGCGCGAGCTTGGTTTCCTGCGCGACGTCAGCGCCACGCGCCGAAACACGAACACTGAAGTCGCGGCGATCGCCCCGCCCGCCAGCAGCGATATCGTCAGCACGGCGAGCCCGAGATTGATCCGCTCGTCCAGCAACACGCCTGGCGCTAACGTGACCGCAGAGGCAATAGCAAACCCGATGGCCATGGCGACGACGCTGAAGGCGAGCGCCTGCACGGTCCGCTGAAGGCTCGGCGCTTTCGCCAGCCAGCTTGCGATGACAACGCAGATCGCCACGCAACTCGCACCCGCCGCCAGCAGGTAGCCAGCCGCAACTGCGCCGCCAGACATCCGTCCGAAAAATGCGATAACTACGAAGCCCAGCGCCACAGGATTCAGCGGCCCGCCGAGTGCGAACGCCGCGAGCGCCCAACCCCACCTGGGAGTGCGCCAATCCAGCTGCGCCGGCTTTTGCCGTTCCGCCGCCATGTCCTACCTCAACTCTACTCGAGCAGACGCTACGGCGCCCCGCTCTTCGGGTCCTTTCCACGATCAGTGAAATTTCACCGATTGCTTGACCTCGCACGTATCACAACCATAGGTTGTTCATCTCTTGGTCTGGAGAAATGCGGGAGGGGTCGATGCCAGATTCCGGAGCGGACCCCTTTCGCATTCTCGATCTGACAGCCGTCAACTCCGAGGCCCGCCTCGATCCCTACCCGCGCCTCGCCGACCTTCGCGCCCGTTGTCCGATCCATCGCGACGAGGCCGGCGGCGCCTGGCTGGTCACGCGCATGGCGGATGCCCGCGCGGTCTTCTCCGACAACACCCACTTCAAGAACCCGGACAGGGCCGAGCCCGCCGCCATAGCCATCCGCCGACGCCGCTCCACCGTCCCCGACGGCCTCGCCTTCCCGGACGACCAGCGCGCCTCGATGCTCGAACTCGACGGGGAGGAACACGCCCGCGTACGCAATCCGCTGGTGCAGGCGCTATATGCCCGCATCACCGCCTTCGAGCCCGAATGCATCCGCATCGTCGATGAAGCGCTCGACCGCCTCGAAGGCCGCGCCGCATTCGACCTGATGAAGGAGCTGGCTGAACCCATTCCGGTCGCCTGCATCGGCTCGATCCTCGGCGTGCCGCCGGAAAAGCTGGCCAGCTTCCGCCGCTGGCTCGACGGGATCGTTCAGACCTTCAACCCGAACCGTACGCCCGAAAACGTCGCCGAACTTGTCGAAGCCTCCAACGGCCTCGCCCATTTCATGCGGGATGCGTTCGCCGCGCGGAAGCTCGACCCACGCGACGACCTGTTCTCCGACATGGCCCGCATCCAGGCCCAAGGCGCTCCACTCAGCGATGTCGAGATCACCTTCAACCTGCGAGGCCGGCTCATCGCCGGAAACGTCACCACCACCGACCTGATCGGTAACGCCGTCCGCCTCATCCTCACGCATCCCGAACAGCGCTCGAAACTGGAAGCCGACACCTCACTCTGGCCCAACGCCGTCGAGGAAACCCTGCGCTTCGAGCCCCCCGTCGACTTCACCTGGCGCATCGCCTCGCGCGGCCTCGACCTCTCCGGTTGCCCCGTTCAGCACAGCGCGGCGCTCAACATCTTCATCCGCTCCGCCAACCGCGACGAAGCCGCTTTCCCGCAGGCCGATGCATTCGATGTCACGCGCGCCCGCGCCTCTCGCCACCTCGCTTTCGGCGGCGGCGCGCACATCTGCCCCGGCGCCCCACTCGCGCGTATGGAGGCAAAGCACCTTCTCGCTCGCCTGTTCGCACACTTCCCGAATCTGCGTCTCGCGGAACCCGATGCGCCACCGCAATGGCGCAAGCTGCCGGGCTTCCGAGGCCTCGAACGCCTCGACGTTCGCCTGGATTAGCCACGCGAAACCGCCGCGCATTCAGCGTGGAACAAAGGTTCCCTGCAAGCAGATTGAAGGAAACCGGAACCCCTCCCCGCACGCGCCGTTTAACCCGCGCAAGTCCATTTGACCGGATCAAGAGGTCTCCCATGTCCGCACTGAAAACAGCTTTCTGCGCCGCAGTTTCCTCTCTCTCTCTCGCCGCGTGCTCCACGACCGACAGTTGGGATCCGTCGCAGCGGAATGCGGCGATTGGTGGTGCGCTTGGCGCGGCGGCGGGTGCGGCGCTTTCGGATGATGATCTTTCGGGCGCCTTGATCGGTGGCGCCTTGGGCGCCGCTGTCGGTTACTACACGGGCTGTCAGGAGCAGGGCGGTTGCTTCGTCGGCGGCAAGCAGGTCGCCTCGCGTTCGGACCTTGTCTATGACCGTGATGATCGCCGGTATTACTATGTCGATCGCCAGAGCGGGCGCACCTACTGGGAGAATGGCGACTTCCGCGGCTAGTCGTACTACTCGTACCATACGTCTTCGACGGCGCGCGGCCGAAGTCCTCCCCGGTCAACAGTCGCGAAACCGTCCGACAGGCGCCGCTCTCCGGAGCGGCGTCTTTTGTTTTGCGGACGATTGAGCCGGGCCTCGTTCCATCGCACTCTCCCACCGCTTCGACATGCTGGAGGGATGATGAAGTTCGCAATTGGTCTTGCCGCGCTTGCCCTGGCCGCCTGCCAGTCAGCCGGAGACGTCGCCTCCGCCATACCCGGCCCGCCGCCCGGCAATACGCCGAGCCCGGCTGACGTCATCGCCGCCTCCAAGCCCGAGGAATGGCGGACGCTGGATCCCGAGAACACGCTCTACATGGACTTCCCCGGCAAGGGCCGCGTCATCATCGAGATGGCCCCGCAATTCTCGCCCAAACACGTCGCCAACGTGAAAGCGCTCTCGCGCGAGGGCTATTTCGCCAATGGCGGCGTGACGCGCGTGCAGGACAACTTCGTCACCCAATGGGCGCAGGCCGCCGAACCGGCGCGCCCGCCCAAGGTTGGCGTCGAGAAGCTCGATGCCGAATTCACCCTGCCCCGCGCCGCCATCGCCAACTTCGACACCCTGCCCGATCCTGACACCTATGCGCCCGAAGTCGGCTTCATCGATGGCTTCTACGCCGCCCGCGACCAGGAGCGCGTCTGGCTCACGCACTGCTACGGCATGGTCGGCGTCGGCCGCGACACGGACGAGAACTCCGGCGGCGGCACTGAGCTCTACGTCATCATCGGTCAGAGCCCACGCAATCTCGACCGCCAGCTCACCATGCTCGGCCGCGTCGTGCAGGGCATGGAGATCATGTCGGCCTTTCCGCGCGGCACGGGTGATATCGGCTTCTACAAGACGCCCGCCGAATACCAGCGCTATGCCGACATCAAGGTCGCCGCCGACGTGCCTGCCGCCGAGCGCACCAATCTCGAAACCCTGCGCACCGACAGCGAGAGCTTCGAGACACTGGTGAATTCGCGCCGCTGGCGGAAGGACGATTTCTACAAACAGCCCGTCGGCCGCATCGGCCTGTGCAACGTCACTGTTCCGGTGCGCGAGGCAAAATAGGCGGCGTGTACTCGAACCTCGGCAGGTCGCTGGTATCCGGCACGCCGCTCGGCAGCGGCGTCAGGATCTGCTTCCTCGGTGGATCGATCACATCGCGGAAGATGTAGCCCAGCCCGACGATCACCCCGAGGACGAACAGCGCGATCAGCGCCAGCACCACCGGGCGGATCGACCGCCGGACGAATTCCTCGAACTTGGCGATGCCCCCATCCGCCGAAATCTCGCGCGTCGCCAGCAGCGCCCAGAGATTGAACCCCGCGATGATCGTGCCCACCGGGATCAGCAGCGCGATGAAAGCCGACTCCGCCCAGAGCACCGCCCGCGCCCACGGCCAGCGCATGAGCAATGCCAGCCCGCTCAGGAAGGACGGCAGAAAGAACCCGATCGAGATGATGCCAAACGCGCCGGCGAAGAAGGCGATCTCGTCCTCGTAGGCCGGATCGCGCGCCGACAGCGCAATGAGGATGACGCCCCAGCACACGACAAGGCCGAAACCACCCACCACAAGGTGCGCCCACGCCAGTATGCGCAACCACTTGTTCAGCGTGTCCTCCCACTCTCATCCTGCGTTAGGGTCAGGCGTCCGCCCGCGCAAGTTGCCGCCGGCCAAATTTTCCGCTGTGCAGTTCGCGCTCCGCCGCGCTATGACACGGCCACATCCAGGACGGGATCAACCAATGACTGTAGCGATTTCCTCTCTCATCAAGGGCGCCAGCATCCAGACGCTCGGCGCGCTCGGCGGCCTCCTGAAGAAGGGCGCGGACCATGCCGCCGCCCACAAGCTTCCCGAGGAAGTCTTCCTCAACTTCCGTCTCTTCCCCGACATGTTCCCGCTCACGCGCCAGGTGCAGATCGCGACCGACCAACTGACGCGCGGCGCCGCTCGCCTCGCCGGCATGGACCTGCCCTCCTTCCCCGATGTCGAGAATTCCTTCGCCACGCTGATCGAGCGCACGCTGAAGGCCAACGCTTACGTGCAGGCCGCGTCGTCCGAAGCGATGGACAAGCGCACGGAGACGATGATCAACATTCCCGTCGGCGGCGGCCAGGAACTGCCGATGACGTGCAGCCAGTACCTGTCATCGTTCGTCTTCCCGAACCTCTATTTCCACGCCGCGACCGCCTACAACATCCTCCGCCACAACGGCGTCCAGCTCGGCAAACGCGACTTCCTCCGCCCGCCGGGGACTTAGGGCGCGTACGCCCTCGTCCTTCGAGACGCCCATTCGCATTACGGCGAACGGGCTCCTCAGGATGAGGTCTACACCGCCAGAATCGCCCGATAGCCCTCATCCTGAGGAGCGCCTGAAGGGCGCGTCTCGAAGGACGAGGGCGTGCTCATGACGGGGTGGACGGGGCCAAACGTCATTCCGCGCCAACCGCCTCCGCGATCATCCGCATCGCCGCTTCGCTCACCAGCTTGCGGAATGTGAAGCCGCGCGCCCAGCCCAGCGGCGTCACATCGCGGCAGACGATCGGCGGATGCTCGCCATAGCCGGGATGCATCTGCTTGCGCAGCGACGCGCGAACATTCGGATTGGCGCCATGCTCCAGCAGCAGGCGCGTCAGCGCCGCTGTATCCGGCGTGCGGTTGTGGTTCGGCCAGAAATTCACCTGCGAGACCACCGACGCGAACAGCGGCGTGTGCCCGCCGAACCTGTCTGCATCGACCTCCGCCTGCGCATTCACGTCGGCGCCGTGCGCGATCAGCCATTCGGCGATCTCCTGCTCGCCATAGTCCATGCACATGTGCAGCAGCGTCGTTCCCTTCAGCGGCGTGCCGTGCGTGGCCAGCACCTCGTCATGGCAGCCGAGCTCGGGCGGATAGATCTCCCGGTGGGCAAATGTCCGCGACAGCAAGCCGGGATCGCGCGCGAGATGCGCCTCCAGCAGGTCGATCCGCCCGCGATGCAGCGCCATGGTTGGCGTATCCGGCAGCTCCAGCCCGTGCTGCACATACATCTCGAGAATGGCGTGCTTGGCCTCTGGCTTGCGTGAATCCGTCTCCAGCACGACGTCTACAGGCGCGAGCCTCCGCCCCGCCTCATCGACCGCGCGCCCGCCAATCCCGAATACGAACGCCGTTCCGCTGACGCTGAGCGTGTAGGCCGGCCCGCCCAGCCCGTCGTCGGGCGGCGGCGGATTTCCCGCCAGCCCGTGCAGCAGCTTCGCTGTCTCGATCCTGCTTTGCAGCACCGCACGCCCAATGGCGTGCGCATGATCCTTCGCGCCGAGCCCGTGCAGCATCCGGATGATCTCATCGTGGCCGAGATTGGCCGCATAGCTCATCGGCTGTCCCCAGTTGCTGCGCCTACCATCGGGCCGCACCACCGCATCCTCGTGGATCAGCTCTGGATGCGCCGTCGCGAGCACACGCACTGCTTGGACGTCTTCGCGCCAGATCGCATCGACCATCTGGCAACACCGCACCAGCCGAGGCCAGCTCGCCGCGCCATACGATCGGCCCAGCACCAGCTGCGCATCCGCCAGCTTCGCATCGGCGGGCGCAACGCTCTTTGGATGAAGCGCCGCGAAATCTTCCAGCGCCACGGCGTCGCCCGCGCGCAGGTCGCGCAGCAACTCCTTCGCCTGGCGCTTCAGCTGGTCGAGATCGGGACGGACAGGTAAATGACGTTCGGGCATGACGAGCCTCCTCAAGGTGCCCGGCATCCGCTGTTTCGGGCAAAGGAGGTTCGCGATGAACCGTCTTTTGTCGCTGTCGTCTCAGGCGGACTCTGTCCTTCCCGCGGACCGGGGGCGTCCTGCACGCCGGAGAGCAGCATAAACGACTCCAAACCGTCATCAACCGGGTCTAGCCTGTCGCCGAACCGGGAGCAGACGCATGGCTTTCATCATCAATCGCCGCAGGCTGCTGACCTCGGGCGCTGCGGCCCTTGTCATTGCAAGCCTGCCGGGGCGTGTCTTCGCCCAGAAAACTACCGGCTTCACGCACGGCGTCGCTTCCGGCGATCCGGATCAGACCAGCGTCACCCTGTGGACGCGCTACGTCGCCGCCACGCCCACAATCCTGCGCGTCGAAGTCGCCGAGGACGAAGCGTTCAAGAAAGTGGTGATAGCCGGCGAGGTCGAAGCCTCGCCCGTCAACGATCACTGCGCTCATTCGCGCCCGCCCGACCTCTCGCCCGGCCGCTGGTACTATTACCGCTTCATCGCTCCGAACGGCGAGACATCAGAAACAGGCCGCACGCGCACCCTGCCCGCCGCCGGCGCGGACCGCTTCCGCATCGCCGTCTTCTCCTGCTCCAACGGCACGTCTGGCTGGTTCAACGCGTACGCGCATGCCGCCGCGCGCGACGACATCGACCTCGCGCTCCACACCGGCGACTACATCTACGAGTCGCCCGTCACGCGGGCGGACGCTGCGCCCGGTCTCGCGCAGCAGCGCGGCCTCGCCCCGGCAGGCGAGATCGTCGCGCTCGCCGATTATCGCCAGCGCTATGCCAGCTACCGCAACGATCCCGATCTCGCCGCGCTGCATCGCCGCCTGCCGATGATCGCGGTGTGGGACGACCACGAGACCGCCAACAATTCCTGGGCAAATGGCGCCGCCGCGCACGATCCCGCCACCGAAGGCGACTGGGAGGTGCGCAAGCGCGCTGGCATCACCGCCTGGCGCGAATGGCTGCCGGTCAGGGATCAGGATGCGTATGGCGCGCACCAGATCAGCGACCTCGCGACGCTCTTCCGTCTCGAAACGCGGCTCATCGGGCGCACGAAGCAGCTGGACGACGATCTCGACGCGCTGTTCGCCGCGGGCGGCGACATTCCCGCGAAGCTCTCCGCGTTCGGCAAGGGCGCGCTCGTTGACGCCAACCGTTCGATGATGGGCACGGATCAGGAACGCTGGCTCGCCGGCGCGCTGAAGGCTTCCGCCGGCGCCGGCGCGCGCTGGCAGATCCTGACGCAGCAGGTGATCATGGGCCCGACGCAGTTCCCGAAACTGAACCTGTCCTGGGTCAACGGCCCGATTTCGCCCGAGATGCAGGCCGACATCGCCCGCCGCAATGCCATGACCGATGCCGGCCTGCCCTACTCGTTCGACAAGTGGGACGGCTATCCCGCGGCGCGCCAGCGCCTCTATGACACCGCTCGCGCCGCCGGCGCCAACCTCGTCACGCTCACCGGCGACAGCCACAATGCCTGGGCATTCGACCTCGCCGACGCCTCCGGTCCGATCGGCGTCGAGTTCGCCGGCCAGAGCGTTTCCTCCTTTGGCTTCGAGCGCCGCTTCAACGGCGACCAAGCGCGCCTCGCGTCAGACTTCATCGCCGCGAACCCCGCACTGAAATGGATCGACACCAGCCAGCGCGGCTATTTCACGCTGGACATCACACGCGACCGCATCGAGGCGGAGTATGTGTTCGTCCCCGCCGCAGGGGGCCGTTCAGCGGTCGAGACCGGGCGCAGGAAGATCACAGTCGCCCACGGCGCAAGGAAGCTGGCGGTCTAGCTCCCGGGCGTAACCCGCCAGAACTCTGTTTCCGCGCCTTCGACGCTGAAGTCGTTGTCGGACACGAGCAGGATCTCGGTGGGCGAGAGCGGCGCCATGCCCTCCATGTCCGGGCCCATCTCCGGATGATCGTCGCTGCAGAACAGCAGGCGTTTTTCGGGCAGACGTGAGAGGTCCGCTTCGTAAACCTTGGTCGTGTGCGCGATGCGCTCCAGTACGACCAGCCTGTCCTTGCCGGCCCACGCAAACTCGCAGATTTTTACGTCGCCCGCCGAGACTTGCCGCCGGCCCGCGTCGCGCTTGAAGCTTGATGGTTCATCGAGCGGCCACGACCATTCGGCCGCCAGCGCGCCAGACTGCGCATCGAGCTTCCACACCGGAATGCTGCGATCGTCGTCACCTATGGGCGCGCTCTGCAATGCCATATAGAGCCAGCGCCCGTCCGGCGAACAACACAGCGCCTCGAGGCCGCGATTGAGCCGCCGACGCGCCACTGGCTCCGGCAACACAGAGCGCACCTCAACATCGGCGTGGCGTATGGGCGCCTCTTGCCCCGGCGCCACCCAGCGTTCCGTGACGACGCCATCCGCATCTACCTTTAGCAGCGAGGGACCGTATTCCTCCGCCAGCATGAACGAACCATCCGGCATCGCCGCGATTGCTTCGGTGTCGGCGCCCAGTGGATCGGGCGCGAGCGGATCGCCGTACAGGTCGAACACCTGCTCCATCGCGCTGCCATCAGGCGCCCCGCCACCGAGCCGCGCGCGGGATCGCGTGCGCAGGGGAATGCGCTTCACGACTTCGACCGCATCGCCATGGATCGCGATCTGCACTATCTCCGGTCCCATGGCCGGAAGCGGCATCACCTTCGCGTCGCGAATGCCGCGCAACGGCGCAAGATGCGCGAGGCCATAGTCATCCATGGCCTGCGAGACGAACAGGTTCGGCCCGCGATCAGTCACCGCGAACAGCGCGCCATCGCTCGCCCGCCGCGACAGGCCCGAACCGAGCCCCAGCGTCAGCCGCAGTTTCGCTTTCGGAAGGTCGATCTCATCGAGGGGAATATCGCGCCAGACCAGCCGCCTGACGCGCGGGGTCATCAGAAGCCGCCGCCGGTCTTGAACTTGCCGCCGCCAAAGCCACCGCCGGACTTGAAGCCGCCTCCGCCGAAACCGCCGCCGCGGCCACCTCCGCCGGAGCTTCCGCCGCCCCAACCGCCGCCGCCCCAGCGGCCGCCTCGCGTCGCGGCCTTGATCACCTCGCCGAGGATCACGCCGGCGACGACCTCGCCGACGCCGATGTTGCGGCCGCGCCGGGGGCCGCCGAAATAGTCGTCATCATTGCGCGGCGCCTGCCGGATCGTCGCCTGGATGGCGCGCCACAGCGCCTGGCCATCCGGCGCCGGGCCCTTGCCGTAGGCTTCCAGCGCCGCCTCGAATGCGCCGCGCAGGACGAGCACGTTCTGATTGTCGAGCCCGGCTTCCTTGAACCGGCGGCGCACGCCTTCCAGAGTCTCCGCGCCCGCGCGACGGCGCGTGGGCAGCGCCTCGACATTGCGCCAGTTCACTTCCATCTGCAGCTCTTCGGTGCGCAGGCGGATCAACATGTCGACGACGCGATCATCGTCCGGCGTCGTCGTTTCGGCAGCCAGAACCTTGAGATCCGGGAAGCTCGCCTTCGCGAGACCTTCCTCGATCACCAGCCGCGCCTGCTCCTGCGGACCCGCATCGCCGCTTGCCGCGCGTTCCTGCTGCAGGCGCAGCCCGGAATGCTCGGCTTCCGCGCGCGCCAGTTCGCCGTCCAGCGCCTTCAACGCCTCGCGCGCCCTCACCAGATCGCCGGCCAGCTTGCCCGCGCCGCGCTCTTCCAGGCGCATGGCTTCGAAACGCTCGATCGCCGCCTGCGCCTCGGCTTCTTCCAGCTTCATGGTGGCGAGGTGTTCGGCGATGCGATCCGGCAATTCGGTGAGGCGCGCATAATTCAGGTAGGCGTCGTCATACCGGCACAGCTTGGCCACCCAGCCATCCAGCATCCGCGAGAGACCGCCCTTGCGATATTCCGGCGTGCGGAACTTGCGCTCCCACAGATAGGCGAACAGCGGATCGCTCTGGTACGGCTTGCCCTTCTCCAGCCTGTCGGTCTTCGCAAGCTCCAGCTTCTGTTCCGCGCGCACGGCGACTGACTTCGACTCCTCGAATGCATGCTTCAGAGAGAGATAAGCCGGGTCTTCCTGGACTTCCTTCTCGACCGCCGCGGTCAGCGTCTCGTAGGCGGCCATCGCGGCGTCGACATCCGTCTCGCCGGCGCGGCGTTTCGCTTCCGCAATCCTCAGCGTCTCCGCCGCCTTGTCGACCTTGCCGCCGATCGTCGCGACGAACTGCTCGTGCTCGACAAGCAGCCGCTCGGCTTCCTTCTCGGCGGCGTTCAGCGTGTCGTCGGCCCCTACCTTGATGACGTCGAGCCGCATCCGCGCCAGCTCGCGATAGCTTTCCGATTTCAGCCGCGCGAGCTCCGTACGCCGCCGCGAATGGCCGTCCGCCGCCTGCGCCGCGGCGTTGAACTCCTCGCGCGCGTCAGAGGTCAGCGTGTCCAGCCTGTGGAGCGCGTCGCGGCCGGTGATGACATCGTCGTATGTCGTCGCCATGGCGCTAGTCGTCCTTCCAGTCGGTGATGGCGCCGCCCGGAACCGGCACGTCCCACTTCGGCTCCAGCTCGCCGCGCGCCTTGGTGCCGAGTATGTCGTTGGTGATGATGCCGCCGCCTCCGGCCTTCTCCTCGGCGATCTTGTCGAACGTCTCCTTGCTGACGCGCTGCGCCCATTCGGTGACGCTGCTCGTCTTGCCGTCTTCCTCGTTGCGAACCGGCAGCTTCAGCACGCGTCCGCCCGGCGCCACGGCCTCGACCACGATGTAGTAGTTGCGCGCCATCGGGTTGTCCTCGGGAATGCGGAACACGCCTGTGCGCTCGCCCGGCCGAGAAACGATACGCACATCGTATGCCTGCGCCAGCTTCTCGTTCATCTGCTTCAGCGTCGTCAGCTGCGTGTTCGCCGCGCCGTGATCGTTGTTCGCGACCGCGCGCTGGCCCTCCGCCGCCACGCTCGCCAGTTGCGCATCGACCACCGGGTCGACGGCCAGCGCCTGGCCTTCCGCCAGCTGCCGCGAAATCTCCGTCGGCATCGCGTTCCACGCATTCGCCTGCGGGATCGCCCAGAACACCTGCCAGCCCACCACCAGCGCAACGATGGCGCCGGTAAATGTCATCGCAGCCGGAAGCCATCTCTTCCGGCTGACATACAGCCTGGCCAGCTTCACGGAGAACGTGTCCGGCGGCGGCTTGTAAGCGAAGCGCTGCTCGGCCAGCGCCTTCACGCCGTCCTTCAGGATCTTCTCGGGAACCTCGATCCCCTGCGCGCCATAGATTTCCTTCAGCCGCGCGATCAGCTGTTCCTCGCGCGCCGACTCGTTCAGCTCCATGTCGACGATGCGCGTGCGATGGCGCAACGTGTCGACCACATCCATGGCCAACATCACATCGTCCAGCTTGCGAGGTTCTTCCGGCAGGGCGAGGGCCGTCGCCCCCGCCCTCGCCGGAACAGTCGTTTCGCTCATGACGTCTTGGCGACCAGGGCGACAGCGGCGCCCTGCTCAATCAGGTGCGCCATGCGCTTCTTGCCATCCTCGACAGCGTCGCGGATCTCTTTCGAGTTCTCGGTCGCCAGCTTGCGCATCTCGGCGATGATGCCGATCGAGCGCTCCTGGTAGGACACAACCGAGTCGACCAGCTTCTTGACCGCAGCCGCCGAGATCGTCGGGCCGTAACCGGCCTTCAACGCAGCTTCCTGAACCTTGCTGCCGATCTCGCTCAGCGTTTCCAGCGACTGGTCGATGCCCTTCTTCATGGCTTCCAGCGCCTGCGTCGATTCATGCAGACCGAACATGCCCGTGAACGTCGCCGACAGCGCCGTCAGCACCACCTCGTTGGTGCCGAAGAACGACACGGACTGCGCATAGATGCGCTCCTTGGCGTTCGTGGTCTGCACCAGCCGCGCCATGATCACCTCGGACGTGTTGTAGCCGATGGTGATGTTGTCCGAGAGGTCCTTGGCGACCTGGTAGCGGCCTTCCTCGGCCTGCAGGCGGCGCAGCTCCTCATCACGCGCCAGCTCCAGCTTCGAACGCTCCGCCGGTTCCGTGCCCGCATACGCCGCGACTGCATCGGAAGCCGCCTTCATCTTCGTCTTGGCTGCTTCCAGCTTGCCTTCGGCCGTCTTCAGCACGTCGAGCGCCAGCACTTCGGAATTCTTCAGCGCGCCACGGAAGTCCATGTACGCCTCGAGGATCAGGCGTTCCTTCTCGATCTGCGTCTTGGTGTCCTTCTGGACGTCGAGATAGGTGTCCCTGATCTTGTCGAAGCGGGCCGCGATGTCGCCGCGCGTCATCTTCATCCACATGTTCGACAGCCGCTCCATCGTGGAGACCTTGCCGTCGGCATACTGGTCGACGAGGCCCTTGGCGTCGTCGCGGATCGAGTTGAATGCGTTGGTGATCGTCTGGTAGCGCTCGCCCACCGTGATGGCCGAGATGTGCTCACGCACCACATCGTTGAACACCGACATCTGGTCGAGCGTACGCGCGATGGTGGTGACCTTGTCCGGCTCCAGCTCGCTGATCTGGTTCAGCAGCGCGACAACGGGCGCGATCTCGCCCTTCTTGTCCGGGAACAGCCCGAGCTGCCGCAAACTGCCAACTGCCTTGTCGAGATACTGAAGCGCCGTCGGACTACCCGCCATGTTCCTGACTCCCTCACTCGCGCCGTCCGGGAGGCTGCGGCGCGCCTTGCGACAATACGTGTCCCCGTTCTTAGCGCCTACAAGGGATTGGCGGGAGAATTTTTTCGATAATCGATATTCGTTTGCAGTAGCGCGCCAAACTCGCCTACGAATTCCGGCCGGAACACGCGTGAGGAGAAATGCCATGAAACGCAGCCTGTTCGCGTCGTTCCTCCTAGCACTTGCCGCGTGCGCGAGCTCGACCGTCGATGGCGCCGCGCCGCCGACCATGACCGGCGACCAGCTGCGCGAGCGCGTCGCCTCCTTCGCCCAGCCGACGCATGACGGCCGCCTCGCCGTCGTCAAAGCGCAGCTCGACGCCGCCGGCCTGACCTACACAGTTGAGGAATTCGAGGGCCGCCGGAAGCCGCCTCTGCGCGGCCACAACGTCATCGTCCGCACCGGCCCAGCGACAGGCAAGCAGATCGTTCTCGCCGCTCATTACGACGCGCTGGAAATGCAGAACGGCAAGCTGGTCGACGGCGCCATCGATAACGCCGCCTCCGTCGTCGCGATGATCGAAGCGACCAAGCGCGTCGCCGGCCGCACGAAACATCCTGTCACGCTGTTCCTCACCGACCAGGAAGAGCTCGGCCTCCTCGGCGCCCGCGCCTTCATCGAGAAGCACAGCGTCGCCGACATCGCCGCCGTCATCAATGCCGACGTCAACGGCAATGGCGACACGCTGATGTACGGGCTCAACAACGGCGCCCAATCTGGTTTCATGATCGACGCCGTGAAAGCTCTCTGCGCCGAGCGCTCGCTCTCCTGTCTCGATTTCCCGCAATACCCGCCCAGCGACGACCGCGCCTTCTCCGCCGCCGGCGCGCCGACGATCTCGCTCGGCCACCAGCCGAAGGCCGAAGCCGAAAAAATGCGCGCCTTCCTGCTCAACCCGCCCACGTCCGCGCCAGAGCCAGACGCCATCCCCGAAGTCCTCGCCCTGATCCACACCCCCAACGACACCATCGCCCGCGTCGAGGCCTCAACGCTGGCCCTGGCCGCGGATACGTTTACTGCGCTTGTGATGAAGCTGGATGCGCAGCTGAACTAGGGATCGCGGTCCCAAGCGTGCTTGCGAATCCGCGCGAGATGCCGACGGAAGACGCGGTATTCCAGCGTGTCATGCTTCCCGTCCAGGAACACATGCTTCTGGAAATAACCGCGTCCGGGCATGCCTTGCTCTTCGCTGACAACCAGCGCCGACAATGGCGGCTCACGATTGCGACGGTTCTGGTCAGCTATCTCATCGAGAGCGCCCCATAGAGACGGCTGCGCAAAACCAGACATATCGACGCCCTGCTCCTTCGCCGCCTTGCGCAGAGCGCTCTCGGCCTCGGCATAGGTGAAAGGCGGATCGCCTGCTCGCGCCCGCTTCACGAGCAGCGCCCGCAACACAGCGACGAGTTCGCCCTCTCGTCCACCCGCGCGCTGCAGACCTTCCTTGGCCAGCCCCCTGTGGCCCGTGAGTCGTTCCAGCGGCGAAAGCAGCGTGAGAAACCGCCTGTCAGTCGGCGCGCCATCCCAGTCAGTCAGGTCAGCCGTCTGATAGGCGGCGTAAAGCGCTGGCGGCTTGCACGCCTTGAGGATCAGCGGAACGAGGTTGTCCCTCTGTGCGCCTATCGACGCCTCATGCTTCACCCAGTCGGATTTGCAGGCCTCCGGCGTCCAGCACACGATGATCGCCTTGGCCTCGTCCAGTTCCCGCTGGATGCGCTTGGCCCAATCCTCGCCAACATCGATGGAATAGTCGAACCAGACCGACAGCCCCAGATCGCCTAGCGCCTGGCTCAGCTGCTCGATGCGCCGCCTATCCTCACGCTTGTAGGAAACGAATACGTCCGCCACCGAGGCTCCCGTGATGCAAGGCGCAGCACACTGACGTGCATCGCGCGGCTTCTCAATATGCGTCCTTGCCTTGTCATCCACAGAGCGCGACAACGCCCGCAACACAGGAGCGCTCCCCCAAATGGCTCAGGTCGTCCGCACCGCAATCGTCACGGGCTCGACATCAGGCATCGGCGAAGGCATCGCCCGCGCGCTGGCCGGGGCCGGCAACAATGTCGTCCTAAATGGCTTCGGCGACGCCGCCGCCATCGAAAAGCTCCGCGCCTCCATCGAGGCCGAGCACAGGGTGAAATGCCTCTACTCCGGCGCCGACATGACGAAGCCCGACCAGATCGAGGCCATGTTCGCCTCCGTGCGCGAAGCGCTCGGCCCGGTTGACATCCTGGTTAACAATGCCGGCGTCCAGCACGTCTCGCCGGTCGAGGATTTCCCGGTCGACAAGTGGAACCTCATTATCAACCTGAACCTCAACTCCGCCTTCCACACCACGCGCCTCGCCTTCCCCGACATGAAGAAGGCGAAGTGGGGCCGCATCATCAACATCGCCTCCGCCCACGCGCTCGTCGCCTCGCCGTTCAAGAGCGCCTATGTCGCCGCCAAGCACGGCATTCTCGGCTTCACGAAATCGACCGCGCTCGAAGGCGCAACCTTCGGCATCCGCGTCAACGCCATCTGCCCCGGCTATGTCCGCACCGGCCTTGTCGAGAACCAGATCGCCGACACGGCAAAGGCCCGCGGCATCTCCGAGGAAGCCGTCATCCGTGACGTGCTGCTCGCCGCCCAACCGACCAAGGAATTCGTGAAAGTGTCGGACGTCGCCGCCCTCGCCGTCTTCCTAACCACCGAAGCCGCCAATCAGATCAACGGCGCGGCGCTCTCGATCGACGGCGGCTGGGTGGCGCAGTAGCGGCTATTCGGCGGCCACTCCGGCCATGAGGTTTGGCTCGTTGCGGGCGTTGCGGGACTTGAGCCGCCGGACGATCCAGCGTCGGACGGGTCGGTCGTAATACTTTTCCGCCACGAACGCGACCGCCACCATGCAGACGAGCAGCGCCATCCCAGGCAAGGGCATCAGATCGGCGATGGAAGGATTCTGCCAGTTGAGGCGGGTCAGCACGGCCACGGCTGGCGCGTGCAGGATGTAGAGGGCGTACGAAATGCGCCCGCCGAACGTGAACAGCCTCACGCACTGGGACGGCGGTTCGGCCCGCTGCGACAGCCACAGCAACGGCATCCCCATCGCCAGCAGCAGCGCTAGGTCGACGAACGGACGAAGCTCGGGCGTCGCCGGCACCATGCAGATAAGCGGGATCGCTACGAAGAGCACCAGCGTCCACTTGCTTCGCGGGCGCTCGCGCAGGTCGCGCCTGCGGACCAGCCGATAGATCAGCACCCCAGCAAAGAACCCGAAGCCGCCCCGCGCCAAAGCCAGCGCGAACGATTGCCACTGCGATCCGTCGTCGATGCCGCCATTGGCGAACACGAAATAGGCGAGCAGCGCAGCCCATGCCGCCACCACGCCCGCCAGCACGCGCGTGTCACGCAGCAGACCGAACGCAGCGATATACAGCAGGTTGATGCACAGCTCGTAGAACAGCGTCCACGCGGGCGGATTGAACGGGTAGAGATACGGCTCCTGCATGTGCGCCGTCGGCAGCATCACCAGATTGGTCGCCAGCTTGCCGAATGCGGCAGCGACATCCTCCGCGCCACCTGGATCATTCAGCACGGCGACCGCCGCAACGCCAAAGCCAAGCAGCGTCCCGAGCAGGTAAAGCGGAAACAGGCGTACAAGCCGGTAGATCATGAACCCGCTGACGCCCAGCCCCGCCTTTACCCTAGGCTCATAGGCATAGGCGATCACGAAGCCGCTCAACATAAAGAAGGCATCCACGATGACGGCGCCGCTGGATGGCCAGAAAGGAATCCAGAAGTTCATCGTGTGCCCGATGATGATCAGGAGCGCGCCGAGGCCGCGAAAGCCGTCCAGCAAAACAAAGTCGCGTGGTTGGGAAACCATCCGGGTGGTCAAGGGCGCCTCGTTAATGCTTCCACTGACGCGGGAGCAACCCGTGTGCCATTGGCTTGACCATGTGATGATTGAGATGCTCGCCCGTTCGAACACCGTCCGGTCTCGGGCGGCAGCGGTCGTGTTAACTAGCTTATGATGTCGGCTTGCCCGAACGGCACGACCTTGTTGTCGCTGTCGTGTCCGATATCGGCGCGACCCAGATAGGGAATGCCGGACCGCTCGCACCAGAAGCGCGCCACTTCCTCCTCCGTGTGCACGAAGTCCGGATCGTTCTTCGGCACGGCGGAACACCGCCCCAGCCTGATCCCCGCGCACTTCCGCACGTTCGCGTTCGACGTCACGTGGAAGAAATACCGGTCGATCCGGTACATGTACTCGCCCACATCCTCGAGCATCAGCACATGCCCCGACAAATCGGGTTCCAGCGGCGTGCCGAGCAACTGGCTCAGTATCGTCAGGTTGAACGCCATGTTCGGATGGCCCGGCGTCACGCCGCGCTCCAGCGCGTGGCTCGCTCCCTCGACCAGCCACGCCAGCCCGCGCTTCACCGCCTGCGCGCCATCCTCGCGGATCAGGTCCACCGGCATTGGCCCATGCGCCACATGCGCAAACCCCGCCTTGTAGAGCCCCGCCAGCAGGAAGCCGCCATCCGAATAGCCGAGCCACTTCTTCGCCCGCGCGTGTTGGTTCAGCCGCGGGATCGCATACTCCGCCACCCGGCACGCACCATATCCCCCGCGCGCCAGCCACACCGCATCGAACCCCGGATCGTTGGCCATCTCCACCAGCGCCGCGATCCGCTCGCCATCGTCGCCCGCGAAATGACCCGCCTGCCGGAAGCACTGCGGATGGAACACCAGCTCCACCCGGCCACCATAGACCTGCTGCGCCAGCGCGCTCGCCTGCTCCGCCATCCGGGGCGACATACGCGTTCCTGGCGCCACGGAGGCGATGCGGAACACCTTTTCACTTGACCCCATACGCCACCCGCTGAGACACCGAATCTATGTCCGACTCAAAGACTGCCCTCGCCCACACTGGACCCTACTTCTTCTGCGGCATTGGCGGCAGCGGAATGTTGCCTCTGTCCCTGATCGTGAAAGCCCGCGGCAACGATGTCGAGGGCTCGGACCGCTCGCTCGACGCCGGCCGCACCGCCTCGAAGTTCGAATTCCTGAAGGCGCGCGGCATCAAGCTCCACCCGCAGGACGGCTCCGGCGTCTCGCGCAAGGAACAGCTGCTCGTCACCTCCGCCGCCGTCGAAGACACCGTGCCGGACGTTGTCGCCGCGAAACAGCTCGGCTGCCCGCAGGTCACGCGCCCGCAACTCCTCGCGCAGCTGGTCAACAGCGCGAGAGTGTCCATCGCCGTCGGCGGCACGTCGGGCAAGTCGACCACCACCGGCATGATCGGCTGGATCCTATACGCCACGCGCCGCGACCCCACGGTCATGAACGGCGCCGTGATGAAAAACTTCGTCGCTGGCGATTTCCCCTTCGCTTCCGCCATCGTCGGCGAGGGCGACATCTTCGTCTCCGAGGTCGACGAGTCCGATGGCTCCATCGCCCTCTACAATCCCACCATCGCCGTCCTCAACAACATCGCCCTCGATCACAAATCGATGGACGAACTCCGCCGCCTGTTCACCGAATTCGTCACCAAGGCGCAGGTCGCCGTCTTTAACCTCGACAACGATGAAACCCGCCGTCTTGCCGAACAGCTGAAACTGCCGAACGCACTCACCTACTCGCTCACCGACATGAACGCCGACTTCTCCATCTCCGATCTCGTCACGCAGCCCGACGGCATGTCCTGCATCGTCACCGAGAAGTCGACGGGAGAGCGCCAGCGCATCTGTCTGCAGACGCCCGGCCGCCACAACCTCTCCAACGGCCTCGCCGCCATCGCCGCTGCCCGCGCCTGCGGCCTCTCCCTGCGCGAGGCCACGCTCGCTCTCATGAACTTCGTCGGCATCCGCCGCCGCCTCGAAGTCGTCGGCACGGCGAAGGACATCACCGTCATCGACGACTTCGGGCACAACCCCGACAAGATCGCCGCGACTCTTTCCACGCTCCACCAATTCCCCGGCCGCCTCCTCGTCATGTGGCAGCCGCACGGCTACGGCCCCATCCGCCAGATGAAGGACCAGTTCATCGAGATGTTCGCGCGCGACCTTGCCGCGAAGGACATTCTCTTCATGCCCGAGCCCGCCTATTTCGGCGGCACCGTCGACAAGTCGATGGGCTCGAACATCATCGCCGAAGGCGTCACCGCCCTCGGCAAACAAGCCCACGCCCTGCCCGACCGCCCCGGCTGCGGCGACCAGCTCGTCGCCCTCGCCCAACCCGGCGACCTCATCGTCATCATGGGCGCAAGAGACGACACGCTGTCGGAATTCGCCGCAGACGTGCTGAAGCGCGTGGGCGAGAAGAGCTTTTAGTCCGGCAAGCACGCGCTCGTGGTTCGACGGACGGCGGCTTCGCCGCCTGCTCACCATGAGCGCTAAACTGTTATCGCCCCCGTAGCGCTCATCCTGAGCAGCACGCGAAGCGCGCGTCCGTCGAAGGACGAGCGCGCGATGTTCACCACCATGCTCGTCAATCTCGAGAAGGTCAGCCAGACCTTCCTGCGCCGGCGCGTGAACTACGAAGCGCCGTTCGATGTCCCGCCCGAACACGAGCCCCGCAAGATCCGCCTGTGGGACGGCGTTACCAGCATGCATCTCGACATCGTCGATGTGACCAACAACCTGTTTCGCCGCCTGCAACCGTTACTGGAGGCGACGCCACACCTCTTTCGCATCTTCCAGACCATCATAGATCGCATGAAGATAAACCCGACCACGATGGGGGCATTGGATCGCAGGCACCGCCACCTCTTTGAACCCAACGTCAACTGGCGCGCCGCGCCGGCATACGATCAGTGGCGCGCCTCCGGCGAACTCCCGCTGGATCGTCCCTAGTCGACAAGCTACGCTCCCGGCAAAACAGGGAAACAAACCATGGCCATTCGCATGCTTGCGTTCAGCGTCAGCGCATTTGCGCTCGCATCCTGCGCTACGGCTCCAACCTACGCGCCCGGCGCGCCGTTCGATGCCGCCACCGCTCACACCATCGCGCAGGCCTACGACGCCCGCGTGATCCGCGATAAATTCGGCGTTCCGCACATCTACGGCAAGCGCAATGCAGACGTCGCCTATGGCCTCGCCTATGCCCACGCCGAAGACGATTGGAAGAACATCGAGGAAGTGGTCCGCTCCAGCCGGGGCACTCTCTCCGAAATCGTCGGCGAAAGCGGTGCAAAATCGGACGACATGATCCTCGCCCTCGGCAACACCGACATCGTCAACCGCGAGTACGATGCGAAAACCTCGCCGCAATCGAAGGCCGTCGTCGAAGGCTACGCCGCCGGCCTCAATCTCTGGTGCGCCGAGCATCCCGAAACCGGCTGCGCCCGCACCATGCCGGTCACCGGCCGCGACATCATCGCGGGCTTCGTCAATCGCCCCATGTCCTTCTACGGCTTCGAGGGGGAGATCGACGCGTTGCTCTCCGGCCGCGCCAACATGGAGATGTCGACCCGCCAGGCCTTCATCAACACCACCGACGATATCGAGCTCGGCTCCAACGGCCTCGCCGTCGCGCCGTCGCGCTCGGCGGATGGCCACACGCGCCTCGCCGCCAACTCGCACCAGCCCTATGAAGGCCGCGTCGCCTGGTACGAGGCGCGCCTCAAATCCGAGGAAGGCATCGACCTGATCGGCGGCCTCTTCCCCGGCACCCCTATCATCCTCACTGGCGTCGGCCCCAATTTCGGCTGGGCCTCCACCGTCAACAAGCCGGACCTCTTCGACACGTTCAAGCTCGTCGTCGACGACGAGAAGGCCCCCACGAAATACCGCATGGATGGCGCGTGGAAGGAATTCGAGCGCAAGCAGATCAGGTACAACGTCCTGCGCAACGGCGCCCTCGTGCCGATCGAACGCACCGCGCTCTCCTCGGTCCACGGCCCCGTCTATGTCACCGACAAGGGCGTCTTCGCGCTGTCCTATGTCGGCAAGGGCGACTTCAAGCACCTCGACCAGTATCTCGCCATCAACATGGCGAAGACGGTCGACGACTGGCGCGCCGCCCAGATCAAGTACAACGCCATCCCGTCGGTGAACTACATCGTCGGCGATTCAAAAGGCGGCATCGCCTATTTCTGGAACGCCCACATGCCGAAGCGCACGCCCGGCTGGGATCGCACCAAGGTCCTCCCGGGCGATACGTCCGAGACGCTTTGGAAAGGCTGGGAGTCGCCCACAACACTCCCCTCCGTCATCCGCCCAAAGTCGGGCTACATCGTGAACGCCAACCACTCGCCGCTGCTGCCCTCCGGCCAGGAAGACAATCCGAAAGCGGAAAACTATCCGAAGGACTACGCGCTCGACACGCTCGTCACCAATCGCGGCCTGCGCGCGCAGGAACTCTTCGGCGCAGACACGTCGATCACGCGCGAGGAGTTCTTCGCCTACAAGATGGACGACCGCTACGCCGCCGGCAGCAATGTCCGGAAGATGCAGGCCGACTTCAGGAATGTGGACCCGGGCGCCGACGCCGACCTGAAAGCCGCGCTCGCCATCGTCGCCGCGTGGGATGGCCGCGCCGACATGGAGAACCGCAACGCCGCCCTCACCATCTTCACCGGCCAGGCCGCGATGGGCAGCCAGATCCACGGCGCCTACGATCGCGCGAAAGCCCTCGCCTCACTGAAAGAGACCGCCGCTCTCCTGAAAACCGCCACCGGCCGCATCGACCCGAAATGGAGCGAAGTCAGCCGCGTCGCGCGTGGAGCGCAGTCATGGCCAACGGACGGCGGACCCGACACGCTGCGCGCCGTCTACGTCGCCGGCGATCTAACGAAGGACAAGTTCCGCTCCGGCCGCGCCGGCGACACCTACGTCGCCATCGCCGACTGGGCGCCCGACGGCACGTACCGGATCGACACCATCCACCAGTACGGCGCTGCCACCCTCGACGCCTCCTCGCCCCACTACGCCGACCAGGCCCCGATCTTCGCCGCCGAACAGTTCAAGCAACCGCCGATGACGCTGGAAGCCCTGCTGAAGGAAGCAACGCGGGAATACAGGCCGGGGAAGAACGCGGCGAAGTAGCCGCTACTTCTTCCCGACCTTTTTCTCCAACTCCTCCAGCCGGGCGCGCAGCGCCTTCAGCTCAGCCGCGTCGGCCGCAGGAGACTCCGGCGCCTTCTTCGGCGCGGCGCCGGGAATGCCGCCGCTCCAGAACGTCGCCATGCGCTTCTGGTATTCGCGCTGCATCTCCTGCATCGCGGCCGGATCGAACACATTCCACGGCTGCGGCATCGCTCCGGACATGCCGGACATCGCGCCCGTCATCTGGCTCGCGAGCTGCTCCTGCTGGGTGCGAATGAACGCCACCGACTGTTCGAACAGCCCCGTCATCATCTCGGACGCTTTCGACTGGTGCAGCCGGATCATGTCCATCATCAGGTCGGCCGACAGCATCGAGCCCGACGTCTGGCCTTCCTGGTCCATGATGATCTGCAGCAGCACCTGCCGCGTCACGTCCTCACCCGTCTCAGTGTCTTCCACGCGGATGTTCGCGCCCTTGCGCACCATCTCGGCCACTTCCGGCAGGCGGACGTAGGAGGACGAATTCTTGTTGTAGAGCTTGCGGCTCGGATAGCGCCGCAGCTCGATGGTTTCCGGTTCGCTCATGTCAGCGTCCAAGGCCAAAGTTTGCCAACCCTATTGAGCCAGCCAGTCGAGAACCGCCGCGTAGAAGGCGTCCGGCTGGTCGAGCATTACGTAGTGACGTGCGTTGTCGATTCTAACCCTCCGCCCCCGGCGCAGGCCGGAATAGGCGGACGTATAGACCTGGTCGACGCCAAGCCGGCTCTGCCCGCCCTTGTCGAAAGCATAGATCACATCGACGGGCGCCTCGATCTTCGCGACATCGCCGCGCAAGTCCGTCACCATCACCTCGGCCATCACGTCCGCCGTCGTCGCGCGGTCCGAGGCCATGCCCCAGCGCACGATCCTGTCGATCTTGGCCGGGTCCATCACCAGCTTGGCCGCCGACCCGCGCAGGTCGTCCTGCAGCTGCACCTTTGATTTCTCGACATAGTGCCGGCGCGAATGCTGCGCGATCCCGGCCATCGAGCCCGGCGTCGCGAACGGATTGATCAGCACCGAGAAATACGCCGGCACGTCCACCACCATCAGCCGGTCGACCACGTCGGCATGGTCCCGCGCCAGGATCAGCGCCACGATCCCGCCCATGGAATGTCCCACCACCGCAACGGGGCCCTCACGCAGCGTGCGGATATAGCCCGCCAGCGCATCGGCCATCGGCTTCAGGAAATTCATCGGCTCGCGAAAGCCGCTCGGCGCCACTCCCGCGAACCCGCGCATCTGGATGAAGTGCCCGCGCACCTCCGGCCCCAGCTGGTCGCTCGCCTCGTCCCAGCACTCGGAAGACGCAGCCAGCCCGTGGACAAAGATCACGCTGCGGCCGCGGCCGTCCGTCGAAACGGTGAAATGCTGGCCGTCGAAGGCCGGCGCATCCCGTTTCAGCCAGCGCGAGAGGGAGCCAAGCTGCATGTGCGGCGACGTCTCCAGAGACTTCAGTCGGACAATAGTGAGCAGGTGCAGCAATCCCCGGGGAACCCTCTACACGGCTCCTTGCCCAAGCGCGAGCCCGCAATTGCCGCAGGGCGGCGAAACTATTTTCGGGCGCCTGACGCTAGGGCGATAGCAACCTTCGCCTGCCAGCAGAAATGCGTTTGCTGCCGGACGTTTGACCGCCCGCCTTGCGGTGTTACGTATCGTTCAGAACACGGTTTCGGGCGCCTCCATGACTGACGGTATGAGCTCCCTGGGAGCATTCGAACTCGGTCAGAACTTCCAGCGCATCAACTTCCTGCTGCAGCGACTCTTCCTCGCCCTGTCCCGGCGCGAAATCCGCAATCCTGGGGTCGAGGGTCCAGGCCAGCCCCTGTTCCTCCGCGCGGCGATGAACCAGGCCCAGGGCTGGATGACCAACCCGATGCAGGCGTTGAACACGCACATCCAGTTCTGGCAGAACACCACCGCGCTCTACGCCGAACTCACGCAGGCCATGGCCTCCGGAGCCGCGCGCATGCCCACCGTCGAAGGCGACAAAGACGCCCGCTTCTCCGACGAGGAATGGAGCAAGCACCCGTTCTTCTATTACCTGAAACGCCAGTACCAGATCATGTCGGCTTATCTCGAAAGCCTCGCCGATGGCGCATCCCAGGGCGAGGACGAGAAGCACGCCGAACAGATCCACTTCTTCACCCACCAGCTGGTGGACCTGTTCTCTCCGGCCAACTTCCTTGCCTCCAACCCGGTCGCCATCAAGAAGGCGGTCGAGACCAACGGCCGCTCGCTGGTCGAAGGCCTCGAGAATCTGGTGAAGGACCTTGAGCGTTCAGGCGGCGACCTGCTCGTGACGCTCTCCGACCCCGAAGCCTTCAAGGTCGGCGAGACCCTCGCCACCACCAAGGGCCACGTCGTCTTCCAGACCGACCTCTTCCAGCTGATCCGCTTCGAGCCGGCGACCGAAAAGGTCTACGCCCGCCCGCTCCTGCTGATCCCGCCATGGATCAACAAGTACTACATCCTCGACCTGCAGCCGAAATCCTCGCTCGTGAAATGGCTCACCGAACAGGGCTTCGCCGTCTACATCGTCTCGTGGAAGAACCCGCGCGAGGAGCTGCGCGACTACGGCATGGACAGCTATGTCGAGGAAGGCGTCCTGCCTGCCCTCCGCAAGGTCGACGAGCTGCACGGCAATGATGGCGTCAACGTCGTCGGCTACTGCATCGGCGGCACAACGCTGGCGCTCACCCTCGCCCTGCTCGGCAAGACAAAGGCCGACAATCCGGCCAAGTCAGCCACGTTCTTTACGGCCCTCACGGACTTCGCGGACCCCGGCCCGCTCAAATCCTTCATCGACGAAGGCTTCATCTCCGGCATCACGGTCGAGGCCCAGCGCAAGGGCTATCTTGACCAGCGCATCATGGCGCGCACGTTCAGCTATCTGCGCCCGAACGACCTCGTCTACGGACCTGCCGTAAAGGCCTACCTCCTCGGCGAGGCGCGGCCGAAATTCGACCTGCTGTTCTGGAACGAAGACTCCACCCGCCTGCCCGAGCGCATGGCGCGCGAGTACCTCACGCTGCTCTACCGCGACAACCTCTTCGCCAATGGCGGCTTCGAGATCGAAGGCCACAACGTCTCGCTCGATGACATCAAGATCCCGCACTACGTCGTCGCCTGCGAGAAGGACCACATCGCGCCGTGGGACGCCTCCTTCAAAGGCCTCACCCGCCTGAAGGGCGACGGGCGCTTTGTTCTCGCTCAAAGCGGGCACATAGCCGGCATCGTGAACCATCCCGACAAGAAGAAGTACGGCTACTGGGTCAGCGACGCCGACCCCGGCACCGACCTCGACGCCTGGCGCGCAGGCACCACCGCCAACGAAGGCAGCTGGTGGCCTGACTGGTCCGCCTGGCTCGCCAAGCGCTCCGGCAAGAAGATCGACGCGGCGGAGAGCTTCCCCCAGTCGACGCCGCGCCTCGAACCCGCCCCCGGCAAATACGTCCGCGAGTAATTCTTGATCTCGACAGCTACGCCGGATCGCGGGAGAGCCGCCGCGCTGTGGACCTTCGCCATAGCGTCGCTCCTCGCTATCGCACTTGGCGCACTCGTCATGGCGCAGGGCGACGTGCCGGTCGGCATCTGGATCCGCAATCCTGTCGCGTGGGCTATCGCCGTCGTGCTCAGCCTCGTCCTCGCTCGCGTCGGCTGGCTCCGGCCCGCGCTCCCGCCCATCGCCCTTGCCGTGATCGCCCTGAGCTTCATCGGCGCCGGACAGGAGGGCGTTCATCGCTGGCTTGATCTCGGCCCCGTACAGCTCAACGCCGCCGGACTCGTCCTGCCCGCGGCAATCCCCGTCTTCAGCCGCAGCGACGCCCGCTACGCCGTTCCCTGCTTCGCGATGATCGCCGCTGCACTCGCATGGCAGCCAGACGTCTCGCAGCTTGCCGCTTTCGCCATCGCCACGATCATCCTGAGCGCCCATCGCTTCGGCTGGCGCGGAGCCGTCGTGTCAGTGATCGCTTCGGCCGCAGCGATCGCGCTTTGCCTCTCCCGGCCCGATCCGCTTCAGCCGGTGCCCCACGTCGAAGAGATCTTCCGCATGGCGTGGGATCAGGCGCCCGCCTTTTCGCTCGCGATGGGGGCCAGCCTCGGCGCGGCGGCGCTGAGCCCGCTCCTGCTCTGGCTCACCCCCACGCTGAGATGGCAGGCCCTCGCCCTGAGCGCCTATTTCATCGCCACCTCGGCCGCGCCGGCGTTCGGCGCCTACCCCGTGCCGCTGGCGGGTCATGGTCTCAGCTTCGTGCTTGGATGGTGGCTGGGCCTGGCCATGTTGACCAAGCCGGAGCCCACCGCCGGCGCAATTCCGCGGAATCCAGACGCCCCCTCAGCAAATTTCCCAAGCAGGATCAGGCCTGAAGCCCTGCCCAGCTGCAGGATCTGGATACGCCAACCCCACCCCCCGTCCCGCCGCGCGCATACTTCGCGCTGAGCTAACGCGGAAAATCCCAGCAATTCCAGCGCCAAACCCGGTTAATTCCCTAACGGAAGGCTAATGATCGCTTCGCACCCGCAGTATTTATTTCGCACCTGCGGCATTATTTACCTTGCCTTTGCCGCAGTGCGGCATTAGATGCTGGCTACAGAATACGGACCACCTCAGGAGACCTCCCCATGAACCCGATGACCGACATGTTCGACTTCACCAAGAACTTCGAACAGTTCTCGAAATTCACCCCGGATTTCGCCAACGCCGGCCCGCTCAAGGCCTTCACCGACATGGCCGCGAAATACCGCGCCGTCACGATCGAAGCCATGAACAAGAACGTTGAGCTGACGACCGCCTGGATGCAGGACGCCGCGAAAGACGCGACGACCCTCCTGACGACCGAAGCCCAGCCGACCGCCTACGCGAAAAAAGCCGGTGAAGTTGCCCAGGCCGCGATGCAGGACATCCCGGCCCGCCTGATGGCCTACGCTGAAGTCGCCAAGAAAGCCCAGACCGAACTCCTCGACACCGTCGTCTCGCTGACGCCGAAAGCTGTCGAAGAAGCCGCTGAGCGCACCAAAACGGTCGCCAAGACCGCGAAGAAAGCCGCCTAGGCTTTCGACGCCAGACGCCGGGTCGGGACACCTCCCCCTCCCCCTGACCCGGCAGTCTCCTTTCTGACCAAACAAAGGGGCGCGTTGAGTTCGCTATCCACGATCTCCGCGCCCCGCGTCTTTTCGACTCAGTCGCGTTCTGTTTCCCCGGATTTCTGCAGTTGATGGCCCCGCACTTGCTGTGGGCAGTGCAACTGGCCCTCGCCACAGACTCCGGCTTGTGCGTTAGTGGCGTAAGTACAGTTTGCGTTTAGTAGAGTGGCGTAGAGTACGAAGAGGCCCGCTTCTTTCGAAGCGGGTCTTTTTGCGTCTGGGCTTCAGAACTCAGCCCTCAGCGCCACCCTGAAATTCCGTCCCGGCTGCGGAGCGATCTCCTTCAGCGGAGACGAGTGCACGCGCACCTCCTCGTCCGTGATGTTCCGCGCCTCAAGCATCAGCCGCACGCCATCCGCCACATCGAAACCGACCCGTGCATCGAAGGTAAGGTAGCTGTCCGTGGGCCGCTCGAACGCCGCCACATTGTCCTGCTCCGCGCCATACTGCGCCTCCAGTCGGCCCGTGATCCCGTTCATTTCGCCTTCGATTCCAGCGTTCACGGTGAGCGGCGGGATCAGCGGCAGGTTGCCGCCCGCATCCAGCTTGGCCCTGACAAAATCGGCCGAGGCATCGGCTTTCCAGTCGACCCCAAACGCCTGCCCCAGCTGCGCATCGCCCTGCAGCTCAAAGCCCGTGAAGGTCGCGCCCGCCTGCACATACTGGAAGATCGGCAGGTCGCCCTCGGGATCGGCAAACACCAACCCCGTATCCTCGAGATAAACGAAGCTGTCGAAGTCGAAGCGATAGGCGGTCGCCGCGAGGTTGAACGCATCATCCTCCCACCGCGCGCTGATCTCGGTGTTGATCCCCTCTTCCACATCCAGCGTGTCGTCCCCGACCTCGTACTGGCCCGTGGCCGGGTGCGGCCCCTCCGCGAACAACTCCAGGTCGGTCGGCGCCCGTGCCGTCCGCGCGATCGACGCGCCGAGGAAGACGTGATCGCCCACATGCATGTGCGCGCCAAAGCTAGCGTTCCACGCCTCGAAGCTGCGTGTCCCGAAATCCACATTGTCGAGATCGACGGTATCGAACCGCAGCCCGCCCTCAATGCCCCAGTCGCCCTCGTCCCACGTTTCGAAAACGAACAGGCCCGTGGCTTCCGTCTTCGTCTGCCCGATCAGCGCCTCATCGCCGATCGCCGCAAAGTCTCGCCTGGAGGCCTGCAGGCCGAAGCTGCCCTCCAGCATGCCGATGGGCGCATGCCCCGCTTCGATCCGCGCTTCCCAGCCCTCATTGGTGAACTGCGTCCCCGGCTCGCCCGGGGCCTCGAATTCGGTGTGCTCGTAATCCACCACCGATCCCGACGCCTTCAGCGACGAGATCGGGCCATCGAACTCCAGCCCGCCGCGCACGTCGTAGCGCGTCTGCTCCATATCGATGAACGCCTCTTCCTCCGCCACGATGCCATAGCGGTTCTCCGCCCGCCGCACCGCGCCGCCCAGGAACGCGCCATCGCCTACCCAGCTCACTCCGCCGCTGATGGACTTGGTCTCGACTGCCGAGTTCGGCAGCGTCCCATCCGCGAAATCAGCGGGATCAGCCCCGCCAAGGATCGCCTCCTCCCGCGCCGCCTGGCTCAGCGCAAAGCCCGGAACGTCGATGTCCTTCGCATCCAGCCACGACGCATTCAGCACGCCCACGAAATCGCCCGCCGTTCCCACGACGCGCCCGGCAACCTGCTTGCCCTCGTCCACGCTCGTCAGTGCGCCATAGAGCGCGCCGGAGAAAGCTTCATCCGGCTTCTTCTCCACGATCAGCCCGTCGATCACGTTGACCACGCCGCCCGTCGCCCCGCCGCCATAAGCCAGCGACGCCGGCCCGCGCAGGATCTCGATCCGCTCCGCGCCGAGAGGGTCACTGCTGACCGCATGATCCGGGCTGGCGGCAGACGCATCGATCACGCCGATGCCATTGGCGAGCACTTGCACGCGCTCGGCGCCAAGGCCGCGTATGATCGGCCGGCTGGCGCCCGGCCCGAAGGAGGTCGACGCCACGCCCGGCAGACCCGCGAGCGTGTCGCCAAGCCCGCCGGCGAGCCGCTCCGTCACCTGGCCCGTGTCGAGCACTGTCGTCGAAGCGATGAGTTCGTCGCTCGTCCGCGCCGGCCCAACGCCGGTGATGACAACGACGTCGCGGTCCGCGTCCTCCGGCGCCTCGACCGCCTGCGTATCGTCGGCGATTTGCGCAATCGCCATCGGCGCACACAGGGCAAACACAGCGACACCCGCCGCCAGACGAACAGCCAAACGCATCAGTGATCTCCACGCCGTTACACTATAACAGTATGATATATCGTAACATCGTCAAGCCCCGTCGTTTTGGCCTGTTTAGAGTCCTGCCCGCGCTCCGTTTTCCCCGCTAGTGTCCCGCCCGATCCGGAGTGCTCCCCACCTTGCTCAAGCAGATCCCCAACGCGCTAACGCTCCTGCGCCTCGTGCTCGCGCCGGTAATCGCTTGGCTGATTTGGCTGGCGACGCTTGCACCGTGGCCAACGGATGTGACCGACATCGACCACCAGCTCGCCAACTGGCTTTCGATTGCAGCGCTCCTGTTCGTAGTCGCTGCTCTCACCGATTTGTTCGATGGCATGCTCGCCCGCGCACTCGATGCACATTCAAAATTCGGCCGCATCATTGATCCTATCGCCGACAAGGCGCTGGTTGGCCTTCCACTTGCGGTGATCGCTTGGGCAATTTGGCAAGATGGCCGGGATGAATGGCCAATCGTTGCAATCGCGGTCGCCGTCATTGTTGCGCGGGATCTGCTGATGACCCTGCTGCGTCTCGTCGCGACAGATGGTGAGGGAGCTCGCGTATCGTCCCTGGCCAAATGGAAGACCGCCCTAGAGCTGATCGTCGTAGGCTGGTTCCTGATCGTCTGCGCAATCGAAATGCAGCTCTACGCGAACGGCCAAACCACTCCGTGGGGAAACTTCGCAGAAGTTTTGAGATGGCTCTGGATCGCTCTGCTCGTCCTCGCGGCTACGCTCTCCGCTTACACGGCGTACCAGTATCTCGCGCCGAAACCGAAAACGTGACTCCAGAAACGCGACGGCCGCGCCTGCGGGGGAACAGGCGCGGCCTTTGCGACGGCTGGCGGTGCGGGAGGGGAATTCGCAGCGCAGCCTCAGGCGACGGAGACGGCAGGAGAAGCAGCAAGTCCGTCGCTCATGTGCTACTAGAACATATTACTATGAACGCGCAGTTAACGCCGGAAACGCCCTGAAATATCGGATCGAACCGCTGCGCCTTAGCCCTTCAGCCCGACGAGATTGCCGCGCAGCATCTGAAGCACGCCCGAGAAATCCTTGCCCCCAAAACCAAGGCGATCGAACAGCTGGTAGATCGCTTCCGACTGGTTGCCGAGCGGCGTCGTCGCCCCAGCCCGTGCAGCAGCTTCCTGCGCGAGCTTCAGGTCCTTCAGCATCATCGCCGCCGCGAACCCGCCTTCGTAGTTGCGGTCCGACGCGGTGACAGGCCCAACGCCCGGCCACGGCGCATAGGTCGACAACGACCAGCAATTGCCTGACGACTTGGATGCGATGTCCGCGAAGCGATCCGGTGCCAGCCCCAGCTTCTCGGCCAGCGCAAACGCCTCGCACGTTCCGATCATCGAGATCGCCAGCAGCATGTTGTTGCAGATCTTCGCCGCCTGCCCCGCGCCATGGTCGCCCGCGCGGATCGTCACGCGCGACATCGGCTTCAGCGCGTCTTCCACATCCGCGAACGCTGCCTCATCGCAGCCGACCATGAAGGCCAGCGTGCCCGCATCCGCCGCCGCCGTGCCGCCAGACACGGGCGCGTCGGCAAACCGGAAGCCCGCCGCCTTCGCCTGCGAAGCCACGGCGCGAGCGCTATCGACGTCGATGGTCGAACAGTCGATCAGCAGCGCCGACTTCGGCGCGTGCTGAAGAATATGCTCGTCATAGACCTTACGCACATGCGGGCCGGCCGGCAGCATGGTGATGACCACATCGGCCTTCTCCACCGCCTTGGCTACACTGCCCGCCTCGAAGGCGCCCGCCGCCACGGCCTTCTTCACCGCAGCTTCCGACAGGTCGAATGCATGCACCTCGCGCCCGCCGACCACCTGCCGCGCCGCCATCCCCCCGCCCATATTGCCAAGGCCGATGAATGCGATGCGGGTCATGTCGATGATCCTGAATTCAATGTGGGTCAGACCAATGCAGACGCGTTGCTTCGACCGCTTTCCGGATCAGGTCAACATCGACGGCTTCCAGCTCAAGAACCTCGGCGGCCGCTTTGGAAAAGCGCCGCAGTCCCGCTTCATCCAGCGCCAGCACTTCGCGGCCCGCGGGCGTTCCGCCCAACGCTAGCGCCGCGACCTCAAACGCATCCTGCCCTACGGCATCCGGCGCGAGCGGTCGCATGGCCTCGCAAAACTCTCGTCCCCACGTTGTCCAGAAATCCGCGTCGTCGACGCTCATGCCGCGCCGCCAAAGCGCGCCAGGATCGCCGGGCCCCAGCCGTAGAGCGTGAAGAAGAACGTCGCGAGTCCGATGAAAGCAGCGCCCACAACCAGCCCCGCAGTCGCGCCCAGGCGTCCGGCCGTCGTCGCCTGTTGCCACCGCGCCCGCACGAACATCTCCGCCACGATCAGCGGCGGGATGAAGAAGGCGAAGTCCATTACATGGTCGAACCAGCCGCTGAATTCCGGCGTGTGGCCGGGATTCTCCGGCCCCGCGATGAGATAGAAGAAGCCATAGCACATCCGGTACAGCCACGACCCGATCGCCAGTGCAAACAACCGGATCGCCCAGCCGCGATGGATATCGATCCGCCGCGCCATCGCATGCCGCACCGTCTCCACCGCCGCGACCACCATGCCTACGCCATAGAGCGCGAACCCGATCGTCATCGGCCATCCGCCTACGGTGCCCTTCGACACGATGAAGGTCAGCCCGCCGATTCCCGCCGCAAACGCCGCGAACGCATAGACGCGCCCGATCCAGCGATGCACCGCAGGCGCTTTCGCACGGATAGCGCCCATCAGCTGCACTGGCCCGAGCAGCAGCAGAACCGCGCCCGCAAAGAAGTGCGCCCCGATGCCCACAGACGCCATCGGCGTCTCCGCCTCGTACAGCCTCGGCAGCTGCGCATTCCAGTCCGCCAGCGTGTTCGCCGGAATAGCCCCGCCATAATACGCGAAGATATACGCCCCGAAGATCGCGGAGCTCACCCAGACGATCGCCACAAGCGCGACAGCGGAGACGCGCAAAGCCGCCGCAGTCCACTCCGGCGGCCCGCTATCTTCAGCGATCGCTGTCATGCCCGTCCTCCAGAACGAAACGACGATAACGTTAGCCGCCTCTGTCTCCTAGACGGCGCCGCTCGGGAAAATGTGACGGCAGGAATCCGTATTCTCGAACATAGAGAGTGTGCCGTGGCGGCAGGTTATGTTCCGCCCACGACGCCGATGGCAACATCCACGTGGGACGCCAAAGCCAGAACGGCTATGCTCATCACTCGCACGGCGTCCTTCATGTTTGACACCGGAATCGAAGGTCGCAGCCTGACGACCTCACCACCAGCAAGCTCAAGCACGCTGCCAGGCGTCACGCCACAATAGACCTCGATCTCTCGAAGAAAGGCCGAAAGGGTCGTCTTCTCCGAGTCAAACACAGGTAAGTCCGGCATCGCGGCCGCTTGCTGCGCTTGTCCACTCCGGCGGTCCGATATCGTCCGCGATCGCGGTAATGACTCATCCGTTCCAGCGCCATCCGTGGCGCAGCTGGTGTAAGCAGACATCATTGCCGCGGCGACCTCAAGCTGGTCACGTTGCGTCAAGGCGTTGAGCCGCGCCCCGGCCTCTGCATCGCGCCCGTTCGCCAGCAACACCATCGCGTCATAGGAATAGCCATCCATCGACGCGCGCATTTCCGAGCGCACGCATTCGCACGCCTTGACCGTCAGCCCGCCCCCCGCGCGGCAGTTGTCGACGATGGGCTGATCCGATAGGTGCGTGCATCCGGCCAGCAGCAGGAGAAGCGCCAGCCGGAACTTCACGGCGCTACCGCATCGTCGGAATGATGAAGCTAGAATCGGCGACATCGCCTTCCGGCCAGCGGGCGGTGACGGTCTTGACCTTCGTCCAGAACTTCAGGCCTTCCATGCCGTGCTGGTTGGTGTCGCCGAAGGCCGAGCGCTTCCAGCCGCCGAAGGTGTGATAGGCCACCGGCACCGGGATCGGTACGTTGATGCCCACCATGCCGACATTGACCTTGCTCGCGAACTCACGCGCCACGCGGCCATTGCGCGTGAAGATGGCGACGCCGTTGCCATACTGATGCTTGCTCGGCAGCGCGACCGCTTCCTCGAACGTGTTGGCGCGCACAATCTGCAGCACCGGCCCGAAGATTTCTTCGTGATACGTCTTCATGCCGGTCGTCACCTTGTCGAACAACGACGGTCCAATGAAGAAGCCGTTTTCATAGCCCTGCAGCTTGAAATTGCGTCCGTCGACGACGAGCTCGGCGCCTTCATCCTTGCCGAGCTGGATGTAGTTCGCGATCTTGTCGCGATGCGCCTTGGTCACCACCGGTCCGTATTGTGCTCCCGCGTCGCTCGAAATGCCGACCTTCAGCGTCTCCATCTCCGCGATCATGCGCTCGCGCAGCTCATCCGCCGTCTTCTGCCCCACCGGCACAACGACCGGCAGCGCCATGCAGCGCTCGCCCGCCGAGCCGAACGCGGCGCCGGAAAGATCCTTCACCACCTGATCCATATCGGCGTCCGGCATGACGATGCCGTGGTTCTTCGCTCCGCCCATCGCCTGCACGCGTTTCCCGTTCGCGGCGCCGGTATGATAGATGTAGTGCGCGATGTCGGACGAGCCGACGAAGCTGATCGCGCGCACTTCCGGGTGATGCAGGATCGCATCCACCGCCACCTTGTCGCCGTGCACGACGTTGAGCACGCCGGTCACGTCGAGACCGGCCGCAGCGCCCGCTTCCATGAACAGCTCACCCAGCCGCACCGGCACCGACGGATCGCGCTCCGAAGGCTTCAGCACGAATGTGTTGCCCACCGCGATCGCGACGCCGAACATCCACATCGGGATCATGCCCGGGAAGTTGAAGGGCGTGATGCCGGCCACAACGCCCAGCGGCTGGCGCATCGAATAGACGTCGATGCCGGGGCCAGCGCCTTCGGTGTATTCGCCCTTGAGGGCGTGCGGGATGCCGCACGCGAACTCGATGACCTCCAGCCCGCGCTGGATGTCGCCCTTCGAGTCGGCGACCACCTTGCCGTGCTCGCTCGACAGCAATTCGGCCAGCGACTGCATGTTCGCCTCGACCAGACGCTTGAACTCGAACATCACGCGCGCACGGCGCTGCGGGTTCGTCCCGCTCCAGCTCGGAAACGCCTTGGCCGCCGCCTGCACCGCGAGATCGACATCGCCATTCGAGGCGAGCCCTACCTTGGCCTGCACTTCGCCCGTGTTGGGATTGAAGACATCGGTTTCCCGGCCCGAGGTCGCCTTGACCGATTTGCCGCTGATGAATCCGTCGATGCGCCGCATACGCCTAACTCCCAATACGTGAATTCTGTCGCAGTTTGTGTAGCCCCGTCCGCTTGACCGGGCCAGCCGAAACAACGACTTCCCAAAGCATGAAACCCCTCCCTGAATCCACCCCGGTGACGTTGCGTCCTGCGTTCCGCCTTCCCCGCCGCCCGAAAGCCGTGGCGTTCGACCTCGACGGCACGCTGATCGATTCAGAAGCCTTTGTTCACGACGCCTGGTTCGCCGCCGCCCCGCGCTTCGGGATCGAGCTCACACAGGCCCAGTTCCTCTCCTTCGTCGGAAAGCACCGCGGCGCCACCGAAGCCCTCATGCTCGAATATTTCGGCAAGAACTTCCCGCTGGTCGACTTCTTCGCCGACATCACCGCCAGGATCGGCGACAGCGTCGCGCCGCTTCGTGTAGGCGTCGCGGACCTGCTGGCGCGGCTGGACGCGATCAACGCGCCCTACGCTGTCGTGACATCATCGGGCCGCCCGTGGGTCGAGCGTCACTTCAATCATCACGACCTCACGCGACGCTTCGTCGGCATCATCACCCGCGACGATGTCGAGAACCGCAAGCCACACCCCGAGCCTTATCTCAAGGCGGCCGCCCTGCTCGGCCATGCACCGCAAGACGTGCTCGCCATCGAGGATTCCCCCACCGGCCTCGCCTCAGCCCACGCCTCGGGCATGATGACGGTGATGATCCCTGACCTCATCCAGCCTGACGACGAAACGCTTACCCGCGCGCTCCACGTCGGCGCGACGCTGAACGACGTTCTCGCGATGCTGGAAGACTGAGCGCTTAGCTCTGGCCCGGCCAGGCCTTGTCGATCGGCAGCGCCGGGTCGGCTGTGATCTTCAGGTCCGCGCAGTGGTGGTACGAAAAGTCGCCCTCGCGGTTCAGCCCATGCTCTTCCATGAACTGCAGCACCTGAACGGTGCACTTGTCGCAATTGATGTTCGGCAGCTTGATGTCCGCTTCCCAGAACGTGTCCTTTGCGGGACGTTCGCGGTGCAGGAACAGTCCGTCGGCCAGCACCGGCGGCTTCGGCGCCGGATCGATCTTGCCCGAAACCGAGATCGGACCGCGCGTGCCTTCACGCGTCTCGGCCACCGGGTCCGCCGGCAGTTCGGCGCGATCCAGCACCGCAAGCGCCACACGATAGTGCCCAGGGTGGTAGATCGTCTCCTTGATCTTGATGTGCAGCGTGTCGCCGCCCTTCATCGCCGTGACCTTGCCCGTCGGCGTGCCCTTGGTCAGGTCCGACGTTCCGCACGGCGCGGCCTTCTGCGGATCGCCCAGCACGTTCACCTCGACCCATGCATCCGGCGCCACCAGGATGAAATGCGCCGAGGCAGGCGCGGCGACCAGCACCGCCGCCGAAATGCACAACGCAGCTGCAAGTGAACGCTTCATGGTAAGTCCTTTACCGAAATCGGATCCGTGAGCATCTACTCACATTGCCATGCGTTGGCGACAAGCCTCCCCGCGCACAAACACTCAACTCCTCGTGTGACCGCACGGAAGCGAAACATGCGCCCCTATCGTTGCTCATCACACGCAAAGCCTTGATCCATCGCTGCTCGCGGCGCTTGTCCTGTCTTCTGACGACAGCCACAGTCGTGATGAGGAATCTCGGAGAGGGTCAGATGCGCGCCATCATCCAGATCGCCGCACTGATCCTCTCTGCCTGCGCCACGGGCGAAGACCTCCGCACGCGCCACGGCTCTCCGCTCCACACGTACACCTGCAACGACGGCAAGACCTTCCAGGCCCGCCAGGTCATGACCGGCGAAGTTGAAGTCACAGCGGGCGGCCAGACGCGCGACGTCACCAACGCGGATGGCGATCCCGTCCCGAACGGCCCGCGCATGACTCCCATCGACGAAGCCACCCGCCTCACCGGTATGCCTGGCGGCCCCTACGAGGCCTGTTTCATGGATGACGGGGATACGCAGTGAAGGCTGGTCTTTGCCGGTAGCCAATCCTGGTGCATGATCCCGCCACACGGAAATTGGGGTTTACGCATGCGTACCTTGTCCGGTCTTCTTCTCGCCGCCGCGCTCGGCTTCGCCGGCGCTGCTTACGCACAGCCGGGCCTCAGCACGAAGCCGGACTACGACCTGATCTACAAGTCGGACCGTATCGACGAGGACACGGAACGCGACATCTCGCAGCGCTATCGCGACGGCATCGCCGCGCTGCAGGCGAAGGATTATGCCGCAGCCGAGCTGGCCCTCACGAGCGTGGTGCAGCGCAAGGGCGCGCCGGCAAACACCAACTTCCTCATGGGCATCACCAAGATCGGCCTCGAGAAGTGGGGCGAAGCCCAGCCCTTCCTCGAAGCCGCCGTTCTGGACGAACCAAAACGCCCTGAGCCAAAGACGCGCCTCGGCCTCACCTATGTGAAACTCGAGAACGCCGAAGCCGCGAAGCTGCAGCGCGATGCGCTCGCGGGCCTCGCCGCTGACTGCAAGACAACCTGCGCCGACGCGACATGGATCAACGAAGGCATCATGCTGCTGGACCAGGCGCTTAAGCCCGGCGCTACAGCGAAGATCTCGGCCGCGTCCCTCGCCGCTGTCGCGCCCGCATCATCGGAAGAGGCCGATACCGGCTTCGACCCGGCGAAGTACAATCTCGTCCCATTCGACGACACGGAAAACCTGTACGCCCTTCTCACCGAGGCAGGCCGCTGCCCGGAGAAGACGACCGCGGCGCCGCGTCAGCCATGCGCGCTCATTCTCTACGAGCCTCGGGATGGTTCGACGGGCGCCCGCGCCGCAAACTTCAAACCGGTATTCAAGATCGTGAACCGCACCACGATCTGGGCGATCCACGACAAGAAGCTGCAGAAGGTCAAGATCGAGGAGCTGTATCACGACAATGTCGACATCATTGGCGGCCAGAAGACGGCCTACATCTCCGTCGCGCTGATCGGCAACGCCGAGAACCAGGCCAACTGCGATGCCGGCAAGCAATGCCTCGGCAACCTCGTCTCGCAGGACATGTTCCGCATGTACGGCAACATGCCCGACTCCGTCGTCGAGGTGATCTGGGGCGCCGGCATGAAAGACGTGGGCACGATCCGGATCCGCTAGCCGTACGGATCCGCAACACTGCGTCTTGACCCAATCTGCGCGTCGCGTACCTCTCGGCTCAAGCTGGAGAGTATCGCCCATGAAAACCCGCGCCGCCGTCGCCTTCGAGGCCAAGAAGCCGCTGGAGATCGTCGAACTCGATCTCGAAGGCCCGAAAGCCGGCGAAGTTCTGGTCGAGATCAAGGCGACAGGAATTTGTCACACGGACGCCTACACGCTCGACGGCTTCGACTCGGAAGGCATCTTCCCCTCCATCCTCGGCCATGAAGGCGCGGGCGTCGTCGTAGAAGTCGGCGCTGGGGTCACCAGCCTGAAACCGGGCGACCACGTCATCCCGCTCTACACGCCCGAATGCCGCCAGTGCAAAAGCTGCCTCTCGCAGAAGACCAACCTCTGCACCGCAATCCGCGCCACGCAGGGCAAGGGCGTCATGCCCGACGGCACCAGCCGCTTCAGCTACAAAGGCCAGACGGTCTACCACTACATGGGCTGCTCGACCTTCTCGAACTACACTGTCTTGCCCGAGATCGCGCTGGCGAAAATCCGCGAGGACGCACCGTTCGACAAGGCCTGCTATATCGGCTGCGGCGTCACCACCGGTGTCGGCGCCGTCGTGAAGACGGCCAAGGTCGAGCCCGGCGCAAACTGCATCGTCTTCGGTCTCGGCGGCATCGGCCTCAATGTGATCCAGGGCCTCAAGATGGTGGGCGCCAACAAGATTATCGGCGTCGACATCAACCCGTCCAAGCGCGAATGGGGCGAGCGCTTCGGCATGACCGACTTCGTCAACCCGAACAACGTCACCACCGACCTGATCGCTCATCTTGTCACGCTGACGGATGGCGGCGCCGACTACACGTTCGACTGCACCGGCAACACGAAAGTCATGCGCCAGGCGCTCGAGGCCTGCCATCGCGGCTGGGGCACGTCGATCATCATCGGCGTTGCTGAAGCCGGAAAAGAGATCTCCACACGCCCCTTCCAGCTCGTCACCGGCCGCGTCTGGAAAGGCTCCGCCTTCGGCGGCGCCCGCGGCCGCACCGATGTGCCGAAGATCGTCGACTGGTACATGGACGGCACCATCGAGATCGACCCGATGATCACCCATGTCCTCAAACTCGAAGAGATCAACAAGGGCTTCGACCTGATGCATGCGGGTGAGAGCATCCGTAGCGTTGTGGTGTTCTAAACGGATCAGCCTCCCTTCAGGACGCATGCGGTTGCGCGATGGCTTCGACGAAGCTTCGCATGGCCTGGGAGTTTTTCTCCGCGTGGCCACCCATGATACGTCTTGGCGAAGCGCGGCATCTCGGCGATCAGTGACCATCTGACCTGAAGACAGGCAGAAGGGGTCAACCGTGCAGTCCAATGATGTTCGAACCTTTTCGCCAGGCCCGTCCCGGCGCATCGCCCTCCTCGCCATTGTCGCCATCGCCTACCTGATCGGCTTCTGGCCGTCCTGGCAGCTTCGCGACCTCGTGCTCGGCGCCTTCAACAATCCGCCCTACGAAGGTGTGTGGATCGTGATTCCGCACCTGCTTCTCTACTCAACCCTGCAGGCCCTCTTTTGCCTCATCGCCTGGACGATCCTGGTGCGACTGGGATGGGCGCCGCCGCCGAAGCTTTCGATGCGCGGATCGACGCTGGCGTTAGGCCTTGGCGTCGGCGCGCTGTCCGCCGCACTCATCGTGGCGTTCTTCTTCGCAATCGGCCAATCCGGCGCGTTTCACGAACCCCGCATCGACCCGTGGGTCATGACGGCCAATCTCTTCTCCAATTTTTTCGAGGAATACATCTATCGCGGGTTCTTCCTGGTCGTTCTCACCGTCGCGCTCGGTTTCTGGCCTGCCGTCATCCTGTCCAGCATCGCCTTCGGCGCAACGCATCTCCAGTATCCGCTCGAACTGCAGGCGCTGATCGCCGGCATCGCCCTGATCTGGGCATGGAGCTACAGGAAGGGCGGCGGCCTGCTGGTGCCCTACATCGCACACATGACAATGGACTGGCTGGTCGATCCCTTCCTCTGAAGCGGCCATTCCCGTCTTCACGCGAAACGCCTAGAACCGCCATGAAGCGGCAAGAGCGCGCCCCGAATGACCGACTGGTTCACCCGCCCCGTCCTCCACGTCGCCGATGTCCAGGCGTCCATCGACTTCTATCGCGACAAGCTCGGCTTCATCGAAAGCTGGCGCTTCGCCGAAGACGGCCAACTCTTCGTCGCGCAGGTCGAGCGCGACGGCACGGCCATCATCTTCTCCTCCCAGTGGCCGGAGAAGCGCGGCAAGGGCCTGCTCTTCGTCAATCCCGGTGACGGCAGCCTCGCCACCATGAACGCCGCCCGCGCCGAACTCGAAGCCCTCGGCGCCCCGGTAAAGGATGGCCAATGGGGCTATCGGCTTTTCGTCATTGACGACCCGGACGGGAACCAGCTCTTCTTCAACTACCCCGCCGACGAAGCAGGGAAACCCGCTTGATCCTCCGCACCCTGTTCGCCGCCGCCGCGATCGCCCTCGCCGCACCCGCCGCCTTCGCCCAGAAGACGCCAGAGGCGACCGTCGCGCGCTTCGTCGAACTCGCGAACGCCGGACAGCTCACCACGCCCGAAGGCCAGGCAATCCTCACCGGCGAAGCCAAGGCGATGGCGACGGACGCAAAGAGCAACCTGCCCGCCCCCGACAAGATCATCACGGTGGGCCCCACCCTCGCCGCCGTCCGCTTCGTCCTGCACGGAACCGGGAGCGAAGAAGCCGACGCCTATTTCTATCTCGAGAAATCATCCGCCGGTTGGGCCATCTCCGCCTACCGCGCTATGGCGCTCTCCGGCATGGACCAGATGCTGCTGGCCGAGATGAAAAAGCGCCCGCGCCTCTCGCCGGAAGATCAGCTCCAGAAACTCAATCTCGAACTTGTCCTGTCCACCGACAGCCAGCTCCGCAAATGGTTCGCCGCCAACCGCGACAAGCTCGCCGCGCTCACCGCCGCCTCGACCAACCTCAAGAGCCTTGGCCTCTCCTCCATCGAGGAGGCAAACGGCGAAGTCCGCATCACCATCGGCGGCACGCTCGACAACATGGTCGGCTTCCTCAAGGCTGGCCCATCCGGCCCGCCGAAGATCGATCCATCCGCCCACATCTGGGTCGAGGATCTCGGCGGCGGCTGGCATCTCTTCCGCACCACCTGACGCGCATTTGCCTGCGGCACTTGGGCCGTTCGGCTCAATCCAGGTCGACCGGGTATCGAAGCCTTAACGAAGCCGTGGTTTCTGTTAGGCCTTGAGGCGCGCGTGAAGACGGGACCGGTTTGCCCGCGCCGGCGATACAGTCGAAGCAACCGGAACACGCCCTTGGCATACGATATCTACGCCTTCGATCTCTTCGCGGCGCCACGCGACCGGCATGATTTCCTTGACTGGATCAGCCGTACCTTCCGCTATCTCGACGGACCGGGCGGCGACGCCTCGCGCACCACGCCCTCGCTCGCGGCCTGGCATCGCGACATGTCGCAGGGTTTCCCCGGCGCACGCGATCCGCACCACCACGATCTCGATTCCGTCCACGCCTCGAAGAACGCAACCTACCGCTTCACGCAGAGCGCCGTGCAGGCCAGCTTCGAGTGGGATTCATCCGGCCCCGCCCTGTTCCGCGCCAAGAAGGCGGCTCAGGCCCACGGCGTCGGCCTGTTCGAAGCCAGCGGCCGCGAAGGCGCTGTCTGGATGATCTCTTCCCGCAACCGCTGGGAAATCGTTCATCGCGCCGAAGACAGCTCGCGCAATTTCGGCTGACGCGGTTGCTCGCGTATGGCGCGAGCCGCCTCGCCGCTCGCTCACAACAAGCGGCATATCTCTTGCTCGCCGCGTCTGGCACGGGCAGCAAGGACCATCATGCAGACGGCCGGCAATCCCGTTAACGCCTACGTGACGATCGACCTCATGCGCTTTCTGGCAGCGCTTGCGGTGGTGTGGTCGCACGTATGGTACATAGTTGTTCCTGCTTTTGCCCCGGAACATAACGCCTGGCGTCCAGTGTACTGGACCGCTGGCTTCGGCGCCGACGCCGTGCGCATCTTCTTCGTCATAAGCGGTTACTGGATCACAGCCACCATCCTGCGAAGGGTAAATAGTGGCGGGTGGACCTGGCGCAATTATCTGATCGACCGCATGTCGCGGCTCTGGATCGTGCTGATCCCCGCCCTGCTGATCGGCCTGTTGCTCGACGTCTCCGGCCGCTTTGCTTTCAATTTCCCTCGGTATTCCGATTTCGACTTCATCACGGCTGAGAACGTCGATATCGCGACAGCGCTGAGCCCCAAAAGCTTCTTCGGTAACCTCGTATTCCTCCAGAATATCTACGTGCCCACGTTCGGATCGAACGGCCCGTTGTGGAGCCTCGCCAACGAATTTTGGTACTATATCTGGTTCCCGGCGATCCTGCTGGCCTTCCGGATGCGCTTCTCGGTGATGACGATTCTCGCGCTGGCCACCATGGTGCTCTTCACTCACTCGAACGTCACAGAAGGCTTCCTGATCTGGCTCCTGGGCTCGGCAGTTTACGTCGTTACTGACCGCGTCGGCGCAACCATGAGGAAGACGAAGAATTCTGTTCGCTTCGGATGCACGGCGATCGCTTTCGTGGTGTTCCTCGCCTGCATCGGCGTCACGCGGGCCATGCCCATCTCCTGGGTCGTTGACGGCCTCATCGTCGGCATAGGCTTCAGCCTTCTGCTCGCTTCCGTGATCGTCTTCGACGTGGGCCTGCCGAAGATCCTGCATCCGCTGTCGATCTTTGGCGCGCGCGCTTCATTCTCGCTTTATGTAGTCCACTTTCCCGTACTGATGTTCCTCGCCAGCACCCTGCTTGCTGGCCACGTCTTCACGCCGGGTGTGGAATCAATTGCCATCGCGTTTGGTATCACGCTCGTGATGATCGCCACCGGATGGTTCTTCAGTCAGTTCACCGAGAAGCACACCGGCACGGCCCGCAAGCGTCTTACCGCCCTTCTTCGGCCCCGCGGCAAGTCCGTCGGCGACGCACCCGCGCCGAAGAGCTAGACTGGCCCGCTCCCACAATTGCCTGCATTGCCGATGTCATCCGGCTCTTCTACGGTCGATAGACCCGTGAGAGGACAACGACATGAGAGCAATGCTAGCCGCCTTCCTGTCGCTTGCGCTTGTTGCCCCCGCCCATGCCGACGACAAGGCCGACATGGAAGCCTTAATGGCGGAGTATCTTGAGCGCTGGAACGCCCGCGACGCGGCCGCGATCACCGCGCGCTACTACCGGCTGGATGGCAATCACGCGTGGAGCACCGAAGCCGGCATGAAGGCCGAGTTCGATCGCCTCAAGGCGCAGGGCTACGACAAGTCGGACGTTCAGGGCATCAAGGGTTGCGTCCTCACCGCCGACACCGGCCAGGTCGAACTCCGCTACATCCGCCTCAAGACCGATGGCTCCTTCATGCCCCCGAAGGATCGCGCCAGCATCTATCGCCTGCGCAAATTCGCCGATGGCTGGCGCGTCACCGGCTTCAGCGGCATACCCGCCGACCAGAAGATGGACTGCCCCACAAGCTGATGGAGCGCACAATGGAAACGCTCAAGACCCATCGCGTCTGCGGCGGCGAGCTGCGCTACTGCCGCCATCACAGCGGCGCCACCAACACGCCGATGACGTTCAGCGTCTTCACGCCCGAAGGCCCCGGCCCCTTCCCCGTCCTGCTCTGGCTCTCCGGCCTCACCTGCACTGAAGACAATTTCACCACCAAGGCTGGCGCTTATCCGTCCGCCGCCGCACATGGCATGATCGTCGTCGCGCCCGATACGTCCCCGCGCGGCGACAATGTTGCCAACGATCCCGCCTACGATCTCGGGCAAGGCGCCAGCTTCTATGTCGACACTACGCAGTCTCCCTGGAAGCCGCACTTCCAGATGGAGACCTACATCACGCGCGATCTCATCCCGCTGATCCGCGCGAACTTCCCGGCTGATCCCGTGAAGACGGGAATCTCCGGCCACTCCATGGGGGGCCACGGCGCGCTCACGCTTGCGCTGCGCCACCCGGACCTGTTCCGCTCCGTCTCCGCCTTCGCGCCCATCGCATCGCCGGTGAACTGCCCGTGGGGCCAGAAAGCCTTCACCGCCTATCTCGGCCCCGATCGCGCCAAATGGGCCGATCACGACACATGCGAACTCCTGCGCGCCGGAACCGCGCACGGCTATTACGACGACATTCTCGTCGACCAGGGCCTCGCCGACCAGTTCCTCAAGGACCAGCTCAAGCCAGAACTGCTTGAACAGGCCTGCCGCGAGGCCGGACAAAAGCTCACGCTGCGCATGCAGCACGGCTACGACCATTCCTATTTCTTCATGGCGTCATTCATCGCCGACCACATGGACTGGCACGCGCGCCGTCTCGCCTGAAGCGCAAATACAATTACCGTTCGCGTTACCATAGATAATTCTTGGAATGTGATTGGCGCCGGTATATTGCCCAGTCTGGGTTGGACAAGATTCGCGCACATATCCTCAAAGCATAAAGGGTGGTCATGGCCTCGCGTCTTCCCAACATCGACAATCTCTCGCTGTCGGATCTCAACGAACTCGCCGCGCGCGTACAGAAGGCGATCGCCGCGAAGAAGGATGAAGAGCGCGGTGAAACGCTGAACGCGCTGAAAGCGCTGGCCCAGTCGAAGGGCTACAGCCTCGACGAACTTCTCGGTAAAGGCGGAGGCAGCGGCGGACGCCGCCAGCGTTCGGACAAGGGCGTGAAGCTCAAGCCGAAATATGTTGGCCCCAACGGCGAGATCTACACCGGCCGCGGCCCAACGCCGAAATGGCTCAAGTCTCTCGAACGCAAAGGCGAGAAGCGCGACAAGTTTCTGGTCAAATAGCTTTGCCTGAAACGCAAACGCCAACGGCCCGGAGATCATCCGGGCCGTTTGTGTTTGTGGCAGGGAAGTTTGGTAGTGGGACCCGGAATCGAACCGGGGACCTCAGGATTATGAGTCCTGCGCTCTAACCGGCTGAGCTATCCCACCAAGGTTGAGGCGCAGGGGTATACGCGCCGTGCCGGGCCAGCGCAAGGCGTGGATTTCTGCTGATTTTTCCGCTGCTTGCGAGCGCGCCCTCGTCCTTCGAGACGCCTGCTTCGCAGGCTCCTCAGGATGAGGGCTATGGGGCCAACTGCAGTTCAGCCCTCATCCTGAGGAGAGCCCGAAGGGCTCGTCTCGAAGGACGAGGGCGTGCTTACTGGCCAACCATCCCCGCAACCATCTCCCCAATCGCCAACGAACTCGTCAGCCCCGGGCTTTCGATCCCGATCAGGTTCACGAGGCCCGCAACGCCATGCGCCTCCGGCCCGTCGATCAGGAAGTCTGCGCTCGGCTGGCCCTTGCCGACGATCTTCGGCCGCACGCCCGAATAGTCCGGCGACAGCGCGCCGTCCTTCAGGCCCGGCCAATAGCGGCGAACCTCGCGATAGAAATGCTCGGATCGCGCCGGATCGACCTCATAGTCGAACGGCGGCTTCGATCCTTCCGGCAGCCATTCCGCATCCGGCCCCAACCGCGTTCGCCCGCCAAGATCGATGGCGAGGTGCAGCCCCTGCGTCGCCGAATTGTGCATCGGATAGATCAGCCGCGCAAACGCCGCCCGGCCGCTCGCAACAAAGTACGACCCCTTCACCCAGTACATCCGCACGCCAGTGTATTTCGGTCCGCCCTCGATCAGGCGCGCCACCGGCAACGCATGATGCCCCGCCGCATTCACCACCGTCCGCGCCTTGATGCGCGAGGGCGACGCCCCGCCCGTCTCGATCTCGATCCCATCCTTCGTGACCGCGCCGCGCACCACGGGCGTATCGAGCACCAGATTCCCGCCGCGATCCTCGAACTCGCCCTGCAGCGCCAGGAAATACCCGTGGCTGTCGAACAGCCCGCTTGTTTCCGAATGGATGGCCACGCGCACTTCGGGCGATAGCGCCGGCTCCAGCCGCCGCGCCTCCGCGCCATCGATCAGATGGCAGCCCTCCACCCCGTTCGCCAGCGCCTTCTGCAACAGCGCCGGCGTCGCCGCCGCCTCGCCATCGTCAACGGCAACCACAAGCTTCCCGCACTTGTGCGCCTCGACGCCATGGGCCGCGCAATACTCGTAAAGCTTCCGCCGTCCCTCGACGCACAGCCGCGCCTTCAACGATCCCGTCGGATAATAAAGCCCGGCATGGATGACTTCGGAATTGCGTGACGACGTCTCCGTCGCGATCGCGCTGGCCGCTTCCAGCACCAGCACCTCGCGCCCCTTCAGCGCCAACGCACGCGCGCACGAGAGCCCCACGGCTCCCGCCCCGATCACGACTGCATCCGCCTCGAACGTGTCCATGCGCGCTGAATAACCCAGCCCGGTGAAGGAGTCGTGCGGCACTCAACTTCCTAGTTGCGACTTATTCTCAACTCGGGCATCGTGCCCTCATGACCGATCGCATCGCCTCCATCGAGCAACTCGAAGCCACAGTTGGCACGCCGCCGCTCGGCGTGAAGATGAAGGTCATCGACCATCTCGATGCCAGCGCGGCCGACTGGATCGCCCAGTCCACCCTCGCCTTCGTCGGCGTCGGCAAGACCGATGGCCCGTGCGTCACGCTCGCCGGCGGCGCAGCAGGCTTCGCCCGCGCGAAAGACGCGAACACGTTCGTCCTGCCCCTTGATGCGCTCGACGAACCCAGCCTGCCCGAGCCCGGCGAAGGCGCCGGCGTGCTCTGCCTCGTCCCCGGCATCGGCGAAACACTCCGCGCCAACGGCCGCGTGAAATCGCGCAGCAACGCCGAAGTCGAGATCGCCATCGAGGAATGCTTCATCCACTGCGCCAAGGCGCTCATCCGCTCGGACTTCTGGAACGCGAAGCCAGCCGCCACGCCGACAGACCCAACAGCCTTCGTCAACGCCACCCGCTTTCTCGCGCTCGCGACGATGGACAAGCGCGGCCTCATCGACATCAGCCCGAAGGGCGATCCCGCCGGCATGCTCATCCGCCTCGACGGCGAACAAGCCACGCTCGCCGAGCGCCCCGGCAACAAGCTCGCCTTCGGCTATCGCAACATCATCGAGAACCCGCACATCGCCGCCATGGCCATCGTCCCGGGCGCATCCTCCGCCGCAATCTTCACTGGCCAGGCCCATCTCACCACCAGCGAGGCCATCCGCTCCGCCTTCACCGTCGAAGAAAAGACGCCAAAGCTCGCCACGCAGATCGACGGTGTCCGCCCGCTTGTCTCGCACAGCCCCGCCCTGCAACGCGCCGCGCCATGGTCCACGCCAATCGCTGCGCCCAAGATCGACCCGGCCGAAGCCTTCGTCGCGCACGTGAAGCTGAACAAGGAACAGGGCGTCGCCGCGACCGCCATGCGCCTCGCGGTCAATCGCGGCCTCGTCGCCGCCGGCCTCAAGACCAACTACAAGAACGAGCTCTACTAGAAGCTACTTCTTCACCGGACGCTTCGCGCCCTCGACCGTGTCGCCGCGCGTGAAGCGCAGGCCGGCCGCGTTCTCGCCTTCCCACACCACCTCCGCCCAGCACCGCAGCGCCAGGCTCGATTCCGACAGGAGCAGCCGTTCCTTCAACGGCCGGTTCGCGAAGAACTCAACGCGCGCCCCGGTCTCGCTGCTGTTCTTGATGACGACCGGAACCTTCTCGCCGTACGCCGTCAACGCGATCGCGGGCTTGAACACCTTGTCCCGCTGCGCACGCACATCACGCGGCGCGTCCTGATAGGTCTCAGGCGGCTTCACGTCGGCGATCGCTTTCAGGCGGTCGCCGAGCATGTTGGGCTTCGTGGCGTTCTTTCTGAACATGCGAAGTCTCCCGTGTGTGAACGGGATAGCGCGCGAGCGTTAAATGCTGGCGCCACTCACCGCATGTATTTGCTCCGCACGCGGACTTTTTTGGTCCTTTCGATTAGCGCAGGTTAGTTCGCATGGAACTCAAGCCAACCTGTGATATTTCACATACCCGGATAGCGCTCGAACTCCGGCAGCGCATGAATGCCCGCCGCCCACCCGATCCGCTCCGACGTCTGCACGACAGCCATCGGCGGAGCGATGCGATCCGGCTCATCCAGGGTCGCGCTCGCGACATCGATCTTGCCCGGCAGATAGGTCTCGCTGACGTAGAACAGACCGGTGCCGCATTCCCCACAGAAGAACCGCTGCGCATGCTCGGAAGACGCCCGCGCCTTCGGCTCGCCCTTCGTCACCTTCACAGCGTCCTTCGGATAGATCGCCCAAGCCACCATCGGCGCGCCCGCCGACCTCCGGCAGTCTGTGCAGCAGCAGATCGAATGCCGCTCCGGCGTCTCCGCCGCCTCATACCGCACCGCCCCGCAATGGCATCCGCCGCTATGCATCCGCGCCTCCATGTGTGATGGCGCAACGATGCCACGCCACCGCGCCAGAACAATTACGCCGGAGGTCGTTGCTGACACACGGCTGGCAGCAGCCGGACCGCCGGGCTCCCGCCCGGCAGCGCGGCGCGTCAGCGACGCGAACACCTCGCCGCTTCGCGGCGACTGCCGGGCAGGAGCCCGGCGGTCCTAACCGTTACTTCTCGTACTTGAAGCTCACCCGCAGCTTCGTCCGGAAAGTCTCGATCTTCCCGTCGTCTGCAAGCGTGATGTCCTGCGCCACCACTTCTGCGACCCGCAGGTCGCGCAAGCTCGACGCCGCCGTGGCCAGCGCTTCCCGCGCCGCCTCCTCCCAACTCTTGCTGCTTGTGCCGATAATGTCCGTAACACGGTAGACGCTCATGCAAGCTCTCCTGTCCGAAACCAGGATCAGAGCAGACGCCGGAAACACACAGGTGGCAACGGCGCCGCGCGCGGAAGGTCAGGCCCACATGCTCATGGTTTCCGAAAGATCGAGCCATCGCGGGTTGGCCGCCTCGATCAACTCAAGCTTCCAAACCCGCCGCCATTCCTTGATCTGCCGCTCACGCCCGAACGCCGCTTCCCGCGTCTCATGCGGCTCGCACCAGACAAGCTGGTCGCAACCATACTTGGCCGCAAATCCCTTGAAGGTCTTAGTCTTGTGCTGGTTCACCCGCTCAGCGATGTCGTCGGTGTGCCCAGTATAGATGGTCCCGTTCCGCCCACTCGCGACGATGTAAACCCAGAACCGCTTCTGCATGTCGCCCCCCGACACGCATCCTCATCTATCCCGCGCTCGCTACAAGCCCGCTCCCAAAATTTCCAACGCCCCTCTCTCCGCTCATCCCGGCGAAAGCCGGGACCCAGAGCCACGAAGGGGTTCGCGCAACATTGATCCGGAAGAATTCGTCAGTGCTGCGCACGCCGCTCTGGATCCCGACTTTCGTCGGGACGAGCGGAGATGGAGTTGTTCTCAAGACTTGGACGTCCTACTCCGCAGCCACCATACGCGGCGCTGGCTTCGGCGCCGGGGCATTCCACCGCGCCATCAGCGTAGCCAGCCGCTTCTCCGCTACGTCGACCGCCTTCTCCTTCACATGGCCATAGCCACGGATCTCATCCGGCAGCGATGCGATCTCGACCGCCAGCGAATGGTTCTCCGTGGTCAGCCCGGCCGACAGGACTTCCAGCCTCGCGAGATACTCGTCACGAAGACGGCGCTCCATCTTGCGCTCTTCGGTCTTGCCGAAAATGTCGAACGCACCGCCGCGAAGGCCCTTCAAGCCCTTCAGGATCTTGAACCCCGTCATCATCCACGGGCCGAACGACGATTTGATCAGTTCGCCCTTGTGATTCTTCTTCGAGATCATCGGCGGCGCCATCAGGAAGGTCAGCTTGGTGCCCTTCCCGAACGTGTCCTCGACAGCCTGCTTGTACTCCGGCCGCGTATAGAGCCGCGCGACCTCGTACTCGTCCTTGTACGCCATCAGCTTGGCGAGATAAGTCGCCGCCGCCGTGGTCAGCTGTTCGCCGAGGCCGAGATTGCTCTCCGCCGCCCGCACGCGCGCCACACGCGCTTCGTAGAGATCGGCATAGGCCGCGTTCTGGTAAAGCTTCAGCATGTCGGCGCGCCGCGCAATCAGCTCGTCCAGCTTCAGCGGCTCGATCTCCGGCCGCTTCGGCGCAGCCGCCTGCACCTGATCCGGCTTCACGGCCGCGATCCGGCCCAGGTCGAACGCAGCAGCGTTCTCCTTGACCTTCACCTTGTTGAGCCTGTTGGCTTCGTAGATCGCCGCATCCGAAATCGGGATCAGCCCGTTCTGCCATGCCATGCCCAGCATGATCATGTTGGTGTAGATCGCGTCGCCAAAGTGATGCTCGGCCAGCGCTTCCGCATTGGTCGCGGCAAAGCTCTTCGCGCGCGAACGAACGCGCGCCGTCAGGAGGTCCGGATCGAACCGCACATTGCGGTTCTCGATGATTTCCTTGGTCGGCGTCACGTCATGGTTCGCCACTACGCTCGTGCGGCCCTTGTCGAACATCACCAGGGCATCGCCGGACGACGCCACAACCAGATCGCACGCAATGATCACGTCCGCCGACGCCGGCGGCGTCTTGCCTGCCTTGATGTCATCGGGATCGAGCGCGAAGCGAACATGGCTCAGCACCGGCCCGCCCTTCTGGGCCAGACCCGTCATGTCCAGCGTCTGCGAAGCCTTGCCGTCGACGTGCGCCGCCATGGCGAGAACCGCCGCCACCGTCGTCACGCCCGTGCCGCCCACGCCCGTGAACACCACGTTCCACGCCTCATGGCCCAGCTGCGGCAGGTTCGGTCGCGGCAGGCCCGACACATCGAACGCCGCCGGCGAACGCTCCGCGTCGGATTTCCGGTCCCCGCCCGTCACCGTCACGAAGCTCGGGCAGAAGCCCTCGATGCACGAATAGTCCGTATTGCAAGTCGACTGGTTGATCTGCCGTTTGCGGCCGTATTCCGTCTCGACCGGCTCGACCGACAGGCAGTTGGACTTCACCGAACAATCGCCACAGCCCTCGCACACCGACTGGTTGATGAACACGCGCTTGGTCGGCGCTTCCATCTTCCCGCGCTTGATACGGCGGCGCTTCTCGGTCGCGCAGACCTGGTCATAGATCAGCACCGACACGCCCGGCGTCTCGCGCAGCTCGATCTGCACCTCTTCCAGCTTCTTGCGATCGAAGATCCGCGTGCCTTCCGGCAGATCACTGACGCTCGCATACCGCGTCGGATCGTCCGCCACGATCACGATCGTCTTGACGCCCTCGGCCTCAACCTGCCGCGCGATCTGCGGAACCGTCTGCCCGCTCTCCACCTGCTGCCCGCCTGTCATGGCGACAGCGTCGTTGTAGAGGATCTTGTAAGTCGCGTTGACCTTGCCCGAAATCGCGGCGCGGATCGCCAGCGAGCCTGAGTGCGAATACGTGCCGTCGCCCAGGTTCACGAAGACATGCTTTTCGTCCGTGAACGGCATCTGGCCAATCCACGGCGTACCCTCGCCGCCCATCTGCGTGTGCATGTCCGTCCGCCGCTCCGGCGTGAACGTCGCCATGTAGTGGCAGCCGATCCCCGCCAGTGCGCGCGAACCTTCCGGCAACGTAGTCGACGTGTTGTGCGGACAGCCCGAGCAGAAGTGCGGCTTGCGCGTGTTGATCTGGTTCATGCCGGCGACAGCCTGCTGCGCGCCGCGAACCTTGGTGAAATACTGGTCCGCCTTCGCCCGATGCGGCCCGTCCGGCAGACGCCCCACCAGCGCCAGCGCGATATCCGCCGTCGACAGCGACGCGATATCCGACAGCAGACGCATGCCATCGCGATCGTGCTTGCCCTCGATGATCGGGCGCTCGCTATCCGGCAGATGGTACAGCACGTCCTTCAGCTGCGGCTCGATCAGCGCGCGCTTGTGCTCGATCACCAGCACGCGCTCGAACCCGCGGCAGAAATCGCGGATCGCCGTCGGCTCCAGCGGCCACGGCATCGCCACCTTGAAGATCGACACGCCGAGATCGGCCGCCTGTTCCGGCGACAGCCCCATCGCGCCCAGCGCTTCGTACACATCGCGAGACGCCTGCCCCGCCACGATCACGGCCAGCTTCTTCTGCTTGCCGACCAGCAGCGGCTTATCCAGCCCATTCGCCCGCACGAAAGCCTGCGCCGCCGGAATCTTCAGCGTCCGCAGCCGCGCTTCCTTGCCCAGCGGCGTATCGCCCATCCGCAGGCCCAGCCCGCCATCGGGAATCGCGAAGTCCGTCGGCCGCACCACGTGATAGCGGTCCAGCCCCACCTCAACGACCGCACCGGAATCCATCGTATCCGCGAGGCAGATCATCGAGACCCACAGCCCCGAATACCGCGACAGCTCCAGACCGATCAGCCCATAGTCGAGAACTTCCTGGATCGACGCCGGCGCCAGCACCGGCATCTCCGCGTCGATCATCGCGAACTCGGACTGCGACGCCAAAGTCGACGACTTCGAATTCGGGTCATCGCCGCACAGCGCCAGCACGCCGCCCTTGGGGTCCGTGCCCGCCATGTTCGCGTGCTTGAACACGTCGCCCGTGCGGTCCACGCCCGGCGCCTTGCCGTACCAGATGCCGAACACGCCATCGAACTTCGCGCCCGGGAAGATGTGCGTCTGCTGGGAGCCCCACACGGCCGTCGCCCCGAGATCCTCGTTCAGCCCCTCCCACAACTTCACGTCGTGGGCAGCCATCAGCTTGCCTGCCGCGTTGATCTGCTGGTCGTATCCGCCGAGCGGCGAACCGCGATATCCCGATATGAAACCCGCCGTATTCAGGCCGTGTTTGCGATCCAGCCTCTTCCGGTCCAGCGGCAGGCGCACAAGCGCCTGGATGCCGGTCATGAACGCCCGGCCGCTCTCGAGCAAATACTTGTCGTCGAGGGAGATCCCACCAGATACAGGTGTGCCGTGCTTCAAGTCGTGCGCCTCCGGGCGGGTCTATATATGGCCACGGCAAATATATTGCTCAATATCGCAGGAAGTATTTGCCATTCGGTGCGCGATCTGGCATTACAGCGGCAATATTTGACTACAAACTCGACCAAGGACAGCAAAACATGGCCGTTGAACTCGACGCCATCGACGCGAAAATCCTCGACCTCATCCAGCGCGACGCGGCCCTGTCAGTGGCCGAGATCGCCGAGAAGGTAGGCCTTTCCTCCAGCCCCTGCTGGCGCCGCATCAAGCGCATGGAGGAACAGGGCATCATTGCCCGTCGCGTCACATTGCTCAACTACGACAAGCTCGGATTGAACTTCGAAGTTGTGGCCAACGTAAAGCTGCAACTCCCTTCGCGCGAGAACCTCGAGAAGTTCGAGCAGGCCGTCCGCAAATGGCCCGAGTGCATCGAGTGCATGACCGTCACCGGCGCCGTCGACTATGTGATGCGGATCGTCACCACCGACATGCACGCCTACGACAACTTCCTGCGCGACAAGATCCTGGCCCTGGGCCTCGTCTCCGACATCCAGTCCCGCATCATCGTCAACGTCGCCAAGCGCACCACCGCCGCCCCGCTCGGCCTCATCTCGCCGTATGTCCCGACGCAGGACCGCTAGCGCGCCTTCACCGCGCCCACGCGCATCAGGTATTCGCCCATCTTCTGGTGGAGCGTGTTGATCGCCTTCAGCGGGCGGACCATCACCTTGAAGTGGGTGATCAGGCCTTCGTCGTTCCATTCAATGATGTCGACGCCGTTGATCCTGATCCCGTCCAGCTCGGAATAGAACTCCAGCACCGCCGACTTTTCCGAATACCACTCCCCGCCATACCTGAAGTGCTCCGTGTTCAGCACCTCCAGCGCCCCGCGCAGATAGGCCTCGCAGATCGCCCGCCCCTTCTGCGGCGTATGCACCACAGGAGACTCGAACACGCAGTCCTCCGCCAGTATCCCCGCCAGCTCCTCGGCCCGCCTCTCCAGCGCGATGCGGTGCCACCGCTCGATCGTCTTCGGAACCGCCGCCATCGTCATCTCCTGCTCTCGCCCGCACCCTGCACCCGCCCACTCTCATGCTCAAGGTATGGGCCCCGCTCAAGCATGCGCGAGCCGCCGCCTCACACGCCCCCGCGCCCGCCGCGATTGTGCGCGCGTATCCGCTCCCGCGACCACGCCACGCCATCCTCGTCGACCATCGGCTCGCGCTCCCCATCCCCCGCCTCGCCGAGCGACCGCATCCCCGCGACCATCGTGTCCGGCGCCAGCTCCACCTTCGGCGCCTCCAGCGTCCTCTGGTTCTCCACCCCGCCCAGCCTGCGCGACAGCTCCAGCAGCGAGCCCTCGTCCCCCGCCGCCAGCAGCCGCACCGCCTCGCGCATGAAGCCCTTCAGCTGCGCCCGCGCCGCGTTGCGCTGGTCCACCTGCGCATTGCCCGCGCGGATGGCGCTGATCGTCGCGCGCGCGATCTCCTGGTGCCGCTCCATCTCGAGATCCTTCCGCCGCCACCCGCCGCGCAGCGCCCATCCCGCCAGCGTCTGCGGATGCACGCCCAGCCTGCGCGACACCTCCGCCCGCGACTCCCCCATCCTCACCAGCCGCTCCGCCTCGGCCTCGAGCCCCATCAACTCCCCAAACGATCTCGCCAACGCATCCTCCTGTTGAGGCCGCATTATCCGCCCGCCCGAGCCCCCCGGGGATAACTTTTTGTCTCCGCCGCCCAACCCCTTGGCGCACCGCGAAATTCACGCGGCGGGGTGTAGGACGGAGCGGGCGTCCACCGGCGTCTTTCTGCCGCCAGTGCGCAGCACTGGGGGAAGTGGATCGCGGCGAAGCCGCGAGACGAAGGGGGCCGAGCATGGGGACATCCTTCACCGCTCGAAGTGCATAAGCGATCGCCGCGGAGAGACGAGAAAGAGCTTGGGTTGCGGCATCAGCATTTGGGTAACTAGCGTGTGAATATCGTGCGCAATGTCTATGTCTCCAGAGAAAGCTATCGAAAGCCGCAAAACTACTCGGCAAATGGCCGTAGCGCTTGTGGAAGACCTAGAACATTTTCGTAGTCTTCTAAGCCAAGTCGATATTCGATCAGCAGAAATTCGACGAGCTGCCGCTCAAGTCAGGCGGTTGCTGATCGAAGGAGACATTTCAACCGTCGCCCAGTGCCGCACTGGCCGTGTTGAAATCCTTGCACCTGTAATTGATGGATACGTCGCGGAATCATCTCGAACTCAATATCGCCACTTCGTAACCGGCGGCGTGCCGGTGTGCGGAACAATGCTCTCCCACTTCGTGTTTCAACTCGGGGCTAAAGGTCCAAGAAGCGATTTTGACGATCCAGCCAATCGACGACCTGTGACGCTGGATCGATACTTGAAACAAAGCGCGCTTTGCTTTGAAGGTCATTGGATCACGCGAGCTGCCATCGTAAAGTATGCGGCCAACGTTGCGTCAGGCGTCCACTCTGGTCAGCCAAAATCGAAAGATGACCTCGCTCTAGCCCGCATGAGAAATGAGTTCTCATTGTCGAGACAAGGAGGGGCCGTCATTACCATGCCTCGCGCTCCAGAGGCGCAGGCAGACTTTCGTCACTCGCCGGATTCTATCGATGTCGTGCAGTACGAGTTGCTATGCACCGTGCACCACGTCGTAAACTCGCCGCGTGTCCAACATCTTGAGGAAGTAATCCACGCGGAACTGGGTGCGGCGAACTAGTTCCGTAGAGTGACAGTGAGGGGTAGCCCCTAGGGGATCGCCATCTCCTCACTTGCCCACTTCTGATTTCGATGCTGACCTTCCTTTGGGAGGGGGCAGCAATGCAAATTATCGAAACGCTCGTTCTAGGTTTCGCTCTAGTTTCCGCTGCTGTACTGTTCACCTTGTACGGCTTCCTGTTCGGCCGCTATTCCGAAAGGCTCCGGCTCCGGCAGAAAAGAGGCGAATCCGATGAATGGATTGTACCCCCTCAACCACGGGAACACTCAAATCGAATTGCGCAGGAAAGACGGAGTTTCTTGTCGAGCTACCTTGATCGGGTGAGTGATGACGAAATACCGCAGTTCGAAATCCGAGAAATACCTCCGGGATACGAAGCTTACTCTCTCAGAGAATTATCCAGACCCGAAGCAGCAGCACAACTAGCTGCGTTGCAATGGCAAATGGCTCGGCCTGAACTTCTAGCGCTAGGTCGCGTTGCCGACGCCATTGCATTCATTGGTCGAGACAATCGCATCGAAGCGCGTGAGCTATCGCCACACCTAGGCTTAAGACGGGTCCAAGAATTGCCGTGGCGAGGTTTCTTCGGTTACGGCGACGCTGTAGGCGTCGCAGCGAAATTGGAGACTCTCAAACCCGAAATCGCACGCAAATTGGCGGACTTGAAGTCTTGGCTTGGCATCGGAGTCGTCATGACGCCGAGCCCAGAATTTATTGCTGAATATGGACGCTGCCTTCTAGGCGGGACAGGTGAAGGAGTGGTTGGTGGAGAAGTGGTCTCCGCTTCAAGCTCAAGCCTCCTCGTGACGTGTGCCCATGTCTTATCGACGAGTTGCCAAAGCAAACAATTTGCAGCCGACCTGGTGCGCGACACGTTTGAACCGGACGCTGCACTCATACGACCCGGGGCTACGTGCTTTCAAACAACCGCCGAATTTCGTGACGTCGACACGGCTGACGCACACGACGCCTTGCGTATGACGCGATCCGAAAGTCACGTGACCATTCCGCATCGCAAAATGTGGAAGCGACACGGGATAATTGGGTCGCCAGCTGCCATAGTTACCTATGGCGGCAGAACTCATCACTTTCCGCATACCCACATTCACCCGCACTACCGAAAGTGGTTCGATCTTTTCGTTTGGCCTCCGTGGGCTAGTACTTTTTGTGGCCCAGGAGATTCAGGTTCATGGGTCTTGGAGCCAGAATCCAACAAGTGGGTGGGCATGGTGGTTGGTGGCGCACCGGGCGGAAAAGCCACTTACATCGTCAACGCAGAACCGCTGCTGCAATACCTAAGCAAAGCGAACGGGGTCGCGCTATCTGCCAGAATAGCTACTCAAGAATAGGGGACGAACATGAGCGTGCCTGATCAGTTTTTTTCGGCTCAATCTCTCACCACCGTTGCTGGGGCGGCCCTTGCTGTTTGGGCCATTGTCAACGGAGTGCGGTATTTTTTCGGCTTCCACCGAAAATGGATGATCTTCTTGGTCAGCCTTATCGCGGTGGTCGTTCTGAACACGCAGATTGGCGGCTCAGTTGACGCTCTTCGAGTATTCCTTGTCGTCGCCAACGCGTTTCTACTTGCCACAACGGCAGTGGGGTTGAACGAAACCATCTCAAGAGGTGGCGAAGAACCGAAGTCGAAGGCGTTTAGTGCAGACAACAAACGCTTCTTTGGCACTTGGTTCGGATAACTTACGTAGGGTGCATCTAGGTGAACCCTACCCCTAATCCGCCGGCGGCAGCACCGCCTCGATGCCGATCCCGATCTCCGTGTCGCGCAGCTTCTTCACCTCGTCGCGCAGGCGGGCGGCGGTTTCGAATTCCAGGTTGGCGGCGGCTTCGCGCATTTCCTTCTCCAGCGTGTCGATGACGCGCGTGAGGTTGTGCCCCTTGCCGATGAACTCGAAGCCTTCCTCCTCCATCCCCGGAAGCGTGGCGCCCTTGCCCCGCTTGTTGGGGTCGCGCCCGCGCGGCAGCAGGCCCTGCGCCGCCTTCGAGGTCACGCCCTCCAGCACGTCCTTGACGCCCGAGATCACGGTGATCGGCGTCAGGCCGTTCTCGAGGTTGTGCTTCTCCTGCCGCTGGCGGCGGCGCGCCGTCTCGGCCATCGCGCGCTCCATGGAGCCGGTGATGTGGTCCGCATACAGCACCACCCTAGCCTCCGAGTTCCTCGCCGCGCGCCCGATGGTCTGGATCAGCGACGTCTCGGAGCGCAGGAAGCCCTCCTTGTCCGCATCCAGAATGCCGACGAAGGCGCACTCGGGGATATCGAGGCCCTCGCGCAAGAGGTTGATGCCGACCAGGCAGTCGAACTTGCCGAGCCTGAGATCACGAATGATCTCGATGCGCTCGATCGTGTCGATGTCGGAGTGCATGTAGCGCACGCGCACGCCCATCTCGGTCATGTGCTCGGTCAGCTGCTCGGCCATCTTCTTGGTGAGCGTCGTCACGAGAGACCGGAACCCCTTCGCGGCCGTCTGCTTCACTTCATGGATGCAGTCGTCCACCTGGTTGGCATTGTCCCTGTAGACCGGGCGGATCTCGACGGGAGGATCAATGAGGTGCGTCGGGCGGATGATCTGCTCGGTGAAGACGCCGCCGGTCTGGTTCAGCTCCCACGGGCCCGGCGTCGCCGAGACGTGGATGGTCTGCGGGCGCATCTGCTCCCACTCGTCGAATTTCAGCGGGCGGTTGTCGAGACAGCTCGGCAGGCGGAAGCCGAATTCGGACAGGGTGAACTTGCGGTTGAAGTCGCCCCGGAACATCGCGCCGATCTGCGGGATGGTCTGGTGGCTTTCGTCGACGAAGATGATGGCGTTGTCGGGCAGGTATTCGAACAGGGTCGGCGGCGGCTCGCCCGGGCGGCGGCCGGTGAGATAGCGGCTGTAGTTCTCGATGCCGGCGCAGCTGCCGGTCGCGACCATCATCTCCATGTCGAACTGGCAGCGCTGTTCAAGCCGCTGGGCCTCGAGAAGCTTGCCCTGCTGGTTGAGCACGTTGAGGCGCTGGCGCAGCTCTTCCTTTATGTGCTCGACCGCCTGGTTCAGCGTCGGGCGCGGGGTGACGTAGTGGCTGTTGGCGTAGACCTTGATCTTCTCCATCGGCCGCGTCTGCTTGCCGGTGAGCGGATCGAACTCGGTGATCTTGTCGACCTCGTCGCCGAAGAACGAGATCTTCCACGCCCGGTCCTCCTGGTGAACCGGCCACACATCCATCGTGTCGCCCTTCATCCGGAACGTCCCCCGCCCGAACGCCTGGTCATTCCGCTTGTACTGCAGCGCCACCAGATCGGCCGCCACCTGCCGCGGGTCTCTCGCCTCCCCCTGCGCCAGCTCGAACGTCATGGCGCTGTAGGTCTCAACCGACCCGATGCCGTAGATGCACGACACGGACGCGACGATGATCACATCATCCCGCTCCAGGATCGCCCGCGTAGCCGAGTGCCGCATCCGATCAATCGCCTCGTTGATCGATGACTCTTTCTCGATGTACGTGTCCGTCCGCGGCACATAAGCCTCGGGCATGTAGTAGTCGTAGTACGACACGAAATACTCGACCGCGTTATCGGGGAAGAAGCTCTTGAACTCCCCATACAACTGCGCCGCCAGCGTCTTGTTGTGCGCGAGGATCAGCGCGGGCCGCTGCACCGCCTCGATCACCTTCGCCATCGTGAATGTCTTGCCGGAACCCGTGACGCCGAGAAGGACCTGGTCCATCTCGTTGTCCTTCACGCCCTGCACGAGATCGCTGATCGCCTGTGGCTGGTCGCCGGCGGGTTCATAGTCCGAGGCGACGCGGAATTTGCGGCCGCCTTCGAACTTCTCCCACGTCCGTTCGGGGCGGTGGGGCGTCCAGACCTGGTCGGCCTCCGCGATCGCGACGGCGTCCTTGATCTTGGCCGCGAACGCCGCCTGCGGGCCCTCGGCCACGCCCTTCTTCACGGATTTCGAGGTCGATTTCGCCATGGGCCAGAATATGGGCCGTTCAGCTTCCGTTCGCCAGAGCCCCTCAGCCCGCTGCTGACAGAAGCCCGGCCAGAAGTAGTAGTAATAGTACTACTTCTCGTCCCCAACCGTATCGACAACAGCCCCCACGGCCGCGCCCACCGCCGCCCCGACCGGACCAGCAATAACAAGACCCGTCGCCGCCCCCGTCGCCACACGCTGTTCCATATTGCTGCCGCACCCGGCCAGCAGCGCCAGTGCAACCGTACCCATGAAAAGGGATGTCCGAATCGTCATGTCACGCCCCGCCTCTGCCGCCGCCGCTCTTGTAGCGTGCCGAAGGGCTCCCCCGCCAGTGCCGGACGGGAAGTACACGTAATACGACGAATAGCACTACTTGTCCTCTTCAGCCTCGTTGACGACCGCACCAACGCCCGCACCAACCGCAGCCCCCACCGGACCCGCAATAATAAGACCCGTCGCCGCCCCCGTCGCAGCCCGTTGCTCCATATTGTGGCCGCAGCCAGAGAGCAGCGCGAAGCCCAGAAAGGCGGCCGCGGGGGCGATAGACATCATGCGGGTCATAACCTGCTCCATTGATTCATGTTTGACTGGATCAACGAACGCCGGCCCCCCCTGCCCGGTTCCCGCGACTGCGATTAACCTCCGGAGGCGCCGCAGGAGGGCCACAGTTTGGCTCAACTTGCCGGGCCATCTGGAAACAGGGTTCCGGGGTGGAATATCCCTTACCAAACGTGTCGGGAGGTCGTCTGCATGTCTGGGTCTGAGCGCCGTGCGAAGCTTGTCCGCCGTGCGGGGATCGTTGCGGTTTTCGGCGTCATCGCCAGCGCAGCCGCCGCCCTCGGCGCCAGCGCCTGGCAGGGCCAGGAATGGACCACCGGCATGCGCTGGAGCGATGGCCGCGAAGTCCACTGGCGGGCCACGCCCTCGCTCGGCTGCGACGGCTCGAACGTCGAGCTGCGCCTCGTCAACAACTCGAGCACGTCGGGCGACGTGAACCTCAAGGACATCACTTTTTCCTGCAAGCGACCGAGCACCTATGTCGGCCCCCCGCGCTCGATCGGCTCCGTGGCGCCCGGCGGCACCTACAGCGCGCCCGTCCTCAACTGCGCTTGCGCTGAAAAGGGCGGCGTGAAGGAACTGGTGTCGGTCGGCATCGACTTCGTCCGCAACGGCGATGGCGTCGAGACATTCGCCAATGGCTGCTCGTATCGCGGCGCTTTCGCCGGCGGACAGATCAACGGCCGCGGCGTCTACTCCTGCCCCGATGGCTATCGCTATGAAGGCGCCTACACCGCCGGCATCATCAGCGGTCAGGGCAAGGAAACGCTTGCGAGCGGCGAGATTTATGAAGGCGCCTTCAGCAATGGCGAACGCCAGGGCATGGGCCGCATGACCTATCGCGACAAGTCCACCTACGAAGGCGACTTCGTTCGCGGCAAGCGCGACGGCTCGGGTACGCAGCGCTTCACCGACGGCTCGATCTATGTCGGCGAGTGGCGCGACGACCGCCGCAACGGCCAGGGCGCCTACACCACCGGCGACCAGCAATGGACCTATGACGGCAGCTGGGTGAACGACCGGCGCAATGGCGACGGCACGCTCAAGGCCAACGACGGCTCGTACACCTACATCGGCCGCTTCACCGACGACAAACGCACCGGCCAGGCCACCGCCACCTTCGGCGACGGGCGCGTCTTCCGCGGCGTGTTCGTCAACGACCAGCAGAGCGGCCCCGGCGAACTCTCCTTCAAGGATGGCCGCAAGATCACCGGCCAGTTCCTCGATCACCGTCCGCACGGGCCGAACATCGAGGTGAGCAACATCGCCACCATCGAAGGCACATGGGTCGAAGGCGTGCTGCAGGGCCGCGCCATCGCGACCTACGCAACCGGCGAACGCTTCGAAGGCATGTACATCAACAACAAGCGCAACGGCCCCGGCGTCGATATCCGCCAGGACGGCTCTAAGGAAGAATGCCGTTGGATCGAAGACGCCCGTCAATCGCCCTGCACGCGCGTCCTGCCCAACGGCAAACGCATCGAGTTCAAGACCGGCGGCGGCCGGAACTAGGCGGCGCACGACTTCTGACGGTGGAAAAGAAAAACGCCGCAGCTTCTGGCTGCGGCGTTTTCAATTCCAGCTCAAGAGCGCTTAGCCCTCGTCGCGATCGCCCTTCTCGTTGATGTTCTTGCCCGAACGATCAGCCGCGCGGCCGCCCTCCAGAATGCCGTGCAGGCCATAATTGCCCTCGTGGCATGCATACTCGAACACGTTGCTGTCGACGCGGTTGAGGCCGACCTCGCCCTTCCACACCTGGCTGTAGAGCGCCGGGTCATGCACCTCGAATTCGTACAGCACCTGCGTGTCGGAATAGCGCGTGAAGCGCTCGATGATCTTGCCGGCCGGCGTCAGCTGAACCTGTCCGCCGCCGTTCGGGTTGATGTTGATGGTCTCGACCACCAGCGTGTCCCCCTCCCACCAGCCGATCGAGTCGCCCAGATACGGGTTCATCGCATTCGGCCTGTGCTCGGCGTTCAGCGGGATGATGCGCGCGTCGTGGTTCATCTCGACGACGATCACGACGTGATCCTGCGACTGGATGATCTGGTAATTGTTGTTGTACAGCACGTTCATCATCGGCGGGCCGCCCGTGCCGCCGAAGCCGACGATGCAGCGCTCGCCCGCGCCACGCTCTTCCGGATTGTCATAGCCCGACCCACGGCCCTGCCCGCGCTGTCCGCGCATCGAGGTCAGCAGCTTGCGGCCATCCTCCGAGAACGGCACCGCGCCCGAGGGCGGATCGACGATCCACGACGTGCGCCACGTGCCCTTCACGTTGGCGAGGCTCGAACCCGGATCGATCCAGAACGAGTTATAGCCACGGCCCGAGGCGAGATCCTTGCCGTCGAGCAGACCGTCCGCCGTCTTCTGGTTGTCGTCCGTCGCCTGCCGGATGTTGGAGGGGTCGGTCACGCGGGCGTGCTCGGCTTCCTCGTCATTGAGGACCAGCTTGTTGAACTTGCCCGCGCGCGTCATGCGCGTGTTGGAAGCGTTCGACCACACGCCGGTGAGATCCGGCTGGCCAATGCCGAGGCGCGGCGCGGTGTAGCCGGCGGCGACGCGATCGCCTTCCTTGGCCGGCTTCAGGTTCGGCACCACGACGCGTGCGCCGGTCTGGGCGGCGGCCTGTGCCGAAGCGGCTCCTGCGCCTGCGACAGCCATGGCAATGGCGACCGCAGCCAGCGAAACGTGGCGAAGCTTGATCATGGTTTCCTCCCCGGGCAGGTTCTTTTGACCCACCGCATATCTTTTTCGCCAGCGGCGCAAGACGAAACGGAGGATTACTCCTCGCCGTCCTTGCTGGCGTCGTTCACCTTGCCCTCGCGGTCGTTCTTGCGACCGGCCTCAAGGATGCCGTGCAGGGCATAGTTACCCTCGTGGCAGGCATATTCGTAGATGCCGTTCACCGCGTTGAGCGACATCTGGCCCTTCCACGTCTGCGTGTAGTTTTCCGGATCGTCGACGATGAATTCGTAGAACACCTGCCGCTCGTTATAGCGGGTGAAGCGCTCAGTGATCTTGCCGCTTGGGCTCAGCGCCACGCCGCCGCCGCCACGCTGCATGTTGATCGTCTCGACCACCAGCGTGTCGCCTTCCCACCAGCCGATGGAATCGCCCATCCACGGTGCAAGCTCCTTCGGCTTGTGCTTGGCGTTAAGCGGTATGATGCGCGCGTCATGGATCATCTCGGACATGATCATCACGTGATCCGGCGACTGAATGATCTGCGTCGTATTGTTGTAGAGGTAGTTCCCGATCGGCGGGCCCGACGTGCCGAGGATGAAGCAGCGCTCGTTGAGGTTGCGCTCTTCCGGGTTGTTGTAGCCATAGCCCGGATCGCGACCGGCGGCATTCTGCGGACGCGGCCCGCCATATCCGCCACCGCCACGACCGGCCTTGCTCGGCACCTGTCCGTTCGCCGGCTCGACGATCCACGACGTCCGCCACGTGCCTTTCACCAGCGCATAGTTGTTGCCCGGATCGATCCAGAACGCGTTGTAGCCGCGACCCGACGCGAGATCCTTGCCGGTCAGCAGGCCGTCTTCCGTCTTCTGGTTGTCGTCAGTCTGCTGGCGAACGTTCTGCGGGTTGGACGCACGGGCCTTCGCGGCCTCGTCGTCGGTCATCACCAGATTCTTAGTGCTACCCGGGCGGCGCAGCGATGTGTTGGAAGCGTTGGACCAAACGCCGGTGATGTCCGGCTTGCCGTCCTTGAGACGCGGAACGGTGTAGCCCGGCTCGACAGTCGGCGCGTCGATCGCCTTCTTGTCGGTTTCCAGTCCCGCCTGCGTGACGCCAGACTTCACCTCGCCATGGTCAACACCCACGGCCTGCGCGAAGGCCGCCTGGGCCCCGGACATGGCAAGCACGATCGAGACGACCGCCAGCGAAACGTGACGAAGCTTCATGAACTCAAATCTCCCGGGGCGGGCCGATTCCGGCCTCTTGTAACGCATCTTACGGCCTAGATGCCGAATCCGGCCATCCGTCACAAGCCGCGCGGGTGTCGCGGCGGCAGGTTCTCGCGCTGAAGTGAAGGAGTTGCCGGATTTCGTGGGCTGACCGAAGGGTCAGCCCGAACAGCTCAGCTTTGCCCGTCCAGCACAGCCTGGACCAGCGCCACCGCGTCCGGCGCATCCCATTTCGCCGGATAGATGAGCCGCGCAACTTCCTTGCCCGACTTGTCATAGATGAGGGTCGCCGGAAGCGCGCCGGTCTTGGCCTGCGAATTCACCTCGAGCTCGCCATCGTAGAAGAACGGCAGATCCGTTCCCACCAGTTCCTTGAACTTGGCCAGCGTGGTCTCGCGCGTCACGCCCTTCCCCATGCCGAAGGCGACGGGAACCACGACAACGTCCTTGCCGGCAAAGGCCTTCTGCAGGCCCACGAGACTCGGCATCTCCTCGACGCACGGGCCGCACCATTCCGCCCAGATATTGTAGACCACGACCTTGCCCGCGAAGTCGGCGAATGAGGCCTCTTTTCCCTCCGCGTCCACGAACTTGGCGGTCGGGATGGAAAGGTCGGAATCGAGGTCGAGCTGCTCGAACTGGCCGGTCTGGAACTTCGCCAGCTGGCTGGCCGCCGGGGCCGCCGGCGCCTCGACCGTTTCCGGCGTAGCGGAGGGGTCTGGCGCGGGGGCTTCTGCTGGCTGGCAAGCCGCCGCGAAGAGTGCGAGAAGCGCGGCGGATAAGGCGGGTCTGAGCGTCATGACGAAGAATCCCGAGGGCAACGCGATGTGGGGCGGCCGGTTTTCGGCGCAACCCGACCAGGTCATGGAGGCGATAAACGCGTCCATCGACGTGGACAAGCGCCTGGCTGAGCAGGACATTGCCGGCTCGAAGGCTCATGCCGCCATGCTGGCGAAGACAGGCGTCATCACACAAGCCGACGAAGCAGCCATCCAGAAGGGCCTCGATCAGGTCCTGTCCGAAATCCGTGAAGGAAAGTTCCAGTTTTCCAAGGCGCTGGAAGACATCCACCTGAATGTGGAATCACGCCTCAAGGAAATCATCGGCGAACCTGCGGGGCGCCTGCACACCGCCCGCTCGCGCAACGACCAGGTCGCGCTCGATTTCCGCCTCTGGGTCAAATCCGCGTGTGAGACCCGCCGCGACCAGATCACCGCCCTGATGAAGGCGCTGGTCGCCCAGGCAGAAAAGCACGCCGACACCGTCATGCCGGGCTTCACGCACCTGCAGACCGCCCAGCCCGTCACCTTCGGCCATCACCTGATGGCCTATGTCGAAATGCTCGACCGCGACCGTGGCCGCTTCTCCGACGCGATCACCCGGATGAACGAAAGCCCGCTCGGCGCCGCCGCCCTAGCCGGCACCGGCTTCCCGATCGATCGCCACATGGTCGCGAAGTCGCTCGGCTTCGATCGCCCGATGGCGAACTCGCTCGACTGCGTCTCCTCGCGCGACTTCGCGCTGGAGTCGCTCGCTGCCGTCGCCATCAGCGCGCAGAACCTCTCGCGCCTCGCCGAAGAGATCGTGATCTGGTCCTCCGCCCAGTTCGGCTTCGTGCGCATGAGCGATGCCTGGTCCACCGGCTCCTCGATCATGCCGCAGAAGCGCAATCCCGACGCCGCCGAACTCGTGCGTGCAAAATCCGGCCGCGCCATCGGCTCGCTCGTTCAACTCATGACCATCATGAAGGGCCTGCCCCTCGCCTATTCGAAGGACATGCAGGACGACAAGCAGACCACGTTCGAAGCCTTCGACAGTCTCGACCTATCGCTGCAGGCGATGACCGGCATGATCGCTACCATGACGCCCAACGTCGACCGCATGCGCGCCTCCGCCTCATCGGGCTTCTCGACCGCCACCGACCTCGCCGACTGGCTCGTCCGCGAACTCAACATCCCCTTCCGCGAAGCCCACCACATCACCGGCGCCGCCGTCAAAGCCGCCGAGCAGGCCAACCTCGCCCTCCCCGACTTGCCGCTTGCAACACTGCAGAAGCTGGAGCCGCGCATCACGGATAAAGTCTTCGCCGTACTGACGGTCGATGCCTCGGTGGCGTCACGGCAGAGCTACGGCGGCACCGCGCCAAGTCGCGTCCGCGAGCAGATAACCGCATGGAAGGCGAAGCTGGGCTGACGCCGGAAAGCACGCCCCATGGTTCGACGGGCTCGCCATGAGGCTGATCGGCGGCCGGTAGAGTAGCCCTCATGGTGAACCCCGTTGAACCACGAGGGCGTGCTTTCCGGCCCTTGCATCGCTCGCCCATCCTCGCGCAAACTCCGTTCCACGGAGACACCGCCCTTGCTTGTCGTGATGCACAATCATCTGTCCGGCCGCCGGCGCTCATAGCGCCAGCGCACACAGGTTCGTGGCCGCCATGCCGCCGCGACCAATCCCAATTCCAACACAGATAGCTGGACAGACATCATGTCATTCCTGATCCGCGCCTATGCGCCATCCGATCTTCCGATCCTTCAAGCCATCCGCGCCGCCGCCTTCGCGCCGGTGTTCGCCTCCTTCCGCGCCATCGTCGGTCCGGAGATCGCCGCCCCCGGCCTCGCCACGTCAGAGACCGAACAGGCCCACCTCCTCGACGCGATCGCGAAACCCGACAGCGGCCACACCCTCGCTGTCGCCGAAACAGGCAACACCATCGCCGGCTTCGTCTCGTGGAAGCCCAACATCGCGCCCGGCATCGGCGAGATCACGCTCAACGCGGTCCACCCGGACCATGGCGGCAAAGGCATCGGTACGGCGCTCTACGCGCACGCCCTCGCCGCGCTGAAATCCGCCGGCATGGCGCTCGCCACCGTCGGCACCGGCGGCGACCCCAGCCACGCCCCCGCCCGCCGCGCCTACGAGAAGGCGGGTTTCACCACCCACATCCCATCGATCTATATGTACAGACGACTTTGAAACGCATTCCCGGCTGGCGAGTGATTGTCCCCAAAGCGCCCGCGGCCGCCTTGACCGGTATCAACGCCAGCCGTTCTGCGATCGCGTCTCCTGAATCCGGAGACGCAATCCATGACTGAAGAGCCTGCACGCAAGCACTACCCCAACAGCGCCATCGCCTTGCACTGGCTGATGCTCCTGCTGATCGTGGCCGTGTATGCGTGCATCCTGCTGCGCGAGAACTATCCCCGTGGCAGCGACCTGCGCGAGGGACTCAAGACCTGGCACTTCATGCTCGGCCTCAGCGTTCTCGCCCTCACCTTCATCAGGGGCGGCCTGCGTATGTTCACGCGCGGGACCCCGGCCATCTCGCCCGCTCCGCCGCGCTGGCTGCATCTGCTGGCGGTCGTCGCCCATGTCGCCATCTACGCGTGGATGATCGCCATGCCGCTGGCTGGCTGGACGATCCTCAGCGCCGAAGGCGGTCCCATCCCGTTCTGGGGGGGGAACCTGCCGCCTTTGACCGGCGTTAGCGAGCAACTGGCCGAACAGGTCGAGGAGCTGCACGAGCTGGGCGGCACAATCGGCTATTTCCTGCTGGGCCTTCATGCGGCGGCGGCGTTGTTCCACCACTATTTCCTCAAGGACGACACGATGTTCCGGATGCTGCCGCCCCGCCGTTAGGAGCGCTGCAGCCTATTCCAATTGACAACCCCGGCGCTCCCGCCGATCACGCGCAGGGGGAGAAGACCGGGAGTTCGCTTTGACCCGCATCGTGCTTGCACTGGCCGGCCTCGCCGCCTTGTCCGCCTGCGGGCTGCGTGGCGACCTCGTGCGACCGGTGCCGATGTGGGGCGATCCGCCCAACGAAGGCCTGAGCGACCCGCGCACCATCAAGGCCGCCGAGGAAGCCGCCGCCGCCGAGAAGGCAAAGCAGGACGCCGAACGCAAGGCCGCCGACGAAGAGCGCCGCCGCCAGCTCGAACAGCAGATGACGCCTCCAGCGCAACCAACGCCGCAGTAATTCCATCCGACGGGGATAAGGGGAAAAACATGTCCGCCAGCAGACTTGTTCGCACGGCCTGCCTCGCCATGGCCGCCGCCAGCCTTCCTTGCGTCGCGCTCGCGCAGCTCCCGGCCGACGGCGCCGGCATCAAGGGCGTATATGGCGGCAGCTACACCTGCACCGACGGAGAACACGGCTTCTATCTCGATATCACCGAACTCAAGACGAAAACCGGCGGCGGGTTCGATGCGGCGGGCGTGCTCGGCTTCTTCCCGACGGTGGCCGGCATATCCGGCCCGTCCGGCGGCGTGGCTGGCAGCTTCACTGTCGCCGGCACGATCGGAGCAGACGGCGCCGTCGCCACGAAGGCAGGCGAATGGCTGAAGCGGCCCACCGGCTACGGCGCCGCCAATCTCGAAGGCAAGCTGCTGAAAAAGCCAGACGACTCCTTCGCCATCACCGGCAAGCCCGTCGTCCCCGGCGCCGAAGCCGCCTGCACCAACCTGATCGCAGCGCAGTTCCTGCCGTAGGAGTCAGCCCTCCTCCCCCCTGCAGGGTGAGGAATGTCCGCGCCGGGGTGACATCTCACCCACCATCCGCTACCCCGCAGCGGGGCCAGGCTGGAACGGAACGATGCATCACTTCGCCTATCGCAATGGCGTGCTTCACTGCGAAGACGTCTCGCTCGAAGACATCGCGCGCGACGTCGGCACGCCAACTTATGTCTATTCCGACGCCACACTGCGCCGGCACTACAGCGTGCTCGCCGATGCCTTCACCAGCCGCAACGTGCTGATCGCGTTTGCGGTCAAGGCGAACTCCAACATCGGCGTGCTGGCCACGCTGGCGTCTGTCGGCGCGGGCGCCGACGTCGTGTCCGGCGGCGAGCTCCTGCGCGCGCTGCAGGCTGGCATTCCCGCCAGCCGCATCGTCTTCTCCGGCGTTGCCAAGACGGAAGACGAAATGCGCCTCGGCCTCGCCAAAGGCATCCACCAATTCAACGTCGAATCCATGCCCGAACTCCACCGCCTGTCGCAGGTCGCGCAGGAGATGGGCAAGCGCGCGCCCATCGCCTTCCGCATCAACCCGCACGTGGAGGCCGGCGGCCACGCCCACATCTCGACGGGAACGCCCGAGACAAAGTTCGGCATCGCCTGGCACGAAGCCGACATGTTCTTCGACGAGGCCAGCCGCCTGCCCAATATCGACCCGGTCGGCATCGCCGTTCACATCGGCAGCCAGATCATGCGCGTCGATCCGCTGCGCACGGCGTGGGAGAAGGTTGTCGCCCTCGCTCGCCGTCTGCGCGACCGCGGCTTTGCAATCTCGCGGCTGGATTTCGGCGGCGGCCTCGGGGTTCCCTACAAGGACGGCGAAGACCCCGACAGCCCGGCGGTCTACGCTAGGCAGGCGCGCGAGGTTCTGGGCAGCCTCGACGTGCAGCTTATCTTCGAACCCGGGCGGCTGATCGCCGGAAATGCCGGAGTTTTGATCTCGAAGGTCGAGTACGTAAAAGAGCGCGACGGTCGCACATTCATCGTGCTCGACGCCGGAATGAACGACCTTCTGCGCCCCGCCCTCTACAGCGCCCATCACGAGGTGCTGCCCGTCAGAACCCCCGCATTGGGCGCGCCCCGCCGCGCCGTGGACCTCGTGGGACCCATCTGCGAAAGCACCGACCGGTTCGCCAAGGACCGCCCCATGCCCCCCCTCAAGGAGGGCGATCTGGTGGCCTTCATGACGGCCGGCGCATACGGCGCCACATTGTCGTCCCAGTATAATTCGAGACCTCTTGTTGCCGAAGCCCTTGTAAAGGGTGATGCTTGCGCGGTCGTCCGCCGCAGGCCGACATTCGAGGAAATGATCGCCCTCGAAAAGGCCCCGGATTGGATCGCCAAATAGGGAACCAGGTTGGCTGACGGTTTTGGTCTCAGGAACAAGCTCGACGCCCGGATAGCCTCGGCCCGGCGCAGCCTCTTCTGGCCATCCCTGATCCGCTCGATCCTGCCTGCCCTCGTCTGGTTCGCGGGCTTCGCGATCTTCTGGCTCACGGGCCTCTACACCGCCATGCCGATCGAGGCGCAGGCGGCGACCGGCGTCGTCTTCTGGGTCGGCTTCATCACCGCCGTGCTCATCGGCTGGAAGGTCTGGCGCAAGCCGACCGACGATGAAGCGCGCGACCTGATCGACAGCGCCATCGAAGGCCGCCCGCTCTCCACCTGGGTGGATCGCCCCGCCCGCCCTGACACCGCCGGCTGGACGCTCTGGCAGGAGCACCGCGACCGCATGGCCGCGCTCGCCGCCAACGCCGGCAAGCTCGATGTCCGCGCGCAGTGGAAGCAGGCCGACCCGCTCTATCTGCGCCTCGCTGCTCCCGCGCTCATCGTCGTCGCCGGCGTCATCGCCGGAACCGCCGTGATCGACCGGATGGGCAAGGGCCTGTTCCCGGATATCGGCGCGCTGTTCGGCGCCCACACGCTTAAGATCGAAGCGTGGGCCACGCCGCCGGCCTACACCGGCTCCGCCCCCTTCATGCTGACGCCCGGCGAACTCGCCCGCGCGCCGGAAGGATCGGAAGTCACGATCCGCGTCATCGGCCCCGGCGCGCCGCAGATCGGCGTCTCGCCGGAAAAAGGCGGCGGCGTCACGCTCCATCCGCAACCCGGCATCGACAAGGCCTACGAGGCCCGCATCGTCGTGAAAGAGCCGATGCGCATCACCGTGAATTACTGGGGCGAACGCAGCGGCTTCAACTTCAACATCATTGACGACGCCACCCCCACCGTCGCCTTCGTCGAGCCGCCCAAGATGGGCGACGGCGACCGCACCGAGTTCAAGTACAAGACCAGCGACGACTACGGCGTCGACAAGCTCGAGCTCGTCTTCTTTGGCCGTGCGGACATTCCTGCGTCCGCCGGGAATGTCGAGGACGCGGTCGCTGTCGAAACCATCGCCCTCTCGCCCAAGGAAGAGGAAGGCGACTACAGCCAGGATCTCGTCCGCCATCGCTGGGCGGGCATGGATGTTCAGGTGAAACTGCGCGCGACGGATGCCGCCGGCCAGACCGCTGAAAGCGAAGCTGTCCCCTACCACGTCCCCGAGAAGATCTTCCTCCAGCCAATTGCCCGCATGGCCCAGGAATCGCGCGCCGTGCTGCTGCGCAACTGGGAAGAATACAAGGTTCCCGAAGGCGCCGACAATTTCACCAGCGTCGCCGGCCGCGGCTATGACGCCCTCGCTATCGCGCCTGCCTCGCGCCTCAGCTGGGCGCCGGAAGGCGTGAAGCGTTCCGTGATGGTGATCGACGCCATCACGTGGAAGCCGGAAGACTACTTCCAGGACCCCGTCGTGTTCATGGGCTTCCGCAACGCACACGCAATCATCGATGCAGCCCGCGACCGCGAGGAAGCGGAGAGCGCCGAAACCGTGCTGTGGGATATCGCCCTGCGCGCCGAATACGGCAGCGTCGCTGACGCCGCCGCCGCGCTGGAAGCCGCCCGCCGTGCACTGGAAGAAGCGCTTCGCCGCGGCGCTTCGGAAGAAGAAATCAAGCGCCTGATGGATATGTACGAACAGGCGATCGAGAACTACCTCGCCGCCCAGATGGCCGAGGCGATCCGCGAAGGCCGCGTCAACCAGGACGGCGGCGGCCAGATGCAGGGCATGCAGGGTGGCGGTCAGCAGCTGGGCGACAGCGAGCTCAACCGCATGCTCCAGGCGCTGCGCGACCTCGCCGAGACAGGCGCGCGCGATCAGGCCCGCCAGCTCTTGAGCGACATGCAGCGCATGCTCGAGAACATGCAGAACATGCAGATCCAGATGGGTCGCGGCGGCAATTCAGGGAACCCGGAAGACGGTCCGATGAACCGCGCCATGAACCGCGCGCTGCAGGACACCAACCGCGCGATGAACGACCAGCGCGACCTCAACGACCAGACCGAGGAAGCCCAGCGCGAAGGCTCCAACCCCCAACGCAACCAGCAACTGGCCGACCAACAACGACAACTACGCGAACGACTGGAACAACAACAACGCTCCGGCGGCGGCCAACCCCAACAACAGGAACAACAAGGCCAAGGCCAACAAGGTCAGCAAGGCCAAGGCGAAGGCCAACAGCCGGGACAAGGCCAGCAGCAAGGTCAGGGTCAAGGCCAACAACAAGGGCAAGGCAGCCAAGGCAACCAGCCGGGGCAGCGCCCCGGAGACCAGCCCGGCCAGGGTCAGGGCCAAGGCCAGCAAGCCGATCGCGGCGGCCCCGGCGGCCAGCCCGGACGTCCTGGCGTTGAAGGCGATGGCCGCTATGCGCAGGAGAACGAGCGTACGCGCCGCCTACTCGGCAACGCCATCGAGATGCAGCGGCGCGCCGAGGATGCGCTTCGTCGCGGCGACTTCGCTGCCGCGCGCGAGGCGCAACAGCAGGCGATGTCATCGCTGCAAGACCGCTCCAGCGAACTTGCCCGCCTCAACGATGAGAACGATCCCGAAGCCCGCGAGGAGCGCGACCAGCGTGACATCCTTGGCCGTCTCAACAACGGCGAGAGCGGCTATGGCGACGACGTGAAGATTCCCGAAGAGATGGACCGCCAGAAGGCGCGCGAAATCCTCGACGAGATCCGCCGCCGCGCCAGCAATCGCGCCCTCACCCGCGAGGAACTGGAATACCTGAACCGCCTGCTCGAGCGGTTCTAGGGCCGGGGCCTACGCACCCTTTATTGCCCCAACGAACGGAAGCCCGCGCATCGCGCCGGCGTCGTCCATGCCGTAGCCTACGAGATAGCGCGAGGGCGCATCCCACGCCCACGCATCGAGCCCCTCGATCACGGCCTCCGGCTTGCGCGCGAACACGCAGGTGAGCACTTCGCGAGCACCCTTGTGCATCATGTGGTCCCGCGCGAACGCAATCGTCCGGCCACTATCGAACACATCGTCGATCAGAAGGATGCCGCGATCCTCAACCGGCCGCGCCACGTCCGCGCGCACCAGCATGCGGCCCGAGCTTTCCCGCGCATCTGCATAGCTTTCGAGCCACAGCGCATCGAAGCCGATGTCGATCCCGCGTTCGGAAAAGGCGCGCATCAGGTCCGACGCGAAAGGCGTCGCGCCAAGCAGGACCACAACCGCCGTCCAGTTTCCCGTCTTGAGTTTAGGCGCCAGCTTATCAGCCAGCTTCTCGATACGCCCGCCGACATCGTCCGCCGTGAGGAGGACGTCCACATTGTCCGGAACCCAGTGGCTAGTGATCGGCGGTCTCCCCGGACTTGACGGTGACGGGCTCAGGCACAGGCGCGGCAGCATGACCATCGCCCGCAACCTCGTGCGCATCAACTCCATCGCCGCCAGACCAGCCCGGCTCGGCATGTTCGCCCTCCGGCTTGGCGCCCGATGTCGCATGAGCAGGCGCCGCCGGCGCCTTGCCATCGGTCGATGCCTGAACGTCCGCCTCATCGCCGAGCGACCCATCATCTTCGGGCCGCACGAAACTCACCGTCAGGCGATAAGTCTCGACCGGTGGCGCCTCGAAGCGCGACGTGAATTCTGTCCGCTCGCTCGGGCCCAGCGAGGGCACAGCGAAATTGTCCGTCCAGGTCTGCACCGCTTTCCCGGACTCGTCCTTCAGTGTGACGCGCAGTTGCGGCGTATCCAGCCACTCGCCGCCGCCGTTGATAACCGCACCGGTCACCGTCAGCACCGGCGTCGTGCCATCGAACGTGCGCCGCGCAGCGACATTCTCGAACGTCAGCCCGAACCGGTTCACTTCCAGCCCAACGAGGCGATAGATCGACGCCACACGCGGGAAGGCCTCGGCCACCTCGTTGCGGAAGATGATCGCGGCCCCGATGCCGACGACGAAAATCCCGCCGCTGATCGCCCAGGCGATGGTCACGGCCCGGCCGCGGTGGCGTTTGCGCTTGGCGTGTTCGCGGGCGCGGAATTCTGCGTGTGGGCCGGCGCGGGCCTTGGTGTTCTCGGCCGCCGTCTGGCGCAGCCGTTCCACCTGCTCCCGGGTCAGCCCGGTTTCCTCTGCGGGGGCCGGCTCGCCCTCTTCTTCCTGCAGTTTTGCATGCCAAGCATGGCCGCACGTCGCGCAACGCACGCGCCGCCCCTCCTTACCGATGGAGGAGTCGTCAGCGAAGTATCGCGTATCGCAAGACGGGCAGACGAGGATCATCGCGCTATCGGAATCACAGAACCGGTTAATATAGTCCAATTAGGGCTGGAATCTGAACGACAGTAAGCCACTGGAAGGCATGCAGGAACGCGGCACAACCTCAGATGAACCGGTCATCCGCTTTGACCGTGTCGGCCTGTCATATGGGCCGGAAGCCGATGTTTTGGCTGATGTTTCCCTGTCTCTCAGGCCCGGCTCCATGACCTTTCTCACCGGCCCGTCGGGTGCGGGCAAGTCCACACTGCTGAAAATGGCCTATCTGGCGTTAAGACCTACAGCGGGCCGGGTTTCCCTGTTTGGGGTCGATACCAGCCGCCTGCCCCGGAAAGACCTCGCCCCCCTCCGCCGCCGCATTGGCGTGGTGTTCCAGGAATTCCGCCTGCTCGACCATCTCAGCGCCTATGAGAACGTGGCCCTGCCCCTGCGGGTCCTCGGCCAGCCGGAAAAAGCCTACCGCGATGATGTCATCGAACTCCTCAAATGGGTCGGCCTCGGCGACCGCCTGCAGGCGCGCCCCGCCACGCTCTCTGGCGGCGAAAAGCAGCGCGTCGCCATCGCCCGCGCCGTCGTCGTGAAGCCAGACCTCATCATCGCCGACGAACCCACCGGCAACGTCGACGAGGAAATGGGCGACCGCCTGCTCCGTCTCTTCCGCGAACTCAACAAGCGCCTCAACACCACGCTGCTGATCGCCACGCACGACCTGCAGATGGTGCGCAAGGCAAAGACCGACGTGCTGCGCCTCGCCGACGGCATGGTCGTCCGCGTCGCCGCTCCCGCCGAACCTCCCCCGGCAGCGTCGGCATGAGACCATCGCTCGCTCCCGTTCTGCCGAAGGAAGATGCGCGTGAAGCCGCGCTGTTCTTCGTCGTCTGCGCACTGTGCTTCCTCGCCGCTCTCTCCGGCCTCGTCGCACGCGCCGCTTATTCCGCCGCCGATGAATGGACCAACCAGGTCACCGGCCAGATCACCATCCGCGTGCGCGGCGATGAAGCGCTCACAAACCGCGCCGTCGAACTAACACTGGCGACACCTGGCATCGTCTCGGCCCGCGCTCTCTCGCGCGAAGATTCGGAAGAGCTGCTCCGCCCCTGGCTCGGCCCCACCGGCGTCCCCGCTGGACTGCCGCTCCCCCATCTCATCGCCGCTGAAGCCGCGCCCGGCGCCGCCGGCAAGAGCGGCGTTGGCGAACGTTTGGCAGCGTCGCTGAAGTCCGCCGCCATCAACGCAACCGTCGACGACCACATCGTCTGGTCGGAAGACGTGAAGCGCGCCACGGACTCAGCCGGCCTTGTCGCCATGATCGCCGTAGGGCTTCTCGGCGCCACGGGCCTAGCCGTCATCGCCTTCGCCACGCACGCCACGCTTCTCGCCAGACGCGATATCGTGGAACTGCTCCACCTCACCGGCGCCAAGGACGGCTTTATATCAGGGCTTTTCGAGCGCCGCTTCCTGATGCTTGGCGTGCAGGCCGGGGCGCTCGGCGCCCTCTTGGCGTTCGGGGCGGCGGCGTTCATCCTGTTCGTGGTCAGGCAGTCGGATCAGCAGATCTGGTTGTTGCCACAGTTGTCGTTGTCGTTGGCGGATGGCCTCATACTGGGCCTGTCGCCGCTGGTGGCCGGAATAGCCGCGATGCTGGCCGCGAAAGTTACCGTCATGCGCTCGCTGTCGGATATGGTTTGAGTTGATGCGTTTTGTGTTCGGCGCCTTCATTGTCGTCCTCGCCGCCGTGCTGCTCGTGGCCGGCTGGGATTTCTCGCGCTTCGTCGCGCGCGCCGATCGCGCCGTAAATCCTGACCCGCCAGTCGAAGCCGAAGCCGTCGCCTCTCTCACCGGCGCATCGGACGCCCGCATCATCTCGGCTGTTCAGCTCGCGGACTCGCTGGACCTCCCGCTCCTCATTTCGGGCGTGAACATCGACGCGACGCCGGCTGACATCGCCCGGGTCGCCAATGTCGACATCGACAAGATCGATTGCTGCGTAACGCTCGGCAAGGCGGCGGCCTCCACCGAGGGCAATGGCGACGAGATCGCCGACTGGGCGCGCCGCAAGAATGTCGACCGCATCATCGTCGTCACGTCGGAATACCACATGGAGCGCGCGCTGTTCGAACTGAAGCGCGCCATGCCCGAAGGCCATTTCTTCCCGCACGCCGTGATCACCACGAAGGTCCGCCCCGGCGACTGGTACAAGGATCCCTCGACCGCGAAAGTGCTGGTCGAGGAATGGATCAAGTATCGCCTCGCCGGCCTGCGCACCGCGGCGCTGACACCGGAAAAGACGTGATGACCTTCATCCGCTCGCTGCTCTACGCTATCTGGTTCTACCTCACGATGGTGCTGATCGGCATCGTCTGCATGCCTGTGTCGATCTTCTCGCGCGGCGCGGCGATGAGCGGGATCCGCCTCTGGGCCGGTGCGCAGCGCCTGGGCCTCCTGATCTTCTGCGGCATCCACACGGAATTTCGCGGTCTGGAGCATCTGCCCAAGGGCGGCGGCCTCATCGCGATGAAGCACCAGTCGACCTACGACACCATCGCGCCTTTCCTCTTCATCCAGAACCCCGGCTACATCCTGAAGAAGGAGCTGCTGAAGATCCCGGTGTTCGGCGTCTACGCCTCGCGCGTCGGCATCCCGATCGACCGCGCCGGCGGCGCGAAGACGATGAAGCTGATGCTCGCCGCCGCCAAGAAGGGCGTCGCCACGGGCCAGCAGATCGTCATCTTTCCGGAAGGCACACGCCAGCTGCCCGACACGCCCACCGACGTGAAGCCCGGCGTGATCTTCATGTACAACGAACTCGAAATCCCGTGCGTGCCGGTCGCCCTTAACACCGGCCTGTGCTGGCAGGGCTCAGGCTTCCTGCGCAAGCCAGGCCGTGTCGTGTTTGAGGTGTTGAAGCCCATCGAGCCAGGCCTGAAGCGCGCCGACTTCACCCAACGTCTGAAAGAGGCGCTGGACCCGGCGACAGCGCGGTTGGTTGTGGAAGGCCGCGCGGCGCAGAAACGTTGACAGGGGATACCGCGTGTATCTTCGATTTGTTCTTCAGAAGACAAATAACGAAAGCGGCGTTCGCGAAGGTCTGTTTCAGACAGCTTACGCATTAGTCAGCAGCGACGACCTGTCACCGGACGACAGGGCGGAGCTGACCGATCTGCTCGCATGGTTCAAAAGCAATCTAAAAACGCCCGAACGTTTCAACCGCAGCACTTCGAAGGGCTACTATCGCCGCGCTACCCGAGGCATTGCCTGGCTGAAACCCACTGCAACAGAGCAGCTCGACAACATGCGAGCACTTGCTGCGCTCATCGGCCGGTACGGTCATTTCTCGGAAATGATCAAGACTGAGCGTCCCGGTTATGTCGTCTACGAGGACGGCGCACAGATCATAGCTGAGCCGTTTCAGGATACGCCGACCTGAAGCTCACGACTTCTCGCTCGTATCCCGCCCGAAGTTCGCCGCCGCAGTGTCCTGCCCCGCATCGATGATCTCGCGGCGGATGCGGCGCGACTCCGTGAACGTATCGAACAGCTTCTGCCCGTCCGCATTGCGGATGGCCTTGCGCAGAGCGGTGAGGTCTTCCTCGAAACGGCCGAGCACTTCCAGCACGGCTTCCTTGTTGTTGAGGAACACGTCGCGCCACATCGTCGGATCAGACGCCGCGATGCGCGTGAAATCGCGGAAGCCGGCGGCGGAGAACTTCACCACCTCGCCTTCCGTCACCGCCTCCATGTCGTAGGCCGTCGCGACCATGTTGTAGGCGATCAAGTGCGGAATGTGGCTCGTCACAGCGAGCACGAGATCGTGCCGCTGCGCATCCATACGCTCGACCTTCGAACCCAGCGCCGTCCAGAATTCGGCGAGCTTGTCGGTCGCTTCGACATATTCCGCCGATCCGCCCGCTTCCGGCGTGATGATGCACCAGCGGTTCTCGAACAGACTCGAGAAGCCGGCATCAGGGCCTGACTTCTCCGTTCCCGCCACGGGATGCCCCGGAATCACATGCACATCGCCACGACCCAGCGAGCGGAAATCCCGCGCGACATTGCCCTTCACTGATCCGACGTCGGTGAGGATCGCTCCCGGCTTCATCGCGTCGATGCTAGCCCGCGCCGTCGACGCCATCGCTCCAACCGGTACGCAGTGGAACACCGCATCCGCGTGGCGCACCGCATCCTCGATGGTCGCGGCTGGTTTGCCGAAGCCGATCTCGCCTGCCCGTTTCAGCGCCTGCGGGTTGCCGTCGAACAGCACGACCTCGCCCGCCGCGCCCTTCTCCAGCGCAGCTCGCGCAATGGAGCCGCCGATGAGACCGACGCCGATGATGGCGATCTGTTTGAAGACGGGAGCCATCAGGTCACTTGCCCAGAAAATCCTTGAGATGCTTCAGCGCGGCGTTGTTGCCATCCACGGTGCCGACCGAGATCCGCAGGTGGTTCGGCATCTTGTAGCCCTTGAGCCCGCGCACCGTGACGCCGTGCTGCTTGAGATACTCCAGCGCATCCGCCGCCGTCTTGCCCTTGGTTTCGGTAAACTTCGCAACGCAGAAATTGCCGACGCCATCGATCACTTCGAGGCCCAGCGCCCTCAGCCCGGCGCCGAGACGCACGAGTTCCTTGTCGTTGTGCGCCAGCGACAGCTCGTTGAACGCATCGTCCTCCAGCGCCGCGATGGCGACGGCTTGGGCAATTAGGTTCACGTTGAACGGGCTACGCACGCGCTCGACTGCATCCACAACGTGCGCAGGCGCGTATGCCCACCCGACACGCAGAGCCGCCAGGCCATAGAGCTTCGAGAAGGTCCGCGTCATCATCACGTTCTCGAACTGCGACGCCAGCTCGAGGCCGGAAGAGTAGTCGTTCTTGCGCACGAATTCGGCGTAAGCGCCGTCGAGCACAAGCAGAACGTTCGATGGCAAACCGGCATGCAGCCGCTTCACCTCGTCGTGCGGGATATAGGTTCCCGTGGGATTGTTCGGGTTGGCCAGCCAGACGATCTTCGTCTTCGGCGTGACGGCCGCGAGGATCGCATCAACATCCGCGGTAAAATTCTTCTCCGGAACCTCGATGATCTTCGAGCCCTGCTGCTGGGCATAAAGCGGGTAGATCGCGAACGCGTGTTCCGTGCAGATGCTTTCATCGCCGGCGCCCAGATAGGCGCGCGCAAGCATCAGGAAAATCTCATCCGATCCCGCACCCACCAGTATCCGACTCGCATCGAGCCCATGCTTGCTGGCGATCGCCGCCTTGAGTTCTCGCGCCGAGCCATCGGGATAGAGTTCAAGCTGGTTCGCCACGGCTGCGTAGGCCGCCTTGGCCTTGGGTGAGGCGCCCAGCGGATTCTCGTTTGAAGCCAGCTTGTAGCTGGGCCCGCCGGTGTATTTCGGCGCCTCGCCGGGCACGTAGATGTTCACGTCGGCCAGTTGCGGCAGAGGCTTGGGAAGATCGGTCATGACGCCCTCAGACAGGACTGGCCCAGCACTCCGGCCAGCCGGGACGCAAAGGACAGTCGCCAGATAAGGTGTAGTACGCGCGAGCCGCCTGTCGGCGATGCCCCCGCTCTACGGGCGTGGCCGTACCCCGATAACCCGCAAGCCGTCCAGCCCCGCCTTGCGCACCAGATCGATGCGCCGGTCGTCGACCGCCACGAACTCGGAAATGCGGATAAGGGCTAGCGAACGGGCCCGCGCCACCACTTCGGCTTCCAGACCCACGTCCTTCAGCCGTTTGTCGGCTGAATAGTGGTCGTCATGGGCCGTCGCCAGCGTGTCGTCCGAACCGGACGATTCCATGCTCATCCGGCCAACGATGGCCATGCGGGGCGTCTCGCCCGCGGAGCTCGGCAGGCTGGGCCAGCCGGCCACGATCACCAGGTTGCGGAACTTGTTCTCGTTGAGCATGGGCCACCACTGGCCAGCCCCGGCATGTTCCGGCCATGGCACGCAGGCCAGTGTTCCGGCGGTCGTTTCCGCCCGCTCGAGCGCGTCCCGGATGCCGACCAGCGGCACGACATTCGGGCCGAAGCCGAAGTAACCACGGGCGCACTCGACCGAGAGGGTCGTGTCCCCCCCGGCCACGTAAACCGTCTTGAGGCCCCTTGCGACCGCCACATCCCCGCACAGCGACCGCCACATGCGGGCGGCGGCGTCCTGCGGCATGCCGGCGGCCTGCGCAAGGCTGCACAGGCGGCGCATTTCGGCGGCTTCCTTTGCGGGACGGCAGCCAATACCTGCGGCCGAAACCGCTGGGGCGTCCTTCATTTCCCGCCATTTCTCGGCCAGGGCCGAGAGGAACGCATCGTTCATCGTTTCGGATTGCTGGTGGAAGCTGTCAGCGGCCATCGTACTCGACACTCGGTGGCGCTCCCCAGCGCAGTTAACGTGTACCCGAGTTTCCCCTTCACCGGAACCCCAAGCAAAACCCGTTCCCGTTCATCATCTTGAGTAAGGTTAGCGGCCTCCCCTATTGCTTCATTCCGTATCCGGCCTGATTAGGGGCAACCATGAACGCGCCCGCCCGCACCCTCAGCGGCGCGGATGGGCTGAAACGCCTTTCCGTCGCCACGCCTGACCGGCCCCTGAAGCTGGATAGCGGCCGCGTGCTCGACCACGTCGAGATCGCCTACGAGACGTGGGGCAAGCTGAATGCCGACAAGAGCAATGTCGTGGTCGTGTGCCACGCCCTCACCGGCGACCAGTTCGCCGCCACGCCAAACCCCGTCACTGGCCGCCCGGCCTGGTGGGACCGCATCGTCGGCCCCGGCCTGCCGGTCGATACCGACCGCTTCTTCGTCATCTGCTCGAACGTGCTCGGCGGCTGCATGGGCTCGACCGGCCCGGCGTCGAAAAAGCCGGACGGCGCCTACTGGGGCACCGACTTCCCGATCATCACCATAGCCGACATGGCCCGCGCACAGATCGCGCTGCTCGACCAGCTCGGCATCCCGAACGTCTTCCTCGTCATCGGCGGCTCCATCGGCGGCATGCAGGTGCTGGAATGGACGGTCCAGGCGCGTGACCGTGTCTTCGCCGCCGTCCCGATCGCCGTCGCGCCGCGCCAGTCCGCCCAGAACATCGGCTTCTACGAGACGGGCCGTCAGGCGATCATGGCCGACCCCAACTGGCGCAACGGCGCCTATCTCGCCGAAGGCACGCGCCCCGAAAAAGGCCTCGCCGTCGCCCGCATGGCCGCGCACATCACCTACGTCTCGAAGAGCTCGCTTAAGCGCAAGTTCGACCGCAATCTGCAGGACCGCCAGACCAAGACGTTCGGCTTCGACGCGGACTTCCAGATCGAAAGCTATCTGCGCCATCAGGGTCAGGTCTTCGTCGACCGCTTCGATGCGAACTCCTATCTCTATATCACACGCGCGATGGACTATTTCGATCTCGCCAGCGAACACGGCGGCGTTCTCGCCAACGCTTTCCGCGGGCTCAACACGCGCTTTTGCGTCTTCTCCTTCTCGTCCGACTGGCACTACACACCGGAAGAGAACCGCGACATCGTTCGGGCGCTCAATGCCGCCGGGTGCGAGACCAGTTACGTCAACATCGAGACAGACAAGGGCCACGACGCCTTCTTCGTCGAGGAGCCGGAATTTGAAGCCGGCCTGCGCGGCTTCATCGACGCCGCCGCACAGGCGCGGGGGCTCGGCAAGCAATGAAATCCGGACCCGGCTCCCACGGCATGAGGCGCGCCGACCACGTCGCCATTGCTCAGTTCATCAACCGCGGTGAACTCGTGCTCGACGTCGGCTGCGGCGACGGCCAGCTGATGGAACTGCTGCAATCCGAACGCGGCGCCCGCACGCGCGGCCTCGAAGTCGAACAGGCCGGCGTCAACCGCTGCGTCGCCAAGGGCCTCGCCGTCGTGCAGGGCAACGCCGACGCCGACCTGCCCGTCTATCCCGACGACGCCTACGACGTCGCCATCCTGTCGAAGACGATCCAGGAACTCGCGCGTCCGAAATTCGTCCTCGACGAACTCGCGCGCATCTCGCGCCGCGTGATCGTGTCGTTCCGCAACTACGGCCATTGGCGCGTGCGCACTGCGCTGCTCACCACCGGCCGCATCCCCAATCTCGGCCACGACGCCGGCTGGTGGTCCGACGGCGCCCGCCGTCCTTGCACCGCACGCGACATGGCCGAACTCGCCGCCGAAGCCGGCCTCGCCATCGCCGCCGCCACCGCCGTCGGCGGCAAGCCCGTCACCGGCAAATCCCTCGGCCGCCTGAACTGGACCGCCGAAGACCTCGTCTTCGTGCTGGAGCGGAAGACCTAGCTTCAAGCTATAAACTATTACCTTAGTTGACAGCCCCCGCGCGCTCTGATCGCTTGCGACTCCTTTCGGAGGGGCCGATGCCAGCGATCGACAGACGGCTTTTCCTTGCGGGCGCACTGGCGAGTTCGGCTTGCGCCACCGCAGCGCCGCCCGCCGCCGGTGATACGTCTGCCGAAGCAGCCGATCTCTATCGCCGTGCGATGGTGTTCGACGCCAACCTGTCGCCGCCCTTCCAGAAGACCTTCCCGCTCCCGCAGTCCGCCATCGACCTTGTCCGGCAATCCGGCGTCACAGCGGTGAAGACGTCGCTCGGCGGTTACGACAACGACTTCACGTCCACGATCGAGGGCGTCGCTTCCTGGCAGCGCCTGTTCGACGAGGCGCCCGACGTCTTCCTGCAGATCCGCAATCATGCCGACTTCGCGCGCGCGAAGGATACCGGCAGGCTCGGCGTGGTGCTCTCCTTCGAAGCCACGACCATGATCGGCGACAATCTCGACCGCATCCGCATCTTCCGCGGCCTCGGCGTGCGGCTGATGCAGCTGTCCTACAACCAGTCCTCGCCCTTCGGCATGGGCGTGCTGGGCGATGCGCAAAGCGGCCTCACCGAACGCGGCCGCGAAGCTGTTGCCGTCATGAACACCAACGGCGTCGCCATTGATCTCAGCCACTGCAACGAGAAGACGAGCTTCGACGCCATCGCCGCATCCACGACATCTCCGCTGATCACACACGCCGGGTGCGCGGCGGTTCACCCACACCCGCGCAACAAGTCCGACGCGCTTCTGCGCGCCATCGCGGACAGGGGTGGCGTTATCGGCATCTTCGGCCTGCCCTACCTTGCGCCCAGCCCGAGACAACCAACTCTGGACGATGTGATCGCCCACCTCTCCCACGCGCTGCAGGCCTGCGGCGAGGACCATGTCGGCATCGGCACGGACAGCTCCATGGCCGCGCGCAACACATCCCCCGAAGCGGCGGCTGCCTTTCAAAAAGGCGAAGAAGCCCGTCGCCAGGCCGGACTTGCCGCGCCAGAGGATGACGGCCGTCTGCACTATGTCGTCGGCCTCAATACGCCGCGCCGTATGGAGCTGATTGCCGACGCCCTGCTCCGGCGCGGCCATTCCTCCCGCATCGTCGAGAAAGTCCTCGGCCGCAACTTCACCGACGCCCTCGGCCGCGCTTGGGCGAAGTGACTTAGCTACCGCCGTTCGAGGTGAACGCTGCCTTGTGATCCCGTCGGGCATCGGCCCCGCATCTCCGGATAATCGCCCCACGCGCCATCGAGCGTTCCCGGTGGCGACAGTATCAGTACGCTCCGCGTTAGACAGAAATCCTGCAACTCCACGATGAGCGGCCTACGCGTGCGCGCGGCGCCGCTATGCCCGGGTTGACATCAAAGATTACGCGCGTAATTTAGACTCGGGCAACACAGTTTGCCGTTGGGGAGAAACCAGCATGCGCCGGATGATACTGGCTGCGGCGCTCGTCGCTGCAATCGCGAACGTGTGTCCGTCTTTCGCCCAGACCGCAGCCGGAGACTGGCACGCTACCATCACGCGCCCGCCTGTCGGCGAAATCCGTCTCAGCTTGCACGTCGACGAAGCGCCGGGAACGCTCACAGGTACGCTCACCGCGCCTGACTTGGGCTCACCCCCGATCTCCCTCGCCGATCTGAAACGCGACGGCGCCACGCTCAGCTTCTCCGTCCCCGCCTCGCGCGCCAGCTTCAGCGGAACGTGGAACGCCGGCTCATGGACCGGAACCTACAAGCACCCCGCCGGCGACAGCGCGGCCGTCTTCGCGCCCGGCACACTGCCCCCGCTTCCGCCCCTGCCCGCCGTCGCCGGACTCGACGGACGCTGGGAAGGCAAGCTCCAGGGCGTCATGCCCCTCGTCATTCGCATCGAGACCGATACAGCCGGCACGCGCGTGATGATGGATATCCCGGCCCAGCAGGCCACGAACATTCCGATCCGAAGCCTGTCGCGCGACGGCGCCAAGGTCGCCTTCGCCATCCCCGCTATGATGTTCGCCTTCGAAGGCCAGCTTGCTGGCGAGACACTTGAAGGCACGCTCAAGCAGGGCCCGGGTGGAGTACCCCTCGTCCTCACGCGCACATCCACCGTTGCAACGCCCGCGAAGACCAGCGCCCGCCCACAAACACCGAAGCCGCCCTTCCCCTATGCCTCGCATGACGTGATGTTCGACAATCCATCCGCGCCCGGCATACGTCTCGGCTGCACGCTCACCACGCCGCCCGGCGCACCGGCGCCCGTGGCCGTGCTCCTCTCCGGCTCCGGCGCACAGAACCGCAATGCCGAAGTCCTCGGCCATCAGACCTTCGCCGTCCTTGCCGACCATCTCGCCAGCAACGGCATCGCCGCGCTGCGTTGCGACCACCGCGCCTATGGCAAGACGCAGGAACAAGGCCTCGGCGTCACGCTCGACGATCTCGTCACCGACGCCCGCGCCGCCATCGCCTTCCTGCGCACGCGCACCGATATCGACCCCGCCCGCATCGGCCTCATCGGTCACAGCCTGGGCGGCGTCGTCGGACCGATCGCAGCATCGCAGGAAAAGAACATTGCTTTCGTCGTGATGCTCGCCGGTCTTGGCGTGCCCGCGGCCGACGCCATCGCCGAACAGCGCGCCCTCCTCGCGGAATCCACCGGCGCCTCACCACAGGAAGCCGCCGCCATCCGGCAGCTGTGGCCTTCGATCAACCGCCAGATCGCGGCCGCATCCGACGCGGATGCTCGGACCATCGCCCGCGACGCCCTTCAGAAAACCCCGAAGGCGCGCCCGTCAGTCTATCCGACCGTAGATCTCGCGCTGGATGCCATGGCCTCGCCCTACGCCCGCTCGACGCTGCGCTACGACCCCGCGCCTGTCTTCGCCAAGATCGACGCACCCGTTCTGTCGCTGATCGGCTCGCTCGATATCCAGGTGTCTGCCACGCAGAACCTGTCCGGCCTCCGCGGCATCACCGCCGGCAAGGATGCCTCCATCCTCGAACTCCCGGGCATCAATCACGCCTTCCAGACCGGCATCACCGGCGCGATGGACGAGTACGCTACCATCGAGGAGACGTTCGCTCCCTCAGCGCTCACGACGATCTCCGACTGGATCAAGCAGAAGACCCGGCGCTAGCGCATCACTTCCGTTCGAGGTGCACGCTGCCCTGTAACCCGGTCACACATCCACCCGGCATCTCCGGATAATCGCCCCACGCGCCATCGAGTGTGCCCGGTGAGCTGAGCGTCAGCACGCCCCGCGCCATGCAGAAGTCCTGCGACCCAACCACAATTCGTGTGCCCCCGAACGTCAGCTCCTCGCCGTTGAACGCGCCCTCGAACTCGTAGCTTCCGAAATTGGCGGCGTCGGCGCCGGTATCGCTGAGCTTGATGGTGCCGGTGACTTTCGACCCCTGCTGGTCGATGAACCAGGTGTAGTTGATCTGGCGAAAGCCGGAGCTCGCCCACCCCTCCCACCGTCCCGCGATCTGCGGCAGCGACGGACCGCCGCTGTTGAATGCAAACCATGCCGCAACCGCCAGCGCTGCAGCTCCCGCGCCGACGGCCACAAGAACAGCCTGTCGCGAAATTCCCGGCGCCTGCCCCAGACCCAGATGCTTCAGCAGCTTCTGCGTGTCGTCATCGAAACTGCTGCGCCGGATCTCCACCGCATTCCGCCGTACCAGCGGCTTCACCGGCTCGGGAAGAATTTCTTCCCCCGGCATTTCCGCGCCATCGAGCAGCACGGGGATCACCTTTATATTCCGTCCCAGCGCCGTCGCGATCTCCATGCGCACGAAGTCCTTGGGGTTCGCCAGCCGCTCCGCATCCGCGATCCATCCCGGCCCGATCAGCGCCAGCAGCACGTCGCATTGCGCAATCTGGTGGTCGACGAACGACACGAAATCGACGCCCGGCCCCATGCTGTCGATGTCGATGAACACGTCGCGCTTGGGCAGGTGGCGCGTCAGCGCCGCGCGTATCCGGTCAGCCTGATGCTGGCTGTCCTCGCGCCGGTAACTGATGAACACCTTCGGCATCGCCGCCCCGCCTCACTGGCAGAGCGTCTGCGCCCGCCTGATATCGCGCGGCTCGAACCACTCCGCCAGCCTTCGCCCGGACGACATCCAGACAGAGAACTTGAATGGCGGATCATCGGGATCGAATGCGCCCTGTCCCGCCCCGACGGCATATCCGATCAGGTTCTTCTTCGGAACGCCGAAGCCTCGCAGCCACGCCATGGCCTCCTCTTCGCTCTCCACCGAAAAGGACGCCGGCGTTATCGCCAGCATGAAGCCATACCGCTCGTCCACGTCATCCGTGCTGTAACTGTATCCGTAGGTCACGCTGAAATCGTCGCCTTCGGCTTCCAGTTCGACGCGAACATAATCGTCGTCCTTGTCGCGCGACTCGACCGGCGCCCCCAGCTTTTCCAGCGGGAAAGCCGCCATCGCCGCCACCGGATCGAAACTGTCGTTCAGGACCGAGCAATACCACAGGCTCACCTTGTCGGTCTTGCGGTCGACGGCTCGACCCTTCGTGGGGTCCAAGGCCGCAAGCAGTTCGGGGGATGGAGGCTTCGCCGCGGCGCAGACGCTCGCCGCCCGGCGGATGTCTTTCTGGTAAAACCACTCCGCCCTCATCATGCCGCTGTCCCAGATGGCGAAGTTGAACGGATAGCTGTCGCCGCCGGCCATCTTGGGCCCGCCGCCAACGCTGAAGCCAAATGTGTCGCGTACAGGCGTGCCGAACTCGGCAAGCCACAGCATCGCCTCGTTGTCGGCCTCGTCGCCGCTGATTTGCGGATCGACAACCAGCTCGAACCCGTACCGGCTGTCCACGTCCTCGACCTTGTAGGTGTAGGAGTAGGTTACTTCGTAGTAGTCGCCCTCCGCCACGAACTCGACGCTCACCCGATCGTCATTCGTTTTCCGGGTCTGCTTGACCGGCCCCAGTTTCTCCAGCGGGAAGCTCTTGATCGCCGCTTCGGGTTCGAAATCCTCGTTCAGGACCGAACACATCCACTGCCCGAGTTGCGAGGTAGGCTGCGCTGACGCGGGCCCGGCGCCGATGCCGACCGCTACTGTCGCCAGAAATCCGATGAATGCGTTGCGCATTCAGTCCCCCTATTTGTCCGCCACCACCCGGAATCCGAGCGTCTTCCCCTTGGCCAAGGGCTCGTACCAGTCGAACACGCGCTTGCCCTTGGCGTCCCAGCCGCGGACCTCATACTGACAGTTCGGCCCGCTGCCTGCGTGGCAGGTGCCGGTCCACTCCGTCACGCCCGTATCGCTCGCCGCCGGCGCCTCGCCGAGCAGGCCGTCCAGCTCGCCCGAGGTCGGCAGCCGGTACTTTCGTCCACCGCGCGCGGACAGCCAGCGCACGTACTGGTCGACCTGGGTCCAGCTCACTGACTGCATCGGCAGGTGAGGATCGACGCCGTCGTCATCGACCGCGCAATTATAGTCCGCGCAAAACGCCGCCCACTGCGCCCGCGTGATCCGGGCGCTGACAGTGATGGAGGCGCCGCTCGTCAGTTTCTGCCGTGACGTCTCCGGACACCCGATGCACGCCTTTGGCGCGGGAGCAGCTGGCGGCGGAGCAGCGATCTCCGCTGGCTTCGTCTCGACGACAGCTGGCGCCAATTCCTTCTCCGGTACGGGAGGCGGCGACAATACCGGCGCCTGAACCGGCGCCGCTGGCGTCTCCGCAACCATCACCGGCGCCGCCGCGGTCGGCACCGGCGCTCCGCTTCCCGGCTGCGTCATCAGCCACCAGCCGCCTGCGCCCGCCGCGGCAACGATGAACGCCACGGCCGCCAGCACCCATCGCAGCATTCCCCCGCCCGCGCCTTCGAAGTTCAGCTTCTCGATCAGTCGCTTGGTGTCCGAGTCGAAGCTGTTGCGGCGAACCTCAGTCCCGTTCCGGCGTATCAGCGGCTTGAGATCGTCGGGCAGGTCCGCCTCACGCGGCATTGGCGCGCCATCGAGAAGCACTGGCGCAACCGGAATCCCGCGCCGCAGCGCCGATGCGATTTCGACCCGAACGAAGTCCTTCGGATCGTCCAGCCTGCGCTTTCCTTCCGACATGGCGTTCAGCCAGTCCGGCCCGATCAGCGCCAGCAGCACGTCGCACTGGGAAACTTTCTGGTCGAGATGCTGGACGAAATCGACGCCGGCCGGGATGTTGTCGATGTCGATGAAGATGTCGCGCCGGGGGATCACCTTGCGCAACGCAAGATGGATGCGGTCAGCCTGATGCTGACTGTCGTCCCGCCGGTAGCTGATAAAGACCTTGGGCATCCCCGCACCCCGAATGACGCACCTTAGCGCGCCTACGGGCTTGCGCAACGCGGGGAGAGAGCGCCAGCCGACGCCGCCTCCCTGGGCGGCGCCGGCCGGATCGGGGTTACGACGTCAGGGCGGCTTCGTTCTTCTCGCCCGTGCGGATGCGGAGCACCGACTCGAGGTCGAGCACGAAGATCTTGCCGTCGCCGATCTTGTTGGTGTTGGCGGCCTGCGTGATCGCGTCGGTGACCTTCTCGACCACGGCGTCAGACACGGCCACTTCGATGCGCACTTTCGGAAGCAGGCGCACTTCGTATTCGGCGCCGCGATAGACTTCCGTCTTGCCTTGCTGGCGGCCATAGCCGCGCACTTCAGTGACAGTGACGCCCGACGCGCCGGCGGCGGTCACGGCGTCGAGCACGGCGTCGAGGCGGCTCGGTTTGAAAACGGCGGTGATGTACTTCATTGGGGCTTCCCTTCCTTGTTCGGGCGGCGCGGGTCGCCCCGCTGTCTCGCTACATATATTGCTCTACTTACACACCTTAAACACCTAAACGCGATTTCTGTCAACCTTGTCCCTAAGTGTCCGTTTTTCCGGGACTTTTACGACTTTCCGGCGTCCGCCGGCCGGCGTGCCCGGTTCGATGTAGAGCCGTTTCATCGCCTCGATCATCAGGACACCCCCGAATCCGGACCACGCGAACCGCCCCATCTTCTCCCAGGCATCGCCGGCCGAGGAGATGATCCCCCAGTTGATCGGCGGGGCGTAGAGCGCCCGTGCGGATGCCTGCGGCAGGAACATCGCCTCCTCCAGCAGCCGGTTCAGCTGCGAGCGGGTATAGGGCCGCCCATGTCCGAACGGTGTCGACTCCGCCCGGGCCCACAGACCCCGTCTATGGGCAACGATGATGAGAATCCGGGCTTCCGGCGCCGCAACCCTCCATAATTCGCGCAGCAGCCGGTTCGGGCTCTCCGCCTCCTCCAGCGCGTGGCAGACGATGATCCGGTCGAACAGCGCATCCGGAAAGGGCAGCCGCTCGTCCTCGACCAACGTGGTGAGGCCCTTCGCATCGTCCGGCCAGCGTTCCGCCCCCTGCTGGTCCGGCGCGGCGGAGATCACCCGCCTCGCCCCCGCCCGGTAGCGTTCCAGCAGCTGATCGGCATGCCCCAGGCCCAGCACGTCCAGCCCGTCAGCCTGCGGCCACAGCGCGCCGACCCGCTTGGCCACCATCTCGTGGGCCATGCGGCCGAGCGAAGACCCGTAAAAGGTCTGCAGCCTGTCGATGTCGAAACGCATGCCCTAACCTGCAGCCCGTATCAGGGCCTATATAGGCTGGAAGCCGGCGCGAAAGGTAAACCCCGTGGCCTCTCCCATCGTTCACATGTTCCCCTGCCTGAAGGACAATTACGGGTTCCTTCTCCACGATCCCGCAACGGGCGAAACCGCAACGATCGACACGCCCGAAGCCTCACGCATTCTCGAGGAAGCCGCCGCAAAGGGCTGGAAGATCACGCAGATCTGGAACACGCACTGGCATCCCGATCATGCTGGCGGCAATGCCGAGATCGTCGCCGCCACCGGCGCGAAAATCGTCGGCCCAAAGGAAGTCGAACGCGCAGCGCCCTTGCCCGACCGCGTCCTCACCGAAGGCGATGAGGTAAGGCTCGGCGCGTTCACAGCCCGCATCATCGATACGCCCGGCCACACGCTCGGCCACCTCGTCTATCACCTGCCCGAGCAGAAGATCGCCTTCGTCGGCGACACGCTCTTCGCCCTCGGCTGCGGCCGCCTCTTCGAAGGCACCGCCGGCCAGATGTGGGATAGCCTCGGCAAGCTCCGCGCCCTGCCGGATGACACCACCGTCTACTGCGCGCACGAGTACACCGAATCCAACGCGAAGTTCGCGCTCAGCGTCGATGCAAAAAACCCCGACCTCGTCGCCTACGCCGAAGGCGTCACGTCGAAACGCTCGCGTGGCGTGCCCACCGTCCCCACCACCATCGGCGCCGAAAAACGCGCCAACCCCTTCCTCCGCGCCGACGATCCAAAGCTGCAAGCCTTCGTCGGCCACCCCGGCGACGTGGTTGCGACGTTCGCCGAGGTGCGAGAGCGGAAGAACAAGTTCTGATGACCCTAAACGACATCATCGAACTGCTCGAGCTCCAGCCTCATCCCGAGGGTGGTTATTACGCCGAGACGCATCGCATTCCCGATCCGCACGGGCATGGCCATCGCTCGGCGGGCACGGCGATCTATTACCTGCTGGGAGAGGGCGACCGGTCGCACTGGCATCGCGTCGATGCGACGGAGATCTGGCATTACTACGCCGGCGCGCCGCTTGAGCTGAGCCTGGCTGTCACGGAGCACTCGCGCGTGAAAACGCGCACGCTCGGCTCCGAACTTGCCGCCGGGCAGCGCCCCCAGCTGGTCGTGCCGCCTCACCACTGGCAAGCCGCCCGTAGCCTCGGCGCATGGACGCTCGTCGGCTGCACGGTTTCGCCCGGCTTCGAGTTTTCAGGATTCGAAATGGCGCCACCGGGCTGGAATCCGGGAGACGGGCAGCCCGGCCGTTAGCCCGCGTTGCGGGCGGCGGTCAGCGCGTTGGTGATCGCCTCGGGCGTCACGCGGCCGGACCAGCCTTCGTCGGGGTTCACCTCGATCGTCAGCTCGCCGTCCTTGAACGACGCCTTCGGCGCCTTGGCGCGCTTCAGCGTAACCTTCTCGACGCGCGAGGCTGCCTTGCCGGCCAGCCCGTTGGCGTTCTTCACGCCCAGCACCAGGATGCTCAGCGCATCCGACGCCCACGCCTCGCTGTTGGCGAAGTGCTGCGTGCCCCAGATCGTGACTTCGTGGCCCGCCAGCTTCGACAATTCCTGCGCCGCATTGATGCGCATCTTGTCGAGCGAGGCCGTCATCGCCAGCGACGTGATCGGCTGCGCCTTGGACTTCGCCTCGGCGGGCGCGCCCGCGGTGTTGTGAATGAAGGACACGACGTTGTTCTGCGCGGTCACGCGCAGGACGATCCGGCCCGCATAATCCATGAAGAAGGTATCGCCCCGCTGGCCGGGCACCGGCATCAGCGTCAGCACGTCATCGCGCCCGTCCACCTTCAGCAGCACCATCGACCCGCGCTGTTCCAGCACGAAGCCGGTGTTCTTGTCCGAGCCCATGTCGGCATACCAAGTCGCCGACGGCGCAACCGGCACGGAGGGCTTGGCGGCGCGGGTGGAGGCGAAGGTCGGAGCGGCGGTCGTCTGTTCCTGGGCAAATGCCGGAACGACGAATCCGGAGGCAAATACGGCGGCTAGCGCGAGAGCTGCGGTCCGCGCCGCAGAGATCGAATTACGTTTCACCATCATCCCCGCCAGAAGGCACGGCAAAGGGGGCGATTGTTTGTCTGAATGCTGCGCCCCACTGGCCACGATGGGGCCATTCAGCGGCAGAGGCAAGCCTCTGCGATTCAGTGAAAACAAGGCTCTAGACGCCAAATCGCCACCGTTGCACGGACGCCTCGCCCGCACGTAAAGCGACCTAGCCGGTGATGTACTGCCCGCCATTGGCTGTCAGCGTCGCTCCCGTCATGAAGGCCGAGTCGGGCCCGGCGAGGAACGAGACGCAGCCCGCGATCTCCTCGGCCTTGCCCAGCCTTCCGACCGGGATCGTAGCAACAATGCCTTCCAGAACCTTTTCCGCCACTGCCTGCACCATCTCAGTGTCGATGTAGCCGGGGCAGATCACGTTCACGGTGATGCCCTTCTTGGCGTTCTCCTGGGCCAGCGCCTTGGTGAACCCGATCAGACCGGCCTTGGCGGCGGAATAGTTCACCTGGCCGATCTGGCCCTTCTGGCCGTTGATCGAGGATATGTTGATGATCCGGCCGAAGTTCCGCTCGCGCATGCTCTCGATGGTCAGGCGGCAGAGGTTGAACGCCGAGGTCAGGTCGATCCGGATCACGTCGTCCCACTGCTGGCGGGTCATGCGGTGCAGCGTGGCGTCGCGGGTGACGCCCGCATTGTTCACCAGCACGTCAACCGGCCCCAGCTCCTTGGTGATCGCGGCGATCCCGGCGGCGCAGGCGTCATAGTCGCCCACATCCCATTTGTAGACCTTCACGCCCAGCTCGGCGGCGCACTTGCCCGCGGCTTCCTCGTTCCCGGCAAAGTTGGCGGCGACCTTGAAGCCGTCCTTCGCCAGCCGCTCGGTTATCGCCCGGCCAATCCCACGCGTACCGCCGGTAACCAACGCGACCTTCGACATGTAGCTTCTCCCTGCCGCTCACGAGCCGGTGATCGGTATAGCCGAATTTTCTGACAAGCGGTCGCCAGCGAAGCCTGCCGCGCGAAATAAATGCTGCACTTATGCTGCACCCGCCGAATGAGTGTGCAGGTGCGTAAAACTCGTGCTACAAGGCAGACTGAATTCGAATTAATGCGGCCGCGGCCAGAGCTGTCCCGGGGGAAACTGGACAACGGCGCCTCGTCCCAACTGGGGAGCACGCCTGTGGCGCAGTCAAACGGACACGACGAGAAGATCATCATCAAGAAGTACGCGAACCGACGTCTCTACGACACGTCCGCTTCCGCCTACGTCACGCTCGAACACCTCTCCGAGCTTACCCGCCAGGGCAAGGATTTCTCGGTACAGGACGCGAAGACGGGCGAAGATCTCACCCGCGCCGTTCTCGCCCAGATCATCTTCGAGCAGGAGAACAAGAAGGAAGGCGTCCTGCCCGTCTCCTTCCTCCGCCAGCTGATCCAGTTCTACGGCGACAACTTCCAGACCATGCTGCCAGCCTACCTCGAACTCTCGATGAAGACGTTCAACCAGCAGCAGGAAAAGTGGCGCGACTACATGTCGACCACGGTTGGCGAGGACAAGGCCAAGGCATTCGACGAACAGGTCCGCAAGAACATGTCGATGTTCGAGGACACGATGAAGTTCTTCGCGCCCTTCGTGCCCGTGCCGCCGAAGCCCGAAGATGCCGGCGTCCCCGGCGCGCCTCCGAAACCGTCCACGCCGCCCACCGGCGTCGATGCGATCCGCGCCATGCAGCAGCAGATGCTCGAAATGCAGAAGCAGCTCGCCATGCTCGCAACCGGCGGCTTCATGCCGCCCGCCGACAAGGACAAACCCCAGTAGGAAACGCACCCGCAAGGAGCCCGATGGACATACGCGACACCATCTTCGCCGATGCGGTCGCGGCCATCGATGCCGGTGACATCGCGAAGCTCGACGCGCTGATCTCCCAGAACCCGCGCCTCCTCACCGACCGCCTCATCACCGACGAACCCGGCTATTTCGCCGACCCCTACCTGCTCTGGTTCGTCGCCGAAAACCCGATCCGCAATAACCGCCTGCCCGCGAACATCGTCGATGTCGCGATGGCCATCGTCGACCATCTCGACGGCGCCGCCCCGCCCTCGCGGCAGCAGCAGCTCGACTACACCGTCATGCTCGTCGCCACCGGCCAAGTCTCGCGCGAGGCCGGCGTCCAGATCGCGCTGATCGACTGCCTCATCAAGCGCGGCGCAAATCCCGACGGCCTCGACTCCACCGTCGCCCACAATGAAATGGAAGCCGCCCGCCGCCTCGTCCATCACGGCGCGCCGCTCACGCTGGCCTCCGCGCTTTGCCTCGATCTCGAAACCGACGCCCGCCGCCTGCTCGCTGTATCGGACGAAGCCGCCCGCGCCGACGCCCTCGTCATGGCGGCCAGCCTCGGCAAGTACGACGCCGTGGAGTTCCTGCTCGCCGTCGGCGTCGATCCCAACCTGCGCAGCCGGCGCATCCACCGCCACGCCAGCGCCCTCCACGAAGCCGCGCTCACGGGCGACATCAAACTCTGCCTCCTGCTCGCCAACCGCGGCGCCTCGCTCACCCTGCAGGACGACATGTGGAACGCCACCCCCGCCGGCTGGGCCGACCACGCCGGCCACAAGGACCTCGCGCGTCTGCTCAGGGCTCCAGGCTAGAGGATGGGCTGCACCTTGTCGCGCACCCACAGCGACAGCACCCATTTTTCACCCCGCGTCGGTGGGAGCCCGGCATGCAGGCTGGACGGATCAGGCTGCTTGTTCGAAGTGACGTTGTAGAACAGCAGCGCATCGCCCGGCTTGCCGCGATAGCTCCACCCGGCCTTCACAAAGCGCGTCTCGCCGCCGTCATAGTCGTCATTGAGATAGACAAGGCAAGTCGCGATCCTCTGGCCCAGCAGCGCCAGCTCGTCGCGAAACCCCGCGACGCCAGGATGGATGAAATCGAAGTGCGCGCGATATTCCTGCCCAGGCGAGTAGTGCAGCAGATTGGGAGGCTCGTGCGTGTACACAGGCAGCTTCGCCAACCGCGCCAGCCGCTCCTGCAGGACAGCGATCACGACATCCGTGTCCGTCACCCGGAAATGCGCGGCCCGGGCCGTACGCATGACGTCGGGCCTCGCCTCACCCGTGGTTGCATCGTTGACGCTCGATGCCTCCAGCCTCCCCTTGCCTCGTTCGATGATCCACCGGCAAACCGCCTTGGAGACCAGCCCCTCGATCACGAACGCCGCCGGGTTCACCAGCGCTTGGCGCATCGCCGGCGGCGCCAGCATCGCAGCGATGTCTATCTCCGCTCTCACCTTTGCCCAGACCGCTCCCTTCGGCGTCCGGGTCATCAGGTCCTTGCGGCCGGACAGCAATGTCAGCTGTTTCTGCGCCGGCCGATGACCGAGATTGCCTGCGCGCGCCAGCAGATCGAGCGCCTTTCCGAAGTCGGCGCCCTGCGCCACGCCCATCGCCGCCATGACCGCCATGCGCTCGGCGGCCGCTCCTGAACCTGTGTCCGCCGCCGCCGCGTAGAGAGCGTAGGCTGCCTGCGGGTCGGCGTCTCCCTCCTTGCCCAGAAGGACGCCATCCGCGACGGCCAGTGCGGAATCCGCTGATTGATCGCCAGGGCGCCTGAGCATGCCGATGTTTGTCGCATATCCCGAAATGACCGAGTATACCGGGAACCTGCGAAGCCTCCAGAATTTCCGCGATCACTTTGCCAACCGGGAAGCGCTTCAATACCCGCTCGCATTGCTTTACATCGCTTGGGTGAAACGACGGGCGGTGCGGACCAATGAAACTGGCTTTGAAAATCCTTGGCGGCGTGGCGCTGGTTGTCGCCCTGCTTGTCGGGGTCCTGCTGTGGAACACGTCGCAGTTCGGCGCCAAGGCCGACAATCAAGCCGCCGTCACGCTCCCTGAACCTCCCGCCTTAGATGTCGCCTCCGCCGCGGAATCGCTCGGCGCAGCCATCCGCATCCAGACCGTCACCTACGCCTCCGGCGATCCAAAGCCCGGCGCCGACCAGCCCTGGATCGATCTCGAGGCTGCATTGAGGGCGCGCTACCCCGCCATCTTCGCGAAGATGACGATGGAGAAGATCCTCACCCACGCCATGCTAATGACGTGGACCGGGACCGACGCCTCCCTTCCGCCTGTCATCCTCATGGCGCACCAGGACGTCGTCCCCGTGAACCCCGGCACCGAAGCCGACTGGACCCACGGCCCCTTTGGCGGCGTTGTCGCCGACGGCTACATCTGGGGCCGCGGCGCGATGGACGACAAGGGCTCGCTGATCGCCATTCTCGAAGCGGGCGACGCGCTCGCCAAATCCGGCTGGGCGCCTAAGCGCACCGTCATCTTCGCCTTCGGCCATGACGAGGAAGTTTCCGGCGCGGGCGCGCGCGAGATCTTCGCGCTGCTGAAATCGCGCAACGTCACGCCCGCCATGGTGCTCGATGAAGGCTACGCCGTCCTCGACAACTATCCGCTCACCGGCAAACCCGCCGCCCTCATCGGCGTCGCCGAGAAGGGCTACATCTCCCTTTCGATCACCGCGACCACCGAAGGCGGCCACTCTTCGCGCCCGCCGCGCGAAAGCGGCGCCGTGCGCATCGCCCGCGCGCTGGTCGCGCTGGAAGAAAAGCAGATGCCGGCCGACCTCTCGGCCCCGCCCTTCAACCAGATGATCGAAGCCGTCGCCGCCGACCTGCCCTTCACCACGAAGATGGCTTTCGCCAATCAGTGGATGCTCGGCTCCGTCATCGCAGGACAGGTGGGGAGCGACCCCTCCGCCAACGCCATCGTCCGCACGACAACCGCGCCCACGATGATGACCGGTTCGATCAAGGACAACGTCCTGCCCCAGCGCGCCAGCGCCGTGGTGAATTTCCGTATCCATCCAAACGACTCGGTCGCCTCCGTGACACAGCACGTGAAGGAAGTGACCGCGCATATCGAAGGGCTGACGATCACGCCTTACGAAGACGGCATCGGCTCCGAGCCCTCACCCGTGTCCTCGACCGCCAACGACACCTATCGCGTGCTCGAAGCCGTCGCCCGCGCGACCGGCGGCGGCAATGTTCCGGTTGCTCCCGCTCTCGTCATCGGCGCCACCGATGCGCGCTACGCCTCCGCGATCAGCAAGGATGCGATCTACCGCTTCGCGCCAGCGATCTACGACGACACCGACCTCAACGGCTTCCACGGCACCAACGAACGCCTGTCGGTCGAAAATCTCGGCCGCATGATCAAGGGCTACGCCCAGATCATGATGGCGCTCTGCTCCTGACACGATCACTCAGGCTGGACGCCTTCCTCCCCCGCTGGAGTGGTAGTCATGTCCGTCAGAAAATGTGTGGACCTTCAACGGCTGGATTTGGCCAAAACCGGTCGGTCCGCAGCGCAGCTATCGCGTCAGGTCAGGTTCTGTTGGTCGCCGCGTAATCTGCAGACCGGTCAGAGTCAGCAACGACAACAAGACTGCGAAGCTGCCGATAAACGTGTACGGCTGACTCAGGGACCCTACGAATTCGGTCAGTGGTTCGATCAGGTTGAAGCTGGTCAACATTGCATTGATCAGTTCGTTCAGAGAGTGGAACAGCCCGGCCAGCAGGAAGGGCCAGCCGTTTCTGACGTCCTTGATGAAGTACACGAAACCCACGGCAATACAGATCGCCTGGCCGGTCATGCCGGCCGTTTGAAACCTGTCGAAAGTCTCCGGGCCTTCAATCTCGAACTGGGGGACGAAACTGATGAGCGCAAAGAACAGCGAGATCCCCAGGAACAGGATGGTGGTGCTCAAAAGAAACGAAGCGTGCAGCTTACGGTGCTTTTTCACCACGAAGGCCAAGAGAATGAGCAATCCCAGTTCCAGGGTCACCATCACGTTCTGCACAATCAGAAAGTCGCCATCTCCTGAGACGAGCCCCTTGTGAGCCGAATGGACAGATAGCATGGCTGTTGTGGCAACCAGCAGCGGAGCGATCACCAAGACAACCAGTCCCACCTTTCGGTGCGTTACAAACTTTCGTTGTTCGATCATTGTGAGCTGAAACAGCAACAGACCCAACCAGGTAAAAGTCGTCACCACATGAAGATGGTGATGAGGCTGAGGATCAGCGCCAGCACCAAAATAGATGTTCCAGAATCCTAGGACGCCCGTCAGCGTGACGACCGCTATGAGCGGGTACTCGAAGAAATATTGAGTGACGCTCTTCATCCTGAGTTGCCCCCTCGGCGTATCCCCGATGGTCGCCGCGACAAAGCCGGGCGGCCACGCGACTGTAAGGCACTCTTGAATTGAGTGTCGAGGACGAGAAAGGGCCGGCGGCCTTGCACGAAGGGAGCGACCGTCTCCGGCGAATAGCGGACACTCATCACGCGAGCGTGCATCTTCGAAATCCGCCGCATCGCGCTGATTTCCAGGTCTTACTCGACCGCTACGATCCTGCGATGGGTCGGAGGGTATAACTATGCCCACCGCTCGGCGGAGGAGAGCGTCAGTGCTTACTGCCAAGCATACGCGCCTCGCCCATTAACCACCCTTCCCTCGATTTCACGGTCGTAAATGCAACGCGGCGCCCTGCTTGCAGTTAATGCCGCATGCGCGTCGAGGCTGCCCCTTACGTGTTCCGCAATGAGGACCGCCGCCAGCGGTTCGAAGGACGCCGTGCGTCCGACGAAGAGTTCCGTGCCGAACAGCCTCAATCCGCGCAGCGCGCCAGGCACGCGGCGCATGTGTGGTTCCATCCTGCCCTCGGCGCCCACATCCTCGGCCAGGTGAAGCCCACGCGCGCCACCGCCGCCGAAGCCCGCCGAGCCTACCAGCAGCCCGAAACCCGCACTCCCCTCCGCCCGAGCCTGACCGCCTCGGCCTGATAGCTTCCGCGTTCAAGCGCGCCCGCGCCGCCCAGATAGCCCACTTCGCGAAGGGCGACAGGTAAGGGCGTGCCAAATTCAGCGGACCTTAAGGTCCGCGTTCCCCGCGAAGGCGGGGATCCAGGGCTGTCGTCAAACCTTGTCCCGGCTTGGAGCTTCAATCCTGTGCAAGTCTCATCACCGTCCCTGGACCCCGCCTTCGCGGGGATGCGGTCGAAAAACCTCGCGCAATTCCGCGGAATCCAGACCCACCTCGCGACAAATTTCACGAGCACTTCCAACGTTCTCGCGGATCAGAAGTGGTGGATCTGGATCTACCAACCTCGCACCCGTCCGGCCGGGCGCATACTCTCTGCGTAAAAGCAAAGAGGCGCCGATGCAGCTCAAGCGGAAGAATTGGAAGAATTGGAAGAATCCGGATCGCCTGCTTCCGCGGAATTTCCGGAATCGGAAGAAATTCCGCGCGCCCGGTTCTCTCGATTTCCCGGAATTCTCTACCTTACCGAATCGACAGATCGAATTTCTCGACGAATCCGAATCCGCCGATTCGAAAAAAACTGACCGAATCCGAATCCGGAAAATCCGGCCTACCGCAGCCGGTCGACCTTCTTGATCACGACCTCGATCAGCTGCTCCAGCCTGTCGAGCCGCTCATGGATGCCCGCGATCATCTCGCGCGTAACACCACCCGCTTGCGGAGCGGCAGCGCTCGCCGCCCGCACCGGCGCCGATAGCGTGTCGGGATCGGCCGCGCCCGAACGGTTGGCCACTTCGCGCGGATCGGCAGACAGCATGCGCGCGATCGCATGCACTTCGGCGCCTTCGAGTTCGCGCCGGTCGGAGAACACCATCTCGATCTCGTCGATGGTCATGCCGGCCGCTTGCGCCATGGAGCCACGCGTCAGGCCCACGGCCTTCAGCCGGTCATCGAACCAGTCGCCATCGAAGAAGATGCCCATGCGCTCTCACCCGCTAGAAGTGACAGACGTGAAACGCAATGCCGGTGAAGGCAAGCCTGCAGATCAGCGCGGAACCCCGTCGCCGACCGTGAAGTCGCGCCGCGCCGAGATGATCGTCACCACCACGCCCGCCAGCACGTCGAGCAGGCACATGATGGTGAGGATGAAGAACACCGAGGTCTGGAAGTTCTTCAGCAGCAGGAATTCGATCAGGCACACGATGAACACCAGCATCGACACCGCATGGTTCGCGATGGTCGCGGCGCCCGTGGAGGTCGACTTCAGGATCTCCACGAAGAAGAAGCACATCGACAGGATGATCAGGATGTCGCCCGAGGTGACGCGCCAGGAGCCGAACACCGCCCAGCCCCGCGCGGGATCGGCCAGCGACATCGCCATCGCAGAAACGCCGTTGATGTCCTCGCCCGAGGCCGTCAGCGCCATCATGTTGTAGATGATGACCGGAATGGCCAGCAGCGGGAAAATCCCGAAGATAAACCGCATTGGTGATCCCCTGTTTGGCCCGCCCGACCTGCCCACGCTCTTGCGAGCACGCCGGTCCATCTCGTCTGCGCCTAGAGCGGTACCGAAAAACCAGGCCAATTGAAAGCCCTCCGCCCAGCCCCGCCCGCGCCCATCATGGGCTAGAGTTCATCCGCCCCGCCATGCGATTTCCGGCGCTTTCTCAACCACATGACGCCGCGCATATCGGACATTGCGTCAGCCAGCCTGCCGAAATTGGTATAGTTCGACCGCCCATGCCGGCGCGCACGATGCCCCACCGGCCGCTCCTCGACCATGTAGCCGTCCGACTGCATCAGGGCCGGCAGGTAGCGATGCATGTGGTCGAAATACGGAAGCTGCAGGTACACGTCGCGCTTGAACGCCCGCATCCCGCAGCCTGAGTCGGTGTTCCGGTCCTTGAGCATCGACCTTCGGATGTTGTTCGCGAAGCGCGACCCGAACTTCTTCCACCCCGAATCGACCCGCTTGTCCCTGCGTCCCTGCACCAGCGCGAGTTCCTGCGGCGCATCGGCCCGGTTCAGCTGGCTCAGCAGCCCGCCAATGTCTGCCGGATCGTTCTGGCCGTCACCATCCAACGTCACGATGATGCTCGCCCGCGCCGCCGCTACACCCGTGCGCACGGCACGGCTCTGGCCGGCATTCTTCCGGTGTCCGATGACACGCAGGTTAGGAACCTTGTCCTTCAGCGCGAACAAACGCGCCCGGGTATCGTCGGTCGAGGAATCATCCACGAAAATGATCTCGAACGCCCTTCCCGCCAGCGCCTGCGAAATCTCCTGCACGAGCGCATCGACGTTGTCCGCCTCGTTGCGCACAGGCGAAACGACGCTGAATTCGGGGCGTCCCTCGATCGAGGTCATCATGCGTTCCGTCTGAACCCGGGCATCCATGAAATGTCCTATAGCCGCCCCCGGACAAGGTTGCGAGGGGCAAGGGCTGCAAGCTCTTGTAACCGTTCGTAGAGAGACCTCCCGCCGCAGGCGAAACAAAGCGGGCGACGGGTGCATTCAGACCCGTTATGGTCCGCCGCAACTGCCGCGGCGATCTCCGAATCGACCGGGCGGCGGTTGGGTTCCGCGGGTGGCTTTCCAAGGGTTTTCTGGCGCGTGATGGCCTCGTTCGACCGGTTGATCGAAAGCCGCTGGGCCTACGCCATTCTGGCTGGCCTGGTGTTCCTGCTGGCCTTGCCGGGCCTCTACACCATGCCGACGCTGGACCGGGACGAAGGCCGCTTCGCCGAAGCCTCCTCCGAAATGCTGGAGTCCGGCGACTTCGTCGTGATCCGCTATCACGACGAACTCCGGAACAAGAAACCCGTCGGCATCCACTGGTTCCAGTCCGCCGCCGTCGCCGTGACCGGCGGCGCCGCCGAACGCGAAATCGCCGACTTCCGCATCCCCTCCATGCTCGGCGCGATCCTCGCCGCCGTCGCGACGCTGTGGGCGGGCACTGCGCTCTTCTCCCGCCGCGCAGCCTTCTTCGGCGCGGTGTTGCTTGGCACGACGCTGTTGCTCACGACCGAAGCGAACATAGCCAAGACCGACGCGGCCCAGTGCGGCATCCTCGTGCTGGGCATGGGCGCGCTCGCGCACATGCGCGCGGGAACCGGCGGCAAGTGGCATGGCGTCCTGTTCTGGATATGCCTCTCGATCGGCGTCCTGCTGAAGGGACCCATCGCGCCGCTCGTCTGCTTCTCCGCTATCGCCGCGCTGTTCCTGTGGGAGCGCAAGTATGCGTGGGCGAAGCCGCTGCTCTACTGGGTCGGCCTCAGCCTGTTCGTGATCCTCACCGTGCCCTGGTACGTCGCCGTGCAGGTCGCGACGCAAGGCGAGTTCATGGACGAGGCTGTCCGCGTGGACCTCGCGCCGAAACTCGTCGAGGCCGCCGAGGGCCATAGCGGGCCGGTCGGCATGCACACGGCCGCCCTTCCGCTGCTGTTCTGGCCGGCGACACTGGTGCTGATCCCCGGCATCTGGATGGCGTTCTCGAAACTCCTGCCGATGAAGCGCAGCGCCACGTCGACAGACGCAGCACGCTCCGCCACAACGCTGGCATGGGAAGAGCGCGAAGCCAGCGCGTGGCGTTTCCTCGCATGTTGGATCGTGCCGTCCTGGATCGTGTTCGAGATCGCGCCGACCAAGCTCGTCCACTACGTCTTGCCGATGTATCCCGCGATCGCGCTGATGGGCGGGGCCACGCTCGATCACTGGTTCTCCACCAACGAATGGAAGCAGGGCCGCTGGATCTCCGCCGCGATATTCCTGCTCGTCGGCGTCCTGCTGGCGCTCGTCCCGACGCCGTGGATTCTTGACCAGATCCGCGCCGAAGCCGCCGAGGATTTCGGCGCACTCGCCGGCCGCGTCGGTGGAACATGGGAGCAAGCCTGGAACGCAACCGGGATCGGCCTCTGGCCAACCATCCTGATCGCACTCGCAACCATCGGCACGCTCTACGCCCTGTTCAAGAAGCATCAGATCGGCGTTCTGGCTGGCCTTGTCGCCTGCTCGGCCATCGCCGGCATGGGCTATCGCTCTGTCGTCCTGCCGAACCAGGCGTGGATGCTGTCGACCGGCGCGTCGCTCTCTGCGCTCAAGGAACTCTGCGCCTTGCCCGAAGGCACACAGCAATGGCGCGACTCCGGGTGTGAAGGCCGCGCGCCGAAGAAGATCCGCGCTATTGCATTCGCCGAACCGAGCCTCGTCTTCGAACTCGGCAACAAGATCGATCTTCCGCCTGACTCGAGCGCTGAGCTTCCTTCGATCGCCGAAGACAACCGTCCGGCCTGGCTGATCAATATCGGCGAAAAGGCCGGTCAGGACGCGCTCGACAAGATCACGCTGGCCGCCGTCGCCGCTGACCGCTGCATCCGCTTCGCGCGCCGTTATGCTTTCAACTATTCCAACGGCGACCCGTCCGAACTCGTCGCTGCCGTCATCGAACCCGGCGCGTGTCCGAACCCGAGCGCTCCGCCGCCCGAGCTTCGGGATTCCACGGAAGAAGACGATCCGCCCGAGCTCGACCGCTAGGATCGCTTCGGCCTCAACCGAGCCCGCATCGACAGCAGCAGCCCGATCAGCGGCCCCAATACGTGCGCTGCGAACTTCTCGATCGGCGTCTCCGCGAACTTCCGGAAATAGCGGTTGAACCCCGCCCCCTTGTGCTTCTCGATCTCAAGCGTCGGTGCATCACTGGTCGCGCCATGGTGCAGCGCCGAAGCCAGCGGCGTGTAGACCACCGTGCCGCCCTCCGCCTCCGCCCGCCGACAGAGATCGAGGTCTTCGACATGCAGGAAGTATCCTTCGTCGAACCCGCCCAGCCGGTCGAAGCTGGCGCGCGACATGTACATCAGCGCGCCGCTCACCGCGTCCATAGGCACAGGACCTGAAGGCTCCGGCTCGTCATTGCGGTTGATGTTCACGAAGCCCGCATTGAAACTCTTCAGCCAGCCCATGCCGAGGAAAGTCGCCGCGGCCGACCGCATGCTGAGCCGCCGCCGCCGCGCACCGCGCTGCTCCTTGCCATCCGCGCCGAAGATCTTGCCGCCAATGATCGCCGGCTCCGCCGCTCCCGCGAGCGCCTGTTCCAGCGCCTCGACTGACCCGGGCTGCAGCACGGCATCCGGGTTGATGATCAGCAGCCTGTCGCCCGTCGCCCGCGCCGCGCCAAAGTTGACGCCTGCCGCGAAACCGCGATTCACCCCGCCGCCGATAATCTTCAGTGTGGATTTGCCGGCAGCATCTTCGACGCGCTCCAGCGTCTCCGGAGGATTGCCATTGTTCACCAGCATGATCTCGTCGATCGCGGCATCGCGCGCCAGCGCCGTGAGGCAGTCGAACAGTACATCGCCCGTGTTGAAGCTCACCACGATCGCCGAAACGCTGTGTGCCATAGGCGCAGCCTCCTGCGGCTTCGCGGACTCGTCCGGCAGCTCAGCAGCGTATTCCTTCAACGCATGAAGGACCTCGCGCATCTCCGCCTCGATCTCAGCCACAGCAGCTTCGCCATTGCTGCGCGCCTCGTGGAAATCCTCCGCCAGCGTCATCGCGGGTTCGAGCACATCGGGAATGTCGCCACCCGCCGCCTCGATCTCTTTCAAAACGGGATCGAGCGCATGCGCCAGCCGGCTCAGCTCTTCCTGCGACTGCTCATCGACGCGCAGGCCGCCAAACGCTCGCATCGTATCCAGCGCCGTTGGCTTTCCGCCAACGCCGGTCAGCATGCGCAGCGCGATACGCTCGCCCGCATTGGTCGCAAGACAGAGATCCGCCAGATCGACATGCTGGCCGCCATCCTCGAGAACGGCCTGGCTGGCCCATTGCTGGATCGCAGCAAGGTCGACCAGTCCAAGCCTCAGACGCACGCCGAGGACGCGCGCCTGATCCTCGATATGGCGGCCTGCGGTCACACGCTCGCCTTCGCCCGCTTGATGTCCGGCGGCAGCGCTTCCTCCACCAGGAACTTCTTCGCGTCGTCGAGCAGCACCACCTCGTTGGCCTGGCTTCCGAAGCGGCGCAGCGCCAGCTTGCGCTCCTCCGCTTCCTTCGCGCCGACCACCGCAATCACCGGAACCTTCTGCAGCGAGTGCTCCCGGATCTTGTAGTTGATCTTCTCGTTGCGGAGGTCCGTCGCCACCCGCAGGCCGGCAGCCCGCAGTTCTTCCGCCGCCTGTTCGGCATATGCGTTCGCGCCTTCGGAGATCGAAGCCACGACCACCTGCACCGGCGAAAGCCACATCGGGAACGCACCGGCATAATGCTCGATCAGCACGCCGATGAAGCGTTCGAGCGATCCGAGGATCGCACGATGCAGCATCACCGGTCGGTGCTTGCCGCCATCTTCGCCAACATACTCAGCATCGAGGCGATCCGGCAGCACGTAGTCCAGCTGGATCGTGCCGATCGTCCATTCGCGCCCGATCGCGTCCTTGATCACGAAGTCGAGCTTAGGCGCGTAGAAAGCGCCGTCGCCCTCCGCAATCACCGGCTCCACGCCGGCCGCGCGCGCCGCCGACAGCATCTGCGTCTCGGCCTTGTCCCAGAACTCGTCACTCCCCGCGCGCAGCTCCGGCCGCGTCGCAAGGTTCACGTGATCCGTCACCAGTCCGAAATCCTGGTGGATCGAATAGGCAAGCTTGATGAAGCGCGCCGTCTCGCTCTCGATCTGGTCTTCACGACAGAAGATATGCGCATCGTCTTGCGTGAACGCGCGCACGCGCATCAGGCCATGCAGCGCGCCTGACGGCTCATAGCGATGGCACGCACCGAATTCGGCCATGCGCATGGGCAGGTCGCGATAGGATTTCTGCCCCTGCTTGAAGATCTGCACGTGGCCGGGGCAGTTCATCGGCTTCAGCGAGAGGACCTCGTCCTCCGCCGTCTCCGCGATGAACATGTTGTCGCGATACTTCTCCCAGTGGCCAGACTGTTCCCAGAACTTGCGATCGAGAACCTGCGGCGTGCGCACCTCGATATAGTCCGCGTCATCGAGCCTGCGCCGCACGTAGTTCTCGACCGTGCGCCACAGCGTCAGGCCCTTGGGATGCCAGAACACCATCCCTTTGCCCTCTTCCTGCATGTGGAAGAGATCGAGCTCGCGGCCCACCTTGCGGTGGTCGCGCTTCTCGGCTTCCTCGAGGCGCTTCAGGTAGGCCTCGAGATCCTTCTCGTTGGCCCACGCTGTGCCGTACATCCGCTGCAGCATCTCGTTGTTGCTGTCGCCGCGCCAGTAAGCGCCCGCCAGCTTCATCAGCTTGAACGCCTTCGGCAGCTTTCCCGTCGACGGCAGGTGCGGCCCGCGACAGAGATCTGACCACTGGTCGCCGTGAGCGTACAGCGTGATCGCCTCGCCCGGCGGAATGATGTCGTCGATGATCTGCGCCTTGTAGTCCTCGCCGATCTTCCTGAAGTGCGCGATCGCATCGTCCTTCGACCACACCTCGCGGTTGATTGGCAGATCGCGGTCGACGATCTCCTTCATCTTCGCCTCGATCTTCGCGAAGTCGTCCGTCGAGAACGGCTCCTTGCGCGCGAAGTCGTAGAAGAACCCGTCCTCGATCACCGGCCCGATCGTCACCTGCGTTCCAGGGAACAGCTCCTGCACGGCCTGCGCCAGCACGTGCGCCGCATCGTGGCGCAACAGGTCGAGACCGTCCTTCGAGTTGATATCGAGCAGTTCGATCGAACTATCGCCCTCGAGCGGCCGCTTCATGTCGCGCAACTCGCCATTGACCTTGGCGATCACAGACCGCTTGGCCAGCGACTTGGAAATGCTCTCGGCAATCGAGAGCGGCGTCGACCCGTCGGGATACTCCCGCTTCGAGCCATCGGGGAATGAGACGTTGACCATTGTCGTATCTTTCGTGTTCCGGCGGACGGGTAAAGCAATTTGACGGGCCGTTGAACCCGCTACCGTCCAGTCTTGTTGTGAGCTTGGTCCGGAAACTTAAGGGCGGGCGGTTTCGGACCGGTCCACGCTCCAGACGCCATAGCGCCAGGGGGCGAACCACCGCGCGCCGGTGCTAGTTAGGGTCGGCGCCGGGTCCAACCCGTGCGATCCTCCGGGACGACAGCGGGAAAATCGCGCCAGACCCATCCACGATCCTGCCCACGCCCCATGCTTCGACACGCATTCGGCGCAGTATTCCGCACACGAAGGCTCATGCCGGCAACGCACCCCCAGCGCGACGAACGCCGGCGAAAGCGTCGCCTTGTAGCCCTTCAACAGGGCGCCCACGACGGGCTTGTATGCGGGGGCCTCGGCCATGGCGGGCATATAACAACGCCCGGGTTAAGAGGCAAACCGGGGTCTAGAGCCCGCCCGTTCCGGTCGGGCCAACCTTCACAAACTTTCGCCTGGGCGCCGTCACCATCGCTGTGCCGACCTCATAGGCGTCTGTCCCCAGATACCAGACGATGTCTGCCGCCTGATCCGGCTTCCCGGGGAACAGGATGGTTTGCCCGTCACGCTTTGCGTAACCGGTCATCAGTTCTCCGCCCGAATTGTAGTAGTCGTATCGCACCGCTCCGCTTGCCGCATCGAGCCGATAGAGTGTGATCCCCTCATAGACGACCCTGCCGGAAAGACTTCGGACCTTGTGGGTGTCCGCCACCAGTTTCCCGCCGGTCGACACGGTAAAGCAGTGGGTGTCTGTCAGACCAGCTTCCAGATCCGCCTGCCAGCAATATCCGCCGAGCTCGAGCAGCACCTGGCTTGGCTCCCGCGGCGTCTGCGCATGCGCCACGCCCGCCATCGCCAGAACCAGCCCTGCCAGACCCGGAAGTTTCCCCATGCGCACCAGCCTACACGCAAGACCGCCGCGCATCCACACCGGGACTCACAGATCGAGATCCCAGAATTCCGACGTCGCCTTGCCGCCCCAGTCGTCGTGGCTTTCCTCGCCCGTCTTCACGAAGCCGAGTTTGTCGTAGATCGCCCGCGCCGCCGTGAGTTCCTTGTGCGTCCACAGGGTCACGCGCCGGTAGCCGCTCGCCTTCGAGAAGGCGACGCATTCCTCCACCAGCCTGCGTCCCAGACCCATGCCCCGCGCGAACGGCTCCAGCAGCAGCAGGCGCACGCGCGCGACGTCCGCCTTCTTCGCCTTGGGATCGTCCCGCACCAGCATCACGCATCCGGCGCGCGCGCCATTCACTTCGGCAATCCAGCACTTCTCGAGCTTCGGGTCGAAGTTCTTCGCGAAGTCCGAGACGATGCCCGCGCACATGCCCTCGAACGGCCCGCGCCAGCCATATTCCTCGCCATAGAGCGCACCGTGCCGCTCCACGATCCAGCCGAGATCGCCCGGCCCGGGGTCGCGCAGCGTGTAGCGCCGCTCTCCAGAAGGCTCGCCCAGCAGCGCCTCAATCTCGTGCATCGCGCCAACCAGCCTCTGCCGCTGCCCCGGCTTGAGTTTCGCCAACATGCCTGTCGTGTGCTGCAGCTGCCGCTCATTGGCGGCGGCGAACTGCTTTCGACCTTTCGCCGAAAGCCCGAGAAAACTCACCCGCGCATCCGCCCTGGATCGCGCGCGCGTCACTAGCCCGTCCTTCTCGAACTTCTGCAGCAGGCGGCTGAGATAGGCCGCGTCGAGATCCAGCGTCCGGCCCAGATCGCTCGCCGTCACATCGGCGCCGTTGGCGATCTCATAGAGCACCCGCATCTCGGCCAGCGACCATGGCGTATCGAGGAAGTTCTTCCGCAACACGCCCACCTCGCGCGTGTAGAATCGGTTGAACCGGCGAACAGATACGATCTGCGATTGCGATGGCGCGGCCATGGCAGAGACGCTCGCGCCGATAGTTGACTAAGTCAAGTATCTTTCGCGAAGACGATCACCGGGCCTTCGGGACGCTCGATCTGCTGCAGGCACGCTCGCACCTGCCCGGCCATCTCTGCCTTCGTCGCATAGACCTGCACGGCATTGGCGTAAGGCGTCACCTGCTGCTCCCCATCCACGATCATGCCAACGCGCACCCAGTCGGCCGGCACGTCGGGGAACCACTGCCCATAGAACATCGCCAGCTCGACGCCATGCCCGTCCGCCAGCCGCTTCATCCAGCCCGGCTCCGCGGTGGCGCGCGCCTTGCGCGCCTCCTCATTGCCCAGTCCGTAGAGGTCGAGCACGTAACTGTCGTTCCTGAAGCTCACCCACCCAAGATCGTTGATTGCAACCGGCTTCTTCCAGCAGTCGGCGACCAGCCGGTGCATCTGGTATTGCTGACGCTCGATATTGCGCGCCGCCTGCGGCGTGGTGATCAGCACATAAGGCCCAAGCAGCGCGCCGACGAGGCACAGCCCGCCGCCCAGCACCAGCGTGCGCGTCAGCGACCCCAGCACGAGCTTCAGCTCCGCGCTCAGCAGGTGAATCAGCGCCAGCCCCACCGCGCACAGCACATAGACTTCGTAGCGCGCATAGCTGTCCATCCGGCCGAACATCGTTGCGAGAAGCGACACGGCGAGAGTGCCGAGAGCGAGGATGCGATCGCGTCCACTCCGCTTCACCACCGCATAGATCGCGCCCAGTGCCAGCACGGCCAGCATAGGCGCTGCTGGCGATCCGAGATTCTTGATGAAGTTCGCGGCCAACGCATCCGTCATCCCCCCGCCGCCTTCCACCAGGCTGCTCGACGCCGCCGACTTGCTCAGCACCGAACTGGGTAGCACAGGCAGCCCCAGCCCGGTCAGCCACCACGCGTAGACGCCGGCCAGCAACGCCGCGCCGCCAGCCGCAGCAGCTGCGAACACCCATTTCCGGTCGACAAGCGCCGCGCCTACGCCGAACGTCAGGATGATCGCGCCCTCGAACCGTACCAGCGGCCCGAGGATCAGCGCATTCAGCGCCACCACGTCATACTTGCCATCGATCACCCGCGTGACGGCGAGGATGGTCAGCAGCACGTGCAGGCTGTGCTCCATCCCCGTGAACATCACGCCGAACACGTTGAACGCGACAAAGCCGAGCCCGATCAGGATCAGCACGCGCTCGCGTCCGACGCCGTCGACAACCAGCCGCTTCTCCGCGAACGCCAGCGCAACGTTCAGCGAGCCGACAAAGCATCCGATGTTGATCAGCAACGACGCCCACAGCATTACGCCCATCCGTTCGGACACCGCCAGCAGCCACGGCCACAGGATCGAGGAAGACGGATTCGACGCCTCGCCGAGGTTCACGCCGAAATGCCCGCGCGCGATGTTCTCGGCCAGCGCCATGTGAATGTAGGGATCGTCCATCGTGTAGAACGACACGGGCGAAGCCAGCAGCATCACGGCCGCCGCATAGATCGCCGACAGCAGGATCGCTCCGGCTGTCACGCGCATCTGGAATGCATCCATATGTTTTGCCGCGCCCGGTTCGGCCGCCATGCTCGCCCCTCAGACCGAGCCGCCAGCCAACCCCAGATATCTTTGGATATGGTTACGGGCCAGCTCGGCCCGGCGAACCCACAATTTTAGCGCTTCGCCAGCGCCTGTTTCATCGCCTCGGCCACGGCCTCGAAGGCCAGCATGGTGGAGGTATGCCGGGGCGGGTAATCCCGCACGGGCTGCAGGTGGCGGAGTTCCCAGAATTCGCCCTGCGGCGGTTCGGCCCCGTCCTTCAGCATCGCGTTGAGCGCATCGCGCGCCGCCTCGATCTCGGCGAGCGACCGCCCGATCGCATGACGCGCCAGGATCGACGTCGCCGCTTGCCCAAGCGCGCAGGCCTTGGGATCGACTGCGATCTCGGCGATGCGGCCTTGCGTGTCGAGCTTCACGTCCACCTGAACGGTGGAGCCGCACACGCGCGAGACCTTCAGCGAAGATCCCTGCGCATCCGCCAGCTGGCCCACGTGCAGAATATCCGCTGCCAGTTCCAGCACCCGGTTGTGATAAAGCTCGCCGAACATGGTCGCTATGTCGGCGCTAACGGCGCGGCGATCAAGGCTTCAGTTCTTCACCTTGGCGAAGAACGCGGCAATCGCCGGCGCGAAGCTTGGCTGCAGCACCAGGTTGGAGTGCCCGCCGCCCTTGAACTCGATGTATTCGGCATCGTTGCCCTGGTCCTTCAGCGCCTTGCCGACCGAGCGCGCCAGCTGCACAGGCAGCGTCTCGTCATTTTCCGCGCCCAGCACCAGCACCGGCCCCTTGAACGCTTTCAGCGCATTGGCCGTGTCCTGACTGCCGAAGCCTTCCGCGATCTCGATCCGCACGAACGGCGCCGCGTACCAGGGCGTCCACGCCTGCGCGACTTCCCGCGCATTGCGCGCTGAGGTCTCGATGATCAGCCCGTCCGCCTCCGGCATCAGGCTGGTCAGCTGCGAGCACACGAAGCCGCCGAGCGAATGCCCCCACAGAACCAGCTTCCGCCCCGCCAGCTTCTCGCGGATCAGCGGGATCAGCTCCTCGCTCATCTGCTGGAAGCGCGCCGGCGTCGCATCGCCTCCCGTCTCGCCATAACCGGGATAATCGAACATCAGGACGTCGCAATAGGGCGCGGCCATGATCGCGTACTTGTAGCCCGAATGCTGGCGCGTCGTGGAATTGCCGCCGCAACGGACGATCAGCGTATCCTGAGGCGTCGCGTGCGTGACCAGCGTGTACTGGATACCGCCAGAGATTGTGGCGAAGCGCGCGTGCTCCACTTTCGCCGGTTGAAAGGCCGCGACCGCTGCAGGGAGCTGGCCTTTCCTGGCGCGCTGCGTCCAGACGCTGGTCCACGCTTCCTGCGAGGCGAACGCCTTTTCGCCCGTCATCGTCTCGCCGGTCTGCTGCGCCAGCGCCGGATCGTAAGCCACCGGATAGAAAACCGTCGTCTCGTCGATGTTCACGACCATGCAGCCGCCGAGCGTTGCCGCCGCCAGCACAAGACCTGCAAACCGCTTCATTGCTATTCCGCCAGCACGGGCGGCGACAGCTGCCGCATCCACGCCTTCGGCTTCTCCGCGAACAGCGCCGCGCCCGCCGCCCGCGCGCCCGTCACCATCGCCTTGCGACGCGCCTCCAGCACTTCGAAGAAGCCCTGCGGCCGTTCGCGCCAGCCTTTCGCGCCGGCCGCCACGATCTCGATGTCCTGCGCTTCGCCTAACAGCTCGGCCAGATCGCGAACCGCCGCTACGCGCTTGTCTAGCGCATCAGGGAAAGTCAGCCTCAGCAACCGGGTCTGCAGCGCGTGATACTTCGCCTGCTTTCGCCATTCGTGCAGCAGTTCCGGTTCCTGTTCTTCCAGCGCCACCTTCATCGTCTTTCGCGCCAGCCGGTATGTCTCGCCCAGCGCGTTGACCATGTCCGCTGCCGAACCCGCCGGGAGTTCCGGGATCAGGTCGTCCGCCCGGTCGTCGATCGCCTTGATGAAGGTTGCGATAGCCTCCCCGGCCTCGACCGACGTGCGTCCACGCTCGAACCGCTCGGCCAGCTTGCGCGTGTTCTCGGTCCCGATCCGCCCCACCAGAAAGGGTCGCAGCGAATCCAGAGCTTCCAGACGCGCATCGGCGTCGCGCAGATCCGACAGAAGCCTTGCCTGATCGCGCCACCATTCATTCTCGCTCCGGAACGCCTTGCCGCCCATCAGCGGCCGCGCCAGCCGCAGCACGGCCCGCGCCCGCTTGCAGCGTACACGCGCCTTGTGCGCGAACGCGGCGACGTCGACGTTCGCCTCGATGCACTCGGCCGACAGCTTCTCCGCCTGCTCGCGTAGCACGCGTATCAGCCCGGCGCCGGGGGTCTCCGAAGGAGCAAGGACAAAGCTCAACGCGTCAGCCTCCGCCGCGCTTGGGCTTGTAGTTGCGTGTCGTGTCGCGGATGTGCGTGCGGGCGTAGTGCGCACGCGGTTCCGGCTCGTTCGGCCAGAACTCGACCGTCCACGCGTGCACATCGTTCTCGAAGGAATACAGCCGCTCGCACTCCAGCACCGGCACGGGCCGCCCGTCCGGCCGGTTGCCGTCCCTGCACTTGAAGCCGTCCTGCTCCAGCGCCGTCCGCGCACTCGCCTCATCGCCCGCGTTGTAAGCGCGCGTAACATAGCTGCGGAACGAGGCGTCCACCGCCCCTTCCGCGTCGCGATCCCAGAAGCCGAACTGCGTGCCGGCCGGCCCCGCGCCCTGTGGCGGACGCGGCCCGCCCTGGATCGGATTGGACGTACACGCCGCCACGGCCAGCGCAGCAATAACCCCGACGATCAGCCTCATGGCCTAACCCTTCCTGGGAACCTGTCCCAACGCGCCAAGCATAGGCCGCGCCATCGCCCCGTCAAAGGGACGCGGCGCAGCCGCCTGTGCGCAACCCTGCCGGCCTATAGTCTGCGCCATGTCGAGCCATCCGGCCCGTCCATGATCTCGATGCCTTGCGCCGCCAGCTCTTTCCGGATGCGGTCGGCTTCGGCGAAGTCCTTCGCCTTCCGCGCCGCCAGCCGCTGCGCCACCATGTCATCGATCCGCTGCGCGTCCGAGGCATCGCCCCGCGCCCAATCGTCCGGATCGCGCTGCAGCAGCCCGAGCAACGCGCCCGCCGCCAGCATCTGCCCCTTGAGCCTCGGCCAGTCCTGCGGCTCGGACTTGTTGGCCTCCGTCGCCAAGGCGGAAAGCTCGGCCAGCGCGATCGGCGTGTTGAGATCGTCGCACAGCGCCGCGAACACAGCCTTCGGCGCGCCGACGTCATCCGCGTCTGCGTCCTTCATCCGGCGCAGCGCATTGTAGAGCCGGTCCAGCGTCGCCTTGCTCTGGTTGAGTAGCGACTCCGTGAAATCAAGCGGCCCGCGATAGTGCGCCGACAGCAGCGCCAGCCGCAGCGTCTCGCCATCGTGCAGCTTCAGCAGCTCGTGGATCAGCTTCACATTGCCGAGGGACTTGGACATCTTCTCCGAGTCCATCGACAGGAAGCCGTTGTGGACCCAGTAGCGCGCCATCGGCTTGCCGTGGGCGCACTCGCTCTGCGCGATCTCGTTCTCATGGTGCGGGAAGATCAGGTCGAGCCCGCCGGCATGGATGTCGATCGTCTCGCCCAGCACGGCCTTGGCCATGGCGGAGCATTCGATATGCCAGCCCGGCCTGCCCTCGCCCCACGGCGAGTCCCAGCGCGCCTCCTTCGGCTCGCCAGGCTTGGCCGCCTTCCACAGCGCGAAGTCCGCCGGGTCTTTCTTACCGGCATCGACCTCCACGCGCGCGCCCGCCACCATGTCGTCCCGGCTGCGGCCCGAGAGCTTGCCGTAGTCGCCCATGGACGGCACGTCGAACAAAACACCGTCCTTGCCGGGATAGGCGTGACCCTTGGCGATCAGCGTCTCGATGATCTCGATCATCCCGCCGACATGCTCGGTCGCGTGCGGACGGTGGATCGGCTCGATCACGCCCAGCGCCCCGATGTCCTCACGATAAATCCGCTCATAAAGGGCGGTTATCTCCGCGATCGGACGGCCGGTTTCCGCTGCGGCGGCGATGATCTTGTCGTCCACGTCGGTGATGTTCGAGGCGTAAACCACGTGGTCCGCCCCGTACTTTGCCCGCAGCAGGCGAAACAGGACGTCGAATGCGACGGGAGGCCGCGCGTTGCCGATATGGGCGTAGGAATAAACGGTCGGTCCGCAGACGTACATCGTCACCCGCCGCGGGTTTTGGGGCGAAAACACCTGCTTTTCGCGCGCCAGCGTGTTGTGGAGACGGATGTCCATTTAGCCGGTCTTTTCGTTCCGTTAGGAATATTCAATAAGGGTTTTGCGGCGGTGTGCTGTTGGCGTTTCCGCAAGAGGCGCCTATGTGTCACGCACGCCATGCCTGATCAATCTGATTGGGCGTTGTTACGTATGACGAGGGTGTCGTGATGCCCGGGTGACGTTTTCCAAGGAAAACAGCGCCCCAGTAACGAAAGGATCGGCCATGGACGCCGTGATCAAAGGCAAGGCCAAGGCCGAGACTGAGCCATTCAAGCGCCCCTCCCGGGACGAAGCCGAGGATGCGGTCCGCACCCTCATCGCCTGGGCCGGCGATGACCCCAAGCGTGAAGGCCTGATCGACACGCCCGGACGCGTCGTCGACGCCTACGAGGAATGGTTCAAGGGCTACAATGAAAACCCCAAAGATTACCTCTCGCGCGTGTTCGAGGACGTGAAGGGCTACGACGACATCGTCATGCTCCGCGACATCGACGTCGAATCCCATTGCGAACACCACATGGCCCCGTTCCTCGGCAAGGCGTGCGTCGCCTACATGCCGCTCGACAATGTCGTCGGCATCTCGAAGCTCGCCCGCGTGGTCGAGATCTACGCCAAGCGGCTCCAGACCCAGGAGACCATGACCTCGCAGATCCTCAACGCGATCCAGGACACGCTGAAGCCGATGGGCGCCGCCGTGCTGATCGACGCGAAGCACGAGTGCATGACGACGCGCGGCGTTCACCACCCGAACGTCTCGACCATCACCACGCAGTTCTCGGGCGTCTTCAAGTCCGACAAGGAACTGCGTGAGCGCTTCCTGCGCCTGTCGGGCCGGTAGACCGGGCGGAACTCAGCTTCACATCCGCGCTCCGGCGTTTTAGCCTCCTCCCACCACGGGGGAGACAGAATGCCGTCCAGTTACGTCAACGCCAGCGGCATGCTCGAATTCCGGCAGCCGGCGAGAATATTGTGCCTGATCGGCTGGTTGGCGGCCGGGCCGGGCAATCCGGCCGGATTCTTCGTTCATCATCTGTGGGGCATCAGCGAATTCAACTACGCCGTCTGGGCCTGGCACGTTGCCGCGCCGCTCGAACTCGGCATCCTGTTCGCGATGTTCTTCGTGCGCGAGGGCGGCTACGGGATTTCCGCGCTGTCGGCCTTTGTCATCTTCAGCGTGCTCGGCGCCTGCGCCGTGACCGGCCCGGTCTATGCGCTGATCTCGTGGTATTTCCAGCAGCAGGGCGATTCGCTGGGTCTGCTCGGCTGGTATCCGATCTACAGTTTCGAGGCGGCCGTGCAGGTCTCCGGCTCCTATATCCGTGCGTCGTTGATCTTCGCCGGGCCGTGCATCATCACCGCGATCATCATCCTGCGGCTCGTCAGCTTCCAACGCGTGAAGCCGAAAGCTAAGGCATCGCCTTCAGCGCCGCCTCCACCGCTGGCAATATGACGTCGTCCGCCGGATCGGAGCCGAGCCTGGCATTCACATAGAGCGTCCGCAGGAACGCGTCGGCATCGTGCCGCCACGCGAGTCCTTCGGCAGAGCCGAACAGGTCGATGCTTTCCGGCGGCGTTGCGATCGCCTTCAGCCACTCGCTCCACTGCGCCTCGCTCAGCCCGCCCCGCGCCGCGGCGACCAGGACGGGCCGCGCCAGCCTGTCGCTTTCGCCGAACACATAGGCATGGCCTTTCGGCGCAACCTGCACGCCCACAGCCGACACGATCAGCCGCAACCCTTCCGCGTCGATACGCGGATTGAGGGCCAGCTGCATCAGCAGGTCCGATCCGTGCGCCACGGCATGTCGCCAGCCGTCGCGGGGATCGAAGCCCCGATAGTCCGAGATGTTGATGAACCAATGCTGCGCATCGACGAGAAGCGCGATCAGCTCGTCTTCGCTCATCCATGCTTCGATCCGATCCGTCCGCGCGACTTCCGACAGGGCCAGCGCCGCGAACGAGCGCGCGAACCCGTCGCCTTCGGGGCCCGCGAGCCGCGCGAGCAGATCTGCCTTCAGCGCGCGCGTGGTCTCGACGCTCAGCTGCTTGCCGCGCAGCATGTGGGTCAGCGCTTCATACGCAATCCCGTCGCGCAGCGCCGGATCGGGACTCGCGAGGCACGCCACGATCGCCTTCGCGAAGGTTTGCCGCGTGGCCTCATCCGCGATCTCGAATTTCGCACCCTTCAGCGCATCGAGCTTCGCGCGATCCCACCCTGACGGCGAACAATCCGCAGCGGGCGAAGAGACATCGACCGGCAGCGCGCTCGCGCAACCCGCCATGGTCATCAGAAGCACGCTCGCCAGAATCTGTTTCATCGCGAGACCGTGGCGCGCAGCCCGTCAGGTTTCAAGAGAGCGCCCTAGGAGAGCCGCATATTCGCCACGCTTGGCGACCTTCCTTCGCGCACGCTGAATGAGGGGACTTCAATGAAACAATTCATCCTGGCCGCCGCCTGCCTCGCTTTCCTCGGGGCCTGCGCGACGCACTACACCACACCCGCCGGCGGCGTTTCGCTGGCTTCCATCTCCGAGAAGGACGAAGACATCGCCGAAGCGTACAAGCGCGAACCGGCCATGATCTTCCCGGCGCGCCTCGCCGTCGCGCGTGTTGCAGCCTCGGGTTATCAGTCGATGACCAATGCCGGCTATGGCAGCGGCAGGTTCAGCGTTGTCACCGTCCGCGACATCGAGAACGAGGACTCGTTCAAGAAGCTCTCGACGATGCCACGCATCGCCGCCGTCGCTCCGATGGCCCGCATCCTCCTGCCGACCAACCTGCAATCGACGCGCGACCTGCGCCAGTCGGCCGCCCAACTGAAGGCGGACGCACTGCTGGTCTACACGCTGGATACGGCCTTCCGCCGTGAATCGCAGCAGATCGGGCCGCTGCAGACGATCTCGCTCGGCATGTTCGACACCGAGAACGCCATCGTCACCTCGACGCTGTCCTTCGCCGTGATCGACGTGCGTACCGGCTTCATCTACGGCACGGGCGAAACGACCGCCTCCGAACAGCAACGCTCCAACATCTGGGCCACTGCTGACGCCGCCGACAAGGCGCGCATGCGCGCCGAGACCAAGGCGTTCGAGGAAGGCATCGGCGAGGTCCAGAAGCTCTGGACGGACATCGTCATCGAACACGCGACCCGCTCGTGACGCCGTCCTGATTTCGCGCTAAGCGGCGGGGCATGACATTCGCCCCGCCCCTTTCCGGCTCCGCCCAGGATGAGACAATCGAGCTTCGCCCAAAATTCGATGCTGATGGCCTCATCGCCGCGATCGCCCAGGATGCCGATACGGGCGAAGTGCTGATGCTGGCGTGGATGAACGCCAAGGCGCTGCAGCAGACCATCGATACCGGCCGCGCCGTCTACTGGTCCCGCTCGCGCAGGGCGCTCTGGCGCAAGGGCGACACGTCGGGCCACGAACAGCACGTCGCCGAGATCCGCGTCGACTGCGATCAGGACGCCGTGCTTCTCAAGGTCCGTCAGACGGGCGCTGCCTGTCACACGGGCCGCCGGTCGTGCTTTTACAGACTCGCATCGACGGCCGGCCTCAAGGAAGGTTGATCGGCACAACTGGCGTTGTTCGGTACTATCCGGTAACACTTCGGACAAAGACGATTCCGGGAGACGCCCATGCTGAAGCCCCTCGCCCTCATCGCCGCGCTGGCGTTGGCCGCTTGCACGACATCGCCCGTCACAGGCAGTGGCGAACCCGCCACGATCTCCGCGACCGACGCCGGCTGGAAGGCCAGCCTCTCTGAAGTTGTAGATTGGGTAGGCACGCAGAAATCGACCGGCTTCGTCATCATCCAAGACAATCGCGTCGTGGTTCAGAAATACTGGCCGCTGCCCGACGACGCCGAAACATTCCGCGCGAACTTCGTCCACGGCACGGCCGCCGGTGGCGCGCTGCTGGAGGACGTCGCCTCGCAGCAGAAAAGCTTCGTCGCCCTGCTTGCCGGCATCGCCATCGACAAGGGCCTGCTCGACCTCTCGAAGCCTGTCTCCGCCTACACTGGCACGGGATGGTCGAAAGCAACCGCTGAACAGGAAGCCGCGATCCGCGTTCGCAACCTGATAGAGATGAACTCCGGGCTGAAGGAGAACCTCAGCTACGAAGCGGCGCCCGACACGAAGTTCTTCTACAACACGCCGGCCTACGCCGTTATGAAACGCGTGCTTGAAGGCGCGTCGAAACTGCCGCTCGATCAGCTGACGCAGGACTGGCTCGCTGCTCCGGCCGGCATGAAGGACACGGCCTGGCGCAAGCGGCCCCGCGCGCTGGCGGACTCGGGCAACCCCACCGGCCTTGCCACCACGCCGCGCGACATCGCGCGCATGGGACAGCTCGTGCTCGATGGCGGCGTTGCGGCGGATGGAACGCGCGTGATCTCGAAGGCGCAACTCGATGCGCTGTTCGTGCGCTCCAAGACCAATCCGGCCTACGGACATCTCTGGTGGCTGAACGGCAGCACTGAAGTGGCAAGCGCCAATGGTTCGCGCCGTCCGGGACAGTTCATCCAAGCGGCGCCTGCCGACATGGTCGCCGCAATGGGCGCGCAGGATCGCAAGCTCTATGTCGTGCCCAGCCGCAAGCTGATCGTTGTGCGCACGGGGCAAGCCGCGCCGGACCGCGAGTTCGACCAGCATCTCTGGGAAAAGCTCATGCAGGCCGCGCCGCAACATTAACACGCGTCCGCCGAGTTAATCTTTCGCCCCAGCATCTCCCCATTTTACCCCCGTAATCCGCCGCAGGCGGACAGCAAGCTCGGTCATCTTCAAACGGGAGGTGAAGATGAACATGAACCGAGCCCTCACGATTACCGGCGCCGCGATTGTCATCGCCGTGCTGCTCTCTTCTCCGACCTTCGCGCAGACCAACCAGCTTTCGCTGAACGCGCAGCCCGCGCCGGCCGCTGCTGAGCCTTCGCCCGATACGCCACTGGATGAACTAATCGATGATGCCGTGAGCCAGGAAGACCGCGCCCGCCTTCTGCTGCGGTGCATCGGGCCGCCTCCGCCCCAGTTCCCCACCACGCGAGCCGAGAGCATGGCGCCTGCATCGGAACCTGCCGTAATGGTCGACGCGCCTTCACCCTTGCGTTAACTCGCAAACCCTGTCCGGGCCTCCGAACTGTGCTAGTCTTCTGGCCAGGTTGGAGGCCCGGATCATGAAGTACGTGTTCCTAGCGATCGCATCGCTCGCGTTCACCGCGCCGGCATTCGCGCAAGAGAATCTCGAACAGCCACGCGTGCCGCATGACGGCGTCGGCGTGGACTACAGTCAGCCTTACATGAACGACCTGCTGCTGCGGATGGAGCGGCCGACAGATGGCATGCTCATCAGGCGTGGGGCTCAACCCTGCGAGGAGGAACTCGCCAAGCTGCAGGCCGACCGGAAGCAGGAGCTGCTGGAAGCGTTCAAAGCCTGTGTTGATCGTGAACGGGAAAAGCTGGAGCGCTACAGCGCGATGCCCGGACCTGGCGTAAAGCCCCCGCTCTATGTTCCCGATCCGGATGCTCCTCCGTTTGTCCCGCGCCTACCTCTGGCGCCGAGCCATCCGAACGTGCAGAACTGACATGATGAAACTGTCACTCGTCCTCGCCGCTTCGTTTGCCCTCGCCGCGCCCGTGCTGGCGCAGCCGCCATCCGGCCGCACCGACTGGACGAAGCCCGTCACCGGCGTCGATGCACCCGTTGTGACCACAAGCGCCGAGGACAGGACGCTGGCCGTCACCGTCGAGCTGATCTCGACAAAAGCGAGCCCGAACGATGCCGGCCCGCCGAAGCCGCCGCCGTGCGAACCGCCGGCGATGAAGTCGAGCGAAGCGGCCTTGCCGCCGCCCTGCGCGCCTCCGGCTAACTGACCACGCGATAGCTCTTCCCATCCGCGTCTGGCGTTGCTAACGCAAAACGTCATCCGCGGAGGAAGTGCGTCCATGAAGAGCCAAGCCATCGTCGCCTACGGCGCACCGCTTGAGGAAGTCACCTCCGACATTCCCGCGCCGAAGGGCACGGAAGTGGTTGTGAAGATCACCTACTCCGGCGTCTGCCATTCCGACGTCCACCTGCAGGACGGCCATGTCGACATCGGGGATGGCGACAAGATCGACTGGTCCAAGGGCCGCACGCTGCCCCACACGCTCGGTCATGAGATCGAAGGCACGCTCTCGGCCGTAGGACCGGATGCACAGGCGCTACTCGAAGGCCGCAAGGTGGGCGAGCGTTTCGTCGTCTTCCCGTGGATCGGCTGCGGCGAGTGCGCGACCTGCAAGCGCGATCAGGAACACATCTGCTCGAAGCCGCGCCAGCTCGGCATCCAGGTCGCCGGCGGTTATTCGGAATACGTCCTCGTGCCGCACCCGAAATACCTGCTCGACGCAACCGGCGTGCCCGAGGGCCTCGCCGCCACTTACATGTGTTCAGGCATCACGGCATTCTCGGCGCTGAAGAAAGTCCGCACTGCGTATGAAGGCGAAGCCATCGCCATCGTCGGCCTCGGCGGCGTAGGCATGATGGGCCTGCAGTTCGCGCGCGCCATGTTCCCGAACAACAAGATCATCGGCTGCGACATCGATGCGAAGAAGCTCGACGCCGCGATGGCCGCCGGCGCCAGCGCCGTCTACAATTCGAAGGAAGCGGACTCGCTGAAAAAGCTGAAGGTCGACACCGGCGGCGGCGTTGCCGCGGCCGTCGACTTCGTCGGCTCAACGCCCTCGCTGAACTTCGCCAACGGCGCCATCCGGCGCGGCGGCGAGATCATCGTGGTCGGCCTGTTCGGCGGCAAGTTCGCGGCGCCCATTCCGACCTTCCCGGGGCGCCCCTACTCCATCGTCGGTTCTTACACGGGGCCGCTCGGCGAGACGCGCGAGATGATGGAGCTGGTTCGCGCCGGCAAGATCGCGCCGATCCCGGTGGAGACGCGCCCGCTCAATCTGGCTGACGCCACGCTCAACCAGCTGCGCGAAGGCACGATCGTCGGGCGCGTGGTTCTGAAGCCCTAGAGGTCGGTTCCGGGAGGCAGCGCGTCCTTGCGGTGCGAGAAGTGTAGATAGTCGCCGTCGAAACCGGCGATGCTTCTCAGCTTTGCAAGATCAACGAGCTTCACCTTGCGAGAACGGTATTCGACCGCGCCCATCTGCTCGAGCCGGTTGAATACCCGCACGATGTGGATCACACTTAACCCGAGAATGTCGGCAAAATCATCCTGCAATAGCGGCAGGTAGAGCACATCGCCCTTGTGCCGCTGGATCAGCTCAAGCCGCGCCACGATCTCGCACAGCACATGGGCCAGCCGCTGCGTCGCATCGCGCCGGCCAAGCGAGACAACGCGCTCGGCCAGCAGCATCTCCTCGTGCGCGTTGGACCACACCAGCGCCTCGGCAAGGCCAGGATGGCGGGCCATCATCTCGCGGAAGTTCTTCGCCTGCAGCTTCCACAACGCCAGAGGCGTGCGCGCCACGAGGTCGTACTCCGACTGCTGGAACATCAGCGAAGTGAAATTCAGGAAGTCGCCGGGGAGCGCGAAATTGACAATCTGCCGCGAGCCTCCCGGCAGGTAACGCGCCCGAAGCGCCCAGCCGTCCTCAACCAGATACAGCCCGGTGAACTTGTCGCCCGTACGGATGATCGTGTCGCCGGTCTCATACGTCACACGGTCACGCACAAGCGCCTCAAGATCCTGACGCAGTTCGTGGCCAACGGGAAAGTGCCCCTTCAGTTTGGCGATGAGGTTGCGACTAGGCATGGGTCCTATTCCGGGCGCTGATCCTGACAGCACCCGTCCCTCAATTGCTTCTTTGAAAAATCCACACGTCTCTAACGAACACCAAACGGGCTCCACCCGCTCAGGTTCCATCAGCATCCCAAGCGGGACGGATCGTGGTGTTCATATCAGGCTGCTTCGGCAGCGAGCAGGGAACGAACGCCCATGACGCCGGCGATCTTCGCCGTCAGCTCGCGCTGGTCGAGCGGCTTGGACACATAGTCCGACATGCCGAGGGCAAGATACTTCTCGCGGTCGCCGCTCATCGCGTCCGCCGTCAGCGCGATCACAGGAAGGTCGCGCCAGGCCTCGCTGCTGGCGCGGATGCGCTTGATGGCTTCCTTGCCGTCCATGACGGGCATGTGGACGTCGAGCAGGACGAGATCGAACTGTTCGTCGTGCAGACGGTCGATCGCCTCCTGCCCGTTCACGGCTTCGACGAATTTCGGAGAAAGCTGTGCGGTGAAAAGTTTCACCACCTGCCGGTTCACGGCGTTGTCGTCGACCAACAGAACCTTGATCCCTCGCAGGCGCTTCACGGCCGCTTCGCTGACGGCAGGAATGACGGGTTCGTTCGAGGCGACCGGCGCCATCTCGTCCACGGCGCCCGCCATGAAGGTCAGCGTGAAGGTGGAGCCAACGCCCGGCTCGCTTTCCACCGAAACATCGCCGCCCATCAGATGCGCCAGCTGGCGCGTGATGGCGAGGCCGAGGCCCGTGCCGCCGAAACGGCGCGTGATCGTCTCGTCGGCCTGCGTGAAGGTCGAGAACAGCTTGGCGCGCACGCTTTCCGTCATGCCGATGCCGGTGTCCGTGATGGCGACGCTGATGCGCCACTCGCCGGGCTTCAATTCTTCCGCGCCGACCGACATTTTCACGTGGCCGCGCTCGGTGAACTTGATCGCGTTCGACAGGAGATTGCCAACGCACTGACGCACGCGCACCGGGTCGTAGTGCAGCAGCGCCGGCATGCCTGGCTGGATATCGAGATCGATGTTGAGGCCGCGCTCCACCGCCTTTGACAGGAACAGCTGGCGCAGGCGATCGAACGTCACGGCGAGCTCACCGTCGACGGCCGCGATCTGCATTTTCCCGGCTTCGATCTTGGAGAGGTCCAACACGTCGTTCAGCAGCGCCGTCAGCGTCTTGCCGGACTCGAGAATGACATCGACCTTCTCGCGTTGGTCGCCCAGCAGGCCGTCATTCACCAGCGACTGCGCCATGCCGAGCACGCCGTTCAGTGGCGTGCGGATCTCGTGGCTCATGGACGCGAGGAAGTTGGACTTGGCGACGGTCGCCGCCTCGGCCTGCTTCTTGGCCTCGATCAGCGCCAGTTCGGCGAGTTTCTCTTCCTGGATGTCGAGCATCAATCCGACGGCGCGCACGGGCACGCCGTGCTCGTTGCGCTGCACGCGCATGAAGATACGAACCCACTGCTCGTCGCCCTTGGGGCGGTACAGCCGCGCATCGATGGACTCGACTTCCTGCGAGCGCAGGCAGCGCTCCCAGCTCTCGCGCACGATGTTGATGTCGTCGTCATGATACATGCCGAACGGCTTCATCGAATGGCGCGCGAGCGCCTCGGAACCAGCCAGGTCCTGGTATTGCGGCGATGTCCAGCGTTCGGACGAACGCAGGTCGATCTCGTAGACGCCCGCGCTCGCGGCCGACATGGCGATCTCGAGGCGGTCGTGCATCACGGCCGCCTGATCGCGCGCGTCCACAAGTTCAGTGATGTTCTGCGACAGGCCGAAAATCTCGTATTTGCCCGACGGGAGTTTGCGGCCCGAGGTGAACTGGGCGAGCGTGTGGCGCCATGTGCCGTCCGGCTTGCGGCGGCGGAGGTGCAAGGTCGCCGTGCCACCCTGCAGCGTCAGCCGCTCGCGCACCTGACGGTCCTTCTCGACATCATCCTGGTGCAGATCCTTGACGATCTCCGACAGGTGATAGCTCGGCATCGGGCCGCCACGGTTCATCAGCGCTTCGGAGAAACTGAAGGTCTCGTCGTCGGGATTGAAGCGGAACATGCCGATGTCGGCATCGCGCATCAGGCGGTCGCGCACGTCGATGGTGGCGACCAACTTGCCGAGCATCGACCACTCGGCCGTGACGTCGGAGAACATGACGACGCCGAGGCTCCGCGCGCGGCCGCGGCGCGGACGCAGCCAACGGTCGCCTTTCGGATGCTCGAAGCGATAGACGACGCCGTCGCCGTAAGATTTGTGCTCGACCGATGCGGACTCGAGAAATTCGGTGAGCCCGACACCGGTCAGCCGGTCAGCTGCGATCCCCGTCAGCTGCAGGAAGGTTTCGTTGGCGCCGCCGATGAGGCCATCTTCGTCGACGCGCACCGCCGCCGTTCCGAGCGCATGAAGCTGCTCGAGCAACGCCGCAGCGTCGATGCCGGAGGAAGATGACAAGGCGGGAAACCCCTGGGGCGCAATATCAAGAAAACAACCCGGGGAAAGCTAGTCCCGCGCCCGTTAATGCGGCCTTTCCGGTGGGCCATTAATCCCCGGAAATGCCCCGGATTCGCTGCGTCCAGCGCCTCCATTTTGAGCGTCAGCTAGCCTTGATTGACGCCCCGCCCATGACTTTCTGCAGGCTGCCCATGCCTCCGACTTCATTGGCCCGGGCTGCGAACCGGGCATCGGTCGATGCAAAATAGTCACGCGACTTGATGGTCGAGACTTTGACGAACTCCGCATCGATCTGATCGGCCGTCAGGGTGAGCACGGTGAAGCCCTTGGCGAAGGCGTTGTAATACAGCACTTCCTGGTTCGCTTCCGGCATCAGCCAGTTGAGCTCCTCGAACGGCAGGTTGTCGCCTGCCCCGGCCGAGGTGATGGATGTGCAGCCGAATTCGACGCCGCGCTGCTGGCCGGCATTGTCGTGCAGCTGGTTGGCCCAGCCGGTGTGGGTGTCGCCGGTCAGGACCACGAGGCGGGCGTTGGCGGCCTTGGCGCTGGCATAGAGCCGCTCCCGCGCCGCGGGGTAGCCGCTCCAGGAATCCGGATTCCAGTCGAGGCCATAGCGGGCCGACGACCATGACCGGCGCGAGCCTTGCGGGACTTTCTCCCACTGTTCGGGCGAGAGGCCCGCCTGCAGGTCAGGCATCTTCACCTTGGCCATGGTGACCTGATTGCCCAGCACCTGCCATTTCTTCTTCGACGCGGTCGATTTCTTGAGCTCGTCGGCGAGCCATGCTTCCTGTTCGAGTCCCAACATGGTGCGGTTCGGGTCGGCCAGTTTGGCCTTGAGCGTGTTGGCGAGCGCGGGGCGTTCGGCGTCGGGCGCCATGTAGATCTCGCCATAGGTGAGATCGTCGCCGCGACCCACGAGGCGGCTTTCGAGCAGGAACAGCGTTGCGAGGTCGCCGATGTCGACCTTGTGCCAGATCGATTCACGCGCCTTGCCCGCGACCGGATCGCGCATCGGCATCCATTCGAGGAAGGCCTGGATCGCTGCGGCCTTGCGCACGCTCCATTCGCCCTCGGTGTCGGTCTGGTGGTTTTCGGCGCCGGTGCGGTAGGAGTTGTTCGCCGTTTCATGGTCGTCCCAGGTGACGAACCATGGGGCTACAGCGTGCGCGGCCTGCAGGTCGGGATCGGAGCGGTACTGGGCGTAGCGCGTGCGATAGTCGGTCAGCGATACGCATTCGTTGGCGGGCTCGTGGTCGCGGCCGAGCTCCTTGCCGACGGCGCCGCCATAGCCGGTGACGCCGTATTCGTAGATGTAGTCGCCGAGGTGAATGACAGCGTCGAGGCCGGGCGCGGCCTGCGCGCGCTTGGCGATCTCGCGATAGCCGTTGAAATAGCCGAACGGCCAGTTGGAGCAGGAGACGACTGCCATGCGGAAATCGGCGAGGCCGGTGGCCGGCAGGGTGCGGGTGGCGCCGCTTGGGGAGGAGGCCCGTCCGGCGGTGAACCAGTAGAAATACTGGCGGCCGGGTTCGAGGCCATCGACGTCGATCTTGACCGTGTAGTCGCGCTCCGGCCCGGCGACGAACGTTCCCTTCTTAACCACGTCCTTGAAGGCAGCGTCGCGCGAGACGTTCCAGCGGACTGGAACGGGGCCCTGCGCATCGGGCGTGATCCGGGTCCAGAGGATCACATTGGTCTGCGTCGGATCGCCCGAGGCGACCCCGTGGGCGAACGAGGCTTTGCCTGAATAAGCCGCCTCGCCTGCCGTCGTGGTGCAGGCCGCGGCCCCCAATCCCGCTACACCCAGCCCCAAAGCGCCGCGCCGCGTCAGCCTGGTCATGGATTTATCCCTCTCGCCGGGTTAGTTGCCCGAATCCCTACCTCTCAGGCGACCGCGACGAAAGCATGACGGCCGAACAGCCCACAGCCCTAAGTCTGACCGCCCCTGCGGAAGCCGCAGGCGCGCGCCTCGATAAATGGCTGGCGGACGCTGGAACCGGCATGTCCCGCTCGCGCCTGCGGGTTTTGATCGAGGAAGGCCGGGTGACCGCCAACGGCAAGCCGGCCACCGACGCGAGCGCCAAGGTCGTGCCCGGAGCGGTCTATGCGATCGACCTGCCCCCGCCCGTCGATGCCCTGCCACAGCCCGAAAACATCCCGCTCGACGTCGTGTTCGAGGACAAGCACCTGATCGTCATCGACAAGCCGCCCGGCCTTGTCGTGCATCCGGCAGGCGGTTCGGAGATCGGCACGCTGGTCAACGCACTGCTCTACCATTGCGGACCGGAGCTGACCGGCATCGGCGGCGTTGCGCGGCCCGGCATCGTGCACCGGCTCGACAAGGACACGTCCGGCGTGATGGTCGCCGCCAAGAGCGAGGCGGCGCACACTGCCCTCACCGCCATGTTCGCGGCGCATGACATCGAGCGCGCCTACCTCGCCGTGACGCGTGGCGCGCCTCGGCCGCTGGTGGGACGCATCGAGACGTACATCGGCCGCTCACCGAGCGACCGCAAGAAGATGGCGGTGATGAAGGAAAAGCATTTCCGCGCCGACCACTGGTCCGATGACTCGAGCCAGGAGAACGACCTGCCGCAAGGCAAGATCGCCATCACCAACTATCGCGGCCTCGAAACCTACGGCCGCCTTGATGCGACCGGCACACAGCCCGCCGCGGCGCTCGTTGAATGCCGGCTTGAGACCGGACGCACACACCAGATTCGCGTGCACATGGCCCACATCCAGGCGCCGGTGCTCGGCGACCAGACCTATGGCAAGCACCGCTGGCTCCGCGCCGACGGCAAGGGCCCCGCCTTCGAGCGCGCCACCGCGACGGCGAAAGCCTTCGAGCGGCAGGCGCTGCATGCGGCCATCCTCGGCTTCGTGCATCCGATCACGGGCAAGCAGCTGCGCTTTGAACGCCCGCCACCGGCGGATATGGCTGACCTGATCGATGCGCTGCGCGCGATGCCGGTCTAGGCGCTCGGGTTTTCAGACATGTTCCGCCTGCGAGCCCGTCGAACCATGGGGCGTGGGCGTGATCTCTCGGTCAAGCCGGTGCTCACCGCCTGCGATGCTGTCGTTCGTGGCCCAAATGGAAGGGCCGGGGACGCGGGGGATGCCCCGCTGGTTGGCGTCCGCCGTGAGGCGGCTACCGGTAGTGGATGGAAGGAAAGCGGATCACCCGCGTCCCCGCGTTCGTTGTTACGCCAGCCTCGGACAAGGGAGCATCGTTTCATCCCTCTGCCGTTGGTATCGCCAGTGGCGTGCGGGCCCCGCAGGGTGTTCAGCCGGGGTCCCGGAAATCCTCCCCGCTTGGCCGATGGCTTGACCTCGGCATTCGCGGGGGCTGAGCTTCGGCTTCGATGGTCTGAAAGCCTAACTCCACGCTCGAACGCATCGCCCCCGCGCCGGTGAACAGTGATCGGCTGCCCTTCCATGCGGAAGCGATGGGTGGAGTATGCGCCCGGTCAGGTGCCCTGCTGAAAGAAAACAGCTGCGTCCTACAGTTTGCGCGGCTAGCGGCTTGAAAGAGCGCGGGATGTTTTTTGGCTGTCCTACGAAGTAGTCGCAGCTGTTTCCTACAGTTGAGCGATTTTCGACGCGGTCATTCTCGGACTTGTCCCGAGAATGACCCCATCGTGAGCGCGTCCACGTTGTGAGATTTGTGACTGCCCCCACCGTCTCGCGGCTTCGCCGCGATCCACCTCCCCCGCCGAAGGCGGGGGAGGAAAGACGCCGGTGGTGTTGGGCGTTCGTGTTTCCTACTCAAGTCCGGAGGACTGGCGGGGTCAACGCGCAGCGTTGACGATCGGCGCGAAGCGACGAGACGGTGGGAGCAGCAGCGGACCTCGCCGCTGGCGCGGCGGCGGTCCGTCAGTAGGTCTTCGTCGCCAAGGTGGAGCCGTCGAGGGCGTCAGTGATCGTGACGGTCTTCAGGGCCGCGCGGATAGCCGAGTGGTCGATGCTCTGCACGAAGCTGTCACCGCCGGGTCCGAAGGTGACCGACACCATGACCTTGCGCTCGGGATTGCGCTGGGCGAGGGCCGCAGCCTGTTCGCGTGTCATCCCGAACGAAGGCGTTTGCGGGCGCGATTTCCAGTTGATCTGGCCGCCCATGCCGCGCTCGGCCTCGCCGAACACGACAAACCACTGCGAGTCGCGCGAGAAGGTGTAGTAGGTCTGGTTGTCGGGCGCGACGCACTGCACGTTCGAGGTCGATGCGCGCAGCTGCGAGATGCCCTGCCCGTTCGCGTCGGAATAGAGCAGCACCTCGGCGCCATCCATGAACAGCGAGTCGACGTTCTTCTCGACCTCGAGCGCATTGATGTTGTAGGCACGGCCGAGATTGGTGAGCGGGAAGTTGCCGGTCTTCTCGTTCCACTGGCCGAGATTGGCGGTGAAATACATCGTCATGTCGGCTGGCTGCGTCGCGGCCCAGGCCTTGAGTTCGTTGCGCGCAGTTGTGAGCGCCGCCTTGCCGCGCTCGCGGTCGCCGAACTCGCCGGCGAGATCCTCGGACATCTGGATGCCCTTCTGACAGGAGCGCAGCGCCGTCCACCACACCCAGACCGGCTCGAACTTCTCGTCGATGAGCGTGTCGTGCGCGACCGCCCACAGCGTGAACGGCGCCGTGAGCTGCAGCTCCTGGCGCAGCTTGTGGATCAGGTCAGGCTGGTAGTTCGGCTCGGCGCCGCGATAGGCGCCCTGGTCCCAATCGGAGGGGAACCAGCTGGGCGGCGTGAGCAGCTTCGCCGTGGCTGCGGCAGGCGCCGGCGTGCCGGGCTCACTGGCCGCCGGGACGGTTCCCGCGATAGCCGTCTCGCCGCCTGCGGCGGCTTCTCCGGCCGTGGACGGACCTTCGCCGCCGCAAGCCGCCAGACACAGCAGCGCGAGTGCGCTGACGCCAGACAATACCGATTTCATGGAGAGTCCTTCCCGTCTCTTGCGCCGGGAAGTCCCCTTTTCCCGCCTGACCACCGATTAGGCGAGGGGCGCAGCACCTCGCAGGTCGCGATTAGGGCGATTCATTCCGCACGCCAAAGGACGGTTGCTAGTTGCTGGCGATGAGGCGCCGTTCCGGGGCGAAGCGATCGCTGGAAGCACCTTACCGCTGGTTGCCGTCGACGACGCGCCATTCGTAGTCGAAGCGGTAGCCGCAGATGGCGAAGGCTTCGCCGTTGAATTCGGCGGGCTGGTATTTGGCGGTCCTGGTCCATTCGAGCGTCGCCTCGTCCAGCACCTTCGAGCCCGAGGACTTCGTGATGTAGGTGTCGACCAGACGGCCATCGACGGTGAGACAGGATTCCAGCGATGTCGTGCCGGTATCCCCATTCCGCACGGCCGAGGCGGGGTATTCAGGCATGGCGGTGGTCTTGTCGATCGCCGGGCGCTTGGTGAGGCCGGGCAGGCCGCCGGGCTTCCACTGGACGAAGAAGGCGGGCCTTTCCGGGTTGCCGCCCGGAGCCGAGGCCTGAACAAGGCCCGGCTCGATCTGGGGTGGTGCGCCGCCCAATAGAGGAACGCTTCCGCAGCCGGCGAGCAAAGCCGCCGCTACACCTGCCCCGACCGTCAGCCACCCAGCCCGCGATCGTCTTGCAGCAAGCATGCTGCCCCCTCCGTCTCCTGGAGCTGCACGAGCGATCAATCTGCCAGCGTTGCATCCCGAATGCGACAGAAATCGCGAACGAGATGATGACGCCGCGACGATCAACCTGCGGCGGCCATGATTTTCGACCATTCCTCGGCCGACATGAACCCGTCCTTGTCGGTGTCGACGTAGTTCTTGAACACCCAGGCGTGGTAGCCGAGGAATTCGCGCTGGGTGAGCGTCCGGCCACCCTCGGCGTTGAAGGTCTTGAAGACGACGGCCGCGTTCTGCTTCGACTTGCCCTGCAGCGAGCTCTTGAATTCGGCCTGGTTCAGCTCGCCATTCTTGTCCGTGTCGAACTCCGCCATGCGGGGCTGCTGGTACATCAGGTATTCGTCCAGGTTGCACTTGCCGTCGCCGCTCTTGTCGAGGAAGGCGATGACTTGTTCGGGCTGCTGGGCGACCGCCGCGCCCGCGCCTGCTGCGGCCAGGATCGCCGCCGCCAAAAGCCTTGAAAGTCTCATCCCTGCCTCCCTTGCATGTGGCACGGACGCTACCATCTGGTACGAGGTTGGGCGAGCCTGCGGCGCAGGCAGGGGCACGTCAAAAGCCGACCGGGAGAGTCGCCTATTAGGCGGGCTGCTCGATATCGGCAGAAACCATAGCCCCAGCCGCCCCTTTAACGCCGCGTTTCGGTCCCCATCTTGGACCTACGACGGACGGGGGCGGGACCACAATCCTGCCGAGAACCTTCAGTATTAAGGGGCGTCAGGGTCCACGGGGCCCAGACGTGCCGGGGTAATAACAAGCGATCCGCGAGCCTTCCTCCCCAGTTGGGTGGCGCGGACGAGAAAAGAAGGAGACGGAACATGGCCAGCCTCGCAATCGCACTCTCCCCTGAACAAGGGCTGTCGCGTTACCTGTCAGAAATCCGCAAATTCCCGCTGCTCGAGAAGAACGAAGAGTTCATGCTCGCCCAGCGCTGGGCGCAGCATCAGGACTCGGAAGCCGCCGAGAAGATGGTGACGTCGCACCTGCGTCTCGTGGCCAAGATCGCCATGGGTTATCGCGGCTATGGCCTGCCGATGGGCGAGGTCATCTCCGAGGGTAACGTCGGCCTGATGCAGGCGGTGAAGAAGTTCGACCCGGACAAGGGCTTCCGCCTGGCGACCTATGCCATGTGGTGGATCCGCGCCGCGATCCAGGAATACATCCTGCGCTCGTGGTCGCTGGTGAAACTGGGCACGACCGCCGCGCAGAAGAAGCTGTTCTTCAACCTGCGCCGTCTCAAGGGCGAAATCTCCGCCATGGAGGAAGGCGACCTGCGTCCGGAGAACCTCACCAAGATCGCGACCAAGCTCGGCGTGACGGAAGATGAAGTCACTTCGATGAACCGGCGCATGGCCTCCGGCGGCGACGCCTCGCTCAATGCTCCCATCGGGGGCATGGACGGCGAAGCCGAATGGCAGGACTGGATCGCCGACGACACGCCCGGCCAGGCTGATCGCCTTGCCGAGACCGACGAGTTCGGCGCACGCATGAGCCTGCTCGAACGTGCGATGGAGTCGCTCAACGAACGCGAGCGCCACATCATCACCGAGCGGCGCCTGAAGGAAGAACCGACCACGCTGGAAGACCTCTCGACTGAGTACAATGTCAGCCGCGAGCGCATCCGCCAGATCGAGGTCAGGGCCTTCGAGAAACTGCAAAAAGCGATGCGTGAAGCCGCACGCGAGCAAGGGCTCGTCGAAGCCAACTAGGAACTGCACCCGGCCCGGTCGAAAGACCGGGCCGGATCGCTTCCGGGGACCAGAACGGTCCCACTCACAATCAGGACGCGCGTGGCTCGCCACGCGCCAGCCCGCTCCGGACCCTGCGGTGGTCCCCTTGATCCGGAGCGGGCGAAATTTCTACTTCACGTGGATTGTCGCGAACGCGACCTTGGTGTCGCTTTGCACGCCCTGCTCGCCTGCCGGACGGCCGAGGCCGAACGGGTTTGGGCCGACATAGACCTGGTAGTCGCCGGGGCGGATCGGCGTGAAGGTGAAGGACGCCTCGCCTTTCTCGTCCAGCTCGACGGCGCGGAAGCTCATGCCCTGCAGATGCACCTCGATGCCGGCGATGGTGAGGATGCGCAGGTGGACGTTGGCGAGGAACTCGTTGAGCTCGACCCGGCGGGCCAGTGGCTCGCCGCCTGCGTCCTTGCCGGCGCCGTCACTGGAGATCGTCAGACGATAGTACTCGCCCGTCACCATTTCGAGGCGCACGGGCGACAGGACCGGCTTGCCGTCCGAGCCATTCGTGATGTCGATGCGGAGATCGACCGGCGGATAGGCCGCGAGGTTGCCGCCGACCTGCGCTTGCGCGATTCCCGCGAACCACAGCGCCGGGAGCAGCCCGATCAGGTAGCGCATGCCGATCTCCTCTTTGCGTGCGCAACCTACACGAACCGCGTGCGAGCGAAATTTCGGTAATCAGGGCCTCGACGCCTTCCCGGCGCCCACGAAACCAGCTACATCCTGACACTGTCAAGCTGATCGAGATCCCCCATGGCCGATACCGCAACCGCGCTGAAAACCTACAACGACATTCCGGTGCTCGACTGGAACCTGCAGGATCCGCAGGCGTCGTCGTACGACCTGTTCAGGGACCTGCGGGAGAAGACGCCGCTGGTAAAGGTTCCGATGGGGATGGGGTCGATGGTGCTAGCGCTGCGGGCGCGCATGGTCGACCAGATCGTCTCGCCGGAGAACACGCGCCAGCTCGAGACCGAGATGAAGATGATGCAGGGCGTCTTCGATGGCCCGATCTTCGATTTCGTCGCGCAGGTGATGCTGTTCGCCAATGGCGAGGCGCACCAGCGCCGCCGCCAGCCCGTGGCCCGCACCTTCGCGTTCAAGCTGATGGAAGCGATGCGCCCGAAGGCGGCCGCCGTCGCCGCGGAGATCATCAGCGAGCATCTCGGCAAGGGGCCGTTCGACTTCCTGAAGGAGTTCGCGGCCCAGCTGCCGGCGCGCATCATCGCGGATATTCTCGGCATTCCGCGTTCGGACCTGCCCGTCTTCATGAAATGGATCAGCGACACGGCTGAATCGATCGGCTTCATCGATGTGGATCGCCGCGCCGCCATCGAACAGTCGCTGACCGAGTTCAACGCCTATGTCGACAAGCTGCTGGCCGATCGCCGCGCCAATCCGCGTGGCGACTTCCTGTCGGACTACGTGGCCGCGACCGCCGCGTCCGGCGACATGACCGAGGGCGAGATCCGCGCGCAGGTGGTTGGCCTGATCCTCGCGGGCTCGGACACCACGCGCAACTCTATGTGCATGACGCTGTTCCAGTTGCTGCAGCATCCCGAGCAGTGGGAAGCGCTGCGGGCCGATCCCGATGGGCTGAAGAAGAAGGCGGCAGAAGAAGGCCTGCGCTTCGAGCCCGTGGTTTCGGGCATTCCGCGTGTGACCACGCAGGACATGGAGATCGAGGGCTACCTGATCCCGCCGGGCGCGATCATCGCCGTGTCGATCCTGTCCGTGCTGCGCGATCCGGAAATCTATGCGAACCCGGAGACATTCGACATCCGCCGTACGGACCAGCAGCGCTGGCACCTTGCTTTCGGCGCCGGCGCTCACCGCTGCGCGGGTGAGGCGCTGGCGCGTGTCGAGCTGGAAGAGACGCTGGCGGCCATCGCGCGTCTTGCGCCGAACACGCGCATTGTGGGGAACAAGCCGAAGCTGAACCCGGGCGCGATCCGCACCGTGGACCAGATGACGGTCGAGTTCGCGTAACCTCACCAGGATTGGTGAAATTTCATCAATCGCTAGCGGCGCGTTTTAACGCGCGCGCGCGATAATGGGCGCATGAGCACTGCGTCTGCCAGTCCCATGTTCAAGAGCGCCGCGCATCGTCGCGCGGTGATGCAAGGTCTTGCGGCCAGCATCGTGCCGACGGCGGTGGGCTTCGCCCTGCTCGGACCGTTCACGGGCCTGCTGCTGATCTGGGGCAGCGCTTTCGTGGCCATGCTCTGCGAGACGTTCATGGGCAGCGGACTCGGCATTGCGCTGGTGCTGAGCCTGTTCTGGCAGGCGGCGGTCGCGGCTTATGTCTCGACTGCCTTCCCGGCCGCCATTGCTGGCGTGTGGGTGGCTGTGCTCTCGCCTTTCGCGCCTGAGCATCAGCGCTTCTACGGCGGCGCCGCGATCATCGGCGCGGTGACGACCTTCCTCTTCACATCGATCACGCCCCCGACGCCGGGCGTGCTGGGCGGGCCGCTGTTCCTTGCCATTGTGGGCGCGGTGGCGTCGTTCGTCTGCGCATGGGCGATGCGCGACTATCCGCTGCGCCGCAACGAGGCGCATCGCGACAAGCTCTCCCGTGAACGTGCGGAACGCCTGGCACGCGAGCGCGCCGCGGCCTGACCTGCGGCATAGAGCGACGGAAACCACCGTCCAAGGCAGTTGAAATCCCCGGCGAGTGGCGCGAGGTTGCGCCAACGGAAGCGGCTGCCGGCCTCCCAAGGCGCCGCGCGGGAGGAATACGCAATGAAACTGTCCACGACGCTGCGCATGGCGGCTTTCGGCGCGGGCCTTGGCCTGTTCGCCCTTCCCGCATTCGCGCAGGACGCGGATCATCCAGGGCGCGCAGTCTACAACAAGGCGTGCGCCACCTGTCACGACAATCCGGGCACGACGCGCGCGGCGACGCTGGCCTCGCTGCAGACGCGCGCGCCGGCGCAGCTGCGCGAGACGCTGACCACGGGCGTGATGGCGCCGATGGCGTCGGGCCTGAAGCCGCAGGAGATCACGGACGTCATCGCTTTCCTGACGGCTGGACAGGCCAAGGCTCCGGCGTCGTGGACGGACGCGATCATGTGCGCCGCCGACAAGCGCGCGGTGAACACGGGCTCGACGATCATATCCGCCGGCTTCGGCGTTGATGCGAACCAGACGCGCAACCTTTCGGGCGTGCAGGCCGGCGTGAAGAAGGCGCAGCTCGCCAATCTGGAAGTCGCGTGGTCGATCGCCTTCCCGGGCCAGGGCGGCGGAACGGGCGCGTCTTTCCTGGGCGACGACACGATGTTCATCTCGGGCGGCCAGAAGGTGGTCGCGCTGGACGCCAAGACCGGCTGCGCGAAGTGGGCGTATTCAGCCAACACGCGCAACACGCCAGCGATCGGCGATATCGGCGGCCGGAAGGTTGTCGCCTTCTCCGTCGGCCGTGACATCCATGTGCTCGACGCCGCCAATGGCGCGCTGGTGTGGAAGGCGTCCGGCCAGCCGGTGAATGGAACGGGCGGGCAGATTCGCGGCGGCGTGATCTTCGCGAAGGACAAAGTGATCGTGCCGCTGTCGGCTTCGGGCGTTGCATCGGGCGCGAATGCGCGGGCGGAATGCTGCTCGGGCCATGGCTCGGTGGTGGCGCTCAACACGGCGGACGGCAAGCACGCGTGGGAATACCACACGATGAAGGAGCCGGAGTACAACGGCCAGCTGAACTCGCTGGGCGTGAAGCAGAAGGGTCCTTCGGGCGCGCCGATCTGGTCGGTGCCGGTCTATGACGCCAAGCGCAACCGCATCATTGTCACCTCGGGCGAGAACACCTCCCACCCGGGGACAGATACTTCGGACGCGGTGATCGCGCTCAACGCGGATACCGGAAAACTTGACTGGATCTATCAGGCCATGGCGGCGGACGTCTGGAACATGGCGTGCGATGTCGGCAGCGGAAACAACGGCCCGAACTGCCCCGTCCTGTTCGGCGGCGATGGCCGCGACTACGACTTCGGCGCGGGTGCCATCGTCACGTCGGCGGGCGGCAAGGACATCGTGCTGGCAGGCCAGAAATCAGGCCACGCCTGGGCGCTGGATGCGGAGACCGGCAAGGTGTTGTGGAGCCAGCGCGTCGGCGAAGGTTCGGCGCTGGGCGGCGTGCACTGGGGCATCGCGACCGACGGCGTGAACTTCATCCTGCCGATCAACGACCCGATCATCTCGCCGGATCCGAAGTTCGTCTCCAAGGCCGGCGTCTATGCGTTCGATCTCAAGACGGGCAAGCCGGCATGGTCCTATGCGGCGCAGCCGGATTGCGCAGGCGAGCGGGCCAAGCTCGTGACCAATTGCGAGACCAAGTACGGCTTCTCGGCCGCTCCCGTCATCGTGGATGGCGCCATCATAGGCGGCACGCTGGGCGGACAGGTGTTCGTCATCGATGCGAAGACGGGCGCGGTGATCAACAAGCTGGACACGACAGGCCCGGCGACGCCGCTCAACAAGGAAGTCGCCGGCAAAGGCGGCTCGATCGATGCCCACGCCATCTCGGCGGGCTCCGGGATGATCTTCATCAACTCGGGCTACGGCTCGTTCAGCCAGACGCCGGGCAATGTGCTGATCGCGTACAAGCCGAAGACGTAGGACCTGAAGCACGCCCTCGTCCTTCGAGACGATCGCTTCGCGATCCCTCAGGATGAGGGCTATCAGAGGCCCGGTTGCTGTTGAGGCCTCATCCTGAGGGATTGGCGCGGAGCGACAATCGTCTCGAAGGATGGAAGGCCGTGCTCACCGGACCAAAATCAAAGCCCGCGGTTTGCGCCGCGGGCTTTGTCGTATCTGGAAGACCGGATACCGGCCTATTTCTTGTTCGGCTTCTCGGTCTCGACGATGCCGGCGGGTTTGCCGAGGCCCATCGAGTCGATCTTGATGAAGGCCGGTCCGAGAATGACGAGGAACAGAACGGGCAGGAAGAACACGATCATCGGAACCGTGAGCTTGGCGGGCAGCGCGGCTGCCTTCTTCTCGCACTCCGTGATCCGCATCTCGCGGTTTTCCTTCGCCATCGTGCGGAGCGCCGAGCCCATCGGCGTACCGTACTTCTCGGCCTGGACCAGCGCCATGGCAACGCCCTTGACGCCCGGGTGGTTGGTGCGTTCAGCGAGGTTGTAGTAAGCCTGCCGGCGATCGGCCAGGTAGGACAGCTCGGCGGTCGTCAAGGCAAGTTCCTCGGCCAATTCGGCTGACGCCGTGCCGATCTCCTCGCCGACGCGCCCGAAGGCGCCTTCGATCGACATGCCGGACTCGACGCAGATCAGCATCATGTCCAGCGAGTCGGGGAAGGCGCGCATGATCGACGTGCGGCGCTTGGTGATCATGTTCTCGAGATAAACGTTGGGACCGTAGAAGCCTGCGGCGAAGCCGAACACGACGACGGCGATCTTCATCTGCATCTGCAGGCCGTGGTCGTTGATGAAGAAGATGTACACGAACGCGGCGATACCGAAGATGATCGGCAGGGAGAAGCGGCAGAAATAGAAGATCGAGATCGGGCGCGGGCCGCGCAGGCCGGCCTGGGTCAGCTTCTTGAGGACGCCTGGGTCCTCCAGCATCTTCTGCAGGTCCAGCTTGTCGACGAACTTCTTCATCACCGACGTGTCTTTGACGCGGATCGACTTCTTCGCCGCATCGCCTTCCAGCGCGGCGCGGCTCTTCTTGCGCAGCTCTTCGCGGCGGTTGGAAACGGCCTTGAGGCGCGTGGCGAGCTTGTCCGACGAAAAGGCGGGCGCGGCGATCGTCATCACGGTTGCGAAGGTCGCGAGGGCCGCGACGCCGGATGCTAGCGTCACCGGATCGGTGAGGAACTGGACCCAGTTGATATCGTCGAACATCCGGCTCCCCTGTTCCTAGAAGTTGAAGTTGATCATGGAGCGCATGATGTAGATGCCCATCCCCATCAGCGCGGCCGCGATCAGCAGGATCAGGTGACCGAGATCGGTGGTGAACAGCGACATGATGTAGGCCGGCGTCGTCATGTAGACGAGCAGCATCACGATGACCGGAAGCGAGCCGATGATCATCGCCGAAGCCTTTGCTTCGGACGACAGCGCCTTGATCTTCTCGCGCAGCAGTTTGCGCGAACGCAACACGTTCGAGAGGTTGCCGAGCGCCTCGGAGAGGTTGCCGCCCGCTTTCTGCTGGATGTTCAACACGATGTTGAAGAAGTTCACTTCCTGGATCGGCGTGCGCTGGTACATGCGGTCGAGCGCCTGGGGAACATCGACGCCCATCGCGATGGCGTCACACACGTTCTGGAACTCGGCGGCGAGCGGCTGCGGGCTCTCGCGCGCGATCATCTTGAGGCATTCGTGTAGCGGCAGGCCGGATTTCACGCCTCGGACAATGACGTCGATGGCGTCGGCGAACTGGTTGATGAACTTCTTCTGGCGACCGGCAATGGCCATACCCAGCACCCAGCGGGGCACGCCGAACGCAGCCGCGAAGCCGATCCCCGCGGAGACGAGGATCATCATGTCCTGGTTGAAGCCCGCGCCAAAGAACATGCCGGCGAACCCGGCCACGCCCGCGACGGCTGAGCCCATCCAGAACATCGGAACCGTGATGTTGAGGCCGGACTGCTTGATCTTGTCCTCGATGGAGCGGCCGGCTGTGCGCTTCTGGCGGTTGGCGTCCTCACGGTCGCGCAGGGCCTTGGTCGTCGCATCCATCTGCTTGCGACGGGCCAGCGCGGCGTTGTCGCCGGGCCTGACGCGCGCGCCGTCGCTGATCGCCTTGAGGCGTTTGGACTGCTTGCCGCGGCCCGATCCGCCCGCGAAGGCGAGGCCGAGGCCCGCGATGGTCACGAACGCGAGACCCGCGATCGCGTAGGTCATCATTTCGGGCGTCATGTACGGCCACCCTCTTCCAGCGCATCAAGGGCGCGACCCAGATCCGCTTCCATGTTGAAGTAACGGGCGCGCTCCCAGAAGCGCGGGCGGCCGATGCCTGTGCCCTTGTGGGCGCCGATCAGCTTGCCGTCCTTGTCCTCGCCTTCGATCTCGTAGCGCATCACGTCTTGCGTCACGATCACGTCGCCTTCGAGGCCCATGACTTCGGTGATCGAGACGATCTTCCGCGAACCATCGCGCAGGCGCGAGGCCTGGATGACGAGGTCGATCGAGCCCACGATCATCTCGCGGATCGTGCGCTGAGGCAGCGTGAAGCCGCCCATGGTGATCATCGATTCCAGACGCGAGAGGCCCTCGCGCGGCGTGTTGGCGTGGAGCGTGCCCATCGAACCGTCGTGGCCGGTGTTCATCGCCTGCAGAAGGTCGAACGCTTCAGGTCCGCGGACCTCGCCCACGATGATCCGGTCAGGACGCATACGCAGGCAGTTCTTCACGAGGTCGGTCATCGAGACCCTGCCCTGGCCTTCTAGGTTCGGCGGGCGGGTTTCGAGACGCACGACGTGCGGCTGTTGCAGCTGGAGTTCGGCGGCGTCCTCGCAGGTGATGACGCGCTCGCCCGGCGCGATGAACGCCGTGAGCGTGTTGAGCAGCGTCGTCTTGCCCGAACCGGTACCGCCGGAGATCAGCACGTTGCAGCGGCAGGCGCCGATGATACGCAGGATTTCCGCGCCGGGTTCGGAGATCGAGCCGAAGTTCACGAGGTCCGTGATCTTCAGCTTGTCCTTCTTGAACTTACGAATCGTGAGAGCCGGGCCGTCGATGGCCAGCGGCGGCGCGATAACGTTGACGCGCGAACCGTCGGCCAGACGCGCGTCGCAGATCGGCGAGCTTTCATCGACGCGGCGGCCGACCTGAGACACGATCCTCTGGCAGATGTTCATCAGCTGCGCGTTGTCGCGGAAGCGGATGTTGGTGCGCTGGATCTTGCCGGCGACCTCGATGTAGGTCGTGCCCGCGCCATTGACCATGATGTCGGCGATGTCGTCGCGCGCCAGCAGGGGTTCGAGCGGGCCGTAGCCCAGAACGTCGTTGCAGATGTCCTCGAGCAGCGTTTCCTGCTCGGCCACGCTCATCACGACGTTCTTGATCGATACGATCTCGATCACGATGTCGCGGATCTCTTCGCGTGCGGATTCCTGATCGAGCTGCGCCAGCTGGCTCAGGTCGATCGTGTCGATCAGCGCGTTGAAGACCTCGGTCTTGGTTCGGTAGTATTCGTCCGACCGGTTATCGATCGTGGCGATCTTTTCCTTCGGCGGCGGCGGCGGTGAAGCCTTGGCGGTCGGCTTGCTCGACACGCCGGCCGTCGCTGGTTTCGGCGGCGGTGCGGCGGACTTGGGTGGCGGCGGCGGCGGATCGCCCGCCGATGCAGCGGCGGGACGGGCGGCGGCGGGTTTCGGCGGAGGAGGCGCGGATGTTGGCGCAGCCGGACGCGGAGTTGCAACCGCCGTAGGCGGCGGAGCGTCTGGTCCGCCCGTCGTGCGCTTACCGAACATCCCCTGCTACTCCTACTTGCCCAGCAGCTTTTTCAGCATTGAGGGCTTAACCGTCTCCACCTGGCGTCCCGTCAGCTGGGAAGCCAGCTGATCCAGGCCCTGAGCCACCTTGGACTCCGGCGCCACGTCAAAAACCATCTGGCCGTTGTTGGCGGCCGTGCCGAACAGCTGCGGGTCGAACGGCAGGATCAGCGTCGGATCGACGCCGATCGCCTGACCGAAGTCCTTCGCCGGAATTTCCGGACGCTTCGGCATGCCGACCATGTTGAGCACGAGCTTCGGCGGATTGTCGTTCGGCCGCGCGGCCTTGAGGAAGTCGATCAGGTTCTTGCCGTTGCGCAGCGAGGCCAGATCCGGCCCGGCCACGATCACGAGCTCGTCCGCAGAGATGACGGTCGACTTGAACCAGTCGGTCCAGATGTGCGGCAGGTCGAGCACCACGAACGGAACCGAACCGCGCACCTGTTCGAGCACGCGGACATAGGTTTCCGGGTCGAGGTTGTAGGTGCGGTCCAGCGTCGCCGGAGCGGTGAAGAGCGAGAGACGGTCGGTCGCCTTGGTGATCAGGCGGCCCATGACGGCGTCGTCGAACCGGTCGGGCGACATCAGGGCGTCGGCGATGGTCGCCTGCGTGTCCTGGTTGAAGTCGAGGCCGGTGGTGCCGAAGTTGAGGTCGAGGTCGACCAGCGTCGCATTGACCTTGCAGCGTTCGGACAGAGCCCAAGCGAGGTTGTGCGCGATGGACGAGGCGCCCACGCCGCCCTTGACGCCCGTGATCGCCAGCGTCTTGCCGGTGAACGGAGCTTCCGGGTCGGCGAACAGCGTGCCGATGGTGCGGATCATCTGCACCGGGTCGAACGGAGCGACCAGGTATTCAGACACGCCGCGACGCATCAATTCGCGATAGAGGCGGATGTCGTTGGTCTGGCCCAGCACGACGACGCGAATGTTCTCGTCGCAATACTCAGCCAGCGAGTCGAGCTCCGCGAGCAGCGCGCGCGGGTCGCCCGAGCCTTCGATGATCAGCAGGTTCGGCGTCGTCTCGTTGACATAGTGCTGGGTCGCGGCCGCGGTGCCGCCCTCGAACACTTCCATCGTAACGTTCTTCATGCGGCGGTCGCCCATGACCGTGCGCATGAGGCCGAGCGAGGACGTGCGCGTGCAGAAGGCGTGCACGGTGATACGCGGGATGGCGCGATCGCCGCCCGTGGGCGAGGAAGCGAAAGCATAGTCGTAGCCGAGGCCCTGCCCGGCGGCGTCTTCGCTGACGTACTCTTCAACTTCTTCGGCTTCGTCGACTTCTTCCACTTCCATCGCCGTCATCGGCGGCAGGTCTTCGACCGGCGGCGTGGACGGCTTGGGCTGCAGCCACGGCTGGTTGGCCTGGGCTTGGGGGGCCTGCGCGTGCGAAATCGGCGGAGGCGGATCGAAGGCTTCGCCCTCGTCCGAGAATTCGTCTTCAAACGACTCGTGCTGCATCTCGGGCTCGTCAGCGAACACCATCGGCGCCGGTTGGGCGGCGGGCGCCTGGCGCGGCGGAGGCGTCATGAAGCCGTCGTCGTCGAGGCCGAAATCGGCATCGGTGAGGCTCGGCGCTTGTTTTTCCTGTCCGCGCAGCGCAGCGGCGAAGGTGGCGCCGATTGGCGCATCCATGTCGAGGTCGAGATCCTGGGCCAGCTGGTCCAGGTCGCCGTCATCGTCAAACTTGTCGCGTGATCCGGTCATGTCCCGCCTCTGATCCCTTAGTCCACGGCCTGGCTGATCGCGCCGCTTGCGTCGGTGTTCCGCTCGGCAGACGTCTTGTCGCCGTTGCGGTACTTCGTGATGATGATGCCGCGGCGGCCGATGTCGGCCGGATCCATGCGTTGCACGCCAACCAGGTCGCCCGGGTTTGCGATCTGCGCCGCAAGGTTCATCGCCGTTGCACAACCGAACGACGGCAGAGCCAGGTTCGATGCAGTCCAGGCGAAATCCCAGTGCGAAACATCCGGGCAGTTCGGGACGACCGCGTTGTAGGTGCGGTAGCTGATGATCAGCGGCGCGGAGCGCGCGCCCGTGCCGTCATACGTGCCTTCGGCGATCTGGCTGGCGGTGATGCCCTCGGCCATCATCACGGCGCGGGCGTCAGCCGCGGCGCGCATGGCCGAGATATCGTCCGGACCGTTAGACGGGCGCGAGATGATGACGGCGCCATGGCCTTCATCCTGATAGGCGCCGGCGAAATAGCGCACGGCGTCACGCTCGACATCGCCCAGCTTTTCGCCGGCGACGATGGTGTCGATCTTGAGATCGGCGGTGGTTTCTTCCGCCACGATCTGCGTGTGGCCGCGGCTTGCCCAGGCGAGCTCCTCGGCCGAGTGGCCGCACGCGCCAAGCGCAGCGAGCGAAACCCCGGCGAGCACGATATGAAAACGTGAAGACATCTCGTTTCGCCCCTCAGTCGATGATGAAGCCGCTAGCGCCGCCAGGCGCCGGCTGTTTGGCGGCACCCGAACCCGGCACGCCGTAGACCTCGTTGAGCTTGCCGAAGAGCACGGTGCGCGCGTCGGTAGCCGTCACGTAACCGCGGTCCGGATCGCGGAAGCCTTGCGGATCGGTCGGGCTCACCAGATACGGCGTCACGACAACGACCAGTTCGGTTTCATCGTTCTGGAAGTCGCGGCTGCGGAACAGCGCGCCCAGAACCGGGATGTCCTTGGCGCCCGGAACCGAGTCGAGGTTCTGGCGGGTGCTTTCCTGGATCAGGCCGGCGATCACCAGGCTGCCGCCCGAGGGGACTTCGACGGTGGTTTCCGCGCGGCGCACCTTCAGCGCCGGAATGGTGATGGTCTGACCCGTGATGGCCTGACCCGTGTCCGGATCGATGCCGGCAACAGAGTCGGACTGGAAGCCGCCCTGCTGGCTCAGCTCGGAGACTTCGACCGACAGCTGCAGCGAGATGCGGCCTTCGGAGAGGACGACGGGCGTATAGCCGAGGCCCACGCCGAAAGGCTTGAACTCGATCGAGATCTTGCCGTCGTCCTGCGCTACCGGAACCGGGAATTCGCCGCCGACAAGGAAGCGGCCCGCTTCGCCCGAGATCGCCGTGAGGTTCGGCTCGGCCAGCGTGCGGACGATGCCGACACGTTCAAGCGCATTGAGTTTCACGCCGACCGCGCTCTGCTGCGCCGTACCGACGAGGTTCTTGTAGCCAAGGTTGGCCGCGAGGCCGCCCAGCGCCGTGCCCGCGATCGGGAAGGCGTTCGAGGACGACATCGAGAAGTTGTTGTCGAAGTTAGAGCCCGACAGCTGGCCGAAGCCGATCGCGCCCGACAGGTTGATGCCGAGCTGCTTGATCACCGTGCGCTGCATCTCGACGAAGCGGACTTTCAGCGTGACCTGGTCCTTGCCCTCGATGGTCATCATGTTGAGGACCGAGGCGTCGTCCTTGGCGTAGGTCTTCGCGAGCTGCACGACGCGATCCGAGCCCGACAGATTCGGAACCGAGCCGGCGAGGATGATGCGGCCGTTCACCGCCTCGACCTGCACTTTCGAGTTCGGCACATGGCGCTTGATCAGCGTGCGCAGCTGGTCCATGCCCGCGACGCCATCCGTCACCGACACGTTGAGCACCTTGATCTTGCGGCCCGAGCGGTCGAGGAACACGATGTTGCTCTCGCCGGGCGTCATGCCCATCACCGCCACGCGGCGGCGATCGCGCGCCACGATGTTGGCGATCTTGTCGTTGGCGATGATCACGTCGTCGATGTCGACGTCGAATTCGATCATGTAGGACTTGTTGACCGTGAGCGTGAGCTCCTCGGCCGGGGTCGCGGACATCGTGTCCTGCGTGGTCATGCGTTGTTGCGCAGGACCGCCGCTGAGATCGTTCGCCGGCGGTTGCGCGACGACGCCTGGCGACGTGACCGCAAGGGCGGCCGCGAGGCTGACGAGAATGAAGTTACGATTGGCTGACATGTATGACCTCAACCTGCCGGAGACGTGGCAACGGTCTCATTCCCGTAGCGATAGACACGCACGCCTTCGGCATCCTGCGAAACGCCGTCACGATAAACCCGGCCTGCGGCCGTGGCGCCCTGCGGCGCATTCATGTCGGCGATCGAGCGCAGCGTAAGCGCGATATCGCCGGCTTTCTTGGCGGTGTTGAGCAGCGTGGCGTCGCGCTCGCTGAGTTCGAGCGTCGCGCGCGAACCGATGATCACTTCGCCCTGCCCCGATTGCGGCTCGCCGTCTTCGCTCGTAGGGGGCAAACCGTATTGCGCGTCGATCGCGAGCACGCGGATGTTGGAGAGGATCTGGTCGGAACGAATGCCCAGGCCGCCGCCGCCTTCGCGGTTGTTGCGATCGATCTGGCGCGTGACGATGACGTCGACGCGGTCGTTCGGCTGGATGAAGCCGCCGGCCGCGATCTCGGCGGCGATCTCGACGGAGACGGCGCGCATGCCCGGCGTCAGCATCACCGACATGAAGCCGGCCGTGCCCGGATGCGCGAGCTTGTTGGCGGTGACGGGCTCGCCCGCGACCATGTCGAAGCGTGCAACGGCGCCGACCATTTTTTCGAGCGCCTCGGGATTCGCTTCCTGCTCGATGAAGGATTCCATCTGCGCGTCGGCGGGCCAGGCCTGCCAGGCAAGGTCGTCGATCGCGACGAACTTCCCGACGGGAATCGCATTCTTGGAGACAAGAACCTGCTTCGCCGGAACCTCTACGGGCTTGGCCTCTTCAGGCTGCACGACAGCAACTGCCGGCGCTGGAGTCTGGACTGAACGGACAAGAAAGACGGCAGCAACCGCTGCGCCTGCCGCTACCAGAAGAATGATCAGTCGCACGGGCGACATGGAGGCCCTCCGCCACAGTCCCCAAGGCCTGAAAGGGGCCCTATCCTGTGCGGCAGACTTCCACGAGGGATATAAAGGAGCGTTAAGACGAATGCCGCGAGGGCATTAACGTTTCGCGCGATCCCTTAACCGTGCAATTTTTGCCTAGGCGCTGAAGCCTGCGATCCCTGCGGCAAGCACGGGCGATGCGGGAGCGGCGAGAAGAGCGCCGGCGGCAATCGCGACAGCGTAGGGCGCGCCCTCTTCCGGAGACATCAAACGATTGAGCCACGGCTTCGAGCTCGAGAGTTTCATCCGGCGCATGACGATCAGCAACGCGGCGAGCGCGCCGCCGGCGATCGCCATGCCCATGACGAAAGGAGCGGTCGCCGAAAGTCCGGTCCACAACGAAGCCGCCGCGATCACCTTCGCATCGCCGCCGCCGAAAACATTCATGTAGAAGAGCGCCGCACAGACAATCAGCACCACCGCGCCGAAGACGAGGTGCATCCCGATTTCATTCCAGGAGAGGCCGGCGGCCATCGCGGCGGGGACGAAGACGATCGCAAGGACGATCGAAACCCAATTCGGAATCGTCATCGTCGAGACGTCGTGCCAGGCGGCGTAGATCAACAAAAGCGGGAACGCCAAGCACAACAGCGTCGTGATCATCTTCCACCCATGCACCGATCCAAGCAACTTGACAGAATTCGCTGAAGGAAGCGTTGACCAAATCAAGTAATCGCAAAAAGAAAGAAGCCGCGGACCAAGGTCCGCGGCTTCCAATCTTCAGGCCAGCAGTGTTGCTGGCGTCAGATTACATCGAGTCCGAGATCGTCGTGAAGGTCGTGTTGGCCGACGAGCCCAGCGAGGAAACGCCGCCGATGACGGCAACGGCGATCAGAGCGGCGATGAGGCCGTATTCGATCGCGGTCGCGCCCGACTTGTTCTTCAGGAATTTCATGACGTTTTTCATTTTGCTTCTCCGCTATGCATGGCTTCAGTTTCCCACAGCGAAGTACCATCACCCGCAGTAGGTATGTTTGGTTCTACATGAGCTGGATTGATATCTCGTGAAGCGAACAAGAAATTTGCGAGTATTCGCGTTCATTCGCGCTTAACTACGCTAGCTCGTTCGATTCAATACTTGGAAAGGATCAATAAAGGCGCCACGTCCGCGCGCTGCGTGTAGATATATAGAATCGCGCGCGCGAGTCCCCTGCCCGATGTGTTGAGACGCGACAGAGGCCTTAGCCATTGATTCAGGGATGAACCCTATCGTCGCCCGAACTGTCCCCTGGGGAGACGCCCATGACCAAGAAATTTTTCGCCGCGCTCGCGCTGAGCCTGGCTGTGCTCGCCCCGGCCGCCTTCGCCGATCCCTTCAAGGTGAAGGTCGATCAGACCGTGACGCTGAAACTCGCCTCGGCCGCCAACTCGGTCGTCGTCGGCAACGCCACGGTCGCTGACGTATCGGTCCACGATGCGCGCACGCTGCTGGTCACGGGCAAGGCCTTCGGTTCGACCAACATCACCGTGCTCGATCGCGCCGGGAACAAGATCTACGAGAACCAGCTGGTTGTCGGCGGCGAGGACGAAACTGGCCTCACCATCGTGCGCGGGATCGATACCTATTCGTATTCCTGCGTCGACAAGTGCCGCGGCACGCCGATGGTTGGCGACGAGCCCCGCCACTTCCAGGAAGTCATGAACACGATCGCTTCCAAGCAGCAGACCGCCAAGGGCAACAACTAGCCCTCGCCGGACTTTCCGCGATCAGGATCCCGAAAACCGGATCAGTGTGACGGCGCGCCGTCCGCGCCGAGCTGACCTTTTGCGCCCGTTTCCTTCTTGACGAGGAACATGAGGCCCAAGCCGATCGCCAGCAGCAGCAGGATCGGCGAGAAGCCGATGCGCTGGTCGTTGAAGGTGCGTGTCGCCCACCCTGTCAGAAGCGGCCCCAGCCAGACAGTGGCCGTGCTCGACATCGCGAACAGGCCGTAGAACTCCGCCACGCGATCCTTCGGCGCGAGAACAACGACCATGTAGCGGCTCGTCGAGATATTGGCCGCCGCAAGCGCCGCAACCACCGCGATTACGGCGAGATAGAAGACGTCAGCCAGCGTATCGAACACGCCTGCGCCGTGAACGACCTGCGAGGCAGGGATCAGGCCGTAGAGGATTGACTGCTGCGTCGTACCGAGCGCGATCGCCATGACAAGGATCAGCAGCGCGAGCTGCACCATGATCGCCTTGCGCGGCCCGTAGGCTCTGTCCATCACGCCGGCGAGCCACAGGCCTCCGATCGCGGCGAAGATCGATGCCCAGATGCCATAGAGGACGTTCTCCACGAGGTTCCAGCCCAGCACGCCGGACGACAGCACGCCGCCCAGCGCGAGCAGCGCGATGATGCCATCCTTGAAGATCAGGCACGCGAGCAGATACTTCATCGGCTCGGGGAATTCACGGAACAGCCGTTTGAAATAGCCAACGACATTCGTTGCAGCAGCGAAGGGATTGAGCTTGCCGTCCTTCGAGAACACGGACCGCGCGGCCGTTGCCCAGCTGCCGCCCGGCGGCGCGCCGTCGGGCACGTAGATGAAGAATGGGACGACGAAGACCAGCAGCCACAGGGCCACGAACGGCCCTGCCCCGCGCTGCAGGACATAGCCGGTGCTCGCATCGCCCAGCGCGGGCAGCGCCAGCGCGATCACGGCGAGGCCGCCGAGGCAGAGTGCCGACGACAGCTGGCCCAGGCCGATGCCCGCGCCGGATATCTGCGAGAGCGCCTGCGGATAACCTGATCCGCGGAGCATCGCGTTGTGCATCATCTCGGAATACGAATAGCCGACGAAGCCCAGCACCAGGAACGCCATCGTGCCATAGAGGCCCCATCCATCCGTGGGTGGATGAAACACGCCCGCTGCATCCACGCTGCCCGGCATCGAGAACCACAGCGACATTCCGCTGACGAACAGCATTCCGACGAAGACCGCCATGAGCGGCTTGCGGGCCCCGCCCTTGTCCATCATCGCGCCCAGCAGTGGGGCTGTGAGAGCGCCGATGACGCCGGCCCAGGCGGTTGCGTCGGAGACGGTCGCCTGCCCCAGAACCGGGTCGCCGACGATATATTGCGCGAAGTACGGCGGGAAGACGTACGTCACGATCAGCATGAAGTACGGGTTGCGTGCGAATTCGAACAAAGCCCACGAGAAGCCCGCCGGCGCCATGACGCCGCCCACGCGCTGGCGCGCGGCTTTCGCGGAGTCCGGCGTGCCTGGCGAGGCGTCCGTCATTATGGCTCCCCAGCCGGTATCGGCCGGACGTGTTCAGCGATCATGATTTACTTGGGATAGACTGTCGATTCCCGAGCGCGAGCCTGAAAGGGATTCGTCTACCCGGGAAACCCCTAGGGCCCCGATTCGTTGGGGGGCACTAGCGGAAGGGCGGCTCGTAGAACGAGCGAAGCTTGCGCGAGTGCAGTGCGGCGCCGCCTGCCCTTGCGAGGCTTTCCAGCGTCTCGATGCCGATGCGGATGTGTTCGCCGATGGCGCGCTCGTAGAAGCGGTTTGCGGCGCCTGCGAGCTTGATCTCGCCGTGCAGCGGCTTGTCGGAGACGCACAGCAACACGCCGTAGGGAACCCGCATCCGATAGCCGTTCGCGGCGACCGTCGCGCTTTCCATGTCGATGGCGATGGCGCGGGACTTGTTGAAGCGCTTGGCCGATGCGGTGAAGCGGAGTTCCCAGTTGCGGTCGTCCGTCGTGACGACGGTTCCTGTGCGCAGGCGCTGCTTCAGCGCATCGCCCGACTCGCCTGTCACTTTCTCGGCTGCGTCCTGGAGCGCCACCTGGACTTCGGCGATGGGCGGAACCGGGATGTCTGGCGGCAGAACCTCGTCGAGCACGTGATCGTCGCGCAGATAAGCGTGAGCGAGAACGTAGTCGCCGATGCGCTGCGAGTGACGCAGGCCGCCGCAATGGCCGACCATGATCCAGCATTCAGGACGCAGGACGGCCAGGTGGTCGGTGATCGTCTTCGCGTTGGACGGACCGACGCCTATGTTGACCAGCGTGATCCCTGCCCGGTCATCCGCCATCAGGTGGTAGGCAGGCATCTGGTGGCGTCGCCACGGGCCGTCATTGATCTTCTGGGCCGCATCCTTGGTCTTGGCATCGACGACGATGCCGCCGGGCGCGGAGAGCTTCTTGTAGGGGCCGGGTTGTTTCAGGCGCTCGATCGACCATTCGACGAAGTGATCGACATAGCGATGGTAGTTGGTGAACAGGATGTAGCGCTGGCAGTGCTCGAACGGCGTGCCCGTGTAGTGCTTCAGGCGCTGCAGCGAGAAATCCACGCGCGGCGCGTCGAACAACGCCAGCGGCCGGACGCCGTCGATGTTGAACATGCCGCCGTCCATGATCTCGGCGTCGATGATCTCGTCACCGATGTGCTCCAGGCTCGGCGTCGGGAACCAGCGCGCGAATTCGGCGGGCGGCAGCGCCTCGGCGTCGATGTTGTTCGCGTGCTCGAGCACGTAAGGGTACGGGATCTCGGAGTCGGAGGTCTCGACTTCAAGTGTTACTTCAAAGTCGGCGCATATCTGCTCAAGCTGCTCGAGAAAATAGGCGCCGAAGAAACGCGGCTGGGTGATCGTGATGCGGTAGACGCCCGGCTCCGACAGTTTCGCGAAGGCGCGCGGAAGAGGCGGCACCGGGCCGTCAGGGCGATAGCTGAGTTGCAGGACGGGATAGCAGAACGCGCCGGCGCGGCGAGCCTGCAGGTCCGGCTTCACGCCCTTGGTGACGAACGCCTCAAGCGCCGTGCGCAATCGCCCGACCGCCGCTTCATAGAGCTCGGTCGCTTTGTCGATCGCCTGCTTTGGCGTTAGGCCCTTCCCCGTCATTGCGGGAAAATGGAGAGGATCGGCCGCCCCGTCAACGCGGAGGCCAAGGAACTTTGGTGTTTCGCTAACACGTCAGCTGATGCCGCCGAACCGCTGGAGCAGCTTGTCGACCATGTTGAGGGCGATCTGCGGCCTGCGCGCGATCAACAGGCCCAGCCCGGCCACGACCACGGTCGCGGCGACGGGGCGTTCCTTGATGATCTGCTTGGCCACTTCCACCGGAAGGTCGAGCATGGCCAGCACCGCCTGGGTCGGATCGACCTCTTCGGGCTGCTCGTGCTTTTCAGGTTTCTTGGGCTGGACGCCGACCCACATCGCGATGGCAGCGACCGAGAGGAAGCCAACAGCCGTCACGGCGTAGGCCGCCGGCGCGGGCATCCACATCTCGAGCGTCAGGGCCGCGCTGATCGCAAGCGTGACGACGCCGCCGATGGCGAGCAGCGTCGCTGCGCCGGCGGCGACGGCGACGCCCTTGGCGCGATCAAAGAAGCGTTCGATTCCGAACAACTACAGCCCCCGAGGCCCCTGCTCCCGGCCGCTTACTTGCGGCTGGAGAGGGAGGCGATGACGAAGCCGGCGGCGAGCGCGATGCCCACCGCGGCGAAGGGATGTTCGCGGACCTTGTCGGCGACGGCGTCGCGATACTCGACGGCCTTCTCGCCTGCGTCTTCGGCAAGGGCGCGGCCCTTGGCGGCGGCGGACTTGGCCTGCTCCTGCGCGATCGCGCCGGTGTCACGCAGGAGGGCGGCGAGATCGGACCGCAGCGCCTTCATGTCGTTCTTGAGGGTTTCGAGATCTGTCTTGCCGGCGGGGGTTCCGTTTCCGGATGCGCTGGTTGAGGACGACATGGGGTACTCCAGGGAATGGTGCGGCGTTCCCCGTAGAACGCCTGCCCTTCATATAGCGTTTCATCGGCCCAGAAATATGGCTGGGGCCGATCAATCCTTGGAAACCATGCAGGAAAGGGGCCGGAATGGCCCCTGTTTACTCTGCCGCGACGCGTTTCTGCATCTTGTCGAAGCTGGACCACACGCCATCGGAGCCGTGCCAGTCCCCGCCAGTCGCCCCTTTGGAGTATTCCGTGGCGCGCTGTTCGAAGAAGTTTGCGTGCTCGACCCCGTTAAGGATCTCGGACAGCCACGGGATCGGGTGCTCTTTCACCCCATAGATCGCAGGCAGCTTGAGCTGACCGAGGCGCCAGTCGGCGATGTAGCGGATGTAGTTCTTGATGTCCTGAGCCGTCATGCCCTGAACCGGGCCCATCGAGAAGGCGAGGTCGATGAAGGCGTCCTCCATCTTCACGACGGTGCGGCAGCAATCCATGATGTCCTGCTTCACCTCGTCGGTGAGCGCGCCCGTCTCCGCGGCGAGCGTGTGGAAGACGCGGATCATGCCTTCGCAGTGGAGCGATTCATCCCTCACGGACCAGGAAACAATCTGGCCCATGCCCTTCATCTTGTTGAAGCGCGGGAAGTTCATCAGCATCGCGAAGGACGCGAACAGCTGCAGGCCTTCGGTGAAGGCGCCGAACATCGCAACCGTGCGCAGGATGTCCGCGTCTGTCTCGACGCCGAACTTCTGCATGAAGTCGTGCTTGTCGCGCATCTCCTTGTACTGGTTGAACGCGGAGAACTCCGAGTCCGGCATGCCGATGGTTTCGAGAAGGAGCGCGTAAGCGGCGATGTGGATCGTCTCCATGTTGGAGAACGAGGCCAGCATCATCTTGATCTCGGTGGGGCGGAAGACGCGTGCGTACCGCTCCATGTAGTTGTCGTTCACTTCCACGTCCGACTGCGTGAAGAAGCGGAAGATCTGCGTGAGGAGCGCGCGTTCGCTGTCGTTGAGGTTGGCGGCCCAGTCCTTCACGTCCTCGCCGAGCGGAACTTCTTCCGGCATCCAGTGGATCTGCTGCTGGCGTTTCCAGAAGTCGTAGGCCCACGGATAGCGGAACGGCTTGTAGGAATGGGACGGTGTCAGCAGGCCCGCGCGGGTCAGCGCCGTGGTCGCTTCCGCCCTTGCAGCGTCGGCTTTGCCTGAGTCGGACATGCGTATTCTCCCAGCCATTCCGGTAACACGGTCGGCCACCATATCTGGGGGCTCGGACCCGTCACAAGAACTATATATTGACGAAGTACGGTTGATTTTTCCTTACTTCGCCGCCCAGCACGCGAGTCTCCCACAACCATCGGGTGTGGCCAGTGCGGCATGCCGGAACATCCACAACGAAATGGTCGCGGTGGAGGGCATGGGCGAGCCCGGCGGCGCCAGGAAACCGGGAAATCCGGATCGATCGCCCTGGAGAAATTCGCCGGATCCGGAAAATTCGGATGGGCCGGGTTTTTCCGATTCGCCGGATTCGGATTCGGAAAATCCGGACCGTTGGTTCGCCTGGGCTCTCCACCGTGGCGTAGGCGAGTATGCGGCCAGATGAGCGCGTGTTGGGTTGGTGGATCCAGATCCTCCACTTTGGAATCGTCAGAGCATTGGAAGTGTTGGCGAAAGTTTCCGCGAAGCGCGTCTGGATTCCGCGGGATTGGGCGAAGTCTGTCTGCCGTGTCCCCCGCGAAAGGGGGGTCCAGGGATGGCGGTGAGGCTTGCACGGAGTTGAAGCTTCGGGACGGAACAAGACTTGGCGTCAGCCCTGGATCCCCGCGTTCGCGGGGAACGCGGACCTGAAGGTCCGCGTCCTTGGGATGGCCCACGTGTTTCGGCGTCCACACTGAAGGAGCTATGGCCCCCACCGTCTCGCGACCAAGACGTTGCGATCCACTTGCCCCGCCTTCGGCGGAGAAGAAAGGCGCCGGCGGGTCTGGAGAAATCAAAAGGCCCGCTGTTTCCAGCGGGCCTTTCGGGAAATTCGATTGAGGCGGACCTAGTGGTGCAGCGTGTAGCTGAACGCGGCGAAGCGTTCGCGCATCTCGATGTCCTGGTTGCCGCCGATGTCGTTGAAGGTCAGCTCGCGCTCGACAAGGCCGAGGGACATCTGGGCGCCCTGGCCCGTCGTCCATGCGATGCCGGCCTGAAGATCGCCGACGGTGGCCTGATCGCGGAGGGACGCGCCGTCCATGGCGCGCTTGTCAGCGACGTTCCAGACCAGCGCTTCGTTGTCGGCGCCGACGAAGAAGTACCACGACGGAGCGGCAGCGCTCTTCCCGCGAAGGTCGCGATCCACGAGGTTCGTACCGAGGCGGAATTCAGCGCCTGTGCGGGCCACGTTGTTACCTGCCCGGTTGCGCTCGAGCTGGGCGCGGGGCGTGAACGACATGTCGAGGCCGAGGCCAGTGCTTTCGGCCGAGGCGGCGAAGGAGATTTCCGCGCTCCAGCGATCGCCCTGCATGGAGCGGACGGGCATCGGGGTCGCGAGATCCAGTGCCTCGAAACGCGAGGCAGTCAGCGGGCTGGAGAAGTTGCCGGGGCTGAAATCATTGCCAACCCGGAGCGGCAGGCCGGTTTCGGGCTGCGTGGGTTGGGAGAAAATCATGTCGCGAGGCGCATCGCCCTGCGAGAAGGATTGAGGACCGTCGACCGGACCGATTTCGAGCACGATGGCTTCGGAATCGGTTGGGGGCGTCGCGCAACCGAGGCACGACATTACGACGAAGCTTCCTGCTAGACTGGCAATCATTTTAACTGCTCGTCCCAGACACTGATGCCACCGAGGTTGGTCTCAGCACGTTACCAAAGCGATAACGACTTTGGTCGAAATCTGTTCCCGCCTTGGTAGAAATCGTTCATCTACCCTGCCGGAAGGTTAAGGGAGAAATGCCTCCCGGACAACCCGCCCGCATTACCCATCAACATGCAAAAGGCGGCCCGTTTGGACCGCCTTTCACGTGTGCAGCGCAGCAAATCGCCGATTCTACTGGCAGGCGAGGCATTCGTCGTAGTCGGTCTGGCCCTTACCCATGTCCATCGCGACCTTCTCGCTCTTCTCGGATCCGGCAAATCCCGCGCGCTGGATCGATTTGGAGCGGCAATAGTAAAGAGACTTCAGACCCTTCTCCCACGCCGTCCAGTGCAGCATGTGGAGGTCCCACTTATCGATGTCGGCCGCGAGGAAGAGGTTAAGGGACTGGCCCTGGCAGATGTAGGGCGTGCGGTCGGCCGCAAGCTCGATCACCCAGCGCTGGTCGATCTCGAAGGCGGTGCGGAAGACGAGCTTTTCCTGCTCCGTGAGGAAGTCGAGGTGCTGGACCGAACCCTCGTGCTCGAGGATCGAGGCCCAGATGCCCGGCGTGTTGTGGTCGGTCTTTTCCAGAACCGCTTCGAGGAAGGGGTTCTTGACCGAGAACGAGCCCGACAGGGTCTTGTGCGTGTAGATGTTCGCCGGGATCGGCTCGATGCCGGCCGACGTGCCGCCGCAGATAATCGAGATCGACGCCGTCGGCGCGATCGCGAGCTTGTGGGAGAAGCGGGCCATGACGCCGCAATCTTCCGCATCCGGGCAGGCGCCCCGCTCTTTTGCGAGTTTGACCGACGCCGCGTCCGAGCCGCGGCGCAGGTGTTTGAACATGACGTTGTTCCAGGCCTTCGCCGTGGCCGATTCCATCGCCACGCCCTGCGACTGCAGGAAGGAGTGGAAGCCCATCAGGCCGAGACCGACCGAACGCTCGCGCTTGGCCGAGTAGACGGCGCGGTGCATTTCCGGCGGGGCGCGCTTGATGAAGTCTTCGAGCACGTTGTCGAGGAAGCGGTAGATGTCCTCGAGGAACATCTCGTTGCTCTTCCACTCCAGGAATTTCTCGGCGTTGACCGAAGAGAGACAGCAGACCGCCGTGCGGTCCTGGCCGAGATGGTCGAGGCCCGTGTGGAGCATGATTTCCGAGCACAGGTTCGACTGGCGAACCTTGAAGCCCAGCTGTTTCTGGTGCGCCGGCATCGCGTTGTTCACGGTGTCGGTGAACAGCAGGTAGGGCTCGCCCGTGGCCATGCGGAGTTCGAGGATCTTCTGCCAGAGCTTGCGGGCGGAAACCTCTTTCTTCACTTCACCGGTCTTCGGCGACTTGAGCTGGAACGGCGCGTCCTGGCGGACGGCTTCCATGAACTCGTCGGTGATGTTGATGCCGTGGTGGAGGTTCAGCGACTTGCGGTTGAAGTCGCCCGCGGCTTTGCGGATTTCGAGGAACTCCTCGATCTCCGGGTGGAAGATGTCGAGATAGCAGGCGGCCGAGCCACGGCGCAGCGAGCCCTGCGAGATCGCGAGGGTGAGCGAATCCATCACGCGGATGAAGGGGATGATCCCGGACGTCTGCCCGTTCTGGCCGACCTTCTCGCCGATCGAGCGGACTTCGCCCCAGTAGGTGCCGATGCCGCCGCCGTTGGAGGCGAGCCAGACGTTCTCGTTCCAGGTCTCGACGATGCCGTCGAGCGAGTCGGAGACGCCGTTCAGGAAGCAGGAGATCGGCAGGCCGCGATCGGCGCCGCCGTTCGAGAGGACGGGGGTGGCCGGCATGAACCAGAGCTTCGAGATGTAGTCGTAAATCCGTTGCGCATGTCCGACATCATCGGCGTCAGCGTAGGCCGTGGCGACTCGGGCGAACATCTGCTGGTAGCTCTCGCCCGGGAGCACATAGCGGTCGTCGAGCGTCTTCTTGCCGAAATCGGTCAGGAGGGCGTCACGCGAGGGGTCGATCTGGACCCCGGAAACAACGCGAAGGTTGGCCTGCGCCTTGGGCTTCCCACGGCGGGCGGCGGTCTTTTCCTCGACGGTGGCGGCTTCTGCGGACATCGAAATCTCTCGTAAGAGGCCAAAAATGGTTAATCTCGGCCAGAACCGGCGAAACCCAACGGATTGGTATCCCGCGCCAGCCCCGACGCTACATATAGTGTCGTCACAACCCTAATGGACCGTCAACACACCCGGGACGGGAATCTTTTCGCTTATCCACGGAAGAGAAATTAGGGGATTTAATCCCCGTTAACCATTGGCATCGCATACGCCCCCTCGCCGGTCGACTCGGGCAGTCCCGGACCTCCTGGAAACATAGCTTCCACAGGCCTGGGACGCCCGGTCGATCCGCGCAATTCCAGTGGATTCGAAGCTGAATCAGCCCTTCGGGATGACACCGGCGGCTGGCCACGCCGAGTCGCCGAGGCGCTTCACCGTGAATTCGATGAACTTCACCGGCTGGCCGTCCTTCGCGATGCGGTGACCGATCTCGGTCCACGCGCCGTCCTTCACCGTGGCCACGTACTCGATCTTCATGTTGGGGCCGGCCTGGATTTCCCATCGGAAACCATCGGCGGTGGGCCACAAGGGATAGTCGCCCTGACGGCCGGACGCATACGAGCGCATCGCATACGTCTTGCTGTCCGGATTGTAGGAGATGACCGCGAAGGCGTTGAAAGAGACCGTTCCATCGGCCTCGTAGCCCCTGCCCTCAATCACCTTCACCGTGCCGTCGAGCATCGGGCCGACGCGTTCGGTCTGCGTGAGTTCGTGCCAGCTTCCGTTGTTGAGCAGCGTTTTCGCCGGACCGCGCCATTCGCCATCGAGGAAGGAGAGAGCCTTCATCGCTTCCTTCTGCGCGGCGACGCGGGGCGCGGGATCGTAGGCGCCCTGCGCGAATGCCGGTGTTGCGAGCGCGAGTGGGGAGGCGGCGATAAGGGCAGCGGCGAGAACGGAACGCATGATCTGTCTCCCAAGTTTGTGAGAAAGCACTTTCTATTGAAAAGCTGATTAGTCAAGCGCGTTTCAGCAGGTGTAAACGCGGGCGCGCTTAACCGTAGAAACGCCCGGAGCTGCTGGGCGTGGCGCTGGGCTTGCATCCAACAGGACGGCTGTCTGCAGCGGTCACCAGGGTACTCATGGTCGACGTCTCCATCATCATCCCGGCCTTCAACCGGCTGTGGAGCCTGCCGGACGCAATCGCGTCGTGCCGGGCGACCAGGTGCGCCTACGAGATCATCGTCATCGACGACGGCAGTTCGGATGGCACATCCGACTGGCTGAAGACGCAGAGCGACATCATCGCCGTCACCCAGGACAACTGGGGCAAGTGCAACGCGGTGAACCGCGGCTTCGAGATGGCGCGCGGGGAGTTCATCCGCTTTCTCGATTCCGACGACCTGCTGCCGCCGGGAGTGAACGACATCCAGCTTGCGAAGGCGCGCGCGGAAAAAGCGGACATCGTCGTCGCGGGCAAGATCGAACGGCATGAGCCGGCGGGCACGGAGATTACGCTGCCGTGGGTGCGGTGCGATGACTTCATCGCGCAGCAGCTCGGCGAGGCCGACAGCTCGCACTATTCCGCCTACCTGTTCCGCAAGGACTTCCTGAAGACGATCCGTCACCGGCAGGAGTTTGCCTATCGCGACGACCGGATGTTCGTGATCGAGTGCGCGCTTGCCCTGCCCCGCATCGCCATCGTGGATGAGCCCTGCCTGATCCACCGCCACCATCCCAACGACCGGCTGCAGTATCCGGGCGGCGTGGTGAGCGTCGTGCAGAACTGGCAGGAACTGAAGATGTTCCAGAAGGCGGCGAAGCTGCTGGAGTCGCGCGGCATGCTGGATGCGCGGCGGAGACGAGCCATGACCGGGCCGTTGTGGAGTCTCGCGCATCGCTTTGCGGCTTCGCACATCGGCGAGGCGAAGGCGGTGGTGAAGTGGATCCGCGAACTCGATCCGGGCTTCCGCGTCACGCAGGGCGGCGCTCTGGGCGTGATGCACCGCGCGCTCGGCTTCACGCTGACACATAGCGTCATCGGCACGGCGCGGAATGCGCGCAAGTTGCTGCGCGGCGGGCGCTAGCTACCCCATATCGTCATCGGGCTTGCCCTCCTCTCCGGGGGACGGGATACGTCTTGCTCAAGACAATTCCGGGAGGACGACGTGACGCTACGCAAGGGACGGATGGCACTGGCTGGCGCGGTGGCGGCTGCGGCGATTGCAGCGGCGTGTGTGTCGGCGATTGCAGCGCCGGCGCCGCAGCAGCCGGCGGCGGCAGCGCAGACTGATACTCTGATCCATGCGGGGCGTGTGCTGGCCGATCCGGCAAGCGGGCGCGTGCTGACGCAGCAGTCGATACTCGTGCGCGGCGGGCGCATCGTGAGCATCACGGCGGGATATGCGACGCCGGCGAATGGCGCCCAGGTTGTCGATCTCAAGAATGCGTTCGTGCTGCCGGGCCTGATCGACAGCCATGTGCACCTTGCCAGTGAGCAGGGGCCCGACGCGCGCCTCAACGGCTTTCTCAAGACAGAGTCAGACGCCGCCATTGATGCGGCCGGCTTTGCGCTGAAGACGCTGAACGCAGGCTTCACGACGGTGGCCGACCTGGGCGGGCCGTCGGAGTCGATCCTCGCGCTGCGCAGCGGCATTGCCCGTGGCGTCGTGCCGGGACCGCGCATCATCGCGGCGGCGGGCGCCGTCAGCGTGCATGGCGGCCATGGCGATGCCAACGGGATGCCGCGCGAGCTGGCGGTCATGTTCCGCAGCCCGGGTGTATGCTCGGGCGCGGATGACTGCGCCCGCGCGGCGCGCGAGCGCGTTCGCGACGGCGCGGACATCATCAAGATCACGGCGACCGGCGGCGTGCTCTCGCAGACAGCCGCAGGTCTCGGCCAGCAGTTCACCGACGAGGAGCTGAAGGCCATCGTGCAGGCGGCGCACGCAATGGGCCGCAAGGTGACCGCGCACGCGCATGGCGCGGACGGCATCAACTCCTTCCTGAAGGCGGGCGGCGATTCCATCGAGCACGGCACCTATGCCGATGCGGAGTCGGCGCGGCTGTTCAAGGCGAACGGCGCCTATCTGGTGCCGACGCTGCTCGCGGGCGACTTCGTGGCGCGCGAGGCGGAGCGGCCGGGCACCTTCCTGACGCCGCCGCAGGTCGCCAAGGCGCGCGAGGCGGGGCCGAAGATGCTCGACATGCTGCGCCGCATGCACGCGGCGGGCGTGAAGGTCGCGTTCGGCACCGACACGGGCGTCTCCGCCCACGGCGACAACGCGCAGGAATTCGCATTGATGGTGAAGGCCGGCATGACGCCGCTGCAGACAATCCAGGCGGCGACTGTGAACGCGGCGGATCACTTCAGCCTGTCGGCGGAGATCGGATCGATTGCTGCCGGCAAGGCGGCGGACATCATCGCTGTCGGAGGCGATCCGCTCGCGAATGTGCGTGAGCTGGAGTCGGTGGACTTCGTGATGAAGGGCGGGAAGGTTTACAAACGGTAGACGTCTAGGCTGGCGCTTTCAGTGGGACCAGTCCGTTGCGTTGCACCGCTGTTTGGCAGAGCGCCAGATCAGCGTCGGTGTATGCAAGAAAGGCCACGCGCTCGATTTTCGTGTTTGGCCAGGTACGAAAGTACTCGGCCGCGCCACGAACGAGATCATAGGTCATGTCCTGCGGATCAACACCACCAGAGCGCGTGCCGAACAGCGGGAAGAGCACAGACTTCAATGGCGCTTTCCTGTACGGCGACCACGGAGCGGCGTTGAGCGCGTCCATATCGTCGAGCGCTGCGGTTAGGCAGCGGACATAGCCACGGATCGGGCTGTAGCCCAGCGTTGGCTCGCCATGCTGTGCGGCGACATGAAGGAGCATGCGAACCTTGTTTGTGCGTTCGAGCTGGCCAGCGCCAGTTCGCACGATGGTTCCAGGCTCCACGCCCGCCCAGTACTTGCGTCCGAGCTTGTCGCGAAGAAGGCGGGTTATCGTATCGTCGGTCACCTGGCCGCGTGCGTCCTTACGCGCGCCGAAATAGCGAATGATGGCCGACACGGAACTGTCGTGGAGCCGCCCGAGTTCCATGCGCGTGTTTTCCGGATTCACCCAGACGTCGATCGTGTCGATGTTGGCGATATCACCCGTGACGATCTCGATGCACTTGCGGCCGTTGCCACCCGCTACACAAAAACGCTTGATCTCACGCATGGCCAGCGGCTTAGGGCGTCGCGCAACGTTGAGGCCGGGAACGATGGTGTGGACGAGGCTGTCGACATTGCGCACCAACAGGCTGTTGCGCAGATTCGTCTTCAGCAACTCCCGCTGCTGGATCAGCTTGTCTGACAACGACGCGGACGCCGGATCACCGACGTCATAGTCCATCGCGCGCATGCCAGCGATGTTGAAGGGTATGCGATTGTCGCGTCGGCGAATGATGATGGTGCCCGACTTCCACGCCGTATGACGGATGCCGAGTTCATACATGACGTTCGGATTGCCGGTGGTAATGTCGACGATGCAGACGTCTGCATTGATGATACTGTCGATCATCTCGCGATGAATCAGGCCGGCCTGGTTGACCTCGTCAGATCGCTTGCAATCAAGGCCCAGCTCCCGCGCGGCCGGTTTGATCAGATCGCGATAGACTTGATCGAAATCCGTCGTCTCGTGGCTGTAGGGATCTTCCTTTACGCCGTAGGGCATGATCACGAAGCAGGTCATTCCTTCGACGGATCGCTCGTTTGCGTCCGACTGGCCGGTCTTGTCGGCCGGATCATCAGGATCCTTGCGGCCGGTTGGCGTCACGCCCTCAGCCATGTCCCGTCCCTCACCACCAAGGCACACGATAGTCCGCGCGCCGCCCTGTGGACAAGTGCTACTATAGATTCAGCAACGTCGGATCGCCGCCTTGTGCGGCGATGTTGACGGTGACGGTGCGCTCGGTGGCGAACCTTGCGACGTAGTGGGGGCCGCCGGCTTTGGGGCCGGTGCCGGAGAGGCCTGAGCCGCCGAAGGGCTGGACGCCGACGACGGCGCCGATGATCGAGCGGTTGACGTAGACATTGCCGGCGCGGACGGCAGCTTTCACTTTCTCGGCGAAGCCTTCGAGGCGGGAGTGGACGCCGAGCGTGAGGCCGTAGCCTTTCGCCGAGAGTTCACCGCCGACGGTTTCGATGTCGTCCGGGTCATAGCGGATGACGTGGAGGATGGGGCCGAAGACTTCCCTGTCGATCGCCTTCAGCGACGGCAGCTCGACTATGGCCGGGCCGAAGAACGAGCCTTTCTCGCGCAGGGCGCCGATGTCGCGCTGCCAGGTGGCGTAGCCGGCGGCGGTCATCTTCGCGAAATGGTCGTCGAGCAGCTTGCGAGCTTCGGCGTCGATGATGGGGCCGACATCGGTTGCGGGATCGGCGGGATCGCCGAGCACCAGCACTTCCATCGCGCCCTTGATCATCTCGACGGTGGCGTCGGCGGTCTCGTGCGGCAGAAGGAGAATGCGGAGGGCCGAGCAGCGTTGGCCGGCGGAGCGGAAGGCGGACATGATGACGTCGTCCACCACCTGCTCTTTCAGCGCGGTCGTGTCGCAGAACATGGCGTTGAGGCCGCCGGTTTCGGCGATCAGCGGCGCGATGGGGCCATCCTTTGCCGCGAGCGTGCGGTTGATGATGCGCGCGACTTCGGTGGAGCCGGTGAAGGCGACGCCGCCGCAGCGTGGATCGCCGGTAAGCTTGCCGCCAACCTTGCCGTCGCCGGTGAGAAGGTGGAGCGCTTCGACGGGCAAGCCTGCTGCATGGAACAGCTTCACGGCTTCATGCGCGATGATTGGCGTCTGTTCTGCGGGCTTGGCGAGCACGGTGTTGCCGGCGGCGAGCGTGCCGGCGATCTGGCCGGTGAAGATGGCGAGCGGAAAGTTCCACGGCGAGATGCAGACGAAGACGCCGCGGCCCATCATTTCGAGGCCGTTGGTTTCGCCCGCGGGGCCAGGAAGCGTTTCGAGGCCCTTGAACTTCGTCTCGGCCTCGACGGCGTAGTAGCGGCAGAAGTCGACCGCTTCGCGGACTTCGGCGATGCAGTCATCGAGCGTCTTGCCGCCTTCGCGGGCGAGAATGGCGATCAGGCGATCCGTGTCCTGCTCCATGGCGTTGGCCATGGCTTCGAGGATATCGGCGCGCTTGGCGCCGCCGACGGCGTTCCAGTGCGGCTGGTATTCCTGCGCGGACGTGTAGGCGGCATCGATGTCGGCGTCGGTGGCGGACGAGACGCGGCCGACGATGCGGGAGCTGTCGGCGGGGGCGTTCAGGTTTTCCGGCGTGCCGGCGATGGTCTTGCCATTGACGATGGGGCCGACGGCGAGCGGACCGGCCGCGTCGAGTTTCGCAACTGTGTCCGTGATGCGCTCGCGGACTTCTCTCTGGCTGAAATCGAGGCCGCGCGAGTTGGTGCGCGCGGCGCCGTAGAGCGCGGGCGGCGCGGGGATGCGCGGGTGGCGCGAGGGCGAGGCGGCGAGCAGCGCGTAGGGGTCCGTGGCGATGCGATCAGCCGGCACATCCTCGTCGAGGAAGGAGTGGACGAAGGAGGTGTTGGCGCCGTTCTCCAGCAGGCGGCGGACGAGATAGGGCAAGAGATCCTGGTGCGCGCCGACGGGGGCGTAGATGCGCACGGAGCGTTCGCGTCCCGCGGCCTTGTAGAGCGCGACGCCCATGCCGTGCAGGCGCTGGAATTCGAAGTCGGTGCGGCCTCCCCGTTTCGCCATGTGCTCGATCGAGGCGAGCGAGTGGGCGTTGTGGGTGGCGAACTGCGGATAGATGGACGGACCGGTCTCGATCAGCGCCTTGGCGCAGGTGAGATAGGAGACGTCGGTTGCCTGCTTGGTGGTGAAGACAGGATAGTCGGGCTGGCCATCGACCTGGGCGCGTTTCACTTCCGAGTCCCAGTAGGCGCCTTTGACGAGGCGGACCATCAGGCGGCGGTTGGACTCGCGGGAAAGATCGCCGAGCCAGCCAACGAGGGCTTCTCCACGCTTCTGGTAGGCCTGGATGGCGAGGCCGAGGCCGGTCCAGCCGGCGGTGTCCTTGTCCTTCGCCAGCTTTTCGAGGAGCGAGAGCGAGAGAGCGAGACGGTCGGCTTCTTCGGCGTCGAGCGTGAAATTGATGTTCTGCTTCGCGGCGAGCTTCGCGAGTTCGGCGACCATCGGATAGAGTTCGCGGTGGACGCGCTCGCCCTGCACAGCGCGGTAGGCGGGGTGGAGCGCGGAGAGCTTCACCGAGATGCCGTCGGCGGTTTCGGGGTTCGCGCCGGTCCTGGCCTTGCCGACTTCTCCAATCGCATTTGCGTAGCTGTCGAAATAGCGGCGAGCGTCGGCCATGGTGCGAGCGCCCTCGCCCAGCATGTCGAAGGAGTGGCTTGCCGCCTCGCCCTTCTTCACCGAGCGCTGGCCGCGCTTGATCGCTTCGTCGATCGTGCGGCCCATGACGAACTGACCGCCCATGATGCGCATCGCCTGCATCATCGCGGCGCGGATCACGGGCTCGCCGGCCTGGCGCACCATACGGCCGATGAAGCCGCCGGGATCTTTCTCGGCGTCTTCCGGCGGGCGGACGATGCGGCCGGTGAGCATCAGGCCCCAGGTAGAGGCGTTGACCAGCAGCGAGTCCGACTTGCCGTTGTGATCGCCCCATTCGCCGGTGGAGATCTTTTCCGCAATGAGCGCGTCGGCGGTCTCGGCGTCGGGCACGCGCAGCAGCGCCTCGGCGAGGCACATCAGCGCGAGGCCTTCGGGGTTCGAGAGGCCGAACTCCTCGAGGAAGGATTCCATCAGGCCGGACTGGCGTGTCTCGGCGCGGGCCTTCAGCACGATGTCGCGGGCGGCGGCGGCGGCCGCGCGACGCTCCGCCGCATCGAGCGCCGGGTTCGCCAGCAGTTCGGCGATGCGCTTCGCCTCGTCCTCGAATTTCCCAGCATCCAGTGCATCCGGAGAGCGCAAGGAAGACGTAATAGCTTTTGTCATCTGCCACCTGACCCGCAACCGTCGTGCCCGAATCGGGGCCCAGACGCCATATTCTGACCTAGCCATGGACGTAACCCGTCCCAGCCCGCTATCAAACGCCGCCGATAACGCAAAGGACCTGCGCCGCCAAATGCGGATCATGCTTGTAACCGACGCCTGGGATCCGCAGGTCAACGGCGTCGTGCGCACGATGAAGCGCGTGATCACCGAGTGCGAGGAGCTGGGCCATACGTGGGACATCGTTTCCCCGAACGGCTTCAAGACGATTCCCCTGCCGACCTATTCCGAGATCCGGCTGGCCTTCGGCGCCAAGAAGATCATCGAGGAGCGTTTCCTCGAATTCGAACCGGACGCGGTGCATATCGCCACGGAAGGGCCGCTGGGCTGGGCGGCGCGCGCCGTGTGCCTGCGCCACAAGTTTCCGTACACGACCAGCTATCACACGCGCTTCCCGGAATATGTGAACGCGCGTTTCCCGTTCGTGCCGGTGTGGGCGGGCTACACGGTCTTCCGAGAATTCCACAAATACTCGGGCCGCGTGATGGTGGCGACGCCGTCGATGCGCGACGAGCTGGAGGCGCGTGGGTTCAAGAACATCGCGCCGTGGTCGCGCGGAGTGGACACCGACCTGTTCCATCCGGCCAAGCGTCTCGATGATCGCGGGCCATTCAAGGGCATGAAGCAGCCGATCTGGCTGAATGTCGGCCGCGTGGCGGTCGAGAAGAACATCGCGACGTTCCTCGATACGCCGCTGCCGGGGACGAAGGTGGTGGTCGGCGATGGGCCTCAACTGGAAGCACTGAGAGAGAAGCACAAGGACGCGCACTTCCTCGGCGTGAAACAGGGCGAGGAGCTGGCGGCGTGCTTTGCCAACGCCGACGTGTTCTGCTTCCCGAGCCTGACCGACACGTTCGGGCTGGTGGTGCTGGAGGCGATGGCGGCGGGAACGCCGGTGGCAGGCTTCAACGTGCCGGGGCCGCGCGACCTGATCCCGGGAACGGGCGCGGGCGCGGTGAACGACGATCTCGCCACGGCCTGCATGGAAGCGCTGAAGTGTTCGCGCGAGGTCACCCGCGCCTATGCCGAGACCTATTCATGGCGGGCCTGCGCCGAGCAGTTCGTAAACAATCTCGAACCGCTGCCGGTCCCGGAACGGCGCAAGTTCTGGAAGCGGCTGGCCCGCCTGCGCCACGCCCTGCGCATCCGCAGGCGCAAGCCGAAGACGGGCGAGACGCCGGAAGCAACTCCCCCAAGCACAAGCGCGCCCGCCAAGGCGGACTGAGCTCTTACGGTTAATGACTCCGCCGTCAGGCACGCAGCTTGCGGACTCCCGCCGAGGGGCCGTCGGGATGCGGCCTGAAACGGGTCAATCATGCTTTCCAAGATTCTCTTTGTTGCGGCGGCGGCGGTTCTTACGATTACTCCGGCGGCGCTTACGGTGTTCCAGCCGGCGGTGAGTGAGACCGTGGATGGCGTTCGTGCGGTTCAGCTGGAGGGCCCGTTCCTTGGCTTTACCCAGACGCAGGACCGGATCCAGCTGCGCCTGAAGCCCGCTTCGACCATGGAAGAGCGCCAGTCGCGCCGCCGGATCGTCATCCGCGACACGGATGGCAACTCAATGGCGATCGACCTGAAGAACGGCCAGACCTGGGCCAGCGCTGAGCTGCCGGCGATGTTTGCGAACGCCGCCGAGCTCTTCATCTCCGTGAACTAGTTCGCCGGATTCCCGTTCGCGCTATCCCTCATGCGCGGCCAGCCGTGCAATCCGCAACTCAAGCCGCTTGATCTCGCGGAGCGTCCGGTTCGTGTTGATCTGCATGAAGAACACCAGCCGCACAACCGACAGCACAATCAGGATCGTCGTCACGCCGAAGCCCCAGTAGAACAGCGGCCGGAGTTCCGTTGCGGTGAAGAACTGGTACCCGCAGTAAAGACCGAACGGCGCGAGGATCACGGCCGCAGCGAAGAAGGCGACGTAGATCCACGCGAGAGGCCCGCTGAACACACTGGCCATCTGCGCAAGTGAGTTGGGCTCCCTCTCGAACTGCGCGAGGAAGTCCTTGTCCTCAGCGGTCAGGGCCTGCTGGATGGCGTCGTCGAGCTTGCTCATGTTTCATCTCCTTCAAGTTGACGGCGCAATGCGCGCCGGGCGTGGAACAGGCTGGTCTTCACGGTGCCCACCGGAATTCGCAGCGCTTCGGCGATCTCCGCGACCGAAAGCCCGTCAATGTAGAAGAGCGCGATCCCGGCGCGCTGGTCGGGAGGCAACGCGGCTATCGCGCGACGCAGGTCTGACGTCCGCTCATCTCCGCCTCCAGCGGGGTCAGGCGGATCGGCTTCGGAATCGCCGGGCGGCTCGCGCCCTTTCCTGCGGATGGCGTCCTGGCACCGCCGCGTCACGATGGCGTAGGACCATGCCCGAAACTGTTCCGGCTCGCGCAGGCGCCCCAGCCCGCGCACGATGCCGGTCCATGCCTCCTGAACCGCGTCGGCGGCCCCGTCGGCATGACCCAGCAGGCGCCGTGCATGGGCATAGTGGCGCGGACGCCACCGGGCGGCGAGACGCTCCAGCGCATCGCGTTCACCCTGCTGGGCCATAAGGACCAGCATGGCGGTGAAAGCCCGATTGACGTCGTCTGTCATGTCCGTCCTCTACGAACATAGTCGTCCGCAGAGGCCGGAAGGTTCAATCCGGCGTCAATTTACCGGATTCCCGTTCGCATCGACGATCACGACCTCGCCGATATTGAGCGAGCGAACGTCCTTCTCGATCTTTGCCCGGTCGCCGACGATCACCCAGACGTGGTTCTGGTTCGGGATCAGCTTCTTCGCCATCGCCTCGACCTCGGCCGGGCTCACCGTTCGGTAGGTGTCGGCGTATTTCGCCCAGTAGTCGGCCGGCAGGTTGAACTGGTGGATGTCCTGCAGCGTGCCGAGCACAGCGTCAGCCGTCTCCCACCGGCTCGACATGCCCAGCAGCGTGTTGGTGCGCACGGTGTCGAGTTCAGCGGGCGTCGGCGGGCGTTTGCCGACTACATCGGTCAGTTCCTTGCGCAGTTCGACAAGCGCGCCCTTCGTGGCGTCGGTCTGCACCGGCGCGGTGATCGTGAAGGTGCGCGGGCCGCGGCCGCCGGAAATGCCCGAGCGTGAGCCATAGGACCAGCCTTTGTCTTCCCGCAGGTTCATGTTCACGCGGCTGGTGAAGTTGCCGCCGAACAGCGCGTTGAACGCCGACATGCGCGTGTCTTCGGCCGGATTGCGCAGAGGCTGCACCGAACCGATCATGATGATCGACTGGGCCGAATCCGGCCGGTCGACCAGATAGACGGTCGGCTTGGTGGGCCGCGTCCCCAGCGCGACGGGCTCGCGCTTCATCGGCGCATTGGCCCAGCCGCGCAGGGCGGCCTCGAGCTTCGGCGTGATTTCCGCCATCGTGGTGTCGCCGACAACGAAGAGCGTGGCGTTGTTCGGGCCGTACCAGTTCTTGTGGAACGCCGCCGTGTCCGCTCGCGTCAGCGAGGTGATCTCGTCCGGCATCACGAGATGGCCGTAGGGGTGTTTGTCGCCCCAGAGGACTTTCGACATCACGCGCTGGCCGATGGAGTTCGGGTCGCGCATCTGTTGTTGCAGGCTCTGCGCCGTCTGGGCCTGGATGCGTTTGAAGTCCGCTTCGTTGAAGGCAGGGTTGCGCAGGACATCGGCCCAGATCGTCATGACCTGATCCAGCGTCGGTTTCAGTGCAGAGAATTCGACGGTGGAGTTTTCCCCGCCGCCGCCCGTGCCGACATAGGCGCCGAGACGGTCGAGTTCGTCGGCGATCTGCAGGGCCGAGCGCGTGGTCGTGCCCTCGTCCAGCATGTTGGCGGTGAGACTGGAGAGGCCGTCCTTGATGGTCGTCTCGTCAGCCGGATAGCCGGTGTCGAGCAGCATGGAGACGCTGACCTGCGGGACATCGTGACGTTCGACCAGCATGACTTTCATGCCGTTCGACAGCGTCGCGGTCTGGTAGGCCGGGAAGACGGCGTCAGCGATGGAGCCGGGCGCCGGCATCTTCGCGCGCGAGACAGGCTCGCCGAACGCTTTCGGATCGCCGAACGGCAGGACGGAGAGCGTGTAGGAGCCACGCGTCAGCCATTTGCGCGCGGCCGCCTGCACGGTTGAGGGCGTCGCCGCCTCGAGACGCTTGATCGAGTCTTTCCAACCGGAGGCTTCGCCAGCGATCATTTCCCACTGCGCGAGCTGGGCCGCCTTGTCGGAGGTGCTCTCCAGGCTGGAGATCACGCCCGACACGGTCTGGACGATGTTCTTGTCGATCTCGGCCTGTGTCGGGCCGCCGGCGATGAGGCGGTTCACTTCCTCGTCTATGGCGCGTTCGATCTTCGCCATGTCGGCGTCGGGCTTGGCGGTGACGATGATGCGGAACTGGCCCGCAATCTCGCTCTGCGGATTGATGACCGCGACGCTGGTGGCGACCTGCTCGTCATAGACCAGCCGCTTGGTGAGACGGGCGTTCTTGTCGCCGCCGAGAGCTGCCGCGACATGGTCGAGGAGCTCGCCGTCCGGATTGCCGAGTTCGGGAACGTTCCACGTCTTGTAGATGCGCGGCTGGGCGACGCGATCGTACATGATCTCGCGCTGGTTCTCCGCCAGCGTGGGCACCCATGATTTCGCCTGCGATGGCGGCGGGCCGGGCGGGATTTCGCCGAAGAATTTCTCGACTTTTGCTTTCGCTTCTTCCGGCTTGATGTCGCCAGCCAGCACCAGGATCGCGTTGGAGGGGCCGTACCAGGTCTTGAAGAAGTCCTGCACGTCCGCCATCGACGCCGCGTTGAGATCGTCCATCGAGCCGATGACGGTGTGACCGTAAGGGTGATGCTCGGGATAGGTCGCGGCGACGATGTGGTTGTTCACCTTGCCATAGGGCTGGTTTTCGCCTTGGCGCTTTTCGTTCTGGACGACGCCGCGCTGTTCATCGAGCCGCTTCTGGTCGACCGCACCGAGCAGGTAACCCATGCGGTCGGATTCCAGCCACAGGATGGAGTCGAGCGCCGCGGTGGGGACGGTCTGGTAGTAGTTGGTGCGGTCGGTGTTGGTGGAGCCGTTCTGGTTGGTGGCGCCGATCTGCTGCGTCGCCTTGAAGAAGTCGTCGTTGAAGTGCTGCGAGCCGTTGAACATCAGGTGTTCGAACAGGTGTGCGAAACCGGAGCGGCCCTTGGGCTCGTTCTTCGAGCCGACATGATAGATCAGGTGCAGCGTGACGGTCGGCGTCTTCGTGTCCTCGTGCACGATCAGCGTCATGCCGTTCTTGAGGACGTATTTCGTGTAAGGGATGTCGTAGCTCATCTGCGAGATCTGCTGGACGACCGGATCGCGGGCGGGCGTGGCAGGCGCGGAAGCAGCCGGCGGCTGGGCCGAGATCATCGGCGCGGCGTAGGTATCCGATGTTGCGCCGGTCGAGCACGAGCTCGCGGCCATGATGCCGGCGAGCACGCCCGCGACGCTGAAAATCCTGTTGGACATCTTGCACCCCTTCTCACCGCGCACGGCCGTCGCCGCTGCGCGCAAATCTGCCGTTGAAGGGACGCGACCAGCCGTCCCCACCTCCGGTCACCTGAGATCACTGTAGGCGGGGCTTATCGAGAAGCAATAAGATTCCGGCGAGCGCAGAATGCGAGGCACGCACGTTCGTGGGAACATCCGCAAACGAACGATCTAGTTCTCTGGGCCGTAGATCGGACCGCCCTTCTCTGCGTAGAGGCGCAGCACGGCGGCGCCCTCTTCCCGCAGCAGCCCGTCCTGGAACACGACGCCGCGCGCCTCCATCTCCGTGCGCAGCTGCCTTGTGCCGGCGCCTTCGTTGAAACCGATCGCCTCGGCGTCTTCCTTGAGCGCCGCCGACACGATGCGGTCGAGACGCGCCCAGTGGCACGCCCCGAGGCACATGATGCAGGGCTCGCAGGAGGTGAACAGCGTCGCGCCGTCCCACAGGCGTCCGCCGGCCATGGTGATCGCGACTGTCTCGGCATGGAGCACCGGGTTGCCCATCAGGCCGACGAGGTTCACCCCAACGCCGATCACCTCGCCGGTGACGTCCTGACGGACCACCGCGCCGAACGGACCGAGCAGGGTGCGCGCGACGTTCTCGCGCGCGGCGGCGATCGCGAAACGCATGCAGGCCTCGTCGGACGCGGGAGCGGGTGGCAGCGGCAGCGCCGCGAGCCAGTCCGGCAACCTGATCTCAGCCGACGTCGCCGCCATTGTCACCAACTCCTCGAACGGCGGCAACCTAGGCGGTAGCCGGCGCGCTGGGAACTAGTTGAGGTGCTGCTTCAGGAAAGCGCCGACTTCCTGATAGAGCGTGAGGCGGTCCTTGCGCTCCCAATTGTCCCAGTAGTGATCTGATTTCGGCAGGCGGACGAATTTCACCGGCTTGCCTGCCGCCTTCAGCGCATCGTGCATGATCATGGACTGGCGAACCGGAACGGTGGCGTCGTCATCGCCGTGGATCAGAAGGACCGGGGCGGTGACCTTGCGCACGAGCTTCAGCGGCGAGGCGGCGTCTAGCGAGGCGCTGTCGGTTTCCAGCTTTCCAATGGAATCGCGCCAGTAATAATAGACGTTCGAGCCCGAGCCGGACGAGCTTCGCTCCGAGCGCAGGATTTCCGTGAGATCGGAAATGCCGGCGATGGAAACGGCGCACTTGTAGAGCTCTGGCGTCATCGTGACGCCGGCGAGCGCGGCATAGCCGCCATAGGACGCGCCGACGATGCAGACCTTCTTCGCGTCCGCCGCGCCGGAGGCGACCATATGTTTCACGAGATCGCTGACGTCGTCCTGCATCCGTGCACCCCACTGGCCCATGCCGGCGGCGGCGAACTTGTTGCCGAACCCCGACGAACCGCGGAAGTTGGGCTGCACCACGACATAACCCTGCGCGGCCAGGAACTGGGCGAACCGGTCGAAGCCGTAATAGTCGCGCGCTTCGGGTCCGCCGTGAGGCATGACGATAATCGGACGCGCGCCGGCGCCGGGCTTCGCGGTGACGTAGGCCCAGAGCTTCGTGCCATCGCGCCCGTCATAGTTGACGACCTGGACGGGCGACAGCGGCTTGCCGGCGACGCCGGGATAGATTTCGACCAGCTTGTCCATCTGAACGGCCGCGCGGTCGAAGACGTAGTAGGCCGCTCCGCCGATTGGATCCTCCACGCGCAGCAGCCACTTGGTGACGTCGGCTGACATGTTGACCAGCTGGACCGTCGCGCCGCCTTCGAAGAACTGGTCGAGCGCGTTGACGAATTTCTGGAGCTTGGGGTCGAGCGACTTGCAGGTGAGCCGGGCGGCGAACTCGCAGCCGGCGATGAGCTCGCGCGTGCCCGGATTGATCCACGGCATGGCGGCGTCGGCGGCGGCGACCGGCATCAGGGGCGGACCGTACTCGCCGGTGGAGGCGTCGTAGAGATGCAGTGCGGCGCGGTCATCGTCGCCCGCGCGGGCCAGCATGTAGACCTTGTTGGCGGCCGGGCCGGGTCCGATGACAGAGAATTCGGCGGTGTCGATCGCCGTGGCGCGGCGGACTTCTCCGGCGGGGATCCATTCCGTGGCGCCGGAGGCGCGGCGGAAAACGCGCAGCACGTCTGGATGGCCGTCGATGCGCAGGACCGGATAGCCCTTCCCGTCCGTGGCGTAGTCGATCGTCTGCCAGCTTCCGTTGGCCACCTGCTCGACCTTGCCCGTGCGCACATCGGCCTTCCACGCGCCGATGCCGGAGTTCTCGACGGCGAGGATGAGGACGTGGTTGGGCTCGCCGGGCAGCTCGTCCACCAGCTCGGTGGAGCCGGCGCCGCCAGCCAGCGTGGATAGGCTGCCCTGAAACATCTGCACAGCGTTCGTGCCATTCGGATCCAGCGCGAAGACGCGGGACACTTCGAATACCTGGTCGGCGTTCTTGAGCGTGTTGCCGGTGGAGGCGCGGCCTTCCTGAACGATCTCGGCGGTCGCACCGATCACGAGGCGGCCGTCGCCTTTCCAGCGGACCCAGTCGAGCTCCATCTTCTGCGACGGCTTCAGCGTCTGGATCGCGCGCGCTTGGTTGGTGGCGAGGTCGACGACGACGAGCTGCTGGCTGTCCTCGGTGCGACGGATGAACGCAACCTCTTTGCCGCCGGGCGCCATCTGGGCGGAGAAGACTTCCGCGCGGTCCACGAAGGCGTCGGCGCCCTGAGCGTCCGCCATGCCCGCCGCCGAAGCCGCGAACGCACACGCTGCCAGCAATGTCCTGATCATGTCCTGTCCCCACCGAACACCAAAAGTGTCGCAATTTCAGGTCGTGCGGGCAACTGGCGAAACTGCGAATCGGGCGGAGCGATTTGCGCTGACGCCTGTCGCGCGGACTGTCACAAAACTCCCGCGCCGCCACTGCCGCGCGCGCGACGCTACTAATTGACGGCCAATATGAATTGTTGTTGGCAACCCACTGACGGGCCGCAAGATTTTATTTACATCGACTCAGCTATTCCCTATATCCATCGCGCCGGCGGACATCGGCTCGAGGCTCTGCGCCTTGATTCCACGTGGCGTCTGACACCTGACTTTGTGGTTCGGATGACGTGTGCGGGTTGAGAGGCAGACTTAACGAGTTGAAAGCCCGTACTAACGCCGGATTGGGTTCAACAATCTAGCAGGGGTGTACGTGAATTGCTCACGTTTCATACGCCCCTGGACCTGGTCCGGGAACGACTCCCAGAGCTGCCTGTCGCATGCGTGCGACCGGAGCGGGTGTCGATAGCCGCCAATTGGTTCAGGGATAACTTTCCGGGCGACGTGCTCTACGCAGTGAAGGCGAACCCTTCGCCGTGGGCGCTGGACGCGGTCTATGCCGCTGGCCTGCGCTGGTTTGACGTCGCATCCGAGAACGAAATCAAGCTCATCTCGTCGCGCTATGCCGACGCGAAGATGGCGTTCATGCACCCGGTGAAGTCGCGCAAGGCTATCGAGCGCGCCTACTTCGAGCATGGCGTTCGCGTCTTCTCGCTGGATTGCGAAGCCGAGCTGGAAAAGATCGTCGCCGCGACGCAACGCGCCGACGACCTCACCCTCGTGGTGCGGCTTGCCGTCAACAACTCCGATGCGGTCTACGCGCTGTCGAACAAGTTCGGCGTCTCCGAGACGAACGCACCCGCCCTTCTCCAGAAGGCGCGCGGCTTCGCGGACAATCTCGGCGTGTCGTTCCACGTCGGCTCGCAATGCATGAACCCGTCCGCGTTCCGTGACGCGATGGAGCTGGCTTCCGGAATCATCCGCGAAGCGGGCGTCATCGTGGACGTCGTGGATGTGGGCGGCGGCTTCCCGTCCGCCTACCCGGGCATGACGCCGCCGGACCTGGAACTCTATGTGAAGGTCATCAAGTCGGCCTTCGAAGAGATGCCGGTCGCCATGAACGCCAAGCTGTGGTGCGAACCCGGCCGCGCGATGGTTGCGGAATCAACCTCCATCCTCGCCCGCGTCGAGCTGGTGAAGGACGGCGCCTTGCACATCAACGACGGTTCGTACGGCAACCTGTTCGACGCCGCGCACTGCAAGTGGCCCTTCCCCGTGAAGGCCCACCGTGCCGATGGCGCGTTCGAAGGCGGCGAGCAGGGCTACAAGCTCTACGGCCCGACCTGCGACTCGCTGGATGCGATGGAAGGACCCTTCGTCCTCCCCGCCGACATCCGCGAAGGCGACTACATCGAGTTCGGCATGCTTGGCGCTTACGGCGTCGCCATGCAGACGCGGTTCAACGGTTTCGGCGAGACGGAGAACATTGCCGTCGAAGACCAGCCCTGGACCTCGATGTACGGCGTGGTCGAGAAGCGGATCCCCGCTCCGGCGCGCCGCGCTGGCCGCAAGTCGCCCCGGCGGCTGAAGGTCGTCAGGTAGCAGAACTGTAACAAACGGAGGCGCGGGCCGAATGAACCCCGGCCCGCGCTTTTCTATTTAAAACCGTCCGTACGCTGCTATATCCCCGCCAAATCGTCTTTTGATCTGGGCTGGCCGTCGCCGTTCTGACGTCCTTTCTCTGGAGTCATTCCGCTATGGCCACGAAGTCCACCGCGAAAGCCGCGCCTGTGAATCCGGTCGCGAAGAAGCGCAACAACACCAAGGCACAGCTGCTCGGCAAAACCGTCGAGCACGTCGACATGACGTCGTTCGACGCGCGTCCGATCATCGACTCGATGCGCAAGATGTCGTTCTCCTCGCGCGACACCGCGCGTGCCGCCGACATCTTCGACATGGCGCTGCGCGAGAAGGGCTGCTCCACCTGGCTCATCCTCGCCGGCTCGACTTCGGCGGGCGGGTGCATGCACGTTTACCGTGACATGGTGAAGTTCGGCATGATCGACGCGATCGTCGCTACCGGCGCCTCGATCGTCGACATGGATTTCTTCGAGGCCCTCGGCTTCAAGCACTATCAGGCCGCCGGCGAAGTCGACGACAACGTCCTGCGCGAGAACTACATCGACCGGATCTACGACACCTACATCGACGAGGAAGAACTTCAGGCGTGCGACCACACGATCCTCGAGCTCGCCAACGCGCTCGAACCGCGCGGCTATTCCTCGCGTGAGTTCATCCACGAGATGGGCAAATGGCTTGCCGCCGGCAACGCGAAGAAAAAAGGCTCGCTGATCCAGACCTGCTACGAGGAAGGCGTGCCGATCTTCTGCCCGGCCTTCGTCGATAGCTCGGCCGGCTTCGGTCTGGTGAAGCACCAGAAGGAACGCGCCAAGGCGAAGAAGCCCTACCTGATGATCGACGCAGTCGCTGACTTCCGCGAACTGACCGACATCAAGATCGCGGCGGGCACCACCGGCCTCTTCATGGTCGGCGGCGGCGTTCCGAAGAACTTCGCGCAGGACACCGTCGTTTGCGCCGAGATCCTCGGCATCGACGCCGAGGTCCACAAATACGCTGTGCAGATCACCGTCGCCGACGTGCGCGACGGCGCCTGCTCGTCCTCGACGCTGAAGGAAGCAGCTTCGTGGGGCAAGGTCTCCACCACGCACGAACAGATGGTGTTCGCCGAAGCGACCACCGTCGTGCCGCTGATCGGGTCCGACGCCTACCACCGCGGCGCGTGGAAATCGCGCAAGAAGCCGAAATGGGCGAAGCTATTCGCTTAAGTCTGGACGTACGCCCTCATGGTTTGACGGGCGGCGGCTTCGCCGCCTCCTCACCATGAGGGCTACTCAGCCGGCCCGCCCTTAGCCCTCATCCTGAGCAGGCCCGCAGGGCCGACCGTCGAATGACGAGGGCGCGCTCACCGGCCACTCCGACTTTTTCTCCACTCGCCATCGAGAACTCCTCGTAGTGACGCCTGGGCTTGCGGCCAGCGTCCTGTCAGCATCGCGCGTTGGCCGTCTTGCAGGCGTCATCGCGTAGAGCGATTGTCACTGCACAAACGGACGGAGGACATACCCATGATCGGTTACGCAATGCTGGGCACGAACCAGTATGACAAGGCGCTCGCTTTCTATGACACGGTGCTCGCGCCCGTGGGCGGCAAGCGCATGATGGATTTCGGCGTCTCGACGGTGTTCGGCACCGACAAGGGCGGCGCGATGCTGGGCGTCGGCCAGCCCTTCAACAAGGAAGCCGCGACCTGGGGCAATGGCACGATGATCGCGCTCGCGATGCCGTCGAAAGAGAAGGTGCACGAAGTCTACGACGCCGCGCTGAAAGCCGGCGCCAAGTGCGAAGGCCCGGCCGGCGCGCGTGGCGACACGTTCTACGCTGGCTATTTCCGCGACCTCGACGGCAACAAGCTCTGCGCGTTCTACGCGCCAAGCATGTAGGCTTGGGGCATGTAAGTCTTGCCCCTCGGGCGATGACATGATTCCTTCCCTGCGCTCGCAGGGAAGGAATTTTCATGATCGGCTACACCACCATCGGCGCCAACGACATCGGCAAGGCGCTGGCCTTCTATGATGCTTTCCTGGCGGAGCTTGGCGGCAAGCGCGTGATGGAGACCAAGAACGGCCAGCTCTATGGCTTCGCGCAGGGCCCGCTGTTCGGGGTGACCAAGCCGTTCAACGGCCAGAACCAGAACTGCGGCAACGGGAACATGATCGCCCTGCGCTGCCCGTCGAAGGAGAAGGTCGTCGAGCTTCATGCCAAGGCTCTGGCGCTTGGCGGCACAGACGAAGGCGCGGCGGGCGATCGCGGCGGCGGCTTCTACGCCGGCTATTTCCGCGATCTCGACGGCAACAAGCTGTGCGTTTTCACGATGGGGTGAGGCGCGGTCCCGAAGGTGCGAATTGGTCCAGTGGACCAATTCGAGCGCCGAACGCCGGAGCGCAAGCGACGGCCTAGCAAGCTCCGATCACCGCGCCAGCAGCGCTTCGCTGAGACGGCGTATCGCAACCGACTGCGCATCCGTCGGCGCGCCGCCGAGTTCGGCGGCGTTCAACGCCATTTCGACCAGCTCCTGCCGCTGCGGCTTGTCCAGCGCGTTGACCCAGAGCGGCGTGAAGCGACGAACGATCTCGTTGGTATCGGCAACCTGTCCGGACGCCCAGGCGGCGAAGGCCATCGCGTCGGCGCGATCCTGCTTGCTCATGCGGCAGGTGACTTCGAGCATGCCGTCGATCTTGTCCTCGTCGGAGAGCACGACGGGACGGCGCAGGGCCATCAGGCTGTAGAGCAGCGTGGCCGCGGCCATGCCGGGCGTGTCGACGCCGGCGAGCACGGACGCGCCCGCGCGCTGCCTGAACCGCGCTCGGCTGATCATGCCCTTCACCTTGCCGGCGCCGTCGATGACGGTGTCGGCAGCGCCTTTCACGGCCTGCGCCCGCCACCACCAGACAGCGATGCCGCCGATGATCGCAGCGATGATGCCCAAGATGGCCATGGATGCCCCCCCCCCCCCCTCTGCTCCGCTCAAGTATGTGCTGCTGGCCGGAAGGCGGCAAGCGGTTGGCGAAGCTTCGCTTGAAGCCTAGCTTCAGCGGCAATTGTCGGAGGACATGATGCCATTGCATGCGCAGATCATCTGCATCGGCGGGAACGTGCTTTTCGCCCTGTTCTTCATGATCGGCGCGGGGGCGGGTTTCGGCGAGGGCAATTCGGGAATGTTCGCGGTGATGGCGCTATTCGCCATCGCGGCGGCCTACAGCGTGTGGGTGCTGTGGAAGTTCAGGCGCTATCTTTCCGTCGAGGAGTCGCTGGACCGTGAGCTGCACATCGAGCGGCTGCGCGAGGAGATCGACACGCTGAAGGCGAACAACAAGCCGGAAGCCTGACCGGAAGCGCAAAAGAAAAGGGCCACGCTTGCGCACGGCCCGTTCCCGAATTCACTGTCCAGCGCTGGCTACAGCGCGCCCTGCTTGCGGGCGAGGCTGTCGAGGGCGGAGCGGGCTTCGGTGTCGCCACCGCCACCGCCACTGCCACCGCCACCCGGACGATCGCCACCCGGACGATCGCCATCATGGGGACGCCGGCGTCCACGACGACGCCGATTGCCACGACCGCCGCCTTCCTGATCCTGACCACCGCCCTGCTGGGCGTTGTCCTGGCTGGAGGCTTCGACTTCATCGCCGTCGTCGCTATCGCGGGCTTCGTTGGAGTCGCGGGCTTCGATCTCGTCGTCGCGGTCATCGCCGTCGTTGTCGTTGTTGTTGTCGTCCATGACCTTGAGGGCGTCGTTCTGCTCGCCGCCCTGCGTGCCGCCTTCGGAGGGTTGGACGTTGCCGCCTTCATTGTTCTGCTGCTGACCCGGATGGATCAGGCCGCCTTCGCCGTTCTGCTGTGCGAGCAAGCGGTCGCGCGGCATCGACGCCGCCATGACGCGATAATAGTGCTCGGCGTGCTGAAGAAGAGCCTCGTACTTCACGCGGTCGCCGCCCGACTGGGCGTCGCGTGCGTATTGAGAATACTTCTCGTAAATCTGCGCGGCCGTGCCCCGGATCTTGACCTCGGGCCCGTTGCTCTCAAGCGATCGATTGCCGTGGTTATGGTTGTGGTTGCCACCACCGCCACCGCCACCGCCGCCGCCGCCGGGCTTGCGCCCGCGCCCCCGCTGACGCTTCATGAAACCATCCCTGAACTTCAGAGTATTCGCCCCAATTGGACGGAGTTGCGGTTTGCCACTGTGCAAACCCAACCGGACGCTTGGCTGATCTACCCGTTTCTATCCAGGAATCGCCTGCAGTCCGTCGATGAAGACGCTAGCCTGTTTGCCTGACGCCGCCAAGTGATTTCCTGTGGAAATTCCGGGCTTATGCGTCATGGTTTACGCGGGTTAGCGGTCCCTGCGACCGAATGCAGCGCGTGCGATCCCCGCAAGGTCATGGTGAACCTCAACGCTGGTCAGCCCTGCGCGAGCCATCAACATGGTGACGGCTTCGGCCTGTTCAATGCCGAACTCGAAACCGATGCAGCCCCCCGGCGCCAACAGGTCCGGCACGCGGGCGAGAATGGCGCGATAGGGGGCGAGGCCATCGCCGCCGGGGGTCAGCGCGACATGCGGGTCATAGGCCCGGACATCGACCGCGAGACCCGCCATGTCGGCCTCGGGTATGTAGGGCGGGTTGGAAAGGATGAGGTCGAAGGCGCCGTCCAGCGCGCTGTCCCAGCCGCCTTCGACGAAGGTCGATCGTTCCGCGACGCCAAGGGCTTCGGCGTTGCGGCGGGCGACCGCGAGGGCGGCGGGCGAGATGTCGAGACCGACGCCTTCGGCATCGGAACGTTCCGCGAGGACAGAGACAAGAATGCAGCCCGATCCCGTGCCGAGATCGAGAACCCTGCCGCCCTGCTTCAGGTGTTTCACGCCCTGCTCGACCAGCAGCTCGGTCTCGGGGCGCGGATCCAGCACGTCCGGCGTGACGATGAACCGGCGGCCGTAGAATTCGCGCCATGCACGGATGCGAGAGACGGGCTCGCCCTTCAGACGGCGCTGGACCGCATCCTCGAAGGCGACGAGCGCGACAGGTTCCACATTGTCGGTCTCGCGCATGATGACGTCGACGGGTTCGACGCCGAGGGCGTGGGCCAGCAGAAGACGCACGTCGCGCGCGGGCTGCTCAACGCCGGCGGCGCCGAGGCGCTGGGCGGCCTCGCGCATCATGTCCCGCCAGGAGCAATGAAGGCTCATGCGGCGGGGTTTAGGGCTGGATGGGCTGAAGTGGAAGCATGATGGTGTTCCCGCCCAGGTCTGCTTGACGTTCGACTATTCGCACCGCGTTATGCGCCGCTGACTATGACGGGTGGCCATGACCAACACATCCGCTGAAACCACGCGTCCCAGCATCCCGCGCCTTGCCGCCGCGTTTGGCGGGGGCGGCATCATCGGCGCCTTGGGCGGGCTAATCGGATTGGGCGGTGCGGAGTTTAGGCTACCTTTGTTGATTGGCGCGTTCCGGTTCGCTGCGCTGGAAGCCGTCGTCATGAACAAGGCCATGAGCCCGGTTGTAGTCGCGACTGCATTGCCCTTCCGCATGACGACAGTGCCGCTGTCCGATGTGGCGGCTAACTGGCCCATCATCGTCAACCTGCTTGTGGGCAGCCTTGCGGGTGCTTGGTTCGGCGCAGGATGGGCGACACGACTTAAGTCGGAAACGCTCTACCGCGTCATCGCCGTGCTGCTGGTCGGCATCGCTGCCGTGCTGGTGTTCGGGCATGACCCCAACGCGGCTGGCCATCCACTGGTCACCGGCTGGCTGCAAGCGGTGGTGGGCGTGGCGGCCGGGTTCGGCATCGGCGTGGTGGCATCCCTCATGGGCGTGGCCGGGGGCGAACTGCTGATCCCCACAATCATCCTGCTGTTCGGCGCGGACGTGAAGCTGGCGGGCAGCCTGTCGCTTGCAGTGAGCCTGCCAACAATGATTACCGGCTTTGCCCGCTACAGCCGTGACCAGAGTTTCGCCGTGGTCGGCCGCAACCGCACTTTCATGCTGGTCATGGCCGCGGGGTCCATCGTGGGCGCCTTCATCGGGGCGCAGCTAGTCGGTGTGATCCCGGCCGCTGTCCTGCTACCAGTGCTGGCCGCCATCCTAATGGTCAGCGCGGTGAAGGTGTGGGCGACAACGCACCAGAAGCCGTGAAGACTTATGCGGCGAGTCGCAGGACGTCGGGATGAGCGGAGCGAGATGCTGGTTCATTCTCATGCCGCAACGGCGCCCGAAACGCTTGCTTGAATTGCCTTACCGCTGTGATCCACTGAGGGCAGGAAACGCACGGGGCAGAGATAATGAAACCGATGAAGCTGCTGGCCGCAGGATTCGCTGTCGTGCTGGCGACGGCAGCCGCCTGCACGGTTCTTTCGCCGCCCGGCCAGATCGCGGCCAATCCGGAGAATGTGCTCGACCGGTATGTGGCGCGGCCTGATCCAACGTTTGCGTGGAAGGTGGAGAAGACGTTCACCGGCCCCGGCTATCACGGCGCGGTTCTGGAGCTGACCTCGCAGACCTGGCTGTCGGAGAAGGAACTCGACAGGCCGGTGTGGAAGCACTGGCTGACGGTCACCATTCCGGATGCGCTTCAGAGCCAGAAGGCGTTTCTCTATATCGGCGGCGGCTCAACATCGACGCAGGCGCCGAAGACGCCGAGCGAGCGGTTCGCGCTGATGGCGACGGATACGGGATCAGTGGTCGCTGAGCTCGGGCAGGTTCCGAACCAGCCGCTGCGCTTCGCCGACACGCCGCAGACGCCTCGCACAGAGGACGACATCATCGCCTACCTGCAGGCGCGCTATGACCCCGCGAAGAGCCCCGAGGCGCTGGTTCGCCTGCCGATGGTGAAGAGCGGCACGGCGGCCATGACGGCGGTGCAGCAGTATCTTGCCAGCGAGGCGGGCGGGAAAAAGAAAATCGACGGCTTTGTTGTTTCCGGCGGATCGAAGCGCGGGTGGACGACGTGGCTGGTCGGGCTGCTCGATACGCGGGTCGTGGGCATGATCCCGATCGTGATCAACGTGCTCGATGTCGATGGCACGACGCGGCATCACTGGGAGGCGATGGGATATTTCTCGCCAGCGCTGGACGACTATGTGAATCACAAGCTGATCCCCGACGGGATCGGCGGGCTGACCATGACGGCGGTGAACACCATCGAGGATCCGCTGAACTATCGCGGGCGCCCGCGCATGAAGATCCCGAAATACATAATCAATGCGGTGGGCGATGAATACTTCCCGCCGGACAACACCAAATTCTCGTATTCGCTGCTGCCTTCATCGAAGCAGCTTCGCATGTTGCCGAACTCGAAGCATTCGACGGCGGGCACGGACATCAACCAGAGCATGACGGCCTGGTATGACGCGGTGATCAAGAACCGTGAGATTCCGGAAGACAGCTGGAGCGTGCGCGAGGATGGCGCGATCGTGGTGAGGCCGGACGGCAAGCCTTCGCAGGTTCTGCTGTGGCAGGGCACCAACCCGAAAGCGCGCGACTTCCGCGTCGACACGCTTGGGGCCACGGCCTTCACATCGACGGCGCTGCAGGCGCAGGCGGATGGAAGCTACGTCGCCAGCGTTGCGCAGCCAGCGGCGGGGTTCACCGCCTATTTTGTCGAACTGACCTATCCGAGCGGGGGCAAGTATCCCTTCAAGTTCACGACGGAAGTGCATGTGAAGCCTGATGTTCTGCCCTATCGTTGGGAAGACGCACGGCCGATCACCGCGCCGGCAGCGAAGTAGCGCCGTTCATCGGCACAAGGTGGGAGGACCGACGATGTTCCTGTTCGGGAAACGCGCGATTCTGGCCGCATGCGCGCTTGCGCTGGCGGCGTGCGGGCCGGCGGCTGAGGCGCCGATCGATCCTAAGAGCCCTGTGTCGGTCGCGGAGAGCTATGTGCGGGCGTTCAACGCGAAAGACCTGAAGGCTATGGTTCCGCTGGTCGATGGCGAGAACCGGGCGTCGATCGAGGCGGCGCTGAAGGACGGACCGGAGAGCGAGTCCTACAAGGGCGTCTTCCATCCCGACGCCGTCGCCGCCATCGCGGACGCCAACGGCAAGGTGGAGGGACCGCGCTATGACGGCGGCGGGCCGGTGTTCAAGATTGCGGAATTGCCGAACGACGGCGCCTTCATGATCGAACTCGCCGCGCCCGCCGATGGGAACTGGACCATCAACCAGTATCGCGTGGCGACGAAGGAAGCGTTCAACTCCATGTCGGGCGAGCCGGTTGCCCGCCTGGCCGAAGAGCCGCCGCTTCCGCCCAAGGAGCCGGTGCGGCCGCTTCAATCGATTACGGCCGAAGCGATCGGCATGCTCGCCGAGCCCTATGCCGGCGCGTCGGCGCTGGGCGCGGGCAATGGCGATCTCGAGGCGACGATCCCGGCGGACGTGGCCGCGCAGGCGGCGGCCATCGATCCCGGCATGCTGAGACGCGCGATGGTCTACCCGTCCTATATCGTCCAGCTGGAATTCTGCGGGCAGGACGGCGCGTGGCTGCTGGCGGATTTTGCAAACCGCCTCACGACGCGCAAGATCGACGGCGACAACCGGGCGCTGTTCCTGAAGATTCTCTCGACATCGCGGCACTGGTACGAAGCTTCGTTCCGTGCGCGTGACGCGAGTACGGACTCGGACATGGCAACGGCCATCTGCCCGCGCGCCACGAAAGAAGCCTTCACGCCGTTCGTCGACACCGACTGGGAAGGCAAGGCGGACTAAGTGTGGAGCCGCGGACGAGAACGGCGTAAGAGGCGGGCATGACCGACACATCGCGCCTCGACAATCTCGAAATCCGCATCGCGCATCAGGATGCGGCGATCGAAAGCCTCAACGAGACCATCACGTCGCAGTGGAAGGAGATCGACCGCCTGAAGCGGGAGATCGAGCGGCTGGGAGATCGCGTAGCAAGCGCGGAAGCGTCTCTGCCGGGGGACTCGCAGGACGAGCCTCCGCCGCCGCATTACTGACGCCGAAAAATTCCGTATGTCGCGCCCGCGGCTCCGTTGAGCGTCGTATCGAAGGCGTTGCGTGAAGGTGAATTCGCCGACTGCGTCTCCCCCACCACGGCAACCGTGCCGTTGGGCGCGACCGCGTTGGCGCGCGTCGTGTCGCTTCCATTGCCGCCGAAGAAGGTCATGTATCGCAGATGCGACAGGTCGGCCGAAAATTCAGCAAGGAAACCGTCTGCACTGCCCTGCGCGTTGCGCTGCAACGCGTCTGGCGTACCGACAAGGCTCGCCGAACTCGCAACACCCGTAATGAAAACCGAAGTGGCTGCGCCGCTGCTGTCGGTTTTCACGCTGACGCCCTCGGTCGTTTCCATCCCGTTTCCACCGAAATAGGTGGCGCCTAGCAGCGTCCGGCCATCGGCGGAGACTACGGCCGTAACGGAGTCCAGGGAACCGCCGCCGCCCGCGGAGGTCTGGTATCCGGTTCCGCCCGCCATCGGGAAATCCGTAGAGGTCGTCATGCCAGAAACGTAGGCGCGCCCGAGACCATCCACAGCCAGGCAATGCGTCTCGCATGCCTCATCGCCGCCGCCGCCAAGGTAGGTGGCGAAGTCGACCTGCCCCGCCGCAGCGAACCGCACCAGAATGAAATCAGATCCGCCGCGCCGCTGCGGCTGCACGACGCCGGACGTGGTCAGGAAATTCGTCGAGTTGTCGTAGGTGAGGAAATAGACGCTCCCTCCCGGCCCCGCGCGAACGGAGGGTTCGCCGCCAGCCGTTGTGACGCCCGTCTCCGTGCCTCCCACGTAGGTTGCGTAAAGCACGCTCGATCCCGTTGGATTCAGCCGCGCAAAGACCGCTTCCGAAACGCCGCGCCGGGTCGGCTGCACGGCATTGCCGGTGATCAGCGAAAGATTCTCGTTGACGGCGGCCGCGACAAGAACGTCGCCGTTGGGCGCGACGTCCATATCGCGAATGAAGCCCGCTCCCGGCCCACCGAAATAGGTCGCCCACAGAAGCGAGCCGCCATCCGCCGACAGCTTGGCGACGAAGCCGTCCTGCGAGCCGTAGACGGGACTGGGCGTGCTATCGCCGGAAAATGCGGTCTGCACTGTGCCAGCGGTGGTCGGGAAGCCGCGGCCCGCACGCCCCGCCACCACGACGCTGCCATCCGGCGCCAACGCGACCGAATAGGCGCGGTCGTAATTTGGCCCACCAAGATATGTCGCCCACATAAGCGCGCCGGTGGGGCTGAGCTTTGCAACAAAAGCGTCCGAGGCGCCGAACGACCCCAGCTCCGCGCCACCCACATTATAGGATGTGTCATACGCGCCGGCCGTCACGGGGAAATCAGGGGCCGACGTGCCGCCGACAATATAGAAAGACCCGTCCGCGCCGATGACGACCGATCTGCCCTGTTCGAGGCTTGTCGAATTCCCATCCAGCAGACCTGCTGCAGCAAGATTGTAGCGCGCAGGCGTAGTCAGACTCGCGGGCGCCGACGCGGCTGAGACCGCGCCTCCGGCAGCGACGGCGACAATGGCATATGAATACGTTGTCCCGCCGACGATGCGCGTATCGGTAAATGAAGCCGAGGTGGACGTTCCGATCTGCGTCCCGTTGCGCAGGATACGATAGCTGGCTGCAAGGCCGTCCACGTTGGCGCTCCAGGTCACCCGTGCGTCATCACTAACGATGGATACGGCAATGCCGACCGGTTGCGCCGGCGACTGTCCGCTGGGAGGAGGAGTTCCGCCGCCGCCTCCACCGCAAGCCGTCAGGAGCAACGCCGCCACTGCGCAGACGCACATCTTGAGCTGCATTGGAACTCCACTGGAACAGGGACCTGTGTATCCTCGCCCCACACACCGCTCGTTCGTCAAGCACACTCGCCGTTCAAGCAACTTACCAATGACTCATGAAGCGGCCGCAACACGTCCAGGACTTCACACTTCGACACTGTCGCCGGAGCAGACGGTTCCTCCACGCTCAATCGAGAAATACGTGCCCAGCGTGTCGCGGGCGAAATGTTCGAGGAGCTGGCCGACCATGTCGATGTCCCGCTCGCCGGTTTCGATGTTCACGTGCGTGGCGATGCAGCGGACGATGGGCTTGAACACGGTCAGCGTTGCGCCGCCGAGCTTGATCGCCTGCCCCGCCACCCATTCGTCTTCCGCCCACGGCTTCAGGCCGTCGACATAGACGTTGGCGCGGAAGCGCAGCGGATCGACGGGCTGGCCGATGGCCTGTTCGACCGCGCGGACGCTGGCGAGGTTCATCACCGAGATGTAGCCCTGCGGGTGATCCATGAAGCGATAGCCTTGCGGGCTTTCCAGCACGCGGAGCTTGCCGGGCGCATCCTCGCCGAGGAAGGCCTGCAGGAAACGCTCGAGCGCGGCGCGACCGTCTTCCGTGTCGAGGCGCGTCTCGACGCCGAAACCAGATGCGTCGCCGACGTGGAACGTGCCCGTCCTGTCGTCGAGACGCGTCTTCACGCGGGCGAGTGTTGGGAAACGAGCGAGGACGGTGAAGCGCTGTTTGGAGATGTGCTTCGGGTTCGCCGGGTCGAAGCCTGACGGTCCGACCTCGATGGCGTAGTCGCGGTCGTGCGGGAAATACGCGCCAGCTTCGAGATCGACGGCGTCCAGCCGTTCGGGCGTGAGGCCCTTCACGGGGTGACGAAGGATGGAGGCGACGGTTCCGCGCATAGGCGTCGTATGAAACAGCGGCGCGGCGCGTGCAACTGGCGGCGCGCGGCGAAATCAGTTGCCGTCGGTCTCGGCCTTCGTCTGCCGCTCCAGCATTTCGCGCTCGATGCGCCGGGCTTCGCGCGTGGCGGAGGAAGCATCGCCATCGACCGCATAGAGGGCGGTCAGGTAGTCGAGATCCCATTGCGTCATGCGGGTTGTGCGGTCGCCGGCCTTGTTGGTGAAGAGATTCAGGACGCTGGGGAATTCATGCATGTCGGCTTCGGCGTCGATCTGGGCAAGCGCCACGACGGAAATGTAGTCGGCGAGCGAGGCGAAGGAGACGACGCCGATCTTCTTTGTGTCGAGGATGATCAGGACATGGGCCATGTCCTCGCGCACGTTCTTCTTGAGGCGGCCCACGCTGCGGACACCGACCTGCGCTCCGTCCTTGTAGGCCTTGCCCGTTTCGGTGAGCACCGTCTGCGAGACATGCCACCAGCGCACGGGCGCATCGGACGTTTCGAACTTGCGGAGGGGGCTACGGCCGAGGCTGCCGTCCCGGTTGTCGGGCGGAACCAGCTGTTTGAGGCTGCCCTTGACCAGTCGCGAGGCCAGCGCGTCGGCTTCGCTGTCCGCGAGGATGAGGACGTTGGCCTTGCAGCCGGGCTCGCCGGGCTCGAGCCCCACCTTCACGGCGGCGAGCGAGACCTGGTCGGCGAGAACCTGCGCGTACTCGGTCTTGAGGTTCATCACCCCGACGCAGATCTTGCGGTCCCAGCGCGCCAGGTTGACGCCCGTCGGCGCGGCGCCGACTTCGGCCACGAAGGCGCGCACGGCATCCTCGGCCCGGCGGCCTTCGATCGTGACGCGGTCTTCCGACTCAGGGGTCTGCTGGGCGAAGGCATGCGCGGCCGTGATAGCGGCCAGCACTGCGGCGAACGCGATCGTGCGCATCATGGTCCTGACCTCCACGTACCTGACTGAGTGTCAGCCCCTGCCCCGGTAGGACGCAACCCCCGTATCGGGAACCCAGAGCGCTTCGGGGGCCTTCCCGGTCTGCCAGAACACGTCGATGGGCATGCCGCCACGTGGGTACCAGTAGCCCGCAATCCTGAGCCAGGTCGGCGACAGCGTATCGACCAGCCGTTTGCCGATCGCGACGGTGCAGTCCTCGTGGAAGGCGCCGTGGTTGCGGAAGGAGGTGAGATAGAGCTTCAGGCTCTTGCTCTCCACGATCCATTCTTTCGGCGCGTAGTCGATGACGAGGTGCGCGAAGTCGGGCTGACCCGTCACCGGGCAGAGCGAGGTGAACTCCGGCGCCGTGAACCGCGCGAGATAGAGTGAGCCCGGGTGAGGATTTGCCACGCGTTCGAGCACAGCCTGGTCGGGTGATGCAGGCTGAGGCGCCTGTCCGCCGAGCTGTGTCAGTCCTGATGGATTTGAAGGTGAATTCATGCGCCCCAGATGGCGCAGGCGGCTTCGTTCCGCAATAGCGCAAGCCGATTCGTCCGTGACCGGACCGGTTCTTCCCTGAAAACCGCGTAATGACAGGCGCTGGAAGCACGCGTGCGGAGCGAGTTGCCGCAGGTCTGGCGCCTAAAGTTCAGGCGGGCGCCTCAGCGGCTGTCATGAATTTGTGCGGTTGCGAAGCGTGAGGCCGCCGATTGGCCGATCCGCTTCCGGTGTGTCGGACCGCATCGCCAAGGTCATCTCCGAAAGACGGTCGCGTCCCCCAGCGGGTCCGTTCTTAAGCCGCGTCCAGCGGGTCGGTTCAACATGACGGGGAAAGGGTTCACACAATGCGCAACCTCTTGATTTTCGGAGCCATCGCAGCGGTCACGGCCGCGCCTGCGTTCGCTCAGGAAGTAACGATCACGGGCAACGTCGCGCTGGCGACGGACTACGCCTTCCGCGGCGTCTCGCAGACGGACGAAAGCCCCGCCATTCAGGGCGGCTTCGACGCTTCGTTCGGCGACAGCGGCTTCTATGCCGGCACGTGGGCGTCGAACATCAACTTCGGCACCGGCGGCGCCAACCTCGAGCTGGACGTCTATGGCGGGTTCAAGACCTCGCTCGGCGGCGTGGCGCTCGACATGGGCGTGATCGGCTACCTCTACCCGAGCGCTTCGGACGATGCGGCCGAACTCGACTACTACGAAGCCTACATCAAGCCGTCCGTCGCACTGTCGCCGGAATTCACGCTCGGCGGCGCTCTCTACTGGTCGCCGGAGTTCACTGGTGAGTCGGGCGACGGCCTCTATTACGAAGTGAACGGCGCCTACGTGGTCAGCCCCGAATTCTCGTTCTCGGGCGCGGTCGGCTTCCAGACCGTCGACACCGCCGGCTTCTTCGCGGGCGAGGACGAGTACACGACCTGGAATCTCGGCGGCACCTACTCGGTCGGCGGCCTCGGCTTCGACCTTCGCTACGTCGCGACGGACGTCGACAACGTCTCGATCTACGACGATCGCGTGATCTTCTCGATCAAGCGGGCGATGTAGTTATTCGGCCCCTTGGGGCTGAAATAACGGTTGCCTGACGGCCATGCCGTCGGAAACACTGGAGCCGTCGCGATTTATCGCGGCGGCTCCTTCCGTTTTTACGGTGTCTGGCCGTTTTCACCGGCCGCGGAAGGCGCCTGTTAAGGGGGAATCGCGAGACCAGAGGACAGGCTCCAGCCAGGGGGAGGCCACAGCATGACAGCGGTCGAAGCCCTCCAGCCGGCCATCATCTATCTGGGCGCCGGCCTTGCCGCCGCCCTCGCCTCGCGCGCCGTCAGGCTCAGCCCCATCGTCGGCTACCTCGTAGCGGGCGTGGTCATTGGACCTTCGGGCTTCGGCCTCGTGCAGAACAACGAGACCTCGCACTTCCTGGCCGACCTTGGCGTGGTTTTCCTGCTGTTCGATATCGGCCTGCACTTCTCGCTGTCGGAGTTCAGCCGGAGGCGGGACGACATGATCGGCCTTGCACCGCTGCAGATCATCCTTTGCGGCGCGGCGTTCGGGATGATCGGCGTGGCGTTCGGCTTCCCGTGGCCGGTTGCAGCACTCGTAGGCGTATCGCTCGCGCTGTCGTCAACGGCCGTGGTTGCACGCATCCTCTCGGACAGGAAACAGCCGGGGTGCCCGATGGGGCGCTCTGCGACGGCCGTTCTCGTCGCCCAGGATATCGTGGCGATCTTCCTTCTGACCTTCGCGGCCTCGCTCGGCGGAGATCCCAACATGCTAGGCCAGGAGGCGCTGATCACGCTTGGCAAGGCGGTGCTGGCGCTGGTGCTGGCGATCCTCGCGGGACGTTTTGTCGTCCGGCCACTCTTCCGGTCACTGGCGGCGACAGACAATCGCGAGACGTTCACCGTCGTGGCGCTGTTCATCGTGCTGGCCGCAAGCGCCGCGACGGCGCGGGCGGACCTGTCGCTGACGCTTGGCGCGTTCCTCGCCGGCATGGCGGTTTCGGATACGCCCTACCGCCATGTGGTGCAGAGCGAGATCAAGCCGTTCGCGGGATTGCTGCTCGGCCTGTTCTTCATGAGCGTCGGCATGGGCGTGAACATGCCGGCGATGGCCACGATCTGGCCGGCCGTGCTGCTGACGGCGCTGGCGATCATGATCGTGAAGACGGTGGTGATGTTCGCCGCCGCGCGGCTCAATGGCTGGGGCGTGCCGGGCGCGACGCAACTGGGCTTCCTGCTGAGCCAGGGATCGGAGTTCACGCTGGTCGTCGTCGGCATCGCGTCGATCTCCATCGCCATGCCCGGCAACTGGGCGAGCGTGATCACCGCCGCCGTTGCGCTGACGCTGGTCGCCGCGCCGATCTGGACGTCGCTGGGCCTGCACATCGCCAAGCAGATTGCCGAGCGGTCGAAGACCGTGGCGGCGGACGCAGCCGATGCGGCGGAGGAGAACCCTGTTCTGGTGTTCGGCATGACGCCGGAAGCAAGGCTGGCGGCGGACGCCCTGCGCGACCTGCACATTCCGTATGTCGCGGTGGAATCCGATCCCGAGCGGTTCGTGATGGCGGCGTCGGACGGCTACACGATCGTCTTCGGCGACGCGAAGGACGGCCAGCTGATGGAAACCATCGGCGCGTCGCGGGCGCGCGCCATCGTGCTCGGCGCATCTGGCGTTGTGGGGCCGCAAGTGGTGCTGCCCGCAGGCACGAGCGCGCCGCCGCGCTTCATCGCCGTGACGACGGGATCGGAGCGCGTGCGGCAGGCAGGCATGGGCTTCCGCGCCCACCTCGCCCACGCCGAGCCACGCGGGATCGAACTCGTCACCGACCTGCTGACGCAGGTGGGTGTCGAGCAGAAGATGATCGCGGCGTGGATCTCGGGTGAAGTCGAGCGGCGCGGGCTGGTCGACAAGGATGAGGCGGAGACGGAAGCGGCGTGAGGCCGTATTGATTTGAGCGGAAGCAACGCACCTTGTTCCGCTCATCCCGGCGAAAGCCGGGATCCAGGAACGGCGACGCGCCTTGCACGGGATTGAAGCTTCACGCCTGCACAAGATGCGAGCTTCGCCCTGGATCCCGGCTTTCGCCGGGATGAGCGGAGATGGGCCTGCGCTTTATCTAAATCGAACCCACCTAATCCGATTTCACCACACGCCTCACCCACGGTTCGGCGAGCTTCACCACCGCGACCGCGAGCACGGACTTCAGCACGCTGGCGAGCAGGAAGGGCGCGACGCCGCTATCCCAGGCGGCCTGCTCGCCGATCATCATCGCAAGGCGCGCCCGGCCGCAGGCGAGGATCAGGGCGTGACCGCCAAGGAAGATCAGCGTCATCGCGATCCAGCCGCGCAGCTGCTGACGCTCGGCTAGCCAGCCGCAGAGGACGCTCGCGAGGACGAAGCCACCGAGATAGCCCGCCGTCGGCCCTTCGAACGGCGCTAGGCCGCCCGCGCCATCGGCAAGCAGCGGCAGGCCGACGGCGGCCTGCGCCAGCCAGGTGATGACGATGGCGAGCGCGAGGCGCGCGCCCGCGAGACCGGCCACCAGCATGATCGCGAAAGTCTGCATCGTCATCGGCACCGGATGCATCGGCACGGAAACCCAGGACGAGGCGGCAATCAGCCAGCTTCCCGCCAGTACGACGGCGAGACCCCAGGTCGCTGGGCGTTCCGCCAGCACGGCGCGCAAGGGCGCAACATGGCTCGGCGACATCCGGCCTCTCCCCCAATTCCAACCATCGAAAGCGTAACGCCTCCCGCGCGCTTGCCCTTGCGCCCTGTTGCCGCACTTTGGGGGTATGGAGTTGATCCATGGCGGATTGGGCCGCGTAGAGCGCAGGTATGGCGATGCGACTGGGCGGTAACGTGATTTCCCGAGTGGCGGCGGCGCTTCTGGCGCTGGCGTCTCTTGCTGCATGTGCGTCGCGCGAGATCCCGATCGCGGACCTGAAGGCGCGGTATGCCTTCGCGTCATCTCATTCGTTCGAACCTCAGCCCGGCGTGAAGGTTCACTACACCGATGAAGGCAATCGCGAGGGGCGGACGCTGATCCTCGTCCATGGCTTCGCGGCGTCGACGCATGCATGGCGGCCGTGGGTACAGCGGCTGTCCGCCGACTATCGCCTCATCGCCATCGACCTGCCCGGCCATGGGCTCACCGAAACGCCCGCAGGCTATCGCGCAACGCTGGAGGGCAACGCCGCATTGGTCGATGCGCTGGCGAATGAGGCGGGCGTTCGCCGCTTCGTGCTTGCCGGCAACTCAATGGGCGGCGCGGTCTCGCTGAGCTACGCGATGGCGCACGCTGATCGTCTCGATGGTCTCGTGCTGGTCGATGCGGCGGGATGGCCGGGCGAGGATGGGAAGAAAGCCGGCGGACCGCCCTTCTTCGTCGGGCTGTTCAACAATCCCGTCGGCCACGGCTTCATGAAACTGTTCGACCCGCGCCTGTTCGCGGAGGGTGGATTGAAGGACGCCTATCTCGACGAGAAGCTGGTCACCGACGAGCTGCTCAAGCGCTATGTCGACATGGCGATGGGGACCCACCATCGCGACGTGCTGCTGGGCCAGCAATCCCAACCGGTGAAGTCATGGACGCCTGAAGACTTCCGCCGCATCGCCATCCCCACGCTCGTAATGGCCGGCGAGCAGGACAAGCTGATCCCAGTGGACGATTCCCGCGCCATCGCCGCGGCGATTCCCGGCGCGAAGCTCGTGACCTATGCGCAGGGCGGCCACCTGCCGATGGAACAACTCCCCGACGAGACCGTGCGCGACCTGCGCGCCTTCCTCGCCACGCTCCCGGCCAGCCGCTAGGGCGTCGGCGTACAGCGCGTGAATTTCATCTCCGGCTCGTTCTCGACGCCGAGCGAACCATCTTCCACGAGTATCAGGTTGGTCGTCTTCCCGTCAGGCTCGGTCGCCGTGACGGTCTTGCCGGAGAGGGTGTAGGTCGCGGTCATGCCGGTGCTCGCCGTCATCTTTCCGTCCTTGACCACCATGTGCCCGGTTTCGCCTTCGGGGCACCATGTGCCCTCGATACCCTGTCCGCCGCAGCCCGTGAGCACGACGGCGCCAAAAGCAGCGGCTGCAAGCGTTGTTCGTTTCATGAAACTCCCCCTTTGCGATAAGCCACGCTAGCGCCTGCAATGCTCTGGCGCAATTCGCGGCGTTTCTGGCATAAGCCTCCTCACATGGGCAGGAGATCGGCATGAAGATCGGCGTTCCGAAGGAGATCAAGACGCAGGAATATCGCGTGGGTCTCACGCCGGAGAGTGTCAGCGAACTCATCCGCGCGGGCCACGAGGTCGTGGTCGAGACGAATGCGGGCATGGGCCTCGCCGCAGCCGACGCGGACTACCAGAAGGTTGGCGCGAAAATCCTGCCGACGGCCGCTTCGGTCTTCGAGACCGCAGAGATGATCGTGAAGGTGAAGGAGCCACAGCCCGTCGAGTGCGCGCTGCTGAAGCCACACCACACGCTGTTCACCTACCTCCACCTCGCCGCCGACAAGCCGCAGGCCGAAGCGCTGATGAAGTCCGGTGCGATCTGCATCGCCTACGAGACAGTCACCAACGCCGCCGGCCGCTTGCCCCTGCTGCAGCCGATGAGCCAGGTGGCGGGACGCATGTCGATCAATGTCGGCGCGTATGCGCTGATGAAGACGAAGCGCGGGCGTGGCCTGCTGCTCGGCGGCGTGCCGGGCGTACCGCCCGCCAACGTCGTGATCCTCGGCGGCGGCGTCTCTGGCGTCCATGCCGCGGAGATGGCGATCGGCGCGCGCGCCAACGTCACGGTGTTCGACCGCTCCATGCCGCGCCTGGAAGAACTCGACGTGCAGTTCGCCGGCGCCGTGGACACGGTCTATGCGACACAGGCCGCCATCGACCGCGCCGTCATCGAAGCCGATCTGGTCATCGGCGCCGTGCTGATCCCCGGCGCCGCCGCGCCCAAGCTGGTCACGCGCGCCCACCTGAAACAGATGAAGCCCGGGGCAGTGCTGGTGGACATCTCGATCGACCAGGGCGGCTGCTTCGAAACCTCGCGCCCGACGACGCACGACGATCCGATCTACGAAGTCGATGGCATCCTGCACTATTGCGTCGCCAACATGCCGGGCGCCGTGCCGCGCACCTCCACCTACGCGCTCAACAACGTGACGCTCCCGTTCGCGCTCGACATCGCGAACAAGGGCGCGAAAGCGGCGCTGAAAGCCGACAAGCACCTCGCCAACGGCCTCAACGTCGCCGAAGGCAAGATCACGCATGAAGCCGTGGCGCGCGATCTCGACCTGCCCTTCGCCAAGCCCAGCTGGCTCGGGGGCTGATGCGCAGGCTTCTGGCAATCGCACTGCTTGTGCTCGCCGCATGCAGCGGCGAGACGGCGGTGGACATGAAGGACCCCGCTTCCGTCGCGCGGAAATTCGTCGAGGCCTACAATGCGAAGAACCTCCAGCGCATGCTGCCGCTGGTCGATCAGGTGAACCTCGAAGCCATCGGCGACGCGCTGCAGGGCGGCCCCGGCAGCGATGCCTATAACGGCATCTTCGCGCCGGAGATGGTCGAACTGCTCGCGAAGGAAGGCGGCAAGGTCGACGGGCCCCGCTATGATCGCCGCGGCCGCCGCTACGACGCCGTGGTCAGCGTCGGCAAATCGGAATTCGGTTTCGTCTACACCGTCGTCATGAGCGAGACCGACGAAGGCGAATGGCGCATCGCTGAAAACTCGATGATGCCGCAGGACGACTTCCTGGCGCTGCCGACGGAACGGAAACCGTAACTGCCGATTTTGAACACGCCCTCGTCCTTCGAGACGCCTGCTTCGCAGGCTCCTCAGGATGAGGGCTGAATAACCACCCGCCAATTAGCCCTCATCCTGAGGAGAGCCCGTAGGGCTCGTCTCGAAGGACGAGGGCGTGCTCACAGCTGCCGAAAAGCAAAAGGCCCGCTCTTGCGAGCGGGCCTCGTGTTTCTCAAACCGAGCAGCCTAGCGGCGGCCGTCCAGATTGTTGAAGTAGCGGAAGAAGTCGCTGTCCGGCGACATCACGAACGGCGTGCCTTCCTTGATGGCTTTGTCATACGCCTCGAGCGAACGGTAGAACGAGAAGAACTCCGGGTCGCGGCCGTAGGCCGCCGCGTAGATCTTGTTGCGCTCCGAGTCGCCTTCACCGCGCAGGACCTGAGACTTCTGGTTGGCCTCGGCGAGGATGACCTCGACCTGCTTGTCCGCTTCACCGACGATGGAGAGATAGAGCCCCTCACCTTCGGCGCGGTACTGGTTTACCTTCTGCTGGAGCTGCGACTTCATGCGCTCGTAGACGCGCTGGGAGTTCGCTTCGGGCAGGTCGGCCTGGCGGATGCGGACGTCGATGATCTCGATGCCGAGCGTGGTCATCTGCGCCTGCAGGGCGGAGCGTATGCGCTGCATCACGCTGGCGCGCTGGCCGGAGATAATGTCCGGCTGCGAGACTTTACCGAGTTCGCCGCGCAGCGCCGCGTTGAAACGCTGGCGAAGCTGGGCGAGGCCGTTTTCCATGCTGGTCGCGGCCCTGAAGAACTGGGTCGGATCCTTGATGCGCCAGCGCGCGATGGCGTCGACATTCAGGCGTTGCTGGTCAGCCGCGATGATCTCGGCCGAGTCCAGATCGAAGCCCATGTTGCGCTTGTCGTAGTAGATCACGTTCTCGACGATCGGCACCTTGAAGTGCAGGCCGGCGCCGCGGGGCGAGCCGTCGGCGTTGACCGCATACTGGTACTGGCCGAAGCGCAGCACGATCGCCTGCTGGTCGAGCGCGACGATGTAGAACGAGTTCGCGAGGATGATCAGGATCGCGGCGGCGATGACACCGCCAATGATGAGGAGCCTTTGCATCGTTATTGCCCCTGAGGCGGCTGTTGGCGGCCGCGCAACTGGTCGAGCGGCAGGATCGGCACCGCGCCGGCCTTGGTGTCGAGGATGGTGTTCTCGGTGCGGGACAGCACGCGCTCCATCGTCTCGAGGAACATGCGCTCGCGCGTCACGCGGGGGGCCGTGCGGTACTGGTCGTAAACGAGATTGAAGCGGTCCGCTTCACCGCGCGCATTGGCGACGGAGGCGGCCTTGTAGCCTTCGGCTTCCTGGATCACGCGCTGGGCCTGACCTTCGGCTTCGGGAACAACCTTGTTGCGGTAGGCGATGGCTTCCGCCTCGCGTTTGGCCTTGTCCTGTTCGGCGCTCGAGACTTCGCGCTGCACGCTCACGACGTCTTCCGGCGCGGATGCGCCACGCAGCGAGATCGAGATGATCTCGACGCCCGCCTTGTAGGAGTTCAGCGTCTGCTGCATCAGGTCGCGCACGCGCGTCTCTACCGAGGTACGGCCGGTCGTGGTGATCGGCTCGAACGCCGAAGTGCCGACGACTTCGCGCATCGCGCTCTCGCCGATCTGCTCGATCAGAACGTGCGTGTCCGAATTGTCCTCGACGTCGACCACGTTGAACAGGTAGTCGCGCGGTTCATAGACGCGCCAGTTGATGACGAAATCGATGTCGATGATGTTCTCGTCGCCCGTCAGCATCAGGTTGGCCGCGTTGGCGCCGCCGATCTCGGTACGGATCTCGGTGTTCACCGGCACGACGATGTGACGCTCGATCGGGTTTGGCAGGCGGATGCGGAAGCCCGGCTCCTCGTAGCGGTGGAACGTGCCGAAGCGCAGCACCACGGCGCGCTCCTGTTCGTTCACCTGGTAGATCCCGGTGAACAGCCAGCCGACGACGCCTATGGCTAGTAGTATGAGTAGTCCGGTCGCGCCGAAACCCCGAACGCCACGACCACCGCCGCCGCTACCCGACGAGCCGCCGCCAGAGCCGCCACCGTCCTTGCGGCGAAAACGCTCCTGCATGCGACGCAGGGTCTCTTCGAGATCGGGGCGATCCTTGCCGCCGCCACCGCCCGAAGGCTTGTTCGAGCCATTGTTGCCGGACGGTTTGCCCCAGGGGCTGTTGTCGCCGCCGCCCTTGTCGCCACCGCCACCGTTACCGCCGCCCCAGGGACCGCCTCCGCCACCGCCCTTGTTGTCGTTCCAGGGCATAGGCCCATCCTCCTGAATGCGTACGTCTGGAGAGTTTGTGTCCTCCAGTAGTTGAGCCCGCATTAAAGCCGCTTCAAGGCTGGCGGATAAGACAGTTTCCCCCGCCAAGCGACTTGGCAGGACTTGTAAAACCGAGATCAAGTAACCGGCATTACTTGACCACCCGACCGTCAAAACCACCGAATCACCCCATGGCGACGATCTTGCAGTCCGAAGACCCAATGCTCGCGAGACCTGACACCGCATCCCAACCGGAGGCGCCAGCCGGCGTTAACGACCCGGTGCGTCGCCAGGTCACGGTCGTTATCGCCGCCTGGCGCGCTTCGGACACGATCGGCAAGGCCGTCGCCTCCGCCCTCGCCCAGCCCGAAGCGGCCGAAGTCGTCGTCGTGGACGACGCATCAAATGATGACGGCGCGACCATGGCCGCCGCCCGCGCCGCCGACGATGGAACCGGCCGGCTGCAGGTCTTCGCACTGGACAAGAATTCCGGCCCCGCCCGGGCCCGTAACGCCGCCATCCGCGCCAGCAAGGCGCCGTGGATCACGGTGCTGGACAGCGACGACTACATGATGCCCGGCCGCTTGGCGAAGCTGACGGCGCTTGGCGATGGCTATGACTTCGTGGCGGATGACCTCAAGCAGGTCGAAAAGAGCGATCCCGCGGGCACGCTGCGCGCCATGTGGTTCGACGACGACACCGTTGCACCGGTCGATATTTCGCTGGCCTATTTCCTCGATGGTTGCATCAGCCGCCCCGACCGGCGGCGGCGCGAACTGGGCTTCCTGAAGCCACTGATGCGCCGCGCTTTCCTCGAGCAGAACAGCCTCGGCTACGACGAAGGCATGCGGCTGGGCGAGGATTTCGATCTCTACAGCCGCGCCCTGTCTGGCGGCGCGAAGATGCGCCTGTCGCCGTGGACGGGCTATGTCAGCGTCATGCGCTTGGGTTCGCTATCGCTGGCGCACAAACGGGAAGACCTCGTCGCCCTGCTTGCAGGCAAGGACCGCCTGTTGGCCTCCGGCAAGTTGTCGGCGGAAGAAACCCGGCTGCTGAAGCAGGTGTGGTCGACCTCGGAAGGCCGGCTGGTGTGGGTTGATTTCATGGCGGCGCTGAAGGGGGGCAATCCCTTCAAGGCCGTGTGGACCGTGCTGAAGCATCCCGCGCAGGTACCCCATGTGCTGCGCACCCTTGGCGGAGCGATTGCCCGCAAGTTCGGCAGGCAGTAAGGCACTCCTCAACCGGAGAGCCGATGCCGTCAGCCCTCGAAACATCCGTACGCGCCGCGCTGGACGCCGTGACCGACCCCGTGTCGGGCAAAGGCCTCGCCGCGTCTGGCCGTGTGACCGGTCTCGTTGTGCGCCCTGATGGCAAGGTCGGCTTCGTGCTGGAGACAGGCGTTGGCGCCGCTGACGAGCCGTTGCGCCACAAGGCCGAGGCGGCCGTAGCCGGCGTGAAGGGCGTGACCGCCGTGACGGCCGTGCTGACAGCAGAGGCGGCGACCGGCGCACGCACGGTGACGCCGCAACGTCCGGCTGCACCTGCGCCGATGCCGGTGCCTGCGCCCGCCGTGACACGGCCGGCACGCGGGATCATTGCCGTGGCTTCGGCCAAGGGCGGCGTCGGCAAGTCGACGGTGGCGGTGAACCTCGCCGTGGCGGCGGCGAGAACCGGACTGCGCGTTGGCCTGCTGGATGCGGATGTGTTCGGACCTTCGCTGCCGACCATGCTGGGCACGGTGGGCACGCGGCCGGAACTGAAGAACAAGCGAATGCAGCCGGTCATGGCGCACGGGCTGGCGACGATGTCGATTGGCTATCTTGTCGATCCCGATCAGGCCGTGGTGTGGCGCGGGCCGATGGTGATGTCGGCGGTGAGCCAGCTGATCAACGATACGGACTGGGGCGATCTCGACCTTCTCTTCATCGACACGCCGCCGGGCACGGGCGAGGTGCAGCTGACGCTCGTTCAGAAGCTGCCGCTCGACGGCGCGGTGATCGTCTCAACGCCGCAGGAAGTTGCGCTGGCGGACGTGCGCCGCGGTGTTGGCATGTTCCGCAAAACACATGTGCCGGTGCTCGGCGTGATCGAGAACATGGCGTGGTTCGAACAATCAGACGGCAGCCGCGCCTACATCTTCGGGAAGGAAGGCGCGCAGCGCACGGCGGGCGAGCTGGGCGTGCCCTTCCTCGGCGCCCTGCCTATCTTGCCGGTGCTTCGCGAGGGAGGTGACGCCGGGATACCGGCGGCTACCGGCGCAACCAACGCAGCGGAGGCCTTCCGCCTGCTCGCGGAGGCTGTTAGCGAGGCGTTGGCGGCTTCTCCGAACAAGCCCGCGCCGACGATTACCTTCGAATAGGAAACGTGCCTGAAGCCGGCGATGTCGGCCTCAATGAAGGCCGCCACTTCGTGCGGATAGCGAAGGCGATCGTAGCGCCGGCGCGCAGGCCGGTCTGAGCCTCGAGCTTCAGAGCGAAGCGGGCCCCTGATCCACCGCGTTTTCGCCGAGCGACAGAAGGGCGCGTTCAACCAGCTTCAGGTCTTCGCCGTCGTGCGGGTGGCTGGGCTCCATGCCTTCCGTGCTCGCACGCTGGCGCGCCAGAACATCCGCCTCGAGCTGTCGTAGCTTCGACACCTTCGCGGTGCAGTCGAGACTTGCGTCATCGACGATACTGCTGATGCGACTTTCCATCTCCCTCGGCATCTGGCTCTCCACTGTCTCTGCTTGCTTTGCGTACCAGCTCAACCCATCGCGCGGGCCTTCGCCGTTAACGATTGTGAACGCCGGACGACGGCGCAACACAGCTTTATTGGCGCCCCAGCGGATGAATTCCCTTGCAACCGCGCGCGCGCCACTTAACGTTTTGTTTACGGCAACGGCCATGAAAGCGCCCGCGTTAACCGGTTTGCTCAGTGGTGGTACGGGAGGCTTGGTCCGGAACCTGAAAGGGATGCCGGACGCGGACGGGAGTAGCGTATGGGCCATACGGTTCGACTGCGCGGCGAGTTCTGGCCACAGGACCACTGGGGGCGCGTGACGAATGCGGCCCTTCAGCGCGAACAGATTTCCCAGACCGCTCTCGAAGCCGCCGATGAGGCTGCGGACGTTGCGCTGGAGCGCTTCGGCGACCGTCTCCATTCCGTTTATCTCTCTGGCCCCGCAGCGCGCGGGCGGCCGGGCGGCGCGGCTTTCTTCGTGCTGCTGCGTCTCGGAGCCTCCGACCTCAAGAGCAATGAAAGCTGGGAAGCAGCTGTTGCTGCGCAGCTGCGCCGCAGGCATCCGCGCGTCGGGCGCGTGGCGGTGGCGGTGTTCAACTGGAAAGACGTTTTCACGACCGACGGCGCGTTCTCGCCGGCGCGGTTCCGCCTGGCGGTGAATTCGGTGTGCGTCGCTGGCCGCAACATGACGCGCATGCTGGCGCCGCAGCGGATCGATACGGCCGCGATGAACGGCGACATCCTGCAGTTCCGCCCGCGGATGCTGAATGCCGCCGGACGGCTGGCCGCCGCCCGGTCGCCGGAGCGTGTGCGAGCAGCGGCGATGGATGCGGGGCATGCCGTGCTGGCGGCCTCGTTCTCGCTCGTGATGGATCGCGAGCAGATCTACACGGAAGACCTGGACCTGCGGCGCGACCTGTTCGTGCTGAACTATCCGGGCCGCACGCGCGACATGTCGGAAGCGTATGCGATGGCGACGCGGCCTTCGCCTGACGCCATGAAGGCGCTGGTGTTCATCGACAGCGCCTGCCGCTGGCTGACGCCGATGACGGATGCGTGGCTCAATGCCAACAACCCGCAGCGCAGTGAGCGGTTGAAGGCTTAGCCCTTCCGGACTCTTCCGCGCCCATCCAGCTCCGCGCCGCAGCCTTCGCAGGTATAGCCGCCCCACATCACCTGTTGCAGGTTCGCGGGCTTGCGCACTTTCGGCTGCTCGCGGCCGCACTTCTCGCACTTCGCGGGTTTGCGGGAGAAGACGATGAACATCAGGACGAACGCGGCTGTGATCGCGCCGATGACCGCGCCCTGTAATGCTCCGTCCATCGCCCTGCTCCCCGCTTGATGTGAGCTGCAGAATGTCGCCCGGCATGGCCTGCGTCCAGCCATAGCGCGTGTTGCGCTGGGGAAAGCGGCGATGGCCATGGACCGTGGCGCGAGGCGCTCCTATCAGGAAACGCGTGACGTGGGAGACGACGATGCGGACATGGCTGGGCGTGCTGGCGGTGGTGGGTCTTGCCGCGTGCGCGGGGGTGGAGCCGCAGCAGACAACCGCGTCGATTGCGGGACCGGCGACGCCGTCAGCCTTCACGCGCGACATCCACGCGGCGACGCGTGCTGAGCGCAATTTCGCCGACACGCGCGATTTCGATTTCGCGGCGCGCGGCTTCGTCGCGACGCGGACGGACAAGCTGATCACGACGGCGGCGGGACAGCCTGTGTGGGATCTCGGTGCGTTCGACTTCCTGAAGGAGGCATCGTCCGAGAGAGTGAACCCCAGCCTGTGGCGGCAGGGGCAGCTGATGGCGAAGCACGGCCTGTTCCAGGTGAGCGAGCGCATCTGGCAGGTGCGCGGGTTCGACCTCGCCAACATCACCTTCGTGAAGGGGGATGCGGGCTGGATCGTGATCGACACGCTTGGCTCGACCGAGACGGCGAAGGCGGCGCTCGACCTTGCGAACCAGCATCTCGGCGCGCGGCCGGTTACGGCGGTGATCTACACACACTCGCATGCGGACCATTTCGCGGGCACGGGCGGCATCGTGCAGCTGGCGGATGTGCGCGCGGGCAAGGTTCAGGTGATTGCGCCCAAGGGATTTCTCGCGGCGGCCGTCGGCGAGAACGTGATCGCGGGGCCGGCGATGCAGCGGCGCGCGCTGTACCAGTTCGGCGTTCCGCTGCCGAAGAGCGAAGGCGGGCTGGTGAATGCCGGCATCGGGCCGGGGCTTTCCACGGGCACGACATCGCTGATCCCGCCAACGCAGGAAATCGGCGCGACCGGCGAGACGCTGACCGTTGATGGCGTGAAGATGGTGTTCCAGTTCACGCCGGGCACGGAAGCGCCGGCGGAAATGAACGTGTGGTTCCCAGACTGGAAGATCGTCGACATGGCGGAGAATGCCAACGCGACGCAGCACAACATTCTCACGCCGCGCGGGGCCGTGGTGCGTGATGCGAAAGTGTGGGCCGAGGGGCTGACGCATGCGCTGCGAATGTTTGGCGATGCCGACATCCTGCTCGCCAGCCATGGCTGGCCGCGCTTCGGCAATGCCGAGATCCGCGACTATCTCGGCAAGCACCGCGACGCCTATGCTTTCCTGCACGACCAGACCGTGCGGCTGATGAACCAGGGGCTGAATGGCGACGAGATCGCAGCGAAGCTGAAGCTGCCGCCGGAGCTGGACCGCGAATGGTATGACCGGCCGTATTACGGCTCGCTGAGCTTCAACAGCCGCGCGGTCTATCAGTTCTACATGGGCTGGTATGACGCGAACCCTTCGAACCTCGCGCCTGTGCCGCCGGTGGAAACAGGCAAGCGCTATGTCGCCGCAATGGGCGGGGCGGCGAAGGTGAAGGCTCTTGCGCGCGAATCTTACGACAAGGGCGATTATGCGTGGGCGGCGGAGCTGCTGAACCACGTCGTGATGGCGGAGGGCGATGCGGAGGCGAAAGACCTGCTCGCGCGCAGCTACGATCAGCTTGGCTGGCAAGCTGAGCCTTCGACGTGGCGCAACATCTATCTCACCGGCGCGAAGGAATTGCGCGAGGGAGTCAGCCCGCCACGCGTCGCGCCGGCTGGGCAGCTGGCGCAGCTCGCCAACCTGCCACTCGGTTCGCTGATCGATCTTCTTGCCGTACGTTTGAACCCTGAGAAGGCGGCTGGTCAGAGCGTGAAGCTGGCTTTCGTTCTGACCGACAGTAACGAGAAGACCTTCGTCACCATCGCGAACGGTGTGCTGGTGCATGAGGAGATCGCGGCGCCGGTGGCGGTGGATGCCACGCTCACCCTGTCGCGCGCGGACTTCCTCGGCGGCGTATTCGGCGGCCAGCCGATGCCGGCGAAGATTGCGTCAGGCGCCGCAAAGCTGGAAGGCAATCCGCAGGCGCTGCTGAAGCTGAGCCAGTGGATGGATCCGCCGAACCCGGTCTTCCCGATCGTCACGCGGTAAGCAGTAAAAATTACAGGCAATTTCAGGGAGCTGGCTGGCCGGCTTCCGAAAGGCTGACCCGTTTTCCGGGGCTGGCACGCCTTCTCTTGTGAGTGCGGACCTCAATGTCCGCCTGCCACAGGAGACTTCAGATTAGCGCCGCCCCCCGCCTTGCCGCTCTCGCCCTTCTCGCCGTCGCTTCCGCGCCGGCTGCTCTCGCGCAGGATGTCTCGAAAATGGATCTCACCGCCTATTACAACATGTGGGCCGCAGGTCAGAACGCCCAGATGAACCAGATGCAGAACGGCATCGTTCAGCAGAACATGAATGATCCGCGCGTGGTGGCGATGTACCAGCAGATGACCGCGAGCGGTCAGTTCCGCGGCGACCTCGCCACGTTCGCTTACCAGTACGCGGCGACAGGCGGCTTCTCGCAGCAAGGTATGCAGGCCTACGCCGCCACATCGCAGGATATCGCGAACAAGGAGAAGCAGGCGTGGAACGGATACATGGGCGCGGTCGACACCTACCGGAACGCGTATAATGGCTACACGAACGGCCACGCGGCCAACCAGGCCGAAGCGGGCAATGGCTTGACGGGGCAGTCGACGTACAACGGCTATCACGGCCAGCAGCAACTGCCGCACACGTGGCAGCCGAACACGGCGCACATGCATCAGGGCAACCGGTACTACGTGGACCAGAGCGGCCAGTACTGGATGGCTGACCCGAACAACTCCGGGTACTGGTATCCGCTGTATCGCTAAGTCTGGAAGGCCAAGCCCTCGTGGTTCGACGGGCGCTGGTCCTTCGTACCGAAGGCCCAGCTGCTCGCCATGAGGTCTCTCCTGACCATCAGCCCAACTCAGCCCTCATGGTGAGCAGCCGCGAAGCGGCAACCGTCGAACCACGAGGGCGGTACGGTGATTGGTGCAGCCTTGCCTGCAGGCCCTACCGTCCGCCTTTGCCCTTCGCAGGTTTCGCAGCCTTGGCCGCGGCGGCAGCTTGCTTCTCTTCCTGGATGCGGGCGCCCGCAAGAATGCCGTGCATGGAGTAGTTGCCCTCATGGCAAGCGTACTCGTAGACGGACCCGTTCAGCGCGCTGAACTCGTATTCACCGCCCCAAGGCGCATCCCACAGCGTCGGATCCTCGATCGTGAAGCCGTAGTAGAGCCGGTCGTCGGCGACGCGCTTGAACCGCTCTGTGACTTTCAGGTCTTTCCACGAGCCCATGAACTGCTGGCTCTGCGGGATGTTGGTGGTTTCGACGACCAGCGTGTCGCCTTCCCACCAGCCGATGGAGTCGCCGAAATACGGGCGCATGCCGTCGGTGCGATGCTTCGCGTTCAGGCGGACGATGCGCGCGTCGTGCACCATTTCCGTCATGATCACCACATGGTCCGGCGACTGCACGACCTGATAGCTGTTGTTGTAGAAGCCGTTCGCGAACATGGGGGGCCCACCATTGCGGCCGAACGAGATGATGCAGCGTTCCGTCGCGCGTGATTCCGGGTTGTCGAACGACGCGCCGCGCGGCGTGGGGCTTGGTCCGAGAAGCTTGAGGAAGCTCGGCGGTTCGGGCGCGGGAGCCGTCACCGCGCCGGCCTTGCGTGGCGGCGCCGTTCCGGTCGGCGTGGTGAGGATCGACGAGCGCGGCTGGCCGTTGACCCGCATCACATGGTTACCGGGATCGATCCAGAAGCGGTTGTAGCCACCCGTGGCGCCGCCGCCGGCCAGATATTCAGGCTTGATGTCCTTCGGGATGACGTATTCGGCCGGAGCATCCTTCGCGGTTGGCGCGTTGCCTTCCTCAATCTCCTCGACCATTTCCCGCTCGAGCTTGGCGACCTGCTCTTCGGTATAGACCAGGCTGGTGACGCCGGCCGGACGCGTCATCTTCGTGAGCGTCGTGTTGTGCCAGAAGCCCTGAAGGTCTGGCTGGCCGATCTTGAGACGCGGCGCCGTGTAGGCCGGATAGGGTTTGGTCGGATCATATTTGGGCGCCGTTGCGGCAGCGGGCTGCGCCGGCGTCTGTGCGGTTGCAGCAGCGCCGCCGAACGACAGGATTGTTCCGAGAGTAAGGATCAGAGCGTAGCGCAAGGCGAAGCCTCCAGCTGCATGAAAACGCGTCCAACTGAACGGTAGGCTACGACCATCGACCGCGTCAGGCAATCTTGCGGCGGGTCACAAAACAGAGCGGCGGCGTTGTCCTTCTGCCGGGACAATGGCCGCCGCGTGATTGCAGGTCGGGTTCGCCGGTCTTGGCGCCGGCTTCGGGGAGGAGCGGTCTTACGCCGCCTGTCCTGTGTTGCAGGGCGAGCCTTGGCGCGCGCCGCGGATGAAGAGCACCATCGCTATGTTGATCGCCGCCACGAGGACGCCTGCTGTCAAACCGATCATTGTTGTCTCCCTTGTGCGTGTTGTTCGAAATCAATCGGCGGTGGTGTAGGTCGCGATCTTCGGGGCGGAGGTCACATAGGGGCGCAGGCGGTCGCTGAGGCCCTGCCCTGTCCACCACTGGAAGAAGGCTTCCTGCTGCTCGGCTGTTTCCCAGCGCTCGATGTAGACGACGACCTCGGGGCGCTTCGGATCGATGAGGACGTCGAAGCCCTGATTGCCTTCGCGGGAGCGAACCGTCTCGACCTGCGCGGAGCTGATCGCCACGAAGTCGTCGCGCTTCTCCGGGATCACCGCGAACTCGATGACCAACACCAGAGCGCCTGCAGCCAATCCGATCATTTCCCGCTCCCTTGACCTGTCCGAGCCTGATGACACATAGATGCCACGGGCCTACTGACAGCATCGTGTCAGCAGGGTTTGGAGGGGCGAAAACATGCGGAAAGCGGACCGTCTTTTCGAGATCATCCAGATCTTGCGGCGTTCGAAGAAGCCGGTGACGGCGGATGCGATGGCGGCGGAGCTGGAGACGTCGAAACGCTCCGTGTATCGCGACATCGCGGCGTTGCTGGCGCAGCGTGTGCCCATCCGTGGCGAGGCGGGCATCGGCTATGTGCTCGACAAGGGCCTCGACATGCCGCCGCTGATGCTGACGACGGACGAGATAGAGGCGGCAGTGCTGGGCGCGCAGTGGGTGATCAACCGAGGCGATCCGCAGCTCTCGAAGGCGGCGCGCGACCTGCTGGCGAAGATCGAGGGGAGCATTCCGGAGCGGCTGCGGCCTTACATCGACGATCCGGCGCACCGCGTCGTGCCTGCCTATGACCGGGCGAAGGACGCGATCGACCTCGGCATGGTGCGCGGCGCCATCAACGGCGCGCGCAAGATGAAGCTCGATTACCGCGATGTGGAGGGCCGGGCGACGGCGCGCGTGATCTGGCCGATCCTGCTCGGCTATTACGAGACCACGCGCATCATCTGCGCCTGGTGCGAGACGCGGAAGGATTTCCGCTCGTTCCGCGCCGACCGCATCCTCAGCGCCGTGGTACTGGAGGAACGCTATCCGGAGCGGCCGGCGATCATGCGCGTGAAGTGGCGCAAGGCGATGGAAGCCGACTGGAAACGCCGCAAGGCGGAGTGGGAGAAGCAGAGGACGGCGGGCGGGAAGTCCGCGAGCTAGGCCAGGAAAAAGAAAAGCGCCGACCCCGGGGAGAGGTCGGCGCAGGAACCAATAAGCGGGAGCACCGCCATTGGGAAAACCAGAAGACTAGAACCGGATCTGCAGTTCCGCGCCGATGGTGCGGGGCGGACGATAAGTCTCGCCGATCGTGTAGCAGGAGTTGGCTGTCGGAGCGCCGAAACCGGGCGACGTCTGCGGAGTGGTGTAGCACTCCGTTGGCGACACGATGCGGCCGTTGCCGGGCGTACCCACCGCAGCCGCTTCGCGCAGGCCGGCGCCGCGACCGTCGTAAACCATGTCGTCGAACAGGTTCCGTACGAAGCCGATCAGCGTGAAGTTGCCGTCCGCACTGGTCCAGCTCAACCGGGCGTCAGCCTGCGTCCAAGACGGAATCTTGGTGTAGCTCCGGTTGAAGATCGAGCTGAACGAGATGTCCTGCCAGAAATAGCTCAGCGAAGCGTCGAGCGTCGAACCGTCCTCGAAGTCCCAGGTGTAAGTGCCGTTGATCGCGGCCTTATGCTTGGGGCTGAACGGGAGGATGTTGCCGTCGAGACTCTGCCCTTGGACGCCCACGCAATTCGGGTTGGGGACGTTCGGGTTCGCAGCAGGCGGAACGCTCGTGCACGCCTCGGGTCCTTGCGGCTGTGCGGCCGGATCCAAAGAGTACGGGTCGAGCGCGTGAACCAGAGAAGGCGACTGGCCGATTTGCGGGTCCGTGTAGCCGTAGTTCACCAGGAAGCGCAGGTTGTCGGTCGCGTACCAGATCGTCTCGAGCTCGAAGCCGAGCGTGTCGACTTGCGGCAGGTTGACATACGCGGCGTAGGCGGGCGGACGCGGCAGCGGGCCGGCGCCGTCCGGATCGTCCGGAACGATGGTGTTCGACACCTGGTAGCCCTGGTAGTCGTAGTAGAACAGCACCGCGTTGGTGGTGACGTTCCAGTCCGCCCAATCCCGCTTGAAGCCAAGCTCGAAGGCGTCCACGAGTTCCTTGTCGGTGTATGGCGTTGCAACCTGGGTGCAGAACGTCGCCGCGCAGCCGAGGCCGCCCGGCTTGTAGCCGCGGTTGTACTTTCCGTAGATCAGGGTGTCGTCGTCCGGTGTCCAGTCGATGCCAAGGACGCCGGTCATCTCTTCCCAGCCAGCTTCGATGTCGCGGTAGCTGTTGCCGTACTGGTCGTAATAGATCCCGTACCGGCTCTTGTCCGCGGCGTTGGTGCCTTGTGCGGCGCAACCTGTACCGCCGATCGAGCCGTTAGCGGTGGTCGGGTTGGTATTGACGACACCCTGGCCAGCCGACCCGCACGGGTTGGCTGCCGAATAGGTGCTTGGGTCGGCGCCGCCGAGCGTGCCGGTCACATCCATCCTGCTGATGCCGAAGGGGAGAAGTCCGAAGAGCCCGGCGAGCGTGTAATGGTTGATGACGCGCGCGTATTCGCGGGTGTCCATCATATCCTTCGACCAGCGGATGCCGGCCGTGAGCTTCCACTCATCGTTGATCTGGTAGTCGGTCTGAAGGAACGCACCATAGGCGTTGTTCAAGCCCTGGTTGTTGGTGCGGAACATCAGCGAGCCGCCATGTGGCGCGCCCGAGTTGATGTACCGGCCCGTGAAGTTGGGCTGGATCGAGGTCGCCGAAGCGTACGGCGACAGGGCGTTGGAGATCGGACCACCCGGGTTGGTAAGTTGCGACACGAAGATGATCTGGTTGTAGTTCTCCTGGTACTGGTAGACGCCTGCGATGACCTGCAGCGGGCCGTCCCACGTCGAGATGAAGTTCAGTTCGTTCGAGTACCAGGCGCGGTTTTCGTTGTAATCAGAGACCCGCTCGGTGTGATAGTTTTGGCCGCTCAGGCAGCCTGCAGGCGCCATTGCCGGCGTGCAGGTGAAGCGCTTGACCGCCGTGCCATCCTGATCCTGCTGCAGGTTGTAGTGGTACCAGACATAGCCGCCGAGATACTTGATGTCGAAATTGTCGGCGTGCCACACGGCTTCGACCGCGAGTTCCGACGTCGGCCACAGATGGGCGAAGTTGGTGAAGTCGGTGTTGAATGCATAAGGGTCGGTGATCGCCGGATTGGTGGTCTGCGAACCGACCTGCGTCCGGTTCGGATCGCCAAGACCGAACCAACCGTTGGGGCCGAGTTCCGCGGTCGAGTTGAAGAAACGCGTGCCATAGGGATACGGATCGTCGCCGCTGGTGCGGGCGCCGGGGGCACCCTGGCGGACGTCCCAGTTCAGGCTGCCCGCGCGGATCCAGAGATCGAGATCCTCGCCGATGTCAAACTCGAGCTGCCCTTCGATGTAGGTGTCATTCTTGTGTCCGCCCTCGGAGTCCAGGCCCGAATAGTTCGTGAGGTAGCCTTCGTTCTGCGCCTGGCGAGAATAGCCGACGCGATAGCGCATCCAGTCGGTGATCGGGCCCGCGAACGTGCCGGCAACGCCGAGCACGCCATAGTCGCCGGCGTTCATGTTGAACTGGCCTTCAAACTCTTCCGTCGGGCGTTTGGTGATGACGTTCAGCGCGCCGCCGATCGAGTCGCGTCCGTACAGCGTGCCTTGCGGGCCGCGGACGACCTCGACGCGTTCCACGAAGATCGGTTCGCGGCTGGCCGGGATGGCGGATGAGAAGTAGACGCCGTCGACATAGTTCGAGATGCCGGAGCGGATGCCGAAGTTGTTCGACGTTCGCGTCACACCGCGCATGCCGAGGCGGTCGTTCGAGGTCGAGTAGGAAAGGCCAGGTGCGAAGTTCGTGTAGTCCTGCACCGTGGTGAGGCCGATCTCGTCGCGGAGTTCGGACGTGATGGCGGTAACGGCCACCGCAATGTCCTGAACGGTTTCTTCCCGCTTGTTCGCGGTGATCACGACCACGTCGCGAGCCTGGCGTTCATCTTCCTCAGGCGGCGCCTGTGGAGCGGTCTGTGGTGTTTGCGCGAACGCCGGCATCGCCAGGCTGAGCGCGATAAGGCTGACAAATGAGAAACGATTAATCGGCGCCATACGACGCGTCCTCCCTAGAAGCGATCCTCCCGCAGCGTCCTATGTCTCTATGTGACGCCGGCGCTTTCCCCGAACGAACCTCGGCTCGCGCAAATGTGAGCCTGTGATGGGGCCCAAGCAGCGTCAACGGCGCCGCAGGGGAACGACTGTGTGGTCAAGGGCAAGGCATTGATGTGTATGTGTGCGGCGCGGCAAACTGCTCATGCATCGCACGTAAATCGCGCACCGCAGAGTTTACTTGAAAGCTGTATACCGCCGCTGCGGAAGCCTCGTGAGTAACACGCAACTTACCTTTACGTCATGACGCGCACGGCAGGTTGAGCTTCTTCGCAACGCAACAACGATGCAAATAGGTCGATCCCGAAAATTATTTTCGCTGACGCATGCGTAACGCTACGGCACTCGCAGGGTGAGGGCGCGATGTTCGTGCGACTCACGACAATGCGGAACTAGATCGCTTCGACGGTGATGCTGTCGAAGTCTCCACGCCAGATGGAGCGGGCTTTCGTAAGGGAAGCCCTCCCCTCACCGCTCTTGCCGAGACCGTACTGCGCACGGCCAAGGACCCAGAGCGCCAGCGGATCGTGCTTCCACTCCTTGAGTGAGGCCGAGGCCTCGGCTTCAGCCTTGGCGTAGTCGCCGACCTTAAGATAGGCGGCCGCTAGCGAGCGGCGGACCGGATACCACCAGTCCGGCGGATCCATCCACCCGCCGAATTCCTTCTCCTGCAGCGCAGCGCCCTTGCTGAAGCTAGCGATCGCGGCGCGTGTGTTGCCCTCGGCCATGGCGATGCGTCCTTCGAGGACAGTGATCGCGACCTGGGCTTCGGGATTATCGGCGGCGACCTTGCGCAGCTTTCCAAGCTCGACACGTGCGCCCGCTGCGTCGCCCTTCTGCAGCATGGCCTCGCCCCGGCCATAGGCATGATAGGCGCGGAATTCCTTTTCATCGCGCGAGCTGGGCTTGAGCGCGAGCATCTTGTCCGGCGCATAGCGTGCGAGCGCGACATAAGTGCGGGGCGTGGGATCGAAACGCTTCTTCTCGCCGACATCCGGATAGGCCTTCGTCACGTGCTCGGCGTAACGCAGCGCGAGTTCGCCATCGCCCGACATCATCGCGCCGGCCAGGCCGAATGCGAAGTTATGTGCGTAGTACATCGGCATCTCGAAGCCCTTGATCATGGGCGGGCGCGGATCGCCGCCGCCGGCCATCCACGCGGCGTCGGTTGCGATGGCCTTGGCGTTGACCACCGCCGCGTCCTGATAGAGCCCGGCGCGGAAGAAGGTGTGGGCCGGCATGTGGACGAGGTGGCTCGCCATCGGCGCCAGATCGCCAAGGCGCTTGGCGTAGGACAATGCATCCTCGGCGCGCTCGTCGAACTCGGTGGCGTGGATGTAGTAGTGGATCGCGCCGGTGTCGTTCGGGTGATCCTTCAGTACCGCTTCAAGAATGACGAGCGCGGCCTTGAGATTGGCTGTGTCTTCCTCGCTTGAGGACATCATCAGGCTGTGGGCGGCGAGAACGGAAAGCTCTGCTTCGGCCGGATAATCCGCTGCGATCTTGGCGAGTGCTTCGGCGAAGACTGGTTCGGTGCTGGCCTCCTCCGCGACGACCCCAGCCTCCCCTGCTTTGCCAGTATCTTTCTTGACCAAGGCGGCGGGCGGCTCGGCGTAACGGGCAGCCATGATATCGGCGAGCCTGCGCGCCTTGTCGTCGCCCGGCTTCGCAAGTGCCTGGGCGCGCACGGCAGAAGCGAGCGCCACTTTGCGTTCGTCATCCTTGATGCCGTAGTTGAGCGTCGGCCCCAGCGCCCACGCTTCGCCCCAGGCGCACATCGAGCAGGTTGGGTCGAGCTCGACGGCGCGTTTCATCGCGGCCTTGGCGTCCTGATGGTAGAAGGCGTGGCTGAGCGCGAGGCCGTAGTTGAACCAGGCCTGCGCTTCGCTGTTGGTGGTGTCGACCTTGAAGCCGCCGGTGCCCATGCCATCAGCAAGCTTCAGATCCGGCTTCGGCGCCGCGAGCCCGGACGCTTCCGCGGAACAGAGCGCGTTGAGCGCGAGCAGGCTGTCGACAGTCGGGTCGCCCGAAGATGACGCCAGCACAGCAATCGGTGGCACAATGGCGGAACCTGTTGCGCAGGCTGTCAGCGTGATCAACGCCGTCGCCACGATCTGTCTGTGCATTCCGCTCTCCCGTTCGTCGAGATGCTGTAGCCCACAGCTTCACTTGCGCCAAATGACTCAGGCGCGACGTTCGAGCTCGCGGATGACACACGCCGCCTCGTTGTCGGCATCGGCTTCGATGCGGATGGCAGAGACTTCTCGCCACGCCTTCCGATCGAACTCGGGGAAGAAGACATGCGCCTCGCGTTCCGCCTCGACCTCGGTGAGCGTCATGTGGGTCGCGACTTCGAGGCCCGCGGCGTAGATTTCCGCGCCGCCGATGATCGAGACTTCCGGAATACCTGATTGCACGGCCATCGCGCGGGCGGCAGCGAGCGCGGGCGGCAGGCTCGAGAACACGAATGCGCCGGGGGCAACGAATTCGAGATTGCGGGTGGCGACGATGTTCGGGCGGCCCGGCAGCGGCCGCTTCGGAAAGCTCTCCCAGGTCTTCCGGCCCATCACCATAGGCGTCTTCGCCGTCACCTTGCGGAAATTGGCCATGTCGGCCTTCAACCTGAACGCCAGGCGGTTCTCGAAGCCAAGCTCGCGCCGCCTGCCTATTGCGGCGACGATCCGTACGCCGATGTCGTCATTGCTGATCGGAAAGGTGGACGGTGGCACGGATGACCCTGTATTGACGCCCGGATGATCGTCTGGGGAGACGGCGGGCAGTCGAACCTCCGTTCGGCTGCCGACGCAAGGGATTAGAACGGGTCGGGCATGGAAGACGTCTGGAACGAGTTCGTCTCGGCGTTGACCAATGGCGCCCCAGACGAATTGTGGACAGCGCTGCTGGCGCTTGCGGTGACGGCCGCGTTGATCTGGAGCCTTAAGGGCCGGGCGTGGGCTTATGTCTATGTCGCGCTGATCCCACTGCTGAACTGGAGCTTCGGCAAGAGCGCGGCTATCGAGATCAATCTCACCGAGGCGCTGGGGCCGTATCTGGCCACGACGACGCCGATCCTCTTCAATCCTCTCACCGTTGCCACGGGCATGGTGTTCGTGTTGCGCGACTTCGTGCAGCGCGAGATGGGCCATCGCGTGCTGATCCTGATGGGCCTCGCGATCCTGTGGTCGTTCTATTATTCGTGGCCTGTGATCGCGCTGGCATCGGCGACCGCCTTTGCGATTTCCGAGAGCGTGGACTGGCTGATCTTTACCTTCACCAAGTACCGGCTTTCCACGCGCATCCTGCTGTCGAGCGCTGCGGCGGCGCCGATCGACACCACGGTCTTCCTCTATGGCGCGGACCTGGCGCGGCAGATGGAGCTGAACGATCCGCCGGGGACGATGTTCAACATCGCCAATTTCGTGTTCTTCATCATCGGCAAGATGATCGGCGCGCTCGTGGTCTCCGCGATGATCCGCTACCGCGAGAAGCGCGGCGAGGTCGATCCGGCTGCGGCCTAGTTCAGCAAATCGCACAAACAGAAAGGGCGGCCCTATTGGACCGCCCTTTCGCAGCTCTCGCGAGCTTTTAGAACGTCAGCCGCAGCTTAGTGCGGGGCAGCCGGAGCAGCCGGAGCCGGGGCGGCCGGGTCAGCCGGAGCCGGAGCGGCAGCCGGGTCAACGGTCGTCGTCGTTTCCGTGGTCGTCGTGGTCGTCTCAGCGGCGGCAGGCGCCGGCGGCGTCACGGTTTCCGTGGTGGTGGTTTCAGTGGTGGTGGTTTCGGCAGGTTTCGTTTCCGAGCAGGCCGCGAAGCCCAGCGAGGCGACCGCGACGAGCGCGGCAATGGTCATTTTCATAGGACAGATCCCTCCGACGGATCACACCCGCACCGGGGATTAAGGTCCGGGCGGCGCTCGTTCATCATCCGGAGCGCGAAAAAGCACAAGATGTTGAATGATTGCGATTTCTACAGCTTCCTTGCGTGAACCTTAACGCGGCACGGCCGACCGACGATGCACGCAGGTTCAGCAATTGCGGCGTGATGGAACGCGCCGATCGTTTCGGCGGTAGCGATATCCTTGAATCCATTCGGGTGTCGGCGCCACGCGAATGCCGCGCGTGCGAATAACGGCCGTGGGCAATCAGACTGCGACTGGCGCCTTGATGTGGGCGTCGGCCACGTAGTCAGCCAGTGTGAAATCTTCGTAATCCCACCCGAACAGGTCGGCTTTGGCAGGATTGAGCTGAAGTTTGGGCAGCGGACGGGGCGAACGCTGCAGCTGCAGACGGGCCTGCTCGAAATGATTCGCGTACAGGTGGACGTCGCCGAACGAGTGAACGAACTCGCCGGGCTCCAGCTTCGTCGCTTTCGCCATCAGGATCAGCAGCAGCGCATAAGACGCGATGTTGAACGGTACGCCGAGGAAGACGTCGGCCGAGCGCTGATAGAGCTGGCAGGACAACCGCCCGTTCGCGACAAAGAACTGGAACAGGCAGTGGCACGGCGGCAGCGCCATGCGGTCGACGTCCGCCGGATTCCAAGCTGACACGACCAGCCGGCGGGAGTTCGGATTCTGGATGATCTCGTTCTTCACCCATTCGATCTGGTCGATGGTGCGCCCGTCCGGAGCGGCCCAGGAACGCCACTGCTTGCCGTAGACAGGACCGAGTTCGCCGTCCGCGTCGGCCCATTCGTCCCAGATGCTGACGCCCCGTTCCTGCAGCCATTTTACGTTGGTTTCGCCGCGCAGGAACCACAGCAGCTCAACGATGATGGAGCGGAGGTGGAGCTTCTTAGTCGTGAGCATGGGGAAGCCCTCGCTCAGGTCGAAGCGCATCTGGCGGCCGAACACGCCGCGCGTGCCGGTTCCCGTCCGGTCGCCACGATCGACGCCGTTGTCGAGGATGTCTTGAAGGAGATCGAGATACTGGCGCATGGATCGATTCGGGCTCCGGTCTGCTTTTTCATGCGGCCTCGGTCCGGCGGAGGCAAGCTTGCCTCGCCTGTCCAGCCCTGTGAGAAAGTCTGAAAGCTGTTCGGGAGCCTGTTTTGCTAATTCTCAGCGTCAATCTGCGCGTGCCAAAATCCGATCAGGACAGGCTCCGCCCGGAAATGGAAAAGGTCGTGCAGGCCTCCCGGCGGGAGCCCGGGTGCCTGGCCTATTCCTACGGTTTCGACCTGCTGGAGCCGGACATCATTCGCGTCTTCGAGATCTATGCGGATGACGCCGCGCTGAAGGCGCATGGCGAGAGCGAGCACTTCAAGGCATGGCGCGCCGTGAGCGGACAGTATCCGCGCGAGGAGCGCACCCTGTTTGACGCGACGAAGAGAACCTGACCATGGCGAAGAAAGCCGCGAAGGCGACTTTGCCTCAATCAGATCTTCCGAAACTTGCCGCGCCAGCACTACGCGCACTGAAGAGCGCAGGCGTCACGAGCCTGTCGCATCTTGCCAAGATGACAGAGGCGGAAGTCATGGCGCTGCACGGCACGGGGCCGAATGCCATGAAGACGCTGAAGGAAGCGATGAACGCGAAGAAACTCGCCTTCGCGAAACGCTAGATCGAATTCAGGCCTTCCATCAGCGCAGGATCGATCTCGGCGCGGCGGCCTTCACGATAGCTTTTCACTGTGCGCACAGCTTCGTCGGGGCTGAGCCCCTGACGGTTGATCAGGCGGTCTACCAGCAAGCGTTCGTCCCGACGGGATTCTTCGACGTTGCGTGTTTCGACCATTTCGCGATCTCCCTGTCGCCGTGCTCTGAGCGACGCCGTATGCACGGCGCCTGACTCTTGAAGCGGTCATATGGGGCGGGGATGCGGCGATGGAATGGCGCGCGGATTATTTCTGCTGACGTCGTTCCGCAGGTGAACTCAACGCTGGAACGATGCTGCAATGCGATCAGCAAGTCTGAGAGCGCGGCGCGGCCCGCCCTGACGGTTGGTGATCCACACCGCGACATGCACGCCGCGCCTGTCGCCCACAACATACATCAACGCAGGATCGTCATAGACATCGAAGAAGCCGACGCGATGCACGGCGAGGAGTTGCACGAGTTCCGGACCGTTGGCGCCTTCCCGCTCTTCCACGGGATATCTCTGTTCATTCGGGGTCCATGCCGTGCCCGCAACCGTGTCAGCCGACGACCACTGGTTCGATAACCCCGCGCGGCTGGTGATCATGAAATCGCGAAGCGTGGGGAACTCGGAAGGCAGACCCACTGCTATCATTCCGTCGCATTCGGGATGGCCGGACATGGTGGAACGCCAGTTGCGATAGCCGACCAGCACGCGATCAGTGATCTCGTTTCTCTCCGCTTTTGTCGGATAGGACGGCTTGCGGTCGTACGGCTCGGGAATGACCACCGAACCGCCGCGCGGCACGTTCATGCGAGTACTGGAAAGTCCGAACAGGCGCGCGCCCTACCTCTTCGCGAGGTTGGCGGCCTGTTCAGTCATGTCGACCGTTTCGGACGGGGGGGCAACAGCGCCCTCCGCCTCCAGCATCTTCGTGCGGAACGCCAGGCCGGCAATCGCAGCGCCGGCAAGCGGCGCGATGATGAAGAGCCAGAGCTGCTGCAGCGCAACTCCCTGCGCGAACACCGCGGGACCGAAGGAACGCGCGGGGTTCACGGACACGCCCGTCACCTGGATGCCGACGATGTGGATCAGCACGAGCGTGAGGCCGATGGCGAGACCGGCGAAAGCCGACGGCGCCTTGGCCTGCGTCGAGCCGAGAATGACGGTGACGAAGATGAATGTGGCGACGATCTCGAACGTGAGCGCGGCCGTCATCGTGTAGCCGCCGAGATAGGCGTCGCCGAAACCGTTCTGGCCGAGTCCGTTCACGGCGACATCATAGCCTACCTTCCCGCTGGCGATGGCGAGAAGAATGCCCGCGCCGACGAGCGCGCCGAGGAATTGCGCGACCCAGTACTGCACCATCTCGTTGATGCCCATGCGGCCAGCGATATAGGCGCCGAACGACACGGCCGGGTTCACATGGCAGCCGGAGATCGGCCCGATGCCATAGGCCATCGCGACGATGGCGAGGCCGAAAGCGAATGAAATCCCGAGCTGTCCGACCTCGGGCCCGGCGAGCACCGCCGCACCGCAACCGAACAGCACGAGCACCGCCGTACCGATGAATTCGGCAAGAAGCTTCTTCAGCATCCGTCCCTCCCCAGGGCAGTTTCAAAGTCAATGAATTACAGCGCGATGCTACGCGAAACCGGTCACCGCGCCAGACGGATTCTCGCGATGCGGTAATGGCGGATGCATCGGGACTCTTGCCAGAGCGGCCCCGATGTTCTAGTTTTGTTCTTGAGACTGATTCCGGGTGATTCTGGAGAGTGCATAATGGCATACGACGCCGGGTTTGCGAGTGGCCGTACCTATCGCGCAGCAGCGCTGGCCACCGGATATGTGACGCTGGGCACGCGGGATATCGCGCGCGCATCGCAGTTCTACGAGCTGATCGCGCGTGAGATCGGCGTCGGCCGTTCCGTTGAATCCGAAGATTTCGTAGGGTGGGGCCTTCCGGGCCGCGCATCGGGCTTCGGGATTGCGCTGCCGGATGCGGTGCCTTCGCTGGAGCGCGGACTGGTGCCGCTGCAGGTGGAAGATCCTGAACAGGTGCGGCGTCTTTACGAGATCGCGCTCCGCAATGGCGGCGCGGGTGAAGGTGCGCCCTGCGAGCGTGGCGGGTTCTACGCAGCCTATTTCCGCGATCCGGACGGAAACCGGCTCAACGCGTTCTGCGTGACCGAACACTGAGCATCCGCGTTCTTGCCGTGGCAGGCTGTGCCGGCATGGAGGGAGCGCGATGTACAGGCTCTGGTACGCTTTCCGTATTCTTGGCGCGATCGCCCTGCTCGGCTTCGTCGGGCTGATCTTCCTTGCGATTTTCGGCGTGGATACAGGGCTTCTGGGCCGCCGGAACTGATTGTTGGCGCTTAACCTTTTCGCCCTTATATTCAGACCGTTCCGCAAGGAACTATGGCGATAAACCCTCGCGCAATAAGCGGACCGGACCCGGGGGCAGTGCCCGGCGGCTCCACCAGATTTCTTCCCGGGATCGTTGCCCGGACTGTCTGGGGCCGACACAGGATCGACGGACGTGTAAAGGCGAAGACTTTGCCCGCTTTGGCCCCGTTAGAAGCCTTTTACGCAATAGTTGCCAACGACAACTTTGCTCAGGACCAAGCTCTTGCTGCGTAAGCAGCGGACCTAGTCCGAACACTTAAGTCCTTAGCTCTAGCCAGCTAAGGCGGGGCTCGGGGCGGCGCCTGGCAACAGAAGCCGCCCCACTTATTTTCCGGCACATGAAAGCGGCCGCGCTCCCTCCAAGCGCGTTCGAGCCCTATGTTGCGATCAGCAACACTGGAGGCTCACCCATGAAACGCACCGCAACCGCTGTCTGGTCCGGCGATCTCAAGACCGGCAACGGCGCCATCTCGATGCAGAGCGGCGTCATCAAGGACAGCCCCTACACGTTCAAGGCGCGCTTCGAGGACGAGAGCGGGAAGTCGGCGACCAACCCGGAAGAGCTCATTGCCGCAGCCCACGCCAGCTGCTTCACCATGCAGCTCTCGCACTTCCTCGCCGAGGCTGGCCATCCGGCGGAGAAACTGACGACGCAGGCGGAAGTGGAAGTGAAGCCCGGCGTCGGCATCACGAAGAGCGCCCTCACGCTTACCGGAAAGGTTCCGGGCATGAGCGCGGCGGACTTCACCGCAAGCGCCGAGAAGGCCAAGGCCGGCTGCCCGGTCTCCAAGGCGCTCGCCGCGATCGAGATCACGCTGGATGCCAAGCTAGAAGGTTAGAGCTCACACGCCGGAGATGACGCCATAGCTCTCGCCTTCGGCGATCGGCACGATGACGTGCCGGACGCTATAGGCGAGGCTGTCGAGCGAGCGCGCTTCCCCGAAGGGCCAGTCGTCCTCGATGACGAAGAAGACGTATTGCTCGCCGATCATCATGGCGGTGACGCCTTTCACGAGGCCGGGCGTCAGTGCATTCTTCGGCAGGACGAGATAGCTCTCGCCGCCGCGCGTGTCCCAGCGGCCGGGGCTGTCGAAGATGTCGGAGTCCGCATCGACCGGCGGGGCGAGCGGATCGTGCGCGACGAGGCAGAGATGCTGTGACGCCTTTGCCTGCGCGATGATCCAGCTGTCGAGCCATTCATTGGCGTTGGCGGACTGCGTGATGCGGCCGCCCGGTTCGGAGAGGATCTGCGCGGCCTGGTCGTCGGCGGGCGCGAGGGCCCATGCATCCGGCTTGATCCATCCGCGGCGGCAGATGCATCGACCGAGTTCGCCCGAAGACCAGAGCAGGTCCTGCACATACCCCATCAGGTCGCGTGGGGCTGGAATGCGGGCAAGCGAACTCAACGACTACTCCTGCCGGCGCTCCACGAAGAGAGGCATGCCACCTTCGGGCCGGAGCGTGATCCGGATATTCGGCTCCACCTTGTGAGCGGCATTTGGCAGGAAGCGCAAGCTGCGCACCAGCGTCGCAAGTATCGCAACCGCTTCCATATAGGCGAATTTCATTCCGATGCAGATACGAGGTCCCGCTCCGAAGGGCATGTAGGCGAAGCGGTGGCGGCCTTCTGAGCGTTCCTCGGAGAAGCGGTCGGGGTCGAAGCGCTCGGGATGCTCCCATAGCGTCTTGTGGCGGTGCATCACGTAGACAAGCGCGAATGCGAGATCGCCCTTCTTCACCTGCGCGTCGCCGAGATCGATGTCGGCGGTCGCGATGCGATCGATGATCGACACCGGCGGATAGAGCCGCATGGCTTCCTTGATGACTTGTTCGTGGAAGACGAGGTCGTCGAGCATGGCGGCGTCGACAGGCTTGTCGCCGCACACATCGCGGACTTCCCGCAGCAGACGGTCCTGCACTGCGGGATCGTTGGCGATGAGGTAGAGCGAATAGGTGAGCGCGAGCGCGGTCGTCTCGTGGCCCGCGCCGATGAAGGTAACGACATTGTCGCGCAGTTCGATGTCGGACAGGCCCCTGCCCGTTTCCGGATCGCGCGCGGCAAGCAGCAGGCCGAGCAGGTCCTTCCGGTCCTCGCCCGACGCGCGGCGGCGTTCGATGGCGTTGACCGCGGATGCCTTCAGCCCGATTGCGGCGCGCCTGCCCTTCGCGCCCCACGGCCGCCAGATCCAGCCTGGCGCGCCGAACATGTCGAGCATGTCGGGCTTACCCATCGTGTCCATATAGTCGCTGACGGTCTTCGCCATGCGCGTGTAGCCGAAGCTGGGATCAGCCCCGCCAAGGATCGTCTCGACGATGACATCCAGCGTCGCATGCTGCATCTCGCCCATCACATCGATGGCCTGCCCGGCGGGCATGGCCTTGATGCGCTCGACGGTTTCCTGCGCGGATGTCGTGAACGCCGGCACGAGCGCCCGCAGGGCATCGATGCGGAAGGCTGGCGAGGCCGCGCGGCGCTGGAACTTCCAGTGCTCGCCTTCGGCCGTCAGCATTCCGTCGCCTACCGCGGGACCGACAAGCTTCTTCTGGAAAGGCGACTTCCGGAAAATGTCGGTGTGGTCGAGGAACACCGCCTTCATGTGTTCCGGCTTGCGGAAGTAGTGGAAGGTGCGCCCGATCCACTTCACGCCATGGTATGGATTCTCGTACATCGCCCGCGGCCAGACATAGAGCGGGTTGTCGATCATCTGCAGCAGGCCGCGCACCAGCGGCAGCGGCTTCTCAGGCGGGATCACCGTCTGGGGGATGAAGTGCGTGTCGTCGGTCAGCGTGTCGGGCATGACGTCACGCCTCCAGCGCCTGCGCGATATCGGCGATCAGGTCGTCCGGGTTCTCGACGCCGATGGAGAGGCGGACGAGGCTCTCCGTGATGCCCAGACGCTCGCGGCTCTGCTTCGGCACATCGGAGTGCGTCATCGCGGCGGGGTGCGAGGCGAGCGTTTCTGTACCGCCGAGGCTGACCGCCAGCTTGATGATCTGCAGCTTGTCGAGGAAGGCGAACGCGTCTTTCTCGCCGCCATCGATCTCGAAGGAGAAGGTCGAGCCAGCCGTCTTGCACTGGCGTTCGAACAGCGCGCGATCCGGGTGGTCCTTCGGCAGGAAGCCGAGATACCAGACCGACTTCACGCGCGGATGTTCCGACAGGAAGGCTGCTACCTTCCGCGCGCCAAGTTCGGCGGCATCCATGCGCAGCTTGAGCGTCTCCAGCGAGCGCAGCAGCAGCCAGGCCGTGTGCGGGTCGGTCATCGTGCCGAGGATGGTGCGGAATACCGCCACCTGGCTGATCCAGCTGGCGTCGCCAGAGGCAGAGCCAGCGATCAGATCCGAATGTCCGCCGACATATTTGGTGAGCGATGTCACGCAGAGGTCTGCCCCAAGGCTCAGCGGCGCCTGCCACAGCGGTCCGAGGAAGGTGTTATCCACGATGACTGGCGGCCGGCCGTTGGGGCCTCTCAGCGATTCCGAGATTTCCCGCGCCACCGCGATATCGACCAGGCCATTGGTCGGGTTGGCGGGCGTTTCGACATAGATCGCGCCGACCTTGCCGCCCAGCTTTGCCGCAAGCGCCGCGGCCTGCTTGCCCGCCTCGCGGAAGCCTGCCTCCCCGGCCTCAGCCATGAAGCCCACACCCTGCGCGCCGAACTGGGGCAGGATGTTATGCACAAGGAACTCGGTGCCGCCGTACACGGGCTCGGAGAACACGAAGCTGTCACCGGGCCGCAGGAAGGTCATCAGGGTGGTCGAGATCGCGGCCATGCCCGAGGCGAAGGCGAGCGCCTTCTCCGCGCCATCCCATACGGCGAGCCGGTCTTCCAGCACTTCCAGATTGGGGTTGTTGATACGCGAGTAGATGAGGTGCATCTCCTCGTCGCGCTTCTTCTCCCTGAGACCATAAGCCAATTCGAACGAGGCTTTTCCCTCTTCGGCGTTGCGGAAAACGAACGTCGACGTCTGGAAAAGCGGGGGTTTGAGGGCGCCCTCTGACAGGCCGGGCGAATACCCGTAACCCATCATCAGTGTTTCAGGGGAAAGCGCGCGATCCCCAATCTTTTTGGACCGGTAGGACTTTGTTGGGCGTGTCATGGCGTTGACGATAGGGCTGTTTGTTGCGCCGGAAAATGAATTGTTCTGCTGATATCTTGCTCTTCGCGTCAGGATACGCGTTATCGTCCCGGCGAAACGAGGCGGTCCGCAACGGCTCGCCTCGGACTTGAACCCAATTTACCCAACCCGCATGAGGGCTTAGCTCTCATGGCGAGGCGAGGGAGGGCAACGTTGGACCGGTCACCGGGATCCGCGAAGGATCATATCGGCTATCACGCGCTCACGCAGGCCGCGATGAAGGGGCTCGTGCGCGAGACGCTGCGTCGTATGTCCAAGCTCGACCAGCTGCCGGGCGATCACCATTTCTATGTGACGTTCCGCACGCACACGCAGGGCGTGCAGATGGCGGACTATCTCAAGGACCGCTTCCCGGAAGAGATGACCATCGTCATCCAGCATCAGTACTGGGAATTCGAAGTGCACGATGACCACTTCGAGATCATCCTGAAATTCTCCGGCGTGCCGCAGCACCTCAGCATTCCGTTCGCGGCCGTCAGCCGCTTCTTCGATCCTTCGGTGAATTTCGGCCTGCAGTTCGACGGGGCGCTTCCTGTCGATGGCCAGACCGCAGTCATCGAACCGATGAGCGATGCGCCGGCCAAGGCCGCGCCCGCAACGCAGACGCCAGCCGAGGGTGGAGGCGCCGTCGTCTCGCTCGACGCGTTCCGGCGCAAGTGAGCGACGACAAGCCGGCAGTCGAAGCGCCACGCCTCACCGATGAGGAGATGCTGGCGCGCTTCAGCAATTCGACGAAGCGCCCGCCGTGCACTGAAACCGTCGGCATGCGGCTGACCCATGTCGACCAAGCGAACATGACCGCGCGTTACGCGTTCGAGGCCAGGCCGGAATTCGCGAACCCCACTGGCGCGATCCAGGGCGGGTTCATCGCCGCGATGATGGACGAGGCGATGTCTGCTACCGCCATCATCGCGTCCAACGTCACGATGAACGCGCCGACGCTGGAGATGAAGATCTCCTTCCTGCGGCCACTGTTCATCGGACAGGCAACAGCGGAAGCGCGCATCCTGAAATGGGGCCGGTCCACCTGCTTCATCGAGGCGGAGCTGTTCGACCCGCAGGGCCAGCTGGTCGCCAAAGCGAGCGCCACGCAGGCGCCGAAGCTGTTCAAGCGGTTCTGAACCCGTTGACTTGATCGGCGACCGGCGTGAGGGAGGTTGCGTGAGCAGCCCGCGCGAAATCTGCCAGTCATATCTCGGCGTTGCGCCGTGGATGGACCCGCTTGCCGCGCGCCTGCCGGGGCTGCAGCCCGTGCAGCCCGGCGAATGGCTGCAACGCGACGACGCGTTCGACGGACAAATGGCATACCGCGATCAGCTGCTGCGCGAGCGACGCGATGACGTCCTGGCCGCGCCGGAGGAGATCGATCAGGCTGAACATGACTTGCTGGCCGCTGTGCTCGCCGAAACGAAGGCCGACGCAGGTTATTTCGGAATGGGCGAGGCGGTTATCCGACCAGATGGTGTCTCGGTCGCGTTCAACGCCGACCGTCCGCTGGTGACAGCGGCAAGACTCGCGCAGGAGGACATGCTGATCCTGCAGCCGCGCGATGGCGAGTACGTGCTCACCTCCGCCGTCCTCTGCTTCCCTGCAAGCTGGACGCTTGCCCAGAAATTCGGGCGCGGCATGAACCGCATCCACGAACCCGTTGACCGCTATGACGAGAACATCGGCAAGCGTGTCGATCGTGTGTTTGCGGCGATGCAGCCGGATCAGGCGGTCTGGCGCGCCAACCTGCTCTGCTACAACGATCCCGAACTGCATCAGCCGCGCCTCGAGCATGAGCGCCGCCCGTTCGACCGCGACTTGCCGACCTGGGTGCGGGTCGAACGCCAGACGCTACGCCGCCTAGGCGACAGCCGCGCTGTGGTCTTCTCCATCCACACGTGGCTCGTGCCGATCGAGAAACTCTCGCCTGAACAGGCCGCCACCCTGCCCGAGATCGTCCGCAACGGCGGCAGCATGGGCGAAACCAACTGATGGCGGCGAAAGCCCACATCCTGCCGGACCGTCTCGCGCCCAATCTCAAGGTCTGGTTCGTCGGCACGGCCGCGGGGCCACGTTCAGCGGCCGAGCGCGCCTACTACGCTCACCCTGGCAACCGCTTCTGGCGCGCGCTGCACCATGCGAGGATCACGCCGCGGCTGTTCGCGCCGCATGAGTATCCACTGATGCTCGACCTCGGGATCGGGCTTACCGACTTCTGCAAGATCAGCTGGGGCGTCGACAGCCAGATCGACAAGGAACACTTCGATGTCGCCGCCTTCAAGAGGAAGGTGAAGCGACTCACGCCCCGCGCTCTCGCCTTCACCAGCAAGACCTCTGCAAGCCTGTGGCTCGGGCGGCCAACCGGGCGCATAAAGATCGGACGCCAGGATACCGTCCAGACAGACTGCCCAGCCGTCTTTGTTCTTCCCTCGCCTTCCGGGCTTGCGACGTCATACTGGTCGCTCGAACCGTGGCGCGAAGTGGCTTCATTTATTCGTCACGCATCGCACCTTTAAAAAACCGGCTGCTCGGCTTACAAATACGTCGGTTGGAAAGCGCTCGCTGGCGGGCGCTTTTTATTGTGGCCTCTTGCGAGGCTGGCGCTGATAGGGAGCAATGCATGAAGCGCGCAAGCGCCCCGGCGCCGGGGGTGGGGGAAATGCGGGAAAAGGGAAATCTCGATCGCGCGACCATTGTCCGCACGGCGCTGCGCCTGCTGGATGAGGTCGGCATCGACGGGCTGTCCACGCGGCGGCTCGCGGCGGAGCTCGGTATCAAGAGCGCCTCGCTCTACTGGCACTTCAAGGACAAGAACGAACTGCTCAACGAAATGTCGGGCGTGATGTTCGAGGAATGTCTGCCCGAACCGCAGGTGCGCGGCGGCGGGCTGGCCTTCGATCCGTTCGAGTGGCTGGCGGATGGCTGCCGGGCGATCCGGCGCACGGCGCTGTCGCGGCGGGATGGCGCGCAGGTGATGGCGCGCCCGCGCCCTCGTGTTCCTAACAGCCGCGTTCACTTCGAGGAGAATGTGAAGACGGTGATGCGCTCTGGCCTCGCCGACATGGAAGCACGCCTGACCATGCAGACACTGCGCCGCTATGCCATCGGCTCGGCCTTGCAGGAGCAATCGAACAAGGGCGCAGCCGCCTCCGTCGGTATCGTCGGCACAGGTGACGAAGGCTTCGAGTTCGGCCTTCAGACCTTCATCGAAGGCCTGAAGCTCCGCGTCGCCGAACGCGCCAAGGTCGCAAAGTCGGTGAAGCGCGCGAAGAGCTAGGTCGGCGGAAGCTGCGGCCTGTAAATGAACATGACCTGCGCACCGATGTCCTTGTCGAGGACTTGATTGGTCATGACCGACAGCCTGATGCTCAGGCCGTCATCGTCTTCCCACTCAACCGTGGAATGGCCCGGCGCTGAACGGGTAGCACTCGATTTCGCTGGCCTGTACTGATCGATCTCCGGATATGACGCGCTGATCCGGCTGCGTGCGGCCTCCACTAGCAGCTGGTTGTCGATTGCCTTGCCCGGCTGCGCATGTACGAACACGGTGCACATGTTGTTGGTGATGTGCACCGAAGCACGCGCATCTCCGGCATCCCGCCTCGCCGTCGCAAGTGCACTCTTGCCTTGAACCTCCCAGCCTGCCGCTTTGACCAGCTCCATGGACGGAGGAATAAGACCAAGGGCTTTTGGAAACTCCGCAACAGCCTCGGACGAGCTCATCTTCAGGCCGGCTCGTACAGCTTCGGCAGTTGGTGGGTGGCGATTGGCGAATGCGGATTCGCAGATCGCCAGACCCTGTTCGAGAACAGACACTGGCGACGGAACAGCTGGTTGAGCCACGGCAGGCGTAGCGATCAGACAACAAACAAAAAGCATAAATTGAAGGCGCATGACGTTCCCCAACAAAACAGCGCACGGGAGAGCATCCCGTGCGCCGCCGTCGAAGTCAAAGTGCCGCGAACGTCAGCCGCCGCTGATCTTGCCGCCCCGGGCCGAGAGCATGAGCTTCAGCACCTCTTCGGTGATGAGCGGCTCGAGCCCTTCCGTGTGGCCTTTCTCCATGCGGATCACGTCGGCGACCACACGGCCGTCCTTGCAGTTCTCGAATACATAGACCTGCGCCATGCCCGGCCGCGCCGTCGTGCCCCATGAGGGACCGCGCGACTGATCCGACGCCGTGACATAGCCCGCCTTGGCATCGACCACGTCCGGCTTCCGCACGCGCGGGCCGCAGCCGTATTTCGTCGCCCAATCGGACTTGTCGGTGGCCGACGCGCTGGATGCCTCGCGCTCGCCTATGGCGAAGATGAAGGAGAAGTCGCAGGTGAGAGGCGCTGGCGTAGCCGCCCCCGCTGGCGGCGTCACGCCCATCGCGCCCGGCGGCGGCGTGCCGACGCGCCCGCCCGACAACGACAGGAAGCCGTCCACCTTGTCCCTGAAGTAGTCGGAGCAAACGATCCGCCGCGAGGTCATGCCGCCCTGGCTGTGTCCGGCGAGCCAGAACGTCTTGATGTTCTCCTTGCCGAAATCCTTCACGACCGTGTCGACGATGTTCTGCAGGTAGACGTCGTCCGCTTCCGCCGTCCACACGCGCGTGCCCGGAGCGCCATTGGCGCCAGGGCGCTCGGTCAACGCAGTCGGCGTCGCCACGACGAGGCGAAGCTGCTCCTTCTGGTCCACCGCCGGAAAGTAGGAGCGCTGCCAGCTGCCGATCGATCCGGCGCCGTGGAGATTGAGGACGAAGGCGATCTTCTCGCCGGGCTTAAGGTCGCACGGATAGTCGAGGAAGAAAGTGCGCTGCGTCTTGAACTCGGTCGCCTCGCCCAGGAAGGTACGTGCGTCTGCCGGGCAGTTCTTCGCCTCCGGACATTCATAGCGCGGCGGCGACCAGCACGGTGACGTTGCGTGGGCAGTCGGGTCCGCTGTCTGGGCCGTTGCGCATCCCGCCAGCAGAGCGCCAGCCGCAACCATGCCGGCAAGGCGCCGACCTTCACGCATGATCATCATGTCCCTACGACTCGCGCTGTTTTCCCGCGCGTTGGGGCAAAACCTATCACTGCAAGTTCCGTAACGACAACAGACGCACGAAACGGTGACGTGTCCGGCGCGTTAAGGCTGGATGGACTGGATTCACCCAAACCCGCATGTGCGACGCCTCATCGGTATGGGCGTGGTGACCGTCGTCATGGCGCTTTGGGGATGGTGGCTGTTCAACTGGCTGACGCCGTCGCAACACAATCCGTTCAAGCCGCTGGACCTCGTCGCCTCACCCGGCATGGCGACGGGCCTCAAGCTCGACCGCCTGAAACACGATAGCGCGCAATGCTTCCACCTGCTCGATGAAGCCGGCGTCGAATACACGCAGATACAACAGGTCGGACCTTTGCCGGAATGCGGCCTCACCGATGCGTTGCGTCTCGAGAAATCGGTGACCCCCTACTCCAGCACACTGTCGATGACCTGCCGCCTGGCAGCGTCTCTCAATGTGTGGGAACGCCATGTTGTGGGCCCAGCCGCAGAACGTTATTTCGGCCAGCCGGTTACGCGGATCGAGACGATGGGATCGTTCTCATGCAGGCGCGTGAACGGCGCACGTGAAGGACGCTGGAGCGAGCACGCGACCGGCGACGCCGTCGACATCTCCGGCTTCCGTCTCGCCGACGGCACACGCGTGATGGTCAAGGACGAGTTCGGCAAGGACACCAGCAAGGGCGCGTTCCTGAAGGAAGTCCGCGACAAGTCGTGCGACCTTTTCTCGGCAACACTCAGCCCCGACTACAACAAGCTCCATGCGGATCACCTCCACCTCGACATGGGCTTCTACACAGTCTGTTCTTGAGAACGTTTGCGTCATGACGCATCGGTGAACGTGGGTTCATGAAATCCGCCTGTCGGCATGCTATATTCCATCCATGATCCGCATGATCGCCCTCGCATCAGTGTGCGCCTTGGCGGCGCCTGCGTTCGCGCAGGTGAGCGAGCCGCTGCCGCGCTTCGAGGCGCTCGAACAACAACAGCGGATGAACGAGCAGCGTGATCTCGACACGCTTGAAGCCAATCGCCAGCGCGACCTGTCGCGCGCCGCGCTGCCGAATTCCGGCGTCAGCCAGGCAGATCGTGGATTGATCGACCTGCAGTATGATCGCCTCCGCGATCAGCAGCTGCTGCAGCTCGAAGGGGAACGCCAGCGTGTTCAGCGCGAACGCGATCTCGCAGACTCAGCCCTGCTCAACGCGCGCGTCCCACGCACATCCACGACGGTAGTCACCGATCCCGAGCGCTACATCCTGCCCCCCGCCCCACCAGGCAAATACTACGCTCGGGTCGAAGGCCGCTTCGTGCTGGTCGATGAGACTTCGCAGTTGGTGACGAGCATTCTGGCCGTCCAGCCGACCGATCCCACGGCGGATGTTCCGGCCGGGCCACGGCCGCTGCCGGACAATGCGCTTCCCGTGCGCCGCATCGGGCCGGGCTCGGCCAGTGTAGTGCAGGACTGGAAAGGCCTGTCACTGCCAGCGCCTCCCGCCGGGCAGTACTACGCCAATGTCGATGGGCGGATCGTCCTGGTGGATGAGCGTACCGAACTGGCAATCAAGGTCGTCCGCCCCGGGTGACAGCCGCCCTCTTGCGTAGCGCCGAAACCGCCCCCACTCTCATCCCTATCGTCAACTTGTCGAAAGGAGGTGATCCGATGTCAGTCACTATGAGCCGGGGCTTTGCCCTGACGCGCGATCTGTCGTTCGGAGCAACCTTCGTTCGCAGTATCGCCTGATCGGGCTCGGGATCGCCGCCAGACGGGCGTGAGCGATCCCTGGAAGCCAGGGGCGAAATACCCCGCTCGAAAGACGGGAAGGGCCGCCGGCAACCGCCGCGCGGCCCTTCTTGTTTTCGCGTTGGCCCGCCTTCCACGCCTTGTTTCCTGACTCCGGTCTGACGTACACCGATGGTCCGTCCGGGGAGGGACTTATGGCTCGCACACAACTGTTCGCGCGCATTCGCACTGCGATCACACGGGCGCGCATGGAGCTGCCAGGCGCGCCACCGTTCGGCCCGCGCGCCATGACACGCAGATCCGCCATTGCCCTGATGGCTGCGGCTGCCGCCTGCACGCCCCGCGCAGTTTCGGGGCCGGGCTCGCCCGATTTAGTCGCCATCGTGGGCGGCGGAACATCCGGCCTCCTCGTCGCCTGGCGGCTGGCGAACGCGGGGATGTCCAGCGAGATCTTCGAGTCGAGCGGACGCACGGGCGGGCGCATGTACACGCTGCGCGACTTCACGCCGGAAGGACACTTCTGCGAACTCGGCGGCGAACTGGTCGACTCGAACCACACCGAACTCATCAAGCTTTGCGGCGAACTCGGCATCGGAATCCAGCGGCTGCATCCGGAAGGCAGCGAAGCCAGCGACATCTATGACATTGGGGGCAAGCCGCGCCTTGCTGGCGATCTGCTGGACCCGGCCGCGCAGACGGGGGCTTTCCTGCCGATCGCGGTGCGTATCGCGGCTGACCAGGCCGCGCTACTGGATGCGGCGGGCGAATGGACACCTCGGGCGCACGAACTCGATGCCCTCCCGCTCTCCAAATATCTCGAAAGCCTCGCCGGCTCGACCGAGCGATGGGTGATCGACCTGCTCGCCCTCGCCTATCACGCCGAGTACGGCATCCCCGTTGAAGAGCAGTCCTCACTCAACCTCGTTGACTTCATCGGCTCCGACACGGCGGAGGGCTTCGCCATGTTCGGCGACAGCGATGAGGCGCACCGCATCGCGGGCGGATCGGGCACGCTTCCGGAAACGCTCACGCAACGCCTCACCGTCGCCCCGCTTGCCGAACGCGTGCAGATCAGCCACCGCCACGAACTGACCGCCATCGCGCGCGACGGCGACGGCTTCAAGCTCACCTTCAAGACCGAGACCGGCGCACTGCTGGAGCGCAGCTTCGGCCGCGTCGTGCTCGCCTTGCCGTTCACGCGCCTGCGTGAAGTCAAAGGCGTTGGCGGCCTCGGCCTGTCCGCGGAGAAGATGAAGGCCATCAATGAGCTCGGCTATGGCGTCAATTCCAAGCTGATGGTCGGCACGTCGTCGCGGCCATGGCAGGGCCAGTTGCTCGGCATCAACTCGCCCCTTACTGGCACCGTATATTCCGACCGCGGCTTCCAGGTCATCTGGGATACCAGCGCCGGCCAGGAAGGCACGGGCGGCGTCATCACCAACTTTATCACCGGCGCCCCCGCGAAGAGCGAAGAATCCGCCGTGCTCGCCACGCTGGAATCCAGCCTCGCCTCGCTGTCGCCGGATCTCGCCAGCGCGCTGACGCCTCGTGTTCGCGCCAGCTTCTTCTGGCCGAACCATCCGCACACCAAGGCCAGCTATGCCGGCGCGCTCGCGGGACAGTACACGATGTTCTTCGAGTACGCCGCGCAGCCAGAGCTCGGCGGCCGCCTGATCTTCGCGGGCGAACACACCAGCCTCAACAGCGCGGGCTTCATGAACGGCGCGGTGGAGGCCGGTGAGCGAGCCGCATCGCAGCTGCTTGCCCCAGGTTAGGTCGTCGGACGGAACGGTCTGGCCGCTGAGGGGTTTGCTTCCCTGAACACAGGGAACTCCAGCCATGAACGCCATCCTGCTCGGAACCGCCAGCCTCGGCGCTCTCGTCGTTCTCTTCACGAGTGGTGCGGATGGCGTCAGCCCGGCTCAGGCCATGGCGGACGACGCGGAAGTCGCTCGCCTGATGGAGGCCGCTCCGGACGAAGGCTCGTTCGAGCAAACGACGTTCGTGGATCCGGAAACCGGCAAGGTCACCAAAGCGACCGTACTCGCCTACAAGGACTAGGCTGGTGCGGGAGGTGGGGGTCGAACCCACAAATCCGTAAGGACGGTGGATTTTGAGTCCACTGCGTCTGCCAATTCCGCCACTCCCGCGAGCGCAAGGCAGCGGTGTTAGCGCAGCTGACTAAAGAGGCAAAGCCCTAGAGCGCGACCGCGCCCGGAGCGGTGGCGATCTGCATCGTCACATAAGCGCCGAAGAAGACGCACATCGCCCACTGCGGCGCGATGCGCAGGGAGGCGGTGCGGATGCGGTTGAGGGTGCGCATGGCGGGCCCCGTGAACTCTAAAAGCCGCGCTGGACTATCCGGCGCGTGCAGCGATCATCGGCAAAGATCGCAAACATCCGGTTCACGGATTGCAGAAATTTCGATCGAATTTCGTAAAAGCCTAGTGGATCAGGGCCGCCGCCGCGAAGCCGCCGATCAGGATGACGACGAACAGCAGCATGAACAGGCCGACGCGCTTCTCGATGATGGGGGCGAGCGTCGGGCCAAATTTCTGGAACAGCCAGCCGACGAGGAAGAACCGGGCGGCGCGGGTGACCAGGCAGGATGCAATGAACATCAGCGGATCCATGCCCGCCGCGCCCGATACGATCGTGACCAGCTTGAACGGGATCGGCGTCAGGCCTTTGATCAAGATGATCCAGACGCCGACGGTGGCGTAGGCGGTACGAAACTCGGCCTCCTTCCCGCCATAACCGAAGAAATTGAGAATGTGCGCGCCCAGCGCCTCGAACAGGTAGAAGCCGATGGCGTAGCCAAGCATCGCGCCCGCGACCGAAGCGAGGGTGCAGCCGAGGGCATAGCGGGCCCAGCGGTCCGGACGGGCGAAGCACATCGGCGCCAGCATCACGTCCGGCGGGATCGGAAAGAACGAGCTTTCCGCGAACGACACGGTCCACAGCGCAGGCTCGGCATGCTTGCCGCCGGCCATCCGGATGACCCAGTTATAGAGGGCGCCCAGGGGGCCTTTCGCCTTTGGCGTGTGCGGGGCGGCGGCTGTAGCTGCGTCAGTCATGGAAAGGGCTGTTCCCGCACTGCACAAATCAAGGATCCGGAGATGCGCGTAGCATGCTCCGGGCCATCTGAAACCTGAAGAAGGCGCCACGATAGTCCCAAGTCCTTCAATGTAACGTCAATTCCGGCTCTTTTGGTCGCCCCATCCTTTTGGTCGCATTGCCGCCCACCTGCCCGCCGATACCTTCGAGCCATGGGAAAGTTGCCGTTTGACCGGGTGAGGTGGCCTCTCGTCGCGCTGCTGGCATCGGCAGCCGTGCTGGCGGCCGCCTACGGCATTTTCGAAACCCTCATGCACCTCGCGCCCTGCCAGATGTGCTGGTGGCAGCGCTACGTGTACTTCGCCGCGGCCGGCGTCGCCCTTGTCGCCATCGTGTTCAACTGGCGCGGCGCGGGCCCGCGCACGATGACGACCTTCTCGATCCTGCTCGGACTCACCTTCGCGGTCGGCGTCTTCCTCGGCGGCTGGCATGCCCTGTTCGAGTGGGATCTTGCACCGGGGCCCGACACATGCGTGGCCGCCACGGGCTCGGAGCCGATCACCGGCAGCCTGTCTGACATTCTGAGCCGTCCCGTCGCCATCGCATCCTGTAAGGAAGCCATGTGGCGCTTGCCGGACGCGCCGTGGGGCCTGTCGATGGCGGGATGGAACGCCATTATCTCGACCATCCTGATGGTCGTGAGCTTCTACTCAGCCACCCAGCCGCCGATGCGCACGGACACCGCCAACGAGCCGGTGCAGGCATGACGCTCTCTCGCAATCGCCGGGAAGAGATGCTCCGCGTCGACCACGCGGGCGAATACGGCGCCGTTGCGATCTATCGCGGCCAGCTCGCCGTGTTCGAACGCCAGCAGGGCCGCGAGCGCATCACCGGCCAGCTGAAGGAAATGGCGGGCCAGGAACAGGAACATCTCGACGCCTTCGACAAGCTGCTCAACGCCGGCAATGTGCGCCCGACCGCTTTCTCACCGGTGTGGAATGCCGCGGGCTTCGCGCTCGGCGCCGCCACGGCCATGCTGGGCGAGAAGGCCGCGCACGCTTGCACCGAAGCGGTGGAGACCGTGATCGAGGAACATTATGGCGACCAGGTCGCCGAACTCGAGGCCGCGGGTGAGACAGAACTCGCGGCGCGCATGACGAAGCTCCGCGACGAGGAAATCGCCCACAAGGAACTCGCGACAGCAGAAGGCGCGGCGCAGGCGCCGGCCTATCCGCTGCTGTCCGCTTTCATCCGCACGGGATGCCGGATCGCGATCCGTATCAGCGAGAAAGTCTAGGCCTTACGGCTTCGCCATCGCCCGGTCGCGTGCTTCGCGCAGCGCCGGATAGTATTGCATGAACACCGTATCGGTCTTGCCGGCGTGTTCGTCATGGCAGGAATAGCAGGCCTGGCTGCGCGGGATCGGACTGCCCGTCTTCGACGCCGCGCCATAGCCGTAGAACGTCCACGTGCCCGGGCCGCTCTTCTCGTCCTTCACGTGCAGCGAGCGGCCGATGACGCCGCCCTGTGTCTTGCCGCCCTTGGCCGGGGCGATCTCCTCGACCGGCGTGCGCACTTCGAGCGCGAAGGTCGCGCCAACCGGAAACACGCCCGTCTTCACGAACGCCTCGTAGCTTTCCGGATCGAGCCGCACCGCGTTGAGAGTCACGCCGCCATCGCCCTCATAGCTGAGCGCGTAGGTGGTGCCGACCGTCGGCCAGCGATCCATGTTCTCGGGCACGATGATCTTCCCGTCCGCGTCATAGCTCGGCCCAGCGAAAGCAGCGGCAGCGAGCGCAACCGTGGCGAGGAGGCTAGCGGCGATTGGCATTAGGCGTTTCATGTATCGTCCGTCCCGTATCATCCCCTCTTAGCGGGGGAGTTGCTATCCGACCCTGCGCGCGAGTGAGCTATCGGCGCGAGAAAAGCGCAAGGCCCGGCGCCCCGCGTTTGCGGACGAAGACACGGCGTTTCACGCCAGCAGCTCCGCCATCACAGCGGTTTGATGGCAGACCTACCGGCCTTCCTCGGCGGCGTTAGCCTTCACGACCTTGCCTTCACGCTCCTGCTTGCGGGCGCCGGCGAGGATGCCTTCCATCGCGTAATTGCCTTCATGACAGGCGTATTCGTAGGAGGGCTCTTTCGAAATGTTGAACGACATCTCGCCCTTCCAGGACTGTGCGTATTGCGTGGGATCGTCGACCGTGAACGCGTAGAGGATCTGCCCGTCATTCCAGCGCGAGAAGCGTTCGGTCAGCGTGCCGTCCTTCGAGATGTAGCCGCGCTGCGCCGGGTTCACGTTCCGGGTCCGCACGACCAGCGTATTGCCCTCGTACCAGCCGACCGAGTCGCCCAGCCATTTCCGCATCGTGTCGGAGCCATGCTTTGCCTCCGCTGCGGATGCCACGATCGGGATGATGCGCGCATCGTGCACCATCTCGACCAGGATCATCGCATGCGTCGGCGTCTGCACGATCTGGTAGGTGTTGTTGTAGAGCACGTTCGTCATCACCGGCCCGCCAGTGTTGCCGAAACCGATGATGCAGCGCTCGCCCATCGGCCGCGTCTCGGGATTGTCGTAAGAGCCGAAGCCGCCGCCCGCATTGCGATCCACCGCGCCCGGACCCTGCACCGTACCCGTCCGCGAAGCAGCGCCCGTCGGCGCGCCCGCTGTTCCGGATGCTGGCCGCGCCGGCGGCGCAGCGGCGCCCTTGCGCGGGATGCGGCCGTTCGCCGGCTCGACGATCCACGACGAACGCGCCTCGCCCTTCACCAGACCGACATGCTTGCCTGGATCGACCCAGAACGCGTTATAACCGCCGCCCGACAGCAGGTCGGAGCCATCAAGCAGTTTCACATCTTCCGGCCGGTTGGGTTTCGCATCCTCGCGGGTGCGATTGTTGTAGTAGTCGTCGCCTTCCATCTTCTTCACTTCCGCGTCGGTCAGGACGAGGTTCGGGAATTCGGCGGAGCGCTGCATGTCTGTGATGGACGCGTTGCTCCAGAAGCCCTGCAGGTCGGGCGCGCCCCAGCTGGTTTTCGCCGGCGTGTAACCCGGCGCGGCGGACTGGGCGTGGGCCACCCCGGCAAGCGCCATCGCGGCGGTGGACGCGCACAGCACGGCCCTCAGATTTGTCAGCATGTCGAAATCCTCCTCCGGACCGGCGGCGCGCGATCCATTGCCGCTGCGCCTGCCGACCGTCCGGTTGTGAAGGATGCCGGGTGTCGGGACAAGAAGCCGCTGGGCTCCCGACCTCACGTCCGCGCGACATGATCTTTGCTGCACCGCCGCAATGAGCTAGGTGGATCGTCTCGAAACGGGAGTGCGGGCGAATGGCGAACGGCGTCGTGATTGCGGACCTGAGGACGGTGATCCGCCAGGCGGCGCAGGACGCGGAGGCTTATTTCCTTGCTCTGCGCACGGCTGTTGCCGCGCAAGTCGCCCCCGGCGGCAAAGTCGACCGCAAGAAGATCGATGAGGAGCAACGCGCCACCCACGGCCTCGCCTGGGTGCTGACCTATGTCGAGACGCTGAAGGAAACCGCCAACTGGGCCGACCGCATCGCGGCCGAGGGCAAGTTCGGCGAGATCGAACAGCTGCTGACGCAAATCCTGTTCGGCGAGTACCTCTACCAGCTCGGCGGCGGCCTGCCGATGACGCAGCTGGAAATCGTGCGCCCGGGCGACATGACCACCGACCACACGGTGATCCAGAAGCTGGGCACGCCGGCGATCCTCACCCTGATCTCGAAGGGCAACACCGCTGCCGCCCGCATGGCTGCCGCGAAACACATCCGCGGCTTCCTCGAAAGCCAGAAGGCCACGGTTGAATACACCGGCCTCGAAGAGACGTTCGAGCAGATCCGCGACCAGTTCCGCGCCTTCGGCAAGCAGGTCGTCGAGCCCTACGCCCACCAGTGGCACATGGACGACGTCCTCATTCCCGACGATGTCGTGAAACAGATGGGCGAAATGGGCGTGTTCGGCCTGACTATCCCCGAAGAGTTCGGCGGCCTTGGCCTCGGCAAGACGGCGATGTGCGTGGTCTCCGAAGAACTTTCGCGCGCCTACATCGGCGTCGGCTCGCTCGGCACCCGCTCCGAGATTGCGGCCGAACTCCTTCTCAATGGCGGTACGCGCGCCCAGCAGGAGAAATACCTTCCCGGCATCGCCAGCGGCGAGATCCTGCCGACGGCCGTGTTCACCGAACCGAACACGGGCTCCGACCTTGGCTCGCTGCGCACCCGCGCGACCAAAGACGGCGCCAACTGGAAGATCACCGGCAACAAGACCTGGATCACGCACGCCGCCCGCGCCGACCTGATGACCGTGCTCGCCCGCTCGATCCCGGACACCAACAACTTCTCCGGCCTCTCCATGTTCATCTGCGAGAAGCCGCGCGGCACGGACGCCGACCCCTTCCCCGCCAAAGGCATGACCGGTGGCGAGATTGAAGTGCTCGGCTATCGCGGCATGAAGGAATATGAACTCGGCTTCGACGGCTTCGAAGTCCCGCTCGGCAACCTGCTCGGCGAAGTCGAGGGCATGGGCTTCAAGCACCTGATGGCCACCTTCGAAGGCGCCCGCATCCAGACCGCAGCGCGCGCCATAGGCGTCGCCCAGTGCGCGCTCGAACTTGGCCTGAAGTATTCGCTGGAGCGCACGCAGTTTGGCCGCCAGATCTTCGACTTCCCGCGCACGAGCGACAAGCTGGTGATGATGGCCGCCGAACTCGTTGGCGTGCGGCAGCTCACCTACTTCTCGGCGCGGCAGAAGGATCAGGGCAAGCGCTGCGATCTCGAAGCCGGCCTCGCCAAGATGCTCGCTGCTCGCATTGCCTGGGGTGCCGCCGACAACGCGCTGCAGGTCCACGGCGGCAACGGCTTCGCGCTCGAATACCCGGTCAGCCGCGTCCTCTGCGACGCGCGCATCCTCAACATCTTCGAGGGCGCCGGCGAAGTGCAGGCCATGGTCATCGCCCGCCGGACAATCGACGAGTTTATCGGCGCGAAGAACTAGCGCGAGCCTTCCGGCGCCCTACTTCTCTCTCAAAGAGGAGCGCCGCCATGGCCGAACCCATACGCAAGGACCTGCCCGTCTTCCTGCATGACGGCGATGTCGCCATCGGCGCCGTGCGCGGCATGTCGGGCAACGATCTGATCATCTATATCGAGAACGCTGGCGACTTCACGCTGCCGCGCTCGGTCGTGCAGGACGTCCACGAGCACAAGGTGATCCTCGACGGCCGCAAGCTGGACGCGAAGGTGCGTACCGCGATTGGCCGCGCGCATGCGTCAGAGGATGACGAGGATCATCTGCCGGAGGACTAGCCCGCAGGCGTCGCGTCCGGCGCGGCCTTCTTGTGCGCCACAGGAATGCCGGTCGTGGCGGTCGCGACTACGTCCTTGCGCTCGGGCGCGGGCAGAGCGTGCTTGGCCATGATACGCGTGAGCAGGAAGGCATAGAGACCGCTCGCCGGCATGATCAGCGCGACCTTGAACAGGATCCAGACGTTCACGCCGTCCATCGTGAAGCCGAACAGATTGTACATCTGGCCCGGCGCATAGACGAGGCGCACCACCTCGTTCGCGACAGCAGTCGCAACGAAAAACCACGCAAAGCTCCAGGTGAACTGGTCCCAGCCCTTCTGCGTGTAGTGGAAGGTCTTCTCGAGGATGTACTTGAAGAAGTTCTTCTTCACCATCAGGCCAACGAACAGGAACAGCGCGAAGCCAGCGTTGAAGATCGTCACCTTGATCTGCACCCACATCGGATTGTGCGTCACAAGGGTGAGGATGCCGAAGATGACCGTCACGGTCGAAGCGATCAGCGGAAAGACCGGAAGGCGCTTCAACACGACCAGCATGGCGATGACCGCGATCACCGTCGAAATGATCAGCGCCCAGGTGCCGTCTTCCACATTGCCCGTAATGGCATTGACGACGAACAGCGCCACCAGCGGTCCGAACTCGGACATGATGTTCACGGTCTGCTCGGCGTTGAACGGATAGATCCGTTTGACCCAGCTCATTGGGCGAAATTCCTTCCCGCGTCCCCATGACACCGAGTATCTGGCATCTGAGAAACGCCGCGTCCTTGTTCAAGTCCTATAGAGGGCTCTACAGGCCGTAAATACCGGCAAAACAAATGGCCGAAGGTGTGTCCCTTCCGCGCGATCCTGATGAGCTGAATCACGTCCGCGCGAGCGTTTCCAGCTACCGGCGTAATGCCGGATACAGTCAGGAGACAAAAGAAGGGGTCTTTACGGACTGTTTTTCACGCGGCACCGGCGCGGCCTTAAACCTTCAGCTTGATGCGGCCGAGATAGTCGCGCTTGCCGAGCGGCACGCCCTTTGAGCGAAGGATGTCGTAGGCCGTCGTCGCGTGGAAATGGAAATTGGCCAGCGAGAAGGTCAGCAGGAAGTCCTTGCCGACGAACGGCATCTGTCTGTCGCCGAGATTGAACACGACGTCCTTGTCCTCGAGCGCATTCACCTCATCCGGCGTGTAGGACTTCAGCTTCGCGATGGCGTCGGCGACTTCCTTCTGCAGCGCAGAATAATCCGAGCCGGGCGTGCCGTAGGGAGGCTTGAACACGCCGCCTTTCACGCCCTCGATCGCCGCAACCGAATGTCCGATGGACGCCTGCACCTGGTAGCGAAGCGGCAGCATGTCGGTGAACAGCCGCGTCTCGATGATCTCGGCAAGCGGAATGTTGTTATCCTCGCAGTGCGCTTGGCCGCGCTTGAGGAAGCCTTCCATCGCACTCAGCGTTTGGATGAAAAGCGCCGCGGTTGCGTCGTAGAGCGTGATGGCCATCGTCCTATTCCCTATGAGGTTTTCGGGAAGCTACGATGGCGCTGGGCTGTCGGCTACTGCTTCCCCTTGGCAGGCTTCGGCTTGGCTTTGGCCGCCGCCGCTTTCGCCAGACGGTCCTCTTCGAAGCGTTTGCCGGCAAGGATGCCCGGCAGGCCGTAATTGCCTTCATGGCAGGCGTATTCGTACATCGCCTTCTGAGGGCGGAAGGAGTTCTCCACCGTCCACGGCTGCGCGTATTTCTCGGGGTCTTCCACCGTGAAGGAGTAGAACACTTCGTCTGCGGCATAGCGCAGGAAGCGCTCGGTCACCTTGCCCTTGGCCGACAGCGGAATGACATTCTCATCGCCTTGCACCGGGTGGACATTGGTCGTTTCCATCATGAACGTGTCGCCCTCCCACCAGCCGACACTGTCGCCGAGCCAGGGACGGATCACCGATGGCTTGTGGTGCGCACGCGCCTCTTCAGCCGAAGCAAAGATCGGCACGATGCGCGCGTCGTTCACCATCTCGGAGACGACGACGACATGGCTCTTCGTCACAACGAACTGATAGTTGTTGTTGTACATCGCCGTGAGAATGCCCGGACCCGCCGCGCCGCTGAAGCCGAGCAGGCAGCGCTCGGCCAGACCGATCACCTCGGGGCCTTCGTACGTGCCGATGCCGGTCATGTACTTGATGCCGTTCTCGCGCGCCCTGGCCATGACGGCGGCGGGATCCTTGTGCGGGATCTGTCCGCTCGGCGGATCGACGATGTTGGATGTGCGGTACTCGCCCTTCACCCGCGCGAGATTGTCGCCCGTGGACAGCCAGAACGAGTTGTAGCCCTTGGCGCCGAAGTCGCTGCCGCCCTTTTCCGGCGCGCCCAGATTGGGATCGATCTTGTCCTCGAGCCCGGCCTGCGAACGCGGCACACCGGCGATCGGCGTGTTGGCGGCGATCTGCTGCGCTTCCTCCGGCGTGACGACCAGCTTGGTCTGACCGCGGGGCCGACTCGTCGGTGTCAGGTTCGCATTGGTCCAGATGCCGCTAAAATCCGGCTTGCCGTCCGGCGTACGCGGAACCTGCGCCACGGCGGGCGACACGGCGCTCAAAGCCATTGCAAGCGCGATTGCTGAAACTGCAGGCCGCATTGTCTCTCTCCCTGATTGGGAGGGACACAAGCACGGCTTTACGTTCGCGGAAACCTCTATCGCAGCGTCATAGTGATCAACGCCGCGCGAGCAACCGCCCTACTTGCCCTTGCCTTTGGCCTTCACCGGCTTGGCCGCCGCCGCCGCCTGACGTTCCTTCTCACGCGCGCCCGCGAGGATGCCGAACATGCCGTAATTGCCTTCATGGCAGGCGTACTCATAGAGGTTCGTCGTCGGATAGAAGCTGAGCTCGGCCTTCCACGGCTGCGTGTAGGTCTCGGGATCGTTGACCGTGAACTCGTAGTGGATGTCCTTCTCGCCTGTGCGCGTTAGGCGCTCGGTGACCACGCCCTTGCCCGACAGCGGGAAGGACTGATTCTCGGCCTGCAGCGGATTGACGTTGATCGTCTCCATCACGAACGTGTCGCCTTCCCACCAGCCGACGGTGTCGCCCAGCCAAGGCTTGATCGCGTCAGGGCGGTGGTTCCTCCGCGCCTCGTCCGCCGTTGCGAAGATCGGCACGGCGCGCACATCATGCGCCATCTCGACCAGGATCATCATGTGCTTCGGCGTCTGCACGAACTGGTAGTTGTTGTTGTACAGCACGCTCAGCATGCCGGGCCCGCCCGTCTGGCCGAAACCGATCAGGCAGCGCTCGGAGATAGCGGTTTCCTCTGGGCCCTCATACGGCGCGTTGCCGGTCATGTAGCGCTGGAAGCCGATCATGCCCTTGCGCATCTGTTCGGCCGGATCCTTGTACGGCAGCTGGCCGCTCGGCGGATCGACGATATTGGAAGTGCGGTATTCGCCCTTCACCTTGCCGAGCATCGTGCCGGGCGTGACCCAGAACGAGTCGTAGCCCTTCAGACCGAAGTCCGAGCCGCCCTTCTCCGGGGCGCCCTTGGTCGGGTCGGAGTAACGCGCGTTCTTGTTGAAGTCGGGATCGTCGGCCGGGATGCCCGCGATCGACGTGCCGTCGGCGATCTTTCTCGCCTCCATCTCGCTCACGACCAGCGACTTCACGCCCTGCGCCCGCGACAGTGGCGTCAGCGACGCGTTGGTCCAGATGCCGGTGAGATCAGGCTTGCCTTGGGCGTCGCGCGGAACCTGCGCCATCGCCGGCGCAGCCAGCATCGCGAGAGCCAAAGCCGAAAGACCGGTTTTCAGAAACCGCATGGGGACCTCCTGTGGGGTGGCCGCGCCTCTTTTCGGGCGTTGGGCCGGACACTGTCAGGATGATAACGCCGCGAACCGGCTGTGGGGAAGCCTTACCCAAGGTGAACTTCAGCGATGTTCGTCCATGATCTTTCGGAGGGATTCGAGGAAAGGCAGCGCTCCCTTCACGTCGCCCACCGGTACCAGCCCGGCTATTTCGCTGAACAGCGCGCCGGTAGCGCGCACGGCCTTCTCGTGCGCTCGTCTTCCGGCCTCCGTGATCTCGACCAGCTTGGCGCGTGCGTCCTTATCATCGGCAGTGATCCGCACAAAACCTTGTGCCTCCAGCCGCTGAAGGGTGTTGGTCATCGCCCCCTTGGTCACCTGGAACGCGGCAGCCAGCCGGCTCGGCCCCCACTGCTCGCCAAGCCGCGTGAAGTGAGTCAGCACGCCGAACTGCGCCTGCGACATGCCCTCGGGCAGCACCCGCTCCAGTTTTGCGCCGGACAGCTGGGCGATGATCGAGATTTCGGTGAACAGGCGGAAGTAGAAAGGAATGTCGTCGCGCTGGCTCATGCCGTCTGAATGTCCATCATCAGCGCCTCGACACCGCGCCGAGGCGCCGCAACCACGGGATCAGCGTGGCCCACGCGCACAAGCATCTGGATTCGCTGCCCGCCGCCAATCAGGCCGTGAACCTCTTCATACAGCCCGCGCATCTCCGGATACTCCTGCAGGCTCTGGCTCCAAGGATGGATGGCCAGCTTCAACTCCGCCGCCTTGAGCGCGAGGCGTGCATAGGCCCGGCCGGCATCGATCTGGCCGCGCCGTCCCTCGCCGCCCGTGATCCAGGCAAACGCACGTGCCGATGCGGCCTTCTCGCGGAACTGATCCATGCCCAGCTTGAAAGCGTCGGACATCGGATCGAGCATGGATTCGTGGGACATCACCCCTGCGATCTTCGCGAACTCGATCATCTGCCCGTCGAGGGTCAGCCCATCGCGGTGCTTCACGCTCTCCGAATTGCCGATACGCATCAGGTCGACGCTTTCCTTCAGCGTACGATGATTGAGCATCTCTACCTCGTGCGCCCGCCACGTGATGTCGCGCAACTTCGCCGCGAGATCGCCCTCGCCTGTCATGTGGCCCGCAATGCCGTGGACGCTTCCAGCCGCCTGCAACTGGGCCAGCAAGTCTGCCGCCACATCCTGCTTTGAGTACGTGTTCCGGTTGGTGCGCCGCTCAAGAACGTAAGCGAATGCCGGATCCGGCTGCGCCGCGCCTGCGATGAACCTCACGCGCGCCACGGGCAGCGCATCAAGCCGCTCGCCGGGCTCGCCATCGGGGAACGCCGTGATCTCGGCAAGGAAACCCTCCGTGGCCGCAGCAATCGACAGAAGTTCGAGGAACGCGCCGCACCCCAGCGTGATCTGCCGATCGAACGGGTCAGTCTCGGGCAGACGCCGATCCAGATTACAATAGAGGACGAGATCGTCCTCGCCTTCCAGCTTCACCAACCATGGCTGGGTGTTGTGCGGATTCGGCGCGAGCAGTGCATACGAAAGAAAGCGCCGACGCTTCTCCTTCGGCTCTCCCGCCTCGCGCCAGGCCTGACGCGCCTCATCCGATGGGCCGTTGGCGACATACCACCCGCCCGCCGCCACCGCGGCCAGCACCACCCCGCCGCCGATCAGCTTCAGAACCCCGCGCCGTCCAACCATCACGCGACCCCGACAGCAGTTGATACGAACAGGACCGATTGACGGGGAGCGATCAGCACGGTCGCCGACCACACGGCAGCGAACAGAGCGAGGGAGAAGAAAAGGCGCATTGTCTGTCTCCTTTTTCGGCCGCTCGGCGAGGTTCACGCGGCTCTTTGTTCAACGTTGAACTAGATAGTTCAACGTTGAACCATTTGCAAGCCTCTACGTTTCAGAATCGATTTGCATGACGCCGCCGCAAGAATTCACGGACTAGTCCGGCATCTGGCGTGGTGTATCTTCCGGCCCAACGCGGCGTGATGGCGCCGACAGGGAGAGACACATGGAAAACAACCTCTGGAAGATCGCGGGCGCATCGCTCGCGGCGCTCGCATTTGCAACCGCCTGCGGCGGTGAAGCGCCCAAGCCCGCCGAACCGGCGCCTGTCGCCGAAACACCCGCTCCGCCTCCGGGCCCGGACTATGCTGCGCTCCTCGCCGCGCCGGACCGGTTCGAAGGCGATGCCGCGCGCGACGCCGCTCGCAAGTCCGCTGAAGTGCTGGCCTTCTCGAAGATCATGCCCGGCCAGACCGTGTTCGAGATCGAAGCAGGCGGCGGCTACTTCACCGAACTGCTGTCGCGTGCTGTCGGCCCGACCGGCAAGGTGATCATGCAATCTCCGAAGGAGTTCGACTCCTTCTATCCCAACGCGGCCAAGCGCCTCGAGAACAACCGTCTCCCCAACGTCACGAAATCCGCGTCGATGTTCGACAAGCTCGACGCGGCCGATGCCAGCGTTGACGTCGTCACCTGGTTCCAGGGCCCGCACGAACTCTACTGCGTAGAGGCTTGCGGCAAACTGCCGATGGGCCAGCCCGCGGCCGTGTTCACGGAAATCTCGCGCATCCTGAAGCCCGGCGGCCTGTTCGTGATCATCGACCACTCGGCCCCGCAAGGCACGCCGACGACCAGCGGCAACATCCACCGCATCGACCCGATGCAGATAAAAGCGCTGGCGACGGCCGCCAACTTCGCGCTCGAGGAAGAAAGCAACATCCTCGCCAACCCGGCCGACGATCAGAGCAAGGACGTGTTCGACCCCGCCGTACAGGGCAAGACAGACCAGTTCCTTCTGCGCTACAAGAAGCCGTAGGTCTGACAGACTCACCGAAAAGTGGGCGCGGATCGCAAGGCGGTCCGCGCCTTTTTCGTCCGGGAGGGACACTCATGCTTCGTTCTGCACTTGCTGGCGCCGTTGCGCTTCTCGCAGTCGCCTGCGCCACCACGCCCGCCGGGCCGCCCGCGCTAGGTGTCGCGGACTATGCCGCGATCATGGCCGACACCTCGCGCCCGGCCGACGACCTCAAGGATGACGCCGCACGCAAGCCCGCCGAGGTCCTAGCCTTCGCCGGACTCCGTCCCGGCCAGACCGTGCTGGAGATGGAAGGCGGCCGCGGCTGGTATTCCTTCCTGCTCTCCAAAGCCATCGGACCAACCGGCAAGCTGATAGTGCAATTCCCGCCCGAGTTCGCGTATGGCGACGCCGCCTACAAGACGCGCGTCGATGGCGGCCAGCTCCCCAACGCCGTCATCACCAAGTCGCACTTCGACAAGCTCGAAGCCGCTGATGGCTCCGTGGATAAAGTGCTCTGGATCCTCGGCCCCCATGAAGTCTGGTTCACGCCCAAGGACACGCAGGGCCTCGGCGATCCCGCCGGCGCCTTCAAGGAAATCGCCCGTGTCCTGAAGCCCGGCGGCGAATTCATCGCCATGGACCACTCCGCCGTCGTCGGCACGCCCGCGAAAACCTCGGCCCAGACGCTGCATCGGATCGATCCGGCCCATATCCTCGACGCCGCGAAGACCGCGGGTCTCACCTATGTCGAGAAAAGCGAGATTCTGGTGAACCCGGAGGATGACCGCGCCAAGTCGCCCTTCGCCCCGGACCTGCGCCGTCACACGGACCAGTTCCTGTTCCGGTTCAAGAAAGCCTGACCCTCGCCAGACGGCGCGACGCAATCTAGGTTGGCCGGCATGTTGGGGACGCTACCCGCCCTCCGCTTCGCCTTGGCCGCGGTATTCGCAACCGCGGCAGCCTCCTGTTCGGCCAGCGAACAGGGCGTGACGCAGGCTCAGACCGGCGAACCCGTGATCGTCCTGTCAGAAGGCGAATGCGCCCAGACCTGCCCGGTCTACGACATGAACTTGTACCCTAGCGGCGCATATCGGCTGAACGGCGTGAAGTTCGTGAAGACGCCGGGCGTCAGCGAGGGGCGGCTCGGCAAGAAGGCGTGGGACGAGGCGGAAAAGGTCCTCAACGACGCCAGCTTCTGGACCCTGCCCCCCGACCAGACGATCAAAATGTCGGAAAATTGCCAGTCCGGCGCGCCGACGGTGAACATCACTTGGCGCACCGAGGCCGGAAAGCGGAAGACCGTCACCTATACCGCCGGCTGCGGCGGCGTCGAAACGCGCGATCTTGTCATCAAGCTGCGCGAAGCGATGGCTTTTGGCGATCTGGTCTGGACCGAGGACCGCTTCTCCCCCGATGGCAGCCGCTAGGCGCCAGGCCGCATGGCGTAATCCTCGTTTCAGGCGTAGAAAGCACGCATGCAGCTCTGGCTTTCCTACGGCGTCTACCTCGCCATCGCGGCCGTTTTCATCGTGCTCGCCTTCGGTGTCGTGAACCTCGTCCGCAATGACGGGCAGGCGCGCTCCCGCTCCAACAAGCTGATGCGGCTCAGGGTTCTGGTGCAGTTCATCGCCATCGTGCTGATCTGCCTGCTCGGCTGGTCCGTGGGCGCCTTCAACCCCCGCTGAGTCATTCCGGCAACACTCGCCGCCGCCGCTTCCGCACTGCGGGAACGACGCCCTTACGTCCACGTTGCCTGCTCGTTGGAAAAGAGATGATCGGTTGAATTTCACCGATCGCGTTTTCCAAACCTGAAACTGTTGCTGGCAACATGATTCAGGATGTGGGCTCGGGTGGAGTTATCCGGATGTTCGGACGCGGTACGGTCGACCTGAATCCCCGTGCTTTCTGGCGCTGGTTCGCCAACGAAGCCCAAGGCATCGCGAATGCACTGGAGGCCCTCCAGCGCGGCGAAGCCGACGCCGAATGGGCGATCATCGGCCTCAACGAACGCATCCGCCGCTTCGACGCGACGCTGGAAGCCGACGTCGTCCGCTCGCTGGACGGCCACTGCCACATGACAATCCTCGGCGAACCGCGTTCGGTTGCCGCCCTGCTGGAAACCGCCCCGCGCCTTGCCGGTTGGCTCTTCTCGCCCCGCGCCGCCCTCGCCGACCCGCGCCGCGTGCCCTTCCGGCTCGCTCCGCGCCCTTCGCTCGACGTGCTCGGCTCGATTTCGGCCCGTCACGAAGCCTACGCGCACTAAACTCCCTCATATCGCAGGGGTTTATCCGTTGACGGCCCATCTCCGTTGACGGGTTGGGGCCGCTGACGCGACATTGGCGCATGGTCGTCCTGAACAAGATCTACACCCGAACCGGAGACAAGGGCACGACGGGCCTCGCCACCGGCGAGCGTGTCGATAAGTGGAACCTGCGCGTCGAAAGCTATGGCGCGGTCGACGAGACCAACGCCGCGATCGGCGTCGCCCGCCTCCATTGCACGGCCGACCCCGACCTCGACGCCATGCTCGGCCGCATCCAGAACGACCTCTTCGACCTCGGCGCAGATCTCGCTACGCCCCAGCGCGACAAGCCGCTCGGCTGGGAGGCCCTGCGCATCGTGGAGGCGCAGGTCACCCGCCTCGAAACCGAGATCGACCTAATCAACGCTGTGATCCCGCCGCTCAACAGCTTCATCCTGCCGGGCGGCTCGCCGCTCGCTGCCTACCTGCACGTGGCGCGCACCGTATCGCGCCGCGCCGAACGCCTGGTCGCCGAACTCGCCGCCACCGAAGGCGAGGTCGTCTCCCAGTTCGCACTCGCCTACGCCAATCGGCTGTCAGACTTCCTCTTCGTCGCCGCGCGGCGCGCCAACGACAATGGCGCCAGCGACGTGCTCTGGGTTCCTGGCGCGAACCGCTAGGCCATGCCAGCCGTACTGCTCTTCATGAAGGGCCCCTTCAGCCAGTTCCACCCGTCCAACTACACGGCGGACGGAAACACCTACATCTGCGCCGAGCAGTACATGCACGAGCGCAAGGCGCGGCTGTTCGGCGACGATGCGATGGCGGAACGGATCCTGAAGTCCGACAGCCCGCACGAGCACAAGCTGATGGGCGCACGCGTCTCCGGCTTCGACCAGGCGGTCTGGGACGCGCACAAGGTCGCGATCGTAACCGACGGCAACCGCGCCAAGTTCGGCCAGAACGCAGGCCTCCGCCGCCGCCTGCTCGACACGGGCGATGCGATCCTGGCCGAAGCGAACCCGAAAGATTACATCTGGGGCATCGGGCTGGCGGAGGACGACCCTGCCGCCCGCGATCCCGCGAACTGGCAGGGCCAGAACCTTCTCGGCCAGGCCCTCATGGCCGTCCGCGAAGAATTGCGGACGGCGGGAGGGTAAAGCCTAGCGCTTCTCGGAGTTCTTCGCGATCCAGTCAAAGAACGCGTTCAGGACCGGCAGAAACAACGGCTGGTCAAGACCCGACCAGTTGGTCACCTGACGCTCGATCTTGAACTGCTCCGAGGCGTCACGGGCGTTGTAGACCGTGAAGATAGCCTTCACCTGGTAGCCCGCGCTCACCGACAGGGCGATGTCCGCGAACATGAAGTCGCCGATGATGCCGGCGGCTTTCGAGAGCGACGAGAAGCCGCCCACGTCGCCGATCTGGTCCTGCAGGCCTTTCGAGATCAGGTAGCGCTCGAACTCGTCCTTGCGCACGACCTGGCCAAAATAGCCGAACTTTTCGATCGATTCCTTGAAGAACGCCGTGTACTGCGCCTCGGTGTCGATATTGGTGCGCAGGAACAGGATCTGCGAGGCGTTATCGACCGCAAAGTCCTTGGAGACCTTGATCTCCGCCGGCGTAACCGCCTCGGCACCGTCGAAGCGCATCGTGGTCTTGTTGATGTCGGATACTTCGAACGTGCTCGCGCACGCAGTCGTCATAAGGCCCGCCGCAACAGCGAGCGCCAGCGCAGTCTTCTTCATTGGACGTCCCTCTTCCCCTCAGAAAGTCCGGGGAACCTAGTCAGAGATTCTGCGGCCTGCAATCCGTACCGTCCGGTCCGCAGTCTCCGACAAAATCCCGCCTAGTTCGCTGTTAATGTTCTTCAGGAAAGATCGGTCTCGAACCGGTTGAGGGGACGCACAAACTCCTCGATAGTCATCGCAGTTTCCGGGGTTCCCAGGTGAAGCTTGCCGCCCTCCTCGTATCCGCCACCCTGGCGTTTGCTGCGCCTGCGCACGCGCAGCTCACGAAAGAATATCAGGCGCTGCATGCCTTCGGGCAGGAGCTCGACTACGCCGCCACCGCGCCGGACTTCGTCGGGCTTGCCGTCGCCGTCGTGAAAGACGGCCGCATCGCGCTGATGAAGACCTATGGCGTGCGGGAAGCCGGGGGCAAGGACAGGGTCACGCCGGACACGGTCTTCCGCCTCGCCTCGCTGTCCAAGGGCTTTGCCGGCACGCTCGCGGCCCTGGAACAGCACGAAGGCAAGCTGAGCCTTCAGACGAAAGTCGCGACCATCGTTCCCGAGTTCAAGCTGAAGCGCGCAGCCGACGCGGCGCGGGTCACACTCGAGGATGTGCTGTCGCACCGCACCGGCCTGCCGCCCTATGCCTACGACAACCTGCTCGAAGCCGGTACGGCGCCGACGCAGATCCTGTCGAAGTACGGTAGCGTGAAACAGACCTGCGCGCCCGGCGAATGCTTCACCTACCAGAATGTCGCGTTCAACATGATCGCCCACGCGATCGAGAGCGCCACCGGCAAGTCCTACGCCGCCGAACTCCACGCGAAGATTCTCGATCCGCTGGGCATGACCACGGCCTCCCTGGGCAAGAACGAGTTGATGGCCACCGGCAACTGGGCGCGTCCGCACAAGCGCGCCGGCCAGACCTGGGTCCCGACGCCCGTCACCGACTGGTACTACAAGGTGCCGGCCGCCGGGGGCATGAACGCTTCCATCACCGACCTCTCGAAATGGCTGATCGCGCAGATGGGCGAGCGCCCCGAAGTGATCCCCGCCGCGGTGCTGACCGAGTCCCACCGCAAGCGCATCTCGACGCCGCCGGAAACCTCGCGTCAGCGCTCGCTGAAGACGCCGGTTACCGAAACCTCCTACGGCCTCGGCTGGCGCAACTACAATTACTCGGGCCACAACCTGATCACGCACTCCGGCAGCGTTGAAGGCTACATCGCGCAGATCGCCTGGCTGCCTGACACGCGCTCCGGCATTGTCGTGCTGTCCAACACGCGCGGCTCGCGCGCCGCCAAGATCGTCCCCGCCTGGCTCGACTACGAACTCGGCCTCGAAAAGACCGACTGGTTCAAGATGGACGAGATCACCACAGCCGCAGTGCCGACGACGACAGCTAGCGGCGACTGACTCTATCAAGATCAACTCGGGTGCAACCCGCGCTAGACCGGAATACTCCCCCCGCCCTGAACCTTCTGCCGGGCCAGCGCCGATTCCATCGGCGACAGGCCGAACCGGTCCACGATCTGGCGCATCAACGTGTCTTCGTGCGGGTCGCGCACGCCGTCGGCCAGCACAACGCGCCACAGCTCTTCGATGATCGCCACGCGATCGTCATGCGGGATGGCGGTCTTGATGGCCTTGGTGAACTGGTAGATGTCGATGGCTTCGGCTTCCGCCTGCTCGCCCTCGTCGCGCAGGCCCTTCGCCTGCGCCGCCGTGATCCCGAACCGCGCCATCAGCGTACGATCGATCAACGCCTCTTCCCCGGCGTCGTATTTCCCGTCCGCCCGCGCCGCCATCACCAGCACGGAGGCGATCGCCAGCCGCGCATCCTCCGGCTGCAGTTCGGCATGGCCGGTCGACATCATCAGGCGGCGCAGGAATCCCAGTGGCATCTCAATCGTCCTTGGACTTCATGTAGTCGTCGAAGTTCCTGATATAGGCATCGAGATTGCCTTCCAGCATCTGGCGGAAGCCGGCGGTGAAATACTCGACTGTCTCATCCCGCTTGGCCTTCATCGCATCGCCGGACTTGAACCCGCGCGCCGACAGGAAGGCGCTGAACCGCGCCGAGGCGAACATCATCGAGGCGTTCACCATCTCGTGGGAGACCTCGTCAGTCTCCTCGTTGGCTAACGCAATATGGGCGTCGGCCCGCTTGTAGAACGCATCGTCGAACGGCTCGGCCATCAGGGTCTCCCGGAAATCAGATGTGTCCGCTCCAAGCTATCGCGCCGTCCGAAAAATCCACCCGGAATCCTCCGCCACGCACGAATGTTTCGCCGTGGCCCCGGCGGAACGCGCCAAATCGACGCTTTTTGCCCCGGCAGGCTTCACAAAACTTGATTCCCGCGCTGCCGCTGCCTAGGAGAAAGCCGCAAGTTCGCAGGCGCACCATTCGGGGCGCCGGAACATGTTTCTGGCCGCCGAACCACCGGAGAATCCACCGATGAAGGTGCTTGTGCCCGTGAAACGGGTGATCGACCCCAACGTCCGCCCGCGGGTGAAAGCCGACGGCTCGGGCGTGGACCTCGCCAACATCAAGATGGCGATGAACCCGTTCTGCGAGATCGCCGTCGAAGAAGCGGTGCGCATGAAGGAAAAGGGCGTGATCACCGGCGAGATCGTTCTCGTCTCCATCGGCCCGGCCCAGGCGCAGGAAACCATCCGCATCGGTCTCGCCATGGGCGCCGACCGCGGCATCCTCGTCCAGACCGACGTGACGGTTGAGCCGCTCGCGGTCGCCAAGATCCTCGCCAAGATCGTCGAGGCCGAGAAGCCCGACCTCGTCATCACCGGCAAGCAGGCGATCGACGACGACGCCAACCAGACCGGCCAGATGCTCGCCGCCCTGCTCGGCTGGCCACAGGGCGCGTTCGCCTCGGCCGTCGCCAAGGATGGCGACAAGCTGAAAGTTACCCGCGAAGTCGACGGCGGTCTCCAGACCGTCTCGCTCGAACTCCCGGCCGTGGTCACCACCGACCTGCGCCTCAACGAGCCGCGCTTTGCTTCGCTGCCGAACATCATGAAGGCGAAGAAGAAGCCGATCGAAACGAAAGCTCCGGCGGATTATGGCGTGGACGTCACGCCGCGCCTGACCGTCGTGAAGGTCGCCGAGCCGAAGAAACGCGAAGCCGGCGAGAAAGTCGCCGACGTCGACGAGCTCATCGCCAAACTCAAGTCCGTGGGAGCGATCTGATCATGGCCGTCCTCGTTCTCGCTGAACACTCCAACGCCGCGCTCAACGACGCGACCGCCAAGACGGTCGCCGCAGCCCAGGCCTTCGGTGGCGACATCGACGTTCTCGTCGCTGGCCACAACGCGAAAGCAGCCGCTGACGCGGCCGCGAAAATCCCCGGCGTCCGCAAAGTGCTCCACGCCGAAGGCGAAGCCTTCTCGCATTCTCTGGCGGAAGCCGTCGAAGCCCTCGTCGTTCCGCTGATGGCCGGCTATGACGCGTTCTTCGCGCCCGCCACCACCACCGGCAAAAACGTCACGCCGCGCATCGCCGCCAAGCTTGACGTCATGCAGCTGTCGGAAATCACCAAGGTCATCGACACCTCGACCTTCGAGCGTCCGATCTACGCCGGCAACGCGATCATGACGGTGAAGTCGTCCGACGCAAAGAAAGTCGTCACCGTCCGCGGCACCGCCTTCCAGGCGGCTAGCGGCGCTGGTTCGGCGACCGTTGAATCGGTTGCGGCCCCGGCCGGTCCGTTCAAGTCGACCTTCGTATCGGAAGAACTGCAGAAGTCGGATCGCCCCGAACTGGCCTCGGCCAAACGCGTCGTCTCCGGCGGCCGCGCACTCGCCTCGGCCGAGCAGTTCAACCAGTACATCCTGCCGCTCGCCGACAAGCTCGGTGCAGGCGTCGGCGCCTCGCGCGCCGCGGTGGATGCCGGCTACGCCCCGAACGACTTCCAGGTCGGCCAGACCGGCAAGGTCGTCGCTCCGGAGCTCTACATCGCCATCGGCATCTCGGGCGCCATCCAGCACCTCGCCGGCATGAAGGACTCGAAGATCATCGTCGCCATCAACAAGGACGAAGAAGCCCCGATCTTCCAGATCGCGGACTACGCCCTCGTCGGCGACCTGTTCAAGATCGTGCCCGAGCTGACGAGCAAGCTCTGATCTCGCTTCGCGAGTGAACATGCGAAGGGCCCGCAGCGATGCGGGCCTTTTGTTTTCGCGCCGACGCTGCGGCACGCTTCCCTCTGCGTGAAATGGACTCCCTGAACCTGCAGCCATAACCTCCCCATGGGACTGAGGGGAGAAACAACCATGCCCGCAACCGGAATGATCGTCGGCGACAACTGGCTCGCCATTCTCGCTGCAGCAGCCGCCTTCTACGCTGTCGGCTTCCTGATCTATGGCGCCGTGTTCTCGAAACTCTGGATGGGCCTGTCGGGATACACGAAAGAACAGCTCCAGCCGCACATGTGGAAGATGGCGATCTCGCCAATCATGCCGATCCTCACCGCGATCGGCCTCGCCATCATCCTGAAGCTGTGCGGCGTCACCGACGTCGCAACCGGCCTCGTCATCACCTTCCAGATCTGGTTCTTCATCGTGCTTTCGACGCGGCTCTATTCCTTCGTCTACAGCCCCGAGAAGCCCGGCCTGCTGGTGATGGATGCGATCCACCTGTTTCTCGGAACGATGGCCGCCGGTGCAATCATCTCGGCGTGGCCGTAACCGGACTTGGCGTGACGCGCCGCGCATGGTCTGATCCGGCCAGAACCGGATCAGGGACTCGTTCATGCGCCTTACCCTCCTCGCCACGGCAGGTTTCCTCGCTCTCGCCGCCTGCACCACCACGTCAACGGGCGGCGGCAGCGCGTCCTCGGGCGATCCCCGCGCGGGCGAAGCGGAATTCCGCGAGCTGTATAAAGAGCTGATCGAGATCAACACCACGCTCTCCGTCGGCTCTTGCACCAAAGCGTCCGAGGCGATGAAGGCCCGCCTCGTCGCCGCCGGCTATCCCGAGAGCGATCTCCACATCCTCGTCAATCCGAAACCCAACCGGCCGCAGGACGGCAACCTCGTCGCCATCCTGCCCGGCTCGAACCCGGCGAAGAAGGCCATCCTCCTGATGGCACATATTGATGTGGTGGAAGCCAAGCGCGAGGACTGGGTGCGCGATCCCTTCGTCCTCACCGAGGAAGGCGGCTTCTTCTATGCCCGCGGCGCCAGCGACGACAAGGCGATGGCCGCGATCTTCGTGGACTCGATGGTCCGTTTCAAGCGCGAGGACTACAAGCCCGAACGCACCATCAAGATGATGCTCAATTGCGGCGAGGAAAGCCCCAACGAATTCGTCGGCGCCAAATACATGGTCGAGAACCATCTCGATCTCATCAGCGCCGAGTTCGCCATCAACGAAGGCGCCGGCGGCCGCATCGACCCCGAAACCGGCAAGTATGTCTTCAACGGCGTGCAGGCCGGCGAGAAACTCTATCAGGATTTCCAGGTCGAAGTGACCAATCCGGGCGGCCACTCTTCCCGCCCGGTGGCGGACAACGCGATCTACCGCCTCGGCGCCGCGCTCGGCAAAGTGCAGTCCTATGAATTCCCCATCGAGTTCAACGACGCCACGCGCGGCTTCTTCCGCCGCATGGGCCAGATCACGCCCGGCCAGGAAGGCCAGGACATGCGCGACGCCGCCGATGGCGAGAACGCCGCCGCCATCCGCCGACTGATGGCAAATCCCAGCTACAACGCCACGTTCCGCACCACCTGTGTCGCAACCCAGCTCACCGCCGGCCACGCGCCCAACGCGCTGCCCCAGCGCGCCACGGCCAACGTCAACTGCCGCATCTTCCCCGGCCACACGCAGGAGGAAATCCGCCAGAAGCTCGAAGGCGCCATCGGCGACAAGGATGTGAAGGTCACGATGCGCTCGGATCCCGAAACGCCCGGCGCCCCGCCACGCCTCACGCCGGAAATCCTCGGCCCCATCGAGAAGATCACCGAACAGCTCTTCCCGGGCGTCCCCGTGATCCCGGCGATGGCCACCGGCGCCACCGACGGCCGCTTCACCACGCCCGCCGGCATCCCGACCTATGGCGTCTCCGGCATCTTCGCCGACGCCGCCACCTCCGGCACGCACGGCCTCAACGAGCGCGTCGGCGTCAAGCAACTCTATGACGGCCGCGTCTTCCTTTACCTGCTCACCAAGGAATACGCGGGCGGGAAATAGGCGAGCGTACGCCCTCGTCCTTCGAGACGGATGCTTCGCATCCTCCTCAGGATGAGGGCTACAGCACGGCTGGCATTTTGGCCCTCATCCTGAGGAGCCGCGCAGCGGCGTCTCGAAGGACGGGGGCGTGCTTACAACAGGATCAACATGAAGATCGCAATCGCCATGCTGGCCCTCGCCCTCGCCGCGTGCACGACCGCGCCCGTCACATCGGGCGCGGCCTTGCCGCCCGGCCTGCAGCGCGTGCTAGACGGCTACACCGCCGCTTGGGCCGCGCGCGATGCGAAGGCCCTCGCCGCCCTCTTCGCCGAAGGACGCACCGTCGTTCCCAACGCCTGCGCCCCCGCGAAGAACCGCGTGGAGATCGAGCAGTGCTACACCGGCCATGGCGGCCCGCTCCACCTGCGCGCGCTGGACCACAGCTACAGCGGCGACCTCGCCTACATCATCGGTGAATACGCCGAGAAGGCCGGTGATCCCGCTGGCGGCAAGTTCGTTCTCACGCTCACGAAAGGCGCTGATGGAAACTGGCTCATCGTCGCCGACATGGACCGGCCCTACCAGCCGCCCCGCCGCCAGGCGTCGTAAGCCTACGGCGGCCCCTCGAGCGCCAGCCTGAAGTTCGCGAAGCTGTCGAGCACATGCGGGTCTTCGCTCACGATCCCGACCATCTGGCGCGGAATGTCCTTGAGGTGATCAACCATCATCTCCGCATTGCCCGCTGATGCACCGAACGCGCGGAAGATCGCGTACGACTTGTCGCGATACGCTTCGAACTCCGGGCCAATCGTGACTTTCAGCCCGTCCTTGCCCAGCGTCTCCTTGGTCAGGTCGTAGAACGCATGGATGTGCTGGTTCTCGAACCACGCGTCGTTGTTGCCGCCCTGCAGGTTCTTCGTTGTCGTACCCGGCTGCTGCGCGGGCGCCTGCCCGTGCTGCGCCCACGCCGGCCCCGCCGCCATCAGCAGGACGAGCGCCGCGATCGATCCCTTGATAATCATGATCCGTCTCCTTCGAACGCACTTTCCCGCCTCCGGAATCGCGTATTTTGCGCGCCGGACCGGCAAAATGCCGTGACAAGTAAAGCAAACACGATGTAAAAGATTCTATACATCATGTCGAGTCGGAATCTGCAGGGGTCGTGAGATGTCTTTCCGCGAGCGCACGGCGTGGATCACCGTGATCACAATCGTGATCTTCTTCGGCGCCTATTACAGCGCGACGCTCTCCGGCTTCGTACCGGCGGGCTCGATGTCGGCCTTCCATCTCGGCCTGGTCAGCATCATCGGCCTCGTCGTGTTCCAGGTCGGCCTCAACCTCGTCGCCGCCCTCCTGAACCCGAAGGAGGCGCGGACGCCGCGCGACGAGCGCGAGCGCATGATCCATGCGCGGTCCCACATCATCGGCTACTACGTGATGATGATCGGCACCGCTGTCACCCTCGTCGTGACGCACCTGCCGGTCGAGGGCGACCATTTCTTCGACATCATCGTGCGCACCGTGAACACTGGCGTCCTCGCCATGGTGATCGCCGCCCTCAGCGTTGCCATCTCGCAGATCGTCATGTACCGGCGCGGCCGCTGATGGCCAGACTGCCGATCACCAATCACATCCGCCGCCTGCGCTTCGAGCATGGCGAGATGACGCAAGGCGATCTCGCCGAGCGCATCGGCATGACGCGCCAGACCATCGCGGCCATAGAGGCCGGCAAGTACGGTCCCTCGCTCGAAGCCGCCTTCCGTATCGCCCAGGTCTTCGGCGTCGAGCTTACCGACGTGTTCGAATGGGACGCCTGATCAGGCCCAGCCGAAGCCCTTAAGCATCAGCACGGCTCCGGCTGCTGAAGCCGCCGATACGAACGCGCCCCACATCATGTCCACCAGTCCCAACGCGACTGGAAAGCCCTTCATCACCGCAAGGTTGGTGAGGTCATAGGTGCCGTACGCCACAAGCCCCAGGAACCCGCCCAGCAGCGCCGCCTTCACCCAATCGCCCCCCTCAAGCGACGGCGCCACCGCAAAGAACCCCAGCGCCGCCGAGAACAACACATAGAACGCCAGCGCCGGAACCCAGTGCACATCCGCCCGCCGAAGCTCGCCCATCTGCTGGACGATGAAATCCCTGGCGATCACGCCCAGCCAGAGCGCATCCAGCACCCCAAGCACCAGCCCGGCCGCCACAGCGCCCTTCACGACATCCATGCGATCTCCTCCGTCCCGCCTATACGCGCAGCGGGCCGTTTGGATGTCAGCAACAAGCGCGATCGAGGGAAACGGGCGCGTCCTAGCCGCACACCAGGTCTTCGACCTCGGGTTCCGGCGCGCATGTCCGGCTCGGCTGCTCGCCGGGGCCGCCCGACACGAACACATCGACCCGGCGCTGGTTTGCGCAGTTCTGGTTGTCGGCGAGCCCGTCCAGTTCGCCGATACCGCGCGCATCGACAACGTTCAGGCCGTTCGTGCGCAGGAAGTCCGCCACGACGTTCGCCCGCTCCCCGCCCAGCGCCGCATTGTAGATCGAAGTCCCGCGCGTATCCGCGTAGCCGCGCACGACCAGCTCTTTGCCCGCGAACGCGGACTTGAATTCGGCGAGCTCCTTCTCGAGCGCGGCCTTCGACGCGGTCGTGAGCGAACTGCCCTTGGTGCAGAACCACGCCCGCATCGTGCGATCCGCCACCGGCACGGCAACCGGCGCAACTGCCGGAGCTGGAGCAGGCGTAGCTTCAGCGGCAGCAGCTTTCGGATCTTCCGGCGCAGGTTCCGGTATCGGTCCCGTCGGCCGCAGATCGACAGGCTGATCGCCGAACGGATCGACCAGCGGTTGCGGCGGCGGTGCAGGCGCGACCGCCGGTTCGCTCGCCGCGAATTGCACGCCAGCCAGCGTTCCGTCTTCCACCTGCTGCTGCGTGCCGCCCCGCATTAGCCAGAGCAGAAGCAATGTCAGCACAGCCGCGCCGAACGCGATGCCTACGAAATCATCCTGGTTGAAAGACTTCACCGCTGGCGCGGCGCTTCCACCACCTCCGCCAGATCCTGCTCCGCCACCTCCGCCGCCACGCCGCTTCGGCGGTGGCGCAACCGCAGCGCGCGGCGCGGGCTCGGCCGCCGGTGGAGGCGTTGGTTCGGTCACGACGGGCGGCGGCGCTTCCGCGACATCGGCTGCAGCTTCCGCCGCCGATCCTGTCACCAGCACGAGCGACGACGATCGCGCGGTCCGTTTCCGCCACGCCTCCTCGCGCTTCACGTCCTGGTATTTCACCTCGACCGGTTCCTGCGGGCGCGGCTCTGCCCGCGGCGGCGCGGCCACGACATGAAACGGCGTCCGTTTCGGCGCGGGCGGCTCGGGCCGCGGAGCAGGCGACGGCATAGCTGTGGCCGGCGCAGCGGGCTTCACCGGCCGCTGGGCAGGCTTGCGGAAAGGGTCGTAATACCCGCCATCCGTCCTGACCTGTTTTCCGGTCCCCGCGAAGGCGTCGCCCTTGAGCGCGGGCGATTTCCCGATCGCGGCCTCGGCCTTCTTCGGTTCAACCTTCGGGGCCCTGCCGCGAAAATGATCCCGTGCCTCCGGCGGGGCGCGCCGGGCAAAACGGTCGACGAGGGTGGTGGGGGTCTGACCCATCTGTTCCTCGGTCAACGGCCGCAGGTTCTCCACAGCCGGGGTTCGTCTCCGGTAATACCGGCCTACCGGCGGCGCCTGCAAGTCATACCAGCTAATGGCCTGATCTGGCGGGCTTCCTTCCCAGCACTACCGGCCCGCGCTAAACCGCGCCTATGACCGATTTCCTGCTCGACCCCATCGCCCTCTCCCAGGCCCTTATCCGGCAGCAAACCGTGAACCCCTGCCATGACGGCGCACAGGACGTTCTGGCCGAAGCGCTCGAATCGTTGGGGTTCCGGACCAAGCGCTATCATTTCGAAGGGGTGGACAATCTCTGGGCGCGCCTGGGTGGTGCGGCGCCCAATTTCTGCTTCGCCGGTCATACCGACGTGGTGCCCGTGGGCGATGCCGCCGGCTGGACTGTCGATCCCTTCGGTGCGGAGATCCGCGACGGGATCCTCTACGGGCGCGGAACCTCCGACATGAAGGGCGCGATCGCCGCCTTCGTCTCCGCCGTCGCGCGGTATGTCGGCGATCACGGCCCGCCACAGGGCTCGATCTCGCTGCTGATCACGGGCGACGAGGAAGGCCCCGGCCTTCACGGCACACGCCGCCTGCTGCCCGCCGTCATCGCGGATGGCGAGACCATCGACCACTGCATAGTCGGCGAGCCTACTTCGGAAGACAGCATCGCCGACATCGTCAAGAACGGCCGCCGTGGATCGCTCAACGCGGTCATCAAGGCCGTCGGCAAGCAGGGCCATGCGGCCTATCCGGAAAAGTCCGCGAACCCGATGCCGGTCCTGCTCGATGCGCTGCAGAAGCTGCGCGGCATGAAGCTCGACAATGGCAGTCCGGGCTTCCAACCATCGAACCTGGAGATCACCACGATCGACGTCGGCAACACCGCGCACAACGTCATACCCGCGCAGGCCACCGCGAAGTTCAACATCCGCTTCAACCCCAACCACACGGGCGCCGACCTGATGGCGCGGATCGAGCAGCTGATCGGCACTACCCAGAACGGCGTCAGTCTTACCGTCGAGCAGCGCGTCACCGGCGAGGCGTTCTACACGAAACCCGGAAAACTCACCGACCTGATCGTCGGCGCCGTGAAGGCCGAGACCGGCGGCGAACCGCAGCTCACGACCGGTGGCGGAACCTCGGATGCGCGCTACATCAAGGACGTCTGCCCGGTTGCTGAACTGGGCGTCAGAAACGAGATGGCGCACAAGGTCGACGAATGCATCCCGGTCGACGAAATCGAAACGCTTTGCCGGATATATTACCGGCTTCTGGCCAGCTACTTCGCCGCGGCTTGAACTGGGCTCGATCGACTGGCTGACCAACCCCGCGTGGTCTCACCGAAATCTTGGTGAATCCCCTCGCCGCCACGAGATCGCCGCGGCGTGATGCTTGCTATGAAAAATGTGTCGCCTGCGCAGCGGCAATCTATGTGAACAGCCAATGGTCTTTTGGACCAACGGCAACGAGTGTGTGAATGGCGTTCGGCGGACGACATGCAGGTCGAGCCGTCCGGGTCCTTCGGGTCCTGGGACTGAGCCTGTGCATCCTCGCCCAACCCGCACTCGCGCAGCAGGGGAATGGCGCCGCTGGTCGCGTTCCGGTCGAGGGCGTCCCCACGACACTGCAGGACGACCTCAAGCAGCTCCAGCGCGAAGAGCCCGCGCCCACCACCCTGTTCGAAGCCCGCCGTCAGGCCGAGCGCACCGCGACCATCGTCGCAACCTTCCTCGAATCCGAAGGGTACTACCAGGCTGAGGTCGAACCCGTCGCCGAAGGCGTCGATACGTTCACGCGCGCCGTCATCGCCACGCCCGGCCCGTTGTTCACTTACGCGTCCGCGCAGATCGATTATCTCGATGCAACGCCCGACGAGACCACGCGTACCGAACTCGGCACGCTGCTCGACGTGCTCGATCCGGGCATACCGGCGCGCGCGCAGCCCGTGATCCAGACCGGCGATGCGCTGATCCTCCGTCTCAAGAACGCCGGCTACCCGGATGCGAAGCAAGATCCCGTCGAAGCGCTCGCCGACGCAGAGACCGGCACGGTCGAGCTGACCTTCAAGGTCCGCCCCGGCCTGCGCGCCTCGTTTGGCGCCGTCAATGTCAGCGGCCTCCAGGCCACCAACCCGCAATTCATCGAGAACCTCAAACCCTGGTCGGCGCAGGAACGCGTCACGCCCGCGAAGATGGACGAGTTCCGTTCGCGCCTCGCCGAGACTGGTTTGTTCGACAGCGCCACGGTCCGCCTAGCCGATGCCACCCTGCCCGCGCAGGAAAGCGGCGCGCCGCGCGATGTCGTCGTCGAGGTGAAGGAACGCGAGCGCCGCACGATCGCGCTTGGCGCATCGGCCTCAACCAGCGAAGGCGCGGGCGTCGATGGCGAATGGGAATTGCGCAACTATTCCGGCTGGGGCGACTCGGTGAAGATCGAAGGCCAAGTCGCCACCCTGCAGCGCCGCCTCGAAGGTACTTATCGCCTTCCCCACATCGGCAAGTACGGCCGCACGCTGGAAGTCGGCGCGGAGATCGAGGACTTCGAGACCGACGCGTTCGACCAGACCGGCGCCAACGTTTCCGCCACCTTGGAAGAACAGCTCACGCCGCGCTTGCGCGCCTCGCTCGGCGTCGAAGCCGGCTTCGCCAGCATCCTCGACCAGCAGGCCAAGGTGCTCGGCGGCGGGCGTCGCGACGTCTACATCCTGTCGGGCCTGGGCACAGCCGAATATGTCGGCGTGCGCGACATCCTTGATCCGATCAACGGTGTGCGCGCACGCGTCACCGTCGAGCCCGGCCTCACCTATGGCGACACCAACATCGGCTATGCGCGCCTCACGGCCGAAGGCTCGATCTATTCCGACTTCAAGACCGAAGGCGAATTTGTCGGCGCCCTGCGTGGCCGCGTCGGCGTCATCGCAGGCCCGAACGGTGCGCCGCCTGATCGCTCCTTCTTCGCCGGCGGCGGTGGATCGGTGCGTGGCTATGAATACCAGTCGCTCTCGCCCCGTGACGCCACCGGTCAGTTGATCGGCGGCCGTTCGCTCATCGAAATGAGCGCCGAGGTGCGTTACCGCGCCAGCGACACGCTGGGCTATGTCGCTTTCCTCGACGCCGGCGCGGCGGGCTCCAACGTTGAGCCGCCGTTCGACGCCATGAGCCTCGGCGCGGGCTTCGGCGTTCGCTACTACACCGGCTTCGGCCCGCTGCGCGCGGACATTGCAGTTCCGCTGAACAAACAGGACGGCGACGCCGACTTCCAGGTCTATATTTCCATCGGACAGGCCTTCTGATGGAAACCGAAACGCTCAAACCCAAACGCAAGAAACTGCCGCTCTGGCTGCGCATCGCGCTGGGCGTGGTGATAGCCGCGTTCACGCTAGTGGCCGTGGGCGTGGGCCTGCGTTTCTGGATCACAAGCGACAGCGGCCGCGCCTTCATCGCTTCGCAGATCGACGGCCGGAAGCTAGGCCCGCTCGGCTCGATCCGCATCCAGGGCCTCAAGGGCGACCCGCTGCAGGCCGCCTCCGTCGCCGATATCGCGTTGGTCGACGACGAGGGCGTATGGCTGCGCGCCAAGGACGCCCGCATCGAATGGACGCCCGAAGCGCTGTTCGCAGGGCAGCTCGAGATCGCGACGATCAACATCCGCACCGTCGATGTGCTGCGCACGCCGCATGTCACCGCGCCACCGGAAGAAGGCGGCGCGCCTGACATCGGCCTGAAACTGGAAGAAGTGACGGTCGACGACCTGCATATCCTCGAAGCCGTGATGGGCTCGGATGCCCACTACCGCATCGCAGGCGGCGCCTCGCGCCAGCGCGACTCATCGGGTTTTGCCAGACTGATGCTGTCGCCGCTTGCTGGCCCGGACGATCGCGCGGACATCAATGCGGAATGGTCCACCACCGGCGCGCTGAAGGGCACCGGAACGCTCGTCGGCCCAGCCGGTGGGCTGATCGCCACACTACTTCAGGCGCCTGAAGAGAAGGCCGTCGCCTTCCAGGGCCGCGTCGATGGAACGCTCGCGAAATTCTCCGGCAGCGCCAACCTCGCCTTCGATGGTCAGCAGGCGGCCAGCTTCGCCATCTCGCGCGACAACGGCACAGCCAGCCTCGCGGCTGATCTCGCCGCTGAAGGATGGCCGCTGGTCGATGCGCTGGTCGAGCGCACCGGCGGCGCCGTCAAGCTGCAGGGCAAGGCCACACTCACCAATCTCGCGCAAGCGCCCGCCTCGCTGCACATCTCCGCGCCAGCCGGCGAGATCGATCTTTCGGCCACCGTCGACTTCGAAAAATGGTCGATCGCCGATCCGATGCGGCTCGAAACCAAGGGGCTCGACCTCGCCTCCGTCTCGCCGCCGCTGTCCGGCAAGATGGATGCGGCGGGCGACTTCTCGCTCATCGGCATCGCTGGCGATTTCGAATGGAAGGGACAAGCGACCGCCACGCGCATCGCCTGGCCTTCCGGCAGCGCCGCGCGCGTCTCTGCGCCCATCACTGTTTCCAAGAGCGGCTCGACCATCACGTGGGAGACGGCCAACGCCGTCATCGATGGCGGCCGTGTCGATGCGTTGCGCGACCTCGCGCCTGCCCGCTATGTCGCGACCGCGCGCGGCGAAGTGAACCTGCGCACGGACGTTGTCGAGATCCATCAGGCGCAGATCCGGGGAGCACCGGGCGATGCCTCCGCACGCGGCGTCTATCTTATCCGCAATGGCGAACTCGATTTCGTCGGCAACGCCCGGTTCGCACGCCTCGCCGATGTCGCGCCGTTGACTGGCTCGGCGCGCGGCCAGTGGACGGTCCGGCGCGCCAGCATGAATGCTCCGATCCGCGTGACAGCGGATGTGCATGGCAGCAATCTCTCCTCGCCGGTCACCGCACTGGCGCAGATCGCCGGACCCGAGCCGCGCGTGCGGATTGCCGGCGTCGTGCGCGATGGGCGCTTCACGATCGAATCCGGCGCCATCGATGGCGAAGGCGTGCGCGCCACCATGAGTGGCCGCATAGGAGACACCGGCGCGATCAACGCTCGCGCGCAAGGCGTCCTGACCCGCAAACTCGATCTTTCCGGCGCCGTGCTTGAATCGCTGGACTTCTCGGCAGCCATCACCGGCGACACAAAGGCGCCGCTGGTAGACCTGCAGCTTGTCGACGGCGCGGTTTCCGCCGCTGGTGTCACCGTTGCCGGCATCTCCGGCAACGCCCGTGCGCGCATGGGCCAGGCCATCGCCGGCGATTTCAGTCTCACCGGCGCATCGAGCTCACAGCCCTTCCTCGCCTCCGGACGAATCGAGGGCGGCGAAGGCATCTGGCGCATCGCCAATTTCAACGCCAGCCTCGGCCAACTGAAACTCACCGCCCCGCGCCTCGCCTATGCCGATGGCGTTTTCGCGGCTGCCTTCGACGCCAGCGGTTCTCTTGCGGGCATCGCTGGTCTCGAACGCGGAACGCTGACGGCCAAGAGCAATGTTTCCGTCGGCGAGGATCTCGAAGTCGATGTCACTGGCCGCCTCACGGACGTACGCAGCGGAGCGATGCGGCTCGAACTGCTGACCTTCGATGCCGACGCCTCGAACAACACCGCCAAGCTTGTGGCGCACGCCAAGGGCCGCCTTGGCGCCCCGGTCGATGTCACGCTCAACGCCTCCGGCACGCGCGCCAGCGATGTGTGGTCCGGCGAAGCAACGCTCGATGGCGCCATCGACCAGCTTCCGGTGAAATCGACGCGCCCCGCCATCTGGCGCGTCGCGGGCGGCGGCTGGTCGGTCGACACCGAACTCTCGGTCTTTGACGGCAAGCTGGACGCCGTCCTCGCTTCATCGCCGGAAAGCGCTTCAGCCGAGTTTGAAGTCGCCGGCGTCAACCTGCGCGCGATCTCGCGTCTTGCTCGAGTTACGCCCATCAACGGCAGCGTGACGGGCTCTGCATCGTTCTCGAACGGCCCCGGACCGGCGACCGGCGATCTCAGCCTCGCCATCGCCAACGCCAATCCGGTCGGCGTGACGGCCGATCCGGTGTCGCTCACCTTCACCGGCCGCCTGCGCGACAGGGTTCTCGTCGCCTCGGCCGCAGGTGAGGGACAAGGCTTCAAGCTCGCCGCCAGTTCGCGCGAGGAAGTCGTCGTCGGGCGCGGCTTCGATGTTCGCGTCAGCACGACAGCACCGCTGCTCGCACGCCTCGATCTCACCGGCCGCGCGGAACAGCTCTGGGCGCTGTTCGGGCCTGAGGATCAATCGTTGCGCGGCGCGCTGCAGGCCAATGTCGCCGTTGCCGGCACGCTGTCGCGGCCAGATCTCTCGGGCGGCTTCTCGGTTGCCGAAGGCGCCTACGACCATGGCGAGACCGGTCTCAGTCTACGCGACATCAGCGCGCGCGGCGAGTTCGACGAGAATCAGGCGCGCATCACCGGCTTCACCGCCAGCGACGGACAGATTGGCCGCCTGACCGGCGAAGGTAACCTCGTGTGGAATGACGGCGTCAGCGGCAGCATCAAGATCAATGCGTCCAACCTGCGCGCGCTCGGCCGGGACGACCGCATGGCTATCGTCTCCGGAGACGGCTCGGTAGCGCTGGACGCCGACGCGATCCGCGTCACGGGCGACCTCACCGTCGCGCAGGCGCGCATCTCGGTTGAACAGCCGGCCGACGCCAAGATCCCGACACTCACCGGCATCCGTCGCGTGAACTTCCCCGATCAAGACGAAGCCGGCGTCAGCGCGACGCAGCCCTGGCAACGTCCGGTGCAGCTCAACCTCAAGGTTTCAGCGCCGCGCCGCATCGTCGTGTTCGGGCGTGGCCTCGACACGGAATGGGCGGCGGACTTCCGCATCACCGGCTCCATCGCCGATCCGGTCGTCGACGGTACAGCGACGCTGGTGCGTGGCGATCTCGATCTCGCGGGTCGTCGTTTCGCCTTCGACACCGGCACGATCGAGCTCGGTGGCCCCATCCGCACCGCGCGCATCGATATTTCGGCTGAACGCACCGCGGACGACATCACAGCGCGCGTCCACATCACGGGCACGCCGGTGGAGCCGAAGTTCACGCTGGAATCGACGCCGGCCCTGCCGCAGGACGAAGTTCTTTCGCGCGTCCTGTTCGGCCGCGCTGCTGGTGAACTCTCCGGCTTCGAGGCGGCGCAGCTTGCGGCGAGCCTTACCCAGCTCGCGGGCGGACAGGCGGGCTTCGATCCCGTCGGCCTCGTGCGCCAGGCGACCGGCCTTGATCGCGTCTCGTTCGGCGCGGAGGACGGCATCGCCACCGTCTCCGCTGGCAAGTACATCGCCGACGATGTCTACCTGCAGATCGGTGCAGGCGGCCAGGGCGGCGTCGGCGCGGAAGTGGAATGGGAGCCCCAGAAGGAGCTCTCCATCATCTCGTCCGCACAAGGCAACGGCGACACCAAGATCGCCGTCCGCTGGAAGCGCGACTACTAGGCCGCAGCCTCCTCTTTCGGCCACATGAAGCGCGCGCAGGCCGAGATCACCAGCCCCACGATGAACATGTGGACGAGGATCGTGGCATAGAGCATCTGGTGATCCGTGATCTTGCCATCCGGCCCACGCGGTCCGTCCGGCAGCGCGCCCGACCCATGTGTCGCCGCCAGCGGCAGCACGACGGTGTACATCACAACCATCACGACGATGCCGTAGCACGGCCCCAGCAGCCACCAGTAGGTGCGCAGATCCTTCATGTGCTTCGCCGCAACGATGTAGACCGACGCCATGATCAGCGTCAGCACGAATTCCAACACCAGACCTAGCGCTGCAGAACCCCACCCGCCTTCCGTCGTCGCCGGGCCCAGCACGCCGCGCGCGATCGATTGCAGGATCTCCATCGGCTCCATGCCGTAATAGCCGCCGATATGGATGAACGCGTAGACCAGATCGAGCACGCCTGCGATCAGCGCGGCGACAACGATCGGCTTCCACAACTTGCCGTATGACATCAGAGCCTCCACGGCGCGCCTGTCATCGGCGCGCTCTACTCTAACGGAGCATAGCTCACACTCTCAAGATAGAGCCCGTCAGCCGGCGCCACCGGCCCGCATTGCGTGCGGTCCGCTGCGGCAAGGATTTCCGCGATCCAGTCCGGCGTCTCCCGCCCGCGCCCTACGTCCATGAGCGACCCGACCATCGAGCGCACCTGCCGATGCAGAAACGATCGCGCCGACGTCCTGATCTCGATCACTTCGCCCACACGAGCCACAATGATCGACTTCAGTGTCTTCACCGGAGTATCCGCCTGGCAATTGGCGTCACGAAATGTCGTGAAGTCATGACGCCCCACCAACGCCTGCGCCGCCGCGTGCATCGCCTCGACATCGAGATCGACCGACACGCGCCAGGCCCGCCCGCGATCCAGCGCCAGATCGGCTCGCCGGTTCACTATGCGATAGAGATAGCTCCGCCCGGTCGCATCGAACCGCGCGTGGAAATCCGGCGCGGCGTCCTCCGCTTCCAGCACCGCGATCGGATGCGGCCGCAGATGAGCGTTCAGCGCGTCGCGCACCTTGCCCGCGCGTATCGTCTTGACGAGATCGAGATGCGCCACCTGCCCCGTCGCGTGCACGCCGGAATCCGTCCGCCCCGCGCCGATCACCTGAACCGGCGCGCCATCCAGCGCCTCCGCCGCTGTTTCCAGCGTCTGCTGTACCGACGGGGAATTGTCCTGCCGCTGCCAGCCGGCGAAGGCCGACCCGTCATACTCGATCGTCAGCTTGTACCTAGGCAACGGGAACCCCGAAGGCGTCGGGGAAGATCAGCTTGCCGGACATCGGCGGCCCGAAGCGCATGCGCACCGCCATGAAATGCGGTCCCTTCAGCGGCGTCTCGAACTCCTCGGTCTCCTTCACCGAAAAGCCGAAACGCGGGTAGTAATTTTCATGCCCGAGTACGAAGACGATCGGCACGCCGGCTTCCTTCAGCGCGGTGAGCCCGCCCATGACCAGCCGGGAGCCGATACCCTCGCGCTGCACCCATGGATCGACGCTCATCGGCCCGAGGCCCGCGCCGCCGAGTTTCCCCAGCACGCCCATCCGGTAGAACAGGATGTGGCCGACGATCTGCGCATCCATCTCCGCGACAATCTGCAGGAGGACGTCGCCATCCTTCTCCAGCTGTTCGACGATCTTCGCCTCGTCCGGCTGATTGAACGCACGCGTGTTGAGATCGGCGATGGCGGCCTTGTCGGCCTGTGTCGCGATGCGGAACGTCTTTTCGCTCATGCCAGTCTCCGGCCCCGGCCGATGCGCGCCCCGCGCTGGAATTCCTCAGCAGTCATCTGCCCCTTCCCTGCTCTCTGCAAGCGGGTCAGCCGCACGGCGTCCTCGCCACAGGCGATCAGCAGCTCATCGTTCAACGCCTCACCCACCTCGCCGGAACCCCATTCCGCGGTCGCGTGCAAAATCTTGATGCGCTGGCCATCGAGCTCGAACCACGCCCCTGGAAAAGGCGACAGCCCGCGAATGTGGCAGGCGACTTCGTGCCCAGTCTTCTTCCAGTCGATACGCGCCTCGGCGGGCGAGACCTTGGCGGCGATGGTCACGCCTTCCTCGGTCTGCGGATGCAGCGTCACCGGCCCTGCCTCCAGCTTGGCCAGCCCCTCGACCATCAGCGCAGCACCGAGTGCCGACAGCCGGTCATGCACATCGCCCGTTGTGTCGGCCTCGCTGATCGGCGTTGTCGCCGTCAGCATCACGGGACCCGTATCCAGCCCCACATCCATCTTCATCACCTGAACGCCGGTGACCGTGTCGCCCGCCATCACCGCACGATGGATCGGCGCGGCCCCGCGCCAGCGCGGCAGGATGGAGCCATGTATGTTGTAGCAACCCAGCCGAGGCGCATCGAGGATCGGCTTGGGCAGCAGCAGGCCGTAGGCGACCACCACGGCCACATCCAGTTTCAGGTCAGCGAACGCCTGCCTGTCCTCCGCCCCCCGGAAGTTCTCCGGCGTCCGCACCTCGATGCCATGCCGCTCGGCCGCCTCGTGCACATCCGTCTTCGTCAGCTGCTTGCCCCGCCCGGCGCGGCGCGGAGGCTGGGAGTAGACGCACACGACGTCGTGGCCCGCGGAAATGACGGCTTCCAGCGTCGGCACGGCGAAATTGGGCGAACCCATGAAGGCGAGGCGGAGGGACATGGCCGCCCTTCTAGCCAAGTTGTGGCCGGGCCGAAACCTCTGGTCACGGCATTGGAAAACGCTAGCGTGGCGTGGCTTTCCGGGGAGTTGCCCATGATCCGCCTTGCCCTTTTGCTTGCATCGGTTTCCGCGCTGGCCGCCTGTGGCGCGCAGGCGCCGGCGACTGCGGCGAATACGGATGGGACGTCGGCGACCTATGGTGGGGCCAAGGGCGCGGACATGTCGATTGCGGCGATCGAGCCGAAGGATGAGCCGCTGACGGTGGGGCGCGCGGGCGATGATCCGTCGGACGTTGCGCGCTATGTGCTGGCGATGGGCGCGTCCGGCGCAGAGATTTCGCCGGACGGGAAGAATGTTGCGTTCCACTGGCGGGTGACGGGCCTGCCGCAGTTGTGGGTCGTTGCCGCCGAGGGCGGGCAGCCGCGGCAGCTGACATTCGGCAACGGAATTACTTTCTTCGAATGGTCGCCGGATTCGACCTCGATCCTCTATGGCGCGGACAACAACGGCAACGAGCAGGAGAGCTACAACCTCGTCTCGCTCGATGGCGGGATTGAACAGGAACTGATCGCGGCGAAGGAAGGCGGCTTCCGCGCGTTCGGCGGCTTCATGCCGGACGGGCAGTCGCTGCTCTATGCGTCGCCGGAGCGGAACGGGTCGGACTTCGACATCTACATGGCCTCGCCCGAAGGACCGCCCATCCTGCTGGCGCAGGGGCATCTGGGAACCTACGTGCAGTCCGTGTCGCCGGATGGAAAATCCGCTGTCGTGGTGGAGGGCGTAGGCGAGGATTCGGACAAGCTGATGCTGCTCGATATTCCGGGCAAGAAGCTGACGACCATCGCAGCGCCGGACCAGCGCGCCAACCATCGCGATGGCGGCTTCGTGTGGACGCCGGATGGCAAGGGCTTCTACTTCGCCAGCAATGAAGGGCGCGAGTTCGCGGCGCTGTCGTATTTCGACATGGCGTCGGGACAGGTGAGCGTCGTCAAGGAAGCGCCGTTCGACATCCAGAATGTGAGCCTGTGCGGGCCGGGCGGGAAATGGCTCGCGTGGTCGACCAATGAGAACGGGTTCTTCAAGCTGCACATCGAGGAGCGTGCATCGAAGAAGGCGGTGGCGCTGCCGCCGCTGCCCGATGGCGTGTTCAGCCAGTCGTGCGACACGGGCAGCGCGAAGATGGCGATCAATGCTAGCGATTACGCGACGCCAGGGGATGTCGTGGTGCTGGACCTTGCGACGGGCAAGACGAACAAGGCGTTCGCGAGCAGCCTTGCGGGGCTTGATCCGAAGCGGCTGGTGAAGCCGCTATCGGTGCGGATGAAGGCGCAGGACGGGGTGGAGCTGCACGGGCTGCTCTACCTGCCTGATGCGGCGTCGGTGAAGGGTGGCGGCAAGCCGCCTGTGCTGTTCGACGTGCACGGCGGGCCGAGCGGCATGAGCATGGCCAACTTCGACGCCATTGCGCAGTATTATGTCGATCGCGGGATTGCCGTGTTCTCGCCGAACGTGCGCGGGTCGACAGGGCTGGGCCGGACGTATGCGACGCTGGACGACCAGAAGAAGCGGCTCGACAGCGTGCGTGACCTTGTCGACATGCTGGCTTTCCTGAAGGCGGACGGACGGGTGGATGCGGATCGCGCGGCGGTGGTGGGTGGATCGTATGGCGGCTACATGGTCAACGCGGTGACCAGCGCCTATCCGGATGCGTTCAAGGCGGGCGTGTCGCTGTTCGGCGTGGGCAACTGGGTAACGGCGCTGGAAGTCGCCTCGCCGGGCCTCAAGGCTTCGGACAAGATCGAGTTCGGCGACATCGCCGATCCGGAGTGGAAGAAATTCTACACCGAGATCTCGCCCATGAGCATTGCCGACAAGATCCGCGTGCCGATGCTCTACTCGCACGGCGTAATGGACCCGCGCATCGATATCTCCGAGACGGAGGTGATGGTGACGACGCTGCGCAAGAATGGCGTGGAGGCGGAGTTCATCCGCATTCCGGACGAAGGCCATGGCTGGCGCAAGCTGAAGAACCGGCTGTTCTATTCGCGGCGGGAAGCGGAATTCCTCGAAAAGCATCTGTCCGCGGCGAAGTAACCGGCGCTTGTGAAATCGGCCGCCAGTTGTGCTAGACGGCTGGCATGGAGATGAAGCCCGGAGAAATCGCGTTGATCGTCGTCGGCGTCGCCGTGCCGGTGATCCTGCTAGTTCTCGGCCTCATTCCCGGCGGGCTAAATTTCATCGGCGATATCGCCATGAACCCGACCTACATGCCGTGGATATTCTTCGGCGGCGCGGCCCTGCTGTTCCTCGTGCTGGCCCACCGCATCTATCGGCGCATGCGCCCCGCGCTGAAGAAGAAGGCCTCGGCGAGCGAACACGTCTCGCCCACGAAGATGCCGAAGGTCGAGGGCTCGGCCGCGCTCAAGAAACGTGAGCCGCCGTCAGCCTAGGCAGGCGTCATCGCCGTCCAGTATCGCCACGCGAACAGCGCGCCGAGAACGAACACGCCTGTGAGGAAGATCGGCGTCGTCCATTTCTTCACATAGTGGAACGTCAGCGCCTGGCAGATCGCGATGGCGATGTAGATCGGCCACGCCGCGATCAGCCCGCCAACTGTCGGCGTCGCGAGCGTAGCGAAGGCTTCAGGGTCATTGACCAGCACGGGCGTGACGCCCGACAGCCAGACCAGGAAAACCGCCGCCACGAAGACGAGCGCGTGCTTGATCCATTCGGCTCGCGTCATGCGTTCCTCAGAACGGCAGCTTGAAGCCGGGCAGCATGCCGCCCAGCCCACCGGTCGCCTGCTTCATCGCCTCGGCCATTGCGTCGTCCAGCTTTCGGCGTGCGTCGGAGTGCGCCGCCTTCACGAGGTCCTCGACCATCTCCTTGTCGCCCGGCGTCAGCAGGGACGGATCGATCGTAAGCGCGTGAAGCTCGCCCTTGCCCTTCAACGTCAGTTTCACCATGCCCGCGCCCGACGAGCCTTCGGCGGTGATCTCGTCCATCTCCGCCTGCGCTTCCTGCAGGCGCTGCTGCATCTGCTGCGCCTGGCGCATGATATCGGACAGGTCTTTCATCAGTCGTCCTCGCGCTCTTCGGGGTCGGGAATGTCTTCGTCGAGCCGTTCGCGGTGGCCGAAGTCGACATGGATCACATTGGCTGCGACTGGCGCCGGCGCATCGTCCATCTCGTCCGCCTGCTCAGCGGGATCCTCAACCCGCAAAACCTTGGCGCCAGGGAAAAGGCGAAGCGCTTCCGCCACACGCGGATGCGCTTCCGCGGCCTGCAGCTTCTCGCTGCCACGGCGGCGCCTGCGCTCCTGCGTGCTTTCGGCGGCGCCATCGGTCGATTGCTGCACGTCCCATTCGACGCCGCTAACGTCTTCCAGCCAGTCCTTGATGCGCTGCGAAAGATTGTGCGGCGTGCTCGGCGCGGCGGAATAGCGGAAGTGGCCGAAATCGATCTCGGCCGGCCGCACGAATTTCTCGATGTCGTATTTCAGCGCGATCTCTCGCCGCGCTTCCAGCTCCGAGATGATTTCGCGCAGCGACGACAGGCGCACGCCCTCGTGCTGCTCGTCGTCATGCGCGGGAGCTACGGACGCAGTTGGCGCCTCGACCCGCGCAGGCTCACGCCCGCGCTCAGGCTGGGACTTTGGGGGCGGCACAGCGGCCCCGCCCGCGAGCAGCTTCATCGCGTCTTCCGGCGACGGCAAGCTCGCGGCGGCGGCCAGCCTCAGCACCACCATCTGCGCAGCCGCGCCCGGATCGGGCGCCCGCGCGCAATCCTCGAAACCCTGCAGCAGCAGACGCCACATCCGCGCCGACTGCGCCGGCGACAGCTGCTCCGCCATCGCCTTCGTGCGTCTGGCCCAGTCCTGCGGGCCGGTGAAGGCGTAGGCCTCCTTCAAAGCCTGCGCGCGCGAAATCTCGACCACCGCATCCATCAGATCCTTGATCAGCACCGGCGCATCCGCGCCCTGATCCAGCAACGCCGCCGCCTCGTTCAGGGCCGCCTTGTGGTCGCCGGTAATGACCTTCTCCATCAGGTCGAGCACGCGCGAGCGATCCGCCAGGCCCAGCATGTCGCGCAGCTGTTCGGCCGACACCTCGCCGCCCTCGCCCTGCACGATCGCCTGGTCGAGAATGGACAGGCCATCGCGCGCCGATCCCTCCGCCGCCCGCGCGATCAGCGCCAGCGCCTCGATCGAAACCTTCGCGCCTTCCTTGGCGGTGATGTTCGCCAGATGCGCCGCCAGCTGCTCCGTCGAGAACCGCTGCAGGTTAAACCGCTGGCACCGCGACAGCACCGTCACAGGCACCTTGCGGATTTCGGTCGTCGCGAAAATGAACTTCACGTGCGGCGGCGGTTCTTCCAGCGTCTTCAGCAGCGCGTTGAACGCCGCCGTCGATAGCATGTGAACTTCGTCGATCACATAGACCTTGTAGCGCGCGCTCACCGGCGCATACCGCGCGCCGTCCAGCAGGTCGCGCATGTCCGACACGCCCGTGTGCGACGCCGCATCCAGCTCGAGCACGTCCGGATGCGTCCCCGCCATGATCGACGCACAATGCACGCCCGGCGGATCCAGCTTCATCGACGGCTGGTGAACATCCTTTGTTTCGTAATTCAGCGCCCGCGCCAGCAGGCGCGCCGTCGTGGTCTTCCCCACCCCGCGCACGCCGGTCAGCATGAAGGCATGGGCGATCCGCCCGGTCTTGAACGCGTTGGTCAGCGTCCGGACCATCGCTTCCTGGCCGACAAGATCCTCAAACCGCGTCGGGCGGTATTTGCGCGCCAGCACCTGATAGGCCGGCGGACCGCCAGAATTACCGGACGGTACATCGTCCCCGAACATCGACGCCGTCATCGTGTCGCGAGGTTCCGCAACATCGTCTTCCAGCCCGTCTTCGGGCGGTTTTGGAGGCTTCTTACTGGCCATGTCCCCTATATGGCGCATCGACAGGGATTACGCCAACTGGCGCCTGTGCCAGCGGCAATTTCAGCTGTGGAGCCAAGGGGGAAGGCGCAGGCTGGTCACGACCCAAGCTAAACTCGTTACGGCTGCTTCCTTCCGGACCTGACCGGGTTGGCGAACCGCTCGCCCGCAACCAACCTGCATCTAGGTTATAGGAGGGCGGGCCACCGCCTGCAATGATTCACGGTGACTGAGTCGTGGGGGTTTCAGCAGTGCCGACAGCGTCCGTAATCCGTGACGACCCCTTCCCACGGGGCTTCCCTGATGGTTTACGGCGGCCGCAAGCCATGTGGTCGCAGGCATGAAGTACGACATTTTCGTCAGCTATCGCCGTTCCGACCGCGAACTGGTCGCCGCTGTCGTGCGCCGTCTCGAAGCCCGGGGCGTCACCGTCTGGTATGACGCCGATATTGAAGGCGGCGCGGACTGGCGCGAGACCATCGTCGACGCTCTCACCAATTCCGGCATGCTCGTCATCTTCTTCTCGGAGGAGTGCAACTCCTCCCGCCAGCTGAAGAAAGAACTGGCCGTCGCCGACACGCTGGCGAAGCCGGTCGTTCCGATCCTGATCGAGAACACGCAACCGCGCGGCGCCTATCTCTACGAACTCGCCGACCGCAACTGGATCCAGGTGTTCCCCGATCCGACGGCGCACATGGACGAGCTGGTCGAACACCTCGCCCTGCTGGCGGGCAAGGGCGCACCTGCCCCTGCCAGCGCTCGCCCCGCCCCGGGCCTCCAGCCCGCGCCCGCGCCACAGGCGCGCGCCGCCAATGACGAGACGCTCGAAGAAAAAGAACAGAAGCTCGACGACGCCATCGGCGACATGATCCACGAGGCCGTCGATCCCAAGCGCGTCGCGCCGAGCCAGGCAGGCGACTATGTCGGCCGCGTCGGCGATGGCGGCAAGCCGATCCGGAAGCTGTCCGATGTGCCGCCATTCCGCTGGATCGATCTCGCGATTCTCATCCCGGCCTGGATCGGCATCGCGGCATGGCAGCTGGTCACCACCGCCGGCCAGTACACGCCAGACACGCTGGATCGCGGCGTTGCTATCATCGCGATGTACTGCCTCGCCTTCGCGGGCCTCTACGGTGCGATCGTCTTCCCCGTCCGCTATTACCTGCGACGCCGCGCCGTGCTGGACGCCTTCCTGAAATACCTCGCCACGTCGGCCATGTTCTTCGTTGCGGGCGCTGGCATCATGCTCAGCGGCCTCGACAAGGGCTACCTGCAAGGCGCGGATTTCATGAACTTCCTGAGGATGTTCGGACTGCTCTGGGGGGCGTTCTCGCTGGTCGCCTTCGCCATCTATGGCGTCCTTGCCGGACAACGTGCGATACGCAGCTTCAGGTCGAACATAAAGAAGCTCTGATACCGTGCCACTTTCCAAGGCTGCCGCTGAAATCCCGCTGGTCCCCGCGGGGCTGGACCGCGCTGCGCACCATCGCCGCGACCCGGCCTGGCTGGACGCGGCGTTCAATTCCGACAAGGCGCGCGTCCTGCTGATGCGCGAGGGCCTGCTGCTGGTCGAGGGATCGGCGCCGGCCGCAGCGCCTTCCCAGATAGGCGCCGCGTTGCCGCCGGGACGGCCGCTGCTCTGGCTCGGGGGCCAGGCAGGGATGCTGTCTCCGAAAGCAACGCGTGTGTTTCTCGGCGAGACGGTGAAGGGCTCGCCCGTCTTCGCCCTCGATATGCCGGCCTCCTTCAGTCTCGACTCCTCGCCCATCGCCGGCCTCGGCGTGTTCGACGATTTCCGCGCGGCGGCTTCGGCCTTCGACGCCTTCAACGGCGGCGCGGCCGCCACAGCCCGCGCCCTCTTCGAATGGCATCGCCGCCATGGCTTCTGCGCCAACTGCGGCGCACGCACCACGATCCTGGAAGCCGGCTGGAAGCGCAAATGCGACGATTGCGGCACGGAGCATTTCCCGCGTGTCGACCCCGTCGCCATCATGCTCGCCGTGCGCGGCGACAAATGCCTGCTCGGCCGCCAGAAGGCGTGGCGTCCCGGCTTCTGGTCCTGCCTCGCCGGCTTCGTCGAGCCGGGCGAAACGCTCGAACAGGCAGCCGCCCGCGAGATCTTCGAGGAAGCCGGGGTCCGCTGCACGACACGCTCGGACTATCTCTTCTGCCAGCCCTGGCCGTTCCCATCCTCGCTTATGGTCGGCCTGATCCTTGAGGCCGATGAGGGGGAGATCAAGGTCGACGAGTCGGAACTCGAAACCGCGCGCTGGTTCACGCGCGCCGAGACCGCATCGATGATGGCGGGCACGAACCCCGAAGCCTTCGCCCCGCCCCGCTTCGCCATCGCCCACCACGTCATCAAGGCGTGGCTGGATCGCGGCTAGATCGGATCGAGCGCCACGTCGTCCGGCAGCGGATCGATCATCGCCGCAAGGCGTGGATCGTCGAGGCCCTTCGCATAGACCTCGTAATAGATACGCCGCAGCCAGTCCTCGACCTGCATCACCGGCACGGCCTCGACCGGCGCGGGCGGCAGAGCCAGAAGCCACATCGGCGGTGGCGCGCCGAACGCATCGAGCGGCAAATGATAGTCGAGCCCGCGCAGGCGCTTTAGCTCCAGCCGCCGATAGAAGGTCAACCGCTTAGCCTGCTCCTCTGTCCCGGTGTCGGCGTCGACCTCGACGAGCGCCGTGCGGTCATTCCCGATCACATGGCGCGAGGCCATGAACAGGTTCGCGCCAATCTGCTTGCCGCGCACCTCGGGCCTCACCGCCGCGTACTCGAACAGCCAGAGATCGCCCTGCTCTGGCGCCCATGAAACCGACACGCCAAGGATGGTCTCCTCCATCCGTGCAACGAGGAAGCGATAGTCGCTGCGCAGCATGAGGCTACGGAATTCCTCTTCCGTCCTTTGCTCGGATGGCAGGATCGCCTCGCGATAGATTGCATAGGCCTCGTTGAGGCCGATGGGGTCATCGGGACGAAGGTATTCGATACGGATTTCGGCGCGAATCTCGGTCACGCGCCGACATTCGCATGACGCCGAAACGAAAACACCCCGCGATCGCTCGCGGGGTGTCTCGTATCAGACCGCGCTCTTGCGAGCGGGATCGTTAGAAGTTGCGGACGTACGAGATCGAGAAAGCGTCGACATCGCCAGCGTCATAGTCGTGACGGGTCCAGTCGCCGCGGATGCCGTCCGCCGGGGTCAGCCAGAAGGTGCCGCCAGCGCCGTAAGCCAGGCCGTCTTCATCGCCACCCGGGGAGGTTTCGATGCGGGCAACACCAACGCGGCCGAAGATGTCGAACGACGAGGAGATCGGCAGTTTGCCAACCGCGAACACGCCGATCTCGTTGTCGAGCTCGGTGCCGCTGTCGTCCTTCACGCCGAGCGAGCCTTCGCCTTCGATGGCAAAGTTCGGCGAGAGGTTCACGCCGACGCGGCCCGTGACGGCGCCGAGTTCAGCGCCACCGTCGCCGTCGAAATGCGTGTAGCCGCCCGACACGTAGACGCCGGCCGACTGTTGCGCGTTGGCAGTCATGAACGCCGGCGCGATCAGCATGGACGCGGCGGCGAGAGCGATTTGCAGTTTCATGGGGAAAGACTCCAGTTGTCTGGAGCAGGGTTCCAGGGGGATTGCGTGATCCCGCCGGTAAGACCCAGCTCTGGTTTCAGTTCTGAGCCGATCCGGCCGTCCCCACATGGAGGCTTCCGTCTCGGACCATCTATCCACCCAGCTGGGTCGATATGCAGCTTAAATAGGCGCCCGACAAACACGTTCCGCCCAAGATCAGGATTAAAGATTGTTAGGTGGCGCAGGCGCCACACTCAGTAGATGGGGTTAGCTATGCTTTAGGATTTGCGGCCAATTCGTGTCGGATTCTTCCGCGGCACGTGCGAATACAATCCGAATACTTCACGCGCTCATAACCGCTACGTTTCGCAGGCGTTTTTGGGATTGCCGCAACGGCTGCACAACGCGCGGAGACGATATCCGCTCCCCAAATGTGACGATGAAAGGGCAGAAACCGTCCGTGTCCGGATTGTCATGGTTTCCCGGGCGTTACGCCCTCGGGGCGACCGTCGACCGGTAGGAGTTGGCCGGGAACACGCCCAGGTGGCGGACATGGGTCGAGAAGAAGCCCAGCTCCTCCAGCGCCCGCTGCACCGCCGGGTCATCCGGATGGCCTTCCAGCTCGGCGTAGAACTGCGTGGCGTTGAACGATCCGCCGATCTGGTAGCTCTCCAGCTTGGTGACGTTCACGCCGTTGGTCGCGAAGCCGCCCATGGTCTTGTAGAGCGCCGCAGGAACGTTGCGGACGCGGAAGACAAATGCCGTGACCCAGGTGATCTTCTCGTCGCGCTCGGGCGGCGCGGCATCCCGGCTCATGATCACGAAGCGCGTCGTGTTGTGGGCCGCATCCTCAATGTTTTCAGCGAGAATCTGCAGGCCATACACCTCCGCCGCCAGTCGCGGCGCGATGGCGGCCTGCGTCGGATCCCCAGCTTCGGCGACCTCCCGGGCAGCGCCTGCCGTGTCCGCCGTGGTCTTCGCCTTGATGCCCCGCGCGCGCAGGAAGTTCCGGCACTGGCCCAGCCCCATGATGTGGCTGTGGGCCCCCGTGATGTTCTCGAGTTTCGACCCTTTCAGCCCCATAAGCTGGAAGCGGATCGGCATGAAATGCTCGGCGATGATCTGCAGCGGCGAGGTCGGCAGCAGGTGGTGGATGTCCGCCACCCGGCCAGCGATCGAGTTCTCCACAGGGATCATGGCCAGCTTGGCATCGCCATTGGCGGCCGCCGCGAACACGTCCTCGAACGTCGCGCACGGCAGGGGTTCGAGGTCCGGATAGACCTCGCGGCAGGCGATGTGGGAGTTGGCGCCGAGCTCCCCCTGGAAGGCAATCTTGCTCATGGCGCCTCTATGCCCCGCCCCAGCGGAAGAGAGCAACCGAAATAGGGGCTTAGCTCGCCTGACTGTGCGTCATTTCGCCGGACTGTCGCGGGTTGCCGCACTACCCCTAAAATGCAAGAAAGCGCCGCGCGTGCGGGCGCGAATCGACGTTTTGGGGCCCCGCTTTTCGAGGGACTGGAGAAGGTCAGGCCATGAGTGATCTGGGCTTCAACAAGATCGCCTTCTGCATCCTCGGCACGGGCCTCGCGCTGATCGGCTTGAACGAAGCCTCTCACGCCCTGTTTCACACCTCGCATCACGAGAAGCCCGGCTACTTCGTCGACGTGCCGGAAGTCGCCACCGGCGGCGAGACCGTCGTTGAAGGTCCGCGCGACTACGGCACTCTGCTGGCCGCCGCCGACCTCGCGAAGGGCGAAGAGCAGCACAAGAAATGCCTCCAGTGCCACACGTTCGAGAACGGCGGCGCGAACCTGCAGGGTCCGAACCTCTGGGCCATCGTGGGCCGCCCGGTCGCTTCGCACGCCGGCTTCAAATATTCGACGGGCAAGGGCTCGCTGACCGAAGTGGGCGGCGAGTGGTCGTTCGAGAAGCTCGACCACTTTATCGAGCGTCCGAAATCCTTCGCATCCGGCACCGCGATGAACTTCGCCGGCATCAACAGCCGCCTCACCGGTCTGCAGGACCGCATGAACCTCATCGCCTACCTGCGCACGCTGGGAAGCGAGAGCGTTCCGCTCCCGGCCCCGCTGCCGCCGCAGGCTGCTGCGCCGGCCGATGGAGCCGTCGTTCCGGCTGATGGAACGGCGCCTGCCGCTCCCGCCGACGGTGCGGCGCCAGCCGTAGCCCCGGATACGACCCCGGCCGCCCCGGCTCCTTCTGCCCCGGCTACCACGCCGCCGGCCCAACCTGCTCCCGCCCCGCACTAAATCGGTTACTGCGCCTCAGACAGGCGCGTGACAAACGGCTTCGATGTTGTGCCCGTCAGGGTCCAGCACGAACGCGCCATAATAGTTCGCATGATAGTGCGGCCTCGGCCCTGGCGGTCCGTTGTCCTTTCCGCCGGCCGCCATCGCCGCCGCGTAGAAGGCATCGACCTTCGCCCGGCTGTCCGCCGCGAACGCGACATGGATCAGCTCCGTGGCGCGGGGTTGTTCATTGATCCAGAAGTACGGCTTGAAGCCCTCGCCATATCCCAGATACGGCGTCACCCCCGTTTCCGCCTCCGACACGTCCATGATCACGCTGACGCCGAGCGGCTGCAGCGCCTGATCGTAGAACGCCTTCGAGCGTTTGATGTTGGTGACCTTAAGTCCGATGTGATCGAGCATGCCTGTCTCCCCATAAGACGCCTGCAATCATGCGCCCGCGTCGAAATTGAGTCACGCCGCGTCGTGGAGGATGATCCCCATCGTGTGGCGTGCGCCTGACCGCAGGCGGCTGACGCCATGGCGCATCTTTACGCGATAGACGCCTTTCGTCCCCTGCACCGGCCGCTCGTTGACCGCGAAGATCACTCCCTGCCCCTGATTCAGGATCACGACTTCCACGCGCGACTGCATGCGCGGGCGTTGTTCGGTCAGCGCGAATTCGCCGCCGGTGAAATCCTCGCCCGGCTTCGACAGGAGGATCGCCATCTGTAGCGGAAAGACATGCTCGCCATAGAGATCCTGGTGCAGGCAGTTGTAATCGCCTGGCCCGTACTTCAGCAGCAGCGGCGTCGGCCTAGCCTGCCCCGCCGCATGGCATGTCGCCAGAAAGTCCGCGTGCGCCGCCGGAAACCGTGGCGCCCGTCCCAGCATCTCCTCCCACCGGTTCGCGATGGGCGCGAGCCCCGCATAGAGTTTCGTGCGTAGTCCGCTGACCACATCCGGCAGCGGATAACTGAAATAGCGATACTCGCCCCGCCCGAACCCGTGTCGCGCCATCACCACCGTCGAGCGGAACAGCGCATCGTCGGCATAGCTCGCCTGCAGCTTCTCGCACGTCGCTGTATCGAGCAGTGGCGGCGTCACCGCGCAGCCGCTTGCATTCAGGTCCTGCTCGATGGAGCGCCAGTCCAGTTGGTCAATCATGAGGACAGGCTAGCGCCGCGCGGCCGCACCGCCGACGATTTCCGCACGCTGCATTCTAGCCGAGCGCAACCACGAGGCTGGATGCGACCAGCCCCAGCGCCACTGGCGCCCAGATCCGCCGCTCCCACTTGCTCGGCGTGATGACATTCAGAACGACCGCCACCGCCATCAGCCCCGCGACGACCCACACGGCTACACGCGAGACCTCGCCCCACTCGGGCAGCGCAAGCCCGGCGCGCGATGCGACGACGGCCGCCATCAGCACATAAATGAAAACCTGAACCACCGCCGCCACACGCATCGACGGCGGAAAGCGACCGGGAAACCGTCCGCCCATCGCCAGCGATCCCCACGGCGCACCCGCCGCCAGCGCGAGCTGGAACAGGGCCAGCACGCTCTGCAAGGCCAGGAAAAACCACGCTGCGATCTGCACGCTCGTCATGCGCCGAGCCTAGCCGAACTCATCGCGCTACGTGCCCAGAAAAATTCCGCTGTATGTAAGCGAGTATAGCGCCTCACGCAGCACCTTCTGGCCGCTGCGGAAATTGAATTGCCGCACGCGCGACGTGTGTGATGCAAGTCGCTCTCACGCTGGACACATCGCGGCAACGAGCAAAACATGCGCACAAACAGCAGTCGTCGGTGTCGACGCGTCCTCACGCGCGCCTGCCGAATGCAAAGGTCGGAGGGTGTCGGACATGACCAGTTTCAAACTCAATGGAAAGCAGATGACCGTGGAGGCGGACGCCGACACGCCATTGCTGTGGGTGATACGGGACGATGCGGGCCTCACCGGCACCAAGTTCGGCTGCGGCATCGGCATGTGCGGGGCCTGCACCGTTCATATCGGCGGCAAGGCGACGCGTTCCTGCGTCACACCGCTCAGCGCCGTCGAAGGCGCCGACATCGTCACCATCGAAGGCCTCGATCCGAAGGGGCAGCATCCCGTCCAGAAAGCCTGGCAGGAGCTGCAGGTCCCGCAATGCGGCTACTGCCAGTCCGGCCAGATCATGCAGGCCGCCGCCGTGCTGAAGGACAACCCCAACATCTCGGACGCGGACATCGACGCGCAAATGACCGCGAACCTGTGCCGCTGCATGACCTACATCCGCATCCGCGCCGCCGTGCGTCAGGCTGCCAACGCGATGAAAGGCTGATCCATGGATACGCCAGTGAACAATCGCGCCAACACCGCCCTCTCCCGCCGCGGCTTTCTCATTGCCGCCGCAGGAACCGGCGTCGCCTTCTCCTTCCTCACGGCCTGCACCCCGGCCGAAGAAGCGAGCACCGCCCCGCCCTACGAACCGACGCAGTGGTTCCATATCGACAATATGGGCATCGTCACGGTGAACGTGATCCGCGCCGAGATGGGCCAGCACGTCGGCACATCGCTCGCGCGCATCCTCGCCGATGAACTCGAAGCGCCGTGGGAAAACGTGCGCATCGCGCACGTGGATTCCGATCCGAAATGGGGCCTGATGGTCACGGGCGGCTCGTGGTCCGTCTGGCAGACCTATCCGCTCTACAGCCAGGCGGGCGCTGCTGGCCGCATGGCGCTGATCGAAGCGGGCGCAACCGCGCTTGGCGTGGATCCAGCCACCTGCTCCGCCGCCAATGGAGAGATCGTCTCGGGCAGCAAGAAGATTTCCTACAAGGATCTCGTCCGAAAAGGCACCCTGACGAAGACCTACACGCCCGAGGAACTTGCCAAGATCACATTCAAGCCGGCCGCAGACCGCAAGCTGATCGGCAAGCCGGTGACGTCGCTCGACATCGTGGAGAAGACGACAGGCGCCGCGATCTACGGCATCGACGCGAAAGTCGAGGGCATGGTCTATGGCTGCCCGATCCTGCCGCCGACGCGCAACGGATCACAGGTCAACTACGTGATGGATGCGCCGGCGAAGGACATCAAAGGCTATCTCCAGACCGTCGTTCTCAAGGACCCGTCGAACACCGTGCCCGGCTGGGTGGTCGTGATCGCAGAGACCTATCCAGCCGCGCTCAAGGCGGCGAAGGCCATCACGCTGGAATACACTCCCGGCCCGACCGCCGACGTCTCCGAGAAGAACCTGCAGGATCACGCGGCTAAACTGATCGCCGACGCCAGCAAGGGTTCGGTGCTCGCGACAGGCAACACCAATACAGCGCCTGTCTTCCGGTCGGCTAAGTCCTCCATCGAGGCGACCTACACGACCGCGACGGCGCTGCACTTCGCCATGGAGCCGCTCAACGCGCTCGCCCACTTCAACAACGGCAAGTGGGAAATCCACACTGGCAACCAGTGGCAGAGCCTTGTCCTGCCCTGGCTGGCAACCGCGTTGGAAATCCCCGAGACCGATATTGTCATGAAAACCTATCGCCTCGGCGGCGGCTTCGGCCGTCGTCTCAACGGCGACTACGCCGTCGGCGCGGCGCTCGCGGCGAAAGCCGTGGGCAAGCCCGTGAAGATGGTGATGACGCGCGAGGACGACGTGAAGTTCGACAGCGTCCGCTCGCCATCCGTCCAGAAGATGAAGATGGGCTTCGACAAGGACAACAACGTCATCGCGATGGAACAGCACGTTGCCTGCGGCTGGCCCACCGAAGTCATGGCGCCGTTCTTCATGCCGAAGGGCGAAAAGGATGTGCCGTTCGATCCGTTCGCCATCAACGGCGCGAACCACTGGTACAGCGTCGGCGCCCACAAGGTCCGCGCCATCTCCAACGATCTGGCCAACGCCACTTTCCGCCCCGGCTGGCTGCGTTCGGTCGGACCGGGCTTCACCAACTGGGCCCTCGAAAGCTTCGTGGATGAAGCGGCGCACAAGCTGAAGGTCGATCCAGTTGCCTTCCGCATCGGCCTGCTGAAGGCCGAAGGCGCGAACGCTGGCTCTGCCCCCAACTCCGTGGGCGGCGCATCTCGGCAGGCCAATGTGGTGAAGCTCGCCGCCGAGAAAGCCGGCTGGGGCTCTCAGCTTCCGGCAGGCACGGGCCTCGGCATCGCCACCTCATTCGGACAGGAACGCGACATGCCGACTTGGGTCGCGTGCGTCGCGCGCGTCAATGTCGACAAGGGTACGGGCGCGGTGAAGGTCGAGAAGCTGACGCTTGTCGCCGATGCAGGCACGATCGTCGATCCGGATGGCGCCCGCGCGCAGATGGAAGGGGCCTCGCTGTGGGGCCTGTCGCTGGCGCTGCACGAAGGCACCGAGTTCGAGAACGGCAACGTCAAGGCGCGCAATCTCGGCGCCTACACGCCGCTGCGCCTCGCGGATGTGCCCGAGCTCGACATCACCTTCGTCGACTCCGTGGAGGCGCCCGTCGGCCTTGGCGAGCCGGCGACCACCATCGTCGGTCCCGCCATCGGCAACGCGATCTTCAACGCCGTCGGCGCACGCCTGCGTCATATCCCGATCACGGCCGCCGCCGTGAAGGCCGCACTGGTGTGATAAGCGTCCAGCCCTCCTCCGAGGCTTGCGGCGCGAGCGTCACCGGGGTCGATCTGTCGAAGCCGCTCGACCCCGGCGACGTGAAGGACATCCGCGCGGCGTGGCTGAAGCACCACGTTCTCGCCTTCCCCGATCAGCATATGAGCGACGACGATCTCGAGCGCTTCACGCTGGCGTTCGGAGGTTTTGGCGAAGACCCGTTCATCGCGCCGATAGAAGGCCGCAAGCACATCATCGCCGTGCAGCGGAAGGCGGGTGAGACCTCGCCTCTGTTCGCGGAGAACTGGCACAGCGACTGGAGTTTTCAGGCGCGCCCGCCAGCCGGCACCTGCCTCTATGGCATCACCATCCCGCCCACGGGCGGCGACACGCTGTTCGCCAACCAGCACGCGGCGCTCGACGCCATGCCTGCAGCGATGCGCAAGCGCCTTGAAGGCAAGATGGCGATCCACTCCGCGAAGAAAGCTTACGCGCCGGAAGGGTCCTATGGCGAGAAGGATCGCGCAGCGCGCTCGATGGACATCCGCCCCTCGCGCGATGCGGAAGCGACGCAGCTCCATCCGCTGATCCGCAAACACCCGGAGACGGGGCGCGAAGGGATCTTCTCCTGCTTCGGCTACATCATCGGTATCGAGGGCATGTCCGAGGCGGAGTCCACGCCGCTGCTGCTCGAACTCTACCAGTGGCAGTCGCGCCCCGAATTCGTCTACCGCCACAAATGGCAACCCAACATGCTGCTGATGTGGGACAACCGCTCCGTCCTCCACGCCGCCACCGGCGGCTACGCCGGGTATGATCGCGTGCTTCATCGCACGACGATTGCGGCGTCGGCTTAGGGCGAAATCAGGAGAGCGAAAGCACCGCCCCATCTCCGCTCGTCCCGACGAAAGTCGGGACCCAGGGCTGACGATGAGGCTTATTCCGTCCTGCAGCTTCAGGCCCGTTCATGCTGCCCGACTCTTCCTAGATCCCGACTTTCGTCGGGATGAGCGGAACAAGAGAGATCGCCTTCGTCCAAAAGCAGTTCTCCTTAGCGCCGCTTCGCGCCGCCGATCGCGAGCGCCACCGCCTTCCGCCCCACCGTCGGCAGCGCCGCCAGCGCATCGTCGTGTTGCATCCACTCGCCACTGACTTTCGCGCGCACTCCTGCCTCGGCGCGCCACACTTCGAGCTTCAGCGCGAAGTGCGTGAATACGTGGCGCACCTCCCCCACACGCACCCACGCAAACTTCCCCGGCGCGCCATCCAGCGGATCGTCCGGCTTCTTCTCCGTCCATGCGCTTGTCAGCGGCATCACCATCCCGCCCAGCAATCCGCTCGGCGGACGGCGCACAAGCAGCACTTCATCCCCGCGCACCAGCACGAACGCCGATCCATGCCGCACCGGCGTCGCTTTCTTCTCCGCCTTCACGGGATAGCGTTCCGGATCGCCCTCCGCCCGCGCCACGCACATCGCGTTGAGCGGACAGATCAGGCAGTTCGGCTTTCGCGGCGTGCACACTGTCGCGCCGAGATCCATCAGCGCCTGTGCGATATCGCCAGCGCGCCCATCTTTCGGCAGGGCATCCGCCAGTTCCTGCGCCCGTGCGGCGATCACCACCTTCGCCGCGCGCCAGCCCTTCTCCGTCCCGTCCGACGGAATGGCCCACAGCCGCGAGACGACGCGCTCGATATTCCCGTCCACCGGCGCAATGCGTTCGTCGAACGCAATCGAGGCGATCGCGCCTGCCGTGTATGGCCCCACGCCCGGCAGCTCGCGCAGACCCTTCGCGTCCTGTGGAAAACCACCCCGGTCGGCCACGGCTTTTGCACAGGCATGCAGGTTGCGCGCGCGGCTGTAATAGCCGAGCCCTGCCCACGCCGCAGACACATCCTCCCAACTCGCCGCCGCCATTTTTTTCACGGTCGGCCAGCGCTTCCGGAACGCCTCGAAGTACGGCGTTGCATGGGGAATGGTCGTCTGCTGCAGCATCACTTCCGACAGCCAGACCAGGTAGGGATCGGGCTTTACGCCTGCGTCACGGGCCTCTGGCCCCACGCGCCAGGGCAGAACCCGCGCATGCCGCCGATACCAGCGATCCACCGCTGTGAGCATCTTCTTCAGGCTGTGAGCGGCCATATCGATGTAAGGGGTGTCCGGAAACATCTGCCCTCGGCCATTCCGACGAAACCCGAATGCTGGCAAGAAGGGTCATGGCAATCGACTGGAACGAGCGCGAGAAAGAGCGGCAGGCGGAAGAACGCCTCGCTGCGACGCATGCCGTTCCGGTCTATCGCCCGGCCAAGCCGATGGGCGTTGCCCTCAACCGCGCCCTCCGTCCCATTCTCAAGGAAGCCGGCCCCGCGCCGGAAACGCTCCAGTCCCGCTGGCCGGAGATCGTCGGCATCAAGCTCGCCGCCATCACCCAGCCGGTCCGTATCGCGCGGGCCAAGGGCGGCAATGTGCTTCACCTGCGCATCCCGTCCGCCGCCGCCCCGATCATCCAGCATGCGAAGGATCACATCCTGGAGAGGGTGAATCTCGCCTCCGGCTCCAAGATCACGGAGATCAAGCTGATCCAGACCGCCCCGCAAAGGCAGCTTGCCCTCGTCGTCCCCCGCCCGCTGACGCCGGAACAACGAGAAGCACTGGTGAAACGCCTCGCACCGGTGCGCAGCAACAGCCTCCGCAACGCCCTCGCCCATCTGGGCGAAGCGGTGCTTACAGGCCAGCGCAAGGGCTGATCGCCACGAAATTGGCCCAGAAAATAGGGATGAGCCATGGCGTTGACCGCGCCCGCCTCTTTGGTCAAAACCGGCTGGAATATCAGGGAACCCGCTGCATGACCTTCGCCGCCCGCCTGCTCGTCCCCGCGCTCGCTGCTCTCGCGCTTGCCGCCTGCGGAGACAACAAGCCGAAGAGCGCCTTCACGCCCGTGCCCGTCACACCCGTGATCGGCGACGTTCCGATCGGCAACGAGGCCGCGCCGGTCACCATGATCGAATACGCCGCGCTCACCTGCAGCCACTGCCGCGACTTCTGGAAGTGGGAGCTGCCCAAACTCAAGACGCAGTACATCGACACCGGCAAGGTGAAGCTGATCTATCGCGACTTCCCGATCGACGCCGATGGCGTCGGCCTTCTCTTCGCCTCCGTCGCGCGCTGCGCCGGCAAGGACAAGTATGTCGACATGGTCGACGAGATGTTCACGCGCCAGTACGACCTGCTCACCTCCGCTTCGCAGGGCGGCGCGATGGCGGTGCTGGCCGAGATCGGCGACAAGCATGGCCTGACGAAGGACCAGATCCTCACCTGCATCGACCACCAGCCCGAACTGAAAGCCTCGATCGAGAAGTCGCAGGCAGAAGGCTCCGCCAAGGGCGTCAAGTCGACGCCGTCCGTCTTCATCAACGACGAGCAGGTCACCAACCCGACGTGGGAAAACATCGTCGCCAAGATCGAAGAGAAGCTTGGCAACGCTCCGCCGGCCGCGGCCGCCACAACGCCGGCTCCGCCGACACCGACGCCGCCGCCCGCTCCCGCCGCTACGCCGCCCGCAAGCCCGCCGTCGTAGCGCACGCTGGATGAAACTGCCCCGCAAGGCTCTCGCTGTCGTCGCGCTGCTTCTCGCTGCGTGTGAAGCGCCGCGCGAACCCGAGGCATGGACCACCGTGCCGATCACACCCTTCCTCGGCATGCCGGTGCTGGGCGATCCCAACGCACCGGTCGAGGTGATCGAATACGCCTCGACGACCTGCGGGCACTGCCGCGCCTTCCACGAGGAAGTCTTCCCGCAGCTGAAAGAGAAATACATCGACACCGGCAAGGTCCGCTTCGCCTGGGTGGTGATGCCGACGCCACCCGCCGAAATCTCCGCCGCCGGCGCCGCCATCGCGCGCTGCGCGGGCGAAGACAAGTTCTTCGCCGTCATCGACGACCTGTTCGATCATCAGGGCGAGATCATCGAGTCCGGCCGCAATCCCTGGCGCCTGCAGCGTAATCTGCGCGAGCTGGGCGCACGTCACGGCCTCAACGCCGATCAGGTCGGCACCTGCATAACCGACAAGGCGATCGACGAGACGACGCGCCAGTTCCTGGGCGAAGCCCCGCCCTTCATCTCGACGACGCCCTCCTTCATGATCGGCCGCGAGGAGGTCGACCAGACCTTCGAAGCCCTCTCCGCCGCCATCGAGGCGGAGCTGGCGAAGGCCACGCCGCCCGCCCCGAAATAGGCCAGTCCGCAGCCTTCCATCGCCCCGCTGGCGACAGCCATTGACCCCGCCTCCTGCCCCCCGTAGAGCGACCGAAAGCCCGTACTTTTCAGGGCAAAACGGAACCCTGACTTGCACCTGATCGGCCTCAAGATCGCGGGCTTCAAGTCCTTCGTCGATCCGGTGGATGTGCCGATCGAAGAGGGCCTCACCGGCATTGTCGGTCCCAACGGCTGCGGCAAGTCCAACCTGCTCGAAGCCTTGCGCTGGGCGATGGGCGCCACGTCGGCCCGCGCAATGCGCGGGGGCGAGATGGATGACCTCATCTTCTCCGGCACCGAAGCGCGACCCGCGCGCGAAATGGCCGAGGTCACGCTCCTCCTCGACAACCGCGACCGCTCGGCGCCGTCCGAGTTCAACGAGGAGGACACGATCGAGATCCGCCGCATGCTTCGCCGCGGCGCGGGCTCGTCCTACAAGATCAACGGCCGCACTGTCCGCGCCAAGGACGTGCAGCTTCTGTTCGCTGACGCCTCGACCGGCGCGAATTCCCCCGCCCTCGTCCGACAGGGACAGATCAGCGAACTGATCGGCGCCAAGCCGCAGAACCGCCGCCGCATTCTGGAGGAAGCCGCTGGCATTGGCGGCCTCGCTGCGCGCCGCCACGAAGCCGAACTCAAGCTCAAGGCCGCTGACGAGAACCTCTTCCGCCTCGCCGAGATCATGGCCGAGGTCGAGCGTCAGGCGAACTCGCTGAAGCGCCAGGCCAGCAAGGCCCGCAAATATCGCGCTCTCTCCGAAGAGATCGCCGCCCTCGAAGCCCGTCTCGGCGCCGCCCGCTGGCGCGGCGCTGTCGTCGAAACCACGGAAGCCCGCGCTGCGCTCGAAGACGCCAAGACGGGCGAACAGAAAACGGTTTCGGTTGTGGCCCGCGCGACCACCGCCGAACTCGAAGCGCGCTCCGCCATCGAGCCCCTGCGCGCCGCCGAGTCCGACGCCGCCGGCCGGCTTGGCGTCATCAAGCTCCAGCTCGCCCGCCTCGAAGCCGAACGTGACGCCGCGAAGGAGGCCCTCGCCCGTCTCGAGCGCGACATCACCCGTCTGCTGGAAGACACAACGCGCGAGACTGTCCAGCGCGACGATGCGACCGCCCGCGCCGACCGCGCCGCACAATCCCTCGCCGCCCTGCCGCCAGACGATCCCGAAGCGCAGGCGAAGCGCGAGACCGAACTCGCCGCCGCCGTCGACGCCGCCATGTCTGAGCTCCAGACGTTCGAACAGGAAGCCGACCAGCGCCGCACCGCCCTCGCCCGCGCCGAGGCCGAAGCGGCAGCAGCGCAGGCCGCCGTGAAGCGCGAGGAAGACCGCCACACCCGCATCGCCAACGATCTGTCGAAAGCGCAGACCGAGCTCGCCTCGCTCGGCGACGCCACGAAAATCGAAGCCGCACTGAAAGACGCACGCGCACGCCACGCCGATGCCGAAGCAAAGGCGCAGACCGCGCAATCGAACCACACCGCCGCCGTCCGCGCCGTCGATGAAGCCCGCGCCCTTGAAGCCCGCCTCACCGCGCCGCTGCTTTCTGCCGAACGAAAAGCCGGCGAACTCCAGTCCGAACTAGCCGGCCTCGACCGCCTGCTGCGCGACACCGCCAACCCGGCCCACCCGCCTGTCATAGAAGGCATCCGCGCGCCCGGCCTCGAACGCGCGCTCGCCGCCGCCCTTTCCGAAGACCTCGACGCGCCAACCGCCTCCGAAGCCCCCGCCCACTGGTCCGGCCGCTCCGGCGATTTCTCCGCCACGCTTCCCGAAGGCGCGACGCCACTCACCGACCTGGTACAGGCGCCCGAACAGCTTCGCGCCCGGCTCGCCCAGTGCGGTCTCGTCGACCACGCACAAGGCTTCGACCTCCTGCCCAGCCTCAAGCTCGGCCAGCGCCTCGTCAGCCGCGAAGGCGATCTCTGGCGCTGGGATGGCTTCGTCCGGCGCTCCGAGGCCCCGCTCCCGGCCGCCGAAAAGCTCGAACAGCGCGCCCGCCGCCAGCAGCTCCAGTCCGAGATCGGGACCGCCCTCGCCGCACGCGATGCCGCCGCCGCCGCTCGCGCGAAGGCTTCCGCGCAGCTTACCGATGCCGAAGTGACCCTGATGGCCGCTCGCCAGAACGTGCCCGAACTTGCCCGCACGGCCGCGCAGGCACACGAAGCAGCCCTGCGCGCCGAGCAGGACGTCGAACGCCTGTCGTTGAAAGGCTCGGCGCTCAACGAAACCATCCGCCGCCTCACCGCCGAACGCGATCAAGCCGCGGCGACTCTAGCCGCAGCTCGATCCGCCCTCGCCGCCGCGCCGTCCGACAAGGACCGCCAGGTTCTCGCCGCTCTCGCCGAGAGCATCCGCAAGTCGCGCGATAACGAACGCGCCGCCGCCGCCGCGCTCGACAGCTTCATACGGGAAGCCGAACGCGCCTCGGCCCAGCGCCTCGCTCTCACGCGCGACCGTGACGAATGGCTTGCCCGCGCCTCCGAAGCTTCGGGGCGCCTGTCCGCCATCAGCCACGATCTCACGGAAGCCCGCGCCGCTTTCGAGAAGGCGAAAGACCAGCCGGCCGCTCTCCAGCAGAAACTCACCGACCTCGCCGCCTCCAGCGAAACAGCCGACGCCGCCCGCCGCGACGCCGCCGATACGCTCGCCGAGGCAGATGCCTCCCTGCGCGAAGCCGAACTCTCCGCCCGCGCCGCCCGCGAACAAGCGTCCACAGCCCGCGAAACCCTGGTCCGCGCCGAATCCCGCCTCGAGGCCGCCATCCGCCGCGAAGGCGAGATCGCCGAGCAGGTCCGCGCCGCCTTCGACAAGGATCTCGAGGAACTCGAAGGCGTCGTCGCCCAGGTTCTCGCGGCCGCCCGGGCCGCCCGCGCCGAACATGGCGACGCCGACGCGCCCGAAACGGAATCCGAAGCTCTCGCCGACGCCCACGCCCTCGACACGCGTCTCGCCCAGCTGCGCCGCGAACGCGACCAGCTCGGCGCCGTCAACATGGAAGCCGACGACCAGCTCACCGAAATCTCGAAACGCATGGGCTTCCAGGTCGAGGAGCGCGACGACCTCGTCGCCGCCATCGCTCGCCTGCGCGAAGGCATCGACGCCCTCAACATGGATGGCCGCCAGCGCCTGCTCGACGCCTTCACGATGGTGAACAGCCATTTCGGCTCGCTCTTCACCGCCCTGTTCGGCGGCGGCCACGCCGAACTCCGCCTCACCGAAAGCGACGACCCGCTCGACGCCGGCCTCGAAATCTACGCTTCGCCCCCCGGCAAGCGCCTCGGCCAGCTCTCCCTCATGTCAGGCGGCGAACAGGCGCTCACGGCCACGGCCCTCATCTTCGCCGTCTTCCTCTCACGCCCGGCGCCGATCTGCGTGCTCGACGAGGTCGACGCGCCGCTCGACGACGCCAACGTCGATCGCTTCTGCCGCCTGCTCGAAGAGATGCGCACGCGCACCGAAACCCGCTTCGTCATCATCACCCACAACGCGGTGACGATGTCGCGCATGGATCGCCTCTTCGGCGTCACCATGCAGGAACGCGGCGTCTCGCGCCTCGTCTCCGTCGATCTCCAGGCCGCTGAAAGACTGGCTGCAGCATGACATCTCCCGTTCAAGGCTTCTGCGATCCGCGCTTCGAGCGTGTGAAAGCCGCCTTCGAGGGAAACTTCGCCAAAGCGGATGACGTTGGCGCCTCTGTCGCCATCACGCATGAAGGCAAGTTCGTCGTCGATCTCTGGGGCGGCCATCTCGATACCGCCAAGCAACAGCCCTGGCGCGAAGACACCATCATCAATGTCTGGTCCAGCACCAAGCCGATGGCCGCGATGTGCCTGCTCCTGCTGGCGGATCGCAAGGAAGTCGATCTCTACGCGCCAGCCTCGAAATACTGGCCGGAGTTCGCGCAGAACGGAAAAGCCGGCGTCGAAGTCCGCCACTTCCTCAGCCACACGGCTGGTCTGTCAGGCATGGACGAGCGCGTCGAAGGCGATGCGCTCTATGACTGGGACTGGATGACGAAGGCCCTCGCTCGCCAGGCACCGTGGTGGGAGCCCGGCACGCAGTCCGGCTATCACGCCATGACGCAGGGCCATCTCATCGGCGAGATCGTCCGCCGCGTGACGGGCCAGACCCTCGGTAATTTCTTCCGTCAGGAAATCACAGACCCGCTGGGCGTCGACTTTCATATCGGCACGCCTGAAGCGGCAGAGCCGCGCGTGGCCGCGCTCATCCCGCCCGCCCGCACGATCCAGACGGGCAACGATGGCTCCATCGCCTCGCGCACCTTCGCCAACCCGCGGGCCGACGTCAGCGCGACGCGCACCCGCGCCTGGCGCGCGGCGGAAATCCCCGCCGCCAACGGCCACGGCAACGCCCGCAGTATTGTTCGCGCCCAGACCCACATGGCGAATGGCGGCTCTGCCTTCGGCAAGACAATCATGTCGGAAGAAGGCGCCGCGCGCATCTTCGACAGGCAATCGGCAACGCAGGATCTCGTCCTCGGCCTGCCCATCGCGTTCGGCATGGGCTACGGCCTCTCGACGCGCGACTTCCCGCTCGGGCCCAACGAGCGCATCGCCTACTGGGGCGGCTATGGCGGCTCCACTGTCGTCGTCGATCCCGATGCCCGGCTGTGTGTTTCCTACGTGATGAACAAGATGGAATCCGGCCTCGTCGGCGACCCGCGCGGCTTCCGCCTCCTGCAAGCCGCCTACGCTTCGCTCAACGGCTAACGCCGCCCTCGCTGACTCGTCGGCTTTCCCCACCGCAGGCCCGAACTAGATCACGCCAAGGCGGGAGAAAGGCCTGTTCCGGCGCGACATGATCCATGTTTGAGCCAGCCAATATTGTTCTGATTATTTTGGCCTTTTTATAGATTGGAGGTCCGCGTGAGCGGCAAGGACTTGCACAAGCCAAAGGCCAGGGTGGGCGTCCCCGGTCTGGACGATATCCTCTCGGGCGGGCTCAGCCCCGGACACGTCTACCTGCTGGAAGGAAATCCCGGCACGGGCAAGACAACCATCGCGCTCAAATTCCTGCTCGAAGGCGCCGCGGCAGGCGAAAAAGGTCTCTACATCACGCTGTCCGAAACCGAGAACGAGCTGCGCTCGGGCGCTTCGTCCCACGGCTGGACCATCGACGGCGGAATCGACATCTTCGAACTCGTGCCGCCGGAAAGCCTGCTCGATCCCGACAAGCAGCAGAGCCTGCTCTATTCTTCAGACCTCGAACTCGGCGAAACCACGAAGATGATCTTCGACGCGATCGCGCGGGTGCAGCCGAAGCGCATCGTGCTCGACAGCCTCTCCGAAATCCGCCTGCTGGCGCAGAACTCGCTGCGCTATCGCCGCCAGATCCTCGCGCTCAAGCACTATTTCGCGAAGAACGGCGCCACGGTTCTCCTGCTCGACGATCTCACCTCGGACTCACTCGACAAGACGGTTCACTCCGTCGTCCACGGCGTCGTCCGCCTGGAGGAGCTCGCCCCCGACTATGGCGCGGAGCGCCGGCGCCTTCGGGTCATGAAATACCGTGGCACGCGCTTTCGCGGCGGCTGGCATGATTTTGTCATCCAGACTGGCGGCGTGCATGTCTTCCCGCGCCTCGTTGCCGCTGAACACCGAACCGTCTTTGAACGCACGCAGATATCCAGCGGCATAGGCGAACTCGACGCGCTGATGGGCGGCGGCGTTGAACGTGGATCGAGCGTGCTCGTCCTCGGCCCCGCCGGCACGGGCAAAAGCACGTTCATCTTCCAGTTCATCACCGCCGCCGTCAGGCGCGGCGAGAAAGCCGCGATGTTCATCTTCGACGAGGAAATCGGTCTGATGTACGCCCGCTGCCGCACGATGGGCTTCGATTTCCAGAAGATGGTCGATGACGGCCACCTGCACATCGAACAGGTCGACGCCGCGGAGCTTTCGCCGGGAGAATTCGCGCACCGCGTTCGCGAAGTGGTCGACAAGTCCAAGGCCAGGACCGTCGCGATCGACAGCCTCAACGGCTACAGCGCCGCGATGCCCAACGAGAACTCGCTGGTGCTGCACATCCACGAACTGCTGCAGTATCTCAACCGTCAGGGCGCCACGACCTTCCTGACCGTCGCCCAGCACGGCCTTGTCGGCGACATGAAGGCGCCGGTGGACGTCACCTATCTCGCCGATACCGTGATCCTGCTGCGTTATTACGAGGCGATCGGACGCGTGAAACGCGCCGTCTCCATCATCAAGAAACGTACCGGCTGGCACGAAGACACGATCCGGGAATACCGGATCGCCAACAACGGACTGGCTCTCGGTGAACCGCTGGACGAATTCCAGGGCGTGCTGAGAGGCGTTCCGAACTATGTCGGCAAGCAGGACAAGCCGATAGCAATGGCCGGAAGCGAGCAGCGTCATCCCCCGCAGTAGTGGTCAGGAAAAGGCACTGGTCTTCGCGCCTCATGGCCGCGACGCTCAACTTGCCGTGGCGCTGCTCCATGAGGCGGGCATACCCGCCGCTGCATGTCCGGATCTGGCCTCGCTCGTGGCCGGCCTTGGCTGGAACGTGACTCTCGTCGTCATGTCGGAAGAGTCGATGCGCGGCGCCGATGTCGCCCCCCTGCGGTCATGGGTCGACGCCCAGGCCGCATGGTCCGACCTGCCCTTTATCGTGCTGACGCAAAGGGGTGGCGGCCCCGAAAACAACCCGTCCTCCGCAAGGCTCGCCGACATGCTCGGCAACATCACCTTCCTCGAACGCCCCTTCCATCCAACCACTTTCGCCAGTATGGCGCGCACCGCCCAGAAAGCGCGGCTCCGCCAGTACGAAGCGCGCGACCGGCTGGAAGAACTGCACGAGAGCCAGGAAAAGCTCGCGACCGCCATGCTCGCTGCCAACCTCGGCTCATGGTCGATCGACATCGACACCGAAACGCTGGTGACGTCGCCCCTCTGCCGCCAGATCTATGGCCTGCGCGAAGAGGATGCGTTCACCTACCCGCAGCTCCTCGCCATGATCCATCCGGACGATCTCGGTCAGATGCAAGCGGCGGTGGATCGCAGCATCCGTGGCGGCGAAGATTACAATATCGAATACCGCACGGTCTGGCCCGACGGCAGCCTGCACTGGGTCCAGGTCAATGGCCGCGTGCTGAAGGATCCGGCCGGAGCAACCCGCGGTCTCGTGGGCGTCGCCATGGACATTACAGACCGGAAAGAAGCGGAAGCTTCCCTCCGCCAGTCGAACGAATGGCTCGAACGCCGCGTCGCCGAACGCACCACCGAACTGGAACGCACACACGCACAAGTACTGGAAGAAGCACACCAACGACTGGAACTGGAAGAACAACTACGCCAGGCCCAAAAAATGGAAGTCATCGGCCAACTCACCGGCGGCGTGGCGCACGACTTCAACAACCTGCTGATGGCTGTGCTTTCCAATCTCGATCTCCTGCGCAAGCACACGCACGATGACCCGCGCGCCGCGCGCCTGATCGATGGCGCAACGCAGGGTGCCAAACGAGGCGCGGCGCTGACGCAACGTCTGCTCGCCTTCGCCCGCCGCCAGAGCCTCACGGTCGAGCCGGCCAGCATCAGCTCGCTGGTCGAAGGCATGCGTAGCCTGCTTGAGCGATCGCTGGGCCCCGATATCGAGCTCACCTTCGATCTCGCGAACAACCTGTTGCTGGCGATGGTCGACGCCAACCAGCTCGAGCTCGCCCTGCTCAACCTTGTCGTCAACGCGCGCGACGCAATGCCTGATGGCGGCGCCGTCGTCATAAGCGCCGATGTCGTGAAGCTCGACCGGCAGGAAGACCTCGCGCCCGGCCGCTATGTCCGCCTGTCCGTCACCGATACCGGCGTCGGCATGGACGCCGACACGCTGAGCCGCGCAATCGAGCCATTCTTCTCCACCAAGGAACTCGGCAAGGGCACCGGCCTGGGCCTGTCGATGATCCATGGCCTCGCCGTGCAGCTGAACGGCGCGCTCCGCCTCAGCAGCGAACCGGGCAAAGGCACGCGCGCAGACATCTTCCTCCCCGTGACATCGGCCGTGATCGAGGAAGCACCGCCGGTCGAGGACGTTGCCGAGATCGCGCCCGCTACTCACGCCCGCATCCTGCTGGTTGATGATGACGTCCTCATCGCCATGAGCACGGCCGACATGCTCGAAGACCTTGGCCACCACGTGATCGAGGCCAATTCGGGGGCCAGCGCCCTTGAAGCGCTCCAGTCGAACGGCGGCGTCGACCTGATGATCACCGACTTCGCCATGCCAGGCATGAACGGCGCCCAGTTGGCCGAAGCCGTCCGCAAGCTGAAGCCCGATCTCCCGATCCTGCTGGCCACCGGCTATGCCGAGCTTCCCAAGGGCGGGAGCATCGACCTGCCCCGCCTCGGCAAGCCCTATTCCCAGCGCGAGCTGGCGCGGGAAATCGACCGCCTCCTCGGCGGCGCGCGCGCTCACACGACCCACTAGACTCAACCGCTGAGTGGCCTGCTTTCGCTGCGGCGTAATGGCACGCGGAATTCCACTTCTATTTCAAGGCTCTACGGCCCGGAATCGTCGTGACATTTGCTTGACTGGACTCGGGGGCGCCCATATAGCTTCGCGCGCGGTGAAAACCCTTTGTTTTAGGGCTGATCCGCACGCAGGGACGGACTTTCTCCCACCTGTCGCGGATGTCTCCCCATGGGCAAGGACGATCTGAACGAACGGATCGCGAAGGCCCAGGCGAAGATCGACGCGCAGAACCGCCCCGCTCAGATGAGCACGGGCAAGGGAATGGGTCTGGGCTTCCGCATGGCGTCGGACTTCGCGGCCGCCGTCATCGTGGGAGTGCTCCTGGGCTTGGGGATCGATGCTGTTTTCAAGGTTTCACCTTGGGGCGTCATCATCTGCCTCATGCTCGGGTTCGTCGCCGGCGTCAGGAATGTCGTGGCGACCGCGATGAAGGCCAACCAGGCCGCAGGGACGACGAAGGGCGAAGGCGACAGCGCATGATGGTCTCCACCGACCCGATGCACCAGTTCAAGATCGAGAAGATCTTCGATCTCCAGATCGGCGGCCTCGACCTGTCGTTCACCACGTCCGCCATGTGGATGGTGATCGGCGTGCTGCTGATCCTGCTCATCCTCGGCGTCGCGACCTCCGGCATGAAGACCGTTCCCGGCCGCCTGCAGTCGCTGGCCGAAGTCTGGTACCAGTTCGTCGCCGGCATCGTGAAGGATGTGAACCACGCGCCGGGCAAGCCCTTCATCCCGCTGGTGTTCAGCCTCTTCTCGTTCATTTTCATCGCGAACCTCGTCGGCATGATGCCGTACTGGTTCACGACAACCAGCCACATCGCCGTCACCGGCTTCATGGCTGTCTTCACCATCTCCCTCGTGATCCTCGTCGGGATCATCAAGAAGGGGTTCGGCTTCCTCAAGATCTTCGTTCCGTCAGGCGTGCCGTTCGTGCTGCTCCTGATCGTGACGCCGATCGAGATCATCTCATTCCTCTCACGCCCGATCAGCCTCGGCATGCGCTTGTTCGCGAACATGCTGGGCGGCCACGTGGCTCTCAAAGTCTTCGCAGGCTTCATTCCATCGCTCGCTGTCGCCCTTGGCGGCGTCGGCATGCTGATGGGTGGATTGCTCGTGATGCCCTTGATCGTTGGTGTGACTGCACTCGAATTCCTGGTGGCGTTCCTCCAGGCGTACGTGTTCGCCATGCTCACTTGCGTCTATCTCAATGACGCACTGGGCGAGGCGCACTGATCACCAACGGACTTCAAGGAGAACTACCATGGAAGGTCTCAACTACGTCGGCGCCGGCCTCGCTTGCCTCGCCATGCTCGGCGCCGCCATCGGCGTGGGCAACATCTTCGCCGCCTACCTCGACGGCGCGATGCGCAACCCGTCGGCCGCCCCGCAACAGTTCGGCAACCTGATCTTCGGCTTCGCCGTGACGGAAGCTCTGGGCATCTTCGGCTTCGCCATCGCCCTGATCCTGATCTTCGCAGTCTGATCCAGCTTCACAGGAAGACGGAGTAATCGACGTGGCGGTAGAAACGGCAGACGCGGGGCATGCAGCCGGAAGCGGCTTTCCCCCGTTCGACCAGATCGGGGAATTTGGGGTCTCCCAGGTTTTCTGGCTGATCGTCACGTTCGCCGTGCTCTACATCTTCGTCGCCTTCGTCTTCCTGCCGAGGATCAGGGCTGCGGTTGAAGGCCGCGACGGCGCCATCAAGGCCGACGTCGCCAAGGCCGCCGAACTCTCCGCGAAAGCGGATGCATCGGTGAAGCAGTTCGAAGCCCAGATCGCCGAAGCCCGCGCCCGCTCGCGCGAGACTGCGGCGAAGGCCAAGGCTGAAGCCGACAAGAAGACTGCGGCCGAAACCGCGAAGGTCGAGGCGGATCTCAACACCCGCCTCGCCGCCGCGGAGGCCCGCATCGCGGAAACCCGCGCGAAGGCGATGACGAATGTCTCCGCCGTCGCCGAAGACGCCGCCGCCGCGATCGCCGAACGCCTCACCGGCGTGAAGCCCTCCGATGCGGCCGTCAAAAAGGCCGTCGCCGGCGTGATGGGAGGCTAAGATGCAGGAACACGCTCCCGCCGCTGAACACGCCGCCGATGCCGCTCACGCTGCGGCCCTGCCCGTGTTCGACCTCGGCTTCTGGAAGGCCGACCTCAACGATCCGGCCTTCTGGGCCTTCGTCGGTCTGATCATCTTCATCGCCGTCGTCGTCTACATGAAGGTGCCGAAGTCGATCACCAAGTCGCTCGACAGCCGCGCCGAAAAGATCACCGCCGAACTCGCCGCCGCCGAAGCGCTGCGCAAGGAAGCCGAGGCCAAGCTGGTCGAGGTCCAGAAGCGCGCCGCCGAAGCCGAAGTCGAAGCCAAGCAGATCGTCGACATGGCCCGCCGCGAGGCCGACCAGCTCGCCATCGCCGCCGGCGCCACTCTCAAGGAACGTATCGCGCTCCGCGAGAAGCTCGCCGAGGAGCGCATCGCCCGCGCCGAGTCCGACGCGATCCGCGACGTGAAGATGGCCGCGGTGGAAACCGCCTCGCGCGCCGCCTCCACGATCCTGACCGAACAGCTCACCGGCAAGGCCGCCGACGACGAATTCGCCAAGAGCCTCGCCGCCGCCGCCAAGGCGCTGTCGTAACTTCAGACCAGGCGCACCGGCGCTCCTCCCCCTGCAAGGGGGAGGCGCAACAATCACGCTTTGTGTTCAGCACAGATCAGGTGGGGGTCGCCCTCACCGCGCACGCCGATGGCGACCCCCACCTGACCTCGCCCATCCAGTCGCCATCGCGCGTGGCACCTCCCCCTTGCAGGGGGAGGAACGCCAGCGACTGCCGAACCAGCCCTACTGAACGGGAACGGTCAGCGGCACGCCCGTGTCTGCTACCTGCGTCACCAGAACCTTGGCCGTCACCAGCCCGGGATTGGTGAAAGCCAGGTGGTGGCTGCCCGGCGGCTCGAAGAAGCTCTCGCCGGCACGATAAGCCTTCAGCCCCATATCGCCCGTGATCTGCGAGCACACCGCCCCCTCGATCACATAGCCAAACACCACGCCCGCATGCTTGTGCGCGTTCGACTTCGCGCCAGCCGGCACAGTCAGAAGCACGGACGTCAGCGTCTTCCCCGGCGCATCCGCGATTACATGCGACGCCACCGGCTGCGCCGAGATCGCGCCCGGCATGGTGACGTTCGGCGAACTCGAACAATCTACCGTATCCCGCCGCGCCATCTCCTCCGTCACCGTGACGGAGACGCAGCCTGGCAACGCCAGCGCCGCAACAGCCAAAAAGACCGATTTCATTCAACCCTCCCGAACGCGTCAGTGACCCCGATTATTTCCGCCGCACATCCAGCCAGCCGCGGATCGTCGCGTTCACCAGGTCCGCTGCATCGAACTGCACGAAGTGGCCCGCATTGGGGACCATCATCACCGTCGTATCCTGCGCCGCCTTGTCCCACGTGCCCGAGTGGCCTGCCGACAACAGCGCCGTGTCCTTCATGCCGTGGATCACCAGCAGGGGCACGGGAATCTGCCGAGGGTTGTCCGGCACGAAAGGCCGTTTCGCATTCGGCCCCACCTCGCGCGGATAGTTGGCGCGGTAATAGTTCATCATCGCCGCGAAGCTCGAGCGCGAGAACGCCTCGACATACTTCGCGCGTAGCTCCGGATCCTGAACGCGCCGCGCAAGTCCCTCCGCCGTCATGCCCGCTTCCGAGCCTTCCTTCTGGAAATTGCGCGCGTATTGCGAACTCGCCTGCTGCGCCGGGTTGGTGCGCATCTGCTCCATGAACAGCTGCGGATGCGGTGTCGACAGCACGATCAGGTTGTCCAGCATCTCCGGATGCGTGAACGCGAACATCCACGCCTGCGAGCCGCCCCAGTCGTGGCCGATCACCGTCGCCTTCTCATAGCCCTCGGCCCTGATGACCGCCGCCACATCCTCGACCAGCTTCGGCATCTCGTAATTCTCGACGCCCGCCGGCTGGCTCGAAAGATTGTATCCGCGCGTATCGATCGCCGCGACGCGATAGGCATCGTTCAACTTCGGCGTCAGGTACGTCCACGACCCGGAAAAATCCGGATACCCGTGGATCAGCACCACCAGCGGCCCCTTGCCAGACGCCACATAATGGATCTTCACATCGCCATTCTGCGCGTACTTGTCTTCGAGCGGAACGGCGGCCTTCGCGGCGGCTGCGGGCGTATCCGCCTGCGTCGCGCAGGCGGACAACATCAACGCAGTGAACAAGACTCCAGCAAGCAGACGCATGCAACGTCCTCCCGAACGTACGCCCTCACTTCACCGGATGCAGATCGAGCCACGAGCGGATCGTGCCGTTCACAAGATCGGCCGCGTCATGCTGCACGAAGTGGTTGGCGTCCGGCGCCATCAGGATGGTGGTGTCCTTGCTGATCTGGTCCCACGTATCGTTGTGGCCCATCGAGAGTAGCGCCGTGTCCTTCATGCCGTGGATAACCAGCACCGGCACGTCGATCTTCGGGAACACCTGCGCGGGCGCATTCGGATCGGGCGCGCTCGGATAGTTGGCGCGATAGTAGTTCATCATCCCCGCGAAACTCGAACGCGAGAACGCTTCGACATACTTCTTCTTCTCTTCCGGATCCTGCACCCAACCGGCGAGGCCTTCCGCCGTCAGGTTCTTCTCCGAACCTTCCTTCTGGAAGTTGCGCGCGTAGCTGGAGTTCTCCGGCGCGGCCTTCAGCTGACGCCCCATGTTCGCCGGGTGCGGCACCGACAGGATCACCAGACGCTCCAGTGTCTCGGGATGGGCGAAGGCGTAGTTCCACGCAATCGCCGCGCCCCAGTCATGACCGATCACCGTCGCCTTGGTCGCGCCTTCGGCCTTGATTACGGCCTGCACGTCTTCCACCAGCTTCGGCATCGCATAATTCGCAACGCCGTCGGGCTTGTCCGAAAGATTGTAGCCGCGCGTGTCGATCGCGACGAAGCGGTAGGCGTCGTTCAGCTTCGGCGCCAGCTTGCTCCACGAGCCTGAGAAATCCGGGAAGCCATGGATCGCCACCACCAGCGGCCCCTGCCCAGAGGCGACGTAGTGGATCTTCACGCCGTCGTCTGAGGTCGCGTACTTGTCCTCAAGTTCGACCGGCATCTTCGCGGTCTCGACCGCCGGCGCGGGAGGCGCGGTTTCCGTTGGCGCACACGCCGCCAGCGAAAGAACCAGAACCGAAGCCCCCAGCATCGCACGCAGCATGGTCGAACCCTCCATCATCCTAATGGTCAGCAGCCGCGAAGCGGCGCGTCGAACCATTGACGCTGTCAGGCTAGACCCGCACGGCCATGCACTCAATCGTTCCGTTGGGGGAGCTACCGGCGAATTGAAGGGTCAGCCGCCCGGCGCGCCGGCCTGCAGGCCGGCGGCGTAGGCGACAAGGATGCCGAACCTATAGGGGCCGATCACCGCGGCCATGACCAGCGGAAGCGCCAGCAACTCGAGAACGCCGACACGAGCAAACATGGGTAGCCCCCAAACCGGCCCGGATTAGCCGTCCAGGTCTTCCTGCAGGATGGTGATTTCGAGCTGGTAGCTGGTCTCGCCTTCGTCCTCGATCAGGTAGACGAGGCCGACATGCTCGCCGGCGATGACGACTTCCACAGAGTCCGTCACGCGCGGGCGCGCCGCCAGCGTGATGCCCGGGTTCAGCGTGCGCTTGAGATACGCCTCGATGCGTTTGACGATTTCCGGGTTCATCGGGCGGCTCCTGAGCTTTCGGGCGGAGACTTAGCCGCCTCCCGCCCCGGCGCCAACCCTTGCTCTTGTGGGTTCCCCCGTGGGGTCCCCTGCGCCGCGAAACCGGGCTATTCAGGCGACGGGTGGGCCCGGGAAGTGATTCACATGAAGAAGATCCTGCTGGCCGCCTTGGCGGCCATGATGCTGTCCGGCTGTGTCCTGATCGACGAAGACTTTTGGGAAGACGGCTACGACTCGACCTACGACCGCCCCGCTGGCGATGATTCCGACGACAGCTGCGACTGCTAGAGTCCGATATCGAACTTCTGGTCCATCGTCTGCGCGGGCTTCATGCAGGCCCCGCCCACAGGCTTGGCCGGCACGCCCGCCACCGAGCAGCGCGGCGGCACATCGCTCAGCACCACGGAGCCGGACCCCACTCGCGCCTCATCGCCCACCGTGATATTGCCCAGCACCTTCGAACCGGCGCCCAGCAGAACGCCACGCCCGATCTTCGGGTGACGATCCGTATAGACCTTGCCGGTCCCGCCCAGCGTCACGCCGTGCAGCATCGATACGTCGTCGCCCACGCGCGCCGTCTCGCCGATCACGATGCCCGTCGCATGATCGATGAACACGCCCGAGCCGATCGGCGCCGCCGGATGGATGTCGACCGCGTACAGCTCGCTCATCCGCGACTGCAGGAAGAATGAAAGCGTCTCGCGCCCCTGTCCCCACAGCCAGTGCGCCACGCGATGCGTCTGCAGCGACAGGAACCCCTTGAAGAACAGGAAAGGCTGCAGCGTCGACCGCGTCGCGGGATCACGCTCGAGCACGGCCTGCAGGTCACGCTCCGCCGCTGTCACGATCGCGGGGTCGCTCTTGTACGCTTCCTCGCAGATTTCGCGGATCGCCAGCGCGCTCATGTCCGGCCCGCCCGCCTTCTGCGCGAGCTGGTAGCAGAGCGCCTCTGCAAAATTTTCGTGATTGAGAACCGTGGCCGCGAGATAGCTCGACAGCGCCGGCTCCTGATCGGCCTGCTGGCGCGCATCGAAGCGCAGCTTCTGCCAGACCGGCGCGGGCACGCCAGCATAACCAATTGCTTCGGTCAGGGTTGAGCGTCCGTCCGACATCTTGATCTCCTCGGGGCCCGTCCGCCCCTCAAGGGTCACGCCTGCATCAGCGCCGCAAGCTCCGGGGGAAGCCCGCCGGTCCGGAGCAGATGGTCTGCCTTGAACAGCATGACAAGAGTGAAAGCATCGGTGATCTCGCCCGAGACCGCCATTTTTAGGGCTGCTGCGAAGGAAACTCTTCGAACCGATAGTTCCTCTGAACTGTCGCGGGCAAACCGGTCGTCCGGCGACAGCCCCCACGCAACATAGGCATAGGCCCGCTCGTCCGTCACAGAGTTGGAAAGGTGCACGTCCGCCAGCAGCGGCAGCCAGTTCTCGGCCTTCAGTCCGCACTCCTCCGCCAGCTCCCGCTGCGCGCTCTCCAGCGGCGCAACATCCTCCGGCCCGCCGCCCTCCGGCAGCTCCCACGAGTAACGCCCGACCGTGAACCGCTCCTGCCCCACCAGGATCGTCTTGCCCTCATGATCGATCGGCAGAACGCCCAGCGCCAGGTTGTTGAAGTGCACCAGCCCATACAGCGCATCCGCCCCCGTCGGCGCTACGGTCTGGTACTCGCGCACCGAAATCCACTTGTTCGCGTACACCGCCCGCGCCGACTTGATCCGCCATTTCCTAGGTGTGCCGCTCATAGCTCGCGCTTAGTGCGTAACGCTGGAAATGTCATCCGCGATGCCGCAACGTGGACCCCTCCCCCTTGTGGGGAGGGGCGCAGGGGTGGGGGGCGCCGCAAGTGACACAACGCCAGAAAGACTTCCCGAAAACCAACACACGCGCAAAGCGTCAGCGCCACAACCCCACGCTTGCCGAACGCCAGCTCTGGAAACTCCTCCGCAAGATCGGAGGCGCTCACTTCCGCCGCCAGGCGCCAGTCGGCCCTTACGTCTTCGACTTCGCCGACTTCGGCGCGAAACTCCTCATCGAACTCGATGGCGGCATCCACGATCTCATCGATGTGCAGGAGCGTGATCGCGCAAAGGAGGAATGGGCAAAGACCAAAGGCTACCGGCTCATCCGTATTCCCAACGCCCACGTCTTCGGAACAGGCGAGCCCGCCATCGCTCTTGTGATGCAGGCGCTACGAACTGCCAACTAGACCGCTGCACGACCCCCCACCCCTGCACCCCTCCCCACAAGGGGGAGGGGAAGCGCAACGCCGCAACATCCTGCCCTTCCCCCGACGCCCTCAAACCTCTAGGTTCCGCCCCGTTCAGTTCCGGAGCCCTGCATGTTCCTCAAGATTCTCGCCGGTGTCGCCGCCGCCATCGCGCTCGCCGCCTGCGCCCCCGCCGGCCGCGACAAGATCGTCAACGTCGAGGGCGACGCCTTCGCCGGCCCGGCGGACGCCAAGGTCACCGTCGTCGAATACGGCTCGCCCACCTGCCCGGGCTGCAAGTACTGGCACGACACCTTCTGGGAAGAGGTCAAGCGCGACTACGTCGACACCGGCAAGATCAAGTTCGTCTTCCGCGAATACGCGATCCACGGCGCCATCGACGCCGGTATTTTCGCCGTCGCACGCTGCTCCGGCACGGAAGACTACTTCGCCGTGCTCGACGAAGCCTTCGTCCGCCAGCAGGACATCGTCGGCGCCGTGCAGCGCGGCGACTCCATCCCGGCCCTCCGCTCGCTCGGCGAGAAATTCGGCCTCTCTTCGGCGCAGGTCGATGCCTGCATCGCCGATCCGAAGAACGTCACGCGCGTCAACGATGTCGGCACCTACGCACGCAGCATCAACGTCAACTCGACACCCACCTTCTTCGTCAACGGCGTCATGATGAACGAACCCGACCTCTCGCAGAGCTGGGTGCAGATGAAGGCCGCCATCGACGCCGCCCTCTCCGGCCAGCCCGTCGCGCCGGCGCCCATCACCCCGCCTGCCGATGCGGTCGCTCCCGCCGATGACGGCCACGGCCACGCCCCCGGCGAACAGCACTAGGGATGCCGATCAAGCCCGACCTTCCGCCCGAACCGGAATTCGGATTACCGCTTGAGCCAGCGCACCCAAGTCCGGACACGCTGAACCTGCTCGCGCTTCGGCGCTCGACTCCCGTCGCGATGCTCGCCGAGCCCGGCCCGTCAGCGTCCGATCTCGACGCCATGCTCCGCCTCGCCATGCGCGTGCCGGATCACCGCAAGCTCGAGCCCTGGCGCGTCCTCATTATCGAGGGTGAGGCCCGCGCGAAGCTCGGCGAAATCTTCGCCGCCGCCCGCAAGCTCCGTGCACCCGACACCACCGATGAAAAGCTCGCCGACGAGATGAAGCTCCCGCTCCGCGCGCCCGTCATCCTCGCCGTGATATCGTCTCCCAACCATCACGATCCGAAGAAGACGCCCGTCTGGGAACAGCAGCTCTCTTCCGGAGCGCTCTGCCAGAACCTGCTCATCGCCGCCAACGCGATGGGCTGGGCCGCCGTGTGGATCACCGAAGACGCCGCCTTCGACAGCCAAGTCCACGCCGCCCTCGGCATGACCGGCCACGAACAGGTTGCCGGCTTCATCTATCTCGGCACGGCACGGGAACAGCCCGTGGAACGCCAGCGCCCCACAGTCGCCAACAAGGCGACCCGCTGGACAGGCTGACGCTCCACGAGCGACCACGACTGCTCAAGAAACATGCGGAAGCACGCGAAACAGGCCAGCAACCAGCCTGGATTGGTTACTGTCCAATTGTTCACGCCGTTTTTTGTCGCCGCGCATCGCCCGAACCCTATCTCGAACTCCACTGTCTGCTGATTGAACACAGGACATGGAAGGCCGAGACACGACATGCACTCAAGCTCGACTGTTTCCAGAAGCGTCGAACAACGCGCTCACGCCATCGCCGCACGCGGCGCTCATCGCCGTCTGCGTTCCTTCGTCGGCGCCAGCGCGCAGGAGAACCTGACCTACTGGCGCGACCAATACCGGCAGATCATGGAAACGCTCGAAACCGGCCTGCCCTTCAACAGCATCGCCCGACCAGCTCTGGAAGAAGACCTCGGCGTCGCTGCCGAAATGGTCGCGCTGTATGAAGCGCAAGCGACAGAAGAGCACCGCACGCTCGTCTAGGCTGAAGCGGGGGCTTCATCCGCTTGTGGCTGCCCCCACCGTCTCGGCGCTCCGCGCCGATCCACCTCCCCCGCCTTCGGCGGAGGAGGAAATCCGAACGCTGAACATGCACCAGCGTCGCCGCACGCGCCGGCGCCTTTCCTCCCCCGTGCGAAGCGCGGGGGAGGTGGATCGCGACGAAGTCGCGAGACGGTGGGGGCGGCCTCAACTGTGGGAAACAGCCGTATCCTGACTGTAGGACGCAGGAAAAACATCCCGCCTGATTTCAGCGGACTAGCCGCGCAAACTGTAGGACGCAGCTGTTTCAATCCCGCAGGGCATTCGGCCAGCCGTATACTGCCCCTTATGTACGAGCTGTCGCAGATCATCCTCTGGATCCTCTGGACCCTCCGCCCAGCCATGGCGGTGGAGACGAACCTCGTCGATATCCTCAACGAAGCGATGCGCCTGTTCGAAGACGAGGACTCACGCCTCTGGATGGAGGACGACCCCGCCAACTGCGCACTCGTCTCCCAGGCTTTGCTCGACGCCCGGTCCAAGCTCGACCTCCTCATCTATCTTCGCGCCTGCGAGATCGCAGACCTTCCCCACCGCGCTCGCATGTGGCGTCCAGTGAAGCTGCTACATCATTCCGACCGCGACCTCGCCGCCTGCTGGCGCCGCTTCGGCGGCCTCGCCGCGCGCTTCGACGACGCCGAGCGTCTCGCGCAGCTGCGCGCGGCGAAGCTCCTGCGCGAGCGGGACGAGCTTCCGCCGTCGCTTCGCGCCGTCAGCCCCTTCTGTCTCGATGCTTCGCATCGATCCACCTTCCCCAGCCTGCGACCGGGGCAGGACATCGCGCAACGCCTTGAAGTCCTCCACCGCCAAAGGCGGGGAAGGTGGATCGCGACGTCTTCGTCGCGAGACGGAAGGGGCCGCACGCATGCGCGCGGACCGCCGGAATTCGCCCTCGATTGCCCATTGCCGACTGCCGATTGCCTTGCTGCCTGACAGCGAGGTCGCACCCTCATGCCTGCTGCTTGACCCCCGGCCCCCACCCCCCTACCTAGCGTCCGTTTGTTTGCGCCCCCCACCCGAGTCGCGCCGGTAGAATCGGAGGCCTCCCGCATGACCACGAAACCGACCGGCGCCATCGCCCTTGAAGACGGCACGATCTTCTGGGGTCACGGCCACGGCGCAACCGGCGTCGCCGCCGGCGAGCTCTGCTTCAACACCGCGATGACGGGCTACCAGGAAATCCTGACCGACCCGTCCTACGCCGAGCAGATCGTCCTCTTCACCTTCCCGCACATCGGCAACGTCGGCGCCAACGCCGACGACCAGGAAGAATCCTCCGCGCAAGGCGCCGCCGGCGCTCGCGGCGCCGTGTTCAGGGCCCCGCCGACCCTTCCGGCCTCCTGGCGCGCCGCCGACACGCTCGACGCCTGGCTGAAGAAACGCGGCGTCATCGGCGTGTCCGGAGTCGACACCCGCGCCCTCACCCGCCGCATCCGCGAACTCGGCATGCCGAAATCCGCGATCGCCTTCGATCCCGCGGGCAAGCTCGACGGCGCCGCCCTCGTCAAAGCCGCGCGCGACTGGAAAGGCGTCGAGAACGCCGACCTCGCGATCAACGTCACGTCGGGCCAGAGCTTCGAGTCGACCGACGGCCTCTGGTCGATCGGCGCCGGCTTCAACAAGGGCGGCACCGGAAAATATCACGTCGTCCTGATCGACTACGGCGTGAAGAAGAACATCCTGCGCAATCTCTCCGCCGTCGGTGCGAAGGTCACCATCGTGCCCGCCAAGACGAAGGCCGAAGACATCCTCGCGCTCAAGCCCGATGGCGTCGTGCTGTCGAACGGTCCGGGCGATCCGGCCGCGACCGCGATCTATGCCGGTCCCGAGATCAAGAAGCTCATCGCCGATGGCGTGCCGATCCTCGGCATCTGCCTCGGCCACCAGATGCTCGCCCTGGCGCTCGGCGCGAAGACGAAAAAGATGCCGCAGGGCCACCACGGCGCGAACCATCCGGTGAAGGACTTCACCACCGGCAAGGTCGAGATCGTCTCGATGAACCACGGCTTCACGGTCGACATCGACACGCTCCCCGCCGGCGTCACCGAAAGCCATCGCTCGCTCTTCGACGGCACGAATTGCGGCCTCTCCGTCGCCGGCAAGCCGATCATCTCGGTCCAGCACCATCCTGAAGCAAGCCCGGGCCCGCAGGATTCGTTCTATCTCTTCGAACGCTTCGCGAAGATGATGAGCGAGCGGAAGCGCGGGTAACACTTCCGAAGGAAACCTTTCCAGAATCGCACCGCATTTTCAGCGGCGCGCTACCCAATTCCTTTACCCCCACATGGCAGCGTGTGCCGGTCTGAAACACCGGGTCCCCGATGCCTCCAGTAGATTTCAACGCGGATATTCACGCGCGCCTCGCCGCCGCTGAAGCTGCTCTCCACGCTGTCGGACAGCAGATCTCTCCGGCGATCCGCCACCTCGACATCGCGGTGCTGATCCCGTGCTACAACGAAGCCGCCGCCATCGGCGACGTGGTGAAATCCTTCCGCATCGCACTGCCCCACGCCCGCATCTTCGTCTACGACAACAACTCCCACGACAACACCTCCACCGTCGCCCGCGAAGCCGGCGCGATCGTTCGTAGAGAGCCGCTGCAGGGCAAGGGTCACGTCGTCCGGCGGATGTTCTCGGACATCGAAGCCGACGTCTATCTGATGGTCGATGGCGATGGCACCTACGACGCCGCCTCGGCTCCTCGCCTCATCACGCGCCTGATCGAAACGCAGGCCGACTTGGTTGTCGGCGCGCGGATCACGGAAGAGAAAGCCGCCTACCGTCCGGGCCACCGCTTCGGCAACAAGATGCTGACCGGTCTTGTCTCGTGGATCTTTGGCGACCGTTTCACCGACATGCTGTCGGGCTATCGCGCCTTCTCGCGGCGTTTTGTGAAATCCTATCCGGCTCTTGCTTCAGGCTTCGAGACGGAAACCGAACTCACCGTCCACGCACTCGAACTCGACATGATCACCGCCGAAGTGCAGACGCCCTATGGCGCCCGCCGGGTGGGATCGGTGTCGAAGCTCTCGACCATCCGCGACGGCTTCCGCATCCTCGGTACCATCGGCCGCCTGATGCGCGACGAGCGTCCGCTGCTGTTCTTCGGCGCGCTCTCGGGCACGATCATGCTGGCAGCCCTGGCCCTCGGCTTCCCGATCATCGGCGAGTTCCTGGCCACCGGCCTCGTGCCGCGCTTCCCCACCGCCTTCCTGTGCGGGACGCTGGCGGTTCTGGCCGGCATCAGCCTGGTCTCGGGCATCATCCTCGAAACCGTCAGCCTCGGCCGCCGCGAGATGAAGCGCCTGTCCTATAACCAGTGCGAAAGCCTGGCCGCCAAGCTGGAACGCCTCGAGGAAACTCGCCTGACACTCACATCGCTGCGCGCGCAGGTGCTGAACGAGAACCCCGCCGGTCCCGCCTACAACGGCGTCCGCAAACGCCGGGCGCACTAGCTTCCGCTAGCGGACGACCCGGACTGTCTTCAGGATCATCTCGCCCATCGCCTTCTCCTCGGCCGATGTGCCCGGACCCGAGATGAGCGTCGCGCTGGCGATCTTGTCCGCATCGACCTTGGTGATGATCATCTTGAGATCGAGCGCCTGGCCGCCGTCGGGTTTCATCTTCGCGAAGTAGAGACTGCCCGTGAACGGCGGGATCATCTCCGCTCCGGCCGGCTTGATGTCATAAGCCTGCGCGACGCCAAGAGCTTCCCGCGCGAACCGGTCCAGCGTGTAGCCGGGCTCGTCCTGCGTCAGCGTCAGCGAGAAAGCCGCCCCGGTGTTGGGCGAGACAATGATCAGGTTGTTGTCGGGATCGATGCTGGTGGTCCAGCCGCCCGGCAGATCGACAGTCAGCGCCGGACTGGCGCTCGCCGGATGGCGCACCGTCCGCGTTTGTGCGTCCGCGGGTTGTGATCCCGCGACGTAGAGGAACAAGGCCGCAAGAAGGGCCAGAGCCGTTTTCATGATAACTCCCCACCGAAGCGGTGAAAGCTGATCACGGAAACGCACCAATTGCTAGCATCCCAAGGCAGTCCGGGCTGAAACCCGCTTGCATCGGGCCCGGGCCATCGTCATCTAGGGCGCATGACAGATGCCCGCCCCGAAACGAAACTCCAGATTCGCATCGTGCCGGTGACCCCGCTGCAGCAGAACTGCTCGCTGATCTGGGACACCGCCACCAAGCACGCCGTGCTCGTGGATCCGGGTGGCGACACCGATACGCTGATGGGCGCGCTGGAGCATTTCGGCCTGACGCTGAAGGAGATGTGGCTCACGCACGGCCACCTCGATCATGCCGGCGCCGCGTATGAAATCCGCGAGCGCACAGGCGTTCCTGTGATCGGGCCGCACAAGGATGACCAGTTCTGGCTCGACCAGATCGAAAGCTCGGCCCAGCGCTATGGCCTCACCGGCTTGAAGAACGTCACACCCGACCGCTATCTCGAAGATGGCGACGTGCTGGAACTCGAGGGCGTGAAGTTCGATGTCGCCCACACGCCCGGCCACACGCCCGGCCATGTCGTGATCCACAATCGTGACGCGAAGATCGCCTTTGTCGGCGACGTACTGTTCCAGGGCTCGATCGGCCGCACCGATTTTCCGCGCGGCAATCACCAACAGCTGATCGACTCCATCACTGAGAAGCTATGGCCGCTTGGCGACGACATGACGTTCGTGCCAGGCCACGGCTCCACCTCGACCTTCGGGCAGGAGCGCCGCACCAATCCGTTCGTGGCCGACCAGCTGACCGGCTACGCGGGCGCGGAGAAGCGCGAAGGCAACGCCTACGACCAGAAGTCGGCCAAGCGGCACACCTGATCCCGCCACCTACTTCTTGACGGGAACCGCCTTTGCGTCGTCCGCCCGCGCGCCGGAGAGAATTCCGGACAGGCCGTAGTTCCCTTCGTGACAGGCGTACTCATACACCGCGCCATCAACCGCCGCGAACTCATACTCGCCGCCCCAGGGCTCGGCCCAGGTCTGCGGATCCCGCACATCGAAGGCATAGTGCAGCCGATCCTCCGCAACGCGCGTGAAGCGTTCGGTGAGCTTGAGGTTCGGTCCGCCGCCGCGGAGGTTCTGCTTCGGATTGTAGTCGATGGTCTCGACCACCAGCGTGTCGCCTTCCCACCAGCCGATGGAATCGCCCATCCACGGCTTGATGCCATCCGTGCGGTGCTTGGCGCCCATCTTCACGATCCGAGCGTCGTGAACCATCTCGACCCAGATGACGAAATGGTCGCCCGTCTGAACGAACTGGTAGGTATTGTTGTAGAGCTGGTCGGTCATGATCGGCCCTGACGAAACGCCGAAGCTCATGATGCAGCGCTCGCCCAGCGAACGGTCCTCGGGATTGTCGGCCGCGCCGCGCGTCGTGTCTTCCTCGCTCGACGTGACGACCCGGGCCCTGCCCGTATCCGATCCCACGATGCGCGCCGGGATGCGGCCATTCTTCGGATAGGTGATCAGCGACGTCCGGCCCTGCCCGTTTACCCGCATCACCCAGTCGCCCGGATCCGTCCAGCCGGCGTTGTAACCGCAGGCGGGGCCGCGCGATCCCGAACGGCATTCGTCGAGGGTGTCGGGGCCACGCGCGATCTGGGTCCAGTTCTCCTGCACTTCCTTTGGCGTCTGCGCATTCTGGCGGGCGTTGCGGGCGAAGGTATCCTTTTCGATCTTCGCCATTTCCTCGTTCGTGTAGATCAGCTGATCACCGAGGTTCCGCGACCGCTCGAGGTTCGTCGAGCTGGCATTTGTCCACACGCCGCTGAGGTCCGGCCTGCCGTCCGATGTCCGCGGAACCTGATAGCCCGGCCGCACGGCCGGAGCGGTCGTCTGCGCGCTCGCCAGACCCGGAAGCGCCGCGGCAGCCAGAGCCGCCAAGCCTACGGCCAGCGCCCTCATCTGTGTGATCCGTTTCATGATCGGCCTCCCGCAAGCAATGCAGAGGCATCTGATAAAGCTGTCCCGAACATTGCAAGGCAAATATGCCTGATCGCAGAGAAGCTACGCGGCTATCCCGTCCGAAAATCGGCTGCAGGCGGCGGAAGCCGCGCCTATATTCGCAACATGAACCACTACGCTGTCATAGACACTGTCATCGGCTGGGCCGGGATCGTCTGGGGCGACAAGGGCCTGATCGCCGCTCATCTTCCCGAGAGCGACGCCGATACCGTGCGCGAGTCGTTTGCCCGCCGCGCACCCGGCGCCACGGAGGCAATACCGCCAGCCTCGCTGGCGCCTGTCATCGAAGGCATTCGCGCATTGATGCGCGGCGAGAAGGCGGACCTTTCGGACGCCCCACTCGATATCGCGCGCGTGCCGGAGTTCAACGCGAAGGTCTACGAGATCACGCGCAAGATTCCGGCCGGCCAGACGCTGACCTATGGCGAGATCGCCGTGCAGCTGGGCGACAAGCTTCTGGCGCAGCAGGTTGGCGCGGCGCTGGGACGAAATCCGTGGCCGATCATCGTGCCGTGCCATCGCGTCACGGCGGCGAACGGCAAGCTTGGCGGATTCACGGCGCGCGGCGGTGTCAGCACGAAGCTAAAGCTGCTGATGATCGAAGGCGCGCCCGCGGCAGGCCCGCCGGACCTGTTCGGCCCTACGGGTTGATCTCTTCCTTCTTCGCCTTGCCCGCCTGTTCGATCACATAGGCGTAGAAGCCCGCAGCCTTCTCCAGCCCCTCGATGGAGATGCTGTCCAGCACGTCGCCGCTGGTGTGATAGAGCGGACCGGAATGGATGCCTTGCATCCGCGCCACATTGAGAGGCGCATAGCCGCTCAGATCGCCCGGGACCGTGTTCACGATCTCCGGCCGGATCACGAAGCCATAACGCTGGGCGGCTTCCTTCACGAGATTAATTAGATACGGCGATGAATTCGAGATGCCGAAATTCTTCGGCTCCTCGCCCGTGTTCGCATTCCACACGGGCACGGCATCGATCTGGAACTGCGCGAGGTGTTCGAGATTGATCACCAGCACCACGCGTTTCATCAGCTCCGGGTTCATCGCCACCACGCTGGCGGGGCCGTTGAGCCCCGAACTGTGATGCCCGCCCGATCCGACAAACAGAAGCGTGCGCGCGGGCTTCGCGCCGTCGCGCGAGAAATAGCGCGCCAGCGCCACGAGCACGCCGACGCCATCCGCATTGTCGCCTGCCCCGTCGAACCATGAATCAAGGTGGGCGTTGACGATGATGATCTCGCTGCTGGCCCCTGGAATCATGCCGAGCACATTGCTCGCCTTCAGGCCGGTCTTCACCTCGGCGTCGAGCGACAGGCGCATCCGCAGGTCCGGCGCGCCGGCCTCCTTCGCGGCCTTGATGGCGTCGGAGAGGAAGCGCCCGTCCGCGCCGCCGATGTTGAAGCAGGGTCCGCCGCACTGGCCGAAGTCGAATACGTACATGTTGCCGGCCTGCTCGACCCAAGTGATCACGGCGACCGCGCCGGCAGCGATCAGCTGCTGCGAGGACTCGCGAACCTTGGTTCGTTCGGAATAAGCGCCGGTCGACGGGCGCGTGTGCTGGATGGCGATCTTGCCGGACACGCCTTCGGTCGTGACCTCGCCTGCATCGCCCACGTAAGCGATTGCGGCTTCCAGCATGCCGCCGGGAATGGACGAGCGGCTGACCGGAACGGCGGAGGCGAGCTTCACGTCGATGCTGAGATCGCCATAGACGGGATCGGCGATGACGGTCGCAGTCCACGCCTTCGGCCACCAGAAATCGCCCGTGCCGGTATAGGTCTGGAGCTCGACATCCTTGAGCCCGATCGCGCGCAGCTCTCCGGTCAGCCAGCCGGCGGTTTCGTCTTCCGAGGGGAGGCCGGCGATGCGACCCCACATCTGGCTGCCCTCCTCGCGCATGTCCTGCGCGAAGTTGATCACCTGCTCCACCGAGGTGCGGATGCGGTCGCCACGCAGCATGCCCCGGGCCTCGGTTTCATCGGCTGGACGGATCGCGGCTGGAATGGCCGCACCTTCGACAGGCTGGACCGGCGGATTGGCGAGCGCGACCGGCGGGATCAGGCCGAACCATGCTGGGCGCGATTCGCCCGGTTCCTCCACGCCCGCGCCGCCGCCGAAATAAGAACAGCCGCAAAGGGCAAAGGCCGCCAGCAGGCCGGCAATCGGGTAACGCATTGAGGTCTCCCGCACGTCAGATCGTGCCTGACGCTAGTCAACTGGACTGGCGGGCTCAACCGTCCAGAGCGCGGAACAGCTCCGGGTGCGGATTATTCGGAATAGTGGCAGGCCCAGACCTGCGCCTGGTTGCTGCAGACCGTCTTGGCGCATCCAACGGCCTTCGCCTTGGGTGCGACCATGCGGGCGTAAGACTCACAGCCGGGCGTCTTGGTCCGGCAAAGGCCTGTGGCCGCGTCGTATTCCCCATGGCCCTCGCGCCAACGGGAGACCAGATAGGCCGGCGAGATGTCCTGCGCCGCATCCTTGCCGCCCAGACGCCGGAGGCCGGCGACCCAGTAGATGGCGGCATTGCCCTGGCGGCCAATACGCTGGACGGCGCTCTGTGAACAAGTGCTGGCCGCCACGGCCTTCACTGTGGCCTGGGCCTTCGCCGTCAGCTCATCCGACCAGACGAGGCCCGGAACGCCCATGCGCGAGCGTGAGTCGTTCTGGGCGGCCAGCATGCCCGACAGGGCGGCAGGCTCCTTTGCTGGCGGCTTTGTCACGGGGCGCGGAGACGCAGTTGCGCTGGCGCCGGTCATCCCGCCGCTGGGCTGCGCCTGACGCGGTTCCCCTGTCGCGATACCCGCGGGCGAGCCGAGCAGCACAGACGCCGCAATGACACTCAAGACTACGCGAAACATCCAGTTCGCCCGTGCGCGCGAATGCGCCCAAAAAAAGGGGTTACTCCCCTAGCCACCAGTTGCAATGGGATAGGTTCACAATGCGCAAAAATAAGGGCGAAGAACCAGCGGAAAACACAGCCGAATCGGACCCGTATGGGTGCGACGCCGCAAGGGTTGCGCCCCTTGTTCACCATCGTTAAACCCACCGCCAATTTGCCGTCTCCCAGCCTCGCCAGGTGACATGCCCAAGCGCACAGATATCAAGTCCATCCTGGTGATCGGCGCCGGGCCGATCGTGATCGGTCAGGCGTGCGAATTCGACTATTCGGGGGTGCAGGCGATCAAGGCGCTGAAGTCGGAGGGCTACCGGGTCATCCTGGTGAACTCCAACCCCGCCACGATCATGACCGACCCGGAACTGGCGGACGCCACCTATATCGAGCCGATTACGCCGGAGATGGTCGCCAAGATCATCGAGAAGGAAAAGCCCGACGCGCTGCTCCCAACCATGGGCGGCCAGACGGCGCTGAATTGCGCGCTGAAGCTGGAACAGATGGGCGTGCTGAAGAAGCACGGCGTCGAGATGATCGGCGCCAAGGCTGAGGCAATTGAGAAGGCCGAAGACCGCGCCAAGTTCCGCACCGCGATGGACAAGATCGGGCTGGAGTCGCCTCGCTCCGCCATCGTCGCCTCGCCCGAGATCAGCACGACTGACGGCAAGACGGAATACGACCTTAAGGCTGGCTTCGCCGAAGCGATGAAGCAGATGGAGATCGTCGGCCTGCCCTGCATCGTGCGCCCGGCCTTCACGCTCGGCGGCCTCGGCGGCGGCGTCGCCTACAACCGCCAGCAGTTCGAAGAGATCGTCACGCGCGGTCTCCAGATGTCGCCGGTCAGCCAGGTGCTGATCGACGAGAGCCTGCTCGGCTGGAAGGAATTCGAGATGGAGGTCGTCCGCGACAAGGCGGACAACTGCATCATCATCTGCTCCATCGAGAATATCGACCCGATGGGCGTGCACACGGGCGACTCGATCACCGTCGCCCCCGCCCTTACGCTCACCGACCGCGAATACCAGGTCATGCGCAACGCCTCGATCGCCGTGCTGCGCGAGATCGGCGTCGAGACGGGCGGGTCGAACGTGCAGTTCGCCGTCAACCCGGACAATGGCCGCCTCGTCATCATCGAGATGAACCCGCGCGTGTCTCGCTCGTCTGCACTGGCGTCAAAAGCCACCGGCTTCCCGATCGCCAAGATCGCGGCGAAGCTCGCCATCGGTTACACGCTCGACGAACTCACCAACGACATCACAGGCGTGACCCCGGCCTCGTTCGAGCCGACCATCGACTATGTTGTTGTGAAGATCCCACGCTTTGCCTTCGAAAAGTACAAGAGCACGGACCCGGCGCTGAACTACCAGATCCAGACGCTGACAACGCAGATGAAATCCGTCGGCGAAGCGATGGCGATCGGCCGGACCTTCCAGGAATCGCTCCAGAAGGCCCTGCGCTCGCTGGAAACCGGCATCTCCGGTTTCAGCGAACAGGAAATACCTGGCGGCAGCGACCGCAATTCGCTCATCGCATCCCTCTCGCGGCCGACCGAGAAACGTCTGCTGAACGTGGGCCAGGCTTTCCGCGAAGGCATGACGGTGGACGAGATCCACAACGCCTCGAAGATCGACAAATGGTTCCTGCGTCAGATCTCGGAGATCATCGCCGAAGAAGCCTCGATCAAGAAGAACGGCCTGCCCAAGGACGCCGAAGAGTGGACACGCATCAAGGCGATGGGCTTCTCCGACGTGCGCCTCGCCCAGCTGACGGGCGGCAAGGAACTCGACGTACGCGCCAAGCGCCACAAGGCCGGCGTCCGCCCCGTGTTCAAGCGTATCGACACCTGCGCCGCCGAATTCGCGGCGAGGACTCCCTACCTCTACTCGACCTACGAGTCCGGCTGGATCGGCGCTAACGGCGAAACCATCCCGGCGCAGAACGAGGCAGAGCCCTCAACACGCAAGAAGGCGATGATCCTCGGCGGCGGCCCGAACCGCATCGGTCAGGGTATCGAGTTCGACTACTGCTGCTGCCACGCCGCTTTCGCCATGGCCGATCTGAAGATCGAATCCATCATGGTGAACTGCAACCCTGAGACGGTCTCGACCGACTACGACACATCGGATCGTCTCTATTTCGAGCCGCTCACGCTCGAGGACGTGACCGAGATCATCCATGTCGAGCAATCGGCAGGCGAGTTCATGGGCGTCATCGTGCAGTTCGGCGGCCAGACGCCGCTGAAGCTGGCGCAGGGCCTCAAGAAATCCGGCGCGCCGATCCTTGGCACGACGCCGGACTCAATCGATCTCGCAGAAGATCGCGAGCTGTTCTCGAAACTGCTCGACAAGATCGGCCTCAAGCAGGCGCCGAGCGCCATCGCCCGCACGGACGAAGAAGCAATCGCCGCCGCCAACCGCATCGGTTATCCCGTCATGCTGCGTCCGAGCTTCGTGCTCGGCGGTCGCGCGATGGAAATCGTCCATGACGAGAAGGACCTAAAGCGCTACGTCCGCGAGGCCGTGCAGGTCTCCGGCGATACGCCGCTGCTAGTTGATCGCTATCTCTCCGACGCCATCGAGGTCGACGTCGATGCGATGTGCGATGGCGACGCGACCCACGTCGCCGGCATCATGGAACACATCGAGGAAGCCGGCATCCACTCAGGCGATAGCGCCTGCTCCATCCCGCCCTACACGCTCTCGAAGGAAATCGTGGACCGACTCTCGGACCAGGCGCGCAAGCTGGCCAAGGCGCTCAACGTCAAGGGCCTGATGAACGTGCAGTTCGCGGTGAAGGGCGATGAGATCTATGTCCTCGAAGCCAACCCCCGCGCTTCGCGCACCGTGCCCTTCGTCGCGAAAGCCGTCGGCAAGCCGTTCGCCGCCATCGCCGCGAAGGTGATGGCGGGCGAGAAGCTCGCCGCGTTCAACCTCGGGCCAGGCCCGATCACCGGTCCGCGGATCGCCGTGAAAGAAGCCGTGTTCCCCTTCTCGCGCTTCCCGGGCGTCGATCCGCTGCTGGGACCGGAGATGCGTTCGACCGGCGAGGTCATGGGCCTCGATACGTCGTTCGGCGCGGCCTACCTCAAGAGTCAGATCGCAGCCGGAATGGCGCTGCCGGCCAAGGGTTGCGTGTTCATCTCGGTACGCGACAGCGACAAGGCATCGATCGAGCAGACGGCGCGCGACATCGCCGAACTGGGCTTCACCATCATCGCCACGGGCGGCACTGCACAGTTTCTTGCCGAGCGCGGCATCAAGCTCGAGCGGGTGAACAAGGTCCTCGAAGGCCAGCCCCACGTCGTGGACGCCCTGCTCAACGGCAAGATCCAGCTGGTGTTCAACACCACGGAAGGGGCGCAATCACTGATGGACTCGGCGTCAATCCGCCGGGCCGCCCTACAGCACGGCATTCCATACTACACGACGATTTCCGGGGCCCGAGCGGCCGTCCAGGCCATCAGGTCGCTGAAAACACACCCGCTTGAAGCCGGAGCGCTTCAGACCTACTCTTGATCCTTCTGACCGCGCTGCTGCCACCGCGCGGTCGAATGCTTCCGCGTAATTCCGGTGTTTTGAACAGGACTACCCATGCAGCGCATTCCCATGACGTCTGAGGGCTTCGAGGCCCTGCAGGCCGAACTGAAGATCCTGAAGTCCGAGGAGCGCCCGAACATCATTGCGGCGATCTCGGAGGCGCGCAGCCATGGCGACCTGTCGGAGAACGCGGAATATCACGCCGCCAAGGAGAAGCAGAGCTTCATCGAGGGCCGCATCGCGGAACTCGAAGGCAAGCTCGCCCATGCCGAGGTGATCGACACGTCGCGCCTCGCCGGCAAGACCGTGAAGTTCGGCGCCACCGTGAAGGTGACCGACGAGGACACCGGCGAGAGCTTCACTTACAAGATCGTTGGCGAGGACGAAGCCAACGTGAAGAACAAGAAGATCTCGATCTCTTCGCCCATCGCGCGCGCGATGATCGGCAAGGAAGAGGGCGACACCGCCGAAGTTTCCGCACCGGGCGGCGCGAAGTCGTACGAGATCGTCTCGATCAGCTGGAAGTAACGTGGCGCGTGGTCCGTCGGTCTGGTGCGTTGCCGATGGTCGGGCTGGCATTCTCAACCAGACGAAGGCATTGGCGGCTGCGCTTGCCGAACCTGAGCGCGCGGCGAAGCTCGCGCATCTCAACAGCGATGCCCAAACCCGCGAATTGATCCTGCAGCCGGAAGGCCTGCAGCTGGCGTTCCAACCGGACCTATGGCCCGCTCCACTGTCAGCCTTGCCAAAAGAGCAGCGCGCACTGCTTTCGGCGCCGTGGCCGGATGTATGGATCGCTGCGGGACGGCGCTCGATCCCCTATTCGCGCATGATGCGAAAGATGTCGGGCGGCAAGACGCTGGTCGTCCAGACGCAGCATCCGAAGGTATCGCTGGCGCCGTTCGACCTCGTGATCCCGCCAGAACATGATGGCCTCACCGGGCCGAACGTGTTCCCGATCCTCGGCTCGCCCGTCTGGTTCTCGTCCGAGCGGGTCGCGGAAGCGAAGCAGCGGTTCGGTCACCTGTTGCAGGCCGAAGGCCAGAAGGTACTCGTAACGCTCGGCGGCGATTCGAAGACTCATCGATTCACGGAAGCGCGCGCCGCTGCGATCGAGACGGACCTGCGCAAGCTGGCTCAAGGCAGGCAGTTCTGGATCACGATCTCCCGACGCACGCCGGGCGCCATTCGCGAGCGCTTCAGGAAGCTCGCAGGCGAGCTTCAGGCGGTCTTCTGGGAGGATGAGCCGCGCGACGGCCCGAACCCCTATGCCGCCTTCTTATCGCTCTGCGACGCCGCTCTGGTGACAGAGGACAGCGCCAACATGCTGTCCGACCCCGCCTTCTTCGGGAAGCCGATCCACATCCTGAAGCTTGAAGGCTCATCGCCCCGGTTCGACCTCCTGCACCAGGGCTTCATCGCCCAAGGGGCAGCGCGCTGGTTCTCGGGCGGCATCCACGACTGGACCTACCCGCCGATCCGCGAGGCGGCCCGGGCGGCGGACGAGATCGTGAAACTGCTGCTCCAGCGCCATCCGAACCGCTAGAAAAACTCAACTGAGCCAATGGGTACGGTCCCGGACCTTTTCCGTTCACAGTCGCATCCCCAGAATATGGAAGCTGGCGCGCCTTGCCCCATTCCGCACCCGGAAACGGGCGGCTAGGAAAGGCCAGCAGAGGACGAAACATGACCGCGGCACGCCACTCCCAGATCATCATCCTCGGCTCCGGCCCGGCCGGATACACGGCTGCGATCTATGCCGCGCGGGCGCTGCGCAAGCCGATGCTGATCGCCGGCATCCAGCCGGGCGGGCAGCTGACCATCACGACCGACGTCGAGAACTATCCGGGCTTCGCTGACGTCATCCAGGGCCCCTGGCTGATGGACCAGATGCGCGCACAGGCCATCCACGTCGGCACGGAGATGGTCGAGGACCACATCATCAAGGCCGAGTTGAAGACGAAGCCGTTCAAGCTCACGGGCGACTCAGGTGCGATCTACACCTGCGACGCGCTGGTGATTGCGACGGGCGCGCAAGCCAAGTGGCTGGGCCTCGAGAGCGAGTCGAAATTCAAAGGGTTCGGCGTTTCAGCATGCGCCACGTGTGACGCGTTCTTCTACAAGCAGAAGGAAGTCATCGTCGTCGGCGGCGGCAACACCGCTGTGGAAGAGGCGCTGCACCTGACGCACTTCGCCTCGAAGGTGACTGTCGTTCACCGCCGCGACCATTTCCGCGCGGAGAAGATCCTGCAGGATCGCCTGTTCAAGAACCCGAAAGTCACAGTCCTATGGGACACCGAGTTGACTGACGTGATCGGACAGGAAGGCCCGCTCAGCGTGACGAAGGCGAAGCTGCGCAACCTGAAGACGGGCGTAGTTACCGAGCAGCCTGTCCATGGCATCTTCATCGCCATCGGCCATGCGCCGCAGACGCAGCTCTTCACGGGCCAGCTCGAGATGAAACTCGGCGGATATCTGCACACCACGCCCGGCTCGACCGCAACCTCCATCCCTGGCGTGTTCGCTGCGGGCGACGTAGCCGACGACGTGTTCCGGCAGGCAGTGACCGCCGCGGGCCTTGGCTGCATGGCGGCGCTGGAAGCCGAGAAATATCTCGAGGGCTTGCCGACCCACGCCAAGGTCGCAGCGGAGTAAGGTTGTGGCGGATCGGGCAACTTACGATCGCTGGCTTGCCACGCTCCGCCCCACTGGGATCGAGATTGTGCCCGGCGTAAATCGCGCCGTACCCGGCAAGATCGACGATGCTCCCGTGAAGCCCGGTGACCCCGTTCGCGCAGGCGGCTATGGCGAGGATCGCGGCGTCTACTCGCAAGTGCTGTTCGCGCCCGAGGGTGAAGAGCCACGCACAGTGCACCTAGGCTTCGACATCTTTGCTCCGGCTGGCGCCGATGTTGTCACCCCGCTCAACGCCAAGGTTCACTCATCGCGCATCAACGAAGCCGAAGGCGACTACGGTCCCACCATCATTCTCGAACACACGCCAGCGCCGGGACTGACCTTTCATACCCTTTACGGCCATCTCAGCCGCGACAGCCTGCAGGGCCTGAAGCCCGGCACCGCCTTCATGGCTGGCGAGAAGATCGCTGAGCTGGGCACGAAGCGCGAGAATGGCGGATGGGCGCCGCACCTGCATTTCCAGATCATCCTGCAGATCGGCGTGGCTAAGGGCGACTATCCCGGCGTATGCAAACGCAGCGAACAGGACCGTTGGCTCGCCATCTGCCCCGATCCCAAGGCTCTGCTCCGCCTGCCCTGAACCGCTGGCGCAGCGCACCTTGTCCCGCTAGCCTCTTGTGACAGGCGCAGAGACGCCGCTCGGGGAGATAGTCATGTACAAGCTGATGCTGACGGCACTTTCCGCCGCTTTCCTGACAGCAAGCGCCATGGCCCAGACACCCCAATCACCCGCACCCGCCATTCCCGCCGAAGCCGCATCGCTGACATGGATGCAGGGTGCGCGCGTGCACACGAACGCGAACGGCAGCCTCGTCTATGAGGCCTTCATCGGACCGGTGAATGGCGTGGTGACGGGGACGGCGCTGACCAATATCGGAACGGATCGCGCCTACACCGAGTACCACAAGATCGGCCCCAATGCGGAAGGCGTCTATGGCCTCGACGTTGCCAACACGCGCAACGGCATGAAGTGGAGCTTCACGCCGCTGAAGGCGATCGAACCCGGCCGCATCACCTTCCAGGCAGCCGACGGTGCGCTCACCATCGCCTATTTCTCCGACAATGCCGGCGGCGTGCAGAGCCAGGTCGACCGCGTCGCGGATGGAAAAACAACGACGCAGGAATGGCATTTCAAGCCGATCCCTGCGCCGCAATAAGCTTCAGATTTTAAGTCGCTACTTCGCGAGGTGCGCCCGAAGCATCCACGCAGCTTTCTCGCCGATGGAAACGCGCTGGGTCATGAGATCAGCGGTCGCCTGATCGCCAGCTTCTTCGGCGGTCTCAAGCGCCGCGCGTGCAGCCTTCACAACCGCCTCGTTGCCCGCCGCGAGGTTCGCAAGCATCTCGTCTTCCGACGGCACGCCACGGTCGCCCTTGATGGTCGACTTCGTCGCGATTGAGTTGCCGAAGGGCGCATAGTGACCCAGCGAACGGATGCGTTCGGCGATGAGGTCGAGCGACAGCCAGAGCTCGTTGTACTGCGTCTCGAACAGTGTGTGCAGCGTGAGGAAGCGCGGCCCTTCGATGTTCCAGTGATAGCCGTGCGTCTTGGCGTAGAGCGAATACGTATCCGCGAGGACCTGCTCGAGCGCGCCGGAAACCTTCTTCCGCGTCTTGGCATCGATGCCGATATCCAGGGCCATCTCAAATCTCCGAATTGGAATGATTCTTAGATAAACGCGGAACCGGCATAAGCAAGGCAGATGCGGCCGGATGGCGCGTTATTTCGACGACTGCACCCAGTCCACCAGTTTCGCCAGCCGCTCCGGTGACGCCTCATGTGGCAGGTGGCCGACACCACGCAGGATTTCGATGCGTGCATTTGGAAGCTTCTGCGCCAGTTGCAGGGCATGGATTGTCGGGCTCACCACGCTGTCGCCGTCGCCCGCCATGATGGCAACAGGCATCTGAAGCGTCGGGTATCGATCCCGCTGCGCTGTGACTTCGCGTTTGAGAGCGATCACGTCGCCTGAGTTCGCGCGCATGGCAGACGGGCGCACGGCGCGCATCACGCCTGCCCGTTCGAAATAACCTTCCGGCAGGATCGATGGTGCGAAGGCGCCCACCGTTCCCGCATGCGCCGCCGCCCCGACGAAAGGACGCGTCAGCACGCTGTTGAAGAGGCCCCCGACCAGCGCGTTCGAGGACCAGTGCAGATGCCATGAAACACCGCCGGGCCACGAATAGGCGACAGGTGCAATCAGCACGAGGCCGCCAACCTTCGCGCCATGATCGAGCGCCAGCCGCAACGCGACAGCGCCGCCATAGGAATGCGCGATCACGATCGGCCGATTCAGACCTAGTAAATCGATCACACCCGCAGCGACATTGGCCTGAATGGCCAACTTGTCAGCATCGGCGGGACGCTGTGCGGTAAATCCCATGCCGGGCCGGTCATAGGCCGTCAGCCGGAAACGCTTCTCCAGCAGCGGTACGACCGTCGGCTCGAACACGCCCATGTCGGAAGATGCGCCGTGGATCAGGAGCACGTCATCGACTGCGTCGCCCCATTGGGCGACATGCGTCGATACGCCGGCGGCTTCCACGAATCTCATCAGCCCAGCATACGTGAGTCGGCGCGCAGCGGTTCAGTGGCGGCTATTTCCGGGCGCGGAGATAGATCTTCGCGGTCCAGTCCTTGTCGGCTTCCACGGTGCTCAGATCGAGCATCCTTGTGTTGGCGAACATGGTGCATGCGCCGGGCGCGAGATGGCCCCAGCGCGCGGAGGGTTCGGCTTTCACGGCGCCCGTGCTCGCCTTGTCCGCGTTGCAGACCACCGCGTCCCAGCGCGCGTCGGGTGTTTGGCCCAGCAGCAGCGGCAAGGTCGGCATCGGCATGGTCGAGACCTTCGTCTCGAACACCACGTCGAAGTTCTCGGCGCGGACGGCTTTCGGCTCGAACACCGGCCCGACAGGATTACCGGGCTGCGCCAGGGCAGGCGCGGCGGACATCATTGCAACAAGAGAGAAAGCAAGCAGACGCATGGATCGCCTCGCATCGGACTGACGCGGCCATAACGCGCCCGCGCGCGGCTGAATTCAATGCAGAACCCGCGAGGGTTGAGCAGCCCGGATCAGGCCGCCGCCATCAGGCTTTCGAACAGCTTCACGCCGTCGTTTCCACCTTCCTGGCCGGCCATCGCCCGTTCCGGGTGAGGCATCAGGCCGAGCACGCGGCCATTGTTCGAGAGCACGCCTGCGATGTCGCGCGCCGAACCGTTCGGATTGCCGACATACCGGAACGCCACGCGGCCCTCGCCTTCCAGCCGGTCCAGCGTCGCGTCATCGGCGAAGTAGTTGCCGTCATGGTGCGCGATGGGAAACGAGACTTCGCGCTGGTCCTTGTAGCCGGCGGTGAACGCCGAGGAGTTCGAGGCAATTGCGAGCTGCTGCGGACGGCAGGCGAAGTTCAACGATGCGTTGCGCAGGAGAGCGCCCGGAAGCAGGCCCAGTTCGGTCGCGACCTGGAATCCGTTGCAGATGGCGAGGACGTAACCGCCTGCCGCCGCATGAGCCCGGATCGCATCGCCGACGGGCGATGCCGCCGCCATCGCGCCGGAGCGAAGATAGTCGCCATAGGAGAACCCGCCCGGCAGAACGATCAGGTCCAGCTTGTCGGGCAGCTTCCCGTCCTTGTGCCAGACCATTGTGGGCTCCTGCCCCGTGATCTGCCGCAGGGCGGTCTGCGCATCGCGGTCGCAGTTGGAGCCGGGGAAGACAATGACGGCGGACTTCATGGGCATTCCCTTGAGAACAGGCCCTTGAGGGCAGGTCCCTTTGCGCCGCGCTCTAGCAGGTTTGTTCCCGAGTCGCGAGGGCCGGAAACGCGCAAAGTTGACCGGAAAACGGGCCGGACCTACGCTCTGCTTTCCTGAACAGGGGAAAGCCATGCGGATCATCACTTCCGCCCTCGCCGTTGCCGGTCTGGCTGCTGCGCTCGGCGGCTGCGCCATGCAGAAAACCTACGAGACCGTGCTCAATGTCTGCTCCAGCGGCAATGGCACGGTGAAGACGGCGACTGTAACGAAATCGAGCGGCGATCCCGTGATCGACGCCGAAGCGATCAGGGCTGGCAAGGCAATGGTCTATGAGGCGACGCCTGATCTGTCGTGCAAGCCGCTCACGGTCGAGCACAAGGTCACAGGCGCCGCCGCCTGACGCCTCACTTGTAGAAGATCACTGCCGCGCCCGCCGCGATCAGCGCGAAGCCGAGCCCGTGCTTCCACGTCAGAGGCTCGCCAAGCACCCATACCGAGAAGCCTGCGAACACGATGAGGGTGATGACTTCCTGCATCGTCTTCAGCTCAGCGGCTGAATAGACCGCGTGCCCCATCCGGTTGGCCGGCACGGCCATGCAGTATTCGACGAAGGCGATGCCCCAGCTTACGAAGATCGCGAGCAGGATCGGCGATTCCTTGAACTTCAGGTGGCCGTACCACGCCGCCGTCATGAAGATGTTCGATCCGATCAGCAGCAGGATCGGCGTCCAGTGGGCAGGCGTCATGACTTCCCCGCAAGGATTTGGTATCCGATTTTGGCCAGATTCTGGGTCCAAGGGAGGGCGTGTCATGCGCCCGTGGAGGTCGAAATGAACAGGCTGGTCTTGGCCATGGCGCTTCTGGCGTGCTCAGGCTGCAACACGGTTGCTGGTCTGGGCAAGGACATACAAGCCGTTGGCGGCGTTCTGGCCGGAACGGCCGAAGGCGCGCAGGCCGGAACGCAGCCGCCTGCCCCGCCGCCTTCCTGCGCACGCGATGCACAGGGCCGCCTGCCGCCGGGCTGCGCCAGTTAGCCCAGCTTGCCGAAACCGGCCCAAGGGGCCATCTTCCGCCTATCGGGACAATCAAGGGGTGACCCCATGCGCAAACTTCTTCTCGCTGTGATGCTCGCGGCCCCGCTGATGGCGTCGGCCTGCAACACGATTGCCGGCTTCGGCAAGGATGTCGGCGCCGTTGGCGACGCCATGACCAAGACGGCCGAAGACACGAAATAGGTTTCAAGCTTTCCGGAAGCCACAATCGCGCGCCCAACGGGCGCGCGATTTTCGTTGGAGATCAGGCGATCTCGATTGAGTAGCGCTCGACGACAGTGTTCGCGAGCAGCTTTTCGCACATGTCCTTCACGCGCTTTTCGGCGTCGGCCTTTGACAGGCCGTCCTTCAGCTCGATCTCTATGGTCTTGCCGCAGCGAACCGCGCCGACCTCATCGAAGCCGAGACGGCCGAGCGCATCGCCCACTGCCTTGCCCTGCGGATCGAGCACGCCAGCCTTCAGCGAGACGTGGACTTTGGCTTTCATCGGTTCGCCTATTCTCAGCGCTTACTCTTGGGAAAAGGACAGGATCTCGGCCCCGCCCGCTTCCTTGATGATTCCGAGACGGCGCGCAACCTCGGCATAGGCTTCGGTGACGCCGCCGAGATCGCGGCGGAAGCGGTCCTTGTCGAGTTTCTCGCCGGTGGTCATGTCCCACAGGCGGCACGAGTCCGGGCTGATCTCATCAGCCAGCACGGTGCGGACCATTTCGCCTTCATAGAGCCGGCCGTACTCGACCTTGAAATCCACCAGCTTGATCTGCGCGCCCGCAAACAGTCCGGTGAGGAAGTCGTTGATGCGCAGCGTCATCGCGATGATGTCGTCGATCTCCTGGTGCGTCGCCCAGTTGAACGCGGTGATGTGCTCTTCAGACACCAGCGGGTCGCCCAGTTCGTCCTTCTTGTAGCAGAACTCGATGATCGAGCGCGGCAGCGGCGTGCCTTCCTCGATGCCGAGGCGCTTGGCGATCGAACCCGCCGCCACGTTGCGGCAGATGACCTCCAGCGGGATGATCTCGACTTCGCGGATCAGCTGCTCGCGCATGTTGATGCGCTTCAGGAAGTGCGTCGGCAGGCCGATGGCGTTCAGCTGCATCATCACGAATTCGGAGATGCGGTTGTTGAGCACGCCCTTGCCGTCGAGCACAGCGCGCTTCTCGTTGTTGAATGCGGTCGCGTCATCCTTGAAGTACTGGATCAGCGTGCCTGGTTCGGGACCCTCGTAGAGGATCTTGGCCTTGCCTTCGTAGATTTTCCGCCGCTTCACCATCACTCGTCTCCTGGCCGAAAACGGCTTGCCCCCGTTCCGACTCGTGTAGGAAAAAGGCTTCCTAGCCCATCCCGCCGGGATCGTCGCGTATAGCGTCGTCGCGGGGGTGTTTTTGGCCTCTCGCAGAGGCTATATCGAGCGGAGATGCGCGCGGCGCAAGCGACGTGAGGGAGACAGTAGTGAGCGGTTTCGAGAAGCGTGCCGGTGCGGAAGAGGGCAAATTTGCTCTCGATCAGGAACTCCGGTTCAAGGCAAATGCCCGTCGAAACAAGCTCTTGGGCCTCTGGGCCGCCGAAAAGCTCGGCAAAACGGGCGAAGCGGCCGCCACCTACGCCACGGAAGTTGTGAAATCAGACTTCGAGGCCCCCGGCGATGAAGACGTTTTCCGGAAGGTCAAAGGCGATCTGGACGCTGCGGGCGTCGCGATAACAGACCACCAGCTCCAGCGGCAGATGTCCGAGCTGATGGAAACGGCCATCGAGCAGGTCAAAGCCGAGAAAAAGTAGCGCCAGCTACTCCATCGGCCTCCACAAACTTCCTGTTGCGCCAGCGGCCTGTTCACCAAGCCGCGCATGCGGGCACGCGTGTTTTCGCGGATGATTCCCGGGTCTGTGCCACCGCGAAGCATCCTCCGTGCGCGCATGGTGAATGCGATTTGTAAAACAGCGTTTCCGGAACGGGCCGCTTCCTTAAGGGATCGGACGCAGCATCGATCCTGAAGACCGGCCCTCCGCTGGTCTGGGCCTCACAACCGGACCCTGCTCCTGTCCCGCTCCCCACCAGAGCGGATGCTGCGCCCCGTCCCCCTGGGCGCCATGCGGGTCCGGCTGGAGCGAGAGCGCGTCCCCCGCGCGTTTGCTCGTTCCGCCATCATGGCCTTGGGCCGGAGACCCGGAGGGGGTTTCCGGCCCAGTTCTTTTTCAGCTTCTGCCGAACACGCGCTTGAAGATCACGTCGACACTCTTGAAGTGGTAGTCGAGGTCGAACATGTCGCCGAGTTCGGCTTTGGTCAGCAGCTTCGAGACATCGGCGTCGGTTTCGAGATTGTGGAGGAAGTCGCCTTCCTTGCGGTTCGCATCGCGCCACACCTTCATCGCGTTGCGTTGCACGAGACGGTAGGCGTCCTCGCGGCTTGCGCCCTTCTCCACCAGCGCCAGCAGAACGCGCTGCGAGTTATGCAGACCACCGAGCCGGTTGAGGTTCGCCAGCATGTTTTCGGGATAGACCAACAACTGCTCGATCACGCCGGCAAGGCGGTTGAGCGCGAAGTCGAGATGGATGGTGGCGTCGGGGCCGATGCCGCGCTCGACCGATGAGTGCGAGATATCGCGCTCATGCCAGAGGGCGACGTTTTCCATCGCGGGCACGACCGACGAGCGGACGAGGCGCGCGAGGCCGGTAAGGTTTTCGGTGAGCACCGGATTGCGCTTGTGGGGCATGGCTGACGAGCCCTTCTGGCCTTCGGAGAAATACTCCTCGGCTTCGAGCACTTCGGTGCGCTGGAGGTGGCGGATTTCGGTGGCGATGCGTTCGATCGACGAGGCGACGACGCCGAGGGCGGCGAAGTAGGCGGCGTGGCGGTCGCGCGGGATGACCTGCGTGGAGACGGGCTCGACGGCAAGGCCGAGTTTCTTCGCGACCATTTCCTCGATGCGCGGATCGATGTTGGCGAAGGTGCCGACGGCGCCGGAGATGGCGCAGGTGGCGATCTCCGCTTTCGCGGCTTCGAGGCGGGTGCGGCCGCGGGCCATCTCGGCGTGGAAGCCGGCGAGCTTGACGCCGAAGGTGGTGGGCTCGGCATGGATGCCGTGACTGCGGCCGATGGTGGGCGTCAGCTTGTGCTCAAACGCGCGCTTTTCGAGCGCGGCGAGGACGCGGTCCACGCCCTTGATCAGGATGTCAGTGGCGCGCTGCAGCTGCACGGCGAGGCAGGTGTCGAGCACGTCCGACGAGGTCATACCGAGGTGGAGGAAGCGGGCTTCCTCGCCGACGTGTTCCGCCACAGAGGTCAGGAAGGCGATGACGTCGTGCTTCACTTCACGCTCAATGGCGTCGATGCGGTCGACGTTGAAGCCGCCGCGCTCGCGGACAGCCTTGGGCACGTTCTTCGGGATCTGGCCAAGCTCGGCCATCGCCTCGGCGGCAAGCGTCTCGATCTCCAGCCAGATGGAGTAGCGCGTCTCGGGCGACCAGATCGCCGTCATCTCGGGGCGGGAATAGCGGGGGATCATGGGCAGCTCCGGTCTCTGGCGGAGGCTTTAGGCGGGAGAGCCGGGGTTGTCACCCGGAAGGCGGAATTCGCCGGATTCGGATTCCTTCAATTCTTCCGATTCGTCGGATTCGTCGGATTCGGCTGTTTTCGAAATTCGTCGAGAAATTCGGTCTGAAAATCCGGTCATGTCGGCAACCTGGAGAATCGGGTCGGGCTCAAGATCAAAAAATCGGCGACGGAAATCTGGATTCTTCCGATTCTTCCGCTCGCCGGGCGGCAGGGTTCATGGGGCGTCTCCGTCCGTTTCGTGGGCGGAGTATGCGGCAGGCCGGGCGGGTGGTGGATTGGTGGATCCAGATCCTACACTTCGATCTCGTCAGGGCGTTGGAAGGGTTGAGAAAAGTTTCGGCGGGGGTGTTCTGGATTCCGCGGAATTGCGCAGCTTGAGGCTGCCCCTGCCGGGGCGTTCGCTTCTCGATTTGGTCCACCGGACCAAATCGCGCCTTCGGCGCCGTCGCTCACCCCAACCGTCTTGCGCGCGAGAGCGCACAATCCACCTCCCCCGCGCTTCGCACGGGGGAAGAAAGGCGGCGGCGCCCTGTGCCGGAGCTTTGACACGGCGCTGGCGAGCCACGGATATTGGGCTCAACCCCCTACCGGAGACGAAATGGGCATCTCGATTGTCAAAGTGACGGCCGCCAATGCCGCCCTGCTCGGCAGGGTCGATCCTGACGTGTTCGACCATGAGATCGATCCGGCCCGGATCGCCGCGTATGTCGCCGACGCCCTGCACGCCATGTTCGTGGCCGTGGATGGCGACCTTGTCGTGGGGCAGATTCGCGGCAGCGTTCACCTCCAGCCGGATCGCGGCCCGGACCTCTACATCGACAATCTGGGCACCGCGCCCTCGCACCAGCGGCGCGGCATCGCCACGGACATGATCCAGGCCATGCTCGACTGGGGCACGGCGCAGGGCTGCGGCTACGCGTGGGTTGCGACCGAGACGGACAATGACGGCGCCAAGGGCTTCTACGCCGCGCAGAACTTCACGCACGACACGATCGCGATGTTCGCGCTCGCAGTGGACTAGGTGTTCAGCGCGTAGCCGGCCGAGCGGACGGTGCGGATCGGGTCTTCGCCGCCGCCCTTGCTGAGCGCCTTGCGCAGGCGGCCGATGTGGACGTCGACGGTGCGGGTTTCGACATAGACGTCCGAGCCCCAGACGGCGTCGAGCAGCTGTTCGCGGCTGAACACGCGGCCGGGGTGCTGGATGAAGTAGTCCAGCAGGCGGAATTCGGTCGGCCCGAGATGGATCTCGATCTCGTTGCGCACGACGCGGTGTGCGGCGCGGTCGATCTGGATGTCGCCGACCACCACGATATCGTCGGCCAGCGCGGGGCGGATGCGGCGCATGACGGCGCGGATGCGGGCGACGAGCTCCGACATCGAGAACGGCTTGGTCATGTAGTCGTCGGCGCCGACGTCGAGGCCGCGGATGCGGTCCGTCTCTTCGGCGCGTGCCGTGAGCATGATGATCGGCAGGTTGCGCGTCGAAGCCTTGGAGCGCAGGCGGCGGGCGACCTCGATGCCGGCGAGCTTGGGCAGCATCCAGTCGAGCAGGACGATGTCGGGCTGGCGTTCCTCGATCTGCAGCAGGGCATCCTCGCCATCGGTGGCGACCGAGATTTCGTAGCCTTCCTTGATCAGGTTGTACCGGATCAGCTCCACCAGCGCCGACTCGTCCTCGACGATGAGGGCGTAGGGCTTGGTCGCGGCCGCGGGGCGCATGGCAGGCCGATCGAGTTCAGTTGCTGTTGAGGGCATCGACTTTGGGCCTGTCTGTTGGGAGCTGCTCGCCGGTGACGAGGAAGTAGACCTCCTCGGCGATATTCGTGCAGTGGTCGCCGATCCGTTCCAGATTCTTTGCGACGAAAAGCAGATGCGCGCAGGCGGAGATCGTGCGCGGATCCTCGATCATGTAGGTGACGACTTCACGGAAGAGCGACTGGTAGTGCTCGTCCACTTCCTCGTCGCGCGACCACACCTTGTTGGCGGCGTCGGTTTCCTGCGCGGTGTAGGCGTCGAGTACGCGCTTGAGCTGGGCGGTCACCAGCTTGCCCATGCGGGCGACGCCCTTGAGGGCGGCAGTGGGCTCGATCTTGTCGACCAGCTTCACGCGCTTGGCGATGCTCTTGGCGAGGTCGCCGATACGCTCGAGCTCGGACGCGATCTTCAGCGCCGAGATGGTCTGGCGCAGGTCGCGGGCAAGCGGTTGCCGGAGTGCAAGGAGACGGAGGATCTTCTTCTCGGCCTCGACCTGCAGGGCGTCGATCTGCGGATCGCGGGCGACGACGGTTTCGGCAAGGGCTAGATCGCGCGTGGCGATGGCCTGGATGGCGTCGGACAGCATGTCCTCGGCGAGCCCGCCCATGCGGGCAAGATCGCCGGAAAGCTCTTCAAGGTCCTGCGAAAACGACCTGACTGTGTGTTCGGTCATGACCTGTGTCCTTTCACATCAGCCACAAGATAGGGATGGTACAGGCTATGCGCCCTATCCGAAACGGCCGGTGATGTAGTCCTGCGTGCGGGTATCTTTGGGGTTCGTGAAGATCTGCTCGGTGGCGCCCGCCTCGACGAGTTTGCCGAGATGGAAGAAGGCCGTCTGCTGCGAGACGCGCGCGGCCTGGGCCATCGAGTGCGTGACGATGATGATGCAGTAATTGGCCTTCAGCTCGTCGATCAGTTCCTCGATGCGGGCGGTGGCGATCGGGTCGAGGGCCGAGCACGGCTCGTCCATCAGGATGATTTCGGGGTTCACGGCGATGGCGCGCGCGATGACGAGGCGCTGCTGCTGGCCGCCGGAGAGGCTCATGCCCGAGGCGGCGAGGCGGTCCTTCACCTCCCCCCAGAGTCCGGCCTTCTGCAGCGAGGTTTCGACGATCTGCGAGAGTTCGCGCTTCGAAGTGGCGAGACCATGAAGGCGAACGCCGTAGGCGACGTTGTCGAAGATCGACTTCGGGAACGGGTTCGGCTTCTGGAACACCATGCCGACCTGGGCGCGCAGAAGGACCGGATCGATCGACTTGTCGTTGACGTTGTCGCCATCGATCGAGATCTCGCCGGTGACGCGGCAGCCGGGGATGGTGTCGTTCATCCGGTTGATCGAGCGCAAGAAGGTGGACTTGCCGCAGCCAGACGGGCCGATCAGCGACGTGACCGACTTTTCCGGCATGTCGAGCGAGACATCGAAGAGCGCCTGCTTGTCGCCGTAGAAGACGGAGACCGATTTCGCGCGGACCTTGGCGATGGCGGTTGCGGCCACAGCGACCGGCGCTTGTACGCGGGGCGGCGCGATCGTTTCCATTCGGCTCATCACCCTCTCCGCTCCGCGCGGTATCCGGTCCCGCAGATAGGCCCTAGCGGGCAATTGTGACAGTCCCGCGAAGGTCGCCGGATTCCCACCTGCGGCAGGGTGTTACGGGTGTGAAATGACCGCCCAAGCTGTGGATAAGGGGCTGGGTGACGCTCCGTCGCCTGCTGCAGCGCGCATTTACACGCGATTTCGGGTGTGTTTTCTGCCGCGCACACGTCTTTCGAGGTAGGGAATCGCCCGTATGGCCGCCGTTTTGAAGCTTTCCGACCACGATATGACGCCGGAACGAGGTTTTCTTTGCTCCTATGACGCAGCGGATGTGACCCTGCCGTCCGAGCTGGCGGCGCCTGAACAGGCCGCCCGGGACCTGCCCCGGACCCTGCTGACTGGCCGGGTGCGGAAGCATCTGGAAGCCCTGCCCGTGCTGGACCTCAAGGCGTTCTGCGCGGGAGCCAGTGAGGCCCAGGTTCGCGCCGCGATGGTCCGCTACTCGTTCATGGTGCAGGCCTATGTCTGGGGCGAGGCGCAGGCGCCGACCGTGCTGCCGGCGCCGCTGGCCGTGCCGATGTGGGCGCTGGCGAAGCGGCTCGGCCAGCAGCCGCTGCTGCCCTACTCTGCCTATGTGCTCGACAACTGGGATAGGCTCGACCGCAAGGGGCCGATCTCGCTCGACAATATCTGGATGATCCAGAACTTCCTGGCCGGGCAGGACGAAGCCTGGTTCGTGCTGGTGCATGTCGCCATCGAGGCGCGCGCAGGCGGGATGCTGGCGCAGATCCCGGCGCTGATGGAGGCAGCGGACAATGGCGATGAAAAGGCCATCGAGGCGGGGCTCGCGATCGTCAACAAGGGCTGGGACGATGTGAACGCGATCTTCGACCGGATGCCGGAGCGGTGCGATCCTTACGTCTACTTCCATCGCGTGCGGCCTTACATCCATGGCTGGAAGGACAATCCGGCTCTGGCGGCGGGGCTGGTCTACGAGGGCGTCGCGGAGACGGGCGGCAAGCCGCAGAGCTTCCGCGGACAGACGGGATCGCAGTCAACCATCGTGCCGTCGATGGACGCGCTGCTGGGCGTGGGGCATGCGGCCGATCCGCTGCGGACATTCCTCGACGAGCTGCACATCTATCGCCCGCCCGCGCACCGCACGTTCGTGGACGAAGTGCGGACCCGCTCGCACCTTCGGGCATTCATCCAGAAGAGCGGATCGCCGGTGCTGAAGGAGCTGTACAATACCTGCATCAGGAGCCTGGCGCGGTTCAGGACGCGGCATCTGGAATATGCGGCGAGCTACATCAACAAGCAGGGCAAGGACTCGCTCGGCAACGACACAGATGTCGGCACGGGCGGCACGCCCTTCATGAAATACCTGAAGAAGCACCGCGACGAGGCGGAACAGCATCTCCTGTAGGCAAGCCCGGCAAGGGACAGCAGCGCCATCTCGCCCGTGCGGGTGACGGCGCCGTATTCCTTGCTTCGGCGACCTGCAGGCAGAACGGGCCGGGGCAGCAATGCTCCGGCCCGATTTCGTTTCAGCGGACGACAGGCGTGTTGCTATTGGCCGCCGGCCATCGGGAGGACGACGCCGAAGGCGGAGCCGCGGCCGGGGTCGCTTTCGACCAGAAAGCCGCCGCGGTGGCGCTGGACGACGTGTTTCACGATGGCGAGGCCAAGGCCCGTGCCGGGCTTGAGGCCACGGCCCTGGTCGACGCGGTAGAAGCGCTCGGACAGGCGCGGCAGGTATTGGCGTTCGATGCCGGGGCCGGCGTCGGTAACACGCAGCACGGCGAAGGCGCGGGCCGGGGCGGCGTCAGGCGCGGCGACGATGGCCATGCGGCCGGCGTCTTCCCAGCGGCGACCCGCGATGGCGACGGCTTCATCCGCGCCGAGGCCCGCGAGAACCTCGACATCGACCGTTCCGCCCTTCTCCGAGTACTTGAGCGCGTTGTCGATCAGGTTCTGGACGACCTGGACCAGCTCGTCGCGGGCGCCGGTGACGTTGACGGCGCTGCTTGCGCCTGCAACGCGGAGTTCGACGCCGCGCTCCTTTGCGACCGGGGTTAGTGCATCGCGAGCCTCGTTCACGACGGCGGCGAGGTCGGCTTCGCCTTCCGGCGAGCGGTGTTCGACCAGTTCGATTCGTGAGAGCGAGAGAAGATCGCTGATCAGGCGGCGCATGCGGTCGGCCTGGCCCTGCATGATCTCGAGGAAACGATCCCGCGCTTCCGGGTCATCGCGCGCAGGGCCGCGCATCGTCTCGATGAAGCCGGAGAGCGAGGTGAGCGGCGTGCGAAGCTCATGGCTGGCATTGGCGAGGAAATCGACGCGCGCCAGCTCCATGCGCTTGATGTCGGTGAAGTCGTGCAGGCTGACGAGGACGCCTGAACCGAGCGGGGCCGCGGCGCCGGCGAAATGGCGATCCGTCTCCTCGCGCTGGATGATCTCGAAGCGCTGCTCCTGGCCCGTGCGGCGCGCGGCGGCCACGGCGTCGAGCAGTTCGGGGCGGCGGACGACGGCCGAGAGCATCGGATCGGGCGCAACGAACCGGAACTGGCGGCGCGCCGCCTGGTTGGCGGCTTCGACCTTGCCCTGTGCGTCGATGTACATGGCGGCTTCGGGCAGCGCCTCGACCAGCGCGATGCGGAACTTGCGGTCGGCTTCGGCGCGGCGGCGAGGCTCGGCCAGCGCGGGATCGCCTTCCACAACTTCGGGAGCCGCATTGTCGATCGCGGGATCGACGGTGCCGAAGAACCAGCCGACGCATACGGCGCCGATGATGACCGCGCCGAGAAGCGCGGAAATCCACGTCGCCTGCCCGACCAGCGCGAGCGCGACGAGCACGGCGATGGCGGCGCCGCCGATGATGCGGAAATCGCGCGCGCGGCGGCTGGCGACGCTTGCCGGTGGGGACACGGGAGAAGCGGGATCGTCTGGCAGATCCGTCATGCCATCAGACATAGATCGATATGCCTGATTTGTCTTGGTTTTCGTGTCGAGGCCGCCACATTGCTTATTGTTTTCCGATAAGGAACGTTGACAGGGTTCCAGCGCTGGGACAAATCGTGCCGACCGCCGCCAATGCCGGCGAAGACCGATTTCCAGAGGTGCCCTTCATGAGAATGTCTCTTCTTCTTGCCGCCTCGGCGGCAGCGTTGCTTGCCGCATGCTCTCCCGAAACGCCGGCTCCCGCGGCGCCCGCCGCGAAAGCCACGCTCGGCGCGTGGGGCATCGACCTCACCAACCGCGACGAGGCCGTGAAGCCCGGCGACGATTTCTTCAGGTACGCCAACGGCAAATGGCTCGCGACCTTCACCATCCCGGAAGACAAGGCGCGCTACGGCTCGTTCGACGAGCTCGGCGTGAAGTCCGAGAACGATGTGAAGTCGATCATCGACGGCTTCGCCGCCGCCCCGCCCGCCGCCGGCTCCAACGTCGCCAAGGCTGCTGATCTCTACGCATCGTGGATGGACGAAGCCGCGCTCGAGACGCGCGGGATCGAACCGCTGAAGCCGTATATCGACGAGATCAACGGCATCGCCGACAAGGCCGGCCTGCTGAAGGTGATCGCCAAGGTCGGCTATGCCTCGCCGTTCGGCATCGGCATCGAGGCCGATGTCGCCGATCCGACCCGCTATGCTGTCTGGGGCGCGCAAGGCGGCCTCGGCATGCCGGACCGCGATTACTATCTCGAGAAGTCCGAGAAGTATGACGGCTACCGTGCCGCCTACAAAGCCTACGTCACCAAGGTCTTCGAACTCCTCGGCGATGCGACGCCTGCGGCCTCCGCCGATACGGTGATCAAGTTCGAGACCGAGATCGCCAAGGGCCACTGGACGCAGGAAGCCCTGCGCGTGCCGGACAAGGCCTTCAAGGGCATGTCCGCCGCCGACTTCAAGAAGCTCGTCCCGAACTTCGACATCGAGCAGTTCGCCAAGGACGCCGGCATTCCGCAGATCACCACCGCGGTTGCCTATGGCGACACGTCGATCACCGCCGGCGCCAAGCTGGTCGATTCGCAACCGATCGCCGCCTGGAAGAAGTATCTCACCTTCCACATGGCGTCCGACAACGCGACCTTCCTCAACAAGGCCTTCGACGACGCCTCGTTCGAGTTCTTCTCGAAGACGCTGCGCGGCGTGCCGGTGAAGCGCGACCGCTGGAAGCGTGGCGTGACCCTGCTCGACAACAACATTGGCGAAGCCCTGGGCGAAGCCTATGCAGCCAAGTTCTTCCCACCCGAGAACAAGGCGAAGATGGACGAGCTGGTCGCCAACCTCAACACGGCGCTCAAGGGCCGCATCGAGAAGCTTGAGTGGATGGATGATCCCACCCGCGCCGAAGCCCTCAAGAAACTCGGGAACTTCGAGGTTCGCGTCGGCTATCCGAACAAGTGGCGCGACTACTCCGCCATGCAGGTCGACAAGGCCAAGCTGTTCGAGAACGTCATGAACGCCCGACAGTTCGAGTGGAACCGTCAGGTCGCCCGTCTCGGCGGGCCGGTTGATCGCGACGAATGGGGCATGAACGCGCAAACCGTGAACGCGTCCTACAATCCGCTGATGAACCAGATCACCTTCCCTGCCGGCATACTGCAGGCGCCGTTCTTCGACGTGAACGCCGACCCGGCGGTCAACTACGGCGCCATCGGCGGCGTGATCGGCCACGAGATCGGCCACGGCTTCGACGACCAGGGTTCAGCGTTCGACGCCAATGGCGTTCAGCGCGACTGGTGGTCGGCCGACACCAAGGCCAAGTTCCTGACCAAGACCGCAGCCCTCAACGCGCAGTACGACAAGTACTGTCCGCTGCCTGACGCCTGCATCTCTGGCGCCCTCACCACCGGCGAGAACATCGGCGACCTCGGCGGCCTGATCATGGCCTACACTGCCTACAAGCAGTCGCTGAACGGCAAGGAAGCACCCGTGCTCGACGGCCTCACCGGCGACCAGCGCTTCTTCCTGTCGTGGGCCCAGGTCTGGCGCGCGATGGGCCGCGAGGACAACACCCGCAACCTGCTCGCCACCGACCCGCACTCGCCGCCGGAATACCGCGTCAACGGCGTCGTGCCGAACATCGACGAGTGGTATGCCGCCTTCGGCGTGAAGGAAGGCGACAAGATGTATATCGCGCCTGAACAGCGTGTCCGCATCTGGTAGGCTGCGAACGCAACGCAGGTAAATCGAGGCCCGCGGTTCCCCATGTAACCGCGGGCTTTTCGTTGGCGGAACAGCGCAACCGCTTGCCACGCTTGACCCCCCGCGCGGGCGGGCCGAAGAGTTGTGACCGATAAGAAGAATTCAGGGGAAACGCCTTGGCTTCCAGCCTGCTGAAGCGCCTGACACAGGCGGCAGCCGCCGCTGCGCTGTTGCTTGCCGCGTGCACGTCCCAGCCGGTTGAAACGGTTGCGATGCTCGACGTGACCGGGGACGACGGCCCCGGGCAGGCCGCCATCAGCATGGAGCCGCTGGACAGCGAGAAGACCGCGCCGGGCCAGGACTTCTACAACTACGTCAACAGCGACTGGCTCGCCTCCTACCAGTTGCCGCCTGACAAGCTTTCGGGCGGGCCGGCGGAAGATCTGCAGGAAAAATCGGACGCAGGCGTGCGGCAGATGATCGAGGAGATCGTCGCATCGAACCCGAAGGCAGGCACGATCGAGCGCAAGATCGCGGATCTCTACACGTCGGCGATGGATGTGCAGACGATCGAAGCGCGTGGAACCGAACCGCTGAAGCCTTTCCTGGACCGCATCCGTGGCGTGAAGACGATGGACGAGATGATGAGCCTGATGGGCGTCATCGGCTACAACTCGCCGGTCGGGGCGAGCGTGGCGCCCAGTCCGGCCGATCCCGATCGCAACGCCGTGTGGCTGTCGCAAGCGGGACTCGGCATGCCGCATCGCGGCTATTACATTTCCGTCGGCCTGCAGGATGAATCCCTGCGGTTCGGCTACCGCGTACATGTCACCAACATCCTGAAGCTGATTGGCCATCCCGACCCTCAGGGCGCTTCGCAGCGGATCTACAATCTCGAGCGCAAGATCGCGCAGGCGCATACGGACGAGGACCGTTCGCTCAGCGCCGAGGACGCGCTGCGCACGATGACCCTGTCGCAGCTGAATGCCTTCGCGCCGGGCTTCAGATGGGACCTCTATCTGAAGGCGGCCGGCTTCACCGACGCCGACCGGTTCGTGGTCATGGATGAGACGGCGGTGACGGATCTGGCGAAATTGGTGTCCTCCGTTCCGCTGCAGGACTGGAAGGACTGGATGGAGTTCCACATCGCGAACACGTTCGCGGAATATCTGCCCAGCGCGTTCGCCGACAGCTACTTCGAATTCTACTCGCGCCGGCTGGCGGGACTGGAAGAGAAGCCGCAGCGCTGGCAGTGGGCCGTGGGCGTGGTCAACAATTACCTGGGCGAGGCGGTAGGCCAGATCTATGTGAAGCGCAATTTCTCGGCCGAGCACAAGAAGGACATCGACGCGATCGCCGCGAACATCCGCACCGCTTTCGAGACGCGGCTTCGCTCGCTCGACTGGATGGATAACGCGACACGTACGCAGGCGCTCACCAAACTGACAGCGCTGAAGCCGCAGATCGGATATCCCGACACGTGGGAAGATTTCTCCGGCATGAAGATCGATCGCGGCAAGCTGATCGAGGACATCTACGGCGCGTTCGAATTCACGTGGGCCAACATGCGCGATGACCTGCACAAGCCGGTGGACCGCGAGCGCTGGCCGACGCCTGCGCACGTGGTGAACGCGTTCTACAATCCGCTGTCGAACACCTTCACCATGCCGGCGGGCATCCTGCAGCCGCCGTATTTCGATCCGGACGCGGACGCGGCGGAGAACTATGGCGGCATCGGCGCGGTGATCGGCCACGAGATGACGCACGGCTTCGACGATCGCGGACGGCAGTTCGATGAGACCGGCATGAACCGCAACTGGTGGACGGACGAGACCGACGAGCGCTTCATGACGAAGGCCGACGCGTTGATCGCGCAGTACAGCGCCTATTGCCCGTGGTTCGGCGCGTGCGTGAACGGGCTCGGCACGCTGGGCGAGAATATCGGCGACCTGGCGGGGCTGGAGATTTCCTATGCGGCGTACAAGCTGTCGCTCGACGGCAAGCCCGCGCCGGTGATCGACGGGCTGACGGGGGACCAGCGCTTCTTCATCGCCTATGCGCGGTCCTATCGCGGCAAGGTGCGGGAGGAGCTGGCGCGGGCGATGCTGGAAGGCGACAGCCACGCGCCCAACCGCTATCGCGTCAACGGCGTGGTGCGGAACATGGATGCCTGGTACGCGGCGTTCGATGTGAAGCCGGGCGACCGGCTCTATCTGCCACCTGACCAGCGCGTGCGGCTCTGGTAGTCTCCCGGGCATGTTGGAACCCGTCTTCGCGTGGGCGTCGCACCGGCTGACCTGGGCGACATTGCCGCTGATCGTGTGGATGTTCGGCTGGCTGAGCGCGCGCATCGTCCGGCGGCTGTCGCCACGCAGGAAGCGCGAGCACCCGGCCTGGCGCTGGACCTTTGTCGCGGCGGTCGTGTGGCTGGTGGTGCAATCGCGCTCCACTACATCTGGCCGCCGGCGACGGAAGGCCCGTGACCACGGACGGCACCCCTGCTAGAGGGCGCACATGCCGCTGCCCGATTCAGCCCGCTATGCGAAAGACGCCGCCGAGGCGATCGGCGCGTGCTTCGAGGATCTCGACGGCGGCAATGGCTATCTCTTCCGGATTTCCATAGGCGGCCGCTTCGTCCTGGGCGGCGGCGGGAATGTCTGCGCGTATTCGGTGAACAGCGCAGCGGCGTTTACCGTGTCGCGCGACAAGGCGCACACGAAGACGGTGCTTGCCTCGCGCGGGCTGCCGGTCATCGGAGGCGGACTGTTCTTCGCGCAGACGCGGCGGACGGCAATGCGCGCGCCCGGACGCGAGGCGACGGATGCGCGGCGGTTCGCGGCGAGCCTTGGCTATCCAGTGTTCTGCAAACCCAATCTGGGATCGCGCGGCACATTCGCGGAAATCGTCCGGGATGATGCCGGGCTTGAGGACTATATCGCGCGCGTGGCCGTCGATTTCGAGGCATTCCTGATCGAGCCTGTGATGGCGGGCGTCGAGCATCGGGTGCTGGTGCAGGACGGGCGGACGGTCTTTCATTCCACCAAGGCCGAGCCTGCGCTGATTGGCGATGGACGCTCGATGCTGGCGGAATTGCTGGCGGCGCTGAACCGCGAGATTGCGGGCGATGGCGTTTCCGCCCTGCCCGTTTCGGCGCTGGGCGCAGACGCGGCGCGTGTTCCGGCCAGGGGCGAGCGCGTGCCGCTGCCCGGACGGCGCAATCTGAGCGCGGCGGGGCATGTCGAGCGTGTGTCGGAGGATGTTCCTGACGCACTGGCGGTGATCGCCACGGCGGCCGTCGCGGCGCTGGGTCTGCGAATCGGCGCGGTGGATCTGTTCGACGTTTCCGCGAAGGGCGACCTGTCGCGGCTGATGATCATCGAGGTCAACGGAAGTCCCGGCCTGCGCACGCTGGAAATCGCGGGCCGCAACGATCTCATCCGCTCCATCTGGACAAGAATGCTCAACGCATGCCTTGAGTAGCCCATGTTTGGCCTCCCCAAGTTCGGCGATGGCATAGGCCTCCATCGCATCGAGCGCTTCTTACAGGCCCACCGGGTTGACCGGGCCGCACTTGGGCGCCGTTCGATTGCCGTGACCGGCACGAACGGCAAGGGATCGACGTCGCGTTTCATCACGTCGGCCGTCGAGGCGGCGGGGATGCGCGTCGGCTGCTTCACCTCGCCTCATCTGTTCGACGTGCGCGAGCGCTTCATGCTCGGCGACGACATGATCCCGAGGGCGGATTTCGAGCGGCACGCGGAGACCGTGCTCGCCTTCAACCGGACGCTGCCCGAGGACGACCGGATCGGATCGTTCGAATTCCTGTTCCTGCTGGCGATACTGTGGTTCCAGCAGGAGAAACCCGACGCCATCGTGTGGGAGGCCGGGATTGGCGGCCGTTACGACCCTGTGCGCACGGTGCAGGCCAGCGTTTCGGTGCTGACATCGATCGAGCTGGAACACACCGAACTGCTCGGCGCGACGGAGGAGCTGATTGCCTACGACAAGACGGACGCGGTGGCGCCGGGGGGATGCGTGGTGCTGGGTCCGTCGATACCGGATTGGCTGGCCGTAAGGGTCGCCGCGTATGCGCGGCTATCCGGCAAGGCGACGCTACCTGCGACGGCGAGCCGGCGCATCGGCCCGGTGGCGAACACATCCGATGGCGCGCGCTTCACCTATGGCTTCGCGGCGGCGCCGGCGGCGGCCGACCAGACGGTGCACATCAGCCTTGCCGGTCAGCACCAGGTGGACAACGCCGTGACCGGTCTGCGCGCCGCCGAAATCTGGCTGGGGCTGCAGCCGGAAGACAATCCGGAACGTCACTTCGCGATGCTGGCGGCGTTGGGCCGTACGCGCTGGCCGGGGCGACTGGAGAAGGTGGCGTCGGCGCCGGATCTCTGGATCGATGTGGGGCATACGCCGCGCGCGCTGGAGGCTGTGACGCGGACGTTCCTGGAGTTTTCGCTGAAGGAGAAGACGCTCGTCGTGTTCGGCGTGTCGTCCTCGAAGGAAGTCGCGGGGATCGCGGATATCGTCGCCTCGCGCTTCGAGCATTTCATCCTGACGCGGGCGTGGAAAGCGGGTGCGGATACGGCGCTGTTCGCGCAGGCGTTCCGGAAGCGCTCAGCGGATGTGACTATCGTGGCGGATACGACGGAAGCGGCGCGGCTGGCGAAGGCGCGCGCTGACCACGAGGGCCTGTCCGTGCTTGCGCTGGGCGGGCTGTTCCTGTCTGCGGAAGTGCAGCACGCGTGGCAGGGCCACGATCCGCGGGAGCTGGAGTTCCTGTAGCTATTCCGCTGCCTTCGGCTTGCGGCGGGGCGGCTTGAGCTGGCCGCCGTCGAGGGCGTCGTCCTCGCCCTGGAACATCTTGCGGACATTGACGGTCGAGCGCGTGCCGACATGGCGGAAGCTGGTGTGCAGCCAGTTTTCCGAGGCTTGCCTGCCGCGTTCGAACAGCATGTCGATGAAGTCGGGCTCGACGTTGAACTTGGACGAGGCGCCGAGATCGGCCAGCGCCTTCTCGTCGGCGATGGCGTGCATCAGCATGCGGCGATAGCCGGTGCCTTCGAGCCTGCCCGCCTCGATCAGGCGCGAGACGAAATCGACCGAGCGCAAGTCGCGCAACAGCGAGGAGTTGAACGTGATCTCGTTGACGCGGTTGATGATGTCGCGCGCGGTGGTCGGCGCGCCATCGCGGCGGATGGGGTTGATCTGCACCAGCACGACATCATCCGACGCGCAGTTCTCGAACAGCGGCCAGAGCGCGGGATTGCCGGTGAAGCCGCCATCCCAATAGGGCACGCCATCGATCTCGACCGCCTGGAACAGCCAAGGCAGGCACGCCGACGCCATGACGTGATCGGCGGTCAGTTCCTTCTTGCTCCAGACCTGGGCGCGGCCGGTCTCCACATTGGTGGCGGAGATGTAGACCTTCACCTTCGACTTCCGCACGCGATCGAAATCGACGAGCTGGACGACGAGGTCTTTCAGCGGATTGAGGTTGTAGGGGTTGAGGTCGTAGGGGCTGGCCAGCCGCGTCACGAGATCGAACATCACATAGGCGGGCGAAGCATCGAGGTTCCAGCCGCCGAGCATGGTTTCTATCGGTGTGCGGCGGAGCGGGCTGGTGCGGGCCTCTTCCAGGACGCCGTTCCAGAAGCGTCTCAGCGATGCGCGTGCTTCCTCGCGGTCGCCATCGGCGAAGCCTGCCGCCAGCGCCACGGCGTTCATAGCGCCGGCGGAGGCGCCGGTGATCGCTTCGATCTCGACGCGTGGATCTTCGAGCAGACGGTCGAGGACGCCCCACGAAAACGCGCCGTGTGCGCCGCCACCCTGCAGGGCGAGGTTGAGGAGTTTGAGCGCTGCGCGTGAGTCGGCCATGGGGCTTTGTCCCTTGGCGATTAGAGCGCCGCTGTGGGCCTAGACGTCAATGATCTCGATGGCGTCATAGCCAAAACGCGCGAAAGCCGGGGCCATGGCGGCGCGATTGGCGGCGCCGCCTGTCACATAGGCAATCGCATTGCCGGTGGGACGCGGTGTCTGCGGCGCGACGCGGATGGCCTGACGTGCGACGGCCTCGCCCGTATGGATCAGGTGCACGCCTGCGGGGCATGCGGCCGCGATGGCGTCGCTGATCAGCGGGAAGTGCGTGCAGGCCAGCACGACGATGTCGATGCGCGGCCCGTCGGGCGGATCGAACAGCGGCTTCACGGCGTAGGCGACCTGTTCCTGGTCTATGGGCTGACCGCGCACGGCGCGTTCGGCGATGTCGACCAGCCCGGCGGTGCCCCTGCGGATCACGATCTTGCCGGCAGCGAACTGGCGCTCGAGATCGTCGAGATAGGCGCGGCGGACCGTGCCGGGCGTGGCGAGAATGCCGATCACGCCCGTCTTCGTCTGTTCGGCGGCGGGCTTGATGGCCGGGACCGTGCCGACGACGGGGACGCTGACCTTCACGCGGATGTCGTTGAGCGAGAGTGTGGAGGCCGTGTTGCAGGCAATGACCAGCACGTCGGGCTTTGCCACATCGACGAGTGTTGCGCAGAGGCTTGGAAGCCGCTCGCGCAACTCCTCGTCCGTCTTCACGCCATAGGGAAAGAAGCCCGAGTCAGCCGCGTAATCGACGATCCAGTCAGGCGCCGCCTTGCGCAGTGCATCGGCGATTGTCAGCCCGCCAACGCCTGAATCAAAAACCAGCGCGCGGGTCATGGGATCGGGTCAGCCCTTCTCGGACTGCGGGCCGACGAGCGGGCCATAAAGATCGGTCCGCCTATCGCGGAAGAAGCCCCACGCGGCTCGGGCGCGATCTACCTCATCCATATCGATAGTGGCGACGACCACGCCCTCTTCCTTGCGGTCGAGGTCAGCCATGATCTCGCCGGTGTGGTCGGAAATGAAGGAGGTGCCGTAGAAAACCTGTCCGTTCTCGGTTCCGACGCGGTTGGCGGCGGCGACGGGGGTGACGTTCGACACGGCATGGCCGAGCATCGCGCGGCGCCAGCGGGCGGCGGTGTCGAGGCTGGAATCATGCGGCTCGGAGCCGATGGCGGTGGGATAGAGCAGCACGTCGGCGCCCTGCAGCGCCATGGCGCGCGCGGCTTCGGGGAACCACTGGTCCCAGCAGATGCCGACGCCGATGCGGCCGTGTCTCGTGTCCCAGACACGGAAGCCGGTATCGCCCGGACGGAAATAGTATTTCTCCTGATAGCCCGGCCCGTCGGGGATGTGCGACTTGCGGTAGACGCCGAGCAGCGATCCGTCGGCATCCGCCATCACGACGGAATTGTAGTAGGCCGGGCCCGCCTTCTCGAAGATCGAGACCGGGATTACGACGCCGAGTTCGCCGGCGAGCTTCGCCATGGCGATCACGGCGGGGCTTTCGCGCCAGGCATGGGCGCGGGCGAAATTGGATTCTTCCTGCGAGGTGCAGAAGTAGTGGCCCTCGAAAAGTTCGGACGGGAGGATGACGTCCGCGCCCTTGGATGCCGCCTCGCGCACAAGCTCGCTGACGCGCTTGATGTTCTTCGCGGGGTCGTCGGTCAGCGCCGACTGGAGCACGGCGAGGGTGATCTTGCGGGACATGATCGCCTCCTACTTTCCTGCTATTCGGCGGGCTGTTGCTGGGTGATGCAGTGGAACGAGCCACCGCCGGTGAGGATATGGCGGGACGGCAGGCCGACCACGTTGTGGCCGGGGAAGAAAGGCTTCAGCGCGTCGACCGCTCGCTGGGCCGACGGTGTGCCGTAGGTCGGCACCACAACGGTGGCGTTGCCGATCAGGAAGTTCATGTGGCTGGCGGGAACGATCTCGCCATCCTCGTTCTCGACGCGGCCGGGCGACGGGATGCGGACGACCTGCAGGATACGGCCGCTGGCATCGCGCTGGTTCGCCAGCTGGGCGGCGATTTCATCGAGGCGTTCGGCATTCGGATCGTCCGCGTCGGCGGCTGACTGGCACGCGACGACGCCCGGCGCGAGGAAGCGCGCGATGTTGTCGACGTGGCCGTCGGTGTGGTCGTTGAGCAGGCCGCGCTCGATCCAGATCGTGCTGCGTGAACCGATGGCGGTGGCCAGCAGCGCGCGGACGTCCATTTCCGACATCAGCGGATTGCGATTGGGATTGAGCAGGCATTCGCGCGTCGTCAGCACCGTGCCCTCGCCGTCCCAGTCCAGCGCGCCACCTTCGAGGACGGCGTGGTAGCGCTTCGCGTTGGCGCCGGCGTTGATCGCCACGAACGCGCCGACCTGGTCGTCATGGTCGAGGACGTACTTCCCGCCCCAGCCGTTGAAGGTGAACAGGCCGCAGCGGTCGTTGGAATAGAAGATCGGGCCGGTGTCGCGCAGCCAGATGTCGCCGTACTGGGCGTCGATCAGTTCGGCATGCTCGCCGATGGCCTTCTCGGCCGACAGCATGGCGGTCGGGCCATTGACCAGCACCTTCATGCTGTCGCCCGGGCGGCCATCCGGCCCCGGCGCGGCGAGCGCTTTCACCATAGCGGCCACTTCCGCCTGCGCGGGCGCGAGGTTCTCCAGCCACAGCTCCTCGTCGGCCGGCCATGCCGTCCAGATCGCTGCGTGGGGCGACCATTCCGCCGGAGGATGAAGGATGTCTTCGCTCATCGCGCCCCTCTAGCACCTGCGCGGCGGCAGACAAGCTCCGCGCACAAGCGACCGCATATGGCCCGGCCCCACCGGAATAAAAGAGGCCAAAAGAAAAGAGGCGGCCCGCAGGGGACCGCCTCTTCCTGATTTCCGGCGATGCCAGCGAGGACTAGAAGCCCCAGCTCGCGCCGACCTTGACCGTCCAGAACGACACGCCATCGACCGCATCGTCGATGTTCGGCTGAGCCAGACGACGGTAGATGAAGCGGTTCGTGGCCGCATCACGGTCGATCTCGACCACGCCGACACGCTGCGGGAACGGGGTTTCGTACAGCACGCCCCACTCGTCGTTCAGCAGGTTGCCGATGTTCTCGACCACGACGAACGCCGTGCCTTTGCCGAAGCCGGTGGGGAACTCCTGCTCGACCTTGAGGTCGAACTTGTTGTTCCAGCCGCCTTCGAACGTGTTGCGCTTGGTCTGCGCGCCGCGTTCCAGACCGGTGAGGTCTGCCCAGGCGAAGAAGTCGCTGGTGTTGAAGTTCGTCACCGCGCCGCCGCAGAGAGCGTCGTCCGTCGCCGTGGTGTTCGAGCAGAACACAACGTTCGGATCGGTCGGGCCGGTCGGGACGTACAGGAGGTGCAGGCCCTCGTTGTTGTCGCCCCACGTGTCGGACGTGCCGCCGCCCACGAAGGTGTAGGAGTACGGGCGCGCCTGGTAGTGTTCGCCGAACAGCGACACGCGCGTCGTGAAGTCCGTGAACCACTCGTTCTCCCACGAAACGTTCATGGTGAAGCGGTTCGGGATCAGGAAGTTCGTCTTGGCCTGGGCGGGGTTGTTGATATCCCGCACCGCGATCGAGCCGAAGTTCGAGCCCGCGACCGACGAGGTCATGGAGCGCGTGTCCTTGGCGTTGATGTGCGCGTAGGCCAGCGACCAGTCGATGCCCCAGTCTTCAATCGCGTTGGAGATGGCGATCGAGTAGACGTTCGTCTCGCCGCCTTCGCCAGCGTTGGTGAGGATCAGGTCGTCAGCCGTGCGCGTGGCGCAGGCGGCCAGCGGCGCGGTCGTGGAGTTGCGGCAATCCGGATCCGACAGGTCGGCGCGCTTGTAGAGCGGCGAGCCGTCCGGCGCGGTGCCGATGCGAACGAGACCGGCGTTCTTGATCGTGGCCGCGTTGTTGGTGACGCCGCGGATGTAGTCGGCGTCGATCCGGTAGCCCGAACCGAGGATACCCATGCCGAAATCGTTGAAGTCGAGATCGTAGGTGGCGCCCAGCGAGATCTTCCACTCCGACGCCGGCTGGAAGTCCGGGTCGATTGCAGCGACGGCCGAGTTCGGCGCCGAGCCCGCCACGTTGTTGAACATCGCGGTCGGCACGCCCCAGAGGGCGTTGTTCGGGTTGACCGTCTGGCCGCCCGGACGTTCGGACGACGAGTTCGGGTTGGTCAGGATGTTGTAGCCTGCCGGCATGCCGGGCAGCGTGCCCGGGCCGTACTGGAGCTGCACGGCGCGGATGCCGTCGTTCGAGTAGGAGTTCGACACCCACACGTTCGGGTTGCCACCCGAGAAGAGGCCGGCGCCGCCGCGCAGCGACAGGTTGTCGGTCACATCCCAGTTGAAGCCGAAGCGCGGCTGCAAGATGCCCTTCCCGTCCAGGTTCTCCGTGTTGTCGAAGCCGTTACGCGCCAGGAAGAAGTTGTTGAGGGTCGGTTTGACGTCGTTCGTGTACCAGTCATAGCGCAAGCCGATGGTCACGTCGGCGCTGTCGCCGACCGGGAACTCGTCCTGCACGTAGATCGTGTTGATGTCGTACTTGAAGAACGCCGCGGTATCGTTCGGGTCGTTCGTGATGGCGGCGTTGCCGTAGAAGATCTGGTTCGGCAGGCCGTTCTGGAAGTCCGCGATCGAGTTGAACACGAACTCGCCTTCGGTGTGCTGCGTGAAGGCGTTGAAGATGTCGAACGTCTGACGCTCGGCGCCAAAGCCGAGGCTGTGGTCGCCCAGCTGGTAGTGGGCGCCGGCCTTGACCTGCAGCACGGTGTAGTCGAGGTCGTTGAAGTGACGGCTGTCGTCGCAGCCGAAGTAGGCGTTGCGGCCCGGATCGACGATGATGCGGACTTCACCGATGATCGCGCCGTCGCGGCAGGCTGCGGTTGCGTTCACGTCGTTGTAGGCGACACGCAGTTCGGTTGAGAACTCGTCCGTCCAGTCGGAGAAGAACTGGGCCGAATAGGCCTTCAGCTCGGCGCCGCGGTCGTAGAGGTGGTTGCCGAACTCGAAGTTGGTCGAGCCGGTGTCGGACTCGGTGAGGTTCAGGCCCTTGTTGTAGTTGTAGGTCAGCGCCGCACGGTGGCGGTCGTTGATGTTCCAGTCGAGACGGGCGAGGTACTTCTCGTCGATCGCCGGGTCGGACGACGGCGTGCCGCCGAGGTCGCTGATGCCGTAGACGCTGTTGGCGAGGCTAACGATCTGGTCGTATTCGGCTTGGGTGAAGCCGGTGACCTCGGTCGTCATGCCCGAACCGACCGGGCCGCGTCCGAAGATGTTCACGCCTTCAAAGCGCTCATAGGCGCCGAAGAAGAACAGCGTGTCCTGGATGATCGGACCGCCGAAGGAAACGCCGTAACGCTTCTCTTCGAACTCGGGCACGAATACCGAGCGGCCTTCGATCGTGTCGCCGCGCATGCCGTCGTTGGTGTAGTCGTAAAACACCGAGCCGTGGAACTCGTTGGAGCCCGACTTGGACACCATGTTGATCGTGCAGCCCGTGAAGCCGCCGTATTGCGGGTCGAACGGGGCGAGTTCGACCGAGACCTGGTTGATGGCGTCGAACGGGAACGGCAGGCGCTCCGTCGGGTAGCCGTTGTTATTGAGGCCGAAACCGTCGTTGAGGCCGATGCCGTCGACCGTCACCGAGTTGAAGCGCGGCGAGGCGCCGGCGCACTGCACGCCGTCCGTGCCCACCGGTCCGCCCGCGGTCTGGTCGAGGTAGATGCGCGGGTCGTTGCGGATGATGTCCTTGATGTCGCGGTTGATCGCGGGCTTCTCGGCGAGGTCTTCAGCCGAGAACACCGAGGCCGGGCCCATGGCGATCGGCGTGGCGCCGGCCTGGGTCGCGGTGATGACGATCACGTCAGTGGCTTCGGAGCCCGAGAAAGCCAGATTGATGTTGGTGGGCGCGGACAGGTTGAGGAAGATGTCGGTGACCTGCGTCGACTGCTCGCCGGCCTTCGAGACGGAGACGGTGTAGGGACCGCCGACACTGAGGCCGCGAACGTCGAACTGGCCGCTGGGGGTCGTCACGACCGTCCGCGTGAGGCCGTTGCGCGTATCCTGAACGATAACCGTTGCATCGCCGGCCGGCGTGCCGTCGGAGTTGGACACGGAGCCCTGCACGCCCGACGTGGTTACCTGCGCGAAAGCGACAGGCGTCAATGCAGCCGACATCGCAGCAAACGCAACGCCGCCAGCCAGTCTCTTAAGTTTGATCATTTGCACCCCTCGACCACCAAGAGAGAGGCACCTCTACCCCTCTCGATCTGACCGCGCCGATAGCGTGTCGGCGGCAGTCGCTCAATGACCGGCGTATGAATGTTTCTTGACGCCGTCACACCCAGTTTCGTGCGGCATTTCATGCCGTTAAGCGCGTACGTATCAAGCGCGCCGCGAGAGGCGCTTCGGGTTGTCCACAGGGCGACGTCCGCAACGATGTTCGCGCCGCCTTGATACTTCCGGAGATTTCCGCAGTGCGGCATTTCCTGACCCGCGTTGCGATATTGTCGTGAGTGAATTTCCTGCGGCCCGGTGCGAATGCGCAACAGCCGGGTTCCTTCGAAATCGCCGCCCGCGTTCGAGGCTTGGACGCCCAAAATGAGTCCACCTTTGTTGGCCTTTGTGGCTGCGGCGCCACGGGGTTTCCGTCACGCAAGCCGCAACGACGGCTCGCGCTCGTCGCACATCCGAATCGTGGTGGGCTTCTGGCGGCCGCGGCGAGCCTGTAGGGTCAGGCGCGACATATCCAGGACGCCTGACTTCATGAATGCCTTGAACGATCTCTGGCGGCGCAATCCTGCAGCCTGCGCCGCACTGGTGATCGGGCTCGTGGTGGCGGTTCGTGTTGCGGTGATGATTGCGACGCCTCTGGAGATTGGTCCGGATGAGGCGCAGTACTGGCGTTGGTCGCGTACGCTGGACTTCGGGTATTATTCCAAGCCGCCGCTGATCGCCTGGGTTATCGCCGCCTCGACCGCCGTGTTCGGCGATGGCGAGTGGGCGATCCGGCTGTTCTCGCCGATCCTGCACGGCGTCGCGGCGTTCTTCCTGTTCCTGCTGGGCCGACAGGCGTTCGACGCGCGCATCGGCGCGTGGTCGGCGGCCATCTACCTGCTGATGCCGGGGATCTGGCTGTCATCGACCATCATGTCGACGGACGCGGTGCTGCTGCCTTTCTGGGCGATGGCGCTCTACTTCCTGTGGCGGTTTCGCGACAGCCCGACACTCGCCAACGCCGCGCTGGCCGGGGCCGCGATCGGCCTGTCCATGCTGGGCAAGTATGCGGCGCTCTACCTCTATGTCGGCGCGGGGCTGACCGCGCTGATCGACAAGGACATGCGCAAGGCGATCCTGTCGCCCGCCGGGGCGGTTCTGATCGTCGCCTCGCTGGTCGTGCTGGGACCGAACCTCTGGTGGAACTTCGCCAACGACTTCGCGACCGTCAGCCACACGGCCGACAACGCCAATCTGGGCGAGGCAGGTTTCGATCCGCTTCACATCTTCGATTATCTGGCGGATCAGGCGGCCGTGTTCGGCCCGATCATGCTGCTGGTGCTGCTGGCCGGATTCGCACTGATCGTCGGCAAAAAAGACAAGCCGACGACAACGCGCGAGCTCTGGCTGCTTGCCTTCATCGTTCCGCCGCTCGTTGTGATCATGGGCCAAGAGATGATGTCGCGTGCCCATGCGAACTGGGCTGCCACTGCCTATCCTGCCGCCTGCGTGTTGATCGCTTCATGGATCGGCCGCGCCTTCGGCGGCGAAACGAGCCGCTTCAAGGTCGCGCCGGTGCTGAAAGCCGGCGTCGCGCTGAACGTACTCATCGGCGCCGTCTTCACCGTCTTCTGGATCGCGCCCCAGCTGGCCGATGCGACCCGCATGTCGACCAGCATGAAGCAGGTGCGCGGCTGGAAAGAGACGGTCGCGCAGCTGGACACGCGCGCCGCCGAACTGGGCGCTTCAGCCGTCGTGGTCGATGACCGCGAGCTCTGGCATGGGCTCGACTATTACGGCCGCGATCACGCGCACGTGCCGTACCGGGTCTGGCAACGCGGCGATCATCCGCGCAGCCACGCCGAGGAAGACGGCGCGATCCGTCCCGGCGACGACGCGAAGGTGCTGGTGGCCAGCGGCGCAGCCACACAGCGCGCCATGATCCGCCAGGATTTTCAGTCGATCGAGGAGATCGGCTACATCACGATCCCGCTGGGCCCGACGCGCGAGCGCAAGCTCAAACTGTTCCTCGCATCAGGATACAAACGGGCACCGCGTACGCCGGAGTTTGAGGCCAAGTACAAGGGCATGCGCGAGGAATAGAGGCCGTCAGTGGATCGGCTCGCGCCATTCCTCATCGGGTTCGCTCATGAGCTCGATGCGGCTGCCGAGCTGTAGTTCGATAGCGCGCGCCCGCCACAGAGCGGCGAGACGGAGATAGCCTAGCAGGCGGTCAACCGACGGATCGAGACGCGCGGCGACGGAATAGTTCTCCGCCTTCAAGAGACATTCGGTTGCAGTCAGCATGGCCAGTTCACCCGGCGCATAATGCGCCTGCGAAACGAACCGCGCGCTGCGATGCGTGTTCCGGAAAAACGCAGTGGAGCATCGAATAAATCGCGGTGAGCGAGAGGTGTGGTGAATCACAGGTAAACGATCCGGGGCTGACCCCTGGAAACGCTATGGCGCGGGGGCCGGCATGTCTTCGCGGACGTTCGGCGTGACGCGGAGGCCGGCCTTCACATTCTCCTGCCCCTCGGCGACGAGCAGCGCGGTGCGCGGCAGGCCAGCCACCCATGTGCCTTCCGCCGTCTCGTCGATGATGTCGGCCGGCACGAAGCTGACCACGCCGCCCACATCGACGAAGCGCACGCCGATGCGGCCCTGATCGTCCGGCACCAGCAGTCCCGGGCTGACGCGGTGGGCATAGCCCGTTCCGGTCTCGACCTTGATCTCGGCGGTGCGGCCGACCGGGATGGAGTTGTTGGGATTGGGCACGGAGACCTCGACCCTGAACTGCCGCGTCGATGCGTCGGCCACGCGCGCGAGGTAGCTGACCTTGCCTTCCACTTCAGCGCCGTCCGACAGGCGCACGCGCGCCTTGCCCTCGACGACGATCTGGCCGGCCTGTTTCTCGCTGGCCTGCGCCACGAAAACAATGGGATCGAGTTGCACGACTACGCCGCACGAGCCGCCCGGATTGAGGAACTCGCCCACATCTGCATTGCGCTTCTCGAACACGCCGCGGAACGGCGCCGTCATCTGCAGCTTGCGTAGCTCGGCGCGCGCCACGTCCAGCGTCGCCTGCGCGCCATCCATCCCGGATCTGGCGGTCTTCACATACGCTTCGGAAACCCAGCCGCCTTCCAGGCGCTCCTTGGCGTACTCGTGCGCGCGTTTCTTCACGGACATCGCGGCTTCCGCCTCGCGCACCTTGGCGCTGGCGCCCTCGACATCGAGGCCGCACAGGAGCGCGCCCTTCTCGACGACCGTTCCTTCGGCAACCGGTGCGCTCGTGACCGAACCGGCTGACTGCGACTTCACATCCAGGATGCGCGCCTCCGTCCGCCCGCCGATCGAAAGGAACAGGGGACGCTCCGATGCCTGCGACCGGATGACGACTACCGGCATGCCGTTCCGACCCTGCGTGCCGTCCGGCAGCGCCTTGTCGAGCGTCGGGATGCGATTGGCCTGCACGTCGCGGATCGAATCCCCGCCCGGCATCAGCGAGCGGATGCCGACCACGGCCGCGATCAGGGCGATCGCTCCCAGCATGATGGTCAACAGGCGCGGCAAGGCTGGCGAATCCTCCAGAAGAACAAGGCTGGCCATCTTAGGCGGCTAATTCCGGTCAGGGTATCAAAATGGCGTGGCGGGCGAGATTATGGCGGCGACTACACGCCCCGGACCCTCCCCGCCGTTTCCGGGCTAAACATTGGCATTAGTTGCATTTGCCGGGCTTGTCCCCTAGGTCCACCTCACGCGAAACGGGCCCGGACGGGGCGCCTGCGCAGCCCCAGGACGCCATGACGGAAGCCGCCGACAAGCCCGTAGAAAAGCCCGCGAAGTCGCCCAACGCGCCGACCGAGGAAACCGTGCTTTCGGTGAAGCACTACACGGACCGCATGTTCGCGTTCCGCATCACGCGCCCGTCCACCTTCCGCTTCCGCTCGGGCGAGTTCGTGATGATCGGCCTGCCCGGCGACAACGGGAAGCCGCTGCTGCGCGCCTACTCCATCGCCAGCCCGAGCTGGGACGAGGAACTGGAATTCTTTTCGATCAAGGTTCCCGACGGTCCCCTCACCTCCCGCCTTCAGGCGATCAAGCCTGGCGACAAGGTGCTGCTCGGCCGAAAGTCCGTCGGCACGCTGGTCCATGACGCGCTCACGCCGGGCAAGCGGCTCTACTGCTTCTCCACCGGCACTGGCCTTGCGCCCTTCGCTTCGGTTATCCGCGACCCCGAAACCTATGAGCGTTTCGAGCAGGTGATCCTCACCCACACCTGCCGCGAAGTCGGCGAGCTGAAATACGGCATCGATCTGGTCGAGAGCCTGCGCGACGATCCGCTGGTTGGCGAACATTTCGGCCGGCTGGTCCACTACACCACCGTAACGCGCGAGCCGTGGCCGAACCAGGAGCGCATCACGACCTGCATCGAGAAGGGCACGCTGTTCGCCGATCTCGACGTGCCGCCGCTCGATCCCGCCGTCGACCGCGTGATGGTGTGCGGCTCGATGGACATGATCAACGACATCAAGGCGCTGGTTGAAAAGGCCGGTCTCAAGGAGGGCTCCAACGCCCACCCCGCCGAGTTCGTCATCGAAAAGGCGTTTGTGGGTTAGAGGTCGCGCAGCGGCGAACACCGCCCCCTGATCCGGGACCGACGGGCGCCTGCCCGGCTCTTCCCTTCAACGAGATGAGTCGCGCGATACGAAGAAGAAGTGCCGGACAGGCGCCCGGCGGTTCTTCAACCGCTGCCTCGCCCAATCTCAGGCGTCAGCTGGTGCTTCATCTTCGCGTCGAATTGGGCCAGAACACCCCCCAAGAAGCCTACATAAACCGGAGCGCCCCATGTCCGAAGCCCACGTCTATCCCGTGCCGCCGGATTTTGCCGCGAAGGCGCGCGTGAACGCTGCGAAGTACGAGGAAATGTACGCGGCTTCCATCGCCGATCCGGAGGCGTTCTGGCGCGAGCACGGCAAGCGGCTGCGCTGGATGCGGCCGTACAAAAAGGTCAAGAACGTCAACTGGGACATCTCGAAGACCAACGATCCGAAGGACCTGTTCGTGAAATGGTTCGAGGACGGAACGCTCAATGTTTCCGTCAACTGTATCGACCGGCATTTGCCGCAGAAAGCCGACGTGACCGCGCTGCTGTTCGAGGGCGACGATCCGTCCGTCTCGAAGCACATCACATATGCCGAGCTCTATTCGCAGGTCTGCCGCTTCGCCAACGTGCTGAAGGGCCAGGGCGTGAAGAAGGGCGACCGCGTCACGATCTACATGCCGATGATCCCCGAGGCGGCGTACGCGATGCTGGCGTGCGCGCGGATCGGCGCGATTCATTCCGTGGTGTTCGGCGGATTTTCACCGGACTCGCTGGGCGGCCGGATCGAGGACTGCGCATCGACCTGCGTGATCACGGCGGATGAAGGCGTGCGCGGCGGCAAGCCGATTCCGCTGAAAGCCAATGTCGATGCGGCGCTCGACAAGCTGGGCGGCAAGTCGACGGTGACGTCTGTCATCGTGGTGAAACGCACCGGCGGCAAGATCGACATGAGCGCGGGGCGTGACCACTGGTATGACGATCTCGCAAAGACGGTGGGCGACGATTGCGAGCCCGAGGAGATGAGCGCGGAGGATCCGCTGTTCATCCTCTATACGTCGGGCTCCACCGGCAAGCCGAAGGGCGTGCTGCACACGACGGGCGGCTATCTGGTCTGGGCGTCGATGACGCATGAGATCGTGTTCGACTACCAGCCCGGAGAAGTGTTCTGGTGCACGGCCGATGTCGGCTGGGTCACGGGGCATTCGTATGTCGTGTATGGGCCTCTCGCGAACGGCGCGACGACGCTGATGTTCGAAGGCATCCCGACATATCCGGACGCCTCGCGTTTCTGGAAGACCATCGACAAGCACAAGGTCTCGATCTTCTACACGGCGCCAACGGCGCTGCGCGCTCTGATGGGTGCGGGCGATGATTTCGTGACGTCGTCCTCGCGCAAGTCGCTGCGCCTGATGGGTTCGGTGGGCGAGCCGATCAATCCGGAAGCGTGGGAATGGTATTACCGCGTCGTCGGCGAGAAGCGCTGCCCGATTGTCGACACATGGTGGCAGACGGAGACCGGCGCGACTCTGATGACGCCCCTGCCCGGCGCGCATGCGCTGAAGCCGGGTTCGGCCGCGAAACCCTTCTTCTCGATCCGTCCGGAACTGGTTGACGACAAGGGGACGGTTCTGGAGGGCGCGACCGCGGGCAATCTCTGCATCCTCGACTCGTGGCCGGGCCAGATGCGCACGGTCTATGGCGACCATGCGCGTTTCGTCGACACCTACTTCCGCGCATATCCGGGCAAGTACTTCACGGGCGATGGCTGCCGCCGCGACGAGGACGGCTATTACTGGATCACCGGGCGCGTGGACGATGTGATCAACGTCTCGGGCCATCGTCTGGGCACCGCGGAAGTGGAGAGCGCGCTCGTTTCGCATCCGAAGGTGGCCGAGTCCGCCGTGGTCGGCTATCCGCACCCGATCAAGGGCCAAGGCATCTACGCCTATGTCTCGCTGATGGCGGGGGAAGCCCCGAGCGACGACCTCAAGAAGGAACTCGTAAACTGGGTCCGAAAGGAAATCGGACCCATTGCGTCACCGGATGTCATCCAGTTCGCGCCGGGCCTGCCGAAAACGCGCTCGGGCAAGATCATGCGCCGCATCCTGCGCAAGATCGCGGAGAACGATTTCTCGAACCTGGGCGACACTTCAACTCTTGCTGATCCAACCGTGGTAGATGACCTCGTCAAGAATCGCGCAAACAAGTAGCGCTACGAGGAGAGAGTGGCGCGAGAAACCGGCATACTGGAGGACTGGCACGACGAGCGAGGCTTCGGCTTCATTCGCCGCCCGGGCAATGCCGGCAAGATCTACGTCCACATGAAGGCCATCGGCAAAAGCATCGAGCGACCGAAGCCCGGTGACCGCCTTTCCTACGAAGTCGCCGAAGGCAAGGGTGGCCGCGTTCAGGCCATCAACGCCCAGATCCTCGCGGCTCCGCCACCGCCCAAGCAGCCGAAGACGTCATACGTCCGCGCGCCGGTCTACGACACGCCCAAGGCGCCAGATCGCCCGCGCGCCGAACCGGGCATGCTCTCGATCTCGACGCGCGTTGCGGGCGCCGCGGTGATCATCGTGCTCATCGGCAACAATATCATGCTGGAACGTTTCCCGGCGTGGGTGGGCCTGCTCTACCTGATCGCGGGCGTTGCATCCTTCCTGTTCTACCAGGCAGACAAGCGCGCCGCCGCCAAGCGCGAATGGCGCGAACCGGAGCGCCGGCTGCACCTGCTCGACCTCACCTTCGGCATCGTCGGCGGCCTGCTGGCGCAGCACGTCCTGCGTCACAAGACCTACAAGCCCGGATTTGTGACGATCACGGCGCTGATCACTGCGCTGCACGTGCTGACGCTGGGCCTGATCATGTTCGGCGTATATGCGCCGGGCTGGGTCGGCGATTTCTTCCGCGGAACGTTCGGCGGCTAGACCGCGATATCGAACTCGTCGAGATCGAAGTCGCCATCGTCGAGCGTCGCCGGGCCGTTGTCGGCGCTGGTCGGCCTGGCGTGGCGGGCTATGGCCTCGAACAGCGTCTCGCGCACGATCGGCTTGGCGACGTGATCGTCGGCGCCGGCTTCCTTCGCCTCGATGACGTGATCGTCCGTCGCGTTGGCCGAAACGGCCAGCATCGGCGTCGGTATGCGGCCCTGCTCCTTCTCCCACGCACGGATGGCGCGCATCGCAGCAAGACCGCCCATGATCGGCATCTGCAGGTCCATCAGCACCAGGTCGAAGCGCGCGTTCGAGAACTTTTCGACGGCTTCCTTGCCGTTCTCCGCGAAGGTGATCTGCAGGCCGGATTGCGCCAGCAGCAGTTCCACCACGCGGCGGTTCATCGGATTGTCTTCCGCGACCAGCAAGCGAAGATTCTCGATCTTCGTTTCCGCCTCGAAATCCTCGACAGCCACCGCTGTCATCGCGCCCAGCGCCGCGATACGGTCGCGCGAGATCGGCACGAGCACCTCGAACGTCGAGCCCTCGCCCTCCTTCGACTGCGCCGACACGTGCCCGCTCATCAGCTCGACAAGGCGCTTCACGATGGACAGGCCGAGGCCGAGGCCGCCGAACTTGCGTGACGTGGAAATGTCCGCCTGCTCGAAACGCTCGAAGATCCGCTCGGCCAATTCGGGGGCGAAACCCACGCCTGTATCGGTGACCGACAGGCGCAGCTGCGTCTTGCCCTCGCCGAGTTCCTCGACGCCGGCCGACACCGTGATGTGGCCTTCCTCGGTGAACTTGACGGCGTTGTTGAGCAGGTTGCCGAGCACCTGGCCGATACGCACGGGATCGCCGCGGAACACGCCATCGCAATTGGCCGAGATGAACGCATCGAAGCGCAGGCCCTTGGCCTCCGCGCGCGTGCGCGCCGCCTCGCACGTGTTGCGCAGCGCCTCTTCGAGTTCGAACGGACGCACGTCGAACTGGATGTCGTCGCCCTCGAGGCGTGAGAATTCGACAAGGTCATCCATCACGCGCAGCAGCGTGCGGCCGGACGTCGAGATCAGCCGCACCATCTCCGCCTGGCGCTCGTCCAGCGGCGTGCGCTGAAGCACTTCGGAAACCGCGAGCACGCCGTTCAGCGGTGTGCGGATTTCGTGGCTCATGTTGGAGAGGAAGTCGGACTTGGCGGCGGCCGCGACCAGTGCGCGCTGCTCGGCTTCCATCGCCTTGAGTTCGATATGCTTGCGGGCCGTGATGTCCTGGATGACAGCGAAGGCGCGCGCTGGCGAGCCCTTCACCGTCTTGAGAATGCGGATCGCCGCCGAGTGCCAGATCTCGCGGCCGTCCGCGAAGCTGACGCGATACTCGGACGTGTAGGGCGGGCCGCCGGCGAGATGCGAGCGCCACTTGTTGCCCAGCATCTCGCGGTCAGACGGATGGATCCAGCTGTCGCTGCCGCTGAGCGAGTCGAAGGTCGGGCGCTGCGGGAAGAAGTGTTTCCAGTCGCCCTCGATATACGTCTCCCGCATCTCGAAATCGAGTTCCCAGATCATCATCTGGGTGATCGTCATCCCGAACGACATGCGTTCCTTGGACGACTCGACTTCGTGCTGCGCCTCGACGAAGGCCGACACATCCTCGTGCATTATCACGAGGCCTCCTACATTGCCTTCGCCGTCGCGCCACGGTGCGCAAGACCATTTCAACCAACCGCGCTTGCCGCTGCGGCGCTCGAACGGGTCACGGTCATGGCTCAGGCTTTCGCCACGCAACACCTGGCGGTGGATCGCGCGCCACTTCTCGGGCATCCACGGCATCAGGTCGTAGGCGGACCGGCCGAGGACTTCCTCTTCCTTCTTGCGGCGCTCCTTCATCCAGCTTTCGCTGGCCATGACGACGCGCATTTCCTTGTCGTACATGCAGATCGGCATCGGCGCCGCCTGCACGAAGCGGCGAACGGTTGAGTCCGCCTGCATCGCGGCTTGCAACGCTGCGTGACTGTCGGTCTTGTCGACGACGACGCCGTGCATCGCCTCGATCTGCCCACGCGCGTCGATCGACGGCGAGCCCGCCACCTGGATCATCCGCGTGGTGCCGTCGGCGCGGCGCATCTGAAAGGTCTGGCGCACAGGCTTGCGCTTCTCGAATGCATCGCGCGCGGCGGCGACCACGTTCTGGCGCTCTTCCGCCAGGATCATCTCAACGAAATCGGTCAGCACCAGCGGCGGTGCGGCGGGATCAAGCCCGAGGATGCGCGAGGCGCCGGCCGAACATTGCAGCTTGAAGTCGCGTCCAGCGCGCCAGTGGCCGATGTCGCCCACCTGCTCGACAGCATCGCGGGACGTCGCCGTCTCGAGGCGCTCGCGCTCCAGCGTGTCCTGCCGCGTCACGTCGCGGCCGACAAAGGAGATGAGGCCGGCTGGCCCGAGCCATGAAAGATCAGCGTCGATCAGCTTGAATTCGTGCCCGATCTTGAAGCGCAGCTGCAGCGAGCGGGACGGCGTCTTGTCGTTCAGCGTGCGCAGCGCCTCTCGCGCGGGCTCTCGGCGTTCGGCATCGAGGAAGGAGATGATCGAAGCGTCGTGCGCCCCGCCCGCCGGGCCCGTCAGGCGGCGATAGGCGATGTTGGCACGAACGACGCGGCCTTCCTGGTCGATCAGCGCGAACGCCTCCGACACGGAATTCAGGAAATGCTCAACGGCTGCGTTGAATGACTTCTCGATCACCTCGGGAGGCGATGCCGAACCCAATGGAAGAGGAGCGGACGTCATGAACCGGCGACCGAGACTGCGGAAATCACACGCTCCATCTCGCGTGATAACGGTTAACAAACCCCTCGGTTCGGTAGGGGAGAAATCGGGAATCCCTCGCAGAAACAGCCGGATTTCATGCAGATTCGGGCTTTAACCTAGGTCAGGCCCAGAGCCTGCCGGGCTGCGTCTATCCGCTGCATGTGCCGGTTGAACGGGCTCCAGTCGTCGCGCTCGTCGATGTGGGCCCACAGCGCCTCGACTTCCTCGATCAGAAGGCTGACCGGCTGGGCGCCTTTGAAATAGTCGTGAGACAGACGCTCCGGACGTTCCGGCTGATGCTCAAGCAGCGCGCGGCGGACCGGCTCGAAGGCAGGCGTGGCGTACAGTTTCGCCAGAGATCCCTGCGCTGCCCGCGTTTCGCTGGCAGACCCGCAGAACCAGTCGAAGAAGACCTGCGGCCAGGACGCCTTGGTATCGCCCATCCATGCGAACAGGGTCTTGAGCAGGTCGAGATCCGCCTCCTCCCCCGCCGGTTTCAGCCCGAGCACCGCCAGCACGCGGCGCGGAAACGCCGCGCGGTAGAGTTCCTCGTAGCGCTGCAGCTCTTTTTCCAGCGGCGACACCTCCGCCACCAGCGTCAGGCATTCCGCAAGCCGCCCGAGATTCCACAGCGCAGCAGAAGGCTGCCGTCCGAACGAATAGAGGCCGGTCTGGTCGAAATAGGCGGCCGTGAAGCTGGGGTCAGAATACGGCAGGAAGCGCCAGGGGCCGTAGTCAAAGCTCTCCCCCGTCACCACCATGTTGTCGGTGTTGAGCACGCCGTGGACGAACCCCGCCGCCATCCAGGAAGCGGCCAGCTCTGCCGTTGCAGCGACCACCTCGCGCAGCAGACCCGCCGCCGACGCGGCCATGTCCGCATCCTGCGCCTGCGGATGGAAATGACGGATGCAGTATTCGACCAGCTTGCCGATAGCATCGGCGTCGCCCGCATAGGCCTGCCGCTGGAACGTGCCGAAGCGCATGTGGCTGTGCGACAGGCGCACCAGCACCGACGAACGCGTCGGTGACGGCTCGTCATTACGCGCCAGCTGTTCGCCCGTCTCGATCAGCGAGAACGCCTTCGACGTGTAGACGCCGAGCGCCTCCAGCATCCCCGCAGCCATGATCTCGCGAACGCCGCCCTTCAGCGTGAGACGCCCATCACCCGTGCGCGACCACGGCGTCTGGCCCGATCCCTTGGTGCCGAGATCGAGCAGCCTGCCCTGCCCGTCGCGTAGCTGCGCGAACAGGAAGCCGCGCCCGTCGCCGATCTGCGGGTTGTAAACCTGGAACTGCTGGCCGTGATAAGCCAGCGCCAGAGGCTTCTCGAGCGAACCCTTGAGCGGCGCGAACTTCCCGAAGTGCTCGATCCACTCCGCATCGCCCAGCGCGCCGAGGCCAACCTGCTCCGCCCAGCGCTGGTTGCGCCAGCGGATCGTGTGCCGCGGAAAATCCGCCGGCTCGACTTCGGCATGAAACCGTTTGTCGAGTTCGAGGATAGCCTTCTCGGGCCGGTACGCCGAGCTCACTTCGCGGGCGGAAGCAGCACGACAGGGATGCGGATCGAACGCGCCGGACCGCGAATGTCGTTCTGCTCGTCGATATACTCGGGCATGTCCTCGCTCAGGATCAACTCGGCATTCTGTTCCTTCGTGACGTCGAAGGTCAGCTCGGCCTTGAAGTCCACCGGACCCGGATCGGTCCAGCTCTTGTCGCCAGACTGCATCGCCGGCGCCTGCACGATCACTTCGCCGTCGAAAACAAGCTCGGCCACGAACTGTCCCTCGAAGAACCAGTCGTTGATCGCGACGCCTTCAACGATCAGCGGGCCGGTCACCCGCGCGCCGGCCAGCGGCGTCTTCACCGTGATCTCGCCATCCGGCGCGGGCTTGTACTTCTCTGCATCGCTTGCATCCGCCAGTGGCGCGATATCAGGCGTTGCCTGCTCCGCCACGGCCGGCGTCTCCGGCGGCTTGGCTTCCGGCGTGCAGGCGGCAAGCGCAAGACAGGCAAAGGCGGCGTGGCGGATCATCGTTTTCTCCCTCGCCGCCAACGCTGCGCGCGATCAAAACGATCCGCAAGCATCAGCCGGCATCTGACAGACACCTAGACTGAATTTACGCACCGCCCAAATGCCGCCCGAATCTTGCGGCAGACGGTCGCGGGTCGGGGGACAACTCCTCCGCGTCGCAATGGAGCCACACAGCCGATGAGGCGACTGAACGCGATCAGTTTGCCCCTCTGTATCCCAGGGGGCGGTCAACGCTCCCGGCTTTGGCTGGATAGCGTCTGACCTTTCAAAATTGACCCTGGCCACGCCGCGCAATTCCGCGCGCGCGGAGCCGCGTCCGATCATGTCCCGCCGACAAGCGGGATAGCGGACGCATGTCGGAAGGAGACGCGGCAATGACCGCGCAGTTTTTCACGCGTGCGCCCCAGCGCGCACGTACCGCAACGCCCTTGCTGACGTTCATCGCCGGCGAGTTCGCCGATGCGATCGCACAGATCTGGCCGGCGCCGCACGCCGAGTTCTTCGCGCTGCCCGCGGCGCGCCGCCATGCGGCCGCGATCGCGCTGTCGGACTGGAAGCGCCGGGACCTGCCGCACGGCCAGCTCCGCCGCCTGGTCGAGTTCCAGCGCGACGCCGCCGTGGCTGAAGCCATCGCGGGCGATCACGCCCAGGGCTTCATGCGAGCGCTTGCCAAAGCCGGTGAGACGCTGTGGACGGCGCGCGACTACAGCGTATTCCTCGGCCTGCTGGCGGAGCCGATGGCGAACGAAGTGCTCCGTCATCTCGACGCGGTGCGCCCGATCGCCTTCGCTCCGATCGCGGAACTGCCTCCGGCGCTGCGTGCGGCCACCATCGTTCGCATCCTCCCGAATGCGGCGGCGGCAGAAGATCTCGCCCGCGCCTTCAACGTCGCGGTGTGCATGCGCGAGCCGGGTGCGGCGGCGCGCATCGCTCGCCGTTGGGCCGCCGGTGGCGACCTTCACGCCGTGTTCCGCCGCGCGCAGGAAGACCTGACGCCCGACGCCTTCCGCCCCCAGGCGCCGGTGCCTGTGTTCCAGCCGCCCTTCCTGCGCGTGACGAGCCGCAAGCAGCTCGAGAGCCTCGCGCTTGAATTCCGCAACTGCCTCGCCGATCAGGCGGTGCGGATCGCGGAAGGCCGCCTTGCGGTCTATGTCTGGCGCGCGGCAACACCTGCGGCGATCGCCCTCTCCTGCGATGCCGCCGGCTGGCGGCTCGCGGAAGCGAAAGCGGCCGACAATGTCGATCTCGACGAGGCGCAGCTGCGCGAACTGGTTGCGTATCTCGAGCCGGTGAACGTCCGCACGGGCCCCTCCGTGCAGGCGCTGGCCAGCCGCCTCGACGACCACGCGAATGGCACGAACTACTGCCGTCCGCTCGGTTCCACGTTCATCGAGCGCCTCGCGCTCGGAGATCTCTGGAGCTGACATTTCTCGAAGAAGCCGGGAACCGGGACGGCCGGACCGGCTTCTTTTCCTTGAGCGCTTTTGCAATCCATTTTCCGCGCTTCCCGGGACACGCCATGGGCGCCATCGAGAATTTGGACTGGCGTCTTCAATATTTCGACCCGATGAAGGCGTTCGCGGACGAAGCCATCGGCGCGGCCCGGTTCGCAAGCTTCAAGTCAATCCTGGAATTTGGCTGCGGCAATCGCGGAGGCATGATCGACCTTACCGCCTTCCGCATCAAAAGGCTTACGGCGTCGATCTGAAGGACTGGTCCGACCGCTTCCCGTCCTGGATGAAGTTTGTCGTGTCAGACGGCCGTACGATCCCGCTTCCGGACGAAAGCATCGACTTCATATTCTCGCATTCGGTGATCGAGCATCTCGACGACGTCCATCAGTCGTTCTCTGAATTGAACCGGATCGCCAAGACCGGGGGCTATATCTACCTGACAGTTTCGCCTCTCTATTTTTCTGCCCGTGGCGCACACAGCCGTCATATTCCGCTCTGGCACCACCTAATGCCGAACAGCCCATTTTTCCTTACGCAGGCGCCGCTGGGAGAGGACGGCCGCGTTGGCGCGCATCTCAACAAGTACACCGTCGCGATGTTCCTAGCGGAAGTGGGCAACCAGCCATGGGACATTGTGAGGATGGCGCGACAGCGTGAAAAATCCACGCCACCCGCCGAAGCCACAGGCCAAGCCTCTCCTCTCGACATGATGACACGCGGCTTCAAGATCATGCTCCAAGAGAACGCGATCCCCACCCGCCAGGCGACTTCACTGCCAGTTCATTGAACTGTTCCGCATTGGTCCAGATCCATGCGGAACACGCATTTTCGGAACAAATCCGGCTCTCGCGCGATTCCCCGATACGGAGTGGAGTAACGCGTGGCGTGGATCAATGATCGTTGGGTTGAGCTGAAGGAGGGCGGAAAACGCTTTTATACGGGCACCCGTGACCGTGTTCGCAACTTCAAATGGCGCAACCCACCCAAGCAAGTGTTGATCTGGACTGGCTCGATTGTCGGCGTCTTCGTCATCGCCTGGGTGACGCTCAACATTCTCCTCGCCAACCCCTCCACCGGCACGCCCATGATCAACTGGGCGCTCGGAACCTTCGGCAACAAGAGCGCGCAGGTGCAGTCCGGTCAGCTCGAGCACCCGTTCTCCAACAAGTTCGTGCTGCGGACGCTAGAGTGGCCTGGCATGGTCGAAGCGGACGACATCGAGATCCGCTACAACCTCTTCGGCTTCCTGCCCGGCAATCCGTGGGCCGACCTCATCCGCGTGCGCGATGGCGAAATCGTGCTCAAGGACAAGGGCGAGGACGAAGCCAAGACCACGTTCAACCCGCAGCGTTGGGTCAACACGATCGACGCCGCCAATGTCGACATCAAGTTCACCCGCAACGGCAAGCCACGCGTCGTCAAGATCGTGACCGCGTCCGGCTCGTTCTCGAATGGCAGCGTGAAAGCGGAGGCCGAGTCCGGCAAGAACCGCATCACCTTCGACGGCCTGCAGCGGGACTGGGGTGGCTCGCTGAAGGGCACGATCACGATCAAGGGCGAAAACCTGAAGGACATCGCCGAAATCGTGGGCGCCTCGGCGCCAGACACCCCACCCTTCAATATCAAGGGCGCGCTGTCGGTGCAGAGCCAGACCTGGTCGGTCGAGAACCTTACCGGCCGGATGGGCGACAGCGACCTCGGCGGCCTCGTGCGGATCAACCTCACGCAGAAGAAGCCGATGCTCACGGTCGACCTCAAGTCGGAAAAGCTCGACTTCGACGACCTCGGCGTCGTCTTCGGTATCCCGGTCGGCACAGGCAAGGGCGAAACCGAAAATGCCGAGCAGGTGAATGCGAAGGAAGTCTACGACCGTTCCGCCCGCCTCATTCCCGATGCGCGCATCGATTTCTCCCGTCTCGCCGCCGTCAACGCCGACATCAACTTCGTCGCCGGGAAGGTGATTGACGCTCCCGCGGGCATCAACGCCATCTCCCTCAAGGGTACGCTGCGAGATAGCGTGCTCGATTTCGAGCGCGCTCTGGTGAAGACCGGCACGGGCGATCTCGATGCCAAGATCAATATCAACGCCACCAAGGATCCGGCCACGGCCAAAGCAACCGGCACGCTTGAGAACGTCGCCATCACGCGCATCATCCCGACCGACCTCGTTCGCGGCTCGATGAACGGCAAGTTCGCGTTGACCTTCACCGGCTCCGGCTTCCGCGACGCCGCCGGTTCAACAACCGGCGAGGTCGGCCTCTGGTCCAACAACAGTGAGCTCAAGAAGTTCGCCGTCGAAGGCGCGGGCCTCGATCTAGGCGAAATCCTTCTGCTCTGGGCGAAGGATGACGCGGACGAATACATCAAGTCGCGCTGTCTCGCGGCCAACATCGCCTTCAAGAACGGCCAGGCGACGCTTCAGCCCGCCGTGATCGACAACAAGGACAGCCTTGTGGCGGCGACAGGCGGCGTGAATCTCAAGAACGAGTCGATGGACATCGAAGTGTTCGCCCGTCCGCACGATGTCTCCTTCGGCACGATCTCCGGCGACATCCGCGTCGGCGGCACGCTGCGCAATCCGACCTTCGAGGCGCTCAACGGAGAAACGGTTCTGCAGGCGGGCCTCTCGGCTCTACTCTCCACGATCGCAGGTCCGCTGGGTCTCCTGCCCTTCGTCCAGACGGGTGGCGAGCCCGACGCGCCGTGCGCCACGCTGCTGGCGGATGCGAAGGAAACGAATACCCAGCGCAACCCGGCTCAGGGCGTGCGGCCAGAGAAGTCCTGACGGAAAATCCTAGAGCCGGCGCGCGCCGCTCATCAGCTTCGCGAACATCGGCGCGTCGATGGGCACATAGGCGCCCTTCTCGGCATCCATCACGAACAGCGGATCCGTGGTCTTCGACGGATCGAAACCTTCAGCGATGAGATCCACCTTCCGGTATTTCAGCGTGCCAGTGGTCTCCACCTCGCCCTGCAGGCGCAGGAACAGCGGCCGTGCATAGGCCGGCAGCTGCGCCGCGAGGTGCGAATATAAGCCCACCAGATCGATCCCGTCGCGGGGCGTCATGGCCGCCATGCCCGCGCGTCCGTCATTGCCGGGCACCGCGACGCCATAGACGATCGCATGTTTCACGCCTGCCATCGACGAGATTGCGATCTCTACCTCGCTGGTGGAAACGTTCTCGCCTTTCCAGCGGAATGTGTCGCCAACCCGGTCCACGAAGTAGACGTAGCCGTCTGCGTCCATCTTCATGAGGTCGCCCGTGCGGAACCACAGGTCGCCCTTCTCGAACACGTCGCGCAGCAGTTTCTTCTTCGATTGCGCTTCGTCGTTGTAGCCGTCGAAGCGCTGGCGCGGCTCCTTGGTGATAGGGCCCACGGCCTCGCCCGGCTCGTCCGGCGGCGCTTCGATGCAGAGCCCATCCGGCCCGCGCACCGGCTCTTCCGTCTCGACATCGAATTTCAGGATGCGCGCCGGCAGACGCGCGCGCAGCAGGCGGGGGATGCGGCCTACGGCGCCGATCTTTCCGTCGAGGTTGAAGAAGTTCACATTGCCTTCGGTAGAGCCATAGAACTCGACCAGGTGGCTGATGCCCGTGCGCTCGACGAACTGCGCCCACACATCGGCGCGCAGGCCGTTGCCGAAGCCCTTGCGGACCTTGTGCTGCTTCTCCAGCGCGTTCACCGGCTGGTTCATCAAATAGCGGCCGAGTTCGCCAATATAGACGAGCATCGTCGCATCATTGTCGATCGCTTCCTGCCAGAAGTGAGAAGCCGAGAATTTGCGGCGCAGGATCAGGCAAGCGCCGGAATTCATCGCCGTGCCCACCCCGCACATCCCGCCCGTGGCGTGATAGAGCGGCAGCGTCAGCAGGATGCGATCGTTGCGATGCGCATCCGTCGCGTCGACGAACACGCGCATCAGGCCGCGCGCCCTCACGTTGGTGATCTTGGCCGCCTTCGGCAGGCCCGTGGTGCCGGATGTGTAGATGTAGAGCGCGATGTCCGAGCCCTTGACCCCCGCGCGCATCTCTTTTTCGGGGCGCACGGTGGATAGCCGGTTCACCAGCGGGTCCATCCAGTTGAGGCCCTGCGTCTTGGCGCCGAGCACGAACGCTCCCAACTCAAGCGGCGTCTGCGCCCGCGCGCTCTCGAACTGCGGCGCCAGTTCCGGGTTCATCACGATGGCGCGACAGCCCGCGACCTTCACGCAATGCGCCAGGCCCGCGCCCGTGAGGTTGTAGTTGATGAGCGCCGTCCGCACGCCGATCTTGGCCATGCCGGCCCAGAAGGCGATGTAATCGGGCCGATTCTCCATGAAGAGCGCAACCGTGTCGCCCTTGGTCAGGCCGATGGAGAGACCCCAATGTGCGAACTGGTTCGCACGCTTGTCGAACTCGGCGTAGCTGGTCTCCTGCCCTTCGAACGAGATGAAGATGCGCTCGTCATGATCGTCGACGGCGTCCTCGATCGCATCGGCGATCGTGTATTCCTCGTCCGGATCGAACTTCCCGATCGCGCCGATGATGCGGCGGAAACCGGTGATATAGATCCAGTCGCTCTTGATGCCGTCGAGCAGGTTCATGTGCGTGCGCGCGCAGGAGTTCGGGGAGTTAAAGTCTACATGCACGCGATTAAGGTCACGTTGATGGCGGCCTAAACACGTTGTTCAGAGATGTGGCCGCTTTCCTGGCGTGCAAGGCACGGCGCAGCCTCACGTCACCGTGCGCTGCTGCTCCATGTCGGCAAACGCCTTATGCACGGTCTTCCTGAAACGCGATGGGCAGAACTCGGATAGATAGCTCGCCGAGGGGCAGGTCCGCAGCCGCGCTTCGACCATGTCCGGACACGCCTTTCGCGCATACACAAGCACCGGCGGAGGGTTCTTGCCGAATGCGCCTAGGCCCACCAGCCGCAGCAGGTCGACATCATCCCCCTCCGGGGCCTTAACGCGCGTCACGATCAGGTCGATGCCGGTGGGCGACGCAAACTGCATCGCCGCGCGACCGTCTGGCACGGTCACGCAGTCGAACCCAGACGCTGACAGCACCGTCTGCACGTAAAGCCGGTGCACCGGCCGTCTGTCGACGACCAGCGCGCGCAAAAGCGCCATTCCCTTTCTCCGCCCTCTCTCAGATTCAGGGATTCCCCGAATAACATCGTATGGTGCAGGGAAAAAGCCGGTTGCTTGCAAGATCGACGAAAGCAGGCTTCGCTCGGCTGCAAATCAGGGGATATCTCGATGCGTTTCCTAGCCGCCGTGCTGTTTCTCGCAGGGGCCTGCGCCACATCCGCGCCGCCTGAAGCCCCGGGGCTTCCCCTGAACAACAACCCGATCCAGATGAATCGCGACGGCCCGGCCACACGCGGTCCGGTGCGCAATCTCTCCCCGCAGGCGGGCGAGGAGATCACCACGATCCGCTACTGGAAGATCAAGAAGGGGACCTTCCCCCAATTCCTCGCCGCCTCGCAGACAGGCATCTGGCCGTTCTTCGAGAAAATCGGCGCGCGCATCGTCGGCATGTGGCAGGTGATCCCGCCGCCGGACGGCAAGGAAGCCTCGCCCGACTATGATGAGGTCTATCTCACCACCCGCTACGCCAGCCTCGACCACTGGGCCGCCACGCGTGACGCTGCCGCGATGGGCGGCGACGGCCCCGACTACGCCGCCCTCCAGGAAGCCCTGAGGATCCGCCAGTCGCTGACCATCGAGACGAAGGTCACCTTCATGAAGGGCGTCGTCGGCCCGCTTGCGCCCGTCTACATGCCCGGCACCGGCGAGAAATTCGTCGAGGCGCCCTAGGCCAGCTCGTCCGCGCTCATCTGTCCCGCCTCGACCAGCACACGCAGCGCGGGATCGATCGCCGGGCGATACTTCCGCCACCGCCCAACCGACGACGCATAAAGCGGCTGCCTCACCTGCGCCGCGCTTGCCGTCGCCACCGGCGAAGCATTCTCCTCGAACCGCAGGCACGCCTCCTCGAAGGGCAGCCCACAGAAATCCAGCAGCCGCCTCACCTCCCCGTCGAGATCGGCGACGACATCCTCGTACGCCACCTCGCAATACCGACCCTTCGGCAACTCGCCCGCGAATACCCGGGCCATCGCATTGAATCGGACGACATAGCGGGCCGTCGCCTCCAGATCGAACGTGTAGTCCAGCATCCCGCCCACCTGCGCGAAGTCCTGCCGGTAGCTGCTCAGCACCACATCCGCCGGATGCCGCCGCAGCATGATCACCCTCGCCTCTGGCAGCGCCTTCAGGATCAGCGGCGCCAGTAGCGCATTGAACGGCAGCTTCTCCACGAACCGCCCGCTCAGCCCCTGCGTCGCCTTTATCGCGCGTATGTAGTCGCGCCCGATCGCCGCTGTATCGGCTCCCATCGCTTCACGGATCAGCGCGCCGTCGAACGCGCCGCGCCCCGGCCTCCCCGTCGCGCGCCGCAGGGCAAGCGCGAAATGCGTTGTCTCTCCCGCCGATTCCACCTCGCTGTGGCTCGACAGGATGCGCTCCACCAGCGTCGTGCCCGTGCGCGGCATGCCCACCACGAATATCGGCCGCGCGTCAGCGAACCCGCCGTCCATCGTCACCCCGGCGCCCCCCACGGCCGCATCGAAACGCTCCTGATCCCCGCCCGCGTCATACGTCCCGCGCCAGCCTGCCTTGGCGACATCGAGCCATCGCATCGCGCCCGCACCATCGCCAAGATCGTCATGCGCCTTGGCCAGGGCATGGCCAATGCGATGCAGCTTCACGCGATCGCCTTTCACCGCCTCGGCGATCTTCATCAGCGTGGCGACCTCGTTCTGCTCCCGCGTCTGCTTGGTGATCTGCACCAACCCCGCCCAGGCCAGTTCGTTGTTGCGATCCAGCGCAAGCGCTTCGCGATAGGCCGCCCGCGCCTCGTCGAACCGCCCGAGGAATTGCAACGACGCGCCGTAATTGTACCAGTACCCCGTCCACCGTGCGCCCTTCACGGCGCACGCATACATCTCCACCGCCCGCGCATGCAGTCCCGCATTCGTCAGCACGACGCCGATCGTATCAAGACTGCGCGCATCGTTCACGACGCGCGCCGCCGCATCCGCAGCCTTAACCGCGTCCTCGCTTCGGCCTACCGCTTCCAGCGCCCTCGCCCGCATCGCATGCGGCGGTCCCAGCGCAGGCTTCAGCGCGATGGCGCGATCGAATCCCGCCAGCGCTGCGTCCGCCTTGTTCTCCGCCAGCGCCACCTCGCCCAGCACGTAATGCGCCTCGGCCACCTGCGGCGCGGCGGCCAGCAGCTCCACGCACGCCGCCCGCGCTCCGGCAAAGTCGCCCGTCGCCAGCCTGCGTCCGGCCTCCGCCAGTTTCGCGCCGATATCCATCAGTTGGCGCAGGCCTCCGGCTTGATCTCCACCCGCATGAACTTCACGCCCACGGCGCCGGTGTTGGTGATCGCATGCGGCCCCTCGGGGCCCGACCAGACGGTACGGTATCCGCCCGTGGGCGACACCTCGTTGCTGCCCGTCTCGATGAACTTGCCGTTCGACCAGCGATATTCGGTGTAAAGAAACTTCGCGCCATCGCCGCCCGTCTCACCCATGATCACGCTCGGCAGCGCATGGACATGCACAGGTTCGCTGGCGCCGGGCGGCAGGTTGATCTCCAGCACGCGCACATGCGCGTCCTCGAACTGGACACGATGGGAATAGGGCGCTGCGGCTACGGCGTCATAGGGATTGCTCTCGGGATTGCAAAGCGTCTCCCGGCTAACCCCTTGGGCAATGGCGGCTGAACCGCCCGCCAGAAACGCCAGCACTGCAATCACGATCATTCTCATGGCGGCCTCCTTGGCGGATCGCGAGTTAAGCGCGTCTGCGCACCTACCGGCAAGCCACGGTCTCAGCGCCCGGCGGTCGTGAATCCTTCGACCGGCTTGCTCTCGTTGTAGCCGGGGAAATACATGTCCATGACGACCATCGATTGCGCCGGCGAGCTACCGGAGCATTTCACGTCGTACCCGTCCACGATCGATCCGAATGCGCCGAATCCCAGATTGCCGACGCGCGTGAACTGGGGAGCGTTTCCATCTGCGCAACGAAGACGACCCAGGTAGGCGCGCTCGCCGTTCGGCCCGTCGGATCTGATTGGGTTCTGTTCGCTGCCCAGCTTGTGCGCAGACGCATCCTTGATCGCCGCGCTCAGCCACGGCTCCTTGTAACGGCCGCCGCTCATCATGTCGTCCGATTGCTGCGGCGGCCCCAGCTTTGCGAGCTCCGAGCCGCCTGTCATCGCCGCGATCTGTGGAGCCGCAGCGCTCAGGCATCCGCCGAGCGCAAGGGACAATGCCAGAATGCCCATGCCGCGAACCATGCGTCCCTCCTGCTTCGCTTCAGCAGACCACGCAAGCGGGTTCGCGGCAATCGTCACAAAACCTCGCTTGACCTGTGCGCGCCATCGTGGATTAGGCACGCCATGACCGACGCCGCCACCTTCCGCTATGCCCGCCAGTCCGACGTTCCCGCGCTCGTCGGCCTGATCGAGCGCGCCTATCGCAGCGCTGACATCGCTGGCAGCTGGACCTCCGAGGCCCACCTGCTCACCGGGCCGCGCACCAGCGACGCGGAAATCTCCGACCTCGTCGCCCGCGAGGACACGCGCTTCCTGGTTGCCGAGATCGACGGCAAGCTCGCAGGCTGCTGCCTGGTGCAGGGGCTCGCACGCGAGCATGAACCCGGAGTGGCGCCTGATTACACGTCCACAAAGCCCGAGCTGCCGCGCTCGGATGTGCACGCCGCCTATTTCGGCATGTTCGCCATCGAGCCTCACACGCACGGCGCCGGCCTCGGCAAGATGGTGATCGCGGAAGCCGAACGCCGCGTGCAGGAACTCTGGGGCGCCAACCAGATGGTGATGACCGTCATCAACCTGCGCACCGCGCTCATCGCCTGGTACGAACGCCGTGGCTACAAGCTCACCGGCGCCACGCTTCCGTTCCCCTTCAGCGAAACCTCCGGCGAAACCACGCGCGACTTCCACCTCGCCGAAATGCGCAAGACGCTTTCCTGATGCGCTACGTCGCCCTCCTCCGCGCCGTGAACGTCGGCGGCCGCAAGGTCACGATGAAGGAGCTGAAGGAAGCGGCCGAAAAGCTCGGCTACGAGAACGCGCGCACCCTCGTCGCCTCCGGCAATCTTGTCTTCGACACGAAGAAAACCGCCGACGCCAAACTTGAAGCCACGCTCGAAGCCAGGATCGAGAAGACCTTCGGCCTCTTTTCCGAAGTCATGGTCCGCAACCCGGATGAATGGGCTGCGATCATCAAGGCCAACCCCTTCCTGAAGAAAGCCAAGGAAGACCCTGCCCATCTCGTCTGCCTCGTCTGCAAGACCGCGCCCGACGCCAAGGCGATCGACACCTGGCTCAAGGGCTTCCGCGCGAAATACGACAAGGGCGAACAGCTGAAAGTCGTCGGCCGCGAAATCTATATCGACTACGGCCCCTCCATCGGCCAGTCGAAACTGATCCTGCCAAAAAAGCTGGTCACCGGCACCGCGAGGAACTGGAACACGGTGTTGAAACTGCAGGCGATGCTTGAAGACTAGAACCCCGGCGATCCGTCCGCCTGAAGCACGATCATCGCGAGCGCAATCGCTGCGATGATCGCCAGTCCGATATAGCTCGAGACCGGCGTCCCGTGCGGATCCTTCTCGACCTGCGGGGGCTGACTGGATGTGTCCCGCGTCTGCGTCGCCATGCCGGCTCTCCTGTTCTGGCGAACGGCCACAGCAGATGCACGTTCCAGCATGCTGCTCTGGGTTGTGTACGAAGCCTTCGGGAATTCCTCGCGAATAACGATGTCTTGCCTGGATTTCGCCAACAAATCCAAGATCAATAGACTTGGGAAGGGAATGCGGGGAGCCGACCTTGAAACCAATACTGATGATCGCGCCGTTCGTGGTGTGCCTGGGCGCGTGCGCGACCGAAGACCTCGAAGCGTTCGCCTACGGCATGAATGAGCTCGCTTACGAACTCGACAACCAGATGAACCCGCCGTGTCCGGCCGGCATGTATCGCGAGTTCGTGCCGGACTCGCTGGCCGTGTCCTACCCGCAATATTCCTATCAGCAGGTGGGCTACAACATGCACCCCGGCGGCCATTCTTACTGCGCTTTTCCCGTCACAGCGACGGATTACGACGACCGCGACCATCATGACCGTCACGACCGGCGCGTCGACGATGAATACCGGGACGGCTATCGCGATGGTTATCGCGACGGCCAGCGCGACGACTAGCGCGCTCCTGCCCGCACCGCTAGAACCAGCGCGGGAGACGGGTCATGATCCTCGAAACCATCGAAGTCGGCGGCTGCAGGTCCTACCTGCTCGGCTGTCCGAAGACGCACATCGCCGCCGTCATTGATCCGGAGATCAGCGCCGTCGAGCGCTATCGCGGCCTCGCCTCGAAGCACGGCCTCACCCTCCGGTATGCAATCGACACACACACGCACGCCGACCACTTCTCAGCCGCGCGCGAGATCGGCAAGGCGCTCAACGCACAGGTGGTGATGAGCCATCTCTCGGCCGCGCCCTTTGTTGATCTCCGCCTCGACGACGGCGACATGATCATGGTGGGCGACCTGCGCGTGCAGGCAATCGCGACGCCCGGGCACACGTCCGATTCAACTTGCCTCGTCGTGAAGGTCGAGAATGGCCAGCATGTCTTCACTGGCGATACGCTGCTCATGGGCGGCACCGGCCGCACTGATCTGCCCACCGGCGACCCCGAGCATCTCTATGAGAGCCTCTTCAACAAGCTGCTGAAGCTCGATCCGGCCACGCAGGTCTACCCCGCCCACGAATACAAGGGCCGCACCGGCTCCACCATCGGCGAGGAGATCGCCACCAACCCACGCCTGCAGAAGACAGACCGCGCCGAGTTCGTCGCCATGATGCACGCCCTCGACATCAAGGCGCCGACCCACCTTACCGAAGCGCTGCGCGTGAACATGAGCGGCAAGAAGTCCGTCGCCCAGTTGCTCGCCGAGGCTGGCGCCGCAACACCCTTCATGTCGATGACCGAACTTTCCACCCGCCTCGCCGCCCGCCCGAACAACCTCATCGTCGTTGACGTGCGCGAGCGCGACCAGTTCGACGCGGGCCACCTGCCCGGCGCGATGTTCCTGCCGCGCGGTCAGCTTGAACTCCGCGTCAACGACGCTTTCCCCGACCCCACCATCCGCATCGTCGCCGTCTGCGAATTCGGCAAGATCTCGACGCTTGCCGCCGCCACGCTCCGCTCGCTCGGCTTCATGCACGCAACCGCCCTCGACGGCGGCATGAAAGCCTGGCGCGAAGCGGGTCTCGCGGTGGAGAAATAGTCATGAAGCTCCGGATAGCTCTCGCCGCGTTAGCCGCCGCCCCCGCGCTGGGGGCCTGCACCACCGACGAACTCGCCCTGTTCGGCACAGCTCTGTCGCTCTACAGCGACCTCGAATACCTCGACGGCGACTGCGCCTTCGGCCTTCACAAATACTACGACCGCGACGGCCACCACCACTGCTCCATCAGCGACGATGAGTACCATCAAGACGGCACAGGCCACCACCACGACCGGAACTAGTTATCCAGCAGCGCTTTGCGTATGGCCCGCTGGCGCATACACTCTACGCATGTCCGAGACCATCCGTATCGCGAAGCGTTTCAACGGCCCGCACGACAGCGGCAATGGTGGCTACTCCGCCGGCCTCGCCGCGCAATTCCTGCCGAAAGCTGACGCCGTCGAAGCTACCCTTCGCGCGGCTATCCCGCTCGACGCCACGCTGCGCGTCCACACCAACGGCGACGACCTCGACATCATGACAGACGATGCTGCTACCCGCATCCTCATCATGACGGTAAAGCCGACCCGCCTCGAAACACCCGACGTGAAATCGCCGGGCATTGAGGCCGCCACCGTCGCCTCCGCCACCTATCGCGGCACGGAGGATCACGTGCTTCCGCATTGCTTCGTCTGCGGCCCCGCCCGCGCCGCGGGCGACGGCCTGCGCATCTTCCCCGACTGGCTCAAGGAGCCGTCCGGCCTCGACAACCCCAACACCTTTCCGATCGTCGCCGCCCCGTGGCAGCCGACGCCCGATCTCGCCGATAGCTCCGGCCGCATCGCACCCGAATTCATCTGGGCTGCTCTCGATTGTCCCGGCGCCTTCGCCATCGAGAAGGAGCCGATCCTCCTCGGCCGCATGTCCACGAAAATCCTCGCGCGCCCAACGCCAGACGCCCCCATCGTCGCCATCGCCTGGTCGAAGGGCCAAGACCGCCGCAAGCGTTTCGCCGGCACCGCCCTCTTCGACGAAGCTGGAAACCTCCTCGCCTTCTCCGAACAGACCTGGATCCAGATCGACCAACACGCGGCGCCGAAGGAGCTGTAAGCGGAGAGAATGGCGAAAGAGATCGGCAACTGGGAAAAGCAGGCGCAGCCAAAGGCTGACCGGGATGAGACGGAAGCCAGGCCTACCGCCGCTGCCCTCGTCATCGGTCCTCGCCTCGATAGCGGCGAGACTCTTTTGTGGGCATCCCACGGTTCCGGTAGGCGACCCATTCCTCTGCTGATTTGGATTTTTGTTCCGCAGTTGATTGTGTTCGGGTTGGCGATCTTTGCTTTGGCCCACCCAATCACGGCCGCGCTGGGTCCGATGGCGTTCCCGGTTGGGTGCATAGTTTGCTTTGGCCCCTGTGCATATCTGATCGGCACGCTGCGTTATGGACCTCAGATGGAGGTGTATGCCGTGACAGACCGAAGAGCGGTCATCCTTCGCCAGTATTTTCCGTTTCTGCTCAAGACCTGCAAAATCCGAAGACTCAGGGTCGACGGAGAAGAGTTTGGCTCAATCCTGTTCGGCAAGGAAGAACGCCAATTCGGAAGGGGCTTGGGTGCAGCAATCAGCATGGCTCATGACGCAAGACCCGATCCCGGCTTCTACGGAATCGCAAAACCTCGCGACGTTGCGTATTTGATCGTCAAACACATCGCACCTGACGCGTTCGTCGATACCTATGCGCGCATGGTCGATGAATTGAGCGTCAGAGAGGCCGGAACCTGATTTGCCGACGACGGGCTGGACGCCGCGCCCCGCATCGGCGCAAATCGCGCCATGGTAACTGCACTCGCCATTGGCATGGGTCTGCTGGCGATCGCCGCGCTCGCCTTCTGGATTCTAGCGATCCGGCTCTCTTACCGCATCGAACGCCTGCGCAAGCCGGACCTGCCGAAACCGCGCCTTGTCTACACCAACATCTTCGCCACGGCCTTCTGGCCCGGCGCCAATGCAGGGCCGGAAGAGAAGAAGCTCCAGCCGCAGTTGCGCCTTCGCCTCATCGCCGCGCTTGGCTGCCTGCTCACCATGGCCATCGTCAGCTTCGCGCTGCCGCTTCTGGCGCAGGAAGACAAACTTGTCGCGTCGAGTTCCGGCCCGATCATTGCCTGGGAGCATGAGACCGGCACGACGCTCTCCTATGTCCGCTCCAACCAGAACGGCTCGAAGCTGGAGCGGATCATCGTGCACGTCGCAGCATCCGATGAACTCCACGTCGCCAAGATGGTCGCGCCATGCACGGACGCAGCCTACGTCACCGCAAAATTCTTCCGGCCCGGCGAGGAAGTATCGCAGCTGGTCGGTGGACGACTGCAACGTGACTCGACACAGCTTCCGCAAGCCTGGCTCCAAGTGAAGCCGCCTGGAGAGCTGCTGGTCCGCCTTGGCGATCCGTCGGCACCGCCAGCTGAAACCCATCTCATACCGCCGCGGCCATGGCGCATGTATGATTTCGACCTGGCCGAGTTCGCGCTGCACGGGCCTCGCGCCAAGGCCGACTTCGCCTTCGGCCTCGCCATGGCCTGGCCCGATACCGCGCCACCGGTCGTGCAGATTCTCGGTGAGGCGAAGGCCAAGTTTCTCTACAGCTCGGACAAGGGTGCAAAGAACCACTTCCGCATCTCCGGTCCCGCCTTCACCGACCCCGTGCTCGGCGATCGCGGCGGCGAGATCATCACGGACTCGAAATACGGCCATGTCATCGAAGCCCGCCTCGGCCGCCCCAACCATTCCGGCTACGACAACTTCCTGCTGAGGTTGACCGGCGTCGCGACCGGCTCGGAGGGCGAGGCGACATGGAAGAACGCCCTCGCCGCTCACTGGGCCAACTGCCCGGCCGAGTAGCCGTCAGCGCAGCAGCGCCAGCGCCTCGTTGCAGATGCGCCGGAAAATCTGCGCAGACGGCGCATCCTCCGCGCGCAACCCCGCCTGCCCGCTCCACAGCTGCATGAAATCCGCCGAGCCACGGTCTGCCGCCGCCTTGGCCAGCGGCGTGACCACGGCGCGCTGCGTCGGAAACGGCGCAGCATCTTCCTCATGCGTCGCCAGTTCGCGCATCAGCCTGTTGCGGATCGACCGCGCTGCGCGCCCCGAAAACAGCCGCGTCAGCTTCGTTGCATTGTCGGGCGTATCCGCCAGCGCCTGCTTGTGCAGCGCCGGAGCAATACTCTCCGGCGAGCGCAAGAAGGCCGACCCGATCTGCGCCCCCGATGCGCCCAGCATGAAAGCCGCCGCCACGCCACGTCCATCAAAGATCCCGCCCGCCGCGATCACCGGGATTTTGACCGCATCCACCACCAGCGGGACCAGCGCCATCGTTCCCATGTCATTCTCGTGCGCCGCGCCGATGAACGCGCCGCGATGCCCGCCCGCCTCCGCGCCCTGTGCGACGATCGCATCCATCCCGCCGGCCTCGAGCGCCCGCGCCTCCGCCACGTTGGTCGCATTGCCGATCAGCTTCGTGCCGATCCGCTTCAGCGCCTCCACGGCCCGCGCCGACGGCAACCCGAAATGAAAGCTCGCTACCTTCGGCGCGCACGCCAGCAGCACTTCCAGTATTCCATCGTCGAAGGCAGGCGCGCCTGCCTTCGGCGCTGCGGGTTCTCCCAGCCCGTATTCCGCATAGAACGGCGCCAGCGCAGCCATCATCGGCGCTGCATCGTACCGAGCCAAGTCAGGCTCCTCATGCACAAAGAAGTTGAAGTTCACCGCGCGGTTGGTTCCCGCCGCCACCTCGGCCGCCGCCGCCTTCAGCTGCTCACCGCTCATCATCGCGCAGCCGAGCGACCCCATCCCGCCCGCATTCGCGACCGCAACCGCCATCGCCGTCGTCGAGGCCCCCGCCATCGGCGCCTGCACCACCGGATGCTCGATCCCGAACAGCTCCTGCAGGCGTGTTGTAGGCCACATCGCGCATTCCCGTGCCGCTTCCTGAACCGACAGTGGCGCCGCAACTGTCCTTACGAAAGCCCCGGTTGAAATGATGGCCCGCGCGGCATAGCTTGCCGCCATCCGAGGGGCGCGAACGGACGTTCGCTGAGATCTGCGCCAGGGCCGAAGGGTGACAAGCCCGGAAGTGTCCGCGCGAGCACCCTTAGCACCTGATCCGGATCATGCCGGCGAAGGGACAGGAGACGACAGTGACGGACACGCTCAGACCCGACACGCCGCCGCCACCCGGCGCGATCCCCGTGGAAAAACTGCTGCCCGGCCTGCGCGGCGAGCTGCTCAGGAGCGAGCACGTCATCTGGCAGAGCCGTGGCAGCGGCCGCGCCTTCAACGCTTTCAATCGCGGCATGATCCTGCGGTTCGGCCTCGTCGTTGTCGTCGTGATACTCCTGTTCGTGCTGATGCTCGATAACCGCAACCCGACGTACAACGGGGTTGCGTGGGTGCTGGCGGCTGTGCTGCTGGGACGCGTCGCGCTGTTCGTCTGGCAGAGTTCGAACACCCCCTCGCGCCAGGTCGCCATGCTGTCGACGGAGCGCGTCATCTCGGTTGACGACCTGAAGCCCGACTCGACCTGGATCGTCGCCCAGCGTGGCGAGAGCCGGGCCGAGGGCCAGCACCTGCCGCCACACCCCATCATCGTGACCGGCACCAAGGAACGCGGCCACATCCGGCTCAACCGCTCGACGCGAAAGGTTCGCGCCTACCCGCCCTTCATCCTGTTCAACGTCGAGCGTCCGCTGGAGCTGGCGCAGAAAATCAAGAAGACGCTGAAGATCGACCAGCCCATTGAGGACCGGACGAAGTGAGCATCTGGACGCCACATCTCGAAGCTGGCGAGCGCATCGTGTGGAGCGGCAGCGTCTCGCCCGATCTGGTCAACGCCTCGCTCAGCCGCAAGCGACTGATCGCGGGCGTCACCGGCGCAGCCGGCACGATCCTCGCCGCCCTGCTGATCTTCCGCGCGCTGGAGAGCTTCTTCCCCGCACAGGCGCCGCCGCCCGGCGCGATGAATGTGTTCGGCCCGATCTACGCCGCCTTCGGCGCCGCCATGGCCGTCTATGCCGTCGGCTGCTTCCTGCGCCTCAACCCGCAACCGCCCGCCGCCGCGCACTTCGCCATCACCGACCGTCGCATCATCGCCGCCTCGCCCTCCGGCAACGTGGTCGAAACCCTGCCCGCCGCCGAGTTCGACGGTGTGCGCGCCATCGAAATTTCCCGCGCCACCAGCCTCGTCGTCTCGCGCAAGGATGACGAAGCGGAAAAGAACGCCCTGCTCATGCAGTTCCTCGACCGCCCGCTCGAAGCGAAAGCCGTCATCGAGGAGACATTCACGTCGCCCGCCGGGGAGACGATGCAATGAACAGCCTGCTCGACGTCCAGAACCCGCTCACCCTGAAGCTCGCGATTTTCCTCGGCGTCTTCCTCGTCGCCGTCGCCATCCCGCTCACCCGCCCGTCCCTGTCCGCCGCACTGCTGAAGAGCATCAAGGCATCGCCCGGCCTCATCCACGGCATCGGATCGGTCACGGCCTTCGTCGGCCTCGGCATACTGCTCGCACACTGGGATTTCTCGTCGATCGCCGCAGCGCTCGTGACGCTGGTCGCTCTGTGGTGGACGATCGAGGGCCTCGGCATGCTCGCCCTCGGCCACATACTGCCGATCGACAGCCCGTCGAACATCCGCCTTTACTCACTCTCCAACATCCCCGCCGTCGCCATTGGGGTCTTCCTCATCATCGCCGGCGCCTTCGGCCACGCCCCCACGGAGCTTACGCCATGAACAAGCACATCGATCCGAAAGCGCTGGAGCCGTTCCGCGTCACCACGGGTCCGCTGCCCGCAAGCGCGAAGCTCTACAGCCCCGCGCCCGGCTTGCCGCCGGAACACCCTCAAGTGCTGGTGCCCTATCGCGAGATCGCGCTGCACCCGTCGGCGAAGGAAGAGCCTGTCCGAGTCTATGACACGACCGGCCCCTACACCGACCCCACCGTCGCCATCGACGTGCACGAGGGCCTGCCGCGCATCCGTACGCCATGGATCGCAGCGCGCGCCGATGCGGCCGCCTATGACGGCCGCAATGTGAAGCCCGAGGACAATGGCCACGTCACCGGCGACAAGCTCGTCACCGAATTCCCGAACAAGCAGCAGCCGCTGATCGCCAAAGCTGGCAAGGCGATAACCCAACTGCAATACGCCCGCGCCGGCATCATCACCGCCGAGATGGCCTATGTCGCTCACCGCGAAAACATCTGCCGCGCCGCCATGGCGGAAGGCGCTGAACAGCGCCGCTCAGACGGCGAAGACTTCGGCGCCGAAATTCCCGCCTTCATCACCCCCGAATTCGTGCGCAGCGAAATCGCGCGCGGCCGCGCCATCATCCCCGCCAACATCAACCACCCGGAACTCGAGCCCGTCATCATCGGCCGCAACTTCCTGGTGAAGATCAACGCCAACATCGGCAACAGCGCCGTCACCTCGTCCGTCGAGGAAGAGATCGAGAAGATGGTCTGGTCGATCCGCTGGGGCGCCGACACGGTCATGGACCTCTCGACCGGCCGCAACATCCACAACATCCGCGAATGGATCATCCGCAACGCGCCCGTCCCCATCGGCACCGTCCCGATCTACCAGGCGCTCGAAAAAGTCGGCGGCGATCCCGACAAGCTGGACTGGGAAGTCTACAAGGACACGCTGATCGAACAGTGCGAACAGGGCGTCGACTACTTCACCATCCACGCTGGCGTGCGCCTCAGCTACATCCACCTGACGGCAAAGCGCGTCACCGGCATCGTCAGCCGAGGAGGCTCCATCATGGCGCGCTGGATGCTCTCGCGTCACAAGGAGAGCTTCCTCTACGAACGCTTCGACGAGATCTGCGACCTCATGGCGAAGTACGACGTCTCCTTCTCGCTGGGCGACGGCCTGCGCCCCGGCTCCATCGCCGACGCCAACGACGCCGCACAGTTTGCAGAACTCGAAACCCTGGGCGAGCTCACGAAAGTCGCGTGGGACAAGGGCTGCCAGGTGATGATCGAAGGCCCCGGCCACGTGCCGATGCACAAGATCAAGGTCAACATGGAGAAGCAGCTCAAGGTCTGCGGCGAGGCGCCGTTCTACACCCTCGGGCCGCTCACCACAGACATCGCCCCCGGCTATGATCACATCACCTCCGGCATCGGCGCCGCGATGATCGGCTGGTTCGGCACGTCCATGCTCTGCTACGTCACGCCGAAGGAACACCTCGGCCTGCCCGACCGCGACGACGTCAAGGTCGGCGTCATCACCTACAAGATCGCCGCCCACGCCGCCGACCTCGCGAAGGGCCACCCCGCCGCCAAGCTACGCGACGACGCCCTCTCCCGCGCCCGTTTCGAATTCCGTTGGGAGGACCAGTTCAACCTCTCCCTCGACCCCGAAACCGCCCAGAAATTCCACGACGCTACGCTTCCCAAGGACGCCCACAAGGTCGCCCACTTCTGCTCCATGTGCGGCCCGAAATTCTGCTCGATGAAGATCACGGCGGACGTCCGCGAGTACGCGGCGAAGCTGAACGACAAGGAAATCGGCATGGCCGACATGAGTGCGAAGTTCGCGGAAGTCGGGAAAGAGCTGTACGTCAGTGAAAGCGGCCAGAAGCGCGAGGCGATTGATTGAGGCCTTAGCGGTCAATTGGAGGAACGGGAGTATTAGGCCACAAGGGGCTCAATGCGCTTAAGGATTTTGGCCTCAAACTCTGGATGAAACACGGTTGTCGGCGAGAGAAGCGCGACAACCTTTTCGCACAATTGGCTCTTGGTGTACTGCCGCCCGTTTCGCTCAACCAAGTCACCGGCGATAGTCATCTGACCACCCGCACCATAAACCGTATCCATCACAGAGTCAGGATACACATACTCAATTCCGTTGTTGCTCCACTCGACGATGTTCGTGGCCGGAAGCCCCATTTGCACGAGCTGAGCCGGTAGCGACGGTTGGTGAACCGAGTCTAACACCGCGAAAATGCGATCACGGTACGGACTCGTTTGCAGGTCGGAAAAAAGGCCCTTTGCCATGTTCAAAAGTTCTTTGATGCGATCGTCCGAGTTTGCCTGAACCACACTGAACTGCGCTTTCGGAAACTTTAGAGTCAGGGCCCGCTCGACAAATCTGTGGTCGCATTTGCCTTCGACGAGCATGATTGCAGACGGCAAGTACAAGGTCTCAAAGCGGTTCCCGAGTAGGAAAAAATGAATTCTGTTGAACTCGCTCTGCGACGAAGTTCCTTCGACAGAAATTTCATCCCCGCTTTTTGAAACGACGTAGTTGTTCGCAATGTGCTGTCGATCTAGAAAAATTGTTGAGTGAGTTGCCAGCACCAAAGTGCGGATATGAGAGAAGTATTTTTTGCGCGCATCCCGGTCGAAAAGAAAATCCGCGAGGATGCCTTGCGCTTCGGGGCTGATTCCCAACTCGGGCTCATCAATGAGGAATGTATCGTAGTCCTCATCGAGCAGGCCGACTACCAGCGTCATTATGAGTCGAAACCCAGAGCTGGTGTACGAGATATTGTGACCGTTACATGAGATGTACTTTTGCGACATCTCGTTGCCATCGACGGTGTTTCGGATTTCCAGATCGACTGAAAGAAGTGACTTTACGATTTCCTTGAACGAGTCTCGCTGTGTATCGGACAGTTCTGCGATTGCCTGTTGGAGGTTGAGCGGCGAGTTGTCGATATTCTGCTGCTGGTTCTGCCAGTGCGATAGAAACTGTCGATATTTGTCGCGGCGTCGATTTCGCGTCGGCGTGTAGTAACCGAGCAGATTGAAGTTTTGGTACCTAGCTGGCCCCAAGTAGGAGGCTTTTTCGCCCCATTGCTCGGCGAGCGTTTTCAACAAGAAGGACTTTCCACAGTTGTTGCGTCCAACGAGCACGGCATATTCTGCCGTCCTAAGTGTATCTGACGTGGCTCCTCCGCCAAATTTGACAGTAGTCGCCGGTCGTTGATCGTATTGGTACATGTCACCCCCATATTCATGCGTAAGATAGCAATAGGCTCAGCGCATCGCGAGTCTGGGGCCGCCCTATGCTGTTGATCAACTGACGGTGGCGACGCTCTGGCGTCTCACCCGCGCCTCTGCCACCCACCGCCCCACACAGGAGGCTCCCATGTCCCCCAAGCATCACGAAGACGCCCCCTCTTTTCACGCCGCAAACCATGAGCAAGCGGCGTAAGGGCTTCCCCAGCGAGACGCATGTCAAGCGCGGGCGCCGCTTCATCAAGGGCGGCGAGATCGAACTCACCGAGAAGCTCGGCCGCAACGATCCCTGCCCCTGCGGTTCAGGACGCAGATTTCAAGAAGTGCTGCATGACGTCCGGCCGTCATGACGGCGCCGAGCGCAAGGACTACTTTCAGGGAGTGACATCGCAGAAGACCCCTCCCGTTCCTGCGGCGGGAGGGTTACGCTTTTCGCATGTCGATCCCCTCCATCACCGCCGCGCTGGACCGCGCTGACCCGGATGAGCTCCTCCACCTGCCCATCGCGCTGTCGATGGAGCCGCCGGAGGATGAGCATCCCGGTTATGCGGAGAGCGTGTGTCGCGTGCTGGCCACGCACGCGCATCCCAATGTGCGCGGCAACGCCCTGCTCGGCTTCGGGCATCTGGCGCGCACCGTGGGCATCATCTGGAAGCCGAAGACCGTGCGCGCCCTTGTCGAGGCGGGGCTGGCCGATCCCGACCCCTATGTCGCCGGCCAGGCCGAAGCCGCCGCGATGGACCTGCGCCATTTCCTGAAGTGGAAGCTGAAGAAGCCGACGGCGTAGGCGAACGCCTGCGCGTACGCCCGCGTGGTTCGACGGGCTCACCATGAGGGCTACAGACAGGCTGGTGGTTCAGCCCTCATGGTGAGCAGCACGCGAAGCGTGCGCCCGTCGAACCATGCGGGCGGGCTCACCGCCTTTGTTGACCGTGCTGCTTGACATAATAGTTGGCAAAATGTAGAAATATTTCTACTGGACGCAACAAAAAGGCACGTCCCATGGCCACCTACCCTCCGATTACCCCCGCAATCTCCTATCTCGACCCGAAAGCAGCCCTCGATTTCCTGCGCGACGCCTTCGGTTTCGAGCTCGACATGCTGATCGAGGACGAGAACGGCAATCTCGCACACAGCCAGATGTTCTGGAACGGTGGAAAGATCATGGTCGGCAATGAGTGGAGCGAGGATCACCGCTCGCCGGCATCGCTTGGCCGCAAATGCACGCAGACAGTGCACATGCACATGACCGAGAACATCGACGCCCACTGCGAAAAGGCCCGCAAGGCCGGCGCTGAAATCCTGCAGGAACCCGCAACCCAGTTCTATGGCGATCGCACCTACCGCGCGCGCGATCCGGAAGGCCATATCTGGACATTCTCGCAGACCGTCGAAGTCATGAAGCCCGAGGAATGGGACAAGGCCTCCGGCATGAAGACGTGGATGCGGGAATCGTGACCCCCGAAGCGTTCAGGAAACTCGCGCTTTCAATGCCGGAAGCTGAAGCCTCCTCGCATTTCGATACGCCGGACTATCGTGTCGCCGGGAAAATCTTCGCGACCGCCGGAAAGATAGACGGAAAAGCCGTCCTGAAACTCACGCCCGAACAGCAACAGCTTCTCTGCGAAGCCGAACCTGCAATGTTCGAGGCGATCCCGAACGCGTGGGGCCGCAAGGGCTGGACGAATTTGATCCTGAAGGAGGTCGATGTGAAAACCGCCAAGAGCGCGCTTCGCATGGCTTGGAGGAACGCGGCTTCGAAGACTCTTCTGAAAGCTCACCCCGAATGAGCGCGAAGAAGAAGCCCGATGTCGACGATCTGTTCGCCGCGCTGGCCGACCCGGCAAGGCGACGGGCGATCGAACTGCTCGGCCAGAAGCCGAGGCGCGCGGGAGAGCTCGCCGAACTGCTCGAGCTTCCCGCCCCCGCGATGAGCCGGCACCTGAAGGCGCTGAAGGCCTCCGACCTCGTGGTCGAGTCCCATCCGGAGGATGATGCGCGCGTGCGTGTCTACGCCCTCAACGCCCCCCGCCTGTCCGAGCTGAAGCAATGGCTCGAACGCGCCGAGCAGCTGTGGGCCGGACAGCTGGCAGGCTTTGCCCGGCACGTCGAAAAGCGGAGGGCCAAATGACCTCCCGTGTCGTCGTCTCCATCCGCGTGCCCTGCTCGCCCGTACAGGCCTTCGAGGTCTTCACCGAGGAGATCGGAGACTGGTGGTCAGACACGCCCTTCTTCCGCTTCACTCCCCGCAGCCCCGGCAAGCTCGCCTTCGAGCCGCCGTCCAATGTTTCGCACGGCCGCCTCGTCGAGCAGCTACCGAACGGCAAGACATTCGAAGTTGGCCCGATCCGCGTGTGGGTGCCGGGCGAGCGGCTGGTCGTCGGCTGGCGGCAGGCGGCCTTCGGCCCCGAGCACGCTACAGAGGTTGAAGTCCGCTTCGAAGCGGTGGGCAAGGAAACCCGTGTCACGGTGGAACATCGCGGCTGGGATAGCGTGCCGCAGGAACATGTCGCCCGCCACGGCCACCCGCTCACCCTGTTCAACCAGCGACAGGGCGAACAATGGCGTGCCGGACTGGATCAGCTACGCGCACGTATCACGCAGTCATCACCGTGATTTTTCCCGTCAAGATTGACTGACGCCGCCCGGCCAGCGTATCCGCGCTGGTCCTTCGACGACCCGGAGACGGACATGGCCTCCTCCCCATCGCCTTCGCTTACTGGCGCACGCCGGCATGGGAAGAATGCGTTCTTCTTCATCATCGTGACGGTGTTCATCGACATGATGGCGTTCGCCGTCATCATGCCGTCAATGCCGCTGCTGATGGCGGAACTGCTCAATGGCAAGGACGTCCTGGCCAGCGCGCAGGCGCTGGCTGCCGCCGGCAACAAGGGGCCGCTGGAGGCGATGCTTTCGGACGCCTCGCCATGGGGCGGCTACATCACGGTCGTCTATGCGATCATGAACTTCCTCTCGGCGCCGATCCTTGGCGGCCTGTCCGACCGGCTCGGACGGCGTCCGATCCTGCTGATCTCGATCGGCACGCTGGCGATCGATTTCCTGATCATGGGCTTTGCCCATTCGATCTGGCTGCTCTTCCTTGGCCGCGTGCTGTCAGGCATTTCGGGCGCAACGCATTCCACCGCCGCCGCCTATATCGCCGATGTCACGGAACCGCAGCAGCGTGGCCAGGCCTATGGCATGCTGGGCGCGGCGTTCGGCCTTGGGTTCATCCTCGGACCGGCCATCGGCGGCTTCCTTGGACAGTTCGATCCGCGCTTCCCGTTCTTTGCTTCGGCAGCGCTCGCTGCCGTCAATTTCACCTACGGCATGTTCGTCCTGCCGGAGTCGCTCGACAAGGAACACCGCCGCCGGTTCGACTGGAAGCGCGCCAACGCTTTCGGAACCTTTGCCCACCTGGCGAAGGTCCCGTACCTCGCCTGGTTCATGCTGGCGCTGGGCCTCTTCAACTTCGCGCACTGGGTCTATCCGGCGACGTTCAGTTATTTCGGCGCCGTGCGGTATGGCTGGGATCCGGCGATGCTGGGCTGGTCGCTGGCCGCCGTGGGCGTGGGATCGACCATCGTGCAGGGCGGCCTTGTCGGCCCGATCATCAAGCGCTTCGGCGCGACGCAGACTACCGTGTTCGGCTTCCTTGTCTGCGTCGTGACATTCGCGGCCTATGCCAGCGCCACACAGGGCTGGATGGTGTTCGTGATCATTCCGTTCGGCGCGATGGCGGGCGTGCTTGGCCCGGCGATCAACCAGATCATGACGGCGCGCACGCCGCGGAATGCGCAGGGCGAACTGCAGGGCGCCATCGCCAGCGTGCAATCGTTAGCGAACATCTTCGCGCCACTCGCGATGACGCAGACATTCCACTATTTCACGTCGGCGAGCGCGCCGGTCTATTTCCCCGGCGCGGCCTTCACGCTGGCATCCATCTTCTGCGCGATCTCGCTGATCCCGCTGATGCGCGGCCTGCGTATTGCGCCGAAGGTCGAGGATCAGCCCGCCGACCCCGCTGGTGAGGCCGTGCCACAGGAGGCCGCGGAAGCCGGCGTGAAGCCCGGTGACGCATCGGCGCAGACGGCCTGACGATGACGCGGCCGGCCCCACGCCCCGCCCTGTTCCTCGACCGCGACGGCGTGATCAATATCGACCGCAACTACGTCTTCCGCGTCGAGGACTTCGAATGGATCGAAGGCGCGGCGGACGTCATCAAGGCGTTCAACGACAAGGGCTGGTGGGTGTTCGTGGTCACGAACCAGTCCGGCATCGCTCACGGCTACTACACTGAAGAACAGATGCAGGCGCTGCATGACTGGCTTGGCGTGGAGCTGGAAAAGCGCGGCGCGAAGATAGATCGCATCTATCACTGTCCCTTCCATGAGGAAGGCACGATCGAGCGCTACCGGAAAGACAGCTACGACCGGAAGCCAAAGCCCGGCATGCTGATCCGCGCGATGACGGACTTCCCCGTGATCAAGGAGCGCTCCTTCCTGATCGGCGACAAGCAGGCGGATCTCGATGCAGCAAAGGCCGCGGGCGTGTGCGGTTTCCTGTTCACCGGCGGCGACCTGCGCCAGTTCGCGGACTGGGCGCTTGCCGACATGGGTGAAGGACGCTGACGATCAGCCCGGCGGGGTAGCGGGCGGTGTTGCGGGCTCGACCGGCGGCGTGGGAGCAGGCGTCGGTGCCGGATTTGCCGGAGCGGGAGTCTGGGCCGGAGGCGCGGCCGGTTGGGTCTGCGGCGCCGTCGATTGAGGCGCAGCCGGCACGGAGGCAGGCGCGGCGTTCGTGCGCGGCGCTGGCACGGTCGTCTGGGCCGGAGGCGGAGCGGCAGCGGCAGGCGGCGTGTACTGCACCTCGCCGCCCGGTGTGCGGACAGCGCCCGTCACGGGCTCGCAGATCTGCGCTCCCCCCGGCACTTCCTGCGACTGCAGGTTCAGGGCGATTTCGTTGTCGAGGTTCGGCTTGAGTTCGAACGCATCCTGGCTGGCGTAGATATCGTAGACGGCGCCATCGGCCATCAGCTGGCCGCTGTCCGACGTGTGCGAGAAGTCAGCGAGGTTGAGCAGTTTCCAGCTCGTGCCGAGGCAATCGAAGAAGCCGCCTGTCTTGCACTCGTCCGTACCTTCGCGGCGCGGCGTGTAGGTGTTGGTGCAGTTCGGGTCGACATAGGTGCCATAGACCTCGTTGACCTTGAACAGTGAGTCCATGCCGATGACGTTGGCCCACGGCTTGAACTTCACGAGCGGGCCGGAGATATGCACGCGCTCGCCGGTGATCTGGTAATCGACGGGCTTGCCGCGCAGCTTGCCGTCATCCGCCATGTCGATCGAGGCGGTATAATTGTGCTCGCTCACCTTCTTCAGCACGACCTGTCCGGCGAGGCGCTCCTTCGAGAGTTGGGCGTAGGTCTGCAGGTTAAGGCCGATCAGGCCGACGATCATCGCCCCCGCCAGCGTGAGGCCGCCGAACAGAACGCGCATCAGGCCGGAGCCAAGCTTTGCCTTGAAGACAGCGGCTATGCCGCCAACCAGCATCAGGACCCCTACGAGGCCCACAAAAGCTGGAATCAGCCACCAGATCGACATGCGCTATGACCCTTCGCCCGACACGGAGTCTACGCCGCTCGAAGGGCGCATGTTCCCGTTTCCAGCATGGTGTTTATCAAATGCGCGGGGTCGCGCCTACCCGCCAACGGCCGCGGGAAAACAGTGGCTTAGAAGACGCGGGGGCGGTCCTTGCGCTCAAGATGGAGGCCGCACTCCTCCTTCTTGAAGCCGACCCAGCGGCCTGACCGAACGTCATTCGGGTCTGTCGGGCGCACAGTGCACGGCCAGCAGCCGATGGACGGATAGCCGTCGGCGACGAGCGGGTGATGCGGGAGATTTCTCTCCTTGAAGTAATCTTCGACGTGTTCGTGGGTCCAGTCCGCCAGCGGATTGATCTTGAACTTGCCCTCGGAGAACTCGACGACCGGCAGCTGGGCCCGGCCGCCGCCATGGAAGCGCTTGCGGCCGGTGATCCAGGCCTCGAAGCCTTCGAGCGCCGGACCGAGCGGGCGCACCTTGCGCACTTCGCAGCAGGCGTCGGGATCGGTCTTGTTGAGCACGCCCTTCGGATCGACAGCCTTCACCTCCTCCTTCACCGGATGCGCGGTGCGGATGTCGGTGAGCTTGAGGAAGTCGCGCAGCGTGTCGCGGTATTGCAGCGTCTGGTGGAAGTGCATGTCGGTGTCGATGAAAACGATCGGCATGCCCGGATCGACCTCGGCGATGAGGCCAAGCATGGCTGCGCTCTCGGCGCCGAAGGAGGAGACGTAGGTGATCCTGCGGCCGAACTCGCGAACGGCGGCGGCGATGATTTCCTGTGCGGATTTTCCACGCAGCTCGGCGTTAAGCCGCTCGATCTTCTGTTCGGTCGTCTCGATTGCTGATGTTGTTGTGGTCATTGGGCGGCCTTTTCGTCGCGCTTCTTGTGGCGCTTCTGGAAGATGGTGTCGGAGGTGTCCGACGCCGCCTGGTAGAATTCTGAAAACTCATGCGCGGAAATATCGTAGACCGCTTCTGCATCGGCCTCATCAATGACCATCGCGTCGAAGCCCGAGCGGATCATCAAACGCAGCTGGTCGCGCAATACCTGCCCCGTCGCACGGATCTCGCCCTTGTAGCCGTGGCGGCGGCGCAGGAGCTGCGACTGCGTGAAGGCGCGGCCGTCCGTGTATTTCGGGAATTGCAGCTCGATCAGGTGGAGCTGGTCGAGGAAGGGAACGAGCAGCGCAGGGTCATCGGTGTTGGTGAGGCGCACGCCGATGGAGCGGTTGCGCGCAAGCAGCTGGTCGTGCTCGGACAGGAAACGCCCGAGCGAGACAATGATGCAGCCGCCGGGCGACAGCTCGTGGCCATCCTCGACGAACGCCCAGACGTCGTCGACGATCTTGCCGTCCTTAAGCAGAGGCATAGAGCGCCTCCTTGAACGGCGCTTGGCCGACGCGGCTCATCGTGTCGATGAATTTCTCGGACTTGGCGGCGCGCAGTTCGAGATACTTGCCGATCACGCGGCGGATCGCAGGCGCCACTTCCTCATGCTTCAGGCCGGGGCCCTGGATGGTGGCGATGGTCGCTTTTTCATCGGCTCGGCCGCCGAAGAGGACCTGGTAGAATTCCTCGCCCTTTTTATCCACGCCAAGGATGCCGATGTGGCCGACATGGTGGTGGCCACACGCGTTGATGCAGCCCGACACGTTCACATGCAGCGTGCCGACATCGTCCTCGAATTCAGGATCAGCGAACACCGCCTGGATCTCGTTGGCGACCGATATCGAGCGCGCGTTCGACAGGTTGCAATAGTCGAGGCCGGGGCAAGCGATGATGTCGGAACCCATGCCCGCATTTGACGCGTGAAGCCCCGCCGCCTTCAACGCGGCATAGACCGCAGGCACATCGTCAAGCTTCACATGCGGCAGGACGACGTCCTGCTCGTGCGCCACGCGGATATCGTCGAGCCCGTACCGCTCTGCAATGTCCGCCATCACGCGCATCTGGTCGGATGTGGCGTCGCCAGGCGCCACGCCCTGCGGCTTCAGCGCGATGTGGACCGAAATGTAGCCGGGCGCGCGATGCAGGCGGAGGTTGTTCTTCGCCCACCGCGCCTGCTCACGCCCGCCCGCGTTGAACGCATCGAACGCAGCTGATCTGGCCGGCAGCTTCTCGAACTTCGGCGGCGCGAAATAGGCGGTGATGCGATCGACCTCTTCCTGCGGAAGGACCACCTTTTCCCACGTGTTCTGCGCCGCGAATTCTTCCTCGACCTGGCGCTTGTATTCCTCGAGACCCAGCTCGTTGACCAGGATCTTGATGCGCGCCTTGAACTTGTTGTCCCGGCGGCCATGGCGGTTGTAGACGCGCATGTTGGCTTCGAGATAGCTGAGCAGGTCTTCCTTCGCGATCCACTCGCGGATGGTCAGGCCGACATAGGGCGTGCGGCCCAGGCCGCCGCCGGCGATGAACTCAAAGCCGATCCTGCCATCGGCGTGCCTCTTCATGTGAAGGCCGATGTCGTGCACGCGCACGGCGGCGCGGTCGGTCGCGGCGGCCGTCACCGCGATCTTGAATTTGCGCGGGAGCGAGGAGAATTCCGGGTGGAAGGTCGACCACTGGCGAATGATCTCGCACCACGGACGGGGATCCTCGATCTCATCGAGATTGGCGCCGGCCAGATGGTCCGACGTCACGTTGCGGATGCAGTTGCCTGACGTCTGGATGGCATGCATCTCCACGTCAGCGAGATCGTCGAGAACGTCCGGCATGTCGGCCAGCCTGATCCAGTTGTACTGGATGTTCTGGCGCGTCGTGAAATGCCCATAACCCTTGTCGTACTTGTCCGCGATCATCGCGAGCTGCCGCAGCTTGCGCGCATTCAGCTGGCCGTACGGGATCGCGACGCGCAGCATGTAGGCGTGCAGCTGGAGATAAACTCCATTCTGCAGGCGCAGCGGCTTGAAGTTCTCTTCCTTCAGCTCGCCCTTGAGTCGACGCTCCACCTGCCCGCGGAACTGCTTTGCGCGCTCCCGGACCAGTGTTTCGTCGAACTCATCGTAACGATACATCAGGCGGCTTTCCCTATGCTGCCTTTCGGGCGTGCTCGATGCCGAGATCGGTCTCGACACGCGCCACCCAGCGCTGCACGGACGGGAACTCCGACAAGTCGAACCCGCCCTCATGCGCAACGCGCGTGTAGGCGACGAGGCCGATGTCGGCGAGCGTGAGCGATTGGCCGACGAAATAGTCTGAGAACGTCAGCTGCATTTCCATGACGCCAAGCGCCCGGCGTCCACGCGCGAGAAGCTGCGGATCGAGGTCATCGTCCGTCATGTTCATGAACTTCTTCCGGAAGCGGCGCACGGCGATGTAGGGCTCGTGGGAATACTGCTCCCAGAACAGCCAGCTCATCATCTTGGCGCGCTCGAACGGATCGACCGGGATGAGGTCTTGGCCCCGCTGTGTTTCGGCGAGGTAGAGCATGATGGCGTTGGACTGGGGCAGGATGCGTCCGTCCGGCAGGCGCATCACCGGCACCTGGCCCGACGGGTTCATCTGCATGAAGGCGTCGGACCGTGTGCCGCCCTCGACGACGCTGATCTCGACCCAGTCGTGGTCGACATCGAGATAATCCGCGGTCCATTTGGTCTTGAGACAGTTGCCGGAGATCGAGTCCCCGTAGAGCGTCAACTTCGAAATCGGACGATTTGGCATCAGTTGTTCCCCGCCTGCTTGCCGAACATCGGATGGTTCGTAGGTCCCTTCGCGCGAATTGTCTCGCGGATCGTTTCACGCCCGGCGACTTTTCCGTCCGGTGTCACCTGCATGAAATAGGGGTCCGACACACGCGTCTGATCTTTCGCGGCCCAAGCCAGGATGTCGGCGGCTTCCACGCCGGTGAGCACTTCGGCGTCCGCCAGCTCTTCCGACCAGTTGCGATCCTTCGTCAGATAGACGACCCGGCCAGTGGCGGAGAGCCAGGCGGTGATCACCTTCGGCGTTTCGGGAGCAAGCTTGGGCCGTTCCGAGCTCACGAAAGCATCTCCCACAGCGACGATACGGTGGGCTTGCTGGCTTTCGCGGAGGCGATAGTGGCCTGATTGCGCTGCGCCAGAGCCACGACCTCGCCGATGATCAGCAGCGCCGGACCATTGACGCCGGCGATCTGGATTACTTCCGCAACATTGCCCAGCGCGCCAAACGCGCTGATCTCGTTCTCGCGCGTACCGTTCTCGATGACAGCAACCGGCGTCGCCGGATCACGTCCGGCGGCAACCAGCCGCGCAGCAATCGTGCCGGCCGTGCCAACGCCCATGAACACGACAACGGTCTGGTTCGAACGCGCCAGCGCGCTCCAGTCGAGATCGGGCTCGGCGCCGAGCGCCGCGTGGCCCGTCACGAACGTCACGGCCTGCGCGATATCGCGGTGCGTGAGCGGGATCTGCGCAGCAGCCGCGCAACCCAGCGCGGACGAAATACCGGGAACAACATCCACTTCGATATTCGCGGCACGCAGCGCTTCGACTTCCTCGCCGCCGCGGCCGAAGATGAAAGGATCGCCGCCCTTGAGGCGTACGACGCGCTTGCCGGCGGTCGCGGCCTCGATCATGCGGCGGTGGATTTCGCCCTGCGGGACCGAATGCTCGCCCTTGGACTTGCCGACATAGACGATCTCGGCGGAAGCCGGGATCAGCTCCATCACGCCCTTGCCGACCAGACGATCGACAAACACCACCTCGGCCTGCCCGATGAGGCGGGCGGCGCGGATGGTCAGCAGGTCCGGATCGCCCGGGCCAGCCCCAACGAGGGCGACATGGCCCTGTTGAGTTTTTTTCGTGGTGGCGGGCACGCCGTCCATGCCTTGGCCCTTTAGTTTTTCTTACGTATGCGCATATAACACAGCGCCAGCCCGGCTACGAGCCGAGCGCGATACGTCCGAATGTCCTCACTCCGGCACATGGCCGGATGGGACAACAGAAGCAATGAACCATTCCTAAGCCGCTCGATTAGCCGTCCTTACCCGCCTGAAACCTAGAGAAAACCTGAAGCAAAATGGCCCAGGAAGATCGCCTCCCAGCCCTCAACGCCCTCCGCGCTTTCGAAGCGGCGGCGCGCCACCTCTCCTTCACCCGTGCGGCCGAGGAACTGAACGTCACGCCCGGCGCGATCTCGCAACAGATTCGCCAGCTTGAGGAGTTCGCCGGCGCCCCCCTGTTCCGCCGCACGGGCCGTCAGGTCCTGCTCACGGACGCCGGCCAGGCCGCCCTGCCGCTCCTCACCAACGCCTTCGAGATGATGGCCGAGGCCGTGCACCACATGCGCGCGCCCGCCCGCCGCGACCGGCTGATGATCTCGTCGGCCCCGTCTTTCGCCGCCAAATGGCTGGCGCCCCGGCTGGAGCGTTTCCAGGAGCAGAACCCGGAAGCGGAAGTCTGGGTCTCCGCCGACCTTGCCATGACCGACTTCAACCATTCGGACATCGACCTCGCCCTGCGTTACGGCAAGGGCGTTTATGAGGGCCTGCGCTCTGACAAGATCATGTCAGAGTCCTGCCTGCCCGTCTGCTCGCCGGACCTGATGCAGGGACCCCACCCTCTGAGATCGCCGGCCGACCTGGCTCATCACGTTCTTCTGCACGACGAGAGCCCGGAAAACGACCCCTCGCGCCCGGACTGGAATTCGTGGCTGAAAGCGCGCGGCGTGACGACCGTCGACGGCAATCGCGGCCCGCGTTTCACGCAATCCTCGCTCGTGGTTGAAGCGGCCGCCGCCGGCCGCGGTGTGGCGCTGGCCAAGTTCGCGATCGCATCCGGCGACCTCGAACGCGGCCGCCTCATCTCCCCCTTCGCCGACGGCTCCAGCGACATCGATTTCGCCTACTGGATCGTCTACCCCAAATGGCGCACGCCCTCGAAACTCGCCCGCACCTTCATGGCGTGGCTGAAGAGCGAGGCGCAGGCCAGCGAAGTCATCGGGGTCTAGCCATGCCGATGCGCGGAATGTCGGTCGCGAAAGACATTGATCACTGGTTCTCGCGGCTTGAGCCGGCGCAACGCGTGGCGCTGGAAAAGCTGCGAGCGCAAATCCTCAAGGCTGCGCCGGGCACCGAGGAGAAGATCAGCTACGGCCAGCCGACCTTTATGCTGCATGGCCATCTCGTGGCGTTTGGCGCGTTCAAGAAACACCTGAGCTTCTTCCCGATGAGTTCGACGCTCATTCAGAAAATTCCAGAAGCGGCCGCGTTCGCGACATCGACCGGCACGATGCAGTTCCAGCCGGACAAGCCGATCCCGGCCGCGCTGGTGACGAAGATCGTGAAGGCGCGCATCGCGCAGAATCTCGAGATCGCGGACGAACGCGCGCAAAAGAAAAGGGCCGCGGCGAAACCGCGGCCCCGATCCAGAAAATAGAGTTCCGGCCTAGGCCTTGAGGCCGGCCTGGAAGGTGGCGAGCAGGCGCTCCCACGCGCGATCGGCCTGCACCTGGTCGAACACCTGGCTGTCCGGCGGGCACCAGCCGTGCTGAGCTGGATAGACCTCGACCTCTACCGGGATCTTCTGCGCGTCGAACGCGGCTTTCACCTTGTCTTTCACGGTGGTGTCGGCCTTGTCGTCATTCTCGGCGACGGCAATGAGCACCGCCTTCGATTTCATCTGCGGAACCAGCAGATGCGGGCTGGTCGGCGCAGCCGTGGCGAGACCGCCGCCGTGGAAGCTGGCCCCAGCCTTCACGCGGTCCGGCACAAAGGCCATCGAACGCATGACGAGCGGACCGCCCATGCAATAGCCGGTCGTGCCGACGCCTTTCGACGTGTCGACTTCCTTCTGCTTGTCGAGCCAGCCGATAGCAGCGATGGCGTCTTTCTTCGTGTTATCGGGATTGCCGACAGTCGGCTGCATCAGAGCCACGAGGCGTGTGCGAACCGGCGGATCGGAGAACTTCTCTGTGGTCGCGTCAAACACCTGGCCCTTCTGCAGGCGGTAGAACGGGTTCACCGTCAGCACCGCATAGCCGGACTTGGCCAGGCGCTCGGCCATCAGTCGGAAGGCCGGGCGCAGGCCCATGATGTCAGGCCAGACCAGCACTGCAGGATAGCTTCCGGTTGTCGGCGCGACGTAGTGCGCATCCATCGTGCCGTCCGGCGTGGTGATCTCGACTTCGCGCGAGGCGATGATTTCGGGGTTCGCAGGCGCCGTGGTGCAGGCGGCCAGCGCGGCCACCGACATAACGCCAAAACCGCGCCGCGAAAGCTGGCCGGCATCGAAGGCTTCTTCGTTGTCGTGTTCAGTAACGTCGTCACACATTCTGGTATCTCCCTGCCGACTCTATGTCCTGGCTCTTGTCCCCGCCGAGGTGCGCGCAGCCTATACGGTTTCCGCGCGCGGGAGCAAATCGCGGAGCCGTGACAGTCTGGATGTCGGGAAACGAGGCCTATTCGGCCGCTTTTGCAGCCGCTTCCTTGGCGGCGCGAAAAACTGCGGCGCGTGCTTCGACCTGGGCCACGATGCGGTCGATCATGTCGGCGTTCGATACTTTGTGGTCGGGCTTGCCGGACACATACATCATCCCCGCATCCTTGCCCCCGCCGGTGAAACCAAGGTCGGTCATGGTGGCTTCGCCCGGACCGTTGACGACGCAGCCGATGATCGAAAGCGAGATCGGCTCGGAAATGTGGGCGAGGCGTTGCTCGAGCGCCTCGACCGTGCGGATGACATCAAAACCCTGACGTGCGCAGCTCGGGCACGAGATGATGTTGACGCCTCTGGTGCGCAGGCCGAGCGATTTCAGGATTTCGTAGCCCGCCTTGATCTCTTCCACCGGTTCCGCCGAGAGCGAGACGCGGATCGTGTCGCCGATGCCTGCCCACAGCATCGAACCAATACCGATGGCGGATTTGACGGTGCCAGTGCGCAGGCCCCCTGCCTCGGTGACGCCAAGGTGCAGCGGCGCGTCAGTGGCGTCGGCGAGTTGATGATAAGCCGCGACCGTCAGGAACGGGTCCGACGCCTTCACCGAAATCTTGTACTCGTGGAAGTCGTTGTCATCGAGAATGCGCGCATGATCGAGCGCGCTTTCGACCATCGCCTCGGGGCACGGCTCGCCATACTTTTCCAGCAGGTGCCGCTCCAGCGATCCGCCGTTGACGCCGATGCGCATCGAGCAGCCGTGATCCTTGGCCGCCTGGATGACTTCCTTCACGCGGCTGACATTGCCGATATTGCCCGGATTGATGCGCAGGCACGCAGCGCCCGCCTTGGCGGCCTCGATCCCGCGTTTGTAGTGGAAGTGGATGTCGGCGACGATCGGCACTTTCGCCGCCCGGCAGATCTCCGGCATCGCGGCGGTGGACTCTTCGTCGGGGCACGAGACGCGGACGATATCCGCCCCCGCCTCCTCCAGCCCCCTGATCTGCTCGATGGTGGCCTTGGCGTCCGATGTCGGCGTGTTGGTCATCGACTGGACAGAGATCGGCGCATCGCCGCCGACCAGCACATTGCCGACGCGAATCTGGCGCGACTTTCGCCGCGTGATCGTGCGCCAGGGGCGCAGGTGATTGATGTCGTGGCTCATCAGGTCGCCGGTATATCAGCCGTAAGCAGCATTTGGCGCTTCTGGCCTGCTCCGTAAAGACGACGCCCACACGACAGGTCGTCGCGTGGGCGTGCCAGAAACATCGAAAAGCCCGTGATTACTGGTCGGGGTAGGCCGCGAGGGCCGGATCCTGTGCCGGCGTCGTCGGCTGGGCCGGAGCGGGCGCCTGCACGGACGGCGAAGTCGAACCGGTCGCGGGCGGCTGGGTCTGCGGGCGCGGCGTGGTGGGGCGCGGCTTCGGCGGCGCCGGGTTCGCGCCTGCGGCCGGCGGCGTCACCACGTCTGTCGTAGCCGGCGGAGCTTCCGCGGCGATGGACGGATCGACCGGAACTTCAGTAACGACGGGCGCACGCTGCGCGGCGAGGTCCACGCTCTGCGAATAGACCTGCCCGCCTTCCGGCTTCAGCAGGCCGAGCGACTGGTCGCCAAGGCGCCATTCGAACGAAGCGCCATCGCTGACCGAAACGGTCCACTGGGCGCCGACACGAACAGGATAGCTTTCGCCCGCCACGAATTCGCGGTGGACGTACTTGTCGCCCTTGGCCGAGCGGACCTCGACCATGCCCGGACGCAGCGCGACAATGCGCAGGCGCTGGCTGGAGGCGGCAGGATCGGCGGCAAGCGCGCCGGTCGCGGCGGCGGCCGTCGCGGCGGGATCGTCGGACGCAGCAACAGGCTGCTTGTCGCCGTTGAGAAGGAAGAACGCAGCGGCGGCGCCAACCAGAGCCACGATCAGGATGCCGAGCATCGGCACAGCGACCGGAAGCTTGCGCGACTTGGACGAGGCCGGCGGAGCGATTTCCTGCTTCTCGGGATCCTTCAGGATCGCGCACTCGGACAGGTAGCGTTCGAGCGTCGTCTGCTCGTCCATGCCGAGGAAGCGGGCGTAGGCCTTGATGTAACCCTTCGCGTAGACGGGCGCGCCGAGCAGGTTCGGCGTCATGTCCTCGATGGCGCGAAGGTGCGAAAGGTGGACGCGGGTCTCCTTCGAGACCTGGTCGAGCGTGAAGCCGGAATTCTCGCGCGCGGCGCGCATGATCGCGCCAATGCGCTGGTGCGGTGCGCTGGCAATGGCGGGAGCGGCAGGCGGGACGAAATCGGAATCGCCGTCGGTCACGACGCGGAGATGCGGCGGGTTGCGGCGCGATGCGCGCTGCTCGCCTTCTGATGCCGGAGATGCGGGGGTTGCCTGCGCTTCGGTGTCGCCAGCCTCGGGAGCGCCCGTGGCGGGAACTGTGTCATCGGTAGGCTGAGTGGGGTTGGTGTCGTCTTTGGCCACGCCGCTCATTTTACTGTCCGAAACGGAAGGGCAATTGTCCCATTGGACTTACCGTTCCGCCTTACGCCCACCGCCCTAACAAGTGATTACGAAGCTAAGGTGGCGGCACCAAGGCTACAACGTTAATCTTCCTAAATCTTGAGGCCCCTAAATCTTGAGGCCCATGTCAGCTGCCGCGGCGATGATGGTTTTCCGCAGCGACTCCTCACCGGCATCGATGGCTGCTTGCACGCGGGGCGCCAGTTTCGACATGTCCACGGAACGAACCAGCAGCTTGATTGGAGCAATCCGGGACGACTGCATCGACAGCTTCCGATAACCCAGAGCAATCAGGGCCAGGGCCTCCAGCGGCCGCCCCCCCGCCTCCCCGCAGACCGTTATCGGCAGTCCGGCCTCATCGGCCCGCTGGCGCAGGCGCAGCAGGAGGCGCATCGCCGGCCGGGACAGGATGTCGTAACGGCCGGCTAGGCGGGCGTTATCCCTGTCGGCGGCGAAGAAGAACTGCATCAGATCGTTCGTTCCGATGGAGAGAAAGTCGGCCTTTCCCTTGAGGCTGTCGATGGAAAACGCTAGCGACGGCGTCTCGACCATGGCCCCGACCTGCAGCTTGTTCGGCAGGTCCCGGCCGAACTTGATGGCCCATTCCATCTCGGAATCGAGCAGTCGCCGGGCGGCCTCGAACTCCTCCACGGTCGCAACCATCGGGAACATCAGGCGCAGGGTCTTGCCACGCGAAGCCCGGATCAGCGCCCGCAACTGCCGCCGGAAGAAAAAGGGGTGGTCCAGGGCCATGCGCAGCGCCCGCCAGCCGAGGGCCGGGTTCTCCTCCCGCTCCCGCCTGCCCATGAAGGGGGCGATCTTGTCGCCGCCGAGATCGATGGTGCGGAAAGTCACCGGCCGGTCGCCTGCCCGCTCGATCACCGACTTGTAGAAGGTCGACTGCTCGTCGAGGCCCGGCATCGTTTCCGACGCCATGAACTGGAATTCGGTGCGGAACAGGCCGACGCCCTTGGCCCCAACCTCATCGAGGTGATCGAGGTCAAAGCTCAGGCCGGCGTTGATATAGAGGTCGATCTCCTGCCCGTCCGTGGTGATGGCGGGCTTGTCGCGCAGCAGCGACAGCTCGGCCTGCTTCTGGCTGGAGAGCGCCATGCGGGCGTGGAAGTTGGCGACGATTTCGGCTTCGGGCCGGATGTGGACGATGCCGGTCTCGCCGTCGATGATCATCAGGTCGCCGTCTTCCGCCCGGGTGACGAGGCCCGTCAGGGCGCCAACAGCCGGAACCCCGATGGCGCGCGCAACGATGGCGGCATGGGAGCCGGCGCCGGCTTCCTCCAGCACGATGCCGGCAAGCCCGCTGTCGCGGTATTCGAGCAGTTCGGCCGGGCCGATCCGGCTGGCGACGAGGATAGAGCCCCGGGGCGCTTCGCGACCGCCATCATCGCCATTGAGCTGGCGCAGAAGGCGGTTCTCGAGATCTTCGAGGTCATGCATCCGCTCGCGCACCATCGCATCGCGGGCGCTTTCGAGGCGGGCACGGTGTTCGCGGCGGACGCGATCGACCGCGGCTTCGGCCGAAAGACCGGTGCGAACCGCCTCGACCAGCCGGGCCTCCCAGCTAGGATCGTGCGCGAACAGCCGGTAGGTCTCCAGCACGTCGCGGCTTTCGCCGAACAGGACGGGACCAGCGCGCGTAAGCATGGCGTCGATCGAGGCGCGGAGGGCGTCGAGCGCTTCGTTGAGGCGGCGCTCCTCTTCCTCGGCATCGGCGGCGAACAGCTGCGTCGGCGGAACCACGGGGTCGTAGAGGTGAACCTTGCCGGTCGCCAGACCCTCGTTGAGCGTCCGGCCATGCAGCTCGACCGGCCGCGTCTGGCGCAGGCCGGCGCTGATCGTGTCAGCCGCCGCGGCGACCAGTTCGGCCAGCACCATGGCGACGGTCTGAAGGGCTTCGGCTTCCTCGTCGTCATAGACGCGTTCGGTACGGTTCTGGACGACGAGCACCCCCAGCACGCGTCCACCGCGCAGGATCGGCACGCCGAGGAAGGAATGGAACGGGTCCTCGCCGGTTTCAGGCCGGTAGGAGAAGCGGGGATGCGAGAAGGCGTCCGTCAGCCGCAGCGGCCGGGCCGTCGCCGAAACGAGGCCGACGAGGCCCTCGTTTTCCTTCATTCGTGTACGGCCGACGGCTTCAGGCGCGAGGCCGCGCGTCGCCATCAGTAGCAGGCTTTCATCTTCCGAACGGAGGTAGATCGAGCAGACGTCCGCCACCATCGTGTTGGCGATAAGTTCAACCACGCGATCGAGACGCTTGGGATCCTGCGCCTGGTTGGCCATGAGCGCGCGCAGGCGCGAGAGCAACAGCTTCGCCCCGCCCCCACCGGCTGGCGGGCGCGGCGGCTGTCCGCCCTTATCTCCTGGCTTACCGCGATCAGGCACGTAGGCCGCTCCGTTCAAGGGCCCTCGTGACTCGACTCACTAGTCAGAGTCGAGCCCGTAAGCGGTGTGCAGCGCGCGCACCGCAAGCTCGGTATAGGACGCATCGATCAGGACGGAAATCTTGATCTCCGACGTCGAAATCACCTGGATGTTGATGCCCTTGTCGGAAAGGGCCTGGAACATCGTCTTGGCGACACCGGCGTGGCTGCGCATTCCGACGCCGATTACCGATACCTTTGCTACATCGCGCGCCACCGCGAGGCTTTCATAGCCCACATTGCCGTTGAGCTTTTCGAGCACGGCTTTCGCATGTGCGGCATCGCGGTCCGGGCAGGTGAACACGATGTTCTGGCGGCCTTCCGTCTTGGCGGACGCCTGCACGATCATGTCGACGTTGACGCCGGCATCCGCCAGCGCGCCGAAGATGGTGGCGGCGACGCCGGGATGATCCTCAACGCCGATCAGGGTGAACTTGGCTTCGTCCCGCGAATAAGCGACGCCGCTGACAACCTGCTTTTCCACGATCTGTTCCTCATCGCACACGAGCGTACCGGTATTGGGTCTGGCCACGGGGCCTTCGAACGAGGAGAGCACGCGCACCGGCACGCGATGATTCATCGCAAGCTCGACCGAGCGCGTCTGCAGCACCTTCGCGCCCAGCGACGCCAGCTCCAGCATCTCCTCGTAGGAAATCTTCTCCAGACGACGCGCCTTCGACGTGATGCGCGGGTCGGTGGTGTAGACGCCATCGACGTCCGTATAGATGTCGCACAGCGAGGCCTTGAGGGCGGCGGCGACGGCGACAGCCGACGTATCCGATCCGCCGCGACCCAGCGTCGAGACGCGGCCATGGTCGTCAACGCCCTGGAAGCCGGCGACGACCGCGATCTCGCCGCTATCCACCGAGCGGAGGAATTCGGGATTGTCGCAACCCGTGATGCGCGCCTTGCCGTGCGCCTCGTCGGTCTTCAGCTTCAGCTGCCAGCCGAGCCAGGATCGCGCCTTCAGCCCCTTCCGCCGCAACGCCAGCGCCAGCAGACCGCAGGTCACCTGCTCGCCTGAGGCAACGACCACATCGTATTCGTCGTCATAGTCCTTGCCGTGCAGGTCCGGACCGGCCGCGCCACGCGTCCATTCGACGAGCTGGTTCGTGGTGCCCGACATGGCCGAAACGACCACCGCAATCGCCCGCGTCTCGGCGCGGCGCGCGGCGACGATATCCGCCACCAGCGCGATGCGCTCGATGTTCGCAACCGACGTACCGCCGAATTTCAGCACGAGACGATTCATCTGAGAGGCACGTCCCTTCCCATAGGCGGCAGGCGCAAGCTTGCCCGCGCGCGGGCTATAGGGGCGCAGGGCCAAGAGGGCAAGAACTCACCCTTTGCTGCGACATTCCACCTGTGGTTTGGCGGGCCAGCCGCCTTGGGTCATCTCGGCCTGAAGCTGACCGCCTTCAGAGGCGTTGAAGAGCCGGAGGGTGTAATCCGGATCGAGGCGCAGCTGGTAATGCGAGTTCGCCGCGCCGAGGAGTGGGCGATCGATGCGCGGGCTGACGCCGGCGATGGTGAGGCCTTTGTAACTGTAGCTGCAATCGCCCGCCCGTATGACTTGATCGGGATCGAGCGAGAGCCTGGTGGTGACCTTGCCAGCGGGAGCGGAGAGCGCGGCCTCGCCACGGCTTTCAATCAGGACATCCCGCCCCGACTGATTGTCGAGATCGAAATACCCCTGAGGCGAGCAAGCTGACAAAAGCGCAATGGCCGTGAGCGGCAAAGCGGCCCTCGAAAGCGGTGCTTTCGTGAAGCTTCTGGTGTGCATTCCGCGTCCCCATGCCCATATCGAGGGCAGACCCGTGATTTACGTCCACGCTCCGGTTACAAGTCGGCACGGACGGAAATATGGCGGCCCGTGAGGGAGACTGGTTTGGGCAAGACCCTTGTTCGCGACGAGACGATCCCGGAGGCGCCCAGCGTCGATCCGGCCGAAATCGACAAGTTCCGGGCAATGGCTGCGGACTGGTGGTCGCCCACCGGCAAGTTCGCCCCCCTGCACAAGTTCAACCCGGTAAGGCTGACCTTCATCCGTGATCTGGCGGTGGCCCATTTCGGGCTGGACGGGGACAGCCGGAAGCCTCTGGAAGGGCTGCGGCTCCTCGACGCGGGATGCGGCGGCGGCCTTGTTACCGAGCCCATGGCTCGCCTCGGCGCCCATGCCGTCGGGATCGACGCCGGCGACAAGAACATCAAGGCCGCGATGGTCCATGCCGACCAGGTTCACGTGGACGTCGACTATCGCGTCGGCACGATCGAGGGGCTCATCGCCGCCGGCGAGAAACCGTTCGACATCGTGCTGGCGCTCGAAGTCGTCGAGCACGTCTCCGACCCCGCCCAGTTCCTCGCCGACTGCGCCAGCCTCGTCGCCCCCGGCGGCCTGATGGTCATGGCCACGCTTAACCGTACCGCCAAAGCGTTCACCCTCGCGATCGTTGGCGCAGAGCACATCCTGCGCTGGCTGCCGCTCGGCACGCACGACTGGTCGAAATTCGTGACCCCCGAGGAAGCCAGCGCCGCCATGACAGGCGCGGGACTTGCTCTGCAGGATCCGGTCGGCGTCTCATTCTCGCCGCTTTCGGGCCGCTGGAGTCTCACCAAGGATGCCTCCGTCAACTACATGCTTGTCGGAACGCGCCCCAAACCCTGACGGGAAAAGGATGCCGGAGAACGGCCGCATCTTCATAGACGACCTCGAAGGCGCGCCCGCCGCGCCGCAGGCGCCCATGCCCGGCCCCGTCATGCCGGAATTCAGCGAACGCGAAGACTGGATGCGCCGGCGAAATCTCGCGCCCTCGCAGGTCGCGCTTGCCGACGAGGATCCTCGCAGCCCGCTCTACACCCGCTTCGACGTCGAGGAGACGGCGGGCACGATCCACCACTACTGGTTCGGTTACGCCGCCGAGCGCCCCGCCGCGATGGACGACCGCATGACCCTGTGGTTCGGCGGCGGATTCGAGCTCGACCGCATCATCGCCCACCGCTTCTCCAGCATCGTCGCCAGGCTGGCGTCCGGCGAGGCGTATCGCTGGGCCGAGACCGGGCCGCAACAGCGCCTCGCGGCCGTGATCGCGCTCGACCAGTTCACGCGAAACATCTTCCGCAACACGGCGGCGGCTTTCGAGAACGATCCCATCGCCCTGCGCCTTGCACGCGACTCCATCGCCTCAGGCGACGATCTGAAACTCAAGCCGGTCGAGCGCTGGTTCCTCTACATGCCCTTCGAGCATTCGGAATCGGCCACCGACCAGCGCCGCAGCGTCGACAAGTTCACCGAGCTGCTGGACCAGTGCGACCCGGAACACCGGCCCCAATTCACCTCCGCCCTCGACTTCGCGAAGCGCCACGCAAAGGTAATCCAGAAATTCGGCCGCTTCCCGCATCGCAACGCCGTGCTGGGCCGCACCACGACCAGCGCCGAGAAGGCTTTCCTGGCCAGGACCCCCGGCGGCTTCTGATCCCTCCGCCCCGATTCCGCGAAAAATCGCGACAGTGGCCTCTTGAAACAAAAGAAACCCCTTCCTTTCTTTGAGCCATCCAAGGGCCCGTGACGTGCGGGCTCATCAGAGAAAAGGACTTCCCCGTGCGTAAATTCCTCCTCGCGACCGCCTGCCTCGGCATCGCCATCGCCTACTTCGCCGGCCTCGGCATCGCCGCCCACGCGGACACGCCGACCGTCTATCAGCCCAGCAATTTCTCGAAGACGAGCTCGGGCTATTACGAGACCCAGCTCGACGTGAACCGGCTTCGCGTCGTGTTCGCGGGCGAGGCTGGCACCGACCGCGAAACGGTCGAGGCCAACCTGCTCTATCGCGCCGCTGAAGTGACCGTGCAGCGCGGCTTCGATTCTTTCACCGTCGTTGACCATGCCGTCGACACGCGTACCGAGACACAGCGCAAGGGCCCGCCCCTGCCGCCGCTGCCCATCGGCCCGAAGCGCGAGACGGAAGTCACGCGCTACACCGCTTCCTCGGAAATCATCATGTTCAAGGGCAAGCCGGCCGACCAGCCGACCGCCTACGATGCGCGCGTCACTCAGACCAACCTGCAGTTCAAGGTCGCGCGCCGCTGATACGTCAGGCCCAGCGGATCAGGTCCAGCGGATCAGGCCTTGCCGATCAGCTTCAGCCATTCGTCTTCCGTCAGAACTTTCACGCCGTGCTTCTCGGCGTCGGCCAGTTTCGAGCCGGCGCCGGGACCGGCGACGACCAGATCCGTCTTCTTCGAAACGGAGCCGGAGACTTTCGCGCCGAGCGAGATCGCCTGTTCCTTCGCCTCGTCGCGCGTCATCTTCTCCAGCGCGCCGGTGAACACCACCGTCTTACCGGCGACAGCCGAGCCTGACGTATCGGCAATCTTGTAGGGCGTGATGGTCACGTTCTGTACGAGCGCCTTCACCACATCGCGGTTGTGTTTCTCGGCGAAGAAATCGACAAGCGCTTCCGCCGCCACCGATCCGAAGCCGTTGATGGCCGCGAGCGCGATCAGGTCTTCGCCCGGCTGGCCCTTGGCCGCCGACAGGATTTCGGCGCGGAAGGTTTTCCAGTCCGCATACTCCGCCGCCAGCGCGGCGCGCGAGGTCTTGTTGAGCCCGGCGATGCTGGCCAGCGCCGTTTCCAGCGCGCCGTCCGCCGTGACGGGCTCCTTTGCCGGAAGCTCACCTGCGGCTGCGAGCAGCTTGTCCCGCGCGCCCGGGCCTACACCCTCGACATTCTCCAGCCTGCTATAGGCGTCGTTCGGGCGCTGGGCCGCCGCATTGGCCGCCGTCTCCTGCAGCGCCTCGAACGTGCCGAAATGGCGGGCGAGCAGCAGCGCGTTCGTCTCGCCGATATGGCGGATGCCGAGCGCGTTGATGAAACGATCAAGCCCCTGCGTCCGCGCCTTGTCGATGGCGTCGAACAACTTCTTCGCAGACGTCTCGCCATAGCCCTCCCATTCCTGCAGCGGCGGCTTCTCGGCCTTTTTTATCTGCTTCTCCAGCATGAAGATGTGCTGCGGCGCCGTCGTCACGCCGGCCTCGAAGAACTCCTCGATCTGCTTCTGACCCAGGCCCTCGATGTCGAAGCAGCGGCGGGAAACAAAATGCTTCAGCCGCTCTACCGCTTGCGCGGGACAGATCAGGCCGCCCGTGCAGCGTCGATCGACTTCCTCGTCGTTATCGCCCCCGCCGCGCACCGCCTCCGATCCGCAGTAAGGACAATGGGTCGGGAATTTGTAGGCCTTCGTATCCTTCGGACGCTTCTCCTCCACCACGCGTACGATCTGCGGGATCACGTCGCCGGCGCGCTGAACGATGACCCAGTCATTGATCATCACGCCGAGGCGTTCGATCTCATCCTCATTGTGCAGGGTGGCGTTGGAGACGACGACGCCGCCGACCGTCACCGGCTGCAGACGCGCGACAGGCGCGAGCTTGCCCGTGCGCCCGACCTGGATGTCGATGCCGAGCAGCAGCGTCATCGCCTGCTGGGCCGGGAATTTGTGGGCGACAGCCCATCGCGGGGAACGGGAAACGAACCCGAGTCGCTCCTGCCAGTCGAGCCGGTCGATCTTGTAGACCACGCCATCGATGTCATAGCCGAGCTTTGCCCGGCGCTCCTCGATGCCGTGATAGAGTTTGAGCAGCGCCTCCGCGCTCGTCGCGCGTTTCCTGTCGGGGTTCACCGGCAGGCCCCACTCCGCGAAACGCTCGACCGCCTCTGTCTGTGTTTTCGCGAAAGGCTCGGACACGAAGCCCCATGTGTAGGCGAAGAAGCGCAGAGGGCGCGAAGCGGTGATTGAAGCATCCTTCTGGCGCAGGCTGCCCGCGGCGGCGTTGCGCGGATTGGCGGGACGCTTCCGGTTTGCCGCGACCTCCGCCTCCTGGAACGCCTCGAAGTCCTTCATCGTCATGTAGATCTCGCCGCGTATCTCGATGCGCGCGGGATGCTTCTTGCCTTTGAGCTTGTCCGGAATCTGCTTCAGCGTGTGGATGTTGGCGGTGACGTCCTCGCCCTCCGCGCCATCACCACGCGTCGCCGCACGGACCAGCACGCCATCCTCATAGAGCAGCGAGCACGACAGGCCGTCGATCTTCGGCTCCGCCGTGACGGCGACTTCTTCGGTCTCCTTCAGGTTCAGGAAGCGCCGCACGCGATCGATGAAATCGCCGACATCTTCATCCTTGAAGATGTTGTCGAGCGATAGCATCGGCTTGAGGTGCGTGACTTTCGCGAACGCGCCCGTGGGCGCCGCGCCAATCTTCTGGCTTGGGCTCTCCGTGCTTTTCAGGTCGGGAAACTTCGCCTCGATCGCATTCAGGCGATTGCGCAGCGCATCGTAGTCCGCGTCGGTCAGCTCCGGCGCGTCTTCCTGATAATAGGCCGCGTCGGCCGCGCGGATCGCCTCTGCGAGCGTCTTCAGCTCGGCCTCGGCGGCGGATTTGGTCAGCTTGGAAATCGGTGTTTCGGCCATGCTGGCTTTATACGCAGTGACAGTGGCGGTGTGGAGAGGGTTGTAAGCCCAGCGCTCGTCCTTCGACGGACGCACGTTTCGCGTGCTGCTCAGGATGAGCGCTACAGGGACGATAGTCGTTTAGCGCTCATGGTGAGCAGGCCCGCAGGGCCGTCCGTCGAACCACGAGCGCGTTCGCTCAGACGCCCGCCAACAATCTTCCAGCCGCCGCGCGAGCTTCCCGGGTCACGCTCGCCCCCGCGAGCATACGCGCGATCTCTTCCTTGCGCGCCCGTGCGCCCAGCATGTCGACCGATGTGACCGTCTCGCCGCCCGCATCCGCCTTGGAAACCTTCAGCTGGCGCGAGGCCGCCGCGGCAACCTGTGGAGAATGGGTGATCGCCAGCACCTGCTTGTCCCGGCCCAGCAGCGCCAGACGCTCGCCGATGGCGGCGGCCACCGCCCCGCCCACGCCCATGTCCGCCTCGTCGAACACCAGCGTGCCCGCGGGCGAGGATCCCGCAAGGCATACGCTGACCGCCAGCGCGAAACGCGCCGTCTCACCGCCCGAGGCAATCCGGTCCAGCGGCCCGAAGCCCGCGCCTGCATTGGTCTCGATCTCGAAAGCAATCTCGTCGCGGCCCGTCGGCCCCGGCTCGGCCTTCGGCGTCACCGCGACCCGGAACTTCGCCTTCTCCAGCTTCAGCGGCCCAAGCTCGCCCGCAACCGCCTTGGCCAGCTTCTTCGCCGCGACCTCGCGTTTCGCCGTCAGCTGCATGGCAACCGCATCATAGGCCGCCCGCGCCTTCGCCTCTGCCTCGCTCGCCGCCGCCAGCGCGCCATCCGAATGCTCGATCTCGTCCAGCTGCATCCGCATGCGCTTGCGCAGCGCCGACAGCTGGTCCGGATCAACATCGTGCTTACGCGCCGCAGCCCTGAGCGCGAACAGCCGCGTCTCCGAAGCTTCCAGTGCAGCCGGCGAAAACTCGCACGCGCATGCAGCCGCATCGAGCGCGCTTCGCGCCTCTCCGGCCTCGATCAGCGCCCGTTCCAGGCTTTCACACGCAGCCCGCATCCGCACGGCAAGCTCGCTCGATGCGCCCTCGCCCGTCAGCCCCGGCGCGGAAAGCGCCCGCGAAACCGCCCGGCTGGCATTGGACAGCGCGCCTTCGATATTGGCCTTGGACAGCTGGTGCGCAGCCGCATCGATCGCTTCGGCCACGCGCTCGCCCGCCTGCATCGCGGCGCGATCGAGCGCCAGTTTCTGTGTCTCGCCCTCGCAGGGATCGAGCGCATCGAGTTCCTCAAGCGCATGGCCCAGCCATGTCCGTTCCGATGCAGCCCGCGCGATGCGCGCCTCCAGCGCCACGCGCGCTTCCTCCGCACAGCGCAACGCCGTCCACGCGCGTGCCGTGTCGGCCAGCAGCGCTTCGGATTTCGCCCACGCGTCCAGCAGCACACGGTGGCGCGACGGGTTGAGCAGGCCCAAGCCCTCATGCTGGCCATGGATATCCGCGAGCAGGCTGCCCGCTTCTTCAAGCAGCCCTGCGCTCACCGGACAGTCATTGAGAAACGCCCGCGCCGAGCCGCCCTTGCGGATCACGCGCCGGAAGACCAGCGCATCATCGGCCCGGCCATCGACGCCGCGCGCCGCCAGCAGTTCGCGCACGGGATGATCCAGTCCGGCATCGAACGAAGCGGTCACGCTGGCCGCTTCCGCGCCCGGCCGGATCAGGCCCTGCCCGCCGCGTCCGCCCAGAGCAAACCCCAGCGCGGACATCAGAATCGACTTCCCCGCCCCGGTTTCACCCGTCAGCGCGCTGAACCCTCCGCCCAGATCGAGGTCGAGGGCGCGGACCAGCACAAAGTCGCGAATGGATAGCCCGGTCAGCATAGTACGGCATGTAGCACGAAAAGAACGAATAGGGAACATACTTTCTGTAGTGCTCATAACCCTCATGCAAAAAGGGATAGCAAAGAACGCAGTCGTGATGCTCCGCGACCGTGACGCGCGCACGAACTGGCGCGATAAGCGATCACGTCCGGCCAAGGCCGGTGTTGGGAGATCACCATGAAAAAGTTCATCGCCGCGGCCGCCTTCGTCGCCGCCGCCGCTGTCGCCGCCCCTGCCTTTGCAGCGCTTGAGAAGGGCGCGGTCGCGCCGGAGTTCTCGGCCAAGGGCATGCTGGCCGGTTCCGAGTTCACGTTCAAACTGTCGGACGAACTGAAGAAGGGCCCGGTCGTGGCTTTCTTCTTCCCGGCGGCGTTCACCGCCGGCTGCACCGCCGAGACGAAGGCGTTCTCGGACGCCGCTGACCAGTTCAAGGCCGCCGGCGCGACGCTGGTGGGTCTCACGGCCGGCGCCGCGATGGCTGACGGCAAGATGGTCAGCGCGAGCGACAACCTGGCCCGTCTCGCCGAATTCTCGAAAGAGCATTGCCGCGACAAGTTCCCGATCGCGGCCGTCGATCTCGCAACCGTGCAGGCTTACAACGTCGTGCTCGCCCGCAAGCCCGACTGGAGCGATCGCACGAGCTACGTCATCGCGCCGGATGGCAAGATCCTGCTCGCGCACACAGACATGCAGCCGATGAGCCACATCGAGAAAACGCTCGAGGCGCTGAAAGCGTGGAAAGCCGCGCACTGATCTGACGCACAGCTGAAAAGCAACGGCCCCGCGAGCAATCGCGGGGCCGTTTGTTTTTTGGGAATTTCTATGCCGGCCTAGAAAATCGCCTCGCCGATGCGGTCGAACAGGTTGAAGCCAGCTTTTGCATCTGGGGGTTGGGGCATCTCGACGCCCTGGCCCTGCATCAGCGCGTAAGAGTCAGAATACCAGTCCGAGCCCGGATAGTTGTGGCCTAGAACCGCGGCTACCTGCTGCGCCTGTCCAATGAGGCCGATCGAGATGTAGGACTCGACAAGACGGTGCAGCGCTTCAGGCGCATGGGTGGTGGTCTGGTAGTCGGTGACGACCTTCTTGAACCGGTTGATCGCCGCCAGATGCTCGCCGCGCTCCAGGTAGTAGCGGCCGATCTCCATTTCCTTGCCGGCCAGCTGGTCGCGGACCATGTCCGTCTTCAGCTCGGCGTCGCGCGCATAGTCGCTCTCGGGGAAACGCGCGGTCACTTCATTGAGCGCCAGCAGAGCGAGGTCGGAACGGGCCTGGTCGCGGCCGACGTCGATGATCTGGTCGAACTGGCAGATGGCGATCAGATAGTAGGCGTAAGGCGCGCCGTCGCCGCCCGGGTGCAGCGCGATGTATTCCTCGGCGCTGGACATCGCCTTGTCGTAGTCGCGCGAGCGATAGCGCGCGTAACCCGCCATCAGCATGGCGCGCTGGGCCCATGGCGAATACGGGTGCTGGCGCTGGACCTCGTCGAACTGCGCGGCGGCAAGATCCCAGTTGTTACGATCGAGGCTGCGGACGGCCTCGTTGTAGATGTTCTCCACGGGGCGTTCGACATAGGCCAGATCCTGCTGGCGGGTGTTGCCGGCGCAGGCCGACGCCCCGATCAGGGCCACCCCGGCGGCAAGAGCCGCCCTGAACGTGGTGGAACGCATGCGATCCTCACTCCCGGAACACGAAAACCCGGTGGTTCTAGACCACGCTTTGTGGCCAGTCCAAGGCCAATAGCTGCGGCCTTATGAGGCCCTCACGGGCCGGAAGAGGCCTTTACCGTCGGAGACGGCGGAGGGACAGGCTTTTTCCGGTGCCCGCCGCGCCAGCGCAGGACCGACATTACCACCAGGACCAGGATCCCGATGAAGACCAGCCAGGGGATGACCGAGGCCACGAATTCCACGATTCCGGCGAAGGCCATCGCAAAATTGGATTCGAACGTCCCGAAGGCGTCTCCCACCGGCCGCCAGACCGATTCCGACCCCGGCGGGAAGCTGGCGGTATAGCCGAGACTGATCACCGACATGGCGACCCGCAGCTTCATCTGGGCGAGGATCGACTCGGATGAATCGATCTCCCCCTGGACGCGGGCGAATTCGCGCTCGATCTCCAGCAGGTCCCCGAGCTTGCCGGGCCGATCACGCAGAAGCGCCTCCAGCCGGTCGCGCATGGTTTTCAGCGACCGCAGCCGCGCTTCGCTGTCGACGATGTTGACGGTGAGGTCTTCCGCGCTGTCGCTGTTGCTGTCGAGCGTGGCGGCGAATGGCTTGAGCCCCTCGACCATGCCGGTGCGGAATGTCCGCACCCAGTCAGCCGAACCCCGGATCGTCATCTGGCCGTAGGACTGCTCACCGCCGAGACCGCTGATGGACGAGTTGACGACATAGCACTTTGCGGGACCCGCATCCTCGCACTGCTTCTTGTGCGCATCGAGCAGGCCCTGCATGGCATTGGCCGGAACCTTGAACCCGTAATTGTATGTGTAGGCGATCAACCTCTGCCCCGCCGGCTGCCCGCCGCCGCCATTCGGATCGGGCTGGATGATCTGCCGGTCCATGTCGGCGGGAGCGCCGCCGGACGGTCGGGGTTGATCTAGCGACATCTCCGCCATTGGCGGCGGCGCTGGTGGCGCCATGGCCGCCATCGTGGCCATCCCGTCCTTCGAATACTCTTCGTAGCTGTCGCCGCCGTTCCGCCCGCACGCGGCGAGCGACAGCGCGACAACAGCGATCAGGGAAATCCGCAACATGATCCATCCACCCGTCAGGTTACATTTGTAGTCTGCACCCCGCATCCCGGCCAAATCAAGGCGGATTCAGCGGCCGCTGTCAGTTCGCAGACGTCGTCCAGCTAAACGCGCTGTCATCTTCAAGCACCGCGCGAAGAAGCTGGTTGTTGAGAGCGTGGCCCGGCGCTTCGGCTTCGTAGAGCCCTTCGATTTGCCCGCCCGCGAGGAAGAGATCGCCGATCACGTCGAGCAGCTTGTGACGCACGAACTCGTCGTCCGCCTGCAGCCCGCCTGGATTGAGGATCGCATCGCCCTCGACCACGATCGTGTTGTCCATCGACGCGCCGAGGCCCTTGCCCATGCCATGCAGCTGCGCCGCCTGATCCGCAAAACCGAACGTCCGCGCCCAGGCGACATCTCGCGCGAACGCGCCAGGCGTCATGGCGAAGCGGATCTCCTGCCGCCCGATCGCTTTGGAAGCAAAGTCGATCGTCACGCGCATCTCGAACCCCTTGCCGGGCGACAGCCGCGCGAACTTCGCGCCCTGCCTCACCTCGACCGGCTTCAGTATCTTCAGCACGCGGCGCGGCGCGCCTTGCTCCTTCACGCCTGCCTGCGTCAGCAGCTCGACGAACGGCTTCGACGAGCCATCGAGGATCGGCAGTTCCGGCCCGTCGAGTTCAGCAATCACATTGTCCACGCCCAGCCCCGAACAAGCCGCAAGGAAATGCTCGACCGTCGCAACCGAGACGCCCGCCTCGTTGCTCATGTTGGTGCCGAGCTCGGTGGTCGTGACCTTCGTCACCAGCGCGGGGATCACCGCATCGCGGTCGCTTATGTCCGTCCGCACGAAGCGCACGCCAGCTCCCTCCGCGGCCGGACGGATCGTCAGCCGGGCCGGCTTGCCGGAATGTACGCCCACGCCGGAAAGCGTGGCCGTCTGCGCGATGGTGTGCTGGCGGCTCATGGCCCCCGAGCTATGACCAGATGGCCCATGAGGCAAGACAAGGCCTGTTGCTGGTTGTTGCGCGAGCGAGCGAGGGTTCATGTTTCTCACGTTCGTGTGGAAGCGATCCCGCGCCACACTTTCGCCCGCCCTGCCTCACCCTATCGGCCGGCCAATGCTGGAGGGACCGATGGCGATCGAAGGCGCAAACCGCAGGCTGGTGGTGCTGGGCGGGCTGTCGCTCGGCGTGGCGGGCTCGGCCTGCGCAGCGCCGCAGCGGGCAAGACCTGATCTCTACAATGGCGAACTCGACTATCTCGCGAAGGAATATTCCGGTCGCGCCGAGGACATTCCTGCCCACATCCACATCGCTGCACCTAGCGAGCCCGGCGAGCGCATGGCGATCTCCGGCCGCGCGCTGTCGTGGCAGACGGGTCAACCCGTCGCGGGCGTGATCGTCTATGCCTATCACACCGACAACACCGGAGTTTATACGGGCGGCCCGGCCGGCACGCGCCACGCCCGCCTGCGCGGCTGGATGCGGACGGGTGCAGACGGCGTCTATGCGTTCGATTCCATCAAGCCGGCGATGTACCCGAGCCGCGACATCCCTGCCCACATCCACCTGACGGTGATGGAGCCCGGCAAACCGCCCTACTGGATCGACGACATTGTGTTCAACGGCGAGGCGAAGGTCGATGCCGCCTATAGCGCGAACCTCGGCAATCGCGGCGGCGACGGCATCATCCCGCTGAAGCGCGCCAATGGCGTCTGGACCGGATCGCGCGACATCGTGCTTGAGCGTCACCCCGCCTGACGAATGCATTTGCGTCTGCTAGTGCGGACGCATGGAACTCCCTCTCCATTTGCGGCAGGCCGTGGATGCAGCGCTTGAAGGCGTGAGCGTTGGCGATCTCGCGGCGGCGTCGAGGGCGCTCTCCCACCGCTATCGCAACGAGGTGCGCGACGGGCGGCTGCACATATCGGACGAGCGGATTGCGCGCGCCTACATCGCCACGCGGATGCCGGCGACGTATGCGGCGATCCATGCGGGGTTCTCCGCGCTGGCGGAGCGGTTGCCAGACTTTGCGCCGGTGACCGCGCTCGACGTCGGCGCAGGCCCCGGCACGGCGATGTGGGCGGCGAGCGGTCTATGGCCGTCGCTCTCCGAAGCCACGTTGTTGGAGGCGAGCCCTGCCATTCGGGCGCTTGGCGAGAAGCTTGCGGCGAGCCATCCCATCGGCAGCATAGCCTGGCGCGACGCCGACATCACGCGGGGCGACGGGCTCGCGCAGGCCGATCTCGTCACGCTGGCCTATGTGCTCGACGAGCTCGCGCCCGAACAACGCGATGCGCTTGTCGACCGGCTATGGCGTTTCACCGGCCAGGCACTCGTCATCGTCGAGCCCGGCACGACGGCGGGATGGAAGCGCATCTTGGATGCACGCGCCCGGCTGATTGCCGCTGGGGCGCATATCCTTGCGCCGTGCCCGCACGCCCTGGCCTGCCCGGTCGCCGAGCCCGACTGGTGCCATTTCTCTGCCCGCGTCGCGCGCTCGCGCATCCACCGCCTTGCGAAGGAAGCCGAAGTCCCGTGGGAAGACGAGAAGTTCATCTACCTCGCGGCATCGCGCACGGCCGCGCTCGCACCGCCCGCGCGCGTGCTGGCTCCGCCCGAAAACGCGACCGGCCGCGTGCGGTTGAAGCTCTGCCAGCCTGACGGAACGGCCACGCACAGGCTCGTCACGCGCCGCGAGGGCGACGCGTTCAAGCGCGCAAGGCGTGTTGACTGGGGAGACGTCTTCTAGGCGTTGCCCGAGCGGCGCAGGAAGGCCGGGATTTCGAGTTCGTCGTCGAAGCCTTCATCGTCCGTCACCGGCTTGGCGGCGGGCGGCGCGGCGGCCTCGTCGGCGGGCTTGGACTTCCAGCCGAACAGCGAGGCGAAGGAACGGTCCTTGGCTTCGGCTTGCGCTACCGGAGCGGGCTCGGGCGCGCGGACTTCGACCGGCGCTTCCATCGCCGGCGCAGGGCGCGGGCGGATGACCGGCGCGGCGGGGCGAAGCTCGGACGGCGGCACGTTCTGTTGCGCGACGGCGATCGGCTGCATCGGCGCAGGGGCCGGTTGCGGCGCGGGCGCATACACGGGCTCAGGCGCATGCGACGGCAGGCCGAGTTCGGCGGCCGGCGATGGCGCGTTCAGGATGGCTGTGTTGAGACCCGCCTGCAGTTCACGCACGGGTTGCGACGGGCGCGTGACGACGTGTTGTTGCAGGCCAGCGGCGACAACCGACACGCGGATGCGGCCGACCATCTTCTCGTCGAAGGTCGAGCCGAGGATGATGTGGGCGTCGACATCGACTTCGCGGCGCACTTCGTTGGCCGCCTCGTCGACTTCGAACAGCGTCATGTCATAGCCGCCGGTGATGTTGATGAGCACACCCTTGGCGCCCTTCATCGAGACATCGTCGAGCAGCGGGTTGGCGATGGCGGCCTTGGCGGCCTTCAGCGCGCGGTTCTCGCCCTCGCCCTCGCCCTCACCCATCATGGCCGTGCCCATGCCGGCCATGACCGTGCGCACGTCCGCGAAGTCGAGGTTGATGAGGCCGGGCATGACCATCAGGTCGGTGATGCCGCGCACGCCCGAGTAGAGGACCTTGTCGGCCATGCCGAACGCGTCGGCGAAGGTCGTGTCCTTGTTGGCGATGCGGAAGAGATTCTGGTTCGGGATGACCAGCAGCGTGTCGACTTCCGAGCGGAGTTCGACGATGCCCCTGTCGGCCACCTGCATGCGGCGCTTGCCCTCGAAGTCAAACGGCTTGGTGACCACGCCGACGGTGAGGACTTTCTGTTCTTTCGCGATGCGCGCGATGATCGGCGCCGCGCCGGTTCCCGTGCCGCCGCCCATGCCAGCGGCGATGAAGCACATATGGGCGCCGTGCAGCAGTTTCTTGATCTCGTCGGAAGATTCCTTGGCCGCCTCGGACCCAACTTCCGGGTTGGCGCCGGCGCCGAGACCGGCCGTGCGGGCGATGCCGAGCTGGATCTGGGTCGGGGCCTTGGAGCGGACCAGCGCCTGGGCGTCCGTGTTGGCAACGACGAACTCGACGCCCTGGAGGTTGGCCTCGATCATGTTGTTGACGGCGTTGCCACCCGCGCCGCCCACGCCGATCACGACTATCCGGGGTCTCAGTTCGATCGCCATAGGCGCCCTCAACACGCGTCCACCACGGCCATTCGGGCCATGGAACTCGATGAAGATCGACGGTTTTGCCTAAGCGCGTCTTAAAGCTCTGGGGGCGCTCAGAAGTTTTCCTGCACCCAGCCAAAGACACGCTTCACGAGACTTCCGCCTTGATCCATGGAAGCCCTATCGCCGCTGCCACGCGACGGGTCGGGTCCACCCATCAGGTCCCAACGTAACAGCCCTGCCGCAGCGGCGAAAGCGGGTGAACTGTAAGTCTCACCTAATCCTTTCACATTGGCAGGTCTGGCGAGACGGACCGGTGCGCGGAAAACGTCCTCTGCCAGCTCTTGCAGGCATGGCAGCTGGGACGAGCCGCCCGTGAGAACGATCCGTCTCGGCAACGGCCGACCGGTCGCGGACGCCTTGGACAGGCGTCCGTCCATCAATTCGAGGATCTCCTCAATCCGCGGACGCAGAACCTGGGCCACATCGGCCCGCGTGCACTGGTGCGCCTCGAGCCTGCCGTCCGGTCCGAGGCGGGGGGCCTCGACCATGTCCAGCGCGCCCGCGTCCGTCATGCCGACAGCGCCATAGAGCGTCTTCAGCTTCTCGGCGGCGGCGAAGGTGGTTCCCAGGCCCTGGGCAAGGTCGGAGGTCGCCCGGGATCCGCCCATGGGCAGGGTTTCGACATGGATCAGCCCGCCATCGCAGAAGGCTGCCGCTGACGTCACCCCGGCCCCGAAATCGATGACCATGGCGCCCTGCTCGGCCTCGTCCTCGACCAGGCAGGCAAGACCCGAGGCATAGGGCGCCGCCAGGATGGCAGTGGGCGCCAGGTGAGCCCGTGACACGCACTGCACGATGTTCCGCAGCCCGGCCGTCGGGGCCGACACCACAAGGAAGCTGGCGGTCAGCGATTCCGCGAACATCCCGCGCGGATCCTTGATCCCCGCGGTCGAATCCACGGCGAAGCCCAGCGGCGCGGAATGGAGGATTTCCCGGCCATCGGCCCGGAAACTCTCCAGCGCCGCCACCCGCACGTCGCGGATATGCTGGGCCGTGATCTCGCGCCCGCCCATGGGCAGCTTGGCGCGCATGACATCCGAGCGCAGGTCCGGGCCCGAAACCCCGAGCACCACTTCGGAGATACGGACATCGGCCGCGCGCTCGGCCTGTTCCACCGCGAGGCGGATCGAACGTTCCAGATTGTCGAGATCGACCACGGCGCCGGAACGCACGCCCTTGGTGCTCTGCGCGCCTGCCCCGGCCACGCGCGGTTCGCCATCCGTCGCGTCGCCACGGCGCGAGATCAGGCAGGTGACTTTCGACGAGCCGATATCCAGCGCAGCCATGACGGCGCCGCGCCCTTGGGCGCGGTCACGTCCGCCTGAACGCTGGGCCAGCGACGACATGGGCGTTACGCACCCTCCGGCGTCAACGTCGATTCCGGCGTGCCCGGCATGGGCTGCAGGGCGATGAACTTCGGATGCCGCGCATCGATGCGCGTCGCCGGCAGGTCGAGCACGCGGTTCTGCGCCTGCATCATGTTCAGCGCCGAAAGGCGTTCCGGCAGCAGCGCATCTTCCGGGAACGCCACGACGTCCGAGCGGCCCTTGAACTTGATGTCCCAGCGGCGACCGCCAATGCGATAGGCCGTTTCCATGCGCGAGGCGAGGTTCGGGAAATCCGACATCGCCGTCACCAGGGTCGCAGCGGCTTCGGCGGCGTCGGGACCGACAACGCGCGGCAGGTGTACGTATTTCGCCGGATCGGCTTCCGCGAAGATGCGTCCACGCTGGTCGATCACGCGCCAGTCGCCATTGACGCCATCCTGCCACAACGCCACGGGTTCGCGCTGCTCGACATGGATCGAGATCTTGTTCGGCCACAGGCGCTGCACGCTCACGGCGCCGACGCTATCGACATGCTCCAGCCGGTCGCGGATCGCATACGGGTCCGCGCCCATGATGTTGTCGCCAACCCGCACATTGGCCACTTCGATGACCTTGGCCTGCATCAGCGGATCGACCTCGGCGTTCACCGTCACTTCTTCCACGGCGAGACCGGCCCACTGGGCGATGACGTTGAAGCCGTTGTTCATGCGCTGGCCGAATGCGCCAAGGCTGCCGCCCATCCAGGCCGCGACCGTCAGCATCGCCGCGCCGCAGATGATGGTGCCCAGTGCATAGGTCGCGATGCGATCGCGGAACCACGCCACGGAATAGGGAACGTCGCGGGCGCGAACAGCCGCACGCGCCGGCGCTTGCGCCGGTTCGCGGTCATCGTCCTCGTAGGTCGGTCCGGCGATACGCGGACGTTTTACCTTGGGCATGACGCATCCTCGATCATCCAGCGGACGAGCGAGGGATAGTCGATGCCCATGTGCGCGGCCTGCTCGGGGATGAGCGAGGTGGGCGTCATGCCCGGCTGCGTATTGGTCTCGAGTATCACAAGTCGACCCGCTTTATCGTCGTAGCGAAAGTCCGACCGCGACACTCCCCTGCAGCCGAGAGCCTGATGAGCCCTCAGCGACGCGGATAGCGCAGCTTCGGTGACCGCATTCGGCAGGTCTGCAGGAAGGACGTGGCGCGATCCTCCAGCCTGGTATTTTGCGTCAAAGTCGTAATACTCCCTTAAAGTCGTGATTTCCGTAACAGCCATGGCCCTGTCGCCCATGACGCCAACGGTCAGTTCCCGGCCCGGAATGAATTTCTCGACCAGCGCCTGGCGGCCGAATTTCCACGTACCATCCGTGAGTTCCTTCGGCGGGCGGTTGGCCCCTGCCCGCACGATGAACACGCCGAACGACGATCCTTCCGCGATCGGTTTGATCACATAGGGCGGCTCGTAGATGTGGTCCTTCGCCAGCAGTTCCACGTCGAACATGCCGCCCTCGGCGATATCGAGGCCATGCTGGGCGTAGACCGCGCGCGACTTGTCCTTGTTCATTGCGAGGGCGGAAGCAAGCACGCCCGAGTGCGTGTAGGGGATACCCATGATCTCGAGGATGCCCTGCACGCAGCCATCCTCGCCCCACGGCCCATGCAGCGCATTGAGCGCGACGTCCGGCTTCACTTTCTCCAACTGCTGGGCCAGTTGCCGCGTGGCGTCGACCTCGACCACGTCGAAGCCGGCCTGACGAGCCGCCTCGGCCATTCCCTTGCCTGAAGAGAGCGACACCGGCCGTTCCGACGACCAGCCTCCGAGGATGACGGCGACACGAGTCATGACTGAAGCTCCTTGCCCCACACCGCTATGCGGCCTTGCCGGTTACCGGGACGCTACCGGAATCCGACTTACCGGGGTTCGTTTTTTGCTGCAAAGCAGGCAGAATTGGGAGTGGCGAGGGGCGCCATGAGAGGAAACGCCATGAAACGGCTGGCCCCGCTCTTCGCCCTGATGCTTCCCGCCCTCACGATTTCAGGGTGCGGTATGCTGCCAACCTGGCAGGGCGCAACGCCGCCTCCGCCGGTCATCCCCGCCCCAACGCTGACCCTCGCCTCCTCGGAAGCCTGCGGCCCGCCCATCCCGATCCCGGCCTCCATCGCCGCGCGCGCCACCGCGCAATTCGAGGAAGGCCGCGTCGCCCCGCCGCCGGACATGGCGCCGGAAGACATCGCCGCCTACCGCCGCATGGAAGCCGACCAGCGCGCCCGCGACTGGCCGAACATCTGCCGCTACCGCGCCGCCAACGCCGAGCTGCTGCGCCAGGCGCCAGCCGCGCGCCGCGTCGTCTTCATGGGCGACTCGATCACGCAGAGCTGGGGCCTTGCCGATCCGGCGTACTTCACTGCAGGCGTCGTCAATCGTGGCATCAGCGGCCAGACCACGCCGCAGATGCTCGCCCGCTTCCGCTCCGACGTGATCGCGCTGCGCCCGCAGGTCGTGCACATCATGGCCGGCGTCAACGACATCGCCGGCAACACCGGCCCCGTCACGCTGGAAGACATCGAAGGCAACATCGCCTCCATGGTCGAGCTCGCGCAAGCGAACGATGTCGAGGTCGTGCTCGCCACCGTCCTGCCCGCCGCCGTCTTCAACTGGGCGCCGCAGCTGAAACCCGCGCCGGAGATAGCGAAGCTGAATGCGTGGATCCGCGCCTACGCCGCAGCCAAGGACATCGTGGTCGCCGACTACTTCCCCGCCATGGCCATGCCCGATGGAGCGATGCGCGCCGAACTCACGCTCGACGGCGTCCATCCCAACAAGGCGGGCTACGTCACGATGGCGCCGATCACCCGCGAGGCGGTGGCCAAGGCGCTGGCGCGCTAGGATTGCGCTGCGTCATCTGGAGGAAACGCCTTAGAGGTTACGGATGACGAACATTTTTTTAAGTGATGTCTGATAATTAGCATCCAAGACGGCGACCGCGTGAGGGTCATTCGCACGCTCCGGATTTGGAGAAGCGAGCGGCGCCGTATGTTGGGTGTCAGTTATGACGACCGCGAAAATCCGCAGGAGAATGCCGCGCTGGCATCTCGTGTATCTCGCGTTGGCGGCGGTCAACCTGCTGACCATCCTGCTCAGCATCACCATCACGCACAACCTGATGTCGCTCTACGGGCGCACAGTTGAGCAGAACGCCGAATGGGCTGGCCGTGTTGCGGACATCGGCGAACTCGGCGATCTCGTTCAGAGCGTGCGCGCTCCCGTCAGCAACGTGTTCAGCACGGCTGACATCGCCGGCGAACGTTTGCGCAGCGAGCGGGCGCTTGGTCAGTTCAACGTCCATCTCGACGGTCTTCGCGAAGACATTGTGGCGCGGGCCACTCCGGACGAGACAGCCCGCCTTGCCGAAGCGCTGGACACGGCCGATATGGCCATGCAGGAAATGGCCGCCGAAATCGTTCTGGTCTTCGACGCCCTCGGGAAGAACGAGACCAATGCCGCTGTAGAGCGCCTGGGCGCGATGAACAGCGCCCATGGCCATTTGTTGCAGGATATTTCCACCGCAAGGAAAGTTGCGCAGGAGGTCCAGGCTCAATTCCCGGCCAGGCAGATCGCCATGGCGCGCGACCTGCAGGTTCTGGAGTTTCTGGCAGGCGGGGTCGTGCTGCTCATCGTCATCGGCGCCGCTGTCTACGGGCATCGCCTCGGCCGGATGGTGCGTCAGCAGAGCCTCGACATCGAACAGGCCCGTGCAGCCGCGGAAGCGGCCAACCAGGCCAAGTCCAACTTCCTGGCCTCCATGAGCCATGAGATCCGCACGCCGATGAATGGCATCCTCGGCATGGCCCAGTCGCTCAAGACAGCCGACCTGCCGCCGGCTGAACACGAAAAAGTCTCCATCGTCCTGGACTCGGCGAGTTCGCTGCTCGGCGTCCTCAACGACGTGCTGGATTTCTCGAAGATCGAGGCCGGCAAGTTCGATATCGCGCCCTCACCGAACGATATCGTCCACACGGCCGACCGCGTCGTCCGTCTGTTTGAAACGCGCGCGCGCGACAAGGACATCGCCATCCAGCTGACGCACGACGCCGACTTGCCCCGCAATCTTGTCTGCGATGCCGAGCGTGTTCGACAGTGCATCAGCAATCTCGTCTCGAACGCGTTGAAGTTCACGCACGCCGGCCGGATCGACGTGCATATCTCCTGGCGTGGCACATCGGACACGGAGGCGCTGGTCTTCATCTCCGTCAAGGACACCGGCATCGGCATGTCGGCTGACGTCCTGTCCCGCCTGTTCACGCCATTTACGCAGGCGGACAGCTCGATTGCCCGCCGCTACGGCGGCACCGGGCTCGGCCTCGCCATTTCAGCACGCCTTGCGCATCTCATGGGTGGCGGCATTGCGGTTGAAAGCGCGCCTGACGCCGGCTCGCGCTTCGTGCTCACCTTCCGGGCCGAGGTGCTGCAGGTTCGGGATGCCGTGGCGCCGACACCTGAGCTGTTGGCCACCCCGGCCCCGCGGGATCTCCGCGGATGCCGTATCCTGCTGACTGACGACAACGCCATCAACCGGCAGGTCGTGAAACTTTTCCTCGCCCCGCACGGCTGCCAAATCACCGAGGCCGTCAACGGACAGGATGCGCTCGACAAGCTGGCGGCCGCCGAATTCGACCTCCTCCTGCTCGACGTCCACATGCCGGTGCTGGATGGCAAGGAGACGATCAAACGGATTCGCGCCAGCGACGCGGCATGGAGCGCCATCCCCGTCATCGCCCTGACAGCGGACGCCATGACAGGAGACCGGGAACGCCTGATCGAACTCGGAATGAGCGACTATCTGTCGAAGCCCGTGGACCAGAACGCGCTCGTCGCAATGATACGCGCCCTGCTCCACATGTCGCGGCAGGAAATGGCAGCCGCCTGAACGGGCACAAGCCGCTATTCAGCAATGGCCGCCGCAAGCGCCTTCTCGATCTCGCGCCAGTCGACGATCTTGAAATTCTGGTCGATCTCGGAGACGGGGTTGGCGTCGTCCTGCACAACGAGAATGCCTTTCGGGAAGCCCGGCAGCGGCGGCGATGAAACGTCCAGCCCGTCGGTGTGGCTGACGCCATCGACGCTTCCATCCGCGCTCGGGCCCACCGTGATGACGCCGAGCAGCGCATGCGGCGGCTTGCGATCGTAGATCACGAAGCGGTCCTTCGACTGCGCCGAGACGACAAGATAGCCCGCCCCGCCCTCGCCAGCATAAAGCGACACGCCCTCGACATCGGCGATCAGGCCCGTGCCGCTGTTGACCTTGTCGATATGCGTCGGCGCGCCGGTCGCGAGATCGATGACCCACAGGCCGACATTTTCTTCGCCCACGAACAGGCGGTTCGCCTCGTCGTCGAACACGCAGCCTTCGAGTTGCGATGAAAGCTTGAGCGTGCGCGGGCCAGAGATCGTCACCGGCCCTATGCCGCCATCACTGGTCGTCCAGATGTCGATATTGCCGTCCTTGAACGTCACCGCCGTCTGCAGCGCACCGAGCGGCGCGCCGATGCACACGCCATAGGGCTCGACGCGCTCCAGCTTGATGTCGCCCACGTGCGTGACATGCGCCGTGTTGGGATCGATGCGGAACCAGCTCAGCGCGTTGACGCCATCATTGCTGGCCACCGCGAGATTGCCGCGCAGGTCGATATTGTTGGACAGGCCAACGGGAAGCTTCTGCTTCTCCGACCCATCGAGGCCATAGACATAGACGCCCACATCCTTGTTGGTGCCCAGGACCAGACTGTTGTTCACGTCGAGCGGATTGACCCACACCGCCGGATCGTCAGCCGCATCGCCAGTGGCGCCCATGCCCACCGTCTCGCGGGACGCCGGAACGACAGAGGCAACGACATTGTCCGTCGCGCAGGCGCCGGCCATCAGCATCGCGCCAAGCGGCAGGAAGCGCTTCATCACAAATCCTCGAATCTCTTGAACAGAATAGCATGCGCGTACGGCCCCGCCCCGGGGGGTCAATTGGGCGAGGCCGTCGTGCATCCCCACCGCTAGAACGACATGCGGCCTATGATCTGATAGACTGGCCCGGCCTCTTCGACTTCGAACTCATACTCGTCGTCGATCGTCCCCGCCTGCTGGTTGGCGAACAGCGCGTACTTGCGGAAAGCCTCTTCCTTCTTCGAGTCGAGCAGGTTCGAACCCACGAAGCGCAGCGTGAAGTTGTCGCCGAAGCTCTTCTCGATGAACACTTCGAGGTCAGCGCCGTAGGACGTCACCACTTCCTCGCCGACCACGCGGCTCTCGGCATCGCCCTGCTTGCGGTAGGTCGCACCAAAGGCGGCATCCAGTTCAACGAAGTCGTGGATGAAGCCGAAATTGTAGACGTATTCAGACTGGCTGTTGAACCGGCGCGAGCCGAACTCGTCATCGACATCGCTGTCGAGCCACGAATAGTTGGCGAACACCCCCGTGTCCGGCAGGCCGATGGCCGAGAGATCCGACGACAGGTCGAACTCGACGCCATAGACTGTGCCATCGCCGGCGTTCCGCACGCCGAAGATGTAGGCGAGATCATCCGGCGGATCGTCCGCCGAGCCCGGCGCGCCGGTGTTGTAGATCTCGATCAGGTCTTCCACCTGCCGGTAGAAGAAATTGACGCCCGCGATGCCCGACTTGCCGAGCTGATGCTCGTAACCGAAGTCCGCACCCCAGGCGGTTTCCGGTTTCAGGTCCGGATTGCCCTGGAAGTCGTTGGAGCCAAGCTCTTCCTCACGCACGCCGGCGAACAGGAATTCGAACGGCGCGTTGCGAATTGTGCGCGCCGCCGAACCGCGGATGCGGCCCTCGTCAGACACCTTCCAGGAGAAGTGCGCCGAGGGCAGCACCGTCGTCTGGTCCGTCTCCGTGCCATCCACGTCGAGCGTCATCGTCTCGACGCGCACGCCCGCCTCCCAGCTAAACGCACCGGCCTCGCCGCGCACCAGCGCGAACGGGTCGATGTTGGTGCGCTTGATTGTGCTGGTGGTGTAGGTCACCGCCGGATCGGTGTAGCCCGGCACGCCCGCGCCGCTGGCGTTCGGAACCTGTGATCCGCCGGGCACGTTCACGCGGAAGCGCCCGTCGCCCAGCGACGTGTCGCGTTCCTTCTGCTTGAATTGCAGGCCGGCGAGGAATTCGAGCTCGCCGCCAAGATCGCGCTCGTGCTCGATCTTCACCTTGATCTCCGTGTCGTCGACCGAGAACGGCGCGAGGTCGCGCGTGAACCGGTCGGCTTCCGGATACGGGTTGGCGTCGCGAACGTATTCCATCTCGTTCTCGAACTCGAACGTGTCGTCCTTGAACGAGGCGTAACCGAGCCTGAAGCTCGTCTCGCCGCCCATCATGTCGACCTTGTAGCCGCCGTTCAGCGAGAAGCTTTCCTGGTCAATGAACACGTCATTGTCGTTCACCGTCTGGATATTGCCCGGCGCGACGACGCCGCCAGCATACTCGATCGAGTCCTCGTCCTGCGTGCGATCGGTCTTCACATAGAAACCGTCGAGCGTGAATTCGCCGGTGCCACCCACCGGTGTCTCGTAGGCGAAGTTGGCCGAATAGTCCGTGCCGTTGCGCGTGTCGGTCTGGACTTCGCTGTTGTTGATCGGGTCGCCAACATCGTCACGGCGCAGCGAAAGCTTTTCCTTCGGGTTGCGGCGCCCCTGCACGCTCGCGCCGAGCATCAGGCGGCCCTCACCTACCTTGCCGCCCCAAACGGCGCCGACCGACTCACGGATGCGGCCATCGTCATAGGCCAGCGCGCCCGCGCGCACATAGCCGCCGTCGATCGCATAGCCGTCCTTCAGCACGATGTTGAGCGCGCCCGCCATCGCATCGCCCGACCGGTTGGCCGAGGCCGAACGCACAATCTCGACGCGCTCGATCAGTTCCGCCGGAATGCGGTCGACGAAGAACGCCGTGTCCGCGCCATTGCCGATCGCGCCCGACGATGAACCGGCACCCGGAACTTCCTGGCCATTGATCAGGATCTGCGTGTAGCCCGGATCGAGACCGCGCAGGCGAACGCCGTCCGATTCCAGCACGTCCGACAGGAAGGTCACCGACGGCATACGCTTCAGCGCATCGCCCGCCGACATAGGCTCGAAGCGCTGGAAATAGTCCGTGTCATAGACCAGTACCGGCGCGGTCTCGTCCGTCCGGTCGCGATAGCCGATGCCGTTGATCACCACGACGTCCTTGGCCTCGACCGTCTCGCGGTTCTCGTTCCCGCTCGTGGTCACGCTCTGCGGATCGTCCCCAGGGCCTGACTGCGCAAAGGCCGGCTGGAACGCTGCCAGCGACAGGGCCGCGCCCGCCACGCTCGCCAGCTGCGAGCCCTTCAGAAACTTCGCCATCCGTACCCTCTCCATCGTTCGATGGCGGGGCTGTAGGGTCGGCGCATGACAGTGCGCACACCGTTTTGTTGTGGTTCCATGACAGTTCACAGCTGTGTCGCCCGCGCACCGTCACGCCGCTGTCACACGGTTGCGATCCGCGCGCACCGGCGTTAAGACGCGCGCCATGCCACTCACGATCATCGGCGTAGATGCGGACGACACGCTCTGGCACAACGAGCCTGTCTTCCGGCTGACCCACAAGCGATTCAACGAACTGCTGGGCGAATTCGCCGACGAGGCTGCGCTCGAAGCCCGCCTCGCCGCGATCGAACGCGCCAATATCAACACCTATGGCTATGGCGCGAAGGGCTTCACGCTCTCCATGCTCCAGACCGCCATGGAGGTGAGCGACGGCAATGTTTCCGCGAAGGTCCTGAAGGACATTCTCGACGCCGGCCGTGAGATGATGACGCACCCGATGGAGCCCCTGCCCGGCGTCGAGGAGGCGCTGAAACAGCTCAGGGAGCGCGGCCGCCTCGTTCTCATCACCAAGGGCGACCTTTTCCACCAGGAATCGAAACTCGCCGCCTCCGGCCTCGGCTCGCACTTTTCAGGCGTCGAGATCGTCTCGGAGAAGACGCCCGAGATCTACACGAAAGCCTTCGCTCGCCATGGTGGCTCGGCTGCCTCATCCATGATGACCGGCAACTCGGTGAAGTCCGACATCCTGCCGATGCTCGCCGCCGGCGGCTATGCCGCGCTCATCCCCTATCCACTGGTGTGGGAACTCGAGCGCGCCGAGAAGCCTGTCGGCAACCCGCGCTATCGCGAGATCGAAACCCTCGGCGGCCTGCCCGCCTGGCTGGACGAGATCGGCTGAAGCGGGATGTACGCGCTCGTGGTTCGACGGACGGCCCTTCGGGCCTGCTCGCCATGAGCACTAAACCGCTATCGCCCCTGTAGCGCTCATCCTGAGCAGCACGCGAAGCGTGCGTCCGTCGAAGGACGAGCGCGTGCGCACCTGACATGCAAACGCCGCGGCGATGAAGCCGCGGCGCTGCCAATCATTCTTTTCAGATCAGTGCCCGGCGTGCGGATCCGCCGGCTTCGGCGCAGCGGCAGGCAGCGTCGCGGGAGCGGCGGCCGGAGCACGCGGCGCAGGCGGTGGCGCGCTCGGATCGGCCTGGCCGAGACCAACGACATCACCGCTTGCCAACACATGGCCCTTCAGCGGCTCGATCAGCTCGGCATAGTTCTTCGGCGCGAAGTCCGCCGCGAGCGTGGTATCAAGCGCGAGCACCTGGATGTGATAGCGATGCTTCGGTCCAGCAGGCGTGCGCGGCCCGAGATAGGGCTTGCCGGCACCCTGGTAGTTCGGGCCGTAGATCGAGCCCGCGGGAATCTCTTCCGGCTTCATGCCCGCCGGCAGTTTGGTCACCGTCGCGGGGATGTTCACCACAGACCAGTGCAGGATCGGCGACCCGCGCATCACGAGATCCGTGTCCTGCATGATGATCGCATAGGACTTCGTGGCCGCGGGGCCCGCCGTCCACTGAAGACCGGGGAAGTTGTTGCCCTGGTATTGCGTGTACTTGAAGTCGATGTCCGCGCCGTGCTTCCAGCCCGGCGTCGTCACCGTCAGCTTCGCACCGTCCTTCGCTGGCAAAGTCACAGTTGCCAGCAGGTCCTTGCCCGCTTCAACCTCGGGAGGCGGAGGCGCCTGCGCGAAAGCGGGCGCCGACAACGCGAGCACGGCGCCGATCGCGGCGGCGGTAAGAAGTTTCTTCATGATGTTTCCTCGTCTGTGGTTTCGTCCGCCCGGAACTCGATCGGGTCTTGGATCAGCTCTTCGGCACGACCTTCAGCAGCCGCGCGTCCGGCCCGTCGGTCAGCACATAGATCGCGCCATCCGGCCCGACATTGATGTCGCGATAGCGCTCCTTCTTGTCGGAGAACTTGATGCGCTCCTCGCCCGTAACTTTCTCGCCGCTCACCGTGAGGCGCGCGACATAATCGGAGTTGAGACCGGCCGCGAACACGCTGCCCTTCCATTTCGGGAACAGGTCGGCGTTGTAATAGGTCAGCGCGCCCGGCGCGATCACCGGGTCCCAGTAATAGAGCGGCTGTTCCATCCCGGCCTTTACCGCGCCTTCGCCGATCTTGGTGTGCGCCCCGCCGTATTCGACACCATAGGTGATCGTCGGCCAGCCGTAATCCTTGCCCTTGCGCGCGATGTTGATCTCGTCGCCACCCTGCGGACCGTGCTCGAGTTCCCACAGCTCGCCCGTCTGCGGATGCAGGAACGCGCCCTGCACGTTGCGGTGGCCGTAAGACCAGATTTCCGGACGCGCGCCGTCCTTGTTACCGACGAACGGATTATCCGCTGGGATCGTGCCGTCCGTCTTGATGCGAGCAATCTTGCCCAGCCCGCTCTTCAGATCCTGCGCCTGCACGCGGCCTGCCGGGATCGAGCGCTCGCCCTGCGTGACGAACAGCGTACCGTCCTTGGCAAACACCAGCCGCGATCCGTAGTGCAGTGGCGAGTTCAACGAAGGAACCTGGTGATAGATCACCTGCACGCCTTCGATCTTCGGCTGCGCGCCATCGACCAGCCTGCCCTTGGCGACGGCAGTGTTGTTCGTCCCGTCCGCCTGCGGCTCGGAATAGCTCCAGTAGATCGTCTGGTTGCTCGCGAAGTTCGGATCGAGGGCGACGTCCAGCAGGCCAGCCTGCCCGCGCGCAACCACCGGCGGCACACCATCCTTGATCGGCGGCGAGACCTTGCCGTCCTTGTCCGCGATGCGGAACTGGCCGAGCAGACGCTCGGTGATCAGGAACTTGCCACCCGGCAGGAACTCGACCGACCACGGCGTCTGTATGTTGCCCGCCGCGACAACTTCCTTGACCTCGTACTTGGTATCGGTGGTCAGCGCCGGCGCACGCGTCTGGCCCTCGAAGGCCGGCTTGTAGCCAGACTTGTTGGGATCGCGCGTCTCCGCCGGCGGCTGCGCCACGGCGACCACGCCAAGGCCGAGCGCGCATACGGCGACGGAAACCAAGGCGACTGAACGGAAACGCATAAGCGAAAGCTCCCTGAAATCTTCTCTGTCTGGCCTTCTACCTAGGTGAAATTCCCCGGCAGGACACCTGTCAGCTGCATCACGGCGGCGCGAGGCGCTGCCCGGCCGTCGTTATATTCTGATAACTATAGCGATGGAATCGCCCGCGCCAGTCACATGGCTGCTATTTGGCGCTGTAACCTCTTGCCGCCCCCGAGCGTATGAAGCACGTAAACCTCACGGTTCCCGGAGCTTCTCATGCGTTTCCTCATCGCCCTCTTCGCCCTCCTCTTCAGCGCCGCGGCCCCCGCCGCCCTCGCGCAGGAAAAGGCGCAGGCCGTTTTCGCGGGCGGATGCTTCTGGTGCATGGAAAGCGACATGGGCCACCTGCCCGGCGTCATCTCGGTTGAGTCCGGCTACACCGGCGGCAAGGAGAAGAACCCGACCTACATGCAGGTCGCGCGTCACCAGACCGGCCACTATGAGTCGGTTCGCGTCACCTACGATCCGAAGAAGATCACCTACGAGCAGCTGCTCTCGCGCTACTGGCCGTTGATCGATCCGACCGACGCCTACGGCCAGTTCTGCGACCGCGGCCAGAGCTACGCGCCCGCCATCTTCGCAACGCCCGCACAGAAAGCCGCCGCCGAAGCCTCGAAGGCGAAGGTCATCGCGTCGGGCCGCGTCAACGGCAAGGTCATCGTCCCGATCCTGCCGCTCGGCGATTTCTGGCCCGCGGAAGACTACCACCGCGACTACGCCAAGCGTAACAAGGCCGCCTATGACGACTACCGCCAGGGCTGCCAGCGCGACGAGATCCTCGCGCAGGTCTGGAAGCCGATCGGCTAAGTCGTCGTCTTCGGACCAGACGGCCGCGTCGCGACGAACAGCGCACACGCGGCCAGCACCGCGCCCGTCACCCACAGCCACTCGTCCGGCGGGTGCGCGAGCAACAGCAGCACGAACGACAGTGCCATCATTCCGATCGACAGGAATTTCGCCTTGCGCGGAATGGCGCCGTGCCTGCGCCAGTTCACGACCGTCGGCCCGAATTTCGGATGGTTCTCGATCCACGCTTCCAGCCGGCGCGAAGATCGCGCAAAGCACGCCGCCGCCAGGATCAGGAAGATCGTCCCCGGCATCACCGGCAGGATGTAACCCGCGATGCCCAGCCCCACGAACGCCAACCCAGCCACGAAGAACAACGGGCGGGTCAGCGGATGCGCCTTGGGCGGTTCGTCGATCATTCCGGGCCAGTTCGAGGAGGCGAGCGCGACGTTAGCCGGGCTCCCTTCCAAATTGCAATTAATTCGCAAGAAGCAAGAGGTCGCCTGGCCGCCCCTCTCGATCAGGCCCACATTGGAACAGCCGACACTCCGCCGTTTCGGCAACGGTCTGGGACGAATACTGCCCCCGCTCAGAGCGGTTGTTCTCGACAAAGCTCGGGCGACGAACGGGCGCTTGTGATTTATTGCACCACGATCAACACTTAGCTTTGCCTGCGTCGCGCCAGCACTTGTTTTCTGCCGTGAGTTTATCGTTAGTTCTATTCAGCGACTTGATCTCGCCCTTCAATTTCGTGACTTCATCTTCACCGGCCTTCCACCGATCCCGATAAGTTTTTGCATCGCTTGCCGATGAATCACGGGTCGATTTTAGTTTCTCGACGTCTGCTTGGGCTTGCTCCAATTCGCGTTGGATTCTGGCGTTGTCCGCGGTGAGCAAGTCCACATTCTGTTTTAGAACCGGCTCGACCGCAGCCGACGCCACCATTGCATCGTACTTTTTCCGATCTTCTTCAGCTTGCTGAGCTGCGCCCGTGTATTTCCCTTCCGCAAGGATACGTTTTTCTCTTTCATCGGCGAGCTCAGCAGACGTTTTTTCCCGCTCTTGGTCCAGACGGGCTATCTCCTGCTGCTTCTCGCCAATAGTTTCATCTCTATTCTTGATCGTAGCTTCCTGCACATCGACTCGATCCTTGTACATCGCATATGCCTGCGTCGTGAAAATCGCGATGCCGGCAAGGATCACGGTGGTTATTCCAACCAGATTGCCCCAGCTAAGATGCCGAAGGATTCCTCGGCCGTCCTTGTCGCCACCACCGCCTGGCGCATCGCCATTCTTTGAGGTCGGCGCAATTAACGGCAACGCGTACAGACGTTGCACTTGCTGCCTGAACGATGATGTGCGCTCAACAAGCGCCACAAGAAACTGCTTCTCGAGAATGGCATCACGTCGAAGGTCGTCCGCATGCTTCAACATGAGTTGGAGCAATTTGTCTTGCATCACTGAAACAGTTGCAGCGACCAATCCCCGCTGAGGCGCGCTCAATTCTCCGTCGTCGGTTTTTGCGAAGCTTTTTACGGGGTCGCTTTCCATCACCAACTGCAAAGTGGATTCTTCGCCGTCGGAGCCTTTAACAAGCTGTCCGATTCTAGCCTCTACAAGTTTTTTCGGCATCGGTTCCCCCAACAACAACGCACTTTTCCGTATATCGCCTCTAACTCCATTCTGAAAGAATGCTGATTCGAGATCGCGTGAGCCGGGCCAAAGATTGTTGAGTGGCCAGTTGGCCAATACATCGGGTAACTCGGCAAGCGACCTACAACTCGGCGTGGCGCATTCTATCCGAAAATCGGCCTTCACGCTTTCGGGAACGTTGCCCTCGCGTCCTTGGCGCTTCGCCCAAATCGGCTAGTGTCCGCCCCAACGACCGCCCCATGGCGGCCACACAGGGGAGAGACATGTCCAACCACCTATTCAGGATGGGATCGCGCTGGCTTTTGGCCGCCGCATCCTTCGCCGTCCTCGCGGCCTGCGCGCCCGAGGCCTCCAAACCGGCTGAACCGGCCGCCGCAGCCGCCAAGCCGTCTGACAACGCCGCATGGCCGGCCGCCGCAGCCGCTGACGCAACCGCGCTCGGCTTCACCGCCGAAGGCCTCGCCGCGCTCGATGCACGCCTCGCCCAGTCAGTCGCCGACGGCGACGTCGCCGGCGTCACCTACATCCTAGGCAAGGGCGGCGACATCGCGGCCTTCAAATCCCACGGCATCCAGTCCGGCGATCCGAAGACCGGCGCGCCGATGACCAACGACTCCATGTTCCGTATCTACTCGATGTCGAAACCGATCACCGGCGTCGCCATGATGCAGCTCTACGAGAAGGGCCTCTGGCAGATGGATGATCCCGTCTCCAAGCACGTGCCCGAACTCGCGGGCCTGAAAGTGCTCTCGTGGAAGGACGGCAAGGTCGAGATGGCCGGCGGCAAGCCCGTCACCGTCGCCGCCACCGCCGAGCCGACGATGAAGCAGCTGATGTCTCACACGGCCGGCTTCGCCTACGGCCTCTCGGGCGACGATCCCGCCAACGACGCCTTCCGCAAGAACGCCGTGCTCGCCTCGGCGAGCCTCGAAGAGATGATCGGCAAGATCAAGGACATCCCGCTGATCTACGATCCCGGCTCACGCTGGTACTATTCCGTCAGCGTCGATATCCAAGGCTACATCGTCCAGAAGCTCTCGGGCCAGAAGTTCGGCGAATACCTGAAGGCCAACGTCTTCACGCCGCTCGGCATGAACGACACGTCCTTCTTCGTCACCGAAGCCAACAAGCCGCGCTTCGCGGACGTCTATCACTGGGACAAGGACGCGAAGGCCCTCGTGAAGAACGAAGACCGTCCCGACCGCCCCGGCTTCACCGATCCCAACCGCCTCGAGTCCGGCGGCGGCGGCCTCGTCTCGACGACCCACGACTATGCGCGCTTCGCCCAGATGTTCCTCGGCAAGGGCACGCTCGGCGGCAACACGGTACTGAAACCGGAAACCGTCGAGATCATGCGCACCAACGCCATCGGCGACCTGCGTCTCTACTCCGACGGCACGACCGCCAACCCGGGCCTGCCCGGCGTCGGCTTCGGCATGGATTTCGCGATCTATGACGACACATCCGTCACCGGCCAGCCCTACGGCAAAGGCACGCACTACTGGGGCGGCGCCGCCGGCACCTGGTTCTGGATCGATCCGGCCAACGATCTCTTCTTCGTCGGCATGATCCAGTCGATGGGCGGCGCGCGTCCGGATGGCATGAACTTCCGGAACGACTCGTCCAAGCTCGTCTATGGCGCGCTTGCTCCCACTGCCGCCGCCGCCTCGGCGCCGGCCGCTGCGGAGCCCGAGCCTGCGCACTAGCGACGGAATACAATCTGGGCGGCGTTGGGATCATGGGCCCGGCGCCGCCCCATTTCTTCCGACACACATCGACGCCCGCAGGAGCAATCTGCATGTCCACGACCGCCACGACTTCCTTTGGCAAGACGTCCTTCGTCAGAATGATGCTCGCCGCCGGCCTCGCGAGCGTGCTCGCCGCCTGCTCCGGCATGGACGCGGCCCCCGCCGCCGACAAGGCGGCATGGCCGACCCGCACCGATGTCGTCCCCGCGCAGACGGCGTTCACCGCCGAAGGCCTCAAGGCGCTCGACGCACGCATGAAGGAAGCGGTCGACAAGGGCGAAGTCGCGGGCCTCGAATACGCTCTCATCAAGGACGGCAAGGTCATCGCCTTCAATGTCTTCGGCAATCAGTCGATCGGCGGCGCGCCGATGACCGAGGACACGATCTTCCGCATCCGCTCGATGACCAAGCCCGTCACCGGCGTCGCGATGATGCAGCTCTGGGAACAGGGCAAGTGGAAGCCGGAGGACCCGGTCACGAAATTCCTGCCCGAACTCGCCAGCCTCAAGGTCGCGACCAAGGCCGACTCGATCACGGAAGGCGTCGTGCCCGCCAATCGTCCGCCGAACATGAACGAGGTCATGACCCACATGGCCGGCTTCGGCTACGGCCTCTCCGCAGCCTCCGCCGTCGACCGCGAATTCCAGCGCGACAACCCGCACGCCCAGCCCACGCTCACGGCCGCGATGAACCGTCTGAAGGACATTCCGCTCCTCGCCCAGCCAGGCGATCGCTGGAGCTATTCCTACGCGGTCGATGTCCAGGCCGCCGCGCTCGAGCGCATGAGCGGCATGACCTTCGGCGAATACCTCAAGAAGAACATCTTCACGCCGCTCGGCATGAACGACACAGGCTTCTTCGTCACGGAAGACGACTACAAGAACCGCATGGCGACGGTTTACACGCGCAACGCCACGTCGGGCGAAAAGGAAGTCTTCCCCGACGGCTACAGCTTCACCGTCCGCAACCACCACGAATCCGGCGGCGGCGGCCTCACTTCCACGACGCACGACTATGCGCGCTTCGTGCAGATGATCCTTAACGAGGGCATGCTCGACGGGAAGCAGATCCTCAAGCCCGAAACCGTGAAGGTCATGATGTCCAACCATATCGGCGACACGCGCGGCGTGCTCGGTGGCGGCGGCTTCGGCTGGGGCGGTCGCGTGCTCACGTCGGAGCCCACCGCAACCGTCCTCGCGCCCAAGGGCACGTATGACTGGTTCGGCATCGACGGCACCTGGTTCTGGGCCGACCCAGTCAACGACATCGGCTTCGTCGGCATGATCCAGCGCCGCGGCAATGCCGGCCAAGGCGCCATCAACCTGCGCGGCGAGTCGCAACAGCTGGTCTACAAGGCGCTGGTGAAGTAACTCCGGCCCGCCGGGCCTCTGCCCGGCAAACGCGCCCCATGGATGAAATCGAAATCCTCCGGGGCGCGAAGGTCCGCATCACCACCGAGACCATCGAGGTCGAAGGCGAACGAACCAGCGTCGCCGCTATCGCAGACTTCGCCATGGTCGAAGCCGATCACACGATCAGGCTTCTGCCGAGAGTGCTGTTCGTGCTCGGTCCGCTCCTCGCATCCGCGCTCTACTTCTTCCTCGGCTGGGTGACACGCTCGGCCGCCGCCGGCCTCGCGATTATCGCCGTCGGCGCCTTCCTGTGGCGCGACAGCTGGCTGCACCAGGTCACCGCCCGCTTCGGGGATGGCGCCAGCACGACGCTCTATCGTACCTCGAAGAAGGGCGACGCCCTCCTCTTCCACGCCGCGATCCAGAAGGCGAAAGAGCTGCGCGAACTTCAGGAAGCCGAAGCTCTGGCGCGCGGCCAGTAAGCCCACGCCACTGCGGCGAGGCACACGATCAGCAGCACGGAATACTCCATCCCGTTCCGCCCGCCTCCCACGACGAACCATCCGTCCGGCCGGTGCACCAGCCAGATGCCGAGCGCGAGAATGCCGATGTGCCCAAGCGCCGCGAACGACACGAACCGCCGCGCGAGGATCAGCAACGGCGCAACCAGCTCATAGACCGTCACGGCCCAGGCCCACGCGACACCCTGCGGAAATCCCTGCGTCTCCAGCCACCCGCCAAACCCCGCCACATGCCCATCGCCCGTCGCGCGGTAGACGCCATGGATGAAGATCAGCATCGCCACCGCGATGCGCACCGCCTCCAGCGCCATCCCCGTCCGCGCCGCATTCGCCGCTGGTCCAAGCATGCCGTCCCTCCCTGCCTGAATATGCAGGGAACACCGAAACTCCCTCCGCGCCAAGACGCCCCTACGCGTCCTTCGCGAGGAAGCCTTCCGTCACAGCATCCACCGCAGGTCGTCCGATCCGCTTGATCTCCCAGCGCAGCTCGACACCCGACTTCGCCTTCACCGCTGCGCGCACATCCTCGCCCAGCCCCTCGATGTCCGCCGCCGTCGCCTCGCCGACATTGAGCAGGAAATTGCAGTGCAACTCACTCACCTGCGCCCCGCCCCTTCGCGCCCCACGCATCCCGGCCTCGTCGATCAGCTTCCAGGATGATCGCTGGTTCGGCGTTCCCGGCGGATCGGGATTCGCGAATGTCGATCCGCCCGTCTTCTCCCGGATCGGCTGCGCCGTCTCCCGCCGCGCCTTCAGCGCCTCGATCCGTTCGAGAATCGCCGCCGGCTCATCCTGCGTCCCCTCGAACAGCGCCTCGACAAAGATCAGGTCTTCGCTCGCCTCCGTATGCCGATAGCTGAAATGGAAATCCGAATTCTTCAGCGTCACCCGCTTGCCCGACCGATCCAGCGCATAGGCCTCGACCAGAACATCCTTCGTCTCGCGGCCATAGCATCCTGCGTTCATCCGCAGCGCCCCGCCGATCGTGCCGGGAACGCCCGAGAAAAACTCCAGCCCCGCAATCCCCGCATTCGCCGCCGCCACCGAAACCCGCCCGTCCAGCGCCGCGGCTCCCGCCGTCACTCTCAACCCATCCGCCGTCACCTTCCCGAAGCTCGGCCCCAGCCGCACGACCACGCCCGCAATCCCGCCATCGCGAACGATCACGTTCGACGCCGCGCCGAGCACAGTTATTGGAATGATGGGATCGAGCTTCGACAGGAACTCCGCAAGATCGGCTTCGTCCTTCGGCAGGAAAAGCGCATCCGCAGTTCCGCCCACACGGAACCAGGTGAACGGCGCAAGCTGCTCATCCGCCAGCAGTTTGCCGCGAACCTGGGGAAGCCTGTCGAGAAAGACTGTCATGCCCAGCGACTTAGCGCGGGGCGAGCCATCAGGCTAGCGGCAGGCGAATTGCCCACCGACGTCGAGATGGAAATGGTTGGCATGGTCGGCGTTGTAATCCGGCCCGAGCGTCACATCGAAAAGCCCGCAGGCGCGATCATGGATCTCGCGCAGGAAGTCGCCCTTGGCGCCCTTGTTCCGGAAATCCTTCAGCACGCTGATCTCGCGCCCATCGGCCAGCACGAAACCGGAAATGTCCGCCGCCTTCGCATAGGCATGTTCCGAAAGCCGGTTGTAACCCGCCACGCGACGGCACTGGAACGAACCGAACGCCTTGATCTCCGCCACCGGCGATCCGAGATATTTCTCCGCCGCGGGGATCACGACGTGACGCTCCCACAGGTGCATCTTCGCCGCGAGGTCACACGTCATCGGCATCGCTTCCGGCGCCGTCCACGCCGACATCGACGCGTCGACGACGACTGCTTCGTCGTATCCGCAATTGCCGTCGTGCTGGGCCGGCACGATCGTGAAATCGATCCCCGCCGCCGCCAGCGCATCGTGGCACGCCTGCGTGCTGCGCCCGAGCTTCGCAAGACGCTGCCCATCGCCGAGCGCCGCATACTTCACGAGATCGATGACCGCGCTCGCACGCGCCGCAGTATAATCAGGCCGCGCGAAACGCACGCTCGCCGACGATGCTTCCGCCATGCGCCAACCCGCGAGCAGCACGCCGCACGTGAGTGCGATCATGACGCCTGCGCCAAGTGCGATGAGGGAGTGAGTCCGCTTCATTCCGTCAGTTCTGCAAACGAGGCGCCCCGGCCCCTTCTACGCGACAAGGAAGAGCGCCCGCAAGGTTGCCGAAATCCTAACCGGGCGGCGTCTTGCGATGTTGTAAGATTCCGGGGCGGCTTCGTTAACGCGTGCGGGCGGCAAATTCAGAGTTTCTTCAGATCCTCGGCGAGCCCGTTTGCCGCGGTCGTGATGTCGCCTGCGCCAAGGCAAACCACCATCTCGTCGCCCGTTTTCACCGCCGCCTTGATGGCAGCGGGAAGACCGCCAAGACCATCGATCGTGCGCGCGGAACGGTGCCCGTGATTGATCAGGCCCTTCACCAGCGACTCGTGACTGACGCCCTCGATCGGCTGTTCGCCCGCCGCGTAAACCGGAGCGATGATCACATCGTCCGCATCGTTGAAGCAGGTCGAGAACTGCTCGAACAGATCGCGCAGACGCGTGTAGCGGTGCGGCTGAACGACGGCGATCACGCGCTTGTCCCTGCCCTGCACATCGCGCGCGGCCTTCAGCACGGCCGCGATCTCCACCGGGTGATGGCCATAATCGTCGATGATCCTGACGTTGCCCCACTCGCCAACAGGCGTGAACCGCCGCTTCACGCCGCCGAACTTCGACAGCGCCGCACGGATCTGTTCCTCCGTGCCACCCAGCTCCCGCGCAACCGCGATGGCCGCCAGCGAGTTCTGCACGTTATGACGCCCAGCCATCGGAAGCTTCAGCCCGACCCAGCGCGTCTGGTCCGCCTCGCCCCGCGCACGCAGAACGAGATCGAAGGTCGATCCATCCGCCTCGGACCGGACGTTCACCGCCCAGAGATCGGATTGCGGATTGAAACCGTAGGTAATCCGGCGGCGATCCGGAATGCGCGAAGCCAGCGCCTGCACTTCGGGATGGTCTGCGCAAAGAACAGCGAAACCGTAGAACGGCAGGTTCTCGACGAACGTGTCGAAGCCCTTCCGCAGAGCTTCCATCGAACCGTAATGGTCCATGTGCTCGGGATCGATATTGGTGACGATGGCCACCGTCGGGCGCAGCTTGGTGAATGTGCCGTCGCTCTCGTCGGCTTCCACCACCATCCATTCGCCCTGCCCCAGCTTGGCGTTCGAGGCATAGGCGTTGATGACGCCGCCGTTGATAACAGTCGGGTCCATGCCGACGCCATCGAGCAGCGCCGCCACCATGGATGTCGTCGTCGTCTTGCCATGCGTGCCGGCGATCGCGACCGTCCACTTCAGACGGATCAGCTCAGCCAGCATGTCTGCGCGTCGCACCACCGGAATGGCCCGCGCCCGCGCCGCGTCGACTTCCGGGTTGCCGCCCTTGATCGCGGTCGAGATCACCAGTGCGCCGACGCCTTCGATATTCTCGGCCTTGTGGCCGATCATGATCTTCGCGCCGCGCTTGGCCAGCCGCTCGGTGTTGGCCCCGGCCTTCATATCCGAACCGGAAACCTGATAGCCGAGGTTCAGCATCACTTCCGCGATGCCGGACATGCCAATGCCGCCAATACCCACGAAGTGAACGGCGCCGACGTCGAAGGGAAGAGACTTACGCATCCCGCTTTCCTGTCACGCCAGCCGCCTGCTCGGCAAGGTCGGCGAGATCGCGCGCCGCATTCGGGTTTCCAAGCTGCCAGGCCGCCTTGGCCCGGGCGCGCAGCACGCCAGCGTTGGAAATACGCTCCAGCAACAGCGGGGCAAGCAGGTCGGCGGTGAATTTCGGTTCGGGCACGACGTCGGCCGCTGCGCCGTTGACCATGCCCTCGGCGTTGGCGGTCTGGTGGTCGTCCATCGCAATGCCGAGCGGAATGAGGATCGCCGGCCGCCCCGCCACCGCCAGCTCCGTCACGGTGCCGGCGCCCGAGCGGGCGATCACGAGATGGGCGGCAGCGAGCCGGTCCTGCATGTCGGAGAAGAATGCTTCCACCGTGGCCTTCACGCCGCCTTCGCGATAGGCGGCGCGAACGGCGTCGAGCTGTTCCTCGCGCGCCTGCTGCACCACGATGAGCCGCGCCTTCTGCTCCGCCGGCAGCGACAGGATGGCCTGCGGGATCACTTCACCGAACAGACGCGCGCCCTGGCTGCCGCCGGTGACGAGGATGTTCAACGGCCCGGTATCCGTGAGATCGGGATAGGGCCGGTCGCGCACGGCCTTGATCGGACTGCGAACCGGATTGCCGACGACTTTCTTGCGATCCTCCGCCGCCAGCGGCAGGCGGTCGAGACGGTCGAAGCCGCACGCGACATACTTCGCCGACTTCGCGAACAGGCGGTTCACGCGGCCGAGCACCGAGTTCTGTTCGTGGATGATGATCGGCAGACCCATCGCCCGCGCCGCCGACAGCGACGGATAGGACGGATAGCCGCCAAAGCCCGCGATCAGCGACGGCTTGGTCTTCTCGAAATTCTTCCGCGCCTCCGCCGTGCCCTTGCGCAGCTTCATCGCCGAGGCGAGCAGTTTGTGCGGCATCTTCGATCCGAACGTCGCCGCATCGACCTCTAGCCGCCAGTCGGCGGGAAAGTTGGTCGCATATTTCTTGCCGCGCTCGTCCGTCACCAGTGCAATCGTCCAGCCCCGCGCGCGCATCTCGTCGGCGAACGCCTGCGCCGGAAACATGTGGCCGCCCGTGCCGCCCGCCGCGATCACCACCAAGGGTTTGGTCGAAGAGGTCATGCGTGTCTCAGATGCGAAAGGGAGGATTCAGGCTGCTTGCGGGTCAAGGCGAGAGCAAGGCCGAGCGTGAGAGCGCTGCCCAGCAGCGACGATCCGCCCGACGAGATAAGCGGCAGCGTCATCCCCTTCGGCGGGATAAGCGACAGATTCACCGCCATGTTCACCGCCGCCTGCAGGCCGAAGATGGCGTAAAGCCCAACGCCCGCGGCGCGCTGATAGATGTCCTTCTGCTTGGACGCATCCATCACGCCCTTGATCGAGATCACGGCGAACAGCAGCGTCAGCAGCGCCAGCATGATGAGACCGAATTCCTCGCCCGCAACGGAATAGACAAAGTCGGTATGCGAATCGGGCAGGACCCGCTTCACCGAACCTTCGCCCGGCCCGACGCCGAAGAAGCCGCCCCGCTCGATCGCTTCGCGCGCGCGATCGATCTGGTAAGTGTCGTTCTGCGTCGGGTTGATGAAGCTGTCGACGCGTTGGCGCACGTGCGGCAGCAACGTGTAGAGGCCCCAGCCCAGTCCCGCGCCGCCCACGATGAAGCCTGAAGCCCACAGCCACGGCAGGCCGGCGATGAAGAACACGATGATGAAGCCGGCCGTCAGCAGCGCCGACTGGCCGACATCGGGTTGCAGCAACAGAAGGCCGACCGTTACCGCGTAGAACGCAAAGGCGATCACCGCCCACGGGCCCGCCGGAAACTTGTCACGCTGCGCCAGCAGCCAGGCCGACAGCACGATCAGCACCGGCTTGATGATTTCCGACGGCTGGAAGGTCGTGCCCCAGACCCGCACCCATCGCGTCGCACCCTTGGCCTCGTGACCGAACATCAGCAACGCGGCCATCATGAAGAAGCAGATCACGAACAGGATCGCGCAAACCCGCCGCGCCCAAACGGGATCGAGCAACGAAGATCCGACCAGAAGCGCGCCCGCCAGCACGACGAACACGGCCTGCCGATAGACGAAGTGGAACGGATCATCGAACCCAATCTTCGCAGCCGCTGCAGGGCCAGCAGCAAGCGACAGCACCATGCCAGCGCCCAGAAGGATAAGCGCGGCCGCTATGAGTCCCTTGTCGATTGTCCGCCACCATTCGGCGAGCGGGGAGCGGTCAGATCTCTTGAAGACCTGCATGACCCGTCACGCCGTTTCGGACGGCGTGCGCCGCTTGACCAGCTTTGCCGCTTCCGTCCTGAAGGCCGCGCCACGCTGCTCGAAATCGCGGTACTGGTCGAAGCTCGCGCAGGCGGGCGCGAATAGCACGACCGGGTTCTCGACACCGGCGGCGCGGGCATCGTTGAACGCGGCCTCCACCGCCACGTCGAGCGTGCGGCATTTCACATGGTCGAGCCGGCCCGTCATCATGCGCGCGAACGCCTCGGTGGATTCGCCGACGAGGTAAGCTTTTCGGATCATGCCGAACAGCGGAACGAGATCGTCGATCCCCTCTTCCTTCGGACGGCCGCCGACGATCCACCATGCATTCGGGAAGGCGCGGATCGCCTGCTCGGCGGCCTGGGCGTTGGTCGCCTTGGAGTCGTTGACGAAACGCACGCCCTCAATCGTGCCGATGGTTTCGAGCCTGTGTGGCAGACCAGGGAAGGTCTCGATGGCGGAGACGATGTCGCTCGGCTCCAGGCCCAGCGCGCGACAGGCGGCGTAGGCGGCGGCGATGTTCTGCTGGTTGTGCTTGCCGGGCAGCGCCTTGGCGCGGGTGATGTCCATCGGATGCTCGGCGCGGCCGGAGATGGAATCCTGCAGCTTGCCTTCCAGCACGGCGACACCGCGGCCAAGGCCGTACTCCGCCGAGACCGGGATCACGCGGCGCAGGCCCTCGCACGACAGCTGGGTCGCCATCACGCCGGAGCGCGTGTCGTCCACACCGATGATCGCGCAGTCTTCCGGTCCCTGGTTGCGGAAGATGCGCCGCTTGGCGCTGACATAGCCGTCCATGCCGCCATGGCGCGAGAGATGGTCCGGCGACAGGTTCAGCATGATCGCCACGTCGCAGCGCAGCGTCTCGGCGAGATCGAGCTGGTAGCTCGACAGTTCGAGCACGTAGATCGCAGCGCCATGCAGCCGCTCAAGATCGAGCACGCCAACGCCGATATTGCCGCCGACGCGCACGTCCTTGCCGTTGACCTTGAGGATATGGCCGATCAGCGCCGTCGTGGTCGACTTGCCGTTCGTGCCCGTGACGCCGACGATACGCGGGCGTTCGAAGTCCTTGAGCTCGGCCACGGCGCGCGCGAACAGCTCCATGTCGCCGATCACAGGCACGCCCGTCATCTGCGCCATGCGCACGAAGCGGTGCGGCTCGGGGAATTTGAACGGGATGCCCGGCGAGAGCACCAGCGCCGCGAAGTTCTGCCAGTCGCGCCGGTTGAGATCGACCAGCGGCACGCCTGCCGCTTCCGCCGCCTTGCGCGAGGCCTCGTTGTCGTCCCACGCGCACACGCGCGCCCCGCCGGCCATGAGGGCTTTGCACGTCGCGATGCCGCTTCGGCCCAGGCCGAAGACTGCGACGTCCTTTCCCTCGAATGAGCGAACGGGGATCACCTGTGCCTCACCTCAACCGCAGCGTGGCGAGGCCGGCGAGCGCCAGCAGGAAGGCGATGATCCAGAAGCGGATGACCACGGTCGATTCCGACCAACCCAGCTTCTCGAAATGGTGATGGATCGGCGCCATCAGGAAGACGCGCTTGCCGGTGGTCTTGAACGAGATCACCTGGATGATCACCGACAGCGCTTCCAGCAGGAACAGCCCGCCGACGATGCCGAGCACGATCTCGTGCTTCACGCACACCGCCATCGCGCCAAGGCACCCGCCCAGCGCCAGCGAACCGGTGTCGCCCATGAACACCTTCGCGGGCGGCGTGTTGTACCAGAGGAAGCCGAGCCCCCCGCCCACCAGCGACCCCATCACGACAGCCAGCTCCGCCGTCCCCGGCGTCGGCGTCAGCAGCAGGTAATCGGCGAAGCGCGGCGTTCCCGTCGCATACGCGATGAAACCGAACGTCGCCCCCGCGATCATCACCGGACCGATGGCGAGACCATCGAGGCCGTCGGTGAAGTTCACCGCATTGCCCGCACCCACGATGATGAAGGCCCCGAAGGCGATGAAGCCGTAGATCGTCAGGTCGAACAGGAAGTCCTTGAGGAAGGGCAGCGTCAGCGAGGTCTCGAAATGATCCTTCATCTCGGCCTTGAGCGCGCCAGACGCGATCGCCTGCGTCGTGGTCTCGTAAGCGTAGTGTGCGATCCAGAACACCGCGATGCCCGCGATGACGAACTCCATCAGCAGCCGCACCTTGCCCGAAAGTCCCGCCGTGCCTTTCTTGGTGACCTTCTGGTAGTCGTCGATGAAACCGACCGCGCAGAAGCCCACGGTCACGAACAGCACGATCCAGACATACTGGTTCTTGAGGTCGGCCCACAGCAGCGTGCCGGCCAGGATGCCGAACAGGATGAGGAAGCCGCCCATCGTGGGCGTGCCCTTCTTCGACTGGTGGCTTTCCGGACCGTCCGTGCGGATAGGCTGTCCCTTGCCCTGCTTCTTGCGAAGCCAGAGGATCATCGGGTGGCCGAACAGCATCGTCAGGATCAGCCCCGTCGCCAGCGCGAGGGCGACGCGGAAGGTGATGAAACTGAACAGGTTCATCGCGCCCTGGTAGGGCGAGAGGAGTTCGTACAGCATGCTACGCCCCTGACGCTTTCTGCGAGGAGGCGGCGCTTTCGCTCATCTGTCTGAGCGCCGTTCCCACCTTCGCCATGCCGGATGCATTCGAGCCTTTGATCAAGACTGCATCGCCCGGTTGCAACCAGCTTTTCACGGCCTCCGACGCTTCAGCCGGACCTGTGACATGTTCGACTCGCATTGCCGGGTCACGCTGACGCAGCGCGTCGGCGAGATGCTTCATCTCACCACCGGAAAGAACCGCCGCCGAAACCTTCGCGTTGATCAGCGGTTGCGCCAGCCCTGCGTGAAGCGCGGCCGATCCATCGCCGAGCTCGCGCATCTCGCCGAGCGCCACCACCTTGCGGCCGGGGCGGCGCGAGAAGCCTTCGATGGCCGCGCGCATCGACTCCGGATTGGCGTTGTAGGCGTCGTCCACCAGCGTCACATCGCCACCCTGCGGCAATCTGATCGTCTCTGCGACGCCACGCCCCGCCGGCGGCGCATAGCCCGACAGCGCTTCGGCAGCCGCATGCGGCGCCACGCCAGCAACCACCGCCGCCAGCATCGCCAGTGCAGCGTTCCCTGCCCAGTGCTCGCCCACGGCGTCGAGCTTCACGATCACCAGATCGCCCATCACGTCGATCGCGATGCGCGAAGTGATACCGTCTGTCTCGTAACTCACCGGCGTTGCGCTCGCAGGACCGCGGGCGCCGCCATAGGTGAGGATGTCCGCGCTTGGTTGCAGCTGTTCGGCATGCTTCTTGAGGCGCGCGAAGAAGTAGTCCTTCTCCGGCAGGATGGCCGTGCCGCCAGCCTCCAGACCCGCGAAGATCTGAGCCTTCTCGTCGGCCACTGCCTCGACCGAGCCCATGCCCTGCAGATGCGCCGGAGCGACGCGCGTGATCATGGAAATCTGCGGCCGAACCATCTTCGAGCGCGGCGCGATCTCGCCCGGCGTGTTCATGCCGATCTCGAAGATCGCCCGCTCGGTTTCACGCGGCATCCGCGCCAGAGTCAGCGGCACGCCCCAGTGATTGTTGAACGACTTGTCCGACCAGTGCGCCCGACCAGCAGCGCGGAAGATGCGCGCCAGCATCTCCTTCACCGACGTCTTGCCGACCGAACCGGTCACCGCCGCCGACACGCCCGAATTGCGCGCCCGCGCCGCGAGACCGAGCTTCTCCAGCCCCTCCAGCACGTCGCCGACCATCAGGCCGGGATGCCCGCCGATAACGTCACGCGAAACCAGAGCCGCCTCGGCGCCAGCAGCGAACGCGTTGCCGACGAAGTCATGCCCGTCGCGCACGTCCTTGAGCGCGACGAAGAGGTTTCCGGGTTGCAGCGAGCGCGTGTCGATAGACACACCATTCACCGCCCACGTGCCGAGCGCCTTGCCGCCCGTCGCCTTCTCGGCCTCTTCCGAAGTCCAGAGCGGGGTCATCGCCGGATCAGCCATGCGTGCCTCCCACATCCTCGAGCGCTTTGCGCGCCACGTCGAAATCGGAGAACGGGATCGTGACGCCCTTCACGATCTGTCCGGTCTCATGGCCCTTGCCCGCGATCAGCAGCGCATCACCAGCCTTCAGCCGCTTTACACCTTCGTTGATCGCAGTCGCGCGATCGCCGATCTCGCTCGCATCGGGCGCGCCGTTGCGAATCGCGGCGCGGATCTTCACCGGATCTTCCGAGCGCGGATTGTCGTCAGTGACGATCACCTCGTCCGCCAGCCGCCGCGCCACATCGCCCATGATCGGCCGCTTGGTCGCATCGCGATCCCCGCCACAGCCGAACACCACGATCAGCTTGCCGCGCACATGCGGCCGCGCCGCGCGCAGCAGAACGTTGAGCCCGTCCGGCGTATGGGCGTAGTCGACGAACACCGGCGCCTTGGCCGCCGTCTGCCCGACCAGCTCCAGCCGCCCGTGCACACCCTTCAGCACTGCAAGGCCATCGAGCACCTTGTGAACATCGTCGCCCAGCGCCATCGCGATGCCGGCTGCGCACAGCGCATTCAGTGCCTGGAATTCTCCGATCAGCGGCAGGTGGACGGTGCGCTCATTGCCCGCGCTCGGCCCCTCACCCCACTGGATGACAAGGTCCTGTCCCGTGCCGCGCGGCAGTGCCTCGGCGATACGCAGATCGCGTCCGCGCCAGCCGACCGTGAACGGCTTCAGCCCCGCTTTCAATGCCGCCGCCTCGAACGCATCGAGTTCCGGGCTGTCCGCGTTGATCACCGCCGGCGCGCCCTTCGGAAGCAGTTCCGAGAACAGCTTCATCTTGGCCTGGCGGTAGTCGTTGAAGTCAGAATGATAGTCGAGGTGATCCTGCGTCAGGTTCGTGAACGCGCCCGCCGCCAGTTTCACGCCATGCAGGCGATACTGCGAGAGGCCATGCGAGGACGCCTCCATCGCCACGTGATGCACGCCTTCGCGCGCGAACTTGTCTAGCGTTTCGTGAATCGCGACGGGATCCGGCGTGGTGTGACCAAGGTCGACGGCGCCCGAGGGACCGATGGCGCCCAGCGTGCCCATCGACGCGGCAGGGCGGCCCATGTTCGCCCAGATCTGGCGCAGGAAATCGACCGTAGAGCTCTTGCCGTTCGTGCCCGTCACTGCGGCCACCGTCGCCGGCTGTTGCGGATAGAATGCCGCCGCCGCCTGCGCGAGGGCGAGACGCGGCTCGTCCGCTTTCACCGCCGGCACGCTCCACTCGCCCGCCCGGCTGTCGGTCAGAACCGCGATCGCACCCGCCTTGATCGCGCCGTCGATATATTCGCGCCCATCCTTCGCCACGCCCTGCAGCGCCGCGAACAGATAGCCCGCCTTCACCTTGCGGCTGTCCGCCGTGATGCCGGTGATGTCGATGGACGGAGCGCCCGGGATGAGCTTGTCGAGTTTCATTGCGCGGTCGCCTCCGAAGCGCGCAGGCCCGCCGCTTCCGCTCTGGAAGAGACGAGCACTGGCTGCACGTCCAGCAGCGGCGCCGCACGCGCGATCACCTTTCCCGCGATCGTCGCCGCCGTGTAGGCGGCTGTGCGTTGGTCGCCCTTTCTGGGCTGTGCTTCATCGAGAACAACAAGCACGACAAATTGAGGGCGAGAGGCCGGGAAAACGGCGGCGAACGAGGTGACGTTCCGGTTGGGATCATACCCATCCGGTCCCGGTTTTTCGGCCGTGCCCGTCTTGCCGGCGACTTCGTATCCCTTGGCGTCGGCGTTCGCGCCCGTGCCGTTCGTGACGACATGGCGCATCATCTTCAGCACGGTCGCCGCGGTCTCCGGCGACATCACCTGGCTCTTCTCGATCTTCGCCAGATCGATGGGCTCCAGGAATTGCGGCGGCAGGTAGTTCCCGCCATTGCCGAATGCCGTGTAGGTCATCGCGAACGCCAGTGGGCTCACTGAAATGCCGTGGCCGTAGCTGACGGTTGCCATCGACGTGGCGTCCCACACTTCCGGCGTCAGCGGCGAAGCCGTCTGTGGGCCCACATGCGTCTGCCCGCCGAGCAGGTGCAAGCTCGCGAGGAACGCCTTCTGCTTGTCCACGCCCATGCGCTGCGCGATCTGTGCGACGCCGATGTTGGAGGAATGGGCGAGGATATCCTGTGCCGTCACCGACGATGCGTTAGGGAGCGGATGCGGATCGCGCACCAGCGCCGCGCCGATCTTTACCGGCTTCGACACGTCAAACCTGTCGGCTGTGGTCAGCACGCCCGCTTCCATCGCGGCAGCCACCGTTAGCGGCTTGTAGATCGATCCCAGTTCGAAGCGGGCATTGAGCGCGCGATTGACGCGCTCCGTCTTGGAGACGCCGCCGCGCCGGTGCGGGTCCATGGCCGGCCAGGAAGCCACCGCGCGCACCGCGCCGGTATTCACGTCGATCACGACACCCGCCGCGCCGATCATCTCGAAATCCACATACGCTTTCTCGAGCTCGTCTTCGACAACGAACTGCACGCCAGCATCGAGCGTCACCATCATGGGCTCGCCGCCCTCTTTCAGGCGCGCATCGAAAGCCAGCTCGGCGCCCTCAAGGCCCTCACCGTCGATATTAGTGTAGCCGAGGAAGTGTCCCGCCAGCTTCCCGCGCGGATATACACGCTGCGGCTCCTCCTGGAACATCAGGCCCTCGACGCCCAGGTCGAACACCTTCTGCTTCTCGTCCTTCGTGAGATTGCGCTGGACCCACGCGAACTGACGCTTCCTGTCCGACAGCGTGGTCGTCAGCGCGATGAGATCGATGTTGGGCAGCACGGTCTTCAGCTGGGTCGCCACTTCGCCTGCGTCCCAGATCGCGCTCGGATTCGCCGCCAGCGACCAGCCGGGCACGGTGGTGGCCAGCAGCTCGCCGCGGCGGTCCACGATATCCGCCCGCCGCGTCGCCGCCTGCGCCGCGCGCGCGCCGGGTTCGGCCTCTGCCGGACCGTGCAGTGAAACGAACGCCGACCGCCCAACGATCACGGTGAAGACAAGCGCGAGCGAGAACGCCACGAGGCGTGCGCGCCGCGGTCCCCACTTGTCTTCCTTCGGGCGGTCGAAGCTGATCATTGCGGAGGCGTCACCTCCGGCTTCTTGGCGGGCTCCGCCTCAACCGGTGCGGCCGGTGCGGGCAGCGTCAGCCGCTCCTCGCCCAGCCGTCGTGCCAGCGCCTCGCTCGCGGTGTACTGGCCCGGCTGCGCCGGCTCCAGACCCAGCTTCTGGCGTGCGATCGGTCCAATCCGCTCTGGCCGCGTGAGATAGGCCTCCTCGGCCTTCATCACGGAAATGTCCTTGTTGATCGCCGACGCCTCCGCCGTGAGCCCGTCGATCTTCCCCTGCGTCTCCTCGGCGCCGAGCTTGGCGCGATAAACCGCAACCGCAAGAACAGCAACAACAAGCCCGCCAATAATCGCCAGACGATTCATCACGCTACTCCTTCAAGCTGCTTCAGCCCCGGCAAGCGGAAGCCCTCGTCGGGCGCCGTCTCCCAGGCTGGCGCCTCCGTGCGCAACGCCCAGCGCAGCTTGGCCGATCGTGCACGCGGATTGGCCTCGGTCTCTGCGTCCGTCGGCTCGATCGCCTTGCGTTGAAGAACTTCGAACGTCGGCGTCTTGCCCTTGGGCGTTCCCGGCACATGCCGCGACGCGCCCGGCTCGTTGCCGGACCTCGCTCGGAGGAACAGCTTCACGATGCGGTCCTCGATTGAATGGAAGGTTACGACTACCAGCCGCCCGCCGGGTTTCAGCACACGCTCGGCGGCCGCCAGCGCGCGCACCAGCTCGCCGCTCTCGTCGTTGACCCACATGCGCAGCGCCTGGAACGAGCGCGTGGCCGGATGCGTCGGCTTGCCGCGACGCCCACCCAGCGAGCGCTCGATGCACTCTGCCAGATCGAGCGTGGTCTCGAAAGGCTGAGATCGGCGGCGGTAGACGATCCCGCGAGCAACACGGCGCGCCGCCGGCTCGTCGCCCAGAATATGGAAAATGTCCGCCAGCTCGCCCTCGGTGAGACGGTTCACGGCGTCGGCTGCGCTTGGTCCGCGCCTTTCCATCCGCATATCGAGCGGACCGTCGCGCATGAAGGAGAAGCCCCTGCCTGCCTCATCGATCTGGAAGGACGACACGCCAAGATCCAGCATCACGCCGTCGACCTGATCGCCCTTGCCTGCCGCGTGCACGATAATGTCGAGTTCGCCGAAGCGCCCCGGCGCCGGAACCAATCGCGGATCCTTGCCCGCATGAGCCCACGCGCGCTCCATCGCCTCGGGATCGCGATCGATCCCGATCAGCGTGATGTTCGCCACCGCCAGCGCCGCGCGCGCATAGCCGCCGCCGCCATAGGTGCCATCCACCATCACCGCTCCAGCGACCGGCGCGAGCGCGTGGATCACTTCCTCGACGAGGACGGGAACGTGGCCGGCGGGCGCCGGAGCGTTGAGTTCAAGCTCGCTCATTCCGCGGCCACCTGACCCGCGCCGCGCGGCTTCGCTTTCAGCAGATTGATATTCTTGAGCGCGAGTGCGTGCAGCTCGGCGCGCGCGGCCTCGAAGGTCGCCGGATCCCAGATCTGGAAACGGTCGCCAAGGCCCACGAAGCGGACCTTGTCGGTGATGCCAGCCTTCGCGATCAGTTCGGGGTCGAGCACGATGCGTCCGCCCTCGTCGCATTTGGCCGGGCGCGCTTCACCCATGATGAAGGTAGCGAGCGCGTTGCGGCAGGGATCCAGGAGATCGAGATCGGATATGGACGCGCCATAGCCCTCGACCAGCGCATAGCCCGCGCCTTCGATGCAGGGCTTGTCGATCGACGGCCACAGATAGACGCTGTCCTCCCCGCCGAGTGATTTGCGGAAAGGGGCGGGAATCGACACCCGCTTCTTAACGTCGACGCTGCTCTCGTAGGAGGAGAGAAACATAACCCCACTTGCTGCCCGCTAGACGCCTGCCCGGAACGGGCGGCGCACCCTGTACAAACGCTCCACAGATGCCCCGTCCGTGGAGGATCAGGGGATACCATGGGAGGGTATGGGCAACAACGGGACATTAGGTCCTCGTTAACCATTGAATCGTCCGCCGACGGAACAAAGCAAGTAGATCGGTGAGTAATACCCGCCGGGGTGTGGATAAGTGGTTTACGAGCTGTGAAGAGACACGCGATTCACCCAGCAAATACTGATGCTTTCGCGGTGAATGACTTCACCGCCTGCTGTCCACAGCAAATGGGTAAACTTCGATCAGGCGGCCTGTAAGCCGGGTTCTGTCCAGGGCCTTGCGACCCGTGGGCGACCATTCCTCTGGGACGACCCTCGCGGACCGCCTCACGCGACCAACCCGGACGGAGCGCGAAGGCGCGCCTACCCATTTCTGGGCGTCCGTCCCTATTCGGTCTTGCTCCAGGCGGGGCTTGCCTTGCCATCCCTGTCACCAGGAACGCGGTGGGCTCTTACCCCACCCTTTCACCCTTACCCGGGACGAGTCCCGGGCGGTTTGCTTTCTGTGGCGCTATCCCTCGGGTTAGACGGCCTTGCGACCGCGATCCCCGGGCGGACGTTATCCGCCGCCTTGCCTACGTGGAGCCCGGACTTTCCTCCAGCGGGTTGCCCCGCCAGCGGTCGCCCGGCCGCCTGATCGAAGGCGGGCAGATAGCACGGACCGACGGAAAGGGCGATTCCACCCGTTTCTGAGGCGAAAACCACGCAGTGCAGCAATAACTGCGCTCGGTTATGGCCTGTTCAGGTCCAGACTATTAGAAGCTGGCGCTGCGTCATCTGGAGGGTTCGTATGAGACTGGTTGCTGCTTTCGTTGGCCTTGCCGTTCTGGCCGCCCCTTCGGCGTTTGCCGGCCCGGCAGAAGGCGGCTCTCTCTACGAAGCCAAGTGCAAGATGTGCCACGCCACCGGCATGGCCAACGCGCCGCTGCTCGAGAAGCTGGCGGCGCTCGACAACGACAAGATCGTCCAGTCGCTCACCACCCCGGTTCCGATGATGCAGGGCGTGACCCCGGGCCTCACCGAGCAGGACAAGCGCGACATCGCGGTCTTCCTCACAAAGAAGTCGATGCCGGCCAAGGGCGATCTGCCGGAAGTGAAGGCCGAGTAGCCTTCCTCCCTTCTCTGATCTGACCTGCAAGCGCGCGGACGAGTTCCGCGCGCTTAGCGTTTGATGTTGTCGCAACATCACGCCAGCCGCCGACACGCGCCATGTCCAACGTGTCGCGGTTGACCCGAGTCAGCGCGCGCCTGAGCCTTCACCCGTCGGGTTTCTTCTGGGTCGGATCGGGAGGGTCGAATGCTGTCTTCGAAACGCGAGGCCATGGCGGCTGCGGGATGCGCCGCAACGCTGGCGGGTATCGGCATCACGCCGGCGAACGCGCCACCAACGCGTGCTGCACGCGACGAGTTCGATCGCGAGCTGCGCCTTTCAATCGGCAACGCCTTCTCGCGACAGACCTGGGTGCAGAGCGGGCGGCAATGGTCAGAGACGCGCGATGCGCTGTCGGTGGCCGAAGACGAGATCATCCGCGTTCGCATCTTCAACGATACGCCGGGCGTGCGCGTGGTGTCCTTCGGTGACGCCCGCCCGATGCTGCGCATCCGGCCCGACGAGTGGGCGACGATCGACCTGTTCGTCGAAGACGGCGAGCCGTTCGAGATCGCTGTCGTCGGCCAGCCTCCCCTGTCGCGTCCCGTGAAGGTGCGACTGGAAGATGCTGGCGCAAGCGCCGGCTGATCAGCTTTCAGGAAAAGATGCTCAGGCCGCGCGAAGCGGGTTGAACGAGGAAATGAACGCCCACAGGCCATTGTCCGCGCCAGGAGCCGGCGCACCGATCATGTGCGGGCGGATGCTGACTGCCTGACGCAAGTCGCTGAACGCCTGCTTCTCGCCCGGCGTCAGGTTCCGCGCCGCCACAAAATGCAGCGAGGATTGGGGAAAGGCGCGCTCGATGGCCGGTCCGGCCTCCAGCGTGATCATGCCCGTGTGGCGCTTGTCCCGCCGGATGCGCTCAACCAAGCTCATCACGCCAGCGACTGGCCCTTCAAGCGCCTGCAGGAATACGCCCTCGTAGAACAGCATGAGGCCTGTGATTCCGGCGCTCGCATTCGCTGATTTTGCTCGAAGATAGATGCGATCCAGCTCGTCAGCGCGCAGCACGCCGACAGCGGTGCTCATGTAGATGAAGCGATGCAAGGCTCCGGAAGGCATAGCCGACTCCGTTCAACCTGTTGGGAGCATGAGCCCTCAATGGTGAACAGGGAATTAGCGTTTGTGTCACACTACGGTTCCGCGACCAGCTGTGTCAGCCGCGCCACTTCGTGCGCAAGGGACACAGTTTCCGTGTCTCCCTCTCCCGTCAGACGCATGGGCCGCCAGCGTCTCTGGAACGCGCGGACCACGGCCGCTGTCGCATCGTCAAACATTCCCGTGACTGCGATTTTGTACCCGATGGCTGCGAGACTTTTCTGCAGTCCTTCGACTGTCATGCCAGCGTCCCCGGGCGCGGCGCCGTGCATCATCCACGGCTCCGGCCGCACGGGCTGCGGCCACAAGCCGATGCCTGCCTCCGCCAACCGCTTCCATGGGAAAAGTTCGCCGGGGTCTTCCTTGCGGTCGGGCGCGATGTCCGAATGCGCGACCACGCGATGCGGCGGGATCGGCCAGCGGCCGAGAATGCCCTGGCAGAGTTCGATCACCGAGACGATCTGCGCTTCAGAGAACGGGCGGTACCCCCATTCATGGCCGGGGTTCACGATCTCGATGCCGATGGAGCGGGAGTTAAGATCCTCATGTCCCTGCCACCAGCTGCGCCCGGCCTGCCACGCTCGCTTGTCTTCGGCGACGAGTTGGAAGACCCGCCCGTCTTCCTCGACCATGTAATGTGCCGAGACGCGTGGCTCCCTGTCTTCCAGCATCCGGGCGAGCGCGGACGGTCCGTCCTTCATGCCGGTGTAGTGCAGCACCAGCATATCGAGCGGGTGGAGCCGCTCGTTGAAATTGGCGCTCGGGGCCTGGATGATCTCAAGACTCATTGGCCGATCTTGTCGCCAACCGCGGCTTCAGGGAAGCGCCGGTTGCGCCGGATGCCGATCAGGCCGACCCCAGCAAGCGCCATGACCCCGCCCAGCACCATCTGCCAGGTCACCGGCTCTCCCAGCGCCACCACGCCCAGAATCACGCCCATCACAGGCGTCATCAGGGTGAGTGGCGACAGGAGCGTCACCTCGTACTTCTTGAGCAGCCGGTAGAAATTCCCGTGCGCGAAGATGGAAACGCCCGCCACCGCGAAGATACTGGCCGCATAGACCCGCCAGTCGAGCGCGGCATAGGCGTCGGCATGGGCCGTCTCCACCAGCAGCGACATGCCGAGCAGCGGCGCGATGGAGAGCAGCCCGATCCAGGCCTGCAGCCGCATGGCCGGCATCGGATCAATCCGCTTCATCAGCACGTTGGCGATGGCGCCGATCAGCGCTGCGCCCGTCAGGTAGAGAGCGCCAATGGTCAGGGAGAACTGGTTCGGATCCAGCACGATGATGATGACGCCGCCGAAGGCCAGCAGGATGCCGACCGAGCGATAGACGCCGATCTTCTCACCCAGGAACATGATCGACAGGATGGTCGTGAACGGAACTCCCAACTGCCCGATCACTGAGGCGACGCCGGCGGTGGATGTCGCCAGTCCGAGAAACAGCAGGCCGAAATGAATCCCCGCCATGCCCATGGCGATCAGGAACATCATTCCCATCTGCCGCGGCGCCGGCAGCAGGAAGGGCGACAGCACTATGGCCAACAGCCCCACCCTCACCGCCGCGAAGAACAGCGGCGGCACCGAGCCATCGGTAACTGTCCAGCGCGTGACAACGAGGTTCAGCGCCCAGAACAGGCATACGGCCACCAGCAGCGCGAAATCGGCGGGTTTCATCCCCGGCCCCAAAACAGGAAAGTCGAATCGGAAAAGTGAGCGAGGGCTCACACGCGCGTGTTTGTCCCCCCGAGGGACGGCGCGCAAGAGCCCGATCAAAAAGGAAAAACTAGATCTCGATTACCCAGCCGTCGGCGGTGCGGCGGGCTTCGAGCGTCGCCGGTTCGCCGTTCTCATCGCGCGGTGCGGGGCGGCGCGTGCGGGTGATCGAATGGGCGAAGGTCAGGAAGACGGCCGCGATCGCGAGCATCAGCCCGATGAAGGTGGTCGCCACCAGCGCCGCGAAGGCCGCTACCAGCAGGAATACGCCAAAGCCGGCCTTGGCGAGGAAGCCGCCAAACGACTTCAGCGCGAGACGCATGCGCGTTGCGATGTCGGAATGGCCAAGGGTCTCGGTCATGACAGGCTCCCTGCTCCTGAAAAGGTGCGTCCGCAGGGCGGAATGTCAATCGGCGCGGGTGAGAAAACCGCGCGCCGCACGGATACGTGCGTAGGCCGTCGTGATCGCAGCGGACTTTTCGTGCGCCACGGGTTCATATTCGCGTGGAGCGGATTTGACCCCGGCGGCGGTATCCGGGTGATTTTCGAGCATCAGGCGGTGGTAGGCGGCTTTCACCACCTCGAAGGTCGCTTCGTGGGGCACGCCGAGAATCACATACGGATCGTCTGCGTCGGGCCCGAGATGGCTCGCCCTGATCCGGCGGAACTGGTCCTCGTTGAAACCGAACATGTCGGCGACACTCCGAAGATACTCGATCTCATCGCCCGTGATGGCACCATCGGCCGCGGCAATCTGGAACAGGCCGTCGAGCACGCCTTCGAGCAGGCATGGCCGGTCGCGATAGCGACGTGCGATGCGGCGCGCATAGCCTTCGTATCCGATCACGGTTTGTCGCGCGATGTTGAACACGCGCCTTATTGCCGCCTCATCCGAGGGAGCAGCCTTGAACACACGGGAGAAGGCCGCGACCTCGTCGATGGTCACGAGGCCGTCCGCCTTGGCGAGCTTTGCGCCGAGGCCGACAATCGCGGCAGTGAATTCAAGGTCGTTCGGATCGGGTCCGCACAGCGCGGGGCCGACACTGGTTCCCGACGTGTCGTCTTCCTCGAAGGCGCGCCGGGCGAGCGCGGACAATTGTGACCAGATGCTCATCTGCGCGCTCTATCGCCCAAGGCGTCGCATCACGCAATCGGGACTCACCTGCAGGGGTTGGATTCGCGGGGCGGCATCCCAAATAACCGTGGTCATCGGAACCACCAGCGTCCGAAAGAGTATTTTCCGCGCAGTCACATGGTGACCGTGGAAACACAAGTTCCGACCCCGGCGATCTAGTCCCCCCACGTCCCCCCGCCGGGAAAGGAAGCGCCGCCGCCGCCCTCACGGGCTGGCGGCGGTTGCCTTTCCAGGGCAGCTCTACTGGTTCGAGAGATGCTTCATAAGATCGGCGGCCGCGACGACGGGGCCCGACACGTTGCCGGAATTCACCTTCATCACATCGCCGCGCGCAGCGGCCTGGGCATAGCCCTGGCCCTTACGATGGTTTGTCGGCTTCTGCCCGCGCGGCTTTTGACCGTTCGCATTGCGGGGAGAATTCGCATTGGCATTGCGGGGCTTGTCGTTGCGCGACTGATCGTTGCGAGGTTGACCATCACGCGGCTGACCATCGCCGCCCTTGCCACGACGACGGCCGGAACGGCTATCGCCGTTGGCGGCTTCAGTGCGGGGCTCGTGCTGGCGGTGTTCATTGCGCTCGCCGCGATTGTCGTTGCGGCGATCGTCACGGCGGGGCTTGTTGTTCTGCTGGCGGCGCGGTTGTGGTGCGCCTCGCGGTTCAGCGCGTGCGGTGCGTTTCTCGTCAGCATTGGCGTTGGCCGAGAGCTGGGCGAGCACGGGATCGTTGCGGCGGTCGGCGCTGGGGATTTTCTGGCGCGTCGTGCGCTCGATGTCGCGCAGCAGCGCGCGTTCATCTTCAGCGCAGAAAGCGACAGCCGAGCCATCCTTGCCCGCGCGAGCCGTACGGCCGATGCGGTGGACGTACTGTTCGGGAACGTCCGGCAGTTCGTACTGGACGACGTGGGACACCGACGAGATGTCGATCCCGCGCGCCGCGATGTCGGTGGCGACCAGCGCCCTGACCTTCCCGGCCTTGAACTCGGCCAGCGCGCGTTCGCGCTGGGCCTGGCTCTTGTTGCCGTGGATGGCCATCGCCTGCACGCCGCCACCTTCGAGAATGCGGGCGACTTTGTCCGCACCGCGCTTGGTACGGGTGAACACCAGCACGCGGGTGTAGTCAGGCTTGGCGAACAGTTCGGTCAGCAGGCCACGCTTGCGGCCGGCCTCGATGAACACGACCTGCTGGTTGACGCGCTCGACCGTGGTCGAAGGCGGCGCAACAGAGACTTTCACCGGATCGTGCAGCAGCTCGCCGGCCAGCTTGCCGATATCGGCCGGCATGGTGGCGGAGAAGAACAGGTTCTGGCGCTGTTTCGGCAGGTGCTTCACGATCTGACGGATCGGAACGATGAAGCCCATGTCGAGCATCTGGTCGGCTTCGTCGAGGACGAAGATCTCGACGCCGGAGAGGTCCGCGTCACGCTCGCCGAGGTGGTCGAGCAGGCGGCCGGGAGCGGCGACGACGAGGTCGACGCCACGTGCAAGCGCCTGGCGCTGCGGGCCGTGGCCGACGCCGCCGAAGATGGTGATGACGCTGAAGCCCATCTTGGAGCCATACGCCTTGAAGTTATCGGCGATCTGCGTCGCGAGTTCGCGCGTCGGCGAAAGCACCAGCGCACGGCAGCCGTAACGCGGCGCCGGTTTCCGGTTGGCTGCGAGGCGGTGAAGGATGGGGAGAGCGAAGGCGGCGGTCTTGCCGGTGCCCGTCTGGGCGATGCCAAGCAGGTCGCGGCCTTCCATGACGCCGGGGATGGCGGCGAGCTGGATCGGCGTGGGCTGGGTATAGCCCTTCTGGTTCAGCGCCTCGAGGATCGAAGCGTTGAGTCCAAGGTCCTTGAATTGGGTCAAGTGGGAGGTTTCTTTCGTGTGCGCGAACGTGCAGACGCTCGTTTGCTACGAGTCCGCCGTAGGCGCTGTCTTTATGGGAAGGCCCGGCGTGTGCGGGCGATCATGCGATCTCTTCAGGGCGCTCAACGGGCCGGATCCTGTTCTCAGGACCCTCACGCAGCCGGAGCGCCGATAGCGTTCCTCTAAGAACGCGAGGGGCATATCGCCCCCAAAACCCCTAAAGTCAAGCTAACGGCCTGCAAGGCGCGGATTGGCCGCAGCGCCTCAGGCGCCCATGATCAGCGCGCCGACCAGCATTCCGATCTCGATCCGCACCCATGACAGGTCGATCCGACGGAGGGTGTTAACCACGGCTTCTGCCACGCGAACTCCACCTGCCGACGACTCGCCAGCATCACCGTGGAGGGTACGCCTGCACGCAGCGGCGGCAAGCGAACGCATCCTTCAGGCGAGAAACCCCCCACAGGCAACCGGCGCGAGATTGTCTCGCGCGAGAAGCTGGTCCACACGCTTCGCGTCATGGGCGCTTCTGTTCCAAAGGAAGTCATCGTCGTGGGCGCGGGCCCGGCCGGGCTCGCCGCCGCCGAGCTGCTGGCGCAGGCGGGCGTTGGCGTCACGATCCACGAGCGCATGCCGAACCCGGCGCGGAAATTCCTGCTCGCCGGACGCGGCGGACTGAACCTCACGCACTCTGAACCGCTCGACGCTTTCCTTGATCGCTATGAAAACGCACGTGAGCATCTTGAGCCAACGATACGCGCCTTTACGCCAGACAACCTGCGCCAATGGTGTGAAGGCCTCGGCATTGAGACGTTCGTCGGCTCAAGCGGACGCATCTTTCCGACGCAGATGAAAGCCTCTCCCCTGCTGCGCGCCTGGCTCGCGCGTCTCGGTGAACTCGGCGTGCGGCTCGAAGCGCGGTCGCGCTGGACGGGATGGGATGGCGACGCCCTGACCTTCGACGCTGCTGGCGTCACGCGCACAGAGAAGCCCGACGCCGCGATCTTCGCGCTTGGCGGCGCGAGCTGGCCGCGCCTCGGATCGGACGGAAGCTGGCAAGCAGCGTTCGCCTCGCGTGGCGCGGAGATCGAGCCGCTGCGCCCCTCCAATTCCGGCTTCGTCACAGGTTGGTCGGATGTCTTCAAGGCGAAGTCCGCCGGCGAGCCGATCAAACACGCCCTGTTCCGTTTCGGCGACCGGGAAGCGCGCGGCGAAGCCATCGTCACCAGCTATGGTGTCGAAGGCGGAGCGATCTACGCGCTCTCCTCCGCCCTGCGCGAAGCCATCGCGGCCAGTGGCGCGGCGACGATGGAAATCGATCTGATGCCCGATACGACCATCGATGCGATCGCGGCAAAGCTCGCCAGCCACCCCAAGGACTCGATGGCCAACCGCCTGCGCAAGGCGGGGCTATCGCCTGCGAGCGCGAGCCTGATCCGCGAGGACGAAGCCGGGCCCACGCTGCCTGCCTCACATGCGGAGGTCGCGCGCCGTATCAAGGGGGTCCGCATCCGCCTGACGGGCGCAGCGCCCATCGACCGCGCTATCTCGACGGCTGGCGGTATAAGCTGGGCGAGCCTCAACGCCGATTATTCGCTGAAGATGGACCCGCGCACATTCGTCGCCGGCGAAATGCTGGACTGGGAAGCACCTACGGGTGGCTATCTGCTGCAGGCCTGCGTCGCCACAGGCCGCGCGGCCGCGAAGGGCGTGCTGGCGAAACTGTAGGTGCGATCAGGTGGGGTGGAAGCCGTCCACCTTGTTGCGCTCGTCCCGACGAAAGTCGGGAACCAGGGCTGACGATTAGGCTTGCCCCGCCCTGCAACTCCAAACCAGTTCAAGCTGCAAGACCGTTCCTGGGTCCCGACTTTCGTCAGGACGAGCGGAGATAGATCCGTGGCTCAGCGTGATCTGATCCGCCTAAAACGCGCCGGCGATCGTCAGCGTCACGTTACGGCCCATGGTCGAGGAACGGAATTCCTCGGCATAGGGCGTCGTGATGACGTACTGCCGGTCGGTTTCCTTCTCGACGTCGAGCAGGTTGGCCGCCGTGACACGCACGAGCAAGCCGCCGAGGAACTGCGTCGTCTCGACGAACAGGTCGACGTTCGGGTCCTTGGGCTCGGTGACCTCGAAGCGGTCCGCACGATATTGCGGTATCGGGCCGACGCTGTTGACCTTGGCGCCCCAGGCGATCTTCATCGCCGGCAGGTCCTGACGGAAGTCGAACGACCAGTCGAATTCCTGCTCGGCCGAGATTTCGCGTTCCTGCAGCGTGACCGGATCGACGACGCTCGATTCCTGCGCGCCAATATTCACGCGCAGCTGGCCGCCGCCGATGCCGACGCTGTCGAGCGGAAGCGTCGCCTCGACACGCGCGCCCCAGCGCTCGCCATCGCCGATATTGCCGACAGCGGTGCAGGCGCCCGGCGTGCTGGCAGGCGTGGTGCAGACGCCCGGAACAGTGATCAGATCCTGCGTGTCTTCAATGTCGTCATAGAAGCCGGTGAGCGATATCGATCCGCGCTGGCCGATCGGCCGCTTCCACTGCAGGCTAGCTTTCCAGGTCTGCTCCGGCTCAAGCAACGGGTTGCCAACGTTGGCGGATGAGCTGATCGAGTTGAGACCGGTCGCAAAGTCGCCGAAGTCGAGCTGCGAGACGTCGCGCACGAGCGACAGGCGCCATTGGTCTTCGGCGTTCGGCGTCCATGTCGCGACGGCGCGGGGCTTTGAATAGGTGAAATCGCGCTCCACCGACACATCGCCCGTTTGCGAGATGGTCGAGGATTCGTAGTTGAAACCTGCTTCAAGCGTGAGCTGCTGGCTCATGCGCCAGGTGTCGTTGATCGACGCCTCGACACGCTCTTCCTCGACCTTCGTCGAAGCGATCGGAACCGCGAGCGGGACATACGGGCCGCCGATGGGACCGGCCAAGCTCTCGCGATCGACCTCGCGATAGTTGTAGGCGCCTTCGAGGCCAAGCTCGATCGTGTGCTGGGTATCCGGCTTCACGGTCCAGACGCCGCGAAGGACGTGCTCGCCCGCCTTGTTGTCGGAATTGTCGAGCAACTGTCCCGTGGTCGGGAAGGTCTGCGTCAGCACCTGCTGCGGGCGCCAGTTCACCGAGCGGTTGACCGTGATCAGCTTGACTGCGTTCTGGCCGGAGAAGCGGTGTTCGTAATCGCCGCCGAGATCGACATACCAGATGTCTTTCTCTTCGTATTCGGAGGAGAGCGCCGACGGAAAGTTGAACGTCCCCAGATGCAGGTCGCCGCGCGCATTGTTCGTGAACCAGCGCGGGAGAAGGCGGAAGTTGGCGTTCCAGGTGTCGCGCGCCGTCGGCGTCCAGTTGGCGGCGCCGGTGATGAGGAGTTCGCTGGCCTGCTGCTGGTAGTATTCTTCCTGCGTGCGGGTGACCGTGCCCAGCGCGTTGCGGAATGTCGCCTGCACTTCCTCGCGCTCGCCCAGATTCGTGCCCTGCACGGCGAGGCGGAAACCGAAATCGCCTGTTTTCCACGCGCGCGTGGCGCCGATCTGTGCGCCGATGCGGCCCTGCTCATACCAGCGCGTCGTTGCGGCGAAGGTGGTCGACACCTGCATTTCACCGGCAGGCTTGAGGACGATGTTCGCGACTTCGGTGTAGCCGCGCACGTCGAGATCGCCAGCAGCGGACGCGCGGATCAGCTCGATGCGCAGCACGTCGCGCGCGGCGATGCGGGAGAGTTCGTCCTTGAGGCTGGTCTTGGAGGACGGGCGCTGTCCGCCGATCAGGACGTTGCCGGCCGTGGCGCCAAAACCGCGGAGGTCGTCGCCCTCGTCGATAGTGAAGCCGGGAAGCTGGCGCACCATGTCTTCGGCGGTGACCGGATTGAAGCGCGCGAAGAATGTCGGCTCGAACACCTGCACGCCTTCCGGCGCGCTCGCGGGTGTCGGGGTCTGGGGCGTCTGCTGTGCGTTGGCGAGACCCGCGAACGCGAGACTGCTGACGGCCAGCAGGGCCATCCTCTTCCAGTTCCTCACGGTCCCCTCCTCGCGCCACGTCCAGTAGCTATTGCTCCGGCGGCGTTTCTTATGTGTGAATCCGGCTTAAGACTTTTGATGACAGCCGGGCTCGCCCCTCGGGGGCAATGAAGCGCAGCCCCGGGGCCTTGTCGACCTGGAACACGTCGTTCCCCGGGGTTAGCCCTTGAAGTTTCAGTAGTTGAGGATCGGGCGCAGCCAGCGTTCGGCGGTTTCGAGGTCCCAACCCTTGCGGCGGGCGTAATCCTCGACCTGGTCTTTTTCGATCCGGCCCACGGCAAAATAAACCGCCTCCGGATGGGACAGGTAGAGGCCAGAGACGCTGGCAGGCGGGTTCATCGCGTAGCTCGACGTGAGTTCGATGCCGGCTTTCTCGGTCGCGCCGAGGAGATCGAACAGCGTCTTCTTCTCGGTGTGGTCCGGCTGCGAGGGATAGCCAGGCGCCGGGCGGATGCCCTGATACTTCTCGCCGATCAGATCATCGTTGGTGAGCGTCTCGTCGGCGGCATAGCCCCACAGTTCGCGGCGCACCTGTTCGTGCATGTACTCGGCGAAGGCTTCAGCGAAACGATCGGCCAGCGCCTTCACGATGATCGACGAATAATCATCGCCCTTGTCGACGAACTCCTTCGCTTTCGCCAGCTCGCCATGGCCGGCGGTGACGGCGAAGCCGCCGATATAGTCGGGCGCCTGCGTGGCAACGTAGTCGGCCAGCGCGAGCTGACCCTTCTCGTTCGTCTTCTCCATCTGCTGGCGCAAAGTGTGGAAGCGGGCGACTTCCGTTTTGCGGGTGTCGTCCTGCCAGACGATGACGTCGTCGCCATCGCGGTTCGCGGGCCAGAAGCCGACAACGCCCTTCGCCTTGATCCACTGCTCGCCGATCATCTGCTGGAGCAGGCCCTGTGTGTCTTTCCAGAGCGACTGTGCGGCCTCGCCAACGATATCGTCTTCGAGGATCATCGGATAGCGGCCGACGAGATCCCAGCTCGCAAAATACGGGGTCCAGTCGATGTAACGCGCCAAAGTGGCAAGGTCGGCCTCGATCTCGCGCACGCCCAGGAAGCTCGGCTTCGGCGGCGCGTATGTGCGCCAGTCAATCTTCGGCGCCATCTCCCGCGCCGCGGCCAACGATACACGCGCCTTCGCCTGCCCGCCTGAGCGCGAGTCGCGGATCTTCTGGTACTTCTCGCGCATGTCCGCCCAGAACTTGTCGCGCGAGTCATCGCCGATCAGCTGGCTCACCACGCCGACCGCACGGCTAGCATCCAGCACGTGAACCACCGGCGCATGCTTGAACATCGGCTCGATCTTGATCGCGGTGTGCGCGGGGCTGGTCGTCGCCCCGCCGATCAGCAACGGCTTGTGAATGCCCAGTCGCTGCATCTCGCTCGCGAAGTAAACCATCTCGTCCAGCGACGGCGTGATCAGGCCCGAGAGGCCGATCATGTCGGCATTCTCGCGCTGCGCCGTCTCGAGAATCTTCTCCGCCGGCACCATCACGCCAAGGTCGATGACCTTGTAGCCGTTGCACTGCAGGACCACCCCGACAATGTTCTTGCCGATGTCGTGTACATCACCCTTCACCGTCGCCATGATGACGACGCCGTTGGACTTGTCAGCCATGCCGGTGCGGAGCTTCTCTTCCTCCATGAACGGCATAAGGTGCGCGACCGCCGCCTTCATCACGCGCGCCGACTTCACTACCTGCGGCAGGAACATCTTCCCCGCCCCGAACAGGTCGCCGACGATGTTCATCCCGTCCATCAGCGGGCCTTCGATCACGTGTAGCGGCCGCTCGACCGTCAAACGCGCCGCCTCAGTATCCTCGACGATGAATTCCGTGATGCCGTTGACCAGCGCGTGCGCAAGGCGATCCTTGACCGGCTTCTGGCGCCAGCTGAGGTCCTTCTTATGCACTTCACCCTTCTGCCCGCGATAGCGTTCCGCGATCTCCAGCAGGCGATCCGTGCCATCAGGGCGGCGATTGAGGATGACGTCCTCGACGCGCTCGCGCAGTTCGGGGTCGATGTTGTCGTAGATGTCGAGCTGGCCGGCGTTCACGATCGCCATGTCGAAACCGAGCTTGATGGCGTGATACAGGAACACCGAGTGCATCGCGCGCCGCACCGGCTCATTGCCGCGGAATGAGAACGACACGTTCGACAATCCGCCCGACGTCCGCGCGTAGGGCAGATTCTGCTTGATCATCTTCACGCCTTCGAAGAAGTCGACGGCGTAGTTGTTGTGCTCTTCAATGCCGGTCGCGACGGCGAAGATGTTCGGATCGAAGATGATGTCTTCCGGCGGAAAGCCGATGCTGACCAGCAGGTCGTAGGCGCGTTTCGAAATCTCGTACTTGCGCGTTGCGGTGTCCGCCTGCCCCTGCTCGTCGAACGCCATCACGACCACGGCCGCGCCATAGCTCAACGCCTTGCGCGCTTGGTCGAGGAACTGCTTCTCGCCTTCCTTCATCGAGATCGAGTTGACGATCGCCTTGCCCTGAACGTTTTTCAGCCCCTCCTCGATCACCTCCCACTTGGACGAATCCACCATGATCGGAACCTTGGCGATATCCGGCTCCGCCGCGATCAGGCGCAGGAAAGTCCGCATCGCCGCTTTCGAATCCAGCAGCCCCTCGTCCATGTTCACGTCGATGATCTGCGCGCCGTTCTGCACCTGCTGACGCGCAACATCGACTGCCGCCGCGAAGTTACCCTCGACGATCAGCTTCTTGAACGCCGCCGATCCGGTGACGTTGGTGCGCTCACCGATGTTGATGAAGGATGCGGTCTGGGGAACGGACTCGGACATGAACTGCTTTCAGGCGTGACTATTGCCGCGGCTTGCGCGCGGCAGTGACTTCGATCTCGACTAGCATGCCGGGACGTACCAGCCCGGCCACCTGCACTGTCGAACGAACGGGACGATTGGGTTGCGAGGCGCTGCCGTAATGGCGGCCATAGGCGCGCATCATCCCGTCGAAATCCATGCCGCCGCCCGGCGCCGGCGCGGCGAGATAGACGGTCATCGCAACGACATCAGCCTCGCTCGCGCCAATCTCCGCGAGCGCAGCCGCGATCTTGCCGAAGACACTCTCGGCCTGCCGTTCGGTATCGCCCAGCTCGCTGCCGCCCGGCGTCACCGGATCAGCAACGATGCCCGGCAGGCGGATCGTCTCGTATCCCGGTGGGATCACGATACTCTTCGCGTAGAACGCGGTCGACGATGCATACACGCGCGCGATGTCGCCTGCCTGCGGCGACACTTCGGTTACATCCGCGATGACGCAACCCGCCAGCGGCAGCACAAGAGAAACCGCAAGATACTTCATTCCGCAGCCTTCGGCCTGATCAGCCCCGGTAGCCCATCGATGCTCTGCGCGTTCTTCGTCAGACGGCTCTCGTGCCACTCTTCCAGCGGCTTGATCTCGATGTAGCGGAGCAGCTGGTCGCGTTCGCCCTTGTACTCCATGAACGGCACAGCCCAGCCGCAGCTGTCCTGTACCGCCGTTATGTCCGCGAAGATGATGTCGCGCGCGCGCTCATGGCCCGGCGGGAACTTCGCGATCTCGTCCGCAAAGCCGGGATCGTTGAACTGCATCACCTCGCCACGGCCATAGAGCCGCATGATGTTCGCCGCGCCCTGATAGGCGCAGAACATGAAGGTGATGCGCCCGTTCTCGCGCACATGCGCCAGTGTTTCCGCGCCCGAACCCCCGAGGTCCGCATACGCCACACGGTTCGGCCCGATGACGCGGAAGCTGTCGTATCCCTTGGGGCTGAGGTTCACGCGGCCCGCATCCGACAGCGGCGCCGTCGCGACGAAGAACATCTTCTGCGCCTTGATGAAGGCGACGTGCTTGTCTTCCAGCCGCTCATAGAACTTGGCCATGACCTTCCTCTCAGCCCTCGCCGCGCTGAAGCACCGTGAAGAAATCGTTCTGATTGAGCGTCGTCTCATAGAGACGAACAGGGCGAAGCGGCGACTTGCCAAGCTGGTACAGCGCTTCGACGATTTCCCGGAAGCCCGTCGGCGTCAGGCGCCAGGCGTGGCAGTCGATATACGCGCCGTTGGCCGCACGCATCTCCTCAATCGCTTGCGTCGCCAGAGCCGCATTGATCCCCTGCCGCGGGCTGTCGCCCGCCCAGTGCCGCACCGGATCATTGTGCGATCCCATCGCCAGCGCATCGATGTAGTCCGCCGGCCGGTGAATGCTGCGCCCGACCATGTGCGCTTCCAGCACCTCGCCGATGGAGCTTTCGGGAATATGCCGGTCGAAGCAGTAGCGCTTGTCCGGGCAGATCACGAAATAGGAGCCGCCCGGCGCCAGCAGCCGCGTGACTTCCTGCAGATGCTTCACCAGGTCTGGCTGATGCTCGATGGCGTGCGATGAATAGACGACGTCGAACTGCTCCTGCACGATGCCGAGATCGCCCTTGGGCGAGACGTAGTGAACCAGCGGCGGAACGCGCGCCGGATTCTCGCTGTAGTGCAGCGCGCGCTTGCGCAGCCCTTCGGAGTCTACGACATCGAAATACTTGGTGTTCTCGCTGGTGAAGCCCGGGCTGTGCCCGGGCCCGATCTCGAGAATTTTTGCGTCAGGCGGAACCAGCGCCAGAAAGCCGTGCCTCGAACCAGCGGGGCTCGCCATCCGCCCTTCGCTGCGGCCGAACGCGCCATAGTGTTGGGCGAGCTGCTCGTTCGACAGCGGCTGCAGGTCCGCATAAGTCGCGCGATAGAAAGCGAGGTCCATTTCCGGCGGCAGCGCTCCGCCGGCATATCCCTCGCCGGACTTCATTGCTGTTTGGCCAGACATGCTTGCTCCTGACGCTCCCGGATAGGTGCCCCTCCGGTACTACGCCAGTTCGAAAGGCTCCAGCCCCGCCAGCCGCAGCGCCCGCGCCCGCTGCACGAGTTGGCGCGGCTTGACGCCTTTCACGGCGTCCGCGACGTGGCGGATATGGTCCGGCGTGGTGCCGCAGCAGCCGCCGAGGATGTTGACCAGGCCTTCCCTGGCCCAGTCTTCCAGCTCGTGCGCCGTCTGGTGCGGCTGCTCGTCATACTTGCCCATCTCGTTGGGCAGGCCGGCGTTGGGATAGGCCGCGACCAGCGTGTCGGCCACGCGCGCCATCTCGGCCACGAATGGGCGCATCAGGTCGGCGCCGAGCGCGCAGTTGAAGCCGACAGCGAAGGGCTTGGCGTGCTTCACCGAATTCCAGAAGGCTTCCGCCGTCTGGCCGGACAGCGTGCGACCGGAGCGATCGGTGATCGTGCCTGAAATCCAGATCGGCAGTTGTTCGACGCCTTCGGCTTCGAGATCCATGATCGCCTTGATCGCGGCCTTGCAGTTGAGCGTGTCCGTGATGGTCTCGATCAGGTAGAGATCCACCCCGCCCTCGTTGAGCGCGCGGATCTGGTCGCGATAAGCGTTGTAGACTTCATCGAAGTCCACCAGCCGGGCGCCCGGATCGTTCACATCGGACGACATGGACAGCATCTTGTTGAGCGGCCCGATGGAGCCGGCGAGGAAGCGCGGCTTGCTCGGATCCTTCGCGGTGAATTCATCGGCGACCTTCCGTCCGATGCGCGCGCCTTCGTAATTGATGTCCCACACCGCCGCAGCGTCGAGCTTGTAGTCGTCCTGCGCGATCACGGTGGCGGAGAAGGTGTTCGTCTCCGAGATGTCGGCGCCGGCGCTGAAATACATCGTGTGCAGTTCGGCCACGAGGTCCGGCCGCGTCAGGCACAGGATGTCGTTGTTGCCTTTCAGCTGGCCCGGATGCGTGGCGAAGCGCTCGGCGCGATAGTCCTTCTCCTCGAGACCCATCTTCTGGAACATCACGCCCCACGATCCGTCGAGGATCAGGATGCGTTCCTTCGATGCGGCCTTCAGTTTGGCGATGCGTTCTGCCCGGGTCATTGCGTTTGAGCCTCTGGCTTGATCCCGAGCAGGCGGCATGTCGACAGCGACAGGCCCGCGCGGTTCATCGTGTAGAAGTGGAAATGGTCGACGCCCTGCTCGGCGAGACGGTTGCAGAGATCCGCCGCGATGTGCGCCGTCACGAGATCCCGGGTCTCCGCATCGTTGTCGAGCCCGTCATAGAGTTCCGCGATGCGTGCGGGGATCGCCGTGGCGCACAGGTCGGCCATGCGCTTCAGACCCTTGAAGTTGGACTGCAGCATGATGCCCGGCACGATCGGCTGCGTGATGCCGGCGTTGCGCGCGGTGTCGAGGAACTTGAAATAGACATCGGGATAGAAGAAGAACTGTGTGATCGCCCGCGTCGCGCCCGCATCGAACTTGCGCTTGAGGTTGTCGATCTCCGCCTTCAACGAGGACGCGTCGGGATGCACTTCCGGATAGCAGCCAACCGAAATGTCGAAGTCCGCGATCTTCCGCGCGCCTGAGATCAGGTCGGACGCGTAGGCATATCCGCCCGGATGCGGCGCGTATTTTGTGCCGATGCCCGCCGTGGGATCGCCGCGTAGCGCCACGATGCGCTTCACGCCGGCGTCCCAGTAGTCCTTGAGGACCTGGTCGATCTCCGGCTTCGTCGCGGCGACGCAGGTGATGTGCCCCGCCGGGCTCAGCGACGTCTCCGCCGCCATGCGCCGCACGATGCCGTGCGTACGCTCGCGCGTGGAGCCGCCGGCGCCATAGGTCACCGACACATAGTCCGGCCGCAACGGTTCCAGCCGCCGGACCGAATCCCACAGCTTGTCTTCCATCTCCGCCGTCTTCGGCGGGAAGAATTCGAACGAGACTTTCGGAGCCTTGCTCATGCCGCGGACCTCTTCGCCGACTTCTGGCTATCCGCCGACCACACCGTCACGGCGATGCCCTTGTCGCCATCGGGCGACCGGAAAGTCTTCGCGGATTTCACTGCTAGCCCCGCCTTCTCCGCCCAGCGCTCAAGATCGCTTTCGCTGACGCCAAGATGCCGATGCGCATGTTCAGCACGCAGCCGCTCCAGCGTGTGCGGCGCAAACTCCACCACGACCAGCCGACCGCCGGGCTTCAGCACGCGCGCGGCTTCCGCGAGCGCACGGCCGGGATCATCGAGGAAGTGCAATACCTGATGGATAATCACCAGGCTTGCCGAATGATCGGGATAGGGCGAGGCCGTGGCATCGCCATGGCGCACCGACGCATTGCCCGCGCCCGCTTCCTGCAGCTTCGAGCGCGCCACCGTCAGCATCTGGTGCGAGAGATCGATGCCCTCGACCCGGCGCGCCTTGCCTGCGAACAGCGCAAGCATCCGCCCCGTGCCCGTGCCGAAATCGATCACCAGATCGAACGGTCCCGGTCCGGCGGCGGTCAGCACGGCCTTCTCGATATCCGTCTCGGAATAATGCAGCGCGCGCAGGCTGTCCCAGTCGTCCGCCACGCGCGAGAAATACTCGTCCGCCGCCTCGGCCCGCTCGGCCTTCACCTCGGCCAGTCGCACCCGGTCGCGCTTAATCTCGGCATCATCCGGATCGATCGACGCGTTCAGCGTATCCACCAGCGCCCGCGCTCGGCCTTCGGTCGGCAGGCGATAGAACACCCACGCCCCTTCCGGCAGGCGATCCACAAGTCCCGCTCCAGTCAGGAATTTCAGGTGCCTCGACAGGCGCGGCTGGCTCTGGTTGAGAACCTGCGCGAGCTCACCCACCGAGAGTTCGCCGTGAGCCAGAAGCGCGAGAATCCGCGCCCGCGTCACCTCACCGGCGGCGCGTAGCTGCTGGACCAGAACGGACAGCGCTGCGGATTCCATATAACGATATAAACATATCCTTATATGATTTTCAACTGCGGTATCGGCTGTAGCATATGGCGCGGTAAATGCTCCGGTAGCCTTATCCTGAGAAACACAAGTCAACGGGTGTTGACCTAGGTAAACCCCGGACACATATCGACCCGGCTAGCGGAGCGCCTGAGAATGACGACGAAAATGGCTGTCCTGCCTGGCGCCGCCTCCCTGCTGGCTGCGTTCGCCCTCGCCGGCTGCGCCACGGGATCGAACCCCGACGACCCATATGAAGACTTCAACCGGCAGATGTTCTCCTTCAACGAAGGCCTGGACAAAGCCGTGGTGGAGCCGATCGCCCACGGCTATCGCGCCGTCACGAACGAACCCATCCGCGAAGGCGTCGGCAATTTCGGCGACAATCTCGGCGAGCCGCTGACCTTCGTGAACCATGTGCTGCAGGGACAGATCCCGGACGCCGGCGCAACGTTCGGTCGCTTCATCATCAACACCACTGTCGGCATCGGCGGCATTTTCGACCCTGCCTCCGCCATGGGCATGCAGCGCACCAAGGAAGATTTCGGCCAGACGCTCGGCAAATGGGGCGTCGATTCCGGCCCCTACCTCGTCCTTCCCCTCTTCGGCCCTTCGAATCCGCGTGACGTCTTCGGCCGCGGCGCGGATGCGGCGCTCAACCCGTTGAACTATCCGGAATTCGAGAGCGACGACGAGATCCGCATGGGTGTTGCGATTCTGGGAGGCATAAACGGCCGCGCAGGAGCGATCGAGGCGGTCAACGAACTGCGCAACCAGGTCGACCCCTATACCACAGTCAGGCGTTTGTATGACCGCACACGGGCCCAGGACATCGCAAACGCCCCTATTCAGCCTGAAGAAACCGAAAAAGTGCCCGAAAGCGAACTAGACTTCTGATCGGGTCGAACGTGGAGGCTTTCATGAAAATGTTCAGAAAGATCGGGCTGCACTCCCTTGCAGCCATTGCCCTGCTTGCCGTCGCAACGCCTGCCGCTTTCGCCGACAAGAAGTCGGAAGCGTATGTGCAGACGAATGCGAACTCCGTGCTTCAGGTGCTCAACGACAAGTCGCTGAGCGCCGCCGCGCGCGAGAAGAAGTTCGGCGAGTACATGAACAAGTTCGCGCACATGCCGACGATTGCGCGCCGCGTGCTCGGCGTGAATGCGCGCTCGATCAGCCAGCCTGACTTCGACAAGTACTACAAGACGTTCGAGACCTACGCGCTCGAAGTCTATCAGGTTCACTTCGACCAGTTCCGCGGCGAAGCGCTGCGCGTCGTCGGCTCGAAGGACGAGGACGAACGCCGCTCCACGGTCGAGACGCTTATCCACTCCTCGCAGACCGGCAAGGACACCAAGGTCTACTGGGACGTGCTGCGCAGCCAGGACGGCGCGAGCTACCGCGTGCGCGACGTCGGCATCGACCTCGGCGGTTCGGTTCTCTGGCTCGCCCAGGAACAGCAAGCCCAGTTCGAGAGCTTCCTCGGCCGCAACAACGGATCGATCGACAAGCTGATCGGTCGCATCAATGTGATGCTGGCGGATATGGAAGCCCGGAAGAAGGACGGACGCGGTTCTGCCTTCAAGCAAAACGGCTGACGTAGCGTCCGGCTTACTGAAAGCTAATCCCGGCCGCTGCGCAGGGTACTCGACAGTTTCCATTGTTTCAGGATAGGTGCGCCCATCTGGCCGGGGCTCATGATGATCCCGCCGCAAGGGAGCCTCCCATGATCCGCAAACTTATCGCTGCAGCCGCGTTCGCCGTCGCGCTGTCCCCGGTCGCGCTCGCCCAGGACGCGCCGAAATTCTCGACCAAGACTTCGACGATCGGCCAGATCATCGACAACGCCGAAGCCAAGGCCGCTTTCGCGAAAGTGTTTCCGGACGTCGCCGCCGCTCCGGAGCTCGAGCAAGCCCGCGAAATGACCATCGAAATGGTCAAGGGCATGGCCCCGGAATACTTCCCGGAAGAAAAAGTGAAAGAGCTCGACGTCGAGCTCGCGAAGATCAAGTAGGGCGCGACGCGCGCTCCGATACGAGCGCCATCGTGATTGACGGAGGGCGGACCAGCGATGGTCCGCCCTTTTTTGTTTACACGGTCTGGTCGTTTGCGCGGTTTGGCCGGCCCTGCCCGCTCCTCCCCGTCGCATGGACTTGCGCGCCCGATTCTGGTCTATCGCCGCGTAAGACCAGACCACCCCAGAAGGCACAGGCACACGCATGAGCGGCAGGATTGTCACCGTTTTCGGCGGTTCGGGCTTCCTCGGACGCCACGTCGTCCGCGCCCTCTGCCGTCAGGGCTGGCGGGTCCGTGTCGCCTCCCGCCGCCCACATCTCGCCGGTGACGTGAAACTCGCCGGCGATGTCGGTCAGGTCCAGCTGGTCCAGGTCAACGTCCGCAACCGCGCCTCGATCAAGCGCGCGCTGGAGAACGCCGAAGCCGCCATCAATCTCGTCGGCATCCTCGCGGAGCGTGGCGCGCAGAATTTCAACGGCACGCAATCGCTCGGCGCTGCCAACATCGCACAGCTGGCCGCGGAAGCCGGCATCAGCAATTACGTTCTCGTCTCGGCCATCGGCGCCGATGCGAAATCGAAATCCAACTACGCCCGCACCAAGGCCGAAGCCGAAGCGGCGACGCGCGAGGCGATCCCCTCCGCCGTCATCCTGCGTCCCTCCATTCTCTTCGGACCCGAGGACGGCTTCTTCACCCGTTTCGCCCTCATGGCGCGCTTCACGCCCGTCCTGCCGCTGATCGGCGGCTCGACGAAATTCCAGCCGGTCTATGTCGCCGACGTCGCGCTTGCCATCGCGAACGCGATGAAGCCCGGCCACGCCGGCAAGACATTCGAACTCGGCGGCCCGCGCACCTACACGATGAAGGAGCTGCTGCAGTACATCACGCGCGAGATCGACCGTCCACGCATGCTGCTGCCGATCCCGATCCAGGTCGCCGCGCCGATGGGCTACATCGTCGGCGCGCTGTCGAAGCTGAACCCGTTCTTTGGTCCCCCCATCACGGGCGATCAGGTGCAGATGCTCAAGGCCGACAATGTGGTTGGCTCCGGCGTCGGCACGATCGCCGATCTCGGCGTCACCTCGCTGGAATCGGTCGAAGCGATCACGCCGACCTATCTATGGCGCCACCGCCCGCACGGTCAGTTTCAGCCGCCGCACGTGGACGAGGCCTCCCGGGTGGACGCCTGATCCGGCCCCCGCTAGCTTCTCCTCCGGGATGGGGCTGAGGGGAGCGGGACAATGGACAAGCTGGCTATCGAATATTCCGGCATGAACCTGGGCGTTCTGGCGCTCTGGCTTCTCATCGCAACGCTGGTGGGGTTCGCCGCGCGCAAGGCCGTTCGGGGCAAGGCGATCTTCGGTCTCTGGGGCGATGCCGCCTTCGGCATTCTCGGCGTCTTCCTGATCGGCACGCTGCTGAAGGCTTTCGGCTTCTCGCTGTCGGGCTGGCTTGCAGGCTTCGACCTCGGCCCGCTCAACGATGTGACGCGCTGGCTCGATGTCGCCCTGATCGCCTTCATCGGCGCCCTGATCATCCGCGGCATCCTGCGGCCGATCACCGGCAAGGGCTGATCAGGCCCACACGCCAGCATAGATCGCGGCGAGCCCTGCTCCGCCGACGATGATCCGCCACCAGCCGAACGGTGCGAAGCCGCGCTTCTGCACGAAATCCAGCATCACCTTGATGACGATGAAGCCGAACACGAACGAGGCGACGAAGCCGACGGCGATGATCCCGAGATTGTCGCCGGTCAGGAAATCCTTGCTCTCCCAGATGTCGAGCACGAAGGCGCCGACCATGATCGGGATGGCGAGGAAGAAGGAAAACTCGGCCGCCGCGCGCTTGTTGATCTTCAGCAGCATCGAGCCGACGATGGTCGAGCCCGAGCGAGAGACGCCGGGAACGATCGACAGGATCTGGAACAGGCCGATGATCGCCGCCTTGTAGAGCGGCAGGTTCATCGCCGAATGGTCCGCCGGCGCGGGCGCGATCTTGTCGATCACCAGCAGCACGACGCCGCCGATCACCAGCGACCAGCAGATAAGCTGCAGGCTGTCGAACAGGTAGGTCTTGATGAAGTCATGCAGCAGGAAGCCCGCCGCGAATGCCGGAACGCACGCAATGATCACCGACAGCGCGAACCGGCGCGAGGCCGCCTCGGTCGGCAGCGTCACCAGCACATGCCAGAGCCTGCCGAAATAGAGCGCCACGACGGCGAGGATCGCGCCGAGCTGGATGACCACCGTGAACGTCGTCCAGAACGGCGAGGTGAGCCCCAGCGCCGTCTGCGCCAGCAGCAGATGGCCCGTCGACGATACCGGCACGAATTCCGTGAGGCCTTCGACCAGGCCGAGAAGGATCGCCTGCAGGATGGTTGTCGGGTCCATGGCGCTCCGCCGGGTCAGGGAATCAGGAAGGGAGGAATCTCTTCGCCCTTTATGGTGGATGACGGGTTACGCGCGCTATTGGTATTATTTGGTACCTATATGCGCCTTCCGTTCGATCACGCTGATCGCTCAATGGACATCCGAGTACAATTCCTATCTCATTTGGGACAATATTCGGGCATTTCAGGTTGCGCTCGCTCCAATCCGCTTTAGAGAAACGGCTCGCGGTCAGTCCGGTCGGGTGCTCCCATGGCGCAGCAGCGCATGCTCTCTTTCGTCTCGGTCGAGCAGGAAACGCCGGAAAAGCGTGACGCCGCCGAGCGCCGCGGCGACTTCCACGAGATCTACGCCGACTACATCGCCGCGAAGGCCAACGAGCAGTCGTCGCGCTGCTCGCAATGCGGCGTGCCGTTCTGCCAGACCCACTGCCCACTCGGGAACAACATCCCGGACTGGCTGATGCTGACGGCGACGGGCCGGCTGGAAGAAGCCTACGAGCTTTCCGCCGCCACCTCGAACATGCCTGAAGTCTGCGGCCGCATCTGCCCGCAGGATCGCCTGTGCGAAGGCGGCTGCGTGATCGAGCAATCCGGCCACGGCACGGTCACCATCGGCGCCGTCGAGAAATACATCACCGACACCGCCTGGGAAAAAGGCTGGGTCCGCCCGATCAAGCCGGCGCGCGAGATCAATCAGTCCATCGGCATCATCGGCGCCGGCCCTGCCGGCCTCTCCGCCGCCGACCAACTACGCAGCGCGGGCTACAAGGTCACGATCTACGACCGCCACGACCGCGCCGGCGGCCTGCTGATCTACGGCATCCCCAACTTCAAGCTGGAAAAGGAAATCGTCGAGCGCCGCACCAAACGCCTCGTTCAGGGCGGAGTGAAATTCAAGCTCGGCGTCGATGTCGGCAAGGACATCAGCTTCGCCGAACTCCGCTCGAAACATGATGCCCTTCTTGTCTCCACTGGCGTCTACAAGTCGAAAGAGCTCGCAACGCCCGGCGGCGAAGCGAAGGGCGTTCACAAGGCGCTCGACTATCTGATCGCCGCCAACAAGGTCGGCCTCGGTGTGGAAGTCGCGGACTTCGCCAGCGGCAAGCTCAATGCAGACAAGAAGAACGTCGTCGTCATTGGCGGCGGCGATACGGCGATGGACTGCGTCCGCACGGCGATCCGCCAGGGCGCCAAATCCGTCACCTGCCTCTATCGCCGCGACCGCGCTAACATGCCGGGCTCGCAGCGCGAGGTCGCCAACGCCGAGGAAGAAGGCGTGGTGTTCGACTGGCTGGCCGCTCCCCTCGCCGTGCAGGAGAAGAAAGGCGGCGGCGCGAAAGCCGTCCGCGCCATCCGCATGCGCCTCGGCCCCGCCGACGCTTCCGGCCGCCAGGCGCCGGAAGAAATTCCGGCGTCCGACTACGACGTAAAAGCCGACATGGTGATCAAGGCGCTGGGCTTTGACCCGGAAGATCTGCCGAAGCACTTCTCCGAAAGCGCGCTCAGCGTGAACCGCTGGGGCGGCGTGAAGGTCGACTATCGCACGATGATGACCACGATGGACGGCGTCTTCGCCGCCGGCGACATCGTTCGCGGCGCATCGCTAGTCGTGTGGGCAATCAAGGAAGGCCGTGACGCAGCCGCTTCGATCGATGCCTATCTCCGCGCGAAGGCGACCGCCTCGCGCGTGGCGGCGGAGTAGCTCCATGGATGTCTACCAGATCTCCTGCGACCTGAAGCCCGGCATCCGGGACCACCAGTTCGTCGCCGCGCTCGACGGCTATCTCGGCTCGCTCAAGTCGAGCGGAAAGATCGAAAGCTGGCGCCTTCTGCGCCGCAAGCTTGGCCTCGGCATGGCCGCGCTTGGCGAATTCCAGATTCTGATCGAGACGCGCGACCTCGCGCAGCTCGATGCGGCGTTCACGTCCGTCTCCACACGCAACGAGCCTGTCGAAGGTGCGCACCACGGCGTCAACTCACTCGTCGTGAACTTCCAGGCCGCGCTCTACCGCGATTTCCCCGATGCCCACCGCCAGCATGGCGAGGAGCGTTTCTGATGACACACCAAGCTCCCGGCGAGCAGTGGCTCCGCAAGTATACGACCGAACGCGACACGCTGATCGAAGCCAACGCCTACAACCCCGCTGACGAGAAGGACTCATGCGGCGTTGGCCTCGTCGCGCAGATCGACGGCACGCCGCGCCGCGAAGTCGTCGAAATGGCGATCCGCGCGCTCAAAGCCGTGTTCCACCGCGGCGCTGTCGACGCCGATGGCAAGACCGGCGACGGGGCCGGCATCCGCATCGACGTTCCGCAGGAATTCTTCCGCGACGCCGTGCGTGGCATGGGCCACACCATCGCCAACGACAAGCAGGTCTGTGTCGGCCAGATCTTCCTGCCGCGCACCGACCTCGCCGCGCAGGAAAAGGCGCGCTCGATCATCGAAACCGAAGTCGTTCGCTTCGGCTTCTACATCTATGGCTGGCGCCAGCCGCCCATCGACACGTCGATCATCGGCATGAAGGCCAACGCCACGCGCCCCGAAATCGAGCAGATCCTGTTCACCGACCAGCTGCGCCGCGATGCGCCGGAACTGGAACGCGCGCTCTACATCTGCCGTCGCCGGATCGAGAACCGCGCCCGCGCGGCGAACCTCGACCTCTACCTGTGCTCGTTCTCCTCGCGCGCCCTGATCTACAAGGGCATGTTCCTCGCCGAGGACATCGACAACTTCTATCTCGACCTGAAGGACCCGCGCTTCGTCTCGGCGGTCGCGATCTATCACCAGCGCTATTCAACCAACACCTTCCCCCAATGGCGGCTGGCGCAACCCTTCCGCATGCTCGCGCATAATGGCGAGATCAACACGATTTCGGGCAACATCAACTGGATGAAGAGCCACGAGATCAAGATGGTCTCGGACGTGTTCGGCGAGCATGGCGACGATGTGAAGCCGGTGATCCAGCCGGGCGGCTCGGACTCGGCCGCGCTCGACAACGCGTTCGAACTGCTCGTGCGCGCGGGCCGACCCGGCCCGATGGCGAAGACGCTGCTGGTGCCCGAGCCGATGTCGAAAGACGAGGCCGTGATGCCGAAGCGCCATCAGGCGCTCTACGCTTACGCCAACTCCGTGATGGAGCCGTGGGACGGCCCCGCCGCACTTGCCATGTTCGATGGCCGCTGGGCCATTGCCGGCATGGACCGCAACGGTCTGCGCCCGATGCGCTATGCGCTGACTGAAGACGGCATGCTGGCTGTCGGTTCCGAAGCCGGCATGTGCTCCATCGATGACGAGGTCATCGTGAAGAAGGGTCGCGTCCCGCCGGGCGGCATGATCGCGGTCGATGTGCGCGACGGCAAATTCTACGAGCACAAGGCGCTGATCGACCGCCTCGCGGGCAGCCACCCGTATGAACAGTGGCTGTCCAACGTCGTCGAGCTGGAACCGAAGATCGGCCCCGGCCCAGAGCCGCGCCTCTACAGCCAGAAACAGGAATTCTTGCGGCGTCAGCACGCCGCCGGTTTCACCATGGAAGACGTCGAGCTGATCCTCTCGCCCATGGCGGAAGACGGCAAGGAAGCCGTCGGCTCGATGGGCGATGACTCACCGCTCGCCGTTCTCTCCGACCATCACCGCCCGCTGTCGCACTTCTTCCGCCAGAACTTCGCGCAGGTGACCAACCCGCCGATCGACCCGCTGCGCGAAGAGCGCGTGATGTCGCTGCGCACGCGCTTCAAGAACCTCGGCAACATCCTCGCCGAAGACGCAACACAGACGAACGTGTTCGTGCTGGAAAGCCCTGTGCTAACCAACGGCATGTACACGCGCATGCTGGAAACGATCGGCGAACAGGTGGCGGTCATCGACTGCACCTTCCCGGTCGACGCGGGCGGCTCGCCCGGCATTGCACTACGCGACGCCATCGCCCGCATCCGCGAGGAAGCGCGCGTCGCCGTATCGTCCGGCCGCGGCCACATCATCCTGACGGATGAAAGCCAGAACGCAGAGCGCGCCGGCATTCCAATGATCCTCGCCGCGGGCGCCGTTCATTCATGGCTGGTCAATCACGGCCTGCGCACGTTCTGCTCGATCACCGTGCGCTCGGCGGAGTGCATGGACACGCACTACTTCGCCGTGCTCGTCGGCGTAGGCGCGACCTGCGTGAACGCCTACATGGCGCAGGAGACTCTGGCGGATCGTCACGCGAAAGGCCTGTTCGGCGACAAGCCGCTCGGCAAGATCGTGCTGAACTACAAGAAGGCCATCGAGGCGGGGTTGCTGAAAATCCTGTCGAAGATGGGCATCAGCGTCATCTCCTCCTATCGCGGCGGCTACAATTTCGAGGCGCTCGGCCTCTCGCGCGCGCTGATCGCCGACTACTTCCCCGGCATGACAAGCCGCATCTCCGGCATCGGCCTCGCCGGTCTTCAGCGCAAAGCGATCGAGTTGCACGCGAAAGCGTGGAGCACGTCGGCGGCCGTGCTGCCGATTGGCGGATTCTATCGCGTCCGCGCCAGCGGCGACACGCACGCGCTATCGGGCGAACTGATCCATGCCCTGCAACATGCGTGCGACACCAACTCCTACGCGGCGTTCCGCAAGTATTCGAAGATCGTCAACGCCAAGAAGAAGATGGTGCAGCTGCGCGACCTGCTCGACTTCAAGCCGCAGCCCAAGCCGGCCACGCTGCACGACGTCCAGTCGGTCAACGAAATCCGCAAGCGCTTCGTCACGCCCGGCATGTCGCTCGGCGCGCTCGGACCCGAGGCGCACGGCACGCTGAACATCGCCATGAACCGCATCGGCGCGAAATCCGTTTCGGGCGAAGGCGGCGAAGTGCGCGAACGCTACAAGCCGATGCCGAACGGCGACAACGCCAACTCGATGATCAAGCAGGTCGCTTCGGGCCGCTTCGGCGTCACCGCCGAGTACCTCAACAACTGCAAGGAGCTTGAGATCAAAGTTGCGCAGGGCGCCAAGCCCGGCGAAGGCGGACAGTTGCCCGGCTTCAAGGTGACCGAGTTCATCGCCCGCAATCGTTACGCGACGCCCGGCGTGATGCTGATCTCGCCGCCGCCGCACCACGACATCTATTCGATCGAGGACCTCGCCCAACTCATCTACGATCTAAAGCAGATCAACCCGGATTGCCGCGTCTGCGTGAAACTCGTCTCGCGCTCCGGCGTCGGTACGATCGCAGCGGGCGTGGCGAAAGCGAAGGCCGACGTCATCCTGATCGCCGGCCATGTCGGCGGTACAGGCGCGTCACCGCAATCCTCGATCAAGTTCGCCGGCCTGCCGTGGGAGATCGGCCTCGCTGAAGCCCACCACGTCCTCACGCTCAACAACCTGCGCGACCAGGTCACGCTGCGTACCGATGGCGGCCTTCGCACTGGCCGCGACATCGTCATGGCAGCGATGCTTGGCGCGGAAGAATACGGCATCGGCACCGCCAGCCTGCTCGCCATGGGCTGCATCATGGTGCGCCAGTGCCATTCCAACACCTGCCCGGTCGGCGTCTGCACGCAGGACGAACGCCTGCGCGCCAAGTTCACCGGCACGGCGGACAAGGTGGTGAACCTCATGACCTTCATCGCCGAGGAAGTCCGCGAGATCCTGTCGGAACTCGGCTTCACCCGCCTCGACGAAGTGATCGGCCGCACCGACCTGCTCCATCAGGTCTCGCGCGGCTCGGCCATGCTGGACGACCTCGACCTGTCGCCGCTGCTCGTCCGCGCGGATCCCGAAGCGCGTGTCACCTACAAGCCGACGCTTCGCAACGAGGTGCCCGACGCGCTCGACATGCAGATCCTGCGCGACGCCGCCGCCTTCTTCGAGCGCGGCGAGAAGATGCAGCTCGACTATCACGTCCGCAATGTACAGCGCGCCATCGGCACGCGCGCCTCGTCCCACATCGTCCGCAAGTACGGCATGGACGGCCTGCCGGAAGATCGTCTCTGGGTGACGCTCGAAGGCTCATGCGGCCAGTCGCTTGGCGCGTTCGGCGTTAAGGGCCTGACGCTAGAAGTCATCGGTGACGCTAACGACTATGTCGGCAAGGGCCTCTCCGGCGCGACCATCATCATCAAGCCGCCCTCCACTGCGAAGTACGTGGCGAAGGACAATACAATCATCGGCAACACCGTTCTCTACGGCGCCACGTCAGGCAAGCTGTTCGCAGCCGGCCAGGCGGGCGAGCGCTTCGCCGTGCGCAACTCAGGCGCCACGGTGGTCGTTGAGGGTTGCGGCTCGAACGGCTGCGAATACATGACGGGCGGCACGGCCGTGATCCTCGGCGCGGTCGGTGAGAATTTCGGCGCCGGCATGACGGGCGGGATGGCCTTCCTCTACGATCCGCACCAACGCTTCGAGACGATGGCCAATCCGGAAACGATCATCTGGCGCCCCGTCGTCACGGATCACTGGAGCAACGTGCTCCGTACGCTCATCGAAGAGCATGTGACACGCACCGGCTCGCTGCAGGGGAAGACGATCCTCGACAACTGGCAGCTCGAACTGCGCAATTTCGTCCACGTCGTGCCGAAGGAATCGGTCAGCCGCCTTGCGGCGCCGCTGGAACTGAAGGCGGCCGAATAGGCCGCCTACTCGTCCTTCTGCTGCGACCAGGGCGACTTGATCGTGTAGCCGCCTTCGACCGCCGGCTCGGCCGGGGCCGTCTGCACCGAGAAGCTCTCGGCGCCCATGCTCGGGATGTTCACGCCCGCGATCTGCTTGGGCGGGATGATCTGGAAGCCCAGCGCATGGAACAGCGCCACAAACCCCACGAACGACAGCACGGTCGTCAGGATGACCTGCGAGATCACCCGCGTGATCAGACCCCTGAAGAAGAAAGCGGCGCCTAGCCCCGCGATCGCACTGCCGCCAAGTCCCGCAAGCCCCGCGAGCGCGGCAAGATCCAGATCCAGTCCCATCCTGTCCTCCCTTTCGGCGGGTTCCCTTGCGGGCCCGCCGGACCGATAAGGGGTGACACTAGTCCAAGCCGCCCCGGAAAGGGAATAAGGCCGGAAAGGGAATAGGCATGTCCAGCCAGAACGGCCCGCTTTATAATGGCTCATGCCATTGCGGCGCGGTGCGCTTCACGGTCGAGGGCGAGATTCCCGAGGCCTATACGTGCGATTGCAGCCTCTGCAGCAAGAAGAACGCGCTGATGGCGAATGTCCACGAGAGCCGGCTGAAGATCACGGCCGGGGAAGACAAGCTCGGCCTCTATCAATGGAACGCCCGCATCGCGAAACACTACTTCTGCACGCAATGCGGCATCTATCCGTTCCACAGGAAGCGCTCGATGCCTCATCATTACGGGGTCAATGTGAAGTGCCTCGACGATTTCGACTCGAAATCAGTTCCCGTCCGCCAGGCGGAGGGCAAGGACATGCCCATCGTCGATCCTTCAGCGCGCGACGTCTGGCCGGGCCCGCGCGACACGTAAACAAACCGTAGCTTGTCGGGCCTCGCGTTCGTCCATACCTCTCCAGCCAGACCGTTCTGGGGAGATCACCATGAAACGCCACCTTCACACCGCCAGCCTCGCCGCCATCATCGCGCTCGGCCTCACCGCCTGCGCGCCGGAAGCCGCGAAACCGGCCGAGCCCGCGGAACCCGTCGCCGCAGCGCCCGCGATCGCTCCGATTCCGGCGAGCGCGGACGTGCACCCCTTCACCATCGGCGAACTACAGGCCGCATCCGTCAGCGATGGCGCGCTCTCCGCGCCAAACGACAACAAGGTGCTGGCGATCAACGCCAAGAAGGCCGACGTCGACGCCCTGCTCACCGCCAACGGCCTGCCGACGGATGTGCTGAATCTTTCGGTACAGCCTCTTGCCGTACGCACCGCAAACGGCGTCCTGCTGTTCGACACCGGCGCGGCCGCCTTGTTCGGACCCACGGCAGGCAAACTCCCGGCGACGCTCGCGACCGCCGGCATCGATCCAGCTTCCGTCACCGACGTCTTCATCAGCCACGCGCACGGCGACCATGTCGGCGGCCTCGTGAAGGCTGACGGCACGCTCGCTTTCCCGAATGCCTCCATCCGCATGTCGGCCAATGAGTGGACCGCGCTCAAGGCGGACAAGCAGATGGCCGCGCTCGTCACGGCGATCACGCCGAAGGTGGTGGAATTCCAGCCCGACGCGCAGATCGTGCCGGAAGTGAAGGCGGTCGACATCAAGGGCCACACGCCGGGCCACTCGGGTTATCTGATTTCGTCGGGCGACCAGTCGCTGCTCTACATCGGCGACACGATGCACCACTCGGTCATCTCGGTTCAGCGCCCCGACTGGACCATCGCGTTCGATGGCGATGCGCCCACTGCTCAGGCCAGCCGCAAGCAGGTGATCGAAAGCTCCGCAGCCTCCGGCCAGCGCGTCTACGCCGTGCACTTCCCCTTCCCCGGCCTCGGCAAGTTCGAGAAGAAGGGCGAGGACTACGTCTGGGTCGCCGAGCAGTAGCCTGCGACAGCCACGACCGTTGCTCTTTTTATCCGGGTAAAGAGGAGGTCGTCATGGTCGACAACGCCCGCCGCAAGGAACTGCTCCGGCAGTATGCCGAGGATCGCCCGCCGCAGGATGGCGTGTTCGCGCTGCGCAATTCTGCAACCGGGGAAACGTGGGTCGGCGTCAGCCGCAATCTCGACGCGCAGAAGAACGGCCTGTGGGCGCGCCTCGCCGGCGGCCGCCTGTCCAATGTCGATGTGCAGGCGTCATGGAAGACGAGTGGCGAGGCGGCCTTCAGTTACGACATTCTTGAACGCTTCACCGAGACCGACACGCACGCGATCGAACTGCTGCGCATGGAACGCGCCGCCCACTGGCGCCAGGAACTCGGCGCCGGGACGATCAAGGGAACCTGATCGTCACCAGCGGCCCGAGCGGGAACGCCTTGTCCATCCGCCCCAGCGACGGCGCCCACAGGCCCGACACCGTGCCGTCGAGATACAGCGCATCGGGACATTTCAGCTCGTCGCGAAAGAACCGAGCCAGCTTGCCAAACGACACCGGCCGCTCGCTGATCACAAACACCGCCGCGTGCTTGTCGCTCACGCCCACGCCATTGCGCACATGGCGCGAATTGCCATCCGGCTGGAATTCGGGATGCAACTGGCCGCCGATCACGAGCATCGGCCCCGACTGCGTCGCCCATAGCGGATCGGGGTTCTCGGCCAGGTAGGCGCCTGTCGTCGACACATGCGGATCGCCCGCCACATCCACCCAGAAGACGCCGTTAGGTTTGAGATGGAAATTGCCCGGCCCGTCCGTCGTGCTGATCGCGTGCAGTTCCTGTCCATGCTCGACATAGAGCCCGATCGGCGCGCCCTTGTCGTCGAACATCCCCGCATTCATCGCGAACGCGATCTCGTCCGCGACAACATCCTGCGACAACCGCGTGAACCCGCGATACGCCTTGCCATCCGCCGACTGCTGCGTGAGCCGCAACTCATGCCGTCGCGAGTCGTAAGCGCATACGGTGAACTGATCGCTTTCGAACGTGCGGGCTTCGCGCACAGACGCCTGCTGCTGCGCGCCGCCGCACGCGAAAAGTGCGAGAAGCAGGAATGCAGAGATGACCCGGAACGCTGCGATCATACCCAACTCATCCTAAACGATTCAGGCAAATACGTGGAGTGTAGCGGGTCGGACCGCCGGGCTCCTGCCCGGCAGAGCGGCGCGTAGCGACGCTGCCTGTTCGCTGCTGCGCAGCGACTGCCGAGCAGGAGCCCGGCGGTCCGCTATCTAAAGCTTCACTTCCGGCAGCGCGTTGAATGCCGTGCGCAGCGAGGCCGCCCACGAGTCGCTGATCTGGCGGAATTCCTTGTGGTCGCTCTCGATGCGCTGCGCCTTCGCCTTGAACTCGTTGGCGGGGATCACGCACAAGTCCAGCGGCATGCCAACGGAGAGATTTGAACGCAGCGTCGAGTCCATGCTCACCAGCGCCGCCTTCACGGCTTCCTCGATCGTCGTGTCCGGGCGGATCACGCGGTCGAGGATCGGCTTGCCATACTTGTGCTCGCCAATTTGCATGTAAGGCGTGTCCTCGCCCGCCTCGATGAAATTGCCGGCGGTGTAGATGAGGAACAGGCGCAGGTCGCCGCCCTTCCTCTGGCCCGCCATGATGATGGTCGCATCCGCCGCCGATCCCTGCGCCTCGATCTCGGCCCGGTCGCGCTTCTGCACGTCGCGCATCGCCTCGCCGACCATCTGCGCGCCGCGATAGAGCGTGTCGCAGGTCATGAGGCTTTCGATTTCTGGATCGATGCGGCTGCTCTTCACGGCGGAGGTGAGATGCGTGACGACGCCCTGCGTGATGCCGAGATTGCCGGCGCACAGCAGCGCCACCACGCGCTCGCCCGGCTCCTCGAACAGGAACATCTTCCGGAAACGCGCGATGTTGTCGACGCCCGCATTCGTTCGGGTGTCCGACAGCAGCACAAGGCCAGCCTTGAGCTTGAGGCCAACGCAGTACGTCATTTCCGTCCCAATTCCCCGAACGCCAAGGCGTTCCTACAGCCGTTCCCCTAAAGCCAGCTACTGCTGCGTCTGGCCTTCCTGATTCTGGGACTGAGTCTGCCCCTGCGCCGGGCTGATGTCGACCGAGGCGCTAAGCCGCTCTTCGTGCATGCCGGACACGTTTCCGCGGATGGGCGCGGCGTCGGCCGCGTCCAGGCCGCAGCCCAGCCGCACATACCGGTCCGTGGGGCAGAGCCTATTTGCCGCATCGAAGCCGACCCAGCCGATGTCCTGCACCCAGGCCTCGGCCCATGCGTGCGTTTCGGTGAGGTTCGCCTCGGGCGCGAGCAGGTAACCGACCACATAGCGCGCCGGCACCCGCATCGTGCGCGCGGCGGCGATGAAGACATGCGCGTGATCCTGGCAGACGCCCTGCCCGGCCTTGAGCGCCTGCGCGGCCGTGGTCGCCGATGTCGTCGACGCCGGCTTGTATGTCACCGCGTCGGCAACCGCGTTGAATAGAGCATGCATGCGATCCAGCGGCTTGCCCGCCGCAATGCCCTCGGCCAGTGCGTCGATGCGCTTGTCCGTTTGCGTCAGCGGCGTCGGGCGGAGATAGACCACGGGCCGCACCGTGTCCTTCAACCCGCGCACCACGCCCGCCGTGTCGTGAACCTCGACCTCGCCCTCCGCCGTGATCGCGACTTCCGGCGTCGCATCGGCAACGGTCCAGATCGACTCGCGATCACCCGTCGCCGTCGTCATCAGGGCGGGTACGGGCTGGCCATTCACGCTCACCTTCCAGCTCAGCACCTTCTGGCTGTCGAATGCCGGCGGATATAGCCGCAGACGCAGCGCGCAGCGATCCGCTGGCGGATCGTAGCTGTATGTCGTGGCATGGCGGACGTTGAGGCGCATGAATTCCTAGAAGTGATAGGCCTTGCTGATCTCGGCCGACAACTGCCTTGTCGTGCCGATGGCGTCGGCGATGAACTGGTGCAGGCCGCTCTGGAACAGCGCGTTGATTTCCATGCCGCCGAGCCGTCCGACCATGTCACGGGCGATCGCCTGCGGCGCGCCCTTCTCGCCATAAAGATCGCCGAGGTCGTCGAGGAACCGCCCGATCGTACGATAGCAGTACGCGACCGAGCGCGGGAAGATGGCGTTGAGGATCAGGAAGTCGGCGATCCCCCAAGGCGTGTAGTCGCCCTTGTAGACATGGTGATACGCCCGCAGCGCTGATGTCGCCCGCAGCACGCTGGTCCACTGGTGATAGTCGCGTCCGCCGCCGACCACGTCCGTCTCGGGCAGCAGCACATAGTATTTCACGTCGAGCAGGCGGAGCGTCATGTCGGCGCGCTCAAGGAGCCCGCCCATGCGCAGGAAATAATAGCCGTCATTGCGCAGCAGCGACCCTTCCGTCGCGCCCCGGAATGCCGCCGTGCGGTTCTTGGTCCACTCCAGCAGCGACGGCAGGTTCTTCAGCGCCGTCTCGGCGTCCATCTGCCCAAGCTGGCGCCAGCCATCGTTGAGCGACTCCCACATGTCCTGCGTCAGCGCCGTCCGCACCGCACGACCGTTGGCGCGCGCCGCCGTGAGCGACGAGCGGATCGAGGAAAGATTGTCCGGATCGAGCAGCAACCGCTGCACAACCGAGCCGGGGTTAAGCTTCGCCTCGCCTGCGATATCCGGCGCAGACCCGGACGCCGCAGCGACCGACCGCCACTCCTCCATCTCGTTCGAGCCGGGCACCATCGCCATGCGATGGCCCATCTCGATCAGGCGCGCGGTCGCGTCCGCCCGCTCCATGTAGCGGCCCATCCAGAACAGGTTCTCTGCGGTACGGCTCAGCATCGCATCAATCCGCCAGGATCCACGTGTCCTTGACCCCGCCGCCCTGCGACGAGTTCACGACCAGCGATCCCTTCTTGAGTGCAACACGCGTCAGCCCGCCCGGCGTCAGCCTGATCTCCTTGCCGACGAGGCAGTACGGCCGGAAGTCGACATGGCGATCCTCCACGCCTTCATTGCCGAGGATCGGCGCGGTTGAGAGATCAAGCGTCGGCTGGGCGATGAACTCGCTCGGGTTCGCCTTGATCTTGGCGCGGAACGCCTCGATCTCCTTCTTCGCCGCATGCGGCCCGATCAGCATCCCATAACCGCCAGACCCGTGAACCCGCTTCACGACGAGGTCCTTGAGGTTCTCGATCACATACTTGCAATCGTCGGGCATGGCGCACCGCCACGTTTGCACATTCTCGAGGATCGGCTTCTCGCCGAGATAGAATTTGATCATGTCCGGCACGAAGACGTAGATCGCCTTGTCGTCCGCCACGCCCGCCCCCGGCGCCGAGCACAAGGTCACGCCGCCCGAACGATAGACGTTGAACAGCCCCGGCACGCCCAGCAGCGAGTCCGGCTTGAACGCCAGCGGGTCGATATAAGTGTCGTCGATCCGCCGGTAGATTACGTCCACCCGCCGCGGCCCGCGCGTCGTGCGCATCCAGCAGAGCCCGTTCTCCACGAACAGGTCCTGCGGCTCCACCAGCTCGATGCCCATCAGGTCGGCGAGGAAAGAATGCTCGTAGTAAGCCGAGTTCAGCGAGCCCGGCGTCAGCAGCACCACGGTTGGATCATCATCGCACTTGATCGGCGCCACTTCCTCCAGCGTCTTCTTCAGCATCCCCGGATAGCTGTCGACGCTCTCGACAATCCCCGCCTGGAACAGCTGCGGAAACATCCGCATCATGATCTCGCGGTTCTCGAGCATGTAGGAGACGCCCGACGGCGTCCGGCAATTGTCCTCCAGCACCTGGAAGCGGTCGCCATCCGTCCGCACGATATCGACGCCGACAATGTGGCTGTAGACCCGCCCCGGCGGATCGACGCCCACCATCTCCGGCAGGAAGGCTTCGTTCTGGTAGACCAGCTCCTCGGGAATGATCCCCGCGCGCATGATCTCGCCGCGGTGATAGACGTCATAAAGAAACGCGTTCAGCGCGCGCGACCGCTGCTTGATCCCCCGCGACAGCCGCCGCCACTCGCTCGCCCCGAACACGCGCGGGATCAGGTCGAACGGGATCAGCCGCTCCGGGTCCCCGCCCTCGCCATAGACAGCGAAGGTGATGCCGATCTTGCGGAAGATCGCCTCCGCCTCGCTCTGGCGCAGCTTCAGCAGGTCGACCCCGGCAGCATTGATCCATTCGGCCACCTTTTCATAGGGGCCCCGGACCGACCGGTCGTCTGCGAACATCTCGTTGTACATGCCCACCCAGTCCTAGCCGTGGCCAGCGCCCTGTGAAGGCGCCCAGCCTGACCCTTTCCGGCAGCGGTCACCCCTGCCTATTCTTTAGGCATCAAAAGCGGAAGCCCTTCCCAAAGGGCATGATAGAGACGGCCCAGCAGTAAAAACCGTGTCCACACTCGAAGATCAACTCAAGGCAAGCGCGAAAGCGCTCGGCTTCGACGTCGCCCGCATCGCCCGGGCCGATGCGGCGTGGGCCGCTGGCGACCATCTCGCGAGCTTCGTCGCCGCCGGCCGCCATGGCGACATGGGCTGGATGGAGGAAACGCTCGAACGCCGCCGCCATCCCACATCGATGTGGCCGGATGCGAAATCGGCGCTGGTCGTCGGCCTCAATTACGGACCGAAGCACGACCCGCTAGAACCGCTCACTCATCCCGCTCACGCAACCATTTCGGTCTATGCGCAGAACGTCGACTACCACGACCTGATGAAGCGCCGCCTCAAGCAGCTTGCCTCCCAGTTCGCACGCGACACCGGTCACGACGTGAAGATTTTCGTCGACACCGCGCCACTGATGGAAAAGCCGCTCGCCCATCGCTCCGGCATCGGCTGGCAGGGCAAGCACACCAACCTCGTCAGCCGTGACTTCGGCTCGTGGCTCTTTCTCGGCGTCATGCTCACCAGCGCCGACCTCACGCCCGACGCCGCGTCAAATGACTCCTGCGGAAGCTGCACGGCCTGCCTCGACATCTGCCCGACGAAGGCCTTCCCCGCGCCCTACCAGCTCGATGCCCGCCGCTGCATCTCGTATCTCACGATCGAGCAGCAGGGTCCGATCCCGCGCGAATTCCGACGCGCGATGGGTAACCGCATCTATGGCTGCGACGACTGCCTCGCCGTCTGTCCGTGGAACAAGTTCGCGAGCACGGCCCGGGATGCGGCCTTTCATCCCAGGGCCGAACTGACCGCACCGTTGCTGGCTGACCTCGCACAACTAGACGATGCTGCTTTCCGGGAGGTTTTCGCCGGCTCTCCCATCAAGCGGATCGGACGTGACCGGTTCGTCAGGAATGTGATCGTGGCCCTTGGAAACTCAGGCTCCCAAAAAACTGACAAGACGGGACTCGCGGATGTGTGTATCCAGCGATTGGACGACGCATCGCCGCTTGTACGGGGCGCGGCCGTCTGGGCTCTGGGGTCACTCTCTCCTTTCGCCTTCGAAACTGAACGCCGTAGCCGACGCCACGTCGAATCCGATCCCGCTGTATGTGAGGAATGGGATGCTGGACCAGAAGCCGGACGGGTCGCCTGACCCCGACAGCCCCGCGGATCAGCCGCGCCGTGACGAGTCGTTTGGCGACGCGGTAGGCGACGGTGCGTCCGAACCCAAGGGCGGAATGCTGGGCCGCTGGCGCGCCAGCATGATGCCGAAGGGCGACCCCTACGGCCACGAAAAGCCGCTCTGGCGTGTCATCACCGTCGGCGTCCTGAAATGGACATCGATCGCGGCGGTGAGCTTCGTCGGCCTGAGTCTGCTCGCTGTCTTCACCATCGGCTGGACCGGCCCGCCGCCGACCTTCAACATGGCCGGCATCGCCATGAAGGGCGTCGAGGTCCGCTCGAAATGGGTCGACCTCAAGGACATCTCGCCTCACCTCGTGCGCGCCGTCATCGCGGCCGAGGACCAGAATTTCTGCACGCACGACGGCTTCGACATCAAGGCCATCCAGAAGGCGATGCAGGATGCCGAGAACGGCGGCGACCTTCGCGGCGCCTCCACCATCTCGCAGCAGACCGCCAAGAACGTCTTCCTCTGGAATGGCGGCGGCTGGGTGCGGAAGGGCTTCGAGGCCTGGTTCACCGTCAACGTGGAATGGATGTGGTCCAAGCCGCGCATCATGGAGACCTATCTCAACGTCGCCGAATGGGGCGATGGCATCTTCGGCGCCGAGATGGCCGCGCAGGAACGCTTCGGCGTTTCGGCAAAAGACCTGTCGCCAAGACAGGCCGCGGCCCTCGCTGCCGTCCTTCCCAGCCCCAACCGCTGGAAGATCACCGGCAACTACGCCACCGGCCGCCGCAACACGAAGATCCAGGCCCTCATGGGCATGGTCCGCCGCGACGGCCTCGACAAATGCGTCGTCGGTCCCTGACGGCCTAATTCCCCACGATCCGCGTGTGCGGCGCGTCCGCGATCTCGCCTTCGATCGGATCGGGCAGTCCCTGCCGGCGCATCGCCTCGCGCACATCACCGCGCAGCACGACGACGTTGATGTCCTTGGGCGCCAGCTTCATCGCCGTCTCGACGTCGGTCCACGCGACAGAGAGCTGGCCCATCCTCAGCCGCGCATGACCGCGCAGCCGATAGGCCTCGGCATCGCCCGCCGACAGCTGAATCGCATTGTCGAGATCCTTCGCCGCCTCCGGCCATTTCTTGAGCATGACGTAGGCGCGCGCGCGATCCTTGAAGAGCTCGCCATCCGCCGGCTGCAGCTTCAGCGCATTGGTCAGAGTCGTGACAGCCTCGTCCGGCATGCCCGCTATCAGCCAGGCGTTCCCGGACTGCGCGAAATAGATGACCCGCTCCTCGAGACCGCCGGCATCCGGCGCACTCGCCAGCTCTTCCAGCCGCGCCGCGCCCTCGGCTTCCTGTCCCAGCGCAATCAGCGCCAGCGCCGTGCAATGCCGCGCTGCAGGGCGATTGCCCCGCGCCAGCCACGAGAGCCCGTCCTGATAGGCGGCCTCGGCATCCGTATCGATCTTGATGATGCACTGCTTCAGCTGCTCCTCCTCCGTCTGCGCAAAGGCAGAAGGCGCGCAAGCGAGCAGGAGCGAAACCAGGATAACTGAACGCATGAACCGGGTCCGTTGAAACGCCGCCGCTGGTCAGCGGCGACCGGCAGGCCCATAAGCCCTACCGCATCAATACGGCAAGAACATGCTCCCATCGCAGCTCCATGCATTCGGCTTCGGGTACGTCGCGGCGGAACTCGCCCGAATGCTGAAATCCGACGGCGTTACGTCCGCCGGAACCACGCGCAGCGAGGCCTCGGCCGCTCCGCTGAAAGCCCAAGGCTGGAGCGTGGCCCTGTGGCCCGGACAGGATGTCATGCCCAAGCCCGGCGCCGCATGGCTGATCTCCGTCCCGCCCGACGAGAATGGCTGCCCCGCCTTCCGCGCCTTCGAAGACAAGGCCCATACCGCCAGCTGGATCGGCTATCTCTCCACCACCGGCGTCTATGGCGATCTCGGCGGCCGCTGGGCATTCGAAGAGACGCCCCTCAATCCGCAGAGCCGCGAAGCCACCAACCGCATGCGCGCCGAACAGCAATGGACCGAACTCGGCGCCCGCATCTTCCGCCTGCCCGGCATCTACGGCCCCGGCCGCTCGCAACTCGACCGCGTCCGCGAACCCGGCGCCCGCCGCATCGTGAAGCCCGGACAGGTCTTCTCCCGCGCCCACGTCAGCGACATCGCCTCCGCCATCCGCCTCGCCATGCTGAACCCCGCGTCACACCGCGTCTTCAACATCTGCGACGATGAACCCGCGCCCGCAGACGACGTGCTGACCTACGCCGCACAACTCCTCGGCCTCACGCCGCCACCCGCCGTGAATTTCGAGGACGCCAACCTCTCCCCCGCCGCGCAACGCTTCTACGCCGAGTGCAAGCGCGTCTCGAACGCCCGCACCAAATCATCGCTGGGCTGGTTGCCGGGCTTCCCGACTTACCGCGAAGGCCTCGCCGATTGCCTTCAGCGCGAAGCGTCGACCTGATCGGCCGCATCCAGAACCGTCGCGATCATCCGCGCGATATCCTGCGGGCGCGACAGGCGATGGTCGCCATCCTTGATCAGCGACCACACCACATCCTTTGACCGCAGCTTGTCCGCCAGATCGAGCGAATGCGTCCACGGCACATCGGTATCGAGCCCGCCCTGCAGGATGCGGACAGGAGCATCGATACCGATCTCGCCGCCGAGCAGGTTCCACTCCCGCCCCTCCTCGATCAGCATCTTCGTGATCGGATAGCCGGCGGGGTCGTAGGGCGACGGCCGCGTCCAGAAGCCCCGCTCCATGATCTGCCGCTTCTGGCTGTCGTCGAACGAGGCCCACATAAGCGCATCTGTGAAATCCGGCGCGGGCGCGAGCAACACCAGCGCCTTCACGCACTCCGGCCGCGCCAGCGCCGCCAGCAGCGCCATCCATCCGCCCATCGACGAGCCAACGACAACCACGGGCCCATCCGTCAAACGGTCGAGCGCTGCCAGCGCATCCGACCGCCAGCGCCCGATCGTGCCGTCCTCGAACCGGCCGCCGCTCTCGCCGTGCCCCAGATAATCGAACCGCACGAATGCCCGTCCCGCCGCGCGACAGCTCTCATGCAGCGACGTCGCCTTCTCGCCCAACATGTCCGAATGGAAACCGCCCATCCACACAACACCTGTCTTGTCCGGCTGGCCCGCCGACCGCCTGTAGGCGAGCTTCACGCCGTCATGGTCGAGAAAGTCTGCAGCATCATTCACCATGGACTGCCTTTTGATCGGTTTGCGCCGCGCTGAAAAGCGACTATCGGTCTCCCGCACACTTAATCCGGAGAAACAAAGCCTTGCCGCTGTCGGGGGCGACGATCCTTCAGGTCATTCCCCACCTCGCGGCGGGTGGCGCGGAGCGCACCACGATCGAGATTGCGGAAGCTCTCACCGCTGCAGGCGCCAAGGCCATCGTGGCCAGCACCGGCGGACGGCTCGAGAAGGAACTCGAACGCGCCGGCGGCATGCTGGTGAGGATCGACAGCCTCGCCTCCAAGAACCCGCTCACGATCTACGGCAACGCTACCGCGCTCTCGAAGATCATCTCGAAACACAATGTCGGCCTCGTCCACGCCCGCTCGCGCGCGCCGGCCTGGAGCGCGCTGTGGGCGGCGCAGCGGATGAAGAAGCCATTCGTCACCACCTATCACGGCGTCTACAACGCCAGGAGCGCGGCCAAACGGCTTTACAATTCGGTGATGGCGCGCGGCGACGCCGTCATCGCTAATTCGGATTTCACCGCCGCGCACATCGTCCGCGAGCATCCGCAGGCGAAAGACCGCATCGTCACCATCCATCGCGGCGTCGACATCGCGAAGTTCACGCCGGACGCCATCGCCGACAGCCGCAGGTCGGTCCTGTCGTCCGCCTGGAAGCTCCCTACCGAGCCGGTTGTCGTGATCCTGCTGCCCGCCCGCCTGACCGGCTGGAAAGGTCATCGCGAGGCCATCGCCGCGGCCCGATTGCTTCTTGATCGCAACAACCAGCCCTGGCGCATGATTTTTGCGGGGGATGCACAGGGTCGTAGCGCCTATGTGCAGGAACTTACGCAGCTGATCACGCAACACGGGCTTGACGACAGGATCAGCATCGTAGGGCATTGTGACGACATGCCAGCCGCCTTCGCCCTCGCGGATATCGTGATCGCTCCGTCCATCGAGCCGGAGGCGTTCGGCCGTGTCGCGGCCGAGGCCGGCGCAATGGGCGTGCCGGTGGTCGGCTCCAGCATTGGGGCGCAGGGCGAGATCATCGTCGACGGCGAGACCGGTTTCGTGGTTCCCCCGAAGGATACCGAAGCGCTCGCCGGCGCCATGGCCAACCTGCTGGACCGGGGCCCGGAAGGCCGCCACGCCATGGGCGAGGCCGCCATGCTCCGGGTCCGGCAGAAGTTCACCACCATGGCGCTTCAGCAAGCGACGCTGGCGGTCTATGAAAGGCTGATGGGTCGGCCTTCATGACGAGTTCCGCGTACACACCGCCACCGAATCCCGGCGACACGCTCAAGCGCGTGCTGGTGATCAAGCTCGGCGCGATGGGCGATTTCATCCAGGCGCTCGGCGCCATGCGCGTGGTGCGGGCCACGCACCCGTCGGCGCGCATCACGCTGCTGACGACCGAACCCTACGAAGCCTTCGCCAAGGCGTGCCCCTATTTCGATATCGTCGAAGCCGATGGCCGCCCGAAGGACTTCAAGGGCAAAGCGGACCTGATCCGCCGCCTGCGCACTGCCGCCTACGACATGGTCTACGACTTCCAGAACAACGACCGGACGGCTCAATACTTCCTCGGCCTCACCGGCAAGAAGCCGTTCTGGTCCGGCGCCGCCAAGAGCGCATCGCACCAGCACATGAACGAGCATCGCGCCGAGATGCACAATTTTGACCGTCTCGCAGAACAGCTGCAGCATGCCGGCCTCGGTCCGAAGCCGCGGGGCGATCCGACCGGCTGGGTGATCGGACAGGACGTGCTGCCCAGCCTCGACTGGATCCGTCCCGCCTTCCGCGATCCGCCGCGCTTCCAGCCGGAATTCTTCAACCTGTACGGCCCGTACATGCTGCTGATCCCGGGCTCGTCTCCGGACCATCCGGAGAAGCGCTGGCCGGTGGACCGCTTCGCCAAGATCGCGACCTGGGTCGCCGACGCTGGCATCACACCCGTCGTCCTCGGCACAAAAGCCGAAGGCGATATCGGCACGCAGATCATGAAGGCGGAACCCCGCGCCAAGAGCATTGTCGGCCGCACGGACCTGTTCCAGCTGGCCACCCTGTCGGAACGCGCCGTTTTCGCCCTTGGCGGGGACACAGGTCCGATGCACCTGGCCGCCGCCGCCCGAACGCCCGGGGTCTGCCTGTTTGCGCAGGAATGGACCGAGGAAATGGCTCGGGACCTCCAGACGGTCTGGAACCCCAAGACCCGCCTCGGTCGCGCCGCCCCGAAAGGCGGGCCAATGATGGTGCTTCACGCAGCCGCGCTGGAAGCCATCAGCGTCGACGATGTGAAGCGTGCGGCCATCCGTTTGGGGGTGCTTCCGGCCAATATCGCGGCTCCGCCCCCCGTTCCCGAGCCTGTGGCGGAAGCGCCTCCAGAGGCGAATTCGCCTGCCGAATCGAATACTGAGCTTGCCGAAGGCTCAAATTCTTGAACATTTCCGCTGGAATAGGCATATTCCCGCGCTCTTGAAGCCATCATGGAGACCACCATCGCTCAGCGTCCGCAGGCGGCCCAATCGCCGAAGAAAGAAGGCCCCCAGATCAACGAGGATATCCGCGCAGCGCGCGTCCTCCTGATCGATGAAAAAGGCGAGAAGCAGGGCGAGGTGCCTATCGAGGCCGCACTCGACGCCGCGAAGGAAGCGGGCCTCGACCTCGTGATGGTCGCCCCGGACAACGACCCTCCCGTCGTGAAGATTTCCGACTACGGCAAGCAGCGCTTCGCCGAACAGAAGAAGAAGGCCGAGGCGCGGAAGAAGCAGAAGTCCGCTGACCTCAAAGAGATCAAGCTCCGCCCGAACATCGACAAGCACGACTACGAGGTAAAGGGCCGCTCGATCCGCCGCTTCTTCGAGGAAGGCGACAAGGTGAAGATCACCATGCGCTTCCGCGGCCGCGAGATGGCGCACCAGCACCTCGGCATGGAAGTGCTCGCCAAGGTGAAGGCCGAATTCGCGGACGTCGCGAAGGTGGAATCCGAGCCGAGGCTCGAAGGCCGCCAGATGGTCATGGTGCTCGCACCGCGCTGACGGTCGAGCGAACCGGATTAGCTACAGCGGGGGCGGTGAAAAGGAGCGCAGCAATGCGAACGGTATCATTTGTCCTCGCCGCCCTGACCCTCGCTGCTTGCGGTGGGCCGAATTCATCTGCACCCGTCGAAAACGCCAAGGCACCGGCAGCTGCTCCATCGGAACCGGCTGCGCCGGCTGACGGCGGTGCGACTCCTGCATCCTCCCTTGCGGCCGCCTACGATCCCTCGAAACAACGCTTCGTCTGGGTGCTTCCGCCTGGAATCCACGGCAAGGGCCCGTGGGAGTTCAAGGCAACGGTCAAGCACAAGGGCGAGGTGAAGCTGGAGACAGCGTTGCCACTCAAGCCGGAAATGCTCCCGGCAGGCTCGCGCCCCGAATATCCAGCGGGCTACGAGATCATCCGCCTCGCCAGCGACGGCGACTGGGGGAAGCTGACCTCGGACATCAACCAGACCGTCAACGATCTCATCGCCAAGCATGGTCGCGGCGATGGCGAGGTTGTCATGCAGAACGACCTGAAGGTCTCGATCGATCCGGGCCACCGCAACACGTACTGCGTCGATGGCGCCGCGCCGGACATCCAAGCCTATGTCGAGGATCTGGAGGCCAGCAAACTGGTCCAGCTTGACGTCGCTGGAATGGCCCCGATGTTCCAGGCCGTGGTGAAGGAAGCCTGCGCGGCCTGACCGATCCGGAACGCTGACCGGACGCGCGCGTAAAGCAGGCATGACCCTGAAATTGATTGCCGGACTTGCTGCTGTAGCCGCGCTTTACGCGTGCGCGAGCCCCGACGTGCCGCGTGAAAAATCCGCAATACCGATGGATGCCCTGACGCCTGCGCCGCAAACGCCGCTGTTAGCGCCGCCGGTATCAAAAGAAGTGCCGCCGCCTAACTGACGGTTCACTTGAAGCCGCTTTTGAGCGGCCTACTCTCCCAGCCCATGAAAAACACATTCCTCGCCGTTATCGCGGGGGTCGCGCTGATGGCGTGCTCTCCGTCGACTGAACCCACTCCCGCAACCCCCGTCGAGCCGGCGTCCACGCCAGCTCCGGCGCCAGAACCGATGCCCGCCGCCCCGGTGGTCGCGGACACCTGCAACATGGCGCAGTACGCCTCGCTCGTCGGCAAGCCAGCGACCGATCCGGGCGTTCCTCCTGCCGGTCCCACGGTGCGGATCATCAAGCCAGGCGACCAGGTGACGATGGACTTCCTGGAAGCCCGCCTGAACATCGACGTCGATGCGGCTGGTGTGATCACCGCGGTCCGCTGCGGCTAAGGCTACAGGATCCTGCAGTTGACGGCGCCCGCGGTCTCTGGACCTGCGGGCGTTTGTCTTTCAGGCTGATGCGATGAAACATGCTCTCGTCATTCTCGCTGGCGCCGCCCTGATGGCCTGCACCACCCCAACCGCTCCGCCTTCGTCCGGCCCGGCCGTTCCGCCCGCCGACAAGGACACGTGCAACGCCGCTCGGCATGCAGGCCTGATCGGCAAGCCGATCGCCGATCCCGGCGTGCCCGCCGCAAGCCGCCAGGTTCGCCACATCCGGCCGGACTCGATCGTCACGATGGATTTCTCGGCCACCCGGCTCAACATCAACACCGACGACAAGGGCATGATCGTCAGCATCAGCTGCGGCTAGATGGACCTTGCACGCTAAACCCTTGCTTTCCGGGCATCTGCGCGTATAAACCCCGCCTTCCACAGGACCGGACAGGCTAATGGCATGCCTCCCGGGACTTATTTCAGGCGTCGCGCCGTTGAATCCTAACGGATTTTTCGGGTCGGACTGTCGCCAACAGGAGACCGAAATGCCGAAGATGAAGACCAAGCAGGCCGCTGCAAAGCGGTTCACCATGACTGCGTCCGGCAAGCTCAAGCGTGGCGTTGCCGGCAAGCGTCACCGACTGATCAGCCACAACTCGAAGTACATCCGCACCAACCGCGGCACCGTCGTGGTCGCCGAGGTGGATACTCCGCGCGTGAAAAAGAAGTTCCTGCCCTACGGCGTCAAGTAAGCCGTCCCCCGCAAGAATTTCACCCATTTCCCTGATCAGATAACGGAGTTTCCCTATGCCCCGCGCACGCGGCCGAGTTCCGGCCCACGCCCGTCACCGCAAGGTCATCAAAGCCGCCAAAGGCTTTTACGGCCGTCGCAAGAATACCTTCCGCACCGCCCAAGCCGCCGTCGTCAAAGCCGGCGTCAACGCCTACAAAGGCCGGAAGCAGAAGAAGCGCAATTTCCGCTCGCTCTGGATCCAGCGCATCAACGCTGCCGTCCGTACGGTCGATGACAAGCTGACGTACTCGCGCTTCATCGACGGCCTGACCAAGGCTGGCCTCGGTGTCGACCGCAAGGTCATGGCCGATCTCGCCATGCACGAGCCGGCTGCGTTTACCGCCCTGGTGGAGAAGGCCCGGGCGGCGCTGGCGGCTTAATCGGCCCCCAAGCTCTTATCTCCGAAGCCTTTCTCCGCTAGTTCCGACCGCAAGCGCGGGGCGGACCATGGCCCCGTGCGCACCACAACCGCACGAGGCCATGATGGGCACGATAGCGACGAAAAGAGACAAGGCTGTCTCCGCCGATGAGATGGCAGCGGAGCTGACAAATTGGTCAGCGGCGCTGGAATTGGCTTCGGACAGCTACGCGAGAGGTCTGGAGCCAGGCCTCTTTCAACGAGACATCTTCTCGAACGAGCAGTCGACTTGGCGAGAGATTCTTCGCTCGAAGATGTTTGATACAACAGACTTCGAGGCTCGATATCTTCAAGCTAAACAACCGCCGAATTCTGCCGACTTTTACGTCGCTCTGATTGGCGACGTTGCTCAAGCGAACTCGACGCTCTGCAACTCGTTCACTTCGTCCGTTTGGTCTCGGAACGACATGGTGCTGCTTAATAGGATGTGGCCCTCCTACAAAAGCCACGTCGTCAATGCGATGGCGGCGCTTCAAAAAATCGAAACTAACGAAACCAAAAAAGTAACAGCGGAACTTGTGGACCTCACCAAGCGCATTGAGGCTCGGTTGCTGGCTCAAAATGCAGTGCGAGAAGGCAACGAGAGCAAAAGCGATGCGGAGAAAGTTCAAGTTTATTTGGACACCGCAGATGCTGTCAGAGACGAGTTCAGACTACTCCGCTCCCAAGTCAAAGAACTGGCCGAAGGCTTGGAAGGCAGAGTCGAACTAGTCCGGCAAATGCTAGACCCTCCGTTGTCGGTATTCGATCGCACAAAGGCGAGTGTCCAAGCTAAGATCTTGAATGCAGAATCCGAGTCCGAACTCGACCGCCTTCGCGTTGCTCTGCTGGGTAAAAAGGGGGAAATCTCAGAAACTTTGCGAGAGTTGGGTTCAATCAAAGCCGCTCCGAACTCCGTGGAGTTGAGCCAACTCAATCTCGTCAGGGCGCAGACCAACGCGCTCAAAGAGTTCTGGGCGGAATGCATGTTGGCCCGCAAAGCCGACCTCGAACTCGCCGCGCTAAACAAGCGCCTCGAGACCGAACGCGAAGACCTCACCCTGCCGCCGCGCTACGAGCCCGTCGGCGCGCTGCATCCCGTGATGCAGGTGTTCGAGGAACTCGCCGCCATCTTCGCCGACATGGGCTTCGCCGTCGCCGAAGGACCGGACATCGAGGACGACTTCCACAACTTCACCGCGCTCAATTTCCCCCCCGGTCACCCCGCAAGGGAGATGCACGACACCTTCTTCATGAAGCCCGCGGCCGATGGCTCGCGGAAGGTGCTGCGCACGCACACCTCGCCGATCCAGGTGCGCACGATGATGTCGTCCAAACCGCCCATCCGCATCATCGCCCCCGGCCGCGTCTTCCGGAAGGACTGGGACGCGACCCACACGCCCATGTTCCATCAGATCGAAGGCCTCGTGATCGACGACAAGGTCCACATGGGGCACCTCAAAGCGTGCCTCACGGAAGCTTTCTCGCGCTTCTTCGAAGTGCCGACAACGCAGGCGCGCTTCCGCCCGCACTTCTTCCCGTTCACCGAGCCGAGCGCGGAAATGGACATCCGCTGCGACCGCTCCGGCGGAGAGATCAAGGTCGGCGAAGGCAATGACTGGCTCGAAATTCTCGGCTGCGGAATGGTGCACCCCAACGTGCTCCGCTCCTGCAATATCGACCCGGAACAATACCAGGGCTTCGCCTTCGGCCTCGGCGTCGACCGCCTCGCCATGCTGAAATACGGAATGCCCGACCTCCGCCCCTACTTCGAGGCGGACGTCGAGTGGATCAAGCACTACGGCTTCAAGCCGTGGCTGCTGCCGACTGTCACTGGGGGGCTGTCGTGAGACTGCTGAACGCGTTCCCCGTGGTCGCTGCCGTCGCAATGATGGCCGCCTGCGCTACCGGCGAGGCGACGTTCAGCGCGCAGGAAATAGTCGAGCATGACCTCTCCTCTGAAAGCCTCGCCAAGCGCGACGGCCAGACCATCGTGAAAGCGAGTGTCGGCGAAATCGCAGCGCATCCAGAGGCGTGGAGCGGCAAATGGGTCGCCCTGGAAGGTGTTCTGGCCTATCGGACGATCGAGTCGCGTCTGTATTCGGACGCCGCCGCGGCGGCAAAGGGCTGGAGCTATGACCCCAACGGCGTCGGCATCCAGATGTCGGAGGTTGTCGAACCAACCGCCATCGATCTGGACATGTCGACTGTGACCGTCGTGGGCCGCGTCGACGTGAGCTGCATCGTTGCACATCGTGCGGCCACGGCAGCGACCAATGACAACCGCATCGTCTGGGCTAGTGGCTTCTGCCACACGTCCGACGGCCCCCATCTCGACCTCGCCCGTGTCCAAGCCATCAGGTCTTATCAATGAAATTCACGCTCCCCTGGCTGAAGGACTATCTCGACACGTCGGCCAGCCTCGACGCGATCCTCGAAGCCATGACCATGGCTGGTCTCGAGGTCGAGGAAGCGCATGACCCCAGGGACGCGCTGAAACAGTTCACCGTCGCGAAGATCGTCTCAGCGAAACAGCACCCCAACGCCGACAAGCTTCAGGTCTGCCAGGTCGAGACCGTGGATGGCATGAAGGAGATCGTCTGCGGCGGCCTCAACGCCCGCCCAGGCCTCGTCACTGCTTACGCGCCCATCGGCGCCTTCATCCCCGGTTCGGGCATCACGCTGGTTCCCAAGCCCGTGCGCGGCATCGTCTCCAACGGCATGCTGTGCTCCGGCTCGGAGATGCAGACCGATGAAGATCCCTTCCGCCTGCGCATCGCCCGCTTCGAGGACTGGCAGCCCCGCGCTCACGCGCTCGGTCTCTCCGACGAACAAGCCATCGCCGATGGCGGCATCATCGAACTGCCGGACAATCTCAAGGTCGGCTCACCGGTCGCCGAAGCACTCTCGCTCGACACCGTCATCGATTTCGAAGTGACGCCCAACCGTCCCGACTGGCTCGGCGTCACCGGCATCGCCCGCGACCTCGCCGCCAAGGGCGTCGGCACGTTCAAGCCGCCCGAAGTGAAGGCCGTCGCCGGCAAGTTCAAATCGCCCGTCACCGTCCGCATCGCGGACGAGACCGCCTGCCCCGTCTTCGCCGGCCGGTTGATCCGCGGCGTGAAGAACGGACCGTCGCCTGACTGGATGCAGAAGCGCCTCAAGGCCATCGGCATCAATCCGAAGAACATGCTGGTCGACGTCACCAACTACATCTCGATCGACCGCTGCCGCCCGCTTCACGTCTATGACGCAAAGAAGCTACAGGGCGGCATCGTCGCACGTCTCGGCACAGCGAATGACAGCTTCGCCGCCCTCGACGGCAAGACCTATTCGAACCTGGCCGACATGTGCGTGATCGCGGATGACTCAGGCGCCATCGGCCTCGGCGGCGTGATGGGCGGCGAGACCACCGGCTGCTCCATCGACACTGTCGACGTCTTCATCGAGAGCGCCTATTTCGACGCCAACCGCACGGCTCGCACAGGTCGCGCCACCGGCATCCTCTCCGACGCCCGCTTCCGCAACGAGCGCGGCATCGATCCCAAATCCTGTGTCGACGGCATCGAACTCGCCACGAAACTCATCCTCGAGACCTGCGGCGGCGAACCCTCCGAAGTTGTCCTCGCCGGCAAGGTTCCAGATGGCCCTGCCCCGGTGAACTTCCAGCTGCGCGACATGCTGCGCCTCACCGGCGTCGACATGAAGCACGCACGCATGACCGAAATCCTCCACGCGCTCGGGTTCGAGACGCCGGGCAAGTCAGACGGCAAGACGTGGACCGTGAAAGTCCCGTCCTGGCGCCCCGACGTCGAAGGCTCTGCCGACATTGTTGAGGAACTGATCCGCATCGAAGGCTATGACAAGCTGCCGGACGAGCAGCTGCCGGCGCCGGAAGGCCCGGCCCGGATCGTCGTCACGCCGTTGCAGAACCGCACGCGCACCGCGCGTCGTGTGCTCGCCGCGCGTGGCTATCTCGAGACGGTGACGTGGTCCTTCATGTTCCACGAGACCGCCGCACTGATGATCGGCGGCGCCAACAACCTGCAGGCGGCGCTGACCGTCGACAACCCGATCGCGTCCGATCTCGACTATATGCGCCCGTCGATGCTGGCGAACCTCGCCGAAGCCGCGCAGCGCAACGCGGACCACGGCGCCGACGACGTCCGCTTGTTCGAGGCCGGCCCCGTCTATCCGGGCGACAAGCCGAACGATCAGCGCCAGATGGTCGCCGCCGTAGTGAAAGCCGCGAAGGGCCGCGACTGGCAAGGCGCGCCCGCGCCCTACAATGCCTTCTCCGCCAAGGCCGATCTCTTCGCGGTGCTGCAGGCGCTCGACCAGTCGCCGGACAAATTCCAGGTCGGCGCGCCTGAAGGCGCGCACTGGCATCCCGGCCGTGCGGGTACGCTGCGTCTGGGACCGAAACAGGCCGTCGCCTCGTTCGGTGAATTGCATCCCGCGTTCTTGAAAGCCCTGCGCGTCGAAGGCCCCGTGCTGGCGATCGAGCTTGCGCTCGATGCGCTGCCCACGCCAAAGGCCAAGCCTACCAAGACGCGCCCCGTGCTCAACAAGGCCGACCAGACGCCGGTGAGGCGCGACTTCGCCTTCGTGGTCGACGAGAAGGTCCCCGCGGCCGACATTACCCGCATGGCGATGAAGGCCGATCCGAAGCTGATCACCGCCGCGCGTGTCTTCGACGTCTATCGCGGCGCCAGCATTGGCGAAGGCAAGAAATCTGTCGCGGTCGAGGTGACCATCCAGCCGCGTGGCCAGGCCATGACCGACGAGCAGATCGAAGCTGTCGCGCAGTTGGTGGTGAAGTCAGTGATCAAGGCGACCGGAGCCGTACTGAGGGGCTAGCCCCGCCTCACGCAGCTGCGCGAGGCGGCGCCTCCTTCAGTTCCGCCTGCACGCGTTCTGCCAGCTGGCGGAGTGTGAACGGCTTCGGCAGGAACGAAATCGCCCGGTCATCCTCCAGCGCCTTTGCAAGATCGCGCTCGGCATAGCCCGAAATGAACATCACGCGCGTATTGGTGAGCCAAGGCCGCGCTGCCTTGAGCAGAGCGGGGCCATCCATGCCCGGCATGACGACGTCCGAGATCAGGAGATCGATGGAGCCGGAATGCTCCTTGATGATCTCCAGCGCCTTCTCGCCGTCGCTGGCTTCGATGACCTGATAGCCGAACGAAGCCAGCAGCTGCGCAGCGATACCACGCACGCCGTCCTCGTCCTCGACCAGCAGGATACTGCCACGGCCGGCAAGATCGCCGACCGGACGCGACGAGCTCGAAGGCTCAGACGCAGCGGCCTGTTCGGCCGGAAGCGCCGGCTCTTCCACGCCGTCCCACGCCTGCAGGAAGATCTTGAACGTCGTGCCACGTCCAACCTTCGAGACCGGATAGATGTAGCCGCCCAGCTGCTTCACGATGCCATAGACAGTCGCGAGGCCGAGGCCCGTGCCCTTGCCTTCCGCCTTGGTCGTGAAGAACGGCTCGAAGATTTTCTCCATGATCTCCGGCGGAATGCCGTGGCCGTCGTCGATCACCTCGATCAGCACGTACTCGCCCTCGACCACATGGACGAAGCCGTCCTTGCGCGCTGCGGCCGCATCCGAACGCGACGTACGGATCAACAGGCGGCCGCCGCCGCTCTTCTCGATCATCGCGTCGCGCGCATTGGTGCATAGGTTGGTGACGGCCGTTTCCAGCTGTCCCTTGTCGCCCTTGATGCGCGGCAGGTCGCGGCCGTGCACGATGTCGAGCTTGATGCGCTCGTCGATGATGTCGCGCAGCAGAACGTAGTAGTCCGACAGCGCATCCGTCACGTCGAACACTTCCGACACGAACACCTGACGGCGCGTGAACGCCAGCATGGTGCGGATCAGCTGCGCGCCGCGCGCGGCGAACTCGTTGATCGACTTCAGCTCGAAATAGGTCGGATCGCCCGGGGGGTGACGGATCTGCAGCTTGTCGACGTTGAGGATGATGCCCGCGAGCATATTGTTGAATTCGTGCGCGAGCCCGCCCGCCATCTTGCCGAGCGCCTGCAGCTTGGCGCCCTGAGCGAGACGCGTTTCCAACAGCTTCTTCTCGGTCGTGTCGATGACGTAAGCCGCCGACGGGCGGCCCTGCCGGTCGAGGGTGACGAACACATCCGCCGAACCATCCTTCGTGCCCGCCAGCTTGAAGCTGTGGGCGCCGTCGAGAGCCTTGGCTAGTTCGTCCGCCAGCGCCTGCGGGCCCTGCTCGGCCACGAACAGGTCGGCAAAGCGTGCGCCCGGCTGGGCGCGTCCGCCGGTCAGTTCGACCAGCGCGCGGTTGGCGTCCATCATCACCGCGGTCTCGACGCCTTCGCCATCGAGGCGCACGACGCCGAACGGGGCGTCGGAGAACATCGTGTCGTCCACGCGCACGCCGCTACGCGGCTCGACCGCGATCTGCGCAACCGGCGCGCGGCGCGCGGATTGCTCTGTCGCGCTCGCGACATAGACGATCGAACGCGTCAGCGCATCCGCGCCCTTGCCCGACCAGACCGTGATCAGCGTCGCCGTCGTCTCGACGCCATCACGCGCGCGAAGCACGACTTCCGCCCGCTGGCTCGCCGAGCCGCGCACATCGCGCTTCATCAGCTTGAGGCCTTCGGGACGCATGATGTCTTCCAGCCGCAGCGCGTTGTCGCCGTCCGGCAGGCCGAGCATCTGGCGCAGTGTCTGGTTGATGTAGACCACGCGGCCATCGCGGCGCGCGGAGAAGAAGCCAACCGGAGCATCCTCAACGTAGAGCGCGCGCGCATCGACCGATCCAGCGCCGGCCGCCTGCGATCCCGCCTCGACCCGCCGCAGGCGCCACAGTGCCCGCGTCTTGCCCAGCGGCGCAACACTCGCCTCGAACTGCATCGCCGTATGGCTGTCGCCGAACAACAGCGCCGGCAACATCTCCGTCTTGGCCACACCCATCTTCACCGCCTTCGACAGGCGATAGATCGGGGCCGCCATGCCGGGGTTGGACGAGAACAGCCGGTCCACGGACGGCGCATGCGCGCTGTCGCCGGAGACGTGCGCAAGCTGCGCGATCTCCAGATAGCCCGCATTGGCCGCCACGGTCGCGCCGCCCCGGTCCGAGATCAGCGCCGGCTCGATCAGGGCCTCTAGCCAGATATGCCGCTTGGTCGACTGCGCAGCCGCTTCCGCCGCGCCGCGCTCGGGGAACATGCCGAGCTTCCGTCCGGCGCCACGCATCACCCACATCACCAGCACCAGCGCCATCATGCCCAGCGCGATGACCAGCACCGCTCCAGCAGGACCCACGGCCTCGCTCCAGGTCAGCGCCATGCCGGCCGCGCCGCCCGCGACAGCCAGCGCCAGCCAGAAGCCGAGCTGGATGTAGTCGAAGCCCTTGCGACGCGGCTCCGGGGCCGGCGTGACGGTGGTTTCGTACTCGTTGTGCTCTTTGGGCTCAGGCATGGGTCGGCTTCCGCTGTTCTGCAGGAGAGTAGTGAGGTGATTCGGACCGGCCCGGGTTAGCACCCGAATCGGCGTTAACGTTTTGACTCTTCGATGAATTCCAGCCCTCGGACACATTCCCTAGGGGGGCAGTCTGAGTCAGTTCGGGGGCTGGGTCACCATGGGTAGTGGCCACGGGTCGCCAACCCCTGCCGGCGGACCCGATCAGCTTCCTGTGGAGAAGCAGGGCAGACGCGCTCATCGACGCCTCCCTTTGGCCGTGTTCAAGACGAAACCGATGATCTTGGCGACCGCCTCGAAATGCTCGCGTGGCACGCTCTCCTCGACCTCGACCGACGCAAACAGAGCCCGCGCCAGTGGCACGTTCTCGATGATCGGGATGTTGTGTTCCTTGGCCACTTCGCGAATGCGCAACGCCACATCGTCCGCACCCTTGGCCAGGCAGACGGGCGCAGCGTCCTTTTCCGGATCGTAGCGCAACGCAACAGAGTAGTGGGTCGGGTTGGTGATGACGACCGTCGACTTCGGCACGTTCTGCATCATGCGCTTGCGCGACCGCTCCAGGCGGATCTGGCGCAGGCGTGCGCGCACGTGCGGATCGCCTTCCTGCTGCTTGACCTCGTCCTTGATATCCCGGCGCGACATGCGCATGCGCTGCATGAAGCTCCAGCGCTGATAGAGGAAGTCGATCGCAGCGATGATGCCAACCACCACGACGGCCGCCAGCAGAAGCCTGCCCGCGATCGCCTGCGTCATCGCCAGAAGGCCCGCGGGCTCAAGCCGCCCAGCTTCCGAGATTGCCGTCGCCTCCGGCCAGACGGCGTACATCATCGCGCCCGTGATCGCTCCCATCTTCAGGAACGACTTGAACAGGTTCATCCAGCCCTGCATGCCGAACATCCGCGTCAGGCCCTTGGCCGGCGAGAGCTTCGCAAGATCCGGCTTCATCTTCTCGGCGGTCCACAGCGGACGGTGCTGGACGATGTGACCAATCACGGTTGAAACCGCGATGATGCCGAAGATGATTGTCAGCGGCAGCGCCAGCGACATCAGCAGGCTGCCCATCAACTGCTGCGCGCCACCTTCGCTCAACCTGAAAGCATGCGGATGGTCCATGATGCGCGCCAGCGGATCGGCGATCATTCCCGCCAGCGGCCCGGCGCCGGCCATGATCGCAGCCGACGCCATCATCAGGAACCAGATCGGAACGTCCTGGCTCTTGGCGATGTCGCCTTTCTTGCGCCCTTCTTCCAGCCGCTTCTGTGTCGGATCTTCTGTCTTCTGGCTGTTGTCCTGATCTTCTGCCACGGTGCGCTACCTCGTGAAGAGATGCATCTGGCGATCCATCTCCTCCAGCCAGATCATCATCCCGCCGCCCAGACCCAGCGCGGTCACCGCGAGGCCCAGCATCACCGACAGCGGCATCGCTGTCATGAAGACCTGCACCTGCGGAATCAGGCGGGAGATGAGACCGAGCGCCACGTTGAATATCAGCGAGAAGATCAGCACCGGCGCCGCGATCTGGATGCCCAGCCGGAAGGAGTTCGACACCGCATCGATGACGAACTGCGTCGCATCGCCGATGGGCGGGAACGCGCCCGGCGGGAAGATCGTGTAGCTGTCCGCCGCCGCCTCGATCATCACCCGATGCAGTCCGGCCGACATGATCAGCACGACACCCATCATCGAGAAGAAGCCGGAGAAGATCGCCGCAGGCTGGCTCGCGATGGGATCAACCTGCTGCGCAAAACCCAGGCCCGAAGCGAGACCTACGGTCGCCCCCGCAACCTGCAGCGCGCTCATCATCAGACGCGCGCCAAGACCCAAGATCAGCCCGGTGATGATCTCGGTGATGATCATGGGAAAGGCGCCCGTGATGCTGCTAGGCAGCGGCGGCGCGCTACCTGCCAGCGTCGGCGCCAGCGTGGCCGTCACCAGCACGGCGACGCCCAGACGCATCATGGCCGGCGTCGTCTGCTCGCCCCAGCCCGGCGCGATCATCATCACGGCGCCAAGCCGCGTGAACAGCAGCGCTCCGATCCAGGCGTATTGGGTAAGCCAGTCCAACCGATACGGCTCCTAGAACTCGGCTATGCGTGTGAAGACCTCATTGGCGAAGCCGGCCAGAAGCGCGCCCATCATCGGCAGGAAGATCAGCAGCGCGGCGAAGATCGCGATGATCTTCGGCACGAAGACCAGCGTCATTTCCTGGATCTGGGTCAGCGCCTGGAAGAAGGCGATCACCAGACCGACCACCAGACCGGCGATCATCGCCGGGGCGCACATCCAGACAGTCGTCCAGAGCGCGTCGCGGCCAAAGTCGAGAACCTCCAGGCCATCCATGCCTGTTCTCCTTGCGAAGTTATGGTTTGCGGCCGTTAACCCTCGCAAAGAACTGGTTAAAAAAGGGTGGGCAAAAACTGCCGTGCGCAGCGCCGAAGGCCCCGTTTTGCTGGGATTTTGAAGGGTGCGGCGAATTAATTGGGGTCCGGTGCGGAACCTAACCCGTTACCGGTATCCTCACCCTGACCCGCAGGCCGGGGGCGTTGTCCTCCAGCACCAGCTCTCCGCCATGCATCCGCGCCAGCGTGGCGGCCAGCGAAAGCCCGAGGCCGTAGCCTGGCGTCGTGCGGGCGGCATCCAATCGGCCGAAGCGCTTGAGCGCCCCTTCCCGCTGCCCTTCCGGGATGCCCTTGCCGGTGTCGGAGACCACGACTTCCGCCATGCTGCCCTCGCGCCGCACCGCCATCGCGACGGCCTTGCCATCGGCGCCATGCTTCAGCGCGTTGTCGACGAGGTTGGACACAAGCTGGGCGAGGAACTGCGCATGGCCCTGCACCGTGACGGGCGCATCACCGCCTTCATCGAACGATAGCGAGACACCTTCGTCCTCGGCCAGTGGTTGATGAAGCTCGTAGACCCCGCGCACGACCGCGCGCAGGTCGACTTCGGCAAACTGATCACGGGCAGCCCCCGCTTCCGCACGCGCGATATCGATCATCGCGCCGAATGACTGGATGATGCGATCCGCTTCGTCGGCCGCCTGCCCCAGCGCCTCACGCCGCGCGGCGTCGGAAAGCTCAGCATCATTGCCGCGCTGGATCTGCGTCTTGAGTCGCGTCAACGGCGTGCGTAGGTCGTGGCTCAGACTGTCAGTGACAGTGCGAAGCTCCGTCACCAGCGCCTCGATCCGTTCCAGCATTCCGTTAAGCGTCACCGCCAGCCGCCCGAATTCGTCGCCGCCCGCGCGCACAGGAATGCGCTTCGACAGGTCGCCCGCGACGATCGCCCGCGCCGTCTCGTCGATGTCGCCGACGCGCCGCATCACCAGCCGATTGAGAATGAAGCCTGAAGCACCGGCCAGCAGTACGGCCGCCAGCAACGCCACCGCGCCCGACTCGATGAGCGCCGCCTGGAAGTTCCGCTCCGCCCGCAGGTCTCGCCCAACCAGAAGCCGCGTGCCGAACGGCGCGACGAACGCCACCGCGCCGATTTCGACCTCCTGCCCGTTCGGCGCACGCACGCCGCGCACGGCAGTCCACTGCCCGTCGGTTCGCACATTCGATGGCCATCCCGAAAGATTGCCCGCTATCGTCGCGCCGGCGCCGTCCGTCAGCAGATAGATCGCTTCGGATTCTCCAACCGCTCTGTCGCGTATCGCCAAAGCCAGCGCTTCGAGATTCCGCCCGCCGTCGCTGGCCTCGACGATGCCGCGCAGCTCGGCCTCGACGACATTGGCTGTCTCCTGTTCGATGATACGCGTCGCGGCGATGTAGGTGAGTGTGAAAGCGGCCGTGATGATCGCCAGAGTCATCAGCGCAGAGAGCCCTATGACTCTAGCGCTCAACGACCCCCAACCGAACCTTGTCGCCATCTATCCCGCCGATCGGATGCGGTAGCCCTCGCCACGCAGCGTCTCGATCAAAGGCCTTTCGCCCGCGCCGTCAATCTTCCGGCGAAGGCGGGAGATGTGGACGTCCACCACGTTGGCCTGCGGTTCGAACTGGTAGTCCCACACATGGTTGAGCAGCATGGTGCGCGTCACAGGCCGCCCGGCATTGCGCATCAGGTATTCCAGGATGGCGTATTCGCGGGGCAGGAGATCAATCTCACGGGCGCCCCGGAATGCGCGGCGCTTCTCGAGGTCCAGCCGCAGGTCCTCGACCTTCAGCTCCGTCTGCTCGGCCGCACGCGGATCGCGCCTGCGCACGATAGCCTCGAGCCGCGCCAGCAACTCCGAAAAGGCAAACGGCTTGACGAGATAGTCGTCGCTGCCGGCCTTCAGCCCCTCGACCTTGTGGTCGGTCTGGCCAAGCGCGGACAGGATGATGGCGGGCGTGTCCTTGTCTTCCGAGCGCAGCATCTTGAGGATGGTGAGCCCATCCATCTGCGGCAGCATGCGGTCGAGGATGATGGCGTCGTGATCGCCCGAAAGCGCAAAGCTCAGACCGTCAGGCCCCGTGCGGCAAACGTCCACCGCATGGCCTTTTTCCTTGAGGCCCTTCTCGATGAAGTCCGCCGTGCGGGCTTCGTCCTCGATCACCAGGATACGCATCGTCATGATCTAGGCGCTCCCGCGCGAAGCAGGAAGCCCTTGTAGGAACAGGCGCGGTCGTTCCGCTCACTTGGGGGACGGACGACGGAACGGCCGCGCCTGCACTTCCCCGGACGACATCAGTCGTCCGAGAAAGGAACTCCAACAAAGAACCTCTGGTCTTTACGCTGCACTTGCAGAAGCACGGCGGACCGTTTCTCCTTCTTCGCCTCGTCGACCGCTTTCTTGACGGCGTCTGCGGTTGTCGCGTTGGCCTGGTTCACCTTCACCAGCTTGTCGCCCAGCTGGATGCCTGCGTCTGCCGCCGGCGAGTTGACCTTTACCGAGGACACGAAGACTCCCTCGTTGTTCGACGTCAGGCCGATGCCGAGATCGGCAAGGCTCATCGACGAACCGTCGGTTGCATCCGGCGCGACAGCCGCAACCTTCGTCGCCGCATCGTCATCCTTCAGCGCCGCGATGTTCACCTTCAGCGTCTGCGCCCGGCCATCGCGCATAACCTTGAGATCGCGCGTCGTGCCGGCCTTGGTGTCGGCCACTGCGCGGGTCAGGTCCTGCACATGCGCGATCTCGCGCTCGCCATAGTGGGTGATCACGTCGCCTTCGCGCACGCCCGCCTTCTGCGCCGGGCTGCCATCGGTGATGGACTGCACCATAGCGCCTTTCGCCGAAGCGAGATTGAGGCTCGAGGCGATGTCCGGCGTCACCGGGCCGATGCTCACGCCCAGCCATCCGCGCTCGACCGAACCGTTCGCGATCAGCTGCGCCACGATGCTCTTCGCCATGTCCGACGGGATCGAGAAGCCGATGCCGACGTTTCCGCCGGTCGGCGAATAGATCGCCGAGTTGACGCCGATCACGGCGCCAGACTGGTCAAACAGTGGACCACCCGAGTTACCCTGGTTGATCGGCGCATCGACCTGGATGAAGTCGTCATACGAGCCGGAGTTGATGTTGCGTCCGCGCGCCGACACGATCCCGGCGGTCACGGTATTACCGAGGCCGAAGGGCGAGCCCACGGCGAACACACTGTCGCCCGGCCGCGCTGTCTTGCTGTCGCCCCACGGCAGGCCACGGGGAATGTTGTTGCCCGTGACTTTCAGGACGGCGAGGTCTGTCTTCGGATCGGTGCCGACCAGCGTCGCCTGCAGTTCGCGCCCGTCGTCGAGCACGACCGTCATCTTCTTCGCATCGTCGACCACGTGGTTGTTGGTGACGATGTAGCCGCCTTCGATGAAGAAGCCGGAGCCCGAACCGAACCGGTCAGGTGCTTCACCGCCCTGCTGGCCTCGTCCGGGGATCTGGTTGCCGAAGAAATCCTCGAAAGGCGTACCCGAGAACGGGTTGGGCCCGTTGAATTGCATCGAGCGGACGGGGCTGGCCGAACGTACCTGGATCTGAACGACCGAGGGCGAGACCGCCTGCACGAGATCGGCGAGATTGGGAAGGTTGCCCCACCGCGCTTGCTGGCTGATCGCCGGCAGGGACAGCTGGGCGGCAGCCGGCGCGGCTACCGAGGCCGCGCTCTGGTTGAACAGCGCGAAGGACGGGGCCGCTAGGGCGAGCGCACCGAGGCTCACGCCGGCAATCAGGCCACCCGTCGCGCCAATAACAGTTCCACGCTTCATGTCTGTCTCCGTGTCAGCACCAGCATTCGGAAGAGGAAGATTGGTGCGGACGTCTGTTGTGCAAGAGATGGCGTCGCCAACATGAAACGGGTGTGTCCCGAACATTAACTCGGCGCCGCCGGATGCCTGTTTGTGCCTTGTGAATGTGGACTTTTCCGGGCGGTTTTTGCGTCAGTCCGGCGCCGTTGAAACGCCTTTACCACGCAAGCCTCTGACTCCGTTCAGGAGATGACCTGCAGGCTCACAACATGGATCAGTGATCAGCTCCTGAAGCCGTTCTTCATGTGCGTTCCGTCGCAGAACGGCTTGTTGGCCGATCCGCCGCACCGGCACAGGTTCGCGCTCTGGATCCGCGCCACGACCCGGCCCGTGCCCGCCGTGATTTCGAGATTGCCGCGCACGCGCAACGGCCCGTCCGTCTGCGGGTCGATGTAGAGCGGCCCGTCGCGCACCGCGAGCATATCGGCCTTGCCAGTTGGCGGCTCGCCCGACGCATCGAAGTTGATGTCGTGGTGTGAGCTATCGCAGAACGGCTTGTTCTTCGACGCGCCGCACCGGCACAGCGTCATGCGGAAACCCTGCCGCTTGCCATCCAGCACGATGTCGCCGCGAACCGCATAAGGCCCGCACTCACGGATGGCCGCCAGGTTCACCGGCGGCGGCGCTTCCTCGGGCCGCCCATCATTGCGCCGGTACTTGATGGCGCCGGATGGGCAGACCTCGGCAATCGCCACCAGCTTCTCGGCGTCCATCGCATTGGGATGGATCCATGGCCCATCCACGTTCGCGAGAAACACCTTCGGCGCGCCTGTCACGCATTGCCGCGAATGGATGCACCGCTTCGCCTCGAAATCGATCGTGATCTTCTCGCCCACCACCGTCTCGATGCCGTTGTTCTTGGTCGTCTCCTCATTCCCGACCGCACCCTTCGGCGTCGGCGGAGGGGGAGCAGGCGCGGGATCGCCCGCGCTCTCGAACTGTTTTGCCGCCCGCGTAGCCAGCTCGGCTAGCAGCTTCGCCGCGCCGACAGCGCGCGCCTCGCCATCCTGCGCCATCCGTTCCGCCGCCGTCGCGAACTCGCCAAGCCGCTCGATGAAGAACCGCCGCGCGCCGGCGCCTTGCGCGAACGGCGCCGCATCGCGCAGCGCGGTGAAGCTCATGCCTGCATTGCAGTACGGATTGCTCGGCCCGGCAGGCAACCGCGCCGCCCGCTCGCCCAGCAAGGTGCAGGCCCGCATCAGCGACACGCCTAGATCAAGCGCCACGCCCTTCTCGGCATGCGGACGCGCGATGACATAGGCATAGCCCAGCAACCGCAGCATCAGCTGATAACAGGAATTGGCGAGATCCACCGTCGCGATCGCCGACGGATCCTCCAGCCACACCTTGCCTTCCGGCGTCGGCGGCTTCCGCAGAACCGGATTGCACGCCGCCGGATGCGCTGGCGTAAACCCGGGGTTCGCCGCCTTCAGCTTCTTGTATTCCGTGCGGATCGTCCCGAAGCGCTGGAAATGCGATCGCTCCGAATCCGCGGACGCACCCTCCCCCTCCGTGACGATGGCGTCGAACGCCTGCAGCGCCGTCTTCAGGCACAGCACGGGCTTTGCGCCGCCAAGCTGCAACTCCGCCGGCGAGAGCTGCAGGTTCGGATCGCCGCAGAACGCGTTGTCCTCGCCATGCTGCGCCGAGAAGGCGCGCAGCAGCTTGCCGAGCGTCTCGTAGAAGACGCCGACCGTCTCATAGTCCATCGGCATCGGCGTCAGCCGACCTTTCGAACCTGTGTCCCGCCGGAAAATCCGCTCCGGCTCGAATCCGGTTCCTTCCGGCTCATCCGAACCGATCGGCCGCTCCAGATGGATGAAGTGCTGCAACACGTCCGTATTGAACGGCGCCAGCTTCACGACGATCCCGGCCGGCAGGTAGCCCGGATCCAGCGGGAAATTGCCCCGCCCGAAGCGCGGCTGTCCGCCCAGCGACGCCGTGATGTTCCAGACCGCCGTCAGGTGCCCCATCTCCTCGATGGCGACCTGCACGATCTGCTTCCGCCAGCGGCCGACCGCCTCGGCCTCCACGGCCGAAAGCCCCTCATCCACCGTCTTCAGGCTGAAGGCGGCATAGAGATATGTGCACATCAGATTGTGCTCGAGCTCCGCGGCCTCATAGAGCGCGTGGATCAGCTGCTCCCGACTCGGCGCGCTCTCGACGATCCCGTCCGCCATGTCACCCTCTTGTCGTTTTGGCGCAGCTTATGCCGGGCAAACGCCGGGTGCCACCATACCTTGGGATTAGACTGGGCGGTGGACGCATGGCGCCCGGCGTCGCGGCAGCTCAGGCCACTTTTTCTTCCGGCCAGCCGCCGATGGGCGGGGCGCCGAACAGGCTCGGCGGCACGAATTCGTCGCGGAACCATGGATTGGTCTTGCGGTCGAACGCGTTGCGCATCCAGGTCACCACTGTCCGCACGCGTGGAACGCGGCGAGCGCTTTCATGGAAGCTCAGCCACACCTTCACCGACGCGAGCGGCGGGATCGGCAGCGCGATAAGCCGGCTGTCCAGCGTCGCGGCATAACTCGGCATAACAGCTATTCCCGCACCCGAAGCCGTCGCATTCAGCAGCGAAGCCGAGCAATCCGTCAGTATTGTGGGCTCCACGAGCCCGGCGATCTGCGCGGTCTTGTCCTTCCACCCCGGATTCTCGGTGTAGTGGACATGGTTCAGCACCCGGTGATGGCCGACATCCAGAAGACCCGCAGGCGACCCGTAGGTCGCCATGTAGTCGCGGCTCGAGAACGCGCAGTAGTGCAAGGTCGCGACGGGGAAGGAAATCACCTCCGCCTGCTTTGGCTGTTCGAAGCCCACAACGACGTCGGCATACCCCTGTCCCTGCTTCGGCAGATTGCGGTCCGACAGTATAGACAGGCGCAGTCCCGGGTTCTCGCCAAGGAAAGCCCCGACCTTCGGCGAGATGCAGTAAGCAAGCACCCCGTCATTCGACCACAGCTTCACCTCGCCCTCGGCCTTCGTCTCAAGTCCCTTGAGGGTGTTCTCCAGCGACTGACTTGCGCGCATCATCGTGGTGACATGGTCGAGCGCTTCCGCACCCGCTTCCGTCAGCTGGATACCTGTCGGCGACCGTTCGAGCAGACGCGCGCCAAGCCTTAATTCGAGCTGCCCGAGGCGCTTGGAAATCGCGGATTGGGTGACGCCCATCTGCTCGGCGGCGGCGTTCATCGAGCCCGCTGTCGCCACTGCATAGAAGGTGCGCAGGTCGGACCAGTCGACCAGTTCACGGACCAGCCGTTCGCTCCCTTCCTTGGTCGTCATACCCGGTGTGCCCAAATGGCTGAAGCGCCACCCTCCAGTTTGTGGTGAATGGTTAGCAAGAGATTAAAAGAAACGGCGGGCCGGTGATGTTGGCGGAAATGATCGACGCGCGAAGCGCGCTGCGATCGCTTGGAGGCGATCGTCTCCACGCGAGGTACATGCCGGGTGTCTCGGAAGAGATGATGGCCACTGTGAAGTTGCAGCACGCTGTAACCGAGCAGGATTTTCTGGACGTCCACGCCCTTGCCGTCGAGCATCTCGGGCCCAAGCTCGCCTCGCTCGAGGAAATCAAGCGCGTCGACGCCATGACCGGCGCCACCATCTGGGTCGTGCGTCGCCAGGACGCAGTCACGGGCTTCCTCGCCACGCTGGCGCTGACCGAGGCCGGCGTCGCCGCGCTGACGGAAGGCTACTTCGACGCCGCCAACATCAACCCGCGCTGGGTCTCGCGCATGGGCGAGCCGCTCGCGGGCTTCTACTGCTGGTGCTACGCCGGCAAGGATCAGGTCAGCCGCGGCGCGCTGGTCCTCGCCCTCCGCACCCTCATCGACAAATACTTCCCTGATCTTCCTTTCTTCGGGAGAGACTCCACCGAGGCTGGCGCCAGGATCATGCGCCACCTCGGCTTCTTTCCCTTCGATGGCGTCGAGCACCTGTTCTGGCGCTGCCATAGCGTGATGGAGGATGCCTCCTCATGATGGCCGTCCAGAACAACCACAAGCGCAATGACCTCTGCGTCGAAGTCGTCCGCGACCTCGCCGACTTCATGAAGGTCGTCGCCATCCGCTCGTCGGTGTTCCTCGCCGAGCAGGACTGCCCCTACGAGGAAGAGTTCGACAACAACGACCTCTCCTCACTCCATTTGATCGCCTACCTGCGTGGTGAGCCGGTGGCGACCTTGCGCATCCGCTTCTTCGCGGGTTTCGCCAAGATCGAGCGTGTGTGCGTGATGAAACACGTACGTGGCGGATCTCTGGTGAAGCTGATGATCGAGACCGCGGTCGAGATCATCGCGCGCAAGGGTTACACCCACGCCGTCGGCTACATCCAGAAACGCCTCGTGCCGTTCTGGAAACAACTCGGCTTCCTCCCGCGCGAGGGGCGTGAAGGCTTCCGCTTCTCGGATTACGACTATGTCGAATGCGAGCGGCAGCTGGCCGTGCGCCACGACGCCATCACCATCGACAGCGATCCCTACATCGTCATGCGCCCCGAGGGCGAATGGGACCACGAGAACGTGTTGGACCGATCCGCCGCTAGACCGGCGGTGGCCTGATCCATGACCCCTCCAACAAGCCGCCTCCTCTGCATCGACCTCCAGGTCGATGCACTCCCGGACCATGAGCCGGATCCGAAGTCGGTCCACAGCGCGCGCCAGCTTCTCTCGCTCGGCCGCCGCCTCAGCTGGCAGATCGTCCACGCCCGCCGCCGCACGCAGCCGGTGATCCGCGCGCGCGACGGCTCGCCCACGGCAGGCCTCAACCCGCTGATGTCGGAGAAGGTGTTCTTGCACGACGGACGCTCTGTCGCGGAATCGCCCGGCCTTGCCTCACTCCTGCACGAATGGCGCAGCGAGAGCGTGTTCGTGGTCGCCTTCGACCATGTCGCCCTGCTCTCCTGCCTGCTCGCCTGCTACGAGCCCGGCCCGCGCATGGTTCTGGTCGAGGACGTGATCTCGATGAAAGCGCTCGGTGACACCTCCGCCGTCGACGCCTTCCACGGCACGGCCTGGCGGCTCGCCTTCGGCGCGACCAACATCGCCGGCATCATCGCTGAAGCGAAACGGCGCGGCGGACCCACCGCCTTGCTCGAAGTCGTTGGCGAACGCCCCCGCGGCATGCAAGTCTGACCCCAGATAGAAACGTCTCGGGGGAACCGCCATGCGCCTTGCCGCGATCGCCGCTGCCTTGCTTGCGTCTGGGCTGGCCACGGGCTGCACAATGACCCCGACCACGTTCACACCGCGCCTCTCTGAACCGCGTCTCGCCGTCGTCGACGAGACCGATCTCTCCGAAGCGCAGCGCGACATGCTGGGCAGCCGCTCCAACCTCAACATCTACCGCACGCTCGCGCACCACGTTGATCTCTACAATCGCTGGTCCCCGCTCGGTCAGATCCTGCTCAACGGCTCCACGATTTCCCCGCGCCATCGTGAGATGGCGATGCTGCGCATGGGCTGGCTCTGCCAGTCGCCGTATGAATGGTCACAGCACGCCCGCATTGCAAAGGCGTCCGCCGGCATGACGGACGCCGAACTCCGCGCCATCGCCGCCGCGCCCGACGCCGCCACATGGTCGGACGCGGATCGCGCCGTTCTCAAGATGGCCGACGAACTCCGCTACGACGCCATCATCTCGGATGCGACCTGGACCGAGCTCCGCAAGACCTATTCCGACAGCCAAGTGATGGAACTGCTCTTCACCTCTGCCCAGTACCAGCTCGTGTCGATGGCGCTGAACACGCTCGGCATCCAAGTCGAACCGCAGGCCGTCGACTTCATGCCCACGGACCTGCCGCTCCCCGCCACCGCCACGCGCCCGTCATCAGCGCGCCTCACAACCCCGCGCATCGCCCCGATAGAACCCGCGAACTGGACCGCCGAACATCGCGCAATGGTCGGCCCGCAGATCCGCCCCGACGGCACGCTGTTCAATCTCTACAAGACGATGCTGAACCACCCGAAGCTCTACGGCCCGCGCGTCCGATTCGGCTCCTACCTGCAGCGCGACAGCATGCTCGACCCCGAAACCCGCGAACTGCTGATCATGCGTACCGCCTGGAACATTCGCGCGGGGTATGAATGGGCGCACCACCACGAGTCCGCGACATCCGCCGGCCTCACGGAAACGCAGATCGCCGCCATCGCGACCGGCCCCACCGCCCCCGGCTGGAGCCCGCGCCAGCGCGCCGTCCTCACCGCCGCCGACGAACTCCGCCGCGAAGCGTTCATCTCCGATGCAACCTGGGCCGAACTTGCGAACTATTACGGCATGAAGGAACGCATTGAGATCGTGTACACGGTCGGCGGCTATACGATGACGGGACTTGCGATCAATTCATTCGGCATCCAGACCGAGCCGGGTTATCCGGCGATGCCGAACTGATTCAGGCGACCACATGAGAGGCGAGACGTGAAACTGCATACCGTTCTTCTGACTGCTGCTGCGTTCATCGCGCTCGCCGCCTGCAACCCGGCGCCGTCCGAGCCCGCGCCGGAAACCCCGCCGCCCGCTCCGATCGCCGAGCCCACCGCGCCGAGCGGTCCCGCCGCCGAGAACACCTCGGACTCGCTGTCTTCCACGCCGCCGACCGATGTCGCGGCAGCGCCGGGCGCCACACCCGCGCCGCCGGCAACGCCTGCTGCTTCGCCCGCCGCCGCCGGCGCAACCAAGGAAGAACTCGCCAACGGCGCCGCCGTCTACGCGCGCACGTGCGCCATGTGCCACGGCCCGAACGGCGCCGGCACGCAAATGGGCGTCGCCCTCACCGCTGGCCACGAATACGCGTCGATCAAGGAAAAGATCACCAAGGGCATGATCAACTCGGGCGACAAGATGCCCCCGCTCGCCGCCGCCCTCTCCGCCGCCGAACTCGACGACGTCTCCAAGTATGTCGAGAGCGGATTCTAGCTTCCCCGATTGCGGCCTACGCCCCGGCGCTTAAACCGCAATCGCCTTCCGCTTCGCCGCGAGCAACTCGCCTGAAGCCCGTGCATCGGCCAGCGTGCGCGACACGCTCAGCACGCCGGCCATCTCCGCGAACAGCGCCAGCGCCGCCTTCTTGCCTTTAGGCATCAGCTTGCCAAGCCGCTCAGCCAGCCGATCCAGCCCCGCCTCGAACGCCTCTCGCACCACAGGCGCAGCCCGCCGCGCTTCGCCCGTCAACGCCGGTATCGGACAGCCATGCTCCACATCATCGCGATGCCGGGGCGACAGATAGAAGTCGACATACTTCTCCAGCGCGTTCGCGCCGTGCTTGCCGTCGAAATAGTCCACCGTCTCGCATGCTTTCTCGAACAAACGCTCCACCGCCGCCGCAAGTAGTGCATCACGCGAGCGGAAGTGCGCGTAGAAGCCGCCATGCGTCAGTCCTGCCTCCGCCATGATGCTCGCAACGCCCAGCGCATCGAACCCGCCCGAGCGTATGCGCTCGGCCGCAGCATCCACGATGGCGGCGCGGGTCTTGTCCTTGTGATCGCTCGAATAGCGGGCCATCAGCGAAACTCTTTCAGCAACCCCGCCTCAGCAAGGCCGGGGCAGGCGATCTCATGATACTCATCATATTTCCTGCGGGATAGCCGGGTCGTCGCCGGTTGCGCCAGTATATGACCCCCGTCATATAGGGCTGACTTCCAGCCAGAAGAAGACGGACAATAACAATGGCGAGCCTCGAAGCAGCCCGGCCAGCAGGCGATCCCATCACCCGCTTTTTCGCGCGGCTCGGCATCCACTACGCGTGGGTCGTCGCCTCCGTGACTTTCCTGGCCGCACTCGTCGCCGCCGGTGCCGTCGGATCGGTCGGCGTCATGCTCCTGCCCCTCCAGATGGAATTCGGCTGGACGCAGGCCGAGATTTCCTCCGCGCTGGGCCTGCGCCTCGCCCTGCTCGGCCTCGTTGCGCCCTTCGCCGCCGCCCTGTTCATCCGCTTCGGCCTCCGGCCCGTGATCGTCACCTCGCTCGTCCTGATCGGCGTGGGCACAGGCGTCTCGATCTGGATGATCGAACTCTGGCAGCTCATCGCCCTGTGGGGCGTCACCGTCGGTCTCGCCGCCGGCCTCACCGCGCTCGTGATGTCCGCTACTGTCGCGACCCGCTGGTTCGAGACGCGGCGCGGCCTCGTCATCGGTCTGCTCTCGGCTGCGACAGCCATGGGCCAGCTTGTCTTCCTGCCCTTCATGGCGTGGCTGGTCGATCTCGATGGCTGGCGCACCGCCACGCTGGCGCTTGGCGTGTTCTATGCCGCGGCCGCGATTCTCGTGATCGTCTTCATCCGCAACCATCCCGCCGATGTCGGCCTGCGCCCGTTCGGCGCCAAGTCCGACGCGCCGCTCGCACCAGCGCCTGCGCCGCAAGGCAATCTCTTCCTCGCGCCGTTCGAAGCGCTGGCCGTCGCTGTCCGCAAGCCTGTCTTCTGGATTCTCGCCGGCGCCTTCTTCGTCTGCGGCGCCTCCACCAACGGGCTCGTGCAGATGCACCTCATCCCGATGTGCGGCGACTACCTGATCCCCGCGACCGCCGCCGCCGGTACGCTCGCGCTGATGGGCGGCTTCAACTTCGTCGGCACCGTCGCCTCCGGCTGGCTCACCGACCGCTACAGCGCGCGCATGCTTCTGTTCATTTACTACGGCCTGCGCGGCATCTCGCTCATCTACCTGCCGCTCTCCGGCTTCGATCCCGTCGCGCTCACCGTCTTCGCCGTCTTCTACGGCCTCGACTGGATCGCCACCGTGCCGCCGACGGTGAAACTCACCGCCGACGCGTTCGGCCCGCGCGCTACGCTCGTCTTCGGCTGGATCTTCGCCGCACACCAGCTCGGCGCCGGCTTCGCCGCGCTCACCGCTGGTGTCATCCGCACCGAGCTTGGCTCCTACGCCTTGGCCTTCCAGGGCGCCGGCATCCTCTGCGTGCTAGCCGCCCTCGCCTTCGTGCTCAAAGGGCGCCGCAGCATGCCCGAGGCTTCCGCGACGGCGTAAACGCTCGCCTGTTCGCACACGCGAAAACTAGCTTCACTTTACCCCTACGGTAACCGGTGTCTGTTGCGGAAACAGCGCGATTCCGGACGCTCGATCAAAAAAATGGAAACCGGTGTCATTTTTTCTTGCGAGCCTGTTTCATCGCCGCTATCGCTAGTGTCAGCGCAAGGTGGGGGAACCTGCCTGTCAGCATGAACGGGCCGCGAGAGGCGAGCTCTGCGCACGACAGGGAGCGGACACAATGGCTCAACGGAGCATGCGCGCGGCACTGGCGCGTCTCGGATTTGGCGCATCGCTGATCGCGCTGACCACGGCCTTCGCGGGAACGGCGATCGCACAGAACACGCAGCCGCCGGCGGAGGAAGAGAAAGAGGACGTCGTCGTCATCACCGGCTTCCGAGGCTCGCTCGCCGCCGCCATCGAAGACAAGCGCGACGACAGCGGCATCTCCGACTCGATCTCCTCGGAAGACATCGCCGACTTCCCCGATCTCAACCTCGCTGAATCGCTCCAGCGCGTGCCCGGCGTCCAGATCGACCGCGATGGCGGCGAAGGCCGCACCATCAACGTTCGCGGCCTCTCGTCCGACTTCGTCCGCGTCCGCCTCAACGGCCTCGAAGCGCTCGCCACCACCGGTGGCCGCGACGGCCGTCAGAACCGCAACCGCGCCTTCGACTTCAACGTCTTCGCATCCGAGTTGTTCAACTCGATCAAGATCTCGAAGTCGCAGTCCGCCGAAGTCGAGGAAGGCTCTCTCGGCGCCACCGTCGATCTCACCACCGCCCGCCCGTTCGACTACAACGGCTTCACCATGGCCGCCGGCGTCCAGGGTTCCTACAACGATCTCGCCCAGAACCTCGATCCGCGCACGACCTTCCTGGTCTCAGACCGCTGGCTCGACGGCCAGCTCGGCGCGCTCTTCTCGATCGCCTACTCCAAGCGCAACACGATCGAAGAAGGCTCTTCCTCGGGCCGTTTCCGCATCCCGTCGGCCGATGGCTGCGCTACCGTGCCGCCGACCTCCGGCACCGCCGCGGGCGCCAACCGCTGCTACCAGACCATCACCGGACCGATTAACACGCCCAGCGGCACACTGACCGGCACGGCCGCCGCCACCGCGGCCAACAACGCCGCCCACCCGCGCATCCCGCGTTATGGCCGCATCAGCTACGACCGCGAGCGCCTCGGGTCCACCTTCTCGGTGCAATACCAGCCGCTTGAGTCCACCGTCATCACCTACGACCTGCTCTACGCAAACCTGAAGGAGCAGCGTCACGAGGAATTCCTCGAGGCGATCAGCTTCGCCCGCGAAACCGCCGCCAGCGGCCTGCGCTCGACCGATCTGCTCACCGGCACGGTCGACGCCAACAACACGCTGGTGCAAGGCACATTCAACGACGTCGACCTGCGCGTTGAACAGCGCCGCGACAATCTGGAGACCGAATTCTTCCAGAACGCCCTGCTGTTCGAGCAGGAGTTCAGCTCCGCCCTGCGCGGCGAACTCCGCGTCGGCCACACGCGCGCCGTGCAGTACAACCCGAACCAGACCACGCTCTCGTTCGAGCGCTACGACGTTGACGGCTATTCGTACGACTACTCAAACCCCAACCTGCCGGCCTTCAACTACGGCTTCGATGTCACCAACCCCGCCAACTGGGCGTTTTCCTCGTCCACCGCGCTGGGCGACGCCTCGCTGATCCGCCTGCGTCCCAACAAGGCGATCAACGAGTTCGAAACCGTCGACGGCCGTCTCGAATACGACGCCAACGACTGGCTCACGCTCAAGGGCGGCGGCACCTACAAGAAGTTCTCCTTCGTCGGCACGGAATCCCGCCGCACAACGGAAGCTCTGCCCGCCAGCGTGCTCACCGCGCTCGGCTCGACCGGCATCGGCGCCTATTCGGAAGTCCTCACCGGCTTCGGCTCGGGCATGGATCTGCCCACCGGCACGCCCACGTCCTGGCTCGTTCCTTCGATCACCAAGCTCAACGCGCTGATCGACTTCGAGTGCGACTGCATCAACACCTTCGGCGACTTCCGCACCGACGCCGCCAGCAGCCTCGCCGAGAATCGCTCGGCCGAGGAAACCACAACCGGCTTCTGGATCCAGGGCGACTTCAACTTCGACGTCTACAACGTTCCGATCCGCGGCAATCTCGGCGTCCGCTATGTCGAGACGGAAGTGAACGCGACGGGCTATTCCAACGGCGCACCGCTGTCGGTCGAACACAAGTATGACGACGTGCTGCCGGCCTTCAACATCTCGGTCGAGCCGGTCGACGACTTCATCGTCCGCTTCGCCGCCGCCTCCACGGTCGCGCGCCCCTCGCTGCCCGCGCTCACGCCGGGCGGCTCCATCGACACGCAGCCGCCGGGCTTCTCGATCAACGCCGGCAACCCGTTCGTTGCGCCGAACCGTTCGGACAACCTCGACCTCTCGTTCGAATGGTATCCCTATCCGGAGGCCCTGTTCGCGGTCGCCTTCTTCCACAAGGACATCACCGACTACGTGCAGCGCCGGCGCCAGCTGATCCCGTACAACCAGAGCGGCTATCCGGACTCGCTGCTGCCTTCGGGTGTGTCGAACAACGAACTGTTCGACGTCACCTCCTTCGCGAACACGCCGGGCGGTGAACTCGAGGGCTTCGAGATCACGGCGCAGACGCCGTTCACCTTCCTGCCGGCGCCATTCGACGGCTTCGGCGGACAGCTGAGCTACACGGACATCGACAGCGAGATCCAGTACATCATCAACGCGACGGCGGCCGGCGCCGGCTACGTCAAGGCGCCTCTCGTCGGCACCTCGCCGAAATCCATCGCCGCGACCCTCTACTACGAGAACGGTCCGTTCGAGGCCCGCCTCTCCGGCGTCTCGCGCGAGGAATACCTCACGCTGGTCCCGGCGCAGAGCGGCAACGACGTCGAAGGCAAGGCCGACACGTTCAACGTCGACTTCTCCGCCTCCTACGAGCTGAACGACAACTTCGCGCTCACCTTCGAAGCGCTGAACCTCACCGACCAGTATGACGAGCGCTGGATCAGCTCGGCCCGTCAGAACAGCAACAACTACGAGCACACCGGCCGCGAATTCGTGATCGGCGCTCGCTACAAATACTAGGGCGCTGAACCCCCGCCACTCTTCCCGGGCGGGCGGCTTCCTCTTCAAAGACTCAAAGCGCCGGCGGTCCTCCGCCGGCGTTTTTCTTTGTCCCCCGGCAGATGTCCCCAGAAACCGGCCGCTTCGGACAAGCCCTGCCGCATCCGGCGCCTTGGCGCGGCCGCCCCGGGCCTGCACAACTCGCGAAGTTCCCGCGAGGCCGCCCATGTCGAAGCTCTATTTTTCCTACGCCGCGATGAACGCCGGCAAGTCGACCGTCCTCCTGCAGGCCTCGTGGAACTACCACGAGCGCGGCATGCGCACGCTCCTCTTCACGTCCTCGCTCTACGCCACGACGGACGAAGGCCGCATCACCTCGCGCATCGGCATCAACGCGAAGGCCTGCCTTTACAGCCAGGCCGACGACCTTCACGCCTGGATCATGCGCGAGCAGAAAAGGAAGAAGATCGACTGCATCTTCGTCGACGAGGCGCAGTTCCTGACGAAGGATCAGGTCTGGCAACTCGCGCGCATCGCCGACCGGTTCAGCATCCCCGTGCTGTGTTACGGCCTGCGCACCGATTTCCGCGGCGAGCTGTTCGAGGGTTCCGCCGAACTTCTCGCCATCGCCGACTCGCTGCGCGAGATCCGCACCATCTGCCATTGCGGCCGCAAGGCTACGATGGTCGTCCGCCAGACCGCCGACGGCCGCGCGCTGACGACAGGCGATCAGGTCGGCATCGAGAAATCCATGTACGTCTCCCTCTGCCGCGCCCACTGGGAAGAACAGACCGGCCGCTGGCCAGTTGCGAAGCCGAGCAGCGCAAAACCGAAAGCCGCCCGTGCAAAGGCGACAAAGCCGAAACGCCCAGCGAAGAAATCAAAACCCCGCCCCGCAACCCGCGTGCCCCTCCGCATCGCCGCCGCCAACCGCCCCCGCCCACCCCGCCGCACCAAGCACTGATCTCCGGACCGCCGGGGTAGCCGCGAACACCGGCAAGCACGCCATCATGGTTCGACGGGGACACGGACCGGGAGATCACGCCGATCGGCAACGGCGAGACTTCGCCGAAAGCAGCCGTTCGCTCCGTTGCCTCTGTTCAAGAGTCACGATCAGATCACAAGCCTGCGGCGGTGCAACGTCTGCGGCCTTTCGCTCGCATCCATTCAACCGTCGTGTATCACCATTCCAGAACGATCTTGCCGAAATGCCGGTTTGATTCCTGCCGCCGGAATGCGTCGGCGAGCTTGTCCAGCGTGAATGACTGATCGAGTACCGGCTTGATGCCGTTGGCATCGATGGCGCGGATCATGTCCTGCTGGTGCTGGCGCGCGCCAACGGTGATTCCAATGAGCCGGATCTGCATGCTCATGAGCAGGGCCGTGTTGATCGGACCGGCGTAGCCGGCCAGCACGCCGATCAGTGAGATGTGGCCGCCGAGCCTGCTCGCACGTATCGATTGTTCGATGGTTCCAGCGCCGCCGATTTCCACGACGTGATCGACGCCACGTCCGCCGGTGAGTTTCTTGGCGGTGCGGCCCCACTCCGTGTCTTCCTTGTAATTGATCACGTGATCAGCGCCGAGCGTCTTCAGCCGTGCCGCCTTGTCCGCGTTCGATGTCGTGGAAATCACGATCGCGCCCGCGGCCTTCGCCAGCTGCAGCGCAAAGATCGACACACCGCCCGTCCCCTGCGTCAGCACGACATCGCCTGCCTTGAGGTTTCCGTTGACGACGAGCGCCCGCCACGCCGTCAGGCCTGCGCAGGTAAGCGTCGCCGCCTCCGCGTGCGAATATCCTTTGGGCGCTCTGGTGAAGGACGTCGCCGGCGCTGTGACAGTCTCGCGCGCATAGCCGTCGGCGCGGTCGCCGGGAACGGCGCGAAGAAGCTCGACGGTCGGCTCGCCGCCATGCCAGTCGGGAAAGAACGTGGAGACCACATTGTCTCCAACCGAAAACTCGGTGACGCGAGCGCCGACCGCGGTAACAACGCCTGCGCCATCCGACATCGGGATGCGTTCGTCCTCGACCGGGATCTTGCCTGTCACGACGAGATAGTCGTGGAAGTTGACCGAAGACGCGTGCAGCCGCACGGTAATCTCGCCTGGTCCCGGCGCAGCCGCCGCGGCGATGCCCGCAGAGATATTTTCCAGGCCCCCTGGCTTTCTGAGACGCATGCCTGTCATGGGATGTTTCCTTCGTTCGGGGCGCATCTTGGTGTCGGATGCAGCGCGAGCGCAAGGCGGGCATTCGATCACGCAGCTGGAATGGTCAACGGCTGAATTGGGCCAACCTCCGCCCTTAGCCCTGCTCCGCCCCACCGGCGGGAAATCGCCGGAAGCGGTCACTCTCTTTTGCGCACACCGCTCACTTTGGGCGTTGAAAATGACGAACGTGTCCGGTTCGGGCATCCATAATTTCAAAGGTCTCGTCTTCGATCTTTTCGACCTTGTAGCACCGGTCTCCACTTGGCGACCGAACCTCGAGAAAAAGCCATGTGTACTTCGCCGGACACGTCAGCGCATCTCCGGGTCGGTTACGTCCTTGGAATACACGCCACTGAGCAGGCGTGTTCGCACCGCTCTCCCGCCACCACGACGACGTCACCGTCAACGTCGTGTTGTCGTCATCTGTTGACCGCCACTCTCCAGGCAGTTTCTCAATGACGTCGTGCCGCAAAGGAATAACCACATGCGTATCAAGATCGGTCGGCGAAAGCTCCACAGTCGGCGCTTCTCGCGGGACAGCTGACGCCGCGACTAGTTTGGGTGCTTCCGATGGTGACTTGGATGGCGAGCAGCCCGCAGCGAACAACGCGGCCAGCGTTGCGCGGTGACAAATCCTGAGATCGAATGGCCGCATTTTGCCCCCCAAACGGATGTTCTTAGATCGAGACCTTCGCCTCTTATAACAGATGATGTGGGTGAGGATTCACTGAAGCCAAGGTCAGGATTGGGCCAAGTCCGGTCGCTCGCTCTCATCTTGCCGACGGGCCAAAATTCGCGGAAGCGCGAACCCAAGTTCACCGCTTGGCGAAGCATCGCCACCTAGCTGAGCTTTGTTTTGGCCAAACCCAGCCATCCAACACCAACGCGCAGCCGCACCATCACCCCCGGAACACCCCGCGCGCGCGTCCCCACGCCAGCAGCAGTTCCGGCCATACCGCCACGGGCTTGCCCGCCGCGCCGGCGATCCCGAACCCGTGGCCGCCTTCGGGAAACACATGCAGCTCCGCCGAAACGCCCGCCGCCTTCAGCGCGGTCTGCATGTCGAGACTGCCCTGCACCGGAACCGTCGCATCGTCCGCCGCGTGCAGCAGGAACATCGGCTGCGTCCCGCGCGAGACCGCCCCGATCAGGTCTCGCCCGCCATCGATCCCACTCGGCAGATTCCCCCGCAGATACGCCGCATAGATCAGCGCCGCGAAGTCCGGCCGCTCCGCCGCATCCGTAGTTTGCAAGGCAAGGTTCGCCGCCAGATGCCCGCCCGCCGAAAATCCCAGCACGCCCGCGCGCCTCGTATCGATCCCCGGCTGCGCCCGCAGCATCCGCATCGCCCGCCGCGCATCCGCCAGCGGCGCATCGATCCCGTCGCACCAGCCATCGCCCGGCAGACGATAGGCCAGCACGCCCGCCGTCACGCCCGCCCGCGCAAGGAAGCGCGCCGTCTCATCGCCCTCCTTGTCGAGCACGACGCGCTGGTATCCGCCGCCAGGGATCACCAGCACCGCCGATCCATCCGGCCGCGCCGGCCTGAACACTTTCAGCGTCGGCCGCCGCACATGGATCACGGCGCGATCCGGCCTCGCCTTGTCCTTCGACCGCTCGATGATTTCCTCAGCCGCCGTCACGCCCTCGCCGCCGGGCGGCCCATCCGGCCAGACATCGAACGTCTCGAAGCTGATCCCTTCGCCGCCAAGGCTCGCGCATCCGCCGAGCGCCATCGCTCCGGCCAGCGCGAGCCTGCGCGTGGGGATCACTTGCCCCAGTCCCGAAGCGTCAGCGACAGCTCGGGCACAAGCACGACCGCGATCAGCACGGCCATCATCGCGATGTAGAACGGCCACAGCCCCTTCACCGCTTTCGCCACATCGATCTTGCCGATGGCCGATCCGATGAACAGCACCGACCCCACCGGCGGCGTCAGCAGTCCGATGCCGCACGACAGGATCAGGATGACGCCGAAATGCACCGGGTCCACGCCATAGGCCCGGGCCACCGGCAGGAAGATCGGCGTCGCGATGATGATCAGCGGCGCCATGTCCATGAACGTGCCGAGCACCAGCAGGGCCAGCACCATCAGCAGCAGCACCATCGTCTTGTCATGCGCGATGGACTGCATCGCCTCGACGGCCTGCGCCGGCGCCTGGAGGTAGGCCATCAGCCAGCCGAACGCGCCTGCCGCGCCGATCACGAACAGGATGCGCCCCGTCGACTGCACCGCGCCCGAAACGGCGTGCAGGAAATCCTTCATGCTCAGCTTGCGATAGACGAACACCGTCACCAGCAGCGCATAGAGCACGGCAACCGTCGCGCTTTCGATGGCGGTGAAGACCCCGCTCTTGATGCCGAAGAAGATGATGCCGACCAGCAGCAGGCCCGGCGTCGCCGCCACCAGGTTCACGAGGATCGCCTTGAAGCCCGGGAAGGGCTCCGCCTGATAGCCGCGCTTGCGCGCCACGATGTAGGCTGTGACCATGATCGCGACCGCCAGCATCAGCGCGGGGACGATGCCCGCGAGGAAAAGCTCGGTGATCGAGATACCGCCGCCCGCCGCGGCCGAATACAGGATCATGTTGTGCGAGGGCGGCACCAGCAGCGCGACCAGCGCCGCCGAGATGGTGACGTTCACGGCATAGTCCGGCTGGTAGCCGCGCTGGATCATTTGCGGGATCATCGCCCCGCCGACCGCCGAAACGTCCGCGATAGCCGAGCCGGAAACGCCGCCGAACAGCGTCGACGCGACCACGCTAACCTGCCCCAGCCCGCCGCGCACCCGCCCGACCAGCGACGCCGCCAGCGCAATGATCCGCTCCGAAATCCCCCCGCGCAGCATCAACTCGCCCGCGAAGATGAACAACGGGATCGCCAGCAACGACACGGACGACAGGTTCGACGTCAACTGCTGGACCAACGCTATTTCGGGTAATCCCAACACCAATGCCGATGCCAACGTCGACACCGCCAGCGCCGCCGCTACGGGCGTGCCGATCATCAGCAGCACGGCGAACACGATGAAGAGAATCGCCATAGCCATTAGGCGTCCTCCCCAATGTCCGTCGGCTTTTTCAACGACGCGGAGCGCACCAGTCGTTCGAGCGCGAAGATCGAAATCAGCGCGCCGCCAATCGCGACCGGCACAAAGCGCAACCCGACCGCCAGCGGCGCTCCAGCCATCGCCACGTCCGACGAGTCAATCGCCAGCCGCGTCCCAAACCACGCCAGGCCAAGCCCCAGCGCCAGCATGGCGAGGCGTGCGATGGCCCTGCACGCCGCCTTGATCATCGGTGGCGCGGCGTCGGACAGCGTCGGGAAGTTGAAATGCGTCTCGCGGCGCACGCCCACGGCAGCGCCGAACATCGCGGTCGCGCCGATCAGCACCAGCGCCATCGGCTCGGTCCAGCTTGGGCTGTCGTTCAGCACATAACGCGCGAAGACCTGCCAGGCCTGAACCAGCACGACACCGACAATGGATGCGCCCGCGATGCACAGGGCCGCGAACTCGACATGATCGAGAACACCCTTCCTCCCTGTATCGCCGGCTTTACCGGTCTCACTCATGACTGCTCGTCCACCCTAGCCCGAAAGATCGCGCACGCGTTTGTAGAGCGAGGCCAGCACAGGATTGGCCGTCTCGCTGGCCACCAAGTCGCCCACCGCCGCGCGGAACGCCTCGCGGTTGGCCTCGTTGGCCACCACTTCCTGCTGCATCGCCTTGATCCGGCTCTCTTCCGAGAACCGCGCCCAGTGTTCGCGCATGACCGGAACCGAACGCGCCGCCGCGTCCACCACGATCTCGCGATCCGCTGGCGTCATCGCGTCGAACCGTTGCTTCGACATGGTCAGGATTTCCGGAGAGTAGCTGTGCTGCGTCTCCGACCAGAATTTCGCGATCTCGAGATGCCGCGCCGATTCAAACGTCGGCCAGTTGTTCTCTGCCCCGTCGATCAGATGCGTCGACAGCGCCTGGAAGACGCCGTTGACTGCCAGAGGCGTGGGGTTCGCGCCCATCGCGCCGAAGGCACGCAGGAAAACATCCGACATGGGCGAGCGGATCTTCAGCCCGCGCAGATCGCCCGGCTCATGGATCGGGTTGCGTACGTTGTAGAAACAGCGCGCGCCGGCATCGTAGATCGCAAGCCCAACCAGCCCCTGCCGTTCGAACGCCGCACGGATCTGCACGCCGATGTCGGAGTCCACCACGCGATGCAGGTGGTCCATCGAATCGATCGCGAAGGGCAGGCACAGCACTCGCGTCTCGGGCACGAGATTATTCACCGCCGCGAAATTCACGCGCGCGAAATCGACAGCGCCATATTGCGCAAGACCGATGGAATCGTCCTCTGCGCCGAGCTGGCCAGATGGATACTGTTTCAAGCGCAGCCTTCCGCCCGTCGCCTTCTCGATCTCCGCGCCCATCCATTTCACGGCCTCGACCGTGGGATAGCCGGCGCGATGCACATCCGCTTCGGTAAGCAGCCCTGCCTCGCCCTGCCCGCAGGCCGAGAGCGCTGCGCCAGCGCCGCCAATACCAAGAAGGGCGCGGCGCCGTGTGATCATTTGCCGGCGGCCTTCGCCTTCACAGCCCGGCAGAAAATCTCGCCATCGCCGCCGAAGGAAAGTTTCGCGGACTGCCCGGCGACGATGTCGTGCACGCCTGTCACCGCGCCCGAAGAAACATACTGCCCGGCCTTCAGCGGCCGGTTGCGCTCGGCTAAGTGTGCCAACAGGAAGCGAAGTCCGGCCAGCGGCCCGCCGGGAATGGACATCGCCGCGCCTTCGCCGACAACCTTACTCTCGATTTCCGTCCGCGCCGACAACTCGCCCATGCGCGCGCGCCAGTCACGGATTTCCGGTCCAACGATAAGCCCGGCATTGTTGCCGAAATCGGATGCGACAACCGTCGATCCGAGATCGTTGATGAACGCCATCGGGCTACCCGCCGTCTCGACGCCGATGTGCAGCGCGGCCACGAGGCCGGCGGCTTCATCTTCGGTCCAGCTTGTCTTGCCCTCAGGTGCATCTCGGCCCATGCGGAAAACATACTCAGCCTCCACGGCCGCGAACCCGCCCTCGAATGCCGGAAACTCCACCACGCCCTCGGCCTTCCACACATTGCGCGAAAAGATCGGCCCAGCCACGCGGTCGGAGCCCAGCCGCTCGCGCAGGTGCGGAGCGACCAGTCCGATCTTCCATCCCGCGATCTCATCCGGCCAGAGGTGGATGGCGACTTCCTGGATCACATATCCCTGCCCCAGCGTCGCCGGCTGGATGCCCGGAAACGCTTCGAGCGCGCGCGCATCGAGCCGCGCCGAGACCAGCCTTGCGGCGATCTCCGGCGCTTTTGCATCGCGCAAGACAGGCTGCATCATGAACCAAACCACGGGCTGGCGAGGGCTTGCCGCCCGCTCCCTGAAAGACCGAAATGAGGGCCTAGGTTGCGCGGGAAGGAAACCGGTGTCAATTCTAGTCTAAACAATCGCCTGAGCATTTTTGGGTGGGAGGAAATCCGATGCTCTTCCGGGCCGTCTGCGCCTCTGTTTCCGCAGTCCTTTTTGCATCGTGCAGCGCCCTTCCTGGCGCGAGCCGCGCAGCGCCGCAGGTGGCCGAAGCTCCTCCGCAGGGACCGCTGGCCTTTCCCGGCGCGCTCGGCTGGGCCGCGCAGGCGAAAGGCGGCCGTGGCGGCGAGATTATCCGCGTGACAAACCTCAATACGGAAGGTCCCGGCTCACTCAAGGCCGCTGTGGAAACGAAGGGGCCGCGCATCGTCGTGTTCGAAGTGGGCGGCGTCATAGACCTAGGAGCGAAGACGCTCACCGTCCGCGAACCCTTCATCACCATCGCCGGACAAACCGCGCCGTCGCCCGGAATAACGCTGATCCGCGGCGGCATGGATCTCGGCACGCATGAAGTGATCGTGCAGCACATCCGCGTCCGCCCCGGCATTGCCGGCGGCGCTTACCGTAAAGGCCCGGACTTCGACTCCATCTCCACGCAGGGCGGCGCCTACAACATCATCGTAGACCATTGCTCACTGACCTGGGGCACGGACGAGAACCTATCCGCCTCCGGCAATCGCTTCGCCGGCCCCACGGTCAAGGAATGGCGCGAGGCCGCCTCGCACAACATCACCTTCTCGAACAACATCATCGCCGAGAGCCTCGCCGTCGCCACACATGCGAAGGGCGAGCATTCCAAGGGCTCGCTGATCCACGACAACGCGACCAACATCCTGATCACCGGCAATCTCTACGCGCACAACATGGAACGGAACCCGCTGTTCAAAGGCGGCGTGCACGGCGCGGTCGTCAATAACCTGATCTATAACCCCGGCTGGAAGGCGCTGCACTACAATCTGATGGCCAACGAGTGGGCAGGCTTCACCCCGGTCAACGGCCAGATGACAGCCGTGGGCAATGTGCTGCGCGGCGGGTTCGACACCGCCGACGGCATGCCCTTCCTGATGCTCGGCGGCGTCGGCGATCTCGACTATTATGGCCGCGACAACATCATGGCCGACAAATGGGGTAATCCGCTGCCTGAGCTTGGCACATACGAGGCTGGACGCGCGAAAATCGTCCGCCACAACGCCCCGCTTGATTGGCCGGCGGGGCTGAGCCCTATGCCAGCGGCGGATGTGGAAGCCCACGTCCTCACCACCGTCGGCGCCCGCCCATGGGATCGCGACGCACACGATGTCCGCCTACTGGCGGATGTCGCGGAATCGCGCGGCGAGATCATCGACAACGAGACCGAGGTCGGCGGCTATCCTGTACAAGCGCCTACCAAACGGGCGTTCGATACGGCAAAATGGAATCTCGACGACATGACGCCGAAAGACCCGGCGATCCTGGATGCTTCGCAGAAGGCGCGCGGAACATGATGATCGGCCGCCGCACTTTCCTTGCGGGCGTATCCGCCCTGGCACTCGCGCCCGACGCACTCGCGCAGACGCCAGCTCTCCCCTCCGGCGGAAGCGGCGGACGCATCATTCGCGTCACGACGCTGAAGCCCGACGGTCCCGGCTCGATCATCGAAGCGATCAAGGCGAAAGGTGCACGCATCGTCGTGTTCGAAGTCGGCGGCGTGATCGATCTCGCGCGCAGTACACTGCGCATCTCCAGCGGCGACATCACCATCGCAGGTCAGACAGCTCCATCGCCGGGCATCACACTCATCAAGGGCGGCATCGAGATCAGCCAGAACACGCGCAACGTCGTGATCTCTCACATCGCCGTACGTCCGGGCGAAGCCGGCGCCGCAAAGAAATCAGGCTGGGAGTGCGACGGGATCTACGCCTACGGCGCATCCGATATCCTTGTCCGCAACTGCTCGATCACCTGGGCCACGGACGAAGGCCTTTCCGCATCCGGCAAGCGCTTCAGCCTCGACGAGACCAGCACCTCCGTCGCCGAATGGCGCGCCGCGACTTCGCACAACATCACCTTCCTCGACAATATCGTGGCGGAGGGTCTCTCGAACTCGACCCATTCCAAGGGCGAGCATTCAAAAGGCACGCTCATTCATGACAACGTCCGCAACGTCCTGATTGCGGACTCGCTCTACGCCCACAACATGGAGCGCAACATCCTGTTCAAGGGCGGCGCACAGGGCGTCATGCGCGGCAACGTCGTCTACAACGCCGGCAAGCGCTTCGCGCACTACAACCTGCACAAGGGCGAATGGGGCGATCGCCCCTTCGTTACGGGTGAGATCGAGGTGCGCGGAAACATCTTCCTCGGGGGGCCGTCGAGCAACCCGACGGCCGCCGCGTTCGGATTCGGCGGCGACGGCCCCCTCAGCCTCAACATCACTGGCAATCTTGCGCTGAAGGCCGACGGCTCGCCCATGGAAACCACCGGACGCTTCGGCACCGCCACGCCTCTGCTGACGCTTCAGGCCAACGCCTATGTGGATCGCACTGCCGAACTACGCGCCCACATGGCCGGCGTGCTCGAATCGTGCGGCGCACGCCCGTGGGACCGCGATCCAATCGACGCACGCATCGTCGCCGATGCAACGAACGGCACGGGCAAGATCATCGACTCCGAACAGGAAGTCGGCGGTTATCCGGCGCGTCTCGAAACACGCGCGCCATTCGTTGAAGCCGAATGGAAACTCGACACGATGGAACGCCGCTAGCCCTTCGCCTGCTCGCGCGCCGCATGCGCCTTCATTGCAGTAGTGAGCCAGTCCGCGAAACCGGGCTCGATCGTCTCGTACCGCTTCACGAAATCCGGATGCGAGGTATAGAGGTGGGCTAGGCCAATATACGCCTCCGGCGGACACGGCTTGTCCCAGGCCGACACGACCCATGCACGATGCCGCCGCACCAAGCCATCCACCACATCGGACTCCGGATCGACGCCGCGTCGCAGCCCTTCAGCCAGCGCCTGCTCCACATCGTGAAGTTCCTGCATCGCAGCCTTTTGCTCGTCCTCGCTCATCTTCGCCATGGCCTTCCGTGAGCGTTCGATGTCCGCCTTCATCGGATCGCCATAGCGTTCGATCAGCCACGCCTCGTATTCCGCCTGCTTCTCCGCGGAGAAGCCCCTGTAGAGATCCGCGTTCTTCATCTCGTCCTGTCCTTTTATTCCGGCGATCGTGCGGTCGATCGTCTCGATGAGATCGGCATACCGTTTCGCCTCGGCTTCTAGCCGCTCGCGATGGCGCATGAGCACGCCAACCTGATCCCCGCCCACCATGTCGAGCAGGTCCGCGATCTCGTTCAGCGGTACGCCGAACTCGCGGTGGAAGAGGATCTGCTGCAAGCGCAGCAACTGGTCACGCTCATAGTAACGATAGCCATTGTCGCCGACATAGGCAGGCTTCAGCAGGCCGATCTCGTCATAATGGTGCAGCGTCCGGACGGTGACGCCCGAAATCGCCGCAAGCTGTTTGACTGTCAGGGCTTTCATGGTCCGCCTCGATCCGCGATCATCCGCAGGACACAACAGATGCACGCTCACGAAGCGTGAGGGTCAACAGGCTTTTTCAGGAGACTGCAGAAATCCGCCGTCGTAGGAAAGCCGACAGGGAGGACGCCCATGACGAACCAGCAAGCCGAGCAGATGCCATGGGCCGGATGGCCCGACGAGATCGGCTGCAACTTCGCCGCCGGCCATCTCGTGCGCAACCTTGCCGTGCCGCTGACCGTCGATGGCCGCATCCATGCCGAAACGCTCATGTGTGCCGCCGGCGCCGTGGCCGGCTGGGGCGCGCACCGCTCGCTGATCAGGTCCGGCGCACAATTCACCATGCAGCTTGCCACGCTGAGCGATGGACGCGAGCTACTGTTCGGCGACGACATCAACGGCATGCTGATGAGCAATGACCCCGCCACCGCCACGCGCTGCGTCTGGAACAATCTCGCCGGAACAGCCATCGCCCACGGCCTGCTCCAGTCCGACCTTCCCGATATCAACGCCATGTTCCGCAGCGTGACCGAGCGCCTCGGCGGCCCGCTCGAAGGCCTACCCTCGACGCCGGATACCCTCCAGCCGCACATGCCCGCCGCGAAACTGCTCGAGCACGTTCTTCCCGTCACACTCGCCTGCCTCACCGGCGAAATCAGCGAAACGACAAAGAAGAACGGCTTCCGCGCGGCGGAGACATCCTACCAGATCGTCACCGCCTGGACGGCCGCGAAAATCCTCCCGCAATGCTGCAGCATCATGCATCCGAAGATGGCGCTGATCTGCGGCATGGAATCCGCGATCTACGCGTCAAAGCTCATGAAGCCGTTTCACGTATAGGCAGCGATCGACCGCACAACCTTGCCATCTTTTCCAAGAACGAAGGTCTCCGCGACATACTGCGAGCGCTCGTTGGTATACAGGATCGTCAAGGCGTCAGACCCTGGCAGCACCTGTTCGATCTCGAAATACAGGTTGCGCAACCGCTCCAGCGCAGCGCTCCAGTAGGCGCGCAACTCCGCCTTGCCATGCACCGCATCGACATCGCGCCCGGTCACCACGCGGATGCGCGGCGAATGAAACACCACGTCCTCGGCATAGTGGGAAAGAATCGCCTCGAGATCGTGATCGTTCCACGCCTTCACCCACTCGCGGGCGAACGCCTGCGCTTTTTCGGCATCCATCTGTCAGCTCACTGATTGAGAAAAGGATCGTCCCGGCAGCTCGCATAGAGCACGAGGTTCACATTGCGCGCACGGCCCGCCTTGCCGATTTCCTCGACGGGGATCGCATGCGTCGGCAACCATTTCGGATTCTGCTCCGGATAATCACCCATCATCCAGTAGACGACGCGTTTGTGCTGTATGCCGTGCCCCCCGATGTAGATCAGCGAAGCGTCCGCCGTCTCCGATAGCTTCGCAAACTCCGCGATCTCGCCGCGCGCCTGCTCGGCATTCGCATCCAGCACCAGCGTCACCTCGAACCCTGCCGCAGTGAGCGCCTCGGGCACACGCCTCGCATCGAATGCCGCGCCGGGCAGCGAATAAACGCCGTTGGTCTTCGAATAGTCGGCATTGATCAGCACAAGAGCGATCCGCCTCTCACCCTCGGCGCGCAATTTCCAGCTAGGCAACTTGCGCGGGAACTGCATCTGCTGCCACCCGCCGCTGTGCCGCGCATTCGCCGCCGACAGCCGCAGCGTGAAATCCTGCAACGTCTCCGGCTCGCCCTTCAGCACCTCAACCAGCGCACTCGCAAACGGATTGCCGCCCAGCTTGTCGCGATCCTGCGTCAACCGCCCGGGCTGCCCGGCATAGTAGAACAGCGGTCCCGGCGGCAGCGCAGCTGACTGCGCATGCGCAGTAGCCACCAGCACAAGTCCGCCAAGAATAAACGTTCGCCGGATCATGCGGCGAGCCTAGCCGTGGCCCGCCGCATTTCCAACTGTTCTAGAACTTCAGAACCTTCACGTACCGCACCTGCGGCAACTTCTCGATGGCGCCGAGCGTCGCCGCCGGCACGTCCTGGTCGACGCCCACGATCGCGATCGCGTCACCCCCAGCCGCCTCGCGGCCAAGGTTGAACGTCGCGATGTTCACCTTCGCATCGCCCAGCAGCCCCGCCATCGCGCCGATGAAGCCCGGCTTGTCCGAGTTGTTCACGAACACCATGAAGGGCTGGAAGTCGGCCTCCAGCGCCATACCCTTCACTTCCACGATGCGCGGCTTGCCGCCGACAATAGCGCCCGCGACCGAGCGCCACTTGCCCTCCACCTTCACCTTGATGCGGACCAGCGAGTCGTAGACCGGGCTGGCGTCGTTGGTGGATTCCTTCAAGCTGCCGCCGCGCTCCTGCAGGATGGCGGGCGCCGACACCATGTTCACCTCGGCGAGGAACGGCCGCAGCATTCCCGCCAGCGCCGCGGACGTCAGCGGCTTGCGGTTCAGTTGCGCAACAAGCCCCTCATACTCGATCTCGACCTCCGACAGGCCGCCATCGGAGACCTGCCCCGCGAACTGACCCAGTTTCTCGGCCAGCGCCACGAACGGCTTCAGGCGCGGCGCTTCCTCCGCCGTCACGCTCGGCGTGTTGAGCGCGTTGGAGACAGCGCCCGTCAGCAGATAGTCCGCCATCTGTTCGGCCACCTGGAACGCCACATTGTCCTGCGCTTCCACGGTCGACGCGCCAAGGTGGGGGGTCGCGATGAAGTTCGGCGCGCCGAACAGCACGTTGGTCTTCGCCGGCTCTTCAAGAAACACGTCGAACGCCGCAGCGCCGATATGACCGCTCTCAAGACCCGCACGCACAGCCGCCTCGTCGGCAAGGCCGCCACGTGCGCAGTTGATCAGGATCACGCCCTTCTTCGTCTTGGCGATGTTCTCTGCCGAGAGGATGTTTTTCGTCTGCTCGGTCAGCGGGGTGTGCAGCGTGATGATGTCGGCACGCGCCAGCAACTCGTCCAGCTCGACCTTCTCGACGCCCAGCGTCGTCGCGCGTTCAGCCGTGAGGAAGGGATCGTAAGCGACGACCTTCATCTTCAGGCCCAGCGCACGGTCGGCCACGATCGATCCGATATTGCCGGCGCCGATCAGGCCCAGCGTCTTCGCGTAGAGCTCGATGCCGATATAGTCCTTCTTCGGCCATTCACCGGCTTGCGTGCGCGTGGATGCCGAGGGGATTTGGCGCGCCGCCGAGAACATCATCGCGATCGCATGCTCCGCGGTGGTGATGGCATTGCCGAACGGCGTGTTCATCACGATCACGCCCTTGGCCGTCGCCGCCTTCACATCGACGTTGTCGACGCCGATGCCCGCACGGCCGATCACCTTCAGCTTCGTCCCCGCCGCGATCACGTCCTTGTCCGGCTTGCAGGCCGAGCGCACGGCAAGCCCGTCATAGTCACCGATGATCTTGATCAGCTCGTCCTTCTTGAGGCCGACCTTCATGTCCACCTCGATCCCGCGATTGCGGAAGATGTCCGCAGCCCCCGGCGCGAGGTCGTCAGCGATGAGGACTTTTATCCTGCTGGTCATGGGTCAGTCTCCTTGATACCGGGCGAGCCAGTCGGCGCGCGTGAGCTTGTGAATGAGGCAATCGTCGTCGCCAAAAGTCTGCCGATGCGTCGGCACGAAGCCGAGTCGCTGGTAGAATCTGTGCGCGCGTGTGTTCGTGTTGAGCGGATCGATAACGATGGCCGTCACCGCCGGCTCGCTGAAGCAGCGCGCGATGCCCAGCCGCATCATCTGCTCGCCATAGCCGCGCCCACGCGCATCAGCCTCGCCAATCCAGATATCGAGCGAGCGCAGGTGGGGCTCGATCTCGCCCCAATAGTGCGTCGGCTCCAGATGCGGATCGCACATCTGCATGCAGCCGATCGGGCGGCCATCGACTTCCGCGATCCAGTATTCCCAGACATCGCGCTGGTAGAGATCGATGTTCTCGGCCCAGTCATTGTCCTCGCCCCACGCAATGACCGCATCGGGATCATCGCTGCCGGAAGCGATCACGACCGGATCGGCGTCCCAGCGCAGCAGCGTCGGGATGTCGGCATGCGTCGCGGCGCGCAGCGTGACCTCAGACATGGCCGCCCGTCCCGTCTCCCGGCGCCTTCCACGTGCGCGCACGATTGACCTGCATCTTGGCGTCGACCTGTTCGGACAGCTCCATGCCAAGAAGCCCGACGAGGCGATGCAGCAGGATGGCAACGTCCGCCGCCTCCCTGCCCGCCTCGGCGTGATCGCCTGCGCGGAGGGCGTGTTCGAGTTCGTCCATCTCGCCGCGCGCGCGCGCGACAAGCGCGGTCAGATCGCGCGCCTCGCCGAAGGTCGCGTCGCCCCATTCGCGAATAGTCTGAGAGGTTTCGGTCGCCATATCGGGCTTCCTCAGCTTGTCATCCCGGCCGGAGCACAGCGGAGAGCCGGGACCCATTCATCGACCCGCTTGGGTTGTCGAATGGGTCCCGGATAACGCTGCGCGTTTCCGGGATGACAATCAGGACAATTCCGCCACTGTCGTTTCAAACGCCCAGTCCAGCCACGGCGTCAGCTTCTCGAGATCAGCCGCTTCAACCGTCGCACCGCACCAGATGCGAAGCCCCGGAGGCGCCGCCTTGTAGCCGCCGATGTCGTAGGCAGCGTTTTCCTTTTCCAGCGCCGCGACGAACTTCTTCACGAAGTCCTGCTGGCCCTTGTCGTCCAGCCTGGCGACGCGCGGATCGGTGATCGAGAGCGTGACCGAGGTGTTGGAACGCGTCGCCTTGTCAGCCGCGAGGAATTCGACCCACGGCGTCTTCGCGACCCAGGCTTCGAGCACAGCAAGGTTGGCGTTAGAGCGCGCAACGGTGGCCTCGACGCCGCCGAGCCCTTCAACCCAGCCGAGCGCGTCTAGATAATCCTCGGTCGCCAGCATGGACGGGGTGTTGATCGTCTCGCCTTCGAAGATTCCTTCGGTAACTTCCCCGCCCTTGGCCATGCGGAACAGTTTCGGCATCGGCCATTTCGGCGTGTAGGTCTTGAGGCGTTCGATGGCGCGCGGGCTGAGGATCAGGATGCCGTGCGCGCCCTCGCCACCCAGCACCTTCTGCCAGGAGTAGGTCAGCACGTCGATCTTGGCCCACGGAATCGGCATTGCAAACACGGCCGAGGTCGCGTCGCAGAACGTCAGTCCTTCGCGATCATCCGCAATCCAGTCGCCGTTCGGCACCTTCACGCCAGACGTCGTGCCGTTCCAGGTGAAGACGATGTCCGCATCCATACGCGCCTTCGACAGGTCCGGCAGCTGGCCGTAGCCCGCCTTGTGCGTGGTCGCATCGACCTTCAGCTGCTTGGTGATGTCCGTCACCCAGTCTTCGCCGAAGCTCTCGAACGCGAACACATCCACGGGCCGCGCGCCCAACATTGACCAGAACGCCGCCTCGATGGCGCCCGTGTCCGAACCCGGCATTATGCCGATGCGATAGTCGGCGGGAATTTTCAGAACAGCCCGCGTCTTGTCGATCGCCAGCTTCAGGCGCGACTTGCCGAGCTTGGAACGGTGCGACCGGCCCAGCGATTCCAGCTTGAGATTGTCGGGGCTCCAGCCAGGGCGCTTGGCGCATGGGCCGGAAGAAAAGTGTGCGCGATCAGGGCGCACTGCCGGTTTGGCAGCGGTAGACATCTGTTTTTCTCCCATCCTTACAGATGGGCTGGTCGCCGTTGGGGGCGACTGGCCCGGGGCGGATATGCTCCCGAACCGGTTTCGCGTCAATTAACTCGTTCGATGAGGCCTGCTCACGCCTTCCGGCGGGCATTCGCCACCGCGACGCCTGCGAGAATCAGCGCCAGCGCGCCGACCATCGACCAGTGCAGCGGCTCGCCTAGGAACAGCACGCCCAGCCCCGTCGCCCACAGCGGCGACATGTAGGTCGTGAACGACACGAACACCGGCCCCGCCCGCTGGATCAACCAGACATAGACAAACATCGCGAAAGCCGTCGGCAGCAGGCCGAGCACGATCATCGCGATGATCGAGTTCATGCTGGCGTTCTGCGGGAACGGCTCGGCCACCAGCGCATAGGCCAGCGCGAAGACGCCCGCTGTACCCACGATGAAGAAGCTCGACGTCACCGCATCGATCCGTGGCGCCATCCGCGTGGCGATGTTGCCTACGGCGTAAAGCCACGCCCCGATGATCGCGAGCAGGATGCCGATGAGCGTTCCCCCGCCCTCCTTGCCGAACTCCGGCAGCACCAGCACGACCAGTCCCAGGAACCCCATCAGCACGCCGGCGACCCGCCGCGCCGTCAGCCTGTCATGCACGAGGAAATGCGCGAGCAGCACAGTCGCGAACGGCGTCCCGCCATTGCAGATCGCCATCACGGCGGAACCGACCGACTCGGCCGCATGCGCATACATCACGAAGGGAATGGCCGTCGCCGCGGTGCCGATGAAAGCGAACCATCCGATCGCCTTCAGCGAAACCTTCACGCCGCCATGCGCCCGCGTCCGGCCGTTGAGCATTCCCGCAACAACCATCCACGCGCCGAGAAAGAACGTCCCGCTCAGCAACCGCCCCGCCACCAGCCAGGCCGGCGAGATCGTCTCGACGCCCATGCGGATACCCGCGAACGTCGATCCCCAGATCACGACCAGCAGCAGCAACGCCGCCCAGCTCAGCGCATCGCCCGACAAACGGCGCGGAACACGGCGCGATACGCCCGATGCCTCCTCCGCCGTCTCCACGCTGCGCCTCCGCTGTCTGCGATGGCGCCCTGCTAGGGTATTTCCAGCCTTCGTGCAAAGCGCAGCTTTGAAAAGTCACGACATCAAACGTGAAAGGCCCGGAGCAGCGTGCTCCGGGCCCTGTCTCTAACTTGGCAGACTGTCTAGAAGCCGCGCTTTTCAGCCTGATGGTCGGCGTCCTTGCGGGCGTCCTTGATGTTGTCTTTCACATCGCCGACGGCCTTCTGCGTCTTGCCAGCGACTTCCTTCATGCCGCCTTCGATCTGGTGCTTCGGCGAATCGACAGCCTTGCCGAATTCCTTCTGCACCTTGCCAGCGGCTTCTTTCATGCCGCCCTTGATCTGATCCTTGTTCATGCGATCGCGTCCTCTGTTGAGATGCGTCCCCTGCACTCCAACAACGTTCCGCGTGGGTCGGCGTTCCAGCAGAACCTAACCTGTGATCACACGCGAAAAACACCTTCAATCACCGTTCGCGCACGCCCAATCAGCTTCACACGATCCCCTGCCATGCGCGTGGTGATATTCGCGCCGCGACCCGGATAGGCCTGGAAGCAATTCAGCTCCGCCTTGCCCAGCCTCTCGGAAAAGAACGGCGCGATGATGCAGTGCGCCGATCCCGTCGCGGGATCTTCCGGAATGCCCGAGCCCGGCGCGAAGAAACGCGAGACCACATCGAACTGACCGCCCTTCCAGCCCGCTCCCGGCGCCGCGCAGATGAGATTGCCCCGCCCGCCCGTCGCATTGCCCGCGATCAGGTTCACCTTCGCAAGATCCGGCGCCAGAGCGATCACCTCGTCCGGCGATTCAAACACCGCCATCAGGTAAGGCCCAGCCACCAGCTCCTTCGGCCGCGCGCCAAGCGCCTCGACCAACTCATCCAGCATCGCCTGCGCGCGCGGCGGCTGCGCCGGAAAATCCATCTCCAGCCGCCCGTCGCCGAGCCGCTTCACCGTCAGCCGCCCCGACTGCGTGTCGAACCCGATCTCCGCCCCGTCGAAACCCAGATGCGCATACAGCGCATGCGCGCTCGCCAGCGTCGCATGTCCGCACAACGGCACCTCCAGCGCCGGCGTGAACCAGCGCAGGTCGAACGCCCCCTTGCCCTTCGCAACGATGAAAGCGGTCTCGGCAAGATTGTTCTCCGCCGCGATCGCCTGCATCACCTCGGCCGCCGGAAATACCTCCATCGGCATCACCGCTGCCGGCCCGCCGCCCATCGCCTTCTCGGCGAATGCATCGATCTGGAAGAACTTGTACTCGGCCATCATCGCCTCCATCGGGAGCGATGCGGACTTACACGCGCAAGCATCACGCGGGAAACGATACTATCTCAGCAGTCGATGAGTTCTGCTCATTGAGGCCGCCACTTCGCGAACATGATCGCGAACGCCTCCGGATCGCGCGAGGGCCAGCCGTGATCCACCGGCCCGTTGCCCTGTCCCAACCCGGGCGCGCGCGTGATCGCCTCGACCAGATACGCCCGCGCCAGCGCGATCGCGTCCACCAGCGACAGCCCTCGCGCCAGCCCCACGGCAATGCCCGACGCCAGTGTGCATCCCGTCCCGTGCGTCGCCTTCGTCGCGATGCGCGGCCCGTCGAAGAAGTGCTCGCCTGTCTGCGTCGCCAGCATATCGACGATCACATCTCCCGGCACATGCCCGCCCTTCACCAGCGCCGCCGTCGCGCCCATTTCCAGCAGCTTTTCCGCCGCGCGCCGCTGGCCGTTGAGCCCGTCCACGGCCTTGCCAGTCAGCACCTCCGCCTCCGGCGCGTTCGGCGTCACCAGCGCAGCGCCCGGAATCATCAGCCGCCGCACCGCATCCACAGCGCCCTGTGGCAGCAGCACATCGCCCGACGTCGCCACCATCACCGGATCGACCACACGTGGTATCCCCGCCGCGAGATCCTCGAACGCTTCCGCGATCGTTTCGACCAGCAGCTTGTCGCCCAGCATCCCCGTCTTCAGCACATCGGCGCCGATATCCTTCAGCACCGCCTCCATCTGCGCCCGCACCGCCTTCGGCGGCGTTGCCACCACGCCGTTGACGCCCAGCGTGTTCTGGATCGTCAGAGCGGTGATCGCCGTCGCCGCATACCCGCCCAGCGCCGTCACCGTCTTGATGTCGGCCTGTATTCCCGCGCCCCCGCCGGAATCCGATCCGGCGATGATCAGCACGCGGCCCAGCGGCTTGGGCGCTTTGGACTTGTCTTTTTTCATGTCAGCCATGAACCCTCATAGCCGCAGAGTCGGTTTTGGGGAAACGCATGCCTGCCGCGAAGAAGAACCCCGCCGCCAAACCGGCGCCACGTGTCGCGCCCATGAAGGCCGTCACCGCGAAGGATCTCACCGCAAAGACCTTCATTGCGAAGCTCAAGACCTTCCAGTCCGACGACGAGCTCCGGAAGATCAAGGGCTACTTCAAATCCGGCGAAGGACAGTATGGCCACGGCGACACGTTCATCGGCGTCCGCATGGGCAATGTCTTCGCCCTGGCAAAAGCGTTCGTCGACATGAGCCCAGCCGAGATCGAACGTCTGATGGAATCGGACATCCACGAAGCCCGCGCCGGCGCCATGTCGATCATGGGTAAGCAGGCCATGCTGAAGAAAACCATCGAGGCCCGCCGCAAGGAACTCTACGACCTCTATCTCCGGCGCCATGACCGCATCAACAACTGGGATCTCGTCGACCTCGCCGCCAAGCCCGTCATCGGCCAGTATCTCGCCGACAAGCCGCGCACGATCCTCCGCAAGCTCGCGAAATCGAAGAACCTGTGGGAGCGCCGCACCGCGCTCTACGCCTGCCTCTGGTTCATCATGAAGGAGAAGACCGTCGACGACACCGAAGCCGTCTGCGAACTCCTGATAAATGAGAAGGAAGAAATCATCCAGAAAGCCCTCGGCGGCCTCATCCGCTGCATCGGCATCGACCGCCCGAGGCTGCACGCCTTCCTGCAGACACACGCCGCGACAATGCCCCGCGTCGCCCTGCGCTACGCCATCGAGAAGCTGAGCGCGGCAGAGAAGAAGCGCTACATGGCCATGGGCCGGTGAGCACGCCCTTCCATCCTTCGAGACGATTATCGCTTCGCGCCAATCCCTCAGGATGAGGGCTTTCCAACCACCGGACACCTATAGCCCTCATCCTGAGGGATCGCGAAGCGATCGTCTCGAAGGACGAGGGCGTGCTCACAACTCTCTCAACCCGGCTTCCCAAACACCGTCCGAAAATCAAACGCCTCCGCGCTCGGCCCAACCCGCCCGATCAACTCCAGCTTCCCCATCCCCTCGCCCAGCGTCGGCACACTCCCCGCCTCGACCCACCACAGCGCCAGATAAGCCGGCATCTCGACAAACCACTCCGCCCGCCGCCGCATCACCGCGCGATGCGTCAGATTGCGATACGCAAACGCCGCCAGCGCATCGATGCTCTCCCACACCGTCATGTTGATGGTCAGCGCCGGATCGTCGCTCTCGCCCTCGCCCACCATCCGCCAGACAAACCCGGGCGACGCCTCCGCCAGCGCGTTCACCTCGCCCAGCGCTGCTTCAAAATCCGCGTTCACGGGGTGCTCCCGCGCCTCGCGAAATCGCGCCACGTTGATCTGCGCGATATGCCAGTCCGCGCTCACGCGCACTCGTCAAGCACGGGCGCCACATCGTCCCCGCTCGGCGCAGCGAAGGGCTGCTTGAACGTGAAAGCCTCCGCCGTCGGCCCTAGCCCTTCCAGCAGCGCCAGCTTCGCCTTCGCGTCCTCGACCGTCGGCGTGAGGCCCGCCGGAACCCACCACAGCGCCATATAGACGGGCATCTCCTCGAACCACTCGCGCCTGCGCCGCATCACGCCGCGATGGTCCATGTTGCGATAGACGAAGCCGGCGAGCGCCTCGACGCTTTCCCACACCGACATGTTGATCGCCATGTTCGGATCGTCGAACGGCTTCAGGTCCGTCGCATTATTCCCCTCGCCCGTCAGCCGCCACACGAAACCGGGCGATGCTTCCGCCAGTGCGTTCACCTGATCGAGCGCATTCACGAAATCCGCGTTGACGGGGTCCTCCACCGGCTTGCGGAAGCGTCCGATATTCACCTGCGCCAGATGATGTTTCACGCCCGCCTCCCGTCGCCTACCTGCTGAAATTGAGCAGGCGGCGCGAAAGGGTCAAGCGGTCACGGCCCGATCTTCCCTGGCTTCGGCGCAGTCTGTGCTGCCGCGGCTCCGCACAGGGCCAGCATCACGAAAAGTCCCGAAACCAGGCGCACGATCCCCTCCCGCAAAAAGACAGGCTTACTCAGAAAGCGTAAGTCGGGAGAAAAGAGGGACAGAACTATATTACCCGCGTCCGGGATCAGTATCCCCTTCCGGGCCGCTCGCGCCAAAGCGTCAAGTGGTCCTCGCCCGTCACCTCTTCGGCCGGGCGGCCGTTGGTGTAGTAGTACAGCGCGATGGATCTGCGAATTAGGTCCGGCGGCCCTTTAATGACCTCGGGTTGACCGTGATAGGAATAGTCGTCGGTCGCGAAGATGACGGTGCGGTTCATCACTGGAAGAAAGCGTCTCTGACACGCGGTCATTTCACGATCCCAGAGCTCCAGCCAGCCTTGGTTTTCTTCGGTCCAACCGTCGTTCAGATAGACGAGCACGTTCAACCGACGATCAAGCTTCAAGAGCCTGTGACGGTTGAAATCCGCATGGACGGCCAGTTTCCCACCGACGCTGGTGAAGTGTGTTCCACCACCGAAAAAGTAGGGATCGGAAATCAACCCCTCAATGCCTGTCGCGACCTGTAAGGCTTGCAGGAACGCGGCTTCGTTCATCTGCCTCAGGACTTCCTGCGTGTTTGGTCCATGCTTGGTCCTCCACGTCGACGTGCCCTTGTTCACAGAGAAAGTTCCGTCCGAATGCATCTCGACAGCTGGCGTGGATTGGACAGGGTACTCTTCCACAACACGACGAAGTGTTTCCGTATCGAATAGGTTGTCGAGCGCGAGATGGCGAAAGGGCTGCGCGTTCGCGAAATCATCACGAAGCGACATCAGCCGCTCCAGCCCGTTGTCGGTAAAGACCCTTATCTCGGTCATGGCGTCGTCCCCAGCCTCACGGCCTACTAGTGTAAAGCTTCTGTGTTGGCGTCAACGTGGACAATGCTGGCCTCAGCGCGTGGATGACCGGAGACTTATCGATCTTGTGGGGCCATTAGGCCTCACCCGCTCGTCAGCGCCACGAACACGTCCTCGAGGTCCGGCTCCTCCGTCGCGAGGTCCCCAATCTTCACGCCGGAGTCGCGCAACTTCGCCAGCAGCTGCTCGATCGTCGTTGCATCCGCCTTGTATGTGATCGCCAGCTGCCCGTCCTTGCGGATCGTCGCATCAAGCCCCGCGAACGCCGCTGGCACCGCCGCCAGCTCGCCCTCCGGTCGCACCACCAGCGTCTTGTAGTTCAACCGCTTCAGCAGCACCGGTGTCGGCTCGCACGCCGTCACCTGCCCGTGGTTGATGATCGCGATCTGGTCGCACATCTCCTGCGCTTCCTCGAGATAGTGCGTCGTCAGCACGATGGTGACGCCCTGCGCGTTCAGCCTGCGCACGTATTCCCACAGCTGCCGCCGCAACTCGACGTCCACGCCCGCCGTCGGCTCGTCGAGGATCAGGATGGGCGGGGAATGCACCAGCGCCTTGGCCACCATCAGCCGCCGCTTCATGCCTCCCGACAGCTGCCGCACGTATGCGTGCTTCTTGTCGCCCAGGCCCAGCGCGTCGAGAATCTCGTCAGTCCGCCGCTGCCCCGCCGGCACGCCATAGAAGCCCGCCATCAGCTCCAGCGTTTCCCGCGGCGTGAAGAACGGGTCCATGTTGATTTCCTGCGGCACGACGCCCAGCGCCGCGCGGCTCTCACGCGGCTGCCTGTCCGCGTCGATCCCCCAGATCTTCACCCCGCCCGATGTCTTGTTCACCAGGCCGGCGAGGATGTTGATCAGCGTCGACTTGCCCGCCCCGTTGGGCCCCAGCAGGCCGAAGATCGATCCGCGCGGCACCGCCAGGTCCACGCCCCTCAGCGCCTGCTTGGCCGACATCTTCTTCGAAGCCGCGTAGGTCTTGGTGAGCCCCGTGACCTCGATGGCCAGTTCGGGAAGCGCAGATGTGGATGAATCGGCCAAGAGGACGTCCTTCGACAGGCTTCCGGCCGCATTGACGGCAGCCGCGAGCCTCTCATAGGTAGGACGCAATTCGCCGCCCCGCAAACCAGCCGGGCTAATGAGAGAACGAAATGGCCTCGCCTCCCGGAAAGAACTCGCCGCCCGCCTCCGAACCGGCCCCGCCGATCCCGGAAAGCCAGCGCAAGTTCATGGACAATCCGGAACTCGTGATCGTCGCCACCAAGAAGGTCGCATGCGATGGCGGTGGCGGCGCGCTGGGCCATCCCAAGGTCTGGTACGACATGTCCGAGCAGGACTATGTCGAGTGCAAATACTGCGACCGCGTCTTCGCCCTCAAGGGCGGCAGCCGCGATCCCGGCACGGGCAAGTAGCGCCGCTCTACCCAACGCCGATCCGTCCATCTCAGGTCATTCTCGGGCTCGTCCCGCGTGCGAGCACCGGCCTGCAACTGGAAAACGCGACCGCGCTACGCTGTAACGTCCCGTGTAACGCACTGATACTGCGTGCCGTTACGGTAATTGTCGTGCAATTGCCTAGGGTCCTCCGCCAGAACGTCCCGCATGACCCGTGAAACGGGCATGGGCGAATCGCCCGGCCGAACGGCCGGACGCGTGTGGCGTGGAGGACCTCCCCGAATGATGACCTGGACCCGCATCCTGCTGGGCGGCGCGAGCGCGCTCGCTCTCCTCGGCTCGGCCCCCGCCTTCGCCCAGACGCCGCAGACCCCGCAAACGCCCCCGGCTTCACAACCGGCCGATGATCCGCAGGACAAGGACGTCGTTGTTATCTTCGGTCGCGCCGAGGAACAGATCGGCACCGCCAAGTCCGCATCCGAAGGCGTCGTCGGCTATGCCGACCTCTCCACCCGCCCGATCAGCCGCGCCGCCGAGCTGGTGGAAGTCATCCCCGGCATGATCGCCACCGAACACTCCTCCGGCGGCAAGGCCAACCAGTACTTCATGCGCGGCTTCAACCTCGATCACGGCACCGACTTCGGCGGCTTCATCGACGGCGTGCCGATCAACCAGCGCTCCCACCCGCACATAAGCGGCTATCTCGACCTCAACTTCCTGATGGCCGAGCTGGTCGAGCGCGTCGAATTCAAGAAGGGCATCCAGTATGCCGAGAACGGCGACTACACCGCCGCTGGCTCGGCCTCCTTCGTCCTCTACGACAAACTCCCCGACAACTACGTCCAGCTCCGCGCCGATGCGGAAGGCGAATACCGCGTCAGCGCCGCTGGCTCATGGGATGTGGGCGACGGCACGCTGCTGGCCGCCGTCTCGCATGAAGGCGGCGACGGCTCGTTCGATCTTCCCGCCGACCTGAACAAGAGCGTCGTCTACGTGAAGTACAGCCAGCCCCTATCTTTTGGGAACATGGGCGATGCGAAGCTGCGCCTCGGCTTCATCGGCTACCAGAACGACTGGATCGCCACCGACCAGATCCCGCTGCGCGCCGTCGAGGATGGCACGATCAGCCGCTTCGGCTTCATCGACCCCACCAACGGCGGCACGTCCCGCCGCTACATCGCCTCCGCCGGACTCGACTGGGACAACGCCAGCGTTCTCGCCTATGTCCAGAAGTCCGAACTGAACCTCTTCCACAACTTCACTTACTTCATCGACCCCATCCTCGGCGACCAGGTCGAACAGGTTGAAGACCGCGACGCCGCCGGCATCCGCGGCAGGATCGAGCGCGATTTCGAACTCTTCGGCGTGAAGGCCGAAGGCCGCCTCGGCGGCGATGGTCACATGGACTGGCTCGACGAGACCGGCCTCTACCGCACCACCGCCCGCGTCCGCACCTCGGCCATCGCCACCGACAAGGTGGAAGTGCTGCAGGCCGACGTCTGGGGCGACGTCACCCTGCACTGGACTGACCGCTTCCGCACCACCATCGGCCTGCGCGCCGACTATATCGATGGCGAAGTCGACGGTCTCATCCCCGCCAACGCCGGAAGCGAATCCGGCGTGCAGTGGAGCCCGAAACTCAACGTGGCCTACCAGATCTCCGACGAACTCGAAGTCTATGCCGGCTACGGCCTCGGCTTTCACTCCAACAACATCGTCGGCGTCGTGCAGACGGAAGACCCCGTCACCGGCGATCCCGTCGATCCCGCCACCCTCTTCGCTGAAAGCCGCGGCGGCGAACTCGGCCTGCGCTGGGAGCCAAACGACACGTTCAACCTCTCCGCCGCCGTCTTCGCGCTCGATTTCGATAGCGAGCTGATCTACGTCGGCGACGCCGGCATCTCCGAGCCGTCCGACCCCACTCAGCGTTACGGCGTCGAAGTCGCCGCCTTCTGGAATCCGGTCGATTGGCTGGCCTTCGACGCCTCGTATGCATTCTCGCATTCGCGCTTCAAGGATGCCCCCTCGAACCTCGACCGCATCCCGAACACCGTCGAAGGCGTCGCCGCCGCCGGCGTCACCTGGCTGCCCGGCGATGGCTGGGAAGGCTCGGTGCGTGTCCGCTATCTCGGCCCGGGTCCGCTGATCGAGGACAACTCCATCCGCTCGCCGTCGACCACGCTCGTTAACGCCGGCATCTCGAAGGACTTCGGGAATTTCGAGATCGGCCTCGAAGCCCTCAACCTGCTCGATGGCGACGGCTACGACATGGTCTATTTCTACGAGAGCCAGCTCGCAGGCGAACCCGCCCCGGTGGAGGACATCCACTTCCACCCGGTCCACCCGCAGACCTTCGTGCTCACCCTCAAGGCGAAGATGTAGGCCCCGTAATCGGTCAATGCCCAGGTGACTGCGACACAGCCGCCCGAAAACCTGAGTCCTTTGAGTCACATGCGAGATTCATCCGCCGCCGGATGAATTGCGTATGGAGTGTGACAACAGCTTCAGTTATGGGATCGCCCGGGCGCGATGGGAATTACAGGGGCTATGAGGGCTTCCACCTCCAGATTCGTTTACTGCTTGGGCCTTCTGGCCGTGACGGCCTGCGCCGTCCTGCCGGAAACCCTGACAAAGACCATGTCTGAAACGCCGATGGCCGCGCCGCCCAGCGCTGAGATGCGCCTCGCCCATGCCATCCGCGACCGGCTCGAACTGTCCGCCGTCCGCGAAGCCGGTGACCCGGGCATCATCGAGGCCACCGTCACCGAGACCGCCCTGCGCGACCTCGCCTTCGCTGACGACGTGGCCGCGACCCGCCGCGAGCTGATCTCCGCGCTCGCCAACGAACTGTCGGACGCCCTCGCGAAGCAGTCGGTCACCGACGCGACGCACCCCGACCGCGTGAAGACCGACGCCGCCGTCTCCGGCCTAACCGCCGCGATCAACGCCGAAGTCCGCCGCAACCGGGTCTGATCCTCTACTCGACCCCCTCCTGACCTCCCCCTTTCAGGGGGAGGAATCCTGCTTCACCAACTTACCTTGCGACGAAGGCCGGCGCCGCATCCCGGTCCCTCCCCCTGAAAGGGGGAGGACAGGTGGGGGTCGCCCTCAACGTCAACAATCGTCAGCCAGTAGGGGAAAGAGTTCCCCGCGCACCCAAACTTGACGCCCACCTGCCTACGCGCCAACTCTCCCCGCAACACCGGGGAGAAATCATGAAACGCGCCATCGCACTCATTGCCCTTCTCGCGGCCGCCGCCTGCGCCAGCGCCAATCCTCCCCTGCCCGATCTGGCGCTCACCCCGCCCGGCAAGGCGCCGCGCTTCGACGACGCCATCGCCGCCTTCGAAGCCTCCGACAAAACCACCATGCCGCCGAAATGCGCCACGCTCTTCGTCGGCGCATCGTCCATCCGCTTCTGGCGCACTCTGAAGGAAGATTTCCCCGACCGCACCGTCATCAATCGCGGCTTCGGCGGCTCGACCGTCTGGGAAGTCGACCACTATTTCGACCGCGTGGTCGCGCCCTACCACCCCAGGGAAATCGTCTTCTACGCCGGCGAGAACGACCTCTGGATCGACAAACGCACGCCCGACGACATCTACGCGGATTTTGTGCAGTTCATGCGCCTCAAGGAAAAGGCGCTCGGCTCGACGCCTGTCTGGTACATCTCCGCCAAGCCGTCGAAACAGCGCTTCGAGCAGTTCGCGACGCAGGTAGCCCTCAACGCGAAGATGAAGGCCCTCGCCGATCAACGCGACGATCTCGCCTTCATCGACATCGTGCCTTCGATGCTGAAACCGGATGGCACGCCCAAGGACATCTTCGTGGAAGACAATCTCCACATGACGCCCGACGGCTACAAACTCTGGACGCCCATCGTGGACGCCGCTCTGGATGCCGGCCAGTCCGCAAAAGCGCCCGGCTGTTAGGCCGGGTTCGACGAGTTGCACCCAGCCTGAATGTGAAATTGTCCCAGCTCTCGCCCGCGATGCTGACGCTCAGCCCGGCATATTGCGGATGCTGGTCAGCCAGCAGTTCACGCACCAGCTCGGGCGTTGCAGTGACTTCCGCTGCAGGTGTTCCGGCCATGCCGCGCCGATAGCGCAGGTCGCCCCGCGCATCAACTTGCCAGCTTCAACTTGGGGGAGATTGCATGAAGCTTTCGACCAGCGACCCGGCCAGCATCCGCCAGCCGTCCACCAGCACGAAGAAGATCAGCTTGAACGGCAGCGAGATCGTCACCGGCGGCAGCATCATCATGCCCATCGCCATCAGGATGGACGACACCACAAGGTCGATCACCAGGAAGGGCAGGAACACCATGAAGCCGATCTCGAACGCACGCTTCAGTTCCGAGATCATGAAGGCCGGCGCCAGCACGTGGAACGGCGCATCCGCCGGGCTCTGCAGGTTCTCGATGTTGGCCATGTCGGCGAACAGCGCCACGTCCGCTTCGTTGGCATGCCGCCCCATGAACTGCTGCACGGGACCCAGCGCGCGCGGGATCGCCTCCTCCAGCGTGATCGCCTCGGCCATGTAGGGCTGGATGCCGGCCTCGTAGGACGCCATGAAAGTAGGCGCCATGACAAACGCCGTAAGAAACAGCGAAAGAGAGATCACCACCGAGTTGGGTGGAGCGTTCTGAAGACCAATCGCCGTACGCAGAAGCGACAGAACAACAACAATCCGGACAAACGACGTCGTCATGACAAGAATAGACGGCGCAAGAGACAGAACCGTAATCGCCGCAACCATCTGAACAATGCCAGACGTCAGCCCCTGCCCCGTGCCGAGATCGACCGAAATGGTCTGCGGCAGCGCCGTCGGCGCGAGCAGGGCCACGGCGGCCAGCGCGGGAAGGAGTCTGAGAATGCGCCGGATCATCATGCGCCCGGCTCGTCATTGGCAGCGCCCGGCGGGATCGGCGCGAAAGGCGTCGGCGCATCGCGCGAAGCGATCAGCATGTCGCCCGTCGGCGCGAGGCAGATGAGATGTTCCTTTTCGCCCCAGCGTACCACCGCCAGTTTCCGCCGCATGTCGAGCGAGCGCCATTCGGTGACCTTGAGGTCGGTCGAGACAGCGCCGGCCTTCAGACCGATACGGCTGCCATACTTGCGCAGCAGCCACGTCCCGCCGAGCAGCAGGCCAAGCACGAAGGCAAGGGCGCCAATCGCCCTGAGGATAGAGAGCAGGTCCATTCGGGACAGCCAATTGCGGCCTTCGCGGCCGGTTTCTTGGTTAATGCATCGGAAATACGGGTAAACGGGCGGTTAACGCCGCGCCCTCATGCTTAAGAGCCCTTTAATCAAAGCGGCAGAATCTGCCGCTTGATGGGCTCCGGGCCCAGGCGAGATTCCCATGTCGGACCCGACCCAGATTTCGGTCTTTTCGCTGATGAAGGCGCGCCTGCAGATGCTGGGCGAGCGCCAGAAGGTCATCGCGCAGAACGTCGCCAACGTTTCGACGCCCGGCTATGTGCCCAGCGACATCAACCAGGAAGCCTTCGCTGCGACCTTGGAGCGCATGGGCGCCCGCGGCCCGCAGGCCGGCGTGGCGCGCACCGCTATGGCCACGACTCAGTCCGGCCACATGGCGCCGCCGAACGCGCCCTCCGCGCCCGGCATGACCACCACCAAATCCCCTGACTCCGAAACCACGCTCGACGGCAACGCCGTGGTGGTCGAGGAGCAGATGATGAAAATCGCCGAAACCCGAATGGATTTCGAGACCATGGTTGGCCTGTACCAGAAGAGTCTGGGCCTGCTGCGGCTGGCGTCGCGCGCACCGGGACGGTGAGCGCACGCCTCTAGGAGACAGCCATGTCATCCGACCTCATGTCCGCCATGGGCGCGGCCGCGACGGGACTGCGCGCGCAGACCGTTCGCATCCGCATCTCGGCCGAGAACCTCGCCAACGCCGACGCCACCGCCAACACCCCCGGCGGCGACCCGTATCGCCGCAAGGCGCCGGTGTTCCGCACCTTCTATGATCGCGAAGTCGGCGCCGACACGGTTAAGGTCACCGGCGCACGCGAAGACAAGACGCCCTTCCCCGAGAAGTATGACCCCAGCCACCCGGCCGCCGACGCCAACGGCTATGTGAAGATGTCGAACGTCTCCGCCCTCATCGAGATGGCCGACCTTCGCGAGGCGCAACGCGCCTACGAGGCCAATCTCAACGTCATCGAATCGAGCCGCGCCATGATGCTCGGCGTCGTCTCGCTGCTGAAAGCGTAAGGGGCCCTAGATGTCAGATCTCGGTCTCTCAGCCGTCAAGGCATATGGCGGCGTTGCCCAGACGCTCGGCAATCTCGGCGGCGGCAAGGAAACCCAAGGCATTGGAGGCCCCGGTTTCGGGGACATCCTCAACAGCGCCGTCGGCTCGATCACGCAGGCCGGCAACGCGGCTGAAACGGCGGTCACCAACGCCGCCATGGGCCGCGGCGACATCGTCGACGTCGTGACCGCAGTCGCCGCCGCGGAAGCCACGATGGAAACCGTGATCGCCGTGCGCGACGAGGTCATCAAGGCCTACCAGGAAATCATGCGCATGCCGATCTAGCCCTGAGGGCTAAAGGCTAGAGCAGGATCGGTCGTTGTTCCGCTCGTCCCGGCGAAAGCCGGGACCCAGGGCTGACAATGAAGCTTGCCCCGCCCAGTAGCTTCAGGCCCGTTCATGCTCCAACACCGTTCCTGGACTCCGACTTTCGCCGGGACGAACGGAGAAGAGCCGCGCTGGCGCTCGACCTGATCTCGACCTAGTGAAAATCACGCGACTTCGGCATCACGCGCACATTGCGCGGATGCCGGTGCATCCCCGGCTGGTTTCCCATGCTACGCGGATACTGCGGATGCTTCACCTCATCCGCCCGCGTCAGCTCCGGATCGACCGGCTGGTAATCCTCCGACAACCGCTCCAACTCCGCCGACCGGTCGATCACCCGCGCGCCCATCAGGTGCGTCACCCCCTCCTTGCTCCGCTGCACCCGCCCCTCCACCAGCATCAGCCGCGCCCCCATCGTCTGCGCCCTGAACTTCTCGAAATCCCGCGCCCATAGCAGCACGTTGGTGATACCCGTCTCGTCTTCGAGCGTGACGAAGATCGCATTTCCTTTCCCCGGCCTTTGCCTCACGAGCACGATCCCGGCAGTTCGCGTCCTGCTGCCATCTCGCAACGCCGATGTCTCCGCGCAGGTGAGAATCCCTTCGGCCTGAAACACTGGCCGCAACACCTGCATGGGATGCGACTTCAGCGAAAGCCGAGCCGTTTGATAATCCGCGGCAACATGCTCGCCGAGGGGCATTTCAGGCAGGCCTGCCTCTGGTTCTTCTCCGAGCTCCTTCGCTGCAGCGGCCGCAAACAGCGGCAACAGATGATCATCCGGTAACCGTCTGACTTCCCACAAGGCTTCGCGGCGATCCTGCTGCAGGGACTGAAACCCATCCGCATCCGCCAGCTTGCGTAGCATCGGCGAAGACACCCCACCTCGCTCGCGCATGTCCGACGCGCTCACGAACCCCATACCGCGCCTTGCGACGAGCGCGTTCGCTTCCTCTTCCTTCACGCCATCGAGCTGCCGGAAGCCAAGACGCAGCGCCATCGCTCCATCGTCGCGCCGCTCCAGTGTGTTGTCGTAATTACTGAAATTCACATCGACCCCGCGCACCTCCACCCCATGCTCCTGCGCATCCCGCACGATCTGCGCCGGCGCATAGAATCCCATCGGCTGTGAATTCAGCAGCGCGGCCGCAAAGGTCGCGGGGTGATATTTCTTGATCCAGGAAGACACGTACACGAGCTGCGCAAACGCAGCCGCATGGCTTTCAGGGAAGCCATAAGAGCCGAAGCCCTTGATCTGCTCGAAGCAGTCTTGAGCAAACTTCAGATGATACCCCCTGCGAACCATCCCCCCCACCATTCGTTTTTCGAAGAGATGGATCGTGCCGGCGTTGCGAAACGTCGCCATCGCCTTGCGAAGTCCGTTGGCCTCCTCGTCCGTGAACCTCGCTGCGACCATTGCCAACTTCATGGCTTGTTCCTGAAACAGGGGAATGCCGAGCGTCTTGTTCAGCACTTTCTCAAGTTCATCAGGAGGCCCGTGCTCCTTTCCAGGTGAAGGGAATACGACTTCTTCTTCGCCATTCCTGCGTTTCATATAAGGATGGACCATGTTGCCCTGGATCGGGCCGGGCCGGACGATCGCAACTTCGATGACAAGATCATACATCGTACGCGGTTTCATGCGCGGCAGCATGTTGATCTGGGCGCGGCTCTCAACCTGGAAGACGCCCAGCGAGTCTCCCTGTGAAAGCATGTCGTAGACAGCCGGATCGGCAGCCGGAAAATCGCTGAGTCCATACCGGGTCCCAGTCGTCCGATAGATCATGTCTCGCGCCTTGCGGATGCAGGTGAGCATGCCGAGCGCCAGAATATCCACCTTCATCAATCTCAAGGCGTCGATGTCATCCTTGTCCCATTCGATGAAAGTGCGGTCGTCCATCGCTGCGTGGCCGACAGGAACGAGTTCATCGAGACGCCCTTGCGTCAGCACAAACCCGCCAACGTGCTGCGAAAGATGGCGGGGAAATCCGAGTAGTCTCACCGCAAACTCCAAGGCCCGATGAAGCACGGGATTGTCCGCATCGAGCCCAGCCTGCTCCAGCTGCTTGCGCCGAAGCGGTTCGCCCCAGCTGCCCCAGACCAGTCCCGACAAGCGCGCTGTAACGTCATCAGTGAGGCCCATCACCTTCCCGACTTCCCGCATCGCACTTCGCGGCCGGTAATGAATGACGGTTGCGGCTATGCCAGCGCGTTCGCGGCCATAGCGTTCATAGATGTGCTGGATGATTTCCTCACGCCGCTCATGTTCGAAATCGACATCGATGTCCGGTGGCTCGTGCTCCCGCTTCTTGGACAGGAAGCGCTCGAAGAGAAGGTCGGACGTGAGGGGACTGACGGACGTGACGCCCAGCACATAGCAGATGACGGAGTTTGCCGCGGAGCCCCGCCCCTGACAGAGAATCCCCATGTTCTCGGCAATCCGCACCGTGTCGAAGATGGTGAGGAAGTACTGAGCCATCTGCCGCTCACGAATGAACGAAAGTTCCTTGCGAAGCTGGCGCTTCACCTTCTTGGGTATCCGCCAGCGATACTTCATCCCGGCACAGAACCAGGCGCGGTCTTCGAGATACGCTTGGTCGGTCCAGCCCAGAGGCACGGGCTCCTGCGGATACTCGTATCGCAGCTGATCGATGTCGAACTCGATCAGCTGCAGGAAGGTCTGCGTTTCAGCGACGGCCTCCGGGGCCCTGGCAAAGAGCCGGTGCATTTCGGAAGGCGCCTTCAGGTGCCGCTCGGCATTCGCTTCGAGCAGACGGCCGGCTTCAGTTATCCTCACGCCTTCACGAATGCAGGTCATAACATCCTGCAGGTCGCGCTCTGATGCACGGTGATACAGCGCATCATTCGTCGCGATCAGCGGAACGCCGGCTTTTTGCGAAATACGTTTCAGTTTTTCCAGCCGGCGCGCATCATCCCCCCGTCTGTGCATGGTCGCGCCCAGCCAGAGCCACGGGAAATGGCCGATCTTCTCGAACAGATCGCCAAGCTCATCGAGATCATCTCCCGGCATCACGATCAGCTGGAGATCGGACGATCTGGAAAACAGATCGTCGAGCCTGAGCAGGCATTCCCCCTTTTTTGCGCGTACCTTTCCCCGCGGCGGACGCCGGTTGCCGTTGGTCAGCAGACGGCAGAGATGTGACCAGCCCGCCCGGTTCTGCGGATAAGCCACGATATCCGGCGTGCCGTCACAGAATACGAGCCTCGCGCCAACGACCAGCCTGAACTTCTCAGCGCGTATCTTGCGCTCGATACGTTGCAACTCGAGCCGCACCGTCTCCGGATGATCTTCCCAGCTATGTTCGCCAGGAGAGCCACCCTCCCTCACCCTGCGCGGGATTGGCATTCCATCAAGGCGGATTTGCGCGAGTTCCGACCACGCCCGCACAACGCCAGCAAGCGTGTTGCGGTCAGCAATTCCTAGCCCCTTGTAGTCCTGATCCAGAGCCTCCAGCACCATGTCCTGCCCAAGCGACGCTCCTCGCAGGAAAGAGAAATTGGTGGCGGCCGCGAGTTCAGCGTACGCTGGCGTCGAACTCGAAGAGGGAGCTTTCTCCCGCGTCGGAAAATCAATGACATTGCCGGAGCGAGTTGAGGTGCTCATGCGAAGATCCCGTGCATGAACCAGGCGGGCGGAGCTGACTCCTGAGTGTAGGCCCCCGCGCGGAAGAGCCAGAAGCGGCGGCCCGCCGCGTCTTCGATCCGATAATAGTCTCGCGTCGGCTCCCCGGGCTTGCGTCGCCACCATTCCGGAGCGATGCGCTCGGGGCCTTCGGCGCGGGCTACGTCGTACTCACACCGGCGCCACGTGAATTTCTTCGGAGGACCATCTGGAACTTCGGCTACAGTGATTGTGATCGGCTGCGGCGGCTCAAACATCTGGATCGGGCGCAGCGGCGGCTCGTTCGTCTCTGATGAAGGCCAGACGACGGATGTCATCGGGTTGAAACTTGCAGGCACCGCGAGCGCGGCACGATCCGGGTCGTGCGTGTTTTCGGGGAGAAAACGAAGCACGCGCTCGGCGCTGAACCGGGTTGAGAGACGGTCGGCAAGATCGGCAATCTCATTGGCCTCCACAGCACGTCCATCGAGACCTTGTTGGACTGCATCGAGCGGATCAGCTGCAGGCACGGACAAGCGGATCAGGTCGAAGCCGAAGCCGGGGTCGATGGGATCCGCTAGCGCATCAAGCTTCTCGCGGAATAACCGTAGCAGCACGCGCGCATCGCGCATTGGCCGCCCTGTCTCGACGACGACGCGACGCACGGCGCCGTCGGCGCGGAAGAAGCTTGCCTCGAAAACACGGCCGCCCTCGCGGCGTTCGGCGAGTTTGACGCCGGCCTCCTGTCCAAGTTCGGCGAGCACGCCCTCCGCATCCTCGATGCGTCCGATGGGTTCGGCGAAGCGGCGCTCGACCCACAGCATCGGAACGGCGCGTCGGGGCGCAAGCGGCGGATCGGCCAGCCCCTGGATGCGCCGCAGCTTCAGCGTCATCGCCTCGCCGAAGCGCGATGCGAAGACCATGCTCGGCCGTGTCGCCAGCGCGCCGATCGTCTTGAGCCCAGCACGCGAGATCGCCGTGCGATCCGCCTCCTCCAGCCCGAGCGCGGCGATGGGCAGCGGATGCACCGCCGCCGCATCCCCACCCGGCGGCACGATTGCGATGCGCCCGAAGCGCGCCAGCGCCCGCGCTGCATCCGGCGCGCCCGCGATCACGGTGCGAATATGAAAACCGCCCTTCCGGAAACGCTTCGAGAAAGCCTCGCGCAGCCCAGCCTCGCCGCCGAAGATGTGATCGCAGCCCGTGATGTCGAGCAGCAACCCGTCCGGCGCATCCACCACCACCACCGGGGAAAACCTGTCGCAATCCTCCGCGATCCGGTCGAGCAGAGCCGCGTTGGCGTGATGATCGATCTCCTCGACCCACAGGTCGGGGATGCGCGCCATCGAATCCGCTAGCGTCATTCCCACGGCGAGCCCAGCACGCTTCGCCTCCGGACTGATCGCGACCAGCCTTTGCGCGCCCTTGATCTTCTCGGTGATGACCAGCGGAAGCTCAGACCGCTCGCTGGGATCCTGCGCCCGCATGAGCCGATCGGCCGGCAGGTACGGAAACCAGGCCGCGAGGTATCGTTTCGATGTCCCTGAAGATGCGGCCGTCACGGTTCCATTCCACTGTCCAGTTGCGGCGTTGGGCGCCTACCCTGTCGCGCAGCAATTCCACCTCGAAGGCAGGATGCCCCGGCGCCTCCGCATCGAGCTCCACCGATAGAGCCGGGCGAACGCTCCATCGCGTGTCCGCCGCGCTCGCCGTGGGCGTGCCTCCCGCGCGTACCAGGAAGAGCGGCACATTCGATCGGGCCGCCCCCAGCGCGAGCCTGCGCGAGGCAGTCAGATCGAGCATCTTCGGGTTGCCCCACGGCTCCACCAGCAGGGCGCCCAGCGGCGGACAGCGCGCGGCCTCCTCCCCCGCCTTCAGCACCGATGGCCCATCGCGCGCGCGCACGAGAATGAACCGGTCCGGCGACAGCCCAAGCTCCGCCAGCCCCGGCGGATAGATCTCGCCCATCTCGAGCCCGACGAAATCCTGGCGCACCCACACCACCGGCTTGCCCCCAGACGCGCGCACCGCCAGCGTCACAGCAAAGCCCGCGGCCGAAGGCTCATCCATGATGCTCGCGCCGAAAATCTCGTGCACCGCCCCGCGCAGCAGCCCGCCGCCCAGCGCTGCATCGATCGTCTCCGACCCCGTCGAGAACCGCTGCGATGCGACAGGCGACGACCCCCGCTCCAGCCGCGCCACCTCCCGCTTCAACGCCTCAAGATCGCCCTTCAGCACAGCCCTGCATCCCAACTAGTTCCTGTTTTGTTCTATAACGACTCCGGACAGGAAAAGAGTCAACCGAACCCCAAGGGGGGTAGTGCCTCAGTTTGAATTTGCCCTCGGAAAAACGGCTGAGAGTCAGCGGTTTGAGGGCAGCGGGACACCCCGAAAAATATTTCACGCGCAGCGCAAAATCAGAAGGGCGCCAGTCGGCCCGGCGCCCTTCGATCGCGGATTTAGACCTTGGGGGGTTGGGGGTCCGCGATACGGACAGAATGCCATAACCAGAGCGAAACGCCACTGGACTCCACGTGTAGAACGAACTGCGCCATGCTTAGCGGCATGGATCGTAGACAGGTTGGTGGCGGGATACTGGTGCTGGTCTGCGCCGTTTTGGCGGGACTTCTCCCCGTGACATACGAGACGCTAGCGCCAGAACTAAAGATCTTAATCTGGGCGGCCCTCGGAAGTCTCGGCATCGTTGGCTTGGTGGTCGCCCTCTGGCCTGGTCACAACAAAAAGCGGCACTCAAAAGCCATTCCGACCGACGAGCAAACTACGATCATGGCCCGCAGCATGGTGACCCTAGCGCGAGAGATCTTTGTCACCGTGGGGAAGGCGCGACTCCGCAGGAACACCGGGGTCTTTTACGGGAAAGATGACGACGAGCAGCGAACGCAGAACGAATTCCTCTACTTTTTCGGCAGTCGGGTCGAGCACGCGCGGGCATTCCTTGAGGGGCGCGGAATCAATACTTCGAAGATTCCCGAGAACTGGTCGGCGACTATCGAAGGTGCAGAAGCGGCGGCGACATGTATCGGGGCTGCTGGGCGTCAATTACTCTTGGCTGCAGGCGTAGTAGACGCGGCCTAGGTCGCTTTGCGTTTGTTGTACGCCTTGCGCGGCCCCGGCTTCGGCGCACGGGCATCCATCAGCGCCACGATATCTTCCAACGTCCAGAGCTTGTCAGTGATGCCAGCGGCCATCGCAGGCGTGACGCGCAGCGACTTGTGAATGCGGATGAAGTTATAAAAAGCGAAGTAGAGGCCGAGCGCGTGAACGTGGCTCTGGAATTTCTTCGAGAACGCATTCGTCAGGCGCGTGAAGCGGCGGTTCTGCATGCGGATCGAAAGGTTGGAGCGTTCAACGTAGGACGTGCTGACGTGCTTCATGTCGGGCTTGCCGCTGATGACATGCTTGGTGCAGCCGACGCATTCAGCGGGGCTGTACTTGCGCTCAGGCGATGAGCCGACCTTGTCGGCGCCATAAACCTTTTCAAGCATCGCGTAGTCAGCATCGGCGCCGAACGCGCCTTCAACCGCGCGCAGGTAAGCGCCGTAACCGTCCGTGGTGAGCTGCACGCGATCCGTGACGCGGCCAGCCAGATCATAGAGCATCACGCGCGCGGACTCGCCCGAGCGGTCGCCAACGAAATACGAGAGCATCAGCTTGCTGTCGGCATCCAGCGCCGTCCACGTCCACACGTCGCCAGCATGATCGGGTGCAGCTTTCGCCTTCGCGACGTTCTTGTTCTTCGCGTAGCAGAACGACCAGATTTCATCGCACTGGATGCGCTCGGATTTCACGCCGCGCACCTTCTCGTCGTGCAGCGCGAGGCAGGCTTCGCCAGCATCGATCAGCATCTTGGCGACCGTGTTGAAGGACACGTCGCAGATGCGGCTCACCGACCGCATCGAGTTTCCCTCAACCAGCAGCTGGAGGATTTGGACACGGGTTTCGAGGGGCAGCTTGTTTGCCATTCCCGAAACATATGAACTTTTATGCTTGGCGTCAAGCACTAGCTTGTCGGGTTCGATCCCGGTTGTTGAGGAAGCACATCGAACTGAAAGATATCCTCCGGATCGCGATTGATTCCGAAGAAGAATCGATAGGTCCCGGGTACATCGAACGTAATTGGCGCCTGCTTCCACCCCGTCACGAAGGCAAGGGCTGATGGCCTAGGGTTCGCGTCCCCGGTGAGAACAAAGTTCCCATTCGGATCAACGAGCCTGAAATGACTCACAAGCCGCTCTGTGGGGAGCTCATCGACGCGGACGCCAACGCGAAAAATAAGTTGCGACGCGACGTATGGAAATTGAGGCACGAGCATATTGTCGTAGACCCCAATCAAAATCTCCTTGCCGCTTGCCTCAAAGCGAACGTCATCAAAGACCAAAACCGATGTGATGCGATAGTCAATCTTCATAGCGTGCGAGCGCCTTCGGATTTCAACCAGTACTCGTTTGTGTCTCGGGCACCATTGGCTGGAGCATCGAATGGGTTTGCACCGCGAGGAGCACGATTGTTTCTCGGCGTCATTTCCTCATAACCGACGAAAGTGACTTCAAGTCGGCTATTCATGGCCCGGGCGAGGTCATGAAGCGATCCAACAGTCATGTTTTTCTGACCCGACAAGCACCGGGAGACGTAGGTCGCATCGCGATGTGGCAGGCGGGCTGCAATATCCTTTTGCGCCGCACCGGAATGCTTCGAGAACTTGCGAAAGCGCTCTTGGGCGCGGCCGAAGATAACCTGCAGAGTGCCCGCACGCTGCTCGGCCAACTCTTCACTGTCGAGGGGTTGTAGGTTCATCCCGTCTCTCCGCTAGTTGCATCGTAGTAGTTTTCGCTGATGCAATTTGAAAATGGTCGTGGCGAACGCATCGAATGTGGTTGGAAGATTTCGGACCAGGTAGCGCTCGTACGTTCGATGTACCTCTCCCAAGCACCATCGCCGTCCATCACGTTTCTGGAGCCGTAGTGCAGTGCGACGAAGCAGTCCTTCTTTGCGAAGCCGCCGAAGATCCGGTGATTGTCACGATGGCCTTGAGTGACTTGAAATCGAAAGGCGCAGACGTCGGCTCCGTCTAGTGGCTTCAGGTGGTCTTCGCTGTCTATGAATTCGCCAATGACAAAACGACGAAGCATCGCGCGGATGTTTCGCCGGAAACTCTCTGAGAGCTTCCGGTTTTTCTGATGGACGAGCGTAAGCACGCTCCTCGATAGATAGAGGTCTCGCCAAGGTGCTTGGTCAGGGTCCAACTGCGGCTCAAACGGAAAAAGGAGACTGTCGTGAACAGCCTCCCCTATAATTGTATCGATTGTCCTATAAGACAAGACCAATTCCCCCATAGGGGGTAACGTTAACGCTTAGAATCACTACTTCCAACGCGTTTTAGCGGCCTTTCTAGCGATTTCCGAGCGCTTTTTGGCTGTCAGCGATTTCGCCCGCGCGGCCCCACCCAGCTTGCCCAGCGTAGCCGCTGCCTCGCTCTTGGCAGGACGCTTGGCAGGCATCGCCTCTTCTTCCTCGCCAGTGGCAAGGCGCGCGACCTTGATCGCGTTGGAGACAACGTCAGCGGGGCGCTTCTGTCCTTTGGGGCCTTTAGGCATCTACTCGTTCACCTCTTGCACCTTCACGTCCCACGTCTTGGAGTTGGCCACCTTGGCGTTGTGTTTGAAGTCCTCAAGAACCTCAAAGATGGCCTCGCTCCAATCGTCGGCTTCAACCTGCTGGGAGTGAGCTTCCTCGCCCGCAGCCGAAATCGAAATCTTGAAAACAGCCATCAGCAATCCTCCTATTGCTTACCGCCAAGCATATAGTCGCTCAGCGCATTGTCGATAAGCAGCAGGCGGTGTTTGAGGGCGACGACCTCCGCCTCTGCATCCGTCAGGTCTCGAACATAAGCGGCACGCAGGGTCCGCAGCAGCCTCCCCCGCTTCCGGGGAGAGACCGATCCGTACAGAGACCAGATGAGGGCGTCGTCCTCTTGCATGGCGCTAAGCATGCCGAAACCCGGCGCCCAGGTCCCATGTCAAGAGAGGGCAAATTCAAACTGAGGCACTACCCCAAGGGGGGTAGTGTCTCAGTTTGAATTTGCCCTCTGATTCCAGAGAAGATTCAGTCCGAAACTTTTTTACGGGTGAGGGTTCAGCGAGGTTCTGGCGCGTTAACGCGACCTCCACTTGCTGGCGGCAAACATCAGGGTATGCCCGGGGATCAGGCTCACAATCAGCTGCAGTTGCGCCGGGAAACAATTGCCCGGTGCGAGAGGACCATGTGTGAGGCCGAGACCGACGAGAATCCCAGCTGGCAGACCGAGAAAGCCATTCACGACCTGCGACTGTGGCTCAAGGTTCTGAAGCAGCAAACCGCCGAGCTGGAAAAGCTGGCGACGCAGAGACGCTAGGCGCACTCACTCCGCTGCCGCCTGCACCACCTCGAGAAACGCAGCGCCGTAACGATCCAGCTTTGCCTTCCCCACTCCGGTGATCCCGCCCATGGCGTCCAGCGTCGTTGGCCGCGCCTCCGCCATCGCGCGCAAGGTCGTGTCGTGGAAGACGACATAGGGCGGCACGCCCTGCGCCTTGGCTAGCTTCGCCCGCAGCGCCCGCAATTGCTGGAACAGGCCCTGCGCCTCTTCGGGCATCTCCGCGGCTTTGGCGGTGCGCGCGTCCTTCTTCGTCTTCTTCGCCGGCAAGTCGCGCCGCAGCGTGATCTTCCGCTCGCCGCGAAAGACCGCCCGCGCATCCTCGGAAAGCTTCAGCGCCCCGAACTGCGGGTCCACCACGATGAGCCCCGACGCCGTCAGCTGGCGGATCACGCTCTGCCACACGCGCGGCTCGGTATCCTGCCCCACGCCGAACACCGGCAGCCGCTCATGCCCGAAATTCTGCGTCCGCTCCGTCGACTTGCCCACGATCACGTCGATCACATAGCCCGCGCCGAATGTCTGCCCGGTGCGATAGATCGCCGACATCGCCTTCACCGCCGCATCCGTCCCGTCCCACGTATCGGCGGGCGCGAGGCACGCATCGCAGTTGCCGCAATTGCCCGGATACGTCTCGCCGAAATGCGCGAGGATGGACTGGCGCCGGCACGCCGTGCTCTCGCAGATGTTGAGCAGCGCATTAAGCTTTGTGTTCTCGATGCGCTTGATCTCCGCCGGCGCGTTGCCTTCCGCGATCATGCGGCGCCGCTGCACGACATCAGCCATGCCGTAGGACATCCAAGCATCCGCCGGCAGCCCGTCCCGCCCCGCGCGTCCGGTCTCCTGGTAATACGCCTCCACCGATGACGGCATGTCGAGGTGCGCCACATAGCGCACGTCCGGCTTGTCGATCCCCATGCCGAACGCCACCGTCGCCACGAGACACAGCCCGTCCTCGACCAGAAACGCATCCTGGTTGCGCGAGCGGACGCTGGCGTCCATGCCCGCATGATAGGGCAGCGCGCGAATGCCCTGCTCCTCCAGCCACTCCGCCGTCGCCTCCACCTTCTTGCGCGAGAGGCAATAGACGATGCCGCTGTCGCCTTCGTGCTTCTTCAGGAAGTCACGCAGTTGCTCACGCGGCTTGTCACGCTGCACGATGGCATAGTGGATGTTCGGCCGGTCGAACGAGGTGATGAACACCTTCGCTTCGCGCAGCGACAGACGCTCGATGATATCCGCCCGCGTCGTCGGGTCCGCCGTCGCCGTCAGCGCGATGCGCGGCACGCCGGGAAAGTTGGCTGCGATGGCCGATAGCTCGCGATACTCGGGCCGGAAGTCATGCCCCCACTGGCTGACGCAATGCGCCTCGTCGATCGCGAACAGGCTGATCGTCACATCATGCAGCATCGACTGGAAGCCCGGCGTCGTCAGCCGCTCGGGCGCCACGTAGATCAGCTTCAGCTCGCCTGCGAGCAGCCGGTCGCGCACCTGCCGGGCCTCGTCCGGCGAAAGCGCGGAATTGTAAGCCGCGGCCGCAACGCCCGCCTGCTTCAGCGCTTCCACCTGGTCGCGCATCAGCGCGATCAGAGGCGAGACCACCACGCCCACGCCCGGCCGCGCCAGCGCCGGCGCCTGATAGCAGATCGATTTCCCTGCCCCCGTCGGAAACAGCACCACGGCATCGCCACCGCGCGTCACATGATCGACGACATCGCCCTGCAGCCCGCGGAACTCCGCATGGCCGAACACATCCCGAAGGATGTCGAGCGGTTCCCGCCTGTCAGATTGCACGCTGTCTCCTGGCAAATCGAAGCGGATGCATAGCCCGCGTTTGCGGCGCACACCAACCGCTCGCGCCAACGCTCCACAGAACGCATCAACGCTTCTGGGCCAGCCGCCCCTCGACATCGCGCAATTCCCGGTCACGCGTGCTCATCGCAGACCGCAGCCTGTTCAGCTGATCCATCCTGTCCGGCCCCTTGAACGACGGTGCAGCGATATCCGTGATCGCCTCCTTCAACGTCGATATCTCCTGCCTCAACGCCTCACGCCGCTTCTGCAGATCATCACGCATCATGGGAACCTCGCGAGTTATAATCCCCGAGACGACAGGCAGTTGCCTCCGGACCGCCGGGCGCCTGCCCGGCAGTCGCCGCACAGCGGCGAGTTCGGCGGCTGCCTCCACCGTCTCGGCGCTACGCGCCGATCCACCTCCCCGCCTGCGGCGGAGGAGGAAAGCCGCCAGTGCATGCAAAGACACCGGCGCCCGTTCAGCGTCCAGATTTCCTCCTCCAGCGCGAAGCGGTGGGGGAGGTGGATCGCGACGACTTCGTCGCGAGACGGAGGGGCAGCTCCAACTGTAGGAAACAGCTGTATCCAGACTGTAGGACGTAGAAAAAACATCCCGCCTGATTTCAGCGCGCTAGCTCGCAAAACTGTAGGACGCAGCTGTTTCAATCCCGCATGCCTCCTGACCGGCCATATAATGCCGCCCATGAAACACGGAGCGCATCAGACATGGGAGAAAGAACCCGGCCTCATCGGCCAGGTCCTCGCCCTGTTGCGCCTCCTCATCGAAACCTTCGCGCAAGCCTGGACCGAAGAGCGCGCCAAAGTCCGTAATCTCAAAGGCTGCCCCACACCCGACAACTGGCTCGCCCACTGGCCAGCTTTGCGCGACCTCGAAATCCGCCTCCACGGCCTCACGCTCTCGGGCATCGAGCAGCTGCGCGCAACCGGCGTCGTCGATCTTCTGCAACTCACCCGCGTCGCAGACCCGACCTTCGCCCCTCAGCAACCGCGCACCTTCGAGGAATTGCGCGCCCGCTATGAAGCCGTCACGGCTTTCCTCGCGGATCCCATCCCGCTCATGCGCCAAGCAGCAGAGCGGCGCGAAGCCAGCCCCCTCCGTCTCGATGCTCCGCATCGATCCACCTCCCCCACGCTTCGCATGGCGGAGGCAACGCGCCGCTCTCTTGCCTCCACCAGTCCACAGGACTGGGGGAGGTGGCTCGCGACGTCTTCGTCGCGAGACGGAGGGGTTCGCACGCATGCGCGCGGGCCGCCGTCGCGCCTTGTTGCGGAAACTCACGCGTTCTGACCCGCAGGCCCTGCCCGCGGGACCGCGGCCGCATGCGCGCGCCCCATGACAGACGCGTAACTCGCTCGCCCGCGCATTGACCCCGGACTATGTGTGTCTCTAGCCTTGCAAAGAACCGCCAACGTCTGAGGGAGACGGACTCACATGAAGATCAAGCTGTTTGCAGCCACGGCTGCGCTCGCCCTGGGCCTTGCCGCCTGCGGCGGAGAGACGCCCGCCCCAACGCCCGCGCCAGAAGCGCCCGCAGCAGAGGCGCCGGCGCCTGAACCCGCGCCTGTCGCAACAGCTTCGATCGGCGAGACGCCCGCCGATCCCGTCGCCTTCATGAAGACGCGCCACGAAAACTACGAAGATCTCGGTAAGCATTTCAAGACGCTGGCCGACAACTCGAAGCTCGGCTCGCCCGACATGGCCGCCGTGACCGCCGCCTCCGCGAAGGTCAAGGAATACGCCGACCAGATGGGAACGTGGTTCCCCGCCGGGACAGGCCCCGAGGCCGGCAAGACGCGCGCGAAAGCCGAAATCTGGACTGACCGCGCGACGTTCGACGGCAAGCTCGCAGAGCTGCAGGCCGAAGCAACCAAGCTCGTCGCCGCCACCGACGCCGCCGCCTTCAAGGCGCAGTTCGGCGCCACCGGCGGCAAGTGCAAGAGCTGCCACGACGTCTTCCGCGCTCCGGAAGAGGACAAGTAGCGGATGGCGGAAGACGCCGCCGCTAGTCTGACCAGCGAGCCGCAGCCAGCCACCCAGAAAGTCTGGGATGCGCCGGTGCGGCTCGTTCACTGGCTGCTGGTGTTCTTCGTCGCCTTCTCCTGGTGGACGGCGGAAGAAGGACAGATGGACTGGCACTTCTGGTCGGGCCTCACCATCGTCGGCCTGCTCGTCTTCCGAATCTACTGGGGCTTCGCCGGACCCGAGACCGCGCGCTTCTCGCGCTTCGTCAAAGGTCCCGGCGCTGTCCTCTCCCACGCCGGAAAACTTTTTGGCGCCGACTATCGCGCAGCCTTCGGACACAATCCGCTCGGCGCGCTCAGCGTCGTCGCGATCCTGCTGGCCCTGATCGCGCAGGTCGGACTCGGCCTGTTCGCATCGGATACGGACGGTCTCTATTCCGGCCCGCTCTCGCCCTATGTCGACTACGAAGTCTCGAAGGATGCAGGCGATCTCCACGAGGACGCCTTCAACATCCTCCTCATCCTGATCGGCCTGCACATCGCGGCGATCCTGTTCTATCTCGTCGTGAAGCGCATCAACCTGATCGGTCCGATGCTCACCGGCCGCCGCAAGGCTGTGAATATCGAAGGCCCACCCTCCGGCATCGCGCCGGTTCCAGTATGGCGTTTCCTGATCGGCATCGCGCTCGCGGGTCTCGTCGTCTTCCTGATCGTCTGGGTGCCGACGACACGCTGACTATTTCGTGCCGTACATCCGGTCGCCCGCATCGCCGAGTCCGGGAACGATATAGCCCTTCTCGTTGAGATGGCTGTCGATCGCAGCGGTGAAGACCGGAACATCGGGATGTGCCGCGGTGAAATTCTTTATGCCCTCCGGCGCCGCCAGCAGGCACAGAAAACGAAGCTTGTTGGCGCCCCTTCGTTTCAGCCGGTCGATCGCCGCGACCGCCGAATTGCCGGTCGCCAGCATCGGATCGACCACGATGACCAGCCGGTTCTCGATCTCGTTCGGCGCCTTGAAATAATACTCGATAGGCTCGAGCGTATCGTGATCGCGATAGAGCCCGATATGCGCCACCCGCGCCGCCGGCACGAGATCGAGCATTCCATCCAGCAGCCCGTTCCCCGCCCGCAGGATCGAGGCGAACACCAGCTTCTTGCCCTTGATGATCGGCGCATCCATATGCCCCATCGGCGTCTCGATGGATTGCGTTTCCAGTTCGATGTCGCGCGTGACTTCGTAGCAAAGCAGGTGCGCGATCTCGCGAAGCAGCGTCCGGAAGCCGGCGGTGGAGGTCGCCTTGTCCCGCATCAAGGTCAGCTTGTGCTGGATCAACGGATGATCGACGACGGTCACGCCCTGCATGAAAGTCCCCTGTCAGTGTCCGAAAGCGCGGATACCGGCCTGTAACACGATGCGTAACGGTTGCGTCACGGTAATTCCCTTGGCGAAGGAAGTATGCAGAGTATCACGTCAGGGAAACAAGCAAGGCCGGATACAGGCCATCGCGGAGGGAGCGAACAATGTGGATCACCAAGGGCGAACGTGACCGCCGGCTCGGCGTGGATTCGCCGATCCCCACCCAGGTTGTCTCCAACGAGGAATTTATCCCGCGCCCGCAGACGACCAAGCAGAAGCAGGTCGAGAACCTCATCATGGAATGGGGTGAGCGGAACGCGAAAAAGATCAACATGAGCCGGCGGGCCTACATGGCCTCGTCAATGGGCCTCGCCACCGCCTTCCTCGCCTCCAACTGCGTCTACGGACAAGACGCCTTCGAGGTCGGCGAGGACGAGCAGTTCGAGCCTCGCGAAACCGAGGTCGTGAAAGCCAACGGCCAGAAGGGCAAGTTCTTCGTCATCGACGTGCAGGCCCACTATTCGAACGGCATCGCGCTCAACTTCCGCAACTCCGAAACAGCGCGGAACATGGGCTTCAACCTGAAGGACGATGTGGAGTCCTATTCTTTCCGCACCTTCACGAAGGAGATGTTCCTCGACTCCGAAACCGCGATGGTCGTCATTTCCGGCGTGCCGGGCAAGGAAGAGCAGCGCGCGCCAGATGGCCGCGTCCTCGAAGGCGCGGAACGCACGCCTCGCGGCGCCATCCTGCCGTCATGGCTGATGGCCCAGTCGCGGAACGAACTCAACGCCATGGCCGGCTCGCAGCGCGCCCTCAGCCAGGGCAACCTCGCGCCAAACCACTACTGGAACGCCGCCACCAAATCGATCGACAAGGCCGCAACGCTCGAGCAGATGGAACGCGAGCTCAACGTCTACAAGATCGATTCATGGAAGTGGTACTGCCACACTGATCCGGCCCGCACCGGCAACGGCTTCCAGCTCGACGACGACAACGCGCAGTGGTTCATCGAGGAATCGCGCAAGCGCGGCAAGAAGCTGATCTCGGTCCACAAGGGCTACAGCTACCAGTCGCGCACGCTCGGCCACCTCGCCAATCCGAAGGATGTCGAACAGGCCGCCCTGCGTAATCCGGACTTCAACTTCGTCGTCTACCACTCCGCCCTCAAGCACGGCGCCACCGACGGCGAGAACTGGAAGGAGATGAACGAGTACAACCCGGAGACGGGCGATTTCCTCTGGCACAAGATCCTGATGGACATCAAACGCCGCAACCCCGGCATGACCAACGTCTATCCGGAGATCGGCTCGTTCTTCAACACGCTGGTCGTGCAGGACCCGGTGATGGCGATGCACGGCATGGGCCTCAACATCAAGACCTACGGCGCCGACCACGTCGTGTGGGGCACGGATTGTCTGTGGTGGGGGAGCCCGCAATGGGGCATCGACGCCTTCAAGCGGTTCCAGATTTCCGACGAGATGTGCGAGAAGCACGGCTACGCGAAGATCACCGACCAGGACAAGGCGAAGATCTTCGGCCTCAACGCCGCCAAGCTCTATGGCATCGACGTGAAAGCACAGCGCAACGCCCTGCCCGCCGACGCGCTCAGCCGTATCAAGACGGCCTACATCGAACGCGGCGGCCTGCGCGACAACGACTATCACGGCTGGGTGCAGCATGCCTGAACCCAGATGGAACTTTGAGGGCGAACCGCCCTTCGAGAAACGCACCGAAGCCGGCATCAATCTCTGCGCCTATTTCGACGCGATGCCGGACGCCAAGCTGAAGACGTGGAACCCGGCCTTCACGGACGAACAGCTCATGGAGTGGGACGGCAACTTCAAATCGGACGGCGACATGCTGCTGCCCTGCACCGAGAGTGAAGAGGTCGATCCGGAGATGTACCGGCGCTACATCGCCGAATGCATCAAGTACCGCGACCGCGTTCGCGGCAAGCTGATGGCCGAGGCGTGAAACGGTGCACGCGCGTCGCGCATACGTGGTCGCGACCCTTCTCGTCGCCCTGATCGCAACGGCCTGCGCGGCGCTGGCGCCTTCATTCAGCGACGACGCCTCGACGCAGGAAGCGTGGCCTGCCGCCGACCTTGCGCCGCCACACCCGGCAGACAATCCGCCGACGGCCATGAAGATCGAGCTCGGCCGCCGCCTCTTCTACGATGGCGACCTGTCGTGGGATGGCACGATGAGCTGCGCCACCTGTCACGAACAGAAGCGCGGCTTCGCGGATCCCAACAAGACACGCCCCGGGTTCGACGGACAACCCGGCGAACGCAACATCCAGACGCTGGCCAATGTCGCCTGGTTCGGATTGCTCACCTGGGGCGGCCCGCAAGTCGACACGCTGGAGCATCAGGCGCTGATCCCTATCGAGGGCTTCGTACCGGTCGAGATGGGCTTCGGCGGCAAGCCCGAAGGCGCGCTGGCGCAGCGGTTGAAAGACCAGGCCTGCTATCCGCAGCTGTTTCGCGCCGCCTTCCCGGAGCGGGGTGGCGAGGTCTCTATCGACACGATCACCATGGCGCTCTCCGCCTTCCAGCGCTCGCTGGTGTCTCTCGATGCGCCCTACGACCGCTACCGGCGTGGCGATGCCTTTGCGATTTCGGAACAGGCGAAGCAGGGCGAACGGTTGTTCAACGACAAGCAGTGCGGCAGCTGCCATGCCGGGCCGCATTTCACCGACACCGCGCTGCCCGGTCGCAAGCCTGCAGAGTCATTCCACATGCTTGCGCCGCCGGTAGACGGAAAAGACGCCGGCCTGCAGCGCATCACGCAGAAGCCCGAGGACGCCGGCAAGTTCCGTACGCCCAGCCTGCGCAATGTCGCGCTGTCAGCGCCCTACATGCACGATGGCGAAGTTGCGACGCTCTCCGATGCGATCCGCCATCACTACGGCTTTGCGGGACAGACTGACCCGCGTCTTAAGCAGACGGTCAGTGATGCAGAGGACGCCGACTTGGTTTCTTTCCTCGAAACTCTGACGGACCAGACCTTCATCACCAATCCCGCCCATTCGCTTCCGAAGCCGGGATGCCCGTTGCCGACGGATGACGCGCTTACCGCGGCGGAAGAGAACAACAGGCTGCAACACAACAGCCCGCCTGGCCCCTAGCATCGCTGATACGATCTGGTAGCGTCGCATCACATAGCCGGAGACAAGACATGCGCCTCGCCATCGTGCTCATCGCCGGGTGCCTCGCCGCCTGCGCCACACCAGCATCGACCGGCGCCTCGGCCGCCGATGAAAGCGGCAAGACCTGCAAACGCATCACCTCGACCGACTCGAACATGCCGCAGCGCGTGTGCCATACGAAGGAAGAATGGGCCGCGATTGAAAAGCAGGGCCGCGCCGATGTTGAAGAGTTCGAGCGCGCCCGCGACGATGCAACGCCGCGCGGACAGTAGACGCTAGGCCGTCTTCTGCTCGGCGAGATTCAGCTCTGCCATCATCGCCTTGCGCATCTCGAACTTCTGGATCTTTCCCGTCACCGTCATCGGGAACCCATCCACGAACTTCACGTAACGGGGGATCTTGTAGTGTGCGATCTGCCCCTTGCAGAACTCCACGATCTCCTCGCGTGACGATGTTTCGCCGCCGCGCAGCTTGATCCACGCGCAGATTTCCTCGCCGTATTTCGGATCAGGCACGCCGATCACCTGCACATCCTCGATCTTCGGGTGCCGGAACAGGTATTCCTCGATCTCGCGGGGGAAGACGTTCTCGCCGCCTCGGATCACCATGTCCTTGATGCGGCCGACAATGTTGCAATAGCCCTCATCGTCGATGGTCGCGAGATCGCCCGTGTGCATCCAGCCTTCAGCATCCACCGCCTCGGCTGTCTTCTCCGGATCGTTCCAATAGCCGATCATCACCGAATAGCCACGCGTGCAGAGCTCCCCTGGAGAGCCGCGCGGCACGGTGTTTCCCTGCTCGTCGACGATCTTCACCTCAAGATGCGGCTGTACGCGCCCCACCGTCGAAACGCGCCGCTCCAGCGGATCGTTCATCGCTGTCTGGAACGAGACCGGGCTGGTCTCCGTCATGCCGTAGCCGATGCCCACCTGCTTCATGTGCATCCGGTCGATGACCTTCTTCATCACCTCGATCGGGCAAGGCGACCCCGCCATCACGCCCGTGCGCAGGGATGACAGATCGAACCTGTCGAACTCGGGATGCTCCAGTTCCGCGATGAACATGGTCGGCACGCCGTGCAGGCCCGTGCACTTCTCGGCCTCAACCGTCTTCAGCACCGCCAGCGGCTCATACCCTTCCGAGGAATAGATCATCGCCGCACCGTGCACGACGCAGGCAAGATTGCCCATCACCATCCCGAAGCAGTGATAGAGCGGCACCGGGATCAGCAGCCTGTCGCCCGGCTTCAGCCCCATCCCCTCGCCGACGAAGAACGCGTTGTTGAGGATGTTGCGATGGGACAGCGTCGCGCCTTTTGGTAGCCCCGTTGTGCCCGACGTGAACTGGATGTTGATGGCGTCGTTGCGGTCGAGCGTCGCAGCGATCTCCTCGACCTGGCCTGCGTGCTTGCCCGTCGCCTGCGCCGCGACATCGTCGAACGCCATCCAGCCCGGCCCCGGCCTGCCGCCGATCTGGATCACGTTGCGCAGATCCGGCAGATTCTTCGCCTTCAGTTCACCCGGCCTGGACGATGCGATCTCCGGCGCCAGCTCGTTGATCATGCCGACATAGTCTGACGTCTTGAATTTCTCGGCACAGACCAGCGCCTTCACGCCAACCTTGTTGAGCGTGTACTCCACTTCCGACAGACGGTACGCCGGATTGATGTTCACCTGGATCAGCCCGACGCGCGCTGTCGCGAACTGCACCAGCGTCCACTCCGCGCAATTCGGCGCCCACACGCCAACGCGATCGCCCGTCTTCAACCCGAGCGCGAGCAGTCCCGCCGCCAGCCGATCGACCTGGAAAGAGAACTGCTCGTACGTCCACCTGATCCCCTGATGGACCGAAACCAGCGCTTCCTGCTTCGGCCACTTCTTCGACGCGCGTAGCAGCGCCTCGCCGATCGTATACTCGAGAAGCGCCGGCTCGGTTGCGCCGCGGACGAGGCTCGGCTGCGTCATGGTTGCTTCCTCCCGACCGAACGCTAGCACGCCCCGAAATTGATCCAAAAGGGCGGATCGCCGGTCTGGCGCGAAGGCCCCTCCGTCCCTATCTTCCGCGTGACGCAGTTCACGGTTCCAGCCGGCCTCGCCATGGAGAACCCGATGCAGACCTCCTTCCACGTTCATAGCGCGACCTGCGGTTGTTCCCCCGACGAACGCGCCATCGGCGAGGTCGACGCCCGCCCCCGCGTGGTCATCGTCGGGGCGGGGTTCGCCGGTCTGTCTGCAGCTAAAGGACTTCGGAAAGCAGACGTCCGCGTCACGCTCGTCGACCGGCGCAACCACCACCTGTTCCAGCCCCTGCTCTACCAGGTCGCGACCGCCGGCCTCTCACCGGGCCAGATCGCCAATCCAATCCGCACCATCCTGCGCAAGCAGAAGAACGCGGAGGTCCTGCTCGGCGAAGTCACCGGCGTCGATGTGAAACAGAAACGCGTGCTGTTCGCGGAACACGAGATCAACTACGACTATCTGATCCTCGCCACCGGCGCCCGCCACTCCTATCTCGGCCACGACGAATGGGAGCAGTTCGCCCCCGGCCTTAAATCGCTTGAGGACGCCACCGAACTGCGCAAGCGTATCCTCCTCGCCTTCGAGCGAGCCGAACTGGAGGAAGACTTCGACGCGCGCCGACGCCTGCTCACCTTCGTGGTGATCGGCGCGGGCCCGACTGGCGTCGAGATGGCAGGCTCAATCGCCGAGCTCGCGCATCGCGCCCTCGCCAGCGACTTCCGCGCCATTGACCCGCAGGCCGCACGCGTCCTCCTGATCGAAGCCGGCCCGCGTCCGCTGTCCACCTTTCCCGAGAAGCTGTCTGCGTACACCGCGAAGCAACTCAAGAAGCTCGGTGTCGAAGTCATGACCGACACGAAGGTCACCGGCATCGACGAACATGGCGTCACGCTGCAGGATTCAAAAGGCGCCACGACGCCGCTGCCCTCCGCCTGCGTGATCTGGGCCGCCGGCGTCACCGCCTCGCCCGTCGCCAAATGGCTCGGCGTCGAAGGCGACCGCGCCGGACGCGTGCGCGTCGCGCCCGACCTCACCCTGCCCGGCCATCCGGAAGTCTTCGTCCTCGGCGACTGCGCCCTCGCCATCGGCAAGGACGGCAAGCCCGCGCCAGGCCTCGCGCCCGTCGCCAAGCAGCAGGGCGAATATGCCAGCCGCCTGCTCAGCGCGCTGCGGCGAAACCCCTCCGCCCAACGCGCGCCTTTCCGCTACAAGGACTTCGGCGCCCTCGCCACGGTCGGCCGCAAGGTCGCCATCGCCGATTTCGGCAAGGTCAGGCTCACCGGCTTCATCGGCTGGCTCACCTGGTGTCTGGCGCACATCTACTTCCTGATCGGCTTCCGCAACCGGTTCTCCGTCGCGCTCGACTGGGCGTGGAGCTATCTCACCTTCGAACGCGGCGCCCGGCTCATCACGGGACCTATCGAGGTGCCCCGAAAACCCTCGAAAACCGACGCTCCTGCAGCGAAAACCCGGGCCGCCTGAGCCCCCTCGCCGCAGCCCGCTTTCGCTCGCTTGCGCTTAACACTTTGGATGCTATACCGCCCCGCTGACCGCGGAGAGGTGCCAGAGTGGTCGATCGGGACGGTCTCGAAAACCGTTGTACCTTCACGGGTACCGTGAGTTCGAATCTCACCCTCTCCGCCAGGTAGTCCTAGTCTCCCTGACCAGTTCCGGAAATCGACACGAATAGCCCGCTTTTGGCGGCGCTTCGGCGCGTGCTGCCGTCTCTCACCTCACTGAAGCTCCCGCGCATCGCCGGATTTCGGGCCCCCGTCTCTCGTGGCCGCAACATCGGTCCCATTGCGGCCCGCGATTTCCCGACAACCGGGAAAAGTAACGGGAAGCGTAGCGGGACAACATGGGGGCGAATGCGGAAACAGTGCCGAAAATCTCGCTTGTAGTACTTCGCGACTTGGCGGGGCTGCGTTGGAAACGGGAATTAATTGGCCAGCATGCGGGAAAGTTACGCGCGGCAGCATTGCAAACCGGTGTCGCAATTTTTTGGGCTGCCCTGCTTCACAAGCGATGATGTTCGTGAACTCATTCTGGCATGCAGGTTCTTTCGCTTGATCTTGCAAATCCGCTTCAGCAGGTAGTCGCCGACTATCTGGCTACGTTGGCGTACGCGCGCCCCGAAGAGCATGCCCAACGCATAACCGCCGCTAGGAAGATGGTTCGCTGGTGGGCCTCAGACCTTTGGAATCCATCGAAAGTCATCCGGCCAGGAAATCGATTCTTTCAGAAGCTGGATCAGCGTCAACGCGCGGTGGCGGTCGCCCTCCCGCTCCTTGCCAGATCGCAGGGAGTTGAAACTCCGCAGCTCGCTGACAGAAGGCCGACCAGATGGAATCCAATGGTGGACGAGGCCGCCAAGCTTAATTGGCATTCGGACCCATCTGATTTCCGTACACGGATCTGGAGACCGTCGCTTCCCACGCTCTCCTTGGGGTTGGCATTGCGCCTGGTGCAGGCTGAGCGAGTCCACGACCACCTGCCGTTTGATGCAGATTCCCTGTTTTCAGACGCTTCGATCATCCATCGCGCTCTGGGGTTCACCGGCCTGCTCCAGCAGCAATGTCCGTCGTCGGATAACTTGAGACAGCGAGGGCGGTTTCCTAACGGAGGATTCTGCTCATCTGGTGTTGGTTTTTTAAGCAGCGCGTCTGGCGTGCTGCAAGCGGCGTTGTTCGAAGGTGCGTTGTTTGATGGCCTCCCGTTTCATGAGGATGGTCTGGCCGCGGCCTGAGTAGACATCGGCTGGCGTTAGATTGCCGAGGCTCTCGTGGTAGCGTCGGTGATTGTAGTGGCTGACGAAGTCGCCGATCTGCGTTTCGAGGTCTCCCGGCAGATAGTAGTTCTCCAGAAGGATGCGGTTCTTGAGCGTCTGGTGCCAGCGTTCGATCTTGCCTTGCGTCTGCGGGTGGTTGGGCGCGCCGCGGACATGGCCGATGCCGTGATCGTCGAGCCATTTGGCGAGATCGCCTGCGATGTAGGACGAGCCGTTGTCGGAGAGAAGCCGCGGCCGATGAGCCCTGGGTCTCTCGTCAAGTCCGGACGCTTCAAGCGCCATCTCGATTGTCGCGGTCACGTCGTTCGCCCGCATCGTGGTGCAGAGTTTCCAGGCGATGATGTAACGCGAGAAGTCATCGAGGATGGTGGAGAGATAGAACCAACCCCAGCCAGTAACCTTGAGATAGGTAAAGTCGGTCTGCCAGAGCTGGTTGGGCGCGGTAGTCTTGTCGTGGAACTCATCGGCGGCCTTCATCACGGCGAACGCCGGGCTGGTGATCAGGCCATGTGCTCGCAGAAGCCTGTAAACACTGGCTTCCGAGACGAAGTACGCGCGTTCGTCTGTGAAGGTGACGGCGAGCTCGCGCGGACTGAGCTCAGGCTGTTCCAGCGCGAGGTCGATGAGCTGACCACGTACCTCGTCCGGGATGCGGTTCCACACGCGGCCAGGGCCTGAACGCCGATCCTCAAGTCCGTCTTCGCCGAAGCGCTGGTAGAGGTCGCACCAGCGATAGAAAGTCGGCCGGGAGACGCCCAGCTTCTCCAGCGTGCGGTTGACCGGCAGGTGCGAGCCCTCGACCAGGCGGATGATCTCGAGCTTTTCGGACGCGGGATACCTCATTCGGGGTCGTCCCCATCCGCGATCATGCTTTTTTTGAGCAGACGGTTCTCGAGTGTGAGGTCGGCGACCGCCTCCTTCAGCGCGCTCATCTCGTGGCGCAGGTCCTTCACTTCGCCAGAGGAGGCCTCACGCGCCGTGTCGCCCGCAAGCCGGCGTTTGCCCGCTTCCAGAAACTCCTTCGACCAGCTGTAGTAGAGGCCCTCGGCAATCCCCTCCCGCCGGCACAGTTCGGCGATCGACGCCTCGCCGCGCAGTCCGGCAAGGACGATCCGGATCTTCTCCTCTGCAGAGAACTTCCGCCGCGTCCGCCGGCGGATCTCCTTCACATGTTTCTCGGCCGACTGCGGCCCGGAATTCTGTCTCATCTTCGCTACCTTAAGGGCTGCGATGATCCAGAATTCCTCCGTTCGTGAAAGACCTCAACCTGTCTGACGGTTGCTGACACCGGACAGTCTGACAGCACCCATCGACTTGAGGGACATCAAAGCTACCCAGTCCACGGCACTCCAAGTTCGTCTGAAGATGCCCGACAGAGTATAACTATCAAGGGCTGGATCCGAAATGGAGCCGAGCCATTCGACGTCGCCGATGAACCCCGCCACGCCGACCGGACCCGTGAGGGGGTATCGCGTCAGGAGGTCCGGTCGGCAACGCCCAGAGTAGGACGCCGGTCAGCGCGTAGGGCTGGGGTAATGGCGCCGACGCATGCCAACTAGGCCCCGCGGCGCCCGCGTCTAGATGGGCTGAATCACAATTTGTGACTCTGTCGGAACGGACGCCACCCTTTGCGCGGTCGGTGGACGGGCTGGCCTTCGGCGCCTACGACCTGTTCATCGGACCGACATGTTGTATCGCTGATAGAAGACACCTCGGTCGCGCAGCCATACTGGGCGGACCTGCCCGGGGTCTTACAGGGCTGTCGGCCCCCTCGGAAAGCCAGATGCCGAACCAGACACCGGCAACGTCGGAGGAGAATACCGTGACGCGTGACACCTTCCCCCAAACCGAATGGAACACCAAACATCTTCACCTCGCCATCAACGCGGCGGGCGTGGCGCTGTGGTCGTGGAACGTGGACACCGACCGCTTCACGATGGACGAACGCGGCTACGACTTGTGGGACCTGCCGTTTCAGGGATTCGTTATCTTCGAGGACCTCTCGGCCAAGATTCACCCAGCCGACAGGGATCGGGTACGAGCCGCGTTCGCGGCAACACGCGCCATCGTCGGCCCTTATGAAATCGACTTCCGGATTATTGCCGGGAAGGACGTCAGATGGATATCGGCCCGGGGGCAAGGCGACGACGCCGACATCGAGGGCCGGACGATGTTCGGGGTGTTTCTGAACGTCACCGGGCGCAAGCAAGCCGAGGAGGCCCATGAGCTGCTCGCTGGCGAGATGAGCCACCGGGTGAAGAACCTGCTGAGCATCGCGACGGGCCTGACCGCAATTACTTCAAGGTCATCGGAATCGGTGTCAGACATGGCGAAGGAGTTGACGACGCGGCTGGTGGCGTTGGGGCGCGCCCACGATCTGGTGAGACCGCTTCCCGGCCAAGTAGACGACGGCGCACTACTCGGAGACCTCCTGACGATCCTGCTGGCGCCGTACAATGACATGGGTGCCTTCAGCGGGCGTATCCGGGTTTCGGTGCCTCGGATGGCGGTCGGTGAAGCCGGCGCCACCGCCCTTGCGATGGTCCTCCATGAGTTGGCCACAAACTCCGTCAAGTACGGCGCCCTGTCGGCAGTCGCTGGTACCTTAGACGTGGCTGCTGTGGCGGAAGACGAGGACAACTACGTTGCGCTCGTCTGGACCGAACGAGGAGGTCCATCCGCTCCCCCGCCCGGTGAACTCAACGGGTTCGGCTCCAAGCTGTTGACGCGCAGCATGACATCCCAGCTCAACGGCTCCATCGTGCACGATTGGTCGGAAGAGGGGGTGATTATCACCCTGCGTCTCGACAAAAGCCGTCTTGCGTCATAGGCGACTTTTCGAATATGCGGTCCGCCAAAAGAGGGGAAAGGAATGCCGCGGGGTCTGTACCGTGACGACGACGTCGTGCGGGTGGCGTATGGGGAAAACGAGTTCGTCCCAATCTCTCGTGAGGTGTACGAAGCGCGCGGCTATCTACCGCTCTTCGAGACACTGCCCACGCGGGAAGAATACAATGAGACGAAGAGGAACGGCCAATGGCCTCAGAGCAGCGGCTGACCGTTTTGGACAGCAGGTTCAGGCCACCTGCGCCACCATCACTACGCCGTAAACCGCGAACACACCCACCGCTGACATCACCGCAATCAGCCAGCTGTCAAAAGTACGGGGTGGCGTAGGGGCCGCCCCATCGGCCAAATCGTTCTTCATTACAGTCTCCGTTCCCCCTGAAGACAGTCTAACGCCTACGTAATGTAAGCGTTCCCCTGTGATGGAAAACCAAATCGCCGATAGGCGCGGAGCCAATCTCGAGTATGTGGTTTCTAGCAGGTGGCAGTTTGCATCACGGTGCAGACGATCCCGACATCTCGTGAGAATGCCGGGCTGTCTTTGGTAGGGACGGTCAGACCCGTCGCGTTCACTGCACAAGGTCTTGTTCGGCTTTCTACGAGCCCCTGTCGATCAGACCAAAACTCATCTCTGCCGTTCCGGCCGGCTACGCCCTCCCCTAATTCGAGAGAGCACTTAGCGGAACACCGCATGTCGCTCAGACCACCAAACTGATCTCCGCAGGTCTCTGCATGAGCGCCAACGTGGTGTTTTTGACCCAAGGCGCTGCTCATCAGTGCCGAGCCCAACGCAATAAAGCTTCGTCAAGTCCTGCCTCTGAAGCGATAGCACCGCGCTGGCTACGTGGATCCTTTCAGAAACTCCTGGATTGCGCTGACGAACCATGCCCGTTGGGTGAGATGCATGTTGTGCGTACCCCCGGGAGCAACGAGATGCTGCGATCCGGGATAGCGAGCCGCGAGATCCTTTTGCGCTTTTGCCCACAAGACGTCCGTCGGTGTGGCCCCAGGTGCCATCGGGCGGGACAGGATCAAGACTGGCTTGCCACTGACCGAACCGGCCGCCTTAACCTGAGCGACGGTTGCAGCCATCCCATCTACCTCCGCCCGCACGCCAGCCAGCGCAGACATGACCATGGCTGGTGTCGGCGTACACATTGGTAGACCTGCCGCCTCGCACGCGTCAGCGTATGGCGCAGGGCGAGACTCTTCCAGCACTAGCGCCAAGATCCTGTTCGGATGCTTGGCTGCAAAATACTCGGCGAAGAGACCACCGAGTGAATGCCCGACCAGTACGAACGGTCCGTCGACGCCGGCTTGTGATAGCAGGCGGGACAGCTCGACTTCGGCGGCCACCGCATCCTTGGGTCCGCTGACCGCTTCGCTGGCGCCATAGCCGGCACGATCATAGATGATGACCGTTGCCGACTCTGCGAGATCTGAAGCGACGCTGTTGAATGTCGCCATGCCGTCACCGAGGCCGGAGATCATCACGATGACCGGCTTGCCGGTTCCAAGGACACGATAGGCGATCCGCGGTTCACTGGCGACTGGTGCAGACTTGGCAGCGGTCGCAACAGGCGCGATATCGGCGGGAGGCGCGACCGTCGAGCAAGCCCCGGCTCCAAGGAACGTCGCCAGCACCACGATCACCGAGACCATGCTGCCGGCGGTAAGGCGGGCCACCGCAATGACGTCGGCGAGGTCAGGTGGAACAGGCATTGACCGGAACGGGGGGACATCTGCCCCTCCAGTGTTGCCGTGGGGGATGAGGCGCAGCGGTGTCGCAATGGCGGCGCCAATGATCCTCTGCATCTGGCCGAAAATCTCGCGGGGGCGCCGATAGCGAATGCCCCAGCCGAGCATGCGAACATGCACGCGCACATGTTCGACAGTCGAAGTCTGACCCAGCACGTGTGCACGCTCGAGGTGATGGAAGCTTGCGGCCGAGTCCCGGTTCAAGTCGGATCGTTCTGCTGCCAGAAGTTCTGCTTCGACCTTTGGGCGAATGCGCGCGCTAAAACTGCGCGCGTCCACTGCCGCTGTCCTCTTGGTTACGAGACGCCAGGCCAGGTAGGCCGCGGCCGACACGTCATAGCTGAGGCAGAACATCGGCCACCACGCCGGGACGCCCGCGTTGTCGATAATATGCCCATGCACGAAATCGAACAGGCCGTGACCGGCGAGCGCAGCCACAACCACCCAAAGGCTTGTGCGGAAACCGACAGCCGACAGGGCGACGAACATCATCGAGGCGGCGATCTCCGGCCCCAGTGCTCCTTCTCGCCCGCCAATGATCGCAAACAGGTCGTAGTACGACGCGACCACAATCAGCACTGTTGGATAAAAACTCCTGTCCCGGTCGTAGCCGGCAACAGTGCCGAATGCGCCGACGATCAGCGCGAGTCCGGTACCCACAAGGTATTCCATGACATGTCCCCTTGCGGTCGCGGCCTGTCTCTCGGGTCCTTGGGATCTATCGAGAGAAAAGGCTGCGGCCGACGTTTCAGGCTTCAGCGTTTGGCGGGAGTTGCGCAAGTGCAGGCCGCACCGTCCTTGCAACCGCATTTGCACGGCTGCGCAGCCGGCTTCGTGGATGCACATTGGCACGCCGCGCCGCAGGTGCAGGGAGAGCATTTGCATTGGTCAGTCATTGGAACCTCCTGGGTGTCCGGTTGTCGATGACCGGTATCTACGCGGGGTTCCGGAGCTGCACTTGAACGGAAGGGCTAAACTATCCGCAGGGCCGCTGGAGGCACTCCGAACATCCTGCGAAAGGTCCGGCTAAAATGCGCAGAGTCGGAGAACCCCGCTTCGTGCGCCGCCTGCGTCAGCGAGGCCCCTCGCGCGACGACCTCAACGGCGCGCGTAAGTCGAAGCCAGAGCAGATAGGTTTTGAACGGCAGGCCGGTCTGCTCGACGAACAAGTGGCGCAAACGACTGGCCGAAAGCCCACCGACTGCGAGTGCGTCCGACAAGCTTATTGGCTGGTCGATCTGCTTGGCCGCCCAGGCGATAACCTTGCGGATGCGAGGATCGGCGTCGTTAGTTACCGCGCCGGCACTCAATGTCGATACCAGTTCGCGGCCAAGCGCGATCAGCGCGTGATCATCCTGAGCCGTGGACGCAGTCGCCAGTCGCTCGCGAAGATCACCGATAATCTCATTCTCGACCACCACGAGTTCTCGGTCTGCAAACAAGCGCCGCGCGATTGCGCGACCGGCCGCGCTCTCGGGTTCGATGAAGACAATCCCAGTCAGTCCCTCCGCGTTGATGACGTGCTTAGTGTCCGCGGCAACAGCTGCCACCTCACTGCGGATGTGCGCATCCTGCGTGTCCAGCTGAAACCAGCCGCCAAGCGCCAGAGAAATCTGAATGGCGTGATGCGCGTGAAAGTCGGCGCGCTCGGTCTCGCCTATCCTGGCCTGAGCGGCGTCGACGATCCAGAGGCTCGCTCCCTCCCACATCACGATCCGGACGCGCGCCAATGGTTCCATGACGGCAATCTACGCAGAATTTCAAGAATGAAAATCGGTGTCTCGACGCGCTTGCGAGTGCTCAGTCAGCATTGAGGTGGGGTGTTGAACGCGTGGTCACATCAGCTTGGGTGCTTCATCCCCATCATGCTCGAATGCATCTTCATCATCGACATGCAGCGTTCGTCTTTCATCATATCGGCATGCGGCATCTTGTGACACGCCATCATTGCCGTCATGTCCGCCTCCGACATCTTCATGCTGCTCATCATGCTGGTGCAGCCAGAGCTCTTCATCATGTCTTCGTGCGACATGGACATGCACGACTGCATCATCAGGTGATCCGCATCGGCCATCTTCATGGCGGCCTGTGGCGCTGGCGCTTGCACGCAGCCGGCAACAGCAAAGGCAATCGCGGCGATTGCGAACGCCGCACGTTTCGACAAAACCATGGCTATTCTCCCTGGAGCCCACCTGTGGGCAATTACAGAACGCCTGAATTGAGGCACATCGTGGCGCGCGAGCTTGGTCGGGCTTTGAGCACGCTACGGCAAACTATGCGCCACAGGAGCTGGGACAGAATCTTGTGCTGGATCAAACGGAAGGTCTTTGACGCCACGCAGTCGGGAATGTGGCGTTAGGCGCAAGCATAGCGCATGATCGAAGCCTCTGCTGGCGGTCTCACGTTCTGGAGGTTGCGATGACCACTCCGCTTGAGTATCGCGTTACCGCCCGTCGCATCGATGCGCACGGCAGTCTGGCCAACACAAAACAGGCCGAGATTGTTCTCGATACCGACACGGCTGGACGTCGGGACGCCTTCAATCCAGCAGAACTCCTACTGGCGGCCATCGCCGCCTGCATGATCAAGGGCATCGAGCGCGTAACCCCCATGCTCAAGTTTTCGCTGAAAGGCGTGGAGGTCAACCTGCACGCGCTGAGGCGCGACAATCCCCCGGGATTTGATCGCATCGACTACGAGTTAATCGTCGATACAGACGAGACCGACCACCGCCTTGAGCTTCTGCATACGAACGTCCGCAAGTTTGGCACGGTCTCCAATACGATTGCAGCGGCGACCCGTCTCGAAGGCGTTATTCGCCGCAAGGGAGCGCCAGCAATTTGACCGACACGGTCCAGCCCGTTCCCTGCCAATCCATCGGCTGCCTGCCGGGCGAGGCCGCCGTCCGCGTGCGAGAACTTGCGGCAGAGTTCAATCGCAGCTGCTTCTGCATCACGCTCGATCGCGACGCGATGGCGAATGCGATGCAGGCAGTTGCTGTCGTTCCCGATTTCTACGCAACACATATCTTGAGCCGGCCCCACCTGTTCGCGAATGTGCCGGTGTTCCTGCCCGAAGCGGACCGGGACGCTATGCTAGCAATCGTGCATGCAATTGAGGCGACGGCCCGCCTCCCCGCTTACGTCGATGCAGTGCTGAAGTGGGCTCCTGATAGCGCGCGCCGCGATTTCGGCCCGGCCGGCGCGTTCATGGGATACGATTTTCACCTAGGTTCAGATGCGCCTCGCCTCATCGAAATCAACACGAACGCCGGCGGCGCCTTCTTGAATGCCTTCAGCGCCCGCGCGCAGCTGGCCTGCTGCGACATGGTCGAGCCGCTCAAGGAGGGCATGACCGTGGGCGGGTTCGATGAAGCTGTCGTCGCCATGCTTGAAAACGAGTGGCAGCTTCAGCGTCACACAGGGCGCCCAAAGACTGTCGCGATCGTCGATGACACGCCGTCAGAACAGTACCTCTTTCCGGAATTCCTGCTGGCCCGGCAGCTGCTCGAAGCCCATGGGATCAAGGCGATCATCGCCGATCCTGGGGAGCTTTCCTGCGTCGGTGGAAAGCTTCGCGCCGGCGAAACCGTCGTCGATCTGGTCTACAACCGCCTGGTCGACTTCGCACTCTCGGAGGAGCGCCACCGGACACTGCGCGATGCCTATCTCGATGATGCGGTCGTCGTGACGCCCAACCCCCACACGCACGCGCTGTTCGCCGACAAGCGAAATCTGGCGCTGCTTTCGGATCCGGACCAGTTGCGCAGCTGGGCCGTTGCACCTGAAGTCATCCAAACGCTGGCGTCCATTCCCAGGGCGATCCGGGTCACACCAGAAAACGCCCAGCGGCTTTGGTCCGAGCGCAAGGGATCGTTCTTCAAGCCTGTCGCCGGGCACGGCGGGAAGGCGGTTTATCGCGGCGACAAGCTGACGAAATCGGTCTGGTCCGACATCCTCGGATCGGAGTACATAGCGCAGGACATTGCGCCGCCGAGCGAGCGCCTGGTGAAGATCGGCGATACAGCAGTCTCGAGAAAGATAGACGTTCGCCTCTATACCTATCAGGGGCGATCGCTGCTTGCGGCGGCGCGCCTCTACCAGGGCCAGACAACAAACTTCCGCACTGAAGGCGGCGGCTTCGCTCCGGTGAACTTTCTTTGAGAGGGGGAGCATGGAGTCGGGGCACCTACGCTCAAATCTCCTTGGTTCTCGCGAACTCGAAACTTGCCCAAGCCGTGCCGGCGTCGATGGCAAGATTTTGCTCGGATCAAAGCTGATCTCGTGCGGGTCTGCGCCGCCCTGCTCTCAATCCGAGAGACTGGCTAGAAGAGTACTGTCAGGGAAACTCGCTTCGGTTTTTCCGGGCTTATGACGAGCCTCCGGACCTCACGCCACCGCTCTGCTCCAGACAGATTCCGAGCGTGCGCGCAGCACGCGCATCGCGCCGCGGCTCAGCAGATGTCGCTGAATGTTGAACGTGTTGTAGACGGCAGCGTGTGTCTCGAGAAAACGCTGCGCTGATGGTCGACTCTTGAACCCCTGCATCTTTCGCTCACGCCTCCGGATGCTGAGATGCGAGTTCTCAGCGCGGTTGTTGTCGCGCAAGCGTCCAGGATAATGGCGATCGCTCAGCCCAAGTCGAGCGAGTGCGGCCCCATAAGATCGCAGACCATCCGTGACGATGACTTCAGGCTCGACATGCTGGTTCTTCAATAGGCGACGCAAGAATCGAAGCGCCGCTCCAGCATCGCGCCGCTTCTGCACGATCATGTCCATCACCTCCCCTTCATCGTCGACAGCGCGCCAGATCCACACATGCTCGCCAGCGATCGTCGAGACCATCTCGTCGAGATGCCATCGTGGCGATGGCGGCAGTTTTCGACGACGAAGGTTGGCGGCGATCTTTGGGCCAAACTTTACTGTCCAGGCGCGGACGGTCTCGTAGCTCACATCGACGCCACGATGCGCGAGCATCTCTTCAACGTCACGCAGGCTGAGTGTGAAGCGGAAGTAGAGCCAAACTGCGTGCTGAATCACGGCAGCTGGGAAGCGGTGCCGTTTGTAAGAAATTCGCGTCATTGGGGTCCCCGAAAGGCCAATAACCACGGCCCTCACCAGAGACTAGGTAGCGTAGGTCTGACAGCACCGTTCCTCCAGTCTGGTGGATGCAGCGCGGCCTGATGACCGGGCCGCTCGCCATCCCCGAAGGAAAAAGGCGGGCGGCCGCAGCCGCCCGCCCAGGTCTACGGGGTAGTTAGAAGGCCTTCTTGACGCCGATCTCGAAGGTGCGGCCGAGCGGGTTGCCCATGAAGGGGTCATAGCCCAGCTCTTCCTGCGCTGGAGGCGGCATGCGGTCGAAGATGTTCGCAACCGTCGCCGTCAGCGCCAGATCGTCCGTCACGGCGAAGCGATAGGTGAGGTCGGTGGTGATCCACTCTTCGCCGAACTCGCCATACTGCGTGCCTGCGCGTTCGTCGCGAACGGCGGACACGTAGTTCACCGCCAGACGGAAGTTGTGGTTGTCCATCCGGTAGTTGGCGGCGAGGTTCGCACGCCATTCCGGCGCCGCCAGCGCGAAGGTCGCGAAGTTCAGCGTGCCGAGACGATCGTCACCCGTCGAGATGGTGACGCCATCGAGCGACGTCGGACCTGTCCTGAGTTCGGTGATCTTCGTCGCGGTGAGGTCGAGCGACAGGTCGCCCGGTCCGAACGGCAGGGCATAGGTCGCCTGCACGTCGAAACCATTCGTGGTCTGGCCCGGGCCGTTGCCGTACAGCGTGTCGACCATCGAGAAGCCGGTGGCGCCGCTGAGGCCAACGGCGCAGGCGCCGTTGAAGGAGATCCGGCGAACCAGGGGCTGCACGTTCGGGTCGCACGTCGTGATCGTGTTGCCGGCGCCGTTGAAGACGAGGCTGGCGATCGTGTTCGGATCGGCGATCTGGCCGATCTGATCCTCGGTCTCGATGTTGTAGTAATCGACGATCAGGCGGAAGTCGTGGTCAGGCGAGAAGCCCTGGCTGTCCCAGATCATGCCCGCATTCCACGCCGTCGCCGTTTCCGGCTTGATGCTGGCGTCGGTGATGAAGCGCGCGCCGAGCCAGTTGCCGCCCGCCGCGGTGTAGGTCCGCGCACCCACGACCTGGGCGCCCGGGATCGTTCCGACCGGCGGCGTCTGGTAGTTGGTGCCGTAGGACGCGCGGAAGGACAGCGGCCCCCAGACATCCCACTTGCCGGCCACCTTGTAGACCGTGGCGCCGAGGCCGCCCGAGAACTCCTCGCGGCGAACGGCCGCCTGGAGGTTCACATTGTCGAGCACCGGGATCTGGAATTCGGCGAACACCGAAGCCTGCTGCTGGTCGGCGGAGTTCGCCGGATCCGGCACGAAGGCCACGAACGGGCCCGGGCTGTCGGGCGTGCAGCCGCGGAAGCCCGGGCTGGTGGTCGGCACCGGGTTCTGCTCCAGCGGCGTCGAGCCGACGCCGTTCTGGCTGGTCGTGCCGTCCGGCCATTCGCACGGGATCGAGCCGTTCATGAACGGGCTGTCCACGGTCTCGCGGCTTTCGAACTGGCGGCCCTGCGCGCCTGCGGCCCATCCGATCTCGCCGCCGGGAAGCTGGATGCCCGTCTTGCCGTTGAACACGAGGTCGATGGTCAGGTTGGAGGAAACCGTCTCGATCTCACGCGAGTCGAACAGCCAGCGAGCGAGGTCGAGCGAGTTCTCCGTGCCCGCGACGTATTGCGGGTTGGCGAGGTTGCGCACCGGTTGTTTCGCGAACGAGGTCGCGAAGGGGTTCCACCACTGGCATCCGTTCTTGCCGGCGGCGCCTGGGTTCTGCGTGCCGAAGCGGTTCGGGTCGAGATCGACCGCGTTGCAGTTCGGTCCGCCGAAGCCCATCAGCGCTTCCTGGAAGCGGTAGCCGATGATGTCGGGGTGGGTGTTGAGGTTGATGGCCTGGTTGTAGGTGACCGCGAAGTCGTAATTGACGCCCTTCGCGATGCCGGCCCAGTCGCCCAGCTCGCCATCGAGGCTGGCGGAGACGCGCCACAGCTGGTTGTCGATCATGTCGGGCACGCCCTGCCCGCCGAACGCCGCGTTGCCGCCATGGCCGAGCACGCGGTAGGTCACGGGCGTGTAGCCCGAGGCGCCGGATGTGCCTGTCCGCGCTCCGAACGCCGCGGCGTACGGGTTGGTGATCGGCACGTAGAACTGGAACGTCGCGCCCGTCGCCATCGCCGGTCCACGGATGACCGGCTGCGAGGGAGACGCATACATGTGCGGCGTCTTCACCTGGCCGTAGGCGGCCTCGACGTGGAAGTTGGTGTTGTCGTTGAAGGAGCCGTTGTACTGCGCGAAAGCCCTGTAAATGTCGTTGTCTTCGACGAGGTTGTAGTAGTTGGAGTAGTTGTACGCACACGTGAAGTTGTTGTCGTAACGGCCGCCAACCGCCGCGCACGACGCCGGCGTGAAGTCCGACGTGATGCCGGCGACGGGCGCGCCGAATTCAGCGCCGTTGGCGCCGATGGTCGGCGTAGCAGGCGTCGGACCCAGCGGGAGCCAGCCGGCGAGGTTGGTCAGTGTCGACCACGGAGCCGGGTTGAACTTGCCGAGGCCGGCGGCGGGGTTGAACGAATCCAGCGTGAAATCGCGGTCGATGGCCTTGAGTGCGGAGCGGTGCTCCCACTCGGCCGACCACAGGAAGTTTATGTTGTCGTCGCCGAAACCGCCGAGGATGCTGAGGCCATAATCGCCATCGGAGCTGTCGACATACTTGTACTGCGCGTTGACCTCGAGCCCTTCGAAGTCGTCGCGCGTGATGAAGTTGACGACGCCGCCGGTCGCGTCGGCGCCGTAGATGACCGCCGCGCCGTCCTTCAGGATCTCGACACGCGCGAGCGCCGCGAAGGGGATGTTCGAGGTGTTGGAGCTCATCCGCCGGCCGTTGAGCAGGGTCAGCGTCTTGTCCGCGCCAATGCCGCGCAGGTTGTAGTTCACCGAACCGATCAGCGCCGGACCGCCGAAGTAATAGGCCTCGCCCGAGGTCGGACCCGCGATCGTGAGGCTCTTGGCAAACTCAAGCGCGGACGGGGCGCCGCGATCCTCGAGATCCTCGAAGGTGAACACCTCGACCGGAAGCGCTGCATCTTCCGGCGTGCCTTGGATAAATGAGCCGGTGACGACGACGCGGTCTTCGCTGGTGGATTCCTCCGCCTGCGGAGCAACCTGATCGGCTGGCGGCTGGCCAGAAACCTGGGCCCAGGCGGGAATCGCGCCCGCCAGACCGACGAGAATCGCGGCGCTCGACGCGCTGCGGAGAGCAAATTTCATAACGATAACCTCCCCTTATGAGCCTGATGGCTCTCATTCTTGTTGGCGGAGCATTCCCCAAGACGTTCACGTCGTCAATAATATTCACGCGAGCGAGAGTGAATATTATTGACGTTGAAAGGGACGGCCCCGCATCCTGCCCAGAGAGATCGGCGTCAGATCGAGATCGATGGGAGGCTTCATTGCCGAGTGAGAACACCGTGCGCGCGGCTGCGCATTCGCAACCTGTGCCGGCGGCTCCGGGAGCGCGGGCATGGGTCGTGCTTGCGATGCTGTGGTTCGTGTACGTCCTGAATTTTCTCGATCGCCAGCTGCTGTCGATCCTCGCCAAGCCGATCCAGGACAGTCTGAACGTGACCGACACCCAGCTCGGCATGATCAGCGGACTCTATTTCGCGCTCTTCTACTGCCTGATCTCCATCCCTGTCGGATGGCTCGCCGACCGGACCAACAGGACGAAAGTGCTGTCGCTCGCCTGCGCCACCTGGAGCGCGGCGACGATGGGGTGTGGTCTCGCCGCAAATTATCCGCAGCTGGTCGCCGCGCGGATGATGGTGGGCGTCGGGGAAGCCGGCGGCGTTCCCCCGTCCTACGCCATCATCTCGGACTATTTTCCACCGGGACGTCGTGGAACTGCGCTCGGGCTCTTCAACCTCGGTCCGCCAATCGGCCAAGCGCTCGGCGTTGCCTTCGGGGCGGCTATCGCGGTGGCCTTCAGCTGGCGGCACGCGTTCATCGTGCTCGGCGTCGTCGGCATTGCTGCCGCGGTCCTGGTTCTCATTGTCGTCCGCGAACCCAAGCGCGGCGGGCTCGATCCCGTTCCGGAGGGAGCCGTCGAGAGCAAGGCCGGATTCTGGCCAACCTTCCGGATGTTCTTCTCGAACCCGACGCTGGTGCTTGCGGCGCTGGGGAGCGGCGCGACGCAGTTCATCACCTACGGCCTCGGGAATTTCACCGTCCTGTTCCTGCAGCGCGAGAAAGGCATGGCGCTTGAAGAGGTCGCGGTCTGGTACGCGCTCGTTGTCGGCATCGCGATGAGCGCCGGTATCTTCATCTCTGGCCGCATGATCGACGCCTTCACCAAGCGATCGAAGGTCGCTTACGCCACCCTGCCCGCGATATCGCTGGTATTCGCGATCCCCTTCTATATCGGCTTCGTGTGGGCGCCGTCCTGGCCTGTCGCCCTGCTCTTCCTGATCGGGCCGACCTTCCTGAACTATTTCTACCTCTCGTCGTGCGTGACGCTGGTTCAGCAAGAGGTGAAGCCAAACCAGCGCGTGATGTCGGGCGCGCTGCTTCTGCTCGTGATGAACATGATCGGGCTGGGGCTGGGACCGACCTATGTCGGCATCGCGAGCGACTTCTTCAAGGCGAGCAATCCGGACAACTCGCTGCAGCTCGCGCTCTACACGCTGCTGCCATTCTACGGCGTGGCAATCTTCTGTTTTGTCTGGCTGGCGAAGCGGCTGAGGAAGGAAGCGGCGGCCTGACGAACTGTCAGGTCTTCAGCGCGTGGAAGCCCGCTGCCATGAACTTGGCGATGCGCTTCTTCACGGCCGGGAAGTCGCTCGAGTGGCAGATGCCGCCCGACAGGCGGTCGATACGGCCGGTCTGCGCGAGCGTGTTCATCAGGGCGCCCGTCACGAAGTGATAACCCCAGAAAATGTCCTCGTCCGTGTAGTCCGGCAGGGCGCGCTTGAGGATGCTGACGAGTTTGAGCACGACGGGGTCGAAGTGCTCATCCATCAGCGCCGTGCCTTCCGGCGTCGGGGAAACCCGAGCGCAGAACGCGGCCCAGTTCATCCAGAGTTCCCCGCCCTCGAAGTAGAGATCGAGGTCGGTGTCGAGGAAGGCGTGTAACGCGCCCTCGACGGTAGGCTTCTTGCCGGCCTTCTTTTCGTAATCCTCGAGCGCCTTCATGCGCCGGCTGCTGGTGACATCCGCGCGCCGCGCAAACACGGCCTCAAACAGGTTCGCCTTGTCCTTGAAATAGTAGTTCAGCAGCGTCGTGTGGATGCCAATGCGCGCGGCGACATCGCGAAGCGTCACGCCATGCAGGCCATGCTTGGAGAAAAGATACTCGGCGGCATCAAGGATCTGCTCGAGGCTTTCCGCCCGCTGTTCCGCCTTCGTACGGCCTTGCCGCTTCGTGGCTGCTCCAGATGACATCAAGCAATCCCTTGTGACCGTCGCGGAAATGACGGCCGAAGCCTTTGAAGGCTTCTCGCCAAGCGGCAAGCGCCCCTGTGACGTAGTCAGGGGGCAACGGGGTCTTGTCAATTGCCCCGGATGTCTCGGAGCAAGTCCGGCGCGCGAGCGCCAGTGCGCAGGCCCACAAGGTCAAACCCTGTGCAGCCTAGTAGCCGCCGCCGGCGCCCGGACCGCGCAGGCGGTCGCGGAACCCCTTCTTGGCTGACGCAAGATCGCCGGAGATCTTCTCGCGCAGCATGGAGCTGTTGCGGAGCACGGAGACGGCCTGCTCGTGCGTTTGCGGCGTGCGCGCCTGGGTTGCCGCCATCGTCGTAACCGCCCGCATCGATTCCGCGACTGTCGGGCCGTTCGTGGTTACGCCGCGATGGTCTGACAGCTTGCCGATGACCCAGAAATGGTCCGGATGCGAATAGCCCGCCATTGTCTCAAACGGTATGTAGCAATAGCCGCCGTCCGCGAACTCGGCGCCCCAGCTGTTGCGGACGATGAAGAACGCATTTTTCGCATCGTAGCCCACGATCAGCATGGCGTGCCCGGGGCCTTGCTCTCCCCTGTACTCGGTGCGCGGCATCGCGGTTGTGGCGTAGGCTTCGGCATAGAATTCGTCAGGAAAATAGGCGCCGAAGACGACGGGCAGGCCGATCGAAAGAGCCGGCAGAACCGTGGTTGACAGGTCGGTGCGCGCGAACTCGATCGCCTCGTAGCGCGTCGCGTTGGAATAGCACGCGCGCGTCGGCTCTTCGTTCTTCATGGCCGGCTGATAGGGCCACATCCTTTCCTCGCACACGCCGAACGCCAGGACGGCGGCCATGACATGGTGGATGTATGTGCCCTCGTCGAGATGCTGCCGGTCGGCCAGCTTGCGGGCGTTGTAGTACACGAACAGGCGCGACAGCTCCTGATGCGGAAGCTTGAGACGATTGCGGTGGTATTCGAGCGCGCCGACAATGGCGTTACCCGCGCACGACTGAACGGTCTCCTGGTGCTCGACAGGCGAGCACAGCGGGCGCAAGTCGACCGACGCATGAAAGTCGGGCTCCGGTCCCTGCATCATGAGCTTCGGAGATGGCGAGGGCGCCGTTTCGAACAGGCAACCGCCGAGCCTCGACCGGATGAGTTTCGTGTCCACGCGCTTTCCCATGACTAGTAGCCGCCGCCGACGCCGGGGCCACGGAGGCGCTTGCGCAGATCATTCTTCGCGGCGTCGAGTTCATTGTTGAGATGTTGGCGAAGGCCCTTCTTCAACCGCGTCAGCGAGTCTTCGACCTGCTGCGGCGCGGCGGCGCGGGTCTGCTGCACCGCCTCGCGCATGCTGGGGCCGCTGAGCCGCACATCGCCTGCTGACGCCTGCTCGATCGCGCCGAAGATCCAGAAGAAGTCCGGATGCGAGTAAGCCTGCATCGTCTTGAACGGCACCTTGCAGTACCCACCGTCGCCGAACTTGGAGCCCCAGCTGTTGCGTATGAGCCAGGTCTGGTCTTCCAGGTCGTAGCCGACGATCAGCATGGCGTGGCCGTCGCCCGGAGGCGGGCCTTCGGAGCCGACGACCGGCATGTGAGCGGTCTCACCTCCGATGTGGTAGTATTCGCCCGGAAGGCGCGTGCCGAACACCACCGGAAGACCCTTCGCCAGCATCTGCAGGCAGCCTTCGCCGAGCGGCACCCGGGCATAGACCACGGCCTCGTATCTCTCCGCATTGGTGTAGCAGTCGTCCGTCGGCTTCTCCGGCCAGCGGGACTCGATGTAGGGCCAGAGCTTCTCCTCGCAGGCGCCAAAGGCCATCACGGCAGCCATGACATGCGACATCATCGTGCCGCAGTCGTCGTTCTCTTTGCCCGCCATCTTGCGGGCGTTGTAGTAGACGAACAGGCGCGAGAGATCTATGTGCGGGACTTTCGCCCGGCGCTGGTGCAGCTCGAGCGCGCCCACGGCCGCGTTGGCGGCGCAGGAGCCGACATCTCCCTGATCCTCGATCGGCGAGCACCACGGGCGGAGATCGACCCGCGCCGGCAGCGTGCCCGCGCGCACGATCTCGGCAACCGGACCGGCCGGGGCGTTCGACTCGAACAGGAGTCCGCCCAGCCGTTTGTTGCGCCACACATTACTCATGTGAGTTACCTCCAGAGAGAGACCAGAAAATCACGCCGCGACCTCCATGAGGGGGTCTTCGCCGTAAGCGTTGCTGCCGGCCACGCCACGCTGCGCGCCGATGTAGATCGAGAAAACGGGAATGACCGTCACGATCGCGAGCCAACCGCTGTAGCCGAGGTCGTGCATGCGGCGGCTCGTCACCGCGACGCTGGGCGCGAGCACGATGAGCACGGACATCAAGGTGAAGGGCGCCATGCCCTCGTACATCACCTCGTATTCGCTGAAGGCGGTGAGATCGCAGCCGAGCCCGACGAGGACCGCGGACAGGCAGCCGAGCGTGACGCCCCAGAATTCCTTGCGGCGCGCGCGCCCCTTGCCGTCGGCATAGTGTTTGAGGAAGCCGTGCAGGAACCATTGCCAGAGCGTGCGCTGGCCGGGAACTGGATTGGGCAGGATACGCTGCGGGTCGCCGCCGCTCATCTGCTTGAACCGCTCCCAGGCCGAGATGAATTCCTTGTTGTCGAGCTTGCTGAGCCAGCTCTGGAACGAGCCGGCGCCCATGCCGCTGGCGGCCTGGGCCTGGCCGAGTTCGCGCGCGTAGTCGGCGACGCTCTGCGGACGCAGGTTCGGGCGCTTCGACAGGCCCTTCAGGATCAGCGCGTCAATGCCTTGCGGCACATCGCGGCGGCCCTTGCTGGGCGGCTCCCACACGCCCTCCGGATCGGCATCGACAAGGAGTTCGTAGAAGATCACGGACAGCGAGTAGAGATCGGCCGGCGGACGGGCAGCGTCGGGCGCGCGCTTCTGTTCCGGCGCCATGTAGCCGATGGTGCCCGTCGACGTGGAGCCGGTGTCGCCAGAACCAGCAGCACGCGCGACGCCGAAATCGAGGATCTTGAGCTTGACGCCGTTGTCGTTCGGATCGCTGAGCAGCATGACGTTTTCGGGCTTGAGATCGCGGTGGACCACGCCTGCGCGGTGCGCGGCTTCGAGGCCCTGCAGGATTTCCTCGATGATGCGCGAGGCCGTCTTCATCGAGCATTCGCGGCCCGAGAACATGCGCTCGCGATTCCACGCGTACAGCGACTTGCCCTGCAGGTATTCCATCGAGAGGTAGGGCTGGCCGTCGACTTCGCCGACGTCGTAGACGGAGACGATGTTGGGATGACGGATGTCGCGTGCGGTGGCGCCTTCGCGGATCAGGCGCTCGACTGCGTCCGCGCCGGCGAGGCGTTCGGCTCGCACCAGCTTCAGCGCGACTTCCTTCTTCACAACCCTGTCCTGGGCGCGATAGACGACGCCCATCCCGCCCTCGCCGATGACGGCGAGAACGTCGTAGCGGCCGGCGAAGGTAGAGCCGACTTCGAGAAACTTGGCGACGCCCGCGCCGCCAGCGGGAGGAGCGGGCGGCCCGTCCTCCTGGGTCATCTGCCAGGCAATGTCTTTCAGCTTCGCTGAGCAATTGCCGCAGTAGATGGCGTCCGCGGGGTTATCGAACTTGCACTTGGGGCAGTTCATCGCCGTTTCTCCAGGACGTTTCCGGGCGAGCGCTTGAGAACGATCTCATCGACCACGCCGTTGTGGCCCTTCATGCTGACCGTCAGCGTGATGGCCCCGGGCTCGCGGGGAAGGATGCCGATCACGTCGCCATCCTTCAGCGTCGCCACGCTGTTGCGTTCGATGAGACGGTCGCCAAGGCAGATTCCGGTCTGGCCGGCGGCGTGCAGCAGCAAACGGCCATCCTGCATGAAGAAGTCGACGTGGTGACGCGAGATGCGGCCCGACGCGGCTTCATCGATGTTGCCATCCTTGTCGCGCACCAGGAGCTGGACATCGGACGATCCGCCCTGATCGCGCTTCGGCGCGCGGCCGAGCGAGAGCAGTCCGTCCGGATTGAGGATCGGTCCGTCCGACGGCGCTTCGTTTGGCGCAAAGCCTTTCCAGGTCAGGCGCGCAGCGCGCGAGACCATGGCGCCACCGCGTTCACCGCGTATACCCTCGGCGCGCTCCAACGCATCCGCCCGGACCAGCACGAGCCGCGCCGGCTCCGCGCTGGCCGACGCCTCGCCCATTCCCGGCGAGAGGCGAATGGGAGCGTAAGCCGTGGCCCCGCCATCGGCGTGTATGTTCTGGTTGATCACGATCGATCCGCCGGTCGCCGCCTCGATGTCGAGTTCAGCCACGAACAGGAAACGCTCCTGCCGCCAGCGATAACGCGTCGCCACCTGGAAGCTGATCTCCAGCTTCATGCGGCCAGTATGCTCCATCGAGCTCGACTGCGCCGACCATGGCAGCGACACGCCGCTCTCGAGCCGCTCCCACGGAAGCTCCTGAAGGCGGCGATCGCCCCGACCTTCGCGCATGCAGAGATTGCTTATGTAAAGCGGACGGCCCGCCGGCGCGGCATTGCGGAAGAGGAGCGGAAGAACGACAGCGCCGCCCACCCGCACTTCGCGCACCGCGCCCTTGTCGAGATAGAGTTCCGGAGCCACGCAGACGGCGCAGAAACCATCTTCGTTGACGACGCCGTTGCAGTCGGCTGTCGCCATGCAGCGAAGCAGAGGACTCCCGCAGTCGCCACAGAAGGCGGCCTTGGGATCCTTGGCTTGCTCATAGCAGCAGAATTTGACTGACCGGGCCATCGGCGTTGTCTTTCACAGCCTCTGGAGCTCAGGTACGGAGTTGCGCGCCGCAGTTCGTGCAGTGGCGCATGCGCAGCTCATTCTCCTGGTGGCATTTCGGGCATTCGATCTTGGTCTTGCCCGGGTTGGCCTCCGCGGCTTCAGCAGCCGGAGCGGCCTTGCCGCCAGCGCCGGCAGCGACACCCACGACGCCCTTCATGCCGGTTTCGAACATGGCGCGCGCCTGCTCTTCGGACTGGATGCGCGCGGCCTGGTTCTGCTCGACCATCTGTTGCATCAGGGCCTCTGCCTTCGCATTGGCCGAGGCGGCGGCGCGGGCCTGCTCGGCCAGTACGCCGGCGGCGCCCTGGCTCGACCCAGCCTGGGCGGCGAGGATCTGCTCGGTGGACATGCCGGCATAGATGTTGAGTTCCAGTGCGCGGTTTTCTGCCTGGGCTTTGCTCTCGTTGATCTTGAGCGTCGACTTCGTGGCGAGTCCGCCGATGTCACGTGCGGACTCGGCGTCAGCCGTCGCCTGCTCGATGTCATTCAGCGCCTTGATGTGCGAAACGCTCGACCGGTTCTTGGCGTCGATGATCTGCTGTTCGGCGGCCGCATCCGCGACCTTGATATCGCGACCGAGATCCGCGTCAGCCCGCTTCATGTTGTTTTCGAGCAGCTGCAGACGAACCTTGCGTTCGGTCAGACCGACCACATGGTCCGCATCGGCCAGAGCGTTGCCGAGCTGGACCTTGCGCTCGATCTCGAGCTTCTCGATCTCGCGATGGAGCGCCTTGAGCTCCTGCGCATGCTGGGCAGTCTCGCGGGCGTCGATGAACGAGATCTCGTTGTCGAGCACCATGCGGGCCAGTTCGGCCTCGCTCGCGCCTTCCAGCTTCTTCATGTCCAGGTTGGTCTGGACCTGAAGCGTGAAGCCTTCCTTCTGGCGCGCGATCTCGCGCTTGATCAGTTCGAACTTGGCGTCCATCGCATCCACGGCGCGATCAGCCGCAGCAGCGTCCATCGCTTCGCGTTCGACTTCGTTGACAGCCCACTCAAGTGAGACAGCGCGGACAAGCAGGCCGAGGTCGCCGGCGACACGTTCGACGATCTTCAGGATATCGGCCTGGAGCTTGTTCTGCAGGCCTTCATTGCCGCGGATTTCCATCGCGTCGAGGCGGCCAAGCGTGGACTCCACGACACGATCCGTGATGTGCGGTTTGAGGCGGTTGAGCACCTCGGCCTTCGCCAGGAAAGGAAGGGCCGACATCAGGCCTACGATGTCCTGCGGCCGCTCCGGGTTGATCTGCAGGTCGATGGAAGCGACACCGACAACCTCGACATGGTCCTTGGTGATACCGCGGACCGGCAGCTGAAGCTGGAAGGTTCTGAGATCGGCCAGGATCATGCCGATGTGCTGCGAGCCGCCGAAGACGCTGCGCAGCTGGTTGACGAAGCCGCCGAAGGAGAAGTGGCCGCCGATGTAGGCGTTCACGAACTGCCCGTTGCGGATCAGCAGCGCCATGTGGTCAGGCGCAACGCCGATGCGCTTTTCAAAGAAGCCGCGGAACTCTTCCTGCTTGACGTTCTCAGCGAGGACGCGGGGGTCGCTGATGGAGAGGGTCTTGGTGGCCATGTTAGTTACTCCAGAGTGCGTTCTGTCGGGGATGTCAGGCTGAAGCTCGGGCTTAAGCCGACTTCCACTTGCGACCGGCGATGTACGAGTAGATGTGGTAGCCAATGACCAGCACAGCGACGCTGACCGCGATCGGGTGACGCTGAACCATGTCGACCAGGCGATCGAAGGCCGAGTATTCGCGCAGCATGCCGCCGAGATAATTCACGTTGAAGATCACGCCGCCGATCATCGTGGCAAGGGTGAAGACCGACATGAGCACGGCGATCAGGCGGGCGATGCGGGCCAGGACCGTATCAGGTCGCTTGGCCTCTTTCTTCGCGTCGGCTTCCGACTCTTCGGCTTCCTCGCGGGCGTCGAGCTCGGCTTCAAACTCGGCGCCGCCTTCGCGCATGGCCTTCTGTTTCTTGTGGTCGACGGTCATGAAGGACGGTTTGACGTTCTTCTTCTGCGCCGCATGGATGGGCGTCAGGTTCGACGCGTGGCGGCGCAGCATGATGAAGATGACGAGCGCCAGCCAGACGACGGTCGCGATAACCGTGCCCATGGCGAGGGTTTCGACGAGCGGCAGATAGCGTTCATCAATCTGGATGGTCGTGTTCATTCCTGTCTCCATGTGGGCGGGTGTACGCGAGGCAGGTGTTCCCGTTCCGGCGGATGGAGCCGCCGGGCGTTCAGGAAGTCTGTTCGCTTGAGCCACATGCCTGCGTGCAGGCCCGTCCCTTACCGTCTTTCATAAGGGTAAGCGGGCTCCCGCCGGAAAACGGGTCACGCCGGAATCAGGAATTCCGAAACCCCCGGGAATTGCACGCAGAATGGCCTCGTATTAGGGTCTTCCTGTTTTCGGGGGCCGCAAACATGTCAGACCCTGAGGGGGGTGACGCGCAGGCATCTACCCCGCCCGGCTCATCCCGTGCGGTCGGGGATGAGATGCTTGCTGCACATTATGATGAGTTCAGGCGAGTGGCTGCCGGCGTACTCAACGGCAGCGCGCAGGGTTTGCAGCTCCAGCCGACCGATCTCGCGCACGAAGCGGTCATCCGCCTCTCCGGACTCAACCGGATGGATGTAAACGGACGAACACACTTCCTGTCTCTTTCGGCACGCGTCATGCGCCAGATCCTGATCGATGAAGTGCGGAAGATGCGCGCGAACAAGCGCCAGGCGCCGCCGGTCAACACGCTCTGGCCGGAGGGCGATCCCTGGCCGGCGATCGATATCGAGGGACTGGACCGCGCTCTGACCAAGCTCGAGCAGGCCTCGCCCGAATACGCCAGTCTGGTGGAACGCCGCTTCTTCGTCGGCCTTACCCTCGAAGAGATTGCCGGCCTCGACGGCGTTTCTCTCGCTACGATCAAGCGTCAATGGCGCGCCGCACGCGCATGGCTGGTGGCGGAACTGGGCACGTCGTGAACGAGCAGCACGTCGACCTGATCCGCCGCGCCCTTGCGGCCTTCGAGGAAGCGGTCGACCTGCCAGACGACAAGCGCAATGCCTGGCTGGCCGAAAAGCGGGTGTTCGATCCCCACCTCGTCACGGAAGTCGAGCGCCTGCTGATGGCCGATGCCCATGGTGAGCATGCGCTGCCGACCGGTGGATTGCTCAAGCCGCTGGCGCCTCCGCCGCCCATCATCGGGCACTATCGTGTTGTCGAGCGCATAGGCGGCGGCGGCATGGGCGAGGTTTTCGTCGGTGCGCGGGCTGACGGCCTGTTCGACCATCTTGTCGCGATCAAACGCATGAGTCCGTCACTGCTGCCGGACGCCGCGCGCGCGCTGTTCGACAAGGAAAGACGGGCGCTGGCCCGGCTGAGCCATCGCCATATCGCCCAGCTTTTCGACGGCGGCGTCGATGAAACCGGCTCGCCCTACCTGATCATGGAGCTCGTGCGCGGGGTGCCGATGGATCGGCATCTGGCTGAACGCGATACGCCGGTGCGCGACATTGTCGGCCATGTCGCGGCGATCTGCGATGGGGTGCAGCACGCGCACCAGCACCTCATCGTCCACGCCGACCTGAAGCCGGCAAACGTGCTGGTCAATGAGGTTGGCGACGCAAAGATCGTCGATTTCGGCGTCGCCCGCATTCTGCGCGAAGCGGACAGTGGCGAGGATATCGCGATCTATCCCCAGACACCGGCCTATGCCAGTCCGCAACGCCGGGCGGGTCTTTCTCCTTCCCCATCCGACGACATCTATTCACTGGGCGTCATTCTTCGCGAGCTGCTGACCGGGGTTCCCGCTGCTCTCATCACCAATCCTGCGGCGAGCGCTTCCCAGACACTGAAGCAGCACAGGCCGGAAGACCGCAGCGATGAATGGATCGCAACCCGCGCGCAAGAATGCGCCGGAGATCTGGATGCCATCATCACACGCGCGTGCGAGATGGACATAACCAGGCGCTACCCGTCTGCCGGCGAGATGGCGGAGGATCTGCGTGCCTGGCTGCAGTATCGTCCGCTGAAGGCGCGGCGTGGCGAAACGGCCTACGTGATCCGCAAGTTCATTCGCCGGCGTCGCTTGCGTGTGATCGCTGGTGCTGTCGCAGCCGCTGGCGTCATCATCTCGCTGGCGACGGTGACCGTCCTCTACGCGCAGGCAGACTATGCGCGGCGGCAGGCGGAACAGCGTTTCACCGAAGTGCGCGGCCTTGCGAAATACCTGCTCTACGATGTCTATGATCGGCTCGAGCAGGCGCCTCGTACGCTGGCGATGCGGCATGACCTGACCCGTGTGGCGCAGGGCTATCTCGACGAACTTGCGAAGACGCCATCATCTCCCGCCGAGGTGAAACGCGACGTGATCGAGAGCTTTGTCCGGCTCGCGGCGCTGCAGGGCGGGCGGGTGCATTCCAATCTGGGCAGGCCAGCCGAGGCCAAAGCGACGCTGGATCACGCGGAAAAGCTCCTGGTCGAACTCGAGAAGGAAGGCCCGCTGCTCCCCGAAGACCGCAAGCGGAGGATAAGCATCAACCTTCTGCGCACGCGGATCAGCACCAATTCGGAACAGAACCTGGTGGAAGCCGCGAAATCCCTGGATGCGGCACGCGCGGAGCTGAAGCGGCTGCTGCCGGATGAGGAATCCCTCCGGCTCAACGTGCTCGCCATGGTCGAGGCGACCGATCTGTCGAACTGGAATAGCGCCTATGCGGAGGCCGTCGCCAACGGCGACGCGGGAATGGCATTGGTCGCGGGGCTGCCAGAGAATATCCGCAAATCGGAAGAAATGCGCGACGCCCTGCTCCGCACCATGGGGTTCCGTGGAGACGCCTACTACTATCTCGACCGGATCGATGACGCCAAGAAGGCGTACAGGGAGATTAGCGGTATCGCTACGGACTGGCTGAAGGAGCAGCCGGACAACATGGCCGCGCGACGCCATGTGATCGTCGCACGTTGGAGTCTCGGCACGACCTATCTGGCAGCCGGCGAGCCGCACGCAGCGCTGCGCGAACTCAACGCCGCCGCAGATCTATTGCCCGGGCTCGTGGAGTTCGAGCCCACCGACGACAACGCGATCCGTACCGAGAAAGTTCTCCTGCTGTCGCGCGCACAGGCGCTGGTCGCGACCGGCCAGATGAAGGAAGGGCTGGCGAGCCTGCAGGTGCAGATCGACAAGCGTCGGCAGCGCTACGAAGAATATCCAGACGTTCCGGAATATGCCCGGTCTTACGCCATCGTGCTATCGGCAATGGCCGATGTGCTATCCGAGAACGAGCGAACCGCGGAGGCATGCCCGGTCTATGCCCAGGCAAACGCCTTGTTCGAGGATCTGCAGCGCCGGGGCCGTGTGTCGAGTTTCGACATCGACACAGGCGGCTGGACGATGATCAAGGAAAGCATCGCGAAGTACTGTGGCGCCAAGTAGCGCCTCGCGCTCCTTGCCTCATCTTCCCGTCGGCAGATCCTTGTAGGCAACGCCCTTGTCGACGCGCACATCCTGCGGAAGACCCAGCACGCGCTCAGCGATGATGTTGCGCAGGATCTCGTCCGTGCCGCCGGCGATGCGCAGGCCCGGCGCCCACATGTAGGCGTTGTGGAAGGCGCCCTGCATCGGCGCGAGCGCGGGATCGCTGATGATGCCGAAATGGTCTTCGGCTTCGATCGCGGCGTTGCCGATGTCCTGCATGCGGTTGGCGTTGAGGATCTTGCCGATGGACGACTCGGGGCCTGGCGTCTGGCCTTTCGAGAGCGCGGTCATCGTGCGGTATTTGCCGAGCGTGTAGCCTTCGGCGCTGACATACCAGCTGGCGAGTTTTTCGCGGAAGGCCTGGTCCTGCAGAAGGGAACCCTTGCCACTTGGCGATGGCAGATTGCGGGCGAGTTCGAGGATCTCGCCGTACTCGGGACCGGATGAACCGCCGACGGCGAGGCGCTCGTTCATCAGCGTGACGAGCGCGACGTTCCAGCCATTGCCGACTTCGCCGAGCCGCTCCGAGTCAGAAATACGGACGTCGGTGAAATAGACTTCGTTGAAGTTGGAGCCGCCGGACATCTGGTGGATGGGGCGAACCTCCACTCCGGGCGCCTTCATGTTGATGACGAACATGGTGAGGCCCTTGTGCTTTTCCTTCTCCGGATTCGTGCGCACGAGCACGATGCCGTAGTCGGAATAGTGGGCACCGGAGGTCCACACCTTCTGGCCGTTGATGATCCAGTCGTCGCCATCGCGCACGGCTTTGGTCTTGAGACCGGCGACATCCGAGCCGGCGCTGGGCTCGGAGAAGAGCTGGCACCAGATTTCCTCGCCGCGCAGCGCGGGACCGACATAGCGCTTGATCTTCTCCGGCGAGTGGAAGGCGATCACGGTCGGGATGCACATGCCGAGGCCGATGGCGAACACGCCGCTCGGCGCCTGGAATTTCTGTTCTTCCTGACCGAAAATAACTGAGAAGATCGGCGGCAGTTCGCGACCGCCGACTTCCTTGCGCCAGGTGAGGCCGGTGTAGCCGGCTTCCGCTTTCTTCTTCTGGTAGTCCTTCGCAGCCTTCATGGCTTCGGGGCCTTCGACGCGGAGATTGGTCTTCGCGTTGGGAGCGCCGAGTGTCTTCTCGAGCCACGCACGCGCTTCGGCGCGGAAGGCAGCCTCTTCAGGAGAGTCGTTGAAATCCATGATAATCCCCTAGGCCGCGTTCTTGAGTTCGAGACGGCGGACGAGTTTTTCCTTCCAGACGCCAGGCCCGCCCGCCTGAACGGCAAGCAACTTGGCGCGGCGATAGAACAGGTGGCAGTCGACTTCCCACGTGAAGCCCATGCCGCCGTGCGCCTGGATATTTTCCTTGGCGGCGAAGTAGTAGGCGTCGCTGGCGGCGACGCGGGCGGCGGCGGCGGCGAGCGGGAGTTGCGCTGACTCCGTCGAGAGCGCCCAGGCGCCGTAATACGCATTGGATCGGCCAAGCTCGATGGCGACGTACATGTCGGCGAGCTTGTGCTTGATCGCCTGGAACGACCCGATCTGACGCGAGAAGGCGTAACGGCCCTTGGCGTAGTCGACGGCCATGTCGAGGCAGGCTTGTGCGCCGCCGAGTTGTTCAAAGGCTATGAGAACGGCGGCGCGGTCGAGGACGGCTTCGGCAAGTGTCCAACCTTCGCCGGATTTGCCGAGGCGTTCGGCGGAAGCCTTGTCGAAGGTGAGCTTGGCGTGGCCGCGTGTGGGATCGAGGGTCTGCAGCGTCTCGCGCTTCACGCCGGGCTGGTTGAGATCGACCAGCACGAGCGAGAGGCCCTGCCCTTCCTTTGCGAGAACGACGGCGTGGGTGGCGATGTCGCCGTCCGTCACCGGGATCTTCACGCCCGAGAGTTTGGCGCCGTCATAGGTGGCTTCGATCGCGGTCGGCGATGGGGCGCCGGGGCCTTCGGAGATGGCGAAGGCGCCGATGATGTCGCCGCTGGCGATCTTCGGCAGGAGCGCGGATTTCTGCGCTGCGGAGCCTGATGCGAGGATGGCTTCGGAGAAGAAGTAGACGGTGGAAGAGAACGGGATGGGGGCTACCGCGCGGCCGATCTCTTCGGCCAATACGCAGAGTTCCAGGCCGCCAAGGCCAAGGCCGCCATGTTCTTCCGGGATCGCGACACCCAGCCAGCCCTGTTCGGCCACGCCTTTCCAGAGGGTGGCGTCGTGGGACTTCTCGGCGTTGTTGAGTACCGCGCGGACGGCTTGTCTGCTGCACTTATCGTCCAGGAATTTGCGCGCCTGATCGCGCAGCATCTTCTGGTCGTCTGAGAAATCGAAGTTCATGAGCGCTGCCTTCCCGGACAGGTTTTCTTTTCACCTTATCGCGCGCGTAAAGCGTGGAAAGGGTGACGTGCGGGCAAGCAGGGGCAGCCATGGCACCCGAGGCCAAAAACAGAAATTCGGCGGATTCGGATTCGGACCGAATTCAAAAAAAATTCGCCGGATTCGGAGAATTCGGGTTGGGACAGTCGGCACACGGCTCCGCGTTCGGGTTGACCGCGCATCATAGACCGGCTCGAGCGGGTGATGGATTGGCGTATCCAGATACAACACAAGCTGAACGCTTCGGCATTGGAAACATGGAAGAATCCGCGCTCACGCGCGTGTGCAATTCCGCGGAATTGCGCGGCTAGATGCGCGTCGTGCGGTTGGCCCAGAAGGGTTCGCGGAGCTTCCGCTTGAATATCTTGCCGGAATCCTCGCGCGGCAGGTCGGTGTGGAAGGCGACGGTCTTCGGAACCTTGAAGCCGGAAATGTGCTGGCGGAGGTATGCCTTAACGTCAGCCTCGCTCAGCGCCGCGCCGGGCTGGAGCTGCACGGCGGCGTAGATCGCCTCGCCATACTCATCGTCAGGGATGCCGAAGACGGCGCAGTCGGCGACGCCGGGCATGCGATGGAGCACGCCTTCGATCTCGGCCGGATAGATGTTGACCCCGCCGGAGATGATCATGTCCTTCGCGCGGTCGCACAGATAGAGAAAGCCGTCCTTGTCGAAATAGCCGACATCGCCGGGCGCGATGAGGCCGACCTTCTCCGACGCGACGCGCTTGGCGTGATCCTTGTGATAGGTGAAGTCGGCGATGCCGGGGAATTTGCAGACGACTTCCCCGATCTCTCCAACGGGTACGGAATTGCCGTCCTTGTCGATCACCTTCACGTCGGCGCCGGGCATCGGCTTTCCGACAGTGCCGGGGTGGGCGAGCCATTCCTCGGAACTGCAGAACACGACGCCGCCGGTTTCGGTCGAGCCGTAGTATTCATAGATCACCGGCCCCCACCATTCGATCATCGCGCGCTTGGTCGGCGCGGGGCATGGCGCGGCGGCGTGAACGACCATTACGAGCGATGAGAGATCGTATTTCTTCTTCACATCGTCCGGCAGCTTGAGCAGCCGGTTGAACATGATCGGGACCATGTGGATGTGCGTGATCCTGTGCTGCTCGATCATGCGCAGCAGGTCTTCGGGATCGAAGCGGGCTTCAAGGTGGACAGTGGCGCCCATGCGCGCGGCGACAAGACCATAGGCGTTGGGCGCCGAATGATACATCGGGCCGCACATGACGCTGACGATCTGGTCGGCCGGGCGCATGGTGAAGCCGAAGATGTAGGCGAGGTTGCGCATCGAGAATTCGTACTGTTCCGGCGTCGGCTGCGCGCGGCGCACACCCTTCGGATGGCCCGTGGTGCCGGAGGTGTAGATGATGGTGCCGGGCGGCGGCGCGGCTGGCGCGACATAGATGTCGAAGCCTTCGATCCAGGTCGTCCAGTCGATCATGCCGGCGGGAACGGCGCAGGCTTCGGGGAGCACGCCATAGGCTTCGGCGATCTCGGGCGGAGTCGGCACGACGAGAATGGTGACGCCGGCGGGGATCGCCGCGCGAACCGACGCGAGCAGGTCGGCGTGGATCAGGATCACCTTCGCGCCGGAGTTCTCGAAGATATAGCGCGCCTCTTCCAGCGTGCCGTGCCAGTTGACCGGCGTGGGATAGGCGCGCAGCAGGCCGACCGCCGTGCTGGCTTCGAAGAACGCCATGTCGTTGCGAAGGAAGAGCGCGACGATGTCGCCCTCCCCGACGCCCAGCCTGCCGAGGCCGCTGGCGGCGCGGCCCGCGCGTTCGTTCAATGCGGCCGTCGAGAGGCGGCGCTTGCCGCTGACGATCTCACCCATGGTAAAACTCCCTTGTCCCGCTCCGGTGTTCCGGATGCAGCCTATGTCCTCGCCGTGTAGCGTATCCCGAGCTTGCGGATGGCGTGGACGAAATTGTTCGGCGCGATGTCGATCTCGCCGGTCCATTCGATGTCCGGCAGGCGCCCGAGGATCTGCCGGTAGGCTTCCTCCAGCTGGATCTGGGCGACGCGCTTGCCGAGGCAGACGTGGGGGCCGTAACCGAAGGCGATGTGCTGCTTCGCGTTGGCGCGGGCGACGTCGAGCTGGTCGGGGTTCTCGAATACGGCGGCATCGCGATTGGCGGCGCCGTAATACATGACGACCTTCTCGCCCTCGGCAATCTGCTGGCCGGCGATCTCGGCGTCGGCGAGCGCGGTGCGGCGCATGTAGATGACGGGGCTGACCATGCGGATGAATTCGTCGGCCGCGTTGCCGAGGAGTTCGGGCTGGGCGATCAGTTTTGCCTTCTGGTCCGGAAATTCGGTAAGCAATTTCATCGCGCCGGAGAGCGTGTTGCGGGTGGTGTCGTTCCCCGCGAAGACGATGAGGAGCCAGGAACCGTCGAGGTATTCGTCGCTGAGGAACTGGCCGTCGATCTGGGCGCGGGCGATCGCCGACATGAGGTCGGCCTGCGGATCGTTGCGGCGCTTGTGCAGCATGTGCTGGCCGTAGGCGAACATCTCTTCGACGTTCGCATTGAAGTCTGCGATGAACTGGATGAGTTCGAGGCTGGGCGCGATCGGGGCCGCGGCCTGGTCGGCGGCGAGGTTCTGCGCCATTTCGAGATAGTGCATCCAGTGCAGGAATTTGCTGCGGTCTGGCTCAGGCACGCCGAGGATTTCGCATAGCGTGTAGAGCGGCAGGCGGGACGAGAACATCTCGACCATGTCGCCGCCGCCTTTCGGGGCCATCTCGTCGACCATCCGCGTGACTTCAGCGGCAACCTTGGCCTTGAGGCCATTGAGATAGGCGGGCGTGAAGAAGGGCATGTGCTCGCGGCGCAGCTGCAGGTGATGCGGTGCATCGAGATTGATCATGGTGTCGAGCGAGGCGCGGCCGAGCAGGACGTGGCCCTGATCCGGCCGCGGCGTGTTCATCAGGATGCCGCCGCGCTGGGACGAGAAAACAGCCGGGTCTCCGTTGACGCGCATCACGTCGGCGTGGCGCGTGACCACCCAGAAGCCGGGAAGACCTTCAGGTTCTGGATGCCAGCAGACAGGCGCCGCCTTGCGCAGCTTCGCGAAACTGTCGAACGGCTGGCCGTGCGCGAACGTCATGCCGTTGTTGAACTGGAGGTTCTCTACCCTGGCGTAGGCTTCCGGGAAGACCGGCCCCGGGCGGCCTTCGACGGCCGTCTGACTGATCAGCTCCATGTACTTTTCCTGGCGGCGGCAGGGCCGCTCTTTGTTGTCTTGCCGGCGAACTTGCTCGCGTGAATTTGGACGCGCAAGCGTGCCCCTGCGGAACAGTACGGTCACGCAATCGTTGGAGGGGCAGGCAGCGATATAAGGAGTGCGTCATGCCTCGTGGTGACAAGTCGAAATACACGGACAAGCAGGAGCGAAAGGCCGAGCATATAGAAGAGGGCTACCGGAAAGCCGGCGTCGGGAAGAAGGAAGCCGAGGCCCGCGCCTGGGCGACGGTGAACAAGGACGATGGCGGCGGCAAGAAGCCGGGCGGGTCTGGGCGCGGGAAGAAGACGGGCGATCCGGCCGCCAAGAAGGGTGGGAAGCTGGGCGGCAAGGCCTCGGCAGCCCGGCCGGCGGCGGCCAGATCAGCATCGGCAAAGAAGGCGGCGACGACGCGGAAGCGGCGGGGGAGCTAACGGCCTGTCATCCCGGAAGCGGCCAAGCCGCTATCCGGGACCTACGGTCGAACACCCGAACTCGCTGAAAAATGGGTCCCGGCTCTCCAGCGCTTTGCGCTTCCGGCCGGGATGACAAACTGGGGCGATTGACCACTCTGGGGCTCCAAGCCCGCCCTCCCGCAGAATCCCGCGAGATTCCCGCGCGGGGCGTTTGACAGGCTGGGCCCTCCCCGTCTATATGCCCGCTCCCGCCCGCAGGCCCAGCTTGTGGGTGGACAGCTATTTGGTCGCAAGACCCCCTGAAAACACAAGAGAATTCCGATGTTCGCGGTCATCAAGACGGGCGGAAAACAGTACCGGGTCGCAGGCGGCCAGGAAATCACGATCGAGAAGCTCGAAGGCGAAGCCGGCGACACGCTGGTGTTCGGCGAAGTGCTGATGATCGGCGATGGCGACAATGTCGATATCGGCGCCCCGATGATCAAGGGCGCGCAGGTTGTCGGCGAAGTCGTCGAACAGACCCGCACCGCGAAGGTCATCACCTACAAGAAGAAGCCGCGGAACACCTACCGCCGCAAGCTCGGCCATCGCCAGCAGGTCACCGTGATCAAGATCACGGACATTCTCGCCAAGGGCGGCGCGACGGCCAAGAAATCCGACCGCGTTCCGGAGCCAAAGGCTGAGGCCGCCGCTCCCGCTAAGAAAGCCAAGGCTGCCCCGAAGGCGAAAGCTGAAGCTGCTCCGGCCAAGAAAGCCGCTGCGAAGAAAGCCCCGGCCAAGAAGGCCAAGTAAGTTTCCGGCCGCAAGGCCAGTTGGTTTGAACGCGCGGCCCCGGCCGCGAATCCAGGGAGGCCACGTTGGCCCACAAAAAAGCAGGCGGCTCTACCCGTAACGGCCGCGACTCGAACTCCAAGCGCCTCGGCGTGAAACGCTTCGGCGGCGAAGACGTCCTTGCCGGCAACATCATCGTCCGCCAGCGCGGCACGCAGTACCACCCGGGCAAGAATGTCGGCCTCGGCCGCGACCACACCCTCTTCGCCACCGAAACGGGCAAGGTCGAGTTCCGTGAGACGCGCGGCAAGATGACCGTGTCGATCGTCCCGTCGGCCAAAGCCGAGTAGCGGTCCAGGTGATCCCGGGCCGCCCCTCGACGAGGGCAGCGGTCCGAACCTGACAAGAGTTCAGGGGAGGCAGACCGCCTCCCCTTTCTTTTTGTCCTCCCCTGACCAAAGCCCGCGAAGGACGGGTCCCACCGGCTGGCGAAGCCAGACGGCCCTGGGAGAAGGGGACGAACATGAAGACCATAAAGACGCGAAGACTGAGCTTGCGCCCGTACGAACAAACCGACGCCGCGCGCGTGGCCTATCTGGCCGGCGACTACGACGTTGCGAAGATGTGCAGCCGCGTACCTCACCCCTATCCGATCGCAGCCGCCTATTCCTTCTTCGACATCGCCGAGAAGGGCTTTGCCGACGGCCACGAATATGCGTTCGCCGTACTGGCGCCGATCGACGGGGTCATTGGCTCTTGCGGCGTCATGCGTTCCGGCAAGCCCGAGGATGCGACCTGGGAGCTCGGTTACTGGTTCGGCATGCCGTACTGGGGGCTGGGCTATGCCTCGGAAGCCGCCAGGGGCGTGATGGACTGGGCGCGGCAGGAGCTGGGGGCGAAGGTGTTCGTGTCAGGCCATTTCGCGGACAACCCGGCCTCGGGCAATGTGTTGCGCAAGCTGGGCTTTGCGCAGACGGGCACGCAGGACCTTTATGGGCTGGCGCGGCAACGGGTCTCTCCCGCGACGCGTTATGTGTGGCCGGAAGGCGCGACGCCGGTTAGTTTGGCGGACCATCGCGGCGCAACGCACTGATCATGACCGGTCTCGCCATCCATCCTCTGACCCCCGACCGTTGGGACGACTTCGTCGCTCTCTTCGAGACGGATTCGATCTGCCGGATGTGCTGGTGCGTTCACCATCGCCTGCCGGCCGAGGTGCGCCGCGAGACGGACCCGAAATCGCGCAAGGTCGCGATGGGCAAGATCGTGAAGAAGGGCCCTTCTCCCGGCCTTCTCGCCTATCGCGGCAGGGAGGCGGTCGGCTGGATCGCCATTGCTCCGCGCCCGGCGACGCCGGACTGGAATGTCGGCCGCAAGGCCTCCGCCGCGGAGCTGCCCGAGCACGCGGACGACGAGAGCATCTGGGCGGCAACCTGCTTCTTCGTCCGCAGGGATGCGCGTGGCGAGGGCGTAACCACCGCCCTGCTCGAGGCCGGAACCGCCTATGCGAAGACGCACGGCGCGAGGACAGTCGAGGCATGCCCGATGGCGCATGACGAGAAGCGGTCGACGACCGGCATGTTCGTGGGGCCGAAGCGCGTGTTCGACCGCGCCGGCTTCGAGACTGTGATAGAACGGAAACCCGGACGGCCGCTGATGCGGCTGGCCGTCACGAAAGCGGCCGCGAAGGCAGCTGCGAAAAAGAAACCTGCGCCTGCCAAGAAGCCTGCGCTGAAAACGAAAGCGCGTGCCCGATGAAGTTCCTCGACCAGTGCAAGGTCTATGTGCAATCCGGCGCGGGGGGCGACGGGTGCGTGTCGTTCCGGCGCGAGAAGTTCATTCCGTTCGGCGGGCCTGATGGCGGCGATGGCGGGCGCGGCGGCGACGTGATCGTCGAGGCGGTTGAAGGCCTCAACACGCTGATCGATTACCGCTACCTGCAGCACTACAAGGCGCAGCGCGGCATTCACGGCATGGGCGCGAACCGCACCGGCGCGGATTCGCCTACGCTCGTGCTCAAGGTTCCCGTCGGCACGCAGGTGTTCGAGGAAGACCAGGAAACGCTGATCGCCGACCTCGACAAGCTGGGCGACAAGGTTCTGCTGGCGAAGGGCGGATCGGGCGGCTGGGGCAACACCAAGTTCAAATCCTCGACCAACCAGGCGCCGCGCCGCTTCAACCCCGGGCATGAGGGCGAGGAGCGCTGGATCTGGCTGCGCCTGAAGCTGATCGCGGATGCAGGCCTGCTGGGCATGCCGAACGCGGGCAAGTCGACCTTCCTCGCGGCGGTGAGCGCGGCGAAGCCGAAGATCGCGGATTATCCGTTCACGACACTGGTGCCGAACCTTGGCGTCGTCTCGCTTGGCGTCGGCGCGAGCTTCGTGCTGGCCGACATTCCGGGTCTGATCGAGGGAGCGGCTGAAGGCGCGGGCGTAGGCACGCGCTTCCTCGGTCACGTCGAGCGTTGCGCGGTGCTGCTGCACCTTGTCGACGGCACGCAGGAGGATGTGGCCGAAGCCTATCGCGTCATCCGGGGCGAGTTGGAGAAATACGGCGGAGGACTCGCGGACAAGCCGGAGATCGTCGCGCTCAACAAGATCGATGCGATGACGAAGGAAGAGATCAGCGAGAAAGCGGCGGCGCTGAAGAAGGCGTGCAAGCAGACGCCGCTGCGCATTTCCGGCGCTTCGCAGAAGGGCGTGCCTGAGACCGTGCAAAAGCTCTTCCAGATCATCCAGGAACACCGCCGCATCGAACGCGAAGCGCAGATCGAGGCGGAGATGACCCCGGAAGAGAAAGAGGAAGGCTGGAAGCCGTGACCTCGCCTCTCGCGTCCGCGCGCCGGATCGTCATCAAGGTCGGCTCGTCGCTCCTGATCGATCAGGAGACGGGACAGCCGCATGCGGCGCGGTTCGCGGCGCTGGCGTCGGATGCGGCAAAGCTGCGTGGTGAGGGCAAGTCGATTGTCATTGTGTCGTCGGGCGCGGTGGCTCTGGGTCGGCGCGCGTTGGGGATGAAGCCGGGCAAGCTGCGGCTTGAGGAGAAGCAGGCGGCGGCGGCGGCGGGGCAGCCGAAGCTGATGCGGGCGTGGGAAGATGCGCTGGCGAAGCATGGCGCGCCGGTTGCGCAGGCGCTGCTGACGTTTGACGACACGGAGCGGCGGCGGCGCTGGCTGAATGCGCGTTCGACGATGGAGACGCTGCTGGAGCGCGGGGCGATCCCGATCGTCAACGAGAACGACACGGTGGCGACGGAAGAGATCCGCTATGGCGACAACGACCGACTTGCCGCGCGTGTGGCGCAGATGCTGGGCGCGGATGTGCTGGTGCTGCTATCGGACATTGATGGGCTTTACGATGCCGATCCGCGTGTCCATTCGGGCGCGAAGCATATCGCGGAAGTGCGCAGGCTTACGCCGGAGATCGCGGCGATGGCTGGCGGGGTGAATGCGGCGGCCGGTGTGGGCTCGGGCGGGATGGCGACGAAGATCGATGCGGCGCGGATTGCGCTGACGGCGGGGTGTTCGACGCTGATCACGCTGGGCGCCAACACGACGGCTGATGCGGGGCCGATCGCGGCGCTGGCGGCGGGATCGCGGGGGACGTGGTTCCTGACGGATCTCTCGCCCGAGACGGCGCGCAAGCAGTGGCTCGCAGGCGCGCTGCGACCGACGGGATCGGTGCGCGTGGATGCGGGCGCGGCGAAGGCGTTGAAGGCCGGCAAATCGCTTCTGGCGGCGGGCGTGACCGCCGTGGCGGGGCGCTTCGAGCGCGGCGATGCGGTGAATGTGGTCGATCCGGATGGGACGACGGTGGCGCGGGGCGTTTCGGCCTATTCGTCTGAAGACGCGGCGAAGTTGATCGGGCGCAAGTCGGATGAGTTCGAGGCGATCCTCGGCTATCGCGGTCGCCCGGCGCTGATCCATGTCGACGACATGGTGCTGGTCTAGTTTGCCGCCTTGGGCGGATTTTCCGCAGCACGTTTCCGGATCGTGTCGGGGTTGAGTCCGTAGCCCGCGAATTCCGGAGCAGCCGAGGCGGCTTTGGCGAGGTCCGCATCGGCATCAGCGCGGCCCAGCGCGAGACCCGCCAGCCCGCGGCCATAGAGCGAGCCAGTCATTCGCGAGTCCAACGTGTAGGCCCTATTGTAGTCATTCCATGCAGCCTGCCATTCGCCGGTCCGAAGGCCGACGAGGCCGGCGGAATCCCATACGGCGGGGTCGTCCTTGTTGATGTCGACCGCCTCGTTGCAGGCCCAGCGAGCGACATCCAGTTCCTTGTTCGCCACCGCGCGGACCCAGCAGCGCTGGTTCTGCGACGGCTGGTAGCGTTTCATCAGCTTGGCCGAAGCGTCGGCATCCGCGATCGACTGGTCGTATTTCTTCTGGGCGTAAAAGGCGTCGGAGCGGTTGAGCAGGATAAGGGCGCGGTCGGCTGTGGCGTCCGGCTGCGCCTTGCTCAGGGCGGCGTCGCAGGATTTGACGCGCTCGGCGGGCGGCTGCTGCACATTGCGGCAGGCGTCCGACAGCTCGCGGTAGGTTTGTGCGTGAGCTCCACCCGCGCCCAATGCCAACATCGCTGTGATCACAAGAAGTTTCATGCAGCCACCCCGACGCTTGATCAGGGATAACAGCCATGGTTCGCAAGGTGGTGCAACAACTTGCGGCAGGCGAAATCAGGCTACGAGATCGCGATACTGTTTCGAGCCGCGCAACCACGACGCCGCGTAGCCGCACACCGGGACGACGCGCCAGTTGTTGCGGCGGGCTTCCTCGGCGACCTGCGCCATCAGGCGTCCGGCGGCGCCCGTGCCGCGCAGTTCCGGCGGCGCCTCGACCCACATGATCGTCAGGACGCCGTCCTGCTTGCGATACTTCGCGAACGAGGTGTGGCCGTTCTCGTCCATCTCGTACTGGCTGGCGCCGGCGTTGTCGCGAAGGTCGCTCATCCAAAAACTCCTGCCCCGCTCCGCTTGAAAAGCGGAACGGGGCTATCATCGTGTGGTTCCGTCTAGGCCGCAACGTCCGCCAGCTTCACGCGGTAGCGCGCTGCCGGCGTGCTGCGGGAGAGGTTGGGCAGCAGTTTCTGGCGGGCCGCCTCGAACGCCTGCCAGTCGCCGGCATCCGGCAGCGATGGGATCGTGACCAGTTCTCCGGCATCGAAGCCGGCGAGCGCCGCATCCACCATGTCATCGGCGCCCATCAGCATGCTGGGGTCGAGCGTCTTGATGTCGCCCCCCGACCGGTCCCAGATCTCGGTGCGCGTGGCGCCGGGAAGAACGGCCTGCACGCGGACATTGTGGGCGGCGCCTTCGGCGTTGAGTGCGCGGCTGAAGTTGAGAACGAAGGCTTTCGAGCCGCCATAGACGCCGCCTCCGATCTCGTGCGCGATGCCGAGAACCGAGGACAGGTTGATGATCGAACCGCCGCCGCGTTTCGCGAAGGCGTTGGCGGCTGCGATGCCGAGGCGCGTCACGGCCGTTACGTTGAGGTCGATCACTTTCTGGAAGTCGTCGGCCGTGGAGCCGATGATGGGTTTCGAGACCGCCATGCCGGCATTGTTGACCAGGATGCCGATGTGGCTGTCACGCGTGAACAGCTGTTCGATGCGTTCGAGATCGGGCCGGTGCGTGAGGTCCGCGACTTCGATGGCGACATTGACGCCGTACTTGTCCCAGAGGCGATTGGCGACATCTTCCAGCTTCTGGAAGTCGCGGGCGACGAGGATGAGGCTATGGCCGCGTTTCGCGAAACGGTCGGCATAGACGGCGCCAATCCCCGTCGAGGCGCCTGTGATCAGGACTGTGTCTTTGGTGCTCATGGCTGAAATTCCTGCCGGCGGAAGCGCCGATGACTGGGAAATCGGGTTGTGGCTTGCATAATGCAAGTTACGCCGCCATATCGTTCCTCATGAGAAGGAAGAGTTTTGCTGAAGACGTCTGCCCCGTCGCCCGCACGCTGGATCGGGTGGGCGATCCGTGGAGCATGCTGATCCTGCGGGACGCAGGCTTCGGCTCGACCCGGTTCGACCAGTTCGAGGAGAGCCTTGGCATTGCGCCGAACATGCTGTCCCGCAGGCTGGAATCGCTGGTGGAGGCGGGTTTGCTGGAACGGCGCGCCTATTCGGAGAAGCCGTTGCGCCATGAATACCTGCTGACTCAGCGCGGGCGCGACTTCCAGCCGGTGCTTTCCGCCCTAAAGACATTCGGCGATCGGCACTACCCGAAACGCCGCGCGAAATGATAAAGGCGGGGCGCCATGCCCGCTGATTTCATCGTGCGACCTTTCGATCCCGTCGCCGACGGCCCGGCGCTTCACGCCATCTTTGGCGATGAGGAGAGCTGCCGTTATCTCACCCGCGCGGCCGCTGCGTCTGTGGCGGAGACGATAGCGATGATGACGGAATGGATGGGCAATGGCGACGACATCAACTGGGCCCTGGCTGACAGTCCGGATGGTCCTGCGATCGGCCGCGTGGCCGTCTATCCGCGCGGGAAGAACAATGTTTGGGACGCGGCCTGCATGATCGTTCCTGCAGCGCGTGGGCGAAATCTTTCCGTCCGCGCCCTGGCGCTTGCGCTGGAAGAGGCATTCGAGCGGCTGGGTGCGCGACGCATCACGGCGGACATCGACCCGGACAATGCCGCCTCGATCCGCGTGTTCGAGAAGCTGGGCTTCAAGCTGGAGGCTCACCTGCGGGGAGAGTGGGAGATGCATATCGGCGTGCGCGACAGCCTGATCTATGGCCTGTTGCGGGACGATCCCCGGCCGTGGCGCAACTGGTCTTTGTAGGCCCATCCTGCTAGAGCACCGGCCATGACGCTTCAGATGCCCCTTGCCGCGCACGACGTTGCCCTCGCCGGGATAATGCTCGGCATGGGCGAGGCCGCGCGTGCAGCTTCCGCCGAAGTGGCGAAGGCCGGGCCGGAGAGGCGTACCGCCGCGCTGAAGGCGATGGCGGCGCGCATCCGTTCGACCGCGCCACAGCTGCTCGACGCGAACAAGCAGGACATGGCGGCCGCCAACACCAAGGGCCTGAGCGGTGCCATGCTCGACCGGCTTGAGCTGAATCCCGTGCGCATCGAGGCGATGGCGAAGGGGATCGAGGATGTCGCCGCCCTTCCCGATCCGGTTGGCGCTGTGCTGGCGACATGGACGCAGCCCAACGGTCTGGAGTTCAGCCGCGTGCGCGTGCCGATCGGCGTTATCGGCATCATCTATGAGAGCCGGCCGAATGTGACGGCGGATGCTGGCGCGCTGTGCCTGCGTGCCGCGAATGCCGCGATCCTGCGCGGCGGATCGGAAAGCCTGCACTCGTCGCGCGCCATCGCGGATGCGCTGCGCGCAGGTCTAACCGACGCTGGCCTGCCGAAGGATGCGATCCAGCTCGTGCAGACGGCGGATCGTGCTGCTGTTGGCCACCTGCTCTCGGGTTTGAACGGCCGGCTCGATGTTGTCGTGCCCCGTGGAGGCAAGTCGCTGGTGGCGCGCGTGCAGGACGAGGCGCGGGTGCCGGTGATCGGCCATCTCGAGGGCCTGTGCCACACCTACATCCACGAAAAGGCCGATCCGGCGAAGGCCGAAGCCATCATCGTCAACGCCAAGCTGCGCCGCGTGGGCGTATGTGGCTCCACCGAGACGATGCTGATCGATGCGTCCGTCGCGCAGAAGCTGCTGCCGCGCCTCGCAAAAGCGCTGGAAGCGGCCGGTTGCGAGTTGCGGGGCGATGATCGCGCGCGCGCCATCCATCCGATGACGGCGGCGACCGTCGAAGACTGGACCACCGAATATCTCGCGCCGATCCTCTCAGTCGCCGTCGTCGACGGGATCGAGGGCGCGATGGCGCACATCGCGCGTTATGGCTCGCAGCACACCGACAGCATCATCACGGAAGACGGTTCGGCGGCGGAACGATTCCTGCGCGAAGTCGACTCAGCCATCGTGATGCACAACGCCTCGACCCAGTTTGCCGATGGCGCGGAATTCGGCATGGGCGCCGAGATCGGCATTGCCACAGGGCGTTTGCACGCGCGCGGACCCGTTGGCGCGGAGCAGCTGACGATCTTCAAATACGTCGTGCGCGGCACAGGCCAGACGCGCCCCTGATCATCATGTGATGTACGCACGCGCGATGTTCGCGGCGCGTTTCATGTCTTTCGATTTCGTTGAGATCGGAGCGCGCGCGAAATAATCCGCGAGCGTGGAGGCATTGTAATGTGCCCGCCACATTCCCGCCCCCATCCGGCGCGCGAAGTGATCACGGGTGACACGGAAGGGGTCGGGCATAGGCAGCTGAAGGGCTCGCTGTGGAAGAACCTGTGAATCCAGCGACGGGTTTCCCGTCGTCCAATGCCGCTATGGACAGCGGCTCTTTTTTTGGAATTCCCTGGCCGCTTGCGATTGTGGGCCTCATCCTCGTCATGTGGATGGCGCGCGAACCGTTGCGACGCGTGCTGTGGCAGGTGTTTTTCATCACCGGACGGATGTTCGGACGATGGGGTCTCTGGCTCGGCGAGCACGGGCGCAATGCGCGGGTGACGTGCAGCGAGAAGATCGCCTCGCACCGCGCTGACGAGCTGCAGGAACGCATGCTGATGCTGGAAGACCGCATCGGCCATCGCGCCGAGCGGCTGCCCAAGGAAACTGGCCCGATCATCACCAAGCTCGACAAGAGCACGCATTCGCTGGCCAACACGGCCAACGCGCTGGCCGACATCAATGTGGAAGACGCCGCCGAACGCGCCTTCCGCGCCGCGATGCCGTCCATCGAGGGCGGCCGCAATCTCTCCAAGCTCGAACGCAACATCGCGCAGAACACCGCCAAGGCCATGGGAGAACGGCTCACGCCCGTGCGGCCCGCCCTCACCGTGCTGAAGACCGAAGGTCCGCGCCTGCGCGAGATCGCCGACAAGCTGACCAAGACGCAGCAGGAGTTCGACAAGCACGCCGACGACGTCAACAAGGCGTTCGTCGAGTTCGAGCAGATCGTGAAATCGGAAGACAGGGTCGCCGTGGCGGCCAAGGCTTCCATCTTCGTGCCCTGGCTGATTGCGGTGATCATCACGACCATCGCGCTGGCAGGCGTGTTCCTGAATTTCTTCCTGATCGAGCGGCCGATGTCGGAGATCGTCGGCGAAGGCGCGCGGATCGGCGGCGTCGGCCTGCCGGCTGTTGCGGCCATCGTCGTGATCTTCCTGGAGTTCGTGGCGGGCGTGATCCTGATGGATGCGGCGGGCTTCACCAAGCTGATCCCGGCCTTTCACTCGATGACGCAGCGCAGCCGGAAGATCATGTTCTTCGTGGCGTTCGGTTTTCTCTGCGCCTTCTCGGTTCTCGAGATCACGCTCTCCATCGTGCGTGAGCAGATCATCGAGCAGCAGCAGGAAACGCGTGACCTCGCCAACCAGGCGCTGATGGCGCCAGTGGCCGCGCCGGATGCGGTTGCACCGGAAGCCGTCGTGCCGGCCGAGCAGCCGGCAACGGCCGCAGCGCAAGACCGCCCGAACGTTCTAGGGCTTCAGCTGTCGACGTTCGCGCAGGTGATCCTTGCCGCGATCATCCCGTGGCTGCTCGCCGCGGCGGCACTTCCGCTCGAGACGATCGTGCGGAACTCCGTCTTCATGGTGTCGATCGCGACCAGCTACGCTATGCTGTTCCTTGCCTTCATCTTCAAGACGCTGTCGGTGCTGTTCAAGAATGTCGGCCTGTTCGTGCTTTCGATCTATGACCTGATCATCTTCGCCCCGCTCTGGGTGGAGCGCCGGGTCAAGGGCGTGACGCGCAACAAGGGTGGGGGCGGCAAGGATGACGATGGCGAGGAGCCGCTTGTCCTCGACAAGAAGTCCCGCCAGCAGGACCAGTCCCCGAAGCGCGAACGCGAGCGTGACCGCAACAAGGAACGGGAGCTGCAAGAGGCATGAGCGCCAGGCATCTGTTGGGGGCTGCGTGCGCGATTGCCATCGCCGCCCTCTCCGCCTGCGGCCTCGTCACATCGACCAGCCGCTCCGTCTTCTTCGTGTTCGACGTGTCGGGCACGTATGTGAAGGCGGTGCCGGACGCGGCCAAGCTCGCCAACATCACGGTGGCCGAGCTGCTGCCCGGCGACTACATCGCCGCCAGCCAGATCTCCGCGTGCTCCTTCTCGGAGAAGGAGATCTTCCTCAACCGCCAGCTGCCGCAGACGCCCAGTCTCGCCGCCGAGGCCAAGCGCGAGGTGTTCAACGCCTTCACCGCCTATGCGGGTCAGGTGAAGTCCGCGAAGTTCACCGACATCCGCGGCGCGCTCGCCCAGGCCGCGTTCGAACTGAAGCAGCGGCCCGAGGCGGACCGCTACATCGTGCTGTTCTCAGACATGCTCGAAGACTACAGCAAGACGTGCGACGTCTCGGAAATTCCGCTCGACCTGTCAGGCATCCATGTCGTTGCGGCGAACGTGATCAAGACCAATCCCGGCGACCCGCAGAAATACTTCGACTCGCTGAAGAAGTGGGAAGCCACGATTGTCGCCGCGGGCGGAAAATGGTCTCTGGTGTCCTCGCCTGACCAGTTGCCCAAGCTGGTCACGGGCCAGCTTGAGGGGACGACATGAAATACGCGGCCATTGCAGCGCTCGTCGCGGCACTTGCAACGGCCGCGTGTTCGAAGCCGACCGAGCTTGCCTCCAACGCCAACGGCAAGGGCCGCGAGACCGTCGCCGCTGCCGCTGCCGGGACGCCGCCGCCGGAGATTCCGGCTGAGGAGCTCGCCGCCATCGCCGCCGAACAGGGCGCCGCTGCTGTTGATCCGAATGCGCCGGCCGCCGATGGCGGCATCGTGCCCAAGGATACGGCCGACACCGTCACTGACTATCGCTCCAGCGTGGCAGGCGATGTAAATGCCCTGCCGTCCGTCAGCGATGCAGCTGGCCTTGCCCGGGCTTTCGTCGACTGGAAGACGCGCGCCGCATCTTCCCCGGGCGCCTACGAACAAGGCCAAGTCCAGCTTGGCGCCGACGCTCAGGAATACCGCCCCTCCGACGCCGAACTCGTCGCCGCCGAAGCAGGCGACCGCCTCGCCGCCGCGCTGCAGGGCGCGGACGATGCCACCAAGGCCGCCGTCGCCGCGGCGCTGGGCGATGCGCCGGAAGCGCGCGTCTACCGCCGCTTCGACTACCGCCACGCCGATGTCATGGGCTCGGGCCGCTATTTCTACGCATCCAAGCCCAAGGAAGCGGCCCTGCCGAGCTAGCGGAGCGGCGCGGCGAGCAATAGTCTGCGCCTCGCATGACTCGACGCCGCCCGCCTGCACACCTGCGCCTGCCCTCGCCGCCCGGCGCGCTCGCGATCGGCATCATGGGCGGATCGTTCGACCCGCCGCATTCGGGCCATGCCCATGTCATCGAGACGGCCCGGCGCGCGCTTGGCCTCGACCGCGTCTGGGTGTTCGTCGCCGCAGGCAATCCGCTGAAGAAGACGCAGACGGCTTTTGTTGACCGCTTCGCGGCAACGCAGCGACGGCTCGGTGGCCGCAGGACGATTGTCACCGGCCTCGAGCAAGAGCTCGGCCTGCGCTACACGATCGACTTGCTGCGACGCCTGAAGCGTTCGGCGCCGCACGCGCGCTTCGTGTGGATCATGGGCGCGGACAACCTCCGCGACTTCCACAAATGGCGGCGCTGGCAGGCCATCGCGAAACTCGTGCCTATCGTTGTCGTGGCGCGTCCCGGCGCGAACCCACGGGCGGGGCTCTCGCGCTTCGCCCGCCAGTTTGGAGACAGCCGTCTACCTGAAGACGCGGCCCGCACGCTCGCCAGCATAAAGCCGCCTGCCTGGGTCTACATCTCCGCCCCGCTGCATCCGGTCTCGTCGACCGAGCTGCGCGCGCAGATGGTGATCAACGCTCTGCCGCCCATCTAGACCGCCAGTCTAGCGCAGCGGGAACAGTTTGCGCAGGCGCGGCTCGCGTAGCCAGAGACCGGCCCACATGATCAAGCCGAGATAGACGCCGAACAGGGTGTGGCTGAACAGCGGGCTGCCGATCCGCGCATGTGTCGCCACCGCGCCACCGAGATAAGCCGTCAGCAGAACAGCGCCGAGAACCGCTGTCTGCGGCGCGGCATAGAGCACAGTGCACGCCAGCAGGATCACGCCCAGCATGAGCGCGGTGTCCTCGCTCCAGCCGAGCTCCAACCCCGTGGATTTCACGATGTCGAGCTGCATCAACTTCATTGTGAAATCCATCGCGAAGAAAGCGATGACCAGCCCAGAGAGCGCGAAGCCCGTCCACTTCATCCACTTCGGCGTGGCTGCATCCAGGTCCGACATTGTCCCCTCCCTGAAATCCTAGCCTTGCTTGCCCGGCGTGCTGACGGCCCAGGTGACGCCGAACGGATCGGTCATCTTCCCGTACTTGTCGCCCCACGGCGCCAGCGCGAAGGGCATCGTCGCCTTGCAGCCCGCCTTGATCGCGCGCTCCCACCACATGTCGCCGTCCGGCACGACGAGCTGCATCGTGTAGCTCGTCGAGCGCTGCACGGGCGGCAGGCCGAACTCCGGGAAGTTGTCGGACAGCATCAGGGCGCCGCCATTGATCTCCAGCTGGCAATGCATGATCTTCTTGCCGTCCTGGCCATGCATCCGCGCGATCTCCTTCGCGCCGAACGCCTTGACGTAGAAGGCTACCACATCGCTCGCGCCATCAAAGGAGAGGTAGGGGATCACACCGCCCGGCATCGCCGTGGAAGTGGGCGGGGCGAAGGTCTGGTCGGCGGCTGGGTAGAACTGGTTGTAGTGGACGAACTCGACTGAGCCTTCTCCCATGCCGAGGATCTGGCGCTTGAGGTCTTCGATCAGCGCCTCGCGCGAGTCGGCGTTGACGACAGCAAACCCGCCCGATGCCATCCACCCGCCATCGCCCTTGGGAGGCGTTTCCACGGTGAGCTTGCCGCACTTGTTGTGAATGCGTCCGCCTGTCGTCTCGCGATAGCCGAGGCCACCCGTGGTCACCATCGTGCCCGCCGCGATGGCCTGCTCGATATGGCGGCCCATCTCCTCGCGGTGCTTCGCCATCTCCTCTTCGCTCGGCATTGGCGCCGTGCTGTTGGGGTCGGAGCGGAAGATGGTGATGAAGCGCATGCGTCTCTCCTGTGTGCCTTGTCTTGTCGGAACGTCTGGCTCAGAGCGTCTGGGCAAGCGCTTCGAGCTGTTTGGCGCAGATCGTCCAGCCGGGCGTGAAGCCCATCTGCTCGTGCTGCGCCCTGGCTTCTTCCGTCCAGTGACGTGCACGCGCCGTGTATTTCGTCTTGCCGGGGCCGGCGTCCTCGAAGGTTAGCTCGCAGGTGAAGAAGGGCGCGCCTTCCTTCGGAACCCAGTTGCCGGTGAAGGCGTCGGTGAAGACGAGCTTTCTGTTCGGCACGACTTCCAGATACTGGCCCGGGTTCGGGAAGTCCTGCCCCTCGGGCGAACGCATCACCACCAGCGAGGCGCCGCCGGGGCGGAGGTCGTTCTCGGCGTGCGGCGTCGTCCAGGGCGCGGGCGCGAACCACTTCTTCATCAGCTCAGGCTCGGTCCAGCCGCGATAGAGTTTCTCTTTCGGCGCATCGAGGATGAGTTCGAGGACCAGTTCGTGTTTCGGGGAGGTCATGACGTTTCTCGCTTGGTATCTGTGCCGGTTGATGATCGGAGCTGCGGCTATTGCTGCACGTGGGCGGGATCCATGTAGAAGATTTCCCAGTGATGATTGTCGAGGTCTTCGAACGTGCGCAGCTGCATGAAGCCGTAGTCCTGTGCTGGCCGCGACTCGCGGCCGCCGGCCTTCACCGCCGTTTCGATGAAGCGATTGACTTCTTCCTTGCTGTCCACACTGAGAGCGATGATCACCTCGGACGATTTCGACGCATCGACGATCTGCTTGTCCGTGAATTGACGGTATTTGTCGTGTGTCAGCAGCATGACGAAGATCGTGTCGGAGATGACGACGCTGGCGGCGGTCTCGTCGGTGAACTGCGGGTTGATCTTCCAGCCGAGCGCCTCCGCGAACGCCTTGGATTTGTCGAGGTCCTTGACCGGCAGGTTGATGAAGATGTTCGTCGGCATGGCGTTGTCCTTTTCGCACCGGGCTTTCCGCCCTTGTTACGTCCCTAGGACGGGCTAATCGACGCGATTCCGACATGGGTCTGAAAAAAACTTTGAGGCCAATTTCGCAAGTGCGAGATCAAGCCCGCTTCGTCTTGTCGCTCTCGGCGATCAGGCGATCGATGTGCATGCGGATATGAGCCGCTTCCGCCGCTGTATTGGCGAGCGCGATGGCGCGGTCGAAGCTTTCGCGCGCCTCCTTGCGCCTGTCGAGCATCAGCAGCAGCCCGCCCCGCGCGCCGTGGAAATGGAAATAGCCTGACAGGCGATCAGCGAGCGGTTCGATCATGTCGAGCGCGGCTTGCGGACCTTTGGTCTTCGAGACAGCAACCGCGCGGTTGAGCGTGACGACCGGCGAAGGCTGCAGCCGTTCGAGAGTCGCATAGAGCTGATCGATGCCGTTCCAGTCCGTATCCTGGAAGGTGGGCGCACGCGCATGGAGGCCGGCGATGGCGGCCTGTACGAGATACGGGCCGGTGCGCTGGTGGCGCACGGCCTTCTCGATGATGACCAGTCCTTCCTGGATCAGCTTCGCGCGCCATTGCGAGCGGTCCTGATCTTCCAGCAGGATGGCCTCGCCCTTTGCATCGAACCGCGCCGGTTGCCGCGAGTGCTGCAGCAGCATGAGCGCCAGCAGGCCCATCACTTCCGGCTCGTTCGAGAACATGCGCAGCAGCAAGCGCCCGAGCCGGATCGCCTCGTCCGCGAGGTCGGCGCGCGCCTCGTCCTTCGGACCCGCCGAATAGCCCTCGTTGAAGACGAGGTAGATCATCTGCATCACAGCCGCGAGGCGTTCGGAGCGTTCGACGGGGCCCGGCGTCTCGAAGGGCACGCCGGCCTCGGCGACCTTTGCCTTGGCGCGCGTAATGCGCTGCTCCATCGCGGCTTCGGAGACAAGAAAGGCTCGCGCGATCTGTTTCACGGTGAGGCCGGACACGATGCGCAACGCCAGCGGGATCTGCTGCGTCGCCGGAAGGTCGGGATGACAGCAGATGAACATCAGCCGCAGCACGTCGTCACGGTAGTGACTGTCGTCCAGCCGCTCCGCCATCGGCGTCTCGACGTCTTCGAGATCGGAGACCTGCTCCTCGTCCGGCATGGCCGTGTGACGCGACCGCTTGCGCACCGAGTCGAGCGCTGCGTTGCGACCGACCATGATCAGCCAGCTGGTCGGATCGCGCGGCGGGCCGTTGACGGTCCAGTTCTTCAGCGCGCGGAGGCAAGCCTCCTGATAGGCTTCCTCGGCCAGATCGAGGTCGCGGAAATACCGCAGCAGCGCCGCCACGGCCTGGGGCCGCGACGATGTCAGCGCCGCCTCGATCCAGGCCTGGTCCGTCACTGCGCGTAGGCCCGCTCGGCCGCATAGGCGCCGTCGATCGGGGCGCCAGGATTGTAGAGATGGATCGGGCGCAGCTCGTACGCCCCACCCGGATTGGCCTTGGCGAGATCGCGCGCGAACTCCAGGCCCTCTTCGAGACTCACGACATCGATGATGTAGAAGCCGAGCAGCGCTTCCTTGGTTTCGGCATAGGGGCCGTCGATCACCATGTCCTTCTGCTTGTGCAGCGTGGTGGCTGCGGAGGTCGGCAGGAGCCGGATCGACGGCTTCAACTTGCCGGCATGCTCCCACTTGTCGTGGACCTTGGAGAGGCCAGCCATCACGGCGTCGTCCTGCTCCTTGGACCAGCCACAGACTGTCTCTTCGTTGTTGTAGCAAAGGACGGCATACATCATCGGGCGCACCTCATCTGGCCAAAGGACGGATGAGTTTAGCCCGGTCCTACAAGTACAGGCAAAAAAGCGTGGAAACCCTTGCGAGAGGCTAACCGGGCCGTTTCAGGGCATGTTCGATGTCCGCCTTCAGCGCCTTTGCGCCGGCCCGGTCTACAGTGGCGCAGAGTTCCAGCGGCCCTGTCGCCATGCAAAGCGTCGGGGACTGGCCCGGCTCCGTTGGCGGCTCAAGCCACAGTTCCGCTTCGTGCAGCATCACGCGCCGTCCCCGCTGCATGCGTCCATGCAGCAGGAGGGCGATGAATTCCATGACGGAAGCGTTTTCGAGTCGCCAGGCGCGCTCCCCATCCTTGCTGGAGAAGATCAGGCTGATGCCCTTGCGCTTCATCGGCTCGACACGGACGAGCGTTAGACCAGTGTCCGGGCCCTTTGTGCGCTCGTTGTCGTTGCCCAGCCCGCCGTTGTCTTTCGCACGCGCCACATCGAATCTCCCAACCATCTGTGGATGGTAGTGCGCCGTCGCCGCGATGGACCCCCGGGCATCCCCCCGGGTGTGTCGGATTTCTGATGGGTCTGATACCGGTCAGTCGGCATCCCTGAGCCAGCCGCGGTCGAGGGCGTAGCGTACAACGTCGACACGGCTCTTCAGGTCCAGCTTGCGCGCAGCGCTGCTGCGATGGAATTCGACAGTCTTCACGGCGATGCCGAGCTGCGTGCCGATCTCCTTGCGGGAATTTCCCCACGCCATCAGGCGCAGCACTTCCTCTTCCCTGCGCGACAACCGGTCGACCCGCTGCGCGGGATCGGCGCCTGAGAATCCCATGCGCTTGGCGATGATCCTGTGCGCCTCGGCTGGATCGCCTTCCTGCTGCGCCGCCGCCTGGCGGATCGTATCGACCAGCGTGTCGACGAAGTGCTGCTGTGTGCGCTCGAACTTGTGCTCCTGGGCGCGGCGTTCGAGTTCGTTGTCGAACATAAGGACCAGCCCACGTGCACGCCCCGTGGAGTCAACGAACGGCGTCGAGAACAGGCGCAGGCGCCGCTCATTCTCGGTTCCCTCGAGATATACGCCGTCGAGACCGTTCATAACGCTGTCGCCGCGCAGCGTTCTCTCGCTCGGCCAGTTGACGGGATCGACGGCGTTTCCGTTATCGTCGGTCACTTTCCAGAGACGCTTCATCTCAGGATTGCGCGACGGGATGACGGGGCCGAGCAAATCTTTCAGTGCGCCAGAAAGCGCGAAGTAGTTTCCTTGCGCGTCGATCAGGCCGATGGCGATGGGCAATCGTTCCAGCGCTTCGGCCAGCCACACAGCTTTCTGGCTGTCGAAGTCACGCTCTGCGTCCGGATCGCTGCGCGCCACAACGCTCTCCCCGCCCACACACCCGATGCGAAGCGGACCGCTACGCAATACCGGATGTCCATCCCCGTCGAACCATAGCGTGACGCCCGCTAGTAGAACAGATCGTCCCGCAAATAATAGTCTGGGCTGACTAGAACGAACCCGACGCTCGAATCGAGAAGACCTGTGTGCCTTCCGGGCCGCCCTTCTGCTTGCGTTCTTCTGTGCGAAGCAGCACGTCCGAGGCGCGTGAGCCTGCATAGAAAGTGCGCACGCGCGTTTCCTCGGGATGGAAGATGTTCGACGCTGAAACCCTCATGGTGATCCCGGGTATCTGCGTTGTCTCGACAAAGAGCTCGATACGGCTGCCTGGACGATCGAACGATATCTGCTCCAGCACCTTAAACTCAAAACGATCCGATTGGCCGAGCGCGCTCGCGCCCCAGGCTGCCTTCATTTCAGGCAGCTCCTGGCGGAAGGACGCGTTGTAGGTCCATTCGCGTTCGTTGGAGAAGCGGCGCTGATCGCCGGTCAGCGGATCTGTAACGTCCGTTTCTTGCCACATACCCGAGAATCGAATTTCCGCATTCGGGACGAGCGGCGACAGGGGAAGCGCGCCGCGCACCTCCACGCCGGTGCGCTGGCCATCGCCGATGTTGCCCGGCGCATCGAACGTTCCCAGCGGAACCGTGCGCGGAATAAAGTCCTGCACATCCTCGACCTGATCGTGGAAGACCGCCAGCGTCAGCGCGCCGCGCTTGCCGAAGCGATGCTCCCACTCGGCGCGGGCCCGCCATGTCTTTTCCGGCTCAAGCTCCGGATTTCCGATGAGGCTGGATTCGTCGACCACGTTGATGGACGAGGCGAACTCCGCGAAGTCCAGCTGCGCCACTTCGCGCGACACCGAGCCGCGCAGCTGGTCCGTCTCGCCGGCCTGCCATGTCAGGATCGCGCGTGGCTTGGGATAGGAGAATTCCCGCTCCTTCACCTCGTCGCCAGACTGCTTGATCTTGGACGCTTCGTAGATGAAGCCCAATTCCAGAGTGAGTTGCGGCGAGATCTTCCACACGTCCGTGATGAAGGGCTCGACGCGCGTTTCCTCAACGCGCGTGTCAGACACGGGCAGCGGCTGCGCCACCGGCCCCGTGCCCGTGTTGGTAAAGATATCAAGCGTCGTGTCCCGGAAATTGAACGCGCCTTCCAGGCCCGCGTCGATCGTGTGTTCGGCACTTGGCCGCCACGTGAGGAAGCCGCGCGCGACGCGCTCGCCTGCTTCCGTCGTGCGGTCGATGGTGCGTGTATTGAAGAGACCGTTCGGACCCGCCATGCCGATGGGCGTGTAGGTGCGGAAGATGTCGTTCTGGTCGACATTGGCGAAAGTCGCAAGCGCGATGCCCTTCATCGACAGGTCCGGCGAGAAGCGATGCTCCCAATCGCCGCCGACCTCAGCCGTGTAGTTGTTCTCGAACTCGCTGAGGCCGTAGGTGGCGTTCTCGATCACGCCGGCGGGCGTGAAGTTGACGGAGCCGATGTTCTGCGTGTTCCACGTCGGAACGGCTTGCAGGTTGAAGTTCACCGTGTCGCGCGCGGTCGGCCGCCATTTCAGAACGCCCGATCCCTGCAGGCCGATATTGTTCGGCTGGCCGAACTGTTCGCGATAGCGCGTCAGCGTGCCGGCGGGATTGCGCACCGCCTCGAAACTGTCGACGCGCCCGCGCAGGTTTGGCGTCTGCAGGTCAACCGTCAGTTCGGCGTCCTCGCCGAGCGCGAATGTCTTCGTCAGCTGGAACTGCCAGCCGACGCGCTCGGAATACTGGATGTCGCGCAGGTCGGCGACCCATGTCGTCGCCGAGCCTTCCTGCTTCGCCTTCTTCAGCACGATGTTGACCAGTTGGGTCTGCCCGCGCACGTCGACATTCGAGGCCGAACCCGAGATCAGCTCCACCTTCAGCACGCTGTCCGCCGGTATCCGCTTGAGCTGTTCGGACATCAGCACCTTGGACGATGGCCGCTCGCCATTGACCAGCACGTTGCCCGCTGTCGCGCCGAAGCCGCGCAGCGCCTCGCCGTCGTCGATCTCGAAACCGGGCACGCGGTTCACGATATCCGCGGCCGTCACCGGATTGTACTGCTTGAAGTATCCCGCCTCGAACGTCTGCACGCCTTCGGCGTCGGCAGGGGCCTGTTGGGGCGCAGGTGGCGCGGGAGGCTGCTGCGCAAGCGCCGCCGGCGCGAGGCCGACTGCGAGCGCGGCAAGACCCACCGCCCGCCTGATCGGGCGCGTCCGCTTGACGCTGTCCATTGTGGTCCTCCCCGACCGGATGTAAGTTCGTTTTCTGAACTCACCCTTGCCTGCCTCTCCCGGCGGGGTCAATTGCGCGGATGTCACAAGCCGCACACGAAGACGGGAGCGCCTCATGCGCTGGAGCGAGATCGACGCCCTTCCCTGCCCGGTGGCGCAAGCCATGTCGGTGATCGGCGATGCGTGGACGACGCTGATCCTGCGGGATGCGCTGCGTGGAGCGACGAAGTTCGACGAATTCCTGCAATCGACGCGCGCCTCGCGCGCCATCCTGTCGGACCGGCTGGCGCATCTGGTCGAGCATGGCGTGTTCGAAAAGGTGCAGTACGAGGCGCACCCGCCCCGCTACGAATACAGGCTCACGAAACGCGGAGAGGCGCTTCGTCCTGTGCTGATGGTGCTGTCAGATTGGGCGGAGCATCACCTGCCCGCCAAAGTTCACAAATGGGGCCGCCGGCACAAGGAATGCGGGCATCGTTTCCGTCCTGTCGTTTCCTGTTCGGAATGCGGCGAGCCGGTCAAGCTTGGCTCGATCACCTACGACACGCCTCCACGCCTCACCCGTGAACGCGCATAACTGGTCGAGGGGCGGGCCGCTGAGGACGTTAGACGCAGCCACCTGAAAGTGATCCCATTCCGGACGGGGGCCGGGACCGGCAGGCCGCGATCTGTGCGGCCCGCCCCTCTATCCGCGCACCGGGGAGGCGCGGCGGAATCTTGCCAGTTAGAAGTCTCCTCTGAGGGTGACACCGTAAGTGCGCGGGTCGCCGAGCAGGCCGGAATAGTAGCCGGAGCTCGAACCGCCCGCGTTCAGCATCTCGAAGTATTCCTCGTCGAGCGCGTTGCGCGACCAGCCGAAGAAGTCCCAGCCATCATCGCCACGGAAACCCGCGCGCAGGTTGAGCAGCGTGTAGCCGTCGATGTTGAGGTAGGCAGACTCAGTCGGGCTGGACGAGAAGTCGGAACGGTAGGTCGCATCGGCGCCCACGAACCACTCGCCCTGACGCTTGGAGAACTCGCCGGGAAGCGTGTACTCGCCGCCGAACGAGGCCGCCCATTCCGAGATCCCCGGCAGGCGCGTACCCGAAGCGTCGACGAAGCCGATCGCGCCGCCCGACAGTTCCAGCGGAGGCGGGGCCTCCGTGAAGCTCTCATACTTGGCATCCGTCCAGGCAACGTTGCTGTAGAGCGAGAAGTTGTCGTTGACGCGCCACGAGCCGTCGAACTCGACGCCTTGCACCACCACCTCGTCGGCGTTGGCAAGATAGCCGCGCAGCGTGCCCGACTGGTTGCTCGAAACACTTACCTGAAAGTCGTTCACTGTCGTATGGAAGGCAGAGAGGTTCGCCACCACGCCCGGGAACGGCTCGGTCTTGATGCCGATCTCGATGTGCTTGACGTCTTCCGGCTTGATGGACGCCAGGTCGAGGACCGGGTTGTTGTTCGAGTCGAGCGGGATGCCGTTGTTGTTGAGGCCGAACGTCTTGAACGCCGTCGAGTATGTTGCGTAGGCGTTGACGTTGTCGGTGAAGTCGTAGGCAACCGTCAGCTGACCCGAGATGTTGTCGTCCTCGCCTTCGGACTCATAAGCCAGCGGTGTCAGGATGCTGCGCTGCAGGTTCCATCCCGGCGTGTTCGGCGCGTACTGCACGCCGCCATAGGTCTGCGTGCGGTAGAAGCCGCTCTTCTCATCCCAATTGAAGCGCAGGCCCGGGATGATGCGAAGCTGGTCTGTCACCTGCCATTCGAGCTGGCCGAACAGTGCGGTGCTGGTGTGGTCGGAGCGGATCTGCGCGCGCTGGCCGTAGCCGGTGAGCGCGCCTGCAAGACCGAGCGCCTCGTTGGCGGGCGTCGGGTTCGCGAGCCAGCGCCAGGCGGCGGAGCCCTGCTCTTCGCGGCCGAGCGTCTTGGTCACCTGGTTGAACCAGAAGGCGCCGACGACATAGCGCAGGTCTTCGTTGAGTTCGCCCGCGTAGCGCAATTCCTGCGACCACTGGTAGGATTTCGACGGGTTCTGCGACAGCGTACGGATCGGCAGGCCGAGGAAGTCGCGGTCGTTCGAGGGATCCCACAGCCAATAGCGCCAGGCCGAGATCGCCGTCAGCGTGCCACCTGCCACATCCCAGTCAGCGCTCAGCGAGACGCCGCCGAGGTCCGAGTTGGAGCGGTGTGGTGTGTCGAGATCGGTCACACGGTCGAACGGGTTGGTCGAAGGCGGCGCGTAATTGTAATACGCCGCCTGCGCCGCGTACTGCCGGTTGAGCGGGCGGAGGGTCGGCACGACGCCAGCAAACACCTGCGCATAGCCCTCGGGACGCTGCACCGTGTTGTCGGCCGAAAGCCTCACATCCAGCGTATCGCTCGGACGCCACAGCAGCTGAAGCCGCCCGCCGATATTGTTGATGTCGTTGAGGTCGTCCTGGTCGGTGACGTTCCACAGGACGCCATCGCGCTGGGTGCCCGAGAAGGACAGGCGATAGGCCAGCGTGTCGGTCAGCGGGCCGGTCGTCGTGGCCTTGGCCTGGGAGAAGCCGATATTGCCGTAGCTCAGCTCCACCTGCGTGTTGGGGGTGAACGCGGGCGCCTTGGTGGTGACGTTGATCGCGCCGGCCGTGGTGTTCTTGCCGTACAGCGTGCCCTGCGGGCCGCGCAGAACCTCGACGCGCTCGACGTCGATGAAGTCCATCACCGCCGAAGCAGGCCGGGCGAAGTAGACGCCGTCGACATAGAGGCCAACGCCCTGCTCGATGCCGTCATTGGTCAGGCCGAACGGCGCGCCGAGGCCCCTGATGTTGATCTGCGTGTTGCGCGGGTTGGTCGAATAGAACTGCACCGAGGGCACAACCTGCGTGAGCTTGCCCGCGTTGAACGCGCCGGTCTCGACCAGAAAGTCTTCCGACAGGACAGAGACCGGGATCGGAACGTCCTGAACGTCTTCCTCGACCCGGCGAGCCGTCACGACCACGCGGTCGCCCGGTTGCAGCGACGGGGGCGCCGGGGGCTGTTCGTCAGCGTCTGGAGCCGATTGATCGGCTACGGTTTCCTTAGGCGCGGGTTCGTCCGGAGCTGACTGGGCGAAGGCGGGCGCGGACAGGAAGAACGCAAGCGCAGCAACAGAAATGCTGTACCGCAAACGATTACCCGACTGATACCGTGTAGTTTCAAAAATGTGCGACATCGCCAGTCCTCAAAGAATAACGGGGCAATACCCGCGTCCGAAGATCAAAGCAAAGCTTAAACACGACTGAATAGGTAGTATTAGTTGGGTTTAGAATTTCTAGTCGACCAACTGGCCCATCGATCTAGCCCGCATGATTTGATGTTGTGCGGACACATGCGGAGACGAGACCGGCGAAAGCTCTTCCCCCTCGTTTCCCCCGCCCCCACGTGCTAGCCTTCCCTCACGTTCAACAGCCCCGAGGAAACCACCCTGCCCGCCGTTCGCAGCTCCAAATCCGGCAAAGGCGCAACCGCCAAGCCGGCTTCCGCACCGCCCGCACCCGCCGGCCCCGATCCGCTCGAACTGGCCCGCCTGGTTGCCCAGCAGCTCGACGACGACAAGGCCGAGAACATCCTGAACATCCCGCTCGCCGGAAAATCGCCGATGGCGGACGCCATGGTGGTCGCGTCCGGCCGTTCGGCCCGCCACGTCGCGGCGCTCGCCGATCACGTCTCGCGCAAGCTCAAGGAGGCGGGTGTGGCGAAGGTCCGCGTCGAGGGCTTGCCGAACGCTGACTGGGTGCTGATCGATGCGGGCGATATCATCGTCCACATCTTCCGGCCGGAAGTGCGCGAGTTCTACAATCTCGAGCGCATCTGGGCGTCCGACGCCCCGCCCACAAAACGCGCCGCCACCGCCAGCTAGGCTTCAGCTCACTTGCGCATCCGCATCCTATGCGTCGGCCGCATGAAGGACGGGCCGGAGCGAGAGCTCGTGGACGACTATCTCGTGCGTGCGCAGAAGAGCGGAAAATCGCTCGGCTATCGCGCCGTCGAGGAGATCGAGATCCCGTCGAGCACCAAGGACGATGAAGGCACGCGCCTGCTGGCCAAGCATGGCCAGGGCATCCTCATCCGCCTCGATGAACGCGGCGAGGCGTGGACCTCACGGGACCTCTCGAAACGCCTCGCCCGCTGGCGCGACGCGGGCGAAGACGCGGTCAGCTTCGTGATCGGCGGCACCGACGGCACCTCGCCCGCCATTGCCTCGGCGGCCCGGCATGCGATCAGCTTCGGCGTCCAGACATGGCCCCACCGGATGGTGCGGGCGATGCTGGCCGAGCAGGTCTACCGGGCCCTTTCGATCGAGGCCGGATCACCCTACCACCGTGAGTGATGCGCAGGCTTGCCCTCGCCCTTCTGCTGCTCGCCACGCCCGCACTGGCCCAGTCCCGCGCGGCGCCGAAGAGCTTTACCCAGGATGACCTGAAGCGCGCCGAGACCGCTCGCGATGCAGCCGTCGCGCGCCTGAAACAGCTGGAAGCCCGCTCAAGTGCGGCGGCCCGCGAGATGTCGGACATCGACGCCGACCTGATCGCGGCGGCCTCCGACTCCACGGCCCGCGAAGAAGCCGCCTACGCCGCCGAGGAACAGCTGATGATCCTCGCCGACGAATCCCAGACCGCCTCGGAATCCCTCTCTGCCGACCAGGCCGCGCTCGACGATCTGCTTGCCGCGCTGATGACGTTCGGATCCCGTAAACCTCCGGCGCTTGCTGCCAGTCCAGAGGATACAGCCGCCGCCGTCCGCGCAGCCATCCTGATGTCCGACGCCGCCCCCGCCCTCGCGGATCGCGCGGCACAACTACGGACGCAGATCGACACGCTCAATCGTCTCGCTGCCGAAACGCGCGACCAGCAGGCCAACCTCGCTTCCGCCACCGGCGCGCTCGCTGCCCGGCGGGAGGAGATCGCCGCCCTCGCGAGCGAGAAGCGTCACGCCACGGCAAGCCTCGATGCCGAAACCGCCGCTGCGCGCGCCGAGTCGAAACGCCTTGCTGCGGAGGCTGAAACCCTGCGCGATCTGCTTGCCGGTCTGGCCAAGTCCGCGCCCACCACGCCGTCCGTCAAACCCGGCGCGGGCAAGCCAACCGCTACGAAGCCTGCCGCGAAGCCCGGCGTCACGGCTAAACCTCCATCAACCAAGCCGCCCGCCGTCGCCGCCGCAAAGCCGCCTGCTGCAGGCGCACCGCTGCAACCGGCTGTCGGAACCCGCCTCTACCGCTTCGACCAGACCGTCACCGGCGAGCGTCAGGAAGGTCTCACCTTGAACACGCGCGCGGCCGCCCAGGTGGTCGCCCCGCTCGACGCGAGAGTTCAGTATGCAGGGGTTTTCCGGTCTTACGGCCTGATGGTCATCCTTGACGTAGGGAATGACGTGCTTGTGGTCGTGTCCGGCCTTGACGCCCTTTATCCCGAAGCGGGACAGTGGGTTCTGGCTGGCGAGCCCATAGGCCGCATGGCCGACCGGAAGTCGCCATCTCCAGAACTTTATCTGGAGGTAAGACGTAAGGGTCAGCCTGTGGACCCTGAGAAATGGCTGGCGTCGCGCACCTGAGCGTGCGGCCCCGGCGAATGGTCGAGGACCGTTTCGCGCGGCGGGTGCGACGAACGGTAGTGCGGAAACTGGCCGGCGCGGCGTCAATGCTTGTTGAACTTCGCGCAGATGACGGCAAGGTAAGGGTCGCGGGACATGTCAGAGGAGCAGCGCGATATGCGCAAGTGGTTGTTGGGCGCCATCGCCGGCGCTGGCCTTGTCGGAGCGGGCCTTGGCTTCACGGCGTTTGCGGTCACCACGAACGGGAACGCGTCCGAGAAACGGGCGCAGACTTTCCGGCAACTCGAGCTGTTCGCCGAGATCGTCGCCAAGGCGCAAGCCAACTACGTTACCGAATTCGATGAGTCCGAAGCGATCGAAGCCGCCATCAACGGCATGCTGGCTTCTCTTGATCCTCACTCCAGCTACCTCGACCCCGACGACTTCAAGGACATGCAGGCCCAGACCTCCGGCGAGTATGGCGGCCTCGGCATCGAAGTCACCGCGCAGGACGGCTTCGTGAAAGTCGTCTCGCCGATGGACGGCACGCCTGCCTTCCGCGCCGGCATCAAGTCCGGCGACTTCCTCACCGCCATCGACGGCAAGTCGATCGTCGGCCTGCCGCTGAACGACGCCGTGAAGCAGATGCGTGGCGGCGTTGGCTCCAACCTCACCGTCACCGTGGTGCGCGAGAACGTCGAACCGTTCGACGTGAACCTCGTCCGTGAAGTGATCCGGCCCGAGGTCGTGAAGCAGAAGATGATCGGCGATGTCGGCTATGTCCGCGTCACCACCTTCAACGAGCAGACCGTGAAGGCGCTCGACCGCGCCCTCGAAGCGACCCGCAAGGGCCCGCTGAAAGGCCTCGTGCTCGACCTGCGCGATAATCCGGGCGGCCTGCTGGAAGCCTCGATCGAAGTGACCTCGCGCTTTGTCAATGGCGGCGAAGTGGTCTCGACCCGCGGCCGTCACGACAGCGACTCCAAGCGTTACAACGCCGTGCGCACCAACCGTTATCCGGACGTGCCGATCGTCGTGCTCGTCAACGGTGGTTCGGCCTCCGCGGCTGAGATCGTCGCCGGCGCGCTGCAGGATCGTGAACGCGCCGTCGTGCTGGGCGTCACCTCGTTCGGCAAGGGTTCGGTGCAGACCGTCCTGCCGCTCGGCCCCAACAAGGGCGCGATGCGCCTGACGACTTCGCGCTACTACACGCCGTCGGGCCGCTCGATCCAAGGTTCGGGCATCGATCCGGACATTGAAGTCGCGCAGGTCCGCCTGTCGGACAAGGACATCGCCGAACTGAAGACACGCGCCGCCCGTTACAGCGAGTCCGCCCTGCCGCACGCGTTGGAGAACGACCAGGGCGCCGAGCGCAAGCCGCCGCACGTCCCCGCCGACATGCCACCGGAAGGCTATGCCGGGGAAGATTACCAGCTCGACCAGGCGGTCGCGTTGATCAATGCCGGCAAGGCCAAGCCCACGCCGAAGACCACGGCGGCGGTCACGCCTGCCCCGGCGACGCCCTGATCCAAGGCCGGAACGAAATACTGGAAAGGCCCGGCGCAAGCCGGGCCTTTTGCTTTCCGGGATCGGTAACTTGCGTCTCGAGTCAAATTCCTCAACGTTTACAGCCCGGTGGAACGCCAAACCGCCGCAGCCGCGTTACCGCGTTCTTAACGGTCCCGGCTCAAGAGTCGGCCTCTTGGGCGGGGTGTTACGAGAGGACACGCATGTCTGCGTCGCGAGTTGCCGATGGGTCCGTTCTGCGCGTTGGGATCAGCCAGTTCGCGCTGAGCCTTGCAGCCTTCGGCACGCTGGTCGCGGGCGCGATCGGCGCTGCCTTCATCTTCGGCGATGACCAGGCGGGCGGACCGCGCATCGAACTCACCCTCGACTTTGCCCGTAACGCCAACGGCCCGCCGCCGCTGCTGAAGAACCGCTCGACGCTCGAAGCCCTCGATGCGCATGGCGTGTCGGGCGAACCATCGCTCGGTCTCGAATACGATGACGCCCTGTCGGACGAAGGCGGCGATGGTGGCGAGGCCACGATGACCATCACCGAGATCGGCTCCAATTCCACGGCCACGGCCACGGCCCTGCCGCGCGCGCCGATCACCGGTTTCAGCGAGCGCACTGCCTCGGGCGAACTGCCGAAGATCGGCCCCGATGGCCGCACGCCGGCCGAAGCCTATGCCCGTCCGTTCGCTGGCGCCGCCGGCACGCCCAAGATCTCGCTGATCGTCGGCGGCCTCGGCATGACGCAGAAACACACGCTGGCCGCCATCAACGAGCTTCCGCCGGAAGTCACGCTGTCCTTCGTGCCCTACGCCAACGACCTGCAGGGCTGGATCAACAAAGCGCGCGCCGCCGGCCACGAAGTTCTCCTCGAACTGCCGATGGAAGCCTACGACTATCCGAACGTCGACACCGGCCCGCAGACGCTGGTCACCTCCGCCAAGCCGGAAGAGAACCTGCGTCGCCTCAACGTGCTGATGAGCAAGGCGACCGGCTATTTCGGCGTCACCAACTATCAGGGCGCCAAGTTCGCAACCGACGCCGCCGCCGCCACGCCCGTGATGAAAGTGCTCAAGGATCGCGGCCTCGTCTTCCTGCACGACGGCGCCGCCGCGCGTTCCGTGCTGCCGCAGGCAGCCGACCAGACCGGCCTCGACTTCACCGTCGCCGACCGCATCGTCGACGCCGAACTCTCGGCCGACGCTATCGACCGCGAACTGCTCGCGCTCGAAGCGCTCGCCATCCAGAACGGCAAGGCCATCGGCGTGGGCTTCGCCTACCCGGTCACGATAGAGCAGTTCCGCGTGTGGGCGGAAAGCCTGAAAGCCAAGGGCTATCAGCTCGCTCCGGCGTCCGCTTCGGCCGGCGTCACCGCGCGGGGCGGCAAGCCGTGAAGTACAACGCCCACCCCGAACAGGGCGGGCGCGATCCTTCGCTTTACCGGCCCAATGTCGGCCTCGCCATCTTCTCTAAGAAAGGCCATGTCTGGCTGGGCCGCCGCGCCGGCGTGCGCAGGGACAACGTGCAATACGCCTGGCAAATGCCGCAGGGAGGCATCGACCGCGGCGAAACACCCGCCGCCGCCGCGCTGCGCGAGCTTGGCGAGGAAACCGGCCTCTCCACCAGGCATGTCGAATTGCTGGAAGAGCTCGAACCCTGGCTGTTCTACGACTTCCCACCCGAGCTGAAGGCGAAGCTCGCGGGGCCCTTCTACGGCCAGCGCCAGAAATGGTTCGCCTACCGCTTCACCGGCGCCGACACGGATTTCCGTCTCGACGTCCACACGCCCGAATTCGACGCCTGGAAATGGGCAAAGCTCGAAGACGCGGCGGGACTCGTCATCCCGTTCAAGTCAGCTGTCTATGAAGAGGTCGCGAAGCACTTCGCGAAGTGGACAGAGGCGGGCTAGGAGCTAGTGCGCGGTCGCCGAACCGACAGCCGCGCGCAGCTGTTCCAGATACGCCAGCCGCTCCGCAGCGCGCGCGCGGCGCGCTTCATCGCCCGGATCGGTCGCGTCCGACTTCGTCTTGGCGATTTCCGCGTCCAGCGCGCCGACATCCACGTCCGACAGACGCACGGCCTCTTCCGCGAGGATAGTAAGGCCGGCCGGCGTCACGTCGGCGAAGCCGCCGCGCACGAACACCGGCGTCACGCCCGAGTCTTCATGGATACGAACGATGCCCGGCTTCAGCACGGTCATGAACGGCGCATGGCTCGGCAGCACGCCGAACTCTCCTTCGACGCCGGGAGCATCGACCTGCTTCACCGCGCCGGAGAACAGTTCGCGCGTCGGCGAAACCAGCGAGAAGTTGAGCGTGTCGGCCATGGGCAATTACCCCGAAAGCATCGCCTCAGCGATGCGCGTCGTGAAGTGTCGCGCGCCGGTCTATCAGGCCTGAAACCCCTGTAAAGGCGGCAAAATTGCCAGCCGTCCTCCGGGAAAACCTAGTCCGCCCTGAGGGTTACCACGGCGATCTCGGGCGGCTGGTTGAACCGGACGGGCACGATCGACACCCCCACCCCGCCCGACACGTAGAGTTTGCGCTGCCCAAGGCTGTAGAGCCCGCACGGCCACATCTCCGAGCCCGGCGAGGCGTGCATCAGCCGTCCGAACACCGGCAGGTTCACCTGCCCGCAATGGCTGTGCCCGGCGAAAGTCATTGCCACCCGGTCCGGCGCAGTCGCGAACACGTCCGGCCAGTGGGACATGACGATCACAGGATCGCCGTCGGGCAGGTCGACCAGCGTCTGGCCATAGGAAGGCTGCGCACGCGTGGACTCGTAATCGGCAAGGCCGCCGAGCCAGAAAGCGCCACCCGGCCGCTCGATCCTGACGCGCTGGTTCTCCAGCACGGTGATGCCCTGTGCCTGCACTCCCTGCTGGACCGTCGTGCCGTCATACCACCAGTCATGATTGCCTAGGACCGACCACACGCCCAGCGGCGCCCGCAGCTTCCGGATCCGCGCGATCCCTTCAAGGATCGCTGCCCGCTCGCCCGCGTCACGCTCGGCCAGCGGCGCATGACCGGCGACATAGTCACCCAGCAGCAGCACGATATCCGGCTGCTCTGCATTCATCTCCGCCACGATGGAGTCGAGACGCGCGGCGCTCATGTGTGGCCCGGCTGCGTGGATGTCCGAGATCACGCCAACGCGCAGCGGCTCGCCCTTCCACACCGGGCTCACCACCTCGATGCGCCGCATGGTCAGCGTTTCGGGCTCCCACAGGAAGGCGCGGATGCCGAGCGCCCAGAACCCCGTCACCACCGCGATCAGGCCCCAGCCGATCCAACCCGGTCCGCGCCCGGCCTTCAGTCCGCGCCACAGCCCGAACAGCAACGCCGCCGGCCACAGCACGGCGCCGGCCCAGGCGAGGATCATGATGACATTGCTCATGCGCCGACCGGCTGACCGCTATTGTGCGACGAACACCGTCGCCGTCACGACGCTGAAACGCGACTGGTGCCCCGGCATGCCCGGCTCGGACCCCGTCAGTTGCACCATCACGCTCTTTCCGCCGCTGGATCGCGATAGAGTCTGGCTGATGCCGCCCCCCGCTCCGCCCGCGAGCCGCTCGAAGCCCGACCCGCCCGTCAGACCCTGCGCTACGTTCATCATCGTCGGCATGGCGGCTGGACCATAGACGGACACAACGCATCGCCCTGCCTTCTCGCGTACGGTGACGACGCCCTTGCCGTCGACCACGTCCCACACGGTCTCGTCAGGCGCAGCTCCGGCCTGCCTGCGCGTCTCGGCGTCATTCGTCGGCTGCAGACGTCCGCGCTGCGTCGCCGAAAGCCCGCTCACGCCGTTTCCGGTCACGGCCGGCACGCACGCCTCCACCACGGCATTGCGGAAAATATCGCCGGCCGCCTCTGGCGAAAGATCAGCCGACACGGCGGCTCGCTGAGCGTGGGCCGGCGCAGCGAGGAGCAGAGCCGCTGCGATCGAACTGGTGAAGGCCTTCATAAGGTCTTTCCCTGGCGCCTATCGGCCACCCTAACCCGAGCGGGGTTTGATCTCCAGCTGTGACGTCAACACTCAGGAATTCCGATCGCACACCGCTTCGTTGACGACCGTGACTCCAAACTCCGGTGGCTCGTCAGCCGACGGTGATACAATATCCGCAGATTGAATGCTTGGGCTCGAGTTATAGTGAGCGACCACCAGCAGTGATTTTCCTCCCGGAACGCGGTCGGTTGTGCAGGCTGCCCGCCGGCCGCCTCCGCCGGTCGACCATGCGGTCCATGTCCGGTCAGTCCTTGCAACATGCTCCCTCACGAGCTCGTCGCGCAGAGCCATGCTGCCGCCGTTGACCGCCAGCACCCCACACCACTCCTCGTCGGGCTTGTCGGTGGCGAGACCGACCCAGACATCGAGACCCGACAAACGCCACGGCTTGGAGTCGTTGGTCCAGTCCTCGAACTTCCTCTCGACCGGTTCGAACGAGCGGCCCTGCGCCGACGCTGCAAGTGCATCCGCCATCGGGACGCCGTCGAGGTAATGCCGCTCGCACGCCTCTACGCCGAAGCGTATTGCATCCGCCATCTTGACTGGATCGGGCCGCGCACTCTGGCAGCCTGTCGCCGCGACAAACGCTAGCGCCACATACAAAGATCGCATCTCAGCCCCCCAAACCGTTTCCGACGCGCGAGACTAGCAGGCTGCGGCCAAACGAAAACAGGCGCGGACATTTCCGCGCCTGCTCCGAACTTTTCGATGTCAGGCGGATCAGGCCGCTTCGGCAGCCATCTTCTGGGCCTTGGCGATCACGTCATCGATCTTGCCGCACATCAGGAACGCCTGTTCCGGGATGTCGTCGTGCTTGCCTTCGAGGATTTCCTTGAAGCCCTGCACCGTGTCCTTCACGTCGACGAACTGGCCGTCGAGGTTGGTGAACTGCGAGGCCACGAAGAACGGTTGCGACAGGAATCGCTCGATCTTGCGGGCGCGCGCCACGACGAGTTTGTCCTCTTCGGACAGTTCGTCCATGCCGAGAATGGCGATGATGTCCTGCAGCGACTTGTACTTCTGCAGGATCTCCTGCACGCCGCGCGCGACGTTGTAGTGCTCCTGGCCGACGATGTTCGCGTCGAGAATCCGCGACGACGAGTCGAGCGGGTCCACGGCCGGGTAGATGCCCTTTTCGGAGATCGCGCGGTTGAGAACGGTCTGCGCGTCCAAGTGGGCGAACGAAGCGGCGGGGGCCGGGTCGGTCAGGTCGTCGGCGGGCACGTAGATGGCCTGCACCGAGGTGATCGAGCCCTTGGTCGTCGATGTGATGCGTTCCTGCAGCGCGCCCATGTCGGTCGCGAGCGTCGGCTGGTAACCGACCGCCGAAGGAATACGGCCGAGCAGCGCCGACATTTCCGAACCCGCCTGCGTGAAGCGGAAGATGTTGTCGACGAAGAAGAGGATGTCCTTGCCCTGATCGCGGAAGTGTTCCGCGATAGTCAGGCCCGACAGAGCGACACGAGCGCGAGCGCCCGGCGGCTCGTTCATCTGGCCGAACACCAGCGAGCAGCGCGAGGATCCGCCGCCGCCAGCCTGGTTCACGCCCGACTCCACCATCTCGTGATAGAGGTCATTGCCTTCACGCGTGCGCTCACCGACGCCGGCGAACACGGAGTAGCCGCCGTAGGCCTTCGCGATGTTGTTGATCAGCTCCTGGATCAGCACGGTCTTGCCGACGCCGGCGCCGCCGAACAGGCCGATCTTGCCGCCCTTGGCGTAAGGGCACAGCAGGTCGACGACCTTGATGCCCGTCGGCAGGATTTCCGGCACCGGCTTCTGGTCCACGAAAGCGGGGGCGGCCTGGTGGATGCCGCGCGTGAATTCGCGCGAGACCGGACCGGCTTCGTCGATCGGCTCGCCGATCACGTTCATGATGCGGCCCAGCGTGGCCTCGCCCACCGGCACGGAGATCGCTTGGCCCGTGTCCTTCACTTCGTGGCCGCGCGTCAGGCCTTCGGTGGAGTCCATCGCGATGGTGCGGACCGTGTTCTCGCCGAGATGCTGCGCGACTTCCAGAACAAGGCGCGTGCCGTTGTTCGTGGTCTCAAGCGCATTCAGGATCGACGGCAGGTGGCCGTCGAACTCGACGTCCACGACGGCGCCGATGACCTGGCTTACGCGACCCTTCACGTTGGTGGCTGTTTTCGTGCTCATGTCTGGCCTCTGGTCTTCCGTAATTCGTTAGAGCGCTTCGGCGCCCGAGATGATCTCGATGAGTTCCTTGGTGATCTGCGCCTGCCGCGCGCGGTTGTAGCGCAGCTGCAGCGACTTGATCATGTCGCCGGCGTTGCGCGTCGCGTTGTCCATCGCGGTCATCTGCGCGCCCTGGAAGCCGGCTTCGGTTTCCAGCAGCGCCGACAGGATCTGCGTGCCCAAGTAACGCGGCAGCAGCGCCTCGAGGATCGCCTCCTCGCTCGGCTCGTAGATGTAGCGCGCGCCCTGCAAATCGACGACAGGAGCATCAGCCGGCGGCTTGGCCGGGATCAGCTGCATCGCGGTCGGGATTTGCGTCAGCAGGTTCTTGAAACGCGCGAACACCAGCGTCGCCACGTCGAACTCCGCGCGGTCGAACCGGTCGGTGATCTCGCGCGCCACACGGGCCGCGCTCTCGGCCGACACGCCGCGCTCGCCGCGGCGATCGATGTGGCCGACGATCAGCTGGCCATGCTGGCGCTTGAGGGCGTCGTTGCCCTTCTTGCCGATAGTCAGGATCTTCACGGTCTTGCCGGCATCGCGCAGGCGTTTGATCTCGGCCCGCGCCAGCTTAGCGACGTTGGTGTTGAAGCCGCCGCACAGACCGCGTTCGGCTGTCATCACGACCAGCATATGAACCTCGTCCGACCCCGTGCCGGCGATCAGCTTGGGTCCGCCGCCAGCCGCGGCGCCCGACGCCAGGTTCGCGATCACCGACGCCATGCGCGTCGCATAGGGGCGCGCCGCCTGCGCGGCTTCCTGCGCCCGCTTTAGCTTGGCGGTCGCCACCAGCTGCAGCGCCCGCGTAATCTTCTGCGTCGACTTCACCGACGCGATACGAAGACGGAATTCCTTCAAGCTAGGCATCAGCCAACCGCCTTTCCAGCCGCGCACGACTGCTTGGCCGCCGCGATCGCCACCGGCACGCGCTCATCGGTCTGGCCGACCGAGCCGCGACCGAGCCGCGAGCCCGTGTCATCCCTGCTGCGCTCGACCTTTGTCGTCGGGATCGCGGCGTGCGCCGTGGAGATCACGCAGTCGCACATCACGCCGGCTGGCAGCGAGTCGCATGCGCCGATCGCCGCAACCTCGGCGGCTACCTTCTCGACCGGCGGCGTGCCGACACAGGCTGCGAGCCCGAGTGCCGCGAAGGAGAGAACAGCCAGACGCATCAGGCGAACGTCTTGCCGAACGTCTCGAGCGCGGACTTGATCGTGTCCTCGATCTTGCCGGCCTTGCCGTTCTTGGAGATGTCCTTCTCCTTACGAATGTCTTCCAGCAGCTGCTTGTGCTCGGCGTGGATGCAGCGGAGCAGCTCGGCCTCGTAGCGGACGACGTCGTTGACGCCGACCTTGTCGAGATAGCCGCGCGTGCCGGCGTAGATCACCACGACCTGCTCTTCCATCTGCAGCGGCGAGTATTGCGGCTGCTTGAGAAGCTGGGTCAGGCGCGCGCCGCGATCGAGCTGGCGCCGGGTGGTCGCATCGAGGTCCGAACCGAACTTCGCGAACGCCGCCTGCTCGCGATACTGCGAGAGCTCCGACTTCAGCGTGCCGGCCACCTGCTTCGTCGCCTTCACCTGGGCCGAACCGCCCACGCGCGACACGGAGAGGCCGACGTTCACCGCCGGGCGGATGCCCTGATAGAACAGGTCGGATTCGAAGAAGATCTGACCATCGGTGATCGAGATCACGTTGGTCGGGATGTAGGCCGAGATGTCGTTGGCCTGCGTCTCGATGATCGGCAGCGCCGTCAGCGAGCCCGAACCATGGTCGGCGTTGAGTTTCGCCGCGCGCTCGAGCAGGCGGGAGTGAAGATAGAACACGTCGCCCGGATAGGCTTCACGGCCCGGCGGACGGCGCAGCAGCAGCGACATCTGACGATAGGCGACGGCCTGCTTCGACAGATCGTCATAGATGATCAGGGCGTGCATGCCGTTGTCGCGGAACCATTCGCCCATCGTGCAGCCCGTGAACGGCGCGATGTATTGCAGCGGAGCCGGCTCGGACGCCGTGGCGGCGACGACGATCGTGTACTCGAGAGCGCCACGCTCTTCGAGCGACTTCACGACCTGAGCGACGGTCGAACGCTTCTGACCGATGACGACGTAGATGCAGTAGAGCTTTTCGCTCTCGTTGCCGCGTGCGTTGATCGCCTTCTGGTTCAGGATGGTGTCGATCGCGAGCGCGGTCTTGCCGGTCTGGCGGTCGCCGATGATCAGCTCGCGCTGGCCGCGGCCGATCGGAACCAGCGAGTCGACGGCCTTGATGCCGGTCGACATCGGCTCGTGCACCGACTTGCGCGGCAAGATGCCGGGGGCCTTCACATCGACGCGGCGGCGCTCGGCCACGTTGGTCAGTGGGCCCTTGCCGTCGATCGGTTCGCCGAGAGCGTCGACGACGCGACCGAGCAGGCCCTTGCCCACCGGCGCCGACACGATCTCCTGTGTCCGCTTGACGTTGTCGCCTTCCTTGATGCCGCGGTCGTCGCCGAAGATGACGACGCCGACATTGTCGCGCTCGAGGTTGAGGGCCATGCCGCGCACGCCCGACTCGAACTGCACCATCTCGCCGGCCTGGACGCTGTCGAGGCCGTGAACGCGGGCGATACCGTCGCCGACCGACAGCACCTGGCCGACGTCGGAGACTTCAGCGCCAGCGCCGAAGTTCTTGATTTGCGACTTGAGGATCTCGGAGATCTCTGCGGCGCGGATGTCCATGGGCTCAGGCCCCCTTCATCAGATTCGTCAGGTTGTTCAGTTTCGTGCGGATCGAACTGTCGACCAGCTTGGAGCCGATCTTCAGCTGCAGGCCGCCGATGAGTGTCGGGTCGACCTCGACATCCACCGTGACGGTGCGGCCGAGGGACTTGGAAATCGCGCTCTCGAGGTCGAGCGTCTGGTCCTTGGAAATCGGTTTGGCGACGCGCGCCACGACGCGGCTCGTGCCACGATGCTTGGCGGCCTTCTCGGCGAACGCCTTCGCAATGCCGGAGATCTCGCCCGCGCGGCGGTTGAGGGCGACGACGCCGACGAAGCGGCGCGCTAGGTCCGGCACGCCGAGCTTCTCGCCAAGCTGCGCCAGCACGGCGGCTTTCTCTTCGGACTTGTGCAGCGGCGACTTCAGAACGCGCGTCAGGTCCTTGTCGCCATCGATGGTTTTCGCCAGCGCGGTCAGCCCGTTGTCGACGGCGTCCACCTCGCCCGAGGTGATCGCGAGATCGAAAACGGCGGCGGCATACCGCTTGGCGCCTTCGCTTACAGACGTGGTCGCTGAACCGGCCAAATCGCTAGCCCCAAAGCCCCGAATCCCCCGCACCGGTTCGAGGCAAAAATTGATGTGAAATCAGCCACATAAATACGGGTGGCGCCCGGGTCGTCCGTCGCGGGCGGTTGCTAGCACGCGGGGATGGCGTGTGACAACACAAGGAAATTGGGAATTTCATCAACAAACACGGGCGTTTCGTCGCGGCGCAACGTGTCTGATTGCGCCCCCCTGCCCGGACGTCATTCCCGCCTGAAAGCAACCGGCCGGTCCCTTGCGGAACCGGCCGGTCAGTCTTGTCGTCTTCAGCCGTGGCCTAGGTCGGGCTGCGCCCGCCGCGCCCACCCTGCTGTTGCATCTGCTGCATCGCCGCGCCGATCTCCTGCATCGACAGGCCGCCATCCTTGTCGGCGTCGATCGCTGCGAAGTTGGCCTTGAACTGCTGGTGCAGCGGGGCAATGCCATCGCTGGTCACGTTCTCGGCGCCCTCTTCCATCTCGATCCGCAGCTCGGCTTCCTGGAGTTTGCCGTCGCGGTTGTCGTCCGACATGGTCAGCAGCTGGGTTTGTTGCAGTGCCGCCTGCAGGTCGTCGCGTGGGTTGGCGGCTGTCTCGTCCTTCCAGCGGAACTGGATGGCGGTGAACAACATCTCCTGGAAGGACTGGTCGCCCCAGAAGATTTTCTTCGCCGGATTCGTGTGCGGCGTGGTGTTGGCCCCAAAGAGCGCCTTGTTGTTCGCCGAGTTGTCGTACCAGTAGTCGGCGACAAGCTTCGTTCCGGCCGGAATTTCGATCAGATCCTTGAAGATGTAATCGCGCTGCCAGTTGAAGTCGTAGTGCGGCATGTTGAGGAGGATTTCCTCCTTGCCGTCCGGATAAATGGCCGTGAGCTTCGAGGCATAGCCGCGATAGTGCGCGTGCACCTGCGCCGCATAGATCTGCGCGTCGGCCGGGAACAGCACATAGGCCGTCTCGTGGTGGCGCGCTGTGTTCGCCGCGATCGTGATCGACGGGTCAGCGATCACCACCTGACGCTTCATCATCCCAGGCGCTTCGTCCTGGAAGTAGAACGCGATCTTCGAGTCGTCGGTGAAGGCCTTGCCGATCGGCGTGTAGTGCATCTGGAACGAGATCGCTCCGCCCGCCGGCACCCACGTCGCCCAGTTGTCTGGGGCCACGTTCGATTCATTGCCCACGGCATAGCCGCCCATCGAGATATCCCAGTCGAATCCGCGGCCATTGGCCGGCATCTTCGGCAGCCAGCCGGCCAGGATGTGGTGCACGCCCTGACGGTTGCCCGGCTTGAAGGTTGTCGCCTTCAGCCATTTGCCTTCGGTCAGCGGGCTCTTCACGGCCGGGATCTGGTAGTCGACCACGCCGGCAGCCGGAACGTCATAAGCCGGGATGCTGACGACAAGGTCCGGCTCGCCCAGCGGCCAGTCCGGACGCCCCGCCACGCCCTTCACCAGCGGATCTTCACCGCCTTCGGCGATGTCGCTCGGCGCGCCGGCTTCGATCCAGTGGATCAGCGTCTTCGTTTCTTCGGCGGACAGGTTCTCGCTCTTCGCGAACGCGCGGTAGTGATTGTCGGCGTCGAACGGAGGCATGCGGTCGCGACGGATCGCTTCGCGGATCATCGGCGCGAACGTCTTGACCTGCTGGTAGTTCGTCATGTGCCACGGCGCGATGCCGTTGGGCTGGTGGCAGTCGACGCACTTGCTCATCAGGATCGGCACGACGTCGTTGGAGTACGAGATCTTGGCGAACTCGGCTTCCTTGCCGCGATCGGCGAACACGAGCTTCGTGCCCTTCACATCCATCACTTCAGCCGAGGCAGGCGGCTTGCCGGCCACGACATCGGCGAGCGCGGTTTCGATCGTGTCCGCCGGTCCGTGATAGACCACGGCCCAGGTCTTCGGATCGACGATCACCGCTTCGCCCGCGTAGGAGAAGCCGAGCGAGTTGCCGATCAGCTGGAATTCGTCATCGAGGATCGGAACCGTGAGGCCGTTCGTCTTGGCCTCGGCCGCGATGGACTGGCGCGTGTCGGCCTCGCTCGAGTTGATGAGGTGGAACACCACGTTGGGGTTCTTCGCGGCGAGCGCCTGCACGGTCTGCGCCGCTTTCAGGGCGCCTTCATCGCCGTTGACGTGCGACACGAGCACGACCGCGGGTGTCAGCGTGTCGTACTTCAGGATGTGACCCATCCCCGTCTGGTCGACGAGCATGTAGTCATCGACCTTGGCGCCAACCAGCTTCGCGGCTGGTTCGCTGCCAGAGCAGGCCGCCAGTCCGAACGCCGAAACGCTCGCCAGCAGGATCGCTGCGATCCTTTTCATGGGAGGAAACTCCTTGTTGTGGTCCTGTAGTGGTCCGGTCCCGATTCCGGGTGGAAACTACCGCGTATTGACACTGTCAACAATGCGCTGCCCTAGGGGCGCCCGCAGATAAATTGCGCGTCACAAACGCTGTCCTCCTCAGCCCTTGCGAGCCGAGGAGGCGCGGACGCGTTCCGTGCGCGTCAGGGGGAGGAAGACGGCCTCTACGGACCGCCCGCTCGAAGTCCTTCCGGGCCGACATGCGGCGGCTCCGCCACCGGCCGGCCTGACTGCACGAACCGCCAGATCTCGACGCCGATCGTGACCGCCCAGATCAGGGCCGCGACGCCCAGCGAGATGTTCACGATGTTCCCGAACATCTCGAATACCCGGTCCACCTCGACCTGTTCGGCGCCGTTCACAGCCGTCACCTCGATAAGCGGCTGCGACCGGAACAGCACCCACAGCACGCCCAGCCCGGCCGCATGGCCCAAAATGCTGAGGATCGAGCGCCAGCGGCTCCACGCCGGCCGCACCAGGTCGATCATGTGCACCACGGTCACAGCAGCGATCAGCACGAGGATGGGCCAGTAGACCGCCGCCCAGGCCGGCGAGAAGTGGATGCCCGCCGCGCCCTCGCCTCTTACCGGAATCTCGTTCGGGAAAGGGATCACCTTCGTCCAGAACAGCAGCACGAGAATGTCGAAGAACAGCGTGATCGCCGCCTCGAACAGCCCTTTCGGCTGCCGTATATGGTCGCGCGGCAGGTTCTTCGGGTTCCACTTCTCCGCCCATTTCATGTCGAGCTTCGTCCGCTCGGCAGCGATGAACAGCGCCGTCACCACCGCGAACGTGATCAGCGCGGCCTCGACCGCGCCGTTGAGCCCGCGCATCGCCGCCCTGAAGGGTTCTTCCGATCCCAGCGCCTTCATGGCGCCGATGCCGAACGCGATCGCTATCGCTGCGCCGACGGCGATCCGCTGCGTGTACCAGAACCAGGGATAGAGGTTGGGACCGATCACATAGTCATGGCCGGAATATTTCGACGCCACGACCACCGGATGCCCGTAAGCCTTGAGGATCGCCGCCACATCGTCTGCGTTCGCATCGCGCTTCAGCTCCGCCTCGCGCGCCTCGATCTTCGCGAACAGCACCTCGCGCAATTCCGCGATGATGTCCTTCGCCTGGTCCTTCGGCAGCCGCCGCTCCACCGCAGCGAGATAGCGCGCGATCATGTCCTTCACTTTCCACTCTCCCCCTTCAGGCGCGTCCGTGTCGTGAAATTTCAGGTGTGCGTTGACCAGGTCGTCCGTCATTGGCCGCCCTCCTTCAGGATGGCTTCGAGCGCGCGGTTCATGCCGCGCCATTCTTCGGTGAGCTGTGAGAGCGCCGCGGCGCCATCGGGCGAGAGGCGGTAGAAGCGCTTCTGGCGCTTGGCGTCTTCGCGCCACTCCGAGGTGAGCAGGCCCTGCGACTCCAGACGCCGCAGCATCGGATAGAGCGCGCCCTCGTCGATATCGATGCCCAGCGAGCCCAGTTCGGTCTTGAGAGTGTAACCGTATTTCTCGGAACGCAGCGTTCCGAGAACCGCCAGGATCAACGTCCCTCGGCGCAACTCCAGCCGCAAAGCCTCGATAATGTCAGGTCCGATGGGCATCCCGTGTCCCGTACAGTGTGTGTCACACAGTATGTAGCGCATAGGCCGAGCGGGTGCAACGGGAATCTTCCAAGCACGATGACCTTTGGCCTCAAGCCGGCGGTTGCGCCTTCAGGAAATCCTCGCTCGCGGCGCAGCCTTTCAGCGTCTCCGCGCCGACCTTCACCTCGGCCTCCAGCGGATAGATGCGGTCGCTCATTCCGTCAGAACACTCTGCCGCCTTCAGCGTGATGACGAACGACGCGCCCACCGCGTCCTTCGCCTCGATCACCGCCGTGGAGCCAGAGACTTTCGCGCCCGGATTGACGATCTCCTGCTCTGGCCGATCGACGCCGGAATAGATGAGCTGCTGCGGCGTGATCTCGACGCTCCAGAACGGCTCCGTCCCCAGCGCCCGCACGGGTTGCGCGAGATCGACCCCGCCCACGGTCTGCGCACCGCTTGCATCGTTCGCGCCACCAGGCTCCGTACACGCCGCCGCCAGAACCGCCGCAGCCAGAATGATGCGCATGAGGATCTCCTTCTGCCCTGAACATCGTTCCCCAACGGCCCGGGTCAACACGAAGGCGCAGCCCGCACATGACCAAGACGGAGATAGAGCCCGGCGCCGAACCTGATAGCTTGCCTCCGAATCAGGAACCTCTCCATGACCACCACCACGCGCCGCCGCACCAAGATCCTCGCCACGCTCGGGCCCGCCAGCGATGGCGCGCTGAAGATGGAGGAACTGCTCCGCGCCGGCGTCGACCTGTTCCGCCTCAATTTCTCCCATGGCGACCATCCGGGGCATGCCGCCCGCATCCTCGCCGCGCGCGAGGCGGAAAAGGCCGGGGGCCGTCCGGTCGCGCTGCTCGCCGACCTGCAAGGGCCGAAACTTCGCGTCGGCGATCTGCCCAACGGCCAGAGCGATGTGCGCATGTCGTCCGAACTCCGCCTCACAGCGGCGGCGTCCTCGAACGATCCCGAGATCATCCCGATCCCGCACCCCGAACTCGTCGCCTCGCTCCAGCTCGGCGACAAGCTGCTGATCGACGATGGCAAGATGATGCTGGTGATCGTCAAGGTCGACGGCGCCGACCGCATCGCGCGGCCGATCGCGCCCGGCCGCATCATGAGTCGCAAGGGCATCGCCGTTCCCAACCGTCCGATCCCGATTCCGGCGCTCACGGAAAAGGATATCGCAGACGGCAAGTTCGCGCTCGGCAAGGGCGTCGACTACATCGCCCTCTCCTTCGTCCAGCGCGCCGCCGACCTCACCATGGCGCGCGAGATTTTCGGGGACCATGTCCCGCTGATCTCCAAGATCGAGAAGCCCGCCGCCCTTGATGAGCTCGAAGCCATCGTCGCCGCGTCCGACGCGGTGATGGTCGCGCGTGGCGACCTCGGCGTCGAACTCTCACCCGAGCAGGTGCCAATCGCACAGCGCCGCATCGTCCGCGTCGCCCGCGCAGCCGGCAAGCCGGTGATCGTCGCCACGCACATGCTGGAATCGATGGTCGAGGCGCTCGTGCCGACACGCGCCGAAGCGAACGACGTCGCCACCGCCGTCTATCAGGGCGCCGACGCCGTGATGCTCTCGGCTGAATCGGCCGTCGGCCGTCATCCGACAGCAGCCGTCGCCATCATGGACCGCATCATCCGCGCCATCGAAACCGACCGAGACGCCAACCCCTCCGCCCAGGCCGCGCCGTGGACCGCCGAACCCTCCACGGCCGACGCCTGCGCCCGCGCCGCCACGAAACTGGCCGACGATCTCGATTGCCCGCTTGTCGTCTTCACCCGCTCGGGCTCATCGGCCCAGCGCGTTTCCGCGACGCGCCCGAAACAGCCGATCCACGCCCTCACGCCCTCGCTGCCGACCGCGCGCAAGCTCTCGCTCGTCTGGGGCGTCAACGCCGACCTCGAACCGGAAGAACCAAAAAGCTTCGACGACATCCTCGACGCCGTCACCCGCCACGAAGCCGCCAGCGGCATCAAACGCTTCGTCATCACCGCCGGCTATCCCTACGCCAGCGACAACTCGACCGACACGATCAAGGTGGTGGAGCGGAAGTAAGCTACTCGCTGACCACGACGCGGAAACCGATCGCCGTGTCGCGGGTTGAGGGCGCCAACCGGCTGCGGTTGGCGATGCGGAGATCGTCGGGGTCGGAGCGCCAGCCGCCGCCGCGGATTACCCGCTGGCAGCCGGGCGTGACGACGGCTGAGCCATCGGTTGGCGCGGTGGCGAAGGTGTTGACGTAGCAATCCTCGACCCACTCGGCGACGTTGCCGCTCATGTCGAACAGGCCGAACGGATTTGGCTCGTGCGCCCCGGTTTCGTCGGTCGAACCCCGCGCAACGCGATCGCGTTCGTAGGTCGCGCCCCACCAGTAGGCGGTCGTCGTGCCGCCCCGCGCGGCGAATTCCCATTCGGCCTCGGTCGGCAGACGGTATTTCTTGCCGGTCTTGCCCGCGAGCCATTTCACATAGGCCTGCGCATCGTTCCACGAGACCATGATTACCGGCCGGACCATGCGGCCCCACCCCTTGTCCGTCGGTGCGTAGTTTCCGCATCCGCCTCCGGCCGCGCAGGCTTCCCATTCGGCGAAGGTCACTTCCTTCAACCCGACAGCCAGCGGCGCAATCGTCACTTCGCGCTGCGGTCCTTCCCACGCGCGATGGCCGAGTTCGTTGTCGGGTGAGCCCATAAGGAACGTGCCGCCATCGAGATGCTTCATCTCGGGACATTCAGGACAATCCCGGAACGTCGCCGCGACCGGCGGCGGAGTGTTCTCGGCGGGCGCCGCTGCCGTTTCGACTGCGGGCGCCGCAATCAGTGCAGGCGCGACCGGCGCGGCCGCGACTTCCGTTTGCGCCGGAGCATCGGCGGGCTTCTGCATCAGGAAGGCCCCACCGGCCACGGCGGCGACGATAACGACAGCTCCAATGATCAGCGGCAGCGGACCGCCGCTCTTCTTCGCTGCAGCAGGGGGGCTGGCCTGTTTCTGCTGGAACGGATCGGCGCGCGGCGCCGCTGGCCGTGGCGGTTCGACCTTCGGCGGAATGGGCGCGGCAGGCGGCGGTTCGACTTTGGCGACGGCGGGAGCAGCTTTCGCGCCTGTGATCGCGGCAAGGCGCTTTGTCGCCAGCATCGCGAAATGACCTTGCGGGTAGCGCTCGAGGTAGGCCTGGAAATCCGCCGGATCGTCGCCATCCTTGATCGACATCCAGAAAGCAGCCTCGATCGTCTCGGAGGCAATCGGCGCGGCGTCGAGCTTTGCAGGCGAAGCTGGCTGCGGCACGGCGGCCGGCGTCTTCCGTTCGACGTGCTCGCGCACATCCGCCACGAAGGCCTGCCAGTTGGAGCTGCCCGTATCGCCTTCCCAGCCGACAAGGTCCGCCGTCTGGATCAGCTCGAACATGATCGGCCGGTCGCAGGGTTCGAGCATCACCGGGATAAGCGCCGACTTGCGATCGCCCAGCGTCGCCTCTGCCCGCACCCATTTCGACTTCACCGACCGCGACGACCACAGCACCACAACGGCCCTCGCCTCGTGGAGCTGCTTTTCCGTCACCTCGTCATAGGTCTGTCCGGCGCGCAGCACCGTGTCCCACCAGACGTCGAAACCTTCGTCGGCGAGCGCCTTGGCGATAAGTTTCGCCTTGGCCTGGTCTTCGCGATTGTAGGAAAGAAATATGTCCGCCACGCACCGACCCCGCTCTGGAGCGAGGTGGTAGCACATCATGGGTTAGCCGCTAAGCATTTCACCACGATCACGGAAAACGGTGGACGATCCGCCTGGCGCGTGACCAGCGGCGCCTACTCGAACTCCGGCTCGCCGGGGAAGATGTCGGCGGGGAAATCGGCCGAGACGGTGTTGGGGAAGTGCGGGTCGCGCTTCTGCATGAAGCTTTCGATGCCTTCCTTCACGTCAGTCGATTGGCCCCGTGTCTGGATTCCGCGGCTGTCGAGGCGGTGGGCGTCCATCGGATGGGCGGCGCCCATCATCCGCCACATCAGCTGTCGCGACCAGGCGATCGACACCGGCGACGATTTCTCGGTCACGCGATGAGCCAGCTCCATTGCGGCAGGCAGAAGGGCATCGGGTTCGTGCAGCGACTGGACAAGGCCCGTCGCCTTCGCCTCGTTCGCATCGAACACGCGGCCGGAATAGACCCAGTCCAGCGCCGTCGGCATGCCGACGAGGCGCGGCAAGAACCAGCTCGAGCAGGCTTCCGGCGTGATGCCACGGCGCGCGAACACGAAGCCGAATTTCGCGGTGGTCGACGCCAGGCGGAAATCCATCGGCAGCTGCATCGTGACGCCGACGCCGACCGCCGCGCCGTTCACGGCGGCGATCACCGGCTTGAGGCTGCGGAAGATGCGGAGCGTCACGCGGCCGCCGCCATCGCGGCGAACACCGTTCTTGATGATCTCGTCGCCCGCCGCGCGCTTGTTGTAGTTGAACGTGTCGGCGCCCGCGATGCCAAGCTCGGCGCCGGCGCAGAAGGCGCGGCCCGAGCCGGTGACGATCACGGCGCGGATCGCGTCGTCCGCGTCGGTGACATCGAACAGCTCCATCATCTCGCGCATCACGACGGGCGTGAACGTGTTCATCTTGTCCGGACGGTTGAACGTCACGACGGCCACGCCATCCGTGACCTTGAAGTCGAACATCGTGAAATCGGGCATCGGAATATCCAGCTAGAGCTTGAAGGGAACGGGAAGGAGTTCGGACAATGATTTCACGCCGACGCCGTCGATCCAGATCGAGGCTTCCGGCTTCATGAATTCAACCATCACCTGCCGGCACGCGCCACACGGCATCCGCGTCCGGTCGCCATCGTGCTGATGGGAATCGTCTCCGGCGCTGACTGCCAGCGCGACGATCTTCGCTTCCGGATGCTGGGCCAGCGCGCCGAAGATGGCGACGCGCTCGGCGCAGCAGGTGAGCCCATAGCTGGCGTTCTCGATGTTGGCGCCGACCACGCTCGCGCCATTGTCGAGCAATACCGCTGCACCAACCCGGAATTTCGAGTAGGGAGCATAGGCTCGCACCCGCGCGTCGCGGGCGGCGCCGGAAAGCTGCTTGATGGCGGCGGCGTCTGTCATGGGCCCGAACCTTCAGGGCCGGGCAATCTGGAGAGGGATCAGGTGCAAGGCAAGCGCCCAAAGGAGACGGCGGGAAGAGTCGCATCGCTTGAAGACGCGAAGGCCTTCATCCGCGCCAATACGCGCGTGGCGGAGGTTCCGGGCCTGCCGTTGAAGCTCTACCAGGCCGACGAACTGACCCCGATCTGGGAGGCGACGGAGAAGGATCTATCCGCCGTCAACGTCTCTCCGCCCTTTTGGGCTTTCCCGTGGGCGGGCGGACAGGCGCTCTCGCGGTATGTGCTGGAGCATCCGGAAGCTGTGCGCGGCAAACGCGTGCTCGATCTCGCCTCCGGCTCCGGGCTCGTCGCCATCGCGGCTTCGCTCGCCGGCGCTGCCGAAGTCGCCGCCAACGACATCGAGCCGATTTGCGAGGCGGCGATTGCACTCAATGCCGAATTGAACAACGCGTCCGTCCGCTTCATCGGCGGCAGCCTGCTCGATGGCGACATCCCGCCCTTCGACGTCATACTCGCCGCCGACGTCTTCTACGAGCAGCGTCCGGCGCAGATGTTCCGCACCTTCCTCGAACGCGCGCACAAGGCGGGGCCGTCGGTGTTCGCAGGCGACCCCGGACGCACCTATTTCCCGCGCGAAGCCTTCAGGCAGGCGGCGGAATATTCGGTCGAGACCACGACGGAGATCGAGAACCACCCGATCCAGACGGCGCGGGTGTGGACGCTCTAGACGAGCAGGAAGCGCACGCCGACGATATCGACATAGTCCTCGCCATGCGGAACGCCTGCCTTGTTCGCGTTGGCGAGGATCGTGGTCTTGTCCTTCACCTTGAGGTGGACGGCGCGCAGACCTTCGCCACGATCATCGCGCAGCGGGCCGAAATGGACGAAGCCATGGTCGAGGTGAATGTCCATGCCGCTCTCGCCCTTTTTCAGCGGGCGTTGCAGTAGATGGCTCCAGCGCGTTGCAAGGTCGGCGAGATCAGCCGACTGGATCGCGGCCCCGACGATCTGAGCGACAGTCTCCGAGCGATCGTGCTTCTGCCAGTCAGGGCCTGCCCACTTATATGAGCCCTGCATGTTCTCGTCCGGCGAGTGGCGGTCAACCGAAAGCAGGCAGCCGCCCGTATCGCGCGGATGCAGGTGGATGGCCTCGCCGGTCAGGCCCCATTCCGTGGTCTTGAGATCCTCGACTATGCGCACGCCCTGCGCCTTGATATGCTCGCGGCGGGCTTCGAGGTTGTCGCAGTCGATGATGTACATATACCCGCCATCGCCCTTGCGGCGCTCGATGTAGCGGCCAGCTGCGGTGTCGGGCTGCGTGGGCGAGACGACTTCGAGGAACGTGCCGCCAGCCGCGAAGAGCGCGTTGTGCAGGCCGTACTTGCCGACGCCGGGATCGCGGAAACAGATTTCGAGACCGAGCACGTCGGCGATCTGTCTCTCGACCTTCGCTAGATCGCTCGCCACGAGGCAGATCTGCCTGAGCCGAAGATAACCCATCGCGCCTCTCCCTTGTCTCGCCCGTCTTGTCTGGCCAGTCTTATCTGGTCTGTACGCGTCCCTCGATCATATGCCTGAGAGCCGACGTACGCGAAGCGATGAAATCGTTGAACGCGCGAACGTGCGGAAGATTTCGCATCTCTTCCCGCGTGATCAGCAGGAGATCGTAGTCCGCCTCGTCGAACAGGAAGCAGAGCTGCAGCTCGGGGTCGAGTTCTCCCAGCATGCAGGGAATGCCGCCGACGCCGAGGCCGGAGCGGATCGCGCCTGCAATGTTGAGGATGGAAGACGACGCCTGCCGGATCACGGCGCCTGCCGCCTTGGCTTCCTTCATGAATGCCGGATCAAATCGCGCGAGTTCGCCCGCGCCGGCGATGATTGGATGCTTCGCAAGTTCTTCCGCATTGGCCGGCGCGCCGCTCTGTTCTGCGTAGGTCTTGGAAGCGTAGACGCCCCATTTGCCCGTCGCGAGACGGCGAACGACGACGCCCTCGCCCAGCGGCGCCTGTTTCGAGGTATTGGCTCGCAGCGCGATATCGGCTTCGCCGCGCGAGATGTCGAGCCTTCGGTCAGTGATGATTGTCTCGACCTGCACGACCGGAAAACGCTGGGTGAATTCGCGCAGCCAGGGGGTTAGCAGGCAGTCGGCCAGCACATCATTGGTGGTTACCCGGATCATCCCGAGCAGTTTCCGGCTGCGCTGGGCGACCATCCGTCCGAAGGCCTCGACTTCGGTTTCGACCCGCTCTGCGTTCTGCACCATCGCAGAACCGACCTCGGTCATCCGGTAGCCACCAGCGGTCTTCTCGAACAGCTTTTCGCCGAGCGCCTCTTCCAGGGCTGCAATTCTGCGGGCAACCGTAGTCTGGTTGCAGCCCAGATTCTTGGCCGCAGACAAGGTGCTACCGCTGCGCGCCACCGCGAGGAAGTGTCTCAGGTCACCCCATTCGAACATGGCTGGCTTATGCATTATTGCAGAACGATCTGCAATACTTCGGATTGTGGGGCAGTGCGACAACCCGTACTTCAGGGTCACGGACGAGATGTCAAAAGACACCGCCGAAGCAAAAGACTACTCAAGAAGACGAAGCCAAATCGTACGAGCGCCCCTCCTTATGACTCCCCCGGCCCTTTCCAGGAACATCTCCCCCCTCTCTCCTCGAAAGGCGCCGGGTGGCTCTCTCCGGCTTCATTACGACCCCGCGTCGACCACTTGCCGGCCCATCATCCTTTTCGCTTCAGAGAACGGCATCCCGCTGGATTACCAGCTGGTCGACCTGTTCTCGGACGAGAACCGCAGCGACTGGTACACGCGCCTCAATGCCAACCAGGCAGTGCCCGTGCTCGAGCACGATGACTTCGTGCTCACCGAGAGCTCGGCCATCCTGAAATATCTCGCCGACCTCACCGACTCACCCGCGTACCCCAAAGAGCTGAAAGCCCGGGCGCGCGTGAACGAGGCGATGGATTTCTTCAACACCTACATGATGCGCGACTACGTCTATGGCGTGGTCTACTCGCGCGTCCTCGGTCACTACCGCCTGCAGGGCCCGGCGCAGAAGCAGTTCATTGCTCTGCACGAGCCGCGCGCGGCGAAGCGGCTGAAGGCGCTGGACGCCTGGATCGGGAACAAGCCCTTCATCTGTGGAAACGAGATCACGATCGCCGACTTCTTCGGCTCGGGCATCGTCTCCGCGGGCGAGCTGGTGAATTACGATCTTCGTCCGTTCGCCAATGTCACGCGATGGATGAACACGATGAAATCCCTCGTCACCTGGGACGAGGTACACGCCGGCTTCTATGGCTGGTGCAGCGCGGTCGAAGCACAGAACAAGGCGACAGCCTGACGGGACAAGAAAAGGGGACTAGGAAACACATGACACGACGAGTTCAGGACAACTGAACCTTTTTGACCGGCTCTCCCAAAAACAACGGCCGGCAAAGTCTGAGATACGAGCAACGCCAAACAAGCAAGCGACCGGCGATCCACGCCGGCGAAAGGAAGCACCATGACCACGCACAATCAGAACATCATCGCGCACGGCGCATTCGCCGTCATCGCTGGGCTGCTCGCCCTGCAGGGCGGATGCAGCAAGCCAGCCGATGCGGCGCCGGCCGAAGCGATTTCCATGAACACGCCCGCCGAGCACGTCGAAGCGAAAGACGCGGTCGACGCCGGTCGCTACCTCGTGAAGATCGGCGGCTGCAATGACTGCCACACGCCAGGCTATGTCGAGCAGCTGATGATAACCGGCAAGCAGATGCCGGAACAGGACTGGCTGCAGGGCGGCGATGTCGGCTTCTCGGGCCCGTGGGGCGTAAGCTATCCGGCGAACCTCCGCCTCTCGCTCCAGAACATGGACGAGCAGCAGTTCATCGACCTGTCGCGCGCCGGCCAGGGCCGCCCGCCGATGCCATGGCCGAGCCTGCAGGCGATGAGCGACAAGGATCTGAAGGCGATCTACGCCTACATCAAGTCGCTTGGACCGAAGGGCGAGACCACTCCCGCCGCACTCTCCCCCGGCGTCGCGCCCGACCGTCCGCACATCCCGTTCGTCCCCGTAATGCCGGAGGCGACGAAGAGCTAGCCGCGTAGACTTCGACTGACCTCCCCCGGCGACACGGGAAAAATCCCGGCGCTGACAAAAAACAAAAAGAGAAGAAAGAAACTTCCGATGACGACCCCGACCAAACTCCCGATGCCGTCGACGCAGGCGGTGAACAAGGCGCTCCAACCGAAGATGCGCTTCCTCTATCCGCTGGCCGCCGCGTGCGTCGCCATTGTCTTCCTCTCGCCGACCACGAGCGAGGCGCAATCGGCCGGCGCAAAACTCCGCCCCGATCAGGAGCGGGCGATCGAGCTTGCGCTGCAGGACGTCGAACCGGCGATGCGCCCGATGGCGCGCCAACAGCTGGCGACGACATTCGCCAATTTCAACGAGGCCCAGATCGCGATGATGATCACCAAGATGGGCGAGAACAAAGCCGCGGCCGCGAAAGCGCCGAAGCAGATTGCGGAAGTCGAGCGCGAATCGACGCCGGAAGACATCGCCTTCATGCGCGCGCAGTTCGAGCCGGTGATGCGCAAGCACCACGCTGCACAGGTGGAGTTCGACAATCTCGTGAACGCGAAGGTGGCGGCCTACTGCCCGGCCAGCGGGGTCTATGCGCGCTATGGCTCCGGCTGGCGCTATGAGGTCGGCCAGTTCATGATGGACTCCGCCCTCGGCGCCAACAACATCGAGGCCCGTGTGACCGTCGCTGGCGAGGCCTACATGCCGAAGGACGGCCGCTACAAGTTCGACTTCTCGAAAGTGCGTACCTCGTTCGACAAGGGCGCGGTCGAAGCGGCGATCAAGACGGCTTGCGGCAAGGTCCATGCGACCGGCAAGTCCTTCCTCGCGAAAGTCGATCCGCTGATCGCCGCGAACAACTGGGACGGCGCGTTCAAGGCTGAAGGCTCGGCCAACGCCGCGCTGGAGCCGATCCGCGCCGAACTGCAGGCGGCCTATGACCGCATCGGCCCGGGCGACATCGGCGTGTTCCAGCTCGCGATGATGAACGGCGTGAGGGTTAAGTAACGCAACACGACGGAACAGGGTGGTCGCTCAATCCCCCCGGAGCTCAAAGCCGCACCGAGAAGGCGGCGGACCACTCAGAACTCTCGCGCAGGCTGCTCCCGCAGCCTGCGCTTTTGTTTTTACATGAAGCTATAGGGCTCGATGTCGAGCGCGACGCGGACGGCGTTGGGGAGTTTCACGCGCTCTTTCCAGGCGGAGAGGAAGGCCGAGAGATCGACATTGCGATCCGAGCGGATGAGGAAGCGGCGGCGATGCCGGCCGCGCAGGATGGTGATCGGCGCGGGCGCGGGGCCCCACACTTCGACGCCGGTCGCGTTGGGCTGCGCGGCGCTCAGCGCTGCGGCGGATTCGTTGGCCTGCTCTGCCGTCGGCGCCGAGAGGATGATCGCGCCGAGGCGGCCATAGGGCGGCAGGCCGACGAGTTTCCGCGATTCCATCTCGTGCGCGATGAAAGCGTCGCGATCACCTGCGGCGAGCAGCGAGATGGCGGGGCTGTCAGGCGCGTAGGTCTGGATGATGGCGCGGCCGGGCTTGTCGGCGCGGCCTGCCCTGCCAGCGACCTGAAGCAGCAGCTGGAATGTGCGCTCGCCCGCGCGCAGGTCTCCGCCGCGCAGGCCGGCGTCGGCGTCGACCACGCCGACCAGGGTCAGCGTCGGGAAGTTGTGGCCCTTGGCGACGATCTGCGTGCCGATGAGGATGTCGATGGCGCCGCCTTCCATGCGGGCGATCAGATCCCGCAGATCGTCGGGGGAATTGACGGTGTCGGATGACAGCACCTCGACGCGTGCGCCTCGGAAACGGGTGTGGACTTCCTCCGCCAGACGCTCGACGCCGGGGCCGACGCCGGTGAGCGATCCCCTCGCGCCGCAGTGGGGGCAGGCCAGCGGCTTTTCCATCGTGAAGCCGGTGAGGTGGCAGACGAGCCGACCAGTGTAGCGGTGTTCCACCAGCCAGCTGTCGGTGTCCGGCGCCTTGAGGCGTTCACCGCACGCGCGGCAGAGCACCAGCGGCGCATAGCCACGGCGGTTGAGGAACAGGAGCGCCTGTTCCTTGGCCGCGAGCGTCTGATCGATGGCGGAGGCGAGTTCGGGGCCGATCCAGCGATTGGGTTCGGGCGGGTTGTCCTTGAGGTCCGCCAGTGTGATCGATGGCAGGCGCGCAACGCCGGGGCGGGCGCTGAGCTTCAGGTGGGCGTACTTGCCCTGCTGGGCGTTCGACAGCGTCTCCAGCGATGGCGTGGCGGAGGCAAGCACGATTGCGCACTTCTCGATCGAGGCGCGCATCACGGCGAGGTCGCGTGCGTGATAGATGACGCCCTCGTCCTGCTTGTAGGACTGGTCGTGTTCTTCATCGACCACGATCAGCTTCAGCTTGCGATAAGGCAGGAACAGCGCCGAGCGGGCGCCGACGACGATGCGCGCGCGGCCGGCTGCGACCTCGCGCCAGACGCGGCGGCGGGCAGCGGAGCCGGCGGCGGAATGCCATTCGGCAGGCACGACGCCGAAGCGCTCCTCGAAGCGGGATGTGACGGCCTGCGTCAGCGCGATCTCGGGCAGCAGGACAAGCACCTGCGCTTCCGGATCCTGGCGCAGGGCTTCGGCGATGGCTTCGAAATAGACTTCAGTCTTGCCCGAGCCGGTGACGCCATCGAGCAGCGCGGTGCGATAGACGCCTTCGCTCACCATCTTGCGGAGGTAGGCTGCGGCCTCCTTCTGCTCGTCCGTCAGGCCTTTCGTCGGCCGTTCCGGATCGGGCAGCGGGAATGGTGGATCGAGCGAGCGTTCGACATGCTTCAGCGCGCCGGCATCGAGCAGGGCTTTCACCACACCGGAGGAGACGCCGGCCGCGCGTGCGAGATCAGCGCCCGAGAGCGGCAGGCCGGCTTCGGCGAGCACCTTCTCGCGGGCGGGCGTCATGCGTTCAGGGGTTTGACCCGAGGCGACGACCAGCAGTTCGACCGGAGGCGCATCAAGCGCTTCGCGCGAACGCATGGTCATGCCGAGGACGTTGCCCATGGGAGCGCAGATGTATTTCGACGCACGCTCGACGAAGGTACGGGTATTGGCCGGAAGCGGAGGCGCCGCGCCGATGACTTCGAGGATGGATTTCAGCTTGCGATTGGTCGACGTCGTGCGCTCGCCCCAGACCACGCCGATCATTTCGCGCGCGCCGAGCGGCACGACGACGAAGCTGCCGATCTGCGCCTGGGCGCCTTCGGGCAGTTCGTAGTCGAAAGGCTCCGGCAGGGGCTGCGGCAGCAGCACCGAGACGATTCGGGGTTGGGACGGCATGGCCGGCACAATGGCCGGGCGAGCGCCCGGATTCAACCGACGCTAGGCTGCTGAATTCGCGGCTATTCCACGCGCGGGCAGCGCGTCAGGCGCACGGGTTCGCGCGCATTCTGCTGGAATTGCATCGCCGTGTCGGAGGCGCCGAAGTTGAAGCGGAACGTGTCTTCGCCGGTGCGGGCGGCGCTGACGCAGTCGGCAATGACCGTGTAGTTCATCGAGCGGCCGGTGGGATGTTCCTCCGAGATCGACTTCACCTGGCAACTGCCCTCGCCTTCCATGAGCGTGAATGCATCGGCCGCCAGGCGCACCGTCTTCGCGGGGGTCGCACAGTCGGCTTCTGCTGCTGCCCATGTATCGGCAAAGCCCGGCGCGATCGAGGCCGGTGGCAGGCCGATATCTGGAGCGCCGCTCGACAGGACAGGCGGCTGCGGCGTTGGCTGGGCCGGTTCGCCAGGCGTGGGCGGCGGCGTGGACGGGCTGCACGCGACCAGCACGGCCAATGCAATGGCGCCTATGGCCCAGCCCTGACTGGAGGAAGGTTTCATGTGTCCGATCCCGACGTTTGTGCCCGACAATCAACGGAGCAGAGGCAAAAGCGTTCCCTTGCGGTTTTGTGCCGGTTTCGCAGGCAGGAAACACGGCCTTAACGCCCAGCCGCCATCGTGCCGCGCATGGCCACGGCACATACCGCACGCGAAGCATTGCAGGAGTTCACGGTCTGGCTGGAGACCGAGCGCCGCGCGTCTGAAAAGACGATCGAGGCCTATCAGCGCGACATCGGCAACTTCATCGGCTTCCTGTTTGAGCATCTCGGCGGCGAGCCGCATGTGTCGGACCTGAAGCGCCTGTCGCGTCATGACGTGGTCGCGTGGCTGGCGCGGCGGCAGACGCAGGACAATCTGGCGGCGTCCTCGCGTGCGCGTGCTGCTTCGAGCCTGCGCGCCTTCTTCAAGTTTCTCGACCGCCGGTTGGACGCCGCCAACGCCAAGGCGATGATGTTCGAAAGCCCGCGGCGGCGGCATCGCCTGCCCCGTCCGCTGCCGGAGAAGCTGGCATCAGAGGCGATCGAGATCGCCGGTGAAGGCGATGGCGAGGATGTTCCCGAATGGGTGCTGGCGCGTGACGCTGCGATACTCTCGCTGCTCTATGGCGCAGGGCTTCGTCTGTCGGAGGCGCTGTCGCTCACCGGGCGCGATGCGCCCGCGCCGGAGCAGCTGCGTGTCTACGGCAAAGGCCGCAAGGTGCGCATCGTGCCGCTGATCCGCGCGGTGCGCGAGGCGGTGAACGAATACAAGAAGCAGTGTCCCTATCCTGCTGCGCCGGAAGAACCGCTGTTCCGGGGCGAGAAGGGTGGGCCGCTGAATCCGCGGATGGTGCAGCGGCTGATGGAGAAGCTGCGCCACCGCCTTGGGCTGCCGGAGACAGCAACGCCGCATGCGCTGCGCCACTCATTCGCGACGCATCTGCTCGCAAATGGCGGCGACCTGCGCTCCATTCAAGCGCTGCTGGGGCACGCCAGCCTGTCGACGACACAGATCTACACCGGCGTCGATGCGGCGCGGTTGATGAAGGTGCATGCCGAGGCGCACCCGCGGGCGTGAGTCAGGCCGGTGACCTGACTACATCCCGTTGACGGCGTTCATCACGCACTGCTGCAGGCCCTTCGCCATTTCGGGCGTGACCTGGCTGAAATCCTGGGGCGGATTCTTCTCGAGATTATCGCACCACTCTTTCGAGCCGACAGCCGGCGAGCAGGCCGTGCAGATCGCCGCCGTGGCGGCGATAAGTCCAAACATGGCGATACGCATGAAAGTCCCCTTGCGTGAGATCCCCGTCTCGGGAGCTGACCCTGCTCCTCCAGGCGGGCCGACGCAAGTCAGCCGGCGGGTGCTTTCGGCGCCGCCGGGGCGATGCAGCCCTTGAGGGTCTCGCCCTGCCAGTCGGCCGACACCGACCAATGGTATTCGCGCTCGCCGAGGCCGTCCTTGCAGTCGCCGCGTAGGACAGTCATCACGAAGTCGCCTTCCGGGGTCTTCGTGGTGAGGAGAACCGCATCCTTCTCGCCCTTCGATTTCACGGGCAGTTCGCCGGTGACATCGCGCGAGCCGGTGACGGTGATGGTCGTCATGTTGTCGGCGCGCTTGACCTGGACGCCCCAGAACACCGGGTCCATGCCGTTGACTTCGAGGTCGCCGTCGAGTTCGGCGTCGTTCGCCCCGCAGGCGGAGAGAAGAAGAGCGATCGCGGCAAGGCCGCTGGTGAATCTCGGCATGGCAGTCTCCCTGTCTCCCCTGATCTAGCGATTGTGGGGCCGCGCTGAAAGCCCGGAAACAGGACCGGCGGCAGGTTGCCCTGCCGCCGGAGGATCGGGAGCGCGTGTTGCGTCAGTTCGGACGCGGTGTCGTAGGCGCCGCCGACGGAGGACCGCCGAGCCCCGTGGGCGCTGGCGGAGGTGGAGGCGGCGTCCACGCGCCAGACTTGATCTTGCCGCCCTTCGCCGAGGTGGCGAGCTGGATCAGCTTGTCCGTCACGTTGGGCTCGAGGCCTTCAGTGTGGCCTTTCTGAAGACGCACCACGTCAGCGACGACGCGGCCGTCCTTGCAGCCCGGATAGGTGTAGACCGCGGCGCGGCCGGAGCGCGGATAGTGACCCCATCCATCCGTGCCCGGATCCTGGCGCGTGGCGTCCCAGACATAGCCGGCCTTGGGATCGACGACGTCGTCTTCCTTCTTGCGCGGGCCGCAGGTGAACTTGTCGGCGAGCGGCGAAGCTTCGCCGGGCAGGTTCTCGTATTCACCGGCGGTGTAGATGAAGGAATAGTCGCACGCGCCGCCCGGAGGACCGGCGGGCGCAGCGGCCGCAGCTGGGACGGCTGGGCGCGGGGCGGGCGCAGGCGGCGCCTGTCCTGGAACCTGCTGGTACACTGGTAGACCACCTGCGCCGAAGCCGCGACCTGCGGGCGTGGTCGGTCCGATGCGTCCGCCCGAGAGCGAGATGCGGACGTCGACCTTGTCCTTGAAATAGTCGGTGCAGATGATGCGGTTCGAGGTCATGCCGCCCTGGCTGTGCCCCGCGAGGACGAAGCGGTCGACATTCTCCTTGCCGACAGCGCCAACGACGCTGTCCACGATGTTCTGCAGGAACTGGTCATCCGCCGCAGACCATGTGCGCGTGGGCGAGCCTGGCGTCATGATGACGAGCTTGTACTTGTCCTTCACGTCCATGAAGGGTGCGTAGTTGCGCTGCCAGTTGGCGTAGGAGCCGCCGCCGTGCAGCGACAGCACGAGCGTGACCTTGTCGCCCGGCTTGTAGCCGGCGGGGCAATCGAGGAAGTAAGTGCGGCGCGTCTTCATCTCGACGGTGTTGCCGGGCTGCGTGACGACGGGGCTTTCGCAGGCCGTGTCGGGGCAGTGATAGACGGGCGGCGCATTGCAGTTGGTGCCGAGCAGTGTGCTGGCCGCCGGCTGCTGCGCGAAGGCAGGCGCCGCGATAGCGGCCAGCGTGGTCGCGGACGCAAGCCGTGCGATCCATCGTGTCGATTTCATGCGTTTCTCCCTGAAACCCCGAATGCGATGGCGCTCTGGAGCGTCGCCTATCGTTGATAGACAATCCGAAATGGATGGCTGCTGGTCAACTCCCGGACACGTTCACGATCCCGAGGGTTTCCGTTGCCGTCATGTGTGTTCGTGATGCAGGACCGCATTCGCACGGGCTCAATTGCCCTGCGGGATGCTGTCGTTCTTGGCCCCAAATGGAAGGGCCGGGGACGCGGGGATGCCCCGCTGATTGGCGTCCGCCGGATGGCAGCTACCGGTAGTTCGAAGAGAAACGCGACATCCGTCGACGCTGCGCGTCGACCCCCGCGCTCGTTGGTGCGCCGGCCTCGGACAAGGAGATCGTTTCACTCCTCTGCCGTTGGCATCGCCGGCGGCGTGCGGGTCGTGGATGTTCGGCCACGATCCCCCGATTGCCTCCCCACTTGGCCGATGGTTTGACCTCGACATACGCAGGGGCTGAGCTGGATCCCTCACCGAGAGATCATGTGCTCCACGCTCGAACGCATCGCCCCCGCGCCGTCGAACAGCTGTACCGGCTGCCCTTCCATGCGGAAACGATGAGGCATTATCCGTCAGGTCAGGAGCCCTGCTGAAAGAAAACAGCTGCGTCCTACAGTTTGCGCGGCTAGCGGCTTGAAAGAGCGAGGATTGTTTTTCGGCTGTCCTACGAACTAGTCGCAGCCGCTTCCCACGATCTTGCGACTCTCGCGGGTGTCATTCCGGAAACGCCGGAGGCGTTATCCGGAACCCAGGGGCGCGTGGAAGATGCCTGCGCGTGAAGCCCCCTGGGTTCCGAGTCTTCGCGGCTGCGCCGCTTCGCCCGGAATGACACACTGGGTTTTTAGCACTGTGGTCTCCTCCCCTGCTCGGGGATGGATGGCCCCCACAAAAAGAAAATGCCGGGCGCGTGGGTCTGGGGGCCACGCGTCCGGCAGTTTGCTCTTCCCCCGAGGCGGGCGCTTCGGGTCTGACGCCCGATGGCTCGCCTCGCTTTTTATTTTGCCATCGCGCCCGCGCCTGCGTTCTTCGCCTGACGCGCCAGACGGCCGGCCCATGGGCTTTGCGGCTTGTGGGCGATGCGTTCGGCGGCGAGCGCCTCTGCGGTTGCACGCATGCCGCCGCGGATCGCCGCATGCAGCGCCGTCAGCGAGAGCACGTCGCGTTGCGCATGACTGCCGCCGAAGCGCTGGGCGATACCGCGCACCGACAGGATCCTGTCGACGGCCTCATCGTAGCGCCTGGTGTTGAAGGCGATGAAGCCTTCGGCGAGCGGCAGGCCGATGGTGCGCGTCATCCAAGCGTTGTCGGCCTGCCCATTTGCCGTGCGGCGCATGGCGGCGAGCGTTCGCTCGGCGAGCGCGGGCTGGCCGGCGCCGAGGAAGCACATGACAGCGTGCAGGTCGTTGAAGGCGAGGATGCCGTCTTCGGCCTTCTGTTCCCAAGCGCGCAGGAGGCGCTGGAAGCGGTCGCCCGTGTCGACGCCTTCGAGATGCAGCCGCCACAGCAGCGCCGACGCGTCGAGCATTTCGAGCGCGACGTTCGCCTCGTCGCGCGGACGGATACGATCGTCGTAGAGCTTCAGTGCGGCGCGATGATCCTGCGCGTCGAGGTGGAGAAGCGCGAGGTGCCACCAGTTGTGGTAGGAGAAGCCGCAATCGTCCGACCAGCCGGACGACGTGTCCTCCAGCCATTCGCGGCCAACCTCGATATCGCCACGCATTTCATTGACGTGGGCGACGGCGTGGACGGCCCATGCATCGCGCGGTTCAAGTTCGACCGCTTCGAGGCCGAAGGCTTCGGCGCGGGCATAGTCGCCGCACTCTTCGAGGCCGAAGGCCGCCATGCCGAGAAGGGCGTGATGGCCTTCCTGATCCGCCCGGCTGGCGCGCAGGGCGGCGAGCGGGATGTCGCGCAGGTCGAACTGCGCGCCTATGAAGAAGCAGCCGCCATGGGCGTTCTGCACGGCGATAAGGTCGCGCGGCGTTTCCTGCGCCACGCGGGCGAAGGCCATCGTGCCTTCGGTAAAGCGGCCTTCGCCCCAGGCGACGGCGCCGGCGAAGTGGGCGCGCTCGCGCGCATCAAGCTCGCAGGCGGCGGCTTCGCTGATTGAGCGGGCCACTTCGGGCATGAACAGGCGGTCGGTCAGCTGGGCGAGGACGACGGCGCGCGTGGTCCAGGCGAGGCCGAATTTCGGATCGTGCGCCAGCGCGGCGTCGAGCGTGGCGATGGGGTCGCCGTGAAAGGTGCGTATCTCGCGGGCGGCGGCGTTGAACTTTTCCTGCGCGTCACGCGATTGCGTGGACAGGGCGCAGCCATAGATGTCGTGCAGCATGATGTCTTCCATCGTCGGTCGTGAGGGGGAGACAGGCGTCATGACGGCGCCGGCCCCGGGCATTTCGAGCCCGGCGCCGCCATGCCTTTGCCTGAACGTGTCGTCTTCGATCAGGCGAAGGTGGGCGTGGCCTGACCAAGCGTTGCAGAGATCAGGAACACGATGACGGCGCCCAGCGTCGATAGTTCGACGGCCAGCGCCACATTCGCAATGTGTTTGTACATGGGAGGTGCTCGTATCTTTCTTGTTGTTGTTCAGTCTTCTTGATCCGGCGTCTCAAGCGCTGGTGTGATCGATGTAGAGGTGACACTGTCTGGGCGATAGCAGACGCGTGGTACGGCGGCTGTCGATTGCGATGGGCGTTGATTTTCAGGGCATTGCGCGCGTAGCGCCGGTTACGCTCTGCAGGAATGCAGAGGCGCGTGCAGAGCTACTGTACCATGGGTACAGTTGATTTTGGCGGGATCGCCTTCGTTTGGCAGAAACGCCTCTACGTTGATCAGCCGGGACCGGATTCGACTCGCTGATACTGCTGGGAGCCATAGGCCAGCATGCGCTTGCGCTGTTCGGCGCGCGGGTCGTTCTCGACGCGCGGACCGGCGGGGCTCTCGTCCCACACCATCGTCGGGCGTGTGGAGGAGTTGTATTTCGGCCATGTCGGCGTCTTGCCGCCATTGGGATCGCCATTGGCTGCGAAATTGGCCCAGGCGCCGCTCATGCGGTCGGCGAGATTCTGGGCGTTGGCGGTGGGTTCGCCGCCGATGGAAGTGGCTTTGCTCAGCGTGTCGAAGACGAACGGAATCTCGGAGGCGTGCGGCGTGTGATAGCGGCCGCCTTCGAGCGGGGTGGAGCGATAGAACTGGTAGACCCAGACGGGGGCTGCGTTCTGGTCGGCTTTGCGGCCGGCGAGGATGGTGGAGTCCAGGAAATAGCCGCGGTCAGTCGTGGCCATGTAGAGGATCTCGTCGCGCTTCGCCTGCGGATAGAGGCGGCGATACATGGCGAGCGTGTCGGCCGCCTCGCCCGCGGGTACGGCGGCGGTGATGCGCTGGACCAGCTGCTCCTCGGTGATGCTGGCGATGGCAGGATCGCCGCCGAGGAAGACGGACATCTCGGTGCGGTTGGAGCCGACGATCATGGGGATGTTCGCCGACATGGCGGGCGCTCCGGGATCGAACGGGTGGGACGGGAAGGAGGGCGAGCCGATCACGGGACGGAACTGGCCAGAGCCCTGCACGGCGCCGGGAATGGCGGCAAGAATTTCATCCTGTGAGACCGTCCAGAGTTTCGAGAGATCGGTCTTCGGGATGTTCAGCGCCTTGAGGAGTTTTTCCGTGCGCTCCATGCCGACATCGGGCGTGTCGAGGCGGAGTTGCGAGCCGGACTGGACGACGCAGCGGTTGAAGAGACCCTGAGCGGGGACCATCGCCATCATGGACGATGTCTTCCGGCCGCCGCCGCTTTCGCCATAGATCAGGACACGCGACGGGTCGCCGCCGAAGGCCGCGATATTGTCCTTCACCCATTGCAGGGCGAGGACGCAGTCGAGCAGGCCGACGCTGGCGGCGTCCCTGAACTCGCCGCCGCCGAGGTCGCCGAGATAGAGATAGCCGAACGCGTTGAGGCGGTGGTTGATCGAGACCATCACCACGTCCTGCTTCTGCGACATGCGCACGCCGTCATACCAGGCGGACGAGCCCGAGCCGGTCGAGAAGCCGCCGCCATGGAGCCAGACGAGGACGGGGCGCTTTCCGTTGTCGGTCGCGGGCGTCCAGACGTTGAGGACGAGACAGTCTTCCGACTGCGTGCCGGTGGGCGCGTTGTTGATCAGCGGGGGCGGAAGGTTGGGGTTGCGCGCGGGGAGCGGCGGCGCATTTGATGGCCTGCCCTGCGGAGTGGGCGGGCCGAAGGCGATGGTTTCCTTGACGCCGGCCCATGGCGCGGGCGGCTTCGGCGCGCGGAAGCGGCCCTGCCCGCCTGTCGATGCGCCGTAGGGAATGCCCTTGAAGACCTTCACGCCATTCTCGGTGAGGCCCTGCACCTTGCCGGCATTGGTGGTGACGATGGGCTGGCCGCCGGGGCCGGTTTCAGCCAGCGGGGTGGCGCACGCGGCAAGCCCTCCGGCGAGGCCGGTGAGCATGAGCGTGCGGCGATTGAAGTGTTGCATGGCGGTCTCTCCCCAAAGTCTTTTGCAGCAGCTTGGAGGTTTGCGGACGTTGCGTCAAACACAGGTTGGCTGCGGTGCGATGCAGGCAAACGGCCGCACCGCAACTGCTGCGTGTTTGAGGTTTCGGGCGGGCGAGGAAGCGGCTAAGCGTTGAGCCGGACCGGGGCTCACCCTGGCCGGATCGGGCCGCATACATATTGTCGACGTGGCCCGCTTGGGGTGGCGAGATGTTGGTACGTATTGTTCAGTTCCTGCTGGGCGCTTCGCTTGCCGCGGGCGGCGGCTATCTGGCGTGGACCCATCGCGTCGCCGCCGTGAACGTTTTTCCGCCGGGCGCAGATGGCATGCCGTGGCTGGCGATTGCTGGATTGCTGAGCCTAGCGGCGGGCGTGACGTTTCTGGTGAGCGCCGTGCATCCGCGGCCGAATCGCAGGGCGCGCCTGATTGCGGAAGCGGAAGTGCGCGAAGCGAAGCTTGGAGCGGCAGAGTCGTATTATTCCGAGCGCAGTCGTGCTGCCGATCGTGATTGGCGTTCTTCCGATATTCCGGAGCCTGTGATGCCTGCCCCGGCGCCGGCGCCTGAGCCGGTGCGTGTTGTGGCGCCGGCGCCTGAGCCGGTGCGTGTTGTGGCGCCGCCGCCTGCTCCACCGCCACCAGCGCCTCCGCCTCCTGTTGTGGCGAAGCCGGTTGCGACGTCGGCGCCGCCTCTGGCTGCGGCGCCAGTGCAGACACCTTTTCCGGCTACGGCGACGCTGGCGCCGATTCCAGCGGCATCAGAACCGCCGCCTCCTCTGACGAAGCCAGCGCCGGTTCCAGCGGCGGCTCCGGCGCCTGTTCCAGCGCCTGCTCCAGTGGCGACGCCTGCGGCTGTTGTGGCGGCTGTTCCGGCCGCGGCGCCTGCGCCGGCGATCGGTGGTCCGTTCGAAGCGATACGCGCCGCCATTGCTGCCGGGCAGCTGGATGCGGCGGAGAAGATGCTGAATGTGGCGCGCGAGAAGGCCGAGGGGCTGGCGCTTGCCGAACTGACCGGGCTCGCCGGCGATCATGCGGCGGCGGCGGGACGGATCAGCAACGCCAAATGGCTGTGGCGGCTGGCGGCCAAGCGCTTCGGCGAACTCGGCGCCATGGACACGCCTGCTGCGAAAGCGGTGTCCGAAAGCCTGCGCACGGCGGGCTAGAATCCAGACAAAAAATGGCCGGGCTGTCGCCAGCCCGGCCGGGTCTGATCACGCGGGAGCGTGAACCGTATCTGTTAGCGCGCGATCCTCAGTTTCGAGATCGAGGTCGCGATGTCGCTGAAGGCCTCTTCGAGTTCCGTGTTGTCGCTGGCCAGGAAGGCGTGTTCCGGGCTGGTCGCGCACTTCAGCAGGAAGTCGTCGGCGTAGAGCGCGGTGTTGAGTTCGAGGCCCACCGTGTAGATGATGATGTCCTCGTCCTTCATGGCGGCGCACGTCGCCTCCGCCTGCTTGAAGGCGACGTGCTTTCCGGCCGTGTTGTCGTCCGCGTCGTCAGGCTCGCAGATGGTGGAGTTGATCGTGCCGGAGGATACGCCGTTGCAGGTGGCGTAGTTGAATTCACCGTCGGTCATCAGGATGAGGACCTTGGCGAGCTCGGACGCCGTGTAGGACTTCGGAACGTTCTCGGCTTCCTTGTCCCAGATGCTGGCGAAGTTCGGCGACAGCATGTACCAGCCCCAGGCGACGCCCAACTGGCCGGCCGTGGAGCCGCCGGTGGAAAGCGCATCGATCGAGGCGTTCAGGCGCGTCTTGTTTGATGTGAGCGGCGTGACGTAGTTGTCGACATCGCAGGTGCCATCGCCCGTATAGAGGATGCCAAGCGGCGATGTTGCCGGGTCCGCGTCCGTGTAGGCGTCGTCGCCATAGCGCTCGACCATGCAGGTGCTGGGGCGATAGAGGCGCTCCGCGCCGCCGGACGTGGTGAAGAACATGCGGCTGCAGCCATAGGTGGTGCACTGCGCCGTGCCGGTGCCGGACGTATAGCTGCTCGACACGTTCGACAGCGCGGGGCTGCTGTCCTGGAGCGTGAGGAGGTTGCCGTCGATCGCCGAGATCTGCCAGGTGAGGCGGCTACCCGAGGAACAGGTGCCCGAGCTCGACAGCGAGCAGTTGTTGACGCCGGACATGCCGCCGACGCTCTTGAGATCGACGCGATCGTTGACCTGGTAGGTGTGGTTCGCCACCGTCACCTGGATGTTGCATGTCGCGAGGGCGCACTCGGCGGCCGAACCCGTGGAGGTCGGATCCTTGTAGCTGCGGCCCTCGCCCGGCATGAAGAAGACCGTACCCGACGGGTCGGCGATCGTCGTGTGGGTGTTCATGGCCGTGTTGATGGACGTGCCGCTGCCCGTCTCGCTGACGCCCCAGATGAAGACGTAGTCCGTCGTCAGGAAATTGTGGGTGTTCGACGTGGTGACGCGATACCGGCAGTCGGAGACGTAGCATTTCGAGGCCACGCCATCGTCATCGTAGGCTGCGAACGTGTCCTTGTTCGTGCCAGGCAGAATGAAAGCGTTCGAATTGTAGGCCGCGATCGTATAGGTCGTGCCCCAGGTGCTATTCGGGTTGGCGCCGGCGCCGGTGGTGTCGACATCATCGATGTAGACGAAGTTGCCCGCCGAGAAGCCGTGACCGGTCGCGGTGACCGCCACTTCGCAGGCCGTCGAATAGCAGCGCTGCGAGGCGCCGTTGGTGGAGTCGGCCGGCGTGCCCGAGGGCGCCGTGGTGTATGTGGTGGTCCCGACGTTCTGCAGGTTGAAGCGATAGGGCGAGGACGTCGTGCGGTCGGCGACCTTGTACTTGTTCCCGTTGAGGAAGCTGTACGTTCCCGTGATGCCGCTGAACTCGACAGTGTCGCCGTTTGAGTAGCTGTGGTTGTTCGATGTCGTTACGCGGATGCGGCTGGACGACTTGGTGATGTTGGAAATCGTCCTTTCCGCGCCGTTCCGCCAGGTGATGTTGGAAATGTTGGTTCCGGTTCCGACGCGCCAGCCGATTTCAGAGATCGTCTTGGTCGTCGTGCCCGAGTTGCGCCAGGTGGCGCCGCTGACCGGCGTGTTACCGATCGTGGTTCCACGCAGATCGGTCGCGGCGCCGGCGGCGACGTGAGTGGAGCCGACGTTGACGCTCTGCGACCACGGAACGATCGCGACCTTCGAGAAGAACGGCGTCTGGACGGGGTTCACGACCTCGTCGATCAGGATCTTGGCAGCATCGGTGAGGCCGGTCATGCGGGTCGCGTTCATCGAGCCGGTGATATCGAGCGCCAGGGCGACCTCGACGTTGGAGCCGCCGCGGCGGACTTCGCTCTCGGCCGACACGGTGACCGTGGGCTGGCCGACGAGCGGCATGAAGTAGGTGTTGATCGTCACCGAGCCCCTCAGAACGATCGTGTCTTCGCCCGGAACGAGTTCGAGCGAGATCGGGTCGTCGTGCTCGGTGCGGAAGTTCCGTTCGACGAATTTCGCGGCGATGGCGTCGAGGTCGGCGCCTTCATGCAGCGTCGAACCAACCGCCAGGGCGGCGGCGTCGAGCGCCGAGGCCAGCTCGAAGCGCGCGAGGAAGGCCCGGCCGCCGTCGATGGCGAGGCCGGTGCACACCGTGAGCGGGATGGCCAGCAGCGCAAACTGCATGGCGAACGCGCCACGCGTGTCCTTCAGGAACCTGTTGATCGGTCGGAACATTGCCGTTCCCCTTTTTCGCGCCAGTCGGGCGCGCCCTTCCCAAAAAAATCAGTCGCCTCAGAACTCAATCATTGCCGATGTATGTGATGCCGCCGCCGTCGTCTGTCTGGCCGTCGAGAGAGATCAGCCGCTCGACGCGCGGCCGGGCGTAGGCGGATCGTTCGATCGCCATGAATCCGCCGCCGAACAGTTCGGACAGAATGCTCTGGTAATTGTAGCGGACGCCGATGCGGATCACGCTTTCATTCTCGATGCCCATGCCCTCCGCTTCGTTCACGTCGAACGAGACTTCGGTGCCAGCCACGCGGCGCCACAGGACTTCAGGTTGTTCATCCACATCGTAGCCGATCGAGGTCACGTCGAAGTCCAGGTTATCGGTCGTGTCCAGCGGCTTCATCATGAACATCGATGCGTTGCGAAGCTCGACCAACGCATCCGTGGTGAGGCCAGTTTCACGCGATACGAGATCGGCCATCTGGTGGACGTAACGTGTCGCCTCTTCCGAAGCGCGGAAGCGGAAAGACATTTCGAGCACGCCCATGACCAGGAAGATCAGCGCCGGCGCGATGAGCGCGAATTCGGCGGCGGCCACGCCACGGGCGTCGGTGAAGACACGGGGAATGAATGAACGGATGCGCATGATCAGTTCCACGGCTCGTTCTTGACGATGCAGAAGCTGTTCACGATCGCCGGCTGGTCCGGCCCCATCTGGAACAGCTTGTCCATGAAGGGCGTGATGAACTGGTGGTGGATCGTGGCGCGCACGACGGAGTATTCGCTGGGGCCGCCGGGCTCGAACACGAAATTGGTGGGCAGACCTTCGCTGTCGTACTCAACCGGCGGGTACTCGATCTCGTTGAGCGCTTCGTAGGAGCGCACGTCCCACTGGACATCGGCGCAGTTCATCAGCGGGCCGGCCGTTTCCTGGCAGAGTTCGTCGAACTCTTCGCGCATGTTGGCCGCGCTCTGGACTTCACCGGTCTGGAGGTTGCGCGTCGCTTCGTACACGACGTGGTTCAGCGCATACATCTTGTACTGATAGAGAACGAACTCCACGAGGCCCATGACCATCATGAAGAAGATGGGCGCGAGCATCGCGAATTCGACCATCACATTGCCGCCCTCCTCTCGGGAGAGACGTTTTTGCGTCCTCATGGGTTGTCCCGCCTTTTACCGCATGACGCTTATGCACTGTCAGGTTTAACGATCCGCTGAATGGAACCGGGGATTTGCGAGGAAATCGCCGTGGGGCGTTTACGTCCTCTTCACCGCTGGACGGCGGGGGCGCCACGGCGTTAACTCAGCGCATGGCCCGCAACGTCACCGCCGCCGTGATCCTGATCGGGGATGAGCTGCTTTCCGGACGGACGCAGGACTCAAACCTGAAGACGATCGCCGAATTCCTTAACCCTCTCGGCGTGGAAGTGCGCGAAGCGCGCGTCGTCCCCGATGTTCACGAGGTTATCGTGCGGGCAGTCGACGTGTTGCGTCAGCGCCACGACTACGTCTTCACGACGGGCGGCATCGGACCGACGCATGATGACATTACCGCTGATGCGGTGGCTGCGGCGTTCGATCACACCATAGATGTGCGCGCCGACGCGCTGGGAATCCTGACCGCCCACTATGCAGAGCGCGGGGGGATGAACGACGCGAGGAGGCGGATGGCGCGGATACCGGCGGGGGCGGAGCTGATCGCCAATCCGGTTTCAGCGGCGCCGGGCTTCAGGCTGGGCAATGTGTTCGTGCTGGCCGGCGTGCCCTCGATCATGCGTGGGATGCTGGAGGATGTGGGCCATCGCATCACGGGCGGCGCGGTGGTGCATTCGCATACGGTGCGGGCGAAGGGCGTGCGCGAGGGAGACATCGCGGGGCCGCTGGGCGAGCTGGCGAAGGCGCGGCCGGAAGTGAATTTCGGCTCCTATCCGTGGACGAAGATCGTCATGGGGCGGACGGAGCATGGCGTGAACCTGGTGGCGCGCAGCCGCGACCCTGACCTGATCGCCGCTAGCGTGGATGCGCTGGTGGAGATCGTGAAGGCGCAGGGCGCGAAGCCCGAGATCGATCCGAAGAAGGGGTGAGGCGATGAGCGAAGCCGGCGAGGACATTCTTCTTGTGGAGCGCGACGGGCCTGTCGCCATCCTGACGCTGAACCGGCCGAAGCAGCTGAATGCGCTGTCGGTGGCGCTGCGGACGCAGATCGTGAGGACCGTGCGCGAGATCGGCACAGGGAACGATGCGCGGGCGATCGTGCTGACGGGGAATGGGCGCGCGTTCTCGGCGGGGGTTGATCTGAAGGAGGCGGGGCAGAAGGGGTTCTCGCTCGGCGTGGGCGACAAGAAGCCGGCGGATGCGGCGGCCGACATGGACCTGGCGTCGGCGTTCGCGGCGTGTCCGTGGCCAGTGATCGGGGCGATCAACGGGTTCGCGATCACGGGCGGGTTCGAGCTGGCGCTGATGTGCGACGTGCTGCTTGCTTCCACCGAAGCGAAATTCGCGGACACGCACAGCCGCGTGGGCCTGATGCCGGTGTGGGGGCTGTCGCAGAAGCTGCCGCGCATCATCGGGGCGAGCCGCGCGAAGGAGCTGTCGCTGACGGGGAATTATCTCGAGGCAGAGACGGCGGAACGCTGGGGGCTGGTGAACCGGGTCTATGCGCCGGAGGCGTTGCTGCCGGCGGCGAAGAAGCTTGCGGCGGAGATGGCGGGCGTCGAGGGTGGCCTGCTGAAGCGGATGAAGGCCGTGATCGACGACGGTCTCGCCCTGCCCCTGCCCGAGGCGCTGAAGATGGAGATCGTGCGCGGGTCGGCCAACAACTCGGCGATCACGCCGGAGGCTGCCGAAGAGTCCCGCAAGTCAGCGATGGCGCGCGGGCGTGAACAAGCGGGATGAGCTGGTCGCGGGTATATGACGGCGACGAGCCGGTGCGCGTGAACAAGTGGCTGGCGCAATCCGGCGTGTGTTCGCGGCGGGAGGCGGACGAGCTGATCGCGGCGGGCGCCGTGATGATCGATGGCGAGCGCGTGTCTGACGCCGGGCGCAAGATTTCCGCCGGGCAGACGCTGGTGCTGAACGACCGCGCGGAGCTGGGGCTCGGCGCGCAGGTATCGGTGGTGATCCACAAGCCGGTGGGCATTGTGTCGTCGCAGCCTGATCCGGGGCAGACGCCGGCGGCGCGGTTGCTGACGGCGGAGAACCAGGTCGGTGGCGGCATCGCGCCGAGTTCGCGGGCGAGCCTGCCGCCGCTCGGCCGGCTGGACCAGGATTCGCGCGGGCTGCTGATCCTGTCGGAAGACGGCGTGCTGGCGAAGGCGATCATCGGGCCGGAGAGCCAGGTTGATAAAGAGTATGTCGTCACGGTGAGCGGCAAGGTGGACCGGGCGAAGATCCAGAAGCTGCGGCACGGGCTGGAGCTGGATGGACGGCAGCTGAAGCCCGCGAGGGTGACGCAGCAGGATCTACAGGTGTTGCGCTTTGTGCTGACCGAGGGTCGCAACCGGCAGATCAGGCGGATGTGCGAGCTGGTGGAGCTTGACGTCACCGACCTCATTCGCGTGCGGATCGGGCCTCTGCTGCTGGGCGACCTGCCCGAGGGCAAATGGCGGCACATGGGCGATGCGGAGCGCGATGCGCTGGTGAAGGCCGGCGCTGGTTCGTAGCGGGCGGCAGTGAGCACGCCCTCGTCCTTCGAGACGATCGCTTCGCGATCCCTCAGGATGAGGGCTAACCACCGCTGGTAGAGTAGGCCTCATCCTGAGGGATTGGCGCGAAGCGACAATCGTCTCGAAGGATGAAACGCGTAATTCAGGCCAAAGCGCGTTTGTAGATCGCGAGTGTGGCTGCGTCGAAGCAGACGAACACCACATCGAGATCGGCATCGTTGGCGTCGAGCCAGGCGCGGACGGTATCGACGGCTATCTTTGTCGCGGGCTCTTTTGGATAGCCGTAGACGCCGGTGGAGATCGCCGGAAAGGCGACGCTGTCGCACGCATGATCGAGGACGAGGTCGAGCGAGTTGCGGTAGCAGCTGGCGAGAAGGTCGGCCTCGCCTTCGCCGCCGCCGCGCCATATGGGGCCGACCGTGTGGATCACACGGCGGTGCGGGAGGTTGTAGGCGCCGGTGATGCGCGCTTCGCCAGTGGGGCAGCCGCCGAGGTCACGGCATTCGGCGAGCAGGCCGGGACCGGCTGCGCGATGGATCGCGCCATCGACACCGCCGCCGCCGAGCAGGCTGGAGTTCGCCGCGTTGACGATGGCGTCGACCTTTGCGCGGGTGATATCGCCCTGCTCTGCGGTGATGCGGCCACCCATTGAACGCCTTTCAGATCAACCCGGCGCACCCTCTCCGAGCGCAGCCTTCATGGCGCGATCGCAGCGGCTGACAAGGGCGATCTGTACATGGAGGTTGGATTGGGCGTCCGGATAGGGCTGCAAGGCTGAGATGGCGTCTTCCATGCGCTGTGCGCGCTCACCTTCGGCCGGCGAGTGTGCGGCGAACTGCTGGTTCCAGTAGACGCTGATGGGTTTCTGGAAGTCCCAGTTGCCTTTCGCGATCAGGCTATCGGTGGCGTGAACGCAGAGGGCTGCCTCGTGTGGGGGCGCGACCTTCGCGGCATCGAGCGGGATGTTGTTCCCGTTGAGCGAAGCGATCAGCGCAAACGGCTCCGGCGGAGGGATGGTGGACTCACAGGCCGAGACAGAAAAGCACGCCGCCGCAATCATCAGGTTACGCATTTGCCTCCCCATCAGGACAGTATGAAGCCGCACATTGCCAGCACGACGGCGGTGATGAGCGCAAGGCCGGCGATGTCCAGCGTGGTGAGTTTCACGGCGGATGGCGTGGACTCGGTCCTCGCGAGGCGCATTTCGCGGGCGATCAGGAATAGCGGGAAGGTGACGCTTATGGCGATGGCGAAGCCGAGGATGACGTAGGCCCAGACGAAGCCAATACCGAGCTTGCGCGCCTCGACTACCATCAGCGCGGTTCCGGCGAGCAGGAAAAGACCGATATCGACCGTGAAGGAGCGCGCGGCGCCGTTCACTTTCAGGTCGAGGATGTACTGGTCGAAGCCGGCCGGGCTGGGGCCGGTGAAATAAAGAAGGTTCTGGCTCCAGGTCATGATCAGCGCGATGAGCGCGACTAACGCGTAGAATACGCAGAGCATCTGGCTTGCACGAGACACGTTGTCCTCCCCCTCAAGTTGCTTAGGCCCTACGCGGGCTCGAACAGCTCGATCACATTCCCTGACGGATCCTCGACCAGTATCTGGCGTCCGCCAGGACCCGAAACGATATCATTGCGCAACCTGGCGCCGACGACGCGCAGGCGTTCGACCGCGGCGTCGAGATTGTCAACGGCAAGGACGATGCGGTTCCAGCCACCGGGCTCCGGCTTGCGGCCGTCCGGCATCGGCCGGGCCGCAGATGATGTAGGCCCGGCTAGCCAGAGCGAGAGATCGTCGCGACGGACGATGGCCATGGCGGGTCCGAACTGCTTCTCGAGCGTGAAGCCGAGCAGCCGGGTATAGAAATCGACCGCCTGATCGACATCCGCGACGATATACCTGAAGGCGGCCATGGGGACGCTCCCGGGACTGGAATTCGAGCGCCGGATTGGCGATTCCCAGCTTGTTTTCGACGCCACATTGCAGAATCGGCAGGCTCGCGTAAATGACCGCGCATGAGCGCAAAACCCGACATTTCCGGCCTCCTTGTTCCGCAGACAGCCGCTGATGCGGCGTCACAAGGCATCAAGGCGGACGAATACGCCATCCTGCTGGACCGGCTGGGCCGTGCGCCGAACAAGGTGGAGCTCGGCATCTTCTCGGTGATGTGGTCGGAGCACTGCTCCTACAAATCCACGCGGCGGCATCTCGGCAAGTTTCCGACCAAGGGGCCGCGCGTGATCCAGGGGCCGGGGGAGAATGCGGGCGTTGTCGATATCGGCGATAGGCAGGCGTGCATCTTCAAGATGGAGAGCCACAACCACCCAAGCTACATCGAGCCGCGTCAGGGCGCGGGCACGGGCGTGGGGGGCATCCTGCGTGACGTGTTCACGATGGGCGCGCGGCCAATCGCGCTGGTGAATGCTCTGAGGTTCGGCGATCCGAGCCATCCGAAGACGCGCTCGCTGGTGGCGGGCGTCGTGTCGGGCATTGGCGGCTATGGAAACTGCGTGGGCGTGCCGACGGTGGCGGGCGAGACGCAGTTCCACAAAGGCTATAACGGCAACATTCTCGTCAACGCGATGGCGGTGGGGCTCGCGGATACGGACAAGATCTTCTACTCGCGCGGCGCCGAGCCGGGGAATGCGATCTTCTATGTGGGATCGAAGACCGGGCGCGATGGCATTCATGGCGCGACCATGGCGTCGGCCGAGTTCTCCGAAGGCGATGAAGAGAAGCGGCCGACCGTGCAGGTGGGCGATCCGTTCACCGAGAAGTTGCTGATCGAGGCGTGCCTGGAGCTGATGGCGACGGACTGGATTCAGTCGATTCAGGACATGGGTGCGGCGGGCCTCACCTCCTCTTCCGTCGAGATCGCGGACAAGGGCGGCGTCGGTGTCGAGATGGACATGGACAAGGTGCCCCAGCGCGAGACGGGCATGACGGCTTACGAAATCATGCTTTCGGAGAGCCAGGAGCGGATGCTCATGGTGCTGAAGCCGGGGCGCGAGGCGGATGCGAAGAAGATTTTCGACAAGTGGGACCTCGATGCCGAGGTGATCGGGTACACGACGGATACGGGGCGTCTGGTGCTGAAGCAGCAGGGCCAGGTGGTGTGCGATATTCCGGTGCCGCCGCTTAGTCAGGACGCGCCGAACTATGACCGGCCGTGGAATGCGCCGAAGCCGGCGCCGGCGCTCGATATCTCGAAATATCCCGAGCCTGCGGATTATGGCGAGGTGCTGCTGAAGCTGATGTCGTCGCCGGACATGGCGTCGAAGCGCTGGATCTGGGAGCAGTATGATCGCCATGTGATGGGCGACACGATTGATAGCTCTCAGTCCGGTGGGGATGCGGCTATCGTTCGGATTCACGGGACGAACAAGGGTCTCGCGATCTGTTCGGACTGCAACCCGCACTATGTGGCGGCCGATCCCTATGAGGGCGGCAAGCAGGCGGTGGCGGAGGCGTATCGCAACCTGAGCGCGGTTGGCGCGACGCCGATCGCGATCACCGACAACCTCAATTTCGGCAACCCGGAAAAGCCCGACACGATGGGCGTGATCGTGAAGGCGATCGAGGGCATGGCGGAAGCCTGCCGCGTTCTGGAATTCCCGGTCGTGAGCGGGAACGTATCCTTGTACAACGAGACGGACGGCGTGGGGATTCCGCCGACGCCGGTGGTGGGCGGGATCGGGTTGATCGAGAACCTCGACAAGATCGCGACGTTGAAGGGGGCGCAGGCAGGGGACGTTCTTGTCGTAGTCGGCGAAACTCGCGGCCATTTAGGCGCATCGGCCTACGCTCGCACCGTGCTCGGCGCTGATGGTCCAACCACCGGTGCACCGCCGCCAGTTGATCTCGAAACCGAGAAGCGCAATGCCGCCTTAATTAGGCACGTCATCGCGAAAGGGCTCGTAACCGCTGTACACGATGTCAGCGAAGGCGGAATCGCATGCGCTGCGGCGGAGATGGCGCTCGCTAGCGGTATCGGCGTAACGTGCTCAGCACACGACATTGGATACGAAGTGGATACGGCAAACGGTTTTGGACAACTGACGCCTGTTGCAGCGGTGCCTGCGCTGTTTGGTGAAGATCAAGGTAGGTATCTAGCGGCGTTGAAGGCTGGAGAAGACGTAGCATTTGCAGAGCTGGCTGAGCAGCACGGAGTGTCTTTCAGCGCTATCGGCTCGTTCGGTGGCGAACGAGTCGTTTTGGGCGACCACCCTCAGCGTGCTACGCACGTCTCGCTCGCCACGCTCCGCGCCGCACACGAAGGCTGGCTGCCGAACTACATGAAGGGCGCTTCGTAGTTTGCGTTTGTGAGCGCGCGCTCGTGGTTCGACGGACGGCCCTTCGGGCCTGCTCACCATGAGCGCTAAACCATCATTGCCGCGGTAGCGCTCATTCTGAGCAGCACGTGGAACACGTGCGTCCGTCGAAGGACGAGCGCGTGCTCACAGACATCGCCACATGAAAGTTCCCTCATGCGGGAACCTGTCTGAATGATCATCATGGAACCCGGAACGGGCTCAGGAGGATCGCGTTCAGAATCGTTGGGGTGGGGACGCATTCACTCGGAGAAACCCATGTCCCGTTTCATTTTGTTTGGCGCCGTCAGTGTCGCGGCCCTCGGACTCGCTGCATGCGGCGACGGCAATTCTGATCTTGTAACGGCTGAGCCAACCGTAGAGACCGCGTCCGCCGATCCTGCCGCTGCCGAGAACGCCGCGCGTGAGGCGCAGGACTTCGTCAATGCCGCCGGCCAGGCCAGCCTCGTCGAGATCCGCACCAGCGAGATGGCGCTCGAGAAGTCGACCGACGCCGACGTGAAGGCGTTCGCGCAGCAGATGATTGACCACCACAAGGCGGGCATCGACAAGCTGAAGGCCGCCGCCTCTGCAGCCGCGATGCAGCCGCCGCCGAGCGTGCTGGACGATTTCCACATGCGCCGGATCAACGACCTCGTTGAGACGGACGGCGACGCCGATTTCGACGCGGACTATGCCGCGCTGCAGGTCGACGCGCACAACGATGCGATCAAGCTGTTCGAGGACTATTCCAAGGACGCGGACGCGACCGCCCAGCTCAAGGCGTATGCGGACGAAAGCCTGCCGACGCTGATGGCGCACAAGACACAGGCCGAAACAATCCGCGATGCGGCCAACAAGACGGACACGGCGTCGAATCCCAGCAATCCGGGTTAACAAGCGGACGATTTGATCGATAGACGATCAGGGCGCGGCGGCTTCTCTTCGAGCCGCTGCGTTCTGCTATTGTGCGTCTCGATTCCGGAACTAGATACAGCACTCGGGACGACAAGACCGGATTGGACCGCGGGACGAACCCACGGCGATCTCGGGAGGGACAACAAGATGGCAATGGATCGGGCGACGCTCGAAACCTATCTGCGTGAGGCCTTCCCGGATGGGGAAATCACGCTGAAGGACCTTGCCGGCGACAACGATCACTGGAGCGCGGAGATCGTCTCCGAGCAATTCCGCGGCAAGTCCCGCGTGGCGCAGCACCAGATGGTGTACGCCGCGCTGAAGGGACGCATGGGCGGCGTCCTCCACGCGCTGGCATTGACCACGCGCGCGCCGGGCTGAAGGGGGCGATAGACGGAAGTGCCTGAAGGAACTCGCGACAAGGCGATCGGCGTGCGCCGCCTCGGCTTCGGGGTGAGCGGGGCGCATGGTACGGTTCTCGTGCGGCCGGTGGATACCGTGCGGCTTGTCCACCACGCATTTGCGATGGGCGTGCGCGTGTTCGACACCGGCCCCTCCTACGGCAATGGCGAGGCGGAACGCCGGCTTGGCGAGGCGCTGGCCAGCATGCCGTCCTACGAGCCCATCGTTTCGACCAAGGCCGGCATCCTGTCCTCCGGCGTGAAGAAGCGCTGGCGTGATTTCACACCCGATGGCGTTCGCCGCTCGGTGGAGATGTCATTGCGGCGACTGCGGCGCTCGCGGGTGGACTGGCTGTTCCTGCACGGGCCGTCGCCGCGAGATCTCACGGACAACCTGCTCAAGATTCTCGTCGACCTGAAGTTCAAGGGCGATATCGGGCAGCTGGGCGTCGCCGGGCGCGGCGGCGAACTCGATGCAGCGGCGGCGACGGGACAGTTCACCCTGTTCATGACGCCGGTGCATGCCGGTCTGAAGGAAGAACAGCTTGCGCGGCTGGAGCGGCTGAAGACCGTGGGCGAGCTGATCGGGATCGAGACGCTGGCGCCAGCCACCCGCCGCTTCCCGGCGCCGGTGAGCGCGGGCGCGACATGGCGTCTCGCGCGGGCGCTTCTGGGCCGGGCGGGCCCTGCTCCGCCGACGCCGATGACGGTGGAGGAGGCCCTGAACTGGGCGCTTACCGACGGCGGCGCCCACCGGATCATCACCACCTCGACACGGCTGGATCACCTCGAATCCAATGTGCTTTCGCTTACCAGCCCGGCCACCGGACGCTTGATTACGGCCTGATCCGGCCTTAGCTGAGGGGAACGACCCCTTTTCCACGGGAAAACGCCATGTCCGACGTCAACGCACGCATCCAGGGCCTGATCGACGGCTCGCCGGTGTTCCTGTTCATGAAGGGCACGCCGACCTTCCCGCAGTGCGGCTTCTCGGCGACCGTGATCTCGATCCTCGACCACATCGGCGTTCGGTACGACAGCGCGAACATCCTTGAGGACGCCGAGCTGCGCCAGGGCATCAAGGACTTCTCCAACTGGCCGACGATCCCCCAGCTCTACGTGAAGGGCGAGTTCATCGGCGGCTGCGACATCACGAAAGAGATGTTCCAGTCGGGCGAGCTGAAACAGCTGCTCGAGGAAAAAGGCGTGCTTCAGGCGGCGTGAGCCCTGGGGCAAACGCCCTCGTCCTTCGAGACGAGCCCTTTGGGCTCTCCTCAGGATGAGGGCTAAACTTCTGACAATTGAATAGCCCTCATCCTGAGGAGGCGCGTAGCGCCGTCTCGAAGGACGAGGGCGAGCTTCGCGATGCTAGATGAGTCCACTCATTGCCTTCGCGCTAGCGCTCTCATGGAAGATCGCACTGTCGAGGTCGTTCGCGGCCCAGCCGAGCTGGTCGCGCAGCAAGCCCTTGAAGACGGAGCGCGAGTCGGTGGTCGGCATGAGGTCGCGGTTTTCGAACAACGCCGCTGACTTCAGAGTCGGCCAGTCACCGTAGATCCTGCCGCCCTTGATGGCGCCGCCCGCGAGAATGGCGAGGCCGCCAGTGCCGTGATCCGTGCCCTGGCTGCCGTTGATGCGCACGGTGCGGCCGAACTCGGAGACGGCGACCAGCGCGGTCTTCTTCCATGTCTCGCCGAGCGAGGCCTTCAGCGCCTTGATGCCGTTGTCGAGCGCGGTGAAGCGCTGCTGCAGGGCGCCGTTCTGCTGGTTGTGCGTGTCCCAACCTTCGAGGCTGACGACGGCAATCTCGGGGCCTTCAGGCTGCGACAGGAATTTTCCGGCGGCCTGCAGCTGCGGGACATATTGCGCGGGACCGCCACGGCCGCCGCCCATTGCGGTCTTTTCCATTCCGCCAGCGATCATGTCCGCGCTGATGGCGGCGCTGAGCGACGGTTTGAGCACGGAGTCGTTCTCATAGAGATCGAGCAGGCGCATGAGCGTGTCGTCGGTGGCCTCGGGCAGGATATCGGGCGACCAGGACGAGGTGCGCGAGGCGGCGCCGCGCAGGATGAGCGGCTGGGCCGGGCCGATGGAGACGGCGGAGTAGGCCGCCGGCGCCTTCTGCAGCGCGCGGTTGAGCCAGCCATCGGCAGTGACCTTGGAAATCTCGCCGCATTCGAGCAGATCCTGCGCCTCGAAGTGCGAGCGCTCGCGATAGGGGCCGGCGAAGGCCGGAATGAAGGCGACTTCCTTCGACCGGTACATCTCAGCGAGCGTCGGCATGGCCGAGTGCAGCGCGAAGCCATTGTCGAGCGCGATGGCGTTGGGATCGATCAGAGCTCCACGGTGGGCGCGGATATCCGGGTCGTCGATCTTCGGCAGCGCGGCGAGGCCATCCATCGCGCCGCGCAAGATGACGACGACGAGCTTGCGGCCCTGGCTTTCAGGCGTTGCGGCGCGGGCCATCGGCGTGATCAGTGTGGCGGCGCAGCCGGCGAGGAGAAGCGAGCGGCGGTTGAGGGCGAATGTCATGTGACTACCTCCGCTGGAATTCGGGGGACATCAGGGCGATGGTGAAGCCCTGCTCCGCGCTTTCGGCGCGCGCCACCGCCTGGCGTGTCTTCTCGCTGGCGATTTCACCGAGTGCACGGTCGACGAATTGCGAAGGCGTTTCGCCCCGCGCCATGCGGCGCGAAACGGCGTTGGCCCATTCGAGGCGTTTCTTGATCGCATCCGAGCCGGACCATGAGGCCGTGTCGTCGGGCCATCCTGCCGGTGACGGGGCGCTGAAGGGCTGCTGGGCGAGCGAGACGTAAACCTGTCGCTGCTGGCCGCCGAAGGTCGCCTGTGGACCAGTGGCGCGCGCGGCCGAAATGAGCAGCTCTTCCGGCGTCTTGAATTTTTGCGATGTCTCGCCCCAGGCCTCGTCGAGATCGACGACGGCGGCAGCGAGCGTGGCGAGATTGCCGCCGGATTTCATGTAGGCGGCTTCGAGCTTTGCGATGGCCGCAGGCGGCGGCGCATCACTGACGAAGTGGCGGACCAGCTTGGTCGCTATGTGTTTCGCCGTGGCGGGATGGGCCGCCAGATCGTCGAGGATGGCGGCGGCCTGTGTCTTGCCACCGCCATATGATTTGCCGAGCACGGTGCGACTGCCGGGTTCGTGCAGAGGATCGACGAAGACGGCTTCGCCCGATTCGCGTAGCATCTCATTGGCGGCCTGCTGACGCGCACGCTGCTGGGCGTTTCGGCCGGCGCGCTGTTGCTGGCCCTGCCCGCCGAGGCCGGCGAGGCGGGCGGTTTGCGGACTAGCGACTGTCCAGCCGGTGAGCGCCTTGGCGAATTCGACGATGTCGGCCTGCGTGTAGCCCGAGCCCACCCCCATCGTGTGGAGTTCGAGGATCTCACGCGCGAGGTTCTCGTTGAGACCCGCGTTGCGGCGTTGGGCGGCCTGGGTCGACGGGCCGATCGAGCGGGCGGCGTCGAGGAAGACGAGCATGCCGGGATGGAAGCTGGCCGCGCCGAGCAGTGTCGAGAAATTCGCGTACGCATTGGCGCGGATGGCTTCGCGCTCGAACGGGCCGACGAGGCCGATCACCTGCGCGTTGCGGGCGGCGACCGTGAAATGGTTGGCCCAGAAACGCACCCAGCGTTCGGCGAAGGAGTTGGGCGTCGTCGCGGCGTGACGGGAGCGGGCCTCGACTTCCTTCTGCAGGCCCTCGCGCGCTTCGCGCTGGGCCTGTTGCTGGATCATGCGCTGGGCTTCACTGGGACCGTTCTGGCCTTGCTGCCCCTGCTGACCGGGAGGGCCCATGCCGGAATAGGCTTCCTGCCGGGCGGCAAACACATCCTTCGCGGAGAGAAGCCCGTCCGAGGAAACGATCGCGGCTTCGGGACGGATCTGCGCTTTGAGCCAGGCGCGTGGATCGGACGCGGCGGCTTTTATCTCACCGGGACGCGCGCCCATGCCGAAGCGCGTGGCGGCGATGGCGCCCTGAAGCCGGGTCATCTGACAGCTCCCTGATGTCTGACAGTGATACTAGCGCGTAGCAGGCCGGAAAGTATGCCGGGCAAGCCGCCTGATTGTATCAAGATGTCGCGTGAATTCCGGCTGAACGGGCCGTTTATGGGCCGGTGTAGCGGGCGCGGGGGCGGATGATCCGGCCCGTTTCGCGCTGTTCCATCGCGTGAGCGAGCCAGCCGGTCATCCGGGCGAGCGCGAAGATGCAGAACGGCGCGTCGTCCGGCAGGCGCAGTTCGCGCGTCATGGCGGCCAGGGCCGCGTCGCAGTTCGGCTTGTCGCCTGTGCCGCGTTCGAGGGCGCGGAGGGCGCCGGCGATGGCGGCTTTCGGTTTCAGCGCGGCGAGGAGATTGGTCGCACGGATGTCGCCGTCCGGATAGAGCGGATGCGACCAGCCGGCGATGTGGTCGCCGCGTGCGACCATCGCCTTTACCTCGGCCGCGACATCCTTTGATCGCGTCAGCTGGTCGAGTTGCGAAAGGGCGCGGGCGGCGGCTTCGCCGTGGAGGGGACCAGCCAGCGTCGCGAGGCCCGCGAGCGCGCAGGCGGCGAGCGGAGCACCGGTGGAGGCAGCGATGCGGACGGCGAAGGTGGACGGGTTGAGTTCGTGATCTGCCATCAGGACAAGTGCGCGACGGACGAGTTGCGTACCGCGTGCGTCGAGCTTCCAGGCGCGGGCGAGGCGTTCGTGCAGTGCGCCTTTGCCTTGCCCACCCGCCAGCGTGTCGGCGAATTCGGAAAGGATCGACCAGGCGTCCGCGCGCAGGGCGGTGGGGCTGCGGCCGAGGCTGGGCGCGTCCTCGCCAGCGCGATGGGCCAGCATGGCGAAGGCGCGCGCCTTCGGCGTTGCGCCGGAAAAGCGGCGTGAGGGTGTTGCCGAAGGTGGCCGGTCGTCGTCGTTCCAGAGCAGGCGGGCCATGTCCTCCAGCGTCGACTTCGCGGCGAGATCGGCGGCATTGCGGCCGCGCACGATGAGCTGGCCGTCACGGACGGTGGATATGGCGCTTTCAAGCACCGGCTCGCCCCAGGCGATAGCGCTTGCGGCGACTTCCGACCGGCGACGGGCGCCGCGCCGCCTGCCCTTCAGCTTCGTGATGTCGGCGAGCGCATAAAGGCTGCGGCGGGGATCGTCGTCATCGGCTTTCGCACGCACGAGGCCGCGGGAAACGTAGGCGTAGAGCGTCTGTTTCTGGATGCTGAGTTCGGAAAGCGCATCCTCGACGGCGATCCAGTCCATTTTGCGCCTATAGTTGATTATATTGATCAATCTTGACCAATGCGACCATGGATCGCCATGTGATCTCCGTCAATGATGGAGCGATCGATGGACGCGGGTCTGGAGAAAGTTGTCGCCGCCGAGACGGTGCTGTCGGATGTGCAGGGCGCGGAAGGCCGGCTGATCATTCGCGGCAAGGACGTGGAAACGCTGGCGCATGCGTTCGACTATGAGCGGGCCGCAGAGCATCTGTGGGCAGGCTTCTTCGATACGCTGCCGGATGTGAAGACGGCGCTGGGCAAGGCGCGGGTTGCGGCCTTCGAGCGTTTGAAACCGGATTTTGCACGGCTGGTGGCGTTGCCCGAGGTAGAGGGCGTGCGCGCGGCGCTGAGCCTCGCGCCGGACGGGCATGATGTGAATGCGGCAATCGACCTTGTCGCCACGATGGCCGTTGCGACCGGCGCGATCGCGCAACTCAAAGCCGGACGCACGCCGCTGGCGCCGGATGCGAGCGCGGGGCATGGCGCGGACCTGTTGCGCATGATCCGTGGCGAGACGCCTTCGCCGGAAGAGGCGCGGGCGCTGGACGCGTATCTGGTGACGGTGTCGGACCATGGGCTCAATGCCTCGACTTTCGTCGCGCGTTGCGTAGCGTCGACACGCGCGGGGCTGGGATCGGTGGTGATCGCGGGGCTATCGGCGCTGAAGGGGCCGCTGCATGGCGGAGCGCCGGGGCCGGTGCTGGATATGCTGGATGCGATTGGCGCTGCCGACCGGGCCGAGGGCTGGATCCGCAAAGCGCTGGATCGCGGCGAGCGGTTGATGGGGTTCGGTCATCGCGTCTATCGCACGCGCGATCCGCGCGCGGACGTGCTGAAGCATTTCGTCGGCACGCTGCCGGTGAGCAGCGGGCGGCTTGCGTTGGCGCAAGCGATCGAGGGCCGCATCCTGCAGCGGCTGGCGGCGGAGAAGCCGGACCGGAAGCTGGATACCAATGTCGAGTACTACACCGCCATCCTGCTGGAGGCGCTGGGCGTGCCGCGTGGGTTGTTCACCTGCCTGTTCGGCTGCGGCCGCGTGACGGGCTGGATCGCGCATGCGCGCGAGCAGCTGGCGACGGGGCGGCTTGTGCGGCCGGCATCGACTTATGTTGGGCCAATGCCGGCCGATAGCGTTGCAGCCTAACGCGCGGCGGGCTCTGCGGCCGTGTGCTTGTCGAGCTCTTCCTTGCGGAAGTTGGTGCGGACGCCGGAGGGCGAGCCGAATTCCATAAGCTGGTCGTTCGCCGGTGTGTAGGCTGGCCACGCGGGGCCAGAGGCGCAGGCAGGCGCGCCGGTCTTGGCGAAGCCGACCCAGCAGGAATGCATCAGCGTGGCCATGGCCTTGTCTTCGTCCGTGGGTTCGGGCGGGAGGGCAAGCGCACTGCCCGGAGCGGGCGGCGGGGCGCCTGCGGCGCGCATCTGGCCGCCGAACACGAAGGAAATTTCAGTGGCATGAGCCGCGCCCATGGATTCGGGCGTGCGGCGCGCGGTGGGGACGTAGGAGAAGAAGTAGAGCCAGCTCGGTTTGCCGTCGGCGGACTTGGCGGCGATGAAGCGCGCGGGAGCGCCGGCTTGCGAGTTCGTCCAGTCGGTGGCGGCGCTGCCTTTCAGCTGGCTTGCGAGCGAAGCCTCATAGCTGTTCGAACCGACGATGAGCGGGATATCCATCGTGCGCTTGTTGGCGACGGCGGAGAGCGACGTCTCGGTCATGTAGCGGCCATCGACGATCGGGAAGCGGGCGCCGGCGGCGGCTTCGACGAGCTTCATCGCCGGGATGGTGCGGAGGTCGGCAAGCGTCGCGGTCTCGGCGGCGCCGGCGCGGGTGACCAGCGCCTTGCCGTCCTTCTCTGCATCGGCCAGCGGGGCGCTGACGCCCCAGGTGATGTTGGATTCGAGGATAGCTTGCTGGAATAGACCTTTTGAGGATTTGAGGCCGAGCAGTGCGTATATGTCGATGGCGCCGGCGCTCTCTCCGAAGACGGTGACTTTCGATGGATCGCCGCCGAAGGCCGCGATGTTCTTCTGCACCCATTGCAGGGCGGCGGTCTGGTCCATCAGGCCGTAATTGGCGAGGGGGTCGTCCTTGCCGGCGGCCTTGGTGAGTTCCGGATGCGCGAAGAAGCCGAGCGCTCCCATGCGATAGTTGATCGTGACGGTCACCACGCCGCTCTTGGCGAAGGCGGCGCCGTTGTAGATGGAGCCGGAGCCGTTGAGATTCGAGCCGCCGTGGATCCACACCATCACGGGCAGGTTCTTCGCATCCTTCGGCGCGAACACATTGAGATAGAGGCAATCTTCCGAGACTTTCGCTTCGGCGCCGAGGCGAGAGTTCTGCGAGCAGCTGGCGCCGTTCTCGATGGCGGCGCGATCGCCAGTCCAAGCTGCGACAGGCTGCGGCGGCTTCCAGCGGAGATCGCCCACGGGTGGCGCGGCGAACGGAACGCCCTTGAAGGAAGTGATGCCGTCGGAGGCTTCGCCAACGAGCGTGCCGCTGTCGACTTTCACCTTGACCGGATCAGCCCAGGCGGCGGCGGTGAAGGTAAGCGCGCAGGCAAGCGCGGCTGCAAATCTCATGGTCTTCCTCCCGAGGCTGCCGGCTGGCGCGGCGGCTATCGGGCGAGGTTATAGACCATCGTTGCGCTAACAGGCGAGACGGCGTTCCAGTTCCTGCGCGACATGGGCCATGTCGGACGCGCCGGTCTTTCTGCGGATAAGTTCGACGGCTGCGAGCGCTAGTTCCAGAGGGTCGATCGGCTTGGGCAGCGACAGCGCCGCGCCACGCGTTCGGCAAGCAGGAGAATGTGCTCCAGCGACTTGCGGTGCGTTCCGCGCGCGCCGAGCGCCACGACTGGCGGCATGCCGGCGCGGCCACACAGATCCGACACCAGATCGAGACCGCCTGATGTATCGACCCCGACGACGACAATGTGACGGTCGGCGAAGGCGCCTTTGGAGGCGGACACTGTCGCCGGGCTGATGGTGGTGAATTCGACGGCTGGAAAGGCGAACGCCTGCAACTCGGACAGGAGCATGTCGTCGTCATCGACGATCAGAATTCGCAACTGTCCAACACGCTCTGCCACGGGCTGTCCTCCCACGGGCCAAGTTGTTTTCACTGGGAAATCCGGAGGCCCCTGCGCCAATCCTTAATTCCCAACCTGTGGGAATTAATGCTCTCCTTTAACTAACAACTCGTTGCTGCTAGCACTGGGGACAGCCCCGAATGCCGCCCGGGGACGTGCCGGGGCGCATCGGTTCAGCGGGTTCGCGAACCGCGAAAAACCGCTATCAGAACGGCCAAACCGGAAGGCGGCAATGGCGGACGATCTCGCGGACACAGGCGAAGAAAAAGAGGCGACGTTCTCGCCGCTGCATCCTGTGTTCAACGATGCGCCCGACAGTGTGAGTTTTCGCAAGCTGCGCAAACGGTTGGTGCGGGAAACTCAGGAAGCGATTCGCGCTTACGGGATGATCCCCGAAGGAAGGCGGCCGCGCTGGCTGGTTTGCCTATCGGGCGGCAAGGATAGCTACACCCTGCTCTCTGTCCTACTCGATCTGCAGTGGCAGGGCGCGCTGCCGGTGGACCTGCTGGCGTGCAATGTCGATCAGGGACAGCCGGGATTTCCGACGCACGTTTTGCCGGAGTATTTCGCGCGCATCGGCGTTCCGCACCGGATCATCACGCAGGACACGTATTCGGTCGTGACGGAGAAGGTGCCGGCGTCGAACACCTATTGCTCCCTGTGCTCGCGGATGAGGCGAGGGATTCTCTACCGCGTTGCGCGTGAAGAGGGATGCGAGGCGGTGGTGCTGGGCCACCATCGCGACGACTCGCTCGAGACGTTCATGCTGAACTTCCTGCATGGCGGGCGGCTGGCAGCGATGCCGCCGAAGCTGGTGAACGATGCAGGCGATCTCTTCGTGCTGCGGCCGCTGATCGGCTGCGCCGAAGACGACATCCGCAAGTTCGCGGCGCACATGCAGTTCCCGATCATTCCGTGCAATCTGTGTGGGTCGCAGGATGGGCTGCAGCGCATGCAGATCAAGTCGATGCTGGACGACTGGGAGAAGCGCAATCCCGGCAAGCGGCAGGTGATGGCGCGCGCGCTGAGCCATGTACGCCCGTCGCATCTCGTGGATGCGGGCCTGTTTGATTTCGCATCGCTGGAACTTGGCGAGCCCGGCACGAAGGATGACGGGCTCTAGCCTTAAGGCGCACCGCCGGACTTGGCGGGCGTCGTGGATGGCGCGGCCGGAACCGCAGCGGCGGCGACTTGCGCGGGAGCGGCTTTTGGCGCCTCGAAGCGTTTCTTGAGCGCGGCGGCAAAGGCATCGACGCGCGGCGCATCTGCGAGGCGGCGGACGGCTTCGGAGAGCGCTGCGCCAGACAAATCCGCCTGCGAGGTGATCAGGTCGAAGCTGGCCTTGTTCGGGTTGCCATCCATGATGCCGGCGTAGGCGCGCAGCTGCGAGACAATGCCCGTATCCTTCGCCATGCGCGCGGCGATGGCGGTCTTGAAGGCGAGGTCCGCGTCTTTCTTCTGCGCCTGGCCGGCGGGCGGCAGCATGGAAACCAGCGCGCGGGCGGCCTCGGACCATTTGCGGTCGCGCCAGTAGGCGTCGGCAAGCAGTGACTTGGCTTCGGGACCTTCGAGCGGCTCGACGAGTTCGATGACGTGGTCGAAGCGGCCGAGGTCGCGATAGGCGGCGGCTTCGAGCAGGCGGCGTTCGAGCGCGAGTTCCTTCGGCAGCGAGGGCTGTCGCGTGGTGTTGATGGCTGAGAGCGCCTTGTCGGGCCGCTTGTCCCACAGATAGATCGTGGCGAGATCGACGGCGACGGCGGACTTGCCGACGCCTCGGATGCGGTTGTCGACCTGATATTGCAGCAGGACGCTGGCCGGTTCGAGCAGGTCGAACGCGACGAGGCGCTGGGCGAGCTTGCGCACCATCTGGTCGCCGTCGGGACCGATGGGCATCAGGTTGTCATCGAACTCGTAGAACAGGGCGACGGCCTGGATGGGGTCGAGGCGATCAGCCTCGCCCGCGAGGAACAGGCGGCGGAAATAGTCGGCCAGCTTGATGCGCAGTTCGCGCGCGCCCGGTGCATCGGCATCACGGAAGGCGGTGGATTGCGCGAGCAGGAGCGCGTCGCGGAAGCGGCCGACGCGCATGTACTGGTCGGCGAGGATGCCGACTGTCGCCATCTCGACCTCGTCGCCGCGCCAGCGATAGCGCAGGGATTCGAGTTCGGTCGCAGCTTCGTTTGCGTTCATTTTGCCCGCGATGACGCCGAGTTCGAGGCGCTTGAGTTCGGCGCGAACGGCGATGGGCTCTAGCGCTTTCTTCGACAGGCGGTCGAACTCGTCATAGGCGGCGGCGGGGCCTTCGATCACGGATTTCAAGGTGGCGAGGACGAGCTGGGCGCGTTCCTTGGTCTCGCGTTCGCCATTGGCGACGGCGGTGTTCGCCTGACGGCGGGCCGCGTCGTAGTCGTTGACATGGAGCGCGGCGTCGGCCCAGGCGACGGCAAACTGTGCGGCCTTGGCGGAGGGGTAGTTGTAGATCTGCTTGTCGGAGGCGCGGAAGAAATCCAGCGCACGCTCCCATTCGCCGCGCTCGACGGCGATCATACCTCGCCAAAGTGCAGCGGACGGGTCGCCGCGCAGCAGGCCCTTGGCGAGATCGTCGTCGGCGATCTTGAGACGTCCGACCATGTAGTTGGCCACGCCTCGCATGCCGACGAAGGATGGATCCTGCTCGAGTTCCGGCCGGTCCGCAGCAGCGACCTTCAGTACGCCGAGCGCCTCGTGGGCCTGGCCGTGGCCGAGATAGAAGCGGACCAGATCGAGCGCGGCGGCGGCGCCCGGCGGCGTTGTGGGGTCGAGGGTGGCTGCAGCGAGGCCAAGACCGGACAGCTGATCGAAGTATACACTGCCGCGGGCGGCGCCCCAGCCGGCGAAGTCGATGAAAGCGGGGTTGGCCGCAACCTTTGGAGCGGCGATCTCGGTCGCCGGATCGGGGGCGGTTTGAACGGCTGCAGCCATCGAGACGACGACGCGCTCGCCTTCGATCGTGACCTGCACATCGTCGGACTTCGGTGCGATGGCGAGGCCGTGGGCGGTGGCGGGCAGCGATGCTTCGACGAAATCGCGCGGTGTCGGAGAGGCGGATGAGGGGCCGTAGGACACAGCGACTGCGATCTGGTCGCCGATGACGGGGTCCTCGAACCAGACGAGGCCTGTAGCGCCGATCAGCATCGTCTCGATGCGCGCGCGGCCACCCTCGTTGTTGCGGCGCGCCGGCGAGAGGAAGCGTGAGGGCTTGGTGGCGGTGGGCGCGAGCCGGATCGTCCAGTTGGATTCGTCCATCTCGGCGGAGACGGTGAGGCCCTTCGGGATTTCGAGGCGCAGCAGCGTGGCGTCTTTTACGCGCATGGTTCGCACGCGATAGCCGGCGGGCAGCTGGGTCTGGTCTACTTTCAAGTCGGCATTGGCGGCGAAGACCGCCCAGACGGCAGAGCCACGTGCGAAAACAGCGGCGGGCGCGGGAGCGGCAAAGGGCACGCTCAGCTCAAGACCGTTGGCGAGCGGGGTCGCCTTCACATTGACGAGGCCGTTGCGCGGGGCCGGATCGTGCCAGTTGCTCGACATGTCGGTGACGCGTTCGGGGCCGCCCAGTGTGGCGTCGGCTTGCGCCTTCGCGTTGGCCTCAGCGCTTGCTTGCGTTTCGGCGGCTTTCGCTTCGTCGCTTTCGAGCAGCTGCTTGGGCGGCGCGAGCAGGATGGCGCTGCCGGGCTTTTCGGCGATGGGTTGGGGCTTTGGCGCGGCCGGTTTGGCAGGCGCCGGCGCCGAGGCGACGACGGCGGCACGTTTCGTGATGTCGACGACCAGCACATCGCCTTCGAAGAAGTGCTTGATCGGCAGCTTGTCCTTCGAGGTGATGGTGACGACGTAGCCCTTGTCCGTGTTCTCGCCCTGGAAGTCGGCGAGGTTGGCCGGCGGCGTGATGCGGAGATAGGCGAGGTCCGGCTTGGCGCGCCGCGCGAACTGCAGCTTCAGTGCGCCCTCGCCTTGCGACACGACCTTGTAGTTGACCTTGGCGGGCCAGTAGAAGGCCACGCGCGAGCTATCGCCGGAATGGCTGCCGCGGACTTCGAGCGGATCCTGCGGCGGCGGCGGGGGTATGGCGGCGACGCGCTTCACCTCGGCCTCGGCAGCGCGCTTGGCGACGAGTGGTGAGACGAGTTTCGGCGGCGCGGCGGTGCTGGTTTCGGGAATGAGATCGATCGCAGTGAGATCGGCGGATGTGGAGACGGCAAGGCGCGGCGTCTGCTTCAGGCCGATGCGCGCCGTCATCCCGTCGGGATCCATGAAGGTGACGGCGGCCCAGGTCGGCAGGGCCTCCTTCAGCTTATCGAGGTTGATCGTCACCTTCTCCGGGAAGGTGATGATCAGGACCTGGTTGGATACCTGCGCGCTGATCTTCGGAGCCGCCTCGTCGCCATCGCCCCACTTGGCGGTGATGCGCGCATAGCCAGACGTCTCCTTGTAGGAGAGCTGTACAGGACGGTCAGCAAAGGCAGGCGCAACGATGCTCGCAGCCGCCATCCCCAGCATGGAGAGGCGGATCGCCCAACCCACAGGAGGGCGGATCAGCGTCACGCCGGTGTTTTCGTCAGTGCATCGAGGCTGGCAGGCGGCTTGGCGAGGCCGGCGAGCATCTTGGTGAGCGCCTCGGCGCGCTTCGGCGTCATCGACGACATGACGGCGGCGAGCGTGGCGGATTTCATCGACTTGGCGATGTCGAGCAGGATCTCGTCTTCCATGCCGTTGAAGATGTTGGCGGCATCCTTGGGCTTCATGGCTTCATAGGTCTTGACCAGCGACGTCATGCGCTCGTCGCGCTTGGCGTCCATCGCGGCGAGGAGTTTCTGGACTTCCGTCTCGACGCCTTTCAGTTCGACGATCTGCTCCTGCAGACGCGATTCGGCGGCGGCGGCGGCCTGTTCGCGTGTTTCGATGCCGGACTCGCGGCCATCCAGTTCCTCGCGACGCTTCTGCAAGCTGCGAAGGACGAGGATTTCCTGCGACGACAGACCCATCTCCTCGGCCGCCGTGTTGAGAGTGGTCAGGCACTGCTCGGGTGTTGGCGCGGCGGCAGCCGCACCGGCAGGCGGCGCTTCTTCTGATGCTGTGACGGCTTCTTCGCCGACGCCGGCGGTAAGCGCGGTTTCCTCGACAGGCGCAGCGTTCTCAGCCTCGGCGGCGACGGCTTGCGCGATATCGACGCCCTTGAAGGCCAGTGCGCCAATGGCGACTGCGCAGACAGCGGAGAGTATGCCGACCTTGGGAGTCATGGCCCTTCCCTCCTACAGGACGCTGCGGCGGCGCAGTGTGAAGTCGACATTGCCGCGCTCGGAGCCACGCTCGGGTTCGCGCGGGGCGGTCAGCGGCATGTTGTGGACGTCGCGTACCATCGGGATGGCGGCGACAGCGCGCGCTTCGTCGATCTTGAGCTGGAGTTCGCGGCCGGCGGCGTCGGCCGAGCGGCGCAGCGCGGTGACGGCGTTCTGGGCGTGGAGGGCCGAGGACTGCAGCTCCTTCGCGGCTTCCAGCATGCGATTGTTGCCGTTGCGCAGTGCCTTCAGCTTGCCATCGAGGCGCATGCAGTAAGCGATGGCGATGAGCAGCAGTAGGGCGAGAAAGCCCTCCAGCGCGATGGAATACATGCCTGTCATCACCTAGCCTCCAATACCCGTTTCTTTGCCGCGTTTGTGATCGGCGCCTCGACGCGCATGGCCACTTTCTGACCGATGCGGCCGACCTGGCCGGTCGTGAGATGGATGTCGCCGCACATGAGATGCGCCTTCGATTCCGGCGTGGCGTTCATGATCAGCGTGTCGCCGACCTGAAGGTTCATCATCTTGCCAAGCGGCTGGGTGAACTCGTCGAGCACGACACGCAGCGTCGTGGGCGCAGACCAGAGTTCGGTGGCGAGGTGGCCTTCCCAGATGTTGTCGCGACCGAACTTTTCACCCATGAAATTCTGCAGCAGCATCTTCCGGATCGGCTCCAGCGTGGCGTAGGGCAGCAGAAGTTCGCAGCGGCCGCCACGATCTTCCATGTCGATGCGCAGCTTCACGAGAATGGCGGCGTTGGCGGGCTGGGCGATGGCGGCGAAGCGCGGGTTGGTCTCGATGCGGTCGAGTTCGAACTCAACGGTGGTGAGCGGGTCGAACGCCTTGCGGGCGTCCTGCAGGATCACCTCGACGAGACGGGTGACCAGCACGCGCTCGATGGTGGTGTAGGGACGGCCTTCGACGCGCATCGCGACGGTGCCACGGCGGCCGCCGAGCAGCACGTCCACGATCGAGTAGATCAGGTTCGAATCGACCGTCAGCAGGCCGAAATTGTCGAGCTGGCGCGCCTTGAACACGGCGAGAATGGCCGGCAGGGGGATCGAATTGAGATAATCGCCGAAGCGCATCGACTGGATCGCATCGAGCGACACCTCGACGTTGTCGGAGGTGAAGTTGCGCAGTGAGGTCGTCATCAGGCGCACGAGGCGATCGAAGACGACCTCGAGCATCGGCAGGCGTTCGTAGGAGACGAGCGCGGAGTTGATGAGTGCGCGGATGCCGTTGCGCTTGGCGCCGTTTTCTTCTTCCAGCGAGAAGCCGAGGAGCGAATCGATTTCGTCCTGGTTGAGGATGCGCTCTGAACCGACAGCCGCCTGCGCCAGCGATTGCGCGGCGTCGCCAGCGCCACCCGGCGTGTCGGCGCTCCACGCGTCGTCGCCGCCGCCGGGCTTGCCGGAGGCGACGCTGGCTTCCCAGCCTGCCGCGAGTTCCTCGTCTGTCGTATCAGCAGCCACGCATAGGTCCTTACTGAATCAACATGCCTTCAATGAGCACGGCGTCGATCTTCTTGGGCTCGAGAACGATGTTGAACCGCTTGAGCAGTTCGCGACGAAGCGCCCAGTTGCCGGACGAGCCGCTGAGATCTTCCACGCGCAGTTCGCGCAGGAACGAGTTCAGCTGGTCCTTCAGGCGCGGCATCAGTTCAGGCACCGCCTTGAACGTCGCCGTGCTGCTCGATTCGAGCGTGAGTTCGAGTTCCATGTAAGGCGAGCGCTGGCCTTCTGTGCCGGCGAGGTTCACCACCAGCTTCGGCATCGCGTAGTAGCAGGGATCGCCCTCGCCGCATTCGAGCGCGTGACCGACATCGGCAGGCTCGCCCGTGGCTGCGGCGCCCTCGGCGCCATGCTCACCGCCCTCAGCGGCAGCTCCGTGTTCTTCGCCGCCGGCTGGAGCGCCATGCTCCTCGGCTTTGGCTTCTTCGTGACCGCTTGCTTCTTCCTCGCCGTGCGCTTCGGCCGCAGCCGCGGGAGCGCCGCCGCCGAGCAGCATCATTGCAGCCGCCCCACCGCCGGCGATCACCAGGACAGCGGGCAGGACGATGAAGAGAATAAGCGTCTTGCCAGCCATCTTCTTCTTGGCTGGCGCACCTTCCTCGCCTTCAACCGCAGGCTTTTCAGCCTCGGGCTGCTCGGGCTTCTTAGCCTTTTCCTTCTTGGCCATAGCAGACGGCCCCTTATGGGAATCACAGGACCCCGGACACTCCGGGGCGCGTGGGCAAAATCGGCCTTGTATGGTTAAGGATTGGTTTTGATGGGCAAAAGCTGCCGGGTCCAAAGCTGCCGGACGCCCCGTTCCGGCAATATCCCGTTAACCGCGTGGGCTCATGGTGGACCGGTAAATTCCCGTGTCCGCCGCAGAAAACGCGGACCAAGCCCAGCCTGGCTCTGCCGTCGCCAAAGTGCGCCGCGGAGACAAACGGCGGCCCATGGACAATTCATTCATGGTCGGCCTGTCCGCGCAGCAAGTGCTGCAAAAGCGGATGGACACGACCGCGAACAACCTCGCGAACATGACCACTGCCGGCTTCAAGGTCGAGCATCTGGTAACCCGCGACCTTTCCGAGAAGCCGGCTTCTTCGACCGACAACCCCACTGAGATTTCGTTCGCTGATGCCTGGATGCTGCAGCGCGACTTTTCGGCCGGTCCGGTCGAACGGACAGGCAATCCGCTGGATTTCGCGATCGATGGCGAAGGCTTCTTCGCCATCCAGACCCCGGGCGGCGAAGCCTATACGCGCGACGGACGCTTCCAGCTCGATGAGCAGGGCCGCCTCGTCACCCGCGACGGCGATGTCGTGCTGGGCGATGGCGGGCCGATCACCATCAATCCGCTGGGCGGACCAGTGTCGGTTTCACGCGAAGGATCGATCACGCAGGACGAAGGCGTGCTTGGCACGCTGCGCGTGTCGAATTTTGCAACGCCTGAAGCGCTGGAAAAAGTCGGCAGCAATCTCTGGCGCGCGACCGATGAACCGGCGCAGGCCGCGACAAACGCGCGTGTCGTTTCGGGCTTCGTCGAAGGCTCGAACGTCAACGCCGTTCTTGAACTTACGGAAATGATCGAAATCAGCCGGGCCTACACGTCGGTCGCCAAGATGCTCGCCCAGTCGGACGAGCTTCGCGGCACATCGATCGATAAACTTGCCCGAGTCGGGTGAACTTTTTGAACCGGCCTGAGGAGGCTTTCACATGCGCGCTCTCAATACCGCCGCTACAGGCATGCAGGCCCAGCAGCTCAACGTCGAGGTGATCGCGAACAACATCGCGAACATGAACACGACGGGCTTCAAGCGCCAGCGCGCCGAGTTCCAGGATCTGCTCTACCAGAACGTCGAACGCATGGGTGTTACGTCCTCTGACGCCGGGACGATCGTTCCGACGGGCGTTCAGGTGGGCGTCGGCGTCAAGGCCGGCTCGGTCTATCGCGTGACCGAACAGGGCGGCATGACGCAGACCTCCAATCCATATGACGTCGGTGTTTCCGGCGAAGGCTATTTCATCATCCAGCTGCCGGATGGCCGCGATGCGTACACACGCGCGGGCAACTTCGCGCTGTCGCCGGATGGCCAGCTCGTGACGGAAGACGGCTTCACGGTCGCGCCCGGTGTGAGCGTGCCGCAGGATGCGATCGGCATCTCGATCAACCGTCAGGGCGTCGTGCAGGCAATCATGGCCGACGGCAGCGACCCGCAGGACGTCGGCGCACTGGAACTTGCACGCTTTGTGAACCCGGCTGGCCTCGAAGCCATCGGTGACAACGCCTTCCTCGAAACGCCTGCCTCGGGCACGGCGAACCGTGGGCAACCGGCGTCGGTTGGCTTCGGCTACCTGCAACAGGGCTTCCTTGAGACCTCGAACGTCAACGCGGTGACGGAGATCTCGTCGCTGATCACGGCGCAACGCGCGTATGAAATGAACTCGAAGGTCATCACCACGACCGACGAGATGCTGCGCTCCGCCAGCAACCTGCGGTAAAGCTCATGATCCGCATCGCCGCTCTCTTTCTCGCAGTCCTGCTCGCCGCGCCGCTGGCCATGGCGCAGCGCACGGGCGTGAAGATGATCGGCGGCGACTGGATCACGCTGGGAGATGTTGCGCCGGTAACCGGCCAGCATGCCGGCATCCTGCTTGGCCCTGCCCCGCCGGCGGGAGAAACGCTCGCGCTCGATCCGGCTTTCCTGATCGCGACAGCGAAGAAAGCCGGCGTCATTCTCGCCATCCCGCTCGACGAGCCCGTGATGGTGATGCGTTCGACCGGCAACGCCACGGCTGCGCCTGCCGCCAATCCGGCGCGCGTCGCCAATCCGGCCAGTCAGATCGCCGGAACGCAGCAAACCGCGCAGGTTCTGGTTTTCCAGCGCGATGTCCAGCGTGGGCATGTGATCACGTCGAGCGATGTAAGCTGGGAAGATCCCGTTGCCGGCCGCCAGATTCGCAACGGCGCGGACATGGCCGCCATCGGCATGGAAATCCGGCGTCCGATCAAGGCGGGGCAGCCTGTCCTGTCGAACGACCTCAAGGCGCCGTCCGTCATCCGCAAGGGCGAGCAGGTGAAGATCGTCTACGTCTCCAGCGGCGTGCGGCTGACCGTAGACGGCGTCGCCCAGAATGAAGCCGCGAAGGGCGAACCCGTTCGCGTGCTCAACAGCTATTCCAAACGCACCATCGACGCCATCGCCGAAGCATCCGGCGAAGCACGCGTGAACATCAGCAGGTAGGGCCGACATGAAACACGTTGTGACAACCGGAGCCGGTCTCGCCGCACTGATGCTTGGCGGGTGCGCGGGCCTGAACGAGTCGATTGCGCCGCCGCAACTGACTGCGATCCAGAACCCGGCGACGATCGCGGGATCGCAGCGCGTGTCGATGCCGCTGCCGACGCCGATCGCCGAAGTGCAGGCGCCGAACTCACTGTGGCGTTCGGGCGCCAAGTCATTCTTCAACGACCAACGCGCCAACAAGATCGGCGATATCCTGACGGTGAACATCGAGATCACGGATTCCGCGCAGGTGAACAACACGACGGCGCGCAGCCGTACGTCCAACACTGAGACCGGCATCCAGGCGTTGCTTGGCCTTGAAGACACGATCCAGAACGCCCTGCCCGGCACGCCGTCGCTCGATCCGGCGGTCGGATTCGATTCGACCACATCTTCGAACGGCACGGGTTCGGTGAACCGGCAGGAGAAGGTGAGCCTCACAGTCGCGGCGGTGATCACCGACCGGCTGGCGAACGGCAACCTCGTGATCGGCGGCAGCCAGGAAGTGCGCATCAACAACGAGCTGCGCGAGCTGCTGGTGTCCGGCGTGATCCGGCCGGAGGACATTGCCTCGAACAACACGATCGAGCACACGAAGATCGCCGAGGCGCGGATCTCCTACGGCGGCCGCGGGGACATCAGCCAGATGCAGCGCGACAAGTATGGCAAGCTGCTCTACGACCAGATCGCGCCGTTCTAGGCACACACGCCTAGGCCGGAGGCGGTTCGTCCGTCGGGATGTTGTCGAGCTTGCCCCCGCGGGCGAGCTTCTTCAGGCCCATCCATGCGCCCAGCCCGCATACGGCGGTAACGCCGAGCATCACCAGCACCAGCAGGATCTCGCGCCAAGGCGAGCTCATGAAATCGAATGTGTGCAGGGCGAGGTGCCAGAAGCGGAAGCCCTTCGCGCCATCATCGACGATGAAGCGGATTGCGCCTGTGTCGGGGTCCAGATAGTAGCGCGTGTCGTCAGGCGACGTTATCTTCACGACGGGCAGGGCCGATGAGGAGGCGCCGGGGTAGTAATACTCGTCGCCCGCCGTCATCACCTCGACCTTCGTCGATCGGTCCGCGCCCGCCAACAGCGTCGCGGCGCGATCGCGCGCGGCGTCATCGAACGGTGCGGGCTGGCCCGTCGCATCGAAACGGCGGCGCGAACCGTCCGCGGCGCGCCAGATGAACCATGGGCGGCCTTCCAGCGTGGTGAAGCCGACGATGCTGCGGTCGCGGGAGAGCGTGCGCAGGGCGATGGCTTGCGCCTCAAACGCAGGCTTCGCTTCAGCCCATGTGACAGGAGCGCCTGTGTAGCGGTCGGCGGCTTCCGCGGCAGGCTTGCCGATATCGAGCCAGCCCCAGGGCTGCATCGAGGCGAAGCCGGAGAAGGTGAAGGTCAGCACCAGCACGCCGAAGACGAGGCCGAGCATGTGGTGCCAGAATTTCGCACCGCGATAGGGCGAGTCGCGCTTGCCGGTGGAGTGGCGCTTGCGGAACTGGCGGATGCCAACGAACAGGCCGAGCACGGTAAGGAAGCATCCGGCGAGCGACGTCCAGATGATTATCTGCTGCCAGACCTGAGCGTCCTGACGCAGCTCCGTGAAGTAGAGCCAGTGCGGGATGGGACCGAGCCAGGACCAGAAGCGGCTGGACGATGTGGTGCGCTGTACGGCCTGCCCGCTCTTCGCGGAGATATAGAGAACCGTGCCATCGGGATCGTTGAGTGCGGTCTCGTAGAAGGGGCGCTGGGCGTTGAAGTAACCCGCAACGACGAACTCGTCCCGCTCCATCGTGCGGATGATCTTCGGATCGCCCTTGAGCTTGTGGCGATCGAGATAGGCTTGCGCCACGCCGAGCGCGTCGGCTTCTCTGATCTGTTCGATCCTGGTGCCGGTTGCGAGATCGAAGAGGCCGCGGCCTCCGCCCTCTCCCTCGCTCCACAACAGCGAGATCGTGGGCCGGCCGGCGAGCATCTCGATAGTGGCGGCGTTCAACGCAGCCGTATCGGGAATGGCCGGCAGCACGAACTGATCAGGCGCGACCAGTGGGGCGAGGCCTTCGAGGCGATAGTCGCGGCCGTTTTCGGTGATGGCCGGATAGGGCTGCCAGATCATCACCACGCCGCTGACGCACCACAGCAGCATCAAGAGGCCAAGCGTCACGCCCATCCAGCGGTGGAGCGCGAACACGAAGCGGATCAGCCTGGCCTTGATCACGATCCGCCCCGCGAAATAAAAAACGCCCGGTCTGTATACAAACCGGGCGTCGAAGCGGAAATGGAATTTGCGAGGGGGCGAGGTCCGCCTGCCCTAGGCAGCGTCTTTCTTCTTCTGCTTCTTCACCTTGTTGATGGCGTAGGAGCGCTTTAGCCGCGACAGGTGGTCGATGAACAGCGTGCCCTGCAGGTGGTCCATCTCGTGCTGGATGCACACCGCATACATGCCCTCAGCCCATTCCTCGACCTGCTCGCCCTGGTAGTTCTGGTAGCGGAGCCTGACACGCTTGGGGCGCTCAACTTCGTCGTAGAAGTCCGGCACCGAGAGGCAGCCCTCTTCATAGGCCTGCAGCTCGTCGACGGTTTCGAGGATTTCGGGGTTCACGAAATAGCGCGGTTCCGGCTGCTCGCCTTCCTTGGCGAGGTCCATCACGATGACGCGCACGGGTTCGCCGATCTGAACGGCGGCGAGGCCGATGCCCGGCGCCGCGTACATGGTCTCCAGCATGTCATCCATCAGCTTGCGCGTGTCGTCGGTGACGACGTCGATCATCCTGGAGACCTGCTTCAGGATGGGGTCTGGAACCGTGAGGATGGGTCGGATGGCCATGACGGCTAGCTATGGACGAGGCTGGTTTTCGTCAAGTGAACGAGCCCGTGAGGCGTGCTGCAAACGCAGGGTATGCCCCTGACGGGAGGGGGTCATTTCACGGACTTGGGGCGCGGCGCGGCCAGGGCTCGCTCGGAGTCGGGCGTCATCCCGTCGAGCAGGGTAAGCTGGCGGGGGGCGATATCGACGGGCGTTGGATCCTCGATCTGCCGGTTGGGATCGGCGAACTGAAGCTCTTCCAGCTTCTTGGCGGAAGGCAGCACGCGGCTTTCCAGCGAGCCGACCATGTCGTTGTAGGCCTTGATCGCATTGCCCAACCCGCCGCCCACCCGGCTCATGTGCTCGGTGAACTTGGCGATCCGGTCATAGAGTTCCTGGCCGAGCTTTTGGCCTGCTCGGCGTTCTTGGCCATCTGCTCCTGGCGCCAGCCATAGGCGACCGACTTCGCCAGCGCGATCAGGGTCGAGGGCGTGACGATGATGACGTTGTTGCGGGCGGCGTAGTCGAAGATCTCGCGATCATGGTCCAGCACGGCGGCGTAAAAATTCTCGCCCGGAATGAACATGGCGACAAAGTCTACCCGCTCGGAGAACTCCTTCGTGTATTCCTTGCGCGAGAGTCCGGTGACGTGGGCGCGCACGCGGGCGGCGTGGGCGACCAGCTTCTGCTTGCGGAGCGCGGGATCGGTCTCCTCACTGGCGGCGAGATAGTCGTCGAGCGACACCTTGGCGTCGATCACCAGTTCGCGCCCGCCGGGCATGCGGATGACCACGTCGGGCCGCTGGCGGCCCTTCTCCGTCTGGTTCGATGTCTGCTCACTGAAATCGGCGTACTGGGAGAGGCCAGCCATCTCGAGCACGTTGCGGAGCGTTTCCTCGCCCCAGCGTCCGCCGCCGCGCGTCGATGAGAGCGCGGAGGCCAGCTTGCCCGCGACGACCTCAGTCTGGCGCACGCTGTCGCCGACCGTCTTGATCTGTTCGGTGAGCTTGGCGCGGTCTTCGGCGCGCTCCTTCTGGATCTCGTCGACCTTCTTCTGGAACTGGCCGAACGTCTCGTGGATCGGCTTCAGCATCTTGCCGAGTTCGCCCTCGGCGCCTTCCTTGTGCTTCTTGAGCGTCTCGTCGGCGATCTGGACGAATTGCTGCTGCGACTTGAGCAGGGCGGCGTCGGCCAGCGACTTGAAGCGGGCTTCGCTCTCGGCCTGCATCTTCGCGAGCTGCTCGCGCTCGCGCACCATGCTTGCGTCGCGCTCAGCCATCTTTGCGGCGTCGGCGGCGTGAGCCTTCTCCGCGGCTTCGGCACGCTGGCGCAGGGCGGCGACCTCGGACTTGAGCGCTGCGACTTCCTTCCCGCGCTGTTCCAGCTCGGAAGACAGATGCGCCGTATCCGGCGGCTTGCGCTGCGAGAACACGAAGGCAGCTGCTGCTGCGGCCAGCGCGATGAGCAAAAGGACGATGTGCAGGGCGTCGAGTGTCATTCCGCGACCATAAGTTCTTTATTTGTTCCGATCAACGCCCAATAAGCGTCTGGAGCGATCGGAAGGTCGCGTGATTCTGCTGCCGGGCGAAAACTAGTCGCGCGCGCCGCGCTTGGGGCGCCAGCCTTCCGGCATGTGCGGATAGTTTGCGACGCCTTCGAAGGCGTTGTCGGGCACGTCGGTGCCGAACACGTCGAGAGGGTTGTTCACGCGGCGGCTGTTGGCGCGCACATCGCTGGCGACCTTGCGGAGCTTGTCCCGCATCAGCCACATCCCAATTCCGACACCAACGCCGACTGCAGCTACAGTCAGCACAACCGGTACGTGTTTACGTTTCACCATGGGACGACCCAGCCGTCTGTTTCTATCGCCTCGACGCCATCGCTGCCGCGATCGTGCCATCGTCGAGGTGATCCAGTTCACCACCCACCGGCACACCGTGAGCCAGCCGCGTCACCTTCACGGGGAGATGCGCCAGCCTGTCAGTGATGTAGTGGGCGGTGGTCTGTCCGTCCACGGTCGCATTCAGCGCCAGGATGATTTCGCGGACATCTGTGGCGCCGGCGCGCTCCACCAGGGTGGCGATGTTGAGATCCTCCGGCCGGATGCCGTCCAGCGCGGACAGGGTTCCGCCGACGATGTGGTAGCGGCCGCGAAAGACGCCGGGGCGTTCCATCGCCCAGAGGTCGCCTACCTCCTCGACCGCGCAGATGACCGATCCGTCACGTCCCGGAGCGGCGCAGATCGAGCACGGGTTCACCGTGTCGAAGTTGGCGCACACCCGGCAGATGGAGACTTTGGCGGCCGCATCTCCCAGAGCCGTCGCCAGCGGCGTCAGGAGCTGATCGCGCTTCTTCAGCAGGTGCAGCGCCGCACGACGAGCCGAGCGGGGTCCGAGCCCCGGCAACTTGGCCAAGAGATCGATCAGGCGGAGGATTTCTGGGCCGGCGGAGCGGTTGATCATGGATTGCTTCTGGAGGCTTTCACTCTCTGCACATAGTCCGCCGGAGCGATGACCGGAACACCCTGCAGCGGGGCGAGTTGGCGATACACCCAGAAAGTGGGCCTCCAGCTCACTTCTTTCGGCCCGCCTTTTCGCAGGCCTCACGCAACTCGTCGAAGTCAGAGCGCAGGATATAGGCCCGCACGAAATCGACGCTGACCGTGCGGCCGATGAAGCTGGCGAACATCCAGTCGATGTCGCGCCGGGCGACGAGGCCGCGGCGCGTGAGGCCGGAGACGAATTCGAAGAAGTTGAGGAGATCGATCAGCTCTCCCTCCAGCGCCTTGGGCATGCCGGGCGTCGAGAGTTCGGTGCGCAGCGCGGCGAATTCGGGCGAGTCCGGATTGGCGAGCACGAAACGGATGCGGCGGTAGCGTTCCGAGTCAAAGAACATGCGGTAGAGCTCGCGCACCTGCTCTGTCTGGCGCATGCGTTCCGAGCGCAGGTAGCGGAAGAGACCGAACAGGCCCGCGAGCAGCGCTGCGAGGAATGTAAAGGCCGACGCCCAGTTGCGCGCCAGCTCGGACCAGTAGAGCCCGGCATCGCCGTTCACGACCACTTCCATGATGCAACTCCCGACGCCGCCCCGCCCGCAGCCATCACGACTCGCGGCGGCAATTCAAGAGGTCAGCTGGTCTTCAGCTTGTTGCAGAGATTGGTCCCGGACGGCGTGGTGGCGCGCCACTCGTATTCGAGGTGCTGCAGGTCGCGGACCGGGCGGCCGTTCTGCGTGGCTGGAATGAACTCCTGCGCCGCTAAGCAGCGCACGGTGGGCTCGAGGAACATGGGGTCGCTGCATACGCCATCGGCTTTCAGCAACCGCCCGTCAGGCCCGATGTCTAGATCCATCTGGCAGCAGCCGGATAGCTGCGCCTTGCGGGCTTCGCGCGGGAAGCGGCAGGCGTCGGGACGGAAGCCGCCGGCATACCGCGCCTCGGTTTTTCCGAGCCTGGCCGCGGGCGTCTGCGCCAGGCCCACGCCTGCGGCGGCGAGGATGGCGACGGCCGCGAGGGCAAGGGGCAAGCGGATCAGACATCCTCCCACTGGCCTAGCGAGGCTAGACCGTGGTTGCGTGGATTGGCAATTCGCGCTGTGAGTGCGGCATGGAGATCAGCCTTCTTTCGGTGCTGGATTATGCAGGCGTGGCGACTTTCGCTGCGTCAGGCGCCCTTATGGCCGCGCAGAAGCGGCAGGATGTAGTGACGTTCATTTTCTTCGCCGCGATCACGGGCGTGGGCGGAGGCACGCTGCGCGACCTCCTCATCGAAGCCCCGGTCTTCTGGGTGCTCGACCCCGGCTATGTGATCGTGTGCACGGTCGTGGCGTTGGTGGTGTTCCTCACGCGCGGTCGCGGCGTGCATGAGCAGACGCTGCTGTGGCTCGATGCGGTGGGGCTGTGCGTCTATGCGGTGGTCGGCGCCGCGAAGGCGCTGTCGCTTGGCGTCCATCCGGTGATCTGCGTGGTGATGGGGGCGCTGACGGCGACGTTCGGCGGCATCATCCGCGACGTGCTGGCGGGCGAGCCGTCGATCCTGCTGCGGCGGGAGCTCTACATCACGCCGGCTATCGTCAGCGCAGCGGTGTTCATCGTGCTGCGCACGCTGGGCGTCGACTGGACGATGGCGAGCGCCATCGCCGTGGCGCTCGGCTTCATCGTCCGCGCAGGCGCAATCGCATGGAAATGGCACATGCCGGCGTTCGAGCCGCCGGCGAAGAAACCCTGACGGATCAGTCGTCCCTGATCGTGCGTTCCTTGCGCTCGTGGCGTTCCTGCGCCTCGAGGCTGAGGGTGGCGATCGGGCGGGCGTCGAGACGCTTCACGCCGATTGGCTCGCCCGTTTCCTCGCAATAGCCGTACTCTCCAAGCTCGATGCGGCGCAGGGCCGAGTCGATCTTGGCGATGAGTTTGCGCTCGCGGTCGCGGGTGCGCAGTTCGAGGGCCCGGTCGGCTTCGGAGGACGCGCGGTCAACCAGATCCGGGATCGGAGCAACGTTCTCCTGCATCCCGTTGATGGTTTCGCGGTTGCCCTGGAGGATCTCTTCCTTCCAGGCCAGCAACTTCTCCTTGAAGTATTTGAGCTGCTTCTTGCCCATGTAGGGCTCGTTCTCGGTCGGCTTGTAGGTGGCCGTCTTGGAACTCATTCTGCGGACTCCATGGCCGGACCCCATCCCCTGGGCGGCCTTCGATGGGCGGCGTGTATATATGAGCCGCCCTACCCCGTAAACGGCTCAGATCACTCGGCTTTTCGCGCCGAGCTGTTGTATTTGTTGCATATTTCGGACCGCGCCTGTTTAGCAGGCATAACGTGTGAGTATTCGCTCACGCAACACGCATTTGATGCAGTGCAGCAAGTCGCGTGGCCGCTGAGTCAGGCCGCCTCGGTCTCGCGTTCGAGCTTGGCGGCTTCCACTGCCACCCGGACTTCAGCCCAGTTCAGGGTGTCGTCGAGGCCCAGGTCGCCGGAGGCTTCGCGCTGTTCCGAAAGGGCGCCCTTGAGCAGGGCGAGATGGCGTGTGGACGGACCTTCGCCGAGCAGGGCGATCTGGAGCCGGTCGAGGGCGTCCAGCAAGCGGCGGCCCTTGCGAAGAGCGCGGGCGCGGGCTTCGGGACCACCGATGCCCTGCAGGGCGAGGAGGGTCGATACGCCTGAAACGCCCGCGGCCGCGGATACGGCGGAGGCCGGCGCGCGCGCGGCAGCGCCGTCGATCGACAGAAGCTTCGAAAAGCCTTCAGCCGCAGGCCTTGGCCCGCTGCTGCCAGCGGACGCCGAGGTGGACGAGGCGGAATTGACCTTCATCTCACGGGGTCTCCTGCCCGGCAGATTTGACCCAGTTGGTTAATGGCGGCTTAAGCAAAGTTTCCCGCAATGAAACCCTGCTTAAGGCTTTGTTGCCGATTGGGGGCGATGTTCACGTGAAGAACGCTGCGGCCAGAACGGTCGGACATTTTCCGTCATCCGTATCCTGGTATTCCATGCGCGCGCTCGTCCGCTTCCTGTCCATTTTCCTGACCGCGATTGCGGCTGCGACGCCCGTCGTCGCCGGAACGCGCCTGAAGGACATCGTCGACGTCGAAGGCGTGCGCGAGAACCAGTTGACCGGCTATGGCATCGTGTTCGGCCTCAACGGCACGGGCGATAGCTTGCGCAACTGCGCGATGACGGGCCAGAGCCTCGAAGCCATGCTGGAACGGCTGGGCATCAACACGCGCGATTCCATTCTGAACACCAAGAACGTGGCGGCGGTCATGGTCACCGCCAACCTGCCCCCCTTCGCCACCAACGGCACGCGTATCGACGTGACGGTGTCGACCGCGTGCGATGCCGAAAGCCTTGAAGGCGGCACGCTGCTGGCGACACCGCTGATCGGCGCCGACGGACAGGCGTATGCATTGGCGCAAGGCTCGGTGGCGGTCGGCGCCTTCACGGCCAGTGGCAATTCAGGCTCGTCCCTCACGCGCAACATCCCCACTAATGGCCGCGTGCCCAACGGCGCGACGATCGAGCGCGAACTGCGCTTTGACATCTCGGCGCAGACCGAACTGCGCCTTGCCCTGCGCAATCCCGATTTCACCACGGCGGCCCGCATCGCGGGCGCGATCAACGCCTTCCTCGGCTCGGATGCAGCTTTTGCTTCGGATCTGGCGACTGTGCGCCTGCGCCGTCCGAACGGCTTCGGCGACATGTCGGCGCTCATCGCGCAGATCGAAGGCCTCGAGATCGAGCCCGAACAGCGCGCGCGCATCGTCATCAACGAAACGACCGGCGTGATCGTGATGGGCGAGAATGTTCGCGTCTCCACCGTCGCCATCGCGCAGGGTAACCTGACGATCCAGGTGCAGGAGACGCCCGGCGTCGCCATGCCGAACTCCTTCACCAATGCGCCGCCGGTCGTGGTGCCGCAGACCGACATCACCGTGGCCGAGGACATGGCCAAGCTGGCTATCGTCGGCGGCAATGGCGTGCCGTTGCGCGAACTGGTGACCGGGCTCAACGCGCTGGGGGTTTCCCCGCGCGATCTGATCGTGATCCTGCAGGCCCTGAAATCGTCGGGCGCGCTGCAGGCCGAGATCGAGGTGATGTGATGGCTGACGTCGCCCTCACCCCGCCCCCGATCGACGTTCTCTCGCAGAAGAAGGCCGGGCTTTCGACGGACGTTTCCGGCGTGAAGACCCGCCAGCAGGCCGAAGAGGTCGCGCAGCAGTTCGAGCGGATGTTTATCTCGGAAATGCTGGCCCCGATGTTTCAGGGGCTGGAGACCGATGGCCCGTTTGGCGGCGGCAGCGCAGAATCCACCTTCCGGCCGATGCTGATCGACCAGTATGCCGACGCCATCGCCAAGGGCGGCGGGGTCGGCATCGCCGACTCGGTCCTCAAGGAAATCCTCCGCATGCAGGGGCTCGAATGACCACGGAAGCCGAAGACCGCGCCGACCAGCTTCTGGCCATGACGCAACGGCTGGTTTCACTGGTCACGCTCGAGATCGAGGCCGTGAAGGCCCGCACCCTGCAGAACACCTCGGCCGACTGGGACGAGAAAGAGCGGCTGGTTCACGCCTGGCGCGTCGAAGTCTCCCGGATCAAAGCCGAACCAACCCTGCTGGCGGGTGTTTCCGCCGACCGCAAGGCAGCCCTGCGCGAGACGGCGCGGGAGCTGGAAGAGAAGCTCGAGGCGCATGCCCGGGCAATCCAGGCCACCAGGATCGTAACGGAAGGTCTGGTTCGCTCGATCGCCGCCGAGATCGCGTCGGCCCGCAGCGCCCCTGCCGCGTATGGTCGCACGGGCGCCGTTAACCCGCAGGCCAAGCGCGAGGCGTCGGGCCTCGCAGTCGACGCGAAAGCGTGAATTCGCGACGTTTCGCGAGCGAAGCGGAAAGCTTCGCATGACATACAGGTTATGACATTTTTTACTTTGGGGGCGCCTTGCCCACTTGATCTATTCGGCCTCCCGGAAAACAAAGGGAGGCTAGGCCGGGGCGCGTAAGTGGATGAGTGGGCAATGTTCGTCCCACAGCCACGTTAGTAAACGGAAGCGGGCTCGATGAATCGACGTCGCAAGCGCCGGTTGCCGTTCGCGGCTTATGCCGCCCTCATCTTCAACGCATCGCTTTGCGCGGCGCCGTTCATGGCCGCCTACACGCTGTCGACCGCCTATGGCGACAAGCGCCCTGCCTTCCAGGCGACGCCCGAAGCTATCGCGGCGACCCGGCAGGCGATGGACGCCCGTTTCCAGGAAATGGCTGAACGTCCCGACAAGTCCTCGCGCGACGCCTGGGCCGAACTCGTCCGTACCTCGCTCGAAGACAAGGAAATGCGCCGGGTGCGCGGCCTGCTGCTCGGCGCGCCAGCCATGCTGGACGGCAAGGATGGCGACGCGCTGCGTGAGCGGATCAAGGTTGCCGACGGATCGGGCGAAGACGCCCTGATCGGCGCGGCCATGACCTACCTGCCCGAAGACCTGCAGGACGAATACGAGCGCCGAACGACGCCGCTCCAGTCCCTGTTCCTTGCCTCGGCCCCGGCTTCAGCAGTCCCGGGCGCGACGCCCGCGGTGGCGACTTCCGGCCCGGCTGACGATTCCGGCATCGAGCTGAACCGCCTTGGCGACCTGCTGCAACACACGCGCACGGCGGTGGGCTGGGCGAATGACGATCATACGGACGTGACCGCCTTCCTGACCTCGGGCATCGGCCTGATGCTCGCGGATCCCGAAGCGCGTGAAGGCGCCTCGGTTGCGATCTCGACCTACCTGACCCGCAGCGAAGGCACGATCCCCTACAAGCTCTATCTCCAGCGCCGCATCGAGGAAGTGCTGCCGGTCGCCGAGATGAAGCGCCTGCTGGCCGCGGAATTCCAGAACGAGGTCGGCTACACGCCGCGCAACGCCGAAGTGGTCGAGCGCGTCTTCCGCACGACCATCGACAAGGAAAAGCTCGAGCCGCTGCTCGCCGAATTCCGCATCCTGCGCGAGATCGCCCAGGACGCATCCGCTGAATCCGCCGTCGCGATCCTCAGCCACGTGAAGGACGGTTCCGACATCCGCCGCGCCCTGCTCGTTGCGCGCGCCGGCGGTGACCGCGTCGCCGCCCTCTCCTTCTACGACGGCGACGCCCTGCTCGACACCGCACGCACCAGCATCACCTGGACCAACGCCCTGCGCATGCAGGTTGCGGGTCTGGCGGCTTGCCTGCTGCTGCTCGGCTTCGTTGCGGTATCGACCTTCTGGAAGTCGTTCACGCGCGACAAGCCGAAGAAGGTCAGCGCCGTCTACCTGATGGACGATTACTCGGCCGCGCGCTGAGGCCTTAGCCGACCTGCAAGCCAAATGCGCCGATGATCCCGACGATGATCATCTGCACCGCAAGCGCGGACAGGATGACGCCGAAGATACGCGTGATCGCGCCCGCGATCTGGTCGCCCATGACCCGTATGATCGGGCCCGCCGCGAGGAAGATAAGCCCCGCCAGCACGAGGTTGGAGGCGATCGCAAAGGACACGATGCCGATGCCGACCGGGTCCGCGCCCGCGTTCTGCATGTAGAGCATGGCCGTTGCGATCGAGCCGGGACCGGCGATCATCGGAATGGCGAGCGGAAATACGGAAACGTCATCAAGGCGGCCGGAAGCTTCCTCGTCGGCGAGCACCTGATCGGCGCGGGTCTTCTGTCGCGCCTGACGTTTTTCGAATACCATTTCCAGCGCGATCAGGAACAGCAGCACGCCGCCAGCAACCCGGAAGGCGTCGAGCGAGATGCCCAGATGGTGAAGCAGCCAAGTTCCCGCGAATGCGAAGAAGAACAGGATCAGCGCGGCGACGAACACCGACTTGACCGCCATCTTGCGCGCGTAGGCTGAACCGCCCGGCGCGGTGAGCGATGCAAAGATCGGGGCGACGCCGGGCGCATCAATGAGCACGAAGAAGGTGACGAAGGCCGCCACCGCCTGTTCGAACTGGATCTCGGTCAGCATGCCGCTATGCGCGGAAGAGCGACAGCAGCGCCTGCGGCGCCGAGTTCGCGATACCGATCGATTCAGCGCTCAGCTGCTGCTTGATCTGCAGCGCCTGGATCAGCGCGCTTTCGGCGGCAAGGTCGGTATCGACCATGCGACCCACGCCGGCGGCAAGCGCATCGGCAAGCCGCCCGACGAAACCTTTCTGCGCTTCGATCCGCTTGCGCTCGCCAGCCATTTCGGTGAGCTGGTCGCCGACATTGTGGATCGACTGTTCGAGCAGCCGGTGCGTGTCGGCGGCGGCCTGGGTGTTGTTGAGCGCAGTCGTGGCTGGCGGGGCGACGATGACGTTCCCGCCCGGCATGAAGTTGCGGCCTTCCAGCGTCAGGGTTTGCGAGGCTTCCGCGTCAGCGATGAAGGACACGCCGTTGGGTTTCGAGCCGTCGAGAACGTTCGCGTCGTCGAACGAGGCGTTGCGGATGAAGCTCTGCAGCATGTTCATCTGGCTGGAGTAACGCTGCTCGAAGGCATCGCGCTGCGTGTCGGAAAGACCGTCGGACATCGCCTGCGCCGCCGTCTCCTTCATCTCGATCAGCAGCTTGGAAATCTGTTCCGCGGCCGAGATGGCCGTGTCCGAGATCGATTCGGCGCGGCCGAGGCTGAGCGTCACGGCGTTCAGCGAGCCAGTCTGGCCGCGCATGATGGCGGCGGAATGGTAGGCGGCGGCATCGTCGCGGGCGCGGGCGACCTTGAGGCCGGATGACAGGCGGGTTTCGGCGCCGGACAGGTCGCGGGTCGCCGACTGGAGATATTTGAGCGCCCCAAGGACGCCCGTCGCGTTGTTCAGTCTTTCGACCATTTTGGCCGTCTCCGGTCGCGAATCGTGGTGAACGACTCGTCAATTCGGAGGTCAGTCTTCGTTAGCAATCGTTAACAGGTGGTTTCCGGTGCGGACTGGCTCACAGCGTTATGGGCAAAAGCCGCCCCCACCTGCGCGACGGGAGCGGCCCTTGATGTCGGATCAGTCAGCCGTTTCCGGCGATTAGCTGCGGAACAGCGACAGGATGACCTGCGGCGCCTGGTTGGCGATCGACAGGGCCTGCGCGCCGAGCTGCTGCTTGATCTGCAGCGACTGGAGCTTGGCGGATTCCTTCGCGAGGTCGGCGTCGACGAGGTTGCCGATGCCATTCTCGATCTCGTCCGAAAGCTTGGCGAGGAAGCTCTGCTGGGCGTCGAGGGCGGTCGCCTGCGAGCCGAGCGAGGCCAGCGTTACGTTCAGGTCGACGATGGCCTGTTCCAGCGCGTTGGACGCGGTAGTGGCCGAGGCGGCAGAGGTCGCAATGTCGAGCGTCGCGAAGGTCGAGAACATCGCGCCAGCCAGCGTGAGGTCGGTGCCGTTGACCACCATCGTGTTCGAGCCGGCGCTCGTGACGACAGCCGTGGCGATACCCTGCCCGATATTGCTGGCGTCCACGCCGTCGGTCGAGATGGCGAGGTCGTCGAAATTCACGTCGTTGATCAGGTAGGTGAACTGGCCGGCGACGTCGTCGTAGGAGGCCGAGATTTTGCCACCCGACGAGGCGTTCACGGCCTCGACGAAGTCGTCGATGGTCATGCCCGTGGTCAGTTCGACCGAGATCGAGAACGTGCCCGCGTTGGTGGAATCGGTGAGGTCGAAGGTAATCAGGTCGCCGTCGGCGATATCGCCGCCAGCTGAACCGGCGCTGTTGATGAGAGCCGAGCCCGAGAGCGGTGTTGCGAGCGCCGTCGTCTGGACGCCGTCGGTCGTCGCCGCGACCGAACCGCCGAGGTCCGAGATGAGCACGTTGAAATTGAAGCTACCGACCGCGAGGTTGGCGCCGTTGAACTGGGCGGAGTTCGCGATGGTATCGATCTGCGCGCGCATGGAAGCAAAGTCGGCCTGCAGGGCGTCGCGCTGGTCGGACGTGAGGTCGTCGGCCTGGGCGGCGACCGCCTTGGCCTTCAGCTTCTGAAGGATATCGCCGATCGACTTGCCGGCCGCGAGGGCGACATCGATCGTGGAGTTGGCGCGGTCGATCCCGTCCTTGACGGCGGCCACCGAGGAGACCCGGCTCCTCTGCCCTTCCGCGATGGCGTAGATCGCCCCGTTGTCGCGGGCGCTGCCGATCTTGAGGCCCGTTGAAATCTTGTTCTGAACACCTTCCAGTTCGGTGTTCGTGAAGTTCAGGTTCTGGAGCGCGACCATGGCGCTGTAGTTCGTATTGACGCTCAGCATGGCTGATGCTCCTGCGCAGACTATCGTTCACGCCCAATGCGGGCTTGGACAGGCAGAGCAGTTCAAGTCGCGTGCCAGTCTGTTAAGGTTAACAGCTTTCAGGCCGCGCCCTGTTTTCAAAGAGATGAGGGGTTAACACCGAAGGGCGACCCTAACAGAACGCGGATTCAAATTTACCCGTCGGCACGTTTTGCCGGGCTGGAAGACGCTTGCTGGTAGGCAAAAACGGCAGAGGGGCGAGGCCCGCAGGCCCCGCCCCTCCCAGGGTACCGTTCAGCTCAGGACCCGGCCTCACCGCCGGAGCCCCAGGAGCGATTAGCGGAAGAACGACAGGATCAGCGACGGCGCCTGGTTGGCGATCGAGAGAGCCTGAGCGCCCAACTGCTGCTTGATCTGCAGCGACTGGAGGCGGGCCGATTCTTTCGCCAGGTCAGCGTCGACGAGGTTGCCGATGCCCTGCTCGATGACGTCCGACAGCTTCGAGAGGAAGTCGTTCTGGATGTCGAGGGCGGCAGCCTGCGAACCCATGGTCGCGAGCGACTGGTTCAGGCTGGTGATCGCCGTATCGATGGCGTTCGAGGCGGTCGTCGCGGCGGCCGTGGACACCGAGATGTCCGTGGACGCGATCGGCGACAGGATCGAACCGGTCAGCGAGAAGTCGAAACCATCGACCTGGAACGTGTTCGAGCCAGCCGACGAAACCGTCGCGGTCGCCACGCCGTCACCGAGGTTGGTGCCGTCCGTGCCGTCCGACGAAATCGCCAGATCGTCGAAGTTCGTGTCGTTGATCAGGTAGGTGAACTGACCCGCGACGTCGTCGTACGAGGCCGAGATCTTGCCGCCCGACTGGGCGTTCACGGCTTCGACGAACTCGTCGACCGTCATGCCGGTCGTCAGTTCAACGGCGATCGAGAACGTGCCGTTGTTGACGGAGTCAGTCAGGTCGAACGTGATCAGGTCGCCGTCGGCGATATCGCCGCCAGCGCTGCCGACGTCGATCACGAGCGCGGAGCCCGAGAGCGGCGTCGCGAGGGCGGCCGTCTGGACGCCGTCCGAAGTCGCGGCGGTCGAGCCGCCAAGGTCGGAGATTAGCACGTTGAGCGAGGCCGAGCCTAGCGCCAGGTTCGCGCCGTTGAATTGCGCGGCGTTAGCGATGGTGTCGATCTGCGAACGGAGGCTGGCGAAGTCTGCCTGGAGCGCGTCACGCTGGTCGGCGGTGAGGTCGTCGGCCTGAGCAGCGACGGCTTTCGCCTTCAGCTTCTGCAGGATGTCGCCAACCGACTTGCCGGCCGCGAGAGCAACGTCGACCACGGAGGTCGCGCGATCGATACCGTCCTTGACGGCGGCGACGGACGACACGCGGGCGCGCTGACCTTCGGCGATGGCGTAAACGGCGCCGTTGTCACGGGCCGAGCCGACCTTGAGGCCGGTCGAAATCCGGTTCTGGACTTCGTTCAGTTCTTTGTTGGTTGAGTTGAGGGATTGGAGCGCGATGGACGCGCCAAAGTTCGAGTTCACGCTAAGCATGACACACGTCTCCGTTCTGGGTCAGAGACCGATCATTTTGATCGGCCGTCGGCGCGTTTTGCGCCAACATTTCGCCAGATAACCGGATAGGTCTTAATTAGAGGTGTGCCGGGGGAAACGAAATTGCTTCGGAAAGACTAACCAATTCAGGGTCGTATACGGATAGTTAGGGATCAGGCCGGGACCGGCGACTGAGCAGGCGAAAGCCCTTGCATGATCGTGCGATTTATCTCGATCAGCACTTCGAAAGAGGCGTCGGAACGCAGCACCTGACTGGAGTGCCGGTCGACGAACAAGGACAACGAGATGATCTGCGCGCGCAGGGGCTGCGACAATTGGTTGCCCTCGGCCGCGCAGTCGGCGGCGAGCAGGGACCACAGGCGGCGGTTGGCCGCGAGCGCTTCGGCCCGGCGGCCGACTTCGGTCGCGGGAAGGCTGGCCGCGTCGATCAGACCTCGAGTTGCCTGCGCGAAAGCGCGGTACTCGGTCTGACGCGGACCTTCAGTCTTCTTCGCCGCGTTCTGGTAGGCCTGGATGGACATTGCCCAGCAATCCCTGTTCGAAGGTCAGCAGTTTCCGGCACCTTGTGAGCGCCTTGTAGTAGTCGGCGGACATGACTTCCCGCGAAAGCGAGACGCATTCCTTTAGAACATCCGTCGAGCGGATCGCGCCCATGAACTCGTTCAGGCGCAAGACGAACTCGTCGTAGAATTTGTTGGCCTCGGTCGGGTCGAGGTACATCATCATGATCGGGAAATAGATCCGCTTGGCGGGCGTGTTCGCCTCTTCCGGCTGGATGATGTCCTTCTCGCGCAGGATCGACGCCTTGTTCTGCAGCAACAGGACCGCGCGGCGGTCGCCGTTCTGCAGGACCGCTCCGTTGACCACGAAGCGTTCGCCCGGCTTGAGCGAGAGTTTGAGGGGCATCCATTCCTCCCGGCCGGGCGTCTATCCCCCGGAATCGTTTGGGAGTCTGGACGTGGCCGAACAGCCGGTCTAGCCGCCGTTCCTTAAGTTTTGCTTGTGGTCCGGTAACGTAGGGGGCCCAAACGGGACCGGCTGGCTTCCCTCCTGGGCCTAAATCCGCTCTAACCGTAATGATCGTTCCAGCCGGGGTTTCGTAATGGCCGACAAGAAGCGTTTCGAGGGGTCCGACCACTATGTGGCGACCGATGACCTTCGGGTGGCGGTGAACGCCGCGATCGCACTGGAGCGGCCGCTGCTGGTGAAGGGCGAGCCGGGCACGGGCAAGACGATGCTGGCGCTTGAGATCGCGCGCTCGCTCGGCATGCCGATCATCGAATGGCACATCAAATCGACCACCAAGGCGCACCAAGGTCTCTACGAGTATGACGCGGTAGCGCGTCTGAGAGACGGTCAACTTGGAGAAGAACGCGCGAAGGACATCCGCAACTACGTCAAGAAGGGCAAGCTGTGGGAGGCGTTCACCGCGAAGGAACGCCCTGTCCTGCTGATCGACGAGATCGACAAGGCGGACATCGAGTTCCCGAACGACCTTCTGCAGGAACTCGATCGGATGGAGTTCTACGTCTACGAGACCGACGAGACGATCAAGGCGAAGGTTCGCCCGGTGGTGATCATCACGTCGAACAACGAGAAGGAGTTGCCGGACGCGTTCCTGCGCCGCTGCTTCTTCCATTACATCAAATTCCCCGACGACGTGACGATGAACGCGATCATCGATGTCCACTTCCCGGGCATCAAGAAACGTCTCGTCTCGGAAGCGCTCGCGACCTTCTACAAGATGCGCGACGTGCCGGGACTGAAGAAGAAGCCATCGACGTCGGAGCTGCTCGACTGGCTCAAGCTGCTGATGTCGGAAGACGTCGATCCGGAAACGCTTCGGGAGAAAAACCCGAACAAGCTCGTCCCTCCCCTGCATGGCGCGCTGCTGAAGAACGAACAGGATATCCAGCTGTTCGAACGCCTCGCTTTCCTCGCACGCCGCGAGAACGGGTGAGCCCAACCAACAGGGGGACTGAATGACTACCATCAACGTCGTGCGCATCGCGAAAGTGATTGCGCTGCTTGCGTTCATCCTGCCGTGGGTGGCTGTCTCGTGCAGCGTGCCCGGACAGGGAGCGGTCGACATCGCGACCGCATCGGGCATCGAGCTCATCCAGGGCAAGATGACCGCGAACCCGGACTTCGAGAAGCAGATGCAGGGCCAGATGGGCGGCATTCTCGGACCGGACGCCCGCGCATCCACCGAAGGCGGCGGCGCCAGCATGGAGACCGAGAAGCTCAACAATATCGGCATGAACTTCTTCGCCGTGGGCGCGGCGGCGGCGATCCTGATCGGGTTGCTGCTGACGTTCGTCGCCAAGGACAAGGCGGCGGGGCGCAATGCACTGATCACGAGCCTGATCGGTGCGGCCCTGGTGTTCGCCACCGTGTGGTGGTGGAAGGACCAGATGAAGAAGCAGGACGCCGCTGAAAGCCAGACATCCGCGAGCGCCGAGGATCCCTTTGGGGGCGGGGCCGGCAATCCGTTCGGCGGCGCCGGCGGGATGGGCGGCATGGGCCAGGAGATGATCGACTCGATGCTGCAGGAGCGGTTCGGCTACTGGATCGCGCTGGGCGGACTCATCGTGGCGGCGGGCGCAGGCGCGATCGGCATGGCGGGCGGCGTTGCGGGTCTCAACCGCGACCCGACCAAGCCGCCAGGCTAGGAAAACGTCCGCGACCTCGCAGGTTGGGCTGCGGGGCGGGTGATATGAGTTGAACGATGGAAGGGGCGGTCGCGCGCGGCCGCCCTTTTTCTTTGCGGCGGGGCGCGGGCCTGAGCGTGGCTGCCGTGGCTGCCCCCTCCGTCTCGCGACGAAGACGTCGCGATCCACCTCCCCCGCGCTTCGCACGGGGGAGGAAAGGCGCCTGCGCCTGTTCGACGTTCAGATTTCCTCCCCCAGTCCGCAGGACTGGGGGAGGTGGATTGCGCGAAGCGCAAGACGGTGGGGGCAGCTGCGCGTTCAGCGGCGCGGCGGATCAGCGGGATGGGATCGGCGAGAAACGCGGTGACGGCTTCGTAGCGGGCGCGCAGGTCTTCAAACGTGCGGGGTTGCTGCGGATCGAAGCTTGGGTCTTCGACGCAGGTGAGCTGCAGGAGATCGACGCTGCCTGTCGTGCGCAGCTGTTCGATGCCCGAGAGCGTGAGGCCGTGGAGGCGGATTTCGAGATCGCGGAGCGCGGGCCAGTGGGCGAGCCAGTTGCCGGGCGCGGGGCAACCCTTGAGATTGCGGATCCTGGCGCGCTCTTCGGTCCAGGCTTGCGCGAAGGTTTCGATGAGGAGGCGCAACAGGGCGAGCATTCGGCCGATGAGGCCGGGCGACGTCGCTCCCTGCTGATGCGCTCCGTGTGTCATGGGCGGCATTATGCGCCCGGCCGGATGCCCGGCTGAAATAAAACAGCTGCATCCTACAGTTTGGGCAGCTAGCGGGCTGAAATCAGGCGGGATGTTTTTTCTGCGTCCTACAGTCTGGATACAGCTGTTTCCTACAGTTGAGGCTGCCCCTGCCGGGGCGTTCGCTTCTCGATTTGGTCCCCCGGACCAAATCGCGCCTTCGGCGCCGTCGCTCACCCCCACCGTCTCGCGCGCAACGGCGCGCGATCCACCTCCCCCGCCTTCGGCGAGGGAGGACAGGCGCCGGCGCCTGTTTCACCATGAGGGCTATCGAGGGCCTGGCGGTGTTCGCCGGCGGTCCGGAGGCTACGCCACGGCTTTCGGGCGCGAGCGCGGGGGCTTCTTCTCGGATTCTTCCGTGCCGGACCACAGGCGGCCGTCGGCGGGCATGGGGTGGTGGTAGTGGCGGCGGGCGAGCTGGGCTTTCCAGAAGCCTTCGTAGTCGGTGACGGCGCCCATCTCGCGAGCCTCGTGATCCTGGGCGATGCCGATCTCGAAATAGGAATCAAGATTGGCGAGGTTCGGCTGCGGGAGGTTGCCGGAGATGTAGTCGTCGCGCATCTGGCGGTAAAGGTCTTCCAGCGCGCGTGAGAGCTTGGCGACGTCGAACAGCGTGGATGAGTCGCGGTTGGCGGTGACGCGGGCGCGGATGATTTCGAGCTCGCCCTTCCCTGCTCCGGACAGGTGGATGGCGCGGGCGACGAACTGCTCCGGCGTTTCGGTGACCATGTCGGCGAGGCCGTGCGAGCGCAGGAGACTGCCGCAGACGCGGCTGGCGAAGCAGCGGCCCGACCATGTCAGCACCGGTACGCCCATCCAGAGCGCATCCGACGCAGTGGTGTGGGCGCCGTAAGGCACCGAGTCGAGAAAGAGATCGGCGAGCGGATAGCGCGCGAGGTGACGCGGGTTTGGGAGTTTGGGCGCAAAAACAAGACGCGTGGCGGCGATGTCGGCGGCTTCGGCCATCTCGCGCAGGCGCGCATTGGTCTCAGGCGCGTAGTCGAGCAGCCAGAGGACGCTGCTCTCGGTGGCGCGCAGGATTTCCATCCAGCGATCGAACGTGTGGCGCGTGAATTTATGGCTGGCGTTGAAGCAGCAGAAGACGAACGCGTCGTCCGGCAGGCCGAAATCGGCGCGGGTGACGGGCTTGTCGTCGATGATGCGCTTGCGGTCGTTCGGCTGATAGCACGGCAGGCGGAGGACTTTTTCCGAGTACCAGCTCTCGGCGTAGTCCGGGATCGTCCACTCGTCAGCGACGATGTAGTGGTGGAACGACGAGCCCATCGTGCCGGGATAACCAAGCCAGTTGACCTGAATTGGCGCCGGGCGGCGCGCGAAGACGCCGATGCGCGCATCACGCGTGTGGCCATTGACGTCGATGAGGATGTCGATGCCGTCTTCCGCGATTTTCGCGGCGGCTTCATCGTCGGTGATGCCGCGGATGTCGCGCCAGTGATCGCAGCAGGCCTTGATGCGGGCCTGGATCGGATCGTCGGCCTTGATGCCGGTGTAGTAGGCGAAAACCTCGAAATCCTTGCGGTCGTGCTCCTCGAAGAAGTTGACCATAAGGTAGCCGACGGCGTGGTGGCGCAGGTCTGACGAGACATAACCAATGCGCAAGCGGCGGTTGGTTTCGATCGGGGCGGAGCGGCGATCATAGCGCGTGGTGCGCTCGTCGATCGGGGCCATCGTGCGGCAGTAGCGGTCGCTGGCTGCGAGCTGGAACAGCGGATCGTCGGTGTAGGCGCAGACGGACAGCGGGTGGAGGCGCGAGACGAGCGTGCGGCGCGAGAATTTTCCGTCGGGCGGCGTCATCGGCCATTTGCACTGGGCGAGGCGCGCCGCGACGAACTGTTCGGCGACGTCACGCGCTTCGGGATTGAGCTCGAGGCATTGCGTGAGCGCGATCTCGGCGGCGGCGAGCGCCTGGTTGTCCGAGAGGACGCGGCTGATCTGCTTGAGGAGCGTGGTCTTGTAGCCGACGCCATCGGGCGTGATGGCGGACATCTGGTCGAGGCCGGCGCGCCATTCGTCGACGGCTTCCTTCGCCCTGCCCTGACGCTCGTAAGCTGAGCCGAGGTTGATACGGGCGGGCGCGAAATCGGGCTTCTGCGCGAGCGCGGCCTTCAGTTCAGCCTCACCGGCGGGCTCGTCGCCCATCTGCTGGAGCAGGGTCGAGCAGTTGAAGTGGGCGATGAAGAGCAGCGGATGCTCTTTGTTGAACGAGATCCAGACCTGATAGAGCTGGCGCGCCTGATCCGGCGCGAGGCCCTGGGCTGCGGCGAGCAGCTGGTCGAGCGGGAAATTCCCGGCCGTGATCTTCTGGATCGCTTCGAGAAATGGCGTGTTCGACATGGCCCTGCCCGGAAGGCGCACTTAACACCCGACGGCCAATACCGTCGCTGGACGCGCCACTGCCGGGCAGGATTGGAGTTCGTTGCTCAACAAAAGGTAAATCCGCGGGGGCGGCGCGTTTACGCCTCCCCCGCGGACCCTTGATTTTGCTGCTCTTCCCTACTCTGGCCTGCTCTTACGCGATGCCGAGCAGGTAGGCCTCGAGTTGCGGGTCGTCGAAGCCGGCGACCTGGGTCGAGGTGAAGGACAGTAGCTGGGTCGACGACAGGGCCGAAAGGTTCGTCGTCGACAGGTTGTCGATCTGCGTGGTCAGCAGCTGGGCGAGCTGCGTCACGTCGAGAGCGGCGAAGGACTGCGAGGAGATCGCGCCGATCACCGTGGTGGTGATCGCGCGGACCTGCGCGGTCGTCAGCGCCGCGACCTGCGTGGCGGACAGTTCGTCGAGGTCGGTCTGGTCCATCGCAGCGATCTGGCTGGTGGTGAAGGCCTGCATCTGCGTCGTGACCAGCGTGCCGAGCTGGGTCTGATCCAGCGCCTTGACCACAGCGTTGGTGAGGCGGCCGAGCTGCGTCGTCGTGAGGGACGCGACCTGCGTGTCAGCCAGAGCAGCGACGTTGGTCGCGGTGAACGCGGCGACCTGGCTCGTCGTGAGAGCCGCGAGGTGCGTCGTGTTCATCTCGCCGAGATCGGTGGCCGTGAGGCCTGCGATCTGGGTCGCGGTCAGCGACTTGATGTTCGTGGTCGAGATCTGGTCGAACTGCGTGGCGTCGAGGGCCGAGAGATTGGTCGTCGACAGGCCCGCGAGCTGGGTCGTCGACAGGCCGCCGACATGCGTCGTGGTGAGCGCGGCCATCTGCGTCAGGTCGAGGGCCGAGAGGTTGGCCGCCGAGATCGACTGGACCTGCGTCAGCGTCATCGCCGCGATCTGCGCATCCGAGAGAGCGCCGAACTTGGTGGCGTTGAAGACGCCGAGCTGCGTGACGGTCAGCGCGGCGATCTGGGTGTCAGCGAACTCCTGGACGTCGGTGGTCGAGAGCGCCGTGAGCTGGGCGGTCGTGAACGACCGGACCTGCGTTGTGGTCAGCGCGTTGACCTGCGTCGTGTCGAGGCCCGACAGCGAGGTGGTCGAGAGCGACTGGACCTGCGTGGTGGTCAGCGCGGCGAGTTGCGTTTCGGCCAGAGCGGCGATCGCCGTGGTCGTCATCGCGCGGACCTGCGTGGCCGTGAGCCCGGCAAGCTGCGTCTCGGTGAACTCGGCCATGTCGGCCGCATCCAGCGCCGCCATCTGCGTCGTGTTGAAGGACTGCAGTTGTGTGGTGTTGAGGCCGGCCAGCTGCGTGGTGTCGAGGGCGACAACCGCATCCGTGGTCAGGCGGGCCAGCAGGGTCGCCGTCAGGGCGCCGATCTGCGTCGCGTCAAGCTCGCCGATGTCGGTTGCGTTGAGCGCGCCGACCTGCGTGGTGGTGAGGTTGGCGATCTGCGTCGTCGTGAGGGCCGCGGCCTGCGTTTCGTCGAGGGCCGAGAGGTTCGCGGTCGACAGCGACTTGATCTGCGTCGCGGTGAACGAGCCGACCTGCGTTTCCGTGAGCGCGCCAACGCTGGTGGCGTTGAGCGCGCCGACCTGCGTGGCGGTGAGCGCGGCGACGTTGGTCGAGGTGATCGCGGCGAGCTGCGTGGCGTCGAGGGCGTTCAGGTTCGTGGACGAGACGCTAGCGATCTGGGTCGTCGTCAGGGCTTCGATTTGCGTATCCAGCAGCGCGCTGAACTTGGTCGAGTTGAGCGCATTGATCTGCGTGTTCGACAGCGCGGTCAGCTGCGTCGTCAGCAGGGCTGCGAGCTGATCCGTGGCCATCGCGGCGACGTTGGTCGTCGACAGGGCGCGCAGCGCCGTGGTCGAGAGGGCCTGGATCTGCGTATCGACCAGGTCCGCCATGTTGGTGGACGTCAGGGCCTGCGCCTGCGTCGTCGTCAGCGCGCCGAGGTGATCGTTCGAGAGTTCGGCGACATCCGAGGCCGTGAGGGCCGTGATGTGCGTCGCCGTGAGGGCGCGGAACTGGGTCGTCGTCAGGGCGCCGACCTGCGTCGTGTCGAGCGCGTTGAGGTTGGTCGTCGAGAACGAGGCAAGCTGGGTCGTGGAGAGAGCCAGGACTTGCGTATCGGACAGTGCGCCGATGTTGGTCGTCGAGATGCCGCGGACCTGGGCCGTCGTCAGCTGGCCGATCTGCGTCGTGGTCAGCTCGCCGATGTCGGTCGTGGTGAGGCCGTTGAGCTGCGTGGTCGTCAGCGTCTGCAGCTGCGTGGTGCGGAAGGCGTTGACCTGCGTCGCATCGAGCGCCGAGAGGTTCGTGGTCGAGATGGCGGCGACCTGCGAGGTCGTCAGCGCGCCGATCTGCGTTTCGGTGAAGGCGGCGAACTTGGTCGAGTTGAGGGCCTGCAGCTGCGACGTCGTCAGCGTGGCGACCTGCGTGGTCGTCAACGCGGCGAGCTGGGTTTCGGCGAAGGACGCGAACGTCGTCGTCGTGAAGACCTTGACGCCGACGGTCGAGATGGCGGCCATCTGGGTTTCGTTCAGGCTGGCCATGTTCGTCGAGGTCAGGGCCAGCAGCTGGGTGTTGGCCAGCGCGCCGATCTGCGTGGTGGTGAACTCGGCGACGTCAGCGGCGTCGAGCGCGCCGAGCTGCGTTGCGGTCATCGCTTTGACTTGCGTGGTCGTCAGCGCGGCCATCTGCGTTGCATCGAGCGCCGAGACGTTCGTGGCGGTCATCGCCGCGACCTGGCTGGTCGTGAGGTTGGCCAGCTGCGTGGTCGACATCGACTGGACGTTCGTCGCCGACAGACCGGCGACCTGCGCGGTCGTCAGCGCGGCCAGCTGCGTGGTCGAGAATTCGAGGATGTCGGTGGCGTCGAGTGCGCCGAGCTGGGTCGAGGTGAGGCCCTGGACCTGCGTCGTGCGCATCGCGGCAACCTGCGTGGCGGCCAGCGCCGAGACGGCTTCCGTCGCAAGCGAGGCAACCTGCGTGGTGAGCAGCGACTGGACCTGCGCCGTCGTCATTTCGCCGATGTCGCCTGCTGCGAGGCCCGCGATCTGCGTGGTCGACAGGGCGGCGACCTGGCTGGCTGTGAGCGACGCCATCTGCGTCGTGTCGAGCGCCGAGAGGTTCGAGGTCGTCAGCGACTTGAGCTGTGTGCCGTTGAGCTGCGTCAGCTGGGTGGTCGTAAAGGAGGCGACCTGCCCCGCGTCGATGTTTGCGATCTGCGTGGTCGACAGCGAGCGCATCTGCGTTGTCGTCAGGGCCGCGACCTGAGTGCCATCGAGCGCGGCGAAGTTGGTCGAGCCGAGGGCGGCGACCTGCGCGCCCGTGAGCGCGGCGACCTGCGTGGCGACCAGCGAGGCGACATTGGTCGTGTCGAAGGCGGCGACCTGCGTCGTCGTCAGGTTGGCAAGCTGGCCCGTCGTCAGCGCGGCGATCTGCGTGTCAACGAAGGCGACCAGCGCGGTCGTCGTGAGCGACTGGACCTGGGCGGTCGTCATGGCGGCGATCTGCGTGGCGGCGAGCGCGGCGACGGCGGTATCGGTCAGGCCGCGGACCTGCGTGGTGGCAAGGCCGGCGATCTGCGTGGTCGTGAACTCCGTGATGTCGGCGGCTTCGAGGTTGCCGAGCTGGGTGGTCGTCAGCGCCCTCACCTGCGTCGCGCTGAGAGCGGCGAACTGCGTGGTGTCGAAGGCGATCAGGGCTTCCGATGTCAGGCGGGCGAGCTGGGCGGCCGTGAGCGCGCCAACCTGTGTCGTGGTCAGCGAGCCGACATTGGTTTCGCTCAGGGCGGAAGCCTGCGTGGTCGAGAGGCCCGTGATCTGCGTGGTCGTCAGCGAGGCCAGCTGCGTGTCGGTGAGCGCGTTGAGGTTCGCGGACGAAAGCGCGTTGAGCTGGGTCGTGGCGAAGGCCTGCATCTGCGTCGTCACCAGATCGGCGATGCCGGTGGTGGTGAGCGCGCCGATCTGGGCGAGCGTCAGGGCGGCGACCTGCGTGGTGCCGAGCTTGGCGACGTCGGAGGCTTCCATGCCGCCGATCTGCGTGGTGGTCAGCGCCTTGACCTGCGTGGCGGTCATCGCGCCGTAGCGCGTGGCGTCGAGCGCCGACAGCGTGGTCGCGTCGAAAGCGGCGATCTGCGTGTTGGTCAGGCCTTTGACCTGCGTGGCCGAAAGCGAGTTGAGCTTCGTCGCCTCGATCGCATTGAGGTTCGTGGTCGACAGGTTGGCGATCTGTGTGGCCGTGAAGGCGGCCACCTGCGTCGTGTCGAGCGCGGCGAGAATTTCGGTGGTGAGGTTGCGGACCTGCGTGGTCGACAGCGCGGACAGCTGGGTCGTCGTGAAGGCCTGGACCTGGGTGTCGGCGAGGCCGCCGAGCTGGGTCGAGGTCAGCGATTGGGCCTGCGTGTTCGTCAGGGCGGCGATCTGGGCGGTGGTGAATTCGCCGACGTCGGTGGCGTCGAGGGCCAGCATCTGTGTGGTGGAGAGCGCCTTGACCTGCGTGGTCGTGAGGGCGCCGGCCTGCGTGGCGTCGAGCGCCGAGAGGTTCGTGGTGGTCAGCGCGCCGAGCTGCGACGTCGTGAGGGCGGCGACCTGCGCGTCGCTCAGGCCCGAGATGAAGGTCGACGAGAAGTTCTTGACCTGCGTGGTGGTCAGCGAGGCGATCTGCGTGGTGGTGAATTCGGCGACGTCGGCGGCTTCGAGTGCGCCGAGCTGCGTGGCGTTCAGCGCTTGCAGGACCGTGGTGGCGATCGCGCCGAGCTGCGTGGTGTCGAGCGCGGCGACGGCTTCCGTGCCGAGGCGCACCATCTGCGTGCGCGTGAAGGCGCTCATTTGCGTCGACGAGAACTCGCCGATGTCCGTCGCCGAGAGGCCGCCGACCTGCGTCGTCGAGAAGGCCGTGATCTGCGTGGTGGTGAGCGCGCCGGCCTGCGTCTGGTCGAGGCTGGACAGGTTGGTCGAGGAGAAACCGCCAATCTGCGTGATCGAGAAGCCCTGGATGGCAGTCGTTTCCATCGTCGCGACCTGCGCCGTCGCGAGAACACCGAGCTGCTGGGCCGAGAGAACGAGAAGCTGGCCGGAGGTGAAGGAGACGCTCGAGTTGATCGAGGGGATCTGGGTGGTGGCGAGCGCCCTCACCTGCGTCGTCGAGAAGTCACCGAACTGGGTGGAGCTGAAGGCCCCGATCCCTGTCGTCGTGAAGGCCGCGACCTGCGTGGTCGTCAGCGAACCGATCGAGGTGGAGGAGAGGCTCTGGATGGCCGTCGTGGACAGTGCGCGAATCTGCGCGACTGAAAGAGCTGAAATCGACATGGCCGGACCATCCTGGTCGTGTAGTTCAGTCGACATTCGGTCGACGCGCGTACTCAGGAGGACGGAATCCCGGCCTCCACGTGTGCTCTTTTCACACTGAATCCTTTCCATCAGGTTTCCGGCAAATTTTGCCGATTCACGTTGAGTCCCAACGGGTTGCATCAGTTAACGGGGTGACGATTCCGGACGCTTTCTGGCGACGCGCTTCGCGCGGAATCCGTCGCGCGCACGGTGCGATTTCCACGCTGTAATGGTGGTTTTCGCCGCGTCCGACTCGCTTGCGTAAGCGTGAGGCGCGGCGATTAGGAAAGCAGCAACAAGTGTTACCGCGGCAGAGAGGCGAAGCTGCGGTCCCGTAGCCCGGCTCGACATGGATCAAGCGCAGTGGTCATGTCGGCGCGAGGCGCGGAGGGGTCGATGAGAAAACTTTTTGTGAGCGTGGCGATTCTGGCGCTGGCCGCATGCCAGCCGGGCGAGGCGCCGAAGACGGTGGACCCGAATGACTTCTCTGCCCTCGTGAAGGAACCGCAGACGATCGCCCAGGTGGCCGCGGAGATCACGGGCAAGACGAAGACGGCGTCGGCGGTCACGCAGGCCTATCTCGACCGCATCACGGCGGTGGACGATGCGGGTCCGACACTCAATGCGGTGCTGGCGATCAATCCGGAGGCGCTGAAGATCGCGAAGGCGCTGGATGACGCGTTCGCGGGAGGCGTGAGCAAAGGCCCGCTGCAGGGCGTGCCGATCCTGCTGAAGGACAATATCGACACGCTGGACATGGCGACGACGGCCGGATCGCTGGCGCTGCAGGCCAACATGACGGGACGCGATTCGCCTCTGGTGGCGCGGCTGCGGGCGGCGGGCGCGGTGATCCTCGGCAAGACCAACCTCTCGGAATGGGCCAATTTCCGGTCGAATTCGTCGACTTCAGGCTGGAGCGCCATGGGCGGGCAGACGAAGAACCCGCACGTTCTGGATCGCAATCCATGCGGATCGTCGTCGGGCTCGGGCGCGGCGGTGGCGGCGGGACTGGCGCCGGCGGCGATCGGGACGGAGACGGATGGATCGATCGTCTGCCCTGCTTCAGCCAACGGAGTTGTGGGGATCAAGCCAACGGTGGGCCTGATCCCGCGCACACATATCGTTCCGATCAGCGCGACGCAGGACACGGCCGGGCCGATGACGCTGACCGTTGCGGATGCTGCGCTGCTGCTGACGGTGATGGCGGGATCGGATCCGAGCGATCCGGCGACGGCGGAGGCCGATGCAAAGAAGAGCGACTACACCAAGGCGCTCGATGCGAATGCGCTTCAGGGCCAGCGGATCGGCGTGGCGCGATTCCTCGCGGGCTATCACGGGCCGACAGATGCAGCGTTTGAACAGGCGCTGGCCGAGCTGAAGGAAGCAGGCGCGGAGCTGATCGACATCAAGGAGTTCGCCGGGCGGCGCGAGGCCAGCGCGGCGGAGTTCACGATCCTGCTCGCGGAGTTCAAGGCAGGCGTCGATGCATACCTTGCGACGGCGCCGGAGGCAGTGAAGACGCGGTCGCTAACCGACCTCATCTCGTTCAACGCGAACACGCCAGCGGAGATGGAGTTCTTCAACCAGGACATCTTCGAGGAAGCGGCGAAGGCGCCTGCCTTCACCGACAAGGCGTATCTCGACGCGAAGGCGACGGCGGCGCGGCTGGCGGGCAAGGAAGGCATCGACAGGATGCTGGCAGACAACAAAGTCGTCGCGATCGTTGCGCCGACGGGTGGACCGGCGTGGACGACGGACCTGGTGACGGGCGACCACTTCCTTGGTTCGTCGTCGAGCCTCGCGGCAGTGGCGGGCTATCCGCACATCACCGTGCCGATGGGCGAGGTGCGCGACCTGCCGGTGGGGCTGTCGTTCTTCGGGCCGGCGTGGTCGGAGGCGACGCTGATCGGGCTCGCCTATGCCTACGAACAAAGGACAAATGCGCGGCAGACGCCGGAGTTCTTCGCGCGCATGCCGTGATGTGCGCAGGGCTGGAACCGCGGCGGCGTCCGGGCGTATGATCCGGTCGGTCTGCACACCGGATTTCAGGAGCCATTCGATGAAACGGATTGTCCTCGCCGCGGCGATACTCTTTGCATCCGCGTGTTCGTCGATGGGTAGCGGGCCGAGCGTTGGGCCTGCCGGGCAGCCGACTGGCTTCTCCGAAGAGATGATGGCGGGCGGCCGCTATCGTATCGTCTATACCTCGCCGAGCGATGCGACCGCGAAGGTGGTGAGCGATCGCACGCTGCAGCGCGCGGCGCAGGTGACGCTCGACAAGGGTCAGGAGTGGTTCGAGATCGCGAGCAAGATCGAAGGCAAGAACACGCAGACGCTCGTGATCGTCATGGGCAAGGGCGAGACACTGGCGGGCGGACCGAAGCAGTATGACGCGAAGGCGACGCTCGCCTCGCTCAAGGGCAAGGTGAGCTGACGCTCACAAGCGACTTGACACTGTCAAGGAACGGGCGGACATAGCCTCCAACGTGTTGTTGGGGAGGTTTGCATGGCGCGTGTTCTGGTCACCGGTGCGTCTGGCTTCGTGGCGCAGCACCTGATCCTGCAATTGCTGGCGAAGGGCTACAGCGTGCGCGGCACGCTGCGGTCGATGAAGCGCGCGGAGGAAGTGCGCGGCGTTCTGGCGAAACACGATGCGCGCGCGAAGGACATTGAATTCGTCGAGGCGGATCTCGGCGCCGACGCCGGCTGGGCCGAAGCCGTGAAAGGCTGCGATTTCGTGCAGCATGTAGCCTCGCCCTTCCCTGCCGTGCATCCGAAGGACGAGATGGAGTTGATCCGACCCGCGCGCGATGGCGCGTTGCGCGTGCTGAAGGCGGCGAAGGCTGCGGGTGTGAAGCGCGTGGTGATGACATCGTCGATGGCGGCGATCGCCTATGGCCATGGCGATGATCGCGCCGAGGTTTCAGACGAGACGATGTGGTCGAACCCCGAAGGGCCGGACAACACGCCCTACACCAAGAGCAAGACGATCGCGGAGCGCGCCGCGTGGGACTATGTGAACGGTGAAGGCAAGGGGCTGGAGCTCGCGACCATCAATCCGACCGGCATTCTTGGGCCGGCATTGTCGGCGGATGTTTCAACCTCGCTGGAAATTCCGATCCGGCTGCTGAACGGCAAGACGCCGGGCCTGCCGCGCATCGGCTTCTCTTTCGTCGATGTGCGCGATGTCGCCGAGTGCCATGTGAAGGCGATGGAGCTGCCGGAAGCCACGGGCCAGCGCTTCCTGGCGACGCATGATTTCATGTGGTTCAGTGAGGCGGCGGACGTGCTGCGCAAGGAAATTCCCGCGTACGACAAGAAGATCCCGAAGCGCAAAGTGCCGGACTGGGCGCTGAGGCTGATGGCGATGTTCCAGCCGATCTACCGGCAAACGGTGACGGAGCTGGGCCGCACGCGCAAGGCCAGCAATGCCAAGGCCTCGCGCGTTCTGGGCGTCAAATTCCGCACCGCGCAGGAAGCGCTGATCGCGTCGGCGAAGTCGCTGATCGACCTCAAAGTCGTGTGATCGGGCCGCGCAGGCCGCATCTGACAAGCATTTTATGTCGCCGGGCGCGCATGTGCGACGCCTCGGCCTTCGCATTGGACGCGAGTCTGCGCTAAGAGCCTCCCATCGATCGGCGGAACACGCTGGCATATCTGACGGGGAGAGCCATCATGACCTTCTTGAAACGCGGAATCGCGGCTGTGGCGCTGGCGGCGGCGCTGGGCGCCTGTGCAACGGCGAGCGAGATGGCGGCGCCCGAGCAGGCTGCGCCGAGCGTCTATGCCGGCAAGAGCGTTCTGGATGCGGCGATCGAGGCGGCCGGCGGGGAAGCCGCGCTGAAACAGGTCAAGGAAGTCGAGTGGACCGGCAAGGCCACCGTGACCGCCGAAGGCAAGACCACGAACATCAACGTCATCACGCTGCTGCGCCCGGCGACAAACTGGGCGCGCTCGACGACATGGACCGATGCGGAGGGCCCCAAGAAGGCGCGCACGATCCAGACCGAACAGGGCAAGGGCTGGACGGTGAACGGAGTTGTCTGGACGCCGATGCCGGAAGCGCAGGCGGTTCACGAGAACCAGCAGTTCGGGCTCTACAAGCTGATGCTGCTGACGCCGCTGAAGGACGCCGGCGTGAAGGTCGAGGAAGCGGCTCCAGGCGAAGCGGGCACGCGCGCGATCAGCACCCAGCTTCCCGGCGGCGCTCCGGCGCGGCTGACCTTCGATGCAACCGGCAAGCTGATCGGAGCCGAACTCACGGTTCGCGATGCTGCAGGTGGTGCGGACATCAAGGAAGTCGTGAAGTTCTCCGGCGAGGTCGTGAGCAACGGCGTGAAATGGCCAAAGACGATTTCGATCTCGCAGAACGGCGCGCCCTATTTCGACCTTGAGATCGCGACGTTCGAGGCGCTCCCCGCCCTGAAGCCGCGCCCGCTGCAGCACACGCTGGACGACGGCCAGACCCCGCCGCAGGACCGGCCCTCGGACGCCGGCTGACACCCGGAAAACAGCGGTTTTGATCTTCCCGGCGAGGCGCGCTAACCTGCCCTTCTCGCCGGAGATGACCCATGTTCCAGCACTTCTTCCACGAGCTGCGCGCCGCCAAGGTGCCGGTGACGCTCAAGGAATACCTCACGCTGCTGGAGGCGATGGACAAGGGCGTGGTCAGCGGCGCCGGCGGCAATGAGGTGCAGGATTTCTACTATCTCGCGCGCGCGGCGCTGGTGAAGGACGAGAAGCATCTCGACCGGTTCGACAAGGTGTTCGGTCACGTCTTCAAGGGGCTCGACTCGTTCTCCGACGGCGTCGATGTGCACCAGTTTCCCGAAGAGTGGTTGAAGAAGCTCTCCGAGAAATTCCTGTCCGAGGAAGAGAAGAAACAGATCGAAGCCATGGGCGGCTGGGACAAGCTCATGGAGACGCTGAAGCAGCGCATGGAGGAGCAGAAGAAGCGCCACCAGGGCGGCAACAAGATGATCGGCACGGCAGGCACCTCGCCCTATGGCGCGCACGGCTACAATCCCGAAGGCGTGCGGATCGGACAAGACAAGTCGCGCCACCAGCGCGCCGTGAAGGTGTGGGACAAGCGCGAGTTCAAGAACCTCGATGACTCTGTGGAGATCGGCACGCGCAACCTGAAGGTCGCGTTGCGCCGCTTGCGCAAGTGGGCGCGCGACGGGGCCGATGAAGAACTCGATCTCGACGGCACGATCCGGAAGACGGCGAAGGAAGGCTATATCGACATCGTCATGCGACCTGAGCGTCGCAATGCGGTGAAGCTGCTGATGTTCCTCGACATCGGCGGCTCGATGGATCCGCACGTGAAGGCCTGCGAGGAGCTGTTCTCCGCGGCGCGGACGGAGTTCAAGAACCTCGAATTCTTCTACTTCCACAACTGCATCTATGAGGGCGTGTGGAAGGACAACCGCCGTCGCAACATCAACAAGATGCCGACCTGGGACGTGCTTCACCGCTTCCCGGCCGATTACAAAGTCATCGTCGTGGGCGACGCCGCGATGAGCCCTTACGAGATCACCTATCCCGGCGGCTCGGTTGAGCACTGGAACGAGGAGCCGGGCGCCGTCTGGCTGCAGCGGTTCGTCGATGTGTATCCGCATCTCGTCTGGCTGAACCCGACGCATCCCTCCGGCTGGGAATATTCCGGCTCGACCGACCTGATCCGCCAGATCATCGGCGGCCACCGCATGTTCCCCCTTACGGTGAAAGGCGTTGAAGAGGCGACGAAGGAACTGGGGCGCTAGCTACGGCGCGAGGCAGCGCACAGCGTGCGCGGCGACTTCGGCGGATTGCTGCGCCGACACCTGAAGCACGGAGGCGGAGACGACGGCGATGGCTTTTGCCGTGTCCTGCTGCGAGCGGCCGCGCGTGGCGCCTTCGGCGTTGGCTCTGCCCGCTGCGGCTGTCTGTGCGGCGGTGACAGCGTTGGGGTCGGTGAGGCCTTTCAAAGGGCGGCCTGTCTTGGTGCGATCGAGCGCGAAGGAGAGATGGCCGGCGCAGGCGATGGCATTGCCATAGGCTTCGGCCTTGGCGATCACCGCGATTGCGGAGTCGCCGACATTGCGCTGCGGGTTGGAGGGGAGCGGCTCGGGCTGGCGCGTGCGCTGGGCGGCCGGAAGCGCCTGCCAGGTCGTGTGCATGTCGCCTTCCCATTTGGCGATCAGGGTCAGCGCTTCGTCATAGGCGGGGATCAGCGCATCGCCGCTGCGCAGCGCGTGGTTGAACAGGGCGTCGCCGAAGAAGGTCCAGTCGCGGCTGGGCTCGCAGCCGAATGATGTCTTGTCGGCGGCGGCGGCGGTTAGCACCACCGTGTTGGGATCCGAGAACGGCAGGATGAAGTGGCCGGAGAAGCAGGCAGAGACGATCACCAGCTTGGTGTTGATGCCGGCCTGCATGAACGAGTTGCGGAGGTTCGCGGCGCGCAGGGCACCGCCCATGCGGCCCTGTTCCTGGATCGCCACGGCGCCGTCCTGCCCGCCATGCGAGGTGACGAAGACGACGACAAGGTCTTCCTTCGGATCGATGATCTTGCCGATGCGGCCGAGCGCGGCGTTGAAGTTGTTCGGGTCGGACGAGGGATAGGCGCGCGGCACGCCCTGCCCCTTGCCGGCGGAGAGAATGATGGTGCGGTCGGTCGCGTCATAGCGGCGGGCGAGGATGCCGGCGGCCTCGCTCGCCTCGCGCTCGAACACCGGATCGTTCCAGAACGAGGCGGAGAGAATGTAGGTGTCGACGACGCCGGGGCGTTGCGGCGGAAGTTTCTGCAGCGCATCGGCCATCAGCGAAATGTCGGCAGCGGCCTCGGCGGGCGACATCGCGATTTCCATGACGCCGAACTGGCCGCGAAGGGGATCGCCCTGCGCAAGCGCGGCAGGCGCTGCGAGCGCCGCCCCAAGAAGCGCTGTTCCAAGCGCCAGCCCCTTCAACATCACTGCAAGTCCCGCGAAAAATTACCCGCCTGCCTCCATGTTCTCGCGCCGGGCGGCAACGCGCAAGCGGGCTGATTCAGCGGGTTTCTGGCCGATCAGCCGCTTTTGGCAGGTTCGTGATAGGAGCGAAGGACAATGGACTGGCTGGCCGTGGCCATCAGCGTGCCGTCCTCGGCATAGAGGCGCATGTGGCCGTGGCCGAAACCGCGCGCAGCGGCCTGCGCCTGCACATCGCACAGCACCCATTCCGTCGGCACGATCTTCCGGACGCGCAGGTTGTTGTCGAGACTGTTGCCGCCGCCGCCACGGCCCAGCGCTCCGCCAATCGCGCCGGGAACGAAGTCCGCGAAGATGGCGAGCGTGGCGGCATCTATCGGACCTGGCTGCTTGGTGCGGATCCAGAGCTGCGAGCGGCCGGTCTTCATCGCCTCTTCGTGACGGGAAGGACCGGGCTTTGCGCGCACGTCGAGACCCTGGCGCAGGCGGGAGTTGGGATCCTGTGTCGGACGCTGCGGCTCCTGCTCGCAGGCTTCGGGCGGCGGCATGTCGGGCATGTCGCGCCAGTGCTGGTCTGGATAGCCGTCGCGCTCGCCGAGCGAGGCCATGACGTTGAAGATCGTGTCGCCGCCGACGCGGCCGGTTACCATCGCCTGCGTCACGGAACGGCCGGCCTGCGCGACCGCGACATCGAGCTGGACCGTGCTGCCGAGCCGCGCGAACGACACGTATTGCGCAGTCGCCCAGACGAGACCGCGTTCGAAAGATTGCTCGAGCGCGCGGACAGCGGCGCCGAGCCCTGCCCCGCCGAACAGGAAGACGTGGCCGAGCGGGCCGACGCAGAGTTCCTCCGTCACGCGCAGCGCGTAGCTGTGTTCCGCTGTACGCTCGATGGGGACGAAATGGGTCACCGGGAACTCCGTATGGCGTCATAGCCGCTTACGGAGTCGCGCCGGAAAACGCAAAGGGCGAAGCGCCTCAGCGCGCCTTGCCGCCGGGGATGACTTTCAGGGTTGGGCGTTTCGGGGCGGGCGCCGCTGGTTCTTCAGGCGTGATGTCGTCGTTGATGTCGCGAACGCGTGGCGTCCAGCCCGGCTTCGCTTTCGAGCGCATGGGGCTTTTCCGCTTGAACGTGGACTTGTTGAGCGTGGAGTGGGGCTTCAGGCCGGACTGGGGCTTGCGCTCCTTGTCGGCGGGCTTGTCTGCGTCCGCTTTCCCCTTGCGGGACTTCTTGTCGATCACGCGGGCGACCTGGGCCTGGCGCTGGGAGAGCGCTTCTTCCAGCCGGCCCTTGCCGGGGTCGCGGAAGGCTGAGCCGTATTTCTCGAGACGGCCGGTGACGCCTTCCACGAAGTCCTTCTCCCACGTCGTGAGGCCGGCCCCGCCCTCCTCGCTTGCGCGATCGGCGGCGCGGCGCAGCTTGCGCAGGGCCTTGGACGTCTTGCGCTTGTCGACTTCGCGCTTGGGCATGTGCCGACGCTAGCGCGTCGGCCCATGAGTAGTGAATAGGGCATGGTGCGTAGTATTTGCGCCCGCAGCTCGATTCGACCGGACAACTACTCGCCGCTCACGCGCCGCGAAGCGGCGTCAGATTTCGCCCAGCGCCAGCAGGTAGGTATCCAGAATCGCTTCCTGCTCTTCGCGCTCCTGGCGGTCGAGCTTGCGGAGGCGGATCACCGTGCGCAGGGCCTTGGTGTCGTAGCCCATGGACTTGGCTTCCTGGTAGACGTCCTTGATCTGGCCGCCGACCTCTTTCTTCTCTTCCTCAAGCTTCTCGATCTTCATGACCGTCTGCTTGAGCTTGTCCTTCGCCGCCTGCGTGAGGGCGGCTGCCGATGCGCCGTCGTCCATGTGTGATCTCCGAGGAAGCTTCCCGGCTCACTTTAGTCGGACGGAAAACCACAACCAACGGCGCGGGCGTCGCAGCGCGGGATTCCCTGTGCATGAGGCTGTGGGCAGATTGTGAGCCTAGAGCGAACGGCCGTTAACGGCGCGCTCCAGACGCTTCTGGCCCTGCACGGCAGCTTGCGCGTGCGGGTGGATTTCCAGCGCTTTCGCGTAGGCTTTCAGCGCAGCTTCAGGGCGTTCGATCGACTCGAAGATCATTGCGAGGCCGATCCATGCGCCGAAGTGACGGGGCTCGTTCTGGATCGCGCTTTCGAGGTCTGCGATCGCCTCGTCATACTTGCCTTCGTTGAAGAACAGCACGGCGCGGCGGTTCCATGCCTCGGCATAGTCCGGCTTGATGGCGATGGCGCGATCGAAGGCGTCGCGTGCTGCTTCGAGGTTTTCCATCTGCTGGTATTCGAGACCGCGCTGCATCAGCACGTCGACGGTCGGGCTGCCCGAAACGAGCCAGGCGTCCCACACCTCTTCCTCGAGGACAGCGGCTTCTTCCTCGGTCTCGGTTGTCTTCAGCTTGTCCAGCAGGTCCTGGCTGAGATTTTCCAGCAGCTCGCGGGGGTCGCCGACTTCCTTCTCGGACTGGGCGAGCTCCTTCGGGGCCTCGCCCTCCTCGGCCGTGCCGGGCGCAAAGGACTTGTCGCAGGCGGCAAGGGCCAGCGCGGCGGCAAGGGGAAGAGACAGACGGAACATGAACCCACTATGCGAGGCTGCCGTGACGCGGGCAAGCATCTGCAACCGCTGGAACAGCGGCAAACGGCTTTAATTGAACGGGAGAACCTTAGCCCTGCTTCGCCTTGAAGCGCGGATCGGTCTTGTTGATTACGTAGGTCCGGCCCTTGCGGCGAACGACCTTGCAGTCGCGGTGACGGCCCTTCAGCGATTTGAGCGAGGAGCGGACTTTCATGGGGCCAACGGACTGTCTGGAACCTGCGGGAGCGGGGCACTTAACGGAGGGTCGATGACCTGTCAACCGGCGACACCAAGCCCGGGCCTTGCCCGGCGGCAGACGTAAATTAGCCTTAACGTTCGGGCGCCATTCATGAAAGTCCTGCCAGTTTGCCGCAGGGTTTCGTGTTAAGGGACCAGAGGGTCGCCGGAGGCTGTCAGGATGTCTGTCCGATCCATGCGCTGGGCCATCGCCGGTATCGCCATGGGGCTGACCCTGGCCGCGTGCGAGACGACCAAAGCCCCCGGAACGGCCGGACCCAATTCTCCGCCCGACTCGCCCGCCCCGCCCTCGTCCGGCGGCGGATCGACCGGCGGGGGCACGTTCGGCTTCGCCAGCTCGGGCGACCAGCAGTTCGACGCCTGGCGCGTGCAGTTCGCCTCCAAGGCGGATCAGACAGGGCGCAACGACGCCATCATCAAGCAGGTGCTGGATGGCCTCGTGCCCGTCGAGCCAACCGTGCAGACGCAATCCTTCGACAACCAGGCCGAGTTCGTGAAGCCGATTTGGGATTATGCGAAGACCGCCGTCTCTCCCACGCGCATCGCCAACGGCCAGTCGAAGATGGCGGCCAATTCCACGATCTTCGACGCCATCGAGGAATCCTACGCGCCACCACGCGAGATCGTGGCGGCGATCTGGGGCATGGAGTCGAGCTACGGCTCCTTCATCGGAAATGACGACGCGCCGCGCGTGCTGGCCAGCCAGGCCGCCATCGGCCGCCGCAAGGATTTCAACGAAGGCGAGCTGCTGGCCATCATGCAGCTGATCGAGAACGGCTCGGCCACGCGCGACCAGTTCCGCAAGGCGTCCTACGCCGGCGCGCTGGGCCAGACGCAGTTCATGCCGTCCACCCTGCTCCAGCACGGTCGCGACTTCGACAGGGACGGCCACAAGGATCTCTGGGCCAACACGGGCGACGCGCTGGCGTCGGCGGCGAATTATCTCACCAACTCCGGTTGGAAGAAGGGACAGCCCTGGGCCGTCGAGACGCACATACCGGAAGGCTTCGACTACTCGGTGGGCGATGGGCGCAAGCTGACGGTCGCCGCATGGAAGGCGATGAACCTCACGCCCTCAACGGCGCCGGAGTTCGCGAACTCCGACACGCTGCTGGCCGAGCTGTTCCTGCCGGCGGGCTCATATGGCCCGGCTTTCCTGCTGTTCGACAATTTCGGCGTCATCAAGCGCTACAACAATGCCGACAGCTATGCGCTGGCCGTTGGCCTGCTGGCGGATCGCCTTGCCGGGCGGCCCGACCTGTCGCGTCCATGGCCGACCGACATCGTGATGCTGACGCAGCAACAGGCGAAGGATCTGCAGGCCGCGCTCAACAAGCTCAACTACAATGCCGGCACGGTGGACGGCATCATCGGCCGCGGCACGCGCGGCGCGCTGCAGAAATTCCAGAAGGCCAAGGGCCTCGTCGCCGACGGCTTCCCGACCACCGCGATGCTGGATGTCGTGCTGGTTGCCGCGCAAGGCGCCTGAGTTCCCTTCATGGTTCCACTGGCAGGCGCCGGAACCGCCTTAACCTGAGTGCGTTCGACTCCCGCAACTAATGGGAGAACAGCATGGCTGTCGAGGAACGCCGCACGAGCGGTGGAAACGGTTTTCTATATTTTGCTGTCGGCGCATTGATCGTCGGCGTCGGCGTTCTGGCCTGGATGTTCTACAACGGGCAGACCAATCGCAGCGCGGAAGACACCGCGATCGAGCGGATGGCTGACAGCGTCGGCGATGCCGCTGACGATATCGGCGACAGTGCGCGCGACGCAGCGCGCAACATTCCTCAGCCCGCGCCCGCGCCGCAACCTGCTCCGGCGCCGGTCCAACCGCCGCCGGGCTGATCGGTCGATAAATTTCTGAGTGCGTGGAAGCCGCGCCGGAGCGATCCGGCGCGGTCTTCTATTCCTCTATTCCAGCGTGAACTCGCCGACTTCGACTTCGCCGCGGTCTTCGGACGCCATCTCGAAATCCATCAGTTCCTCGCTCTGGTTCGGACGTCCGAAATTGCGGATCAGCCGGACGGTCAAAGTCGAGGGACCGTTGGGGTTGGCGCGGTCGGAGGCGAAGGTGTTGGCGCGGACGACATACTTTCCGGAGTTGGCGTTGCGGATGACGTATTCCTCCGGGCCATAACCGTTGGTCACATCGCCGGAGAGTTTTCCGCCCCAAGGCGAGAGCGGCGAGGAATAGCCCACGCGCGCGCCCTTGGGCTCCGTGACCCATAAGTCGAGGTCCGTGCGCGGCGTGTTCCATTCCATCACCACACGCACATCGGCCGTCAGCAGCGCGACGAGACGCTCATCGAGAGCGCTCGATGAACCGCCCATCGCCTTGAGCTTGGCCAGCGCGGCGTTGGCTTCCATCAAGGTTACCGTCTCGATGCCACGCGCGGCGACATCGGTGACGGTTGTTGCGGCCTTGGCGAGCAGATCGACCGCGCGGGCGAGATCGGCTTTCGCGGCGTCGGTGGTCTTGGCGTATTTGGCGCGCTCGACCAGGGCGAGGCCGAGCGTGCGCATCGGCTGCGGGCGATCCGTCTCACGCTCAACCAGCTTTTCGAGCAGCCAGATGGCGCGGTCGTGCGAGCCATAGCGCAGGAGGCGCGAGGCGACGATGGCGAGCGTCTGGTTGTCGCGCGTCGGCAGGTCGAGCGCGGCCTCGATGGCGCGGCGGGCTTCTTCCTTGCGGCCTGCCTGCCAGTGCCATTCGGCGACGTCGAACCAGAAGAGCGGGATCAGGCCCTGCTCCTTCATCTCCTTGTCGATGGCGGCTTCGAAGTTGGCGCCGGCCTTGTCGAGACGATCGAGATAGGGACGGTCGGCATTCCAGTCGGCGACCTTGATGCTGCCAGCACGGCCGCCGCCGGCGGGAGCCGTGTTGTTGCGGATGTCTCCATCCTCCTCGGCGAACGCCTGGACGGGCACGGCGGACTCCGATGTCGCGCCTGCGATCCGCGAGCCTGTCATGACAACGACGTCGCGCGCGCCATCATCGCGAGCCATTGCGGCAGGCGGCGGTGCGGACGGGGCGGGACGGGGCGAGGCCGCCATCTGGCGGGAGTCTTCCGCCATCGCGCGCTTCTCGGATTCCGGAACCTTGCCGTCGAATTTCTTCGCCCACCACGTCTTCTGCTCTTCCCACATCGCCACGACCTGCGTCAGGCGCATTTCCTGGGTGCGGGATTCGGCGGCGTCCGCAGATGCACGCAGCGAGGCGTACTGGACCTGCAGCTGCTTGGGGTAGTTGGACGGAGGAACGATATCGCTGTCGACATAATCGCGCGGCTGCTCGAGCACGACGAACGATGCCTGCGGCGTCGCGACGTTGTAGCGGCGGGCCATGGCGGCGAGATCATCCGGCTTCTTTTCGGTCGCTTCGACGCCAAGACGCTGGCGCGCCCAGAGCGCGCCGGGACCGGCGAAAGTCGGCGTGCGGCTGGACGAAGCGGTGAAACGGCGCGGCTCGCTCTCCCCCGCCACACGCACCAGCACCACGCCATCCGACGGCAGCGGGCCTACGATATGGAAGTTGCGCGGATCGGACGCGAGGCGCACGGAGTCGATTGCCTTCCCGCTGGCATCCATGACGGACAGGATCGCGGCATCCGGCTTCGAGATGCGCGTGAGGACGTCGCTGGAATTGGTCTTGGTCAGCGTGGTGAAGACACCGCCGGTGCGGTCTGCGAGATCCGACAGCCAGGCAGCATCGCTTTCCGGCCCGCTGGATACGGCCAGCACGGCGCAAGGCAGGCGGAAGCCGGTACGCTCGTCGATCGAGACGCGCCCGTCGGAGAACATCAGACAGTCCGCATCCTTCGCGACAACGACGCCATCGAGCGTGGCGTAGCTGGTGCCGCCGCGATAGCGCACGTCGTTGAGGCGGCGGGACAGTTGGTCGGTGTTGACCTCGATGGTTTCGGCCTTGCCGCTATCGAAGAAGGTGACCGCAACGCGGCGGGCGCCTCGACGTTCGGCGAAGGCCTGCGCCAGATCGGCTTCCTTCGCGAGTTCGTCATCGGTGCGCGAGACGGAGCGATCCCAGAAGATGTGCAGAGGCCCACGCTGCGGGGCTGTCGTGCGCGAGACCGGAGCTGTGATGTCGAAGAAGCGCTCGGCGCCGGGATGCTGGCTGACCAGCATGGGCGTCTCGCGTGGTGCGACGGCCAGACGGAGCGGGCCTTTCAGGGTGACGCCTTCAGCCTCGATGACATTTCCGGAGGACGGCAGGCCGGACGGGACGGCGACAATCTGCGCCTCGCCATCAATGGTCATCTTGAAGGTCTTGATCTTGTCGCCGATCGAAAGCGGCAGCGTATAGCCGGTGTCCGGATCGAACTGGTTGACCATGCGCAGGCGGATGGTGCGCGAGCCGCGCGCGGGGATCGGATAGATGCGCGTCTCGAACTTGTCACTGTAGTCGACCTCGGCGAGGCCCGGATCGATGCGGACGTTGACGCGGCGCTGGTAGGCTTCGGCCGCCTTGTACTTCGTTTCCAGCACGCCATCGATCAGCGTGCCGTTGATGTCGAGCGCATAGCCGGTGACGGCCGCGCCGCGCGCCATGTTCAGCACGAACTGGCCTTCGAGAATGCTGCTGGTCGGGTTCTCGAACGCGACCGTGACGGTGGTCTCGGCGATGTCGCCGCGCACATCGACATCGACCTCAAGCGAGGAGATGCCGAGTTCGCGTTTCGATCGCTCGTTGCGGACGCCATCGACGTAGGCAGTGAGGCTTGGGCCGGCGCGCTCAAGCTCCTTCGTCTGTTCCTTGGTGAGCTTTGCCTGTTGTGGCTGCTGCTGGGCGACGGCGGCGAAGCTGTGCGCGATCATCAGCGCCGAGGCGGCGGCGAGGAGTCGGATTGTCAGATGGCGGGTCATGAGCTGGTCCCCCTTTGGACAGTGCCGAACGCTCGACCCGCATTCAGGCGCAATCGCGGCCCGAAGCAGGCGAACACACGGTTTCGTGAGGGATACTGCGCGGCGCCGGGAGCGTCCAAGGAAATGCCGTGCTGCAGCGCGTCGTTTATGCGTGCTGCCAGCTACTCCGGAGGCTTGTCCTTCGCGACAGCGTCAGCCACTGCCGAGGAGCGCCCCATGTCGTCACGCTGCGCGGTGAAGTACGCGTAGATCGCCATCGCCACCACCAGCACCGTGCAGAAGATGAAGGGCGATGCCGGATCGACGGCTTCGTACATCCAGAGACCGAACAGGGGCGAGATCACGAAGCCCATGCCGTTGGCGGCGGTGACGAGGCCGGCGACGTCGCCCTGCTGCTCGTGCGTGGCGGCGAGCGAGGCGCCGGCGGAAAACCCCGGGCGCGCGAAGCCCTGACCGAAACCGAAGAGTATCATGGCGAAGGCAAACAGCGCGAAGTCCTGCGCCCACACCATGAACAGCGAGGCCATGGCCAGCATGATCGCGCCGTAGACCATCAGCGAGCGGATCGGCAGCTTCATGCGCGGGATCAGCACAAGCTGCGAGATCAGCGTCGCCATCGCGCCCATGGTCATCGCGGGGCCAGTGTATTGCGCTGAGAGCGCGCCGGGCGCGCCCATGCGGTCCATGATCGCGTATGGAAAAGTCTGGCTCAGCACGCCCGTCACGAGCGACAGGCCGACCGCATACAGCAGGTACGGGAAAATGGCCGGATGCCGCCACAATCCCTTCGCGCCCGATCGCCCCAGGCCCGCGTCAGTACGCGGCTCCCTGTGCTCTGGAAGCTTGGTCAGCACAAGGAACGCGATGATCGTAGCGATGATGGTGATCACGACGACCGGCACCAGCAAGCCAACCGCCGGTGACAGCAACGCGCCAGCGGTGATGAGCGCAGCAGCGGCGGCAGGGCCCGCCATCTGGCCAAGCGTAAAGCCCGAGGTGAGGGTCGCAATCTCGTCCATCCGCTCTTCGCGGCTGGTGCGATCGGCGACATAGGCCTGGGCGGCGGGATTGGTGGCAGAGCCGAACACGCCGAACAGCGTGCGTGCGACAAGCAGCAGCACGAAGATCAGCACCCAGTTGTCGATCCAGCCGAGCAGCGCCGCCATCGAGGTGAGCGCGAAGAAGAACATCGACGCGGCGAAACCGAACATCCCTATGGCGGCGACCTTGCGCCTGCCCCATAGGTTCGACCGGTTGCCCCAGTAGGGCGCTGTGACGACCCAGATGGCGGCCGACAGCGAGAAGATCGCGCCGGCCGTCCAGTCCGGCAGACCAAGCTCGCGGGTGAGCGGGGGGAGCACCGCCGACGTAAGCATCGTGTTCCCCGCCCCGACCGCCAGAAGGCAGAAGAAGAGGAGCAGGAAGGCGCCGCGCCGCTCGGGGCGCGATATGTCCTGGGTTGGTCCGGGGTCCATGCGAGCCGGGATAGGGCCGCGCGCGATTCTGCTCAAGCAGTTGCGATGGCGCACCCTGTCCCCGCCCCTCGACCTTGGGCGGCGTTGGTCCCTAGAGTAGCGCCGGGTCAGCTGACTGGTTGCAGGGACACGGGCGATGACGTCGAGGATTGGCCGGATCGGATTTACGCTTAGCGCGCTTGTGCTGGCTGCAGCGCCTGCGCTGGCCCAGTCGCGCATCAGGACGATGCCTGGCTACGAGCAGTATCGCGAGATCGCGCCGAAGATTCCGGGCGCCGTGAAGTCCGGCGCGATCAACGCCGAATGGACGGCGGACTCGAAATCATTCTCGTACAAGCTCGGCGACGGGTACTGGCGCTTCGACGTTGTGGCGAAGGCGGCGGCGGCCACTGAACCACCGCCGCCGAAGCCGACGGCAATCACGCCCAATCACAACGGCCTGGTCCTGGCGCGAGGCCTTGGGCAGGAGGCGGATATTGCTTCGCCGGACGGTCAGTGGCGCGCTGTCACGCGTGACGGGAATATCTGGATCGTTCCCACCGGAGGGGGAGCGGAGAAGCAGATCACAACCGACGGCGGACGCGAGGCGCGCATCCGCAACGGCGTCGGATCGTATGTCTATCTCGAGGAGTTCAGGATCCAGACGCCGGTGTGGTGGTCGCCCGACGGCAAGAAGCTGGCGTGGATGCGCTATGACGAGAAGAAGGTCGATGACTACTTCCTGCAACTCGACCAGACGAAGACGCTGTCGACGATGCTGACGCAGGCCTATCCGTCTCCGGGCACGGACAATCCGGTGGCGGACCTGCTGATCTACGACACCGCGACAGGCGTAACGAAAACGATGGATGTACGCGAGGGGGCGCCGTTCTCGAACGACGTTGTCGGCCACTACATCTGGGAGGCTCAATGGACGAAGGATGGATCGGAAATCCTTGTTCGGCGAGCGGATCGCCTGCAGAAGCACTACGACCTCGGCGCCTGTTTGCCCGCGACTGGAAAGTGCCGCAGCGTGGTGCGAGAGAGCCGGCCGGACACATGGGCGGACGGCGAGGCGCCGCGCTTTCTCGATGATGGCAAACGCTTCATCTGGACGTCAGAGCGGACGGACTTCCGCAACCTCTATTTATACGACCTGACCGGCAAACAGCTGGCGCGCCTGACGCGCAACGCGTTCGACATGGTCGATATCGTGAAGGTGGACGAGAAGACCGGATGGCTCTGGTACACCGCGCGTTCTGGCGACAACCACATGATGGTGCAACTGCACCGCGTGAAGCTCGACGGATCCGGCGACAAGCGCCTCACCGATCCGGAATTCACGCACCGGGTGGATGTGGCGCCCGACGGCAAGTTCTTCGTCGATGTCGCGCAGACGCATGACAAGCCGGCGGTTGCGCGGTTGCGCGATCTCAATGGCAAGCTGATCGCCGATGTGACTTCGGCCGACATGAGCCGGTTCAACGATGCGGGCCTGAAGACCGCCGAGATGTTCACGTTCACGGCGGCGGACGGGAAGACACCGCTGTTCGGGCAGCTGCAATTCCCATCGACCTTCGATCCGCAGAAGAAGTATCCGATGCTGGTGTATGTCTATGGTGGGCCAGGCTCCGGCGGACTCACCGAGACTTTCGCCAATGCCAGTCAGCTGGCGGAGTACGGGTTCCTGATCCTGAAAGTGGATGCGCGGACGAATTCGGGGCGCGGGCGGAAGATCCTCGATGCGACGTACAAGCAGCTCGGCGTCGCGGAGATGGACGACATCGCGGCGGGTATCCGCTCGTTGAGGAGCCGGCCGTATGTGGATCATACCCGCGTAGGCATCTACGGCACATCGTATGGCGGCACAGTCGCAGCGACGGTGCTGATGCGTCACCCGGACGCCGTGCAGGCGGCGTCGGCCAGTTCGCCGGTCACGGACTACCGGCTCTACGACACCACCTATGCCGAGCGGTATCTCGGCCTGCCGCAGACCGACGCAGACGCCTATGACCGGGCGGCGGTGCTCACCTATGTCGACAGGCTGAGAGGCGACCTGCTGCTTTACTACGGCACCTCGGACGACAACGTGCACCCGAAGAACACCCTGCAGCTGATCAAGGCGCTGCAGCAGGCGGGGCAGAGCTTCGAGGTGCAGGTGGGGCCGGACAAGGGCCACACCGGCGTCGACACCACCCGGATGATGGAGTTCTTCATCGAGCGGCTGATCCTAGACCGGCCGCCCGCGGACGCTGCGACAGCCATCCCGGTCACGCCGCCGCAGGCGGCTCCAGGCTGACAAAGGCGGTTCCCGTTGAGGGAGAAACTCTCTCTAAAACAATGCTAGAGCGGCGGATCGCGCAGGCAAAAAGAGTCAAGTGATTAATTCTGGGGCAGTTTCCCCTTTTGCACCTCTGGGTATGGCCCCTTACCCTCCAACCCGTGCTATAGCGCCTCCCCGGGACGGGCCGTATTCCAAAGGAAACGGCGGCAGTCCGCTGGGGAGCACAGGGTCCGGAACGGCACACCGGCCCTTCGCACGACTTGATCTTTCCTAGGGGTGCATGCGCGTGCAGTCATTGAAGATCGACGGGACGGCGCCAGAAGGCGTCGTTCACCAGAGTGTCGCCGAAGTTTCCGCAAGCAGCGGCGTCCGAGCCGCGAGCCTCGCCAACCTCGACGCTGGCTTCGCCCGCCGTCCGCCTGAGCAGCGACTCGAGATGCCGGCGCAGCCATTGCTGACACGCCGCAGCCGCCCAGAGCACGAAACCGACGGGAAATGGCGCTTCCTCATCCTCGTGTTTGGCGCGGTCGTCGCCACGGCCTTCGCCGGGCAGGCCATGCTCGGCAGTTTTGCCGCCGGCGGCGTCAACGGATTTGAATGGACCGCCGTCGGGCTGTTCACCGCCAACTTCTTCTACCTGTCGGTCGCCGCCCTCACCTGCTTTGCCGGCGCGATGATCCTGCTGACCTCGCGCAAGCCACCGCCGCCTTCGAAGGAACTGCCGGTGAAGGGAAGCCTCACCGCCATCATCATTGCGCTCTACCAGGAGAAGCCCTCCAAGGTGATCGCCGCCGCCGAGGCCATGTGGGACTCGCTGAAGGACATCAGCGCCGAAAAGGGCTTCGAGGTCTTCTTCGTCTCCGACACGATGGACCCCGCCCTCGCCGAGATCGAGGAACAGGCGATCCAGGACCTGATGCGCCGCCGCCCGGACGAACCATTCTGGTATCGCCGCCGCCGCGAGAACACCCAGAAGAAGCAGGGCAATATCAACGATTTCGTCCAGCGCTGGGGCGGCCGTTACGACTACATGCTGGAACTCGACGCCGACAGCCTGCTGTCGGCTGAAGCGATGCTGGAGCTGGTGCGGCGCATGGATGCGCGGCCGCGCACCGCGCTGATCCAGACCCTGTTCGCGATCGTCGGAGCGCGGACCTATTCGGCGCGGTCGCAGCAGCTGGCGCTGCGTGTCCATGGCGGGCTGTTCGGTGCGGGCCTGACATGGTGGTCGGGCGGCGCGGGCAATTTCTGGGGCCACAACGCCATCATCCGCCTCGCGCCCTTCGCCAAGCATGCCGCCCTGCCCGACCTGCCAGGCAGAGAACCGCTCGGCGGCAAGATCTTGAGCCACGATTTCGTCGAAGCCGCCTTGCTCCGCCGCGCCGGCTGGCGCGTGGAAATCGCGGGCGACATTGTTGGCTCCTACGAAGAGGCGCCGCCGACCATTGTCGATCTTGCTGCGCGCGACCGCCGCTGGTGCCAGGGCAATATCCAGCAGGTGCAGATCCTGTTCGCCAAGGGTTTCGACTGGCTCTCCAAGGTGCACATTTTCGCGGGCCTGATGAGCTATGTCTCGGGTCTGCTCTGGCTGAGCCTTGTGGTGATGGGCGTGCTCATCGCCTGCAACGCCAAATTCTTTGACACCGAGATGCTGGCGGCCGTGCCGCCTGATCCCACCGCAGGCTTGCGGCTGCTGCTGATCTCGGTCGTGTTGCTCACGTCGCCGAAATGGCTCGCGATCATTCTATGGGCCGCAGGAAAGCTTCCCGGCTGGGACCGTCATCCGCGCTTCCTGGTTGCTGTCGTCTGCGACCTCGGCATGACCGCGCTGATGGCGCCGATCATCATGGTGAACCACGCCGGTTCGATCCTCTCAACGCTGGTGGGTGTCGATGGCGGCTGGCGTCCGCAGGTGCGTGACCGCAATGGGTTCTCCTGGAGCGATCTGGTGCGTCACTACCAGCAGCACATGATCTTCGGCATGCTCCTGCTGGTGGCTTCCTTCGCGGTGTCGCCGAGCTTCATGCTGCAGAACCTGCCGATGGCCTGCGTGCTTCTGTTCGCCCCGCTGGTTGCGCGTCAGATATCGGGCGTCGCGCGTCGCGGCTCTGTCTCATGGCGGCTGATGGCGACGCCGGACGATCTGGCCCAACCGGACATCGTGCGCCGCGCGGAACTTCTTGCTGCACGCGGCACCACCGAGGTTCGCCGCCTCGCCCCGCCGCGCCGCAGCCGGTCGATGCAACGCATGGGCCTCGCGGTGCGACGCGCCATGCGCCGCGTACGCCGCCTTCAGCAGCCCGGCGTCACCAGGCGTGGCGAAGGCTGAGCCACACGGCCGTTTCGGGCTTTGCCTCTGCGATGTGATTGGGCTGTGTCGATAGCGCCAGCGCCGTTTCCAGCGTCGTCAGCGGGCCAAGATTGGTCAGCCACGCCGCTTCAAGATCTACCTCGCGACCCGACGGCGTAAGTCCGGCAATGCGCGCCTCATAGGCGATATCGCCATTCTTCGTGACCTCGATCGGCGCGTTGAACGCCAGCTGTCCGCCTTCCGCGCGACGCGGCTGGCCCATCGAGAAGCGCATGGCGCCTCCCGCGAACGGATGCTGCGCGCTTACCGACCAGGCGCTGGTCCAGAGGCCGGAGACGTTCAGCGCATCGATACGGGCCTCACCGACCTCGCCCGAGCCGGAGAAGGTCCAAAGGCCGACGTCCTTGCGACCTTCCAGGCTCATTGCCGCCATGCGGGTCTGGTCGTCCTGCCCAAAGCGGCTCTGCAGTGAACCGCCGAGCGTTGTCTGATCGTCGCGCAGCGACGCATAGCCAAGCCGCACCGCCCAGTCAGACCCACCCGTGCCGACGCCGAAGCTGCTGGCGTTGCGCGTCAGGCCATTCGCATTGCGGAAATCGAGCGTAACCGATCCGAAGGAGTGGGAGATGCTGCTCCAGCTGTCGCCCGAGCCAAGCGTCGTCGGCCCGGAAGGATCGTCGACCAGCATCAGGCCGGGCGTCAGCCTCTCCGGCCCGCCGCCACGGCCGATGGCCACTTCACCGCCAGCGAAGGAATAGCTGACCTGGAAGGTGGGGTCCGGCTCTTCCATCCACGGCGTGCGCGGATCGTAGGCGGGACGCGGGGCGTTGAACCAGGAGATGCGCGCATCGCCCAACGCCAGCGCTCGCCCCTGTCCACGCGCATAGTCGGCGCGCAGGCTGAAATCGTTGAATGGCGTGCGAGACCCCAGCATCCGCACGTCCGAGAGCCGGAAACCGCGCTCGAACTTGTCCTGGAACACCAGGCCATTGAACGCGCCCGAATTCTCGACCCAGTCGCCAAGTGCGCCGCGGGCCGGACCCAGGGCTTCGACCAGCGCGACTTCCTTACCGTCGAAATTGAAGCTGGTAGTCCCGATCGGTGCGAAGGCGCGCTGCAGGTTCATGATGCCCCGGCCGCCGACCGTGTCCGTACCGGCGCCGGCGTTGATGCCGAGAATGGCGTCTGGCGTAGACGTCACATAGTCGTCGGCGCTCTCCAGGAGGGCCGCCAGCGCGTTCTGAGGCGTGATGTTGGGGAAGAGATCAAGCATCAGCGCAAGCGCACCCGCTACGGCCGGCGATGCGAATGAGGTTCCGGAGGCGAGCCAGTAGTCGCCGTCAGTGTCCGCGTCGTTGCAGCCTGTCGTTTGCCCTACGGTGCATGTGGGCTGCGTCGGCAGACGCACATTGTCGTCCACGCCGGCGACCACCACCGATACACCTGGCGCCAGAAGATAGAAGTTCGACGTCGAGCCCGCGCGGTTGGAGAAGGTCGGCATGGCCCCGTTGGCATCGACCGCCCCGACGGCGACCACGCGGCCGTTGACGGCGGGATCGCCGGCGATAATCGCCGGCTCGCCCGGAACCGTGCCCTTGGCCGGATCCGTTCCCGTCGGCGCCGCGCCTTCATTGCCGGCCGCGATCGTGAAAAGCACGCCCTGGTTGGTCGCATTGATGATCGCATTGCGCAGGTTGCTAGAGATCGCGCCATCGCCGCCCAGCGACATGTTGATCACCTCGGCGCCGTTGGCGACGGCGTAGTTGATCGCCGCGATAAGGCTCGCATCGTTGAATTTGCAGCCCTCGTCTGTGCCTGTCATCTGACAGGTGCCGGGCCTGTCGGCGCGGATCGCCAGCACCCTGGCTTCGTAGGCAATGCCGTGCATGCCCGTGCCATTCTTGTTCGCGACAATGACGCTCGACACCATCGTGCCATGCCCATCGATGTCGATGTCGGTTGTGGATCGCGATGTGAGGCAGCCTGGCCCGCCGGATACGCAGACGTCGAAGGAACCCGCAATACGTCCCGTCAGCTCGCTGATCGATGTGTCGACATTCGTGTCGATCACCGCGATGACGATGCCCTCACCGGTGGCGCCCTGCGCGTAGGCCGATGAGGCTTTCGTCAATTCCGTTGAGGTGCTCCGATCCGTTGAGAATAGCGAACCGCGATATTCCGGCGTCTCGAAGAATGAGGCGGGTGGCGGGGGCGGGGGCGGGGGTGGTGGTGGGCCCGGCGGCGGTGGCGGTGGTGGTGGTGGCGGCAGGATTGGTGGTGGCGGTCCCGGTGGCGATCCGCCTCCTCCACCCGAGCATGCGGTGACCGATGCAGCGGCCAGTGAAGCGAGAAGCGCCGCGCGCACGATTTTTACGGCGGACAAGCGGTCTTCCGGCATTGTCTCTACTCCCTCGCAATCCCGATCCTTGCGCCCCGATGCATGCTGGCGCAGCAGGCGGCAGGGTCAAGCCGCAAACCCTTCTACGGGGTTACCCGGCGTTCAGAATTCGAGAACTCAGCGGGCGACGGCGCGGCCGAGAAAAAGCGGGATCGAATTTAGCGGCGTCTCGACCCAGTCGAGCAGAAGGTCGCGTTCCGTGACCGGCACTGCGTCCACCTGCTGCTGAGCATAGGCGATGCCAAGGTAGAACACGCGGCCTGTGGCGCGTAGCTGGGTAACCGCACGATCATAATGGCCTTTGCCATAGCCCAGGCGGCGGCCGCGCGCGTCGAACGCGAGAAGTGGGGCAAGGACGAGGTTGGGACGCACGATCTCGGCTGTCACCGACGGCTGCGTGAGGCTGAACGGACCCTTTTCGAGTGTCGCCGGCGTGGCGTCGCGAAAGGTCATCACGCCATCAGCTTCGACACGGGGTAGGACAATGCGTGCGCCCTGCGCGGCAAGGCGCGCCAGCAGCGGGGCGACGTCCAGTTCATCGCCGATCGCCAGCGTGCCGGCGACAACCGGGCCATAGCGCTCGAACAGCTTGATCGGGAACCGGGCGGCGAGCTTCTCGGCCGCGTCGGGATCGCGCGCGGCCGCCTCCGAGCGGATCTCGCGCATATGACCGCGCAGAATCGCCTTCTGTTCGGCGATTTCGTCTGGATGTGTCGGAGTGGACAGGCGCGCGCTCCGGCTTTCGCTCAACGGAGCGTGCGAAGGAATGGGTGGCGGGGCCACGTGCGCCGTACAAGCTTTTCATTCCCGTTCGACCCAGCAAGCTAGGTGGGCGCCAGGTGATGGGGACCACGGTCCCCGCCAGAGCCAGCTCCCGAACAGAAATGTACGGTCGACGGAATGTGTTGCTGTTCGAACGCTGCAGCTAACCGCCGGGAACCAAGGTAGGGGCACGACCCGTTTCCAACAAGTGAATTCAGCGGAGACATCCTCCCCGGACGAACTGCAGGGATTCGCATTAACCCAGATTCGGTTCCCGGAACTGTGGCGACAGGGGAGCGTTCCGCCCACGTCCCATCCCCCGGAGGAACTAATGGAAGAACGCAAGGACGGCCCTGCTGCATCCATCGACGATGCAGCGCAGCGCGTGCGCGATGCCGCAAGCGGTGCGGCGAAAGATGTAAAACATGCAGCCCTGCAAGGCGTTGAAGACGCCCGGACGAAGGCCGGCGAAACAGGGCATTCCACCGCCTCGCGCCTGCGCGACATGGCCGGTCAAATCGACGACCTGCCCTGGATGGCGACGGCTTTCCGCAAGTCGGCCGACGGTCTGGACAATGTCACGGACTCGCTGACACGCGGCGACATGAATGACTGCCTGTCCGGCGTCAGCGAATTCGCAAAGCGCCAGCCGGCGGTCTTTCTAGGAGCCAGCGTGGCGCTGGGCTTTGCCCTCGCCCGCGTCGGCAAGGCGGCGCTAGAGCAGACGAAGGCATCGCCCCGGCCGGATGAGCCCGCTCCGCAGCCCTTCGACGGCGCAAGCACCACCTTCCCCACACCGACGGGAGTGTGACGCACGTGTCCTCGATCTCTGAACTGACCAAGGAGATCCTGCATCACTTCGGCGACATGTTCCGCAACGAGCTGCGGCTCGCGCGGACGGAAGCCGTCGACAGCGCCAAGGCGATGGGCGGAAGCCTGGCGCAGCTTGGCGCGGGCATCGCCTTTGCCATGGCCGCAATCACGCTGGGCGGCATGGCTGTTGTCGAGGCCCTGCCGCCGGAAGTTCCGCGCTGGGCGGCGTTCCTGATGGCGGCCATCGCCGCAGGCGTCGCCGGGCTTGTCTTCTTCCAGATGGCCAAGGCTTCACTGGCGCCGAAATCCCTCACTCTTCCCAAGACACGCGAGCAGGTTGGCCGCGACATTCAAACCATCAAGGAGCATCTGCCGTCATGACGATGGAAACCGACAAGATCGAGCAGGATATCAATCGTTCGCGGTCCGCGCTGAATGACACCATTGAAAGGCTGGGCGGCAAACTGTCGCCTGGCCAGATCGTGGACGAGGCGTTGGGGATCGCGCAGGGCCAGTTCGGCCAGCTCACTGCCAATCTTGGCAAGCAGGTTCGCGACAACCCCATTCCGTTGCTGCTGATCGGCGCAGGCATCGGGATGATGGTGCTCAACGCCCGCGAGGACCACCCACCGCAGCTGTCCGAGGATGACTGGCGCGCCGAGCATCACTTCCGGCAGGTCGAGCATGCGCGCGCCAGCTCGCCGCGCATCGACAACGAGACGGACGATGCCTGGTCGCACCGCCTCCACGAGACACATGCCGCCGCACTGAACCTCAAACAGCATGCGGGCGAGGCTATCGACGCCTTCAAGGCGCGCGTGACGCGCACCGTCGAAGGACTGGAACGCCGCGCGGCGAATGTGCGCGACAGCGTTCAGGCGGGCTTCTCGAAGGCCGGAACCTTCATTGGCGATCAGGCGAAGAATGCCGGCGCGATGGCTGCCGACGCCCGCGATCAGGCGGGCGCATTCTACAACGACAATCCGCTGGCGGCCGGCGCCGTCGGCGTCGCCATCGGCGCGCTGATCGGATCGCTGACGCCGCTGAGTTCTGTCGAGCGCGATGGGCTGCACGATGTCGCCGACAAGACCGCGCGGACCGCGGCCGACCTTGCCGAACGCGGCGCCGACGCCGTGCAGAAGGCGGCGAGCAATATCGTTCACTAGGGGCTGGCGAATGACTGGAGACGGGCGCTGCTTCGGCGGCGCCCGTTTTCATGCGCCTCAGGCGCCGCAATCCTTGCGGATGCCGTCCTTGCGCAGGACGTTTTCGACATAGTTGCGCGACATGCCGCGCGCGTACCTGAAGTCGTTCTCAGGATTTTCCTGTATGGGCGCTGCTGACGTCGCCCATGCATCGGCGCAGGCGATTGGCTCCGCCTGCCCTTTTGCGCAATCGACAAGCGCATTGAAGGCGTCGCGGTAGAGGGTGACTTCGCCGCGGGTCAGCTCGCGGCCGTGACCAGGAACGGCGCGGACAAAAGGCGTCGCCAGAACAGCGTCGAGCCCCTCGGACCAGGCTTTCGGGCAGGGGGTGTCGAGGAAGGGGGCGGGAAAGGTGATGAGATCGCCGGTCATCACCAGCTTCGCTGCGGGATCGTAAATCCATATGTCGCCATCGGACGCGCCTTTCGCGACATGCACCTCAAGCCGGCGGCCGCCGATGATGAGCGAGCGGTCGCTTTCGATGGAGATGGTCGGCAGCAGCTTTTCGCCCTGATCGACCGTGGCGGCGTCGATTGTGATCTCGTCGATGATTTCCGGCGTGGTCGCCGGATCGTCGAGCAGCTTGCGATTGGATTCGCGGCCGCTGGCGAGGAATGTCGCACGCGCATTTTCCAGCGCGGCGCCGTGGTTGTAGACGGCGGCGGCAGGAAACTGCTCGCGCAGCGGGATGTTGCCGCTGATGTGGTCGAGGTGCCAGTGCGAGTTGACGATGGCCACGACAGGCCGCTTCGCAGCGGTCGCGTGATCGATGATCTTCTGTGTGTGGAAACGGTGACGGCCCGTGTCGAAGACGACGAGGCCGTCGATTGTATTGAGAACAATTGTATTGCCGTCCGGCTGGCGCCCGGGCGGGAAGCCGCCTGGAATGACGGTCGCGCCCGCGTCCGCCCGATCAAGATCGAACGGCGCATCCATAGGTGGTCCGCCATAGCGGTCCACCGGCGTGCTCACGGGCACGCTTCCGGACGGCGCCGCGCACGCCGAGCATAGTACAGATAGTGAAAGGATGAGGCCCCACGCCTTCATTCGCGTCTCCCGCGCCGAAGCATCTGACCCTGCGCGACATTCGCTCCGGTTCGTGCACCTGTAAAGGCTGACGAAGAACGGCCGGAGTCGTGAGAACTCCGGCCGCCAACAGCTGCGCCAACACTGACGCCGCCTACTTCTCCGGGTGCGTGAGCGCCTGGTAGGTCAGCGTGCGAGCCATCGTGCCGAGATCGTCGCCGCCGGTGCCGCCCATGCGCTGGATCATGCCGACGAAGATGAGGTCGTTGGTGGGGTCGACCCAGAACCAGGTGCCGGCGGCGCCGCCCCAGCTGATCGAGCCATCGCCCTGCAGGGAGCCGGACGCGCGGGCGTCTGTCGCGACCTGGAAGTCGAGGCCGAAGCCGACGGCTTCGTTGAAGCGCGCGACGCTGGTGCCGTTGGAATTCACCAGCACGTTCTTCGGGATGACGTTCGTGCCCATCAGCTCGACCGTGGCGGGCGCGAGGAGGCGGACGCCATCGAGTTCGCCGCCATTGGCGAGCATCTGGCTGAAGCGGGCATAGTCCATCGTGGTGGAGACGAGGCCGCCACCGCCGGATTCATTTGTAGGTGGCTTGGTGTAGTCGGGCATGGCGACGCCGAAGAGGACTTTCGCTTCGGTGATCTTGTTGAGATCGCGATCGAAGGCATAGACGGCCGCGAGACGGCTGGCTTTTTCAGGGCCGGTGAAGAAGGCGGTGTCGGGCATCTTCAGCGGAGCGAAGATGCGCTGCTGCATGAACTGGCCCAGCGTCTGGCCCGAGAGTTTCTCGATGATGTAGCCCTGGATGTCGACGGAAGAGGAGTAGGACCAGTCGGCGCCGGGCTGGAACATCAGCGGGATCTGCGCGGTGCGGTTGATCATCTCCTGCAGGTTCGGAGCGGAGAGGACGGCCTTCTCGCGATAGAGCTTGTCGACCGGGTGTTCTTCCGCGAGGCCGTAACCGAAGCCGGCGGTGTGGGACATGATCTCGCGCATGGTGGGCGGGCGCTTCATGTCTTCCAGAACCATCTTGCCGTCCTTGCCGACGGATTTGACGACGCGGAGGTTCTTGAACTCGGGCACGTAGCGTGTGACCGGATCGTCGAGGCGCCATTTGCCTTCCTCGAACAGGATCATCATTGCGACGCCGGTGACCGGCTTGGTCATCGAGTAGATGCGGAAGATGGTATCCTTCGTGATCGGCGCGCCGGACTCGAGGCTGGCCTTGCCCCAGGTGTTGAAGGAGACGATCTGGCCATGGCGGGCAAGCAGCGTGGTCATGCCGGCGACGCGGCCGGACGAGACGACGCCGGCCATGTAATCGTCGAGGCGCTTGAGGCGGGCCGGGTCGAAGCCGAGGGATTCTGGCGTGGTCGTGGTGGAGAGATTGCGCGGGGCGGCGGCTTTCGCCTCGCTGCTGTGATGGGACGCCATCATGGCGTCCATGTGCGCTCTCATCTCCGCCGAGGTCATTCCCCGGCTGGGCGCGGCCGTCGGCGCCTCGGGGGCGTAGACACAGGCGGAAAGAAGCGCGGCCGCGATGGCGGCGGCGGATATCGAGCGAAGCATGGGTTAGTCCTCCCGGCAGATACGGCTTTGATCCGGCCCAGAGGCCGGTCGTCCCTTGGCAGGGACCGTACGCGCCGGGATGGCGGTGGCAAGACCGGACGGTATCAACCGCCGGGAGAGTGCGCCGATCGCCGCTAGGCGAACGACTTAGCCAGTTTGTCGATGGCCATGATCTGGCGCATCAGCTCTTCTAGCTGGCTTAGCGGGACCATGTTGGGGCCGTCGGACGGCGCCTTGTCCGGGTTCTCGTGGGTTTCGATGAACACGGCGGCGATGCCGACAGCGGCGGCGGCGCGGGCGAGGATCGGGACGTACTGGCGCTGGCCGCCGGACGTCGTGCCCTGCCCGCCGGGCTGCTGCACCGAGTGCGTAGCATCGAACACGACCGGCGCGCCGGTGGCGGCAAGTTCCGGGAGCGCGCGCATGTCGGAGACGAGCGTGTTGTAGCCGAAGCTGACGCCGCGTTCGCAGACCAGCACGTCACGGCAGCCGGACTGGACCAGCTTGTTGACGACGTTCTTCATGTCCCACGGGGCGAGGAACTGGCCCTTCTTCACGTTGATAGCCTTGCCCGTCTGCGCGGCGGCGACCAGCAGGTCGGTCTGGCGGCAAAGGAAGGCCGGGATCTGCAGCACATCGACCGCTTGGGCAACTTCGGCGCACTGTTCCGGCAGGTGCACGTCTGTGAGGACCGGCAGGCCAGAGGTCTCGCGAATCTCGTTGAAGATTTCGAGCGAGGACGACAGGCCGAGGCCGCGAGCCGTGTTGATGCTGGAACGGTTCGCCTTGTCGAACGAGGTCTTGTAGATCACGTGCGCGCCGAGCCTGTCCGCGATTTCACGAATCGCGGCGGACATTTCGAGGCCATGCGCCCGGCTTTCGAGCTGGCAGGGGCCGGCAATGAAGGCCACCGGAAGCTGCTGCCCGATGCGGACGGTTCCGCGCGGGGCCGGGACTTCCACGACGTTGTTGGGGGTGAGGTTCAGGCCGTCAGCCATGGCTCTCTCCAGAGGGCGCTCTCGTGAGGCCCATATGGCGCCGTTGGCCTCGCCGCGCCAGAGGGTGCGGCAGGGACGTTTTGGCGCCCCCTACCCCTAGTCCTTGTCGAGCGCGGCGAGGACGCCGTCGACGGCCTCCCTCACGAGGTCATCCGTCTCGGCCTGGGCCATGACGCGGATAAGGGGCTCGGTGCCTGACTTGCGGACAAGCAGGCGGCCGCGTGCGCCCAGCGCTTTCTCCGCGGCCGCGATCGCGTCCTGCACCGGCTTCCGGCTCAGCGGATCGGCGCCGGTGAACTTGCGGTTGACCAGCTTCTGCGGCGCAGGGTCGAACACGTGTGCGACCTCGGAGAGCCTCTTGCCCGTCTCGACCATGACAGCGAGGACCTGAAGCGCGGCGAGAAGGCCGTCGCCCGTGGTCGAGAAATCCGACAGCACGACGTGGCCGGACTGTTCGCCGCCGACGTTGAAGCCTTTCTCCAGCATGCGGGCGACGACATAGCGGTCCCCGACCTGCGTACGTTCCATCTTCACGCCTATGCTCTTGAGATGGTTCTCGAGGCCGAGGTTCGACATGACGGTGGCGACGACGGTGTTCTTCGCCAGCCTGCCCTGGCTCTTCCATGATGTTGCGATCATGCCGAGCAACTGATCGCCGTCGACGATCTTGCCATGCTCGTCGCACATGACGACGCGATCGGCGTCGCCATCCAGCGCGATGCCGATGTCGGCGCGATAGCGGTGAACAGCCTCGACCATGGCGCGCGTATCGGTGGACCCGATCTCGCGGTTGATGTTGAAGCCGTTGGGCTCATCACCGATCGGGAAGATTTCCGCGCCGAGTTCATAGAGCGCCTTGGGCGCGACCTTGTAGGCAGCGCCGTTGGCGCAATCGATGACGATGCGCAGGCCAGAGAGGCGCAGCTTGCGGGGGAAGGTCGATTTGACGATTTCGACATAGCGCGACTGCGCATCATCGACGCGCTGCGCGCGGCCGAGGTCCGGCGAGGCGGCAAGGTCTTCATCCAGCGGACGCGCCATCAGGCCTTCGATGGCGAGCTCAGCTTCGTCGGAGAGCTTGTAGCCGTCCGGTCCGAACAGCTTGATGCCATTGTCTTGGTAGGAATTGTGCGAGGCAGAGATCATCACGCCGAGATCAGCGCGCAAGCTGCGGGTTAGCATAGCGACGCCCGGGGTCGGCAGCGGGCCGAACAGGACGACATCCATGCCCTTGGCGGTGAAACCGGCCGTCAGCGCGGGTTCAAGCATGTAGCCGGACAGTCGCGTATCCTTGCCGATGACGACGAGGTGGCGGCGCGGGTCCGACTTGCGGAAATAGGTGGCTGCGGCCATGCCGAGGCGCATCGCCATCTCGGGGGTGACCGGCCAAGCGTTGGCCGTGCCGCGAATGCCGTCGGTGCCGAAGATCTTCCGGGAGGTCATCGTGTCTCACTCAAACGCGCCCGGCCAGATCGTCCGGGCGGCGGATAACGGGCATGGCGGTAGCCGAAACTCCATAACCGGCCATGAAGTCGTGATTTTCATGACGGAGGTTGGCCAAGTTTTGCAATACTTTAAAGCGGGCCATCTTCTAGATCAGCCCGGGTTGGGGCGGACCGGAGCGTAACGTATGTGCGGCATCATCGGTATTCTAAGCGACCAGCCGGCGGCGCCCCGCCTGGTGGAGGCGCTGAAGCGACTGGAGTACCGGGGATATGATTCGGCGGGCGTTGCCCTGCTGGAGTCTGGAAAGCTCAAACGCCTCCGGGCGCCGGGCAAGCTCGCCAACCTCGATGAAAAGGTGCGGGAACTGCCGCTCAAGGCAGGGGTCGGCATTGGCCACACCCGTTGGGCGACACATGGCCAGCCCAACGAGACCAACGCCCACCCGCACGCTTCGGGCCGGGTCGCCATCGTTCACAACGGTATCATCGAGAACTTCCGCGAACTCCGGGAAGCGATGGAAAAACGCGGCCGGAAGTTCGAGACGGAGACGGATTCCGAGACCATCGCCCACCTGATCGATGAAGGTCTGTCCAAGGGCCTCAAGCCGAAGGACGCCTTCAGGGCGACACTCGACCAGCTGCGTGGTGCATTCGCCATCGCGGCCATCATCGAGGGCGAAGAGAATCTGATCCTCGGCGGACGGCGCGGCTCGCCGCTGGTGATCGGCGTCGGCGACAAGGAAATGTTCCTCGGCTCTGACGCGCTGGCGGTCGGGCCCTTCACCCAGCGCGTCATCTATCTCGAGGAAGGCGACTGGTGCTCTCTGACCCGCACCTCGTTCGAGATCTTCGATGCGAGTGGGAAGAAGGTCGAGCGCGCCGAGACGCATGTGCCCGCTGCTGGCGCCGCCGCCGAGAAAGGCAACTACCGCCACTTCATGCAGAAAGAGATCTACGAGCAGCCGGACTTCGCGGGCCGCACGATCTCCGCCTATGTCGAGGCCTTCGACCTCAAGGCTGTGCTGCCCACGCGGCCCGGCAAGAAGCAGATTGACTTCACGCAGTTCGAGCGCATCCAGATCGTGGCGTGCGGTACGGCATATTACGCTGGCTTCGTTGCGAAGTACTGGTTCGAACAGCTCGCCGGCATTGTCACCGACGTCGATGTGGCGTCGGAGTTCCGCTATCGCGAGCCCGTGCTCGGGCCGAAAACGCTGGCCATCGTGGTGACGCAGTCAGGCGAGACCGCCGACACGAAAGCGGCGATGGAATACTGCAAGGCGAAAGGCGTGATGACGGCTGCCGTCGTCAACGTTCCGACTTCATCCATAGCGCGCGAATGCGATGTCATCCTGCCGACGCTTGCCGGCGTCGAAATCGGCGTCGCTTCCACCAAGGCGTTCACGGCGCAACTCTGCGCGCTACTTGCAACCGCGATTGCCGCCGGCCGAGCACGCAACTTCCTCTCCCGCGAGTCGGAGAAAGAGCATGTCGCCGCCATGCTCGAGCTGCCGCGCCTGATCTCGGAAGCGTTGAAAACCGAAGCGCAGGTGCAGAAGCTGGCTGTGGAGATCGCGAAGGCGCGCGACGTTCTCTATCTTGGCCGCGGCCCGCACTATCCGATCGCGCTTGAAGGCGCGCTGAAGCTGAAGGAAATCTCGTACATCCACGCCGAGGGTTATGCCGCCGGCGAGCTGAAGCACGGGCCTATCGCACTGATCGACGAGCATACGCCGGTGATCATGGCGGCGCCGCACGATCACCTGCTAGAAAAATCGCTGTCCAACCTGCAGGAGGTCGCAGCCCGACGCGGCAAGGTGTTCCTGGTCTCGGACGCCCAAGGCATCAAGCAGGCGGGCTCGGCGCCCTTCGGCACGATCCAGATTCCGGATTGCCTGCGCGCCATCCAGCCAATCGTGACGGTGGTTCCGCTGCAGCTGCTGGCCTATCACGTCGCCGTCGAAAAGGGCACGGATGTCGACCAACCGCGCAATCTCGCGAAATCCGTCACCGTCGAGTAATCCACCGCTGGCAGATAGATTGCACCTCGTTCGTAAACGGCGCGTGATCTAGTTTGCGCGCTGCATTCTGAATTCGATCTCAAGTCCGATTCTGGGAATTTACCATGAAGCCTGTCCGCAAGGCCGTCCTGCCCGTCGCCGGCTTTGGCACACGTGTGCTGCCGGCTACCAAGGCGGTGCCCAAGGAAATGCTGACGGTGTTCGACCGCCCGGCCCTGCAATATGTGGTCGATGAGGCCCGCGAGGCGGGGATCGAACACTTCGTGTTCATCACCGGCCGCGGCAAGCAGGCGATCGAGGACTATTTCGACAAGGCCTACGAACTTGAAGCCACGCTGGAAGCCAAGAAGAAGGATGCGATCCTGGCAGAGGTGCGCGCCGCCGCCCTTCCCCCCGGCGCCGCTAGCTTCACGCGTCAGCAGGCAGCCCTCGGCCTCGGCCACGCCGTGCTCTGTGCGCGCGACATCATCGGCGACGAACCTTTCGCCGTGCTGCTCCCCGATGTGATCGTGAAGGGCAAGGGCCGCTCCTGCCTTGGCCAGATGATTGACGCGTACAACGAAGTCGGCGGCAACATCATCGCGGTGGACGAAGTTCCGCAGGAACGCGTGAACCAGTACGGCGTGATCGACCCGGTGACCGCCGGCGACCAGGGCCCGCTCGTGAAGATGAAGGGCATGGTCGAGAAGCCTCCGGTCGAGAAAGCTCCGTCGCGCCTCAAGATCACCGGCCGCTATATCCTGCAGCCGCAAGTGTTCGACCTGCTCGCCACCCAGACGCCGGGCGCCGGCGGCGAGATTCAGCTCACCGACGCGATGCAACGCCTGATGTCCACGCAGGACTTCCACGCCTTCAAGTATGCGGGCCAGGACTACGATTGCGGCGACAAGCTTCTCTATCTCGAAGCCTTCGCGGCGATGGCGCTGGCGCACCCGGAACTCGGCGCCAAAGCGCGCGCGGTTCTGGAAGCGACGCTGAAGAAGGGCTGAAGCCTAGCTGCAGTGCTCGACATAGTCGATCGTGGGCGCAACGCCCGCGCGCCAGCCGCGTACTTTTCCGTCCTGAATCTCGAACACGAATTTCGTTGCGCCCTGCGTGACGAAGAGATCGAGCACTTCAGGTTCGTACTTGTTGGGCGCTTCGACAGCAGCGGCGCCGAACCTCGCACGGATGTCGTCGCCAGCCGAGCCAATGCCGAAGCCTTCTGCCGTCTTCGCCACGTCAGTCAGGAAATCGACGCGCCCGACCTTCCTGTTCTCGATCAGGAAACTGACGCCCTGCACAGGCTCGGCGGCGAACATCTCGAAACAGCGATCCGGCTCGTTCGTATCGGCGGTTTCGTAGCCTTCGAGCGGGACAGGGAATTTCTGCATCGCTTCCCCCGGCGTCATGCCGAATGTGACGCCGCACCAACCCGCCGCGCTCACCGGCCCGCACGAAGCCAGCGCTGCCTGCTCCGCCGCAGGCGCGCCGGGATCCAGCGGGGCTGGTTCGACCGATTCCATGTTGGCATGCGCCCCGTCGGGCGCAGGAGCCGGGCCACAGCCTGATGCGATAAGCACAAGAGCAAGTGAGACGGATCGTATCTTGCGCATCCGGCTCTCCTCAGAACGGTTCAAAGCAATCGTAATTGCGCTGGCGAATGATCAGCCCGTCCTCGTACTCGATCACCTGGCAGATGCGCGCCCGCATCGGCTCGCCCGGGCGCACGGTTCCGACCGGCGTGCTTGGATAGCCTGTCCACGTGTATTCGAGAATGACCCTGTCGCCGACCTCGGTGACGGTGTGAATGTCGTAGATCTGGCGGTCCATCAGCTTCGAGCCGGACTCGGCCCCGCGCAGGATGTCGGCCAGCTCACGTTGCGCGCCGGAGGGCACGAGCCGGTTCGGGAATTCGTGCTGCACCACGTCTGGATGGTAGAATGCAGCAAGATCGTCGCCGGCGGCGCCGCCTTCGACGGCCGCGATATAGGCGCGTGCCTTGCGCTCGAGCGACATCGGTCTGCTCCCTGAGTCGGGAGAGACTAGAGCACCATCTGGGTCTGCGTCACCAGTGCGACGGTTTTACCCGCCTCGGTCGTGATTTTCGTCTGCCAGACCGACGTGCGGCGGCCGACATGGACCGGCGTGCAGACTGCGATCACCGTTTCGCCCGACTTTGCCGCGCCGATGAAATTGGTCTTGCTTTCAAGGGTGGTCGTGCCGTTGGTGCCCTCGGGCAGGTTCATCGATGCGCCTACCGCTCCCAGCGTATCGGCGAGCGACATGATCGCGCCGCCATGCAGGACGCTTACCGGATTGCAGAGTTCCGGCCGCACCAGCATCCGCGCCTCGATGCGGTCTTTCGTTCCGGAGACGAGTTCGATGCCGAGGACGCCAGCGAAGGGAATGCGCGAGGTGAGTGTGTGCTCTGTCATGACCGATGATTTCCAACAGGCGCAGGCTGAGGGCAAGTACCCGCGAGGTAATTGAAACGGTCAGGTGGCGGCGGCGAACGCATCCACCGCTGCGACATGCCTCGCGATTTCCGCCTGATTGAGAAATGAGCCGGTGAAGGAGTTCTTCGCCAGCGTGACGATGTCCTCGCGCGTCAGGCCCACAGCCTGAGCGGTGCGGATATAATTGTCGCCGACATAGCCGCCGAAATAGGCCGGGTCGTCGGAGTTGCAGGTCGCTTTCAGCCCGAGCTGCAGCATGCGCTTCATGGGATGGTCCTTGAGATCCATCACGACGCAGAGCTTGAGGTTCGAGAGCGGGCAGACGGTCAACGTCATGCCGCTCTCTATCAACCGCTGCGTCAGCGCCGCATCCTCGAGCGCGCGGTTGCCATGGTCGATGCGATCGACATGCAGGATATCGAGCGCTTCGTGGACGTACTCCGGCGGCCCCTCCTCTCCCGCATGCGCGCAGATCTTGAGGCCGCGCTCGCGTGCTGCCTGGAAGACGCGGGCGAACTTCGAGGGTGGATGACCCTTCTCGGAGCTGTCTAGGCCGACGCCGGCAATACGACCCAGATACTGCTCAGCCGACCTCAGCGTCTGGAGCGACGATGTCTCGTCGAGATGACGCAGGAAGCACATGATCAGCTCCGACGTTATGCCGAACTTCCCTTCGGCCTCCTTCATGCCCGCCAACAGGCCGTCGATCGCGATAGAGAATGGCAGGCCGCGATCCGTGTGTGTCTCAGGATCGAAGAAAATCTCGGCGTGCCGCCCGCCGTCAGCATGCAGCCGTGCGAAATAGGCCAGCGCCAGATCGCGGAAATCCTCCTCCGTCTGCAGCACGTTCGCGCCCTGATAGTAGATGTCGAGGAAGTCCTGCAGGTTCGAGAAGGCGTAGGCGGCCCTCACCTCCTCCACAGACTTGAACGGGATCGTCACCTTGTTGCGCGCGCTGAACGCGAACATCTGCTCGGGCTCCAGCGAGCCTTCAATGTGCAGATGCAGTTCCGCCTTGGGAATGCCGCGAATGAAGGCTTCGGATACGGACATGGGAGGCTCCCGATCGGACGTGGAGACTAGCAGGGGCGGCTAACTTTGTGGAACACATTCCAGAGCCATCGACGGGATTTCAGCATGATTGTCCGGAAACTGGGGCTGGTCGCCATGCTGATAGCTTTCGTTGCGTGCGCCAACGCTCCGAGTTCTTCCTCGCTATCAGTGGTTGAGTTTGCGCGCGGATGTTGGATCGCGAGACAGTCTGAAAGCATCGTCGAAACATTACGCCTTTTGCCAGACAGCGAAGCGCCAGATTTCTACACCGGCACACAGCTCCGTTATGAGCTTGGCCAGACGACGATCATCGCCACTTGGCGACTGGCGCGCGACGGATCGGAGATATGGCGGCTCGATCGGCATCTCGTCTATCGCTACCGCGCTCTGCCGTCTGTCTCTGGCGCGCTCCGATTCGAATACGACTCCACACACGACCTTGTCGTGGCTGCAGACAACGAGAACATTCGAATAAGTCCCAACCTCAAACCGTCATCTCCGGCCGGCGCCCTCAATCTTCAGAATCTCGGCCTTTTCAATGGCGTCCGCGATGGCTGCGATTGATCCAATTTCATCGATCGGGTTTCGCCTGCGCTAACCGCGCCGTGTCAGGCTCGCGGGAATAACTGCCCGGACTCTCCACATGAGCAGCTCGAACGGTCTTGTCGCGCTTGTCGGCGATGCGCCGCACGCCTGGACAATGGTCAATGCGCTTCGCCAGCGCTTCGGCAATTTCTGGGTGATCGTCGAGAAGGGCGAGCCTGCGTCCGCCTTCTGGCAACGCCGCCGAAAGAAGCTTGGCGCCGCGGCCGTCTATTCGATGAAGGCTGCGACCCTTGCCGCGAAGGCTACCAAGCCGATGTCACGTGCGCGGCTAGCTGAGCTGCAGGCCGAGTGCAATGCGGCGCCGGTCACGGATTTCACGCGCATCGACGTGGACAGCCTCAACAGCCACGACGCGATCAACAAGATCCGGCTGCTGAAGCCAAAGGCGGTGTTCGTCGCCTCGACCGGCATGTTGCGCAAGCCGCTTCTGGAAGCGTGCGGGTGTCCGGTCGTGAACTATCATTCGGGGATCAACCCGGCCTATCGCGGCATCAATGGCGGCTATTTCGCGCTGGCCAATGGTGAGCCGGAGAATTTCGGCGTGACGCTGCACCTCGTCGATCTTGGCGTTGACACAGGGCCGGTGCTTGCGACCAACCGCGTGCCGGTCGCCGCAAACGACAACCTGCAAACATATATGACGCTGATGGCCGCGAGGTCGCAGGACCTCGTCGTCGAGACGATGGGACGAGTGCTGGCGGGAGAAGCGAAGCCACTGCCGCCCAGCACCCTGCCCTCGAACCAGTACTATGCTCCCACGCTTGGCCAGTACCTGACCAACGGCGTGACGCGAGGCGTCTGGTAGACGCCGCGCGTCATCACATCATGCGTGGTGGAACAGTTCGACAACATAGCTTTCGAGCGTGATCGTCTCTCCGGCGTTCGCCAGCGTGCCGTAGAAAACCAGATCCTGCGATACCGTGCTGTCGACGCCGGCGCCGGTGCTGACCGAGTTGATGCCGATGCCGAACGGCGCCTGGCTGGACCACCAGCTTTTCTGGGCGTTCTCGGCATTCACATTGGCCATCTCCCGCTGATCACGATAGCCGCCGATTGTCGCGCCATTCTGCGTGAAATTCAGGAACGCCGTCGCGCCGTATTCCCACGACAGCGTCTTGTTGTTGGTGCTTGCAGTCGTCGAGAAGTGGCAGGTGACGCGCAGCCGCCCGTTGGCGCCGATCACGCCGCCGGGAATGCTGACGGTCGCTAGCGCCGTCTTGGTCGTGGTTCCTGTAACGGACGATGCGACAGCCGATGCGCCCAACACGCGCCATGTGCCAAGCGTCGCGCATTGTGCACGCGCGTCGGCGTCATCAATCAGCGCACGTCCAGCTGCCGTGCAGGCGATCTCCTCGGCCGCGCCGGCGCCTGACGAGGATCTTCCAAGCAGGCGGTCGGTCGCTGACAGGCGGAGCGCGGCCGAAATGTTCGCCCAGGCCGAGCCGGTACAGACCAATGCCTGATCAACATCGCGGACATAGGCGATCCAGCCTTCTCGCGGCGTGATCTGCTCCCATGCGCCGTCGCGATAATAGCCAAGCGACCAGTTGGCGTAGGCTGACCAGTTCGCGCCGCTCTTTCCGACGGGCACGATGTAGACATCGCCATCGGCGGGCGATGCAGGCTCCGCCGTGGTCGTCGCGGAAACGACGCCAAGCTGGATGATGGCGTCCAGTCTGCGGAGGGACTGGTTCACCGTGACATGCTTCTGCGCCTGCCCAACGGCGAGGTACGGAAGCTGGAGATTCGATGTGTTGCTCATACGGCATTATCTTGCCGGGTATGGCCGGTGGGGGATTGGCGGATCCAGATCCTCCACTTTTGCGGCGTGCTTCCATTGATTCAGAAGGAAATATCGCCCGCGTACCCGGTCTGGTTTCCGCGGAATTACGGGGCGGCGGGTTTCGTCAGATCGAATTCGACGCGGAAGAATCGCTGGGGACGGCGCAGCTCATAGGCGAACATCACCTCCGTCAATTCCATCGCCCACACGTTTGCGACCGATGCCGGATTGCCCTTGGTCTCGAACAGCTGCTTCGAGAAGGCGTCGGCCGGGAATTCCTGCCGGTCGGCTGTGCCTGTGCTCACCGTGTCGCCGCCATACTGCGAAATCTCGTCCTCGGTCCCGTCCGCGTGCCGATGATCGTGCTTCAGCCGCAGGCCTTCCGCCGTGCGCGTGACGATCCAGGTACGCGATGCATCCTGGCCGACATGGAAGGGAATACGCACTTCCTCCGGCGAGCAATCCCGCACATGCATCAGGAGGCGCTGGCCCGCCATCTCCGCATCGGCGGCGTCCGTGGATACGACCTTGCCCTCGAACCTCAGTCCGCACAGGTCCGCGAGCTGCCCGATGAACAGGTCCGCCGCGACGGGCGGCTTCGGAACTTCCGCAGCTGGAGCAGGCCCGGCAGGGGTTTCTCCGGCTGGCGCCGGAGAGCAGCCCGCGACGGCAAAGGCAAGGAGGAAGAGTGCGTGTTTCATCGCGCAAGGTTGCAACGAAGCCTCCGCTAACGCCAGATACCTCCCGATGATTTCAGGGGGAGCCATGTTCAGCCTCGCCAAGCGCATCGCCAGTTTCGGCCACGCCTTCCGCGGCCTCGGCTTCGTGCTGAAGACCCAGCACAACGCCTGGATCCATCTGGTCGCGACCGCCATTGTCGTGGCCGGAGGCGCGGCCCTCAACATCACCGCAAGCGATTGGCGCTGGATCGCATTAGCGATCGGCTTCGTCTGGGTCATCGAGATCGTGAACACGGCATTCGAGCACCTCTGCAATGTGGTGCAGCCGGAATTCCACGTGTCTGTGAAGGCCGCAAAGGATGTTGCCGCCGGGGCAGTGCTGGTCGCCGCCATCACGGCGGCTATCATCGGGGCTCTGGTGTTCTGGCCGTATCTGAGGTTCTGACCATGGCGATCCGCACGCGCATCACAGAGATACTCGGCATCGAGAAGCCGATCATCCAGGCGGCGATGGGGTGGATTGCGCGGTCGCAGCTGTCGTCGGCCGTGTCTAACGCAGGCGGGATGGGGATCATCGAGACGTCCTCGGGCGAGCTCGATGCGGTGAAGCAGGAAATCGTGAAGATGCGGACGCTGACGGACAAGCCGTTCGGCGTGAACGTGGCGCAGGCCTTCGTGCGCGACCCCGGCATCGTGCAGTTCGTGATCGACCAGGGCGTGAAGTTCGTCACAACCTCGGCGGGCGATCCGATGAAATACACCGCCCTGCTGAAGGGCGCGGGGCTCACCGTGTTCCACGTCGTGCCGAACCTTGCCGGCGCCCTGCGCGCCGTGGAGGCTGGCGTCGATGGCCTGATCGTCGAGGGCGGCGAAGGCGGCGGCTTCAAGAACCCGAAGGATGTCGCCTCGATGGTGCTGATCCCGCTGGTTTGCGAGCGCGTGAACGTGCCTGTCGTGGCCGCAGGCGGCATCATCGACGGCCGCTCGATGGCGGCGGCGTTCGCGCTGGGCGCTGAAGGCGTGCTGATGGGCACGCGTATCCTGTCGTCCAAGGAAAGCCCGGTTCATCAGAACTGGAAGGATGCGATCATCAAGGCCGAGGCGACGGACACGGTGTTCCTCAACCGCAAGGGCCCCGGCCCGGCCCTGCGTGCTCTACGCACGGAGCGGACGACACGGCTGGAAGCGGAGGGATCGTCCAACATCTTCGGCGAATTCGCGCGCACGCAAGACGTCTATTTCGGCGGCGACCTCGAAGCCGGCATTGCGCTGACGGGACAGGTCGCGGGCCGCATCACCGAGGTGAAGCCGGTGAAACAGGTGTTCGATGAGACCATGGCCGAGTTCGAGGAAACGCTGGCGCGGATGAACCGCGTGATCGCCTAGGCCGCCTCCGCGACAAAGCCCTTCCATTGGCGCATGTAGGTGACGAAAGCGTCGCTCAGGCCTTCGGCGCGCAGATAATCCGGCGTCACGGGGTTAGGCGTCGGCCGGAAGTCTGCGTCGGCGGCGACGCATTTGGGGAAGTCGTGGTGCAGGATCGCGGCGCGGCCGATGACGACATAGTCGAGGCCGAGCTCCATCGCGCGCTTCACGCCTTCGCCCGTGGTGAGCTTGCCGGCAGCGCCGAGGCGGACATTGCCGCGTTCGAGCGACGTGAAATAGGACGCGAGGCTGCGGCCCTTGAGGTGCGCTTCCTCGGGCTCCTTGAAGACATCCCAGAGGGACATGTCCAGGTACTCGATCTTGTCCTCACGCATCAGACGCTGGGCGACTTGCGCGATCTCTTCCAGCTTCATGCCGAAGCGCTCAGGCGACAGGCGGACTCCAAGGCTGAAGTCCGGACCACATGCGGTGCGCACGCCGTCGATGATCTCGAACAGCAGGCGGGAACGGTTCTCGAGCGAGCCGCCGTATTCGTCCTCGCGCTTGTTGATCTCCGGGCTCAGAAACGCGCAGAGGATGTAGCCGTGGGCGCCGTGCAATTCGGCGCCATGGAAGCCTGCGCGCTCGGCCCGGCGGGCGGCGGCGACGAAGTCGTCGCGCAACCGATGCACTTCGGCAAGCGTCAGCGCGCGGGCGCCGGTCGCGGCATCGTCGGACGGGCATACCGGCGCTTCACCGATCAGCTCCTTTGGCGAGCGCATGCCGGCATGGTGGAGCTGGACGACGGCGTGCGTGCCCTGCGCCTTGAGAGCGGACGCGAGGCGCGTGAGCCCTTCGATGTGCATGTCATCCCAGCAGCCGAGCTGACCGGGGAAGCCTTGCCCCACCCGCTGCACATGGGAGGCGCAGGTCATGGTCAGGCCGAACCCGCCCTCGGCGCGCATGGTGAGCCAGCGGAATTCGTCGTCGCTGAGCTTACCGTCCGCATGACTCTGCGTGTTGGTGAGGGGCGCCAGCATGAACCGGTTCTTCCAGGCCGGGCCGCGCTTCAGCGTCATTGGTTCGAACAGCGAAGTCATGCGAGGTCATCTCCGGCGAATGGCGCAGTTCTAGCGCATGGAGGCCCATATCGGTCAAAGGCGGATTGTCACGCCAACGGTGAGCCAGCCTGACGCGTCGGGCTATTCCAGCTTCACCGTGGCGTCCCGGCCGTTCGCCCCGGCGGGCGAAATCCGCAACATCCCGGCTACCGTCGGAAGCACCGCATCGCCGCCGGCGCCTCGCGCGACCTTGAACTCGTGAACATGCCGCCCCGCTGCGAATTCGGCGAGTTTGACCTCGCGATCGGACCACTCGATGAACCGATATTCCAGCTTGAGGTCGCCCGGGATCGCTACGTCGCGCCGTTCGAAGATGGGCGTATGGACGAAATCGAAGCTGCCGGTCGCCGGGGCGAAGCTGAACCACATGTACGGATTGCGACCCGTCGGCGCGATGGCGGCGATGCCGGGCTGCATCCGGTACAGGCAGATCGCGTCACGCGATCCGCCAGAAAGCTTCGGCAGGAAGCACCACATGTCGTCCGGCCCATTGGAGCCGTAAGGGTTGCGGAATGTCCCGACATAGAAGCCGGGCGATCCCTTGGGCGCCTGCACGCCGGGCACGGTGAAGCTGTAGCCGTTGACGTCCTCGGTCAGCACGGCGGTGTATTTGTAGGTATAGGGAATGGCGATCAGCATCTTGTCGCGACCCACCTGCCCGCTCGCCACCACCGCCTCTCCCGCGACATTGATCATGTCCGAGCGGGGCACGCCCGGCGTTCCGCGCGCCTCGGCGAAGGACAGGGGCGGCGGCATGTTTGGCGGCGCTTCCGGGGCGCTGCCGCACGCCGAAAGCAGCAGAACGCCAAGAGCCGCCAGACCCTTCCAGGATTTCCCGATCATCGCGCATCCCCCTGCTTGGCCGGCAAGCCTACGAAACAGGCGCATCCGGTGGAAGCGTCTTGCAGCCGCTTCGAACCTGGGCTTATAGCCCGGACATGAGCAGCCCTCGCACCCTCTATGACAAGATCTGGGACGCCCACGTCGTCTCGACCGACAAGGCGTCGGGCGAGAGCCTGCTTTATATCGACCTGCACCTGATCCACGAGGTGACGACCCCGCAGGCTTTCGCTGGCCTGCGGACCAATGGCCGGAAGGTGCGCCGCCCCGACCTCACACTCGCCGTCGCCGACCACAACACGCCGACCGAAGGCCAGTCGCTTGGCATGGCGGGCGTGAAAGACACCGAGGCGCGCGAACAGCTTGAGACGCTGGCGCGCAATGTGAAGGAACATGGCATCCAGTTCTTCCCGATGGGCGACATCAACAACGGCATCGTCCACGTCGTCGGCCCCGAACAGGGCCGCACGCAGCCGGGGCTCACGATCGTCTGCGGCGACAGCCACACATCCACGCATGGCGCCTTTGGCGCGCTGGCGCACGGCATCGGCACCAGCGAAGTCGAGCATGTGCTGGCGACGCAGACGCTGCGCGCGCGCAAGATGAAGAACATGGCCGTGCGGGTGGAAGGCGAATTCCGTCCCGGCGTCGGCGCCAAGGATCTCGCGCTGCACCTGATCGCCATCATCGGCACGAATGGCGGCGCGGGGCATGTGATCGAATACATGGGCTCAGCCATCCATTCGATGTCGATGGAAGGCCGGATGACGCTGTGCAACCTGTCGATCGAGGGCGGCGCGCGGGCGGGTCTCGTTGCGCCGGACGAGGCGACGTTCGATTACATGAAGGGCCGCCCCGCCGCGCCGAAGGGCGGACAGTGGGAGACAGCGATCCAGCACTGGAAGACGCTGCACTCGGACGACGGCGCGCACTGGGACGAAGTGATCGACATCGCCGCAGCCGACGTGGCGCCGACGATCACCTGGGGCACGAGCCCCGAACAGGCCGCGCCTGTCACATCGGCCGCGCCCGTGCCCGCGAAGATTTCCGATCCGGTGAAACGCGAAGCCGCGGAACGCGCCCTCGCCTACATGGGCATCGAGCCGGGCCAGAAACTCGAGGGCCTGAAGATCGACCGCGTCTTCATCGGCTCGTGCACCAACTCGCGCATCGAGGATCTGCGTGCGGCAGCCGAGGTCGCGAAGGGCAAGCATGTCGCGGCGGGCGTGCGCGCGATGGTGGTTCCCGGCTCGGGCCTGATCCGCGCGCAGGCGGAAGACGAAGGCCTCGACAAGATCTTCACCGACGCCGGATTCGAATGGCGCGAGCCCGGTTGCTCCATGTGCCTCGGCATGAATCCGGATATCCTGAAGCCCGGCGAGCGCTGCGCCTCAACGTCGAACCGCAATTTCGAAGGCCGCCAGGGACGCGGCGGCCGCACACACCTGATGAGCCCGGTGCTTGCCGCGAAGGCCGCGCTGGCGGGGGTGATTACGCAGTGAAGGAACGACGTCGGTCGCAACGCCTCGACTTACTGTTTCTTGGCACTCCGCGAACGACTCGTTTCATGCTGGATTCAGATTGTTTTGGTGCGCCGGACCAGTCTGGCTTTTTAGCGCAAGCAGATGTGGACTTCATCTATGAGCTAATGGAGCGGCAGCGTGAGATCTGCGAATCGCGCCCCATGCTTGATGTCATTATTCCTGCCGCAGCGAGACGACAAATCGCGCTTGGCCCTTCGCAAGCAAAGCGCTTGGCTGATCAATTCATCTTCACGGAAACCACGCCGCAAAACGACAACTCCGATGAACGCGCCAACCGCAGTTCGATACGATCCGTGTTCAGAGGCAATGCCTCCTCCAACAAGCACGACCCTGACGCCGACATGTTATTCGAAACCAAAAAGTACGGGTGCCAAGTTCTGGTAAGCAACGACGGCAGAGCCCGGAAAAAAGCACGAGAACTTGGCGTTCGAGCGATATCTTTGATTGAGATGATGGCCGCGCTTCGCGCCGATGAGTGGCCAGCTCAAAGCGAGGCCCAATGACCCAATTTCCCATCACAGGCGGATGTGTCTGCAAGGCCGTGCGCTTCACGGCTTCGGCGGCGCCGATTGCTGTACGTCAGTGCTGGTGCCGCGATTGCCAGTACTGGGCTGCCGGCTCGGCAACCGTGAATGCGGTTGTCGAGACCGCTGCGATTTCGATCGAAGGCAAGCTGTCGACGTTTGTTTCGAAAGCTGCATCTGGAAACACGATGACGCGCGGATTCTGTTCCACATGCGGAACGCCCGTGACGAGCGCGTCGAATGCGCGTCCGCATCTGGTGATCCTGCGCGTGGGGACGTTCAACGATCCTTCCATTGCAGCACCTGCGATGAATATCTGGACGTCGTCGGCGCCGCACTGGGCGCATCTCGATCCGGACTTGCCGGCGACACCGGCCCAACCGCCCGCGCCGCCAACACCCTCGCGTTAACACTTGTCACAAGTGTGCTGCGAGGCGGACTGCGGCGATTGCACTCGTCGCGCGAAGCTGCCATGATCTTGCCCAAGTTCGAAGGCTTCTGCAGGGCACGGGGCGGCAGCCGGGATAAATATGAAACGACTGCTCCTTGCCCTTGTCCTGGTCGTCGCCGCTGCGGTGATTTTCCTGGGACCGCCTCTGCGGGCGGCATTCGCAGCCACCAATGTCGACATCGTTTTGGGACGCGCGGAACTTCATCCGACCGCGCAAGCGCTGGCCTTCATGCTGCGCGAGCCGGAAGACGCGGCGCTGGACGCCAAGAAGAAGACCAAGCTCTGGGCGACTTACTACCACATGCCCACCGTGCGCCCGTCGTGGAGCAGCGTCGCGGCCAAGCCGCTGATCGGCAAGAATGGCAAGGCGGTGTCCGCTCCCCTCTCGATTTCCGACTGGTGCGACGCCGCCATGCAGGGCTCGATCTGGGTCGACAACGGCAAGGATGAGCCGCAGGCCTTCATGTATGTCGACAGCCGCGGGCCCGAGCAGGTCGTCTGCGACAAGCATTTCGGCGAGCTGTCCGAGCGCATCAAGTCAGCGACCCGACGCGCGCGCTTTGCGCCGTTCTATCATCCGCAGGCGTGCGATGTGCGCGTGATCCCCCTGATGGCGTTCCGCACGATCGCGGTCGATCGCGACAAGATCAAGATGGGCACGGTGATGTACATCCCGAAACTGCGCGGGAAGACGTTCTGGAACGCCGGCGAGATCTTCACGCACGATGGTTATGTCGTGGCGTCCGACACGGGCGGCGCGATCGAGAACAACCACATCGACATGTTCGTGGCCGACGCCAATGTGGCGCCCTTCCCGGACATCGTGCGCTCGAACCCGCGGCATACATTCGATGCCTACTTCGTCGACAAGGATGACCCAGCGGCCATTGCCCTGCGCGCCGCCGCCGACGAGGTCTGCAAGGATTCGGACCGCCCTGGCCGTCCCCTCAAGAAGAAGCCGCAAAACGCCATCTAGGCCTGCCGATAACGTTTCGGTAACGCCTCTGGCGCCTTCGCTGATGCAGTGAAAGAGCTGTCAGACATACTCGGGCTCAAATCTGAGCCTATCTCCTCCGGGACAGGGGCCGCCGCGCCTGTGCCAGCGCCAGCGGCTGCCCTGCCCGATGACGAGCAGATGCCGATGCGCCGCCTGAGCTTCACGATCCTGTTCTTTCTTGCAGCCTGCGCGACCGCGACGGTCGGCATGCCGGCCGCGCCCGGCGGCATCGAGCCGCTGCCTGGTCCCGTGCTGACGCCATCGATGCGCGCGGTGAGCTTCCTGCTGGAGGAGCCAGCGCCGCAGGCGCTGGGTCCCGACATGAAGCTTTGGGCAACGCACTATCACACGCCGATCGTGAAGCCCGCGCCGGAGACGATCTCGGCGGCGTTCCCGCTGCTGGGTCGTGACGGTTCGTGGATCTCAGCGCCGCTGATGCACAAGGACTGGTGCGAGGCAGCGCTGCAAGGATCAGTGTCGATCAGGACCGGTGGCAAATCGACAGCCTATGTCTTCGTCGACTCGAACGGGCCCGAGCAGGCGAATTGCGATCAGTATCTCGGCTCGCTATCGGATGGCGTGAAGAACGCGACACGGCGGGCGCGCTTCATGGCGGTGAGCCATCCGCTGGGATGCGGGGTGCGCAATCTTCCGCTGATGCCGTTCCGCACCATCGCCGTGGACCCCAACGTGATCCCGCTGGAGAGCGTGGTGTTCGTGCCCGAACTGCGCGGCCGGAAGTTCCAGCTGAACGACCAGGACTTCGTCCATGACGGCTACCTGTTCGCGGGCGACAGGGGCGGCGCGATCAGGGGCAAGCACATCGACGTCTTCATGATCGACGATCAGTTCGAGCCGCTGGAAGACCTGTTCGCTTCCACTGACAGGCGAACTTTCGCGGCGCATGTCGTCAACGCCGACGATCCCGCGGCGGAAGCGGTGAAGGCCAGCCAGTCGCACAGCTGCGAGCCGGTGAAGCCGTAGATTTCATTCCGCCAGTCACGGCGGGTTGACGCAGCGCACTATGGACAGACTTTCCCTTGCAACGGCAGATAGCCGCCAAAGACGAGGGAGAGACGTCATGAAACGCCTGTTGCTGGCCGGCTCAATGCTGGTGATGGCTGGATGCGGCCACGACTATTCGAAAGTTGCGCCGCAGATACCGGTCGGACCGACGATCGCGGCCCAGCCCGCGCCGCAGACGCCAAACGCCGCCGCGCCGACTGGCCGCGTCGTCTCGGTTTTCACGCCCGCTCCGCGCCCCGCCGCTGCGCCCGCCTCGGCGCCGCAGCCCGCAGCAACAGCCGTGTCCTCGCGCTCCGACTATGCGAACAAGGCCAACTGGCTGTGCTGGCCCGGCAAGGGCGACGATGCCTGCGCGGTCAATCTCGATACGACCGTGATCAAGGCGGATGGCTCGACGACGATCGAGTCGTTCAAGTCGAACCCCAACGCGCCGATCGATTGCTTCTACGTCTATCCCACCGTCTCGCTCGATCCGTTCACGCAGTCGGACCTGGTCCCGGGGCCGGAAGAGCTGAATGTCGTGAAGGCGCAACTCGCGCGCTTCGGGTCGCAGTGCCGGATCTATGCGCCGATGTATCGCCAGTTCTCGCTGGGAGCGCTTCGCGCCCGCATGGCGGGCACAGGCAGCGTGCCGACGCGCGGATCGCCTGCCGATGCAGCGGCGGACGTGGATGACGCGTGGGCCTACTATCTCGCGAACGAGAACAAGGGGCGCGGCGTCGTGATCCTCGGCCACAGCCAGGGCTCGGGCCAGATCACCCGCCTGATCGCCTCGAAGATCGACGGCAAGCCGGATCAGGCGAAGCTGATCTCCGCGATCATCATGGGAACGAGCGTGCAGGTTCCGAAGAACGCCGATGTGGGCGGCACGTTCAAGAACATCCCCGTCTGCAAGGCCGCGGGCCAGACCGGCTGCGTGATCTCGTTCTCGACCTTCCGCGACAATGTTCCGCCGTCGGACACTTCCGGCTTCGGCGCAAATCGCGGCGAGACGGAAGCCATCTGCACGAACCCGGCGGCGCTGGGCGGCGGCAAGGACAACAATCCGAAGGCCTACTGGAACGTATTCGGCCGCGACGAGGGCCGCGCGTTCGTGAAGGGCAAGGAGATCTCGACGCCGTTCGTCGCGACGCCGGGCCTGATCACCTCCGAGTGCGTGCGCAAGGGCAACCACCACTATCTGGAAGTCCACATCAACGCCGACCCGGCCGATCCGCGCACGGATGACCCGCTGACGGACGTGATGGCGGCAGGCAAGCCGGATCCGGCCTGGGGCCTGCACCTCAACGACGCGAATGTCGGCATGGGCGACCTCGTCGACATCGTCGGTAAACAGGCGGCGGCGTGGACCAAGGCCCACCCCTAGGAAAAGCTGAATGCGAACAGGCGGCCCGGGCAGTTTCTGTCCGGGCCGCAATGATTCCGGGCCCGGCTTGGTTAGCGGCGGGCGCCCAATTGCAGGGCGCCACATCATCTGGGCTTAGCCCGGCAGCGCGATGATGCATGCAGGGAAAGGGGCGTCGGGGACGTCCGGATATTTGTATGCGCACTGTCAACGCAAAGGTCGAAAACGTCTGGCTCTTCGGCCAGGACAACGAGACGCCTGCCGGCGACACGGCGGAGGCGCCATTCGATTCATTCGGTCCGATTTCCGACATCCGCCGCGCGCTGCAGCAGCCGTTGAAACAGTCGGTCACGCAGGGTCCGCACGATTGCACCCGCGTGCTGGTTGCGGAGGCCGATCCCTATCATCGGCGCGTCCTGCGCGTGCTGCTTGCCTCGCCGCGGATTTCGGCGATCGAGGTCGAGGACGGACAATCGGCCGTGGACCTGCTGGCGCTGCGGTCGTTCGACATGCTGCTGCTCGACATGGACCTGCCGCACATGACGGGCGCGGAAGTGATCCGCTGGGTCCGCCGCTCGAACACGCCGTGGTCGGACATCCCGATCCTCGGCCTGCTGGACGAGAAGCATCGCCACGAGGCCGGCAAGCTGATCTCGATCGGCATGACTGACTGGACGGCGAAGCCGCTGAGCCGCCATCACCTGGCGGACAAGATCGTCCACCTTCTGCCGGGCCTCTACGACGCCGGCTTGTAGGCGCCGGTTCGCGTTACCGCTGTTGGGCGGGTTTCTGATTTGGGATTTGTGCGCGCCGCTTAGGCGGGCGCGAGTGCGCGCACAGATCTATCCCCGCTCGTCCCGGCGAAAGCCGGGATCCAGGGCGGCGTGCGCGTGCGTTGGGTTTGGCCAGCATTCCCGTTGCAGCGCTGGGTCCCGGCTTTCGCCGGGAGTTCGACGCGCAGCGTCGGACGCGGAGCAAGGAACTGGGGCCCCAGGGATGTGCCAGCGTATGGCTGACGGTGGTGAGCACGCCCTCGTCCTTCGAGACGATCGCTTCGCGATCCCTTAGGATGAGGGCTGAACTGCCTTGGGTGGCAGGTGATGATGATCCTTGGTATTGATTGCCGCTAGTCGCTTCGGGCAGAGCTGTTGCTGCGTCGTCCGTGTGCCAATCACGGGAGAGACAGCGCCAGCGCATCCGGAGGGTAGAGGCGGCGTGGAGCACAAGCTCGACGAACGCGCGCAGCATCGCTGCCAGCGAGAGCTGGCGAAGCGAGGGAGAGCCTACCTCAATTGCGCGGGTTCGTGCCTGTGTCATGGGCGGCATTATGCGCCCAGCCGGATGCCCGGCTGAAATAAAACAGCTGCGTCCTGCGGTTTGCGCGGCTAGCGCACTGATTTACGGCAAGATGTTTTTCGGCTGTCCTACAGACTGGATACAGCTGCTTCCTACAAAACGCGTCAGGCCTTCAGCATCCAGTCGCGCGCGGCGTCGAGGATTTCGGCGAGGACTTCGGGGTCCTTGCGGCCGGACTTGGCGGGGGCGTGGAAGGAATGGTCGGCGTGTTCGGCGAGGACGAGTTTGGCGCGCTTGCCGAGGGACTTCGTGACGGACTTGAGCAGCGCCAGTTCGGCGAACTCGTCCTTCGTGCCCTGCAGGAAGAGCATGGGGACCTTCACCGTCTTCAGGTGATCGGCGCGCTCTATGCCGGGCTTGCCGGGGGCGTGGAGCGGGAAAGCGAAGAAGACGAGGCCTTTGACATTCGGCAGCGCATCGAGGGATTGCGCCTGTGAGGTCATGCGGGCGCCGAAGGAGCGGCCGCCGGCGAAGAGCGGGAGATCGCCTGCGAGCTTGCCCGCGTCAGCGATGGCGGCGCGCGCGGCGGCCTGCGCGACGGGCGGATTGTCAGGGCGTTTCGAGCCCTTTTCCATGTAGGGGAAATTGTAGCGCAGCGTGGCGATGCCGCGTTCTTCAAGACCATCGGCGGTCGCCGCCATGTTCTTGTGCGTCATGCCCGCCCCTGCCCCGTGCGCAAGGACGAGGACGACCTTGGCATCCTTCGGCTTCTGCCAGAGAGCGGAGACGGTTGAGCCGTCCGGCAGTTTGATCGTGCGGGACTTGGCTGTCATTTCTGGGCAGTCATGGCTGGGCGGGGCCCGCCGGCGTTGTGGCCTCCGGCGTGGCGGCTGCAGGCGCGGCGACTGCCGGCGCTGCAGCAGGCTTGCGGAAGCGGAGCGTCATGCGGTCGCTTTCGCCGATCGCCTCGTATTTCGCCTTGTCGTAACCCTCGGCCTCGGGCGTGCCCGGCTGCGGGGCGCGCAGGTTGGGGGGCAGCATCCAGACGCCGAGCGGGTGATCGGCCGTGTCCTTCGGATTGGCGTTGATCTCTGAGGAGTCCTCGAGAACGAAGCCGGCATTCTGGGCGAGCTGCACGACATAGCTTTCGAGCACGTAGCCGGTGGAGCCGGTGAGGCTCATGTCGCGGGCGGACGGGAGGCGGTGTTCCTCGACGCCGAGCACGCCGCCGGGTTTCAGCGCGCGGAAGGCATCGGCGAAGATCTTGTCGGCGAAGCCGCCCGACATCCAGTTGTGGATGTTGCGGAAGGTGACGACGGCGTCAGCGGTTCCCTCGGGCGCGATGCCGGGGGCGGTCTTCGAGGCGGTGGTGACGGTGATGTCGCCATAGATGTCGGGATGATCGCCATAGGCGGCCTGCCAGGCGGAGACAGCCTGCGGCGCGTCCATCTGCGCAACGATGAGCTTGCCGCCGCCGCCATTCAGCCACGGACCGAGGATGGCGGTATAGTAGCCACCACCGGGCCAGAGCTCGACGACGGTGTCGGTGGGCTTGATGCCGAAGAAGGTGAGTGTCTCTGCCGGGTGGCGCGCTGCATCACGCACCTTCACGGCATCCAGACGCCAGTCGCCAGCCACGGCCGCTTCGAGCCCGCTGGCCGCGGGCTTTGCCGCCGCAGGATCGCCAGCCGCCGCCTCTGGCGGGGGAACACTGTCATCGCGGCAGTTCGCCGTGAGGGCGAGCGTGGCGAGAACGAGAGCGAGGCGGAGCATTTTCATCGGCGGTTCCCGTCTCCAGAAGCCTGATTTCAGGCTCGATTCTGGAGGGTGACTTTATCCATCCGGCGTCACTTGACCACTGGGGGACGCATTCCCAACTGGAATCGCGAGGCGCTGCTCCGGCGGGCCTCGGAGGCCGAGGCGCCGACCAATCGGTGACGCCGCGAACGGCCTTCAAATGAAACCAGCGAACCTCGATGAGGATCGCCCTGTTGCTTGAAGAAGGACAGACATGACCACGTTCGATTTTTCCCCCCTTTACCGCACTGTTGTCGGCTTCGACCGTCTCGCAAGCCTGATCGACACGGCCTCGCGCCTTGATGGCGCGCAGGGCTATCCCCCGTACAATATCGAGCAGTCCGTCGATGACGAGAATGCGTACGCCATCGAGCTGGCCGTTGCCGGCTTCGCCGAGGGCGACCTCGATCTCGAAGTGAAGGAAAGCCAGCTCATCGTCGTCGGCAAGAAAGACGGCGGTGAAGCGAACCGGAAATTCCTGCACCGCGGCATCGCGGAGCGTGGTTTCATCCGCCGCTTCCAGCTGGCCGATCACGTCGTGGTGAGCGGTGCGGCCCTGAAGAACGGCCTGCTGCGCATCGAGCTGAAGCGCGAACTTCCGGAGGCGATGAAGCCCCGCAAGATCTCGATCGGCGAGACGCAAACCCCGCAGGTGATCGAGGGCGGCGCAACAAAAATCCGCTCCGCTTCGGCGGCGTAACGGAGGTCTTGAAAGCCGGATCGGACTTCCCAACTAGGAGTCTGGTCTACTGACCTGCTGGTGAGCCGGTTGGCCCTCTCCCTCCCCCCGGATGGGCTGGCCTGGATCCCGCAAAAGAGAGCGGCGCATTCTCCCCCGAGGATGCGCCGCTTTTCTTTTGGGCGGTTGACGCGCGGACGCCGGAGCGATCAGAGCGAAGTCGGCAGCGTGGCCATGAATTGCGTCCACGCATCGCGTGGGGCCTGCGGCCAGAAGATGCAAACGATGGCGATGCCCGCGAGCGCACCGCCGAGGTGGGCCCCATGGCCGATGCCGTCGCGGATATTGCTGCGCGAGGCCCAGGCCGAGAAGACGATATAGCACAGCGCGAACACGCCGAGCGGCATGGGTAGCGCGAAGAACAGCAGGATTTCCGCGAACGGATAGAAGACCGCTGCGGCGGTGGTGACGCCAGAGACCGCGCCAGACGCGCCAAGCGCGCGATAATTGGACTCGCGGAAATGCTCCATGAACGACCAGCCCGAGCCGGCGAGGAGCGAGGCGAAATAGATGATGAGGAAGCCGGGCGTGCCGGTGGTGAGTTCGAGATACGGGCCCATGAAATAGAGGGCCAGCATGTTCATGAAGAGGTGGAACGGGTCGCCGTGAATGAAGCCGGATGTGATCATCCGGTGCCATTCGTTGAACTTGCGGATGCGGTTCATGTCGAACAGCAGGCGGTCGACAAGGCGGGCGTTGCCGAACGCGGCGACTGAAATGCCGATGTTGGCGACGAGCAACGCCAGCGTTGCCGGCGCGCGCATCAGCAGGTCGATCTCGTTCATGGCGCGCGCTCCGGACCCGGATCAGTCCTCGGCGTCGTCGTCTGACGGTTCGGCGGCGCCGGCGTCGTTGTCGACGGTCACGTCTACCTCGTCGCCGGCGTCTGCGTCGGCGTCATCGCCAGCGGAACCGTTGTCGCCTTCCTGATCGGCGGCGGCTTTGGCCGGTGCATCTTCGCCGCGGCCACGGCCGCCACGACGGCGGCGGCGGCGCTTGCGCTTGCGGCCGTCTTCCCCGGCTTCACCATCGCGCGGCTGTTCGGCGGTGGGTTCGGCGGAGTCGGATGCTTCGGCTTCCGCACCTTCTTCGTCAGCTGGCGCAGCTTCCTCACGTTGCGGACGTTGATGTTCCGGACGCGGAGGGCGCAGCAGGAAGACGGTGGCGCCGGTTTCGTCGGTGAAGGCCTTGAGGGCCTCGATGGTCTGGCCGGTCACGAACTTGCGGCGCAGTTCACGGAAGGAACGCGCGGCGGAGCGCAGCGGAACAAGCGCGATGGCGTCCTTACCGAGCGTGACGGAGAAGGTCTCGTTCCCCGCCAGCGAATTCTCGAGATTCTCGGCGGCCCAGGGCAGGAAGAATTGCGCGAGATCGTCGGCGAACAGCGGCGCGAGGGTTTCCTTGAGATCGTCCAGCGCGGCGAACGGGCCGGAGGCGGTCGGCGCGGACATGAACTCGCACCATTTGGCGACGAACTCACCGTCCTTCTCGATGATCTTCGCGGGGGTGGGATCCTTCAGCATCTGGATCAGCTGTCCGGCGATGGCGAAGTCGGCGATCGAGGGGCGGTCGCCGAAGATGAAGAGGTGCTTGCGCAGGTGGTCGTCGAGCAGCTTCACGAATTTCTTGAAGGACTTCTCGATCGCGCCGCCGAGCTCGCCTTCGAGCTGCATGGTCTTCAGCTGCGCCGTCATCGTCTCGATGGCGAGATCTTCCACGGCCTTTTTGTCTTCGGGCGGCGTGGTGACGTAGTAGTCCTCGATGGCGCGCGTGGCGGCGAGGCGCTGGTCCTTCTTGCGCGTCCAGCGGTAGTGGAAGGCGGCCTTGGCGAGCCATGAGTCGGCGTACTCTTCCAGCACGCAGGCGAGGAAGCCGGTAGCGGCGTCGGCAGGCGTGGCGGAGGGTTCGGGGCTGTCGGCCTCGAGCGCCTCGATCAGCGGCGTGGTATCGTGAACGGCGAAGCCCGACGCAGTGACCAGCACCGGCAGCGTCGCGAAGCGCGAGACGCGGCGGAGTTCGTCCTCGGTCTCCTGCGTGCGCGGCGTCCACGCGAACGGCACGCCCTTGTAGGCGAGGTAGGACCGCATCTTGGTCGAATAGGCCGACGTTTCGGCGCCGAACAGGCGATAGGACATACAGGTCTCCGGAAAGCGGGCGGAAACTACGCGGGATGAAGCTGCGGGACAACCGCTGTTTGTGGGGATGAAAGCCGTCAAATGAGCTGATATCCGGGCTTTCCCGAAGTCAGGACGTCGCAGGACGCGAAGGTTTGCCCTGCCCGCGGGAAGCGGGTATCCAGCCGATCCTTCAACCGCCGGGCGTAAGCGATGCGCGTTCTTCATGTCATGGCTGGCGCCAAGGAAGGCGGGGCTGAGAACATCATGCTTGAAGGCGTGATGGCGCTCGCGGACGCTGGCGTCGAGCAAGCCGTCGTGACACGGCCGGACAATGCGTTTCGCATCCAGAAGTTTCGCGACAAGGGCATCCGGGTAGAGACGGCGAGCTTCAACAAGCTGTGGCCGTACCCGACGCGGGGCGCGATCGCCAGGGTGATCCGCGAGTTCAGGCCGGACGTTGCCGAATACTGGATGGGGCGCGCGGGTGAGTTCGCGCCGGCATCGTTCAGGGCGAAGTCGATTGCCTGGTATGGCGGCTATTACAAGCTGGCGCGGTTCACGAACTGCGAGTGGCATGTCGGGCTGACGAAGGACCTGCTGCGTCACATCCGTGAACAGGGCGTCAAGGAGAACCGCTCGACCATCATTCATACCTATGCGGACTTCGCGGGCGTGGCGCCGGCGGATCGCGCGGCGTTGAACACGCCGAAGGATGCGCCTGTAGCGCTGGCGCTGGCGCGACTGCACGAGAAGAAGGGCCTCGACACGCTGCTCGATGCGACGGCGAAGACGCCGGGGCTGTATGTCTGGATTGCTGGTGATGGGCCGCTGGAAGCGGAGCTGAAAGCGCACTGCACGCGTCTCGGCCTCGATGACCGCGTGCGGTTCCTCGGTTGGCGCAATGATCGCGGGGCGTTGCTGGCCGCGAGCACCTTTGTCGCCTTCCCTTCCCGCTATGAGCCGTTCGGCACGGTGACGGTGGATGCGTGGGCAGCCTCGCGCCCGCTGGTGGCCGCGGATGCGGTCGGACCGGCCGCCTATGTGATCGATGGCGTCAACGGACTTCTGATTCCGAAGAACGACGTCGATGCGCTGGCGAGGGCGATGACCCGTGTGATTTCGGAGCCGGGACTCGCTGCGAAACTGGTCGACGGAGGGCGCGCTTCCTACGAAGCGACGTTCACGTGGCAGGCATTCGTTCGGGACTCGCTGGCGTTCTATGAGCGCGTGAAAGCGGGCGCGTAGTGCATCGGGACGTACGCCCTCGTCCTTCGAGACGCCCGCGTCGCGGGCTCCTCAGGATGAGGGCTAAATCACTGCCGGTCCTTAGCCCTCATCCTGAGGAGAGCCCAAAGGGCTCGTCTCGAAGGACGAGGGCCTGCTTGCAAGCACTTCCTTGGTTAGCGCCGGGTTGATCGCGGAAATTGGCGCGGTCGATTTAAACCTTCTCCCACCTGCGTTTGGCAGACTTTTCAACGGAGAAGGGGTCGGCAGGAGACTGCCGCGTGACCATGGACGCAGAACTCGAAGCGCCGGGCGGGCTCAACCTCGCCGAACGCATCCGCCGTCTCGCCAACGGCCGGAACACGATCGACGTGGCCAAGTTCCAGTTCATCGGCATCGATGGAATCCGCGACGGCTACGGCCCGCAATGGCCGGCCAAGCGGGACCGCGCTTTCCAGGTCGCGCGCCACTTCATCGCGCGCCGCATCGCGCCCGATGATGTGCTGATCCCGGCGGCTGACGGCTTCCTCGTCGTGTTCGGCATGTTCTCCGGCATTCTTGCCGATGCCGTCGCAGACCGCATCTCGAAGGAGCTCAACACTTTCTTCCTCGGCCAGCCCGATCTCGACGCCTTCCAGGTCAACACGAACCGCGATGTGATGAGCATCGATGAGTTCGCGCGCGTGTTCGGCGATCTGATCGCGAGCGCGAAGGAAATTCCTGCTCCCGTGACGATGCGACAGCCACTGCCGCAGACACAGATGGGCTACACGCCGGTTTGGGACGCCCAGCGCGGGGCGCTGGCGACGTACTTCATCTCGCCGCTCGATCCCGTCACCGGCTGGCCGATGAACTGGGACCATGCCAGCCATCGCCATACCGACATGGACGAGCTGAAGCTGACGGCTTCGGAAGATGCGATGCGCAAGCTGTTTGCCGGCGGCGGGCGCTCGCTGGTCGGCGTGGCGCTGCATGTGTCCAGCCTCAACAGCCAGCAGAGCCTCGCGCGGCTGGTGCAGGCCATGGCGAAATTCGACCGGCGGCTGGCACGCTATCGTGTGCTGCGCGTGAGCTGCGTCGAGCCGGGATATCCGCGCATCTATCTCGAGGACATCCTGCGCAATGTGCGATCGCGCGTGCCGAATATCGCCATCGGGCTCAACTGGGCTGAGCCGGACGTGGCGTCTGTGCTGAAGCTGCAGCCGGCGGCCATCGGGTTCACGCTGCCGCCAGGGGCGTTTTCCGCCAACGGGCCGAAGACGGAAATCTTCGGACGCATCCACGCCGCCGTCGAACTGGCGCGGCAGCACAATGTGATGGTCGGCGTCGAGGGCGACATTCATCCCGAACACGCCCAGCGTTTCGCGCAGGATGGCGTGCACCACATCTGCTCGCTGCGCATCTGGCCGACCCGCCCGACCCTGCCGACCGCGGAAGCCTGGCCAGCGACGCGCCTTGGCGGACACATCAAGGCCGACAGCGCGGCCTGAGCGCAGTCTCGCCCTTCGACAGAAATCGGCTCATCCTGCGTTCATCCCGGCAAGGCGATATGGTCGCGCTTTCATCGAGGGGACGGGCATGAAGCTGGCGATGCGCCTTTTGCTGACCGCGGCTGCGTGCGGCTTGCAGGCCGGATGTTTCGTTCTTCCCCGCCCCGAACCTTTCTCGCGAGAGGTTGCCGCCAGCCAGCTGGACATGACCCTGGTGGCGGGTTCGGCGATTGCCCCCGCCGATGCTGCGCCAGTCGAGGCAGCTGCCGCCCCGGCGGCGGAGCGGACGGATGTGGCCGGCCAGGGCGATGGCTCGATGGCGCTGGACAGGGTGGTGGTGCACGGGACGGCGACCCGTCCGCGTGCGCCGAATTTCACATCCGAGCAGACCGCAGCCATGCTCTGCAACGCGACACGCTATGGCTTCAACGTCGCCGGTTCGGAACGCATCCACGCTGCAACGCTGAAGGCGGAACAGGCGCGCAGGGATCTCGATGCGGAGAAGATCAGCGCGCGGCAGTTCGACGAGATCGAGAACAAGCGGCAGGATTCGCTGCTCAATGACTCGCTTCCGGTTCCGGTGCTGAACTGGTTCGTGCAGCCGTGGGAGAAGAAGGACGCGCTGCCGAAGCCCGTTTCCGGTGAGCTGGCGATCGAGAACCCCGACCTGTTCACGTTCAATGAGAACGGCCGCGATGTGATCGCGGTTTCGGGCTTGGTGCATAATCGCGGGACCACTGCTGCGGTTGCGCCGCCGATTGCGTTGCGTGCGCTTGACCGCTGGGACTTCGCCATTGCCGGTCAGACATCGCTGCTGCCGTTCGAGACGGTGGCGCCCGGCGAGGCGAAACCGTTCGAGGTTCGGCTGATCAATCCGCCCGATACGGCGACGGAAGTCTATGTCCACTTCGCCCCGCCCTTTCTCTACCGCGCGCGGCGCGATTGCGACTTCCTCGGCGCCGGCCAGCATGAAGCGCCGGCTGCGACTGGCGGAGAAGTGGCGGGCTATTCGGCGGCGGAGCTGAATCTCCTGACGCTGTTCTTCCGCCGCGAGTCGGAAGCTGCGTGGCGATGCCAGGTGGAAAAGCGGTGCGATGCGAGCCAGGCGGCGCAGCGGATGAACTGGCGCGACATGTTCGTGATCGCGGAAGCGACGGATGAGGCGTGGGCGTCGCTCGTGGCGGCGCAGGCAAGCCGACGGAGAGCCGCGCCTGATGCAGACATCGCGGCGGCCGAGCGGGCGCTGGATGTGGCGGTCGGGCATGTGCGCGAGCTCGGCGCGGCGGCGCTGGCGCGCGCGGGACAGGTGGTGAGTGGAATCGAGATGAAGGTCGCGCGGGCGGCTTATGGCCGGGACGCGGACGGGCTGCATGTCGAGATCGGAGGCGCCGTCACCAACACGGGCGCCAGGCCAAGGCGGATCGACACGTTGATGGTGGCGTTCGTGGACCGGCTCGAACTGCCGCTGTCGAGTGCGGCCATCCCGTGGGGCGTGGTCCTGCAGCCGGGAGAAACGCTGGCCTTCGATCGCAGGATCGCTGCGGGCGCCGCGCGCGGAACGCCCGGCGTGCGCATGGCGTGGGGCGAGAACCGGGAGGCCTCGCCCGCGCGCATTCCGCCGGAGGATATCCCCTGGCAGGTGCGCGTTGGGGTGATGTCGCTGGATGATGAATGACAGGGTTGCAATGCAGTTGATGCTGCAGACGCTTGCTTGCCCCATGCTTCGAAACTGGTAGGTTTCCGCCGCCGCGCGGGGTTGGTTGCGCGGCGAATAATCGAGGACGGAGACCTCCCCCATGAAACAGGCACTCATCATCGCGGGCGTTGTGCTCGCGCTCGCCGCACCGGCTTTCGCGCAGGACAAGACCACGCTGGAAAACGTCACGACCAAGGGCACCGTGATCAAGGCCCAGGCGCAGGGCATGGATCTGACCCTGCCCATGACCTACAAGGCCGACGGCACCTACTCGACCGAGATCATGGGCCAGACCGGCGGCGGCAAATGGCGCATCGACGGCGACAAGCTGTGCACGATCAGCGAGATGAACCCGACCGAGAGCTGCATCGCGTATCCCGCGGGCAAACAGCCGGGTGACGAATTCAAGATCACGCACCCGATGCTGGGTGAAGCTTCCGTCACGATCAACAAGTGAGACCGATCCACATGAGAACGATCATTGCGATCGCGACCGCCGCCGCTTTTGCCGCGCCGGCCTTCGCGCAACAGCCGACCACGCTGCAGGAAGTGACCACCAAGGGCATCATCCTGCAGATCCAGGGCATGGACATCGACGTGACCTACAAGCCGGACGGCACCTTCACGGCCATGGAAGGCCAGGTGACAGGCAAGTGGCGCATCGACGGCGAGAAGCTCTGCACGACGTCTAACATGAGCCCGGATGAAGATTGCACGGCGTATCCCACGGGCAAGAAATCCGGCGACTCGTTCGATCTGACGAGCGCGCAGGGCACCGCGACGATCAAGATCAAGTAGAGCCCGGTCGCACAGGACCAGCCAAGCGCCCTGCACGGCAACGTGCGGGGCGTCTTGTTTTTTGCGGTATCAAAACCGTGAAACAACCTATCTGGCGCGCCCGAACGGTTGGCACTAGTGTCCGCCCCAACAAACAATCAGCAGTGACTGATTCAGGGGAGAGAGACATGACCAAATCCGTGACGTCGGTTCTGGCCGCGATACTGCTTCTGTCGGCATGCGGCCCGTCGGAACCCACCGCAGCGCCTGCGCCAGAAGCAGCGGCAAATGCCATCGGGGAAGTCGTGCAGACAAAGACCGGCGCCGTGAAGGGCGCAACGGTGACGGAGATCGGCCTCACGGCCTTCATCTATAAAGGCATCCCCTACGCTGCCCCGCCGGTGGGCGATTTGCGCTGGAAGGCGCCGCAACCCGCAGCCGCGTGGGAGGGCGAGCGCGCCGCGACCGAATGGTCCAACCGCTGCCCGCAAGGCCAGAGCACCATGGGCGCCGGCACGGCGACCAGCGAGGACTGCCTCTATCTCAACGTCGTCACGGCCGCGAAAACCGCCGGCGACAAGCAACCCGTCATGGTCTTCTTCCACGGAGGCGGCCTGACCTCTGGCGCCAGCGCGTCTACGACCTACAATCACCCCGGCCTCCCCAACAAGGGCGTGGTCGTCGTGACGGTGAATAGCCGGCTCGGGCCCATGGGCTATCTTGCTCACCCGGCGCTGACGGCGGAGGGTGCTGGCTCGGGCAATTTCGGCACGCTCGACTTCAAGGCGTCGCTGGAGTGGATTCGCGACAACATCGCGGCCTTCGGCGGCGACCCTTCCAACGTCACCATCTTCGGGGAGTCCGGTGGTGGCTCAAAGGTGATCTCGCAAATGGCGACGCCGCTGACCGATGGCCTGTTCCACAAGGCGATCGTGGAGAGCGGCTCGGCCCTCGCCACCGCCGATCGTTCGCTGAAGATCGCGGACGCCGAAGCGCTTGGCGTGAAACTCGCCGCAGCGGTCGGCGTGAAGGACGGTCCCAACGCGCTCGCTGAGTTGCGCGCCCTGCCGTGGGAAAAAATCCAGGAAGCGTCCGCCGATGAAAAGGTCGGCTTCCGCGCCAGCCCCGCTGTCGATGGCAAGGTCATTCCCAAGGCTATCAACGAGATGTTCAAGGCCGGCGAGCATCGCAAGGTTCCGCTGATCGTGGGCGGCAACCAGGGCGAGGCGATGCTGCAAACGTCTGTGCCCGAGATGGCCAACATGCATTCGAAAACCGGCACGCCGACCTGGGTCTACAACTTCACCCACCTGCCGGTCGGCTGGAAGAACGAGAAGGGCTGCGTCGCCTTCCATGGCCTCGAACTCACCTATGTTTTCGGCGCCGCGCCGCTCGGCCTCTCCTCGCCGACGACGCTGTTCCTTGCCGGTGGCGGCGGGTGCTCGAACGCCGTTCCCGCGACTGACGAGACGGACCTGAAGGTCGCGTCCGAAGCCGCAACGGTCTGGGCGCAGTTCGCGAAGACCGGAAATCCCAGCGTGCCCGGCCTGATCGAATGGCCGGCCTATACCGAGGCGACCAACAACTATCTCGATATCGGCAATCCGCTGACGGCCAAGACCAATGTGCAGGCGTCCTATGTCGCGCCGCCGCCACGGCCGACCGACGCGAACTGATCCGAACGAACTGACATGGACGCCCTTCATCGCGAGATGGGGGGCGTTCTGCTTTCTGGCTCCATGTCGCAGCGGATCATGCACGCGTTACCACCGATCATGGCGGAACTATCCGATATCGAGCATCGTCAGGTTCGGAAGCGTCAGCAGGCGCCGGTCGGGAGTTTGTCGCGTTGATATCGTCGAAATTCTTACCTGCCCTGGCTGGTTCGCTGATCGCCGCCACGGGTTTGGCGTTGCTCGCGCCTTCAGCCTATGCCGCGAAGCTGCAGGTCGCGCCGGATGCGCCGAGCTGGATGCACATTGGCGCAGACATCCTGCTGTGGCTGCACATTGGCGGTGGAGCAGCCGGCATTGCGACGGGCATGGTCGCACTGGCAAGCCGCAAGGGCGGCAGGATCCATCGATCCGTGGGGAAGGTCTTCTTCGCTGTGATGCTGGTGAGCTATGGCGTGGCTGCGATGGTTGCGCCGTTCATGCATGTCGAGCAGCGGACCAATACGCTCGCAGGACTGATCGCTCTCTACCTGCTGCTGAGCGGTTGGCAGACGGTGCAGCAGAAAGGGGAGCTCAGGGCGGGGCTGTTCCAGTTCGCGGGACTGGCAGCTGCACTGGGTATCGCCGGAGTGGCCGCGTATTTCACATCGATCGGCTCCGGCAGCGGCACAGGCCCTGGCCGGCCCGATCAGGTTTTCGTCCCCTTCACCGTTGTCGCGCTGATCGCCGCGGCGGGCGAAATCCATGTGCTCGCGCGCCGCACAATCACGGGACCGGCGCGGCTGGCGCGGCACCTGTGGCGGATGTGCCTGTCGCTGGTGATCGCATCCGGCTCGTTCTTCCTTGGCCAGATGCAGTTCCAGCCGGAGTGGCTGATCCAGTCGCGGCTTAACCTGCTGCTGGCGCTCGGGCCACTGGTCGTGATGTTCGTCTATCTCGTGCTGGTGCGGATACCGAAGCGGCGGAAGCGGAAGGCGGAGCCCATCGGCGCGACGGCGGGCTGAACAGCTATCCGCCGCCCTACGGCGATGGAGCATATCCAAAAGCAAGGCCCAGAAACGGCGACCCCGGCCGCTGCTTTCACAGGGCCGGGGCGACACCATGGTTGTCCGCCAGTTCGTCCTTCGAGCTTATGGCCTGATCAGGGCCTGCCCGTTCGACGCCATCCGGCGAAGCTGAGCCTGGAGCGTCTTGGTTCGGCGTCCGCACAACTCTGGAGACTCTCGCCTCCACTTTTCTGCGTCCGCGCGGCTGAGACCACGCTCGTGTCCGTTTCCATCCCCTCTCGGGGGCCCTGACGGTTTTGGATCCCGTCTGGGCGTGCGACCTGCCCTGCGGGGGCGCGGCCTCACTTCCGGTGCTCGTTTGCTGCCCGTGTTCAGCGCCGGTCCAATCCGACTTACCAGTGGGCACATTCAGTTGCTCGACCCGCGACGGTCTCCTCTCTGAACACAGTCAGGCTCTCACCCGGCCCGGCTTTCGTAAATGGCGGCAGCCTGTGGAAACTGTTGACGACCCTGTTGATAAACAGTCGCGCGCATACGCCGTTGCGACCATCGCGAGAGCGCAATGCGCTTTCCAGCTATTCCGGAGTTTCCTCGTCGCTCGCCAGATGATCGGCAAGAATTTCGAGGTTGTCGGCGAAAGCGTCGCGCCCCTCGTCGCCCAGCTTGGCGACCGCGCTGGCGAGCCTTTTCAACGGGTCCATATCCAGTGCGGCTCGGCCATTGTCCGTCAGCGCCAGCCGGACAGGCAATACTTCAGCTTCATACGTGCCGATGAAACCATGGCGCACGAGCAGCGACACATCGCGCGCCAGACTGGGCCGAGTGACGCCCAGGAAGTTCGCGATCTGATCTTCGTCGCGAGGTCCGCGCGATCTCAGCAGGAAACGCAGGATCGCCCACTGCACCGGGCTCAGTCCGCCTTCCGCGCGGTGCGCCATCCGCGCTGTCTGGTCGAACAAGGCGGCGATCGAGAGGTCGCGCGAGATGGCCTCGGTGGCGCGGGAGAGACCGGAAAAGCGGTGGGCTGCCTCGCCCGGCTTCTTGCTGCTGGCGATCTCGATCAGGATGTTGAGCGCGCCGGTCAGCCTCCCGCCTGCATCGAACATCGGCGTCGGAAACGGCGTGAAATTGAACCGCGAGCCGTCTGGCCGCTCAGCGATGGCTTGGGCGCCGCGGATGGGTTTCTCCGTCTTCACGGTGATCGCCATCGGGCATTCTTCGTGAGGCATCGGCTTGCCGTCGAGCCAGAACAGCTTCCACGAACCGCACCACCGATCATCGCCTATGACAGGGCGGCGGCCCCAGAGTTTCGCGGCGGCGTCGTTGAAATAGGTGATCCAGCCGTCAGCGTCAGTCGTGTACAGCGCGGCCGGAAGATTGGCGACGATGTCGCGGAAATCGCCGTCCTCGAAGTCATCGCCGGTATGGATAGTGGGCGGCGGCATGTCTGCACCCTTCGCCTCGCGGCGATGTCTTGGCGGATCACCAGATCCAATGCCCGCAGCCTATACCAATGCCGGCGTCCATCCAACCGGTTGGAAGGTTGGATCGCCACGGTCCGGCGCGCCCGATCGACGTCAAGAACACGTAGCTTCGCTGCAATTGATCTGCTTATACAAGGCCATCCCGCGCATGCGATGAGCTGGCGCATGTGTCCGAAACGTTTGGGAGAGAAAAATGGCGCTCGATCTGGAGACGCGGCAGCAGCTGATCGAAACGGTGCGCCGGTTCGTCAATGAGGTCTGCCGCCCGAACGAGCAGCTTGTCTCCGAGACGAACGCGATCCCGGAGACCATCGTGCAGGAGATGCGAGATCTCGGTCTCTTCGGCATCTCGATATCGGAGGAATACGGCGGGCTCGGCCTCACCATGGAGGAAGAGGCGCTGGTGATCCTCGAGATGGGACGCACGTCGCCTGCCTTCCGTTCTACCTTCGGCACCAATGTCGGCATCGGCAGCCAGGGCATCGTGATGTTCGGCAGCGAGGACCAAAAGAAGGATTGGCTGCCGAAACTGGCGACCGGCGAGGCGATCGCAAGCTTTGCGCTGACGGAGCCCGAAGCAGGATCGGATGCGGGCTCTGCGAAGACAAAGGCGGTGCGCGATGGCAACCACTATGTGCTGAACGGCGCGAAACGCTTCATCACCAACGCCGACAAGGCAACGATCTTCACCGTTATGGCGCGGACCGACCAGAACACGCCGGGCCCGAAGGGGCTCTCAGCCTTCATCGTCGAGCGCGATACGCCGGGCGTCAGCATTGGAAAACCTGAAAAGAAGATGGGCCAGCAGGGCGCCAATGTGTGCGACGTGATCTTCGAGGATGCGCGCGTGCCGATCACCAATCGCCTCGGCGAGGAAGGCGAAGGGATGAAAGTCGCCATGTCCGTGCTGGATCGCGGGCGCCTGCACATCTCGGCGCTGAGCGTCGGTATCGCGGAGCGGCTGGTGGAAGAGATGACGCGCTATGCGGCCGAGCGAAAGCAGTTCGGCAAGCCGATCATCGAGCACCAACTGGTGATGGGCATGATTGCGGACAGCTATGCCGAGGCGGTGGCGGGACGCGCAATGGTGATGGACGGCGTGCGGAAGTACGACGCGAAAGAGAAGACCACGCTGATTGCGGCTGCTACGAAGATGTGGTGCACGGAGATGGTTGGCCGCGTCGCCGACCGCGCGGTGCAGGTGCATGGCGGCGCGGGCTATATCGCGGACTACGCCGTGGAGCGCTTCTACCGAGACGTGCGCATCCTGCGGCTCTACGAGGGCACGACCCAGATCCAGCAGATGGTGATCGGTCGCGAGTTGCAGCGTATGGAAAAGGCGGGAGAGATCTAGCCTTTACCTGTCCGTCTGCACCTGATGGAACAGTTGCGCGCGCAGGTCTGGGAGATCCTTCAGGTCGATCTCGGTCTCCTGCCCGCTGATCATCACGATGCGGGAGGCTGTCTCCGGCTTTGCGGCGGCGATGGCGCGGTCGAGCTCCTCAAGCGCGGTATGGCGTAGACGGACGCGCTCGGCGCGGTCCTGCGAGAGATCGGAGAGCGAGCGGCGGGTGGCGGCCGACAGTTTCAGGACGAAGGGATCGTTAGGGGCGGAGGCAACCAGTGCGTTGAGCTGCTCTTCGGCGTCCGGGATAACGACGCCTTCGCCGTGCTGGCCGATGGAGGTCATCAGGCTGGCGGTTTCCTGAAGCGCGGTGGAATTGGCCGGAGCCGTGTCCACGGGCGTGGTGGCGCACGCGGCAAGACCCATTGCGGCGGCGAAAGCGAGGACACGGAACTTCATCGGCGACTCCAGGGTTAGTCCGCCATCACATAGCGCCCCGCATTGCGGCGCAAAGGCGGACGGCAAAATGGCTTGTGCAGCGCGCACTGCTTGTACGTGACATCGACGCGCCGGGCCGCTTAGATCGCGTTTCATTCAGCGGGGTCTTCATGGACAGCGATGGCGAAATCGCACGGGCGGCGCGCCTGATGCCGATTGCGGTGATCGGCGAAAAGCTCGGTATTCCAGCGGATGCGCTGATCCCCTACGGGCACACGAAGGCGAAGATCGCTGCAAGCTACCTGAAATCGCTGGCCGGCCGGCCCGACGGCGATCTGGTGCTGGTGACGGCGATGAACCCGACGCCGGCGGGCGAAGGCAAGACCACGACGACGGTGGGGCTGGGCGACGCGCTCACCCGGCTGGGCAGACGAGCCGTCATCGCGCTGCGCGAGCCATCGCTGGGCCCCTGCTTCGGGCAGAAGGGCGGCGCGACGGGCGGCGGTTACAGCCAGGTCGTTCCAATGGACGAGATCAACCTGCACTTCACCGGCGACTTCCATGCCATCACGGCGGCGCACAACCTGCTCGCGGCGATGATCGACAACCATATCCACTGGGGCAATGCGCTGGGCATCGATACGCGGCGCGTGCGCTGGCGCCGGGCGCTTGACGTCAACGACCGCAACCTGCGCGGCATAACGACGGGGCTGGGCGGTCCGGCGAACGGCACGCCGATGGAAGCGGGCTTCGACATCACGGTGGCGTCCGAGGTGATGGCGATCCTCTGCCTCGCCGAAGACCTCGCTGATCTGAAGGCGCGTCTGTCGCGCATCATCGTGGCGGAGACGCGCGAGCGGAAACCGGTGACGGCCGGCGACATCAAGGCGGACGGCGCGATGGCCGTGCTGCTGAAGGATGCGATCCAGCCCAATCTCGTGCAGACGATCGAGAACACGCCGGCCATCGTTCACCTCGGCCCGTTCGCCAACATCGCGCATGGATGCAATTCGGTGCTCGCCACACGGGCCGCGCTGAAGCTCGGTGATATCGTGGTGACGGAGGCGGGCTTCGGGGCGGACCTCGGCGCGCAGAAGTTCTTCGACATCAAGTGCAGGCTCTCGGGCCTGAAGCCTCGCATGGCTGTGCTGGTCGCGACCATCCGTTCGATGAAGATGAACGGTGGCGTCGCCAAGGGCGATCTCGGCAAGGAGAATATCGAAGCACTGATGCGCGGAGCGGTGAACGTACAACGCCATATCGAGAATCTGCGCGGTTACGGCTTGCCCGTCCTCGTGGCGCTTAACCACTTCACCACGGACACGCAGGCCGAAGTCGACACGGTGAAGCGCATTGTCGCGGAGATGGGCGCCGAGGCTTTCGTCTGCCGCCACTGGGCCGAGGGCGGGCGTGGCGCGGAAGATCTGGCCAAGGCCGTCATCGCACAGCTGGCGAAGAAGGAAGACGATTTCCACGTCCTCTACGACGACAGCCTTCCCCTGCTCGCCAAGATCGAGGCGACCGCGAAAAAGATCTACCGGGCCTCCGGCGTGTCGGCGCCTCAGAAAGTGATCGCGCAGCTGAAGCGCTGGGAGGAAGCAGGCTTCGGCCGCCTGCCCGTCTGCATCGCCAAGACACAGTATTCCTTCTCCACCGACCCCGCGCTGCTGGGCGCCCCAGAGGGCCATGTGCTCGACGTGCGCGAGGTTCGCCTCTCCGCAGGCGCTGGTTTCGTCGTCGCGATCTGCGGCGACCTCATGGCCATGCCCGGCCTGCCGCGCCAGCCCGCCGCCGAACTCATGTCCGTCGATGTCGACGGCAACATCCACGGGCTCTCCTGATGCGCGCCATCACCAAACTTGCCCTCGTCGTCCGCGACTATGACGAAGCCATCGGCTGGTTCACCCGCTGTCTCGGCTTCGAACTCGCGGAAGACATCGACATGGGTGGCGGCAAACGCTGGGTGGTCGTCGAGCCTGCCGGCACGCGCGGCGCGGCGTTGCTGCTGGCGCGCGCCGTCGGACCGCAGCAGGAAGCGGCCATCGGCGACCAGTCCGGCGGGCGCGTCTTCTTGTTCCTCGAGACGGACGATCTCGCGCGCGATCACGCACACATGCTGCGCGAGGGCGTGAAATTCCGCGAAGCACCGCGAGCTGAGCCCTATGGCAAGGTCGTCGTATTCGAGGATCTCTACGGCAATGCGTGGGACCTGATCGAACCTGCGCCGTGAGCACGCAAATATCCGCGTGATGCCCCGACGGCGCCGCTTGCGCCTGACGCTGTCAACTGCGATTGATTCTCAAACGATAACGTCTGGGAGGACGACATGCGGCTGACACGGCGGACACTTCTCGCGACGGTCTACGGCACGGGGCTCGCGGCTTGCGCACCAGCCGCTGTCACGCCCACACCTGAAGCGGCAGCGGCGACCAAGGACCTGCCGGATGCGACGCAGATCGCCTCCATGATCCGCAACAAGGAGATCAGCGCCAGCGAAGCGGTCGAGGAAGCGATCAAGCGCGCCGATGCGATCCAGCCGCAGATCAACTTCATGGTCGTCGACACCTACGCGCTGGCGCGCGAACGCGCCAAGACGGCGCTGACCGGACCGTTCGCCGGCGTGCCGTGGCTGGTGAAGGACCTGAACAACGTGACCGGCGCCGTCACGCGCCTTGGCTCACGCGCCACCGCGGACGCGAAGCCCGCGACGGAGCAGGACGCCTACATCAACTCCACCTTCGCGGCGGGCCTCGTCTGCATCGGCAAGTCGGCGACGCCGGAGAATGGCTATCTTCCGACAACCGAGCCGCTCGCATTCGGTCCCTCGAAAAATCCGTGGGACACGACACGTTCGACTGCCGGCTCTTCTGGCGGCGCGGCCGCCTCGGTGGCATCCGGCGTGGTGCCGATGGCGCACGCCAATGATGGCGGCGGATCGATCCGCTTCCCGGCGGCGAACAATGGCCTTGTCGGCCTGAAGCCCTCGCGCGGGCGTCTGATCAACGACCAGCCCGGCGCGCGCCCGCTTGATCTTGCAGTCCAAGGTGTCGTCTCGCGCACCGTGCGCGACACCGCCGGCATGTTCGCGGCGACGGAAGCGACCGGCGCCGCGGCTGTCTATCCGGAGGTCGGCCTGGTGGGCGGACCGGGCAAGACGCGCCTGAAAGTCGGAGTGCTGACCAAGGGTTTCGCGGGCTTCGAACCCGAGGCGGAAGTCGCCGGCATCGTGCAGGCGACCGCCAAGCTGCTGGAAGCGCAGGGCCATACAATGGTTGGCGCGACAGCCTGGCCGACAGCGCCGACCTTCGGCGATGATTTCCTCGCCTTCTGGTCGCTCGGGGCCGCCTACGACGTCGGCGAATTCGAGAAGCTGATCGGCAAGAAGGTCGACGACACGATGGTCGAGCCCTTCACGCTCCGCATGGCCGCCAACGCCGCCACGCTGAAGGAAGCCGACATCGGCGCCATCCAGGAGCGCCTGCTCACAGCGGCTGCCGCCTATGACGAATGGATCAAGGGCTTCGACTTGGTGATCTCGCCGGTCTTTACGTCGCCCCCCTCGCCGCTCGGCTTCCTGCGCGGCGACGTGCCGTTCGATACGCTGCGGGAACGACTGCTGCACGAGGTCGGCTACACGCTCATCCACAACATCTCCGGCGCGCCGGCGATCAGCCTGCCGATGGGCTGGACCACGGGCGGCCTGCCTGTGGGCGTGCAGTTCAGCGCGGCAAACGGCGCGGAAAAAACGCTGCTGGAACTGGCCTACGAGCTGGAAGCCGCCCAACCCTGGATTGGCCGCAAGCCGCCGGTGTGGGCCGGCTGATACGGTTTCGGGTTCGGCTCGCTTTGCGCTAGACTCGTCCCGCCATCACGGAGGGACGTATGGCGGACGAGCCTAAAACCCGCATCAAGGTCTTCATCTCGTATTCGCGCGCCGACAAGGCGTTTGCGTCCGACCTTGTGCTCGGCCTCGCTGCCTGCGGCTTCGCCCCCTACATCGACCGGCAGGACATCGCCGCCGGCGAGGACTGGGAAAAGCGTCTCGCCGGCCTGATCACGGAAGCGGATTCCGTCGTCTATGTGATCTCGCCCGACTCGATGAAGTCGCCCAATTGCGCCGAGGAACTGCAGCGCGCCTTCGCCATGCAGAAGCGCGTCCTGCCCGTGATCTGGCGGCCGGTCGATGACGCAGCCGCACCGCCCGAGTTGAAACGCCTCAACTACATCTTCTTCACCGGCGAGGGCCGCACATTCGCTGCCGGCCTTGCCGAACTGGCCGAAGCCCTGCGCACCAACATCGACTGGATTCGCGAGCACACCCGTCTTGCCGAACAGGCGCGGCGCTGGACAGGCCGCAACAGGTCGGCGGAACTCCTGCTGCGCGGCGACGACATCGACACGGCCAACGCCTGGATGACGGGCAAGCCCGTGACGGCGCCTGCGGTCACCGACGAGCAGGCCGATTTCATCAAGGCGTCGTCCGACGCCCGCGCCGAAGCCGAGCGTCGCGCCAGACGCGCGCGCGCCGGGCTGCTCACGGCAGTGTCGATTGCCGCTGTCGTGTTCGCGGGACTCGCGGGCGCAGCAGGGTTCGCATGGATGCAGGCGGACCACGCCGAGAAGGAAACCGCCGCCGCCAACATGCGTCTCGGCGCCGAGGTGTGGCTGCGCACCGCACCGTCCGACACGGGCTATTACGTCGTGGACAGCGGCTGGTATCCGGTGGCCGCGAATTATTCCGGCTCCATCGCGAAGGTGGAGCGCAAGGGCGGCGGCCATCCGACATGGATGCAGACAGGCTTCGTTATCGATGGCGGGCTGGTGCATCCGAAATACGCGGGCGAGCCGCTGCTGGTGCTGTACGCCGCCGAGGCGGTGGACCGGGCCGATGCGGTTTCGGCGTTCATCCCTCCTCCGTCCGCCATGGAGCGTTTGCGACCGACGCAACCAGCAACCCCAGCCGATACATCGCGCGCCGCAGATCCCGAAAATCCGCGGATTGCGGTGCCCACAGACACGTTCACGCCGGAAGACCCGGAGGACCGCAAGATCCTCGAGATACGCCGGCAGGAAGAAGGGGAACGCCTGAGGCGTGCGGGCCTCCCGCCGTCCCCACAACAGCCGCCGGATGCGCCGCCTCCTCCACCCTCACGTGTTCCGCGCGCCGCGCCGCCCGGCGTGGCGCCCGGCTCGCCCGATGACACGCTGACGCCGGACGATCCGGACCAGGTGCAGCGCTACATCACCGAGGAAGAGATCGATCAGGGCCCGGAAGTTATAACCGTGACCTTCCCGACGCTGGATGAGAACACCGCGCTGACCGCGACGGAGTTGGTGTGGAAGACACCCACACACATGGGCGGCGAGCGCCCGTTCCAGATCTGGCGGCTCTCTGCGAGACCGTCCTTCGGCTGGCGCGCCATCGGCGCGAACGATGTCGACTGCACGGCTTTCGGCCCACTCACCGGATCGCCGACCATCGCCGCGCTCGGCATTGGCATGCCGGCGGAGGGCGGCCCTTCACCCCGCGCGCTCGCGATCAACATCAGCCAGCTGCTCGACCGCTCGACACCGCAGGCGATGTACTACACGCACGCCACCAACAAGGCCTCCGGCGGCGCCCCCGTGTTCGATCTTGCGACCGGCAAGATATTCGCCGTGCATGTCGGCTCGCACCCCGATCCGGACCGCGCCGGGCGGCGGCGCGGCGAAGGCTATTCGTTCAGCCACCTGCTTGATATGGCGCGAAGCGGGATCAAGGACGCACAACTTCCTCCCGTCTGTCAGCAATGACGCCAGTGTGAGTGTAACGCGCGGTACTCGCGTTGACGCCGCCCTGCCAGCATGAGTTGATCGCAGGAGGAAACGCTGAGGCGAAACGCCCGGGGGAAGCAGCCGTGACGGACACCGGCCTTACGCTGTCCAATTTCGACCGCGCCCTCTACGGCCTCGGGCAGATGACTGAGGGCATCAAGAACATCGCGCTCGCGGTGTTCATCATGTTTTACTACAATAACCTTCTCGGCCTCGACCCGGAGCTTGCCGGCACGGCGATGCTGATCGCGCTCATCGTCGATTCCGTTTCCGATCCGCTGATCGGCGCGCTGTCTGATCGCTGGAAATCGAAATGGGGCCGGCGCCATCCCTTCATGTATGCGTCGATCATTCCGCTGATCGTGCTGTTCTACCTGCTGTTCGCCCCGCCGCCGGGGCTGGACCAGATGGGCCTGTTCCTGTGGCTGGTCGTGTTCGGCATTCTCGCGCGGCTAGCCCTCACCCTCTACGTCGTGCCGCACCTCGCGATGGGCGCGGAGCTATCGCGCGATTATCGCGCACGTACGCAGCTCGTCTCATGGCGCCAGGGCGCCAACTCGCTCGGCTGCATGCTGACCTATGCGCTGGCCTTCATGGTGTTCTTCCCCGTGAGCCAGCGCGATGCGGGCGCCTATCCCGCCTATGCGCTGACGCTCTCGCTGATCATGGGCGCTGCGATGTTGATCTCGGCCATCGGTACGCACAGGCTGATACCGCACCTGATCCAGCCCGCCGCCAATCAGGTGCGGCTCAGTGCATGGCAGATCATCGGCGAGACGTGGCATGCCCTGCGCAACCGCAACTTCCGCTGGTACTTCTCCGGCGCGCTGATGATCTACATGGTGATCGGCGTCGATACGGCGCTGCTGCTCTATCTCAACTCCTATCTTTGGCAGATTTCGGGCCAGCCGCTGACCTTCATCACTTGCGGACTCTTTGTGGGCTACCTGCTCGGTGCGCCATTCACGAAACTGCTGCAGGCCCGCTTCGACAAGAGGGCGGTGCTGATCTGGTCGACGCTGCTCGTCGGCTTTTTCCAGACCCTGCCCGTGCTGTGCTGGTGGGCGGGCTGGATGCCGGCGGAGGGCTCGATCGCGCTGATCACGACACTGTCGATCATGCGCGTGACGCAGGGCCTGACCACGATCCACAGCCAGGTGACCGGCGGATCGATGCTGGCCGACGTTGCCGACGAGTACGAGCTGCAGACGGGACGCCGCAATGAAGGCGTGTTCTTCGGCGCGCAGCTCATCACCTACAAGGCGACGTCCGGCCTCGGAAAATTTGTCTCCGGCTGGGCGTTGGCATGGATCGCTTGGCCGACCTCGGCGGAGATCGCCGCGAACGGCGTCTCCGAGGACAAGGTGTTCTGGCTGGCAATGACCTATGGGCCGTTCGTTTCGGGCTTCGCTCTGCTCGCGGTGCTCTGCTATTCGCGCTACCGGCTCGATGCGGCCGAACACGCGCGTATTCTCGATGCGCTCGGCGTGAAAAAGCAGGCGGCCGCTGCCGCATCCAAACCTGCAGCCTCGATCGGCGTCCGCCCCGCCTCAAGTCCTGTCTGATTGACCTTGCGACAGACTTTCCCCCCGCGCACCGCCCGCTAAGGTGAGCGCCTCATTGCCCGGGACCAGGGGAATTCCACTGAAACGCTCGCTTGCCACTGCTCTCGCCGCCCTGTCGACAGCGATGTCCGCCGCCTGCGTGTCGACGCCGGCCGGACCACCGCCGCCGTCTCCGCCAACTGTCAGCATCTTCGCCGTAGCGCACCAGGATGACTGGCAGCTGTTCATGAACCCCGAGGCGTATCACGCCATGAACGAGCCGCAGGAAAAGGCGGTTTTCATCCACGTGACCGCTGGCGATGCCGGCGCGGGCGCCGGCGGCCCCGGGCCGGTCCCCTACTATCTCGCGCGAGAGGAAGGCGCACTGCGCGCCGTGCGCTTCATGGCGAACGCGGCTGACCCGAAGGTCGGCAAGGGTGTAAAGATGGAAAGCGCGATGGTGGAACGCGGCGGCCATGGCGTGCAGCGCTATGCCTATGCCAACGCCGTCGTCTATTTCCTGCGCCTGCCGGACGGCAACATCGTCAACGGCACGGTCTACACCCCTCACCCTGAATCGCTGACGCGCCTGCGCTCGGGCGATGCGGCCACTTCGGGCACCGTTGAAATGAGCGCGCGCTATGAAGGCTGGGAGGACCTCGTCGCCACGCTCAACGCAATCGTGGAATCCGAGCGCATGGCGGGATCAGGCCTCAAGCTGCATATCGCGGAGCTGGACGAGGAGCTGAACCCGCGCGACCACCCGGATCACCGCGCCACCGCCTTCGCGATGGAGGAAGTGGTGAAGCTCCACCCCTGCGCGCCTGTCTATCGGCACATCGAGTATTTCACGAAGACCAAGCCAGTGAACCTCTCCGGCGAGGACTACATGATCGATGTCGGCACTTGGGCGGCAACAGCGTCAGGCCTCGGCGACAATTTCGCGAAGGCGACATGGGAACCCGAGCACAACGCCTGGATCGGGCGCAGCTATTCGCGCGTCACGCAACCGACGGCATCGTGCAACGCGGCGCCGGTCAGCTGATCGCTATTTTTTCGGAACGGCCCGCACCATCATCTTGGTGTAGCCCTTCACGAAGGAGCTCGGCAGGCGTTCGGGTTCGGCAAGCACTTCGATCTTCTCGAAGCGCTTGAGGATTTCCTCCCACAGGACCTGCAGCTGCAGTTCCGCGAGGCGGTTGCCAACGCAGCGGTGGATGCCGAAGCCGAACGACAGGTGACGGCGCACCATCGGGCGCTCGATCCAGAGCACGTCCGGATTGCTGTACTGTGTCTCGTCGCGATTGCCGGATGCATACCACATCAGCACTTTCTCGCCCTTGCGGATCGTCTTGCCGCCGAGTTCGAAGTCCTGCAGCGCTGTGCGGCGCATGTGCGCCAGCGGCGTCTGCCAGCGGATGATTTCTGACACCGCCGATGGGACCAGCGCCGGGTTTGCCTTCAGCGTCTCCCACTGTTCCGGCCACTTGCTCATGGCGTAGACGCCGCCGGTCATGGAGTTGCGGGTCGTGTCATTGCCGCCGACGATCAGCAGGATCAGGTTTCCGAGATATTCCTGCGGCGACATGTTCCGCGTGTGCTCGCCATGCGCCAGCATCGAGACGAGGTCGCCCTTCGGATCAGCGTTGACCCGCTCGTTCCACAGCCGCGTGAAGTAGCCGAGGCATTCCAGCAGCTCGCCGCGCCACTGTTCCTCGCTCGTCACGATGTCGGGGTTGTTCCGGCCAGTCGCAACATCCGACCAACGCGTCAGCTTGCGACGGTCCTCGAACGGGAAATCGAACAGGGTCGCCAGCATCATCGTGGTGAGTTCGATCGATACCTTGTCGACCCAGTCGAAGGGCTGGCTGATATCGAGCGAATCGAAAATCCCTGTGGTGCGCGATCGGATCAGCGCCTCGAAACTCTTGAGATTGTCCGGCCCCACGATCGACTGCACGGTCTTGCGCTGCAGGTCGTGCTTGGGCGGGTCCATCGCGATGAACATCGGCAGCTGGAAGTCCTCGTCCTGGTCGACGATGGTGATGCCGCCTTCGGACGAGAAGACACCGTGCGTGGTGTCCACCGTCATGATGTCCTTGTAGGTGGTGACGTTCCAGTACGGGCCGTACGGGCTCTCCGGGCACCAGCTGACCGGCGCCTCTTTTCTCATGCGCGCGAAGATCGGCCAGTAGGCCTCGCGCCGCCACCATTCGGGATCGCTGATGTCGAAATTCGCGAGGTCGATGCCCCCCACATCGGGCAAGGCCGCATCGCGCAGAAGTCCGTTCTTCCGGAACGCCTCCGCACCGGCCTTTGAAACCTCTGGCGCTGTTGCCGTGTCGGCCATGCGCGTCTCCATTCACCCTCGGGCGGCGGGTTTCTCCCGCCTGCCCTGACACAGTCTAGCAGACGCCAACATAAGGGGCAGTCCTGTCCTAACGGCAATCGCAGGGGTATCGGCCGGCTCGCGGCCGCGACAGTTCGGAGCAAGGCGGAGCCTTCCGGGCGGCGGCGGATATGCTAGAGGTCCAACCCTTCCGTTCCGGCGCCCGCTGAAGCGCCTTTCACAGGGATAGCCGCCTTGGGACCCGACTCGCCGCCCCAGCCGCGCCGCTCCCTGTCCGTGCTGATCCCCTTCTACAACGAGGCCGGCAACATCCAACCGCTGGTAGACGAGGTCCATGCCGCGCTGGACGGGATCGACTACGAGATTGTCTGCGTCAACGATTGCTCCGGCGACACCACGGGCGCCGAACTGGTTACTGCCCAGTCTCTGAAACCGGACAGGATCAAGATCCTGACTCACGTCAAAAGGCGCGGGAAGTCGGCAGCCCTGTTCACCGGCCTGCGCCATTGCGCAGGCGACTGGGTGCAGCTGCTTGACGGAGACGGCCAGAACGACCCGGCCGACGCCCGCCGCGTCTGGGATCTTGTGGCGGCCAAGGACGAGAACCCGGCGTTGGGAATTGTGTGCGGCCGGCGCACAAGCCGCAATGACAGCGGCTTCAAATGGCTGCAGTCGCGTGTCGCCAATGGCATCCGCCGCTTCTGCCTGCGCGACGATGCCACCGACACGGGCTGCGGCTTCAAGCTGATCCGCCGCCGCGCCTTCCAGGATCTGCCGTTCTTTGCGGCCATGCATCGATTCCTGCCCGCGCTGGTCAAACGCGCCGGATGGGATGTGCGCGAGGAGCTGGTCGCCGACCGGCAGCGCCTTCACGGCGTATCGAAATACGGGTTTCTCGGACGTTTTGGCGCCGGGCTTGTAGACCTGCTCGGGATGATATGGCTTGTGCGGCGGGGGGGCTATGGCGTCGCGGCCGAATGGAACGATCCGCGTTCAGGGCGCTGATCGTCTCTCGGACTTGTGGCGTTAGTTGAGTGGAAGAAGACGCGTGAAGCAGCCGATCCGGCAGCCCAAGCAGTCGAAGAAGTCGGCCAAGGCCGCCGCGAAGGCGGCGAAGAACCGCCGGGCGCCGCCGCGCGAGCAGAAGTCGTCCTTCGAAGGCTTCATCCGCCTCGATAAATCCGCCGTCATCACAACGATCCTGATCTACTGCGTGATCCACTGGGCGATCCGCGTCCTTATCGCGCCGGTATTCACGATAGAGGAAGCCGAGCAGCTGCTGCTCTCGCAGTCGCTGCAGGTGGGTTATGAGGCGCGCCAGCCGCCGATGCTGGCCTGGCTGCACGCCCTGGCCCTGATGGCGGGCGGCGCCGCCCCACCCGTCGTATTCGCGGTGAAGTACACGCTGCTGTTCACGGCGCTCAGCCTCTATTACCTCGCCGCCCGCAACGTGCTGATCCGCCCCGGCGTATCGGCGGCCGCCGTCGCTGCATGGGCGCTGACCTTCCAGGTCGGCTGGTCGATGCACGAAGATCTGCTGGGCGCCGTGGGCCTCATGGCGGCGCTGTCGATCGCGTTCCACGCCATCACCCGCATCCTCACCTGGCGGCGCTATCGCGACTGGGTCTATCTGGGGCTCGCGATCGGCGCCGGCTTGCTGACGCACCACCTGTTCATCGTCTTCCCCATCGCGGTCATCGTCGCGATCTTCATCTCACCGTTCTTCCGCGACGCGATGTCGTGGGGCCGCCTTGGCATAGCGCTGCTGGTCGCGGCGCTGATCTACCTGCCCTACACCGTCTGGGTCGTGACGCACGTGGGCTCCATCGGCGACGCCTGGAGCGAGTACGCGGCCTCGTGGGAAATCGATTCCGCCTGGCTTGAGCGTGTCGGCAATGCGGGTGCGCAGCTGGGCCGGGGGCTTCTGGAGTTCAGCCTGCCGCTGTCGCTGTTCTGGATGATGCTATTCTGGACGCTGTGGCTGCCCGTGATCTACCCGCTGTTCCAGCGCCGTAACACAGATGAGGAGCCGCACGAACGCGCCTGGCGCCAGCTGTTCATGCGCGCCACGCTATTCGCATTGCTTACCTACCTGATCAGCGTCGTGCTCGGCGTGCAGGCCTACAAGGCCAACTGGATGATGCCGGTGCTGTTCACCGCCCCGGTGTGGCTGTTCATGCACGTGAAGCGCGCTGGCGAATTCCACGTCGCCATCCGCGCCTTCGGGGCCGTTGTGATTGCCTTCGCCCTGCTGGTCGTCGGCGGACGCATTGTCGAAGGGCAGATGGAAATCGCGATGTGCGAGGAAGGCGGCTGCCGCCCCTACACGCCCGTCGACGCCTGGGCGGCCGAACTCCGCAAGGCCGGCTTCAGCGAGGGCACGATCGTCGGCGCCGACCGGCACCTGACCGGCAATCTCCGCGCCGCCTTCCCGCGCGCGCGGGTGCTGGACGCCTCGATCCCGCCCGCGGCCTTCCCGGAACCGAAAGTCGTCGGGGCTTGCCTGGTCGTCTGGCGGGATACGGAATTCAAGCCCCTGGACGAGCAGCGTTCGGTCGCGATCATGCCGCGCGATCTCGTGGCCTACCTGACCGACAAGCTCTACGCCTTCCCGCGTGACGAGGGCGCCGAGGGCGCCATCCGCCGCAATCTCCGCCAGTCCGAGGACAAGGCCGCGACGCTCTATTATCAGTTCGTGCGGCCGTCCGAACTCTGCCGCTGAAGCGCATCAGGCAGGAAATCCTCGTGCGGATCGGCGCGCAGCAAACGCGCCTCTAAGTTGATCTCCGGAAAAATCTCGTCCGTGAACGGCAGAAGGAAAGTCGGGCCTGACGCCGGCTGTATGTCGATCAGGTCACCCGCGCCGAAATTGTGCACGGCCTTGACCTCCCCCAGCGCACGCCCGTCGATGTGCTCCACGCGCATGCCGATCAGGTCAGCGATATAGAATTCGCCATCCGCCTTGTCCACGTCTGGCATGGCCTCGCGGCGGGCGTGCAACAGCGTGCCGCGCCTGGCTTCCCAGTCCTCGCGCTGGAGCTGTTCCTTCGCGGTCACGCCAAAGCCTTCATTGAGCGGCCGCACCTTCACCGGCGTCAGCACCACCTCGCCCTTCTCGTCGACCAGCGGCCCATATGAAAAGCACGCCTCGGGATCCTCGGTGAACGAACGCACGCGCACCTCGCCCTTCACGCCAAAAGCGCCCGCGATCTGCCCGACGACAACGAGTTTCGACATCAGACGCCTGCCTTGCGACACATCTCGTCGAACGCCTTCCAGAACTGGGCGCGCCGTTCGTCGGTTTCCATCAGGATTTCGTGGCCGGCGCCCTCGACGATGATGACCTTGGCGGCCTGGAAGCGCCGTGACAATTTCTGCTGGGCCGATTTCTTTACGACTGTCTCGTCGGACGCGATGGCGACGAGCATGGGCAGGTCGCGCAGGCGATCGAGCGCGCCCGGCTTGAAGAACCCGCGAAAGACATTGAGGGAAGCGACGACCCACGCGACCGTCGGCTCGCGCACAGCCAGCTTCGGCTCCGCGTCGATAAGCCGGCGGTAGAGCTGCCAGCGCGGCTCGTCGTGTGTGAGCTGGTTGTTCTCGAACGTCTCGGGCGGCTGGGGCGGCATCGCGGCCATCGCGCCGAAACCGAAGAGGCGCACCCCGCGCACATACCAGCGCTGGAAGAACCAGATCGGAATTCCCCACATCGGAGCGGAGAAAGCGGCGGCGGCGACCTCCAGCTTCCTCTGGCGCATCGCCTCGAGCGCAATGGCGCCGCCCATGGAGTGGGCGACGACGACCCAGGTCCTGGGCGCTCGATGCTTGATCTTGTCGAGACCGCGGGCGAGCGCCTCCGCATAGTCCGTGAACGAGCGGATGTGGCCGGCGAAAGGATTCTTCAGCTGGCGGCCGGAGAGGCCCTGGCCCGGCCAGTCGAAGATCGCAACCGCGAAGCCCCGCGCCTGCAGATCGCGGGCGACTTCGAAGTATTTCTCGATCATCTCGGTGCGGCCGGGACAGACGATGGCGAGGCCACGCGTCTTGACATGATTGTCCTTCGGCTCAGGCGCATAGAGCATACGAAGGCGCAGCCCACCCCTGCCTTCGTACCAGATAACCTCGGCGCCTTGCGGCGGCGGGTTATCCGGAACGATGACAAAGCCAGCGCCGGCGACGTCCTGTCTGGCGGCGCCGTCAGGCATTGCGGCTTACTTAAGCTTGGAAAAGAGCGACTGCAGCTTCATCGCCACGCCCATGTCGCCCGCGACCTTCAGCTTGCCCTGCATGAAGGCCATCGTCGGGTCGAGCGCGCCCTGCGCCAGTTTCAGGAAGTCGTCGAAGGCTACGGTGACGGTCGCATCAGCCGCGCCATCCTCGTTCGAGGCCTTGCCGGCCACACCGTCGATGAAGAGCTTGCCGACCGAGCCGAAGTCGAATTTGACCTTCTTGTCGAAGCCCGTGCCGCCAGCGAGAGCGGCCTGCACTTTTGCGGTGACGTCGTTGAGATCCATGATCGGCTCCTTGGGAGATAGGTTGCCCCTTTCTCGCGCGTTGCGGCCCGTCGCGCAACCTGTGATGCCCCGAGGGAACGGGCTGCTATTCGGCTTTAAATTCCGGCAGGTCGTCGTCGAGTCCATCGAGCAGGCGCTCGCGTTCGGGATCGCGAGCGGGCCCATTGTTATAGCCGCGCTGCAGGGGCTGCGGCCGTTCGGACTCGGCCGTATCTGCAGCGCCGTCTAGGCGCTTCCTGAACTCCTCCTCTGCTCTTGCAATCTGTCGCTGGGTCTCGGCGGCCTGCCCGGCCCGTATCTCGGCGCCCTCCGGCATCATGACCGCGACCATGGGCCGGGTCAGCGACTGCAATGCGAGCTGGCCGTGGAAGCCGCCCTTCATCTCGCGGTTGATGCGGATGGCGGGGCCCGGCGCGCCGGGAATCGGATTCGCCGCGACCTCGAGACTGATGACGCCGCCTTCGAGGAAAGTCGGCATCGGATCATAGCCAGCGAAACGGTCTCCCGTTGGCGGGATCGAGCTCGCCATGGCGTCGCCGCGCGGCACGAGCAGCAAGGCGTGCGTCGCGCCTGCTGCGCGAACCTTCGTCGTGATTGCGGCCGCCCACGCCTTTTCCGACTTGCTCCGTTCGCGCACCGAATACGGCCGTTCCTCGCCGCCGATCTTCGCGACAGTTATCGGCGCACCCTTGGCGATCATGGCGTCGAGTTCCGCCAGCAACTGCGTTTCGGCATCGCTCGCTCCACCGAGATACTCGGAAACGCCGACGAAGAGCTTCCGCTCGTTCGAGGCGAGATTGCAGGCGATGTCCGCGATCGCGGCTGGCGCTTCATTGGTTTCGATGAATTCGCCGACGAGAACCCAGGCTGTGTCGTCGATTGCCTTCAGACCCTCTACCGGGCCGCAACCCCATTGGGCCGCAAGTTCGGCCGGCCTGTCGGAACAGGCGGCAAGCATCAGGGCCGCAAAGGCAAGACCGAAGCCTGACCGCATCGGATACCTCCCCACAACGGCTGCGAAGCTATCACGGGCCCTGCTTCGTTCCAATCGGGCGAGAGGCCCTCGCCCTCGTCCATTCCGCCCGCTAGGGTTCCGCACGCGGGAGGCCACATGAGCTGGAAAAGCCATATCGACGAATTGCGTGCGCGCGAGCGGCTCGCCGAACAGATGGGCGGCGATGAGCGCGTCGCGCGGCAGAGATCGCAGGGCAAGCTTACGGTTCGTGAGCGGGTCGCGTTTCTCGCGGACCCCGGAAGTTTCCACGAAGTCGGCAAGATTGCGGGCAAGGCGGGCTATGGCCCGGACGAACAGATCGCGGAATTCCTGCCGGCGACGATGGTGTTCGGACGCGCGTCGCTGGATGGCCGGCCAGCCGTGATTCTCGGCGACGACTTCACCGTGCGCGGCGGAGCGTCGGACGCCTCCATCGCCGGCAAGATGCTGATGGCCGAGCAGATGGCCAACGAATACGGCATGCCGATCGTGCGCATGGTCGACGGCACGGGCGGCGGCGGTTCGGTGAAATCGCTGGAGCAGAATCCGCGCACCTACATCCCGACAACGCCGGCGTGGGAATGGCTGGTGGCGAACATGCAGCGCGCACCCGTCGTGTCGCTGGCGCTGGGACCGTGCGCGGGGCTTGGCGCGGGGCGTGTGGCGGCGAGCCATTTCTCGGTGATGGTGAAGGGGCTGAGCCAGGTGTTCGTCGCGGGGCCGCCGGTGGCGAAGGCGATCGGGGAAGACATCGACAAGGAAGGCCTCGGCGGCTGGGAGATCCAGGGCCGCAACGGCGTGGTCGACAATGTCGTGAACTCCGAGCACGAGGCGTTCGCGCACGCCCGGCGGTTCCTCTCCTACATGCCCTCCAATTCGGATGAGTTGCCGCCGGTCATCACGAGCGATGACGATCCGAAGCGGCGCGAGGACTTCCTGCTCGACATCGTGCCGAAGGACGGCAAGACCCCGTACATGCCGCGCAAGATCATCGAGGCGGTGTGCGACAAGGGCCTGAACGGAACAACAACGTTCTTCGAGATCGGCGCGCTGTGGGGGCGGCAGGTTGTTACGGGCCTTGCGCGGATCGACGGGCATCCTGTGGCGATCCTTGCAGGCGATCCGTTCTTCCTCGATGGCGCGTGGACCGCGGATGCGTGCGACAAGGTCGTGCGCCATTTCGATCTGGCGGATACGTTCCATTTGCCGATCGTGCATTTCGTTGACTGCCCCGGCTTTGCTGTCGGCGTGAAGCACGAGAAGGCGGGCGTGACACGGCGCGGCGTGCGGGCGATGGCGGCGATCTATCAGGTGCAGACGCCGGTGCTGCCTGTCGTGATCCGCAAGGCTTATGGGTTGGCGGGCTCGGCCATGTTCAATCCGACGAAGACACGCTGGCGTTATTGCTGGCCATCAGGCGACTGGGGGAGCTTGCCGATGGCTGGCGGGATCGAGGCCGCCTACAAGCGGCAGCTCGAAGCCTCGGCGGATCCGGAGGCGGAGCTGAAGGAGCTGTACCGGAAGTTCGAGGCGATGCGCTCGCCCTTCCGCACAGCGGAGGCCTTCATCGCGGAAGAGATCATCGACCCGCGCGACACGCGGCCGCTGGTGGTGGATTTTGTCCATCATGCCTATCGCGTGCTGAAGACGGGCCCGCGCAGCTACGGCATGCGGCCCTAGGGCGTCAGAACTCGATATCGAGTTCCTCGATTTCCATGGGCTCGGACTTCGATTCCGCGATCCACTGCTGGAGCGGGCCCCAGTCCATGATGCGGTCGCGGTATTCGGCCGCCTTGCCTTCGAGGGCGACGTCATAGGTGACGAAGCGGGTGCAGACGGGGGCGTACATCGCATCGGCCAGGCACGGCTTGTCGCCGAACAGGTAGCGGCCGCCGTATTTCTCGAAGCACTCGTTCCAGATGGTCAGCACACGGCGGATGTCGCCCTTGGCGCCGGTGAAGACGCGGAAGCCGGGATAGCGGGCGCGCAGGTTCATCGGCAGGGCCGAGCGCAGGTTGTAGAAGCCGCCGTGCATTTCCCCGATGATCGACCGGGCATGGCTGCGTGGCGCGATTTCGAGCGGCAGGAGGCCCTTTTTCGGGAATTGCTCCTCGAGATATTCGGCGATGGCGATGGTGTCCCAGATGCTGGCGCCGCCATGGTCGAGGCGGGGGGTCAGCACCGTCGGGGACAGGAGCAGCAGCTCCGCCCGGTTGCCCGGATCGTCCAGGGGAACGCTTTCCACATCCACATCCAGCTCCGCCAGCTGGCAGAACAGCCATGCCCGGAGGGACCAGGAAGAGTAGTTCCTGCTCGATATTGTCAGTCTAGCGCCTGCCATCTCGGCACTTTCCTTGCCCTTAATCCAATTATGCAATGGTATGTCGCAGTGCAGTACGCCGGGAACTAGGCTTCGTTAAGGAAGCTGGATGGGTCACGCATCTGCCTAAGAATAGAGCGCGCCGGGATATGTGGTACCACATTTACGAGGCCCAGATGCAGGCTTCGGCGCCGTTTCGCGCCGCCGCCCTCGCCGCCTTGCAGATGCGCTCGACCCTGAATGGCGCTGGCGATTCGCCGGCCGCGCGCCAGATGATGGCCGCGCTGGAGATGGCGACCCGCGCCAAGCTGACGCACGTCTCCCAGCCCTTCGGCATCAAATCGGTCATGGTGGAGAACAAGGAAGCGCTGGTCGTCGAGGAGACGGCGCTGGACCTGCCCTTCGGCCGGATGCTGCATTTCCGGAAGGATATCGACGCCCCGCAACCGAAAGTGCTGCTGGTCGCCCCGCTGTCCGGCCACTTCGCGACCCTCCTGCGCAACACCGTGAAGACGATGCTGCAGGACCATGACGTCTACATCACCGACTGGAAGAACGCGCGCGAGGTTCCTGTAGCGAACGGCCGGTTCGGGTTCGAGGACTATGTCGACTACCTGATAAAGATGCTGGAGCATCTCGGGCCGGGCGCACATGTGGTGGCGGTATGCCAGCCCTGCGTGCAGGCGATGACGGCGACCGCTGTGATGTCCGAGCAGAAACACCCGTGCCTGCCGCGCTCGCTGACATTGATGGCCGGGCCAATCGACTGCCGCATCAATCCGACGGCGGTGAACAATCTTGCGACCGAGCATCCGATCGAGTGGTTCAGGAACAACCTGATCTCGACCGTGCCCTTCCCCCTGCCCGCTTGGGGACGGCGGGTCTATCCGGGCTTCATGCAGCTGGCGGCGTTCATGTCGATGAACCCGGAGCGGCACGTCGAGCAGCACAAGACGCTCTACAAACACCTGGTCGACGGCGACGAAACCGAGGCCGAGAAGATCAAGACGTTCTACGACGAGTACTTCGCCGTGCTCGACCTCACCGAGGAATTCTATCTCGAGACGGTCGCCTGGGTGTTCCAGGAGATGCGCCTGCCGCTCGGCCGCCTCAAGCATCGCGGCCTGCCGGTCGATTGCTCGAAGATCACGCGGACGGCGCTGCTGACGGTCGAGGGCGAACGGGACGATATCTGCGCCGTCGGCCAGACGGCTGCCGCGCATGAACTGACACCGAAGCTGCGGCCGCACCTGCGCAGCCACCACCTGCAGCCGGGCGTCGGCCATTATGGCGTGTTCTCGGGCCGGAAGTGGGAAAACCAGATCTACCCGACCGTGCGCAGCGTCATCTTGTCAGCGGACTAGCGCCTAACGGGCAAGCCGCGTGGCGCGGATGGTCAGCTGACTCGCTCCCGCATCGCGCAGCAGCGCGACAAGGCTCCAGAAAGCATCGACCGAGGCCGTTCCGAAATCGACCGCCACCGCGCCGGGATAGACGCCCAGCGAGTGGATCACGTCGACCGCGCCCCCCGACCTTCCCGGATCGCGGCGGCCGTCCGGGTCATACCAGTGATCGAACCAGCCCTGCAGGATTGGCGAGAGATCGCCTGGAATGTCGTGACTGATCTCAACGTCGTCCCAGACGAGGTGCTGCATGTGGACGCGCGTGGCGCCGGCCATGCCCTCGATCGGGTCGAACCGCACTTGCGCATCGGGGACGAGTTCGACCACGAGCGCGTCTTTCGCAGCCGTGTTGCGCGAAGTCATGAAGTCGATGCGGTAATGCTCGCCGAAAAGCTGATTGTTCTCGCGCTGGGTCGCGACCTCGGCGGCGCCTTCCGGATACTTCGCGAACTGGTTGCGCACGAAGGCAGCGAACTGGTCGAGATAGGTCCGCCGGGCCAGATTGACGATTTCGTTTCCATCCATGCCCGCCCCCTTAAGATAGCCAGCCGCTCAAGCCAATGTCGGATGTGAAAAGGCCCGGCTGCCGGGCCGGGCCTTTCCTTGTCCCAGGGCGCGGATGATCAGGTCACCGCGACGTTGGCGATGTCGAGATAGATCGCCGCGAAGTGGCAGGAGGCCGCCGCGATGACGAAGCCATGCCAGATCGCCGAGTTGAACGGCAGCTTCTTGTTGACGTGGAAGATCACGCCGATCGTGTAGAGAATCCCACCGGCGGCAAGAAGCCCGAGGCCCAGCGGCGACAGGGTGTGGATCAGCTGGTCGACGATCGACAGCGCGGCCCAGCCGAGGACCAGGTACATCCCGATATAGACCTTGGGGGCGTTCCAGCGGACCAGCAGGTTCATGGCGACGCCCGACAGGGCGACGATCCAGACGATGGCGAGGACGGTCCAGGCCGCCGGGCCATCGAGCTTGGCCAACATGAACGGCGTGTAAGACGCCGCGATCATCACGAAGATGCCGGAGAGGTCGAAGCGCTCAAGCAGCTTGGACAGCTTCTCGTTGGTGTTCGAATTGTAGAGTGCCGAGCAACCCAGCATGGCCATCAGGCCGGCTGAATAGACCACAAGGGCAGCCGTCAGCTTCACCGAGCCCGAGTTGGCGGCGGTGATGACGAGGATGGTGCAGCCGGCGATCGCGAGAACGATGCCCACAATGTGGACGATGACGTCGGCAAGCCATTCTTCGCGGCGCGCCTGGGGGTACCAGTAGGCGTCGACCGCTTCGGCCTTCGAGAGAGAGACGTGGGTGCTCATATCAGACTGCCCTTCTTGGCTGGGGCTTGTTGTTGAATGTCCGGACCACATGACGGTTCCGATGCGATCATCAGGCCACGTAACGCAGGCGGCAGTTCGTCCCGATTGCGGCAAACCGCGTACCGGTTTCAGACATGTAGGAACGCGTTCTGCCATCAGCATGAACCCGCATTCAGACTGGATGCGGATCGACGGCGCAGTGTGACTTTCGCGCAGCGGTTCCTGAACTTCGCGACAGGATTCCGTTTGCCCGTCCGAGGCCACGCGACGGCCTCTGAACTCGATTCGGATGATACCGCGACATGGTTGAAATCGGCTGGCGGCGATCGATGAAATTTACCGGATCGGGACGTTCTCGCCGGAAAGGCGATGCTGCATCCGCAGCAATAACGAAAGGCCGCGAAAACTGTTCCGTGTGCGGACGCGGCCTATCTCCACCGCAATGGATGAGACCTCGACCTTCGTGCATTCGCTGCGCAGCTGGACGCCGGAATGGATGATCGCGCTGCGGCTGGGCCTTGCCTGCGTGTTCGGCGGCCTGATCGGGCTGGAGCGGGAGTTGGGCGAACACGACGCGGGGCTGCGCACACATATACTGGTGGCGCTGGCGAGCTGTGTGTTCACGCTGGTGTCCTGGGAGCTCTACCAGCACATCCGGGCCATCGAGCAGCCGGCGACAGGCGATCCGATCCGCATCATCGAGGCTGTGACGGCGGGCGCGGGCTTCCTCGCCGCCGGTATCATTTTCCAGTCAGGCGCGAAGGTGCACGGCCTCACGACCGGCGCGGGCGTATGGACGGCGGCTGCCATTGGCGTCGCATGCGGCGCCGGGGCCTACGCCATTGCCGGGATCACGACAGCTCTCTTGCTTGCCGTCCTGTTCGGGATGGCCTTCCTGAAGAAACAGATGGGGTGGGATGATGGCGATGTTCCAGAGGACCGTGTGAAAAATCCTGCCGTCCCGACAAAGCCGCCGGTTCAGGCGGACGAGCCGGCGCGACTGGCGCATCACGAGGACGGTAACTCCTGATCTTGCCTGCGGGCGGGCGTCGCCCTACTCCCGCCGCATGACCGATCTTTCGACTTGGACGAGGAAAGCGGCGCCGGGAGCGGACATCCTCCACGGCGGGCGTGTCCGGCTGGAGCCGCTCGACTGGAGCGTTCATGGCGCCGGGGTGTTCGCGGCCGTGGGCGGCCAAGCCAATGCCGGGATCTGGGAGTGGATGCCGGTCGGCCCGTGGCCGACGCCGGAAAGCCTGCGCGATTTCCTGGCCCACCAGCATGCGACCGACGGCTGGCGGACGATGGTGATCCGCCATGCCGCGACGTCCGAAATCCTCGGCATGGCGACCTACATGCGTATCCGTGAGGCGCACGGCAGCGCAGAGATCGGCTGCGTCGCCTTCGGCCCGAAACTCAAGCGTACACCGGAAGCCACCGAAGCTCTGGCCCTGATGGCCGGCCACGTCTTCGACCTCGGCTATCGCCGCTATGAGTGGAAGTGCAACGAGCAGAACGCCGCCTCCAAGCGCGCCGCCGAGCGATTCGGCTTTACCTATGAAGGGCTCTTCCGGAACGACATGGTCGCGAAGGGAAAGTCCCGGGACACTGCGTGGTATTCGATTACCAGCGCGGAATGGCCGCCTTTGCAGGCCGCGCTCGGCCGGTGGCTTGCGCATGACAATTTTGCTACGAATGGCGCCCAGTTGAGGACGCTTGAGTCCTTTCGGCGGGGCGCATGATCACCGGACTGGACCACGTACTGATCGTCACGACTTCGATCGACGAGAGCGAGCATGCGTATTCCGCCCTGCTCGGCCGCGAGCCGGACTGGCGCTCGACCGATCCGGGCGGATCGTCGACGGTGATCTTCCAGCTGGAGAATACGGCGCTCGAGATCATGGCGCCGCAAGGGGGCGGTCCGCTGGCGCGGCGGCTGCACGCGATGATCGACCAGGACGGCGTCGGCCTGAAGTCGCTGATCTTTTCATCCGACGATATCGCCGACGCCCGGGCGACATTCGACCGCCGTGCGTTGAAGCCGGACGAGATTGCACCGGGCGAAAGCATCGATCCGGTCTCAGGCCGCGCCCGTTACTGGTCGCGCTTCCGGCTGGACGAGCAGGCAACGCACGGGGTGCGTGTCTTTACGTTGCAGCGGAAGACGCCGGATCCGCTCGTTTTCAAGCCGGGCAAGCCATCGTCCGTGTCGAGCCTCGACCATGTCGTCATCAACACGCCCAATCCGGACCGGGCGGCTTCGCTTTATGGCGCGCGGCTGGGCCTGCGGCTGGCGCTCGACCGCTCCAACCCGGACTGGGACATGCGGCTGATGTTCTTCCGGGTCGGCGAACTGACGGTCGAACTGGCGCACAAGATCACGGGTGGCGTGAGCAACGCGCCTGACAAGCTGTGGGGACTGAGCTGGCGCGTGCCGGACGTCGAAGCCGCGCACGCGCGACTGGTCGGCGCCAATTTCGCGGTGACCTCGATCCGGCCTGGCCGGCGGGCCGGGACCAAGGTGTTCACCGTGCGCGACGGGACCGTGGGCGTGCCGACGCTGGTGCTGTCGGCCGAAGCCTGACGACGAGCTCACGCCCTCGTAGTTCGACGGACGGCCCTTCGGGCCTGCTCACCATGAGGGCTAAACCACTATCCGAACGATAGCCCTCATGGTGAGCAGCCAGCGAAGCTGGCGTCCGTCGAACCACGAGGGCGTGCTCATCCAGCCTCTCCCCATCCTGCCGGAGCCGTTCTATACCCACCCTATGAAAGCCTTCACGACCCTCACCGGAACCGCCGCGCCGCTGCCGATCGCGAACGTCGACACGGACCAGATCATTCCGAAGCAGTTCCTCAAGACTGTCTCGCGCGAAGGACTGGCGAAGGGTTTGTTCTATGACTTCAAGACCAATGCCGATGGCTCGCCCAATCCGGACTTCGTGCTGAACAAGCCGGCCTACGCCAGGGCGTCGATCCTGATCGCCAAGGAAAACTTCGGCTGCGGATCTTCGCGCGAGCATGCGCCGTGGGCGCTGCTGGATCAGGGACTAACGGCCGTGATCGCGCCGAGCTTCGCCGACATCTTCTACAACAACTGCTTCAAGAACGGCCTGTTGCCGATCGTGCTGCCGCGCGAGGTGGTGGACCAGCTGCTCGAACAGGCGGGCGGACCCAACCACATCTTCAACATCGACCTCGCCGCGCAGACCGTGACGGCGCCGGACGGCAAGGTGCATCGCTTCGACATCGATCAGGGCCGCAAGGCGAGCCTGCTGGCCGGCCTCGACGAGATCGGAGAGTCGCTGCAGCACGCTGACGCGATCAAGTCCTTCGAAGAACAGCGCAAGCTGTCGCAGCCGTGGCTGGCATGAAGCGCTCGCTGATCATTGCAGCTTGGCTGGCGCTCGGCGCATGCGGCGGAGCGACAACGGAAGAGCCGAAGCCAGAAGCTACGACGAGTGAAGCCGAGAAGCCCGATCCGAAAGCGGCGGCCGAGGCCGCCAAGGCCAGGGAACTCGCTGACGGGCTCGCGCAGGAAAAGCCCGCGTTTGACGCGGCGCTCGCGGCCAAGGACGAACTGAAGATCGACGATCTGGCCGACGCCGGAAATGGCTGGGCGCTCTACCACCGCGCGCAGCAGCGGCTGGCCTCGCAGGAAGCCTCCATGCAGCAGGGCGGCTTCGAGGATATGGAAGCAGCGGCAGCCAAAGGCATCGCCGACGCCCAGATGTGGGTCGGCATGAAGATGGCCTACGGGCTCGACGGCTACGACCTGAAACCCAACTCCGGCCTGATGATGATGGAGCGCGCGGCGCGCCAGGATAACGTCGAAGCCATTCTCGCGGTCGCGCAGATGTACGTCGCCGACAACTTCATGGCGGACAAGAAGAAAGCCCGCGAATGGCTGGAACGCGGCGTGGCGCTGGGGTCCGACAAGGCAAAGGAAGCGCTCGCCCAGCTCGACGGACCGCCATCGCAGGCCGAAAGCCACTAGGCCTTGTCGTCATCGTCCACATGTAGTGCGTGTAGTATGCGATGTAGTACCGGCGCCAGAATGACGCCGGTTGCGAGTATCAGCACCAGCCCGCAGCCGATGGCGTAGAATCCCGCGAACAACTTCCCCGCTTCCGTGTGTAGTTCTGGTGCGACTGGCCCCATTCCGCCCAGCAGCATCGCTGAGTTCAAGAAGGCGTCGATGAACGCCATGTTCTCGGTCGCCTGATAGCCATAAACGCCAAGCGCCAGCGTAGCCGCGATCAGCACCAGCGCCGCGAGGATGTTCGTGAACATGCGTCCGAAGAAGCGGAAGTGGGACGCCACTGGCCGCGTCTTGTGATCGAACCTGAATAGCGCCACCGGCGTCCTCCCGCTTACCCAACAGGCGGGGAGTATCCGCCTGTTGGGTGGGGAGGTTCAAGTCACGGCGGGTGTGGCGGGGCTGGTTCCCCTGCTCTTTGTTGTTTCGGCGGAGACGGCGGAGGCACGAAAGGCTCTGACAGTGAGCGGAATGCCGACCTCGAAGGGCGTCGCGTCCGACCAGAACCGGCGGGCGAACTTGGTCGCGTCGACATGGTAGGGGCGATTCCAGGTGAAGCGCATCTCCACGCATTCGCGCAGGAAGGGAGAGAAGACGCCGATCGCGCGCAGCATGATGGTTGGCATCGCCATCAGTTTCAGCTTCTGGCCGAGCGCGTCTGCGCCCATCTGCAAGAGCTGGCGCGGCGTGCGTGTTGGCGCGCAGGGGACATGCCAAGTCTGGTTGTAGGCGTCGTCCGGCGCATCCAGCAGCGTAACTGCGGCGCGGGCGATATCCGGCACATAGGCGAAGGCGTGCGGCTGGTCGGACGACATCAGCAGCATGGCGGACTTGCCCTGCGCGATGGCGCCGAGGCCGGTTTCGCCGATGTGCGAGCGATCGACACCGGCGCCGTAGAAATCGGGAGCGCGGAGTGACGTCCATTTCACGCGACCTTCGCGCGCCGCCTTCATCCACATGCGCGTGGCTTCCGAGCGGGCCGCGGGCTTCTGGCCGTAGGTGGTGAGCGGCAAGTCTTCGTGCAGGGGCGCGTCCTGCGGGCCGTACATGTACATGTTGTCGATGTGGACGATGCGGGCGCGGGTCGCTTCGGCGGCGGCGATGAGGTTCGCCATCGCCTTCGGCCATGCCTGCTTCCAGACCTTGCCGCTGTATTCGAAGCCTATAGTGACGACGGCTTGCGTGGCGCCGGTCATGGCGCGGAGGACCTGACGCGCATCGAGCGCATCACATTCCATGAACTCGACGCCGGCCGGGAGATTGACGGGGCGCTTGCGCTGGACGACGCGGATGGTCTGGCCACGCGCACGAAGGCGGTCGGCGGTTGCTTCGCCGGTGGGGCCGTAGCCGAAGATGGTGATCAGTCCCTTTGCGTCGGTCATCGCCGTTTCCTTCTCTGTTGACAGGAAGGTAGGCCCGGACTGATCATATCAGAAATGCATAGTTGGTATTTATGATATGCGCGAAGTGAATTTGGCCGGCGTCGATCTCAACCTGCTTCCGGCGCTGGAGGCGCTGTTGAAGCGGCGGAATGTGAGCCATGCGGCGGAGGATGTGGGCCTGAGTCAGCCGGCGATGAGCCGCGCGCTGGCGCGGCTGCGGGAGGTGCTGGGTGATGCGCTGCTGGTGCGCGTGCCGGGCGGCGGATACGCGCTGACGCCGCGGGCGGAGGCGTTGTCATCGCAGCTGATCGCGACGCTGGATCATGTGAAGGCGGTGTTCCGAGAGCCGAGCTTCGATCCTGCGAAGGTGCAGCGGACGATCAGGATCGCGGGCATCGACACGCACACCATCCTGCTGGCGCCGGCGCTGATGGCGCGGTTGGCGAAGGAGGCGCCGGGGATCGACATCCGGTTCGAGAACTACGGGCCCGATCTGGTGGAGCGGGTGGAGACGGGTCGGCTCGACCTCGCCTTCGCGACGGCTTCGACGCCGCTGCCGCCGGGTGCGCGGAGCGAGACTTATGCCCATGACAGGCTGGTGCTGGTTTTGCGTAAGGGGCACCCGTGGGCGAAGAAGAAGTGGACCATCGGGGACTATGGCAAGGTTTCGCATGTAGGGATCTCGATCCTGGGCGATGCGGGATCGGAGCTGGATGCGCAGCTGGCGAAGGTGGGCGTGCACAGGCGCATGGCACTAGTGACGCCGCACTTCATCGCGGCGCTGGCGGCGGTCGCGGGTACGGACATGGCGACGACGTTGAGTCGCGTGTTCGCGAGCCGGTTCGCGGACGAGTTCGGGCTGGCGCTGAAGGAGCCGCCGCTACCGAATGTCGAGCTGGAACTGACCGTGGTGTGGAGCCATCTGCGGGCGGCCGACCCGGTTCTCGCGTGGGTGCGCGGTGTGATGAAGGAGGTGGCGAAAGAGACGATGGACCTCACGGGATCGCGGGTTTCCCGGCGCGCCGAAAGGCTCTAAGACGCCTCGCGACACTCACGGGACAGACGCCAATGGCCACCACCAATACGCAAACCCTGCTGCTCCTGCCCGGCGACGGGATTGGTCCGGAAGTGACGGAAGAGGCCCGCCGCGTTGCAGCCCACGTGGCCCCTGACGTGGCGATTGAGGAAGCCTTCTTCGGCGGCGTTTCGTACGACAATTTCGGCACGCCGCTGACCGACGAGGTGATGGCGCGGGCGCACAAGGTGGACGCGATCCTGATGGGCGCCGTGGGCGGGCCCAAATGGGACAGCGTTCCGCGCGACAAGCGGCCGGAGGCGGCGCTGCTTCGCATCCGCAAGGAGCTGGACGTCTACGCCAACCTGCGACCGGCCTTCTGCTTCCCTGCTCTCGCCAGCGCGTCAGCGCTGAAGACCGAGCTGGTCGAAGGCCTCGACATCATGATCGTGCGCGAGCTGACCTCGGGCGTTTATTTCGGCCAGCCGAAGATGATCGAGCAGCTGCCCAATGGCGAGCGCCGGGGCGTCGACACGCAGAGCTACACGACCAGCGAAATCCGCCGCGTGGCGGCGCGCGCATTCGAGCTGGCGCGCGGCCGCACGGGCCGTTCGGGCAAATTCCCCGGCGTGCTGAGCTGCGAGAAATCCAACGTCATGGAATCCGGCCTGCTGTGGCGTGAGGAAGTGACCAAGCTGCACAAGGAGCAGTACAGCGACGTGCGCCTCGACCACATGCTGGCCGACGCCGCCGCCATGCACCTCGTCAAGGCGCCGAAGGACATCAACGTATTGCTAGCCGACAACCTGTTTGGCGACATCCTCTCCGATGAAGCCTCGATGCTCACGGGCTCCATCGGCATGCTGCCGTCGGCTTCGCTGGGCGAGCCGGGTGTGCCGGGCCTCTATGAGCCCGTGCACGGATCGGCGCCGGACATCGCCGGCAAGGGAATCGCCAACCCGATCGCGGCCATCCTGTCGCTCGAGATGGTGATGCGCTGGAGCCTCGGCCGCGCGGACGTGGCGGACCGTATCTTCGCGGCGGTCGGCAAGGCGCTCGATGGCGGCGCGCGCACGGCCGACCTCGGGGGCTCGATGAGCACGCGCCAGATGGCGGACGCGATCCTGAAGCATCTCTAGAAATCTTGTGGCGCGCCTTGCCGGCTGCCGCCGCAACGACTAGAACATATCATGAACATTGGAGACTGGCGATGACCCATCTCAAGATCGACTATGTCGAGTTCGCGAGCGGCGACTTGGCGAACAGCAAGGCGTTCTTCGCCAAGGCGTTCGGCTGGACGTTCCAGAATTACGGGCCGGATTATGCCGCGATGACAAATGCCGGGCTGGATGGCGGCCTGCAAAGCGATCCGGCGGAGTCGAACGCCCTGCCGCTGGTGATCCTGAAGGCCGACGATCTCGAAGCCGCCGAGGCCGAAGTGACATCCGCCGGCGGAACTATCACACGTACGATCTTCGCGTTTCCGGGCGGACGGCGCTTTCATTTCCGCGAGCCGGGCGGGAATGAGCTGGCGGTTTGGTCAGAAAAATAGGGCTCAGCTGTAATCGCAGATCCGGCTGAGCTTGTTGTCGCGCAGCTCGAACATGGTCGCGCCGCGGATGGAGACGTGCTCGCCAGAGCGGACCTGATGGCCCAGTTCGGCGGCGGCGATGCCGGAAAACACCGTTTCGGCGGCCGCGCGGTCACCATCGACGAGGATAGCCACGACTTCATGGCGGCGTTCGCGGAAGGCTCTCGTGGTGGCCTCGATCACCTCGCGCATCTCGTCCTTGCCCTTGAGGCGCATGGCGCCGCCCGGGTTGGTGATGGATTCGAAGACAACGTCGTCAGAGCAGCAATCCAGCATGCCATCGACGTCGTTCGCGTTATATCGCTCGACATAGTGGCGAACGAGGGTGGCGACGTCGGACATTCTGGCTCCTGAAGGGACCGGCGGCCACGGAATCCCTCCGCTGGCCCTAGGCTCGCGGAGTGATTTGAGGCTACTGGACCCGGCATTTCGAACGGGGCGTACCCATATCGGGGGCGCGCGGGCTTATGCGGCGAACTAACCGCAGGAATGTGACCACAACACGACCGAAGGTCCAGCGCACGGACCGGTGATGGAGAGACGCATGGCGCTAAAGGTCGCAGTTCTGGGCGCCACCGGCATGGTGGGCCGTGAAATTCTGAGCATCCTCGCCGAGCGGGGCTTTCCCGCTGACGAGGTCATCGCGCTGGGTTCGCGCAAAGTGCTGGGCTCGGAGATCAGCTTTGGCGATGCGACGCTGAAAGCCAGGGACGTCGACGAGTTCGACTTCTCGAACATCCAGCTGTGCATCATGGCGACGGGCGATGCGCCGGCCCGCAAATGGGGCAACGCGATCGCGGCGACAGGATGCATCGTGATCGACACGTCACGCGCCTTCCGCAACGATCCGCAGGTGCCGCTCGTGATTCCGGAGGCGAACGCCGCGGCGATCGAGGGATACACCAAGCGCAACATCATTTCGGTGCCCGACGGCGTGACGGCCCAGCTGGTGCGGGCGCTGAAGCCGCTGCACGATGCGGCAGGCGTCACGCGCGTGGTCGTGGCGACCTACCAGTCGGTTTCGGGCGAGGGACAGCGCGCGGTCGACGAGCTGTGGGTGCAGACCAAGGGCATCTATGTGAACCAGGCGCCGGACCCGAAGGAATTCCCGCGCCAGATCGCCTTCAACGTCATCCCGCAGGTGGACGATGTGATGGACGATGGCTTCACCGAAGAGGAATGGCGGATATCCGCCGAAGTGCGGAAGATTATCGACAACGATATCCAGGTCGTCGCGACCTGCGTCCGCGTGCCGACATTCGTGAGCATCGGCGAGGCGGTGCATATCGAGCTGGCCGAGCCCCTGCCCGCTTCCGAGGCGCGCGACGTGCTGCGCCAGTCGCCGGGCGTCGTGCTGATCGACCGGCGCGAGGAAGAGGATGGCTACGAGACGCCGGTCGGCGCGGTTGGCGAATGGGCGACCTATGTCTGCCGCGTGCGAGACGATCCGACAGTCGAGAACGGTCTCGCCATGTGGATCGTGGCGGACGACATGCGTAACGGATCGGCAATGATCGCGGTGCAGTGCGCCGAATTGCTGCTCAATACGGGCGTGTTCGGCAAAGCTCTGAGCACCTAGGAGAAAAACTCCGGGCCTTGTCAGAAACTATCGCGGGTGGCGCCGGTTACGGGCGCGTCCGAAGCGGCCTATCTACCCGCAATGCTGACCAACCCGGAAACACGCGCGGGCCTGTTTGCCGCCATCAGCGCCTACGCGCTGTGGGGCTTCCTGCCGCTGTACTTCAAGCTGCTGGGCGATACCGATCCGATGGTGATCCTGGCGCACCGGATCGTGTGGTCGGTGCCGACGGCGCTCGTGCTGATCGCGGCGGCCGGCAAGTGGGGGGAGCTGACCGGGCTGTGGCGCACGCCGAGCGTGCTGATACGGCTGCTTGGATCGAGCCTCGCGATCGCGGCCAACTGGACGATCTACATCTGGGCGGTGACTAACGGGCGGGTGCTTGAAGGCAGCCTTGGCTACTTCATCAATCCGCTGATCACTTTCATGTTCGCGGCGATGTTCTTCGGCGAGCGGTTCAAACCGCTGCAGCTGGCGGCCGTGGGCGTTGCCGCGGCGGGCGTGCTGAACCAGACGCTGGTGGTCGGGCAGTTCCCGTGGATCTCGATTTCGCTGGCCTTCTCGTTCGCGATCTATGGCGCGATCCGCAAGACCACGCCGGTGGACAGCCGCGTGGGCTTCGGCATGGAAGCGATCTGGCTGATGCCTGCTGCTGCGGCTTATCTCCTGTTCTTCCTGCCTGCAGGCACGCATGCGTTCGGCTCAGGCGAGATCGGGTATGTCGGCCTGCTTCTGCTGGCCGGACCGATCACGGCGGCGCCACTGATCCTGTTCGCCATGGGCGCGCGGCGGTTGCGTTTCTCGACCATCGGGCTGCTGCAATACATCGCGCCGAGCCTGCAGTTCTTTCTGGCGCTGGCGATGGGTGAGACGTTCACGCCCGGCCATGCAGTGACCTTCGGCCTGATCTGGACGGGTGTCGCCCTGTTTACCTGGGGCGGGCGTCAGCCGCGTATCGCGGCGCCGGCAGCCGATTAACGCGACACCGGTTTCCTTCGTCACGACACAAACAAAAACCCCGCTGCGACAGGCGCCAGCGGGGTAAAGAAGTTTGCCATGCGAAGTCGCGGAGAGCGATTTCGGGACACACGCCGCAAGACCGGCGCCACACGCGAAATCGCAACTCTTAACCTGAATAATGCGCCTTTTCCTCGCATTCGAGATGACTGACTAAGCGTTGTCTTAATCAATCTGGCCGATGCTTCACGCAGGCGCCCGGACACTGTCTTTTTCGCAGACACGAGAAATGCGGGCCTTGCGCTTCACGCACAGGAAACCTTGCGTGTGATCTACAGCGGCGCTCGGGGCGCCGTCGGGGGCGTGAGTAGATTTTGCAGGGTTCGAGGCAGCACCAATGAGCGCATCTGTTGATCCGACCGCATCCCCGGAATGGGAAGCCGCCCGCGCCGAATGGTGGGGCCAGACCAAGACGCAACTGGCGGACCTGCAGGCTGCAGTGAACGGCGCCGCGCCGGGCGCGCTGAAGCTCGAGTCGATCTACGCGCCGATGCACGACATGGCCGGTCTCGCCGGCGTGCTGGGCTACCCCCTGCTCGGCAACATCGCGCGCGGCCTGATCGAGACGCTGCGCAAGGGCGCCAACCCGCTGGATGACAGGATGCTCATGGTCGCCAAGGCGCACCTCGCGGCCCTGGTCGCACTGCACGCCAAGGATGTGCGCGGCGATGGCGGACCCGCGGGCGTCGCCGTGATGTCCAAACTGGCCAGCATCCACGCCTGAACAGGCGCGCCTGAGACCTGCCTCTTGCGGTAAAGACGGAACGACCCCATCCCTGCCCTGAAGGGCAGCGAACGATGGCCGGACCGATCTATTTCGCGATTGGAGACGTGCACGGAGAAGCGGACAAGCTTCGCCGGCTGCACGCATCCATTCTCGAGCAGATCGCGTTCGAAGGCCGCGCCGCGAAGATCGTGCACCTCGGCGACTATGTCGATCGCGGACCCGATAGCCGGGGCGTGATCGAGACCGTGATGGCGCTGGAGGCGCGCTTCGACCGCGACCCGGCGATCGAGGTGATCTCGCTGATGGGTAATCACGAGCAGATGATGCTCGATGCCTACGACTCGCCGCGCGCGGAAGATGCAGGATCCTGGTGGGCGCAAGGCGGCGCCCAGACAGCGGACAGCTACGCTGGCGGCCCCGGCCAGGGGAATGCCGACTGGCGTGCAACCGTACCGGCCCAGCACATCGGCTGGATGCGCAGGCTGACCGGCATCTACTACGCCAGGGACAGGCGGCTCGCCTTTGTCCACGCCGGGATCGATCCTTCGCGCTTCCCGGAGGAAGACACCAACATCTATCTCTGGACCCGTTCCCTGCGCTTCTTCGACCAGCAGCAATGGCCGGATCGCAGCGAGCTGAAGGACCTGACCGTGGTCCATGGCCACACGCCAAGGAGCGTGATGCCGGAGGTGTTCCCGCACCGGATCAATGTAGATACCGGCGCTGTATTCGGCGGGCCGCTGACGGCGGTGATGCTCAAGGAAGGCGAGAAGCCTTCATTCCTGCGGGCGGCCTAGCGGCAGGCGTACAGCGCATCGATGATGCGCGCGCGGCGATCGTCCTCCAGCAGGTGCGTGCCCTGGCGGTTCATGATGTAGGCGCCCGAGAGGCCGTTGCCCGAATCGCCAAATGCGCCCGACCCGCCCCAGCCGGAATGGCAGAGCGTTTCCGGGTTCGGCCCGTAGATCAGCGGCAGGTTGCGCATGACGCCCGCGCCGAAAGCGACACGGCCGGGAAGCACGCGGTCCTCGCCTGACACGCGTTCGCGCGTCAGTTCATCCCACGTCACGGGGGCGATGACGCGTGTTTCGCCGATGCGGCCCTTAAGAGCATAGGCCGAATAGAGCCGCGCCATCGCGACGGCCGTACCGTGACCGTTGGCTGACGGGATTTCCGCCACGCGCCACTCGGTAGCGCCGCGATTGGCGGCGCCCCACGGCGTGAGGAAGGCTGCGCGCGTGGCCTCGTTCTTGTGCGGGAAGTGCGCGGCGGATTTCGGCTTGAGCAGTTGCGCGACGCGGCCGTGCTCGCTTTCCGGCAGGCCGACCCAGAAATCGATGCCGAGCGGCTGGCAGATATCCTCCCGAAGGATCGTACCCAGCGACCGTTGCGAGACGCGGCGCACGAGTTCGCCGGCGATATAGCCCCATGTCAGTGGATGATAGCCGGAGCCTTCGCCCCTGCCCCACATGGGCTTCACCTTGGCCAGTTCGGCGGCGAGCGCCGGCGGATCAAGCCAGAGGCCCGGATCGATCGGATCGACAAAGCCAGGCACGCCGGCCTGATGCGACAGCGCTTCCGCCACCGTGAACGCGCCTTTGCCGTTGACGGCAAATTCCGGCCAGTAATCCGCAACCGGTGCGTCGTAGTCGAGCTTGCCGCGCTCGACGAGCGTGGCGATGACGAGAGCGGCGATGGGCTTGGTCGCCGAATAGACCGGGCAGAGTGTGGTCTCGTCCCACGGTGTCTCGCCTGCGCGATCGGCGAAGCCGCCGCGAAGATCCACGATCAGTTCATCTCCGAGAAAGGCCGCGAAGCATGCTCCCTGCTCCAGGCCCTCTGCGAAGTTCTGCTCGAAGGCGGCGCGGACAGGCTCGAAACCCGCTGCGGTGAAACCGGAAATGCTCATGGCCGAGACATTGTGCGGGAGACGTTGCAGGTCAACTGAATCCGGGGTGAAGTTGCTTGGCGGAGGACGCGTCCATGGAAATCAACGGCATTGCCCATATCCAGATCACGGCGGGGCGATATGACGTGTCCCGCGAATTCTATCGCAAGCTGTTGCCCTTCCTGGGCCTGAAGCAGGTGCTGGACAACGAATACGGCTTCTACTGCGTCGGCGGCCGCACCGGCGTTCTGATTTCGAAGCCTGCGCCGGAACACGAAGGCGAGCGCTTCGTTCAGCAGCGGGTCGGGCTGCACCATGTCTGCTTTCGCGCGCGCACCCGCGAGGACATCGACGAGGCTCATGCCTTCGTGAAGACGCTGGGCACGCCGATCATCCGCGCGCCGCAGGAGGATGGCTGGGCGCCGGGTTACTACTCGATCCTGTTCGAGGACCCGGACGGCGTACGGCTGGAGATCAACTTCGTGCCGGGCAAGGGCGTGTTAGACACGGACGAGAAAGCCGTCAACCCGGTCTATCCGAAGTCACGTCCGGACTAGGCCCGATCCCAGAACACCGCTTCGAGCGTGTGGCCGTCAGGGTCGGTTAGAACCGTGCCGTAATATTCGGGACTGATGTCCGGACGCGGGCCGACAGGGCGAACCTGTTTCCCACCCTGCTCCGTGGCGATGCGATTGAAGGCGGCGACGGCGTCGCGGCTCGGCGCGCGGAAAGCGACGTGGTTGCGCTCGCCGATGATGCTTTTGTCGGGCGCGGCCGGATAGAGGAAGAAGCCCCAGTCCTGCTCGGTGCCGAACGCCGCTTCATCGGGCTTCAGACGCTGCAGGGCGTAGCCGAGCGGCGCGAGCGCGGCGCCGTAGAAGGCCACCGACCGGTCATAGTCGCGAACGCCGAGCGAGGTGTGGTCGATCATCATGTCCCTCCATGAGAATTCGATGTAGGCGCCGCGTCAGGTGAATGGCAGGGGCGGTTCAGGAAATCTTGCGGATCGGCGCCGCGTGCTGCTTCGCGAGAATGTCGCTGCAGGCGGCCAGGGACAGTTCGGTTCCTGCCCATGCGACGGTTTTCGCGATAACCGCGTGCGTGGCCGATGTCGCATCCGCCAGCGCAGCCTCGGCGCCGTAGCCCGAGACGAGACCGCCTGCGAAGCGAAGCGTAAGCATGTCGCCCGTGCCGTTCGGGACCTTGCCGGTGATGTGGGTTGTTTCCGCCAGATGCGCATCGCCATCGACATGAAGGACGCCGATGCCCTTTGGCGATGGCACGGAGGAGATCAGCCATCGCCCTCCCCTGCTCTTCGCGGCACGAGCGACGTCTTCAGCCGTGCGGAGCGTTGAAATGTCCGCGCCCGTGAGCCGGGCGAATTCCCAGAGATTGGGCGCGAGGATGTCCGCGCGCGGGACGAGATCCGTCATCAGCGCGGTGGCGGTTTCAGGCTTGATGTAGAGACCAGGTGCTTCATCGCCCATCACCGGGTCAACGATGATGATCGGCTTTTCAGGCGCGGCGCTATGTTCCTTCTTCCGCGGCGCAGCCCGGATGCGGTCGATCGCCTCGGCCGCGACGGCGACCTGCTCGGGTAGTGAGAAGTGGCCGGTGACGACCGCGTCGACCAGCGAATAGAGGCCGTTCGCCGCCACGCCTTCGAGCATCTTCGCCATCGTATCGGGCGAAACCGGGCCGCCTCCCGGCGGGCCCCAGCCCGGATGCCTGCCGAACAGGCAGGTGGGAATATGGACAGGGTCAACCTTGATCGGCCCCAGCACGTAGGGCGCTATGCCTCCCCCGACGCGCGACGCGGCGACGTAGGACGAAATCACGAGCACAAGAGGCATGGCTTGTCCGTTCAATCGCGAGCCGCGAATTTGCGACATTAACCCACCCTGCGGCGCGCTGCAGCTTGATCTTGTGCGGCTGTTTCGTCATCTGTCCGCATCACAGTTTCCAGAGGCCGCCCATGTCCGCCATCCGTCCGCGCCGTTCGGTGCTCTACATGCCCGGCGCAAACGAGCGCGCTCTGGAGAAAGCCAAGACGCTTCCGGCGGATTCGCTGATCCTCGACCTTGAAGATGCGGTTGCGCCCGAGGCCAAGGTCGAAGCACGCGAGCGCGTGTGCGGCGTGGTGAAGGCAGGCGGCTATGGCCCGCGCGAACTCATCATCCGCGTCAACGGACAGGACACGGAATGGGGCAAGGCAGATCTCAAGGCCGCCGCTCACGCGAAGCCTGACGCGATCCTCGCGCCGAAGGTAACGAGCGGCGACGATATCCGCTGGCTCGACGAGTCACTCTCCGAGGCTGGCGCGAGCGCACAGCTTGGCCTCTGGGTCATGATCGAGACGCCGCTCTCGATCCTCAACATCAAGGAGATCGCGGCGACAGCCCAGACGACACGCCTCTCCGGCTTCGTCATGGGCTCGAACGATCTTCTGAAGGACTTCCGCGCCGAGCCGATGCCGGGCCGCGAGAACCTCGCCGCCTGCTACACGCTCGCGATCGCGGCGGCTCGCGCCTATGACCTCCTGGTATTCGACGGCGTCTACAACGATATCGCCAACGCCGATGGCTTCGTCGCCGAGGCGAAGCAGGCGAAGGCCTTCGGCTTCGACGGCAAGACGCTGATCCACCCGACGCAGGTCGAGCCCTGCAACACGATCTTCGCCCCGCCGGCAGACGCCGTGCAGCAATCGCGCGATGTGATTGCCGCCTTCGCCGACCCGGCCAACGCCGGCAAGGGCGTGCTCAAGGTCAACGGCAGGATGACGGAACTTTTGCATCTGGCGCAGGCAAGGCGCATGGTGGCGGTTGCGGAAGCGATTGCCCAGCGCGAGGCAGCTCAATGACCCTCAAATCCGATCCCGGCAATTTCTTCGAGGATTTCGTCGTCGGCGATGAGCTGATCCACGCGACGCCGCGAACAGTGACGGAGGCGGACGCCGCGCTCTACACCGGCCTTACCGGTTCGCGCTTCGCGCTCTATTCGGCCGACACGTTTGCGCAGGATTGCGGACTGCCGGGCGCGCCGATCGATCCCCTGCTCGCCTTTCACGTCGTGTTCGGCAAGACGGTGCCGGACATTTCGCTGAACGCTGTCGCCAACCTCGGCTATGCCGACGGACGTTTCCTGTCGCCCGTGTTTCCCGGCGACACGCTGCGCGCCGTTTCGGAAGTCATCGGCGTCAAGGAGAACTCCAGCGGCAAGACGGGCGTCGTGTGGGTGCGCACGCGCGGCTACAACCAGGAGAATGACGAAGTCCTCAGCTATGTGCGGTGGGTGATGGTCAACAAGAAGGACCCGAGCAATCCTGCCCCGGCCGCCGTCGTGCCCGAGCTTCCACAGGTTGTTGATCCGAAAGAGCTGCCCGAGCGCGGCTTCAACGATGGCGAATACAACTTCGTTCTCGCCGGCTCGCCGTTCGGCTACGAGGACTATGAGATCGGCGAGAAGATCGACCACGTCGATGCCTTCACCGTGGAAGAAGCCGAGCACCAGATCGCGACGCGGCTCTACCAGAACACGGCGAAGGTCCACTTCAACCAGTTCGCACAGGCGCAGACGCCGCGCGGCAAGCGCCTGATCTACGGCGGCGTCGCAATCTCCCTTGCGCGCTCTCTCGCTTTCAACGGCCTCGCCAACGCGGCCGAGATCATGGCGATCAACGCGGGCAGCCATGTGAACCCGCTGGGCGCGGGGGACACGGTGTTTGCCTGGTCGGAAGTGCTGGACAAGGCTGATCTGGGCGACGGGCTGGGGGCGCTTCGCCTGCGGTTGGTGGCCACGAAGAACCGGCCCTGCGCGGATTTCCCTTACAAGGACGCCGAGGGCAAGCACCTGCCCGACGTGATTCTTGATTTTGACTATTGGGCAGCCATACCCAAACGCGGGTAGGCCTCCCTATATTGAATCGATGTATCCGCCAGCCTTTGCCCAGCTAGCCGCCGCACTCGCCATCCTCCTGTCGGTGGTGGTGCGAGGAATTCGTGGCGGCGCCTCCTGGCAGGCGGTCGACGAAGGCCGCGCCACTGCGGATATTCTGCGCGATCTCACCGGCATTCTGGATTTCGACGATCTGCAGAAAACCTTTGGTCCGCCACGGCTGGAGGACGGCGTGTTCCGCGTCACCCGCGAGGAAGTGCGGCGAGAGCGGACAGGCGTGGGTTACCTCTTCGGCGACCGCTGGCTCGATGGCGCATCCGCGCTGGTTGCCCTCGTGACGTTGCTGCCGATCTGGCCGCTATGGTCGTCGCGGCAATGGCTGGACACGCTGCTGATCTTCGCCGGCGCCTATCAGGCCGCTGGCTGGATCGCCGGCTTCAAGCTGATGGGGCGGCGCTAGTGCGCCCCGCGAAGGAAGCTCGCGAACCATTCGGCTACAAGCGCGCTGTCTTCCGGCCGCGCCAGCGACTCGATCGCCGCGTCGACCTGCTCATCCGTCAGCGCCTTGCCGCGACGGGCGGACCACAGCGCAGCGACGAACCGGTCCGAGAATTCCGGATGGCCCTGCACGGTGATCACCGGTGCATTGTCGTAAGCAAGAATGGCGTGATCGGTGTGGGCCGACCGCGCGAGCGTGGTGGCGCCGGCCGGCGGCGTAATCACCTGATCCTGATGGCTGACCGACAGGGAAACGGTCGGCCCAACGCCGTTCATCCATTCGCGATGGCCCATGACGTCGTAGACGTGGCGGCCAACGCCCCACCCTTTCGGCGACTTGCGCACGTCCCCGCCCATGGCGTCGGCGATGATCTGGTGACCGAAACACACGCCCAGCATCGGACGCCTTGCGGCAAAGGCGCCACGAATGAAATCGCGCAAAGGGTCCATCCACGGCGTCGAATCGTAGACACCGAAGGGCGACCCGGTGATCAGGACCGCTTCGCAATTCGCGGGGTCCGGCAGCGCCTCGCCATCGAGCACCGCCACGGGTTCGAAGCGCAAGGATGCGTCCGCTTTCGACAGAAGCGTCGTGAACATGTCGGCGTATCGGGGATACACCTCCGATAACTTGCCCGGCGCCCGCCCCGTTTCCAGAATCGTAAGCCTCATGGACCCCAAAATGGAGGCGCTAAGTCCTTGAGCCAAGAGGCCTTCCCGCCGCGTTGACAGAGCCGATTCGAGGTCTATTACCGGGTCGCAACGCGTGGAACCGCGCCGGGGCAAAGAGGGATCAGGCATGTCCTCCTGGACTGACAAGCGGCCGATGTCGCCGCACGTCTCGATCTGGAAGTGGCACATCACCATGGCCGGCTCGATCCTTCATCGGGTCACAGGTTGTGCGAACTATGTCGGCGCCGCCCTTGTCGTGGCCTGGCTCTTCGCGACGGCGGCCGGCCCCGACTATTACGAGCCTCTGGCAGCGGTCGTCGGATCGATCTGGGGCCAGCTGATCCTGTTCGGCTTCACGCTGTCGGTCTGCTACCACCTGCTCAGTGGCTTGCGGCACCTGTTCTGGGATGCAGGCAAGGGCTTCAATCCGAAATTCGCGAGCGTGGTCGGCGCGATCATTCTCGTGCTGGCCGTGGTGCTCGCGGTCGCGGTCTGGCTGCTGTCCGGCCTCGTTCCGGGCGTCGATCCGCTGAACATGACGGGGGCCGCGTGATGGCGAACAAGGAATCCATCCGCACGCCGCTCGGCAAGGTTCGTGGTCTTGGTTCGGCCAAGCACGGCGCGGGGCATTTCATCGCGCAGCGCGTCTCGGCTATCGCCCTGCTCTTCCTCGTCCCCTGGTTCCTCATCTCGCTGATCGGCGCGGTGCGCGGCGGCTATGATGGCGCGCTGACATGGGTCGCCGATCCGTTCAACGCCATCCTGACACTGCTCGCCATCGGCGCTGCGCTCTATCACATGCGCCTCGGCATGCAGGTCGTCGTCGAAGACTACATCGCGAAGAACGGCACGAAGACCGTGCTCTTGATCCTCAACACCTTCATCACCGTCGTGCTCTTCGCCGCCGCCGCCTATTCGGTGCTGAAGATCGCCATCTCCTGATCTGTTCTGCTTCCAGGGACTGAGACGCCATGACCGCCTACACGTGGAACGATCACACCTATGACGTCGTGGTCGTCGGCGCGGGCGGCTCCGGCCTTCGCGCTGCGCTCGGTTGCGCACAGGCGGGGCTGAAGACGGCGTGCATCACCAAGGTATTCCCCACCCGCTCGCACACAGTTGCGGCGCAGGGCGGCATTTCCGCCTCGCTTGGAAACATGGGCCAGGACGACTGGCGCTGGCACATGTACGACACGGTGAAGGGCGCTGACTGGCTCGGCGACCAGGACGCGATCGAATACATGGTCCGCGCCGCGCCCGCCGCCGTCTATGAGCTCGAGCACTGGGGCGTGCCCTTCTCGCGCACGGAAGAAGGCAAGATCTACCAGCGCGCCTTCGGCGGCATGACCAAGAACTATGGCGAGGCCTCGATCCAGCGCACCTGCGCCGCGGCCGACCGCACCGGCCACGCCATGCTTCACACGCTCTATGGCCAGTCGCTGAAATACGCCGTCGACTTCTTCATCGAATACTTCGCGCTCGACCTCATCATGGAAAATGGCGCCTGCCGCGGCATCACAGCTCTGAAGCTCGATGACGGCACGATGCACCGCTATCGCGCGCAACGCGTGATCCTCGCGACCGGCGGCTATGGCCGCGCTTACTTCTCGGCGACTTCTGCGCACACCTGCACGGGCGATGGCGGCGGCATGGCGCTACGCGCGGGCCTTCCGCTGCAGGATATGGAATTCGTCCAGTTCCACCCCACCGGCATCTATGGTTCGGGCTGCCTCATCACAGAGGGCGCGCGCGGTGAAGGCGGCTACCTCACCAACTCGAAAGGCGAGCGCTTCATGGAGCGCTATGCGCCGACCGTGAAGGACCTCGCCTCGCGCGACGTCGTCTCACGCGCCATGACGATGGAAATCCGCGAAGGCCGCGGCGTGGGTACGCACAACGACCACATCCACCTGCACCTCGATCACCTCGATCCGAAAATCCTTCACCAGCGCCTGCCCGGCATTTCGGAAAGCGCGAAGATCTTCGCCGGCGTCGACCTCACGAAGGAGCCGATCCCGGTTCTGCCGACCGTGCACTACAACATGGGCGGCGTGCCGACGAACTATCATGGCGAAGTCCTCACCAAGGCTGGCGGCGATCCCGACACGGTCGTCCCGGGCCTGATGGCCGTGGGCGAAGCGGCCTGCGTCTCAGTCCACGGCGCCAACCGCCTCGGCTCCAACTCGCTGATCGACCTCGTCGTCTTCGGCCGCGCGGCTGGCCTGCGCTGCGGCGAAGTGCTGGAAGCCAACGCGAACCAGTCTGACCTGCCGAAGAATGCCGGCGAGGATCACCTCGCGCGCTTCGACAAGTTCCGGAACGCCAAGGGCGGCACGCCGACCGCGAAACTGCGCGCCACCATGCAGAAGGCAATGCAGGAAGACTGCGCCGTGTTCCGTACCGGCGAGACGCTGCAGAGCGGCGTGAAACGCATCGCGGACGTGATTGGCGGCGTTGCCGACATCGCCGTCACCGATCGCGGCCTGATCTGGAACACCGACCTCATCGAAACGCTCGAATTCGACAACCTGATCGTGCAGGCGGCGGCCACCGTGAATTCGGCCGCCAACCGCCAGGAAAGCCGTGGCGCCCATGCGCGCGAGGACTTCGCCGAGCGTGACGACGTCAACTGGATGAAGCACACGCTGGCGTGGGTGGACGACAAGGGCGCGGTGAAAATCGACTATCGCCCGGTGCACGCCTACACGATGTCGAGCGACGTCGAGTACATCAAGCCGAAGCCGCGCGTTTACTAGATCCGCTTGCGTCCGAATGTGGCGGCGCCGCCGGCCTGGCCGGGGCGCTGCGGAGAAGCCGCAGGCGCCGCGCGCTTCTGCTGCTCGGCCTGATAGGCCGCCAGTGCGCGTTTCACCGGATCGTCATTCTCTGGTTTCGGAACCGTCGCGACACCCGGAACAAAGCCGGCAGACGCAGGATTGGGTCCGTACTCGTTCGAACCGTCCTTCCCCGGCATCACCGTCAGATAGAAGATGTTGAACGCCGCGCCCGCGAGCGTGATTGCGAACAGCGCCATCGGCACCGGGCCGAAGTTGAACCCGTTGGCCTGCTGTCCGATGAGGAACATCAGCGCGCCGACGTCGCCCGACATGGCGAAGAAGTTCGGCAGCATGAACTGGAAGATCACCGCGATCAGTGGAAGGATGAACAGGAAAGGCCGCGCCATGCGATAGAGCGCGCCTGAATTGCCGAGGTCGTGCCAGCGCTTGATGTTCTGCGCGTCGGCCGTGAAGAAGAAGGCCAGCCACGGCGCAATGAACAGCACCGCCGGCATGCCGCCGAAGACATCAGGCAGCGCTACCCATGACAGCCAGGTGAAGATTGTCAGCCCCACGAAAGGCACAACGAAGAGCTGGATATAGCCCTTGCGGCTCAGGCGACCGTCGGTCGAAACGAACTTGTTCAGCGCGTCCATGCAATCCCCCGGATGCCTTGGGACAATCGCACACGCAGGCTGCGGCTTGCTTAAAACGATGCCGGAATTTTACGCAATCGCATCCAGAAACCGGCAAGCCGCTCTTTGCGGTGGCGTACTGATGATGGCCCGTCCCATTCTCGCCCAGCAGGATTCACGGCGGGTTCAGGCTGCGGCATATATGGTCACGGACGCGTTGAATGCAGCCCGCGCGGTTGACGCCCGCGCACTGGGAAACAATACCTAACGTCATGCAGGACATCTGGGGTCGCCGGACCGAAACCGGCCACACAGGCGAGGAGTTCCGTGAAGAGATGCAGCTGCATCTCGTGCGAAACCTCGGCGAGCCGCATGTTGCATTCTCGGATCAGGATGGTTGGGCCGGAAAGTCCAGGGAGCCGGGACCGCCCGTCGACGTGATGGTGATCCCGCCCGAGGGCGAGCGGCGCTTCGCCTATGTCTGCACATTCGGTTCGAGCATGAAGAAAGGCGGCGATGCGATGGCACCCGGCGGCAAGTCACGCATCGAATTCGTGCTCGCCGCGCCGCAGAAGGGCGATCCGAAAGCCGATCTCGCCATGCTGAACCTTGCGGCCAACACCGTCCGCCAGTTCGCCAAGCTCATCCATATCCAGAATGTGCGCGTCAGCCTCGGCGAGACGGTGCAGTTCTCCAAGACGCCCAAGCCCATGTTTGACGATTCGAAACAGGTGGCGTTCGCCTTCATGCGTCCGCGCCTGCCGGCTGACGGCTTCAGCCGCCTGCGCCTTGGCGAAGGCGAAGCGGTGGATTTCTGGGCCCCGGTGCCGATCTATCGTGACGAGCTGGAAGCCGCCGCCGCGCACGGCACCACGAAGCTGGCGACCGGGCTCGAAAAGGCCGGCGTCACTGAGATGCTGCACCTCGACCGGCCTTCCGCCGCCCGGAAGGCTTACGGCTTGCGCCGGACCGTGATTTCAAAGATCCGGAATTTCTTCCGCCGCGGCTAGGCGGTCAGCGGGTCCGGTCCGTGCCGATTGGTGCCGCGCTGTCCCGGCGCCGTGCTGAGCACGATCACCAGCGCCGCAAGAGCGCACCCCACGAACCACAGCATCACCACCGTTATCGCGCTGAAGATGGTGATCGTCTCGCCCGTTAGCCCCACACCGACAAAGCCGATCAACAGGGCCGCGACGATCAGGGCGGCCAGCGGAAACAGCGTCGCCGCGCTGCGGTCGAGATCATGAAGGCGCCGGCTGAGCAGCGCAAAGCTCGGCCACAACAGGACTGCACCGATCCACAGACGCGCCGGGCCCAGAAGGAAGAAGGCCTTGTTGAAAAACACGTCGATCAGCCCCGCCAGCACGAAAGCCGAAGCCATGACCGGCACGGCCAATGTCCACCACTGGCGGCGGGACATCCGGCCCCGGGGCGACAGGAAGAAGCGCATCACGGTCCCCAACATGCCCGGTCAGGCTATCACACGGAAAATCCACTCGAAAACGCGACTTTCCGGCGCTTTCAATTTACGAATCCGGGGCTAGATTGCCGCCACCTTCAAGGCTGCCGGGAAGCTGCATATTCATGGTCGAACTCACCCTTCCGCAGAACTCCAAGATCGGCCGTGGCAAGGAATGGCCCGCTGCCGCTGGCGCGAAGAAGACCCGCACCTTCAAGATCTACCGCTACGATCCCGAGAACGGCCAGAAGCCCCGCTGGGACACCTATCGCATCGACATGAGCAAGGTCGGACCGATGGTCCTGGACGTGCTCATCTACATCAAGAACGAGATCGACCCCACGCTGACCTTCCGCAGGTCGTGCCGCGAAGGCGTTTGCGGCTCGTGCTCGATGAACATCGGCGGCACCAACACTATCGCCTGCACCAAGGGCCACGACGAATTCTCTGGCACGATCACAATCTCGCCCCTCCCCCACCAGCCGGTGGTGAAGGACCTGGTGCCGGACCTGACGAACTTCTACGCGCAGCACACCTATGTGCAGCCCTATCTGAAGACGACCACGCCCGAGCCGCAGAAGGAGTGGAAGCAGTCGGAAGCCGATCGCCAGAAGCTCGACGGCCTCTACGAGTGCATCATGTGCGCGTCCTGCTCGACGGCGTGCCCGAGCTACTGGTGGAATGGCGACAAGTTCCTCGGCCCGGCAGCCCTGCTGCAGGCCTATCGCTGGATCATCGACAGCCGCGACGAGGGAACCGGCGAGCGGCTCGACGATCTCGAGGATCCTTTCAAGCTCTATCGCTGCCACACCATCATGAACTGCGCGCAGGTCTGCCCGAAGGGTCTCAACCCGGCGAAGGCCATCGCGGAGATCAAGAAGCTGATGGTTGAGCGCGCCACCTGAGTCAGGAGTGGGCGGCGCTGATGGCGGACGCAGACTTTCCCATCACGATCTACCACAATCCGGACTGCGGAACGTCGCGCAACGTGCTCGCGATCATCGAGGCTTCAGGCTATCGCCCGAACATCGTCGAATACCTGGCAACAGGCTGGACCAGGCCGCAGCTCCTCACGCTCTTCGCAGCTGCTGGCGTAACGCCTCGCGAAGCCCTGCGCGAAAAGAAGTCGCCGGCGGAAGAGCTGGGCCTGCTCGATCCGTCGGTTTCCGACGAACAGCTGCTCGACGAGATGCTGCGCCATCCGATCCTCGTGAACCGCCCTTTCGTCGAGACACCGAAAGGCACACGCCTCTGCCGCTCCGACAGCGCTCTGGTTCTTGACCTGTTGGCGCGGCTGCCGGCGGGGCCATTCGCGAAGGAAGACGGCTCTCTCCTCATCGACGCGAACGGGAATCGCGTGTCGTGAGTACCGTACTGCGCACCGGTACGGCGCCCGATCCGTCCTCGCCCGCGGAAGAGCGTTTCCGCGCTGCGCGCGTCCTCAAATAGAACGCAGCCTTTTTCATCGACATGCGTTCCGGGTCAGGAACGACGCGCTCGCATGAGCCGCCGGATGATTACGCGCAAGCAACGTCAAGTCGTTTCCAAGCACTCGCAGAATCCCGCCGCAATCTGACATGTCATCGCCCCAATTGAACTGAAGCCGTTTCGGAACCGACTGCAAAACAACTGCGTTCTCAACAATGGAACGACTTGGGGTCCGCCCTCACGGATCACCATATCCTTGAACAGAGACCACGGAGGCATGGGGCCAACCGGGCGTTCAGAGGAGGCTGTCTATGTATGAACCAGTTCAGCAATCCGGGCGCAGCTCACGACTCGTCGGTATCGTTGCCGCCACAGCGTTGACGCTCGGCGCCGGGTATATGTTCGCCGAAGGCATGAACATCGACGTGGCGAAGATCATCCCCAACACGATGGAAGTTATGATGCTTGAGCCGCCGGAGCCGCCTCCGCCGGTTGAAGAGATCAAGCCGGTTGAAGTGCCCGAAGAGATCGTCGAAGCCGCTCCCCCGCCGCCGCAACTCGTGGCGCCGGATATCGACTTCGTGGTCGAGACGCCGCCGATCATCACGGCGCCGGTTGCCCCGCCTGTCGCGATCCCGGATCCGGCGCCCGCCATCCCCGCTCCCGCCGTCGGCACCAACCGCGTCGGACCCAAACTTCGCGCTGGCGACAAGCCGGCTTATCCGTTGGCGTCGGTTCGCGCAGGCGAGCAAGGCACGACGCACCTTGAAGTGTGCGTCAGCACCGCTGGCCGCGTGACGTCGGTTTCGGTCGCCGACTCGAGCGGCTTCCCGCGTCTCGACGATGCGGCCTCCAAGTGGATCCGCGGTGAGCGTTTCACCCCGGGTTCGATCGGCGGCCAGGCGCAATCGATGTGCGGCCACGACGTCTACTACGAGTGGAACCTCAAGGACGCCCGCTAGGATTTTCCGAGTAGAGTTATTGAACGTGCCTTGCGCCCCATCCGGCCTCGCCGGGTGGGGCGTTCTACATCAGGCCGCCGCCGGCGTTCCCAGGAACAGTGTGCGCACGAACTCCCGGTAGAGGTTGATCTGCGCCGGCAAGGCGCGCGGCTCGTCCAGCGCCTTCGACAGCACGATGCCGCCATCCGCCAACGCAGACAGCATGTCCGCCACGTCGGTAAGGTCGACGGCCATGCGCGGGGGATAGCGTTCGGCGATCAGCTCCAGTCGCGTGAGGAAGCGGTTGCGCCAGGACAGGATGCCTTTGGCGTTCAGCTCGCGCACGCGGCGGTCGAACTGCCGGTCCTGATAGCAGTAGGCGGCGGTGAGACAGCCCGGATGCGCTTCCGGCAGGTTCTCGAACATCTCGCCGAACAGCTTCATCGCGATCAGGAAGGCGTGCAGCGGATCTTCCGACAACTCGTCTGCCCGCGCGAACAGCGAGTCGAACAGCACTGCCTCGTTCGCGAGATAACGCTCGAGCATGGTGTGCGCGAGTTCGCCCTTGTCGGCAAAGTGATAGAAGAAGCCGGACTTGGTGATGCCGACCGCCGCGATGATCTCGTCGATCGAGGTGGCGGCGAAACCCTTCGCGAGCACGGCGGATTGGGCGACGTCGAGAATGCGTTGCTTGGTGTCGCCGCGGGCAGCCGATGGCAGGGCTGCGCTGCGGGGGAGTGCGTAGGCCATTGTTTTCGTCCCTGCGCCCGTCTTGCGGGGCGCTTCCCTGCGCGGACGACCCGCGCGGCCCGCTTAAGACCAGAAAATCGGTACAGGAAAAAGGCAGGAGCGCCGGAGTTTTTCTCCCCACCCTCCTTACCTGAAACGAAAAGGGCCGCCCTTTGCGGGGCGGCCCTTTTGAATTCCGGAAGCGGGAAAACTATTCCGCGGCTTCTTCCTGGGTGTTGCCGCCGATCTTTTCGGCGATGCGGGCGCGTTTGCCGGTGAGGCCGCGCAGGTAATACAGCTTGGCGCGGCGGACGCGGCCCTTGCGGCGGACTTCGATGGAGTCGAGGACCGGCGAATTCACCGGGAACACGCGCTCGACGCCTTCACCGAAGGACAGCTTGCGGACCGTGAAGGTCTCGTTGAGGCCCTGGCCGGCGCGCGAGATGCAGACGCCTTCGAACGCCTGGACGCGCTCGCGCTCGCCTTCCTTGATCTTCACGTTGACGCGCAGCGTGTCGCCGGGGGCGAAAGCGGGGATTTTCTTGCCTTCGGTTACGCGGGCGATTTCCTCGCGCTCGAGGGTCTGGATGAGGTTGGCGGCCATGGCTCGATCTTTCAGACGCGCGGCTTCGTCCGCGCAGGGGGGGACCCCCGGGAAGCGGCGTATAAATCGGGTCTGCGGGCTTTAGTCAACTCCTCGGCCTGATTTCGCCGCCAGGCCCGGATTTTCGCATGATCACCGGAGGTTAATACCTCGGGAATGTCCCGCCCCTCCCACGTCTGGGGCCTTGTATAATGGGGATGTTCCAGGAGCCCCGTCTCGAAGCTTTCCTCGGTGAGGCTGTCGGCGTTCCCGGCGACCCCGGGCAGGAGCCGGACACAGGCCTCGATCAGCGCCTGGGCAGCAACCTCCCCGCCCGCCAGCACGAAATCCCCGAGCGAGACCTCTTCCAGCTCTCGGGCCTCAATGACCCGCTCATCCAGCCCCTCGAACCGGCCGCAGAGAAGAATGACGCCGGGGCCGTCGGCGAGTTCGCGCACGCGGGCCTGGGTCAGCGGTTTCCCGCGTGGGGAGAGATAGAGGCGTGGCCGGCCCGCCTGATCGATGCTGTCGATGGCCGTCGCCGCAACGTCCGCCCGCATCACCATCCCCGCCCCGCCACCTGATGGCGTGTCGTCGACATTGCGATGCTTGCCGATGCCGAATGTGCGGATGTCGACGGTGTCGAGCTCCCACAGCCCCTGCTTCAGGGCGTTGCCAACGATGGAGACGCCGAGCAGGCCGGGGAAAGCTTCCGGGAAAAGCGTGAGGCAGGTGGCGCGGAAGGTCATGGCGTTTCCGTTAGCCCGGGCGGGCACGATTTGCACCTGCGGCTGCATCGCACCCCTGTTTTGAGACCGAATTCAATGGTATCGGAAACTAACACGTTTCCACTGGGAGGGTCTTCGATGAGACTACTGCTTCTTGCCGCTGCCGCTGTTGCAATGTCGAGCGCCGCCATGGCGCAAACGCCTGCGCCGCCGAGCGACACGGTCACGGTGATGCTCGAGAAGGGCGCGGTCTGGACGATCATGGGCTTCGAGGGCGAGATCATCTACACGCCCGACGGCAAATGGACCGGCTTCGAGGGCCAGGCCAGCGGCACCTACAAGGTTGATGGCGCCAAGGTCTGCACGACGTCCGACATGGGCGAAGCCTGCGCGGTCTACCCCGACGGCAAGAAGTCGGGCGACACCTTCGTCATCGAACTCGAAGGTCTCGGCTCCGTGGACGTGAAGATCAAGTAAGCCGCCAACCGCATACCGCCTCTTGCGAGCATCGGCCCGGGACGCTTCACTGCGTTCCGGATCGGATGACTGGTTTAGTTGGGACATTTGGGAGACTGACATGAAACTGAAAATGCTCGCCTTGGGCGCGGCGGCGATTGCCCTGCCCGCTTTCGCGCAGACCGCGCCTTCGGACACGCTTTCGGAGATCCTCTCCAAGGGCGTTTCGATGAGCGTTGCGCAGATGGGCATCACTGGCGACGTCGCCTACAAGGCCGACGGCACCTTCTCGGGCTTCGACGGCCAGTATGAGGGCACCTACAAGGTCGACGGCGCGAAACTGTGCACGACCTCGGCCGCTGTCGGCGAAGACAATGCCTGCATCGAATACCCGACGGGCAAGAAGACCGGCGACAAGTTCAAGATCACCCACCCGACCGTGGGCGAGATCGAGGTCACCATCAAGTAAGCCTGTCCCCTCCAAGGACGCAGACGCCGCCGCGCAACCACGCGGCGGCGTTTCTGTTTCCGCCTTACCCATTTGTGATGTGGCGCAAGCGCGGGCTGGCGCCTAAAACTACGCTTGATGCGGATGGGCAGGTACAGCCAGAAACCGGGCCGGGCGACGGCGGTCGCCCTTGCGCTGGCGTGCGGCCCTCTCCTTTCGGCCTGCGAGACCTTCCTTGCGGCAGAGGCCGTGCGGGCCCACCCCGCCGAGGGCAAGCTCGTCGACATCGGTGGACGCCGCATCCAGATCGACTGCCAGGGCGAAGGCGGACCGATAGTCGTGTTCCAGTCGGGCGGCGACATGCTCGGATCGCTTGGCTGGAAGCCCGTGATGGAGAAGGTCACGGCGAAGACGCGAGCATGCGCCTACAGCCGCGCGGGCATTCTCTGGAGCGATCCGGCGCCAGGCGCCTTCGAACCGGAGGAAGTGGCGCGCGACCTTCACGCCGCGCTCGAAGCGGCGGGCGAGAAGCCGCCCTACCTGCTGGTCGCCCATTCGCGCGGCGGGCTCTACAACATGATCTTCGCCGGCATGTATCGCGACGAGATCGCGGGCATGGTGTTCGCGGATTCCTCGCATCCCGATCAGGAAGCGCGCTTCCGCGAAGCAGGACTGCCGGTTGGCGAATACGTGTCGGCCTCGCAGGAGATGAGCCTCGCTTTCAAGTGGACAGGGCTGATGCGGCTTTCGAGCTATCCGGCCGATCCTTCCATCGCGAACGAAGTGAACGCCTTCTATCCGAAATCGGCCGAGGCCAATGCGCGCGAGGCGCGCCAGCGCTCAAAGACGATGGAAGTCGCCGGCCTCTATCGCGACCTGCAGAACTGGCCGGTGGTGGTTCTGGCGCGCGAGCTGCCGGAACAGACGCAGGCGAGACAACGCGCCGACGCACACGATGCCTACCTGCTGTCCGCTGACGGACTCGTTGCGGGATCGGATACGCCCGAGAGCGAGGTTGTGTGGCGCAGGCTGCAGGCGGATCTTGCGACCTGGTCGAGTCGCGGGCGGCTGCAGATCGTGCCGGACTCTAACCACGCCTTCTTCTTCCACCGCCCCGAAGCGGTTGCGGCCGCGATCGACGAAGTGCTGGTCGCTAGCCGGGTTGTGCGGCGGGAGCTTCCACGGGCTCGTTAGGCTGCCCCTTGGCGGCGATGACTGTCGCGGCCATGTCGCCCGAGACGTTGCCGACCGTCCGGAAGATGTCGGGAATGGCTTCCACGGCCACCAGAAGCCCCAGCAATTCGATCGGCACGCCCATCGCCATCGAGATCGGCGCCACGCTGGCGACGAAGGAAATCTCGCCCGGCAGGCCGACCGAACCGATGCTGATCGCAATGGCGACGAAGCCGCCCATGACGATCTTGTCAGGTGTCAGCTCGACCCCGAAGACGGCGGCGCAGAAGAACACGACGCCGAGGTTGGCGACCGGGCTGGTCATGCGGAAGACCGCCACCGCCAGCGGCAGCACGATGCCGGCGATACGCTCGGGCACGTCCAGCGCATCCCGCGACCGCTCCACCATCAGCGGCATGGAGGCGAGCGAGGACCGGCTCGACATGGCGACAGCGAGCACCGGCGCGATGGCCGTGAGAAAGCGAACCGGACCCACCCTGCCCCACAGGACTGCGAACAGGAAAGCCAACGGCACGATCAGGGCGGTCACCACCGACACGATCACCACATACTGCGCGATCAACGCAGCGATTTGGGCGCCTGCTGTGATGCCGACGCCCAGAGCCAGTGCGAACACGCCTATCGGCGCGGCATAGAGAACCCAGCGGACGATCACGATCATCGTATCCGCGACGGCGCGGAAGAAACTGACCATCGGCACACGCTGCGCGGCAGGCAGGCGCGTCGCCGCGAAGCCGAAGAAGAGCGCGAAGACGACAAGCGGCAGGATGGCGCCTTCCGCAGCAGCAGCAACCGGGTTGCCGGGCGCGAGGCCGGCGAGCCACTGCCCGACAGTAAGCGCGGGCGGCGCTTCGGCGGTTCCGCCGGCGCGAGCGACATAGTCGGCGGCGGCCGCTTGGTCGACTGGCCAGAACGTCAGGAAGGCCGGGAACGCGACGCATGCAAAAGCGGTCGCACATACCAGCAACACGCCGAAGATGAAAAGCGAGCGCGCGGCAAGCTTGCCCGTCGAGGCCGCGTCCGCAACCGACGCTACGCCCGTGACCAGCAGCGAGAACACCAGCGGCACGACCGTCATCCGCAGGAGGTTCAGCCACAACGTACCGATGTACTCGACCTCGACGACGAAGGCCGTGAGATCCGGATTGTTCGACGCGCCGACCGCCGCGCCGGCTGCGACGCCGGCGGCCAGAGCGAGCACCGTGATGATGCTCAGCCATTTCAACATGGAATGCCGCTCCAGCCTCGTTGACCCGGCCGGACGCTAGCAGGGAAACAAGCCCGGTCGCCAGCCGTATCGCTACTTCATGCCATATGGCTACTTCAGGATAGGCAGAACGATGTAGCTCGGCTCGGCGCGCGAATGCTTCACTGAGTTTGTGGCGACGAAGCCGGTCTTCTCGAACTCGTTGCGGCCGCCCGTGTTGAGGTTGCGCGAATATTTCGGGAAGGAGGACGATGTCACCTCCACACGGATGCGATGGCCGGCGAGGAAGGTGTTGGCCGTGGTCATCGGCGTGAAGTCGAGCTTGTAGGTCTTGCCCTTCTCCATGAAGACCTCGCGGTCATAGCCCTCGCGGAAGCGGGCGCGGAGGATGGTGTCGTCGATGATGTACGCCGTTCCATCCGGCGCGACATCGACGAGCTTCACGGCGAAGTCCGTGTCCTTTGCGTCCGATGACACATGCAGGATGGCGTCGACGAAACCGGCGATGGTGATGGGCTGTTTCAGCACGTCCGATGTGTAGACCAGCACGTCGTGACGCACTTCGACAGGACGCTGGTCGAACGCTCCCGGCACGACCACGCCGCCATTGCAGCAGTCGCCGCCGCCGATTGTCTGCACCGGATTCTTCGGATCGTAGACGAATGTGTCGGCGGGCTCGGCTCCCGGCGCGGAGAAGGAAAGCTTGCCATCGCCGAACATGGAATTCGCGCGGCCGTTCGAGCTCAGATAGAGCTTCGTCTCCTGCACGCCATTGGGCGGCCAGCGGTCGGCCGTCTTCCAGCGATTGTCGCCCATCGAGTAGTAGCGGATTTTCGCAGTCGCTGCCGGGAAGCGATCCGCCTGCCCTTTCAGGAAGCGGTCGAAGAATTTCCAGACCTCGCCATTCACATCCATCGTGGCGTCGCCGAGTTCGCGGTCGCCGGACTTGAAGTTGGGGCCGAGCGAGGCGAACGCGCAGTGCACGCTGGGGCCGACAATGGCGTACTGATTGTCGCGCGTTTCCGCATCGACGCCCGACTTTGTGGCGTGCGTGTAGAGCGCCAGGTTCGGGCCGATCGAGACGTCGTACCAGGAGTTGTACCAGAGCGCGGGCACGCCCCACTTTTCATTGTCGTGGTAGAGCCCGCCCTTGAACCACTCGGGATCATCGGGCATCGCCCGCGCGATCAGCTTCTCGTTCGTGCCAGCGGGCTCGCCCAGCGAGGACAGCATCTCGGCGTACGGCAGGCGCCAGACCTGCTTCGCCCAGGTGACCTCCGGCTTCTTCGGATTGAGATCGCTGTACTGCGACAGGTATTGCCGCACGTTCGGATCGAGGTCCTCGGGAATTTGCGCACGCAACGGGTTGTCGACGCCATAGAGCCAGATCGAGAACAGCGTGCGTGGCACGCCGCCGCGATACCAGTTGCCCTGCTCGTGGAATTCACCGACGCGGCCGATGCCGGCGCCAGACGCCATCGGCACCATCGCAGCGTGGGCCGGGTGGTTCGTCGCCGCGAGCTGCAGCTGCCATTCGGCGGTGGACGAGCAGCCATAGGTGCCGACTTTCTTGTTCGACCATGGCTGGTCGGCGATCCATGTCAGCGCGTCATAGCCGTCCGTGCGGGGATGGCCGAGAATCTCGAACTCGCCTTCCGAGAAATAGCGGCCACGTTCGTTCTGGTAGATGATCGCGTAACCGCGATCGACCGCCTCGACCGTCTGGCGCAGCGTGCCGCCGGTGAGCGTGTTCATGTTGTAGGGCGTGCGCACGAAGATCGTGGGCACCGGTCCGGTTATGTCCTTCGGACGATAGATGTCGGTCGACAGGTGCACGCCATCGCGCATCGGCATGCGCACTTTCTTTTGCACCGTGGCTCGCTTGCCGAGTTCGGCCTCGAGCGCGGGCTGGCTCCATTTGGAATAGTCGGTTGGCGCGACATCGCTGGTCGAGAACAGTGCCGGCGCCGGACCCGTCTGGGAAAGCGCGGGTACGCCGATCGCCGCGGCCGACAGCACGGCAAAGCTCAGGCAGGCAAGAAGCGTCTTCTTCATGGCGCGGGTCCCGGATGAGGTCGCGTCATGCTTACCAGCCTCGCCACGCGGGACGCTAGAGGCCCGGTCCGATCACGCAGCCGCGAGATGCTTCGGCCCGCGCAGCTCCGCTGCAAGCCCCTCGCCCATGAGATCGATGAAGTTGTCGCAGTAGAAGCGGTCGACCGCGCGGGCCGATTCTCCGAACAGCGAATCGTTGAAACGCTTCAGCGGATTGCGACCGCCTTCGACATGCGGGTAGTCGGACGAGAACAGCGGGATCTGCTCGTCCGAGTTCTGGATGATCCAACCGACATCCTCGTGCGGATAGGGAGTCACCCTCACCTGCCGCTTCACGAAGTCCGAAGGCTTCATGGAGAGCTTTTGCAGACGCTCTTCATTCTTCGAGAACGCCGCGGCCGCGCCGTCGAGATTGCGCATCCAGCCCGGCAGCCACGAAGCGCCAAGCTCGATCACGCCGAATTTCAATTTCGGGAAGCGATCCATCACCCCGTCGATGATCAGGGCCGCAAGCGTCAGCTCCACGGAATGCGGGATCGGCATGTAGGAGACGGACGTGAAGTTCTCCTCCCCGCCATGGAAGTCTTTCACCCGCGGCCGGCCGTTCTCGAAGTATTGCGGATCGAGCTTCTTCTCGTCGCCGACATGGAAGAGGATCGGAATGCCACGTTCCTGCGCCATCGCCCAGATCGGGTCATGACCGATATGGCTGGCCGAGCGGCCAGTGGGGCGCGAGGGGATCAGCAGCGCTTTCGTCCCCAGGGCGATTGCTTCACGTGCGATCGCGATGGAGCGATCGATGTCGATCAGCGGAACATAGGCCGTGCCCAGAAAGCGGCGGTCGATGGCGGTGAAGTCCATCATCATGCGGTTGTGCGCCGTAGCCGTGGCGTAGGCGAGTTCGGCCTGATCAGGCCGCTCCAGCCCGAAATTGTTGAGGCACCAGGTCGTGAACACGAGCTGACTCGCAAAGCCGAGCTGGTCGAGCGCGCGCGGGCGATCCTCCTTCAGGAAGGCGCCCATCGCCTCGTAATTCTTGCGCAGCATGATGTTGGCGTCTGCACTTTCGCGGAAACCGCTATCCGCGTGATTGGCGCGGGCCTTGGCTGCATAATCTTCTTGTCGCTTCGCCAGCTTCGGGAGGGCGTCATAGGCCTCGCGGAATTTCGGATCGAGATAGGGGTCGAGCACGTCCGGCAGCTCCATGAGGTGGCTGTCGGCGTCATGGATGATGCGGCCTGTCGCATATGGCATCTGCGTTTCCCCTGGTCGTCTTTTTATCGCTGCCTGAATGATGCGCCGCCCGACCCGTTTCGCAAGACCCCTCCGGAGCGTCGGTTGGTGCCGCGAGCCCTGATTCCTGTCCTTATGTTTAGCCGGCGCATGGGGTCCACATGGTTCGCAACGCCAGACACCCGGTCTATATGTCCGGCCTATGACGTCGCAGGCCGCACAGGACACCGCAGGAAAGGCGCGCCCCACGGCCCAGATCGGGCGCGTGGTGTTCATCGCGTTCGTTGGCCTGGCAGCAATCGCATGGATCGGAATCGCCGTTGGCGCGAACGCACGCACGCCCGGACTCGTGGGACTGGCGACTTCGGTGTTCGGCGGCTTTTTCGTCGCGCTGCTGATCGCGGCGGTGGGCGGCTGCATCGCGCTGAAACTTTCGGAACAGCGTCCGCGGCCTCGACCGCTTATGCCCAGCGACGGCGACCGCGGGCCGGAGATGCACGCCATCTTCAACGACGTTGAAGCCTACCGGCAGAACGTTGTGCGGCAGTCGCTCGAGCGTACAGCCTGGCGCGCGCCCGCCTGCGCGGCGGTGGGTCTGTGCGCGTGGACGCTGATCGCGATGGCCGGCGCGCCAGTCGGCGCCCTCGACTTCGTCGCGGTGATGATCGGCGGCGGGCTGGTCGGCTATGGCTGGTCGCTGCAGGAGGCAGCGCGCCAGTATGCGAAGACGTGGCGCGAGCGCGTGCTGCCCCGTCTCGCCGCATCGTTCGGCGAGATCACCTGGCGTCCGCCCGTGATGCCCGATCTCTCGCGCCTCCGGAATTCCGGTCTCTTCCCTGCCTTCCGTGAAGCGAAGGCCGCCAACGAACTCGCAGGCACGCATCGCGGCATAGCGGTGAACATCGTCGATCTGCACCTCGCAGCTTCCGGCGACGACAAGAAGGCGCCGCCTGCTTTCACCGGCCTCGTCGCCGACATCAACCTGCGTCGCGAGGACAGCACTATCCCCGCAACCGTGGAAGGCGTTGCAGCGCTCGACTCGGCGCATCCCGGCCTGCAACAGCGCATCGATCGCCTTGCCGCGCTCGAAGGCTTCGGCCGCCCGCGCGCCGTGGCTTCGGCCAATCGGCTCACCATCGCCCTGCCGCGCACCGCACGCGAAAGCCAGTTCCGCACGCCGCCCTTCGGCAATGCCGCAGCGGGTCCAGATGCTCTGGTCCGGCTGCGCGCCGCGATCGCATCCCTGCTCGAAGTGGCGGAAACGCTGGGCGCCTAGCCGCACGGCCGCTGGCTTGACCCCACTTCTCATCCCCCCTACTCCCCCGCCACTGCACTCGACCTGAGCGGAGTTCGATCCTCCGCCAGAGCCTGGAGACGACAATGGGCCGCAAGAAGAAGGGCGAGCCGGTTCACGGCTGGCTGATCCTCGACAAACCCGAAGGCGTCACCTCGACCCAGGCCGTCGGTATCTGCCGCCGCGTGTTCAACGCGCAGAAGACCGGCCATGGCGGCACGCTCGACCCGCTGGCGTCTGGCATCCTGCCGCTGGCGTTCGGAGAGGCGACCAAGACAGTCGGCTACGTCATGGAGGCGGACAAGGATTATGTCTTCACGATCCGCTGGGGCTCCTCGACCACCACGCAGGACCGCGAAGGCGCGGTGACCGGTGAATCCGACGTGCGGCCGTCGCCCGAAGCCATCGCGGAGGCCCTGAAAGGTTTCATCGGCGAGATCCAGCAAACACCGCCGATCTACTCCGCCATCAAGGTGAACGGGGAGCGGGCCTATGACCTCGCCCGTGATGGTGAAGAGGTCGAACTCCAGCCCCGCACCGTCGTGGTCCACAAGGCCGAGCTGGTGGACTGTCCCTCGCCGGACCTGGCCGTGATCGCGGTCACTTGCGGAAAAGGCTTTTATATCAGGGCTTTGGTGAGAGATTTGGCCCTCAAACTGGGGGCTGAGGGGCATGTTGCGGCCCTGCGGCGGACCCGCGTGGGCGCTTTTGCCGAGAGCGCGGCAATTCAGCTTTCAATTCTGCAGGAGATGAGCGATAAGGCCGCGCTGGACGACAAGCTTGTTCCCCTCGAGACCGCGCTGGACGACATCCCGGCGCTGGCCATCACCGGGGAAGAGGCGTCCAGGCTCAGGCAGGGCCGAGAAATCGTACTTCTGCCCCATCAGGTCGAGGCGTTTCGGGAGATGCGCCGTCCTCGTCAAGTGAACGGGGAGGATGCCTCCCGCATTTGTCTGGCCACTGAAAAGGTGGGCGAAGAACAACTCGGCGTCGCTCTGGGTGAAGTCCGGGCCGGCAGGTTCATGCCGGTTCGCGTGTTCAACCAATAGACTGGCCAAACCGGCCCAAGGAGAAACCCGATGTCGATCACGCCGGAGGCGAAAGCCTCCCTGATCAAGCAATTTGCCCGCACCGAAGGTGACACGGGCAGCCCCGAAGTGCAGGTCGCGATCCTCACGCATCGCATCAACTACCTGACCGACCACTTCAAGGAGCACAAGAAAGACAACCACTCGCGCCGCGGCCTTCTCAAGATGGTCTCGCAGCGCCGTCGACTGCTCGACTATCTGAAGTCGAGAGACGAGGCTCGTTATCAGACGATCCTCAAAGAGCTGGAACTCAGGCGCTAGGCCGGGTTCCTACCCCACCCGCCGGCCCACCGGGGTCCGGCGGGTTTTCGTATGCAGAAAGAGAAATATACGATGTTTGACATTCAACGTGTGACGATCGACTGGGCGGGCCGTCCGCTCACCCTCGAAACTGGACGCATCGCGCGCCAGGCAGATGGAGCGGTACTGGCGACCTATGGCGAGACGAGCGTTCTCGCGGCTGTCGTCTACGCAAGGAAGGCGAAGGAAGGCCAGGACTTCTTCCCGCTGACCGTGAACTACCTTGAGCGCTACTACGCGGCTGGCCGCGTTCCCGGAGGCTACTTCAAGCGTGAAGGCCGCCCCACCGAAAAAGAAACGCTGACCTCGCGCCTGATCGACCGTCCGATCCGTCCGCTGTTCGCCGACGGCTTTAAGAACGAAGTCCAGGTCACGATCACGGTGCTGTCCTACGACCAGGAAAATGATCCGGATATCGTCGGCATGGTTGCGGCGTCCGCAGCGCTCGTCATCTCCGGCGCTCCGTTCAACGGCCCGATCGCCGCTGCGCGTGTCGGCTACAAGGACGGCGCCTACATCATCAACCCGACGGCCGAGCAGATGGAAGACTTCCAGCTCGATCTCGTCGTCGCCGGCACGACCGAAGGCGTGATGATGGTTGAATCGGAAGCGAAAGAGCTTTCGGAAGAAGTCATGCTCGGCGCCGTCAAGGCCGGTCACGAAAGCTTCCAGCCGATCATCGATGCGATCATCAAGCTGGCCGAAAAAGCCGCCAAGGAGCCGTTCGCCTTCGAGAGCCCGGACAACTCCGCGCTTCTCAAGTCGATCCAGGATGTTGCCGGCTCGGATCTCTCCGCCGCCTACAAGATCAAGGACAAGGGCGAGCGCCACGACGCCGTGAACGCGGCTCGCGAGAAGGCCAAGACCGCTCTCGTGAAAACCGAGGCCAACCCGACGGGCGCCGAACCGCTCGTCTTCAAGGAAGTGTTCAAGGAAGCCGAAGCGAAGGTCGTCCGCGGCGACATCATCCGCACGGGCTCGCGCATCGACGGCCGCAAGACCGACCAGGTCCGCGCGATCACGTCGCAAGTCGGCGTCCTGCCGCGCACGCACGGCTCGGCGCTGTTCACGCGCGGTGAAACGCAGGCCCTCTGCGTCGCCACGCTGGGCACCGGCGAGGACGAGCAGTACATCGACGGCCTCGGCGGCACGAAGAAGGAAAAATTCCTCCTTCACTACAACTTCCCTCCCTACTCCGTCGGTGAAACCGGCCGTGGAGGCTCTCCGGGCCGCCGCGAAATCGGCCACGGCAAGCTGGCCTGGCGCGCAGTGAAGGCCGTCCTCCCGAAAGGCGAGGACTTCCCCTACACGCTCCGCATCGTGTCCGAGATCATGGAGTCGAACGGCTCCTCGTCGATGGCGTCGGTCTGCGGCGCATCCCTCGCCATGATGGACGCCGGCGTTCCGATCAGCCGTCCGGTGTCGGGCATCGCCATGGGCCTCATCAAGGACGCGGAAGGGATCGCCATCCTCTCCGACATCCTGGGTGATGAAGATCACCTCGGCGACATGGACTTCAAGGTTGCCGGCACCGAAGTGGGCGTCACCTCGCTCCAGATGGATCTGAAGATCGACTCGGTCACGTTCGACATCATGAAGACGGCCCTCGCCCAGGCGAATGGCGGCCGCCTCCATATCCTCCAGGAGATGAACAAGGCGATGGACGGTGCGCGCACCGAAGTCTCCGAGAATGCTCCGAAGATGATCTCGATCAAGATCCCGGTCGACAAGATCCGTGACGTCATCGGCACGGGCGGCAAGGTCATCCGCGAGATCGTCGAAAAGACGGGCGCCAAGATCAATGTCGAGGACGACGGCACGGTGAAGATCGCGGCGGTCGAGAAAGAAAGCCTCGATGCTGCGCAGAAGTGGATCATCGGCCTCACCGCCGAGCCGGAAGTCGGCCAGATCTACGAAGGCAAGGTGGTGAAGGTGATGGAGTTCGGCGCCTTCGTGAACTTCTTCGGCGCCAAGGACGGCCTCGTCCACGTTTCCCAACTCGCGGCTGAACGTGTGAACTCGCCGGCCGACGTCGTGAAGGAAGGCGACATCGTGAAGGTGAAGCTTCTCGGCTTCGACGATCGCGGCAAGGTTCGCCTGTCGATGAAAGCCGTGAACCAGCAGACCGGCGAAGCCATCGAAGGCGTCGTGGATGATGGCCCGTCGGGCGATCGTCCGCCGCGCGGTGATCGTCCGCGTCGTGACGGTGATCGTGGTGGTCGTGGTGGTGGTCGCGGTGGTGATCGTGGTCCTCGTCGCGAGCGTAGCGAAGGACCGAAGGAAGACGCGGAATAATCCGCCTCCCTTCTCCAGCGAAATACAGCGGCCGCTCCCTCGGGGGCGGCCGTTTTGCTTCTGGAGCTCCGGCGTGTTCGGCTAGCGCGCGGAAGCGGGGAACCGCATTTCGAACCGCACGCCATTGTCGCGGATCATGCTGGACTTGCCTTCGAGCTGGCCGACGAGGCCGCCAATCAGCCGCGTGCCAAGGCCCACGCCGCCCGACGGCGTCTCCGCCATTCCGACGCCATTGTCGGTAATGGACAGGATGGCGTCGTCGCCCTCCAGCGGGCGCTCTAGTACGACCGAAACCTTGCCTGCACGGCCCTCGGGAAAACCATGCTTGAAGGCGTTGGCGACGACCTCGTTGACGATCAGGCCCAGCGGCAATGCCTGGTCCGGCGAAAGCGTCAGCGGGGCGAGACGCCAGTCCAGCGCCACGTTGGGCGGCGCTGAATCACGCAGCCCGGCGAGCAGCTTGTCGAGATAGGCCTCCGCATCGAGCACCCCGAACTGGTCGGATTCGTAGATGTGCTGGTGCACGGCCGACATGGCCGCGATGCGCCGGATGAGGTCGTCCTTCATCGCGGTTGGCGCCTGCTGCAGGCGGATCAGGGACGACACCAGCTGGAGATTGTTCTTCACCCGGTGATGGATTTCCTGGAACAGCACACGGTTCTGCGCGAGCGCATCCTGCAGTTCCCGGCGGTTCCGCTCGTGCCGCATCAGCAGGATGATCGCCCATCCGCACAGCACCACCATGACCAGGAATACCGGCCCGGCCACGAGCGAAGTGGATCTGACGCGCGACCAGAAGGCTTCTCCCGTGCTAGCGCGCGACATGCTGGCCGTGACGATCAGGCCGAGATCCTTGATCGACTGGTAACCCACGGTGCGGGGAATACGATCGATCGGCGATGCGTCCGAGGTGAACACACCATCGGCCGCAACGGGCAGGTGCTTCGTGAACAGTTCCGCGCTGGCGATATTCATCGCTTCCGCCGGAACGGGATATCGCGTCACCAGCCAGCCATCGCTGCGGATCACGCCGATGGCGGATTCCGGACCCAGGGCCAGCTCACCCCAGACATCCGACAGCGTGTCCGCCGGCAGCAACGCCGTGACGACACCCGCGAACTGCCCGTTTCGTTCCAGCCGGCGCGCGATGCCGAAGAAGCGCAACTGGCCGCCGCCCCCGAGAAGCGGCGTAATCGTCCAAGGCTCCCCTCCCGCCAGCGCCTTGAACTCGGCGTTGTCCGACACATTGGCCCCGCGCATGCCGTCGCGAATGATGGTCGACCCCGAGGCGTCGTAGAGCGCCACGAGCCTGTCGCCCGCCACGCCTTGCAGAGGTCGGAAGGCGACCGGGTCCGGGCCCAACCCTTCATCCAGCCGGCGCAGCCGCTCCAGGTTGGAATCCACCAGGTTGCGCACATTGGCCACGACGACGCGAGCAGCCGACATGACGCGATCTTCAGCCGCGCGCACGGAATCGCGCTCGGTCAACCAGATCAGCGCAGCCGCGAACAGCGGCACAAGAATGGGGATGAGAATGAGCAGGGAAATGGCGGCCCGAACGCCGCCAGGCCGTGTCAGTTTCGGCTTCAAGGCAGACGTCACTATAACTCCCCGCGGCGCCGACGGGGGCGCGAATGTCCACGCTACAATCTAGGTCTGCGCTGGCAACGGCAAGGCGCCTGCGGCCCAAGCGCACGATGCTGCATATTAACCAGCGAGCCTTGCCGTGGACGCGAACGCGCTTGACCCAAGTAAGGCCGATGCTACCCCGGACAGGACGGGCGGACGTATCGAGGTTGTCGTGACAGCAGACTCCAGCACGGATCGGGGGTTCACGACCGACCCCGGCATCCGCCTGCTGACCCGGATAGGCGATTTCGTCGAACCCCTCACCCGCTTCGACCGCGGCCACGTCGCGCTCGAGAGCAGCGATCACGCGAATGTTGACGTGGTGGTGCGCCAGGCCTTCCGCGTTATGTTCGAGACCACACGCAGCGAGGGCAATGGGGGTCTGCCGCAAGGCGTCACGGAAGTTGCCGACGCCGCATCGCTCGAACATGAAACAGCCGGACGCCTTGCCTCCTCGCGCGCCGCCGTTCCCGCCCGCCTCGCCGCCTGGGCTGAGCAGCATGGCGAGACCCCAACCGACAAACCCACCGTCGCCGACTGCTTCACGCAGCTCCCGCCCGTCGGCCATGTCGAGACCTGCGCGCCATGCCAGGGCGCAGGCAAGATCGCTTGCTCCCTCTGCAACGCCGCCGGCACGCTGACCTGCGAAGCCTGTCAGGGCCGCGGCAGCAATCCGTGCACGACATGCAGCGCGACCGGCTCGCTCACCTGCCAGACCTGCAAGGGCGAGCGCACGATCGTGACGCAGAAGCAGCACAAGGTCTGGGACGAAGCCGCCGGCGCCAATCGCATCGAGCACGTGCAGGAGACTGTCGCGTGCACCGCCTGCAGCGGCAATGGCACGGTGTCCTGTGGCAAGTGCAATGGCCGCGCGACCATCACCTGCGCCACCTGCCACGGCCAGAAGACCATTCCGTGCAAGCAGTGCCAGGGCTCCGGATACCAGAAATGTGAAACCTGCGCGGGCGAAGGCCGCCGTTATCACACGACGCAGCTCAGCTGCGCCGTCACCGAAACCTTTGAGACCTCCGTCCGCGCCAGCGATCCTGAAACCGCGAACGTCCTGAAAGGTCTCGGCAGCATCGAGAAAGTGCTGGCCTTCGCGGGCGCCCACCGCGCCACGACCGAAACCGGCGCTGATACGCTGCGCCGCGACACGACGGCGTCAACCCCCGTTACAACCGTCACCGTACAGGTCGGCGGCGCTCGCACGCAGGTGCGCGGCTTCGGCCCCGACCAGATCGTGCTCGATTACCGTAACATCGCCGGCATGCTGCTGTCCGACGATCTCGTCGTGCTCGAAGACACGATCAAGACCACCAGCCTCGTGCCACCCCGCGCGCACGATGCGCTTCACAGTTCGCTGGCGACCATGCTCGCGTCGAAGGCCAACATCGCCATCGGCGAGAACGCGGCGAAGAAGGACCAGACCAGCATCGTCAGCACGTTCAAGGGCGTGGTGACGACGGACTACATCACCCGCGCCGGTGCCGCGATCCGGGCGGCAACATCGCGCGCCTACTGGGTCGCGCTCGCAAAAGGTCCCGTCGCCGTCCTGGCCATCCCGCTGATCCAGCTTCCCATCGAACTGATCGTGCGTGGACAGGGCCAGGGCCCGCGCCTTATGGCGCTGATCGGTGTGATGCTGATGACGTTCTTCGCGGCCCTCGCCGCGCACTACTGGGTGGCGCAGCAGCAGCAGAAAAGACTCGCGCCCGATGGCGAACCGAAGATCAGCCGCCTCCTCGACAAGCTTAACCTCACGCGCAACTGGCTGATCGCTGCCGCTGGAGCTGCTGCCGTACTGACGATGGCCGTTGCAACCATCACCGGCGCAATCTTCCCGATGCCCGCAGCGCCTCCGCGCTGACCTTAGATGCTCACTGCACCGGCGGCATGGCCGCGATCCATTCGCGGATCAGTGCAACGCCCTTCTCGTCCACTACCGTGCGGCCGAGCTCCGGCATTAGCACGCCCGGCTCCGTCGACTCGATGCGATGCACGACGATCGAACTCTCCGGATGACCCGGCTCGATGACAAAGAGATGCTGCCCTGCGCCCCTGCCCGCCGCCGTCGGCCGCTTGTGCACGCCCCACCCTGTCGGGTCCGTCTCGTTCCATGCGAGGAAGAGCCCCGAGTTCGAAGCCCCGCCGCCCGCCTTGTGGCAGTGGGCACAATTGATATCGAGCCACGCCCTCGCCCGATCGCCCAGCGGCGCATCGCCATAGACGGCTGGCGCTGCGGGCGCATCCGCCGGCGCGCCGGTGAGAATGCCGCGCTCCGTCCAGTTCGCGAGCTGGTTCACACCTGCCGGCCCCACATGGTTGAGGTTGCGCGCGCTCGGTCCGATCGGGATCAGCGCGTCGCCCTGCGCATGGCATTCTTTGCACTGGTTCCGGTTCGGCACCGCGTAGTCGATCGTCAGCGGCGCTCCCTCCGGCGATATCGTATCGATCGTCTGGCGTCCGCCGACAGGCGCGTAGGTCGCCTCCGTCTGCTCGGCGTTCCAGATATACGGGTAAGCAACCCAGCCCTCCGCTTTGTGGATCAGAAGCCGCGTTTCGATGAAGCGCTCGTTGAGCGCCGGATCGCGCATGTCGGGCCCGAAGGCGAACGTCTTGATCAGGACCGAGCCGACCGGGAAGTCGAACACCGTGTCCGGATCATACGTGGCGCCCTGCCCCTTCGGGACGTAGACGAGCCGATGCTTGGCCGCGTAGTCGCTGAACAGCGCGTTGACGAGATCATAAGGCACGACGCCTTCCGACGGTGCGGCCCCGGCATTGGCAGTCGCGAACAAGCCATACTCCGACAGCTTCTCCGCCGGCTTCTCGGCGAGGATCACGCTGGCGCGCGGCCCCGTCTCCGCCGTACAGGCGGCAAGGGCCAGCGCAAGCGTCATCCCCCCTAGGAGATGTCGAAGCGTTCGGATCAAGCGCCTTCCTTCGCAGCCGCAGGCCGTTCCGGCAGCACCACGGCCGCGGGCTCTTCAATCTGCGCATCCGGCGGACGCGTTGTCGAAGGCTTCGCTTTGGTCAGGTCGATCGGGGTCGAGCCGAGGCCGAGATTGACGAAGCCGACTTCCGGCTTCTCGCGGATGGCGATGCGCACCTCTTCTGTTTTGCCGCCATAAGACGTCACGCCGTCCCACACGATGGCCGGGAGACTACCGCCGAGAGCCGGCGCCAGCGGGGCAAGACGGCCCTGCGGATTGTTGCCGCCTTCGCCGTAGGTGTTGTCACGGATGACGAAGTCGCGCGGCAGCGGGTTGTAGTTCGGATCCTTGAACTCGAACGAGTAGCCGTAGATCAGGATGTGCGTCGTCTGGTTCTTGTCGAACGTGTTGTTGAACACGTGCACGTTCCGGTTCGCCATCAGCATCACGCCCGCGCCTGTCGGCACGTTGGCGACGATATTGCCCGGAGGAGCAAAGTTCGGCGTGTCGTTCTCGACCACCTTATTGTTGAAGATGCGGGTCGAGTGCCCGCCCATCACCGGCAGGTCCGGCAGGTCGAACACCAGGATGCCGCCGGCGTTGTGAGTGGCGACGTTGTCATGAACATCGGCGTTGGACGAGTTCTCGATCTCGATGCCGGCCACGTTGTATTCGGCAACGCTGTTGCGGACGATGATGTTCTGCGACTGGCCGACATAGATGCCGGCGTCGGATGCGCCCGACACCGTCACGCCGTCGACCAGCACGTTCTTGGATTCAACCGGATAGACGCCGTAGGCGCCGTTCTCGGTCTTCGGCCCGCCGGTCCAGATCACCTTCAGGTCCTTGTAGACGATGTCGTCGGCGCCCTTGGACTTGATGCCGTCGCCCTTGGTGTCCTGCATCGTGAAGCCGGTCAGCGTCACGCCATCGGACGTCACCAGCAGGCCCTCGCCTGCGCCCTTCTGGTTCCTGAAGGTCAGGATCGTCTTGTCGATGCCGGCGCCCTTGAAGGTGACGTTGTTGACCGCAAGCGACAGGCCCTCTGTGAACTCGAACGTGCCCTCGGCCAGCTCGATCGTGTCGCCTTCCTTGGCCTCGATCAGCATTTTCTGGAGATCGGCCGCCGCCGTGGCGCTCGGCGCCAGCGCGACCGGCTTGGCTGGCTCGGTCGGACCGCAGGCCGCTGCAAGCGCCAGAACAGAAACCGCCGCGAACATGCTGCGCATCGCGCACTCCCTCGTTGTTTGCTTGGAGGGGACTCTCAGCGCCGCCATGACGATGTCAAGCTGACGGTAGGGCAATCGATCATCTGACAAGGTTTCAGCGGCGCGGTGACGTCGGCAGCTGACATGCCGAAGATCGCCGCACCGCTGACAAGCCCCTTGCGGGGTTCGGTGATCGCGGGCCGGCGCTTTGCACCTGGACCGGAGAGGAACGCCGAAAACGTTACGCGGGCAGGATTGCCGCGAGGCATCTATTGCACCAGTTTATTATATGAATTCCTTATATTCACGATGGTGATGGCGTGAATCTGCGTGGCCTGGACCTCAACCTGCTGCCGGTGTTCGAGGCGGTCTATTCCGAAGGCGGCATCACGCGCGCCAGCGAGCGCCTGAACCTGACCCAGCCGGCCGTCAGCAACGCGCTCACGCGACTGCGCGCCGCTCTGGGCGATCCGCTGTTCGTGCGATCCGCGCGCGGCATGGCGCCGACACCGGCCGCGCAGGCGATGATCGGCCCGGTCCGCGAGGCGCTCGGGCGGCTGCGTTCCGGTCTCGACCGTCAGGGTTTCGATGCAACGACGTCGCAGCGCGTCTTCAGCATCGCGGTGGGCGACATCGCCGCCGCTGCCATCATCCCCGTGCTCGCCCGCATGCTCGAGAAGGAGAAAGCGACGGTCAGCTTCAACTGGCAGCAGGTGGCTAGACCAGACATTCCCGGCGAGTTCGTCGCCGGGCGACTGGAACTGGCGATGGACATCCCTGCCCTCGCCCGTCCCGAACTCGACAGCGTGCGCCTGTTCTCTGATCGCTACGTCTGCGCGTTGCGGCAGGGGCATCCGTGCGCGGACGGAAAGTTCACGCTCGCGAACTTCCTGGCCCTGCGCCACATCACTGTCTCGAGCCGCCGCACGGGCCGTGGCGTCGTCGATGTCGCGCTTGGCCGAATCGGGAAACGGATCGCGCCCGCCATGCGCATGCCGCACTTCCAGCCCGCTTTCCATTCCGTAATGGCCAGCGAACTCGCATTAGTCGCCCCTCTCTCCCTCGCCCGCCGCTATGACGTCGCGATCCGGGAACTGCCCATGGAAACCCCGGAACTCGACCTCATGCTGTTCTGGCGTCGTGACGCCGCCGGCGACGCCGGCCTCGCCTGGGCCCGCGACCGCATCCTCGAAGCCGTCGCCCAAACGCAAACGGCCGCCCCTCGGGGAAGGGGCGGCCGCGGACGACCGGCGCGAGAGAGAAAGCGCTAGTCGCGGGGCTTGTCCGCTAATTCGTCAGCGCCCACAGCACCAGTCCAGTTGCGGCGGCGATTAGGAGGATTTCTCCGGTGTCGTTGTCGCGGTAGTAGCGCTGGCCGTAGCGGGGGGGAGGGAGGCGGTAGTTGTGGTAGTCGTTGACGACCACGTAGTGGTTGTTGCGGTGGCGGTGGTTCCAGAAGTTGTCGCCCTTGCGCCAGTCGCGGCGATTGTTGTTTTCCCAGTAGCCGTTGTAGCGGTGGTTGTTGTTGTCCCAGCGGCGGTCGTCGTGGCGATTGCGGTCGCGATCCCGGCCGCGGTCGCGGTCGTTATCCCGGCCACGATCGTCGTGACGGTCCCGGCCACGGTCGTTGCCACGACCACGCTGGTCGGCGAAGGCGGGCGCCACAGAGCTGAACGCTATGAGGCCGGCCAGAAGAGAGGAAGCAATGAGACGCATGAGGCACTCCTTTCAGTCTCGTGTCCCCATAAGAACGCGCAGCACCTGAACAGAGGTAGACTCTTCCGTTCATCTACGCGGTTTTGTGAAAAGCGCTGAAAAAGCTCCGCAGATTCAGACATCTGCAGCAGCAGATTCCTTGAGAAAAACTGCAGTTACCGTGTCGGGGATGTGGCGGTGCGTTCAGCTGCGCCGCGCATCCGCCCGCAACATGAACAGATGTTGTGAGAGGTTCATCCTGAACCCTTCCCGCCTCACGCCGCCGAGCGGTTCTCGCAGATGTGGAGGGCGGCTTCGATCCAGGATTTTACGCGGGCGCGGTCTGGCAGGGGGGCGTCGCGGAGGGCGCGGTCGCCTTCCTTTGACTGCGCGTAGAGGGTGATGGCGTCGATCAGGAAGTCGACGTCGGCGGTCGCGAGATCGTCGACGCTGTAGACGCCAGCGCCGACGAGGAGCTGGGCGTTCGTGCCGTTGAGTTCGGGCACCGAGCAGGCCAGCAGGGCCTGCGCCTGCCAGTCGCGGATGATGCCCGCATTGATGTGGCCGGCCTTGATGCGGTGGGCGGCGTCTTCCGGCGCCAGGGCGAGAAGATCGCCCACCGTGTTGACGCCGATGATGGCGAGGCGGCTGGCGGTCTTGGGGCCGATGGAGGGGGCGTCGACCACGGCGGCTTCGCGCGAGAGGCGGATGCGGGAGATGACGGGGGCGGGTTGGGTGGGTTCGGCGGCGGGTGTGGGTGTGCCGGGCTTTTCGGCCTTGGCCGGTTTGGGGGGCTTCGCCTGCGAGACTTTCGCCTGCGGCTCTGGGTCCCGGCTTTCGCCGGGATGAGCGGTGGTGGGAGCGCTGGCTTTGGTGGCTTTGGCTTTCTTCGTCTTGCGGGGTTCGGCGCCCTGCCCGGCCTTGGCGCCGGTTTCGCGGGGCCACTGGCAGTCGAGGTTGGAGAGAGAGGTCTTGAGGACTTCCTCGGCGAAGAGCTTGCGGACGGCCTTGTCGTCGTCGCCGAGCGTGTCGCGGACTTTTCCGGTCTTGCGGTATTCGGCGTACTGATCTGCAACGAGGCCGGCTTCGGCGACGTGTTCGATGCGCTTCGATACCATGCGGACCGGCGTGTTGGCGACGATGGCGACGGTGTCGAGAAGAAGATTGACCGGCGGGGCTTCGGATTTCGCTTCGGCGATGGCGCGATCCAGCATGCGGGCGAGCATGACGGAGGCGTAGCCGATGAGGGCGGCGACGACGTCCTTCATTTCCTGGTCGAGGCCTTCGACCGGGCGCTTTGCGCCAATGGCGAAGTCGTAGTGGTCGATCAGCGTCTCGTAGTGCTTGTTGGAGATGTTGGCGCCAGCGCGGATCATCTGTTCGAGCCAGTCATCGCCCGCGGGCACGGGCACATCGGGGAAGCCGAGATCCTGGGTGAGGATCAGCAGCATTTCCGGGAACGCCTTCGACAGCGACCATTCGACGGCGCGGTGGATGGTGTTTTCTTCTTCCGTCTGGTGCGTATGGAAGGGCTGGATCGGATCGGCGGCGTAGTGGCTCATCACGCCGGCGCACCAGGCGGCGTGTTTCCAGTCCTGCGCCTGGAGCGCGCGGACGGTGCGGCGATACCATTCGCGGGCGGCTGCGGGGGCGCCGCCCCAGTTGTTGTCGCGGACGTGGAGGACGTGGTTCTTGAAGTCCTTGAAGACTTCGTCGGGCGCCTTCGCGCCTTCGAGATAGGCGTCGCGGTGCTTGAGGAAGAGGTTGCGCCAGTCTTCGGCGTCGTCGCGTTGCAGGTGATCGAGCGCGAGGACCGCGATGCGGTGGTGGTTGGAGCGGCAGACCGAATCCAGAACCAGCCGGTAGCAGACCGACATCGCAACGCCCTCCACGGAAAGTATGAGGCGGATTGGGCGGTATTCCGGTTAGCGGGGGGTTAAGGCGATACGACCCGATCAAGCTGTCAGCTGGGCACGAGACGCGCTGACCGGCGGGAATTCACCGGAAGCGGTCAGTCAAGAACCGGCTGGCAATGAGCCAACCGTTGCTGCCGGGATAATAAACTCTTCCAGAAGCTCTTCGGCGAACACGCTTTGATCTGCCTGGCCGTAGATGCCAGCAAACGTAATGAAGACCAGATCCAGTGTTGGAAGAATGATTATGTTTTGTCCGCCGTTCCCTGTCGCCTGGATCATTTTCACCTGACCATGTGCAGTAGGGAGGTCAACAAGCCACCATTGGTAGCCGTAGGCGACCGAAACGGGGTCATCCGGTTCCCCAGAAAAGACCTCCACATGGGGTCGCGTCGCCTCATCCAACCACGCTTCGGGAATCAGCTGTCTTCCATTCCAGCGCCCTTTGTTCGCATACAGCAACGCCAACTTGCCAAGGTCGCTCATTCTCAACCGAAGGCCGCTTCCCGCCGCCGGAACGCCGCCAAGATCGCCATGCCATTCGGCGTTCTTGATGCCCAGCGGATCAAACAGCTTCAGTTCCGCATACTCCTCTAGAGTAATTCCCGTTCTGGCTTCCAGAACAATGGCCAGCAACTGGGTCAGACCGCCGCTGTAGTTAAACGTGGTTCCAGGGGGAGCGATCAGTTCGCGTTCGAGAACAAACGCGGCTGGGTCCGCGCTTCGGAACATTCCGATCTCGTCGTTATCTGCATCCACCAGCGGGGCGCTCGCCTCGTCCCAGCGCAAGCCCGCTGTCATGGTCAACACATGCTTGAGCGTCAGCGATTTCTTGTCGCCAGACAAAAGATGCGCGTACCGGGGAAGAAGGCTAGCCAGCGATGCATCTACGCTTGGGATGTGTCCTTCGGCGATGGCAATGCCAATCAGTGTTGAAACCACCGACTTTGATATTGATCGAACATCGTGGTGAGAGTCTGCAGTGAATTCGATCTCACCGACATCGCCACGCTGCCATACACGATCGTGACCGATGAAATAGCTTTGATAGACAATTCCATTCCGACGTCCGACCAAAACGCCGTGAATGTTGCCATAATGGCCATCGCGTATCGCGGCGGACATCTGATCGAGACGCTTTGTGTCAATCTGAGCAGGTGCAACGGCCGATGGTCGTGTGCCTTCTCCCAAATCGTGGCCCATCGCGCAGCCCGTCGACGGCAGCAGCAGCACCAAGGAGAAAATTGGGCGAGAAAGAACTCCAGCCAACATCGTTCGAGTCTTTCGCTCATTTGGCGCTGCGGTCTCGAACTAAGGCTAGCAGTAGCGGATCGTCCCCGCTACGATCGTTGTGGCGAACCAACAATCGCACGCCTCTTGTGGATACGCGCAATCCGAATGTCCGCATTGGGCCAAGTTCTGCCGCTCGCGCTGATCTGGCCGACGGGCCGCTATTCGGCGAAACTGGACGTTGGCGGAACTGCCCCGGATCGAGCGTCATGGGGCGTCGCGGTTTAACAGAGAGCGCTGAAACCCGCGCCCCAGAGACGACACATTTGCGAGCTGACAATCCGGCTCGGAAAGTGGGGGGCGTGAATGCTTTCACGATTGGCGGTTCTGCTCGCGATTTTGACCGGCGTCTTCGCGGCGCCCGCCTTCGCAGATGACCTCGATGCGATCCTTTCCAAGGCTGCCGCAGGAAAGAAAGCCCCTGGGGCGGGGCTACTGATCATTCAGGACTACGGAATCGTCGACGACGCCGTACATGGGGTGCGCAGCCTGAGTGACCCCACACCCGTTTCTCGAAGCGATGTCTGGAATATCGGCTCTGATGGCAAGGCGATGACGGCCGTGATGATCGCTCGGCTTGTGGACCGTGGCGTCCTCTCCTGGGGGTCCACGATCGGCGGCGTCTTGCCCGATATGGCTGGCGACGTGCGGCCTGAGTATCGGGCGATTACACTGCTGCAATTGCTGACTCACACGTCCGGTCTTCCGGAGAATATCAGGGACGAGAAAGCCCTCAATTCGCTCTTCTATGACGAAAGCTCAGCCAGCTTGTCTGAGCGGCGGAGGGCGTACATCGCTCGCGCGTTGCAGGACGCGCCCGTCGGACGCGCCGGCAGATTCAGCTATTCAAACACGGGGTTCCTGATCGCCGCTTTTATGGCCGAGACAGCAAGCAAGGAAACTTATGAATCCTTGATGCGAGATGAGGTATTCACGCCCCTGGGAATGACCTCGGCTGGCTTTGGACGACCCCCGACAGGACAGCCCGCTGGCCATAGGCAGGGAAGGCTCGCAGTTCCTCGCGATGTAAACCCCGACTTTTTCGCGCCTGCGGGAAACATATATCTGTCTCTCGATGACTGGGCTCGCTTCTGCATAGATCAGTTGCGGGGTGCGAACGGTAAGGGCGCCCTGCTGAAACCCCAGACCTATTCAGTGACGCAATCACCACCGCCTGGCGCCCCGGTTTCAATGGGCTGGTTCGTGCGCGACAGCATCGCCGGGCTTCCCGGCCCTGTATATTATCATGAGGGATCGGACGGGGCGTGGTTCGCGGTCGTTGCTCTATTTCCTACTTCAGGTTCCGGCGTGCTCGCCGTCACGAATGGAGGCAAGGACATGGGGGGCCAAGCGCTTACCCTGGCCGCTGCAATGAATGCGGCAAAATTGCTCGCCAACAAGAAGTAAGCTCGCGTGCTGGCGCCCCGGTGTGGGAGTGAGCAGGGCGAATATGCGGCGCGCCGGTTTCCCGCCGCGGTTCAGAGCGATCGGTGTCTGATTCCGGGACTGGTCCAGACTGGCCTGTCCAAGAGTTTTCGGACCTCCCCAACCTTGATGGACGAGCGGCAAGTAATGGCCAAACCCGGTCTTTGATCGCAGGTAATGCTGCGGATGTTTCCCGGATCGCAAGCCGCAGAGCAAGGGCGGGATGGATCGGGCGGCATTTCGGTTGGCGGGTCCTGTTGCGACGGCCTTGTCCTTGAGGCGTGCGGGGGCCTATCGTTTGGGCAGCACGGGCGTTCGGGGGCGCGTGCGGGAGAGTTCCGATGAAGCTGACCCGTTTTCGTTGCGGCGCGCCCATGGCCGCCGCGCTGTTGTTCGTTCTGGCGTCGTGCGGATCGACGGGTGAACCGGCGCAGGATGAAGGACTGGTCGCGCAGGGGCGCGAGATCGCGGTGACCAACTGTTCCAGATGCCACGCCATTGACGACGAGCGCACGGGACCGAACCCGGATGCGCCGCCGCTGCTGTCGATCCTGATGCGCTATGACAGCGAGCAGCTGGCCAATGACCTGATCGAGGGCGTTCGCGTCGGTCATGACGAGATGCCCCACTTCGATTTCGCCGTGCGGGAGGCGGATGCACTGATCGCGTATCTGAAGGCGATCGAGCGCACGCCGCGGGCGGCGGAACGCTGAGCGAACGGGCGTTGCCGCAGATTCCGTGACCCGTTTTCCGCGCGGAGTACGCCTACCGCTACAGGTAACCGTGGAGGGACAGATGACGGACGTGAGTGCGACGGCGGGGCCGGTGAAGCGGCCGGGGGCGATTACAGGGATCTGCGTGCTGGGCCTGGTGGGCGTGGCGGCGCTGCTGTTCCTGGCGCTGAGCGGCGGGCTGAGCAATCTGCCGGACTGGTATGTGATCTTTCTCGGCGTCACGGTGATCGCCAACATCATCGCGATGGCCGGCATGTTCATGATGCGGAAATGGGGCGCGTATCTCTACGCCATCATGTTCGCGGTCGCGCAGGTCGTGCTGCTGATGACGGGGTTGTGGGCCGTGCAGACGGCGATCGTGCCGGCGATCGTGACCTTCGTGGCGCTGAGCCATGTGGGCAGGATGCGCTAGCTGACCTTTAGCTCGCCGGCGCCTCGGTCTGGGCTTCCGGGTTCAGGCCGAGGCGGTAGTAGACCACCATCGCCACGGTGAACTGCACGATGCAGGCGATGCCGACGAGGCCCCAGGGCGAGAGCGCGCCGATGAGGCCGAGATATTCGGCCACGGCGTAGATCGAGAAGCCCGCGAGCAACACGTTGGAGGAGATGACGGTCGATTCCATCGTGAAGCGGCGCATCAGCTCGTCCGCGTCGCGATGGCCGGCGATGACCAGCACGGCCTGCGCCACGAACAGGAGCATCACCACGCCGAACGCCCATATCGGATCGATGTAGCGTTCCGACAGCACCGGCATCACGAAGGCGATGCCGCCCGTCGCCATCGTCAGCAGCGGGCCGGTGAGCGTCTTGCCATAGCGCGCGGCGGGCACGGCGAGCCAGCGCATCAGGCTGATCGGTATGCAGGCGAGCAACCAGACGCCGACGAATGTCGTGAGCAGGTCTTCCCACGGCAGCTGCTTGAGGCCGGGGCCGCGCGCGAGAACGAGCACCGAGATGGCGCCCGCCGACGCAGCCAGCGCGGCCGCAAGCGTGACGAGCCAGAGCCCGGCGCGGAGAACCCAGTGGGGACGCGTGTCGGAAGCGGCAGCCATCAGTCGTCTCCCTCAAAGATATCTTCCACGGCAAGGCGGAAGACTTTTCCGATCTTCAGCGCCAGCTGGAGCGAGGCGTCATGGCGCTCCGCCTCGATGGCGTTGACCGTCTGGCGCGACACGCCGAGGCGCTCGGCCAGCTCCTGCTGGCTCCACCCTTTTTCCGTGCGCAATTCCCGCAGGCGGTTTTTCATCGTCCGGAGTATATGGAAAGTATGCTTGACATGTCAAGTATGCTGGACAATATGCACTTGACAAAGGATCGTCATTCCCTAGATTGGGGGCATGAAGACGGATCTGAACCACCCGATGTTCCACAACGCCGATGCGGCTCGCGCCCATCTTGAGAAGCTGCTGTGGCCGGAAGGCCCCGTCTGCCCTCACTGCGGCACCTGCGATGAAGCCACCCTCATGAAGGGCAAGGCGCACCGCGCTGGCCTCTACAACTGCCGCGCTTGCGACGAGCAATTCACGGTCACTATCGGCACGATCTTCGAGGACTCGAAAATCCCGCTCTACAAATGGGTGCTGGGAATGCACCTGATGGCCGCCAGCAAGAAAGGCGTCTCTGCCCTCCAACTCCAGCGCATGCTTGGCCTCGGCTCCTATCGCACCGCGTGGTTCATGGCGATGCGTATCCGTGAGGCTCTGCGCATGGACCCGATGGAACGCGGCAAGGGCCAGATGGGTGGCCCCGGCAAGGTTGTCGAGGCCGACGAAACCTATTTCGGCAACGTCGCGAACCCGTCGAACGTCCGCAAGGACGGCAAGCCGTTCCGCGCCGATGATCCGAAGTCAGGCTCCAAAGGCCGTGGCGGTCGCGGCCCTGCAAACAAGCGTGTCGTGGTCGCCCTCGTTGAACGTGGCGGTGAAGCTCGCGTGTTCCACGTTGGCAACGCCGACAAGGAAACGGTCGCCAAGATCGTGCGCGAGAACGTCCACCCGGAAAGCCGCCTGCACACCGATGAGAGCCGTATCTATGCGGGCTCCAAGGCCGTATTTGCCGCTCACGAGACGGTCCAGCACGCCAAGGACGAATACGTTCGCGGCGACGTAACCACGAACACGGTCGAAGGTTTCTTCGGCGTGTTCAAGCGCGGGATGAAAGGCGTCTATCAACACTGCGGCGAGAAGTACCTCGCGCGCTACGTCACGGAATTTGAGTTCCGCCACAACACCCGCACGAAGCTGGGCTTCAATGATACCGACCGGGCGACGCTCGCAATCAAAGGCGCTGCGGGCAAACGCTTGGTGCTGTGTAGAACTCAAAGCCTCAAGCCCGCCTAAGCGGAAGGGGCGGCGGAAGTATCCGATTGCACCGGACCCGTGGCGTAGCTAACCGCACGCCAAGCAAGGGCCTGAAACAAAAAGGGCGCTCCAGCGGAGGAGCGCCCTTCTCAGGAGCAGGCCCGAAGTCGGGGGGACGGGCGGGCCTGCCGTTAGCGGCTCAAAAGCGAGAAGCCGCCGAGAATTGCGATGGCGACGAGGATCGCGGCCCAAGCCACGTAAGTCGCTGGCCCATAATGTCGGATGCGTCTCAGGTGTTCCATGGCAGCCCCGCCCTCGTTCTGAGGAGGGATCACCCTCGACCCTGCGCAGGGAAGAGTCGGTACGCCACCGCGCACTCTGCATGAACCTTTCGCGAAATCGCGGCGAAGTGAGCGGCCTCAACGGCCCCTTAGCTTGCCCACTTGGACTCCGCCTTTCTTTGAGTCCTTATGCGGCTTGGGGGGCGTTTTCAGCATTCGTTTAAGGCCCTCGTCACGCAGCTTGGCGGTCTCGCCGGCGCTTCGTCTGTCAGGGTCTTTGGTCATGCCATTTGTCCAGCGCGATTCTATGACGGGGAAAATCACGGGGGTGTTTGCTCGCCCGCAGCCTCAAGAAGATGGCACAGATTTGGCCCCCGAGGAACTTCCCGCCGACAATGGCGAGGTAGTGGAATTCCTCTCACACTTTCCCACTCCGCCGATTCCGCCAATGACCCAGGCAGAGTTCGATAAGATGCACGCGGACCGCGCGGAGCTAAACGCCGAGTCTGCCAAGCTGAACGAAACGATCCTGTATTTCGACCAATGCTTCAGCCAGCTGGAGACGGCGCTAAGCGCTCTCCTGCATGCGATAATGAACAAGCCCCGGAGCCACCTAGCGTACGCGCTGTATTTCAGCCCCGATGGGTTTCATGCCCGCGTCGGACTCGTGCACAACGCCGTGGAGCAGTTTGTGTTCGAGGCGGCCAAAACGCCCGTCGATGATATTCACGCAGTTGATCGACTGTGGCCACTAATCAGACAGCGCATCAATAAGGTCCAACAAACACGCAACAAGCTCGCTCATGGCGTTCCTCAAATCCTGCACATTCGAGGGAAGCGGCACTTGGTTCACGTCTCACCCGCATTCGATGTGAACCGTGTTGGCCGAAAGATCCCGACAGGGACCATCCCCGGTCTGAAGAATGACGCCATTGACGAGGAAGCTCGCTACACCATGGAAACGGTGGTCTGTGTGGACATGCTGAACAAGATCGTCACCGCATTCCATCGGGGCGATGGCGCCACATGGCGCGAAACATGTCAGCGACTAGAAGGGCGTCTACCGAAGTAGCGTCGTCCGAATATGGACGACCCGACTCCCCAAGAACCTTCACGCCCGCCGCGATCATCTCGGGCGTCAAGTCGATTTCCGGTTCTTTGCCCGGAAGCTCGGGGGCGCTCATGCTGCGCCCCCATCGATGGGGGCGCAGCCGAGCGCTAGAGGTAGATGGCCCAGACGAACAGCGCGACCCATCTGACGATGGAGCCGACGTCGATCCGGACGATCACGTTCACGCGGAGCCGAGCAGACATGCCGGGCCTCCGTTGATTTGCGGTTGTTGGGATCGCGCCACCTCGTCCGGGGGCACTTGCCTTCGAGCGGTGCGCTCGGGCTGCCACCTTTATAGTCGACCCCTACCGGCCTGTCACGCGGGGATAGCCTATACATTGGCCATCCTTTGTGAAATGCATATTGTCCAGTATGCTTTCCATTGTCATTGGAGAGGCCGCCCGCTTGCTTCGCAAGCAGCCCCTTCCGGGGCGTTCGCTCCTCGATTTGGTCCGCCGGACCAAATCGCGCCTTTGGCGCCGTCGCTCACCCCCTCCGTCTTGCGCGCAAGGGCGCGGCCTTATGGAGCAAATGCACCAAGAACGGGACTCACCTGCGTCCTAGTCCGGGGCCATCTTCTGGCCCATGAGCGACGAACCCATTTCCGCCTTGCTGGCCAAGCGCACTGAGCTGGCCGAACAGGTCCAGAAAATTCAGGCGACCATCTTCCACATCGACGCCACCTTGGAGGCGTTCGGCTATCGCCCGGGCAAGGTCACCAAGCGGCGCTTTGCCAACGGCGAGTTGATCCGCCTCATCGGTGAAGCCGAGCGCGCTGGCGTCACCACGGTCAACGGCATTGCCCGCTGGGTGATGCAGTCGAAGGGTTGGAGTGCAGGCGACCCGACGCTCGCCAAACGTGTCCTGTGGTCGGTGAAGGAATGCCGGAAGCGGCTCAACCGGCAGGGCGCCTGAAATGAAAAGGGCGCTCCAGCGGCGGAGCGCCCTTCCCCTGAGTAGGCCCGAATTCAGAGGGGGACGGAGCCTACCGTTAGCGGCTCAAAAGCGAGAAGCCGCCAAGAATTGCGATGGCGATGAGGATCGCGGCCCAAGCCGCGTAAGTCACCGGCCCGTAGTGCCGTAGGCGTCTGAGATGTTCCATCGGTAGCCCCGCCCTCGTTCTGAGGAGAAATCACCCTCGACCCCGCACAGGGAAGAGTCTGTACGCCATCGCGCACTCTTGATGAACCTTTGGTGAAATGGCGGCGAAGCGCGCGGCCTCAACGGCTCGCGAGGAAGGGACCGGCGTCATCCTCCACCGCCGGCCCAGGTACTCTACGCCGCTATGCTGCTTGACGAGTTGCCGCGATCAACCGCCAGAGGATCGGTAGAAGCCGGTTCCGATGCTGGTGGTGATTTTGCGACGGCAGGGGATTGCCGCCGTTGTGCGCAATCTCGTCAGTACCGCTCTCGCACCGATAGATGCCGGAAAGCGGTGCGCGTTCGCCGGGCTTGTAGAGCACGTCGCTGCCTCACAACCTACTCATGGGCGGCCTCCAAAACGAAACGCCCGCACGGCTGGACCCAACAAGGGGCCGTGCAGGCGCTCGGATGTTTTGGCGCCTTTGGAGGGACGCCGCGAAATAAACGCGGCGCAATGTTTGGTGTTCCTCCCCGCACAAAATTCCGAGGGGTTTTTTTCGAGCGCACCAGCTCGCGTCGGAGCTTGGTGCATTTGCTCCATAGGGCCGGAAGACGTCGCGATCCACCTACCCCGCCCTTGGCGGTGGAGGACTTCTTGGTGTTGCTTGACGGTCGACGTACGGGACGAATTGGGTTTGGGTCTCGTATCTTCCGGAGGGACAATGATGCGCCTTCTCACTGGCATCGCCGCTATCGCCCTGCTCTCCGCGTGCGGGGAAACGGAGAAGGAAGTCGCGTGTTGCGCCATCGAGCCGAAGGCGAAGTGCGAGAGCGCGCTGGCGGGGATCGGGGCGACGGCGGAGGAACTTGCTCTCGTAAAGGGCGGCGGGAAGATATGTCCGTCGGACAACGTCACGGCGGAGCGGTTGCGCGAGCTGGATGCGACGTGGCCGGCAGCGTGCCGCGAGGCGGGCACGCCGAGCCCGGCCTACGCGATGAGCACCGGACAGTGCGTGGCGACGGCGGGTTCGGGTGTGTCGCTGGACGACCTGACGCCGCCGCCGGGCGTCGACGTGCAGAAATGGGCGGCGTGCGGAAGCGGGCTGAAGGCGCGCGGGCTTTCCGACAGCGAGTTGTGGGTGATGCTGCACACGCCGGCCTATGCGTGCCCGAATGTCGGCGTGGACGAGGCGCGCATCCGCGCGATCATCGCCAATGACTGGGACCAGGCGGGCTGCACGACGTCGACGAAGGCGGAGATGCTGAGCGCGCTGGAGGCCGGCAAGTGTGGCGGGGACGCGGGCTGAGCGCGGCTATGCTTACCGCTTCGCGCGAAGCGTATTTCGCGGGAAAACGGGTCACGCTGGGTGAAATAATTAATTAGCAGCGCCGCACTGGCGCCCTGCCCGGCATCCCCCATGTCCTCGCCACGGACGCGCACGTGCGCTGCCGCAGGTTGGGGATTTCCAGAAAAGGGGACAGTGCATGCAAGCTTATATCCTTCTCGACCGCTCGGGTTCGATGCAGTCGCTCTGGGTCGAAGCGCTCTCCTCGGTCAACGCATACGCAAAGGAACTGAACAACAAAACGGACGGCAATGCCGTCGACTCACATGTGACGCTCGCTGTTTTCGATGAACAGGCAGGGCTGCAGTTCGACGTTCTGCGGAAGAAGCAGGCGGCGCTGCACTGGGATCCGGTGACGGACAAGGACGCCACCCCGCGCGGCATGACGCCGTTGCTGGACGCGCTGGTCCGCATCATCGCGCTGGCGGAAGGCGACAATCCGCAGAAGGCCGTCATCGTGGTGATGACGGATGGACAGGAGAATGCTTCCAAGGAAGTGACACGTGACGGCGTGAAAGCCGCGCTCGAGCGGGTGAAGGCGAAGGGCTGGGAAGTGGTCTTCCTGGGCGCCAACTTCGACAACATCTCGGATGCTTCGTCCGTCGGCATCGCCGGCGGCCAGCAGATGGCGATGGCGGAAGGCACGATGCGGGAGTCGATGTCGCGTCTTGCGATGAAGTCCCGCGCCTATGCCAAGGCCGCGCCTGGCGCCGCGCCGATCGAGTTCGACGACGCCGATCGCGCGGTCGCGCAGGAGTCGAAGTTCAAGAATGTCGACAAGTCGAAGAACTAGGTTCGGTTGATCAAGTAGAGGATGGCGAGCGGGCGACCGCTCGCCATTTTGTTTTGGGGTGGATGTGGCAGGCCGACCCCCTCCTGTCCTCCCCCTTTCAGGGGGAGGGACCATGTTGCGTGAACTTACCTGTCGACGAAGGCCGGTGCTGCATCCGGGTTCCTCCCCCTGAAAGGGGGAGGACGGGTGGGGGTCGGGTTGGGTGGGCGTGACGCCGCTAGTGCCGGAAATGCCTGAGGCCGGTGAAGACCATGGCGAGGTCGGCTTCGTCGGCGGCGGCGATGACCTTGTCGTCGTTGACCGAGCCGCCGGGCTGGATCACCGCGGTGGCGCCGGCCTGCGCCGCCTGCATCAGGCCGTCGGGGAACGGGAAGAAAGCGTCGGAGGCGCAGACGGAGCCGATCGTCTCGGGCTCGGCCTTGCCGCCGAGCGCGGCGGCGGCGTCTTCGGCCTTGCGGCGGGCGATGCGGGCGGAATCGACGCGGCTCATCTGGCCGGCGCCGATGCCGACGGTGGCGCCGTTCTTCGCGTAGATGATGGCGTTGGACTTGGTATGCTTGCAGACGCGGAAGGCGAAGATCATGTCCGCGATTTCCTGCGGGCTTGGCTTGCGCTTGGTGACGATCTTCAGGTCGGCTTCCATCACGCGGCCAATGTCACGGTCCTGAACCAGCAGGCCGCCGGCGACGGTGCGCACCATCACGCCGCGCTGGGCGGGATCGGGCACGCCGTCGGTGAGCAGGAGGCGGAGGTTCTTCTTCTTCGCGAAGACGGCGAGCGCGGCATCGTCCGCGCCCGGGGCGATGACGACTTCGGTGAAGATCTCGGTGATCGCCTCGGCCGTGGGGCCGTCGAGCGGCACGTTGACGGCGATGATGCCGCCGAAGGCTGACGTTGAATCGCAGGCGAAGGCGCGGCGATAGGCTTCAGTCACCGTCTTGCCGGTGGCGACGCCGCACGGGTTGGCGTGCTTGATGATGGCGACGGCGGGGCCATTCCTCGGATCGAATTCGGCGACGAGTTCGTAGGCCGCATCAGTGTCGTTGATGTTGTTGTAGCTGAGTTCCTTGCCCTGCATCTGGCGGGCGGTGAGGACGCCGGCGCGCTTGTCGGGGCCAGCATAGACGACGGCGTTCTGGTGCGGGTTCTCCCCATAGCGAAGCGTCTGCTGGAGCTTGCCGCCGAAGGCGCGCCAGTCGCCTGCGTCTTCGTCGAGCTGCTTCCAGTACCATTCGGAGATGGCGGCGTCGTAGGCGGCGGTGCGGGCGTAGGTTTTCGCGGCGAGACGGCGGCGGGTGTTCAAGGTGACGCCGCCCTGCTCCATCTCTGCAATCGCGGCATCGACATCGGCGCCATCGGTGCAGACGGCGACGAAGTCGGCGTTCTTGGAGGCGGCGCGCAGCATGGCGGGGCCGCCGATGTCGATGTTCTCGATGCAGTCATCGAAGCCGGCGCCGGATTGGACGGTGGCTTCGAAGGGATAGAGATTGATCCAGACGAGATCGATCGGCTCGATGCCGTGGTCGGTTGCGTCCTTCGTGTGGGTGGCGAGGTCGCGGCGATAGAGAAGGCCGCCATGGACTTTCGGGTGCAGCGTCTTCACGCGGCCGTCCATCATCTCGGGGAAGCCGGTGAGATCGGCCACGTCGCGGACTTTCAGGCCCGCATCCTTGAGCGCCTTCGACGTGCCGCCGGTGGAGACGAGATCAACGCCGAGGGCCGCGAGTTTCCTCGCGCGCTCGACCAGGCCGGTCTTGTCGGAGACCGAGATCAGGACGCGCTTGACCGCCACGCGATCGGGCACGTTCTTCGGGGCGGCTTTGGGCGGGGACATGGCGGCTCCAGCGCTTGGCTTGGGCGCCCGATAGCACCCCAGCGCGAGTCGCAAAACCTTCATCTGTGACGCATCTGGCCGGTTCCTGGGGGAAAGCGCCGAAGCACGCGTCGAGCGGACAAGGGCTTCCGGGAAAGGCATGTTCAACCATCGGCCATTCCGATAGAAAACGGTGTTGCTAACAGGGGGCACGCATGCGGATCGGTCTTGTCGCCATCGTCCTGGCCAGCGCCATCAGCGCCTGCCAGCCAGCCCCGGCGCCCGAGGCGGTCCCGGAAGCGAGCGCGCCGCGCACCTGGACATTCGAACAGGGAACGCTCTTCCCCGCAGCCAGGGGGCTGTCGCGCGCGGAGGACGGCGTCGTGCTGTCCGACGGAAGGATCGTCGTTGTCGACCAGAGAAGCGGCCTGACCGTCATCAACACGGACGAGACGACGCGGCCCTTCGGCAAATTCGCGGAGGCGGGCTATCTTCACGCGCCAGCCAGTCCGGCCGGACCCAATGGCGTGGCGATCGAACCGGACGGCGCGAACCTGCTCGTGGCAGATGTCTTCACCGGCGCGATCTACCGGGTGAACATCGCAACCGAGGCGACGCAGAAGATCTACGCGCATCCGTTCGGCGTGAACACCGCCGTCAGCGACAGCAGCGGCGCAATCTGGTTCACGCAGTCGACCGAGAACGCCGCCGGGCCGGACACGGAGACGCGGCTGCTGTCCGTTCCCATGACGCAGTTCGTGGCGGATGGCGCGCTGTTCCGGATCGCACCGGCCGCGCCCGGCGCGGCGCTGCCTGCTGCACAGCGCGTGCTTGGCGACCTCGCCTTCGCGAACAGCATCGTCATCGATGAGAAGCGCGGCCAGCTCTACCTCTCGGAGACGATGGCGGATCAGGTCACGGGCTACAAGCTTTCGGTCGCGGACGGTACGCTGTCCGATCGCCGCGTCATGGCCAGCGTACTCTCGCCGGACAATATCGAGATGGATGATGCGGGCCTGCTGTGGGCGGCTTCGCCGGTTCACAACGAGGTGGTGACGATCAACCCCGAGACGGGAGAGACCCGGTCGGCATTCAGGGCGCAGACGCCCGCCAATGACACCATGTCGGCGGAGTGGAAGCGCCGCAGCGCCGCGCGCGAGCCGGTGCTGGACCTGTTCACGCCAGACCTGTGGGCGCCGATGCCCGGCCTGGTGACCGGCGTCGTTCTCACGCCGGGAGGCGGCCCGGTCTATGTGTCCGGACTGGCTGATGTGTTGCTGAAGCTCGCGCCGTAAGCGGTTCTAACGGCAAGACCGGGGACTGTGCTGGGTTCCGGCTCAGCGCCTGCTGGTCATCTCGAAGGTCGACCAGTCGAGCTGGGCGCCGAAAGCTTGCCAGTCGTTCTCGAGACCCGACGCCTCGACATGGCTCCACAGGCGGCGGATGGCCGCTGAATCGCCGCTGACGAGGAACATTGCCGAGCCGCGATCCACCGACAATTCGCTGGCTTCCAGCGTCGCGCCGCTTTTCCGGATCGCTTCAAGGGTCTGGCGGACAAGCTCGTCCTGGCGATCGCTGTCGCAGTACGGCTCTCCGTTGAACACGAGTACGCGCATTTCCATCCCGAAGAGATGGCGATGCTGTTCCGTGGGTCAATACCCGTCTAGTGCACGTGCACCGCGGGTTCGCCCCAGGCGTCGTCGTTGAAGAGTTCCGGGGCCAGCGCCTTCATCATGGAGAGCGAGGCCTGCGGGTCGCGGCGGGCGGCATAGGAGATGATGGCGTCGAGCCGCAACTGGACCTCGCCGATGGGCGGGGAGCCGGTGTTGGTGACTTCGAGGACGCCGTCGACGCCGGTGGGCTTCACCTGCTCGCGGTCGTAGAACACGGTCTCGGTGAGCTTCTCGCCGGGGCGCGGGCCGGTGACGCGGATGAGGATGTCCTGGCCGGGCGTGAGGCCCTTCATGCGGATCATCTTCTCGGCCAGCTCGATGACGCGGACGGGTTCGCCCATGTCGAGCACGTAGAGCGTGGCTTCTTCCGACGTGGAGCGCGCGGAGCGGGCGGCGGACTGCAGTACGAGAGCGGAGGCTTCCTCCACGCTCATGAAGTAGCGCGTCATGTCGGGGTGGGTGACGGTGACGGGGCCGCCTTCGGCGATCTGCCGTTCAAACAGCGGGGCGACGGAGCCCTTCGAGCCGAGCACGTTGCCGAAGCGGACGAGCGAGAAGCGCGTGCCGGGGGCGGTCGGCGCGAAGGCCTGGATGAAGAGTTCGGCCGCGCGCTTGGTGGCGCCCATGACGTTGGTGGGGTTCACGGCCTTGTCGGTCGAGATGAAGGTGAACGCCTTGACGCCGAGGGCGGCGGCGATGGTGGCGCAGCGGCGCGCGCCGAGCACGTTGGTGAGGATCGCCTCGTTCGGGTTGAGCTCCATCAACGGCACGTGCTTGAGCGCGGCGGCGTGGATGACGAGATCGGGCGCGGCTTCGCGCATGGCCTGCTCAAGCCGCATCTCGTCGCGCACATCGCCGATGACCATGCGGCGCACGACATTCGGATAGGCGCGGCTGAGCTCCTGGTCGATCTCGAAGACGTTGAATTCGGAGGCGTCGTAGATCGTGAGTTCGGACGGGCCGAGCGCCGCGCACTGGCGCGCAAGCTCGCCGCCGATCGTGCCGCCGCCGCCGGTGATGAAAACGCGCGCGCCGGAGACGAGTTCGGCGACGGGCGCCATGTCGAGGCGGCGTTCGGGACGGGCCAGCAGGTCAGCTGGGCGGATCTGCTCGAGGCGGGCCTTCGTGCCGAGACGGAGAAGTGTCGCTTTGCGCGCGGAGGCGACGGCGAGCGCCGCGTCCATCGTGCGGCGGTCTTCAGGCGGAGCGGCGATGGCGATCCAGGGCAGTTCGCCGAAGCGGGCGGTGTAGTGGTCGAACAGGGTGGCGAGCTGGTCGATGCCGCCCATGACCTGCACGCCCTCGATGTCGCGGCCGAAGTGCGCGCCGGAGGTCTCGACGATGCCGATGGCGCGGATGGGCGGGCCGGACGGGGCCTTGCGGGCGCCGCGCAGGGCTTCAGCGACATGGCCGGCGGGACCCACGACGAGGGCCCGGGGCGCGTAGGGTGGCTCACGGCGCAGGATGGCGATGAGGTCGCCGGTAGCGCGGCCTCGCGCCCACAGGCGCGCCAGCATCATCACGGCGAACCAGATCGGGAACTGGAGGTAGATCGAGGTAAGCGGGAAATCCTGCAGCGTCTTGGCGAGGATCAGGATCGGCAGCGACATCAGGTGCGTGAGCGCCACGGCCTGGAAAATGCGGACAACGTCGCGAAGGGAGGTGTGGCGCCAGACCTGCCGGTGGACGCCGCGCAACCACAGGGCGAAGGCCGCGGCGACGCCAAAGGCGATGGCGACGAAGAAATCGAGCCAGGTCGGGGAACCGCTGCCGGAGAAATAGTAGACGATCTGGGGCGCGAGAAACATCGCGACCGTTCCGGTCACGACGTCATAACCAAAGCAGAGCGCCTTGGCTTCGATTGCCGCCCGCCGGGCGGAGCCTTCTACTTTACTCACGCACTCTCCCCCTGGACACCGGGTTCGATCCTCGACAGAGCCCAGCGCACCCGATTGGGGGCCTGGGAGCCATCTGCCCCCGGATCGGCTACCCCCCGGATCACCAGCTGCCGCGTCTTCCGCACGGTCTCTCCACCCCAGTAACGCGAATTTTCCACAGAAAGCAAAGTCTCACTGCGAAATCTCCAGACCCGTTGCCGGGCGGGCAGCCCTAGGAAAACCGTCCTATCATCCGGACCATCCAGTAGCTGGACGTCTGGATGGAGATGGAAGCGGATTTCAAAGGGAATGAGGCCCACTGGATAGGGCGAGGCGGCTTCGGACATGGGGCGGGACAGGCTGTCCTCCCCCGTGATCCGCGCGCCGTTCATCGCCACGTAGAGCCTCCTCCGGTAGATCAGCCCGTGCCGGACACGCCAGCCGCCGTGCTGGCCTTCAAGCAAGAGCTGGTCGCCCTCCTCCATCCGGCGCACCGCCAGCTGGGCGGGGCCTTCGGGGGCGCGGACGCCGGTCACGGCGTCGGGCGTGAATACCGCCGAATCCTCACCGTTCAGCGACAGCACGGAATGCGCGGCCGTGCGCCGGGCGGCGTCGCGCAGTGCGGGGTCGAGTTCGGCGTTGGAGCCGCATGAGGTGATGAGGCGTTCGGGGCCGTCGTCGATGGTCAGGGCGAGCGCGCCGGCATGGGCGTGCAGGCCGTAGGGCCGGTCGGGACCGGGGCCGGCGTCGAGATAGACAGAGAGACCCTCGGCCTGGATGCGCTGGTAGGCGGAGAGCCGCGCAAAGGAGAATTTCGAGTTGAGGCCGCCATAGGGGCGCAGCGCCGCCTTCGCGATTGCATTCGAGGAATCGCTGCCGCCATTGGCCGGAAGCAGGCCGCCATCGGCCTCCTGGAAGAAGGACAGCATCGCGGCCATGCGCGGCTGGAGCTTGGTGAGAAAGCCGGGCGCGTTGATGCTGAGGCGGAGCAGCAATTCCTCGACCGTGTTGATGTCGATCAGGCATTCGGCCAGCGTTTCCGGGCTGCGGCTGACATGGCCGCCATCGGGAAGGATCTGCACGTTGCATTCGGCCTCGAGCATGGCGAGGCCGGCTTCGAGCAGCTTGCGATCGTCGGTCGCGGCGGAGGCGAGGCACAGCGCGATGGCGATGCGGAAGCGGGCGACGGGATCGGTTTCCTCGACGCCGGAATACTGCAGGTGGCGCATCTGGCGGCCGATGGTTTCAAGCACCATCGTGCGCGTGTCGCCTTCGAGCGGGTTGAACAGCCAGGGGCCGGCGCAGAGCCAGTTGATCAGGCGATCCGCCGTGACCGACAGGCGCCAGATGAAGTTGTCCCACTTTCCATAAGATGCCGTCCACGCAACCACGAGCGCGCGGGCGCGGGCCTCGCCTGTGGGCCCGAGCGAGGCGAGATCGCGCAGCCAGTGGAAGCGGTGGATACGGTCGCTGAAATGGATCGAGGGGAATTGCGGTCCCCATGGCGAATGGCCGGATGGCGTCTCGATATGCGCGGCGCCGAACTTCCATTTGCCGGCGAGGATCGCCTCGCCGCGTTCGCGGCTGGCGATGCGGTTGTCCTTTGGAAGCGCGGTGAGCCCTGTCGGTCCCGGGCCTGAGATGCGCAGGCGATGCACCGGCGAGACGTTGATCGGCATGCCGGACTTGCCGGTCAGCTCAAGCCACTGCGCGTCCTCGGCTTCGCGCCCCGTGGGCCCGAGAGGTGGGAGGGACATCGGCCCTCACCCCTGCTTGTTCGAGGAAGACTGGGCGTTACGAAGCGCCTTGATCACGCTGGCGTAGTTGGCGGCGCCCTTGCCGAAGATGGCCGATCCGGCGACCAGCGCGTTGGCGCCGGCGGCGATCACCCTGCCCGCGTTCTCCGGAACAATGCCGCCATCGACTTCGAGGATGGTCTTGAGCTTCGCGCGCTCGATCTTTGTCCGAAGGGCTTCGATCTTGCGGAGCTGGCTATCGATGAATTTCTGGCCGCCGAAGCCGGGGTTCACGCTCATGACGAGGATAAGGTCGAGCTCTTCCAGCACCGGATCGAGGATGTCAGCGGGGGTGGACGGGTTGAGCGCCGCGCCGGCCTTCTTGCCGAGCTTCTTGATGACCTGCAGCGTGCGGTGGAAGTGCGGGCCGGCTTCCGGGTGCGCGGTGATGATGTCGGCGCCGGCCGCCGCGAAGGCTTCCAGATACGGGTCCACCGGCTGGATCATCAGGTGGACGTCGAAGACTTTCTTTGTGTGCGGACGAAGCTTCTCGATCACCACCGGGCCGATGGAGATGTTGGGGACGTAATGGCCGTCCATCACGTCGACATGGATCATGTCAGCGCCAGCCTCGTCGACGGCGCGGATTTCCTCGCCGAGACGGGCGAAGTCTGCCGCCAGAATTGAGGGCGATATCAGGACATCCGACATGGGGTCCGGCCTAGCAGCGGCACAATGCACGCGCAAGGCGAACGGGCTTAATCCCGTGAAAGGACAAACGAAAACCGCCCGGATGTAGGGTCCGGGCGGCTGTCCAACTGTGGTTTGCTGACCCCGGCCTAGTAGTAGGCGGAGGCCTGCGGGATGACGCGGGCGCGGGCGCCGTATTCGATCAGCACGGGGGTGCCCGGAGCGATCGGGTATTCGCCGGCCTGGGCGATCGACACCAGCTCGCCGTTGCGCATGCGGATCGTGTAGGCATAGCCGTTCTGGGCCGAGGTCGCGCCGCCGATGGCGTTGCCAGCGACGCCGCCAAGCACCGCGCCGACAATGGCGCCGGCCGTGTTGGCCTTGTCGCCGCCGCCGATCTCGCTGCCCGCGAGGCCGCCGAGGCCCGCGCCGACGAGCGTGCCGACCTTGGCGTTCTGCGAGGAGCCTTCGATCCTGATCGGACGGGCGTCGACGACCGTGCCTTCATCGACACGGGCGACCTGGCCAACCGAGCCGCGATCATAGGTATTGGCGCCGAGGCCGCTGGCGCAGCCGGCAAGAGCCGTGGCCATCACGACGAAGGCCGCGGCGAAAGCTTTCTGGGGTTTGGCGAGGGCGACAGACTTGTAGTCGGCCGCCGGGGATTTCGTGAAGGACGATCCGTCCATGATGCAGCTCCTGTGGGACGGCTGTCTTGGGGAGGTCCCCCGTCCCTACACACAAAGGTTATACGCGACCCGCCTGAACCCTGGCTGAACCCAATCGTCTGGTTTCGTTGCTTTCCCGAGGCAGGATTGTGTCAAATCTTGCCGCGGTTGGGCCGCGCTCGATGAGGTCTGGAATGGGGACGCGCTCAGGCGCGTTCAAGCCGGGCGATGTAGAAAACGTCCGATTTCATTGGGCCTGCGGCGATTTCGTCCGTATCCGGCGCAGCGGCGACACGGGGCGGCGGGGCGGTGATTACGTCGCCTTCATCCGTTAACGCGGCCTCGAAACCCGGAATCTCCGTTTGGTCGATTTTAACGCGCCGCCAATTCCCCGTGGCGAGCGCCGCCGCGATCACCTCGCGCCCCTCTTCCGGCACGGGCGTGCACACCGAATAGACGAGACGGCCGTCCGGCTTGAGCATGTCGTGGGCGGCTTCGACAAGCTTCTGCTGGGTCGCCGGGAAGCGCGCGAGATCCTTGGGGTCGCGGCGCCAGACGCCTTCCGGGTGACGGCGCAGGATGCCCAGCGCCGAGCACGGCGCATCGAGCAGGACGGCGTCGAGCGGCGCGGAGGGACGCCAGGTGCGGGCGTCGGCTTCGACGATCTCCATCGACAGCTTTGCGCGTTGGGCGTTCTCGCGCAGGCGGGAGATGCGCTGACGCGAGAGATCGACGGCAGAGAGTTTCGCGCCGGCTGCGGCCAGCTGCATCGCCTTGCCGCCGGGCGCCGCGCACAGGTCAGCGACCGTCTTGCCGGTCACATCGCCCATCAGCTTCGCCGGCAGGGCGGCGGCGGCGTCCTGAACCCACCAGTCGCCGTCGGCATAGCCCGGGAGTTCGGCCAGCCCTGCCCCGCTCGCGAGCCGGATCGAGCCTGACGGGAGCGCCTCTCCGCCAAGCGTCGCGGCCCATTGGGGGGCATCCGCGCCGGGCTTGAGCGTGATGTCGATGGGCGGCTCGTCGAGCTGGAGCGCGGCCATGGTTTCGGCCCGGTCCGCGCCGAGCGCGGACTTCAGCATCGCCGTCATCCAGTCGGGCCAGACGGATGTGGCGGGCGCATTGCGGAAAGCGTCGGCTTCGCGAGACGCGCGGCGCAACACGGCGTTGACCAGCCCGCCGCCACGGCGGCCTTCGTGCCAGCGGCCGGCCGCCTCGACCGTGGCGGAGACGGCGGCGTGATCGGCGACGCCGAGCATCCAGAGCTGAGCCGCGCCGGCGCGCAGCAACGCCCGCACGGCCGGTTCGATATCGTCGAGCGGCCGATCGAGCATGCCGCCCAGCGCATAATCGATCCGCCCCGCCCCGCGCAGGGCTGCGCCCGCGATGGCCCGCGCGAATCCCCGATCAGGGCCCTGCAGCCGCTTGAAGGCGGAGGACGCATCCATCGCCGTTTCGAGGTCGACGCCCTTGTCGAGCGTGTGATGCAGCAGCTCGCCCGCGGCCAACCGGGCCTGCCAGCCAGCTGCTGCCTGTTTCTGATCCCGGGGTGGTCGCGCCATGGCGCGGCTCGTAGCGGCTCGGGCCGGAGATGGCCAGAGCATGTGCTGAAAACACGAACGCCCGGCCGTGGGGTGGGGCCGGGCGTCGCTGCGATCTGTTGGGGTCTGACCTACTCCACGCCTTCCATCTCGGCGGCCTGGCGGTGCAGGCGCTGGATGCGGCGTTCGGTCGGCGGGTGGGTGGCGCTGGCGGTGCGGCGTTTGCCGTGCAGCGGGTCGATGACGAACATGTGGGCCGTGGCGGGCGAACGCTCCGCCAGCGGATTCAGCAGCGAGGCGGTGTGGCGCTCGAGCTTCAGGAGGGCGTTGGCAAGGTTCACGGGCGCGCCGCAGATTTCACCGGCCTGCTTGTCGGCGGCGTATTCGCGGGCATGGCTCTGGCCGACCCGGGCGACGAGACCAGCGACGATCTTGGAGACGCGTTTGCGCTGGCCGATCGGGTAAGCAAGCGTTCCGAAGATGGTGGTGAGGACGACGGCGAGCGCCGAGCAGACGCCCATGGCGAGGGCGTCGCCGCGTTTCACGTGGGCCAGCTCGTGGGCGACCACGGCGGAGACCTCGGCGCGGGTGAGCGTCTTCAGCAGGCCGTCGGTGACAGCGATGGAGGAATGGTTGGTGTCGCGGCCCGCCACGAAGGCGTTGGGCTGGAAGGCGTCGACGATGTAGGTGCGCGGACGGGGCATGTTGGCGCGCATGGCCAGCCGGTCGCAATCGGCGACGAAAGCGCGGATCATCGGGGACGCGTCGTCGGAGCCAACCTCGCGGGCATTGTGGAGCTTGAGGACGATCTTCTCGGCGTACCAGAAGACGATCAGGTGGAAGCCGAGCGCGATCAGCGTCGCGATCAGCGCGCCTTCCTTCTGCGCGATGGACCAGCCCACGCCCGCGAAAGCGAGGTGGATCAGGAGCATCAGTCCGGCGGCTTTCAAATAGCTCATGGAAGCTCTCTCAACGCGGTCGTCGTCCCCGGATGCAACGTTTGGTGATTATGGTGAAAGCTTCCTTTCCAAACCGGAAAAAATTGGTGAACGTGAGGGCATGAGCGACGAGACGGACACATCGGGCGAAGCGCGTGGCGCCGAAGACTCAGGGCTGGCAGCCGAGGGACAAACGCAGGTTATTCCGGGCGCGGCGCCCGGGAAGGCGCTGAGTCCGGAGGCCATTCGCGCGCTGGAGGAGGCCGAAGCGCGACGCCAGGCCGCGCCCCGGCAGGAATTGCCTACCGAGATCAACGGCCGCCGGGAGGGCGAGGAACCCACGCGCTATGGCGACTGGGAGAAAAAGGGCCTCGCGGTCGACTTCTAGCTTCGCGGAACTCCCGTGCGAGGCGTCAGGTTTTGCCCGTGAGCGGGGCCGGGACTAACCTTTGCTGACGGCACGACAGCTGCATCGAGGCCCGCGCATGACCAAGTTTTCCCGCCTTCTGGCCGCCGCGCTCCTTCTCTCCTTTGGCGCGGCATCGCTCGCCGGCCCGTCCTTCGCGGATGGCCGCAAAAGGCCGCCGCCTGTGACGGCGCCGGCGCCTCCGCCGCTGCGCATACCGCCCCCCGCGCCGCCGAGCCCGCCCCCTGCTCCGCTTCCCATCAAGATGGTCCCGCAGGGCATCGTCCTGCCGTCCGATTTTGGCACAGGCGGTGTCGGCATCGACATAAACGGCGGCGGTGGCGGCGGTGGCCGTGTCATCGTGATCGCCGGCGCTTCCGCTCGTGAGCAGGCTTCGGCCAGCGCCTGGGCTTTCGCCAGCGCCTCCGCGACCTCGTTCGCCGGTGGCCGTGGCAAGGGCCATGGCGGCGGTGGCGGCCATGGTTGCGGGTGCAAGTAGGCGCTAGTCGCCCTTCCCGTCCCTGACGCTGGACGCGACACGGTTCGCCACGAAAGCGGCGAGACCATCAGGCGTCACTTTCGACAGCGCGGCGGCGAATTTGTTGAGCACGCCAGTGACGACGATGGTGCGGTTCTTCTCCGACGCACGATAGCCGATGGCGGCGACCTTCTCAGCTGATTGCCAGATCCAGCGCGGCAGGGATTTCAGCTGCTCGCGCGTTCCATTCACATCATGGAATTCCGACCAGGTGAGACCGGGGCAGACGGCCGTGGCGTGCACGCCGGTTCCCTGTAGCTCGGCGTGAAGCGACTGGGTGAACTTGATGAGTGAGGATTTGACGGCGGCGTAGGTCGTGTGGCTGGCGGCGCCCGGCGTGAAGCCCGCGAGCGAGGCGATGTTGACGATGCGTCCCCATTTCCGTTCAAGCATTCCCGGCAGCAGTTTGTGCGACAGCTCCAGCGGCGCGGTGAGCATGACTTGCAAAGCAGCGCCCTGCTCTTTCCAGCTGGTGTCCGACCAATAGCCCGGCACGCCATAGCCGGCATTGTTGACCAGCACATCGACAACGCGGCCGCGCGAGATGACCGCAGCTATGATCGCATCAGAGGCGGCCGGGTCTGCGAGATCAGCCGCAATAGTGAAAGCCTCGACGCCATGCTTCGTCCGCAGTTCCGAGGCGAGCGCATCGAGTCTGTCGGCGCGGCGGGCGGTGAGTGCGAGATCGAAGCCCTTGGCTGCGTATTCCCGCGCCAAGGCCGCGCCGATGCCGGCGGAGGCGCCGGTAACGAGCGCCAGGCGGCGCGTCACAGCCAACCGCGCGCTTGTTCGTCGCGCCAGAGATGCGCCGAGCCGATCAGCGGGGCAGCTTCGGCCGTGATCAGGCTGACGCCAATGGGCTTCATCAGGTCGGTGCGCTCGCCGCGCCTGTAGAAGCGGTCGAGCGTCGCGCGCTCCTTGAGCCATGGTTCAAGCCGCTGGGCGACGCCGCCCGCGATGTAGACGCCGCCGGTCGCGTTGGAGAGAAGCGCCATGTTGCCCATGCATGTCATGACGGCTCGCGCGCGCAGGCGGCAGAATTCCAGCGCGAGCGCATCACCGGCATGCGCGGCGTCGATCATCTCGGCCTGGGTGAGATTGCGCTCCTTGAGCCCCATGATTTCGTGGAGGGCATCACGCGTGTCCTCGAAACCGGCGCCCGCCGTGACGATCTCGTTCGACACATAGTCGAGCTTCTTGCGCAACCGCTCGGCAAGTTTCCATTCGATGTCGGTCTCGGGCGTAAAAGCCTGGTGCCCGCCCTCGCCGCCGACGACGATCCAGCCCTGCGCGCTCCAGCGAAGCAGGCCGACGCCGAACCCTGTTCCGGGACCGCCGACGGCAAGCGAGCCCCTGGGTGTGGGTTGGCCTTTTGATAGCTGGATCAGCTGGTCGCCAGAAAGCTCGGGCGCCGAGCGCGCCATGGCGAGGAAGTCGTTGATCGCCACCAGACGCTCGACGCCGAGCCGCCGCTTCACCGCGTCGAGATCGACCGTCCAGCCGCGGTTGAGGAGTTCCACATGGCGGCCGCCCGTGACGCCGGCAAAGCCGAACGACGCGCCATCGAACTTCGCGCCGGTTTCCTTCAGCCACGCGTCTAGCGCGGTTTCGAAACTGTCGTAGTCCTTGCCGGGGCGTTTCCAGATGTCGGACAGCGTGACGCGCCCGCCTTCAACGTGCGCCTGCGCGAAGCGCACATTCGTGCCGCCCGCATCCCCGACCAGTATCGTCCCATCAGCCATCGCCGACCATATTCCGCGCTTCGCCGCGCCTGCAATAAAGGAGCGTGCGATATATCATAGCATTGTATTCATTTGCGTTTGCGGGCCGCCCCGCCTAAGTGAGCCGCATGGCGCACGACCATTCCCACGCCCATGCCGGACACGGTCATGACCACGATCATGGTCACGGGCATTCGCATGGCCATGCGCACGATCATCATCATGGCGGCGACGAGAAGAACGAGTCGCGGATCGGCATCGCCGCGCTGCTGACGGGCGGCTTCATGGGCGTCGAGCTGGCGGGCGGCCTCATCGCCGGGTCGCTGGCGCTGATCGCGGACGCCGGCCACATGCTGTCGGACTTCGGCAGCCTCGCGCTCGCGTGGATCGGTTTCCGCATGGCCCGGCGGCAGCCGACATCGCTGCGTACGTTCGGCTTCCGGCGCTTTCCGGTTCTGGCTGCCTTCGTCAACGGGCTAACGCTGTTCGCCATCGTTGTGTGGATCGTGGTCGAGGCGATCGGGCGGCTGAACAGTCCCGAGCCTATCCAGCCCAGCCTGATGCTGTGGGTCGCGGCGGCTGGTCTTGCGGTGAACGTCGTTTCCTTCGCCGTGCTGCACGGGGCGGATCACGACAATCTCAATGTGCGCGGCGCCCTGCTCCACGTGGCAGGCGATCTACTCGGGTCAGTGGCGGCGATCGCCGCGGCTATCATCATCATGTACACCGGGTGGGTTCAGGCCGACCCGATCCTGTCGGTGCTGGTCTCGCTGATCATCCTGCGTTCGGCCTGGACGCTGACATTCGAGAGCGCGCACGTCCTGCTCGAAGGAGCGCCGCGCCATGTTGACCTCGACGCGGTGACGCACGACCTCACCGACAATGTGGAAGGCGTCGTGGACATACACCATGCGCACCTATGGTCGCTGGATGGGCGGCGCTCGATGATGACGATGCACGCGCGCATTCGCGACGACGCCTCGGGCCCGAGCGTGGTGGCGCGGCTGAAGGCGCGGCTGCACGAGAAATACGACATCGACCACGCGACCATCGAGATCGAGGGCGAGGACTGCGCCGACAAGGATTGTGCTTAAGCTGCTGCTGGCTTCGTCTTCGGAAGCTTCGCGGCGCCGTAGAAGCGCGGCTTGATCACCGGGAACCAGAGCAGCTTGCCGACGCCTTCGACGAAGCGGCGGTAAGCGAAAGCGCGCCTGCCCGTCTTGCCGAGGAAGCAGCCGAACGCCAGCGCGCCGTAGATCAGTGTCTGGCCGGCGCCGACAGCCATCCAGTACGCGATGGCGGAAAGGTCGCGCTTCGGACCCGTCCACGCCTTGGTGGCGGGACCCTGCCCGTAGGCGAAGGCGCGCTTCAGCGTGTAGGCCAGCGTGACGCGCGAGGGCTCGGGCGTTTCCCAGACGAAGGCGTCCGGCGCCCAGGAAAATCGTGCGCCTTCCGCTTCGAGACCCTGGAACAGGAGATCGTCTTCGCCGCCGATCTCGTTGCGCTCACCGGAGAAGGGCTCCGCTGACGGCAACGCTGCGCGGCGAACGAGGCTGCAGCCGCAGCCGTAGAATACGTCGATCAGTCCCTCGGCGTGGCCCGGATCGCGCGCGAAGAAGGCTTCGAAATATTCCGCGTGATCGCGCGGCTTTGCTGCGAGCTTCGTTCGGACCGGACCGAAGACGACATCGGCGTTGACGGATGCCTGCACGCGCATGAGTTCGGCGAGCCAGCGCGGCGGAGCAATCTCGTCATCGTCGAGGAAGGCGATCAACTCTCCCCTCGCAGCGCGCAGGCCGGCATTGCGCGCATTGGCGACGCCAGCGCGGGGCTCGTGCATAATAACGACGCGCGGGTCGTTGAGTGCACGCAACGCATCAAGCGCGCTGCCGGCGGGATCATTGTCGACGAGCACGACCTCGAAGTCCGTCGCGCCGTCCTGCGCCAGCGCCGAACGCGCAGCCTCGACCGCGCGCGCGGGGCGGCGGAAGGTCGGGATGATGATGGAAACAGCGGGCGTCATGAGCCGCGAACCCTACGCCCACGAGGTTGCGGTCGCGTTTACGTGCGGCAAGAGCGCTAAAAAGGCCCGAGAATCATCCGCGAAGCCGCCTTCGGCCGCTAGAGCGGTGTGGCGCCGGCAGGCGTGCCGAATTCCGAGCGGCATGTACCGATCGTCGTCTGGGTCGACGTCCGCAGCGTCTCGATCATGCTGGCGTAGGCCGGCGAGTTTGCGGCGACGACCTGCGCCGTGTGGCTCCATGCCTGTTCGGTGCGCTGGCAGACACGCGCCGAGCGGACGCCGTCGATCCGGCCGAAGGAAGCGGCCACGCGCGACTGCGCCATGCCTGTGACGAGATGGTAGACGTTGGAGTCATGCGGGCTGAGCGATGCGCTCGCCGCCTTCAGCGCATTGAGGTCGACGATCAGCTTCTCGCACAGCGTGACGGCCGCTGGCGCCCCTTCAGGGGTCGGCTTCGCCGCGAGACACGCGCCGGCGAGACCGGTCGCGCTGGCTTCGAATGGAGTTGGGGCGGGAGTCTGGGCGTGCGCTTCAAGCGCGCCTGCCGCGAGCAGCGCCACAAGCGCCATGAACGACGATTTCATCGAATCCCCTCCGAAGCCGCGCACAGACTAGCGCCGGCGCCGGAGGCCGACTAGCGGGGGTGGCAGTTACGAGGCGGGCCGCTGGATCTGGCTGGCGAGGTTCTGCGACACCTGCCGCGCGTCGAACGCGTTGGGGTCCGAACCCTTGGCCCCGCGCGCCATGACGATCTCGGCATAGGCTTCGTAGCGTGTGACCTGCTCGTAGCGCGACGGCGTCCAGTACGGCTCCCAGGCGCCGACCCAGCCATAGCTCGGCACGAAATAAACATAGGACAGGCGCGTGCCCATGAAACCGCCGGACGAGCGCGTGCGGCTGTCCTTGTCGGTGTCGCGGTTGACGATGGTGAAGGTGTCGTAGCCGTTCTGCAGCGTCAGCTCGGCGGCGCGATAGAGCATGTAGTTTTCGACCGTTTCGCGGTCCGTGAGGGAGTTGCCCTTGAACGAGATGCGGTAGCGGTCGTTCTCGATACGCGATTCCGAATAGCCCCGGTCGCCGCTGTCGGCGGTTGGCTGGTAGGGGGTGGGGCCGCTTTCGCATGCGGCAAGCAAGGCGGCGCTGGCGACCAACGCTGCGGCAAGTGCTTTCCTGAACATCGTTCGCCTCCTTGAGGGCGTAGTCCTGCAGTCTTTTAGATAGTGGTCAGATTATGAACGCCAATGGAACAGCGGGGCTCCAAAGCACGGGCTTTCAGAGGCTTACGCTTGCGACAAAGTCGCGGATCAGGGCCAGAAGCAGGTCGGGGCGCTGGGCGTTCGATCCATGGCCGGTCATCGGCATGGCCTCGAACCGCGCGCCGGGTATTTCGCGCGCCAGCCTGCGGCCGCCTTCGAGATTGGGATCCTGTTCGCCGACGGCGACCAGGGTGGGCGTTCGCATCGATGAAAGTCCCTCGATCCAGGGCGGCAGGCCCTGCAGGGCGCGCGCGTTGAACGCCTGCGCTTCGGGATGGCGCGTCGCCGTCCATGCCGGGTCGCGGGTGGGCGTGGAAATGCCCGCCGCCTCTCTCAGCCGGGCGGCCTCTTCAGCGCCCGCGCGGCGTTCGGGCTCGGGCGCGGCAGGACCGCCGGTGGCGTCGAACAGCATGAGCGCGGGCACGCGGTGCGGCGCATCGAGCGCCATGCGCAACGCGACGCGCGAGCCGAAGGCGAGGCCACAGACGATCGCCCTGTCCGCGCCGGCCGCGTCCATCACGCCCAGTGCATCGTCGCGGAAGGTCGCGAAGTTGTGGCTCTCGGGTGCGCCCGAATCGCTTTCGCCATTGCCGCGCCGGTCGTGAAGGATCACGCGCCGCTGCGCCGATAGCGGACCGGCGATGGACGACCACACGGCCATCGCCTGCCCGCCGCCATTGCAGAAGAGGATCGGAACGCCCGGACCGCCGGAATCGCGCCAGGCGATGCGCACGCCATCCCGCGCGGTGAACCAGCGCACGGCCGCGAAGTCTGCCGGAGACGCAGGCGGCGGCGTTGTGCACGCCGCCGCCGTCATCATCGCGCCGCCGAGAAAATCCCGCCTGCGCATGTGCTTGCCTATCTCAGGCGGTTGCGAAACCGAAGACCGACTTGGTCTCGAGGAATTCGTGGATGCCTTCCACGCCCCACTCGCGGCCATTGCCCGACTGCTTGAAGCCGCCGAAGGGCATGGTCTGATCCGAACCCTGGCCGTTGATGTGGACCATGCCGGTGCGGAGCTGGCGCGCAACTTTCTGCGCGTGTTCCTGCTCGCCCTGCACGTAGCCAGAGAGGCCGTAGACGGTGTCATTGGCCATGGCGATCGCCTGCTCTTCCGTATCGTACGGCAGGATGCAGAGCACGGGCCCGAAGATTTCCTCGACCGCTATGGTCATGTCGTTGCGCACGTCAGCGAACACGGTCGGCTTCACATAGTAGCCGCGGTTGAGACCGTCCGGACGGCCGAGGCCGCCGGTGACCAGCGTCGCGCCTTCCTCGATGCCTTTCTTGATGAGGCCCTGGATCTTGTTCCACTGAGCTTCGGAGACGACCGGCCCGATGGCGCCTTTCTCGGCGGTCTTCGGGTCCTGCACCTTCACGGTCTCGGCAGTGGCCTTGGCGATGGCCTTTGCTTCCTCGTTCTTGGCGCGCGGGACGAACATGCGCGAGGGCGCGTTGCAGCTCTGGCCCGTGTTGGTCATCATCTGCATGACGCCGGATTTCACGGCCTTCGCGAGATCGGCATCGTCGAGGACGATGTTGGCCGACTTGCCGCCGAGTTCCTGGGCGACGCGTTTCACGGTCGGAGCCGCGGCCTGCGCGACGAGCACGCCGGCGCGGGTCGAGCCGGTGAAGGACATCATGTCGACATCCGGGTGAGCCGACAGCGCGGCGCCAACGCCGGGACCGTCGCCGTTGACGAGGTTGAACACGCCTTTCGGCACGCCGGCTTCATGCATGATCTCAGCGAAGATGATGGCGTCGATCGGCGCGATTTCGGAGGGCTTCAGAACCATGGTGCAGCCGGCGGCGATCGCGGGCGCGACCTTGCAGGCGATCTGGTTCTGCGGCCAGTTCCACGGCGTGATGAAGCCGCAGACGCCGATGGGCTCTTTCCGGATCAGGTGCTTGCCGCGGCGCTCTTCGAACTCGAACGTGCGGAGATAGCCTGCCGCCTGCATCAGGTGGCCAAGGCCCGACGGGGCCTGCGCGGCGGCGGCGAGCCACATCGGCGCACCCATTTCTTCGGAGACGGCGCCCGCCATGTCGCCGAGGCGCCTCTGATAAACTGCGATGATCTTGTCGAGCAGGTCGGCGCGATACTCTTTCGTGGTCGCGGCAAAGGCGGGGAAAGCGGCCTTGGCGGCGGCGACGGCCTTGTCCACGTCAGCCTTCGAGCCCAGCGAGATGCGGGCGTAGGCTTCCTCGGTGGCTGGGTTCTGGACTTCCAGAACGCGCGGGGTGACCGGATCGACCCATTCGCCATTGATGTAGAATTTCAGGTAATCGCGCATGGGGGTCTCCTGAGGCCGGAACACGGGGTTTGGCTCTAGATAGTCCATGTGAAGCGGGAGCGGGAGCCCCCTCGAAAAACCGGTACGGGCTACTGCCGGAGCAGGAATTCGAACTGGTTTCCGTCAGGGTCGGTGAGGAAGGCGTAGCTCAGCCCCTCGGTCGATTTAGCGACCGGGCGCATCAGCTTGGCGCCGGCCTTCGTGGCGCGCTCGATCGCCTTGTCCATGTCCGGCACTTCGAGGATCAGCGTGGCCATGCCGCCGGCTTTCGGATCGCCCGCGCGGCGGGTCGCAATGACGATGGGCGTGGTAGTCGCTCTCCTCGCCAGCTCCGGCGTCGAGCCCGAGTTGAGGACCATTTCCTTGAACGTCGCCGTATCGACCGGGCGGCGCGTTTCCGACATGCCGAGCGCTTCAGCGTAGAACTTCGCCAGCGCTTCCGGATCGGTCGCCAGCACGCGGATCGAGCGGACGGTGATGCCGGTCTCCTGCGCGACGGCAGGCGCAATGGCGCCGAGCGCTGCGGACGCCAGGACGGCGGCGGCGATGATGGCTTTCATGACGTCTCTCCCCGAACGGCCGTCAGCGCGACCTTGGGAGGCATCAGGACATGTTTCTACCGTTGGGGAAAGTCAGAACAGCGGCTGTTCCGGCTGCTCGACACGCTTGAAGGTGATGCGGCCGACCTCGTTGACCATCGTGTTCTTGTCAGGGAAGGACCGCACCGTGGTCGAAATCGGCTGTCCGTTCTCGTCGATGGTGAAGAGCTTGAAGCGCGCCTTGTCGACGGCCTCGATCCGGTAGCGGCCGGACTGGGTGACCGGATCGGCCGGCACGCCGCGAATCTCCATGCGGTTGCGCGTCAGGTAGGAGCCGTCCGTGTTGAAAACGGCCGTGATCTCGCCCTTCACATCGCCAGACGTCGTGTCGGCGCGCCATTCGCCAACCAGCGTACGGCTGAACAGGGTGGGTTTTGGCTTCCCGCCGAACAGCATGTCCTAGTCCCTTCGAAAGGCATGCCAGCACAGGCAAAGCCCCGCGCCAACCGCCTGAGTCAGTTCCTCCGGCTCTGCGAACCCATGAGAAAACCGCCTTACGTTCAGACACTTTTGCATGGCAATCTTACCGCAAGGTTGAATCTTACGGAACGTCCATGACCCGTCTGGCTGCACTTGCCCTTGTCGTGCTCTGCCCTGCCGCCCACGCGCAAGACGACTATGTCGAGGGGCGAAAACTGGCGGCGGCATTCTCCCAGACGGATCTGGACATGCTGGGCGTCTGCCAGGGGCGCGTCGAAGGAGCAGCGCTGGTCCATGCCGAATTCGCCGAATGGCTGCAGGCTGAAGGCCATGCCCCCCAGCTCAACGCCATCACGCAGGCAAAGGACGCCAGTCCCGCGCTGATAGAGAGCTTCTCCACGGTTCGCGCGCAGACTGGAAAGGCGGCGGGCATGAACCTGTCGCGTTCGGATGCCGCCCGCACCGCGACGCTTGAGACGTTCAGGCGCCGGGCCGGCGAAGACAACTTCACAGCCTACTCGCGCATCCAGCCGCAGAGCCGTCTCGGCGCCGAATGCAGCGAAGTGCTGAAGCGCGGCCGCTGGAAGGTCGAGATCGACGGCCTGAGCGAGGACCAGTGATGGCTATCACCGGCGGATGCCAGTGCGGCGCGGTGCGTTATGCGATGCACGTCGACAGGGTCGAGAAGCCCCACGTCTGCCATTGCCGCATGTGTCAGCGCGCGACCGGCGGCGTGTTCGCGGCGCTGGCAGGATGCGCCAAGTCCAATCTCGAATGGACGAGTGGCGAGCCGGCCTTTTTCGCCTCGTCCAATCTCGCCACGCGCGGCTTCTGCCGGGACTGCGGCACGCCGCTGACCTTCGCCTACAATACGCCCGAGGCGCGCATCTATGTGACCATCGGATCGCTGGATGATCCCGAGCTGGCCGACATCGAGATCCAGTATGGCGTCGAATCGAAGATCAGCTGGGTTGAATTCTGCGAGGACGTGAAAGGCGAGATCACGGGCGACAGCCCGGCCGCGCAGGAATTCTTCGCAGGCATGAAGATCAACCAGGTCTAGGCTGAGATCGCGGTTATCGTCGCTTCCGTGGCGCCCGCCTCGATCTCTTCGCCGACGCCCTTGCCCATCATGGCGCGACCTAGCGGCGACACCCAGGAAAGCAAGCCCTGCGCGGGATCCGCCTCGTCTTCGCCGACGATGCGGAAGGACAATCTGCGGCCATCCTCGCGCACGATGTTCACCGCCGATCCGAATTGCACTTCGTCCGAACCAGCAGGCGCGGGCTGGACCTGCGCGCTGTTGCGGCGGGCGGTCCAGTAGCGCAGTTCGCGTGCGGCGCGAGCCGCCGCTTCCCTGTCGTCCGCGGCAAGGGCTCCGGCGTGGGCGACGCTATGGCGGGCGATCTCGGCGTCTATCTGGACCAGGCCCTGCGCGGTGACGAGGTTGGGAAAGGACGAAATCTCCCGCTCAGACAGGTCGAGGACGCCGTCGTCGTCGCTTTCCTTCGTGAAGGCCTTGCTCATGAGGGGAATCTAGGGGGCGGCCGGGCCGCGCCCAACTCCTTGCCGAAACCTTTCCGGAATGGCCCGGATCGATGCGCGCGGGTTGGTGCAATCCTGACCAAGATTCATTATCTATTGAGCCTGTTTCCGGAGCAGGACGCACGTGGACGGCAAGCACATCCTTCTGATCGTTGGCGGCGGCATCGCGGCCTACAAGTCGCTGGAGCTGATCCGGCTGCTTGCGCGCGATGGCATCGCCACGCGTGTGATCCTGACGAAGGCCGGCGCGGAGTTCGTGACGCCGCTGTCGCTAGGCTCGCTGTCGGGCGACAAGGTCTATCAGGAATTGTTCGATCTCACCGACGAAGCCGAGATGGGGCATATCGAGCTGTCGCGCTCGGCCGATCTTGTCGTGGTCGCGCCTGCCACCGCCGATCTCATCGCGAAAGCCGCCAACGGACTCGCCAACGATCTTGCCTCCACCATCCTGCTCGCCACCGACAAGCCTGTGCTGATGGCGCCCGCGATGAACGTCCGCATGTGGGAGCACGCTGCCACGAAGCGGAATGTCGGCCAGCTTGAGGCGGACGGCGTCACTGTCATGAAACCCGATGTCGGCCCGATGGCGTGCGGCGAATTCGGCCCCGGCCGCCTGCCCGAGCCCGAGCGCATCGCGGCCGAGATTCGCAAGCTTCTGTATGCGGCGCCGGGAATCGGCCCGCTCTCCGGTTTCCGCGCCGTGATCACCGCAGGGCCGACGCGCGAGCCGCTCGATCCGGTGCGCTTCATCTCCAACCATTCGTCCGGCAAGCAGGGCTATACCATCGCCGAAGCGCTCGCGCGTCTCGGCGCCGATGTGCGGCTCGTGACGGGCCCCACACAGCTGCCGATCCCCGATGGCGTCACCGGCATGAAGGTGCAGACCGCGATCGAGATGCAGGACGCAGTGAAGGCCAATCTGCCCGCTGACATCTTCATCGGCGTCGCCGCCGTGGCCGACTGGCGCCCCGCGACACGCGCGCAGACCAAGCTGAAGCTGAAAGGCGCCGCGGCCGAGCAGGTCGCCCTCCAGCTGATCGAGAACCCCGACATCCTCAAATCCATCGGCGCGAAGAAGAAGGACCGGCCTCGCCTGGTCATCGGCTTTGCCGCCGAGACGAACGACGTCGAGAAGAACGCCAAGGCAAAACTTGCCCGCAAGGGCGCGGACTGGATCGTCGCCAACGACGTTTCCGGCGACGTCATGGGCGGTTCAGACAATGAAGTTCTACTGGTCACGAAAGCCGGCACGGAACGCTGGCCGCGCATGAGCAAGGTCGAGGTCGCCATGAAGCTGGCCGAGCGCATCGCCGAGAACTTCTACGACCCGGAAACCAGCGCGGCGGAATAGCGCGGGGGCGGGATATGGCCTTCAGGCCTTGCGCCTCCTAGGTCATTTCCATGATCCGTCACATCGTCTTTTTCACCCTGAAAGACCCGCGCGAGGCGCCGGATATCATCGGCCACCTGAAGCGCCTGGGGACCATCCCCGGCTCCACCCTTTTCGAGGTGACACAGAACCGGAAGGCCGACCTGTTCGGCAACGAGATCGACATCGTGGTCTATTCGGAATTCCCGAACATCGACGCGCTGCACGCCTACAAGAAACACCCGACCTACATGGACGTGACCAACACCGTCCGCCCCCGGCGCGAGCTGCGCTTCGCGGCCGACGTGGAAGTCTAGCCAATCCACAGCTTGTCATCCCGGAAGCGCACAGCGCTGTCCGGGACCCATTTCTCAAAGCTCAACACGCGGCTAAATGGGTCCAGGCTCTCCAGCGCTTCGCGCTTGCGGCCGGGATGACAAATCTGGAGTCGCCGATGGCCGTCACGATCCGCGTTGTGCCCCTGCCGCATTTCGAGGGCCTCGCCCTGCCCGCCTACGAGACGGCGGACGCCGCCGGCATGGATCTGCGAGCAGCTGTTCCCGACGCCGAGCCCATGACCTTGAAGCCCGGCGAGCGCGCCATGGTTCCGACAGGTCTCACGATCGCCCTGCCGCCGCTGCACGAGGCGCAGGTGCGTCCGCGCTCGGGCCTTGCCGCCAAGCATGGCGTCACCTGCCTCAACTCGCCCGGCACGATCGACGCGGACTATCGCGGCGAAGTGAAGGTGATCCTGATCAACCACGGCCAGGAGCCCTTCGTCATCAAGCGCGGCGAACGCATCGCGCAGATGGTGATTGCGCCCGTGACACGGGCAGACCTGCAGGTCGTGGACGTGCTCGACGACACCAAACGCGGCGCGGGCGGCTTTGGCTCCACTGGCCGCTAGCGCTGGCAAAACCGGCTTGGCGCGACGGCTGTTTTCCGTCAGCCTGCGCGTCATGAAACTGCTCGCTGCCATTGCATTCGCAGCCGCCATCGCGGGCGCTGCTCAGGCGCAGCCACCTGTCGCGGGCGAGACGGTCAATGCGTTCGAAATGGCGCCAGATCGCACGGTGATCTTCGAGCCGCAGGCCGACGGCAAGCTCAAGATCCTGAAGGTGACCGACAAGGATCGCCTCGCGCCCATGCCGCGCAATCCCGGGCAGGTTGCAGTGGCAATGACTGTCGCGCGCGAGATCGGCGCGGTGATCGAGTTCAACAGCGGGCTCGACTATGATTTCAGCTATCAGGCCTCAACCGGTGAGGCGGTCTCGATCCACACCTGCCCCGTGCGCGGCGACGCCGTGGCGCAGGACCAGTGGCCGGAGGGCTACAAGGCCATCACCATCGGCCAGCTGAAGCGCGTAACGAACGCAGCCACCTGCGAGACTGCCGCGAACTAGCCCTTCAGATCGAGCTGGGGCTTGGCCATGTCAGCGAGCAGGAAGTGCTCGGTGTCGCTCACCGGCGTGAGCTGTCCGAAATCGAAGGCCGAACGGTCGATGATGATGTCCCGCGGACGCAATGGCCGCGACAGCTCCAGCCCTTCTAGTGTCCGGCAGCGCGAGAAGGCCACATAGGCCTGGCCGTGCGCGAACATGCCCCGATCGAAGTCGATATGGACGCGATCAAGCGTCATGCCCTGGCTCTTGTGGATTGTGGTCGCATAAGCGAGCCGCAGCGGCAGCTGCTTGAACGAGCCGACGACAGAGCGTGAAACCGATTTCGCCGCGGCGTCGAACTCGTAGCGGAATTTCTCCCACGCCGCCTGCGAGACGCGATGCGTCTCGCCGCCGATCTTCACATAGGCTTCGCTCTCGCCCAGCCCCTGCACCACGCCAAGCGATCCGTTGACCCACCTGCCCGACGGATCGTTGCGGATCATCATCACCCGTGCGCCGGCCTTCAGCTCCAGCACTTCCTCGGTCGGAAACGCCTTGGGTTCGAAATTGCCCTCCAGCGCCGCCGTGTAACCGCGCGCCGGACCCGGCAATTCCGCAAGACGCAGCTGGTTGATCTTCCACGCGGCGGCGTTGTTCGGCGTCAGCACGACATGCGTGATGCTGGCTTCCGCCGACGAGCGATCCGAGACGCGCGTCTTCAGGATCGCCTCGTCCTCCTCGCTCAGCCGTGCATTGCGCAGGCTGTTGAGGATGCGAATGAAAGCCGCGTCTTCCTGCCGGAAGATGCGCTTCAGCGCCGCGAGCCGGAACTGCGCCGCCTGGAAACCTGGCGCCTTGAAGAACCACGCGCCGCCATAGGTCTCCTGCAGGATATGCTCGACATCATTGCCGACAACCGGTGGCAACTGGTGCAGGTCTCCTGACAGGATCATGCGCACGCCGCCGAAGGGCCGCTTGTCGGCGCGGTTGAGGCGAAGCGAATTGTCGATCGCCTGCATCATGTCGGCGCGCACCATGGAGACCTCGTCGATCACCATCGTCTCGATGGCTTTCACGAGTCTCTGGTTGCGGATCTTGCGTGTGTCGCCTGCGTCGAGCAGGCGCGGCGGGAAGTTGAAGAAGGAATGGATGGTCTGCCCGCCGACATTCACCGCCGCGAGTCCCGTCGGCGCCAGCACCACCGCCTTCTCGAGCGAATTGAAGATCAGCTGGCGCAGCAACGTCGTCTTGCCCGTGCCCGCGCGGCCCGTCAGGAAGACGTTGCGCCTGCCGCTGACGATTTCCTCGACCAGCGGCGCGTAGACGTTGGAGGCAGGCTCCGTCGTCACCGGCGCGGGCCGTCCCATTGTACAAGTGCGTCGGCCATGATTTCTGCTCCGGGAGGATTGAGCGAAGATCATGAGTCTAACGCCCGAACAACTGGAACGCTACGCCCGGCACATCATGCTGCGCGAGATCGGCGGGCCCGGGCAGCAGAAGCTGTTGAATGCACACGTGGCGCTCGTGGGTCTCGGCGCGCTTGGAGGCCCCGCGGCGCTTTATCTTGCAGCAGCCGGCGTCGGCGCGCTGACACTGATCGACGACGACGTGGTGTCTCTGTCCAACCTGCAGCGGCAGGTGCTGTTCGGCGGCGGCGATATTGGCTGGCCCAAGACCGAGGCGGGATCGACCCGGCTGAAGGGCCTCAATTCGGGCGTCCAGATTCACGAGCAGCGCGAGCGGCTGAATGCTTCCAACGCAGCCGCAATGCTGGCGGGGGCGCACATCGTCGTCGACGGTTCCGACAGCTTCGCGACACGCTTTGACGTCAATGCCGCCTGCCATGAGCTGGGACTGCCGCTCGTGTCCGGCGCGGTGGGGCGCTGGAGCGCGCAGGTATCAGTGTTCAAGTCCGGCCAGACCAAGGGAAGGCCCGACGCCGAACGCCTGCCCTGCTATCGCTGCCTCGTGTCCGAAATGCCCGAAACGGAAGAAACCTGCGCCGCCGTCGGCGTCATCGGCCCGCTCACCGGCATCGTCGGCGCACGTCTTGCGCTTGAGGCGATCAAGGAAATCACCGGCGCGGGCGCATCAATGGCCGGCAAGCTGTGGCTGTTCGATGGCCTCACCGGCGACAGTCGCACGGTGACGCTGAAGCCTGACCCTGCGTGCCCAGTCTGCGGCGGCTGATTACTTCTTCAGCTCGTTGTAGATCACTGTCACATAGGCGTCGTCGGTGATGAAGCCGCCGGTTGGGCCGAAGCGGGGTGTCCATTGGGCGAGGGGCTTGGCTGCGATGGTCTGCTCCAGCGTCTTGCCTGCCTTCACCTGCGCATCCACTGCAGCGCGCGCGCCCTTGTGCATGTCGAGCGCGGCCTGCAGGTCTGCTTCTGTCGCCAGTTCGCCATGGCCGGGGATCACCTTGGTCTTGGGCCCGGCGATCTCGATCAGCTTCTCGAGCGCGGCGATGAACCCGGCCTGCGTGCCGCCCGAACCGGTGTCCACGAAGGGATAGCGGTCCTTCATGTAGGTATCGCCCGTGTGCAGAACGTCGGCCTCGACGAAGTAGACGAACGTGTCGCCATCGGTGTGCGCAGGCAGGGGCGCACGGATGGCGCGGATGGTCTGGCCATTGAGATGGAAGTCGATGCCGTTGACGAAGGTGACGACAGGCCACGCCTCCTTCGGCAGCGGCGCGGCAAGCGCCGTGCGGCCGGTGGTGACTGTCTCGCCGGTCAGGCGCTTGCGGATGCTGTCGCTTGCGAACACGGTCGCGCCGGCCTTCGCGAACACCGCGTTGCCGCCGGCATGGTCGCCGTGCCAGTGCGTGTTGATCTGGAATTTCGGCTTGCCCTTGGTGAGCTCCTCGATCTTCGCGAGGTTGGCTGCCGCGTTGGTGGCGTACTGGTTGTCGATCAGGAACACGCCGTCATCGCCGACGCTGATGCCGAGATTGCCGCCCTGCCCGATCAGCATGGAAACACCTGAGCCGAGATCGACCACCCGCGCGAACGCCTGGCTGTTTGGAGCGGGTGGGGTTGCGGGAGGCGAAGGTGGCGGAACCGGAACACGCGGCGGGACCGGAAGAACTTCAGGCGGATGCCGCGCCGTGAGATCCGGCTCCATGGGCGTGGTGGTGGCACACGCGGATAGAGCGAGCGCGGCAAAGGCAACGCCGGTCGAGATGAGATTGCGCATGATGTCCCCCTACTTCTTCAGGCCGTTATAGAGCGTGGTCGTGAAGCTGTCTTCGCTGATGAAGCTCCACGCATATTTCGTCCACGGCTTCAGCGGCTTGGCCGCGACCGTCTTCTGCAGCGAGTCGCCGGCCTTCACATGCTTGTCGACCGCCGCGATGGCGCCGGTGAGCATGTCGATCTGCTTCTTGAGATCGACCTTCGTCGCCATGTCGCCGTGGCCGGGAATGATGCGCGTCTTGTCGTCCGCCATCGCCCAGACTTTTTCCATCGCGGAGAGATAGCCGCGCACCGAGCCGCCCGAACCCAAGTCGATCACCGGGAAGATGCCGTTGAAGAAGAGATCGCCGGTGTGGATGATGTTGGGCTCGACGAAGACGACGATGGAGTCACCGTCCGTGTGCGAGGCTGGAACCTTCGACACGACGATCTTCTCGTCATTGAGGAAGAAGTCGACGCCTTCGGTGAAGGTAACGACCGGCCAGGCGGGCTCGGGCGAGGCGGGCGCCGGCTGGCCGTTGAGGCCGATGGACTTCACCTCGCCGCTGAGACGTTTCCGCACGTTCTCATGCGCGAAGATCATCGCGCCGGCTTCGGCGAAAGCCGCGTTGCCGCCCGCGTGGTCGCCATGCCAGTGCGTGTTGACGAGATAGCGCGGACCGGCGCCGGCGATCGTCTTGATCTTCTCGAGATTGGCGGGCGCGGAATTGGGATACTGGTCGTCGATCACGAACGCACCGTCCGCCCCGGCGGAGACACCGATATTACCGCCCGCTCCGAAGATCACATGAATACCGTCACCGAGATCGGTGGTCTTGGGTGCGGGTATCTGGGCGAAGGCGGCTGAGCCGGCCGCTGAAAACGCGACGGCAATGCCGAAAGCAGCCAGTCTCATGTCAGTCCTCCCAAGTGTGTGCGGGAGGATGCGCCTGCCCCCCGGGCGAGGACAAGGGGCAAACGGCTAGGTTTCCGTGGGAGATGCGCATGCTAGGGTGCGCGCCTGCGCGGAAGGGAGAGCCTCGCATGGCCCTGAAATCGTATGCCGCAATCGCGATGATTGCGCTTGCAGGCTGCACGTCGGCAACCCCGGGCGCGGACTCGCGCTTCAGCGCCGAGATTCGCCGCACGGCTTATGGCGTGCCGCACATCAAGGCGGATGATTACGGCGGCATCGGCTATGGCTTCGGCTACGCCAGCGCGGAAGACAATATCTGCGAGATCCTCGACCGCATGCTCACCGTGAAGGCGGAACGGGCCCGCTATCTCGGGCCGGGCAAGGACGACGCCAACATCGCGAGCGATCTCTACCACCAGCGCGTCAACCAGACGGGCGATCCCGAGAAGCTGCTCGCCGGCGCCGCAGATTCGCCCGACACGCCTTCGGCGGACGCGCGCGAACTCGCCGCCGGATACGTCGCCGGCGTCAACCGCTACATCCGCGACAAGGGCCCGGCGATCACCGATCCACGCTGCAAGGGACAGCCGTGGGTCAGGGAAATCGCCGAGATCGATTTCTGGCGTCACATGTATGTCGGCCAGACGATTGACGGTTTCATCGCGCCGACAACCAGCGCGGCCCCGCCCTCAGCCGATCACGCCGGCCTCGCGCCTGACGCGTACATCAACGAGATCGACCTTGGCTCGAACGCCTACGGACTCGGCCGCGAGGTGACGAAGGGCGGCAAGGGCATGGTGCTCGGCAATCCGCACTATCCGTGGGACGGGCCGAACCGCTTCTATCGCTCGCACTTCACAATTCCCGGCAAGCTCAACATTGTCGGCGTGTCCTACATCGGCATGCCGCTGATCCGCATGGGCCACACGGAAAACATTGCGTGGAGCAACACTGTCTCCACCGCGCGCCGCTATGGCTATTACGAGCTCACGCTCGATCCTGGCGATCCGACGAAGTACATGTACGAGGGCAAACCCGTCGCGATGGATCGCACGGAGGTCACCGTGCAGGTGCTGCGCGATGGCGCGCTCCAGCCAGAAACCCGCACGCTCTATTCGACACGCTGGGGCAGTGTCGTGTCCTCGAAAACCTATCCGTGGACCACGAAGACTGCCTTCGCCTTGCGCACGCCGCGCGTGGGTCTGCGCGATGTCGACCAGTACATGGCCGTCTGGCAGGCGAAGAGCGTGAAAGAGCTCCGGCAGGTGCTCGCGAAGTACCAGTCCTATCGTTTCAACACGACGGCGGCGGATTCATCCGGCGAGGCGCTCTATGGCGATCTCGGCATGATCCCCAACGTGACGCCCGAACTTGCCGCGCAGTGCTCGATCTCCGACTTCGCGCGCGAGCAGTGGAAGAAGGAACGCGTCCCCGTTCTCGATGGAAGCAAAGCCGCCTGCGACTGGAAGACCGATCCGGATTCAACGTCGCCCGGCGTGTTCGGCCCGGCCGCATCGCCTCACCTCTTCCGCACCGACTACGTCACGCAGAGCAATGACAGCTACTGGCTCACCAACCCCGCCCAGCCGATGACGGGCTACAGCCCGATCTGGGGCGATGAAGCGACGCCACGTTCGCTGCGCACGCGCCTCGGCCTGATCCAGGTCGCCGATCGCGTCGCGGGCACGGATGGCCTCGGCGCGCCGAAATTCGATCTCGGCACGCTGCAGAAGGTCATGTACGGCAACCGCCACTATGGCGCGGAACTGTCGCGCGAGGCGCTCTCGAAAATCTGCTGGCAGTCCGAACGCCCCGGCATTCCCGCCGCCTGCAATGCGCTCGCGAAATGGGATGGCAAGGTCGATCTCGACAGCCGCGGCGCGCACCTGTTCCACCTGTTCGCGGAGAATGGCGGCCTGAAATTCAAGGTCCCGTTCGACCCGAAAAATCCGGTGACGACGCCGAACACGCTCGACACGTCGGACCCGAAAGTCCTCGAGGCTCTGGCCAAGGCGGTCGACAAGCTGACCGAACTTGAAATCCCCGCCGACGCCCGCCTCGGCGACGTGCAGCGCGAAACACGTGGGCAGGAACGCATCCCGATCCACGGCGGCGCAGGCCCCGAAGGCGTCTTCAACGTCATCACGGTCGAGAGCCTCGAACCGAAGCTGGGCTGGACCAGCATCCGCCATGGCGCGAGCTGGATCATGACAATGGAGTTCACCGACAGGGGCCCGGTGAGCCAGGGCATCCTCACCTATTCGGAATCAACCGATTCAACCTCGCCGCATCATTCCGACCAGACGCGCCTCTACTCGCAGAAAGGGTGGGACGACCTGCGCTTCACCGAAGAGGCGGTCGAGGCTGGAACCGAGAGCCGGCTCAAGATCGAGGAGTAGCGCCTACTGCAGCTCTTCCGCGACGCAGCCCTCGCCATCGAAGGCGTAGGATTCAACGCGCCCGCCCGCCATCACGAACCGTGTCGTGCAGCTCGAACGATAGACCTGCGGCGGCTGCCAGACCGGGAAGGTCTCGGTGATCGTCTCGGTTTTCTTCTTGCCATCCTTGTCGGTGAAGGTGCGCGTCACCTCGCGCGACTCGTCGCGGTAATAGCCCGCGGTCTCGTCCACCGTGGTCTTTGTGTAGCTCCACATCTCCTGCCCGCCGGACATCTGCGTGCGCTGGTTGGGCGCGCCCCACTTCATGAGGATCTCGTCCGATGAGCGGCCGACCTCCATGTTCATGTGCTGGCGATAGCCCTCCTCCGTCGCGCAGGCGGACAATGCCATGGCGGAGGCCGCGATAGCGGCGGCGGCAAGCTTGCGGATCGTCATCGTCCCACCCCTGGTGTTCATGCCCCGATAGCGCCGGACCCCGGCTGAACCCAGATTGAATGAGACTCGGGCCTAAAGCCAGTCCCGGCCGAGGGCGCAGGACGGCCGATCAGTGGGATTGCAGACCCGGCGGGTCGGTCGGCCTCGGCAGGTCGAGCGAGGGGCGGCCGGTGTTGGCCGGTTGAGGCGGCGACGGCTGAGCGACCGGCGGCGCGAGCTGCACGGCGGGCGGATCGATCGGAACGGCCGGCGTCGTATAAGTCGGCGGCACGTAAGGCTGCGGCTGGGCCGGCGGCGTGTAGACGTGCGGTTGCGGCTGGGGCGCAGTGGGCGTTGCCGCGACCACGGTCGGTGGCGGCGTGCCGCCCGATCCTTGCGACGGCGCTGAGGTGAGGTCCGACCGGATGAAGGCGCGCTGACCGTTTTTCAGGATGACCTGATACCAGTCCCAGTCGGCCTGGCGGGCGATCCCGACCACGTTCAGCTGTAGCCCCGTGCTGCCGGAGGACAGCACCGGCGTCTGTCCGGCGAAAGGCTCCGCGCGCAAGCGCACGCCCGAACCCTGGATGGTGATCGGCGCGGACGGAGTGAATGGCTCGATGGTGTAGGCGGATGTTGTGTAGGCCTGTCCGGCCGCCACCTGCGCGCTGGCCGCGCCAGCCGAGAACATTGCCACAGCGACCACTGTCACCGCCAGAATACGCATCTCGCCACACCCGTTCTTCTGCGGACGAAATCCTCGTTCCGCCTCGAAAACATTACAGCCGACAGCGGCCAAACGATGGCGGGACTGAAGCGGCGGCGGGCCTAGAGCATCGCCGGGATCACCCGGTCCGGCGGTTTGTGGCCGTCAGCGAAGGTCTTGATATTGATGATGACTTTCTCGCCCATGTCGATCCGGCCCTCGAGCGTCGCCGATGACATGTGGGGCAGTACAACCACGTTGCGCAGCGCCTTGAGGCGGGGGTTGAGATTGGGCTCGTTCTCGAACACGTCGAGACCGGCGCCGGCGATTTCGCCAGCCTCCAGCGCGCGGATCAGCGCCGCTTCGTCAATGACTTCGCCGCGGGCCGTGTTCACCAGATAGGCCTCGGGCTTCATCAGCTTGATGCGGCGCGCGCTCAGCAGGTGGAACGTCGCCGGTGTGTGCGGGCAGTTGATGGAGACGATGTCCATCCGCGCCAGCATCTGGTCGAGGCTTTCCCAGTAGGTCGCCTCAAGCTGCTCGGCGACAGGGCCGCGAACAGGCTTGCGGTTGTGATAATGGATCTGCAGACCGAACGCCTTGGCGCGGCGCGCGACGGCGGTGCCGATGCGGCCCATGCCGATGATGCCCAGCCGCTTGCCGTAGATCCTGCGCCCCAGCATCCAGGTCGGCGACCAGCCGGTGAACTGGCCCGACTGCACGGCGCTGACGCCATCCACGATCCGGCGCGGCACGGCGAGGATCAGGCCCATCGTCATATCGGCGGTGTCTTCGGTGAGCACGCCCGGCGTGTTGGTCACGGTAATGCCGCGCGAGACGCACGCCTGAACGTCGATATTGTCCACGCCCACGCCGAACTGGGCGATCAGGCGCAGCCTGTCCCCCGCCCGCGCCAGCGTGCGTCCGTCGATCCGGTCGGTCAGTGTCGGCACCAGCACGTCGCAGCGCGTGGCTGCGTCGGCCAGCTGCTCGATCGTCATCTGCGTGTCGGTTGCGTTGAACTCGACATCGAAGAGCTCCGCCATCCGCGTTTCGACCGGCTCGGGCAGCCGGCGGGTCACGATGACCTTCACCTTCGGACGGGACATGGGCATCTCTTCGGGCGTTCCCTGTTATCGCGGCGCGCGGGTTCTCCGTCTCGCCCTTCTGGCGGTGTAGCAAAGCCATCACGCCGGGCCAACCGGCGTTGGGGAAATCACGGCGTCGTCGCGTTCCCACGGCTAACGGCGGATTCACTCAATTTACGCTGTGTGGTTAAGCGCGCTTTCACCACGACGTGTTTCTGATGTCGGTTCGCCTTCTCCAACACGAGGAATGCCGCGCCGTGAGCGAAAAACGCATCCGTCTCGTCACTTTTCTCGCGATTGCGCAGATTTTCGGCGCCGCCCTCGCCCACGCTCAGGAACCCCTCGCCCCCGGCAGCTTCAAGGCCGTGGCCGCAGAAACGACCGCCCCGCGCCTCAGCGAGTTCTCCGGCAAGCCCGTGCCCCGTTATGCCAGCCTGCGGCATGACGAGGTCAACGGCCGCTCGGGCCCGTCAACGGACTATCCGGTACGCTGGACCTACGAACGTCTCGGCCTGCCGGTCGTGGTGGTCCGCGAGAGCAAGGACTGGCGCAAGGTGCGCGATCCGATGGGCGACGAGGTCTGGGTGAACAAGTCCCAGCTCGCGGCGGAACGCACCGCCATCACCACCGACGCAGGCGCGATCTATCGCGACGCCAATCCCCGTTCCGCGCTGGTCGCACGCTTCGCCGCCGGGGCCGTCGTTTCCCTCGGGGACTGCGCGCCCGCCTGGTGCAAGGTCGAGGCGGAGGGCCGTTCGGGCTGGATCCGCAAGACGCTGCTCTGGGGCGTCGACGCCCTGATTGCCGAGCCCGGAAATCACTAGGGTTTTGGGCGCCAGCCGCCCGCGCTTGAGCCCCTGACTCCCGCGTGTTAACGGGCCTCTCCTCGCCGGAGCGGCCTTTCATGCCTCAGTCCCCCCACGATTTCCACAAGCCTCAGTCGTCCTATTCCTACGACGACCTGCTGAAGAGCGGGCACGGACAGCTGTTCGGGCCGGGCAATGCGCAGCTTCCCATCCCGCCGATGCTGATGCTCGACCGCATTACCGAGATCTCGCTCGACGGCGGGATCGCGAAACGCGGCCATCTCGTTGCGGAACTCGATATCCGTCCCGATCTCTGGTTCTTCAAATGCCATTTCCCGGGTGACCCCGTCATGCCGGGCTGCCTGGGACTGGATGCGATGTGGCAGCTGGTCGGTTTCTGGCTCGGCTGGTCGGGTTCGCCGGGCAAGGGCCGCGCGCTGGGCGTGGGCGAGGTGAAATTCGCGGGCGAGGTGACGCCCGACAAGAAGCTGGTGCGCTACGAAATCGACATCCGCCGCGCTATCCGCTCACGCCTGACCATGGGGATCGCTGACGGAAGCGTGTTCCTGGATGGCGAGAAGATTTACGAAGCCAAGGACATGAAAGTTGGCTTGAAGAACGTAGCCGGGTAAAAGCCAGACATCGTCTGGTTCGGCTTCTAGCCACCATGTCTGGACGTTTTGGGAGAAAATCGCGATGGCCGGTACAGGCCCCGATCTGCGCAGGGTGGTCGTCACGGGTATGGGGATCGTCTCCTCCATCGGCGACACCATCAAGGAAGTCACCCACAGCCTGAAGAACGGCGTGTCGGGCATCTCCTTCATGCAGGAATACGCCGACAAGGGATTCAAGTCGCAGGTCGCCGGCAAGCCGAAGGCAAATCCGGAAGACCATGTCGACAAGCGCGCGATGCGCTTCATGGGCGATGGCGCCGGCTGGTGCCACATGTCGATGACGCAGGCGATCGCCGATGCGGGCCTCGATGAGAGCATCATCTCCAATCCGCGCACCGGGCTTATTGTTGGGACCGGCGGTCCATCCACGCGCGCCATCGTCGCTGCGGCGGACTCGACCCGCGAGAAAGGCTCGCCCCGCCGTGTCGGCCCGTTCGCCGTGCCCAAGGCGATGTCGTCCACAGCATCGGCGACACTTTCGACGCTCTTCAAGATTCTCGGCGTGAACTATTCGATCTCGTCGGCCTGCACGACGTCGCTGCACTGCGTCGGCGCCGCCACCGAGCAGATCCAGTGGGGCAAGCAGGACGTGATGTTCGCCGGCGGCGGCGAGGAACTCGACTGGACGCTGTCCTGCCTGTTCGACGGCCTCGGCGCGATGTCGTCCAAGTACAACGCCGAACCGCACCGCGCCTCGCGCGCCTTCGACGCTGACCGCGACGGCTTCGTCATTGCCGGCGGCGCCGGCATGCTCGTGCTGGAAGAATATGAACACGCCAAGCGCCGCGGCGCGACGATCTACGGCGAAGTCGCGGGCTATGGCGCCACGTCCGATGGTTTCGACATGGTGGCCCCCTCCGGCGAAGGCGCCGCGCGCGCCATGCGCCTCGCCATGGAACAGGCCGGGCGCGCGCCTGACTATCTCAACCCGCACGCCACCTCGACGCCGGTCGGCGACGTGAAGGAACTCGAAGCCGTCCGCGAAGTCTTCGGCCAGGAAGCCGCCGACCAGCCGATGATCTCCGCCACCAAGTCGATGACCGGCCACTCGCTGGGCGGCGCCGGCGTGCAGGAGCTGATCTACTCGCTGATCATGATGAAGGAGAAATTCGTCGCTCCCTCCATCAACATCGAGAAGCTCGACCCCCTCGCCTACGGCGTCAACATCATCCGCGAGGCGCGCGAAGCCGTCATCAAGATGGTGATGTCCAACTCCTTCGGCTTCGGCGGCACCAACGGCTCCGTCATGGTGGCGAAGGTCTAACCACGACGTAAGGCGGCGCGTCCCGAGCCGCAGGCTCGATTCTGCAAGACGCCCCGTAGATGCCGCTGTTCGCTGGGCGCCATTTCCCCGCCAGCTTGACGCTTCTGCCCGGCTCCCCTACCCCGCGAGCCACAGAGCAAGGAGCTGGCCCCATGTCCAAATGGTCCTTTCCCGCGGGCGATCTGATGAAGGGCAAGCGCGGCGTCGTGATGGGCGTCGCCAATGACAGTTCCATCGCGTGGGGCATCGCCCAGCAGCTGGCGGCGCAGGGCGCCGAGATCGCCTTCACCTATCAGGGCGAGAACCTCGAGCGCCGCGTGCGCCCGCTGGTCCAGAGCATCGGCATGGACACGATGATCCCGGCCGACGTGACGGATGACGCCAGCATGGACGCCGCCTTCGCGGCGATCAAGGCGAAGTGGGGCAAGATCGATTTCCTTGTCCACTCCATCGCCTTCGCCGGCAAGGAAGAGCTGCAGGGTTCGATGGTGGCGAACACCACGCGCGAGGGCTTCCGCCGCGCGATGGACATCTCGGTCTACTCGTTCATCGACTGCTCGCGCCGCGCCTCCGAGATCATGCCCGACGGCGGCTCGATCGTCTGCATGACCTATCTGGGCGCCGAGCGCACCGTGCCGTCCTACAACGTGATGGGCGTCGCCAAGGCCGCGCTTGAGGCCTCGACCCGCTATGCCGCGCGCGACCTCGGCACGAAGGGCATCCGGGTGAACGCCATCTCCGCGGGCGCGATGCGCACGCTGTCGCTGGCGGGCATCAAGGGCGGCAAAGGCCTGATGAGCACCGGCCGCGACTGGTCGCTGCTGAAGGAAGACACATCGATGGAAGGGGTGGCGGGCTGCGCCCTCTACCTGCTCTCGCCGATCGGCCGTTCGATCACGGGCGAGGTGGTCCACGTCGATGCGGGCTTCCACATCGTGGGCGTGCCCGACATCCAGGAAGGCGGCGCTGAACCGGCTGGCGCCTAGGGCGCTATTGCGAGTCCGCGATGTCGTAGGACGCCAGCGTTCCCTGCTGCGCCGTCATCATCGCCTGATTGGCTGCTTTCATGATCCAGCCGTCCGGCGAGGTCAGCATCACCATGCCGCCGAATGCGAGACCGACCAGCGCTGCCGCGCCGACAACCACGACGACTGCGCCGCGGATGTTACCATCCAGATGAAAGCCACGGCTGTCGTGGTCCGCGCCGTCCGCTGTATTCCTGAAATCCATACGCCACCTCCAGAACGCGGAGCGGGCGTTGATCGCCGCCCATGCCGCTCGCCTCGGGTCCATGCCCGTGCGTTGGGGAGATGTGCTCGTTGGGGAGGTGGAGGCCGTTTGGCGTTTACGCCTTCAGGCTCTGTTCTTGTAACCTAGCTCACGGACGCGCGAGCAGCAACGTGCTCGCTGCTCACTAATTCGGAGACTGCGCAGTTTCCGGAGTCACGGGCGCGGGGCCTGCCGGTCCCGGCGTTGGCGCGGTCTGGACTGACTGCGGGTCGTCTGTCGCCCGGCCGTCGGGGGAAACGGGCTCGGACTGCAGAGCCAGCATGATCGCGTAGGCGGCGACCACCAGCACAACCCCGACGACAAGTACCCAGATCATGCCTTTGACGTTCTGGCCCTGGCGCGCGGTCTGCCCGGAAACCTTGGGCGCGGCATCGCCTTCTGCGGGACGCTCGTATCCGGGTTGAGCCATTGTATCCTCCTGCCGGGTCAGGCCCAGCAAGGGGCCTGTCGGTATGGAACACGCTGTTCCGCGACAGGTTCCCCTAGAGGATGAGAGCGTCAGGCCGGCGCGACGCCCAGCTTCTGCAGCTGCGTCCACACCGGCGCGACCAGCCGGTCGATGGAATCCGCATCCGGCGCCGCATCGCGGTTCGGCGGCGCGGCTTCGCAGGCGACCACGATATCGCAATAGTGCTTCGCGGGATCGATGAAGCGCGCCTGCGCCGCGCGCACGAAGCGCAGGTATTGCTGGATCACGCTCTCCGCTGTCCTGCCCCGCTCCGCCTCGTCGCGGCGGATGCGGCGGATCAGGCGCAGGTCCGCCGGTGCATCGACGAACACGGTGAGATCGAACATGTCCGCGAACGTGGGATCGGACAGAACATGGATCCCCTCGATGATAACGACAGGCCGGGACTCGATCCGCCTGGTCACGCCCTTCTTCCGGTCGTGGCTGGGAAAGTCATAGACCGGCTGCTCGATCGCCTCGCCACGCTTCAGCGCTTCGATGTCGCGGCGCAGGTGCGCCATGTCCTTGTTGGCCGGATCGTCGAAGTTGAAGGTCCGCTCCAGCTGCGCGTGGTCCATCGTCAGCGCAGCCTGCCCGTAGTGCGTGCGGCCGTAATAGTAATTGTCCTCGGTCACCAGCTGGCAGGTCTCCGCCCCGAGCCGCGCGAATAGCGCGCGCGCCAGCGTCGTCTTGCCCGAGCCAGAGCCCCCCGTGACCGCGATCATGAAGGCCATGCCGCTCAGTCCTCTTTCCTGAGATCCCGTCGCACGCGATCGGAAGCCAGCAGCTGCTCGATCCGCCGCGCCTCGTCATAGCTGTCGTCAGCGATGAAGCGCAGCACGGGTGTCACGCGCATGTCGATCTCGCGGCTCAACCGCCCGCGCAGGAAGCCGGCCGCGCGGTTCAGCCCCGCAACGGTCTTGGCCATCTCGTCCCCGCCCAGCGGGGCGCAGAACGCCGTGGCGTTCCTGAGATCCGGCGAGATGCGCACCTCGGTCACGGTGATCGACTTGCCGTAAAGATCCGGGTCGGAAAACTCCTCGCGCGAGAAGATATCCATAAGCGCATGCCGGATCAGTTCCCCGGCGCGAAGTTGTCTCTGGGAGGGCGGTTTCATCGGCCTGTCAAAGGACCGGCGGGCCGGGATGTCAAGCATCCACCACGCCCCGCCATGCCTCTTCGGCAGCTATCGCCCGTCAGGCGTCGAGATTCGCCGGATCCCAGAACACCGACAGCGCCACCGCCGCCAGCAGGATGGCCTTGCGGTCAGCCGCGCTGGCGCCCGGCGCAGCGAACATCACCTGGTCGCCATTGATCTCGACCCCGCCAATGGCGACGCCATCGCGCTCGAACACGTAGCCGATGGGGGCCGACACGGGCAGGACGCCGCCTTCGATCTCGTGCACCGAACGGATGTCGAGAATGGCGCCGTCGACCATCACCTCCCCGCGGCGCTCCTGCTTGTTCGTCGGGCCCGACGCCGTTTCCTGGACCTCGAACAGCGCCGGCACACGCTGGCCGTCGGTCGAGAATTCGCAGCCGTACGCCATGGGCGCGGGTTTCATCTCCACCCAGTCAATCGTCACCGACCGCTCCTTCATCGTGCAGCGCGCATCGACGCCGTTGGTGAATTCCGGCCCGGTCAGGCTGAACTTCGCGCCGCCATCGCGCATGTTGTAGACTTCGAAGAAGGACAGCCGCGTCGCCGAGCGGCTGAACTTGCCGTTGGTCTGGCCGGCCGTGAACGCGCCGGTCTCGCCGCCGCCAATGCCGAAGATCGGCGTCGAATCGGCGGTCTCCAGTGCGACGGGCCGCGCCATGTGCGCGGTCGCGCAGGCTGACAGGGAAAAAGCGGCCGCGGCGGCCGCCAGAAGGGCGATGGTTTTCATGGGGAAGAACTCCGTCTCATTGTTGTCGTTGCGCCCCGGCTCTGATGTCCGGTGACGTTGCGCCAATGACCCTGGAATTCGGATTCCCACGTCCACGATCCCGGCAAGCACTGGCTCGCACGCCGTGCCTGAACGCCAGATGACTGGCAACACGCCGCCCGACGGTGATGTCGTTTTTCCGGCCGCGCGCCCTGCCCCGGCGCCTATCTTGAGGCTACACCCACGAACAGCCACATAGGCAAAGCCATGCTGAACCGCCTCCCCGACCACGACAAACTCTACGAACACATCCTGCGCCGCGATCCCGAGCTGGACGGCGTGATCTATGTCGGCGTGAAGACCACCGGCATCTTCTGCCGCCCGGTCTGCCCCGCACGCACGCCGCTGTCGAAGAACATCACCTTCTATGGCTCGCCGAATGAGGCGATCGCCGCCGGTTTCCGCGCCTGCAAGCGCTGCCGTCCCCTCGATGATCCCAACGCCCCCGGCGTCGTCATCGAGAAGCTGCTGCGGCTGGTCGAGGAAGACCCCACCCGCCGCTGGAGCGAGGACGACCTGCGCGAGATGGGCATCGAGCCCGCGACCGCCCGCCGCCAGTTCCAGAAGCGCTTCGACATGAGCTTCTCGCAATACGCCCGCGCCCGCCGCCTGGGCCATGCCTTCAACACCATCAGGAAAGGAGACGCCGTGATCGAAGCCCAGCTCGACGCCGGCTTCGATTCCGGCTCCGGCTTCCGCGAAGCCTTCGCCCGCCAGTTCGGCGACGCCCCCAACAAGTCGCGCGACGCCAAGACGTTCGCCATGGACTGGATCGATACGCCCCTCGGCCCCATGCTGGCTATCGCCGACGACACACACCTCCACATGCTGGAATTCGTCGAGCGCAAGAAGCTGCAGGAACACGTCGACCGCTACCGCAAGCACTTCAACGCCACCGTCCTACCCGGCGACACCAAGGCGCTCAAACTGATCCGCAAGGAACTCGCCGACTATTTCGCCGGCAAGAGCCTGAAATTCACCTCGAAGATCGCTGGCGCCGGCACCGACTTCCAGAACGATGTGTGGAACGAACTCCGCCGCGTGCCGCCCGGCGTCACGCGCTCCTATCAGGAGATGGCGGAACGCATCGGCCGCCCCAGCGCCGTCCGCGCCGTCGCCAACGCCAACCGCCTCAATCGCTGCGCCATCATCCTGCCCTGCCACCGCGTCATCGGCGCCGACGGCACGCTCACCGGCTATGCCGGCGGCCTGTGGCGCAAGCAGTGGCTGCTCGATCATGAGCGCCGCCACACGGGCGCGGAACAGGGCCTGTCGTCAGGCGGCTGACGCGTCCGGCTTCTCGTCGTCCGGCGCGGCGCCCTCGTCCGCGCCCACCGTTCCCGGCTCCGTCACCTTCTCCACGGCGAACGCCGCGGAGAAGCCGTGCAGCACGGTCGAGAGCACGATGGCGAGCGCGGTTATGGCCCACAGCTCCGTCTCATTCTGCAGGTCCATGTGGCTGCCGGCGTAGCTCAGATAGTAGATCGAGCCGACACCTCGAACGCCATAGACCGCGACCACGAAACGCTGTCGCCCCTTGAGCTTAGAGCCCATCAGCGCAGCCCAGCCGATCAGCGGCCGGATCAGCACGATGAGCGCAACGGCGATGGCGATGCTCGACAACGTGATCCCCGCGAGCAGCGCCGGCAGCGCCGCCCCCAGAGCGACCAGCAGGACCGCCGTCAACGCGTGTTCGATGTTCTCGGAGAAACTGTGCAGGCGCCCGTGATATTCATGCCCTGACTCCGTCCGCCTGAGCGTGACCCCCGCGATGAAGACCGCGATGAACCCATACCCCTCGACCAGTTCCGTCAGGCCATACGTGATCAGCACGCCCGCCATCGCGAACACGCCGGCCTCCGTCTTCGCCAGTGCATTCTCGCGCGGGAATTCGAAAAGCAGGAAGCCTAGCAGCCGCCCGATCGCCAGCCCGCTGAACGCGCCAACAAGGATACGATAGAGGACATCCCGCCAGAACCAATCCAGAAGACCTGACGCCTCCACGCCGCCAACGGTCGCGATAGACATCGCAAGATAGACGAACGGAAAGGCCAGTCCGTCATTCAGCCCGGCCTCGCCGGTCAGCGTGCTGCGAACGAGGTGCTCGTCGCCCTCATTCGGCTTGCCGACCTGCAGGTCGCCGGCGAGAACAGGGTCTGTCGGCGACAGGACGGCGCCAAGCAGCAGGCCCCCGCCCAACGTCATTGCGCCGATCCACCAGCCGAATGCGGCAACGGCGAGAATGGTGAGCGGCATGGCGATGGCCAGAAGCCTCACCGTCGGCCACCACCGGCTGAAATCCTTCAGATTGTCGATACGGAGCCCGACGCCGAACAAACCCGCGATGACGCACAGCTCGCTGAGAATTTCCCACGGTCGCGGTAGGCCGAGCGGACTAAGGGCGGCCGGCGCTCCCGGAACCCAGCCGAAGATCAGGAAGCCCAACCCGATCAACAGACCCGCTGCAGCGGGTTCACGCCCCGAGAACAGGCGGGGGAGCCAGTAGGCGAGCAGGATCGCCAGGCCCAGGCCCGTCAGCAAAAGATGATAGATTGAAAACTCGAACAACCCGCGTCCTCTCGGCCAACAGAGAACGCGCGTGATAGCCGCCGGTTCAAAATGAGGGTCATCACAGGGGTCTGACGCTCGACCTGATCCCCCGGATTTGTCTGAAATTTCGACGTTCCGGCCAACGCCTGCTTTGCTTTGTGCGCGCAGGCTCTCGAACCATGAGCCCTGTCGCCGCCACCGCCCTCTCAGGCATGCAGACCGCAACGCAGCGCTTCGCCGCTGCTGCAGGCCGGATCGCACGCGCTGAATCCAGGGACGATATGCCGAAAGACATTGTCGACCTGCTGACCGCGAGGCGCGACTTCGAGGCCAACCTTCTCGTCCTGCGGGTCGAAGCCGACATGATGGACCGCCTGCTCGACATCCGCGCCTAGGCGAACCTCAAGCGCCTACTTCTCATCCTTCACAGACACGCCGCGTTTCTTCAGCGCCTCGCGCAGCAGGAACTCGATCTCGGCGTTGACCGAGCGCAGTTCCTGCGACGCCAGACGCTCGATCGCGGCGTGGAGCGCCGGATCGAGCCTGAGGGGAAACGCTTTCTTGCCGGGCGAAGGCATGGGCTCGCCTGTTCTGGATTGGACCTAGTAGAGCGAGCCGGCATTGACGATGGGCTGCGCCTCGCGATCGGCGCAGAGCACCACCAGGAGGTTGGACACCATCGCCGCCTTGCGCTCGTCGTCCAGCACCACGATGTCGCGCTCGGACAGCTGCTGCAGCGCGCTTTCGACCATCGACACCGCGCCGTGCACGATCTTGGCCCGCGCTTCCAGCACCGCTTCCGCCTGCTGCCTGCGCAGCATGGAGGACGCGATTTCCGGCGCATAGGCCAGGTGCGAGAGGCGCGCTTCATCCACGGCCAGACCAGCGATCGCCACACGCTCCTGCAGGCGGGCCTGCAGCATCTCGCCGACCTTCACGCCATCGGCGCGCAGGGTGGGCTCATCGCCCTCACCATGGTCATAAGCGAAGTGCGAGGTGATCTCGCGCAGCGACGTCTCGATCTGGATGTTGACGAAGGTCTCGTAGTTGTCGACGTCGAACAGCGCCTGCGCCGTATCGACCACGCGCCAGACGATGACAGCCGCGATCTCGATCGGGTTGCCCTTCTTGTCATTCACCTTGAGCGTCTGCGAGGTCACGTTGCGCACCCGCAGCGAGATCTTCTTGCGCGAGTACCACGGCACGACCCAGCGCAGGCCCGGCTTCTTGTCCGTGCCCTTGTAGTTGCCGAACAGCGTGATCGCCGTGCTTTCGTTCTGCTGGATGGAATAGAGACCCGACAGGATCAGGATCGATGCGAGCACCACTACAGCGGCGCTGATGATGTAGAGCGCGACCATCGCGCCATCCCCGCCGCTCTCTCCCATCATGATGCCCTGGAAGAACAGCCAGCCGGCGAGAATGAACCCGGCCAGCGCGAGCACCAGCAGGAAACCTCCGCTACCCGTGCTGGCGGGTTTTTCCTGCGTTCTCTTGTGGCTGATGACAGTCATGACAGTCCCTCCGTCATTAATATCGAAGTGATATCACTTTGATATTGACTGCCGATAATGTCAAGCACATTGTTGGGACACGGACGATGGAGGACGAGGTGATGGACACGACGCTGCTGCTGTGGGGCCTGGGCTCGGCTGTTGCTCTGCTTGTCATGCTTCTGGTGGTGGTCTCGATCGCGCGCGGAATGGACAAGGGACATCCCGCCGTGAAGACGAACATCCCACCCGGCCTCGCCAAGGCGCTGGGCCTCCACGCCGATGCCTCCACGACCGAAGTCACCGAGAGTGCGAAGAAAAGCGCCAAGGCCGTCGCCGGAGCTGTCAGCGTCGCGGTCTCCATCGCCGTCATCGGCGCCGTGATCGCCATCGTAAAGAAGTTCAACGATGGCGATATCGCCCCGGCGATCTCGGAAATCTCCGCAGGTGAGCTGCGCGGCACGCTGGTCGACATCCGCCACCGCGACCCCGTCGTCCTGATCGTTCCCGGCTCCGGTCCCACGGACCGCAACGGCAACAATCCGGCTGGCCTCAACACGGACGTCTACAAGCTGCTCGCCGAAGCATTCGCCAAGGAAGACATCGCCAGCGTGCGCGTCGACAAGCACGGCATGTTCGCAAGCAGTGGCGCGGGCGATCCCAACGCCGTCACGCCCGCAACCTATGTCGCCGACTACCGCGCCTGGATTGATGCGATCAAAACCGAACGCGGCCCCGGCTCAGGCTGCATCTTCCTGCTCGGCCATTCCGAAGGCGCGCTGATGGTCTCGCTCGCCGCCGAGGGCCGCAAGGATGTCTGCGGCCTGATCCTCGTCGCCGGCATGGGACGGACGATGGCCGATGTCATCCGCGCGCAGATGCAGGCCAACCCGGCGAACGCCCCGCTGCTCCCCGACGCCTTCCGCGCCCTCGACGAACTCCAGGCCGGGCGCCATGTCGACGTCAGCGCCATGCACCCCGCCCTGCAGCAACTCTTCGCCCCCGCCGTTCAGGACTACCTGATCTCGGTCATCAACATCGACCCGGTCGAAGCCGTGGCTCGCGCCAACATTCCGACGCTGATCGTGCAGGGAAAAACCGACCTGCAAGTCACCGCCGAGGACGCCAAACTTCTCGACCGCGCCCCGAAGACCAGGATGACGCTGATCGACGGCATGAACCACGTGCTCAAGAAAGCGCCGATGGATCGCGAAGCCAATCTCGCGACCTACGCCGACCCATCCCTCCCCCTCGCGCGCAAACTGGTTAGCCGCATCGAAGACTTCATCGACGACAACGACTAGAGGCGCGTACGCCCTCGTGCTTGGAGACGGCCTTCGGCCTCCTCAGCATGAGGGCTACAGGTCTGTCAGGCGTTTAGCTCTCATCCTGAGGAGCCGCGCAGCGGCGTCTCGAAGGACGAGGGCGCGCTCCCTGACCCAGCTAGTACCGCTGATAAGTCCCTTTGATGAACGTGTAGCCCACGCTCGGCTTGCTCCAGTCGCACACGCCATCCGGGAAGGCCTTCTTCATCCGCGACTGCTGCGCCTTCGAGAACTTCGCCTTGTAGGCGCCGAAGTCGACCGGCTTCAGTTGACACTTCATGATGTCGTTCTCGACCGGCGCGCCGGCCATGATCCGCGGCTCCAGATGGATCGGATAGGTCTTGTTCCAGGACGTGCCCGGATCCCAGCTCGCGACCTCGTTCACCCGCTTGCCGTCCGGCGTCCAGTAGGCGTCCACCGCATCGGCCGGCTTGTGCTTGACGACTTTCGCCGGCGTCAGCGGCGCGGAATCGGCCGCCATCGCATCGAGCCATTTCGTCATCACGTCGAGCGCGATGGGCGCGAGGTTCACCTTCGCAGGCTGGCCCTGCCCCGGCGCGCGATCCGCCACCCAGATTACCTGGTTGGCCGACGATCCCGTCGCCTTCTCCAGCCTTGCGCGGATGGTCAGGTCGCGGTGCCGGTCGTGAATGTCGCCCGGCGTCGTGGTGTCGGTGTAACTGCGATAGTGGAGCATGGGCACGCGATCGAGGTTCTTGAATGTGTTGATCGTGCCCGACGCATAGATCGCGCTGAGCGCCTGCGCATCGCCCACCGTGCGCTTCGAGACGAACCCGCCATCGATGTCGTTGCCGCCGACCTTCTCGTTGAGCGTCAGGAACTCTTCGACCGAGATCGCGCCCTCATTGAGCGCCTTAAGCCCGTACTCGACGCCGATATTGTCGATCGGCCGCCGCGCGAAGCCGGTCTTCGGATCCTTGCCATAGATGTTGACCCGCATCTCCTGCGTCGTGCAGCGGATGCCTTTCGGATTTTTCTTGGGGTCGTAGATCAGGCTCTTGTCGCTGACGGCGCATCCTTCCGCGAAGCCGGCCTGGATCGTGCGCACGAAGGACCGCTCCCACGACCCGCACGTGCCACGGCTATAGCCCAGCACCGCGTCCTTCTTTTCCTCGCTCCATTTCTTGCCGGCGGTCGTGCGCCAGAAATTCTGCAGCAGGCCGCAGTCGGCCGTCTGCATCGACGAATCCGGGAAGCTCAGCGATGGCTGCAGGCCATCAAGCAGCCCCGGATACATCTGCGTGATCACCATCTGCTGGATCGACCCGCCGGATCCGCCTGTGCCTACCGTCCATTTCGGAACGCCATAGCCCTCGATGAAATGCTCCTTCAGCATCATCAACGTCTCGCCCTGCAGCACCTGGTTGCAGTGCAGCTGGTTCACCAGCTCGGTCGAGTTCGCATAGGCAAACCCGCGCGACAGGTAGAGATCGCTCAGCACCGATGTCGCCGTGTTGGCGCCCTGGTTGTACTGCGTGCCGCATCCGCCGCCGAAGGTGACGCCGAACCGCCCGTTCCATCCCTCGCCCGCAATCGTCCCGTCGGTCGCCGGATCGTCCAGCACCGCGATGCGGTAGACGGACCGGTTGATCGTCCCGCTCTCGACGCGAACGATGTAGGGCACGGTCCGCCCGTCGATTGTCGTCGCGGTCGCCAGATCGGCGGGCTTCGCGCCTTTCGGGTTCGCCAGCGCCTTGAACTGCGTCGCGGCCAGCCCCGTCCCCGTCGCCGGTCCTGTCGACTTGTAGAACCACTCCAGCTTCGTCGGCGCAGAGCAGTTCTCGTCCAGCGGCTCCCCGAGGCCCGACTCCTTGGTCTTGCACTCGTAAGGCTTCATGTGCGGGCCCGACAGGATCGGCCCGGTGATCGGATAGTTCACCAGCGGCTGGCTCACCGAATATCCGCTCGGCGTGCGCACCTGCAGCCAGTTCGCGCCATTGTCGAGACCGGTGAGAACCCCACGCAGCGTGTTGCTCGGCTGGTCGAACTTCAGCGGCGTCGCCAGCTGCCGTCCGTTGAGCGACACGCGCAGGTCGCTCGCCTTCGCCCCTTCGCTCGCCCGGATCTCGACCAGCGCGTCCCCGCCCGACACCAGGTCGTAGCGCGACGACAGCACGCTCACCTCGACCTTGCCCTGCACGGCCGGCGTCGCCGATTGCGACAGCGCAGGCGCCGCGATCAGCGACCCGATCGCCAGCGCGCCCGCGGCGCATCCGCCAAGCACACGTATCCTGAGCTGCGACATGACCTTCTCCCTCCGCCGGAACTGTTGTCCGTTGCGGGGGAGCTTACCTTCGCCGCAGCGAAAGTCAGGCACATTTCGGTGAGGATTCGAGGCCGGCTTTCCGGCCTGACGCCGACTACTCGGCCAGTACCTCGGCCTGCGCAACCGCGATGACCACCTGTTCGGCCGCCGGAGCATCCGCATCCGCGCGCTTCATGTCCTGCAGGACATACCACGCGCCCGCCATCGCCATCACGGCGGCAGTGAAAAGGATCGACCCCTGATGCATGATCGGCCTCCGCGTCATCCCCGCCTTGGCGAGGGTTACCGTAGCCGCAACCATGCCAACCGATGGTGAACATCCGGTTCAGCCGGTCCGTGAAGTTTCACCGATCGGCCGCGGAGGTGCAGGCCGGAATGGGCCTGATTGTCTTCCACGGGCAAAAAGGCTCTTCTCTTCCCGCTCGCCTCGCGAGCCGGCGGAGCGCCGTATCGGACCTCATCGCAACGCGGGGCGTTTTGGATCGGCGGGACATCTTCATCGGCTATCGCCGCGACGACACCGCCGACACCGTCGGGCGCATGTACGACAAGCTGTGCGACAGGTTCGGCAAGGCGCACGTCTACAAGGATGTCGACAAGACGCCGATCGGTACGGATTTCGGCGCGCATATCCTGGGTGTCCTGCCGCGCTGCCGTGTGTTTCTGGCGATCATCGGAACGCAGTGGCTCGAAATGCGCACGCCCGAGGGCGCCCGCCGCATCGATGATCCGCAGGACTGGGTGCGCATCGAACTCGAGACGGCGCTGAAGACGCCGGGGCTGCAGGTAGTGCCGGTGCTGGTGAACGACGCCATCATACCAGGCGAGGCTGACTTGCCGGAATCGCTGCGCTCTCTCAGCGGCCTTCATGCCGCGAGGGTCAGGCGCGACCCCGACTTCCATGTCGACATGGAGCGCCTCATTGCCGCGATCGATGGCGGCGTTCCATCCACCCGCAAAGCAGTCGCCAACCCCGCGCTGCGCTACGGCCTGATTGCCGCCGCCGCGGTCGCCGTCGTCCTCTTTGCGATGAACTCCATGAAGCCGAACGGCTTCATCATGCCGAACGGCGCGGCGATACCCGGCACGGGCATCGACCCGGAGGCCGCGCAGGTGGTGGGCAACTCGCCCTGGCCGCCCAGCGACGTCGCCGCCATGACGCGGCGCGCCACCGACTACGTGCACAGGAAATGGCGGCCGGATGCGTTGCTGATGTCGGTCGGCCTGGAGGCGACACCTGCGGGCGGCGTGAACGGGCGTTTCACGTACTACTCCGCCGACCAGGAGCAGCAGGTGACGCTCATGGCGGGCATGCTCACGGCGCCCTACCCGAACGAATACGATACGAGCCATGCGATCTCCGGCAATGTCATGGATCTGCAACAGGCGATCGACGCCGCGCGTGCGGCGGGCCTGCACGGCAAGCAGATCGACGAAGCCACGCTCGAATGGACGCAGGGGGAATCGTGCGGCACGGGCAATTTTGCCATCGACAATGCGATCCTGCCGGTATGCCCGCCGGGCCCGCGTTTCGAGGGCCTGCAGTGGCGAATTCATTCCGCGCTGGGCGACACCAGATACGTTCCGGCCCACGGTGGTTAAGGCCAGCTCGCCTGTCTTTACGACGCGGTCTGGAGGATCATGGCGTCCGACATGAGCGCGCTTTCGCCCCCGGCGACGGCCCCGATAAGGACGAAAGCGAGGATCGCCCCCACGAATGCCAGGCTGATAACCTGAGAGAATTTCCAGTGGCGAGCGGTCATGAGGTATCCCCGGAGCGCAGACCGCCCGGAAGGGTAACGCGTCGCTGGGCCAGCGGTTGCGTCCCTTTGGTAACTCACGGATTCCGCGCCTTTACGCCCTTGCCCGCCCCGCCCGGCCGCCCTTGCGCTGGGAGGGTGGGCAATCCGGATGTTCCATGATATCGGGGCCCCGCAATCGGGCGTGGCCAGGCCATGGCCGGGGCAGCGATGGAGAGTTTCAAATCGTACAGATCGTGGTCCGGGACAACAACGTCGATCAGGCGTTGAAGGCTCTCAAGAAGAAGATGCAGCGCGAGGGCGTGTTCCGGGAAATGAAAGCCCGCACCGCTTACGAGAAGCCGTCCGAGGCCAAAGCTCGCCGGAAGGCTGAGTCCATCCGCCGCGCACGGAAACTTGCTCGCAAACGCGCCCAGCGCGAAGGCCTCCTCCCGAAACCGGTCTCCACCCGGCCCTAGACCCGCCGGGCGCGGCCGCTATTCGCGGATTAATTGACATCCCCAGCGATTGCATTCGAATGCGCTTCTCTCAGAGGGGCGGAGTCGATGAAACCCGCCGTGGCTGGAGCGTCATTCCTCATCGTCGCAATGCTCGCGCTGGCCTGTCTGCCCGCAACTGCGCAAACGTTTCCCTCGCCCCTCAAGGACTGCAACAAGTCCCAGCGGTTCGAAAGAGTTGATGGCGAATACACCGTTCCGGTGGTCAGCGGCGGCGTCGGGACTGTCCAGGTCGTCTCGCAGAATTACACCTGCAAGGACAGCAACACCCGGAGCGAGACACCTTTTTCCCTCATCGGCCTAAAGGACGCGAGCGGAAAGCTGATCATTCCCTACAAGTACGCCGCGGTCCTGCCCTTCTCGACGACGGGCGCGGTGATTTACGAGCAGGCCAACGGGCCCAGTCCCAAGAACCTCAAGTACCGCACGTACATCGCGGGCAAGGGCGAGGGAAAGGACGGCTTCGATTTCCAGAGCGCCCGTATGTTCAGGCCCGACGAGGACTGCACCCGCATGGACGCCGGTCGAGGTGTTGCCGCCGTCATCGGCGAATACTGGTTCATGATCGACGGAGGCAAATCGCACGTCACCCTGTTCACCCCGTCAGGCGTGCCACGTAAGCTTGAGTACATGGGCGGCGGCGACATCAAGCCGGCAATTCAGCGCGTCGGCGACGTGCTGCTCGCGCGCTGGCGCGACGAAGCCGGTGTTTTGAGGTCCGGCATTCTCGATCTGGCGGGACGGCAGATCGCGCCGGTCCTCGGGAATGCAGCGTTGTGGTCAACGCTGGCAAATCCGGGTGTTGCGCAGTCTGATCGTGGGTGTTTTGGCGAGCTTTCCTACGATCTCTTCATCGAGGGACCTTCGCTTGACCAGGATCCGGCACAGCCGTTCTACGGGCCCTTGCTGACGCTGGTCGCCCGCGACGGAACGCCTGCTCCGCTTCCAGAAGGCGCCGCCGGTCTGTTTCCGGTCATTCGCCACGACTACAATGCCAACCGCAGGCACGCGAACAACACGACCATGTGGGCCGTGGTGTTTCCCAAGGCAAACAGCTTTGAGTTCACGCTGCATCTGGGGACGCCGACCGAAGCCCTCATCACGGCGGAAACGGCCCCGCGCTACGATGTTCTCGACCGCACGACAGGCGGCTATGTGATGGCGAAGGCCGACGCGGACCAGCGCTGGCGCGTGTTTCGCAAGCAGACCGATCTGGTCTTCGGCGAACCCCACACCGATTTGAAGGTTGCACTGGCAAGCGCCAACGCCATCCTCGATGCCGAAGCGCAGACCCGTGAACAGGCGCTGGCGGCCGCATGGGCCAGACAGGAATCCGGCCGCAAGGCAGGGCGCGCGGCTATGCTGCACCTCGCCAGGGAGCAGAACCGTCTTTGCCAGCTCCCCTTCCCATGGGACGACGGTCTCGAATGGGTCCAAGCCTATGTGGAGAGTTGCGACGCCCGATCCTTCTATCCCGGCGACATGGAGCGGGCGCGTACCATGGGCGTGCCCAATTCCGTGATCTCGGCTTCGCTGGCCAAGGCGCAGGCGATTGCGAAGGAAACCGGGCGTCAGGCGGCTGAGTTTGAAGTCTGGCTTCGCGAGGACCGCAAGACGCAGAGCAGCTACATTCCCGGCCAATGGGAAAGCGCAATGCCGGAAACGTCTGGGTCGAATCCATCAACCAGTCGTCGGAGAACTGGCTCAAGCAGCGGCAAGACCAGTACATCGCCGACTGGCAGCGCTCACAACGGGCCTACTAGGGCGGCCCCTTCTCGAAGCATCCTATATGGCGGGATTGGGCTAAGTCGCGCCTCTAGGCTTACCGATGCCAAGCGGCAGCACCTCGCCGAAAGCGGACATTCGCTGCCTACCTGACACGCAAGTCGCCACACACTATCTATATGAAGACGCTGAACGTGTTTGCTTCCTCGGAAGGTACGTACACTGTCGGCGAGTTTACGCCCTTCCCCACGACGCTCTTTTAGAGCTGACAAGCGGGTCGAGTGCGATGGCGAGCATACTGGCGCCTGTCGAGGCCCTCTGTCCTGTCAGAACTACGCGTCGGCGCCTGCCAACGTCGCCGTCACCAACGCCATGCCGCGCGGATCGCCGATGAGATTGTGGCCCATTGCGTTCATCACGTAGGAGACGCCGAGACGGCGCTCGGGATCGGCGAAGGCGAATGAACCGCCCCAGCCTGAATGGCCAAAGGCAGTCGGCTTATCGCCATAGATGGCGTGAGAATTGAGCAGGAAGCCTGCGCCCCATCGGGCTTCGATGCCCAGAACGGCATCTGTTCCCTGAATACGAAGGTTGGTAGCCGCCGCTATCGCCTTCGGCCCCAGCAGCTTGCGTCCCTTGATCTCGCCGCCACTCGCCATGGCGCTGTAGAGATGCGCCAGCGGCAGAGCCGTCGCATGGCCGTTGACCGACGGGATCGGTGCGAGACGCCAAGGCCGCGTGTTGGCGGACAGAGGGTCGAGCAGGGGATTAGCGAGCGCGGCCTGCTGGGCGCGTGAGGGCATCGGGTTAGCGTCAGTCGAGGAGAGTGTCGGCGGCGCGATGATCTCACTGGCGCGATGCGCTTCCGAGTCCGGCAGGCCGACATAGAGATCAAGATCGTGCGGCGCCGCCAGCTCCTCGCGAACGAAGTCGGCGAGTGTGCGCCCTTCGATGCGTTTAAACAAACCGTTCGCCAAAATGCCGATGGTGACGGCATGATAGCCCGCCTGTATACCCGGCGCCCAGAACGGTGCTTGCGCGGCAAGAGCGGCTTCGGCGCGCGACTGGTCGTAGAAGTCCTCAAGCGTCACTGGCTTGTCGAAGCCGCAGAGCCCGGCCTGATGCGATAGCAGTTGGGCGATGGTAATGCTCTGCTTCCCGTTGATGGCGAACTCCGGCCAGTATTTGGCGACAGGGTCATCATAGTTCGCAAGACTGCGATCCACGAGCATGGCAAAGCAGATGGAAGCGACGCCCTTGGTCGTGGACCAGACATTCGTGAGGGTATCCGCCGCCCACGGCCGGATCTTTTTCGCGTCGGCGTAGCCTCCCCACAGGTTGGCGACGACTTCACCATCATGAACGATGGCGAAAGAGGCGCCGACGTCACCACGGCCGGCGAAGTTGGCGACGAAAGCCTCGCGCACTTTCGCGAAACGTGGAGAGCACTGGCCGGCAATCGGGGAGGATGCGGTCATGATCAGAACTCGTGCGAGAGGGAAACGCCGTAGGTGCGTGGAACGCCGTAGACACGGAACCCATAGCCCAGTGAAAGGTTGTTGACGCCCTGGGTCACGTAGCGTTCGTCCGTGATGTTGCGTCCCCACACGGAGAACGCCCATCCATCGCGGTGCTCGAGGATCGCGCGCGCGTTGAACGTCCAGTAGCTGTCAGTCGCAATCAGAGGATCGTTGAGCGAGTCCTTGAACATCTCGGCAGTGTACCTGCCCTCCCCCTGCAAGCGTAGCGTCAGCGCGTCTGCTACGTCCAATTCGTAGGAGGCGCCAAGCGTGCCGCTGACTTCCGGCGCGTCGGGCAGCTGGTTTCCGGCCGGCACGATGCCGCCCGAGGAAACGAAAGAACCCAGTTCCGTGTTCAGTAGGCCCAGCGCGCCCGTGAGCGTCAAACCGTCGATCATCTCCGGATACCAGGCGGCCGTAAGATCGGCGCCATAGATCGTGGCTTCGTCAACGTTCCCGAGCCGCTGGATAGGCAACCCGCCGGATTCGTCGCGGATGAAGGTCTGTACGTCCTGGTAATCGTAGTAAAACAGCGAGCCGCCCAGATCGAAGGAGGCGGTACGTTGCTTCGCGCCGATCTCGTAGGCGATCAGACTTTCAGGCCGATAGGGAGCGAGCTGGCCCGAGTTGGTCGCCACGCCGGAGAAGAAGCCACCGCTCTTCACGCCGCGTGAAATACTGACGTAGACCAACGCATCGTCAACCGGCGTCCAGTTGACGCCCACCTTCCACGACCAGTTCTTGTCATCCAGCGTCCCATCAGCGGACGCAATCGTGATCGGCGGCGTGCCAAATGGTGCGAGCGTCAGGCCGCTGCCCGGCGCGAGGCTGACAAGGTCGATATCGCGGCCGGAATACCGCTTCTCTTCCCAAGTGTAGCGAAGGCCTCCGACAACGCTGAGTGTATCGGAGACGGCATATTCCACATTGCCGAATACTGCTGCGGACTCGGTCGTCTGGTCCCATGTGGTCAGCAGGGTGGTATTGAACAGATCCTGCAGGTTGCCGTCATAGCGACCGACAACGTCGTCGTGTGAGTAGAACGCGCCGAGGATCCACGAGAGCCCCTGCTCCTCCCCACCAGCGAGGCGAACTTCCTGCGAGAATTGCTGGATATCGTCCGTCTCGATGAAGTCGGTCTCGCGGAAGGGGCCGCCGTCGGTATCCGCGCCCCATGTCCGGTCAAAGTCGACATAACCGGTGATCGAGGTCAGCGTCATGTCTCCAAGATCGGCCTCCAGGCGAAGCGTGGCCGACATCTGGTCAACGTCGTAGCTCGGATCGACCGACCAATCGCCGCGGAATGGGTCATTGTCGGGATCCGTATATCCGAGGAAGTCGGTGCACTGGGGAGAGCCGGGGCATGTCGCGGTTCCGTTCGGAAGCGCGCCAAAGAATTCGCCTGCACCAACTTCGGACCGGACCTTCTGGCCCTCGATCTTCAGCAGGGCCTCGAACGAGTCTGTCGGGCGCCATAGGGCCTGCGCGCGACCTAGCAGAACATCGCGCTCGCCGACATCGTCATTGTCGGACGTGTCGAAGAAAAAGCCCTCGGCCTGGTCGATGTACTTCCCGCTAAAGCGTACGGCGACCGTGTCTGAGAGCGGAACGTTGACCATGCCTTCGATATCGGCGGTTGAGTAGTTGCCATAGCCCGCTGCCACTCTGCCGGAAAACCCTGAAAGGTCTGGCCGGGCCGAGATGATGTTGATCGCGCCTGCGGTAGAGTTGCGGCCGTACAGCGTACCCTGCGGACCGCGCAGCGCTTCCACACGTTCCAGATCGAAGAAGTCCGCATTGAGCAACGCGAGCGAGCTCAGATAGACCTCGTCCACATAGACACCGGCGGCGGGATTGTTGGTCGCGCTGAAATCGTTGAGCCCGATGCCGCGGATGGTGATCACGGGCAGCACGCCCGGGCTGTTCTCCTTCACATCCACGTTCGCCAGCTCGGCGATGAAATCAGACACCTGCCCGATGCGGCGCTCCTCCAGGGTCTCCGAACCCATGGCGTTCACGGTGGCGCCGACATCAATGATGTCCTCGGCGCGCTTCTGGGCGGTGATGATGACGACGTCACCGCGGGTCGCCGGCTCCTGGTCCTGCGCCAATGCGGGGCTGGCGGTCAGCAGGGCGGTGAGCCCGACGCCGCATAGCGACAGCGCGCGGAAAGTCCTTCCGGTCAGGCAGATCATTGTATTTCCTCCAACGCGCCATCATTTTTTGACGATCTCGTATGTGAAGATAACGAAACGTCGCTTGCCAGGAGTCAACATTGTTTGACGATTGGGTATGAAAGTGAGATGCTCTGTTGTATAAATGGCGCAGGTGGGCGATGAGAGGCTATGGGCAAAGCAGCCATCGCTGGAAAAACGCCACCTCGTGGAAGGCCGCCCGTCAGGCGGCCGGCCCAGCACGCGGCTTTGCTTGATGCGGCAGCCGAGCAGATCAACGAGGGTGGCGCTGCTTCAATCTCGCTTGCGGATCTTGGCGCGCGGATCGGCGTCTCCCGCAGCGCAATGTACTATTACTGCGCGGACGCCAGCGATCTGGTCTTCCAGTGCTATGTGCGCTCGTGCGCGCGGCTGCATGAAGACATCGAAGTCGTGCGTGCACTGGGCGTCGGCGCGGACGAGAAACTGGCGACGTTTGTGCGCGCGGTTCTGGCGCATGACCGGCCGGCGATGGCGGTGCTGAACGACCTCGCCTTTCTTCCCGACGGTCCGCAGGCGGACATCGGCCGGCGCGCCGAGCAGCATGTTCGCGCGCTGTCAGCCATCATCGAGGACGGCCAGAAGGCCGGCGTGCTTCGCGCTATCAATACTGGGTTTGCTGCACGCCTGATCCTCAACTGCCTGTCGTGGACCCTGGTGTCGAAGCCCTGGCTGACACGACGAGACGATCGGCGTGCGCGAATGCGCTACGCCGATGCAGTCGTCGCTTTGCTGCTTGATGGCATGGCGCCGGGGCCCATCGCCCTGCACCCGTGCGACGGCCGGTTTGAGCGGCTGATGAGCCGTACGATCAACGCCTTCGACAAGCGCCAGACAGCTGAACTCAAGGCCGACCAGATCATCGCGACGGCCTCCCGCCTGTTCAATGCGAAAGGGCTCGACGGCGTTCGGCTGGATGATGTGAGCGCGGCCATCGGAGCGAGTAAGGGCGCGGTGTACCACCACTTCCGCGACAAGGCCGACCTGATCGAACGCTGCTACGCGCGCGCGTTCGACATGTACGATGTGATCATGGAGACAGGCATCAAGACCGGCGCTACGCCGCTTGAGCGATCCGTGATTGTCATCCACCTCAACGCGCAGGCACAGCTCAGTGCGACGCCGCCCCTGTCGCCGCAACCCGGACTCGGCAGGTTGTCGGCCACAAAGGCCCGCGCTCTCGAGCGCCGTGCGCAGACGCTGCGCAGCATCGGCGCCAAGAGCCTACAGGAAGGCGTGCGCGACGGCACATGCCGCCCGATCGATGCGCTGTTTACAGCCGAAGTCTCCGCGGGCTACTTCCTGGGCCTGCACCGGCACGTCGCGGCCGATGCAAACGCCATCGAAATAGCGGATTTCGTGGTCGATCTCGCTATGCACGGCCTCCGCCAGCGCGCGTGATCTCGTTCAACGGCCCGCGCTTGCGAGCAGGCGTTTGCTCAGCCTCGATGGCCTGTGGTCGTTGATCTGAGTCCCCTGGTTCGCTCACATATTTGGAGATTGCGGTCCGCCCCTCACTGGCTGCTTTGACCAACTCCGGTCGCTCGTCCTGATCTGGCAGACGGCCGCACTTCGCCGTTAGCAGCCATTGGCCGACTACGGCTGTTCCCTCAGGTTGCGATCATTCCGGCCAGGTCTCCAACGGAGCTCATAGACTCGATGGAACGGACGCGTTCGATGAGCTGCTTCGTTCGTGTTGCGCCCAGACGCGGCGACATCAGGCCCAACGCCTTGCCCTCGACTTCCTCGCGGCTCATGGGATGCGATGGAAAACCGACGACGTACGGCACGTAGATTTCGTGCTTTTGTCCCGACGCCTGTGTGACGATCAGCCTGGCAGACTCCGTTCTGGGCTGACCTGCCGCCGCCTCCTGCGCCGGATCATGAGCGATGGTGATCCGCTCCATCATCGCCCTCACCTGCGTATCGTTCGCCATCCGCTCCAGCGACTGTGCCGAGACGAAATCTAGCTTCCCGTCGATTAGCATTAGCGAAAGCGTGTAGCGCAGGTTTAGCGCCGGCATCGCCGCATCGCGGAACGCCTGCCACCGCCCAGGCATCTCGACCCGCACCTCCGAGACGCTGGCCCGATCGATCTTCGGCAGCAGCTCGTACATGCCGTGAATGGCGGGCTGCGTCGGTCCGCCGACGGGATAGCGTTTGAACGCGGTTTCCTTCAGCTCCGTCCGCTCACCCAGCTTCTCGGTGAGGTAAGCAGGCTTCGCGTCGCCAGCCGCAAACGCGCCAGCGCGCAACCAGCCTTCGGGATTGTCGAAGCTGTCCCGCACGCCCCGGAACCCAGCCTCCACCATCAGCGCGGCCTGCAAGCCGTTACGCGCGCCCATGCCGGCGAACACGAACGCCTTTTCGATGTGCTCCACATCCATAAGCCATTGCCACGAACCCGATGCCTGCTGTGCGCAATAGGTCAGCAGGTCGCCGATCCGGTTCTCCGGAATGCCCATCAGCGAAGCCGAAGCGGCTGCGGCGCCGAACACCGGCCCTACGCCATGATTGGCGATCCCCGCCTTCCGTAGATTGTCGACGCCCACCGCCTTCGGAACACGCCCCGCCAGCTCGTATCCCACGATCACTGCCCGTAGCAGAGCATCGCCTGATAGATTGCGCGTCTCAGCAATCGCCATCGCCGAGCCGACAATCGCGGGACCCGGCTGCACGAACGCCGACGGAATGAAGTCGTTGATCTCCGCTGCATGGGCGGTCATCGCGCTGGCGAACGCTGCATCGATCAGGGTCGCCTTCTCCCGCGTCCCGAGGATCGTAGCGCCATTGCGCGGCGCCCCGCCCTGTGCCGCTACATACTTCCGAGCAAGCTTCGAAGGCTCGAGGTCGCGGCACGCCACGATCGAAGCAAGCGTATCGAGGATGTGCTGCCGCCCGAGTTCGATATGTTCTTCCGGCATCTTCGCCGTGCGAGCGCCTGTGATGTAAGCTGCCAGCGCCGCTGTCACCGGCCCCGCCGGTGGTTCCGCTTTTGCTGGAGCAACCTGAGCTGGTGCGGGCGACGATTCACACCCCACGAACATGAGTGACGCAGGAACCGCCGCCGCCAGCCGCAATGCTTCTCGCCGTGTTCGATGTCCGCTGGTCATCGCTTTTCCCCGCTCAGATTCTTCTTTCTGAAATCTCACCCGCTTCACGTTTACAGTCCAGCTGGATTGACAACGATGTCCTGGCGTTGCGAGGTCTGCAAAACATGAAACGCCGGAATTTATCGGCGCTCGGAGAGAAACCATGCAGCTGAATCGCAGGAACATCCTTGCAGGCGGCATTATTCTCGCATCCGGATGCGCGACCGAACCGACGCTCGCCCAGAAGACCGGCGAGCCGCTCGTTGAAACCGCCCAAGGCAAGGTGCGCGGACAGGCGCAGCCCAACGGCACGACGTCGTTCAAGGGCATGCGCTATGGCGCGTCCACTGCCGGGACTTTCCGCTTCATGCCACCGACCGCCCCGCCGACATGGGCCGGTATCCAGGACGCGCTTGAATTCGGGGACCAGTCACCGCAAGCCAAAGGCCGCCTCGCGGACTCTCGCGTGCCCATGTCCGACGATTCCCTGCGTATCAACGTGTGGACGCCCGGCCTCGATAACGCCAAACGCCCGGTGATGTTGTGGTTCCACGGCGGCGGCTTCGAGGCCGGCGTAGGCTCCCAGCCACTCTACGACGGCGCGCGCCTTTCTCGACGCGGCGATGTGGTCGTTGCAACTATCAACCACCGCCTCAACGTCTTCGGCCACTGCTATCTTGGCGGCGTGCTGGGCAATGACTTCCAGCAGTCGGGCAATGTCGGCTATCTCGACCTCGTCGCCTCGATGAAGTGGGTACGAGAGAACATCGCTGGCTTCGGCGGCGACCCGAACAACGTCACCATCTTCGGCCAGTCCGGCGGTGGGCGGAAGGTGAGCCTCTGCTATGCCGGCCGTGATGCGCAGGGCCTGTTCGCTCGCGGCATCGTGCAATCCGGTTCACACCTGAAAGTCCAGACACCCGAACGCGCAAACAGCCTCACCGAAGCCCTGCTGAAAGAACTCGGCATCGCGAAATCCGACGCGCGCAAGCTCCAGGCCATCGACGTCGAGACGCTGTCGACCGCCCAGCGCAAGGTGATCACCGGCGCCGGTGCGCGCTTCTCACCCATGCTCGATGGCATCTCGTTGAAGGAACACCCCTTTCTGCCCAACGCGCCTTCCATCTCGAACCACCTGCCCATGATGCTCGGCACCAACCGCACCGAGCTCACCAACCAGCTCGGCGCCGAGCCCGGCATCTTCGACATGACCGAGGCGCAGGCAAAGGAGAAGGCCAAAGGATACGTCGAAGAGAAGGATGTCGAAGAGGCGTTCCGCATCTTCCAGGCTTCGCGCCCGCAGGCGAGCCCCTCGGAAGTCTTCTTCACCATCGCCTCGGCACGTGGATATTGCCGCGACCAGACCATTATGGCCGAACAGCGCGTGAAGGCGGGTGGCCGCGGCAAGACGTATGTCTACCGTCTGATGTGGCGCCAACCAGTCGAGGGCGGCCGCCGCGTCTCGCAGCACTCGCTCGACTTGCCTTTCGTATTCGATACGGTCTCAGCGGGCGCCAACATGACGGGCCCGGACACCGAACAGACCCGCGCCATGGTCGACAACATGGCCAACAGCTGGCTCGCCTTCGCTCGCTCCGGCGATCCCAACAATGCCAGCATCCCGAAATGGTCGCCCTACGACCTCACGCGCCGCAACACCATGATGTTCGACGTGCCCAGCCACGCCGACAATGACCCGCACAAGGACGAGCGTGAGTTCATGGCGCGCTATCCCAGCCAGCAGGATGGCGGCGTCGCCCTCCACCGCCAGAACATGGACTGACGAATGCTGCTCACCCGCCGCAATCTCCTCGCCGGGGCGGCCGCAACGGCGCTCTCCGGCTGCATATCCTTCGTCGGTAACCCGATCAGCGCCGGGCCGGGCCGCGCGCCGTGGAAACACTCGACGCCCGACGCCCACGGCCTCTCCCGCTCCGCGCTAGAAAAAGCAGCCGCCCAGCTCGCGGCCCCGGGCGAGCGTCAGGGCCTCGTCGTCATCCGTCACGGCGAACTCGTCTACGAACAATACTGGGCCAATGCTTGGGCGAAGGCGGAGCCGACCTGGAAGAACGTCACCTTCTCCGCCGGCAAGTCCTGGGGCGCAACAATGGTCGGCCGCGCCGCCACGCAGGGATTACTCACCGTCGACGACCTCGCCAGCAAATACCATCCCTCCACCGTCTCCGGCTTCAAGCCGCAGACCACCATCAAGCACCTGCTCACCATGTCGTCCGGCGGCACGATGAACATGAAGCCATCGTCCAAGCGCCCGAACAGGCTCGACGACAAGACGCCGCCCGGCCCCGGCGTCGAATACGAATGGTACAAGGAAGCCGAGAAGGGCACGCCCCCCGGCTACGGCCTCACCATCCAGCCTGGCGACCAGTTCTTCTACGACGGCGCACCCGCCGACCATCTCGCCGACATCATCTCCGCCGCCGTCGGTCGCTCCAGCCACCGCTACATGCTGGAAGAAGTCGTCGCCCCGCTCGGCTGCGAGCACTTCAGTTACCAGCCCGAAGGCGTCGACAGGAATGACAATGTCCGCATCGGCGGCTCGATCCTCATCTCATGCCGCGACCTTGCCCGCCTCGGTCAGCTCTACCTCAACCACGGCCGCTGGGGCGGAAACCAGCTGATCGCCAACACCTACATCCGTGAAGCGATCACGCCATCGAGGCTCAACGGCGGCTATGGCTATCTCTGGTGGCTCAACCACGAAGGCCGCGTCGCAGCAGCCCCGCGCTCCATGTACTACGCGGCAGGCGCCCGCGGACAGTTCTGCTTCACCCTGCCCGAGCAGGACATGGTTATCGCCACGATGGGCTTCGGCGAACAGCAATTGTCGGCAGATGCTGCCTGGGCCGCCCTCGCTCCCGTCCTTCCCTCCGCATGAGGACCCCGCCGGCTGGGCCATTTAGGAGCGCCGGCCATCCACTGCCTGCTTAGCGTTCCGCCGGGGTAAGTGCGGGTCGATTCTTGCGGTACGAATTCTTCACGACGATCTTGCCATTCCGGCATGTGAAAAGATCACAGCCCTCAACCTCGACCCGCGTGCGGTCCGCGCGCGTGCCTGTGAAGGTCCACTCCGATACGGCTCGGTCTCCCACAACAAAGTGACGCGGGTTACTCCAACGGGCGTCAGGAAATGCAGCCCAGACCTCTGCAAAAGCTGCGCGGACGGCTTCGGGGCCAGAGTACCTGGCGCCACACACATCGGGCCCGGCGGAACTCTCGAAGACGCAGTCCTCCGTCATGAGCGACATTAGGGCGTCGACGTCGTGCCGGTTCCACGCATCGGCGAAGGCCTGCAGGGTCTCCGCGGTTATTTCTACGTGTGGCATTCTTGAGTCTCGCTGCTGCGGTACGCGCCGAGTTTCGCAAACGACGCCTTGCTCGAGATCTTGTCAAATCGCTGGGCGGCCGCGGACAGCAAGCAAATGCCAGAGATGGGCCAATTCGCGACCGCTAGCTCTGAAGCGCGACAACCTGAGAAGCGGTTTCTCTTGACAAGGTCCCACCGTCTATGGCGGCGGAAAACCCAAGGCCACGAACTTCGCGATAGCGCTGATCTCTTCCGGCTTCAGCGCCGTCCCCATCGCAGGCATTTCGCCTGAGCCTTGCGCAATCGTACGGCTGATCTGGGAGATATCTGCGCGTCCAGCAAGTGAGGGCGCGGGGCCGCCGGGAAGACCTGCGCCGGTGGCTCCATGGCACACCGCACATGCTCGTTCGTAGGCTTCGCGTCCCAGGGACAGTTCCTCGCGCGTAGCGTTGACCTGGACAGCAGCCGCCGCGGCGACTGACGGCATTGGCGAAGGTGACGCCACCGACGCGTCATCGACACCGTCACCCATTGCCAGTGCGATTAACTCCGCCGGCTTGCCGCGCGTAGAGATCGCGACAACGATCACCTGCCGTCCATTATGCTGGAAGGTCATTGGCGCGCCGGTGACAAAGCCCGGCAGCTCCCTCTCCCACACCACCCTGCCGGTCTTCTTGTCATACGCGCGGAACATCGGACCGCCTGTGCCGTCGGTGATGTTGCCGGACTCGCCGAGAAAGACGAGATCAGACATCAACAGCGGCGCGGGCTTAATGTCCCAGCGCCCCATCTTCGAGAAGTCGAGCCCCAGCCCCTGCAGCGCCGGATGGTTCTGCACGAAAGGCGAAGCCGGTCCGATGGGCACGCGCCATAGCTGCTCGCCCTTGTCCATATCGAGCGCCACCAGCTCGCTCCATGGCGGCTTGAACATCGGCAGGCCCTGCGGCCCCATCACCACATGATTGCCCGATTGCACATAGGCGTTGTTGGTGCGCTCGGGATCGCCCTTGGTCAGTCCCGCAGCATTCGGCCTGTGGCGGATCGGCACGTAGAGAATGTGTGTTTTCGGATCGAACGAACCGGCGTTCCAATTAAACCCGCCACCATAGCCCGGATAGATCAGCGTGCCCCGCTTGCCCGGCCCTACCTCGACAATCGGTGTGTAGAGCGGCCCTTTCTCGTAACTCTCCATCATCCGGAGCGCTTCGGCGCGCAGCTTCGGCGTGAAGTCAATCAGCTCTTCCTCGCGATAACCAAGCGTCGCCAATGGCGCGGGATGCGTTGGGAAAGGCTGCGTCGGCGACAGCTTCTCACCTGGCACTTTCGATTGCGGCGCCGGCCGCTCCTCGATCGGCCATATCGGCTCGCCCGTCATGCGATCGAACACGAACACCAGGCTCTGCTTGGTCAGCAGCGTGACGACCTTCTGCGTCTTACCGTCCTTGGTGATCTCGTGAAGGATCGGCGCCGCCGGCATGTCGTAGTCCCACACGCCATGGTGCACGACCTGGAAGTGCCAGACCTTCTTGCCCGTCTTGCTGTCGATGCAGAGCAGGCTCTCGCCATAGAGCCCGTCGCCCAGCCTGTGCCCGCCATAGAAATCGTTCGATGGCGTATCCGTCGGCAGGTAGACGTATCCCGTCTCCGGGTCGGCGCTCACCATCGACCAGATGCCGGCATTGCCGATGTAGTCCGCCGCCCCGTTCTCCCAGCTTTCGTATCCGGGCTCGCCCTTCTGCGGCACGGTGTGGAACGTCCAGAGCAGCTTGCCAGACCGCACGTCGTATCCGCGCACATGCCCCGGCGTGGATTCCTTGTTGCGCGCGCCGCCCGGCACGACTTGCACGACCAGCACGTCGCCTACCACCAGCGCCGGCGACACCGATCCCACATCCGTCACGGCGCGCCCCTCGGTGAGGTTGGTGCGCAGGTCGATCGCACCCTTCTCGCCGAACTCCGCCGCCGCGCTGCCGGTCAGCGCATCGACCGCGAACAGCCGTCCATCGATCGAGTTGTGATAAAGGCGCTTCGACTTTCCGTCGGTCCAGTAGGCCAGCGACCTCGGCCCCAAGTTCGCTGCCCGTCCGCCGATGTCGCGGGGATCGGGAAGATGGGTCCACAGCGTCTTGCCGGTCCTCGCATCGATGGCCGCCATGCCGTGATCCAGCCACGGCATGTAGAGCACGCCATCGTCCATTAGCGGCGTCGACTTGAAGTTCGCCGATGCAGGCGACCCGGTCGTGTCGGCACTCCAGCGCCACACAATCTCCAGCTTGCTCACGTTCTGCATGCTGATCCCGCTCAACGGCGAATAGCGCGTCGACTCTGGATCGCCTCCCCAATAGGGCCATTCGCCATCGATAAGCGGTTGCTGACTATTTCGGGGGCTTTGCGCGGAGGGATCGTCGCGGCCACGTTCATGGACGCACGATCCCAGCAATGCGCAGGCGAGCACTGGCGTCATTACTTTCAACGGCATTCGAAGTCTCATGGGATCCTCACGCATCGCCGCCCAACGATATCCGCCGAGCAGCGTCGGCGCTAGCGGAACGCACGAAACCTAGTCGCCACCCCGCCACCTGTGACACCGACCATGCTCACTCGAGTAGCGTTAGATACGCGTCACGACGTCGGTTACGTACCGAGATGCAGACAGCGTCATGTTGCAAAATTCCAAGCGTCTGATCGGCCATCGCGTCCATGACCGGCTCGCCATGCCCACGTAGAGGCGCGCCGTCCGTCATCGATATATCGGCTAGCACCATGCTGATCAGCACGGCCTGGTCGGGCCAGAACCAGAACAGCACGTTCCGGCAAATGATTGGGTCGAATCCCGCGTTGCAGCAGAGGCGGACCGGAGCGGTCGATAAAGCCGTCCCCATTGCAGATAGGTTGCGGGATCGTTGGACGGCGGTGGCCGCGTTTTGCCGTGAAGGCCCCCATGCGTGCTGCTGACGAATGTGATATGCTACAGACACATACGGCTGCCAGGAGCCGGCTGTTGGGGAGAGCCAAGATGAAAACCGTTCTGATGACAACGGCGGCTGCGGTCGCGTTGGCGACCCTCGTGGGCGTCGCTTCGGTTATGGCCGCGCCAGCTCCGACGACAGGCGTCGTGCCCGACAGGGCGAACAATTTCCAGCTCACCGACACGAGCCGGATGGCGCATGAGCTCAACTATTTCCGCTACGCCCCCGCGATCGTTCTGATGTCGCAGAGCAACGGCTCGAAGCTCTCGCGCGATGGCGCGGTCGAGCTCGCCAAGCTCCAGGCCGCCTACAAGGAGAAGGGCGTCCTCTTCTACATGATCAACTCGAATCTCTCTGACTCGCGCGATGAAGCAGCGGCCGAGGCGACGAAGCATGGTTTCAGGATTCCGGTACTGATGGATGACCTGCAGCTCGTGGGCGAGCAGCTCAACATCCAGCGCGAGGGCGAGGTCTTCGTCCTCAATCCGAAAGATGGATTCCGCATCGCCTATCACGGCCCTCTCGACGATCGCTTCGCCAAGGACGCGCCCAACCTGTCAGCGACACCGAAGCACGCGTGGGCGGCCAGTGCGATCGACGCCATTCTCGCCGGCAAGGCGGTGACGAATCCGCGCATCGAGGTGAAGGCCGGCAAGGCGATCACCTTCCCGCACGCCAGCAATACGGCGGAGCACGCCAGCATCTCATACTCCGACCAGATCGCGCCGATCCTCGCAGCGAAATGCGTCGGCTGCCATCAGAAGGGCGGCATCGCACCTTTCGCCATGGACAGCTACGAGATCATCAAGGGCTTCGCACCGACGATCCGCGAGGCGGTGATGGCCCGGCGCATGCCGCCCTGGGGCGCCGATCCTCATGTCGGCAAATGGTCGAACGACATGGCCCTCACGGCGGAGGAGTCGAAGAAGCTGATCCACTGGATCAGCGCGGGCGCCCCGCGCGGAACGGGCGAGGACGTGCTGAAGACAAAGGCCGGCGAAGCGCCGGAATGGCCATCCTTCCTCGGCGAGCCCGACATCGTGGTGCAGCTACCGTCTTTCGACGTGCCTGCCTCTGGCGTGGTCGAATACCAGACGATGTCCGTCCAAAATCCGTTTCCGAGCGACGTCTGGCTGCGCGCGGTTGCATTCAAGCCGAGCGCCCGCCCCGTGCTGCACCACATCACGTCCGGCTACACGCCTGACAAGTCGCAGCCGTCGACGAAAATCCCGGCCAGCTCTGTCGGCTCCTTCGTGCCGGGCGCGGGCGTGCAGGTCTACAACGAGGGCACGGGCGCGCCCGTGCCGGCCGGCGGCCAGCTGCGGTACTCAATGCACTATACGACCACCGGCCAGGCGATGACCGACGCGACACAGATCGGCTATTATCTGCTGAAGTCGCCGCCGGAGATAATTCGCCGTGCAGCAGTCATTTCGGACGGCGGCATCCGCATCCCGGCCGGCGAGGCGCGGCACAAGGAAGTATCCTATCTCGAATTTCCGGCCGACGCCCTGCTCTACAGCGTGCACCCGCACGCGCACTATCGTGGCTATCAAGTGGAGCTGTTGCAGAAGACGCCGGACGGCAAGGTTTCACCGCTGATGTCGGTGCCGAAGTATGACTTCAACTGGCAGCTCGACTACGATCTCGAGAAGCCGCTGCCCATCAAGGCTGGCACAAAGCTCATCGTCTCCTGGGTGTACGACAATTCGGAACACAACAGGGCCAACCCGGATCCCAAGCGGAACGTGACCTCCGGCGAGCAGACCTGGGAAGAGATGATGTACTTCCGGGTCAACTACCGGTGGATCGACGAGACCAGCACGAACGTGCGCAACGACCTGCAGGACAAGCTGATGGCGTCGCGTACGATCGGCACGCTGGACACCAATGCCGATGACAAGGTCCAGATCGAGGAAATCACCGGGACGATGTCTTCGGTGAAGGCCCGCTTCAAGGACCTCGACCTCGACAAGGACGGCGGGCTCGACCGCAAGGAACTCGCTGCCGGCAATGTGAGCCGCGCAACTGCCCGCGAGGACCGCGAACTCGCCGAGGAGATGTAGCCAACTAGGTTCTCGACGCGATCCGGTTGATCTCTCGATGGCCTACAGACACAGGGCTATTCGGAGAGGGCATGAAGACAGCCGGCCAACGCAGAAAATATTTCGACGCTCAGCGAGTGTCGCCTTTGGGCCAACCGCGGTCATCCGCCTTGCTCTTCGCCGCCGACCTCAATTCGCCGAAATCTGCCGTTCGGTCTAAATCGGCCTGCCGCTGGCGCTGCGTGAGCAGTCACTTTCAGAACCCGCGGCGTTAATGTAGTGTCCGCCATCACGTGTGGGGGCTCAGATGATCAAGTATCTCGCGCCTGTGCTTCTTGTTGTGTGCGGTGCGCCTGCGTGGGCGCAGTATTGCGTCGTTGAGCGGTCTGGCGCCGTTCACAGCGTCATCAGCGCCGACATTGATGGCGCCAACGCAACAGAAATTCTCACTGAAACGGGTCCGTTCCTCACTACGATGAAACTCGATCCCGGCGCTAAGGCGAAAGGCTATGCCACGCGGGACAAAGACAAGGTCGGGCTCTTTGTCTATCGGGCCGGAAGCACTGCGAAGGGCAAGGACTGGCGCGAGGCCGGGTCCGTGGCCAGCGAAGAGGAAGGCTTCGCGGTTGATTGGCCGCGCTTTACACTCAATGGCAAAGCCCTCCCGCGTGTTCAGGTCGACCTGACAATGGGAACCCTCAACAGCGGTGGTCACGCCGGCACGACGCGGACCGATCGCAAGCGCGATGGGATTCTCTTCAGCGTCGGCAACATGATCGAGAACAAGCGGGGCTTTGTCGTCGTCATGGATGGCGAAGACGAGTTCGACTGGTATGATATTCAGGCGGACTGGTTCGAGGCCATCAAAAAGAGAACGGACCTGAAGGTCGCCTTTCGCGACCCAGAGGCAAAAGTCACACTCGCGACGGTCACGCTGCGATACCCTTCCATCGAGGTATCGCAGGCCGAACTCGTGAAGGACGTGAATGCCTTGCGGGCCGCGTTTGCCGCCGGAAAGTGCGATCTGCCCGAAACCGAAACGTTCCTCATACCGGGAAAGAATGCGCTCGTTCTGGTGTCGGACAAACCGTTTGGAGACCTGATCCACTTCATCGATGAAAATTCGATCGAGCGCAGCAAGAACGCATCCGGTGATGACATGGTGTCCGCCTGGATGTTCGCGGCGAACACGAAGGATGTGTCGGCCGAGATCGGAAAGGCTGCGGGCTTCTGGTCCCAGACGCGCTTCAACTGCACAACGCGAAAATACTGGCCCAAGGTGCGCTCCGCCTATCTCGACGCAAGCGATCAAGCCTACAATCCCGCGATCTCCGACAATCGAAAATCCTTCGTGATCGGCAAGTTCAGCGTCGAAGACTATGCGGCGCAGTTCGCGTGCGGCAACCTCAAGGTGTCCGGCCGCCGAATGTCGGTTGCGGAGGCCTTCGAATTTGCTCGCCCCTCGTCCCCCGTGGCCGCTACCGCTCCTGCGAAAGCGGCCGCAAAGCCGGCAACTTCAGCTCCTGCGGTTCAGCCGCAGGCAAAGCCCAAGGTGTGGCCAAAGCCGGATCCGAAATCGCGCCTGGCCAAGGGGATCGCACTCTATCGGGAACTCGATTACCAGCCAGCTTTGATAGAGCTGCTGGAGGCGACAAAGGCAGACCCGAAGGACGCGCGCGCCTTCGCCTTCCTGTCTGACACCTACTGGCGGCTCAGCGTGTTTCCCGAAGCAGAAGCGACTCGCCAGAAGGCGCTTGCGCTTGATCCGAACGCCTTCGACGCGCTGCGCTGAGTGACGCGGTTGGGTTTGCGCAGCAAGTAGCGAGCGAACTAAGGGACGGACGATTTTGGGCCAACTTCGGTCGCTCGCCCAACCCCCACCCCGCTGTCCGCAATTCGCCGGAAGCGGACGTTCCCGATCCGACATCAGCCGCTTCGCGCTGCCCTGGTAAGTGAAGTCATGCTATCAAAGCACGACCGAAACGCTTGCTGCACGGCTTGAGCGAGGCGAAGCACCACTTCGCGAGACTGGATTCTACGATGTCGCCAGCAGGATGGGATGCGCTCAGTCAATGGGGTGAAGACGTTGTTCGCATCGAGCCGCTGGCCGGCGGCGTCGCCAACGACGTGTGGAGCGTGCGCGTCCGCGATCAACTCGCAGTTGGCCGCCTCGGCGCCAGGAGCGACGCTGATCTCGCCTGGGAAGCCGGGCTTCTCCGACACCTCAATCGTGAGGGCCTCGCCGTGCCGATGCCGATCGCGACCACCGACGGACGGCTCTTCGCCAACGGTCTGGTGGTGATGACATACATGGAGGGGGGAGCGCCCGAAACCGAAACCGACTGGCGTCGCGTGGCGGATACGCTCCGCCAGGTGCATCTATTGACGCGAGGCTGGCCACAGCGTCCCGGGTGGAGATCGTCGACGGACCTTCTGCATGCCGACGTCGGCGCCAGAATGGATCTTGGCGCAATGCCGCCAGAGGCGGTTGCCCGGTGTCGCGCAGCGTGGTCGAGACTCGTTGGCCGTGAGAGCTGCGTCATCCACGGCAATCCCGGCAACCCTTCCAACATACGCATGACCGCGGGTCGTGTGGCGCTGATCGACTGGGACGAGGCGCACGTTGACGTCCCCGACCTTGACCTGGCGCTGCCTTACAACGCGGCCAGTCTCGACAGCGAGGCGCTCGACATCGCCGCGCAAGCATCTGCCGCGTGGGAGGCAGCGATCTGTTGGGACGACGCGTACGCTAGGAAGCGGCTGGCCGAGGTTCGAGCTATCTGAGCAGCCAGTTATCGAGAAACCCGATCGGCAGGGCTGTTCGGATCCAGCGTTGGGTCTCGCGCGAAAGTCTGCTGGGGCCAACTCCGGTCGCTCACGCAGATTTGGCCGACAGACCGAGGTTCGCCGGAGATAGACACTCGCCACGCCGGGCCTGGCGCGCCGCTACTTTGCGGCCCCCGCCGCGGCCACTTGCGCCGCCTCGCGCTTCACTGGCGGATCGGACCCCCACACATGCCGGCACGGATGCGGCGCCTCGCGATCGAGGATAGGGAAGCGCTGGTAGTCGATTTCTGAAAACTCCATCACGCCGATCTCTTTCAGCGTCTCACATGCCATCCGTACCTGATCCATCGACGACACAGGCACCGGCGTACCTACGGGAATCCGCCACAGCCTGACCGCTCCATCCTCAGACCCGGTGAGGAAATGCTTTCCGTCGGCGTGGAAAGCCACCGACCATACAGAACTGTCATCACCAGCGATGGCCAACGGCCTCTTCTCTCCGATGCGCCACAGCCAAGCCTCGCCATCGTGGGAACCAACGAGGAATCGCTCCCCGTCACGATGCCAGGCGATCGACCATACACCGTCCTGACTCGTGAAGCTCTCCAGAGGCCTACCCTCTCCGATCCTCCAGAGCTTGACCATGCCGTCACCAGAACCCGTAAGGAAACGCTCTCCGTCGGGATGGAAGGAGACCGCGAGGATACTTCGGTCATGGCCCGCGAAACTCGCCAGCGGATTCTCCTCCCCGAGCCGCCACAGCCTGGCCACGCCGTCTGCAGTCCCGGTGAGGAAACGCTCACCGTCGGGATGGAAGGCGATCGACGAGACAGAGCCCCCCCATGGCGCACGAACGTCGCCAGCGGCTTAGGCTCGCCTATCCGCCACAACCTGGCCGTGTGGTCATAGGAGCCGGTGAGAAAACGCTCCCCGTCCGGATGGACGGCAACCGAAAAGACAGCGTCGTCATGGCCTGCGAAGGTCGCCAGCGGCTTGTCCTCGCCGATCCGCCACACACTGACCGCTCCATCATCAGTTCCGGTGACGCGATGCTCTCCGTCGGGATGAAGGGCAACAGCACTCAAGGCGCCCTCGTGTCCTTGGAATGTCGCCGCGAGCAGGTTGTTGCCGAAGGCATTTGACAGCGCGGCGCGGGTCGTTGCATATCCCTCCGGCCGCAAGACTCGCTCCACCCAGCCATCATGCGCTTCTGGATCGCCGTATAGAGTCATTAGCATTGCTTTTGCATGCTTACTTTCGTCGATTAGCGCCTTAGCCTCCCTGGCGAAAAGCTGTGATCGCATCTCTGCTGTGTTCACGTAGTTGGACGCAGCGAACCAGCCTCCAACAAGAGCGAGACCGATCAGCACGACCCCAATAATCAGCGAGACCACTGATACGAACTGAACGCGCGCCTGCGCCTTCTTTGTCTGAGCCATCGCTGCTTCGGATGCGGCCATGGCCCTTTTGGATTGGGCCATCGCCTCTTCCGCGCGCTTGAGCGCCTGCTCGCGTTCGGCGAGACCGGCCTGCGCTTCGGCCTTTAGACGCACTTCATTCGCGGCAGACACCTCCAGGTAATGGGACACCGGTTGCGGCACGTGCGAGTTGGCAGGCGCGCGTTGAGCCCAAGCGAGCGCATCCTCCAGTGCCTGCCCGCGCAGGAGGAGACTGGAATCCGCCGGTGTCTGAGCGCCATGTTGGCCCCGAGTGCGCCATATGTCGGCTTGTTCGGAAAGACGCGTTTGCTCGCGCAGCCAACTCAGATCAACTTTCAGCGCCCGGTCGAGCTTGCGCATACCGTCGAACATTCCAGAGCCGGGAATGGCTGGGGACGAATAAAAATGGATCCAATTGAGGTCGGCCAAGGCGGCCGGCGTTACCGCGCTGACTTCGCCGGGCACACAAGGGACGATGCGCTTGCCGAGCTTTTTTGCCTCCTCCACCTCCCATACACAAATGGGAGAGGCAGCGGATTTTTCCGTGAGTACAAAGGCGACCGCGTCGCATGAGAGGATGAGGCCGCCGAGGCGCGCCCTCCAGTTCTCAGCGGCGTCGATGTCGTGCCGGTCGAGGATGGCGTCAAACCCGCGGTCTTCCAACGCCACAACAAGTTGGTCGGCAAATGCCACGTCGCCTCGCGAATACGAGACGAACACCTTCATGCGATCGAGTTGATCGGCATCCCCGCTCATTGATGTCCCCACGACACGGATGGGACGGTAACCACCCTTTCAGTAGTTGACTAGGCGGGAACTCCTCCCAGCCTTATCCCTCATCAGCAAATGACTGGAACGGGCCAGCTTCAGTCGCTCGCCCTGCCCGCCGCAGCAGGCAGAATCTCGCCGGAAGCGGACGCAAGGGCGCCGGCGCGCCGCTGGCTTGATTGCGTCATCGGGCCTCCGGCGCCGACGGGCGCTGTTGAAGCCTACTGGTCTGTGATACTTCACAAGAGGCGTCTCGGGAGCCACAGAAGTCATGGACAAGCCGCCACTATTTTTTATTCCAGGCGCGGCCCCAGACGAGTGCGAGAGGGTGTATTCAGCATTGGCCTCGGCGTGCGGCGCTGCGGTTGCTCCTGAGGGAAGGCGCGTTTTCTCCATCGTCTTCGGCGACAAGGGTGTGCATTGGACCGCCCGGGTTGGAGAGCAACTCACCGGCACTGAGGTCGTCGTGAAGCGGGTGCGTGGAAAGCGCGTCGATCAAATACGCCAGCATTCAGACTCTGCCACTGTGCGCGCCATCTTCCCTGGCAATCCGTACATCGTGTGGACCGACGGCAATCATACAAGATGGGTCAATCCATTCCTGGCCGGTATCCCCACGAGCGTGGCGCTGTTCTCAACCGTCGAGTGACATTAAAGGGCCAGATCGCGCCTTCCGGTCTCGCCGCATCGAACGGCAGTCTCTCGCCGAAAACGGCCCCCGGAGCGGCCCGCCGCTTCGAGCGACGCTAAGGCTTCACGATCGACTTGTAAGCTTCCAGGATATCGGACGCGCAGGTGTCGCAAATGATGCCTGCGCCCTTCACTTAGTCGCTCTCAGCCCCGATTTCGGCCTGGTGCTTCTCGCCGCATTGCCGGCAGCGGGGGTTCGCGGCGGGCGCCTCCTCTGTCACCGAGTCAATCTTCCTTCTCGCCTCAGATAGACGTTCGGGAACTTTCTCCGGTCAGCCCAGACCATCGCGCGCCCGGTGATCACCACAATATCGCGTTCGCTATCTGCGGCGTAGAACACCCTGCTTGATCCGCGGGCCACGATCGCGACGCCCTGAGGCGGGTGACGCGAAGTGGCGATTACCAGAGCATACCGCTCTCCATCAGGCGGATGCTCATCTGGCTTCAACACTCTAACAATGGCCACAGGACCCCGCATTCACGCGCAGCCTAGAGAGGAGATACTGCGTCGGTTCGGTACGATGGCGCACATGGAGCAACCATTGGAAACTGAATTGCTGACCCGTTTCCCGCCTCTGCAGAAATATGATGCGCCACGGGAACCGAAGTGCGTAGCGCGAGTTTGCTCTATTGGCCTAGACAACAGCAGTCGCGGTTTCGCCAGCCGGTGAGTCGGTTTGATGCCGATCAATGTGGCGGCGTACGTGCGAGGAAGTATCAGTTGGCCGTGATCCTGATCGTGGAAGACGAGCCGTTCACTCGCGAACTGGCGGGAATGTGCATCGACGACTGGGGCCACCGCACACTCTTTGCGGGCAGTGTCGAGGAAGCGTTGGCGCTCGTCCGGTCCGGTCAGCCGATCGATGCGCTGTTCACTGACATTAACCTCAACGACGCGGTCCTCGACGGCTGCGACCTGGCTCGCGAAGCGATCACCCTGCATCCGAATCTACGCGTGCTCTACACGTCCGGTAACCAGGCGACCGACCAGCTGAAATCTCTTTTTGTTTTAGGCGCGCATTTCCTGAGCAAACCCTATACGCCGGACCAACTCCATACCGGCGTTGACGCACTACTCGAAGCCTAGCTCCCGTCGCAGAGTCTGTCGCTCAATCAGGGCGAATGCGCGTTCCCGAGGCGACACCATGACCAGTGGAAACGACGAGACGGGCGTCCGCGCCGGTCCAATCGGCGTCGCTGACTACACGGTTCGGCGGCAGGCGGAAGAAGCGCTGCTCAAGGCCGGGGCGTTGCAGAGCGCGATCTTCAACAGCGCCAACTTCTCCAGCATCGCCACCGACGCCAATGGCGTCATCCAGATCTTCAACGTCGGGGCCGAGCGCATGCTTGGCTATGCGGCCGCCGAGGTCATGAACAAGATCACGCCTGCCGACATCTCCGATCCCCAGGAGCTGATCGCGCGCGCGAAGATACTAAGCGTCGAACTTGCGACCTCGATCACGCCGGGCTTCGAAGCGCTGGTGTTCAAGGCCTCGCGCGGGATCGAGGACATCTATGAGCTGACCTACATCCGCAAGGATGGCAGCCGGTTCCCCGCCGTGGTGTCGGTCACGGCGTTGCGCGACGCGCAGGACGTCATCATCGGCTATCTATTGATCGGCACCGACAACACGGCGCGCAAGCAGGTGGAAGAAGAACAGAAAAAACTCGACCAACGCCTGCGTGACCAGCAGTTCTACACGCGCTCGCTGATCGAATCCAACATCGACGCGATCATCACCACCGACCCTTCCGGCATCATCACCGACGTTAACAAGCAGATGGAGGCGCTCACGGATTGCACGCGTGACGAGCTGATCGGCGCGCCGTTCAAGAAATTCTTCACCGATCCGGAGCGGGCCGAAGCTGCGATCAAGCTCGTGTTGGGCGAAAAGAAGATCGCCGACTTCGAACTCACGGCCCGCGCGCGTGATGGGAAGCAGACGGTGGTGTCCTACAACGCGAACACGTTTTACGATCGCGATCGCACCCTGCAGGGCGTCTTCGCTGCAGCGCGCGACGTCACGGAGCGCAAACGCGTCGAGATCGAGCTAAAGCAGGCCAAGGCCGCTGCCGAGAGTGCGAGCCGGACCAAATCGGACTTCCTGGCGAGCATGAGCCACGAAATCCGCACGCCCATGAATGCGATCATGGGCATCGCGGACCTGCTGGCCAAGACCGAGCTCTCCACCGAGCAGCACAAGTACGTGCAGATCTTCCGTCGCGCCGGCGACAACCTCCTGAATCTCATCAACGACATTCTCGACCTATCAAAGGTCGAAGCCTCGCAGCTTGAGCTGGAACGGACCGGCTTTTCGCTGATCGAACACCTCGAAATCGTGACCGAGATGGTCGCGGCCCGGGCCCGCGAAAAAGGGCTGACGCTGGTGTGCGAGATTGCGCCCAACGTCCCCACCGATCTTATCGGCGACCCGACACGACTGCGACAGGTGCTGCTGAACCTGCTTGGAAACGCCATCAAGTTCACTGAATCCGGCACGGTGTCGCTGCGTGTGTCTGCGGATGCGAATTCCTCCATACCAACAGCGTTGCGGTTCACGGTCTCGGACACCGGTATCGGCATTCCGCGCGAAAAGCTGGCTCGAATCTTCGAAAGGTTCACGCAGGCTGACTCCTCGACTACGCGCAGGTTTGGCGGCTCGGGCCTCGGGCTCACCATTTCGAAGCGGCTGGTCGAGCTGATGGGCGGCGGCATCGGCGTCGAGAGCGAGATTGCCAAGGGCAGCGTGTTCGCGTTTACGGTCCCGTTCGAAATCTGGCTCGGCGCTGATCGGCGAGCCGCCGTGCTAGTCGGCGCCGATCCCGAGCAGCCCCCGCAGCCCCTGCGCATCCTTCTGGTCGAGGACTCTCCCGACAACTGTACGATCGTGATAGCCTATCTGGACGACACTCCTTACCGGATCGACGTCGCCGAGAACGGCGCCATCGCCTGCGAGATGTTCATCGCCGGACACTACGACCTTGTGCTGATGGACCGTCAGATGCCGGTGATGGATGGCCTGACCGCAACCCGGGCAATCCGCGCGTGGGAACGGGTGAACGAGCGAACATCGACGCCCATCATCGCCCTGACCGCCTCCGCCCTGAAGGGCGATCGAGAAACGTGCCTGGCGGCAGGGTGCACGGCCTTCCTAACCAAGCCGATCAAGCAAGATGTGCTGTTGCTGGCGATCAAGGAGCAATCCGTAGGGTCGTTGGCGGTAAGGACCGAAAGCATCGGGAAGAACGAGGCTTCCGCAAGACTGAAACAGAAACTCGCCGGGATGGTCCCCGCCTACCTGCAGAACTGCAGACTGAACGTTGTCACTATGTTGGACGCCCTGGACCGGGCGGACTTTGAAACCGTGACGAGGCTCGGCCACAACATGCGGGGCTCCGGCGGGGCGTACGGATTCCAGGGGATCACGGACATCTGCGCCGCCCTTCAGACGGCGGCCGAGAGCGCCGACAATGTCGGATCACGCAAACGGCTGGCCGAACTGTCGAGCTGCCTGGATCGCGCCGAGATCGTTGTGAACTGACCTACCAGGTTTACGATCTTGAGTTGAGATCCAACGTCACCTTTGGGCCAAGTCACGCCTTCCGCTCTCACCGGATCGAACGGCAATCTCTCGCCGTTTGCAGGCGTTGGTAACGTTCTGTGGGAGTGGCCGATTTCGCCGAATCCACCGTTGCGAGCTCAGCACCCCGCAGCCTCGGGTTTCTAGACCGCATCACCGATTGCGGTTGGGCGACCAGTCGAATAGCATCCGCGGATCGGGGAAGGGCTCATGCCCAAAATATTCATCAGCTATCGGCGCGAGGACAGCAAGCACGCAGTGGGCCGGCTCCACGCGGCACTCAAGTCGCATGTAAAAGACCCCAAGCAGGACATCTTCATGGACATCGACAACATCCCTCGTGGGGTGGACTTTGTCGACCATCTGGATGGCCAAGTTGCAAAGTGCGATATCATGCTGGCGGTTATCGGGACGACTTGGCTTACCGCCACAGACCCGAAAAGTGGGGACCGTCGGCTCGACGACCCAGCGGACTTCGTCCGCATTGAGATTGCCGCAGCGCTGAAACGAGGCATTCCGGTAGTCCCCGTTGTGTTGGACGACACGCCTGTCCCCCGTGCGAGCGACTTGCCGCAAGACCTTCAGGCACTGGCGCGGCGCAATGGCGAGCGGCTTGAGCATGAGAGCTTCGATGCGGACGTGACGCGTCTAATCCGCAACCTACCGGGTCCCGAAACTCCCTTAGCGGTTAGAGAGAATCAGTCCGCAACGCCTAGCCGGGTTCGCTTCCGGCCGTATCGGTATGTCTTCGTAAGCTATCCGAAGGACATCGATCAGGAACTAATGCGGTCTATCGTGCGTACGCTGATCGCTAAGCGCATTCCCGTCTGGCTCTACGACCCCGCAGCGTTCAGCTTTCACAAGGACGAACTGCCTTCGATGCAATGGCAACGTGCGGGCATGGCATGGGAGGCGCAGACGTTGGAGGCCATCAGCCGCGCACGCTGTGTTTTGGCGCTGATCGGTCGGTCGACACTGGGCAGCCGCTTCCAGGAACGGGAGCTAGAACTGGCCGCCGAGAGCGGCCGCATCGTCACCGTGATTGTGGACGACCTTCCATTCAATCAGCTTCCTAACGCAGTTCAAGGTTTGCATGCTCCCCGCATTAGGCCAGAAGACGCGAACGAAAGGGTGCTGGCGATGCTCGCTTCCGACGTGGCAGAGCAAATGAAGGAGCGGCTTCCGCGACAGGAACCTGCGCCAACCTTGCCGCCGCCAAAGACAGGGCCGATGGAGCTAACAATCTCGCCGCTGGAGACCGGGGCAACGGCAAGCCTAACGAGTCGAAAGCGCGTAATCATGGTCGGCGTCGGCGCATGTATTGTAGTCGTTGCGCTGGTCTCTTGGCTGCTGCTTGCCAACCCGTTCCGATAAAGAAGGACGTGGGCGTTACGCGGTCGCTTCGGAGAGACAGTCTCCTGGACCTGTTCGAGCGCGTGGTGAATGCAGTCCATCGAAACGCCCCGCAGGCAACCCTCGCCTTCAACAGCCGCCCGCGCGACGTTCAGTATGCCGCGCACAGGGTGTGAGCTTGGCGGCCCAATGTCTGCAAAGGGCCAAGTCGCGCCTTCCGGTCTCGCCGCATCGAACGGCCAGCTTTCGCCGAAATGCGACATTCGTCTGAGCGGCCATAGGTACTGATCAAACGAGCTCTGGTTGACACACAAGAGCGGCGGCGGCTTTCTCATTGCGGGGAGGCGTGACATGCAACCAGACTTCATTGTTGTCGGCGCTGGAACGGCCGGATGCGTCCTCGCCGCGCGGCTCTCGCATAGGCACAAAGTCCTGCTGATCGAAGCTGGCGGTAAGCCCACAAACCCGTTCGTCTCCATCCCCGCGGGCTTCACCCGGCTTATGAAGTCTGATCATGATTGGGCCCTGGAGAGTGAGCCGCAAACTCATCGCAGCCGGCGCGTATTCACGCCCCGAGGCAAGATGTTGGGCGGCTCAGCCAACTTCAACGCCCAGATTCATCAATGGTGTCATCCGGCGGACTTTGACGAATGGGCCGCCAATGGCGCGCATGGCTGGGCATGGTCCGACGTTGCGCCCACGTTTGTTGAGCAGGAATGCTGGACCGGCGAGAGCGCAAACCGCACGCGCGGCCGCAGCGGGCCGATGCAGATTGCGCCTAACCGCAACGCACACCCGCTTTCGGACGCTTTCGTGCGATCAGCGCGGACGTGCGGCGTCGACGGGCCGGAAGACTACAATGGCGGCGCGTTCGAGGGCTCTTGGATTGTTCAGATCGCCCATCGCAACGGCAAGCGCTTCAGCGCCTATGACGCCTACCTGAAACCGGCGTTGCAAAACAGTTCGCTCAACGTTGTTTCTAAGGCGCTGGTCACCGGGCTCGTGTTTGAGCAACGGCGCTGTGTCGGCGTCCGCGTACGTACCGCCGGAGGCGATCAAGAATTTCGCGCCCAGCGCGGTGTGATTTTGGCCGCGGGCGCTTTCGGTTCACCACACATCCTGATGCTATCTGGCATTGGACCGGCTGAGCAGCTGCGCGCGCACGGCATTCCAGTGCTGCTTGATTTGCCCGGTGTTGGCGCCAACTTGCAGGATCATCCGACTGTCGCGCTCAATTTTGGCACGACGCGGAGGGATACGTTCAAGACCGCCGACTCGATCTTCAATTTGCTGCGCTATCTGCTCCTTAAACAGGGTCCGCTAGCCTCCAACGCGATCGAGGCCTTCTTGTTCTCCCGAGTGGGAGCGGGCGAACCGGCGCCCAATCTCGAAATCATGTTCGCGCCGATTGAGTGGCGCAATCAGGGCCTGGAAAAACCGCTTGTGCACGGCTTCTCGCTTGCGCTAAGCGTCGTAAAACCGCGTTCGCGTGGCGCGCTGACGCTGGCGAGCCCGGACCCGGCCGTGCCGCCCAAGATCGACTTCGGGCTCTTGAGCGATCCCGAGGGCTATGATGAAAAAGTCATGCTCGCTGGTGTGGCGCTGGCGCGCAAGATCGTCGCCACTGCCCCGCTCTCTGGCTTCGCGACCGGAGAGTTGGCGCCCAGTCGCGGCTGTGACACCCCGCAGGCGTTGCGAGACTTCATCGGCGACAACATCCAAACCGTCTACCATCCTGTCGCCACCTGCCGGATGGGCGATGACGATGCCGCCGTTGTGTCGCCGCACCTGCAGGTGAAAGGCGTGGATGGTCTTTGGATAGCAGACGCGTCAGTAATGCCCAGCGTCCCGCGCGGCCATCCGAACGCGGTCGTCGCCATGATCGCAAATCGTGCAGCGCCTCTGATTGATCCTCAATGACAGGATTGGGCTAGGCCACGTCATCCACCTTGCGGTAGGTCAGCGGCTCGTTCTCGCCGAAACCCGCCAGATGATTTTTTCTTGTATCAACCTTGGGCGGTGACCCGCGCCGCAAGTTCCGGAGTGACTTCGTCGAGCAATTCCAAACATGCCCGGTAGGCAGGCAGGCCTCCTTCAAAAGGATCAGGAATTCCACCGCGATCTGCGTTCGCTACGGAGATACTCACATCGGCGTCAGTTGGGAGCAATTCACGAACTCGTCGTGCAATCTCGGCATCAACGCAGAATATGTGCGCGTACTCCGCCAAGGGAAGACTTCCTGCCCATCGGCTTTGGTGCTGACCAAGGTCAGGTCCGCGTTCAAGCAGGCATTGAATAGCCCTCGGATCAGCCGTCAGCCCCGCAGCTTCACGCCGCACACCAGCGCTTTCCACGACGTATGCTTCTCCAAGCGCGGCCTGAAGGAGCGCCTGCATCATTGGACTTCGGCTACGATTGCCTAGGCAAACACAAAGGACCTTTTTCACGCGTTTTCGTCGCCGCTTCAAAGCAGTCAGTCAAGGTCTGCAAGGGGCCAAGTCGCGCCTCTAGGCTTACCGATGCCAGGCGGCAGCATCTCGCCGAAGGCGGTCATATCACCTCGGTCAGCAGCGGCGGCGCGAGCTGGATCCTGCGATTTCCAGCAACGGCTTATTTCTTCGGAGGGTTGCGGCCGAAATCCTGGAGCACGCGAGCGAGCAGATAGGCGCGCGGCGTCAGCGTGGCGAGGTCCGCCCTGTCGTCGACCCCATGTGCTCCGTCACCCTCCATGCCGAAGCCGTCGAGCGAGGGTGTGCCTGTCTCCGCTGCGAAGGCGACGTCCGCTGACGAGCCGACCGAGATCGGCGAAAGCTGTCGGCCCAGTTCAGCATAGAGCTTGTTGGCCCGCGCCAGCAGGGCGTCGGTAGAAGCGGCGCGCGGCCAGGGCGGGAAGTTGCGCTCGAGCCGGCTCTTGATCGTGACGCCATCGATCATGGGCGCTGCTGCGATCTTTACCGCCTGCTCCTCGATGCGGTCGAATTCGTCCGGGGTCTGCACCCGCACATCGGCCTTCACAACAGCGTGGTCGGGGATGACGTTGATCTTGTCTCCCCCGTTCATCACGGTGACATTGACCGTGGTCTGCTTGCTCGGGTCCGCCAGCCTGCCCAGGTCCAGCGCGACACGCGCTGCCTCCAGCGCCGCGTTGCGGCCCGCTTCCGGCTCGAGGCCGGAGTGGGCGGCGCGGCCGCTGAACTCGAAAGTGAGGGTCGCCGACCCCTTGCGATTGGTCACCACCTTGTCGGTGGGCACGCCGCGCTCGAGGTTGATGGCGACGTCCGCCTCTTTCGCCATGGCCCGGATCAGGTCGCGCGAGCCGAACGAGCCCGTCTCCTCGCTGGCGTTGAGGATGAGATCGATGCGGGCAAAGTCGTGGTAGCCCACCGCCTTCAGGGCCGATAGCGCGCAGATCGCGGTGACGATGCCCGACTTATCGTCGCCCGCCCCTGGACCGACCAGATGATCCCCGACCCATTTCGGCGGCCGCGCTTCCACTGCGCCGCGAGAGAACACGGTGTCCATATGGGCGATCAGCAGGATGCGACCCTTACCGACGCCGGTGACGGTCGCAACGACATTGTCGCCGACGGCCGGCGGCGTTGGCGGCGACGTCTTCACCGTGGCGCCCAGCTCGCGGAGCTTGCTCGCGAAGATCGCACCGACCTTGCTGAGGCCTTCCGCATCGCCCGTGCCGCTGTCGATCCTGACTACCTGTTCGAGCAGGGCGCGAGAGCCCGGGCCGCAGGCCTGAACCGCTGCGAGCAGTTTCGCATCCGGCTTCGGCTTTGACGGCGCCTGAGCCAAAGCTGATCCAGCCAGCGCAAGCGTCAGCGCCGCAAACCCGACCGCGATGATCCGCATACCCTTCCCCTCCGCCCCACCCGCTTGTCGCACGTAAGCGGCATCATAGGCTACATCGACCACGGTGGTCAGTTCGATTCCAATGGTCTCTGCTTTTCATACTGCGTGAAGGCAAATGTCTGGAATGGGCCAAATCGCGCCCTTTCGCATCTCAATGCGCGAGCCGCCATCACGCAGCCTGAGTGTTCACGATACAGACAAGATTAGAGACACGGGCCCAGCAGAAACACGCTATGGACATCGCAACAGGCAGCTGCGGAGTGTGATGATGCGAGCCGACAAGGATTTCAGGACTTATGAGCAAGCGCTCACGATCGTTCAGCGGTTCGGTGAACAAGCGGAAGCGGATCACAAGAATGGAAAGCACAAGGAGGCCCAGTACAATATGTCCCACGCGATCTTCGTGGGAGTGAAACACCTTCTCTTCATGGCGGCAGACGCCTCGGTCGATCGTGCCGAAGCCCGGGCGCTGGCAGCGAATAATCATCTGAAAATTGTCGAGCTGTTGTCTCTAACTCTGGCGGGAGTGTGTATCGATGATGTCGCGAGTGATAGCGACGGAAGGCCTGCGAAGCCGGCGAAATCAAAGAGGCAAGTCCGACACACCGGTCCAACAGGCAAAGGCGTGAAGGTCGCCGCGGCAGCGCAGCCTGTGGTACGGGACAATCGCGGCGCCTCCTCGAGCAGGGAGAGCGGCCTGCGCAAACGTCGGCGATGACGTCGAGGAATTTCCTCTTCTCGTTGAGGCGCGATCTGACAATCGAGTACCTAAGGCAGCACCGCTCAAGAATTGCCGCTCGCCCTCTTCCCGGCAGGTAGGCGGGATGTCGCCGAACGGAGCTGGTCACCAAGAGACGGTAGGTATTGGCGCGGGCCAGCGCTATTCAGATGCGCTTGTCCGGTGTCAGCAACCGTCAGACAGGTTGAGGTCTTTCACGAACGGAGGAATTCTGGATCATCGCAGCCCTTAAGGTAGCGAAGATGAGACAGAATTCCGGGCCGCAGTCGGCCGAGAAACATGTGAAGGAGATCCGCCGGCGGACGCGGCGGAAGTTCTCTGCAGAGGAGAAGATCCGGATCGTCCTTGCCGGACTGCGCGGCGAGGCGTCGATCGCCGAACTGTGCCGGCGGGAGGGGATTGCCGAGGGCCTCTACTACAGCTGGTCGAAGGAGTTTCTGGAAGCGGGCAAACGCCGGCTTGCGGGCGACACGGCGCGTGAGGCCTCCTCTGGCGAAGTGAAGGACCTGCGCCACGAGATGAGCGCGCTGAAGGAGGCGGTCGCCGACCTCACACTCGAGAACCGTCTGCTCAAAAAAAGCATGATCGCGGATGGGGACGACCCCGAATGAGGTATCCCGCGTCCGAAAAGCTCGAGATCATCCGCCTGGTCGAGGGCTCGCACCTGCCGGTCAACCGCACGCTGGAGAAGCTGGGCGTCTCCCGGCCGACTTTCTATCGCTGGTGCGACCTCTACCAGCGCTTCGGCGAAGACGGACTTGAGGATCGGCGTTCAGGCCCTGGCCGCGTGTGGAACCGCATCCCGGACGAGGTACGTGGTCAGCTCATCGACCTCGCGCTGGAACAGCCTGAGCTCAGTCCGCGCGAGCTCGCCGTCACCTTCACAGACGAACGCGCGTACTTCGTCTCGGAAGCCAGTGTTTACAGGCTTCTGCGAGCACATGGCCTGATCACCAGCCCGGCGTTCGCCGTGATGAAGGCCGCCGATGAGTTCCACGACAAGACTACCGCGCCCAACCAGCTCTGGCAGACCGACTTTACCTATCTCAAGGTTACTGGCTGGGGTTGGTTCTATCTCTCCACCATCCTCGATGACTTCTCGCGTTACATCATCGCCTGGAAACTCTGCACCACGATGCGGGCGAACGACGTGACCGCGACAATCGAGATGGCGCTTGAAGCGTCCGGACTTGACGAGAGACCCAGGGCTCATCGGCCGCGGCTTCTCTCCGACAACGGCTCGTCCTACATCGCAGGCGATCTCGCCAAATGGCTCGACGATCACGGCATCGGCCATGTCCGCGGCGCGCCCAACCACCCGCAGACGCAAGGCAAGATCGAACGCTGGCACCAGACGCTCAAGAACCGCATCCTTCTGGAGAACTACTATCTGCCGGGAGACCTCGAAACGCAGATCGGCGACTTCGTCAGCCACTACAATCACCGACGCTACCACGAGAGCCTCGGCAATCTAACGCCAGCCGATGTCTACTCAGGCCGCGGCCAGACCATCCTCATGAAACGGGAGGCCATCAAACAACGCACCTTCGAACAACGCCGCTTGCAGCACGCCAGACGCGCTGCTTAAAAAACCAACACCAGATGAGCAGAATCCTCCGTTAGGAAACCGCCCTCGCTGTCTCAAGTTATCCGACGACGGACACCTGGGAGGGATATCCAGCCCGCCTTTGAAAAAGCGAAGCGCCATGGGTTCGGCAGGGTAGTGCGTGCGCCCACTGTTAACGACTAGGCAACCCTTATCGACCCTGACTGACAAACCATGCCCGGTAAGAACCAGTGGCTCGGTCCGGCGCTCGCGTCGTTTGCGTGCCGGTGTAGCGTCCGCCCTCGCGGCCCAGTAGCGGCAGCGATCAGGCCATTCCCTGGTTTCAGATGAGCTCGTGTAGGTCTGACTGGAAGTGTGCATGACGAGACCTCGGAAAGCGTCGACAAGCGTATCAGTAGAGACCCGCGACCCAAGGCTTTTCGCCCTCTGGATGAAGGGCGAAGAACTCAAGAGTCACATCGAACGGCGCTGGCGAACGACTCCGCTACCTGCGTCGACTGCCATAACCTCCGCGTGGGAGAGTGACCCCTCCCCGGCGGCACGCTTCTTTGGTGCGTCGCCCAAGTCCCCGCGCCAGATCCAAATCGACCACCATCATACCGATACGGTCGATCAAGTCTTGGCCGAGCTCGCGGGCGGCTCATTGTTGGCGCTTGGCCGATTCAAATGCGCCGACGGAGCCCTGTCGGATCCGGTAGAGATCAGCCCTAGCTTTTGGTTGGACGCGCGATTCCACTATGGGTACGGAGCGGCGAGCGCTGGGGACTTGTTTTTCGACAAGCTCAAGGTGTTGGTCGAAGCCGCGCCCCATTTAGAACCTTCGGAGACAGCTACGGTCAGCATGCCTCCAGCTGCTGTGGTGAAACCAAAGCGCGGAGGGCGCACCAACTATAGCGCCGAGACAAAACGAATTGGGATCCGCCTGTGGACCGAGAGCGAGGAGTTCCGGGACATGGGAAGGCGGCAGCAAGCCCGCGAGGTCCGAGCACAGATGGTCGGTGAAAAGGCGCGCACGAGCGACAACATGAGCGGGTGCACGACTGAGTCTATGATGAGATGGCTTGGGGAAGCCCTGCCTGGAAAGCGCACCGACAAGGGCTGACCTGCACAAACTGTATAAACTGCGTTTTGCAATAGTTCCTGTTTCTCCATGATACATCGGCTCGTTCTGCGTTGCTATTTGGAAGGCCTCATCAACGAGGCCTCATATGCGCCAGGACAGAAACCACCGCGAAGAGTACCGACGCCGGATAGCGCGCGCCGAAGCCAAAGGCCTGTCCCGCTCACAAGCACGCGGACACCCTAAGAGCGGCGAGCCCCCTGCGCGCTCCTCCAAACCCAGCGCGGATAAGAAGATCGATCATGCGATCCGCGCGATGCATGAAGGATCGTCTTTGACGGGTGCGGCGAAGGCGGCGCGCGTCTCGTCCGAGCGCCTGCGCCGCTATCTCAAAACCTTTGAGGTCGCGAGCCGGGTCGGTCGCGCCTGGGTCCTGACGGACAACCGCCCTCGGCGCGTTCCCATCATTGTAGGGTCAAGCTTGAAGGTGGTTGTCGTTCCCAACTTTGGGGAGGCGTCCAAGGCAGGCCGTTACAGCAACGCGGTGGGCAAGTTCGTCGATACAGGCGAGCTGCATCACATCGAGCCGTTCGAGGGTGACGGGGTACGCGACCTAAACGGCGAGTTCCATCCATTCGAGACCGATCCGAACGACCTTCTTCGTTACGCGATGAAGGACGAGCCGGAATTCCACGAGATCTATCAAATCGTCGCAAACTAAAAGGAGACACCTATGGACGACATCGTGCCCAACGCCGAAATCCGCCGCCAACGCGCAAAGCAGCGCGTCGGCTCAAACAGCAATTGCGTCGTATGCGGCGAGAGCGACCCAAGATGCATTGAAATGCATCACATGGCGGGTCAGCACTTTCACGGCGAACTGACGCCGGTGTGCAGAAACTGCCATCGCAAGCTTTCTGACGAGCAGCGAGATCATCCACCGCAAGTCGCAAATCCACCGATCTGGCTAGAAGTCGTCGGGCATTATCTCCTGGGACTTGCAGACATGCTGCGCCTGGTCGCCAACACGCTTGTCGAGTTCGCGCGTCACCTCATCGGAATGGCTGCTCCGGATACGGAGAAAGCCCAATGAGGCCCGAAACCACTGTTGACGCCTACGCGCGGGTTTACACGGAGAGGCCGAAGAAGAAGCAGATAGCCTCCAAGCGTCGAGGTGCAGCCGTCGATCAACCTTCCGAGTATTCCCTGATCTGGGATTGCGAGACCACGACGGACGCAGCGCAATCACTTCGGTTTGGGTTCTTCCAGGTCCGCAAGGCGGGTCGGTTGATACGTGAGGGCATCTTCTACGAGCCCGCCGCCCTAACGGCGGGAGAGTTGGAGACGCTGCGCGCCTACGCCACCGCGCGGTCGCTTGATGTCTGCACCGCGCACGAGTTCCGATTCAAGGTGCTGCTCAATGTCGGGTACGAGGCGCGCGCCGAGATCATCGGCTTCAACCTGGGCTTCGACATTTCACGGGTTGCGACGGCAAGCGGCGAAGCGCGGGGAAGCCTTCGCGGAGGGTTCTCATTTGAGATCAGCCGGAACTACAATGATCCCCACATTCGGGTGAAGCACCTCAGCTCGACAACCGCCCTTATCGATTTTGCCATCCCGGCAGGGCAGGACACGCCGCGCGGTATGCGACGCAAAGGTCTCAAGGTCGAACCACATCGCGGATACTTCTACGACCTGCGTACCTTGGGCGCGGCTTTCTATAGCCAGAAGTTCACACTGGCGCGGCTTGCCAAGCTGCTTGGGACCAAAACGCAGAAGCACGAGGGCGTCGACTACGACGGCCCCCTCACAGAGACGTTTTTGGACTACGCCCGCGCGGACGTTCAGGCGACCTGGGAATGCTTCGAGCGGATCAAGGCGCTTTACGTATCCTATCGGCTGCCAACCCCACTTCACCGCATTCAAAGCGAGGCAAGCATTGGCAAGGCCAGCTTCAAGGCGATGGGGATCAGGCCGCTACTCGATTGCCAGCCGCATCTGCCGCGCGAAGGCTTCGGCCCGATCATGGCAAGCTACTATGGTGGACGCGCCGAGATCCGCATTCGCCGGGAAATTCGTGAGATCATACTCACCGACTTCAAGTCCATGTATCCGTCCGTCAACGTGCTGATGGGCTTGTGGTGGTTTGTCGTGGCCGACGGATACTCAACATCCGAAACGACGGTGGCCACGCAGGACTTCATTGATCGCGTGACGCTGGCAGACTTGCAGAATCCTGAAACGTGGCGACAACTCGCAACGCTTGTCGAGATTTTCCCTGACAGCGACATCCTCCCCTTGCGGACTCAGTACTCCGAGGATCGCGACGCCCTGACAATCGGCCTTAACCACGTCAGCAGCGATCAGCCTCTCTGGTATCCGCTGGCAGATATCATCACGTCCAAGCTGCTGAATAGGAAACCGCCTCGCATTCAGCGGGCGATTACGTTCACGCCTGGTCCGCTTCAAGAAGGCCTGCGAAGGCTGGAGTTGCTGGGCAATGGGGACTTTGCGGTCGATCCCGCGAATGAAGACGTGTTCAAACGCTTGATCGATCTCCGGGATACGGTCCCCAAGAGCCATCCCGCCAATCAGGCGATCAAGATCACGGCCAACTCCGGATCGTACGGCGTCTTCATCGAGGTGAACCGCGACGATGCTCCCAAGCCAGAACCGATCAGGCTGTTTGGTCCTGATGGCGAGGGGCACGCCACGCAAACCAAGGCCGTTGAACAGCCGGGGCGCTTTTTCCACCCGCTATTGGGAACTCTAACGACCGCCGCTGCGCGCTTGATGCTAGGCATAGGAGAACAGCTCGTAGCCAATAGCGGTCTTGATTGGGTGTTTTGCGATACCGACAGCCTCGCAATCGCAAAGCCGACAGCAATGAGCCGGGCGGAATTCCATGAGCGAGTAAAATCGATCGTTGATTGGTACCTCCCGCTCAACCCGTACAATAAGCCCGGCTCAATCCTGAAAATCGAGGACATCAATTACGATACAAATTCCCAGGAACTGGAGCCGCTATTCGCCTATGCGGTTTCGTCCAAGCGGTATTCCGCATTCAATCTAGATGCGGATCGCCGTCCGATAATTCGGAAGTTTTCGGCGCACGGTCTGGGCCATCTGATGGACCCATATCCTGAGAGTGACCCTGCGCCCGGCGTCCCCGCACCCGTGCAGGACGTCGCAAAGCTCGGTGGTCGGCGCTGGCAGTATGATTTCTGGTTTCAGATCCTCACGGCTGCTCTCGCGGGTAAGCCCAACCAAGTCCGACGCGACTACCATCCTGCCCTGCTCAAGCCCGCAATGTGTCGATACGGAGCGACCAGCCCGGCTTTGCTACGTTGGATGAACCCGCTCAACGACGGCAAGGCGTATGTCGATCAGGTCAAGCCATTCGGGTTTCTCGTCGCCCTAATGGCGCGTGGCGACGAGCTCGAAGCGTTTGAGCAGATTCTGCAGGAAGCGCCGAAGCCGGGACGACCGCCGAAGGCTCGCAAGCCCAAACCGATTGCCCCGTTCGAGCGCGACCCAGCGCTAGCAGCGTCCAGGGCATTCGACCGCGAAACCGGTGAGCCAGTCTTTGCGTCGGCTTTCAAGTCATACGCCGCCGCGCTTCAGTTTTATCACCATAGCCCGGAGGACAAGTTTGCGAACGGAGGCCCCTACGACGTCGGACGCACCGAGCGCCGACATCTTCGAGTCACTGGCATTCGACTGATCGGCAAAGAAGCAAACCGCGTTGACGACGTCGGCGCGCCCGACGCGGTCATTCAGGCCTGCGTCGAGCTTTCAATCGCATTCAGCAAAGGAGTAGCGGCATGAGTACGGATCAGTGGGAGTATGTGCTGACTTGCCAATCATGTGGATCAGAGGGATCCGTTAGTATGTGGAGTGACGATTGGTGTCGCTGGGGCGCACATGTGCACGGCTTCAAAGGGATAGTGAACGTGACTGGCCCGAAGCCGGAACGCCTCCGTTGTGACAAGTGTGGAGGCGAGAATCCGACTATCACTAGAGTGCTTGACGTCGAAATAGGTTGAGGGGGGCGACGCCGATGATTGCGCTAGCTGCGGACCATGTTGAGGCTCTCGCTTGGTTCGAAAATCGCCAGGGAACTGAGGTACCTTGGCCCGAGCCTCTCGCGAACGGCTTGTTTCTCGCGAACAAGGCTAAGGGAATCCACAAGCCGAGTGGGTGGTCACACGCACTCAGCATAAAGATCATGTCTAGCGGCGCGTACCCTGACGAAGAACTTCAGCAGGATACCGCTGGCCGATGGCGCTTCAGGTATCATCAGGAGGAACGGAAGAGCGGCGGTGATCCCCGAACCTTTGCGACCAACCTCGGTCTTGACCGATGCAGAAGGGAAGGCGTCCCTATCGGCATTCTGCGGCAAGTAAAGCCCAAGCCCGCGCCGCGCTATGAGGTCATCGGTTTGGGCGTGGTCACGCACTGGGAAGATGGCTTTTTTACAATTGAAGGACCCGCCAGGCTATCGAGCACCCAGGCTGCACCGGTAGGCAACAAACTGGAAGAAGCGCCACCTGCTTCTACAGCCGACGCTCGGAGGCGCGTTCTTGCCCTGATTGCCGCTCGCCGTGGTCAGGCTGCATTCCGCTCCAGACTGCTTGAAGCGTACGACGGCTGCTGCGCGATCTCGGGATGCTCTATCGGGCCTGTTCTTGAGGCGGCGCACATTGTGCCGTACCGCGGTGACCACACAAATGCGGTGACCAACGGATTGTTGCTCAGAGCAGACCTCCATACACTGTTCGACCTTGATCTCTTGCGCATCGACGCTAGCAGCCTTGCCGTCGAATTGGACATCGAGCTTTCGAACTCGGAGTATCAGAGGTTCGCTGGACAGAAACTGCGTCTGCCGAAGATCGCTACGCAGAGGCCACTGCCAGAAAACTTCCGACGTCGCGCCGAGGCGCTATCCGAACCCTAGGGGAGCTACCGCGTGCGGGCGGCGCATTCGCCGAGGACTGGCACGCGGAATTGGTCGAAGAAGTGAGAGCGGGCGCGCCAACGAAAGAGAGGCGTGTACGTCCTATTGCGCCATTTGGTCGCGATCCGGCGAAGGCAGTCGCGAAAGCATTCGACCGTGACACGGACCGCCACATCGACCCGTCAGAGTTGCGGACCTACGCCGAAGCACTCGCACCCTATCACGCCAGCCCGGAAGAGAAGTTTGACAATGGCGGTCCGGCTGACGTGGGACCGACGGTGCGGCGTCACCTGCAGATCACACGGATCGGGCTGATAGGAAAGGAAGCCGACAAGGTTGGAGACTCCGGTGAGGAGGACGGGGAGAGCGAGGCGGTTGTCGAACTTGAGACAGCCTAGGAAGGTCGTGGAGTTTTCACCAGAGCTCGACTAGAATTCAGCTTTACAACGGGGGAGGAAGGGTTGGACGTCTTCCTGGCGTACTCTGAACAGACCGATGTCGATCTCTTAGACATCATGTTAGCGATTTCCCGCGAGGGAATTTCCCCCAAAACCCCGGACGATCTACCTAAGGATGGCACTGGCGACGCCGTCTCCATCGGGATGTTGTATTCAACAAACTTGATAGTCGTCGTGTGGCCTCGTGGGGACCAGTGGACGCCCCTGACGCGGGCGGCTGTTCGCATTGGCCAGGAGCGCAATAAGCTAATTGTAGTTGCTGAGCGCGGCACCCAATTCCCAACCTTGCTCACATACCACCTTTCCTTTGTGGACGAGGGTCCGAAATTCGAGCGGTTGACGAGGGCAGTGTTCAAGTTTGCTGGTCGCATGGCGGCTAACCGTGAAACAGGACCTGGCATTTCAGCTGCGTTCGTCTCCGCCCGTAGAATTGCCCCCGACAAGGCTCCGCCACTCAAGCCACGACCACGCGCATCTACCCGTCAGATAGTCCAACTGGATGTCGCTATTTTGGATCAGCTCGGCGATCCAGCACTGGATCATCGCTCACAAGAGCTAACGTACTTCATGGAAGCTTGGCAAAGGCGGACTGGTTTTGGACCCTATCCGAGCACCGGTCGCTCAGAAGGGTCGTTGATGGAAAGATATCTTGAGCGGTATGGCGGCGTGACGCCTTGGACTATGATCGCCATCACAAACCAAACCGCCGAGGAGCAGCTGCTTGACCACCTCGTCAACACCTATCCGGCCCAAGCACTTTCGGGGCGATTTATCATCTTCGTCATCGACCGCGATAGGGGCGAAGCAAGACAGAAGCCGCTTCGACACAGCCTGCTTCGACAGCATCTCTATTTTGATCGAGTAAACGGAAGCCCGGTTCAGGACGAACTCTTCGAGGAACTAGCAACGCACACTTCCCGCCGAGCCCTCCGCACGTTTTCGCAGTGGATGACGGAGTACAGGGCCTACCAACAACCGATAGAATTCGAGGAACAAGCTCTAGCCGAGATGTCGGCAAAGTCCGCAAGGGGACAATTTCAATTTGTTTCTTACAATCGTCGCGACGCCGGACAGACCGCGCCCATTGTGGTCGCGCTTGAGGCGTTAGGAATTCCATGTTGGTTCGATACCAAATCCGTTGAGGGCGGCGAGATTTGGGTGCGGAGCGCAGCACGCGGGCTTCGCGAATGTGCCGGCGTCTTGCCGTTTTGCTCAATTCCGTTTTCCAGATCGACGAACTGCCTGCGAGAAATTCTGTTTGCCGACCGTCTCAAAAAGCCGTTCCGCCCAACTTGGCTTACAGACCCGGCGCTGGAAGATGAAATGGAATTGTTGCTCGGACCGTATCAAGCGGTGAATGGAAGCCAGGACCCTCCAGCCCTGATTGCTGAGAAACTCCGTCAGAGCATCAATTGAGTTATTCCAAACACAATCGGTGCCCGGGTTCGTTGAGCGTGACAGAATGTGGAGGACCAAGACATGGCGTCACAAGACGATTGGGCTCGTCGCTGGGCCATTTTGCAGGGCGAGCAGCTTGCAAACAGCGCCATGCTGACTCAGCTGATGACTGTTGTCGTAGTGCAAACTCCGAACTCGGAGAATCTACTCCGGATGATCGCGGGATTGGTCGACAAGATGTTGTCGAACATGGTCATCACCGCAGATGGGCCAAACGCAGAAACTCTCAAGACGCTCACCATCGAAAGTGCGCGGCGCACTGTCGACGAGTCGATGACGGCAATCGCGGCTTTTCTCGACAGCCAACGAAAGAGTTGATTGCGGGCCTGCGCCGAGATCACGTCTTGAGGTATCAACATCATGAAAAGCGCGGCACTTCAAAAGGCAAACAAGCGCCTTGCCGAATGCAAAAAGGCCGTGGCTAAGCTCAAAACCGCAAACGGCGGCGGAGCGGCCAACGAAGCTTGGACCGTCTTTCTTGTGTACGCAAACCGCATCTATGAAATGCTACGCGAAGGATCTCGCAGAGATCCGATCAGCAGCGTCTGGTTCCAGGCAAAAGAAGCCTTCCGGATACATGACCCGTTGCTTTGCTACCTACACCATGCACGAAATGCCGAGGAGCACTCTTTAGCCGAGATCGTGGACGTCGAGGTAACTCATATCCTCGTTCCACCTGGCGGCGAAGTGACTGTCAAAGATGTAGCGCCGGGTGTTTGGCAGATTATCGAACAGAGCGAAGGGGTCACTCTAGTACCCGAGAAGCTGATCCTTCGTCCCGTCCTCGATAAATTCAAAGTTCAGTACGAGCCGCCCACGAGTCACAATGGTTCGGCGATTGCCGACCAATCGGCGGTAGTTATGGCCGAACTAGCGCTGGCTTATTTTGAGAAGCTGTTGCGTGAAGCAGACGCACTGGTGGGAGCTTAGGACTCCTGGGACCTTTCGACGCAACCGCGAAAGTAAGGAGGACGATTCCGTCTGGAACGAAGACGCGCGGCCGGAGCTGTCAACTGCTTCAGGATTACGATTGGATGCTGCAAAGGTTGTTGGGCCCGCTGGCTTTGTGAGGCCTCGGCCTTAGTAGGGGACAATCATGACGGTCATACGCAGTCTATTCGATAAAAGCTTTCAGGCGTGGCCAAGCTGGGAATGCCCAACGTGCAGCAGAGGCCATCTGAATCTTCTGAAGGAGACTCTGAAAAGCCAAGAGACTGGCCCCTCGAAAAAACTTCAGGACGAAAACGCTTGGGAACCTGATTGGATAACGAAGCGCTTCGTCGCGCTGCTTCAATGCAACTTTGCATTGTGCGAGGAAGTCGTTGCCATTTCAGGGACAACGCATTTGGTTGAAGATGCGGAAGAGGACCCGGGGTCTGGACGGTGGCACCAAGTGTTTATCGACTCGTTCGAACCACGGTTCTTAAGTCCTGCGCCCGTTCCGATCCGGATCGTGAAGGCTACACCCGAGGAAGTTGAGAGTTGTCTGCGTGAGGCAGCAGGCTTGTTGTGGCAAAGTCCTGAGGCCGCCGCAAACCAGATGCGACAGGCCGTCGAACATCTGATGGACGCGCTAAAGGTCAAGAAGAAGGGTGCCAAAGGCGGGCAACTTACGCTGCACGCGAGGATCGAAGCCTTCGAGAAAAATGACCAAACGAACGGCGCACTTTTGAAGGCCGTGAAGTGGCTGGGAAACAGCGGCAGTCACGCCGGAGGTCTCGACCGCGACGACGTACTGGACGCTTTCGACATGATCGAACACGTACTTTCGAATGTCTACGACACCAGCGCAAAGCAGATCTTGAAAAAGGCGCGGGCCATCAACAAAGCAAAAGGCCCCGCCAAGAAGAAAAAGTAGAGGTGCCCGCCTGGCTGGAGACTCGGCCGCAGTCGGGTTCAGCCTCCAAGCGAGAACAAAGAAAAACGGCAGGAAAGCCCTCGCTTTCCTGCCGTTCTCATTTGGTGGTCCAAGGTCAGTCCGAAGTCTGCGAATTAATTCCGGACTTCCCTATACCCCCGGAGCGACGCTCCGGGGTTCTGCAACTCTTGAAGGGACGGACGCCTATTCGAGCTTCCGCTCGATCAGCTCCACCTGGAAGCATTCGATCTGGTCGCCTTCGCGGATGTCCTGATAGTTGGCGAAGGCCATGCCGCATTCCATGCCCTGCTTCACTTCCGGGACCTCGTCCTTGAAGCGTTTCAGGACCGAGAGCGTGCCTTCGTGGATGACCACGTTGTCGCGCAGCAGGCGGACGCCCGAACCACGGCGAACGATGCCTTCCGTGACGCGGCAACCCGCAACCTTGCCGGCCTTCGAGATGTTGAAGATCTGCAGGATTTCCGCGTAGCCCAGGAAGGTCTCGCGACGTTCCGGCGCCAGCATGCCCGACAGCGTGTTCTTCACGTCATCGATCAGGTTGTAGATGATCGAGTAGTAGCGGATCTCGACGCCTTCGCGCTCGGCAAGGTCGCGCGCCTGCTTGTTGGCGCGGACGTTGAACGCGATGATCGGCGCGCTGGCCGAGATGGCCAGCTGCACGTCGCTTTCCGAGATCCCGCCGACCGCGCCGAGGACCACGCGGGCGCGGACCTCTTCGGTCGACAGTTTCTCGAGCGATTGCGTGATCGCCTCGACCGAACCCTGCACGTCGCCCTTGACCAGGAACACGGCTTCCTTGAGTCCGCCGCCGGCGGCAGTGCCGCCTTCCTTGATGCGTGCAAGCATCTGGTCGAGCGAGGTGCCGGGACGCTGGACGCCCGACTTGTTGCGCTTGGTGCGCAGGCGGTAATCGGTGATCTCGCGGGCGCGGGCTTCCGAGTCCACGACCACGACCTGATCGCCCGGATCGGGCGCGCCATCGAGGCCGAGAACCTCGATCGGGGTTGCGGGACGTGCGTCTTCCACCTGCTGGCCACGCTCGTTGTTGAGCGCCTTGACCCGGCCCCACTGGCCGCCGGCGACAACGATGTCGCCGCGCTTCAGCGTGCCGCGCTTCACCAGCACCGTCGCCACCGGACCCCTGCCCTTGTCGAGCTTGGATTCGATGACCACGCCGTCGGCGTCGCGGTCCGGGTTGGCCTTGAGTTCGAGAATCTCGGCGAGCGCCGAGATGGTCTGCGTGAGTTCGTCGAGGCCGGTCTTCTTGAGGGCCGAGACGAACACCGCCGGGGTCTGGCCGCCCATCGCTTCGACCTGCACGTCGTATTGCAGGAGCTGGGTCAGCACGTTTTCCGGCTTGGCGTCGTGCTTGTCGATCTTGTTGACCGCAACGATGATCGGCGCGTTGGCCGCCTTCGCGTGCTGGATCGCCTCGATCGTCTGCGGCATCACGCCGTCGTCCGCCGCCACCACGAGGATGACGATGTCGGTGGCGTTGGCGCCGCGGGCGCGCATCGAAGAGAACGCGGCGTGGCCGGGGGTGTCGAGGAAGGTGATCTTCTCGCCGGTCTTCAGCTGCACCTGATAGGCGCCGATGTGCTGCGTGATGCCGCCGGCCTCGCCCGACACGACGTCGGTCTGGCGCAGGGCGTCGAGCAGCGAGGTCTTGCCGTGGTCGACGTGACCCATGACGGTCACGACCGGCGGACGGGGCTCGAGGTGATCGTCGATGTCTTCCTGGCCTTCGAGGCCAATCTCGACGTCCGATTCCGCCACGCGTTTCACGGTGTGACCGAACTCCTCGACGATGAGCTGGGCGGTGTCCGCATCCAGCACGTCGGTCGAGCGCACGAGTTCGCCCTGCTGCATCATGAATTTCACGACGTCGGCCTGGCGCTCGCTCATGCGGTTCGCGAGGTCCGCGACCGTGATCGATTCCGGCAGGATGATCTCGCGCGAGACCTTCTCGCCCGCCCCGCCGGCCAGTTTCAGGCGGCGGTCGCGTTCACGCTCACGCGCGCGTTTCACGGCGGCGTAGGAGCGCTGTCTGTCCTCGTCGTCGCCGAGCGCGGCGGAGATCGTCAGCCTGCCCTGGCGGCGTTTCGGTTCGTCCTTGCGGGCCGGACGCGTCTCGCTGGTCGGGTCGTTGTCGCCCGCGCTCTTCACGCGCTTGACGCGTCCGCCAAGTTCGCTCAGCGGCGTCAGGTCATCTGTATCGAGGGGCGCGAGCGGACGGGGACCGCCGCCGGGACCGCGACCGCCAGGACCACCGGGACCGCGACCGGGACCACTGCTGGGACCACGGGGACGATCACCGGAAAAACCACCGGGACGCGGAGCGCCACGATCGCCACCAGGACCGCTGGGACGAGGACCACCGGGACCACGAGGACGATCCGCATCGGGACGAACACGAACAGCGCCGCCGGGACCACGGGGAGCGGCGGAACGATCACCACTGAAACTGGTGGCGCCTGTACGCGGAGGAGCGCCGCGAGCATCACGACGGAAATCGCCACCGCCACGCCCCCCCCGGCCACGACCGCCGTCGTCTTCTTCAGCGTCAGCTACGACCGGAGGCGGCTCACCGCGTGCGGTGGCTTCCAGGCGGCGCTTTTCTTCTTCGGCCATCCGGCGCGCTTCTTCGGCGCGGCGGCGGTTGGCTTCCTCGATCGCTTCCTGTTCGGCGCGACGGCGTTCCTGATCGGCGCGAGCGGCGTCGATCGCCGCTTTGCGGGCCTTGAGTTCGGCCTCGGAGAAGTTCGACTTCTTGACAGCTTCCTGTGCGGCCGTTGGCTGCACGGCGGGCGCAGCGGCGCTGGCCGGCTTCTCGGGCTCCGGACGCACGACCTTGGGCTGTGCGCCCGGCGTCACAACCACCTTCTTCTTCTTGACCTCAACCGAGACCTGCTTCGAGCGGCCGTGGCTGAAGCTCTGCTTCACGGTGCCTGTATCCGAGCGCTTGAGAGTCAGCGGCCGGCGTCCAGTGTTGTCAGAGTCTTTCGTGTCGCTCATTCAGTCTCTTTGCGTCAGAACGTCGTGTAAGTCGTCGGTTCAAACCGGTGAGCCCGGAGGATCGCCCCCGGAGTCACGGGCCTGGGTGTCTTCAATGTTCAGCCCTGTAGCGCCCGTTCCGGAACCAGAGGGCGGTTGCCAGCCGGGCAACCAGACACGCCGGAAACCGGAAAGCCTTGCCAGCTCCCCCATCCAGGCGTGCGCTATACGGCCAGATTTGAGGCAAGCGTGTATCACACGCTCACGCCCCAAGGCCATGCCCAATTCATCGCCCGAAAAACAGTCGATGACAGGCGGAAGATCACGGCTTCCAACGGGTTTACCTGCGTCGTCGAGGTCGGGGCCATAAAGGCCCTTCACCAGGCCGAGCACCTTCCCCCGCTGGTCTTCGGAGCCATCGGAGGCTGTGATCAGGCAGGCCGGTTCGGCCGCCCGCACCTCTTCGCGCACCTGCTCGAAGCCCAATATGAGATTGCCCGCCCGTTTTACGAGGCCGAGCTGGTCGAGAACCCGCTTCGCGAGCAGCATTTCTGTCTGCGCTGCAATGTCGGCCGCGACCTTGACCTGTGATTTGAACGCCCGGGCGAAAGCGCCCTTCTTCTGGGCCAATTCGACCGCCTCGCGGCTCGCAGTTACCCACGCGCCCCTGCCCGGCAGGCGCGCCGCGAGATCGGGCGTCACCTCACGATCAGGCGACAGAACGAAGCGAACCATCTCGCCCTGCGGGCGCCGCTCCATCGTCACGATGCAGCGGCGCTCGGGTTCGCGCGCACCTGCCTTGCCGGCGCGGGGCGGACCCGCGTCGGTTTCGGCATCCGGAATGCCGCTCAGCTCGCCATCACTGGTCGCTTGAGGCATTCGCCCCCTTCAGGTTGAACAGTTCGTCGCCACGGCTGCGGGCCGTGTCGGCGGAGGTTTCGCCAGAGGCCGCATCGAGTTCGGCTTCTTCCGCGTCCAGCGCCGCCGCGCGAGCCGCCAGCGCATCTTCCAGCGCCTGCGGGTCGACCCAGCCGGCCGCCACGCGCGCCTTGAGGATGAACAGCTCCGCGTCGTCGCGCGTCATCTCACCCTTGTCGAGATAGCCCGCCATGAATTTCGGCTTGCCGTCCGGGCCGGGCTCTTTCCAGCCGACGAGATCGTCCGGCACGAGGCCAGCGAGGTCGTCGATCGTCTTGACGCCGTTCTCGCCGAACTTGACCGCCATCTGCGGCGTCACGCCTTCCATTTCGGCGACTTCGTCGACGACGCCGAGTTCCTTGCGCTTGGCGACCAGTTCCGCCGTCAGCTTCTCAAGATATTCGCGCGCGCGCTGCTGCAGCTCGCCCGCGACTTCCTCGTCGAAGCCCTCGATCGAAGCAAGCTGCTCGATCTCGACATAGGCAATCTCTTCGACCGTCTCGAAGCCTTCCGACGTGAGCAGCTGGGCCAGCGTCTCGTCGGCGTCCAGCGCCTTCTGGAACAGGTCAGTGCGTTCCTTGAAGTCGCGCTGGCGGCGCTCGGAGTCCGCAGCTTCCGTCATCAGATCGATCTGCCAGCCGGTGAGCTGCGAGGCGAGACGCACGTTCTGGCCGCGGCGGCCGATGGCGAGCGGGAACTGGCTCTCCTCGACGACCACTTCAACGCGGCCTTCTTCCTCGTCGATCACGACCTTGGAGACTTCCGCCGGCTGCAGCGCGTTGACGATGAACGTCGCGTCGTCGCCCGACCACGGAATGATGTCGATCTTTTCTCCGCCCAGCTCGCTAACCACCGCCTGCACGCGCGCGCCGCGCATGCCGACGCAGGCGCCAACCGGGTCGATCGAGTTGTCGTGGCTGAACACGCCGATCTTGGCGCGCGAACCCGGATCACGGGCGCAGGCCTTGATCTCGATAACGCCCTCATACACTTCCGGAACTTCCTGCGCGAAGAGCGCGATCATGAAGCTCGGGTGCGAGCGCGAGAGGAAAATCTGCGGGCCCTTGGCTTCCGACGAGACCTTGTAGAGGTAGGTGCGGACACGATCGCCCGTGTTGAAGTTCTCGCGCGGGATGCCGTCATTGCGGCGGATCACGCCTTCGGCCTTGCCGAGGTCGACGATCACGTGGCCGTATTCGACACGCTTCACCGTGCCCGAGATGATCTCGCCGACGCGGTCCTTGAAGTCGTTGTACTGGCGAGCGCGCTCGGCTTCGCGAACCTTGCCCGTAATGACCTGCTTGGCGGTCTGGGCGGCGACGCGACCGAATTCGAACGGCGGCAGCTCTTCGCGGAATTCGTTGCCGATCTCGGCGTCTGCATCCATTTTCTTGGCTTCGGCGAGCGTCAGCTGCGTCACCGGGTTCTCGACGGTCTCGACGATCGTCTGCACGCGCCACAGGCGGGTTTCGCCCGAGTTGGCGTTGATCTCGGCGCGGATGTCATGCTCCAGGCCGTAGCGCGAGCGCGCCGCTTTCTGGATCGCCTCTTCCATCGCCTCGAGCACGATGCGCTTGTCGATGGATTTCTCCGCCGCGACCGCGTTCGCGATCTGCAGGATTTCCAGCCTGTTTGCCGAAACTGGTCCGGTAGCCATGTCTACTCCTTATCGTCCGACGCGTCGTCTTCGTCCGCGTCCAACCCTTCTTCAAACTCTTCGTCGTCACCGACCTCGACATCGTCAAAGTCTTCGCCGTCGGAATCCTCTTCGTCCTCGTCCACCGCGACTTCCATCGCCGCCTGGCCCTTGGCCCGCGCGTCCTGGATCAGCTTGTCGGTCAGGACGAGCACCGCCCGGCTCATGTCGTCGACCGGGATCGACGCCCCGCCACCATCCTTCAGGCGCAGCACGACAACGCCGCCGGTCTCGCTCTCGATCCAGCCATGGAAGCGCTTGCGCCCTTCCGCGTTCGGCGAGGAAAGCTCGACCTTCAACTCATGCCCCAGCCATTTCGCGAAATCGCCATGACGCGTCAGCGGCCGGTCAATCCCGGGCGAGGACACTTCGAGTGCGTATTCACCCGCGATCGGATCTTCCGCTTCGAGTATGGGATTGAGCGAGCGCGACAACTTTGCGCACGCTGCCACCGGCATCGTACCGTCCGGCCGCTCCGCCATGATCTGCAACGTCGGCGTCTGCGAGCCGGTCACGCGCACCCGCACGATGTCCAGCCCAAGGCTCATCGCCACCGGCTCGACCATGTCGAGAATGCGTATCTCAAGTTCGCTCTGCGCCCGCATGCGGGTCACGTATCCTTCAGTTTCGCCCGGAAAACAGGGCCGTAAAAGCGAAGCGGCGGCCCAGTTCCCGGGGCCGCCGCTTCGATGTGAGAACTAGTTCGAGGGGGCATATAGGCGCTTGGTTCAGCCCTGTCCAGCCGCCTTGTCTGCCGCCACGACACTCTTTTTGGCGCGATAACCATGCGCTACAGCATCGCTCCGGGGAAATCAGCCGGGAGCACTCCATGAAACGCCAACTCTTCGTCGCGGCCTCCGCCGCGATACTCGCCCTTGCCGCTGCTTGCGCGCCTGAAGCGCCGGCCCCCGTTGCGGACGTGCCGCCGCCTCCGCCGCCCGTCGCCGATCCGGCCGCGTCGTCCATCACGATGGCGGCCGATCCTGCCGCGCTCGGCTTCAGCCAGGCGGCGTTCGACAAGGCCAAGACAGAGATCGAAGCCGCCGTGAAAGCCGGCAAGATTCCGGGCGGTCTGCTCCTCGTCGCCAAGGGCGGCCAAGTGGTGAACGTCACCGCCGTTGGCGTCGAAGGCCCGGGCGACACGGACCCCGTGACGCCTGAAACCATTTTCCGCGTCTACTCGATGTCGAAGCCGATCGTCTCGGTCGCGACGATGCAGCTGGTCGAGGAAGGCAAGCTCGCCCTCGAAGACCCGATCTCGAAATACATCCCGGAATTCGCCAATCCGAAGGTTCTGGAGAAAGACGGCAAGACAACGCGCCCGGCCACCCGCGAGATCACTGTGCGCGATCTACTCAGCCACGAGTCCGGGCTGATCTATGGCGTGTTCGCACAGCCGGATGATCCGCTCGGCAAGCTCTACATGGCTGCCGGCGACACACGGTTCGACTTCACGGCGCTCGACCTGTCCAAGGCCATCGCCGCCCTTCCGCTCGCCTTCGATCCGGGCGCGGCGTGGAACTATTCGCGCTCGACCGACGTACTCGGCGCCGTGATCGAAGTCGCCTCGGGCAAGACGCTCGACGTGCTGCTGCAGGACAAGATCTTCACCCCGCTCGGCATGGACGACACGCATTTCTATCTCGAGGAAGACGAGTTCGCCCGCCTGGCCGAGCCGCCGGCCGGCATCAACCTCTCGACGCCGAAGGTGAAGGCGCCGATGCTCTCGGGCGGCGGCGGCCTCAACTCGACCACGGAAGACTATTTCCGCTTCGTCGAGATGCTGCGCGGCAAGGGCGAATATCGCGGCGTGCGCATCATCAAGCCGGAAACGCTGGACGCGATGCTGGTCAACCAGATCACGCCGGAAGTTGACCGCAAGGCGTGGTTCTATGGCCCCGCCGGCGGCTTCGGCCTTGGCTTCGGCCTGCTGCCGATCGACATGAAGGATCCGTCGAAGGGCGAGTACTTCTCTTGGTCCGGCTATGCCGGAACCAATATGTGGGTCGATCCGAAGAACGACATCACGACGATCTTCATGATCCAGAACAACGAGATGGCCGGCGCGTTCGACCAGCGCGGCTGGGTCTATGGCAGCTATGCCTCGCCCGCCGCACCGCCGACGCCATCGATCCCGGCGCCCGCTGCACCGGCGCAGTAGGCAGCTTTACCGAGACGAAATGCGACAGGCCCGGCCAACCGCCGGGCCTGTTTGCATCTGGCGCTCTGCATCGCACGCAATAAGGTACTGGCAAAAGACCGAGGAGAGACCGGGATGATGAACGAAGAGCACATGAGCGAGCTCAACGACCTGCGCATGTCGGACAAGGGCCGGCCGCTGTTCGAAGCTGTGAAGAAGCACATCTACGAAAACGTCGTCCCGATCACGGAAGAGTTCGAGGAACTCGACCACGCCAAAACGGATCGCTGGAGCTGGCATCCGCGCCAGCTCGAACTGCTCGATGGCGCGAAGAAGAAAGCCAAGGCGGCCGGCCTCTGGAACTTCTTCCTGCCCAACGCCGAAACCGGCGAAGGCCTCTCCAACCTCGACTACGCCTACATCGCCGCAGAGCTAGGCAAGTATCCGCTTTCGTCGGAGTCGCTGAACTGCTCCGCACCCGACACCGGCAACATGGAAGTGCTCGAGCGCGTCGGCACGCCGGAGCAGAAGCACAAATGGCTCGAACCACTGCTGGCCGGCGAAATTCGGTCCGCTTACGCGATGACCGAGCCGAACGTCGCCTCGTCGGACGCCAAGAACATCTCCACCTCGGCCGTGCTCGAAGGCAATGAGTGGGTCATCAACGGCGAGAAGTTTTACATCTCCAACGCTGGCGACCCGCGTTGCAAGATCATGATCACCATGGTCAAGACGAGCCCGAACGCGCCTGCCCACTTGCAGCAGTCGCAGATCCTTGTGCCGATGGACACGCCCGGCGTCAAAGTGCTCGGGCCGATGCACGTCTTCGGCGCCGACCATGCGCCCCGCGGCCACATGCACATCAAGTTCACGAACGTCCGCGTGCCGAAGGAAAACATCCTGCTCGGCGAGGGCCGCGGCTTCGAGATTTCGCAGGTCCGCCTCGGACCGGGCCGCATCCATCACTGCATGCGCACCATCGGCAAGGCGGAAGCCGCGCTCGAAATGATGATCAAGCGCGGCCTTTCGCGCGAAGCCTTTGGCCAGCCGCTCATCAAGCTGGGCAAGAATCCCGAGGTCGTCTCCCGCGCCCGCTACGACATCGAGCAGATGCGCCTGATGGTGCTGAAGGCCGCCAAAGCGATGGACGTGCTCGGCAACAAGGAAGCCCGCGTCTGGGTGTCGATGGTGAAATCGATGATCCCGGAAATCACCTGCCGCATCATCGACGAGGCGATCCAGATCCACGGCGCGACCGGCATCTCGCAATGGACGCCACTGGCCGAACTCTATGCCGACGTCCGCCACCTCCGCTTCGCGGACGGCCCGGACGAGGTTCACCACATGGTCGTCGGCCGCCACGAGATCAAGAAATACCAGCCGGGCCGCAACGAGCCGTAGGCTCTACTGGGCGAGCGCTGCGCGCAGCACGTCGGGATTGTAGAGCGATTGGCCGGCGTCACGCATATGGTCTGACGCCCGCGAGAGCTTGCGCTTGACCGGCGCGAGGTCGGTTGCTTGTTCCGAACGCACGGCGTCGGCCCAAGTCGCGACTGCGCGGCTGGCGTCGATCAGCGCGGCGCGCACGCCAGCCTGATCGGGCGCGACGAAACGCTCATGCGCCCGTTCCAGAGCTTCGCGGCTGGCGCGGGCCATGAGCAGTGCCGAGCCCTTGTCACCCGCTTCAGCGAAATTGCCTGCCGCGCCCAGCGCGACGATTGCCGTGTTCACATCCTCGGACCAGCGAACCGGCGTGTGACCTCCCGGGTCCGCGCACATCCGGATATCGAGCGCGTCCAGATAAGCCCGCACCACCTCGAACACAGCGTCCGGTGGCTCCTGCCCGTCAAACTCCTCGACGATCAATCCGTAGAGTTTGGAGCGGAATGCGGCTCCCGTACGATCCGCGATCTGCTTGCCGTTGCGCGCAGCAAGATCCGGTATCGGCACGGGATTGAACACTGCATCTCCCCTCACCTTGGAAAGAAGATTGCCGGTGATGTCCGCCGTTCCGGGTTCGCCCGACACGCTTTCGAGCTGGAAGAAAGGGTTGCCGCGTCCGTTGAGATGGCAGGAGGCGCAGGACAGCCCCATCCGGCTCGCAGACCCACCAAGCAGCGCCGGACTCTCGAAGGCGATCCTGCCGATCTCGACCGGCGAGATCACGTCCTTGCCATCCATCCCGGTCACGGCCACCGGATAGTCCTTGAGGCACGCAACGGGCTTTTCCGTCAACGCCTTCACCGGATCCGCCCCAGGTGCGATCCAGCGCAGCGCCCGGATATCCGTCGCCTGCGGCGCATCAGTCTCGACGACCTCCGGCGTGGCCAAGCATGCGGCCAGCGCCAGCGCGATCAGCCCGGCCGCGAATCTCAGGATTTCGCCCCGTCGATCCAGCGGCGCAGCTCCTCGGCTTCCTCGCAGCCGAACTCGCAGATCTTCTCCAGCGTCACGAGCTGCTGCTTGGCGCGCGTCATCTGCTTGGTCTCGACGAAATACTCGCCGAGATACTCGTTCGCGCCACGATGCGCCGGATCAAGTTTCAGCGCCGCGCTGTAATAGCTGATCGCCACATCGTACCGGCCGAGCTTGCGGTTGGCGAAGCCCTGATAGGTGAGCACATCCGGATGGGGGCCCAACGCCACGCCCGCCGCACGCAGAGAACCCAGCGCCTCTTCATACCTGCCTTCATTGATCAGGCCCGACGCCACGAGATACGCTGCATCGCCATCCTTCATCGAGGCAAACTGGCGCATTTCGCCCGCGAGCTGCAGCGGCCCGGATGGATTGGCGACCGCCGCATCGATCCGCGCGATCGAAGCATCGATAGTGGCTGCTTCGGCGCACGTTCCGGCGCACTTGGCCTTTGCTGCCTCCAGCGCCGTCTTCTGCTCGCTTGCCTTGCTCGCATCGCCGAGCTTGGCTTCCACAGCCCCAAGCCAGCCACGCGCAAGGGCGTGGTTGCCGTCATACTTCACGGCGTTGCGGAAGAACTTCCGCGCATTGTTGAAATCCTGCTGCCCGACCTGCGCCAGCGCCATCATATAGTTGGCGTTGGCGTCCTTGCCCGCCACGTCGAGTACATCGTCAAACGCCTTCTCGGCCTGCTTGTAGTTGCCGGCCTTCATCAGCTCGACACCCTGAGCATAGCGCTTGGCCGGATCGACACCGCTGCCCGAAGCGCTCGGCGAGCCTCCGCCGCCACCGCCTCCCCCGTTCGCCGCGACAGCTGGCATGGCGAGCAGCATGACGCACGTTGCCAGGATCAGAAGCGGGCTGCGTTTCATGAGCGGTCCTCCCAAAGGCCAAGAAAGCCTACGCCTGCCCCCATGGAAGACCAGCCGAAAAAACCGCCTACCCGACATGAGCGCGCGGATTTGAAGTGACGCTTGCGGCGCCTTCAGCCAGGCGCCAGCGCCTTCAGCACGCTCTCGACCAACCGCCGCGAATAGATTTCCGGCACGGGCCCGCGCATGGCGATCAGCCGGTGCCAGATCGGCCCGAACATCAGCTCGGTCGCAAGATCGATGTCCCAGTCGCGCCGCACCCCGCCCTTCAGCGCCTGCTCCGCAAGGATATGGCGCAGCGGGATCTTAACGCTCTCGGAGAACCAGCCCCGGAAGATCTCGCCGGCCTCGCTGTCATCCGCCGCCGCCAGCAGCGCCCCGCGCCAGGCATGCGCGCCATCCCCGGTCCGCACCGCCAGCAGCATCGGCTCGATCAGCGCCCCGATGCGATCGCGCACGTCGGCGTTTGACGGCACAGTCTTGCTCTCGCTGATCGTGGCCAGCGCCGCATCCACCGCCAGGCACGCCGCCGATTTCCACCAGCGATAGATCGTCTGCTTCGACGCCTTGGCGTTCTTGGCCACGCGATCAACAGAAAACCCGCGCCAGCCGTGTTCGGACAATTCGGTATAGGCCGCGATCAGCACGGCATTGGTCGAGGCCTCGCTGCGGCGCGGGCCAACGCGACGCTTCTCGCCGTCTTCGGTGGGGGAGCCCGGAATATCGTCTTCGTTCATGGCAGCCTCGTATCGGCGGTCGCGGTATACCGGCGCGGTAGGGGTCGAGGTCTAACGGAACAGAGCGTACCTTGTCCGTCACTCCGCCGCCAAAAGTCAATGACCGCGTAAGTGAGAGGGTTTGATTCCGGGACAAACTTTCGATAGCGACACGCCACGATGATCGACTTCGCCCCATGATAGAGTTCGCAGACGACGCACAGGATCTGATCGCCGGCTATCGCCGTTTCCGGGCCAATCGCTATCGCGAGGCTCGCGATCTCTTCCGCAACCTGCGCGACGGGCAGCAGCCCGCCACCATGATCATCGCCTGCGCCGACAGCCGCGCCGACCCCGCAATGATCTTCGACGCCGCCCCCGGCGAACTGTTCACCGTCCGTAACGTCGCCGCCCTCGTGCCGCCCTATGACGAAAGTGGCGGCCTGCACGGCGTATCTGCCGCGCTCGAATTCGCGATCACCATTCTCAAGGTGAAGCAGGTTGTCGTCATGGGCCATGGCGGTTGCGGCGGCATCGCCGCCTCGCTCGCGGCCGCTGACCATCGCCCCATCGGCCGCTTCATCGCGCCATGGGTCGAAATGGTGTCGGAAGCGCGCGACGCCGTTCTGGCCGACGCCACCATACCCGCCAAGGACTGGCAGGAATCCGTCGAGCACGGCGCCGTCGGCCAGTCTCTGAAGAATCTGATGGGCTTCCCCTTCGTCCGCTCCGCATACGAACGCGGAACGCTGAACCTCGACGGCGCCTGGTTCTCCATCGGCAAGGGCGAGCTCCACTGGCGCGATCCCGAGACCGGTGGATTTTCCATCGTCAGCGCCGAAGACACAGCGACCGAACAGGACAACAAGCTCTAGCACGCCTCCCGCTATGCGCGTCGCGCCGGATCGTGCATCATCCGGCGACCAGGGGAGGACGGAATGCAGCCGGACAGATCTGACGCCGCGCGCCGCAATTTCCTGCGCTGGCTTGCCGCCGCACCGCTCGCCGCCGGCGCTCTCCCCGCCCTGCAGGCGCTGGCCCAGCAGGCCCAACCCTCGCTCATCAAGTCGGCCGCCGAAGCTCTGAACGTCTTCGAACTCGAGGCCGTTGCGCGCCAGACCGTGCCGCCCGCGCACTGGGGCTATCTCTCCGGCGGCGTGCTGGGCGATGAGACGGTCCGGTCCAATCACACGGCCTACGACAACTGGGGCATTCGGGTCCGGCGCCTGATCGACGTCTCGAAAGTCAGCCTCTCCACAACGCTGTTCGGCGAAACATGGAAATCGCCCATCGCGCTCTGCCCCGTGTCGAGCCTCAGGGCTTTTCATCCCGACGGAGAAATCGCCGCGGCGGGAGCCGCCAACAAGCGCGGCGCATTGCAGATGCTGTCGACGCTCACAACCTTCGGCATCGAGGATGTGATGAAGGCGCGCGGCGCGCCCGTATGGCAGCAGCTCTATCTCACCAACCGCTCCGAGGTCGGAGAGAAGGTGCTCGACCGCGCACAGGCCGCCGGCGCCGGGGCGATTGTCTTCACCATCGACCTCCTGGGCGGCGGCCAGCGCCGCGAGACGCAGGCGCTCGGCGAGCGCGCCGACACCCGCACCTGCACCACCTGCCATGATCGCAGCCGCGGCTACGACTTCGCCCGCAAGCGCATGTTCGACGGCCTCGACATGACCGGCGTCGTCGCGGCCAACAACAACACGCTGACCTGGGCCTATCTCGCTCGCCTGCGCGACAAGGTGAAAACGCGCCTGCTGGTCAAAGGCGTCATGACGGCCGAAGACGCCGATCTCGCCATCCGCCACGGCGTCGACGGCATCATCGTCTCGAACCATGGCGGCCGCGCCGAGGAAAGCCTGATCGGAACGCTCGACGTCCTGCCCGCCATCGCACAGACAGTCGCCCGCCGCGTCCCCATCCTGATCGATGGCGGCATCCGCCGTGGCACGGACGCCTTCAAGGCGCTCGCATTGGGCGCGAACATGGTCTGCGTCGGCCGCCCCTATGTCTGGGGCCTCGGCGCCTTCGGAGAGGACGGCGCGAGAACCGCGCACGCCCTGCTCGACAACGAGCTTGCCTCCACCATGCAGCAGGCCGGTATCACCAGCCTCTCTGGCATCACCCGCGACTGCGTGGTCGCACTGCGCTAGCCTGCCGGGCATTCCAGCGGCTTGTCCGCGCTCACGCCGCCCGCGCCGACCTTGGTGATGCGCCAGCCGTCCGCGAATTTCTGCAGCGTATAGGAACTCGCCCTATCCTTCGGCGGCAGCGGCTCGCCATCTGCCTTCAGCCGCGAGAACTTCATCCCCGCCCACGCCGTATCGGCGCCCGTCATGCAGCCCACGACCTCGAAGATATCCGAGTGGTGATAGCCCTGCGCCCGCAGGTTCTCGAACCCGCGCTCGAGATTCGCCTGCTGCTCCGCCACGCTCGGACCCGTGCGATAGAAGTCGCGTCCGATGGTCTGCGAGTCGTGCTGGTTCCAGGCCTTTGTGTAATCCCACATGAACAGCTCGACGACCTTCTCCGGCGGCAGCGACGGCGCTTCCGACGTTGTCGCGCACGCGGCGGCCAGCACCAGCGCAAGACCCATCGCACGCTTCATCATCGTCCTCATGTCTCAGGGCGGCGCGGCTCTCGCCACATCGCCTCCAGCGGCGGCCCGCCCGGCCCAAGCTCGAAGAACTTCATATGCTCGAAGCCACGCGATTTGTAGAAGCCAGTATTCGAGGGATTCGAGTTCTCAAGATAGCACGGCAATCCGGCCCGATCGGCCGCGTCCGTCATCGGCGTCATCAACTGCTTGCCCAGCCCTTTGCCGCGCGCCGCCTTCCGCGTGCCGATGGTGAAGAGATAGAGATGCGGCGCTTTCGGATGCTCTCGCGCCATGATCTCGCCGATGCCCAGACCGCGCTTCGCCGCGCCCTTCGTCCCCTTGCTCATCACCGCCGCCACCAGCTGCATCAACGAGAAGAATGGCAGCTCGCGATCCGCTGACGAATGACACCACATAGTCGCGCCCGCATCGCCTGCCAGATGACAGATCCCGCGCTTGAGATAGACGCTGCGCGCCAGCACGCTGAACACGGTTGGCATTGGCGCCGCATTGCCGAATACCCAGAGGTTCACCGGGTCCTCGCGAAAGGCCTCCGCCGTGATGGCGCCGACCTGCCGCCAGTCCTGTGGCGCTGCCGTTCGCATTCCTTCCGACAGTCTGATGTCCAGCGTGATGTCCGCCTCCCCGGCTGTTGCGCGCCATGCTATCGCTTTTGCGTTCGCAGTCGAGCAAGGAGCCATCATGCTCACCCGCCGCACCGCCATTCTTTCCGTCGGCGCCACGCTCGCCACGGCCTGTTCGCAATCGCCTCCCGTTTCGCGGGGACCAGTCAAGGTCGGTTGCTGGAGCGCGCAACCACCGCTGCCCTACGCCGTGCAAGAAATCTATCCCGCCAATCACACCGGCCTCATTCACATTGCGGGCGGCCTGTTGTCGGACGATGGCGTGCGCGTCACCGGCGTATCCGATCGTCACATCGCCTACGACCCGGCAACAGGTGCGAGCGAGACACTCCCGTCCCTGCCGCAGCGCCGCCACCATCCGCAGGCCATCAGCCACAAGGGTCGACTCTACATCCTCGGTGGCTTCGGCTCGGAGCCGGACCGTGTCACGTGGATCATGCAGTTCGAAACGCTCGCCTACAGCGGCCGGGCTTATTACACCTTCCCCGCCGCGCCCGGCCCCCATGCGGAGACCGTGGCCGCCAGCATCGGCGACCGCATTCACATTGTCGGCGGGCGCAAGCCCAAGGGTCTCGCCAACGCCGCCTATGGCGATCACGAAGACACCGACCGCCATCTTGTGTTCGTGCCAGGCGACGGCTGGTCGACTGCCGCGCCCGCTCTCTCCGCACGCAACAGCGCCGCCGGCGCGGTGATCGGCGGGAACTGGCACGTCGCCGGCGGCCGCCACGTCGTGAATGGTCCGAGCGACGCCCACGAGGTCTACGACGCAAAGGAAGACCGCTGGCGCACGGCCGCGCCGATGCCCAAGGGCTCAGGCGCAGGCGGCAATGCAGCCGTCGCCCTCGGCGGCGCGCTCTACGTCTTTGGCGGCGAATTCTTCGACAATGGCGGCAAGGTCCACGCCGAAGTCTGGCGCTACGATCCAAAAGCCGACGTCTGGGAAGCCGCAACGCCCATGCCCACCCCTCGCCATGGCCTCGGCGCAGTGGTTGTGGGCGATTCCGCCTACCTCGTCGGCGGCGCGAAAAAGCCCAGCGGCAGCGAGACCAGCAACGCGGTAGAGCGCTTCACGCTGACGTGCTGATCCGCTTTCCGTCTGTCTCACGCTTTCCCTGATGAAGGGACAGCCATGACCGAGATTCTGATCTACGTCGGAAGCTTCATCGCCGCCGCCGCCCTGTTCTTCGGCCTTAAGGCGGCTGCCGCGAAATTCGGCCCGATAAATGAAGGCGCCGCCCGCGAAGCCTTCGCGGCCATGCCCGGCTTCAAGCCTGAGGCCGTCTACGCCTATCTCGGCAGCGCCATCGGCTACGACCCCTCCCGCAAGGCCATCGCGATCTGGGAGAAGTCAGGCGGCGCCCGCCTCGTCGATCCGGGCGGCGTCTCCGAATGGCATTCCGGCATCCTGCTCACGCAGGTGCTCTCCCGCACGACCGCGACACCGATGATCCAGCTCTATTCCCGCGCCGACAGCTCGAAGCCGTTCTTCAAGGTTGGCGTCCTGAAAGAGGCGGATTGCGCCGTCTGGCGCAAGCATCTCATCGCCGCATTCGGGAAGAAAAAAGAGCGCGAAGCCGACGCCCGCGTGCTCGGCCTCGGCTAGAAGCAGCTCAGAACGGTATCGAACGCGACATCGCTCTCGTCGGCGATGCGCCAGCCTGCTTCCGTCTTCACAAGGTCGAACACCTTCGCCTCGTCATCATTCATCTTGCCGCCGGCCGTGTAGATCCGCGCGAACTTCAGGATCGCCTTGCCGTGCGTGGAATCGCTCCCGCAGAACGCGGCGCTGTAGACGTCCAGCTTTCCGAAACTATCCGCCCGCAGGTCCGCGAACTGCTTTTCCAGCGCCTCGGTTTCGCGCTCCACATAGACATCCTTCGCCATGCCCGCCGCATCGCCGCGATTGTATCCTGCGATCCACTGGTTGATCAGCGCCCCACCTTCAACCTCGATCTGCGTTGCGCCCTGCTGCGCGAACGCGGGTGCTGCAGCTGCGACGGCGAGAACGAGCGCGGCAAGGATACGTTTCATCAGAATTCCCTCTGCACCCTGTGAACCCGACCGCGCGCCTGCCCGCAAGCATCGCCCGCAGCGCCCCACGCGAAGTGAGCCTCAGTCCAGCGCCGGCTTGCGCAGCAGCAACAGCGTGCCAAGGCTCAGCAGCGCCGCCGCGCTAAGATAGAAGCCGACAAAGCCCAGCCCGCCCTGCTGCGCCAGCGCCTGCGCCGCAACCGGCGTGAAGCCGCCACCGATGACGCCGCCCACGTTGAACGCCACGCTCGCACCCGTATAGCGCACGCGCGCCGGAAACAGTCCCGGCAGCCACGCGCCCAGCGGCCCGTACACGAACCCCATCAGCAACAGCAGGATCGACAGGAACCCGCCGATCATCAGCAGGTCGCCACCGCCCATCATCGGCGCCATCAGGAAGCCCGCCAGCACCGCCAGAGCGCACCCGACGCTCAGCACCAGACGCGGCGTCGATGCGTCCGCCCAGTATCCCGCCCACACGATCCCGCCCGCCATGAACAGGATCGCCACCAGCTGCACCTGTAGGAACGTCTCGCGCGGAATCGCCAGCGTCGTGGTTCCGTATCCCAACGCGAAAGCCGTCGCGATGTAGTAGACGCAAAAGCACGCCACCACGCCGAACGTGCCGCCCAGTGTTTCCTTCCAGTGATCACGGAGCAGCTCGCCCAGCGGAACGCTCGGCGGCTTCTCCTTCTCCAGCACCGCCTTGAACGCCGGCGTTTCCGTCAGCTTCAGCCGCACCCAAAGTCCGATGATCACCAGCAGCGCGCTCGCCAGAAACGGAATGCGCCAGCCCCAGGCGATGAAATCCTCCTGCGTCAGCATCAGGCCAAGGATCAGGAACAGGCCGTTGGCCGCGATGAAGCCCACCGGTGCGCCCAGCTGCGGAAACATGCCGAACCGCGCCTTCCATCCCGCCGGCGCATTCTCGACCGCCAGCAGCGCCGCCCCGCCCCACTCGCCGCCAAGGCCCAGCCCCTGCCCGAAACGCAGCACGCACAGCAGCAGCGGCGCGATCCATCCGGCCTGCGCATAGGTCGGCAGGAAGGCGATCGCCATCGTCGATCCGCCCATCAGCATCAGCGACCACACCAGCGTCGACTTGCGTCCGATACGATCCCCGAAATGCCCGAACGCCACCGCGCCCACCGGCCGAGCGATGAACGCGATCGCGAACGTCGCATAGGACGACATCAGCTGCGCGCTCTCCGATTCCGACGGAAAGAACAGCGCCGGAAACACAAGCGCGGCGGCCGTCGCGTAGATATAGAAATCGTAGAATTCGACCGCCGTGCCCACGAGGCTCGCCGTCAGGACGCGCGCCGCAGGCGCCCGCTCGGTTGTGGCTGTCATGATCCTGCCTCCGCGACCCGGCTGGCGTTACGCCAGAAAGCGGCGAGCGAGGCAACCTATTCCGCCGAAGCTTCCTTCTCCGCCAGACGCGCCTTCAGGCGGTCGCTGGCCTTCTCCTTCACGCTCTCCGAGCGCAGCTGCCCGCAGGCTGCGAGAATGTCACGGCCGCGTGGCGTGCGGACCGGCGAGGCATAGCCTGCCCGGTTCAGCACTTCGGCGAACGACTCGATCGTCTCCCAGTCCGAGCACTCGTATTTCGTGCCCGGCCACGGGTTGAACGGAATGAGATTGATCTTGCTCGGCACGCCCTTGAGCAGGCGCACGAGGTCCTTCGCCTCGGCCAGCGTGTCATTGACGCCCTTCAGCATCACATACTCGAACGTCACCCGCTTCGAGTTGCCGAGATTCGGATACTGCCGGATCGCATCGAACAGCTCTTTCAGGTTGTACTTCCTGTTGATCGGCACGAGTTCGTTGCGCAGGTCGTCATTCGTCGCATGCAGCGAGATCGCCAGCCCTGCGCCCGTGCGCTGGCCCAGCTCCGGAATCTTCGGCGCCACGCCTGCAGTGGACACCGTGATTCGCCGCTTGGAGATCGAAATCCCCTCGCCGTCCGTGATCGTCCCGATCGCCTCAACGACGTTGTCGAGATTGTAGAGCGGCTCGCCCATGCCCATGAAGACGATGTTGGTCAGCAACCGGTCTTCCGCCGATGTCGGCCACTCGCCCAGCGTGTCGCGCGCCACCATCACCTGGTTGACGATCTCCGCCGCCGAGAGATTCCGCACCAGCTTCTGTGTGCCCGTGTGGCAGAACGTGCAGGTCAGCGTGCAGCCCACCTGTGACGACACGCACAGCGCGCCCGCCTTGCCCACATCCGGGATGTAGACACACTCGGCCTCGACATTCGGCCCATAGCCGATCAGCCATTTCCGCGTGCCGTCCACCGACGTCTGCGCCGCCGCGATCTCCGGCCGCTGCAGCACAAACTTCTCGCCCAGCAGCGCGCGCAGTTCCTTGGCGACATCCGTCATCCTGGCGAAGTCGGTGACGCCGTAGTGGTAGATCCAGCGCCACAGCTGGCTCGCCCGCATCCGGGCCTTCTTCTCCTCGACGCCCGCGGCCACCATCGCAAGGCGCAGCCCCTCGCGGGACAGCCCCGCAAGGTTCGCAACCGCCGGCGCGGCAGGCTTTCTGGAAAGATCGAGTTCCACGGACATTTGCCGGGCTCATACCCCAAACCGGTAAAGCACGCGATACCTGCCGCTGCAGAGGCGAAATCCGGCCTTTAACGCACCAGCCCCGCGCGAAAGTCGGCGTATCTTGGCGCCCAGGCCAGCGTCTGTCCCGCCCGGCGGTTGCTCACCCGGAAGGACGGAAAGCCCTGCCGGCCGCCCGTGGCCGGAGCAGGTCCGCCGGCAATCTCCGCGACGTAGGCGAACACATCCCGCCACTGCGCGGGATAGTCGTCCGCCACGATCAGCGCCTGTCCCGACACACGCGCATCCAGCGCCGCAACCGTCGCCGCCGCCATGTCGGCAATGTGAATGAGCGATACGTAGTCCGTCCCGTCGCCGGGCAGCCGCAGCTTCCCCGCCGCGCCGCGTGCGAACCAGTCATCGTCGAACCCCGTGCCCGGCCCATAGAACAGCCCGCCGCGCAGGATTAGCCAATCGAGACCCGATCCACGTATCGTCTCCTCCATCGCGATAGACGCCTCGACAGCTCTCGTCGCCATCTCATTGTCGCCGCCCGTGAAAGGCGTGTCCTCGTCCGCCAGTTCCGCACCGTTAGCATTCACCATCGCGATGCCCTGCTGCACGATGCGCCCGACGCCAGCCGCGCGGCACGCCTCGACCCACAGCGGCGCGCCCTCGCGCCTCACTCGGTCGTTGGCATCATAGTCGCCTCGCCCGCTCGGCCCCGGCAGCGATGTCGCGAGATTGATCCCGATATCAGCGCCAGCGAGTCCCGACCGCAACGACGACGCATCGAACACGTCGGCAATCTTCACCTCCGCGCCGCAGCCCCGCGCCACGCCCGCCGCCTCCGGCCGCCGCACCAGCGCGCGCACTTGGTATCCCGCCGCCGTCAGCCGCGGAATCAGATGCCGCGCATAGACCCCGTTGGCGCCGAGAACCGCGACTGTCTTCGCCATCTACGTCTCCTCTCAATCGATACGCAGCTTTCCCACAACCTGCTGACAGCCGACTGGCAGCAATCCAACATGCCGCTTGACCCGGCCCCTGCGGCTGCCCCGATAGCGCTGTCTGCCCAACAGACAGAGGTGATTCGTGACCTTCCTCTCCCCCGCCGACGCCGCCCGCCAGCTTGGCGTTTCCGCCAAGGCCCTGCGCCTGTACGAAGAGCGCGCCCTGCTTAACCCCGGCCGCACCACCGCAGGCTGGCGCGCTTATGGCCCAGCCGAGATGCAGCGTGCACAAGAGATCGTCGCCCTCCGCGCACTCGGCTTCAGCCTCGCTCAGGTCGCACTCGTTCTCTCCGGCGACGCTTCCGGTCTCGAACCCGCCCTTGCCACGCACCAGAGTGCGCTTGAAGGCCGCCTCCGTCATCTAGCCGGCGCTATCGATCGCATCCGCAACCTGCGGCGCGATCTTGCCGCCGGCGCCACGCCCGCTGTCTCCGATCTTACCGGACTCACGCCCACGCCCGCCATCGCGTTCGACCTTCCCTGGCCATGGGGTGGCGAACGATTCGAGCTGCGCGACATCCGTCCGCTTACCTGGATCACCGGCCCGCTCTTCAGCGGCAAGACGAAGCTCGCGATGCGCCTCGTCGAAACGCTCCCGGGCGCTTCCTTCCTCGGCCTTGAACGCGAAGCTCCCGCCGCTCTCGGCTGCCATGCGGAGAAAACCCTCTCATGGCTGGTAGAGGATGGAGCAAACGACACGCCCGCGCTTCGCGCCCTCTGCGCCGCGCTCGACACGGAAAACGGCGGGGCGCTCATCATAGACCTGATCGAACAGGGGCTCGACGAAGCCACGCAACTGGCGCTCGCCGCATGGCTCCGCGCCCGAGGCCCCGGCGCGCGGCCCGTCTTCGCCATGACGCGCTCAACCGCCATGCTCGATCTCGCGGCTTGTGGGCAAGATGAGACGATCATCCTCTGCCCGGCCAATCACAGCCTGCCTATGCTGGTGGCGCCGCATCCCGGCTCGCCCGGCTACGAAGCTGTCGCCACCTGCCTCGCCCCGCCGGATGTGCGCGCCCGAACGGAAGGCGTCATCGCCTTCCGCCCGCCGGCTGCGTGATACCTATTCCTTCGCCTGCAGTTCGATGATCGGCTTGAAACCACCCCAGAACATGCGCTTGCCGTCGAAGGGCATCTTGGCCGGATCGTACTGCATGCCCGGATCGGCCATGACTTTCTTCATCACCTCGTCGCGATGCTTGCGGTTCTTGTAGGTCGCGAAGGCAAAAACCACCGTCTCGCCCTCCTTCTTCTTCACGGCCTTGTAGAAGTCGGTCGACTTGCCTGCCGGCACATCGTCGGCCACGCACTCCCAGTACTGCAGCGCGCCGTGCTTCATCCATACCTTGGAGGCTCGCTTTGCCTCTTTCTTGTAAGCATCCAGATTTGCTTCCGGCACCGGAAGGATGAAACCGTCGACATAAGCCATTGAACTGTCCTCGTTGAGTGATTGTCCTCGTTCAACGATAGGCGGCGAGCCCCGCCCGACAAGGTTATTCCGGCGTAATGAGATTTTTTTGATTTGAGCTGTCGACCCGCCGGTATCCCTTTCGTCCTGATACTGAAGGACAGACAGGAGACCCTCATGCGCTACATGTTTCTCGTGAATTCGTGCAATGCGGAGATGCCGCCGAAGGCGCTCTTCGAGGAACTCGACAAGATGGCCGAGAAAGCCATCAAGTCCGGCGCGATGATCGACAGCGGGGGCCTGATGCCCTTGCACATGGGCAGTGCCCGCATCCGCCTTGAGAGCGGCAAGATCAGCGTCATCGACATGCCGCTGGCCGAGGGCAAGGAAGTCGTCGGCGGCTACGCCATCTTCGAGTTCAAGACCCGCGAAGAGGCGATCCAGTCGGCCCTCGATTTCATGGACGTGCACCGGCGCTTCCATCCCGGATGGGAAGGCACCTGCGAAATGCGCCCGATGATGTCGGACCCGCACAACCCGCCTGCCTGACGTCCACGCTGCCTCCCATTAGCTGGACCAATGGCGCACGATGGGTTTCAGTCGGCAGCGATGCCAGTCGATGACATCCACGCTGACACTCATCGCGCGGTCCTCGCCGTCTGGCGGACCGAACAGCAGCGGCTGGTCGCCATCCTGGCCCGCATGCTGCGTGACGTTCCGCTTGCCGAAGAGTTCGCGCAGGAAGCCCTCGTCGCCGCGCTGGAGTCATGGCCGGAAACCGGCGTGCCTGACCAGCCGGCCGCCTGGCTCATCACCACTGGAAAGCGCCGCGCGCTTGACCACATCCGCCGCAACCAGATGCTCGCGCGCAAGCACGAAACGCTGCTGCGCGACATGGAGACGGAACAGGCCATGCCCGATCCCGCCGCCAGTCTCGATGACGACATCGGCGACGACATCGGCGACGATATCCTTCGCCTCGTCTTCACCGCCTGCCACCCCCTGCTCCCGCGCGATCAGCGTACCGCCCTGACGCTCCGCATGGTCGGTGGCCTGACGACCGAGGAAATCGCCCGCGCGTTCCTGTCCTCCACAACCGCGATCCAGCAGCGCATCGTTCGCGCCAAGCGCACGCTGTCCGATTCAGGCCTCGCCTACGAAACGCCTGCGGGGCCTGAACTGCACCAGCGCCTCTTTGCCGTCCTCGAAGTTCTCTACCTCATCTTCAACGAAGGCTATGCCGCCACCCACGGCGAAGACCTGATGCGACCGCAGCTGTGTGACGAAGCCCTGCGCCTCGCGCGTATCCTTGCGGGGCTCATGCCCAACGAACCCGAAGTCCATGGCCTCCTCAGCCTCATGGAGCTGCACGCCTCACGCGCGCCCGCACGGACGGACGAAAACGGCGATCCCGTCCTTCTGCTCGACCAGAACCGCGCCGGCTGGGACCGGCTGCTCATCCGGCGCGGCCTCGCGGCTCTGGCCCGCGCCGAAGACCTTGGCGGCGCGGATGGCTACCACGCCCTTCAGGCCGCCATCCTCGCCTGCCACGCCCGAGCGGCCATTGCCGCCGACACCGACTGGCGCGAGATCGCCGCGCTCTACGCGAAGCTCTCCGCTCTCACCGGCTCGCCCGTCGTCGAGCTCAACCGCGCCATCGCGGTCGGCATGGCGGATGGACCCGCCGACGGCCTCGCTCTTCTCGACACACTCGCCGGCAATCCCGCGCTCAAGACCTACCACCTCCTGCCCAGCGTTCGCGGCGACCTGCTGATGAAACTCGGCCGCACCGCCGAAGCGCGCGCGGAGTTCCGCGCTGCAGCCGATCTCGCAACCAACGCACGCGAAAAAGCATTCCTGACAAGGCGCGCGAACGAAGCCGTTTGAGCCCGCGGATATGCGCCACGAGCGCTGACTCGCAGCCGGAACCGTCGCCACCGCGAGGGGTTTGAAAGACACAAATTCAGGAGATCAGCATGACGGACGCCGCGCCGAGCAAGGATGACATCATCAAGCTGGAGCGTTCCTACTGGGACGCAATGAAAAGCAAGGACGGCAAGAAAACCGCCGAACTCGCCGCCGACCCCAGCATCGTCTCCGGCATGAACGGCGTCATGAGCATCCCGAAGTCGAAAATGGGCAAGATGACCGAGGAAGGGAAGTGGACCCTCGAGTCCTACGAGTTCGACGACATCGAAGTCTCGTCTCCCACGCCGGATGTCGCGATCATCGCCTACACGGTCAAGCAGGAAGTCACGATGGACGGTAAACCGCAGACCCTACGCGCCGCTGACAGCTCAACCTGGATACGCGAGCCCAAGGGCTGGGAATGTCACGCCCACAGCGAGACGATACTCGGCGACAAACAAGCTTGATATCAACCGGCGGCTAACCTCGCCCCGATCTCGCGAATGCGCGGAATGTCAGAGCGTGTGACGTAGCGAATGTGAAACTCGCCGGGCTTCGCTAGCCCGTCGGGTTTTTCCACGAACTCCGTCTTCGCAATCTGTACGAACTTGTCGAGCATCCGGTTGACGCCCGTATTCGTCACGCGCGTCTGGTGCACCAGCCGCTCCATCGGGAACAGCTCGAAGTACAGCTCGATGCGCGTCGGATAGATCGCCGTCGATATGCCGCCCGCACGCGCGGCTTCCTCAATGATGTGCCAGTGGGAGTAATTCTCGTCCGGCGTCTTGCGCAGAAGGTTGGTGAAGCCCACCAGTCGCCCATCCAGCCGCAGCGCGAACACCGAGCTCATCTGCGCTGGATCTTCAGACCAGCGCCACGACGCATAACGCTCCCGGATCCTTTCCCTGCCCGGCATCTTCGCGCGGTCCATCAACGTATCGAGATGCGCGTCCGGCCGCGTGAGATAATCAGCCATCGCATCGAGATCGGCGTCGCTCAGGTCGGCATCGAACCATACCTGCCCCAACCGCGTCGCAACACGACGGCCGAGCGCCGCGCTCACTTGCAGAGCGCCTTCGCCTTGTCGATCGCGTCGCGCGATCCCTTCAGCGAAAAATAGTAGGCCGTGCGCGCGTCCTTCACCGACGCCGCCTCGATGCGCAGCTCCTGGCCCTTCTTCATCGCCTCGACCAGAGGCTTCTCTCGCTTGTCCTCGAAGAATGCTTCGGCGCCAGCCGCATACATCGGGAACTTGTCGCGCCCCACAACCGCCGTCGGCTGGATGTCGGTGCGCAGCGTGTAACCTACGCGCAGGCTGGGCTGGGTCACGGCCGCGCCCGATTTCCACGTCGCCACGTAGAACGTCACCTCGCCATGATCGACCGACTTGGGAGCCTTGTCGGATGCATCCACCGCCGCGAAGCAGACCATGTTCCGCCCCTCGCCCTCGGTATAGACGCGCCAGTCATTGTAGCGCCCGATCGCCTTCGACTGCGCGGACGCCACAGGCGCAACCGCCAGCATCACCGCTACGAGGGCCGTCAGTCGCTTCATTCCGCCAGTCTCCAGACCGCCTAGGTTCAACCCTGAACTACGGATGAAATTTGACGCAAGCCTTAAAGCGCTGCGTTTGTCCCGGATGGAACTGCAAAAAGATGCGGAACCCGGCTGCCGGCGAGCCTCCGCACACGGATTGTCCCGAAGCCCTACCGCGGCGCCCGCTTGGCCAGGATCCGCTGCAAGGTCCTGCGATGCATGTTAAGCCGCCGCGCCGTCTCCGAGACGTTGTGGTTGCACAGCTCATACACCCGCTGGATGTGCTCCCAGCGCACCCGGTCCGCCGACATCGGATTCTCCGGCGGCTCCGGCCGGTCCGAGCGTCCCGTCAGCAGCGCATTCACGACATCCTCGACATCGGCAGGCTTCGGCAGGTAATCGATCGCCCCCGCCTTCACGGCCGCCACCGCCGTCGAGATCGCGCCATAGCCCGTCAGGATCACCGCGTGCGTGTCCTCGCGCGAGCGCTGCAGCGCCTCGACCACTTCAAGGCCCGAGCCGTCCTCCAGCCGAAGGTCCACCACCGCGAAAGCAGGCGCCGTCTTCTTCAGATGATCCCGCGCCTCGGCGACAGTCCCCACGGACGTCACATCGAAACCGCGCTGCGCGAGCGCGCGCGACAGGCGGGCGCGGAACGGAGCGTCGTCATCGAGGACCAGCAGGCTCTTGTCTTCGAGAGCGGCGACGCGCGGGTCGGATTCGACCTGTTCTTCCAAAGCTGGTTCTCCCGCGAAAGACCCTTCGCTAGGGCGCAATATAAAGGGTGCGACCAAATAGACCAACCACTGGAATACTGTCCAGCTTCATAAGGGATTTTCCGGTGTAGTCCGGTCATAACCCTAGGCTTCTATCCAGCCTTCCGGCGCTTCTACCGCCGCGCGCGGCCATACGATCCGCACCACGGCGCCCTTCGCCGGCAGCTGCCGGTTGTAGGGCGTAACGCGCGCGCCCGTCCGCTCCAGCAGCGTGCACGCAATGAAGAAGCCGAGGCCCATGCCGCCGCCGCGCTGCTCGATCCGGCGTTCGGAGAAATAGGGCTCGCCCAGCTTGGCCAGCACGGACGGCGCAAAGCCCGGGCCGTCATCGGTGATGTAGATGCGCACTTCCTCGTTCGACCAGCGCGCGTTCACGCTGACCTCCTTGGCCGCGAAACTCGCCGCGTTCTCGATGAAGGCGCCGAGCGCATGGATGATCTCAGGCTTGCGCACGACTTCCGGCGGCTTGTCGAGCGTATCCCCCGCAGTTCCGTTAAGCGGAGAACACGAGCACTGGATATGGATGCCGCTTCCCTTGTGCGGTTCGGCCGCTTCCTCGATCAGGCCTGGCAAGGTCGCGCGCGCCATCGCCGCATCCGTCATGTGACGCCGCTGCGAGATCTGCTTCAGGATCGCCCGGCAGCGTTCCGACTGCTCAATGATCAGTTCCACATCCTCGCGCGCGGGATGATCCTTCTTGACGCTGCGCCCCGCTTCTTTCGCCGCGAGGTGAATTGTCGCCAGCGGCGTCCCAAGCTCGTGCGCCGTCGCCGCCGCAAGCGCGCCCAGCGCTGATAGTTGTTGTTCCCGCGCCAGCACTGCCTGCACCGCGTCCAGCGCCGAGACCAGTTTCGATTCGTCCCGCCCCGTTCGCCATGCCGAAACCGTGAAGAACACCAGCCCGATGCCCACCGCCGCCAGCTGCCCGCCCTGATAGAGCGCCGGCATCTCGAGCGGCTCGCCGCGCCATGGCAGGTCGAGCCCCCAGAACCACATGAAGCAGCAGCAGACGATCGCCAACAGCGCGAGCAATCCCGCATAGGCTGGCAGCAGCCGCGAGGCCCCGACTGTCACCGGCGCCAGGATCATCAGCAGGAACGGGTTCTGCAGCCCGCCCGTGAGCCCGATCAGCACCGACAGCTGCACGATATCGAACGCCAGCTGTCCCGCTGTTTCCGCCGTCGAGGAAAGATGCTGTGTCGGGAAAACCGCCATCAGCGCCACGTTCAGCCAGGCCGACGCCCCAATGGCTGCAAGACAAGCCACCAGCGGCAGGTCGAACCCCAGCCCCATATTTACGACCAGCACGGCCCCCAGCTGCCCCGCGATCGCCATCCAGCGCAGGGTGACCAGCGTCCGCAGCCGTGTCCGGCCGAAAGCCGCGCGAACGCTGCGCAGCGTCTCGTCGCGCACCGGATCCTCCGTGGGCACGACGGGCAGATTGTCTATCCGGTCGAGGGTCTCAGCCATGTCTGCCGCTCGCGCAAACGCGTGCGATTGTCATCAGGCCACAGTTTGCTTTTGGCAAGCTGCGTGCGATTTTCCGCCCATGCGCAATCTCCTGCCCCTCCTTGTCCTTGCATCCGGCCTGATGGCCTGCACGCCAGCGGATAAGCCAGCCGCCGAAGGAGGCGTCGTCTCTTCCGGCATGCCCACCGTGCAGGAGAATTGCGGAAACCGCTCGTCGGACGCCATCGGCGGCCCGTTCCACCTCACCGCGCATAATGGCTCCCCGACCACGGAAGAGAGCTTCAAGGGCCGCAAGTCCCTAGTCTTCTTCGGCTTCACCCACTGCCCGGATGTCTGCCCGATCACCCTGTTCAACATCGGCAAGGCGATCGGCCTGCTGCCGCCCGGCAAGCATATCCCGCGCACCGTCTTCATCTCGGTCGATCCGGCGCGCGACACGCCGGACGCCATCTCCCAGTACATCCAGTCCAACGGGTTCCCGAAGGACATTATCGGCCTCACCGGCACGCTGGATGAACTCGAACAGGTCGTCTCCGGCTTCAAGACGACGTTCAGCCGTGACGAGGATGCCGACAGTGCGGTAGGCTATCTCGTGAGCCATTCCTCGATTCTCTACCTCATGGACGAGAACTGGAAGCTGCAGACCTTCTTCACGGACGGCGCGCCCCCGCAGGAAATCGCCGACTGCCTCGCCAAGCTGGGTTAACCGCCTCAACCCAGCCTTTGACCCGACGCCGCCCGGAGCTAGTTTCCCTCCAAAGCGGGAAGCCCATTGCAGCGGATATCTGACACCACAACGTCGCGGAACTTCACGTTCCTGGCCGGCGGCGGCGAAATGGGCGCGCTGATGCGCGCCCATGACTGGTCAGCGTCCTCCCTGGGGTCACCCGCCCAGTGGCCGCAAGCCCTGCGGACAGCCGTGCGCCTGCTGCTCAACAGCGGCCATCCCATGTATATTTTCTGGGGTCCAGAAGGCGCCTGCCTCTACAACGACGCCTATCGCCGTTCGATCGGGCCGGAGCGCCACCCGGTCTCCCTCGGCCGCCCCGCCCGCGCCGTCTGGGACGAGATCTGGGACATCATCGGTCCGCAGATCGAGCAGGTCATGGCCGGCCGCGGCCCCACCTGGCACGAGAACGCCCTCGTCCCCATCACCCGCAACGGGCGGCGCGAGGACGTCTACTGGACCTACAGCTACAGTCCAATCGACGACGAAACCGCGCCGAACGGCGTGGGCGGCGTGCTCGTCGTCTGCACCGAGACGACCGAAGCGGTGGCGGAGGCCCGGCGCAAGGACGCCGAGCAGGAGCGGCAGAGGCAGCTGTTCGCGCAGATGCCCGGCTTCGTGGCGGTGCTGACCGGGCCCGGGCATGTATTCGAGTACGTCAACGACGCCTACATCGCGCTCGCGGGCAAGCGCGACTATGTCGGGCGCGGCGTGCGCGAGGTTTTCCCGGAGCTGGAAGGGCAGCCCTTCTTCGGACTGCTCGACGGCGTCTACAGCACGGGCGAACCCTTCATCGCGCGCGGTATCGGCGCCCACCTCGCAAGTCATCCCGGCGAGCGCTTCATCGACCTGCTCTACGAACCCATCCGCGATGCGGCGGGGAACATCACCGGCATCTTCGTCGGCGGGTATGACATCACCGACGCTTACCAGACGGCGAAACACATGCGCGCGCTGGCCGACCTCGGCGACCGCATACGCGACATCGACGATCCGGACGACCTCGCCTATGCGGCCGCCGAAATTCTCGGGCGGACGCTGGGCGTTAGCCGCGCCGGCTATGGCACGATCAACGTGGCCGAAGAGACGATCACCATCGAGCGCGACTGGAACATGCCAGGCGTGCAGAGCCTCGCGGGCGTCCTGCACTTCCGCGACTATGGCTCCTACATCGAGGACCTGAAGCGCGGCGTGACGGCGGTCGTTTCCGACGCCGAGAAGGATTCGCGAACAGCGGCGACGGCGGATGCCCTGAAGGCCATCAGCGCGCAGGCGTTCGTCAACATGCCGGTGACGGAACAGGGCGGGTTTGTCGCCCTGCTCTATCTCAACCATGCCCATGCACGCGAGTGGACCGACAGCGAGCTCAGCCTGATCCGCGACGTGGCGGAGCGCACGCGAACGGCGGTGGAGCGGCGGCGGGCGGAAACGGCGCTTGGCAACAGTGAGGAAACCTTCCGGACGCTCACGCGCGTCATGCCAAACCAGGCGTGGACCTCACGGCCCGATGGCATGCTCGACTGGTTCAACGAGCGCGTCTACGCCTTCAGCGGCGCCGAGCCCGGCGCACTCGACGGCGAGGGCTGGGCGCGCATCGTTCATCCAGATGATATTGCGAAGGCTGGGGCACGCTGGGCCGACGCGATCCGGACCGGAGACGTCTACGAAGCGGAGTTCCGGCTGCGCGACACGCTCGGAAACTGGCGCTGGCACATCGCGCGCGCCGTGCCCGTGCGCGATGCAACTGGCGCCATCACACGCTGGATGGGCACCAACACCGACATCCAGGACCAGAAGGAAGTTGCCGAGACGCTCGAACAACGCGTCGAGGAACGCACCAGCCAGCTGATGCAGGCCGAGGAAGCGCTCCGCCAGTCGCAGAAGATGGAGGCGGTCGGCCAGCTTACCGGGGGCATCGCCCACGACTTCAACAACCTGCTCGGCGGCATCTCCGGCAGTCTCGAACTCCTCGAGAAGCGGATTGCCGAAGGCCGCCTCGAAGGCGTCCAGCGCTACATCACCTCCGCGCAGGAAGGCTCGCGCCGCGCCGCCTCGCTCACCCAGCGCCTGCTCGCCTTCTCGCGCCGCCAGACGCTCGATCCCAAGCCCGTCGACGCAAACAAGCTGATCGCCAGTATGGAAGACCTCGTGCGCCGCTCGGTCGGCCCCACGGTGACCGTCGAAGTCGTCGGCGCCGGCGGCCTCTGGCTGACGCGCATCGATCCGTCACAGCTTGAGAACTCGCTCCTCAATCTCTGTATCAACGCGCGCGACGCCATGGCGCCCGATGGCGGCCGTCTCACCATCGAGACCGCCAACAAATGGCTCGACGAACGCGCCGCGAAAGAACGCGAACTGCCCCCCGGCCAGTACATCTCGATCTGCGTCACAGACACCGGCACGGGCATGGCGCCTGATGTTCTCGCCCGGGCGTTCGATCCGTTCTTCACCACCAAGCCGATCGGCCAGGGAACCGGCCTCGGCCTCTCCATGGTTTACGGCTTCGTACGCCAGTCGAACGGACAGGTGCGCATCTATTCCGAGGTTGGAAAAGGCACGACCATGTGCCTCTACCTCCCACGCCATTTCGGCAAGGCCGAGGAAATGCAGGAAACCCTGCCTGACGAAATCATCGACAAGGGCGACGGCGAAACCGTTCTCGTCATCGACGACGAAGCTATCCTCCGCATGCTCGTGATCGACGTCCTCGAAGAGAATGGCTACCGCGCCCTCGAAGCCATCGACGGCCCAAGCGGCCTCAAAATCCTCGAGACCGACACACGCGTTGACCTGCTGGTCACCGACGTTGGCCTGCCCGGCGGCATGAATGGCCGCCAGGTCGCCGACGCCGCCCGCCGCCTGCGTCCCGACCTGAAGATCCTCTTCATCACCGGCTATGCCGAGAACGCCGTCATCGGCAACGGCCACCTCGAGCCCGGCATGGAGGTGCTCACCAAGCCCTTCCCCGTCTCGACGCTCGGCCAGCGCATCCGCGACATGATCGAGAAGAGGTAGCTACGGCTTTGGCGTCCTGGCATCCTTCACGCGCTGCGCCTGCAGGATATGCGGCAGCGAGTAATTGCCCTCGTGGCAGGCATGCTCGAACATCCGCATGTCCGTCCGGTACAGGGAATACTCCGCCAGCCACGGCGCCGTGTAGATCGTGGGATCCTCCACCGTGTACTGGTAGAGCAGCTCGTTCTCGGCCACGCGCGTGAATCTCTCGATCACCTTCGCCCCGGCCGACACGACAAGGTTGGAGAAGAACCGCACGCGGTCGTTCTCCGGCATGCCGATCGTCTCGATCACCAGCGTCTCGCCCTCCCACCGCGCGATGGAATCGCCGATCGGTGAATGCAGCGCTTCCGGTTTGTGGGCGCTGGCGAACGGGACGATCCGCGCCTCGTCGCCATACTCGGTGTGCAGCACCACGAAGTCCGGCGTTTGAACAAAACGCCGCGGGTTTACACTCGACGTACCCATGCCCGTCACCGGTGGCAGGCCGAGGCTGGTGATGCAGCGCTCCCAGTTCGGCCGCTCCTCGTGATTGTCCGATGGCGGATTGCGCGGACCTCGCGCCGATTCCTTCCGCGCATCGGCCGTATAGGGAATCTTCCCGTCCTCCGGCAGCACAACCATGCGCGTGCGCCGCTCGCCACGAACGATCGGCAATCCGTCCGTCACCTTCATCAGCTCCGGCACTTCCGGATCGAGCCCGCGGTCCAGCGAATCGCCGATGGCCTTGGCCATCATGTCGCCGACCTTCTTCGCGTCCGCCTCCGGCAACACCAGCATCGGCGTGCGCGGCGAGGACTCCATCAGCATCACGAAATTCTGCGTCCAGATGCCCTCGAAACTCGGCGTACCGAAGGACGTGCGCGGCGCGGTGTAGGGTTTCGCCGCGATGGCCGGTGACGGCGATGCTGGCGTTTGTGCAAGGGCTGGCGCTGAGAGGAGAACGCCGACGACAAGACCGGTGATCGCAGCTTTCGCTGTCATATCCACCTCCATTGATTGTCGACCGCGCTGTTACGCTAGCACACGCATCGCGGATTGCCGAGCGTCAGCCCGGCCCCATCGCCGCTACGGAAACGGGCGGCCCTTGCGAGGCCGCCCGTCCGCAGTCCTGTCGGGGAAACGCGCCTACTGCTGCGGCGGAGCAGCCGGCGTGAAGGTTGCCGAGAAGCCGAGGCTCTCCTTGGTCGGCGGCGCCATCATCATGGTCATCGCGCCGATCGGCGTCTTCGGTTTCATCTGGATGCGCAGCGTGCCCGGACCGGCTAGGAACGCCGAGATCGCAGCCGTCGCCTCATTGGCCAGAACAGGATCGATGCCCGCGTCCGTCATGAACGTCGCGCTGCCCTGCACCATCGACACCAGATCCTGGCGGAACGCCGCCGCGCTCTGGCCCGACTGCATCGCCGCCGTGCTCACGAGGAACTCGATCAGCTGCTTGTCGGTGATGGAGATGTCGAGATCGGTCATCTGCAGGCTGATGAGGCCCATGACCATTGTCGCGGCCGCGGCCTGCGCTTCAGGCGGCATGCCTCCGAGCGGATTGTCATCCTGCGCGTCGCTGTCGTCCTTTTCGCTGTCGTCGGAGTCTTCTTCGTCCAGCCCCTCCTCGACGACGCCTTCCATCGCCTCGACCACGCCCATCAGGCCGGTCAGCAGCGTCGGCATCGCCTGTTGCAGGCCGATCAGCCCGGCGTCGATCTTCACGTCGAGCATGTCGGTGATGCCGACATTGTAGCCGTTCCAGCGCGTCACGTCCTTCTCAGGATCGAACGAGGCGTCGCCCGAGAAGTACATTTCGACGACGTTGGACGGATAGCCCGTCATCGCCAGGACCATCAAGCCCATCGCGCCCAAGGTGCCGCCGGAGGAATCAGCCGTGAGCTTCATCGAATAGCGCGGCGTCGAAACGGCGGTCACGACGCCCGCGGCGTTGCGCGTCGCGGTGTAGCTGTAGGGCGTGACCTCGCCCTTGATGCCCGACACGTTGACGTTGGCGCCGGTCCAGGTGGCCTTGTCGATCCCGCCCTCGAGCGGGCTGGTGTAGCCGGCGAACACTTTCGACCAGTCGACGGGCTTGGCGTCCGGCCCCATCGAGGCCATGCCCGCTTCGAACGCGTCGGCGAACATGGCGCCGCGGAAGTTGTGCACGTCGAACGTGCCGAGATCGAACGTGCCATCGACCGCCGGCATGCCCGGCACGTTGAACGCGCCCTTGAGGCCCGCGAGCCGCGTCAGGCCGATCATCTGATCCTTGAGGTTCGAGACCGAGATCTCGCCCAGTTCGACGCTGATCGTTCCGGCCGTGCCCTCTTCCTGCGGAATGTCGCCAGCAACCGTTAGGCCGTTGAGCGAGGCTTTCGAGAAGCCCCACTGCTCGAACGTCGGAACCGCGCCCGGGCCTTCCTTGGTGAAGGTGCTGGCGATGAAAGCCGCCGTCGCCTCGTTCATGCCCGCGAGCGTGACCGAGCCGAGCTTCACCTTCGGCCCGGGGCCCATGTCCGCCGGCGCAATGCCGTTGACCGTGATGTCGGTGAAGAAGGGTTTGCCCTCCTTCATGGTGAGGCCCTTGAACGTCACCGTCTCGGCCATCGCGATCGGCACAGACTTGGCTGGCGGAACCGCAACCGGCGGCGGAGGCGTCTCGCCTTCCTTGAGTTCCACTGCGACTGACGGGGCCGGCATGTTGCCCCGGATCGTCACGTTCCGAAGCGTCACATCGCCCCCGGAACCCGACTTGGAAGTATAGGAAATGCCTTCCCCGGGATTGTTCTCCAGGAACCGCAGGGCGGTCAGAGCCTGGTCGGCCGGCCCATTGGCGCAGGCGACCGTGGACAGCACCATCATCGATGCAAAAGCGAGTCTGAGCTTCATTTGTGGGAGTCCCCCTTCTTGGGTCATGTTGCTTCAGGCGCCACAGGACGGTACGCCTTATCATGCTCGCCTCGGAATCGCATCACCGCGTATTTTTGCTAGCGAAATCAGGTGTCTCGGTTCCAATCCGGGTGCACATCGATAAGCGTGCGCGGCGCGTTTCGGTGCGCATTGACCCTACGGCAAGAGAGGCCATCGCGACGGCCCCTTCGCCCCGTTTCGCGCTCGAAGCGATTGCCTTCGCCTCGGAACGGGTGGACTGGATTGCCGAGCGTCTGGGCGCCCTACCACCACCTGTGGCGTTCAAGCCCGGGGCCTACATTCCCTTGCGTGGCGTCATCCACCGGTTGAGGCATGTCGAGACGGGACGCACCGTTCGTATCGACCGCACGCTCGGACCCACTCCCGTTATTTTGATACCCGGCCCGCGTGAGTCTTTTGCAGACAAGACACGTGGATTCCTGCGCGCCGCAGCCCGCGTCGATTTTGCCGAACGCGTCGCCGTCCATGCCGAGACGCTGAACGTGAAACCGCGTTCGATCGCGATCAAGGACACGCGCTCGCGCTGGGGTTCGTGCTCGTCGGAGGGCCGCCTCAACTTCACCTGGCGCCTCGTCTGCGCGCCGCCCTTCGCGCTCGACTATGTCGCCGCGCACGAAGTCGCGCACATCAAGGAAATGAACCACTCCACCCGCTTCTGGAAACAGGTCGAGCGCTGCTATCCCGACTGGAAGCAAGCCCGCACCTGGCTCCACGAACGCGGCAGCGCGCTGCACTCGATCGGCGACTGAGCGGCAACTCATAGGGTGCATCGGGATGCACTCTGCAACGTCCACCAAAACCCCAAACGAAGAAGGGCGGATCTTGCGATCCGCCCTTCCCGGCATTTCAGAAGGTGACTGCTCCTAGTAGCGAGCGGTCAGGCCAACCGTGTAGCGGCGGCCGAGCACGTCGTAGGTCGACGGATCGGTGTTCGCCTGCACGGACGGAGCGTAGGTCGGGGGCAGTTCGTCCATCACGTTGTTGACGTTGAACCGCAGCGACAGGTTGTCCGAGAGGTCCCAGCGCGCCAACAGGTCAAGGTAACCGATCGCGGGGATCGCATCGGCTGCGTTCGACCGGTTGGTCATCTCGCCGATGTGGTTCCAGCGTGCGCCGAAGCGCCATTCGCCCATCGTGTAGTCGGCGGTCATCTGCCACTTCCACTCGGGATAGGCAGCGCCGACCGACGAGCCGAGCGAGCCGGTGTTGCCGATGCGGTGTTCGAACTGCGTGAACGGAGCGCCCGGGAGCGACTGCGTCTCGTAGTTCTCAAGCCAGTTTCCGACCCAGCCGATGGCCAGCGTGCCCGGACCGATGTCGTAGGCCCAGTCAACCTGGAAGTCGACGCCGGAGGTCCTCGCCGTGGCGAGGTTCTGGTTCAGCGACTGCGCATTGATGATGTTGCCGTTCAGCGGGTTACGGCCGAACAGTTGGCAGTAGAAGTTGTTCGGATCGTAGGTCGGGTTGAACGGCGCGGTCGGCGCGTTGTAGCACGCGCGGATCGCGAGGTCGGCGGCCAGCGAGCCGATCGCCTCGGTCAGTTCGATGTCGTAGTAGTCGACCGACGCCGTCAGGTTGGCGAGCAGCGGCTCTTGGAAGTTCGACTCCCACACGACACCGAGCGACCACGATTCCGCGGTCTCTTCGCCGAGCAGCGGGTTGCCGCCGGAGAAGCCCGGCACCTGCTGGTTGGTGAAGGTGTAGCTGTTGATGACCGTGGAGGCCACGCCCTGTGCCTGGCAGAGAGCGGCGACCTGGGCGTTGGTTGCGGCCGCGAGGTTGCCGCCCGCGCCGTTCGTCGAACGGTAGGCCGAGCGGATGTCGCACGGGTCGCCCGAGAAGTTCGATACGGCAGCAGTGTTCGGGTTGCCGATGTTCGGGAAGCCGAGCAGCTGCGGGGCGAAGAGTTCGCCGATCGCAGGTGCGCGCACGGCGTGCTGGGCGCCGCCGCGAACGCGGACGCCATCCACCACGGTCCAGTCGATGTCGAACTTGTAGGCCTCGACGTTTCCAACCGTCGAGTAGTCCGACATGCGGCCGGCGAGCGTCAGGTTCAGTTCCTCGACGAACGGCAGGTTGTTGACGACCGGGATCAGCACCTCGGCGAAGTATTCCGAGACGTCCGTCGCGCCGCTGAACGAGGCCGACGGGTTGAAGCCGGCGATGTCGTTGCCGGTCAGCGGCGGCTGGTTCGCCACGGCCGGGGTAACGGTCGTGGGCGTCGAGCAGGCCGTCTGCGCCAGGACAGTGCCGGTGTAGGCGACGGTCGCGATGCAGGGCTGGATCGTGATCGGGCCCGACAGCGAGGCGTCGGTCACGCGCAGATAGGTGTCTTCGCGATAGTTGGCGCCGACCGCGAGTTTCACGTCGCCGGCCGGAAGCGCGAAGAGCGAGCCCTGCGCCGAGATTTCGACGTTGCGCTGCTCGAACACGTTGAGGTTCTTAGCGGTCTTGCCGATGAAGGTCTGGCAGGCCGCCGAGAGCGGGTTGTCGCCGAACCAGTTGAAGCCGCCAGCGCACAGCGAGGCGCCACCGTCGGTAGCGTTCAGCAGCTGCTGAACGGCCGAGCGGGAAACGTTGCCGGTCTGCGTCGTCGTGCGGTCGACGCGGCCGAACGAGGCGTATGCGTCGTAGGTCCAGTCGCCGATGCCGAACAGGTCGCCACGAACGCCCGTGGTCATCTGGTAGGCGTCATAGAGTTCCGCGCCGCGGCGTGCCCCAAGGCTCGTGAAGCGCTTGTCGAGCAGGAAGGAGCCCAGCGGATTGGCGCGCGTTGCGAGGACAGTGCGCAGCTCGGCCGGGATGAACGGGTTCGATACCGGCACGCGGAAGCCTGTCGTCGAACCAGCGGCCGGCGAGGCCGCTAGTTCCTGGGCCGACTCATACTGCGTGAACAGGAAGTCGCCGTAGACTTCAGCGTACTCGTTGATCGAATAGTCGACCGTCGCGAACGCGTTGTAGCGCGTCTGCGGCAGGGCGAGATAGTTGAGAGCGCCGGTGATGAACTGGAAGTTCGGGCCGAAGTTCGGGCCGGGCTGCAGGCCGCCGTCATAGGTGACGCCGCCGGGGCTCACGAAGTCGCGGCGGTTCACGTAGGTGAACAGCGTGCCGTTCTGGTTGAAGCCGAACGTGTCGCCCTGCACCGAACCCGGCACCGCAGCCTGCACCGACGCCAGAGTCGGCAGGTTGTTGGTATCGAAGATCGTGTTGCCGAGCGGCGAGGCTCCGGACGGACCCGAGATCGCGGCGAACGGACGCGAGGCGTTATACATGAAGCCGCGGTCGTTGTACGACAGCATCATCGAGGCGTTGCCGCGGCCGTCGTCGAAGGCGCCGCCGGCGGCCAGCGAGATCGAGGTCGTCTCGCCGTCATCGCGGTCGGTGATGCCGTAAGACACGGAGGCTTCGAAGCCTTCGATGTCGCGCAGGATGAAGTTGGTCACGCCCGCGAGCGCGTCAGAACCGTAGGTCGCCGAGGCGCCGCCGGTGATCACCTCGATCGACCCGACCAGCTGGGCGGGGATCAGGTTGATGTCGACCGTGCCGTCATTGTTCGAGGGAACGATACGGCGGCCGTTCATCAGGACCAGGGTGCGGTTGGTGCCGAGGCCGCGCAGCGAGATGTTGGCCTGGCCGCCGTTCGACGGGTTGTTCGAGGTCATGTTAATCGCGGGCACGAACTGCGGCATTTCGTTGAGCAGCGTGTCCAGCGTGGTGACGCCCGTCGCTTGGATGTCGTCCTGGCCGACCGTCACGATCGGCGAGTTGGCGACGTAGTCCTGACGCGCGATGCGCGAGCCGGTGATGACCACGACGTCGCGGTCTTCTTCCGCGGCGGCGGCCGGCGGCTGGACGGTGTCCTGGGCAAAGGCGGAGGAAATGGCGCCTGGAACGACAGCCAGCGCTGCAAGCAGCGTCGAGCGCAACAAGTGCGCTTTCACGGTAGTTTTCACGATGTAGACCCCTCTGAAATCACAACCACCGGCGCGGTCATCGCGCCCTGGCCCATCTCCTGTTTCCCGGACGAAATGCCGTCGTGGCGGGACTGAAAACGGATCGGACACATTCCCGACATAAAATATCGGGCGTCAATAAGCGCCGTCGGCCTCCGAAGGATTTTCCGCAAATATGCCTGCGTGTGCAGCATTTACGCATCAGCTTTCGCTGCGGCAGGCATAATTTGCCACTTTCGATGGCGCTCCCTTACGGCAAGAGGCGCCGATTGGCGGGGGGGTGCGAAACATTCGTGCAGCAAACCGCCTCATACACCGCTCGGGCCTGCCTCGCGCCTCGTCGGAATTCGTGCTGCACGGGCGACCGCGCGAAAATTCCCGCGCCGGCCCTACTCCGCCTTCGTCACCGACACGCGCGTCACAATGATCGGCGCCTTCGGCAGCTTGCCCGGGAACGGCCCGCCCTCCGGCGCCAGCTCCACCTTCTCGATCGTCTCGGCGACCTCCATGCCAGACGTCACATGCCCGAACACCGCATACCCCGTCGTGTTCGCCGCCGCGCCCTCGGTGGCGTTGAGATGCGCGTTGTCGCCCATGTCGATGTAGAACGTCCCATGCCCGCTCGCCGGATCGTCCGCACGCGCCAGCGCCACCGCGCCGCGTACATGCCGGTTGGTCGCCGTCTCCAGCTCCACCGGCGGCAAGGGCGGCGCGCGATACTCCAGCTTCCCGTCGAGATCGCCGAGCTGGATCACGAACCCAGGCTCGATCCTGTAGACTGCCACCCCATCGAAATATTTCGCCCCCACCAGCCCCAGAAAATGCGCCGCCGTCTTCGGCGCGCCTGCCGTATCGAGCGTCACGACGATGTTCCCCATCGACGTCTCGAGCGTCACCTCCGGCCCGCTCCACTGCGGCGCAACGGGCGGCGGCGCCTGCGCCTCCTGCGCGAACGCCGCTCCGCTCATCGCGGCACTCACACACGCCATCGCCAGAATTCGTTTCATCGCACCACCACGCTGTGACAACGCGGCTGAGTCTAGCACCCCGCCCGCCCCGGCCAAGCCGCGTGCTCAGCCCTCAGCGCGCCGCCGCATAGATGATCTCGCCATCACGTATCGTGTACGCGACCTTCGCGAACGCCGTCATGTCCGCCGCCGGATCGGCCGACAGCACGGTGAGATCGCCATCCATCCCCGCCGCCACCGCGCCCTTGCGCGCATGGCCGAACCGCTTCGACGGCGCCGTCGTCAGCGAGGCCAGCACCTGGCTGAAATCCAGCCCCGCTCCCGCCATCAGCCTGTATTCCGCCGACGTGTCGAACGCATCGGTATAGCCAACATCCGTGCCGAACAGGATCTGCCCGCCCGCATCCGCATAGGCCTTCAGCTGCTGCTGCCCGACGGCCACGAATTTCCGCACCACGTCTTCCGGCGCCTTGTCCTTCCGCAGCTCCACCTCCCACAGGGTCAGCGTCGGGATCAGCGCCATGTCATGCGCCTTCAGCCTGCCCACCAGTTCAGGCGTCCATTCGAGTCCTGAATCCGGCGTCGCGTGCGCAAGGATGTCGACACCGCTGTCCATCGCGATCGTCAGCCCCGCCATGTTGGTCGGATGCGCGAACGCCTGCTTGCCCGCGCGATGCGCCTCCGCCACCACCGCCTTCGCCACATCGAGCGGCATGGGCAACACGCCCTGCGGCGGCCCCACGATCGCGCCCGCGAAAATCTTCACGCCATTGGCGCCCGATGCGATCTGCGCCTTCGCGCGTGCGGCCCCCTCCTCCGGCGTGCGCACCTCGAAAGAGGGCTGCCCGGCGAGAGCCTCGCGCACATAGATCGGCGTGCCTTTCTCGGGAAAGAACGGAGCATCCACAGTCAATATGTTCGGGCCCTTGATCTCGCCCGCCTCGATCCGCTTGCGCAGCGCGATCGCCTGCCCCGGCAAAGAGGAAATGTCGAACGCGCTCGTGAAGCCCCAGCGCGTCAGCATCGCCTCGAGCTCGGCCGACAGCGCCGCCGCGTTCGTCTCCGGGGGCTGGAACAGCGTCGGCGACATCAGGTGCACATGGCTGTTCCACAGCCCCGCCACCACAACCAGCCCGCGCCCGTCGATCACCCGCGCCGACGCGCCCGCACGCACGCGCGCAGCCGGTCCCACCTCCGCGATCCTGCCATCGCGCACGATCACGGTCGCATCGACCAGCGCCTCCGCCCCCGGCGCCGGATAAACCTGCGCCCCCACAATCGCCAACTCCCGCCCCGCCTGCGGCCCCTCCGGCGAAACGCACGCAGCGAGCAGCATGCATGCAAGCAACACAATCCGTTTCATGGGCGCTCCATCGGCCGCGTCGATGCACGAGCCTAACAGCGAAGGTGAGTTGGCTCCACCGGTGCAGGTCGCTGACGGATGTGGGTTGCGACCTCGTCCGCCTGAACGGCGGCGAGGCTCACAGCGTGCAGTTCTCGTACGGCCCGCCTTCGGCGCCGCTCAGCTTCGCGTAGCCCCCGCGCTCCGAGAACTCGACCTTCCGGTCGGCAAAGCGCAGGCCCGAGGAAACCTTCTTCGCCGGCAGCCAGTACATCTTGCCGCCCGCCAGCACCTCAAAATTCGCGCCGGCCGTCCACTGCGCCGAGAACGCAGCGCCGCCATCGCACGTCCAGGCCATGACCGGCCCCCGCGCCGGATCAGGCGCAGGCGGCGGCGAAGACGCGCACGCGCCAACCGCAAGAACACCCACCACGGAAAGAAGAGCACGCACGCGCCGCACCATGACAGCCTCCCTGATCCCTCGGCCCGGCCGCCATCAGCTTCCGGCTACAGGCGCAGAGTCACACGGCAAGGCGAACATGGCGTTGAAGGCAACCGCCCAAGGCCACCCACGCAGGTTGCAAATCATTAGCCATAAGCGCGCGGAGTTGCCTCCATTAGTCAAAGACTTGGGAGGTAGATTGCGCGCTCTCGCGCGCAATAAGGAGGGGCGGCTACGGGCGCTCGTCGCTCGAATTGACCGACTGGACCAGTTCGTCAGCTACGCGGACTGCTCCTCACCCCTAAGCATCCACCTGCGCATCGAGCGCGTTTTCCTGGATGAAGTCGCGGCGGGGTTCGACGAGGTCGCCCATCAGTTTGGAGAACATCTCGTCGGCGGTGTCGGCGTGGTCGACCTTCACCTGCAGGAGGGTGCGGGCGTTGGGGTCAAGCGTGGTTTCCCAGAGCTGTTCCGGGTTCATCTCGCCGAGGCCCTTGTAGCGCTGGATTTTGACGCCCTTCTCGCCCGCCTCGATCACCGCCTTCATCAGGCTGACGGGGCCGAACACGGCGACGTCGCCCGTCTTTTCGTGGCGGAGGATGGCACGGCCGGCATAGAGACCGGCGAGATTTTCCGCACGCTCGGCGAGGCGGCGCGCGTCGGGGCTGGCGATCAGCTGCGGGTCGAGCGCGGCCTTCTCCTCGACGCCGCGCACGGTGCGCACGAAGAGGACAGCGCCGTGGTCGATCGTGCCGGTCCAGGTGTCCTCGCCCTCCTCCGCGATGCGGTTGAGGCGCAGGGCGCCGTCGGCGGCTTCGGCCTCGGTCGCGCCGTGGCGCAGGGCGCCGGAGAGGGCGGCCTGCTCGACGATGTGGGCCGGCGCGCGCAGGGCGAGGCGCTGCAGCGTGCCGCGGAAGTTGGCGGCTTCCTTGACGCGGGCGCGCAGGTCAGCGCCGCCGATCTGCTCGCCGTTCGCGAGGATCAGCGTCTGTCCGTTGACGCCCTGCTCAATCAGATACTCGTCGAGTTCGGCCTCGTCCTTCAGGTAACGCTCGGACTTGCCGCGCTCCGCCTTATAGAGCGGCGGCTGCGCGATATAGAGATAGCCCTGCTCGATGACTTCCGGCATCTGCCGGTAGAAGAACGTCAGCAGAAGCGTCCTGATGTGCGCGCCGTCAACGTCGGCATCGGTCATGATGATGATCCGGTGATAGCGCATCTTCTCGATCTGGAAGCCCTCACTCGGATTGGTTTCCGAGCGGCGCCCGATGCCGCCGCCCAGCGCCGTGATCAGCGTGCCGACCTGTTCGGAGCCCAGCATCTTGTCGAAGCGCGCGCGCTCGACGTTGAGGATTTTTCCGCGCAGCGGCAGCACGGCCTGGTTTTCGCGGTGGCGGCCCTGCTTGGCCGAACCACCGGCCGAGTCACCCTCGACGATGAAGAGTTCGGATTTGGCGGGGTCTTTTTCCTGGCAGTCAGCCAGCTTGCCGGGGAGCGAGGTGATGTCGAGCGCGGTCTTGCGGCGGGTGAGCTCGCGCGCCTTGCGGGCGGCTTCGCGCGCGGCGGCAGCCTCGACGATCTTCTGCATGACGAGGCGGGCGGGCTGCGGGTTCTCTTCGAACCATCGCGACAGCGCCTCTGTCATCAACGTCTCGACGATCGGGCGGACTTCGGAGGAGACGAGCTTGTCTTTCGTCTGGCTCGAGAATTTTGGGTCGGGGACCTTCACCGAGAGGACGCAGGTGAGGCCTTCGCGGGCGTCGTCGCCGGAGATATCGACCTTCTCTTTTTTCGCCAGCCCCGTTTCGTTGGCGTACTTGTTGATCACGCGGGTCAGCGCGCCGCGGAAGCCCGCAAGGTGCGTGCCGCCGTCGCGCTGGGGGATGTTGTTGGTGAAGCAGAGGACGTTCTCGTAGTAGCCGTCATTCCACTGCAGCGCGGCCTCGACGACGACGCCGTCCTTCTTCGTCATGGAATAGATCGGCTTCGGAATCGCCGCGTTGCGCTGGCGGTCGATGTGCTTCACGAAGGCTTCGACGCCGCCCTCGTACTGCATCACCACTTCCCAAGGCTCGGCGCCCCGCAGGTCCTGCAGGACGATCTTCACGCCCGAATTCAGGAACGCCAGTTCGCGCAAGCGATGCTCGAGCGTCTCGCGCTTGAACTCCACCATGGTGAAGGTGGCGGGCGACGGCAGGAAGCGAACCGTCGTGCCGGTCGCGAACGACCCATCGGCCTTTTTCGGCGCCTCCCCGGTGATTTTCAGCGGCGCTTCGGCATCGCCCAGCCTGAAGCGCATCTCGTGCTGCTTGCCATTGCGGTAGATCTTGAGGTCGAGCGTTTCGGACAGCGCGTTCACCACCGAGACGCCAACGCCGTGCAGGCCGCCCGAGACCTTGTAGGAACCCTCCTCCTCGGTGTTCGCGAACTTGCCGCCCGCGTGCAGCTGGGTCATCACGACCTCGGCGGCGGAGACGCCCTCTTCGGAGTGGATATCGACCGGGATGCCGCGGCCATTGTCCTCGATCTCGGCCGAACCGTCGGGATGCAGGGTCAAGCGCACGAAATCGGCGTGGCCCGCCAGCGCCTCGTCGATCCCGTTGTCGACGACCTCGTAGATCATGTGGTGCAGGCCCGACCCGTCATCGGTGTCGCCGATATACATGCCCGGCCGCTTACGCACGGCGTCGAGCCCGCGCAGCACCTTGATGGAGCCGGCGTCATAGCCTTTGGCGTTAGGCGTCTGAGGGCCGCCCATGGTGTCGGTGGTATCGGACATTCAAAACTTCCTTGTCGCGTCAGCTTCCTGCTGACGCTCAGCCTTCACGCACGACGCCGTCCGACACTTCAAACCGCTGCGCCCGATCGCTGAAGGCGTCGAACAGATTGCGGTCCGTTCCTGTGAGCCAGGCCTGACCGCCGAGCGCGGCCAGTTCGTCGTACAAGGCGGCACGTCTATCCGAATCGAGATGGGCTGCCGCCTCGTCCAATAGTAGCAGGGGTGAGGGGGCAAAATCACGCTCGAAAAGCGCCTGAGCATTGGCCAAAATCAAGCCTATTAACAGGGCCTTCTGCTCGCCCGTTGAGCACTGGTCGGCGGGCAGTCCCTTGGAGGTGTGGATGACGCGCAGATCAGTGCGGTGAACGCCCTCCGTGGTGCGTCCCGCGGCCTGGTCTCGCGAGCGGTTTTCGTGGAGCTGGGCGACGATTTCGAGCTCGATGTCGGTGAGCGGCACGCCATTGGCGGCATGGTTTTCGAACACGCCGTCGAGATCGATCAGCGCCTTCGGAAAGGCACCCTCGGGGCGTGCGAGGATCGCTTCCTGCATCACCTTCACGGCGTCGATACGGTGGAGCGCCATGGCGGCGCCGGCGGAGGCCATGCCGAGTTCGAGCGCATCCAGCCATGCGGGATCAGCGCCTCCCCTTCCCTGGCCACGCTCCAGCAACGCGTTCCGCTGGCGCATGGCCTTGTCGTAGGCCGCGCCGGCGGAGGCGTGGCTGGGGAAGTGAGCGAGGACCTGCCGGTCGAGAAAGCGCCGCCTGTCGCCGGCCGGGCCGGTGAATACGCGGTCCATCGCGGGCGTGAGCCAGATGATCCGCATCAACTCGCCAAGGTCGTTCTGGGTTGTCGCTGCGCCGTCGAGACGGGCCGTACGCTTGGACCTGCCCTGCTCGTCCAGCCCCAGTGCAAGCGAGATGCGGCGGTCCACATCGCCGTCACGAACGTCGGCGGAGAGCGCCCAGTTGCTGGCGGCGGCGCCTTCGGGCGTCAGGCGCACGAGGTCTGTGAATTCCGCCCCGCGCAGTCCGCGGCCTGGGGACAACATCGAAACGGCTTCCATCAGGTTGGTCTTGCCGGAGCCATTGGCCCCGTAGAGGCACACATGGCGGCCATCCAGTCGCAGCTGGAGCGTTTCGTAGTTGCGGAAATTCTGCAGCGCGAGGCGCGTCAGGCGCACATGCGGACGGCGAACTTCCGGTGCGACGTCGCCGATCACACGCACCCAGCCTTAAACACGAAGAGGCATCAGCACATACTGTGCGCCCGGATCCTTGGCATCGAGCACGCGCGCAGGAGAGGCCGCGTCATTGAACTCGATCCGCGCTTCCTCGCTTTCGATCTGCGTGGCGACGTCGAGCAGATACTTGGCGTTGAAGCCGATCTCCATTGGCTCGCTGCTGTAGTCGGCCTCGAGTTCTTCCGTGCCCTGCCCCGTTTCCGAGTGGCTGACGGCGAGCGTGAGCTTGCCGGACGACAGGGACAGCTTCACCGAGCGCGAGCGTTCGGCGGAAACGGTCGCAACGCGGTCCACGGCCTCCTTGAACGACTTGTTGTCGATCGTGAGGATGCGGCCATTCTCCTTCGGGATCACGCGCTGGTAATCCGGGAAGGAGCCGTCGATCAGTTTCGAGGTCAGAACGGCCTCGCCGATGCGGAACACGATCTTGGAGTCCGAAGCCTCGACCGTGACCGTTTCGGGAGCGTCATCCAGCAGGCGGCGGACTTCAGCGATAGCTTTACGGGGAACGATCACGCCCTTCAGCGTGGCGGAGCCCTTGGGCGCATCGCCTTCGGCCAGGGCGAGACGGTGACCGTCCGTCGCGACGGCGCGCAGGACGTTACCCTTCGCGCCTTTCGCATGGTGCAGGTAGATGCCGTTGAGGTAGTAGCGCGTCTCTTCCGTCGAGATGGCGAAGCGCGTCTTGTCGATCAGGCGGCGCAGTTCGGCGGCCTCGATCTCGAATTTCGTCGGCGCGGCTTCCTTCGCCATGGTCTGGAAGTCGGACGCCGGCAGGGTCGGCAACGCGAATTTCGAACGGCCGGAGGAGATCGACAGCCGGCCCTCCGAGAGGTCGAGCGATATCTCGGAGCCTTCGGGCAGCTTCCGCACCACATCGAACAGCGTCTGGGCCGGCGCGGTGACGGAACCTGCCTTCTTGACGTTGGCTTCGGTCGCGTCCGTCGCCTCGATATCGAGGTCGGTCGCCGTCAGGCTCAGCCGGTCGCCTTCCGCGCTCAGCAGGATGTTGGACAGGATCGGAATCGTGTTCCGCCGCTCGACGACGGCCTGGACGTGGGAAAGCGCACGCATCAGGGCGTTGCGATCGATCGTCAGTTTCATAAGCCCAATCCTGTAAGTCCGCACCCCTCCGGGCGCATGGCGGTCCGCCGAAAAGCTTCGGCCCGCCTTTAGGGGGCGGGCCGAGACATTAGCCTATCGGAGCGTCCCGAGAAGCGCCTTTTTGGGCGCCTATCCCCGGTTGCTCAACGTTTGCTCACCGGTTGTTGCGTGGATCGGCGAGGATACGCTGTTCGAGCTGGCGAAGTTCCTCGGCCATGCCCTCGTTCGAGGCAACCGCGGCCGAGATTTTCCGGAAAGCGAAGAGCACGGTCGTGTGGTCGCGATCCCCGAACATCCGCCCGATCTGCGGGTAGGAGCACTTGGTCAGCTGGCGACTGAGATACATGGCGTACTGGCGCGGCTGGGCGAACTGGCGCTTGCGGCAGGCGGACTCGAGGTCAGCCTTTGTGACGCCATAAGCGCGGGCGGTGACGTCCTTGATCGTGTCGATCTTCGGCGCGCGTGCGGGCGAGCCGCCCATCTGTAACTGGATCGACTTCTCGACCGCCGTCTTGTCCAGCGGTTTGCCCGCGAGAACGGTGCCGCAATAGACGTTGCGCACGGCGCCGTGGAGCGCCCGGCCGGAAGCGGGCAGACGGTCGGCCAGCAGATCGATCCACTCTTCCGTCAGATGGAATTCCGCGTCGATCGCAGCAGCGGCGTGCGAGACGGCGTCAGCCTTCGCACGCAGGATTTCACGGCGCAGGTTGCGCTCGGGCAGATCCATCTGGGCAATGACGCCGCCATGGATCTCGTCACGCATGCGCTCGTCGAGCTGGTCGATGAGGGCCGGCGTCTGATCGGCTGCCAGCACCACGACGCCGCCGTTCGCGACGATGGCGCGCATGTGGGAGAAGAACTCCACCAGCGTGCCCGGCTTCGAGCAGATGAACTGGAAGTCGTCGAGCAGCACGACCTTGGCGCGGCGGACGAGCGTACGCAGGTCGGACGTGTCCTTGCGCTTCACGCCATCGACGAACGCGACGGTGAAGTCTTCGGACGACATGTAGAGGACGCTGGTCTCGCCCTTCGCGGCCTTGAGCGCGTGCTCAATGCCTTTCAGGAGGTGCGATTTGCCGACGCCGTGCGGGCCGACGATCGTGACGACATTGGCTTCGACGCCGCCGCCCATGGCGAGGCGGCGCGCGAGACCGAAAGCGATGCGGTTGGAATCGCCGACAAGGAAGTTCTCGAGCGTCTGCGCGCTCTCGGCGCCGACGTCGATCGCCTGCTCGGCGTCGCTGAGCGTTTCGTCTTCGATCACATCCGGATCGCTCGTCGCGGGCGCCGCCGCGCTGGACGCCAGCGCCAGCACATCCTGCGCAATGCGATCGCGCGCCTCAACGCGCACGGCGCGGCCTTTGCGATCAGCCTGATCCCATGCCTGCTGGATGAGGTGACCGAAATCGGTGTCGACGCGGCTGCGCTGATAGTCGTCGGACGCGGCGAGCAGAATCTCGCCATTCACTTCTGCGACGAGCTCGAGCTTCGCAATCCATGCGTCGAACTTCTGGTCGCCAAGACGGCGGCGCAGCGTTTCGCGCACATTGGCCCACACGGCCGGAATCTGGTCATTGCCGGCATCCGCCGACGGCTTCGCGGAAACGGCACGCGACGCAAGGGATGGCTCCGCCGCCCGGGTCGCTCCACCCATCCCGCCAGGCGCAAATCTCGTCGTGTTCTGCTTGCTGATCATGGCCCCTCATCTACCCTTCTGGTCGATGCCCTACCTTCGTAATTGAGACAGAAAGGCTCTCCAACGGCTCCAGCCCCGGAGCCGCAGAACATGTTCAATCGAAGGAAGGGTTACTCGCTACAGAGGGGAGTTTTTCTCCGATCAGAGCGGCCCGTCAACCGCGACAAAAGCCGCATCTGCGATTTTATTTTTAACCAAACTGTCGTGATCGGTATTGCCACTGAATCCATTGGCGAAACGACGCCACACTGGGCTCACAAGCGACCAATTTCGATTTGAATATTACGCCGTGTACTGAGCAATATTTTGCGCACGCTCGAGGCGCTGCGCGAACACAGCCCTCGGTCAAAACTCAATTGCGAAGAGATTGAAAAAGCAATCGCGAAATTCGCGGAACCTGCTTTTCGCAAAGACCGGCTTAAGCGCCGACGCCCTTCACGCGGGCGGCGAGACGCGAGACTTTCCGCGACGCCGTGTTCTTGTGAAGCACGCCGTTGGTGACGCCGCGCATGATTTCCGGCTCAGCGGCTTTCAGGGCGGTGATCGCCGCTTTCTTATCGCCCGAGGCGACAGCTTCCTCGACCTTGCGGACGAAGGTGCGGATGCGCGACTTGCGCGATTTGTTGACCTCGGTCCGCCGCGCAATCTTGCGCACCATTTTCTTGGCGGATTTCGTGTTGGCCATCGGTCTTCCAGAGCTCCGTTTACCCTGCCCGCGGACATGATCCGGGGGTTTTGGGGAGCGGCGTCTTAACAGCGTCGCCTCACGCGGTCAATTCGGAGCCTGAAGGAATTGATCGGGGCGCCGCAAGGGCCGCTTTCAAAGGGCTTTCTTACGTATTGGAGAACTTCGCTGGACGCTTCTCGACAAAGGCGGCCATGCCTTCTTTCTGGTCATTGGTGGCGAACATGGAATGGAACAGGCGGCGCTCCAGCATGATGCCTTGGCGCAGGGTGGTCTCGTAGGCGGCGTTGACCGTCTCTTTCGTCATCATGGCGATGGGGCGGGACTGGCCGGCGATCTTCTTCGCGGCGGCCTTTGCTTCTTCCAGCAGCTTGTCGGCGGGAAGGACGCGGGAAACGAGACCTGAGCGCTCGGCTTCCGCAGCGTCCATCATGCGGCCGGTGAGGCACATCTCCATCGCCTTCGACTTGCCGACGAAACGGGTGAGACGCTGCGTGCCGCCAATGCCGGGCATTACGCCGAGATTGATCTCGGGCTGGCCGAACTTCGCGGCTTCCGAAGCAAGAATGAAATCGCACAGCATGGCGAGCTCGCAACCGCCGCCGAGGGCGAAGCCATTCACCGCGGCGACGAGCGGTTTGCGGAAGGACGAGACTGCGTGTTCGAAAGCGCCGAACATGTCCTTCGCATAGACATCCATGTAGGATTGCGGCGCCATCTCCTTGATGTCGGCGCCGGCGGCGAAGGCGCGCCCTGCCCCGGTGAGGATCACGCAACCGACGCCGTCATTCTTCTCGAACGCGGCCAGCGCGTCGACGAGTTCACCGCACAGCTTCGCGTTCAGGGCGTTCAGCGCGTCGGGACGATTGAGCGTGATGATACCGACGGCGCCATCCGTCTCGACCAGCAGCGTTTCGTAGACCATCGCATCCTCCAGATCTTGTCTGGAGATGAAGCCTATTCCGGCAAGCGTGTCGAGGCGAGCTTCACGATCAATTCGAACTGGATCGTGACAGGTCGGCTCGATGCTGGCTCGCGTATGGAAATGTTGAGACGCTCGTTCTCGCGCTCGAAGGACAAGCTGTCCGCGTCTGCGGTGCGCTTCCATCCGAGCGACGGCAGCGTTTCGGCATAGAAGGAAGAGATCCTCGCGCCGTCGATCTGGCCTTCGGCCACGGTCTTCACGACGCGGCCCTGGTCGCTTTCGAATACGACGGGTTCGGCCTGCTCGGTCATGCCGGCGATGAGCGGCACGTCCTCGATGGCCTTGAGGAAGTCGGCAGCATGGGCAGGTGCCGCAGCGATCGCCGCCACGACACAGGCCGCCGCCAGATGATGAAACCGCCTCACGTGCGATGCTCCAAAGCCGCCGGATTGTCCCGGCGTTCGCGAAGTCTCGCAAATTACCGCTGCAGAGACCTTAACGTCAGGCGACGCGATCTTCGGGCTTTCGCTTGCCCTCATCATCGCCGTCGTCCTCGTCTTCCTCGCCCGCGCGCTCTTGCCGGGCCTCGCCCATGTGACGCGCGCCGGGATTGAGGAAATCGGCGCCGATGAACACGTCGGCCACGCCGCTGCTCTTCCGCTTCACCTTGCGATAATAGAGCCAGCCCTTCGCTTCCATCCAGAGAAGGAGCGTGTCGAGTCCGAAGAGGACGCCGGCAATGAAACAGATCCAGAGGACGATTTCGATCACGTCCGCCTCCCGAGCCGCTGACATGTGGGAGATCAATTCGGGCTTTTGTAGGCCGTGGGGCTTCTGCCGGAACAAATCTTCCGCTTAGCTCGCCCGATCACGCGATCGGAGATACGGACATGAGCATCATCGCTGACCGCGACGGACCGGTCGCCATCATCACCATAAATCGCCCGCAGGCGCGCAATGCCGTGGACCCGGAGACGGCCGCCGCGCTGTACGACGCCTTCTGCGACGCCGAACGCGACGACGCGGTGCTGGCGACCGTGCTGACGGGATCAGGGGGCGCATTCTGCGCAGGGGCGGACCTCAAGGCGGTTGCCAATCGCGCCCACGACTTCTCTCCGCCCGTAAAGCGTCACCTCCAACAGGCGCCCATGGGGCCGACCCGCCTGCTCGCGGATCGCGACGCCCCGGAAGAATTCATCTCCCTGTCCAAGCCCCTGATCGCCGCCGTCGAGGGCCACGCCGTCGCCGGCGGTCTCGAACTGGCGCTGATGGCCGACATGCGCGTCGCCTCCGAGACTGCAATATTTGGCGTCTATTGCCGCCGCTGGGGCGTTCCGCTGATCGACGGTGGTACGCTTCGCCTGCCCCGCATCGTCGGACAGGGCCGCGCCATGGACATGATCCTCACCGGCCGCGCCGTCGATGCGCAGGAAGCACTTGGCTGGGGCCTCGCCAACCGCGTGGTGAAGGCGGGCGAAGCCTTGCCGGCGGCCGTTGCGCTGGCCAAGGAAATCTCACGCTTCCCGCAACTCTGCCTGCGTGCAGACCGCGCCAGCGCCTATGAGGGCTGGAGCCGCAGCCTCGACGATGCTCTCAAACAGGAAGCAAGGCGCGGGGCGCCTGTCGTCTCCAAGGAAGCCCGCGACGGCGCGGCGCGCTTTGCCAGCGGCAAGGGCCGAGGCGGTGATTTCGGGAACATCTAGGTCAGCGCATCGGCACGAAGGGCAGAGCGACGAAAAGAACCAGCGCCACGACCGCGAACGCGCGGATGCCCCAGGGCGGCCCGACAAAGTGCAGGAAGCGCTTTGTCCGTTCCGGCTTGATCGCCGCAACGAGACAGAGCCCGATGGCCACCCACACAAGAATGTCGCCGATCAACATGGCGGTGGAATTAGATCGGGTCCCGGCGGGCTCAACCGCGCAACTGCATTTGCGCTTCGCTTCGATGCGACCTACGGATCGGGCGATTGAAGGATAACGCCATGGCTACTCACGGCTTTTCCCTATCGTTACGGCTTCGCGCCGGCGAAACGGTTCATTGCTGCTGGTGCAGCCTGCCCTATCCCATCGTTGCGGAACTGACCGCACGCGAAGGCTTCGGCGCGGTCGCGCTGGATGCGCAGCACGGTCTCTGGGACATCGGATCCCTGGTGACCGGAATAGCCGCCGTGATGCAGGCAGGTTCCGCGCCTGTCGTCCGCTCACCCGTCGATGATTTTGGCTTCGTCAGCCGCGCCCTCGATCTCGGAGCGGAGGCGGTGATTGCGCCGATGATCAACACGGCGGCGGACGCGCACGCCTTCGCCATGGCCGCCAAATTCCCGCCTGTCGGCGAACGCAGCTGGGGCCCGCACCGCGCCACCATGCTGGCGGGCTATGCCGACCAGAAGGATTACCTTCGCGAAGGCAATGACGTGACCCTCTCCTTCGCGATGATCGAGACGCGCGAGGGGCTGGACAATCTCGACGCCATCGCCGGAACGCCCGGCATCGATGCGCTGTTCCTCGGGCCCGCCGACCTGTCCATCGCGCTGTCGCGCGGCCAGACGGTCGATCCCTTCGCCACAGACGTCGATACCGGCCTCGACCGCATCCTCGAAGCCGCCCGCAAAGCCGGAAAGATCGTCGGCGCCTTCTGCCCAACGCCGGCGCGTGCCGTGGAACTCGAAAAGCGCGGCGTCCGCTTCCTTGCCATCCCGGGCGACATCGCCTTCGTGCGGGCCGGCGCCAGCGCCGTGCTCAAGGCCGCACAAGCCTAGCCATCACCTCTGGCAGGTCGAGCAATAGAAAGTCGACCGCCCCGACTGCACCAACCGCTTCACCGGCTTTGTGCAGGTGACACACGGCTCGCCCTCACGGTCGTAAATCTGGAAACGATGCTGGAAATAGCCAAGCTCGCCATCGGGTGCGCCGAAATCAGAAATGGTGGAGCCTCCGGCCTCGATCGCTTCCTCAATGACTTTGCGGATTTCAACCGCGAGCCCTTCCAGCTTGTCGCGCTTGATCGATCCCGCAAGTTTCTTCGGGCTGATGCCGGATCGGAACAGAGCCTCGCAGACATAGATGTTGCCGAGACCCGCAACGACATCCTGGTCCAGCAGCGCAGATTTCACCGGCGTCTTCTTTCCGGCGAACGCCTCCTTGAGATAGGCGCCTGAAAATTCGTTCGAGATGGGCTCGGGTCCCATGCCCGCGAACGGCGCATATTGGTCGAGCTCGTCGAGCGGCCAGAGATCCATGAAACCGAAGCGGCGGGCGTCATTGAAGACGACACGCGCCCCGCCCTGCATGTCGAAGACGACGTGATCGTGCTTTTCGTCCTCGCCGGCTGCATGATGGAACTTTCCGGGCTTCTTTCCAAAAACGGTGAAACGACCCGTCATGCCGAGATGCATGATCAGGGCTTCGCCGTTTGAAAGTTCGCCCACGAGGTATTTTGCCCGACGGCCGAGGCGCGTGATCCGGGCGCCTTCGATCCGCTGGTCAAAGTTCTCTGGAAACGGGAAACGCAGGTCTTTCCTGCGCGTCTCGACGTGCAGGATGCGTTTACCTTCCATCGCGGACAGCAATCCGCGACGAACAGTCTCGACTTCAGGCAATTCTGGCATCGAGCCGCATATAGCCCCGGTACCCCGTTCGCCTATGTTTGACGGAGATGGACGAGGATAAGGTCTCATTCGGCTTCGAGGACGTGTCGCGGGAGGAAAAATCCCGCCGCGTCAAAGGCGTGTTTGCGTCCGTCGCCGGCAAGTACGACCTGATGAACGACCTCATGTCGGCCGGCGTTCACCGCGTGTGGAAAGCCAACATGATCGCGTGGCTGAACCCGCAGCCCGGCGAGGTGCTGATCGATGTCGCCGGCGGCACGGGGGATGTGGCGCGGGCGTTCCAGAAACGTGCCGATGAAGTCGCGCGGCGGCGGAATTCGGACGCGGAGACGATGACGTTCGTCTCCGATATCAACGAGGCCATGCTGGTCGCTGGCATCAAGACCAGCGACAAGAACATGCCCCGCGTGGCGTGCGATGCCGCGGCGCTGCCCTTTCCCGACAAGTCGGCCGATGCGCTGACGATCTCCTTCGGCATCCGCAATGTGGTGGAGATCGACCGGGCGCTTTCGGAATTCCGCCGTGTGCTGAAACCGGGCGGACGGTTTGCCTGCCTCGAATTCTCGCACATGACACACCGGATGCTGCAGGACGCCTACGACAAGTACTCGTTCGCGGTGATCCCGAAGATGGGCGAGTTCGTGACCGGCGACCGTGCGAGCTACCAGTACCTGATCGAAAGCATCCGCCGCTTCCCGAACCAGGATGACTTCGCGACCAGGATCAAGGCCGCCGGATTCAGCCAGGTCTGCTACCAGAACTATTCCGGCGGCATCGCCGCGCTCCACACCGGATGGGCGGTGTAGGAATGCTCGACGCACTCTCCGACTATATGCGCCTCGCCCGCGCCGGAGCCGTCATGCTTCGCCATGACGTAGTGGTGCCGGATGCGTATCGCTCGCGCATGCCGTGGGCGGCGAAGTTCGCGGGCAGCTTCCTGCGCATCCTTCCGGGCGGCGGCGGCAAGGGACGGCCGGGCCAAAGGTTTGCAACGGCGCTCGAGAAGCTGGGACCGGCCTGGATCAAGCTCGGCCAGTTCATGGCGACGCGGCCGGACGTGATTGGCGTCGAAGCTGCGACGGATCTTTCCCGCCTCAAGGACTCGATCCCGCCCTTCCCCAAGGCGCAAGCGATAAAGACGCTGCGCGAGCAGTTCGGCGAGGATACGGCGCGACTGTTCCCGAATCTGAGCGAGCCCCTAGCGGCGGCGTCTGTCGCTCAGGTTCACCGGCTGGAAACGCCCGAAGGCTCGCGCGCGGTGAAAATCTTGCGCCCCGGTATCGAGCGGAAGATGGAGCTGGAGCTGCGGGCGATGAAGCGCATCGCCTACTCCGCCCAGAAGAACGGCCCTGCCGAAGTAAAGCGCATGGAGCCTGCAGCCTTCATTGACACGATGGCGAAGTCGCTGACCCGGGAGATGGACCTGCGCTTCGAGGCTGGCGCGGCTTCCGAATTCGGAGAGATCGCGGCGCTCGACAATTATGTCTACGCTCCCAAAGTCGACTGGGAACGGACGAGCCAGCGTGTGCTGGTGACGGAATGGATCGAGGGGCGCTCCCTCACAGATCCCGGCGCCATCGGCGCCAATGGCCGTATCGATCTCGCCAACCGTATCACGCGCGGCTTCCTCGCCTGTGCGCTCGACCATGGCTTCTTCCATGCCGACCTGCATGAAGGGAACATGATCCTCGCGCCGGACGGGCGGCTGGTCCTTGTCGATTTCGGCATCATGGGCCGGATCGGCATGGACGAGCGGATCTTCCTGGCCGAAATCCTGAAGGGTTTCCTGGAGCGCGACTACAAGCGCGTTTCCGAAGTGCATTTCGAGGCGGGCTACGTTCCGGCCAACCATTCGATGGATGACTTCGCGCAGGCTTTGCGTTCCGTCGGCGAGCCGATCTTCGGCAAGGAAGCGCGGGACGTCTCGATGGCGCGCGTGCTGCTGCAGCTGTTCGACATCACAAGGCAGTTCGGGATGCACCTGCGGCCGGAGCTGATCCTGCTGCAGAAGACCATGGTCCAGGTCGAAGGCGTCGCGCGCTCGATCGACCCCGCACACAACATCTGGCAGGCAGCCAAGCCGATCGTGGACCGCTGGTCGAAACGCGAATTCGGGCCGGAAGGACTGAAGAAGCTGGCGGTCGCCACCGCACGCGAGGCGCTCAGCCGCCTGAGAAAGCTACCGGAAACGCTTCAGAAGCTCGACGACGCGCTGAACCGGGCGGCACAACCCGCGCCCGCTCCCGTCGTCGTGAAGCGCACGACGGGCTGGGGGTGGCTGCTGACGGGCGCAGCGATCAGCGCGGCCTCAGCCGCTGGCCTCTGGTTCGTGCTGGTCAACAGACCCTGAAACGCCACCGGCGCAATCCTGCGGAATCCCGGACGCCATCTAGGAAATGTTTTCCAATATTTCCAATCAACTAGCCAATCCAGGTTGTGGGATCTGGATACACCAGACCACCATCTTGCCCCTTCGGCGGCATACTCCGCCTATAAATCAGCGGAGGTCAGATGCTCACCCGACCCGACTTGATCCGAGTCCGAATCCGAATCCGCCGATTCGGAATTCTTGCGTCCGGTCCGGATTTTCCGAATCCGGCGATTCCCGCGTTTCAAGGAAATCGGGCCAGAGGCTTGCCTACTTCTTCATCCTCGGGCCGGCCTTGCGGGCGGGCTTCTTCGTGGAGGCGGCGGCCAGCTTCTTCTGCGTCGCCTTGATCCGGGCGGCGGTCTTCTTGGCGACCATCTTGCGCGCCTTCTTGGCAGAGGCCTTCTTGACGGCGTGCTTGGCCGGCACCGGCTTCAGCGGCATCGGGATGATGGTCGCGGTCCGCGCGGCGGACGGCATCGGCGCCGGCGGCATTGGCGCGGGCATCGCAATGATTTTCGCGGTGGGCTTCTTCATCGCGCTCGATTTCGAGGTAGGCATTCTGCACTCCTGCTTTTCTGCATCGGCGCCGCGCTTCGCGTTCGCCGTGTTGATCTGATGGAGTGCAAACTGACGCGAGAAGCTGAACGCGGAGTTTCCAGAAACGCGCGCGCGGAGTTTCGTGCGAAGTTTTTTCAGTCGTCGTCTTCGTCGTGATCGCGGCTGCGTTCGATGTAGACGTAGCGGGTGACATCCCTGTCGTCGCGCCGGTACTGGCGGCTCTCATAGCTGTAGCGGTTGCCGCGCCGATCGATGCGCACATCGCTGCGACGGTCGCGGACGCCTTCACTTGAGCTGGACTGGTTGCTCGACGAGTTGCTGCTGGAATTGCTGGAAGAGCGGTCAGAGCTCGTGTTGGTGGATGTGTTGTTGCTGGTGTTGTTGCTCTGGGCGACGGCCATGCCAGTGGTGAGCAGGGCAGCGGCTATAGCGGTCGCGAGAAAAGCGTGGCGCTTCGTCATGACTGTCTCCCTCAAGTGATGCGGGAGGCTGGTCGCGGGGCGGTGAACCCGTCCTGAACGGTTGGTTGGTATTGGCCGTTACAGTTTCAGAACATGTCCATCTGTGATTTCGGCTTTGCGGTTTTCGCTGATTTCGCGGGCGCTTGTTCGGCCATGTCCCAGTTTCCCGCGTCGTCGAACGTGCGCAACAGCGCCTTCACGTCCTTGAGAGGCGCATCGTCCTCGCCGAGCCAGACCGCCCAATCTTCCGGCTGCAGGATCGCCGGCATGCGATCCGTGATCTTAGACACAAGCGGATTTGCCGGAACAGTCAGAAGAATAAAGCACGGAACCGCGCCAGCTTCGTCCTGCCATTCATCCCAGATCACGGCCATCGGTATCGGTCTGCGATCCTTAGGACTAAACACCCATTGCTTTGTCTTGCCGCCGGGCAGCTGCTCGCCTTCGTTGAAGGAGTGAACCATCAGGATGCCACGTCGCTCTTCGAACGACCCCGCAAACGTCTGCTTCGTATCGACCGTTTCACTGCGCGCGTGCATGTGGTCTGGCTTGAACGAAGGCTGATCGGGCTTCGAGAAGCCCCATTTCATCTGGACCTTTTCAGGTTTTCCGTCCTCGCCCAGCCGCATCACCGTCGCCATGCGCATCGGCGTCGCGAACTTGATGGGCGCGTCTTCCGGCATCACGACGCGCGGGTCGATGAGCGCAAGGTGCTCTTGCCAATCCACCAGCTGCGTGAACTTCCCGCACACGGCCTAGCGCTTCCTGTTCCCGAACATGCCGCGGAAGACGAACTTGGTGAGTTCGCGGGTCGCCGTTCGCATGAACGTGCTGCTGGCCGCCTCGACCGGCGTCTGACGCGTGGATTTGCGTGCCGCAGGCGCCTTTGCCGGCGCTCGGGTTGCGGCAGGCGCACGGGCCGCCGTCGCGGCCTTCGTTGCTTCGCGGCGGGCCTTGGCGGCTTCCGCCTCTGCCTGCTCGCGCTGTGCAACTGCCGCCTTCTCCTGGGAGGCAGCGGCTTCGCGGCCCGTCAGCACTTCATAGGCGGACTCGCGGTCAATCGTGGTGTCATACTTGGCCGCCACGGGGCTCTGCGCCTGCACAACTGCTCGCTCCTCGTCGGTGGATGGGCCAAGGCGCGACGATGGGGGGCGGATGATTGTGCGCTCAACCACCGTCGGCGCGCCTTTCAGGTCGAGTGTCGAAACCAGCGCCTCGCCCGTGCCAAGCTCGGTGATCGCGGTCTCGGTATCGACTGCCGGATTCGGCCGGAAGCTCTGCGCCGCCGCCTTCACGCCCTTTCGCTCGGTCGGCGTGTACGCACGGAGCGCGTGCTGGATGCGACAACCAAGCTGGGCCAGCACGTTTTCCGGCAGGTCGCGAGGGTTCTGCGTCACGAAATAAACGCCAACGCCCTTGGAACGGATGAGACGAACGACCTGCTCGATCTTGTCCACCAGCGCCTTGGGCGCATCGTTGAACAGGAGATGCGCCTCGTCGAAGAAGAAGACGAGCTTCGGCTTGTCCGGATCGCCCGTTTCCGGAAGCTGTTCGAAGAGCTCCGCCAGCAGCCACAGCAGGAAAGTGGAATAAAGACGTGGGCTATTGATGAGCTTGGTTGCGTCCAGCACGTTCACATAGCCGCGCCCATCCTCGGTCGTGCGCATGAAATCCGCCAGCTCAAGCGCGGGCTCGCCAAAGAATTGCTGAGCCCCTTCCCTCTCCAGCAGGAGAAGCTGCCGCTGCACGGCGCCCACGGAAGCCGCCGCAACGTTGCCGTACGTCTTCTGGATATCAGGCGCGATGGTGGAGATGTGGGCCAGCAGGCTGCGCAGATCCTTGAAGTCCAGCAAAAGCAGGTTGTTGTCGTCGGCATACTGGAAGGCGATCGTCAGCACGCCTTCCTGCGTGTCGTTGAGTTGCAGAAGACGCGACAACAGCTGCGGACCCATTTCCGAGATCGTGGCGCGGATCGGATGGCCGCGCTCGCCATAGATGTCCCAGAACACACAGGGCGCGGCCGCATAGGTAATGCCCGGCATGCCGATCTGCGCGACGCGCTCGTTTATCTTCTCAAGGCCCTTTCCCGTCGGGGTCGCCGCCATGCAGATGCCGGAAAGATCGCCCTTCACGTCCGCGCAGAAGACCGGAACGCCGGCCGCCGAGAACTGCTCGGCCATGACCTGCAGCGTCACCGTCTTACCTGTGCCCGTGGCGCCAGCAACAAGTCCGTGACGGTTGGCCCGCGCCAGAAGCAGCCCCAGCGGCGTCTTGTGGTCCGGTCCGCCGCCGCCGAGGAAGATCGAGTCCGTCATCGCGTTGTCCTAAAAATGCAGGTCCGGAGAATAGAAGGCCCGGGCAGGAACGCCAAGCGGGTTACGATTTGGGCCCGGACATGCTTTGCACAGCGTGCGATGCGGCATAAGTCTGGGCCATGCAGCAATCGGGCGGGATAACCAATCGTACATGGATGACGGCCGGCGTGTGGATCATCGCCACCGTCGCCATCGGCATGGTGCTGAACCAGGGCGCGCGTATTCTTGCGCCGTTCGCGATGGCGATCTTCGTCTGGCTGGTGATGGAGGGCTTCGCCCGCGCCATTCGTCGCCCCTTCCCCAACCTGCCGAACTGGGTGACCCATGTTTTCGCGATCGCCGTGGTGGCGATCAGCATCGTCGCCTTCGCCAGCATCCTGCGCGGCGCCATCGCTGAATTCACCGACCGCGCAGGCGAATACGAAAGCCGGATCAATTCACTGATCGAGCAGGCCTATGACGCCGTTGGTCTGACAGGCGAACCGGCGGCCAGGCCCCAGCCGGGCGTTGCGCCCGCAATCACCACTTCGCCGCCGGCAATCGTGGCCGTACCGCCAATCGAGACCCCGCTGACGCCGGGAGACGCTGTCTCGGTAAGCCCGGCCGCGCCGCCGGTCGATCCCGCGCCGGTTGTGGCGGCAGAAATCGCGGAGCGCACCGTCGAGACTGGCGATCCGCCGACGCTGAGCGATCTCTTCTATTCCGATACGACACTCGGCCTTGCGCAGGCTGCCGCCAACTCGGTGTCCGGTCTGGTCGGCGACATGGTCATCATCATGATCTACGTCGCGTTCCTTTATGTGACCGCGAACACCTTCACCCGCAAGTTCGATCGTATCTTCACCCGTCCTGAAGATCGCGCACGCGCTCATCTGGTCGGCGCGCAGGTGCGCAAGACGATGGAGCAGTACCTCTGGGTGCAGACGGCGCTGTCGATCATCAACACGTCGCTGACCTATGTGACGCTGCTGGCGCTGGGCCTGCACAACGCCCTGTTCTGGGCGTTCGTGATCTTCGTGCTCAACTACATTCCCACCATCGGATCGATCGTGGCAGGCATCCTGCCGGCGCTTTTTGCCTTCGTGCAGGACGACTGGCCGGGCTGGATGCCACAGGACGAGCTGTGGTGCGCGACCGCCGTCTTCTTCGGCGTTTCGATCTGGCAGTTCCTGATCGGCAATTTCGTCGGTCCACGCATGACGTCGAACAGCCTCAACCTGTCGGCGTTGGTCGTGTTGCTGTCCCTTGCCGTATGGGGAGCGTTATGGGGGTTGCCGGGAATGTTCCTCTCGGCGCCGCTGACCGTGCTGGTGATGATCGTGCTGGCGCAGATACCGGGCGCGCGCTGGATCGCCGTCCTGATGTCGGCCGACGGAAACCCGGGGGACTATGCCGTGAAACCGGATGATGAGCCGCCGTCGGCGGCTGCCGCAGACATCTGACGGCAAGGACGGCCCGCGTCGGCGTAAACCTCATCGCAATGCAGCATGACTATGCCCCGTCAGATGGCTTGCCCGGCTGGCCTGTGCGGGGGTAGCTCTCGGTCTGCGTTGATTCATCCCCATCTTCTCCGTTTCAGCATCACGCGTTGCGATCATCATGAGCCTGACACGCGCTTCCGGCGGACTGACCCGCTCCAGCGAACTCGCATTCACGAAGGAAGGCCTCGCCTCGGCGGCCGAGAAGCTGCTCGCGAAGCGAAGCAGCAAGCCTGACGCGGAAGCTTTCCAGCGCTTCCTCGAACAGTACCGCGCCGACGCTTTCGTCGAGGACTTCTTGTCGCTGACCGTCGAGGACGCCGCCTCGCTGGCTGTCGACCTCTGGGATTTCAACAAGGCGAACGAAGCGCTGACCAACCGCATCATCCGCACCCGGCGCGCGACCGGCGCGGGCGGGCGTCAGCTGAAACTGGACGTCGCAGAGATCGCCGGGCCGGACATGGCGTTCCTGGTCGATAGCGCCATCGGCGCCTGTCAGGAGGCGAAGGTCGAGATCCGCGCTGTACTGCATCCGGTCGTTGCGGGCGCGAAAGGCAAGCGCTCGACGATCCAGATCCATCTGCCCGCGCTGGATGATGGCGCGCGCGCGAATCTCCAGAAGATTCTCGAAGACACGTTCGCGGATGTCGCGATGGTCAACGCCGACTTCATGGCGATGCGCGCCAAGATGGAGGATGTCTCCGCCCGGCTGTCCGATCTCAAGGCCACACAGGGCCGCACGTCGGGCGAGATCATCGAGGCGCGGGCGTTCCTGTCCTGGCTGTCGGACGAGAATTTCACCTATCTTGGCGCACGCGACTACACGTTCGCGCTCGACGGCAATGGCCGGCTGGCCAACGAAGAGCCCATTGTCGATGAGGCCTCTGGCCTCGGCATCCTGCGCGATCCGGCGCGCAATGTGCTTTCGCGTGGCGCCGAGCCGACGATGCTGACGCCAGCCGTTCGGGCCTTCATCAATGAGGCCTCGCCCATCATCGTGGCCAAGGCGAGCTTCGTCTCCCGCGTTCACCGGCGCAGCCATGCCGATTATGTCGGCGTGAAACGTTATGACGAACGCGGTGAGGTGATCGGAGAGACGCGTTTCGTCGGGCTATTCACGTCGGAAGCCTATACGCGGGCGGCTGATGAAGTGCCGTTGATCCGTCGCAAGATCGAGAATGTGAAGGCGGCCGCGCCGCAGGGCTCCCGCTTCTCCGCGAAGCAGCTCGATTCGGTGCTCAAGAACTATCCGCGCGACGAACTTTTCCAGATTTCGGAAGCTGACCTCGCGCGCATCGCTTCAGGCATCCTGCGGTTGATGCTGCGTCCACGTACGCATCTCTTCATCCGTCGCGACCGGTTCGACCGATATGTCTCCGCCCTGCTCTACACGCCCCGCGATAGCTACACGTCCGAGCTGCGCACGCGGGCGCACAAGATGCTGGCGGAGGCCTATGGTGGGCGGACGTCGGCTTTCTATCCATCGTTCGGCGACGGGCCGCTTGCGCGTGTGCACCTCATCATCGGCCTCACGCCTGGGCATCCCGAGCCTGACGAAGACCAGCTTGACCTGCAGATGCGGCAACTTTTCGAGACGTGGGAGGATGCGCTGGAGCGCGTCGCCCGCTCGACGGGATCGGACCAGCTGCTTGTGGGCCGCACCGGCTTCACCGCCGCCTACAAGGAAACGTTCCAGCCGGAAGAAGGCCTTGCCGATCTGATCGCCATCGGCGCGCTGCCGCCTGGCAAGGCGCTGCGCGCGCGCGTGTGGGGGCCGGAATTCGAGGCCGGCATCAGCCGTGTGAAGATCTATCACCGCGACCAGCCGCTCGATCTCGCCGAGATCGTGCCCGTGCTGGAACGCATGGGCCTGCGTGTTCAGGCTGAGGTTGGATATCCGATCAAGCTGCTGGCGCACGACGGTCAGCCGGAAAGCAAGGTCTATGTGCACGACCTCTGCATCGACCGGCCCACTGGACAGAGGCGTCTGGATTCGCGCTTCGAAAAAGCATTTGAAGCGATCTGGGCCCGCGACACGGAGAACGATCGGTTCAACAGCCTCGTGGTCGCGCTGGGAACGGACTGGCGTTCCGCCGCGCTGTTGCGGACGCTGTGCCGCTATCGCAGCCAGTCGGGCCTCGATCCGTCGGAAATCGTGCAGGTGAAGGCGCTGGCCGAGCATCCGGATATTTCCAACAAGCTGCTGGAGCTGTTCGCGATCAAGTTCGATCCGGCCATCAAAGGCGATCTCGAGAAACGCAAACGCGACGCCGACAAGGTAATCGCGGACGTGCAGAAACAGCTGGAAGGCGTCGCCACACTCGATGCGGATCGCGCGTTGCGCCGCCTGCTGGCGCTGTTGAAGTCGCTACAGCGCACGAACTTCTATCTGGCCGATGAAGGCGGGAAGCCGTTCCGGCATATCGCTGTGAAGATCGCCAGCCGCGAGGCTGATCCCCTGCCCGCGCCGCGGCCCTATCGCGAGATCTTCGTGTGGTCGCCTGACGTTGAAGGCGTTCACCTGCGCTTCGGCCCGGTCGCGCGGGGCGGCCTGCGCTGGTCGGACCGGCGCGACGACTTCCGCACGGAAGTCTTGGGGCTGGTGAAGGCGCAGCAGGTGAAGAACGCGGTGATCGTGCCCGTGGGATCGAAGGGCGGCTTCTATCCGAAGAACCTGCCGGCCAAGGGCACGCGCGAGGAAATCCAGGCGGCGGGGATAGCGGCGTACAAGACGTTCGTGGGCGCGCTGCTGCAGATCACGGACAACATTGTCGGCGGCAAGACGGTGACGCCGCCGGGCGTGGTGGCGTGGGATGGCGAGGATCCGTATCTCGTCGTCGCAGCCGACAAGGGCACGGCGACCTTCTCCGACATCGCGAACGGGCTTTCGGCCGACTATAATTTCTGGCTGGGCGACGCTTTCGCGTCGGGCGGTTCGGTCGGGTACGACCACAAGAAGATGGGAATCACGGCGCGCGGCGCGTGGGAGGCGGTGAAGCGTCACTTCCGTGAGATGGGCCACGACACGCAGACCCAGCCCTTCACGGTCATCGGCATCGGCGACATGTCGGGCGATGTGTTCGGCAACGGGATGCTGCTGTCGAAATGCATCAAGCTGCAGGCGGCTTTCGACCACCGGCATATCTTCCTCGACCCGAGCCCCGCGAATCTCGAGGCGACGTGGAACGAGCGCAAGCGCATGTTCGACCTGCCGCGCTCGTCGTGGGCGGACTATGACAAGAGCCTTATCTCGAAGGGCGGCGGGGTTTTCGAGCGTTCGGCCAAGTCGATCAAGCTGACGCCGGAGATCAAGGCGCTGGCGGGCGTCACAGACGACGAACTGACGCCGGATGCGCTCATCAAGGCGCTGTTGTCAGCCGAAGTCGACCTGCTCTGGTTCGGCGGCATCGGCGCCTACATCAAGGCATCGACGCAGAGCCATGCCGATGTCGGCGACAAGGCCAACGACATCCTGCGCGTCGATGCGAAGGATCTCCGCGCCAAGGTCATCGCGGAAGGCGCCAACCTCGGCGTGACACAGGCCGGACGCATCGAATTCGCCCGCAAGGGCGGCCGCATCAACACCGACGCCATCGACAACTCCGCAGGCGTGGATTCCTCCGACCACGAGGTGAACATCAAGATCCTCACGGCAGAGGCGATCAACGAAGGCGCACTGAAAGAGAAAGACCGCAACGCCCTCCTCGCCTCGATGACCGACGAGGTTGGCCACCTCGTGCTGGAAAACAACTACGACCAGACGGAAGCGCTGAGCGTGATGCAAGCGACTGCCGCCGCCGACCTCGACAGCCATGAGCGCCTGATCGAGACGCTCGAATCCCAAGGCAAGCTGGACCGCACCGTGGAAGGCCTGCCCTCCACGGAGCAGTTCCGGGAGCTGCGCGAACAGCAGCAGGGGCTGACGCGGCCGGAGCTGGCCGTGATCATGGCCTACGCCAAGCTCGACTTCTTCTCCTCGCTGATCGCCTCGAAAGCGCCGGACGATCCGGCCTTCGAGACGCTGATTGTCGGCTACTTCCCCAGGGAGCTCACGAAGTACGGCGAGGCCCGCAAGCGCCACCGCCTGCGCCGCGAGATCATCGCGACGCGCCTCGCCAACCGCATCGTCAACATGACGGGCGCGCCCTTCGCCATCCAGAAGCGCGATGCGGAAGGCATCGACGCTGGCCACATCGCCCAGGGCTTCGAAGCCGCCTTCGCCGCCTTCCACATCGACGACCTTGTGGCGCGGATCAATGCGCTCGACGGCAAGGCGCCGGCCGCAGCGCAGACGCTGATGATGGTCGAAACGGCCGCAAACCTGCGCATGCTCGCGGGCAGCTTCACCTCCGAACCGGAACTCCTGCGCTCCGGCTCGATCGCAAAGCTGGTGGAACGCTATCGCGCCGCCATCGCGGAAATACAGGCGCTGCTGCCTTCGGCCCTGTCCCCGCTCGTCCTTGGCCGCGTGGAAGCGCGCTCCGAGAAATACCGGACCGCCGGCGCCCCTGCCGACATTGCCCACGATGTCGCTCTCGTCCGCGCCCTCGCCTCGGCCCGCGAAACGGTCGAGATTGCCGAACAGACAAAATGGCCGCTCAAGGCAGCACTGGTCATCCAACACCAGGTCGGCGAACAGCTCGGTCTCGACCGCATGCGCTCCGCCGCCCGCGATCTCGAACCGCGCGACCACTGGGACCGCCTGGCCCTGCAGCGCGTCGCCGACGACCTGCCCCGCCAGCAGAGCGAGCTCGCCATCGCCGCCATCCGCATGGCGCAGAAGACCGGCGTTAACCCGGCCGGCATCGACCGCGAGGCGGCTGGCAAGCTTGTCGCCGGCTGGATTGCGCCCAGAAAGGACCTCGCCGACCGCCTGATGCAACCGATGGGTGCATTTGACAGGCAGGGAGGGTGGTCGCTCGCCAAGTTGGTGCTGCTGGGAGACGCCGTTCGCGAGTTCGTTTATGCTTGTCGCACCGAAGCAAGCGCCTGATACCCCGACCCTAGATACCCTGACGGGAGTGACGTGTGGACCGCGACCTGACCTTCCGCGACGCCCAATTTAAGGACGCCGCCGGTCTCGCGGAGATCGGCCGCGAGACTTTTGCGGAAACGTTCGGCGATCTCTATCCGCCGGGCGACCTGCGCCAGTTTCTCGACGACACCTACGCGATCGACAGGATGGAAGCCGACCTGAAGGATCCTGACGTCGAGGTCCGCATCGCCTATTCCGGCCGCAAGATGGTTGCCTATTGCAAGATCGGCCCGTGCAAGCTGCCCTTCGATGTGGGGCCTGAGCCCGCGCTCGAACTTCACCGCGTCTATGTCTACCAGCATGGCCAGGGCGTCGGCGTCGGCCGCATCCTGCTCGCTTGGGCGATCGAACGGGCGCGGCAAAGAGGCGCAAAGAACCTCTTCCTCGGCGTCTGGGAATCTAACGAGCGCGCCATCGCGCTCTACGAAAGCCGCAGCTTCGAGAAGGTCGGCGGCTACAAGTTCAAGGTCGGCGACACGCTCGATGACGAATTTATCATGCGACTTCGCCTTGCGTAACGTGCCTTACGCGTCGCATTCCGCTTAACTCTTCCCGCCAATCAACCTAAATAGCGGCCTGTCCGCTCAACCGTCGGGTTGGGCTCGAGGAGCTGCCGAACCCCATGGATTTCGATCTTACGCCACTGCTGAATGATCCGGCCGCGTGGGCGGCGCTCGTCTCGCTCGTGGTCATGGAGATCGTTCTCGGCATCGACAACCTGATCTTCATCTCGATCCTGACGAACAAGCTTCCAGAGCATCAGCGCGCACGCGCTCGGAACATTGGTATCTCGCTAGCGCTGATCATGCGCCTCCTGTTGCTGTTCACGATCACGTGGATCGTCGGCCTCATTCACCCCGTCATCGATCTCGGCTTCGTTGGCCCGCCTGGCGAGCATGGCGAACCCACCTTCGAAACGGCTTTCTCGTGGCGCGACATCATCCTGATCGCGGGAGGCCTCTTCCTGGTCTGGAAGGCGACGTCGGAAATCCACCACACCATGGATCCGCACTCAGAACCCAAGGAAGGCGCGCCCATGACGGGCCGCGCCGCCATGAACTTCGGCGCCGCGATCTTCCAGATCATCCTTCTCGACATCGTCTTCTCGATCGACTCGATCCTCACCGCCGTCGGCATGACGGATCACATCGCTATCATGTTCATCGCGGTCATCTCCGCCGTAACGGTGATGCTGCTGGCGTCCGGCCCTCTTGCCCGCTTCATCAACGCCAACCCTACAGTCGTGATGCTGGCGCTCGGCTTCCTGCTGATGATCGGGATGGTGCTGATAGCGGATGGCTTCGGCATCCACGTGCCCAAGGGCTATGTCTACGCCGCGATGGCCTTCTCCGCCTTCGTCGAGATTCTGAATCTCGCCTCGCGCAAGCGAAAGTCGAAGACCGGCGATACGCCGACCAAACACTGACGCCGCCGCCAGCGCTGTAGTCCTTCGCGCATATCGCTTTCCCGTCACAGACGTGGTGAGTTGCGTACGGACACTTTCAATCACGTGAGCGAACGCTCACATAGCATGCGTTGCGACGGCGAATGCGCCGCGCACTTCCCATTCATAGCTGACGGCGGAGGGTTGCCATGAAGCTGACTATCAACGGCAAAGACCAGGAATACGCAGGCGAGGAGGATCGCCCCCTTCTCTGGTACCTGCGAGAGGATCTCAAACTCACCGGCACGAAGTTCGGATGCGGCGTCGCTGCCTGTGGCGCATGCACCGTACTGGTCGACGGCCAGCCGACGCGCGCCTGCATCACGCCGGCCGCGGCGCTGGAAGGCAAGAAGATCACGACGATCGAGGGGCTCGACACCCCTGCCGGCAAGGCCGTGCAGAAGGCGTGGTCTGAGCTGGACGTCGTCCAGTGCGGTTGGTGCCAGTCCGGCCAGATGCTGGCCGCGACGGCCCTGCTCACGACAACGCCCAAGCCCAGCGAACAGCAGATCACTGACGGCATGACGTCGAACATCTGCCGCTGCGCCACCTATCACCGCATCCGCGGCGCCGTTGCGCGCGCTTCCGAGATCATGGGGTAATCGAGATGGCTGACACAGCAAGTTTCTCCCCGTCCCGCCGTTTCGTTCTCGGCGTTATGGGTCTTGGCGCCGCCGGCTTCGCTGTCGGCTGCGATGTACGTTCGGCAGGGGCGGCCGCTGGCTCGGGCGAAAAGATCGCGCTCGGCGATTATGTTCGCATCGGATCGGACAACACGGTCACGGTCTATCTGCGCCATATCGAATTCGGCCAGGGCGTCTCGACCGGCCTCACGACGATTGTCGCCGAGGAGATCGACTCGGACTGGACACAGATGCGGTTCGAGCATTCTCCGGCCGACAACGCCAAGTACGGCAACCCGGCTTTCGGCGGCATGATGGGCACGGGCGGATCGACCGCGATCTTCTCGTCCTGGGGCCAGCTGCGGGCGGCGGGCGCGACTGCGCGCGCCATGCTCGTGCAGGCCGCGGCCGCCAAGTGGGGCGTCGATGCGTCCGCCGTGACTGTCGCCAAGGGCGAGGTTACGTCCGGAAACAACAAGGCGACGTTCGGCGAACTGGCTGCCGAAGCCGCGAAGATCGCACCGCCGGCGCCGGAAGCGCTGAAGTACAAGGACCCGGCGAACTACGCTTTCATCGGCAAGGAGCGTAACGCCGAAACAGGGTTTGGCCGTCTCGACACGCCGGACAAGGTCCACGCCAAGGCGCAATACGCGCTCGATTACCATCCCGAAGGCACGCTCACGGCGCTGCTGACCCGCAGCCCGAAATTCGGCGGCAAGGTCGCAAGCTTCGATGACGTGGCCGCAAAGGCCGTGGCGGGCGTGACGGATGTGGTGCAGATCTCTAACGGCGTTGCCGTGCTCGCGACCAATTTCTGGGCTGCCAAGAAAGGCCGCGACGCCCTGAAGGTGACCTGGGATGACAGCGCGGCGGAGAAGCGCTCCACCGAGCAACTCGTGGCCGACTACAAGAAGCTGCTGGCCAAGCCTGGCCTCGAAGCGCGCAAGGAAGGCGCAGGCGTTGCTGGCCTCAAGGGTGCGGGCGAAGTCATCACGGCTGACTTCGAATTCCCCTATCTCGTCCACGCGCCGATGGAGCCACTCAACTGCACGGTCGAATACAAGCCGGGCGAATCCTGCACGATCCATTCCGGCTCGCAGATGCCGACAGGCGATCAGGGCGCCGCTTGCGGCGTGCTGGGCCTGAAGCCTGAACAGGTGACGATTGTCACACTGCTTGCGGGCGGCTCGTTCGGCCGCCGCGCAACCCCGGATGCCGATCTTGTCTCGGAAGCCGCCCAGATCGCCAAGGCGATCAACGGCAAGGCGCCCGTGAAGCTGATGTGGACACGCGAGGACGACATCCGCTCGGGCAAGTACCGCCCGATGAACGTCCACCGCATGACCGCCCGCATCAACAAGGGCGCGATCGAGGCGTGGGGCGATCGCACCGCGATCCAGTCGATCATGGAAGGCACGCCCTTCCTGCCGCCAGGAACGCCGGACTTCTCGTCGATCGAGGGATCGAACGACATCGCCTATGCGATCCCGAACATCAGCGTCGACGTTCATCTGGTGAAACACCCGGTCTCCGTTCTCTGGTGGCGTTCCGTGGGCCACACCCACACGGCCTATGCGAAGGAACACTTCTTCGACGTTGCCGCTCGCAAGGCCGGAAAGGACCCGGTCGAACTCCGCCGGACACTGCTCGCGAAGGATGCGCGCCAGCTCGGCGTGCTGAACCTCGCGGTCGAGAAGGCCGGTCCCCTGCCCGCGGGCAAGACGCGCGGCGTCGCCGTGCACCACTCCTTCTCGTCCTACGTGGCGGAAGTGGCGGATGTGACGGTGAATGCCGACGGCACCTTCCATGTCGATCGCGTCGTCTGCGCGGTCGATTGCGGAACGGTGATCAACCCGGACATCGTACGCTCGCAGATGGAAGGCGGCATCGGCTACGGCCTCTCCGCCATCCTTGGCGAAGCGCTGACGATCAAGGACGGCGCGCCGGTGCAGTCGAACTTCTTCGACTACAACGTGCTGCGCATGGCGCAGATGCCGAAGGTCGAGGTCTATATCGTGCCGTCGACCGAGCCGCCGACAGGCGTGGGCGAGCCTGGCGTGCCGCCGATCGGCCCTGCCGTGGCCAACGCCCTGCTGGCGGCGACGGGCAAGACCTACGCGAAACTGCCGCTCGGCCTGAAGGCCTAGGTGATTCCGCCCGCGGCTCTCCGAATGGAGGGTCGCGGGCGATCATATCTTTCGGCTGACGCAGCGGATTCCTGCTGAAAACAAAGAGTAGGCTACCTTACGGTATCGTAATCTGCCCAACTCCAGCCCGATTTCCCCTCTAACTTGACACTGTCAATCAGAGGGGAGTCCCATGCGACTTGGTGTTTTGACAGCAGCTGCCGTCTTCGTTTTCACGGCGCCCGCCTGGGCGCAATCGGCCCAGAACGCGTCCAACGCTTCCAGACAGACCAGCGTCGCCATCGGCGCGATCGGCGAGAGCGGCCTCAAGGCCACTTCCGGCGTCGTCGCCATTCCGCTTGGCGCGGTCGCGGTGACGTCTGGCGCCGTCGGCTATTCGGCGAACGCCTCCGGTTATCCCGACATCGGCCTCGGCTTCTCCAAGGGGGCCGCCAGCGCCACGAAAGGCGCCAAGGCGCTCGTCGATTTCTCCAACACGCCGCTGACCATCACCGACGACGTTATCGTCGGCCGCAAGCCGCAACCTGCCCCTGCTGTCCCGTTCGAGCCGGCCCAGTAATGCGCAACACAATTGCCGCCGCGATCGCGGCGCTTGCTCTGGCCGCTTGCGCAAGCACCGGTGGAGCTTCGGGCCGCGCTGATGGTTCAGGCTTCAGCGCCCAGGGCGCTGCCGCTTCCCACCTGACGGGAGAGCAGGCAGCCGCCTTTTCCAAGCAGGTCGAGCGCGATCTCGCCGCCAAAAGCGCACGCGTCGCCATTGTCTTCCGCACGGGCCGGCCGCGCAGCGAACTGCCCGACGGCATCGCTTATACGCACGGGGCTTTCTGGAGCTTCGTGCCGATCACGCTGGACGATGGCCGCGAGATCAATGGATACGCCGTCTACAATCTCTATCATGGCGATGGAAATACGCTGGCGAAGGACAAGTCCTATCTGCACCAGGACTTTCCGCTCGACTTCGTGGCTCCGACTGCTGTCGACGATCTCGCGGTGATCATCCCTTCACCCGAAATGCAGCGGCGGATCATGGAGGTGATGGCGAGCCCGGCTTACCGTGCGCTGCACATCGAGCCCTACTCGCTCGTCTCCAATCCGCACGACATCAAATACCAAAACTGCAATGAGTTCATGCTCGATGTGATCGCTGCGGCGGCGTGGGACACGACCGACATGGAGCAGATCAAGGTCAATCTGCGAAAGCATTTCAAGCCAACGGAGGTGAAGACCGGCCTGATCGAACGGCTGCTCGGGCCGATCGCCGATTCACGCCTGAAAACGGACGACCAGCGTGGAGCGATCATGACGGCGACGTATGAGTCGATGTCTGCCTTCATGCGCGACAACGGGCTGCTGCAGGAGACATACATCCTGCGGCGGGCAGCCGATCCTGCCCCGGCGACGGCGAGCTGAAAGATTAGACCAGCGCGCGGATCTCGGCTGGCGTTGGCAGCCCGTCTGGATCCGTCAGCTGGGTCCATTTCACTTCGAGTTCGGCGAGCAACAACAACATCACAAGGCTGGCCGTCTCGCCGATGGGCGCTTGCCTCGCGCGCAACGCAAGCTGCGTTACGGTCAACGCTGACCTAAGATACTGGCTTTCCACCGTCCGCTACCCCTCTGTGGCGGATTCCCTCCCCACAGGCAGACATTGCACGACAACAATTAACAAAAAGCATCCAAATCTTCAGACCTGCGGCGTGTGCTGGAGGCTCACGCAAACGTCAAAAAATGCGGGAGCCGCCGAGGCAGCTCCCGCAAGTTTGACCTCCGCCTCCTCAGGCGGCTTCAGAAACTTCCTTCTTTGGCGCGGTGACTTCTATCCAGTTCGCGAACTTCGCGGCGAACTGGGCGAGGAAGGCGCGCGTCTGCTCGCTCTTCACCTTGCCGTCTTCGTCGAACCATTCGCCGACCGAGCCGAGATACATTTCCGGCTGTTGCAGCGTGGGCATGTCGAGGAAGGCCAGCGACTGCCGCAAGTGGTGGTTGGCGCCGAAACCCGAGATCGGCCCGATGGACGAGGACACAACCGCAGCAGGCTTGCTCGCGAACGCCGACTTTCCATAAGGACGCGAGCCCACATCGATGGCGTTCTTCAGCACGGCAGGCACGGAGCGGTTGTATTCGGGCGTAACGAACAGCACGGCGTCAGCCGCATTCACACGGTTGCGGAAGGCTGCCCAAGTCGCGGGCGGCGTCGCCGTTTCCAGATCCTGATTGTAAAATGGGAGATCGCCGATCGGCACGATGTCGAAGACGATATGCTTGGGGGCTTCGGCCGCGATGGCGCGGGCAAGACGCTCGGAATTCGAGTTGTTGCGGAGAGAGCCGACGATAACGGCGATGCGGCGGGTCATGGCTTTTATCCTTTGACGACTGAGGAGGCTAAAACTGCTGTAGTCCTTGACGAACACCTCGTTCGTCCCTTTGTTGCACTTGCAATAAATAGGAGGTTTCGTTGCGTTTGCAACAATCTCAGCTAAAGGCTCCGACGAGGATTCCTTCAGACCCGATCCAGCGGGCCTGGGTGGCCTTGGGCAGGGTGTCGCAGGCGATCCAGTGCCACGTGGAGAGCGCCTTGAAGGACGCCGGTTTTCCGGAGCTGTCCTGGTACACCGTGCTGTGGGAGCTGGAGCGGGCCGGAAAACCCACCCGGCCGAAGGATCTCGCCATTCCGCTCTTCATCCTTCCCTACCAGCTCTCGCGGCTGGTCGACCGGATGGAGAAAGAGGGGCTGGTGAAGCGCATTCAGTGCAAGGAAGACAAGCGCGGCCACATGCTGGAACCGACCGCCAAGGGCTTCACCATGCGCAAGGCGATGTGGGCGATCTACGCCCCCGCGATGGACGAAGCGATGAAGCGGATCGACGACAAGGAAGCGCTGAAGCTGGCCGACCTGCTCAACAAGCTGGGCGGCATCGAGCACGTCGACTGCGGCGACAAGGGCTAGTCACCAAAAACGGTGACTTTTCCAGCCCGGGAGCCTATGTCCCCGCCATGGCCGACGGCGCCCCCACCTCCGCCAAATCCTCAGTCGACATCCTCACCCTGGGATGCCGCCTGAATTCCTATGAGTCCGAGGTCATGCGCGGCCATGCCGAAGCGGCAGGCCTGCAGGATGCGGTGATCGTGAACACCTGCGCGGTGACGGCCGAGGCCGTGCGGCAGGCGCGGCAGACGATACGGCGCGCGCGCCGCGAGCGGCCGACGGCGTCGATCATCGTGACGGGATGCGCGGCGCAGATCGATCCCACGAGCTTCGCCGAGATGCCGGAAGTCACGCGCGTGATCGGCAATGGCGAGAAGATGAAGGTGGAAACGTTCGCGGGGCTGGATTTCCTGGCCGACGCGCCGCGCGTGCAGGTCAACGACATCATGACCGTGCGGGAGGTTGCGGCACATCTGGTGGATGGGCTGGACGGCCGGGCGCGCGCTTTCGTGCAGGTGCAGACCGGTTGTGATCACCGCTGCACGTTCTGCATCATCCCCCATGGCCGCGGGAATTCGCGATCCGTGCCGGCGGGCGAAGTCGTCGATCAGGTGAAGCGCCTTGTCGCGACCGGGCATTACGAGATCGTCCTCACCGGCGTCGATCTGACGTCGTGGGGCGCCGACCTGCCGAATACGCCCAAGCTGGGCAATCTCGTCGCGCGCATCCTGAAGCTTGTGCCCGACCTGAAGCAGCTGCGCCTCTCATCCATAGACGCCATCGAGATCGACGAACCGCTGTTCGAGGCACTGGCCCACGAGGCCCGCATAGCGCCGCACCTGCATCTCTCCTTCCAGTCCGGCGACGACATGATCCTGAAGCGTATGAAGCGCCGCCACCTGCGCGCCGACGCCGTCGACCTGTGCGCACGTCTGCGCGACGCGCGGCCAGAAATGGCGTTCGGAGCCGACCTGATCGCGGGCTTCCCCACCGAGACGGACGAGATGTTCGCCAACACGCTGGCGAGCGTGGACGAGTGCGGCATCGATTACCTGCACGTCTTCCCCTACTCGCCGCGCCCCGGCACGCCGGCCGCCAAGATGCCGCAAGTTGCGCGTGACGTCGTGAAGGCCCGCGCCGCGAAATTGCGTGAAAAGGGCGCCGAGCGCCTGGCGCTGCGTCTCGATCGCCATGTCGGCCAGACCGCAATGGCGCTGGTCGAAGCGGGCAATCGCGCGCGGCTTCCGGATTTCTCTCCTGTGCGGATAGACGGCGCATCGCCCGAGCCGGGGCGCCCCGCGCTCTTCAATCTCGTTTCGCGCACCGCGACCGAACTCATCGGACGACCGGCATGATCCTCTGGTGGGGCAAGAAGAAACAGCCGGATCCCAAGACCGGCGAGACGCCAATTGAGCCGCTGAAGCCGGGCGAGACACCTGCTTCGCCAGCCGCGAGTCTCGACCAGCAATTGTTTGGCGATGCGACTGTCGTCGCCGAACCGATTGCGGATCAGGGCGACGACCCGCTCGGCCTCAGGAAAGCGGCCGCCCGCATTACCGCCGAACGCGCGGCAGAAGCGGCGGCGCGCGAAGAGTCAGTGCTGCACAAGCTCAGCGAGGGCCTGCGCCGCTCGTCGTCGCGTCTCGCGGAGGGTCTTGCCGGGCTTTCGAAGCGCAAGATCGATCGGGAATCACTCGAAGAACTCGAAGAGCTGCTGATCACGTCCGACATGGGCGCCAAGGTTGCGGCGCGAATCGCGAAGGCGTTCTCGAAGGATCGCTTTGACCGCGAGATCACGAGCGAGGATATCAAGGGCGCACTGGCATCCGAGATCGCCGCGATCCTGAAGCCGCACGAACAGGTTGTCGATTTCAGCGAGGGGCCGAGGCCGCGCATCGTGCTGTTTGTCGGCGTCAACGGCTCGGGCAAGACAACGACTATCGGCAAGATCGCCGCGAAGCTGTCGGCGCAGGGCGCGGATATTGTGCTCGCGGCGGGCGATACATTTCGCGCTGCGGCGGTCGAGCAGCTCAAGATCTGGGCCGAGCGCGCCAACGCCCGTTTCATCTCCAAGCCGCAGGGAGCGGATGCGGCGGGACTTGCTTACGAAGCGGTCGAGATTGCGAAGAACGAGAGCCGTGACCTTGTCCTCATCGACACGGCTGGCCGCCTGCAGAACAAGGCGCAGCTGATGGACGAGCTTAGCAAGGTCGTGCGCGCCATCCGAAAGATCGATCCGTCCGCGCCGCATGACGTCATTCTCGTGCTGGATGCGACGGTCGGCCAGAACGCGCTGGGACAGGTCGAAGCCTTCCGCAATACGGCGGGCGTGACGGGGCTGGTGATGACCAAGCTGGACGGAACGGCCAAGGGCGGCGTGCTCGTTGCCATCGCGGAGCAACATGCGCTGCCGATCCACTTCGTCGGCGTCGGCGAGAAGGCGGAGGATCTGCACCCGTTCTCGGCGGACACATTCGCCCGCGCGCTCGTGGGGCTCGACGACTAGTTGGATCCAGCTCTCTTCGCACTTCTGCTCGGCCTCGGTTCGGCGGTGACGCTGGCGGGGGCGAACACATTCGTGAAGTCGGCGAAGGACATTCTCGGCGGGCGCACCGTGATGACGCTGTCGTCGTCCGTCGCGATGCTGCCGGCGACATTCTTCGTGCCGCTACCTTCGGCGCAGATGTGGATGATCCTGTGCCTGTCGCTGCCGGCTCACTGGCTCTATCAGACCGCGCTGGTGCGGGCGCTGTCGCGCGGAGACCTGTCGCTGGTATTCCCGGTGATGCGCGGATCGGCGCCGTTGCTGACGGCCATCGCGGCGTCGCTCGTGCTGGGCGAGCACCTGGAACCGCTGGCCATCGCGGGCCTTGCCATCGCCGCGCTCGCGACCATCGCGTTTGCATTGCCGGAGAAGGATTTCGGCGGATCGCGCGCGGTGCGCACCTCCGCCCTGCTCTGGGCGATGGCGACGGGCGCGGGCGTTGCGATTTACAACGTGATCGATACTCAAGGCGTGCGTGCACCGCCTGGCGCCGCGAGCTTCATCGTCTGGCTGTTCGTGCTCGACTGGATCGGCATCACCACGATCATGCTGGCGACGCGCGGGCCGAGAGAGTTCGTGGTATCGGCAAGGCGGGCCCTGCTGCCCGGATTAGGCGCGGGCATCTGCTCGACGATTTCGTTCTCGCTGGCGCTCTACGGCTTTTCGATCGCGCCGGTGGCCTACATTTCCGCTTTGCGTGAGACCGCTGTGGTCTTCGCAGCCGTGATGGGCTGGCGGTTCCTCAAGGAGGGCTTCGGCCTGCGCCGCGTATTGGCGGCGAGCGTTCTGGTCGGCGGCCTCCTGCTGCTGCAGTTCGGCCAGCACGGCCTGCCCTAGTTCCGGCCGCGCAAGCCAACGCCGGGGCGGCTGGCGTTCTTCTTCCACGCAGCGCGCAGTGTTGTCAGCGCCGCGCCAGCCGGGTCGGCATCCTTCGCGCCCCAAGCAACGTTGAATGTGTCGTCAGAGCGTTCGTAAGCCGCATCGCCAGTTGGCCAGCGGAACGCGGCCCAGCCGACACCCTGCGCCTCGCACGTGGCGATGCGGTTCACGTAGTAGCGGTCGATCTCGTGGGCCCAGCGAGCCGCGCCGAATTCCCCGAGAAACACCGGCACGCCATGCGTCTTCGCGGCCTGAATCCTTTTGGCGAATGTGTCATCGCCACCTTCGCCGAACACAGGAATACCCCGAGAGTTGCGCGAGCTGTGTGTGTATTCGCGCGGCTCGTAGTCGTGGATGCACCAGACCACGCCGGGAACAGGCGGCTCGCCCATCACCACCATGAAATCCGTTCGCGCGAATGCCGGCGGCGAGATCAGGATGGGCAGATCGGCTGCTACGTCCCTCACCTTGCGCGCGCAGAGCGCGGCGATGCGACGCCAGTCGGAAACATCGCTCACCTGCCCGAGATATTGATCCGGCTCCCACGCGCCGAGCCCCTGGCCCTGCCTGTTCGTACCGCCAACGTTCGGGTCAGGTTCAACCATCAGATTGAGCCCTGCGATTTCAGAGCGGCCAGAAACCAGCTTCGCGATGTCGGCGCACATCTCGGCCCACGCAGCTTGCTCGTCCGCGCTCTTCCAGATCGAATCGACGATCAAGCTTGCAGGGAACCAGCTGCCCTGCGCATCGCGATGGAAGATGAAATCGGAGCGGCCTGGGCCGGAGCGCATCGCCACAACGGTGTAGAGTCCCGCTGCGCGCGCCGCATCGAGCTGCTGGCCGAGAACATCCACCATCGCGTTGTCCCGCTTGAATGGCGGCCTCACGGTCCAGAGTTCCGGGAAGGACATGACGACGAGGTTGGCACCAGCCTTCGCGAGAGCGTCGAAGTCGCTCGGCTGATAAGCTGGAAGGACGGGCGTGCCTCCGCCAAAGGTTTCGCCGTCGACCTCGACCCGCCTGCGGCGCTGCGCGATCACTGCGCCACGTAAAACCGGCGGCCCCGTCACCGGCCAGAGCGGATGCGTCTTTGTCGGCTGCGCCAGCACGGGCGGCCCGCTGCACGCGGCGAATCCTGCGGCCGCGGCGGCGATAGCGCCACGCCGCGTCCAGTTTTCATGAGGGTTTTCCGGCCGGAAACGCTTCATGAACGGCATTGTGGTTTACTGAGGTGAACAAACGGTCCTCTCGCGATAATGATCTGGCGCAGGCTTCTTGGCTACTTCCCGGCGAGCCTTGCCGGCGGTCTCGCCAGTTTTGGCGCGGTCTTCGCGCTGACGCGCCTGCTCTCCCCCGCTGACTACGGATACTATGCGCTCGCGCTGACCACGATGGGCGTGATCTACACGCTCTCCGTCACCTGGGCGGAGGCGGCCGCTTACCGCTTCGCCGGTGAGGCCGACGCCAAGGGCTGGAAGGCCGACCATATCCGCACTGTGATGGCCTTGCTGGCGGCGTCTGCGGCGCTCGCTATTGCGCTGATGCTTGTTGCTGTTGTTGTTGCTACCGATCCTATGATGCGTCTGGCGCTGATTGCGGCCATGTCGGCCATGGTGCTGACGCCGCTGGTCAACACCGCGCAGGAGATGAACCGGGCGCAGCAGCGTGTATCGCGTTATTCGACGCTGCGCGTGTGTCAGGATCTCGGCGCATTCGCGCTCGGAACATTCCTGGCATGGCGCACAGGGCTGGGGCCCGCGGCGCCCTTCGCCGGTCTCGCCAGCGTGCTTGCAGTTCTCGCTTTTGTCGAAGGCACACGGCTCTGGCGTGAATCGCGGGGCGGCCGTTTCCGCCCCGATCGCGTGAAGCCCTATATCCGATATGGCGTTCCCGTCGCAATCGCGCTGGCGCTCAACATCGCGCTCGATGCCGGCGACCGTTTCCTGATTGCGCTTTACCTCGGACCGGAGGCGGTTGGCGTCTACGCCGCAGGATACGGCATCGCGGACAAGTCAGTCGGCCTGCTCTGCGCTTGGGCCGCCGCTGCGGGCGGTCCGATGATGATGGTCGCGTGGGAGCGCGAAGGTCCGCAGGCGGTACGCGAAGTCTCGGCGCAGGTCGCGCGCACCTTGCTGTTGATCGCCGCGCCCGCCGCAGCGGGCCTCGCACTGGTCGCGCAACCGTTGTCGGAGGTGATGATCGGCGAGGAAATGCGCGCGCAGGCCGCCGCGATCATGCCCTGGATTGCGCTGTCGGGCCTGATCAACGGTTTCGTGCTCCACTACGTGTCGGAAGCCTTCCAGCTATCGCACCGCACGGGACTCCGCGCAGCGCTCATGGTCATTCCCGCTGTCACAAACGTCGTGCTCAACATCATCCTGCTGCCGTGGATCGGGCTGATGGGCGCGGTCTATGCGACCGTTGCGTGCTATGCGCTCGCGCTTCTGCTGCTGGCGGGCGTCGGGCGAAAACTCGCGCCTTTGAGCTGGCCCTGGACCGATTTCCTCAAGGTAGCAGGGGCATGCGCCGCGATGGCGATTGCCGTGCGGCTGCTGCCCGCGCCGGGCGGCATGACGGAATTGCTGCTCAAGGCCAGCGTCGGCGCCGTGACCTATGTAATGGCCGCTCTGGCCTTCGACGCCGCCGGCGCGCGCGGCGCTCTGCAACAATTCGCATCCCGCCGTGCGCGCCGCGTTTGACCCGCCATGGCCCTGACCGCTAAGTGACCCCGATGACCGACACCTCTCCTGCCGAAACGAAGAAATCGATCCCGAAAGGGGCCGGGAATATCTGGACCGATATCGGGCCTGTTCTAGCCTTCGTGATCGTCTTCAACGTGATGCAGAACTACACCGACGAGACGGGACCGTTCTCGAAGCAGACTGCCATCTTCTGGGCTACCGGTGTCTTCATGGCCAGCGTCGCCGCAGCTATCGGCTGGACGCTGTTCAAGGGACGGAAGCTGCCGCCCATGCTGATCATCACCGGCGTCGTCGTGATGACGTTCGGCGGCCTTACGATCTGGCTGCAGGATGAGACCTTCGCCTTCATCAAGCCCACAATCATCAACATGCTGTTCGCGGTGACGATCCTTGGCAGCCTCGCCATCGGGCGGAACATCTGGAAGACGGCGTTCGAGCATGCCTTCAAGATGCCGGATCGCGCCTGGAAGGTCTTCGCCCTGCGCTGGGCGGCGTTCTACGTCTTGCTGGCCATCATCAACGAGGTGATCTGGCGGAACTTCCCGAAGGAGTTCTGGGTCAATTCCAAGCTGTTCCTGTCGATCCCGCTCGCTGTCGTGTTCATGGCGGCCAACCTGCCCTTCCTGATGAAGCACGCGATCGAGGAGCCGGAAGACGGCACCGACAAGAAAGCCAGCGACCCGGCCTGATCAGCGGATCGCCGCGAACTCGGCCAGCAGCTTCGCCCACGCGCTATCGACGTCAGATGTCCAGTCGGCGCCCAGCAGGTCGCGGAATGCGTTCCGCGTCGCGACAAAGAAATCGTCGAACCGCTTGGCCGGGACGCCATAGCCGTCATGATGTATCCGGGCTGCAGCGATGATCTGCGGGGCGACCAGACGCTCGCCAACATAATCAATGATGCATTCGAAGCCCTGCTGGACCATCGAACCGCGCACGCCGCCATCCCGATCCATGTGGAACAGACGCTCGAGTTCCGGATGGGCCCCGAAAAGATGGGTGTAGATCGCGGCTGCCGGATCGCCATGGCGCTCGGCGACCTGCTCCAGCGTGCGCAGGATGACCTGGCCCTCGGCGGCTCCGATCATCGCGTCAGCTTGTCGGTTCCCGGCGGGTTGCCGAAGGGCGGGAAGCCTGTCCGGCCCTCGGTCTCGCGATAGTGATCGAGCGCCCAGCGCACGGATGGGAAGGCAAGCTCCTTCCACGGAATATCGTCCCAGCCGAACAGGCCCACTTCGAGGCTTTCCGGCCCGGGTGACGGATCGTTCAAAAGCCGTGCACGGAAGAATATCTGCACCTGGCCGATACGTGGGATCGAATACATGCCCAGCAGCGTTTCGATCTCGAGTTCAGCACGGGCTTCCTCATGCGCTTCCCGTTTCGCCCCTTCCTCGACACTTTCGCCGAGTTCCATGAAACCCGCGGGCAGCGTCCAGAAACCCTTTCGCGGGTCGATGGCCCTTCGGCACAGGAGGATTTTTCCATCCGCATGCGCCACAACGCCCGCCACAATTCTGGGGTTCATGTAGTCGATGAAACCGCAGGTGTCGCAAATGCGACGCTCGCGGTCCTCCCCGTCAGGGGTGCCGAGAGAGAAGGAAACGGAAGGTCTTGGGTCACTCACTGCTTCAGGATGACCTTTTGGTGTGCACAGAGGAAGCAGGAACCCTACATTCACCTGTGTGGGGGCTGATCGATGGCCTGGAGGCTCCCTATGCTTGACCCGACCAACACACGAGGATGGGCATGACGATCCGGGCGGAAGCCGCGCGGCGGCCGGACCGGAAGGCGTCACGCGCGCCGAAGCGCGGGCCGGTGTTCCGCCTGAGCGAATCGCCCTCCCATATGCTGCGCCGCGCCGAACAGTTCGCCGCCGAAATCTTCCTGAAGTCCGACCTTCCGGATGGGGTCACTCTCCGCCAGACCGTGCTGCTGGCAGCGATCGCCGAAGCCGACGGCGCGAGCCAGTCCGATCTCGTCAGCGCCACCGGCGTCGACCGCTCGACGCTTGCCGAGATGATGGCGCGGATGGAGCGCAAGGGGTTCATCTCGCGTTCGGCCGCCGAGGATGATGGCCGCGCGAAGTCGGTCAGCATCACCAGCGAAGGCCGCCGCCGGCTTGAGGCTGCCCTGCCCGCCATGCGCGAAGTTGACCGCGCGCTGATCGCCGCGATTCCGGCAAACCGGCGAGCCTCCTTCCGGGCGACCTTGGTGGCTCTGGCCGAGGCCGCTGATGAGCAGCACGCCAGCGCCGGCGAGACGCCGCGGGCCGTCAAAGCTGCGCCCGCGAAAAAGCCGATGATGAAGAAACGGAAGAACGCGAAGAAGCGCTAGTTACCCGCGCCGGATTTCGCGACTTCGGCCTTGTAGGCCGCCACGAAGTCCGTGACGTCCTTCTCGACGAAGTAGTTGCGCTTGGTCTTCACGATCTGGCCGTTGGCGTCGATCAGGAAGCTTTCCGGCACGCCGGAAATACCCATGTCGATCCCGAGATCGCCCAGCGGGTCGAGGCCTATACGGGCGAACGGATCGCCATCTCGCGCGAGCAGCGTATGCGCTGCTTCGATGCCTTTGGGATCCTTGTAGAGGATGCCGACGATCTCGACGCCCTGCTTCGACATCTCGACCAGCAGCGGATGCTCGAGCTTGCACGGCGTGCACCAGGTCGCCCAGAAATTGATGAGCACGGGCCGGCCCGTGAAGTCTGCCAGCTTCAGTTGCCCGCCCTCAAAGCCCGGAACATCGAACTGCGGCGCAGGGCGCGAGGGCGACGCGAACGACGCTGGTGCGGGATCGCCGCCTGTCAGACGCGAGAAACCCACGACCACCAGAGCCGCGAGCGCCGCGAGCGGCAGGATCGCCATCCAGCGTTTCACTTCGTCTCGTCCTTCTCAACGGTGTCGAGCTTCTTTCTTGCGTTCCCGACGCGGAGGATCGACCAGACCAGAAGGCCGACGATCACCACGGCGGCGATGCCGTAGGACGTCAGGACGTAAGGCGTGTAGCGGCCGTATTCGAACATGTCTCAGCCCGCCGCCTGTCTGCGCTGGATCAGCATTTCCGCGCGTGTGTTCATGATCTCGGCGCGCATGTTGAGCAGCGTCAGCCCGCCAAACAGAGCGAGATAACCGAGGGCAACGACATACATCGGGTACTTGAACTCCGCTGTCGCGTTCATCGCCGTCTGGTGCAGGGTCGAGAACCATTCGACCGAGAAGTGGATGATCGGCAGGTTCACCGCGCCGACGAGGCAGAGGATCGCCGCGGCGCGCGCGGCCTTCTGCGGCGTTTCCATCGCCTGCCAGATGGCGATGTAGCCGAGGTAGATGAAGAACAGCACGAGTACGGAGACGAGACGCGCATCGCCCCACTCCCACCAGGTGCCCCATGTCGGGTAGCCCCAGATCGAGCCGGTCAGCAGGCCAAGCGCCGTTACCGCCGCGCCGAATGGCGCGGCCGACTTGGCCGCGACGTCGGCCAGCGCATGGCGCCAGACAATCGAGATCAGGCTGGCGCCGGTCATGAAGGCGTAGGCGAACAGCGACAGCCACATCGCCGGCACATGGACAAACATGATCCGGGCCGAGTCGCCCTGCACGGCGTCAGGCGGCACGACGAACAGGCCGAGATAGGCGCCAAGCAGGATCACGGCCGCGCCAAGGATAGTGAACCCCCACGCAAACCACTTCGACACCGCCATGAAGCGGTGCGGGTTCGCGAAGTAGGACATCACGGCCATGGTGAGAGGCTCCCGAAGTCAGTCCAGTCTAGTCGTTCAACGCGCTTCGCCCGTTCACAAAATCCGGATCGGGCTGCGACGAAATCTCTAGTCGATGGCCGTCCGCAAGGCCATCGGCGCCCCGAAGATGGAGCTCGCAATGCCGAACATGGCGGCGAAGCCCATTCCCGCAAGCGCCGTGTGCCAGGGCTGACCTGACGCCGCAGCGTAAAGCGAGGCCGCGCCGAATATCATCGCAGGCACATAGAGCGGCAGTGTCACAAGGGCGATCAGCAGGCCGCCGCGCCGGAGGCCAGCCGCGAGTGCGGCGCCGACCGATCCGAAAAAGAAAAAGGCGAGCGAACCCAGCAACGCCGCAACGACAACGAACGGCGTCGTCTCGGGCGGGCCCTGCAGCATGATCCAGAGGACCGGCGCGATCAGCGCCAGAGGAATTCCCGTCGCGATCCAGTGCGCGAGGGTCTTGGCGAGCACCACGCCTTCCATCGCCATGCCGGATCCGGCGTAGGCGTCCAGCGTCCCGTCCTCGAGATCGGACTGGAACAGCCGCTCCATCGGCAACAGGCTCGACAGCGCCAACGCGATCCACATCACGCCGGGGCCGGCGACCTTGAGGTTCTCAATGTCGTTGCCCACCGCGAACGGCGTCAGACTTGATGCCGCCGCGAAGAAACCGACCGGCAGCGCCGCCCCTCCTCCGCCAGACCAGGCAAGGCGCAGCTCGCGCGAGAAGACGGCAAAAGCGCCCTTCATGCCGGAACACCCTTTGGTAGGGTCGACACATCGAGTGTGCGCGATCCAGCGAACCCATCGCCATGTACGGCGGCGATCACCATGCCGCCTGACGCGACGTGTTCGGTCACCAGGCCATCGACAAGCCCGCGCCCCTCGATATCCAACCCAGCAGTCGGCTCATCGAGCAGCCAGACGGGGCGCGGATCGATCAGCAGCCGCGTCAGCGCCAGACGGCGTTTCTGGCCGGCCGACAGACCCCGGCCCGGCACCCGTTCGCGGCCCTTGAGACCGACGCGTTGCATGACCGGCGCGACGAGTGACCGGTCGCGGCCGAAACAGCTCGCCCAGAAGGTCGCCTGCTCGATCGCCGTCTCAGACGGTTTCACGGCATCGAGATGACCCAGATAGTGGTGCGGCGCGTCGCCGCTGGCGCCTGACCAGGTCACAGTCCCGGCATGCTGACGGGTCAGGCCGGCGACAATCCGGAGAAGGGTCGATTTGCCTGAACCGTTGGGTCCGCGCAGTTCGAGCACTTCCCCGCCGGAAACCTTGAGGTCGAGCCCCTCGAAAAGCACGCGCAGACCCCGTGCTGCCGCGAGATTCGTGACCTCAAGGACCAGTGATGAGGCGCCTGCGCCAATCAATATCTTTACCCCTTGGCGCTCAATTGCTTACCCATACGGCGTCCTGTAGGAACGCCGCCATAGCGGGGGCCCGCTGGCTTTCCCGAACAATGATTGCCGCTGCACCGAAAGGCGCCCCTGACATGCCGTCCCTCGACAGTTTCAAGTCCCGCAAGACCCTCACGGTCGGCGCCAAGACGTACGTCTATTACAGCCTTGAAGCGGCAGCGCAAAACGGCCTGGGCGACATTTCGCGCCTGCCGGTGTCGCTGAAGGTCCTGCTGGAGAACCTGCTCCGGTTCGAGGACGGCAAGACGGTGACCCAAGCGGATATCCGCGCCTTCGCCGAATGGGTCAAGGACAAGGGCAAGGCCGAGGTCGAGATCGCCTACCGCCCGGCCCGCGTGCTGATGCAGGACTTTACGGGCGTTCCGGCCGTGGTCGATCTCGCCGCCATGCGCGATGCCGCCGCCAAGCTCGGCGCCGACCCCAAGAAAGTGAACCCGCTGGTGCCGGTCGACCTCGTCATCGACCACTCGGTGATGGTGGACTTCTTCGGCAAGGCCTCGTCCTTCGGTCAGAACGTGAAGCGCGAATACGAGCGCAACATGGAGCGCTATGAGTTCCTGAAGTGGGGGCAGACGGCGTTCGACAATTTCCGCGTCGTCCCGCCCGGCACCGGCATCTGCCACCAGGTGAACCTCGAATACCTCGCCCAGACTGTCTGGACGAAGGAGGAAGACGGCGAGATCGTCGCCTTCCCCGACACCTGCGTCGGCACCGACTCGCACACCACCATGATCAACGGCCTGTCGGTTCTCGGCTGGGGCGTTGGCGGCATTGAGGCTGAAGCCGCGATGCTCGGCCAGCCGGTCTCTATGCTCATCCCGGAAGTCGTCGGCTTCAAGCTGACGGGCCAACTGCCGGAAGGCGCGACCGCTACCGACCTCGTGCTGACCGTCACCCAGATGCTGCGCAAGCGCGGCGTCGTCGGCAAGTTCGTGGAATTCTACGGCCCCGGCATCGACAACCTGTCGCTCGAGGACCAGGCCACGATCGCGAACATGGCGCCGGAGTATGGCGCAACCTGCGGCTTCTTCCCGATCTCGAAGGAGACGATCAACTTCCTGTCCTCGACCGGCCGCCTGGCCGAACGCGTGGCGCTGGTTGAAGCCTATGCCAAGGCGCAGGGCTTCTGGCGCGCCGACATGAAGGATCCCGTGTTCACCGACACCCTGGAACTCGAACTCTCCAAGGTCGAAAGCTCCATCGCCGGTCCGAAACGCCCGCAGGACCGCATCGTGCTACGCGACGCAGCCGACAATTTCGCGGTCGCTCTCGACAAGGAATTCAACCGCCTCGACAAGTCGCACGTCCGTGCGAAAGTCGAAGGCGAACAGTACACGATCGGCCATGGCGACGTCGTGATTGCAGCCATTACCAGCTGCACCAACACGTCGAACCCGTCCGTCCTGATCGCTGCCGGCCTGCTGGCGCGTAACGCCCGCCAGCGCAAGATCACCACGAAACCGTGGGTGAAAACCTCGCTTGCGCCGGGCTCGCAGGTCGTCACCGACTATCTCAACAAGGCCGGGCTCACCGACGATCTCGATGCCCTTGGCTTCAACCTCGTCGGTTATGGCTGCACGACCTGCATCGGCAACTCGGGGCCCCTGCCCGAGAACATTTCCGCCGCCATCGCGCAGGGCGATCTCGTGGCCACATCAGTGCTGTCGGGCAACCGCAACTTCGAAGGCCGCGTGAACCCCGACGTTCGCGCGAACTATCTCGCCTCGCCGCCGCTGGTCGTCGCCTACGCCCTCGCGGGCTCGATGAATGTCGACATCACCAACGACGCTATCGGCTACGATGACGAAAACGAGCCGGTCTATCTCTCGGAGATATGGCCGACCTCGAAGGAAATTTCGGACACCGTGCGCGCCGTCGTCACGGCCGAGATGTTCGCCACGCGCTATTCTGACGTCTTCAAGGGCGATGAACAGTGGCAGAAGATCAAGGTCGAGGGCGGCGCCACCTATGGCTGGCCGATGGCCTCCACCTACGTCCAGAACCCGCCCTATTTCGAGGGCATGACGATGACCCCGGAGCCTGTCACCGACATCAAGGGCGCGAAGATCCTCGCGCTGTTCGGCGACTCGATCACGACCGACCATATCTCGCCGGCCGGCGACATCTCGGTCAAAGGCCCGGCGGGCAACTACCTGCGCGAACACCAGGTGCCGGTGACGGAGTTCAACTCCTACGGCGCGCGCCGCGGCAACCATGAAGTCATGATGCGCGGCACGTTCGCCAACATTCGCATCAAGAACCACATGGTCCCCGGCGTCGAAGGCGGCGTCACCAAGAAGGACGGCCAGCAGAAGGCGATCTACGACGCGGCGATGGAGTACATCGCCGAGAAGACGCCGCTGGTGATCTTCGCCGGCAAGGAATACGGCACCGGCTCGTCACGCGACTGGGCCGCCAAGGGGACCCGCCTGCTCGGCGTCCGCGCGGTCATCGCCGAGAGCTTCGAGCGCATCCACCGCTCCAACCTGATCGGCATGGGCGTGATCCCGCTGCAGTTCGCGGAGGGCGAAAGCTGGAAGACCCTGAACCTTACGGGCGCGGAAACCGTCACGATCGACGGTATCGCCGGCCTGCTTCCGCGGCAGGTTGTCTCGGTGAACGTTGCCTACCCCGACGGCGCCTCACGGACTTTCGAAGCAAAAGTGCGCATCGATACGGAAAACGAGCTGGATTACTACAGAAACGGCGGCATTCTCCATTATGTGCTGAGGGAGCTGGCCAAGGCTTCGTGAGCCTCCGGTCACTAGGAGTCACAGCGTCTTGATTCGGACGTTTGTGCACCTGCGAGATAATCGGGTCGGAATGAAGTCGTTCACCGCACGTCTGTTCTGCGCCGCTCTGGCGCTGGCGTTCACGCCTTCCGCGCTGGCCCAGCGCGGCGGCATGAACGTGCCCGAGCATGCCGTGCGCCCCGTGGTGATGGAGTTGTTCTCCAGCCAGGGTTGCGGCAACTGCCCGGTCGCGAACGCCAACATCCAGAAGCTGGCCGAGCGGTCGGACGTTATCGCCCTCACCTACCCGGTCGGCATCTGGGACTATCTCGGCTGGGACGACACGTTCGCGAAGCCGGAATTCACCGACCGCCAGAAGCGCTACAACCGCGTGCTGGCCTATCGCGGACCGTACACGCCGCAGGTCGTCTATTCGGGCCGCCTGCACGGCCCTGGCACCAGCATTAAGGACATCGAAGAGCGCTTCGCGGTCCGCGACATCAGCCCCTATCCGGCGAGCGTCTCGTTCGACAAGGACAGCATCGTCGTCACCGGCGCCCTGCCAGACAAGGCGACCAAGGCTGGCGTGATCCTCGTGCGCTTCCGTCCCGGCGCGACCAAGGTCACGCCCGGCGGCGGGACCAACAAGGGCAAGCCGATGACCTACTGGAACCTGGTCACCGGTTTCGAGCAGATCGGTGAGTGGAAGGGCGGCGCCCAGAAATTCCCGGTAAAATGCGCCTCGGGCTGCGTCGTGCTGGTCCAGAAGGACGGCATGGAAGGCCTGATCCTCGGCGCAGCGCAGAAGAAGTAGCGCTCAGTCGACGATCGCCGCCAGCGGCGTCGAGAAGCTTCCCCAATCCATCTCTGTCAGCGCGAACGCCCACGGCGCGGCTTTCGTATTGATCGCCATCGCCTGATTCATCGCCTCGGGCGGCGCGCCCTCCGCGACTGCTGCGCCGATCGTTACCCAGCCGCGATCCTCATGCCTCCAGCTGCGCACCACGATGGCGGCGCCGGACTTGGTGCGCGTGATGTGCTCGGCGACCGGCGCGCCGACGGCAATCTGCAGGGCCGGAGCGACATCCACGGCCGAGAACCGTGTCAGCGCCTCGGCCGCCACATTGGGCGCCAGCGCAGCGACGACCGGCCGGGTATTGTAGGGCGGCGCGAGGCTGAACCCGCCAACAGCATTCGGGACAAGGCGATAGGATGGACCCTGCGCCGGACGCACATCGACGCCGGCAATGTCTTCGGCCTTCACCGGCGCCACGTCGAGATCAAGCCAGCGCACGGCACGCTGCAGCGGTGGCAGCACACCATTGTCGACCACCCACGCCTGCAGATCGTCTGGCCTGCGGACGTAGGTGCGGCCGTCGCGATAACCGACCAGCAGCTTCGCGAAATTGACACCCGAACCATCGCCGACTTCGAGCAGTGCGCCCGTGCCGCCTGTCGTGGGATCGCCAAGACCGATGCGGTCGAACTTCTTCTCGTCCCGCGTCATCGGCCGTGCGTAAGCGATGTAGGACAGCGCCTGCGTCAGTTCCTGCAGGCGCGCGGGACTGACGGGATAATTGCCTTTTTCCGGGATCACCCAGCCGTCGGCGTTCTTCACGAGGTGGTAGCTCTCCTCCGACGTCGTCACCATGACGAGCGAAACGAGCGCCGCCTTGGATTCGAACGCCGGCAGGACGCGCTGGCCGACCTCGGCGCGTGGAAGTTCTTCCGCCGGCGGCATGAAGGATGCAGCGCCAAGCAGCGCTGACACGCCGGCCACGCCTGCGAGAATGATCAACGTCCTGCGCCGGAGGGCTGCGCCTGCGCCGCTCATGATTTCGCTCCACGTCTGCGCGAGCGCCACACGAATACGCCAAGGCCAAGCACGCCGACGAAGATCGGCGGCAGCCAGACGTTGATGAACTGCAGCTGGCCGGCGAGCGCATCGATATCGCGCCGGAATTCGCGCTCGACGCCACGCAGCTGTTTGCGGATGCCTGTGGCCTGTTCGCGATAGCTTGCGATCTCGTCCAGTTCTTCCGGCGCCAATGCTGCCCCGCCCTGACGGCGGCCTTCGAGCAGGTTCACCCGCCCCTCGGCATCGGCGAGCAGTTTCTCCAGCCGCTGCTGCTCCTCATAGAGCCGGTCGCGCGCCGCGGCGCGCAGGTCATCGACGCGATCCATCGGGCGCGCGGCAGGCGCACGCGAACGCAGCGCCGTCAGCGCCTCATCGCCGCTGAGATTGTCCAGCGCGTTGAGAACGAAAGCGGCGTTGTCCGAAATCGGCGTGCCGTTGTTGACGTAGAAGCCGTCGTCGAACGCATCAGCGTCCGCGACCAGCACGATCTGGGCAGGATTTTCGGAGCGCGACAGGTAGGGCGGCACGCGCGCCATCTCCTGCTTTTCCAGCTCGGCGAGGACGGGATCGTCCTGCGGAGGCGCGGGAGGCGGCAGCGTGAAGGACGAGCGCAGCTCGCCTGACAGGCGGCCGGCGAGAATCTGTGGCGTGTCGCCGGACATGTACGCCTCAAGCACGGCGCGCGGGCCGGGATCGGTCGCGGCGATGTCTTTCGATATCAGCGCTGCCTGCGCAGTGGTCTCGATCAGAGTGGTGAAGGCAAGGCCCGCTGGTGGATTGGCGATCAGATGGCCGGGCGCGCCGAAGTTTATCGGGCGCGACAGGTCGGCCGTGATGATGTCCGTGCGCGACATCAGCGCGGGCGGCACGGCCGGGAAGAGCGGCTGCCCGACGACCATAGTGCGGCCGCCGCCTGCATCGACGTTGACCGGGAGCGCGAGCGCACGGTCAGCGACAGTATCCGGCCCGATGGTCACGCCGAGCGTATCGGCGAGACGGCCGATGGCAGATGTGGTTGCGGCCTGCGCGCCGGGCTGAGTTGCGGCCACGCGCGAGAACGGGTCCAGCGCGATCAGCGCACGTCCCCTGTGCATCAGGAACTGGTCGACGACGTATTCCTGCCACTCGTCCAGCGGGCCGGGGTTCACCATCAGCAGCACATCCGTCCCGTTCGGCAGCGAGCGGAAATCCGGCGGCACGATCTCGATATCGAAAGCGCGTCTTGCTTCACGCAGGATGAAGGCCGAGCCCGGTTCTGATGGATCGAGCTGGTAGGCCAGCAGGGACGATATCACCGCCACCTTCGGCGGGGCCGGATCGTCGAGCTGCGAGATCAGGCGAACGAGTTCGTATTCCAGCAGGGCATCACGCTCGGGCGCAAGGAGGGGGATGGCGATGTTGTCGTCGACCGTGTTGTGGCCGATGACGCCGAAATAGATCGGGTCCGCACCGTTGGTCGGCGCGGGCGTGATGCCGGCGGAAACAACGCGATCCTCCTCATCGGAGAAGGGCTCCGGCTCGGTCTCGCGGATCTTCACCTTGCCGCCACTCTGGGCCGCGATCTCGGCCATCAGCTGGCGCACGCGATCGGCATGGGCACGGATGTTCGGGAATTCGGCGCCGACGCTGCGGGAATAGACCAGCTCCAGCTCGACAGGTTCAGCGAGGCGCTGAACCACCTGCCTGGCCGAGGATGACATGGTGTAAAGGCCATTGGCCGTGAAGTCGGCGCGGGCGGGCGCGAGCCATTTCCACGAGGCGAGGTTCAGGCCGATGAACGCGACTGCCACGAGCACGCTGGCGAGGATGGCGTAATGGCTCCTGCGCATCAGCCGCCCTTCCTTGCGCTGACCCACAGCGCATTCAGCGACAGCCAGACGGCGATGAAGCCGACATAGAACACCAGCGCTCGCATCTCGAGCACGCCACGCTGGGCCGCCTCGAAATGGGTAAGCAGCGAGAACGAGGCCATCGCTTCGGCAAGCCCCGGCCCGAACACGGATGCCGCGCCAGAAGCGACAACAGGCAGGCCCGCGGCGGTGAACAGGAAGCCGACCGCGACCGACAGTACGAAGGCAATGACCTGACTTCCGGCAGCTGCGGAAAGGGCGCAGGCGATCGCGAGGTAGCCGCCCGCCATCAGGAAACTGATCGCGTAGGCGAGGAAGATCGCAGCGTTGTCAGGCTGGCCGAGCCAGTTGACCGAGATCCACATCGGCGTCGTCAACAGGAGGGCTGCGCCTGCGACCGTCCACGCCGCCAGGAACTTGCCGAGCACGAGCGACCATGTCGGCGCGGGAAGCGACAGCAGGAGTTCAAGCGTCCCTCCCCTCGCTTCATCGGCCCAGAGGCGCATGGCGATGGCGGGGAGGAAGACGAGATAGAGCCAGGGGTGGAACAGGAAGAAAGGCGCGAGGTCGGCGCGGTTGGTGTCGAAGAAACGGCCGATCTCGAACGTGAAGGCGCCGAGCGTGATGAGGAAGATCGCGATGAACACGTAGGCCAGCGGCGTCAGGAAGTAAGCCGCAAGCTCGCGGATGTAGACCGCACGCAGGGCGTTGCCCGCCTGCTTCATGTTGCGGGCGACATCCTCCCTCACGCGGCTTTCTCCGTGCGGGTGAGGGCGTGGAAGGCGTCTTCAAGCTTGCCGCTCGGCGTGCGTCCGGCGATTTCCGCGGGCGTACCGTCCGCCTTGATGTCTCCGCGGTCGATCACGATGGCGCGCGTGCACATCGCTTCCACCTCATCGAGCTGGTGGGTGGAGATCAGGATCGCCTTGTCCTTCGCCATGCGGGCGATCAGCGCGCGCATGGCCATCTTCTGGTTGGGATCGAGGCCGTCGGTTGGCTCGTCCAGCACCAGGACCGGCGGATCGTGCACAATGGCGCCGGCGAGCGCGACGCGGCGGCGATAGCCTTTCGACAGCGTCTCGATCGGGCGCGAGAGCACGTCGGCGATGGCAGCGTCCTCCGCCACGCGGGCGATGGCGTCGCGGGCAGCATTGCGGCCGAGGCCGTGGGTGCGGGCGAGGAAGCCGAGGAAGTCGCGGGCGGAGAGGTCGAGATAGAGCGGCGCGCCTTCGGCGAGATAGCCAAGCGAGAGCTGCGCTTTGGTGCGGTCTGACAGGATGGACGCGCCGTTGATGAGGGCGTCGCCGCTGTCGGGCTCGAGGAAGCCGGCGATCATGCGCAGCGTGGTGGACTTGCCCGCGCCATTGGGGCCGAGGAAGGCGACGGTCTCTCCGGCGTTCACCGAAAAGCTCGCGCCCTTCACCGCCTTGCGCGAGCCAAACGACTTCACGAGGGCGTCGACCTTCAGCGCTTCCATCGTGCTTCCATCGACCATGGCGGGGCTTCGACTTGCTACGCCCCGGGCTCGCGCGCAAGGAAGCATCAGGCCGGTGAAAATTCGCCCAATGCGAATCAGCAAACCGATTCGAATTAGGAAATTTCTTAACGGCGATGGCCGGCGCAAACGCGATTGGCCAAAGCGCTTTTAGCGCCAGAAAAGTTCTGATTTTCAGGAGATTAGGTGTCGGACGGACCGTCAGTCGCAACCCTGGGGGGCTGGGGGGCTGTTGGGTCCAAGGTCGGCGTCTTAACCATCCGCCCGACGTTGTTAACCTGCCCGTGATCGGTGGCTTTGGCTAGGCCTAATTGCGTTCGTATTGCGAAATCTCTGTAATGATCCCAGCTTGAACATGTCGCCTGTTAGTTTCCTCCCGGGAGCGCTCATGACGGATCAGACTCAGGCCGCGTTTTCAACGTCTCCTGGCGCTCATCCGCAGCGAACAATGTTCGACCGAAAGGAGCTTGAGCTCATTCTCCGCGTCTACGGACGACTCGTTGCGGAGGGGGAATGTCGCGACTACGCGATCGGGGCGTTCAAGGACCATGCGATGTTCTGCATGCACAAGCGTGCATCCGAGGCGCCGACATGGACCGTGGAGAAACGTCCTGAACTTTCGCGACGCCAGGGCGCGTATTCGGTCAGCAACGCCACGGGACAGATCCTGAAGCGGGGGCACGATCTCGCGCAGGTGTTGCGGGTGTTCGAGAAAAAGCGGTTCGAGGTGGTCGACTAGTTATCCCCCACCGATCCACAGGGCCTGATCCACAGCGGTGAATGAAAAACCCCGGCCGCGAGGCCGGGGTTCTCCGTTTTGTGTTGCCTCGCAGCGATTACTCGCGCGAGGACAGGAACATCAGAACGATGCGGAACATGTTGATGAACGAGATGAAGAAGTTCAGCGCGCCCCAGTTGGTGAGCACCGCAAGGCTGCGGGCGTCGCCGCCGAGAGCATAATAGCCGTTCTTCAGCTGCTGCGTTTCGACCGCGATCAGCACCGCCGAGAGAGCGAACACCGCGCCCATGATGATCCATTCGAACATCGAGGACGGGGGCAGGATGAAGTTCAGCAGCGACATCGCGAACACGCCCCAGATCGCCATCATGGCGAAGGAGCCGATGCCCGAGAGGTCACGCTTCGTGGTGTAGCCGAACAGCGACAGCGCGCCGAAGGCTGAGGCCGTAATCAGGAAGGCCTTGGCGATGGTCACGTAGGTCGTGGTCATGCCGATGCCGCCGCGCGTCGAGGACGACACGCCGCTTTCCGCCATCAGCACCCAGATGCCGAGGCCGAGACCCATCAACGTGACGATGGCCCAGTACAGGATGCCGGTTGCGAGCGGCGATGCGTTCTTCATGAAGAACATCGAGCCGAGCAGCAGGACGACGGGGCCCCACTGCACGACGTAGATCATCGGCGCGGTGAAGACGAATTCCGACACAGCCGGAACCGTACCCGCCACATAGGCAAGCGCGCCGGCCAGCAGGATGCCGAGGCCAAGCTTGTTGTAGACGCCGAGCATGAATTTGCGGAGGCCGGCGTCCGTGGCCATATCGCCCGTCTGAGCGCCTGAGCGCTGCTGGGCGTACTGGAAGTCAGCCATGGTGTTGTCTCAACCTTCTTCTCACGCCGCGGGGAGCCGCGGCAATTCCCTGAAATAATGGGCATTCGGGCGTGTTAATGCAAGCAAAACCGGGCTTTCCGCGCGCTGCTGGCGTGTCTGTGATCGCGGTGAATGACGCGGTAACCCTTGATTCCAACCAGAGTCAGTGCGCGGGAGGCAGCGTAAGCTGCATTACGCTCTCGCTGCTGATTTTTTCGCACGAGCCCCTGCGCCAGGCCTGACCGATGTCGCTGCGTCTCTTCATCGCCATTCCGATACCGGAGGAGGTATCCGAACGCCTCGCCATGCTGGAGACAGACGTGCCGGGCGCGTCGTGGCGGCTGCCGGAGCATCATCACCTCACGCTACGCTTCCTTGGCGACATCGACGAGGCCATGGCGCGCGATGCGGATCACGAGCTGGGGCAGATCGTGGCGGCGCCGTTCGAGATCCAGCTTGCGGGTGCCGGAAGCTTTGGCGGGCGCGAGCCGACCGCGCTGTGGGCGGGCATCGATGCGCCGCCGGATCTCGCGCGGCTGGCGGCGATGTGCGAGAGCGCGGTGCGCCGTGCGGGCCTTGCGCCCGAGCCGCGGAAGTTCAAGGCGCACGTCACCCTCGCCTACTGCCACGGCGCGAGCGACGTGGATGTGGCGCGCTTCCTGGAGGATGCGGGCGGGTTCCGCACCGAGCCCTTCTGGGTGGACCGCTTCTGCATGTACTCCTCGCGCGCCACCAAGGCGGGCAGCCGCTATGTCGAGGAAGCGGTTTACCCCCTGACGGGCGTGCAGGCGGTGTAGGCCGAAGCCGGTGAGCCCGTCGAATCATGAGGCGTGGGCGTGATCTCTCCGTCAGGCCGGTGCTCACCGCCTGGGATGCTGTAGCTCTCCACCTGCGCCCTGCGGGCTTCGGTGGACGTGTGGCCCCAATTGGAAGGGCCGGGGACGCGGGAGATGCCCCGCTGGTTTGGCGTCCGCCTGTTGGCGGCTACCGGTAGTGGATAGAAGGAAAGCGGATCACCCGCGTCCCCGCGTTCGTTGCTGCGCCAGCCTCGGACAAGGGGATCGTTTCACCCCTCTGCCGTTGGTATCGCCGGCGGCGTGCGGGTCGTGGATGTTCGGCCACGATCCCCCGACTACCTCCCCACTTGGCCGACGGCTTGACCTCGGCATTCGCGGGGGCTGAGCTTCGGCTTCGATGGTTGGAAGCCTCACTCCACGCTCGAACGCATCGCTCCCGCGCCGGTGAACAGTGTACGGCTGCCCTTCCATGCGGAAGCGATGGGCAGGAGTATGCGCCCGGTCAGGAGCCCTGCTGAAAGAAAACAGCTGCGTCCTACAGTTTGCGGAGCTAGATCGCTGAATTCAGGCGGGATGTTTTTCGGCCGTCCTACGAAGTAGTCGCAGCTGTTTCCTACAGTTGAGCGATTTTCGACGGGGTCATTCTCGGACTTGTCCCGAGAATGACCCCGTCGTGAGAGCGTCCGCGCTGCGTCACTCGTGGCTAGAGGATGTACTTCGACAGGTCCTTGTCGCCGGCCATGCGAGCGACCTTGTCGCGGACGTAGGCGCCGTCGATGCGGAAGGCCTGGCCGTTGCGGTCGGAGGCGGAGAAGCTGATCTCGTCGAGGACGCGTTCGAGGATGGTGTGGAGGCGGCGGGCGCCGATGTTCTCAACCGAGTCATTCACCTGCACGGCGATATCGGCGATGGCGTCGATCGCATCGGGTTCAAAGGCGAGATCGACGCCTTCGGTCTTCATCAGGGCGGTGTACTGCATGATGAGGTTGGCTTCGGGCTCGGTGAGGATGCGCTTGAGATCGTCGCGCGACAGGGCCTTCAGCTCGACACGGATCGGCAGGCGGCCCTGGAGTTCGGGCAGCAGGTCGGATGGCTTGGCGACGTGGAAGGCGCCCGACGCGATGAAGAGGATGTAGTCGGTCTTCACCGGACCGTGCTTGGTCGAGACGGTGGTGCCCTCGATCAGCGGGAGAAGGTCGCGCTGCACGCCTTCGCGGGAGACATCGGCGCCGGCGCGTTCGGAGCGCGAGGCGATCTTGTCGATCTCGTCGAGGAAGACGATGCCGTCTTCCTCGGTGACGCGCAGGGCCTCGCGCGTGACGCTTTCATTGTCGAGGAGCTTGTCGGATTCTTCCTGGACGAGCGGCTTGTAGGCCTCTTTCACGGTGGTGCGCACGCGCTTGCTGCGACCGCCAAATGATTTCGAGAGAAGGTCCGAGAGGTTGACCATGCCGATGGACGAGCCGGGCTGACCGGGGATGTCGAAGCCGCCCAGCGGCGAGGCGTTGTCGGCCATGTCGACCTCGATCTCCTTGTCGTCGAGCGTCCCTGCCCGCAGTTTCGTGCGAAAGCTTTCGCGCGTGCTCGGTTGCGCCGTGGCGCCGACGAGGGCGTTGAGAACGCGCTCCTCGGCGGCGGCTTCGGCCTTGGCGAGCACGTCCTTGCGGCGGCGCTCGCGCACCATGGATATGGAGATCTCGACGAGGTCGCGGATGATCTGTTCGACGTCGCGGCCGACATAGCCGACTTCCGTGAACTTGGTGGCTTCGACTTTGAGGAACGGCGCTTTCGCGAGCTTTGCCAGGCGGCGCGAGATCTCGGTCTTGCCCACGCCCGTGGGGCCGATCATGAGGATGTTCTTGGGGGTCACTTCCTCGCGCAGCGCTTCGGCGAGCTGCTTGCGGCGCCAGCGGTTGCGCAGGGCGAGCGCCACAGCGCGCTTGGCCTCGGGCTGGCCGACGATGAAGCGGTCGAGCTCGGAAACGATTTCGCGCGGGGTGAATTCGGACATGATCGCCATGAACTAGGGAAGCCAGGTCAGCTTCGCTAGCTCATGGCTGCTCATATCAGCAAGACAGTTCTTCTTACGCAGGTTCCGGCGGGAAGATGCGTCCCGTGAGACCCGTGGAGGGGAAGAGTTTCAGGATGAAGCGCCGCGCCGTGCGCCAGCCGCCGCCCAGGAGGACGATGGCGCCGCCGACGATGAGGGCGGTGAGCATCAGGGCGTTGAGCCCGCTCCAGCCCGAACCTGTGACCAGCACGCCGAGCGCCGTCGCGAAGGAGACGAGGCCCGAGACGATCAGCGCGCGGCGGTTGAGCGCTAGCGAGATTATCCCGAAGAGGACGAGCACGATCAGCATCACCGTGGCGTCGGTCGTGCTGGCTGGAGCGAAGCCCGAACCCTGCACAAGACCGCGCACGCCAAAAATGATCTGCGGAGCGGCGGCCATATGGAGCCAGAAGGCGTGGTCTGCATTGCGCGTGGTGCGCGTCGGATCCCGCATGTCGAAGGCGACGGCGAAGATCAGCGTGGCGATGCCGATGCCGAGCATGGCTGCGCCGCTGAACAGTTCGTTCGCGCCGCCGAGCTGGGCGACCGCGGTGTAGAAGAGACCGGCGATGGAACCCGCGAGCAGGAAGAGCGAGAACGGCAGGCGGAAGCGCCAGAAGATCGCGGCCGATGCGAGAGCCGCGGCGGCGAAGCCGGAATAGCTGACGCCGGCGAGGATGCTCCACGGGTTGAAGTCGCGTTCGGCCTGGATCGCCGTCTGGACCGGATCGACGAGGAAGCTCGCGAGGCCGGCCGCCATGACGGCGCTGCCCCACACGATCGCCACGCTGAGCGCCATGGACGGCAGCAGCAGGCGTCGCTTGCCGCAGAAGTATTCCGCGAGCAGCCAGGCGCCCACGATCACCGGGATGGGCGAGAGAATGATGGCGAGGCGGATCGAGTTGGCGAGCGTATTGGCTTCGGTGAAGTTTTCCGGGTTCGACATGCTGGAAAGGCCCAGCACGTTGATGACCGAGATGGCCGAGAGGAAGCCGAGCCCGACCATCAGGATCACGATGCCGATGGTGAGGAAGACGTCGTTGAAGTTCGAGAGGAAGCGCAGGTTCTCGGGATCGAGCATGCGATCCGGGTCGTTGCGGGCTTTCAGGAAGGCTTCGAGGCGTTTCGACGCCTCGTCGCTTATTGCGCCGGCCTCTACGGCCGCGCGCAGGTCAGTGCGGTCAAACATCCAGTGTCTCCAACACGAAGTTGCTGTTTGTGTAGACGCAGACTTCGGCCGCGATCGTCATCGCTTTGCGTGCGATCTTTTCGGCGTCGTCTTCGTACTCGTACAGCGCGCGTGCGGCGGACAGCGCATAGTTGCCCCCTGAACCTATGGCCGCGATCGGATGCTCCGGCTCGAGCACGTCGCCCCTGCCCGTGATGACGAGCAGTGATGTCGCGTCGCCCACGATGATGAGGGCTTCGAGATTCCGGAGGTATTTGTCAGTGCGCCAGTCTTTCGCGAGTTCCACGGCGGCGCGCTGGAGATTGCCGGGGAAGCGTTCGAGCTTCTGTTCGAGGCGTTCGAAGAGAGTGAACGCATCTGCGGTCGCTCCGGCGAAGCCTGCGAGAATCTCACCTTTCTCGCCGATGCGCCGGACCTTGCGGGCGTTGCCCTTCATGACGGTGTCGCCCATCGACACCTGACCATCCCCCATGACTACGAGCTTGCGGCCCTTCTTCACGGCGAGAATGGTTGTGGAGTGCCAAACGGGCGTCGACGACATGCGGATAACTTCCTGACCGATCCGAGTTTACCCCGTGCGGGATGCGGGGACAATAGTTTTTATCGATATTCGATATATGCTGGATTCCGGCCTGAACGAACGATTGGCCGGGTTAGGCGGGCGTGGCCTAACATGGTGTTTAAGGACCGCCAGCGGGGGATCGCGCATGAAGAGGTTTGGCTGGCTGGCTGGAATCGCGGCGCTGTTGCTGGCGGCTTGCGGGGATCCGCCGGCAAAGGCGCCGGAGCAGGCGGCGACAGCGGAACTGACGGAGGCAGACACACTGGCGGCGATGCTCGCGGCGTTTCCGGAAGCGGACAAGACGACTGGCGTCGTCGCGCACGCGCCGTCGGAGACGAGCGTGATGCCGGAGGCGACGCGCGCGGTTTTCCTGAAGCGGAGCGGCGGGCGCTATTTCCTGCTGGCGGCGCGCGAGCAGGAGAATGGCTGCCACCCCTGTCAGGCCAGCCTGTCGGCGTTCTACCTGTCGCGCGCGAATGGAGCGTTCAGGATCGACTGCGCGTTTCGCGATTTCGGGAAGTCCGGCGGCTGGGGCGACATCGGCGAGATCACGCCGGTGACGTTCGGCGGCGGGCGGCTGGGGTTCACTGACGATTCCGGCTTCACCAACATGGGCTGCACGGCCTCGACCATGACCGTCTACCTGTTCGACGACGCTGGCCCGGCAACGGCGTTGTCCAGCGCGCCGATGGCGACGGAGTACGAGGACGGCGGCGTCGATATTGCGGGAGCGGTGGTGACGCCGCCGCCTGCGGGCGCCGACTTCGCGATACGCTACACCGGTTCGACCGGAGATCCCGGCGCCCCGCCGATTGATGCGACCGTGACGTACACGCTGAGCGGCAACGCGCTGACGGCGTCGTCAGATGAAGCGCCGGAGGTTGTCGCAAAGGGCTGCTGAACTCGATGGGTGCAGGCTACGCCGCGAAGCGATCTGCCGGACGCGGACGCCAGCTGCGCACGAAGGCGTCGAATTCATCGGCAGGGAGCGGCGGGGAGTAGTAGTAGCCCTGCCCGATGGTGCAGGCGCGGCGGAGCAGGAAGTCGGCCTGCTCTTTCGTTTCCACGCCTTCCGCGACGGTTTCCTGACCGAGCGCCTCGGCCATGGCGAGGATCATCTCGACGATGGCGGGGGCGTGCGGGTCGGTGGACAGCGCGCGGACGAATTGCTGGTCGATCTTGAAGACGTCGAACGGTAGGCGCGTGATCGAGGCGAAGTTGGAATGGCCGGTGCCAAAATCGTCGATAGCGAGGCGGACGCCGCGATTGCGCAGCGGCCACATGATACGCGCGACGCGATCAGGATCGGCGACGGCGGCGCTTTCGGTGATTTCCAGTTCGAGCTTTTCTGGGCTGAGGCCGGAATCGTCGAGCGCCTGATAGACCGACGGGATGAAGTCGGGATCGTCGAACTGGTGGGGCGAGACGTTGACGGCGATGGAGGCGTTGACGCCCTTACGGTTCCAGCGGGCGGCGGCAAAGCAGGCGTCGCGCATGACGCTCTTGCCCAGCTGCGCGATCAGGCCGAGCTCCTCGGCGATCGGAATGAACACGCCCGGCGAGACGATCGCGCCATCGGGCCGGCGCCAGCGGGCGAGCGCTTCGGCGCCGACGAGTTCGCCGCTCTCGAATTTCACCTTGGGCTGGTAGACGGCGACGAATTCACCGCGGTCGAGGCCTTCGCGGAGTTCCTCCTCCAGCTTCGCCTTGGCGCGCGCCTGCGCAAGCAGGCCCTGGTCGAAGAAGGCGCGGCGCATGCCTGGCAGACGCTTGGCTTCCTTGAGCGCGGTTTCGGCCTGCTTCAGCAGGTCGGCCCCGGTGGTGGCATCCTTCGGAGCGCAGGCGGCGCCGAAGGAGGCCGTGAGGCGGACGTGCTGGTCTTCCAGCATCATGCCCTCGGAAACGGACTGCTCGGCCGCCATCAGGAAGGTGCTGACGGTGGATTGGTCGGAGGCCGGGAAGATGATGCCGAACTGGTCGGCGCCGAGACGGCCGATGAAGAACTGCCCGGTCTGCGCCTGCGAAGCTGTGGCGCGCAGGCGTTCGGAGACGGTGGCCAGCGCCATGTCGGCGACGCGCGGGCCGAAGTTGACGTTGATCTGGCGGAAGCGGTCGAGGTCGCAGATCACGAGATAGGCGGGCTGCGCCGCGCGGTCGATCGTGCCTTCGAGCTTCGAGATGAAGCGCAGGCGGTTCGGCAGGCGTGTGACGGGATCGGTGTAGGCCATGGTGAGCGCGCGGCGCATGGCGGCTTCCGAGCGTTCATGCACCTCGTCGATGGCGCCGAGCAGCGGCTTGAGCAGGCGGTCGTCGGACGAATCGGCGAGCCGGGACTTGTCCTTTGCATCGCGCTTGCGGATGCCGCGTTCGAGATCGGTGACGGGTTTCAGCGCGCGCTTGGCGATCGGGATGAGGAATGGCGCGATGACGGCCAGCGCGAGCACCAGGACAAGTGCGTTCAACAGAACGATGGCGAGCCAGATTTCCAGCGCGGAACGCGGGCTGAAGGAGAATACGGCGTAGCCATAAATGTGATCAGTGTCGCCGATGGCGCGCACGGCGTAGACACGTTCGCCGACATCGAGAATGGCGTTGCGGTCCTTCGCCAGCGGCATCAGGGATCTGACCGGCGGCAGGGCGTCAGGCACGCCGTCCCGCGCGACAAGCTGCCAGTTGGCGTCGAAGACGGCGGACTGGCCGCGCGGCAGGCCATCCGACAAGGCGTCGACCAGTTGATCGATTTCGTCCCAGTGCCCGGCGCGGGCGTGCAGCGTGGAGACATCGGCCAGCAGGTTTGCGCCGCTGGTTACGGCGATTGCGCGCTGATTGCGCACCTCGTTCTGGGCCAGGATAGGAGTGGCGACCCACTGGGCGAGCGTCGCAACGACAGCTGCGCAAATCGCGATCAGGGCGACCCGGCCGGCAAGGCCGAGTTTCCGCTTCCCAGAGCGGGTCTCTGGGCGGTTCTCCGGGCGCTTGTCCGCGCCTTTGTCCCTCTTCGCGGGCATTTTGCCGCCCTTTTGACCGGAATCCGGTGGCGTTCGCGGGGGTCAGGGCCTAAATGCACCGCTGCATTCAGGATTCCTCGACCGTTCGCTGGCAAAACTAGGTTCGGGAAGCGAACGCACAGTTAATGCCGGAGGCCCCGCTTATGGCGGAGAAAGAGCGTAAAGCCGAAGTGGTCCGCGAGACCAAGGAGACCCGGATCAGGGTCTCCGTGGACGTCGACGGGTCGGGCAAGTCGAGCATCTCGACCGGCATCGGATTCTTCGACCACATGCTCGAGAGCTTCGCCAAGCATTCGGCCATGGACATCACGGTCGAGGCCAAGGGCGACCTGCATATCGACCAGCACCATACGATGGAAGATGTCGGCATCGTGCTGGGCGAGGCGTTCAAGAAGGCCATCGACGGTTATGGCAGCGTGATCCGCTTCGGCCACGCCTATGTGCCGATGGACGAGACGCTGGCCCGTGCGTCGGTGGACCTGTGCAACCGGCCGTATTTCATCTGGAAGGTCTCGTTCAAGCGCGACAAGGTCGGCGAGGTCGACACCGAGCTGTTCAAGGAGTTCTTCCACGCCTTCGCGATGAATTCGGGGACGTGTCTGCACCTCGAACTGCTCTATGGCGAGAACTCGCACCACATCGCGGAAGCGAGCTTCAAGTCGCTGGCGCGGGCGCTGCGCATGGCGGCGGCGCGTGATACGCGGCTGAACGGCCAGGTGGCGAGCACGAAGGGTTCGCTCTAGGCGACCCGGCCGCGCGTGACATCCGGGCGTTTCGTCACTACATCCCGTAGCCCATGACCCGCCTTGCGATCATCGACTACGGATCGGGTAACGTCCGGTCGGTTCAGCGCGCCCTCGAGGCGGCTGCGAACCATTTCGAGATCCCGCTGACCGTGCAGCTGACCGCAGACCCGGACCGCATCCGGCAGGCGGACCGTATCGTGTTGCCGGGCGTGGGGCACTTTGCCGATTGCGCAGCGGGGCTGGCGTCGCGCGAGGGCGTGGGCGAGGCGCTGAACGAGGCTGTGTTCCGCAGCCGGCGGCCGTTCCTCGGCATCTGTGTCGGCATGCAGCTGATGGCGGATGTCGGGCGCGAGGATGTGGAGACACGCGGGTTGGGATGGATTCCCGGAGCGGTCGAGCGGATCAAGCCGACCGACCCAGCCCTGCCCGTGCCGCACATGGGCTGGAACGAGCTGATCGACATGAAGTCCCATCCGGTGCTCAACGGGCTGAAGCCGTCGCCGCATGTCTATTTCGTGCACTCGTATGCGATGGTCGCGGAAATCCGGGATCATGTCGCGGCGCGGTGCGACTATGGCGGCAAGTTCACGGCGGCTGTCGCGCGCGACAACCTGTTCGGCACGCAATTCCACCCGGAGAAGAGCCAGCAGGCGGGACAGACCGTTCTGGCGAACTTCCTGCGCTGGAAACCCTGAAGGCTCAGCTGACGCAAACGTGGGCTGCAGGCGCGCGTTGACAAGTCTAGCGTTCCGGCTTCCAAGGGCGGCCCCAAAACGCCACCAAGAGCGGAAAAATGAGACTCTATCCAGCCATCGACCTCAAGGACGGCGTGTGTGTCCGTCTGCTCCGCGGCGAGATGAAGACCGCAACATCCTTCAATGACGATCCGGCCGACCAGGCGCTGCGCTTTTCCGCGATGGGCTTCGAGGCGCTGCACGTCGTCGACCTCAACGGCGCGTTCGAGGGGCATTCGGTGAACCACAATGCGGTGGCGTCGATCCTCGACGTGATGCGCGCGCCGGTTCAGCTCGGCGGCGGCATCCGCGACATGGAGGGGATCGAGCGCTGGCTGGACGCGGGCATCTTCCGCGTGATCCTCGGCACGGCGGCAGTGCGGAACCCGGAGCTGGTGAAGGATGCGGCGCGGGCGTTTCCCGGACAGGTGGCGGTCGGCATCGATGCGCGCGACGGGCGGGTGGCGGTTCAGGGCTGGGCCGAGACGACGGACATGCAGGCGGTCGAGCTTGCGAAAGTGTTCGAGGGTTGCGGCGTGGCGGCGCTGATCGTGACGGACATCGCGCGCGACGGGCTGAAGACCGGCGTGAACATCGAGCTGACCGGGCAGATGGCCGATGCGGTGTCGATCCCGGTGATCGCGTCGGGCGGGCTGCGCAGCGTCTATGACATCACGGCGCTGAAGCAGCGCACGGGAACGCCGGTCGAAGGCGCCATCCTCGGCCGCGCGCTCTACGATGGCGACATCGATCCGACCGAGGCGCTGCTCGCCTCGCGCGACTAGTTTCTGCGTTGTTCGAGAAACAGCGGCGTGCTATGCGCGCTGCATGTTCAATCGCCGCGGCAAGCTCGCGGCCTGAAGCCAGGAAGGGAGACGCACATGCATCACGCTCATCGCGCGAACGCACGTCTTCAACTCCAGGTTTCAGGATCCCATGGATATATTGAAATGGCTTGCGCGCGTCGCAAGCCTCTTTGACCGGTCGCGCCACAAGGCGAACCGGCCCTCAGACCCACAACGCGACAAGCGGCGGGCAGCACGCTCGCTGACAACGAAATTGCCGCCACATATCCGCCGGGATATTGGGGCGGATGATGGATAGCCAGCGCGGGGACTGGCGTCCCGTCATTGGGTCCGCGTGAAGAAGCTCGCTGCACGTTCACTCTGGATCGTCGCCATCGGCGTTGCGGTTGCAACGCTGCTGGGACAGCTCGACCGTATCGACTTTGGCGAGGCGGGTTGGGCGTTCGACTTACTCGCGCATTTCCCGCGACAGCTGGCCGTGACCTCGCTGCTCGCTGCAGTCGCTGCGGGAGCGATGAAGCTGTGGCGGCCAGCGGGGTTGGCGGCGGCTGTCGCGGCGTTGAACCTGGCGATCGTGCTCGCGACGCCACGCGTCGCCATTCCGGAAGCGGCGCCAGAGGGCGCCGTGCTGCTGCGCGTCGTGAGCGCCAACGTGCACGCCAGCTCGGAAGCGCTGGCGAAGCTTTCCACACTGGCGGGCGAATATGGCGCGGATCTCGTCTCGATCTATGAAGCGCCAGCGATCAATGACGAGGCTTTGCGCAAGCTGTTTCCCGGTATGACGACAAGCGCGATCCGCAAGTCGACCGATGGGCGCGATCTTTCCAAGAAGATGCTGGCGATCTCTTCGGTGCCGATGTCGCCAATCGCGGTCGCCTCGCCGGGTGGGCGTAGCAACCGGGCGGTGTTGCGCTACAAGCTCTCCGTCGACGGCAGGCAGGCCCAGATCGTGGCGGCGCATCCGGTCTCGCCGGACAGTCCGGCGGGCATGGGTGACCGCAACCGGCTGCTGGAGACTCTAGATCAGGGACTTGATCAGAAAGCACCGTTCATCGTGATGGGCGATCTCAACGCTTCGCCGTGGTCGCGCATATTCGGCGCGGCGCCGGGCGTGCGGGCCGGCGATCCGCGTTTCGAGATGACATTTCCGGCCGGCATGCCCCTGCTCGGCATTCCCATCGATCATATCCTGTCTGGCGGCGGGCTGTTGCTGACCGATTACCGGGTGGGGCCGGATATCGGGTCCGACCACCTGCCGCTGTTTGCGACCTTTGCCCTGCCCGCCGATTGACGGGCCTGCGCCATCGCGCGATTGGAAGGCTATGCTGAAAGTCCGTGTCATACCGTGTCTGGATGTGAAGGACGGGCGCACCGTTAAGGGCGTCAACTTTGTCGACCTGCGCGATGCGGGCGATCCTGTTGCGCTGGCGCGGGCGTATGATGCGCAGGGGGCGGACGAGCTCTGCTTTCTCGACATCACGGCGAGCGTCGAGAAGCGCGGCACGATGATCGACGTCGTCGAGCGGACGGCGGATGCCTGCTTCATGCCGCTGACGGTAGGCGGCGGCGTGCGGACGCCGGACGACATGGTGGCGATGCTGAAGGCCGGCGCCGACAAGGTGGCGATCAATACCGCCGCCGTGCTGGAGCCGGAAATCCTGAAGGCTTGTGCGCGCAAGGTGGGTTCGCAGGCCGTCGTCATGGCGCTGGACGTGAAGCGCGAGGGCGATGGCTGGGTGGTCTACACCCATGGCGGGCGCAACTCGACGGGTAAGGATGCGGTTGCGTTCGCGGGGCGCGCGGCGGAGCTGGGCGCGGGCGAGATCCTGCTGACGTCCATGGATCGGGATGGCGCGAAGACCGGCTATGACATCGACCTGTTGCGCGCGATCCGGGATGTGGTCCGCGTGCCCATAATTGCGTCCGGCGGCGCCGGCAATGTCGAGCACATGGCCGAGGCGGTGCTGAAGGGCGGCGCGGATGCCGTGCTCGCAGCGTCGATCTTCCACTTCGGACAGGCGACGGTGGCGGACGCCAAGAAGGCGCTGGCGGCGGCGGGCGCGCCCGTGCGCATGACGGAGGATGCGTGATGAAACATGATCCCCTCGGTTCAGCGGCGTTTCTTGGTGAGATCCTGGCCGAGCTGTCGAAGACGATCGATGCGCGTGCGGGCGCGGATCCCGAAAGCTCGTGGACGGCGAAGCTGCTGATGGGTGGGCCTGCCCTCACCGCGAAGAAGCTGGGTGAGGAAGGTGTGGAGGCCGCGCTCGCGGTTGCCTCGCAGGACGACAAGGCAGTCGCCAGCGAAGCGGCCGATCTTGTCTACCACCTGCTGGTCGCGTTGCGCTCGCGCGGCGTGTCGCTCGACGAGCTGGCGAAGGCGCTGGAGGCGCGGCAGGGCAAGTCGGGCATTGCCGAGAAGGCTTCGCGCGGCGTCTGAGCCGATCGCAATCTGTTTTCCTGGAGAGCCGTGATGTCTGAGAGCTTTGCGCAGCGTATCGAGCAGCTGGATTCCTATGTTCGCGAGATGCACAAGCTCGCGCCCGAGCCGGTCGCGGCCTATGGCGCCCTAAGCAAGAAGGCCCAGGTGCCTGGCGCCCTGGATGGAAAGACCAAGGAGCTGATCGCGCTGGCGATCTCGGTCGCGACCCGATGCGAGGGCTGCATTGCCTATCACGCGCGCGGCGCGGTGCGCATGGGCGCGAGCCGGCAGGAAGTCGCGGAGACGCTGGCGGTTACGCTGCAGATGGGCGGTGGGCCGTCCATGGTGCACTCCGCCGATGCGCTGCGTGCCTATGACGAGTTCGCTGCCGCTGCGACAAAGGCCTGAACGTCTACTGAACCACGAGTCCACTGACGGCGGCTGGTAGAAGTGATAGTGTGCTGGACGCTCTGGTCAGGGGGGTCCGATGCGCTTTGCCAGTCTTATTTTTGCGTCGCTTGCTGTTGTTGCCTGCTCGGCCAAGCCCGAGACCGATGCCGATCTGGTGAAACGCGCGGGCGCGCCGCTGTTCACGGGAATGGGCGGGTTTCATCGTGTCATCACGACGAAGGACGCAGGCGCGCAGCGCTATTTCGACCAGGGCATGGTGCTGGCCTTCGGGTTCAACCATGCGGAGTCGATCCGATCCTTCCGCGCGGCGCAGAAGCTCGATCCGGATTGCGCGATGTGCTTCTGGGGCGAAGCGCTGGCGACGGGCCCCAACATCAACGTGACCGCCAAAGGCAAGGCGATCATGTCCGAAGCCGAGCAGACGGCGGCATGGGCGGCGCTTGAGAAGGCAAAGGCCGTCTCCGCAGCCAAGCCCGAAGTCGAACGCGATCTGATCGACGCGCTGGGCAAGCGCTATTCGGCGACACCGGTCGAGGACCGCACGACGTTCGACCACGCCTATGCCGAGGCGTTGGGCGCGCTGGTCACGAAGTATCCCGAGGATGACGACATCGCCGCGATGTATGGCGAGGCATGGATGAACACCATGCCGTGGAATTACTGGTCCGACAGCGAGACGCCGCGGCCGGAGATCGTGCCCGTGCTGGCCGCGCTGGAGAAGACCATCGCGCGCAGCCCGCAACATCCGCTGGCGCTGCACCTCTACATCCACGCGATGGAGGCTTCATCGACGCCGGAGAAGGCCGAGGCGGCGTCGGATGCGCTTCTGGCGCTGGTGCCGGGATCGGGACACCTCGTACACATGCCGGCGCACATCTACTGGCGCGTAGGCCGCTACAATGATGCGGCCGAGGCCAATGTGCTCGCGGCGAAGATCGACGAGGACTACATCAAGCAGTGCAACGCGCAGGGTTTCTATCCGGCGATGTACTACCCCCACAACATCCACTTCCTGTGGGCCGCATCCTCGATGCAGGGCCAGGGCAAGGTGGCGATCGAGGCGGGCCGCAAGCTGGCGGACAATGTGAGCCTCGAGCAGATCGACCGGTTCCCGACGGTGGAGTTCTTCAAGACAGTGCCGCTCTTGTCGCTGGTGCAGTTCGGGCGCTGGGACGAGATTCTCGCGGAGCCCCAGCCGCGCGCGGACCTCGGCTACTCAAACGCGATCTGGCATTACGCGCGCGGGATCGCCTACGCCAACAAGGGTGACCTGAAGGCCGCGCGGGCTGAACAGGCTCTGCTTGTACCGCTCAAGGCCAATCCGAAAGTCATGGTGCTGGATGGCAATGACTATCCGGCGAGCCAGTTGCTGGCGATCGCGGACAACCTGCTGCTGGGCGAGATCGCGATGACCTCGGGCGACAATCGCGGCGCAGTGACGAAATTCGAGGCCGCAGTCGCGGGGCAGGACCTCCTGCCCTACACCGAACCGCCCTTCTGGTATTATCCGACGCGGCAGTCGCTGGGCTTTGCGCTGATGAAGGCGGGACGCGCGAAGGATGCGCAGGCGGTCTATGAAAAAGACCTGCAGCAGTATCCGCACAATGGCTGGTCGACCTACGGCCTGATCCTCGCGCTCGAGGCGCAAGGGAAAAAGGCAGACGCCGACATGCACCGCGCCCACTTCAAGGACATGTGGCAGTTCGCGGACGTAGAGCTGAAGAGCTCGCGTATTACCGGCTCCCCGACCTGAGAAACAGGTAGACCGCGCCGGAGCCGCCATGCCTCGGGTGCGCAGTGGCGTAGCCGGCGATGAAGGGGCGGAGGTTCGGATCGGCGATCCAGTCGAACAGCCGGGAGCGCAGAACGCCCGTGCCCAGCCTGCCCTTGCCGGTGATGACGAGCACGCAGCGCGCGCCGAGCGACGCCTGCCGCAGGATGAAGTCAACGACTTCGCGGTGGGCGGTGTCCTGCGTGTGGCCGTGAAGGTCGAGGCGGGCGTCGATCTCGTTCTGGCCACGGCGGATGCGGCGCTGGCCGGAGAGATCGTCGGGCGGTGAAGGGCGGCGTGGGCTTGGCGGGGCCGCCTTCCCTGCCGATGGCAATACCTGCGGGCCGGACATGACGGGAGCGGTTTCCGGCTCTTCGGGCTCGATCACGCGCCCGGGCGCAAGGCGGACGGTGCGCGCGACGCGCGACCATAGCTTGCGTTCATCGGGGGTGAGTCGGCGGGCCATCTGCGCCGGATATCACAGGGCCGGTTAGCTGGCCGTTGCGACTTCGTCGAGCAGCCAGTTGGGGTTCTGATCCTTCAGCGAACGCTTGAAGGTCCAGATCTCCTTGGCCGGGCGCATGTTCTCGCCATCCGAAAGCTCGCTTTCGAACGACACCAGAACGCGGGCCATCTGGGCCGCATCGACGGAGGCTTCCACGATCCGGGCCTGACGGAGGCGAACGAGACGCATCGGTTCGCCGCCGGACTTTTCACGCTCGGCGATGGCGGCGCCGTAGACTTCCATCACGTCGTCATCGACCAGCGTTTTCAGCGTGTCGCGGTCGCCGTCGGCGAATGCCCCGACGATCATTTCGTAGGCGCGACGGGCGCCCTTGGTGAAGTCTTCCGGCGAGAAGCTGTCGTCCACGGCGGCGATGGCTTCCATGCCGGCAGCGGCCGGGCCGGTGAACGCGGCGCGGAGGCGCGGCTTGTCTTCGGCTTCGACGGCATCGTCCTCACGCTCGGGCGCGCGGACGGGCGCCTCGCGATAGCGGTGCGCGGGCGGCTCGGCCCCGGTTTTCTGGCCTAGAACAGCGTACAGGCGGGAAATCACGAAGACCGCAATCGCCGCAAGGATGATCAGATCAATAGACAAAGGCGACCTTCAGCATTTTGCGCGGAGAAGGCACAGGCCTTGCTCCCCGTCTGATCAATATAGACACAAAACCCCCTAAGTCAGCCCGTTGTTGCGGCCGTCTCGCTAGCGTGATAGCCGCCCAGCCTTCCTTTTATGCCAATTCCGGACCTAAAATTCCCATGACTGACGCGCCTGAAACCGATGCGAACAAGCCCGCCCAGGCTGGCGGACCGCCGATGATCCGGGTTCTGGCCCAGTACGTTAAGGACCTTTCATTCGAGAATCCGGGCCTGTTCGGCAACCAGCAGGGCAACACCGCGCCGGAGATCGAACTCGGCATCGACGTGAAGATCGAGCCCGGCCCGCCGCAGGAACAGATTTATGCAGTAGAGCTTCGCCTCTCCGCCCGCGCCAAGCGGCAGGAGAGCGTCGTGTTCATCTGTGAGCTGGTTTACGCCGGCGTCGTCCAGCTGCAGGACGCGAAGCGCGAAGACGTGGAACCGATGCTGCTGATCGAATGCCCGCGCCTGCTCTTCCCGTTCGCGCGACGCATCATTGCGGATGTGACACGTGAGGGCGGACATCCGCCGCTGATGATCGATCCGATCGATTTCGTCGGCCTCTACCGCCAGCAGCGCCAACGCGCCGAAGCGGATGCCGCTGCGGCCAAGCCGGCCGCGACCTGATCTTCTAGCAGTTCAGAACCATCTTCAGCGCGCCATCGCGGCGTGCGTTGAACATGTCGTAGGCCGCGGGGCCTTCGGCGAGCGGCATCCTGTGCGAGATGTACTGCTCCGGCTTCAGCCGGCCGCGACGAACCAGCGCGATCAGTTCCGGCCAGTGTTTCACCACCGAACAGAGCGAAGTTCGGAAGGTCAGGCCCTTGTTGAAGGCGAGCGCCATCGGGAACGGGAATTGCCGCGTCTGGTTGACCCCGATGGTGGAGACGGTCGCCTGACGGCCGGCAAGGTCGAGCGCCAGCTTCAGCGTCGCATCGGCGCCGACGGCCTCGACCACGCATTCGGCAAGGCGGCCTTTGGTGAATTCCTTCAGCTCTTTCTTTTCGTCGCCCGGGGTCAGCGCGATGGCGCCGAGCCTTTCGGCATGGGCGCGGCGTTCGGAGACGAGATCGGCGGCATAGACCTTTGAGGCGCCGAGCGCGAAGGCGATCTCGACAGCCATCAGGCCGATGGGGCCAAGGCCAATCACGGCGACGATGCTGCCCGGGCGGATGTTGGCGTTCGTCGCGCCCAGATACGCGGTCGGCAGGTTGTCGGTGAGCATCAGGCCCTGATCGAGGCTGAGGCCTTCGGGGATGCGCGCCGCGTTATGGTCGGCGTGCGGGACCATGACGGCTTCGGCCTGACACCCTTCGAGCGCGTGGCTGAGGCCGTAGCAGCCCGTGTCGTTGAACTCGCAGCGCACACAGTCGCCTGCCCTGCAGGCCTGGCAGCGGCCGCAGCCGACGGCGGCGGAGATCATGACCTGATCGCCGACCTTCAGCGTCTCGACATGGCTGCCGACCTCGACGATCTCGCCGACGGCTTCATGGCCGACGCAGAACCCAATGTCGTCGGAGAAGCCGTGGCCCTGATAGATGTGGAGGTCGCTTCCGCAGATGCCGCACGCCTTCACGCGCACGATGGCTGCGTGGGGAGCGACAATCTTTGGATCGGACATGCTTTCAAAGCGAATGTCCTTCGGGCCGTGATAGGTGAGCGCTTTCATGGAGACAGCCTAGCGCGCGAGCGCGGCTTGTCATCCGGCGCCGTGGCGGCAGCTAGCTGGCGAGTTTCTTCCAGATGGCGTTCTCGCCCAGCTTGCCGATGAAGGCCTCATGGGCGGCCAGTTCTTCCGGCGTGATGCGGGCGGCGAGCGGCGTCGGGCGCTGGCGGCGCGGCGTCTGGGCGGACAACGCATTCGCGCCTCCCCCGGCGGTGTTGGCGAAGTCGAACGCGCGCTCCCTGCCGCCCCGCAGTTCGAGATACGCCATGGCGAGAAGCTGGGCGTCGAGCAGCGCGCCGTGCAGGACGCGGTTCTCGATCGAGATGTTGAAGCGTTTGCAGACCGCATCGAGCGAGGCAGGCGAGCCGGGGCGGTGTTCGCGCGCGAGCACGAGCGTGTCGATGAAACGCTCCTTCGGCAGCTGTGGGCGGCCGAGGAGTTCGAGCTCGTAGTTGAGGAAGCCGCGGTCGAATTCGGCGTTGTGGGCGACGATGGGATCATCGCCAAGGAAGGCCATCAGCGCATCGACCACGTCGGGATGCTCGAAGCGCTTCTTGTCGCGCAGCGTCTCGTTGGTGATGCCCGTGATGCGGACCGTAGCCTCGGACACCGGGCGGCCGGGGTTGATGTAGATCTGGAATTCGCGGCCGGTGGGAAGGTAGTTGACCAGCTCGATGCAACCCACCTCTACGATGCGGTCGCCCTCCCGGGGATTGAGCCCGGTTGTTTCTGTATCGAAGACGACTTCGCGCATTCTTCCGCCTCAAGTTCGGCAGCCTGCCTGATCCGGGTCCGCAGCGCCTCGATGATCTCGTCGACCTGAGCCTCGGCATAGGGAAAGCCGAGGCCCGTGTTGATGACGAAATCCGCGCGCTGGCGCTTTACCGAATCGGGCGCCTGCCGGGCCAATATCGCCTCGAACTCAGACTCCGTCATCTGTCCGCGGCTTAACACGCGCTGCTTCTGCACATCCTTTGGGGCGGTGACCACAGCAATGACGTCGACGCGCTTGTCCCCGCCGGTTTCGAACAGGAGCGGGATGTCGAGCACGACAATGTCCTGCCCTTCCCGCTCGGCCTTTTCGAGGAAGGCGCGGTTGGCGCCCGCGATGATGGGGTGGACGATGCTTTCGAGCTTTTTCATCAGCTCGGGATTTGTCGCGACGCGGTGACGCAGCTTGGCACGGTCGATGCCGCCATCGGCGCCGATCACGCCGGGGAAGGCCCATTCGATGGGGGCAACCGCTTCACCGCCCGGCGCATAGGCGGCGTGCACGGCGGCGTCGGCATCGTAAACCGGAATGCCGCGCGCCGCGAACATGGCGGCCGTTGCGGACTTACCCATGCCGATGGAGCCTGTGAGAGCCAGCTTGATCATGCGCGACCCGCCACTGCCGTCCGGCAGGCTTCCAGTGCGCTTGCCTGGTCGGGCGAGATCCCGAACCAGATGCGAAACGCGGCCGCAGCCTGTCCGACCAACATGGGTAAGCCATCGTGCGGCGTCCAGCCGGAAGCCGCAGCGGCGGCAAGCGTCTGCTCAGCGGCTTTGCCATAGCTTAGGTCGAGGAAGGGGCGTCCCTTGCCTGCCGGCAGCACGGGAAGAGTTGCGCCCGCATGCCCGAGGCTGGCGGAGTTCACGACCAGGTCGGCCGTCTCGGCAAAGGAAGAAAGCTGCGACAGGTCCCCAGTCTCCGCATGCGGCGCGAGGTCTTTCGCGAGCGACGCCGCGTTGGCCTCAGACCGGTTCACGATGGCAAGCTTCACGCCAGAGGACGCAAGGCTCGCCACGGCCGCACGTGCCGCGCCGCCGGCGCCGATCATGACGACGCTGCGGATGAGCGTCGAGCCTGCTGCGAGGCGAAGTGCTTCGGAAAAACCGTCGATGTCGGTGTTGTGGGCCGTCCATCCGCCCTTGTTGTCGCGTGCGAGGGTGTTCGCGGCGCCGATTGCGCGCGCGCCAGGCGAACTCGCGGCAGAAGCTGCGAGCGCGGCGATCTTGTGCGGCAGGGTGATGTTGAGGCCAGAATATTTCGCGGCCAGCGCGACAATGTCCCGCGATGCATCGGCTGATTGCAGGTGGATGCGGTCATAGTGGGCGTCGAGGCCAGCAGCCACGATCCAGGCATTGTGGATCATCGGCGAGAGCGAATGCGCCACCGGATCGCCGACGACGGCATAGAGCTGCGTCATGCCGGAACCACGCCGCGGTCGCGCAGCCACTGCAACAGCGGAAGCAAGGGCATTCCAAGGATCGAGAAATAGTCGCCCTCGATGCGATCGAAGAGCTGTGAGCCCCTGCCCTCGAGTTGGTAACAGCCGACGCTTTCGAAGGCGGCGTCGCCGATATGATCGAGATAGCCCTCGAGGAACTGGTCGGAGAAGTTGCGCACGTGAAGTCTTGGTTGAGCGAGATGGCGCCAGACCGGCGCGCCATCGATGCAGGCGACGATCGCGCCCTGGAGAATGTGCGTCTTGCCGCGCAGGCGTTTGAGTATGTCCCGTGCTCCGTCGCGTGTATCGGCCTTGTCGAGACCCTCGCCGTCGAGATCGAGCATCTGGTCGCAGCCGAGGACGATGCCGGGATGCGAGATGGAGACCTTCAATGCCTTGGTTTCGGCCAGCAAATCGGCCTGTTTGGCGACGCTGGCGCCTTCGGCGCGCAACGCGTCCTTGAGCGCGTCTTCGTCGACGCCGGAGCCAATTTGCTCGAATTGCAGACCGGCGGCCTTCAGCACGGACGCGCGGGATTTGCTTTTCGAGGCAAGGATCAGGCGGTTTTCAGGGGATGCGCTCACCGGCGATGTTCCTGGATGATGTTCAGGATGGCGGCGGCGGTTTCCTCGACGGAGCGACGGCTGACATCGATGGTCGGCCATTTCATGCGCGCAAACAGGCGATTTGCGTCAGTGACTTCCTGCTGGACGGTTTCCTCGTCTGCATAAGATGTGTCGGCCGCTTCGTTGAGCGACAACAGGCGATGACGACGGATCTGCACGAGGCGGTCAGGCGAAATTTTCAACGCAACGACGAGTGGCGCATCGGGGCCTGTGAGAATCTCCGGCACTTCCACACCGGGCACGAGCGGGACGTTCGCCGCCTTGACGCCGCGGTTGCCGAGATAGACGCAGGTCGGCGTCTTTGATGTGCGTGAAACGCCGACGAGCACCACATCGGCTTCCTTCAGGCGATCGGTGTGCTGGCCGTCGTCGTGCTGGAGCGCGAAATTGATCGTCTCGATCCGCGCGAAATATTCTGCGTCCAGGTGATACTGGCCGGCGACCTTGTGCGCCGACTGCAGGCCGAGATAGCGCGAGAGCATATTCACGGCGGCGTCGATGACGGGAAGCGTCGGCGAGCCGAGCTCGCGGCAACGCTCTTCCAGCTTCGTGCGCAGGCTCTGGTCGGTGATGGTATAAAGAACGACGCCGGGCGCGTTCTCGATTTCCTTCAGCACGCGCTCCAGCTGCTTCGGCGACCGCACCAGGTAGTAGTTGTGTTCGAGCGGGGCGATGTTGTCGAACTGGGCGCACGCCGCGCGCATCACCGCATTGAGCGTTTCGCCGGTCGAATCCGAGACCAGATGCACGTTGAAATAGGTTTCGAAGGTCATGTCCCCGGCTTTGCGGCGTTCTGCACTGAGTTACCCAATACCGCTGGGAGTGGATTGTGGACAAGCTTGGGCGCGCGAACGCCACACGACTCGCTCACACCACGAGTCACAGGTGGAGAGGCTGGAGAAGACTCATGAATTTGGCGCCCATGAGTCCACGTCCCGGGACTCGACTCTCGTTAAGGTGTTGTTAACGAAGGTCTTAACGAGAGGTTAATCTGCGCCGGCCTGTCGGAACGAAACACGATTCACGGTGACTCACTGTGTGAGGCGTTTGTGGAGAGCGCGTTGCGCGCACTTATGAACGGACTAAACACCACCAAAGAATCTAAGATTCAGATTCATATAAGAAGACTCTTCTTCTCTCCCGCCGGGTGACGCTTGAACGACAGAAGATTGCTTAGAGTGCTCAACGGAGAACGGATCGATCCCGTTCCCGTATGGATGATGCGTCAGGCAGGACGGCATCTTCCCGAATATCGCGAGACACGTGCGAAGGCGCGGGACTTCCTCGACTTCTGCTACACCCCTTCCCTCGCAGCGGAAGCAACACTGCAGCCCATTCGCCGCTATGGGATGGATGGCGCGATCCTCTTTGCCGACATCCTTCTCATCCTCGATGCGATGGGGCGAAATGTTCGCTTCCTGGAAGGTGAAGGTCCACGCGTCGATCCCGCGACGAAGGCAAAGGATCTCGCGAACGTTTCGATGGAGAAGGTTCTCGCGCATCTCGCGCCTGTCGGCGAGACGGTGGAGCGGGTGCGTGCGAGCCTCGATAATTCCACGACGCTGATCGGTTTCGCCGGATCGCCGTGGACCGTCGGCGTCTATGCGATCGAGGGACGTGGCGGCACGGACAAGTCGGATTCGCGCAAGTTCGGCTATGAACATCCCGCAGAACTCGACGGAATGCTGGAGCAACTCGTCGAAGCCAGCGCGCACTACCTGCTGATGCAGGCAAACGCGGGCGCCGATGCGCTGATGCTGTTCGAAAGCTGGGCCGAGGGTCTGGCGGAAGATGCGTTTGAACGCTGGGTGATCGGTCCGACGGCGAAACTCGTACAACGGGTGCGGGCGCTGGGCGTGAAACAGCCGATCATCGGTTTTCCGCGCGGCGCTGGAGCACTTGTGCAAGCCTATGCGGAGCGGACGGGCGTGAACGCGGTGGGACTCGATACGGCCATTCCGCTGAAATGGGCGAACGCCAACCTGCCCAAGGGCATGGCCGTGCAGGGAAATCTCGATCCGATGCGTCTCGTTGCCGGCGGACCGGGCCTTGATACCCGCGTGCGCGAGATCGTGGATGGCCTGAAAGGCCGGCCGCATATCTTCAATCTCGGCCATGGCGTCACGCCTGAAGTGCCGATTTCCCATGTGGAATCGGTGTTGCGGACGATTCGGAGCTTGGCGTGACGGAGAAGATCGCCGTCGTTCTGTTCAATCTCGGCGGGCCGGATGGGCCTGACGACGTGCAGCCCTTCCTGAAAAATCTTTTCAGCGATCCGGCGATCATCCGCTCGCCGCTGCCGGTGCGTTTCTTCGTCTCGCGCCTGATCTCGAAGACCCGTGCGCCGAGTGCGCGCGAGAATTACGCGCGGATGGGAGGCGGCTCTCCCCTGCTTCCCGGAACGCGCAAGCAGGCGGCGGCGCTCGACGCCGAACTGACGAAGCGCGGACGCATCGCGAAGAGTTTTATCGCGATGCGCTACTGGAAGCCGTATGCCGCTGACGCGGTGCGCGAAGTTCTCGCGTGGGGCGCGACGAAGGTTGTTCTGCTTCCGCTCTACCCCCAGTTCTCCACAACCACGACAGCCTCATCGCTGAAATCCTGGAAGGAAGCCAAGGGTCCCGCCGGCGTCGCCGTGTGCTGTTATCCCGACGCTCCGAAGTTCATCGCTGCGCATGCGAAGAAGTTGATCGATGCTTGGGAAGCTGCGGGCAAGCCGGCGAATGTGCGATGCTTGCTGTCTGCGCACGGGCTTCCGGAGATCGTCGTGAAGTCTGGCGATCCATACCAGTGGCAGGTCGAGCGCACCGCAGCGGCGCTGAAGCCGTTGCTGCCGTCCGAGTGGGAAGTCGAGATATGCTATCAGTCGCGCGTGGGTCCGCTGAAATGGATCGGACCGCCGACAGACGAAGCGATCGAGACCGCGGCGAAGGATGGCAAGGCGATCCTGCTATTGCCGATCGCGTTTGTTTCCGAACACATCGAGACACTGGTCGAACTCGACATCGAGTACAGGCATCTCGCCGACAAGCTGGGTGCGAAGCACTACATCCGCGCCCCTGCCCTCGGGATCGACGCGGGTTTCATCGGCACGCTGGCCGATCTGGTCGAGGACGCGGTGCTGGACACGCAGCCCATACGGTCGTCCTGCGGCGGTCGTATCTGCCCGGCGGACTGGCGCGATTGTCCGAACCACCGGAACCCGGCTACGAAAGCGGCCTGAGGAGACTTGGGCATGTATGACTGGTTCCGCGCGATCCACATCATCGCGGTCATCGCCTGGATGGCGGGGCTGCTGATCTATCCGCGGCTGCTGGTTTATCGGCTGGAGGCGCAGGGCGACGGTCGTTTCGAGGCCGCAATGGACAAGGCGGCGGCCTCGACCTCGAAGATCATCCTCAATCCCACGATGATCATCGTCTGGCTCATGGGCCTCGCGCTGATAGGCAATAACTGGCAATTTTACATCACCCAGCCGTGGTTCTGGGGAAAAATCGTGCTCGTTCTTGGATTGTCCGGCTTCCATGGCTATCTGATGGGCTTGGGCCGGAAGATCACCGCCGGCGAGCGGCCGATCGAGCCCAGGAAGCTCCGCATGCTCAACGAGATACCGATGGTGATCGCGATTTTTGCGGTCATCCTGGTGGTCGTTCAGCCCTTCGGTTGACCCATCCGAACACTGTAGTTCGGCCCTTTTCGCTTGACCCATCAGGGTTTTGGCGGTCTAAAACCAGCGTCGGCCGTCCGGTCGGCATCCCAACTTCCCTTCCCATTTTTCCCGACGACTTGTGCGCCTCGCGCCAGCTCCCAGGGCAAAATCACAACTGAAATGTACCTATCCAATGACTGAAGACGTCACCGAAGAGCACGAGCGCGTGCTGCTAAACGACCTCAAGAAAAAGACACCGGCCGAACTGCTGGCCATGGCGGAAGAGCTCGAGGTCGAAGGCGCCTCGCTCCTGTCCAAGCAGGAATTGATGTTCGCGGTTCTGAAGGAACTGGCCGAACGCGATGTCGAGATCATCGGCGTGGGCGTGGTCGAGGTTCTGCCTGACGGGTTCGGCTTCATGCGCTCGCCGCAGTCGAACTACCTGGCCGGACCCGACGACATCTACGTCCAGCCGCAGATGATCCGGAAAATGGGCCTGCGCACGGGCGATACCGTTGAGGGCACGATCCGCGGACCGCGGGATGGCGAGCGCTACTTCGCTCTCGTCCGCGTCTCGACGGTCAACTTCGAGGATCCGGAACGCGCCCGCCACAAGGTGCCGTTCGACAACCTCACGCCGCTCTACCCGGACAAGCGGCTCTCGATGGAGCCCAAGGATCCGACCAAGAAGGATCGTTCGGGCCGCGTGATCGACATCGTCGCGCCGATCGGCAAGGGCCAGCGGGCTCTCATTGTCGCCCCGCCACGCACCGGTAAGACCGTGCTCCTGCAGAACATCGCGCAGTCGGTCGCGGAAAATCACCCCGAGTGCTACCTGATCGTGCTCCTCATCGACGAGCGTCCCGAGGAAGTCACCGACATGCAGCGTTCGGTGAAGGGCGAAGTCATCTCGTCCACCTTCGACGAGCCTGCGACGCGCCACGTCGCCGTTGCGGAAATGGTCATCGAGAAGGCCAAGCGTCTGGCCGAACACGGCCGCGATGTCGTGATCCTGCTCGACTCGATCACGCGCCTCGGCCGCGCCTACAACACGGTCGTCCCCTCCTCCGGCAAGGTTCTGACCGGGGGTGTCGACGCCAACGCTCTGCAGAAGCCGAAACGCTTCTTCGGCGCGGCGCGTAACCTGGAAGAAGGTGGTTCTCTGACGATCATCGCTACCGCGCTGATCGAAACGGGCAGCCGCATGGACGAGGTCATCTTCGAGGAATTCAAAGGTACGGGTAACTCCGAGATCATCCTCGACCGCAAAGTCTCGGACAAACGCGTCTTCCCGGCGATCGACATCCTCAAGTCCGGCACGCGGAAAGAGGAGCTGCTCACCGATCCGAAGGAGCTGCAGAAGATCTACGTCCTCCGCCGCATCCTCAACCCGATGGGCGCGCAAGATGCGATCGAGTTCCTGCTCGACAAGATCAAGCAGACCAAGACGAACGGCGAGTTCTTCTCGGCGATGAACAACTAGGCCCTACCCGGCCCTACCGCTGTTTCACCAATGAAAAACCCCGCCCTTCTGCAGGAGGGCGGGGTTTCTTTTTCAACTCTTCTGATCGGTATGGCCGCTCGTCTCAGCCTGCCAGCGCCTCGCGCCTCAGCACGATCCGCGGTCGTGCGCCTTCCGTAACCGGCGCCGTTCGCGCCTCGGGGCGCTCAGCGCCCGCAAATCCCAGTTTCGTCCTCAACTCCTCGATCGACAGTACCCGTCTCCTTGTTCCCGTGTCCGCTTCCTCCGGCCGCCACTCCGGAAAGGTCGCCGCTTCCTGGTTCATCAGCACTCGCCTTCTGCTCAGCCCGACATTGACACTCTCGCAGCCGGTTATTACTGGAACACCAATGACAGAAAATACCTTGGTAACACGGTAGCGAGGGCGACATGGCGGAAAAGGAAACCGAACGGACGCAGACGGGCGTGCGCATCGCGACGCCGCTGCTGAAAGTTTTGCGCGGGCTGGCCGATTATAAAGACATGAGTCTTGGCGACCTGATCGAAGGGATCGTGCTGCATGCCTTCGACAACAAGACGCCCTTCACGAAGGAGACGCTGCGTGTGATCGCGCAGCTGCGCGAGGTCTACAGCCTCGAGCTCACCAGCGCCGATGCGCATGCGATCAAGGAAAAGAAATGACAGCCGGCGCGACACAGTTCGCGACCGACGCACACATCGAGCGTGTCGCGAACGCCATGATCGCGTGCGCGCTTCCGAAGGAAGAATGGACGCACGCGGCGCACTGGGCGACGGCGCTGTGGCTGATCGCCAGGCGGCCTGACATTCATCCGCCGTCTGACATGCCGGGCCTGATCCGCCGCTACAATGTGAGCACGGGCGGCGAGAACACCAACACGGCAGGCTATCACGAGACGATCACGCAGGCTTCGCTGCGTGCGGCGTATGCCCTGCTCGCGGAGGCGCCGGAGGGGGAAGCTGTCGTTGCGACACTGACGCGGCTGCTGGCCTCCCCGCTCGGCAAGTCGACCTGGCTGCTGAGCTGCTGGAGCAAGGACCGGCTGATGTCGGCTGAGGCGCGCCGCCAGTGGGTCGAGCCGGATCTCGCGCCGTTCGCGTTTCCGGCATTCCCGGCGCGACAGACAAGCGAAGTCTAGCGTCTTCGGCGCGGGCCTGTGCTAGCAGGCGGACCATGACCTCCTCGCCCCTCTTCGTTACCGAAATCTATCGCGCAGCGCTCGGCGCCGCAGAGCTGAATGCCGACCTGCTCGACGCCGCGAAGATGCTGGCGAAGGAAGACAAGGCCGGCCGCGCCTGGTGCAAGGAGAACGGGTATCAGGGCTACACGTCCTATTCCTCGCTCGACGACCTGCCGCAGCGCGCGACGTGTTTCGACCAGCTTGTCCGCCTGATGAAGCCGCATGCCGAGCATTTTGCGGAACAGCTGCAGATGGACCTGCGCGGAAAGCGGCTGAAGCTGGACAACATCTGGGTCAACGTGCTCGAGCCGGGCGGATCGCATACCGGGCATATCCACCCGCACTGCGTGCTGTCGGGCACGTACTATGTCCGCGTGCCGGACGGGGCGTCCTCACTGAAGTTCGAGGATCCGCGGCTGCCGATGATGATGGCCGCCCCTGCCCCGCGCGGGGATGCGGACGAGCAGCATCGACGCTTCGTCTATGTCGCGCCGAAGGCTGGGGACCTGCTGCTGTGGGAGAGCTGGCTGCGGCACGAAGTGCCGCCGAACCGCTCGGCTTCCGCGCGCGTCAGTGTGAGCTTCAACTACCGGCTCTAACCGGCTGCGAACGTAATTCACGTTCTGCTGAGCGGCCTGCGCCGCAGCTTCCAAGACAGGACGCCGCAGGTCTACGCTGATCTCCAAGTCGGGCCTTATGGGACACGACAGGGAGAGGAACTATGAAGTTCAGGATTCTGACGGCCACCGCGATCGCGGGCGCAATCGCCGCCATCGGTCTCTCCGCCACGGCGGCGCCGGGCGGTGAAGCGAAGCTGCAGTCGGCGGGTGCGCTGGCGTTCGCGCCGAACGGCGTGCTGCTGATCGGTGACTCCACAGCGGGCCAGGTCGTCGCCGTTGAAACAGGCGACACGGCGAAGGCGGGTGCGGGCAAGGTCGAGATCGCGGACCTTTCTGGCAAGATCGCCGCCCTGCTCGGTACGACTGCGGACCAGATCGCTGTCAACGACGTCGCGGTGAACCCGGCTTCCGGAAATGTGTACCTGTCGGTGTCGCGCGGGCTCGGCCCGGAGGCGGCGCCGGTGATCCTGAAGGCGGATCGTGCGGGCAAGCTTTCCGAAGTGAAGGTCGATGCGCTGAAGCGTTCTGCCGTTGCGCTGTCGGATGCTCCGGCGCCGGATGCGAAGAACGCACGCGGTCAGGCCATCCGTCAGGAAGCGATCACAGACCTCGGTTTCGTGAATGGCCAGGTGCTCGTCGCGGGCCTGTCGAACGAGGAGTTCGCCTCCTCCATGCGGACCATCGCCTACCCGTTCACGGCAGGCGCAAAGGGCGCGTCGATCGAGATGTATCACGGCGCACACGGCCAGTATGAAACGGCCGCGCCGGTGCGGACCTTCATGACCTATGACGTTGGCGGAAAGCCGAGCGTGCTGGCCGCCTACACCTGCACACCGCTGGTGAAGATCCCGGTCGACCAGTTCCGGCCGGGCGCGAAGATCAAGGCGACGACGATTGCCGAACTCGGCAACCGCAACCGTCCGCTCGACATGATCGCCTACAAGAAGGGCGGCAAGGACTTCATCCTCATGGCCAACTCGGCGCGCGGCGTGATGAAGCTCGATGCGGCGAAGCTCGAAACCTACCAGCACATCGACACGCGCATCGCGGACAAGGCGGGCGTACCCTACGAGACCATCACGGACCTGCAGGGCGTCACGCAGCTCGACAAGCTGGATGACACGTCGGCCGTGATCGTGGTCGCCGACGCGGACAAGAAGACGGCGCTGAAGACCATTGCGCTTCCCTAGGCGCTGCAGACACGGTGTCATTCCGGGCGAAGCGAAGCGCAGACCCGGACCCCAGGAGCGCGTTGCACAGCCTCGCGATCGACCCCTAGGTTCCGGATAGCCGCTGCGCGGCTTCCGGAATGACAACCAGAGGAACCGACTTGCGAGTTCGGGCATCTCTCTTTGCTATCGCCTTGACGCTCGCGGCATGCGGCGGCCATGAGGCGTCGCTCACTTACGAGAACGGCGTGATACGTGCGGCGGGTTGGAGCGGGCCCGCGCCGGCTGATGGCTGGGAAAGTGTGTTCGCCGTGCGCGCTAGCGACGATCCCGAAGCGCCGGCGATGCTTGGTGAGTACACAGAGAACGGTGGTGTGATCACCTTCACGCCGCGCTTTCCGCCCTCGCCCGGTGTGACATTGCACGTGACATTCAGCCCGCCGAATGGGCCTGTGGTCGAAGGAGCGTTCGGCGAAGCGGCCAAGGCGATCGCGGCGACGACGAAGGTGGCGCAGCTCTATCCGACTTCGGATGCGTGGCCCGAGAACACGCTGAAGATGTACCTGGAGTTCTCGGCGCCGATGTCGGTTGGTGAAGCGTACGATCACATCCGGGTCGTCGATGCGCAGGGGCGCGCGATCATCGATCCGTTCGTCGAGATCGAGCAGGAGCTGTGGGATGCGTCCGGCAAGCGGCTGACCATCCTGTTCGATCCGGGACGGATCAAGCGTGGGCTGGTGGACAATCGGGAGTCAGGTCCGCCGCTGATGGCGGGACGCCCTGTCACCATCGAGGTCGATCCATCGTGGCGCGATGCGAACGGCTCGTCGCTGGCGGAGGGGTTTTCGAAAGCGATCAAGGTCACGCCGGCCGTCAGGGAAATGGTTCACGTGAAACACTGGCGGATCGATCCGCCGAAATCGGCAGATGGCGAACTCGTCGTGACATTCGACCGGCCGATGGATCACGCGCTCGCGCAACGCGCGATTTCGGTGACGAAGGATGGCTCGCGCGTGGCGGGAGAAATTTCGATCGCGGAGAACGGGACTGAGTGGCGGTTCAAGCCGGCGGCGTGGGCGCCGGGAGGATATTATCTGGCGGTCGATGGCGTGCTTGAGGACCTGGCGGGAAACAGACCGGGGAAGATGTTCGACATCGACACCTCGGACCCAACCCAGTCGACGGAAGCCACGCCCGTGACGGCCGTGCCGTTCGTCATCTCCGTACACTGACGATTGCCCTTCAGCGCCAGCGCGCGCCGGAAACGCGGTGCTACCGCTCTCTGGGGGGCGGATTCGGGAGGGCGCTACCGGGGTAGTGCTTCCGGAAAGCCCTGAAAAAGGGCCCATGCACTACTCCGGTTCTGGATTGTTGGCGGGGTGAGTTGTAGTGCTCGGCCACGGCGGAACAAGCGATCCGGCCGGCACTACCGCCAATACGTTCGGGGAAACATGGCCGCGGCGCGGGGCACTACCGACACCATCATTGCCCTCGCTTCCGGCGCAGGACGGGCCGGAATCGCGGTAGTGCGGGTCTCCGGACCCGGCGCTACCGGCGTTCTGGCGCATTTTTCGAGGCGGCCGGCCCCCGAACCGCGCGTCGCCTCCATCCGCGAGCTCCACGACCCCGAGACCGGCTTTCTGGACGAGGCCATCGTGCTCTGGATGCCGGGGCCGAACTCCTACACGGGCGATGATGTGGTCGAATTCCACGTTCATGGGGGGTCTGCCGTGGTCGAGGCGGTGCTCGCCTCTGCGTTGAATTCCCGGCTTTGCCGGACGGCCGATCCGGGCGAGTTCACGCGGCGGGCCTTTGACGCCGGGCGGCTGGACCTGACGCAAGCCGAGGCCATCGCGGACCTGATCGACGCCGAGACGGAGGGCCAGCGGCGGCAGGCCGGGCGCCTGTACCAGGGCGAGGCCGCCCGGACTTTCGAGGGGTGGCGGGGGCTTCTGATGTCGGCCATGGCCGCCCTCGAGGCGTCCATCGACTTCCCGGACGAGGCCGATATCCCCGGCGAAATCAACCTTACCGCGCTTGAGCCTATCGAGGCGCTGGCGGCCGAACTGGAGTCCGCGCTTGGGGATGCAGGGCGGCTGAGGTCGGTTCGGGAGGGGTTCCGGATCGCCATTCTGGGGCCGCCCAATGCGGGCAAGTCGAGCCTGATGAACCGGCTGGCCCGGCGGGAGGCGGCCATCGTGTCCCCCATCGCGGGGACGACACGGGACGTGGTCGAGGTGCGGCTGGTGCTGGCCGGGTATCCGGTCTGGGTGGCGGATACGGCCGGGCTGCGTGAGGCGTCCGACGCCATCGAGGCGGAGGGCGTGAGGCGGGCGCTGGCGCGGGCCGAGGAGGCCGATCTGCGGATCTGGGTGTCCGACGCTTCTGAAGAACTCTCCCGAGGGGGCGATGTTTCACGTGAAACATCTCCCCCCGCTGGCCGTATTGGTTCGGCGGAGGTGCGCCCGGGGGACCTGCTGGTGCTCAACAAGGCCGATCTGCTGGATTCCGCGCCCCGGGAGGCGGGGGATGAGGATGCTTTCGTGGTTTCGGCGCGGTCGGGGGCCGGTTTTGACGGGCTGGAGCGGCGTTTGGCGCAGGTGGTGAGGGAGCGGCTGGACGCGGACGAGGCGCCGCTGGTGACTCGGGCGCGCCATCGGGAGCTGGTGGAGGAGGCGCTGGCCGCCGTTGAGCGGGGCCTGGAGGGGGCCAGGATCGGCATGGGGGCCGAGCTGGTCTCCGAGGACCTCCGGCTCGCGGCGCGCGCCCTGGGGCGCATCACGGGGTCCATAGACGCGGAAGACCTGCTGGACCGGATCTTCTCACAGTTCTGCATCGGGAAGTGACGTTTCACGTGAAACGCCGGCGGCAGAATCGGCGGAATCGGCTGTTCGATTCAAAAAAAATCGACGAGCGAATCGGAAAATCGGATGACGGGTCAGCGAATGGCGGACCGCTCCCTGGCAAATGGGGAGGACGGTGCTGTTCGCAAGGCGGCCAGCCCTACACTATCGCTCCGGGCTTGCGGGCCTCGATTTGGTCCACTGGACCAAATCGCCCCTCGGGACGGCCCTCACCGTTTCACGTGAAACGGTGGCTCGACGTGGAGGCCCTGCTCCCTTAAATGACCGCCTCAATCCACAGGCAGCCGCCGTCCATGAGCCAGACCCTTCAAGACACATTCGATGTCATCGTCATTGGCGGTGGTCACGCCGGGGCGGAAGCCGCCGCGGCGGCGGCGCGTTTCGGGGCCAGGACGGCCCTCGTCACCCACAAGCTTTCGACCATCGGCGAGATGTCCTGCAACCCGGCCATTGGCGGGCTGGGCAAGGGGCATCTGGTCCGGGAAGTCGATGCTTTGGACGGTGTGATGGGCCGGGCGGCGGATCGCGGGGGCATCCAGTTCCGGATGCTCAACCGCTCGAAGGGGCCGGCGGTTCGGGGCCCGCGAACGCAGGCAGACCGGAAACTCTATCGCGAAGCTGTCCAGTCGATCCTTGGCGAGTATTCCAACCTCACCCTCATCGAGGACGGGGTCGAGGATCTGATCGTCGAGCCGACGCCCGATGGAAAAGGCCGGGTCGCCGGGGTCATCGGCCAATCGGGCCGGGCCTGGGGCGCGGGCGCTGTCGTGGTGACGACGGGGACGTTCCTCAAAGGCCTGATCCATATCGGCGAGAAGCGCATTCCGGCGGGGCGGGTCGACGAGGCGCCGGCGATCGGATTGTCGGATCGTCTCTATGGGCTCGGCCTGAAGATGGGCCGGCTCAAGACCGGCACGCCGGCGCGGCTGAAGGGTTCGACCATCGACTGGTCCGGACTTGAGATGCAGGAAGCGGATGCGGAGCCGATCCCGTTCTCGTTCCTGAATGACCGGATCACGGTTCCGCAGATCGCGTGCGGGATCACGTGGACCTCGGCCGAGGTGCACGCGGTGATCGGCGACAACCTGCACAAGTCGGCGGTGTATTCCGGCGCGATCGCTGGACGCGGCCCGCGTTATTGCCCGTCCATCGAGGACAAGGTGAAGCGGTTTGCGGACCGCGACAAACACCAGGTCTTCCTCGAACCCGAGGGGCTCGACGACGACACGATCTATCCGAACGGGATTTCGACGTCGCTGCCGGAGGACGTGCAGGAGGCTTTTATCCGGAAGATCCACGGCCTCGAGAAGGTCGAGATCAAGCGCTTCGGCTACGCTATTGAATACGACTATGTGGACCCCCGCGAACTGACGCCGGACCTCGGCGTGAAACGCCTGCCGGGCCTTTATCTGGCGGGCCAGATCAATGGCACGACGGGCTATGAAGAGGCTGCGGGACAAGGGTTGATGGCGGGTCTCAACGCGGCGCGTTTCGCGGCGGGGAGCGATCCTTTCATCCTCGACCGGAGCCGGGCGTATATCGGCGTGATGATCGACGACCTCGTCACGCGGGGCGTTTCCGAACCCTATCGCATGTTCACCTCGCGAGCCGAGTACAGGCTCACGCTGCGCGCGGACAATGCGGACCAGCGGCTGACGGAAGAGGGCGTGCGCGCCGGGGTTGTCGGCAATTTCCGTGAAAGAGCGTTTCACGTGAAACGCAGGTCAATCGACGGCGCGCGCGAGAAGCTCCGTGCACTGACGTTGACGCCGAACGAGGCGCGCGGCCACGGGATCGCGATCAACCTGGACGGCAAGCGGCGCGATGCGATCGAGCTGCTGGCCTATGACGGCGTCGACTTCGCGAAGATCCGTTCGGTGTGGCCGGAGCTGGCCGCGATCACGCCGCAGGTCGCCGAGCAGATGGAGATCGAGGCGGCCTACGCCGGTTACCTCGACCGGCAGGAGGCGGACATCGTCGCCTTCCGGAAGGACGAGGACATGCGGCTTCCGGCCGACCTCGACTATCGCGTGATCGGCGGTCTCTCGAACGAGGCCAAGGACAAGCTCTGCTCCGTCCGGCCGGCCACGCTCGGCCAGGCGGCGCGGATCGAAGGCATGACGCCGGGCGCCATCACGGCGGTGCTGGGGTATCTGCGACGGGAGGCCAGGAAGGCCGAGAAGGCGGCGCGGGCGTGAGCTGGCCAGCGACCGACGAAGATGGCTTCGGGCCCGAGGACGTCATTCGCCTGACGGGCGTTTCACGTGAAACCCTTTCGCGCGTCCGGGCCTATCTCGAAGTGCTCGACCAGTGGCGCGAGCGAATCAACCTGATCGGGCCCGGGGAGGGTCGGCATCTCTGGCGGCGGCATGTGCTCGATAGCCTGCAGCTGGCCGAACAAATTTCAGGCGAGGATAAAAAAATCGCGGACCTGGGTTCCGGGTCGGGGTTCCCGGGGCTGGCGCTGGCCTGCGTTCTGGCCGAGCGGACGGGGGCGTCGATGACCCTGGTGGAAAAAAGCCCCCGCAAATCAGAGTTCCTGCGGGCCGCGATCGAGGCGGTCAGCCTGCCCGCAACGGTCCTCAACCAGCGTCTGGAGGACGCCCCACGCGAGACATATGACCTGATTATGGCCCGGGCGCTGGCCCCCCTGCCCAAACTTCTGGGGTATGGTTACGGCTGGCTTAAACCTTCCGGTAAGGCCCTGCTGATGAAAGGTAGGGATACGGCCGCGGAATTGGCCGAGGCGCGTGGCGCGTGGGACTTCGACATGTCCGAGCGCCAGAGCCTGTCGAGCCCAGAAGGGCGCGTTCTGAGTGTTTCATTGATACGTCCGCGGAGGGCTTGATGCGCGTTATCGCCGTCGCCAACCAGAAAGGCGGGGTGGGTAAGACCACCACCGCCATCAATCTCGGCACCGCCCTGGCAGCGGTCGGCCGGCGCGTGCTCGTGATGGATTGCGACGCGCAGGGCAACGCTTCGACGGGCCTTGGCGTGGAGCCGGTGGCCCGGCGCAAGACGTCGTACGACGTACTTGTCGGCGACGGCACGCTGGCCGAGGCGATCATTCCAACAAAGGTTCCGCACCTCGATCTCATCCCCGGTGACGAAAACCTCGCCGGCGTCGAGACGCTGCTGCACGACGATCCGAAAAAGAATTTCCGCCTGCGCGAAGCCTTCGATGAGCTGCGCAGAAGCGGGCAGGGCTATGACACCGTTCTGATCGATTGCCCGCCTTCGCTGTCGACCGTGACGATCAACGCGATGGTTGCGGCCAACGCCGTGCTGGTGCCGCTGCAGTGCGAGTTCCTCGCGCTCGAAGGTCTCTCGCAGTTGCTGCGCACGGTCGATCTCGTGCGCGGCGCGCTCAACCCGGATCTCGAAATCCAGGGCGTCGTGCTGACCATGTACGACAAGCGCAACAACCTGTCCGACCAGGTGGCCGGCGAAGTGCGCTCGTTCTTCGGGGCAAAGGTCTACCAGACGGTCATACCGCGGAACGTGAAGCTGTCGGAAGCGCCGTCGTTCGGCCTGCCCGCCATTCTCTACGACCATAAATGTTCCGGTAGTGAAGCTTACATAATGCTTGCGCAGGAACTCATGCAACGTGAGCGCGAGAGGGTGGCGGCGTGAACCAGACAGCGAAACAGGCAAAGCTCGGACGCGGACTGTCTGCGCTGCTTGGCGACTACTCCGGCGCGCGCAACGCCATCGAGAACCCGACGCCGGCGGCGGCGGCCACAGCTCCGTCCACGGACGAAGCGTCCTCGTCGATCGCCATCGACCGCATTGTTCCGAACCCGAAACAACCGCGCCGCACCTTCGTCGAAGCCGACCTTGAGGAGCTCGCGGAGTCGATCCGCACCAAGGGCGTGATCCAGCCGATCCTCGTTCGGCCCGATCCGAGCCAGGCCGAGATGTTCGAGATCATCGCGGGCGAGCGCCGCTGGCGCGCTGCGCGCCGCGCGGGCCTCACCGCCATCCCCGCCGCCGTGCGTGAGATGGACGATCGCGAGATGCTCGAGATCGCCATCATCGAGAACGTGCAGCGCGCCGACCTCAACGCGGTGGAAGAGGCGGAAGCCTACAAGTCGCTGATCGACCGGTTCGGCCGCACGCAGGAATCCGTGGCGCAACAGGTCGGCAAGAGCCGCGAGCACGTGTCGAACACGATGCGCCTGCTGCAGCTTCCCGACGATGTGCGCGAGCATGTGCGCGAAGGCCGCCTGAGCGCGGGCCATGCGCGGGCGCTGCTGAAGACATCCGATCCGTCGGCGTTTGCCCTGACCGTGATTTCGAAGGGGCTTTCGGTGCGCGACACCGAGGCGCTATCGAAGATCGCGAAGTCGGGCGGCGGCAAGGTCGAGACGAAGTCGGCGGACAACAAGGACGTCGACACCAAGGCGCTGGAACTGGACCTGCAGCGCGCGCTGGGCCTCGACGTCGACATCCGCCATGTGAATGGCAAGGGCGGGGAAGTGCGCATCAAGTATGCGCAACTCGAACAGCTCGACGAGATCTGCCGCCTGCTGTCGCGCCCACGCGCGGGAACTGGCGAGTAGGCTTTCCAGCTTGATATTTTGAAGCGGCCCGCGTGATGAGCGCGGGCCGTTTTGTTTTTGATGAGCCCGTCGAACCATGCGGGCGTGCTTGCTGCCGCTACAGCGTGCGCGTCGCTATCCGGTGGATCAGCGTTTTCACGATTGCTTCCTGCGGGGCTCCGGCCTGTTTGCAGTTTTTCTCGGCCTCGTAGAGGCGGGTGAAGGTGCGGTGGATGGCGGGGGCGTTCCACTCGCGCAGGGCGCGGGAGAAGCGCGGCCATTCATTGTCGAAGATCGGCGGGCGCAGGCGCATGCCGGAGCCTGCGCCGGTTGATACAGCGTCGGATACGCGGAGCATGCGGAAGTGAAGCGTGCGCAGGGCGGAAATCGCGCTGCCGCCGGCGTCGAGATAGCGGTTGATCGAGAGCGTGGCGCCGGGTCCGTCGCCCAGGATGGCGGCGTCGGCGGCGTCGTCCGCGCCGCGCGGCTGTTCGGCGGAGGCGAGCAGGCCGACGTCCTGCGCACTGACCGCGCGGCCGAGGCCGACGGCGTAGAGTTCGAGCTTTTCCAGTTCCGACAGCGCGAGGCGGCGGTCGCCGGGCAGGTCGGCGACGAAGACGGCGAGGGCGGCGGGTTCGATCGCGACGCCGGCGCCGGCGAGGCGTTTGTTGACCAGTTCGACGATGGTGGATTCGTCGTCGGCATAAAGCTGCAGGGCGACGGCCCTGTTCGACGCCTCGAAGCCCACGCGCAGCTTGTTGGTCTTGTTCAGTTCGCCCGCCTCGATGATCCAGAAGGCTTCGGGCGTGATGAGACCCTTCTCGACGTCGCCGAGGAGTTCGAGCAGATGTTTGGAGCTCGCGTCCTTGTCCACGCGGACACGCACGAGGCGTTCGCCGCCGAGCAGGGAGCGGGCGACGAGTTCGTCGGCCAGCATCTGCGGGTCGCGCTTCAGGTCATCGTCGTTGAGCTTGATGATGTTGAACGGGTCAGGCGAAGGCAGCCAGTTGTAGGCGAGCGTGTCGGCGCTGGTGGAGACGAGGCCGGGATCGGCGCCGAAGATGAGCGCGATGCGTGTCTCGCCCTGCGGCTTTTCGCAGAAGGCGAGCGCGCGAGGGCCGGCCTGCTTCATTGATTGGGTTTGACGGTGGGTTTGGGGACCGTCGCCGGAGGCGCGGCAACAGCAGGCGTCGTATTGCCGGCGGCGATGATCATCTCGTTGCGGATCGAACGCGCGAGCAGGCCGGCGAGGCGTTCCTGCGCAGCGGTCTGGGCTGCGAGGTCGGCAAAGGCGGCGTCCGCGAAGTTGAACGAGGCGCGCTCGGTCACCTGTCCGGAAGCCAGCACGGCGCCGGTCGGCCCGCGCAGGGTCCAGCTGGCGTTGCCGACATAGTCGGAGCGCGAGGCGGCCTGGTCGGGCGCGAAGGCGAGGCGGTCGATGCCCTGGCCAAGCGAGACGTCGAGCGTGCCCTGCGGGAAGCCGGGCACGCCGCCGCCGACCGTGCGCGCCAGTTCATTGCGCAGGTAGTGGCCGGTGCGGCCGGAGATTTCGTTGATTGTGATCGGGCCGTTGTTCGCGAAGCTCGCGCCCTGTCCGCCGTAGACGGGCGTGAAGTTGCACGCCGCGAGCGGAAGGAAGGCCAGTCCGAGAAGTCCAGCCTTGAAGAATTGGGCTCTGATCATGACGCCACGATATTGACGATACGGCCGGGGACCACAATCACCTTTCGCACGGTGAGCCCGGCGAGGTGGGAGATTACGCCTTCATCGGCCCTTGCGGCGGCTTCTACCGCGGCGGCGTCGGCCCCGGCGGGAACCGTGACTTCGCCACGCTTCTTGCCATTGACCTGCACGGGCAGGGTGACCGTGTCGGAGACCAGCAGGGCGGCGTCCGGCGTCGGCCATTTTGCCGTCGCAACCATTCCGGCGCCGCCGAGCAGCGCCCAGCATTCCTCGCCCAGGTGCGGCGCGAAGGGCGCGGCGATCTGGGAGAAGAGGCGCAGGGCCTCGCGGCGGGCGGTGGCCATGCCGGGAGCGGTCGAGCCTTCGGCCTTGCGCAGGGCGTTGGCCAGCTCGTTCATGCGGGCGATGCCGACGTTGAAGTGGAACTTCTCGATGCCTTGCGTGACATCGCGCACCGTGCGGTGGGCGAGGCGGCGCAGGTCGAGCGGTTCGCCTGAATCGGCTGGGCCGTCATCGGCGGAGGGAGCGGCTTCGACCAGCGCCCAGAGTTTCTGGATCGAGCCCCATGCGCCGCGCACGCCCGCGTCGGACCATTCGAAGTCGCGCTCGGGTGGCGAGTCCGACAGGACGAACCAGCGGGCGACGTCCGCGCCGTAGTCGGCGATGATCTGGATCGGATCGACGACGTTCTTTTTCGACTTCGACATCTTCTCGACGCCGCCGGTCGTGACCGGTTTATGGGTCGCGATTTCAAAGAGCCCGCCATCGCGCTTCTCGATCTCTTCCGGCAGCAGCCAGGCGCCTGCTTCGGACTTGTAGGTCTCGTGCGTGACCATGCCCTGCGTGAACAGGCCGGCGAAGGGTTCGCCGCTCTTCAGATCGAGCAGGCCGCAGTCGCGCAGCGCGCGCGAGAAGAAGCGGGAGTAGAGCAGGTGGAGAACGGCGTGCTCGACGCCGCCGATGTATTGATCGACGGGGAGCCAGTAGCTGGCTTCTTCCTTGTTGATCGGCTCTTTCGCCTTCGGATCGCAGAAGCGCGCGAAATACCAGGACGAGTCAACGAACGTATCCATCGTGTCGGTTTCGCGTTCCGCCTTGCCGCCGCAGGCCGGGCAGTCGACGTGGCGCCATGTCGGGTGGCGGACGAGCGGATTGCCCGGGGCGGAGAAGTCGGCGTTGTCGGGCAGCAGGACCGGCAGATCCGTGTCTGGCACTGGCACGGTTCCGCACTTCGCGCACTTGATGACCGGGATCGGGCAACCCCAATAGCGCTGACGCGAGACGCCCCAGTCGCGCAGGCGGTATTGCGTCGTCGCTTCGCCGGCCTTGCGTTTCACCAGCTCCCTGATGGCCGCACCGATAGCGTCCTTCGTCGAGAGACCGTCGAGGAATTGCGAATTGTAGATCACGCCGTCGCCGGCATAGGCCTCTTTCGACACCGTGTAGGTGGCGGGATCCTCGCCGGGCGGCAGGACGACAGGCTTGAAGGGCAGACCGTACTTCTCGGCGAACTCGATGTCGCGCTGGTCGCCGGCGGGCGAGCCGAAGATGGCGCCTGTGCCATAGGTCGAGAGCACGAAGTTGGCCGCCCAGACGGGGAGTTCCCACGACGGGTCGAACGGGTGCTTCACGCGGATGCCGAGATCGACGCCGATCTTCTCGCCCTTCTCGATCTCCGCCTCCGACGTGCCCTTGCTGGCGGCTTCGGCGACGAATTTCGCGACGACGGGATTCGTTTCCGCGATGGCTTTCGTCAGCGGATGATCCGGGGCGAGGGCGACGAACGCCGCGCCGAACAGTGTGTCGGGACGTGTCGTGTAGACCTCGATCGGGTCGGTCGCGTGGTTGCGGCCGTGGCCGTCCTTGTCGCGCGAGAGGGATTCAGGCGCGTGCGCGATGTCCCACCAGATGCGGGCACCCTGGCTCTTGCCGATCCAGTTGCCCTGCATGATCCGGACTTTTTCCGGCCAGCGGTCGAGGCCATCGAGCGCGGCGAGGAGATCGTCGCCGTATCGGGTGATGCGGAAGAACCATTGTTCGAGTTCGCGCTGCTCGACGACGGCGCCGGAGCGCCAGCCGCGGCCGTCGACGACCTGTTCGTTGGCGAGGACAGTGTTCTCGACCGGATCCCAGTTCACTTTCGCGCTGCGGCGATAGACGAGATCGTTCTCGAGCATCTTCAGGAAGATGCGCTGCTGGTGCGCGTAGTAGTCGGGCTCGCAGGTGGTGACTTCCTTCGACCAGTCGAACGACAGGCCCAGCGGCTCGAACTGGTCCTTCATCGCCTGGATGTTCTGGAGCGTCCATTGACGCGGTTGGGCCTTCTTCTCGATGGCGGCGTTCTCGGCGGGCAGGCCGAACGCATCCCAGCCCATCGGGTGCAGCACGTTGTAGCCGTTGGCGATGCGGTAGCGCGCGACGACGTCGCCCATCGCATAGTTGCGGACGTGGCCCATGTGCAGCCGGCCCGACGGGTAGGGGAACATCTCGAGGACGTACGCCTTCGGCATGTCGCCCGCTTCCTTCGCGGACTTCGCACGGAAGACGTTGGCGCGTTTCCACGCCTCGCGCCATTTCGGTTCGGTTTCTTTCGGGTTGTAGCGGGTGGCCATCTACTCGCTCGTCATTTCGCGTTGCGCCGGAGTTCGCACATACCGGCGCCGAACGAAAGACGGCGCCGGGCTACTCGATGGTGCTAAGTCGAAGCTGACGGGCTTTCGACAGGATGGCGTTCTCGAGCGCCACGTTGGTTTCCGGGCTGACGGTGGACGGGGTCCACACGCCGTTGGCCAGCGTCTCGCGGAACACGGCGGCGGAGACGCCGTCGGCGCGCAGGCGGGTGTCGAGGATGTAGACGGTCGCCTTCATGCGCTCGTCGACCTTGGCCGGGTTGGCGTACCAGTCGGTGATGATGACGCCGCCGTACGGGTCGGCGGAGGCCAGCGGCATGAAGGACAGCGTGTCGAGCGAGGCGCGCCACAGATAGGCATTCACGCCCAGGGCGCCGTTTTCCTCGGGGCCGATGTCGGCGCTGGAGGCGGTCGACGTGTTCGCGGTGGACGAGCCGAAGATCGAGCAGCCGGAGACGCCCACAAGGGCGGTAGCAACGACGGCCGCAGCGGCCACGCGGAAAAACATCACGACTTAACTCCGTTGCCCGGCGCGCATTGCGCCCCCGGAAGCCCAAGCAGCCGCTTCCTTAGCTTCGAGGCCATCCCACAGGCAAGGGCCGGACGCCGTTAGCCTGGTCTTGAGACCGCCTCATATAGATCGTGGATTGAACTGAGATTGCGGAGGAATTCTGGCATGCGGCGATCCCTTACGCTGGCGGCGCTCATGGCCGGAACAGCCGCTCCCGCCTTCGCCCAGGCCTCGGATGGCGAGTGGAAAGCCACGATCGAGGCCAATCTTGTGGGCTCGTTTGTCGAAGAAGAGAGCCCGCTGGCCCCCTCGGCCGACGGAATCATGGCCTCGACCTCGCTGGCCATCACCCGGCAGGACACGTTCGAGAACGGGCTGACGCTCGGCTGGCGGGGCGAGCTTCGCTATGACCGCGACGCGCCGTCGCGGCCTGCCTTTGGCGGCGTGCTGGGCGATTGCCCGGCGGCGGACCCGCTGTGCCCACGTGTGGTGGGTGGCGGCTTCCTGTCGCCCGTGTCGCCGGCGACCGGGCTCGCGGCCATTGGATTCGGAGTGGACGAGGAAGGCTTTGTCGCCATCGAGGCGGCGTCGGTTTCGCTCGAAGGGCCGTGGGGCGAGGGCATTCTCGGCTATGATTCAGGGGCCGCCGGACGGCTCGATGCGCGCCCGCCGACCGTGTTGCGGCGTGTATCGGTAACCTCTCCGGGCCTCGATCCCACAGGGCTTTCCGTCACCCGGGCGCGCAATGACGTGACCGGCTCGTCGGCCAAGGCGACGTATCTGAGCCCGCGCTGGCTCGGCCTGCGGGTGGGCGTCAGCTACACGCCGGATGCCGACCAGCGCACCGCCGATTTCGATCCGGATTTCGGAAGCGCGGGGCAGGCGAAGGCGCAGCTGGAAGACGTGATGGAAGGCGCGGTGTCGTTCGCGCGGCAGTTCGCGGAGCAGGATCTGCGGGTGCGGGCGGCGGTCACTTACTCGAATGCGAGTTCGGCTTCGACGCTGGTTGGCTTCGGCGATTACGAGGCGTGGGGCGCTGGCGTGGAGCTGGAGCACGGGTCGGGCTGGACGGGCGGGGTGCGGTGGCTTTCCAGCAACAACGCCTGGGAATCCGGGAATGGCGACTACGAGGCCTGGGAGGCTGGACTAGTTCATCAGTCAGGCGAGTGGCGTGTTGGGATTGAGGGCGGTTGGGCCGAAGACCGCCTGAATGGCATTGAGGGCGCTTCCTGGCTGGTGGGAGTCAGCCGGAAGATTAACGAGAATGTTGACCTCGGGGTCGCCTGGAGTTCGGCGGAAGCCGACCTGCCTGTGCTGCTTGGTCCCAGTCTCAGTCACACAAATGCCGGTAATGACGGGCTAGTCGTAGAGTTAAGTGTGCGGAATTAGTGACACCCCGGGGAGAAAACTCCCTTTGAGGCCCCATCTTAATTCTCGTTAACTTTTGTGAAGCGACTCGTGCGTATTATCTCGGACAGGAGGGCAGGACATGCGTATTTCCGCACAATTATTCTGTCTCGCCGCCACGCTGGTGGCTGCGCCTGCCTTCGCTCAGGGGAAGGGCGGCGAACCCGCGCCTCAGGCCGCGCCGCTGTCGGCCGCCCCCAAATCCGGAATCGCGTCCACCGAACAACCGTCTCCTTCGCTCAATCTCGGCCTTGGCTTCTCCAAGGGCGGGACGGAGCGCACCTACCTGCCGCTCGCCCCGATCCAGAAGGACGAGCTGGCGCTGACCTGGCAGCCAGCCAGCAAGTGGGGCCTGACGCTGGACCTCACCAGTCGCTCGCAGAACGACTTCCTGCCGCAACAGGAAGTCACCGCCGGCGTGACCTATCAGGTTACCCCGCGCTTCCGCTTTGGCGGCGGCGTGACGGTGCGTGGTGACTCGCTCGCTGAATCGCTGTCGAGCCCGGGCACGAACTTCGCGAACAACAAGGACGGCGCGGAAGCTTCAGTCCGCATCGAGTCCGCGTTCTCGTTCTAGAACTCCGATTTTTTGAACTGCCACGCGCGCCCTTTAAGGGCGTTTGCTGCTTGTCATCCCGGAAGCGCGTAGCGCTATCCGGGACCCATTTCTCACCTTGTCGACGCGGATGAGTGGGTCCCGGCTCTTCCCCCGGATAGCGCTTCGCGCTTCCGGGGTGCGGCCGGGATGACACGTGGTGTGAGCCTCGACCCCGGGAGACTCAATCTCCCCAGCCTTCCATCACCGCATCGATCGCCGCCCATCCGGCTGCGCCCGGCATTGCGCCTGAGGCGTTGGCGGCCGTGACGCCGCCGAGGGCGTAGACGGGCATGGCCGCGTTGCGCACGATCTGGCGGAAGCGGAACGCGCCGATCGGCTTACCGGCCGACTTGCTGCGGCTCGGGAAGACGGCGGAGAGGATCGCGGCATCGATACCCATCGCCTTGGCGCGGGCCAGGGCGGCGCGGGAATGCGCGGACGCCGTCTCGATGAAGTGTGGGCTGCGCTGGCGGACGCCGCGCACGCGGGCTTGTGGCCAGTGAACGCCGTCGGCGCGGATGCGCTGGGCAAGCGCTGGATCGGCCGACACCAGCAGGATCAAGCCGCGCCTCCTGCAGGCGCGGGCGAGTTCGCGGCCGACGGCATAGCGATTGGCAGCACCGAAATGGCGATAGATGACGCCCCAGCCGCGCGGCAGGCGCGGAAGGATGGCGAGCAGGTTCTTCGTGCGGTCCTGATCGGTGAGGAAGAAGGCGCGGGGAAGGGCGCGGCCATTCCTTGCAAACGCGGGTTTCGCAACGCGCGCTGCGGCAAGGAGCTTGCGGCGGATCGCGGCTTGGGGTTGAGACGGGTGCATGGACGTTGCTCAGGAAATCGAGACGGCGCGCGCGGATGTTCTTGCGCGCATTGCCGCCGCCGCCAAGGGCGCGGGGCGCGATCACGCATCGGTGCAGCTGGTTGCCGTGTCGAAATCGCAGTCTGACGAGCGCATCGCGGCGATGCTGGCGACAGGCCAGCGCGTGTTCGGCGAGAACCGGGTGCAGGAAGCGGAAGCGCACTGGGAGCAGCGGCGTGCTGAAGGGCTCGATCTGGAACTGCGCCTGATCGGGCCGCTGCAGACGAACAAAGCGAAGGAAGCTGTCGCGCTGTTCGACGTGATCGAGACGCTGGACCGCGAGAAGCTGGCGGGCGCGCTGGCGGAAGCGTGCGCGAAGGCGGGGAAGCAGCCGCGACTCTACGTGCAGGTGAATACGGGCGAGGAAGAACAGAAGGCGGGCGTTGTCCCGCTGGAAGCGAACGCGTTCATCGCGCTGGTGCGGAAGACGTATGGCTTCGAGATCGAAGGGCTGATGTGCATTCCGCCGGCGGAAGAGCCCGCGGGTCCGCACTTCGCCCTGCTGGGCAAGATCGCGGCGCGCAACGGGATCGCGAAGCTCTCGATGGGCATGAGCGCGGACTACGAGACGGCGGTGATGTTCGGCGCGACGAGCGTGAGGGTGGGTTCGGCGCTGTTTGGTTCGCGGGGCTAGATGGCACTGGCGGTGAGCACGCCCTCGTCCTTCGAGACGATCGCTTCGCGATCCCTCAGGATGAGGGCTATTGGGCGATGTTGACAGAGTAGCCTCATCTGAGGGATTGGCGCGAAGCGACAATCGTCTCGAAGGATGGGGCGTGCTTGCGGGCGTCAGGCCGGCTTGGCGCTCATGCGTTTTGCGCGATCACGATAGGGCGCGATCCGCGAAAGACCCCACGCCATCATGATCTGGGCGGCGGCATAGGTGATCCAGACCGAACCCGGCGGCACGCCCATGGTCGTGAACTTGCCAACGGCGATCAGGGAATCCGACAGCATGAACATCACCGCGCCCAGGCGCGCGAGCATCGGCGCCTTTACCACGAAGGCGGCGGCGACCATCGTCGTGATGATGACCTGATAGATCAGGCCGGGGATCAGGAGGTCGCCCATGCCCGGCAGGAACCACGCCATCAGCCCGATCGAAACCAGCACGACGACGCCGGCGACGGGATAGTCGCGCTTGTTGAGGCCGAGGACGCGGCCCCACTGCACGAAACAGGCGATGTAGAGCAGGTGGCCCACCGCGAAAGCCGCCATGCCGGCGACGAACACGATCTCGAGCAGAACATCGCCAGCCGCGCAGGCGAGCAGGGCGGCGCCGGCGATCCAGGCGCGCTGCGACAGGGCGTAGAGGCCGAGCAGCACGATGCCAGAAGCCTTCCAGACAAGGCCCCATGGCTGGGTAAGTTCGAGCCAGTCATTCGCAAGGTGAGACATCGCCACGATGGCGGCGAAGGCGAAGAACAGCGTGAGCGGGCTGGTGCGTGTGGCGGCGGTGTCTGTCATGCGCGCTTGCTAGCTGGCCGCCGCGCCCTTGTCGATTTCACGCCACGGAAAGTCACGCCGCGATCTCCACCGCATCGCCCGGCTTCGCGTCGCTCAACAGCGCGAGAAGATCTGGCAGCGCACACGCCACGCAGCCTTCCGTGGGCGAATAGTCCGGACGGGCAACGTGCAGGAAAATCGCGCTGCCTTTTCCCGGCATGGCGGGGTCGTCGTTGTACCCGAGCTCGACGATGACGTCGTAGACGTGGTCCTCGCGCCAGAGTTTCTCGTGGCAGGCCGGGTAGGGCAGGATCACCGGGCGGTTGTAGAACGGGTCCGCGGGATCGTCGCACCAGCCCGCCTCGGGAATGATCTCGATCAGCGGCAGGCGTGTTTCGGGCCGCGCGAGGCGGTCGGCGCGCCAGAGAACCTGCCGGATCGGCCAGATACCGATGGGTGACGCGCCATCGCCCTCGCGCTTGGATTCCGCGGGCGTAACGCCGCTTCTTCCAAGCGCACAGCGCACTTCGTGGCGGTTCCACACCAGCATTCCGCTGGAACTCGCTGTAAATCGCGTGGCAGGCATGGTGCTGTCCGCTTCGTGATGGCTTCCTTGCTTGGCCCATACTCCCTAGACTTGCTATGCCCCGCACGGAAGATGCGGGCCGGGAGACGCCTCAGACATGACAACCGCCAAGACGATCCTGCTGGTCGATGACGACCAGGAACTGCGCGAGGCGCTCGCCGAGCAGTTCGAGCTGCATGAGGGCTTCCGGATCGAACATGCGGGGTCTGCGGGCGAGGGCATCAAGAAGGCCGAGGAAACGCGGGCCGATCTTGTCATCCTCGACGTCGAGCTGCCGGACATGGATGGACGCGACGCCTGCCGCCTGATGCGCAAGCACGGCATAGCCGCGCCGATCGTGATGCTGACGGGCCAGACAACGGATGCCGATGCGATCCTCGGTCTGGATTCGGGAGCGAACGATTACGTCACCAAGCCCTTCAAGTTCTCGGTGCTGCTCGCCCGCGTGCGCGCGCACTTGCGCACATTCGAACAGAGCGAGGATGCGACCTTCCGGCTCGGCCCATACGAATTCCGTCCGGCGGCGAAGCTGCTGATCGACGAGAAGGAACGGAAGATCCGTCTCACGGAGAAAGAGACAAACATCTTGAAGTATCTCTATCGCGCCGGCGGCAAGCCTGTCGGGCGCGAGGAGCTGCTGTCAGAGGTGTGGGGCTACAACGCCAACGTCACCACGCACACGCTGGAGACGCACATCTACCGCCTGCGCCAGAAGATCGAACCCGATCCCGCGAACGCGCGCCTGCTGCTTACGGAGAGCGGCGGGTATCGGCTGCAGGCTTAGTTTCAGCCCGGCGCTGGCTTCGGCGCCTGCGCTGCGATCGCGCGGTCGAGCAGGGCGAGGTTCTCGGTGATCCGCGCGGCGTCGGGGCAGCCACTGCACTTGGCGGACAGGCCGGCCAGTTCGTCGCGCTGCTTCGCGGCCGATGCGGTGTCGTTGAGTCTGAGATAGGCGACGCCGAGCCGCGCCTTGGGTTCGGGCCGGGCGGCCTCTTTCTTTACGGCGATCTCGAGAACCTCTTTCGCTTCGGTCCAGTTCTGCAGGCCGAGCTTGGCGATGCCCATGAGATAGTGGGCGTCGGTGGTGGTGGGGTTCTGGGCGACGAGTTTGGCGAAGGCTTTCTCGGCGGCTGCAAAGTCCTGCTTCTGCAGGGCGTCGACGCCCTCTTTCCGCATACCTTCGAGCTTCCTTCGCGCATTTTCCTCGATCCGCGTGGCGCGGTCGATGCCGTCGAGGCTCATACCCGTGCTCAGGCCGGGCTGTGCACTCGCAGCTCCGGCCATCACGCCTGTTGCGGCCACGACCAGAACGGAAACCAGAAGTGCGCGCATGGCGTCATTCCCCCTTCGATTGTTGCCCCCAGCATAGCACGCATGGCGGATCGTGCACCGGGCGCCGGGCAGGGAAGGTAGGGGAAACAACGCATTCGTGATAGGATCGGCCATCGGATGGGTAATCGTCCCCGAAAGGAGCGATCATGAAAAGGCTGATTGCGTTCCCGCTTGTTATCGCCATGACCGTGGCGGCGGCTCTGGCGGCGCCTGCTTTCGCGGGGCCGGAAATGAAGACAGAGCTTGTCGCGCTCGACGGCTCGAAGGTCGACAAGATGAAGCTACGCGATGATTTCGATGCGGTGTGGGTCATCGACACCCAGCGCGTTCTCTATCGCGACGATCGCCGCGCCTATTATCTCGTGACGCTCGCCGAGGCGTGCCCGTCACTCGGCATCCGCAGCAAGGAGTTCAGCTTCCATCCCGCGTGGTCGTGGCAGCTTCGGACAAACTTCTCCTACGAGATCCGGCCGGAAGTCGGATCGCCCTGCGACGTCTCCAGGATCGAGAAGATCGACGAGGCGAAAGCCGACCCGATCCGCGATGCAGCGCACCACCGGGTCTGGTGATCGCTATCCAGTGATCGCAGGCGCCTGACGGCTTCAAATTTTCAGGCGCAGCCTTCGACGTACTGGATGCTCGGGCCGCCAGCGTGGATGGCGCCGGCTTTCCCCGTGCCGTCGATTTCGTAGACAATGCCGCGAGCTGTTTCGTCTTCGACATAGGGCTCGGCGCGCGGGCCGCCGGTCCACCACGTGATGTATTCGGCGGGCTTGTCCTGGTATTTGTGCGGCGTGGCTTTGGCCTGGTCGCCATAGGCGGCCTTGATGGTCTCCGACGTGTCGCCGAGGCCGAGGCCCTTGTCGGTCTTGATGGCCGACATCTCGACCAGCGAAATGCGGGTGAGCTTGCCCTCCTGGATCATCACCATCACGCCTTCGGGCGCTCGCTCGGGGCGAAACTCGTCGCAGCTTTCCGGTTCCGGTCCGCCGACGGCGTTCGGATTGGAGTCGGGACCGAGCGCAGCGGTGACTTCAGCGAGCGTCATGCCGATCTTAAGCGGGCCGAAACCGTCTGCGGTGAGCACGTCGCTCGCGACGGGCGGGGGCGTTGGCGGCGTCTCTGCGACAGGCGTTTCGGGAGCCACGGGCGTAGCTGGCTCGGTGCCGGAGGGGCTGCACGCGGCGAAGGCGAGGGCGGCGATAAGGGCGATGCGTTTCATTGTGCGGCTCCAGTCTGGACTTCACACGGGCATATAGGCGGGACAGCGAGACAGACGAGCGGAATTGCAGCCTCGTCATGTGGCGCTAGGCGGCGGCATTCACCGTGACGGTCACCGGCACGTGGTCGCTGGGCTTTTCGCCGCCGCGTTCGTCCGGGTGGATCTTGTAGCTTGCGATATCGACGAGAGGCGCGGCGCGCTTGTCGGCCCAGAGATGATCGAGGCGGCGGCCACGGTTGGAGAGCTTCCAGTCGGCGGCGCGATAGCTCCACCACGTGTAGAGCTTCTCGTTCGCGGGATGCTTGGCGCGCGCGATGTCGGTGAGCTTGCCTTCGGCGAGGATGCGCTTGAGGCCATCGGTCTCGACCGGCGTGTGGCTCACCACGTTGAGCAGCTGGCGATGCGACCAGACATCGTTCTCTTCAGGCGCGATGTTGATGTCGCCGGCGACCAACAGGGGCAGGGCGGAACGCTTCGCGGCGCGCGTCGCGTAGAAGTCGCGCATGCGCTCGATGAAATCCAGCTTGTGGGCGAACTTGTCGTTCAATTCGGGATCGGGGACATCGGCGCCAGCGGGCACGTAGAGGTTCTGCACCTCGAAGCCTGCAACCTCGACGGATGCGCAGCGGGCATGGCCGTGGCGGCAGAGGCCGGGGGTCTCAAGCGCCTTGATCGGCAGCTTCGACACGATGGCGACGCCATGCATGCCCTTCTGGCCGGAGAGATGGATGTGCTTGTAACCCGCCGCTTCGAACGCTTTACGGGGAAACTGGTCCTCGAGGCATTTGATCTCCTGCAGGCACAGGACATCGGGCTTCTCCCGCTTCAGGAAGGCGACCACGCGATCGATGCGGAGGCGGACGGAATTGATGTTCCAGGTCGCCAGGGAGAGGCGGTTCATGTCGTCGGGGAGGCCGTTGTCCGGGGTTTGCGGGTGGGCCCAGACAATCGGGTGCGCCGCCCCTCAAATCAAGGAAAAGCACTGCTGACGCGCGGGTTTTTCAGGGGTCGTGCGCGGCTGCGCGGAGTCCGTAACATCAAACGCGCCCGGCCGCGGGGACAGCCAGGCGCGCTTTGCGCCCCGGGGGCGCGATGGGCCGGGGGATAGCTCCGGCGTTCGATTCCGCTGCAAGCACCCGCGGGGGGAAGTACGGGTACGAGCGGCTTCGCTCCATGTGGCTATGGGGCCACAAGCCCCCGGATTTGTCACCTGAATGATGGTTAAAACTTTCGTGTGACCGCCCCGCTACGAGGCTTGACCCCTTTAAAACAGGCTCATCGCGAATCAGGGAGGGCCCCGGGATTACCCTGAGCCCCCCTGAGATCACTTGATGTGGCGCTAGCGGCGCTCGTCGTCGACGTCGTTAGGGTCCCTCACCACGAACAGCGACGGCTTCAGCGAGACGTTCTTCTTCATGTCGGCGAGCTGCACCTTCGTCTCGGCGCCCGTGCCGTCGACCTGACGCCAGCCGAGCAGTTCGAAGTCCGTCGTACGGAACTGCAGGACCATCTGGCCTTCGGCTTCGCCCGTCTTGTCGACCAGCGTCACGAAGTGCGAGCCGTTAGCCGTGCGGACGTCGGTGACGCTGCCATCTTTCTTGAGATCGATGTTCGAACGCAGGAAGAGGTTGAGCGGCGTCGAAGCGAGCGGGATGGCGTCATAAGCCTTGCGCTTGGGCTCTTCGATCGAGACGGTCGTGCCGTCCGACACAATGAAAATGGGCTCCGGCGAGGTGTATTCGAAGCGAACCTTGCCCGGGCGGCTGATGTAGAAGGCACCCGAGGACGACGCGTTCTGCGGGTCGACCTGCGTGAAACGGCCGGACACGGTCCTGGTGTCGGTCAGCGCCTTGGCGACGCGGTCGATGATGGCGTTGCGGTCCATCGGGCTGGGCGCCTGGATCTTCACGATCTCGGCCTGACCCGGTGTCGCGACAGTCGGCGTCGGCTTCGCGACAGGCTTAGCGGGCGCGACCTTGGCGTCGATCATCGGGATCACCGGAGCTGGCGCAACAGGTGCGGCCACAAGCTCGGGAGCTGCGGCAGGGGCGGGAGACGCCAGCGCCTGCGGCATGGAAAGGGCGAGGGGGATCAGTGCTGACAGGATGCTCATGACACCCAACCTCGTCCCCGGGGCAGGCGAAAACAAGACGCCCTTATGGAATTTTCGCCCTGTTTTCATGAACATCGGTTCAGTCCTACAACTCATGTTTACGGTCATGGGGAAACCTAACGCGATGGGGCCAAAACAGTTTCATGAGGTTGTGCTGGGCTTTCCGCATACGGAATTGTCCAGGGCCTATGGCCAGCCGGCATACAAGGCGTTCGGCAAGTTCCTGACCCGGCTGCGCAGCGAGGATGACAGTGTGGTGCTGGGTCACGTGCCGCTCGATGAGCGCGAGATGCTGTGTGAGGCGGATCCGGAGACATTCCACTTCACCGACCACTACAGGAATTACTCGTATGTGCTGGCGAGGCTGAAACGGCTCGATGCCAAGACGCTGCGGGGATATCTCACGCGGCAGTGGCGCCATAATGCGCCCAAGAAGTGGCTGAAGGCTTGGGACGAAGGCACGGAGCTGCCGCCTGTCGTGACGAAGGCGGCGAAGCCACGCACTAGGAAAAAGACACGATGAGAATGCTGCTGATCCTTCTGCTTGCCGGCGCGCTCGCGCTTGGCGGCTATCTCACCCGGCCTAACGAGGAAGCCCACCGCAAGCACGCGGACGACGTGCTCGCCAAGGCCAGCGGCAGCGACGGAATCGGCGCGCTGATCGATACGGTGGTCGGCGGCATCACGCGCGAGGGCAAGTACGAGGACATGACGGTGGCGACGCGCTATACGCTCTCGTCCGGCGGGTCCGTGCTGATCGAATGCCTTGGCGCGTATGCGCAGTTCTTCTGCTCGCAACCGGAGAAGAAATAGGTCTAGACTGTGCGCGGCGGGCAGGGGCAGGAGCGGCGCCATCCATGCGGGGATTTCTCGTTCTGCTTGTTCTTCTCGGCGCGCTTGCCGCAGCCGGCTACTACACGCGACCGATGCAGGGACTGCATCGCGGCGTGGCGACCGCGCTGATGACGCAGGGCGCAGTTGAACGCCCAGATGTCGCCACAGGCCGCTACGAATTCGACGACTACTACGTCGTGACGTTCTCCGCGATGTCGTCCGGCGACCGGCAGCTGCTGCAGTGCTGGGGGCTGTTCACGCGCTTTCTCTGCATCGGTCCGGCGGACGGGTCGTCAGCTGAAGGGACAACGGCGCCGGCATGATCCGCAACTACTTCATCATCGTCGGCGTCATCCTCGCGGTGATCGTCGGTCTCGGCGTCTGGCTGAAGCCGCAGCCGGACGTTCTGCGCAAGGCCGTGGAAGACACGATCGCAGCCTACAACGATGCGCGCCTCGCCAGCACAGAGGTTCCCGACCACAAGCTTGCGCCGGTACAGGAAGTCACCGAGCAGAATGACTGGCTCGTCGCCGTGTCCTATCGCGCGCGGCTCGCCAACGGCGCGGAGTTCTTCTGCATCGGCGGCTACAAGATCACGTTCTGCTCCTCGCCGGACGAGTGAGCGTCTCGCCAAAGAAAAAGGCCGGCCCATTGGGGCCGGCCTTTCCCGTTCCTGTCGACGGCGCGGCTGCACGCGCCAGCCGTCAGGGAAGTCAATCAGACCGTCTTGAGGTTGACGGCCGACATCTTGCCCGAGCGCTTGTCAGCTTGCTCTTCGAACGTGACCTTCTGGCCATCGTTGAGGCCGCGAAGGCCAGCCGCTTCAACAGCGGTGATGTGGACGAACACGTCCTTGCCGCCGTTGTCCGGCTGAATGAAGCCGTAGCCTTTGGTGGAGTTGAACCACTTAACCGTACCAGTCGCCATTGTAGTCTTCCTTGCGTTTGTGACGACGCCCGCCCGTTGAGACGAAACGTCTTTTGCATCAAGTGTAGGGGATGTCGTCAGCGTGCGCAGATAGCGCGGCCAAGTCGTCGGCCGAAACTCGATTGCGGCTCCCCTAGCACAATCCGCTCCCCTCGAACAGGGCGCCCCGCAGGGAGGGGAATATGTTTGCTTTCCGGGCTTTCCCGGCCCATATCAAAGAAATGTCGTTCGGCTGGAGCATGATGCGCCAGCGGAGGGACGCCGGAGCAACCCGTGCCGATCGACGACCGAATTCCGCAGATGTCGGAACCCGAGCTTACCAACCTGCAGGCCAACGCCACGCGCCTGATTGCGTCAGGCACCGCCGCGCAGAAGGCGGAGGCCGAGCGGATCCTGCCGCTGATCAAGACCGCCCTGGAGGCAAGCCGGGCCGCGAAGTCGGTGGCGCAGCAGAAGACGATGGCCGACCGGCGCGAAGCAATGGCAGTCGCGCGCAAGAAGAAAGCCGATGTCGCCAAGTCCAAGAAGGCGGAAGCCGAGGCGGGCCACACGGCGGACTCCGACGCAGACTGACGCGATACTCAGACATCAATACGAAAAGGCCGGCTCGATGAGCCGGCCTTTGTCTTTCAGCGGAGCAGGGAAGAAGCGTCAGGCGGCTTCCTCGTCGTTGGCGGTGGGACGACGCTGGTCCTGCGAGATGATCTGGCGTTTGCCGGCGTGGTCGGCGGCGGAGATGATGCCTTCGCGCTCCATGCGTTCGATCATCGAGGCGGCGCGGTTGTAGCCGATGCGCAGGACACGCTGGACGTAGGAGGTGGTCGGGCGCTTGTCGCGGACGACGGCGGCCACGGCCTCGCGGTACATGTCCTCTTCCGGATCGCCGGAGCTCGTGCCGAAGGCGGCGTCGGCGACGGAGGCTTCTTCTTCCACCGGATCGGTGATGCCTTCCACGTATTGCGGCTGGCCCTGGTCCTTGAGCCAGTTCACCACGCGCTCGACTTCCTCGTCCTTCACGAACGGGCCGTGGACGCGGCTGATCTTGCCGCCCGACTGCATCCACAGAAGGTCGCCCATGCCGAGCAGTTGTTCGGCGCCCTGCTCACCCAGGATGGTGCGCGAGTCGATCTTGGTGGTGACCATGTAGGAGATACGGGTCGGGAAGTTCGCCTTGATCGTGCCGGTGATGACGTCGACCGAGGGGCGTTGCGTCGCGGTGATGAGGTGGATGCCCGCCGCGCGCGCCATCTGGGCGATACGCTGCACGGCGCTTTCGATGTCCTTGCCGGCGACGAGCATCAGGTCGGCCATCTCGTCGATGATGACCACAATGTGCGGCATGGGCTCGGGCTTCATCAGCTCGTTTTCCCAGATTGCTTCGCCAGTCTCCTTGTTCCAGCCGGTCTGCACCTGGCGGGTTAGGTGTTCGCCTTTCGCTGCAGCTTCCTCGGCCTTCTGGTTGAATCCCGCGAGGTTGCGCACGCCCATCTTGGACATGATCTCGTAGCGGCTCTCCATCTCGCGCACGACCCATTTGAGGGCGAGCACGGCCTTCTGAGGATCCGTGACCACGGGCGCGAGCAGGTGCGGGATGCCCTCGTAGATCGAGAGTTCCAGCATCTTCGGGTCGATCATGATGAAGCGGCACTTCTCGGGCGGCAGCTTGAACATCAGCGACAGGATCATCGCGTTGATGCCAACCGATTTACCCGAGCCTGTCGTACCCGCGATCAGCAGGTGAGGCATCTTGCCGAGGTCGCCGATCTGCGGCTGGCCTTCGATGCTCTCGCCGAGCGCGAGGGGCAGGGCCATGCGCGAGCGCGAGAATTCCTGCGCGTTGAGCAGGTCGCGGAGATAGACGGTCTCGCGCGTCGGGTTCGGCAGTTCGATGCCGATGGCGTTGCGGCCCGGGATGACGGCGACGCGCGCCGAGGTCGCGGACATGGCGCGCGCGATGTCTTCCGCCAGCGCGATGACTTTCGACGAACGCACGCCGGCGGCAGGCTCGAGTTCGAACAGCGTGACGACCGGGCCTGGGCGAACCTCGGTGATGCGGCCCTTGACGCCGAACTCGATCAGCACGCCGCCGAGGCGGTCGGCCATTTCAAGCAGGCGGGCTTCGTCGACTTCCGACGAGCGGGGCGGGGGAATGTCCAGCAGGTCGATCGGCGGCACGGCGCTGTTGGCGTCGCGCACGCGGGCGGGCTGCTGCATCGGCGTGCCTGCGGCGCGCGCGGCGGCCTGCTGCGACTTGGAGACTGTGCGCGGAGCGGTGGGTTGCGGTGCGGCGTCGGGAACCGGGCGGCTTTCGAGAACGCGCGGAACGATGGGGCGCGTGCGGCCATCGGCGCCCTCGGCCTTCTCGACGGCGGTGAAGAAGCCGCGCTCGCCTTCCTCGAAACCGTCTTCCTCGGTGAAGACGATGGGCTCGATGACTTCCTCGGGCTTCTTGCCGAGCAATTTCATCACGCCGCCCATGATGCCGCCGCTGGACGCGGGGCGCGAGGGAAGCGAGGGCACGCCGATGATGGCGGGCTCGGGCATGCGCTGTTCAGGCTTGCGGGTGAGCGCGCGCCAGAGCGAGGAGGCGTCGGAGGCGCCAAGACCCATCGCCATCGCGGCGAAGAGGATCGCGCACAGGCCGGCAATCGCGGACGCCCACACTTGCGGATCCGGGATCGTCAGCGCGGCGAACGGCGTCGAGACGACAGAGAGCATCACTTCGCCGACAACGCCGCCAAGGCCGGCGGACATGTCCCACGATTTCGGGATCGGCCATTCGGCGAGGCAGCACGCGGCGAAGAGGATGGCGGCCATGCCCCACATCCAGGCGGCGGGATCCTGCTGGCCGATGCCGAAGGCGCGACGCACGCCGCCCACCATCAGGGCGAAGCCGAGAAGGATGGCGGTCCAGCCGAAGCCCTGCATCAGCATGTCGCCGAACACGGCGCCGAAACCACCGAACATGTTCTCGGGGCCCGCCTCGATCAGCGCGCCGGTGACGGCATCCTTGGCGCGCGAGACAGCCATGTTGAGCGACGGGTCGGTCGAGGAATAGGACGAGCACGCGCCGCAGACGAAGACGCCCACGGAAAACGCTGCCAGCCCGCTCAGGAAGCGGGTGAGGGCGGACGAGCCACGGGTTTCGTAGCCGTCGTCCTGGGACTGGGGCGCACGCGGATGCGGCATGCCGTCAACCTCACTCGAACAGGGTTAAAATCGTCGACCGACACTGGCGCGGCGGGGCTTAACGGGCCGCTACCAAAAGGGGTTTTCCACAGGCTGCGGCACGGAAAATATCGTTGCCAAACCGTTGTAAAAAAAGGGTCCCGGACGCCGCTCAGGGCATCCGGGACCTATCCCCATGATCCAGCCTTGCGGTGGTTCACGAGGGCAGGTGTAGCCGGGTTTCGGGCGCGCGCATTGGCCGTCACTTCCTGGATGCCGTGCGCGTGATCGCTTGCCCTGATCAGGTGCGGGCGTCCGGGCAGGCGCCCAACAATTGTGCAATTGCGAAGGAGTCCAGAAGGCCGCAGGGGGGCTTTGCTTGTCCAATGGGCAGCCGGACGCCCCTATCAGGGCCGCATCGTTCCGGGGGCGACCACGTCGTCATGGTGGGTGCGTTGAGTTCTAGCGCCGGTTGCAAGTCAACCTCAGGGGAGACAAATGTTGAACAAGATCAGTCGATTGGATCGACTTTCACTTTGGGGGGCTGGCCTGAAGGCTGGTTTGGCTGCGATTGCAGCGGGGTTCGTTTTCACGACAGTCATGACGGCTACGGCTCAGCCTCCGGCTGAGGCGCCTCCGGCGGTGGAAGCTCCGGTGGAGGCAGCGCCTCCAGCGGAGGTTGTTGTTCCTGAAGCTGTTCCTGAAGCTGTTGTTGAAGAAGTTGTCGAGGAAGCGCCGGCTCTCACGGTCGACAAGGGCGACACGGCCTGGATGCTCGTCTCGACCGTCCTCGTCCTCCTGATGATCATCCCGGGCCTTGCCCTGTTCTATGGCGGTCTCGTTCGCTCCAAGAACATGATCTCGCTGCTCTCCCAGGTCCTGATCGTCACGGCGATCGGCATGATCGCCTGGGTCGGCTGGGGCTATTCGATGGCCTTCACCGACGGCGGCGGCATCAACAGCTTCGTCGGCGGCTTCTCGAAAGTCGGCCTCGCGGGCGTCGATACGTCGACCCTCGTCGAGACCTTCTCGGTCGGCGTCGCCATTCCCGAGATCGTCTTCGTCGCCTTCCAGATGACCTTCGCGTGCATCACCACGGCCCTCGTGCTCGGCGGTGTTGCTGAACGCGCCAAGTTCTGGGGCGTCGTGCTATTCGCCGTCCTCTGGCCGATCGTCGTCTACTACCCGATGGCCCACATGGTCTGGTGGTGGGGCGGCCCGATCATGGCGTCCGATCCGGCAAACGCGGAAGCGCTTGTTGCCGGCGCCGGCCTGATCTGGTCCTTCGGCGCGCTCGACTTCGCGGGCGGCACCGTGGTCCACATCAACTCGGGTATCGCTGCCCTTGTTGGCGCGCTGATCCTCGGCAAACGCAAGTCCTACAAGTCCGAACCGATCCGTCCGCACAACCTGACGTTCACGCTGATCGGCACCGGCCTTCTGTGGGTCGGCTGGGTTGGCTTTAACGCCGGTTCGAACCTTGAATCGAACGCGTACGCTGGTCTTGCGCTGATCAACACGTTCGTCGCAACGGCCGCTGGCGCTCTCTCCTGGGCGCTTGCCGAAGCCGCCTTCAAGAAGAAGCCGAGCCTGCTCGGCATGGCGTCTGGCGCGGTTGCGGGTCTTGTCGCGATCACGCCTGCCGCCGGCTTCTCCGGTCCGGTCGGCGCGATCGTGCTCGGCCTGATCGTCGGACCGATCTGCCTGTTCGCGTGCTCGGGCCTCAAGAACATGCTGGGCTATGACGACTCGCTCGACGTGTTCGGCATCCACGGCGTAGGCGGCATCGTCGGCGCCATCGGCACCGGCATCGTCGTCGCCCCGCAACTGGGCGGCGCGGGCATCGTCGACTACGCCAATGGCGGCGTCGCGATCTACTCGGACTACGTGACCCAGGTCACCGCGCAGCTGAAGGGCGTTGGCGTCACCATCCTCTGGTCGGGCGTCGGCTCCGCCATCGTGTGGTTCATCGTCAAGCTGGTCACTGGCGGCCGTGTGAAGGAAGAGATCGAGGAAGAAGGTCTCGATCTCAACGAACACGGTGAATCGGCCTACCACACGTAGGACGCATCGCTGCCTCCGCTCCTCGACCGGCGCTGCCGGCGCGGCGTCAGGACGGAGCGAAGGACAGGGGGCGCGGTCACAAGCCGCGCCCCTTTTTCTTTTTTGCCCGGAGGGCTTATGTCTCCGGCATGGCCGCAGTCCCGAAGACCTATCGCTCCGATGTCGCCCTCGCCGGGGGCGGGCCGGTCGGACTGACGCTGGCGCTGGCGCTCGCCCGGCGCGGGTATGAGGTGGTGGTCGCCGACGCTGGCGAGCCGCCGGGCAAGGGCGCCGTCGATACGCGCGCCTATTTCATCGCCTATGGCTGCTGGCGGATCTTCCGCGCGCTCGGACTGGAAGAGGCGCTGCTCGCACATGCGGAGCCGGTGACGCAGGTCGAGGCCGAGGGACGTATCGGCGGCATCAGCTTCATCGCGGAAGACTGTGCCGAGCCTGTGCTCGGCTACATGGTCGAGGCGGGGCGGCTGGCCGTGGCGCTGCATGAAGCGGTCGGCGCCGAGAAGCGCATCACGCTTCTGTCGAAGGCGAAGATCGAGGGCGTGAAGCTCGAAGACCCGTGCGCCGTGCTCCAACTCGCGACCGGCGAGGTGCAGGCGCCGCTGGTGGTCGGGTGCGATGGCGCGAGGTCGATCGTGCGCAGGGCGGCGAGGCTGCGCTTTGAGGGGCACGACTACGACGCCACCGCAATCTCGACGACGGTGAAGCTGGCCCAGCCCCACAATGGCGCGGCGCGGCAGATCTTCCTGCCCAACGGCCCGATGGCAGTGCTGCCGCTGAACGACAATCGCGCCAACCTGATCTGGACGGAGAAGGCGGCCATCGCCGAGGCGTTGCTGGCGCTCGACGAACGCGGGTTCGAGCTGGAGCTGGCGAAGAAGGCGGGCGACTTCCTGCCCGGCGCCAAGCTGGCGGGAGCGCGGCATTCCTTCCCGGTCGGGCTCTACATTGCCGAGCGGTTCGATGCGCATCGTGTGGCGCTGGCAGGAGATTCGGCGCATGTGATCCACCCGCTGGGCGGGCAGGGGCTCAATCTTGGGCTCAAGGATGTCGCGGCGCTGGTCGATGTGATCGTGGCAGCGGGACGCGCCGGTCTCGACATTGGCGCGGCAAGTGCACTGGAGCCCTACACGCGCTGGCGCCGGGCGGATGTCGCGGCGACGGCGGCGGCGATGGAGAGTTTCGCGCGTATATTCTCTGCGCCGCTTCCTGTCCGGCTCGCGGCCGGGCTGGCGATGTCGGCGGCGGGTTCGGTACGCGAGGCGCGCAAGCTGTTCGCGCGAGAAGCGGGCGGAGACCTCGGCGAGCTGCCAACGTTGATGGCGCGGTGAGCTGGGACCGCCGGGCGCCTGCCCAGCAAACGCGCGCAAGCGCGTATCTTCGACGTTCGAGAAACTCGCTGCTACGCAGCGACTGCCGGGCAGGAGCCCGGCGGTCCAAGATTACTCCCGCTTGAGGCCCAGCTCATTCATCCGGCCGGTATACGCCGCCATGCGGGATATCTTCTCGTCGCCGAGTTCGCGCAGATAGGACCAGGTGTAGAGGCCGGTGTCGTGGCCGTCGTCGAACCTGATGCGCAGGGCGTAGCGGCCGACCTGCTCGGCGCCGAGGACGCCGACGTGGCGCTTCCTGGCGGGCGGGGGCGGGCGCTCGGCGCCATGGCCCTTGGTTTCGGCGCTGGGGCTTTCGATGCGCAGGAGTTCGTAGGGGATCGCGACCTCGTGGCCGTCATCGAAGCGGATGAAGAGTTCGGCCCGGTCCTTCTGGAAGCGCAGTTCGGAGGGCCAGGGCGGGGCCTTTGCGGCCGCCATCACTTCGTCGCGCCGATGTCGCGGGCTTCGTCGCGGAGCATCACGGGGACGCCGTTGCGGATGGGGAAAGCGAGGCCGGCGGCGCGGCTGACCAGCTCGTTGGCTTCACGGTCGTAGGTGAGCGCTGAGCGGGAGACGGGGCAGACAAGCACTTCGAGGAGACGCGGATCGACGCCCTGGTCGACCGCGGCTTCGGTGTCATTTTCCGGCACAGTCTTCGCTGCTGAGCTCATTGCACGTACCCGCCACCCTGACCTGGTCGCTCCATCTGTAGCAGACTTATGAGCGCCGCGCACCTGTCCTCGAGCGTGCGCGCTTCGAGGAGCGCCTGCTTCTCCGGGTTCGTGAAGGGACAGCCTGCCGCCAGCGAGTTGATGAGCGTGTCGATCGGCGCCTCTTCCATTGCCGACCAGTCAGCCCTGAGGCTGCCGCGTTCGAGATAGGCCTTGAGGGCGTCGACCAGCCGCTGGCGCGCCGAATCGTCGAGGACGGGATCGCGCACGAGGTCGCCGGCGAAGGCGTCCCAGTCGGCGCGGACGATGCGATAGGGCCCGTCATGCCTGATCTCTTCGCGGACGCGGAATCGCGTGATGCCGGTGAGGGCGATGAGATAGCGGCCGTCCTCGGTCTCCTGGAAGCCGGTGATGCGGCCGGCGCATCCGACCTCGGCAAGGTCCGGCGTGTCGACTTCGCCGTGGGGCACGGGCGAGATCAGGCCGGCGGGCTGGATCATGCCGATCAGACGGTGGCCCACGAGCGCGGCGTCCACCATGGCGAGATAGCGGGGCTCGAAAATGTTCAGGGGCAGGACGGCGCGCGGGAAAAGCAGCGCGCCCCCCAGCGGGAAGACCGGAATCGCGACGGGGAGTTCGGACGGTTTTCTGTAGACGCGCGGCAAAGCCATGAGCCCTCTGACCTGGAGGCGACCCCACACGATAGGTGTGTACCCTAGCATGACATGGCGTGGGGCGCGAATGAGTCCAGCGCCCCACGCCCCAGTCCTGGAATGGGGGCGGAAATCAGGGCGTGAAGGCGTGGACCAGAAGGGCGCCCGCAACCGCGAGATAGACCAGCAGCGTGCCCAGTGTGCCGACCATGCGGCCCAGCGAGAAGCCGCCCGAGCCCGCAAGACCGGTCGCGTGGAGGATGCGGGAGACCAGCAGGGTCAGGCCGGCCATGTGGATGTACCAGGCCGGCATGGCGAGCAGGGCAAGGCCGGCAATGCCAACCATCAGGACGGGCACGTCCTCGACCGCATTCAACTGCACGCGCGTGATGCGGCTGAATTCCGGGGTCGTTTCGCCGGAGGGAATCTTGAGGGCGCCCCTCCGGCCGCCGACGAAGAGCTTGAGCCCGAGCATCAGGACGATGAGCAGGCCGATGTTCAGCGCGGCCGCCTGGGCCGATGTCATGTCGAAGAAGATGTCCAAACTGTCCTCCCTTTTGAGGAGGACAGTGGACCACTTACCGGCATTGGTGAAAGTGGAGTTTCGCGTTCGGGAAGACGCTCATGGGAGGGGGCGTCGAGAGCGGTCTTCCACGCTGTCACCCTGCGCCCGCAACATGACGCGAGGATTGCAGGCAGATTATATCGGTCCGCACGGCCTTCGCGCGGCGTGTGGACGCGACTAGCTCTTGTCCCACGGACAGGGACCCGCCGGCGAATTACGGGACGGACTTCGCGACCCGACGCGGCCCACGACTGTCCGTGAAGGAGTCCCCAGCTTGCCCACGAGGCAAGGGGACGAGAAGGACGTGTCTCCCATGAAAACGATGAACCGGATCGTGCTGGCTTCCGCTGTGTTGCTGTCGGCGGCCATGCCCCTGTCCGCGCTGGCCGCGCCGCCGGCCAACCACACGCCGAAATTCGCCGGGCAGGAACGAACGACCACCGGCGCCATCGCCACCGTCTCCGCGACCGAGGTGAAGCTGGCGAACGGCGAGACCTTCAAGCTCAGTCCGGGCGTGTCGGCTGCGAGTTACAGGGCGGGCGACAAGGTGCAGCTGCACTGGAAGATGAAGGACGGCGCCCGTCTCGCCGACCGTATCAACGCCGCGAAGAACTGACTTTCCAAACCTCCGAGGGAGCCTTGCGGGCGGGGAGCGATCCCCGCCCATTTTCTTGCGCGCCTTGATCGCGCTGCCGGGCTTGCCCGCTCAAGAGGGGGGCCCTAGGACGGACTCAACCAGGGAGCGCGGCGTGGCTCAACAGGCGACCGACAGATTGTTCCGCTCGATACAGGCGGCGAAGCCGAAGCTGGTGACGGGTGTGCCCGACGGCATGCTGGCCGCGACGATCATGGCGTGCGCCGCATCGCCGGATTTTCCCTACATCGCCTGCGCGCGCGAGGAAGAGTGCATCGGCGTCGCCTCCGGCGCCGCGATGGCGGGCGAGCGTGCGGTGGTGATGGTGCAGAATGCCGGGCTGCTCAACTCGCTCGGCGCCTTCGCGACGATGGGCCTGCGCTATGGCTTGCCCTTTGTCGTCATCGTGACCAATCGCGGCGCGCTGGCCGACCCCAATGGCTATGACATCGAAAAGCGCGAGGCGTTCGACGCGGGCGTGCGGCCGATGGCGCGGGTGTTCGATTTCGATGCGGGCGATTTTCCCGATGATCTTATGCCTGCCGCGTTCAAGTGGGCGGAGGCGGCGCGCAAGCCGGTGATCATCGCGCTCGAAAAGCGGCTCGGTGCGGAGGCTGCGGCATGAGCGAGCTCAGCAATCTTCCTTCGCAGCAGGATGCGATCGCGGCGGCGCTGGCGCTTTATCCGGCGCGGCCGTTCGCGGTATCGGATATCGGCTCGCAGACGGGTTGGCTGAAGGCTGCCGGGCACGACGCGCGCAACCTCTATGTCTCGGGACCGATGGGGCTCGCGACATCGGTGGCGCTGGGGCTCGCTGCCGTGCGGCCGAACGAGCAGGTGCTGGCGATCGCGGGCGATGGCGCGCTGGCGATGAACCTGACGTCGCTCGCGACGATTGTGGGCGCCAAGCCGAAGAATCTTTCGATCCTGCTGGTCGACAACCGCGTCTACGAATTCACCGCATCCGTGCCAACGCCGACGCGGGACATGGACTGGCTCGCCGTCGGCCGCGCCTTCTTCGGCGCCGGCCAGTGCATGCGGTTGTCGGATCTGACGCCGGAACGCTGGGCAAGCACCGCGCGTCCCGCGATGATCGTGGCGGATGTCGCGCCCGCGCCCGCGAAGCCGCCAGCGCTGGGCATGACGCCCGCGATGATCCGGATCGAGTTTCTGAAGGCGAGTAAGGCGTAGCCCGTCCTCCCTTGCGAAGCGGGGGAGGTGGACGCGAAGCGGACGGAGGGGGAGTCGGCGGGCTGACTGTCGACAGGTTGGGGAATGCGCGAAATCGAGAAGAAGGCCATGGCGCGGCGGCTTCGCAAGAAGCTGACGCCTGCCGAAAGGTTGATGTGGTGGCGACTGCGACGCGATTACGACGGCTGGCGTTTTCGGCGACAGCATCCGATTGGGCCGTACATTGCTGACTTTGCCTGTATCGAAGCGCGGCTTGTCATCGAAATTGACGGGGCGACTCACGGAACGCCGGAGGAGCGCGAACACGATAAGCGGCGCACGTGGTTCCTAGAATCCAATGGCTGGCGAGTCCTCAGATTCTGGAACGACGAGGTCGTCAGAAATCGCGAAGGTGTGCGGGAGACAATTCTGGGAACGCTGCAGGAAAGGGTGCGACAGCTGGAGGTCTGACACCAATGAAGTCCCCTCGTGGCGTCCCCCATCCGTCCGCTTCGCGTCCACCTTCCCCGCAAGCGAGGAAGGATGGGGCGCCGGTGTGCGCGCCTACCTGAACAAAATCGCCGACAGGCGCCTGCGGCCTTCCTTCGTGACGTCGGCTTTGGGGCCGGCGGCTTCGAAGATTTTCAGCAGCTGTTCCTTGGCCGCGCCTTCCTTCCAGTTGAGGTTCTTCTCGAGGATGGCGAGGAGCTGTTCGGCGGCTTCTTCGTGCTTCTCCTGGGCCGAATAGACGGCAGCGAGATCGAAGCGGGCATCCCAGTCAGTGGGCGTGTTGTTGACGCGCGTCTTCAGTTCCAGCGTTTCGTCCGGCGCCGTGGTGTGGCTCACCAAATCGAGGGAAGCGAAGATCGCGGAAGCGGACGGATGCTTGCGGTTGGCTTCGGGGATCATCTCGGCGATCTGGCGCGAGCGCTCGACATCGCCGGTCTTCAGATAGGAGCGGGCGAGGCCGGCGAGGGCTTCGATATTGTCCTTCTCCTGCTCGAGCACGACCGCGTAGATCTCGGCGGCGGCCGGGAAATCGCCAGCGTCGGAGGCGTCCTCGGCGGCGGCGAGCATCTCGGCGACCGTCGGGCCGGCGTCTGCGCCGCCATCCTTCAGCTTGTTGATGAAGGCGCGGACCTGGCTTTCCGGGATCGCGCCCATGAAGGCGTCGACCGGCTGGCCGTTCTTGAACGCGACGACCGTGGGGATCGACTGTGAGCCGGTCATCTTGGCGATCTGCGAGAAGACGCCCGGGTTCTTGTCGACGTCGATCTTGACCATCTTCACGGCGCCGTTGTGCTCGCCGACGACCTTCTCGAGCAGGGGCCCGAGCGAGCGGCAGGGGCCGCACCAGGTCGCCCAGAAGTCGACGATGACGGGCGTGGTCTTCGACGGCTCGATCACGTCGGCCATGAAGGTCTGGTCGGTGCCGTCGGAAACGTGCGGGCTCTTGGGACCGCCAGCGGGGGGCTTGCCTGCGCCTGCGCCGATGATGTCCACGGAAAATGCTCCTGAAAGTCTGGTGGGCCGGCTTCCGGCCCCCAATACTGGTTACATGTTGGACCACTAGATGGGCGTTGGGCCCTGAAACAGCAACGTTTCTAGCTGGCGCCCAGTTTCGTGAAGTCGATGCGGGTCACCGTATGGCCCGTCGCCTCGGCAAAGCCAAGGAAGTCGTCCCGCGAAATCGAGGTGGTCATGTCGTTGCGGAGTGGGTGAAAATTGAGCGTTTCATAAGCAAGAAGCGCCTCTTCCATCACGAAACGCACCCGTTTTGCCGCATCGTTGAGCACCGCAAAACCGGTCACCGAGCCGGGGGTGACGCCCAGTGCCTCCCACAGAAGCGGGGCGTCGGTGAAGGACAGCCTCTGTGTTCGTAGCGGCCGATGGACCTGGTTGAGGGCGAGCTGGCTGGTTCCCAGCGCCGAGATCAGGATCAGCTGGTCGTTCTTGTCCTTCATGAAGAGGTTCTTGGTGTGGCCGCCCGGCAGGTCGGCCTTCACCAGATTGCTCTCGGCCACGGTGAACACCTTGGCGTGGGTTATCGTGCTTGTCCGGATGCCCAGCCGGTCGAGCAGGGCGAAGAGCGGCTTTTCCGGCTCGCGCGAGAAATCGTCGGAGGCCGGCATCGGGCCGCGGGAGGGTGTGCTTTGATCTGTCATGATCGCTGGTCTAGATGTCGGATCAGCGAATTTGAAGGCCAGTTGCGGGAAGCCCATGCGTCTCGATTGCTACAAGATCCATGAATGGGCGCCGGAGATCGTTCCGGGGCAGGGCCGGCGCGCCTGGATGGATGCGTTCCAGGACCGCCACCCCTATCGCTGCCTGCCGCTGACCATGGCGAACTGCACGGGCTGGGAAATCCTGTGCCCGATGGGTCTCACGATCGAGTGGGATGGCGGCATGATGGAAGCCAACATCAAGATCACGGGCGACGATCCATGGCCGCCCGTCAGGAACATCGCCGACAGCCATTTCCGGCGCGGGATTGTGACGTTCCACACCGGCCACCTGTTCCGCACGACGCCGGGCTGGCGCGTGTGGACGATGGGCCCGCCGAACGAGCCGAAGGACGGCATCTATCCGCTGCAGGGCCTGATCGAGACCGAGTGGCTGCCTTTCCCGTTCACGATGAACTGGCAGATGACCCGCCCCGGAAAAGTGCGCTTCGAGAAGGGCGAGCCGTTCTGCTTCATCACGCTGGTGCAGGACCAGCCGCTGGAAGAGATCCAGCCCAGCCTGCGCCTCCTGGCCGACAATCCGGAACTGCAGCAGGAATTCACCGTCTGGGCCGAAAGCCGCGGCGACTTCAACAAGCGCCTGCTCAACCGCGAGTCCGAGGCGATGAAGGAACGCTGGCAGCGCCACTACATGAAGGGCGAAAAGGTCTCCGGCGGCGAGGCCGAAACCCACCAGACCAAGCGCAAGCTCAAGACCCCCAAGCCCCCGCCGAAGCCGCTGCCGGGGCTGGGGGGCTAGGCCCGCGGCGCTTGCCCCTTGCGTCGGGCGCCGCTTTCGGCTTAAAGACGCCCTCCCAGCCGAAAGGCTTGGTTTTTACCCAGCCACCGGCGCAAGCCGGAGCTTGCCAGGAAGCGGGCGTAGCTCAGGGGTAGAGCACGACCTTGCCAAGGTCGGGGTCGTGAGTTCGAATCTCATCGCCCGCTCCAGGTAACCACCCACGACAACCAATTGGTACAGCGCCGCTTTTGCGGCGTTGATCCATTTTTGTCGGGCGCCGTGACGCCCGACCGCAAGCGGTCTATCTCGCCTCTCCATGAAGATCGTCATCGCCGGGGCAGGGATCGGGGGGCTTTGCGCCGCCATCGCGCTGACCAAGGTCGGATTCGATGTCGAGGTGATCGAGCGGGCGCCGGCGCTGACCGAGGTCGGCGCAGGCATCCAGCTTTCACCCAATGCCGTGATGGGACTGGCGGGCCTGGGCGTGGCTGAGGCCGTGCTGGCCATGGCGTCCCGGCCCGAGTCGCTGGAGATGCGGATCGGCAAGACGGGCGAGAAGGTCTTCTCAATTCCGATCCTGAAGGATGCGAAGAAGCGCTATGGCGCGCCCTACCTGCATATCCACCGCGCCGACCTGATCGAGATCCTCGCGCGCGCGGCCCAATTCGGCGGCGCGCAGATCCGGCTCAATGCGCGTGTCGCCGCCTATGTGCGCGAGGATACCGGCCTGCGCATCGGGCTCGACACAGGCGCGATCATAACCGCCGATCTTCTGGTGGGCGCGGACGGCGCGCGCTCGACCGTGCGCAAGCAGATGCTGGGCGAAGACCAGGCGCGCTACACTGGCGCGGTCGCGTGGCGCATCACCGTGCCGGCCGATGTGGCGCCGGACCTGCCGCATTCGGCGATCGTGTGGGCAGGGCCGGGCAAGCACGCCGTGACCTATCGCATCCGGCGCGGCGAGCTGATCAATTTCGTCGGCGTCGTTGAAACCGAGAAATGGCACGACGAAAGCTGGGACCAGCCAGGCGACCCCGCCGAGCTCGCCGATGATTTCGGCGGATGGGCGCCGCCGATCCCGGACATCATCGCCGCCGCCGAGACATGCCATCTCTGGTCACTGTTCGATCGCGATCCGCTGACGCGCTGGTCGGACGATCGCGTGACGCTGCTGGGGGACGCCTGCCACGCCATGCCGCCTTTCCAGGCGCAGGGTGCGGCGATGGCGATCGAGGATGCGATCGTGCTCGCCAAATGCCTGCAGGCCGAAGGCGTGTCGGAATCCTCGCTGCGCAAGTACGAACGGCTGCGCAAGTCACGCACGTCGAAAGTGCTGGCGAGCGCGCGCTCCAACATGGGCGTGTTCCACCGCTCAAACGCGTGGACGCAGGCGGCGACCTATGGGCCGATGAAGATGGCGGACAAGCTGTTCCCCGCCTTCATCCGTTCGCGGCAGGACTGGATTTATGCCTACGACGTTCGGAAAGTCGTGGTGTAGGATCGCGCAATGCGCAGCGTGATCGCACTGGCCGCCCTTTCCGTCCTCGCCGCCTGCGGGCCTCAGGGGCCGACGCGTGCGGCGTCTGACAAGGTGGTCGAAGGCTCGGCCAATCCCGGCGCTACATGGCCGCTGCTGCTGCAGCACTGCCTGCGCTCGTCGACGTGCAATCCCTCAAGTGATTTCGGCAAGGGCGCGGAAGAAGCCTCCGGCCTCGTGAACGAGGTCGCGTGGTTTGCCCAGACGGAGAAGCGCGTGACAGAAGGCGCGCAGGACTACGGCGCCGCTATCACGCTGTCGGTCCATGGCGCGCGCGGTGCTGGCGGTCCGGCCGGTCGCCCGCTGACCATCGACGAACTGCCGGACACGCTGGATGGCGCCAACGCGAAGCGCTCGCGACTCGCCATCACCTATCGGACGCCTGGCGGCGGCGCGCCGGAGCCTTATGGCCTGTGGTTCAATTCCGCCTGGCTGACGGTCTCGAATTCCGTGGACGAAGCTAAGCTTGAGATCAGCGGCAAGGCTGGCGTGCTTCTCTCTGAAACCGCTGGCGCCATGGCTGCCGAGGAAGGTCAGAGGAAGGCGACGCCGAAGGAGATCGATCCTGTCGTCTTCATGTTCCCGCGCAACATCCGCGACGAGCGCGTCGATGCGCTGCTCGCCGCGTTGATGGCGGGCGAGACGCTGTCGCTGAAACTCTATGCGCCGGACGGATCGCTGCTGCTCAGCGATGCGCTCTATGCGGTTGGCTATGAAAGCGCGCTGCAGCAGGCGACAGCCTCGCTCGCCGATCCGGAAATCAGCCGCGGAATCGAGGAACGCTGTCAGCGCTTCGCAGACAAGCCGGACGAGTTCTGGAAGATCGCGGATGTGACGCCTGCGCTGCTGGTGTGCGACCCGCGCACGCCGGAACAGCGGCGCTAGCGGCCCTGCCTGCGCAGTTCCGGCCCGATCAGCTCGATGCGGTTGGTCCAGACATAACCAGCGAATCCGTCCGGTATGGCGCCGATCTCGTCGAGCGAATCGATGCCGGTCGAGCCGATGTCGCCAGCTGTGAACGGACCAAGCATGATGACGGTGGAGCCAGCCTGCTCCATGCGCCGCGTGAACTTGTGCGGCCAGCCCCACACGGCCCACGCCAGATTGCTGGGCACGACAACGATGGTGTTGCGGCACGCTTCGGGCACGATGCCGGCCCATCCCAGAAGCTCGTAATCGACAATGCACTTCATCATCGACCGGCCCGTGTAGCCGCGCAGACCCTCGATGAGCTCGATGCTGCGGTCGGTCGGTTCGCCGCCGCCATAGCTGGCCCAGATCGCGCCGCGCCATTCGGGATGCTTCGCGAAGAGTGCGGCCAGCGCGTCACCTTCCTCAGCGCGTCGGCTCTTGAAGTTGATCAGGAACTGCCTGTCGGGAAACCGCGTCAGCACGTCGTCCAGCGTCGGCATCATTCCCACGCCCTTGCCGCGCAGGGGGAATGTCTTCCCGCCGTCGGCCGTATAGCCGTATCCAAGGTCGAGCGACTTGAGATAGGCGATGTCGAGCTGTTCGGTGACGCCCTTGCCATTGGTGCGGCAGTCGACGGTCCAGTCGTGCATCACGGCAAAGACGTTGCCTGGCGTTAGATGCACATCGAGTTCGACCACGTCGGCGCCGGCGTCGAACGCGGCCTGCATCGCGGGCAGGGTGTTCTCGATATAGTCGTGCGTTGGCGGATGCATGCGGTCGGCTGTGCAGGTGTCATTGCCGACGCCTTCGCGCAAGAAGGTCTGGTGCACGCCGCGATGCGCCAGCAGCTTGATCCGTCCGTCCCCGTGAGGCGGCTCGAACCATGAGGCGTTGTAGAGGATGGCGGCGAGCAGGAAGGCCGCTAACGCGCCCAGCACATAGAGCGCGATCCTGCCGATCTTCTTCATCATCGCAGCTCCTCCGTGCGTGGCGCGGAAGCTCGCCGTCAGGCCAGGCCGCACTATGGCGGAAGGGCGGGCGCGGCGCGATTGTTCGTTGCCGTAGGCTTAATACAGCGTGCCCGGCGGCAGCGGCTTCGCGCGCTCGATGCATGTGGCGACGGGAATGCGCAGCGCGCCGGCCTTGTAGTCGGCCTCTGCCTTCTCGCCATAGGCGTTCGTGAAGAAGGCCCAGTCGCCGCCGTCGGAAAGCTTTTCCGTCTTCAGCTTTTCGACGCCCGCGGTGTCCAGCTTCTTCTGCATGTCCATGAGAGGCACGACGGCGTCGGGATGCGTTTCCGGCTTATCGGGGTCGAACTTCACCGCGATCTTCGCATCGAACTCCGCGCCGAGAACGCCGGAGCAGTAGAAATCGTCTTTCGCTGCCTGAGAGCCGATGGCGAGATATTTCGGGTCATTGGGTAAAACGTAGCCGCTAACAGAGCCCGCGCTTGCTGTCGCGCCCGATTCCAGCGCGGACAGTGGTGGCACGACCGGCGTGTTGATCGCCGAAAGATCGGGCATCGGGAATTCCATCGGCGGCGCCTGGATGCGCGGCAGGCTGGCGATGCGCTGCTCCATGATCTCGCGCTCGCTCGGCTGGGTCATGCGAAAGATCATGCCGCCGCCGAACACCACGATGGCGATCAGGCCGAAGATCTGCGTGCGTTTCAGCTTCACGATTGCGCCCCAGCCTATTCGGGAATCGGCACGGCCGCCGCGCGCTTGTTGCACGCGTCCAGCGGGATGCGCGGCTTGTCGCCATCTTTCGCCACTTGCGCCGCATAGGCCTCGGCCACGACGCGTGCGTGCGTTGCGTGGATCGCCTTCTCCTCCACCAGCTTGTTGATGCCGGATTCGCCGATGATGAAGCCCAGCGTCTGAGCCTTGCGCAGCAGCGCCTCGTCCACCGGGGCGAGCGCATCCGACACGTCTGGGTTCTCGTAGTAGATCAGCGCCGAGCAATACATGTCGTCCTTCGCCGCCTGCGAGCCGACCGCCAGCGGATCGGCGGGCGGCGGGGGCGGACCATTCGTGGCCTGCGCCTGTTGCGGCGCGTCTGGCGCAGCCTGCGCAGCAGGCGTCGAGCCGCTGCAGGCGAAGAGCAGGGCGCAGGCGCCGATGCCGGCGATGGTGAGACGGATGGCCATGTCGCGATTCTCCCGCGGTTCGCGCCTGTGATAGCGCGGCGTACGGTCCGGGCAACTGGCGCGGATCAGCGCCTCTCGCCCTGAAGCGCGAAAAAGCCCTATAGGACGGGCCATGGAGTTCTGGGTCTGGTTCAACTTCACGATGTTGTTCCTCGCAGGCGGGCTTACGCCCGGCCCGGCGGTGATGCTCGTGACGACCTCGTCGATCCGTTACGGCTTCTGGGCGTCGATGACGCCTGCGATCGGAATCTGCGTCGCCAACCTGGTGTGGATCGCGCTGGCCGCCTCGGGCGTCGCCGTGCTGGCGGAGAATTTCCCCGAAGCCTTCATGATTCTGAAGGCCGCCGGTATCGCCTTCATCGCGTTTCTGGCGTGGAAGACGGCGTTCGGCGCGCCGGTCGATCTGCTTCGCCGCGAGCCTCCTCCGCGTGCGAAACTGTTCGTGCACGGCGTCGGCCTGCAGCTCGCGAACCCCAATGCGCTGGTCTATTTCGGCGGACTCCTGCCGGCGTATTTCAACCCCGCGCACGATCTCATCCCGCAGGTCGTCATCAGCATGATCACCGTCACGGTGTGCGAGATGTTCGGGCTCGTGGTTTATGCGGCGGGGGCGGAGGCGCTGGCGCGCCGCTTCCAGTCGCCGTCCTTCGCCCGCTGGTTCTTCCGGATCGCCGCGTTAGCCATGCTGCTCTCGGCTGGCTACGCGGTTTACCGCACGTGGGCCGCAACAGGACATTGAGCGCGCGCCGACCGGCCCTAGTCCCCGATCTGGCCCGTGCGCACCGGAAGCTGGTGCGGAGACACGTCCGGAACCGAGTCGCCGCGCACGCTGGCGTCCAGGCGGCAGCGGTCACGCTCCACCGGGTCGTTCTCGAAGTGCGCGATACACGCCTGCTCCTGCGAGAGCTCGGCGTCGGGCCGGCCGTCCGAGGCGCAAGCCGCCAGGGCAAGACCGATGATCGGCAAGGCGAGGATCAGGCGCTTCATGTCGGTACTCCTCTACTCAAACGCATAGATGGGTCTAGTGGGTTCCACCGGCCAGCGGCCGGTCGATCAAAACGGCGAGAAGCAGGGCGGGGCCGCCATGCGCTTCCCAGCCATGGCTGGTTCCGCGCTGGATGACAATCTGGCCGGGCTTGATGCGCGTGCGGCTCTTGTCGAGGATCAGGTCCACTTCGCCCTGCAGCAGGCAGATCACGTCCAGCGACGATGTCTTGTGCATGGCCGGGTGCTTGGACTGGTCGGTCAGGTGATCCTCGGCGTCGAACGAGCGAAAGCGCTCACGGGCGGCTGCATTGAGCGCCTCATCCGGCACGCCCGGCGGCCGCGGATTTATGACAAACCACCGCACCTTCACATTGCCGGACGCGGGCGACAGCACACAGCGTTCCGGCCCCATGTCGCCCTGGATTTTCGGATCGAGAGGGCCGCTGGCCTTGTCATGCCAGATATCGAACAGGCCGCCGAGATTGGGTTCGCCATTCGTAGCCGAAGGGGGGCCGTCGATGATCACAACACTGTCGCCCGAAGCGTCGTCGCCCGTGATCACACGGCGCATGATGGCGGCGAAGTCTGTCATGTCGTCCCCGATATGGTCCCGTGAAGGGGAGCCTAGCACCGGGCCGGGGTCATGCCGAAGCAATAGTTTGTAACCGAAGCCGGCAGCTCAGTTCGTATCGTCGTCCTCGTCCTTCTGGTCCTTGAACAAGGGCGGATAGGTAGGGCCGGTTCGACCCGCGATATGATCGTCACGTTCCATCTCCGCCTTGCGCACCTCGTAGGGCGTGTCGGGAGTCTTGTCGCGCTTGTACGGATCGATGGGGCCGCTGTCGCTGGACTGCGTCGGCACGCGCGGATAGCGGGGCAGGTCGTCGGCGTCATAGACGCAACCGCTGGAGCCGAGCAAAGCGGCGGCGATCAGGGCACTACGGATCACGAGTTGCGCTCCCTCTCAGCGGCGCGCTCGCGGCTCTCGCGCTCGATGCGGGCAAGGCAGCCCTGATCGACGCCCGATTGCGAGCGGCACTGCTTCTTCGCGAGATTGTCGTACTGGGCCTGCATCGAACCGCCTAGATCGGCGCATCCGGCAAGACCGGCAGCGGCCAGCGCACACATCAGCACACGCATCACTTCCCCCCTTTGCGCGCGGCCTTCTCAAGCCGCTGGATCTCCCTGTGTCTCGGGCATCTTACCTCATGATCGTTGACCATGCCCATAGCCTGCATGACGGCATAGACGATCACCGGCCCGCAGAACTTGAAGCCGCGCTTGCTCATGTCCTTGGCGATCTGCTCGGACAGCGGCGTCCTGGCCTGAACTTTCTTCCAGTGCTCGAGCTGGTTCACCACCGGCTTGTTGTCGACGAAGCCCCAGACATAGTCCGAGAAATCCTCGCCCTTCTCGGCCATGTCGAGATAGACTTTCGCGTTGTTGATCGTCGCCGCGATCTTGATCGGCGAGCGGATGATGCCCGGGTTTTTCATCGCCCTGTCGATGCGCTTGCTTGTCCAGCGTGCGATCTTCTCCGGCTCGAACCCGTCGAACTCCTCGCGCATCGTCTCGCGCTTGCGCAGGATGGTGATCCACGACAACCCCGCCTGATGGCCGTCAAGCTGGAACTTCTCCCACAGCGCGCGGCTGTCACGCTCGGGCACGCCCCATTCATTGTCGTGATAGCCGCGATAGAGTTCGTCATGCGCCGGCGCCCAGCCGCACGGGATATCGTCGAGTTTTTTCACGCCTTCGCTTCCTTTGCCTCGACCATGGCGGCGAGTTCGTCAGCCAGCCAGCCGGGATTGTCGAATGTCACGGCAGCGCCATTCGCCAGCATCGCTTCGCCCTTCGCCTGCGCGTCTGCCAGCCGGTCGATGCGCACACGCGCGAGGCCCGCGCCGCCGGAAATCGACGTCAGCATTCCGATTTCGAAGCCGTCTGCGAGAATGGGCGAGGGGGCAGGCGTTCCGGCTGTTGCAGTCACTTTCAGCGTCCGCCTGCGCGCCGTGCCCCGCCGCTTCATGCGCGAGACCACTTCCTGTCCTACGAAACAGCCCTTCTTGAAGTCGACGCCGCCAACGAGGTCCATGTTGATGTCGGCGGGGAAGACCTCTTCCGCGCCGAAGTCCAAGCCCTGCTCAGGCAGCCCCGCCGCAATGCGCGCGGCGTGATAAGTCTCGACATTGCCCGCCGCGCCGCGCGGCCCGATGCGCCTGCGCGGCGCGCGCTCATCGCGCGGATCGACCTCGCCCTCGTACGCCCAGACGCCAAGATCGGAACGTTCCTCGATCGCAACGGCGGCGCGCAGCTTCATCAGCGTGAGCCGCTTCACCAGCGCCGGCACGGCAAGGCTGGCGACATCGAGCAGGATCGCATCGCCGTCGCGTGCGATCAGCATGTCCGCGATCACCTTTCCCTGCGGCGTCAGCAGGCCGCCATAGCGCAACTCGCCCGCCGCAATGCCCAGCGTGGACGCTGTCAGGATCCCGTTGAGGAAGCTGTCGGCGTCCGCGCCGCTAACCGAAACAATCGTGCGGTGATCGAGGAAAACGGGAGTCGTCATTGTGCTCAGTTAGGCATGCTGTGTGGGTGCGATAAGTGCGTACGTGGAACGGACATTACGGCGCTCGTCTAAACTCTAGTTCACGCGCCGGGGCGCCGCTTTTCAAGCTAGCCCGTGTGTGCAATAGGTGCGCGGTCGAATTTGAACAGGTTCGGGTTGCTCTCCTCGCTCGCCTAACGGGTTACCCCCGCGGGATCGAGCTCCGGATCTGGCCTTCCGAACAGTCTGATTTGACGGCTCCCGGGCGCGGCTGCATGCGCCTTACACTTGTCCATGGGCCCCCCCGGTCTCCTGGACGCCTATCGAAAGACTAGATCTACATGGCTACCGGCACCGTAAAATGGTTCAACGAGCAAAAGGGCTTCGGCTTCATCCAGCCTGAGTCTGGCGGCGCGGATGTGTTCGTTCACATCTCGGCTGTTCAGCGCGCAGGCCTCGCTGGCCTCAATGAAGGCCAGCGTGTGAGCTTCGAGCTCGAGAAGGACAAGCGTTCGGGCAAAATGGCCGCGACGCAGATCCAGGCCCTCTAAGCGGAGCAGCGCTGCTTCACGCAGCGCGACACGCAACAGACTTTCGGAACGGGTCGGCTCACGCCGGCCCGTTTTCATTTGTGCGGGAGGCTAGCTGCGATCCTCGTCGACCAGCCCGCGCGCTTTCAGCTGCGCGGCGAGCGGCGTGCCTGGCGAAACGCGAATGCGCGTGAGCCCGTCCTTCGCCAGACGCTCCAGCGCCGCCTCGTAGGTCTCTTTGCGCTTGAGGTCGAACTCGGCGTCATAGGTCGATGTATCGGCGTCGACGGCAAGCCACGGCCGGCCAGTGCGGATCACCTTGAAGAAGCCTGCGCTCAACGCTTCGGCTTCGGCGCGCATCACGCCCAGCATCACCTCGACGCCAGCCGCGCCCAGCCGCGAAATGCCGTGCGCCGCCATCGGATGCGGGTCTTCGCACGCCACCACCACGCGCCTGACGCCCGACGCGATCAGCAATTGCGAGCAGGAGAGGGCGCCGGAATGCCGCGCATTGCAGGGCTCGAGCGTGACATAGGCGCATCCGCCCGCCGCTTTCTCGCCCGCCGCCTTCAGCGCGATCTCCTCGGCATGCGGCCGTCCGCCGACCCCGGTCGCGGCTTCGCCCACGATCACGCCATCGTTGACGATCACACAGCCGACGGAAGGGTTGGGCGCGGTCTTGCCGAGCTGGCTCCGCGCCAGCTCAAGCGCGCGCGCCATGAAGCGCTCATCCGTCGTGGGGTGAGCGCCGGCGGTCATACGGCAGGAAGCGGCTTCGCCCGCGCCGCATCGAGATAACGCGCCGCCTTCACCTTCAGCGCGCCATCGAGATCGATCAGCAACGGATTGCCGGTGGGAATTTCCACCTCGGTGATCTCGCTGTCGGGAACATTGAACAGGTGTTTCACGATCGCGCGCAACGAGTTGCCGTGCGCCGCGACCACGATGTTCTCGCCTGCCTTCAGCTTCGGCGCGATCTCGGCGTCCCAGTAGGGCAGCACGCGGTCGAGCGTCGTCTTCAGGCTCTCGGTGTTCGGAATGTTGATGCCGCGATAGCGCGCATCCTTCGACAGGTCGAACTCGCCGCCCGCGACCATGTCCGGCGGCGGGATGTCGAACGAACGCCGCCAGACCTTCACCTGGTCCTCGCCATGCTTGGCCGCCGTCTCTTTCTTGTTGAGCCCGGTGAGCCCGCCATAGTGCCGCTCGTTCAGGCGCCAGTCCTTCGTCACCGGCAGCCAAAGCCGGTCCATCTGGTCGAGCGCGAGATAGAGCGTGCGGATCGCCCGCTTCTGAACCGACGTGTAGGCCCGCGCGAAATCAACGCCGGTGGCTTTCAGCATCTGGCCCGACAGGCGCGCCTCGTTCTCGCCTACGGGCGTGAGGTCCACGTCCCACCAGCCGGTGAACCTGTCTTCCAGGTTCCACTGGCTCTGTCCGTGCCGCACCAGCGCCAGCTGCGCCATCGATCGCCTCCGAAATGAGCTGCCGGTTCTTAAGCAGCTTTGGGGCCGCGGGGGAAGCGGGCGCCGCTCCCCCACAGGATGCGCCAGAGTCCTGTGATCCTTGCTAGCCTGCGGACGTCATGCACTGATGCGCTCAAAGGGGGATCGCGCATGTTCCGGGAAATCGTGATCGGCCTGCTGGTTGTCAGCCTTGGCGCAGGCGCGGCATCTGCACAGGCGCCAGCCTATTCTCCGCCACGCGGCGCGGACGGGCGGCCCGACTTCCAGGGCGTATGGACCGCGCGATGGCTGACGACACTGGAGCGCCCATCCACCATCAAGACGCTGGTCGTAACGCCGGAAGAGGGCGCGGCAATCGTCGCCGGCATCCTCGCCCGTCGCGGCGTGCCGGGAGAACTCGATCCCGAAATCGCCGAACCCGACAATGACGGACTTGCCCGTGTTCGCGGAGAGCTGCGCAGCTCCATGATCATCGACCCGCCCGATGGCCGGCTGCCGTTCACGGAGGCGGGAGCGGCGCGGATGAAGGCGCGCAAGCCGCCCGGCTTCGACAATCCAGAAGAGCGCCTGAACAACGAGCGCTGCATCAGCGGCGGCGGCCGCGCGCCCTTTCTCATCGCGCCGGCGGGCCAGATGCGCCAGATCGTCCAGACGCCGGATCACGTTGTGATGTGGACGGAGGCCTTCAGCGACGTGCGCATCGTGCCGGTCGGCGCGAAGGCGCCGCCTTCCGCCGGTCCCTCGCGTTTCGGCCATTCTCTGGCGCACTGGGACGGCGACACGCTCGTCATCGAGACGACGGCATTCCGTCCCGACGATCTCATGCGCTCGGTTCCATTCTCGTCGTTGATCCTCGATCCGGATGCGAAAGTGATCGAGCGGCTCACGCGCGTCTCGGCGGACGAGATCGTGTACCAGTTCACCGTCGAGGCGCCGGGTCTCTACGCAAAGCCGTGGCTGGCGGAATACAGCTTCGTCCGCAGCGGCGCACCGATGTTCGAATTCGCCTGCCACGAAGGCAACTACTCGATGGCCAACATTCTGATCGGCGCCCGGCAGATCGAGAAGCGCGGCGCGAAGCCGGAGCTTGCCTTGCCGCGCTAGTCGCCGTCGACGAAGACCTCACCATCGAGATCGTCGAGCTTGCCCTGCATGTGCGCCCGCACATCCTGCACGGCCTGGTTGTAGACGGCAGGGCCGAGCGTCTTCAGCATGAGGTCGACGATCTCCGCCGCGCGGAAGTCGCTCAACTTCTCGTCGAAACTGGTCGAGAAATGTTTCTGCAGATGCGCGATCACGCGCTCGCGCCGCGCTCCATCGAGCTTGATTGTCACGACAACGTCCTCCGCAGATCAGCGCGGCGTCGAGGCCACCACGAAGTCGTCGGCCACGCGCTCACCTTCATTGGCTTCCCGGCGCTTGTAGGCCGCCAGCAGCGAGGAATAGGGCGGGGCGTACTGCCAGCCGTTTTCCGCGGTGTTCAGCCTGATCTCGAAATGCAGGTGCAGCGTCGTCGGCGTGCCGCCGAAATCGTTCGACACATAGCCGAGCACGTCGCCCTTCTTCACGGTCTGGTTGGTCGCGACCTTCAGCTTCGCCATGTTGAGGTGCAGATAACGATAGATGCGGCCGCCCGAGTCGGCGCGCAGCGAAATCGAATAGCTGCCGACGTTCGAGATGATGCCGTCTTCCACGGCGACCACTTCATAGCGTGCGCGGTCCGCCGCCTTGGTCGCCCGCTCGGCCTTGCAGCCGTCCGGCGTGCCAACGCGGATGTCCTGGCCGAGGTGGACGCCGGTCGTGGCGCACCACGGCGTCGATCCACTCGAACGCTTCTCGCAATAGTTGTCGCGCCACGGCGCCACGAAGTTGCGCGTGTCGCACTGGTCGCCGCCCTTTACCCCGCCGCCCCAGCGATAGACCTGCGTCTGCGCTATTGCGGGCGCATCCTTGATCGGGAACAGCATGTCCGGAACGAGCACTTCCTGCTCCAGCGAACCCGTGCCGCTGACAGGCGCGAGATTGCCCGGCCGGAAATAGTAGAACGAGGCCGGGATCGGAGCCGGAGTGGGCGTCGGTGTCGGCGTGGTGGTCGGAGGCGTCACAGGCGGGGTGACGGGGCGCGCTTCCGGCGTGGTCGGCGTCTCGGCCGTCTCTGTCGGCACCGGCAGCGGCGGCAGCTCGGTGCCTGTCTCCGCGCTCACCGGCGGGCTGCCATCGCCCGTGTCGACGGTCGTGTTCTCGGCAACATCGGGGAAAGGCGTGCCGTCGACCGGCGCGCCTGAGTTGGCATTCGGGTTCGGCACGCTGCCGTTGGAGCCGCTGTTCGGATCGAGCGGATCGACAGCCTCGAGCGGCGGCGGCGGCGGCGGTGCGTTGGGATCCGCGGGGATCTCTTCGTCCTTGGCCACGATCTCGACCCACGGCCACAGCAGCACGCTGCCCGCATCGCACGCCGCCAGCGTCAACGACGCGACAGCCACAACCGCAAGATGGATTGACCGTTTCATCCCACCACTCCCCACTAACGCGTTCGCGGACCCTTGTTTCTAACGAGACTCGGCTTCTACCGAGTCTGGGCGACGAACAGGCTTTCCGCGAATTCCTTGGCTTCGGTTTCAGTGATGCAGCCCTCGGGGCCGTCCACTTCGCGGCACTCGAAATCGATCAGATAGTCCGCGCCATAGCGCGAAAAAGCCAGCGAGGCGCTGGCCTCGCCCTGCGTGAACTTCATCGCGGCCTTGTCGCCCGCCGGTGCGCCCGTGCCCGTATAGGCCTTCATCGAGCCGTTCACGGTCGCATCGTACCGGGGCAGGTGATAGGTCGCGAAATATCCGTCCTTGGTGACGACCGGCGGCACCACCCTGTCACTCTGCGTCTGCACGATGCCCGAAGGCAGCAGCATCGGCACGGGCGAGGGCTTGTCCTGGACAGACTGCGGAAGGACCGGCGCATCGGCCGGGCGCTTGGCCGTGAAGTCGGCCTGCGCCTTGGTCCAGTCGATCTGGCCCTCGACGGACGGGGCGGATGCGACCTGCACCTGTCCATCCACGGGCGGCGCGGCGGCCTCGGGCGTCGTCGTTGCGTTGTCGCAGGCGGCCGCGAAGACGGCGAAGCTTGCCAGCACCAGAACTCTCATCATTGCCCTCCGGGGTGAGCCGTCATGTTCGGCTCGGCATAGGAAATGTCGGCGACACTCGCCAGCTTCTTCGCGATCTCGCGCAGCGCAGGCAGGCGGCGGTCAGCGGCGGTGGCGCTTTCGTGCACCAGCACCAGCTCGTTCGAATAGGTCACGCGGTCTAGCTTCAGGTTCGCGAATTCCGGCCGGTTGGCCTTCCACGCCTCGAACTTGGCCTTCGCCGAGGCCTGGTCGCGCCAGAATGCATCGACGATGTCCTTCACCTTGCCGTCGTCCTTGAACTTGACGACGATTTCCATGCCCATCGGCACGGAGCCGCCAGGCGCCTGGTCGAACTGCACGCCCGGTAGCGCACCGCCCGGCTGCGGCGCCGGATCGATCATCGCAGGCGCCTCGATGACGGCTGGAGCTTCGAACGTGGACACCGGAGCTTCCGGACCGGTCAGGGAAACTGCAGCGACAACAGCCACGACAACGCCAAGAGCGCCGGCCGCAATTGGCGCCGCGCCCTTGAAGCGGCTTTCCCTTGGCGGGGCGCCCTGAACGTCACTCACAGCCATTCTCCCTCTCCTCAAGGACAGGCCGCTCCTGCAGAACTTCCGTTAAAACAACGGTATCTGCATCACACAGCAAGTCCCCCCGTCCGTCTAACGCCTACTGGGCCGGTACGTTCGCAAGATTCAGCATCTTGCCCCCGCACGGCCGGAAACACATGCCATCCGAACCCGCGATCGGCGTGCCGCCCGGATAGGCCGAACACTTGCCCGAGCACTGGTTCTGATCCCGTGGAATGCTCGACGACAGCAGCCGCGATTTGAGGTCAGACGGCACTAGCGCCGGATACTTCGCCTTGATCAGCGCCAGCGCGGCGGAGACGTGTGGCGCCGCCATCGAGGTGCCGTTCTCGTAGCTGTAATAGCACTGGTCGACCTTCGCGCCGGGCTTGGCCGGGTCGGTGCAGTTCTTCGCGAACTTGGTCGACAGGATGCCGTCGGGCCGTCCATCCTTGTCGTCGTCGCGGCTCATGTCGCCGCCCGGCGCCATGATCGAGACCTTCGCGCCGTAGTTGGAATAGGGCGCCAGCACGCCGCGCGCATCGTTCGCCGCGACAGAGATGACGTTATCGCACCCGCCCGGCGCGAAATACTTCACGTCGACGCGCGCATTGCCGGCCGCCGCGACGACGATCGAACCCGCCGCCACCGCATCGTTGATCGCCGCCTGCATCGAGGCAGGGCAGGGTTCGAACAGGCCGATCGACAGGTTGATCACGTCGGCCGGGTGCGAATTCCAGACTTCCTTGTTCTGCAGGTCGCGCGCGGGAACGGTGCCCGCCGACCAGCGGATCGCATCGTTGATGTCCGACAGCTTGCCGCCGCAACGGCCCAGCGCACGCACCGGAACGATGGTGACGTCCCAGGCGCCGCCCGCGACGCCCGCGGCGTTGTTGGTGGAAGCCACACCGATCGTGCCGGCCACGTGCGTGCCATGGAATGTGTCCGACGTGTTGGGATCGGCCGGTTCGCACTTGTCGCCCGGATCGTTCGGATCGGGATCGCGGCCATTGCCGTCATTGCCCATCATCGGGTCCGAGACCATGTCGAAGCCCGGCGCGAGATTCGGCGAGCCCTTGATGTCCGGATGGTTCATCTGGATGCCGGTGTCGATCACCGCCACCGTCACATTGCGCGAGCCGGTGAGTTTGTTCTTGGTCCAGAAGTCACTGAAGCTCGCCCCGCCGCCGGATTTGCCCGTGCCCGCGCCGTTCGGCATGAAATTCCACTGCAGGCCGAACAGCGGATCGTTGGGCCGCGTACCGATCGCCGTCACCGGCTTCGGCTGTGACGGCTTGCGCAGCATCTGGTTGGTGAAGATGTAGTCCTTCTCGACATATTCGTAGTCGCCGGTCTGCTGCAGCACTTTCACCACGCACTCCGTGGCGAGAACGGGATCGTCCTTCAGCTTCGCCATGTCGGGCGCGCCCTCGCATTCCTGCGCCGGCGTTTCCTTCTTCTGCGCGAACAGCGCACGCATCTGGCCGACCTTGGCGAGATCCACCTTGCCTTCCTGGAACTTGGTCGGATTGACGCCGATGGTGATGCGCATCTGTCCGCCTTCGCCGGGCGTGACGATGCCGGAAAGTCCCATCAGCTCGATCTGCTTGCCCAGCTTGTCGCGCGCGGTGATGGTCTGTTCGACATTGAGCCGCGAGCGCACCGCCAGCGGCTTTGGCACCGGTGCCGACTTGTCCTGCGCATTGCGCACGATTGTGTCGCCGATCTGCTGGGCCGTACGGGTGTTTGCCTTCATCGCCAGCTCGGCGCTCTCCCGCGCCTGCAGCAGCGCTTCCTTGTCGATCTTCACGCCGGTGTCGCGCACGGCTTCCTGCAGCGCCTTGGGCGCCGCCACCCGCGACTGCTGGCGAAGCTCGATCGCGCTCGGCGCTTTCACCATCGGCGCCTGCGCGCGAATTGGGGCGCCGGGCTTCACGATGCGCGGGGCGCCGTCAGTGGAAACGCGGCTGGATTCCTGGGCCGTCGTCGGCGCCGGGGCTTCCTTGATGGGCTCGCCCGCTGCGACCGCCGCCGATTCCGGCAGCGGAGCGTCGTCTGTGTTCACCGCCGATGAATCGGCCGCCGGGGGCGGGGCCGGGGCGTTGGCCGCGGCCAGGTCGAACGACTCGGGCTCCACCACCGGCTCGGCGATCTGCGTCTTCGGCATCGCGATCACGGAGCCGACCGCAAAGAAGCTCTGCGTCTGCAGCATCTCTTCCAGACTCACCGGCGTCAGCTCGACCGGCGCCTGCATCACCCCGAACACGGCGCGGGCCTCGACCGGCGCGGAGGCGAGGGGATCGACCGGCGCCTCGGCCGCCTGTTCAGGCTCGCCGCCGCCGATCTGTTTCATCACGTCGCTGGCCAGCTGGCCCAGCCCGTCGAGCCGGTCGCATCCCGCAAGCGCGAAAAGCGACGCGCCAAGGACAAGCACCTTCATCTTGTTGGAAGCCATAACCCCACCTCGCACGCGCCTTGGACCTGTGGGGCCTGTTTACCATGCCGGATCGCCGTGGCGAATGCTTTGAGCGCAGGCTTTCCTGTCAGGCGCGCAACGTTTTGCGGCCCCGATCCTGCCCGGCGAATTAAGGCTAACCGCCGCAATTGGTCCCCAAAGGGCCCCATCCCCGCCCAACGCCAGCGAAACCCGGCGCGCTCTCATTCGTTCACAAGGGGCGGATGGGTCCGCGAACGAAGCCGGCACGTACAGCAAGAACCGGCACAGGGCATGCAAGGGGCTACGGCGATGACCGGCGGCACAAACAGCAAGTTCCTCTCCCGCATGATGGCGGTGGTGTTTATCGGCCTCGCTTTCGCAGGCTGCGCGGCGATGTTCGTCCAGGGCGAACGCTCGCTGTTCGCTGATTCGGTCACAATCGACCTCGCCCGCTAGGGGCGCGGTCTAACCCCGATCAATAGTCTGTATTGCCCGGGATGCTTTCTCCCATTTGTCGGCGCGAAGTTGCGGTTGTCGCAACGGGTCTGTATTCCGGCGTCCGGGGAGCAGGGCCATGAGCTTCAGGCGAATCATCGTCCTCACCGGCGCGGGCGTGTCGGCCGAAAGCGGCATGGGCACGTTCCGCGACAAGGACGGGATCTGGACCAGATACGATCTCGAGGACGTCGCGACGCCCGAAGGCTTCGCGCGCAACCCGCGTCTCGTGCACGATTTCTACAACGCCCGCCGCCGCGCCCTGCGCGATGCCGCCCCCAACGCCGCCCACCTGGCTCTCACCAGGCTTGAGCACGCCGTCAAATCCAGCGGCGGCGACCTCATGCTCGTCACCCAGAACGTCGACGACCTCCACGAAAAAGCCGGCGCGCGCTCGCTGCTCCACATGCACGGCGAACTCGCGCGCGTGATGTGCAGCGGCTGCGGCACGAAAGGCGCATGGGACGAGGATCTCTTCACCGACACCGAATGCTGGCGCTGCGGCAAGGTCGGCGGCCTGCGCCCGGATGTCGTGTGGTTCGGCGAGATGCCCTACGGCATGGACCATATCTATGGCCGCCTCTCGTCCTGCGATCTGTTCGTCTCCATTGGCACGTCCGGCGAGGTCTATCCCGCCGCCGGCTTCGTGCACGAGGCGCGCACAGCCGGCGCCCACACGATCGAGCTCAACCTCGAACCCTCCGCCAACCACCGCGACTTCGGCGAGGGCCGCTACGGCCCCGCCACGCAGGTCGTCGACGAATGGGTCACCGACATGATCCGCAAGATCAGGGTCTAGCGTAGGCCTTCAGCAGCACGCCCACCACGCGCTTCGCCTCCGCCGCCACCTTTGTTTGCGGCAGCGGCTTCGCCGCCCCCGCCAGCGCGCGGAAATAGGCGTCGCCGCGCAACAGGCCGATGAAGTCCGAAGCAAACGCGTCATAGTCCGACACGTGAATGCGCTTCTCCTTCGAGAGCTTCCAGCCCAGCGCCCGCACGATCTTGAGGCTCGCCGAGCGCGTCATGTCATCGAACATCTTTCCTATTTCTGGAAAGCGCGGGCTCGCGGCCGTCACGATGCGCATCAGGTCGATCGATTCCGGCCGCATGATCGCGGCCAGCACCGCCTCCGCATGGCGCGTCAGCGCTTCCTCGGCGTTGAACTTGCCCTCCGGCAGTTTCGCAGGAAGGTTCTCCCGCGCCCCCCACGCCAGCAACCCGCGAAACAGCCCCGCCTTGTCCGTATAGCGCTCATACAGCGTCCGCTTCGAAACCTCTGCCGCCGCGGCGATCTCCGCCATCGTCGCGCCGTCGAAGCCCTTTTCGGCGAACACGTCGAACGCCGCCGCCAGCACCTTCTCCTCCCACGGGTCAGGCAGGCGCGCGAGCCAGTCTGGCCGCCCGTCTGTCTCTTTCGCTGGCGTCACGCGCGCGCGCTTCATGTCTTCATCCACCGTTGACCTTCATTTCCAACGCGTATAGGAAACCAATCGGTTTTGCAAAACCTTTTGGTTTTATTCCGGTCCACGGAGAGCAGAATGATTGGTTTTCTCTGGCCTGCGCTGATCGCCGTCATTTTCATCGCGCTGTGCTGGGCGCTGTTCGGCGTCAACCGCCGCGACTTCCGCTGGATCGCCCCGCCGCCCGCGCCGGACGAAACCCGCAATGGCGTCACGCGCACCACGCTCATGATCCCGACGCCCTCCGGCGAGCGGATCGAAGCCTGGCTGTGGCGTCCGGCGGGCCCGCCCGCGCCGGTAATCGTCATGGCGCCCGGCCTGTGCGGCACGAAGGAAGGTCCGCTCGAACGCTTCGGCTGGGGCTTCGCGGATGCGGGCTACGCCGTCCTCGCCTTCGATTTCCGCAGCTTTGGCGGCAGCGAAGGCCGCCTGCGCCACTCCATCGACCTCCGCGCCCACGTTGCCGACTATGCCGCCGCCATCGCGCATGTGCGGGCAGGGCATGTTCCCGGCATTGACGCCACGCGCATCGTCCTCTGGGGCGCCAGCTTCTCCGGCGCCTCCGCCGCCTGCGCCGCACAGGACGCGCCGGTTGAAGCAATGATCCTCCACGTCCCCCATCTCGGCCGCACTGGCAGCGGACCGGGGGTCATACAGATGATCGGCTATATCGGCCTCTCCTTCGCGGAGATCGCCGGCGACGCCATCGCGCGTCTCATCGGCGTGAAGCTGCCGCCCGCCTACATCACTGCCTATTGCCAGCCCGGCGAGCGCGCCTTCGGCCCCAGCCGCGACTGCATCTCCCGCCATGACGGAAAGAGCCCTCACCCCTTCTGGAAGTCGGTCCCGCAGACCTACCACGGCGGCTGGCGCAACCTGATGATGGTGCGGGGCCTGCAGCATCTCGATGCGATAAAACCCGAAGCCGCGCTCAAATCGCCAGCCTGTCCCGTCCTCGCCATCGCCGCGACGCAGGACGACATGATCGACATATCAGACACGCGCGTGATCTGCGCCGCCAGCCCCCGCATCCGGCTGGCCGAAATCGAAGGCGGCCACTTCGACCCTTACGTTGACCCGCACTTCGCGGCGAACTTGGGCGTCCAGACCGCCTTCCTGTCGGAGGTTCTTCAGCAGCCGCTTCCGCCGCGTGAACTTGAAGCTGCCGCTACCGGAGCGTAGCGTTCCCGACACGTAAACCGGGAGCGCCGCCTTGCCCGATATCGCGATTACGCAACGCTTCGAAGCCATCGTGAATTCCGGCGAAGGCGATCCCGCCTCGCTCGCCCGCGCCGCCAAGCAGGGCGACATGCAAGCCGCCTCCGATCTCGCCGCGCTGCTCGCCCGCGCGGGCTTCGTGGAGCCCGATCTCATCCTCGATGTCTACGACGCCGCCGCCGCCGGCTGGTTCGGCGAGAACCACCCGCCCGTCGATCTCACGCGCGGCACGGGCAAGGCCGCTCCATCGCTGTGGCCCGCCTTCTGGGACTTCATCGACGACATGGTGAAGACCGACCCGGGCACGTTCACGCTGCGCACGGCTTCTCTCGGCGCTCATGTCGACGCAGGCTTCGCACAGCGCGCGGGCGAGGCGAGCCTTGCCTATCCCGGCGTCCCCGCCGCCGTGGCTCAGGGCTGGCCTGAACGCTTCACGATGGAAGCATTGGCCAAATGCCCCGACGGCTCTCTCGGCAACGAATTCCACCGCCAGATCGTCGACAACAATTTTGATCTCGAAGTGCTCGACCGCGATGCGCTAGGCCTGCGCGACTATCCCCCGCCGCTCGACTATCTCAACGTCCGCATCCTTCAGTGCCACGATCTCTGGCACATCATCGGCGGCTACCACACGACGGCCCTGCACGAAGTCGGCATCTCGGCGTTCCAGCTCTCGCAGTTCGGCCACAACTACTCGGCCCAGTTCCTGTCCTTCATCATCGCCAAGGCCGCGATCCGCCGCCCCGAAGGCCTCGCCCTGCTGATGGAAATCACGATGGGCGCGTGGAAGCACGGCCGCGGCACGCCGCAACTGCTCGGCGTCGACTGGCAGGAAATCTGGGACCAGCCGACGGATGCGATCCGCCAGCGCCTCGGCGTCTCCGCCTATGTCTCGCCCGTGCCGCCGGACCTCGTCGAACAGCTCGAGCGGGCAGGGATGGCGTAAGCGCCGCCTCAGTCCTCGCCCTCGTTCATCACGTCCATCTCCTCGTCCGACCATCCGAAATGATGGCCGAGCTCGTGAATCACGACATGGGCGACCAGCTCTTCCAGCGTGATGTCCCCCGTCGCCGCCCACTCGTCGAGGATCGGCATCCGGTAGAGCCACACCATCGGCGGCATGTGGGAAGGCGCCGAATGCAGCTCCAGCGTCAGGGCCACCCCGGAATAAAGCCCGGTCAGCTCGTACGCATTCTCGATCTTCATGGCTGACAGTGTCTCGTCGTCGGCGAAGTCTTCGACCTTGATGGCGACGGCCTTCGCGGGTGTACGGAAGGGTTCGTCCAGCGAGTCGAGGGCCTTGCGGGCCATTTCCGCGATGTCGTCGAGGGAGGGGGCGGTCCCCCATTGCGTACGGGCAGTCGGTGAAGCGCTCATGGCAGGCTTGTAATCCGGCAAACCCTGCGACCGAAAGCCTTGAGCCAGCACGATTACAGGTTCAGGGCTTCACTTTTCCCGTGCGACAGGCTTTCTACCGCTCTCCAAAGACTGACGGAGTCACCTGCCTTGTCCATGTCCTTCGAAGGCGTCCGCAACCTCGCCACCACCATGCGCATCTACCAGCGCAACGTGCAGGACCGGAAATGGGAGCCGGAAGCTCCCTACATGAAGGAAGTCGTGAAGACGGGCGACATCTGCCTGCACTTCGGCGGCTCGGACGGCCGTCACTCCTTCCTGCTCTCGAAGATCATCGGACCCACCGGCAAGGTCCACGTCTACGAACCCTCGAACTATTCGTACGCCATCATGTCGCGCCTTATCCGCTGGCATGGCCTCAAGAACGTCACGCCGCACAACGCCGCCATCGGTTCGGCCGAAGGATCGATGATCCTCTCGGTGCCGAAGAAGATGTCCGGCCATCTCGGCCGCGCCTACGGCGTCGTCACCGATCGCGGCGGCACCGCGTCCGATGAAATGCTCGCGACCGGCAACAGGACGGAATTCGTCGACCAGCCCACCGCCGTCGTCTCGCTCGACAGCCTGATGGAGAAGGAAAAACTCCCGCGCGTCGACTTCATCCGCTGCGATGTCGAAGGCGCCGAGATCCGCTTCATCGAGGGCGGCAAGAAAACCATCGAGCGCGACCTGCCCAGCCTCCTGATCGAGATCCACCCGTTCTCGCTGCAGCGTAACTTCGCCTCCTCGGGCGAAGCCGTGCGCGACTATTTCCTCTCGCTCGGCTATCGCATGTGGCAGCTCAACGACGACAACTCCCACATGTTCGAGTCGACCCAGATCGACCCCAAGCGCCGCTGGAAGGATTACTTCCTCATCCATCCCAAACGCGGCCCCGGCCTGCCCGAAGGCATGTTCAAGAAGGCCTTCGCCGGCTAGGCCGCCGCGGTCTTCGCTCTCGGCTTCATCGTCGCGATCAGCACCACAATCCCGCCCACCGCCGCTGCGCCAGCCAGCGCCAGGAACGCCATGTCGGCATTGCCGCCATTGGCGTCGCGGATGCGGCCGATCAGGTCGGGCCCGAAATGGCCGCCGAGATTTCCGATCGAATTGATCCACGCGATTCCGGCCGCCGCCGCCGCGCCCGAAAGCAACGATGTGGGGATCGACCAGAACACCACCACCCAGCACAGCGCGCCCGAGCACACGATGGTCAGCGCCAGAAGCTGCAGGGCGGGCTGTCCGTCGATCAGCGCCAGCATCAGCATGCCGACAACGCACATCGCAAAGCCGCCCGCCGTGTGCCAGCGCCGCTCGCCCGTGCGATCCGAATTCCACGCCCACAGCACCTGCACGACGGCCGTCACGCCCCACGGAATCATGCTCAGCAGGCCCACGAGCAGCAGATCGTTCTTTGGAATGCCGAACTCGGAGATCAGCGTCGGCATCCAGAAATTCGTCGTGTAGAGGCACAGCGCGCCGGTGAAATAGACCAGCCCGAACGCCCAGATGCGCCAGTCGCCGAACACCTCCGCGATGCCATGCTTTTGTCCGTGTGCGCCCTTCGCGGCCTCTTCCTCCGCCAGCTGCGCCAGCACGATTCCGCGCTCGGCCTCGCTCAACCACTTCGCATCCTTCGGCTGGTCCGTGAGCAGGAGAAAGATCACGACGCCCATGATGATGGAGGGAATGCCCTCCAGCAGGAACAGCCACTGCCATCCGCGCAGGCCGTTCACCTGGTCCATGTACTGCAGGATCAGGCCCGACACCGGCGAGCCGATGATGTTCGAGACCGCGATGCCGGTCATGAACCACGCCACCATCCGCGCGCGCCGCTGCGCCGGGAACCAGTAGGTGAGATAGAGGATCACGCCGGGAAAGAATCCCGCCTCCGCCGCGCCAAGCAGGAAGCGCAGCACGTAGAACGTGAACTGTTCGTCGGTGCATCCAAACGCCGCCGACACCGGCCCCCACGGCACCATCCCCGTGAACATGAAGAGGCTCGAGATCAGCCCCCACGAGATCATGATCCGCGCGATCCATATCCGCGCCCCGACCTTCCGCAGGATCAGATTGCTCGGCACCTCGAACACGAAATAGCCGATGAAGAAGATGCCCGCCCCGAAGCCATAGACCGCGTCCGAGAACTCCAGGTCCGACGCCATCTGCAGCTTGGCGAAGCCGACATTCACGCGATCAAGAAAGGCCGCGATGTAGCCGAGGAAGAGCAGGGGAACGATCCGCCACGCCACTTTCCGGAATGTCGCGGCGTCGTCCGGCGCCGCTGCGCTCGCATCCGTCATCCTGTCCTCCCCGTCGTTTCTTGTTTTCCGCAGCAGCCATCAAGGCGGGCCGCCGGTCAATCGAGCAGGCAATTCGCGTTGCCCTGCCACGCCTCCGGCGCCATAACCGGTACGTATCAGGAACACCCCGATGGCCTTCGCCGCGACTTCTCCGGTCTCCCAACCCTTTGGCGATCCCGTGCCCGCCGGGCGCGCCGCTGAAATCGTGCGCGGCGCGCAGCGCATGCTCGCCGAACTGGGCCTCGCCAGCTTGACGGAAGTCACCCTCGCCAACGGCCGCCGAGCCGATGTGATGGCGGTCGGCCCGAAAGGCGAGATCGTGATCCTCGAAGTGAAATCCTGCCTCCAGGATTTCGCGACCGACCAGAAATGGCCGGAGTACGCACCCTACTGCGACCGCTTCTATTTCGCCGTCGACTGCGACTTCCCGAAGGAGCGCATCCCCGAACATGCCGGCCTCATGGTCTGCGACGGCTTCGGCGGCGCGACCCTGCGCGAATGCGAACCCACACCCCTTGCCGCCGCCCGCAGAAAAGCCGTCACGCTCTCCTTCGCCCGCCTCGCCGCGGCACGATTGATGCGAGCCGGCGAACCGGCCCCAACATCAGCCGAACCCTCGATCGATTAAGCTTTCCGCCCTACGCGTAAGTCCCCATGCCGCTGCTCTATCCCATCGCCCCCAACGCCCGCGCCGCGCTCGAGACGGAGCTCGGGGCCCGCACCGTCGCGGAAGCGCGCGAGCTGGCGAAGGGTCCGGTGGAATTCGTCTCCGACTGGCTGCGCCCGCAACCCGCCGAGCGCGAGGACGTGCAGGGGAGGGCCGAAGCCGGCGTCTCGCGCGGTTTCGTCCAGCTTTACGAGGACGCGAAGGGTAACCCCGTCATCGCCGTCTCCTTCTGGAAACCCATCGGCAATGTGAAGACCAAGCCGAAGAAGGCGAAAGCCGAAAAGCCCGCCGAGCCCGCGGAGGACTACACCGACGATCTCTACTTCGAGAAGAAGAAGGGCGGATCGAAGCGTAAGAAGAAGGCGAGCGACCCCAATCAGCTCGATCTCTTCGGCCCGGACCAGAAGGGTGCCGAGCATCCCGATCCCCACAACCCCTCCGTGGTCATTGTCGATGAGGAGGGCGACGGCGCGTCCTTCGGCGGCGTCGACGACAAAAAGTCCTGACCCTTCATCCTTCTCCATTCGCCACTTGCATGCGTACAAGGGCCTGATGCGCCCAGACGGCACAGGATCAGGCAATGCGCAGCGGCCGCCGGGCGAAACGCTCGGCGAGGCCGAACGCACGCGCTTTGCCGATCTCCTGCTCGCCGTCGCCACGCGGCAGGACCGCGCCGCCTATGCCGAGATTTTCGCCTACTACGCGCCGCGCGTGAAAGCGTATCTCGTCCGCCTCGGCGCCGATGTCGCGCTGGCCGAGGAGATCACGCAGGACGTAATGGTCACTGTCTGGCGCAAGGCCGGGCTGTTCGACCGTGCGCAGGCCTCCGTCTCCACCTGGATTTTCCGCGTCGCACGCAACCGCCGCATCGACGTCTTCCGCCGCACCAAGCGGCCGGCGCTCGACCCGCAGGAGCCGATGATCCTGCCGTCCGGCGTCGAGCCGCCCGAAGCCGGCATCGAGGCCATGGAAACCGAAACCCGCGTCCGCGCCGCGATGAAGGATCTGCCCGAGGAGCAGGTGCTGCTCATCCGGCTGGCTTTCTACGAAGGTCTTTCCCACAGCGAGATTGCGGAAAAGCTCGGCGTGCCTCTGGGCACGGTTAAATCCCGGATTCGTCTGGCGTTTGGAAAGATGAAAACGAGGCTCGGCGATGAGTGAGCGGGGCAGTGATCGGCTCGCAAAGAGCCTGCGTATGACAGCGAGGGCGGACGGAATACCTGACCGCAGCGTGTGGAGATGATGAAGCTTACGCAGGGCATCGCAATGGATGACGCCACCCGCGCCGCTCTGGCGTCGGGCAGGGCGGAGCCTTCGCTCGCCATGTTCATCGACACCCTCATGGAGATGAGGGGCATTTCCGATCGCGACGGCGAGTTCATCGCTGGCGCGGCCCTCGAATCCGAAACGCCCGCCGAGCTTCCTCCCCACCTGCTCGACATGGTGTTCGCCGCGATCGACCGCGGCGGCGCGCCCAAGCCGAAGCCCGCGCTGCGCCATGCCGAGCTCGCCTCGACGCCGGTCATCCTGCAGGACGCCATCCTCGAAGCTGAAGCCCGCCGTGGCTGGATCATCTACGGCCCCGGCATCCTGCGCCTGCCGCTGAACCTCGGCGGCGAAGCAAAGGCGGAAATCCTGCGCATCGATCCCGGCGTGGCCGTGCCGTGGCACTCCCACAAGGGCCAGGAGCTTACGCTCTGCCTCGTCGGCGAATACACGGATCGCGATCAGGCCTACGGCCCCGGCGATTTCTCCATCGCCGACGGCTCGGTGCGCCACCAGCCCGTCGCCCACAAATCCGGCCACGTCTACGCACTCGCCGTCACCGACGCCGGCCTCAAATTCGAAGGCCTCCTCGGCGCGTTGCAGAAACTGTTCGGGCTGTAGCAGTCAGGACCGCCGGGCTCCCGCCCGGCAGTCGCCGCGCAGCGGCGAGTATCGTGGCCGCGCGCCCAACTAACCCGACCCCCTCCTGTCCTCCCCCTTCCAGGGGGAGGAACCCGGCTGCTCCACCGCCCTTCAATGTGAGGCAAGTTCTCGAACCATGGTCCCTCCCCCTGAAAGGGGGAGGACAGTAGGGGGCCGCCCTCAACACCCGCCAACGCCCGCCAGATTCCGCGGAATCCAGACCCGCTCCGGGAAAAGAAACACGAACACTTCCAACGCCCTGACGATTCAAAAGTGGTGTTTCTGGATCCACCAATCCCTCACCCGCCTCTCCCGGGCGATACTCCCCTCATCACCGCCCGGCAGGCGTCGCGTCGCGACCGGGGCTCGATGGGCGGGGATGCAGGATCCACAGGCGGGACAGGGATCGGTTCCTGGTCCCGTCGGCGGATGGGTTTGACGCTTGGCGAGCGGGAGCAAAAAGCCCGTAGGAGAAACCTTCTGGCCTCAAGGTGAACACGCCGTGCAAGCCGGCGAGGAATAACCCACCACGATGCTGGTCTCCCGCAAGAGACCGGCGGGAAACAGGTCAAGGCCGAACGCCCAACCGAACGATCCTGCGCGCGGAGGCGGCAACGTCTCACCACAGACCACGGACTACCAACACGAGGCGGACCCCGCCTCCGCGCTGCCTGCCATCTCTCCACGCCATGCGGCGGTGGAGGGTTGGGTGCTGTCTGAAAGGCAAGTAAGTTCCTTCCCGGAACCTACACTGCCGCTGGTTTGCGGACAGGCATGTGCTTCTTGCCCCAGTCCTTTAGCCCGACCAGCGCCGGGGCGAAGTCCTGACCCTTGTCGGTCAGGCGGTAGTCGTAGCGGAGCGGCTTCTGGGAGTATGGGTTCCTTTCCAGAACCCCAACCTCCACCAGCCGTTTCAGCCGGTCCGACAACAGGTGCCGCGTCAGCCCCAGGCTCTTCTGGAACTGCTCGAACCTTGATTTTCCAAGGAAACAGTCCCGGACGATCAGCAGGGTCCAGCGATCGCCGATCACTGACAGCGCCCGCGCCACCGGGCACCAGTCGGTCGCCAGCTCGTCCCATTTCTGGGTCTGCGGCCTCTTGGGTTTGGTCCGTTCCATTTGTGTATCCTGCACGGATTGCCTCGTCCTGGAAAGACTATAGGTTCCTTTTCTGAACGGAGGGTTGCCAATGCCAGACAAGCGCTCAGTCCTCGTCGTCGGCGCCGGAGACGCCACCGGCGGCGCCATCGCCCGCCGCTTCGCCCGCGAAGGCCTCGCCGCCGTCGTCACCCGCCGCGAACTGCCCGCCCTCGAACCGCTGCTCGCGCAGATCCGCACCGATGGCGGCGAAGCCCACGGCTTCGGCTCCGACGCCCGCGTGGAAGAGGAGGTCGTCGCCCTGTTCGAGAAGATCGAGACGGAGATCGCCCCGCTCGACGCCGTCGTCTTCAACATCGGCGCGAACGTGAACTTCCCGATCCGCGAGACGACCTCGCGCGTCTATCGCAAGGTGTGGGAGATGGCCGCCTTCGCCGGCTTCCTCGCCGGTCGCGAGGCCGCGAAGGTCATGGTCCCGCGCGGGAAGGGCACGATCATCTTCACCGGCGCCACCGCGTCCATCCGCGGCGGCTCCGGCTTCTCGGCTTTCTCCGGCGCCAAGTTCGCGCTCCGCTCGCTCGCGCAATCCATGGCCCGCGAACTCGGACCCCAGGGCATTCACGTCGCGCACACCATCATCGATGGCGCCATCGACACCGATTGGATCGCGAAGAATTTCCCGCAGCGCCACGCGCTGAAGGATCAGGACGGCATCCTCAATCCCGAACACATCGCCGACGCCTACTGGATGCTCCACGCCCAGCCCCGCGACGCCTGGACCCACGAACTCGACCTGCGTCCGTGGATGGAAAAGATGGCGTGACGCTCACCACATAACAGCATGAAGGGAGGCATGGACGGATGCCGAAGACACTCGAGTTTTTCTACGACTTCACCAGCCCCACGGCCTATCTCGCCTGGGCGCGCCTACCAGAAATTATCAAGCGAACCGGCGCGAAGCTGGTCTATCGCCCGATGTTCCTCGGCGGCGTGATGCAGACCACGGGCAACCGCCCGCCCGGCATGGTCGCGGCCAAGGGCAAGTGGATGGCCGCCGACCTGCAGCGCTGGGCGAAGAAGTTCAACACGCCCTACAAGATCAATCCGCACTTCCCGATGATGACGCTGATGGTCCAGCGCGCAGCGCAGGAATGGGTCACGCGTCCCGACTTCGAAAAATATCTCGCCGCCATCTTCAACGCCGCCTGGCAGGACCAGAAGAACATCGCCGACAAGGCCGTACTCACCGAGATCCTCACGACCGCCGGCTTCTCGCCCGAGGCGTTTTTCGCCGCCGCCGAAAACCCCGACAACAAGGAAAAGCTGAAAGCCACCACGGATGAGGCCGTCGAACGCGGCGTCTTCGGCGCGCCCACCTTCTTTGTCGGCGACGAACTGCACTTCGGCCAGGACCGCCTCGATTTCGTCGAGGAGGCGCTGACGCGCGGATGATCTTCGTCCGTGCACGGAAGCATGCTAAAGCTCTTCCGGGGACTAGAAGGACGCGGGGTCATGTCAGAACAATCAGCCGGCGAAGCCGCGCCGAAGAAGAAGCGCTGGGGCGTGCGCATCCTGCTTGTCGTCGTCACTTTCTTCGTTTCGATCGGCGTCAGCAAGGCTTTCGAAATCGCCAGCGCTCCGCAGCTTCTGGCGGACGCCGAGCTCGCGCAGAAGCAGTGGATCAATGCTGTGTCGAGCACCTCGCCCGTCGCGGTTGTTTCGACCTACTGGGTCGAGTTGAACGGCGCTTGGTGGGGCGAGTCGTCCGAGGGCGCATGGTCCGCTTTCGAAGCCAACGGCAAAGGCAAGGGGATCGTGACGCCGGTCTACGCCCTGGTGATGACGGGCGCGCGCTTCTTCTACGAAGGCGGCGCGCCCATCATGATCCAACTCGCCCTCGGCGCCCTTGGCGTCGCGGTGTTCAACTTCCTGCGCTCCAAAGGTCAGACGATTCTGTTCGACAACGAACTTACCACCCTGCTGTTCGGTCCGATTGCTGTCATCCTTGCAGCAAGCGTGATCGGCATGATCCTGTGGCTGCTGATGCTGGGCGGGCTCATGTTGCTCGGCGAGTTCACCAAATTCGCAGGATGGGCCGCAGGCGCGACAGGCGTCGTCGGCTTCGGCCTCTATTGCTTCAGCGAACTAGGAAAGAAGGGCGTCGAGCACGTCCTGACGTCAAAGCTGAAAGCCTAGACCTTGATCCCTGCCGCCATCGCCAGCTCGCGCATGTTCACGGCGGGCCGCGGGCCGATATGGCTGATCACTTCGCCGGCGCAGAAATTCCCCAGCCGTGCGCACTCCTGCAGGCTCAGCCCATGCGTCACGCCATAGAGCACGCCGGCTGCGTACTGGTCGCCTGCGCCGGTCGCGTCGACCACGGGCGCCGCCGTCACCGGCGCGGTCCATGTGTCCGAGCCCGACACGATCACCGATCCCTTGGACGAGCGCGTGATGGCCGCGATCTGGCTGTCATTGCGGATCTGGTTCACCGCCTCGTCGAAATCCTCGGTCTCGTAGATCGCCAGCAGCTCCGCCTCGTTGGCGAACACGAGATCGCAGTGCGTGCGGATCAGGTGCACGAAGCTCGCCCTGTGCCGGTCGACGCAGAACACGTCCGACATGGTGATCGCCACTTTCCGTCCCGAAGACTTTGCGACTTCGGACGCATGCGCGAACGCCGTCTTGGCCGCCGGCTTGTCGAACAGATAGCCCTCCAGATACAGCCACTCGCCCGCCGCCACCGCACGCACGTCCACATCGTTCGCCGCGAACTCGGTTGAGGCGCCGAGATAGGTGTTCATCGACCGCTCGCCGTCCGGCGTCACCGCGATCATCGAGCGCGCCGTCGAAACGCCGCCTTTCAGCGGCGTGCCGAAGAAGTCCGCGCCGATCCTGTGCATGTCGGCGACATAGGCCTCACCCAGCTTGTCGTCGCCCACCTTGCCGAGGAAGGCCGCACGCGCGCCAAGGCTTTTGAGGCCGGCTACCGTATTACCAGCCGATCCGCCGCTGGTCTCGATCCGGCTGGGGGGCAGGGCGTTGTAGAGATAGTCACAGCGCTCGGGCGTGATCAGGTTGGTGCGCGCCTTCGGAATATCGTGCCGCACGAGAAAATCGTCATCGACCTGCGCGATCACGTCCATGATGGCGTTGCCGAGCGCGACCACGTCGTACTTCACTGGCATGAGAATCTTTCCGCGGCCCGGCGAAGATTCCACGATGGAAACCCCGCTCCGCTGGTCTTAAAGACCGGGCGCCGGCTGGGCGCAAGCCATAGGCCGGGCTGAGGCAAGGGAAGACGGCCGCATGACTGAAATCGCGCTCCTGATCGCGGCCAACATCGCCTCGAATGCGCCAGATCGCCGCGCCGATGCTCACCTCTATGACATCCAGCTGGATATCCTGCGCCGCGGCTTCGCTCCTGAGGGGCTGACCATCCAGCCCGTCCGCTGGATGGATCCGGAGATCGACTGGCGCCGCTTCGGCGGGGTCATGGTCAACTGCGCGTGGGACTATCAGGACCGGCACGAGGATTTCCTGACAACGCTCGACCGTATCGCCGCGCTCGGCGTGCCCGTGTTCAACTCCCCGGCAACCGTCCGCTGGAACATTCGCAAGACCTATCTGCGCGAGTTCGAAGCGCGGGGCGTGCCGATCATCCCGACGCTGTGGCCTGAAGCGCCGGTCGCCGAAGATATCCGCGAGGCCATGGGCGCGTTCGGCTCGGACGATGTCATCATCAAGCGGCAGGTCGGCGGCGGCGCGCGCGGGCAGACGCGCTACACCCACGCCAACATGCCGTCGGGTGGCTCGATCCTCGACCGGCCCGGCATGATCCAGCCCTTCATCCCGTCGATCGCGACCGAGGGCGAATACTCCTTCCTGTTCGTCGATGGCGACTTCAGCCACGCGCTGGTCAAGCGCGCCGCGCAGGGCGATTATCGCATCCAGGAAGCCTATGGCGGCAAGTCGCAGGCGATCGACCCCTCGCCGAAGGACCAGCGTCAGGCCTGCGCCGTGCTGGAAGCTGTCAGCGAACAGCCGCTCTACGCCCGCGTCGATATGGTGCGTGGCGCCGATGGCACGCTGCTGCTGATGGAACTTGAAGTCATCGAACCCTACCTGTTCCCAAAGGATGGCCCGCAGATCGGCGCCATGCTCGGCAAGGCGTTGCGCCGGCGCATCGGCTAGGCGCCTGCGCGCTTCACAACTGCAGACCAACCCTTCCGTGACTTGGCGGCGCCTCCTACCTTTGGATGCGGGAGAGGTCACATGCAGTTTGTTTGCGAAGCATCGAAACGACGAACCTGGTTCCGTATCGAGAATGATGCGGAAGCCGAAGCCGAAACCACATTGATGCGCCACGCCGTGGAAAAGCACTTTCGCCGCGAACAGGCGCGCGCCCGCAGATCCTACGTGCCGGGCCCGGGGCTCGAGCGCGATATCGGGCTCAAGGCCCACATCGCCCGTACCAGCCCCCTGTTTCTTACCCTGCGCGCGGATGACGGCTCGGGGCTGGCCACCGCCATGCTCCCGCCCGCGGGCAAGCCTGTCGCGGACTTCCCGATCATCATCGTCGGGCCTGAAAACGCGGACCCCTACCAGGACCATGGCGACGCCATCGAGGCGCTCGCCCGCCACTACAAGCTGCCGCTGCCCCGCGCCCGCTGCTACCCGTACGCGCAGCGAGGCTGAGCTACTCGCCCGTCTTCGCCTCGTATTCGCACAGATCCCGGATCACGCATTCCGGACACCCCGGCTTGCGGGCTAGGCAGGTGTAGCGCCCGTGCAGGATCAGCCAGTGATGCGCCCCACGCTTGTACTTGTCGGGCGTCACTTCCAGCAGCAGCGCCTCCATTTTTTCCGGCGTTGTTTCCGGCGCCAGGCCGGTGCGGTTCGATACGCGGAATACATGCGTGTCCACCGCGATGGTCGCCTCGCCATAGACCTCGTTAAGCACCACGCTCGCCGTCTTGTGGCCCACGCCGGGCAGGGCTTCGAGATCCTCTCGCGTGCGCGGCGTCGCTCCGCCATGCTTGTCGATTATCATCTGCGACAGCGCGACGACGTTCTTCGCCTTGTTGCGCCAGAGCCCGATCGTCCTGATGTGCTCCGCGACGCCCGCCTCGCCCAGCTTCACCATTTTCGCGGGCGTGCTTGCCACCTTGAACAACCCCTTGGTCGCCTTGTTGACCGAAACATCCGTTGCCTGCGCCGACAGCGCCACGGCGACCACCAGCGTGTAAGGGTCCGTGTACTCAAGCTCGGTCTTGGGGTGAGGCCGCTCCATGGCCAGCCGCCGATAAAGCTCCGCCGCCTTCTCTGGAGAGAAGCCTTTGGGGCGCCGCTTCACTGTCTTGCGGCGCCTGCCGTCGCTTGCCGTCATCTAATCCCGTTCGAATTCGGACTCGGATATCGACTGAGGCTCTACATCGCCATCCGGCGTTGCATAGAGCGTATAGCCGAGAATCTGCGTCTCGATCTCGTCGCCCACTTCCGTGCTCTCGAAATACTCGACGCCGGGGAAGCGGTCCGCCGAATGGATAGTGATGAAGGACTTGCAGTCCGCCGCAAGCGCATCCCCGAATGCGTACTGGAGTATGTAGGATCCGTCGGGCAGGTCGTCGAACTGGGCCGTCTGGTTGCGCGCGACGAAGAAAGACACGCGCAGCTGGTTGGTGGATGCATCGCGCACCTTGATGATGGCGTCGCCCGCAGTACCGTTCTGGATCTCGATCCTGTGCCCGAACTCCGGGATGCCCATATTGTTCTGCAGCACATGGCCGTTGCCCACTACGTAGCTGCAGCGCGCCTGCTCCGGCTCCTCATACGCCAGAGGCTCGGCCGGCGCGGCCGCCGGTTCGGCATAGGCGAGTTCTTCGGCTGGCGCAGCCGGCTCCTCATACGCAGGCTCAGGCGAGCACTGCGCCGCCAGCAAGGCGAAGATCGCCGTTGCCGCCGTTTTCAAAACGAATCCGTTCGCGCGCCCGGCTGGGCGCGTGCCGCTTTCAATCGCGATGTATGTCATGGCCCCACTCCTCGACCGCACAAAGCATGATCCCGGGCCGAAACTGCCGCAAATTAATTCCGTGCCGCCAGCGAACGTCAGTTCGCGGCGGCGCTGCGGAAGGCGTCAGATTTTGGCCAGTTGCCGAACGCGGAAGGCGCCCTAAGCTTCAGCCCATGTCGATGATCTATCTCGACGCCGTGCTGGAGCCGCCTCGCTCGCTCAGCCCACGCGGGTTCAACCGCGTGATGATGGCGCTTGCGTTCGCGAGCTTCATATCGGGCGTCTATTTCCTCGCGATCGGCGCATGGCCGGTGATGGGATTCCTCGGGCTTGAAATCCTTGCCCTCTGGCTGGTGTTCCGTTTCTCGTTCCGGGCGCAGACCGCCCGCACCTATGTCCGCGTTACCGCCGATGCAGTGGACGTTCGCAAGATCGATGGCTGGGGCAGGGAGCGCCGCGCCCGCCTCGCCGCGCACTTTGCCCGCGTGGAGTTCGATCGCGCGGCCTCGGGCCCCAACGCCCTGCGCATTGCCACGTCGAGCAGGGCCTATCCACTCGGCGAGTATCTCGCGCCCCGCGAACGCGAGACCTTCGCCCGCCGCCTGTCACAGGCGATCAGTGATGCCCGGCGCGAACGCCATTCAGGGACAGATCAATGAGCGTCGAATTCCTCCACGCCATGGTACGCGTCGGCGACATCGACGCAGCGGTGAAGTTTTTCTGCGACGGCCTCGGCCTCACCGAAGTCCGCCGCAACGATTATCCGCAAGGCAAATATACGCTCGTCTTCCTCGCCTCACCTGAAGACGTGGCGCGCTCGGGCTGGAATGGCGAAGGCAAATTCCCGACCGGCCTGCCGATGGTCGAGCTCACCCACAACTGGGACGAGCACGAATACGCAGGCGGCCGCAATTTCGGGCATCTCGCCTATCGCGTCGACGACATCTACGCCGCCTGCGAGCGCTTCCAGAAGCTGGGCGTCACCATCAACCGCCCGCCACGCGACGGGCGCATGGCCTTCGTGAGATCGCCCGACGGCATCTCGATCGAACTCCTGCAGAAGGGTGAACCGAAGCCACCCGCGGAGCCGTGGGCCAGCGCGCCGAACATCGGCAGCTGGTAACTGTCAGGTCAGGTGTTCGCGCTGGCCAGCAGCAGGAACAGGTCGTTCAGCTGAACGCCGAAGAACGACAGGATCCCGATCACGGCGAGCGCCATGCCCGACAGTAGCAAGACATATTCGATTGCAGTCGCGCCGCTGCGGTCGCGCGTAAAGCGGCTCATCTGTTTCATGACGTTCCCCAACACTTGCCAGGCTAACGTCGCGTCGCCGCCTCAACACGCACTGAAGTCGCGCGTGTGAATTTGACGGTGGCCGGAAACCCTATTTCCGCGCAGGCTTGACTGGCTTCGGCCGTTTCACCTTGGGCGCAGGCTTGGGCTTCACCGTCTTGGGCGGCTTGGCGGGCTTTGCCGGTTTCGGCTTCACCGTCTTCGGTTTGGGCGCCGGCTTCGCCTTCACTGGCTTGCCCTTTGATTTCGCGTTCAGTTCCAGCGGCGCGGTGAGGCGCTCCTCGGGCGGGCGCTGGAAACCGCCCATCTGCGATTCAAGCGCCTCGGCGATGGCGAGCACGTCGAGATCGCCGCCCTCGGGTCCGATGATCTGCACGCCTGCGGGCAGTTCGCCCTTGGCGCGCGGGACGGGAATCACCACGGCGGGCAGGTGGCACACGGTCGCCAGCGCGATCCATGCGTGGAACATGTGATATGGCGTTGGCTGCCCGTCCACCTTCATCAGGCGCGTGACGGCGTCGCCGCTGTCGACATGTTCGAACGCGGTTGTGGGCGACACAGGCGTGATGATCGCATGCCAGCGCGAGAAGAATTCCGAAACCGTGCGCTTGAGCCGCCGCCGCGCCTCGTCCGCCTTCAGCCAGTCATGGTGCGAGGCCGCGGAATAGAGCGCCCACTTGCCGCGCGAGAACGGCTCGCCCCGCGCCATCATCTTGGCAATCGGCCGCCCCGCCTGCAGCGCCTTCACCAGTGGCCCAGGCATGTCGGTCGCGAGAATGGGGAGGAGCAGCTGGAGATAGAGATCGATCAGAGCATTGCCGTCGAGGTCCGGCTTGCCCACCAGCACCTGCGCGCCTGCCTCCGCCGCTGCTTCGGCGGCTGTCTCCACGGCCGCGTTGCATTCCGCGGAAACGGGAAAGGTCTTGTCCTCCGACCACACCGCGATGCGGCGCGCTTTCAGCCCCGACCGGCGCGGAAGGACCGTCACCGGTTCGCCAGCCAGCACCTGATACATCAGCCGCAGGTCGGCGACGCTGCGCGCCATCGGGCCCGAGACGTTGAGATCACGCACGGCGAGCGATCCCGGCGCCGGGGGCACGTGGCCGAGGATGGGCGTGCGGCCGAAGGTCGGCTTCAGCGCGGCGACGCCGCAGAAGTGCGCCGGAAAACGCAGGCTGCCGCCAATGTCCGAGCCGAGCTCAAGCGGCGTGATCCCAGTCGCCAGCGCTGCGGCGGCGCCGCCTGACGATCCGCCCGGCGTGCGGCTGATGTCCCACGGGTTGGACGTGCGGCCGTGCACAGGATTGTAGGTCTGGCTGTCGCCAGCGAGGTAAGGCGTGTTGGTCTTGCCCCAGATTACCGCGCCCGCCGCCCGCAGCCGCGCCACCGCCTGCGCATCCGGCGTCCTGGCCGGTCGGTTGGCGTATTCGGGCGCACCGGATGTGGCGGGCATGCCTTCGACGTCGAACGTGTCCTTGATGGTGATCGGCAGGCCGTGGAGCGGTCCCGCCGGGATGCCGGATTTCAGCAGCTTGTCGAGTTCGGCCGCGCGCTCGCGCGCCGCTTCGAGGCTGGTGCGCACCACGGCGTTGATCACCGGGTTCACCACGCCCGAGCGCGCGATGTGCTCGTCAAGCAGGTCGACCGCGCTCACTTGCCCAAGGGCAAGCTGGTCGAGCTGCGTGCGAGCCGATGAAAAGATGTGAGGCGCTTGCGTCATGCCGCGCGCCAGGTCCCCGTTGCCGCGTTTCCCACCTGCCGTCTCGCGACGGCTGCATGACACCGTCTATGCGCGCATGGCGCCACAATCAAAGTGAAAGCCCGGAAACATTTTGAAACGGCTGCGCGAGCGGACGCTCTACAAGCCTAGAACGTCACGCATCCGGTAGAGGCCGGGCGGCTTGTCCGCTGCCCACTTCGCGGCGGCGAGCGCGCCCTTGGCGAAGATCGCCCGGTCGAGCGCGCGGTGGCTGATCGTGAGGATCTCCTCGTCCGATCCGAAAGCCGCGTCGTGGTCGCCGATGATGCCGCCAGCACGGATCACGGAGAAGCCGATGGAACCCGCCTTGCGCGGGCCGGAGAGTCCGTCATGGGGCGGCGTGCGCAGGTCGGCCAGTTTGGCGCCGCGGCCCCTGGCGGCGGCTTCGCCGATCATCAGGGCTGTGCCCGAGGGCGAATCGACCTTGCGACGGTGATGGCCCTCGGTGATCTCGATGTCCCAGTCCGGGCCCAGCCGCGCGGCGACCTGCTCGACCAGACCGATCATCACGTTGACGCCCAGCGAGAAGTTGCGGTCGCGCACGATGGCGATGCGCTTGGCGTGTTCGGCGATCTGCTGCTCCTGCGGCGGCGAGAGGCCGGTCGTGCCGATGATGGCCGCCTTCACTCTGGTCAGCTTCAGGAGCTCGAGGGAGCCGAGCGATGCGCCGGGCGTCGTGAAGTCGATCCAGACATCGGCCGATTGCGCGGCCCGGTCGGCCGTGTCGCTCAGCGACCAGCCGCCGCGATCCTTGCCCAGTTCGGGCGAGCCCGGCCGCTCGCTTCCGCCGACGATCGTGAAGTCGTCGCCGGCGCATGCGGCCAGCGCCTGGCCCATGCGTCCTGCGGCTCCCGCGATGGCGATCTTGATGCTCATGCGCCCGCTTATAGCGGGAAATTCGCGACAGGCGAGGGGATCGGCGCCCCCTGCGAATTGACCTGTCCGGACGAAGCAGCGAGTCTGCCGGCCCATGAAACAGCTGATCTTCCTGCTGCCGTTGGCAGTCCTGGCCTGCGCCCCGGCCTCTGGCCCCGAAGCGGCCGTGGACAAGGCCGAGCCGGTCAGGACACCCTACGGCTTCGATGTACAGCTCACGCTGACCCCGCGCACGATCGAGAAGCTCGTAGGTATGAGCGAGCAGGTCACGATCTCGGCGATGTACTGGGGCGAGCCGAAGCCCGGCGTGCAGGGCGACGAGATGGGGCAGGTGAACCTCGGCAGCGACGACATCAACGTCCAGCCGGCCAATCGCGGCGTGCTGGTTCCCGGCTCGGCGATCGATCCCAAGGTGCTGGAGACAGATGTCGAAGGCCCGCCGCAGGTGCTGGTCAACGTCTATACCGCGCGCCTCGCGCACGAGGACAACCTGATCAATTGCGGGATCTACGAAGGCCCGGTGTCGATGGCGCAGGCCAAACCCGTCGCCATCGAATGCGACCTCATCGAACCGCCCGCGCTTGAGCCGGCATGAGGAATTTCATGCGCAACGGCTTGTTTCTGCTGCTGCTGGCGACAGGCGCCTGCCAGCCCGAACCGATGCCGGATGTGGCGCAGCCTTCCATGCCGGCTCGCGACGCGCCGCCGCCACTATCCGACATTCGGGACTATGAATGGAGCATTCCAGAGCACGCCGATACATCGCGGACGGCGCTCATGATGGGACGCCCGAACTCCGGCGACATCATCGTCACCTTCTGGTGCGCTCCGGGATCAGGGCGGCTTCAACTGGAAACTTTCAACAACGGGCCAGAAGCGGCCCGCCTGTTTCTCGCCTCCGGTCCCATCTCGGAAACGATTGATGTGACTCCCGTCCCGCCCGACGATTTCTACGGTGAGGGTTTCATCCGCGTGGAACTCGATACGACGTATCCTGTCCTGGCCGCTTTCCGCAAATCCGGCGCACTATCGAAGGGCGAGCCGCCTTACGCGCTTCGCACCGCGACGCCGGAGGAACTTGTCACTATCGAAAGGTACTTTACTCTCTGCGAGCGCAAATGACCGGATGGTCCGAGGTCTGCAGCGGAAGCTAGGCCCGCGAGTCCTGCTCGAAGCGCTTCTTCACTTTCTTGAAGAAGCCCTGGCTCTCAGGGTGGCACTTGTCGCTGCACTCGGCGGCGAACTGTTTGAGCAGTTCCTTCTGCTTGGCCGAGAGGTGCGTTGGCGTCTCGACGAAGAGTTCGACGACCATGTCGCCGTTCGATCCGCCGCGCAGCGTCGGCATGCCCTTGCCCTTGAGGCGCATGCGCTTGCCGGTCTGGGCGCCGTCGGGGATCGACATGCGCATCTTGCCGCCGTCGATCGTTGGCATCTCGATCTCGCCGCCCAGCGCCGCCGTGCACATCGGCACCGGCGTGCGGGTGAACAGGGTCTGTCCGTCGCGCTCGAAGATCTCGTGCTCTTTCACCGAGACGAAGATGTAGAGGTCGCCCTTCGCGCCGTTGCGCGGCCCCGGCTCGCCTTCGCCGCCGAGGCGGATGCGCTGGCCGTCCTCGATGCCCGCCGGAATGTTGATCGAGAGCGTGCGATCCTTGCGGTTCGCGCCACGCCCGCCGCACTGGCGACACGGGGTCTTGATGATATTGCCCGAACCCTGGCAGCGCCCGCAGGTGCGCTCCATGGTGAAGAAGCCCTGGCTCACGCGCACGCGGCCATGGCCGCCGCATTGCGTGCAGCTCTCAGGCTGCGTGCCCGGCTCGGCGCCCGAACCATGACACGGCTCGCACTTCTCGGTGGTCGGCACGGAGATGTCGGCCGTCTTGCCGTGGAAGGCTTCCTCGAGGGTGATCTCGTAATCGTAGCGAAGGTCCGCGCCGCGCGCCGGGCCGCCGCGCTGCTGGCGCTGGCCGCCGAAGAATTCGGAGAACACGTCGCCGAACACATCGCGGAAGATGTCTTCCGGCCGCGCATGCGCGCCGCCGCCAGCAGCGCCGTTGAGACCGGCCTTGCCGAAGCGGTCGTAGATCGTGCGCTTCTGGGTATCGCTCAGCGTCTCATACGCTTCGGACAGTTCCTTGAACTTGCCCTCGGAGACGGTGCAGCCCGGATTGCGGTCGGGGTGCAGCTCCATCGCCTTCTTGCGGAAGGCGGACTTTATGGCCTTTTCATCGGCGTCCTTCGCGACGCCGAGAATTTCGTAATAGGAGCGCTCGCTCATCGTGACGACCGAACCGAAACCATGACTGAACCCGATCTCCGCTCGACCTGCCCGGTAGCTGGGGGTGGGAGCACCCCGCTCAGCCAGTCGTCCTATCGCAGGCGAACCTTAGTAACCGTTGAAACTAGATGGGCCATGACTCCTGGGGATTAAAGCCCCCTCAAAGTCACGGCCCATCGGAATCATCACCTCATCTGGACTAGATTAAGCCCAATAATCAGGCGCTTTTCTTGTCGTCTTTGACTTCCTCGAAGTCGGCGTCGACCACGTCGTCGCCACCGGCCCCTGCGGCGCCCCCACCGTCAGGGCCGCCTTCCGGGGTCTGGCCCTTGGCGTAGATTTCCTCGCCCATCTTCATCGCGGCAGCGGCCAGTGACTGGCTCTTGGCCTTGATGTTGGCGGCGTCGTCCTTCTCCAGGGCAGACTTGAGATCCTTGATCGCATTCTCGATCTCGGTCTTCACACCGGCGCTGACATTCGGCCCGTGTTCGGCCAGCTGCTTCTCGGTCGCATGCACTAGGCCCTCGGCCTGGTTCTTGGTCTCGACCGCCTCGCGGCGTTTCTTGTCCTCGGCGGAGTTCGCCTCGGCGTCCTTCACCATCTGCTGGATCTCGGCCTCGGTCAGGCCCCCAGACGACTGGATGGTGATCTTCTGTTCCTTGTTCGTCGCCTTGTCCTTGGCAGACACGTTGACGATGCCGTTCGCGTCGATGTCGAACGTGACCTCGACCTGAGGCACGCCACGCGGCGCCGGCGGGATGCCTTCAAGGTTGAAGTTGCCCATCAGCTTGTTGTCGGCCGCCATCTCGCGCTCGCCCTGCAGCACGCGGATGGTCACCGCGGACTGGTTGTCGTCGGCGGTCGAGAACACCTGGCTCTTCTTGGTCGGGATCGTGGTGTTGCGATCGATCAGGCGCGTAAACACGCCGCCCAGCGTTTCGATGCCGAGCGACAGCGGGGTCACGTCCAGCAGCACGACGTCTTTCACGTCGCCCTGCAGCACGCCCGCCTGAATGGCCGCGCCGACGGCGACGACTTCATCCGGGTTGACGCCCTTGTGCGGCTCCTTGCCGAAGAAGGCCTTCACGGCTTCCTGCACTTTCGGCATGCGCGTCATGCCGCCGACGAGAACGACTTCGTCGATCTGGGCGACGGACTTGCCGGCGTCGGCGAGCGCTTTCTTGCAAGGCTCGATCGTGCGCTTCACGAGATCCTCGACGAGGGCCTCGAGCTTGGCGCGGGTGAGCTTCATGTTGAGGTGGACGGGGCCAGACGGGCCGGCCGTGATGTACGGCTCGGTGATGTCGACCTGTTGGACGGTCGACAGCTCCTTCTTCACCTCTTCGGCCTTGGAGCGCACGCGTTGCAGCGCCATCAGATCCTTCTTGAGGTCGATGCCGTTCTGTTTCTGGAATTCGTCGCAGATGTAGTCGACGAGACGGTTGTCGAAGTCCTCGCCGCCGAGGAATGTGTCGCCATTGGTCGACAGTACTTCGAACACGCCATCGCCGATCTCAAGGATCGAAACGTCGAACGTGCCGCCGCCGAGGTCGTACACCGCGATGACCTTGCCATCGCTTTTCTTATCGAGGCCGTAGGCGAGGGCGGCGGCCGTCGGTTCGTTGATGATGCGGAGGACTTCAAGGCCCGCGATGCGGCCGGCGTCCTTGGTCGCCTGGCGCTGGGCGTCGTTGAAGTAGGCAGGAACGGTGATGACGGCCTGCGTCACTTTCTCGCCGAGATAGGCCTCGGCGGTCTCTTTCATCTTGCCGAGGATGAAGCCGGAGATTTCCTGCGGGGAATAATCCTTGTCGCGGCCTTTGACGTAGGCGTCGCCGTTCGGGCCTTTCACGATCTCATACGCGACGAGATCCTTGTCCTTCGCGACCATCGGGTCGGTGAAGGTGCGGCCGATGAGGCGCTTGATGGCGGAGAAGGTGAAGCGCGGGTTCACGGTGGCCTGACGCTTGGCGATGACGCCGACGAGGCGCTGCCCGCTATCCTGGAAGCCAACGACGGACGGCGTCGTTCGCGCGCCCTCCGTATTTTCGACCACCCTTGCACTTCCGCCGTCCATGACGGCCACGCACGAGTTGGTCGTCCCGAGGTCGATGCCGATGATCTTGGCCATAACTACAAACGTCCTTTTCTGCGGCGGCCGCCCTCGCCCCTGTCTGGCCCGCTCTGCGGCGCCCGGCTGCGACGACCCCTTGTGGTCCTTGGTTCAATTCAACGCCTTGAGCCCCATCAAGAGGCTTGGCGATGCGGCTCATATGGGATCGGGCAGGGCAGGCTCAATAGGGCAGGCTCACCCACCTGCGTTGCCGGCTTTACCTTGGCCGGGCCGCGCGGATGCGTGCAGCGTCTTCATCCGTCGGATGGCGTCCGCGTTCAAGCAGTTCCAATCGATATTCGGCGTAAGACAGGCCCAATTCTTCGGCCTTGCGGGCCCAGCGGGCCCCGGTTTCCGCATTGGGCGGCGCGAAAGCCTCCTCGCGGGCCCTGGTCCAGCGCCACTGCTTGAAAGCCAGGCTTTCCAGAATGTCAGGTCCGTTGTTGTGACCCAGCCAGATCGACAGGGGCAGCACGAAGCCCAGCTGCACCAGATCGTTCTCGCGACGTTCTCGCCAGCCGACGATGACAGCGCGGTCGGCCTCCCGGGGCGCCGACCGGGCCCGCGCACGCGCGGCGGATGCCGAGAAATCGAATGCCACGGCGAAATCTCCCGCGCCGACGTTCCCTGTACGGAGTGAACATCAGCCCGCTGGTGATGTCATCTTCCCGGCGACTGTTCGTTTCGGAATGCCTACATTCGGGGCATGATCGACGGCTTTCGTTTCCTGCCGGAATATTTCCCGCCCGCCGCCCAGAAGGCGTTGGTGGCGGAGGTGCTTGGCCTTCTCGAGACCAATCCGCTCTGCACTGGAACGATGCCCCGTTCAGGCAAGCCGATGTCGGTTCGCATGACCAATCTCGGCCCGCTCGGCTGGGTGTCGGACATCAAGGGCTATCGCTATCAGCCGACGCACCCGTTCACCGGGGAAGCGTGGGCCGCGATCCCGCAGGCGCTGCTCGATCTCTGGGAAGAGGTTTCGGATTATCCCGCCCTGCCGCAGGCTTGTCTGGTCAACTGGTACGGCGCCGACAGCCGGCTCGGCTTGCACATCGATGCGGACGAGGACGCGAAGGACGCGCCAGTCGTTTCGGTTTCGCTGGGATCGCGGGCGCTGTTCCGGCTGGGCGGACTGGAGCGGTCTGGCTCCACCAGTTCCATGCGGTTGGCTTCAGGCGATGTGGTGGTGCTCGGCGGCAAGTCCCGGCGCGCTTATCATGGAGTCGATCGGATATATCCGGACAGCTCCACGCTCGTGCCGGGAGGAGGGCGGATCAACCTCACACTGAGGCGAGTGACCGCACCCTGACGGGCGTTGGTCCGTTAACTGACGGAACTACGCGCCCTGCGGCGAGTCCGTCCGCCAGTGCAGGTTCAGGACAGGCGCCTGGCGCGGGTCGGCTTCGGCCTCGTTGAGGATGCGGCCGAGCGGGTGTTTGCCGATCTTGCGGCGCAGCTCGTCATCCGCCGTTTCCTGGCCCATGCGATAGACGCGGTTCTTCGGATCGCGCTCGTCGATGATCAGGACGTCCGCTTCGCCGCGGAAATAAGCACCTTTGGCGAGGCCATTCTGGTCGATGTGGAACACGACCACTGCTTTCTTACGGCGAGATTCAAAAGGCCACATCTGCTCAGACCTCAATCGAAACTTGCTTCAGAGCAGCCCCAGCGCTGCACCCGCAAACCAACGGCCCACCATGGACCGCGTTCCATACGCAACGAAATTCCTGCGAGACCGGCGCCGCGGCGACACGGTTAGCGGGTCACAAGAAACCGTGAGCGCCGGTTAAGGGGTAGTTAAACACGGCCCGGCATGGTCGGACCATGGCCATTACGCCAGCAATGTTCAGCATGCTGTTTTCCGGGACCGCCAGTTCCGGATCGGTTGATTTCTCGTTCCTGACGAAGTCGTCGAGCACGTCTTCGGGAACCGCGACCGCCAGTGTCGGGTCGGTGAAGTCCGCGCTGGCCAACGCTGAAAAGAACGAGGCCAAGCAGCTCGCCCAGGTGGCCAGGGATCCGCAAATCCAGAAAGACCTCGCCCGCTACGAGAAGGTCGTGAAGAACGCGAAGTCGCTCGATGACGTGCTCGACGATCCTGTCGCGCGCACCGTTTTCATGACCGCCAACGGGCTCAAGGGTGACATCAACAATGTCGGCATGGCCAAGAAGGTGCTCGCCTCCGATCCGGCCGACAAATCCTCCATCGCCGCGCGCCTCGCCTCGATCAACGGCGCATGGCTGGACGCGGTTCAGACCTACAACACCGCCAAATACGGAACCGATCGGCTGTCCCCGAAAATGGACGGCTTCGCCGGCCGGTGGCGCATCGAACTCGAACGCGAGGGCGAGCCTATCGAGGCGATGCTGGAGATCAGCAAGGCCCGCGGCGGCGCCTGGCAAGCCTCGGTCGATGGCGTCCCTGTTCCGGTGGCGATCAACGGCAGCGCCGTCACGCTCGACCTTCTGTGGGAGGACGCCGCCGAAGAACTCCACACGACTCGTCTCACGGGCACGCTCGGCAAGGACGGACTGACGGGCGCTCAGGCTGACGATGGATCGGCGGTGGGCTCATGGAGCGCCGCGCCGTACTTCGCGAATGCGGTGAAGGACATCAGCGCCAACTACGTCGCCGAAAAACGTCTCGACATGCTCGACCAGCAGATGCCGGGCCTCGGCTCCGCCGTGCTGTTCAAGGACATCGCGAAGAACCTCAAGGACGCGACCGACATCCTCGGCTCGCCTCTTGGCCGCGAAGTGATCACGACCGCCTTCAACATTCCCAAGCAGATTGCCATCCAGTCGATGGTCGCGCAGGAGAAGGCGATCAACCAGCGCATGAACCCGGCGAAACTGCAGAACGATCACTTCGTCGACCAGATCGCCCAGCGCTATCTGATTATGCTCAATGGCGGCCTCGGCGGCGTCACGGCCTGATCGCAGCGGGGTCGGGGGGCGAAGAAGCTCCCCCTTGTTATTCTTACACTGTAAATTTATAACATAGATGCTGGTCGAGCTCTGCGCTGGCCACGTCCATGTGTGGAGTCGCCGTGCCCAAGGTCCTCTCCGCCGCCGACATCGAAGCCTTCCGCGAGCGCTTGTGCGACATCGCGGAGGAGAAGTTCGCCGCGCATGGTCCCGACGGCGTGACGTTGCGCGATCTCGCCAACGCCATGGGCGTCTCGCCGATGACGCCCTACCGCTACTTCAAGGACAAGGACGCGATTCTCGCCGCTGTCCGCGCCCGCGCCTTCGGCCGGTTCGCCGATGCGATGGAGAAAGCCGAAGCCGCCGCGCGCAAGAAGGGCGGGGGGCCGCCGGGCGAACCCTATATTGACTGGGCGCTGAAGCACCCTGCCGCCTATCGCATGATCTTCGACATCAGCCAGCCGACCTCGTCCGAGTATCCCGATCTCGTCGCCCAGATGAAACGCGCGCGCGAGACCATGACGTCAGGCTGGAAGGCGTTGCGCGACGCCGGCCGCTTCAAGGGCGATGTCGATCTCGTCGGCCATGTCTACTGGTCGGTGATGCATGGCGCGGTAATGCTCGAACTCACCGGCCTCCTGAAGAAGCCGCTCGATGCGCGCACCATTTCGAAGCGTTCGCTGGCGGCGGTGACGAAGGATTTCGGGCCAGCCTCGAAAGAGTGATCACCAGCTACCAGATGAGCGGCAGCCACCGCCACTTCACGCGCGCCTTGTATTCCTTGTAGCCGGACAATCCCTCGATCAGCACGGCCTCCTCGCCCAGCGTTCGCCCAGCCAGCGCGATCACAGCCAGCCCCACTGGGATCAGCGCGGCGAACGACCCAAGCGACAACGCACACCCCGCGGCCATCAGCAGTCCGAACGCATAACCGGGATGTCTGATGTAGGCGTAGGGCCCGGTGTCGATCACCTTGTGGTCGCGATCCGTCTGGATCCGCACGGTCGTCTCGAAATGCCGGTTCACGCTCTGCGCCCAGGTCGTGCCCATGAAGCCCGCCGTCAACGCCGCATAGCCCAGCAGCGTCACCCAGTCCGGCGCGATCGCCCACTGGAAGCGTTCATCGAACCCCGCCATCGGCATGATCAGCGCGAACAGGATGATGCTCAACGTCGCGACGATCGCATCCCAGCCCTTCGTGCCCTTCTGGTATTTCTGTCGAACGGCGAGCAGTTCCGGATTGTCGCGCTTGATCCAACTCATCGCGACGAAGACCAGGATCACGAACAGGGTGAGAAAAAGCCAGGCCCGGCGCCAGTCGATCGTGCCGGCCGGCCAGAACAGCGAGACCATCATGATCACGAGCACGATGGCGAGGCTGACATAGCTCTGCAGTTCGGCCGTGGCGGATGGCCTGGCAGGCGTAGGCGTATCGGTCTGTGTCATCGCGCAACCCCCGTTGCGGGAAGAAGACTAGCGCGGGCGCCGCGCGAATCAAACTGGCGCGGTTGATATGGGATCCGAACGCTCCAGATAGCGGGGATGGATCGCATCGTGTTTCGCCCCGACGACGTTGACCTGTCGCGCTCGCCACTCAGGGCCTCACTGAACGATGAGACCTACGTGCTCGGCGCGTTCAACCCGGGCCTGACGCGTCTTCGCAACGGCAATCTGTTGCTCATGGTGCGCGTGGCCGAGGCGTTGCGCGATCCCGTCCGCGAGGATCATGTCGCCGTGCTACGCTGGAAAGGCGGGCAGTGCTGGGTCGACCGGCATTCGAAAGACAACATCGACACACGCGACCCCCGCGAGCTGCGCGTGAAGGGTGGGTTGCACAAGACGATTGTCCTCACGTCGCTGTCATGGCTCTTGCCGGTGGAATTGTCGGCGGACGGATCGCGCATTGTCGCCACGCACTATGATCGCCTCATCGCGCCGCGCGCGGCCTATCAGGAATACGGCGTCGAAGACCCGCGCATCAGCCGGGTCGATGGGCGCTGGCTGATGACGACGTGCTCAGTCAGCGCCGAGCGGCTGTGCACGACGCTCTATACCTCGGACAACGCGCTCGACTGGACGCTTGAGGGCGTCGTGCTGGACCACCAGAACAAGGACATGCTGATCTTCGAGGGCAGGGTGAAGAACCGTCTGATGGCGCTCACGCGGCCAGCAGGGGAGGTCTATCTCCTACCGCCGCCCGACGCGGACTTCCTTCCCGGCCCTGCGATCCAGCTCGCGCAATCGCCGGACGGCTTGCACTGGAAGCCGCTGGACGCGGGCAGCATCCGTCCGCGCAAGGGCGCATCGTCGCTGAAGGTCGGTGGAGGAACGCCGCCCATTCTCACGCCGCGTGGCTGGCTGGAACTCTATCACGGCGTCGAGGCGGGCGAGGTCGTCGGCGCCTACCGCACCTTCTGGGCGCTGCTCGACCGCGACGACCCGAGCAAGGTGCTGCACATCGCCGACGAGACGCCGCTACTGGAATCGATGCCCGACCTCGCGCCCGACCTGCCGCGCTATGTCCGGAACATCGTGTTCACGACCGGCATCGTGGAGGATGGTGACGACTATCTCGTTGCCTCCGGAGAGGACGACATCGCCTGCCGGCTCACGTGGATTCCGAAATCGCGGTTCGCCTAGTTCGGCTTGCCGCCGCCCGCGCTCACCGCGACCATTGCGGCGCGCAGGGTGCGGTCGCCGATGCGCCAGCCTGACTGGAAGAGCTGGGCGACCGAGCCCGCCGGGTGCTCGGACGGGATCTGCGTGACGGCCTGGTGCAGGGCGGGATCGAAGGCGGCGCCGGGCGATGCGTCGATGGCCGTGACGCCATGGCGCGACAGGACGCTGACCAGTTCCTTCTGCGTGAGCTCGACGCCTTCAAGGGCGGTCTTCACGGCTTCCGTCATGATGCCACGGCTATCGGGCGGCACGCTCTCGACCGCACGAGCGAGGTTGTCGGAGACGCTGAGCAGGTCGCGCGCGAATTTCTCGACGGCGTAGAGGCGCGCATCCTCGATCTGGCGGTTGGCGCGCTTGCGGACGTTGTCCGTCTCGGCGAGGGCGCGCAGCATGTTGTCCTTCAGCTCGTCGCGCTCTTTCTCGAGCGCCGAGACCTGCTCGGCGAGCACATTGACGGCGCGAGCGTGCATCTGGGCATCGCCGCGCGGATGGCCCACGGCCTCGTCCATGCCCTCGTTCTCTGCCGAAAGGATGGCGTCGTCGTCCTTGCCGCCATTGTTGCCGTTCATCACGCTTCTACTCTCTCTTGCCTGGCGCCGGACCGCCGAGGAGGCGGCCGACGACCTGCGCCGTGTAGTCCACCATCGGAATGACCCGGGCGTAATTCAACCGGGTCGGTCCAATCACGCCGAGCGCCCCTACAATCTTCCGCTCCGCATTCATATAGGGAGCGACGATCATTGCTGAACCCGACAGCGAGAACAGGGGGTTTTCCGAGCCAATGAATAGCCGCACGCCGTCCGCTTCGCGGGCGGTGTCGAGCACGTTGAGCAGGTTTTCCGATTTTTCCAGTTCCACGAAAAGGTCGCGCACCTTGTTGAGGTCTTCGGTGGCCGAGGCGTCTTCCAGGAGGTTGGCGCGTCCCCGCACGATCAGGGAGCGCCCCCGGGCCGGATCCTCGCCCGACCATTGGGCAAGACCGTCCTCCACCAGCCGTGCGGCGGTCTGATCGAGCAGCGCCTTGCGGGAGCGGACCTCTTCGAGAACCGCTGCGCCCGCCTCGGCCAGCGTGCGGCCCTTCATGCGGGCGTTGAGATAGTTGCCGGCCTCGATCAGCGTGGAAGCGGGCAAGCCCGGAGGCAGGGCGAGCACGCGATTCTCGACATCGCCGCTCTCGGCGACGATCACGGCGAGCGCCTGCTCGGAGGAAATCCGCACGAACTCGACATGGCGGATCGGCGTATCGTGCGCGGGCGTCGAGACAAGTCCCGCGCCGCCGACGAGGCCGGAGAGAAGCTCGGACGCTTCCGACAGCACATTCTCCATCCGGCGGCCCGAGCCCGCGAGGCGGCTTTCGATCGTGCGCTTGTCGTCCTCGCCCGGCTCGCCGAGCTGCAGCAGTGAATCGACGAACATGCGTAGCCCGGCATGGGTCGGGATGCGGCCGGCGGAGGTATGCGGCGAGTCGATCAGACCCATCTCCGACAGGTCCGACATGATGTTGCGGATCGAGGCAGGCGACAGCTGCACGCCCCGGCGCGAAATCGTGCGCGAGCCGACCGGCTCGCCAGTTTCCAGATAGGACTGGACGATCTCGCGGAAAATATCGCGGCTCCGCCTGTCCATCGCGGCGAAGGCGGAGGAGGCGTTTCCGGGCTTTGGCGGGTCGGTCGTCATTGCGTGGGGAACCTATGGGCGCGGCGGAGCAGGTTCAACCGGCGAATCGACGCTGAAATCAGCCTGAATCACACGTGGCGGGCTGCGAGGCCCTGCTTGCGGGCCGCAGAGCAGGCGGCCATGGTCGGTTCAGGCAAGCTGTCAGGGGATCGGTGATGAACAGGTTGGGGCGGGTTGGGGTTGTGGTGGTGGTCGCTGCGGTGATGGCGGCGCCGGCTCTGGCTTGTTCGATTGCTCCTCCTCCTCCTGTTCCGGTTCTCCCAGCGGGAACTCCAGCGGCTGATGTTGCGGCCGTTTCACAGGCATGGTCCACGGCGCACGCATTGCGCCGGGCCGAGGAAGACCGGGCCTGGAAGCTGAAGCAGCAGGAAGGGTTGTTCGACGACGCCAAGGCCATGGTGCTGGTTCGCTATGACCGTCAGGCGAAACAGGGCGAGGAGCCGGTCGCCATCGTTAAGCCGGTGCGCTGGCTCAAGGGCGGCAAGGCGGCTGGCGACCTGAAGATCGGGATGAGCGATGCGCCGCCCTGCGGTCAGATGACGGCGCACGACGTCTATTACGGCAAGGCGGGCGACGTGTTTCTCGTCTACCTGTCGGCCAACAAGCTGCGCCAGGAAGACGTGCTGGCCGGCTATTCGCTTGACCGGATCGTCGAGCCGAAAACGTTGGCCCTTCTGACAGCCCAATAGGAACTGCGCGCGGGCTCTGCTAACAGCAGCGCGTTGTCAGTTTCGAGGTCTTCCATGCGCCCTTCCGGCCGTACGCCGAACCAGCTCCGCCCCATCACGCTGGAGGCTGGCGTCACCCGTTACGCGGAGGGCTCGTGCCTCGCGAAATTCGGGCACACGCATGTGCTGTGCACGGCGTCGTGGGCTGGCGAGGTTCCGCGCTGGAAGAAGGGCAAGGGCGAGGGCTGGGTCACAGGCGAGTACGGCATGCTCCCGCGCGCCACCCACACGCGTGGACGGCGCGAAGCTGCAGAGGGCAAGCAGTCCGGCCGCACGCAGGAAATCCAGCGCCTTATCGGCCGCGCGCTGCGCTCCGTTACGGACATGAAGGCGCTCGGCGAGAACACCATCACCCTCGACTGCGATGTGCTCCAGGCCGACGGCGGCACGCGCACGGCGGCGATCACCGGCGCCTATGTCGCGCTGGCGCTGGCGATGCGCTATCTCAGGGAGGAGGGCGTGATCAAAGCCGATCCGCTTTCGGCGCAGGTCGCGGCCGTCTCGTGCGGCATCTTCAATGACGTGCCCGTGCTCGACCTCGATTATCCCGAGGACTCCGCGGCGCAGGTGGACGCGAACTTCGTGATGGCCTCCGGCGGCAAGCTGATCGAGATACAGGGAACCGGCGAACAGCGCGCCTTCTCGCGCGACGAGTTCAACCAGCTGATCGATCTCGCCATGAAGGGCACGGATGAACTCTTCGCAGCGCAGCGGCAGGCGCTGGGGCTCTGATACATCGCTCGCCTGCCTGCCGTGTCGAATTGCCGGAGCCTTGCGATTGGCTATGGTGAGGGCTCGGGAGGAGAGGCAGATGATCCGCAAGATGATGACGGCCGTAGCCGCGATCGTGGCTGCCGTGATCGTGCCGGCGCCTGCGCTGGCGCAGCCTCCGGCGCCAGCCCAGATCGCGGTGCTCGACGGTGATGCGGCGGACGCCTATCGCGCCGCCGGGGTGGTCAGCGCGGAAATTGCGTTCAGTGCATCAGGCGCGACGCTGCCAAAGCGGGCGCTCGACGACATGCTGCGCGCCGAGGCGGGCAAGCTCGGCGCCGATGCGGTGATTCTGACGACCTATCAGGTCAGCAGCCCCGCGACGCCTAACGCTGCGCACCGCGCGATCGGTGTCGCTATTCGCTACACGCGGCAGATGGCGGGTGCGCCCGCGGTGATTCCAACCCCGCCTGCGCCTGTCGTTGTGGCCGCGCCTGCGGTCCCTGCTCCCGCGCCCGCCGTGATGCATGCGGCCGCTCCCCAACAGGTGATCCTTACCGAAAGCGATCTGGTCAACCAGCGCTACGCGCGTCTCGGTCCAGTCAGCACGACCGTCCACCAGAAAACGCTGATCACGAAGATCCCGGAAATGCAGCAGTTGCAGGAAGCCATGCGCGCCGCCGCTTTCGCGATGGGCGCGGATGCGGTCATCAATGTGAGGTACAAGATGACCAACGGCATGTTCTCGAAAGAGGGCGACACGGGCAGCGGCATCGCTGTTCGCTTCGAGTAGTCAGGCGCCACATGGCCACGAAGAAACGCCCCGGAAGCAAACGCACGGTCGATGTCCGGTCTAAGAAGACCGTGTTCAAAGGCCGCTACAAGGTCGACGAATACGTGTTCGATTTCGATCGCGCCGCAGGCAAGGGACGCCTCACCAACGTGAAGCGGCTCGTGTTCGAGCGCGGCGACAGCGCAGCGGCGTTGATCCATGACGTGGAGCGCGACGTGATCGTGCTGACCGAGCAGTTCCGCATCGCCACGCACGCCAAGGGCCCCGGCTATATCGTCGAGGCGATGGCCGGGTCGGTGGAAGAAGACGAAGAGCCTGAGGACTGCATCCGTCGCGAGATGATGGAGGAGGTCGGCTATCGCGCGGGCGACCTCACGTTGGTCTCGCAGGGCTATGTGTCGCCGGGATCGAGTTCGGAGCGAGTGTTTCTATACTACGCGCCGGTGCAGACGGATGACCTGGTCGATCCCAAGGCGTCGGGGCTGGCGGCGGAAAAGGAAGATGTGAAGCGCGTCGAATTCACGCGTGAGGATTTCCTCGACCGCGTCGATGCGGCGTTCTTCGACGACGCCAAGGTCATGGCGCTCGGCTTCTGGCTGAAGGCCCACCCCCGGCGGGGCAAGCCGGCGAAATCCCGCCGTTGAAAGAAAAACCGGCGGGCCTTCCGGTGAATCGGATGGGATCCGGAAGGCCCGCCGTCAGGCGCTCGGCGGGAGTCCGCCAGAGAGAGACAGGGCGGTCCCGCTAGCGCGCAGCCAGGGTGGCGCCGCCCGAGGGCGAAGCCTGATTGTTCATGGCGCTTAAGAGCGGCGAGCCGACACGTTCGACCGCCACATCAACCGCGTCGCGAACGCAGAGTTCGTAGTGGGCGGTCAGTCGCGGGGTGAGCGGGCTGTGAGACGGCTCGGGGCCGCACGCGCGCTGGGCGGCGCGGTCGAGGCGTTTCAGCAGCTGATCCGCGCCTGTCTCTGTGGACAGGTCGAGGTCCGCATAACTGACGGTCTCGGCAACGATCGGACGGCCGGCGGTCTGCGCCGAAGCAACGCCTGTGACGGCGCTGACAGCCCAGATAACCGCGCCGACCGACAAGGCGGCCGAGAAGACGCCAGAGAGAATCGGGGAGGAGCGTTTCGAGGAGGGGAGGTTCGTATCCATGTGGGTTTTTCCTTCTTTGGATGACCCAACAATGGGGACGTCCGGGAAGGCCTGCTCGCCGTTTTCGGGAAACGGCGCGGTTTCACAGAATTCGATCAGGGATTTTCAGAAACGGTAAGCCGCGAGCGGATGGCCGTGCCTTGCGACGGCAGCATCCTGAAATCCCGCCGCTTTTCAGAAATCGATCAGACTTCTTCAGAAATCGGCGAGCCCACGCCGAGCGCGCCACGGCGCCATTCGGAGGGCGAAACGCCTGCTTCTTCCTTGAAGGCGCGGTTGAAGGGTCCGAGCGAAGCGAAGCCGATGTCGTAGGCGATGGTCGAGATCGAAACGCGCGCTTCGCCGGGATCCGACAGGCGCGCCTTGGCGGCGGCGATCCGGTGCGCGTTCACATAGGACGGGAAGTTGCGATAGCCGAGACAGTCATTGATCAGCCGCCGCAGCTGGGTTTCGGGAATGTTGGCGCGCAGGGCGAGGCTGGCGATGGTGAGGCCTTCCTCCTTCCAGACCTGATCCTTCGACATCAAGCATTCGAGCCGGTCGAGATCGGCCTTGGCGGCGCGGTCGATGGCGATGGCAGCGCCATCGCCATTGGCATGACCGTTCGCATGGGCCTTCCCGTTCGCTGCGGGAGCCGAATGGGGTACGGCCGGTTCCGGCTGGCGGACGGAAGCAGGCGCTTGCGCATCGCCATACATCGCCTCGCGTGGATCGAGGAAGACCAGCGACCCGGCCAGAACGACGCCTGCCAGCATTGCCGCATTCAGCATCGGATACCAGGGCGGAACCGTGCCCACCATCTCCCACAGATCGAAGCCGTTCAGCGACAGGATGTAGAGCGAGACAGCGACCATGAATGGTCCGCGCAGCCGGCGGCGCGATTCGACGAGATCGCCCTTCCAGCTTCCCAGCACGATGACCATCGACCAGATGGCGAGCGTCGCCTGAAGCGTCGTCGTGATGACCCAGAAGGCTGGCGCGGCCGCGCCCCACTGCATGACGTTGCCGAGGCCGCACAGCATCATCAACACAGGCGCGCCGAACATCCACGGCCGGAACTTGTCGCGGTCCTGGAACATCGCCATCACCATCAGCCAGAACCAGCCGACAGAGGACATGGCGAGGACGCCGATGATCGATCGCCATTCGGACGAGATGAGGTGGGTCTGGTCGTTCCAGAGCTTGATCGCAAAGAGGGCGGAGGCGACGTAGAACGGAACGCCGGTCCAGCGCGCGGACGGGCGAGGCGCCCGCAGCATCGCCGCAGCCATCGCAAGAAGCGCGCCTGCGCAGACGCCCAGCAGGAGCTGGGAAAAGCTGCCGGTCATTGGGCTGCCGGTCATGTTTGAGGCCCCGGGCTCGAAAGCTCGTGTCAGATCCGTCAGTAAGAGATCAAGACGCGGGTAGACGCCGTCAAGACTGCCGCGCAGGTCAGGGCGAAAAGATTACTCGGCCGCGACGGCCCGCCCGTCTTCCTCGTCGTCTTCGGCGGCGGCCTCGTCCGGATCCCAGACAAGAATGTCGCCCGGCTGGCAGTTCAGCTCGCGGCACAGCGCCTCGAGCGTCGAGAAGCGGATCGCCTTGGCCTTGCCGGTCTTCAGGATCGACAGGTTCGCAAGCGTGATTCCCACGCGGTCGCCCAGCTCGGTGAGCGACATGCGGCGGTCCAGAAGGACCCTGTCGAGGGTGACGCGGATCGCCATAGGCGTCTTTGTCGTCCTTTGTTCGCGGCCTGCGGACTATCCGCCGGCCCTGTTCAACGCGTTGGGGGCCGCGTTCCGCCCTTAACCAAAGCAGCAGGCCAAACGTGTCTGCCCTGCAATGACTGAACCATCATGCGTAAACCCATTCTGCTTAAGCATGTGGGGTTCAGATCGTCATCTTCTGTTCCTCGCGCATCGCGGCCCCCTCGCGGAACACCTGGGAGAGAACCCAAAGCGTGAGAACGGCAAACCAGACGGGCAGGTTCACGTTCGGAAACTGGAAGGCGATGGCCTGGCCGGACGGGGCCAGAACACTGAAGATGAGGCTGACCAGGATCGCCACGAACATCGCCGAAGCTTCCATGATGGCGAGCACGGCCGCGATCGCCGAGAACCTTCGCGCATTCTCGGGAACGAAGGGGTCGCCAGCGACCAGCGTTTCGAAGACGCCGCGCAGGTAGGCGCAGACAATCATCACGCCGATGCAAAGGATCGATCCGATGGCGGTCCAGATCGCCAGCTTGAGCGGCGTGTTCAGCGTGTTCTCCCCGACCTGGTCGAGGAAGGTCGGGCTGCCGGTAACAAGCGAATAGATGGCGAAGGCGGCGATGATCCAGATGAAGCCGAGCAGGGCGCACGCCACCACCCAGGCGACGTCCACCGCCACCTTCAGGAATGACGAGATCGACCCGCGGCCGGTCGCGCGCATCAGCATAAGAGGAGGAGCTCCAATCCGACCCGTGCCGCGACAGCGCGGCCAATATCCCCGCCAGCCCGGCGGCGCGACTTGCCCGCCTTGAGCTTGCCACGCGCCAACTTGTCTGGCGGGATGGATTCGGACCATATCGAAAAACAATAAGCCCGTCCACCCATCCGGGCGCCTGCCTGACGAAAGGACGCAGCTCCCCATGTCCGAACGCCGCAAACTTGAGCCCGGCCGCCTCATCGCGGCGACCCATAATCCCGGGAAGGTGAGGGAGCTTGCCGACCTCCTGTCGGGCGCCGGCTTCACGCCGGTCTCGGCCGGAGAGCTGGGCCTGCCCGAGCCCGAAGAGACCGCCGACACCTTCCGGGGCAATGCCGAACTCAAGGCGCTCGCTGCGGCAAAGGCCTCTGGCGAGCCCGCGCTGGCCGACGATTCCGGCCTCGCCTGCGATGGGCTTTCCGGCGCCCCCGGCATCTACTCCGCGCGCTGGGCGGGACCGACCAAGGATTTCCGCGCCGCCATGCAGAAGGTCGAGGACGGCCTCAAGGCGGAAACCTCTCCCGAAGGCGAGGTCGACAAACGCGCCAGCTTCGTCTGCGTCCTCTCGCTGGCCTGGCCCGACGGCCATGTCGAAAGCTTCGAGGGCATCGTGCGCGGCCAGCTCGTCTTCCCGCCTCGCGGCGACCAGGGCTTCGGCTACGACCCGATCTTCGTCCCCGAAGGCGAGACCGAAACCTTCGGCGAGATCGACCCCGCGAAGAAACACGCCATGAGCCACCGCGCCGTGGCGTTCGCGAAGTTCAGGGCTTTCCTGGAGGGGTAACCACGCGCGCAATATTCTTGCGTGCATAGCAATCGCGTGATCGCGCGAAATTCTCCGGGTTCACAGAACCGGATGAAGCGATAGACTCTCCTCCACGCACAAGACCCTTGGGGGGTTGCATGTCGAAACTCAGCAGCGTCCTGATCGTCGATGACAATCCGCGCTGTCTCGAATTCATGACGCTTGCGTTTACCGCGCATGGCGGCGTCGACGTCCGCAGCGAGATGAAATCGCCGGCGGCGCTTGACCGTATCCGCTCCGAGAAACCCGACCTTGTCGTGCTGGATGTGAAGATGCCGGACCTCGACGGCTTCGGCGTGCTCTCGCTCCTGCGCAGCGAGGGCAACCCGGTTCCCGTCGTGATGTGCTCGGGCTCTGCGCTCCAGAAGGACATCGACCGCGCCTACGCGGGTGGCTGTTCCGGCTACATCGAAAAGCCGACAACGCTCGAGGATTACCGCGCCATGGCCGGCGCCATTGTCGAATACTGGCGCCGGGGCGAGCTGCCACAGCACTAGACACATCAGCGGGAGCGGTGAAACAGGGGTGATGCCGCGCACGGTCGACGCCTACCTGCACCTGCCAAGCCGGCGCTACTTCTCGGCGCTGGAACTCCACGCCGTCGCCATCGGCAGCGTGGCCGCCGCTGTGTTCTTCATCGGCTATGGCTTCAATTTCGAACCCTTGCGGACCATCATTCCCGGCTTCCCGGCCATGCGTCCGCGCACGGCCTTTGCCTTCATGCTCCTGTCGGTCAGCCTGCTGCTCTCGCTGCGCGAGTCGCGGCCTGCCAGCATCATCTCGTCCGTTCTGGCCACGGGATTGATCCTCTGGCTGCTTGAGGCCGTCTTCAACAACTGGGGTCTTGAGGAGAATGGTGAGTCCGCGCTCGTCCCCATCCAGGGCACGCTCGCATCCGTCATCCTCGGCTGCTGCGCCATCCTGATCATCAATCTCGCGCCGCGCTGGCGCATCGCGGCGGGCGTCGTCGCGCTGGTCGCGATCACGCCTGCGCTCTACCGCATCTTCGCGCTGCTCCTGTTCTGGGGCGCGCCGCCCGAGGACGGCAGCCTCCTGTCGTCCATGGGCATCCACACCGCGATCCTGATCGTGTGGTTCATGAGCGTGTGCGTGCTGCTGCATCCGCGGCTCGGCTTCGGTGCGGTGGTGCTGCAGGCCAGCCTGCGCGGACGGCTGCTGCGCCGCGCGCTGCCCTTCGTCGTGCTGCTGCCGGTCGGCGCGGCGGTGATCGGCCTCCTGCTCGCGCTTGCCTTCCACTGGACGGCGGAGGTGCTGTTCGCGCTCACCGCCACGGTCAGCGTGACGCTCGCCGCCGGTCTGATCTGGTGGCTCTCCGCCCTCTCGGCCGAATGGCAGAAGGAGGCCAACGAGCAGGCCTCGCGTCTCTCGCGCGCCAATGAGGCGCTGGAAGCCTACGCCTCCGCCGCCGCGCACGATCTCAAGGCCCCGGCGCGCCACGTCCTGCTCTATGGCGAACTGGTGGACGAGGCTCTGGCGAAGGGCGACACGGCGACCGCCCGCCGCCACGCCCGCGCCATCCGCGATAGCGCGATGGAAATGCCCAAGATCATCGACGGCATGCTGGATTATTCCCGCTCCGCCTTCACCCGCATCTCCCTGACCGAGAACTCGCTGAGCGAGCTGGTGCAGGCCGCCGCCGCCCAGAACGCCGCCGATCTGGAAGCAGCCGGCGCGAAGGTCACCGTGCTGCACGAAGTGCGTCTGCGCTGCGATTCCACCCTGATGACAACCGTGATCCAGAATCTCATCGCCAACGCGATCAAGAACCGCCGTCGCGACCGCGCGCTGACGATCCGCATCGATGGCGTGCGCGAGCCGGAAGGCTGGCGCGTCATCGTGGAAGACAACGGCTCCGGCTTCGATCCTGACTTCGCGACCGTGGCCTTCAACCCGCTGGCGCGCGGCGTCCACACGGCGGGGGAGGGCGCGGGCATCGGCCTTTCGACCTGCCGGACCATCGTGCAGAGCCATGGCGGCGAGATCCGGATCGACCCTGCCTACCGCAACGGCGCGCGGGTCGAGTTCACGATTCCGGACCGCACCCCGGCTTGAAACCCCACGCCTGAACCTCTCGTTCAGGAAGTTGCGTCAGTGAGACAGACGGGACACCATACAAACGCCTGCCCAACATGATCGAACAGACCGCGCCCGACAGCTATCTCCACCTTCCGCGCCGCCGCTATTTCTCCATGCTGGAATGGCATGCGGCGGCCATCGGTACGATCGCAGCCGCAGTGCTGATCGTCGGCTATGGCTTCGGGTTCGAGCCGCTGCAGACCATCGTCCCCGGCTTCCCGACCATGAAGGCGCGCACGGCCGCCGTCGTGATGATCCTGTCGCTCAGCTATCTCCTGTCGCTGCGCGACTCCCGTCGCGCCTTATGGATGTCTTCCGCGCTGGCGCTTGCCGCCGCTCTGTTCAGCGCCTGGATGGGCCTGGCGCGCACGCCGACGATCCCGGGCGATGCGTGGTCGATCATACCGTCCAACGCAACCGTATTCGGCATGTTCATCGGCGGCGTCGCCGTGCTGCTGATCAATCACGTGCGCGGCGCGTCAATCGTCGTCGGCCTGCTGGCGTTGGCCGCCGCCACACCGGCTGTCTTTCGCATCCTCGCGCTTCTGCTGTTTCAGCGGGCCCCGGACGAGGACAGCCCGCTCAACACCATGGCGCTTCATACCGCGACGCTGACCGCGTGGTTCCTCCTTGTTTGCGTCTTGCTGCATCCGAAGCTCGGTTTCGCACGCGTGATGCTGCAGGCGAGTCTGCGTGGGCGGCTGTTGCGCAAGGCTTTGCCGATGGCGCTGCTGCTGCCGGTCGCGGCTGGAGCGGGGAGCCTGTTGCTGTCGAGCGCGATGAACGTCGCGCAGGAGGGCCTGTTCGCCCTCAACGCCACGCTCTTCGTGATTATGGCGGCGTTGTTGTTGTGGTGGTTGTCGCGGTTGGTGTCTGACTGGCAGCACGAAGCGAATGCGCATGCTGCCGGCCTGTCGCGCGCCAACGAGGCGCTCGAGCAATACGCCTCGTCCGCCGCGCACGATCTCAAGGCGCCTGCGCGGCACGTCCTGCTCTATGGCGAATTGCTGGAAGAGGCTCTCGCCAAGGGCGATGTCGCCATGGCGCGCCGCCACGCACGGGCGATCCGCGAAAGCGCGCTCGAAATGCCGAAGATCATCGACGGCATGCTGGACTATTCGCTGTCGTCCTTCACCCGCATCTCGCTGAGCGAGAACTCCCTCAGCGAACTCGTCCAGGCTGGCGCGGCGCAGAGCGCCGCCGATCTCGAAGCGGCGGGCGTCAGGGTGGATGTCGCGCATGAGGTGCGCCTGCGCTGCGATTCGTCCCTGATGACGACCGTGTTCCAGAACCTTATCGCCAACGCGATCAAGAGCCGCCGGCGCGACCGTCCGCTCGTCATCCGCGTCGATGGCGTGCGCGAGGCGACGGGCTGGCGCGTCACGGTCGAGGACAATGGAATTGGTTTCGATCCCGGTGACGCCGCCGTGGCATTCAACCCGCTCGCCCGCGGCGTGCATGCGGCGGGCGAGGGGTCGGGCATCGGTCTTTCCACTTGCCGCACCATCGTGCAGAGCCATGGCGGCGAGATCCGGATCGACCCGGCCTACCGCAATGGCGCGCGCGTCGAGTTCACCATCCCCGATGCACCAACGGCCAGTTGACGCGACGCGGATTCCGGCGTCTGCGCTTGTGCCATGAGTTTCAACCCTGCCCGCGGTTTCGGCGTCTACGTCCACTGGCCGTATTGCGCGCGCGTATGCCCCTACTGCGACTTCAACGTCTACGCCGCCAAGGCGCGTGACACGGCGCCGCTTCTGGATGCGATCCTGAAGGATCTCGGAGGCTGGCGCGAGCGCACAGGCGCTCGGCAGGCCGATACGATCTTCCTTGGCGGCGGCACGCCTTCGCTGATGACAGGCGAACAGGTCGCGCGCGTCATCGCGAAGGTGGATGAGCTGTGGGGCCTGAAGCTCGACGCAGAGATCACGCTCGAAGCTAATCCGGATGATGCGGGACGCTTCGCGGATTTTTCCGTTGCCGGTGTCAACCGCCTGTCTCTGGGGCTGCAGTCGCTCGATGACGCCCGCCTGAAATTTCTTGGCCGCACGCACAGCGCCGCCGATGCGCTCGCGGCGCTTGAAGCGGCGAAGGGAAAATTCGGATCGGTGTCCATCGACCTGATCTATTCGCTGCCCGGCCAGACGGCGGACGAGTGGCGCACGGAGCTGTCGCGCGCGTTGACATTGGGCGCTGACCATCTCTCGCTCTACGAACTGTCCATCGAACCCGGCGCCGCCTTCTTCCAGTCCGTAAAGCGCAAGGACTGGGCGCCGCTCGATGATGATCGCTCCGCCGATCTCTACGAAATCACGCAGGAACTCGCCGACGCGGCCGGCTATCCGGCTTACGAGATTTCCAACCATGCGCGTGGGGCCGAGCACCAGTCCGCCCACAACCGCATCTACTGGTCTTCAGGCGACTGGGCCGCCGTCGGCCCCGGTGCGCATGGACGTCTGACCTCGGGCGCCGAACGCTGGGCGGTGGAAGCCGCCGACAGCCCCGGCCAGTACCTGAAACTTGTGACCGACAACGGCCTCGGCTGGCTCGGCGTTGAATCGTTGGACCCGCTGGCGCAGGCGCGCGAACGCGTGGCGATGGGACTGCGCGTGATCGAGGGCTTCGCGATATCCGACATTGAGGAGATGGGCTTCGGCCTCAATGCCGAACGCCTCATCGAGTTCGAGGCCCTGAAGCTGATCACACGCGCAAACGGCCGCATCGCGCTGACGCGCGCGGGCCGCCTGATGGCGGATCATGTTGCAGCAGAGTTGGCGCCTTAGCCTGCGCGCTCGTGGTTCGATGCTGCTGGCTGGAAGCGGACTTTCAGGTCCGCGTTCCCCGCGAAAGCGGGGATCCAAGGCTGACGCCGAGGCTTGTACCGGCCTTAAGCTTCAATGCAGAACAAGCCTTCTAATCGGTACTGGATCCCCGCTTTCGCGGGGAACGCGGACAACAGGTTGTCCGCTTGCAGCTCAGCCCCGTGTAGATTAGCTGCCCGCCGCGAAAGCCTGGATCGGCGGCGAGACGACGCGCACGCCGCCGGTGTTCTGCAGCTGCATGATCGCGAGTGCGCGTTCGACGCTGCCATCCGGCTGGAACCGGAACAGGCCGTTGACGCCGCTCCAGCCCTGCGGCCGCTGGATCATCGCCGCATCGAGCCGCTCGTTCGCCGCCAGGGTCGCCGCCAGCGCGCCGGCGTCGTAGCCGAAGCTCGCAAGACGCGGGGCGGGCTCGCCATAGATCGCCTGGTAGCGCTTCTCGAAATCCTGCAGCGCGGCCGGATCGGGGGCAGGGAAGGCGCCGCCATAGAGAGCGGGCTCGCGCCACACATCCGAGTCGTTCCACTGGCCCGTGCCGAGGAAGCGGATCTCGCGCGGCGTCGTCGACATCACGGCGCGAAGCAGCGCGCCGACCGAGCGCAGTTGCACGCCCGCTTCCGGGATCAGCACGGCGACCTTGTTCGGATTGCTGCGATGCTCGGCCTCGACCACCGTCGCGGTCCGCCGCGCCTGTTCCTGCGGCGAGGCATTGCCCGGCTGGTAGTATTCGACGCTGATCACAGAACCACCGCGCTCGGCCACTTCCTGGCGCAGCGCCTGTTCGATCGTGCGCCCGTTCGCGTTGTCCGGCCCCAGCATGGCGAACCGCGTGACGCCATCCTTCATCGCCCAGTCGACGATACGCTCGACTTCCGAGTACGGCGTCAGCGAAACAAGATACGCGCCCTGTCCGAACGCCGACACATCCGTCGAGAACGCCAGCACCGGCGCACGCACTTCGGCAGCCTTGCTGGAAACAGCGGGAACCTGCTGCGCGAACACCGGTCCGATGATTGCCACCGCGCCATCGCGCACTGCGTCTTCGGCGATGCCCTGGATCACGTTGGGATCGGCGCTGGTCGCATCCCGCGGCATCAGCACCACGTCGCGCGCGCCGACCTGGAACAGCGCCATCTGGATGGCATTGTAGAGGCCCTGCGCCTGGCGCTTCACTTCCGCATTGGTCGAATTGAACGGCAGCAGCACGGCTACGCGCTTGATGCTCTGCTGTTCGTTGCGCGCAATATGGCGCGGCATGTAGGCGCTGCGGCTGTCCGCATAGCGTTCCAGCACAGGTCCGACCGGGATCGGCTCGCCCGGCGGCGGCGGACGGCTTGGATCGGGGCGCATACCGCTGCTAGATAGCGGCGCCGTCGGCCGCACCGGGCCGCTGGTGCACGCTGCAAGCGACGCCAGCGCAATGATCGAAACAGCGGCAAGGCCGCGGGCCCGAGATTTGGATGACATGCGCGACCCCTCCTGAGGATGCGTCTTCAGACCCGGCCCGTGACCAGACGGAAGCTAGGCCGCAGGATGATTCCCGACAAGAAGCGGGTTCCTCGCGCCTGTTCCGGACCGATCCCAAGCTCGCGCCCGGGCTCTACGTTGTTTCGACTCCCATAGGCAACCTGCGCGACATCACGCTCCGGGCCCTCGACATTCTTGCGTCCGTCGACGTGGTTTGCGCGGAAGACACGCGGGTTACCGGCAAGCTGCTCAATGCTTTCGGAGTCTCCGCGCGATTGCGCCCTTATCATGACCACAACGGTGCACATGCGCGGCCCGGGCTGCTTAACGAATTGCAAACGGGCAGCCGCATCGCCCTGATGTCGGACGCCGGAACGCCCCTGATCTCCGATCCCGGCTACAAGCTGGTGCGCGAGGCGGCAGGGCTCGGCATCCCCGTCTTCGCCATTCCCGGCGCCTCCGCGCCGCTCACCGCGCTCGCATCCTCGGGCCTGCCGACCGACCGTTTCACCTTCGCAGGCTTTCCGCCGCCGAAATCATCCGCCCGCAAGCGTTTCCTCGCCGAGATGAAATCGGGGCAAGGCACGCTGATCTTCTTCGAGGGCCCATCCCGTCTTGTCGCCAGTCTCACCGACATGGCCGAAGTCCTCGGTCAGCGCGAAGCCGCCGTCGCCCGCGAGCTCACCAAGAAGTTCGAGGAAACCCGGCGCGGCACACTCGCCGAACTCGCCGCCCACTACGCCGAGGCCGGCCCGCCGCGCGGCGAGATCGTGATCCTCGTCGGTCCGCCCGCCGGCCATGAAGCGCCGGAAGAGGGCGCGCTCGACGCCGCTATCCTCGCCGCCGACGATTCCCGTCCGTTGAAGGAAATCGCCGCCGACATCGCCGAAGCGCTCGGCCTCAAGCGCCGCGACGTCTACGAACGCGCCCTGGAGTTGCGCGAAGATGACGAAGAAGCCTGATGGCTCCATCCTCCGCCGCCTGCGCGAGCGGAAGGGCAGGCGCGCCGAGAACGCCGCCGCCCTGTGGCTGCGCCTGAAAGGCTACCGCATCCTCGACCAGCGCGTCCGCACGCCCGCCTGCGAGATCGACATCATCGCCGCGCGAAAGAACATGCTCATCTTCGTCGAGGTGAAATCGCGCGCCACGCGCGAGCAGGCGCTCGAAAGCGTTACGCCCGGACTGCGCCAGCGCCTGGAGCAGGCCGCCCGCATCTGGGTCTCCAGCCGCCACAAGCTGCAGACCCATCTCTGGCGCTTCGACATCGTCCTGATGACCCCTGGCCGCCTCCCACGCCACATTCGCGACGCCTGGCGGGCTGAAAACTAGTTCATGGGCCATTCACACCGCTTGGCCAAACCTGCAAAACGCCCGAAATTCGCCGCATCGTGTGGGTAGCACTCCGCGCGACGGTCCGGACGGGAGCTATTGGGAACCACATGACGGCACGCTTTCTCGCCTGTGTACTTCTCGCCGCGCCGCTGCTGGGCGGCTGCCTCTCCGACCGCACGTTCGGCGAGGCGCTGGATGACTCATCCGCCGCCACCGAGGTGAAGACACGCCTGTTCGCCGCCGGGGGCTTCAGCCGCTTCGGCGAGGTGGATGTCGCCGTGGTGGATCGTTTCGTCCTGCTGTCGGGTCGCGTGCCGTCCGAAGCCGACCGCAAGGAGGCCGAACGTCTCGCCTGGCAGGTCGCCTCCGTGGACGAGGTCGCCAACGAACTCCAGGTCGAGAACTGGGATCTCGGCCGCGACATGAACGACAGCTGGATCACCGAGCAGGTCCGCATGCGGCTGATCGCGGACAACGACATCAAGGGCTCGAACTACAACATCCAGGTCCACAACGGCGTCGTGTACCTGCTGGGCCTCGCCCGCTCCGAAGACGAGCTGCGCCGCGCGGCCGAACACGCCAGTCTCGTCGGCGGCGTGCAGAAAGTGATCTCCTACGTCAAGATGCGCGAGCGCGGCTCGCCCCCGCCCGACATCAGCGTCGCCGCCGCCCCGCCCAGCGACCAGCAGGGCCAGCCCATAGCCGTCGACACCGATCCCAACGCCATCCGCCTGGCGCCGCCGTCGGGCGCGCCCGCGCCGATCGTCGGGCCGGACGCGCAGCCGACCACGCGTGGCCAGTACACCGACCCCTACGCTCCGGGCGCCGCGCCGCCCCCGGGCGCGAACAGCAACAACAATCTCGGCTTGCTGCAGAGCTCGCCGATACCGCCGCCGCGGAACTAGGCGGGCAGTTACTCAGCCTGTCCGCAGCCACGGCCACGCTCCACCCCCCAGCATCGCGAAGTTCACAGCGAGCAGGGCAAGGCAGATCAGCAAGGCGCGATTCAGCCCGCGCGCCAGCTGTGGCCGTGCGATGAAGTTCACATAGACGGTGCGCGCCAGAGCCAGGACCAGCGGCGCCATCAGGACGAGAGCGGGCAGGAAGATCGAGATCCTGCGAAGAGCTTCTTCAAGCACAGAGATGAAAATTGCGAGCGTGACGACGATGACGTGCGGTAAAGTCATGCCGATATCGGAAACGGTGACGAGGGTTGTGTTCGGGCACGGCGTCATTTCGACAGCACCGAACATGCCTGACGTGAGCGCGCACGGGGCGCAAGCTGGATAGACGTCCTGCTGTATTTCAGGCGGCTTGCAGAAGGGGCCAACCATCCCGATCGCAGTGAGCATCTGCGCCAGCGCGCTGCCAAGCACGAGCCAACCGAGCAACGCCATCCAGAAATAGAAAAAGACTGGTGTGCGCCTTCGCGTGGCCTCGACAGCTGAAGCTTCCCCGTTCACGCCAATCTCCGCCGCGTGCCCGTCGTGATCCTGACAGAGAAACCGGCGGGGTCTAGGCCATATGCCGCCCTTTCGCGGGTATCGGCCGGGCATTTGACCATCGCCGATTGCGCCTCGTCGTGTGGCCGCTTATTTCCACAGTCTCGCTGACCGGGAAATCACATGTCGCTGCGCATCGCCGTCCAGATGGACCCGCTGGAGACGGTTAACGCCGCCGGCGACAGCACCTTCATGATGATCGAGGAAGCCCAGCGCCGCGGCCACGCGGTCAGCGTCTATGGAGTCGGCGATCTCGCCTATGACTCTGGAAAAGTGACTGCTCGCGTCCGCCCCGCGAAAGTCTTCCCCGGCCAGACGCCGCACGCGACGTTCGAAGGGGCAAAGCTGATCGACCTGCGCAAGGACGCGGACGTCGTCCTCATGCGCCAGGATCCGCCCTTCCACATGGGCTACATCACAGCCGCCCACCTGCTCGAACTGATTGTACCCGATACGCTCGTGGTGAACGATCCCGCCGGCGTGCGCTCCTCGCCTGAAAAAATCCTGACGCTGATGTTCCCCGACCTGCAGCCGCCGACGCTCATCACGCGCGACATCGCCCGCGTGCACGAATTCCGCGAGCGCCACGGCGACATGGTTCTCAAGCCGCTGCACGGCCATGGCGGGGCAGGGGTGCTGAAAGTTTCGCGCGATGACGGCAATCTCGAAGCCATCGTCGACCTCTTCAACAAGATGGTCCCCGAGCCCTTCATCGCGCAGGCTTTCCTTCCGGCTGTCAGCGAAGGCGACAAACGCATCCTCATCGTCGATGGCGAACCCGTCGGCGCGATCAATCGCAAGCCGCCCACCGGCGCCATCCGCTCCAACCTCGTCGTCGGCGGCACTGCGGAAGCGACCGAACTCTCCGCGCGCGAGCGTGAGATCTGCGCCCGCATCGGGCCCGAGCTCAAGAAACGCGGCCTCATCTTCGTCGGCATCGACGTGATCGGCGGCATGATGACAGAGATCAACGTCACCAGCCCCACCGGCGCGAGAGCTCTGAAGCGCCTGGGCGGCGTCGATGCGGTCGCGAAGATGTGGGACGTGATCGAGACCCGCGCGAAATAGCGCCCTCCGCACCGCGCGCACAAATCTTAAACCCACAGCCCATCCATCAGCCGGACGCGCCCGCGCGACCATCCACAATCTTTCCGGCCCTTCCCGAAAATCGTTCTTGAAATGTTCCGAACTTCAGCCGCATCACCACCTTTGCTTTCGAGGGCGTGGAAGCGCGCCCGATCGACGTGCAGGTGCAGCTGTCCGGCGGCGCCAACGCCTTCAACATTGTCGGCCTCCCCGACAAGGCCGTGGGCGAAAGCCGAGAGCGGGTGAGGGCGGCCTTCACCGCGCTCGGTCTCTCGCTTTCGCCCGAACGCACGCTGGTGAACCTAGCGCCCGCAGACCTTCCGAAAGAGGGCAGCCACTATGATCTGGCCATCGCGCTCGCGATCCTCGCCGCCATCGGCGCGATTCCGCGCGACAGTCTCGAAGGCGTCGCCGCCATCGGCGAACTCGCCCTCGACGGCGGTCTCGCCAGCACGGCTGGCGCGTTGCCCGCCGCGATGGCCGCCGAAGGACTTGAGATGGCGCTTGTCTGCCCGATGTCCTGCGGCGCCGAAGCTGCCTGGTCCGGCGGAACGGTGCTCGCCGCCCCAAGCCTCATCGCGCTGGTCAATCATTTCAACGGCACGCGCCCGATCATGCCCGCGAAATCCGGGCCTCTTGCCGATGCTGCCCCGGTCGCGGACCTGCGCGACGTCAAAGGTCAGGAAGGCGCCAAGCGCGCTCTCGAGATCGCGGCGGCCGGCGGTCACAACCTCCTGATGATCGGCCCGCCCGGCTCGGGCAAATCGATGCTGGCGCAGCGCCTCCCCGGCCTTCTGCCACCGCTGTCCGCGCGCGAACTTCTCGAAGTCAGCCAGATCCATTCCATCGCCGGCCTGCTCGAACGCGGCCGCCTGTCCCGCACACGGCCGTTCCGCGCCCCACACCATTCCGCCTCAATGGCCGCGATGGTCGGCGGCGGCATCAAGGCCAAGCCCGGCGAAGCCTCGATGGCCCACCACGGCGTGCTCTTCCTCGACGAACTTCCCGAATTCATGGCGCAGGTTCTCGATAGCCTGCGCCAGCCGCTCGAGAACGGCGAAGCCGTGATCTCGCGCGCCAACCGCCATGTCCGCTATCCCTCCCGCTTTCAACTCGTCGCCGCGGCCAACCCCTGCAAGTGCGGAGGAGGGCCGGGCGCTTTCGCGTGCCGAAAAGGCCCTGCCTGTCAGGCCAGCTATTTCTCCCGTATCTCTGGCCCCTTCCTCGATCGCATCGACCTCTTCGTGGATGTTGCCGCCGTCACAGCGACCGACCTCACGCTCCCCCCGCCCTCGGAAGGCACAGCAGAAGCCGCCGCCCGCGTAGCCGTCGCGCGTGAACGCCAGGCCAAACGCTATGGCGAGGGGCTCGACAATCGCCGCTCCATCAATGCGGATGCGCCTTCATCTGACCTCGACGCGATCTGCCAGCTCGATGCTGGCGCGCGTGCGCTGCTGACCAAGGCGGCGGAGCAGATGGCGCTCTCGGCTCGCGCCTATCACCGCGTCATGAAGGTCGCTCGCACCATCGCCGATCTCGACGGCGCCGCGACCGTCGCCCGCGTACACGCCGCAGAAGCGCTGACCTACCGCTTCCGTCCCGCCGAGGCGTCGCGGCCATCGCGCGCTCAAGGGCTTACGGCCTGACAGGCAAAACCTATTGAAATCCGCGCTTCCGAGGGCGCGAGGACCCGCCCGTTAATCGTCTGGTCAGCAGGGCGCCTACAGGGTCGCAACGCATGACTCAGGCTGTCCCACCCCTGCCAGCGAACGACACCGCGCCGTCCGAAACCGACGCGCGCGATGTGCTGTCGGCCATCGCCCGCGGCTGGCCCGGCGCTGCTCTGGCCGTCAGTGCGCGTGGCGAAGTGATCGCCGCCAGCCCACTCTCCGGTCTCACCGCCGGCATGCGTGCGCCATTCGATCTGCCGTCGGCGCCTGTAGCCTCGCAGCTGGTCGACCGCGCCGGGCGCAGCTGGCGCATCTCCGCTCCCATCTCCGGCGTGCGTCTCGCAACCGCTGACCTGCGCGAAGAGCCCGACGCCGCCCATCGCTTTACCGCCGCCGTCAGCCACGAGATCCGCACGCCGCTCAACGGCATTCTCGGCATGGCGGCGCTGCTGGAGGAGGGCGAGCTGTCGCCCGCCCAGCGCGACTATGCCGGCGCGATCCGCAAATCAGGCGCGCGCCTGCTCGACCTGCTCAACAACGTGCTCGACTTCTCGCGCATGGAAGCGGGCGACATTCCGCTCGAAGCCGCGCCGTTTGATCCGTCCGATCTCGTGCAGGATGTTGCCGAGCTTCTCGCCCCGCGCGCCCATGCCGCCGGTCTCGATATCGCCGCCATCGTCGCGCCAGACCTGCCGGCCCGGCTGATCGGCGATGCAGGCCGCCTCCGCCAGATCCTGTTCAACCTCGCCGGCAACGCCATCAAGTTCACCGAGACCGGCTCCGTCCTGATCGTCGCGCGTCCGTGCGCGAACGGCTCGGGTCTCGAACTCATTGTGCGCGACACCGGCTCGGGCGTTCCCGATCATGCCAAGGCGCACCTGTTCGACGCTTTCAGCCAGGTCAGCGCCGCTGACGCCCGGCGCGACGGCGGCGTCGGCCTCGGCCTTGCCATCGTCGCGCGCCTCGTCGCGGCGATGAAAGGCAAAGTCAGCCTGTTATCCTCCTGGGGGCAGGGCGCCATGTTCGTCGTCGAGCTCCCGCTGGAAAACGGCCCCCAGCCTCCCGCCGCGCCCCGTGTGCGTTCACGCAAGCCACTGCATATCGCCGTCGATCTTCCGCCCGCCTCGCGCCTCGCCATCATTGCCGCGCTCGCGGGCGGCAACGCCCATCTCGTCTCTGATACGGCGGAGGCCGATCTCGTCATTCTCGATGCCGCCATGCCGCCAGCGCAGATCGAAGCCGTCGCCCGCAGGAAACGGACGCTTGTGGTGCTGCGTCCGGGCGATCGCTCGCGCCTCGAAACGTTCCGCGAGATGGGCTGCGCCGGCTATCTCATTCGCCCGTTGCGCGCGGCCTCCATCGTCGAGCGTGTCGGGCTGACACTCGCGGGGGCTATTCAGCCCGAGCCGCGCGATGAAGTGAAGAAACCTGGCGAGGCTGGTTCCGTCCTCATCGCCGACGACAATGCGGTCAACGCACTGCTGGCCCGATCCGCCCTTACTGCCGCCGGATTCCGCGTGGACACTGCTGGAACCGGCGCAGAGGCGCTGGAAAGGATCGGCGAAACTCTATATTCCGTCGTGTTCATGGATATCCGCATGCCGGTGATGGATGGCCTCGAAGCGACACGGCGCATCCGCCGCCTCGCCGGCCCCGCGTCGGAAATCCCGATCATTGCCCTTACCGCCGACATCGATCCCGAGCTTGAGGATCGCGCACGCGAAGCCGGCATCTCGCAGCTCGCCTCCAAGCCCATCGATCCACCGCGCCTGCGCGAGCTTGCCGCGCGCTGGGCGCAACAGGGCAGGCGGGCTGCGGAATGACCGACGCGGCGATCAGCGCTGAAGCGAAACCTGCCCGGGTGCGCAAGCCGTCGATCTTCAACGATCGCCGCCGACTTGCCATGCTCATGCTGGGCTTCGCTTCCGGCCTGCCCTTCTCGATTGTCGGTGGAACGCTGGCGGCCTGGTTCACCGCCAATGGAATTTCCACCGCGACCATCGGCATCCTGTCATGGTCGGCGCTCGCCTATTCTTTCAAGTTTCTGTGGTCGCCGGCGCTCCATCGCACGGCCGCCCCGTTCTTTGCGCGCTATGGCCTGCGTCGCGGCTGGTTCCTGCCACTGCAGGCGATCCAGGTTCTCTGCCTCTTCGGCTTCGCCACACTCGATCCCAACACGAACCTGCTCGCCATTGCCGGACTTGCCGTGCTGGCGTCCTTTGTCTCGGCGACGTTCGACATCGTGCTCGATGCGTGGCGGATCGAAACCGCGCGCGACAAGGAAGACATCGACGCACTCTCGACTCTCGTGCAGGCCGGCTATCGCAGCGCTGCCTTCGTGGGCGGAGCGGGCGCACTGATCCTGTCGGATCACATGAGCTGGAACATTGTCATCGCCGTGCTCGCACTGATCATGGCGCTGACGCTGGTCGGATCGATCATCGCGCCAGAGCCGACGCATGCCGGGATCTCGGTGAAGGCGGCGAAGGCCGAGACGGACCGCCGTTTCGACCAGACTGGCAGGAACATCGTCGTTGGTCTGGTCTCGCTGGGGTGGCTCTGGGCGTTCTGGACACTCGGCTCCTTCATGATCGACTCCCTGATGCACCCCGAGACATCGAAACCGGGCCCGTTCACGATGACCATGGGGCCGCTGATCGTGGCGGCGACCGTGCTCGGTCCTGCCGCAGGAGCCGTCTGGCTCATCTGGTTCCGCAAGCCGCGTTCGCCCGACGCTGCGCCGTCGCGACCTCTCCCGCCATGGCTGCAAGGCGCGTCCGACGGCCTGTTCGGCTCCGTCATCGAACCGATGATCGACCTGATCGAACGGCTGAAATGGGCGGCGCTCCTCGCGCTCGCGATCATCCTGTCCTACCGGTTCGCCGACAACATCTGGGGCTCGTTCGCCTATCCGTTCTACATGGGGGCAGACCACGGCGCGCTCGGCCACACGGCGACGGAAGTAGCGTTCGCTTCCAAGATGATCGGCGTTGTCGCGATCATCGCGGGCATCGCTGGCGGCGGCTTGCTGTTGAAATTCATGGGGCGCATGCCCGCGCTTGTCGTCGCTGCTGCGCTGGCTGCCGCAACAAACCTCTTGTTCGCCGATCTCGCCAGCGGCGGAGCGGGAATGGATGCCTTCCTCAGCTTCACGCACCTTGATGTGTTCTTCGCCGGTTTCGGCGAGAACCAGCTGCGCATGGCGCGTCTCACCATCGCGATCCTTGGAGAAAATCTCGCGGTCGGCTTTGCGAGCGTAGTCTATCTCGCTTACCTCACCTCGATGATAAATCCGAAGTACGCCGCCGTTCAGGCCGCGCTTCTCGGTTCGCTCACCATGCTGATCGGCCAGCTCGGTCGGCCATGGCTCGGCGCGCTGATCGAAAGCGATGGCTTCACCTACGTCTTCATCCTCACGGCGGGAATCGGCCTCATCCCCGTCGCCCTGTCCGCCGCCGAATGGTGGCGGCAGTCGCGCCTCACCAAAGCGGACGTCAGGGCCGAAGCGCCGCCGGCGCCCGCCGAATAGATCTCAGAGCCGCGGGTTATAGGCCGCGAAGGCCGCAAGGTTCACGATGTCCTGCGCGGTCGCATCGAGCTGGGCGATCTGCACCGATGAAGTGAGGCCGACCAGCAGCGGTCCGATGACCGTCGCCCCGCCCAGCGCCGCCGCCATCTTGGTGGAGATTGAGGCGGAGTGGATCGCCGGCATCACCAGCACGTTGGCGGGTCCGGTGAGGCGGCAGAACGGATAGAGCCGCCGCGCTTCTGGGTTCAGCGCCACGTCGACGGCCATCTCGCCATCGTACTCAAAACCGACATTGCCCTTGGCGTCCAGCAACGCCACGGCGTCGCGCACCTTCTGCATACGCTCGCCAGGCGGGTTGCCGAAGGTGGAGTAGGACAGGAAGGCGAGCCGCGGTGTGAAGCCTAGTTTCTTGGCAGCATGTGCGGCCGAGATCGCGATCTCCGATAGCTCCTGCGCGCCCGGCATTTCGGTGACGCTGGTATCGGCGATGATCATCGGACCCTGCTTGCCGATCACGATCGAGAAGCCGATCGGTCGGACATCCGGGCTCTGGTCGATGACCAGCTGCACGTCGGACAGCGAGGTCGCGTAGTTGCGCGTGACGCCCGTCACCATGCCGTCGGCATGGCCCATCGCCACCATGGTCGCGGCGAATACGTTGCGGTCCTGGTTGATCAGGCGCTGCGCATCGCGCTGCAGATAGCCCTGCCGCTGCAGGCGCTTGTAGAGGAAGCTGGTGTAGGCCTCGTTGTGATCCGACACGCGGGCATTGACGATCGTCAGGTCGCCTGCGGGCAGGCCGATCAGTTGCATCGAGCGGGCGACCTGTTCCTCGCGACCGACGAGGATGGGCTCGCCCAGTTCCTGCGTCTTGAACTGCCAGGCGGCGCGGATCACTGCTGGTTCTTCACCTTCGGCGAAGACGATGCGCTTGCGATTCGGATCGCGGCGGACGGTGCCGTAGATGCGCTGCAGGAAGCTGGCGGATGGATCGAGGCGTTGGGCCAGCGAGTCGCGATAAGCCTGCATGTCGGCGATCGGCTTGCGCGCGACGCCTGTATCCATCGCGGCCTGCGCCACCAGCGGCGGCACATACCAGATCAGGCGCGGATCGAACGGAGCAGGAATGATGTAGTCGGGCCCGAATGTCGGGCGCGCCCCGGCATAGGCGGCCGCCACTTCATCCGGCACGTCCTCGCGCGCCAGCTGCGCCAGCGCTTTCGCTGCTGCGACCTTCATCTCCTCGTTGATTGTCCGGGCGCGCACATCGAGCGCGCCACGGAAGATGTAGGGAAAGCCCAGCACGTTGTTGATCTGGTTCGGATAGTCGGACCGGCCCGTGGCGATGATCGCGTCGGAGCGGACCTCGCGGATGTCCTCCGGCGTGATCTCCGGATCCGGGTTCGCCATCGGGAAGATCATCGGGTTCTTGGCCATGGATTTCACCATGTCCTTGCTGACCGTGCCCTTGGCCGACAGGCCCATGAACACGTCCGCACCCTCGAAGGCCTCGGCCAGCGTGCGCTTCTTGGTCTTGACCGCGAAGCCAGACTTGAACTGGTCCATGCCTTCAGTGCGGCCCTCATAGATAACGCCCGTGCGGTCAACCATCAGGATGTTGTCGCGTTTGACGCCGAGATGCCGGATCAGGCCGGCGACTGACAGGCCAGCCGCGCCCGCGCCCGAGATGACGACCTTCACGTCGCTCAGCTTGCGTCCGGTGATCTGGCAGGCGTTGATCAGTCCCGCCGTGGCGATGATCGCCGTGCCGTGCTGGTCGTCGTGGAAGACCGGGATGTCTAGCTTGCTCCTAAGCTCGCTCTCGATGATGAAGCACTCCGGCGCCTTGATGTCCTCAAGGTTGATGCCGCCCCAGGTGCCGCCGATGGCGCGCACGCAGTCGATGAATTTCTGCGGATCCTTCTCGTCCACCTCGATGTCGATCGAGTCGACGTCGGCGAAGCGCTTGAAGAGTACGGACTTGCCTTCCATGACCGGCTTGGAAGCCATCGGCCCGAGATCGCCGAGGCCGAGGATCGCCGTGCCGTTCGAGATGACGGCCACCATGTTGCCCTTCGACGTGTAGTCGTAGGCAAGCTCCGGATCCTTCGCGATGGCGAGCACCGGCACGGCCACGCCCGGCGAATACGCCAGCGACAGGTCCTTCTGCGTCGCCATCGGCTTGGTCGGCGTTACCGACAGCTTCCCCGGCTGTGGATAGCGGTGGAAGGCGAGCGCTTCGTCGTCAGTAAAGCTGGGGCGTTTGGAGGTCATCTGTGGAGGTGGGGCTTTTGCACTTGAGGGCAGGGACGCAGGTCACTAGGCAGTGGCGTCGCCAATACGAAATAGTCCGGCGAGGCAGGCGGGCATTCAGCCGTAAACGGGGTTCGAATCAAGCGTGAAGGAACGCGATTCCACGTCTGGAGAGCAGGAAGTTGCTCAAACACCGCCTTCTTCCGAGGGCGCAACGCCCTTCATGGCGCAATATCTCGAGATGAAGCGCAATCACCCGGACGCGATGCTGTTCTTCCGGATGGGCGATTTCTACGAGCTGTTCTTCGAGGATGCGATCCTCGCGGGCCAGGCGCTCGGCATCACGCAGACGTTCCGCGGTCAGCACAACGGCCAGCCCATCCCGATGGCGGGCGTCCCCTATCACGCCGCCGAGGGCTATCTCGCGCGCCTGATCAAGGCCGGGCACCGCGTCGCCGTATGCGAACAAACGGAAGATCCGGCGGAGGCCAAGAAGCGCGGCTCCAAGGCGGTCGTCCGCCGCGAGATCGTCCGTGTCGTGACGCCCGGCACGATCACGGAGGAGTCGCTACTGGAAGCGCGCTCCGCCAACAGCCTCGCCGCGATCGGGATTGCGGGCGGGGGGCGCGAAGCGGCGCTGGCGATCGCGGATGTATCGACCGGTCGGTTCGAGGTGTTCAGCCTTGCCGCTTCCGTTCTTGAGGATGTGCTGTCCGCCGTCGGCCCGCGCGAGGTGCTGGTCGCCGACAGCGTGATGGCGCATCCGGATGTCGCGCGCGCCGTGCAGGGGCTGACGCTGACGCCACGCCCGGATGTGCGAGCCGATGCGAAGCTGGGTGAGCGGCTGGTGAAGGACGCGTATGGCGTCTCGACGCTGGACGGGTTCGGCGCTTTCTCGCGGGCAGAACTGATCGCCTGCGCCCTGCTGTTCGACTATCTCGCGCTGACGCAGGCAGGCGGAAAGGCGCGGCTCGATCCTCCACTGCGATCGGCGCCGGATGCTTTCCTCGCCATCGACCCCGCAACGCGAGCGAGCCTCGAGATCGAGAAATCCTCGCGCGGTACGCGCCAGGGATCGCTTGTGGCGACCATCGACCGGACGGTCACGGCGGCGGGCGCGCGGCTGCTTGGCTTCCGCCTGAGCCGCCCATCACGAGATGCGGCCGAGATCACGCGGCGGCTTGATGCCGTGGCCTTCTTCCTAGACGCCTCCGGCCGGCGCGAGTTCGCGCGCGATGCGTTGAAGCGTGCCAGCGATCTCGAACGCTCGCGCATGCGCCTGTCGTTGCGGCGAGGCGGGCCGCGCGATCTTGCGGCGCTCGCCGCGTGCCTTGGGGTGGGAGAGCAGATTTGCGCCGATCTTTCGAGCGAGGACGATCCGCCGGCGGAAATCGCTTCGGCCTGTGGGGCGCTGACCCTGGCGGACAAGCCGCGCCTTGCGGCATTCGCGCAGCATGTCGCCGCGGCACTGGCCAGCGAGCTTCCAGTGCAGGCTCGCGATGGCGGCTTCATCGCGGCCGGCTTCGATCCTGCGCTCGATGAGACGCGCACGCTCAAGGAAGACGCACGTGGCGTGATCGCGCGGCTGGAGGCGGAATACGCCACGACAACCGCCATTTCGGGCCTGCGCATCAAGCACAACAACGTGCTCGGCTTCTTCATCGAGGTGAACGCCAAGCATGGCGACGCGCTGATGAAGCCGCCGTTGGCTGCGACATTCATCCATCGCCAGACCATGGCGAACGCCATGCGGTTCTCGACGACGCAGCTCAACGAACTCGAAGCGAAGATTTCGCGCGCCGATGGCGAAGCGTTGGCGCGTGAGATGGATATCTTCAACCGGTTCATCTCCGAAGCCGATGCACTGGGTCCGGAACTGGCGTTGGTAGCCGATGGCCTGGCGCGGCTCGACATCGCCGCCGCGAACGCTGAATGGGCGGCCGAGGCCTCGGCGACGCGGCCCGAACTGGCCGACAAGCCGGTGTTCGAGGCGGAAGGCGCCCGCCATCCGGTTGTGGAAGCGGCGCTCCGCGCGGGTGGGCAGGGTTTCACCGCGAATGACTGCCGGCTCGATGCGACGGGTAGTTCAGGCCCGCGCCTGATGCTGATCACCGGACCCAACATGGCCGGCAAGTCGACCTTCCTGCGTCAGAACGTTCTGCTCGCCGTGATGGCGCAGGCGGGATGCTACGTGCCAGCGCGCAGACTGCGGCTTGGACTGGCGGATCGTGTTTTCTCCCGCGTCGGCGCGTCTGACGATCTCTCGCGCGGGCGATCAACCTTCATGGTCGAGATGATCGAGACCGCGGCGATCCTCAACCAGGCGACGCAGGATTCGATCGTGATCCTCGACGAGGTCGGGCGCGGAACGTCGACATGGGACGGCCTCGCCATAGCCTGGGCTGCTGTCGAGCACCTGCACGAGATCAACAAGTGCCGCGCGCTGTTCGCCACGCACTATCATGAGCTCACGACGCTGGCCGACACGCTGAAGGCCTGCGCCAACGCCAGCCTCCGGGCGCAGGAGTGGAAGGGCGATCTCGTATTTCTGCACGAAGTGAAGCCAGGGCCTGCCGACCGTTCCTACGGCGTACAGGTGGCCAAGCTCGCCGGATTGCCTGCTGCGGCGGTCCGCCGGGCGGAAGCGGTGCTGAAGAAGCTCGAAGCGAAAGAGGGCGGGGCAAAACGCCTCGAGGAACTGCCCCTGTTCGCCGCGTTCACGCCGGCGCCTGAACCCGAGCTCCGCGAGCCCTCGGAAGCGGACAAGATCCTCTCTGGCCTGGACCCCGATACGCTCACGCCCAAAGAGGCGCTGGAGCTGGTCTACCGGCTCAAGAAGTCCGCCAAATAGATCTGCGAAAACCCGCCACATCGATGGTGAAAGTCGCCACTCGTGCGGCGAAGTCCGCCTTGATCGTGTGAAGGGTCAGGCGTCCTCACATCAAAAACTAAGTAAAATCAACGACGGGTACGGTTAAAAAAGTCTGGCACGGCGGTTGCAAACAAGTCTGCAACGGCAAGGCCACGACAGAGGGCGCAGCCGACAAGAACAAGAAACGGAGAACTCAAATGAACGGTCTGATCAAACAAACGAACCTCGATGGCGTGAACTTCATCGGCTCGCTGGCCATCGCTTTCGCGAGCGTCGCGGTCATCCTGTTCACGATGGTCAACGGCCTCGGCAGCGGGATCGCCTAACTCCCCGAACCACAGAAGACGACCGGCTCGCACACAGAAGGCAGAGCCGGAAACAAGAAACGGAGAACTAAAATGAACGGTCTGATCAAACACACGAAGCTTGATGGCGTGAACTACTTCGGCTCGCTGGCCATCGCCCTCTTTAGCATTTCGGCTGTGATCTATGTGATGGCGACGGCCTTCACCGGCGGCGGGGTTGCCTGAACCTCCCCAAGGCCCGACTGAACTCAGCCAATGACCGGCCAGCTGCTCCCCCAGCTGGCCGGTTTGCTTTTCAGCTCTGCGTACCCAGCAGTGTATCGACGGCCTCGATTGCCTTTGCGCGTCGTTGCTCGATCGTGCCTTGGATGCGGACGAACTTCACGCCGCGCGTGGCGAGTTCGCGCTCGCAGGCGCGATGGAAGTTCCGGCGCACGGCGGGATCGCGGAAATAGCGCGTGCCATCGTCAACCCAGGGCAGGTCGATGTCGCAGAAGAGATAGAGGTCCGGATAATCGCGATAGGTATCAAACCAAGGATCGCGCGATCCTGCGAGCGTATCCGACCACACGGCGGTCAGCACCGGATCGGTGTCCTCGATGAGCACACGGTTGGCGCGCAGCGATGCCGCAGAAACGCCTGCGAGATGGCCCATCACGATCTGGCGCATGTCTTCCGGCGTGGTCGCGCCGGCGCCGAAGGCTTCGGTGTGGAAGCGCCCATATTCAGGGGCGACGATCGTTTCGTAATGGCGCGCGAGCGATGCAGATAGCGTTGTCTTGCCGGTCGATTCCGCGCCAAAAAGCGTGACGCGCTTGAGATAGTACGGGCGCACCGGGCCGGGCAGGAACTGCCAGTTGCGATAGGGGTCATTGCGGATCGCGGTGCCGGAAATAGGAAACGCCGTGCGGGCTTCATCGACAGGCACGAAACGCGCGCCGGCATCGGCCGCCAGCCTGTGGCCGTAAGGCTCCGACGCGAAGATGATGTCGATCGGCTCGGGGTGATAGCGCTTCAGCACGTCCTTCCAGATCGGCCAGAAATTCTCGGGATCATCCGCCGGCTCCTGCGGCAGGATTTCCTCGCAATGAACGACGCGCGTGGAAGGGAACATCTCGCGCATCCACTGCAGCCGCAGCGCGCCCGGAATCGGATCGTCCGGCAGCGAGCAGACAAGGATGGTGAGTTCGCCGACATAGGCGCGCGCGAAATCGCAGAGATATACATGCCCAGCGTGCGGCGGCATGAACTTGCCGAGCACGAAGCCGCGCTTGGGTTTCGCCAGATAGTTCATGCGCCGCCTTCCGCCTTCGCTGCGGAGTATCCGCGCAATTCCTTGCGCCATTCCCACCAGCCCCAGAAGGCGTTGAAGAAGAAGAACACGTAGAGGCCCATGAATAGCCAAAGGCCCTGCGAGCCGAACAGCCAGACCGACATCACGTTGACGATGATCCAGACCCACCATGTCTCGACATGCTTCCGGTCGAGCAGGATCTGGGCGACGACGCTGAAGGTGAACACGGCGGCGTCCACCATCGGCGCCTGGCTCGGCGTCCATGCATCGAGCAGGGGGGCGATCGCCACCGCGGCGGCCAGCGCCCCGACGCAGGCGAATGCCAGTGTCTTCGCATCGGTCGTGCGGATGCGGGGGCGCGAACCCTTGTCGCCCTTCAGCCAGTACCACCAGCCATAGACCTGCACGCACACGAAGAAGACCTGCAGCCCGGCATTGGCGAAAATTCCCGCCCGCCAGACCACGACAAAGAACAGGGCCGTGCCGACAATCCCGACCGGGAACTGCCACAGGCTGCGTTTCACGCCGAGGATCACACAGGCAAGCGTGACCAGCGTGGCGGCTAGTTCCAGCGGATTGACGTCCAAAGTCGGCCCCGGCTTCCCCCGGAGGCGAAACTGCCGCGCGAACGGGCACACCGCAACCACGGTATTTGCCGCGGCGTTCATCTCTCCTTTCCGGGGAATATGCGTGTCTTGGCCGCCTGTTGCGTCGCGCCAAACAGGGCTAGAGAACCGGCATGATCGACGCCGAACCGGCTTCCCAAAAGCCTTCCGCTGCCCGGCCCAAGCCCGGGCCCTGGCGGATCGCCGACATCGTCGACGGCCGGAAGCTGCGCATCCAGCTGACCGCGGCGGCGCTGGACAACGGCTCCGACCCGATCGCGCAACGCAAGCGGGCGCTGGACCTGATCCACGCCGCCCTGTTTCGCGGCCGCATGATCGCGCAGGAACGGCTGGAGGAGGGGGCCGACGGCCTCGACACAGCCGCGCTGCTGTCCGGCGTGATGGATGAGGCGCTGTCGGCGCTCTACGACTTCACGGTCGTCCACATCTTCCGCGCCCACAACCCGACCGAGGCGGAGCGCATGGCGGTGATCGCCGTCGGCGGCTATGGCCGCTCCGTGCTCGCGCCATCCTCCGACGTCGATCTCCTGTTCGTGCGCAATTACAAGCAGACCGCTTGGGCGGAGAGCGTGATCGAGTACATGCTCTATGCGCTGTGGGACATCGGCCTGAAGGTTGGCCACTCCTTCCGCACCATCGACGAGTGCGTGAAGCTGTCGAGGGAAGACGTGACAATCCGCACGTCCATCCTCGACAAGCGTTTCCTATTCGGCGACCGCGGCGTCTACGACAAGCTGAGCGAGCGCTTCCAGAAGGACGTGATCGCTGGGCGCGGCGCGGAGTTCGTCGCCGCGAAGCTGCAGGAGCGTCACGACCGCCACGCCCGCGAGGGTGACTCACGCTATCGCGTTGAGCCGAACGTCAAAGATGGCAAAGGCGGCCTGCGCGATCTTCAGACGCTGTTCTGGCTCGCCAAGTACATCCATGGCGGCGTGACCCTGCAGGAAGTGCTCGACAACTCCGCCTTCACGCCGGCGGACAAGGCGATCTTCCTGCGCGAGGCCCGCTTCCTGTGGACCGTGCGCTGCCATCTCCACTATCTCACTGGCCGCGCGGAGGAGCGTCTCTCCTTCGACCTGCAGCCGGAAATGGCGCGGCGCATGGGCTATAGCGACCGTCAGAATGTGAACGCCGTCGAGCGCTTCATGAAGCGTTACTTCCTCGCGGCGAAGGAAGTCGGCGCTCTCACACGTATCCTCTGCGCCAAGCTGGAGATCGACGAGAAGAAGCGCCCCGGCGGCCGTCCGCGCCTGATCCCGGCAGCTGGCGCCAAGCCTCTCAAGGAGCAGGGCTTCGCAGTCGACGGCGGGCGCCTCACCATCACCGACCCAGAGATGCTCGCGACCGACACGCGCAAGCTGATGCGGCTGTTCTGGCTGGCCAACGAGCGCGGACTGGACATTCATCCAGAGGCGATGACGGCCGCACGGCGTTCGCTCTGGGCCGTCACGCGGCAGGCAAGGGTGGACGACGATTCGCGCGCCATGTTTCTCGATATCATCGCGGGCAAGAACTATTCGGGCCGCATTCTGCCGCTGATGAACGAGGCTGGCGTGCTGGGCCGCTTCGTACCGGAGTTCGGCCGCATCGTCGGCCAGACGCAGTTCAACATGTACCACCACTTCACCGTGGATGAGCACACGCTGAAGGCGGTCGAGACGATCCACGACATCGAGCGCGGCCTCGAGAAGGATCTGCATCCGCTGTCGACCGAACTGTTCCCGAAGATCCAGAATCGCCGGGCGCTCTATCTCGCCATGCTTCTGCACGACACGGGCAAGGGCAAAGGCGACCAGCAGATCGAAGGCGCCAAGCAGGCGCGCGCAGCCGCGCTGCGGCTCGGCGTGCATGAGGACGAAGCCGAACTCGTCGCCTGGCTGGTCGGCAATCACCTGGAGATGAGCGACACGGCTCAGCGCCGCGACATCTCCGATCCGCAGACGATTTCGAAATTTGCCGAACGCGTCGGCAACCTTGAGCGTCTCCGTCTCCTGCTGATCCTGACTGTGGCCGACATCCGGGCCGTGGGCCCTGGCGTGTGGAATGGCTGGAAGGGCCAGCTCCTGCGCGATCTCTACTACGCCACCGAAGCGGCCCTGCGCGGCGGACGCACCGACGAGCACGCCGTTCGCGCCCACCTTGTCGAGCGCGCGGAAGCCGCCCGCGCCGTGCTGGCCGACCGCATCGGCCCGACGCCACAGCTTGCAGCAGTCGAGGCCGCCTACTGGATCGGCTTCACGCCGGAACAGCAGGCGCGCCACGCGGCAGCGCTGGGGAAGGAAGCCGGCAAGCCCATCATTGTTGCGGCGCATGTGGATGCCGGCCGCTCGACGACGGAGATCCTGGTCACCGCGCCGGATCGGCCCGGACTCTTCGCTGATCTCTGCGGCGCACTCAGCGCCGCCGGCGCCAACATCGTCGCGGCGCACCTATACGAGGCAGGCGACGATCGCGTGCTCGACGTGTTCGACGTGCAGGATTCGCGCGGCCAGCCGATCGGGGCTGATCATCCCCATTCGCTGGAGCGCCTGATCGCGGACCTTCGCGCTGCTGCTGCGGGCGGCGAGGGCGTCAAGAAGCCGGGCAAGGCGCCTGCAGCCAGCCGCCGCCACGCAGCGTTCATCATCTCGCCGACCATCCTGATCGACCGAACGGCATCGGCGGATTCGACCGTCATCGAGGTTTCAGGGCGTGACCGGCCGGGCCTGCTCTACGACATTGCGCGTGAACTGGCGGATGCGAAGCTGTCGATCCGCTCTGCTCACGTCGGCGCCTATGGCGAGCGCGTGAACGACGTCTTCTATGTCGAGATGATCGATGGCGGCGGCATGCCGCCCGAGATGGACGGCGCCCTGACGACGCGGCTGGAAGAAGTCCTCCGCTCGCATGCGCCGAACGCACCACGCATTCCTGCCCGCACGCTCGCGCGCGCGCCTGCATCGTTCGACCGATAGCCCGGAACCCTCATGTCGCTCGTCCGCAACGTTTTCGTGCAGACCGTCTTCACGCTGGGAAGCCGCGTGCTCGGGTTTGCGCGCGACCTCGCCCTTAACGCACGCTTCGGCGGGGGCGGGGCAGGGCCGCTGATGGATTGCTGGGCTACTGCCCAGATGCTGCCAAACCTGTTCCGGAGGCTGTTCGCAGAGGGCGCGTTCTCGCAGGCCTTCGTGCCCGTCTTCGCGAAGTCGCGCGCGGTCGACGGGCCGGCAGAGGCCGACAAGGTGGCCTCGCAGGCAATGGCTTTCATCATCACCATCGTAGCCTTGCTGTGCATCCTGTTCGAGATCGCGATGCCGTTCCTGATGCCCTGGCTGCTCTCCGCCTATGTCGACGATCCGGAGACGATGCGCATCGCGACGCTGATGGCGCAGCTGACCATGCCGTATCTCGTCTGCATGACGCTGGCATCGTTGCTGTCCGGCGTGCTCAACACACTTGGGCGCTTCGCGCTCACGGCCGCCGCGCCGATCCTGCTCAACATCTGCACCATTGTTCCGCTGCTGGTTGTTCCTGATCGCGAGATGGCTGCGCTGGCGGCGGCGACAGCGGTGACGGTCTCGGGCGTCTTGCAGTCGGCGCTGCTGTGGTGGGGTGCGCGCAAGCTGGGCGTTGATCTTCGCGTCGGGTTTCCTGTTGTCAGCAAGGGCGTCAAGCGCATGCTGGCCATCGCGATACCCGGGGCAATTGCCGGCGGAGCGCTGCAGGTCAACACGCTGGTGACGCAGATGCTGTCGGGGTCGGACGAGGGCGCCCGGTCAGTGCTCTACAACTCAGATCGGCTTTACCAGCTTCCGCTCGGCCTGATCGGTGTCGCCGTGGGCCTCGCCCTTGTGCCGCGCCTGTCGCGTCACTTCGCTGAGAACGACAAGACCAGTGCAGATCGGACGATGGATGACGGCATTGCGCTCTCCATGGCTTTCACTTTGCCGGCGGCTATCGCGCTTCTCGTGATGCCGTATTTCATCATTGATGCGACGGTCACGCGCGGAGCGTTCACGCATGCCGACGCCCAGCGCACCGCGGAAGTCCTGCGCCAGTTCGCGTGGGGCGTGCCTGCCTTCGTGCTGTTGAAAGTGTTCACGCCGCCCTTCTTTGCGCGGCACCAGACGAAGATCCCGATGCAGTATTCGCTGGTGTCGGTCGTGGTCACCATTGCGGTCGGATCGACACTCTGGTTCTGGCTGCCGACGGTCCGGACGGATTTCGCACCGAATGGCATCGACGGCGCCGTCGGCCTCGGCATCGCCACCAGTTTCTCGGCGTGGCTCAACGTCTTCATGCTGGCGGGCAGGCTGGCGAAGGACGATGCCTACCGGATGGGGCCAAGGGTCTGGTCCAAGCTTTCGCGGCTTGGCCTCGCCACCGCGCTCATGGGCGCGTTCGCGGGCGTCTGCGCCTGGCAGTACGAATTCCTGTCGGACCTGCTGCTGCACAAGGAGATCGCGGTCCTCGCAGTCATAATCGCAGGCGTTGCGATCTATGGCGTGGCCGTGTTCGCCTTCCGGGCGGTGACATTGACTGAGATCAAGGGCTCGCTGCGTCGTGAGAAGGGCGCGGAGGGTGTCGCCTTGCCGGGCGGCGGCGAGGGCTGATAAAGCCGCGCGCTCAAGGAAGAAACGATGTCAGACCAGGCGCCTGTCCAGTATTCCGGCCCCAAGCGGGTCTTCTCCGGCGTCCAGCCGTCGGGAAGCCTGCATCTTGGCAACTATCTCGGCGCGCTGGTGAAGTTCGTCGCGATGCAGGACGAGATGCCGTGCATCTTCTGCGTGGTCGACCTCCACGCCATCACCGTCCCACAGGATCCAAAACTGCTCGCTGCGCAGACGCGCGAGATCGCCTCGGCCTATCTCGCGGCGGGCGTGGATCCGACTAAGTCCATCATTTTCGCGCAATCATCCGTGACAGCGCATTCCGAACTCGGCTGGATCTTCAACTGCGTCGCCCGCATGGGTTGGGTCGAGCGCATGACCCAGTTCAAGGACAAGTCGTCTGGCAAGGACGCCGAGAACATCTCGGTCGGCCTGTTCGACTATCCGGTCCTGCAGGCCGCCGACATTCTGGCCTACAAGGCAACGCACGTGCCTGTCGGCGAGGATCAGAAACAGCATCTCGAACTGTCGCGCGACATAGCGGGCAAGTTCAATCGCGACTTCAACGCCCCGGGATTCTTCCCTCTGCCCGAGCCCATGTATCAGGGTCCAGGCGCCCGGATCATGTCACTGAAGGACGGTTCCAAGAAGATGTCGAAGTCGGACCCGTCCGACGCATCGCGCATCAATCTGCTCGATACCGCCGATGACATCGCCAAGAAGATCAAGCGGGCCACATCGGATTCGAATGCCCTGCCGTCCGAGGTGAAGGGCCTGGAAGGTCGCAACGAAGCCGCCAACCTTGTCGGCATCTATGCGGTGCTGGCGGGCAAGACGGAGCAGGCCGTGCTAGACGAGTTCGGCGGCAAGGGCTTCGGCGTGTTCAAGCCCGCGCTGGCCGATCTGGCTGTCGCCAAGCTCGGACCGGTCGCGGACACGATGCGCCGCCTGATGAACGATCCCTCCGAGGTCGACCGTGTCCTGAAGGACGGCGGCGACCGTGCCAACGCCATCGCAGAGCCGGTCATGGACGAGGTCCGCCGGGTCGTCGGCTTCTGGCGCCCCTGATCCTGGCAGCGACGGGCTGGCGCATTCCGCTTCGGCGCGCGGCTCCCTACTTGTGTGGGGCTAGGGAGGCTGTGTTGAAGAAGCTTGTCGCCGCCATCGCGCTCGTACTCGCCGCCTGCGGGCAGGGGCCTCTCCGAATCGACAAAGCCGAGTACCGGGCTCCGCTCGGCGCCTCCGGCATCGGGGTCGCCTATTTTTCGGTCACATCCCCGTCAGACGACGCGATCGTCGGGATCTCTTCGCCGCAGGCCGAGCGGATCGAGATGCACGCATCCGTGACCGAAGGGACGCAGTCGTCCATGAAACGGCAGGACCGGGTCGAGCTTCCGGCCGGCAAGACAGTCACATTCGCGCCAAAAGGCCTGCATCTGATGGTTTTTGCCCCGAAGCCTCTGCAGCCGGGCGCCACATTTCCGATTCAAATCGACCTACAGTCAGGACGCAGTGAAACCATCCTGTTCCATCCTGCGGTAATTGGTCAGTAGGGCGTGAAGTAACTCCACATTAGCGATTGTTGGGTTGAGGTTAATGGCGGGTCCATTGAGGGTCCGCCGTGGGCAAGCCGGGGCTAGGCGATGTCAGTTCTCAAACTGCGCCGCGACATGGTCGTGGTAGACAAGGAGTCGGCGGCTGAGCCCGTTGCCGAGATCGAGAAGCCGTTTCCGCTTCGCAAGATCGAGCCCGAGACCGTCGACGTTATTGAAGGCGAGTTGGCCGAGGTTGCTGACGAGCACGATGCCGACGAACACACGCACAAGACATTCTTCGGTCACGTCCGCTTCTGGTTCAACACCGCGCTGATCGTCGGCGCCATCGGCGCCTATCCCGCGATGGTGATCGCCTCCAGCGATGTGGGCGACCGCAATGTTGGTACGATGATCAACCGCGCCGACTGGACGGCTCCGTGGGCGGGTGGCGTTGCGGCGCTGATGGAAAGACATTTCAACGAGCTTGGCTGGGCCAAGGATTCGCCGGGCTGGGCCCCGATGGCGCGCCTGACCGCGAAGCCCGCCTACCAGAGCGCCATGGCCGGCGCGCTGGGCGATTTCATCAAGCTCGAGAACGCGCATGCGACGGCCTCTGGCCGCCCCGACACAGATCTCGAAGCGGCTTCCCGCCTTGTGTCGCTGGCCTCGACCGGCATCCAGCTGCAGGCCGCGCGCGATGCGCTTACCAACTATGACCGGCGCCTTCGCCGGCGCGATGTGTCGATGATGTCGACGCCGCAGCAGGTCAAGGAACAACTCGGCCTCGTGTCGGCCTGGGCCATGACCAGCCAGGAAGAACTCGCCGCTTCCGCCAAGAGCGTCGGCGGCAATCCGATCGATGAGGAAGCAACCCGCGCTGTCTACAACGCGAAGGGTCGCGCCATTGTCGCCTTCACGATCATCGATTCCCTGCAATGGCCGGAAACGCCGGCAGCCGCCAAGACGCGCGAAGCCGCGCTCGAAGCCTGGAAGTCCGCCGCGCAATTCCATCCGCTGGTCGTGCTCAACGGCGATCCTGACGGCTCGCTGTTCGGCAACCACGCGACCTCGATGGGCTTCCTGATCGGTCAGGCTCAGAAGGCCACCGACGAATTCCTCGCCACGATTGCAGTTGCGTCCCCTGCACCTGTCGCGCCCGCGCCCGCTCAGACGGCGCCAGCGGGCGCGTCGAAGTAATCGGGCCGACGCCGCGTCAGACTTGACCGGACGGCCCCGACAGCGCCTCATGCCAACATGACCAATATTTCACGCAAATTCCTGGCGGTCTCCGACGAGACCGAGGAATGCCTGAAGGCGATGCTCTACGCCGCCATGCGCGCGAAGGCCGTCGGGTCCGACCTCATCATCCTGCGCTGCGCTGAATCACCCGGCCTCGGCGGCTGGATCGGCCTCGACAAGGACATCAGTCAGGACGCGATGGACTCCGCCCGCCTCAAGGCGACCCGGCATGCCGATGCGGTGGAGACGCGTGTCGGCGTGAAGGCTGAAATCGTCATCAGCGAGGAAGAGCCGGTGGACGCCATCCGCAAACTGGTCGAGCGGGACAAGGCGATAAAGATGCTGATCCTTGCCGCCGGAACAGGCCGCAATCCGGGCCCGCTGGTCTCGCGGCTGGCGAAAGGCAAGCGAATAGCGGCCCGGCCCATCGCGGTAACCGTAGTCCCGGGCGATCTGACGGACGCGCAACTGGACGAGATCGGCGGGCTTGCAGGCTGAGGCCGCATTGCATGGCAGGCGGGTTAGGCCCATCTAGCGGGTAGAAACAGGCGAATTCCCATGTTCATCCAGACCCAGCCGACGCCGAACCCGGCCACGCTCAAATTCCTGCCCGGTTGTGACGTCTCACCCACGACGCCCTACGAGTTCGTCTCGCTGGACGAGGCAACGGCATCCCCGCTTGCGGCGGCGCTCTTCGGGATCTCAGGCGTCAGGAACGTCTTCCTTGGCAGCGACTTCGTGTCGATCACCAAGTCCGAGGACGCCGACTGGGCCGTGCTGAAGCCGCAGGCGCTCGCGGCCATCATGGACCATTTCGTGTCCGGCGCTCCCGTGATCGCAGACGTTGCGAGGGCCGAAGCGCCCGCCGCCGAGGACGATGTTGTTTATGAAGGCGAGACTGCCGAGATCGTCGCCGAGATCAAGGAACTGATCGCAACGCGCGTCCGCCCGGCCGTCGCCAACGATGGCGGTGACATCATCTTCAAGCGCTTCGATGTCGACACCGGGATCGTGCATCTTTCCATGCGCGGCGCCTGCTCGGGCTGTCCGTCCTCCACGCTCACGCTGAAGCAGGGCGTCGAGAACCTGTTGCGTCACTATGTACCGGAGGTCACCGCGGTCGAGGCGGCCGCCTGATGGGCAAGCCGCTCAGCGACGCATCCCTCGATCAGCTTTTCCGCACCGCCCGCACGCGCCGTGGCTGGACCGAGGAAGAGACGCCGGAAGTCCTGATCCGCGCGACCTACGATCTCGCCAAGATAGCGCCCACCGCGTCGAACATTTCGCCGGGCCGGTTCCTGTTCATCCGTTCGCCGGAAGCGAAAGCGCGGCTTGAGCCGCATCTCGACGAAGGCAACCGCAAGCAGACAATGGCCGCACCCTGGACGGCCATCGTCGCCTACGATCTCGATTTCGCGGATCATCTCGGCAAGCTGATCCCGTACGCACCCAATGCGAAAGAATGGTTCGCCGATCCAACCAATGCCGAATGGAACGCCATCCAGTCCGGCACGCTGATGGGCGCCTACCTCTTGATCGCTGCGCGCTCGCTCGGGCTCGATTGCGGGCCGATGAACGGTTTCCGGCGCGACGGCGTGGACAAGGAATTCTTCCTTGGCAATCCGGCGATGAAGTCCTGGCGCTCGAACTTTCTCATCAATATCGGCCATGGCGATGAAACGCGGGTCCGCCCGCGTGCGCCGCGGCTCGATTTCGACGAAGCGTGCCGCATCCTTTGACGCGCGCCTGCTTCCGCGCGTAAGGAGCCCGCCATGCTGGTTCTGGGCATCAACACTTCCGGAGACGCCTGCGAAGCCGCGCTGGTGCGCGACGGCGTCGTGATCGCGCAGCTGTCCGAACCGATGATGCAGGGCCACGACGCGCGGCTCGCGCCGGTGGTCGAGGCGCTGATGCGTGATGCGGGCGTCGCTTTCGATGCGCTGGACCGCGTCGCGGTCGTTGTCGGCCCCGGCTCCTTCACCGGGATTCGTGTCGGCGTGGCGTTCGCGCGCGGACTGGCGCTGTCGCTCGATCTTCCGGCAGCAGGCGTCAGTAGCCTCGAAGCGCTGGATCCGCCGCCGAGTGGTCGTGCGCTCGGCCTGCTGCCCGCCAAGCGCCGTCCGCCGGAACGGACATGGTGGGCGCAGACGCTCGATCAGGGCCGGGGCACAGCAGAACCGGTGGAAGCTGGCGTCGCAGATATTGCACGGCTGGCCTCGGGGCTGGATATCGTGACGGGACAGCTCGACGGCATTCCGGACATTGGCCTGCCGCGCCATGACGCGAAGCCCCGCGCTGTCGCCGCTGCAATCCTCGCCGGCGCCATGGAGGGCGACCTGCCGCCGCCGCGCCCGATCTATGTGCGCGAGCCGGACGCGACGCCGATGCGGCCGATCGGACAATGAGCGCGCAATGATCATCCGGCCTGCCATCCAAACCGACGCCGCCGATCTGTCTCGTGTGCACACGGCTTCCTTCGATGACGGCTGGACGACGAACGATTTCACGACATGGCTCGCGCGCGCGGAAGCCATCGCGGTGATTGCCCACAGCGAACGCGAACCACTCGCATTCGGTCTTGCTCTAGCGGCGGGCGATGATGCGGAATTGCTGACCATCGCGACCGCGCCGGACCAGCGGCGCACGGGCTTCGGAAGGCGAATTTTCCAGGCGCTTGACGCCGAGGCGGCCAAACGCGGGCGTGGACGGTGGGTTCTGGAGGTTGCCCGCAACAATCTTCCAGCGATCGGGCTCTACAAATCGTCCGGATTCGTGGAAATCGGCGTCAGGAAAGCCTATTATCGTACACGGGAGGGTCAAGTGGATGCGCTTGTCATGTCCCGCAGGGCCGGACCTGACGGTGGACAGGACGGCGCCTGACCCGCATATGTCCCGCGCGTTCCGGTCGGCCCGGGGCGCTCTATCAAGGAGGTCCGTGTGATCGAGCAAAGGTGCATCGAGAAAGGCCTGCGCATGACGGAGCAGCGCCGCGTAATCGCGCGCGTGCTGTCGACGGCCGCCGACCACCCCGACGCCGAAGAGCTTCATCGCCGTGCAGCGGCGATCGATTCCAACATATCGCTGGCGACGGTCTATCGCACCGTGAAGCTGTTCGAGGATTCCGGCATCATCGAACGCCACGATTTCCGTGACGGCCGCTCCCGCTACGAGGAAGCGCCCGACGAGCACCACGATCACCTCATCGACGCCAAGACCGGCAGGGTGGTAGAGTTCAAGTCGGACGAGATCGAGAAGCTGCAGATCGAGATCGCGCGCAAGCTCGGCTATCGCTTGGTCGATCACCGCCTCGAACTCTATGGCGTTCCTCTGACCGAGGACGAGAAGAAGTAAGCCGCATGGCTGACACGAGCCAGAAGCCCAACACCAAGGGCCTCTACATCAAGACATACGGTTGCCAGGCGAATGTCTACGATTCCGAGCGGATGAGAGACGTGCTGAAGCCGTTGGGCTATGCGCCCGTGGACACGCCCGAAGCCGCCGACCTTGTCGTCGTCAACACCTGCCATATCCGCGAGAAGGCGACGGAGAAGATGTTCTCCGAACTCGGCCGGTTGCGGGACCTCAAGCAGGAGAATGGCGGCGTGATGCGCATCGCCGTCGCCGGTTGCGTTGCGCAGGCCGAGGGCGAAGAGATCATGCGCCGTGAGCCGGCCGTCGACATGGTCGTCGGCCCGCAATCCTATCACCGGTTGCCCGAAATGATCGCGCGGCTGTCGCGCAAGACCGGCGACATTCTCGAGACGGACTTCGCTGCCGAAGAAAAATTCGACGCGCTGCCGAAGACGCGTGAGGTGTCAGGCGCATCTGCCTTCCTTGCCGTGCAGGAAGGTTGCGACAAGTTCTGCACGTTCTGTGTCGTGCCTTATACACGCGGCGCCGAATTCTCGCGCGGCACGGACGCCATCATCGCAGAGGCACGCGACCTTGCCCGGCAAGGCGTGAAGGAGATCGTTCTTATCGGCCAGAATGTGAATGCCTGGCACGGCTCCGCGCCGGCGCACGATCTGCGTGGCGGGGAGTGGGGATTGGGTGACCTGATCCGCCATGTGGCGAAGATCGGCGGCGTCGAGCGCATCCGCTACATGACCTCGCATCCGCGGGACATGCAGCAGGATCTGATCGACGCACATCGCGATGTCGAGCAGCTCTCGCCCTTCCTGCACCTTCCGGTGCAGGCGGGTTCGGATCGCATCCTGAAGGCCATGAACCGACAGCATACGGCGGAGGACTATCTCCGTATCGTCGATCGCGTGCGCGCGGCGCGGCCGGATATAGCCTTTGCGTCCGACTTCATCGTCGGCTTCCCGGGCGAGGCGGACGGGGATTTCGAGGATACGTTGAAGCTGGTGAAGGCCGTCGGCTTCGCGCAGGCCTACTCGTTCAAGTATTCGCCGCGCCCCGGCACGCCGGCCGCTGGCATGCAGCTTCAGGTCGAGGAAGCGGTGAAGGAGGAACGTCTCGCGCGTCTCCAGGCGCTCCTGTTCGAACAGGCGCTTGCGTTCAATGCATCGACAGTCGGCCGCAAGCTCAACGTTCTGTTTTCGCGCGAAGGCAAGCGGACAGGGCAGGCGCTCGGATATTCGCCCTATATGCAATCTGTGCATGTCGACGGCGCGGCGCATCTGGCCAACCGCATTGTCGAAGTCGAGATCATGGGCGCGACGGGCTCCAGCCTCTCGGCGCGCCTGACCGAAGTAGAGGTACCCGCGTGAGCACGAAACCGAAGCCCACGCGCGCCAATCGCTACACAGTCCCCGTCTCGAGCCCGCAATTGCTGCGCGATGTGTGCGGGCCCGCGCATTCGCACCTGCAGCTGGTCGAGCAGGCGTTCGCTGACGACGGCGTGCGCGTGGACAGCCAGGGCGGCGAGATCGTTGTCACGGGCAATGGCGAGGGCGCAAAACAGGCGGCGGACGCGCTGCAGGCTTTCGCGCGCCGCATTGCGGGCGGAGCCGAGGCGAACAGCGCGGAACTGGAAGCGGCCATCAAGCTGACAATCAGCGATGGACTGACCGCCGCGTCGGGCGATGCGATTGCCGGGCTGCGCAAACCGATCATGGCGCAAACGTCAGGCCAGCGCGCATACCTCGAGAAGCTGAAGCGCGAAGATCTCGGCCTGATTTTCGGAGTAGGGCCTGCCGGTACCGGCAAGACCTATCTCGCGGTCGCCGTGGCGGCGGCAGAGCTGAAGGCGGGCAAGCGCGAGCGGATCGTGGTGGCGCGCCCCGCGGTGGAAGCGGGCGAGAAGCTGGGCTTCCTTCCCGGCGCGCTGGAGGAAAAGGTCGATCCCTACATGCTGCCGATCTGGGATGCGCTCAACGAGTGCCTCGGCGCGCAGGAAGTCGATCGCCGGAAGGAACGCCGCGAGATCGAGGTGGCGCCGCTCGCCTTCATGCGCGGTCGCACGCTGAAGAATGCCTTTGTCATCATCGACGAAGCGCAGAACGCCACCGTGCCGCAGATGAAGATGGTGCTCACGCGCCTTGGCCGCGGCTCGCGCATGGTGGTGACCGGCGATCCGTCGCAGACCGACCTGCCGAACAACACGCGTTCAGGCCTCGGTCACGCCATGACCATCCTCAAGGGCGTCAAGGGCGTGGCGATCGAGGAGCTGACAAGAGCGGACGTCGTGCGCCACGAACTGGTCGGGCGTATCGTCGATGCCTACGACAAGGACGCCGCGAAAGGCGCATCGCGAAAGTGAGCGCCGTTTCAACAACACACGACCTGTCGGCCGACACGCGCATCGCCGATGCGCGCTGGGAATCGCTCGGCGACGTGGGTGCGCTGGCGGCTCGCGTGCTGGCCCATGCTGCCGCGTACATGAAGTCCGGCGGCGAGCTGGCCGTTCTGCTCACAGACGATGCCGAGATGCATGCCCTCAACAAGCAATGGCGCGGCATCGACAAGGCGACGGATGTTCTCTCGTTTCCCTCGGAAGATCCGGAAATTCCGGGCCAGCCTCAATACCTTGGCGACATCGCGATCGGTTATGAGACCTCGCTGCGCGACGCAGAGGCCATGGGACGCCCGTTTGATGGGCATATCAGCCACCTGCTGATTCACGGCTTTCTTCACCTGCTGGGCTATGATCACATCGAAGCAGACGACGCGAAGGTAATGGAACCTCTGGAAACGCAGATTCTCGCCGGCCTCGGCTGGCCGGACCCATACGCCACCGGACCTTATTCCGGGGCGGGGGAAGGCTGAGCCATGCCGAACGATGGAGAGCCTCCGCAGCGAATGACCATACGCGAACGCCTTGCCCGCCTCATCGCTGGCGGACCTGAAGCTGAGACCAATCCCAATTCCGCCGTGGCAGCGCCTAGCGCCATCCGCCTCCGCCTCAAGGAGTTCGAGACGGCGAGCGTGCGCGACGTGATGATCTCGCGCGTGGAAATCGCCGCGATCGATGTTGGTTCGACACTGGGCGAGGTGATGAACCTTTTCGCCAGCGAAGCCCATTCACGCATGCCGGTGTTCCGCGATTCGCTCGATGAACCGCTGGGCTTCATCCACATCAAGGATGTCGTCGCCGAAGGCGTGCGCTGCGGCTGGAGCGCCGAACTGCTCGCATCGCGTCGTGTCGAGAAGCTGGTGCGCGACATCATGTTCGTACCGGAATCGATCTTGCTGCCCGACCTCCTGATCCAGATGCAGACGAGCCGCATCCACATCGCGATCGTCGTCGATGAGTTTGGCGGCACGGGCGGCATGGTGTGCCTCGAGGATCTCGTCGAGCAGATCGTCGGCGATATCGAGGATGAGCACGATGAGGCGCGGCCGGTGATCCAGCGCCGGGGCCGTTCGACCTGGGAAGTGGATGGCCTGGCCGCGATCGAGGATGTCGAGCGCGAGACGGGCCTGTCGCTACAGGTCGAGGATTTCGAATCGGACGTCGACACTATCGGCGGTCTGGTGACGGCGCTGGCTGGCCGCGTGCCGCAGGCCGGCGAATCGCTGGAGCATCCGCGCGGGCCCCTCATCGAGATTTCCGCAGCCGACCCGCGCCGAGTCATACGCCTGCGCCTGCGTGGGCCTCGCGCGGCGCCTTCAGTGCTTGCCGAGGGGAAGACCGAGGCGGTAGACCGGTGACGCGCCCGAAGCGGCGGCCCGGGGAGGGGCGATGACTGACAGCCGGACTGTTGGCGACACGCCGCCGCACACGCGCGGGAATTTCCTCGCGCCCGCCTATCTGTGGGTCGCAGGCCTGCAGGGCTGGCGCGTGCTGGCCTTCTGCGCGGTGTTGGGCGCGCTGGCCAATCTCGCTTTCCCGCCATTCTTCTTCTGGCCCGCGTTCGCGATCGCGCTCTCCGGTCTGATCTGGAGTCTCGACGCGGCGCGTTTGTCTCCCAAGCCGAGATGGGCGGCCTTCTGGCGCGCGGCTGCTTTCGGCTTCGCCTATTATCTCGTCGGCATGCACTGGATAGCATGGGCGTTCCTGGTGAACCCCGGCGCGCACCTGATTTTCATCTGGATGCCGTTGGTCCTTCTGCCCGGTGGGCTCGCCGCGTTGCTCGCCGGCTTCGTGTCGATCGGCTTCCGTTTCTGGTGCGCCGGTCCTGCGCGTCTCATCGTGTTCGCCGTCGCCTTCATGTTCGGCGAATGGTTCCGGTCCTCGCTGTTCGGCATTGGAGGCCTGCCGTGGAACCTGCCCGGAATGATCTGGGCGCCGGGCGAGGCGATCTCGCAGTCGGCTTCGCTGTGGGGGATATACGGCCTCTCCGCGCTCACGGTCGTGGCGATGGCGTCGCCCGCGACGCTGGCTGACGCACGGGCGAGAGGGACAACGGGTTCGCGTGCAGCGCCGGTCATCGTCGCGGCCATCGTCTTCGGCGCCATCTGGGGCTGGGGAGCGCGGCGCCTTGGGGAGATTCCCGAGACGCCGCCCGAAGGACCGGTCGTGCGGCTGGTCGAGGCAGGTGTGCCGCAGAACGTGAAGCACCAGCCGGGCGTGGCCGAGAAGATCGTGCTGCGCTTCCTCGCGCTCACCGGGCCGGACACCGCCAGTTCGCCGCGCACCGTGATCTGGCCGGAAGGCGCCTTGCCTTACTACCTGTTCGAATGGCCAGAAGCGCTCGACGTGATCGCGAACAGCGCAGGCACCCGCAATTTCATTGTCGGGACGCCGCGCCGGGAGCTCGTCGGGACCGATGACGAGCGGGCCTACAATTCGCTGGCCATCATTGATCGCGGCAGCGCCACCCGGCCTTCGCCGCAGTTCTACGACAAGCACATGCTCGTGCCTTTCGGCGAATTCATGCCGTTTGCCGGCGTGCTGAAGGCGGTCGGGCTCAAGACGCTGCAGGATCTTGCGCCCGGCGGCTTCGATGCGGGGCCGCGGCCGTCGCCGATGACGATCCCGGGCGTCCCGCCCTTTGGTCCGCTGATCTGCTATGAGGCGATCTTCCCCGGGCTGTCGCCGAACGGAGCGGACCGGCCGCAATGGCTGATCAATATCTCGATCGATGCCTGGTTCGGCGAACTGATGGGTCCGGCCCAGCATGCCGCGCAGGCGCGCTATCGCGCGATCGAGGAGGGCTTGCCGATGGCGCGCGTCGCCAGCCGCGGCGAGACCGGCATGATCGACGCCTACGGCCGCTGGACGGCGAAAGGCGCGCCGGCTGATCCGGCGCTGTACGGTCCCGATCCGGAAGGCTGGCGCTCCAGTGTCGTCGATGCGCGCATTCCCGCTGCTGCTGACCCGACGCCGTACAGCAATTGGCGGGACGGATTGTTCTGGCTGATTCTGCTGGGGCTCAACCTCGGGTTGTTCGTGCTGCCGCGCCGCTAGTCTAGTTGTTACGCAACCTAGGGGTGTCTCTGGCGGGGGACGTAAATGCCAGCCGAACCGCGTGATCCAACTCGTACCGACAAGCTCGTTGGCCAGCGTATCCGCGCGCGGCGGATCGAACTGGAGATGTCGCAACCGGCGCTCGCCGAGCATGCTGGCGTCACGTTTCAGCAGCTCCAGAAATACGAGAACGGCAAGAACCGCATCTCCGCCGGACGGCTGAACGAGATCGCCAAGGCGCTTGGAACGACGATCCAGTTTCTCTACGACGGCGTGAACGAGACGACAGGCAGGGCGGTCGCGGACGATGCTGTTGAATTCAAAGGAAAGCGCGCCAGCGACGAGGATGAGCTGCTGAAGGCGTTCCGCCAGATCAAGGATGAAGCCGCCAGAAACGCCATCGTCGCCGCCGCCCGGCAGCACGCCAGGGCTGCAAGACCTTCCACCACCTCGAAAAAACGGCGAGGCTGACGCTTCGACTGCGGCTTTAGGCGCCCTAAAATCGTATAAAGCTTTCTTTATATGGCTGGCCGGGTTATTGCAGGCCCGACTTTTTCCCGGGAGTTTCGCGTGGCGCGTTCCAACTACCTGTTTACGTCCGAATCCGTTTCGGAAGGCCACCCCGACAAGGTGTGCGACCGCATCTCGGACGAGATCGTGGACCTGTACTATCGCACCACGATCGAACAGGGCCTTGATGTCTGGTCGCTGCGTTGCGCCGCCGAGACGCTGGCGACGACCAACAAGGTTGTCATCGCGGGCGAGTATCGTGGCACGGACAAGGTGACCAAGGATCTGATCGCGCACCACGCCCGCATGGCCATTAAGGATATCGGGTACGCGCAGGACGGTTTCCACTGGGAGACGGCGAATATCGAGGTGCTGCTGCACGGCCAGTCCGAACACATCGCTCAGGGCGTCGATGCGTCGGGCAACAAGGAAGAGGGCGCGGGCGACCAGGGCATCATGTTCGGCTATGCGACGAACGAGACGCCCGAGCTGATGCCGGCGCCGATCCAGCTTTCGCACCGCATCCTCAAGCTGCTGGCCGATGCGCGCCACTCCGGAAAAGAGAAGACGCTGGCGCCCGACGCCAAGTCGCAGGTCACGGTGCGCTATGAGAACGGCAAGCCGAAGGAAGCCGTCTCGATCGTGCTCTCGACCCAGCACACCGATCCAAAGCAATCGTCCGACGACATCCGCAAGATCGTTGAGCCCTATATCCGCAAGGCGCTGGGCGATACGCTGCCGATCGCCAAGGATTGCGTCTGGCACATCAATCCGACGGGCAAGTTCGTGATTGGCGGTCCGGATGGCGATTGCGGCCTGACGGGCCGGAAGATCATCGTCGACACATACGGCGGCGCGGCCCCGCACGGCGGCGGCGCGTTCTCGGGCAAGGATCCGACGAAGGTCGATCGTTCGGCGGCGTATGCTGCGCGCTATCTGGCCAAGAACGTCGTGGCGGCGGGCCTGGCCGATCGCTGCGTGATCCAGCTTTCGTACGCCATCGGCGTGCCGGAACCGCTGTCGATCTATGCGAACTGCGATGGCACGGAGAAGGTCGATCTCGCCAAGCTCGAAAAGCGCCTCGGCGAGGTCATGGACCTCAAGCCGCGCGGCATTCGGAAACACCTCGATCTCAACAAGCCGATCTATGCGCGCACGGCCGCTTACGGCCATTTCGGGCGTGAGCCGGACAAGGACGGCGGCTTCTCGTGGGAGAAGACGGACCTCGCCGGATCGCTCAAGGACCTGGCATAGGTTCGCGTTCCCGCTGCTTGCGGGTTCTCTGATTTGGGATTTGTGCGCGCCGCTTAGGCGGGCGCTGTGAGTTCTAGCGTAACTCTATCTCCGCTCGTCCCGGCGAAAGCCGGGATCAAGGGCGGCGTGCGTGTGTCTTGGGTAATTGCGCGAGTCCCTTTGCAGCTCTGGATCCCGGCTTTCGCCGGGACGAGCGGAACAAGGAATGTGCATTCCCGATGACGAGCCAGCGTGTGGCTGGTGTCAGTGAGCACCCCTTCGCCCTTCGAGACGATCGCTTGGCGATCCATCAGGATGAGGGCTTCTGTAGTTTCGGCGCTGCGCGCCGAGAGCCGGGCGGGAGCCCGGCGGTCCGGTTGGACCTCCTGTTGTTTGCCGTTCTTCGCTTCGGGCAGTTCTGTAGGCGTCACATCGCTGTGGCATTCAGCGGGAAGACGGCGGCGGATCATCCGGAGGGTTGAGGCGGCGTGGAGCACAAGCTCGACGAAGACGCACAGCATAGCGTCGATCCAGAGATCGAGAGGCGACGGGATCATCAGCCCGTATGTGCGTGTTCGTGCCTGTGTCATGGGCGGGAGTATGCGCCCGGCCACATGCCCGGCCGAAATAAAACAGCTGCGTCCTACAGTTTCGACGGTTAGCGCGCTGAAATCGGGCGGGATGTTTTTCCGCTGTCCTACAGTCTGGATACAGCTGCTTCCCCCAATTCCGGCAGTTGCGGGCTTCGGCGAGGCGTGGTTCATCCGCGCGCATGAGCGAGCTCGCGCCCGAGAAACGTCATCGGCTTTACGGCCGCGCCGCCGGCAAGCCGCTGTCGAAGCGGCAGCAGGGGCTGGTGGATGATCTTCTTCCGACGCTCGCCGTTCCTGACAGCGGGAAGGGCGCGCTAATCCCTGTTACCCTTTTTGGCGCAACCGTGCGCGAGGCGTGGCTCGAGATCGGCTTTGGCGGCGGCGAGCATCTGTCGGGGCAGGCGGCGGCACATCCCTACGTAGGTTTCATTGGCGCCGAGCCGTTCGTCGACGGCGTGGCGAAACTGCTGACCGCGATCGACGAGCAGGGACTGTCCAATGTGAAGCTGCGCCGTGGCGATGCGCGAGATCTGGTCGCGCAGTTCGCCGACGCTTCGATCGACCGGGCATTCATCCTGTTTCCCGATCCGTGGCCGAAGACGCGGCATCGCAAGCGGCGGCTGGTGCAGCTGGATTTCGTGGCGGAGCTGGCGCGTATCCTGAAGCCCGGCGCGAAACTGCGTTTCGCCACGGACTGGGCGGACTATGCGAACCGGGCGCTGGCCGACGTGCTGCGCGATGGCCGGTTCACGTGGACGGCGGAGCGTGCCGATGATTGGCGCGCGGCGCCGGCAGACCATGTGACGACGCGTTATCAGGAAAAGCGCCTCGGCGATTGCGCGCCCGTGTTCCTGGATTTCGTGCGGGTCTAGCGCAACGGTTTCCCGTCGAGCGGCTTCTCGAACACCGCGATGAAGCGATCCGTTCGTCCGCGAACGCCCGGGCGGAAGACGTTGAAGCGGCGGTCGTCGTGGGCGCTTTCCATCAGGATCAAATCCGTGTGGCGGAAGCCGGCGCGGAGGAATTGACCGATGGTGTCGCCATGGCTGATGCGGTGCAGGAATGCCTGCTGGCCGAGCGGCATCGTCTCGATGGCGTCGTGATCCTCGATCACAACGCGGCCGCCGGGCTTCAGCATGGCGAAGAGGCGCTTGTTCAGCGCTTCGAAGTCGCCGCCTTCGAGGACGATGTCGTGGTAGACCTGACCCATCACGATGATGTCGTAGCTTTCGGCGGGGGCGTCGATATCGTTCCACGCTTCCGTCACCCAGCCAATGTTCGGACTTTTGATGCGGGATTTCTGGAAGTCGGGGTCCATCGACGGAAACTGGGCGATCCAGCCCCAAGTGTTGTGGATGTCGACATGGCCTTTCTCTCCGACGAGTGCGGAGAACAGCAGGGCGAGATAGCCCCCGCCTGACGCCACATCGAGCACGCGCTCGCCGGGCTTTGCATGGGCGGCTTTCAGGATGAGTTCGACCATCCGCCCATCGTCACGCAAGCGCGATTCGAAAGGGCGGGACGTGTCGCCCAGCGCCGCCTTGATGGCAGAATCGGTCATCGCCTCCTTGCGAAGCGCGGCGATGTCGGTGCGGGGCGCAATCTCCTGCGCCGAGGCGCTGGCGGTGAACGCCAGCGACAAGGCAAGGAGCGTGGCGCGTATCACTGCTTCACGACCCAGTTGAACTGGCGGATCGTTGTCGAGGCCCAGAGGCCGGCGGCAGCGTAGGGGTCGCGCGCGAACTCGGCCTTCGCGGCTTCGAGGCTATCGGCCTCTATCGCCATCACGGAACCGACGGGCGTTGCGCCGTCGTCGCCGAACATCGGGCCGGCGATCTTCACGCGCGGCTTCAGACTCTCGATCCAGTCGAGATGGGTCTGGCGTGTCGCCTTGCGGAGCTCGACGCCGCCGGGCTTGTCGACGCCATAGAGGACGAAGAGCGGCATCTATTGTTCTTCCTGGTTTTCAGGTTTCTGGGGGCGATTGAGCAGGCGATCCACGGCCGAGCGTGCATCCAGGCGGCCTTCGATCACTTCGAGGATCACTTCGCAGATCGGCAGATCGACGCCGAGTTTCTTCGCCAGCGCGACGACGGCGGGGGCGGTTTCCGCGCCCTCGGTAACCGACGTGCGTGACGCAAGAATTTCAGCAGCGGGTTTTCCGCGGCCCAGCTCCATGCCGAAACTCATGTTGCGCGACTGGGGCGAGGAGCAGGTGAGGACGAGATCGCCGAGGCCGCAGAGGCCGGCGAGCGTTTCGGCACGGCCGCCGAGCTTCACGCCCAACCGCGTCATCTCCGCGAAGCCGCGCGCGATGAGGGCGGCGTGGGCGGAACGGCCGAGGCCCATGCCCTCGCAGACGCCGCAGGCGATCGCGAGCACGTTCTTGATCGCGCCGCCTGCCTCGGCGCCGACAAGGTCGTCGGTCCAGTAGGTGCGGAAATGCGGGCGGCCGATGGAGCGCATCCAGGCGTCGCCCATCGCGCGGTCGGGGCAGGCGAGGGTGACGGCGGTGGGAAGGCCGCGCGCGACATCGATGGCAAACGATGGACCGGAGAGAACGGCGGGCGAGGCGTTCGGCGCTTCCTCGGCCAGCACGTCGGTCATGAGTTTCAGCGTGCCGCGCTCGATGCCTTTCGAGCAGAGCGCCACGGGCGTGCCGGGCTTCAGGTGAGGGGCGAGCGCTTTCAGCGTGGCGCGCAGGTGCTGCGCCGGCGCGACGAGCAGGATGGCGTCGCAATCCGCAAGATGCGCGATGTCGGTCGAGGATGGGATCGCAGGGATCGGCGTGTTGGGAAGAAAGAGCGGATTGCCCTGGCCCGTGGTCAGCGCATCGGCGACTTCCGGCTCGCGGGCCCAGATCTTCACGTCGCGGCCGGCTGCGAGCGCGCAAATCGCGAGCGCCGCGCCCCATGCGCCGGCGCCTGCGACACCGACCCGCTGGAAAACCGTTTCCGTTCGCGCTATATCGACTGAAGATTTCATTGAACGTTCAGCGTTCCGGAATACATTCAGCACATGACTTCAACAACGACGACCGACAAGGCCGATCCCCGCGAAGCCATCCTAAAGGCGGCTGCTGACCGTATCCTGCACTATGGATACAACAAGACCACGATGTCGGAGATCGCCGCCGACTGTGGAATGTCGGCCGGGAATATCTATCGTTTCTATCCCTCCAAGATCGACATTGCCGAGGCGATGACCCGCGAGTTCGGCAATGCCTCGCGGGCGGCCTACGAGGACATCATTCGCGACGCGGCGCGCTCCGCGACCCGGAAAATGCAAGACTTTTTCGTCACGCGTCTGGAGCGGACCTTCCGGGTCTTCGAACAGCATCCGAAGCTGATGGAGCTGGCTGAGATCATGGGCCGGGAGCGGCCTGAATACCTGGCCGAAGAGCGGGCCCAGGAGCGTATGCAGATCGAGCGTATTCTCGATGAGGGCCGTGCATCCGGGGATTTTGCGCTGCCGACCGATCTCACGATCACGGCTGACCTGGTTCAGTGCGCGATGCTGAAGTTCCGGATCCCGCAGCTGTGGACGACTGAACAGCTGGACGCCCTGCGTCCGGAACTCGAAGGCGTCCTGAGCCTTATTTTCACGGGACTTTCCGCGCGGCGTTAGGCTGCTCGCTCAGCCGTGATCTCCTTTTAACGACTCTTTAGGGCCGCATCTGTTAGCAGATGCAGCATGAAATCGCGATCGCGTGATCGCGTCTGCAGCAGAAATAATGAACGTTTAGAGTTTTGTTCATTGCATTCCGCTTAGAGCTGGTCTATATCTCGATGCATGGACGGGAAACAAACAAACCCGCCGAGCCAAACCTTCCCCCAGGGGCCGCTAGAGACCCCGGAAACAAACGGAGCTGCACATGACCTTCCTCCCCAAATCCGCCGAAGCCCGCCAGGAACTCCTCGCGCTGCTGATCGCCATCCCGGTTTCCCTGATGGGTACCGGCTTCTTCTTCTATCTGCTGGACGGCGGCGCCCGTCTGATCTGACGAAATCGGGAAGCTGGCCGCCGGGGGCTGATCCTCCTCCCCCAAAAGCCTCTACGGTGCCGCTTCCCGCCCTCTTTCTCGACGCCGCAAGGCGTCACGCGCGGGACGATCTCTCTCCTCCCCAATCGTTCTGACGCTTCCTGCGCGCCGGTCTCTCCAAGAGGCCGGCGCTTTTTTGTGTCCGATCAATCGCCTGGGCCGCGAGACCGGTGCTCCGCAGCCACGCGATACATTTTGCGAAGATTCTGATTGCGACGCACTTGCAATCGCATTTACCGCAGCCTAGACGACCCGCTCTTGCAAATCGTTCTCAATTGCATGTGGCAATAGTCGGGGAAGTGGAATGTCTGTCGAACTCGCCGCCGGTCAGGTGTCCGGTCTGAAGAAGCTGCGCACGGGCGCGGCGCTCGCGCTGGTCATTGCGGCGGCCAGCATCCTGCCGGCCCACGCGCAATCAGCGCCGGAAGCCGTGGATGCTGCGCCTGCCGCTGACGATGACGAGCCGCAGGCTGGCGGCAGGGCCGCCACGACCAATGAAGAGCGTGACCGCGTCTATGTGCTCGGCCGCCGCGTCCAGTCTTCGGTCGCGACCGTCAACGTCGAGGACGCGCCGCAGGTCGTGAACGTCATCTCGGAAGAGACGCTGCAGGAGCAGGGCGTCGCCTCGCTCGAGCAGGCGCTGCGCAATGTGCCGGGCATCACCACGCAGATCGGTGAAGGCGGCGTCATGAGCGGCGACCAGTTCTTCATCCGCGGCCTGTCGGCCAAGAACGACATCTTCACCGACGGCCTGCGCGACTTCGGCGTCTACACGCGCGACTCGTTCAACTATGGCCAGGTCGAAGTGTTCAAGGGCCCGTCCGCATCGGCCTTCGGCCGCGGCGCGGCTGGCGGCGGCATCAACACCTCGTCGAAAACCCCGTTCGCTGACACGTCGGGTTCGGTCAACCTGTCTGCGGGCGATGCGGGCTATGCGCGCCTGACCGCCGACTGGAACCAGAACATCGGCGATGGCATGGCGGCGCGCATCGCCGTGATGGCGCACCACAACGAGAACACCGGCCGCGACCACATCTATTCGGATCGCTGGGGCGTGGCGCCGTCCTTCGCCTTTGGTCTCGACAGCCCGACGACCGTGACTATCGCCTACCTGCACCAGGACGAAGAGAAGCTCACCGACTACGGCATTCCGGTCGTCACCGTGAACAATGTCGGCCGTCCGGTCACGGATTTCGGCGTACGTTCGTCCAACTTCTACGGCTATCGCGCCGACGTCGATGAAACGACGGTCGACACCATCACCGTTCGCCTGCGTCACGAGGCGAATGACTGGCTGACGCTGACCAGCGACACCCGCTGGGGCTATTATCAGCGCTTTGCGCGCTTCACGCCGGTGGGTTGCTCGGGCGTCTGCGTCACCAACCTGACCGACGGCAACCCGGCCACCGTGCCTGTGGGAACGCCCGGCGGCCCCGGCCCGTGGGATCAGGATACGCAGGGCGTGCAGAACATCACCGCCGCCTCGATCACCGCGCCGCTCTTCGGCCTGCGCAGCGAGCTTCTGGTCGGAACTGACGTCACCTGGCAGCACAATGACCGCAACCAGTACCAGTACGGTGGAACGCGCGCTAACTTCGACCTGCTCAACCCGGTTCTGACGGACGGCGTGCCGACCAACTTCACGAAATCGAACATCCGTGACACCACCACGCGCGATGTCTCGGTGTTCGCCAACGAACGCCTTTGGCTCACCGACGAATGGTCGTTCGTCGGCGGCCTTCGCTGGGGCGCGTACGAGGTCGATCAGAATACGACGACGTTCGTCACGGCGCTGCCTGCGACCTGCAACAACGTGGCGATCCCCGCCGTGCCGGCGACCTGCTACACGCCGGTCTCGTCCAACAGCGACTTCGTCACGCCGCAGGTCGGCGTGATCTGGGAGCCCGCTGCGAACCAGCAATGGTATGTGAACTTCACCCAGTCGGCGAAGCCGCAAGGCGCCTCGACCAACAATGGCGACACCATCGCCAATCCGGGCGCGAGCCAGACGCTTTCCAACAAGGATCTCGAGCCGGAAGAAAACACCAACATCGAGATCGGCGGCCGCATCGGCCTGTTCGATGATCGCTTCCAGCTTCAGGGCGCTGTTTTCCAGACCAAGAAGGACAATGCAAAGTTCGAGGACGCAACGACCGGCGCGCTTCTGGTCGGATCGGGCGACGCGCTTGAAATCACCGGCGTCGAGATCGGCATTGCCGGGATGATCACCGACGAATGGTCGGTCAACGCAAACGCCACATGGCTGGACACGGAGATCACCGACTCCACGCCGGTGGCCGCGGGCACGGTCCTTCCGGGCGGAGGCGTCTGCACGCCGGTCGCGCCGCGCACGGTCTGTGACAGCCCCAATATCGGCAACGTCGTGCAGTTCACGCCGGAGACGGGCGCCAGCCTGTGGACCACCTACAACTTCACCGGCGGCCTTGCCGGTCTCGAGGTTGGCGGCGGCCTTACTTACCAGGGCAGGGTCTATCTCAACGCCGGCAACACCGCGTCCGTCCCGTCCTACACGACGATCGACGGCTATGTGTCCTACGGCTGGGATCGCTTCCGCGTCTCGCTCAACGCGTACAACCTTTCGGATGAACTCTACTTCGCCCAGATCCACGGCAACCGCGTGACGCCGGGCCAGGGCCGCACCATCATGGCAACCCTCGGCGTGGTCTACTAATCCTCCCCAAGAACCACGCCTTACTGAACGGGACGGGCCTCACGGTCCGTCCCTTCTTTTTTGTAGTGGCGGCTGATAGGAACGGCCCATGCTGGTGAAGGTCGAGAACGTGCTGACGAAAGAGGAAGTGGCGCACTGCCGCTCTGTCCTCGAAGGCACGCAATGGGTGGATGGCAAGATCACCGCCGGCGCCCAGTCGGCGCTGGCCAAGCACAACCTTCAGGTGCCGGAAGACGCCCCGCAGGCGAGGGCGCTGGGCGAGATCGTGCTGCGTGCGCTCGCGCGGTCGCAGGGTTTCAATTCGGCGGCCGTTCCGTTCCGCGTGTTTCCGCCACTGTTCAACCGCTATGATGTCGGCATGAAGTTCGGCGCGCATGTCGACAATGCTATCCGCTTCATCGCGGGCCCGAATATCCGCGTGCGGACTGATCTTTCGGCGACGCTCTTCCTCACCGACCCCGCCGAGTATGATGGCGGCGAACTGGTGATCGAGGACACGTATGGCTCGCAGAGCGTGAAGTTCGCGGCCGGCGACATGGTGCTCTATCCGGCGACCAGCTTGCACCGCGTGGAAGAGATCACGCGCGGCTCGCGCTGGGCGTCGTTCTTCTGGATCCAGTCGATGGTGAAGGACGACGGCGGACGGGCGCTGCTCTACAATCTCGATCAGTCGATCATAAGCACGCGCAAGGAACTGGGCGACAAGCACGAGGCCGTGCTGGGCCTCACGGCCGTCTATCACAACCTGCTGCGGAAGTGGGCTGAGGTTTGATCTGGACCGCCGGGCCCCCGCCCGGCAATCGCTGCGAAGCAGCGAACATCCCCGATGCTGTACCGATTTGCCGGGCGGGGGCCCGGCGGTCCAGAGGACTACTGAACCCGCTCCGACCCGACGCCCTTCGCCTTGAGCATCGCCAGCACGCTGTCCGGGCCTATCAGATGCCCGGCGCCCACGGCGATGAAGATCGTGCCGGAGCCCTTCAGCATCTCCTCGATCTTCACCACCCAGTTGGCGTTGCGATTCACGAGCAGGGCGGCGTAGAGGTCCGGCTCTTCCGCCTTCATCTCGGTGACGAACATCTGCTCCATGCCGGCGATGTCGGCGGAAGCCCATTGCGTCACCATCCTGTCGAGTTCGACGGGCGCATCCTCATACTCTTCCATCGTCTCGCGCAGATATTCGAGCTCCTGCTCGCGGTTCATGCCGGCGAAGACCTTGATCTGCTCCTCGGCTGTCTCGAGTCCCTTGGGCGTGATCTCGCGGGCGCGGAACATCGCCTCGATCTTGCTGTCGACGCCGGAGGCAGGGTCATAGCCCGCGCGCGTCATGGCGGCGGTGGAGATGGTGAGGGCCGCAAACCACGGTCGGAAGACGTTGATCTGGGAGCTGGTAAGGCCAGCCAGTTTCGCGGCCTCGTCGAGCGTCTTCATCTCTGCGGGCGTGAGATCCTTCGACAGCGGCAGGGCGGGCGAGAGGCCATAGCGCGCGACCAGCTGCATCATCTCGCCCTGAAGCGCCTCGGCATTGGTGGTCGGCAGTTCGAGCCACAGCTCCTTCGCGTCGGCGAGCGCCTTGTCGAGCTTCTCCGAATGCCATTTCGTTTCGGGCTTGAGCAGGTGGACCGTGCCGAGCAGGTAGATGGTCGAGTCCGCATCCTTCACCACCCAAAGGGCAGGCTGCGCCGAAGCCGGGGCGGTCGCCCCGAGCAGCGCGAAGGCGGCGACAGCGGCGGCGATCGTATTGCGCACAAACCGGGCGGTGGCGGCGGCGAAGGTCATTGCGATCTCCCCAACGATTTGGGCGGGATACCCGCCGCTCCCGGATAACCTAGCACGGGCGGCCGGGCCTTCCACATCCTGCCGCAGGGATCGCTTGCAGCGCGGCGCGCCGGGGCTATAAGCGCGCCATCTTTCCGGGAGTTTTGCCCATGGCCGCCGTCAAATCCGCGCCGAAAAAGGTTGTCCTCGCCTATTCCGGCGGGCTCGACACCTCGATCATCCTGAAGTGGCTGCAGACCGAATACGGTTGCGAAGTCGTCACATTCACGGCGGACCTCGGTCAGGGCGAGGAGCTGTCGCCGGCCCGCAAGAAGGCCGAGCTGATGGGCATCAAGCCGGAGAACATCTTCATCGAGGATGTGCGCGAGGAGTTCGTGCGCGACTTCGTCTTCCCGATGTTCCGCGCCAATGCCGTTTATGAGGGCCAGTATCTTCTAGGCACCTCGATCGCCCGGCCGCTGATCGCCAAGCGCCTCGTCGAGATCGCGAAAGAGACCGGCGCTGACGCCATCGCGCACGGCGCGACGGGCAAGGGCAATGACCAGGTGCGCTTCGAGCTTTCGGCCTATGCGCTGAACCCGGCGATCAAGGTGATCGCGCCGTGGCGGACGTGGGAGTTCAAGTCGCGCACCGACCTGATCGAATTCGCCGAGAAGCACCAGATTCCAGTGGCGAAGGACAAGCGCGGCGAGGCGCCGTTCTCGGTCGACGCCAACCTGCTGCACTCCTCGTCCGAGGGCAAAGTGCTGGAAGACCCGGCCGTCGAGCCGCCGCCCTATGTGTACCAGCGCACTGTGTCTCCGATGGAAGCGCCGGACCAGGTGACGGAAATCGAGATCGGCTTCGAACGCGGCGATGCGGTGTCGATCAACGACAAGAAGCTGTCCGGTGCGACGCTGCTGGCGCAGCTGAACGATCTGGGCCGCGACAACGGCATCGGCCGTCTCGATCTCGTCGAGAACCGGTTCGTTGGCATGAAGTCGCGCGGCGTTTACGAGACGCCGGGCGGTACGATCCTGTTGCAGGCTCACCGTGCGATCGAGTCGATCACGCTGGATCGCGGCGCCGGACACCTGAAAGACGAGCTGATGCCGCGCTATGCGGAGCTGATCTACAACGGCTTCTGGTTCGCGCCCGAGCGCGAGATGCTGCAGGCGGCGATCGACAAGAGCCAGGAGAACGTCACCGGCACGGTCACGCTGAAGCTCTACAAGGGCAATGTGATCGTGACGGGCAGGGCCTCGCCTTACTCACTGTATTCGGCCGCGCACGTCACGTTCGAGGACGATGCCGGCGCCTACGACCAGAAGGACGCCGAGGGTTTCATCCGCCTCAACGCCCTCCGGCTGCGCCTGCTGGGGCAGAACAAGAAGCGCTAGCGCGCCAGGCGAATGGCCAGAGACCCGGGATAACCCCCGGGCGTCGGCTTTTCTTTCTCGAAAAAAGCGCCAGATGACTGGCAGAGGCTGTTGGCAACGGGCCCTCAAAGGTTAATCATGCCAGCGGCACATATGTGCTAGTGATTCCCTGTTGGGTTGAATTGTTGGGTGAGAGGGCAGGCGGCGATGGATACGCCACCGCTCCCTAGGGATAGGCAGAACGACTCTTCCCGAGCCGCGCCCGAACCCATTTCCTCTTCGACTGACGCTTCCGCCGGCTCGCAAGCAGCATCGGACTGGATCTGTGTCGCCGCCGCGCGCGACGTATTGGTGGTGGATGATAACGACCGCCACCTCGACATTCTCAACACCATTCTCACCAGCGTAGGCCATGACGTGGAAACCTGCGGGTCTGGCGCCGAGGCGCTGCGCCGGCTCGACATGCGTCACTACGACGTCGTGGTGCTGGACCTCGTCATGCCGGAAGTGAACGGACTGGTCGTGGCGCAGCAGATCCGCAACTGCATGCTTAACAGGCACACGCCCGTCATCATCTGCACGGCGAACATGACCATCGCCCGCAAGCAGCTTGCGGACGTGGAAGGCATCACCGCCTTCATCGGCAAGCCGATCGACACGGCGAACCTGATCCTTGCGGTCGCGCGCGCGCCCATCCGGCATCGTGAACGACGGTCCGATCAAATTCGGGTCTGACATTTAGTCGGGCATTCACGACGCCGGCGATCAACTCCTGGGGGATGTGGGCATTCGGGTGTTGGAGCAATGACGACAGGCGATCCGGGTGGAGAACAGGAGCGGCTGACGGCGCTCTTCGAGCTCGACCTGCTGCATGGCGGCGCGTTTCCCGATCTCGACCGGCTCGTGACGCTGGCGGAGGAGATATGCGGCGCGAACCTTGCCGCCTTCACGGTTCACGATCGGCAGCGCGCCTATCAGGTCTCCACCAGCTACGGCCTGCGCGAAACCATGCCGAAGAACGAGTGCATGTGTTCGCTGTCGCTGGAGCGCAACCAGACCATTGCTTCGCCTGACGCCACGGCCGACCAGAGGTTGTCGCAGGCGCGCTACGTGAAGGCTGCGCCGTTCGTGCGCAGCTTCATCGGCGTGCCGCTGGGCGCGGATCCGGGAACGTCGATCGGCGTCCTCGCGGTCGGGCACACGGAACCCGATATGTTCGGGGATCGCGAAGTGGCGCGTCTCGAGCGTGTGGCGGAACTGATCAGCGCCTTTCTCGCCCAGCGCCGGGAAGCGATCCGCGCCAAGCGGGCGGCGATGAAGACCGACGCTGAACGAACGCGCCAGATCCAGTTCGAGCTGATCTTCAACGCCATCAATGATGGCGTGAACGTCTTCGGGGCCGACGGAAAGATAATCGAGGCCAACCTGGCGGCGGAGCGCATCCTCGGGCTATCGCGCGACCAGCAGCTCGGTCGTGCTGTCGTCGATCCGCGCTGGAAATCCACGCGCCTGGATGGCTCGTCCTTTCCATCGGACGAATATCCCGTCGCGCGAACGCTGCGCACAGGTGAGACGGTGCGCGATGTCGGCATGATGCTTGAGCTTTCCGGCGGGCGGAAACGGTGGATCAGCATCAACTCGGCGCCTGTTCTCAACCCCGACAGCAGCGCGATCGACTATGTGGTCTCCACGTTTCGGGACGAGACCGCGCATCACGAGGCGGAGACACGCATCACCGCACAGAACCTTCGCCTCGCCGAGGCGCTCGATGAGGCGGAAAGGGCCAGCCGCGCTAAGACCGACTTCATGGGTGTGATGAGTCACGAACTTCGCACGCCGATGAACGCCGTGTTGAGCTGCGCGCTGCTGCTGTCGCAATCGAGACTCGATCCCGTGCAGAAACGTACGCTTGGCGTGCTGGAGGATGCGGGTCGCCAGATGCTGGCCGTGCTCAACGACTTGCTGGACTTGTCGAGTCTCAATGCCAATAAGGTGCGCATTGAACGTGAGCCTGTCTCGCTGGTGCGGCTGATCGAGGATGCGGCGGTGATCTGGGCCGCGGACGTGCGATCCAAGAACCTCACCATGTCGGTCATGATCGATCCGAAACTGGTGAAGCCGCGCAGTGTCGACCCCGCGCGACTGCTGCAGATCATCGGCAACCTGATGGCCAACGCCATCAAGTTCACGACCGAGGGCGGCGTCACGATCCAGGCCTGGCCCGAAACAGGGAAGGGTGGCGTCGAACGTGTCGCGATCGAGGTGGAAGACACGGGCCCCGGCGTGCCGAAGGAGGCGGTGGAGCGCATCTTCTCCGCCTTCGAGCAGGCTGATGTCTCGTCCAAGCGGCGCCATGGCGGGCTGGGCCTCGGCCTGCATGTCGCGCGCCGTCTCGCATTGGCGATGGGCGGCGACGTCGAACTGGAGACAAGGCAGGGTCACGGCTCACGCTTCACGGTGCGGATCGATGCGCCGCTGGTGGCCGACGCCCCGCCCCGCTCGCCGCCCGCTGCCGCCAATGACGATGTCGCCATTCAGGGTCGCGAGATCCTCTGCATCGACGATAATCCGCGTAATCTCTACGTGCTCGGCGCCATGCTGCGCGCGGCGGGACACCGCACCGTCGAATGCGGCTCGGGCGTTGAGGCGCTTGAGCTGCTGGCGCAGCGCAAGTTCGACGTTGTCCTGCTCGACATGGTGATGCCGGAAATGGACGGGCTGGACGTGCTGGCGAAGCTACGCGCTACCAATGGTCCCAATGCTGCGACGCCCGTGATCGCGTGCACGGCGAATGTGCTGCCGGATCAGGTCGAGGCTTACAGGAAAGCAGGCACGGCGGGCGTGCTCGCCAAGCCCATCGATCCGCGCGCGATGCTGCAGGCGGTGGCGGCCGCCGCGTAATTCGGGCGCAGGGCGCACCTTCGTCTTGCGCTGTTCCCACGTCCCGATATTGCAGGCGCACAGACCGCATCAGGAAGACACGATGGACCTCTCGAAGATACCGACCGGATCCAACCCGCCGGAGGACGTGAACGTCGTCGTCGAGGTTCCCCTGGGCGGCGAGCCGATCAAGTACGAGATCGACAAGGCGTCCGGCGCGATGTTCGTGGATCGGTTCCTCTACACGTCAATGCGCTATCCCTGCAATTACGGCTTCATCCCGCACACGCTCTCGCTCGACGGCGACCCGATCGACGTCATGGTCGTCGGCAACCGCGCGCTGGTCCCGGGTTGCGTCGTGCGCGTCGTGCCGGTCGGCGTTTTGATGATGACGGATGACAAAGGCCAGGACGAGAAAATTCTCGCCGTGCCGCATCCCAAGCTCACGCGCTACTACGAGAAGATCAAGCACTACACCGACCTGCCCGACATCCTCGTCGAGCGCATCGTGCACTTCTTCGAGCACTACAAGGATCTCGAGCCCGGCAAGTGGGTGAAGATCGAAGGCCTGCACGGCCCCGAACGCGCCCGCGAACTGATCACCGAAGCGGTCGAACGGGCGAAGGGCGCGAAGTAGCGTTTGTCGCCTGCGCGACAGTCTCCGTCGTGATCGCGCGAGCGTGACAGCCGGATCCGGTGCATACTGCTTTCCGCAACCAGGGAGACAGGAATGCCGGGGACTTTCCGCCACTTCGCGATCAACGCTAACAACGTCCAGCGCGCCAAGGCCTTCTACGAGAAGACATTTGGCTGGGAGTTCAAGCCGTGGGGGCCGCCGAACTTCTATCAGGTGTGGAATGCGGGGCAGGGCCTGCTGGGCGCCTTGCATGAGCGGCGCGAACTGGCGCCCGGCAAACCGATGTTCGGCTTCGAGGCGACGGTGCAGGTCGACGATATTCGCGCAACATTGAAAGCCGCAGAGGCCGCCGGCGGCCGTGTGCTGGCGCCTCCCTATCTGATCGAGGGTGTGGGCGAGATCGCCTATTTCGAGGATAGCGAAGGGAATTTCTGCGGCGTCGGCCAGTACGCGCCGGGCATCTGGCCGTGACTGCCAACGAGGACGGCGGCGATGGCTTCGATGTCCGGTCGCTGGCGATAACCTATCGCGATGGCCACCAGATGGATGTGCACACGCATCCGTGGGCGCAGCTCATCCATGCGCGCAGCGGCGTGATGAACGTAGCGGTCGAGGGGCTGGTGTGGTTCGTGCCCCCGACGCGAGCGATCTGGATACCCCCGCACACGCCGCATCGCATCGGAACGAAGGGCGAGGTGGCTCTGCGTACGCTCTACATCTCGGGAGAGCGGGCCGGCGGGGTGAAACGCGGCGTCGAGGCGTTCGAGGTGTCGCCCCTGCTGGCGGAAATGATCCTGCACATCCTGTCGAAGCACATGCTCGATCCGCGCATGCCGGAGCACGACAGGCTTGCGGCTGTGCTGGTTGACCTGATTGCCGCTGCGCCGCGCATCGACCTGGCCCTGCCGCTGCCGCGCGACGAGCGCGCGCTGAGACTCGCGGACAGATTGCGGGCCGACCCGTCGGACAAGCGCGATCTCGAAGAGCTGGCGGCGGATGCAGGCGCATCTCTGCGTACATTGCAGCGATGCTTTTCGGATGAGACAGGCCTGACGATCGATGGTTGGCGACAGAAGGCGCGGCTGATCCACGCGGCAGCGGCGCTGGCGTCCGGCGCGAGCGTGACGGTTGCGGCCATCGACTGCGGTTATGACAGTCCGAGCGCGTTCATCGCCGCGTTCCGGAAGCAGTTCGGGGTCACGCCGGGAAAGTTCGAGCGCGGCTAGTCGCCGTCACTCTTTCATCGGGAAGAAGGTGAAGCCCTCGCCCGGGCCGTCCGTCGGCTCGGGCACCTCGTCCATCCTGCGGACGTATATCATGGGCTTGATGTCGGACGGGCGCATGCGCGCGAATGCGCTGTCACCGCGGATCATCTCGACGACTTTCGGCTCTGCCTCGCCGGTGGTCGCGGCTTCGACCCAGCGCGTGGCGAAGAAGCCGAGGGGGCCGGTCTGCCGTCTCTCGCAAGCGGGAAATTCTCGCCTTCGATCAGACAGCGGAACCAGGGCATCAGGCCTCGACGGCGGCGCGCGAGAAGCGTTTGCGGTCGTTGGGATCGAGATAGATCTTGCGCAGGCGGATGTTCTCCGGCGTCACTTCGACCAGTTCGTCGTCCTGGATGTAAGCGAGCGCCTTCTCCAGCGTCATGCGGATGGGGGTGGTGAGGCGCACCGCTTCATCCGTGCCCGAGGCGCGGACGTTGGTGAGCTTCTTTCCCTTGAGCACGTTCACTTCGAGGTCGTTGCCGCGCGTGTGCTCGCCAATGATCATGCCCTCGTAAACCTTGATGCCGACCTCGATCATCATCGGGCCGCGGTCTTCGAGGTTCCACATCGCGAACGCGACGCTCTCGCCGGCACCGTTGGAGATCAGCACGCCCGTGTGGCGGCCTTTGATCTCGCCCTTGTGCGGGGCGTAGGCGTGGAAGATGCGGTTCATCACGGCGGTGCCGCGGGTGTCGGACAGCAATTCGCCCTGATATCCGATCAGGCCGCGCGTCGGGGCATGGAAAACCAGACGCGTCCGGCCAACACCCGACGGGCGCATGTCCATCATGTCGGCGCGACGCTCGGAGAGCTTCTGCACCACGACGCCGGAATGCTCGTCATCAACGTCGATGACGACTTCTTCGATCGGCTCCAGCGTCTCGCCCGTGACGTCGTCTTTCTGCATGACGACTTTCGGGCGCGAGACGCCAAGCTCGAAGCCTTCGCGGCGCATGCTTTCGATCAGTACGGCGAGCTGGAGTTCGCCGCGGCCGGCGACTTCGAACGCGTCCGAGTCCGGAGCGCGCGAGATCTTGAGAGCGACGTTGCCTTCGGCTTCCTTGAGCAGGCGGTCCCAGATCACGCGGCTCGTGACTTTCTTGCCTTCGGTGCCGGCAAGCGGCGAGTCGTTGACGCGGAAGGTCATCGACAGCGTCGGCGGATCGATCGGCTGGGCTTCCATCGCTTGGGTGACGGAAGGATCGCAGATCGTGTCTGCGACGGTGGCTTTGGTCAGGCCGGCGATGGAGACGATGTCGCCCGCCTTGCCTTCATCGATCGGCGCGCGGGTGAGGCCACGGAACGCCAGCACTTTCGAGACGCGGCCATGTTCGATCACTTCGCCGGTGCGCGAGAGGACCTTCACGGTCTGGTTCGGTTTCACCGTGCCTGAGTCAACGCGGCCGGTGAGGATGCGGCCGAGGAAGGGGTCGGAGCCGATGGTGGTGCCGAGCATGCGGAACGGGCCGTTATCGACGCGCGGCGGCGGCACGTGCTTCAGCACGGTCTCGAACAGCGCCGACATGTCGGTGGTCTTCACGGCCGGGTCGAGGCTCATCCAGGCGTTCTTGGCTGAACCGTAGATGATCGGGAAATCGAGCTGCTCGTCGGTGGCGTCGAGGTTGGCGAACAGGTCGAACACCTCGTTGACCACTTCGACGTGACGCTCTTCCGGCTTGTCGATCTTGTTGATGCAGACGATGGGACGCAGGCCGAGCTTCAGGGCTTTCGATACCACAAATTTCGTCTGCGGCATCGGGCCTTCGGCGGCGTCGACCAGCACGATGGCGCCGTCGACCATGTTCAGGATGCGCTCGACTTCACCGCCGAAGTCGGCGTGTCCGGGCGTATCGACGATGTTGATGCGGATGTCGTTCCAGACGACCGATGTGGCTTTCGCCAGGATGGTGATGCCGCGCTCACGCTCCTGGTCGTTCGAGTCCATCATCCGTTCGGATGTCTTCTCGTTCTCGCGGAAGAGACCGGACTGCTTCAGGAGGCAATCGACCAGGGTCGTCTTGCCGTGGTCGACGTGGGCGATGATGGCGATGTTACGCAGTTGCATGGTCGGGTTCTTTGTTGGCGGGGAGGCCGGGTTTTGCGGGCGCAATACAGGGGTTTTGTGAAGAAAGCGAGCATCCCGGGCGCCGCAGCGGCTGGGGACGGCTTTTGCGGGCAAAACCACGGTAAATGTCCGCCCCGTTGCCCGTTTTCGGGCGCTGCGCCATAGCTGGCGGCGGACAGGAAAGGGACGGTCCCATGCGCCTTGCCATCGCCCTGACGGGCCTTCTGGCCTCCGGCTGCGTCCACGTCACCGAAACCCGGACGCCGGCCGCACCGTTGAGCGCCTGCAGGGTCGGCGATCCCATGGTCGAGACGATGCTCTACATGGGCATGCTGCGGCCGGGCGGATCGATCTCCCGCTACGAGTTCAATCAGTTCGTCGAGAAGGAAGTCGCACCGCGCTGGAAGGAGGGTTTCACCATCCTTGAAGGGCAGGGGCTCTGGCTGTCCGAACAGCGCAACATCACCGAGCGCGAGCCGAGCCACGTTCTCGTTCGCCTGCACGATGGCAGCCCTGAAGCTTCCGTACAGGTCGAGGCGATTCGCGACGCCTATATCAAGGCGTTCAAACAGGACGCCGTGCTGCGGACGGACCGAATGACGTGCGCTGATTTCTGATCAGCCCGGGAAGAGCTGGAGGCCGATCTCTTCCATCGCGGCCGGTTGGCCGTCGCTGCCGGGACGAAGCACCGCGCAGTTCACGCTTTCGCCGCCCTGCGGGAAGCAGAACATCTCGAGATTGTCTTTCTTCAACTGGTCCCACGCTGCCTGATCCATCCATTCGGCTGGCATGAACGGGAATTCCGCGCGCTTCGGCTGGCCTTCGGTTTCCTCCCACGGCGGCAGTGTGGCGGTGGTGTCAGGCGTGGCCCCCTGATCGATCCACTCCCCCAGCGCCGTCTTCATTGCGGCAGGGTCGGCCGCGTCCTTCAGGCCGAACAGGTAATTGGTGAGGCCGGACCAGGTGTAGACCGGCGTGCCTTCGCGCTGGCGGATCACCAGTACGGCGACGCCCTGCTGGCAGGTCGGGCCGAACACGGCGGCTTCCGACGTGTAACGGCGAAGCGGCGTTTCCTGATCGATCCACGCCTTCTCGACCGTGACGTGACAGCCGGGCGCTTGCGCCACGTCTGCCGTCTGCGTCGGAACTTTCGTCTCGGCGGACTTCGTGGCGTCTCCTGCCGGCGGCTGGCAGGCGGCGAGCATGAAGAAAGCGGCGGACAGGGCCAGGCCCGCTGACGTCGACAGTTTGGCGGTCATGTCAGATCTCCCGGGGAAATCATCCCCGCTTGTCCGGCATACGGCGTCAATCCGCCCCCGAACTCAATAGCTATGCATCAAACGCAATCCGGCCAGCGGCGGGGAGAAGATCGCCGCTGGCCGGACGTGGATCCTGCCGTCTCCCTTGGGGCTATCCTAGGGCGGATAAGCGGATCCGCGGCGTGTCCCCCACGCCTTAGTTGTCGCCGTTGCGCTGCTTCACTTCTTCTTCCTTGGCGGCTGCGCGATCCTCGGCATTCCATTCGACCGAAGGAGCAGCGCCAGCGGCGTAGTTCTTCGATTTCTGGGCGAGGCGGTTCATCGAGTCGGAGAGCTGGTCCTTGGACACGGCCATGTTGCGCGAGGCGGTCTGGCCGACGCCGGTGGCGTCGTCGAAGTTCGAGAACTCCGTGCCGAGGAAGACGACTTCCCAGCCCTTCGCGCGCACGCGGTCGAGCGCGGCCTTCGCGGCGGTCTTGGTCATTTCCTTCGACGAGTTTTCCTCGCCGTCGGTCATGATCACGATGACGGCCTTGCCCGGCTTGTCCTGTTCAGCGAGCGACACGATGCGGCCGATGGCGTCGTAAAGGGGCGTCATGCCGCGCGGGTTCACTTCGCGGTTGGTGACATCGCGCCAGTCTCCGGCATCGACGCCTTCACGCAGCACGTCGAACTGCAGGCCATCCTGCGCGTCGAACACGGCGAGGGTGATGTCGGCGTCCACGCGGGGCCCGCCATCGAGCGAGGCGAGGCCGTCGGCGTAGGCGTTCACCGAGGAGAGGGCTTCCGACCAGATCGGCTCCATCGAGCCGGTGCGGTCCAGCAGGATGTAGGAATGAATCGACGGATTCTTCGGCGGCTTGGCGACGGCCGTGGTGGTCATCGTGCCGGCGGCGGCGAAGGCGAGGATGGCGGCGAGAGCGGTGCGGGCTTTCATGATGGTCCCCAGGGTGAAATGTGCGTGGCTACGGATGTGCAGGTGTGGCGGCGGAAGCGAGGAGGGCCGTGGGTGGCTCGCCGGTCTTGCTCTGGGCCTGAATCGGCGCGCCGGCGGCGGCATAGGTGATCGCGCTGACGAGGAGGGCGGAGAGCAGGAGGTGGATCGAGGTCTGCACGGCTAGTCCCCATTCCGCGGCGACCAGCCATGGCGCCCGCGATGCACAACTTGTCGCAGCCGAACATGGCCGCCCCACGCAGCAATTGGGGCGAAACAGGGATTAGTCAGGGTGTGTTTGAGTCCGGACGCCGTCTAGGCCGGATCGGGCGACGTCAGGTTGAGCCACAGGATCAGGGCGATAACTGCCGTGAAAAGCGCGATCGACAGGAAGGCCGTGAGCGCGCCGCCGCGGGCGATGCTGTGTGCGGCGGCGAGCTGTTTTTCCTCATCTGCATTCCCGGTCGTCATGACCAGCAAGGCCACGACCAGGAGCACGAAGCCGTAGGAGGCGAGGTAGATCTGGTCGAGCATCAGGAGATAGCCGACATCCGGCAGGCCCGCCTGCGCCGAGAACTGCAGGGCGACGAGCGTCAGCAGCGCCGTGATCGACAGGCCCACGCGGGCTTCGATGTGTTCGGGTTTCAGCAGGAGCGCCGCCGCCGCCACGAGAACGACGATGAAGACGGGCAGGAGGGATTTCGTGATGCCCGAGACCACCGGGCGCGAGATCGGGACGGTTACCACGGTGCGGGAATAGGTTTCGGGCTGGGCGAGGTCGGTGTCGCCGAAGGTGGTGGGATAGGGCGTGTTGCGGATCTCCATCGTGGGCGTGCCGATGATGAAGCCGGGCAGGGAGATGGCGGGATTTATCGCGACCTGATCGACGGAATAGACGAGGCGGCTGGATGCGAACTCCTGGTCCTCGATCTCGATGGTGAGGTTGTGGGCGTCGAAGGGGTAGGTTTTCACCGAGAATTTCGCGGCGAACGGGCCCTGATGGCGGAAGACCTGGTAAGCCGAGCCATCCGACTGGGGCACAGGCTCGGGATCGATGTCGGTCTGGACGTGATCGTCCGGGGCGAACATGTTCATCCACTCGAACGACTTGCCGGGGACGATCTCGGGGTCCTTGTCGCGGAACCAGAGATAGACGTCGGCCACGAAGGAGTACGAGTGGAGGTCGATCGACTGGATGTCGTTGATGTACATGCCGACCTTGACCTCGGCCGGGGCGGAGGGGCCAGCGCCCGGGATGGGCATGGGCATGGGCATGGGCACGGGGGCGGGAACGGGCGCGGGCGCTTCAACCGGCTGCTGCGCGAGCGCGAGGGGGGCGAAGCAAAGCGCAAGGGCGAGCGTCAGGAAGCGCAGAAAGGCCTGCATGAGCGGAAATCCCCACGTGATGAGGCGTCCTTGATGCGAGGCGTCGCGGGGGAAGGCAAGGGCGAGACGCTGCGTTCCTGAACGTGCAGCAATGATCCGGATCCGGATTCGGACGCGCAAAAAAATCGACGGCGGAATCGGGAAAATCGGACCTCGCCGATTCCCGGAAAAAATCGACGATAAAATCGCCGACAGAATCGGATGGCCCAAGGGGCGTATGCGCCGACGGCTGAGACGTGGGGACGCCGCCCGCCATTGCAATGGCGGTATAGCCCCGCTGCACGGATCGGACAGTTGTGCCCCGCGGGCGCCAGGCGCAGGTTCGGCCAACAGGACGGGAGGCGACCATGGCGTTTGAAGGCGGGTGCTATTGCGGCGCGGTGCGCTACCACGCGGAGGGCGAGCCTATCCTGCGGGCGCAGTGCCACTGCCGCGCGTGCCAGCACATCACGGGCGGTGCGCCCAACCTGTTCATGCTGATGCCGGTCAACGGCTTCAGCTTCACGAAGGGCGAACCGAAAACATATTCGAAGCCGGACAATGAGAACGCCGTCACGCGGGCGTTCTGCGCGACATGCGGCACGCACCTCACCACGCGGCGGCCGGGGCTCGACGCGGTGATCCTCAAGATCGGCACGCTGGACGATCCCACGCTCTATCGGGGACCTGCGATCGCGATCTTCACGGAAGAGGAGCAGCCCTTCCACTTCGTGGCGCCGGGCGTGCCGAAGTTCGAGAAGCTGCCGCCGGGGAGGTAGGAAGCTGAACCTGTCCGATCTGGAAGCGTACCAAAGGTACGCGTCCCCTGCGCAGGCAGGGGCCCAGCCGCAACAAGAAATAGCGCGCAGCGCTCCGAATTGTTTGCGACGCGCTTCGCGCGGCATCTTTCTGGGACTGGACCCCTGCCTTCGCAGGGGACGCGTGTCTGGGGACACGCTTCCAGTTCTGAGTCGTCTGCCCTACCGTGCTCTCGGGGGACGGCATGAGTTTCTGGGTCTATATTCTCGCCAGTGATCGCAATGGCACGCTCTACACAGGGCACACGGACGATCTGCCGAAGCGTGTGTGGGAGCATCGCGAGGAACTGAAGCCGGGCTTCACCGCGAAATATCACGTCCACATGCTCGTCTATGCCGAGCCGTGCCCGACGCGGGACGAGGCCAAGGTGCGTGAGCGGCGCATCAAACGCTGGCGGCGCGCGTGGAAGCTGCGCCTGATCGAGCACGTCAATCCGGACTGGAACGATCTCTACCTGACTATCGGCCACTGGTATTCGCGAGACGCTGTTTGAAGGCAGGTCTCCTGACGCGCGCCAGTGGAAGCGTGAACTTTGTTCACGCGTCCCCTGCGAAGGCAGGGGTCCAGACAATTTGAAGAAGCCGCGCGAAGCGCGTCTCAAATAATTGCGGAGCGCTGCGCGCGCGCATCCCTGCGACTGGACCCCTGCCTCCGCAGGGGACGCGTGCATGGGATGCACGCTTCCAGACGGAGCATTGCTGGGCGGCGTCCACCATCGGCGAGCCTGATCGTGGCGCAGCAGGCCATGGCGCGGCGATGCGCCTTGGCCTAACAAGGGCGCCTCAATCGCTTCGAGGTTTTCCATGGCGTTGTTTGTCCTCAGCGTTGCCGGCAGCGACCGGCCCGGACTGACGAAGGCGCTGGCGGGCGCGGTGCTGTCCGCCGGCGGCAACGGGCTCGAGAGTCATCTCTCGCGCCTTGGCGGTCTCTATGTCGGCTCGGTGCTGGTCGAGGTCGAGGCGGGCAAGGCGGAGGCGCTGCGCGCCGCCGTGGCCGCCGTCGGGGCTCTCGAAGTGCGTGTCGCGCCGGCGGCGGAGGACGCGGCTGTCGCGGGCGAGACGCTGGAATTCTCGCTGGTGGGACAGGACCGGCCCGGCATCGTCAACCAGGTGACGAAGGCGGTGAGCGAGCTCGGCGCCAACATCGAGACGTTCGACACGTGGGTGACGAAGGAGAGCCACTCCGGCGCGCCGCTCTTCAACATGGCCGCGCACCTGCGCCTGCCCGCCGGCCTCGCCGCGAGCAAGGTGCAGGCGGCGCTGGAGGCGATCTCGGGCGAGATCATGGTGGATGTGGCGGTGGGGGCTAAGGGGTAGATCGAGCTTCGGGTCTGTGTGGCGTGTTAGGAGCTGCTAAGCGTTTGCCGTTTGGATCGCAGCGATAATTTCACCAAGCTTGGCGCGCCAATCCAGCCGAAAGTCAGCACTGCCAGCATGTTTTTCGACGATCGCGGCGAGATCGATTTTCGTGCGGACTGCGTGCCCTGTTGGCCCTAAGCTTCCTCTGACTGCTTCGAACACATCGCTAAATTCATGAAGCTGCTCGGTGCCGACGCCGAACTGCTTGTTCAAGAATTCAGGTGTCAGGTAATTCTCAATCTCACGTCCTTGAGTCACCCAAGCCAATCTTGAGCCGTTCTCGAATTCTGAGATGACGCGTTGCTTGGTCGTATTGATGTCTTGGCCAATCTCGGTTTTGTCGCTGTCTATTAGGATTGCGCATTTCGGATTTATCCGCGTCAGTTTGATGAGCTCGGTGGAGGCGTCTTCGGATTTCCCAGTCAGATGCGCTAGCAGGCGCCCGCCATAGAACATGACTACGTAATCGCGGCCCTCTTTCAACGCGTCGCCGTGCAATAAGCGAATCATGTGATTGAGATAGAGCCGATCTGTCGGCCCCTCGACCCAGACAACAAAATTGCTGAGCAAAGCGTCGGAGGCTCTCACGCCGAGAGCGTCTAGAATGCCGAGGCGGTCATCGAACGCGTCTACCCGTCGGCAGCGAGCTTGTTCGCTTTCTTGGAAGACGTGGAAGAAGGATGCGTCTGCGCGGCCCTGAAAGAAATCTAGGGCGACTGGGGAATGGGTGCTGACAAGGCAGACGCTACTTCCGACAAATTTTTCATCGATGTATTGGTAGAGATTTCGCTGGACCCGCGGGTGCAGCGAATTTTCGAGCTCTTCTAGGAGAAACAGGCCATCAGTGATCGTTTCACTGCGAGCGCGAAACTTCAGATGCACGTTGGCGAGCAAGCAAAGTATGGTTTTTAAGCCGGACCCGCATTGAGACAGTCGAACGACATCTCCCCCCGGTGTTACGAAATGAACTTCCCATTGGCTGCCGTGCTGCTCGTGCTCGCGCACGACAATCTCTTTGAACTCGTATTGGGGATGCAGCAACGCGTTTAGGTCGCGAAGCATGTGTACTCGAACGAGCGAGGAATCCTCTGTTGAGACCAAGAGGTTTCTTCTTATTGCGTTTGTGATCCCCTGTCCGTTCGGCAAAATCGAAACTTGAGAGCTGCTTCCTTCGGGCCGAATATCTCTCTCCGCCGCGATAAAAAAGCCCAGCTTTGGAAGGACAGCGGGGTTGTTCAGCTCGGGACGCTTGCGGAGTTGTCTTTCAATCTCAAGCCGCAAGGGTTCTCCTTGGGACTCGACAATGGCACCGACAGTCACTTTTGGTTTTTGGTTTTTGTCTAGGTTCAGCTCCGTGAGGGCATAACTCTTCTGGATGAAGCGTCCTGCTTCTTGCCACCAGTTGCCTCCAAAAGGCTGGCCCGAACTGCTGGCGAACATGGTTTTGATAAAGTCCGGGTTAATCTCGAAACGGTAGGCGATGTTGTATTTGTCGCCGGTCTCATCGAGCAAATAAGGAGAGCCCGAACTGGGTGCGAGGCGCTCAACTGCGCGAAGCAGCTTTGACTTGCCCGCGTTATTTGCCCCACTGAACACATTGATGCGCCTTAGCCCGCTAATCGTGGCGCCAACTGAGTCGAACGACTGGTAATTTGATAGAGTGACCTCTTCCAAACGATGGCGCATTAATCCCCCAATAGTCTCGCCCCCTAAACCTCGCTCACGAACTCCAGCTCGATCGGGCCGGTCATGATGACGTGGTCGGTGGCTTCGCTCCACTCGATGGTGATGTCGCCGCCGTCATTGTGGACGAGGGCCTTGCGGTCGGTGAGGTTGCGGCGGGCGGCGGCGACGACGGCCGCGCAGTTGTTGGAGCCGCAGGCGAGCGTGTAGCCGGTGTTGCGCTCCCACGTGCGCAGGCGCGTTTCGGTTTTCGACAGCACCTGCAGGAAGCCGACATTGACGCCCTGCGGGAAGAGCGGATGCCATTCGACGAGCGAGCCGACGGCCTTGAAGTCGACGGCGTCTAGGTCTGGCACGAAGAAGATGATGTGCGGGTTGCCCATGTTCACCGCGCCGGGCATGTGCAGGTAGGGCGCGTCGATCGGGCCGATCTTGAGATCGATGCCGCGCGTGTCCATGCGCTCGGCCAGCGGGATCTCCTCCCATTTGAGGAGAGGCGAGCCCATGTCGACGGAGATCTGCCTGTCTGCGATGCGGTCCGCCTTGAGGCGGCCGGCGACGGTCTCGACGATGATGTTTTCCTTCGCCGTCTCCTCCATCACCAGCCAGGCGACGCAGCGGGTGGCGTTGCCGCAGGCCTCGGCGCTGGAGCCGTCGCGATTCCAGATGCGCATGAAGACGTCGCCGCGGAGCGTCTTCTCCATGGCGATGACCTGGTCGGCGCCGACGCCAGTTTCCTTGGAGGCGATGGCCTTGATCTGCTCGGGCTGGAGATTGAGTCCGCCCGTGCGGTCGTCAAAGATGACGAACGAATTCCCGGCCCCATTCATCTTCCAGAACTTCATGGGGGGAGATGTAAGGGGGTTGGGCGGCGGGCGCTAGGTGGGGCTATTGCGATGAAAATGGCCCATTTTACTTGCGCAGGCGGCGCCAGCCGGTAAGCCTTTCGGCTCGAACAGGGGAGAGGCGTATGCGGTATGTGCTGGCTGGCGTTGCGGCGGCTGTGCTGGCGGCGTGCGCCCCCCAGGAGGAGACAAACGTGACGTCCAAGGCGCTCGACCCGAATTCCGACGCACACCTCTATCTCGAGGAGGTCGAGGGGGAGCAGGCGCTGGCCTGGGTGCGCGCGCAGAACGAGCGGTCGCTGAAAGTGCTGGAGGGGGATGCGCGGTATCAAGGGTATTACGAGGCGGCGCTGAAGATCGCGACGTCGCAGGAGCGGATCCCGTACGGGTCGATCCGCAAGGGGCATGTCTACAACTACTGGCAGGACGGCACGCACGAGCGCGGCATCTGGCGGCGCACGCCGGTGGGCGATTACGCGAAGGCGGCGCCCGCGTGGGAGACGCTGCTCGATCTCGATGCGCTGTCGAAGGCGGAGGGCGCGAACTGGGTTTATAAAGGCGTGAGCTGCTTGCCGCCGGCGCAGACGGAATGCCTGCTGTCGCTGTCGGATGGCGGCAAGGACGCGGTGCGCGTGCGCGAGTATTCGATCGCGAAGGGCGGGGCGCAGCCGGGCTTCGCGGCGGGCGGATTCGATGTGCCCGAAGCCAAGAGCTCGATCGAGTGGCAGGACAGGGACACGCTGCTGATCGGGACCGACTGGGGCGCGGATGGATCGGCGCTGACGGAGAGCGGCTATCCGTTTGTGATCAAGCGGCTGAAGCGCGGGCAGGCGCTCGCCGATGCGGTGGAAGTGTTCCGCGGGGCGAAGACGGATGTGGCGGCGTCCCCCATCTCGCTGGAGGATGAGACAGGCAAGCGCTGGTTCGGCGCGGTGCGGGCGGAGACGTTCTTCACGTCGAGCTATTTCCTGTTCCCCGCCGAAGGCGGCGAGCCGCTGAAATTCCCGCTGCCGGCCAAGTCGAGCCCGCAGGGCATCTTCGCCGACACGCTGATCGTCACGCTGGAGGAAGACTGGGCGCCGGAGGGACAGGGTCCGTTCAAGTCGGGCGATCTGATCGGCTTCTCGTGGAGCGAATTCCTGTCGAGCAAGAAGCTGCCGAAGGTGGAGCTGGTGTTCCGCCCGACGCCGAAGCAGGCGCTGCAGGGCGTCGGCGTTTCGAAGAACGAGTTGCTGGTCAACATCTCCGACAATGTTGTCGTGAAGGTGATGGCCTACCGCAAGGCGGGGGGAAACTGGACATCGAAAGAAGTGCCGCTGCCGCCGAATGGATCGGCGGGCGTGATCTTCGCCGACAATGAGGAGGCGACGGCCTTCCTCGGCTTCGACAGCTATCTGACGCCCGACGCACTCTACACCTACGACACGGCCTCCGGCGCGCTCTCGCAGGTGAAGTCGCTGCCGGCGTGGTTCGACGCCGCGCCCTACCAGACCGACCAGTACGAGGCGACGTCGAAGGATGGGACGAAGGTTCCGTATTTCGTGGTCCATCGGAAGGACATGAAGCTCGACGGCACGAACCCCGCGCTGGTCTATGGCTATGGCGGTTTCCAGGTCAGCCAGACGCCGGGCTATTCCGGCACGGTCGGCAAGCTGTGGCTGGAGCAGGGCGGCGTCTATGTGATGGCCAACATCCGCGGCGGCGGCGAGTTCGGCCCCGCCTGGCACCAGGCCGGCCTCAAGACCAAGCGGCAGGTCGTCTATGACGACTTCATCGCCGTGGCCGAGGATCTCGTCACGCGGAAGATCTCGTCCAAGGGCAAGCTCGGCGCTATGGGCGGATCGAATGGCGGCCTGCTGATGGGCGTGATGTACACGCAGCGGCCGGACCTGTTCACCGCCATCGTCTGCCAGGTGCCGCTGCTCGACATGCTGCGCTACAACCTGCTGCTGGCGGGCGCATCGTGGATGGACGAATATGGCGATCCGGATGTGCCGGAAGAGCGCGCCTTCCTCGAGAAGCTGTCGCCCTACCACAATGTGGATCCGGCGAGGACCTATCCCGAAATCTACTTCGAGACCTCGACCAAGGACGACCGCGTCCATCCGGGCCATGCCCGCAAGATGGCCAAGCGCCTCGAAGAGACGGGCAAGCCCTTCCTCTATTACGAGAACATCGACGGCGGCCACTCCGCCGCCGCCAACCAGCGCGAAACCGCCCGCCGCACCGCGCTGGAGTTCACGTATCTGGCGCGGAAGCTGATCGACGGGAAGTAGGCGGAAGCCGCCCGCGTTCTAGAAGCGATTGCGGATCTCGGCGATCAAGGCATTGTCCGCCCCGATCGCGTCCGCTCCCGTGTAGGTCAGACCGAGCTGCAGCGTTTCGAGACCGTAGAAGGCGCCGAGGCTCCAGTCTGTCTTTCCGTCCGGCGCCCATGCTCCGTCCTCGTAGCCGACCGAGCTGGACAGCCAGAAGGGCAGGTCCTCGCTGGACCAGTCAGCACCGAACCACACATAGCTTCCGTCCAGGTCGCCAAGCGCGGACTGCCGCGGCGTGTATTCGTATCCGACGGTCAACGATAGCCCGCCGAACGCGCGCGAGAGGCTGAGGGGGAGCACGTAGTAGTTCACGTCGCTGGCATCGGGATAAAGATAGGCCATCGCGCCGACATCAATGTCGAATCCGTCCAATGCAAACGCCCAGCCGGCGGACACATCGAATTCCGAAGTTGCGCCGTCGCCATCGTCGTCGACGCCGAATTCCTCGATCGTCGAAGCGAACACGCCTGTATACAGGCCAGACGCGTGGCTCAGCGTCGCGTCGACCTGCATGGCAGGTTTATCATCCGACAACGACCAGCCGCGGAAGCGATAGTCAGAGACGATTGCAGCGGATGAATCAAAGATGAAGTCGGATGAGTTCTCTACGTCATCCGTCTGGGCGAAAGCTGGCGCGATCGTTGAAAACGCGATGACAAGGCAGGCCAACGTATTGCGCATGTGAACTCCACCGCGCAATACATGACAGCTTCATCTTAAGGACTAACGAAGCGGGCCGCCAAATTCAGGTTCGTGGCAGAGTTTCAGCCGATGTTAGTTGTTATGTGACATCGTCAGGCAATGTCCGAAGCCTGGAAGACCTCCCAGCTCAAGCAGGTTGCCATCGCCACGTTCATCGTGGTGGCGGCGATTGCTGCAGGCATTCTCGGTCTGATAGCGATCAGCGCCAACGCCGTGGACGATATTGCCAGGCGTTCCGAAACCCGTCTCGTGACGCGTGCGACGGAGCGTGTACTGACGAAGATGGCAGAAGATGTCGCATCCGCTGCGATCTGGAGCGACGCCTATTTCAGCGTTGGCAAGAAAGACGCCGAATGGTTGCAGATCAACTTCGGCGACTACTATGCCGACTTCATGGGGCATGAAGTGACGATCGCCTATGACGGCGATGGGTCGCCCTTCTATGCGTCGCGTGAAAGCGAGCCTGCATCGCCCGCTGACGAATCTGCGTTCATCGCTGCGACAGCTCCGCTCCTGGACGTCGTAAGGGCCGACAGCCGGTTGCGGCAGTTCGACCCCAGGGGTGGCCGGACGTCATCATTCGAAGCTGTTTCCGCACGGCAGTCGATCATCGATGTCGGTGGCGAATTCTACATCGTAGCGGCATCCACCGTCGTGCCTGAACGTCCGGAAGACACAACCCTGCCGGGTTCGTATGGTGTGGTCGTCTCGGGAAGCAAGCTATCGGATTTCCTTGAAACACTGACGGCGGACCTCGCTATCGAAGGGCCGCATCTCGTCACGGACGGCGCCCAGGCTGAGGCGCATGTCGACCTGATCTCGTTCGACGGTAAGCGGCTTGCCGCGCTCGCCTGGACGCCGGAGCGCCCGGGCGCCGGCGTGCTGCGCAACGCTGCGCCGCTGGTGATCGTGACAGCGTTTATCTTAGTCGTCGCGGCGGTGCTCCTTCTTATGCGCGTGCTGAGAATCCTGTCCGCGCTCGCGCGCGAACGCCGGAAACTGAGTGCTTCGCTTGTCGAGCTCGCGGCATCGCGCGACGCCGCCGAGCGCGCCAACATCGCAAAATCGCAATTCCTTGCGTCGATGAGCCACGAAATCCGGACGCCGCTGAACGGAATCCTGGGCATGGCGCAGTCGCTGGGCGATTCCCGCAGGCTCGACGACGCGGATGCGCGCAAGGTCGGCGTCATCCTGTCTTCCGGCGAAACGCTGATGACATTGCTGAACGATGTGCTCGACATGTCGAAGATCGAGGCAGGCAAGCTGGAGGTTGCGCCGATCGAGACGGATGTCGGGGCCCTGGTGGACCAAGTCGTTAGCCTGTTCGAACCCATGACGCGAGAGAAGGGGCTTGCGCTGAACGTCTCCTACCAGTCCGCACTGGGTCATGCGCTGATCCTTGATCCCGTGCGCGTCCAGCAGTGCATCTCGAATCTCGTGTCGAACGCCATCAAGTTCACACCAGCGGGCCATGTGAAGATCGACGTTGCGGTCGAGGACAGCGGCGCTGACGGTCGTCTGGTCGTTTCGGTGCGCGATACCGGCATCGGCATGACACCCGACACAATCGCGAAGCTGTTCAGCAACTTCGCGCAGGCCGATGCATCGACAACGCGGACTTTCGGCGGAAGCGGGCTGGGGCTGGCCATTTCCCGCCGGCTCGCGCGGATGATGGGCGGCGATGTAACGGTGACCAGCCAGCCTGGGGCCGGCTCGACTTTCGTGCTGGCGATCGGCGCCGTGAAAGGCTCCCAGCTGGTCAGGTCTCCCGCGCCGGTCATCGCGGAGGTACAACCCGCCCCGTGCGCTGGCGCGAAGGTGCTCATCGTCGATGACAATGCGATCAATCGCCAGGTCGCCAAGCTTTTTCTTGCCTCCCTTGGTCTGGAGCTCAGCGAAGCCGAGAACGGGGAAGAGGCCTTGCGCCAACTTGAACGGGGCTCGTTTGATCTCGTGCTGCTAGACGTCCACATGCCGGTGATGGACGGACGCGCGTGCATTGCGCGCATCCGCGCCAGCGATGCGCCGCTGAAGAGTGTTCCCGTCATCGCGCTGACGGCCGAGGCCATGTCCGGAGACCGAGAGAAGCTCCTCGCGCTGGGGATGACCGATTACGTGGCGAAGCCGATCAACCGCCGGGAACTTATTGCGAAGGTAACCCGGCACCTCAATGCCAATGGACCGGCCGCCCTTCCCACGGAAGCAGCCGGCAGCGAACCAGTCGACGCCCGTCCCGACGTCGACTCATTGCTGGCCGATATCGACAGGATGATCGCGTAATTCACCTGGCTACTCCGCCGCCTGGAGCGCCGCCGCACTAAGGCGTCGTCGTCTGGTAGCGGATTTCCAGCGAGCTATTGGCGGGAACGGTGACGCGGAAGATGGGGCGGCCGTTTTTCTGGGCGGCGGGATGATCGGCGCGCACGAGTTGCTGTCCGTCACCGAGATCGAGACGCACCTCAGTCGCGATGGCGAAGGGGCGGGCGTTGGTGATCTCAAGGCGGTTGACCTGCAGGGTGGGCGAGCGGCGGATGCGGTCGGTGGCGCCGGGGACGACCGGCGGGGGCGGACCGGTGACCGTTCGGCTTTCGACCGTCTGCTTGATCTGGACGTCGGCGCTTTGCGATAGCTCGAATTCGGTTTCTTCGTCGACGGCGATGTCGCGCAGGTTGGTTTCGGCGGAGAGGAGGCGGCCTTCGCCCGTTCCCGCTGTCTCGAACACGGCGACGCGGCCGGACGGCAGCGGGATGCCGAGATTGTTCTTCGTGTCGTTCGTGGTGCGCAGCAGGATGACCATGGGCTCGAACGCCTGATTGTAGTTGGCGCTGAGATCGGCTTCGTAGAGCCGCGCCACGGGAATATCGGCGCGGTCGAGCATGCGGACTTGCTTGGACTGGCGGCTGGCGATCGTGGCGCGATCAGGCACGCGATAGAGCTTGAGGTCGCCGAGGCTTTCCGCCTCGCCCATGGTCTCGCTGGTGATGGCCTGCACGGCCATGGCGATGTCCTGTACCGTTTCCTCCCGCTTCATGGCGGTGACGACGACGACGTCCCTGCCGCGTCCATCATAATCCATGTAGTCCGTGGGATCGAAGCCGAGCGGGAAGGCGCGTTCGATTGCTATTGGTGGATCGATGTTGCTGGTGCTGCCTTGCGGCCAGCAATAGGCGTAGATCGGCTGGCCGAGGATGATGGGGTCGAGTTCGCCCGTGTCGCGGTTGAGGCGGCCAGCGACGACTTGCACGCGGGCGTCGGGAAAGCCTGTGCCGTTGCCATTGGCGAGCGTGACCCACGCGCCGAGATCCATCTTGCCCGGCGTGTCCTGCATGTTCACGACATAGTCGGCTGACCAGTCGAAGCCGCGCGCCAGATACGAGATCTGCACGATGGCTTCGATGCGCTCCGTGGTGCGCGTGAGGACGGAGAGGGTGGGCTTGGCGGAGAGGCCCGTGCCGGCGGATTCAAAGCCGAAGGTTTCGGGCAGGCCGGAACAGCGCAGCGCCTCGACGCCATCGGGCGTTTCGACGACTACGCCGCTGGCCGCCGAACGGATGACGCCTTCGGTGCGCGTGGTCTCGCCGGTGGCGGGGTTGGTGCGCGCGAGCAGGACGCGGCCGCCCTGCGCCTGTGCTGAATCGACGAGCGCGGCGGGGCTGAGCAGGGCGGCGTCGCGGTTCTTCTCGATCACGCCGGAGGGCAGGCCGGTGACGATGACGGATTCCGGTTCGATGCCGTCGGCCACGCCTTCGAAACGCAGCTGGTGCTGGCCGGGCGGGATGACGACGCGGCGCGTCTCGGTGATGAAGGCGAAGCCTTGCAGGTCATTGAGATCGAAGCCGCCTTCGTCGCGATAGGGATCGCGGTAGACGGTGACGGAGAGATCGTGCGGGGCGGCGGCCAGCACGGCTTGCGCATGGGCCGCCCCATGGATCATCGACGGCGCGGCCAGGATGGCGAGCGCGGCGGCGGCAAGGCGGCTGGCGTGAGCCGTGCGCATCGGGCCTGGCCTCAGTAGGTGGACTCGAACACGGCGGTGAGTTCGGCCTTGCCGTTGGCCGGGACTTCGACGGTCCATTCAGCGACGTCTGCATTGAGGCGGGTGCTTCTCTGGCTTTCGGTGACGATGCGCGTGTCGCCCCACAGGCCATCCTGCTGCACCCTGACGGTGACCGCTTTCGGGCTGGCGTTGGTGAGCGAGTAGCGCATCGTGGTGCGCCAGTTGCGGTCGCCGATCTTCTCGCGCTTCTCGACGACGGGCTTCACCTTCACGTCGAAGGCGTCGCCGGTGGAGAGGGAGAGGGTGGAGCCCATCGGCGTGTGATCGACGGTGCTTTCGCCAATGAATTGCGGATCGCCCTTTTTGTCGCGCATGTAGAAGCGCAGGATGCCGGCGGGCAGCTGGTCGCCGAGACCGTCGGCGGAGCCGGTGGAGAAGCGGTAGACCGTCCTGGCGCTCTGCGGCTGTTCCTGCGTGCCCATCCAGTAGTTGCGAAATTCGTAGCCATGCTGGGCGGGAACGCCGTGCACGTCGAGGAAGGAGACCTGCTTGGTCTGCATGTTGGCGATCGTGGTGCGTTCGGCGAGCGGGTACAAGTAGAAGTCGCCGAGGCGTTCACGGTCGCCGGTTTCGGTTCCGGCCTGGACAAGGTTGGGGCGCGGTGGTTGCGGGCGATATTGCTGCTGCCGGTACTGGCCGGCGATCATCGGCGCGCCGGCGACGAGCGTGGTCTGTGCGTTGTCGTAGGTTGTGCCGCTGGAATTGGTGAGCGTGACCCAGCCCTGCACGTCGATCTTGGCGGCGGCGTCATCGTAGAGGGCGACATAGTCGGCGCGCCAGCCGAGGCCGGGCGTCAGATAGCTGAGCGTGGCGGGCTGCCTGCCCCTGCTGGCGCCATTGACGGTGACGGAGAGCGTGGGGCGGGCGCGGAGATTGTCCGGCACCTTGTCGAAGATCACGCGGACGGGCAGGCCGTCGTCGCGCAGCACTTCGATGCGCTCGCCGATCTTCAGTACGACGCCGCCATTGGTGGCGAGGACTTGCGCTTTCTCGCGCACCTCGGCGCCGGTGGCGGGATTGACGCGCACGATGGTGACCGTCGAGCCGACAGCCTTCTCCATCAGCTTGCCGGGCGTGAGCAGGTCGAAGTCGAAATTCTGTTCAACGATGGTGATGCCGTTCGCCGAGAGCGAGACGGTCTCTGGCCGGATCTTGGCGGAGACATCCGCGAATTCGAGACGCTGTCGGCCGCCATTGAGATCGACCGGCCGCTTGTCCTGCACGAGAGCGAGATCGTTCGCGTAGATCGTGACGGCCAGCTGGCGTTCCTGCGCGACAGCGGACGGCAGGGCGATCAGTGCGCACGATGCAGCGAGGGCGATGCGGAGTTTCATGAGCGTGTCCCCAATCATTGGCGGGAAGACTAGCCTGCTTTGTGTTCAGGCGGAAATGTGTTCGCAGCTGCAGTTCGTGCGTGTCACGCCATTGTCTTCTCGCCGCTGGCCTGCGTGAGCCAGTCGCGGGTGGTTTCGGCTTGCGTGTTGAGCCATTCGCGAAAGCGGCGGACCTGTGGGCGGGTGACAGCGTCAGGGCGGAAGTTCGCCTGGAAGGCGTGTTCCGTGCGCACGCCCGTTGTCATGGGGAAGGGCAGGGTGAGCTGCTTGTCCTCGACCCGCGGCGCGATGAGGGCGAGGCCGCACAAGGTGAGGCCGGCATTGACCAGCACGGCTTCGATGGCGTGGGTGATGCGCTGGAAGCGGATGCCGCGTTCTGGCGCCGTGCGCTTGAGGCGGTGATCCTTGATCCACCTGACCCAGTCGGGCGCGGCCGGATCGTCCTTGTAGAAATCGAGATGAAGCAGCGGGAAGCCTTCGAGCCGCTCGCGGCGCGACAGGCGGGCGATGCGGCGCGCATTCTCGGGCGAGGAGACCGGCAACACGAAGTCGCGGAACAGGATATCGGCGGCGGGATCGCGCTTGCGCGCGCCGAAGCGGATCTCGCAGTCGGCGGCGCCGATGCGCAACGGGGCGTCGCCTTCGCCATTGATGCAGAAGCGCACATTGGGATGGCGTACGCGGAATTCGACGAGGCGCGGCAGCAGCCAGAGTTCGGCGAAGTCTGACGACGCCGCGATGTGGATCTCGTGTGTGCGCTGGAGGTCGAGCGCTGACGAGACGTTGTCGAGTTCGCGGAAGGCGGCGGTGAGATGCGGCAGGGCGGAGGCGAGCGGAGCGGTAGGCCTGAGACCCGAGCGGCCGCGCACGAGCAGGTCGATGCCGAGATAGTCCTCAAGCGCCTTCACGCGCTGGCCCACGGCGGCGGGCGTGATGGCGAGTTCGTCGGCCGCATCCTTCAGCGAGCCCAGCCGGACGGCGAGTTCGAGGGCCTGAAGCGACTTCAGATGCGAGGGCGCGACCATTCCCAATAACTAAAGTTTTTCTTTAGTCATGCCAAGAACTTTTAGTTTGGCTTATCGTGGGCCCGGCGCGAGATTGCCCCCTGCGAACTATCCGGCGGGAGGAAGCCCTTGGCGCATCTCAAGCGGTTCCTGATCGAGCGCGACATACCCGGCATTGGCGGGATGTCGCTGGTCGAACTGTGCGGGGCGGCGCGCTCGTCCAACCGGGCGATCGAGAAGATCGGCGCGCTCCACTGGCAGCACAGCTATGTCGGCGGAGACAAGGCCTTCTGCATCTATCTCGCCGACAGCGAGGAAACGATCAGGAAGCACGCCGAGCTGAGTGGCATTCCCGTGACACGCATCACGGAAGTTCCGCAGATCATCGATCCGCTGACGGCGAACAACTGAAGCAGCCGGGCTAGCCGGCGCAAAAAGAAAAAGAAGACTGGAGAACCAGATGGGCAGTGTCCTGGCGGCGCTGTACAGCGCGATTGTGTATGTGTTGTTTCTCGGAACGTTCGTCTACGCGATCCTCTGGATCGAAGGCGTGTTCGTTCCAACCACGATCGATACGGGGACGCCCGGCGATCTTGTGACATCCCTCGTCATCAACGGAGCGCTGCTCGGGCTCTTCGCCGTGCAGCACACGATCATGGCGCGGCCGGGGTTCAAGCGGTGGTGGACAAAGATCGTGCCGAAGGCGGCGGAGCGCTCGACCTTCGTGCTGGCGGCCACGGCGGCGCTGGCGCTGATCGTATGGCAGTGGCGGCCGCTGCCCGACCTTGTGTGGTCGGTGACCGATCCTATCGCGGCGGGCGTGATCGTCGCGTTGTCGTGGTCTGGCTGGGCGCTGCTGCTGGCGAGCACTTTCCTGATCAGCCATTTCCACCTTTTCGGTCTGAGCCAGGGCTTCGCGAAGCTCCTGAAGATCAAGGAAGGCGACGGGCCGTTTGTGACCCCGCTGTTTTACCGCTTTATTCGGCATCCGCTGTATCTCGGCTTCATCCTCGCCTTCTGGGCGGCGCCGCAGATGAGCATGGGTCATCTGTTCTTCGCGATCATGACGACGGGTTATATCTTTGTCGGCATCTGGTTCGAGGAACGCGACCTCGTGGCGCATTTCGGCGAGCGTTACCGTGAATACCGTCGGCAGGTGGGGATGCTGGTCCCGCGCCTCGGACCGTCACGCGACACCAAGAAGAGCGCTTAAGCGCCAGGGCTGTTCCTCCCGAGGCAACAGCAACGCCCCGGAGTTTCCTCCGGGGCGTCGTCGTATCAGGCCGTGCCTCAGCCTGAGTGTTGGGCCCTGAGTCGCTAGTTCAGGATGATCGATGCGATGATGCCGGTGGCGATCGCCGCGAGAATGATCTCACCCGTGTTGTCGTCGCGCACATAGTGGTAGCCGCGCGGCGGTGCGTTGAGGCGGTAGTCGCGATAATTCACTTCGCGATAGCCGTTGTTGTGGGCGCCCAGGCGATCGCCGCGGGCCCACGGCTTGTAGCCAAGCTGGAAACCGCGCGTGCGGTAGGCGTTGGCGGACGGCTGGCCATAGTACCACGTGTTGTAGATGTAGTAGCCATTGTGCTGGCGTGCGTCCCAGCGGGCGTTGGAGCGGTTGTCGCGCCAGATGGTGGTGTGCTTCTTGACGACGACGCGGGAGTCGCGGCGGTCGTCACGATCATTGCGGTCGTAGCGGTTGTCCCGGTTCTGCTCGTAGCCGCCGCGTTGCGGTTCCGCGAAAGCAGCCGGGGCGGCGAGAGGGGCGGCGGCGGCGATGAAGGCCGCGGCGGTGGGAAGAATGCGTTTCATGTCTGGTCTCCTTTTTTCCGGCGGCGCCGGGGAGGAGTGGCGTCGTCGCTGTATGACCAGACAACGCCTGAGCGCATGAACAGCGCTTATGACGGTTGTTTTGTTGCGTTCAGATGTGTCGCAGCTTGTCGCGGATGCGCCGTGGCGTATGGGCCGCGCTACATCTCGCGACAATACTCACGACGAGGTGACGCAATCAGCCACTAGCCCATCGCGGGCATACCCGGCATCGGCGCCGCGAGCATCCACACCGCCATGGCGATCATCATCAGGTTCTCGGTAAGCGAGATGAAGCCCAGCGGCACGTTGCTGTCACCGCCCACGCAGGCGCATTTGAGTTCGCGCTTGTCGACATAGACGGCCTTGAAGACCGAGACCGCGCCGATGCCGCCGATGAAGAGGGCCACAGGCGCTGAGATCCACGTAAACACGCCCGCAACCATCAGCGCGCCGGCGCCGAGTTCGGCGAACGGATAGACCTTGCCGTAGGGCACAAAGCGGCGGGCCAGCAGGTCATAGTTGAGGAACATGGTCGCGAAGCTGGAGAGGTTCTGGAGCTTCAGCATGGCGAGCGCCATCATCGACAGGCCGATGAACCATTCGGCGGCGCGGACCGTGATGGGCGAGCTGTAAACGGCATGGCTGAGTGCGAGCGCCATCAGGGCGGTGGTCGCGAAGACGGCGAGGACAGGCGTGTAGGTCTTCGAATTGGGGTCGCGCACCTTGAGGCCGAGATGGCGGCGCAGGTCGTCATAGCCTCCGATGCGCTGGCCATCGATGAAGGTCTGCGGCGTCGTCTTGACGTTGTGCTCTGCTTTGAAGGCGTCGGTTTCCTCGCGGGTGCGAAGCCAGTGGTCGTCCACGCTGTAGCCGCGGCTTTGCAGCAGGTGCTTCGTTTTCAGGCCCCATGGGCAGACGTGCTTTGGCATGACCATGCGGTAGAGGGCGGCGGTTTTCTTTGGGCCGGCTGACATCGTTGTCTCCACTTGTCATTCAACGCGTCATTCCCATGTAGGGTCCGTACCATGGTACGGAGTCAATCATGTCGGAGATGACGATTGCTGGCCTCGCGCGGGCGGGAGGCGTGGGGGTCGAGACAGTGCGTTACTATCAGAGGCGGGGCCTGCTGCGGACGCCTAAGCGCGCGGCGGGCGGCGGGGTTGCGGGCGGCATCAGGCGCTATAGGGACGAGGATGTGCGGCGGCTCGCCTTCATCCGTTCCGCGCAGGCGGCCGGGTTCACGCTGGACCAGATCGAGGAGTTGCTGGAACTGGACGCAGGGCACGACAGGCAGCGCGCGCGGGAACTGGCGAAGGAAAGGCTCGTTGCGGTCGAAGCCAAGATCGCGGAGCTGGAAACGGCGAGGGCGTCGCTTAAGCGTCTTGCGCGCGCGTGCGATGCGAGCGCGACCGGGCCGTGCCCAATCATTTCGGCGTTCAGCCGGTAGGGCTTGAACCATCCGATGGATGTGTGATGCGGCGCAGGGCGGCGGCCATTCTGCTTGCCTTGATGTCGTACGACCTCGCGCGTGGAGCGCGGGTGAGCTGCGGCGGCGCCGGCTTCTTCTTTCCAAAAGGCACGTGTGGTCCTCCCATCATCTATTGGCCGACTCAAGGAGCGTAGGAATTCGTGGTGACCCAGCTTCCGAAGTTTGCGCCAGCGCGGCCTGCTGACGCTTGCGGAATGCGGACATCATCTGCTGGTCCCAGCCATGCCGTGACTGGATGTTCCGGATGTCCTGTTCGATTTCATTTTGCGCGGCGCGAAGCTCGTCTTCGCTTTGCGCGTAGCCGAGCCTGACAATTGCGTGGTGAATCCAGGAGCGGTGGCGATCGACCTCCGCGCGCGCGGCGCGCGCCTTGAGGCCGCAGCGCTCGCGTGCATCATGGAAAACGAAGTGGTCGAACTCGTCCATGCAGATGCTTCCACCGCAAGAGTGATCGCGTCCTATGGAGGTGCATTGGTGGCGCCGTTGTAAGGTTCGCTTCCCCGGCGATTGGCTCAAAGCGGGATCGGCCAACAAGCACGCAGGCTTTCAGCGTTACCGCGCTCGCGTCGCGCGTGTGTGAGCAGTTGCAGCGTTACTCTTCGAGCGCTGTTGCTTCGAGCGCGCGTCCCGTGCGTTCCTGTTCCCGGGCGCCGGAGAGGATGTTCCAGAGGCCATAATTGCCTTCGTGGCAGGCGTATTCGTAGACGGCCTCTTTCATCTTCCGCCACGGGATCTCGCCGCGCCAGACCTGCGTGTAGACGTCCGGATCCTCGACAATGAATTCGTAGACGATGTCGTCAGGGCCGACACGCGTGATGCGTTCGGTGAGTGTGCCGGTGTCGGAGATGAAGACCTGACCGGCCTGCTGGCGGTGGAAGTTGCGCGACTGGATGACGAGCGTGTCGCCTTCGTACCAGCCGACGCTGTCACCGAGCCAGGTCTCCATCGCGGCGGGGCGGTGGCGGATGTTGGCTTCGACCTTACTGGCGACGATAGGGATGATGCGAGCGTCGTGGATCATCTCGACGTCGATCATCACGTGGCTGGGCGTCTGCACGACCTGGAAATTGTTGTTGTAGAGACCATTGAGCATGACGGGTCCGCCGGCATTGCCCATGACGACGCAGCGCTCGCCCGTGCCGCGCGATTCCGGGCCGAGATAGGCGCTGGCCGCGCCGCCATTGTTGGAGGACTTCGGCGCCTCGACGAGATCGACGAAGGCGTTGGCGGATGGGCCGCCGCGTGCGGGCTTGGCTTTCGGTTTGGTGACGGGCTTCGGCGCGAGGATGTCGGGCAGGGGCGGCGGCGTGTAGGTTCCGTCGCGCATGGCGTCGGGCCGCCACGTGGCGAGCTTCTTCCTGCCGGCGTCCGACATGGGAATGCGGCCGCTGGGCGGATCGGTGATCCAGCTGGAGCGAAACTCTCCGCGCACATTGCCGATCTTCGAGCCGGGATCGACCCAGACGGCGTTGTAGTTGCCGATCTGAGGCAGCGCTGCGCCTTTCAGGGGCGCTCCCTGCGTCTGGTCGGTCGGGAGTTTCTCGATGGCGGTGCGGGCGTTGTTGAAGTCCTTCGATTCGATGGCGGCTGCTTCAGCGGGCGTGAGGGCGAGCTTGTCGATGCCGGCAGGGCGCGTGAGCTTGGTGACGGAGGCATTGCTCCAGACGCCTTCGAGGTCGGGGGCGCCCCAGCTGGTTTTCGGCGGTGCATAGCCGGCCTGGGCGAAGGCTGGTGTGACGGCGAGCAAGGCGAGGCTCGCGCCGGTCAGGGCCGCTCTCATGATTCGCTCCTCCTCCAGCGGCTCTATGGCCGCTTGTGGAGGAGCGTACATCAGGAACAGCGATCCGGGGAGGTCTGCCGCCAGGCGACCCGCCCATCCCGACGAAAGTCGAGCCGAGCGGGCCTGGCTGTGGCGAGAATTCCTACTGCTTTGCCGGCGCCGGGCGATCGAGGCGGCCGATGCCGCTGGTGATCACAGGCTGTTTGCGGCCTTCGCGTTCCATCTCGCGCGCCCCGCCGAGGATGTTCGGAACCGAATAATTGCCCTCATGGCAGGCGTATTCGTAGATGCGATCCGGGCTGCGGCGGAAGGAGAGTTCGCCCTTCCACGGCTGGGTGTAGACGGCGGGATCCTCGACCGTGAAGGCGTAGTGGATCGTGTCCTTGTCCTGCAGCGTGAAACGCTCCGTCACTTTCGCATTGGGGGAGATGTAGACGAACAGGCCGAAATCGACGCGCACGGATTCGGTATCCTTGAAGCCGACGGTCTCGGTGACCAGCGTATCACCTTCCCAGCGGCCGACGGTGGTGCCGAGATATTGCGGCATGCCGGGCGGATTGTGCTTGCCGTTCATGCGGATGATGCGTGTGTCGTGGACCATCTCGACGTTGATCGCGATGGTGTCGGGCGTCTGGATGATCTGGTGATGGTTGTTGTAGAGCGCGTTCAGCATGGGCGGGCCGCCCGTGGAAGCGAAGCCGACGAGGCAGCGCTCGATCGGGATGCGCTCTTCAGGATTGTCGTATTTGTTGAAGTTCGCGACGGGCTTCATCATCGCAGCTCGGCCGGCGGGCGTGTAGGGCACCTTGCCGTTGGATGGCTCGGTGATCCAGGACGAGCGATAGGTGCCGTTGACCTTGCCGACCTGCTTGCCGGGATCGATCCAGAAGAAGTTGTAGCCGGCGGGGTCTTCACCGGCGGCGGGGGCGCCCTTGGACTGATCGGTCGGGGCCGTGTCGGCGGCGCCGACGGCGGCGGCGTCAGCTTCCCACTTCTTCGCGTCGGCTTCCGAGATCTCGAGGGTGTTGAACTCAGGCACGCGCTCGAGCCGGGTGATGGACGCATTGGTCCAGACTCCCTGGAAATCGGGCTTTCCGTCCTTTGTCCGGGGAAGATCCGCGGCGGACTGGGCGAAGGCTGGCGCGGCCAGAAGGGCGGCAAGAGCACAGGTGAGGAAAAGGCGTTTCATGGTCGACTCCCTGATGGGGACCGTGAGGAAATAGGGTCAGGAAACCATAGAGTGCGCAGGATGACGTGCGCGGCAAGTATGTCGTGGCGTCACCTCGCGCGCTCGTGCGCGTACGGGCGGTTACACGCTGGTTGGCGTGGCAGCCTGACACTGGCATCCTGCTACCGTTCGGTAGGCGCAGGATAAGCGGGTCGTCTCATGAAAATGCGGGTTCTGGCGGGCGTGGCGGGGCTGGCGCTGATAGGCGCGATGGCTGGCGGCGCGGCGATGGCCTTCAAGGTCGGCGATCCGGTGAAGGTTGCGGCGGCTGCGGACGATTTCAGGCTCGTGGATCACACGGGCTTTGCGCAGAACCTGCGGCGGCTGGTGGATGTGAAGGCGATCGTGATCGTCTCGCAGCTCAATGGCGATGAAGGCTCGCGCAAGGCGGCGAAGGCTCTGGCAGGGCTGCAGGCCAGCAATCCCGGCGTGCAGTTCCTGATGCTGAACTCCGACCTTGGCGATGGGCGTGACGCAATCGCGGCTGAGGCCAAGGCACAGGGCTATTCCGTTCCGGTGATGGATGACGAGGTGCAGCTGGTCGGCGAGCAGCTGGGCGTCAGCTATGCCGGTCAGGCTTTTGTGCTGCAGCCGAAGACGCTGAAGGTTCTCTATAGCGGCGCCGTCGATGGCGTGGGCCCGGCGCTGGCCGATATCGCGGCGGGCAAGGCGGTCGCGAAGACGGAGATCAAGGGATCGGGCGCGGCGATCAGCTTCCCGGAGCGCGAGCGGCGCGCGGAGCACAGCAAGATTTCCTATTCGAAAGACGTCGCGCCAATCCTCACGGCCAAGTGCGTGGCCTGCCACCAGGAAGGCGGCATCGGCCCGTTCGCGATGGACAGCTATGATGTGGTGAAGGGCTTCTCGGGAATGATCCGCGAGTCGATCCGCACCGACACGATGCCGCCCTGGCATCCGGATTCGACCATCGGCAAGTTCAAGCATGACGCCAGCCTGACCAACGACCAGATCAAGACGATCGTTCACTGGGTCGAGGCGGGCGCGCCGCGCGGCGATGGCGGCGATCCGCTGAAGGAAGCGGCGAGCACCGCGCCGGAGTGGCCGCTGGGCAAGCCGGACCTGATCATCAATGCGCCGGCCTATACCATCCCGGCTTCGGGCGTGGTGCAGTACCAGTATCCGACGGCTGTGAACCCGCTGACCGAAGGGCGCTGGGTGAAGGCCGCCAGCATCATGCCGGGCGATCGGCGCGGAGTTCACCACATTCTCGCCGGCTACATTCCCGGCACGCCGCGCCCCGGGCCTGCTTCGGCAGGGCAGTGGGAGCAGAACTATGGGGAGTACGCCGTGGGCGGCGAAAGCTTCCGCGTGCCGGACGGGCTGGGCATCTTCCTGCCGGCCGGCGGGAATATGGGCTTCCAGTTCCACTACACGCCCTATGGCAAGGAAGGCGTCGATAACTCGAAGATCGGCTTCTATTTCTATCCGGAAGGCGAGACGCCGGAGAAGGTGATGCACCACACGGTGATCGCCGACAATTTCATCGAGCTGCCGCCCGAAAAGGACATGCACGAGGAGATCGCGTACCTGACCTTCCCGAAAGACGCGCTGCTCTATTCGATCTTCCTGCACACGCACTATCGCGGGCAGGCGGGGCGTGTGGACATGATCAAGGCAGACGGCACGAAGCAGACGCTGATCAACCTGCCGCGTTACGACTTCAACTGGCAACGCACGTACGATTTCGCCGAGCCCGTGCTCGTGCCGAAGGGTGCAAAGCTGGTGGCGACGTATTACTACGATAACTCGGTGCGGAACGCGGCGAACCCCGATCCGAAGGCGAAGGTCATCTGGGGCGACCAGTCGTGGGAGGAGATGCACTACACGTCGATCTACTATCAGTGGACCGACGAGACGGTGGCCAAGCCCGCGGACGCGACCGACGAGATGCGCCAGATGCGCATCGTGGGCATGCTGGACGACAATCTCGACGACAAGATCCAGCTGACCGAGGTCAGGGGCCGCATCGCCGGCGCGCTGAAGCCGCGCTTTGCGACGCTGGACGTCAACAAGGACGACGCCGTCGACATGGAAGAGCTGAAGGCGGCGAGCGATCTGATGATGATGTTCGGATCCCGCCGCGACCGCGACCGGCAGCCGCCGACGCCGACGCCGTAGGCTGGCCCTTTCACGATTCCAGCTGATCACGTGGCGACTGCGCCTGCATGCGATAGCGTGAATCGATGTGAGCCAGCTGCGTGAGCAAAATTTCATGCTGGGCCTGTTGATGAATCGCGGCGCGAGATCCGTGCGGGTCATCTGGTTGAGGCACGTACGGGAAACGCAATTGAATCAGGATTTTCCGCGTACGGATGAACTGCGCGTAATCGGAAACGCCACCTTCTCGCCACGCTTCGTACGCGAGTCCTTCCGCGCAACGCTCTGATTGCAGGAAGGTTTGCGGTTGTTTCACTTGCCGCGAAACGCGCCTGCTCCATGTTCCCGCGAGGTGATGGAGGATTACCAATCATGAATTTGAAAACTCTCGCGGCCGCGGTCGCAATGGCTCTTGCCGCTGCTGCGTGCCAGGCAATTCCGGAAGACATGACCGTGGTCGAGTACTGCTCGAACCCGGACAACGTGAACAAGGACGTGTGCAAGGTGAACGTCGAGATCGACGGTCAGAAGCGCGCGCTTTCCGAAACCAACATGAGCCTCAGCCAGGCTCGCTCGATCGCGGACAACGCGCTCTCGCGCGCCAACTCGGCCCAGGCTTCGGCCGACGCCGCCAAGGCCGCCGCTGACGCCGCGATGACGCAAGCTGCCTTCAACTGCGAAACCAAAACGGTCCAGCGCTCGAAAGTCGGCGCGTGCGGCACGGGCTATAAAGTCCAGTCCTGCGTGCAGACCCGCTTCACGTACAGCGCCGGCGCTCCGTCGATCCTTCGCGAGATCTCGGACGAAGGTTGCCGCTTCAACGACCAGGTCCTCGAAATGCAGATCCGTTGCTGCACCACGGGCCCGAAGCCGGAGCCGACTGAAGCTGCCGTCCCCGTGACGGAACAGCCGACCGCGCCGCAGACCCCGGCCCGCTCTTCGTAAGGCTGGCTTCGTAACCTCGGAACGACCACTACTCAGCTTGACGCCGCTCCCTTCCGGGGGCGGCGTTTTGCTTTCGGGGTTCAGGCGGGTTGCGCGTTGCCGACACGGACCGTGCGGCCTTCGACCAGCAGCAGGACGCCAAGGACGAGCGTCCAGAGGGCCCAGAGCGAATAGCCGATGGCGTTGATGTCGGCGGCCATGGGCAGGCTGAACGGCTCGAGCATGCCGGCCATCACGCCGAGGCTGAGCGCGAAGCCCGTGAGCGAGACAATGCGGCGGCTCGAGAAGAGCAGGGCCGAGACCAGCACCGTCCAGATGCCGGTGAAGAGATAGCCAAGGTGTTCGCCGACGCCGACGCCGAGATAGAGGCTGGTCGCGTCGAAGATCGAGACCGCCATCGCGCGGTCGATCTCGGTTGCGCCTGGCGCGGCATAGGCGGAGGCGAGGCCGGGCACGAGCAGCACCCAGCGGATGAGACCCAGCGCCTGCACGAGTCCGGCGAGAACGCCGAACGCGATCGAGAGACCCGCGAGGAGGCTGTCGCGTTTCCAGAAGTGTAGGCCCGCTGCTACCGTGGCCGGGATCATGCCGATGGCGGCGGCCATCATGGCGTACCAGTAGATGTTGAGATCGACGCCAGCGTGCGCGAAGCGCGTCAGCACCTCGCCGCCCGGGTGGCGCAGGATGTCGGGATAGTCGAATGTCATCTGCAGGCCGGTGAAGCCGGCAGTGAAGACGAGCGGTACGGCAATGAGCAGGACGCCTGCGGCGGTTTTCGGCGACGTCATTTCGATTTGTCCCTGAGATGAGGCGCGAGAATTCTGCGGAAGAGGCGGACACCCTGGTCCATGTCGGCTTGCGTCGGCTCCTTGCCGCCAGCGTCGCGGAAGACCAGCCAGAAATCGCCAACCAGCCAGAGCAGCTGGGTGATCTCGTCCAGCGCCCGCTTGTCGGTCGGTGCCATCAGGCCGGCGTCGATGAAATGGCGCAGCAGGGCGACGGTGTTGGCCATGCCTGCCTCGCGGTTCTCGCGATAGATGCTGGCCAGTTCCGGATCGGCGGCGAGCAGCATGGTGAGGTCGCGGAAGAAGAAGCGATGGCGCCACTGGATCTCGAAATTGCCGGCGGCCATGGCGTCCATCGTTTTCGGGGTTGGGGCCTTGCCAGCGGGGAGGGCGTAGTTCTCCGCCCAGGCGGCCATGATGCGCGCGAACAGACCCCGCACGATCTCGGCCTTGTTCCTGTAGTGGTAATAGAGATTGCCCGGGCTCATCCCCATCGCCTCGGCGATGTGATTGGTCGTGACATTGGCCGTGCCGAGCTCGTTGAAGAGCTCCAGGGCCGTGTCGAGGATTCGTGTCTTGGTGTCGGTCATCTGCTCGCAGTGATTAGAGCTATTGCTCTAGTTGATTAGAGTATTAGCTCTAGTCAGTCAAGACGCATATTTCGGAACGATACGGAGGGTTTCGATGATCCTGATCACGGGGACTGTTGTGGTGGCGCCGGAGAACCGGGCGGCATTTCTCGAGGCGTCGATCCGGCATGTGACGTTGTCGCGGACGGAGCCGGGCTGCATCAGCCATGGCGTGCATGAGAGGACGCGATGGCGCCGAACACGTTCGTGTTCGTGGAGCGCTGGCGCGACATGGCGGCGGTGCAGGAACATTTCGCCAAGGACTACAGCCGCGAGACGGCAGCGATGCTGCGCAGGCTGGCGACGAGCACGACGGGCGTCGAAATCCACGAGATTGCGTCGAAGCGGGTGGTGTGAAGTAGAGCGCCCCGGAGACCGGCGCCACGCCGCGCCGCTCGCCTTGTGGTAGGCTGCCATGCGGCAACGCGCGGTCTCATGGATTGGGGAAGTCGAATGGGCAGCAAACGGCAGGTCGTTGTGCAGGGCGGCGGGCTCTACACGGTCGGCGAGTATCAGGGCGTGTTCTACGTGCGGAAAGTGTCCGTGGGTGTGCTCACCAGCTCGGGACATGACATCGGTACGGCGAAGTCACTGGACGGGGCGCTTGCCCTGATCAAGTCGCATTCCGGCAAATCGATCAAGCATATCGACTAGCCCCAGCATCGCAGTCGAAAAGAAGGGCCCGCTCCGGGGAGCAGGCCCTTCAGCGTCAGTATCGTTGCGCGTTTAGTTCGCCACTTTCACCGATATGCCGACGATGCGGGGTTCGTTGACGAAGGCGGTGTTGTTGTTGAAGTCGATGCCGCCCTTGATGTTGTCCTCGTCCGTGATGTTGCGGGCGAAGGCCGCGACTTCCAGCGAGCCGTCCGTGCGGGCCCAGCCGAATTTCAGGCCGCCTTCGAACTGTTCGTCGGTCTGGAATTCGGTCGACTCGTAGATGAAGAGGTTCGTGGCACCCTGGTAGGACCAGTCCGTGAAGGCAAAGAGTTCGCCGTCGGAACCGAACGCGTTGAACGGCGTCGAGTAGCGCGCGGTGAAGTTCGCCGTCAGTTCCGGCGCATTCGGGAAGGGGTTGCCGTCCACGAGCGCGCGTGTCGAGCCGCCGATCACGACGGTCGGGTCCGTCACGGTGCACTGGGCGCAGATGCCGACGGCGAGGCCGGGGTCATCGAGCTCGGTGTCGGTGTAGGAAACACCGCCCGTGAAGATGAGGTTGTCGAGAGGCGCCCATTCGGCGTCGACCTCGAAGCCCCACGCCTTGCCCTTGTCGGCGTTGAGCAGTTGCACGGTGTTGCCCGCGCCGCCGACGGCGGTGAGCTGGATGTCCTCGACCTCGTAGGTGAACACGGCCGCGTTGAGACGCAGCGTGTCGCCGATGAAGGACTTCACGCCCGCTTCCCACGACAGGACCGTTTCGGACTGCGCCACGGAGGGCGGGGCGAAGAAGGCGACGTCGCGGCCCTGGATAGATGGGCCGCGGAAGCCATCAGCCACGCGGGCGAACAGCGAGACGTCGTCGTTGACGTCGTACATCGCCGCGACGTCCCAGCTGACATGATCGTCCGAGACGCTGCGGTTGCTGGCAGGGGCGCCCAGGACGGTGAGATCCTTGTCATCATCCGTGTAGCGCAAGCCGCCGGTGACCGTGAACTGGTCGGAGAAGTCATAGCTGGCCTGGCCGAAGACGGCCCACGACGTGTTGTCGTGTGTCAGCGTGGTCGAGGGCGGGAAGCCGAGCGGGCCAACCGTGGTGATCGTGTAGGACGAATCGAACCAGTAGATGCCGGTCTGCCATTGCAGCGGGCTGGTGGTGTCGCTGGCGAGGCGGATTTCCTGCGTGGTCTGGTCGAGATCGTCGAGACCGTCCTGCGTGTCCGAGTCGAATGGGATGAAGCCAGGGCCTACGCCGGCGACGCCGCCATCGATATCGCCGCGGCTAGAGCCGTCGGTCGTCTCGTAGGCGGTGATGGAGGTCAGTTCGACGTCGCCGAAGTCATAGGTGACGTTCGCCGATGCGCCCCAGCCCTTGTAGGCCTGCGGATTGCCGCCGCCTTGGTTGTAGATGACGCGATCGCGGTCGTAGTTGGCGTTGAGGCCGTTCGTGCCGGGCGTGATCACGTTGGCGCGGAAGATAGCCGAGGTGCCTTCAAGATCGCGGACGTGGCCATCGAGCAGGATCTCCAGCTGGTCCGAGGGCGTGAACAGCAGTTGGCCACGCGCGGCGATCTCGTCATAGCCGCCGAGTTCGTCGTCGCCCGGTGTGAAAGTGTTGTCGATCCAGTCGTCGCGGTGCTGGTAGAGCAGGGAGGCGCGGCCCGAGACGCCCGGAGCAATCGGCCCGCCGACGGCGCCATCGAAGGTGAAGGAGCCAAGGGAGCCATAGGATGCCTGCGCACGATAATCGAACGTGTCGCTCGGGCGGACTGACGTGAAGCGGATGATGCCCGCCGTCGTGTTGCGGCCGAACAGCGTGCCCTGGGGCCCACGATAGACCTCGACGCGCTCGACGTCGAAGATCGGCGTCGATTTCAGGACTACATTCTCCATCACGACATCGTCCATGATGATCGAGACGGGCTGCGATGCGGCGAGGTCGAAATCGGTGTTGCCGAGGCCGCGGATGTAGAAGCGGGGCGCGACACGGCCGTTAGAGCTTTCGGCATAGACGGCAGGCACGCGCGCTGCGAGTGCCAGCACATCCTCGCCGGCGGAGAAGATCGCGCCGATCTGGTCGTCCGACAGGGTGGCTGCGGACACCGGCACATCCTGCAGATTTTCCTCGCGCTGCGTCGCGGTGATGATGACGACGTCGAGCCGGTCGTCGTCCGTGTCCTGGGCGAAGGCGGGAGCCGCCATCAGCGCGACGGCTGATGCTGCAGCCATCAGGCTTGCGACTATGCGTGACGTCGATGTGCGGGGTCGGGACATGCGGGGGCTCCCTTGATGCGTCCGGCGCGCACATCACCCGATCGGATTTCAGGAGTCTTGCGCAGGCCGCGAGGATTCATGTGAGTGCGCGGCTTTACTCATCCACGATGCAAAACTGTCACGCGCGTTTCGCTCACTGCGCGATTCAGGCGCGCTTCCGCTACGCGATGATGTCGGGCGTGATCTTCGAGGACAGCCAGGCGATGCGGTCCTTCACGCGGAGCTTCTCGCGCTTGAGGCCCATGATCTGGATGTCGTTGCCGCCCTCGATTTCCAGCCGTTCGATCGTCGTGTCGAGTTCGCGGTGGCGCGCGCGCAATTCTTCCAGACGGACAAGCATGCCATCCATGTCAGTGGGATCGAAGACGATATCGCTCAACTCGATCGACTCCGCTTTTTGCCGACGCCGAATCGGGTCCGGAATCCGGCTACGATTCAAGGCGCTGCAACGCGAAAGGCCAATCGACAGGCTGTTTGCCCGTCCACCCTCCCGCCGGCGCCCTGCATAGCAAACCGCAGCGATTCCGTGAAGGCGGACGCGTGCAGTGGGAATGCTCTGCGGCGCCTTCCGCATGGGCGGTGGGGGCTCGTCGCGAAGGCGGATTGATATTTTTTCATGCGGAGGCGGAATTCGCGGCTTTCAAGTCGTGACGGACGGAATTCTTCGTGTTTCACTTATCGTGCGGTGGTCAGCGCACCGCATCGGTCTCCTCGAAATCCTGCGAGGCCGTCGCGGACGCCGCCCTTCCGCTCGCGGTCGGGGTTGGGTTGTGCCGGGCTGAAATCCCCTTGCGGATCAAGGCCGGGCCGCCCCTGAACAGGAGAGGCCTTTCATGAGCCTGGAAGCACGCATCAAAGAGTTGAGTGAGCGCCACAAGCGCCTCGAGGCGGCGATCTCCGCCGAATTGAAACACCCGGCCGGCGATGACGTACGGATCCACGAGCTCAAACGAAAAAAGCTTCGAATAAAGGATGAGATCGCCTTGCTCCGCGTCGAGCACTAGGCGCATTCACCGCCGCGCCTGGCGCGGCGGGATCCCTCCCTCGCGAAGGTTGAGTCGCCGGCAACTGCTGCCGCGCGCGCGATCGCAAGCGAACATTCCCTAGGGTCCTGATTGACCTTGTGCGCGGCTGGGCGAATGTGCGCCAAGGGGCGTGCATTCGGCGGACGAGGGAGAGACGATGCGAGGCCTCTGGGACAACGAACAGCCGATATCGCCCAGCCTGTTGCGGTCGGCGCTGGCGCTGGTCGGCGGCTTTCTGGCGCTGTGCTCGGCGGTGATGCTGTTCCTGGCCGTCGGGAGCGTAGTGGCGAAACTCTATGTCGTCGCTGCGTTCCAGGTGACGATGGGCATCGCGGTCCCGTTTTCGATCTGGCTGGGGCTTCGCATGCTCGCTGACATGCTGGTGGCGCTGAACCGGTCGCATGACCGGCTCGAAGCCATCGAGGAAGCGCTGACCGGCCGCCTCGCCCCCGCAGCGCCGCGCCCGCCCCACGCCAACGGTCCCGCTGCGGAGCGGGCCGAGGACGACGGTCCGGCTTATCCAGCCGAGGACTGACTTCAGGCGAAGCGGGAGCTACTCGTCCGCCGGCTTGTTCTTACCGAAGTTGGCGAACAGCTGCTCGGCGGTGATGTTCGCGCGTGGTTTCTCTTCGCCATCCGCCGTCGTTTCGGCGGTCGGCTCAACCGGGGGAGGCGTCACGACCTTGCGCAGCGTGGGGCCGGCGAGGCGGGCGTCTTTCTCGTCGCGCGCCGATGTACGCTTGGCAGCGGCTTTCGAGACGAGGGCATCGAGCTCGATCTGCGTGCACAGGCCCAGCGTCACCGGATCGACCGGCTTGAGGTTGGTGGCGTTCCAGTGCTGGCGCGAACGCACCGACTCGATGGTCGACTTGGTGGTGCCGATCAGCTTCGAGATCTGCGCATCGGTGATTTCAGGGTGGTGGCGCAGGAACCAGGCGATGGCGTCCGGGCGGTCCTTGCGGCGCGACACCGGCGTGAAACGGGCGCCCTTCTTCTTGGCTTCCGGCACGTTGGAGTGCTTCAGCGGCGGCATCTGGAGTTGGTAGGTCTTGTCCTTCTCGCCCTTCTCGATCTCTTCGCGGGTCAGTTCGCCTGAGGCGACAGGATCGGCGCCGCGCATGCTTTCGGCGACTTCGCCATCGGCGATGCCTTTGACTTCCAGCGGATGGAGTTCGCAGAACTCCGCGATCTGCTCGAAGGTGAGCGTGGTGTTGTCGATCAGCCAGACGGCTGTCGCTTTGGGCATGAGAATCTTGGCCATAGTCGCCTCACGAGGTCCAGAAAACGAAAAACCCGGCGCTAGGGCCGGGTTTCTCGGAATTGTCGAGAAGAAGAAGTAGTCCTAAGCGCCGCTGATATAGTTCAGGTTTTCCCGGTTGTGAACCCGGGATGACGGGCGTGGGACGCCTAGAATCAGCGACTTATTGGGCCACTTGCAGAATTATTTTCCCGGCATGATCGCTTGCGTCCATTTTGGCGTGGGCGGCGTCGGCTTCCGCTAGGTTAAATACGGCGGTCACCTGGGGCCGGAACCGGCCGTCCCGGATCATCGGCCAGATGTTATCGACGACGCCCTTCGCCAACATTGCCTTGTAGTCGTCGGTGCGGATGCGGAGGGTCGAGCCCGTGATCGTGATGCGCTTCATCATCAGGCGGAGGAGGTCGCCCTCGACCTTCGAGCCCTGCAGGAAGGCGATGTAGCAGAGGCGCCCGAGGTCCTTCAGGATCGTCAGGTTCTTGTCGAAATACGGCTTGCCGACCATGTCGAGGATCACGTCGACGCCGCCGGCGTCGCGCATGACGGTTTCGAAGTCCTCCGTCTTGTAGTTGATGCTGCGCGTGGCCCCGAGGCTCTCGCAGAGGCGGCATTTCTCGTCCGTGCCGGCGGTTGCGTAAACCGTCGCGCCCCAAGCCTTGGCCATCTGGATTGCCGTCGTGCCGATGCCGCTGGCGCCGCCATGGATCAGCAGCGCCTCGCCCGGCTTCAGTTTCCCCATCTCGAACACATTGTTCCAGACTGTCAGCACGGTCTCCGGCAGGCCTGCAGCTTCTGTGAAGCTCAGCGGCTCGGGGATCGGCATGCACGAGCCTTCGTGCGCGAGCGCGTATTCGGCATAGGCCCCACCCGGGACCAAGGCGCAGACCTTCTCGCCGCCCTTCCACTTCGTGACGTTGGAGCCGACCGCATCGATCACGCCCGCGACCTCAAGACCGAGCGTTTCGGGCGCTCCCGGTGGCGGGGGATAGCGGCCGGCGCGCTGCACGAGGTCGGGACGGTTTACCCCGGCTGCGTGAACCCGGATCAGCACCTGACCCGGTCCAGGAGAGGGCTTCTCGATCTCGTGCAGGGTGAGCGGCTGGCCCACCACGGATTTCACCGCTGTCATCACGGATTTGGACATTTGGCGCTTCCGGGGTTTAATCATGAACGGGACGGAAGCCTGTCTTGGGCGCGCCGCAGGGGCATGGTCAAGCCAAGTTGGGGCGCGAGAGGTCAGAACCGAGGAGAGCGGCCATGACGTTCGATGAAGAGCCCATTCGGGTGGTGAAACGGTCTCTGGACGACATGTCGATCCAGGACCTGAAGGAGAAGATCGAGGCCCTGAAGGCCGATATCGCCGCCTGCGAGGCGATGATCGCGAAGAAGGAGGCGACCAGGAAGGCAGCCGAGGCGGCCTTCTTCAAGTCCTGAGTGCCGTTCAAATACCGCGTTTCAGGGCGCCGCAGCTGCGCCCTCATAAAGCGGCAAGGGATTTGCGTGATACCGGAAAGGAACACGGGGTTACCGTAGATAAGGCTTGGGCAAGGTCTCGGGACGAGACTGGTTCGCCGGGCTGATGTATTTTGAGGACTTGATGCGCGACGCAATGCAATCAGCCGATCCGACGCGCGACGAGTGGAAGCGCCGTGTGGCTGAATTTGCCGCTTCGGAGATGTTCGACCGCCTTTTCAAGGAAGGCATGCAGCTGGTCGAAGAAGCCGCGACTTATCTCGATGGCGCTGGCCGCACGGATTCCCGCAAGCTCAACCGCGAACTCGCACTGGTTTACGCCGCCGAAAGCATGGAAGTGACGACGCGCCTGATGCAGGCCGCTTCCTGGCTGGTCGTGCAACGCGCCGTCCGCGAGAAGGACATGAAGGTCGAAGAAGCGGGCGACGAGAAATATCGCATCGCGCGTCCCGGCGAACCGCATCCCATCGACCGCGCCGTGATGCCTGCGCCGCTGCTCGCGCTCGTTGATCGCTCGCGCGCGCTGTACGAGCGCGTCTATCGCTTCGACTCGACGCTGTACTCGGAAAGCCCCGAGCCCGCTGACAACCCTGTGATGAAGCAGATCGACCGCCTGCGCGCCGCCGCGGAAAAAGGCGCGTTCGATCCGCTGTCCGTCTGGCGGAAATAGCCGCTAGTTCTCGGCGCCTTCGGGCGACGCTGTGGCGCCTGCCGCCTTCAGCCGTGCATCCATGTCATCGACGTCCGGCGTGAGGCCGATCTCGCGGAAGAGATCCCGTGCATCGCGGAAATCGTCGATCGCCGCCGTGCGGTCGCCGCGTTCGAGCGCCATCTCGCCGAGACTTACAAGAACGCCGGCTTCGCCCTCGCGCACGCCGAATTCCCGGGCGAGCTCGAGGCTCTGCCGGTAGAAACGGTCCGCATCGGCGGTGCGCTTCCGCGCCCGCGCCAGATCGCCGAGCGAGGCCAGCGCCGCCGACTGTCCTTCGACGTCCTCGTGCGTGCGGTATATCTTCAGTGCCTGGTCGAATGACGCCTGGGCTGCATCAAGACGGCCCTGTTTCAGGTCGAGATGGCCGATCCGGTTGATCGTCACCGCTTTCGCCACCTGGTCGCCGAACTGCTTCTGGAGCGCGAGCGCCTGGCTGTAGAGCGTTCTGGCCTTTGCGTACTCGTCCCGGGCCATGGCAACGCTGCCGAGATCCGTCAGATCGTTGGCCTCGCCAGCCTTGTTGCCGATGGCGCGGTTTATGTTGAGCGCGTAGTTGAAATACTGCTCCGCCTTGCGATGGTCGTCCCGCGTCATCGCAACCACCCCGATGCTGCCTGCCGCTGCTGCGCGCTGGGCTTCGTCCTGGATCGCGTTGTCGAAGATGTAGCGGTAGGCGACCTCGGCCTCGTCCAGCTGTCCTGTGCGCAGGTAGAGATGGCCTAGAAGGCCGCGCGTGGCGAGATCGTCGGGGGCTAGTTGCGACGCCCGCTCGTAGGCCGAAAGCGCCGTGAACGTGTCGGTCGCGAAGGCGAGGGCACCGATCTGCCTGTGCGCCTCGGCGAGGCTGCGGGCCGCGCGCTCGCCTTCCTCCGCCATGGCGTGCAGATCCCGGAGCGCGCCATCTATGTCGCCTACTTCCAGCTTTGCGGCGGCACGCTCGCTGGCGCCGTCCTGCGCCGACAGGAGGCTGGCGATGCTCTCGCGCAGGGCAGCTTCGGTGGTCGCATCAAGCGGAGCTGGCGATTTCTGTTTCAGCAGGACAAGGACTTCGTCGACCTTCGCCTCCGTCATCCTGACCTGCTGCTCGGATGCGGCGGGATTGGTGAAGCCTTCCACGGTCTGACGCAGGTCACCGAAGTTCGCGATGATCGCCACTGCCCCGAGCGCTGCAGCGCCCGCGCCGCCGATCGAGAAATAGCGCGAGCGCCAGATCGGACTGGCGAACATCCGGCCTGACAGCCGCCCCTGCAGCGCCTCGACCAGCGCCAGGAACTCCTTGTCGCCCGGATCGCCATGCCAGCCCGAGAGATCGGTCGCGAAACGCCCGCCGAGATTGGCCGGCGGCGAGCAGGGCGCTAGCAACACCGGGAAGAGCTTGCGTGTCTTTCTCGCCCTTGCGGCGCGGAGATTGACTCCATCGCTGGCGACGGCCGCCGGCGTCCAGCACACGACCACGGCGTTGGCTGCGTCGATGGCTTCGGCGGAAAGGGGCTGCGCGTCGGACGAGATGTCGACCTGGAAACCCGCCGCCTCGAAAGCGCGCCGCAATGGCTTCATGAGTTCGCTGCTACCTTCGGCATAAGCCAGCAGCAGCCGTTTCTGCGATTGCGCCCCGTTGGTCATCCTTCGCCCCGATGATCGAAGCTAGCTTGCCGGCAGGCGGGGCGCAACGAAGGGCCAGTGGACACGCCGCGCATCGCCATGCTCCGCTTGGACCGGACGGAGCGTGGAGGGCGGATCATGCTGCAGCATCGCAGGAACGACATTGCGCTGGCGGTTGGATCGTAGGTGCTGGCCGGCTATGTGGACGCCATCGGTTTCCTCAGCCTCGGCGGCTTCTTTGTCTCTTTCATGAGCGGCAATTCCACGCGGCTCGCGGTGGGCATCGCGGGCGTGCCCGAGGAGGCGCTGATCGCCGGGCGGCTGATCGGCTCATTCCTGCTTGGTGTGGTGGTGGGCAGCTTCGTCGGCCGGTTTGCGGGAGCGAAGCGAAAGCCCGTGGTGCTGGCGCTGGTCGCAGCCATGCTCGCGGGCGCCGCCGGATTCGCGGGACTCGGCTGGAGCGATCTCGCCCTGACCTGCGTCGCCGCCGCCATGGGCGCCGAGAACACGACTTTCGAGCGCGATGGCGAGGTATCGATCGGTCTCACCTGCATGACCGGCACGCTCGTGAAACTGGGACAGCGTCTGGCGGCAGCGCTTACCGGCGGACCGCGCCTCGCCTGGGTTCCTTACGCACTGTTGTGGACAGGGCTGGTCGCCGGAGCGGTGGTGGGCGCGATGGCGTGGCCACATGTGGGGCTGGCCGGGTTGTGGTTCGCCGCCGCCGTGGCCCTGGCGTTGGCGGGCGCTGCGTGGCTGATGCGCGCGCCGGGCGATGCCTGACAGCAGAAGGCCCGCGGTTTCCCGCGGGCCCTCCCGTGTTTGGTGCATCAAAACCGGATCAGGTGGTTTTGACGAAGCCTTTGAACTTGTCCTTGAAGCGCGACAGACGGCCGCCGCGATCAAGCGATGCGGCTGCGCCGCCGGTCCAGGCCGGGTGCGATTTCGGGTCGATGTCGAGCGACAGCGTGTCGCCGGCTTTGCCCATGGTCGAGCGCGTCTGGTACTTGGTCCCGTCGGTCATCACCACGTTGATGATGTGGTAGTCGGGATGGCCTTCTTTCTTCATCGGAAGTCTCTGGCGGCTGCGCGAGGGCCCGGCGGCGTTAACGCCGAAGGGAGCCTTGCTGAATTCGGGAGCGGGGCTCATACCCGAACAGGGCCGGACTGGCAAGCTGGGCGGCTGAAACGTCGGAAATCAGGGCTTTGAGGGCGAAATGAGCGACGGCGCAAGCCCTTCCGGGTCCTCTTCCAGTTCCTCCAGCGGCGCCAGTTTCGACCGTACTGCCGGCGCCCAGCGCTGGGGTGAGGGCGGGCCGGAGCGTGCGAAATCGAAGTCGCTCGGGCCGCTGCTCAAGCTGATGCCCTATATCGTGAAGCAGCGGACGACGGCGGTGATGGGCGTAATCTTCCTGTTCGTTGCCGCGGCGCTGAACCTTGCCATCACCTTCCCGGTGCAGTGGCTGGGCAACAATGCGTTCCAGAGTTTCGATCCGGCGATGATCAATGCCGGCTTCGGCGCGATGATCGGGATCGCACTGGCGCTGGGCGTTGCCTCCGCCGTGCGGTTCTACTTCTTCTCGCGCTTCGGCGAGCGGCTGGCGGCCGACCTGCGCGGGGATGTCTATGCGCGGCTGATGTCGCTCTCGCCGGCCTATTTCTCGAAGCTCAAGACCGGCGAGGCGGTTTCCCGCCTCACGGCGGATGTGACGCTGATCGAGACGTTCTTCGGTTCCACCTTCTCGATGGCGGTGCGGTCGTTCGTGACGTCGATCGGCGCGCTGATCCTGATGTTCATCACGTCATGGAAGCTGACGGGAATACTGTTCCTGCTGACGCCCGTGCTGATCCTGCCGATCCTCGCCATGGGGCGGCGCGTAAGGAAGCTGTCCGTCAATGCGCAGGACCGCATCGCGGACGCTGCTGCCGAAGCGACCGAAACCATCGACGCCATCGATCTCGTGCAGGCCTACGGTATGGAGAAGGAGCGGGAAGGACGTTTCCGCGCAGCAATCGAGCTGGCCTTCAAGGCGGCGCTGGCGCGGATCGGCGCGCGGGCCTGGCTGACGGGCATCATCATCGCGCTGATGTTCGCGGGTGTTACGGGCGTGGTCTGGATTGGCGCACTGGAGGTGCAGTCGGGCGCAATGAGCGTTGGTTCGTTCATGCAGTTCGTGCTGCTCGCCATGTTCGGCGTCGGTGGTTTTGCGACCGTGGCGGAAGTCATGGGCGATGCGATGCGCGCCTCGGGCGCTGCCGTGCGCGCGGTCGAGATCCTCGAACAGCGCCCCGACATTGCAGCGCCTGCCCATCCAAAACCCATGCCTGCCAAGCTCGCGGGGCATGTGAAGCTGGACAACGTTTCTTTCTCCTATCCTGCCGCGCAGGGGCCTTCGCTCTCCGATGTGACGTTCGAAGCGAAGCCCGGCGAAATGATCGCGCTGGTGGGGCCGTCAGGTGCGGGCAAGTCCACGGTTTTCCGGATGCTGCTGCGCTTCTTCGATCCGCAGACGGGCGGCGTCACGCTCGACGGGCTCGATGCGCGCGAGGTCGATCCGTCGGAATGGCGCGCGCGATTTGCCTATGTGCCGCAGGAAGCGCCGATCTTCTCGGGCGATGCGGCGGGCAACGTCCGTTTCGGGCGTACAGATGCGAGCGATGACGACGTGCGCGAGGCGCTGCGCAAGGCGGAAGCGTTCAGCTTCCTCGAGCCGCGTGGCGGGCTTGCAGCTGAAGTCGGCGCCAAAGGCCGGCAGCTATCCGGCGGCGAACGCCAGCGTATTGCGATTGCCCGTGCGCTTGTGCGGGGCGCGCCGGTGATGCTGCTGGATGAAGCGACATCAGCGCTCGATGCAGCGAATGAACGGCTGGTGCAGAAGGCGCTCGATCAAGCCTCGCAGGGCCGCACAACGCTGGTCATCGCCCATAGGCTTGCCACCGTACGCCGCGCCAGCCGTATCGTCGTGTTCGATCAAGGCCGCGTGGTGGAGCAGGGCGACCATGAAAGCCTCGTCCGCGCGGGCGGGCTGTATGCAAAGCTGGCCGAGATGCAGTTCACGGCTGGCTGACGCTCGCAGGCGCATCTTTCTTCGCGGGCCAGAACAGCAAGGCGAAGCCTGCGAAGATCGCGATGTCGGCGATGTTGAACGACCATGGGTTGCGGATGCCGAAGCCCGACATGTTGATGAAGTCGGCGACAGCGCCGTGAATGAACCGGTCGATCAGGTTGCCGATGGCGCCGCCGGCCGCGATGCCGAGCCCGATGGCTGACAAGGGCCTGCGGCTCCACAGGGATGCAATGAAAATCGTGGCCGCGAGGATCGCGGTGAACGCGATGATCAGCACGCGGCCAGTCGCGTCGTCAGCGGAAAACAGGCCGAAATTGACGCCCGGATTCCAGGCCATGCGGAAGTTGAGGAACGGGATGAAGTCGATGGACTTCACCTCGCGCAGGTTCATCTGCTCGACCACCAGCCATTTGGTGAACTGGTCGGCGGCCACGATGATGACCAGCGCCACAAGCGCCAGTGAGAGGTTGCGCATGAGCGTGGCGCGCGCGGGCACGGCGGGAAGGGTCAGCATGAGCTGGAACTACTTGGGACGGAAAGGCGCGGCAAGGCGCCGAAACCAGCGGCCACCGAGCTGGAATCTTTTTTCAATCGCTTATTGTCGGGTTGGCGGAGGCCTCTCCGTCCTGTGGTTTTCGCGGCAAAGGACGGAACGATGCGTTTCATGATGCTGGTCTGCAGCGACGCCGAGCCAGACAGCGAGCCGGAGAAGCCCGGCGAGGTCGAGGCGTGGGTAGAGGACAACGACAGCAGAGGCAGGCGCGTCATGGGCGATCGGCTCGCCGCCGCGAGCGAAGCGAAGACCGTGCGCGTGCGCCGCAAGCACAAGATCATCACCGACGGCCCCTTCGCCGAATGCAAGGAAGTGATTCTCGGCTTCGATATTCTCGAATGCGCCAACATGGCGGAAGCCGTTGAGGTCGCCTCGCGCCATCCCGTGGCCCGCACCGGGCGGATCGAGGTTCGCCCGTTCTATGACTGGGACTAGGCCGTCGGCCGCAGCCAGCCCGTGATCGACAGGCGGTTCGCGCCGGCAAACGGCGCAACCGCCGTGACCGTGTGCGGCTGTGGCGTGCGGAAGAGATTCAGCGCGTTGAACGCTGGCGTGAGGCCGCTGGAGACGTGTCCGCGTTCGTCTACGAACAGCAGCAGACCGCCCCAGTCGACGCGCCAGCGCGGCGTCATGTTGAGGACGAAGGCGACCAGACGCTCGCCATCGTCGGCGCTGTCGTCATGCATCTCGCAGAAATGGCCGGGCTTGTAACGCGTGGCGGTGACATCGCACCACGCGCCGCGCTCCTGTCCCGTGATATCACGCATCAGGCCGATATAGTCGGAGCCGTTCATGAAAGCGTGCAGGTCAACCAGCACAGGGTCCTGCGTCAGCACCGTGTCCGTTTTCTTCGAGACGTTGACGACGTCATAGGCGAGCTGGAAGCCGTCGCGCGCGGTTTCGAAGATGTCGCGCTGCATCTGCATCAGGGCTTCCTTCGGCATGCGCGCGAAGTTTTCCTGCGTGACTTCGAAATGCCGGTTGCCGCGGTTGAACACGAACACCCAGTCCCGGGTGGTGCTGAGCTTCTCGTGAAGATGCTCGGCGGAAGCGGCATCCAGAACGTTCGGCACATGAAGGCGGCCTTCCGCGTCGAACACGCGGCGCAGGGCCTTCCTGTCGAGGTCCGGATTGAGGCGGAACGAGCTCATCGCGCGAGGCTAGCTTCCTGCCGGTGAAATGCCAAACGCCTAGAGCGGACGCAGTTTCGGGTGCGTCGCCGGTTTCTTCAGCTTGCCTTCGATTGTCTCGGCCAGTTTTGGCGCGAGGCTGGTGTTGGCGGAGACGAAGGAGCCCTTGCGTGCGTCCTGCTTGTCGAGGCCCACGGTCGTGCCGCCGGCTTCCTGCACCAGAACGAAGCCCGCCGCGATGTCCCACGGGCTCAGGCCGCGTTCCCAGAAGCCATCGAAACGTCCGGCCGCCACCCACGCGAGGTCCAGCGCCGCCGAGCCGAAGCGGCGCACCGCGGCGACCTCGTTACGGACGCGCACAAGCTCTTCCATGAATTTCTCGGCGCCGTTGACGCCCAGCTGCGGGATGCCTGTAGTCACCACCGCTTCGGACAGCTTGCGGCGCGCGCCGACGCGCAGGCGCTTGTTGTCGAGCCAAGCGCCTTCGCCGTCCTCGGCCCAGAAAATCTCGTTGCGGATCGGATCGAAGACGACGCCCGCGCGCAGCTTGCCATCGCGCTCCAGGCCGATCGAAACGGAGAAGTGCGGAATGCCGTGCAGGAAGTTCAGCGTGCCATCGAGCGGATCGATGATGAAGCGATGCGTCTTGTCCGATCCCTTAATCTCGCCGCCTTCCTCCATCAGGAATCCGTAACCGGGGCGCGTTTTCTCGAGGCTCTTGCGGATGATCTCTTCCGCTTTCTTGTCGGCAGCCGAAACGAAGTCGGCCGGCCCCTTGCGCGAGACCTGCAGGTTCTCGACCTCGCCGAAATCGCGGATCAGCCGCCGGCCAGCGGCGCGCGCAGCATCCATCATCACGGTGACGGTTGGGGAGGGACGGGACATGTCAAACAGCCTTGGCTAGCGCCGTTCCCATACCCGGGCGGAGCCAAAGCGCAAGCTTCGTTCGCGCCTTCGGGGTGCGGCTTACGAGGCCAGTTCGTCGAACAGGGTGTTGAAAGCCTTAACCGCCGCGCTCGGGCCGCCGGAAGCGCGCCAGACGCCCGCCGAAACAGCGAGGAAGTCCGCCCCCGCCTGCACCAACGAACGGGCGTTGTCCGCCGTAATGCCGCCGATGGCGACACAGGGTAGCTCCATCATCTCCTGCCACCAGGTGAGCAGCTCGGGCTCGGCCTTCGCGGCGGGATCCTTGGTGTCGGTCGGATGGAAGGCGCCGAAGGCGACGTAATCCGCGCCGGCCTCTCCCGCTTCCATGGCGAGATGGCGGCTGTCGTGACAGGTGACGCCGACGATCGCGCCATCACCCACCAGCTTGCGCGCTCTGGCGTAGGGCATGTCGCTCTGGCCGATATGGACGCCGTCCGCGCCAAGCTCGACGGCGAGATCGGGCCTGTCATTTATCAGCACGGCGACGCCGCGCTCTTGTGCTCGCGGAATGATATGCTGGCCGAGTTCGAGGATATGGTGATCCGGCGCCGGCACGCCCTCACGCGACTTCAGCCGGATCTGCAGCGAGGCGACATCGCCTGCATCGAGCGCCTGATCCAGCTCGCGCGCGAATGCGGCGATGTCCGCGATTTCGGGCGGCGTAATGAGGTAAAGGCGGCAGCGACGCGACATGGGCGTGCAGTACGCCCGGCTCGCGCCGACGACAAGATGTCAGGCGGCTTCGCAGCCTTTGGGCTTGGTGACGCGTTTTGCCGAGCCGGGAAACTTCGCCAGCTTTTCGGCCGCGCGGGGAGGGCGGGGTACGAGCCCGCCGCCGCAGTTCGGACATTTGCCTTTCAACGTGTGCTCCGCGCAGTCAGCGCAGAAGGTGCATTCGAATGAACAGATGCGGGCGTCCGTCCCCGACGGGTCGAGGTCCTTGTCGCAGCATTCGCAGTTCGGGCGCATCTCGAGCATGAGCGCGAGACTAGCCGCACGCCTGCGCCCTGCAACGGCCCTTACGGACAGATTTGCCTCGAAAACGGTCTCAGGCTTCAGCGGCCGCGCGCTGCGGCGCGACGGCTTTCAGCCGCCCGAGAATCGCGTCGCCCGTACGCAGCGCCAGCGCGATGATGGTGAGCCCGGTATTCACCGCGCCCGCCGTCGGCAGGACGGAGGCGTCGGCGACATAAAGGCCGGCTACGCCATGCACCTGTCCGGTCGTGTCGACGACGGATGCCGCCTCGTTCGCGCCCATGATCGCGCTTCCTGTCTCGTGCCAGAATGCGACCGGGCGCGGCGCGCGGATAACGGGATAGCCGGCCTTGCCGAAAGCCTGCGCGGTGAGATCGCGCATCTTCGCATAGGTCTTCGCCTGGTGACGCGGCGTCGTGAAGGCGCCGATCCTGTCGCCGTCGAACGCCCAGCCCGTGCCTGCGTCGGGAAGCGCTTCCGTCATGTGGATCACGGTGAGGCTGTGCTCGGCGATCTCTTTCACGATGGGCTGTTTCAGCTTGCCGGCCATGCGCCACAGCGGAACCTGTCCCGCGATCTGCGCGACGCCGAGTGGATAAGGCCAATCGGCTGCGCCGTTATACCATTGGTTCAATCCGAACGTCTTTGTATGCCGCGCGCCAAGACGCGCGAGGCTGATCATCGGGAACAGCGTACCCGTTGAATGCGCGCCGACATGGCGGCCAAGCTGGCCAGTATTGTTGCCGATGCCTTCCTTGTGGCGGTCCGTGCGCGAACGGCGCAGCAGCACAGCTGAGTTCGGCGCGCCCGCCGCGACAACAATCGTGTCGCTGAGTACGCGATGCTGCTTGCCATCGCGGGTCAGCAGAACGCCTTCGGCGCGTTGCCCATCCGGCGTCAAAAGCACATGCTCGCATTCGGTGAGCGTCATCAGGTCGACCAGCCCGGTCGCCAGGGCGGGGCGCAGGGCGGCTGTTTCCGCGTCCATCTTGGCGTCGCGGCGGCAGAAGTGGACGTCGCAAGCCGCGCACATCACGCATGCGCCGCCGGGCCCCTGGTCGAGGCCGCGCGGAATCGGGGCTGCCGGAAAGCCTTTCGACTCAAGACGAGCGATCACCTTCGCCACGGCGGGATCATGCGGAAGCGGCGGATAGGGGTAGGGCGTTGTGCGCTCCGGCTCGCTGGGGTCGCCGTCCGGCGAACCGTGCACGCGATAGAGCGCTTCGCCTTCGGCGTAGTAGGGCTCGAGCGCGTCATACCCGAACGGCCAGGCGGGAGAGACGCCAGCTTCATGCTGCGTCTCGCGGAAGTCGCTCTCGCGGAAGCGATAGAGCGCCGCGCCGTAGAACTTGGTGCGGCCGCCGACATAGGACATGTCGTCGGTCGGACCGATCAGGTCATAGAGATAATCGTTCTGACCGATATCTGAATCTGGCCCAGGCTTCGGCCGGAACCAGTCGCCACGCTCGACCACGAGCACGCGGCGGCCCGCCTGCGCGAGGCGCAGGGCCAGCGTCGCTCCGCCAGCGCCCGAGCCGATGACGATGGCGTCATAGGATCGCACTGGAGCGTCGATGCTCGGTTGAATGGCCATGCCGGTCCCTTTCCGCGCGCCTCGTTAGCGGAGCAAGCGATATGCCATGGACAGGGTTAACCGCGCCTGCAAAAGGCGCAGTGAAACCTCAGCAGACCGATCGGATAATCGCGTGGCCGCGCTCATTGATGGTCATTGCTTTCGGCTTCGGCGGGGCGTTCACGCCTGCGGACTCGCCTGCGGAGGCATCATTCTTGTCAGGCGAACCAAACAGCCGGAAATGAACCGCGCCGTCCGGCGCATTCTCGTTCGAGATGTTCTCCAAACTGGGCGCTTCAACGACAGGCGAGATTTCAGTCGGGGCAGGCGCTTTCGCTGCCGGCGCCTTGTGGGCCCAGTAGGCTGTCGCCTTTTCGGCCGCGCGCCCATTGACGGCATGCGTGCGGGGGTACCCGTTCGACGCCGAGCGTTCAGCACGGAAGATCGGCGCGGCTTCGCCCCAGAGCAGGTTGAATTCGGCGCTCATCGCCGCGTGGTAGGCGTCGTCGGCCTTTGCATGAAGCGTTGGGCTTTCGGACGTCGAGCGGCTGCGCATGTAGGGCGTCGCTACCACGGCCCGGTCCGTGATCAGCGCGCTGGCGATAGGCAGCGACGCCTGTGCCCGCCGGATGGAGAGTGACAGGTCCAGTCCCGGAGTCTCGGCGATGCGCCGCCAAGCTTCGGCCGCCTGCTCGATCTTGCGCAGGATGGCGCCCAGCTCGTCGCTGCGCGCGCCAAGCAGGGAAACCAGCCCGGTATTGGCCGGCGCGCACTGCAGGATGCGGATCTCGACAGCTTCGCCGCGCCCGCGCAGCGTTTCCGCGGTATCTGGATGCAGCGCCAGCGCAAGGTTGGCGATGCCCATGATGTCGATGCGCGTATCCGCCTCGCGGATCATCTCCAGCCTGCGATCGTAGGAGAATTTCGGCGACCGTTCGTAGACGGTGACTCTGTCCTCGCATCCGCCGCCGAGCGCCGCCGTGCCCGGCCGGAAGCCATGGCAGGCCGGTGCGCCCGCGTTCTCGATTTCGCCAACGACGGCCTGCAGCCGCGAGACGTTGACCGCGCTGACCACGCTTTCCGTGTCGAGCCGGTAGGTCACGACCTTAGCATGGCGCGGTTCGAAGGCGATCTCGCGGCCTTCCTCGATCATCAGGATCAGCGGCCGGGCCGCCGCCTGCGCGAGTGCGGTCTCGTAGAACACGCGCGGGTTGCCATGCGAGAGGATGGCGATCACCAGATCGGCGTCGAGCAGCGAATCCACCACGGGCTGGTCGATCATGTGGCTGATGCCGGCCGAGCGATGGGCTTCGTACGCGGTGTCGAGCAGGGCGGGCTGGATGACGTATTTCCAGAGTGTATCGGCGTGCAGCCGCACGTCGTTGCTTGCGTCATCGGAGGGATCGATGACCAGGCAATGCTTCGGCTTCGCGTCTTGCGGTTTCGCGCCCAGGACGCTTCGAAAAAGTGGATACGCGCTCAGATCGTAATGATCGCTGCCCATGCCCGATTCCCCATTCGCGCTAGTCGCCGCGCGAGCGAGCGGGATACTGCTCAGGAGGATATCCACAGCGCGACTCGATTAAACTCACAGGCGACTCACCCGCGAGATTAACCCGTGCTAAGCGGAACTCTGGCGTTTCCGTGATCGATCCACAGGCTGCGGCGGTCAGTGACCGGGCGTTCGCGCATGTCCCTTGGGCAAGCGCCTACTCAGCGGCAACCTTGGCGGCCGACGTGAATTTCGGCGCAAGTTCGCCGGACGCGTAGCGCTTCATCATCACGGCCAACGACACTGGCTTGATCTTGCCCGCCATGCCTTCGCAACCGAACTCCTGGTAGCGCTGCATGCAGACCTTCTTCATCGCCTCCTTGGCGGGTTTCAGATAGCCGCGCGGGTCGAACTCGCCCGGCTTTTCTGAGAACACCTTCCGGATCGCGGCGGTCATCGCCATGCGATTGTCAGTGTCGATGTTTATCTTGCGGACGCCGTGCTTGATGCCGCGCTGGATTTCCTCGACGGGAACACCCCAGGTTTGCGGCATCTGGCCGCCGAACTTGTTGATCTCGTCCTGCAGGTCCTGCGGAACCGATGACGAGCCGTGCATGACAAGGTGGGTGTTCGGCAGGCGGCGGTGGATTTCCTCGATCACGTTCATGGCGAGGACCGCGCCGTCCGGCTTGCGCGAGAACTTGTAGGCGCCGTGCGAGGTGCCCATGGCGATCGCGAGCGCATCGACCTGCGTGGCTTTCACGAAGTCCACGGCCTGATCGGGGTCGGTCAGCAGCTGCGAATGGTCGAGCTTGCCATCGAAGCCGTGGCCGTCTTCCTTCTCGCCCATGCCGGTCTCGAGCGAGCCGAGCACGCCGAGTTCGCCCTCAACCGAAACACCGCACGCATGCGCCATTTCCGTGACACGGCGCGTGACGTCGACGTTGTAGGCGTAATCGGCGGGGGTCTTCGCATCTTCCTTGAGCGAGCCGTCCATCATCACCGAGGTGAAGCCGTACTGGATGGCCGTGGCGCAGGTCGCCGGGCCGTTGCCGTGGTCCTGGTGCATGCAGATCGGGATGTGGGGGTACATCTCGGCGCAGGCGTCGATGATGTGTTTCAGCACAATGTCGTTGGCGTAAGAGCGGGCGCCGCGCGAGGCCTGCATGATGACGGGCGCGTTAACCGCATCCGCCGCCTCCATGATGGCAAGCGCCTGTTCCATGTTGTTGAGGTTGAACGCCGGCAGGCCATAGCCATGCTCGGCCGCGTGATCCAGCAGCTGCCGAAGCGTGATACGCGCCATCTAGAAATCCCCTGAAAGCTGTAATCCGACTTGTGGCGGCACAGCGAAAAACGGTCAACAGGAGCCCAGCAACAGGCGGGCCAGAACCCTGAAAACCAGCGGTTTCACGTCGTCGCACCCGGAATGTCGGAACCGCCCTGTCGAGTGCGTCCTTTGAAGGTAAACGGCCCCAGGAAAGGATCTGAGCCATGCGGAAACTGACTGTTGGAACCTTTCTTAGCCTGGATGGCGTCATGCAGGCCCCCGGCGGGCCGCAGGAAGACACGTCGGGCGGCTTCAAGTTCGGCGGCTGGCTTGTGCCCTTGTTCGACGAGACGGTCGGCGCCGCTGTCGGCCAGACCTTCGGCAAGCCCTACGATCTCCTGCTAGGGCGCCGGACCTACGACATCTTCGCCGCCTACTGGCCCAACGTGCAGAAGGATAAGTCTGCCAAGGACTATGACGCCGGAACAGCCGACATGGGCCGCGCCTTTGACGCCGCAACGAAGTTCGTCGCTACCCACCACCCTAATACGCTGAAATGGGAGAACTCGCAGGCACTGGGATCGGATATCGCCACATCCATCCGCGACCTCAAGAAGACAGACGGCCCCGATCTCGTCGTGCAGGGATCGAGCGAGCTCGTCCGGCAGCTTCTCGCCGCGGACGTGGTCGACCATCTCCACCTGATCACTTTTCCGGTCCTTCTCGGCCACGGCAAGCGCCTCTTCGGCGACAATGCGAAGCCGGGCGGATTCAAGCTGGAAAAGACGATCGTCTCCGACACCGGCGTCATCGCCGCCTGGTACACGCGGGCAGGCGAGGTGAAGACCGGCTCTTTCGAGTTCGACAACTCGGAGAAGACGTAGGAGCGCTAGCCCAGCTTCACGCCAAGCGCTTCGGCTGCGGCTACCACGAACTTGTTGGTCTGCGCAAAAGCGGCTTCCAGCGGCTGTTCGTTGGCCGGGTTGCTGATCTTCTCCCAGCTGGCGGCGACGTCATCCACCGTCGCATTCGCGCCGCCAAGGAACACCGCTGGCGTCTCGTAGATGTGCACGACGGAGAAGCAGCCAGCGCCCGCGCCGAGAATGGTTTTCGTTGGCGCGTTGTCGCTGACAAGATAGAGCACGCCCGGCGTCACCAGTTCCGGCTGCATCAGGTTCGCGACCTGCTCGGGGATGAGACCTTCGAGCATGCGCGTTGCCGCCGTCGGCGCCAGCGTGTTGACGCGGATGTTGTTCTTCGCGCCTTCCTGGCTCAGCACGTTCATCAGACCGATCATGGCAGCTTTCGCCGCGCCATAGTTTGACTGGCCGAAGTTTCCGTAGATGCCCGAGGCCGACGAGGTCAGCATGATGCGGCCATAGTTCTGCTCGCGCATCGTCTCCCACACCGCCTTGGTGCAGTTCGCGGTGCCGAACAGGTGGACGTCCACGACCTTCTTGAAGTCGTCCATCGTCATTTTCGAGAACGTCTTGTCGCGCAGGATGCCGGCATTGTTGATCAGGATGTCGACGCGGCCCCACTTGGCTTTCGCTTCCGCCACCATTGCCTCGACCTGGTCGAGCTTCGTGATGTCCGCGCCGTTGCCGATGGCCTCGCCGCCGCCGTCGCGGATTTCCTTCGCCACCGCTTCCGCCGCAGACGTCGATCCGCCCGAGCCATCGACCGACCCGCCGAGGTCGTTCACGACCACTTTCGCGCCGCGCGCGGCCAGTTGCAGGCTGTGATGCCGTCCGAGGCCGTTGCCTCCGCCCGTCACGATCGCGACCTTGCCGTCAAATCGAATGGTCATGGGAGTCCTCATTCACCTGTGCGGAATGCCGATGGCAAAGGCGGGCGGGGAAGGCAAGGGGCGTTGGTTCTGGAAGCGTCCAAAGGACGCGTCCCCGGCGCGGGCCGGGGTCCAGATCTGGTCAGGCCATGACGCGCTTGTGCGCGCCTTTCTTGTTTTGGACTGGGTCCCGGCCTTCGCCGGGAGCGCGTACTTGGTACGCTTCCAGTGGAAGCACTACACCTTCAGCGCTTCCACGCCCGGCAGTTCCTTGCCTTCCATCCATTCGAGGAAGGCGCCGCCGGCGGTCGAGATGAAGGTGAGGTCGTTGGCGACGCCCGCATGGTTCATTGCCGAGACTGTGTCGCCGCCGCCCGCCACCGCAACCAGCTTGCCTTCCTTCGCGAGCTTCGCGGCTTCTTTCGCGGCTTCGACTGTGCCCTTGTCGAAGGGCGGGATTTCGAACACGCCCAGCGGGCCGTTCCAGATCAGCGTTTTCGAATTGCCCATCGCGCGCTTGAGGCGCTCGACCGTTTCCGGGCCTGCATCGAGAATGCGTTCGTGGTCATCGACATTGCCGAGGTTGCGAATGCGGGTCGGCACGCCCGCGGCCATCTGTTCGGCGACGACGATGTCGATCGGCAGGAAGAGCTTGCAGTTGTTCTGTCCGGCGAGACGGATGATCTCGCGGGCTGTCTCGGCGAGGTCCTTCTCGCAGTACGAGGCGCCGACATCGTGGCCCTGCGCATAGAGGAAGGTGTTCGCCATGCCGCCACCGATGGCGAGCTTGTCCAGTTTGGTCACGAGGTTCTTGAGCAGGTCGAGCTTGGTCGAGACTTTCGAGCCGCCGACAATGCCGAGCACCGGCCGTTCTGGGTTGCCGAGCGCGGCGTCGAGTGCTGTCAGCTCGCGCTCCATCGACAGGCCCGGATAGGCCGGCAGCAGCTTGGCGACGCCCTCGGTCGAGGCGTGCGCGCGGTGCGCGGCGGAGAAGGCGTCGTTGACGTAGATGTCGCCGAGCTTCGCGAGTTCGGCGGCGAAGCCCGCATCGTTCTTCTCTTCACCCACGTGATAGCGGAGGTTTTCCAGCAGCGCGACATCGCCGGGCTTCATAGCATCGATCACGGCCTTGGCCTGTTCGCCGACGCAGTCATCGGCCCAGGCGATCGGCTTTTTCACGAGGGCGGCGAGGGGGGCGACCACCGGCTTCAGGCTCATTTCCGGAACGCGTTTGCCCTTGGGCCTGTCGAAGTGGGCGAGCAGCACGACTTTCGCGCCGGCTTTCGAGAGCAGGTCGATGGTCGGCAGCGCCGCGCGCAGGCGGGTGTCATCGGTGATCTGGCCGTTATCCATCGGCACGTTGAAGTCGACGCGCACGAGCGCCGTCTTGCCCTTGAGGTCTGCGCCCTGAAGCGTGCGGAAAGTCATCTGTCTCTAGTCCTGTTCAAGTAGGTCTGTCCTGCAGCCGCGCCTGCATTGTCCGGGCCGGATCAGGTGACCGGATCTTCCCAGGGCGTGATCTGTTCCTTGACGTTCTTCAGCAGTTCGAAGCCGATGCGGCGCGGCTCTTCGTTCATTTTGCGCACGGCGACCAGCAGCAGGCTGACCTGGCTATAGTGCTGGATCAGCTCCCACTTCCGGCCATCGGGGAATTCGCCGAGGAACAGGATCATGTCCGGCCCCCAGCTCGCGACGTTCGAAAGGTGCAGGGGCTCGTTGCCCGGGCCCTCGACGAAGCGGCCGCCGACCTCGTGCTCGGGCCCGAGGTTCTTCTCGAATTCCATGATCTGGTTGACCAGCCGTTGGTGCATCCACGCGGCGGGATCGTAGGGCTTCTGCTCCTGCGTCGTCGCGGGCACGCCAGCCTTGGCTTCCACAACGTCGCCCTTCACATGGTAGGGCGGGGAGGCAGAAGCGTGAACGGCGACCTCTTCGGTCGCCGTCCCCTTGATGTCTTTTGTCTTCTTCCCCGCCACTAGATCAGCTTCGCCCACGCGACGGCGGTGTCGCTCATGCGGGTCGAGAAGCCCCACTCATTGTCGTACCAGGAGAGTATCGACACGAACGTGCCATCCATCACCTTGGTCTGGTCCATGTGAAAGATGGACGAGTGCGGGTTGTGGTTGAAGTCCGACGAAACCAGCTTCTCGAACGTGTAGCCGAGAATGCCTTTCAGCTTGCCGTCAGCGGCGGACTTGATGGCGTCGTTGATCTCTTTGACCGTCGTCGCGCGTTTGGCGATGAACTTGAAGTCGACCACCGAAACGTTCGGCGTCGGCACGCGGACCGAGATGCCGTCCAGCTTGCCGTTGAGTTCCGGCATGACGAGGCCGACGGCCTTCGCCGCGCCCGTCGAAGTCGGGATCATCGACAGCGCTGCCGCGCGGCCGCGATAGAGATCCTTGTGCATCGTATCCAGCGTCGGCTGGTCGCCGGTGTAGGAGTGGATGGTGGTCATCATGCCCTTCTCGATGCCGATGGCTTCATGAAGGACGCTGACCACGGGCACGAGGCAGTTCGTCGTGCACGAGGCGTTCGAGACGATCATGTGCTCTTTCGTGAGCTTCTGATGGTTGACGCCGTAGACGACCGTCATGTCCGAGTTCTCGCCCGGGGCGGAGATCAGCACGCGCTTGGCGCCGGCCTGCAGGTGGGCGGCGGCCTTGTCCTTCGCCGTGAAGATGCCGGTGCACTCGAACGCGATGTCGACGTTGAGATCCTTGTGGGGCAGTTCGGCCGGGTTCTTGATCGCCGTGACTTTGAACTTCTGGTTGCCGACGGAGACCATGTCGCCTTCGACCGTCACGTCCATGTTCAGCGGGCCGTGGACCGAGTCGTATTTCAGCAGGTGGACGTTGGTTTCGATCGGGCCGAGGTCGTTAACCGCGACGACTTCGATGTCCGTGCGCTTGTGTTCCAGGATGGAACGGAGAACTAGTCGACCGATACGGCCAAAGCCGTTGATCGCAACACGAACAGCCATCGCGAAACCTCAATCAAAACGTTGCGGCCCCGGATGCACGAATGGGACCGGCCAATCCGTGGGTCTTATGCGCGGCGTCATAGCGGGTTTTCGCCGCATGGCGAGGGCTTTGCGCGGTGAAAATCGCGCAATCACCCGCAGCATTTCGTGAGATGGCCGATAAGGCCGGTTACAGGCGCTCTTTCGCCGCCGCCACGACGGCCTCGGCCGTGATGTCGAAGTGCTTGAACAGCGCCTTGTAGGGGGCGGACGCGCCAAAGCCCGTCATGCCGACGAAGCCGCCTTCCGGGCCGATCCAGCGGTCCCAGCCGTCGCGGATGCCGGCTTCCACCGCCACCTTCGGCAGTTTTCCGCCCAGCGTCTCGTCCCGGTATTTCGCCGGTTGCGCAGCGAACAGCGAGAAGCAGGGCATGGACACGACGCGCGCGCCGATGCCGTCGGCTTCGAGCTTCTTCTGCGCCTCGAGCGCGATCTCGATTTCCGATCCAGTCGCCAGCAGCACGACTTTCTCAGGCTTGGTCGCAGGCGAGAGCACATAGCCGCCCTTCGCGACGAGATTCTCGTCGGTGTGCGTGCGGCGCGCCGGGGCGAGGTTCTGGCGCGTCAGCGCGATCAGCGACGGACCGGTCGTGTTGTTGAGCGCGATCTCCCACGCCTCAGCGCTTTCAACACCATCGGCCGGGCGGAACACGGCGAGGTTCGGAATATTGCGCAGCGAAGCAACATGCTCGACCGGCTGGTGCGTCGGGCCGTCTTCGCCGACGCCGATCGAGTCGTGCGTCATCACATGGATCACGCGCTGTCCCATCAGCGCGCCAAGCCGGATCGCCGGCCGCGAGTAATCCGAGAACACGAGGAAGGTGCCGGAGTAGGGAACGACGCCGCCATGCAGCGCCATGCCGTTCATCGCCGCAGCCATGGCGTGCTCGCGGATGCCCCAGTGGACGTAACGCCCGCCATAATTCTCCGTCGTGAACGGCGCCTTCGCAGCCGCCGTGCGCGTGTTGTTCGAGCCGGTGAGGTCTGCCGATCCACCCACCAGTTCCGGCATCAACTCGGTAGCGATCTCCAGCGCAGCGCCCGACCACTTCCGCGTGGCGTCGGCCTTCTGGGCTTCGACGGTCTTCTTCTTGTGGGCGTTGATCGCGCCCTTCAAGCCAACTGGAACCTTGCCCGCCAGCGCAGCCTCGAACGCGCCGCGCTTGTCCGACGCCGCGAGACGCTTGGCCCACGCCTCGCGATGACGCGAGCCCTGCGCGCCGATCTTGCGCCACGCCTGCACGATCTCGTCCGGAATGACGAACGGCTCATGCGGCCAGTCAAGTGCTTTCCGGATTCCCGCGATCTCTTCCGCGCCATAGGGCCCGCCATGCGCGGGACCCGTGCCAGCGATCTTCGGCGCGCCGTATCCGATGATGGTCTTGCACGCGATCAGCGACGGACGGTCGGCGGTCTGCGCCGCCAGCAGAGCGCCGCGCACCGCGTCCATGTTGTGCCCGTCGACCCGCGCCACGTTCCAGCCCGACGCCTTGAAGCGCTTCACCTGGTCCGTCGCATCCGACAGGCCGGTGGATCCATCGATGGTCACGGCGTTGTCGTCGAACAGCACGATCAGGTTCGACAGCTGCAGATGACCAGCCAGCGTGATCGCTTCCTGGCTGATGCCCTCCATCAAGCAACCATCGCCCGCGATCACATACGTCTTGTGGTTCACGAGTTCGTCGCCGAAGCGCGCATTGAGATGCCGCTCCGCCATCGCCATGCCCACTGCATTGGCGATGCCCTGGCCCAGCGGCCCCGTCGTCGTCTCGACGCCCGGCGTGTGGCCGTGCTCGGGGTGCCCCGGCGTCTTCGATCCCAGCTGGCGGAAATTCCGTATCTCGTCGAGGCTCACTTCCGGGTAGCCGGTCAGGTAGAGCAGGGAATAGAGCAGCATCGACCCGTGCCCGGCCGACAGGATCAGCCTGTCCCGGTCCGGCCACGCCGGATCGGCCGCGTCGAACTTCAGGAACTCCTGGTAGAGCAGCGTCGCCACGTCAGCGAAGCCCAGCGGCAGGCCGCAATGCCCGCTCTGCGCCTTCTCCACAGCATCCATCGACAGCGCTCGAATCGCGTTCGCGAGCGGCAGTTGCGTGGCCATAGGCTCCTCCGGAGGGGTCGTGGCGCTGCTTAACGGGGATGCGGGCGGCCTCAAAGTGCTTTCGCAGCCGCACCCCGCCATTGCGCGACTTGCTCACAAGCCTCAGATTACGCGGGGATGAGCGAGGGATCTGACCAGACACCGGGAATCGATAACGCACTCCAGTCGCTGGAGGCGGCGGTCGATCGTTTGGAAGGCCGCCTCGACAGTCTTTTCGAGCGGCTGGACAATCATCGTTCGCGCGAACGCGAGGCCGACGCCCTACGCGTCGACCGCGCTCGTCTCGCAGGCGATCTGGATGCAGCAAAAGCCCGGGAACGCGAACTCCAGCGCTTGGCGGACGAGGCGTCCGAAGCGCTTGGCGCAGCGATTTCCGAGGTTCGCGAGGCGCTCGGGAAAGTGTAGGAACGGCGGGTCTAGGGTATCCGTTCAAAAGCGGTCATAGTGGTCGGGTTCTGAGTAGGGTGAGTTTCGTGGCCAAGGCTGAACTCCAGATCGCGGGCAAGCGCTACGCGCTCAGCTGCGCCCCCGGGCAGGAAGCCAGGCTCGAGGAACTCGGCGCGCGTTTCGACCAGCGCGTGAAGGAACTTATCGAGGCCCTGGGTGATCTCGGCGCCGAACGCCTGTTCCTCGCCGCCGGCCTCTCCATTCTCGACGAACTGGATGCGCAGGCCGCAAACTCCGGCTCGAAGGCGCTGGATGATCGCATCCGCAATCTCGAAAACCGCGCCGCGACGCTGCTCACCGACGCAGCCGCCCGGATCGAAATGCTCTCCCGCCGCGTGGACGAAGCGAGCTAGGCGACCTGTCCGGCGGCCCAGCCGGAGCTCCATGCCCACTGGAAATTGTAGCCGCCGAGCCAGCCGGTGACGTCCACGCATTCGCCGATGAAGTAGAGGCCAGGTATGCCGGCTGCTTCCATCGTCTTTGACGAAAGACCATCCGTATCGACGCCCCCGATGGTGACTTCCGCTGTGCGCCAGCCTTCTGTGCCATCGGGCGTGATACGCCAGGCGTTCACGGCGTCAGCGACAGTCCGCAGTTTCGCGTCCGAAAGATCGGCCAGTCGCGCCACTTGATAAGTCCGCGCCGCGATTTGATCCGCCAATCGCTTCGGCAGGAAGTGCGTCAGCGCATTGTCGAGCTGAAGCTTCGGACGCTCAGTTCGATCCTTGCGCAATTCCTCGAACACATTCCGTCCGCGCGCGAGATCGATCACGATGTCCTCGCCATCGCGCCAGTAGGACGAGATCTGCAGGATCGACGGGCCCGAGAGTCCGCGATGCGTGAACAGCATGCCTTCCTCGAAGCTGGTCTTGCCGCAGGCGACGCGCGCTTCCACCGAAACGCCGGCAAGCTCCTTCACCGGCGAAAGCTGCGGTTCCTCGAGAATGAATGGCACAAGGGCAGGGCGCGGCTCGACGATCTTCAGGCCGAACTGCCTAGCGATCTCGTAGGCATATCCGCTCGCGCCCATCTTGGGGATCGACTTGCCGCCGGTTGCGATCACCAGCGATGAACAATCTATGGCGCCCGCCGATGTCTCGACGCGGAAGGCATCTCCGGTTTTCGCAATCGCGCTCGGTTCCACTTCGAGCATCAGCTCGCCACCAGCCGCTTTCAGATCATCGAGCAGCATGTCGATGATCTCCTTGGCCGAGCCATCGCAAAACAGCTGGCCAAGCGTCTTCTCGTGCCAGGCAATTCCGCGCGCATTCACCCGCGCGATGAAATCATGCTGCGTGAAGCGCTTCAGCGCCGACACGCAGAAATGCGGATTGTTGGACAGGAACTGTTTCGGCGTCGCGTGCAGGTTGGTGAAGTTGCAACGCCCGCCGCCAGAGATGCGGATCTTCTCTGCTGGCTTGTCCACATGGTCGATCACGACGACACGCCGCCCGCGACGGCCCGCCTCGATCGCGCACATCAAGCCGGCCGCGCCGGCGCCGATGACCAGCACGTCAGTTGAAAGGGAAGGCGGCATGGGCGGCTTTCGGAAAGGGTCGGCGCGACCGTTACCGCAAACCTCAAGCTACGCAAACGCGACCGTTATTCTCCGGAGCCGGGCGGCGCCTGCGAGTTGTCCGCCGAGATCAGCCCCGCATCCTGCATCCGGCCGATCTGCAGGCCGTGCACCATCGCGTAATTGCCCTCATGGCAGGCGTATTCGAAGACGCCCGCCGAGCGGTTGAATTCGTACTCGCCGCCCCAAGGCTCGTCCCACACCTTCGGGTCTTCCACCTTGAACTGATAAAGCAGGCGGTTCTCCGCCACGCGCGTGAAGCGCTCGGTGATCTTCAGCTGTTCGGAGGCGTAGTAGAAATACTGCTCGGGATGGAAATTGATCGTCTCGACCACCAGCGTGTCGCCTTCATACCAGCCGATGGAATCGCCCATCCAGGGGCGCGTCATCGCCGAGCCCGGATGGTGTGTGGAATTCAGCCGCACGATCCGCGTGTCGTGGATGGTCTCGACCATGATCGCAACGGCGTCGGTTCCCTGCGTGATCTGGTAGTTCGCATTGTAGGCGGCGTGGCGCATGACGGCGCCGGCGTGCGAGGGCCAGAAGATGCAGCGTTCCGCCCCGCTGCGCGTCTCGTAGGATTCGAGATCGCCAACGTCTGGCGTGAAGAAGATCGTCTGCAGGTTGCTGGTCTGCTTGGGCGGCGCGTCTTGTCTGCGCGGCGGCACCCGGCCATTCTTTGTACTGGTGATCGCGGACGTGCGCGGCTCGCCGCCCACTCGCATCACGCGGTTCACATTGCCGACCCAGTAGGAATTGTAGCCGCCGACCCGGCTGGCATTCGGCGCGCCCTCCTTCGGATCGGTTGGCGCGTTGGACGCCTCCCAGCGTGAGTCGGCGCCCTTCTCGAGTCTGGCGACCTCCTCCGCCGTCATGACGAGGCGTTCGCCATACTGCGCGGAGCGCTCGAACGGCGTCAGGCTTTCATTGGTCCAGGCGCCCGAGAAATCGGGCTGCCCCATGCCGTTGCGTGGCGCTTTGTAATCCTGGGCGACTGCCGTTCCCGCGAACGCGACTGCAATGCCCGCCAGCATCGCCATGCGGCTACGGTTCATCGTCTCCTCCATCGCTCTTGCCGTATTCGGCATTTTGCCGTCCAATTAGACGGTAAATTCTCGAAGAAGCAAGAGGTGCGCGCTTGCGCATTCTGGACAACGCGGAACGCAAACAGCATCGTCCGCCCGCTTTTCGGAGACTGTGATGGCGGCTCGGCGCGCTAACGGCGTGAAGGAAAAAGAGAAGGAGCCGGTGGCGCGCGGGCCTCATGCCGAGCGTTCGGCGGCCATGCGCAGGCGCCTGATCTCCGCCGCCATCGATTGCCTCGGCAGTCTCGGCTACGGTGCAACCACGCTGCAGGTCGTGACCGATGCGGCTGGCGTCAGCCGCGGCGCGGTGCTTCACCACTTTCCGACCAAGGTGGATCTGATGATCGCCGTGGCCGAATACGCAGCCGGCAAGCAGAACCGCCATGTCGCGAAACTGCTCGCCGACACAAAGCCCGGCATGGACCGCTATCTTGCCATCACTATGGCGACTTGGGACGCGATGACCCAGCCGTGGGCGACGGCGCTGCTCGAAATCCTGATGGGCTCGCGAAGCGACAAGGAACTCGGGGCGCGTCTTCCGCCCGTGGTCAATTCGCTCGAGAAATTCCAGCGCGAAGGCGTGTGGGAGCAGGCTGAGAGCGTCGGCATCGTCGACAAGCCGACCATCGAGGCCATGGAGCATCTCCACAAGGCGGCCATGCGCGGTCTCGCGCTCGATCTTATGTTCTCGAAGGATGCCAAGCGCGCGAACGCGGCCATGAAGCTGCTTGTGCGTTACAAGCGCGAACTCACCGGCACGCTGGTGACCACGCCTTTCGAATAAGGCCGTTGGGTACTCGGATTTGCCGCGCCGACACGCGCCGGTTTCCCGGCGCGCGAGCCTTTACATCCGTCCCTCGCTCGTATTGATTGGCAGTCTGATCAGACTGCAAACGTCACGACGCCAAAAGGCCGGACGTAAAGGGGAGGAATCGCGGATGAAGCTCAGCGGGCTGCGCATTGCGGGAATGGTTGCCGTCGTGATTGGCGTGGCTGCCGTCGGCTGTACGCAGATGGCGCCCGCGCCGGAACCGGAAACGGCTTCCGCTTCGGCGGCCCCGACAATGCCATTCGGTGTAAGACCCGGAGACTGGATCACCTGGGGCGGTGATCCGGGCAACACGCGCTATTCGCCGCTTGACCAGATCAACGCGAACACTGTCGGCCAGATGGAGATCGCATGGCGCTGGAAAGCGTCCGATGTCGCCGGCCGTCAGGACCCGAACTGGAAAGCGACGCCGCTCGTCGTCGATGGCGTGATGTATGTGCCGCACGGCGGCACGCGCATCTCCGCCATCGATCCGTCGACCGGCGCGACACTGTGGACGTTCGAGCCAAATCCCTACCGCACGCAATCGACGCGCGCCTTCTCCGGCTCCAGCCGCGCAGTGTCGTGGTGGTCGGACGGGAAGGGCGCCAAGCGCATCCTCCACAACTCGATAGACGGCCGCCTCTTGTCCATCGACGCCGTCACCGGCCTGCCGGACCTGAATTTCGGCACGAACGGCCAGGTCGACCTCAACAAGGACCTGCTACCCCCCGGCGATCCACGCTCCAGCCAGCAGCAGGACATCAACTCGACGGCGCCAGGTGTTGTCGTTGGCGACGTCATCGTGATCCAGGTGATCGGCGACGACACCACGCCGAAGAAGGGCGGAACGCCGGGTTACATCCGGGGCTATGACATCCGCACGGGCAAGCTGCTGTGGACCTTCCACACGATTCCGCGCCCAGGCGAATTCGGCAACGCGACATGGGAGAATGACAGCTGGAAGGATTTCGGCGCGGCTTCGGTCTGGTCGATGATGGCAGCCGATCCGGAACTTGGCCTCGTCTATCTTCCGGTCGAAAGCGCCACGAACAATTTTTGGGGTGGGCAGAAGCCGGGCGATGGCCTGTTCGGCGAGACCATCGTCGCGGTCGATGCGAAGACTGGCAAGCGCGTCTGGCACTTCCAGATCCTGCATCACGGCGTGTGGGACTATGATCTTCCGGCCGCGCCGATCCTCCACGACATCCGCAAGGACGGGAAGACGACCAAGGCGATCACCGTTCTAACCAAGCAGGGCATGAATTTCGTTTTCGACCGCAAGACCGGCGAGCCGGTCTGGCCGATCGAGGAGAAACCCGTCCCGACCTCGATGGCTGTTCCCGGCGAGAAGCTTTCGCCCACGCAGCCCTTCCCGACCAAGCCCGCGCCCTACTCCAACCTCGGATATCACGAGGAAGACCTCATCGACTTCACGCCCGCGTTGCGCGCCGAGGCGAAGAAGATGATGGAGAGCTATACCAGGGGGCCGATGTACACCCCGCCGACGCTGATCACCGACACCAACAAGGGCACCATCGTCTATCCGAACTTCGGCGGCGGCTCGAACTGGAATGGCGGCGCGATCGACATCGAGACGAACACGCTCTTTGTGCCTACGCGCAACACCTACATGTCCGTTGGCCTGCGCCCCGCTGACCAGACGAAGACCGACTGGCAATATACGACGGGCGGCGGCGGTGCGACGCCGCTGCGCCTGCCCAACGGCCTGCCGGTCAACAAGCCGCCATGGGCGCTGGTCACCGCCACCGACATGAACAAGGGCGACCATATCTGGTCGCGCTCGATCGGCGGCGCGCCAGCCTCGATCCGCAACAATCCGGCGCTCAAGGGCCTGAATCTCGACTTCGACAATATGGGTCAGATCTCGGTACGTCCGAGCCCGCTGGTGACGAAGTCACTGCTGTTCGTGGCCGAGTCCGCGAACATTGGCGGCGATCCGGGCGGGCCGATGTTCAGGGCCTATGACAAGCAGAGCGGCAAGGTCGTGCACGAGTTCAAGCTGCCCGGCCTCACCTCCGGCGCGCCCATGAGTTACGAGCATCGCGGCCGGCAATACATCGCCGTTGCGCTCTCGGCGCAGGGCCAGCCGGCCGAGCTGGTTGTCCTGTCGCTGCCGGGCGCACGCATGCCGTCAGCGGCTGGCGTGGCGACAGCCGCAGCGCCGGCAGCGATAACCGCGCCTGCCGAACGGGTCGAGGCGACACCTGCCCAGCTTGCGAGCGGTCGCGAACTGTTCACGCGCAACTGCGCCGCCTGCCATGGGGCCAACGGCGAAGGCGTGCAGGGCGGCAACGCCCCGCCGCTCAAGGCCACAGCCAGCCTGCAGGATGTGAAGAACATCATCACGCGCGGCGCGGCGGAGATGCCCGGCTTCGGCGCTTCGCTGACAGCCGACCAGATCGATGCGCTCGCGCGCTTCGTGAAGGTCGGTCTGGCGGCGCCGCGCAACTGATCTGGACGACTCGCGCCACGGCAAGGCCGGGCGCAACAGGAGGAGGAAACGATGCGCAGATTGATGCTGACAGCTTCCGTGCTGGCCGCGTGCGCGCTCGCGCCAGCCGCGTTCGCGCAGGTGAACAGCTATTCCAAGGACGCCTACGCCAAGCCTAACTATGAAGGCTACAAGCCCCCGCGCAATGCGATGGGCCAGCCGGATATCTCCGGAGTGTGGAGCAACGCCACCACCACGCCGGTTGAGCGCCGGGCCGAGCACAAAAATCTCGCGCTGACCGAGGAAGAGGCCAACAAGATCCAAGGTGCCGCCGAAACCTATCGCCGGGCAGGCGATGCTCCCACCAACCCCAATGCGGGCATCCCGACCGACCGCAACACCAATCTAGGCTACAACCGCTTCTGGACAGACCCGGGCACGCAGGTCATGCGCGTCAACGGACAGCCGCGATCGTCCTTCCTGACGACGCCGGATGGCAAGGTGCCGCCTCGCAAGGCGGGCGCACCCGAGATCAAGCGCCGCGCCGACCTCAGCGAGGCGAGCGGCACAGCCGGCCCGAACGACAATCCGGAATCGCGCGGTCTTGCCGAGCGCTGCATCTTCTTTCCCACCACTGCCGGCCCCGTACTGCGGCCGACGCTCTACAACAACAACTACCGTATCGTTCAGGGTACGGACTCCGTCGCGATCTGGGTGGAGATGCCGCACGATACCAAAGTCGTCCGCATCGGCGGCAAGCATCGCGACGATGGCGTGCGTCCATGGATGGGGGATTCGATCGGCTGGTACGAGGGCGACACGCTGGTGGTCGAGACAATCGATTTTCATCCCGCACAGGATTTCTACGGCGCGTCCGACAAGGTGAAGGTCACTGAGCGCTTCACGCGCGTTGCCGACAACCGGCTGCTCTACCGCTTCACCGTCGAGGATCCGCTGGTTTGGGATCAGCCCTGGGGCGGTGAGTACGAGTTCTGGGCGTCCGAAGGCATCTATGAATACGCCTGCCACGAAGGCAATTACGGCATGCACGGTATCCTCGCCGGCGGTCGCGAGGCAGACCGCCGCGCCGCGCTGCCAAAGTAGAAATCGCTTTTCGCACCGGTTTCCCGCGACTCTCTCTCTGCGCCGGATGCGATTCTCAAGGGCGCCCTCTCAAAAGGGCGCCCGATTTTTTTACGGCTCGGGAAAGTGGTGCTGCCTAGGTGACTTGAACACCTGACCCCCGCATTACGAACGGCGCCGGGCCATGTTTCCCCGTGTTTCCACTTTTTAGCACGCGTGTCAGATTCTGCCAATAAATCCTCGCTCTAAAGGCGTCTGACCCCCGCACATGTTTCCTCCTGTTTCCTCAAATAACCCCGGATTCCCGGTCACGGTGTTTCCAGTGTGTTTCCAGTTTTCACTCCCGCAGCTTGAGCTGACAGCGAGTGAGAGCGCGTCGTGAAACTCAACAAACGCAGCATTGATGACATCCCGAAGCCCGATCGGACGATCATCATCCGTGACGATGAGTTGTCCGGTTTCTCCCTCCGCGTGTTTCCAACTGGCCGCAAAGTATTCCTCGCGCAGTACCGCGTGGGAGGAGGGCGGAACGGCCGGCAGCGCCGCGTCAAGCTCGGTGTTTTTGGAACAATCACCGCTGACGAGGCGCGGACCAAAGCCCGGGAGATCCTGGCGCGGGCGCATCTGGGCGACGACTTCGCCACCGAACGGGACAAGGTTCGTGGCTCGCAAACCGTCGCTCAGCTGATCGACGCATGGTCCATCGACGGCGCGCTCAACAATCGACGCACGGGCGTGCGGCGGAAGCAGGTCAACATCGATCAGGATGTGGCTCTGGCCAACCACCACATCCGCCCGCTGATCGGTCGCCGTACGGTAGAAAGCCTGGTCAAGGGCGACATCCAACGCGTGCGAACGCAGATCGCAACGGGCGAGTCCAAGACGAAACGCAAGGGGCGAAAGCGCGGTCTGATCAAGGTCACGGGCGGGGAGGGCACCGCCACTCGGACGATCCGCCTTTTCTCGTCGATCCTTTCCTACGCGGTCGACGCCGGGATGATCGAGCGAAACCCGGCGCTCGGCGTCAAGCTGGCTCCGTCGGGACAACGGCACCGCTATCTCTCGCCTCAGGAGCTGAAACGCCTGGGCGAGGTTCTTGATCGGCCGGCCGCCTCGGAGACAGCGGGTACAGCCGCGATCATTATCCGGCTGCTCGTTTTAACCGGCGCCCGTCGGGGCGAGATTGAAGGATTGAGGTGGTCAGAGGTGGACTTCAATTTTGGAATGCTCCGCAAGGAAACCAGCAAGACAGGTGCGAAGGTCATTCCGTTAGGCAGGGCAGCGCTCCAGATTCTGGATGACCAGTGTCAGTGGAGGTCGAGCAACCAGGTCTGGGTGTTTCCTGCTCAGAAGGGTGAAGGACATTTCGACGGCCTCAACAAGGAGTGGACCCGCATTCGCCGACTGGCAAAAATCGAGGACGTCCGTGTTCATGACCTTCGGCACACGTTCGCAAGCGTGGGGGCAGGGGGCGGGGTTGGTTTGCCGCTCATAGGAGGTATCTTGGGGCATCGGCAGGCTTCCACCACACAACGGTACGCGCACCTCGCAGACACGCCGCTAAGAGCGGCTGCAGACTTTATCGGTGCGGAGATCGCAGCCTCGTTGGAAGCCAAAACCCAGAGGTCGGTCCCCAAGCCAAGTAGCCAACTGTCGCTTTTATAGGCGACCGTCGGGCCGGCGGGCACATCGTTTCTTCGTCGCGCTTGATTTTCTGTCGCATAGCCTTGGACCCGCAAAGCTGCGCCCGCGTTCAGTTAGTTCGAGTGCAGAAGGTTTTCGTTCTGAATAAGAAGGAGCGTCATCGTTAGCGGCAGCATCCCTTCTAAGGTTGATAAACATCTCTGCCCGTCGCTCGGTCAGCACTGGAAGGTCAGCCCCGTGCTACGTGATAGCGCGGGCCGTGCATTTCGTTGGATTGATCCTGATCGAATGGTCCACGCGGTTGAGATTTTTCCGGCAGACCCGGGCTCCGTCGACACCACTGGCAACACTCGGTGCGGTTTATACGACGTGGTTCCTGGACAGGCATGGGCCGGCGGAGAGGAGCTTACGTGTCCCGTCTGCCAGAGTATCGAGGCTCCGAAGACTCCAAAACCTCTACGCCTGAATCACCTTCGAAGCGGTCGTGCCTGAACTGATCGGCGTCGTAGCGCGCCGGCAAGTCTGAAGGGCTCGGCTCCTCTCTGCGGAACCTTCGGTGGAGGCGACCGCAGGAGCATTGCGCACGTGCTCGCTGCTTCGCCGGAGGCTGCGGCCTGCCATTCCGAAGCATTGCCGAGGCCCCTTGCCGTGGTGGTTTGGGGGTCGTGCAGCGCCGACCGCTGCAGAAATGGAAGTACGTTTTCGTAGGCTTCTTGCCGACGGTGGCGGCAAAATCGAAAGAAAATTACGCGCAAAGTTAACGAGGATTTGGACTTCGCGTGACAGTATGATCGCGGCTTTGTTAGCCACCGGCGCGAGGCTGGGCGTTGACGTGTTTCGACCGGAGGAGCAATTTCAGGAGATTATGGTTCGGCATTTCATTGCCTTTCTTATCGTGCTCTCGCTCGCCTTCGGCGGCGCTGCGAACGCTATGGCTGCGATGGACTGCCCGTTTCTCAAGGCGCCTTCCGCCCACGATTGCTGCCCACCGGCGGCAGATCAGCACGACAAAGCGCCCGATCACTCCAAAGCCCCGGATTGCAAGCTCGGACAGGCCTGCCGCTCGGCGCCGGCCGTCGCGCCTCAAATCCCGATGCTGACGGTCGCTGTCGTCGGCATCGTGGCGAAGCCGCCGCTGGTTGAACAAACCAGCGCGCCATCATCGGTTCTGACCGGTCTCTGGCGGCCTCCGCGATCAATCTGAGGACACGAGAGTCGCATTGCGCCTGCGTGCGCGATGCATCCGTTCCACATCAGACATCCGGATATTTACATGCGCACAGCATGGCTTTTGTGCTGCGCCGTCGGCTTGGCGCCGGCCGCGTGGGCCGATCCCGTATCCTTCAGGCAGGCGCTCGCCCGCGCTGGCTCGGACGCGCCCGCCATAGCGGCCCGGCGGGCAGCGGCGGAGAGCGCGCGGCTACTGGTCAAACCGGCCGGTCAGCTGCCCGATCCCCAACTAGCCCTCAGTATCGACAACTATCCCATCTCGGGGCCCGACCGATTCAGGCTCAACCGCGACGAGATGACGATGCTCAACGTCGGCGTGATGCAGGATGTGCCGAGTGACGCTTTAAGGCGCGCGCGGGAAGGGCTGGCTCGCGCGGACGTCACGGCGTCTCTGGCGGCGATCGACATCTCTCGCCTGGAGGCCCAGCTTGCGGCTGCCAATGCCTGGCTTGAAGCCTTCTACGCCGAACGGCGCGTCGAGACATTGATGAGCCTCGCCAGAGATGCGACGGCCCTAGAACAGGCGACCACCGCCAGTTTCGGCACGGGCGCCGGCAAGCCTGATGCGGCCCTCTCAGCGCGGCTGCAGTCTGCGCGGCTTGAGGACAGGATCGCCGATGCAAAGTTTGAAGCGGCGGCGGCGCGTGCTGAACTCGAACGCTGGATCGGCCCGCTTGGCCAAGATACGCTTGGGCCCAGTCCACCAGATTTCGTGATCGATCCAGCTGCCCTGCGGGCTCACATCGAGCACCACGTCGAGGTTGCGGGCTCTTCAGCTTCAATTACGCGCGCGCAAGCCGAAATGGAGCAGGCCCGCGCCAGCCGCGATCCAGACTGGTCCTGGTCAGTGATGTATGGCCGTCGTGATCCGGCCTTTGGCGACATGCTTTCCTTCGGACTGAAATTCAGCCTGCCTTTGTTCCAGACGGATCGCCAAAGTCCGACGATCGATGCGCGTCGCGCCGACGTGCGGCGCGCCGAGGCCGATCGCGAGACGGTGCTCCGCGAGCATCGCGCCATGCTGGAGGCCAAGCTGGCGGAGCACGACCTGCTGACGCGGCGCCTCGTGCGGTCGCGCGAGGTCGTCCTGCCGCTGGCGAAGGCGCGCGAAAGCGTGGCGTCGGCCGCACATGCGTCGGGAACGCTCGATCTCGCCGAACTGTTCGCACTGCGCCTTGAGGTGAAGGAGGTGGAATTGGAGCGGCTGGATCTCGAGCGACGTCTGGCGCTGGTGGATGTCTATCTCGCCCTCGAATACGGGGAGGCGCAGTCGTGACCCCGCGCGCGCGAACAATCTCTCTTGCGGCCGCCGCGATTGTGGCGCTCGCAGGCGTGGGAGCGACCGGTTACTGGCTCGGGACCCGCCAAGCGCCAAGTCCGACAAACGCGGGCGAACGCGAGATCCTTTACTGGTACGACCCGATGGTCCCGGACCAGCAGTTCGACAAGCCCGGTAAATCTCCCTTCATGGATATGGAGCTTGTGCCTCGCCATGCGGGTGAGGTCGACGCCTCCACTGCCGTCCGGATCGACCCGGGCGTGGTGCAGAATCTCGGCGTCCGCTACGCAGTCGTCGAGCTCGGCGACGTCGGTCAAAAACTCGGCGCCTCCGGCACACTGACCTACAATGGTCGCGCAGTTGCAGTGGTGCAGGCCAAGCAGGAAGGGTTTGTCGAGCGCAGCCGCGATCGCGCGATCGGCGATGTCGTGAGAGCAGGGGATCCGATTGTCGACCTGCGCGTCCCGGCGTGGACGGCAGCCTTGGCGGAGTACCTGTCCCTTCGCAAAGGAACGGATGCCGCCCTCGTGGAGTCGGCGCGGGCCCGGCTCGGCATGCTCGGTGTTCCAGGCGAGGCGGTGAACGAGGCCGAACGCTCGGGATCAGCGCCAGCGACCTTTATCGTTCGCGCGCCTATCAGCGGCGCTCTGGTCGCGCTCGATGCGCGTCAAGGAATGTCCGTAACTGCTGGCGCTCCCATCGCTTCAATCAGCGGCCTGTCGCCGGTCTGGTTGATGGTGGCGGTGCCGCAAGGCTCGCTTGGCGACATTGCGAACGGCGCTTCGGTGACTGCGATATTCCCCGCCTTCCCAGGCGAACGGTTCAGCGGAAAGATTGAAGCTGTTCTTCCGGGCGCCAATCTCGCCAACCGCACCGTCGAGGTCCGGATCGCCCTACCCAATCCGGATGGACGGCTGCGCCCTGGCTTGACTGGCGCAGTCGATATAACTGGCGACGGGGCGCGGCAGGCGCTGCTCGTGCCCTCGGGCGCGGTGATCCGAACTGGGCAGCGCACAGTTGTCATTGCCGCACGGTCGGATGGCGGGTTTGAACCAAGGGATGTGACGCTGGGCGTAGCCGTCGGCGAACAGCAGGAAATCGCTTCGGGTCTCACCGAGGGCGAGCGCATTGTCGCCTCCGGCCAATTCCTGATCGATTCCGAAGCGAACCTTACGGGAGTGCTGGAGCGACTGCGCGGCGGTTCAGGCGCTCCCGCGCTCGACATCTACGCGTCGACCGGCAGAATCACAGCGGTCGACGCTAACGGCGCCACCATCGCCCACGCGCCCGTCGCCGCCCTCAACTGGCCGGAGATGACCATGGCCTTCGGTTGGGGCGATCGGGCGCGCGACTTCAAGGTGGGCGACGAGGTTGCATTCTCGTTCCGGAAGGGCGGGGCCGGTTATGTCCTGATCGCGATCCGCAAGGCGGAGGCGCCACGATGATCGGAGCCGTCATCCGCTGGTCGGTCGCCAACCGGCTGATCGTCGTCCTTGCGACGCTCGCGTTGGCCGTCGCGGGTGCGTTCGCCGTGCGCGCGACGCCAGTCGATGCATTGCCGGATCTTTCCGACGTCCAGGTGGTTGTGCGCACAACCTATCCCGGTCAGGCGCCGCAAATCGTCGAGAACCAGATCACCTATCCGATGAGCGCGGCGATGCTGTCGGTCCCGGGCGCGCGCAGCGTGCGCGGCTATTCCTTTTTCGGCGACAGCTTCGTCTACGTGATCTTTGACGAAGGTGTCGATCTCTACTGGGCGCGTTCGCGCGTGCTTGAGTACATGACACAGGCGCGCGAACGCTTGCCCGAAGCCGCCCGTTCTATCATCGGCCCTGATGCGACGGGTGTCGGTTGGATCTATCAGTACGCACTGGTCGATCGCACTGGCGGCCATGACCTCGGCGAGTTGCGTAGTCTCCAGGACTGGCTCCTGAGCTTCGAACTGAAAACCGTCTCTGGCGTCGCGGAAGTGGCTCCAATCGGCGGGATGGTGCGACAACACCAGATCGTTCTCGATCCCCAGAAGATGGCGGCCTATGGTGTCTCGCAGTCCATGGTCGCGAATGCTGTGCGCCGGGCCAATCAAGAGGCCGGTGGAGCGGCGATCGAGATCGGCGAAGCCGAGCATGTCGTGCGGGCCAGCGGATATCTCCGCACCGACGAAGACTTCCGCGCCATCCCGGTCAAGTCTGTGAGCGAGGGCGTACCGATAACTCTTGGAGACGTCGCCTGGATCGAGATTGGTCCACAGATGCGTCGCGGCATCGCCGAACTGAATGGCGAGGGCGAAGTTGCGGGCGGCGTCATCGTTATGCGATCCGGCGCCAATCCTCGTGAGGTGATAGCCGGCGTCAAGGCCAAGCTGTCGGCGCTCCAGGATCGCCTGCCCAAAGGCGTCGAGATCGTCACGACCTATGATCGATCCGGCTTGATCGATCGCGCGGTTGAGAATCTCACCGGGAAACTCATCGAGGAGTTCATCGTCGTTGCCCTGGTCTGCGCGCTGTTCCTGTTCCACCTGCGCTCGGCGCTGGTGGCGATCGTCACGCTGCCGCTGGGTGTCGCAACCGCCTTCCTGATCATGCGCGGGCAGGGGATTGACGCCAACATCATGTCGCTAGGCGGGATCGCCATCGCCATTGGCGCCATGGTCGATGCGGCGATCGTCATGATCGAGAACGCCCACAAGCGACTGGAGGAGTGGCGGCGCGAGCATGATGGGGCGATGCCGGCCGGCGCCGATCACTGGCGGGTCATCACCGACGCCTCGCTGGAAGTCGGACCAGCATTGTTCTTCAGTCTCCTGATCATCACGCTGTCGTTCCTGCCGATCTTCACCCTAGAAGCGCAGGAAGGTCGCTTGTTCGCGCCGCTTGCTTTCACCAAGACTTACGCCATGGCGGCGGCGGCGGGTCTTGCGGTTACACTCACCCCGGTTCTGATGGGATACTGGATCAGGGGACGCGTTCCAGACGAGCATGCCAATCCGGTCAACCGGGCGCTCGCGTCGGCTTACCGGCCAGTGATCGACGGCGCGCTTGCTCATCCGAGAGTTGTCATTGCCGCAGCTTTTGTCGCGCTCGCGACCCTGGCCTGGCCGCTGACGCGGTTTGGCGCGGAGTTCATGCCGGTGATGGATGAGGGCGATCTCCTCTATATGCCGACGGCGCTGCCCGGCCTCTCGGCAGCGAAGGCTTCCGAGCTGCTTCAACAGACCGACCGCATGATCAAGACGGTTCCGGAGGTCGAGAGTGTGTTTGGAAAAGCGGGCCGCGCCGAAACGGCGACTGATCCGGCGCCGCTCGAAATGTTCGAAACGACCATCCGTCTGAAACCGCGATCGGAATGGCGGGCGGGTATGACGCCCGAGGGCATCGTCGCCGAGCTTGATCGTTCCGTGCGCGTGCCGGGCCTAACCAATGTCTGGGTGCCGCCGATCCGCAACCGCATCGACATGCTGGCGACGGGGGTCAAAAGCCCTATCGGCGTCAAGCTCAGCGGCGCCGATCTCGCATCGCTCGACGTGGCCGCGCGCACGGTGGAGCAGCTGGCGCGGACGGTTCCGGGTGTCTCATCTGCGGCGGCCGAGCGGGCTGGCAGCGGCCGCTATCTCGACATCGACATCGATCGCGCCGCCGCCGGCCGCCTGGGCCTCAACATCGCCGACGTGCAGGAGATCGTTTCGGGCGCAATTGGCGGCGAAGCTATTGGCGAGCTGGTGGACGGACGCGCGCGCTACCCGATCAGCCTGCGATACCCGCGGGAGCTTCGCGATACGCCGGAACGCATCGCTCAATTGCCTGTAGTCACCGACAACGGGTTGCTCATCACCCTTGTCGACGTCGCGCGCGTGTCGGTGAGCGACGGCCCTTCTATGATCCGCAGCGAGAACGGCCGCCTGGCGACGTTCGTCTATATCGATGTGCGCGGACGTGACATCGCATCGGTGGTGAGCGATTTGCAGCGATCAGTCGCCGCAGCTGATTTGCCCGAGGGCGTAACCGCTGCCTACTCCGGACAATTCGAGTATCTGGCGAGAGCGGCTCAGCGGCTTGCAGTGATCGGTCCCGTCACGCTGGGCGTCGTCTTCCTGCTTCTGTTCTTCACATTCCGCCGGCTGGACGAAGCATTGCTCGTCATGGCCAGTATTCCCTTCGCTCTGATCGGCGGTGTCTGGCTTGTCTATCTGTTGGGCTATGACCTCTCGGTCGCGGTCGGAGTCGGTTTCATTGCGCTCGCCGGTCTTGCGGCAGAGTTCGGGGTCGTCATGCTGCTCTATCTCAGGAACGCTCTCGCGGAGCGCGAACGGCGCGGTCAATCGCTCGACCCCGCCGACGTGATCGCGGCGATTCGCGAGGGCGCGCTGCTCCGGCTCAGGCCCAAGACCATGACTGTTGCGGTGGTGCTGGCCGGCCTGCTGCCCATTCTCTGGACGGGCGGGGCGGGCGGCGAAGTCATGCGCCGTATCGCAGCGCCACTTGTCGGCGGAATGATCACAGCCCCGCTGCTCTCTCTCTTTGTCATTCCTGCGGCTTACCTCATGATCCGGCGCCGCAGCCGCGCGTCCGCCGCGCGTATCGAAACTCGGATCGCAACTCCTGGAGACTGACATGCACAAGGTTACCCTGATGGCCATTCTGAGCTTCACCGCTCTCGCGGGCTGTTCTCCTCAAGCGCCGGCGCCGGTCGCGGAGGCGCCCAAGACGCCCGCCGCCGCCGCGCCGATGGAGTCGATGCCCATGCCGGCCGAAATACCGGCGGTCACTGGACCCATTACCTCGAGCGGGAAGATCGCCGCGATCGACGCCGTTGCCGGCACAGTCACGCTCGACCACCAGGCTATCCCGGAAGTGAAGTGGGGAGCGATGTCGATGGCGTTCACCGCCACCGATCCGGCCATGCTGAAAGACCTCAAGGTTGGCGACGCCGTCTCGTTCGATCTCAAGAGCGCGGCGGAGCCGACCAAGATCAGCCGGATCGCGAAGCAGTAGGCAACTCGACCGCACATGGTAGCAGGGAGTCAATAATGCAGCGACGGACAGTGCTAAAATGGGTCGCGGCATCGGCCACACTCGGTGCCTGCCAGCAGACGCCGCGCATCTATGACATGCAGGTGAGCCGCGATGTCGGTTGTCCCTGCTGCCATGTGTGGACCGAACTCATGGAGAAAACAGGTCGCTTCACGGTGACTATGATCGACGTGCCGGACCTGCCCGCATATAAACGGAAAGTCGGCGTGCCAGCAGGGCTCGGGGCATGCCATACCGCACTCGTCGATGGGCTAGTCGTCGAGGGCCATGTGCCGTCCGAGGATATTCTGCGCCTGCTGGCAGAGCGCCCAAACGGCGTGAACGGCATCGCGGTTCCGGGCATGCCGCGTGGATCGCCCGGCATGGAGCAGCCGAATGGTGCGATCGATCCCTATGAAACGATTGCCTTTGGCGACGCTGGGCAGGCGGTGTTCGCGAAGCATGGTCCTCCGCCGACCTGAGTGTCGCGCCTCAAGGCGTCACTACTTGTGAGATCAGACTTTCACAGCACCAATGCCGCGAGGGCTACTCGACAATCTCCGTCGCGTTGCGACGCGTGGCGCGCATCTCCAGCATCGCTTGGCGCACGATCGCCCAGCCGCCTGAAATTGAAAGCGTCGCCATGATCGCCGCAACGACAACGTCAGGCCAGAGCGTACCCGTGCCTAAGACGCCCAATGCCGCGAGCATCACCGCCACATTGCCGATGGCGTCGTTGCGCGAGCAGATCCAGACCGAGCGCATGTCTGCGTCGCCGCGCCGGAAGCGGAAAAGCATCAGTGCAACGCCGGCGTTGGCGAGCAAGGCGAAAAAACCAACGATGCCCATCACGCCGGCCTCAGGAACGGCTCCGCCGGTCGCGGCGCGCCATCCGGCGCTTCCGATTATACAGGCGCCCAGCAGTAGAAGCGTCAGCCCTTTGAAGAGGGCCGTGCGCGAGCGGACAGCTAGCCCCATGCCGGCGACGCCAAGGCTAATCGCGTAGTTGGCAGCGTCGGCAAAGAAATCGAGCGCATCAGCTTGGAGCGCAGACGAGTTGGCGGCAAAACCTGCGGCGATCTCGGCAGCGAACATCACGCTGTTGACGCCTAGAGCGATCCAAAGGGCGCGACGCCAGATGGGGTCAACCTTGGGTCCTGCGCTGGAGGCGCAGCTATCGTGTTCGCAGCATCCGGCCATGACGTTTGCTCTCGACAAATCGGCTCAGAACCCCAATCTGCACCCTGTAGTCACTACAGGGTCAACGATGAAAAAAGCCCAGTTTTCGATAGGCGCGCTGGCCGAGGCGACTGACACGAAGGTCGAGACCGTGCGCTATTACGAGCGCATCGGCCTTCTGCCGGAGCCGGGCCGCACGAGCGGCAATTATCGCGCGTATTCGGCCAATCACCTCGCCAGACTCAGCTTCATTCGGCGCTCACGGGACCTGGGATTCACGCTCGATCAAGTTCGGGCATTGCTCGGCTTGGCTGATCACAAGGAGCAAGATTGTTGCACCGTGGATGCCCTGGCGCGTGATCACCTGTCAGACATCGATCGAAAAATCACCGACCTGAAAGCTCTGCGCCGTGAACTCAGCGACCTCATCGGCCAGTGCAAGCAAGGGACGATCGCCGATTGCCGTATCCTCAGTGCCTTGTCGCCTCGCTAGACGAGCCCAATTCGCCACCTCCGCTTTCACTCCGCTCCGAACTTGAAGCGCACGCCGACGTTCAGGACGAAACCTTCTAGCGGCGACCAGGCGTCGACCGTCCAGTTGCCGTCCGGCGCGCGGATCGGGCGGATCAGCGAGTCGTGCTTAGTCTGGCGAACATCGAGAATGTTCTCCGCATTGGCAAAAACGCTGAAGGCACCCAAGTCGATCTCGCCCATCAGGCCCATCTCGACATACGGCTTGCTCTCCGTACGGAACGGATTGTCGTCTAGGTCCTGCTTGCCGGTGTAGTAGGCTTCGAATCCAAAGCGACCGACGCCTTCTTCTTCCCACATAGCAACGAAACCGGCCGTCTGCTTTGGTGTGACGGGGACGGTACGTCGGCCGCCGCCATCCGGGTCGGGTTCGCTGGCGTCCAGATAGACATAGCTGCCCGTCACGGTGAAGCCGTCCCAGCGATAGCGCGCCAGAAGCTCGGCGCCTCGCGTGCGCGTCTCCCCGTTCGCGTTGATAAGACGCACTGTGTCTGCGTCGACGGTTTGTAGCTGAACAGCCTCGTCGATATTGGACCCGAACAGCGTTGCGCTGAACTCAGCGGCGCCGGCCGTGTATCCGATATCGAACGACGCTGTTTCTGCGGTCTCGGCCTGAAGGCCTGTCGGTACTTCGAGGCGAGACAGGCCGGCAGCTTCGATTTCCTCCACGAACGGAGTTGGCGCATAGAAACCGCTGCCAATTGAAGCTCTGATCCGCAAAGGTCCTGGCCGATAGAGTAGAGACAGGCGGGGGCTGAAGTGCGAGCCATACTCGCTGTGATCGTCCCATCGCGCGCTTCCCGCGAGTGTCAGCTCTTCGCCCACTTGCTGTTCCAGCTGGACGAACACACCCGGCGTCGTGAACGTGTAGTTGAAGGCCGGGAAGGTCTCTGAGTCATAGCCGTCACGCTGGACCGCGACACCAGCCAACCAGGACGTGTCGCCGGGCTGCGATGCGAAAGAGGCTTCAGCGAAAGTTGTGTCGTGCGCGTCGTCTTCGGTGACGGCGCCAAAGACGTGTCTGTGATCCTGCTTCATGCCGGAGGCGCGAAAGTGCGCTGTGCCGAGTTCACCGACCGGGATTTCAACGACAGCGCCCGCGTCAAACCGCGTGCTGTCCTGTGTGTTGGCGAACGGCTGACCATCCGGCATCAATCGGCCCGGCAGGGTGCCGCCCACACGTTCCTCGTTCATGGCGCCGACTGTGAAAAAGGCATTTGCGCCGCTTTGGCCTTCCCAGAAAAGGCGTGGGCGAACCGTCCAGCGCTCATAGCCCGGCATGTCGATCCAGCCATCGTCGTCAAGGTCTTGGCGCGTCTGCCTGTGAAAGCCACCGACAAGAGAGCCGCTGAAATCCTCGGAAAGGGGAGAGGCGGCATAGGCCGTGACGTCCTGACCGTTGCGCGTGGTCGTGTTCAACAGCAATTCGGTCTCGGCCTCGTAGTCGGGACGTCGCGAGACGAGGTTGATGACGCCGCCGAGCGCACTCGGACCGTAGAGTGCGGAGGCGGCACCCTTGATGATTTCGACCTGGCCGAGATCGGTTGGCGGGATCTGCAGCAGGCCGATCGCCTGTCCGCCATAGAGCGGCAGACCATCCGCAAGGAGCTGCGTATAGCGACCGCGCATTCCCTGCATGCGGACATTTGCCGCTCCGAGCGCCGGCGCTGTCATCTGCACGCGAACTCCGCCTGTTTCAGCGACGAGCATGGAGATGTTGCCCGGCATCATCAGGCCTTTCTCTTCGATCTCCTCAGCATCGATGACTTCCACGCGAATGGGTTCGTCCTGCACGCGCCGGCCGGATCGCGTCGCCTGGACGATGACAACATCCGTGTCCTCGTCGCCTTCCTCTTCTGCCTGGTTCTCCTGGGATGTTTCCGCTTGCTCGACTTCCTGCGCCAACGCAGGCGGCGCTGCGACCGTCCAGCCCAGAACTGCGCTCACGGTCGCAGACGGCAGAGAGAGGAGAAAGGTCTTCTTCAAAATGGTCGCTCCGAACTTGATTCCGCAGGGATAGCCCCTGAGAGGTGAGCGACTTCTGAAGGCTGTAGCAGCTATAGGGTCAAGCCGGCGGCGAGCGCCCCGATTTCAGAGCGTTCAGTTGCAATAACCGGCCGAGCTGTCTCGTTGCGCTAGCCGCCGACCCTTCGTCCCTCCGAGTTAATGATCAGCCCAGGTGTCCTCTTTGCAAAGGCCGAAAGGATCAATCACGCGCGACCAGGCAAGGCGGCATCGACCACGTTCGCGAGTTCGTCACGGGCTCGGCGCTTGCAGTCTTCATCGGCGTGGTTGCGGCGGATTTTGTGTTGGCGACGTGACCTGTCAACGGCGCGCTCCAGGATACTCTTGCGGGCGCGCTCCACCTGGCCGAAATTGCGGCAATGGCACATGCCCGGCTCTCCTGCAGGCCTGCTGAGCTAGAGGCTTCGTTGCGCGAGGCTGAAGACCTATGCATGCGGCGAGGCGGGAACCTGACGCCAATCCGGCGCAAGGTGCTGACCATGCTGCTGGAGTCCCCGCGCCCGGTGAAGGCCTATGATATCCTTCCGCTGATAAAGGCGTCGGGCGTCGCAAAGCCGCCTACGCTCTACCGCTCGCTCGATTTTCTGATCGAAATGGGATTGGCGCACCGCATCGAAAGCCTCAACGCGTTTGCTCCTTGTGGGCATTGGCGGCATGGCCACGAGGCAATTTTTCTGATCTGCGAGCGTTGCGGGACAGTCGCAGAACTTCACGCGAGCGAGGTGCTGAAGAAGTTGTCGCGGGACATCGACAGCGTAGGCTTCAGGATGCGCAACGCCGTTGTAGAGGTCAGTGGAACTTGCCAAGTCTGCGCCTGAGCAGACGCTGAGAAATGACGGCTTCCTGTCTCTCCGTGATGAGAAAGACGGACTGCTCTTGTGCTCTGTTATACTGTAGCTGCGCCGTTGTTGCCGTCACAGCTCTGTTTATCGACTTGTAATTTTAGGTGTGGCATCTCACCTGCGTGAAAGCCAAGGACCGCTTGTGATCCGCCGCGTCTTCGCCATGCTGCTCGCCCTGACGTTCTGGTCCATCCAGACGGCGGACGCTGGCGTTTTGCATGTCGGTTCTGAAAATTCGGCGATCTCGATCCAGGCTGACGACGGCCTGCATGTGAGCGTCACGGCTGCCGATGACGGGGCTGGCCAGTCCGATTCCGACGGGCCGCCAACCTGCACCGACAGCTGCCCCTGCCATGCGCTGCATCACATCTATCTAGCCATACCGCAAAGCGAGACTGACCTCAGCGTCATTACCCGGGTCTACACGTTCTCGCACGATGCGCGACCTGACCACTTTGCGGCGCCCTTGAGCCGTCCGCCGCTAGCCTGAAACGCAGCTGCCCCGATTGGGGCCGACGCCGTTTTCAGTTCTAGCGGAGATATGTCCCGTGATTTCCAATCGTATGCTGGCGCGCACGCTGTGCGTTGCAATTCTCATGTCGGGGGGCGCAGGCGTGTCTTTCGCCCAGACAGCGCAAACGCTCACGCTGGAAGAGGCGTTGGCGCGCGCAGAAAGCAATGCGCCCGCGCTCGTTCAGGCGGGAGCAGCTGTCGATGCAGCGCAAGGTCGGCGTCAGCAAGCCGGCCTTGGACCCAATCCTGAGGCTCGCCTCGAGGTCGAGAATTTCAGCGGATCCGGCCTGTACCGTGGTCTCGACCTCGCCGAGACGACGCTCGCCATCGGTCAGACGATTGAGCTTGGCGGCAAACGTGAAGCGCGGGTGAGGGCAGGCGAAGCAGAAGTCTCTGCGGCGCAGCTGTCGGCGCGAATCGCGCGGGCCGATCTCACCGTGGAAGTGAAATCCCGCTTCGCCACCGCCCTCGCGGCCGAAGCTCAGGTCACGTTGGCACGAGCGGCGCTGGGCCGCGCCAACGACCTTTCCAAATCTGCGCAGGCTCTCGTCGATGCCGGCCGAGAGCCTCCTCTGCGTGCGTTGCGCGCGCGGACGGCTGCCGCAGAAGCGCAGGCGGAACTGGACAGATTGATCGCCGCGGACAACGCGGCGCGCTCGGCGCTTGCCGCGCTTCTCGGCGATGTCACTGCTCCTCAGCGAGTGGTTGGTTCTCTGGCGGGCCAGCAGCGGCCACAGGGCGTTCCAGATCCAATGCAGAGCCTCGATGTCCGCCTCGCTGAAGCCCAGGCGAATGCGGCGCGGGCGATCGTCGATCGCGAACGGACCGCTGGCGCAATGGACCTCACGGCGGAACTCGGCGTGCGGCGCTTCGAGGACGATGGCGAAAGCGCGATCGTTTTTGGCCTGTCCCTTCCGATCCCGATCTTCAACGCCAATCAAGGCAATATCGCCGCCGCCAGTGCAGACGTGAGAGCGGCGAACTCCCGGCGCGTGCAGTCCATTGCGGAGTCGGTGCAGAGGACACGCGCAGCAGAGGACGCTTACGCCGCCGCTGAAAGCCGCGTGCGCACCCTGGAAGAGATCGCGGGTCCGACTGCGCAACAGGCGCTGGATCTGGCTCGCACCGGCTTTGAAGCCGGGCGCTTCTCTCTTCTCGATGTGCTTGACGCCGAGGACGCGTTTGCGTCGGCGCAAGCGACACTAATCGAGGCGCAACGCGACCGTGCAGTCGCGGCCGCCGAACTTGAACGCGCTCTGGCTCGCTGAGAGATAACCATGGATATCCGGAACAAAAACGTACTTCTCGGCGGTGCAGCGGCGGTCGTGGTCGTGACCGCAGTCGCGGGCATCTTCCTCGGACGCTCGGTATTTGCGCCTGCGGAGAACCATGCAGGTGAAAGCGCCGAGCAACACGCAGCCGAACTTGCCGGCGTAGCCGCGAGCGATGAGCACGGTGGCGAGGAAGGTGAACACGGGGAGGAAGGCGGCGAGCATGCCGGTGAGGCGGGCGAAGTTGCGATGTCCGAAGACATGCTCAAGCAGTCAGGCGTCGTTCTGGAAACTCTTAGCCCCTCGCTTCTTGCTCAAGAGATCGTCGCGCAGGCGACCGTTGTGTCGGCCCCCGACGGCGAGGCTGTTCTCACAGCGCGCGCCGCTGGCTCTATCTCGGCGATCCGCAAACGTCTCGGCGACCCGGTGGCTCGTGGTGAGACAATCGCGGTGGTCAACAGTCCCGAGGCGGCCGGAATTGCTGCAGCCTTGTCAGGCGCCAAGGCGCGCTTTGATCAAGCCAAGTCGGCGTTCGACCGGGAGAAGCGCCTCTTCGACCAGGGAGTCACTGCCCGGCAGGATCTGGAAGCTGCCCAGGCCGAGCTGACGTCTGCCGAGGCGGAGTATCGCCGCAGCAGCGCAGCGTCCCGTGCGGCGCGCGTTTCGGACGATGGGACATCTGTCTTCATTTCGAGCCCCATCGCCGGCAGAATTACCGAGGTGACGTCTGGCGCCAAGCTGGGCGCCTATGTCACCCCCGATGCCATCCTCTTCCGCATCGCCGATCCGACGAAAATTCAGATCGAAGGCGCAGTGCCGCTCGCAGACGCCGGACGCATCGCTCCAGGTGATGTCGCAACGGTGGAGACGCCGGCCGGAGGCTCGATCACCGCGACCGTCCGCTCCGTCACGCCATCGGGCAGCGCGGAAAGCCGTAGCGCTTCCGTCGTTCTCTCTGTCACCTCTGGCGCCGAAAACCTGCAGCCCGGGCGTTTCGCGCGGGTCGTGATCAGGGCGAAGGGCGGCGCCGGCGGTGCGGGCGTGTTCGTCTTGCCGGACGAGGCTGTGCAGAACATCGAAGGCCAGGACGTTGTGTTCGTTCGCAGCGAGGAAGGGTTCGATGCCATGAAGGTGCAAACTGGCACGCGAAGTGGCGGCCGAACCGAGATCCTCTCCGGCCTTGAAGCCGGCCAGGTGGTCGCGACGCGCAACGCCTTCCTGCTCAAGGCTGAATTAGGAAAAGGCGCGGCCGAACACGGCCACTGACGCCCGCTTCCCCTCTCAGATTCCGGACACACCAAGATGTTCAACCGCCTTATCGAAGTCTCCGTCAAATCGCGCTGGGCGATCCTTGCGCTTGTTGCACTGGTCGCCGCATGGGGCGGGTGGAATCTGATGCGCCTGCCAATCGATGCGGTGCCGGACATCACGAACCGGCAGGTACAGATCAATTCCACGGCTCCGCAGTTCGGGCCGCTAGATGTCGAACGACTGGTCACCTTTCCGATCGAGACCGCCATGTCGGGCATCTCCGGCATGCAAAGCACGCGCTCGATTTCGCGCAACGGGTTCAGCCAGGTCACGGTGGTCTTCGACGAATCTGTCGACATTTATTTTGCACGACAGCAGGTCCAGGAGCGCCTGGCGCAGGCGGCCGAGAGTCTGCCGGAAGGTGTTGCGCCCATGCCTGGCCCGATTTCGACCGGTCTTGGCGAAGTGCTGATGTGGGAAATTCGTTTCATCGATCCAAAAGCGGAAGGCGGTATGGCCGCGCCTGGCAAGCCAGGCTGGCAGGCGGACGGATCGTTCCTCACACCGGAAGGCGAGAGCCTGACCGATACTATCTCGCAGGCTGCCTACCTTCGCACGATCCAGGACTGGATTATCCGGCCACAGATGCGCTCCGTCGCAGGCGTCGCGGGCATCGACACGATTGGCGGATACGAGAAGCAGTACGTCATCGAGCCGGATCTCGCGGCGCTCTCGGCTTACGGTGTTTCCTTTACTGAACTGGCGGAGGCGCTTGAACGTTCGAACCTTGCCGTCGGCGCCAACTTTTTCGACCGGGGTGGGGAAGCCTTCCTCGTTCGGGCGGATGCCCGAATCCGGACAATCGATCAGATCAACCAGTCGGCGGTTACGGTCCGCAACGGCGTCTCGATCCTTGTTCGTGATCTGGCGCAGGTGAAACTCGGCGGTGAACTCCGAACTGGCGCGGCCACGTCCAATGGCCAGGAAGTCGTCATTGGCACCGTGCTGATGCTGACCGGTGGCAACAGCCGCACCGTTGCGGCCGCAGCGGCCGCCAAGCTGGACGAGGTATCCCGTGCCCTGCCGCCCGGCATTGTAGCGGAAGCCGTCTATGACCGATCGAAATTGGTCAACGCAACGATCGACACGGTGCAGCGCAACTTGCTGGAAGGCGCTCTGCTTGTCGCAGCAACGCTGTTCATCTTCCTTGGCAATTTCCGCGCGGCGCTAATCGCAACGCTGGTCATCCCGCTCTCGGCGCTGATGATGGCCACCGGCATGAATAGTTTCGGCGTGTCGGGCAATCTGATGTCGCTGGGCGCGCTTGACTTCGGGTTGATCGTCGATGGCTCTGTTATCGTCATCGAGAACTGCATGCGGCGGCTCGCTGAACGGCAGCATCACGAAAGCAGGCTGCTTACCTTGGGCGAGCGGCTGCACGAGACACTCGAAGCTTCGCGCGAAATGATCAGGCCGACTGTGTATGGCCAGCTGATCATCTTCATCGTCTTCGCTCCGTTGCTCACCTTCTCCGGTGTTGAGGGCAAGATGTTCTCACCCATGGCCATCACGCTGATGCTGGCCCTGGGCGGGGCATTCATCCTGACACTGACCTTCGTGCCCGCCATGGTCGCGATCCTGATCCGCGGCAAGGTTTCGCACGAGGACGTCAAGCCCGTCGCAATCGCGAAGAGCGCCTACGCACCAGGGCTCAACTATGCCCTCAAGCGTCCAGGACAGCTCATCGCGATGGGTGTCGGCGTATTCGCCCTGGCAGGTGCAGGGTTCATGACGCTGGGCCAGGAGTTCATTCCGACGCTCGACGAACAGGATATCGCCAATCAGGCAATCCGCATTCCATCGACTTCCTTGCGTCAGTCCACCGAAATCCAGATGAAGATCGAGCGGGCCTTGAAGGAGTTTCCCGAAGTCGAGGTCGTCTTCTCCAAGACCGGCACCGCCGAGGTTGCTTCCGATCCGATGCCGCCGAACGCGTCCGACGCCTTCATCATGCTGAAGCCGCGCGAGGAGTGGCCTGACCGCGAAGAAACGAAAGCTGCACTGATCGAGCGCATGGAAGAACGCCTCGAACAGGTGGTTGGCAGCAACTACGAGTTCTCGCAGCCTATCCAGATGCGGTTCAACGAGTTGATCGCGGGCGTGCGCGGTGACGTCGCTATCAAGATCTTCGGCGACGATCTCGACGCGATGACCGCGTCTGCGACGGAGATCGGCGAAATTCTGCAGGGCGTACCCGGCGCTGCAGATGTGAAGGTCGAGCAGACAGGAGGTTTCCCGACGCTTGATGTCACCTTCGATCGGGATGCGATATCGCGCTACGGCCTTTCGCTGGAAGAGGTGGCGGACACGGTCGCCGCTGCGATGGCGGGCCGGGAGGCTGGCCTCATCTTCGAGGGCGACCGGCGCTTCGACGTCGTCGTTCGTCTGCCGAGCGTTGTCCGCGACGATCTCGACGCCGTCGGCTCCATTCCCGTCCTGCTACCGGAAGGTGCGGACGGGCATCGCGCCTCTGTTTCACTTCGCGAGTTGGCTCGCTTCAGCTTTTCGGAAGGCCTCAACCAGGTCAGCCGTGAAGACGGCAAGCGCCGCGTGGTGGTGCAGGCCAACGTTCGGGGCCGCGACCTCGGTTCATTCGTCGCAGAGGCGAAGCAGCGCGTCGAAGCTGGGCCGCCGCTCCCGCCGGGGTCGTGGATTACCTGGGGCGGCCAGTTCGAAAACCTTCAATCGGCGTCACAACGTATCTCGCTTGTCGTGCCCGCCTGTTTCCTGCTGATCTTTGGCGTTCTCTATGCAGCGCTCGGTACGTTCCGGGCGGCGACGGCTGTGTTTTCTGCTGTTCCGCTGGCGCTGGCGGGTGGTGTCTTCGCGCTTATGCTCACGGGAATGCCGTTCTCGATTTCGGCGGCGGTAGGATTCATCTGCCTTTCCGGCGTCGCAGTTCTGAATGGTCTCGTCGTCATGACCAGCATCAATCAGCGTCTCGATATCGGTATGCCCCTCTCAGAGGCCATACGTGAGGGAATGACCGAGAAGTTCCGGGCCGTGCTGATGACGGGCATCGTTCCGGCCATCGGCTTTGTCCCCATGGCCATCGCCCATGGCACGGGGGCTGAGGTCCAGAAGCCGCTGGCGATCGTTGTCATCGGCGGCCTGATCACCGCGACCCTGCTCACTCTGTTCGTGTTGCCTGCCATCTGCCGGCTGCTCCTCAAGAGCGGTCACAAACCCAAGGAAGGTGAAATGCCGACGGCCTACTCGCCGGCGCCAGCTCATGCGGAGTGAGGCGCCGTCATCTCGATAAGACATGGAGGACTGAAAATGTCTCTCGCAACTCTATCTGAGGCGCTCCCGCTGTATGCGGCCGACATCAAGACCAACATCGCGCGATCGGCCGCCGATGCAGTTCTAACCGATCAGCAGAAGTGGGGCTGCTTGCTGGCCTGTGCGTTTGCGGTTGGGCAGCGCGACGTCATCGACGCCGTCGAAGCAGAAGCCGGCCCCCGCCTTGGCGAAGATGCCAGGAATGCCGCGCGGACCGCCGCGACAATCATGGCCATGAACACGGTCTACTACGGCGCAGTAAACCTTCTTCACAATCACGACTATCGCGCTGACGCTTCGCAACTGAGCATGGATACGCTCGCCAATCCCGGCGTTGACAAAGTTGATTTTGAACTCTGGGCGCTGGCGGTTTCCGCGCTGAGCAATTGTGAGGCGTGCCTGAACTCTCATGAAGCGGAGTTGCACAAGCGTGGTGTGCCGATCGAGCGCGTTCAGGCAGCACTGAGAATCGCCTCCGTGATTGCCGCCCTGAGCGTCGTGCTGCGGGCGACGAAGGCGCACGCGAACTGATGCCAGAGGGACCGGCCACCGCAGTGCGTCAGCAGCGCCAGCGGGTCCCATTGGTTGGTGAGTTCATTGTCTTTCGGAATGCGGGCCAGGAAGCGAAACGCAGCCATGACTGACGAACACGCCGATCATTCTCACAAGCCCGACGCTAAAGAGGCAAAGCCGCATGATCATGCCCATGGTGGGATCTTCGGTGAAAAGACAGAATTGCTGTTTGCGATTTCATCAGCCCTGGCGCTGGCTGTTGGCTGGGCGCTGCAGTCCAACTCATCCGAAGGGGTGGCTCTCGCCTTCTACATAGCCGCCTACTTGTTCGGCGGTTTCTTCACCGTTCGCGAAGCGCTCGACAATCTTATGCAGCGGCGGTTCGAGATCGACACGCTGATGATCGCTGCCGCCGCCGGCGCGGCCATGCTGGGCCATTGGTCGGAAGGCGCACTGCTGCTGGCCTTGTTCAGCCTTGGTCACGCGCTCGAAGGCTATGCGATGGGCCGGGCCCGGCGCGCGATCGAGGCGCTCGCGAAGCTCGCGCCCGAGATCGCTACCGTTCGCCGCGGAGACGGGACGGAGCAGCTCGCTGTCGAGCAGCTCAAGGTTGGCGACGTCGTTATCGTGAAGCCTAATGAAAGGCTGCCCGCCGACGGGCTGGTCGTCGTCGGCGAAAGCAGCGTCGATCAGGCGCCCGTCACCGGCGAGAGTGTGCCTGTCGACAAGAAGCCACTCGCCACGAAGCCTGACCAGAACACGGATTTCAACAATGCGGCCGTCGAGACGCGAGTTTTTGCGGGAACGATAAATGGGCCAGGAGCGCTCGAAGTCTGGGTAGCGCGTCCAGCTGGAGAGACGACGCTTGCGCGCGTCGTACGCATGGTTGCGGATGCTCAAGCGCAGCGCTCGCCCACACAGCAATTCACTGAGCGGTTCGAGCGCATTTTCGTCCCGTGCGTCCTTATCGGGATTGTGGCGTTGATGTTTGCCTGGGTCATTATAGACGAGACCTTCCAGCAGAGCTTCTATCGCGCGATGGCCGTGCTGGTCGCTGCCAGTCCCTGCGCTCTCGCCATATCAGTTCCCAGCGCCGTGTTGAGCGGCATCGCACGGGCAGGGCGCGGCGGCGTGCTGATCAAAGGGGGCGGACCCCTTGAGAATCTTGGAACGCTGAAGGCGATCGCGTTTGATAAGACGGGAACACTTACCGAAGGCAAACCGCGTCTAACCGACGTCTTGCCCGTCGGAGGGGTCGACGTGAACGAACTTCTTTGCAACGCAATCGCCATTGAGGAGATGAGCGACCATCCGCTAGCAGCTGCGGTCGTCCGCGACGGACGTGAGCGGCTCGGCGCAGCGACTGGCGCCAAGGCCGAGAACGTAGAGAGCATTACCGGCAAGGGCGTCAAAGGCTCCGTCGGCGGTCGAAACATCTGGATCGGCAAACCTGGCCTGTTCGACGGCTCGAATGGCGCCGCGATGCCCGAAGCCGTCAGGACGCAGGCGCTGGACCTTGAGAAGGCAGGGCGCACGGTCATGGTTGTCAGGCAAGATGATGCTTATCTCGGCGTCCTTGGCTTGATGGACACGGAACGCGCGGCGGCGCGGGATGTGATCGCACGGCTGAAACGCCTCGGCATCCAGCGCATGATCATGCTGACTGGCGATAACCAGAGCGTGGCGGACGCGATCGCCAAGCAAGTCGGGCTGACGGACGCCAAGGGCGGCCTCATGCCCGAAGACAAGGTCGCGTTTATCAAGGACTTGAGAGCGCGCGAAGGCAAGGTCGCGATGGTCGGCGACGGCGTCAACGACGCACCTGCGCTCGCCAACGCGACCGTCGGTATTGCCATGGGCGCCGCAGGTTCGGACGTCGCTCTCGAAACAGCGGATATCGCGCTGATGGCCGACGATCTCAATCATCTCACCTTCGCGGTCGGTCTCAGCCGCCAAACCAGCAGCATCATCAAGCAGAACCTTTGGGTAAGTCTCGGGGTCGTGGCCGTCCTCATTCCTTCGACGCTGTTCGGACTGCAGATCGGCACTGCGATCATCTTCCACGAAGGTTCGACGGTGCTCGTGGTTTTCAACGCGCTCAGGCTGCTGGCTTACAGGGAAGCGAGATCCACGCGCTCCTCGAACAGCGAGGCAGCTTCGCAAACGTCGGCCGCGCGAGGAAGACCATGAAACCCGCGCAGACAAAGCCCCAGCGTGCCGGCGCGCCGGCCATGGAGCTTAGCCATGAGATCGAGATCGCGGCGCCGCCCGAACGCGTGTGGTCTGTATTGATGGACTTCGCATCGTACAATGAGTGGAATCCCTATCAGACGATCGAGGGCGAACCGACACTATACAGCAAGGTGCGCGTGACTTCCCGCAAGCTCCGGTCCGACGAAATCACCCAGCAGGCACAAGCAGTGGTGACAAAGCTTGAGCCCCTATCGAAGCTGGAATTATACAGCGGCAACATCCTGACGTGGTCATCGCTCAGGTGGTTTCACCTTTCACCATCCCCAAACGGCACTGTTTTCCGGCATGGGGTGAAAATGTCCGGGTTCCTTGCGAAGCGCGCCTTCAAGCGCACCCACAAGATCGAGCGCTTGCTGCCGCTCTTCACTGCGGTGAGCGAGGCGGTTGCGCGTCGCGCGGTCTCGCCAAAGTTTCGCCAACCGCTCAAGGGCAAGGGAAACCGGCATGAGCGCCGGGCTACCAAGGCGAAGCGACGCGGCTAGAACAACTAAGGCCATCGAATGTGGGTCCCGCACAGAATGGTCGGGCCGACATGCCGATGGCAGCCGACCCGCAAATGGTAGCCGGTCCGATTACCAGCATGCGCAAGATCACTGCGATCGATCCAGCATGAGGCTCGCTGACGCTTGATCATCGGGCCATCCCCGAAGTGAAATGGGATGCCATGAGCATGGCGTTCACGACGACCGATTCGACCATGTTGAAGGACCTTAAGGTCGGTGACATGGTTGTCTTCGATCTCAAGAGCGCAGCCGAACCTTCGAAGATCAGCCGGATTGCAAAGCAGTAGCCAGGGTCAGGAGCGGACCGATGGTTGAAGAAGCAGTGTTGGCGCGACGCACGGTGCTCGGGTGGCTGTCCGCCTCGGCCGCGCTCCGCGCCACCGCCGGAGTTGGGGCGTGTCAGCAGCTGCCTAGCATCCATGACATGCGGGTCAGCCGGGATACCGGCTGCCCCTGCTGCCATGTCTGGACGGAGTTGATGCAAGCGACCGGCCGCTTTCGAGCGACGATGGTGGACGCACCAGATCTACCAGCCTTCAAGCGGCGGCTCGGTGTGCCGGCTGGCCCAGGTTCTTGTCATACGGCGGTAGTCGGGGCCTATGTTATCGAAGGCCACGTACCTGCTGAGGATATTCTTCGCTGCTTGAACAACGACCTGCTGATCTCCGCGGGATTGCGGTTCCAGGCATGTCGAGAGGCTGGCTAGGCATGGAGCAGCCCGACGGAGCGGTGGTTGCGTACACTGTCATCGCGTTCGACATGGGGGGACGGTTGAGGGACTTCAGTCATCATGCGGGCAACACTTGACGACCACACTTGCACCGGCCGGTGGCCAGAGCGTTGACAGGCGACTTCAGGGCAGGGCGAACAGCGGAGCCGATAAGCCTTGTCCATCGCGCAGGGAGGTTCAAAAAGCGTTCGAGGACCTGCGGCAAACCCTGGGCGCAGTCGATCAGTCGGATCCACTGTCATCTGCCGAACGCAGGAGCTCGGCGCGCACGATTTCGTCGAACTTGGTTTGTTGAGCCGGAGCAAGGACGGCCCGCATCTCGAACACATGCAGGATTGTCTCTTCCTGGAGCTTGCCCATGGCCGTGTGGAAAGCGCCGATGCCGCTTCGGACGCGATCACTGTATGTCTTGTCATCCATGACCGCTGCTGCGATCTCGCGCGTCGCCGAACGCATCTCGGCTTCAAGCACAAGCTTGCGGTCAGCGTAGGTCGCCTCGATCTTGCTAATCTGGCGATCCTGGTCCGTACTCAGATTGAGTTCACGATGCACGATCGCGTCGAGCGAGTTGTACGCTGGGTGAGTTGACGTGCCGAAAAGAGCAAATCCGGCATAAACGCCGGCCGCCCCAGCCAGGAGTGCAATGATGGCGGTAGCAAGCGCCGTGCGCCAGATCATGGACAAGGCCATCATCCGCCAAGGAGAGTGGAGGGCGCATTATCCGGATGAATCGCAAAGACGGACAAAGCAGTTCGTTGGACATTGGCCGCGGCTGTCGCTGCACCGACGCCGGATGCGGTCAGAGCCGTCAAGACACAAAGCACGACCGCGAGTCTAGTGGGCATCTGCCGAACGGCGCGAGCATCAACATCTGCCCAGACAGCTGCTTCCAGGCCGCTCAAGTCCGGCTGCCGCCCGAAATCGCCGAGAGCCCCCAGGCGATGGTCGAGATCTTTCACGAGACATTCTCCCCGAGGTCCGATGGCGGCCAACCTTCGCCAGCTATACGCACCAACAGCCTTTGTCCTTGGAGTGTACTGCACATTGCCGTCCACGTCAGCAAAGGTCCGTACGGTAGGAGATAGACTTTCCACCTCGCAGGGCGTTCTTGATCCCAGTCAAGTTGAGCGACCCAGGCCCTGGCTAGCCTCTCGGTAGAACCGTTGGATTGGGCAGCCATGCATTCGACCCGGGCAATCGACGCATTCAAACCATTGGAATCACCGCTCCGGCGTATCGTCCTGGAAGGTGGCGCTGACGATCTGGCGCGAAGGGCCGTGGGTGGCGATCGGGCTGCGTTTTCCGCTCTGATGACGGCCCACAAGGAAGGGCTCTACCGCTTCGTGCGGCGACGCGTTCCCGACGCAGAAGAAGCCTTCGACGTTGTCCAGGAAGCGTTTGTGTCCGCCTGGAAGGCGATCGCCCGGTTTGATCCGGATCGGTCATTCGGCGTGTGGCTGCGATCCATCGCGCTGAACAAGTGCCGTGATCGCGCGCGGCGCGCTGTCGTTCGATATAAACTCATGGGATCCTGCCCCCCTGAGGCCGTGGATCTGGTTCGGGACGAAGCGCTGTCGCCAGAGGATGGTCTGATCGTCCGGGACGACCTTGCGAACTTGGCGATCGCATTGGGCAACCTGCCTCACCACCTCAAGGACGCATTGATGCTGACTGCGGTCGATGGAATGTCGCAGGCTGCGGCGAGCGCGATACTCGGCTGTTCGGTGAAGTCCATCGAATATCGTGTCCACCGAGCTCGGGAAATGTTGGCGCAACAACTGACATCGGACTGAGCGTCTAGCCGCTCGGTGCGCCAACGTTCCTTGGCAAGCGCCCGGCTTTCCTGAATCTTTAACAAGCTCGACGGCATGCATCGCCGCGAGGGATGGACGTCCCTGGGGCGCCCGAGGCTGCCGAAAACTTGCGTATCGACGTCAGGGTGAGGCGGGTTCTGCGCGTAGTATCTGTGCAACACCGCTCGGGAGTCTGAGTTGTCCGATAATCATGGGGTAACGGCAGAACACGCTCCATCCACGGCCGACATGTCCGTGGACCTCGGACTTCGGCGCTTCATGCTTGGCGTCTACAACAAGGTCGCCCTCGGCCTCGTTCTGTCCGCCGTGCTTGCCTACCTGACCAGCATGGTTCCTTCGGTGCGGGATCTGATGTTCCAGCTGACTCCCGACGGCCGTCTGGCCGGATACACGGGCGTCGGCATGATCGTGGTTTTCGCGCCGCTTGTCGTCATGATGATCTCGATGTTCGCGATGCGCTCGCCTTCTGCGCGCGGAGCGAGCTTGCTATACTGGACGATCTCCGCACTGATCGGCGCATCTTTGGGCGTGCTGGGGCTGGTCTACACCGGCGCGTCGCTTGTCTCCACCTTCCTGATCACCGCCTCAGCGTTCGGGGCGTTGAGTCTCTTCGGCTACACGACGAGAAGGGACCTGTCAGGCATTGGAAGTTTTCTTATCATTGCCCTGTTCGGTCTCGTTGCGGCCTCGCTAGTGCAGATGTTCTGGAATCCGCCGGGCCTCTCCTTTGCCGTCAGCGTTGTGGGCGTGCTCGTCTTCGCAGGCCTGATTGCTTACGATACGCAGCGCCTCAAGATGACCTACTACAGGCTCGGCGGCGATCAGGCCGCTCTCGGCGCCGCTACGAGTTTTGGTGCGCTCAGCCTCTATCTCGACTTCATCAATCTCTTCCAGTTCCTGCTGAGCATTTTTGGCAATCGGCGACAGTAGTCGATCCGCGTCATGATTTAGCGTTGGGCAACTCCGATGTTCGTTCGAACTTCCTACCGGACCGGAAGATCAAAGGTATCGAAAAACGGGTTCACTCCTTTCTACTCAAGAACGCCTGACTTTGGCGGGAAAGAATTGTGATGGCACTGACTCTGACCAGCCTGGGCGGCGCGGGAACGGTAACGGGCTCCAAACACCTGCTTGAACTCGACGGACGGCGCTTGCTGATTGATTGCGGTATGTTTCAGGGGTTGAAGGTGCTCAGGGAACGCAACTGGGCGCCGTTTCCCGTCGATCCCAAAACGATTGACGCGGTGATCCTGACGCATGCGCATCTCGACCATAGCGGGTATTTGCCCAAGCTCGTGCACGACGGATTTTCAGGACCGGTCTATTGCTCGGCCTCGACCGCCGATCTTTGCGAAATCCTGCTGAAGGATAGCGCACATATTGCGGAGAAAGACGCCGAATACGCCAACCGGAAAGGTAGCAGCAAGCACAAGCCGGCCCTGCCGCTCACGAGCATGCGCGACGCCGAAGCCGCGCTGAAGAAGCTTCACTTAATTGGATTTGAGAGCCCGACAAAACTGCCCGGCGGCGCTACGATTACGTTGCGCCGAGCTGGGCACATTCTTGGAGCGGCCACGGTAGAGGTTAAGTGGGGCGGGCGCACGGTTGTGTTTTCCGGGGATCTGGGTCGTTACGATGACCCGTTCATGCCCGACCCGCAACCTGTTGCCGAGGCCGACTACGTCCTAATCGAGTCAACCTATGGCGATCGTACGCACGCGAAAACGGATCCGATGCAAGAGCTTGGCGATGTCATCGAGCGCACCGTAAGGCGGGGCGGATCGGTCATCATTCCAGCCTTTGCAGTCGGCCGCACCCAGCTGCTGCTCTATCACCTCTGGATGCTGAAGCAGTCAGGGCGGCTGAATCTGGCACCGATTTTCCTCGACAGCCCGATGGCGATCAATGCAACGGAGTTGCTGTGCCGCCATCTCGACGATCATCGATTTTCGGAAGCGGTCTGCAAGGCGTCATGCGCGATCGCGACCTACGTGCGAAGTGTTGAGGAATCCAAGGCGGTCACCGCCAACACGATGCCGAAGGTCATCATCGCCGGTAGCGGCATGGCGACAGGCGGGCGGGTGCTCCACCACATCAAGTCCTTTGGCCCGGATTCCAAGAATACGATCCTGTTCGCAGGTTACCAGAGTGTCGGGACCAGGGGGGCAAAGCTGCTTGCCGGCGATCGCGAAACAAAACTCTTTGGTCAGTGGATCCCCATTCGGGCGGAAATCGCGACTCTGCCGGCCTTGTCAGGGCACGGTGATGCCGACGAACTGATGCGCTGGCTAGGGGGATTCGCTACGCCGCCGCGGCGAACCTTTGTGGTCCATGGGGAGCCGTCCGCCTCCGAGGCTCTCAGGGTTCGCATTGGTCGGGATCTGAGATGGCACTGCGACGTAGTAGATCCGCTCCGCCACTACGAGTTGTCATGACCACATCAAACCAGACCACAATCGTAGCCGATCACACACCAGCATTGAGGGCAAAGCGGCTTGGTTTGCTGACGCAGGATGAGGCGATCGTATTGATGCGCTCGGACTGCCATGTCTGTCGGTCAGAAGGACTGTCGCCACGCGCACGCGTCTTGTTGAGCGCTGAAGGCCGTGAGGTTGTCGCGACGCTCTACCAGGTCGACAACGACTGGTTGGACGTGAACGAGGCAGGACTCACTGAAGCGACGTGGAAAAAGCTCGCGGTCGCGGATGGCGCACCGATTACGGTGCGACACGCGCCGACCGTTGAATCACTCGCCGATGTACGAAAGCGAATCTATGGGGGGCGGCTCGATAGCCGCGCGTTCCGAACCATCGTCGGTGACATCGTCGGCGGCCACTACGTCGATATCCATCTTGCGGCATTCATTACCGCTTGCTCTGCATTCCCTCTTGATCTTGGCGAGATGACGCATCTCACACGTGCGATGGTCGAGGTGGGCGAGCATCTGTCATGGCCTTCGCCAGTTGTCGTCGACAAGCACTGTGTCGGTGGTCTTCCCGGGAATCGAACGACACCTATCGTGGTGGCTATTCTCGCGAGCCTGGGGCTGGTGATGCCCAAGACCTCCTCGCGCGCGATTACCTCGCCAGCCGGAACGGCCGACGCCATGGAGACGCTGGCGCCCGTTGACCTGGATCTCGCGCAAATGCGGAGCGTAGTGGAAAAGGAAGGGGCCTGCATCGCCTGGGGCGGCGCCGTAAGGCTGAGCCCGGCCGATGACGTGTTGATCCGGATCGAACGCGCGCTCGACATCGATACCGAGGGTCAACTGATTGCGTCGGTTCTGTCGAAGAAGATTGCGGCGGGCTCGACGCATGTCGTGCTCGATCTTCCCGTCGGCCCGACGGCCAAGGTGCGCACTGCCGAGGCAGCGAAGGCGCTTTCAGACCATTTGACGGCGGTCGCGGGCGCCTTCGGTCTTCACACACGTTGCGTCCTCACCGATGGAACGCAGCCAGTGGGAGTCGGAATCGGACCGGCGCTGGAGGCCAGGGATGTTCTCGCCGTACTGCAGTCAACGGCAGCAGCTCCAGCCGACTTGCGCGAACGCGCTCTCCTGATTGCTGGGGCGGCATTGGAGCTAACGGGGAAAGCGCCGAGCGGCGCAGGAAGGGCGATGGCGGCTGCGGCGCTGGACGATGGGCGCGCTTGGGCGAAGTTCCAACGTATCTGTGAAGCGCAGGGTGGTCTGCGCGCGCCGCCGAAGGCAGCATTCAGGCGCGCGCTGACCGCGCACCGTTCGGGTATCCTGACGGAGATCGATAACCGCAGGCTTTCCCGCCTTGCCAAGCTGGCTGGCGCGCCAGACGACAAGGCGGCGGGCCTGGAAATGCATGTTCGTCTGGGCGACAGCCTGGTCGCGGGACAATCCTTGGCGACGGTTCACGCTGAAGCGCCGGGACAACTCGCCTATGCGTTTGAATACGCCGTATTGAACGTGGACATGTTTGGAATCGAGGCTTGAACTCATGAGAGTGCTGTTGCCCATGCCGGGGAACGAGGCGATGGCCGCCGGTCTCGCGGCGCGGTCGTCTGCCGAACTCGGACTCCTGGAGACACGACGCTTCCCTGATCAGGAATCCTATGTTCGGATCGCCAGTGATGTGCGCGGAAAGGTCGTCGACATCGTCTGCTCGCTCGCCCGGCCGGATGAGCAGTTCCTCGGGTTGGTTTTCGCCGCCAGAACGGCACGCGAACTGGGTGCGACCGCCGTCAATCTTGTTGCGCCCTATCTTGCCTACATGCGCCAGGACAAGCGGTTCCGCGAGGGAGAGGCGATTTCCTCTATTCACTTCGCGAACCTGCTCTCCCAGTCGTTCGACAGCCTCGTGACCGTCGATCCACACCTGCATCGCCGCAAGGATCTCCGGGAGATTTTTTCCATACCGACGCGGGTGGAGCATGCGGCTCCGTTGCTCGCCGAATGGATCAAAGCCAATGTCGAACGGCCTCTGGTGATCGGCCCCGATAGCGAAAGCGAACAATGGGTATCGGCGGTCGCACAACATGCCGGGGCCCCCCACATCGTTCTAAGCAAGCAGCGCTCCGGAGATCGTCAGGTCGAAATCACCATTCCCAGCATGGACCAGTGGAAGGATAGGCGCCCGGTCCTGATCGACGATATCGTGTCTTCTGGGCGCACAATGATCGAAGCTGCAGGGCAACTGACCAGCGGCGGCTTTTCAAAGCCGTACTGTCTCGCCGTGCACGCACTGTTCGCCGAAAATTCCTACGCTCAACTCATGGGTCTGTCCGAGCGGGTCATCACCGCCGATACGGTTCCGCATCCCTCAAATGGTTTGAGCGTTGTCGAGTTGGTAGCACCAGCCGGAACGGCTTAGGTCTGGCTCAGCGCCCTGCTGAGACATAGCTCGACTTATGAGCCAATTCCGGCGGTTGCGCGCTGAGCTGCCATTTCCACCGCTAAGGTCGCCAGACGACGTTGCGTGGAGCGCCCTGCGCATAGGCTTCGATGTTTTCGAGCGTCGTCTCGACGATCCGCTTGACCGCTTCAACCGTGTTGTAAGCGTTGTGCGGCGTCACGAGTACGTTAGGAAATCGGAGCAGGGCGTGGTTGGCGACGAGTGTGGCGAGGTCTGGATTGGAAGCTGCCAGATCTTTCCTGAAGATTTCGGCTTCATCGCGCAGAGCGGGTTCATTGGGCAAGACATCGAGGCCTGCTGCTCCCAGTTTTCCCCGGTCGAGCGCTCTGACCAGGGCCTCGACATTCACAACCGAACCCCGTGCCGTGTTTATCAGCACAGCGTGTGGCTTCATCAACGCAAACTCGGCGTCAGATATCAGGTTTGTTGTTTGAGACGTGGCCGGCAGGTGCAGAGTGATGATGTCGCTTCGCGAAAGAGCTTCGCTCAGCGAGACATAGGAAAACCCCAGCCGTTGCGAGATTTCATGGTCTGGATGTTGGTCCACTGCGATCACGGCCATTCCGAAACCCATGGCAATTTCGATCACGCGACGTCCGATGCGCCCTGCGCCAATTACGCCAATCGTCTTCCCGCGCAGCTCGAACCCTCTCAAGCCAGACTGGGAGAATTGTCCGTGCAGTGTCCGTTCCACAGAAGCCGGAAGATGTCTGGCGAGTCCCAGGAGGAGGGCGAAAGCGTGCTCTGCGACGGTGGAATCGCCATAGTCGGGAACATTGCAGACTGTGACGCGGTGAGCCTTGCAATAGTTCAGATCGATGTGGTCGTAGCCCGTCGAACGGGTTGCAACGAGTTGCAAGCTGGGAAACTGAGCCAGAACGGTCGCGTCTAGTTTGGAATAGACAAACGGGCTCAGAATCTCGGCATCGACATGGTCACGCGCCGTCGTCGCAGTTAGCGCAGCGCTGGTGCACGAGATACTATGTCGCGGCGCGAGGCGAAGGCATGCCTCTTGTTCCCACTGCTCTGTTTCGAAGACCGCGATCTTCATACCGTGCTCACAATTCTGCGAAAGCGGGAGGCTGGCCGCCACTGTCCCGCTGTTCGGGTAGGGGGCGAGGCGCGAGAAGGTGGTGAACCATATCAGTCATTCACTCCACCAGAGCCTGTGCCGCTGTTTCTGCTTTTCTTCATGGCGCGGGGTCATCACCTGCTCGCAGGAAATCAAAAGGCCCAATCCCAAGGCTGGCATTCGTTTGCAGAATCGAGGCCGCACCATCGCGAGTTCCTCCCGCCAGCGCGCGGATGGCATCGATCGTCTCAGGGATGACGATCGCCTGATTGTCGACCATGTAGGCGTAGAAAAGTTCATCGCCTTGTACCCGGAGCATGTCAGTCCAGAGGGCAACTTCATACAGATCGCCGTGGGGCCGACCGAGATCGGCCATCATTTCCTTGACCGCGTTTATGGCGCCTAGTCCATCAGCCGTGCGAATGTAAGCGATCCGCGGCGAGGTGCCGAACGCCTCGAGCACCTCTTGCTTCGATGCATCGCGCGTCATCTGAACGGACCAGTAGTGCAGGTGACCCAAAGTCTCAGGCACTTTGACCGCCATCGTTACCACGTCCAGGTCGGGGTCGACGCTTCTTGCGTCGGGCCCTTGGTGACTTGGAATCTCGGGCTCTGGCACCAGCGTGTTCATGATGCCGCCACGATCGCTCTCCCAGGGATCAGTCGCCCGTCGCAACAAGGTTCCGCGCGCACGGCGCAACAGTCCGGCGCGTTTCAGAGCGGTTAGTGTGCGTACGATTGAGGTGGTGTTGCACGATACCACACGCGTCGCCGCGCGATCTATCGCCTCCACATAGTTGGCCTCGGCGACAAACGAGTGCCCCGCGACCGCATGGGCTTCGCCGCCCTGCAAGACAAACGGACGATTTTGGGCGCGATAGGTCGGCACATTCCGTGCGCCTACTCCCTTTGGCGTGCAGTCAACGACGACGTCGCAATCAGCGATCAACTCGTCGAGGCCGCCCTCCAGCTTCAGGTTCGCAGCTTCCATGGCGCGGGCGTCTTCGGTCGTCGCCCCATATAGCCGTACGCCCTGGTGGACGGCGAGGCGCAGGCGCCAGTCAGCAGTGATGTCTGCGACGCCCCTCAACTCCATGTCGTTCTGCCGCCCAATCGCGAGGGCGACGCGCTTTCCAATCACGCCGTAGCCATTCACTCCAACACGGATCTTTCGGCTTACGGTCATGGAGATGCCTTCCTTCGATTACCTGCTCTCCGGTCGCGGCATCGCGAGTGGAGCCGGGGCATCCTTTGGACTGATCGCGGAACGGCGCCGACGCCGATGCCGGACTGGGCCATCCAGCCGCGTGCGCTTGAGCAGGAGTGCGTTGGCCGCAACGATGGCGGAGCTTCCCGACATGGCCAGGGCGGCAATCTCCGGGCTCAGCGTGAAGGGATAAAGGACGCCGGCGGCAAGGGGGAAGGCAATGACGTTGTAGCCAACCGCCCACCAGAGGTTCTGGTGCATCTTGCCCAGGGTCGCCCGCGACAGCTCGATCGCCTTGACGACGTCTGCCGGATCGCTTCGCATCAGGACGACATCGGCGCTTTCTATGGCGACGTCGGTGCCGGCTCCAATGGCAAAGCCCACGTCCGATTGAGTAAGGGCAGGGGCATCGTTGACGCCATCCCCAACGAAGCCGACCTTTGAGCCCTGATCCTGGAGGCCCTTCACCTTGGCGGCCTTGTCTCCGGGGAGGACCTCCGCGAGAACGATGTCGATCCCAAGCTCCCTGGCGATGCGCTGGGCCGTGCCGAGATTGTCGCCGGTCATCATGGCGACCTTCACGTCCATCGCCTGCAGCCGCTCGATCGTCGCCTTGGCGGTCGGTCGCGGCGCGTCCGCGACGGCAATGAGCCCAATCAGCTTTCCATCAAGGGCGATGTGAACGACGGTCCGCCCGGATCCTTGCAGCCGTTCTGAAGCGACCGCCAATTCACCAAGTTCAACGCGATGCTCCCCCATCAGGATGCGGTTGCCGGACAGCACTTCATGTCCATCGACGGTCGCTTTGAGGCCCTTGCCTCCAAACGACTGAAAGTCGCTCGCGGTAGAGACTGGCAAACCCTTTGCCCGCTCCAGAACGGCCTTGGCGATGTGATGCTCGGATCCCTGCTCGATGGCCCCGGCGATCGAGAGTATCTTCGTTTCGTCGAAGCCGGACGCGGGGACGATCTCGACGACTTTGGGTTCTCCCATCGTAAGCGTGCCGGTCTTGTCGAACACGACGATGTCGAGCTTGACCGATTCCTCGAGCGCTGCTGCGTCCTTGATCAGGATGCCGTTGGCGGCGCCGAGGCCGGTTCCCACCATGACTGCCATGGGCGTAGCCAGCCCGAGCGCGTCGGGACAAGCGATAACGAAGACAGTGATGGTCAGGGTGAGAGCGAACAGCAATGTCTGACCCACCACCCAGAACCAGATGACAAATGTCAGCAGTCCAATCAGGATCGCCGCAAGCACGAGCCATTGGGAGGCGCGATCAGCCAGGAGCTGGGCCGGCGCCTTCGAATTCTGTGCTTCCTGGACCAGCTTGACGATCTGCGCGAGCGCGGTGTCGGCGCCAACCTTTGTCGCGCGATACCTGAACGTTCCTGTCTTGTTGATGGCGCCGCCGACCACACTATCGCCTACCCCCTTGGTGACGGGGAGGGACTCGCCCGTCAGCATTGATTCATCGATGTCCGAGCCGCCGGTCTCAATAACGCCATCGACCGGGATCTTGCCGCCTGGTCGCACTACTACGAGTTCACCAACCAGCACGGCCGATGTTGGAACCTCTACCTCTGCGCCGTTTCGCAAAACTCTTGCCGTAGGTGGCGCCAGATCCATCAAGTGCCGGATTGCCGCCGAAGCGCCAGCGCGCGCGCGCATTTCCAGCCAATGCCCCAACAGAATGAAGACCAGCAGCAGCGCCGACGCTTCATAGAACTGCTCGGCTTCGTAGAAGAACGTCGCGCCAATACTGAAGAAATAGCCGGTGCCGACGCTCAACAGCACGAGGACCGCCATGTTGAGTACGCCCCGTCGGAGGGCGCGTACCGCAGCGATGAAGAATGGCCATCCAGGATAGAGGATCGCCCCGCTAGCGAGAACGAACAGCACAAGTTTCAGAGGCAGGCCGAAGGGCGGATCGACGCGCATGAAGTCCATGCCCATCGGCGCCAGGAAGAAAATGGGAATCGTGAAGGCGAGGCTCACAAAGAACCGGTTGCGCATGTCGCGGGCCATGGCCTGCATGTCCATGCCTGGACCGTGGCCCATCTCATGTCCGGCGTGCGGATCGATGGAGGCTTTCTTGGCCGGCTTGGACGCTGCTTTGTCATGCACGTGCCCGGGCGCGTGAGTGTCCTCCGGTACAACCGTATCCTCGTCAGGCGTGCAGACATGTCGCGGGACGACCTCGCCGCGGCAATGGAAGCCGCAGTCGCGCACAGCATCCCGAAGCTGCGAGACGGTCGCAACGGCTTCATCATAGGTCACGGTCGCCGACGCGGTGGCGAAGTTGGCTGAGACCTGCGTGACGCCGGGTAGGGCGCGCAGCCGCCGCTCCACCACAAGCGGATCCAGAGGCGTCCGGAATGTCGACACATCGACGGTCGTGGTGCGCACCAAGAACTCCCGCTGGATTCATAGTACCATACGCCGCTACGTCCATATCCCCGCATCTTTGTTGGCGGGGCGAGATCGATCGTCGTCGCAGTACTCGGCGGCGCGGCGGCGCGACCTCAAAGCTGGTCGGCCGACATGCCCTGGTCGACGACGTTCGATCTTGATCTGGGTCAGACCGGGCAGGCTCAAAACAATTGGCCTGCGGCGATCAGGCCAGAATCTTGTTTTCAGGGGGCGACTGCCGAGGCGCGTAATACCGTCATGTCCCGGTCTGAGGGCGCAAGGGAGACCTGAAGTGACCAACTTCATAAAGCGTTTCTGGCCTGTAGCGCTCGTGCTGGTTTTGCTGGCCGGCGTTGCCCTGTTCTCGGCCAACACCATTCCAACCAAGGAAGAGCAGGCCAAGGCAGCCTGGGCCGACGTCCAGAGCCAGTACCAGCGCCGCGCCGATTTGGTTCCGAATCTCGTCGCGACCGTGCAAGGTTACGCCAATCAGGAAAGAACCGTCCTGACAGAGGTCACCGAGGCGCGCGCTTCCGCAACGCAGGTAAAGGTCGATGCCTCGACGCTCACTGACCCAGCGGCATTTGAAAAATATCAGGCCGCGCAGAACCAGCTGTCAGGCGTGCTGGGCCGCTTGCTGGCGATCACCGAGAACTACCCCGACCTGAAATCGAACCAGAATTTCCTCGCGCTGCAGAGTCAGCTGGAGGGGACCGAAAACCGCATTTCTGTATCTCGGCGCGACTACAATGAAGCCGTTCGCGACTTCAACACGACGCTGCGCACCCTGCCGAACTCGATCTGGGCTGCAACCTTCTACCAGTCGTCAAAGCCGATGCAGCTGTTTGAGGCGGCAGCTACCGCGCAGACCGCACCCAAGGTCGAATTCCCGGCCTCGCCAGCTCAAGCGCCGGCGCCTCCGAAATGAAGGGGCTTGCCATGCCGCGCTGGTTTGCGGCGCTGGCGTTGCTGGCAACGCTGCTGGTTGGACTGCCGGCCTCAGCCGCCCCGGTATTTCCCGCTCTAACGGGACGGGTGGTCGATCAGGCGAATATCATCGCCCCGCAGATCGAGGCGAACCTGATCTCGAAACTGGCGGCGCTTGAGGCCGGCACGTCACGCCAGCTCGTTGTTGTCACTTTATCTTCGCTGCAGGGGCTCGAGATCGAAGAGTACGGCTATCAGCTCGGCCGGACATGGGGCATCGGGGAGGCAAAGCGCAACACCGGCGTGCTTCTGATCATTGCTCCGAATGAGCGCAGCGTGCGGATCGAAGTTGGATACGGGCTGGAGGAGATCCTCACAGACGCCTTGTCCAATGTCATCCTGCAGGAAAAGGTGCTTCCTCGATTCCGCGAAGGCGACATGACCGGTGGCGTTGTCGCCGGCGCTGAAGCTCTGATCGACCAGTTGTCCTTGCCGGATGATCAGGCAAAGGCCCGCGTCGCGGCCGCGATGCAGACTGATGCGCAGTCCGCCGACAAGCTACCGCTTACTCTTGTCGCGTTTTTTGTGATCTGGGTGGTGTTCGGACTGATCGGGTCGATCGGGGGACGTCCCGGTCATCGTGGCGATGCGTGGCTGTGGCCCCTGATCTTTCTTGCCCACAGTGGCGGCCGGCGAGGGTTCGGCGGGGGCGGAGGTGGTTTCCGAGGGGGAGGCGGGTCATTCGGCGGCGGCGGCGCGTCGGGCCGGTGGTGACAATGTTACTGAGCTCCGAAGATCATGCCCGCATCGAGGAGGCTGTCCGTCTCGCGGAGACGGCTACGCGCGGCGAGATCGTATGCGTCGTGGCGGACGAGGCGTCACACTATCGAGAGGTTCCGCTCGCCTGGGCTGCTGCCGGCGCTTTGCTGCTGCCGATCGCGCCTTTGACGCTGAGTGCGGCCGCGGTCTGGCTGGATGGTGTTCTGCGCGGCTGGAATGCTGCCCATGTCGCGGCAAGTCATGCCACGGTTATATCGGTGCTTGGCGGATATGCGCTGGCGCAGTGCGTCACCTTCATCGTTATCGCCCTGGTGGCGTCGATCCCGCCCGTTCGGCGCTTTCTGACCCCTGCGTCGCTTCGTCGAACGCAGGTGCATCAGCGAGCCATGGAGCAGTTCCTGGCGCGGGATCTCCAAAATACGCAGGAGCGCACCGGTTTGCTGATCTACGTATCTCTCAAGGACCGGATAGCGGAGGTAGTCGCGGATGCAGGAATCAACGCCAAGGTCGGTGCGCGCGCCTGGGACGACGTCATGTCAATGTTGGTCAAGACGATGAAGGCCAGGCGTCCCGGAGATGCTTTTGTTACGGCGGTAGCAACCTGCGGTGATCTACTTGCGGTCCATTTTCCTGCACACGCCTCCAACCCCAACGAGCTTGCCGATGTCGTCGATGAAGTTGTCAGGTCCTGACCCGGCATTGGTCCGTACAGTAGATCGACGTCGCCCGGCGCCCCCGCAAGAGATCGGCGGGTATGCTGGTGTGGCGCGCGTCTCAGTCTCGGGCCGGATACCCGCTATGCAACCCCCGATTGGCTTTTGGAGATGCAGGTGAGCAGTTCAGAATCGTCCAAACCCCAAGCCTATCTCGTCGGTGCGGGCATAGCTGCTCTCGCCAGTGCGGCCTACCTGATCCGGGACGGCGCCTTCGCAGGCAAGGACATTCATGTCCTTGAAGAAGCGTCCGTGCTCGGTGGCAGCCTGGATGGCGCGGGATCCCCGGACAGCGGCTATGTGATCCGTGGTGGTCGCATGACCACCTATGAGGCGTATACCTGCACCTTCGACTTGCTTTCCTTCATTCCTTCGCTTGGCGATCCCGGAGTCTCGGTCAAGGACGAGATCTACGCATTCAACCAGCAGTTTGTCTCAGACTCCAAGGCCCGTCTGGTTGCCGGCGGGCGCAAGATTGACGCGTCTGACCTCGGGCTGAGCGTCAAGAACAAGTTCAATCTTCTGCATGCCGCCTCTGCTTCCGAAACCGTATTGGGCGCCCGGCGAATCGAAGAGATGTTCGATGCATCCTTCTTTCAAACCAACTTCTGGTTCATGTGGGCGACAACGTTTGCCTTTCAGCCGTGGCACAGCGCCGTCGAGTTGAAGCGCTACCTGAACCGGTTTGTGCAGGAACTCCCCCGCATTCATACGCTCGCCGGCGTCCGGCGCACGCCCTACAATCAGTACGACTCGATCGTTCGTCCGTTGGTCCAATGGCTCACGGCGCAGGGCGTGCAGTTTGCGGCCGGGACGCGCGTGACCGATCTCGATCTTGCCTACGGTCCGAAGGGGAGGGCGGTTGACGGGATGCATTACGTGGAGAAGGGCGTCCAGCACCGGCGCGTGCTTGCCTCCGACGATCTGGTGTTCGTCACCAACGGTTCGATGACCGCTGCATCGAATCTGGGGTCCATGCACTCCCCTGCCACCCTCAATGTCGACGAGCCGGGTGGGTCCTGGACCCTCTGGGAGGCGCTCGCCAGGAAGTCCGACGACTTCGGCCGGCCTGAGGTCTTCACTCGCAACGTCGATGAATCGAAGTGGCTGTCATTCACCGTTACCCTGAAGGACAAGATTTTCTTTGAGCTGATGGAGCGGTTCACAGGAAACGCCGCCGGGACCGGCGGGTTGGTCACCTTCAAGGATTCGCGCTGGTTGATGTCCATCGTCCTGGCGCGTCAGCCGCATTTCATGGGGCAGCCAGAGAACGTGCAGGTCTTTTGGGGGTATGGCCTGTTCGTCGATCAACCGGGCGACTTCGTGGACAAGAAGATGTCGGAGTGCTCTGGAGAGGAGATTCTCGTCGAATTGTTGGGCCACCTTCGCTTCGACGCTCACCGGGACAGGATTCTGGCGTCCGCGAATTGCATCCCCTGCATGATGCCTTTCATCACCAGTCAGTTCATGCCGCGGGTCGAGGGTGACCGTCCGCACATCCGGCCGCTCGGAACCACCAATCTCGCCTTCATCGGTCAGTATTGCGAAATCCCCGACGATGTCGTCTTCACGGTCGAATACTCGGTGCGGTCCGCCCAGATGGCGGTCTATGGTCTGCTCGGTCTCGATCGGCATCCGTCGCCTCTTTACAAGGGGCAGTATGATCCGATGGTCCTGCTGGACGCAGTAAAGACGCTCCTGAGCTGAGACTTATTTCGTGGGCCAGCGGCTATACGCCGGACGCGCGCCTCAAAGAACAGCAATAGGTTCCGGGGGAACTCGCTTGGTCTGCGTATAGGCAGGACAGGGGATATCCAATGGGCGCGCCGCCATGCTCGCCTGAATCCCGCACTGCAGGAGATTGCACATGAGTGTTTCGAAACTGGCGACTCTTGGCGTCGCAGTGGCTGCTCTCGCGGGTGCGGGCTGCGCCTACGCGCCGCCATCCACGTCAAGCATGAAGACGCCCGCCGCAGGCGCGGGAATGATGAGTTCATGCATGGCCATGTCCCACGACGAGATGATGAAGAATCAGGGATGTGCTGACATGATGAAGAAGATGAACATGTCGGACGCCGAGATGTCCAAGATGATGTCCTGCATGAAGATGCCGCATGAGACCATGATGAAGGATCAGGACTGCGCGGCGATGATGGCGAAGCATTCCGCCATGATGAAAATGGACATGCCGCACTGATCTGCCCTGCGTCCGGGCTGTGATCTCGAGCTCAGGGAGCGGTCGAAAGCGAGCTCATGCTCTCGCTCGATCGCGGCCGGGGCGTCGAACGTGAGCATGCCAACGAGCAATCGTTCGATGGCTATCGCTGGCGTCTCTGGAAGATCAAAGGTGATTGATGCGTCACGCGTGGATGGTCATTTGCGCCCTTCTGGCCGCGTCCTGCTCCCGAAGTGAAGCAGGCGGCCAGTTCGACACAACGCTTTCGACACAACAGGTGATGAAGCACGTCATCGACCCGGCTGCCATCGCCTTGTGGGCGCGCGCCGGGTCCTTGGAAACCGAGAACGGAACGGTCTATCTGACCCCGCAAACGGAGGAAGACTGGGCAGCAGCAGAACACGAGGCAGCCATCGTCGCGGAAGGGGGCAATCTCCTGCTGCTACCAGGTCGGGGACTTAAATTGACTGCGTCGGACACTGACTGGGCGAGATTTGCGCGTGATCTTACGCGCGCATCGCTTGCGGTGAAGACAGCTACCGTGAAGCGCGACGCCGACCGCATGTTCAAGGCGGGCGCCGACTTGTATCAGGTCTGCACGGACTGCCACGAAAAGTACTATGGCCCCTTCTTGAAGCCAGACGGCACGTTCGTCCCGCCGAATTGACCGATCAATCAATCTTGGCGCGTGAGGCTATATGAAATACACGGGCGCAAACCCGCCGCCTTCGGTCCGGAAATTGGTCGTCTGGCCTTGATAGAGGCGCGCGGCTGCAAGCAGCAGCGTGCCAGCGTATGTGTAGAGCCGGACATCCAGCTTTCGCGGCTGCGCGGCGCCATCGATCAGCACCTGGCGCTCGGTTGGCCGAGCAAGATCCTGCGCGATATAGTCCGAAGAAATGATTTCGGCCCAGACGGATCGCGTGAGCTTGTCGCCGCGATAGACCGCCTTGCCGCCATGGCCCGCGACGGGTTTGAAGAATAGCCGTTTGCGATCACTCCAGAGCTGGTCTGCATTGTCCTTGCTGACCTCGACAGCGCGGGGAATTGACGAGAGATGATCGATTGCGTCCGCGGGCAACGACCAACGGCGGAGCGTCTCCGGATCGGAGAGCAGGGTCAGATTTCGCTTATGTGCATACAGGGCGTGGTTGTGCGGATTGGGTGTAACAACCGCCGCGCCAGCGAGATAGGCGCCTCGCAGCGCTTCGTGTCGCGGGTCCGACAGTGCGAAGTCGACGAGCCGATTGTAGACTAGGTCGACTACCTTGTCGCCGAAGCAAAGGGCGCCGCCGGTATAAGACAGCGAACTCGGATCGAGGATGTGCGACTCGATCCCGTGCATCGCAAACAGGCGCTGCATGAGCAGGAATTCGGGATAAAGATACTGGTGCTCGGGCTGATCGTCGACAATGGCGATCGTCCGCGGCCGGCCAGCGCCGCGCTGGCGACGCCATTCACTTTCGAACATGGCGACGACGTTGGCGTCGAAGTCACCAAGTGTCATTCCCTCCTTGAGGGGTTCGACCATGTCGCAGCACGCAAGCTGGGCGCGCGCGCTGAAGGCGTTGAGAAGGGCGCCACCCGCGTTCGTGTTGATTTCGATCAGGCGTGGGGCGCTGTCGCCAAGATGAAAGTCATATCCCATGAAGGCGCCCAGGGGCCCGAAATCCAGCGCCGCGACTTCCGGAGCCCACTCCAGCACCGCCTGCTGATACTCCCGGAGTTGGGCCGTTCGCTCGATAGCCGCCACGATGCCCATCATCGCCTCCCCCTCCGCCCGCGGAAGGAAAACGGGGACGTTGGAGAAGAGATGGGGGCGGCTCTTGATGTGAGCGTCATAGAAAGCGGGGTCGCTGGAAGCGTCCCCGAGCGCGTCGGCCAAGGCTACCCTGTCCAGCGTGACGCAGAAACAGCCCTGATTGAACTGAGCCGCGAGATCGCGAACGGTCTCGGCAACCGTCGAGCACGAGCGGGCGGCGCAGGGGACAGGGTCAATTGGTACGGTCATGCGTTCGCGCCCATCCTCGATCTCCCATACCATAACTCAAAGCGGCGGCCTTCCGAGCAGCCTGCACAGACCACCCCACCATTGGCGTCAGGGACGCATCAATCGCTTGTGATGGATCAAGCTGCAGGGGTCGTCGCGCCACTAGCGTACATAGTGTGATGTTCCGGAATTGCGCGCGGTAATGTGTGCCGCCATCCGGGGTGGCGTTCTTGTTTTTTGAACGGGTTCATCAGGGAGTGCGAACGGGTGAAGCTGGATCGGAAGTGGACGCTCCTCATCGTATCGCTGGGGATCGTAGCCGGGTTCTTCGTGCTCCGGGAGCACTGGGCGCACGCCCTGGGTCTGGCGCCTTATGCGCTGCTGCTGGCATGCCCGCTCCTCCACCTCTTCCATGGCCATGGAAGCCACAAGAACCATGCAGATCACCACGCCGGATCCGACAAAACGCCATGACCTACACTTATGCCGCGGACTCGATCGCAGAGGTCGCGGCGACCGCGGAGGCGCTGTTTGATTGTCTAGACGATCAAGCCCGTCTGGGCGCTCACATGGAGAAGCCGTCCGCCATGATGCTGGGCGGCCGCATGATCTACCAGTTCGACGCCGCGCAGGGACGGGCGGCAGGCGCCGTCATCCGAATGCGCGGCAATATTCTGTGGCTGAAGCTCTCTGTCGAAGAGGTCGTCGTCGAACGCACGAGGCCCGTGCGCAAGACGTGGGAGACCCGAGGGCGGCCAGATTTGCTGGTTATCGGCTCATACCGCATGGGGTTCGAGATCGAGCCTTCTGGCCCACGCCAGAGGCTCCGGGTTTTTATCAACTATGACCATCCCGCGTCGATCGTTGGGGGCCTGCTCGCCCGGTTGTTTGCCGGCGCCTACGCCCGCTGGTGCGTCACCCGGATGACAGACGAAGCTCGGCGACGCTTTTCTTGATCGAGAAATGCGGTAGCGATTGCCCCCGGGAAAGCGCGGCGTCGTTGAGGGATTCTGCCGTACGCTGCGTACTGTTCGTGGACGCGCAATCGCGCGACACGTTCTGCCGAGGAGTTGCGGATGGTTGACAGGGTGGCGAGAAGCCTTGGCCGGCGCCAATTTCTGGTCGGGACGGCCATCGCGGGCGTCGCCATCACCACTGGTCCCGGCGCGTGGGCGCAGCAGCGCCCCGCGGCGGCAGAGAAACCGCAAACCCTGTCCGGCCCCGATATCTACCTGACGATCGGCCACGGCCAGATCACGATAGATGGCAGGACAGGGCACGCCGTCACCATCAACGGAACCGTGCCTGGGCCGATCATTCGGCTCAAGGAGGGTCAGACTGTCCGTCTGCATGTCACCAATACGCTCGAAGAAGATACGTCGATCCACTGGCACGGGTTGCTGGTGCCGTTCGAAATGGATGGCGTGCCCGGCGTCAGCTTTCCGGGAATCCGGGCTGGTGAAACCTTCACATACGAGTTTCCCGTGAAGCAGTCGGGTACCTACTGGTTCCACAGTCACTCCGGCCTGCAGGAGCAGGAGGGGCATTACGCCGCGATGATCGTCGATCCGGCGGGCCCCGATCCTGTGGCCTACGACCGCGAGCATGTGATCGTTCTGTCGGACTACAGCTTCATCCACCCACATCGCCTGTTCCAGAAGCTCAAGCAGGAAGCGGGCGTGTTCAATTTTCAGAAGCAGACCATCTCGGGGCTTCTAGCCGGTAAGGATCAGTCGCTGGCAGAGCGCATGGAGTGGGCCCGCGAACTCATGGATCCGACCGACATCTCCGACATTACCGGGGCGGTCTATTCCTTCCTCGTCAACGGTCGCGGACCTGCCGACAACTGGACAGGACTTTTCACGCCCGGCGAGCGCGTCCGTCTGCGCTTTATCAACGCCGCAGCACAAACCATTTTCAATGTGCGCATTCCCGGCCTGAAGCTCAGTGTCGTTGCGACCGACGGGCAGAATGTGCGCCCGGTCAAGGTTGACGAGTTCCAGATCGGTAACGCGGAGACGTACGACGTCATCGTCACGCCGACAGAGGATCGCGCGTTCACGCTGGTTGCTGAGGCCGTCGATCGTTCGGGGGTGGCGCGCGCAACGCTTGCGCCGCGCCTTGGCATGACAGCGGAGGTCCCACCGCTGCGGGAGCGTCCTCTCGGGACGATGAAAGATATGGGCATGGCGCACGACATGGGTGGCATGAGCGGGGGCGAGCATGCTGGCCATGGCGATATGGCCGCGATGGCTGTGCCTGGCATGGCCGCACCGCGCGTGCGCGGGTCCGATGTCATGGGCGATATGGCCGGGATGGAAGGCATGGACATGTCCATGCGCAACTGGATGAACGCCCCGCAGGTCGACCTCGGGCCGGGTGTGCAGTCAATTGCCCCCATGCCGATGGATCGCACGGGAGAGACCGGGCAGGGCCTTGAGAGCGTTGGCCATCGCGTTCTCGTCTACAAGGATCTTATCGCGCTTGAGCCGAACGCCGACACACGCGCACCATCGCGCGAGCTGGAGATCCGCCTCACCGGCAACATGGAACGGTTCATGTGGGGCTTCGACGGCAAGAAATACTCTGACAAACCGTCGCCCTACGCCTTCCGCAAGAACGAACGTGTCCGCGTCAGCCTCGTCAACGACACCATGATGGCGCACCCCATTCATCTGCATGGCCACTTTTTTGAATTGGCGCACCGGGCCCCTCTAGGCCACATGCCGCGCAAGCACACTGTCATTGTTGCTCCGGGCGGGATTGTGAAGTTCGACTTCACTGCCGAGCCGGGCGACTGGGCATTCCACTGTCACATGCTTTACCACATGCATGCCGGCATGTTTCAGGTCTTCACTGTACGTCCGCTCGATGGAGCTGCCGCATGAACCGGTATCTTCTTCTTGCCGCCCTGTCCCTTGGCGTAACAGCTCCGGCGTTTGCGCAGCACGAAGGCCATGGCGCGCCACAGACGCCGGCTCCCCAGACGCCCGCGCCGCAGAGACCCGCGCCACAGCAGCAACCCGCTGCGCCTGCCGATCAACACGGCGGGCATACTCTGCCAATGCCTCCGGCTCCCGCGCCCCAAACGCGCGCCCCTCAGGCGCCCGCTTCGCCCCAGCAGCCTGCGCCGACCGATCCGCACAGCGGGCATACGATGCCCGAGAGGCCGGCTGCGGCTGCAGACGAGCATGCTGGTCATGCGATGGATGCCGAAGCCATCGACCCACCGGAAGCCGGTAACGACGTGCCGCCGGATGCACCTAGCGAGTTTGCGGCCGATCGCTTCTTTGGAGCGGGCGATATGAACAGGGCGCGCGGCATCCTGCGCGACGAGCATGGCGGCGCTCTCACTTACAAGATTATGGGCGACATGATCGAGTATCGGAGCCAGGACGGCGAGGATGGCTATGCTTGGAATGGCGAGGCATGGTTCGGCGGCGACATCGATCGATTTGTCATCAAGACTGAAGGCGAAGGCGGCGATGATATCGAGAGCGCAGAGATCCAGGCGCTCTACTCGCGCGCCTGGGATCACATCACTGACCTTCAGATTGGCATCCGGCAGGACATCGAACCCAATCCTTCGCGTACCTACCTTGCGCTCGGCTTCGAGACGGTCCTGCCTTACTGGTTCGAATTGGAGGGCACGGTGTTCGTTGGCGAACGCGGACAGGTGCTTGGACGCCTCGATGGAAACTACGATTTCCAGCTCACGCAGCGCCTCGTCCTCCAGCCGCGCGCCGAAGTGAACTTCGCCGCCAGAGATGATGCTGCCATTGGCCTTGGCGCTGGTCTCTCCGACGCGGAGCTTGGTCTGCGTCTTCGCTACGAGTTTCAGCGCGAGTTCGCCCCCTACATTGGTGTCTCGTGGGAACGCAAGTTCGGGGATACGGCTGAATATGCGCGGGCTGACGGAGAGAGCGCGGAGACGACGAGCTTCGTCGTGGGCCTGCGGGCGTGGTACTGACGAACGACCTGGACAGGATTGGAGCAGGGCATGACCCGCAATTGCATTCGCTGGATTCTGGCGGCATCGCTTCTGACATCGATACCCGCTGTCGCCACGGCGCAGACCATCGATGCGCCGTTGGTGGCGTCCATGTCGTCAGAAGCGCAGCAGGCCGCGAAGGCGGTTGACGCCTTTCATGCCAAACTTTCTGCAGGTGATGGAGTCGCCGCCGCGGCGCTACTGGGTGACGATGCGCTGATCTTCGAGAGCGGCCATGCGGAGCGCTCGAGAGCCGAGTATGCTTCGCATCATGCTGGGGCCGACGCCGCCTATGCTGCGGCTGTTCCGTCAAGGCTTACGCGGCGCAATGGCCTTGTCGATGGCGATACCGCCTGGATTGTCAGCGAAAGCCGCGCCACCGGAAAGTACAAGGACAAGCCCGTCGATCGCGTGACGACCGAAACGATGATCCTGCGCAAGACCGCCGAAGGCTGGCGCATCGCGCATATTCATTGGTCGTCTCGCGCAGCCACATAGCTGACGCTAAAGGTTAGTCGATATCAACGCCGTCGGCCTTGAGCGCTTCCGCAAGCAGCTTGCGGGCGCGGTAGACGCGGGTTTCGACGGCCTTGGCCGAAATTCCGAGCGCTTCGCCAGCTGCCGCCTGGGACAAGCCTTCGAAGGCGGTAAGGAGAAGGGGCTCCTTCAGCTGAGCAGGCAGGGCGGCTATCGCCCGGTCGAGGCGGGTCAGCGCGACCTCATCGTTGTCCTCGGAGTTTGCCGAGGCGTTGACGGCGGGCGCGGCAGTGGTTTCATCAAGCGTCTTGGCCGCATAGAAGAACCTCCGGACAACGCGGCGGCGACCCCAGTCCCGGCATTTGTTGAGCGCAATCCGGCGAAGCCAGGTCGCGGCCGGGCGAGCGGGATCATAACGCCCGAGCGCCTGCCAGGCTGAAACGAAGGTTTCCTGAAGGAGATCATACGCTTCATCAGCGTCGCCGACATACCTGCGGATGAAGCGGTAGAGCGGCTCCTGGTGGCGCCGGACGATAAGGTTGAAAGCTGTGCGATCCCCTTTCAGCGCGCGCGCCGCCAATGCGGCGTCGCTATCGTCCGGGTTGGTCGGGCTCATTTGGCGTCGGCGGTCAACGCCTCGCCGATCCTGTCGTCGAACTGCCTGCGCTGTTCCAGAGTAAGCACTTTGCGCATCGCGAAGACGTGCGCAATCGTCTCCGTCTGAAGCGCGCCCATGGCGTCGTGGAAGTGGTGCACGGCCGCCTCTACAGCCGGTCCTGCGGTCTCGCTTGCCTGGATTGCCGCGGCCAACTCGGCATTGGCCTCGCGCATCTCGCCTTCAAGGGCTTGCCGCCGTGCTGCGAAATCAGCCTCGAGAGCGTGAAGCGCCTTTTCCTGTTCGGCTGTCAGCGAAAGTTCGTCATGCACCATGGCGTGCAGGGACGGATCTTGCGGCGGGGCGGAAAGCAGCTGGTGGCCTAGCCACATGCCGGCGATCCCGGCCGCGAAGGCGAGGACAACCGTGATGATGGCGCTGCGCACCGAAACCTTCACTCCGAAGGCTCCAGCAGGGTTGACGGCGCAAGGCTGGACCAGGCGGCAAACGGCGATGGCGAGGGCGCCACGGCTGATGCGGTCGAGGCGCTTACAGCAGCGCCGCCCATTACGAGGAGCGCCATAGCGGCGGTGCGCAGTCGCCAGGTCTGGCCGTCGATTTTCGCACGCTCCGAGAGCTGCTCGCCGATCTCGACGGTTACGCCGCCAAGATCACGGTCCAGCGGCTGCTGGTTCAATTTCGCCAGCAAATGGTCGAGTTTTGGCGACATGCCGGTCTCCCAATACGTCCGTCTCTACCAGTCTATACGCAGGGGAGGTGGAATTCACGCAAGGATTAGACAGGCATCCGATTCTTGGCCGCTGTCGGCGGGATTGCCGGACCAGCGAACCCTCCTGCACGGATGCTGAGCCTCAGTTAATCGGCAGGACCACCAATCGTGGTGGCGGCGGAGACAGCAATGATGGCCGCTGCAAACAGGGTCGCCTCGCACAACAGCGTAATGCGCAGCCACTTCCGGCCGATGGCCGGATCAGTTGCGACCTTGGCCGTTATGATCTGCTTATTAAGGGCGCCGAGGCACATCGCAAAAATGCCGATCGCGAGCTTGGCGAGCAGAAGAAGGCCATAAGTCGTGCCGAAAAGCTTCTCGGGACCGCCGGCCAACGTCCAGGCGAGCCATGCGCCGAGTGCAATCAAAACAGGAATGGCGACCACAGCGATTGAACTAAAGCGTCGGAGACGGGAAAGAAGCTCAGAGTCTTTCTGCGTCTGGGCCGGATAGAGACTTACCGGAGCGGCCAACCAGAAACCGGCGATGAAGACATGCACGGCGACCGCGATCGGGGCGAGGCCAGGATCGGCCAGACCCTGCGCGTGTCCTGAGAGGCCGAATCCAAAACTGAGCGCGGCTGCTCCAAGGGCGGCAGTGAGTGGTGAACCGAACCAGACGCCTCCGACGGAGATGGCGGCTCCTGCAAGGATCGCGAGTGTCGAATCGCCGAGGACCATCCACGCCAGCGGCATCAGCTCGGGATCCAAGACATTCGTCCCGTCTCCCATCTGCGCGATGAGAATGCCGAACCGCACTGCTGTGAAGAAAGCGAGGGCAAGACCGGCCAGCGCGATGCGCGGCCGCAGGCCTCGAAATGCATCGCGCTCCACAATGCCCAAAGCAGCATGGAGCGCGAAGCCAACCGTCAGAAGCGCAAAGAGATTGAGACCAATCCGGTCGCCAAATTGCAGCAGCGACAGTCCGTCCCCGGTCACGGTGCTACTGGCCTGTCACCGTGAAGCGCACGGCGCCCGGCATGGCATGGCCATCCTTCGCCAACGACTTCCACGACAGCGTGTAGGAGCCTTTGGCGAGCGTCGGCAGCGGGATCGTGAATTCCTTTCCCATGGCCTTCGACGGCTTGAAATCAACCGCGATCATCTTCTTGTCCGCTGTCATCAACATCAGGCTGGTGATGGCGCTCTCGTGCTGGAATGTCACTTTGAACTCGGCCGGGGCCTGCGCAAGGCTGGCGTTGTCGTGAATGCTGGTTTCCATCATGCCGCCGTGCGCGAAGGCGGGCGATGCGCCCACAAGTACAGCCGCCAGCATGAGAGTGAGAAGCTTGTTTTTCATCTTTTACTCCTTGGATGGGCCGCAAGTCGGGTACGGCGGGGAAGATGTCATACCTAGTACGCAGCTTGTGGGCGGAACCCTCACCAAGGGCTCCGACCCGAACCGCTAGTGGCAGCTAGCGCCTGATCGGGTTGGCGCCGGAAGCGGTGGCTGGCGCGATCCGTGCGCTTCGTTCGTCGGCGTCGCCCCCAGCCGCAGCGAGTTCACGATTACCGAGACCGACGACAGCGCCATGGCCAGCGCTGCGATCATGGGCGACAGCAGCTGGCCCGTGAGTGGATAGAGGAGGCCAGCGGCAACCGGGATGCCGAGGACATTGTAGCCGAAGGCGAAAACCAGGTTCTGTCGGATGTTCGCCATTGTCGCGCGCGAAACGGCCCGTCCTTTTACAACCCCTGACAGATCGCCGCGGAGCAGCGTGACACCAGCGCTTTCGATGGCGACATCCGTGCCCGTTCCCATCGCGATCCCGACGTCAGCCGCCGCCAGAGCCGGCGCGTCATTGACGCCGTCTCCCGCCATCGCAACGATGCGGCCTTCGCGCTTGAGTCGTTCGACAATCCGAGATTTGTCCTCAGGCAGAACCTCGGCTTCAACCTTTGTGATGCCAAGCGTTCGGCCGACGGCTTCCGCCGTCGTGCGATTGTCGCCCGTCAGCATCACCAGATCGATCCCTTGGGCGCGCAAGGCTTTGAGCGACTCAGGGGTTGTCGCCTTGATCCTGTCGGCGATGCCGAGGACGCCAGCCAGGTTACCGTCAATCGCCACGAAGATCGCTGTGACACCGTCCGAGCGCAGCCGTTCGGCTTCGGCGCCAAGCGCAGAGGAGGAAACGTCGAGCTCATCAAGGTAGCGCTCAGCGCCAAGCGCGATGGCCCGCCCTTCGACCTTGCCGATGACGCCTTTACCGGTCGGCGAATCGAACTCGGTCGGCTCGACCAGCGCGACTCCACGTTCCTTGGCGGCTGCGACGATCGCGAGGGCGAGGGGATGCTCACTACGCTGCTCAAGGCTCGCGGCCGCCCGCAGCAGGTCTGTTTCGGTCACACCCGCGACGGTTTTGATTGCGACGACGCCCGGTTTGCCTTCGGTGAGCGTGCCGGTCTTGTCGAGAACCAGCGTATTGACCTTCTCGAACCGCTCCAGCGCTTCGGCGTTGCGGATCAGGACGCCCTGGCGTGCTGCACGGCCGACGCCCGCCATGATGGACATGGGGGTGGCGAGGCCAAGCGCACACGGACATGCGATGATCAGCACGGAAACAGCGGCGATCAGTCCATAGGTGAAGGAGGGTTGCGGCCCGAACGCCCACCAGCCGATGAACGCGAGGAACGCGATAGCGATCACCGCCGGCACGAACCAGCCAGATACCTTGTCCGCGAGGCGCTGGATCGGCGCGCGGCTGCGTTGCGCGTCGGCGACCAACTGCACGATCTGCGACAGCATGGTGTCGCGACCGACACGCCTGGCTTCGATGACCAGAGCGCCGGTCTGGTTAAGCGTGCCCGCAATGACCGCATCGCCCACACCGCGTGTGACAGGCATGGATTCACCAGTCACCATGGATTCATCGACCGTGGAACGGCCGTCCACGACAACGCCGTCGACCGGCGTCTTCTCACCAGGACGGACACGCAACCGGTCGCCGACCATGATCGCATCCAACTGTACTTCTGCTTCCTCGCCATCGCTGATCCGACGTGCGGTCTTGGGAGCAAGGTCAAGCAGCGCGCGGATGGCCCCACCCGTGCGCTCGCGCGCACCCAGCTCCAGAACCTGTCCGAGGAGCACAAGCACTGTGATGACTGCCGCGGCTTCAAAGTAGACAGCGACATCACCATGGGGGCCTCGGAACTCTGGCGGAAAGGCCGAAGGGAAGAGCAGGGCGACCACGCTGTAAGTCCACGCCACACCCGTGCCGAGTGCAATCAGCGTGAACATGTTGAGGCTTCGGTTGACGAGCGAAGCGTAACCCCGCTCAAAGAATGGCCAACCCGCCCACAGGACCACCGGTGTCGCAAGGCCAAACTGAATCCAGGCATTGATACTCGGCGGCACAAGGGCATCGACGTTGAACAGGTGACGCCCCATCTCGAGCACGAGCACCGGCAGCGCGAGCACCAGGCCTACCCAGAAGCGACGCGACATATCGCGGAGCTCAACATTCGGCCCGGCATCCGCCGTTGGCATCATCGGCTCCAGCGCCATCCCGCAGATCGGGCAGGAGCCCGGGCCATCGCGGACGATCTCCGGATGCATCGGGCAGGTCCACTTGGCGTTCGCAGGCGCTGCGGTCGCTGCCGCCGCAGGCGCTGCGGCAGCAGGATGCGGGTGATGATGGTGATCATGCTCACCGCCGCCGTGCCCTTCCTTAGCGCCCCCAACGGAGCAGCAGCTGTGGTCTGCTTTGACGGCCGGCTTCGAATATCGCGTCGGGTCGGCCACGAACTTGGTCTTACAGCCAGCGCTGCAGAATAGAACGTCGTGGCCCTCATGCGTCGCGCGGTGGGGGGAGTCCGGTTTCACCGTCATGCCGCAGACGGGGTCCTTCAGGCCCGGTTTTTCAGAATGGTCATCGGTCATGGCGCCCTCCGGGCTTGCATTTCTCGTTCATTCTATATACCCTAGGGGGGTATCAATTCAAGTACCCTGGAGGGGTATACGTGGACAAGGCGGTTTCCGAGAAAGTCTTGAAGAACCTGAACCGGGTTGAAGGGCAGGTGCGTGGCATCGCCCAGATGGTTGAGGCGGATCGGTATTGCATCGACGTCGTAACGCAGATCGAAGCGGCGCGCGCTGCGCTGGCGCGCATCGAAAGCGATCTCTTGCGTCAGCACCTTGGTCATTGCGTGCACCGCGCGATGAAATCGAAAAACGCAGCAGAACAGGAAAAGGTCATTGAAGAACTGGTGGGCATATTCCGCCGCTAACGAGCGGATGCGTTCGCCGCTTCTAGAGGATACGCAGCAAACGCGTTCATCCCTGACGTTTTGGCGGTATATTTTCTAGTCGACTGTGAGATTGCGAATTCGTTGCGCCGCCCACTCGGTTTTGCCCATGCGGCATCTAGTTCGAAGACACGGCAACCGTGAGGAGCCCCCCGTGTACAAGAACTACTTCATCCAGCTTGGCCTTAGCGCCGTCGCCATGTTCATCGCGATGTATGCGATGATCGCGTCATTCGAGCACTTCGTCGTCAACCTCAACACCGTCTACATGACGCTGCTGATGGTTGCGCCAATGGCCGTCATCATGCTCCTGATGATGCAAGACATGTACAAGGACAGACGCAACAACGCGATCATCCTCGCTGTCAGCGTGGTTGTGTTCGTCGGCGCGTTGCTTGGCATCCGAACGCAGACGCCGATCGGCGATGATGAACTCCTGCGGGCGATGATCCCGCACCATTCTGGCGCAATCCTGATGTGCGAGCAGGCCGAACTCTCAAACCCGTCGGTGCAGTCGCTTTGCCGCGCAATTATTGACTCGCAGCGCAAGGAGATCGCCGAAATGCAGGCTCTCCTGGCCCGCTAGCGATAGGAGGGCGTGGTTCCGCGCGGCTTGATGACGCCCAATGCCGCCACCACCAGCGCGAGGTAGCACTCTTTGGCTGCGCGGATCGCCGTTACAGCGGTGTCCGTCGTGTCACGATGACTGCGAGCTTCGCGCCTGATGGAACGCGGATCGTGGGGGGAATTGCCAGACCACGATCGACCACGCGGTTGGTGACATTGCTGGCCATGCGCTGGACGCCGTCAGAGACGGCGTCATCGACGGGGTCGCGAAGCACAACGCCGCTTCCGCCATAGGCGACCGGATCTTCGGTTGTCGCAACACCGACATTGATCAGCGTGCCGAGGGCTGCCGCGCCGAATACGTCCGACCAGTGGTTGTCGACTTCGCCGCTTACGCCCGCGGCGCCTGCCGGGTCGAGCGCGGCTTCGGCAAGCGCCACCTCGCGGCCGTCCGGCATGATCAGCCGCGACCAGATGATCGCCACGCGGCTCTGTCCGTAGCGTGTCGATGATCGATAGTCGCCGATCAGTCGCGCGCCTTGAGGAATGAGAAGTGTCCGGCCGGTGGCGCTGTCATAAATCGCCTGCGTGACTTGTGCGATGACGGGCCCCGGCGATTCAGAGTTCACTTCGGTCACAAGGCTGGCGGGGATTACCGCGCCAGGGAAGAGAACGCGCCCGGCGCCGGCTTCGGCCACCGGTTCGTCAGGCGCCATTGGCGCAAAGGTTGTCATCCCGTTTGGCAGCGGCTGCACAGTTGGGCGCTGTTGCTGCAGAGGCGGACTGCCGGGCGCCGTCTGGTCACGAATGGCGAAGAACAAGCCGGAGCGCTCAGCCTCCTTCATTTCTGCTTCGAGCGGGTCCACGGTGGCGGCAGGCGAATAGGTGTCGCGCGTGTTCCAGTCGCCTGCCTCTGCGCCGGCGTAGGTGCCGCGATCCGATTCAGGCTGTGCGAACGCGGCGATATCGCCGGGCAGGGGCGGGCCGAGCTGCGGGGGGAGGACAGGGCCGGGCGCTGGCTGCGCCGCGGCGACCTGCGTGTAGTCCGCGGGCAGGTCGCGGATGGCGCCCTTCGCCATCTCGGGCCGCGCCGGATCGGACATCATCGGTTTCGTCTCTGCGGGCTTGCGCGCGGGGTCGCCAGAGAAAGCGCCTGACGCGAGAAGCAGCACGATGGCGACGCCGCCGCCCGCAGCGCCGAGAATGGCGGGCTTGTTGATGCCCTTCGCGCCCTGGCCTCTGACACGAATGGAGTCGAGAGGAGGCGGCTCGGGCTGCGATTGAGGCAGGGGCTCGTCTTGTCCGTTGACGGGCGGGGGAATTCCATCAGCCACGGGCGCCTCCCGCGATCGGCGTCTGGCGGTGGATCTGGACCTTCTTGGCGCCCCATCCCGTGCCTAGCCGCAGCTCGGCCTGGTTGAAGAGGCGGTCCACCACATAGTAGCGGCCAGCAATGCGATAGTTGGTCAGCTCCGGACCCGACTCCCCGATCACGAACAGGGGCGGCGCTTCCAGCGTCTGCATCTTCTCCGGCATCTCGATATAGACCTGACGGCCATCGTCGAAAGCCGCGAGCGGACGCCAGTCCGGTTTGTCGCCATCAATGCGATAGCGCAGGTTGAGCTGCTGCGGTGAGAAGGGCGGCGGGGGAGGCGGCGCGGGCGGGGACGCGGCTGGCGCAGGATTGTTCGCCAGCATCATCTCGGCCGGATAGCGCCACGAAACTGCGGCCATCGCGGCGCCAGCCACGCTCTTGAGCTCGATGTGATAGACGCGCCGGTCGGTCATGATGACCAAATTGGTCGTGAGGTTGGCGGCGTTGGGCTTCACCAGCACATGGGCTTGCGCATTCGCGCCGCCGCCCGACCGCGCATCTCCCACAATCCATCGTGTGGTGTCGCCGGCGGACACGGACAAGAGCGATTCGCCAGGTTCGAGCGCTATGTCGGTGATGCGCTGGGGCGAGGCCTGGATCGCGTAGAGCGCGCCGCGCTCGTATCCGAATTCGAGCAGGGCGCCGACGGCCGAGGCGTCGCTCGGGCCGCGCAAGGCCGCCTGGTTCGCCTGCTGCACAGGCGGCAGCTTGGTCTGAGCGAGGGCAGGTGAAGTGAGGGCCAGCGTCAGAAGACTGGCTACGACAAGATGAGCGCGTGTCATTGTTGGAGATCCCGGGACCAGTTGAAGGAATGGACGTAAAGGCCGAGCGGGTTCTTCGCGAGCCGCTCGGGAGATGAGGCTGGATCGATCACGATGGTCGCGACGCCTGTGAAGCGTTCGACATCGATCAGCGTGCCGTTGGAGTAGGTGCTTTCGCGCCAGCGCAGCTGGAAGCTGCCGGGACTTGCCCGCACCACGGAGAGCACTTCGACCGCGACGGTCGTCTTGCCCACCTTGCCGAATGGATTTTCCTCTTCCGCCATCGCGTTGAGGACCTGGGCGCCGCCCTGCGTCGCCCAGTCATATGCCCTGAGCCAGTTCTGGCGAACCACGATGGGGTCTGACGGCAATGCGCGGATCATCTCGACGAACCGTGCAAGATGCCAGGACAACTGGGCGTCGCTCGGCTCGTAGGCCGACTGCGCGGGGCCTACGAGCCGCGCTTCGCCCGTCTCGCTCGCTTCAATGACGAAGGGCACTGCGGCAGGCCTGAGAGCAAGGACGACGACGCCGGCTGCCATCGCGCCAGCGAGGGTCAGGCTTGCGAAAGCGGCGGTGCGCCAGGTCCGGGCGTGGGCGAGGGAAGAGCCCATGCGGCGGTCCCAGAGCTGCTGGGCCTCGCGATAAGGCGTCTCCGGCTCTGGCGTCTTTGACAGGCGCGAGGATCGCGCGCGGGTAAACATGATCTCTTCCTTCTGGTCTGGCTTCGGCGGTTTGGGTTGGAGGTTTGGATCTCGCTGGGTCAGCCGGGCTGTTTGAGGTTGGGGCCTTCGGAGGCGCCGCCGCCGTCGCCGGCATTGAGCGTGTGCGCCGCGACAAGCACGCCTTCTCGCACGGCCTGCGACCGCTTGAACCGTTTGGCCCAGTCCGGTCTGCCCGACTGGCTGGCGCCGGACGATGACGCGGCGCCCGCGGAAGGTGTGATCGCGCCAGCGGCGCCAGCCACCGCGCGCTGGCCCGCGTTGCCGCGATTGCGGAAGTGGCCGGCAAGACGGCTGCCCGCCTGGCGCATGCTGCCAGCGGCGGACGCGCCAAGGCCGATCGCGGCATTGAGCGGCGCAGCGACCGGTCCCGACAGACCAGTTCGCATCGCGCCCAGAGCGGTGGCGGCACGCAGGCCGCCGCCCGCGGATGCTGTTCCATTGGCGGCCGCGCGGGTGGCTGCGACCGTGGCGCTGGCAGCCGATCGCCCGGCGACGAAAGCGCCGGCCCCTGCTGCGCCCACGCCGAGCGTCGTGCCGGCTGCCGCGCCGGCCGACAGCTGCGGCGCGCCCGACACGAGACCCGCCGCGATGCGCGGGCAGAAGATCGCAAGGCCCATCAGGGTGAGGGCGCCGAGCACCACCGCGAACGCCTGCTCGATCGTCATGTCGTCAGGATCGAGCGCCGTGCGCAGCGTCTCGAACATGGTCGAGCCAATGCCGATGACGATCGCGATCACCAGCACCTTGATGCCGGACGAGATCACATTGCCGAGTACGCGCTCGGCCAGGAAGGTCGTCTGCCGCCAGAAGGCGAAGGGGACGAGCACGAAGCCAGCGAGCGTCGTGAGCTTGAACTCGACGATCAGCACGAAGAGCTGGATCGACAGCACGAAGAAGGCCGCGATGACGATGATGCCGCCCAGGCAGAGGAGGATGACCTCCGCCAGGTTGCCGAAGAATTCGAACGGTCCCGGCGCGATGGTCCCGATATGGTCGAAGATCGGCTGCGAGGCGGACAGACCCTCGGCGGCGACGAGGCCGGGCTTCAGGAGGTCGGCGGGCGTGAAGCTGGCGGCCGAGGCGTTGAGGCCCAGCGTCGCGAAGCTGTCGAACACGATCCCCGACAGCATGGCGAAGTTGCCGAAGATGAAGGCGAACGCCCCGACATAGAGTGTCTTCTTGACCAGGCTCTGCATGATGTCGGTGTTCTGGCCCCACGCCCAGAACAGCGCCGCGATCGTGACATCGATGACGATCAGGATCGCCGCCAGCGACGTCACATCACCGGAGATCAGGCCGAAGCCTGAATCGATGTAGGTGATGAAGGTCGTCAGAAAGCCGTCGATGGCTGAGAAGTCGTTCATGGGTCGTCCCTGTCGTCGGTCTGCGTCAGTTGTTTGGGCGGGTCAGTTCCACGGTGGCCGTTCGGGATGAGCTGAGCGCGCGCCGGCGAAGAAGTAGGCGTGCTGGGCGCGCGCCTGCGCCAGCGCCTCCATCTCGCGCGCGCGATCCAGAGCCTCGGCGCGCGATTGCGCGACCAGCAGCGCCTGCAACCGCATCGCCTGCTGCGCCTGGAAGGCGAGGATTTCGTTGGTTGCCTGTTGCGCCGACAGCGCTCCGGTTGCGGTCGCGCTGGCTTCAGCAAGCGCACCCAGGACCTGTTGGTCTTCGCCGAGCTGCTCGGTGACGCGCGCCTGCAGGATCAGCGAGGTCTGAAGCGCGGCGCGGGCATTGTCGAGTTGCCGGGCGGCCGACTGGGCGCGGGCCGCGATATCGGTTCCGGCATAATTGCCGGTGTAGAGACCTTGCAGCGCGGCGCGCGTGTCGTTGACCTGCAGGGCGAGACCGCGGGCTTCGTTGATCAGCGCATCCAGCTCGCCGAGCTTGCCGATGATGTCCGGCGCAAACGTCCGGCCGAGATTGGTGAGGTTCCTGGCATCGTTCTCGAGCTGACGGATCTGGTTGGTGATCTGAGCCACCTGGTTGCGCACCTGCTCAAGCGCCCGCGCCGCATTGAGGGCGTTCTGAACGAGGTTGGACGGATCGATGACCGTCAGCTGCGCCTCGACGGGCGGGGCGACGAAGGGTGCGAGTACTGACGACGCCAGCAGGGCCCGGATGAGGGCGGTGAGTCTCGAGGCAGGCATCACACAGTCTCCATGGGTTTCGAAAGCGAGGGGGAAGGCGCATCAGCGGGGTCGAGCGCGTCCAGCACCCAGCCGAGCTGGCGCGCCATCAGGAAGCGGCGCCAGAAAGGCGTTGCAGAGGGCTGCCGCTCGATCGACGTCATCAGAGCGCGGATGGCGGGGTCGGCGGCGGCGCAGAAGGCAAGCGCAATAGGACCAAGCGCGAGCTCGAACAGGCGGCGGCCGCGCGGGCTGGCATAGTAATAGTGCCGCTTGCGCTGGGCCGTCGCGATCAGGTCGATCTCGGTGTCGTTGAGACCGAAGCGTTCATATGCCTGACGCTGCTGCGGCTCGAAGGCGCGCTCATTGGGCAGGTAGATGCGCGTCGGGCAGGACTCGATCAGGGCCGGGGCGATGGCGCTCTCGGCAATGTCGGCCAGCGACTGCGTTGCGAACACGACGGCGACATTCTTCTTGCGGAGCGTCTTCAGCCATTCGCGAATGCGGGCGGCGAAGATCGGCGAGTCGAGGAACAGCCAGGCCTCGTCGAGGATCAGAAGCGTCGGGCTGCCGTCGAACCGTTCTTCGAGCCGGTCGAACAGATGGAGCAGGGCGGGCGCTGCCGCCTTCGGCCGCGCCATGATTTCTTCCATCTCGAACAGGACGATGTCGGACAGGTTCAGGCGGTCCTCGGCGCCATCAAACACGCCGCCCATCGCGCCTTCCTGCGTATAGGGTAGCAGCGCAGCCTGAACGGCGGCGTTCTGCACCAGCAGGCGCAGGCCGGTGAGGTGACGCTGCTCGGGCGGCGCCGAGCGCAGGCTGCCGAGCGCCGACCAGACCGGCTCCTTGACCTCAGGCGTGTCAGGCAAGCCCTCCTGGGCGAGGATAGTCATCACCCAGTTGAGCGCATCGGCCCGGCCATTCGGCGTGTCGATGCGGGCGAGCGGTTGGAAGGCGGCAACACCATCGCCGCCCAGGTCAATCGCCGTGCCGCCCATGCCGAGCAGGGCGGCGCGCGCCGATCCGCCCTTGTCGAACACGAAGATCTTCGACCCGGCGAAGCGCCGCCATTGCAGGGCGAGGAAGGCAAGCAGGACAGATTTGCCCGCGCCGGTCGGTCCGACAACCATGGTGTGACCGACATCGCCGACATGGAGATCGAGCCGGAAGGGCGTCGATCCGTCAGTCTGCGCGACAGCGAGCGCCGGCGCGTTGAGGTGGCGGTTGCGCGCGTCACCCGCCCAGGCTGTCGAGAGCGGTGCGATGTGCGACAGGTTGAGCGTCGACACCATGGGATGGCGGACATTGGCCCAGGCGTGACCGGCAAGGCTTGAGAGCCAGGCTTCGACAGCGTTCAGCGTCTCGGCGACGGTCACGAAGCCGCGGGACGCAATGATCCGCTCGGCTGTTCGCAGCTTCTCGTCGGCGTCTTCCGCCGTCGCCCCCATCACCACCAGGGTAGACGTCAGGAAGCCGAAGCCGATCAGTTCGGAGCCCAGCTCCTGAAGCGCCTCGTCGACTTCCTCGGATTTTGCGATGGCGTCCGGGTTGGCGAAAGTCGCGGCCTCCTTGGTCAGCATCTCCTTGACCAGCGCGCCCATCGACTTGTGCTTGGCGAACCAGAGCCTGCGCCATTTGACGAGCTCGCGCTCGGCCTCCTCCCGGTCGAGGCAGAGATAGCGGGTCATCCAGCGATAGGTCATCGCGGCGGCGTTGAGGTCGTCGAGCACGCCGGGATGCGTGAAGGGCGGGAAGCCCTTGATCGTCAGGACGCGGAGGTGCTTTGCGCCCAGCATCGGCGCGACCCCGCCAACGAGTGGCGCGTCGCACAGCCAGCCATCGAGAAAGGCTGCGCCGCGCGGCGCCCGCACCTGCGTTGCGCGCGGCGAGACCTGGCGTTTGAGGTAGGACAATGTCTCGTCGTCGCTGAGACGCTGGAACTCGGCGACCACGCCTTCGAACATTCCGAAGGCCTGCGCGACACTGCGCTGGAAACTCTCCAGCGCCTCGCGCGCCACCCGCCGGTCGAGAACATCCCTGGCGTCCGGGCGGGCGCGTTTCTTGTCCCTGGCGGGAGCTGAGGAACGCGCGGTCTTCTTGCCGTCGACCTCGAAGAAGAAGGCAGAGGCCTTGGCGTGCGCATCGGGCTCCGGCGCCCATTGCAGTGTGAGGTGATGGATGGTCTCGAATTGCGTGTCCGTCTGCTCGAACTCGGCCGCGCGCTCCGAGTCGATCAGCCGCGACAGGTCGTCCTCGAATGCGCCAGAAGGATAATCATTGATCTCGCGCCGGTCGGCTTCGACATAGACCGCCCAGCCACGGCCGAGCCGGCGGAACACATTGTTGGTCCGCGCGGCGAACGAGACCAGCTCCTCCGGCGTCGACGACCTCACATCCGGTCCGCGAAACCGTGCGGTCGCCTGGAAGGAGCCGTCCTTGTTGAGGACGACGCCGGGGGCGACCAGCATCGCCCAGGGAAGGTAATCCTCGAGACGGTTGGGCGTGTGAGCGTAAGGTGCGAGCGAGAACATGGGTGTGGTCCGTTGCGTGCGGGTTCAGGGGTCAGGGTTGGGGGCGGGCTAGCCTTCCAGGCGGTTGGGGATGCGCATGGCGCGCTTCAGCACCTCGACCGCGTCGGGGTCACGGCGGGCGAGGAAGACGCCAAGCAGGTGCCCCGCGATGCCAAGGATGATCCCCGGAATGAGCGCACCGGCGAAGGCGACGATCGCCGCCAGCGTGCCATTGAGGATGGCGTAGGACCGCGGCGCGCCGCCCATGAGGAGGGGAGCGGTGAGCGCATGGCGGACCGGCGCCAGGAATCCCGGAACATCGCGGGGGTCTCGCATGGTCTGCCTCCTACGGAATAACCGCGCCGCCACCGCCGACCAGCGGCAGGAAGAAGCTGGCAGCCGCAAAGGCGATCGCGAGCCCGAAAAGGATCTGCAGCAGCTTCTTGAAGCCCTGGCCGACATCGCCGAACGCCAGCGTCATGCCGGTCGCCACGATGATCAGGATCGCAATGATCCGCGCGACCGGACCGGTGATCGAATCCATGACCGCCGTGAGCGGTCCTTCCCACGGCATGCCGCCGCCGCCGGTCGCCGCGTGCGCCGCTCCGGTCATCACCAGGGCGGTGAGGCCCATCGCTGTCATCTGGCCTGCCGCGCGCATCAGCGCGCGCGTCATCGTCTGCGGTTTCATGTGGTTCTCCTGGCTGTTGGGTCATGCGCGTGTCCCCCTCGCGCGTCGGGTTCCTGCGACGACGGGGGCAAGCCCTTCGGCGCATAGATTTCGGGAATGCGCCGGCCGGCGGGACCGCCGCGCTCGACGAAGACGATGAGGTCGATGGCTTCTGCGATGAGCGCGCGGGGCGGCGTCTCGCAGACTTCCATGGTGAGCTGTTCAAGGCGGGCGAGCGCCGCGGGCGCCGAGTTGGCATGCAAGGTCGCGACGCCGCCCGGATGGCCGGTATTCCAGGCCTTGAGGAGATCGAGCGCCTCGGGGCCGCGTACTTCGCCGACAATGATCCGGTCCGGCCGGAGCCGGAGCGTCGACCGGACAAGGTCAGAGAGCGAGACCGATCCGTGCTGGGTGCGGAGCGCCACCACGTCGTCAGCGGCGCACTGGAGTTCGCGGGTGTCCTCGAGAATGACGACACGCTCGCCCAGACGCGCGATCTCGTGGAGCAGGGCGTTGGCGAGCGTCGTCTTGCCCGAACCGGTTCCGCCCGCAACGATGATGTTGGCGCGGTCGCGTACGGCGCGGCGCAGTCGATCGCCTTGTTCGGCCGAGGCGATACCGAGATCGACATACTCGTCGAGCGTGAAGACGCGGCTGGCCGGCTTGCGGATCGCGAAGCAGGGCCCGCGCGCAACCGGCGGGAGGACGCCTTCGAACCGCTCGCCACGTGGCGGCAGCTCAGCGGAGACGATCGGCCGGTCACGGTTGGCCTCGGCGCCCGTCAGGGTCGCAACGAGGCGAATCACACGCTCTGTCTCGGCCGCCTCCAGCCGATGAGGCGTGGGCACGCGTCCCTTGCCGACCTGTTCGAGCCACAGCCTGCCATCGGGATTGGCGATGACCTCGATTGTGTCTGGCGCTTCAAGCATTGCCGCGATCGACGGACCGAGCGCGGTCGACAGCATGGCAAGTCCACGGGTCGGATCAGCGGCATTCGGGGAGGTCATTCCGCAGCCTCCCGCACGGCGCGCGGATCGACCGCAGGCGCGAAAAGCTGATCGAGGGTCTCGCGGCAGACGCTTCGTCCCGCCGCGAGCCGCGCAATGACGATCCCCAGGATGTTGCGCAGCCGGTCGCTGCCGCGCGCTTCAAGCGCCGGGAGATCGGCCTCTGGAATCTCGGGCGCGACACTCAGGGAGAAGCGTGCGGCCTGAGCGGTGAGCTCGAAATGGGTGTCCTGCGCGTGCTCGATGCGCATGAGCTGCCGCCCGAAATGATCCAGGCGCGCCATCAGGGCGGCATGCTCGACATCGCGCCCGGTATTGCCGAGGCGGCGCATGATTGCGTCCTCCATGATGTCGGACATGCTTCGGTCGTCGATCGCGGCCACGCGCTTCAGCGTGTCGGCGACGTCGGGGGTCACGTAGACGGTGATCTTGGTGCGGGCCATGACGATCAGCGCTCCGTTCCGGCGAACATGTCGTCGTCGAGCCCGAACTGCAGTCGGACTGGGTCGGGCGCATCGATAGCGTGCGCGTCGTCGCGGTCGTTCGGTGGAAGCGGAATCTCTGCGACAGCAGTATCGGCAGGTCGGGCAGGGGCGCCGAAGTCGAAGGCGTTCTGGTGGGCCGACGCGCCAGGGCGCCGCGGGGTTGCACGCGCAGGAGGCTTTGCGGGTTTCGGCGCAGGTGCAGGCGCTGCCGGCCCCGGTGTTACGGGCAGGGTGACGCCATCCCACGCGGTTGGAACGCCGGGGCCGCGTACGGGCGGAAAATCCACGGCCGGACGGACGCGCGAAGCGAACGCCGGATTGTCAAAATAGCGAACCTTGCGCGCCCGGATCGGCGGCGACCCACCCGTCAGGATCAGCGAGTCGGTCGCCGGCAGTTGCATGACTTCGCCGGGCGTCAGCAGGGAGCGCGGCACTTCCTGGCGCGAGACCATGGTGTGACCGAGCCAGGGCGCCATGCGCGAGCCGGCGTAGTTCATCTGCGAGCGCGACTCGGTGGTGACGCCCAGCATGTCCGAGATGCGCTTGGCCGTGCGCTCGTCATTGCACGCGAAGGCGACACGGACATGGGCGTTGTCGAGGATTGAAGAGTGCTCGCCATAGGCCTGCGAGATCTGGTTCAGGGACTGGGCGACGAGGCAGGCCTTGATCCGGTAGCCGCGGATGTAGGCGAGGGCATGCTCGAAGAAGTCGAGCTTTCCGAGTTGCGGGAACTCGTCGAGCATCAACAGCACGCGCCGTCCGGCGCCGTGCTGGCGCGCCGCGACCTCTGTTAGCCGCTTCAGAATCTGGTTGAGCACCAGGCGCAGGAGCGCCTTAAGCCGCGAAATCTCTTCCGGCGGAATGACGAGGTAGAGCGAGATCGGGCGGGCGCCCGTGATGATGTCCTCAATCGAGAAGTCGGATACCTCTGTCGCGCGGGCGAGCACGGGATCACGATAAAGGACGAGATAGCCGAGCGCTGTGGAGACGACGCCCGAACGTTCCGCCTCGGCCATGTCGAGAAGTTGCCGCGCGCCGGCCGCGACAACAGGGTGAGGCAGGCCGCTTTTGATTGGACGGCCGAGCATCTCTTCAAGCAGCTTAGAGACGGGCCGCTGCGGGTCGGCGAGCAGTTCCGCCACGCGCGCGAGGGTCTTTTGTCGTTCGGCATAGAGCGTCCAGAGCATGACCGCGACGAGCAACTCGAAAGCACGCAGTTGCCAGTGGCTTCGCTCGCGCAGCGCGCCTTCTGGGTCGACCAGCATGTCAGCAAGGATCTGCGCGTCGCGCACCTCAGCATCGCCCCGGCGGATCTGAGTCAGCGGATTGTAGCGATGGGCGCCGGTTTCGGTTGGTGCGAAGCGATAGACGGGGCCAAAGGAGGAGCGCAGGCCTGACGTGACCGTCCAGTTCTCACCTTTGAGGTCGAGCGCGATGTAGGAGTGGCGCCAGACGAGGCCAGTCGGCAGCGAGACGCCGACGCTCTTGCCGGTGTTGGTGGGCGCGACGACAAGCACGTGTTCGTCGCCGTCATGACGAAGGATCTGCTTGTTCCAGGCCCCAAGAATGACGCCGTCGCCACTCGTCAGATGCAGTCGCTTGATATCCGCGGTGTTAGCCCAACGCGCAGTGCCGTAGGTGTTGGAGTTCGTGGTCTCGCGGGAGCGCCAGAGCGAGAAGGCGAATGCCATCACGACGGCAAGCGCGACGCCGAACAGGAAGATCAGCCCGGCAGTCTCGAAGATCTCGCGCGCATAGGCGTCGAAATAATACCACCAGAGCAGGAACTTCCACGGCGCGTAGAGGCGCATGCCCCAGAAGATTGCGTCCGCAGGCCCGAGCTGCGGCTGATAACCGAGTGCATCCGCGGTCCACTGCGTCGCAACGACGGCGCTGGCGACGAACGCGCAGAGCACGACCAAAATCTGGCCCCAGTAGACGCGGCCGGCGCTCATTGTCTGGCGCCTCGCGAGGTGATCGCCCGCTTCAGGTCAGACGACGCCGCGCTGTGCTGATTATGCGATCGCTTGAGCCGCGCGGCACGCGAGTGCCGCTCCGCGTTTACATTTATGAACGTCAGCGCGCGCGAAAAACCGAAGCTGGTCCGAGCCTTGCTTGGATAATTTCTTAACGGGGGTAGACACTTGTCCATCGCGCGCACCAGCCATTCGATTGGCTAGGCTTAGTCGCAAGCATGGCGTGTTCGCTTCGCAGTTATTTCGACACGGGGTCGTCGAAAAGGAGCGAACGATGGGTGGGGCAAATCTGGATTGGGATCGGCTAAAGGTTTTCCAGACCGTAGCTGACACGGGCAGCATTAACGCCGCCGCGAAAACGCTGAGCCGCAGCTACGGGAAGGTATCGAAAGACCTTGAAGAGCTGGAGCGCGCCTTGGGCCATCAACTGTTTGAACGATCGAACCGCGGCCTGGGGCTCACCCCGGTGGGTGAAGACATCCTCCGAACTGCGCGCAATATGTCTGACTCGGTTCAGACAATTATCGACCGCGCCAACGAGCGTAACCCCGATCATCTGGTGATATGCGCGCGCGATGGCATCGCAACCTACTGGCTCGCCCGGCATCTTCACGAGCTTCTCGCGATCAAGCCCGACGCGCGCGTGCACTTCAAGATCCTGCCAACCACGCCAGATCTTTCCGATGGCGACGGCGACATCTCGATCCAGTTTGAGCCGCCCAGCGCCGCGAACGTCGTCTCGCGGCAACTCGGATGGCTGCATTATATTCTCTATGCCGCCCCCAGTTACCTGGCGCGCCATGGCGAGCCTAAAGTCATGTCTGACCTGCAGGGCCATCGGTGCCTGAGGCTGACAGGCGAGGAGTATCAGCCCGAGCGGTGGCGCCCGGCCGCCGCTGCTTGGGGAGCAATCCTTCCCAACACGATGGAATCGAACGCCAGCACTGTCGTGATGGAGGCGTGTGCCTCCGGTGCCGGTATTGCCGTGATGCCGAGCTACGTTTCGGAATGTGAAAGCAGGATCAGACCGCTTGTCGACATCAAGCCGCTCGCCACGGTAAGGTTCTGGCTGGCGTATTCCGAGCGCGTGCGGAACATGAAAGCAAGCGAACCCGTGCTGGAGTGGATCCGGTCGTGTTTCGATCCAAAACGGCATGCATGCTTTCGTGAGGTCTACTTTCCGCCGGAACCGCAGTTCTGCGAAGAGGCGGGATCAGGTCGCTTGCTGCGCTGAAACAGCTGCTGGCTCCTCGTCATTCCAGGTCATACTCGCCATGCGCTTAGCCGGCCCAATTGTCTGGACAGGCATCTCCGCAATCGGAATAGCGATGCTTTGCTTTTCGGGAAGCGCAAGTTCGGCACGCCTTGTCTGGAACGCATCGGCGAGTGCGCCGGCTGGACTTTACAACATAGAGCAGGGGACATGGCGTGTAGGGGACCGCGTTGCGGTCCGTCCGTCGGCAGCTCTTGCCGAAGATCTCGACCGCCGCGGCATTCTTACGGTCGGCAAGCTGCTCATCAAAAGAGTTGCTGCTGGCCGAGGCGATACAGTGTGCCGCGACGGAGAGCGTGTAACAGTGAACGGATCGCTGGCGGCAATCGCGAAGATTGTGTCGCGAACAGGGGAGCCGTTGCCGGCATGGGGCGGCTGCAGACGGTTGAGCGACTCAGGCGTGCTTCTTCTTGGAGAAACCGCCACCTCGTACGACGGGCGATATTTCGGGACGACCTCGGCCGAGGAGATACTCGGGCGCGTCGTCTTGTTTATGGGTTTCTGACGGTCAGAAAAGATGTCCCGCTGTGGCCATTTTCCGGCGCCATCTCGAGAGTCAGATGCATCAACGTACTCATGCTGATCCCGAAGCGAGTGCCCCTGCTGCGCGTCGAAAGCGTGGCATAGACATCGTTCGGCAGAGCGCGCTGATAGAGAGCGGCATGGGCTTGTAGAGCGGAGGAACGCCGATGAAGATCAAACCGCTCTTCGGGATGTCGCCCGTGTATCGATCGAGGGTCTGTGCACCTCCTTCGGACGTCGGTCTGAACAACTTCACGAGACTCCCAGCCGTTGCTCGATTGGATGCCGAACCAAATCCAAACTCGACAACCGTGCTCATTTAGGTCGTTCACCAACGAGTGACCGGAAGGCGACTCATTCGCGGCGGTCAAGTGAGCTTTCCTTGGCCTCTCGTCCTATCAGACAATTCCTCTCAACCGGTCTGCAATCTCGGCCCAGAATGTTGGGCGATCAATCGCAAGGCTGCGTGCCGGACGTTTGTGTTCGCAGAAGCGAGCGCAAACGAGCCGAATACAACTATGTCACTCGCAGAATTTCACTCTCGACTGACTTTTCAGATTGCGTTTGTCGGCGTGCGCAACGTCGGAACGAAACCTCTGCGAGTTCCGCGGCTTTCGTCCAGGTGAAACGTGTGACTTGATCCGCTGTGGCCGTCGCCAGACGTACCTGGAGGCTGGGGTCTCCAAAAAAACGCGACAGGCACGAAACGATGTCATCGGGATCTTCGGGATCGAACAGAAGACCAGCATCTCCGACGACTTCCGGCAGACTTCCCCGATTACTTGCAAGAACGGGAATTCCACACGCCATTGCTTCGATAGCAGGCAGTCCGAACCCTTCGGCCAGCGACGGCAGAACAAGGGCCGAAGCGCTGTTGAGAAGCCGTACCAACATGTCGTCCGCGAGGTAGCCCGTGAAGGTGACAGCTTCTTTCAGAAGTGGACTGGCTCCAGCAAGTTCGCGCAGTTCCGATAGGTTGTCCCAGAAACCTCCGCCAGAGGTATCGCCTACAAGGGCCAAATGGACTTTTGGATGCGCCATCAGGACTCGAGGCATCGCACGAAGCAAGCCAGCCACATTCTTGTGTCGGTTGAATCCTCCAATATAGAGCAGCAGCTGTGCATCGGTCGGGATGGCTAACTTCTTCCGTTCACTCTGCGCGCGTTCGCCTCCCTCCAGAATTCTGAACGCCGGGTTGGGCCCCTCCGTAATAACATCGATCTTTTCGCGTGGAATTCTTAGAACGTTTTCGATCTCACGCGCAGACGACTCGGACACGGTCATCGCGCGCCTTGCCTGGAGTTTCGACAGTGCGGTCTTGATTTGCCACAGACGGAAATTGCGGCGCGTCGGGAAGATCAAATCCGGGAAGCGCTCCGCAATCGTGTCGTGATAGCAAACCACGCATGGCGTGGAGGCAAGGAGCGGAAAGTACGAATACACGGCAGGAAAGAAAAACACGTCGAATTTGGCGCCACTAGCAAGGCGGCCAAGGCGAAACATATAGCGCGGGGAACGGTTGCCGGTGCCTGCTAGATGCGTCGTGAGCGAATGGTTCGCACCTGCAACTAAAACTTCGACGCCGGCTGGAATCGACCCAGTCGGCGGTTTATCGAAAACGAGAGTGTATCTTATGCCGCTCGCGCGCTCGGAGAGGGCTTTGACTAGTTCGCGGGTAAAGCGTCCATAGCCGCGATCATTTGACCAGCAGGTCGCGTCGATTCCAACGTGGAGGGGCAGATCCGGCACGGCGGTTGAGCCCTTCTCCGGGGATGCGTTTAGCTCTGTTGTTCAAACTCTGACTGTAGGCGCCGAAATCAGGAGACAAAGGCGCTTCTCGCGCCGCGTGTACGCCAAGTTTGGATCGAGCCGGAACGGCGGTGAGTGATGGCAGCTCGATCCGACGGGGGGCGCTGCCGATGAAAAAATACGCAGAACGTCGCCTCCTGCGTGCATTTCAGACAGCTGTTCCGAGCTCACCGTGTCCCATCCGCGCTCTTCCATTCCGCGAACGGTCTTCGACGGATACCCAACATGAGAGCGAGATCGACGGTTTTCCAAAGCAAGGTTATTGGTGCATTGTGAGGGCACATCGTTTGCAGCTGGAGCACAAGGGCGATCTGTTTGCCACAACCCAAGCGGCGCGTCCGTGTTGAACAGTATCGGTGTTTCCCGTTGCGGCCATACTGGGGCGGCGCGGATCCACAAGAGACGGTCAGGGTGCGATTTCGGCATGCGGTGCGATTGGGTCGGAGTCTCGTGAAGTGATCGTCGAAGCCGCGCAGGAGACCGAGATTTCGGTCGTCATTGGACTGGTCAGCACCGAGGACGGAACGCGAATTCTTGAGACATTGACGTCATTGCATGAAAAACAAGGCGAGCACGGCTGTGAGGTCGTTCTGGCCGATCGTCGATGCGACGCCGTTAGCGCCGAGATCAGGCGGCGTTTCCCCCAAGTCGTGATCATCGAATGCGCGAGAACCACGACACTGCCGGAAATGCGCACGCTGGCGTACCGGCGGACGAAAGCGGATCTCATCGCTGTAACTGAAGATCACTGCGTCCCTGCGGTCGGCTGGCTCGAACAGATCCATTGTGCCTTCGATGGACAGTCCGACAGCGTCTCGGCAATCGGCGGCGTCGTAGAGAACGGGGTCAAGGACACGGGCTTTGACTGGGCAACCTACCTTTGTGAGTACAGCTACTTCTCAGCACCCGTAGTTGAGGGAGCCACGGATATTCTCCCTGGGATGAACGTCGTGTACCGGCGCGCCGCGCTGCAAAGTGTCCCACCTGAAGCCTTGGTGTCGGGCTTCTGGGAGACGACAGTGCATCCCCTGTTGTTGAAACAGGGAAAAACGCTGATTTCTCGCAACGCCATCAAAATGTATCACTGCAAGAAGTTTTCAGCAGGCCTCTTCTTCCAGCAGCGGTATGTCTATTCCCGGTACTACGCAGGCCTCCGCTTTCCCGCGTCGCAAGTGACAAAGAGAGCTTTGGCAGCCGTTGCATCACTGGCGCTCCCACCCGTGCTTTTCTATCGAATGATCGCCGCGTCGCTCCGGAAGGGGTTAGGCGGACAATTCTTGAAGGCGTCCCCCGCACTGGCGGCGCTCGTCGTCGTTTGGAGTTTCGGAGAGATCTGGGGCTACATGTTCGGTCCGGGTAGGGCCCTCGCGCAGATAGAATAGCGTCTCTGCAATGGCGCCAGAACGAGTCCACAAGGTCGAGGTGTTGTCGTGAAATTTGGATTGGTTGGTGCAGGATCGATCGGTCAGCTGCGCGCCGAGGCCATTCGCCGTGCAAACTCGGCCTCACTCGTCGCAGTTAGCGATCTCGACGAGGCGCGTGCGAAAGCGTCGGCGCCTGGCGCTAAATTCTACCCCAGTTTCGAGCGCCTGATCGCTGACGCCGACGTCGAGGCCGTCGTTATTTCGACACCACCACAGTTTCACGAGAAGTTGGCAGTCGCCGCTTCGCAGGCGGGCAAGCACGTCCTTGTCGAGAAACCGATGGCCGCGACCGTCGACGCCTGTCGCCGGATGGTTGAGGCTGCGCAGGAAAACAAGCGACTCCTGACTGTGGGATTTAATCATCGCTATTTTCCCCCGCTCAAGGTCATGCGGGACGCCGTTCAATCCGGCCAGCTCGGCGAGCTTCGGCACTTGCGCGCCTATGCGGGTCACATGGGTCTGCAGGAGTTCAAGGCGCCTTGGATGTACGACGCCAATGTCATGGGTGGCGGCGCGCTGATGGACAACGGTATCCACATTCTCGATCTTTGCCGGTATGTAATGGGCGACTTCCGCGAGATCTACGGCCACACGCTGAACGACACGTGGAAGCTGGGCGGAGCCGAAGACAACGCGATGGCGCTATTCAGGTCGGACAAAGGAGTTGTCTGTAGCCTGCACGCCAGCTGGACGGAGTGGAAGGGATATCGCTTCCACATCGAGGCGTTCGGCGACCGCGGGATGGCGCGGGCCTATTATGCACCCCTCATGTCGATGGTGATAACGATGGACAAGCCAGGCGGCGAGCGGACCATCAAGCGCAACTTCTACCCAGGCAACATTATCCGTGAGAAACTGAGGGGCTGGCAGACGACGACTATCGCGGCGCTTGCCGAGGAACTTGAGGATTTTGTCGCGCTTGCGCAGGGCAAAGGTGGCAGCGGCCGGATAGCGACAGGCGTTGATGGCATGCGCTCGATTGAAGTCGGAAAGGCTGTCTATGCCAGTGGCAAGACAGGGCATAGCATCACATTGGATCCACTGCCATCAATAGCATCGGCTTGAAGCGCCTTCTGGCATCTGATTATTTCAGGGGCCCCGTGCACCTCGGTGAAAGTGCATTCTTGATTACTCCTTCGCTTTCACCATCCGCTTCGTCGGTAATGACTATTTCGACCACGCGACATTTGGCGGCGGTATCAGAAACCTAGTCAGGAACGCAATTGAACAGCTCTCGCCGGCCCTACGCGTCTGTCTATCTCGCTTACGCTAGGGCCATTGGCGGCAGCGTCGGCCAGTACCTCGGCAGGGGAGATGTGCGTCTAACCCTTACCGCATCCGCGATTCTGCTCGGAGGGGTGGTTCTGCGAACCTGGCATTTCGCGAGCGGAAGGTCTCTATGGTTTGACGAAGCGATGGTCGCGACTTCCATCGTCGGTCGCGACTGGACCGGCCTTCTGCAACCACTCGACTATCTGCAGCTCGCGCCAATCGGCTGGCTCTTCGTTGAGAAAGCTTCGCTCGAAGCGATCGGCGGACTTGAATACGCGCTTCGCCTGCCGCAATTCCTATTCGGCTTGGCGAGCCTCGCGATGTTTGTGATTGTCGCGCGGCGTATGCTGGGACAGGCCGGGTTCATTGCCGCGATCGCCATATTCGCGCTTGAGTCTAAACTGATCTACTACGGCGCAGAAGTGAAACCTTATGCCGTCGACGTCTTCTTCTCGGCGATTTTCCTTCTTTTCGGAACCCGTTACTTCGCTGACAAGGCGCCCCTAACAGTTCCAGGCATCGCCGCTCTTGCAATCACCGGGACGGCGGCGGCGGCTTGTTCGTTTCCCTCAATAATCGTCATGGCGTCATTTGGCGTCTTGATCTTCTTGCGGGAGATCTTGCATCGCCGTTTTGTCACCAGTGCCGCCGTCGCGGTGGTGGGAGCGCTTTGGTTGGCAGTCTTTACGTGGTTCTTTCTAGGTTTCGAGAAGTCGAACACGCCAGTTCTGGAGGACATGACGAAACAGTGGGACGGGGGTTTTGCGCCGCTGCTACCGACCACGTTTGCTGATCTTAAATGGTATGCCACGACGACGTCCGACTTTTTCGAGTACGTATTTGGCAAGACGTCTACGATTGTCGCCATCTGCTGCGCGTTGATCGGCGTTTGGGCGTTGCTGAGAAAGGAACGCTGGTTTGCTGCGGCCTTGCTGCTGCCGTTCGTTGTTGCGCTGCTCGTTTCCGGCTTGCAGCTCTACCCAATATCGAATCGAGCGACGCTATATCTCCTGCCGATGCTTATCTTGCTGGTGGCGGCGGGCGTCGAAGCGTCAATTTCGGCGATCCGCCCTAAGATTGCCGCCACTTCGGTCGCCCTAGCGTTGGTGCTTGCAGGAACCGCCATCGCGCTTTGGCAGAATTTCGCGAATTTCCCCCAGCCATACGCCAGCGAGAACATCCGTCCGCTTCTGGAAGAGGTCGCTTCAAGAAAGACAGGCAGCCAGGCGATCTACGTTGATCGGCTCGCATTGCCGGCATTTCGGCTTTATCAAAACCGCGCCGGGCTAGGCGATGCGACCGTCATCGAAGGAAAATTCAAGCGCGGTGACTTGGGGTGTCTGCTCGTGGACATAGACTCGATCCGACACCATGATCAGATTTGGGTGGTCTATTCGCACTCCGATCAGCACATTTGGAATCAGCCTGAAGAAGTCTTGTTCATGTACTTTGCGCAAGTCATCGGCCGAGAGGTTCTTGCGCTCCACTCGTTCAGCGTCCACGCCTTTCTTGTTGACTTTGAAACGCCTCGAGTCGACTTGTTTGCGCCTCTGATGCGAGCGCTGCCGCCCAAGATTTCTTGCGAGTAAGATACAAACACACAGGATCATGATGTGCGCGTGCGTGCTGAAACAGCTGACGCTTGTCTGAGGCCGTTCACCTAGCTAAGACGCGGCCGCGCGCGGCCTTCTCCAGCGATATACCCAAGCAACTCGCCGAACGACCAGGCCGTTTCCGCGATCCCGATCCGGAGCCAAAAGCGCCGAACCGCGCGTGCACTTGCCGGATCGCGTTTCGCGTTGCGGTAGATTCGCCAGCTTCGAAGAACAGGAAGGCAAGGCGACGACAGGACCGCGCGTAACCACAGCGCCCGTGATGGGAATGGTCGTCCGGCCCCGAAGCAGCGGCCGTGCCGAAACCGATGCACGACGTATTCACTGAACCGGTATCGCTTCTGGTAGTCCACGGTCGCGCCCGCGATTGGCCGGGGCGATGGTTTATTTGACGAGGCCAACAGTGCCAGGAGGCGTGTCTTCGCGAAACCGTCCACGCGCAACACTTGTTCGTCGGTCAGGGATGATCTTGCAGCGATGAAATTCACGCCTGGAACTTCGGTTGACGTCGGATCGAGCGGTGGATTGAACTGAACGTACTCCGTCAGGTATCCAACGATACTGGGGTCATTCCCGCGCATACTGCAAATGACTGGTCCAAAAAGAATTCCGGAGCCAGTTAGCGGCAGCGCCGCGCGCACCGCTGCGAGCCAGCCCTTCTGCGGTGGGCAGCGCACATCCAGAATGGCAATGGCGTCCGCGTTAGCTTGCAGGATGCCTGCGCCCCAGAGTTCGAAGATCGAGGCCTGCGCGGCGAGCGCACGTAGATAAACCCCTGGCGGCGCAGTTTTTATGGGACCTGATGGACCCTGGACAATCCAGACTTCTATGTCTGCCGAGGTAAGAACGCCCTCGGATGCCATGGCGCCAATGAAGCGCGACGGGTCCGCACCATCGGTGGCCGCTGCGACGACCGTCAGAATCATCCGGCCACCTGACGAGGCAGCCCGTCGGTAGCGGACTCGTAGCAAGCCAGGAGCAGAGCCAAGGTGTGACGGGCATGTGGAAGGGAGCAGGGCGGCGTCTCGCCGCGCTCGATAGCCCGCATGACGTCCGTCAGCAGCCTGGCCGTTGCATCAGCAAAGAGGTCGAGGGGCGCCGTAGCAAGACGCTCGCAGGCTTCGCCGCGATAGAGGCGCGCTTGCCCGCCCATTGCAACGTTGAGATCCATGAACGGCCGACGTGTTCGCGCGTTGAGACCAACCGTCGTCTGCATCCGGCCGCCGATGCTGGTTTCAATGGTTGATTCGGCTCCATCCAGGCGAATGTCCAGATAGCGGTGGATGCCCTTCGACAGCCGGTCCAAGAGGATGTGAGCGTACCTGTCGCCGGAGAAGGAGAGCTCGACAATATTAAGATGATCCGGAGCGTCGGGCCCGCCAGGCCTTGGCATGCGCGCCCGCACGCTATTTGCTTTTTCGCCGAAGAAAAATTCCGCGAGGTCCAGGACGTGCGAACCGAATTCGACGAACGTCCGGTTCGGATTGGCTCCGCGCCACCCTTTTTCATTGTCTGCCATGACGAGGAAGGTCTGGTTCATCGACACAAACATGAGTTTCCCAAAACCCGGCTGGCTCATGCGGTGCTTCGCAGACGTGTGGATCGGCATCCACGGGAATTCACTGTTGACTATGACGTGCCGATCATGTCGCTTCGCGATCTCGCCCAGCTCGTCCGCCTCGACGAGTGACTCCGTCAAGGGCTTTTCGCAGAAGACGTGACACCCCGCCGCGAGGCCGCGCCGCGCCAATTCAAAATGAGACGCCGGCGGCGTCGCCACGACCAGAAAGTCCGGTCGCGTCTGCTCCAGCATGTCATCAAGTGAGCCAAAGAACGGAACGCCATCGGCGCCAGCTTGTGGGCGTTCATCATAACACCCGACGACCTTCACGTTCGAAAGTTTGCGCAACGCGGGAAGGTGAATGGTTCGGGCGGCATTCCCAAAGCCAACGATCGCAAATTTCAAGCTTCGCACCCCACCGAGCTAGGTCGCGGTCGCAAGCTATCCGATCTGGCTTGGACTTTGAAGGGCGAGGTGGCCGCTTCGCTAGACTATTGAGCGCAGGCGCCGCTGCACAGCCCGCCAAAGTTGCAGGGTAACACGGAACTTCGCGCTCAAGGGGCGCAAACTTGCAATGACGGCCCGATAGTGCAGACCGGACAGGATGGCAAAGGAGACCGCGCCAATGGTCGAGGTTGAGACCTCGTCTCCTGAAATATACTCCCCGCAATACTACCAGCGCATCGCTGAACTTGAGAACAAGCACTGGTGGCATCTCGGGATGCAGTTCATCGCGCTCGCCCTGCTGAAGGATGCGGGGAACGTTGCCGTAAAGCGGGTTCTCGATGCAGGTTGCGGTACTGGTGCAATGATGCGCTGGGCGGGCGAGAAGCTTGGCGCGATCGATATTCATGGCATCGACATCGCGCCTGAAGCGCTAGCCTATTGCCGCGCCGAAAATCCCGCCTGGACGGTTCGGGAGGGTTCTGTCCTCGATCTCCCATTCCCGGCAGATATGTTCGACCTCGTTATCTCCAACGACGTCATTCAGCATCTTCCAACCAATGGTGGTGACGTGCAGGGCATTCGCGAAATGGCTCGTGTGCTTGTCCCCGGCGGTGCGCTACTGTTGCGAACAAATTCGCGCCTCGGCATGTGGCAAAGAACAGACGCTCGCGACTATGACTATCAGCGGTTCATCCAGGAAGAGGTGACCCAGCTACTGTCGGCTGCAGGTCTCACGCCGGTGCGCGCCACTTACGCCAATATGATCGGCAGTCTCCATGAGTCCGCGCGTCGGCTTTTCCGACGCAGGTCGCGTCACAAGGATAGCCACGCGCATTCACATCATCATGCAGATGGCGATCAGGGAACAAAGCGCACTGTTTATGAGGGCCTGAAGATTCGTGACACGGCCTCAGCGAACCCACTGGCGAACCGGCTCCTGCTTTCCTCCCTGAAAACCGAAGCAGCATTCCTGGCGCGCCCTCGCAGGCGCATCGGATTCGGTCATGCCATTGTCGTTGTAGCGATAAAGCCGAAAGCATGAGGTGCGGCGCGCCGTCTTATCGTGCCGTCGGCCGCGCGAGAGGCAGTGTGCGCTTCTAACGACTAGAGACTTGCCTCGGGGGTAGACATGAAGACTGTCATTCTGGCCGGTGGATTGGGAACGCGCCTCGCTGAGGAAACCTCCCTCCGTCCGAAGCCCATGGTCGAGATCGGCGGTCGCCCGATTCTCTGGCACATCATGTCGGTCTACGCCGCTTACGGGTTCGAGAATTTCGTCGTAGCGTGCGGGTACAAGGGCGAGATCATCAAGCAGTATTTCAGCGAGTTTCACTACTACAACTCCGACCTCCTTGTGTCGCTGAAAGACGGAACACGTTCGGTTACTCGACTTGAGGAGCCGGCGCAGCGTCCATGCAACTGGACCGTGCATTGCGTGGACACCGGGCTGGACAGTCTCACGGGCGGGCGTCTCCTTCGGCTGAAGCCCCTGCTGCAGGATGGCACCTTTCTCTGCACGTACGGCGATGGTCTTAGCGACGTATCGATCCGCAAACTGGTCGCCTTCCACAAATCGCATGGAAAGCTTGCGACCGTTACGGCGGTGCACCCGCCGGCGCGGTTTGGAATGCTCGACATGGACGGCGCTCGCGTCACGAAGTTCTCAGAGAAGCCGCAGACCGATCGCGACTGGATCAATGGCGGGTTCTTCGTCCTTGAGCCGGGCCTGTTCGACTACATCAATGGTGCCGCGGCGTCCCTCGAACGTGACGTGCTAGAACGCGTTGCAGCGGACGGAGAGCTAATGGCCTATCGGCATGACGGTTTCTTCCAGCCGATGGACACCCTTCGTGAGAAACAGTCGCTCGAAGAGATGTGGAATAGCGGAAACGCGCCATGGAAGGCCGTTACATGAATCCCGTAGACCTGACCTGGTATGCCAACCGACGTGTATTGATAACGGGACATACCGGATTCAAGGGCGCCTGGCTGAGTCTCTGGCTGCAGGTGATTGGCGCAGAGGTGCGGGGTTACGCGCTCACCCCTCTGAAGCATAGCCTATTCGAACTGGCTGGCGTGGGAGGGGGGATGGTTTCGACGATCGGAGATATACGCGACCGCGCCTCCTTTCGTCAGACAGTTGCGTCCTTTCAGCCTGAGGTGGTGATCCACATGGCTGCGCAGTCGCTGGTTCGCGCGTCATATGATGATCCGGTCACGACGCTCGACACGAACGTCATAGGTACAGCGATCGTTCTAGACGTGTTGCGAACGGCTCCTTCAGTGAAATCGGTTGTCGTGGTTACCAGTGACAAATGCTACGAGAACGTCGGTGCTTCCCATCCCTTTCGTGAGGATGACCGCATGGGTGGGGCGGATCCGTATAGCGCGAGCAAGGGCTGCGCGGAGCTGGTAACCGCCTCCTTTAATCGCAGTTTTTTTTCGACTGGGCATACCGCCATCGCATCGGCTCGCGCCGGTAACGTCATTGGAGGCGGCGATTGGGGAGAAGATCGCCTCGTTCCCGATCTAATTCGAGCTGTTGCGGCTGCCGATCACACGCATATTCGTCGTCCCGACGCTGTCCGTCCGTGGCAGTTCGTGCTGGAGCCGCTGCGTGGATATCTCGTTCTCGCGCGTTGCCTGGCCGAGCAGGGCAAGGTGTTTTCGGGCGGCTGGAATTTCGGTCCGCGCTCCGCTGATGTCATTTCTGTGCGCGATCTCGTCACCAGGATGCAGAAGATTTGGCCAGCGCTGTCGGTGGAGTTCGCCCACGAGATAAAGGGACCGCACGAGGCTGAGACCCTTCGACTGGACTCTTCCAAGGCGCAGAACTTGCTCGGCTGGAGTCCAGCATTGGACGTCCAACAGACGGCGGAGATGACAGTGGACTGGTATCGCCAGGTGCAGGAGCGGCCAACTAGCGCAAGGCAGGTCACACTGCACCAGCTGCAGGAGTACAATCAGCGAGTCAGCGAATGCACACGAGGTTCGTCACAATGACCGGGGACAAGCAACCGATCCGCGTACCGTATGGAAAGTCCGTGCACGGGGAAGAAGAAGTGGCTGCCGTTGCGGCCGTCCTAAGGGGCTCCACCCAGATGGGCGTCTCCGTGCGAACGTTTGAGCAGCGTGTTGCCGCGCTATTCGGCAAGAGGCACGGCGTCATGGTCAACTCGGGGTCGAGCGCAAACTATCTCGCGGTGGAGCTGCTTGGCCTTCCGCCGGGCTCCGAAGTGATCACGCCGGCGCTGACATTCGCCACAACCGTTGCGCCGCTAGTGAAGAATGGACTGATCCCGACATTCATCGACGTTGAGCCGGACACCTTCAACCTCGATGCGAGCCAGCTTGAGGCGGCAGTTGGGCCGAAGACCCGGGCCATCATGGCGCCGTCGCTCATCGGGAACCTCCCGGACTGGGACGCGGTCGCCGAGGTCGCCCGGAAGCACAACCTCTATGTCATCGAAGACTCGGCCGACACGCTTGGTGCGACGCTTCGCGGTACGACGACAGGCTCACGTTCAGATATCAGCACGACCAGCTTCTATGGGTCACATGTCATCAACTGCGCCGGAAACGGCGGCATGCTGTGCGTGAACCGGGACGAATGGCGCAAGGAAGCATTCCTCCTGAGAAGCTGGGGCCGCGATTCGTCGCTCTTTGTCGAATCTGAAGCGATCGAAAACAGGTTCAATGTCGAGCTGGATGGAATCGCCTACGATGCGAAGTTCATCTTCTCGCGCTTGGGCTACAATCTTGAGCCATCGGAAATTGGCGCAGCATTCGGCCTCATCCAGCTTGGCCGCCTGGACGAGAATATCCGGCTGCGCGACCGTAACTTCGAAGCACAACGCGCGTTTTTCTCTGCGTACGAGAACTGGCTAATCCTGCCCCGCCAGATTCCTGAGTCACGTACGGGCTGGCTCGCTTTCCCGCTCATCGTACGCGACACGGCGCCGTTCACCCGCCGCGATCTTCAGATCTTCCTTGAGCAGAACCACATCCAGACGCGGACGGTGTTTACGGGAAACATTCTGCGACAGCCCGGCTTCCGCGACATCCAGAGGCGCGAAATGCCGAAGGGATATCCCAATGCGGATCAAGTCATGCGCGGCGGCATGCTGATGGCCTGTCACCATGGGCTTGGAGAGGCCGAGTTGGATCATATCCACGCCACGTTCCGGACGTTCGCCGAGAAGTGGACGTCGCGATGAAGATTGCTTTCAACGGGCAGCGCTTAGCAGGGCAACGGTTTGGCGTAGGCAGATACATCGAGTATCTGCTCCGGCATTGGGCCAATGAGCTCGCTGCCGATGAAGAGCTGACTGTGTACGTGCGCCAGCCGGTTGAAGCCGAACTGGATCAGCTTTCGGCCAGAATAAAATTCGTTCTTCTCGAATCGAAGCGTTCCGGCCTCATCTGGGAAAATCTGCGACTTGGATCGGCCGCCACTAGGCATGACGTGTTATTCTGTCCCGCGTACACAGCTCCGATCAACTATCGCGGAAAGCTTGTAGTCGCGACGCATAGCGTCAATGAGACTCAGCCAGGCGCTCACACTTGGATGTATAAGCAAACCTACGCCCGACTGCACAAGCACTGCGCTCGAAATGCCGACGCAGTGATCGTTCCAGGTCTGGCTACGCGAGAAGCCGTCGTCCAGTACTACGGAGTGACCCCTGATCGCGTAGTTGTGGTGAATCAGGGCGCAGATGATGCGTTCCGGCCGGTTGCAGATGTGCGGGTTCTGCGCGAAGCGCGCCAGCGGTTCTTTAACGCGGATCGACCATACATCCTGTTCGTCGGAAAATGTTCTGAGAGACGGAACATCCCGATGCTGATCAGAGCCTTCTCCGCCCTGCGGAAGGAAAGGTCGATTCCGCACGGACTTGTCTTGTTTGGCCCCGCGCAGGACTCGGCAGGTCTACGCGCGCTTTGCCGGGAGCTTGGTGTCGGCGATGACGTCGTGCAGACCGATGGTAAGGTGGCACATCACCATGAACTCGTACCGATCTATGCCGGCGCTGATGTATTTGTGCATCCCTCCGAGAACGAGGGATGGTCAATGACGACAGTCGAAGCGATGGCGTGCGGTGTTGCGGTGGTAGCGGCAGATCGTGGCGGCCTTGGCGAAGTCGCGCGTGGACACGCGCTGATGGTGGAATCCCCAACCGTCGAAACGCTCGCTGCGGCGATTGGAAACGTACTCGAAGATCAGGATCTGCGTGCGCGCCTTCAGGTGAGCGGACGCGCCCGCGGCGCTGCGCTGCGGTGGAGCGAGATCGCGCGACAGACGCTGGACGTCGTGCGTGCATCGGGCCGCGATGCGTACAGGGCTCGGAACGAATGGGAGACGGTAACGTCATGAAAGTCTGCCGCGCTTGCAAAAGTGAGAACCTCTACTGCTACCTGCCGCTGGGCGACCACCCAGCGGCGAATGCCTTCGTGGCCCAGGCGCGAGCGGCGCAACCTGACGCCACCTATCCTCTCGATACGCTGGTATGCCTCGACTGCGCGCTCATCCAGGTGAAGGATCGGCTACCGCCGGACTTTTACGTGGACTATCTGTATGTCCCTTCTGGCTCGTCAACCATGCCAAAGCATTTCAGCACGCTCGCGAAGCGATTCAAGGAGGAGCTGATCACGGCATCAGGGCAACGAGTCGTTGATATCGGGTGCAATGACGCACTCTTGCTGGCGGCTTGCCGTGAGATTGGGCTTGAGGTTCTGGGAATCGATCCCGCCGCCAACATCGCAGCCCTCGCGCGCGCTAAGGGCGTTGAGGTGTTCAACGAGTATTTCACCGCCGAGTCGGCTGCTCGGGTGCGCGCCGAATACGGGCCCGCGCAGGTCATCGTCACGACCAATACCTTCAACCACATCGACGATCTTCACGGGTTCATGAGAGGCGTTGATACTCTTCTGGCTCCCGACGGGACCTTCGTGATCGAAGCGCCGCAGGCGCTGACCTGTGTGGAAAACAACGAATTCGACACCGTCTATCACGAGCACTTGTCGGTCTTCAGCGTCGCGTCGATCGCGGCGCTCGGTCGTGTTGTCGGCATGGAGATCGTCAACATCGACGAACTGCCGATACATGGCGGCTCGATGCGATTCTATCTGCGTCGTGGTGTTTCGGCTGGCAAAGTCGTCGCAACATGGCTTCAGCGGGAGCGGGATGCGGGCCTGTTCGATCGATCAACGTACGTCGCGCACGCTGCCCGTGTTGAGGCCATGCGCGTCGCTCTGCTGGCGCTGTTGAAGGAATTGAAGGCAGGCGGCCGGACCATCGCCGGCTATGGCGCCCCAGCTAAAGGCAACACGCTGCTCAACTATTTCGGGATTGGTCCAGACACGCTGGATTTCATCGCCGATCGTAATTCGCTGAAGCACGGACGTCTCACACCAGGCTCGCGCATTCCGATCACGGGTCCAGAAATGATCGCGGAAAGGAAACCGGACTATCTACTGGTGCTAGCCTGGAACTTCCTGGACGAAATTCTGGAGCAGCAAGCCTCCTACCAGGCCGCGGGTGGAAAGTTCATCGTGCCGATTCCGGATGTGCGAATTCTGGGGTGAGCATGAGCCAGGCGCTTCCAGATGGCCCCGTTCTCGTAACCGGCGCGAGTGGTTTCGTTGGAGCGCATCTTGTCCGTAGCCTTCTGGAGGACGGCGCCGAAGTTCATGTACTGGCGCGGCCAGGGGCCCGCCTGGACCGGCTGGGTGCAGAGCCTCAGGTACGAGTCTGGCGCAGCGACATCACTGACGCCAAGGCCGTCGCTTCCTGCTTCGAGGACGTCCAGCCAATCGCCGTGTTTCATCTTGCGGCTGACACGGCAGCGCGACGTTCACCTTCAGACCGCGACCAGGGATTGCGGGCGCTGCAGGTGAACCTGAATGGTCTCATCAACATGCTCAGTGGAGCCGTTGCCTCCGGCGCGCCGGTGCGACAGTTTTTGCGACTGGGAGGGCTTGAGGAGTATGGCGCCGGGCCCACGCCATCCCGTGAAGATCAGCGCGAACAGCCGCGGTCACCTTATTCGGTTAGCCAGGTCGCAGCGACGCATTGGTGCCAGATGGTACAGCCGAACCTCGCGTTCCCAGTCGTGACCCTGCGCCCCGCTTTGATCTTTGGCCCGGGACAGTCGAGCGATTTTCTCATACCCGGCTTGATCGATGCGCTCCTGCAGGGCAGGCGGTTCGCAACGACCGGCGGCCGCCAAAGCCGCGATCTGATCTTCATTGCTGACGCGATCAGCGCCATCCGAGCTGCCGGGGGCAAGGAGGGACTTAGAGGTGCGGTCATCAACGTTTCGTCCGGGCGCCATTACGTCATTCGCGACGTGGTTTCGATGATCGCCGACATGCTTGGCGCCCAGGACCTGCTGGACATCGGGGCGATTCCCGAGCGCGAAGGCGATCTCGCCTTTCTTGCGGGGGACCCATCCGAGGCGGAGCGGCGACTTCAATGGCGCGCGAATACGTCGCTGCAGGAGGGGCTCAGGTTGACGATAGACTGGCACAGACGCCGGGCCGAGGCTGGCGCCGCATGAGTATTGCTGGGCACGTTAAGGCGCTCGTTGCCGCGTTTCGTAGACGTTCCAGCCTGTGGGTGCTTGGGCATCGTGTCCGCGCCCGCAACCCATCAATGGCCTGTGACCCAACCGCGATCTGGGATTACCCATTCAGAGACCTGGACGCCATTCAGATCAGCAAGGGTGCAAGTGTAGGACCCTTCGTTGAAATCATCGTTCGCCGGCGCAGCCCTTATACCTCGATTGAGGGCAAGCTCGTCCTCGGAGAGAAGTCTGTCCTCAGCACCGGCGTCAACATTCGGGCAGCCGGTGGCGAAATTCACGTCGGCGCAGGTTCCGCGATCGGCCAGTTTGTGGTGGTGGTAGCCGCAAGCCACACGATGAAGCCCGGTGAAAAGCGTATTCATACCCCTTGGGATGAAACGCGATGTCATGTCTTTATTGGCGCCAATGTTTGGGTTGGAGCCGGGAGCGTGCTTCTGCCCGGCTGTCGCATCGGGGACAACGCCGTCATCGGTGCAGGCAGCGTTGTTCGCGGAGATGTCCCTGCGGGAGAGTTATGGGCAGGCGTCCCTGCGCGGCGTATCAGAACGATTGAAGACCCAACTGTGACTACGCCGACAGACCAAGACGGCGCCGCGCTGCCTTGAACAGGCCGACAATCAACGCGCGCTCGTCGCGATTCATTTGCATATAGAGCAAGCCGAAGGCGACACCTGCGAACGCCAGCCGCAGGACAATGCCGGATGGCGCGCCTTCGTCCACTGATCCAAAGGACACCTGGGCGAGCGCAATAACGCCAAGGGAAAGACCTAGCCTGACCATCAGGTATGGAGGAATTCGCATAGCATATCTTAGGCGCAGGCGGGCGATCATCAGGCCCGCAGAGAGGATCACGCCAAAACTCAACGCGATCCAGACTGCTCCAGCGCCATAGACACCCACGAGTGCGACAGAGAGCCCCGCGGCTACACATAGGCCCGTTGAAGCCGCAAAGGACATGAATGGCATCTCGTCCACGCCGATCAAAAGCTGCTGGTAGACGTTCATGGACTGATAGAGGCATTGCCACATCATGAAGCCCGCGATCAGGGCCGCCGATGGCTGAAAGGCATCGGTATAAAGGATCGTCATGGCCAGTTGCGGAAATAGAACCAGGGGAACAGCGCCCAGCATGAACATCGTGAGCATGCGCCCAGCGAAGATATGTGCGTGCGCAAGCTTTTCGGTGGTGTGCTTCAGGCGGTTAAGCATTGGCGCCAGATAGAGGCCGCTCATGGCGGCTAGCAGCGACCCTGCTGTCAGCGACACTGTCAGCGCGGCGTGCAGAATGCCGGCCTGTCTTTCTCCAGCCACGGCGAGAGCGCCGTAACGAACCGCCAGCAGAGCGCCCGTGTAGGCGATCATGGTGACATAGACGGATAGAGCAGTGACGCCGATAGCTGGCCGATTGAAAGGTTCGCTCGGTACGACGCCTCGGCTTCTGAACAGGGAAACCCCTTCGGCCAGGTCAAGATACACGAGAGCACCGATAGTCGTTATTAGCCCGGCGGCCGTGGAGCCCATGTAGAGCCCGGTCGTCCCTCCCACCTTGGCGCCAACGATGGCTCCCGTCCCGGAAAGGCCAGCCACGATGAGCCCAAGCGCTGACCCCACAAGCGGCCGTCGAGCAGAGGCGAGCACGTTCACAAGAAAACTCGCTAGCATCAGAGGTGCGATGCCCAGGGCAGCAACAAACAGAGACTGGGTATAGGGAGCCATTTGCGGACCAGATAGCTGCGGCCACGTGGTCAAAAGGAGGCCACATACAACGGTGGCCGAAATTGACAGCAGACCAATCAGGCGGAGAAACCTGACGCTTGTCTGCCGGAAGGCTCCCTCACTCTCCCCGTGGGCCTGTGACATGAACTTCAGAGCTGTGAACGGAAGGCCAAATGCGCCAAGCTGGACCACGAGAAGCACAATCTGATCAATCGTTCCGACGACGCCCAGGCCCTCGGGACCGAGAAAGATAGACAAGCCTTTCTGACGAAGAACTCCGATCAGCAAAGTAAGAAGCTGCAACAGTCCGATCAGGAGGAGCGCGCGAGCCAAAGGAGGTGCTAACCAGCTTTCGCTGGGCTTGGGAGCTTGCTCTCCGCCCAGCACCAGAGGAAGGCCGCCGTACTGTAAAGGTAGTAGGCCTGATGGAAGGCTATCCCGGCCAAAGCAAACAGCAGCCCCCTATGCCGCGCAAAAGCGGCAAACAGTTTTGCGTTGGCGACAATTGCGGCTCCGAACACGGCAAGGGGTGTCCAGATCGGCGTGAAACCCAAAAGAGATGTCAGAACGGAAAGCAAGACTAGTCCCGCGAGACCGGCCTTGAGTCGCTCCGTCCACCCCACGTTGAGGTCGTTATCCAGACCGCCGCGTGACAGCATGAGACGCCCCCACGGCAGTGCCCGCCGCAAGATGTCGACCCTAATCAGTTCAGGCACTGACCAGAGTTTCAGGTGCGTGCAGAGCAGCGTCTTGTCGAGCAGAATGCGTCCACCGTTGTCGCGAATGCGATATCCCAATTCGATGTCCTCGATGGACGGAACCCTGTAGCGCTCTGCATCGAACCCACCGATGGCTAGAAACCGGCTCCGCCGGACTGCGCCGCACCCAGCCCAGAAAGTCGAAGCATCCGGCTTTCCTTGCTGGTGAATGAAATGGTGGACGAGATTCTTGTATTGCGAGCCGAAGTTCTGCGCGCGCGGTGTGTCGTCGTAGGAACCGAAGACGGCCCACACTGATGGGTCATCGAACGCAGGCGTTAGCTTTTGTGGGGCGTCTGATCGCGCGACCACGTCGGAATCGACAAACCACAAAATGTCGCCGGCTGCTTGCGCCGCGGCGATGTTTCGTGCGGCGCCTGGTCCAAGCCGTCCTCCCGACGGGATGACGCGTGCACCCATTTCTGCTGCCATCCTGGCAGTGTCGTCGCTGGACGAGTCATCGATTACGAGCAGCTCCAACACCTCTTTGCGTTTCAGAAGTTTGGTCAGGGGCGGAAGGCTATATGGCAGAAAAGCCACCGCGTTATAGGCCGGCATCACGATGCTAATCGTCAGCGCCTGGAGATTGCCTTTCGCTCCATTCTGATCCGGAGTGCTACGAGGCATCATGGGCCGGTCTCTCCTCGGCAGGCCTGAGCAGCGCCTTCAGATAGCCGCTGAACTCGCCTACGCTCCAACTCCCGACAAACCAAAGCAGCCACGGCAGAGCCACCGGCAAGGCCAGCAGATATGTTGTGCTGCGAAACGCCCGCCGCGTCACGCGCGCCAGGATTATCACCGGAATCAATGGCGACATCAGGAGAAAAGCTATGCGCTGCGGGAAGGGGCGGTCCCGAGATCTCGATTCGCCATACTCACGGCCGTGCTCCAGTCGCTGACGCGCAAAGTCGCTGGAGAGTTCGCGCCCGTAGTACACAACTCTGATCGCGGGGTTAACACGCAATGACAGCCCGCTCGCCGCGAAGCGTCGGTGGAACGATGGTTCCCAGAACCCTTTTTCCAGTAGTCGCGGATAAGCCATGATTTCCCCGCGCCTGTAGATCGCGTTGTCGGCGGCGATGTCGGCAACCGTGCGGGCTTCCTGCGGAGGCGAAAATGCAAGGTAGCGCAGAAGATAGATACTCTTGTGAACAGGCGAGCATCTCGGGTCCAGATCAATGAGTCCGCCCACACCTACATTCGCTGTCAGGTCCGCGGCCAGGAGAGACGCAACCCAACCCTGACAAGGAATGCACTGCCCCGTCGTCAGCGCGACCCGCGTCCCGCGCGCGCGCAAAATCCCGTCGCGCCAGAGTTCGGGGATCAGGGCGCGTTCGTCAGCAGTGATCATTTCGCATCCAGCCGGGGGCATCCAATCGCGTGGTGCACGTCCAGCGAACACGAACAACAGCTGAACTTCCGTGGAAGCCACTGAAGAAAATCTCGCAGTTAGCTCCGCCAGGTTTGCAGCAGCATCCTTGATCCCAACAACAATCGTAAGTGTGCAGTCCATGATTATGCGGGTCCAAGCGTGGCAGCCCCGGCGAGGCCATTGCACGTGTATTTGCAGACCGAGGTTCGATGCATGTTGGCCAGGCCCCCCATGAGCTCAGGTCCATTCCTTTAGACTGTTGCCAATACGCCCAGTCAAAACTCCAACGAGCTCCCCAGCACTCCAGCAGCCATGCATCATTAGGATCCAAACCAATACGTGCGGCGAGCGCCAAAGCCAGCCGGGGGCGTCCCGAAGGGAGCGGATCGTCAAGACTGCGGGAACGGCTAGCGTCTTCGCCGCCCGGACGAGCCGAGCAGGAAATGGCTGTCCAGCGGTTTGTCCGCCTCCGTAGATCCTTCCATGATGGAAGCGCGTACAGAGCCGCGCTCCCTGCCGGTCCTCTGCCGAGTAGGTGACGCTTGCCTCGTGTTCCATCAGCATGCGGCCGCGGGCATTAAGGTTCTGGAACATTGCGGTGTCGATCATATCCGCAGGTGACGACGCGACCTTCATCGCAGATTTTCGGACCGCGAAGTTTGCGCCCGCCACGCGATCGACACGGATGCGGCCCTGCTGGGTTGGCAGTCGTTTTGCCCGGAACCGCGCGTACTCGCAGATGCCAAGCGCACGCGCGCGGGCAGGGAGATTTCGCGGAATTTCCACCGGGCCTCCAACGGCCACCACATCCGCTTCCGCGAATGAATCGCGAATTGCCGCGCACCAGGTTGGACTGGGTATGCAGGTATCCTCGACAAACGCCACTAGATCCGAGGTTGCACAATTGAGCGCACGCAGACGGCGTGCTGGCACGGTTGCCTGTTCGGAAAGAGGTTCGGGTCGGGCAACCAGAACTTTGCTCCCCTGCGATGACAGCGCCCTCAAGCAGTCGCTGAGAGCGACGCCTCCTACGAGTTGCATCACTACGACGGTCAATTGCTCGCTCGCGGAGGACTCCGTTTGTATGTCTACGTCCGGAACGACGCAGGTCATGATGCGAGCCGGTTGCTGGTGAACTCATCCGCGCTGGAGAGGATGTCGCGAGCGGCAGCTCCCTCAAGAATCGTCGCCGCGTCTATAGGAGGGGCCGTGCCATCTTCGCCGGCGACGGAAGCGTAGAAGCGCCGCGTGAGAGTTCTTAGCCCTGAATATGCTGGTTCCCTCCGCAGCGCCCGACCGGCGAGATTTGACGACGCGGCAGCTAACGTGCGCACGGACCCAATAAATGGCGAGCTGATCTTGGCAAATCGTGAGACTTCACCGGAACTTACGACCGCGTAGCCGTGGAACCCGTTGATCTCGATGCTCCCGGACTTGCATCTAATGCGCGTGTTCATGCAGGTCGGCCTAGCGTGTGCGCTGATGAATATCGAAATCAGCACATCCTGATACATACCGGTTGCAAGCATTTCGCCCGGCCGCGAGCGCAGAATGGTCCACTGCAGGTGGGACAGCAACGCGCCTGGCAACAACCGCTGCAATATCGAAATGGGATGGGGCAGGATCTCATTGACGAGGTCGGCTGGCGACATGGCTCCATTGTCGGCGCCAGCGGAGCAGATGCTGAAGTCAACGCTGTGCATAGGGCCGAGCGTCTCAATGGCTCGAAGCGCCCGCTCGACACCAGGCTGGAAGGCGTACTGATGGACTGGACAGATCTGCACGCTGCTGTGTTGGGCGGCTTCAAGCACGCGTTGGGTTACGGTCGCATCTGCCGCCAACGGCTTTTCGATAAGCGCATGAATGCCAAGCTCTGCCAGATTGATCGCGTGTTCCGCGTGCAGGGAGCTGGGGGTGCAGACGTGCGCGGCCCTGACACCGCGGTTGCCAAGAACGTCAAGGCGAGCGCCCGTGATCGCACCAGGCGCTCGCTTGCCCAGGGCTTCCGCAGAGCGGACGTCGCGATCGACAATAGCAACGATCCGCGCTCCAAGACTTCGGGCGGTGGCAAGATGCCACCGTCCCATCAATCCTGCACCAATGATGGCGACATCCAACAAGTTAGCTCCACTAGGTCGCGAGCGGCATTGGCACGAGGGGCTGCGATCTTTCGAGTTGGCGAAGTTCTTCTTCGGTGATGTTGCCGCCTTCTTCCTGATAATCGGTGTCGATATTGATGCGCCAAAGGTCGTATTTTGCTCCGAGGATATTTCGGACCGCCAGGATGGCAGTCAGCATCGAGTGGTCCTGGTTGTTGTACTTGTGCATGCCATTCCGCCCCACGAGCTGAAGGTTAGGAAGCCCGTCCAGAAACTCACGCAGTATCGCCAGTGCAGGTCGGAACGCATCGTTGTAGACGGGATAAGCTTTTTTCTGGCGCACGACCGCGCCATCCACCACATCGGCCGCGTTAGCCAGTCCGACGCGCTCGAGCTCCTTGGACGCCAGTGCGATAAGATCCGTGTCGGACATCGCCCAAAGCCCATCGCCTTCGAAGCAGAAGTACTCCATCCCGTAGCAGGTCCGGTCGGGCTCCGGAACCATCTCCGGACTCCAGTTATTGAAGATCTGGACCCTGCCGACTCTGACCTCAGGCTCGTGGATATAGACCCAGTTGTCTTCAGTCTTGGGTTGACCGCGTGTGATCAGCGCCACGGTCAGAAAATCCCGGTAGGTGAACGAGTCCTTTGCCTTGAGGATATGGGGGGGCGGTGGTGGATCGAACGCGGAGATCAGGTCTCGGATGGGCATGCTGCTGATGAAGGTCGCGCCTTCGTACAGCTTCCCGCTGGCTTCGACCGCGGTGACGCCACGGCCTGGCTCCCAGAGCACGCGCGTGACCGGAGCGTTCATCACAACCGCGGACAGACTTTGCTCCACGATCTCCTTGACCCGTGTCCAGAGCATGCCGGGGCCGTGCCGCGGATACTCGAAGCTGTTGATGAACGATTTGATCTTTGCGTCCTTGGCGGACCTCTCGCCGAAAGTGAGGAAGGTCAGGATCACTTTCTTTACGGAGATGCCCTTGATCCGCTGAGCGGCCCACTCAGACTGGATATCGCGGCACTTCATTCCCCACACTTTTTCCGTGTAGCTTTCGAAGAAGCGCTTGAACAGTCGTCGGCCGAATCTGATGGTGACGTACGTTTCGAAGTCCCGCTCGGGCTGCTTTATTCGAAGAAGCCTCTTCGCATGTTTTTCGACCGCAGCTTTTGTATAGCTGAGCAGACACAGGCCTGTTTCGATTGGGCCTAACGTGAGGAACAGATTCCACGGCTCGAGAGGGTACTGGAAGAAGCGCTTGTTGTAGAGAATGCGCGACGAGCGGCTGCGGGTGAGCAGATCCTTGCCCATCACCTCGTGCCACATCTTCTCGACGATCTTGACTTTTGTGTAGAAGCGGTGGCCCCCGATGTCGAACTTGTAGCCCTTGTACTCTGCTGTTCTCGAGATGCCGCCGACATCACTCTCTGCTTCCAGCACGACGCTTGGCCTTCCGGCGGAGCACAGCTCATAGGCGGCGGTCAGGCCAGCTGGACCGGCGCCGATGATGACCGTACGGGCGGCGTTCTCCACCTTTGGGTTTTTGAGGGCCAACCAGAACTCTCCCTGCCTGGCATCGTGCCTCGAAAAACCGAGCCAACACGAGATTAGTCAGGGATTTCCGGTAGGAAGCCATCGAATTCATTTCCTGCCGTTGGCACTCTCTATGCGCAATCGCGTGTGCGGCGAGCGCGTGGCCTCTGTTCAGCCGGCAGCCGTTGTCGCATCCTAGCAAATCTCGCCCCCCATTGTCGTCACGGTGCGAGAATTGCTTGAGGGATTTTGTGCGGTTGCAGATCATCTACAACACCTGCGGTCAGGCTTGGAAGAGCATCAAATGAGGGCGGGGCGGGCAATCAGACACGCACTACTCGCGGCCTTGGGGTGCGCCATAATTGGTGGATCTTGTCTGGTCTTCGTCGGTCGGCCCATCATCTTTCAACTAAGCATGGGTTCGGCCTACGCTGCTTGGCTCTTTCTTGCGGCCGCTCTTTCACTTGGTCCGGTCTACGCCATCTGGCGCCGCAGACGTCCGGTATCGACCTACGTCAGGCGCGATATTGCAATCTGGTCGGGCATATTTGCTCTCGTGCACACGGGCGCAGGTCTCTTCGTTCACTTCGGTGGGCGTGTCCTCCCATACTTCTTCGAGCCGAATGCGCCATTCGTGACGCCACGTATTGATCCGTTCGGCCTGACGAACTACGCGGGACTGGTTTGCCTTCTTGTCATGCTCCTGCTCCTCGCCATTTCGAACAACTTCTCGATTCGCGCGCTCGGGACGGGGAAATGGCAACAGCTCCAGCGGCTCAGCGTGTGGGCGGGCCTGATCGGACTGGGCCATGCGGCAGCCTATCAAACTCTTGAGGGGCGGGCGCTTCCTTTCACTGTCTTCGTGTGGGCGGTCGCGGCCGTCGTGCTGGCCCTACGCTTGGGCCGCCATCTGTTTGGTACGAGGGTTTCGCAATGCACCTTCGACTAGGGGTGGTTTGGCGCGGCTCGATCGCGGTGGTCGTCGTCGCATGACGCAACCCGTGAAGTTTTGCTGCCCGGCTTGCCGTGGCCCCGTTATTCAACACACGGATGCTTATGAATGCTCCGCTTGTGCGCGGATCTATCCGATATTTTTTGGCATCCCCGATTTTCGTTTGAGATCTGACCGATACCTCTCCCTGGGGGAGGAGCGTGCCAAGGCTGAAAAACTGCACCAAGCAGCACAAACCAGGACCTTTGCGCAGTTGCTTGAGTACTACTATGAAATCACCGACGACGTAACGTCCGTCAGTGCGTCGAGGTTTGCTGCGTACGCCGTCGACGGTCCGCGCCGTGCTGGCCTGGCGTTGGACGATTTTGGCTACATCGGATCGCGTGGATCCTTGCTCGACGTCGGATGCGGGTCGGGAGGGGGAGTGCTCGTGGCGAAGGAACGGTTCGGGTCCGTTGTGGGGCTCGACATTGCGCTGCGGTGGCTGATCATCGCGCAGAAGCGGTTTGAAGAGGCCGGGGACGACGCAACGCTTGTCTGCGCCGACATGGAAACGCCGCCGTTCGCCGACAGACAGTTCAGTCATGTCCTGGCGCTCGACGTCATTGAGCACGCCTATGACGTCGAACCTGCAATCGCCGCAATGAGCCGTCAACTTCGATCAGGAGGAAGGCTGTGGCTGTCAGCCAGCAATAAGCATTGGCTCGGCCCGCATCCGGCAACAGGGATATGGGCAGCGGCATTCCGTAGCTCAAAGCAGAGGTCCGTTTCAAACGGGACCGCGACCTACGACCCTTTGCGGTTTTTAGCCTGGGTCACTCCAGCCAAGCTTCGGAAGGCCTGCGAGAATGCCGGACTAGAAGTAACTGACGTGCGGCCCAGCCGCATACTCGGGAAGAGCGCCAAAGGCTTGAAGGCGCTGTTGATGGATGGATATGCAACCGCGCGGCAACATAAATTGACTGGCGCCATGCTTACACGCTGGGGCCCGTTCTTCCAGATGATGGCTCAAGCGCCGTAGTCCGACGACTTCTCGATTATCGGGGAAGCCAAAGGCCAGAACGTCGACTATGATGCCACTTCCTCGATGAAGCAGACGGTCATGACTTGCGGCATGCGCCGAGGGCAAGCCAAGACTCGTCGCGATACTTCCGACCGCGGGCATGACGGACGCCGTGTTGCTACGCTTGGCGGCGAGCGTGGAACGCGCCAGGGAACGCACGCTCGCTCAGCCTCCTCGGAGGCTAGCGATCGCGTCTCGCGACGACGATGGTTGGTCAAACCAGTGCTTCCGCTCTTGGCCTGCCGCAATGGCGCTTCACACGCAGGCCGCCTGCGCAAGATGTCTGATAGCCAGCCGCGGCCGCTGCTCAAGGGGCGCTGCGCTCTGCGCCCTTGACCAGCGTCCTAGTGCGGCTGGCTTCCGACATCCGGGTCGCGCATGCGGCCCCGGCTTCGCATTCTGCCGCCGGGAAGCTCATCGGAGCATCCCATGTCTGTTCAATCTCAATCGATCCAGTTCATCCCGCTCAACAGGCTTGTCGTCTCGCCACGGAATGTCCGGCGCAAGGATCGTAAGGCCGACATCGAAGCGCTCGCCGCATCGATCGCTTCGCGGGGTCTTCTGCAGAACCTTTGCGTCGTGCCCGGTGAGGACGACCGCTTTGAGGTCGATGCCGGCGGCAGACGTCACCTCGCGCTGAAGCTGTTGGCGAAGACCGGCGTGATTGCAAAGGACTTCCGGGTAGCGTGCAATGTCTTCGCGCGCGAGGAGGGCAAGGAAGTCTCGCTCATCGAAAATGTGCATCGCGTTGCGATGGACGCGATGGACGAGGTCAACGCCTTCGCGGCGTTGGTCGCTGAAGGCACAACTCCCGACGAAGTTGCCAAGCGCTTCGGGGTAACACGCCGACACGTTGATCAACGCCTCGCGCTCTCGGGTCTCTCCCCCAAGATCAAGGCGGCTTGGAAGCGCGCCGACATTACGCTTGATGCAGCGCGGGCCTTCTGCCTGGTCGACGATCACGCCCAACAGGATGCTGTCTTCCGGAGTCTTGGAAAGCCGGTGACCAACGCGCATTCCGTCCGGGCGCGCCTGATGGACGGCCGCATGCGCGCAACGGATCGTCTTGCTATCTTTGTGGGCATTGAGGCCTACGAGGCTGCCGGCGGGAAGGTGTTGCGCGACCTGTTCGATGCCGAGACCGCCTTCATCGAAAACCCGGCGCTGCTGACAAAGCTTGCAGAGGACAAGCTGAGCCCATCGCGGGACCAGTGGCTTGCGCGCGGCTGGAACTGGGTCGATCTCCATCTGGGGACCGGTCGTGCCGAGGGACTTTCCTCCACGCGGTTGCACCCCGAATGGCGCGATCCGACGACGGAAGAGCGGGCCGAGCTTGATCGGATCTCTGCGGAAATCGAAACTCTCGATGGCGAGATCGAGGCGAACGGTGTTGACGATGATCCGCGCTGGACGCAGCGTGACGATCTCGAAGCCGCTTATGAGTCGATCCGTCAGGCGGGGCGTTGCTGGACAAACGACGTCATGGCGCTCTCGGGCGTCGTCCTCTCGATTGATCACGAAGGCGAAATCAGCGTGTCCGAAGGGCTCGTCCGGGCCGATGACCAGAAACGCGTCGATGCCTTCCTCAAGCAGCGCAAAGCAGGGGAGAGCGGCGAAGGCGGGGGCGAAGACCTAGAGGATGGATTGGAAACCCGGTCCAGCGCGCTGCCCAAGGCGGTCAATCGCGATCTCACGCTCGCGCGCACCCGCGCCATCCGCTTGGCGCTGTCCGGCGATCCAGATGTCGCCCTCGCGCTGTGTGTATCAGCGATGGTCGCGAGGATTGCCCACCATGCCGAGATGACGGGTGTCGCCATCTCGGCTCAGCTGCGTCCGGTCGAAGATCTGCCTGACCTCGAAGATGCGCGGGCCGAACTCGAAGGCAGGCTGCCGGCTGATGACGTTGAACTTCTTGGCTGGGCGCTGGACCTCTCCCGCGAACGTCTTCTTGATGTGCTGGCGGTGCTGGTCGCGAGCACCGTAGATTTGGCTCACGAGGACACATCGCCTGTCGACCTGCGCAAGCAGGCCATTGCGGACTGTCTCGCGCGCCAGCTGGACGTAGACATGACCCGGTTCTGGACGCCGGGGCTCGACTATTGGGTGCGTCTGCCCAAATCGACGCTTATCGCTGCGCTGTCGGATGCCCCCGGCATGGCGGATCGGAGCGCCCGTGCCCGCGAGGATATCGTTAAGGCGCACGCGAAGCTGAAAAAGGACGAACTCGCCGCAAAGGTCTGCGCTATGTTCGAAGGCTCGCACTACTTGCCCGATATTCTGGTGACTCCTGTCGCGTCCGGCGGATTTGGGATCACCCCGGAGGGGGCCGCGGCACTCGCATCTCCCTCAGTCGCGGCCGAATAGCCTCGGCCAAGGCCTTACGCGGGCAGTGGTTCGCGTGAGGTCGGGCGGTGCCTGATTTCGCAGGGGTTCTTTGCTGGGAGTTGTCGTGATTCGAAGCTTTGCGCGTGTCACCGCTGCGGTTACATTTCTCACCAGATGAGAAGCGGGCCGACGGGTTGGACTCCGCCGGCCCTGAAGCAAGTTTCCCGGCCAGGGACGATCGGAAAGGGATTGCGGGTTTGGAAGCCGCGTCTCTTTCCGGTCACTTGCTCCGCGAACACATTACGTTGGTGCATGATGTGAATCGCGACTTGATTCTAGATATCCAACGGTTCCTTGTCGCTGTTGATGGACAACGACATCTCCCTGATTTTTCGAGAGAATCCTACGGCGCATGAATCGCCGCCGGACGCGGTGATTCCGTCGATGGACTAATCTCGCCCTCGCGCTTCGGGCAAATCCCGCTGTCGGCGGTGGTCGTGATTCGGGCCGGTGCGATCTGTCCGGGGGACACACGTGCACTGTCAGAGAGTAGAAGAATTCAAACAGCGAACTCGATTTCAACTAAGATCGCCGTCTTCTTCAGCGCGACCGCGTGCGCGATCCCACAGAAGCTGGACTTGCTGCGGAGCCTTGATGCCTTTCGCACCGGCCTCTGCTGCGGACGCAAGATTGTGTTCGACGAGAATTTTCTTGAGCGCTGCACTCTTCAGCGCGCCGTAGATACGCTTGAACGTATGCTCGTCATACCGCGCGGCCAGTTCTGCAGGATGGACTGACGCGAGGTCGTCCTGCCCCTCGAAGATGACAGGCACGCCAAGCGCGAGAAGGAGGCGGTTGCGGAACGCGGCGTTCATGTCGGCCTCTTCGGCGACGACACCGAGAAGCCGGCGAAGCGCCGCGTTCGGGGAGATCGGCTTCTCATTCGGCATTGAGCGCTCCTAGTTTTTCGGGGGGAGGGCGGCGATGAAATCAACAACTTCGCGGCTCAACTCGAGCACGGGATTCCGGACCGGTCCATACTTCCTGTTGAAGGGTGCATGTGAGTCGGGGCCGGCACGCCTGACCCAGCGCTGCGCTTCGACGGACTCCTTGATGGACGTATCCAGCATCGAGATGCCTAGCTTCTGAACCGCAGCACGAACTTCGCGCCGCTCTTCAATCGCGCCTTTCTGGTTGACGCGCGTATAGAGGCCGCGGTGGCGCGCCGGATCCCAGATGCCGAGCGTCTTCAGCAAGCCAAAATCCCGGAACGCCTGCAGGCTCCATACCGAGAGCGGCTCTTCGAGCATCGGCGAAATGATCGCATCGGAACTTGCGATCGCCGCCTGTGCAAGCGTCGAGAAGCCAGGCGGGCAATCAAACAGGATAAGCTCGAACGCGTCCGAAAGTGGCGCCAGCGCCTCTTTCAGCCGGCTGGTCATGCGATGGCGGGCTGAGGCTGGATCGCTCGCAGCGTAGTTGGCATGATCGAAGGCGATCTCTGCGAATCGCAACTCAGGGGTTGCGGCCAGAACGCTTATGTCGCCATGCGGCCTTGGAACATGTGCGGATCTCTCCCTGACGATCTCGGTAAGGCCGCATACCTGCGCCTGGATCATTGGTGCGAGGGGCAGATGCTGGCCGCGCGCTGCGGCCTCCACCCAATCCTTGAGCGTGTTCGAACGCTGCTGTGCGTCGCGAAGGCCCTTGAACCCGAGCAACATCCTGCTGGCGTTGGCCTGCGGGTCGACATCAACCACAAGGACGCGAACCCGATAGGTGAGCGCAAGGCCATCCGCGATCATCATCGCCGTGGTCGACTTCCCGACGCCTCCCTTCAGGTTGGCGATGGCGAGACAGCGCGCCCCCTGCCACGGCCGGTCAGAGCCCGTCATCATCATCCCCAATGTCGGGCCAGCCGTGAGCGCCGAGCAGTTTCCGGATCGCATCCTGGCTGGCTGCGCTGAAACGCTCACGTATGAAGCTGTCCGCGACCGCGCTGTCGGTGCTGGTGCGCGTGGGCCAATGCTGGACGCGCCAATCGGCTGGGTCGCCCGGCCGCCCGCACGTCAGCACGCCAACTCCGATAGACGACGCCGACGACAGGATCTCGCCAAACAGGCTAGTCTCCGGCGCTGCTGGGCCGACCGCCTGAAATGCAAGCCACGCAAACTGGCCGAGCCGACCGTGGGCGTTTGCTTCATGAACCGCCGTGACATCAAGGGCGGAGGCCGTCTTGACTTCGAACGTATGCAGGTCCGCCCGCCAGTAGGGAATGAACTCTCCGCGCGACAGCGCAAGGCATGCGACGTCAGGCCGAGTCCAGCGTCCTTCCTCCGAGCCCGCCGAACGATCGACATGTTCAGGGAACACCCACGGCTTGCCAGAGCGCGAGCGGCGGCGAAGGTGGTCCGCGAACGCCAGAGCAATAAAATTCAGGGTCGGGCGATACAGCTCGGCCTCGATCCTCACTTCAAAAGGGTGGCTTACCGCGTCGTTCAAGTCGTCCCCCAGCTGGCCGCCACTCTGGGAGGTCGCACAGGTTTCGTCCACCCCGGGGTCGCGCGGTCTCATAAGTAGGACGCGGACTGCCTCCGGGTTTCTCCGCGTCACCGGCGAGATGGGAGTGGTTGCAATGCCAGAGCGATCGACAAACTCCGGTCCGATCAGTCGTCGACGAATTCCTCGCCGCCGATCGGCTCGGCTGAGTCAGCTTCCTGATAGCGCGAATTGCTCATCTTCCGGTCGACGGGCCACATCGTCATGAGGCCGGACGGGTAGGGCACAAGCATCGCCTTGAGTTCGGTCGGCGTTGCCGGCGTCTCGCCGAGCCAGGCGGCGTACTGCGTCTCGTGGAGGATGGCTGGCATCCGGTCGTGAATCAGGCCGACCAGCGAATTGGTGGGGCAGGTGATTACGCAGAAGGTACGGCGCCAGGTGTCCGTGGCCTTGTCGTGCCCGTTTTCCCAGAGACCCGCGACCGCGAACGGCTTGTGATCCCGACGGGCGAGGGCGTGCGGCTGCTTGTGTCCCGGCTTGTCGCCCTTCCATTCATAGAAGGCATCGACCGGGACTAGGCAGCGGCGCTCCTTGAACGCGGCTCTGAAGCTCGGGAGCGAGTCGACCGTCTCCGCCTTCGCATTGATCCGCTTGTAGGCCGACTTCGGGTCCTTCTCCCAGGATGGGAGCAGGCCCCATTCCAGCATGTCGAGGCGGCGCTATTTCGTCTGGGGATTGAAGCGGATGACCATGAAGCGCTGCGACGGCGAGCCGTTGTAGCGCGGTTCAGCATTCGGGAAGGGCGGCACGCAGCCAAACATCGCCGCCATCTCGGCGGGGCTTGAGACCTGAAGGATGCGTCCGCACATGGATTGCCCTCTCGGCCTCCTTCTACTTCACTCCCATCGGCGGCGCGAGATCGCAACCTCAGTCGCCCCCGGATCGCTCCGCAGGCGACCGCGTCAATTTCTAGTCTTCGGCGTCCGCGTCGACCGCAGCATCGACAGCTTCCATCACGATGAAGGCTTCGAACAGGGACAGAGCATAGTCCGCTTCGATCGGCAGCATGTCTGGCGTGAGCACCCTGTCGACGTACTCTTCCGCGCTCCAGCTACTTCTTGCTGTCCTTGGATTTCGAGCTTCCATTCTGCCCAGCGCTCTCGCGAAGGCGCCCTTGGCCGTCGACACGGCTTCTTTCCTGAGAAGCCCGGTGAGCGGCAGCTCGACGATTGTCTTGGGTAACGTCTGGCGCTGAGCGACCTCGTGCTCTTCGAACTTCTTCGCGAGCAAGCTCCAGCTGTTGAAGCCTTCTTGCTTCGCGATTTGGTTCAAGGCCTCGGCAAGCGGAATGCCTTGCTCTTTGGCCTTACGCTTGGCTTGAGATTTCAAGTTTGGAATCGATGCAGACAGATTCATTGTGAACTTTCCATTCGAGCATGATTTCACAATCCCTCCTTTTGCGAATGTTCGGATGGCGAGTTCGCTATCGATCAGCCCTGCACGTTGAGTGCTTTCCCGTTGGAGGGGGGAAGCGTGGGTACGCATGTGGGAGTCTTGGCAAATCTCGCCAAGGCTGACAAGCGCCAACCTCTTGCAGAGTTGGGCCGGCCGACTCAAGCTGAGAACGCCGTTGCTAAATGCCTAAACCTGTCATTCGCCGCCGAGTGCGAGGTTCTCGACCATGCACCTTGCTCGCTGCAACAGTTCGTCGAACGTCAAGATCTCGGGCGATCGGATGTTTTTTCTGAAGAGTTCGAAACAAGCGATTTTGTCGTCGTTGCCGGTCAGCTCGGCGAGACTGCCTACAACCAAAAAGGATCGAGGCTCCACGGCATAGACCGATCCGCCAACCTCGTTTCCGAACTCGTCAGTTTGGAAATCGCGAAAACGGCCGCGACAGAAATCGAACGCGGTTTTCTGGACTTGGGTCACCGCAGCAGAGAGTTCGTCCGACGGCGACCAACAGCCAGGCCGATACGGTCTGTCGTGCTTGAGCAGCTTCGTGTCTGCTCGCTTGATCTCGATCAGCACGTACTGGCTGATTTCGGCTCGCGTGCGAAGAAGACCATCAGCCCGCTTGCCAGCGCGGTCAAACGAGTGGCCGGTAGTTGTAGCCTCCAGCTTGGGGCCCACCGCATCCAAAAACACGTACTGGAGCCCCAATCCGAATATCCACCGATTGCGTTCAAAAAACGCCTGCCATTCCGGTTCACTCCAGTTGTCTTCCATCCCTTGTTCGAACTCGACCAGAGCTCCGCGCTTCACCGCCATTGCGTAAACGTCTTTACGCAGAGCGTCGCTTTGGGAGAGTTGGGTCAGCAGTTCTGCTGCTTTGTCACTCCGCAGCAGCGTCTCGATGGATGCCAGCTTGGTGTCATCGAGCGAAATGCGAGCCTTGCCAGCTTCACCAAGTTCGAGGACCGCTAGCAGGGAAACAAAGTCGCGCATTCGCTGAACGCCGAAGTTGTTCAGCTTAATTTCGCCGTCCTTACGCCATCCGTTTTTGGCGTGAAGTTTGATCTTCGTGAGATAGAACGAACCATAGTCGTCGCGATCATCAACATGGAACGCGGTGACGGCAATCCGGAACCGTTCCGACACCTCTAGTTCTGCAATAAGCTCCTCGCCTTCGGCTAGAAGCTTTGCGTATTTCCCGGTTCTGCCCGGGTGAACGTAAAGGTGGTCCGGTCGGTAGTTCTTGAGATAGTCGACCTCTTCATCCGACATGTCGGCCCCAACCCTCGATGACAGCGCTATACTCGATTTTTCCCACCGCGACACGAGGATGCATGCTTGATCTGACCAGGAGGATGCGGCCCTCGTTCGAAACTTACCGATTTCGTGCGGCGACCGCGCTTTGCGCGCCGGGGTTTAGGCTTCGCCCCGAGCCAAGAGGTCTCGGCCCTTCGGGTCACAATCCCAGTCGCTGGCGCCTCACCCGCCATGCAACACCATCACGCCGATTGTAGCGGCAACCACCGTCGCTACGGCCCCGATGAGCGCGACGCCTATGGCGGTGGATCGATTGATCCGCGCCACTTTCACGGAGGCTTCTGCAGCCGAAAGAGGTGGCGGTCGGGTGGCCGTTGGAGGTTGCTTGCGCCGGCTCATCGTGTCGTCCCTTGGACGTTCCGACCTCTGACTCGGTCGGAACGTCTGCCTGAGTGTCCCCCCGGTTCAGGGGGACGCGGATTGACGGTCGGACCTACGCCGCCAGACCTCCACGCACCGATCGTGCAGGTGAGCCGCGCAGGCGCTGCTTAGCGGCCCGGCCATGTTTCCCGCCATTCTGGCTGGCTATTTTGGGACGGGGATAAGCGCACGCTCCCATCGGCAAAATCGCCCGTGGGACTTGAGGTTTCCGGGAGTTTCAAGTGCGCCTTGCTGCGCGCCAGAATCCGAGACGCACCTTCCAATTGGGTCGGTCGACGAGCGGACTCACGAGCTTTTCCTGTTCCCGGGTAGCCGCCGGGGACACGTTTGCTTGTGACGCCCATCACGCGTCCGGCGCATGCCCGCTCAAGGGGCCGAGGCTTCGCGCTGCGCGCTGCAGGCCGCACCAACCCCTTGCGCGGTCACCGCTGCGCTTGCTTTCCGGCCGCTTTCGAGGGGCGTCGCAAACGCGACCCCGGCGGGGCTGATCCCGCGGGATCACAAGGAAGAGCATCATGGATCGCGCATCATTCGAACTCATCGGCAATGTCGGCAAACTCGAGATCAAGCCCATCAAAGGCGACAAGAAACTCGCCATCATCTCGCTGGCCACCTCCGAACGCTGGAAAGCCGAAGGCGGCGACTGGAACGAGAAGACTTATTGGCACCGCGTGGTCGTGTTCGCGCCCGCGAAGGTCGCTTTGATCGAGAAGGCCGTACAGATGGGCACGCGCCTCCGGCTCGTCGGTCAGGTGCGTCCGAATTCCTGGGAAGATGAGCGCGGCCAGAAGCGCTACTCGATCGAGTTCGTCATCACGGGCTTCGGCGAGGTCGAGATCCTCGCGCGCGGCAAGCCGAAAGCAGAGGCTCCCTCCGAAGAGGCGCCCGCTGGCGAAGAGGCCCCCAAGGCCAAGCGCAAGAAGGCTGCGTGATGCGCCGGACCGGCCGCGCACGCGGCCGGTCCCCATCCCGTCAATCATTCGATTTTGCAGGAAAAACTCTTGGCCTCCGCTGCATCAACTGCGCTCAAGGCGCAGGACCTCGCCCAGTTCACCGGAAGCGAGACTTTCTATCGTCATCCCTTGTCCGCAGGATGCGTCTACACGGAAGGCGTTCAGTATCTGGCTGAAGCCGGCTCGGCCTACTGGCTGCTGGACGCGATCCTCTGTCCTCAACCGCACCACCCCGCACTCCGCAGCGCTGAGTTTCAGGTTTGGACGCTGACCATTCAGGCCGACCGTTCAGCTACGTTGATCTGTACCGACGGCGACGACGAGCGGCTCTACGTGCACCCCGTTCCTTGGACGGACTTCCCCCTCGGCACCGTGGCGCTCTGGTTCGCCAACCGGACCCTGTACCTGCCAAGCGAGCACTAGCTCTGAGCGCAAGGCAGCGGCCGGCGGCATAGCCGCCGGCTTGTCCCTTTCCATTCAATTCAAACTCTCAAGGAGGTCGTCATGACCGCCAAAGCGAACGTGCGATCTCTCCACGACACGGTCACCGCTCGCATCATCTCGGAGCTCGAAGCCGGGCGCTTTCCTTGGGTACAACCCTGGGCATCGTCAGGCGTGACGCCGCTGGGTTTGCCCCAGAACGCTTCGACGGGCCGGACCTGTTCCGGCGTCAACATCCTGCTGCTCTGGTTCGCCGCCATCGAGCAGGGCAGGCCCTCGCAACGCTGGCTCACCTTCAAGCAGGCGCTCACTCTGGGTGGATGTGTGCGTAAGGGCGAGAAGGGGACGATGGTCGTCTACGCCGACACCTTCATCCCCAAGGCCGAGCAGGAGAAGGCGAACGCGTCTGGCGAAGACGCTCGCCGCGTGGGCTTCCTCAAGCGGTTCACGGTCTTCCATGTCGATCAGTGTGACGGTCTTGCCCCTGGCCCGGACGCCGTGCCGCTTCCGGGACGGACCGAAATCCTGCCGCAGGTCGAAGCTGTCATCGCGGCGACCAAGGCTAACTTCCGGATCGGCGGCGAGATGGCGTTCTATTCGCCCTCGCACGACTTCATCCAGGTCCCGCCGCAGGAAGCCTATTTCGAGCCGATCAACTGGTACGGACCAGGCTGCATGAGCTGGGTCATAATGCCGAGTGCCGGATTATGCCGCACGGCGAAGCCAGCGCTTTGAGAACGCTGGCTCCAACCGCGCGGCGGGTCGGCATAATCTTCTCGTGTCGGCGATGTAGTTTGGAACTGGAACGACCGTCTTTCTCCGAGGCAGCCGTTCGCTCAGGCTGCCGGTTTCGGCAATTTTTCGCCTCAAAGCCGCCACTGCCGGCTGATACAGAGACTAGTCCCAAGGAATAGGCCAATGAGGAAGTTGGTCATGGGTTTCTATACGGAAACCAGTTTCTGAAACTTCACCGCCAGTTGGCCGCTCACCTTCGGGACGTGTTGCGTCACGGTATTGCGGGCGCTCCAGCGGTGAAGGAGAGGATGGAGGTGAGGTAGAGGATCATGAGCTAAAGCGCTGCCGCTATGATTGGAGCGCGAAGCGCGTTGATGATGCGGGAAGGATGAGAGCCATCAGGATAGAGCGTGACGTCGTCCGTCGAGGCGTCGTCCCCGACAGTCGTGTTCGCCACCGCGTCTGCAACACTGTCCTCGCCAGAGGTTTTGGCGCGGATGGCTATGTTCACATCCAGCCGCTTGTTGTCTTCCAAGCTGCCGGGGTTCCATGTTTTTTCAGGCAGGATGGTTTCCTGAATGTACTTCGCCCCGGCGCCGTTGGCATTCCACGAAGTCACGGCGCTCGCCCGGTCGGTGTTGATCTGGGCGAGGCTTCGACCGAATCCTATGTCGTTGTGGCCGGTGTTGCAAATCAGGATGCACTTGCCAGCGCCATAGGCTGCTGTGTAGAGCGGGGTTGCATGAGTTGTAATTAGCCCGAGCGTGCCGGGCAGCGCCGCGCTTTGCGCATTCCAGAGATCACTGCTTTGCGCGAGGTTGTAGACTTCAGCATTACCCCAACTGCCGAGGATGTGGCCCGTGACCGCAACGGTGCGCATCAGGTTGGTCGTATCGTCCCATCCGTACTGCTCCATGATCGAGTCGCCCATGAAGATCAGGCGCTTGTCGAAGCTGCTGCGGATGCCGAAGGTTGTTCTCAGCGCTGCAAGGACCAGATTGGCGTCAGTGCTGTTCAGCGCTGCGCCGTAGATCACCGTGCCCCAGCGGCGAAGTCTCGCGTAGTAGGACGAGCTAGAATTTCTATTTCCCGATAGGAACCTGCGGATTGTGGCGCTGGTAAACGCCGAGCCACGAGACGTGCTCGTCTCGTTGGCGTAGCTCGTGACGTCGGTAGCCGAGCTGACAATGCCCAGAACGCAAGGTTGCGAACGGACAAAGGTGCTTGGGATATAGGCCGCGTTTCCGACGATCACGAAGCCGGGGCTGCCGATTGATGTAGACGCGGCGAGAATACTGGTAGTCGCGCTTGCGCTTCTTAAATCCCAAAGCGTGTTGTCGCCACTGGTAGTAAACGGGTCGAGAACGTCAAAAATCGATACTGCCTGTCGGTTGATCGAGAACGCATCGGCTGTGTGCTCGTGCACCTTCGGAGTCACCGAAGGCCCGCCAAACGCCGCCCCATCGATGCTATCGAACAGGAACGGGGCGCAGCCGTTAAACGCTTGCCCGATATCGAACCTCGGCGCATTCGCGTCTGCAGTCGTTGCCGAGTCCCAGCCGCCCCCGCTCTGGTCATAAACCTTGACCGCGCGAACGTCAGTGTAGAACCCGCCAACCCACGCGAGCAACGCCGCGTAATCGGGTAGAGGATTCGTGGAAGATATCGGCGTTACGTCGAGCGTGGCGTTGTCGCTCATCCGCTTGAGGCGGTAGAGATTCCCGGTCCAGCCGGAGACTAGAGCCTTGGCGCCCCAGACAAGGGTCGGGCCTATGCCTAGGGTTGGAAGGAAAACCGCAGCCGGCATGGGCGGCGGCGGCGGCGGGGGCGGCGGGGACGGAGGCCCCGGCGCGGGCGGCGACCCGCCGCCGCCGCATGCGGCGAGCAAGGCGGACGACGACAGCGCCATCGCGCTGCGGCGCGAAACGAGAGAGGGAGAAGCGGGGGGATTGCCACTGCGGCTCATGGCGGCCAGGATACCCTCTCGTTCGATGAAATGCACCCCGCCGGTTGCGCTTGCGCCAGTCGGACCTGACCCGGTCTCTGGACAAGGCTTTCTAACGCTCCCGATGTCCCGTCAGCTTCCAACCCGCCCCAAGAATACCCACGACCGCCTTAGCGGTTGATGTCCGCTCTGGGCCCCAGTGCCGCCGGAATAAAGAATGGGGCAATCCGGCTGAGTCGATTCAGTGCGGCCAATCAGAGCCGGCGCTGCGTTGCGGCGGGTCACGCCCACGCGCCGACATTCCTCCAATGAACGCGTGCGGATTGTCCTGACGCGGATGTTCCCTCCCACCTTTAAGTGTGCGAACTCGCGGCGTAGCTGAACATCAAGATTGGCGTGCCAGTTCTGCCGTATAACTCGCGCGCAGCAGCATTGTCGGTGTCTACCGCGACCCAGGCCGCTTCGGCTTGCAGGCTTCTTCCCACGTCTAACGCCAACGCTACCAGCTGAGTTGCAATGCCGCGACGTTGCCGATTTGGCGTGACGCCGAGATTGTCGATATAGACATCGGCCGCCGCGTCTAAATGCTGGTGCACCACGGCGGTGATCTGCCCAATGATGCGATTGTCCTCCAACGCGACTATCAGGATGTTCCGGTGGTCGTCCAAGAACTGCCTGGCGCGTTCAGGGTCGATTTGATTGTCAAAGACGTCATCAGCTACGTCTTGAAGCGCCTGAACATCGTCAGCGGAAAATCGTTTGAAGGTCGGTGTCAACGCCCAATCTCCCGTGCACCTGAACAGCCGCCGGGCCGATACCGACCGGACGATCAACTCCTCGCCTTCCTCGAAGCGCTCTGATTATGCCGACCCGCCGCGCGGTTGGAGCCAGCGTTCTCAAAGCACTGGCTTCGCCGTACGGCATAATCCGGCGCTCGGCATTATGGCCCTTATGCCGATGTCGGCATAATGGTCACTGGACGGGGCATGTGTCCCGGCTCGACCGGAATTTCTCGGGCCGCCACGGCGGCGAAGCGTATGCGCGCGAGGAACTCATCGCCGAGCTCTGCTCCGCGTTTTTGTGCGCTGAGCTGGGCATCACGCCGACGGTCCGCCATGCGGACTATCTCGGGTCCTGGCTGCTGGTCCTGAAGGGCGACAACCGGGCAATCTTTCAGGCCGCGTCGATGGCGTCCAAGGCGGCGGATTTTGTCCTGGCCTTCCAGCGCTCCGCGTCGGAAGGCGCGATTGGAAACGCGCGGGGTCGTGCGTCATTCGCCGCGTGACAGTGACGATGGCAAACCGAACCCTTCGCTGGCGCACGGGTTCGGTTTCGCTATACCTACGTCCGGCGGCCGTCGTTTCTTAGGTCCTGATGGCCGGGAAGACGCTTGAGAAAGTCGTCATGGCCGATCTCGAATTTTACTTTGATCTCTCCTCGCCGTGGACACGTCTAGCGTTCCACAACATTCAGCCGATCCTGAAGGAAACCGGCGCAAGTGTGGTCTGGCGTCCATTCCTTGTCGGCGGTGTCTTCAACGCCGTGAACAAGAGCGTCTATGAAGGTCGCGCTGCACCCGAAAATCCCAAGGTAAGGCATTCATCCAGGTGGCTGCAGGACTGGGCTCGCCTTGCTGGCGTGGCGATGAACTTTCCGTCGTCGCATCACCCGGTCAGATCATTGCATGCGATGCGTCTTTGCTGTGTGCTGGAAGACGACCAGCATGCGCTCTTCAGGTTCGCATCCCATGCCTTCGAAGCGTACTTCTCGGACGCGCGAAACCTCGATGATGAAGCTGTCCTGATCGATGTTGCCGACGCATGCGGGTTGGGTGGAGCTGGGCTCGTACAGGCTGCGCGGACAGATGACATCAAGCAGCGGTTGCGGATGCGGACGCAGGAGGTCATCGACCGGGGCGGCTTTGGCTCTCCGACCATGTTTGTCGATGGCGGCGGCATGTATTTCGGCAATGACCAACTCCCGCTCGTGCGCCAGGCGCTCTCGGAGCTGAAGCGGCGGTCCACCCACTCCTCCTAAGCCCGGTAATCAGTGAAGCAGTGAAATCCGTCTCGAATCAGCGGCTTGACGGAAAGCTGCTCATTGCAACGGATTTTTCGCCTTTCCAGTGGAGAAGTGTCAGAAGATGAGCTATATATCTGACACTATGGAGACGTCAGATGACGGTGTCGAAGGCCATTTTGGAGTTCCTGAAGCCGCGGAAGCGGGGTGAGCCCGTCTGCGCCAAACAGCTGCTTCACCTCGGCAATCGCGCCGCCGTGGACCAAGCGCTGGCGCGCCTTGTCCGGCGGATGAAGCTCGTGCGTGTCTCGCGCGGCTTCTACGCCGTTCCCGTGGAAAGCCGCTTCGGTCTCCTGCCGCCGAGCGCAGGGGAGGCGATGGAAGCCATTGCGCGTCAGAAGGGCGAGCAGATCGCGCCTGCAGGCGCTGCTGTCGCCAATGCCTTCGGCCTGACGACGCAGGTGCCGTTGCGCCGGACCTACGTGACAAGCGGACGGACTCGCACGCTTAAGGTGTCGGGCGAGACAATCGAGCTACGCCACGCTCAGCCATTGGCCGAGAATTCGCGTCATGAGAGACTGCTGCGGGCGATCGAATGGTTGGGACCGGATGGTGTTGAACAGGCCAGAGCCATGCTTCTCACGCTCAAGCCAGCCGAGCGGCGGACCCTTGCGCGACGCGCTGCGGGCATGCCGACCTGGATGGCAGCGGCGGTAAGCGAAGCAGCCTATGCCGGACAGCATCTTCAGTCTCAGCGCGCGGGATAGGGCGGACTTCTTCCAGGCCGCCGTCGCACGCGTCGGCCGGAACGCCATCCTGCTGGAGAAAGACGTCTGGGTGGTGTGGGCGCTGCGGGCCCTCTTCGAGGACCCTGTCGGCGCCCACCTCGTCTTCAAGGGCGGCACCTCCCTGTCCAAGGCTCACCGGCTGATCGAGCGGTTCTCGGAAGACGTCGACCTGACCTACGACATTCGGGAGCTGGCTGGGGACCTGCTGCCGGGAGGGGCAAGGGGCGAGGTGCTGGATATCCCAGACACGCGCAGCCAGATCCGGCGCGTCAGCGAGGCCATTCGAAACGAGCGTCTCCCGGCATGGGTCAGGGGCACAATCGCGCCCATCATTCTGGGTCGGTTGCAGAGGGACGGCGCTCAGGCGGCCGTCGAAATCGACGGCTGCAATCTCAGCATCCGTTACGCCGACCAGGACCACGGGCAGGTCAAATCCGCCGTGCTTCTGGAATTTGGCGCTCGCGCTACGGGAGAGCCTGCCGCCTTCCTTGACATCGCCTGCGACAGCGCGGCGGCAGGTCTGGACATCGACCTTCCAACCGCGCGTCCGAAGGTCATGAAAGCCGAGCGAACCTTCTGGGAGAAGGCGACGGCGGTGCATGTCTTCTGCCGGAGCGGCGATCCCGTCGGCAACCACAAGGCGCGCCACTGGTACGATCTGGAGCGGCTCGACGCCAACGGCGTCGCAGCCGCCGCGATTGCCGATGCCGACCTTGCTGCGCAGGTCGCGACGCACAAGAGCGCGTTCTTCCGCGAGCGCGACACGGCGGGTGCGTGGATCGATTACCACGCCGCCGTTGGAGGCGGGCTGCAGCTCGTGCCGGTAGGTCCGCATCTCGCAGAGCTCGAGGCGGACTACGCGGCGATGCAGGCCGATGGCCTGGTGCCGGTGGACGCGCTCGCCTTCGCCAGGCTCATGGCGCGCTGCGGTGAGATCGAGCGCGCAGCCAACGCAGCGAGGTGAGCGGCAGGTTGCGGGCGGGAAGGGTGCGGTGGATTGCAAGATAAAGCACGTGCCGTGCTGCGGGCCTTAGGGCCCTGTCTGCACATAGATCTTTGCACCGTGGATTAGCGCCACGCTTGCGGTACATGCGCCGCGTTTCGTTGTGCGGGTGCAAGCGGTGGAAAATGCGGACGCGATGATGATCATCACCGTCATCATGACGATCCGTGAGAACGAGTTCGAACCGAGGATTGGCAAGCCGCCCCCTGACCGGGCGCCAAAGCTGAAGGGCGTGCGCGCCGCTGTGCGGCAGGCGATGCGCACGCCTCGCTCTTCGGGCCCGGCGCCGCGGCAGCCGAGCGTGCGTGCGCACTTCGCCAAGGGATCTGGCGGCCGCACACGCCCGTCATCAGCTGCGACCCGGCGCGTGGTCGTGAAGGTGCGCTACGCCGCCAATGGCGGCGGGCGGGCGGCCCCGCTACGGGCGCATGTCGCTTACCTCTCCCGCGAAGGCGCGCAGCGCGGACGCCCGCCCGAGGTCACTGCTGATCAAAAGCCCGACGATCCCACACGGTCGGTGGGCTATCTGACGCGCGAGGAAGCTGGGGGATCAGCCCGCTTCGTATTCTACGACCGCGCGACTGACACGGTGGAGGCAAAGGCGATCACTGCGGGCTGGTCGGACGACCCGCGGCACTTCCGGATGATCGTCAGCGCCGAGGACGGCGCGGCCCTTGGCGATCTCCGGCCCTTCATCCGAGAGGTTATGGCCGGCCTCGAAGCCAAGCTAGGAACCCGCCTCGAATGGCTGGCCGTCGACCATCACGACACCGACAACCCGCACACCCACGTCCTGATCCGGGGACGGCGGCCGGACGGCCAGGAGCTGTTCATTCCGTCGCGACTGGTCTCTTCGGGCATCCGGGAACAGGCGCAGGAGATCGTCACCCGGGCGCTGGGGCCGAGGCTAGACGTCGACCTGGTCCGGGAGCGGTTCGCAGACATCGGCCGGATGGCGATGACGCCACTCGACCGTGAACTCGCGGCCACCGCCCGCGCTGGCTTCCTGATGCCGTCGCGGCCGGATCTCATCGCCCGTCTGGAACGACTTGAGGGATGGGGTCTGGCCGAACGCGGCGCAGCTGGCTGGCGGATTGAAGACGGACTGGCCGCACGCCTCAGGGCCATGGCGGCGCACGAAGACGTGGTCCGGACGGTCGCGTTCGCGCAGCCGGGAAGGGAGCCGCGCGTCATCCTCGAAGCTGATCGCGATGCTCCCGTCATTGGAGAACTTGTTCACCTCGGCCGCGTCGACGAAATCGGCGACCAGTTCCTTGCCGTCGTCGAGACCGGGGCGGGAGAACTGCGCTATGCGCGCTTTGAACGCCCGCAGGATCTCGCGATCCTCGCCGGCGCAGAGCCGGGCGCGATTGTCAGCTTCGAGCCTAACGTTCCCACCATTCGTCCCTCGGATGAGGCTGTCGCGCGGATCGCCAGCAGCGGGGGCGGGATCTACTCGCCAAGCATCCACTCGGAGCTGGAGCCGAACATCGACCGGCGCTTGATCGCCGCCAACGTTCGCCGCCTTGAGGTCATGCGGCGCGCGGGGCTGGTTCAGCGGGCGGGGAATGGTGACTTCATTGTCGGCCGTGACCACCTCATCACGGCCATGGCCTTCGAGGAGCGAGTCGCTCGCAGAGCGCCATTCTCAGTCCAGGTCGCGAGCTACTGGTCCCTGAGCGAGCAAGTCGAAGCGAGAGCGCTGACCCATCTGGACCGCGTTCTGGTCGGCGATGCGGAGAGTTCCTCTGGCGAGGCCAAGTTCGCGCGTGAGTTCGAGCAGGCGCTTCAACAGCGGCGTCTCTTCCTAATCGAGCAGGGGTGGATGGCGCCGCATGAGGCAGCGCCCTCAAGGCAGACGATCCAGCGGCTGGCCCAGCTCGAATTGACCAATCAGGCCAGAGTTCTGTCCGGTGAGCTTGGAATGCCGGTGCTGACCTACGACGCTCATCGCGTGTCTGGCGTCTACGCGCGCAGGATTGATCTCACGCAAGGACGCATGGCGCTGATTGTTGGCGAACGACAGGCCAATCTTGTGCCGTGGCGGCCGGCACTCGAGAGATTTGCGGGTCGGGAAGTCGAGGGGGCCATCCGCGGGCAAGGACTGTCGTGGACCCTGTCCCGCGGTATCGGGCGCAGTGTCGGGTGACCGTGATTGGCCGAATTCTGCCGTGCGTCCGACGAAACGTTCTACCCCGCAAATCGGAGGGCAAACCCGTTGCTCCAGCGGATTGCCACATAGTAGTCAGGCCGCATGAGCGCATCAATCATCGCCATCTACACCGCCGCCGCAATTGCCGAGATAGCAGGGTGCTTTGCCTTCTGGGCGTGGCTTCGCAACGGGCAGTCAGCCTGGTGGGTCTTGCCGGGGATTGCCTCCCTTATCGCATTCGCATGGCTGCTGACGCTGGTGCCCACAGCTGCGGCCGGTCGCGCCTTCGCGGCCTATGGCGGGGTCTACATCGTCGCGTCGTTGGCGTGGATGTGGACGGTGGAGAAGACGCGCCCTGACAACTGGGACGCCGTGGGCGCTGCCCTGAGCATCGCAGGTGCGGCCGTGATCCTGTTCGCGCCCAGGTCAGCCTGAGGCGGTCGCGCCCAGGTCTTCCACGATAGTGCAGACGGGTGACCTGCCGGTGGCGCACGCCTCATTGCAGGTGCTCGCCAGGGACGACAGGGACTGTTCCAGCGCGTCGATTTCCGCACGCATCACGCGCAGCCGGTCGATGTGGGCAACGGCCATGTCACGCACGGCCAGGCAGTCAGGTGAAGGTGCATCGGTCGCGCCCAGCAGCGTGCGCACGTCGTCAATGCTGAAGCCCAAGTCGCGACACCGACGAACGAAGCGCAGGCGGTGAATGTCAGGCCAGCCGTACACGCGGCGGCCGTTCGGCGCGCGGCCAATGCCTTTCAGCAAGCCTTCGTCTTCGTAGTGGCGCACGGTCGCGACGGTGCAGCCTGACCGTTCTGCCGCTTGGCCAATGCTCATGCCTGCCATGACGCCCGCACTTTCCGCTTGATCCTCATGTTACCTGAGGATGCACGGTCGCCCTGTCAACAAAGCGAAGGGATGCTGCCGATGGTAATTTCAGGCCGCTGGAAGGTCATTGCAGGGCTGGGCGTAGCGTGTGCGGCCTGCTGTGCGCCACTGCTGCTGCCCCTGCTGGGCGTGGCGGGTGGCGCTGGGGTCGCGGGTGCAGCCGCTAGCGGTCTGTTCGGTAGGTCGTGGGCGCAGCTGGCCTGCGACGCGGTTCTGGTGGCGCTGGCGGCATCGGCGCTGTTCCTGGTGCTGCGTGGCCGGGCCAAGCGCAAGCGCGCTGCGGTGTGCGCGTGCGAGCCTGCCACGGCAGACGGCGCGAGTTGCATGGTGGGGGGAAGCTGCGACCCAGCTCAGCTGAAATGAACGCCATTGTCCGACTTGGCGAAACGCGGCCATCGCGGTCCATAGAACAGGTCGGACTTCTCTCATTCAGCGAGAACTGCACGGTGATTCCACGGCAAACACTCGCGGTGGTTTCAAGCGGTTGAGTTCTGACCACGGCCGCGCCCAATGGCGATGGCGTGGAGTGCGTGATGAAGGGCAAAAGAGCGCGGGGCGTTGATAAGCCGAAAGGTTCGGCGCAGCTCGATTTGTTTTCTCGGCCGGTCCCGCCGACCGTCGGTGCACGATCCCCGCTTGCGGTCGAGCCGGTGCGCGCCGCCGTCATCGCGCAGGAGAGAGAGCAACCGGCCAGAAACGCGGTCGATCCGCTCCTCGACTACATACTCGGCGCATCGCGTGGTCGCGGTCGGCCGCAGAAAATCTTGAATGCCGTTGCCGCCTCGGTTGCCGAACCGCGACGGCTGCTCGACGTTCGCGAAGCCGCGCTCCGCCTTGGACTGTCAAAGTCGACACTCGACAAGATGAGATGCCTGGGCCGGGGTCCACGCTTCATCCGAGCGACCGACCGAGCCATCCGTTATGACCCGGCAGACCTCGAGGCCTTCGCTGCGGAGCGACGCCGGCAGTCGACTTCGCAGGACGCGGCATCCGCTGCGATGGGCGCCTAAGACCGTTCAAACTATTTTCGGAAACGCCGTCTCACGCGGGCAAACGGGGCGTATCGCGCTCAATTGCTGTGAGTGATTTTGGCTCGTGGTGTTTCCAGTGTGTTTCCAGTGGCACTTCTGAGCGCGGCGGCGTCGAGCTAAGTGCTTGAAAAGATGGTGCTGCCTAGGTGACTTGAACACCTGACCCCCGCATTACGAATGCGGTGCTCTACCAGCTGAGCTAAGGCAGCGTCCGGCGTTGCGGCCAGAGGCGGCGGCTATAACCCGGACAGGGCCGCCAAGGCAAGTTCGGCCGCCGCCCGAAGGCAGCGGCCGATTTTACAGGCACTTTCAATGACAGCCAGGTCAGGGGGCTGGAACTCAGGTCGGCTTGCGGAAGCGCAGGGTGTGGCGGTCGCTTTCGCCGATGGCCTTATATTTGGCCGGGTCGAAGCCGACCGGGGCTTCGCCGCCGCCGCGCGGGGCGGATTGCGAGTTGGGCGGCAGGGTCCAGACGCCGAAGGGGTGGTCCTTGGTGTCCTTCGGGTTGGCGTTGATTTCCGATTCGGCTTCAAGCACCAGGCCGGCCTTCGCGGCGGCGGCCACTATGGTCGCCTTCGATACGTAGCCGTCGCTGGCCGAGCGGGTTCCCGCGACCGTTTCGGGGCGGGGGTCGGCGCGGTGTTCCTCGACGCCTAGCACGCCGCCGGGTTTCAGCGCGGCGGCAAAGTCCGCCATCGCCTTGTCGAGCATGCCGGCCTGCCACATCCAGTTGTGGATGTTGCGGAAGGTCACGACCATGTCGGCCGAGCCAGCGGGCACGAGCGCACCGGAGGTCATGTTGAAGGGCGTGTAGGTCTGCGCCCCCCACTTGGCCTGATCGGAGATGTTGGCGATCGGGTTGCCTGTCGCGATGTACTTGCCGCCACCTTTCGAAAGGTAGGGCGACAGGATCTCGGCGTAGTAGCCCGAACCGGGCGCGATCTCGACGACGGTCATGTTCGGCTTGACGCCGAAGAAGGCGAGCGTTTCGGCGGGATGGCGATGGGCATCGCGTACCTTGTGTGAGTCCTGGCGCGCGGCGTTCGCGATGGCGGTCTTGAGGCCGGCGTCCGCCTGTGCGGTAGCGGTCGGCGTCTGCGCGATCGCGAGGGCTGCGGGCAATGCGCCGGAGAGTAGTGCGGCCGCGCAGATCGCGGCAAGGGCTGTCGTGCGTTTCAAGTCTGGCCTCCCAAGTGATGAGCTTCCCCGTCCGGGGATTGGGAGCGAGCTAAGCGGGTGGGCGGGGGGCGACAAGCGGAGAGGCGGACACATCTCAGCCAGCGCGATGACATGCGCGTAAGTAATAGTGATTTCGTATCAGCCCGCGCTTCCGGTGGACGCGGAGTTCTCGAGCAGGCGCGCGTTGAGATCGCGCAGGTTCTCGTCGAGCGAGGCGCGTCGTCCGGCCCTGGCCTGCCACGGCTTGAACACCGCGCCGGCCTCGCCTGACACAGTCGTCACCGCTTCGATCGCGCCGCGGACGTCCCCGATGTCGAGGCGGCGGCGGGCGTTCCGGATGATATCCTCGTTGCTTGCGACCATTTCCGTGGGCTCGAACGTGATGATGCCGGCGAAGGTCAGGCGCAGCCAGTTCCATCCATCGTCGCTTTCGTCCGTCGCTATGCGATGGGCCTCATCGGAGATCGCCGCGAAGTCGGAGCGCAGCTGCGCCAGTGTCGGCACGCCCGAGCGCGCGGAATCCGCCAGACCCGCGAGGCCGGGTTCGTCGGGCAGAATAGCGGCGAGCGCCTGCTGCTCGCGTGCGAAGGGGCGGTCCCCGCGAGCGGCGGCTTCCAGTGCGGAGAGCGCGCGGATGGCCTGCGAGCGCGCGGTCGCGGCGAGGATCGGCGGAGGAGCTGCGGCGATGGCGGCGTCCGCCGGACGCGCGGGCAGGGGCCGTCCGCCGCGCATGTCGGCGACATCCTTGGCTATGGTCTGCATGCCGCCCTCGAGTGCGGCGAGCGCCGCTTCACGCCTGTCGAATGAGGCGACCAGCGTGTTGTTGGCGAGATCGAGGGCTGCAACCTGAGCGGAGAGATCGGCGATCGCGCGTTGCACTTCGCGCGTGGTTTCCGGCGCCGTCTTGTCGTTCTCGACAATGCTCTCGAGCCGGTTGATCCGGCCAAGCAGAACGCCGAGCGGGGATTTGGACGCCGTCGAATCGGGTGGCGCGCCGCCATCGCCGGTGCCGCTGATCGCAGAGAGCTGGTTGGTGAGAGCAACGAGGTCGGTGCGGAGCGCGGCTTCGGTAATGTTCTGCTGGTCAAGGCGTTCGCCCTGGGCGTCCAGACGCGTGCGCAGCGCGACGACATCGGCGGCAGCCTGTTGTGCGCGCGCCGAAAGATCTTCCTGACCGCGCACCAGCGCGTCGATCTCGCGGGCGAGCGTTCCGGTCGGCGCGCCGGAGCTGGCGTTGCTGACGATGATGGCGACGGTGGCGCCCAGCGTGGACGCGACGATGCCCGTGACCAGCAGCTGAACGAAGGTGACGCCGCGGCTGCGCATCGGGCGCGGACCAGCGCGACGCGGACGCGCGGGCTCGGGTCCGCTTGCGGGCTCGAAGTCCACCTCGATGGGTTCAGGCTCGTCCTGGACAGGCCGCTTGGTCATTGTGCGCCATCCTCATGGCGTTCGCAGGCACGCTCCCCGGGTGGAGGATAGGCGCAGCCGCCTGGAACTCTCAACCGGAAACAAGCCGGGCGAGGGCGGAAAGAAGGGCCTGCTCGCTGGGTGCAGCCGCGATTTCGGTCCGGCGCGCCAGCGCGGTCAGCGGGGTCGCGGCGGCGCCTGAAATGGCGACAATGTTGAGCGTGGCGTTCGAGCCGGCGGCGAAACCCGCCAGAATGGCAGCCCCGCGCGGCGAATGGATCAGCACGACATCGAAGGCGGGCTTTCCAGCCAGATGGGCGGCCAAGGCCGGGCCGGGCGACGTGACGGGGACGGCCCGGAAGATGGGGATAAAGCTTGCCGCATACCCCACGCCTCGCAACCGGCCCGTGAGATCGCTCCGGCTTTCCTCGTTTCCGGCGTGGAGCAGGCGGGCCTGCTTCGGCAGCTGCCGGACGATGAGCGCGGCGAGAGCGCCTGCGTCGCCGTCCGCCGATGTCACGTTCGCGAAGCCCGCTTCGCGCGCCGCATCCGCTGTCCGCACGCCGACACAGAAGACGGGGACATCGCGCCTGGGCGACAATGTCGCGAACTGGCGCGCGCCATTGGCGCTGGTGAAGGCGAGCGCGTCGAACTCCGGCACATCGGCGGGAAGGGGCTCGATCGCGAAGACAGGTTCGACGATGGGAAGGTAGCCTGCTGTCGCGAGGCGTTCAGCCGTTTCGGACGCGCCCGGTTCGCTGCGCGTAACCAGAATGCGCAGCTTGCTCACCCCTGGTCTTCCTCGGGCCAGGGCGTTTCAGCCTCGCCGAGATCGTAGGCGCGTTCGGCGGCGACATCTTCGGCCAGCGCATTGCCCAGCACTTCGGCGTCGAACGCGGTTGGCCGACCCTCGATCATCCCTTCGCCGCGCCAGCGCTTGTCGCCTTCATCGGACAGGACTTCGCCCGCCATGGAGGCGCCTTCGGCGGTCAGCCAGAAATGTGCGGCGATCGGCGTGCGGCAGGATCCGTCCAGCCTGCGCAGGAAGGCGCGCTCGGCGATGGCGGCAAGGCGCGCATCCTCGTCGTCCGTCTTCGCGACAGCATCGCGCAGCCATTGCGGCGCATCGACATGCAGCGTCACGCCGATGATGCCCTGGCCGCCAGCCGGCAGCATTTCCTCGATGGAGAGAATGCCCGCGGCCTTGTCGATCATGCCCAGCCTGCGGAGGCCGGCGGCGGCGAGGATGGTGGCCCGTGCTTCGCCCTCGGCCAGCTTGCGGAGACGCGTCTGCACGTTGCCACGGAAGGTGACCGCCTTCAGGTCGGGGCGGGCAGCCAGCAGCTGAGCCTTGCGGCGAAGGCTGGACGTGCCCACGACCGCCCCCCGCAGCAGTCCGGCGATGGTGGCGGAAGGTCCGATCAGGCAGTCACGGGCGTCTTCGCGCGGCAGGTAGGCGGCGAGCACGAGATGCTCCGCCAGCGTCACCGTCACGTCCTTGAGCGAGTGAACGGCGACGTCGATCTCGCCCATCTCCTGCGCCCGGTCGAGCTCCTTGGTGAACAGGCCTTTGCCGCCTGCATCCTGGAGCGGCTTGTCGAGGATCTTGTCGCCCGTGGTGGTGAAAGGGTGGATCGATGTCGCAAGCTGTCCGCCTGCCGCCCTCACGAGGCGATCGGCGAAATAATTCGCCTGCGCGAGGGCGAGCGGAGAGCCGCGCGTGCCGATACGGACTGTTTTCGCTTCTGACATGCGTACTTTGCTTTGCGTGCGCTCGGGGCGTACAAGCCCGGACCGTTTCAAGCAAGATCGCAATGATGCAAGGCACAGTCACCGTCCTCGGTATCGAAACCAGCTGCGATGAAACAGCGGCCGCGGTCGTGCGCCTGACGGACGGGCGGGCGGAGGTGCTGGCCGAGCATGTCGCGAGCCAGACGGAGGAACACGCGCTCTATGGCGGCGTGGTGCCCGAGATCGCGGCCCGCGCGCATGTCGAGCGGCTGGATTCGCTCGTGAAGCTCGCGATGGCCGAAGCGGGTGTCGGCTGGGCGGGATTGTCCGGCGTCGCCGCCACGGCGGGGCCGGGCCTGATCGGCGGGGTGATGGCGGGCCTGTCGACGGCCAAGGCGATCGCGCTGGCGCGGGGCCTGCCGCTCATCGCCGTGAATCATCTCGAAGGTCACGCGCTCAGTCCGCGTCTCGCGGACGATGTACCCTTCCCCTACCTGCTGCTACTGGTCTCGGGCGGGCATTGCCAGTTCGTGTTCGTCGAGGGCGTCGGAAAATACCAGCGTCTGGGTTCGACGATCGACGACGCCGTGGGCGAAGCATTCGACAAGACGGCCAAGCTGCTTGGGCTGAGCGGGGCAGGCGGGCCCTCGGTCGAGCGCGAGGCGCTGAACGGCAATCCGAAAGCGGTCGACCTGCCGCGTCCGTTGCTGGACCGCTCGGGTCTCGACATGAGCTTCTCCGGCCTCAAGACCGCCGTGCGCCGTGCAGCGGAAGAACAACCGCTGACGCCACAACGCCGGGCCGACATCTGCGCGAGCTTCCAGACTGCGGTTGCCGATATCCTCTCATTCAAGTCCGCGCGCGCGGTGGAGATCATCGCGGAGCGCACCGACCGCCGGACTTTCGTGGTGGCGGGCGGCGTTGCCGCCAACAAGACGCTGCGCGCCCGGCTCGAAGCAGAAGCTCACCGCATGCATTTCCATTTCTTTGCCCCGCCGCTGCGCTGGTGCACGGACAATGGCGCGATGATCGCGCTTGCCGGCGCGGAGCGTCTCGCGCGTGGCTTCACCGATCCGCTGGATACGCCCGCACGCGCCCGCTGGCCGCTGGATGAGGCGTCGGCGGAAGCCACGCCAGTCTATGGTGGCGGCAAGAAGGGCGCGAAAGCCTAGGGCCGGATCAGAAATCGTCGGGCGGCAGGTCGTAGGGCGAGGGTTCGGAGGGTGGAACGGCTTCTGCCGGCATCTGCACCAGCGGCGCATCGTCCGACCGCCGTTCGTCAGCGGGAATCTGGGGCGGAAGCGGCTTGGGCGTGTAGGGCGGAGGCGGCTTGCCGTCGACGCTCAGCACCTTGCGGACCGAATACGCGCCGCCCAGCTGGCCCTCCGCGTATCCTGTCGCCACATCCAGCGGGTATTCCTGCTGGAGCAGCAGCTTGATCCGCCCGTCCAGCTTCTCGCCATGGCAGGCCATGCAGGCCTCGCCCATCACCATCGGACGAAGCCAGCGGAAGACCTTCTCATTGCCCTCCATCACGATCTCGGCAGCCTCGAGTTCTGAGGCGTCGCGGCCGGCGTCGGCGAGAAATTCGAACTCCTCCATGCGCTGGCGCTCCCAGTCGTCGGGCTCGTTGGCGGCGTTGCGCACGCCCAGCGCCGTGCGGCTGAAATCGAGCTTTGCCTGGTCGCTGATCTCCTTGCCCCAGCCCGGCACGTGGTCGGCGTAGGCGAGGTAGACCGCGACGGGATCCTCGCCCCGTTCCAGCCGGTCGATGATTTCGCGCTTCAGACGCTGCTCGAACGCCATCGCCGCCTGCCGGGCCGCGCGGATATCAGCGGGATCCGGGCGTTCCGGACGCGCCTCGCAGCCCGCCATCGCGAGCGCCAGCACCAGCCACCCGGTCGGCCACAAGCGCCGCAGCATCCATCCTCCTGAAAGTCCAAAAGAAACTACGGCCAGATGCGCACGGAGGGGAACCCCGGAAGCAACCCGCCGTTCCTGACGCAGGCCGGAGTGGGCTGGCTGGAGATTTCGGGCAATGACCTTCAAACGGTCGCATAGGGCATGGGGAGCGATGGTCGGCGGCGCGATCCTGTTCACCGGCGGCATGGCGATGGGCGAACCGGAAGGGCCGGTTCGCATGTCCAACCTGAAAGTCACGGAGATCGCGGGTTACGACGTCCTCGACCTGAACGGCGCACGGGTTGGCGAGATTGCCCATGTAGAGACCGACGGGCAGGGCCGCACGCGCTGGCTTCGTGTCGATCTGGACGCCGGGGGCGAGGCGCGGGTCGCCTCTTTCCGCGCCGATCTCGATGCCAAACACAGACGGGTCAGTCTCAGGCTGTCCGAAGACCTCCTGATTGCACGCGCCGATACCACAGCAGCAGAAGCGGTCAGCTTACCTTCAGCTTGAACTTGAACGTAGAGGCGTCCGGCTCGGCCTTGTCTTCCCACGGACGACGTTGGGCGAGCGCGATCTCGCCTTCGCCTGCGGCGACGCCCTCGATCACGATGACTTCCCAGTGGTTGCCGCCGGCGAAGCCAGGGAGGAACTGCGCGGTGGACGTGCTGCCTCCGGGACCGTCCGTCGCCTTGACGAAGGCCGGCGGAGTCGAGGCGCCCCAGACATAGCCAGCGGTGGGGACGCCTGACAGCGCCACCGCGATCTTCTCGCCGACCTTGATCTCCACGCTCGCGCCGGCATCGCCGGCCTCCAGCGTGCGCACGACGCCATCCACCGCCGGCGGCGGCAATGAGCGGCTGACGAAGGTGCAGGTCCTGGTCGTGGCGCCGGATTTCCAGGTGATGCGGTCGCCTTCAGACGCGAGCGAGGAGGTAGCATCCTTGAAGTCCATGCCGGTCTGGGTCGTGGGATCCAGCGCGAGCGTCACCGGCGCGCCGCCATCGACGCGCACGAGCGCGCTGCGCTCGCTGCCCTGGTCGAACACGATATCGATCTTGCCGCCGCCTTCGCACTCATAGTTCACGGCGTACTTGAACGGGTCGCTGGCCGCTGCCGGCTGGTCTGCCACTGGCTTCTCCTCCGGCTTGGCGGGTTCGGGCGTCGGCGCCGGCTGGTTGCAGGCCGCGACGAGGAGGCCGGTGGCGGCCATGGTGGCGAAAGCCTTGATACGCATGAAAGTCCCCGTTTTTGTCCTGGGCCCACAGTCGGGCCGCGCCCGGAACGTTGCAATCCCCTGCGGGCAAGCATTCCCGGCAATTTTGGCAGTGGTGATGCCGAGCCGCGAATCCCTCCAGACTGCCGGTTTGCGCATTATCGCGCGGGGGTAGCGACATGGACCTTGCTTCGATCCTGCATGCTGTGGCGGCCCTGTGCGCCGGCGGCGCGGCGGCGTCTGGCTGGACCGGCGCGGTGATCGTCGCCAACTCAGCCTTCGACGGGCTGGATCATGGTCGGGCCGACCGGATGCTGCGGAAGGTTCTGGCGGCGGCGGCGGGCTTCCAGGCGGCCTTGCTCGGAATTGCAGCTGGCGCTGCCTTGCTCTCCAACTCCCGGGCAGCCGCCATCGTTGCGGGTGTCGCGGCGCTGGGCTTCCTGTCGAACGTCTGGACGCTGGCGCCGCGTCGCGATCGGGCTCCTGAAGGCCTCAAGAAAAAGAACTCGACGCAGCGCGTTATCGCCGTCGCGCTGACACTCGTGATGACAATAACCGCTCTGGCCGCCGGCGTGATGGCGGCTTTCGGGATCTAGGCGGGGCTCTCTGCTTCAGGTGAAGCAGGACCGCGTCGCTTCGGCGAAAACGCCGGTTATCTTCGCATCGTTGTTCAGATTGCTGGGCAGCATGTCCGAGAAGCGCTTGTTGTCGTCCATTGCCTTGGCGACCTGACCGAATTCCTCGGGCGTCAGGCTCTTTTCGAGCGCGTCCGCGAAACAGGCGCATCCCTGTTCCGAACCCATCTTGCTGCTGCAGGCTTCTGCGATCTGTGGCTTGCCAGCCGCGGCGCCGCCGCAAGCCGAAGTCCCTAGGATCAGGACAAGGGACACAACAAATGAAACTGGACGTTTCATCAACACTCCCTTCTTTGTTCGCGAGTCTTGTGTGCCCGCAACACTGATTGACGCGCCCGTCGGCTACGTTGTCAAACAAAGAATCGGGAAAACATCGTTTGAAATCTTGCCGCTAACGTCATGACGCCACGTGACAGGCCGGCTTCCGCAGAGCTTACGGGCCGCAGCCATGGTATGGGCAACGGCCTTGTGAGTTGGGGCGCGCACCCGAATATAAGGCTCTTCGGAGACGTGCATGAGAATCCCCGATTGGGTGGTCTATGCGGTCGTGCTGGCCGTGATCGTCGGTACGCTGTTTTCCAGCGGCGCCGGCGACAAGGATGACCCGTGGCGTGTTGGCGAAGAGCGCGTGGATGTCGGCTCCGAACACGCAGAGCGCGGCCGGACCCCGGAAATCACAGAAAACGAAGCCGCCGAGCCCGACGCGACCTATGATGACGAGGGCGACCCGCTGCCCGAATCCGACCCGTTCGACGAGCGGGTGCTGGTGCAGGTCGGGGACGCCGAGGACGGCATCGGCACGGCGTTCGCGATCAACACGTCCGGCGCCTGGCTGACCGCCCGGCACGTCGTCGATGGCTGTTCGCGCGTCGGTCTCGCTGTCGGCAATGGCCGGATGGTGCGGGTCGATTCCGTGCTGACGTCCGAGAACACCGATCTCGCCCTGCTGCTGACCGATCGCGCGCCGACCGCGCTGACGCTGGCTCTCGACCGCGAACTGCGGGTTGGAGAGCCCGGCTATCATGTCGGCTATCCGCAGGGCCGGTCAGGAGAGGCCGTCTCGATTCTCGAGTCCCGTTCCAACCTCGTCACGCGCGGCCGCTATGCGATGGAAGAGCCGGTGCTGGCCTGGGCCGAACGGGAACGTTCGGAAGGCATCGAGGGCACTCTGTCCGGCATGAGCGGCGGGCCGGTCTTCGACAAGGACGGCGCCGTTGTCGGCGTGACGGTGGCCGAAAGCCCACGGCGCAACCGCATCTACACCGCCTCGCCCGATTCGATCCGCGACTTCCTGGAAGAGCAGGGGCTTGTCGCGCCGGGCGGCGAAGCGCATGCACTCTCCGCCTCGTCCTACTCGGCCGAGGCAGACCGCCTGCGCGATGAGCGCGCGGTGGTGAAGGTGCTGTGCCGCGTGGGCGAGGATCCGTGAGCCGAAATTTTGCCGACCGCCTGATCGCCGGTGTCCGTGACAAGGGCCCGTTGTGCGTGGGCATTGATCCGCATGCGTCGATGATCCCAGCCCTGTTCGGACGTCCGGGTCCGGAGGCGGCCGCCAAATGGGGCGTCGCGCTTGTCGAGCGCATCATCGGCAAAGCCGCCGTGGTGAAGCCGCAGGCCGGCTTGTTCGAACGCTGGGGCGCCAGCGGTCTCCACGCACTCGAGGAAGTCTGCCGCGCTGCAACGCGCGCCGGCCTGATCGTCATCCTCGACGCCAAGCGCGGCGACATCGGATCGACGGCGGAGGGATATGCCGAGGGCTATCTCGGCGCCGACTCGTCCTGTCCGTGCGATGCGATCACCGTGAACCCCTACATGGGCATCGACACGATCGAGCCGTTCGTCGCGGTGGCGGAGCGCGAAGGGAAGGGCGTCGTCGTGCTGGCGCGCACGTCCAATCCGGGCTCGAAGGATTTCCAGCAGAAGCTAATTGATGGCGAGCCGCTCTACCTGCACGTCGCCCGGGCGCTTGCGCCGATGGTCTCGCGACTGCGGGGCAAGGAAGGCTGGTCTGGCCTGATGATGGTCGCGGGCGCGACAGGCCCTGCGGAAGCCGAGAAGCTGCGGGCGACATCAGGTGACGCGCTGTTCCTCGTGCCGGGCTATGGCGCGCAGGGCGCAGGCGCGCGCGACGCGCTGGCCGGTTTCGTCCAGGGGCCGCGCGGCCGCGAGGGCGGCGTCGTCAACGCCTCCCGTTCCGTCGCGATGCCGGACACTGCTAGGGACGTTACCGCCGCCCGTGACTGGGAGCGCGCGATTGACCTCGCAATCGCTGCCGCACAGGCGGAACTCGTCGAAGCGGCCCGCAACTAGGCCGGTTTTCGCCGCGTAAACGGCGATCCGCGAAAACTTTACCAATTTCAGGCATGTGTGGCTGCAGGCAGGCGGTGGCAGCGATGCTTCGGAAGCACCTTATTCAGGCGGCGCTGATTTCGGCGCTCATCGTCATCGTGGCGGTGGTGGTCGATTTTATTGTCAGTGTTTACGTCATGCCGGATGGCCGTCCGTATGACGCCACGACCACGATCCTCATCACGTCGCTGGTTGCCCCGCCTTTCACATTCTTCCTCATCAACCAGAACGCCCGCGTGCAGGTCGCGCAGGCCTCGCTGGCGGAAGAGCGCGTGCAGCGGCTGGCCGAGGTGGAATCCGCGCGCGACGCAGCGGAGGCCGCGACCCGCGCCAAGAGTGAATTCCTAGCCAACATGAGCCACGAGATCCGCACGCCGCTGAACGGCATTCTCGGCATGGCGCAGGGCCTCGAGTCACGCGAGCTCGACGACGCGACCCGCGAGATGGTGACCACCATCCGCGATTCCGGCGTGACACTGATGGCGATCCTCAACGACGTGCTCGACCTGTCGAAGATCGAGGCCGGCAAGCTCGATGTGGCGCCGGTCGACACCGAACTGCTCGCGACCGTGCAGCAGGTGCATCGCCTGTTCCAGTCGATCGCGCGCGAGAAGGGCGTCAGCCTCGTGATGACGGACACGCCCGACAAGCTGCGTCTTCGCTACGATCCGGTGCGCGTGCGCCAGTGCCTGTCCAACCTCGTCTCCAACGCCGTGAAATTCACCCGCGAAGGCGGGGTGCACATCAGCACGACCGTTGCGTCCGTCGAAGGCGGCAGGAGCCGGGTGACCGTCGCGGTCGCCGATACCGGCATCGGCATGAACCAAGCGACGGCGGATCGCCTTTTCGAGGCCTTTACGCAGGCGGATGGTTCAACGACGCGGCAGTTCGGCGGCACCGGCCTTGGCCTTGCGATTTCGCGGCGGTTGGCGCGCTTGATGGGCGGCGACATCGTCGTGCGCTCGACCCCCGGCCGCGGCTCGGTCTTTACCTTTACCTTCCTCGCCGACGCCGCGACCGGCATCGCTGCCGATGCGCCGCGCGAGCAGGCAAAGCCGGCTGGGGTCAGTCTGCGCGGCGCCCGTGTGCTGCTCACCGACGACAATGCCATCAACCGCCAGGTCGTGCGCCTTTTCCTGCAGCCGCAGGGCGCTCTCATCACAGAGGCCACGAACGGGCAGGAGGCGCTGGACGCTCTGGCCCGCCAGCCCTTCGATCTTGTGCTGCTCGATGTCCACATGCCGGTGATGGACGGAACCGAGGCGATCAGGCGCATCCGCGCCTCCGCCCCGCCTCTGTGCGACTTGCCCGTCATCGCGCTGACCGCCGACGCCATGAGCGGCGATCGTGAACGCCTGATCGGCCTGGGCATGTCCGGCTATGTGTCGAAGCCAATCGACCGGGGCGAACTCCTGTCCGCCATTGGCCGGGTGCTCGGCAGCGATCAGGCCGAGGGCCCGGTCGCGCGCCAGGCGCCTGCTCCGGAGAATGACGGCTCGCTCGACGACGTGCTTGCCGACATCTCGCGCATCGCCGGCTAGCCGAAGCGCTCCCACGCCGCCTGTCGCGACACGCCCAGCGCATCTCCTATCTTCTGCCAGCTGACCTCGCGTTTGCGCAGCACATCGATCTGCTGCTGCAGCACCGACGCCGTCGACTGATGCGCCGACTGCGTACGAGGGAGGTTGGCGAGCAGGTCACTGTCGCTACGCTTCGCCCAGTCCGCAGGCCCTTCCGCCGGGACTCCCCCAAGCACCTGATTGCAGGCGCCCACGCACGCAGCGCATATGTAGACGCCCGGCTGCGCGCCGGCGGCGAGTAGGCTCGTGACCTCCTTATCCGTCATCCCGCAGAAGCTGCACACCAGCGTCGCCTTGTCCTGCTTTGCAGGCTTCTTCGTCTTCGCTGCCATTGCCGCCTCCGTGGTTTTGTCAGGGATATCCTGACAGATTGCGTGCGTCAAGACATCCCTGACGCATCGCGATGCCCTTTGCCAAAGCGCGCCATTGGTGCAGAAAAGCCGGTATGTCCGGCGACAGGACGAGGGAGGGTTTCATGAGGTTCAGCGTAGCCTTGGCCGCAGGCGCGGCGCTGCTTGCGCTCGCATCGTGCGGAGAGAGCAAGCTTCCGGCGCTGACCGCCGCCGATGTGAACGGCGATGCGATCATCTCCGCCGACAAGCGTCCCGAAATCTGGATCTCCCACGGCCGCACCTATTCCGAGCAGCGTTATTCGCCGCTGAAACAGGTGAACGGCGAGAATGTCACCAGCCTTGGCCTTGCCTGGACGGCGGACCTCGACACCAACCGCGGCATGGAATCGACGCCGATCGTCGTCGACGGCGTGATGTACGTCACGTCGGCATGGTCGGTGGCCTACGCCTATAACGCCAAGACGGGCGAACGGCTCTGGAAATTCGACCCGGCGGTCGACAAGGCGCGCGGCGTCTCGGCCTGCTGCGATGTCGTGAACCGCGGCGTCGCGATCTGGGAAGGCAAGGTTTATCTGGGCACGATCGATGGGCGTCTGTTAGCGCTCGACGCCAAGACCGGTGAGAAGTCGTGGGAGCAGGTCACCGTCGACCAGTCGCGGCCCTACACGATCACCGGCGCGCCGCGTGTGGTGAAGGGCAAGGTGATCATCGGGAATGGCGGCGCCGAGCTCGGCGTGCGCGGTTACATCACGGCCTACGACGCCAAGACGGGCGACAAGGCCTGGCGCTTCTACATGACGCCGAACCCCAACAAGCAGCCGGACAACGAAGCCTCCGACAAGTTCTTCACCGACGTCGGCAACGTAAGCTGGGGCGACACCGGCGAATGGACCGAGACGGGCGGCGGCGGCACGGCGTGGGATGCCATGGCCTACGATCCGGAACTCGACATCTTCTATGTCGGCATCGGCAACGGCTCGCCGTGGAACCGGCGCCTGCGCGATCCGTCCGGCGGCGACAACCTGCTTCTGTCGTCGATCCTCGCGATCAAGCCGGAGACGGGCGAGTATGTCTGGCACTATCAGACAACGCCGGGCGAGACGTGGGACTACACGGCCACGCAGCACATCATCCTCGCCGACATCAAGAGCGGCGAAGAGACGAAAAAGGTGCTGATGCAGGCGCCGAAGAACGGCTTCTTCTACGTGATCGACCGCGCGACGGGTAAGCTGCTCTCCGCCGACAAGTATCAGGACAACATCAACTGGGCGTCCAGCGTCGATCTCGCGACGGGTCGTCCGGTTGAAGATCCGGGCGCGCGCTATCTCGATACGCCGTTCCAGGCGATCCCGGGTCCGCTGGGCGCGCACAACTGGCATCCGATGGCGTTCAGCCCGGACACGGGGCTGGTTTATATTCCGGCGCACACGCTGCCGCAGCTCTATGCGGATGAAGCCGAGCATGAATACCGCCCCGGCTTCTGGAACACCGGCATCGAGTTCGCGGGCGTCGGCCCGACGCCGACGCTGAACGAGCGGCTTGCGGGGCGTGCTGCTCTCAAGGGACAGCTCGTTGCGTGGGATCCTGCCGCGAAGAAGCCGCGCTGGGTGCACGACTATGGAACGCCGTGGAATGGCGGCGTGCTGGCGACAGGCGGAGGGCTGGTGTTCCAAGGCAGCCTCGATGGCAAGTTCCGCGCGTTCGACGCGGCCAGCGGCGCGCCCAAGTGGGAAACCGAAGCGCACTATCCGGTCATGTCCGGCCCGATGAGCTACGAGATCGATGGCGAGCAGTACATCGCCGTGACGGCAGGGTGGGGCACTGCTCTTCCGCTGACCGGCGGCGGCGGCGCGATCCCGAAAATCGGCTCGTCCGAAATGGGCCGCGTGTTCGTCTACAAGATCGGCGGCAAGGCTGAGCTTCCGCCTTACGAGGTCTTCGAGCAGGACATGGTTCCGGCCGCCGAAGACTTCGGCAACGCGCAGCAGCTCGAGCGTGGCCGCCTGCTGTTCGATCGCAACTGCATGGTCTGCCACGGCCCGCTCGTGATCTCGAGCGGTGCGGTGCAGGATCTCCGCTGGGCGCAGGCGCCTGGCACGAAGGAGGACTTCGCCGACGTGGTTCTGAACGGCAAGCTTGCGAGCGCCGGCATGGCCAGCTTCAAGGCCACGCTGACGCCGGACGACGCTGAATCCATCCGCGCCTACATCATCAACCGCGCGCATGAGGATGCGGACGCTGCCGCGGCAGCTCCGGCGCCGGCGCCCAACTAGGGACGGCCAACATTGCGGAGAAACGCGAAGGCCCGGAGCATCGCTCCGGGCCTTCTCATGTCTCTACCGTGGATCCGGCTATTTCGGGTTGCAGTAGGCGACGAAGTCCGTCGCCTGCTGCGGCAGGCCCTTCAGCGAGGCGACGTATTTCGCCTGCACGAGCGAGCCCGGATCCTTCACGAAGGCCCACTGCACGGCGCCCTGATCGTCAACGATCGACACGAGGTCGAGCTGGCTCATCGCCAGCAGGTCCGCCTGACGAATCGGGAAGACGAAATCGGCTTCGGGCGATTTCGGATTGGCCTGGAATTTCCCTTCGACTTCCTGCGCGCTCGCGCCGGTGCGCAGGCGGAAGGTCGCGCTCTGGCCCACCCGGCTTGCCGGTTGCTTGCCCACCTTCATCGTCGTGCCGCCGTTCGCAGCGTTGCAGGTGACGACCACGCCCATCGGATTATCGACATCGCCGCCTGTCGCGCTGACCAGCGCCAGCACCGGATCGGCCGGGATGAGCTTCTCTTCAGCGAGCCACGCGGTGGTCGACGCCATGTTCGAGACGGTGGCCGTGCCGCTGGCCGAAGCGCCAGGAAGCGCGACCGCGCCGCCGGTGGTCGTGGTCATGCCCGGAGCGGGGGCAGGGTTGGAAGCGCAGGCTGCAGCCAGGACGCTGGCCGCAGCGAGCAGGGCGATGTGTTTGGACATGGGCGAATCCCCTTGTTGAACCGGTCTCAGATCGTGATGACCACTTTGCCTTTTGCGCGGCGTTCCGAAAGCTCCTTGATGGCTTCGGCGGCGCGCTCCAGCGGGTACCTGCTGGACACGTGTGGCCGAATTTTGCCTTCCCTGTAGAGCCGGAACAGGTCGGCGAGGTTATCTGCATGGCCTTTCGGGTCGCGCGCGACGAAAGCGCCCCAGAAAACGCCGACGATCTGGCAGGATTTCAAAAGCGTAAGGTTGAGCGGCAGCTTGGGAATGCCGGCCGGGAAGCCGATCACCAGGAAGCGGCCTTCCCAGTTCAGCGCCCGCACGGCCGGCTCAGCATAATCGCCGCCCACGCCGTCATAGATGACGTCCACGCCGCCGCCGCCCAGTTCCTTGATCTGGTCGGAGAACGTCTTCTGCTGGTCGCGGCTCAGCGGGTTCTCGGGATAGACGAGGCCCTTGTGCGCGCCCTTCGAGATGCAGAAGTCGACTTTCTCCTGCGTCGAGGCCGCAGCGATGACGGTCGCGCCCATCGCAACGCCGAGTTCGACCGCAGCGAGGCCGACGCCGCCCGCGGCGCCAAGCACGAGCAACGTTTCGCCCGGCTTGATGTGGCCGCGATCCTTCAGCGCGTAGTGCGAGGTGCCGTAGGTCATCAGGAAGGCGGCGGCTTCGTCGAACGGCATGTAGTCGGGCAGGGCGTTCATGCGGTTGGCCGGAACGACAATCTCTTCCGCCATGCCGCCCGCGCCGGTCGAGCCGAACACCTTGTCGCCGACCTTGAACGACGTGACGCCATCGCCGACGGCCTTCACGACGCCGGAAATCTCGCCGCCCGGCGAGAAGGGGCGCGGCGGCTTGAACTGGTACATGTCCTGGATGATCAGGAAGTCGGGAAAGTTCACCCCGACAGCCTTCACCGAGATCAGGATCTCACCCGCTTTCGGCGTGGGCGAGGGCACATCCTCCAGCACCAGCGTATCGGGCAGGCCCGGGGCCTTCGAGAGGACGGCTTTCATGGTCGTGATGCTCCGCAGTCGTGTCTGACGGCTGGATTAGCGGAGCCTTCCGACGCTGTCATCCCGGCAGGCCAACGAAGCGCTTGCGATCCGGGCCCGGCTTTGAAACCCTGCCTGCAAGCGCCGCCGATGAGCGCAAGGGAGATTATCCAATGCAGCCATCGATCACCCGCCGCTTGGCCAGCGGCATGATTGCAGCCGCAGGACTGCTGCTGGCGTCATGCGCATCGCAGCCCGCGACGACGCCCAGTCCGGTCGACGGCGTCCATTTCCGCATGATCGAGACCAACGGCATCAAGTTGCGCGTCGCCGAGGCGGGCAGCGGGCCATTGGTGGTTCTCGTCCATGGCTGGCCGGAGAGCTGGTATTCCTGGCGTCACCAGATCCCGGCGATCGCCGCCGCAGGCTATCACGTCATCGCGCCGGACATGCGCGGCTACGGCAAATCGGACAAGCCGGCCGCCGTCACCGACTACGACATCCATCACACCACGGCCGATATTGTTGGCCTCATCGATGCGATGGGCGCGGAGAAGGCGATCGTCATCGGCCATGACTGGGGCGCGATCGTCACCTGGAACACAGCGCTGCTGCATCCGGATCGCGTCTCGGCGATGATCGCGATGAGCGTGCCCAACGGAGGGCGGGGAACGGCGGCGCCCACGGTCGGCATGAAGGCCGCCAACGCTGGCGGCGAGAATTTCTACTACATCCTTTATCATCAGGAGCCCGGCGCGGCCGAAGCCGAATACGACAGCGATCCGCGCGGGCTTCTTTCACGTCTCTATGCCTCGAACGACACGCCGCGCGATCCGCCGACCGTCACCGACCCCAAGCGTTCCGCGGGCGGCTGGATTCCGCGCCTTGGCAAGCCGAAGCAATTGCCGTCATGGCTGAAACAGGAAGACCTCGACTATCTCGTCGGCGAGTTTTCCGAAGCGGGCTTCCGCGGCGGGGTGAACTACTATCGCAACATGGACCGTAACTGGGAAACCACGCCCCAGCTCACGGGCGCGAAGATCGATGTCCCTGTCGCCTTCCTCGCCGGCGAGGACGACATCGTCATTCGCGGCGCGAAAGAGCCCGGCCTGCGCACGCAGATGTCGCGCGTGGCCAATGACCTGCGCGGCGTGAAGCTCGTGCCCGGCGCCGGTCACTGGATCCAGCAAGAGAAGCCGCAGGAAACGAACGCGTTCATCCTCGATTTTCTGGTGGGGTTGAAGAAATAGCGCCTCCGTTGACTCTGACGCTTCCAGCGCCATTGATCCGCGCATGAAAACCGTGCGCGGATATTTCGGGATCGGCGTGGAGTCGCTCAGCAAGCCGATGAATCTCGGCGCGCTGCAGCGGACGGCGCATGCGTTCGGGGCCAGCTTCACGTTTTCGGTTTCGGCCGCGCCCAAAATCCGTGTGATGCACCATGCGGATACGTCGAAGTCCGACCTGCATGTGCCGTGGTATCTGTGGGACACGATCGACGACATGGCGCTGCCCAAGGGCTGTCAGCTTGTCGGGATCGAGTTGACCGACGATGCGGTCGACCTGCCGACCTTTCGGCATCCCCTTCGCGCCGCCTATGTGATGGGCGGGGAGGCGAGGGATCTGTCGCCGGAAATGCAGGCGCGCTGCGCGCACATCGTGAAGATACCGACGCGCTTCTGCATCAATGTGGCGCTGGCCGGGGCGCTGGTGATGTATGACCGCACGTTGTCGCTGGGCGGGTATCCCGCGCGGCCCGTAGCGCCGGGCGGTCCAGTCTAGTCGAGATAGGAGCGGCCGCTGCCCGAGCGGATGCGCCCGCCGAGGATCATCAACCCTATGCCGATGGCCGCGCCTGCGCCAAGAACGATCGCGGCGGTGGCGTCCTCGGATTTGATGCCGGTTGCGAGCAAGAAAAGCAGCATTGCGCCGAGCGCGATCGCCACCGTGAGCCCGGCGCTGCGGACGACGTAGGCTGCGGCGTGCACCACTGGCGAGCGGTCGTTCCACTCGCCATAGATCCAGCGGCCGAGCAGGAGAATGGCTGCGCTGCCAAGCATGATCGGCGCGGCCAGCGAGGCTGCATTGCCCAGCACGTCGGCTGCGTTGTCGAGGCGGAGATAGCGCGCGATGATGACGCCGGATGCGATGATCACACCGGCGGCCGCGGCCGCGCCGGTGATCATGACAAACGTGCCCGATACGCGTCGCCAGGACACTGTGTGAATCCCCATTCGCATGAAGGACTCCCCGGACCGGGAGCAGCTTCACGTTGGGAGAAGCACGTGGGGCGCCGTCATGGGTTTGTTTAACGCTCTGTTGAGCATGCGCTCGTTGACGCGTTTTTCGCGCCAGTTTGGTTCAAAAACCCTCTGATTCCTGGCGTTGCGCGAAATTCGCAGGACCGGATTAAGCCGGTTTTCAGCCCTTCGTGCCAGTTTGAGGCGTAACAGGCAGGCCGCTCAAGAGCCTTCCGTCTGATGGTGGTGTGGCACATGGCTAAGACCGTTCTGGTCGTCGATGACGATCCTACCCAGCGTCGTCTGATGCAGGCCGCTGCTGAAAAGCAGGGCTTCCGCGCGCGCCTCGCCGAGAATGGCGAGAAGGCGCTCGAGGAAGCTTCCGACGCCAAGAATGGCGTCGATGTCGTGCTGCTCGACCTCGTGATGCCGGGCCTCTCGGGCATGGAGACGCTCGAGCGCCTGATGGAGCGCCGCCCCGATCTTCCCGTCATCGTGCTGACCGCCACCGGCGGCATCGACACTGTCGTCCAGGCCATGCGCGCGGGCGCCATCGACTTCTTCGTGAAGCCAGCCTCGCCCGAACGCATCGCCATCTCGATCCGCAACGCGCTGAAACTTTCGGACCTGCGCGGCGAAGTGAAACGCCTGTCCAAGAAGACCGAAGGCAAGATGGGCTTCGACGACATGATTGCGGGCGCGCCGTCGATGCGCCAGGTCGTGCGTCTCGGCCAGCGCGCCGCTGCGTCTTCGATCCCGATCCTCATCCTCGGTGAGAGCGGCGTTGGCAAGGAAGTCATCGCGCGCTGCATCCAGGGCGCGTCCGAGCGTTCGGGCAAACCGTTCATCTCGGTCAACTGCGGCGCCATCCCGGAAAATCTCGTCGAGTCGATCCTGTTCGGCCATGAGAAGGGCTCGTTCACGGGTGCGACCGACAAGAAGCTCGGCAAGTTCGTCGAAGCTGACGGCGGCACGCTGTTCCTCGACGAAGTCGGTGAGCTGCCGCTCGACATGCAGGTGAAGCTGCTTCGCGTCCTTCAGGAGGGCGAGGTTGACGCTGTCGGCTCGCGCCGCCCCACGAAAGTGGATGTTCGCATCATCTCGGCGACCAACCGTGACCTCGCCACGCAGGTCAAGGAAGGCCGTTTCCGCGAAGACCTGTATTACCGCCTCAACGTGTTCCCCATCGAGATCCCCAGCCTGAAGGAACGCCAGGAAGACCTTCCGGCGCTGGTCGATCACTTCATCGGCCGCTTCAACGCCGAAGAAGGCAAGGCCGTCCCGGGTCTCACCCCGGAAACGCTGGCGATGCTCACCAGCTATGACTGGCCGGGCAACGTCCGGCAGCTCGAGAACGCCGTGTTCCGCGCCATCGTTCTGTCGGATGGCGGCACGCTGAAGCCGGACGACTTCCCGCAGATCTCGGGCCTCGTCCCGTCCATGTCTGCCTCGACGGTCGCGAGCGTGGCCGCGAAGCCCGCCAACGACGCCGCCGACCAGCCCGTGTCGATCACCGATCCGACCGGTGAGCTGCGCACGCTGGAGGCGATCGAGCGCGATCTCATCCAGTTCGCCATCGACCACTATTCGGGCCACATGTCGGAAGTCGCCCGCCGCCTCGGCATCGGCCGCTCGACGCTCTACCGCAAGGTCCGCGAGTACGACCTCAAGGTGCGCGACGGCGATGAGCTCGACGAAGTCGGCTGATAATTACTCCCCGAAGAAACGCATAAGACGAATGGCGAGCGGTCCTCCGCTCGCCATTTGCATTTAATGGCCTGCCGCTTGGGCAATCTGGTCCGCTTTACATCCCCCCTTTTCTGGTATCATCGTCCGGCCGCCGCTGAGGGTTCGCGCCCGAACGAGCCCATTGCTTCGGTTCTCAAAGGCTACGCGCACAACATGGGAATTGATGCACACGCGCTGAACTGCCTGCTGTACGCCAAGCGGTTTGGAAACCTGGGCGCCACGGTCACGGCGGGCCGGCAAAGCCTGCCTCTCGACGCCAGCGTGCTGGAGCGGAAAACCGGTTTGCGCGATCCCGAGCCCAGCCCGTTTGCCGAGCGTCTGATGATGGGCGCCTTCGGCGCGTCCAGCGTGGAGTCGATCGACGCGTCGGACTACGAACAGGCGACCCACATCCTCGACATGAACCTTCCCCTGCCTCCCGGCATGAAGACCTACGATACAGTCGTGGATTTCGGCACGATCGAGCATGTCTTCAAGATCGCGCAGGCGATGGAGAACCTGGTCGCGCTCTGCCGCGAGGGCGGCCAGATCCTGCACGTCACGCCCGCCAACAATTTCTGCGGTCATGGCTTCTGGCAGGTGTCGCCGGAGCTGTTCTTCTCGCTCTATTCGGAGCGCAACGGATTTCGCGACACGGAAGTTTTCGTCGCCAGCCGGAAGAACCACTCGCGCTGGTTCAAGGTTGTCCCGCCCGTGAACGGGAAACGCATTCACATCAACTCGCAGTCGAAGGTCTACGCAATCTGCCGGACGGTCCTCGATCGCAAGGTGGCGTCACCGTTCAGCGTGCAGCAGAGCGACTATGCATCCCAGTGGGTCCATGGCGTCGGGCAGAACGTCGAGGCGGCGCTGGCCGCGGCGGGAAAACGCCGCGAGACGTTCTGGGAGCGGTTCAGATACAAATACTTCCGCGGAATGTCCGGATTGAATCCCGCCCTGGTCGAGGTTCGCGCAGGCGCCTGAACGCAAAAAGGCCGGCCGCGCCCATGCGCGGCCGGCCTTTTCATTTTGCCGGTAGTCTGCCGTCTAGGTCTTCGGCAGGAGGCCTTCACGCTGAGCGCGCTTGCGAGCCAGTTTCCGCGCACGGCGGACCGCTTCGGCCTTCCGGCGAGCCTTGGCTTCGGACGGCTTCTCGAAGGCGGTGCGGGACTTCATTTCCCGGAAGACGCCTTCGCGTTGCATCTTCTTCTTGAGCGCTTTCAACGCCTGATCGACGTTGTTATCGCGGACCACGATCTGAACTATTTGAAACTCTCCATCAGTTACCCGTACCGGCGCCGGGCGTAGGTCTTTGGACGTCAGAAACGCCGAAAAGGACGCAGACGCTCCCTTGCAGGGGATGCGCAGGCCCGTCCGGCGGGTGATTGTCGCCACCCATCACGGAATCCATGACGGGAAAGCGCGGGTCCGATATCATACGAAATAGCCGCTGCCTACTGCCGAAAAGCCCCGGAAAACGCCCATGAACGCCCCTTCCGAGACCGCTCCCAGTGACCAGTTTCTTGAGCGTTTGCTGGACGCCATGCTGGAAATCGCTCCGGAATCGGGGTGGACGATGGCGGCCATGGATCGGGCGGCAGCCAAGGCCGGGCTGACCGAGGGCCAGGTCCTGCTGGCCACACCCCATGGCGTCACGGACCTGCTGGAGGCTTTCGGCCGCCGGGCCGGGAAGGCTGCGGGCGACCGCCTGGGGGAGGCCGATATCGCCGCCCTCAAGGTGCGCGAGAAGGTGCGGGCAGGGGTGAAGGCGTGGCTGGCGGTGCTGGCGCCCCACAAGGCGGCGGTGAAGCGGGCGGCGACGACGCCGGCCAACCTGCTCACCGGGCCGAAGGGGCTGTGGGCGGCGGCCGACGCGATCTGGAGTGCGCTCGGCGACAAGTCGACCGACTTCAACTGGTACACCAAGCGGACCATCCTCTCCGGCGTCATCGGCACGACGCTGGCGGCATGGATGGGCACGGAGGACGAAGCGCAGGTCGACGCCTTCCTCGATCGGCGCATCGAGAACGTGATGCAGTTCGAGAAGTTCAAGGCGCAAGCGAAGGACGCCTTCGCCAAGATGCCCGACCCGATGGACATCTTCGGGCAACGCAAGTGAGCGAAACGCGCTCCCTGTCAGGCTGGCGGATTGCGCTGGCCTATGGATCGCTTCTGCTTGGTCTTGTCACCCTCGCCATGACACTTCCGGCTATGGCCATGCTGGGATGGGGCGCGTTGTTCATGTTGATACCCGGCTTCGGGCTGGTGGCTGCGGGCCTTGTCATCCTGCTGTGGCTTCTTGCTCGCGCCCGGCATCAGCCAGCTCAACGGAGGCCGAATGGCTGAAGCGCAAACGACACGTCTCAACGATGAGATCTTCCGGCAGGAGGGCGACAACTTCCGCTCCGTCTGCGTGACACTCGAGGCCGACGGCACGCTGATGCTCGATGCGCAGGACATGGGGCCTCTGGTGAAGGAGGTCTGGGGCGACAGCGATTACGAGTTCTGGTGTCGCGTGCCGCCGGAGGCAGCGGGGAAACTGGCGTTTGTGCTGCTGAAGAAGCTCTATGCCGGTCGCGAGCAGGCGGTCGATGAGCTGCGGACGCTGTGTGCGGCAGAGGGTGTGCCGCACGAGAATGGCAGCTACGCTTGAGGCTGGCGATTTCAAACATCGTGGGTGGCGCCGCGGCACAATGAGAGTGCGCTCCATGCATCACGCAGCACCCAGCCCCCCGCCGCCGTGTCGGCGTGGAGAGATGGCAGGCAGCGCGGAGGCGGGGTCCGCCTCGTGTTGGTAGTCCGTGGTCTGTGGTGAGACGTTGCCGCCTCCGCGCGCAGGATCGTTCGGTTGGGCGTTCGGCCTTGACCTGTTTCCCGCCGGTCTCTTGCGGGAGACCAGCATCGTGGTGGGTTATTCCTCGCCGGCTTGCACGGCGTGTTCACCTTGAGGCCAGAAGGTTTCTCCTACGGGCTTTTTGCTCCCGCTCGCCAAGCGTCAAACCCATCCGCCGACGGGACCAGGAACCGATCCCTGTCCCGCCTGTGGATCCTGCATCCCCGCCCATCGAGCCCCGGTCGCGACGCGACGCCTGCCGGGCGGTGATGAGGGGAGTATCGCCCGGGAGAGGCGGGTGAGGGATTGGTGGATCCAGAAACACCACTTCTCGAAGGCGAGAGTGTTGGAAGTGCTGGGGAATCTTTTCTGGAGGCGGGTCTGGATTCCGCGGAATCTGGCGGGCGTTGGAGGGGGGGCGGGTTGAGGGTGCACCAGATGCCTCTGATGGAATCATATCGCCGCCTCCAGTCCCCAGGAGACGGCGATATTTTGTCGGGATCACCCACATTGGCTGCGGAGAGGATGCCAGGAAGCGTTTCTCGACCGACGAGGAAAAGTAGCACGGTCGCGAAGCTGTTGGCGTGCGGCGCCCGACAGACCGGGAATTATTGCGAGTGCGCGATGGCGTACCGACTGCCCGCGCCGGAAGCGTATGATGGGGCCTCCTCAGAACGAGGAAGGGGCTGACATGGAACACCTGAGACGCGCCAGACACTATGGACCGAAGACCTACGCGACCTGGGCGCTGATCGCACTGGCTGTGGCTATGCTCGCCGGATTTTCCATCTGGGACTGACAGCCATGAAGCTCAGCTCTGAAACATATGAGATCGTGAAGGCCGGACGCGACAACCTGGCGGAAGGTCTTCAGCGAATCGACCGGGGCGGCGTGTACAATGTGACCGATGCAGAGATCGCTCTGCTTCGCCGCAAGCTTCGTAGCATCGATGCGATCATCCGCGAATATCGCAAGCGGCAGCTACACTAGCCTGCGCGTCAGGCGCGCGGCTTCAGCCGGTTGATGTGGCCCATCTTGCGGCCATCGGCGGCGCGGCGTTTGCCGTAGAGGTGGAGCTTCGCGCCTTCGCCGAGATGCTTCTCCCAGTTGTTCGCGTCTTCGCCGAGGAGATTGATCATCTCGCCGTCGGAGTGGCGCATGGGATCGCCCAGCGGCCAGCCGCAGACTGCGCGGATGTGCTGTTCGAACTGGCCGGTGAAGCAGGCGTCCTGCGTCCAGTGGCCGGAATTGTGGACGCGCGGGGCAAACTCGTTGGCCAGCAGCTTGCCGTCCTTTGTCACGAACAGTTCGAGCGCGAGGACTCCGACATAGTCGAGCGAATCCGCGAGCGTCTTCGCCAGGCGGCGGGCTTCGTCGAGCACCGCCTTCGGCGCTGTGGACGGGAATTTGGAGCGGCGCAGGATGCCGCCGGAATGATCGTTCTCGGGCGGATCGTAGGGAACGAACTGGCCATCGGCGCCGCGCGCCGCGATGACGGAAATCTCTCCGTCATGCTCGATCCATGCTTCGAGAACGGCGCGCGCCTGGCCGACTTCGGCCCAGGCGGGGAAGGGATCGATCTTGCCCTTGAGGCGCACCTGTCCCTTGCCGTCATAGCCGGAGAAGCGCGACTTCAGGACGCCCTGGCCGCCGACGCTGTCGAGCGCGGGCTGGATCTGGTCGGGATTGTCGATGCGCACGAATGGCGCGGGCTCGATGCCGATCTCGCGGAAGAAGGTTTTCTCGGCGAGGCGGTCCTGCGCGCGCGACAGCGTCTCGCCGTTGGGACGCACGGGCACGCCTTCGTCCTCGATCAGGTCGACCGCATCGACTGGCACGTTCTCGAATTCGATGGTGGCGAGTTTGATGCTGGCCGCGAACTCGCGGAGCGCTGCCTTGTCATCGAACGGGGCGACCCATGTGCGCTGCGCCACGCGTGCGGCGGGGCTGTCGGTCTCGGGCGTGAAGATGTGGACGTCGAGGCCGAGGTCCGCTGCCGCCATGGCGAGCATGCGGCCAAGCTGGCCGCCGCCGAGAATGCCGATGGCGTCGCCCGGACGGGCGAGAACGCCGGTGGCTGGCGGCTTGCTCATTTCCCGTCTTCCACAGTCTCGGCGACTGAATCCGTCTGCGCCTTGCGCCACGCGTCGAGACGCTTCAGCAGCGCCTCGTCATTGTTGGCGAGCATCGAGGCCGCGAGAATGCCGGCGTTGGCCGCGCCCGCTTCGCCGATGGCCAGCGTGCCGACGGGAATGCCTTTCGGCATCTGCACGATGGAGAGAAGGCTATCGAGACCGGACAGGGCGCTGGATTTCACCGGCACGCCGAGCACGGGCAGGGACGTCATGGACGCGACCATGCCGGGCAGGTGGGCCGCGCCGCCGGCGCCGGCGATGATGATCTTCAGGCCGCGCTCGCGGGCGGATTTGGCGTAGCTCACCAGCCGGTCGGGCGTGCGGTGAGCGGAAACGACCTTCGCTTCAAACGGAACGCCGAGTTCTGTGAGTATCTCGGCCGCCTTGCCCATGGTCGGCCAGTCGGACCGGCTGCCCATGATGATGCCCACGAAAGGCTTTGCAGAAGCGGCTGACATGAGGCTCTCCGGCCCGGAAAGCGCGGTTCTACTCGCTTCCGCCACAATTCCGCAACGGCCGCGTCTGGAGCGGTTAATCAGCCGCTAACGGGCTTACGCTGGAATGCGCTCAGGAGTTTCGTCCGGAAGTTCTGCCGTCTCATGAAGCTGTTCTCGATCTTCGGCCACAAGAGCCGCCAGCAGGACGTCGCGCCGCCCGAGCGGCCGGTGGACCTGGCGAAGCGCGTGGCCGACATCTTCGGCGTGCCCGAATACCAGCTGACCCCGCAGGTGCGCACGGCGTTCACCGTTCTGATCTCCGAGATCGACTCGCTGCGTCTCGACGTCGAGCAGCTGAAGCTGTCGCTGGCGGAGGCGGAAGCATCCGCCGATCACGACACGTTGGCGCCGGTCTATAACCGCCGTGCTTTCGTGCGCGAGGGACAGCGCATCGTCGCGATGGTGAAGCGCCACGAGATCGAGGCGAGCGTCATCTATTTCGACCTCAACAACTTCAAGGCGATCAACGACGCGCACGGGCATCCGGCGGGCGACGCCGTGATCCGCGCGATCGGCGAGCTCTTGATCCGGCAGACGCGGGAGACGGACATCATCGGCCGCATAGGCGGGGATGAATTCGCTGTGGTGCTGACGCACCTTGGCGCGGAAGCCGCCACGCAGAAGGCCGAGGCGCTGGTGGCGGCGCTGTGCACGGAACGCGTGCTGCACGAGGGGCAGGCGCACTATGTGTCGGCCGCCTATGGCATCGCGCACATTGGCCCTGACGACACCGCTGAACGGGTGCTCGCGCGCGCCGACGAGGCCATGTACGCCGACAAGGCGCTGCACCGCAGGGCGCAGGCCTAGAAGTTATTGTCTCTGGAAATCGTTGAAGCCGCCGAAGCCGCGGCCGCCGCCCCACACCTTTTCGCCGATGGTGCAGTCGGTCTTTTCCGTCGGCAGTTTCAGTTGCGCGCGGATGACGCCGGGCTGGGCGGGAGCTTCGGGCGCCTCGGCGAACTGGATCGGGGCCATGTCCGGCTCGACCTCGATGCTCGCGATCTCCATCACCAGCTTCTTGCGAATGGTGGACGACAGGTGTTTCAGGTCGAAGACCGGCGCAATGAACGCCGCCGTGCCGCCAATCACGCAATGCTTGTAGTACCGATCAAGATGATCGATGTCGTAGAATTCCTTGGGCTTGTTGAGCATGATCGGCAGCCCGTTGATGACGATGCCGCTCTTCACCACCGCGTCGCGCACGGGCTCGACAAGACGGCCGGCATTGTTGGCGCCGTCGCCCGAGACGTCGATCACCTGCCGGTGCGAGGAGATATTGTTGTTCAGGATGTAGTCCTGCGCGGCCAGCAGCGCGGTCGAGATCGAGGTGCGCTGTTCGCCGAAGATGGGCTCCTTCTCGAGCCGGTCGGCGAAGGCGTGGGCGCTGTCGATGCTGTCGATGATGGTCCACGGGATGGTGGGGATCGGATCGAAGTCGCCGGCCCATTCCATGTACATTACGGCGATCCTGCCTTCGGGGCCGGACATCAGCGCGTTGACGACGTCCTTGTGGCGGAAGGCGTCGACATAGCCCTGGCGCTGGATCGTGTGTTCGTCATGGTCCATCGACTGCGAGATATCGACCGCGAGCATGAGTTCGAGGTCGACCCGGATGGACTTGCCCTGCTGGGCGGTCACGGGAGCGGAAAAGCCAATGATTCCTGCGAAGGCGAGGGTGGCGGCGCCCCTCAGGCGAGACAGCAGGTTCATCATCCGCTCCGGAACAACCTGGCCAGCTTGCAGGCCAACCCAGCGGCAGGCAAGCTGTGTCGCATCACGAACTCACGACCTGCGTTCAGCCAGAGGCTGCTCAGACGGGCCGGATTCGGGTTGGGAGGAGACCATGCGAACATCATCAATAGTCGCGATCATCATCATGGCGACGTTCGCCGCGCCGGCGATGGCGCAGGCGGCTTACACCCCGCCCCGTGCGGGCGACGGGCATCCGGACCTGCAGGGGACGTGGACCAATGCCTCCATCACCACGCTGGAGCGGTCCGACCGGTACAAGAGCACGGTGCTGACGGCCGAGGAGGTCGAGAAGGCGACGCACGACCACCCGCAGCTGGTGCGGATGCGGACGGAGGACATCGCCAACACGCCCGCCTCGGGCATGCTGACGGGCAAGGACCTGCTGGCGGGGCGGGGCTACAACGCCTTCTGGATCGATCCTGGCACGACGTTCGGCGTGGTGAAGGGCGAGACGCGTACGGCGTGGATAACCGATCCGCCGTCGGGGAAGATCCCGTGGACCGAGGCGGGGCGGAAGCTGGCGCATGAGGGCGAGGCAAGGCTCGGCTATTCCGATCCGGAATCGCGGCCGCTGCCGGATCGCTGTCTTGCGACGGGCGGGCGGACGGGACCGCCGATGATCAACGGGCTCTACAACAACCACTACCAGATCGTGCAGACGCCGACGCATGTGATGATACACACGGAGATGATCTCGCACGCGCGGGTGATCCCGCTGAAGACGGATCACCAGCCGGCGGTGCTGCATCCTTTGTTCGGGGATTCGGTTGGCTGGTGGGATGGCGACGCGCTCGTCATCGAGACGACGAATTTCAGCCCGTACCACAAATGGCAGGACCATCCCGCCTACCTGTCCGAGAAGGCCAAGGTGACAGAGCGCTTCAGCCGCGTGGCGGAGAACAGGCTGCTCTACGAGTTCACGGTCGATGATCCGGTGTTCTACGCCCAGCCGTGGAAGGGCGAGATCACCTACTGGAACGATGGCGAGCGCATCTACGAATACGCCTGCCACGAAGGCAATTACGCCATGGACGGCATCCTCAAGGGCGCGCGCGTGCGCGAGGCGAAGGGATTGCCGCTCGATCAGGCGAATGAGGAGTAGGCGCGCGCCGGGAAGCACGCGCTCGTCCTTCGACGGACGCGCACTTCGTGCGCCGCTCAGGATGAGCGCTTTTCAGCAAGCGGTAGAGTAGCGCTCATGGTGAGCGGGCGGCGTAGCCGCCGTCCGTCGAACCACGAGCGCGTACGCCACAGCTTATGCCACGTACTCATCATGCAGCTTCACCCAGGCCATGGTGAACGGCAGGCTGTCCTCGTCGCGGCCTTTGGGGGTCATGTCGAGGATGTTGTAGGCGCCGTTGAGGATGTCCTGGCCGCGGCCGTAGGTGGAGTAGGCGTGGTAGATTGCGCCGTCGTCCCCTTTGACGAAGACACTGGCGCCCTGCAGGTCCTTGAAGGGGACTTTTTGCTTCTCGTAGTTGTAGAGGGCCTCGCCGTTGGCGTCGGGTTTGAACGAGACGTTGAAATCGTAGTTGAACGTCGTGCGGCCTGACGACACCCACGGGAATTTCCAGCCGAGGCGCCTGGCCTGGCGCTGGAGCTTCTCGACAGGGGCGCGGGAGATCGCGACGAAGGATGTGTCGCGGGCGTTGAGGTGCGGGATCGCCCCGTCGAAATGATCAGCCCAGAAGGAGCAGGACTTGCAGCCCCATTCGGCCTCGGGCGCGAACATGAAGTGATAGACGACCAGCTGGCTGCGGCCAGCAAAGAGATCGGCGAGCTTCACCGGGCCGGTTGGCGCGTCGAACACATAGTCCTTGTCGATCTTCACCCACGGCATTGCGCGGCGTTTCGCCGAGAGCGCGTCGCGCTGGTGCGTGAACTCCTTCTCGGCGGCGAGAAGGGATGCGCGGGCCTTCAGCCATTCCGCGCGGGTTGCAACCTTGCCCATCATTTTCTTCCTCCAACAATCAACATAAGTGTTGATAGTCAATCGAAGTGTTGATAGTCAAGCCGGGTGACAAGAGGCGCCCGGAAGAAAATGATCTGCTGCCTTCTGAGTGTGGCTGTAGCCGGAAACGCCGCTGTGGCGGGCGGGGCAGGCTGGCGCATGATGCGCAGGCCGGGCCTCGTCGCCGGCGCTGTCCTGTTGATCGCGGCGGCTATCGGCATTGCTGTTGCGCCTGCGCTGGCCGAGCATGCGGGGCATTATGCGGCGCGGGCGGAGGCAAACCATCGCTCGGTGCTCGAGGAGCTCCTCGTGCAGCCGCTCTGTTCGGGTGAGGCGAGATCATGACGCTGGCGCTGGTGAAAGACCGCGAGGCTGCGGAAGCAGGGGAGGAGGCGTTGGACCGCGTGTTCTTTGCGCTTTCGGATCCGGTGCGGCGGCAGATCCTGCGGCGGCTGGATGAAGGTCCGGCGCTGGTGTCGGAGTTGGCGGCGCCGTTCGAGATGTCGCTGCAGGCTGTGTCGCGGCATATCCAGGTGCTGGTGCGGTCGGGACTTGTCGCGCAGGAGCGGACGGGGCGGATCGCGCGCTGCAATCTCGATGCGGCGCCACTCTATGACGCCGCCGTGTGGATCAACCACTACACCAAGTACTGGCAGCAATCGTTCGACGAGCTTGCCGCGTTTGTGAAGCAGCTGCCGCCTCCACCAAAAACGCGGGGGCCGAAGCGTGCAGCGAAGAAGGCAAAGGGAAAGCGCAAATGATCAGCAATTCACCCCGCGTCGTGGATGCGCGCGCGCGATTCCTCGAAGCGCGGGCTGACCTGCACAAGGCGATGGCCGAGGCGGCGCAGGGCGAGGTGAAGGATTACGCCTTCGCCACGCGAAACGGTCCGGTGACGCTGTCGTCGCTGTTCGGCAAGAAGCGCGACCTGTTCGTGATCCACAACATGGGCGTGAGTTGCAACAGCTGCACGATGTGGGCGGACGGGTTCAACGGCTTCTATCCGCATGTGGCGGATCGCGCGGCCTTCGTGGTGTCGAGCCCGGATATGCCGGAGACGCAGGCTGAGTTCGCAGCTTCGCGCGGCTGGAAATTCCCGATGGTGAGCACGCAGGGCAACACGTTCGCGGCCGACATGGGCTTTGCGAACGCCGCGGGGAAGCCGATGCCGGGCGTTTCGGCCTTCCAGAAACAGGACGGGAAGATTGCGCGCGCGTCGGCCAGCGGGTTCAACGACAGCGACGAGTTCTGCCCGGTGTGGCGCCTGTTCGATCTGCTGCCTGAAGGCCCCGACGGCTGGCGGCCGCAGAAGGCTTACGGCTAGGTCGTCAGTCCTTCAGCGCGAATTCCACCAACTCAGCTGCGTGCAGTTCCAGCGTGTCGTAGCCGGGCAGGCCGGCGTCGCTCGGCGGGAAGAGCATGCCGATCTCGGTGCAGCCGAAGATGACGCTGTCGGCCTCGCGTGCGAATGACCGTTCGATCATGGCGCGCACGGTGGTGCGCGCCTCGTCGGTGACGATGCCCTTGATGAGCTGGTCGTAGATGATGGCCTGCAGGGCGTCGCGGTCGGGCTTGTCGGGCGTGATGGCGCCGATGCCCTTGTTGGCGAGGTGGTCGACCATGAACGGGTCTTCCATCGTGTAGCGTGTGCCGAGGAGGAGGGGCCTCGAGCGCGCATCGCGGCGCAGGCCCGCGGCGAGTGTGTCGCCGATGTGGATCAGCGGCAGGCGGACGGAGGCGGTCACCTGGGCGGCGACCTTGTGCATGGTGTTGGCGCCGATGGCGATGACATCGGCGCCGGCGCGCTCCAGCGCCTGGGCGGCGTTGGCGAGCACGGCCCCGGCCTCGCGCCATTTTCCAGCGGCCTGCATCTCCGCGATGGGGCCGAAATCCAGCGAGTTCACGATCAGCTTTGCCGAATGGGCGCCGCCCAGCCGGTCGGCCACGCGCTGGTTGATCTGCTCGTAGTAAAGTTTCGAGCTTTGCCAGCTCATGCCGCCGATGAGGCCAATGGTGCGCATGCCGTGCTCCCGTCTGCCTGCCGGTTAGCACCGGCGCGGCGGGCGGTACAGCATCAGGCCAGTTTCGTGACGTCGACGGCGACCGTCATCGTGGAGGTGGCGCCGAAGCCCGTGAAGGCGCCGGAGATCGGCGTCAGCTCGGCCCCGGTGGCGGCGGAGGCGATGGGGATCAGGTCGCCATCGTCGACGAGGCCGTTGGTGGCGTCGAGTTCGATCCAGCCCACGGCGGGGATGTAGACCTCGGCCCAGGCGTGGGGCGAGGACGATCCCGGCGCGGCGTTGGGCGAGAAGACATAGCCGGTCACGAAACGCGCGGCGCAGCCGAGGGAGCGGGCCGCGGCGATCATCAGCTCAGCGAAGTCGCGGCAGGTGCCGGAGTGGAGCTGGAGCGTGTCGGCCGGGGTCTGCAGGCCGGGTTCGTAGCGGATGCGGTAGTCGAATTCGTAGCGGATGCGGGCGGCGCATTCGAGCAGGCGCTCGTACTGGCTTTTCTGGACGTTGGTCGCGCCGCTGCGGATCCATTCGGCGGCGGCGTTTCCGGTGTCCCAGGGCTGGTCGATGTAGGGGCCGAGCATGTGGCGCTCGATGGCGGAGTATTCGGTTGTCCCGGCCTCCATCAGGAGCCGGCGCTGCTGTTCGCTGCGCGGGAAGGTCTCGACGGCCAGTTCGCTGATGATGTCGAGTTGCGTGGTCTCGCCGGAGAAGTGGGCGATGGCGACCGAATTTCCGTAAAGATCGTTGCGCCAGACGACCTCCGCCAGGGGGGAAAGGGTGAGGGTGGAGGCCTGGACCTTCAGCTTATGGTCGCCCCGGGGTCGCATGTAGAGCTGGTGGGGGGCGAGGGTCACGGGCGAGGAAAAGGCGTAGGTCGTCGCGTGGCGTAGCTGGAAGGCGGGCATAAAGGGCTCGGGGGTCTGGGGGCGTTCAGCAACGTACGCCCCGGGGGCCGGTTCCATGGTTTACAGGGTTTCCGGGCGTTTGCCTTGACCTTGTCCACAGCCGGGGCTAGGGAGACCGCCTTCCGCGCAGAACCCGTTTCTGTGCTTTGACCGGCACGACCCTGTCTTCTGGACAGACGAGGCTGGCGAGGTCCCCCGCCCGGCGCGTTGCGCTCAGCGGGGTCAAAAGGCGTTTGCGCGTGGAAGAAGGCTCCCCATGTCGGATAATCCGGCATGACAAGGATACGAAATGTTCGACGCGCTGACAGATCGTCTTGGGAAGGTGTTCGACGGCCTCACCGGCCGCGGCGCGCTTTCCGAGAAGGACGTCAACGAGGCCCTGCGCGAGATCCGCGTGGCGCTGCTGGAAGCCGACGTCGCGCTGTCGGTGGTCAAGAAATTCATCGACGATGTACGCCCGCTCGCCGTTGGCGAGAGCGTCATCAAGTCGATCAAGCCGGGCCAGCTGGTCGTCAAGATTGTCTATGACGCGCTGGTCGACACGCTGGGCGGGGATGAAGAGCCGGCGCCGCTGAAGATCGATAGCCCGCCCGCCGTCATCCTGATGGCTGGCCTGCAGGGCTCGGGCAAGACGACCACGACCGGCAAGCTGGCCAAGCGCCTGAAGGAACAGGAGCGCAAGAAGGTTCTCGTCGCCTCGCTCGACACGCGCCGCCCGGCGGCTATGGAGCAGCTGAAGATCCTTGCCGATCAGGTCGGCGTCGATGCGCTGCCGATCGTCGTCGGACAGTTGGCGCCGGATATTGCGCGGCGCGCGATCCAGGCGGCGAAGTTCGGCGGCTATGACGTGATCATGCTGGACACGGCGGGCCGCACCACGCTCGACGACCAGATGATGAACGAGGCGGCCGAGATCGCCGCCATCGCCAAGCCTAATGAGACGCTGCTTGTTGCGGACGCCCTGACGGGTCAGGACGCCGTGGAGACAGCGAGGCGCTTCAACGAGCGCCTGCTGCTGACCGGTCTTGTGCTGACGCGTATGGATGGCGATGGACGTGGCGGCGCGGCGCTGTCGATGCGCGCAGTCACGGGGCTGCCGATCCGCTTCATCGGCATGGGCGAGAAGCTCGACGGGCTCGATGTGTTCGACGCCCGCCGCATCGCGGGCCGCATTCTCGGGCAGGGCGACATCGTCTCGCTGGTCGAGAAGGCCAAGGCCGAGATGGACATGGCCGAGGCCGAGCGCGTCGCCAAGAAGATGCAGAAGGGTCAGTTCGACCTGGAGGACTATGCCGGCCAGCTGCGCCAGATGCAGCGCATGGGCGGCCTCGGCGGCATGATGGAGCTGATGCCCGGCGTGAAGGACGCCAAGCAGAAGATGGCCGCCGCCGGCATCGACGACCGCGTGATGAAACGCAAGGAAGCGATCATCATGTCGATGACGCCGAAGGAGCGGAAGAAGCCCGATATCCTGCAGGCCTCGCGCAAGCGCCGCATCGCGGCGGGCGCCGGCGTCGACGTGGCCGAGGTCAACAAGGTGCTGAAAGAGCACCGCAACATGGCCGACATGATGAAGAAGATCGGCAAGGGCGGCATGAAGGGCCTCGCCGGCATGCTGGGCGGCCTGGGCGGCGGCTCGCCGGGGCAGGGCCCGCAGGTGAACCAGCAGCAGCTCAACGCGCTGAAGAATCTCGGCAATGCGCCCGGCGGCCTTCCTGGCCTTGGCGGCGGTCTTCCGGGTCTCGGTGGAGACAAGAAGAAATGACGATCGAACCGAAGGACGAACTCGCCCGCCTGCGCGCCTCGATCGACAACATCGACGCGGCGGTGGTGCACATGCTGGCCGAGCGCTTTAAGGCGACCAAGGCCGTGGGCGAGCTCAAGGCCGCGAACAATCTTCCGCCCGCCGACAAGACGCGCGAGGCCGAGCAGATCGCCCGCCTGCGCCAGCTTGCGAAGGACGCCGATCTCGATCCGGACTTCGCCGAAAAATTCCTCGCCTTCATCGTGACGGAAGTCATCCGCCATCACGAGAAACTGCAGGGCAAGGGCTGACGCCCCGCCCATTCTTCAAACTTCAATCCCCATCAACCCAACTGACCATCAGACTGAAAGAAGAGAGTAGACCATGTCCCTGAAAATCCGTCTCGCGCGCGGCGGCTCCAAGCATCGCCCGTACTACAACGTCGTGATCGCCGACTCGCGCTTTGCTCGCGACGGCCGCTTCATCGAGAAGATCGGTTCGTACAATCCCTTGCTGGCGAAGACGGATGAAAAACGCATCCAGATCGACCTCGAGAAAGCCAAGACCTGGCTCGCCAAGGGCGCCCAGCCGACCGACCGCGTCGCCCGCTTCCTCGGCAACGCCGGCCTCGTGAAGTGGGAACACGGCAACAACCCGGAACGCGCTGTCCCGGGCGAGAAAGCCAAGACCCGCGAGACCGAGCGCGCTGAACGCGCCGAAGCCCGCCGCGCCGCGGCTGAAGAAGCCAAGAACGCGCCGGCCGAAGAAGCCGCCGCCGAGTAATCGGCGTTGGCGGTCACGGTCCGCGACGCAGGCGCAGGGGACGAGGATTTCATCCTCGCCCTCAACGCCGCCTGCACGCCGGCCGTGGCGGAGATGTCAGCCCAGGATTACCGCGCCATCGCGGGCTGGGCGCATCGCGTGCTGATTGCAGAAGCCGGCGGTGATCCCGCCGGCTTCGTGATTCTGATCCGGCCGGGCTCAGCCTATCCGAGCGACAATTACGGCTGGTTTGAAGAACAGTTCGAACACCACCTCTACATCGACCGGATCGCCGTGACCGAAGCCTCGCGCGGAACCGGCGCGGGGCGCGCCCTCTATGAGGAAGCAATGCGTCTGGCGGCCTCGCTCGGCGAGCAGCGACTGACGGCGGAAGTCAACGAAGACCCGCCCAATCCCGAGAGCATGGCGTTCCACGACAAGCTCGGCTTCAAGCATCTGCTGTCGCGCAAGTCGCGCTCACGGAAAGTCGTCGCGATGCTGGAGCGGCCGCTGGCCTAGTGCAGCATCTGCTGTGGGCTGTCGTCCACTGTGCGGTTGAGCAGGCGCGTGAGCGAAGACTGCAGGGTGCGGTTGGACGGGGTGAGGCGGCGGCGGCGGAAGTCCTTGTTCTCGGGCCGGGTGAGGGCGCCGATTTCCGCAGCTTCTTCATCGGCTGTTTCATCGCCCGCGAACACGTAAGCAGCGACGCCGTCCTTCTGGGCGAACTGTTCCATCAGCTTGCGCGCGGTCTGCTCCGGGGTCGGGCCGCTCAGGCGGCGGCGCAGGAACCAGACGCCAGCGTAGAGCGCGACGCCGAGGGCGACCAACCCGATCAGCGTGGTGTTGCCGGCGCTGGCGATGCCATCGCTGGCGGCGCGGAAGAAATCGGCGCCGCTTGTGCGCAGCGCTTCGTTCTGGAAGGCGGCAAGTCCGCCCGCTCCCAGCCCGACGCAGGCGAGCCGGATCGGCCATTTCCAGCGGCGTTCCACGTTGATCTTGGTTTCGGCGCGGAACAGGTCCTGCCGCGCTGCTTTCAGCTGCTCGTCATGGTCGCGGGCGAGCGCCAGCACTTCCACGACATGCGATGGTTCCAGGGTGACTGGCCGTGTACCGGCGCGAGGTCTCATTCCGCCCTCCCTCAAATCTCCGGTGCTGCAGACAAAACGCCCGCCGATCGACGACGGACGTGCAGGCCGAGACACTCGGAAGCTAAAACGGGGTTCCGTAGAATTCGTTCCGGGTGGTCAGACGATAAGGCTCAGTATTTCTCGGGATTGAGTTCGAGCGCCTCGGCCAGTGTCCGCACGGCCACGTTTTCCTGCGGATCGAGCTTGCCGTCGGCGACCACGGCCGATTGGGCAATGCGCATCATCAGGGCCTTGTCGGCGTCCGAGGTGATCTCGGTGCGGATGGCCAGCAGGGCCGGGCCGAAGCTTTGAACGGCGTGGACTTCCCGCGAGGCTGTCTCCCACGCATCGGCGATATCGGCATGGCCGGAATGGTTCAGGCCGGGTTCGCGCGCCGCCACCTTGGCGAAACGTTGGGCCTCGGCAGGCGCAAGGTTGCCGTCCGAGAACGACACCATCGCAAAGGCGCGCGCGGCGTTGAGCAGGGTGGGGGTCATAGCGTCGTTCCTGTGGCTAGAGCGCCGATCTGCGGAGCGAGACAAGCGCTTCGTCCAATATCTTCCGGTTCGATGCGGCGACAATCTGGCCGCCGAGTTGAGCCGGGTTGCCGCGCCAGTCGGTGACGACGCCGCCCGCGCCTTCGATCACGGGGAACAGGGCGGCGACATCGTGCGGCTTGAGCCCGCTCTCGGCGACCATGTCGATCGTGCCGGCGGCCAGGCGCGCATAGGCGTAGGCGTCGAGGCCGTAGCGGGTGAGCTTCGCCGTTGCGCGCAGGTGTTCGAACGCGCCGCGTTCTGGCGGGGTAAGAATGAACGGGTCGGTGGTGGAGAGCACGGCCTGCGTCAGCTGCTGGCAGTCGCGTGTGCGCAGTCTTGAGCGCGCGCCACGGCAGTCGAGCCAGGCTTCATCGCCGACGCCCGAATAGCGCTCGTCGAGCCAGGGCTGGTCGATGATGCCGAGGATGGGGCGGCTTTCCTGTGCGAGGCCGATCAGCACGCACCATGATGGCAGGCCGGCAACGAAGGCGCGCGTGCCGTCGATGGGATCGAGATACCAGGTGAGGCCGGACGTGCCGGGCGTGGAGCCGTACTCCTCGCCCTCGATGGCGTCGCCGGGACGCTCCGCGGAGATGATCTCGCGCATGACACGCTCCGAGGCGCGATCGGCCTCGGTTACCGGGTCGTAGCCGGTCTTGTCCTTGTTGTCGGGATTGCTGGCCGTGGCCGTGCGGAAGATAGGAAGGATCGCGGCTCTCGCGGCGTCGGCCAGGCGATGAGCCAAAGGCAGGAGCGAGCGGGCGAGGGCGGTGTCCGGCATGGCTCGGACCTTTGCCCTTGGGCTCTGCTTCCCGCAAGACGCAGGCGGCGCCCGGCCGGAGTATCTCCGTACCGGGCGCCTGAGCGTAGGGGACTTTGGTCTTACGAGGCTGCCACGTCCGTCGGATCGCCCTCGAGGGCTTTCGCGAGGTCGAGCAGGCGGCGGCGCGGACGCTCGCCGAGGCGGTAGTACGCCCGCACCAGTTCCAGGGTCTCTTTCTGCGAAAGAATGTCGCCGGAGAGGCGGTCATTCTGATCGTTGGCAGGAGCCTGTTTGCCGTCCGGCGCGAGGCCGTCGAAGAAATAGTTGATGTTGACGTTCAGGGCGGTGCCGAGGGCAAAAAGCCGGCTCGCCGTGATGCGGTTTGCGCCGCATTCGTATTTCTGGATCTGCTGGAAACGCACGCCGACCTGGCCAGCCAGGTCTTGCTGGGTCAGGCCCAGCAGCCGGCGACGGCGGCGAAGCCGCTTGCCGACATAGATATCCACATCCGTGGCCATTGTACTCATACTCCCGCTACGCCGGCCCGTCTCATTCCGGAACCGTCAGGCGGTTGAGCAGCAAAGCGCTTGCCACACGTTTGGCGGGAGCTCTTAAGTCTTCTTGTGCATTGCAGCAGCGTAACCTGCCCGATAACCGGACACAGGCGCCCTGAAAGGCGTCAAAATCGGCTGTTTTGCTGGTAAACTGCGGAAATTCGCCGCACCCGGGCAATTCGGGGTTGAGTTTTTTGCACTGCAGCGTAACTACAACCCGTGGCTCTTCGGAGCCGCTGCCCTTATGGGCGTTTCCTCCCTAAACCTTTGGCCGCGTCGGTATCCGACGCGGCCTTCTTCTTTGTATTTTCAGCGTTTAGTCCGACTTCGGCACGGGTCCACGCGCAGATTTCCCGCGCGATCTCGCCGAAGTGGCACCGTAACGTCAGGAAGCCCTCGTGGGGCTCGACAGCGTGCTCATCAAGGTAAAGACGGCGGCGAACCTCGATCTGGAGGGCGTGGCGTCCGATCCCGGGCTGGCCATGGGCCAGGGTGGCGTATCCCCCGGCATAGGGCGCGTTGCGGGCGGTGGTGTAGCCCCGGGCCCGGAACATCCGCTCGACATGCTCGGCCAGGCCGTAGCCGCAGGAGGCCCCGAACCTGTCGCCGATGACGATGTCGGGCGAGCGGGCGGTGTGTTCCGTCTCGGCCGGCATGGAATGGCAGTCGATCAGCCAGGCTTGCCCGAACATGGCCTGGGCCCGCTTCAGCAGGGCTTCCAGCGCCCTGTGGTAGGGTTTGTAGACCTGCTCGATCCGCCGGTCCGCCTCTTCGCGGCGCAGCTTGCGGCCATAGATGGCGGTCCCGTTGAAGGCGACGCGGGGAATGCAGCCTAGCCCGGCATCGACCCGGGGCGAGCGCTGGGCGAACCAGGAAGGGGAGGGGTCCTCGAACATTCCCGGGTCCATTTCGGACTCGGCCCGGTTGAGATCGACAAAGCCCCGCGCCACGAGGCCGCAGATTACCGGCGATCCAGACCCGTGCACGTCGGCCAGCAGCCGATCGACATAGGCGTCCTCGATGCGCCGCAGGTCGAGCATCGAGGCGGCGGAAGTCTCCAGAAAGCCCTTTGGATAAAGGCGTCCTGAGTGGGGAGAGGCGAAAACAGCCGGAGAAACGACCGAAACGGGCTCGTCGATCGAGAAGGCAAAGCCGGTACGCTCCGGCCCGTGCGAGCCGGTTTTGGGGTCATGAGACGCCGGATCGGCGAAGTTCATCAGCCCGGGGAACATCTGGCCATATTTTCGGATGGGGGGCAGCGGTCAAGGCGTGTTCATACCTGCTTTACCATGCCGCCTCATGAATCGTACGATTCACCTGCTGGGTTGAAGGTCCGGGACGTCATGGCCAAAATTCTCCTCGCTGAGGACGACGACAGCCTCCGCGGCTTTCTCGTCAACGCGTTGAAACGCGCCGGCCATGCCGTGAAGGATTTCGATGAGGGTCGCGCCGCGCTCAAGGCGCTCGAGCGGGAAGTGTTCGATCTGCTGCTCACCGACATCGTCATGCCCGGCCTCGACGGGATCGAGCTGGCCCGTCGCGGGGCCGAACTCGACCCGGCCATGAAGATCGTTTTCATCACTGGCTTCGCGGGCGTCGCCCTGTCCGCCGGCGGCCCAGCACCGGCCGGAGCCAAGGTGTTGTCCAAGCCCTTCCACCTGCGCGAACTGGTGGACGAGGTCGAGCGGGTAATGGCCGCCTAGGCTGTCCGGCTACCCTCCATTGACCTGAACCTTTCTTGGGGGCATTAGACCCCCCTCGCCCGGCAGGGCGTGTTTCGCAGGCTGGCCTTCCGGGATGCGGAAGGGGCGGTTAGCTCAGCGGTAGAGCACTACCTTGACATGGTAGGGGTCACAGGTTCGATCCCTGTACCGCCCACCAGCCTGAAAACCCCAAGACATAAGGATCGTATAGAGTCCGCCTGCGCGCGAACGAGCTGCGCGATGCCCTCCTCGGTGGCAACTTTTGGCCGCCAGCCTATCGCTGTTGTGGTGGTCAGAGGTGGCCACGAAGATCTGTGGCGCGCTGGCATCCAGCGCCTGACGGGCGATGATCGGCACAAGGAATTTTGCGCTCTGGCCCGGGTCATAGGTGTTGAACAGGCGCAGGATGCCGACCTTCAGTCCGTACGCCCGAGAACAACGGCGGCAGATCTCTGGCGGCCACCTCGTATCCGGTGGCGCGCGACAGGCCGGTGAACGCCCCGCCTTGGCTTTGCAACCGCGCAGCTAGCCGTTTGCCGATGAAACCGGTGTGGCCGGTCATCTCCGCTTGCCGTATGCGTGCTGGCAGGGTTTGGCTAACCATGACCGGCGGCAGCCTCCGAAACGTTTCGGGGCGGATCTGAGGTCGCGGCAGCGCAAGTTTAAGTGGCTTGGCTCGCTTCCACCGCGAATCCGCTCGTTCGCGACGCCACGGAAGCCCCGTTGATTAACGGCGCTCAATGGCGCGGCGCTTGCTACGGCGAGCCGACACCGCGTCTTTCGTGCGGTAGGCGATTTATTTCGGGAACGGCAGATGCGGATTCTTATTACCGGCGGAGCTGGTTACATCGGCTCGGTGCTCGTGCCGCAACTGCTGTCGCGTGGCCACAAGGTTACCGTCCTTGACACGTTCGAGCGCGGCACGACCGACCTTGCCTCTTCCTGCGCTGACGAGAACTTCAACCCAGTACGCGGCGATGCGCGCGACACGCGCACGCTTGATGAGCTGGTTCCCAAGCACGATGTGCTGATCCCGCTGGCCGCCCTTGTCGGCGCCCCGCTGTGCAAGCAGGACCCGATCGCGGCGCAGACGCTGAACCAGGATGCGGTCATCGCGCTGGTGAACCGCACCTCGAAGAACCAGATTATCCTCTATCCGACTACCAACTCCGGCTATGGTGTTGGCGAAGCGGGCAAGTTCTGCACGGAAGAAACGCCGCTGAATCCGCTCTCGCTGTATGGCGTCACCAAGGTCGAGGCCGAGAAGGCCGTGCTCGGCGCCGGCAATGGCGTCACGCTGCGCCTTGCCACCGTGTTCGGCATGTCGCCGCGCATGCGCATTGACCTGCTGGTCAACGACTTCACCTGGCGCGCTGTCACGGACCGCGCCGTGGTCATCTTCGAAGGCCACTTCAAGCGCAACTACATTCACATCCGCGATGTCGTGAAAGGCTTCGAGCACGCGCTCGAGAACTTCGGCACGATGCGCGGCGAGGCCTACAATCTCGGCCTGTCGGAAGCGAACCTCTCGAAGCTCGAACTGTGCGCGAAGATCCGCGAGCACATTCCGGGCTTCGTGTTCCTCGAAGCGCCGATCGGCGAAGATCCGGACAAGCGCGACTACATCGTCTCGAACGAGAAGCTGGAGAAGACCGGCTGGCGTCCGGACTGGTCGCTCGATCGCGGCATCCAGGAACTGATGCGCGGCTACCGCATGCTGCGGAACTCGCGCTACGCAAACGTCTAGGGGCTTGAGATGATCATCGTCCGCAGCCCGTTGCGCGTCTCCTTCTTCGGCGGCGGCACGGACCATCCGGCCTGGCTCAACAGGGGTGAGCCCGGGGCCGTGCTGTCGACGACGATCGACAAGTACATCTACGTGCAGATGCGCCGCCTCCCGGCCGTTTTCGATTTCAACTACCGCGTCGCCTGGGGGATGCTGGAGGAAGTCCAGTCCATCAACGAGATCCAGCACCCGGTCGTTCGCGAGGTTCTCAAGCACTACGCGGCGGAAGAGGAGACCGGCTGGGAAGTGATCTACAACGCCGACCTGCCGTCGAAGTCGGGCCTCGGCTCGTCGTCCGCCTTCACTGTTTCGCTGCTGCACGCCTATTTCGGCAACAAAGAGCGGCTTAGCTCCAAGCAGGCGCTGGCCAAGGAAGCAATCTTCGTCGAGCAGCAGCTGCTCAAGGAAACGGTCGGCTACCAGGACCAGATCGCCTCGGCCTATGGCGGATTCAACCGCATCGATTTCGAAGCGGGCGGCCAGTACCAGGTGCGCCCGGTGCAGGTCAGCGCGGCGCGACGGAACGAACTCGAATCCTCGATGATGATGTTCTTCACGGGCTTCACCCGTTCCGCGGACGAGGTCGAGAAGAAGAAGGTCGCGAAATTCGGCGACCGGACGTCCGAGCTTCGCTCGATCTACGACATGGTCGATGAAGGCGAACGCATTCTCTCCGATCCAAGCCGGCCAGTTTCCGATTTCGGCGAACTGCTGCATCACGCCTGGATGGCCAAACGGTCGCTCGACGCCTCCGTGTCGAATGCGATGATCGACGAACGTTACGAGGGCGCGATGCGCGCCGGCGCGCTGGGCGGCAAGCTGCTCGGCGCCGGCGGTGGCGGTTTCCTCCTGATGTACGTGCCCCAGAATCGCCGTGCGGCGGTGATCGAGGCGATGAAGGGCATGGTCTACGTGCCGCTCCAGATGGAGCGTGGCGGTTCGCAGGTCGTGCTGTACAACCCCGAACTGACGTCCAACTATCTTCCTGCTGTCTCCAGGGTTTCCAAATGAGCCAGGCTGCCATCATTCCCGTCCGCGCGCTTGCGCCGGAAGCTGCTCCGTTTGTCTGCGGAGCGGATGAATCGATCTGGGTCGCCATCGAGAAGGCGCTCGACAACAGCTATGGCTTCGTCTTCATCACCGATGCGACGGGCGCCATGCGCGGCTTCGCGACGCTGGCCGACATGCGCCAGTCGCTTTCCAAGGGCGGCCACCTGTTCTCGGTGAAAGTGGGCGAGGTCGTGCGTCCGTGGGGCACATCGAACGAGCCGTTGGGCATTGATCCGGTGGTCGACGCCGCCGGCCACATCACCAACATCGTCTACTCGGCGAACCAGCCTTTCCTCGCCGTATCCGAGCCTGACCTAACGCATCGCGAAATGCGCAACGTGCTCGACGCTTTCCTGTCGACCTGGATTTCCTCGACCGGCGACTACATCCGCCAGTTCGAGCGTGAGTTCGCCGCCAAGTGCAACATGGAGCACGGCGTCGCCACGTCGAACGGCACCGTCTCGCTGCATCTCGCACTGGTCGCTATGGGCATCGGGGAAGGGGACGAAGTCATCGTTCCGGACCTGACGTTCGCCGCCTCCGCCAATACCGTCATCCATGCCGGCGCGAAGCCTGTGCTGGTCGACGTCGATCCCAACACCTGGTGCGTTTCGGTCGAAGCGATCGAGCGGGCCATCACGCCGCGCACGCGCGCCATCATGCCGGTGCACGTGTTCGGCCGCCCGGCGCCAATGACCGAGATCCGCGCGCTCGCCGACAAGCACGGCCTGTTCGTGATCGAGGACGCCGCCGAAGCACACGGCGCCATGTATGACGGCAAGCCGGTCGGCTGGTTCTCCGATGTCGCCAGCTTTTCCTTCTTCGCCAACAAGATCATCACGACTGGCGAAGGCGGCATCTGCCTCACCAACAACGCCGATCTCGCCGCGCGCATGCGCATGCTGCGCGACCACGGCATGCGGCCCGAGCGCCGCTACTGGCACGACGAGCCCGGCTTCAACTATCGCATGACCAACCTGCAGGCCTCCGTCGGCGTCGCTCAGATCGCGCGCATGGACGAACTGCTCGCCATGCGCTCGGGCGTTCACGCTCTGTATGAGAAGGCGCTCGGCAATATTCCGGGCGTTAAATTCCCGACTGAAATGTCGCCGCGTGCGAAGCCAGTGACCTGGTTCTCCTGCGCGCTCGTGCCGGCGGACAAGCGCCCGGCGCTGATCGCGGCGTGCAAAGAGGTCAACATCGACCTGCGGCCGTTCTTCCACGGTCTGTCGGCGATGCCGGCTTATCGCCAGTATGCCCGCGTCTGTCCGAACAGCACGATGCTCTCGAAGTCTGGTGTCAATCTGCCGACCTCGCGCCGCGTAAACGAGCAGACGGTCGAACGCCTCGCCGGCGCCTTCCGGAAAGTGCTGGGCTAGACTTCTTCGATCAGCCGGCGCCAATCAGCTTGCGGACCAGCGCCGCGAGATCGCCGCCCTTGTAGTGGTGGCCTGGAATGCCGGCGCGCTGCGCTGCTTCGATATCACTGTCGCGATCGCCGATCAGGAAGGTGCGCGACTTGTCGACCGGCCACTCGCTGAAGGCGCGCAGGATCATGCCCGGGTTCGGCTTGCGGTCCGGGTGATCGGCCACAGTGTAGCGCTCGACCTTGCCCTCGTTGTGATAGGGGCAGTGATAGAACGCATCGATGTGCGCGCCGGCTTCCGCCAGCTGGTCCTGCATATGAGCGTGGAAGACCGGAATGGCGTCCTCGCCATAGAAGCCGCGTGCAACGCCGGCCTGGTTGGTCGCGACGATTACATAGTAGCCGCGATCATTGAGCAGCCGGATCGCTTCGCGCGCACCAGGTTGCCAGACCAGATCCTCGGGCTTGTGGGTGTAGCCGGTATCGACGTTGAGCACTCCATCGCGGTCGAACACGACGGTGGGCTTCACACGCCGCGCCGCGGTTTCGGACTTCGCCCGCGCCAGCGTTTCCGGTAGGCCGATGTCGAGGAAATAGCCGTCGAAAATCTGCCCTTCGACCAGATCTTCCGCGACCAGCTTCGGGAAGACATCCACTTCGAGCGAACAGGGCGCGCTCAGCCGATCCACGATCTCGCGGCGCAGGAAATAGGCGCCGCCATTGATGAGGCCGGACCCATTGTTGGCGGGGTTCTTCTCGATGAACGCGGTCACGCGGCCGTCTGCGACCGCGACGGAGCCATAGCGTGAGACATCGTCCACGCGGCGCAGCGCAAGCCTGGCGAGACCTTCAAGCGGCGCGGCGGTCAGCGCGCGGAAGTTGAAATCGAAGAATGAATCGCCGTTCGAAAGGATGAAGGACGGATCGAGCACGCCCGCGAACAGTTTCAGCGCGCCGCCTGTGCCCATCGGCTCCGGTTCGCGCAGCACGCGGACTTTCGCGTCCCAGATCGACTTGCCGTGGTAAGCGGCCTCGATCTGCTCGCCGAGATGCCCTGCCAGCAGCACGATGTCGGTGAACCCGTGCCGCGCTGCGTGTTCCAGCAGCACGTCGAGAAACCGCACGCCTGGCGCGATCTCCTGCATCGGCTTCGGCGTGTTTGCCGACAGCGCGCCAAGGCGCGTGCCGCGCCCGCCGACGAGAAAGATTGCCTGCTTGACTCGCATCACGCTACCGTCTGCACGCTCTTGGCGCGTGCGCCGGCAAATACGGAGACCGTCCGCTCGACAGACGTCGCCCAGCTGAAATGGCGCTGTGTGAGATCGTTCGCGCCATCGCGCAGATGCTGTGTTAGCGATGGATCGGCAAGCACGCGGCGCATGGCGGCTTCAAGCGCGGCCGCGTCCTTCGGTGGGCACAGCAGCACATTCTTGCCGTCGATCAGGTCGGGATCATCGATGTCGCGGCGTGTCGTGATGACAGGCAGGCCATGGCTGGCACAGGCGGCAAGCGAGCTGTTGTTAAGCGCCGAGCCCCAGTCGAACGGCAGCACAGCGAAATCCGCAGCGCGCAGATAAACGGACCCGATGTCGCTGTCGAAGGGGAATTCTCCTGTCCAGCTGACGGCGTGATCGATCTTTAGCGTGCGCGCCTGTTCGTGCAGTTGATCCACGCTCCACGTGTCGCCATGCCAGGCCGGCGGCGTGGGGCCACCGATGATGGCGAGGCGCGTGGCGGGATTGTCGGCGTGCACGGCCTGGAATGCCTGAAGCAGATATTCGAGACCCTTGCCGCGATAGAGGCGGCCGAAATAGGCGAACAGCGGCGTGCTGTCGTTTGCGCCGAGAAGCTCGCGGCCCTTGCTGCGCGATGCATCCGTCGCGGGGCTCATCGGAATGAGGGGCGGCGGCGGCACGACCGATGATTTCGCCACCACGGGCGGATAGGCGCCGGTCAGCTGCTGGAGGTGCGAGTCGGCCATGAAGATCACATGGTCGCTGTCGCGCAGCAGCGTTCCGTAGAAGAAATCGGTGTCGCGCGTGCCGGCGGCGATCGACACGGCCTTGCGTAGCGCGCGGGTGGATTTCGGGAATTTCAGGGGGTCCGATCCGACCGGCGCCGTCACCTGCGTCACGATCTGCGCCTTGGGCAGGATAGCCTTCAGCTGCGAAGCCGCGAAGGTGATCATCGGATGATAGTCGTACGCCATGCCGACATACCAGATCAGAACGATGTCCGGCTTGATTTCGCGCGCCATCTTCGCGATGCGCGACCGGCTCGACCAGTCCCAGCCCGGCATCACCGCGTGCACGCGATAGCCAGATGCGATGTCGGCTTTGCCTTGTGTGCTGGTAAGCAGGTCTATGTCATAGCCGCGCTTCGCCAGCTCGCTGCACAGGCGAGCGATGTGATCGGCTTCGGCGATCGGCATGGGCGGAAAGACGCCACTGATCACCAAGAGTTTCTGAAGCTTCGATGACATGAGACGGAGTTTGCTAGCGAGTCGTTACTATATTCGACCATGCCTGCCGTATCCAGCTGGATCGGCGAATTCGTTGTCTCGACAGGAATTTGAGCGCGGCGAGGTTTTTCCACGCTCTTGCCCTCATCACCTCGATGGGGGCCTCGAAGCTTGCGCCCAGTGCGGTGCGGTTCTCGATCAGCTCGCCGGCCGATGCAGCCACCGCCGTGGGCTCGATCGCCTCGGGCATCAGGGCATGTTTCCAGTTCAGGTCCGCGCACAGGTCGCTCACCTTGTCGGAGCGGGTGAGGGCGAGGAAGGGCACGCCCTGCAGCGCAGAGAACAGGCAGAAATGGTAGCGCGTGGTGATCGTCGCCGCGCAGCAGCCGATCAGCGACATCATCTCTTTCGGCGACAGATAGGTGTTGGGTGTGACCATGGCATCTTCCGGATGGCGCATGCGCTTGATCACTTCGCGCCCCGCGGCGAGGTCGTAGGTCGGCTCCTCGCGCACTTCGTTGAAGAGAAACACGACGCGCAGCCTGTGCTGTTCGATCAGCGCATCGAGCGCGGCTGCTAGATGATCGAAGAATTTCGGAGAGCGTGCCAGCAGCGCCGTTTCGGCGTTGATGTTGACGCCAAGCAACGGCCTACCGTCCTTGAGAGCGTCGCCAAGCACTTTGCGGCCGTACGAGAGATCTGCGCGAGGCAGCAGCCAGGCCATGTCGGCGGCGGTGATCACCTTGTCCGGATGCGCGCCGAGCTCGAGCAGGCGGACACGGTCACGCTCGCTGCGAACGCTCCAGAAAGCGGTGAGGGGAATGATGCGTTCGCGCATGATCTGGCGCGAGCTCTCGCGTGCGAGGCCTTCGACGCCGATGCCCACGAAGACGCTGGATTTGCCCCAGCGATTGCCATGCTCGACCATCGGCGCAACGGCGGAAAGCGGCCAGTCGCCAAGTCCGTCCTGGATCGGCGTGCCGCCAGCGAAGACGTAGGCGTCGGCCATGTGCGCGGCGACGCGCGGCCAGAGCTTGCCGATGTGCCCGTGATACTGGTGGTAAAGAAATGCTGGCTCGACACGCCGTGTGTGTTTCGGGTTCTGCGACGCCATTGTTACCCGGAAAGGCCGGCCACTGCCTTCGAGCAGGCGTGCGAATCCCTGCAACGTGCCTTCGTCGCCTGTGTTGCCGAAGCCGTAGAAGCCGAATGGCGCAGCCGCTCGCATGGGAGTATTCGTCCCCTGCGCCGGCCCGCGTTCATCACTTTGAGCAGGCGCAACTGGACACGTGCCCATTGCCGTGTCCGTGGCCTCTGCACCTTTATTTTTCATGTTCAGCAGGCGCTCCGCCGGGTCGTCCAGTTGACCGGTTTGCGCATGCAAGCCCATGTCCAATGTGGGCAGTGCGAGCGCAGTAACGCTCACCAACATTGCATGAATCTTGCTCAAACATTACCGCGCAGGGTTCCAGAGCCGCACTAACCTGTTCAGGACATGCCGCAGCGTGTCACTGCACATTAAGGTTGTTGCGCCATACACTATGGGTCGATGCGCGCGCGTCTTTGGGGTGTCGACTCCCCTGAATCGGGATTCTGCCTGTGACTGTTTCAAATTCGAACACTTCCGGGCCTGGCCGCGCACAGGCGGCGCATGAGCCGCCGATCGTCGTGCTGGAAGCCAAGGGCAAGCTGTTCAACGGCGACTTCCGTGCGATCTGGGAATATCGCGAGCTCGTCTTCTTCATGGTCTGGCGCGATCTCACCACGCGCTACAAGCAGACAGGGCTCGGCATCGGCTGGGCGGTCCTCCAGCCCGTCGTGACGCTGGTGATCTTCTCGCTGGTGTTCGCGCGCGTCGCCAAGGTGCCGACGGGCGATACGCCTTACGTCCTCTTCGCGCTCGCCGGCCTCTTGCCGTGGACCTATTTCTCGCAGGCCGTCGCGCGCACGGGCCAGGGGCTGGTGAAGGATGCTAATCTTATTGCGAAGGTTTATTTTCCGCGTCTGATTATTCCGATTGCGGCTTCGATTACGCCTCTTGTCGACTTTCTTATCGCGTTCGCTCTTATGGTTGCGATGATGGTCTGGTTTCAGGTCGTGCCGGGTGTTGCGGTCCTGATGTTGCCGATTTTCTTCCTATGGGCTTTCGCGGCGACGATGTCGTTTGGCCTGTGGTTCTCGGCGCTCAACGTTCGTTACCGGGACGTTAGCCATATCATCCCGTTCTTCGTGCAGATCGGCCTGTTCGCCTCGCCCATCGCCTATCCGGCCAGCCTGGTGCCGGTGGAATGGCAGACGCTCTATGCGCTGAACCCGATGGTCGGCGTCATCCAGGGCTTCCGCTGGTCGCTTCTTGGTGACGCGCCCCCAAGCCTCGAGATGATCGGCATGGGCATGATCGCCATCTTGATCCTGCTCCCGACAGGCCTGATCTACTTCAAGGCAACCGAGCGGACGTTCGCCGATGTCATTTGATTCCTCCTCGAAGGCATCGGCTCCGGCGATCCGCGTTCGGAACCTGACCAAGGAATACAAGGTCGCTGCAACGCGCGAGCGCAACGAGACGCTGCGCCAGGCGATCGTCGCCGGCGCTTCATCAGTGTTCAAGCGCGGCAAGGCCGAACAACTGCCCATGTTCAAGGCGCTCGACGATGTGTCGTTCGAAGTTGCGCAGGGCGATGTTGTCGGCGTCATCGGCCGCAACGGCGCGGGCAAGAGCACGCTGCTCAAAGTCCTCTCGCGCGTCACCGAGCCCACAAGGGGCCGCGTCGAGATGCGTGGCCGCGTCGGCTCTCTGCTCGAAGTGGGCATGGGCTTCGACCGCGAACTGACGGGCCGCGAGAACACGTTTCTCAACGGCGCAATTCTCGGCATGAAGAAAAAGGAGATCGACCGGAAGTTCGACGAGATCGTCGCCTTCGCGGAGATCGAACAGTTCATCGACACGCCGGTCAAGCGCTACAGCTCGGGCATGTACACGCGCCTCGCCTTTGCGGTTGCCGCACACCTCGAACCGGAAATCCTGATCGTCGACGAAGTGCTTGCCGTCGGCGACGCCAAATTCCAGGCGCGCTGCCTCGGCAAGATGGGCGAAGTCGCCAGCCAGGGCCGCACGGTCGTGTTCGTCTCGCACAACATGTCCGCCATCGCGAATTTCTGCCCGCGCTCCATCTGGATGGAGCGCGGCCGCGTGCGCGAGATCGGCCGCACCAACGAGATCGTCGCTCACTATCTGGCAGACGGCGGCTCGGACACCGGCTCGCTGGAATTCACCGCCGACAATGCGCCCGGGTCGGACCACATCAAGTTGTACGGCCTCCGCATGCGCTCGGCCGCCGGCATTTCGACGACCAATTTCTCGACCAGCGAGTCCATCGAGGTCGAGATGGAGTACGAAATCCTGCAGCCCGCGAAAGGCCTGCGCACCGGCCTTCTCCTGCTTGGCCGGGAAGGAGAGATCATTCTTTCCACCAAGGATCTCGATTCCTATTCGCCCGAATACGAGCGCAAGCCCGGCCGCTATTTCAGCCGCTGCACGCTGCCCGCTCACTTCCTCAATTCCGGCCGGTTCTATCTGACCTGCAATTCGGACATCCCGGGCGTGCAGATGAATTTCGACGTCGCGCGCGCCATGGCGTTCTCGGTCGAGATCGCGGGTGACAGCATCGGCGGCATGCTGCAGAGCCAGCGCAACGGCCTTCTGCGCATGGCGCTGCCGTGGACTGTCACACCCGCGGCCTGAGCCGCGGTGAAAGGGTCCTGAGAACGTGCGCATCGGTATCAGCATCGAGGTCGAGCCCGGCTTGAACGGCGGCATTGCGCCGGCGATTCACAGCCTCGTCTCCGCGCTCGGCCGCCTGACCGATGGGCCAGAGACATACGTCCTCGTCGTCCGTTCGCAGAAGCAGGCCGACTGGCTCGCAGGGCTCGGCGCCAACCAGCAGATCGTGCTGCACCCCGACGCCACGCGGAAGAAAACGTGGAAGACCGGCCTGCAGGATTTCAAGACGAAGATCCGCCGCAAGTTCGCGCTGCCCTCGCGCTGGCACGAGGCGCATGTGTCGGATGGTTTCTTTGAAAGCCTCGACCTTGGCGTGATGCACTTCCCGACTCAGTCCTTCACCTACTGCGCCATTCCCACGGTCTATAACCCGCACGATCTGCAGCACCTGCATTACCCGCAATTCTTCACGCCTGACGAGCTGGCGTGGCGCGATGCGATGTATCCGGCCGGTTGCCGCCTGTCGCAGGCGGTGATCGTCAACTCGCAGTGGATCAAGGAAGACGTCGCGAAGCAGTTCGCGGTGTCGCCCGACAAGATACAGGTCATCCCCGAAGCTGCGCCGACCGCGTTCATGAAGACGATCGGCAAGGAAGACATCGACGCCACCGCCGCCAAGTACAACGTGCAATCGGGCTTCGCCTTCTATCCGGGCGTAACCTGGCCTCACAAGAATCACGCGCGTCTGTTCGATGCTCTGGCGCACCTGCGCGACAGCGATGGCAAGACGGTGACGCTGGTCTGCACCGGCGCGCGTCACGAGCCATCGTGGCCGAAACTGCAGGCGAGCATTCAGGAACTGAAACTGGAAGAGCAGGTGCGTTTCCTCGGCTTCGTCTCGCCGACCGAGCTGCGCTGCCTCTATTCGATGGCCGGATGCCTTGTGTTGCCGACGCTGTTCGAAGCCAACAGCCTGCCAATCTTCGAGGCCTGGTCCGAGGGTCTGCCAGTCGTCAGCTCCGATGTGACGGCGCTGCCCGAGCAGGTGGGCGATGCCGGTCTGCTCTGCGATCCGTTCGAGCCCGCCTCCATCGCGGGCGCCATCGAGCAGGCGCTGTTCGACCAGAAGCTGCGCGAGGATCTGATCGCCAAGGGCCGCCGTCGTCTCGCTGACTTCGACTGGAATCGCACGGCCCGTGCCTATCGCGCGGTCTATCGCAAGGCCTCCGGCCAGCGCCTGTCGGCCGAGGACGCGCAGCTCCTGCAGTGGGACTGGATGCGCAACGCCGCTGGTACAATCTAGAGCCGAATAGGCTCGTCGCGACTTAAGTTTGTCATCCCGGCCGGAGGCGCCAAGCGCCGCAGAGCCGGGACCCAATGATCCGCGAGCCCGAACGCTGCTTAGTGGGTCCCGGACAGCCGCTGCGCGGCTTCCGGGATGACAAGTTTGAGTGTGTTGGCGACCGAGCGCCCTCGCCGCAAAAAACAAAGGCGCCGCCTCCGGGGGAGGCGGCGCCAGACGTCTTCCAGTCTACTCGGTACTCTACGCTTAGGCTTTGACCATCGCGGCGACGGCCTGGTCGACGCAGCGGTCGATCGATTCCGCCGTGCTGACCGTGGGCTTCCAGCCAAGCAGGCGCTCGGCCTTGTCGACCGACGGGATCCGCAGGCGGACGTCGTCGCTGTAGGTGGGCAGGTGTTCGAAGGTGAGCTTCTTGTCAGCCGAGATCACGCCCTTGCGCTTGCCGGCTTCGAAGATGAGCTTGGCCAGCTCCGTCATCGTCATCGGCTCGGGGTTGCCGAGGTTGAAGGTCTCGTTCTTCGTGCGCTCGTCGAAAGAATACTTCGCAATCGCCGAGGCAATGTCGTCGATCCAGGTGAAGCAGCGGATCTGCTCGCCATCGCCGATGACTTTCAGCGGGAACTCGTTGCGCACGATCAGGCGCTCAACGAAGTCCGCGAAGACGTGCGAGATGCCCGGCTCGCCTTCGGAGCGTTCGAACGGCGTGATGATGTTGAACGGACGCCAGACCGTGAAGTCCATGCCGAACTGCTGCTTGAACGCACGCGACAGGCGCTCGCCCATGAGCTTCGACAGGCCGTAGTCGGTCGACGGGATACGCATATCCTCAACGTCTTCCTCGCGGCTCGGCGCCGTTTCGCAGCGCTCGTAGACCATCGAGGACGAGATGTAGACGATGCGCTTGACCGTGCCGAGTTCCTTGGCGGCCCAGAGGATGTTCTGGTGCAGCGTCACGTCGCGGCTGAGAATGTCGGCCGGATAGGTGTGGAAGCCCGAGACGCCGAAGATGCGCGCGGCGGCCTGGATGACGCCCTCGACGTCGTTCGTCATGATCTTGCGGACGAACGCCTCGTCGGCGAGGTCGCCCTCGATCAGCTCGTAATTGCGTTTCCGTTCGATGTGACCGTAACGGAAGAAGTTGTCGACGCCGACCACCTCGTGGCCCTGCGCCTGCAGGCCGGGGATGACCGCCTGCATCAGCGATCCCTCGGATCCTGTAACTAGGATTTTCATTCTATTTCACCTCGTTTGACTGGAAGTAGCCGTTGTCTGATGTGTGCCGCATCTCAGGCCACAGTCCCCAGATGTCGACAAGCCAGCAGTCTGGGTTGTCGATGTGGCCGAGAATGGCGTTGAGATCCTTGAATTCCTTGTGCGGCGTCATGAGGATGACGGCGTCGGCGCCGCGGATGTCCTCGATCGCGCTGTGACCCGGAACGCGTGGATCGACACACACGACGTCATAGCCCTTGAACTGCAGCTGCCGGCGCATCTTGAACGCCAGCGAGTTGCGCGTGTCGTCATTGTTCGCCTTGAACGCCATGCCGAGAATGACGACCTTGCCTTCCGGCATGCGCTTCTCGATGTTCTGCAGGATCTGCATCGTCATGCCTTCGTTGATGCGGAAGGCGGACGAGATCATCTCGTTGTAGGGAACGCGCTCGACCAGGTACCAGCCGTCCTTGTAGAGGCAGGGGCCGCCGACGTTCGGGCCGGGCACGGGCAGGCGGAGGCGCGGATAGTTCTTGTTCACGGCGTCGATCACGCGGATGGCGTTGGCGCCGAACTGGCCGCAGATCAGGTGAAATTCATTGGCGAGCGCGAACTCGACATAGCGCGCCATATTGGTGATCAGCTTGCCCAGTTCCGCCTCGGTCGGCGTCAGGAAGTGGGTTTCGCTTTCGATGAAGGTGTTGAAGAAGGCGGCCGCGCGGTTGTAGGCGCGCTCGTCATAGGCGCCGATGATCTGCGGCAGGCTCTTGATCTCTTCGATCGACTTGCCTTGCAGCACGCGCTCGGGCCCGAACACGAGGTCGAGCTTGCTGTCGCCATTGCCCAGCGCCTTGCGCACGGCATCCGTCGTGCCCGGCGACACGGTCGAGCGCAGGATGATCAACTGGTCTTTCAGATAGGGCTTGGCTGCCTTGATGAACTTGATCAGGTGGTCGACGCGCGGATTGAGGTTCTCGTCGATCGGCGTGCCGATGATGATGATCACGACGTCGCTCTTGCCGATGACGTCGATCTTGTCGGTCATCTCGAGGCGTTTGGCGGCGAGGACTTCCGTCAGCAGGTCGTCGGCGTGTTCCTCGGCGAACGGCATCTTGCCGCTCATCACCTGGGCGTTGACCTCGGTGTTGATGTCGAGGCCGTAGACGAAGTGTCCGGCGTGCGCGAGCACGAGAGACAAGGGAAGGCCGACGTGACCACCCGCTCCCACAACTGTGACGTTCATGCTGCTCGCTCCGGAGTTTACCCGGCGGAATTAGCAAGTGTCGCGCCACACGCACCGGGCGAGCGCCGCGAGGCTTCAGAGCTGCTTAACCAAGATTCCTGAGGCGGGGCAGAGCGCCTCCTTGGTGTAAGAACGCCGGACATTCGCCCACCGTGCGAAATGAGGACCGAATGGCGCCTGTGATGCTGTTAGGAGCGTACTGGAACGTGGCCTGCGATTGCGGGAGTTGTTAACTCTTACGCCGACTATTCTCACGGATTCTTCGTGCGAGCCCCCTATGTTAGAACCGGCAAGCGGCCCCATTTCGACAGCGCCCCTCGCGCCGTGGCGGGTCCTGTCGACGCAAACCGTGCTCGACAGCCCGTGGTTGAAGGTGAGGGCGGACCGCTGCATGACGGAAGCGGGCCACGAGGTCTCGCCCTACTACGTCCTGACCTACCTTGATTGGGCTCTGGTGATCGCCACGGACACGGAGGGACAACTGATCCTTGTTCGGCAATACCGCCATGGCGTCAGCGCGACTTCCACTGAGCTTCCTTGCGGCGGCGTGGAAAAGAACGATGCGGATCCCGTCGCGGCCGGCCAGCGGGAACTGCTGGAGGAAACGGGGTATGGCGGGGGCCAATGGGCGTATGCTGGGCGGCTGGCCGCCAATCCCGCCACGCAGGACAATTACTGTCACATCATCGTCGCCACCGGCGTCAGCAAGATGGCCGAGCCGGTCGAGGATCCCGCCGAAAAGCTCCAGGTGGTGCGCACCAGCGTGCAAGCTGCTCTGGATCTCGCTCTGAACGGAGGCATGCTTCAGGCAATCCACGTAGCCGCGTTCATGGTGGCGCGCGAACGACACGGTTTGGGGCATTAAGTGTTTCGGACTAACGCTGGGCAGGTCGACGTAAATGCGGCGCATTTCCTGCTTGGCGGATGCCAGTAACCAGCGGCATATCCGTCGCGAGGACCATCGGACTTCAGCAGATTGAGTTAATGACCCAGGTCGGCATTATTATTCCGTACTACCAGCGCAAACCCGGCTTGCTGAGAGTCGCGCTGGACTCGATCTATGCCCAGCGTGTTCCCGATGGCGTCAGCGTTGATGTGTTCATCGCCGACGACCAGTCGCCACATCCGCCGGAGCCAGAAATCGAGGGACTGGCGCGTCCGGATTTCCAGATCCACATCGTCAAGCGTTCGAATGGCGGGCCCGCGCGTGCGCGCAACACTGGCCTCGACGCGGCGAAGGATGCCGACGTCATCGCCTTCCTCGACTCCGACGACCAGTGGGCGCCGGATCACCTCGCCACCGGACTTGCGGCGCTCGATCGCGGCGCGCAGTTCTTCTTCTCCAACAATTTCTATGAGGGCGACCACACTTGGTTTGCAGGCTTCGCCAGCACAGACCGCCTGCTCGCCGATGCAACCGACGACGGCGATCGGCAGTTCAGCATGACGGGTTCGAGCGCAAACCCCTACTTTCTCGAAGACTGCCTGGCGCATACGTCGACGGTGATCTACGACGCCCGCAAGCTTCCGGTTCTGCGGTTTGACGTTCAGCAGGAACGAGCGGGCGAGGACTATCTCTTCTGGATCACGGCCGTGAACCATTCGGATCGCGTTGCGTTTTCGCTCAGGCCGACGGCCGCGCGTGGCAGTGGCGTGGACATCTATCGAAGTGCGCTCGACTGGAGCAATCCAGATTGCGTCCATCGACTCTACTGCGCGCTAACGTTGCACAAAAAGATGCGCGACCGCTTCTGCGACAACCGCCAGCAGCGCGATATGCTGACGGGAAAGATCGCACTTCTACGCCGCGGTATTACCTATCTCTTCATTCGCAACGCTGTCTCTCACGCGCGCGCCAATTCGAAGGTCATGGGCCAGCTCTTGAAGGCCGATCCCGTATTCTGGCTGAAGCTGCCGGCTAACGCGATCACCACGCTGATTCAGAAAGCCCGCGGGCGCCTCGAGTTCCCGGTCGGCTAGCCGCCAAAGAAAAAGGCCGGAGCATCGCTCCGGCCTTTGACGTTTCGCGTTCGTCAGATCCTAGAGGTCGATCTGCTCGTCCGACGGGATGTTCATCATCATACCGCTGGCTTTCAGCTCGGCCGCGTCGAGCGCGCCCGAATTGTCGGCATCCAGCGCTTTGAAGCGTGGCTTCAGCGAAGCCATCATGCCCTTCAGTTCGCTCTCCTGGACCAGGCCGTCATAGTTGTCGTCGATCATGCCGAACGACATGGACGACATCAGCTGCGACTGCAGGTCGTTGCGGATGTTATCGACGGTTTCGTCAGCCCAGCGGTAGTTGATGCGGAAGTACATCATCTCCTGATGCGACTGCTCGCCCGTGCGGACGACGTCGTTGTAGGAGGCGATGGGCGAACCTTCCGAGTCCTTGTTCACCGCGTTCAGCTTCTTGTTGTTCGGCGAGTTGTCGAACACCCAGGTCGCGACCAGCTTGGTGCCGGCCTTCACGAGGATCGGTTCGATCGGATCGTAATCGCGCTGCCAGTTGAAGTCGTACTTAGGCAGGCTGAGGAGCATCGATTCCTTGCCGTCGGCGGCCTTCTGCATCAGCTCGACGTGGTAGCCGCGATAATGCGAGTGCGGATACAGCGTGTAGATGTACATGTCTGCCGGAACGACGAGGTAAGCGACTTCCTTGTGACGCGCTTCCTTGGCAGGGATCTGCAGGCCGAAGTCGAAGATCACGGTCGAGCGCTTGATGAACTTCGGCGGGGCTTTCAGCGTGTAGAAACCAACCTGCGTGTGGTCCGTCGCGGCCTTGCCGGTCGTCGTGTAGTGCATCTGGAAGTTCAGCTTGCCGCCGCCCGGCACGGGCGCGCCCGCGTCCTTGGCGATGACCTGCGCTTCAGCGCCCGGCGTGTAGGAGCCGACCGAACCGCCCGGGATTTTCGCCTTCGGCAGTTTCGGGTCCGGCATGTGGTTCGACACGACGTGGTGCAGGACCGAACGCTCGCCCGGCTTGATCGAGATCGCACGCAGCCAGGTGTCTTCCTTGAAGGGGTTCTCGACGCGCTGGTTCTTGTACTCGACGATGCCGGTCGCCGGCACATCGAAAGCTGGCAGGTCGACGATCACGTCGGGCTTGCCGAGATAGACAGGCCATTCCGGGGCCACGCCAGCTTGCGTCTTGAGGAAATCCTCGCCTGCGCCGCGCGGCGCGCCAGCCTCGATCCAGTGGATCAGGGTCTTGGTCTGCGCGGCCGTCAGGGCCTGGTCGTTCTGGAACGTGCCGATATGCGGATCGGCGAAGTAGGGAGGCATGCGCTCGGCGCGAACCGACTCGCGGATCATCGGCGCCATCGTTTTCACGATCTCATAGCTGTCCATCGCGAAGGGGGCGATGCCGCCCTTCTGGTGGCAGGTCACGCACTTGTCCTGAAGGATCTTCGTGACTTCGCCGGAGTACTTGATGTTCTTGAACTCGGCCGACTTGGCGCGATCCGCGAAGGCGATCGAGGCGCCGGATTTCACTTCGACGCGCGGGTTGGCGACCGGCTTGCCGGCGACGACGGCGTCGATGGCTTTCGCGGTTTCCGATAGCGGGCCATGATAGGCGATCTTGAAGCCGTTCTTCGGGTCGACGACGAAGATCTCGCCTTCCTTCTGGACGCCCAGCGATTCACCGACCAGCTGCAGCTCGTCGACGAGAACCGGGATGTCGAAGCCTTGGGCTTTCGCCTCGACGGCCGCGGCGTCGCGCGAGTCCTTCGAGTTGATCATGTAGAAGAGCACGCCCTTGTCGGCGTACGACGCCTTGATCTTTTCAAGGTCGGCGGCCGCCTTGCGCGAGCCTTCCGAACCGTTGATCTGGCTCATCAGAACGATGGCCGGGGCGTCCTTGAAGTAGTGGAGCTCGTGCGCCAGCCGGGTGTGGTCGGTCAGCTGGAAGTTGTCGGCGCGCTCGGGGACGGAAACCGTCACTGAGGGGGCGGGGGCAGCGATGGCGGAAACGCCGATCACGGTGGCGACGCCGGCAATGGCCAAGGCCATCGTCGAAACCAGAAGGGCACGCTTCATAAGTGTTCTCCCAGGGAGGCGCAGTTTGTCCTGTAACCGTCATTACTACCGGTTTTTAGGCAAGTTCTCAATGCCGATACAGCCGCAGCCCACCCCCATACAGCCCACGCGGGATAACGATTACGCTAGTTGACGCTTAGGGAAGGCGCTGGGGAGGCGAGCCGGCTATGCGGTAGACTGCGGCCAGCCGCTCCGGCGTGAGCACGTCCGCAGACGATCCGTCGGCCACAACACGTCCTTGGTGCATCAGAACAAGCCGGTCCATGAAGCGGGCCGCAAGATCCAGATCGTGGATCACGGCCAGCACGCCGGCTCCCGCCCGGGTCCGCTCCCGCAGGATCTCCATCACGTGCAGCTGGTGGTACGGGTCCAGCGCCGCGATGGGCTCGTCCGCCAAGAGGAGTGGGGCTTCGACGGCGAGCGCCCGGGCCAGCAGGACGCGCGTGCGTTCCCCGCCTGACAGGATCGCGACCGGGCTGCCGGAAAAATTCCCGGCGTCCACGGCGTCGATGGCGCGGCCAACGGCGGCGCGGTCGTTCTGCGTGGGGCCGCCGAAACCGGTCTGGTGGGGATAGCGGCCCAGCATGACGACATCGTGCGCGGGCAGGCGCCATTCGACGCGCCGCTCCTGCGGCAAGTAGGCGACGGCGCGGGCGCGATCACGCGCCGGAAGGGCAAGGAAGTCTCGGCCGTCAAGCTGCACACTGCCGCCGGTGCGGTCCCTGATGCCGAGCAGCGCGCGCATTAGCGTCGACTTGCCGGCGCCGTTGGGGCCGATCAGGCCGACAAGCTCGCCGCCGGCAACCGACAGCGACGCGTCGTCGACGAGCCGTCGGCCTTTGACATCGACCGTGATGTTGCGGGCGTCGAGCTTCATGACTCGAGCTCCGTCCGGGCGCGGAAGATAAGCCAGAGAAAGAAGGGGGCGCCGATCAGTGCGGTGAGCACGCCGAGCTTGAGTTCTGTCCCAAGCATCAGCACGCGCACGAGAATATCCGCCGCCAGCAGCAGCGCGCCTCCGCCGAGCGCACTGGCGAGCAGAAGCTTGCTCGGCGTGTGGCCGACCAGCGGGCGAAGCAGGTGGGGCACGACGAGGCCGACGAAGCCGATGCCGCCGGTGACGGCTGTTCCCGCGCCAACGCTGATCGCCGTGCCGGTGATGACCAGCGTGCGCGTGCGGGCGACGTTGACGCCAAGACCCGCCGCCGCCTCTTCGCCAAGGCTCAGCGCATCCAGCGAGCGCGCCGACAGGGCGAGGACAAACCATCCCAGAAGCATCAGCGGCCCGGCCAGCCAGACATGGTCCATGCTGCGGTCGGTTACCGATCCCATCAGCCAGAACATGATTTCGGCTGCCGCATAGGGGTTTGGCGAAAGGTTCAGCGCGAAAGACATCGCTGCCGCGCACAGGCTCGACACCGCGACACCGGCCAGCACCAGCGTCAGAACCCCGCCGCGCCGCGCGAGGCCCTGCAGCACCAGCGCACAGAGCAGGGCGCCGAGAATGCCCATCAGCGGCAGCGCAAGCGGGAAGCTCATCGAAATGCCGGTATAGAGCGCGAGCACCGCGCCGAGCGAGGCGGCCGGGGACACGCCGATCACGCCCGGATCCGCCAGCGGATTGCGCAGGAAGCCCTGCAGCGCAGCGCCCGCAACGCCCAGCGTCATTCCCACCAGCATCGCCAGAAGCGTGCGCGGTAGCCGCACATCGCGCATGATCATCCAGGCAGTGTCAGCGTCTCCGCCTGTCATCATGCCGAACAGTTCAAAGGTGCCCGCCGTCGCCGGACCAACAAGCATCGACACGAAGGCGAGCAAGCCCATGAGCAGGGCGAGCCCGAGAATGAGCAGGGGATAGGGAAGCGGCGGTTTCATTTCGCCCCCTTCGCTGCGGCGACGCGCGCCGCGACGAGAATCTCGACCGCGCCAAGTACGCTTGGCGCACCGCAGGTGGTGTAGCGTTCGGGGATGCTGACTTGCGGCGTCTGCTCCACCATCGCGCGCAGGGCGGGATGGCGCAGCGCCATGGTCGACATGGAGGGCGGGTTGGTCCACGGCGTCGCCGTCGAGATCAGCGCCGGCTTCACGGAGATGATCTGCTCCAGCGGCACGTTGCGGAAACCCTGAAATCCTAGCGCCTGTCCGAGCGTACGATAGCCTGCTGCGTTGACGATGTGCGTGTAGAGCGTGTTGTCGCCCGCGATGAAATTGTTGACGCCGATCTCGGCATAGATGGGTTGTTCGCCCGGCGGTATCTGCGCCTGCAGGGCCGCCAGCTTCGTGTCGAACTCCGCGATCACCTGCTCCGCGCGCGCCTGCTCGCCCACCGCCTCGCCGAGCTTGCGGATGTTCGCGCGCATGTCTTCGAGCGTGTTTTCTGGATCGAAGATCACGATGTTATGGCCCAGCTTGCGAAGCAGGGCAGTCGCCGTGGACGTCGAGTAGCGGCCCGCGAGGATCAGGTCCGGCTTCTGCATCAGCACTTCTTCGGCAAGGCCGTGATTGACCTTAAGCTTCGAGGCGATCTCGTTCATCCCCAGCGGGGCGTTGATAGGCTGCGTCGACAGGTAGGTGATCGAGGCGATGCGCGACGGATCGACGATCCGCATCAGCAGCTCGTCCGTGCACAGGTTCATGGAAACAATCCGCTGCGGACGCCGTTGTGCATCCGCAGCGGTTGTCAGAACCGTTCCCCAAAGCAGAAAGAGAGAGGGGAGAAAGAGGGCGAGGAGACGCCCTGTCATTTTGCCTTTTCCTCCCTGAACCTGATGCCGACATAGACCGCCTGTGGGGCGGCCTTGAAGCCTATCACCTCCTGATAGTCCTCGTCGGTCAGGTTCTCGAAGCGGCCATAGACCTCGATCTGGTCGCTGACCTGCCAGGACGCTCCGAGGCGCACGAGCGTATAGGGGTCCATGCGCGTGGCGAGGAACGAACCAAAATCGGTGTCGACCTGCTCGCCATTGTAGGTGACGCCCAGGTTCAGCTGCACCGGGCCGCCATTGATGCGCCAGCTCGCGTCGATGGCGCCATGGTTCTCGGGCCGGCGGATCTCGATGCCGGCCGGTTCGGTGGCGTCGAGATTGGTGTACGAGCCGACGATGTCGATGTCGTCCGCCGGATGGATGCGGAACGAGGCTTCCCAGCCCGAACGGTCGCTGTCCGTCGTGCGGTTGGCGGGCGTCGACAGGAAGTCAGGCGCCGGGCCGAACGCGGTGTAGATCTCGTTCTCGAGCGTCGATTCGAAATAGGTGAGATCGACCACGATCATGCCGTCGAACAGCGTCTGCTCGACGCCGAGATCCCAGCCTTCGGCTTCTTCCGGAACCAGGTCCGGATTGCCGATGAAGCTGCCCGGGTTGAAGCCGAACTGCTCGAAGAAGGTCGGGTTGGTGACCCCGGTCCCGATCGAGGCATGCGGCCGCGTGCCGGTGTTGGGCGCGACCCACGAGATGCCAAGGCTGTAGGTATCCGCATCCTCGAAATCGTCGCTGTCGTCATGGCGCGCGACGGCGGAGATGTAGAGCTGGTCCGCGATCTCGGCGCGATACTGCACGCCAAGGCCGAGCAGGTTGCGGTCCTCGTCGCGTCCCGAGAACGGGTCGGCGTAGGTCTCTTCCTTGTCCTCAGCGAAGCCCGTCAGATAGCTGACGAAGCCCGGCGCGCCGAACTCGTAGGTCGATTGCAGCATGACTTTCGTGCGCGTCGAATCAGCGCCGCTCGTGAACACCGGATACTGCAGCAGTGCGGCGGGCGAGGGTACTGGCGGGCCGAAGATGAAGGGGAAATCCGAGATCCGGTTGCGCCGCTGCTCATCAAGATAGGAGGCCGAGCCGATCGTTTCCCACTTGCCGTCCATCAGCGTCAGCGTGCCGGAAGCCCCGATCACGAACTGGTTGTGATCGGTGGAACTGGCGTCGTCATAGGTCTTGCCAGCGATGGGGAAGTTGTAGGCCTGCCCATCCAGCTCCGAGTGCTTGTTGAGATAGCCGGCGATGCCGTCGACGCGGAAGATATCCGAGAACGCCTTGCCGCCGCGTAGGTAAACCGCCGCAAGCTTGTTGCCCTCGCTGTCTCCGGGCACGGCGCCGACGCCAACCGCCGGAATACCGTTCGCCGTCTGGTCGGGCGAGACGTCGTAGCCATCGCTGGTCAGCGCATGGAAGCCGACCGAGGCATAGTCATCGCCATTGCCGAACCCTGCATTGCCCTGCAGCTGGAAGGTGTTGAACGATCCGCCTTCCGCGCTGACGCCCACATAATGCCCATCGACATTGCGCCGCGTGATTAGATTCACGACGCCCGCCAGCGCATTCGAGCCGTAAAGCCCGCTCTGCGGCCCGCGCAGCACTTCGATGCGTGCGAGATCGCCGGTCAGAAGCGTCGAGAAATCCATCTCGCCTTCGTTCGGGCTCGTGATGTCGATGCCGTCGAGCAGAACCAGCGTGTGGTTTGCTTCGGACCCACGCGTGCGCACCTGCGTGAGCGCGCCCGGCGCGCCTGGCTGGCTCACGGCGAGTCCCGGAACCTGCCGCAGCACGTCCGGCACATAGGAATAGCCCTGATCCTCGATCAGGCCTCCGTCGATGACGGTGATGGTCTGGCCAAGCTTTTCATGGTCCACCGGCGTTGCGGACCCGGTGACGACGATCACGTCGCGGTCGGCTTCCTGCGCAAAGGCCGAAGGGAAAAAGGCAAGCATGCCTCCCGCTGCGAGCGTGAGGCTGGAAGTCTTCAGGCGTAGTCTCATCTGACGTCTCCAATGTTGGAGACCGTCCACCAGACACGGCGTCGCCGCCGCGCCGGAGCACGGTCCAAGGACGTCGTCATCGGAATTCTCCGCTCGAGCGGCCCATCCCCGGACCGTCGAAAGACGACTGCGTCAGGCAGGTCTCCTGGCTCGCGGGTCGTCACCGGAGCACCGCCTTCCCAGTTGTCCCGTGCGGGACGTCCAGTGGCTTATGGTGCGCGGCTCGCCGCTTACAGTTGCGGGGGCAGCCCGGGCCTAAACCCGGTTCCCTTTTGATCCTCTCTCGAGGAACCTGTCGCAGGCGGGATCAATACAGCAGGTTTGGGGGCCGGCAAGCCCTTCATTGGAAAGGCTGGTGTGGCGCTACTGCACGCGCACGACCGTGTAGCCCATCGCCTTCAGCATCTCGATCACGCTGTCCTTGCCGATCAGGTGGGCCGTGCCGACGGCAACCATGAACGCACCCGGTTCGGTCTTGATCAGCGTGTCGATTTTCGGCGCCCAGTTGGCGTTCCGGTTGGTCAGCAACGCGTCATACAGCACCGGAATGGTGGCGAAATCCTCGTCGATCAGCAGGCGGTTGAGCGTTTCGAGATCGCCCCGCTTCCAGGCATCGACCAGCTTCCCCAGTTCCTCCGACGCCGTATCGACCTCGGCCAGTCCGCCGATCAGGAATTGCAGCTGCACATCCTCGGGGAGGGTGGCGAAGGATGCCATCTGCTCTTCAAGCGATTCGAGGAAGCGGATTTCCTTGCCGGCCTTGCGCGCCTCGGGCCGCATCACGCTCTCGACGCCGGAGCTGGCGTCGTATCCGGCACGGCGCACAACCGCATCGCCGATCACCACGCCCGCATACCACGGCCGCATCGCCTCGATCGCCACCAGCGGTATGTCGAGCTTGTCGAGCGCCGCCCGCAGCTTCTCGAGATCCTCCAGCTTCAGGCGATCGGAAAGCTTGTCGCCCGGCTCATACTGCCCAAGCCGGGACACGATCTCCCGGAACACCATTGGATCGACCTCGGTGTCCGTTTCGAAATAGAGCGCCTTGGCTTCATTCAGCGCTGCATCGACCGCCGGCGAGTGCCAGGTCAATGTTGGAGGAAGAACGTGCACAGTGCCGAAGAAATAGACAGTCGTATCCGCGTCCGCGATCTTCCAGATGGCCGGCTTCGGCGGCGCCTCGACCACCGGCTCGGGTGCAGGTGCCGGGTCGGGCGTGCTTTCGCTGCATGCGGCCAGAGCCAGCAGCGCCAGGACGGCGGCTTTCCACGACATCATCGCAATCCCATAGCCCACGACCCACCCACGCCTAGGTTGCAGATCGCGCGGCGTCCGTCACCCGGTCGCACTCATTAGCAAATGAAAAGAGGAAATGGCGCACTCGACAGGAGTCGAACCTGTGACCTCTGCCTTCGGAGGGCAGCGCTCTATCCAGCTGAGCTACGAGTGCGTAGCCGCCCTCATGTATCAGAGGGGGCGAAAAGGCAAGTTTTCAGGGCTGTCAGCTCCCGATACCCAATTGCGCCTTCAGTTTCGCGATCTCTTCCAGCCACGGGGCTGCGCTGGAATCGCTGGGCATGCGCCAGTCGCCGCGGGGGGAGAGGGCGCCGCCGGAGGTGACTTTCGGGCCGTTGGGCACGGCCGAGCGCTTGAACTGGCTGGCCTGGAAGAAGCGCTTCGTGAAGACCTCGAGCCATTTCACTATGGTGGGCAGGTCGTAGGCGATGCGGTCTTTCACCGCCGTGTGTGCGGGCCACTCGCCGGCCTTGGCGTCGCCCCACGCCGCGTGCGCGAGGAAGGCGATGCGTGCGGGCGAGGCGCCCCAGCGGATCGTCTGGTTCAGGAAGAAATCATGCAGGTTGTACGGGCCGATCGTGTCCTCGGTGGACTGGATCTTCCCGTCCGCGCCGGGCGGCACGAGTTCGGGCGATATTTCCTGGTCGAGGATCGAACGCATGACGATGGCCGCGCCCTTGGAGTAGTGGCCGCTCGCCGCGCTCCAGCGGATGAGATGCTGGATCAGTGTTTTCGCTACTGCGCCGTTGACGTTGTAGTGGCTCATGTGGTCGCCGACGCCATAGGTGCACCAGCCGAGCGCAAGCTCGCTGAGATCGCCCGTGCCAACGACGAGCCCGCCTTCCTTGTTGGCGAGGCGGAAGAGATAGTCGGTGCGCAGGCCTGCCTGCACATTTTCGAAGGTGATGTCGTAGACCTTCTTTCCCTTGGCGAAGGGGTGGTCGAGATCGGCGAGCATCTGGTTGGCCATCGGCCTGATGTCGATCTCGCGCGCGTCGATGCCGAGTTCCTTCATCAGTGCGTGCGCGTTGGACTTCGTGCCTTCGGTGGTCGCGAAGCCGGGCATGGTGACGCCGATGATGTCGGAGAGTTTGGCGCCCATCATGTCGAAGGCGCGCACGGCGACGAGCAGCGCCTGTGTCGAGTCGAGCCCGCCCGAGACGCCAATGACGGCCTTCTTCACGCCGGAGGATTCCAGCCTGCGGCGCAGGCCCTGGACCTGGATATTGTAGGCCTCGAAGCAATCCTGATCGAGCAGGGTCTCGTCGTCCGGAACGAAGGGGAAGCGGTCGACATGGCGCGAGAGCGGCAGGCTCGCATCGCGCTCTGGCGCCGCGACGAAGCTGATGCGGCGGCGGCGGAGGCGTCGGGCGTGATTGCGCGCGGCGTCGCGGAACGTGCCGTTGCGGATGCGGTCCTGCTGGATGCGACCGACATCGATGTCCGCGGTCAGCAGGGCGGACTGATCCGGAAAGCGATCAGACTCGGCAATCTTCGAGCCGAGCTCATAGACGGCCAGCTGCCCGTCCCACGCCGTGTCTGTCGTCGATTCGCCATAGCCGGCGGCTGAATAGACATAGCCGCAGGCCGCGCGCGCGGATTGCGAGATGCAGAGCATGTCGCGCTCGGCCGCCTTGCCGATGGTGATGTTCGAGGCCGACAGGTTGGCGATGATGTTGGCACCCGCAAGCGCGGCGTAGGTCGAAGGCGGGATCGCGGCCCACATATCCTCGCAGATTTCGACCGCCAGCGTGAAGCCAGGCGCGTCGCTCGCCTCGAAGCTCAGGTCGACGCCGAAAGGCACGGTTTCGTCTGCGAGCGCGATCTGGTCGACGACGGCGTCCGACGACATGGCGAACTGACGCTTCTCGTAGAACTCGCGATAGTTCGGCAAGTAGGTCTTCGGCACGACGCCGAGAATTGCGCCGCGATGGATCACCACCGCGCAGCCGTGAATCGAAGGCCCCACCTCGATGGGCGCGCCGACCACGATGACGGGCGCAAGCGTCTTGCTCGCGTCCTTCACCTTCGCGATCGCCTCGCGAACCGCGGAGAGCAGGGTGGACTGCATATGCAGGTCATCGATCGTGTAGCCGGACAGGCCAAGCTCGGGAAACACGACCAGCGCGGCGCCGGTCTTCGCGGCCTTGCGCATCAGATCGATTGTCTCGGCGGCGTTGGCGGCGGGGTCGGCCAGATGCACGCGCGGGCTGGCCGCCGCGACCCGCACGAACCCGTGGGCGTAGAGATTGTTGAACTCGGCCATTACCCTAGCGCCTATCATCGCCGCTGCCGGCTCTCAATGCAGGCCCTTTGCAGCATCAGGTAATAATACGCGACTAGGGTTTCCAGACTTCTAGGACCCGCGCTTGTAGGCGGGGCGCTGAACTTGCTTTACCCGGACTTCGGCACTCGCCCGGCAGGAGCGAAAGGTTAATGGACGTCGACGTCGTCATCGTGGGTGCGGGGGCCGTTGGTCTCGCCGTCGCCGCCGAATTCGCCCGCTCGGGCCACGACGTCCTCGTGCTCGAGGCGGCGGACGGCATCGGTACAGGCACGTCCTCGCGCAATTCCGAAGTCATCCACGCCGGCATGTATTATCCGACCGGCAGCCTGCGCCACCGCATGTGCGTCGAGGGCAGGCGGAGGCTGTACGCTTATCTCGAAGCGCGGGGCGTCCCGCACATCAAGCGCGGCAAGCTGATCGTCGCGACCTCGGATACCGAGACGCAGAAGATCGAAGCCATCCACGCAACTGGTCTCAAGAACGACGTCGAGGGTCTCGATCTCATCTCCGGTGCGCAGGCGATGGCAATGGAGCCGAACCTCTCCTGTACCGCCGCGCTGTGGTCGCCCGAAACCGGCATCGTCGACAGCCATGGCTATATGCTCGCGCTGCAGGGCGAGATCGAGGATCACGGCGGATCGGTCGCCTATGAGACGCCGGTCATCCGCATTGAGCAGATACCGGGCGGCTTCGCCGTAGCCACGGGCGGCGCGGAGCCTTCACGCATCACCTGCCGCTGCGTGGTCAACAGCGCGGGTCTCTACGCCCAGCACATCGCGCGCGCCACCGAGGGCTATCCCGCTCACCTCATCCCGAAGCTCGTCCTCGCGAAGGGCAATTACTTCGGCTGCACCGGCAGGCCGGCTTTCAGCCGCCTGATATATCCCGCGCCTGTCGAGGGTGGCCTCGGCGTCCATGTCACGCTCGATCTCGCCGGCCGCATGCGTTTCGGGCCCGATGTTGAGTGGCTGGATACCGACAATCCTGCAGCGGTGGACTACACGGTTGACCCGCGTCGTGCTGTCGCGTTCTACGCCGCCGTGCGAACCTACTGGCCGGGACTCCCCGATGGCGCGATCACGCCGGACTATTCCGGTTGCCGTCCGAAACTGTCGGGGCCGGGCGAGCCCGCCGCGGACTTCCGTATCGACGGGCCGGAGCTGCACGGCATCGACGGCTTGGTGAACCTGTTCGGGATCGAGTCGCCCGGGCTTACGAGCTCGCTGGCAATTGCGGAGGAAGTCCGTCGCCGTCTGGCGAACTGACAGCGCCGCCGCGCATCGCATCTTCCAGCACCGCGATCGTGCGCGCGATCGACATCGCCGCCTCGAAGGCCTGGGGCGAGCGGAACTGGCTGAATACCTCGATCACGCGAACGCAGTCGGAAGGTCCGATGCTCGCCGAGCGCGATCCGTCGAGACCGGCACAGTCGGCAATGTCGATGGCGCTGAAGAAATAGCTGACCGGGGTGTTGAGCGCCCGCGCCACTTTCATCAGGGCGCTGGCCGGAATGCGCTCGGTGCCGGCTTCATGCAGTTTGAGATCGGCGACAGAGATGCCTGTCTTAGCGGCAAGCTGCTTCTGGCTAAATCCGGCCTCGACCCGGCAGGCCGCAATCATTGCGCCAATCAGATGGTCGACCACCTTCGTCGAGCTTGGTCCTGGCAATGCTGCGCGTCCCCGGAGATTCCCCACCCCGAGACTAGCGTCATGGCGAACAAGGGCAACTGCGGCGTTGTGGCGGCTAGTTGGTGCGGTTCGAAGCGACCGCATCAGCGTGCTGCAGCTGGGTCTGCAACTCAGCCTCAAGCTGGTCGAGCTGCTCGCGCAGGCGATCCGGATCCGGCGCGATGCGGTCGACCGCATCGGCCATGTAGCGGGTCATGTGGATCAGCGCCGTAAGCTCGTCGGCGGCTTCACGCGAAGCAGGGGCGGTGCGCTTGTCCATCAGGCGCTGTTCCTCGCCTGTCCGATAAAGCGGTGCGACGGCCCGCGCACCGGCGTGGTGGCGGCCAGCGTCATCAGTTCGCGGCTGACGACCGCGCTGTCGCATGAGCGCGCAAGCGTTTCGATCGCGGCAAGACGCTCGGCTTCCCCGACGCCGAACTGGCCCGCATCGGCAACCGCGTCCGTCACGACCGACAGCATGAAGCGCCGCTCGATGGCGTCGAGCAGTGTCGCTGAAATCACGCCGATGCCGGCGAAGCTCATCAGGAAGACGGGCGCCATCTCATGCTGCGCCATCAAGTGTTCGAAGGCGGGCGTTCCAAACGCCGACAGGCTCTTCTGCCGGAAATAGGCTTCCGTCGGTAGCGGCGCGAAGTTCGCGATCGAACCCGTTCCGGCCGACCGGACGGTCTCCGTGTCGAGGAAGGAGTGCACCACGACCCATCCCGCCGAGCGCGCATGGCGCAGCAGGTCTTCGCAGGTCGAGCGTCGCATCGAGGCCGATTGCGAGAACAGCGGGCTGCCATGGTCGATGAAGGCGCGGTGGAAACCCTGACAGAGGAGAACGGGACGGATCATGCGATTTCTCCCTGCTCCTGGGGGTCGAGGACGCCCGGCTTGTCCCAGTCGCCCTCGGGACGGATGAGCAGGAACGGGTCGGCGTCCGCACGGATCGCTTCGGGATGCTCGGGCAGGGGAATCTCGAGCGTGAGATAGTCGTAGCCCGACACCCGGAAACCCGCCTCGCGGTCAATGACGTGGCAGTCCATCACATGGCCCCACATCTGCTCGAGGCGGGCCTGCATGTGAGCGATCATCCGGCGATAGCCCTTGCGCGAAGCGATCTCGAACGCGTTGGCCATCAGGAAAGCGAGGATGGCCCCGCCCCGCCGCCGCGGGTCGATGCACACCCGCTCGATCTTCACGAAATCCGCGAAGAAGCGGAGGCGGAGAGATCCGGCAGGCTCACGCCCCTCGAACGCCAGCAGGTGCAGCGCGCAGAGGTCATTACCGTCGAACTCTTCCTCGTACGGGCAGTCCTGCTCCGCGATGTAGGTGAGGGCCCGCAGGACGTTGATCTTCTGCAGATCGTCCAGCGTACGGACGACTTTCACGGTGATGTCGGTGCGGTTGTGGTGACGGTCCGGCTGGCGGAGCGGCAGTGACCCGGTCTTGGGCAGAGACATGATCCGTTCCCCTCAGCTGCGTTCGGCGATGGTGAACAGATCGGAGAGAGTCGATTGCATTGGGGTAAATCCCAGGCCGCCGAGCGCCTCCCGTCCTGCCGGGCTGGCCGCACGCGCATACCCCCGCACCTTCGCGTAGACGCCGTTGCGCCAAGCGAGGCTGGTGCGAAGGATGGCGCGGCGGCTGCGCCCGTCTCCCCCAGCAAAAAGCCAGAAATAGATGGCCGGGAACGCGTCCCCGGGCCTGCAAAGCTGATGGAACTGCGGCGCTGAGGGCATGAAACTGCCGTCCAGCAGGTCTTCCTCGCCTTGCGGCGTCAGGGGCAGGGTGAGGATCACGCCCACCACCTTGCCGGCCTCTTCGCGGATCCAGGCGGCGGCGCCGGTATGCTCGTGCGCGGCCTTGAGAACGGCCAGCGGCGTCAGCGCCATGCCCATGATCGCTTCGGACGCGGCGTGGACCGCGGCCAGCTCGTCGCGGCGCGCGATGCGGAATCCGAACGGCTTTGCTTCGATTTCCGCTGCAACAGGCCGCCATTCGCTGGCTTCGGCCCATGAGGCGTCGCCGTCGCGAAACGCGAATCCGTTAACGTTGATTGCGCTGCGCGCGTCCATCCCGGCCCCGACTACGTCTCACGTCCGAGTTACCCGACCATCGGACGCACCCCTTTCTGACTGGTTTCTGTTGATCTGTGCTGCAGACATTGTTTGATGAGGGGTCTGCAGGGATGGCGGAACTCGGGATGGACCTCCAATCGTTCGACTGGTCGCTTTTGAAGGTGTTCGTGGCGGTTGCCGACACGGGCAGCCTCAACGCGGCCGCCCAGCTGCTGAACCACAGCCCCGCCAAGGTCTCGCGCGACATCGACACGCTGGAGCGCCATATCGGCCAGGAACTCTTCCTGCGTTCTGCCCGGGGCATGGAACTCACCGCCGCCGGCCAGATCGTCCTGCCCAAGGCCCGCTCGATGGCGGATGCGGCGGACGCGCTCTCGACCGAGGTCTCCGAACTTCAGGGCGATGCAGGCGGGCAGGTGGTGATCGCCGCCCATGACGCCATGGCGACCTACTGGCTGGCGCCGCGCCTGCCGGAATTCCATCAGGCGAACCCCGACATCGAGATCATGCTGAAGGTTGTCAGCGAGACGCCCAACCTTGCCGATGGCGAGGCCGACATCTGCCTGCAGTACGAGCCGCCAAACCTGCGCAACGTGATCTCGCGCGTCGCCGGTCACCTGCACTACATGCCCTTCGCCAGCCGCGACTATCTCGACATCCACGGCATGCCGGAATCCATGTACGACGCCGGCAAGCACCGCATCCTGCTGCACTCGGGCTACAACAAGCAGGTCGAGGCCTGGCCAGAAAAGACGCCGCACTGGAAGGCGATCAACTCGAACGTGCTGCAGTCGAATTCCAGCACCGTCATTCTCGAGGCCTGCGCGCGTGGCGGCGGCATCGCCGTGATGCCGTCCTACATGGCTGATACGGATCGCGGCGTGATGGCGCTGCCGTTCAAGCCGATGGCGTCGATCCGCTTCTGGCTCGCCTACACCGAACGCGCCCGCAATCTCCGCCGCTGCCAGCCTGTGCTGCAATGGCTCCGCGACTGCTTCAACCTCGACCGCTATCCGTGGTTCCGCGAAGTCTTCGTCGCGCCGGGCATCGAGACGGTTCGCTAGCGCCGCTTCCAGACATGATCTCTCTGTCAGGCCGGTGCTCACCGCCTGCGATGCTGTCGTTCGTGGCCCAAATGGAAGGGCCGGGGACGCGGGGGATGCCCCGCTGGTTGGCGTCCGCCGTGAGGCGGCTACCGGTAGTGGATGGAAGGAAAGCGGATCACCCGCGTCCCCGCGTTCGTTGTTACGCCAGCCTCGGACAAGGGAGCATCGTTTCATCCCTCTGCCGTTGGTATCGCCAGTGGCGTGCGGGCCCCGAGGGTGTTCAGCCGGGGTCCCGGAAATCCTCCCCGCTTGGCCGATGGCTTGACCTCGGCATTCGCGGGGGCTGAGCTTCGGCTTCGATGGTCTGAAAGCCTAACTCCACGCTCGAACGCATCGCCCCCGCGCCGGTGAACAGTGATCGGCTGCCCTTCCATGCGGAAGCGATGGGTGGAGTATGCGCCCGGTCAGGTGCCCTGCTGAAAGAAAACAGCTGCGTCCTACAGTTTGCGCGGCTAGCGGCTTGAAAGAGCGCGGGATGTATTTCGGCTGTCCTACGAACCGGGACAGCTGTTTCCCACGATCTCGCGACTCTCACGGTGTCATTCCGGAAACGCCGGAGGCGTTGTCCGGAACCCAGAGCCCCGTGGGAGATGCTTGCGCGTGCAGCCCCTGGGTTCCGGGTCTTCGCGGCGATGCCGCTTCGCCCGGAATGACACGGGGGGAGTTCCTTCGACGCGCGAACCGGGATTCCCGGGATGCCCCCGGACAGCGTTTCGTGCTTCCGGGGTTGCGCGAGAATGACCCTTCGTGAGTGGGCGCGCTACCGTTGGTCGGACACGCGCAGCACTTCCGCGAACGCCAGCAGCACGTGATAGAAGGTCGATGCAGGCGCGTTGCCCGGCACGGGATTTCCGTTCGCATCGACGAGATCGATCCACGTCCCAGGCGTGTTCTGCGAGAGATAGCGATCGAACAGGACGCGACCCGACGATTCGATCACCGCCGAAGGGTCGATCCCGTCAAGTTCGTGCAGGGCGATCGCCGCCTTGATCCGCTCGCAGTTCGGCCAAGTGCGCGAGGCGCGGTCGATCGGCGCGCCGTCGTCGCGGACCTGATTGAACGTGATCTTCGTCGCCGGATCGACGCCATTGCGTTCGGCGAAACCGGCCAGCGCGCGGATCTGCGGGGACAGCTGCATGCCGAGTTGCTTGCGGCAGGCGTTGAGAATCCACACCCATTCAAGCTGGTGGCCCGGCTCGACGATGCGGCCGTCTTCGCCGGGCGCTCGGGCCAGATCCTCGGTGAAGTACTCGGCGAGCGTCCGCGAATTGAGGTCGAAGAAGCGTGAGGTGAACAGGTTCACCAGCTCGCGCGCCAAGGTCGAGAACCGCGCTTCGCCCGTCGCCTCGAACGCGACGAGGCAGGCTTCGGTGAGATGCATGTGGGGGTTCTGCTGGCGCCATCCGCTCGGCGGCAGCTCGTGCCAGAAGCCTTCACCGCCGGACACGCGCAGCTTCGCTTCGATGAAATCCAGCGTGCGGTGCATCCAGTCGCGCGAGGCCTTGTCGCCGCTCGCTTTGTAGTGCCAGGAGAACGCGAACAGCACGAACGCGTGGTCGTAGAGATCGGGCGTCGCATCCAGCAGCGCGCCCTCGCGCGACAGCCTGCGCGCGAAGCCCTTCTCCGGCCCCAGCCATGTCTTCGCGGCGAGATAATCGACGCCATGCTTCGCCAGCTCGAGCCCGGGCGCGAAGCCCATCATGTGGCCATGCGAGAAGACGTAGATCTGCCGCGCTGTGACGCGCGTGCGCTTGAAGGCGATGCCCGCGTCGCGGCCGTCCGGCGTTACCTGTTCGACATAGCCGCCATTCGCGCGGTCCACCCCGTTCGCCGCCCACCAGGGCAGGGCGGACTTGAAGATCCAATCGTGGATCGCATCGCGATGGGGCAGCGCCAAAGCCGGGCTCCGTTATTCGGTCATCAGCTTCCGGAAATAGGCGATGGTTTCCTTGAGACCATCCTCCAGTTGGACTTTCGGTTCCCAGCCCAGAACGTTGCGCGCCTTGGTGATGTCGGGCTGGCGCTGCTTTGGATCATCCGCCGGCAGCGGCATCCGCACGAGCTTTGATTTCGAGGCTGTCAGCTTCAGCACTGCCTCGGCCAGCTGGATCATCGTGAACTCACCGGGGTTGCCGATATTGATCGGGCCGGTGACATCATCGCCCGAGTCCATCAGCCGGATCATGCCCTCGACCAGATCGTCGACATAGCAGAACGAGCGCGTCTGCAGCCCGTCGCCATAGATGGTGATGTCCTCGCCCTTGAGCGCCTGCACGATGAAGTTGGAGACCACGCGCCCGTCATTCGGGTGCATGCGCGGGCCATAGGTGTTGAAGATGCGCATCACCTTGATGCGCAGCTGATGCTGGCGGTGATAGTCGAAGAACAGCGTTTCGGCGCAGCGCTTGCCTTCATCGTAGCAGGAGCGCGTGCCGATCGGGTTGACGTTGCCCCAATATTCCTCCGGCTGTGGGTGGACCGACGGGTCGCCATAGACTTCCGAGGTCGACGCCTGGAGGATTTTCGCGCCGAGCCGTTTGGCGAGGCCCAGCATGTTGATGGCGCCGTGAACCGAGGTCTTCGTCGTCTGCACCGGATCGTGTTGGTAGTGCACCGGGCTGGCCGGGCAGGCGAGGTTCCAGATCTGGTCAACTTCGACGAAGAGCGGGAAGGTCACGTCGTGGCGCAGGAATTCGAATTTCGCGTTGCCGTGCAGGTGGGCGACATTGCGCTTCTGGCCGGTGAACAGGTTGTCCACGCACAGGACATCCTGACCGCGCCCGATCAGCCGGTCGCACAGGTGCGAGCCTAGGAAGCCCGACCCGCCCGAAACGAGCGCGCGGTTTTCAAGAAGTGAGCTTGCCTTCGCCATGTCCCCTCGCGGATGAACCTGCGCGAGTGATGGGACCGCTTGCCCGTCTTGTAAAGCGCGCGATCAGGGCCGGCCGATGCTTGTGTAGCTGAAGCCGCGGCGCTTCATGTCGGCGGGCTGGTAGACGTTGCGCAGGTCAACCACCACGGGCGCCTTGAGCAACTTTTTCACCCGGTCGAGGTCGAGCGCGCGGAACTGGTCCCATTCCGTGATCAGCACCATGGCGTCGGCGCCATCGACGGCATGATAGGGCCCGTCGCAGAAATCGACCTCGGTCAGCGTCTTGCCGGCCTCGTGCATGCTCTCAGGATCGTACGCCTTGATGCGTGCGCCGGCGGCCTGAAGGGCAGGGATGATGTCGAGCGAGGGGGCATCGCGCATGTCGTCGGTGTTGGGCTTGAAGGCGAGGCCGAGGACGCCGATCGTCTTGCCTTTCACGCTGCCGCCAACGGCGTTGATGACCCGGTCAGCCATCGCTTTCTTGCGGGCGTCGTTGAGCTGCACGACCGTGTCCACGATCCGCACGGGCGAGCCCGCGTCGTTCGCGGTCTTGGTGAGCGCCAGCGTGTCCTTCGGGAAGCACGAGCCGCCATAGCCGGGGCCCGCGTGCAGGAATTTCTTCCCGATGCGGTTGTCGAGGCCGATGCCTTTCGAGACGTCCTGTACGTTGGCGCCGACTTTCTCGCACAGGTCCGCCATCTCGTTGATGAAGGTGATCTTCACCGCGAGGAAGGCGTTGGCGGCGTACTTGATCAGCTCCGACGTACGCCGTTCGGTGAACATGATCGGCGTCTCGTTGATGAAGAGCGGGCGGTAGAGTTCGCGCATGCGCTCGCGCGCTTCTTCGTTGTCGGTGCCGACGACGACGCGGTCCGGCCGCTTGAAGTCGCTGATGGCGGCGCCTTCGCGGAGGAATTCCGGGTTGGAGACGACCGCGAATTTCGCGTTCGGGTTGGTCTTGCGGATGATCTCTTCGACCTCGTCCCCTGTGCCGACCGGAACGGTCGACTTGGTGACGACGACGGTAAAGCCGTCCATGTGCTCGGCGATCTCTTTCGCGGCGGCGTAGACGTAGGAGAGATCGGCATGGCCATCGCCCCGGCGGGACGGTGTGCCCACGGCGATGAAGACCGCGTCGGCGGATCTGATCGCTTCACGCGCATCGAGCGAGAAGGAGAGGCGGCCTTCCTCGACATTGGAGGCGACGAGTTCGGCAAGGCCGGGCTCGTAGATGGGCATCACGCCCTTTTCCAAGCGCTCGATCTTGCCCGCGTCCTTGTCCACGCAGACGACGGTATGGCCGAAGTCGGCGAAGCAGGCCCCGGACACCAGGCCGACATATCCAGCCCCGATCATCGTCACGCGCATAACGCACCTCTTGTCGTTTCTGGCGTCGCCAGAACCCCGACTTGGTTAGCGCGGTCCGAGGCGCCAAAGTCAAGCCGCTAGCTGTCGCGCCGGCGATGTTCCCGGACCCCGCCGGATTAACTCGCAGAAGGCTTGCGCGATTTCTCGATGACCTTCGTGGTCGACTGGCCGTTCACCAGCGTCACCCGGACAATTCGCCCACCCCTCGCGCGCACGATGTCGGCGCCGACGATCTGGTCTTCGGCATAGTCCGCGCCCTTGATCAGCACGTCCGGTTGCAACTCGCGGATGATTTCGAGGGGGGTCTGCTCGCCGAACAGGATAACGGCGTCGACGCCCTTCACGGCGGCCATCACGGCAGCGCGCACATCCTCGGACTGGACCGGGCGCTGGGGACCCTTCAGGGCGCTGACCGAGGCATCCGTGTTCAGCGCGACCACCAGCCGGTCGCAGGCAGCCGCCGCCTGCCGGAGGAGAGAGATGTGGCCAGCGTGCAGGATGTCGAAACAGCCATTGGTGAAGCCGACGGTCAGGCCTTCGCGCGACCAGGTCTCGCGGAGCTTTTTCGCATCGGCAAGCGCAACAGCACCCGGGGCGCCGCCGAGGCCGCGATTGCTGCTGCCGAGTTCGGCCAGCATTTCGGTAGGCGAGGCAGTCGCTGTTCCACGCTTGCCGACGACGATGCCGGCCGCGACGTTGGCGATCTGCATCGCGGTTTCCATCGGGAGGCCGCTGGCTACCCCTAGCGCGACAGCCGCCGCAACCGTGTCGCCTGCGCCGGATACGTCGAACACTTCGCGCGCCTTGGCGGCGAGATGGACCGGCGGCTCGCCCTTCCGCAGCAGCGACATGCCGGCCTCGGAGCGCGTCAGCAGGATGGCCGCGCCCGTCTGCGCGATGGCGACATCGGCTGCCGTCGCGCATTCCGCGTCGGAGCCGCATGTCGCGTGCGTCGCCAGCGAAAGCTCCTTGCGATTGGGCGTGATAACCGCAGCGCCCCTGTAGGCGGACCAGTCATTGCGCTTGGGATCGACGATGACAGGGACGCCAGCCTTCGCGCCGGCCGCCATCGCGGCAGCGAGCACGCGGTCGGTCAGCGCGCCTTTGGCGTAGTCCGACACCATGACGGCGTTGCAGTCATCGACCAGCATGTTGATCGCATCGATAAGTCTGTCCTCGGTCGCTCTGCCGATCGCCGATGGTTGCTCGCGGTCGACGCGGACGATCTGGTGCTGGCCGCCCATGTAGCGTGTCTTGATCGTGGTCGGCCGTCCGGACTCCGCAACGAGATGCGTTTCCACGGAGCTGGAGAGCCCGGCCAGTATTCCCGCCAGCGTCGAGGCGGCAGGATCGCCGCCGGTCACTCCGATCAGCGAGGCCTTGCCGCCCAGCGCGGCGATGTTGGCGGCGACGTTGGCCGCGCCGCCGGCAGTCCAGCGTTCGTCGCTGACCTGGATGATCGGCACAGGCGCCTCGTCGGACACGCGCGACACGCGGCCCGAGACGTAATGGTCCACCATCACGTCGCCGATGACGAGCACCTGGCCGCGGGCGAGCTGTGCGATCTGGTCCTGTGTCGGGCTCAAGCGATCTTTCCGGCTGCGAACATAGTCTCTCTAGCCAATGCTCCCGCCCGCGTCAGGCCCCCGGCCCTTCAGAGTTATTCTAAGAATAGGCTGCTGCCTCTCCATTGCAGTGAATATGACCGTAACCTCACGTGCATTGGACGCGTTTACGCTTGTCTTGCCTTGCGAACAGTCTAGAGCGGTGAAATTGCAATAGAGGCGGGAAAACCCGTCCTGCTAGGGAATGCCTGCGTCGGGGCGGGCGGGGGCCGCGACTGGGGCGAGGGACTTTTGGCGAATGGCTCTGGAAAGCGTTTCCGCGCTGATCCTGGACGACAACGCACATATGCGCGGGCTGCTGCGGGTCATCCTTGCAAGCTTCGGCGTGCGCCGGATCGAGGAAGCGGCTGACTGCGCCGAGGCCGTCGGGATCGTGGCCGGCGACGACATCGACATCGCCTTCGTTGACTTCAAGCTCGGCGGACTGGATGGGCTAGAATTCTGCCGGCACATAAGGCTGGATCCGGACAGTCCCAACAAATACCTGCCCATCGTCATGATCACCGCCTATTCGGAACGCCGCCGCGTGATCGACGCCATCAATGCCGGGGTGGACGAATTCCTAGTGAAGCCGGTCCGGGCGACGGACGTTGCCAACCGGGTGAATGCGGTGATCGAGCGCCGTCGGCCATTCGTTCAGTCGACCGGCTATTTCGGCCCGGACCGCCGCCGCCGTGACGATCCCCGCCACAAGGGCCCCTGGCGGCGCGCGGCCGATCCCGGCACAGTCGATATCTGAGCACGAACCGTTCAATCCGGCTCTTCGCACGCGCGAAACCTTGCTCATTGGATGAATAAACGGGAACGGTTGCGGCCTTGCGCGGGGCTGGCTAACGTCCCGGCCATGAAACAGCAGGTCTTTCAGGACACTGCGGGCGGAGGGTTTTCGTATGGCTAGAGGGATCGGGCAGCTATTCGCCCGGAAGTCTGTCGAACAGATGCACGCCGAGAATCAGTCCGGCGAGTTGAAGAAGTCGCTTGGCGCGGTCAACCTTGTCCTGCTCGGCATCGGCTGCATCATCGGTACTGGCATCTTCGTGCTGACGGGCAGGGCCGCCGCCGAGTTTGCCGGCCCGGGGATCATGATTTCCTTCGTCATTACCGGCCTGCTCTGCGCCTTCGTGGCGCTCTGCTACTCCGAACTTGCTGCGGCGATTCCGGTTTCCGGCTCGGCCTACTCCTACTCCTACGCCTCGCTGGGTGAGTTCGTCGCCTGGATCATGGGCGTGCTTCTTCTTCTGGAATACGGCGTTGCGGCTTCGACCGTGGCCGTTGGCTGGTCGGGCTATGTCGCGAGCCTTCTCCACGACATCGGCCTTACCATTCCCACTGAGCTAACGGCGGCGCCGGGCGTGCTGGTGAAGGATCTCGCGACGGGTGAAATGGTCAGCGGCATCGTGAACCTGCCGGCGTTGCTCGGTATCGTTGCGGTCACCGCACTGCTGACGCTCGGCGTGTCGGAATCCGCCAACGTCAACAACATCGTCGTCGCGATCAAGGTGACCGTCGTCGTCGCCTTCATTGCGATTGGCATCTTCTATGTGAACCCCGCACTGTGGTCGCCGCTCATCCCCGAGCAGGTGCCTGCCCCGCCGCCGGGATCGGACATGTCGATGGGCGGGCAGATCTGGACCGCGCTCGGCAACGTCGTCAGCGGCCACAGCCGCGATTCGGCCTACGGCGTTGGCGGAATCATTGCCGCCGCGTCGACGATCTTCTTCGCCTACATCGGCTTCGAGGCTGTCTCGACCGCAGGCGCCGAAGCGAAAAATCCGGCGCGTGACATGCCGATCGGCATTCTCGGTTCGCTGATCATCTGCACGATACTCTACATCCTGACCTGCGCCGTGCTGGTCGGCATCGTGCCTTACCAGGAGCTCAACGTACCGGCCCCGATCGCTCTGGCGGTCGACCGGATGGGTCTGCCGTGGTTCGCGATCCTCGTGAAAGTGGGCGCCTTCGCTGGCCTGTCGTCGGTGATGCTGGTCCTGCTCTACGGCCAGACCCGCATCTTCTACACCATGGCGCGCGACGGGCTGCTGCCGCCCATCTTCGCCAAGGTCAATCCGAAGACCCAGACGCCGGTGCTCAACACGATCCTCGTCGGCCTCGTAGCGGCGGGCTTTGCCGGTTTCACGGGCCTCGACTTCCTGGGCGACACCACGAACGTCGGCACGCTGGTCGCCTTCATGCTCATCTGCGTGACGGTGATCTACCTGCGCTTTGCGAAGCCGAACCTCAACCGTCCGTTCAAGATGCCGACCTGGCTGATCGTGACCATCGCGGTCGTCGGCGCGGCGATGTGCGCGATCCTCGTGATGTCGCTCATGTCGTCGGAGCACACCCGGAACTTCTTCATTCCGTATCTCGTCGTCGGCATCCTGTTCTACTTCGTCTATGGCATGTGGAACTCGAAGCTTGCCAAGGGCGAGGTCGTCACGGGCCATGAGGCCAATCCCGATCTCGAAACGCAGGGGCTCACCGATGTCGAGCCTCCGCACAAGAAGTAACGCCTGATCGAGCCATGCATTGCGGCGCCCTCTCGTAACCGGGAGGGCGCCGTTGCGTTAGGGGCATCGCGCCGCTATGCCGTGCCCCGCTGGTAGCCGGAGTTCTGCAATGACCAACGCCGCGATTGCGCCCCGCAATGACTGGACGCGCGAGGAGATCGCGGCGCTGTTCGAGCTTCCGCTGCCGGACCTGATGCTGCGCGCGCTGAAGGTGCGCGAGGCGAACTGGCCCGAGGGCCGCATCCAGAAATCCCAGCTTCTCTCGATCAAGACCGGAGGCTGCCCCGAGGATTGTGGCTACTGCTCGCAGTCGGCGCACTTCAAGACGGGCCTTGCCGCCTCGAAACTCATGGAAGTCGACGCTGTGGTCGCCGAGGCGAAGCGCGCCAAGGCCAATGGCGCTGACCGTTTCTGCATGGGCGCGGCGTGGCGCTCACTGAAGGACCGCGACATGCCGGCCGTCTGCGCGATGATCTCGGCGGTGAAGGCCGAAGGTCTCGAGACGTGCGTGACGCTCGGCATGCTCGAAGAGGGGCAGGCCGAGAAGCTGAAGGACGCCGGGCTGGACTACTACAATCACAATCTGGACTCGTCTCGCGAGTACTACGGCAAGGTCACGTCCACGCGCACCTATGACGACCGCCTGCAGACGCTTGATCGTGCCCGCAATGCCGGCGTGTCGCTGTGCTGCGGCGGCATTCTCGGCATGGGCGAGAGCAGGGCGGACCGCGTGGGGCTGATCCACGAGCTTTCAATGATCGCGCCGCATCCGGAGAGCGTGACCATCAACGCGCTGGTGCCGATCGCCGGCACGCCGCTGGGCAAGTCGGAGCCGATCGGCGCCGTCGAACTGGCCCGCGCCATCGCCGTCGCCCGCATCGTCATGCCGGCGAGCTGGGTGCGCCTGTCCGCCGGTCGCGAGCACATGACCGAGGAGGGGCAAGCGCTCTGCCTCGCCGCCGGCGCCAACTCGATCTTCGTCGGCGCCCGCCTGCTGACCACCGCCAACCCCGAAGCGAGTGAGGACGAGAAGCTGCTGGATACGCTTGGCCTCGACTGGGGTCCGCGCACGGACAAACCGCAGGTTGTCGCCTAGTGGCCGTCGAAGCGGTTCTCTGGGATTTCGGCGGCGTCTTCACGACATCGCCCTTCGATGCGTTCAACCGCTATGAGCGCGAGCGGGGACTGCCGAACGACATCATCCGCAAGATCAATTCGATCAACCCCGACACCAATGCGTGGGCGCGGCTCGAGCGTTCGGAGCTGGCGCCGGCGGAGTTCGACGCGGAATTCCTTGCCGAGGCGCGTGAGTTCGGCCTCTCCATTCCAGGGCGCGATGTGCTGGGCCTGCTGTCAGGCGACCTGCGGCCGCGCGTTGTTGCGGCGTTCAAGCTTTGCAAGGCGCGTTTCAAGGTCGGCTGCATCACCAATAACGCGCCCACGGGGAAGGGCGCGGGCATGTCGTCGTCCAGCGACAAGGCGGCGGCGATCGCCGAGGTCTTCGCCCTGTTCGAGCATGTGATCGAAAGCTCGAAGGCCGGCGTGCGCAAGCCCGACCCGCGCATCTACGCCATGATGTGCGAGGCGCTATCGGTGAAGCCGGAGGCCTGCGTCTATCTCGACGATCTCGGCATCAACCTGAAGCCGGCGCGCGAGATGGGCATGACCACGATCAAGGTCACTTCCGAGGATCAGCTCCTCGCCGACCTGTCGAAGGCTGTCGGCATCGCCTTCTAGCTGCGTCAGCTGACGGAAGCGTCAGCAAAGAATTCCGCTGACCCCACTTGCGCCCGCCGCCGGTGTCGCGACATTCGCGCGGGGTTTTCGTCTGAGGGGTCGGGCCCATGCGCGTCAAGCGCGGGTCTCTCGTTGTTGCCTGTCTCGCGGCGCTGCTGGCGTCGGCGTGCGAGCCGCCGCCTTCATCCAGACCCGTCGGCGCCGCCATCGTGCCGCCGCCTCCCACAACCGCTCCATTACCAGCGCCGGTTGCCGCGACCGTCGCTCAGCTCCGCCAGATCGCCGCGAACGGCACATATCGCGACATGGCGGCGCTCGCCAACGCTACGCCCGGCTTCCGCTCGAACAATGCGGGCATGAACCACCAGGACTACTGGTATCTCAAGATGCGGGCAGGCGACTGGCCGATGGCGCAGGCCGAGAAGCTGCTGACCTACAATTTCGCTGTGAGGGATAGCGCGCGCGGCAAGATCTATATCTGGCCGTGGATGGCGACCTTGGCGCCGGAAGCGATAGACGCAAACGCCGAGCGCGACATCGCGCGCCTGTTGGGCGCGGGTCAGGCAAAGGCGCTGCGCGAGGGCGCGATATGGCCGGGCTACGTCCTTGGCATCGCCGAGGACGGCACGTGGCTCTATTTCGTGTCGGGCTCTGGCTAGGCCGCGTCGGCCTTGCCGATGCGGGGCGGGCCGCCATGGGCCGTCTGCGACGGGCCGAACGTCTTGTCCAAGATCCGGGTCGAATCCAGCGCCAGCGCGATCGCTTCGGACAGATGGCCGAGGACCTTCATGTTGTTCGCCATGACATGCAGCGCTTCCGGGCGCGTGTCGCCGGCGATGATCTGGCAGCGGTGCAGGATGTCCGCACGCAGCTGCATCAGCAGGTCTTCGAGCTTGTGGCCTTCCGGCTTTTGTTCGGAACGCAGGAAATGGGTCACGGTTTTCTCCCCGTATGAGCCTGCATCATGCGCCCAAATTGCTGACGGACCGTTGCAGGACATCGTCGAGTTTCACGCTATGTTGACGTTAACGAATCCGAAGGAGCCCGCCATGACGCAGAAGATCGGAGCGCAAGCCGCCCTGAAACAGCTCAAGGACTGGACCGAAACGCCGGGCAGGGATGCCATATCGAAGTCGTACAAGTTCGACGACTTCAACGCCGCCTTCGGCTTCATGACCCGCGTCGCCCTGAAGGCCGACAAGATGGACCACCACCCCGAATGGTCGAACGTCTACAACAAGGTCGAGGTCGTGCTGACGACGCACGATGCGGGCGGCGTCACGGACAAGGACGTCGAACTGGCAACCTTCATGGACGAAGCCGGGAGCTGAGCCGCTAGCCCTGGAACACGATCACGCTGGCCAGCGCCACGCGCGCCTCGCCCTTGCCGAGCACCCCGTCGACCGCCTTTTGCAGGCGCGCGCGCAGGATGTCGGCATCCGGCCGCTCGCCAGGCTGATAGGACAGGGTCGCGTAGTTCAGCACGGCGTCGCGCATCGAGCTGATCAGGCGCGGACGGATGGTTTCGCAGCGCTTGCGAACATCGTCCTTCTGCACGTCGAGCCCGGCGTCGACCGCCAGCACGCCATAGATCTTGAAGCCCCGCGCAATCGAGGCGCGCAGGCCGAAGGTCGGCACATACTTCTCCGAACCGGTGATCCGCTTGGCCTGCGGGTCAGACTCCGGTTTGGGCGGCGCGGCCGGGGGCGGCGCAGCCGAGGCGCGTCCGGCGACGAGGGAAGAGGCGAGGAGGAGGGCGAGAGCCTTGCGCATAACTGGAAACACTGGACTTCAAGCCTTAACGCCCGCTTTAGCCGCAGCCGCGGCGTCCTTGACGGGCGCCCCCCGGACGGACTAGCACACGCGCTCCCAAATACCCGGTTTCGGGGCCGTAGCTCAGTTGGGAGAGCGCGTCGTTCGCAATGACGAGGTCAGGGGTTCGATTCCCCTCGGCTCCACCAGGTTCTTCCCCGGAAAACAGCACGTTTCCGTTTGCTTCAGGCCCTGCGGGCATAACGGATTGCCGCGGCGCCTTGCCGTGGCTACATGCGGTTTAACCGCGAACTTGATGGGGACGGACCCTCGCATGGACTTCCTCTGGGCGCTTTATGGCTATTTCATCAGCCCCCTGCTCACGGTGCTGTTCTTCATCGTGTTTGCGTGGGTGATCTGCAGCTGGCTGGTGTCGTTCGGCATCATCGACCGCCGCAATCCGAATGCGCGGGCGATCCTGGGTTTCCTGGCGGCCGTTTGCGAGCCGATGTGCCGGCCGATCCGCCGCATCATTCCGCCGATCAATGGCGTGCTTGATCTTTCGCCCTTGCTGGTCGTGCTGATCATCGTGTTCGTCCGCGACTGGGCGATCCCGGAGCTGCTGTATATGATCACGGGCGCGCCGCGGATTCGCTGATCCGATGGCCGGCCCATGCTGGCGGTTGATTGCCGGCGGGGCCGAGCTGAAGGTGCGGGCACAGCCCAACGCATCGAAGGATGCGATCGAGGGGCAGGGCGAGGACGCCTCCGGCCAAGCCTTCCTGAAAGTCCGTGTCCGCGCTGTGCCCGAGAAGGGCAAGGCCAACGCCGCCATCGAACAGCTGCTCGCAAAGGCGCTCGGCCTGCCGAAATCTGCCGTTTCGGTGGAGAAGGGCGAGACACAGCGCATCAAGACCGTGCGAATCTCCGCCGACCCGTCTATAGGAGCGGCCATTCAGGCTCTGGTGGATGCGAGCAATGGCCGCTGAACTGATCGACGGGAAGATCGTTTCCGAGAAGGTGCGGACGGCCGTCGGCGCGGCGGTTGCGAAACTGCAGGGCAAGCCATGCCTCGCCGTCGTGCTGGTGGGCGACGATCCGGCCAGCGCTCTTTACGTGAAATCCAAAGGCGAGAAGACCGAAGCCGCCGGCATGCGCTCGATCACAAAGCGCTATCCCGCGACGGCGACGCAGGTCGAGATCGAGACGGAGCTGAAGCGTCTCAGCGCCGATCCGGACGTGGATGGCATCCTGCTGCAACTGCCGCTGCCGAAGGGGCTCGATGAGGCCAGCGCGCTCGCCTGCATCGATCCGCTGAAGGACGTTGACGGGCTGACCGAGCTTTCAGCCGGGCGTCTCGTGCTGGGCAAGCCGGGGCTGCGGCCGTGCACGCCGGTTGGCTGTGTGATCATGGCGAAGCACGCGCTGGGCAATGATCTCGCCGGAAAGAACGTGGTGGTGATCGGTCGCTCGATCCTGGTGGGCAAGCCGGTGTCGCTGCTCTTCCTCGCTGAGAACTGCACGGTCACCATCGCGCACTCGAAGACCGCCGATCTTCCCGCGCTGTGCCGCACAGCGGATATTCTGGTGCCAGCCGTCGGCCGCCCGGAAATGGTTCGTGGTTCGTGGGTGAAGCCCGGCGCCGTGGTGATCGATGTCGGCATCAACCGCATTACCGCGCCGGAAAAAGGCGAGGGCAAGACGCGCGTCGTGGGCGATGCGCACTTCGCCGAATGCCGCGAAGTCGCGGGCCACATCACACCCGTTCCCGGCGGCGTTGGCCTGATGACGGTCGCTTGTCTGCTGCGCAACACGGTGCTGGCCGCCTGCACGCGGCGCGGCTGGGCTGTTCCCAAGGACCTCGAAGCCTGAGCCTGTTCGACGATCTCTGGGCGAAGCAGGAAGGCCGCTGCGCCATATGCGGCGAGCTCATGCCGCGCGGGCGTTTCGACGTTCCCCACGCGACGGTGTGGAAGAAGAAGCGGCCGACCTTCGATCACATCCGCCCACGCACGAAGGGCGGCGGGGGCGATCCGGCGAACCTCCAGCTCGCGCATGCTGAGTGCAACTGGACGAAGGGCGACAGCTGGAAACCGCCGGGCTAGGCGGCCGCTTCCGCGGGCTTCAGCCGCTTCATCGCCCACCGCCCCACGCGCCACAGCAGCAGTGCGGCGAGGACGGCAGCGTGGATGGCTGGTTCGCCCTCGATAGTCTTCACCATCAGCAGGTTGTGCGCCACGGCGAAGATGGCGAGCGGGTAGATCAGCCAGTGCAGCCGGTCCCACGCTTTGCGTCCCATGGCGCGGATGCTGAAATTGTTCGAGGTGATGGCGAGCGGCAGCATCAGCACCAGCGCGATCATGCCGAGCGTGATGTAGATGCGGACGTTGAGGTCTTCCCACAGCTTGCCGAGATCGAAGCCACGGTCGAGCCACAGATAAGCGAACAGGTGGAGGAAGGCGTAGAAGAACGCTGCGAGGCCAACGCGCCGCCGGATCAGCGCGATGGGCGCCCAGCCTGTGATGTCGCGGATCGGGCTGATCGCGAGCGTGATCAGGAGGATAGTGATTGCGGTGTCGCCGAGATAGCGGTGCGTCGTCTGTACCGGATTGACGCCGAGCGCGTAGGAGTCAGCTCCCGTCCACACCTGCCAGAACGGCCAGGCGATGTACGCGAACGGGATTACCAACGCGACGAGCGTCAGCGGCTTCATCCAGTGCTTGCCGAATGCGCGAAGGTAGGCGTTGCCGGCCATTACCGTCCGAAGGTCAGTGGTTCTTGATCAGGTCCATGCCGGCATACAGCGAAGCGACCTGCTTCTCATAGCCGTTGAACATTTCTGTCTTGCGTTGCGGGTTGAAGCCGCCGACGCCCAGCACCTGTTCCATCTCCTGGCTCCAGCGCGGATGCGCCCGGTTCGGGTTCACGTTGGAATAGAAGCCGTATTCGCTGGGCTGCATCTCGTTCCACGCTGTCTTGGGTTGCGTGGCGACGAAGCGGATCCTGGCGATCGATTTCGTGCCCTTGTAGCCGTATTTCCAGGGCAGCACGGTGCGGATCGGCGCGCCGTTCTGCTGCAGCAGCGCCTTGCCATAGGCGCCGACCGCGATGAAGGCGAGTTCGTTCTTTGCTTCGTCGAGGCGCAGGCCTTCGGAATATGGCCAGTCGAGGCCGCTACGGTTGAGGCCGACCATCACCTTCGGATCGAGATGGGTGAGGAACTGGACGTACTTCGCGGTCGCCTTGGGCTTCAGCTTGGTCACGATCGAGGACAGCGGCACGCCAACCCACGGCACCACCATCGACCAGCGCTCGACGCAGCGATGGCGATAGACGCGCTCTTCCAGGTTCGAATAATCGATCAGGTCCTTGAGGTTGTAAGTGCCCGGCGCGTCTGTCTCACCTTCAACGGTCACCGACCATTTCGACACGTCCATCTTGCCCGCGTTCTTCGCGGGCTCGTTCTTGTTCGGCCCGAACTCGTAATAGTTGCAGTAGTCCGTGAACGCCCGCTCATCCGCCTGCTTGTCCGCGACGGCGTAAGCGCTCGCCTTCGCCGTGAGCGCCTGGCCAGCGAACGCATAGCCGCCCGCGCCTGCGGTTGCCGGTGTCTGCTGCGGTTCGGAGCATGCGGGCAGAGCGCCGAGCAGCGACGTGCCGCCGATGACGCCCGCAGCCGCAAGTACGCGGCGGCGATCCATGAACATAGGCTCCGGCGTCATCTCTGCGCGGAGATCCTGGTAGTCCTCGTTGCGGCGGAACTTCAGCTCCATCTCGCGGTCCTTTTTTCGGGCGTGTGTTTCTGTTTGTACGCGCAGCTTAGCGCCGCCGATCACGGGATCGAAGCGGTCTCACGCCTTTGGGAAGCATGAGCCGCAGTTCGGCTTGACTCTGATACTGTGTGAATCTATGTATCGTGCGTAACAATGCACGGAGTAGCATGATGCGTTTCCTTCCTATCGTTCTCGCCTTCGCGGCGCTCCCGGCCTTTGCTCAGACGGCGGCGGCCAATGCCGACACGTATCGCGAGATATTCGCGCACGGGGTCGTGCTGGTTACACCGGACCTCGAAATCGACGTGCAGTTCAAGCCGGACGGCACGTTCACGGCGCTGGGCGGGCTGTCGTCCGGCAAGTGGCGGATCGACGGCGAGAAGATGTGCTCGACGCCGAACGAGACGCTGATCGAGACGTGCGGCGTCTATCCGGCGGGCAAGAAATCCGGCGACACGTTCGAGATCGTGGCGCCCACAGGCCGCGTCACGGTTCGGATTCCGTAAGCATGGCCGAGACGCCCGAAGACGTCAGTGCGAAGCTTGAGCAGGAACTCCGCCGGGGCGTGATCGTGCTGGCGACGCTGTCGCAGCTGCGGGCGCCGCAATACGGCTATTCGCTCCGGCAGGCGCTCGCGGAGCGCGGGATGACGATCGAAGAGGGCACGCTTTATCCGCTGCTGCGCCGGCTTGAGGGGCAGGGCCTGCTCGCCAGCGAGTGGCGCATCGAGGATGGCCCGCCGCGCCGCTACTATACACTGAGCCCGCAGGGCGAAAAACTGTTCGCCAGCCTCACCCAGAGCTGGCGCAATCTCACCGGCATTGTCGATGGCCTGATCAGTGATGGCCAAGAAAAAAGCGGACTAGAGAAGAAGAGAAAGGTCGCGCCATGACGGCTCGTTCCTCCCATGAGGCGCTGATAGAGGCCTATGTCCTCGATGTCATCCGCCGCCTGCCGCGCAGGCAGCGCAATGATGTCGGCTTCGAGCTGCGCGCGCTGTTGACCGAAGGCCTGCGCGATCGCGCGGCCGATGAAAGCCGCCTGCCGGATGACGCGATGGCGCTGGCCATCGTCAACGGGTTCGGGCGTCCGGATGAAGTCGCGGCGCGCTATCATCCGCCCGGCGAGCCGATTATTCCTCCATCGCAAACGCGCGGGTTCGCGCTGGCGACAGTGATCGGCATGGCGCTGCAATGGGGCGTGAGCCTGCCGCTGTCGCTGTCCGGCGAGCTGGCGCCGAGCGTTCCTGAAGGCGGACGCTTCACGGCATGGTGGGTGACCTATGGCCTCGGCGCGTTCTGGTGGCCTGGCTTCATGATCAGCATGATGCTGATCGCCGGATGGGTGCGGCAGACCTGGCCCGCAAGGGCTTCGGGCTGGAGACCCGCGGCGAAGACCGATCCTGATCACGTGAACCGGCCGCTCTACATGGTGGGTCTTGCGCTATCCCTCTGCGGCGTTGCGCTGTGGGTTCTGATCGCGTGGGCCGTGACGACGTTCGACACGCCCGTCACGCGCGCGCTCGCCTTCGCGCCGGACTTCCTTGCGACGCGCGGACCTGTGCTGCTGGTCTTCTGGGCGGCAGGCATTGCGCTGCTCATCGTTCTGATCGCCGAGGGCAGGTGGCGCGAGCTCACGCGGCGGATCGACCTGGGCGGCAAGATCGCCACGTGCCTGCTGATGACGTGGTTCATCGTGGGTGGCCGCATCTTCGTCTCGGAACCAGCCGACCAGATGACCAAGGGCGCGCTCGGGCTGATCGTGCTGCTGATCCTGCTTGAATTCGCCGTCCACGCCTGGCGGCTGCGCACCCGCATCCGGCCGCCGGAGGCCCAAAGCGGTTAGTGCAGGATCGGTTTGGGAGTAGGCGCATTGCTTTCGCACAAAACGATCCCGCTCTGGGCGTGCTAACCTCTGCCGAACATGATTCGGAGAATGGCCGTGCGCTTCAGCCTTGCCGCGATCGCCCTTGCAGCGGCCGCCTGCACGACACCCGCGCCATCGGACGCGCCGCCTCCGCCCAAGACCACTGGGCAGGCGCTGGCGCAGATGGCGTGTCCGCACCGCATCGCGGAGGCCAATGCCTGGGTGAACCACATGCCGGGAACGGGACGCGCGCCGCGTGAGCTGCATGTCGATGTGCGGCTGGTCGAGGCGACCGACACGGCTGTCGTCCTGAAATCGGTCGCAAGCACAGGCGACACGCTGGTTCTGGAAATCCGCACCGCGCCGGCGGCGCCGATCCCCGGCCGCGTCGCCTATCGCGAGAACGCGCCCGATCCGATGTACAAGCGCATCAGCTTCTTCTGCCGGGGCGGGGAGATCCATTCGATCGACAAGATCGAGCGGGTTTACTGAGGCCGCGCCTGTCCGCCGCATTTGCCGCGAGGGGCCTGCTCCTGTAGAGGCTCGGGCGGAAGGGGCCGTCGGGCCGCCGCAGGGAGTGCGCATGCGACTCGGGTTTTTCGGCGATGTGGTCGGCCGGGCAGGCCGCGCAGCCGTCGCCGAGCATCTTCCCCGCGTGCGCAAGCAGCTCGGTCTCGACTTCGTCGTGGTCAACGGCGAGAACGCTGCCGGCGGTTTCGGCATCACATCGTCCACCGCCATGGAACTGTTCGATGCAGGCGCTGACTGCATCACGCTCGGCAATCATTCATGGGACCAGTCGGAAGCGCTCGTCTATATCGAGCGCGAGACGCGGCTGCTGCGTCCGTTCAACTATCCGCAGACGCTGAACATTCCCGGGCGAGGCGCGCAGCTGTTCACGACGCCGAAAGGCCAGCGCGTGTTCGTGATCCAGATCCACGGCAGCGCCTTCATGGAATCGCTCGACGACCCCATCCAGGGCGTGCAGCGCGCCCTCGACGAGGCGCCGCTGCGCCAGGTGGCCGACGCGGTGATCGTGGAGATGCATGCGGAAGCGACGGCCGAGAAATACATCATGGGTCATTTCTGCGATGGCCGAGCAACGCTGGTGGTCGGCGCGCATACGCATGTGCCGACAGGGGATGCGCATATCCTTGTCGGCGGCACCGCCTACATGACGGACGCGGGCATGTGCGGGGATTACGACAGCGTGATCGGCATGAAGAAGGGGCCGCTGGTTCAGCGGGCTGCAACGCGCCTGCCGACCGAGCGCAAAGCGCCCGCCGAAGGCCCCGCCACGATGTGCGGCGTGTTCGTGGAATCCGACGACAATACCGGGCTTGCCCTGCGCGTCGCGCCGATCCGCGTCGGTGGGCGCCTCAGCGAATCCATTCCGGCGGCCTGAGCGCGATCTCCCGTTACCGTCAATTGTCGCGGGAGCGGCGATCCGCTACTCCTTGCTGAAACCGGCCCGGACAGGCCGGAACAAGTCTGGGAGGACATTCATGCGTACGAACCTGATGCGGTCGCTTGCTCTTGCGGCCCTGCTGGCGGCTGCCGGCTGCCAGACAATGGCCGGCGAGGCGCCGGTGACGGCTGCTTCCGAGAACATCGTCGCGGCGGTCGCCGACACGGCGCGCCCGCAGGCCGACCGCGATCTCGATGACGAGCGCAAGCCGGCCGAGATGATGGCGTTCGCCGAAGTGCGCCCCGGCGACAAGGTCGGCGAGCTGATCCCCGGCGGCGGCTTCATGACCCGCATTCTGTCGAAGTCGGTTGGGCCGACCGGCAAGGTCTATCTGTTCAACGGCCCGGCGGCCGCCGGCCAGCAGCAGCGCTTCCAGCCGATCATCGACGACAAGGCGAACTATCCGAACCTGCAATTCGTGCAGACCGATTTCGTGACGGTGACCTCGCCCGAGCCGCTCGATCTCGTGTGGACCTCGCAGAACTATCACGATCTCCACAATCCGGGTCGCAACATAGACCTGGTGGCCGCGAACAAGCAGATCCTCAACGCGCTGAAGCCGGGCGGGCTCTATATCGTGCTCGACCACTCGGCGAAGGCGGGCACGGGCGTTGACGCGGCGCTGCACCGCATCGAGGCCGACATGGTGAAGAAGGAAGTGATCGCCGCCGGCTTCGAGTTCGTCGGGGAGAGCGACGTCCTCCGCAACCCGGCCGACCCGCGCGACAAGGGCGTGTTCGATGCCTCGATCCGCCGCAAGACCGACCAGTTCATCCTGAAGTTCAGGAAGCCGGGCTGAGCTTTCTGACGACGTTTGAGTTTGCGAAGGGGAGGCGGCGAGCCTCCCCTTTTGCTTTGGTGCGGTGCGTACGCCATCGTCCTTCGAGACGGCCTTCGGCCTCCTCAGGATGAGGGCTAGACTGCTGCGGGTCCTGTAGCCCTCATCCTGAGGAGCCGCGTAGCGGCGTCTCGAAGGACGAGGGCGTACCCACAGTTACCGGAACGCGATCTCTTTGCGCTTCAGGCCTTTCTCTTCCAGCGCCTGCGCGATGCGGTGGCGGTGGCATTTGAGGCCGTCGCCGCAGAAGCAGAGCAGGGCTGTCGGCTGCGCACGGATCAGGTCTTCGGCTTCGAGCAGGGCGAGCTGCGCCTCGGGGCGCATGAAGCTGGCCTCGTAGATGCGGCGGAACTCGTCCATCCGGCCGGCGCGGTTGGCCTCGCGGCCGGCCTTTGGCGTGCCGAGCGGGCGGAGGTGGATATAGCCGATGCCTTCCTCGTCGAGCGAGGCGGCGAGCAGCTTCTTGGAGAAGCCCGCGCGGCGGGAGTTGGCGACATCGCGCGTGTCGATGATGCGTTTGACGCCTGCGGTCTGTAGTCCGGCGATCATGCCGGCGAGCGTGGTGTGCTCGTATCCGACGGTGAAGAAGGTGGAACGTCTGGCCATGCGTGGAAGATAGGGACGGCGCGAGGGTTGTCATCCCGGCCGCAGCAGAGAGGTCAATCGTCCTTCTTCTCTTCGTCGTCCTTCTTGTCCGGCTTCTGGCGGCCCATGCGTGCGGCGGTGAGGATGCTGACGATGGAGCTGTTGCCCTCATGGCAGGCGTATTCGAGGAACACGTCCTTCGTCCGGGTGATCGTGAGTTCGGCGAGCCAGGGTGCTGAATAGAGCGCAGGGTCCTCGATCGTGAACTGGTAGTGGATTTCGTCCGGCGAGATGAGACGGAGGCGCTCGATGACGCGGCTGCCTTCGCTGATGGGGGCGCTGTCGCGGAAGAGAAGCCCGCGCGGGTCGGTTGCGGTGAAGTTGTCCGTCTCGATGACGAGCGTATCGCCCTCCCAGCGTCCGTTGGAATCGCCGGAGCGGCTGCTGATGATGGGCGGATGCGGGCGGCCCGCAAGATCGACGATGCGGACGGGGTTCATGTCCTCGGAGGCAATCACGAATGCATCCGGCGTCTGGACGAACAGGTAGGGGATTATCGCGCCGACGGCGCGGATCGGCGGATAGGCGAAACTGTCGAGGCACCGCTCGGGGACATCGCGCTCTTCGGGGTTGTCGAACCTGGGGCGTTCAAAGCCCATCGCGGCGTTGGCCAGTTTGGTGAGCGGCAGTTTGCCGTCCGTCGGCGTCACGATCCACGAGCTCCGGAGCTCTCCGTTCACCGAGAGGACCTTGCTGCTGTTGTAGGTATCGAACTCCGGATCGTAGACCTCGCCGGGATCCTGCGTCATCTTCTTGGCGGCGTCGGCGGCGTCTTCCGGGGCGATGGTGAGCGACTTGAAATCGTCACCACGCTCCATCGGGGTAACGGTTTCGGCCAGCCACAGTCCCTGGAAGTCGGGCTTTCCGTCCGCCGTGCGCGGCAGTTGCGCCAGCGCGGGCGCGCACGCCAGCGCCGAGAGCGCTCCGGTTACAAGGATGATTCGCATCTTCCACGTCCTGACCCGTGGGCCAGCCTGCACGAACCATTCCGGATTGCCAGCCCTGTTCCGGACGTTGGAGCCGGGAAAGCGCGTTTGGTTGACGGCGCGGCGCCTGATCTATGCGTGGAGGTGGAGACCCGCACATGACCGACCTTATCCTGATCGACCAGCCTCTCGCGCACGTTCGCCGCCTCACGCTCAACCGGCCGGAGAAACGAAACGCGCTGTCCAACGACCTGCGGCGGGAGCTGTACGCGGCGCTGGAGGCGGCGGACCCCGATCCCGATGTACGCGTGATCGTGATTCGCGGCGCGGGGACGTGTTTCTCGGCAGGGTATGATCTGTCGGTCGAGGGCAGAGCGCAGGAGCTGCCGTTCCACACGGTTGGCGGTCCCGGGCAATGGGCGCGGCATGTGGTGGAGGGCTGTTTCCGCATCTGGGATCTCGCCAAGCCGGTGATCGCGCAGGTTCATGGCTGGTGTCTGGCGGGCGGCTCTGAACTCGCGGCGGCGTGCGACCTGGTCTACTGCGCGGAGGATGCGCAGATCGGCTATCCGCCGGTGCGTTCGATGAGCCCCCCCGACAACCAGTTCCACGCCTGGTATTGCGGCATGCGCGCCGCGATGGAGATGATGCTGACGGGCGATGCGATCGACGGCCGGGAGGCGGTCCGCATCGGCTTTGCCAACAAGGCGTTTCCCGCCGAGGCGCTTGAAGGCGCCGTGCTCGACCTTGCCGCGCGGATCGCGAAGATTCCGACCGACGTGCAGCAGATGAACAAGCGATCCGTGCACCGGGCGATGGAGATCATGGGCCTGCGCGCCGCCGTGCGTGCTGGCGCGGAGATACAGGCGTTGGCGCTGACGACGGAAAGTTCACGTGCGATGTTCGCGGCGTTCAGCGAGAGCGTCACGAAAGGACTGGACACGCGCGACGCTGGTCATGGCGACTACAGGCGCGGCGGCAAGGACTAGCCGCTACTTGCACTCGGGGTTGATCGCCTGGACGTAGTTCGGAATCGTGTCGATGTCCTTCGCGGACGACGATCCCTCGAAGCCGGTGAGGCGTTCATAGCCGACATCCGTCGGGTACTGCTTAAGGTACCAGCTGGCGACCGGCATATAGGACCAGTGCCACTTCTCTTCCTCGTAGCCCGTGGCGCGACCGTCGGCGCCCTTGGCGTTGTAGACCTGGCAGAAGCCGTAATTGGCGGCGTGGCCGACGAGCCAGTCATAGAGGCGCTTGCCGTCGCGGGTGTTGAAGTAGCTGTTGTTGAGACTGTTGAGATCGAAGTCCGTGCCCCAGTGGTGACGCGACGTGCCGGGCATGGAGGAGAATTCGAGGATCTTGATGGCGCGCGCCTTCGGGTCCGGCGTCGAGACATTGAGCTTCTTGCCGCCGACGAGCGTCTTTCCGTTCCACTTGTCTTCCCAGATCTTCGTCTGATCGGAGAAGGAGCGGAAGGCCGAGACGATCTTGAGTTCATAGCCGTTGGCGTCGGCGTCTTCCGCCATGCGCACGAAGGCGTCGACGGCGTCCTTGTGGCCCCAGACGCGGCTGCCGCCGAGATACTTCTCCGGGATGCGCGCGAACTTCGGGTCCTTGGCCGGATCGACATCCCCGATCAGGTATTTGAGGGCGATGTGCGAAGAGGAGGCGGGAGCGGGCTCAGCCGGCGGCGTTTCCGCGGGCGGGGTGGGTTCGGCGGCCGCGGGATCGGCGGCGGGCGGCTGTTGCGGATCGGGCGTTGCGAAGCCGGTGGAAATAGCAGGGGCTTCCGTCGTCGATTGTGCAGACGCAACGATCGCATCGTCCTGCGGCGGGGCGCTGCAGGCGGCGAGCGCCAGCCCGGCGGACGCGATCATTGCGGCAAGTTTCATTCAGGTCTCCGGGCCCCGGAACAATGAAGCATGTTCGCGCCGGATGATCCATGATTCATGGCGCCACATTCGGTTGCGATACCGTGTGGCGAAGTGACTCCGGACGCAACATCCGGCGCAGGGCGATACGCTGCTGCTGCAGCTGTCGCCGCTTGACGCAGCAGCCGCTCGCGGGGACCATCAGGCACGTCGGTCTTGGGGGACATTCATGAAGCGCCGTACGGCCTTGGCTCTTGTGGCGGCCTTCCTGTGGGCACCGATCGCCAACGCGCAGGCGCGATGCGAGGAGATCGCGCGGATCAACGCTTCCGCCCTCGATCGCTTCGAAAGCATCACAGGCGAGTACGCCACCGATGACTTCTCGGACGAGATCTACGAGAGCGACGCGAGGCTCTTCGGATCGCGTACGTGCCTACTGGATCTGTTTGCCGAGCCGATGCACACCTGCCGCTGGGAACTCAAGACGGAAGCGGCGGTGATAGCCGCCTACCGCACCTATGCGGCGCAGATGGATGCATGCCTTACCGGGTGGAAGAGAGAGGCCGAACCGCTCTCCGGGCCCGACGAGCCCGGTTACCGCGTTCTCGGGGGCGCGAGCTAATACCGCGTCGACATCCACGAAGACATCGACTGGTTCATGCTGGCCGATTACGACCCCAAGCGGGAAGGCGCCTATCAAATCCTGATTGAAACGTCCTTGCCCCTCTAGCCGCGAGACGAGCGCTCAGTTCTTGAACTTGGGTTCGCGCGGGCGCATCAGGCCTTCCTGCGTGACCGACGCGACCAGCTTGCCGGCCTCCGTGAAGATTTCGCCGCGGTTGAAGCCGCGGGCGCCGGAGGCCGAGGGCGAGTCCATCGTGTAGAGCAGCCAGTCCGAGATATCGAAAGGCTCGTGGAACCACATCGAGTGGTCGAGCGAGGCCATCTGCACCCCGCCGGTGAACCAGTTGACGCCGTGCGGCTTCGTGGCGGTGTCGAGGATACCCATGTCGGAGGCGTAGGCTAGCAGGCATTGCTGCAGGGCCGTGTTGGCCGGATCGACCTTGCCGCGCGCGCGGAGCCACATCTCCTTGCGGGGGTCCGTCTTCGCCGGCGAGATCATCTGGCGCGGATCGACCGGCTTCAGCTCGATGGGCCTTGGTCGCGCGAACTGTTTCTGGAATTCCTTCGGGATGTGATCCTTCGCCAGAGCGCGAAGCTCGTCCTCGCTCTTCAGCTCGGCTGGCTTCTTGGTGTTGGGCATCGGCGACTGGTGGGTGAAGCCCGTCTCGGCGACCTGGAAGGAAGCGGAGAGGTTCAGGATCTGCTCGCCATGCTGGATGGCGACGACGCGGCGGGTGGCGAAGCTCTTGCCGTCACGCGCGCGATCGACTTCGTAGAGGATCGGAACGCTCGGATCGCCGGGGCGAATGAAGTAGGCGTGCAGCGAATGGCAGACGCGGTTCTCGACCGTGCGATAGGCGGCGACCAGCGCCTGCGCGATGACCTGGCCGCCGAAGACGCGCTTCACGCCATCGTCCGGCGACTGGCCGCGGAAAAGGTTCACCTCGATCCGCTCGAGGTCGAGCAGCGAGATAAGCTCGGCGACGGGATCGGCGGAGAAGGGCGGGGTGTCAGTCATGGCGGCAATCCAAAGGGAGGAGGAGCGGCCAGTCTCAAGCCAGCCCGAATCCCCGAACGGTTTGCGGCTGTATAACCCCGCCATTCGCGTTTGGCGAACGCCGGATTGGCGCAGGATCGGGCCGGCGTCAGCAGTCGCCGAGACGCTCGGCTGTGGTGATCACGTTGACCTGGCTCTTGCCCTCGACCTGGGGCGTGAAGAGGAATTTTGTGTCGGCGGTATAGCGCTTGTTGAAATTGCCGGTGATGACCGTGCGGCTGTCCATGCGCTGGCCGCCGTCCCGGCAGAACTGCTCGACGGTCACGGACCTGGCCGTAACCTTCAGCTCGGTGTCGCAGTCGTGAGCCGGAAAGACAGGCGTCAGCTGCTGGGCCTCGTCGATGCGCATTTCAGGGAAGCAAGCCTTCTGGACCTCGCGCTTGTAGCCGCTGGCGATGGACGTCGTGCGCCACATTCCGGCTGCGCGGGTCGGAAACTGCTCGGCCTGTGCCTCGGCGGCGACATCCGTTTCCACCGTCGATGGCGCGTCGCAGGCCGAGGCGATCATCGCGGCTAGGGCAAGGAGGATGGCCGTGCGCTTCATGATCAGCAGTCGCCTATGCGCTCGGCTGTCGTGATGATGGTCGCGTGGCTCTCGCCCCGAACCGGCGGCCTGAAGTTGATCATCGTTTCCATCGTGTATTGCGTCTTGAAGTTGCCGTGCACGGTGGTGCGGCCTCGCACTTCCTGGCCTCCGTTCTTGCAACTGTGCTCGACGACCAGCTTCCTGGAGCTCCAGTGCATGGAGGAGCCACAGTTGCGCAGCGCGGCAGCGGGCGTGAAGTCGAGCGCCTGGTCGATGCGCTGGTCAAAGCGATAGCACGACGTCCGCGTCGTCCGGTCGGCATCGCCCTTCAGCGTGCTGACGGTGCGCCATTTGCCGGCGGCCCGCGTCGGGAATTCGAACACCTTCGCATCGGCCCCGGCTCCGGCTTTGGCGTTGATCTCCGCAACCTTCGCGGCGTTGGAGTTTATCTTGACGTCGCAGCCGCCCGCGACGAGCGCGGCGGCAAGGGCGACAAGAGACAGGACGGGTTTCATGATGTCCGGCCTCAGCAATCGCCGGTGCGTTCAGCGGTGATGCGATACGTCGAGACCGCCTTGGCGCCGAAGGAGTCCGGCACGGGGTCCATCGTCGTGACGGTCTCGATGGAGAAGCTGGAAGCAAAATTCCCCGAGGCACGCGTCTTCTTAGTGACCGTGGTCGCGCCGCGCTTGCAGACCAGCGACACGGTGAACGTTCCACCCTTCCTTCCGGTCTCGAACTCGCGGCATTCCTCGCCGGGCCGCGGGGCGAGGCGATGCGTCTCGACGATGTCTTTGGCGGCGACACAGTGGTTCACGCGCGGCGCCTGGACGCCGTCGATGGTGTGGAACTCGCGCCACTGGCCGGCGGCGCGCACTGGCGCGTCGACCGCTGCCTCGCCAGCCGCGCCTGCTTCGGCGGAACGGTTGCAGCCGCTCGCGCCAAGCGTTGCGGTCACGGCGAACATCGCCAGCATCGGTCTCATCGGCATCCCCCAAACAGAACCGCGCCGGAAAGCGCGGGGCATGACCCGGAGCATTCCAGCGCGGTGTGAGAAAATAGCTAATGCGCGTTAGTGAATTGATCGCGTCACGGAGTTGTGGGGCAATCCCCGAGCCGTTTTGCCGACATCGAGATCGTGAACGGGTTGGGCACGCCCGGCTGGGCTGGATCGCGCGTCATGATCATCGTGGTGGAGTAGGCGGTGTTGACGTCGCCCTCCATCGTCATCTGCACGGCGGTCTTCGTGCCGCTTGCATCCGTGCAGGTGTACGTGCCGTTCACCCTCCCGCCGTCAGGCTGGAAATTGTAACCCTCGCACGTCGTGCCGCTCTGCTGCTGCATGTTTTGCGCATCCTCGATCGTCAGCTGCTTGTCGACGCACATCTTGGACGGGGGCAGGGCCATGTCGCCCATCTTCGAGGTGATCTCCCACTGGCCGACGGCCGGGCCCATCAGGGACGCAGGAACCGCAGCCGGCGCGGCCGGCGTTTCGGCAGCCGCCGTCTCTGGCGTCGCCGCCGGATCGGTCGCAGCCGGGGTATCGCTTCCGCCACAGGCGGCGAGCGCGAGAGCGGCCACGGCCGCGAGAAGATAAACTTTCATCCACATCCTCCTGTCGAATCGACAGCAGGAATCTAGCGCGTTGCGCGGCGGAGGCGAACTGTCAGGACGGCCTGGCCAGATAGCTGAACGTGTGCGTCTCGCCATTGAAGGCGACGGTGATGTCGATGCGCTGCCCGCGCGCCGGATGCTGCATCACGACCAGCCCGCCCGCCGTGGCGCCCGGCGCGACGGTGGCCGTGCGCAGCGTGCGCGTGAGAACCGGAAGTTCTGTCATCAGCTTCTGCGCGACTTCGGTGTTGGTGGCCAGGTCCTGCTGTCGGTCGATGCGTTCGAGTCGATAGGCGGAGCCGATGTCCGGCGAGTCGATCTGGCAGCGGCCTTCGCCAACAGCGCAGCCGACGAAGGTGTTGACGTTCTCGCGCCGGTTCACGTCCGTGCTGGCCAGCTCGACATCGCGCAGGTTGGTCGGATCGTAATTGCCGTCGGACGCGCGGAGATAGGCGCGGGCGGCGCCGGTGATCTCCGAGTCGAGTTCCTTCGCGGTGTAGATGTGCAGCGGGACGCCGCCTGCCGTGGCGCTGACATCCTGCACGCTGAGCTGCACCGGCTGTCCGCCGGCGTTGGTGGCGGCGATGGCGAAACTGGCGCCGTAGTCCGAGAAGATGTCGACCGTCCTTACGAGAACGGTGCCGCCCGGCATCCGGGACTCAAGCATCGCGTCGGGCTTGAGCTTGGAATACTGCGTCAGGTCCTGCCCGCCCGCCGCGACCGGCGCGAGCTGGTAGGTGCCTGACGCTGTGGCGCATGCAGCCGCCGCCAGAAGCGGGGCGCAGAGCAGGGCGATCCGGAAGGTCGAGCGGTGCATGGTTTCCCCCAAGGTTTTCCCAAGATGGCCGGGCTGTCGGGCGCACCCTAACGCTGCTAGCCTCCCGCGAACATGGGGTGCATGGGTCTCCGGACTTCAACGTCCGGTGAGCATTGTATCTTCTGTTGTCGGGCTTGGCGCTTGCCTGGTCTGCTTGCTTGAAGGGCGGGGCCTCGGCTATTGGGGCGTCCGTTCCCGATATTCACCCGCCCATCTTCCCCCGAACGTCAACGAGAGAGTCCCGTCATGGCCGGCCACAGCAAATGGGCCAACATCCAGCATCGCAAGGGCAAGGCTGATAAAGCCAGGGCCAAGCTGTTCTCGAAGCTGGCGAAGGAGATCACCGTCGCGGCCAAGACCGGCATGGCGGACGTCAACTTCAACCCGCGCCTGCGCCTGGCGGTGAACAACGCCAAGGCCGCCTCGATGCCGAAGGACAACATCCAGCGCGCCATCGACAAGGGCGCCGGCAATGACGGTGCGAACTACGAAGCGATCCGCTATGAAGGCTTTGCGCCCGGCGGCGTCGGCCTGATCGTCGAATGCTCGACCGACAACAAGAACCGCGCGGCGACCGACGTGCGCACCGCCTTCACGCATCACGGCGGAAACCTCGGCCAGACGGGCGCCGTGTCGTCGGGCTTCGAGCATGTCGGCGAGATCGTCTATCCCCTGAGCGCAGGCACGGAAGACGCGATCATGGAAGCGGCGCTCGATGCCGGCGCATCGGACGTGTCGAGCGATGCGGACGGGCACTACATCTACACGGCGCGCGCGGACCTTGCGGAAGTGGCGTCGGCGCTCGAAGGCAAGATCAAGACGGCGGCGACATCGACCGCACTGATCTGGAAGCCGCTCAACACGGTCGCGGTCGAAGGCGACAACGCCGACAAGCTGATGAAGATGCTTGAAGAGCTCGAAGACTGCGACGACGTGCAGAACGTCTATGGCAATTACGAGCTGAGCGACGCCGAGATGGCGCGCCTGGCAGGATGAGCCCCTAACTCAGGTTGCAGCTCCATCGCGTGTCAGCGGCGCCTTCAGGCGACAGACGACGCCGCTGGGATCGAAGCTCAGATCAACTACGCCTGAGAACGCCGCCGCGAGATTTTTCAGGATGAGCAGCGAGCCGAAACCACGGCGTTCGGGCTTCTCGACGGGTGGACCATCGTGTTCGCGCCAGACGAAATCCAGCGCGCCGCCGACCGTGGCCCATTTCACTTCCACATAGCCGTTGTCGACGGATAGCGCGCCATACTTGGCGGCGTTGGTCGCCAGTTCGTGCAGCGCCAGGGTCAGGGCATGAGCACGATGTCCGCTGACCTGAAGGTCCGGTCCGGCAATCGTGCAGCGATCGTCGAAGCTGTGCGGCGCCAGCGCGAAGCGCACGATCTGCGGCAGTCCGGAGGCAATCTTGTCGCCGTCGATGAGCAGGGTCTGCGCGGCGGCGAGCGCGGCAAGGCGACCGGCAAAATCGTTGAGGCTGTCTGCGTCGGCGTTCCTGAAAGTATGCCGCGCCATCGACTGCACGACGGCCAGAAGGTTGGCGATGCGGTGCTTGAGTTCGTTGGCGACGATGTCTTGCTGTTCACCTGCGCTTTCGGACTGCGCCAGCGATAGCCTGAGCAAGGCGTTGTCAGCCTCGAGCTCTGCGAGCCGGTTGTCCGGCGCAAGCAGGTCAACGCGCAGGCGTTCGCGCAGATCGGAGGGGAATGGCGTCATGCGCCGCATTTTTTCCAGAGGATCAGACGCAGCGAAGCGCGCCCCACGAAGATGCCGATCGAAGCGATTCTAGCACGTAACGGGCAAGCTACCTAACGGGGCGATTGTGGACATGCAGGGCCACGATCCGTGGCGTTGTGCTGTCCGGGCTGGACGGGTCGGGAGCAGGGCGGTGACCGGGCGGCGTCAGCGTCGTGGCAACGGGAGCGGCGACAACCTGCGCCTGATCGCCTGCAGGCGGACGGTGCAGGCGAATGACGAGTTCGTTGTTCTTCCACACCTCGACAGTGGCGTTCTCAACGAGGCCGAGGCGCGCAAACTCGGTTGCGGCGATGTCATCCTTGAACGGCTTGAAATCGGACGCCTGTGAGCGGCCGAGCAAGTCGAGATAGCGAATTGAATAGGCTCGCATCAAGGTCTCCACCATCGCGCGGTAGAGGGAGATGGGGTCTGTCGCAGCCATATCGCAACCAGCAGGCGGTTTATATACTCCGCTGACTGCCTTTATTGACCCTCATTCGCCGCGACCGCTTACGACATCCGCTGGACGATGTCTGTACGCTGGGCGACATGCAGCCTGCGGCCGAGCTTGGTCTGGCTGAGCTTTCCCGAGAAGTGCGCGTCGTAGAGGTTCGCGTTGGCGAGGAAGCGCACCGCCTTGGCTTCGAGATCCTTTGCGCGTTCGCGCTCGGCGTCGTCGCGCACGCGAATGTCGCGGATGGCGGCAAGCAGTTGCGCGATGGCGCCGGCTGAAGAGACAGCTTCCACCTTTGCGAGACGGTCGCGCGCGTCGTCGGCAGCGAGCATGAGTTCGTCGTGAATGCCGTCGAGCTGCTGCTGCATGAGCTCCGGCGAGCGCGCGAGCTGCGCTTCGAGGTGCAGCCGCGCGACGTGATCGATGAAGCCTTCGAGGCGGACGATGGCGGCGGCGCACGCGGCGGCGGGGCAGAACTCGATCGGGTCTTTCGGGAGGACGGGCTCCACGGCTTCGACCGCGGGGGTGGAGATATCAGTCTGCGTGTTCATGGGCGCGTCCTCCTTCGCCGTGGCGGTCGCTCGCAGCAGCTTTTAGCAGCTCGCAGCGGCTTAAGGGAACGATTGGACGCCAATAGTTAATGAGCGGTTAACCAGCGCCCGTTAGGCCTGGTTTCAAAGGCGTTTGCTGTGGATGGACGACGTGTTCCGGGATCAGCCCGGAAGCTTGCCCGACTTCCAGAGTTCCTGGAGGTGCTGAAGGATGATGTTCTTAGCGACCTCGGCCCGGGTTGAGCCGTAGAGGCCGGTTTCAACAAGGATTTCAAGGCGTTCGGCTGCCTTTGAGGGCAGGACAACCGTGAACGGCTTGGTGTCGGAACTGGCGGGTGGCTTGGCCATACATTGTCATTGCAATGTCTTGGCAATGCATTCAAGCTGATTCTCGCTACAGGCGTCGGGGGGCTCCCGATAGCTGCTGATGGAATCAGACGATGTCGAAGACCGCAAATCGCCAGCCGCTCACCGTCCGGCTCGATCCTGAGTCGAAGAAACTCTTCTCGGAAGAGGCGGAGAAGTGCGGCCTAGAGGCCGGCGTCGCCGCGCGGCAGATCCTTGAACTCTACGTCCAGCGCCTGCGCGAAAGCGGCGACTACATCCAGACGCTCGCGGATTTTTCCGCAGCCCTGAAGCCAAAGGCGGCGTGAGGCTCTAGGAAGCGCGCTCGAGCTCCGGAGCTTCGTGCATGAAACTCATCGACTCGATTTCCTTCCCCGGCTCGAAGCTGGGCGGGGGCATGAAGACCGGCACGGGCGACGATCGCTATGCGTTCGACGAAGCGGGCGGATGGGCCTGTGTGATCGATGGCGCAACCGATGTCGGCCCGGTGCGCATATTTTCCGCCGCCGAGAGCGACGCGGCGCGCTATGCCGAAATCTTCGCTGCGGAGATCACGTCGAACCCGGCCGACCCGCGCGAGATTCCGCAGGCGTGGTTTGCGCGCCTGCTGCCCAAGCTGCGCGCGGCGGTCGAGCGTGAGGTGAAGATCCCGCTGAAGGATGCACCGCTCTCGAGCTATCCCACCGCCGCCGCGACCTGGGTGCGTGCGCGCAAGGACGTGCTCGAAGGCGCAACGCTGGGCGACTCGATCGCCATCGTGCGCACGCCGGACGGGCAGGTGACTGTCTTTGGCGAGGCGGGCAAGCCTGCGGACGAGCAGAAGCGCGCGCTAAAGGTCATGGCGATGACGCCGGAAGAGCGGTTGAAATGGCTGCAGGATGTTCGCGCGATCCACAATACGTCCAACGGTTACTGGGTCTTCGGCGTCCAGCCCGAAGCCGCTGCACACATCGTCCACCAGACCACGGCGGCGCCCGCAGGCACGCGCGCGCTGATCATGACGGACGGCTTCTATCGGCTGGTCAGCCCTTACGCCCGCTACACCGACGCCGAGCTGATCGATGCGGTGAACGCGAAAGGCCTCGGCACGCTGATGAACGAGCTGCGCGGCATGGAAGCCTCGCCCGAAGACGACGCAAAGATCGGCCGCTTCAAGACGAGCGACGATGCGACGGCGTTGCTGGTTGAGGTGTAGCTGGCGTTAGTGCTACTCGCCGCCGACGTAAGTCACACCACCCTTCATGACGAAGGCAGGCGTTTCCAGCAGGCGGATGTCCTGCGTGGGGTCGCCCTTTACGCCGACGAGATCGCCCCACGCGCCGGGCTTGATGACGCCGACCTTGTCCTTCTGCCCGAGCGCATCGGCGGCGTTGATTGTGGCCGTCTGGATCGCCTGCAGCGGTGTTGCACCATAGCGTGTCATGATCGCGAACTGCTTGCCGTTGTCGCCGTGCGGATAGACGCCCGAATCCGTGCCGTAGACCATCTTCACGCCGGCCTTCAGCGCCTTGCCGAAATTCTGGCGCTGGATCTCCGCGATCTCGCGGTCCTTGCGGAGATTGTCGTCCATCACGCCGTTCTTCGCACCCTCGGCCTGCGTGTAGGCGGTGTTGTAGATGTCCATCGAGAAGTAAGTACCCATCTTCTTCGCCGCGGCTATGCCTTCGTCGTCGACGAGGCTCGCGTGCTCGATGGTGTCGATACCGGCGAGCGCCGCGTCGCGGATGCCGCTGGCGCCGTGCGCGTGGGCTGCGACCTTCAGGCCCCACATGTGCGCTTCCTCGGCGATGGCCTTCATCTCCGCGAGCGTCAGCTGCTGCTGGCCCGGCTCGGTGTTGTGCGAGAACACGCCGCCGGTCGCGCAGATCTTGATCACCTCGGCGCCGTACTTGCGGATTTCGCGAACGCGCTTGCGGCCTTCATCCGGACTGTCGGCGTTGTACGGGCTCTTGGCGTCAAATGAGGGGGCAAGACCGGTGTAGTCGCAATGGCCGCCCGTGGCGCCGAAGGAATAGCCGGCCGGCACGATGCGCGGGCCGACGACCTTGCCGGCTTCGATCGCCGCCTTCAGCGCGACGTCGTCCCAGTTGCCCGACCCGACATTGCGAATGGTGGTGAAGCCGGCCTCAAGCGTCGCCTTCGCGTTCGGCACCGAGACGATGGCGGAGTAGGCGTCCGGCAGGCCGATGCCGGTGAAACCGCCGAGCGTCGGGTCGGCGTCGATGTGCACGTGCATGTCGATCAGGCCGGGCAGCAGGGTGACGCCCGGAAGCTCCACCACCTCGGCGGCGGATGGCACCTGCAAGCTGTTGCGCGTGCCGACCTGCGTGATGACGCCGTCCTGGATGATGATGGCGGGCTGCTGGACCATCCGCCCCGTCATCACGTCGAGCATGCGGTCAGCCGTGACATAGACGTTCTGCGCCAGCGCAGCCGGCGCGGCGGCCGCCATCAAGCCTGCCAGAACGAGTACACGCATCGAATTCCTCCCACGTTGCTGGTGTGATGCGCTGGCCGCGCGGCGGCGTAAAGCCGTGCCGGCGCCATGACGTGGGTATCGACGAAAATTCGTCAGACGAAAGCACGAGGCGCCGCTAGAGTAGGCGCAACGAGAAACGGAGGACCTCCCCATGGCCAGATCCCAGGCCGAAAAAGCCGCCGACTTCGAAGCGCTGCACAAGGCGTCCGGCGTGTTCGTGATCCCCAACCCGTGGGATCCGGGTTCGGCCCGCCTTCTCGCCGGTCTCGGCTTCAAGGCGCTGACGACCACCAGCGCCGGCTATGCCCGCTCCATCGGCTTCCCCGACTACAATGCGGGCCGCGAGAACGTCATGGCCCACATCCGCGCCATGGCGCCGATGATCGACATTCCGCTGGCTGCCGACCTGGAGGATGGCTTCGGGCCGAAGCCGGAAGACTGCGCCGAGACGATCCGCCAGGGCGCGGCGGCCGGCCTCGTCGGCGGCTCGATCGAAGATTTCACCGGCGACCGCTCCAATCCGATCCATTCCATCGAGGCTGCAGCGGATCGCATCCGTGCTGCGGCGGAAGCCGCGAAGAAGCTGCCGTTCAAGTTCATGCTGTGCGCCCGCGCCGAGAACTATCTCAATGGCCGGCAGGATCTAGCCGACACGATAAAGCGGATGCAGGCCTACCAGGAAGCCGGCGCCGACGTGCTGTTCGCACCGGGCCTAAACACGTCGGATGAAGTGCGTGAGATGTGCCGCTCCATCGACCGGCCGTTCAACATCGTGAAGGGCCCGCGCAAGGAAACGCTGACGGTCGAGCAGGTCGGCGCGCTCGGCGTGAAGCGCATCTCCACTGGCGGCATGATGCACGCCGTCGCCACCAGTGCGATGATCGCCGCGGCGAAAGAGATGATCGGCCCCGGCACATGGGAATTCACCAAGGCCATGCCGTTCGCTGGTGAGATCGATCCGCTGCTCAACAAGGGTGCGGGCGCTTGACCGCGCGCGTGTTCGCGCTCGCTGCCGCGCTGTTTCTTGTTGCATGCGTGGGGGGCGGATCGCCTGCATCGTTGACTGCCGTTTCGACGGCAAGCGGCGCGGTCGAGGGATCGACAACAAATGGCGTGACGGCCTGGCTGGGCCTGCCTTATGCGGCGGCGCCAACCGGTCAGCGGCGCTGGGCGCCGCCCGCACCCGCTCAGCGATGGAATGGTGTTCGGCAAGCGACGGTCTTCGCACCGGCCTGTCCCCAGACCGGCGTGTCGATGCCGGGGGAGACGCCGCCCGTCACCAGCGAGGACTGTCTCTATCTCAACGTGTGGTCGCCGGTTGAGCGCCAGGGCGAGAAGCTGCCAGTTATAGTCTGGATACACGGCGGCGGGTGGACCAATGGCTCAACCGCGATGCCGCTCTATTCAGGCGCACAGTTGGTAAAGCGCGGCGTGGTGTTCGTGTCCATCGCCTACCGCCTCGGCCCGCTGGGCTTTCTGGCGCATCCGGAGCTGAGTGCGGAAAGCGGCGCGGCGACATCGGGTAACTACGCCCTGATGGACCAGGTCGCAGCGTTGCGCTGGGTTCAAGCGAACATCGCCGCGTTCGGAGGTGATCCGGCGCGTGTGACGATTGCGGGGCAGTCTGCGGGCGGCATGTCAGTCAGCTTGCTGATGGCATCGCCACAGGCGGAGGGCCTCTTCAGCGGCGCCATCGGCCAGAGCGGTGGTGTGTTCGAGCCGCTGCAATTGGCTCCGAATTATCAGCTGAGGCAGGCGGAGAAGGACGGCGTGGCCTATGCCGCTTCAGTCGGCGCGACCTCGCTGGCGCAGCTGCGCGGATTGGCGGTCGACAAGCTGATGGGTGGCAGAGCGGGCAGCATCAGCCATCCGGTGATCGAGCCGCTCATGCTGCCGCTGTCGCCTTACGAAGCCTATGTCGCGGGGAGGATGCGCGATGTTCCGGTGCTGGTGGGGTCGAATGCGGAAGAGGGGAATTCGCTCGCCGATGTATCGCGCGTGACAGTCGAGAACTATGCCGAGGACCTCAAGCGCGTCTGGGGCGTCCTGCCGCCGCCGCTGGTGACGGCCTATCCCTATGCGACGGATGCCGAGGCGAAGGCGGCGCGGTCGAGCTTCGAGCGTGACCTGCGGTTCGGCTGGGACATGTGGGCGTGGGCGCGGCTGCAGGCGAAGTTCGGGAAGCAGACGGCGTATTATTATCGCTTCGACCATGCGCCTCCGTTCCCGGCGGACTCCGTGAGACATGGCTGGGGTCCGTCTCACTTTGCGGAGCTCTGGTACATGTTCGACCATCTCGATCAGGAGGCCTGGGCGTGGACCAGCGCCGACCGGAAACTTGCAGACGCGATGGCATCGTACTGGGTGAACTTCGCGCGCGACGGCGATCCGAACGGAGCAGGCCTTCAGCGCTGGCCTGCTTTCGGCGAGCGGGGACAGGCGCTGGTGTTGGGCGAGACCGTTCGTGCGACGGAGACGCCGGCCGATCCGCAGCTTCGCGTGTTTGATTCCGTGTACGACAGCGTGCGCGGCGCAGCGTTCGGCCATTAATCTGTCGGGCGGCGCACAATATGAGCTATAAGCATGTATCGGCACTCGTTTGCAGTGTTGTCATTAACCCTCGCCGTCGTGGCGAGGTTGGGACAACAAGGTGAGACAGACATGGGTTTTGATGGTGAGCAGCCGCGCAACGTCGCGGACATTGGCCGCTCGATGCTGAAGCATGTCACGAACTTCTCGAAGGGCAAGACGGACGAGACGGCGCCCGCCGCCGCTCCGCAGGAAACCCCGCTTCCCGTCGGCATGCCTGCCCCGGCGAACGACGCCACCGTGATCTCGATTAATGTCGAGATGGCCGGCACGATCGTGACGCCGGATGCGCTCCACATCGCGGGCCGCATCGACGGCAACGTCCGCGCTTCCTCGGTCACGGTGCGCTCCACCGGCGTCGTCACCGGCGACATCGTCGCCGACACGGTGATCGTGCATGGCACGGTCGATGGCCGCATCTACTGCCAGAAGGTCCAGCTCGCCGCCGGCGCGGTCGTGCGCGGCGACATCATGCACGGCGCGCTGGGCATCGACTCCGACGCAACGTTCGAAGGCGCCTCGAAGCGCAACGCCAACGCCATGGCCGACGCTCCGGCTTTCTCGGCGAAGGCGGCCTGACGGGTCTTCTCTCTCCTCGGCCGAGCGCGAGCCGAACCGATGCGCCCCAAGCTGGAATCGCGCAGGGCTGATTACCCGTCAGGTAATTGGCGTCTGGCGTCGGTCCGCTATGGTTGTTGCGGGCGTCGCGCTAGGGAGAGAGACAATGTCGGGGTTCTGGAAGGGCTGGTTGAACGTGTGGTGCCTGGCGGTGGCGGCCTTCGGGCTGGTGCTTGCGGGCGGGGGGATCGAGGCGACGAGCTTTCCGGCCGACCTGTTGCTCACCGCGTTCGGCAGCCATGGGGCGCCTGACTGGGCGCCGCATCTGCGCTTCAGTGTGGCGCTGATGGGAGCGGTGACCCTCGGCTGGGCCATCACGTTCGCGGCGCTCTTCATGGCGGCGCACCGATTGGGCGCGGAGGCCGGACCGGTATGGCGCTTGGCGACATTGGGCGTGCTGGTCTGGTTCGGCGTCGACAGCGCGCTGTCAGTCGCCACGGGGTTTGCGCTGAATGCCGTCTCGAACACCGTCCTGCTGATCACCTACCTCATTCCGGTGATCGCAAGCGGCGTGCTTGCAAAGACGTCCCGCGATGGAGCCTAGTCCTCCCCGTCCCAATACTCCCGCTGCGCTGAGCGGTCGTAACGTTCGCCCAGCCAGCGGTTAGAAACCTTGTTCGAGTCCGGATAGACGCAGGACTCGTTGGGGTTGTTCTCGCCGATCACGACGTATCTGCAGACGCTGCCGGTCTCGTTGACCAGGCAGTGTCCTGTCTTTTCGCCGGCGGGAAACACGGCGTAGTCGCCCGCCTTGAAGCGGAGGCGTTCTTCTCCCAGCCGAAGCGTGCATTCGCCCTCCAGCACCAGCAGGTGTTCCTCTTCCAGCATGTGGAAGTGGAAAGGGCAGGACTGCTTGCCAGGCGGCAGTTCCTCGATGGCGACGCCGACATGCCACTTCCGCTCCGGCCCCATCACGGCCTGCGTCAGGTGTTTGAAGCGGCTGCCGAACTTGCCGCGCTTGAACGGCTCCCATGCGACGGCGTCGGAGGAAACGGGAGGGAAGGCGGGTTTGTCGCTCATCTGGCGAGCCTAGCGGCCATGCGACGGGGTGTCATGCCGGACGCGGCCTTCAGGGGGTTCCATTCCGTGCCGGGAACGGCTTCAACTGGCGGCTTCGTGCTTTCCGGAGTTGCCGTTTGTCCCAGCCCATCCTCGACGTCCGCGACCTGTCCGTGTCGTTCGAAACCCAGGACGGCCGCGTGGAGGCGGTGAAGAAGCTCTCGTTCGACGTCGCCCGGGGCGAATGCTTGGGCCTCGTGGGCGAGAGCGGCTCGGGCAAGAGCCAGACCGTGCTGGCGGCCATGGGCCTGACGGCGGGCAACGGAATCGTCGAAGGCTCAATCCTGTTCGACGGCGTCGAGATGAACGGCCTCGACCGCAAGGCGCTGAACGATATCCGCGGCGCGCGCGTCGCCATGATCTTCCAGGATCCGCTGACATCCCTGACCGCGCACATGACGGTGGGCGCGCAGATGGCCGAGGTGCTGGCGCGCCACAAGAAGCTGAAAGGCGCCGAAGCCGAAAAGAAGATCATCGACTGGCTGGAGCGCGTGCGCATCCCGGAAGCCAGGCGCCGCCTGCACCAGTTCCCGCACGAACTTTCCGGCGGCATGCGCCAGCGCGTGATGATCGCCGCCGCCATGCTGTGCGAGCCGCAGCTGCTGCTCGCCGACGAGCCGACCACGGCGCTCGACGTGACGGTGCAGGCGCAGGTCCTCGACCTGATGGACGAACTCAAGCGCGAAACCGGCGCCGGCCTCGTGCTGATCACGCACGACATGGGCGTCATCGCGCGCATGGCGGATCGCGTTGTCGTCATGCGCTACGGCGAGGCCGTTGAGCGGGGCAATGTCGATCAGGTTTTCGCGGCGCCGAGCCACGCCTACACACGCATGCTGCTCGAAGCGATGCCGCGCATGGACCGCACGGATCGCGGCACGCGCCCATCCATCGGCGCGCCGCCTCCGAAGGAAGTGACACCCATCCTCGAAGTTGACGACCTGCACGTGACCTTCCCGGTCAGCGTTCCGGGCGGGTTCTTCGGCAAGCGCGTACCGCTGCGCGCCGTCGATGGCGTCAGCCTGTCGCTCCGTCCCGGCGAGACCGTCGGCGTCGTGGGCGAAAGCGGCTGCGGAAAATCGACGCTTGCCCGTGGTGTCCTGCGCCTGCTCGATCCGTCGGCCGGATCGGTGGCATGGCTCGGCAAGGATATCGCCAAATCGTCGCGCAAGGAGATGCAGCCGCTGCGCCGCGAATTGCAGATCGTCTTCCAGGATCCGCTCGCCAGCCTCGATCCGCGCATGACGATCGGCCAGTCCATCGCCGAGCCGCTGACGGTCTTCCGTCCGGATGTCGATGCGAAGGGCAGGGAAGCTGCCGCGCGCGAGATCATGCAGCGCATGGATCTCGACCCCAATCTGGTGAACCGCTATCCGCACGAGTTGTCGGGCGGCCAGAACCAGCGCGTCGGCATCGCCCGCGCCATGATCCTGCGGCCCAAGCTGGTCGTGTGCGACGAGGCCGTGTCCGCCCTCGACGTGTCGGTGCAGGCGCAGATCCTCGACCTGTTGATCGGCCTGCAGAAGGAATTCGGGCTGGCGATGATGTTCATCAGCCACGACCTCTCGGTGATCCGCGAGATCTGCCATCGCGTGATGGTGCTCTATCTCGGGCGGGTGGTGGAAACAGCCTCGCGCGACGTGCTGTTCTCCGATCCGCGCCATCCCTACACCAAGGCGCTGCTCTCGGCCGTCCCCTCGCCGGACCCGGTGAAGGAGCGGACGCGCGTGAAGGTGAAGCTGCATGGCGATCTGCCATCGCCCCTCGACCCCAAGGCCAGCCTGCGTTTCATGAAGTCGAAGCTGACCGACCAGGCCCCGTTCTACCGGCCTGCGCTGGTCGAGGTGGCCCCCGGCCATTGGGTCGCGGAACACGATCCGGCCGAGGGCGTGTTGGGCCTCACGGCCGCCTGATCGCCGCTAGGTGTGGTTTTTGTGCCCGCACGGTACCGGCCATTAACAAATCTAGGTGAGAACGACCTTCGTATACTTGACGCTGTCAGGCCCTCGTAAGATGGGTACACACGCGCCGATAAGAGCCGGAGGAGCCTCCCCGATGTCCCGTCACCTTACTCTCACTGCAATTGGACTTGTGCTTGCCATTGGGGCAGCCAGCTGCGCCCAGCAGGGCCCGGTCGCCAGCAACGACGCGGCGATCACGGCTGAACTGCCGGCTCGCGTCGACAATTTCCGTCTCGTGACGGCTGAGGGCCGCGCCCTCGAACTCTACCGCATGAAGGATGCTTCGGCGGTCGTGATGGTCATGCACGGCGTCAACAGCCCGGAAGTCGCCAAGATGGCGCCCGAGCTGGCCAAGCTCCAGGCCGCCTACCAGGCCAAGGGCGTCGAGTTCATGCTCGTGAACTCCAACCCGAACGACAAGCGCGACGCCATCCTCGCCGACGCTGCGAAGAACGGCATCACCGCCCCGATCCTGCAGGACGACCTGCAACTCGTCGGCGGCCAGATCGGCGCGACGAAAGTCTCCGAAGCGTTCGTCGTCGATCCGAAGACCTGGAAGATCGCCTATCACGGCCCGCTCTCGGCTGATGCGATCGACGCTGTCATCTCCGGCAAGCCCCCGGCCGTGACCACGGCCGCCGTCTCCGCCGCGACCATCGCGTTCCCGGATCGCGCCCCGGCCGCCAAGGCCGGCTTCGCAAAGATCTCCTATTCCGAAACGGTCGCTCCGATCATCGAAGCGAAGTGCGTCGCCTGCCACCAGGAAGGCGGCATCGCGCCGTTCGGCTTCGATGGCTACGAGAAGGTCAAGACGTTCGCGCCGATGATGCGTGAAGCGATCCGCACCGACCGCATGCCGCCGTGGGATCCGGATCCGCACGTCGCCAAGTTCAAGGACGACAAGTCGCTCTCGTCGGCCGAGATCAAGACGCTCATCAACTGGATCGAAGCCGGCGCTCCGCGCGGCGAAGGTGCGGACCGTCTGGCCTCGGTGAAGCACGTCGCTCCGGAATGGCCGCTCGGCAAGCCGGACCTGGTCGTCGACATTCCGAAATACACGATCCCGGCGACGGGTTATGTCGATTACCAGTACCCGACCGTCGCCAACCCGCTCAAGGAGGGCAAATGGCTCCGCGCCGCGACCGCCAAGGTCTCGCAGCGCCAGGGCGTCCACCACATCCTGTCGGGCGTGATCCCGGAAGGCTCGACCACCAAGGGCATGCAGGCCTGGGGCGGCGCGGTTGGCGGCTACACCGTCGGCATGGAATCGACCGTTGCGCCCGAGAAGATCGGCTCGTGGGTCCCCGCTGGCGGCCAGTTCGGCTACCAGATGCACTACACGCCGTTCGGCAAGGAAGCCGTTTCGGCTGAGCAGATCGGCCTCTACTTCTACAAGGACGGCGAGATGCCTGACCTGATCATGCGGGAAATGCCGCTGGTCGATCAGTTCATCGAGATCCCGGCCAATGACGGCAACCACAAGGAAATCGCCTACTTCGACTTCCCGAAGGATGCGATCCTGCACACCGCCGTCGTGCACGCCCACTATCGCGGCACCTACTCGAAGCTCGAGCTGATGACGCCGGATGGCAAACGCGAGACGATCCTCAACGTCCCGTTCTATGACTTCAACTGGCAGCGTATGTACGAGTTCGACAAGCCGATCGACGTTCCGGCCGGCTCGAAACTGATCGCGACCTACATCTACGACAACTCGAAGCGGAACCCGGCGAACCCGAACCCGAACGAGAAGATCGTGTGGGGCGACCAGTCGTTCGAGGAAATGTTCTACACCTCGCTGCGCTATCGCTGGAAAGACGAGACGGCGAAGAACCAGACGAACTACGACCAGCTGCTCAACAAGACGCGTCTGATGGGCATGATGGACGACAACATCGACGGCAAGCTGCAGAAGGCCGAACTCCGCGGCCAGTTCGCCCAGCTCGCCGGCGGCCCCGGCATGTTCGACATGGCCGACGCCGACAAGGACGGCGCCATCAACCAGCCCGAGCTCGACAAGGTCCTGCAGATGATGCGTCAGATGCAGCGCCCGGCTGCTGCTCCGGCCCCGGCTGCGGCGGCGACGCCTGCTCCGGCCAAGAGCGGCGGCCAGTAGTAGATAACTTCCGACGAGACCACGCAGCGCCCCGGCCCAAAGCCGGGGCGTTTGCTTTTCATCGCTCCCCAACTCCGCTCATCCCGGCGAAAGCCGGGATCCCGTGCTGCCTTCGCGTCTTGTCCGGAGTTGAAGCTTCAGGACGGAACAAGCCTCACCGTCGTTCCTGGAACCCGGCTTTCGCCGGGATGAGCGGGGGATGGACCTGGGCCTGACCTCGCGGTGTGAGGGTCTTGCCGCGTCTGGCCTAATCGTCATCCGCCGATAAGCTCCCTCCAACAATGATTGGGGAGAGACCAATGATCCGCACGCTTCTCGCCGCTGCTTCCGTGCTCGCGCTCGCCGCCTGCAACGCCGAGCCGCCCAAGCAGGTGACCTACGCCGTCACCGAATTCATCGGCCCATCGCCCTTCCACGGTCTGCACGGCCTCGCCATCGAGGAAGACGGCACCATCCTCGCGGGCAGCGTGGTGGGGCAGGCGATCTATGCCGTGAACCCGCAGACCGGCGAAGTCACCGAACGCATGGGTCCGCCCGATGGCATGGCCGACGACATCGCCTTCGGCCCGAATGGCGAGATGGCGTGGACCGGCTATCTCACCGGCAAGGTCTTCATCCAGCCCAAAGGTGGCGCGCCCAAGATGATCTCGTCCGGCCTGCCGGGCTCCAACTCGCTGGCCTTCACGAAGGAGGGCAGGCTCTATTTCACGCAGGTCTTCCTCGGCGACGCGCTCTACGAGGCCGACCCCACAGGCGTGGCGCCCGTACGTCTCATCCGCAAGGATCTCGGCGGCTTCAACGGCTTCGAGGTCGGGCCCGACGGCATGCTCTACGGCCCGCTCTGGTTCAAGAACGCCATCGTGAAGATCGATCCGAAGACAGGCGCCGACACGGTCGTGGCCGATGGCTTCCAGATTCCCGCCGCCGCAAATTTCGGGCCCGACGGCAATCTCTACGCCATCGACACCAAGACGGGCGAGGTGAAGCGCATCGACATGAAGTCGAAGGCCGTCACCGTCATCGCCACACTGCCGCCCGCACTCGACAACCTCGCTATCGCGCCGAGTGGGATGATCTACATCTCCAACATGGCCGAAGCCTCGATCTTCGAGGTGAACCCGGCCGACGGAAAAGTTCGCACCGTGGTGTCTGGCCCACTGGCCACGCCCACCGATCTCGCCATCACCGATGGCCCCTATGGCGAACAGCTGCATGTCGCCGACGTGTTCGCCTATCGCGTCATCGACACGGCGTCGGGCAAGATCACCGACCCGCTGCGCATGTATCGCGACGAGACCGAAAACCAGCTCGGCGTCGGCGCAGGCAAGACAAAGGTGCTGATCGCCAGCTGGGCCGGTGGCGTCATCCAGGTCGTCGATCGCACCACCGGCGCCGCCGTGATGCACCACGGCTTCGTCGCGCCCGTGGACGGCCTCGAACTCGCAGACGGTCGCCTCATCGCGCTCGAAGCGGGCAGGGGCGCGATCACGGAAGTCTCCGAAGGCGATAGCCCGCGCACACCGCTGGTCGATGGCCTCGTCGGTCCCGTCGCAATGGCGGAAGCCGCCGATGGCAAGATCTACGTCACGCAAAGCGACGGCTCCGTCGCCGCCGTCGATCTGGCCGCCAAGACCGTGACGCCGGTCGCTACCGGGCTCTCCGGCCCCGAAGGCATCGACATCGGAACCGACGGCCGCCTCTATGTCGCCGAAGCCGGCGCCGGCCGCGTCGTCGCCATCGATCCCAAGGACGGCGCGAAAACCGTCCTCGCCGAAGGCCTCAAGACCGGCCTCCCCGCCGCCGAAGGCACGCTCCCGGCTTTCACCACAACGGGTGTCGCCGTCTCGAAGAAGGACGGCGCGATCTATGTCGCCTCCGATATCACCAACGCCATCTACAAGCTGACACCGTCGAAATAGCCGCCAAATTAACCGGCGCGCAAAATGTCGGATCGGTCCGGACCGCCCCGTCCTAGGGGCGGCACAAGGAGAATCCCATGCGTTTCATGATGCTGATGTACCCCGGCCCGCAGGCCGAAACCGAGCAGAATCCCGTTCCCGATGGTCCCGAGGGCCAGAAGCTTCTTCAGGACATGGTCGCCTTCAACCAGCGGCTGGTCGACGCCGGCGTCATGCTGGGCGGCGAGGGGCTGAAGCCCACCCGCCATGGCGCGCGCGTGAAATATCAGGGCGGCGGCAAGACCATCGTGGTCGACGGCCCCTTCACCGAAACCAAGGAAGTGCTCGGCGGCTACTGGGTCATCGAATGCGCCTCGCTTGAGGAAGCGGTCGCCTGGGCCCGCCAGGCGCCGTGCCCCGCCGGGGAATTCGTCGAGATCCGCCCCGTCTGGACGCCCGAGGATTTCGGCCCTGAAGTCGCCGAGACCGAGCGCAAGCAGATGGCGCAGATGGAAGCCCAGCAGCGCAAGTCTTAACGCGGTCTCCGCCGGGCCGGCCTGAAATTCACGGATCGCGATTCACGAAAAACTCTCGCCTTTGCGGGATACTCCCGTTTCGCAGGCGAGAAGCAGGTTAACCCGGATGCGGGTCCACGGCATCAATCCACTCGTCATGACGGACCGCGACATCGCGGTCTGGCGCGGCCTGCTGGCCGCCGATCCCGCATTGACCAGCCCTTACTTCACGCCCGACTGGGCCCGCGCCGTCGCGATGCGCCGCGCCGACGCGTGCGTCGTCGTGTGGCGCAATGACGATGGCACGGCTGCCGGCTTCCTGCCGGTACAGCGAGCGGGCGTGAATGCCGCCGTCCCCATCGGCGGACCGACGTGCGACTATCAGGCCCTCATCGGTCCCGCCCGTCTCGACCTGCAGCTCGCGGCGAAGGCGCTCGATGTCGGCCGCATCGATCTCACCGCCGGCCTGCGCAACAACGCCGTCTCGTCGTGCCTGCTGACCGAAGACGCCGGCCGTGTCGTGCGCTTCAAGGATGGCTGGGAAGCGTGGAGCGCCGAAAAGCAGGCCGCCGGATCGAAGACCGTCTCGCGCCTCCGCAAGAAATTCTCGAAGCTGAAGCGCGACCATGACGATGTCACGTTCGAGCCGTTCTCGACCGACAAGGTCGCCTTCGACACGCTGATCGGGTGGAAGCGCGAACAGATGCGCCGCACAGGCGTCACCGACATTTTCGAACACGACTGGATCGACGCCCTCGTGCGCAGCACATTCGCGGCGCCGGCGAACAACCCCGATTTCGGCGGAGCGCTGTTCGTCCTGCGCACAGGCGCGCGGCCGATCGCGGTGCTGTTCTGCCTGCGCGCGCAGAAGGCGCTGCACGCCTGGTTCGTCGCCTACGATCCGGAGTTCGCAGACTACTCGCCGGGCCTCATCGTCTTCGCCAAAACGATCCGCGCGTCGGCCGGGCAGGGCTACACCGAGCTGGACCTCGGGCCCGGCGACTACCCGTTCAAGGAAAGCCTCGCCAACGACACCCGCGCCATCGGTTCCGGCTTCATCGGCCAGCCGGGCCTGTCGTCCGGCATCCGCGCCGCCCAGTTCCAGGTCCGTGCGCTGGTCGAAAGCCTGCCCGTGGGCCGCGTGAAACACTGGCCTGCCAAGGCCATGCGCCGCCTCGACATCGCCCGCGGCCTCGCCACGCCTGTTAACCGGGCCGCCTGATCCAAGCCTTCCCCGCAAGCCTTCCCCATCGGCCAAAAACGTCTATAGGTGCGCCCCTCCAAGCAAAGGACGCGTCCCGTGACCGCCAAGCCTGCAACAGCCGCCGAAGCCGCATCGTCCCTGCCGGTGACGATGGCCGACATCGAGGCGGCGGCGAAAGCGATCGAGGGCCAGGTCGAACGCACCCCGCTGCGCTATTCGCGCACGTTGTCGGAGATCACCGGCGCGCAGGTCTGGATCAAGTTTGAGAACCTGCAGTTCACCGCCTCGTTCAAGGAACGCGGCGCGCTGAACAAGCTGCTCTCGCTGTCCAACTCGGAAAAGGCCGCTGGCGTCATCGCCATGTCGGCCGGCAACCACGCGCAGGGCGTCGCCTACCACGCTTCGCGCCTCGGCATTCCGTCCACCATCGTGATGCCCAAGGGCACGCCCTTCGTGAAGATCGAGCACACCCGCAATTTCGGCGCGAAGGTGATCATCGAGGGCGAAACGCTCGCGGACGCCGACAAGCACGCGCGCGAGCTGGAAAAGAAGGAAGGTCTCACCTTCGTCCACCCGTTCGACGACAAGCACGTCATCGCCGGGCAGGGCACGATCGGCCTCGAGATCATGGAAGATCTCGCCGACTTCGACGTGATGGTCATCCCCGTTGGCGGCGGCGGGCTTTCGTCCGGCATCGCTACCGCGATCAAGTCGCGCCGCCCGGCGGTATCGATCATCGGCGTCGAGCCGGAACTCTATCCCTCGCTGTCGGCGGAGATGAAAGGCGAAGAGGCGAAGGTCGGCGGGGCAACCATCGCCGAGGGCATCGCCGTCAAGAAGGTCGGCAAGCTGACGGCGCAAATCCTGCGCAGCCTGATGGACCGGGTGATCCTGGTCAGCGAGGACGAGCTGGAACGCGCGGTCACGCTCTTCGCCACCGTGGAAAAAACCGTGGCCGAAGGGGCGGGCGCAGCTGGCCTCGCGGCGCTGCTGGCAGAGCCGGAACATTTCCGCGGCCGCAAGGTTGTGCTGGTCCTGTGCGGCGGCAACATCGATACGCGCCTGCTGGCCTCCGTGCTCACGCGCTCGCTGGTCCGCGAGAAGCGCATCACCTCGGTCCGCATCATCGGCAACGACCAGCCGGGCCTGCTTGCCAAGGTCTCCACCGTGATCGGCGACAATGGCGGCAACATCATCGAGGTGTTCCACAACCGCCTCGCGCTCGACGTTCCGGCCAAGGGCGCGGAGTTCGATATCACCATCGAAACCCGCGATGCCCTGCACACGCAGGAAATCATCGACGCGCTGACCCGCGCCGGGTTTCCACCCCGTACAACCTGAGTTTTTCGGCCTCGCACGATCGTCAGGCCGGGCCTCTCGCCCCCGCCGCCGACCGGTGCTAACAGGCTGGGCTCGACAGGAGACCTTGCATGTTCCGTTTCGCGCTTGCCGCTGTGGCCGCCCTGGCCGTCGCTTCCTGCGGTCCCTCCGTGAAGCCCGATCCGGCCGATCCGTGGGCGACGCTTTTGCCGTGGAATCACAGCTTCGCGGGCATCCAGAAGCTGCCCAGCGGCGTCGAATACATCGTCATCCGCAAGGGCGAGGGCAAGGAAGCCGCCCCGGGTCCGACGGACCGTGTCGAGGTCATGTATGAGGGTCGCCTCGCCGCGCAGGGCATCACATTCGACTCCTCTTATGAGCGGAAAGCTCCCGAGACCTTCGCCGTCAACGGCGTGATCCCCGGCTGGACCGAGGGCCTGCAGAAGATGCAGCCCGGCGACATGTTCATGTTCTGGATCCCGGCCAAGGAAGGCTATGGCGACCGTGGCGCCGGCCGCGACATTCCGCCGGGCGCTGACCTGATGTTCCAGGTGGAACTCCAGAAAGTCTTCCCCGATCCGTGGGTGAAGGTGTCGCCTTGGCCGACCGACTCGGCTGACGTCGTCCGCCGCCCGTCCGGTCTTGAATATCTCGTCATCGACAAGGGCCCGGCCGACGCCGCCTCACCGACCGACAACGATGTCGTCGACATCAACTTCGAAGGCCGCCTCGAAGTGGTCGACAAGGAAGAAGGCGAGAGCGCCGAAGACATCCGCCGCCGCAGCGTCGTCGCTTCGACCTTCGAGACGGGCCAGGCCGCGCCGTTCCCGGTCGCCGGCGTCACCCCCGGCTGGAGCGAACTGCTCAAGCTGATGCGCAAGGGCGACCGCTGGATGGTGCGCATGCCCGCGAGCCTGCTCTATGCCGATGAAGGCAATGAGCGCATCCCGCCGGGCGCCACGGTGATCTACGAAGTGCAGCTGGAAAATTTCGGCCCGGTCAACCCGATCGCTCCGGCTCCCGCTACGCCGCAGTAGGACTTACCGCCCCCATCCCACGCCCAACGGCCGGGCGGATGCGCATGCGCTCCGCCCACGCCGTCACATTGGGAAAGCGCGCGAGGCTTCCCGCCATCACGATGCGCGGGTAGGTCGCCATGTCGGCGACGGTATAGGCGCCGAAGATGAAATCACGGCCCGCGAGCTGCGCTTCCAGCGCCTCGATCGATGGCGGGTCCTTCGACAGCCACGGCGCCGCCTCGTCCGCCTTCGGCATGAACTTGCCGGACTGCCGCGCCAGCGCCATCAGCACGTTGTTGGCGCCGGGCAGGCGGGCATGGCCGACAATCGTCACCGGAACCGGCGCGGTCCGCTCCGCGATCCGATAGCTGTGGAACATCTCCTCCAGCGCGATGCCGATCGCCTGCGTGTCGGGCCCTGTGCCTGCGTGAAACTCGATCATGCGTCCGGCATAAGGTTTCGCGCGCGAATGTCTATGGCGCGGCCCCGCGAATGGGCTAGCCTTCGCGCATGACGACGCTGTCCAATGTCCGCGACATACTTGCGAAGCTCGTGTCGTTCGACACGACCTCGCGCGACACCAACCTGCCGCTCATTTCGTGGGTCGAGGATTTCCTGCGCCCGCTCGGCGCGCATCTCGTCCGCGTGCCGAACGAGGAGGGGAACAAGGCCAATCTCTGGGCGCGCTTCGGTCCCGACGAGCCCGGCGGCATCGTCCTCTCCGGCCACACGGATGTCGTCCCCGTAGATGGCCAGCCCTGGGACACGAACCCTTGGGATCTGACCGAGCGCGATGGCAAATGGCTCGGCCGTGGCAGTTGCGACATGAAGGGCTTCCTTGCGCTGGCTCTCGCGCACGCGCAGGCGATATCGAGGCTGCCGCTGAAGACGCCCGTCCATTTCGCCTTCTCGTATGACGAGGAAATCGGCTGCGCCGGCGTCGAGCCGATGATCCACGAGATCGTCGAACGTGGCGCGGCGCCCTCCGTGGTGTGGGTGGGCGAGCCGACACTGTGGGGCGTGCTCTCGGCTCACAAGGGCATCCGCGACTACGAAGTCCTGATCACCGGCAAGGCCGCGCACTCGTCCGACCCGCGTCTCGGCGCCTCCGCCATCCATGAGGCGCTCGATCTGCTGGTCGTCCTCCGCCGTATCGCGCGCGAGCAGGAGGAGAATGCGCCGAAGAACTCCGACTTCGACCCCTCCTGGACCACCATCACCGTGGGTGAGATCGGCGGCGGCACCGCCGCCAACATCCTCGCCCGCGAATGCCGCTTCATGTTCGACGTCCGCGTCGTCCCGGGCGTCGACGCCGATGCGCTGCTGGTTCCCTTCTTCGCGGAGGTCGAGCGCGTGAACGCCAAGCTCGTCGCGCGCGGCGCTGAATGCGGCGTCAAAGTCCACATGCGCGCCAACGCCCCGCCGCTGCGCATCGATCGCGACAGCGCCGCCGAACGCTTCATCCGCGCGCTCACCGGCGACAACGCTGTCCGCGTCGCCGCCTTCGCCACCGAAGCCGGACAGTTCCAGCACGCCGGCTTCCCCGCCGTGATCTGCGGCCCCGGCTCGATCCAGCAGGCCCACCAGCCGAACGAGTTCGTCGCGATATCGGAAATGGAAAAAGGGATGGCTCTGTTCAGCCGCTTCCTGGAGATGTTGCGCTAGGCGCTGCTACTCCGCCGCCGGCGCTTCGAAGTACGGCTCGACCGTGCCCTTCAGCAGCATGGTCATCGGATTGCCCTTGCGGTCCATCGCGGCGCCCGCGACCACGCGGATCCAGCCCTCGCTGACGCAATACTCCCACACGTTCGTCTTCTCGGCGCCGTTGAAGCGGATGCCTATGCCGCGCTCGAGCAGCTCCTTGTTGTAGAAGGGGCTCTTCTGGCTCTGGCTCAGGCGGTCGGGAGGTGTGTCGGTCATGGCAAGTCTCGTGAAGTTGGACGGCGTCTCCTGCACCATCATGGGCCCAAAGGCTAGACCGGCTCGCGGCCCCACGCGACGAACGGCCCGTTGCGGAACCCCGCTTCGCCATTGCCATAGAGGAAGGCCGAGCCGTCCGGCTTGATCACCCGCCCGCCTGCCGCGTTCAGCACGGCATGGCCCGCCGCCGTGTCCCACTCCATCGTCGGGCCCCAGCGCGGATAGACATCCGCCTTGCCCGCCGCAACCCAGCAGAATTTCAGCGACGATCCGATGCCCGTTTGCGAGACGATCCGCCGCTCGGCGAGGAACGTCTTCGTCCGCTCATCGAGATGCGAGGAGGAGGTGACCGCCGTGAGACCTTCAGCTGGATAGGCCCGCGTCGCGAGCACGCGCCCCTCGCGCAGCGGCTCGCCCGGCGCGAACGCCTCGATCAGCTGCGCATGCGCGCCGCCGAAATACATCTCCCGCCGCGCCGGCGCATACACGCATCCCGCCACCGAATGCCCGCCGCAGATCAGCGCGATGTTGACCGTGAAGTCGCCCCGGCGCTGCACGAACTCCTTCGTGCCGTCGACCGGATCGACCAGCAGGAACGCATCCGCCACCTTCGCGCCCAGCCCCTCGCGCGCCGAACGCTCCTCAGCGAGCACCGGCACGCCCGGCAGCGCCTCCTCCAGCCGCGCAAGGATGATCTCCTCCGCCCGCTCGTCCGCGTCCGACACCGGGCTGTAGTCCGTCTTGGTGCGCGTCTCGAAATCGCTGGCGTAGACCTCCATCACCGCGACCCCCGCATCCGAGGCAATGCCCGCGAACAAACGCGCCAGCTGGTCGCGCTCGGCGCCGGTCGGGGTGGGGAGGGTGAAGGCCATGCGGTCTCGCTATCTGTCCGGCCACGCTTCGCGGCCCCGGCTTCCTGTGTCAATCTCGATCCGTTAACCCTGTTGCGTGTCGCGGCCGAACAGCACATGGCTTGCATGAATGTGGTCCAGGACAGGCCAGTGACATGAACCTCAAACGCATCCTGATCGCCGGTGGCGCCGGTTACATCGGTTCCCACGCTGCCAAGGCCGTGCGCCTGGCCGGTGGCGAGCCCATCGTGCTCGACGATCTCACCTCCGGACACGAGCACGCCATCCGCTGGGGCCCGCTAGTCAAGGCCGACATCCGCAACGCCGAAGCCGTCCGCGCGGCCATCCGCCAGTACAAACCCGATGCGGTCATGCAGTTCGCCGCCCGGATCGAGGTCGGCGAAGGCGAGAAGGATCCCGCCCATTTCTACGACAATAACGTCGCCGGCACGCTCAACCTCGTCCGCGTGATGCTGGAGGAAGGCGTCAGGAACCTCGTCTTCTCATCCACCTGCGCGATCTATGGCGATCCGGAAAAGCTGCCGCTGACCGAGGACCTGCCGAAACGCCCCGTCAGCGTCTACGGCCGCACCAAGCTGATCTGCGAGCAGATGCTGGAAGACATCAGCAAGGCGCACGGCCTCAACTTCGCGGCGCTCCGCTACTTCAACGCCGCCGGCGCCGATCCCGACAGCGAGATCGGCGAGGAGCACGAGCCCGAATCCCACCTCATCCCGAACGCGCTGAAAGCCGCCGTCGGCCTCGGCGGTCCGATGAAGCTGTTCGGCACGGACTATCCGACGCCGGATGGCACCTGCATCCGGGATTTCGTCCACGTCACCGACCTCGCTGAAGCCCACATTCTCGCTGCGGACAAGATCGCCTCGGGCCGGAACCTCCAGCTCAATCTCGGCTCCGGCAAGCGCAACACGGTGATGGACGTGCTGAAGGCTGTCGAGAAGGCAACCGGCCGGCCCGTGCCTGTCACGATCAATCCGCGCCGCCCCGGCGACGCCGTCGCGCTCTACTCCGACACCACCAACGTCACTCGCGAACTCGGCTGGACGCCGCGCCTGTCGGACATCGACACGGTCGTCTCCACCGCCTGGGCCTTCCACCGCCGCGTCTGGGGTATCGACGCGCGGGCTGCCGGGTAGAATCTCCTCGCATTGACAGCAACCGCCGCCAGCGTCTTCCTCCCCCAGCCCGAAGGGGTGGAGGAGGTGGATCGCGACGTCTTCGTCGCGAGACGGTGGGGGCAGCCACTTGCGCACGGAGTACGCGACACTGAAGCGAGCGCGGGAATTGCGCCGCTCAATGACAGACGCCGAAACCATCCTCTGGTCGAAGCTGCAGAACGACCAGCTCTACGGCCACCGCTTCCTTCATCAGCATCCCATCGGTCCCTATATCGCCGACTTCGCCTGCCGCAGCTGAAAACTCATCGTCGAGCTCGACGGCGCTACACATTCCAGCATCGAAGAAAAGGCTCACGACGCGCGCCGCGAGGGTTATCTGAGATCAAAAGGCTGGACTGTGGTCCGCTTCTGGAACGCCGACGTGTACGACAATCTCCACGGCGTCCTCGACAGCATCATCCAGCGGCTGCCCCCTCCGTCTCGCGAGTAAGAACTCGCGATCCACCTCCCCCAGCAAGCTGGGGGAGGAAAACGCCGGCTCTCTAGTCCAGCGTCCGCCGATATCTCAACATCGCCAGCGCCGTCACCAGACATACGAAAATCCCCAGCGCGATGTGGCTTGGCCACAGTGTCGCCAGCCCTTCGCCCTTCAGCAGCGCGCCGCGCACCACGCGCAGGAAGTGCGTCACCGGAATGGCCTGGCCGATCGCCTGCGCCCATTCCGGCATGCCGCGGAAGGGGAACATGAAGCCCGACAAGAGGATCGACGGCAGCATGTAGAAGAACGACATCTGCATCGCCTGCAGCTGCGTCCGCGCCACGGTCGAGATCAGGAAGCCCAGCGCCAGCGAACCCGTGATGAACAGCAGGACGCCCAGCGCCAGCGCGATCCAACCGCCCGCCATGGGCACCGCGAACAGGATCGACGCCATCACTAGGATCACGACGGTCTGCATAAGGCCGACCATTACATAGGGCGCAAGCTTGCCGATCATCACCTCGATCGGTTGTGCCGGCGTCGCCAGCAGTGACTCCATCGTCCCGCGCTCCGTCTCGCGCGTGACCGACAGCGCCGTCATCATCACCAGCGTCATCGACAGGATGATACCCAGCAATCCGGGCACGATGTTGTAGGAGGTAATACCCTCAGGATTGTAGCGGCGATGCACCACCACTTCGAACGGCGCCGCCTTCGGCGCATGCGGGGCGAGGGCGCCATCGAGATCGTGGTTCAGCGCCTGCATCGGCAACGCGGTCGCCGCGCCAACCGCCGCGCCCGTCGCCGAAGGATCGGTTGCGTCCGCCTCCAGCAGAACCTGCGCCCCATCCCCACGCGCCACGCGCCGCGAGAAGTCGCCCGGTATCGTCAGCGCGAACTGCACCTTGCCCTCGCGCAGCAGCTTGTCGAGCTCTTCGACCGAATGCGCCTCGTGCGTGATGTCGAAGAACTGCGTGTTGACGAACGAGGCGAGCGTCGAACGCGCCAAGGTTGAATTGTCCTGCACCAGAACCGCCGTCGGCAGGTGGCGCGGCTCGTTGTTGATCGCATAACCGAACAGCAAGAGCTGCACGACCGGGATCATCAGGATCATCGCATAGGTCAGCCGGTCGCGCGTCAGCTGCACGAATTCCTTCGCCAGCACAGCGAGGATGCGCGTCGGCCAGGCATTGCGGGCGGATGCAGTGCTCACCGGAAGTTATCCTCCGAGCGGCCCATCAGGTGGATGAACGCATCCTCCAGCGTCGGCTGTGTCCGCGTCCAGGTGAATGGCGCGCGCTGGTAAGGCTTCAGCGCGCCTTCCAGCGCCGCCTCATCCGTCCCGCTCACATGCAGCGTCACGCCGAACGGCGCTGCCGCTTCAACGCCGGGCAGCTTCGCGATCTCCGGCGACAGCCGGTCTATGCCCGGCCCCTCGCCCTCGAATGTCACGATGCCGACTTGGCTGAGAATCTCCTCAGCCGTCCCCCGCGCCATCAGCTGGCCATAGGCGATGTACGCGATGTCGTGGCAGCGTTCGGCCTCGTCCATGTAGTGCGTGGACACCAGAACGGTCAGCCCCTGCGCCGACAGCGCGTGGATCTCGTCCCAGAACTGCCGCCGCGCTTTCGGATCGACGCCCGCCGTCGGCTCGTCGAGCAGCAACAGGTCCGGCTCATGGAGCGTCGTCGCCGCCAGCGCCATCCGCTGCTTCCACCCGCCCGACAGCTTGCCCGCCAGCTGCTTCCGCCGCTCATACAGTCCCAGCCGCTCCAGCGCATCCTTCACGCGCTCCTGCCGCCGGTCCAGCCCGTGGACGCGCGCCATGAACATCAGATTCTCTTCGATGGTCAGGTCGTCATAGAGCGAGAACTTCTGCGTCATGTAGCCGACATGAAGCTTGATCTCGTCGGACTGTTTCACGATGTCGAGGCCAAGGCATTTGCCCGTCCCCGAATCCGGCGTCAGCAGCCCACACAGCATCCGCAGCGTCGTCGTCTTGCCCGAACCGTTCGGCCCGAGAAATCCGGTGATGCGTCCGCGCGGCGCCTGGATCGAGAAGTCCTTCACGACGTGCTTGTCGCCGAACGACTTGTTGAGGCCCTGCACGTCGATTGCGAGATCGGTCGTCACGGCGCGGCCCTCAGCGGAACCACATCGATCGGCTGGCCCGGCGTAAGCCCCTTCGCCGTCACCGGCAGCGCCTCGACAAGGAACACCATCCGGTCGCGCGCTTCGCGGCTGTAGATCACCGGCGGCGTGAATTCCGGGCGAGGGGAGACATAGACGATCTTCGCCTTCAGATCCTTCGCGCAGCCGTCGCACGCGAAGTTCACCTCCGCGCCCACGGCATAGGCTGCGATCTCCGTCTCAGGCGCGAAGAAGCGCAGCCGCACGCGATCGTCGGGAATGAACGCCATCACCGGCTGGTTCGCCGGCACCCATTCGCCCGGCTGGAAGAACACGTCCTCCACACGCCCGCCCGCGGGCGCCACCGGCGCGATGTCCGAAAGCCGCGCTTCAGCCGCGCCTAGTGCAGCCTCCGCCTGCCGCACGCGATCCTGCGCCGCCTGCGCCTGATCCGTCCGCGCGCCAAGCCTGGCCGCCTGCAGCTGTTTCTCCACCGCGCGCACATTCGCCGCCGCCGTCGCCCGCGCCGCCACCGCCGAGTCGAGCTGCGCTCTTGAAGCCGCGCCAGCTTCCGCCAGCGGCTGCACGCGCTTCAGCGATGTATCCGCCTCATTGAGCACCGCCCGCGCCGCCGCCAGCTGCGCCTCGACCACGCCCAGCTCCGCCGGCCGCTGCCCGCGCAGCGCATCCGCCGCCATTGCCTTGGCCGCCTGTGTCTCCGCCGCCGCCTGGTCACGCGCGGCCCGCGACTGCGCCGGATCGACCGCGAACAGTTTCGCGCCCGCCGTCACCACATCGCCGCGCTGCACCGGCATTTCGATCAGCCGTCCCGCCACCGGCGAGGCCGGATAGAGCGGCTCGCCCTCGACATAGCCGGACAGCACATCGCCACGCCCGTCAGTGTTTCCAAAAGCGAGGAATAGGCCCAGCCCCGCCGCCGACAGCACGAGCGCGCCTACAAGGATCTGTTGCGGTTTCATGTCCGCTCTCCCGTCAGAAGCCCGGGCAGCACAGTGTCGAGATGCTGCTGCATGAGGTGGGGGATGTCGAAAGGCTTCGCCCCGGTGGGGACAAACGTCTCGCGGAAGATCACGCCCAGCAGCAACGGCGACATCAGCGACACCGCATGGTTGCGTGCGTCGCCCGGGCGAACCTCGCCGCGCGCCTGCGCCCGTTCGATCACGGCCGTCAGCAGCCCAAGTCCCTTGGCCACCGCATCGTCGTGCCAGATGCGCGCGATCTCCGGAAAGTTGCCGCTCTCGCCGATCACCATCTTCACGACGCGCCCCATCCCGGAAGCGTTCGCCAGTTCAGCGACGCGGGGGATCATCATGCGGATCAGCTGTTCGAACGGTCCGGGAAAGCCGAGCGCGAACGTCTCGATCTGCCCGATGTTCGGCGCCACCGCGTCCTTCACGACGGCTGCGAAGATGTCCTGCTTGGTCTCGAAATAGAGGTAGAGCGCGCCCTTCGAGACGCCGGCGCGCTGGGCGATGTCGTCCAGGCGGGCGGCCGCGAAGCCCTTCTCGGAAAAGACTTCATAGGCGGCCCGGACGATCTCGGCGGGCCGGGCTTCGGCGCGGCGCCGCCATTTCGGGGAGGAGCCCGAGGGGGAAGATGGGGAGGAAGGCTCTGACATTGCTGTTCTTTTAAATAACTGACCGGTCAGTTATATATAGACATAACATGAATTGAGTCCAGAGGCGTCGCGCAGATTCTTTTGAAAACGGCCTGGCCGCCCGGTACCGGGCCGTATCCATGCAAACTCTCGGGAAACCAATCGGCCGTAAAGATTTCCGGCAGTTACGTTTACCGGGGTGGGCCTCAAGGGCGATGTCGGCAACCAAACTCTTGGAAACGCCAGCGGTCGCCCAAGCGGTGATCGGCTCGACCCCATGCTGCGTGGTCGACGATCGCGACCGCATCACCGAGGTCAACGCCGCCTTCGCCGCGCGCATCAACCGCTCGGCCCCGCATCTCGTCGGCATCCAGATCCTCGAACTCATGCGCGGCGTCGCCGTCGATGAATCGCGCTCCACCGGCGCCAACTGCTTCCATCTCCGCGAGGGCGGGAAGGAGAGCTGGGTCCGCATCGACCGCACGCAGGTCGCTCCCGCGCGCGAGGTCGTGCGTCTAATCGATGTCACGGCGGAATGGTACGCGCTCACCTCGATCGTCACTGCGCGCGTCGTCCGCGACCGCCTGATGAACGATGCAGAGGTCGGCACCTGGCGCTACGATCCCGACGCCGAGCTCTACCATTTCTCCGCCGAACTCGCGCTCGGCCACAACGGCATCAGCGAGCCAGTGCCGCTCGCCGTGCTCAGAAAGATCCAGCACCCGGACGACATGGCCAAGGACGCCGCGATCCGCGAGCGCATCACCGCCGAAGGCGGCTCGGCCGAAGGCGAGATGCGCTATCGCGACGGCGGCGGCGGATGGAAGACGCTGCGCGTCCACTACCGCGCCGGCCGCAAGCTGCCGTCCGGAAAATTCGAGATGTTCGGCATCAGCCAGAACGTCACCGAACTCGCCAAGGCGCGCGACCACGCCGACATGGTCTCTGGCCGCCTCGAGCTTGCCATGGGCGCCGCGAAGACCGGCGTGTTCGAGATCGACCTCAAGACAGGCGATCGCTGGGCCTCGGACCATTTCAAGGACCTTGTCGGTCCCGAAGGCATGGCGCGCCAGGCCGCCGACCCGTTCGGCATATACGCGGAAGACGAGCTTCCGCGGATGCGCGCCGACTGGAACAAATGCCTCGAATCCGACGAGGTGCAGGTCACCGAGACGCGTCTCTACAGGCCCGGCGACGCCGGTCGCTGGGTGCGCGTGTTCATGCGGATCGAGCGCGGGCCGTCGCGCGACCCGACCCGCGCCGTCGGCCTGATCATCGACATCCACGAACAGAAGCAGCAGGAACTCGCGCTGATCGAGGCGAAACAGCAGGCCGAAGCCGCCACTGTCGCCAAGTCCAACTTCCTCGCCTCGATGAGCCACGAAATCCGCACCCCGCTCAACGGCATCCTCGGCATGGCGCAGGTGCTGCAGGGCGATGAACTCACCGAGGCGCAGCAGGACCGCGTCAACGTGATCTCCGAATCCGGGCAGACGCTGATGGCCCTGCTCAACGACGTGCTCGATATTTCAAAGATCGAGGCCGGCAAGCTCGACATCGCCCGCATCGATGGCGAGCTGGGCCTTACAGTCGAGCGCGTCCGCCAGCTCTTCCTCAACCGTGCGGAAGAACGCGGCCTGTCGCTGGCGCTGGAAGTGGCCGACAACCTGCCGCCTGTCCTGCGCTACGATCCCATCCGCGTGCGCCAGTGCGTCGCCAACCTCCTGTCCAACGCCATCAAGTTCACCGAGCACGGGTCCGTCACCGCGCGCGTCGGCGCCGAACAGCGCCGCGCCGGCGACTGGGTCATCCGCATTTCCATCGCCGACACGGGCATCGGCATGGACGAGGAAACCGTGGCCCGCCTCTTCGGCGCCTTCACGCAGGCCGACGCCTCGATCACCCGGCGCTTCGGCGGCACCGGTCTCGGCCTCGCCATCACGCGCCAGCTCGCGCGCCTGATGGGCGGCGACGTCACCGTTGAAAGCACGCCCGGGCAGGGCTCGACCTTCCATCTCACTTTCGTCGCCGAGCCGGGCGTGCTGAAGCCGCGTGCCGAGCCCGACCAGCCCGAACCCGCCCCGCAGGATGAATCGCGCCTCCGCCCCGTCATGGGCGCCCGCGTGCTGCTGGTCGACGACAACCCGGTCAACCGCCAGGTCGTGAAACTGTTCATGGCCCAGCTCGCGCCCAAGATCGTCGAGGCGGTGAATGGCGAGGAATGTCTCGCCCGCCTCAACGAGCAAGCCTTCGACATTGTCCTGCTGGACGTCCACATGCCCGTCATGGACGGCAAGGAAGCGATCAAGCGCATCCGCGCCAGCGACCAGCCGTGGAAGGACATCCCCGTCATCGCGCTCACCGCCGACGCCATGAGCGGCGACCGCGAGCGCTATATCGGCATGGGCATGAACGACTACATCTCCAAGCCCATCGATGCGCGCGAACTCGCCACCAAATATGTCGGTCTCCTGCAGGGCCGCCGCCTCATCGCCCGCGACGCCGCGTAAGGTGATCCTCGGGCGATTGCCCGCCAGCCGATAAGCCGTATCGTGCTCTCCAACGGAGGACGCTGATGGCTGGTTTCAGGAAGACGCTCTGCCTTTCGCTCGCGCTGGCCATCGCCGCGTGCGCCTCGCCAGAGCAGGGCGCTGACACATCCGCCGCGATGTGGTCCTGCCCCGAAGGCTTCGAGCCCAAGGAAGGCCTCAACACCAACTTCCCCAGCGATGGCATGATGCGCGCCTTCGTCGTCGTGCCCGCGAAGAACGCCACGGGCCCCGCGCCCGTCTGGGTTCCGCTCACCGGCACGGTCGAAGCGACCAACGCCAACCTCAACGTGCCGCGCTCGGGCGCCAACGCGCTGATGGCCAATGAAGGCTTCACCGTCATCGGCCCCGTTCGCCAGTGCGCCGGGCAGGATCCCAATGTCGGCCGGGGCGCCTGCGACGGCGTCGGCTCCAACGGCTGGAACTGGAAGCCGTGGAACGACGGCCGCGCCGCCAACGCCGAAGGCGAGAAATGGAAGAACGACGCCGGCCCCGACTCCCGCTTCTTCGAGGCGATGGTCCGCTGCGTCGGCACGAAGTTCCCGCTCGACGGCAAGCGCCTCTATGTCGGCGGCATCTCCGCGGGCGGCACCGTCACCAACCGCGTGCTGACCTTCAACTCGCAGTTCTGGGCTGGCGGTCTGCCGATCTCGGGCGAATGGTATGTCTCGAACGACGATGGCTCCGCGCTGTCCTTCAACGATGCGCGTCAGTCCGTCATCAACGCACCGACAAAAATCCATCAGGGCCGCATCGGCCCATACCCGTTGCCGAAATCCCTGAGCCCGCTCGTCGTCATCACCGTCTGGGGCGGCGAGAAGGATCTCTGGGATTGCGGTCCGCCGCTCGGCCTCTGCTCGGACTACCGCCCCTCGACACAGGCCGGCGCAAACTATTTCTCGTCGCTGCCGAACGTCGTGCATGTCGCCTGCAGCTCCACTCACGGCCACATGTGGCCGCAGATCAACACGCAGGCCTTCAACGCCTGGGCGCTGAAGACGATGGCCTCCCACCCGAAAGGCTCGGACCCGAAAGCATTCAAACTCACGCCTCCGCCCGAAGGCTATTCCTGCAAGCTCGGCGTCTACACCGATCACTACTAGCTGAGCTGTCGCCGCGTGATGCTTTCCGCGCGCGGAAATCGGGCGTAGGTTTCTCCCATGACGCCTGACGGATCGAGACATCCGCGGCGCACGAGGAGGAAGCCATGAGATTTCTCGCCGTCAGCGCCCTCGCGCTAGCGCTCGCTACGCCCGCTTTCGCGCAGGGCTACACCCCGCCGCGTACGCCCGATGGCAAGCCGGACCTTCAGGGCGTCTGGTCCAACCAGTCGCTCACCAATCTCTCCCGCACCCCGAACATGAAGCTCTCTCCCACGAAGGAAGAGGCCGTGGAGATGGTGAAGAACAATCCGTGGATCCTGCTCGCACAGAGCGAAGAGGGCGCCTCAAACCTCGCCGACGGCCTGCTCGACGACAAGAACAGCGACCGCGGCTACAACACCTTCTGGATCGACCCCGGCGTCGAATTCGCCACGGTGAAGGGCGAGCTCCGGACCTCATGGATCGTCGAGCCCGCCGATGGCCGCGTGCCTGTCTCGCCCGCCGGCCAGAAGGCCCGCGCCGACGCCGCCGCGAAGAAGCGCGCCACCATGTATGAAGGCCCCGAGACGCTGCCCATCGCCGAACGCTGCCTCATCGGCTTCACCGGCGCCGGCGGTCCGGGCATGCTGAACACGATCTACAACAACAACTACCAGATCGTGCAGTCGAAGGATCATGTCATCATCGTCGTCGAGATGGTCCACGACGCCCGCATCGTCCCGCTGTTCGCCAGCAAGGCGGAAGCCAGGCACAAGCCCGCCGTCATCACGCCATGGCTGGGCGACTCGGTCGGCTGGTGGGAGGGCGATACGCTGGTGGTCGAGACCGTCAACGTGAACCCGCATCAGGCGACGCAAGGCCAGATCATCCTCTCGCCCGAAGGCAAGGTGATCGAGAAATTCCAGCGCACCGGCGCCAACGAGATCTTCTACGAATTCACCGTCGAGGATCCGCTGTACTACACACAGAGCTGGCGCGCCGAGCAGACGATGAAGAAGCGCGACGAGGCCGTCTACGAATACGCCTGCCACGAGGGCAACTACGCCATGCAGGGCATCCTCGGCGGCGCCCGCATCCTCGAGGCCGCAGGCCGCGAGAACAAGCAGGGCCCCGGCATCTTCGGGCCCAGCGCCCCGCCGCCCAAGCCGAAGACCAAGTCATAGCAGATGGCTGACACGCCCCACGTCTTCCTCACCGACATCAAGGGCTTCGCCAATCCGGTGATCGCCGCGCGCCTGCGCAAGGCCGGCGCGCGCGTCATCGGCTGTGATCCCGCGATCACGACGGACGGCGAGGAAGAGGGGATCGAGACAATCGCATGGAGCTCGCCCGGCGATCTCGTCGCCCGTGCAACGCAGCGCTTCGGCGGCCGCCTCGACGCCATCGTCATCTCGCCCGCCATGCCCGCACCGCGCACGAAGGTCGAGGATCTCGGCATCGACGAGCTGATGCCGTACTTCCAGCGTCTGGCCGCCGAAGCCATCGCCTTCGCCGGCGCGGCGGTGAAAGTCATGCGCCCGCGCAAGGCGGGCCGCATTGTGTTCGGCTCATCCTCCGGCCCCATCGGCGGCATCCCCGGCTTTTCCGCCTACGCCGCCGCCCGCGCCGCGGTGAACGGCGTCGTCCGCACGCTCTCGCTGGAAGTCGCGGGTGATGGCATCTCGATCAACGCTATCGCCGCCAACTTCATCCAGACCGAAACCTACTATCCGAAGGCCCTGCTCGAAGACCCGGTGAAGGGTCCCAAACTCCTCGCCCGCGTGCCCATGGGCCGCTTGGGCGAAGCGGAAGAAGTCGCCGCCCTCGTCGAACATCTGGCGCTGGGCAAGAGCGGCTTCATCTCCGGCCAGGTCATCCCGATCTCCGGAGCCTGGTGCTAGGCCGCTGCTTCCGGCGCTTGTCGCCGCCGCTTCTATCCGCTCAAGTCCGGCTGAATCACGCCGAGGAACCCGATGCATCACAAGCTAACCGCCTGCGCGCTCGCCGCTTGCCTCGTAGTGCAGCCCGCGCTCGCGCAGGACATCGCGATGACGTCGGATCAGGCAAAGCAGCTCGCCTGCATCGGCAAGCGGATCGTCGATGCGAAGCTGAGCACGCTCATGGCCACCGTCTATGCGAGCGGCAAGACCGAAGGCGCCGACTTCGACAAGGTCTCCCTCGCGATGGATGAAGCGATGCTCGCCTGCAAGATCCAGCACAAGTGGACGGACGTCCAGACCAACATCGCCGCCGAAGTCAGCATGTTCCAGATCGTGCTCGACGCCTACGCCGTCCGTCTCGCGGCCGCCCCCGGCTTCACCGATGCATGGTTCGAGAAGCTGGGCGCCGTGCTGACGGCGACGCCCGAAGCCGACCGGGTGATCCTGCTCGATGGCGTCTGGCGCAACGATCAGGCGGCTCTCAAGCGCTTCACCGACCGGCTGGTCGCCGCCGGCTTGCCGAAGGATTCCGTCATTCTCTCTGACGCCATGCTGGTGATGGAAGCCAAGCTCATCGTCACGTACAGCACGATGGACTGGGTCGAGTTGAAACCCTGACCGCTGCCTCTATCGGGGAACTTCACGCCTGATGCCTGAGAGCGACTCGCAGCGGGAACCGCATTCTGAAAGCCGCGTAACTAGGACTCAGGAAACGCGTGAGGATGCAATGGCAGGCAAGTCGAAAACAGCAGCGAGCAGCAAGGCCCCGATGGATGCGATCGCGCTGCTGAAGGCCGATCACAGGTTTGTCGAGGAGCTCTTCGCGAAGTACGAGAAGGCCACCCGCAAGGAGCAGAAGCAGAAGCTCGCCAACCAGATCTGCATGGAACTCACGATCCACACCATCATCGAGGAAGAGATCTTCTATCCCGCCTGCAAGGAAGTCGTGGAGGAAGACCTGCTCGACGAAGCCTATGTCGAACACGACGGCGCCAAGATGCTGATCGCCGAAATCAGCCAGGGCTCGCCCGACGACAATTTCTTCGACGCCAAGGTCACCGTGCTCTCCGAGGAGATCAAGCACCACGTCAAGGAAGAGGAAAAGCGCAGCGAAGGCCTCTTCGCGCAGGCCAAGGCCGCCGGCCTCGACATGGACGAACTCGGTGAGCTCATGATGATGCGCAAGAAGGAGCTTCAGTCAGAACTGACGCTCGGCGAACTCCCCCCGCCCGAAACGCGCACCATGAAAGGCGCCGAAGTCACCCACGGCGCTCCGGTAGGTTCGCTATAGTCAGCTAGTGCTTGTGCCCGCCGCGGCCGCACATCAGGTGCGTGTCATCGCCCATCCACATCAGCTGCACGCCCGGGCTCCAGGTCAGCGAATGCTCGCCATCGCTCCAGACGATGCGCGCAATGCCCGGCTCGGGCGGAATGTTCGGCAGCTGATAGACCGCGCCGCGCACCCACACCTTCGCGGAAATCGCCGCGCCGGTGTTCACGAACGTCAGGAACATCTTCCCGCCATCCTCGCACACGAAAGCCGCGCCGCCGGCCGGCTCGGGCGTCTGTGCAAGGGCAGGCGCGCCCAGCAAAAGCACCGCCGCCATTCCGGCGACCGCACGAAGACTGGATCTGGACATGATGTTCGCCCCTGTTGCACACGCAGCGTGAGCGATCAGCACGGCCGATGCAAGCCGTGATCAGGCCGGAACGTAGGTCAGCCTGATCGCCTGCTCGCCAATCCGCTCGCTCGCCACAAGGCGCAGCGGCGGCCTCGGCCCGGTGAAGAACGGCCTGCCGCCGCCCAGCACGACCGGATGCAGATAGATCCGGTACTCATCGATCAGCCCGAGCTTCGTCAGGCTCCCCGCCAGCACCGGCCCGCCCACCTCGATCACGCCTTCATGCCCGGCCTTCAACCGGCGCACCTCCGCCGCGATATCCTCGCCCAGCAGCTCCGCATTCGGCCCGACCGATTTCAGCGAGCGCGACGCCACCCACTTCCGCAGGCCCCGCCACACCGTCGCGTATTCGCGCAGGTCCGCGCCCATCGCCGGATCGCTCTGGTTCCAGTCGTCCCCGTCCCAGTAGCGCATGATCTCGTACAGGCCGGTCCCATAGATGCTGCCCGTCAGCCCACGCACATCCTCGATGAAGTGCCGGAACAGCGCCGGATCAGGTGCGAACTTGTCATGATCGACATATCCGTCGAGCGACTGGTTCAACGCATAGACAATCGTCACCACGCCGCACGCTCCATTCCGGGCTACGCCACGCAGGGTGCGCAATCGGCGCGGCAGAGGCAAGTGCGCTGGCGTTCGGCTCAGAGCGGGGGCGGCCTTTGTGGCAGGCGTAGCTGCAGCGCCATTTTGAGCGAGCGCTGGCAGTTGGTCCATTGCTGTCGATCATCTATTGCGTAACCCTGAGCTTGTAGCTGCCGTCGAGGGGATGAAATGCATTGTCTGGTCTGTGGGGGCTCCTCGCCAAACGATGCGTGCAGCTTTCACCCAGGAAACTTGAGCTACGTTCAGACAACCGACGGGCGTTTCGACTACCGTGATGTCTATCGTTGGTCGTGCTGCAATCAGAATTCGTTGTCAGAGGTCGTTGCGGGATCAGACGTTCGCCCCGAGCATGCGCCCGGTTGCACGACCGCGCCAATGCACATGCCGGTCGCACCGATTCTCGTTTGCTATTCAGCGGGCAGACTCATTTTCGTAGAAGAGTGCGTCGCGGCGCTTCGAGAGATGGCGTTCGATGTCGCCATGGCGGAGTTCGACGCGGTGAACGAAAACGATCTCTCCGACTGGGCGTGCGTGGTGATGATCCCCGAAAAATCGTCCGCACAACGCGCTCTCGAGCTGGCTGAAACCATGCGCAGCCATGCGCGGCCACCCTGGATCATCGTTCTAAATGCGAGCGGCTCTGCTCAAGGCCGTACGCAGGCCACAGCGGCAGAACATGTCGGCCAAGCGTGCGACGCCATTTGCCACGGCGTTCGCATGTATCACGGGCGCGTGGACAAATCCCCGTTCAATATATTCCTGAGTTATCGGCGGGCCGACACCTTTGTTGCGACGATCATAAATCGGTTTCTTCCTAGCTGGTGGGATCAGCATGTCCTGAGTCCAGGCGTCGATTGGGCCTCAGAAATTGAAGTGGGAATTCGCGAATGCGGGCTGTTCGTCCTTCTGATGAAGGGCGATTTGCCTGCGGATAGTTACGTATGGCGCGAGCTAGATCTGGCGATCAAACATCGGCGCTCGATCGCCATCCTTGCCTTTGAAGATGAAGGCCAGCCGGTTCTGTCCCGGTGCGGAACGAGCCGCGAAGCGCTCGAATGGTGCAGGTTCAATCCGCCTTTTTATCGGCGTGAACAGCCGCTTATGGTCGGCCGGCACTCTTCAGGCGATCAGTCCATCCTGTACTTCAATCGGCTTACCGCACAGCTGAACTGGCCGCTCGATAGCAGGGATGAGTGGGCCTATTCCAACGCGCGGGATTTGCTCACTCCTCTGCGGGATTTTCCTAGGTTTCGATTCTACTCGACTGCCCCCTGGACACAGGTTTGGGATCTTATGGAGCCAGTCAGATCATAGCGGAATGCAAGAACAGTTGTCCCAGCTCGCCGCACTTGAACAAAATGCGAGACAGCTTTCGGAAGGGGCGCAGACAACCAGCCGCGCTACTTCACAAACCGTTCCGAGAACAGCGCGATCACCCTGTTCGCGCCGGCTTCGCGCTGGTCGCGCGTGTCGCCGAAGCTTTCGCCCAGCTTGCCTTCGAGCAGCAGCGTCGCGAGGCCGTGCGCGATCGACCATGCGGCGATCACGGGCGTGAGGTCCGGGTTGGACTTATCGGCCGCCGAGCCATGCGCGCCGAGCGTCTGCACGACGACATCGAAGCATTTCTCTGCTTTCGCCTTCGCGTCGGGATAGCGCGTGAGGTCGCACATCTCGTTGCGGAACATCAGGCGGAAGAGTTCCGGCTTGTTCAGCGCGAAGCGGACATAGGCCTCGCCCATCGCGCGGTTCTTGGCGACCTTGTCGCGCGCCAACCCGATGGCGCTGACGAGATAGTCGTAAAGCTGGTCGAAGCCTTCGCCCGCCAGTTCGGCGAGAATCGCCTCGCGATCCTGGAAGTAGTGATACGGCGCCTGGTGGCTCACGCCCGCGCGCCGCGCCACTTCGCGCATGGATAGCGCGCCGAGCCCGCCCTCATTCATTAGGGAAAGGCTGGCCTGAAGGATTCCGGCGCGGACATCGTCCTTGCCGGTCGTCCGGGTAATTGAAGTCATGTGTCGCCTGTCTCTCTACTTGACACTGTCTAGGCGGAACATCCCCCGTGTCAAGCACCCTCAACTCTGTTTGGTGACATAAGCCGCAGCGTCTGTCAGCCGAGAGTTCAGCGGCTGAAAATCGTTTTCCCGCCGGTAGTTGGCGTGGGGCTCCGGTTGAACAACAGTAGGACAGCGCCGGAGACGCGGCGAGGGAGGACTGCTGTGGATTTCAACCTGCCGCCTGGACTGGCTGCCTACCTCAAGGAACTCGACCAGTTCATCGAGGCGGAGATCAAGCCGCTCGAGAACCAGGACGACAACATCCGCTTCTTCGACCATCGCCGCGAGCACGCGCGCACCGACTGGGACAAGGGCGGTCTCCCGCGCAAGGAGTGGGAGGTGCTGCTGCGCGAAGCCCGCCGCCGCGCGGATAAAGCGGGCCACTTCCGCTTTGCACTGGCAAAGGAACTCGGCGGCTCCGCGCGCGATGTCGGCTGCGGCATGAACCTGTCGATGGCGATCATCCGCGAGCACCTCGCCGCGAAGGGTCTCGGCCTCCACAACGACCTCCAGAACGAACACTCCATCGTCGGCAATTCGGTCGGCGCGCTACTGATGTGGAATTACGGCACCGACGCGCAGAAGAAGGAATGGATGGAAGATCTCGCCGCCGGCAAGCGCGGCTTCGCCTTCGGCATCACCGAACCCAATCACGGCTCGGACGCGACGCACATGGAAACCGTCGCCCGCCGCGATGGCGATCACTGGATCATCGATGGCGAGAAGACGTGGAACTCCGGCATCCATCACGCCAGCCACGACATGATCATGGCCCGCACGTCGGGCAAGGCGGGCGACGGCCAGGGCATCACCGCCTTCCTCGTCCCCGCCGATGCGCCGGGCTTCAAGGTCGAGGAATATCTCTGGACGTTCAACATGCCCACCGACCACGCGCATGTGACCTTGAAGGGCGTGCGTGTTCCCGACAGCGCCATCTTCGGCGGGGAAGGGCGCGGCCTTCAGGTCGTCCAGCACTTCTTCAACGAGAACCGCATCCGTCAGGCGGCTTCATCGCTGGGCGCCGCGCAGTTCTGCATCAATGAATCCGTGGCCTACGCCAACGTCCGCGCGCCGTTCGGCAAGAAGCTCGCCTCCAACCAGGCGATCCAGTTCCCGCTCGTCGAACTGCAGACGCAGTGCGAGATGATCCGCGCCCTGATCCACAAGACGGCCTGGCAGATGGACACGGTCGGCAACTTCGCCGTCTCCGACAAAGTCTCGATGTGCAATTACTGGGCGAACCGCCTCTGCTGCGAAGCGGCCGACCGCGCGATGCAGGTGCATGGCGGCCTCGGCTATTCGCGCCACAAGCCGTTCGAGCACATCTACCGCCATCACCGCCGTTACCGCATCACCGAAGGCTCGGAAGAAATCCAGATGCGCCGCGTCGCCGGCTACATGTTCGGCTTCATGGACCAGCGCGCGCCGAAGGGCGTGGTGGAGTAGCCTGCATGAAAAGCCTGTGGCTGGCAGTGGCAATGACGTGCTTGCGGAAGGACTGGTTTGGCTATGCTGTGTTTCTCGGCATGGGGATCGTCGGCTATCCGCAGTTCTCAGTCCTGCTGGTTGTAGGTTGTGTGGCGGTCGTCGCTATTGTCGCGTTCGTTCGGATTTCTGTGACGTACCTTCACATCAAGCGAAGGATTGATGAGATTCCCGCGGACCGGCGGACCCACGAAACGGGTGATCTCGCAAAATTCTGTGGTGCCTATATTCGCGGAGTGTTCGGCTGATGAACGACTTGCGAACTCTTGGGCGCACGCTCTGTCGCGAGCCAAGCCACGCCGCAGAACATCTCCTTCCCCTAAAAGGGGCAGGGCAACACGCACGCTGGTCGAGCGATGGCAATGCGGGTGGGGGTCGGCCAGCTACACCCGCAGCCGACCCCCACCTGAATCCCCTCGTCCCACCACATGCGCCCGCAGCACCTCCCCCTTTCAGGGGGAGGACCACCTGGGACGTTGCCGCATGATCGACACCGCCAAACTCGAAAACGCCCTCCGCCGCATGCCGGACTTCGACAGCCTCGTTTCGTGCGAGCGGCTGTCGGCCGGCGCCAGCCGCGAGACCTACAAGCTCACCGTGCGCGGCGGCAGTTTCGAGGGCACGCTCGCCCTGCGCCGCGCGCCGGAAGACGGACGCTCAGCCCTCGGCCGCGGTCCCAGCCTCGGCCTCGAGGCGAAGCTGTTCGACGCGGCCGTGCGCGGCGGCGTCCCCGGCCCGCACGTCTTTCTGCAGCTCGAACCCGAGGACGGCCTTGGCGCCGGCATCGTGATGCAGTGGATCGAGGGTGAGACGCTGGGCGCGAAGATCGCCCGCGCGCCGGAATTTGCCGAGACCCGCAAGACGCTGGCGCGCCAGTGCGGGGAGGTGCTCGCGCGCCTGCACGCGATCGATCTTGAAGCCACCGGCCTCGACAGAGCGCTGGAATCCTTCACGCCCGAACACACGGTGCGCAAGACCCACGCCTCCTACCTCGAATTCGAAACGCCCCAGCCGATGATTGATTTCACGGCCATGTGGCTCCTGAAGAACCTGCCCAAGCATGGCCCGCTCAAGCTCGTTCACGGCGATTTCCGGAGCGGGAACCTGATTGTCCATCCACGCGTGGGCATAGAGGCCGTCCTCGACTGGGAACTCGCTCACATCGGCGATCCGATGCGCGACCTCGGCTGGCTCACCACCCGCTCCTGGCGCTTCGGCGTGCCGGAAAAGCCAGTCGGTGGTTTCGGCGACTATGACGATCTCTTCGCCGGCTACGAATCCGTCTCCGGCCACAAGGTCGACCGCGCGGCCGTGAATTTCTGGCAAGTCTTCGGCTCCTTCTGGTGGGCCGTCGGCACGCTCTCCATGGCGCAGTCCTTCCGCGAGGGCGCTGAAACGAGCGTCGAGCGTCCCGGCATCGGCCGCCGCTCCTCCGAATGCCAGATCGACTGCGTGAACCTCATCATCCCCGGCTGGGCGCGCAAGCCACAGGAGGCGCCGCAGACGCTCTCCACCACCGGCCTGCCCACCACCTTTGAACTCCTCAAGGGCGTGCGCGACTTCCTCCGCACCGAAGCCTCACAGGCCCTCGAAGGCCGCAACAACTTCCTCTCCCGCGTCGCCGCCAACTCCGTCGACATCGCCCTGCGCGAACTCAGCTACGGGGCCGACGCCGCCGCGTGGGAGCAACAGGCGCTCGCAAGCCTGCTCAACACCCACGGCCATGTCACCGACCTGCGCACGAAACTCTGCAAGGCCATCCGCCTCGGCGAGATCGACCTCCACAACCCCGCGCTCCAAGCCTACCTGCGCGACAGCGTCTATGCACAGGTGATGATCGACCAGCCCAACTATCCCGGCGCCGTCGAATGCGGAAAGCATAGCTGACGCTGGAGAGACTACTCGACGGTATCGCGGACCGGGGCTAAACCAGCCGCAGTCATTTTGAGGCGCTTCATGTCCCGTCCCGTCATCTCGTCCACCGGCCTCTACACGCCGCCGAACTCCATCTCGAATGCGGAGCTCGTCGCCAGCCTCAATGCCTGGACCGACAACTGGAACGCCGCCAACGCAGACGCCATCGCCGCCGGAACGGTGCAGGCGAAACAACACTCCTCCGTCGAATTCATCGAGAAGGCCTCGGGCATCAAGTCGCGCTATGTCGTCGAAAAATCCGGCGTCATCGATCCCGCCGTGATGCGCCCCCACATCCCCGAACGCCCCAACGACCAGATCTCCATCCTCGCCGAAATCGCCGTCGCCTCCGCGAAGCAGGCGCTCGAGCGCGTCGGCCGCACGGGGAAGGACATCGACGCGGTCATCTGCGCCGCCTCCAACATGCAGCGCGCCTATCCCGCCATGGCCGTCGAGGTGCAGGCGGCGCTGGGCGCGGAAGGCTTCGCCTTCGACATGAACGTCGCCTGTTCCTCCGCCACCTTCGGCATCCAGACCGGCGCGGATTTCGTGCGCGCGGGCCACGCGAAGACAGTGCTGATGGTCAACCCGGAAATCTGCTCCGGCCACCTCAACTTCACCGACCGCGACAGCCACTTCATCTTCGGCGATGTCTCCACCGCCGTCCTGATCGAGGCGGAAGAGATCGCGCCCAAGGGCGCCTGGTCCATCCTCGGCACGCACCTGAAGACCCAGTTCTCGAACAACATCCGCAACAATTTCGGCTTCCTCAACCGCGCCGCCCCCGAAGGTGTCGGCGCCACCGACAAGCTCTTCGTCCAGGAAGGCCGCAAAGTGTTCAAGGAAGTCGTGCCGCTCGTCTCCAACATGATCCAGTCAGAGATGGACCGCCTCGGCCTCAAGCCGACAGACCTCAAGCGCATGTGGCTGCACCAGGCCAACGCCGGCATGAACCGCCTCATCGCCGAACGCGTCCTCGGCCACGAAGCCAGCGAGGATGAAAGCCCCACCGTCCTCGACACCTACGCCAACACATCCAGCGCCGGCTCCATCATCGCCTTCCACAAGCACAGCGCGGATTTCAAGCCCGGCGAAAAAGGTCTCATCTGCTCCTTCGGCGCGGGCTACTCCGCCGGCACGGTGTTCGTGGAGAAGGCGGCGTAATCACCGCGTCTGTGCGGGCGCGACAAGCGTCGACTGGAACAGCTCCACGACATTCCCCGAAGGATCGTCGAGCAGGATCTGGTTGCCGCCCAGCCCGACAACGATCTCGTTCCGGAACTTCACGCCCGCCTTGCGCAGGCGATCCACATCCCCCGCAAGGTCCGGCGTATCTAGCACCATGCGGCTCCAGCCTTGCCCCGGCGCCGGCGTGTCCCCGTTCGGCATCGCCTGCGAGGCGCCGCCCGGTCCCGTCACCGGGCTCAGCAGCAGCTGCACGCCCTCGCGCGACAGCGCCGCGAAATAGGGCCCCGACCGCACGTCGAGCTTGAAGCCGAGCTGCCCGGTGTAGAAGGCGACCGCCGCCGGCACGTCGTTCACGATGTAGCGCACTCTCACAGCCATCGAACCGGCCTCCGTTGTCTGGGCCCCGGCGAGAGGCGCTCCGCCAAGGAACGCCAGCGCCAGGACAAAAATCCCGCTTCTGCCCGTGCCGATCGCGCTTCGCATGGCTCTCTCCTGTCACATCAGCTTGACGCAGCCCGTCACCCTCATGACGGATCGCATGGGAGGAATGTGACAGGTGACGGAGAAGGAAGCCCTCGCCAGCAGCTTCGAGGCCAGCCGCGCGCATCTGCGCTCGGTCGCCCACCGCATGCTCGGCTCGCTGGCCGAGGCCGACGACGCGGTTCAGGAGGCGTGGCTGCGTCTCGCGCGCGCCGATGCGTCGGCCGTCGAGAACCTGCGCGCCTGGCTCACCACGGTCGTCGCGCGCGTCTGCCTCGACATGCTGCGCTCCCGCGGCACGCGCCGCGAAGAACCCATTGCCGATGCAGAATCAATCGCCAGCCCCGAAGATGCGCAGCGCACAATCGAACTCGCCGACTCCATCGGCCTCGCCATGCTGGTCGTCCTCGAAACCCTGTCCCCGGCCGAGCGTGTCGCCTTCGTCCTGCACGACATGTTCAACCTGCCATTCGACGACATCGCCCCCATCGTCAGCCGCTCTCCCGCCGCCGCGCGACAGCTGGCCAGCCGCGCCCGCCGCCGCGTGCAGGGCCAGCCCGCCGCGCCCGGGGCAGACCGCGAACGCCGTCGCGAGGTTGTCTCCGCCTTCCTCGCCGCCTCGCGCGGCGGCGATTTCGCGGCGCTGCTCGCCATCCTCGATCCCGCCGTGGTCCTGCGCGTCGACGCCGCGATGGTCGCCGCCAGCCTCGCCCGCATCGGCGACACGCCCGAGCTGTCGCCCGAGATTCACGGCCGCGAGGAAGTCGCGAAACGTTTCGAGGGCCGCCTGCGCGCCGCGCAACCCGCGCTGGTCGATGGCGAAGCCGCGCTGGCATTCGCCTTCGGCGGCCCGCCCCGCACCGTCATCGACTTCGTCATCGAAGACGGCCGCATCCTCGAGATCAGCATGATCGCCGACCCGCACACGCTGGGCGCGCTACACATCGAACTCTGACGGCGCCCGTTCACCGTCCAGATTTCCTCCCCCGCCGGAGGCGGGGGAGGTGGATCGCAGCGAAGCTGCGAGACGGTGGGGGCGGCGACAAGGGGAGGTCCTGCCCCACACAGTGGGGGTGAGAAGCGGCGGCGCAGGCGCCATTTGGTCCAGTGGACCAAATCGAGCGACGAACGCCCTGAGCGACAGCGAAGGGCCGGAGTATCGCGCGCTATAGCGCGCGAGACGGAAAGGGCTGGCTGCGAAGCAGCCGGATGGCGCTGTCAGGCGCAGACGCCGCCGGGCGCCTGCGCACCAGCGAGTTCAGCGCTCACGGCCATGTGGTTCGAAGGCTCAACATGAGGCCTGAACCACCACCAGCCGAGTAGCCCCCATGGTGAGCCCGTCGAACCACGAGGGTGCCGTGGCGACGCTATTCCTTCTCGGCTTCTCGCTTCAAAGCGCCCCAGAGAATGGGAATTTGAGCACTGAGCATCGTTCGCTGGGCCTCTTTTGCCTCAGTGAGGCCGCGTCCCTTCAACAAATGGTCGCCGTTCATGATCTGGAGAAATCGCCCGTAAGCATAAGACGAGGTGGGTGGATCGAAGACGAAGACGGCGAGCGTTTGCCTCAGCTGCTCCAGGGTGTCGACGTAGACAACATTGGCGATGAAGTAGCCAATCGCGCGCCGCTCTCTGACCTCGGTGGCCTGCAGTTCAGTGAGCGGCATTCCACGTTGCACGAAGATTTCGTCGGCCTTCTCCTTCGGGATCAGCCGACGCTCTTCAATGAGAATGCAAAGGCAGGACTCTTCGAACGGGCCAAGAGCAGACGCTTTGGGTACGCCACTCTCTGGTGGAACGACCAGAAAGCGACCACTCACCATCACTACGTTGGCGAGGCTTTCGCCAACGTTCCTTACCTCTACCCGAAAGACGCCGCGCGCGGAGTCAGCCCCCGCAGGCAAGGGGCGGTCGTTGGGAAACACATCGACCAGAATTATTGGCCGCTCGATGCCATACAGCGCGCGTTCGGCAGTTTTCCAAGTTCGGTGCGCGTAGAAAGCGGTGACAACCAACCCGCCAAAACCGAGAATGCCAAACAACGCCTGTACGAAGGTCCAGTCGGCTGCGGCCCGCTGGACTTCAAGGTCGTCGGCCTCTCGTTGCTCTCGGCGGCGTTCGCGCTCCTCGGTGGCCACGGCCTGTTTACGTGGGTCAAGGACCAGAACCGCAACGGCCCGCTGCTCTTCTATGGCGGCCTGATAGCTTGCTTCCGCATGCTGACGCTTTTGCTGATCCAGCGTTGCTGAGATCGGGCCAAGCGCCGTCAGACCAATGACGATCAGTGCTGCGCCGATGTACGAGGCGATGCTGTCCCGATTGCCGTCAGACATTGCAGCATGAACGCGGTGGTGAAGCGGTTCCCACTGAGCTTATTCGCGAGATTGCGCTCGATCTCGTGGACCCCAAGCGGCGCCAGCTTCTCGACGAGCTGTGCATCACCAAACCCCCCGGTCGTTTCAGCTCTCCTTTTAAAAGGTTTTTGGCCCGAGTCTCGAACTCGACGGTTGCCAGATCAGCTTTTCAGCTGAGTTGCCCAGCAGTTTTCCCCACAACCAACGCGAGAATCCTAATCCATTCCAAAGCGTTAGCTTAATCAAATAGGAAAGTTATCCTACACCCCCTCCGCCGGCCGTATACTGCTCCCAGCAAGGAGGCAGGCATGTACGGACGACAAAGCGACAATTTCCTGGACGTGATCTTCGAGGCGGAGCGGCGCGTGCGGGCGGGGGAGACGCAGGCCGATGTTGCGGAGGCGCTTCGCATTCCGCGCTCGACGCTCGCGAGCTGGGCGCGCAACGGGAAATGGCGGCGCAAGGATCTGGTCGCGGTGCGCGACGCCGAACGCGCGGCGGAGGCCCGCCTGATGGCCGCCCATTTCACCGCCGCCGAGCGCAAGGCCCGGCAGCGCGATGGGGAGGCGATGCGCACCGCCATCGAAGACGCGCAGGCGGAGGTTGCGGAGGTAACGCCCGCCGGGCTCGCCAACGTGGCGACGGCGGAGGCGGACACGCCCGCCCGCAAGGTCGCGCTTGCGATGGCGAACGATCTTCTCATGCAGGGCCGGCTGGAGGATGCGGACCGCGCCGTCCGTCTCGCCGTCCGTTTTGCCGAAGCCGAGCAGGCCGCCGACGAGCGCGAGTCGGCGCACTGGCGCTCGGAGCGCGAGCGCTTGACCCGATGGTGGGCTGAGCGGCGGGCCGACTTCAACATGCTGCACGAGGCGACGCACTACGCGCTGAGGCAGATGGAAGAGAGACGGAAGCTGGAAGACAGCCGCTCTGTGCGCGACCGCTGTCCCGCCTGCGGCCGCCACATGGACTTCTGGCCGGAGGAAATGGGCGCGTCCGGCGATGACGGAGAAGCCTGGCAACCCGAATCGGACGAATCCGACGAATCCGGCGAATCCGGCGAATCCGCCGATTCGGCAAAAGTCCGGATGTCCGAATTTCCCGATTCCGCCGGAGACGAATTTCCCTAGCGGCGCCAGTGAGCTCGTGTCGCGTCGTGTCAAGTTGACGGGAATGGGAGTTGGCGTGTCACCGCGCCTTGATACTGTCTGGTCAAAAGAAGACGACCGGAGAGGAAGCTCATGTCAGCGGACGCAGGCGCACTGCCCCCGTTCAGGAAACTGCCCTATCGGGGCCCTGATATCGAGGTCACGCGGGGCGAGGGCGGCGTGGTCTACCTGCGCTCGCGCTCCCCCATGGGCGCCGCCCCGCGCTCCATCCCCCACGCGCTGGACGAGCGCGCGGGCATCCACCCCGACCGCGCCTGGCTGAAACAGCGCGCGCCCAATCATGGGCCATGGCGCACAGTCACCTATGGCGAGGCCGCGAAGATCACGCGCTCCCTCGCGCAGGCCCTGCTGGATCGCGGCCTCGGCCCCGATGCGCCGCTGCTCATCCTCTCGGGCAACTCCATCGAGCACGCGCTGATGTCGCTTGCGTCCCAGCGCATCGGCGCGCCCGCCACGCCGATCTCGATGGCCTACTCCGTCATGTCGTCCGACTTCGCGAAGCTGAAACACTGCTTCAACGCCGTGAAGCCGAAAGCCATCTTCGTCCAGACCATGGACCCCTTCCGCAAGGCGCTCGCCGCGCTCCCGCTGGAAGGCGTCTCGATCATCTCGGCCGATGGCTCCGAGGGCTCCGAACCGTTCGCGAAGCTCGCTGAGACGCCCGCCACATCTGTCGTGGACACCGCGATGGACTGGCTCGGCCCCGACACGGTCGGCAAGTACCTCTTCACCTCGGGCTCCACCGGCATGCCCAAGCCGACCCCGCAGACACAGGGCCAGATGACCGCGCAGATCGCCGCGCGCGGTGGCATCGAGCTGCCGCCAGACGACCCCGACGAGATCGGCATGGCGCTCGACTGGATGCCCTGGAGCCATATCTCGGGCGGCAATGTGAACTTCAACAACGTGCTGTCGCTGGGCGGCACCTTCCACATCGACGAGGGCAGGCCGATGCCCGGCCTGTTCCAGACCACCATCGCAAATCTCAAGGAAGTGCGCCCGCAGGCCTTCGGCTCCGCGCCGATCGCGTTCGGCATGCTGGCCGAAGCAATGGAGGCCGATGTCGAGCTGCGCGATGCCGTGTTCTCCCGCATGCGCGCCTTCATCTATGGCGGCGCCACGCTGTCTGACGACCTCTACGACCGCCTGCAGAAGCTCTCGATCGCCGCCACCGGCATGCGCATCCCGCTGCTCACCATGTACGGCGCCACCGAAACGCAGGGCGTGACGATGACGCACTGGGTGCTCGAACGCGTCGGCATGGTCGGCGTGCCGCTGCCGGGCATCACGCTCAAGCTCGCGCCCGTGGGGGCCAAGATGGAAGTGCGTGTGAAGGGGCCGACCGTCATGAGCGGCTATCTCAACCTTCCCGAGAAGAACAAGGAAGTGTTCGACGCGGAAGGCTTCTACTGCCTCGGCGACGCCGCCCGCTTCGAGGATCCCGACCATCCCGAAAAAGGCCTCGTCTTCGACGGCCGCGTCACCGAAGACTTCAAGCTCGACAGCGGCACATGGGTCTCTGTGGGAACGCTCCGGCCCGATGTCGTGGCAGCCTGCGCGCCGCTCGTGGGCGACGCCGTTATCTGCGGCCAGGACAAGAAATACATCGGCGCACTTCTCTGGCCGTCTCCCGCCGCGATGAAAGCCGCGATGGAAGCCGCCGGGGGCGATCCCGTGAAAGCCGTCACCGAGTTCACCACCAACGTCGCCCACAAGCTGATGGCCTTCAACGACACCCAGCCCGGCTCCTCCCGCCGCATCGGCCGCTTCAAGGTGCTGACGACGCCCCCGTCGCTCGACGCCGGCGAAATCACCGACAAGGGCTACGTCAACCAACGCGTCGCCCAGGACCACCGCGCCACCGACGTCGCCGCTCTCTTCGCGGCGGAAGTCGCGCCGGGTGTGGTGAAGCTCACCTAGGACGCGACGTAAGCGCAGCCTGCGACAAGTTCCGGTTGGACAGGGCGCTTTGCCTGTGCAGGATGCCGCGCGCGTAACGCTGTATTTGCAGGCCTTATCACCGAGCGGGGAGCTCCATGTCCGTACTCCAGGTCGAACGTCCCGATTTCATGGCGGAAGAGGAAATCCGCATGTTCGAGGATAGCGTCGCACGCTTCTTCGAACAGAACGCCCCGCCCGAACGCGTCGAGAAATGGCGCAAGGACAAGGTCGTCGAACGCGCCATGTGGACCGAAGCCGCCGAGGCCGGCCTGCTCGGTATTTCCACGCCGGAAGAATACGGCGGCATGGGCGGCGATTACCGCCACGAAGTCATCCTGATGGAACAGCTCGGGCTGAAAGGCGTCGACGGTTTCGGCGCCTCGCTGCACAACGCGATCGTCATGCCCTACATCCTCCACTACGGCACGGAGGAGCAGAAGAAGCGCTGGCTGCCGAAGATGGCGTCCGGCGAACTCATCTCCGCCATCGCCATGACCGAACCGGGCGCCGGCTCCGACCTGCAGGGTGTGAAGACCACCGCCAAGAAGTCCGGCAATGGCTACGTCATCAACGGCTCCAAGACCTTCATCACCAACGGCCAGACGGCGAACCTGATCTGCGTTGTCGCCAAGACCGATCCGACGCAGGGCTCCAAGGGCATCTCGCTTCTCATGCTCGAAACCGAGGGTGCCGAGGGCTTCGAGCGCGGTCGCAACCTCAACAAGCTCGGCCAGCCCGCGCAGGACACGTCCGAACTCTTCTTCAATGACGTGAAAGTCCCCGCCGACAACCTGATCGGCACGGAAGAGGGCAAGGGCTTCTACCAGCTGATGGGCCAGCTCCCGCAGGAGCGTCTCAACATCGCCGTGCAGGGCATCGCCACCATCGAGCGCGCGCTTGAACTCACGATCCAGTACGTCAAGGACCGCAAGGCCTTCGGCAAGTCCATCATGGATTTCCAGAACACGCAGTTCGTGCTTGCCGAATGCAAGACCGAGGCAACCGTCGCCCGCGTCTTCGTCAACCACTGCATCGGCGTCCACCTGGCTGGCAAGCTCGATGCGGCAACCGCGTCGATGGCGAAATACTGGGTCTCCGATCTCGAGGGCAAGATCATCGACCGCTGCCTGCAGCTCTATGGCGGCTACGGCTTCATGGATGAATTCCCCATCAGCCGCATGTACCGCGACAGCCGCATCCAGCGCATCTACGGCGGCACCAACGAGATCATGAAGATCCTGATCGCGCGGACGCTTTGATAGGCGAGGGAATGCGCACCATATAGCGAGCATGGCCTCAAAGGACTTCGACCGCCGCGACCTCACCGGCCCGTTCGACATCGTTGGCGATGTCCACGGTTGCGCCGATGAACTCGAGGCGTTGCTCGACAAGCTCGGCTACGATGTTCAGTGGTCAGGCAAGGACGTCACCGTCACGCCGCCACCCGGTCGCACGCTCATCTTCGTGGGCGATCTCAACGATCGGGGCCCTCGCACGCCGGATGTGCTGCGCATCGTCATGTCGATGGTGGAGCAGGGCACGGCGCTTTGCGTCGAGGGCAATCACGACAACAAGTTCGCCCGCTGGCTCGGCGGCGCGAATGTGAAGCTGAGCCATGGCCTGCAGGCATCCGCCGACCAGATGGCTGCTGAGTCTCCGGCTTTCCACGCGAAGGTGCGCGCCTTCATCGCCAACCTGCCGCCCTATCTCTGGCTCGATGGGGGCAAGCTTGTAGTCGTGCATGCGGGCCTCAAGGTGGACATGATAGGCCACACCAACGGCAAGGTGAGGTCTTTCGCGCTCTATGGTGACACCAGCGGAGAGACGGACGGCTACGGTTATCCTGTCCGCCGCAACTGGGCTCTGGAACACACGGGCGAGCCGGCCATCGTCTATGGCCATGTCGCCGCGCCGGATGTGCAGGCCGTCAATAACACCTGGTGCCTCGACACGGGTTGCTGCTTTGGCGGACGCCTCACCGCGCTGCGCTGGCCGGAACGCGAAATCGTCAGCGTTCCGGCAGCACGCGAATACTTCAAGCCCAACCGTCCGCTGGCCGATCGCACGCGTTGACGCCGCGACCGGGCTTGACGGTTTTCTCCTCGTCCTTTCCAGATAAATCCAGCACCGGAGAGGACAACCCATGAAGACGCGCATCACCGAGCTGTTCGGCATCGAGCACCCGATCATCCAGGGCGGGATGCACTATGTGGGCTTTGCCGAGATGGCGGCGGCCGTGTCCAACGCGGGTGGCCTCGGCATCATCACCGGCCTGACGCAGCGCACGCCGGAAGGCCTGCGCGCGGAAATCCGCCGCTGCCGCGAGATGACGAAGAAGCCGTTCGGCGTGAACCTCACCTTCCTGCCATCGGTGACGCCGCCCGATTATCCGGGTTTCGTCCGCACCATCATCGAGGAAGGCATCAAGATCGTCGAGACAGCCGGCAACAACCCCGCGCAGGTAATGCCCTTCTTCAAGGAAGCCGGCGTCAAGGTAATCCACAAATGCACGTCGGTGCGCCATTCGCTGAAGGCTGAATCGATCGGTTGCGATGCGGTGAGCGTCGACGGCTTCGAGTGCGGCGGTCACCCGGGCGAGGACGATGTGCCGAACTTCATCCTGCTGCCTCGCGCGGCCGAGGAGCTGAAGATTCCCTTCGTGGCTTCGGGCGGCATGGCCGATGGCCGCTCGCTCGTCGCCGCGATGGCGCTGGGCGCGGAAGGCATGAACATGGGCACGCGCTTCATGGCCACGAAGGACGCGCCGATCCACCAGAACGTGAAGGATGCATTGGTGAAGGCGAGCGAGCTGGACACGCGTTTGGTTATGCGTCCGCTGCGCAACACGGAGCGGGTGCTGAACAATGCGGGCGTGACCAAGATCCTTGAGAAGGAAAAGCAGCTCGGCGCAGGCATCAAGTTCGAAGACATCATCGCGGAAGTCGCGGGCGTCTACCCGAAGATCATGAAGGACGGCGACATGGACGCGGGCGCATGGAGCTGCGGCATGGTCGCTGGCCTGATTCACGACGTGCCGACGGTGAAGGAGCTGATCGACCGTATCATGCGCGAGGCCGACGAGATCATCTCGAAGCGCCTCACCGGCGCGCTGCGGGCCTAGGCGCTAACGACTCCGAAACCATTAGACTGCGCTGGGTGATGGCCGTTCATGTGACGGTCATCAATCCGCGTTCATCCTCCCGCTCCATGGCGAACTATGTGCGGAAAATCGGGGTGAGGGCGGCCGTGTTCGGTTGTGTCGCCATCCTCGCGTCCGCCTGCGCCAGCTCCCGGCCCGCGCCGATCGTCTATGGCCACGCCCGGCCGCCGCCCATGGCCGCGACAGCGCCCGCACCGCTCCGCACGCCATCGCGGCAGCTCGATCTCACCAGCATTCCGTTCGATGGCGGCAACGCGCCTTTGGTGGTCGGCGATGTCACGCCGCTGGAATGCGTGCCCTACGCGCGCAACCTTTCAGGCATCCAGATCTGGGGCGATGCGGTCACCTGGTGGCGACAAGCTGAGAACAAGTATGTGCGATCTGGCCGTCCCGCCGAAGGCTCGGTGATGGTCCTGCGCGGATGGAAGGACGAAACGCGCGGGCATGTCGCGGTGGTGAAGGCCATCGCAGGCGCGCGCCTGATCCGCATCGACCACGCCAACTGGATGCGCAATGGCGAGGTCAGCATCAACGTGCCGGTGATCGACGTCTCGGAGGCGAACGACTGGAGCGAGGTGCGCGTCTGGCACATCCCCGGCGGCTACTGGGGCGGGCGCACCTACGCGACCGAAGGCTTCATCCATCCCTACAAGCTGGATGGCGGCGCGGGCCTCAGCGGTTGATCTTCGCCCACATCTGCGCGCGTTGCGCTTTCCATTGCGCCGCGCTCTGGCCCCAGATGTCGACCGGGTCGTTGTGATAGGGCGGGGGCATCTGCCCCGGTCCGCGATTCACCGAGCCAAGCCGTATCGCCAGCTTCTGTGAGTTGACGTTGTTCGGATGGATCGAGTGGATAATGTCGGTCCAGCCCAGCACATCGACCGCGAAATCCATCGCGGCGACCGAGCCCTCGAACGCGTATCCCTTGCCCCACGTCTCGCGGATCACGCCCCAGCCGACTTCCGGTCCCGGCCATCCGTGCGGTTGCCACGGCCCAAGCCGTCCGACCCAGCGACCCGTCGCCTTCTCGAACACCGAGAACATGGCGAAGCCCTCCAGCGCCCAGGCGCCCGCGATCGTGCAGATGCCCCTCCAGACTACGGCTGGCGGCTGCGCCTTGCCGATGTATTGCGCGGCCTCTTCGTCCGCCATGTAGGCGCACCATGGCTCGAACTCCTTCAGGCTCGGCACCTTCAGGATCAGCCTTGGCGTCTCGATCACCGTGTCCAGCCGCGAAGTCATGAGCGTCTCCATCCCGTGCGCCGTTTTGCACGAGCATCCTGTCGCGGCCAAGCATGATCGACGAGGGCCGCGAGACATCTTATGGCAGGCCGGTCAGAGTGAGGTCTCAATGATGCTTCGTGCAGTGCTCGCCGCTTCCGCCCTGTTGATGCTGCCCGGGTGCAGCGTGATCGATGGTATCGTCGGCTGGTTCGCGCCCAAGACGCCGGTCGCGGTCGACAACGCTGTCGATAGCGACGCGTGGGCGCGCTACGTGCCGTGGGACAGCGCTGGCAAGGAAGTCGTGAAGACCGGCACAGGTCTCGAATATGTCGTGCAGAAGAATGGTCCCGCCGACGGCGCCTTGCCGGGTCCCAACGCACGCGCGGAAATCCACTACGAAGGCCGGCTCAACCAGGGCGGCGCTGCGCCGTTCGATTCATCCTTCGCGCGGAACGAGGTCGCGCAATTTCCGATCTCGCTGGTAATCCCGGGATTTGCGGAGGCGCTGAACAAGATGCGGCCGGGCGATTCCTGGCTGGTGTTCATCCCGTCCAAGCTGGGTTATGGCGAGGAAGGTCAGGGCGGCGAGATTCCGCCGAACAGTGATCTCGTCTTCGAGATCGAAATGAAGGGTTCCATGACGCCTCCTCCCTCGAATGCCGCCGCCTGGTCGAAATACGCCCCATGGAACAGCAGCGGGCCGGACGTGAAGAAGACGGGCTCGGGCCTCGAGTATGTCGTGATCGCCAGCGGCGCTGCTGGCGGCGTCCCGCCGACGCGCGAACAGGATGCCGAAGTCTTCTACGAAGGCCGCCTCAATGCAGGCGGCGAAGCGTTCGACTCGGCCTTCGAGCGCGGCGACACCGAGACGTTCCCGGTTGCCGCTGTCGTGCCGGGCTTCTCCGAAGCGCTGACCCTGATGAAGCCCGGCGACCACTGGCTGGTCTTCATCCCGTCGAAGCTCGGCTACGGCGCGCGCGGCGCTCCTGGCGCGATCCCGCCCAACTCGGATCTCCTGTTCGAGATCCTGATGGTGGGCGTGGAGTAGGGATCACTTCGCTGGATCGAACTCGAAGCCGAGCGAGTTGAAGCCGCAGATGCTGCCGGCCAGTTCGAGACGCGTGTTGGTTTCGCCATAGTGGAAGGCGGGCTTGCCCGCCGGCATGATGGTGTAGCCCTGCGAGACCCGATCGGGCTGCTGCACGATCCAGTTCGATGCGTTTGACTCGGCGAAGCACGCCTGCAGCGCCGGGATTGCGCGCTCCTGCGCATAGGTGCGTCCGGCGACGTTGCGTGCTTGCTCTTCTGCCGGCTCGTCCTTGAAGAGCTTGCAGAGATCGGCCGATGCCATCTGCTGGTCGTAGAAGGAGCAGACGAGCACGCCTGCTTTTGTCACGCAGGGGGCCGATCCGCCCTCCCATTCCATCGTCACGTTCGGCTTGTCCGGCCACGCGCCAGTCGGGGTCTTCTCAAGGATGCCGTTGATGCTGCTGCACAGCTTCGGGTCAGGCGCGCCTTGAGCGAGGGCTTGCTGGCTACCGGCAAACGCCAGCGCGGCGAGTGCGAAACGAACAATCATGGGATCCCCCTGCGATATGAGTCGCGAGGCTGCCAGACGCTCGATCCCGACGCCAGCGCATCAGGTTAAGCCAGCTGCCCAAGGTACGCCCGAAAGCAAAAACGCCTCCCCGGTGGGGGAGGCGTTCGCATGTCTGTCTGTTGATGCAGCTTACGCCAGCGACGGCTCGAGCTTCTTGCAGGCGTCGAGCAGGCCGCGGACGGCGCCGACCGACTTCTCGAACATCGCCTTCTCGTCGGCGTTGAGCTCGAACTGCACGATCTTCTCGACGCCGCCGGCGCCGATCACGCAGGGGACGCCGACATAGAGGTCAGAGACGCCATACTGGCCGGTGAGGTTGGCGGCGACCGGCAGCACGCGCTTCTTGTCCTTGAGGTACGACTTGGCCATCGCGACAGCCGATTCAGCCGGCGCATAGAAGGCCGAGCCGGTTTCGAGCAGGGCGACGATCTCGCCGCCGCCGCCACGCGTGCGCTTCACCATCGCGTCGAGTTCTTCCTGCGTGAAGAAGCCCTGCTTGATGCACTCCGGCAGCGGCACGCCGCCGATGGAGGAGTGGCGCACCATCGGCACCATGTCGTCGCCATGGCCGCCGAGGGTCCAGGCCTTCACGTCCTCGATCGAGATGCCGGTCTTCTCGGAGAGGAAGTAGGCGAAGCGGGCCGAGTCGAGCACGCCGGCCATGCCGACAACGTGGCTCGCCGGAAGGCCCGAGAATTTCTGAAGCGCCCACACCATCGCATCCAGCGGGTTGGTGATGCAGATCACGAAGGCTTTCGGGCAGTGCTGCTTGATGGCGGCGCCGACCGATTTCATGACGCCGAGGTTGATGCCGATCAGATCGTCGCGGCTCATGCCCGGCTTGCGCGGCACGCCGGCGGTGACGATCACGACGTCCGAATCCGCGATGACCGAGTATTCCTCGAGCGAGCCGCCCGAGAGCTTGCCATCCTTGCCGTAGACGGCGGCGGCTTCAGCGATGTCGAGACCTTTGCCCTTTGCGATGCCGCCCTTCATGTCGACCAGCACGATGTCGCCAAGCTCTTCACGCGAGCATACGTGGGCGAGCGTGCCGCCGATCATGCCGGCGCCGATAAGGGCGATCTTCTTGCGGGCCATGGGGAGGTCTCCTGGAGGTTGTGCGGCAGGCGCGGGTTGTGAAACGGGTTTCGTCGGCGAGGCTGGCGGTTCGGCGCGTGCCGCGGGTGGCGGGGAGGATTGCGGCTTGGCCGCGTCCTTACTCCTGCCCTTGAGCCAGCCGAACATCCTCGCCCCGGAAAAATGTCGCCGGACCGTTAGCGCAAGGCGGGCAGGGGGGCAATGCGGCGTTGACTCAGGCCGATTCGGCTAGTCGCCCAGCGGCGTCAGCGGTGCGACTCCAACGCCAACAGCTCAATGCAGCCGCTGTCTTTCGGAATGACGATCATGATCGAGGCGCGGCTTCGGGCGTGAACGGGCGGGTTCCTCGCTCTTCGCTGGTATCAATCCGTGCTGACGATAGAGAGCCATTTCGTCGCCCGCGATGAAGCCAAAGATCTTCGGTTTCGTGGTCGATACATCGAGCAAATAGGTCACGTCGAAATCGAGCTTCAGTGGAGAGCCATCGGGTTTCCTGTATTCCGCAGTATAGTACACCTTCGCGATGCAATGGTTTGCGTCGATCGGCGATGCCTCGACACGTTTGGCCGTCATCCTCTGTGTGCCGATCGAGCGATAGAAGCTGTAGCCCTTGGCCAGCATCCTCTTGAATGCAGCGCCCTGCTTGCCGGTCGATACGCCGTCAGGCCCAGCTGCGATGAAGCGCGACGAGAACCGGTTCATGATCTCGCCAAACACATTCTCTCCGGCAAGCGCCCGGTTGTAGAGGTTGGCGTACGACTCGAAAAAGGCGGGGATGTTGTGCGGCATGGTAAATCAACGCCGATGCGAGGTCCGGGTTGCGGCCCATCTGTCACGTCGCGGCAAGAAAGACAGAAAAGCCGGGAACCTTGCTTGCTACAAATCAGCCGGCGAGGCGTTCGGCCAGCCGCGCAATTCCCGCGCGGATCATCTGGCCATAGCCGTCATCCGCCAGCGCATCGCTCGATTGTTGCGCCAGCTGCAGGTGCCTTCGTGCGCCGTCGAGGTCGCCAGTGCGATGCATCACATCCGCCAGATTGAGATGCAGGGACGGGTACAGGCTCAGCAAGCTTAGGCCGGACGTGTCCGGTCTTTGTTTGGCAATGCGGTCGGCTGCCGCCAGCGCGCGGCGGTCCCACATCAGCTCGTCGGCGGGCTCATCCTGCGCATCCGCCATGTAGTGGCTCAGCACGCACTGATGGAATGGATCGCCGTCAGTCTCGATCTCGGCCCAGATGGTCGTGAACGCCTCGCGTGCTTCCGCGCGCCGGCCTGTGTTGAACAGCGCGAGCGCTTCCCCGATCCGGTCCAGGACGGGATCGCTCACTTGGCAGGCTCCGGCGCGGCTTCGCGTTCCGCCGCGAGATAGTCCGCCGAGCGCATCTCGTGCAGCCGGCTGGCCGTGCGCTGGAATTCGAACGCGCCATCGCCCGTGACATAGATCTCGTCCGGCTGCGCATCGGCTGACATCACCAGCTTGGTCTTCGATTCATAGAGCGCATCGATCAAGGTCACGAAGCGCGCCGCCCATGTCCGCTGGTCGAGGCCCATCTTCGGCACATGATCGAGAAGGATGGTGGGATAGTGGCGCGCCAGCGTGAGGTAGTCCGCGGCGCCAAGCGGCTTCTTGCACAGCTCGTCGAACTCGAAGCGCGCGACGCCCATCGCCTGCCGCGTTACCTGCAGCTTGCGTCCCTGCACGTCGAGCGTTTCGGACGACGGCTTCGCTCCGGCGATGAGGCGCGCAAAAGCTGCATCCATCGCCTTGTCCGACTCAGGCCCGAGTGGAGCGTAGTAGACCGGCGCGGCGACCAGACGGTCGAGGCGATAGTCGCGCGCGGATTTCAGTTCGATCACGTCGAGTTCGTCCTCAAGCCGCTTGATGAAGGGCATGAAGAGCTGGCGGTTGATGCCATCCTTGTAGAGATCGGACGGCTTGCGGTTGGACGTCGCCACGACAGTCACGCCGCGCTCGAACAGCTGTTCGAACAGGCGGCCGAGAATCATTGCATCGGCGATCTGCGTGACGTGGAATTCGTCGAAGCAGAGCAGGCCGGCCTGGTCGGCGATGCGCTTGGCGGCTGGTGCGATCGGATCGTCGCCCGCATCGCGCACATGGGCGGGATGCTTGCGCTTATCCGCTGCCGACAGCTTGCGCCATTCGAAGATGAAGGCGTGCGTCTCCAGCATGAAGTCGTGGAAATGAACGCGCCGCTTGTCCTTGCGACCGACGGCTTCGAAGAACAGGTCCATCAGCATGGATTTGCCGCGGCCGACAGCGCCCCAGATGTAGAGCCCGCGCGCCTTGGCCGGGCCGCCGAACCATCCGCGGCCCTTGTCCATCTCCTTCGCGAGAGCATCCAGCTTCGCAATGGCCTCGGCCTGCGCCGGGTCAGGCGAGACCTGTCCGGCAGCCAGCCGCGCCGCGTAGAGCTGTTTGACCTTCGTCATGCCTGTCCGCGATAGCGGGATTTTTCCAGTAGTGGAAAGCGGTTTCGCGTCGCGGACCGGTCCGGCCCCAACTTTTTCGCGAGACCGTGTCGGTCAGCGCCATCCCCGTCCGTCTTATTTCCGTGGGCGGCCCGCAGCCGCACCGGTAGGAAAGGGAGACGGGCTATGACGATCACGCGTACGGGAATTTCTGGCCTTGCCCTCCGGGCGGCGGTCATCGCGCTTGCGGCCATCATGTTCGGCAGTGCGGCCGTCCCGCAACCCGCGGTGACGATCATCTCGGCGGCTGAATCACAAGGCTAGGCGCTACCACTCCTTCGCCTTCCTGGCGTCGGCCTCGGGATCGCAGGCGCTGCCGCACTTGGCGTAATACTCATCGCGCAGGTTCGGCATCGGGTTGGTGATCTTGTTCGGCGGAATGCCCTGAGATGATCCCTCGTGAAGCAGGATGCGCCATTCGCCGTTCGGCTGTTTCTGCAGCACGAACATGGTGTCGACGGCCAGCTCGTAGGTTTTCTGCGCGGCGGCGGCGTAGAAGTATCCCTTCTCCCACACGTCGGCGCGCGCGAGATCGGGGTTCACGATGAGACGGTCGATGTCGTAGCTGAACCGCATCGCCTTCGCGACCATCTCGTTGTTGATGCGCGGTCCAGAATAGGCGGCGGCGCTGCGCTCCTCGCGCGCCCGGTACGGGATCTCGTCATAGCCGGGGCCAGCATCGATCCCGCCCGGCGCCATCAGGGCCCACGGCGGACGCTCATCCGGCTCCGTGACGCGGTGATACCAGTCGGCGATCACGGCCCGGATCTTCGCTTCATCGTCGGCTGTCTGTGCAAAGGCCGGCGCGGTCATCGCCAGCGCCAGAATGGTCATCGCGACAAGACGCATGGAAGCTCCCCTCGGTCCGGAGAGAAGCATGTCCGTAAATCGGGGCGGAAGTTGGGAGGTCAGCTCGCCGTCTTCAGCGGCGCACCCGTATCCGGCATCAGCGACAGCACGAAGTCGCGGAACAGTTCCGGACGGCGCGCGAACTCGCCCAGCGGCAGGTCTTCCTTGCCGACCGCCTTGGGCGAGCAATCGACGCCCGCGCGAACAAGGCTCTTCACCACGTCATTCCGCTTGTCGCTGCCCGAGACGACCGCGACCCGGAATTTTCCCATGCTCGCAATGCGCGTGACGGTCGCGTCCTCGTCGGTCGAGTCGGGGAGCATCAGGTCGATCACGACCAGTTCGAAGCGCTCGAGACGCAGCTTGTGCTCGGCGTCGAGCAGGGACGTCGCGATCACGAGATCGATGCCAAAACGCTTGCGCGAGGCGGCCGCGGCAGCGGCAGCCAGCATTTCACCCGCGCGGGGGTGATCTTCCACCCACAAGACCTTCATGCACTTCCCCCGAAGTCCAAGAGCCGCCGCATGCCCCCAACCTGGGCGCTACGACTCTGATGCAGTTTTGCGGAGCAACGTTTCGCAACCGCGAAAAACTGTTCAAGACTGTTTTCGCTCCGTATCTGTTACGAATGGTTAATAAGTCAAGGTAGATCGGTTAGTACTGTGGCGGGTAGGGGTTTTGAATGGCCGAAAACGCTGACTCCATAGAACGCAGCCTGTCAGCCTTCGTCGACGTCGAGACGCGGGACGGGCACATCGTCGACATCATGATCGAGGAACGCTGCCCGAACTGGGTCGCCCACTGGTCATGGCCGGTCGTGCGGCCGGCGCTCTACCAGATGCTCGGCTATCGCAAGGCGCTGCGCTGGGCCGATCACATCAAGACGCTGAAGTCCGGCGAGGAATGCTTCGCTTTCCTCGACAAGGCGCTCGATTTGCGCGTGACAGCGACCGGGTTGGATCGCGTGCCGAAGACCGGCCGCTCCGTGATCGTCTCCAACCATCCCACCGGCCTCGCGGATGGCTCGATCGTGCTGGCGGCGCTGAAGCCGATCCGCACTGACATCGAGATCATGGCCAACGCGGACGCATGCCGGATCAATCCGAAATTCGCCGAGGTGATCATCCCGGTCGAATGGGTGCAGGACAAGCGGACCATCGCGAAGACGAAAGAGACGCTGCGCCGGGCAGGGGCGACCTTCGCCGCCGAACGCCTGCTGATGGTCTTCCCGTCAGGCGCGCTGGCGCAGATGCGTGATGGCAAGCTGGTCGACGAGCCCTGGCTCCCCACAGCGATCACGCTCGCCCGCAAGAACAAGGCGCCGCTGACGCCCCTCCACATCTCGGGCCGCAACTCGTGGCTCTATTACCGCTTCTGCAAGATGGGCCGAGAGCTGCGCGACATCACGCTGTTCCACGAACTGCTCAACAAGCAGGGCGACAGATTCCATCTCACCTTCGGCAAGCAGATCCCTTGGGAGCAACTCGCCGGCGATCCGCAGGCGGTGACGGACCATGTCCGCGCGTATGTCGAGAACGTCCTGCCCAATGATCCCGACAAGCCGTTCGAGACGCTTCCAGCCTAGCTCGCCGGACAGCGCTTCGCGTTCATGGCGCGGCCCAGGTCGGGCGTTTCCGACGCGATATTTCCGAACAGCGTGTCTGTTACGGGATCGGCGGCAGTGAAGGTGAGCGTCACAGCATCGCCTGACGGCGCATCCGTACCCGGCTCCTGGCGTTGCAGTGTCAGCACCAGCTTGCCTTCATCGTTGATCGCCCATGTGCCCGAACCCCACTCGTCATAGCCCACAGTGCCGTCGGCCTTGATCTGCATGGCGTCACCGGAGGCGCATGTCCGGTCGAACGACCATGTACCGATGATCTGATCGCGCTCGATCTTTGCGTCTTGGTAAAGCGATGGATCATTGTGATCGAGTTCGCCAGGAAACTTTCCGACCCCGCTCGATCCGGCCGTCGCGTCTTCAGGCGTCTCGGCCGGAGGCTGTGCGCCCTCGCTGCCGCAAGCTGCGAGCGTGAGGATCGCGGCGATAGCGAGATGGCGCATGAAATCCCCTTTCAATGGCTGGCGAGGAGTCTCCGGCGTCTACGCCCTCGATGCAAGCGTCTGAGAGAGAAACGAAAAGGGGCGGACCGCAAGGTCCGCCCCGATCGCTTTAGGCCGCAGTCTCGCGCGGTCCGGCCGTGCGGCCGACGCCATACCAGTCGAGATTGCGCGTCATCCACATCGTGCCCGCGATGGCGAGGAACGAGGCGATGGAGCCGACGAGCAGGGCGTAGTCCTCCTGCCGCAGCAGCACGTAGATCAGGCCATAGAGCGCGGAGAAGACGGCCAGCGCCTTCGCCATCGCCATTCGCGATCCGAAGACCGCGCCTGCATAAAGCGACAGCGCCAGCACGGTGCCCGTCGCCGCGATCAGGAAGCCCGGGGTGAAGCCCATGACTTCGGAGATCGACAGCAGCAGCATGTAGAAGATCGTCTGCGCGAGGCCGACCAGCACATACTGCGCCGGGTGTGCTCGCCGGCCGCTCGTCACCTCGAAGAGAAAATAGGTGAGGAAGACGAGGCCGATGAACATCGGCGCATATTTCAGGGCGCGCTCGACGCTCTGATAAGGGCTGGCTTCATCGAGCAGGCTGGTGCCCGGGCTCATCAAGCGGTCGAACCACAGATCGACGCCCACGCCCGGCAGGCCGCGCGCAAGGAACGGTATCCGCCAGTTCGCGGAGAAGCGATCCTTCTGCACCTCCCGCGTGTCCGGCAGGATGCCGCTGTCGAAACTGGGCGAGCCCCAGTCACCCGACAGGTTGATCGTGGTGTCGCGCGCGAAGGTCGACAGGGAGATGTTCTGCGCGCCCGTGACGCTCAGCTTCGCATTGACCTGCAGCGAGCCTGCCGCGGGTTCCGCCGTCCAGCCGAGCGGCGCGCCGAGAACGCGCAGCATGCTGGTGGGCGTTTCGTCTCCGCTCGTCCGGTTGAACTCGACCGGTGACATCTCGAGCGGGCGCCCGCCCACTGTCATCTGCGCATCCTTCGCGCCGCGCAGGTCGCTGACGTTCATCACGATACGCGCATCGCTCCAGCGTATGCGGGCGGCGGCAGGCGCTTCGGCGAGAATGCGTGCGGGATTGAACGTGGCCCTGAAGTCAGCATTCGCCGTGAACACCGGCACCTGCTGCAAGCCGCGCTTGCGGATGTCCGTGACAAGCTCGGTGTTGGCCTCGCCCGTCTCGGGATAGAGCAGCATGTGGCTGGTGTGCGTACGCACCTGGTTGACGTTGTTGACCACATAGACCGTGTCGCGCTCGAACGGCACGACGATCACCGGCCCCATCAGGTTCTGCGAGCCGGCCTGCAGCGACGTCACATCGAAGATCGCCGCCTGTGCCGCGGCGGCGCGCGATCCGAAGATCATGTAGACAAAGCCCGCCGGCACAGCCATCGACAGTGCAAGCGCGCATACAAGCATGAGTTTCAGTCCGAACGATCTCTCCGGCAAAAGCCGCGCAAGACCGAAACCGCCGCCCTCGTCCGGGCGGTCGGCAATAGGCGAGTCCGACATGGCGTCCCTCATTCCTTCTGATTGTCGGCGAGGTTTCAGGTGACGCGGTGCGGCAGGCGGATTTGGGAATCAGCTGAAGGCGCTTCAAAGACAATTGCGGCGGAAGCGGCGCACCGGCCGGTCTGGACCGGATGACCGGGGCAAACTATCCGTTCGATGTCGAATGGGGATTTATCGATGGCGGTCATGCGCTTCGCCTACAAGCCGAAAACGCTGACAATGATCCTGGCGGGGGTGTTCTTCCTGCTGTGCGCGGTCGTCCTGTTCTACCGCGCCGCGAGTAATGACAGCGGCCTGATCCTCAACGGCATCATCCATATGGATCAGGGCAGCGCCACGATCTTCTATTACGTGCTGACCGGCCTTGCCGCCCTCATGGCGGCGGGCGGGGTGTTCGGCTTCGTTGTTTCCTTGAAGGGACCGCGCTTCTTGGTGCTCGACGACACCGGCGTCGAAATTCCGGGCAATGCCGGCCGGAAGCCGGTTCGTATCGCCTACAATGCCATCACCGGACTCCAGCCCGGCGGCGCCTACAAGCAGCGCTGGATCTATGTCGTCCACACGGGCGGGCGGCAGGCAATCATGGGCTCCATGCTGGCCAACGCCGCCCAACTGGACGAGATCGCGAAACTGCTGGCCGAACGCATGCCACGGTGATCGGCAAGACAGTTGGGAATCAAGGACTGAGCGGCGCCCTTCACGCGTCGGGTTCCCCTGCCTAGTGTGCGCTCCTCGTTTTAAGAGTGGGAACGGGTCGCCGCCATGAAACAGTTCGTGCGTTTCTACGGTGTGCCGATCGCCATCGTTCTGCTTGGCCTGATTGTCGCCTTCATGTTCATGGCGCCGGCGCCGCCGAAGAAGGTGATCATCGCCGGCGGCGCGCAGGGCGGGGCGTACGCCGCCACCGCTGACGCCTACGCGAAGGCGCTCCGCGAGCAGGACATCGAGGTCGAGGTGCTGACCACCAATGGCTCGGTCGACAACCTCGCGCGCATCAAGGCGAAGCAAGCCGATATCGCCATCGTGCAGACCGGCCTTGCCGCCGATGCCGGCAGCGAAGGCGCGCGTTCGCTCGGCGCCGTCTTCTATGAACCGCTCTGGGTCTTCCATCGCGCCAGCGCGAGCGTCGAGGAGTTGCAGGACCTGGCCGGCAAGCGCGTCGCCATCGGCCCGGAAGGTTCAGGCGTCCGCGTTCTTGCATCGCTGCTTCTGGAGGAAGCAGGGCTCAAGGCAGGCAGCTACACGGCCGTGCCGCTGGCGGGTCAGGCGGCGGCCACGGCGCTAAAAGCAGGCGAGATCGATGTCGCCATGGTCGTCTCAGGGCCTACTACGGTCTGGATCGCGGACCTGATCGCCGACCGCAATGTGGGCTTGTTGTCGATGCGCGAGGCCCACGCGCTCTCGCGCCGTCACTCCTATCTCGACGAGGTCGCGCTCTATCGCGGCGTGATCGATCTCGCGAACATACTTCCCGCCGAGGACGTGATGCTGATCGCGCCCGCCGCGCAGATCGTCGTGCGGGAAGACCTGCACCCCGCCATCCAGTCGCTGCTGATCGAGGCCGCGATGAAGGAACATGGCGGAGGCTCGCTACTCGCGGACCCGGGCCGCTTCCCGACGCCGCTGCTGTCGGACATTGCGATCTCGGACGAGGCCGAACGCTATTACGGCAACGGTCCCAGCTTCCTGCGCCGCATCTTCCCCTACAGCGTCGCCAACTTCCTCGAACGCGCCTGGGTGCTCGCGATCCCGCTCATCACGCTGCTGATCCCGTTGATCCGCGCGGCGCCGCCGCTCTATCGCTGGCGCATCCGCCGCAAGATCTATGTCTGGTACACCGACTTGCGCGATCTCGAAGCGGCGGGCAGGGCGGCAGCAACGGCGGAGGAGCGCACGGAAGTCCGCGCCAAGCTCGCGGACCTGCAGGCCGAGACCGGCAATGTCGAAGTGCCCGTCAGCTACACGGATGACCTCTATCGCCTTCGCGCCCACATCCGTTTCGTGGCTGAACTGCTCGACAAGCTGTCGGCGCAGGAACGCCACGCACGGATCTGAGCTAGAGCCAGCCAGCGTCCTTGACGGCCTTCTGATAGGTGCGGCTCACCGGCGCCTCGACGCCGGATTTCAGCTTCAGCGTGACCTTGCCATCGCCCTTCGCGACATCGGCGAGGCCCTGCTTCGCCACCCACCAGGATCTGTGGGTCTGCAGCCCTTCCAGCGCGGCCAGCTCGCGGATCGCATCGGCCAGCCGCATCAGGACCATCGTCTCACCCGCGCTGGTGTGGACGCGCAGATAGTGGTCCTCGGCGGAGACGGCATAGACCTGCGCCGCGCGGAATTTCACTGGCAGGCGATCGGCGAAAGCAGAAGCGGTGGCCGCCGCAGCCCCCGGCGCTGCTGCGGGCGTCGCCACTTTGGACGGCGCCTTGAGGCGGTCGATCCCCCAGGCGCCGGTGGTCATGATCGCGGACAGGACGATCACGTAGAAGTACTGGGTCCACCACCACGCGGGTGGCGAGAGCGTGCCGTCACCGGCCGCCTCCATTATTACGAGGCCAATTGTTACCGGCACGGATATCAGGGCCGACACGACCGCGATCTGAAGGGCCGGGTGGGATGTCGGCATCCACCGCTCGAACACCAGCGGGTTCACGATCATCGACGCCCCGGCGCCGACACCCATCAGCAGGGTCCAGTAGGCCACCCGTTCGGGGAAGGGGAACTGGCTGGTCTGGTAGACCCCGAACCAGGCGAAAACGATTCCGAGAGCCAGGCTGAGTCCCGCCAGCCGCAGGATACTCACAGCCCATGCGGGCATTCCTCCGGCGGGCGCGGCAACCTCGGTGTTTTTGGACTCGGTCACTGGCGTTTCGGGCCTGCATTTCGCGCTTCGTGAACGGTGTAACGCGGGTGTTCGCGAAGCAAAACAGCCGGTCTGCGCATTTCGGCTCGCTTGAGCAGCCGGGCAGGCCGATGTTGGCCATGCCGGCGGAAAGACCGGCGCTGATACGAACAAAAAAAACGCCAGACGGAGACATAACATGAAACGTCACAAGCTCCTCGGAACCGCCCTCGGCATCTTCGCCCCGGTCCCCGCCTTGCTGCTGGGCGCCGCCCTCCTATTCCCCGGAACAGCCGCGGCCGACCCGGCCAAGGCCCAACTCACCCTGACCGTGACCGACATCAAGGAGCACAAGGGCGCCCTGATGGTCGCCGTGTTCGACGCGGCGGGGTACGACGCCGACAAGCAGGTTACCGCCACCATGATCCCGGTCACAGGCGCCACGGCGACGGGCGCGGTGGAAGTCCCGGCCGGCACGTACGGGATCAAGCTGTTCCATGACGTCGACGGCGACGGGAAGATGGGCATTAACCCCTTCGGCATGCCGATCGAACCCTTCGCGTTCTCCAACAACGCTCCGGCCCAGTTCGGCCCGGCCAAGTGGGATGCGGCGAAGTTCGATGTCGCCGCCCCCTCGACCGCCCACACGATCAAGCTTCAGTAAGCCAGCAATCCGGACCCAGGAGCCGACTCACATGAACCTCTCCCGCCGCATGTTGCTGCACGCCGGCCTGATGACAGGCGCCAGCCTCGCCATCGCGCCCTCCGTCTTCGCGCAGGAAATGCCCGACTGGCATATCGGCTACGCCACCGCCCCCGCGAAGGGGTTTGGCCCAGCGCCGATGAGCCTCGTTTCCGGCAAGGCGCCTGCCGGTTTCGGCGGCACGCTCTACCGGAACGGCCCGGCGCACTTCAAACACGGCGACGCCTACGCCACGCACTGGTTCGACGGCGACGGCATGGTCCAGCGCATCGCGATCGCGGATGGCAAGGCCGTCCACACCGGCCGCTTTGTCGATACGCCCAAGCGTCAGCGCGAAATGGCGGTCGACAAATTCCTCGCGCCGGGCTTCGGCACGGTCGGCGATCCGTCCTATCCGGTCGGCTCGGCCAACGACGTGAACCCCGGCAACATCTCCGTCATGATGTCGGGCGGCGAGCTGCTGGCTCTGTGGGAGGCTGGCACGCCCTACCGTCTCGATCCGGTGACGTTGGAGACCAAGGGCCTCAAGGAATTCCGGAACGACCTGAAAGGCATGCCCTTCCTGGCGCACCCGAAGCGCGAGCCCGATGGCCGCGTGTGGAGCCTCGCCATGAACGGCCGCCGCGTCGGCATCTACAACATCAACCCGGATGGCTCGACCAGGGACTTCGGCATGGTCGACATCGGCGCGGCTTCCTACATCCACGACTGGACGATGACCGAACGCAAGCTCGTCATACTCGTCCAGCCCTGGATCCAGACGCGCAACATGCCGCCCTTCATCGACGGCTTCCAATGGAAGCCGGAGGAGGGGATGAAGTACCTCATCATCGACAAGGACGACCTGAAGAAGACCCGCTGGGCGCAAGGCCCCGCGCGCTCATTCTACCACACGGGCGCGGCCTGGGAGGAAAGCGACGGCACGATCCGCCTCGACGCCGCCTTCTATCCCGAGCCCATCCTTGGTTCGGGCGGCGGCGCCTCGGAAATCCGCGGCGTCTACAAGCGCGACGCAGCCGCCTCGAAGCTCACCATGGCGATCATCCCGCCGACAGGCGACGCGAAAATGGTCGAGACCGCGCTTTCTGGCGACTTCCCGCAGGTCGATCCCCGCCGCAACGGGCTCTCGCGCAAGCTGACAGCGATGGTCACCGGCTCCACCGCCGATCCGCGCCCCGGCGCGACCGCGCTGTCGATCCAGGACTGGTCGTCCGGCAAGTCGAAGACCTACGATTTCGGCTCGAAATACATGGTCGAGGAATTCCTCTTCGTGCCCAAGCCCGGCGGCTCGTCTGAGACAGACAGCTGGCTGGTCGGCACGGCGATCAACCTCCGCGCCCAGAAGAGCGAGATCTGGCTGTTCGATGTAGCCAACATCGAGGATGGCCCGGTCGCCGTCTGGCAGGCCGGCTACGCCTGGCCCCTCGGCTTCCACGGCACGTGGGCGGGGACCTGACCTGCGACTCCACATCGCGAGACCGTAACAAGAATTTAGACGCGCACCGGGGCGAAGCGGCGTAAGAACTGGCAACAACAACAATAACAACAACGCCAGACCGCCCCACCGCCTTCGATGACCGTCTATCGTAACGTTGCTTCGCTCATCCTTGCGGTGATGCTGCTGCAGGCTGCCTCCGGCATCCTTAGCGTGTCGACGCCGCTTGCGCTCAGCTACATGGGCGCCAGGTCCCTGGATGTCGGACTGGTCGCGGCGACGTTCTCGGCCGGCTTCATGTTCGGCGCCTGGTTCGCGCCCGACATTGTCCGGCAAGTCGGCCACATCCGCGCCTATTCCGCCGCCGCCGCGATCTATGCGGCCGGTATTCTCTCCATGGGTCTAGCATTCGACCCTATCGCCTGGGGCATCTTCCGCATGTTCCAGGGCGCGGCCTCGGCGATCATGTTCACTGCCGCCGAAAGCTGGATCGCTGATTCAACGCCGCGCTCGAAACGCGGCGGCGTCATGGGCCTCTACCAGCTGATGCTGAAGCTCGCGATTTCCTGCGGGCCGCTGCTGATCGTCGAACACGCTGCCGACGACATACGCCCCTTCATCTGGGCGGGATTGCTGATGATGCTCGCCGTCATCCCGCTCTGCGCCACGCGCCGCGCCCAGCCCGTCCTGCCCGACAAGGAAGCGCTCAGCCTCGGGGCGGTGCTGCGTATTCCACCCGCCGCGCTGGTCGGATCGCTCGTCGCAGGAATCTGCAACACCGGCGTCACCAGCCAGCTGCCGCTCTATGCGAAAGAGCTCCAGCCCGGCGCAGCAGGCGGGGCCGCCGCGACGCTCTACATCGCCGCCATGCTGGGCGGCACCGTCACCCAGTGGCCTGCTGGGCTGATCTCCGACAAGATCGACCGCCGCTGGATCGTCGCCGCGCTGGCCGCAATCGCACTCGCTGCCTGCATCGCGCTCTATCTTACCGCAGGAAAAGTGTCGTTCTCGATCACCGTCCTCCTGTCCGCCCTGTGGGGCGCCGGTGCGCTGTCTTTCTATTCCGTCTCCGCCAGCCACGCCACCGACCGCACGGAACCCGGCCAGATCACGCAGGTCATGTCCGGCATGCTCTTCATCTGGGCGGGCGGCTCGGTGCTGGGTCCGATTCTCACCGGCGTCGTCGCTGACACGAAAGCCGGCCAGTCCGGCGTCTTCGCCGCTGTCGCCATCGGCTATTTCGTGCTGATGGCCGCCAATCTCTGGCGTCTCTTTGTCAAGGAACGGCCAGACGCGGCACAGCGCGTCCCCTTCACTCCCGTCGGCTCGACAAGCGTTGTGCAGGGCAAGGTCGCCAACGATGCGGAACGCCCGGCCAGCGCTGACTAAGCGCCGACAAAAGCGCCTGAAAAGACGGCAAAGCCGCCACGTTGCCTTGGGCTGCTCCCTGCGCTAATCGCCACCCACGCAGGGCCGTGGGGCCCTCCCTCAAGGGGCGATTTTCCGATGAACATCCACGAGCATCAGGCGAAGGAAGTCTTGAAGTCCTTCGGCGCCCCCGTGGCCAAGGGTGTGGCGATCACCTCGCTCGACCAGGCCAAGGCCGCGATCGATGCGCTGCCGGGGCCGCTCTGGGTGGTGAAGTCGCAGATCCACGCCGGCGGCCGAGGCAAGGGCAAGTTCATCGAGAAGGAAGCCGGTGAAAAAGGCGGCGTCCGTCTCGGCTTCTCTAAGGAGCAGGCCTACGAGCATGTGAAGGCGATGCTCGGCCATCACCTCGTCACGGCGCAGACCGGCGCGGGCGGCAAGCAGGTCAACCGCATCTACATCGAAGACGGCGCCGACATTGAGAAGGAACTCTACCTCTCCATGCTGGTCGATCGCGAAACCGGTCGCGTTGCGTTCGTGGTCTCCACCGAAGGCGGCATGGATATCGAGGCCGTCGCCCACGACACGCCTGAGAAAATCCTCACCATCTCGGTGGACCCCACGACGGGCGTCACCGATGCCGACGCGGGCAAGCTGTCTGAAGCGCTCAAGCTGGATGGCGCCGCGAAGTCCGACATGCTCTCGCTGTCGAAAGTCCTCTACAAGGCGTTCACGTCGAAAGACATGAGCATGCTCGAAGTGAACCCGCTCATCGTCATGAAGGACGGCCACCTGCGCGTCCTCGACGCCAAGGTCTCGTTCGACGACAACGCGCTGGCCATCAAGGGCCGCCACGACGACATCATGGCGCTGCGCGACACGACCGAGGAAGACGAGAAAGAGATCGCCGCGAAGGAGTGGGATCTCGCCTATATCCCGCTCGATGGCACGATCGGTTGCATGGTCAACGGCGCCGGCCTTGCCATGGCGACGATGGACATCATCAAGCTCTACGGCGAAGAGCCCGCGAACTTCTGCGACGTCGGCGGCGGCGCGGGCAAGGAGAAGGTCGCGGCCGCCTTCAAGATCATCATGCAGGACCCCAAGGTGAAGGGCATCCTCGTGAACATCTTCGGCGGCATCATGAAGTGCGACGTCATCGCGGAAGGCGTCCTCGCCGCCGTGAAGGAAACCAATCTGTCGGTTCCGCTGGTCGTCCGCCTCGAAGGCACCAATGCCGAGCTGGGCAAGAAAATCATCCGCGAGTCCGGCCTCAACGTGATCCCCGCCAACGATCTCGACGACGCGGCGCAGAAGATCGTCTCCGCCATCAAGGGCAAGTAATCAGCGAGCGGGCCTTCGCGGCCCGCTCTTTTCGTTTTCCGGCTTCCGACCGAACAAGGCTCAGCGATGTCCATCCTGATCGACAAGAACACCAAGGTTCTCACCCAGGGGATGACCGGCAAGACCGGCTCGTTCCACACCGAGCAGGGCATTGCCTACGGCACGCAGTTTGTTGGCGGCATCACGCCGGGCAAGGGCGGCCAGAAATGGACCGGCAAGCTGCCCAACGGCGAGACCGTCGAGCGCCCACTGTTCAATACGGTTGCTGAAGCGCGCGATGCCACCGGCGCCAACGCCACCGTCATCTACGTGCCGCCATCCGGCTGCGCCGCCGCCATCCTCGAAGCCATCGACGCCGAAATCCCGCTGATCGTCACGATCACGGAAGGCGTGCCTGTGCTCGACATGGTCAAGGTGAAGGACCGCCTCTCGAAATCGAAGTCGCGCCTGATCGGGCCGAACTGCCCGGGCGTGCTGACGCCGGGCGAGTGCAAGATCGGCATCATGCCGGGCAACATTTTCTCCAAGGGCTCGATCGGCGTGCTCTCACGCTCCGGCACGCTGACCTACGAGGCCGTGTTCCAGACCACGAATGAAGGCCTCGGCCAGACGACCGCCGTGGGCATCGGCGGTGACCCTGTGAAAGGTACGGACTTCATCGACGTCCTCGAGATGTTCCTCGCCGACGACGCCACCAAGGCGATCATCATGATCGGCGAAATCGGTGGTTCGGGCGAGGAAGATGCCGCCCAGTTTCTCAAGGACGAGGCCAAGCGCGGCCGCAAGAAGCCGATGGTTGGCTTCATCGCCGGCCGCACGGCGCCCAAGGGACGGACCATGGGCCACGCCGGCGCCATCGTTTCAGGCGGCAAGGGCGACGCCGAATCGAAGATCGCCGCCATGGAATCCGCTGGAATCGTCGTCTCGCCGAGCCCGGCGCGCCTCGGCACGACGATGACGGAAGTGCTCAAACGCTAGCTTTTGTGTGGGGTCGGAAGTCCTGAAACGCCAGGGTTTCCGGCTATCATTGGATGGCTGCAACGAACTGCTAACCGGTCACGGCCTTATGTGCAGTTTGTCTCACCCCAAATGGTTGAGTCTGGCCGCAAAAAGCAGCATCTGAGTGCCACCCAAAGGCGCGCGGGGCAGGGGCCCCGATTCTGCGCAGCAGGACGCGAAAAATGAACATCGAGGCGAAGCCTGGCGAAGTCCGTGGAATGGACAACGAAGCCATGCTGGACACGGCTTTCCTCTACGGGGCCAACGCCGCCTACATCGAACAGCTCTATGCCCAGTATGCCGAGGATCCTTCGTCCGTCCCCGAGAGCTGGCAGGGCTTCTTCCGCGGCGTGGCCGACACGGCCGCCGACGCCACCCACGCCGCCCGCGGGCCCGAGTGGAAAGAACCGCTGAAGCACCAGAACGGCGAGCTGGTCTCGGCCCTCGACGGCAACTGGGGGCCGGAAGCGAAGAAAGAGCCGAAGAAGGCCCCGTCCGTCGGTCCGGCCCTCGCGCCGCAGGATCTCCACCAGCAGGTGCAGGACTCGATCCGCGCGCTGATGATGATCCGCGCCTACCGCATCCGCGGCCACCTCGCCGCGCACCTCGATCCGCTGAGCCTGCTCAAGCGCGAGGAACAGCCCGAACTCGATCCGAAAACCTACGGCTTCGGTCCGAAGGACATGGACCGCCGCATCTACATCGACAACGTGATGGGCCTCGACTACGCGACCCCGCGCCAGATGGTCGACATCCTCAAGCGCACCTATTGCGGCACCTTCGCTGTCGAGTTCATGCACATCTCGGATCCAGAGGAGAAATCCTGGCTCCAGCAGCGCATCGAAGGCAAGGACAAGGAAATCTCGTTCACGCCCCAGGGCAAGCGCGCCATCCTGAACAAGCTCGTCGAAGCAGAAGCTTTCGAACGCTTCCTGCACAAGCGCTATCCGGGCACCAAGCGTTTCGGCCTCGATGGCGGTGAAGCCGCTGTTCCGGCGCTGGAGCAGATCATCAAGCGCGGCGGCGCGCTCGGTGTCGACGAAATCATCGTCGGCATGCCGCACCGTGGCCGCCTCAACGTGCTCGCCGCGGTGATGGGCAAGCCCTACCACAAGATTTTCTTCGAGTTCCAGGGCGGCAACACGCAGGGCGGCGACGACTACGGCTCCGGCGACGTGAAATACCACCTCGGCGCCTCGTCAGACCGCGAGTTCGACGGCCACAGCGTTCACCTGTCCCTGACGGCGAACCCGTCCCACCTCGAGATCGTGAACCCGGTCGTTCTCGGCAAGGCTCGCGCCAAGCAGTTCTTCGACGAAGTGGAAGCAGGCGGCACACGCGCCACCGATCCGAAGGAACGCGATGCGCGCCGCACGAAAGTCATGCCGCTGCTGCTGCATGGCGATGCCGCGTTCGCGGGCCAGGGCGTCGTCGCCGAATGCTTCGCGCTGTCGGGTCTCGCCGGTTACCGCACGGGCGGGGCGATGCACTTCATCGTCAACAACCAGATCGGCTTCACCACGGCGCCGTCTTTCTCCCGTTCGTCTCCGTATCCGTCCGACATGGCGAAGATGGTCGACGCGCCTGTGTTCCACGTGAACGGCGATGATCCCGAAGCGGTCGTCTACGCCGCCAAGGTCGCCACCGAATACCGCCAGCAGTTCGGCAAGGACGTCGTGATCGACATGTTCTGCTACCGCCGCTTCGGTCACAACGAGGGCGACGATCCGACGATGACGCAGCCGCTGATGTACGCGAAGATCCGCGACCAGCAGTCGACCCGCGAACTCTATTCGCGCCGCCTCATCGAGGAAGGCGTGATCACGGAAGAAGCCCTCAACAACATGATCGCCGAGATGGACGCCCATCTCGACAGCGAGTTCGAGAAAGCCAAAACCTTCAAGCCCGGCGCCGCCGACTGGCTCGATGGCAAATGGGCGGGCCTCGGCCTGCCGAAGGACGAGGAAGGCCGCGGCAAGACCGGCCTGCCGCTCGCCAAGCTCAAGGATCTCGGCAAGAAGATCACGACCGTTCCGGACGGCTTCAACATCCACAAGACGGTCGCCCGCACGGTCGATGCGCGCCGCAAGATGGCCGCCTCGGGCGAGAACCTCGACTGGGGCATGGCCGAACACATGGCCTTCGCCTCGCTCGTCGATGAAGGTTTCCCGGTGCGCCTGTCGGGTCAGGACTCCTGCCGCGGCACGTTCACCCAGCGCCACTCGCACTTCGTCGACCAGGTGACAGAAGAACGCTATACGCCGCTCAACAACATCTCGCCGACCCAGGCCAACTACGAAGTCATCGACTCGCTGCTGTCGGAAGAAGCGGTGCTCGGCTACGAGTACGGCTACTCGCTCACCGCGCCGCAGACGCTCGTCCTCTGGGAAGCCCAGTTTGGCGACTTCGCGAACGGCGCGCAGGTTCTGTTCGACCAGTTCATCTCGTCAGGCGAACGCAAATGGCTCCGCATGTCCGGCCTCGTATGCCTCCTGCCGCATGGCTATGAGGGGCAGGGCCCGGAACACTCCTCCGCCCGTCTCGAGCGCTTCCTGCAGATGTGCGCGCAGGACAACATGCAGGTCGTCAACTGCACGACGCCGGCGAACTACTTCCACGCCCTGCGCCGCCAGATGCACCGTGACTTCCGCAAGCCGCTCATCGTGATGACGCCGAAATCGCTGCTCCGCCACAAGCGCGCCGTCTCGTTCTACAAGGACATGCTGCCGAACACCTCGTTCCACCGCATCCTGGCTGACGGCGCCGAGGTTCCCGAGTGCAAGGCCGACGTCACGCTGAAGGCCGACAAGGACGTCCGCCGCGTCGTGATGTGCTCGGGCAAGGTCTATTTCGACCTGTTCGAGGAACGCGAGAAGCGGAAGATCGACGATGTCTACCTGCTCCGCATCGAGCAGCTCTATCCGTTCCCGGTCGCCTCGCTCATGAAAGAGCTCGCCCGCTTCCCGAACGCCGACATGGTCTGGTGCCAGGAAGAGCCGCGCAACATGGGCGCTTGGAACTTCGTCGACTGGAACATCGAGAAGACGCTCGAGAAGCTCGATGTGAAGCACAAGCGCGCCCGCTATGTCGGCCGCCCCGCTTCGGCCTCGACCGCCGCTGGCACGATGACGCTCCACAACAAGGAACTCGCCGCCTTCCTCGACGCGGCGTTCGAGAAATAGCGTAGATTTTCATCGGGGCTTGCGGCCCCTCCACATTCGCCCCAACTGGGGCTAAACCCCACCGCGCCGGAGCTCACCGGCGCAACTGCCCGGTCTGGAGACGTCATGGATATCAAGGTGCCCGCGATGGGCGAGAGCGTCACTGAAGGCACGCTCGCCAACTGGCTCGTGAAACCCGGCCAGGCCGTGAAACAGGACGATCCGATCGCCGAGATCGAAACCGACAAGGTCGCGATCGAGGTTCCGGCCCCCGCCGCCGGCGTCATCACCGAGCACCTCGTCAAGGAAGGCGAGACGGTTTCGATCGGCAAGATCATCGCCCGCCTCACTGAAGGCGCCACGGCCGCCGCTGCCCCTGCCGCCGCCAAGCCTGCTGCCTCCGCCGCACCACCCGCCGCCAAGGCTCCGGCGGCTGCTGCTGTTCCTGCCGCGCGCGCAACTGAAAAGGTCGCCCCGTCGGTCGGCCGCATCGCCGCCGAAGCCGGCGTGAACCCCGCGGATATCGCCGGCTCGGGCAAGGGCGGCCGCGCCACCAAGGGCGACGCGCTCGCCTACGTCGCAAATACGCCCGCGCCAGCCGCCGCTCGCGCTCCCGCCGCCGAAGCTCCGGCCCGCGCCCCGCGCGAACTTGGCCCCCGCGAAGAGCGCGTGAAGATGACGCGCCTGCGCCAGACGATCGCGCGTCGCCTCAAGGAAGCCCAGAACACCGCCGCCATGCTCACGACGTTCAACGACGTCGACATGTCGGAAGTCATGGAGCTCCGCAAACGCCACAAAGACGCCTTCGAGAAGAAGCATGGCGTGAAGCTCGGCTTCATGGGCTTCTTCGTCCGCGCCTGCGTCGGCGCGCTGAAGGAAGTCCCCTCGGTCAACGCCGAGATCGACGGCACGGACATCATCTACAAGAACTTCTACAACGTCTCCGTGGCCGTGGGCACGGACAAGGGCCTCGTTGTTCCTGTCGTGCGTGACGCCGACACAATGACGCTCGCCGAGATCGAAGCCGAGATCGGCCGCCTCGGCGCGCTCGCCCGCGATGGCAAGCTGTCGATGGACGACCTGCAGGGCGGCACGTTCACAATCTCGAACGGCGGCGTCTACGGCTCGCTGATGTCGACGCCAATCCTCAACCCGCCGCAGTCCGGCGTGCTCGGCATGCACCGCATCGAGGAGCGTCCTGTCGTCGTCGATGGCAAGATCATCGCCCGCCCGATGATGTACCTCGCGCTCTCGTACGATCATCGCCTCGTCGACGGCAAGGAAGCGGTCACCTTCCTCGTCCGCGTCAAGGAAGCGCTGGAAGACCCCGAGCGCCTGCTGCTCGATCTGTAATCGCGCATGACGCCGGAGGCCTTTTCCGACGGCCTCCTCGGATGGATCATCCGTCTCGCCGGCCTGTTCTGGCTGCTCGGCGCCTTCATGCTGTTCCGTCAGATCCGCATGGAGATGGCGCTCGATGGCATGACCGCGAAGCTCGAGAAGATGGCGCGCGAGTTCGAGGCGGATGCCGCGCAAGGCGACTACGCCGACATCGATGCGCCGCCCGAACCCCGCGAGAGATCGGAAGCTGAAAAGGCAGTCGATCGCTGGATGGATCGCGATGACGCTGCCCGCCGGGGATGGATCGCCGGGCAGGCTGTCGTCCTCTCGGCCTGCGCGCTCGCCATGATGATGCTCCACCCCTTCGCGGCCTGGCTGGTGGCGCTGCTGGTGCTGGGGCAGGGCGTCTATTTCATGTGGCGCGAGCACACGGCCCGCCGCGCGCCCAGCGCCGACGCCGCCGATCACGCGCGGCCGAGCAAATCAACGGTCAACGCCGGCTGGGTCTCTCTCGCCGTCGCGCTGCTCGTCTGGATCGCGGCCTTCCGTGGCGTCCTGGCCTGAGTTACCGGTTACCCCGCCAGAAACCATTGCCTCCCGTCCTGACGCGCGTACGATTCGCTGCGGGACTGCTTCAGGAGGGATAGGGACATGCTCAGGCGGATCGTCGCCCTGCTGCTCATCGCATCGTCCGGCTGGCTGCTCTACCAGGTGGCCGACCAGTACCTTGGCGGCATCGACTACATCCTGTCGGAGCGTCTGGCGCATCAGCTCGGCCAGCCCAAATTCCTGATCCCTGCGATCGGCGGCGCGCTCGGCCTGTTCGGCGGCCTGATCGTGTTCCTTGGCGGTCCGGGCGGAGCAGCCATCGCCATGATCGGAGGAGTTGCTGCCGCTGGCTTCGCAATGACGCTGAAACAGCACTTCGACATCACCCGGATCTGGGAGAACGAGCTCGCCGTGGGCATCACGATGCTCGTCCTCGCGGGCATCACCGCCATCACGGCCCGGAACTGAACGGACGCCTCAGTTTTATGCGCAAAAGCGCGTGAAAACCGTCCCCATATTCCGTTTGTTGACCCCATGGCCCGGGCGCGTATAGCTCGCGCCAAATCGAACGAACGTGAGACTGACCCATGAGCGAGAGCTACGACGTCGTCATCATCGGCGCCGGCCCCGGCGGCTACAATTGCGCCACGCGCTGCGGCCAGCTGGGCCTCAAGGTCGCGCTGATCGAAAAGCGCGACAAGCTCGGCGGCACCTGCCTCAATGTCGGCTGCATCCCGTCCAAGGCGCTGCTGCACGCCTCCGAACTCTACGAGACGGCGGGCAAGGATTTCGCCGGCCTCGGCATCGAGATCACGGGCCTCAAGCTCAATCTCGAGAACATGCTCAAGCAGAAAGCCGACGCCGTGAACGGCCTCACCGCTGGCGTCGCCTTCATCATGAAGAAGAACAAGGTCACCGTCATTTCCGGCGAAGGCCGCATCGACGGCCCGGGCCGCGTCGTTGTCGGCGACAAGGTTCTCGAGACCAAGCACATCGTCATCGCCACCGGCTCCGAAGTCACGCCCCTGCCGGGCGTCGAGGTCGACGAGGAGCGCATCGTGTCCTCCACCGGCGCGCTGTCGCTGAAGGCCGTGCCGAAGAAGATGGTCGTCATCGGCGCCGGCATCATCGGCCTCGAACTCGGTTCTGTCTGGCGGCGTCTTGGGGCTGAGGTCACCGTCGTCGAATACCTCGATCGTATTCTGCCGGGCGCCGATGGCGAGATCGCCAAGCAGGCCCAGCGCGTTTTCGCGAAGCAGGGCATCGAGTTCAAGCTCGGCATGAAGGTTACCGGCGTCGAGAAGCTGAAATCGAAGCTCAAGCTCTCGGCCCAGCCCGCCGCCGGCGGCGACACCGAAACCATCGACGCGGACATCGTCCTCGTCGCCATTGGCCGCCGTCCGTACACGCAGGGCCTCGGCCTCGAGACCGTCGGCGTGGTTCCCGACAAGCGCGGCGTCATCGCCAACGACCACTACCGCACCTCGGCGGAAAACGTCTGGGTGATCGGCGACGTCACTTCCGGCCCGATGCTCGCCCACAAGGCGGAGGACGAAGCCGTCGCCTGCGCCGAGCTGATCGCGGGCAAGGCGGGTCATGTGAACTACGGAATTATTCCGGGCGTGGTCTACACCAAGCCGGAGATCGCTTGGGTCGGGAAAACCGAGGAAGAGCTCAAGGCCGAAGGCGTCGCCTACAAGGTCGGCAAATTCCCGTTCTCGGCCAACTCGCGCGCCAAGACGAACCACGAGACGGACGGCTTCGTTAAGATCCTCGCCGACGCTGTGACCGATCAGGTTCTGGGCGCCCACCTGATGGGCGTGGGCGTTGGGGAAATGGTCGCCGAAGTCTGCGTCGCCATGGAATTCGGCGCATCGTCCGAGGATATCGCCCGAACTTGCCACGCCCACCCGACGCTTACGGAAGCCGTCCGCCAGGCTTCCATGGCCGTCGAAGGCTGGACGATGCAGATGTAGCCACGGGGCTTCTCGCCCTTCGTGGAAAGCAGTTAACACCGCCAGAACGGCATGGTCTTTGCGGGGCGCTTGTGCTTGGTTCCGTCCGGGGCTGAGCAGCGTGGAGGGACGCGTTGAGCACCGTTGCCGCTCATACAACCAGCCTGACGGGCGAAGTCGCCCGCGCGCGCGAGTCGCTTGCGCGCCGGCTAGCTGGCGTTGACCCCTCCGATTTTCCGGCCATGCGCAAAGCGTACGACGCCTATGCCGAAAACGATCCGATGCCGGAAATGTCGACCATGTCCGAGATCGATCTCGGCGGCGTCTCCTGTCTCGGCCTGCTGCCCAAGGGTTGCAGCGGCGATCACGTGATTCTCTGGATGCATGGCGGCGGCTTCGCCATGGGTTCGTCACGAAGCCACAAAGGCCTCGCCTCTCAGGTCGCGGCCAGCGCCAAACTCGCGGCCGTCATTCCCGACTACCGCCTCGCTCCCGAGCACCGCCATCCTGCAGCCCTCGAAGACTGCGTGCGCGCCTATCAGGCGGTGCTCGGCGAAGGCGTCCAGCCCAACCGCATCATTCTCGCGGGCGACAGCGCCGGCGGCGGCCTTGCCGTCGCGACCGCGCTGAAGCTCAAGGAAGCCAATGCACCCATGCCCGCTGGCATGATACTGCTGTCGCCGTGGGTCGACCTCACCAATCGCGGCTGGAGCCACACCGCGAAATCGCAGCGCGATCCCTTCCTTACGACCAACGGCCTCACTGCCCGCGCGATGGACTATCTGGGCGAGGGCAGGCTGCCGATCCTGAAATCCGACCTGCGCGGTCTGCCACCGACCTTCATCCAGACCGGCGAAGCCGAAATCCTGATGTCGGATTCGACCACGCTCGCCGAACGCCTTGGCGCCGCCGGCGTACCCGTATCGCTCGAAATCTGGCCGGAGATGTTCCACGTTTTCCAGGCCCGCTATCCGATGCTCGGTCAGGCCCGTCAGGCGATCCAGCGTCTCGGCCAGTGGGCCGCGGCGCACGTCGCCAAGTAGTTCGGCAACATCGCGAAATCTCATTCAACTCCGCGGCCGCGGCGTTGCACGTCGTGAGAAACGGGCCTACACGCGCCACGATGACCAACCGCGCCAACCTCCTTCGACTTAAGCGAGCCATCAAATGGCTTGCGCCGGCGCGTCGCGACTGAAGCGACAAGGCCGGCGGCGGAAGCGCCGGAGGCCTCGTCCCCACCCGCGTATCTCCGCACGAAGACGACAGGGGCGAGCGGAGAGACGTGATGACCACCGAAGTCCTGCCTGCCCAGCATGAAGCCCGCAACCGTGCGATCGGCGTCGGCCTCGCCGCCGGCGGCGCAGCACTCTTCTCGCTAAAGGGCGTGGTTATCAAGCTTGCCTACGCTGAAGGCATCGGCGTCTCGCAGCTTCTCACACTGCGCATGGCCTTCTCGCTGCCGGTCTATCTAGCTATCGGCATCTTCGCGTTCCTGCGCCTGCGCAAGCAGGGCGGACGCATCTCGCCGAAGATCTACGCCGCCGCAGCCGGTCTCGGCATCATGAGCTATTACATCTCGTCATGGCTCAATTTCGAAGGCCTGAAATACGTCTCGGCCCAACTCGAACGCCTGATCCTCTACATCTACCCGACCATGGTCGCCGCGATGTCTTGGTTCTTCCTGAAGGACAAGCTCACCGGCCGCCACATCCTCGCGCTCGTCCTCGCCTATGCCGGCGTCGCCATCCTGTTCGGTGCCGAGATCGGCCATCAGGGCCCCAACGCCTGGCTCGGCGGCGGCCTGATCTTCGCCGGCGCGCTGATCTATGCGGTCTACGTCACCGCCTCGAAACCGATCATCAAGCGCATGGGCTCGACGCTGTTCACCGCCTTCGCAATGTCGGCGGCGTCCATTGTCTTCCTCACGCAGAGCGGCATCGAGATGGCGTTCCACTCTCCGCCGCCCGTGACCACGAACGGCTATTGGCTCGCCTTCGTGCTCGCCATGATCTGCACCGTGATTCCCAGCTTCATGATCGCCGAAGCCATCGGCCGCATAGGCCCCGGCCCGATGAGCGCCGTCGGCGGCGTGGGCCCGATCGCGGCGGCATGGGCCGCCGTGATGATTCTGCACGAGCCCTTCGGTTGGCCGCACGTCATCTCGATGGTGCTGACGATCATCGGCGTCTGGCTGCTCGCAAAGCCGCGCATCACGCGCACGGCTGGCGCGCGGACGTGGTGATCGCTCGACAGATCACTGGGCGATAGCCGGCGGCTCAATCTCGTGGCCGACCATCCCCGCGAAGGCGATGGTCGTCTTGTCCTCGAGGAACGGGCCGATCGCCTGCACGCCAACCGGCAGTCCCTTTGCCGTGAGCCCCAGCGGGATCGCGGTCGAAGGCAGGTTGGCGACTGTCGCAATCCCTGCCCAACCAAGCTGCGATCCGAAATTCCCGGGCATGCCATCCATGTCGAGTGGACGTTTGCGCCAATCGGGTTCGTCGGAATGCGGGAAGGCAGGCGTTCCGAACACGGGGCAAAGCACGATGTCGAAATGCCGGAAGAATTCGGCCCACTGCCTCCGAATTCTCAGCTGCGTGTCGAGATGCCCAAGCCAGTCGTGCGCCGAAATGGGCGGCCGCGTGTTCGCTGTATCGCCCCGTGTGATGATGGTGTGCAGGATCGCCTGATAGGTCTTCCACTGCAGCATGAGATCCGGCAGCAGGCTCGACTGCCGCGCAACGCTCGCACCTTCCTTCACCAGCTTGTCGGCCAGCTTCTCCAGCGCGCCGAGCACATTGCTGTCCGCCCGCGCCGCCGGGTGATGATCGAGAATGAACACCCGGAAGCTTCCGGGCCGTCCATGCCGGGGCAGGGGCAGTATCACCTTGTTGGCGGGCAGCTCCGCATCTGGTCCCGCCACGATATCCAGCGCCGTCGCCAGGTCTTCCGCCGAGCGGGCCAGCGGTCCGCACACGCTGAGAAGCTGCGGCGCGACGAGATATCCTCCCGCCGTATGACCGCCCATCGGCACCAGCCCATGGCTCGGCTTGTGACCATAGACGCCGCAGAACATCGCCGGCACGCGGATCGAACCGCCAATGTCCGATCCCATCTCCAGCGCTGAGTATCCCATCGCGATCGCCGCCGCGCTCCCGCCAGACGAGCCGCCCGGCGAACGCCCGACGTCGTAAGGGTTGTTGGTGCGCCCATAGATCGGGTTGGCCGACTGCCAGTCGCCCAGCGCCGGCGGCACGTTGGTCTTGCCCAGCACCACCGCGCCCGCCGCCTTCAACCGTTGCACCGCCAGCGCATCCTCGCGCGCGCGATGCTCTGTGTGCGCCATGAAGCCCCACGTCGTCGGATGCCCGCGCAGGTCGTAGCTTTCCTTGACCGTCACCGGCACGCCGGTCAGCGCCTTGGCCTCGCCACGAGAGAGCGCCTCGTCGGCCATCCGCGCTTCGGCTCGCGCGCGTTCGAAATCGCGCACGATCACCGCGTTCACTTGTCTGTCGAGCGATTCGATCCTGGCAATCGACGCCGCGCACACTTCCTGCGCGCTGAACGCCTTCTTTCGCAGCCCCGTCGCGATCTGGGCTGCCGTCATGCGGAGCAGGCTGTCATCCAGTCCCATGCCCTGCACACTAGCGCCGATCCGGTCCCGCGTCAGCCACCTTCCGTAAAGTGAGCAGGGCTAACGATACTCCGCCGGCCTGTTGTCGGTGCCATTGAGCTCGTTCAGGACGATACCGATTGCCTCGGTTACCGTTGCGTCCTTTCGTGCGAGCTTCTTCTGCAGCACCTTCAGACCCTGCTGCATTTCCGCGCTGTTGGCGCCGAGATCGGCGATGGCCACCAGCAGCGCTTCGAATCGCATGCAACTCTCGACGCGACCCGGCACGTCTTTCAGCTTGCCCAGCGGAAGATCGTTCAGGACATCGAGCAAACCTGGCGCCAGCCTAGGATCGTCCGGCCCCGAGAACAGCGGCCGCGCATCACGCAGCATCGCAATTCCGGCGCTGAAATCCTCATCGTCCTTCGAGCGCAGCCATCCCATCATGATGTCATACGCGCCATCGCGCCTGAGCAGCAGCGAAGCCGCCAGCTCGCTCGATGCCGACAGGAGGTTGGCGTGGCTGTGCAATTGCCCAAGATCGCTTTTGGGCCGCAGCCCCAGCACACGCTGGACAGCCAGCGAGTTTCCGAAATCGCGCAGCATTCCCTGCGGCGGCGCCGGAATGTCTCCCAGCGCAGCGCGCTGGCGGTCCGCTCGCGTCAGGGGTTGTTGCGCCTCCCACAGCGCCTCTTCCAGCGCTTCCAGTTCTTCCTCGTCCGCCACGCGCGTGTCGGCGGGATAGAACAGGGTCGGATAACGCACGAGCGAGGCCGACATCGGCCAGCGCCACATCGCTCCGCCGTAGTTGACCGACGCGCGCGGGAAATGCCCCAGCCAGTCGACGACCTTCTGGTCTGTCGGAACGGGAACGTAGGACGTCCACGCATCGCCCGTATATCGCCCGTCGTCGCCGATCTGGCTCGTCACCGCCACCGTCCCGCAGCGCAGGCATGCATTCACCGAAAGGTGCCCGCCCGGCCAGACGGCGCGGTGGAACGCCGGCCCGCAGCCGCAGCGCACGGTCAGCTCGTCAGGCGAGGATGTCTGTTGCGACTGCTGTCCGCCGGACTCTTCTGGCGATTCTGCCGGCTTCGGCTTTGGCGGCCGTGGCGGCACATCGACTTCGCCCTGCTCGAAATACTCCTTCATATGGTTGTTGCGCGGCCCGTCCGTCGCCGCCATCAGGAAGGTGAGGCGTTCAGGCGTGCGCGTCCCGTCAGCGGCGATGCGCTCCCAGTCGATGTAGATCTCGGTCATCTGCGGGTTGAGCGCGATGTTGCGGATCGCCCCGATAGCCTCGAACGGCACTTTCACGCCGTTCGCATCGGTGAAACCGCGGATCACCGTGTAGCGGTGATATGCCGAAAGGTGATCGATCGTGACAGCCACGCGGATGCTCCTGACTCCGGAGCATCAAATGCACGATCCCGGCGCGCCGGGGAAGCGGTGCGCGCCGGGATGTCAGTTGCAGGCGGGAGGAAGTCTGGAAGGAGGCCGGCCGGCAGGGGGGACAGGGTTGGCCGGCCTCCTTCTCACGCTCGCAGAGAGTGTCACCACTCGATCTGGGAGCGCATCGTGATGACATCGGCCGTGCCGCTCAGCGCGCTGGTCGGGCGTTCGATGTCGAGACGGGAATAGTCGACCTGGAATTTCAGGAAGTTGATCGGCTGCCAGGTGCCCTGCAGCGTCACGCCTTTCTGCTCGCCGCCATCGATGGCGCCGTCGGTCAAGTCGAGGAAATCATAGCGCAGGCCAAAGGTGAGGGCGCCGAAGCCGTCCTCGCCCAGCGTCGTCAACGGCGATGTGCGGCCGAACGTGCCTTCCTTGGCCTTATAGGAACGGCTCTCGCCGGTCGGCGACCAGAAGAGATCGACATAGCCGCCGGAGAAGGACGGATTGGCGCCGGCGAAAGGCGAGCCCGACTGCGGCTTGGCCGAAAGCTGGCCGAACTCGCCGGAAGCGCCGAAAGCATTGTGCTGGGCCGCGAACTCGACGCCTGCGAACGAATCCTGCGCGAACGCGATCGAGCCGGTGTCGACGAAGCGGTCGCCCCAGCCCGTGTTAGGACGGGCACGATAGCGGAAGCCCGGACCGCGAATGCCGGTCGCGTCTTCACCGCCGGCATTGTCGCGATAGCGCGCGGTTGCGCCGAGATGGACGAGCGTCACGCCGTCATCTGTCTTGGCGAAATACGGAACCCACGTGCCCCGCGCCTGGAGGGCGACAGTTTCGCTGGTGTTGGTCGATTCCGGGTTGTTGAGATCGTCGCCATAGACGCCCACACCTGCCGACCAGTTCTCGCCCGACGTGTTGACTGCAACGCCCATCGCCTTCGAGAAGCCGAACGCGGTGATGTAGCCCGAACGCTCGTTGAACGGCGTGTTGAGCGCCGAAGCACGATCCTCCATCGGCGACGTCATGTTGTTCTGGCCGAGCGTGATTTCCCATGGGCCTGCAACGTATTGCAGGTAGGCGAAATCGAAGCCCACTTCCGTGTCGGCGCCTGACGTCGAAACCGATGTCACGACTGGACCACGGTCCGTCTCGCCAGCGAGGCAGATGGCGCGCTGCACGATGGCGGCGGAACCATTGTCCTGACAGAGACGGAGCGTGGTGACGGAAGAAGCGGCTTGGTCGGCGCCCGGCTGGAAGGCGAGATCCACCTTGTAGCGCCACTCCTTGCTGAACTGGCCGTCCACGCCGAGATAGACGCGGCGGACGAAGGACCGCGAATAGCTCTGGTCGACAGCCGAGGCGCCATCCGTGTCCAGGTTGAATACATCGAATTGCACCCGGCCCGACGGCTTGAAGGACATCTCGCCTTCCGACGATTTCGGCGCGCCGCCGGACCAGGACGTTGCGGTGGTCGGCTTGGCGGCGGGCTTCTCGGCCGGGGCGGCCGGCGCCTGGGCGATGGCCGGCGCGGCGGCGAGGGCGACAATCGCCATCGCGGCGGTGCGGGTCAGGGTGGCCTTGGACATCGTGTACTCCGGCGAGCGAATTTCTCGTTCCGGAGTGTTATTCTCTAAATCGGTGAATTTTTCTCTAATTCGGAGAAATTCGTTTAACCAAAACAGGTTGGCTCAACGTCGCCAGAGAATTTCCAAGCCACTCCTGGCGAATCACTCGCCGGTTTGACGCCAGAATCCCTCATCGCCTGAAACGACCATCAGGAGCGTGCAGGGATCGTCGTTCGCGGCATGCAGCCGGTGCTCGGTCGAGCCATCAAAGAAAATGGCGTCGCCCGCATTCAGCTTCAGCGGCGCATAGACATCGGTGTGAAGCAGGGCGCATCCCGAAATCACGTGCAGATAGGCCTCGCCCGGCAGCGTCTGGCGGCGACCATCCGTCGCCTGCAGCGTGACGATCATGGGCGTGAAGGCCTTCGAAAGCAGGTCCTGCGCTCCGACCTTCGCCATGTGATCGCCGAAGGGCAGGTGCTCGCCCTCACCCTTGCGGATCACGGCGCGGCGGGCGCTCGGTGCAGGCGCCGTCGAGGCCTGCTGCAGGATGGAAAGACCCGGGTCGATGTCGAGCGCCGAGCAGATGCGCAGAATCTTGTCGTAAGTCAGCGAGGATTGCCCGAGCTCGAGCTTGGACAGTGTCGACAGCGGCACGCCGGACTTGTCCGACAGCTCCTGCAACGTCCAGCCTTTGGCTAGACGCAGTTTGCGCACGGCGACACCGGCCTGCTGGGTCAGACGGGATTTCATGTCTGGACCTCGCGCAGCACGGCGATGATTTCCTCTGGATCGCGGCCACGCGAAGCGACGAGCGTGGAGACGATGTCGAACGTATGCCAGTCACCCCCCACAGGTTTCAGTCGTGCGCGGATTGTCGTGGGGTGGTCAAGCATGTCCGCATCGATGAAGGCCTTGATCTCGTCGCGAACGCGTGCGGCATCGTCGGGATGCACAAGATCGTGAAGCTCCTGGCCTTCGAGTTCATGTGTGTCGGCGGACAGATAGCGGCAGGCGGGCGAGGCGAACAGCACGGCGCCATCGAGGCCGACGCGCATCACCATGTCGCGCGAATTGTCTGCTACCAGCCGATAGTGCGCCTCCGCCGCGATCAGCTCGCCCCAGGCCGATTGCGCATCGCTCAGCGCATCGGACGCCGCCTCGTAAAGCCTTTGTTTCTCGGCCAATGCTGCTGCCAGGGGCAGGATGCAGGCGACCATGGCGGCGAGATAGATCTGCACCGAGAAGATGTACTCGGTCGCCGGCAGGCCGCGCCGTCCGATCTCCGATGCGAAGAGTGCATAGGCGAGCAGGCCGACGGTCGAAACGACGATTGCTCCGCGCGCCCCGGCCATGCCGAGTTCGAACGCCATGAAGATCAGATAGGGGATCAGCAAGATCGGAAAAGAACGCCTCAGCTCCGCCGGCATGAACCACTCGGCCACCAGCGCTGCGACGAGGATACCGAACAGCACAAATGTCTTTGTGCGGAGGGCTGGCGCGAGCAGGCTGCGCCACCCGCCGCTGGCGATGCTCTTGAGCACGGGCAGGAAAACGACATAGCTCAACGCATCGGCGAGGAACCACGCGCCGAGATCCTCAAGCTGGAAGCGCGTCGGATCGACGCTGGCGCCTATCGCGACGATGATCGCGGAGATCGCCGGGCCGGCGATGCCGCAGATCAGCAGGAAGCGGAGTACAGCGCCGCGATCCTCGAATTCGAGATTGACGTCCTGCCAGCGCATCAGCGCCGCGCACGCCACAGGGCCTCCGATGTTGGCGAGGAGATAGACGGCCTCGGTCGCTGGCTGATCCTGGTAGTAGATGGCGCGCAGGATATGACCGGCCGTCGCGAAGCCGATGATCAACGCCCAGTCCTTTGTCGGCGAGGAAATCAGCGCCCATGCCAGCACCGCGGCGGCGAGCCAGATGGCCGTTACGTCCTCGCCGAAGCGCGCAAGCTGGATCACGCCCTCCATCGCAACGACGAAGAGCAAGGCGTAGACGAACGCGCGTACGGCAGCTTTCAAGGATGTCTCGCCCGGTCCCAAGACGGCACTGTCCCGCAAAGCGGCTGTCACTGGCAATGCCCGTGACAAACTCATCCGACCCACCTCCCAGGCGCTCGTTTCCTCAGCGGTCTCAACGCCGCATTTGAGAAACCAATCGTTATTCTCTGTTTTAACTTAGATTTTAGCAATGTGCGAGAAAAAGCATCCGGTCGAGAGAAATTTTTCTCTCCATTCTGACACCGGAGATGCCGCCAGTGACTGCCCGCCGCCGCCTCAACCTCAAAATCTCCCGCAAGCTCCTGCTCGCCTTCGGCATCGTCGTCGCGACCGTGGGCATCTCGAACTCGTTCGTCTTCATGGCGAACCAGTCGGTCGACGAGGCGACCGCGCAAGCCAAGCGATCGGGCGACATTGTCAACCAGGTCGAGGCCGTCCTTGCGGGCGCCGTCGACGTCCAGAACTCGATGCGCGGCTTCGTCGCTTCCGGCGACCCGAGCTTCCTCGACGCCAAGGTGGGCTTCCACGAAAAGCTGAAGACTCTTGACGCCATTTTCGCCGAGCTCGACGGGAATGTGCGCGACCCCAACGACCGCAAGCTGCTGGAACCGATCAAGGAAGCGATCGAAACGTTCAAGGCGCAGGCGGACGCCGCCATCAACCAGGCCCGCGACCCGCTGACCATCGATGCGGCGCGCGCCGAGATCGCCGGCACCGCGCGCCTGTTCGCGACGCGGGAATCCGTCGCCGCGTTCGCGGAGAACGAAAGCGCCCAGCTTGCCGCTTTTGAGAAACACGCCAACGAGGAAGTCGCCAAATCCTACGTCGTGTTGGCAATCGGAGCCGCCCTGGCGGTGCTGATCTCGGCCCTGATGGGCTGGCTGTTGTCGCGCGGCATCGCGCGCCCTGTCGTCCAGATGACGGACGCGATGCGCCGCCTCGCCAAGGGCGACAACACGATCGTCATCCCGGCCAAGGGGCAGGGCGACGAAATCGGTGAGATGGCCGAGGCGCTCGACATCTTCAAGCAGGCCGCCATCGAGAAGGAAGCGATGGAAGCCGCGGCGAAAGAAGCCGCCCGCCAGCAGGCCATGGTCGTCGAAACGCTGTCGAACGGTCTCGCCGACCTGTCGCGCGGCATCCTCACCGCCCGCTTCGACGCCGAGGTGTCTCCTGAATACCGGAAGGTACGCGACGACTTCAACGCCGCGGTCAGCCAGCTTCAGGATGCGATGAAAGTCATCATCGCGAACGTGCAGGGCATCCGCTCCGGCGCCGACGAGATCAGCCACGCCGCTGACGACCTGTCGAAACGCACCGAACAGCAGGCCGCCTCGCTCGAGGAAACCGCCGCTGCTCTCGACGAGATCACCGCGACGGTCAAGAAAACCGCCGACGGCGCCCGCCAGGCCAACTCGGTCGTGGGCGACACCAAAGGCGAAGCCGAGCGCTCGGGTGAGGTCGTTCGCAAAGCGGTCTCCGCCATGGGCGAGATCGAGAAATCGTCCCGCCAGATCGCGCAGATCATCGGCGTGATCGACGAGATCGCCTTCCAGACCAACCTGCTCGCCCTCAACGCCGGCGTCGAGGCCGCCCGGGCAGGCGAGGCTGGCCGAGGCTTCGCGGTCGTCGCCTCGGAAGTCCGTGCGCTCGCCCAACGTTCGTCCGACGCCGCGAAAGAGATCAAGACGCTGATCAACGCTTCCTCGCAGCAGGTCGAAAGCGGCGTCGAACTGGTGAACCTCACCGGCGAAGCGCTGCAGAAGATCGTGACGAAGGTCGCCGAGATCTCCAGCCTCGTGTCGGAAATCTCCGCCTCGACGCAGGAGCAGTCGTCCGGCCTCGCGCAGGTCAACACCGCGGTCAACCAGATGGACCAGGTGACCCAGCAGAACGCCGCGATGGTCGAGGAATCGACCGCCGCCTCTCACTCGCTGGCGAAAGAAGCCGGCGAACTCTCCGAACTCGCCTCGAAGTTCGACATCGGCGCCGCCGCTCCGGCCGCTCGCTCCGCTGCGAAGCCCGCGGCCAAACGTCCCGCCGCAGCGCGCACTTCCGCTCCGCGCGCCCTGCCGACGCACGGGAACGCCGCGCTCAAGCCCGTCGCTGAAAGCGACGAAGACAGCTGGGAAAACTTCTAGTCATGAACCCCTGCATCGGTTTTACACTGAAGTGCGGCGCCGCAGCCGTCCTGTTCACCTTCGGCCTGATCGCGGCTTCAGAAGCGCAACCGCAAGCCTGGGCGCAGGAAGCTCCGCCTGAAGCGAACGACGAAGAAGGCGCTGACGCGGTCACCTTCAGTTTCGGCTACAAGGGCGACATCGTCGGCGTTGTCTCGGGCGGCACGAGCGAGAGCGGACGCTATCTCGACAACATCGAGATCACGGCCGAGGCCTCGCTTGAGAAACTCTTCGGCTGGTCGGGCGCGAAGGTGTACGGCCACCTGCTGTCGAACGCCGGCGCCGTGCCGAACGACATTGCGGGCACGCTGCAGGGCGTCAACAACATCGAAGTGGCGCGTCCGCGCGCCAAAATCTACCAACTCTGGCTGGAGCAGGAATTCGCCGAAGGGCAGGCCAGCGTGCTGGCCGGTCTCTATGACCTCAACAGCGAATTCTACCAGACTGAAGCGGCCGGCCTCCTGATCGCGCCTGCTTTCGGCATCGGCTCCGAACTTGCCGCCACCGGCCCGAACGGTCCGTCGATCTTCCCGTCCACGGCGCTCGCGCTTCGCGGCCGCTGGGATGTCGCTGAAGGCCAGCGCATCCAGGGCGCGGTGCTCAACGCTAGCGCCGGCGTGCTCGGTGATCCGGGCGGCGTCGATCTCTCGTTCGACAATGGCGCGCTGCTGATCGGCGAGTGGGTCCACTCCGGTCCCATGCAGGTTCGCCTCGGCGCCTGGACCTACACGGAAGACCAGGAAGACATCCGCGACACCGACAGCTTCTGCGCTCCGTTGCTGCGCCGTGCGCGCGGCGTCTACGCCAGCGTCGAAGGTCCGCTGGCGTCGTTCGGCGACACGACGCTCCTCGGTTTCGCGCGCGCTGGCACGTCCGAAGGCCACACCACGTCCTACGCCGGCGGCTGGCAGGCTGGCGTTCTTGCCTCGCCCGTGTTCGCCGGGCGCCCGGACTCGTCCTTCTCCTTCGGCCTCAACCAGGGGCTTGTGAACTCACGCCATCGCGCCAACGAGCGCGATCTCGGCAACTCGCCCGCCAACGGCGAGTCCGCGATCGAAATCACCTACGCCGACAAGATCGGCGAGAATCTTACGCTGCAGCCAGACCTTCAATTCATTCACAACCCGGGCGCCGACGAGACACGCGATGCGGTCGTCGTCGCGACGCTCCGGGTCATGCTCGACTACTAGGCAGAAAGCCGCAGGGGACATTTCGATGCTCAGGACACTCAACCAGAAGGCGTTAGCCGGCGCTGTTTCCATGTTCGCGCTCGTCGCCGTATGCGGCGGCGCCAACTACTGGAGCACGACGACGCTCACCGCCTCGCTGACCGACAGTGCGACGGACGGCGACATGCTCCGCTCGCACCTGACGGCGGACATGATGCACGACGCCCTGCGCGCCGATGTGCTGGCTGCCCTGACAGCGCTGACGCCTGAGTCGGGCATCTCCAGCGCCGACGTGAAGACCAGCCTGAAAGAGCACGCCGACAACTTTCGCGCCCAGATCGCGCACGAAGCCGAGCTGAAGGTTTCCGACGAGATCCGCGCCGCGCTGACCGGCGTCGAGCAGCCCCTGAACGACTACGTCGCTGCCGCCGAACGTCTGGTCTCGCTGGCCGAGACCGATCCAGCCAACGCCATGGCCGGTCTGCCTGCCTTCATGAAGCAGTTCGAGGCGCTCGAAGGCGCCATGGAAGAAGTCACCAACGTTATGGCCGCCGATGCGGAAGCCAGCGTGGTCACCGCGAACGCCAACGCTAGCATCGCGACGATCATGATCGGCGTCGTGATCCTGCTGGGTATTGTGATCGCTGGCCTGCTGGCCGTCGGGATCAGCCGCCTGTTCATCAAGCCGGTCAAGACAATCACGGAAGCGATGACGCGGCTGGCGCATGGCGATGAATCGGTCGAGGCGCCTTATGTCGGCCGCGGCGACGAAATCGGCGAAATGGGCGCGGCCCTCGCCGCCTTCAAGCAGGCCGCCATCGATCACCGTGAAGCCCAGAAGGCCTCACAGATCAAGAACGAAGCCATCGTCAACGGCAGCTTCGGCGCCGGCGTGTCGCGCCTCGCCGACGGCGACCTGACCTACAGGCTCGAACAGGACGTACCGGCTGCCTACGAGCAGCTCAAGCGCGACTTCAACGCCGCGATGGACAAGCTGCAGGCCGCCATGCGCGGTATCAACGAGAACTCCGGCGGCGTGAAAACCGCCGCCTCGGAAATCTCGCATGCCGCTGACGACCTGTCGAAACGCACCGAACAGCAGGCCGCCTCGCTCGAGGAAACCGCCGCTGCCCTCGATGAGATCACCGCGACCGTCCGCAAGACCGCCGACGGCGCCCGCCAGGCCAACGTGGTTGTCGGCCAGGCAAAAGAAGAGGCCCAGCGCTCCGGCGAAGTCGTGCGCAGCGCCGTCGCCGCGATGGGCGAGATCGAGGGCTCCTCCCGCAAAATCTCCCAGATCATCGGCGTGATCGACGAGATCGCCTTCCAGACCAACCTGCTTGCCCTCAACGCCGGCGTCGAAGCCGCACGGGCAGGGGAAGCCGGCCGCGGCTTCGCGGTCGTCGCGTCGGAAGTTCGCGCGCTGGCGCAACGCTCGTCCGATGCTGCGAAAGAGATCAAGACGCTCATCCATGCCTCGACCGAACAGGTCGAGGACGGCGTGACACTGGTCAACAAGACCGGCGAGGCGCTGCAGCAGATCGTGGTGAAGGTCGCCGAGATCTCGACGCTGGTTTCCGAAATCTCCGCCTCGACGCAGGAGCAGTCGTCCGGCCTCGCGGAAGTGAACACCGCCGTCAACCAGATGGACCAGGTGACCCAGCAGAACGCCGCGATGGTCGAACAGTCGACCGCCGCCTCCCACTCGCTCGCCGGCGAAGCCGACGCGCTCACCGCCCTCGTGTCGAAATTCCGGGTCGGCTCCGCGCACAATCCCGTGGCCGCCCAGCAGGAGCGTGTCGCTGCGCTCGCCGTCCGCATCAACCGGGGCCGCTGATCATGACCGCCAACACCATCACCCTCCCGGCCATTCTCGACCTGAAGGCCGCCGCCGAACTGAAGGCGAACATCCAGGCGCAGGCCGGATCGCCCCTCGATCTCGATGTCTCGAAAGTCGAGCGCATTGGTGGGCTGTGCCTGCAGGTCCTCTTGGCGGCCGCCGAAGCGTGGAAGGCCGCCGGCCATCCGTTCCGCCTCGTGCATCCGACCGACGCCGCCCGCAATGACGCACGCCTGATGGGCGCCCAACATCTCCTGCCGGGAATCGAAGCATGCTGAAGATCCTCACCATCGATGACTCGCGGGTGATGCGGCAGATGCTCTTGGCGACGCTCAGCGCCGCCGGGCACACCGCGATCCAGGCTGCCGACGGCCAGGAAGGCCTCGAACAGCTCGACAAGGCCGGTCATGTCGACCTGATCATCACCGACATCAACATGCCGCGCCTCGACGGTTTCGGTTTCATCACCCAGGCGCGCCAGCATCCGGCGCATCGCGCCACGCCGATCCTCGTGCTCTCGACCGAGAGCAGCGACGAGAAGAAGGCGCGCGCCCGCAATGCCGGCGCGTCCGGCTGGATCGTGAAGCCCTTCAACTCTGACACGCTGCTGCGCGCCGTGCGCCGCGTCACCACAGGATGATGCGGAGCTGACATGGAAACGCTTGAACAGATCAAGGTCACCTTCTTCCAGGAATGCGAAGAGCTGCTCGGCGAACTCGAAGCCGGTCTGCTCGCGTTGCAGGCCGGAGAGGGCGACGACGAGACGGTCAACGCCGTCTTCCGCGCGGTTCACTCCGTGAAGGGCGGCGCGGGCGCGTTCGGGCTCGAATCGCTCGTGCGCTTCGCCCACACGTTCGAGACGACGCTCGACAAGGTGCGCTCGGGCACGCTGAAGGCCGATGAGGCCGTGTTGAAAGTCATGCTGCGCGCCACCGACGTTCTGGCGGATCTCGTGCAGGCCGCCAAGGCGGACACGCCGGTCGACGCCGGGCGCGTTGCCGAAGTCAGCGAAGACCTCGAAGCCTTCTGGGGCGCCGGTGAAGGCCATGCGTCCGGTCCGGCGGCTGCTGCCGCTGGCGAAGCCGATGACTGGGGCTTCACCCCGGTCGCCTTCGCGCCTGTCGCGATTGGCGCGCCCGCCGTCTCGCCGCGCTGGGTCGTCACCTTCAAGCCGAGCTCGTCGACCTACGCCAAGGGCAATGACGCCGTCCTGCTGCTCCGCGAACTTGCGCGCCTTGGCGCGTGCGAGACGGTTCTCGACGCCTCGGCCCTGCCGTCTTTCGACGCGCTCAACGTCGAAGAAGCCTGTCTCGGTTGGACCGTTACGGTCATGACCGAGGAAGGCGAAGCCGCCATCCGCGACGTGTTCGATTTCGTCGCCGGAGATTGCGACCTCACCATATCCCAGGAAGCTCCCGCCGCCATGGCTCTGCCGCAACTGCCCGAGCTGCCCGTTCTTCCTGCCATCCAGGATCTGCCGCCGCTGGCACCAGCCTCTCCGCCAATGCCAGCGGTTGCAGCCGTCGAGCCTCTTCCGCGGGATGTCCCACCCGCGGAAGGGCCGGCGGACTCTTCACCTCGCGACAAGACCACGAAAAAGGAAGCCGCGGCCGTCGCCGCGCCGACCATCCGAGTCGATCTCGAGCGCGTCGATCGGCTCATCGACCTCGTCGGCGAGCTGGTCATTAACCAGGCCATGCTTGCCCAACGCGTTGGCGAGATTGATCTCACGCGCGCCTCGAACGTGCAGCTTGCGCTCGAATCGCTCGAGCAGCTCACGCGCGAAATCCAGGACAGCGTGATGGCCATCCGCGCGCAGCCCGTGAAATCGGTGTTCCAGCGCATGCCGCGCCTCGTCCGCGAAACCGCGTCGATGACCGGCAAGCAGGTGAAGTTGGTCACCGAAGGCGAAGGCACGGAAGTCGACAAGACCGTGATCGAACGCCTCTCCGATCCGATCACGCACATGCTGCGCAACGCCATCGACCACGGCCTTGAAACGCCGGATGTCCGTATCGCCGCGGGTAAATCGCCCGAAGGCACCGTGCGTCTCTCGGCGCTGCATCGCTCCGGCCGCATCGTCATCGAAGTGGCGGACGACGGCAAAGGCATCAACCGCCAGCGCGTCCGCGAACTCGCCGTCGAACGCGGCGTCATCTCCGCCGACCAGTCGCTGACGGACGACGAAGTCGACAACCTCATCTTCGCTCCGGGCTTCTCCACCGCGAAGGAAGTGTCGGATCTCTCCGGCCGCGGCGTCGGTCTCGATGTCGTCAAGCGCTCGATCCAGTCCCTCGGCGGCCGCATCTCCATCGCCTCCAAGGCCGGGCAGGGCTCGACCTTCACGATGAGCCTGCCGCTGACCTTGGCCGTGCTCGACGGCATGGTCGTCTCGGTCGGTGAGCAGACGCTCATCGCGCCGCTGGCCGCCATCGTCGAAACGCTGAAGCCGAAGAAGAGCGATATCCGCCGCCTCGGTTCCGGCATGCTGCTGGCCGTGCGTGACGCCATCGTTCCGCTGATCGATGTCGGCGTGGCGCTCGGCTGGCGCTCCGAACCGATCGAACCCTCGACCGGCGTCGTCCTGCTCGTGGAAACCGAAGTCGGCGGCTGCGCCGCGCTTCTGGTCGACGCGATCCAGGGCCAGCGTCAGGTCGTCATCAAATCGCTGGAACAGAATTTCCAGCGCATCGAGAGCATCGCCGCGGCGACCATCCTTGGCGATGGCCGCGTGGCGCTGATCATCGACGTCGATTTCATCGTGGGCGAACGCCGCGTGGATGCCGAGACGGACGCACAACCGCGTCTTTCCCTGGCGAGCTAGCAGAAAGCGAGTGAGTGACATGCAAGAATCTGTTGGACAGGAACTGATCTCCTTCCGCATTGGCGAGCAGGAGTTCTGCGTCGACATCATGGCAGTCCGCGAGATTCGCGGCTGGACGCCGGCGACACCGCTGCCGCAAGCGCCGAGCTATGTGCGCGGCGTCATCAACCTGCGCGGCGCCGTGCTGCCGATCGTGGACCTGTCGGCCCGCCTCGGCCTCGGCGCCACGGAACCCTCCGTGCGCAACGTCATCATCGTCGTGCGCATCGGCCAGCGTCTCGTCGGCCTGCTGGTCGACGCCGTGTCCGAAGTGCTGACGGCGACCGCCGAGATGATCCAGCCGACACCTGACGTCTCGTGTGACGCGGTCAAGATGTTCATCCGTGGCATCCTCGCGCTCGACGGCCGCATGGTCTCCTGGATCACGCTCGACAAGATCCTCCCCGAACTCGTGGCGGAGGCGGCGTGAGCGCGGCTGTCGCCACTCGCAGGCAGGAATCCCTGGTCGACGGTGAGTTCGCCTTTACTGCGGCGGACTTCCGGGCGGTGGCCGAGGAGCTCTATGCGACGTCGGGCATCCACCTGCCTGACTCGAAGGCCGCGCTGGTCTATTCGCGCCTGGCCAAGCGGCTGCGCGCGCTCGGCCTGCGCAGCTTCAAGGAGTATGTCGCCCTGATCCGCAGCCCCGAGGGCAAGGAAGAGCGCGAGCGCCTGCTGATGGCGCTGACCACCAACGTCACGCGCTTCTTCCGTGAGCCGCACCATTTCGATCACCTGATCGAGACCGTGCTGGCTCCGCGCGCCGACAGGGTGAAGGCCGGCGCCCCGCTGCGCATCTGGTCGTCGGCGTGCTCGACAGGGCAGGAGCCTTATTCATTGGCGCTGGCCGTGCTGTCGGTGTGGCCGAACGCGGCCGATCTCGACATTCGCATTCTCGCGACCGACATCGACGCCAATGTGGTGAGAACCGCCAAGGCCGGCGTCTACACGTCCGAGGCTATCGATCAGATCCCCGCCAACTATCGCAATCGCTGGATGGCGAAGGACGAGAGCACGGCGCGCACCTGGCGCATGGGCCCGGAAGCGCGCTCGCTGATCACCTTCAACCAGCTCAACCTCATCGGCGAATGGCCGATGAAGAAGAAGTTCGACGCCGTCTTCTGCCGCAACGTCGTGATCTATTTCGACGAGGCCACACAGGCGAAGCTGTGGACGCGCTTCCGCGGCCAGCTCGCGCCGAACGGTCGTCTCTATGTCGGCCACTCCGAACGCGTCGGCGATCCGACATTCGAAAGCGACGGCCAGACCGTCTATCGCCTTGCAGGGGGCAAAGCATGAGACCGGTGAAAGTGCTGGTCGTGGATGACTCCGCGACCATGCGCGCCTTGTTGTCGTCACGGCTGCGGCGCGACCCCGAGATCGAGGTCGTTGGCGGCGCCGGCGATCCGCTCCAGGCGCGCGAGATGATCAAGCAGCTCAATCCCGACGTGCTGACGCTCGATGTCGAGATGCCGCGCATGAACGGCATTGAGTTCCTCGAGAAACTGATGCGCCTGCGCCCCATGCCGGTCGTCATGGTCTCGACCCTGACGCAGGAAGGTGCGGAAACGACGCTGCAGGCGCTGGAGCTCGGCGCATTCGATTGCGTGGGCAAGCCCGCCTCCGCCGAACTCGCGCAGGCGTTCGACGATCTAGCGGAGAAGGTGAAAGCCGCCGCCAAGAGCCGCGTACGCGCTGCTCCGCCGCGCACGACCCCGCCGCCGCGTGTCTCGAACTTCCGCTCCAACGGCAAGATCATCGCCATCGGCGCCTCCACGGGTGGCGTCGAGGCACTCATCACTGTCCTGTCGGCCATGCCGGAAAACTGCCCGCCCATCGTGGTGACGCAGCACATGCCGGCGACGTTCACGAAATCCTTCGCCGCCCGCCTCGACCGTCTGTGCGCGCCCAGCGTCAGCGAAGCCGAGGATGGCGAGCCGCTGAAGCCGGGCAGGATCCTGATCGCCCCGGGCGGCGCGCGCCACATGGAAGTCGGCGGCGGCGCCAATCCGTTCGCACGCCTGCGCGACAGCGAGCTGGTCAACGGCCATCGCCCGTCCGTCGACGTGCTGTTCAACTCGGTCGCCGCAACCTGCGGCGCCCGCTCGGTCGGCCTCATCCTCACGGGCATGGGCAAGGATGGCGCGAAGGGCTTGCTCGCGATGCGCCAGACCGGCGCGCGCACCTTCGGCCAGGACGAGGCCAGCTGCGTCGTTTACGGCATGCCGAAAGTCGCCTTCGAGATCGGCGCCGTCGAGCGCCAGGCTTCACTCAACGAATTGTCACGGCTCGCGCTGGAGGCATGCACGCCAGCCGCAAGGGAGATCGGATAATGCCCGTCGCATCACAGATCAAAGTTCTCGTTGTCGATGACCAGCTGACGATCCGGGCGCTTGCCCGCTCAACGCTGCAGCAGATCGGCATCAGCGATGTCATCGACGCCGGCGACGGCGAGGAGGGTTTCAAGACCCTCATGACCAAGCCGGTGCATCTTATCATCTCGGACTACAACATGCCGAAGATGGACGGGCTCAACTTCCTGCGCACCGTCCGCGCGCATCCGCCGACGGCCAACACCGCCTTCATCATGCTCACCGGCCGCGCCGACAAGGAGCTGGTGCAGCGCGCCGTGCAGTTCGGCGTCAACAACTACATCGTGAAGCCTTTCACGGCCGCTGACCTGAAGGGCAAGATCGAACAGGTGTTCGGAGCGCTTACGTGACAGCGCTTGCGCGCATAGCTCCGGGACGCACAGGACAGGTCAATCTTGTCCAGGGCGAGTATGCCGTCTCCGCCGACGCAAGCGTCGCGCTGACGACCATACTCGGCTCGTGCGTCGCCGCGTGCATGCGCGACGCACGTGCGGGCGTCGGCGGCATGAACCACTTCCTGCTGCCGGGCGCGCTCGTGGGCAAGGCTGACGGCGTTGAGCGCGGCGTTCATGCGATGGAGCTGCTGATCAACTCGCTGCTGCAGGCCGGCGCGAAGCGCGACCGCCTCGAGGCGAAAATCTTCGGCGGCGCGCGGATGATGAAGAACCTGTCGGACATCGGCGCCAAGAACGCGTCCTTCGCGACCGATTTCCTGCGCCAGGAAGGCATTCCGATTCTCGGCGGCAGCACGGGCGGCGAGCTGGCGCGGCGCATCCGCTTCTGGCCCGCCACCGGCAAGGCGCAACAACGCATCATGGGTCAGAGCGAGGCGCACGTGTTCGCGCGCGAACTGTCGATTGCCGCGGCCCCGGTCGCGCCACCTGCGGACGATGTGGAGTTCTTCTGATGTGCCGGACATTCCCGACATGCGAGCCTGTCAGTGTCGTGATGCAGCGCATCGCGGCCGAGATCGGCTCTGCGGCCGACGATCTCGCCGCGATCGAATCAGACGTCGCCACGATGGTGAGCGGCACGCCCACGAACAGCGGGTTCGAGCGCCTGCAATCGCTTGACCGTCTCGGCCAGCAGTTGCGGACGCTGGAGGCCTTCCTGTCGGCGACAGCTTCCTGCCAGTGCGGCGGCGTCGACATCGAGACGGCGCTCGACCGCGTCTGGCTCGAATCCGTGCGCAAACGCCTCGGCGGCGGAATGTCGGCCAGCGCCGCGGCCGCAGAACCGGAGCTGTGGTAGTTTGCCATGGCCGCAGCACTCGACCTTTCAGCGCGGATCAACCTGAACCGCACCAGCGTGCTGGTGCTGGACAGCAACCCGCAGTCTCTTGATCTGCTGCGGCTGATCCTGAACGGGTTCGGCGTGCGCGCGGTCCACGCCTGCCAGCATGTCCGTGACGCCGAACGCATCTTCTACGACCAGCAGCTGGAAATCATCATCGTCGACCCGCTCTTCATCGACGACTCGGGTTTCGACTTCATCCGCATGGTCCGCCGCGAGGAGAACTCGCAGAATCGCTGCGTGGCGATCATCGCTGCACTGGGCCACCAGACGCTGGGCAATGTCCGCGCCGCGCGCGACGCCGGCGCCAGCGTCGTGGTGGCGAAACCGTTGTCGCCCGAAGTCCTGATGCAGCGCATCCACTGGGTCGCTCGCGAGAACCGCCAGTTCATCGTTGCGCCGAATTACGTCGGCCCGGACAGGCGCTTCAAGAATGTCGGCCCGCCCTCTGGCACCAACGGCCGCCGCTCCGACGACCTGTCGCTCGATGTGCCGATCGCGGCCGGGCCAGACATGCAGCAGTCCCAGATCGATGAAATGTTCAAGCCAAGGAAGATCACGCTGTGACCCAGGTCCGGAAATTCCAGCCCGAGAACAAGCTCGCGAAGACGATCACTGATCCGAAAGGCATGCTGCTCGGCCACGCCGTCCAGAAGGCGTCGGCCAACATGGAGAAGGTGCGCGACGCGCACATGGAGGCGCTTGAAGGCAAGCTCGACGAACTTGCCCAGATCGCCGCCACCGCCGCTCAGACCCACACTCCCGAAGACGCCGCGCGCCTCTACCAGCTCGCGCGGGAAGTCCTGGGCGATGCAGGGATATTCGGCCTGAAGCATATCAGCCGCGCCGCCCACAGCCTGTGCGAACTCATGGCTGCGGGTGACCGCCACCGCCACCAATGGGTCGGCGTCGCCGTCCACATCGAGGCCATCGCCGTCCTCCGCCGTGAGGGCAGGAACGCCGGCGGCCCCGCCATCGACGCGATGCTGGCCGGTCTTGAGAAAATTTCCCGCACACCGGTCTAGTTTCTCGTCGCCGCCGCCCGCGAAGGTCTTTTCCCTCACCGCGCTCTGCCTTATGGCTGGGGCGGGGAGATGGACATGATCGGGCAGGGCAACATTTGGCTCCGCGCGCCAGCAGTTGGCGCGGGCTATTTCGTCCTGTCGGTCGCCAGCCTCGCCTTCTCGCGCTTCGGCGCGCCCACCGAATCGATCTGGTTCTCGAACGCGCTGCTCGTCGCCGCGCTGATCGCCGCCCCGCGCAAGGACTGGATGTTCCACGTCGCCGCGGCGTCCGTGGGCCATGTGCTCGCCCATCTGCTGATGGGCGACGCGCTGGACTTCACGCTGGCCTATCTGGTCGGCGACGTCGTGGAATGCCTGATCGTCGCCGTCCTGCTTGCGCCCGGAACCATGGCCTTCGCCAATCGCGGCCAGATACTCTGGTTCCTGCTGGTCGGCGGCGTCATCGGCCCATTCGTCTCGGGCTGCATCGCGGCCTCCGGCGCCTCCCTGATCGGAAAGCCGATGGAGGCGCAGGACTTCGCCGTCTGGTTCGCCGCCGACGCGCTGGGGATGGTCATCTTCCTGCCGCTGCTGTTCGGCTTCGGCCATGGCCGCCTGAAGAAGCTCGCGGCCAAGCCTTGGCGCCTCGCCCTGGCCGTCGCTGTCATCGTCGGCTTCAGCATCTTCGCCGCCACTTTCAGCCAGGCGCCCGGCCTGCGCCTTCTGCTGCTGCCGCTGATGGTGCTGGTCGCGTTCGAGCTTGGCGTCGCCGGCGCCGAAATCTGCCTCGCCGCCATGATGCTGACCTGGACCACCATGGTCCTGAACGGCTATTCGCCGGTGCCGTGGGTCACGCTGTCGCCCCGTGACATCATGCTGACCACCCAGCTCTTCATCGCCGTCTTCGCCGCGACGACTCTACCGCTGGCCGTCGCGCTGGAGGAAAAGCAGCGCTTCCACGACATGCTCGAGAACACGCTCAAGGAAACGCGTGAAGCGTGGGGCGCCATCATCAGCGCCGAGGCGCGCTACCGGCTCGTTGTCGACCACGTGTCGGAGACCGTCATGCGTGTTGCGCCCGGTGGGCTGATCCTCTTTGCCTCGCCCGCCTGTACCAGCCTGTTCCACGGGCAGGATTTCATCGGCCGCAACCTGTTCACTCTCATGCCGCCCGATGAAGCCGCGCGCGAGCAGGACTATTTCGAGCAGAGCGAAACGCGCGACCTGCGCAACCTGATCAACCGCCGCACCTGGCGCATCCGCTCCGACAGCGGCGCATGGACGCTGGTCGACGCCCGCGTGACGATGATCGCGTCCGGCGCCCCGGGCGAGCGCGAATTCGTCGTCGTCCTGCGCCCGCTGGCCTAGGCCGGTCGCGTCTTCGCCACCGCCCGGAAGCTCTCATCCGCCGCATCCAGCGCGAAATCGATGTCCTGCTCCGTCATCGCCGCCGACAGGAACATGTTGTGCCATGGGTGCACGTAGACGCCGCGCGACACCATCGCGACGGACCACGCATTCCCCACCTTCATCTCGGCATCGTCGTCGAACAGGAACAGCGGCATCTGCACGGGCCCGCTCTGGCGCAGGCCAAATCCATGCGCTGTGGCTCTCGCGTCCAGTCCCGCTCGCAACCGCGTGCCCAGCGCCTCGATACGCTCCAGATAATCCGTCGTCCGGATCAGCTCCAGCGTCGCCAAGCTCGCCGCCATCGCCGCCGCCGCGAACCAGTATGAGCCCGTCGTGAAAATCCCCTCCGCGCCCTTGCGCGCACTGTCCGATCCCAGCAGCGCCGAGATCGGATGTCCGTTGGCGATGCACTTGCCCCAGCACGACAGGTCCGGCTGCACGCCCACCTTCGACCAGCTGCAATCCCGCGCCACGCGGAATCCCGCGCGCACATCGTCCACCACGAGAAGCGCACCGCGCTCATCCGCCAGCTCGCGCGCCCGCTTCGCGTAGGCAGGCGAGGGCGCCGCCTGATCGACCAGGACATCGTGCTTGAACGGCGCCGCGAAGATCGCCGCGAGATCATCGCCTGCAGCTGCCACTGCCGCCTCGAGACTCGCCACATCATTGTAGTCGCACAGCTGCTGGTGAGACTGGTCCGCCGGCGCCAGCCCGCGCTTGCGCGGATTGCTCCACGGCGCAGCCCCATGATAGGCGCCCCGCGCCCGCACCACCGTGCCGCGCCCTGTCTGCGCCCGCGCTGCCATCAGCGCCATCGTGTTGGCGTCCGTCCCGTTCTTGCAGAACATCGCCCAGTCGGCATGGGCCACCATGCCAGTCATCGCCTCCGCCAGTTCCACCATCAGCGGCGACGGCCCGGTCATCGCGTCGCCCAGCGCCAGCTGGCCGACATAGGCGCGGTCGATCTTCGGGTTGCCGTATCCGAACAGCTGCGGGCCGTACGCGCACATCAGATCAAGCAGCCTGTTCCCGTCCGCATCCCACAGGTATGCGCCCTCGGCGCGCGAGAAGAATTGCGGATATCCGGCGGGCAGGGCGGCGACAGACTGGTGCCCATACATCCCGCCCGGGATCACCCGCGCCGCCCGCTCCCTCAGCGCCCGATCCGCAGACATGACCGCTTCCTCCGTTTTCTCGAAGCCTAGGCTCGGCCAAAAGCCGCGTCCATGTCACTGAAATCAGGGCTTTCCGGACTTTCCGTCGCGATCACGCCGCAACGCTTGCGCCCGCCCACCCCGCATGTAAAACGCCCCCCTGCGCTGGTGAGGTGGCCGAGTGGTCGAAGGCGCACGCTTGGAAAGCGTGTATACGGGAAACCGTATCGTGGGTTCGAATCCCACCTTCACCGCCAGCACCCCCCTTTTTCATTAAATCGATCAAACATTTGGTCTGGCGCGCCCTTCGGCGCCCCACATTTGATCCCACAATCCCATCTGCGCTTGAGTGGACGAGGTCCTGCGGGCGCGGATTATGCGATCTTGGACATCAGGCGATCAGCGTTGGACCAGCTGACACTGCCCATGAAGGCATCCACGTACGCGCCAGCTTTGGCGCCATAGTCCATGTGATAGGCGTGCTCGTACATGTCGAGCGCCAGCAGGACCTGGCCGTCGGCGACGGTCATCGTGTGATCGAACGCCCATTGGTTGACGAGTTTGCCTGCGCGAGGCGACCAGGTGAGCAGCACCCACCCTGAGCCGCCGCCCAAAGCTTTGCCCATGGCGGCAAATTGGTTTCGCCATGCGCCTTCGCCGCCGAAATCTTTATTGATCTGGGCGGCGAGTTTCGAGCCGGGACTCCCGCCGGCGCCGAGCGAATTGAAATAAGCCTCGTGCAAGATCATGGAGTTCATGGCGAGCAGCTCTTCCCGCTTGAGCCCGTTGATCATGAATCCCGGCGCGGTGGTGATGTCGAGCTTCGCAATCTCGCCCTCGATTGAACTCAGACGATTCACCGCACCCACGTAGTTGTTGTCATGGTGCGAGACGAGAATCCTTTCGGAAAGGCCTGGGATTGTCTTGGGGTCGAAGGGCAAAGGCTGAGCCTGATATCGTACACCGGGGGCGGGCGTCTGCTGCGCGCTGGCGCAGCCCTGCGTTACGAGCACAGCTCCAGCGGTAGCAGCGGCAACTAGGGCGGTGCGGCGATCAATGTTCAAAGTCATGGGAGTCTCCGAATGGATGCGGTCATGATCGCCGCCCCGTCCCAGGCAACCCGTCAGTCATAGCCCTTTCACTGCCCAAGCCGAATAGACCGTAACGGCGGCTTTTCAGACGGACCCGCCCAGACCGGTTCGCGTGGCTGGCTAGGATACAATGCCGGCGGCCAGCCAATGCCAGCACCAGGCGAGCAGCCTTGCGTTGCGGCGTTGTTTGACGCTTTGTTGATCAAGCCGATCCCCTTTTCATGCCCGTGAAAGAATTGGTCGGCTAAACAGGACCCTATGACCTGGGTACGTCAGATCATTGCGGCCATCATGGCCGTGTCCTTGGTGGGAGCCGGCGTTGCCGCCGCGCAGCCCGCGCACGCTCATGATCTTGATGGTCAGCATGCAGGCGGCCTGCATGCAGTCGCAGTCGATGCTCACGCGGATCACCACCGGGTCGATGCGGCGCATGATCATGATCACGATGCGGTCCCGACCCACGATCATGATCAAAACCAGCCCGAGCACGAAGGCGGCGTTTTTCACGTCCACGCGGTTTGTTTCGTGGCCCTCGCGCCCGAGGCGATTGTGCTTTCGCACACGCCAATCGAGCAGCTCGTGGAACCGGCAGAGCTGGTCGTTACCCTCCACACGCGGAGCATCATGCCCGCAGATCGCCCTCCTCGAACCGTCCTCTGATCCAGACACAACCGTCCGCTCGGCAGCGGATGAAGTTCGTTTGAGACAGAGGAGTTTTCCTTGTCAGGCCATTATTTGGCGGCCCGGATCGGGTTCGCGAGTCTTGTCGCCATCGTAGCGGCGAGCGAGGCGTGCGCTCAGCAGACGCTGACGTTGCAGGACGCGTTTGCAAAGGCGCTGGAGCAGGCTCCCGCACTGGCGGCTGCCGAACAGGCACGGCTAAGTGCGGAAGCCGGTCTGCAGCAGGCCGACCGGACGCCAAATCCCACGCTGGACATCACAGCCGAGAATTTCGCAGGCGGTAGCCGCTACCAGGCCTTCGACCGTGCGGAGACCACCTTCTCACTGAGTCAGAAGCTCGAATGGGGTGGTGATCGCGACGCACGATCTCGCCTCGCGAGCGCCGACGTTGCCGCCGCGCGGGCAGGAGGCGGCGTGCGTCGCCAGGAACTGAGGCAGCTGGTCGAGCTTGCTTACCTGGCTGTCCAGAAAGCAGGAGCCGACCTTGAGGTCGCCGCGCAGCGCGCGCAGTTGGCGCGTGAGATTGTGGCGACAGTAGAGCGCCGCGTGCAGGCGGCGCGCGATCCGTTGCTGGCCGGCGCCAGGGCCAAGACGCTTCTGGCGGAGGCGGAGATCGCTGTGGAAGCCGCCGGGCTTGCCGAGCGGGCCGCGAAAGCTCAGCTCGCCGCACTTTGGAACGGCGATGCGAATTTCGCTGTTGATGTGAAGCCATTCCTGTCGTTCGGCGGATTGGTGGGCCAGAGCGTCGCCGGAAACGCTGAGCTGGCGCTCGCGACTGCGGAGGAGAACCGCGCTGCCGCTGCAATCGGAGTCGAGAATGCGCGCGCGCAGCAAGACCCCGTGATCTCTGGCGGACTTCGCTATTTCCACGAAACCGACGAAGCAGCGCTGGTTGTGGGCTTCAGCATCCCGTTACCCTTCTGGGACCGCAACGAGGGCGCAATAGCCCGCTCCGAGGCCGAACGCTCCCGCCTGCGTTTCGAGACAGAAGCTGTCCGGCGGAATCTGGAGCGCGAGGCGAATGCCGCCAGATCGCAGATGGAAATCGCGCGGGCCGAGGTCGAGGCTATCGACGCGCGCCTGCTCCCGGCGGCAGAGGCGGCGCTTGCTGCCGCAAGACAAGGCTATGACGCCGGCGGGTTCTCATACCTCGATGTCCTCGATGCGCAGCGCATCGTTGTGAACGCTCAGATGCAGCGAATTTCCGCCCTCCATACCTATCACCGCGCCCGCGTGGCGTTCGCCCAGCTGACCGGCGCGTATGCCGGCAATGGTGCGGATCAATGAGGTCCTTCATGCTTTCCCCAACTTCCAGCAAGACCGTCCTGGCCGTTGCGTTGTTGTTGCTCTCCGCGAGTGGCTGCGGCCAGCCGGCGGCTCCTGTCGCCGAGCATGCGGAGGCCGCCAGCGCTGACTATGAGCGTGGCCCGCATCGCGGTCGTATGCTCCGGGATGGCGATTTCGCGGTGGAGATGACGATCTTCGAGGACGGCGTGCCGCCCGAATTTCACGTCTACTCATACAAGGCTGACAAGCCTCTGGCGCCGAATGACGTTCAGCTGGAGGTCACACTCGGCAGGCTGGGCGGTGAGACGAGCCAGTTCAGGTTCGCACCCGCCGAAGACTATCTGCGCGGCAACGGTGTCGTCACCGAGCCGCACTCATTCGACGTCAACGTCACCGCATCGCATGCCGGAAAACGCCATGAATGGACCTATGCGTCCTACGAGGGGCGCACCACGATTGAACAGGCGCAAGCCGATGCAAGCGGCGTAAAGGTTGAACCCGCAGGGCCGGCGAAAATCGACGACATCGTGACGCTTTCAGGCCGGGTGGAGTTGCAGCCTCAAGGCAAGGCCGAGGTGCGAGCGTGGTATCCCGGGCGCATCATGACGATGACCAAGGTCATTGGGCAGACCGTCAGGAAAGGCGAGCCGCTCGCCACGGTCACGTCAAGTGAAAGTCTGCAGACCTACACAATCCCTGCGCCTATCTCGGGCGTCATTATGGAGCGCGGCGCCAACGTTGGCGATGTCGCGGGCAACGGGCCGCTCTACATCGTTGCCGACACCACGAAGGTTCATGCCGAGTTCTATATCTACCCACGTGATGCCGAACGTCTGCGTGTTGGCCAGCCGGTAACTGTCAGCAATCTGCAGGGTGATCACAGCGTGCGGGCCGATATTGAGGCGGTGCTGCCAACCGCCGACATGCTGACGCAAACCGTTGTCGCACACGTCGATCTTCCAAACGCCGACGGTCAGACATGGCGACCGGGACAGGCGGTCAGCGGCAACGTGGCCGTCGCATCGCAGGAAGTACCGCTCGCCGTGCGCACCCGCGCCTTGCAGCGCTTTCGTGACTTCACGGTCGTGTATGCGCGGGTCGATCAGACCTACGAAGTGCGCATGCTCGAACTCGGGCGACAGTCGCCGGAATGGACGGAAGTGCTCGGCGGCCTGAAGCCCGGCGAAGTGTATGTGAGCGATAACGCCTTCCTGATCCGCGCGGACGTCGAGAAGTCCGGCGCGAGCCACGATCACTAGGGGATCAGCATGCTCGACCGGATCATACATCTCTCCATCCGCTTCAGGTGGATCGTGCTCGCGCTTGTGCTCGTGTCCGTGGGCGTTGGTATCTGGAGCTTTCAACGCCTCCCCATCGACGCGACGCCCGACATTACCAACGTACAGGTGCAGATCAATTCGGAGGCCGAGGGCTACTCGCCGCTTGAGGCAGAGCAGCGGATAACCTTCCCGATTGAAACGGCCATCGCGGGTCTGCCGCATCTCGACTACACGCGGTCGGTATCGCGCTACGGCCTGTCGCAAGTAACGGTCGTCTTCGAGGACGGGACCGACATCTATTTTGCGCGGCAACTCGTCAACGAACGCCTGCAGGCAGCGCGGAGCCAACTGCCCGAAGGCATTGAGCCAAGGATGGGGCCCATCGCCACGGGCCTCGGCGAAATCTTCATGTACACCGTGGAGGCGGAAGAGGGTGCAACGAAGCCGGACGGCTCAAGCTACACACCGGAAGACCTGCGAACCCTTCAGGACTGGGTGATCCGCCCGCAATTGCTCGGCACGAAAGGCGTCACCGAGGTCAACACCATTGGCGGCTATGTCCGGCAATATCATGTCACGCCGTGGCCGGATCGTCTCGCCGCCGCCGGCCTTTCGATTGACGCCGTGATCGAGGCAATCGAACGAAACAACAGTAACCAGGGCGCTGGTTATGTCGAACGGTACGGCGAACAGCTGCTGCTTCGCTCGCAGGGGCAGGCCGACAGCGTCGAGAGCCTCGAAAGCATCGTGGTTGCCAATCGCAACGGCGTGCCGCTGCGCGTGGCGGACGTCGCCGATGTCGGCATGGGAGAAGAGCTGCGCACAGGCGCCGCGACCGAGAATGGCCAGGAGGTCGTGCTCGGTACGGTCTTCATGCTCGTCGGAGAGAACAGCCGAACGGTGGCCCGCGCTACGGCGGAGCGCCTTGCGGAAGCAGCGAAGGCGCTTCCTGCCGGCATCGTCGCAGAACCAATCTACGACCGAACAGAGTTGGTGGACCGGACGATTGAAACCGTCGAGACCAACCTGCTCGAAGGCGCATTGCTGGTTATCGTCGTGCTGTTCCTGCTGCTCGGTAACATCCGCGCCGCGCTGATCACCGCAATGGTGATCCCGTTGTCGATGCTGCTGACGATCACGGGCATGGTGCAGAACCGGGTTTCCGGAAACCTCATGAGCCTCGGCGCCCTGGATTTTGGACTGATCGTCGATGGCGCGGTCATCATCGTCGAGAACTGCCTACGCCGTTTTGGAGAACAACAGCATCGCCTCGGTCGCCTGCTCACTCGCGATGAACGATTCGCGACCGCAGAGAGGGCCGCTGGCGAGGTGATCAAGCCCTCGATCTTCGGCGTCCTCATCATCACGCTCGTCTACGTCCCGATCTTCGCGCTCACGGGCGTGGAAGGAAAGATGTTCCATCCGATGGCCTTCACGGTCGTGTTCGCCCTCACGGCGGCGCTGATCCTGTCGCTGACGTTCGTTCCGGCTGCCGTCGCTCTCTTCGTCACGGGCAAGGTCGCAGAGACCGACAGCATGATGATGCGTGGTGCCCGCTCATTGTATCAGCCCGCGCTCGACTGGGCGCTGCAGATGCGTGTTGCTGTCGTCGCCATCGCGGTAGGGCTGGTAGCGGTCGCGGGTTTCGCTGCTTCGCGCATGGGATCGGAGTTCATCCCCAATCTCGACGAAGGCGACATCGCCCTTCACGCGCTCCGCATCCCGGGCACAGGACTGGCGCAGGCTGTGCGCATGCAGGAGAGCTTGGAAAAGCGCATCCGCGAACTTCCCGAAGTTGATCGCGTGGTTGCAAAGATCGGCACCGCCGACATCGCCACTGATCCGATGCCGCCGAGTGTGGCGGATACCTACGTGCTGCTGAAACCCCGCGCCGAATGGCCCGATCCGGGCAAGCCCAAAGCGCAACTCGTTTCCGAGCTGGAAACTGCGGTCCGCCGCATCCCCGGAAACAACTACGAGTTCACGCAGCCCATCCAGATGCGGTTCAACGAGCTGATCTCCGGCGTTCGGTCCGATGTCGCGGTCAAGGTTTTCGGTGACGATCTGGATCAATTGCTCGCGCTCGGCGACGAGATTGAAGGCGTGATAAACGGCATCGACGGTGCCCAGGATGCAAAGGTCGAGCAGGTCACGGGGCTGCCGGTCCTCCAGATCACTCCCGACCGTGATGCGCTTGCCCGCCTCGGCCTCAATGTGGCGGATATCCAGAGTGTGGTCGGCGCGTCGTTCGGCGGCGCGCGCGCAGGTCAGATTTTTGAAGGCGACCGGCGCTTCGACATCGTCGTGCGTCTCCCCGAGCAATTGCGCACGAATATCGATGCAATCGGCCAGTTGCGAATTCCCTTGCCAGAACGGGGAGGTGATCTCCGAGGCTTTGTGCCACTTCAGGAGGTCGCGCAGATCGAAGTGTCCATTGGACACAACCAGATCAGCCGCGAGAACGGAAAGCGGCGCGTCGTCATCACCGCAAACGTGCGTGGGCGCGACCTCGGGTCGTTCGTGTCCGAGCTTCAGAGCCGCATCGCCTCCGAAGTCGAAATCCCTGCAGGCTACTGGGTCGGTTATGGCGGCACATTCGAGCAGTTGATCTCCGGAGCCCAGCGTTTGGCGCTGGTCGTGCCCGTAGCGATGCTGTTGATCTTCGGATTGCTCTACGCGCTGTTCCGGTCTGTTCGCGACTCGCTAATCGTGTTCACCGGCGTGCCGTTGGCGCTCACGGGCGGAGTGGCGGCATTGCTGCTGCGCGACCTGCCGCTATCGATTTCGGCCGGTGTCGGCTTTATCGCGCTGTCTGGCGTCGCGGTCCTCAACGGGGTCGTGATGCTGAGCTTCATACGGTCATTGCGTGAAGAGGGGACAGGCCTGGATGACGCGATCCGCGTGGGCGCGCTTACCCGCTTGCGTCCTGTGCTGATGACGGCGCTGGTCGCGAGTCTCGGCTTCATCCCGATGGCGTTCAACGTGGGGGCCGGCGCCGAGGTGCAGCGGCCATTGGCCACCGTCGTGATCGGCGGCATCATATCGTCAACCATACTGACGCTGCTTGTCCTACCAGCGCTCTACCGGCTCATTCATCGGTCGAGCGCCGCACCTGCCTCAACTGCCCATGCCGTGGCGGCGCCTTCCGCTTCAGGAGTCTGACAGCATGTTACAGTCGCGATCTTACCCCTTGCGGGCCTTCGGCTGGGCACTGGTCGCCCTCCTTGTCGCGCTTTGGTTGGCGGGAGCGCCTGCGTTCGCGCACGGCGTCGAGGCCGGCGACAAGGGCTACATCCAAGAAACGACGGGCGTTGTCTTCCTGCCATTCGTGTACCTTGGCGCGAAGCACATGGTCACCGGCTATGATCACCTGCTGTTCCTGTTTGGCGTGATCTTCTTCCTCTACAAGATGAAGGACATCGGCATCTACGTGACGATGTTCGCCATCGGTCACTCGGTCACGCTGCTGCTGGGCGTGCTGACGAATGCCAGCGTCAGCTCGTACATCGTCGATGCGATCATTGGTCTGTCGGTCGTCTACAAGGCGCTCGACAACATGGGCGCATATCAACGCTGGTTCGGTTTCCAGCCCGACACCAAGGCAGCGACGCTCGTCTTCGGACTGTTCCACGGCTTCGGCCTCGCCACCAAGCTGCAGGATTTCGATATGTCGGCGGACGGGCTGGTTCCCAATCTCATCGCGTTCAACATCGGCGTTGAACTGGGCCAGCTGCTCGCACTCGGCGCAATCCTGATCGCCATGGGCTTCTGGCGAAAAACGCCGAGCTTCTGGAAGCACGCCTATCTCGCAAACGTGGTCCTCATGACCGCCGGTTTCGTTCTGACGGTCTATCAGCTCGTCGGCTACTTCGTCGCCTGATCGGAGACACATCATGTTCAATGCCAACAAGCCTGACGTATCCGAGCTGCCTTCCAGCAGCCAGCTCCTGAAATCGACCGGCATCGCGGCAGTCGTTGCCGGCGCGCTTCTGGTCACGGTCGTGCTGCCCGCCGAATACGGCGTAGATCCGACTGGCGCAGGATCGCTGTTGGGTCTTACGGAAATGGGCCGGATCAAGATGCAGCTTGCCAACGAGGCAGCAATTGATGCGGCTGCCGATGCCACGCTGCCCGCTCCGGAGATCCCGGCCTCGGTTCAGGAAACGCTCCCACCTGCAACACAGCCCACGGCGCCGGCGACCGCGCCTCCGGTGACCGCCACGCCGTCCACTCAGGCTGCCGCGCCTGCGGCTCCCTCGACCACCGTCGCCAGAGATGAGAGCGTCGTCACGCTGGGACCCGACGAAGGATTCGAGATCAAGCTCGTGATGGAGAAGGGCGCCAAGGCGACCTACGAATGGTTCACTGACGGTCCCGGCGTGAACTACGACACGCACGCGGACGGCGAGGGGATCAAGTACCACGGCTACGGCAAAGGCACGAATACGCCGCGCCAATCGGGAGAACTGGTCGCTGCCTTCAAGGGCCAGCACGGCTGGTTCTGGCGGAACCGGACTGACGAGGACGTGACGATCACGCTCCGCACCAGCGGCGAGTACACCGACCTCAAGCAATACGACTGACCTCGCCAGAGTTTCCCGGCAATGTCGCGACATGGGGAAGTCCTCCACGGCCGAAGGCGGGGGAGGTGGTTCGCGACGACGTCGCTAGACGGATCGGGCCGCGCGCAGCGCGGATTGCGCTGGCTTCCTCCTGCCGAGGCGGCCCCTCCGTCCGCGTTCCCCTCGAAAGCAGGGATCCAGGGCTGACGCAAAGTCTTGTTCAGGCTTGAAGCTTCAGTGCTGCTCAAGCCTCACCACCGTCTTGGCCCCTATACTGAACCTGTCGAAGAACGTTGGGGCACGCGGGTGAGAGAGTTCGCGCCAATTCCGCGGAATCCAGACTACACCCGCTGCGCGATTCCCCAACGCTTCCAATGCCGAAGCCTCGCGAAGGTGGAGGATCTGGATCCATCAATCCCGCTCCTGCTCCACCGGGCGCATACTCCTCTCGCGACACAGAGGAGAGCCCATACCTAACCTCATCCGATTTTCCCGACGATTTTCGAAACCGTCCGAATCCGCCGATTCGGCCGAACCTTCCGAATCCGGCGAATCCGGCGATTCGGCATTTTCCCGCCGCCGAATCCGGCTGATGCGTGTGGTTTCCTGTTGCATCGGAACATGCTCTAGCTTCCGGCCAGTACTGGGAGGATCTGCATGAAGACCGTGTTTCTGGCCGCAGCGGCGGCTGCTCTCATTGCGCCCGCTGCGACCGCCCAGATCGACAGCGTCCGCGTCGGCGTGATGCAGCACAACATCTGCGTCGCCGACTGCAAGAACGCGGACAAGGAAGACGGACCGAACATCGCCGGCGAACTACGCTTCAAGTCGCCCGACTGGCTCGGCTGGGCAGGCTCACCGCATCCCTACGTCATGGCGTCCGTGAACACGCAGGGCGAGACGTCCTACGGCGGCGCCGGCCTCGAATGGGATTTCGAATTCGCGCCGGGCTGGCATGTCGAGCCGGGCCTCGGCTACGTGATCCACGATGGCGAGGTGAGCAACCCCTACGCCAACGGCACGCCGGAAGCGGCGGCGTTCTTCGAAGAGCATGTGCTGCTCGGCTCCGAAGACCTGTTCCGTACGTCGCTGGCGCTGACCTACGATTTCTCGGAAACTTTCGGGGTGCAGGCGATCTACGAACACCTCAGCCACGGGCAGATCCTGGGCGAGGGGCGCAACCAGGGGCTCGACGAGATCGGCGTTCGCGCCGTGTGGCGCTTCAACTGAGGCAGACATGAAACGCTTCGCCGCCGCTGTTGTCCTCTCCCTCGGCTTGGCCCTCCCGGCCGCCGCCGACACGATCGACGAGTTGTTCGCGAACACGCTGACGCTCACGGACGGCGCCGGCAAGGTCACCACGGTGCTCGTCTCTGCGGACGGCCGCATGGAGCAGGTAAACGGCGCAGGGATGTGGGCAGCCGGCTTCTGGACGCAGAAGGATGGCCGCTTCTGCTGGACAGCGCGGGGCGCGTCCGAGCTGTGCATCCCCCTGGAAGCCGGCAAGGCCGTCGGCGACAGCTGGGACATCGCCGGTCCTACCGGCCGGACGGTTTGGACGGCCGAGATCGTAGCGGGCCGCGCCAACCTGAAGGAATTGTCGGAAGGCGTCCCCTGACGCCGGAATGCTTGGTGCCAGAAGAGGACCAACGGTCCGATCCAGCCGCTTTGTTATTAAAGCAGATTCCAACAAATACCAGAGCCAATACCAACAAAGGTACCAACAAGTTAGGGAGCGTCTTCTCAAGACTTCGTTGGAACCAGCATGGGGTTCGGCGGGTCATATGCGTATCGGTTGATCGCGCCATCCTTGATGCGTTCGACGGCTTCGTCGATGACAAGAACTGGCACAAGGAACCATTCTCGCCGCGTCACGGGATTGTCGAAGCGATCCCTGATCTCGATGTCCAGCCGCGCCGGATCGAACATGGGGTAGATCAGGTTTTCCAGCTTTGCCCGGTTGATGTTGAAAAGCACATAAGTGGCGCTGGCTTCGACTTCGGCCATGAGGAAGGTTGGGGCGAACTTGGCGCAGGCGAGGCTCACAGAGGTCGTTAGGCTTTGGATCGCCGAACAGAAAGTGCGCGTTGAAGCTCGTCAGAAGCGTCAAGAGAACCTCGACAAGAACGCGTCGAAGGCGAAAGGCAGTTTCCGGGTGCAGCTGCGTCATAGCCGGCTGACATTACCAATGACCCGTTTCTGGCGCATTCCAGCCGGATGGACCAAAGATTACGAATGCACATTCTTCGCCCAAAAACTGCCGGTCAGCGCCACGGCCAGAAACGGGGTGCACTCACACCTCTTCCGCCATTTCAGGTCGCTCGAAGTATTGTTCGAGGAGGCGATACGGCCAGAATGCCTCGTCGGTCGCCGCGCGGGCACGCAATTGCCCAGGTGTAAACCCCGTGTGCTGCCGCAGACGCCTGATCATGTGCGCCTGATCCGCATATCCGGCTTCAGCGGCGATGTTGGCCCAGATCGGATCTCCAGCCTGCAACGCCTTATGGATACTCTCATAAAGGTTTTCGACACGACCTAGGTTGTGGAGTTCACGCGCGTTGATGCCCGTCCATGACTTTACCCGTCGCGCTATCTGCCGCTTGCTTTGGCCGACACTCGCCACGTTCGCCCGCCGCACCAAGTCCTGGCTCCAGCTCTCGAGTCGTCCATCCGAGAGCGGCGTAGCGCGGCGGCTCTTCACCCACTGCGCGCTCATCTCACGTTGAAGAGCCGTCAACGCCGCCTCGAATTCTGTCGACCTCGCGCGCACGAGAAACGTCTCGCACATGTCCATCATGGCATTCGGCAGAACAGCCTCTGCATCGGCCATGCGATCTGTGAACAGCGCCAGATCGATCCCCGTTATGGCGGAGAAGACATCAGGATAGAACGCAATTGTCACGGCGCGGGTGGGGCCTGGATTCCAGCTCACCAGCGATCCGACCTGCGCTCCAGAGAAGGCGATTACGGGCATTTGAGGAGCACGTGAGGGGTGCTCCATGTCCTTGGCCTGTCCGATCCAACGGCACTCGCCATCGAGCTGCCAGGTGACGCAGGCTAGGGGCGAAGCCGGAAAAAAATTGAAGCGCTCGAAATGCCCCAGAGTGGAGCCTAGCGTATCCCGGGCGATCACGCAGAAGACGCAGCCGTGGAGGCCCGGATCGGGCCAAAGTATCCGAGAGATCGTCTTGTCGCTCAACATCGCGCATTTCCCGGAAAACTTCCGCCAGGCTGGGCGTCCAATCCGTTCAAGACAGTTTCGAGGGACATAGGGCACAGATCAAGCGCCAAGCCGTTGCAAAGGGTCGTGAGTCGTGCCGGAACAGTCGTTTTTGGTCATCCCACCCGCCCCGGTGGTTCATCCCAAGGAGTTGTCCACGCTGCGACTCGCCCTGACCGCAGTACGCAACAGCCTTGAAATCTGGCCCGAGAGCGCCTTCGATCTGACCTTTAGCCGAAACAAGGTGCTCGGCGTCGAGAACGTCCTGATTAGCGACCCGGCGGGCATCCGTCACGTCATGGCCGAAAACGCCATGAACTATGTGCGTCCCACCATCATGCCGCGCCTTCTGCGCCCCCTCGTGGGGCATGGCCTCTTTCTGGCAGAAGGAACTGAATGGCGCCGACAGCGCCGGCAGCTGTCATCGGTCTTCACGCCATCCAGCGTGTCTAGCTTGCTGCCGCACTTTTTGGCGGCGGCCAACGACATGATGGATGATATCAAGGGCGACCAGCCAGTCGACCTGGACGACGCCTACCAGGGTGTGGCGCTGAACGCAGTTCTGCGCGCGCTGTTCTCCCTTCCGGATCGCAAAGACCGCGATCGTGTTGGCAATGTAGTGCGCCAATACATAACCGGCCCAGGTCGACCTCAGGTCCTCGATGGTCTGGCGAGGACCGAAACAGCGTTCAGCTTTGCCCTCGGTGGCCGACGAGCGTTTCAGAAACGCTGGACAGCGCTAGTTGATTCGATCGTCGCTGACAGACGCCGTGTGGCGCCGGGCGATGCGCCCCGGGACTTGCTCGATCTGCTTTTCGCGGCGCGCGATCCCGAAACGGGCGGTTCGCTTTCCTCAGCCGAGATCCGTGACCAAGCGGCAACCATGATCTTTGCGGGCTACGAAACCACGGCGCGACTTCTGTTCTGGGCGTCTTATCTGCTGACGCTCGACCAGCGGGAGCAGTTACGCGTCCACGCGGAAGTCTCCGCCTTTCCGCCGAACAGGATCAGGGATCTCAAGGACCTAGAAAACTGGCCCCGACTGCGAATGACACTCCTTGAAACCCTGCGGCTCTACCCTCCCGTGCCGATGCTAATCCGCGAGCCGCTGGAGGACGACGTAATACTAGGCGAACCCGTCCGGCGCGGCGTCCAAGTTTACATCGCGCCGTGGGTCCTGCACCGCCATCGCAAGTACTGGAAGGAGCCGACAGCTTTCATGCCCGACCGGTTCGCTAACCAGGCATCACCCTGGACATCCGGTGGGGGCTATATGCCGTTTGGAGCTGGTCCGCGTATTTGCATCGGCGCCATGTTCGCGATGGCCGAAGCGCAGATTATCCTCGCCACACTGCTCCACAGTCATCGCCTATCCATGGATGACCCAAGACCGCTGCTGCCGGTCGGTCGCCTGACCACACAACCCAGCCATACGCCTGATTTCATCCTCCTGCCCCGACAGGCTTGATATTTGCGTTCGAACTGAGCCGTCCACCGCATCAAAAGCGGCCAGCGACGCGAGCTATGCTTCTTGCGGCACCCCATCGCGCGGGCGGCTCTTGCTTGCCCTCGCGGACGGTCGTCTAGGAGGCCCCATGCTGCAGTCTTTCGGTGACGACATCTGGTTAGCGGACGGCCCGATTGCTGGTGTCGCTGGCTTCGACTATCCGACGCGAATGGCGATTATCCGGTTGGCCGGCGGCGCGCTCTTCATCTGGTCGCCTGTCGCACTTACGCATCAGCTTCGGACTGCGGTCGATGCGCTTGGCGAGGTGCGTTATGTCATCGCGCCCAACTCGCTTCATCACCTTGCGCTGGGTGACTGGCGGCGCGCTTATCCCGACGCAAAGCTTTATGCACCGCCCGGCCTGCGCGCCAAGCGCAAGGACATCACCTTCGACGCCGATTTGACGGACGCACCGCCCGCCGAATGGCGCGAGGACATCGACCAAGTTCTAGTTCGGGGCAACATGATCACTACGGAAGTCGTGTTCTTCCACCACAACAGCGGCTCAGCGATCTTCACCGATCTGATCCAGCACTTCAGTCCAAACTGGTTTCACGGCTGGCGCGCGGTCGTTGCAAAGCTGGACCGGATGACCGAGTCCGAGCCAGCGGTGCCCAACAAGTTTCGGAACACTTTCCTGAACCGTCGTGCGGCGCGTGCAGCTCTTAAACGGGTCCTCGCATGGCCCACGCGAAAAGTCCTCATGGCGCACGCCGCTCCGATACACGACGACGGCCACACATTCTTGGTACGCGCGTTTCGATGGCTGATGACCTGAGTGGGCCTGTCAGCGCTCGCGAGTTGGCCCGACGCCAACTTTATAGATGTCTGCAAAGGGCCCCAAGACGTGAGTTCGTAATGTTTGGTCCGACTGTCCGGAGTCGAGAGGGTCAACGGTCATAGAGACCCTCCGCAATGAGATCCGGATCTGTCACCAGACGCAGGAGGATGCCCCCTCAACTTCCAGTCAGTTCAGCATGCTGGCATGCCGATCGGCGTTCGGATTTGACGCCTGTTCACATTAGTAGGCTTGCAGCGGCGGGACTCGCCGCAAGGCACAAGGCGGGTCAACCCCTGCTGGCCTTGCGGCTCAAATGCTCCAGAACCCGCTGGATGGTTTCCGGGTCCGGCGCGCCATCTACCGAAGCGCCGCTGGACCGCTCACGCAGTCCGGCGATGATTTCCGTCTGGCGGTGGGCAGCCACGGCCCCGTAGCTGGTCAGCGTCGTGCTGACATGCTCGTGGCCAAGGTTCTGGCTCCAGGCTTTGAACTCCTCGGGCGTGCGGCAAATCCTTTCTCCCAGCCGCGTCAGCGTGTGGCGAAAGGAATGCGGGTGGAAGTACGGCAAGCCCGCTGCCTCGAAAGAACGGCGGAAGATTTTGCGGATCGCACCGGCATCCTTCCAATGACGGCGGCTCAGGCCGGCTGCATGGAAACCGCCCGCCGGACCCACTTCAACTTTCGTGGCAGGAAACAGTGGATCACCAGCGCCGCACAACTCCTCCGTCTTCAGGTATGCGATCCAGTCTCGAAAAATGGCTTCGACATCCTCGCCCACAGGGAAGAAGGCGGACGTGAACGTCTTGCGGTTCTTGGTGCGAACAGTTCGGGCGTCCTGAAACACGGTGCGGCGCTTGAGGTCCACGTGGCCGATCTGGAGTGACGCAATTGCGTCGTCACGCGCACCAGTCAGAAGCGTGAAAGCCAGGATGGCGCGGTCGCGGGTCTCGATGACGGTGCGATCCGGCAATGTCCGGAGCACGTGGCGTATCTGGTCGATTTCAGGTGCGGGCCGCTCGCGCCGAGCTGTGGCGATGCGGCTGTCATTGGCGGACGGGTTGAAATAGTCGGCGTCGGAATAGCTCACCCGCGATTTGTAACCCGGCTGTCCGGCCAGCCAGAAGAAGAATGCTTTGAGCGCCATCAGGCGAGAATGGCTTGTGGCCTTCGCCAATGGCCTTCTAGTGACAGAGCTTTCTACCCCGGTACACTCACGCTTGAAGCGTCGCGCATCCTCGATGCGGAAGCCTGCGAAATCCTTGTACGCGGTGCTCTTCTCGAACAGAGCAATCGCTGCCGCCGCCACGTTGACGCTGGCCGGAGCCATACGCTTCGCCTCACCGAGATAGGCAAGATAGCGATGCTTGATCCGCTCGTTCTTTGGGTTGTGTTTCGTCATCGCCATGCTTGATCCAGCAAGTGAACATTTAGGCAGGGCTGGCCTGTATCGTTTAGGTTGCTGTTCGCCTGCGTGGAGGACGCAGCGAAACAGTCTGCTTCAGTTCGGCGACCTGCGTGCGTGAAACGCGCTTGTGCATGGTGGCGTCGCAGGCCTCGCACAATGCGCGGATGTTGCAGGTCGTCGCGTTTTCGCTGGTGATCACCGCTCCACCGGACGCAGACCTGCGAGGAACGCGACACCGTAGGCAATAGAACTCGTCTAGGGCGCAGCGATGTTTGGGGCGTCGGCGCGCAGCGAGGAAAGCGCGCGCATCGCTCCCCAGGATCAGGAAGGGCTTCTGGTCCGCGATTGCGGCCAAGCCCTCCAACTTGATCCACCGCCGCACGGTAGCCTGACAGGTTCCAAGCGACCGCGCCAATTCCTCGACGGTATAGGAGCGGTGGATGTGCAGCGCCCGGCCATTGAGCCGACGCGACATATCAGACCGCTCCCTTGTCCAGCAGACGCCTGATGTCTTCGGCGCGCCAAACCGTGATCCGCGCACCCAGCTTCACGGGCTTGGGAAAGCGGCCATCTTTGACGCCCTGCCACCATGTGGATTTGCTGACAGGGATTGGCCCCCTCGGAGAAAGGATGTCACGCAGACGCAGGAAGCCGGTTTCAGGAAGTTTGATAAAGTTCGACATGGATTCGCTCCGGTTGGTTGATACCGGGGACGTCCACTAGGGGTGGTTTGCCGGAGCAGCGGAATTTCCGCTAACGCGAACAGAATTTCCGTTCAGGTCTCCCAGTCTCCCGCGCGTTGCCTTTCCGCTATAGTGCGTAGCCTGTCCCGAACGGTACGTTCGGACACCGGATACCCCGCCTCGTGACACAGGCTTGCGATATTGGTCGCCGCTGAATTGCGTTCTTCCGGCTTGAACTGGAACTTCTTGACCGCCATTGCGAGGATCATCTTCTCGTCGGTGCGACGCGGCGCTGCACCCACGTCCACGATCTGCGAGCGCAGTCGCTGGGCTTCTTGTTGCGATACGGCCAATTCGGTCTCCATGCTGGCTAACCGAGCCTCTAAATCGCGGATCGCTGCCTGGAGTTCTTCAGATGCAGGCCCGCGCTTGGCGTACAACCTTTCAAACTCAGCTTGTGCCCCAGAAGGCACGTCAATTCCCTGTTTCGTCATCCATGCGAGAACGACCTCGGGCTTGCTACGACGACTGAGCGCACGCGAAGCAACTGCCCGTTCAAAGAATTCCAGCCGGTCACCATATTCGACCGCGTATTCCCAAGCCTCGTGCATTTCACGCAGCCTCTCCCAATCGACAACGCGGGGGTCTTTGCTGAATGAAAGGGCCACCGCTTCATCCATCGTCCAGAACTCGGCTTTCGCCCAGTAGCCCCAGTCGGCTTCGGCTGAAGGCTGATTGTAGAACCGCTCCTCTTGAGGTTGCGCAGCCCGTTCACGCCGCATCGCCGAGGCTTGCGAGTGGAAGCCATCTTCGTCCACACCACGGCGCTGAGGAACACCGGACGCAGGCTGAACGGACTTGGTGTCGGATGACACCTTGCTGTTTTGCTTGGGACGTTTGATCGGCATAGTTCGGCTCGTTCCAGAATAGTCCGAAGCCGTCCATATCATTGCCGAGCCACAATACGAACGGAAGAACTAGTGCTGCTGCCGCAACTTCGTTTACCCCGGTACAAAGCTAGTGAAGTGCATTCCATCAGCAATCGCAAAGGATTGGCGTTAGACCGCCAACGACACCTGCACCGAGCGTGGAAGATTGAGCGCTAGCCTCTCGGCCCCAGATGCCGGTCCTGCCGCAACTACACTGGCGATCTTGGCAGCCCACCACTCCGACATCTTCACGCGCTCATCCCAATAGAGCGCCCGGTGGTAAGCGCGGCGGACCTGCCCGCCGCTGACGTGGCCCAGTTCGGCTTCGATGGCGTCGGCAGACCAAAGGCCGCTCTCATTCAACAGGCTGGACGCGCTAGCGCGGAAGCCGTGGGCGGTGGCTTCCTCAGCCGTTATGCCCATCCGACGCAACGCGCCGTTCAGGGTGTTTTCGCTCATTGGCTTTCCGGGAGACTGCGCCGAATAGAAAGCCAGTTCACGATGGCCGGTGAACTCGTGGAGTTGTCTCAGCAAGCTGACAGCATCCACTGGCAAGGGCTTGCGATGCTCGCGCCGCATCTTCGCCCGCAAGGCCGGGATGGTCCATACACTTTGATCGAGATCGAACTCGGCCCATTCCGCCTGACGAAGCTCACCCGGTCGGGGATACAGCAGGGCCATTAGCTTCAGGGCAATCCGGGTTTCAGGCGCTCCCTCGTAAGCCCAAACGGTGCGGACCAGCCGTGCAAAGTCGTCAGTCAGCGTAAGAGCGGCACGGTGGGTCACGACCGGCGAAGCGATGGCTCCTCGAAGGCCGTAGGTGGGGTCAACCTCGGCGCGGGCCGTCGCAATAGCATATCGGAACACCTGCCCAATCGCAGCCCGCAATCGCCTTGCTGTTTCGAGATTACCTTCCTTTTCGACCTTCCTAAGGGGAACGAGAATGTCGGCTGCCGTTATTTCCCGGATGGGCCGCGTTCCAAAGCTCGCCTTCGCCATATCCAGAAGCCAGCGTTTCTTCCCGACCGTACCCTCGGCACGGCCTTCCCGCTCTGCCTTATCGAGAAGCTCGTCGGCGATCACTGCGAAGGTGTTGCGGTTGGCGGACAGCCGCTCTTGCTTGTCCGCCTTGACCCGCACGCCGGGATCAATGCCTGCAGCAACCAGTTCCTTTGCGTGCTCCCTCCGCTTACGGGCAGCCGCCAGGGAAATGGCCGGGTACGCGCCGAACGACAGCGTCTTCTGCCGCCCCGCAAACCTGTAGGACATCCGCCAGAGTTTCGCGCCTGTAGGGGCAACGTGGACGTAGAGGCCGCCACCATCGCTCAGCTTGACCGTCTTGGGAGAGGGCTTAAGCGAACGGAGGCGGGTATCGTTCAGGGGCATATGCAAGGCCGTTGTTGGTATCGAAAACGCCAACAAAAATACCAACAAATTCGCTGGATACCAACACCTCGCGCCGGACGTGGCCGGACCCCGTCGGACCAACATTCCTTGATTTATTGTGATTTTCTGTATATTTTGGACAAAGAAAAACCTCGCCGAAGCGAGGTTTGGTGCCCAGAAGAGGACTCGAACCTCCACGCCTTGCGGCGCTGCTACCTGAAAGCAGTGCGTCTACCAATTCCGCCATCTGGGCAGATAGCAAGGCGCGCGTGATACAGGGGTAGAGCCCGGGATTCAAGGGGCCTTTGTGCCGGCCGCCCCACGAGCGCCAAACCCGTCGCCTCGGGTTGCGGAATTCGTGAATTCCCGCCATTCCTCGCCGCTGAAAGCGAGGCATCTATGGCTATCCACCACCATGAGGGGGATCTTCCCGCGAACGTGACGTTCACGGGCTCGGTCGCCATCGACACGGAAACGATGGGGCTCAACCCCTTCCGCGACGCGCTCTGCGTGGTGCAGCTGTCGGACGGGAAGGGGGACGCCCATATCGTCCGACTGAAACGGCCGGACTATGATTGCCCGAACCTCAAGGCGCTGGTCTCCAACCCGCGCATCCTCAAGATCTTCCACTTCGCGCGCTTCGATCTCGGCATGATCCAGCAATGGCTCGGCGCGCCGTGCTTCCCGGTCTACTGCACCAAGATCGCCTCGCGCCTCGCCCGTACGTACACGGACCGTCACTCGCTGAAGGAGATCGCGCGCGAACTGCTCAACATCGACATGTCGAAGGCACAGCAGAGCTCCGACTGGGGCACGGACAAGCTGTCCGAAGCGCAGCTCGCCTATGCCGCTTCCGACGTGTTGCATCTCCACGAACTCAAGGCCCGGCTCGACGTCATGCTGGCCCGCGAGGGCCGGACGGAGCTGGCCCAGGCCTGCTTCGATTTCCTGCCCGTCCGTGCAGCCCTCGACCTCTCCGGCTGGGCCGAGCAGGACATTTTTGCACATACCTGAGGAATTCGGGCTTTCAGGGCCCGAAGACCGGCTAATTTCTCCGGCCTGACTGGGATCGGAAGGTTCCTTCGGGCGGCTTCCCGTCCTAACTTGAGCCCATGGTTTCCGCCGCCCATTCGCATCACTCCATGGATCAGTGGGGTCCGCGCCGCGCCACCTCGCTGAAGGAGGCGCGCAACCGGACGGCGCTGGTTCACATCCTGCGGCTGGTCTTCACGATCGGAGCTGTGCTGTCGGCCGGCATTCTCGTCGGCTCGTTGTTCGCCAGCGCGGGTGGCGCAAGCCCCACCGAAGGCGTCACATCTGGCATGAGCGTCACCGTTCTCGGACCGCGCTTCGAGGGTTTCGACGCCAACGATCGCCCCTATAGCCTCACCGCCGATACGGCCCGCCGCCGCCGCGAGAATGTCGCGCTGGTCGATCTCGTTAGCCCGCATCTGGAAGACGCAGCCTCCACCGTCGTCCAGGCCCGCGAGGGCGTATGGAACTCCGAGACGGAAGTCCTGGAACTCATCGGCGATGTCGTGATGACCGACGCCGGCGGCTACACGTTCACCTCCCAGCGAACCCTGATGTACGTCAAGGATAACAGGGTCGAGGGGAAGGATCCGCTCGATGGCGTTGGCCCCATTGGCGAGGTGAAGGCCGATGCGTATGAGGTTCTGGACGACGGGAACCGCATTATTCTCAAGGGCAATGTTTGGACAAGATTCACGCCCAAGAGAAAGCGCCGCTGATTGGCGGGTGTGGGAAGAGTTGTAGGACGATGGTGATGACCAGGTCTTTTTCGCTGCTGATCTCAGGCGCCGCAGCCGCTATCCTTCTCGCTAGCCCTGCCGCTGCGCAGATCGGCCGCGGCGATGCGCCCGTCGAGGTCAAGTCGGACCAGGCGCAGTATCTGCAGAACGAAGGCCGCGTTGTTTACAGCGGCAATGTCATCGCCACGCAGGCCGATAGCCGTATCACGACCGACAAGCTCACGCTCATCTGCACCAAGGGCCCCGCCGTCCCCGGCGAGGATGCCGCGTGCGAAACAATGGAACAGCTCGTCGCCGAAAAGAACGTCTACTACACCGCGCCCGATGTGAAGATCCGAGGCGATCGCGCGGAGTACGATTATCCCACCGACACGATCACCATCACCGGCGACGTCATTCTCTCGCGCGGAACCGAAGGCGTCGTGCGCGGCACCAAGGTCGTCTACCGCGTTGGCGAAGGCCGCACCGTGATCACCGCCGGCTCGAACCGCGTCACCTCGATCTTCACGCCCGCGCCCAAGCGCGATGGCGCGACCACTCCCGCAACTCCGCCGGCGCCTGCTGCGCCCGCGCCGCGACCGAACTGAGAGACGGATGGATACGCCTACCCGAAAGCTCGTTCCGTTCAGGGAGGCCCAGGTCGAGACCGAGGTCGACGATCGTGACGGGCTGCGCGCCAGCAATCTCGCGAAATCGTTCAAGGGACGGCAGGTGGTGAAGGATGTGAGCCTTCACCTGCGCCGTGGCGAGATCGTCGGCCTGCTGGGCCCCAACGGCGCCGGCAAGACGACCTGCTTCTACATGATGATGGGTCTGATCACGGCCGACGATGGCCGTGTGACCATCGACGAGGCGGATGTCACCGCCCTGCCAATGTATCAGCGCGCGCGACTTGGCGTCGGATATCTGCCGCAGGAAAACTCGATCTTCCGCGGCATGAGCGTGTGGGACAATGTTATGTCCGTCGCCGAGCTGACCGAAGACAGCCGCGCCAAGCGCAAAGAGCTGACTGAATCGCTGCTGGAGGAACTCCAGATCAGCCGGCTCGCCAAGCAGAACGCCAACTCCCTGTCGGGCGGCGAGCGCCGCCGGGTCGAGATCGCGCGCGCGCTGGCTTCGCGGCCGAACTTCATGCTGCTGGACGAGCCCTTCACCGGCATCGACCCCTTGGCCGTGTCCGACATCTCGGATCTCGTCCGCTACCTCAAGGGCAGGGGCCTCGGCGTGCTGATCACGGACCACCAGGTCCGCGAAACCCTCGAAATCGTGGACCGGGCCTCGATCATCTATGACGGGAAAGTGCTGTTCGAAGGCACCCCCTCGGAGGTGCTTACTAACGAGGATGTCCGCCGCGTTTACCTCGGAGCAAGATTCAACACCCAGTGACGGGGTTGCCGACGGTTCTGACGTTGCCGATTATGCAATTTTAATACCGGTCGGTTAATGTGGCCCAAGTCGGATGGGCAGCCGGCCGGGATTAGCCCGGGCGCGGCTCTGGGAGGTTCTTGTGGCGCTTGCGCATCGTCTGCAGCTGAGACAGGGGCAATCCCTCGTCATGACGCCGCAGCTGCAGCAGGCGATCAAGCTGCTCCAGCTCTCCAACGTCGAACTCCAAGAATACGTCGAGACCGAGATCGAGCGGAACCCGCTGCTGGCGCGCCCCGAAGGCGAGGGCCCGGATGGCGATGCGCCCGAGAAGGTCTCCGAAAAACGCGAAGAAATGCGCCTCGACGAAAGCGACGGGGCCAGCAAGGCCTCCGCCGACCTCGATGCCCGCTCGGACGATGCCTATGAATCCGACGGTCCGTCGGATGGCGGCGGCGACAGCGGCACGCAGGGCGGCCCTTCGGCCCAGCTAGACTGGTCGAAGGCCGGTTCCGGCAAACAGCGTTCAGAGGATTTCGATCTCGAGTCGATCACGTCGGAGGAAAAGACCCTCCGCGATCACCTCGACGAACAGCTCCAGATCACCGGCCTCATCGAAAGCGATCGCCTGATCGCCTCGCGCCTGATCGAGGAAACGGACGAAGCCGGTTTCATGCGCGGCGACCTTCATGAGATCGCCGCCGCGCTGGGCGTCGAGTTCGAGGATGTCGAAGCAGTGCTCCAGACCTGCCAGGGCTTCGAGCCCACGGGCGTCATGGCCCGCAATCTCCAGGAATGCCTCACCCTGCAGCTGATCGAGCGCGACCGCTTCGATCCGATCATGCAGAAGCTCATGGAAAATCTCGAGGTCGCGGGCCGCCGCGACTTCAAGCGTCTCGCCGAGATCTGTGGCGTCGACCATGAAGACGTGGTCGACATGCTGGCCGAACTGCGCACGCTCACGCCGCGCCCCGGCGCCGCGTTCGCCGGCGATGCCGCCCCCGCGATCACGCCGGATGTGTTCGTCCGCGAAATGCCCAACGGCTCGTTCTCGGTTGAGCTGAACGCCGACACGCTGCCCAAGGTGCTGCTCGACCGCAGCTACTATGCAGAGGTTTCCGGCCTGTCGCGCACGGACGAGGACAAGGCCTTCCTCAACGAGTGCCACGCCAACGCCAACTGGCTGATCAAGTCGCTCGACCAGCGCGCGCGCACGATCCTGAAAGTCTCTTCCGAAATCGTCCGCCAGCAGGACGGGTTCTTCGTCTCGGGCGTGAGAGCACTCCGTCCTCTCAACCTCAAGACCGTCGCCGACGCCGTCGAGATGCACGAGTCGACCGTAAGCCGCGTTACGTCCAACAAGTACGTGTCGACCCCGCGCGGCGTGTTCGAGCTGAAATACTTTTTCTCGGCGTCAATTCCGTCCGTGCAAGGCGGAGAATCGCATTCGGCCGAGGCCGTGCGGCACCGCATCAAGGAAATGATCGACACGGAAAACAAGGAAGCGGTGCTGTCGGACGACCAGATCGTCGAACGGTTGCGCGCCTTCGGTATAGATATCGCGCGGCGAACGGTCGCCAAGTACCGGGAGTCGCTGCGGATTCCCTCATCCGTGGAACGCCGCCGCATATTCGCAGCCGGCGCGTGATCGACACGCCCTTTGCCGTTGACCTTCGTGTCCGGCAATCCCACAGTTAGATGGAGAGGTCGGGGTAGCGATCCTCGCGCATGCCGTGGGGATCCTGGAAAAGGAGCCTCCTGTTGCAAGTTCAGATCGCAGGCAAGAAACTCGAAGTCGGCGCCGCTCTTCAGGAGCGAATATCCTTCGGGCTCGAGTCCCGCGTATCGAAATACTTCAACCGGACCGGCGAGGCATTCGTCACCGTTGCGAAGCCCGGATGGGCCTTCATTGTCGACTGTTCGATCCATCTTCCCTCAGGTGTGACGCTGCAGGCGCACGGCGAGGGAGATGACGGTTACCAGGCCTTCGAGATGGCGCTCGACAAGATCGAGAAGCGCGTCCGCCGCTACAAGAACCGCCTCCGTGACCACCGCAACAACAACAACGGGAATGGCGCCACCACGGAAATCGCCGCCGAGCGGATCATACTGCCGCGCGACGAAACGAACGATCCGGACGAAGAAACCGGGCTCGACGGCTCTGCCGGCGATTCGCCTGCCATTGTCGCAGAATCGGACACGCAGATCCGCACGATGACTGTTTCCATGGCGGTCATGCAGCTTGAGCTGGCCGATTCTCCGGCAGTCATGTTCCGAAATGCCGCCCATGGCCGCTTGAACATGGTCTACCGCCGCCCCGACGGTAATGTGGGCTGGGTAGATCCCGGTAAGGACGGCTGAGAATCACGGCTGACTTTTTGCAGATGTTTTTCCACTGGTGCGCACACCGATTGGCGCGGTCGCGAGTTATTGCGATATGGTCACGTTTGCCGGGCCTCGGGGCGTCCCCACGGGAGGGACTAGTAGAGTGATGACAGTACGATCCGTTCTGCCGGGCGAGGTCGCCGCATGACCAACCCGATGATGATCCCCAGTCTGGGCGATCTTCTTCTTCCAACAGCGGTCGTGGCGCGCGCGCGCTGGAAGGGCCGCAAGCAGGTCCTGGCCGAAATGTCGGGCGTGATGGCCACGGCGCTGGGCCTGGACGCCCGCGAGGTCCACGACGCCGTAATGGAGCGCGAACGCCTTGGCTCGACGGGCGTGGGCGAGGGCGTCGCCATTCCGCATGCCCGCATCGAGACCCTGTCGCGCCCGGTGGGCGGCTTCGCTCGCCTGATCGAGCCGGCCGACTTCGAGGCGATCGACGAGCGCCGGGCCGATCTGGTCTTCATGCTTCTGGCCCCCACCGACGCTGGCGCAGACCATCTTCGGGCGCTAGCGCGTGCCGCACGCGTCTTCCGTCAGGAACGGGTTCGCGCGGCCCTGCGACAGGCCCAAACTGAGGAGGCCGTGCTGGCCATCCTGTCGCCCGACAAGGCGATCGACGCGGCCTAGTCTTTAAGGAAGCTCCCGATCTCCGCGGCCAGCCAGTCCGGCTGCTCAAGCGGGATCATGTGTCCCGCATCGCGGGCGATGACCGGTTTCGCGCCCGGTATCAGCCCCGCCATTCTGTGAATCGACTCCACGGGCACGAACGGGTCGCTGTCCGCGCCGATCAGCAGGACGGGTAATTCCAGCTCAGGCAGACGAGGGCCGAGCGACGTTCGCGCGCTGGTTTCCTTCAGCTGAGCCATAAGCACTGGCTTGCCAAGGTCATGGTCCATCGCCCGGATCACATCGACCACGCACTGATCGTTCTGGTGGGACGGGTGGACGAACTGGTTGATCCGGCCTTTCGGAATGCCGCGATAGTCGTGCTTCTCCAGCAGTTCCAGCGCCCGCACGCGTTCGGCGGCTTCCTCTTCGGTCAGTCCGAAGGCCGAGGACGCGACAGTGACCAGCGAGGCCACCCGGCCTGGATTATCCAGCGCGTATTCGAGCGCGAGGTACCCGCCCATGGAAAACGCGACCAGATGAAGCGGATCGCCGGTCGACGCGGCCGAATGGATCAGCGCCAGCATCCCCGCCCGTGTGAGCTCATCCTCGATGGCGACGTAATCCGTTGAAAACGGCGGCTCCAGCCGGCTGCGGACGGGCGCCCAGACCCGCGTGTCGCACATTGTGCCCGGCAGAAATGTGAGGTTTTTGGCCATTCGCCATCCTTGTACTTCCCCGCTTGATCAGCGGGGAGTCGCAGTATAAGCAACGCGCTCCCAAATCGGGGCGGCTATCGACGCCGTTCCGACCACGGAAGTGGGGCCATAGCTCAGTTGGGAGAGCGCTTGCATGGCATGCAAGAGGTCGTCGGTTCGATTCCGTCTGGCTCCACCATTCTTTCCCGCTGAAATCCAGGATCAGAGCGCCGCCTGCGCCTGAAACGCAAACGGCCCGCGATCCTCTCGCGGGCCGTGCGGTTTAACTCGAGGCAGGAACCTACGGCTCTTCTTCCTCTTCGCCATCCTTGAGGTCGTCGTCCTCGAACTCGTCGTCTTCGTCGATGACGGTCAGGTCGTCGTCGTCATCATCGTCATCGTCATCATCATCGTCGAGATCGTCGTCATCATCGTCGTCGGAGCCGGCGGCGAGTTTGCGGGGTGTCTTGACGACGCCTTCCTCTTCCTCGTCTTCGGTCTCGAGGACTTCTTCGTCGTCTTCGAGGTCGACATCGTCTTCCTCGTCGTCGTCCTCGTCGTCATCCTCGTCGTCGAGATCGTCGTCGTCCTCGTCGTCATCCTCGTCGTCGTCTTCGTCCTCGTCATCCTCGTCTTCGTCGCGCGCGGCCTTCTTGACGGGCGCGGGCTTGGCCTTTGCGGCGGCGGGCTTCGCAGCGGCCTTCTTCTTCGCGGGTTCGGCCGCGACTTCGATGACGGTCTTGCACTTTGGACAGACGGGCGGGTGTTTGCCGAGATCGTAGAATCTCGACCCGCATTCCGGGCAGATGTGTTTTTCGCCGAGGTCAGTTGTCGCCAAGGTCTTATTCCCCATGCTTGGTTGGGCGCTTGCCATGTTCGCGCGAGGCTGTAAAGCGGCTCATGTTTCGCCGACCGGATAGGGTCCGGCGGTCTTGTCCACAAGGCTCAGAAGCCCCATGCGCGCGCGTTCCAAACCAGTCGCCCGGATCATGGGTCAGGTCCGTGCGCCGGGCGACAAGTCCTGTTCGCACCGGGCTGTGATGATGGCCGCCGTGGCCGATGGCGAATCGACCGTCACGGGTCTCCTGGAAGGCGAGGACGTTCTCAACACCGCGAAGGCCGTGAAAGCGCTGGGCGCTGGCGTCGAGCGCACCGGGCAGGGCGCCTGGACGATCGACGGCGTGGGCGCGAAGGGGTTTTCCACACCCAAGGCCGATCTCGACTTCGGCAATTCCGGAACCGGCGCGCGCCTGATGATGGGCCTGGTCGGCGGCCATGGGGTGACTGCCCGTTTCGTGGGCGATGCCTCCCTGTCGTCACGTCCGATGGAACGCGTGCTGAAGCCCTTGCGGGAAATGGGCGTAAGCGCCGACACGGCGCCGGGCGGCCGTCTGCCCGCGGTCATCCGCGGCGGAAACCTGAAGGCGATCCGTTACGCGCCGCCCGAGGCTTCGGCGCAGGTGAAGTCCGCGATCATGCTGGCCGGCCTGTGCGCCGATGGCGTTACCGTTGTCGAGGAAAAGGAAGCGACACGCGACCATACCGAGCGGATGCTGCGCGCCTTTGGCGTCACGGTCGGCGTCGAGGAACGAACGCATGGCGGTCCTATCGTTTCGGTGAAGGGTGGGCAGGCGCTGAAGGCCGTGCGCGGCGCGTCGGTGGCAGGCGATCCATCCTCCGCCGCCTTCGCCATCGCCATGGCGCTGGTCGCGGGCGAAGGCGGGGCGACAGTCACAGGCATGCTCGACAACCGCACGCGCACCGGCTTTCTCGATGCGGCGCAGGCCATGGGCGCAATGCTGCGCACGGAAGAGGACGGGCAGGCGACGGGCGAGGACACGGTCCGCGTCACGGCATCGGCCTCGCGTCTCAAGGGCGTCGATCTCGATCCCGCGCTGGTTCCCTCGATGATCGACGAGCTGCCGATCTTCGCCGTGCTGGCGGCGTTCGCCGACGGGCGCACGAAAGTCACCGGCGCCGCCGAGCTGCGGGTCAAGGAGAGCGACCGCATCAAGGCGATCTGCGCCATGCTGGCCGCCAATGGCGTGGTCGTGGAGGAGCTGCCTGACGGGTTCATCGTCACGGGCCTCGGGCAGCGCGGCGTTCCCGGAGGCGGACTGGTCGAGGCGCGCCACGACCACCGCATCGCCATGTCGGCGCTGGTGATGGGATCGGCCGCGAAGGACGCCGTTTCGGTAGACGACATCGCCATGATCGCCACCAGCTATCCCGAATTCTTCGACCACATGGCTGCGCTGGGCGCGAATGTGGAGCGGGAAGGCTGATGGAACCCGCGCGGCCGCCCCGCAATGCGTTGGCGGTCTTCGGCGTGTTCCTGAAGCTGGGCTTGATCTCCTTCGGCGGTCCGATCGCGCATCTTGGCTACTTTCGCGAGGAGTTTGTCCGCAGGCGCGGCTGGATGACGGAGGCGGCGTATGCCGATCTCGTTTCACTCTGCCAGCTCCTGCCGGGACCGACGTCGAGCCAGATAGGGTTCGCAATCGGCTTGAGGCAGGCAGGCGCATGGGGCGGTCTTGCTGCGTTCGGCGGGTTCACCGCGCCGTCCGCGTTGCTGATGTTCGCGGCGGCGGCCGGCTTGTTCCTTTTTCAGGGTGCTACCGGAAGCGCGGTGCTGCACGGGCTGATGCTCGTTTCCGTCAGCGTGGTGGCGCACGCGGTGATCGGGATGGCGTGGAAGCTGTGCCGGTCTCCGGCGACGGCCGCGATTGCCGGCGCGGTGCTGGCAGTCCTGCTGATCCGGTCGCTGCCGCTTCTTCAACCCCTGATGATCATCTGCGGCGCCGGGCTTGGCTACGTGCTGTTGCGCGGAGTGGGCGAGCCGCTCGCGGCTGCGCCGGCCGAACATGGCAGGCCAGCCTGGTCGTTGCTGGCGGCGTTCACCGGTCTCCTCGTTCTTCTTCCTCTTCTTGCTTTCTCTTTCGGCGGTGTGTTCGCGATCGCGGACGTGTTCTATCGCGCGGGCGCGCTCGTCTTCGGTGGCGGCCATGTTGTGTTGCCACTACTCGAAGCCGGAACAGTGGAACGGGGATGGGTCGATGAACCCACCTTCCTCGCGGGCTATGGCGCGGCGCAGGCGCTTCCCGGACCGCTGTTTGCGTTTGGCGGCTATCTCGGAGCTGTCGGGAACACGGGAGTGTCGCCGCTTGTCGCCGGACCCGTGGCGCTCGTGATGCTCTTTGCGCCGGGACTTTTGCTCGTCGCCTTCAGCCTCAACCTGTGGGAGCGCCTGCGCGGCATGCCGGCGATGGCGGAACTGGTGGCCGCCGCAAACGCTGCGGTTGTGGGCGTACTGGCGGCGGCATTGTGGAATCCGGTGATCACCTCCGCCGTGCTCGGCCCGGCGGACGCGCTGATCGCGGTATCGGGACTGGGCGCGATCTGGGCGCTGCGAAGGATTCCTGTTCTTGCCATCGTATTGATCGCCGCGGCCGGGACAGCCGCCCGGCTGGCCGGATTCTGATTCGCCGGAGGCTCGCAATTTCTGACGCAGCGCAGCGTGACTGTTTGTGCGTTTCCCGCTCCTATGATCCATCATCGCGATCGGGGGAAATCCATGCGCCGTTTGACAATCCTGGCCGCCGTTTCCGCGCTGGCGCTTGCCTCGTGCACTTCGACCGCTCCGCCGTCGGGTGAGCCGGCCACACCGTTGGCGGTGGCATCCGCCGAAGCTGGGGCGGGGCGGCAGGTCTACGACACGTTCTGCGTGGCTTGTCACAATGGAGGGGACGAGACGGCGCCGGAACTTGATGAGCTGCACACGCTGGGCAAGGATCGCGTGACGATGGCGCTGTCGCCGAGCGGGCTGATGGCGTTGCAGTCGAAGATGATCAATGACGAGCAGCGGGCGCATGTGATCGCCTTCCTGTCGGCGCCGGCCGAGGAGCGCAGGCAGCTTGCGGCGGCGGATCTGAGCACGGACCCGACGGGGCAGAATCGCGCGGCCTATATCGACGGCATCTCCTATCCCGCGCGGCGCATACGGGCCGAGCGCGATAGCGCGGACGGGCCGCGACCGCCGGCATGGGCAGCGCCGAAGCTGGCCGATGGGCCGTTCCAGTTCGAGTCGTGGGAACAGCGCGACCTGCGCGTCTCGCTCGTCACGCGCGGGCTGACCTCGCCGCGCGCCATCGAATTCCTGCCGACGGGCGAAGTGCTGATCGCCGAGCGGAGCGGGGCGTTGCGCATCGTGCGCGATGGCAAGCTGGATGCTCAGCCAATCGCCGGCACGCCCAAGGTTGCGGTGCTGGGCACGGCGACCGGCTTCATGGACATCAAGCTGCATCCGCAGTTCGCGACCAACGGCCTGATCTACCTGTCGTATCACAAGCCGGCGCGCGGCGAGTACGGCAACAACGCCATCTTCCGCGGACGCTGGAACGGCAAGGAGATCGTCGACGGCAAGGATATCTTCCTCTCCGACGATGTGGATGCGCTCTACTCCAAGATGATGTTCGGGACGGACGGGAAGCTCTATTTCACCATCGGTTGTCCCGGCGTCGGCACGGACGATTCCATCGGTCGTGCGCAGAAGCCGGACGACTATGCCGGCAAGACGCTGCGCCTCAACGACGATGGCACGGTGCCGAAGGACAATCCGTTCTTCGGGAAAAAGGGCTACAACCCCGAAATCTTCACACTGGGCCATCGCGTCAATCTCGGCATGACGCTGAACCCGTGGACCAACGAGTTCTGGGTTTCCGAGCACGGGCCGCAGGGCGGGGATGAGGTGAACATCCTGCGTGCGGGCCAGAACTATGGCTGGCCGGTGATCAGCGACGGGCGGTATTATTCGGGCACCAAGGTCGCGCCTGTTCCCTACAAGGATGGGATGACGCGGCCGCACATCTCGTATGTGCCCTCGATCGCGCCGGGCGGCATGCTGTTCTACACGGGCGACAAATTCCCTGGCTGGAAGCGCAATCTTTTCGTGGGCGCGATGCGGATGAGCAATTCGCCGCGGACGGGCCATATCGAGCGCATCGTGTTCAACGAGAACTGGGAGGTTGTGCGCTCGGAAATGCTGCTGCTCGACCTGCACCAGCGCATCCGCGACATCGAGCAGAGCCCGGACGGGTATCTCTATGTCATCACGGACGAGGGCGCGGACAGCGTGCTGATGAAGCTGGAGCCGGGCAAGCAATAGCCTGTAAGGCGAGCGTTGTGGGTCACAATAGATTCCCGGGGGCTGGCCGCGCTTGACGCAAACGGCCATGGGCGCCAAAGGCCTGCCCCCATGATCATCGCGATCGACGGCACGACGTCTTCGGGCAAGGGCACGCTGGCCAAGCGGCTGGCGGCGCATTTCAAGCTGCCGCATCTTGATACCGGGCTGCTCTATCGCGCCGTGGCGAAATCGGCCCTCAACAAAGGCATCGACTTCCAGGACGAACGCGAATGCGCGCTGCTGGCGGCGCATGTCGATCTCGCGGAGTTCGACGAGCGTGAGTTGCGCGGAGCGGGCGTGGGCGCGGCGGCGTCGGTGGTGGCGTCGCTGGGCGCCGTGCGGCGGGCGCTGTTCGATGTGCAGCGCAGCTTTGCGCATCAGGAGGGCGGGGCTGTTCTCGATGGGCGCGACATCGGGACGGTGATCGCGCCGGATGCGGATGTGAAGCTGTGGATTGATGCTTCGGTGGAGGAGCGGGCGCGGCGGCGGTATCTTGAGCTTTCGGGCATGGGCGAGGACGTGACCGAGCATGGCGTGCTGATGCAGCTGAAGGAGCGCGACGAGCGGGATGCAGCTCGGGTGGATGCTCCGATGAAGCCGGCGGATGACGCGATCTGGATCGACACGACGCGGATCAACCAGGACCAGATGCTGGCCAAAGCGATCGAGGTCGTCGAGGCGCGCAGGGGTGCGCCGAAAGTGAAGAAGGCGCCGGCGAAGAAGAAGCCGAAGGGCTAGGCGCCCACCACCGCCTGTTGAACGTCGCGGACCACTTGCCCGACCATGCCTTCGAGCGTGGTGTTGGTGAGGTTGACGATGGTGGTCTTGCGCGCGGGATCGACGTGCCAGCTATGGCCCCAGACGCCGCCCCATTGCCATGAGCCGGGCGACAGGAAGGAGCCGGAGGCGGCGGGGTCGAGCAGGATCGAGCCGCCGAAGCCGAAGGCGGTGTTGCCGGTGGGGTCGAACAGGATGCGGAGCGGGCCGATCTGGTTCGACATCATCTGTCGCGTTGTTTCCTTCGAGAGGATCGGCTCGCCGCCAGAGCGGATCGCATCAAGGAAGCGCACGATGTCGCTCGCCTTGCCGTTCATGCAGCCGCCGCCGCCCTGGAAGGCGTGGCGGTTGAAGGCGCGGGAGACGCCGAGATTGATCGGGGCGCAGCCGGGCACGAAGGGCTGCTTGAAATCGTCGCCGATGCGCACGGGCTCGGGCGCGGCGTTGGAGTAGGGTTGCACGAGGCGTTTCTCGTCGGTGACGAAGAAAGACGTGTCGGTCATCTGCATCGGGCCGGTGATGTGCTTCTTCACCGCGCCTTCGACATCAGTGCCCTCCACCTTCGCGAGGATGGCGCCGAGCACGTCGGTGGCGACGGAATAGAGCCACATGGCGCCGGGCGGGAAGGTGAGGCCGGCCTGCACCATGCGGGCGAGGTTCTCTTCCATCGTGACGTCGCCCGCGATGCCGGCGGAGACCGGGATGGTGTTGTAGGGGCCGCTCTCGGGCTGGAGGAAATCGTAGGAGAGGCCGGCTGTGTGCGTGAGCAGGTGGCGGATGGTGATGGTGGGAGTCGAGCCGTCCGGCGCCTTCGGCCTGAAGTCCGGCAGGAAGTCGGTGACGGGTGTGTCGAGCTTGAACTTGCCGAGTTCGATCATGCGCATCGCGGCGGCGGTGACGATTGGCTTGGTGATGGAGGCGAGGCGGAAGATGTCATCTTCCTTCATCGCGCGGCCGGCTTCGCGGTCGGCCTGACCATAGGCCTTGAGGTGGGCGAGTTCTCCATCCCGCATCACGGCGATGACGGCGCCGACGAGGCGCTTCTCGGCGAGAGCTGAATTGAGGGCGGCGTCGATGCGTTGGGTGAGCTGGGTCATGAGCGCGACCTTAGCCGCTAGAACTGGCGTGTCAGCCCCAGGCGTTTGGCGATGGTGTTGTCGACCATGCGTTTGGGGAGGTTGTTGCCGAGCCAGTTGGTGAGGGGTTCGGGGGTGACGACGTAGCGGGTTTTCGGCTTGGGCGAGGTGAGGGCGGTGTGGACGGTCTCGCCGATGCGCTCGGGCGGGAAGCCCTTGCGGCCGAGTTCGACCATGTAGCGCTTCACGGTGTCGAGCGACTTTGCGTAGGGCGTGTTGGCGTAGCGGGTGACGTCGATCGTGTCGGCCTTGTCCCAGATCGGCGTGGCGATGGCGCCGGGGGCGATGATGATGACGTCGACGCCGTAGATCATCAGTTCGCGGCGTAGCGATTCAGAGAGCCCCTCGAGCGCGAACTTGGAAGCGCTGTACGGGCCGAGGAAGGGCGAGGCGACCTTGCCGCCGACGGAGCTCATCATGCAGATGCGGCCGCAGTCCTTGGTTTTTGCATCGGGCGTGGCGCCGAGGAGTAGCGCGAAAGCCTGCGTGACGATCAGCTGGCCGGTGACGTTGACCTCGATCTGCTTGCGGAAATCGTCGAGCGGGATGTGGAGCAGCGGGCCGGGGTTGGCGATGCCGGCGTTGTTGACGAGGCCGAAGAGGGTGTCGCCTTTCAGCTTGTCCGCGACCGTGCGGGCGCCGGCCGCGACGCCGGCTTCGTCGGTGACGTCGAAGAGGAGGGGCGTGAAGGCGGCGCCGAATTCCTTCTGCAGGCGGTCGGCGTCGGCCTGTTTTCGGACGCTGCCAAAGACGTGGAAGCCTTTCGAGGTGAGAACCTTCACGCAGCCCCAGCCGATGCCGGTGGATGCGCCGGTGACGACGACGGATTTCATGGAACTCTCCCGGACCTGTCCGTGGCCACTATACGTTATTGTTCGCGGGATGGTTGTGATGCTCGGGGTGGGGGCCTTTGGGGGGCCGGAATCCCGCTTTGGCTTGACTTTCCGGGGCCGGACGGCCTAGAGACCCGCTCCCGCATGTGGACAGCTCTCGCTGGCCTGCCGCCCTAACGGCTGGAGCCCGCGAAATCCCCAGCTGAACCGGCGGAAATCTCATATCACGCCGCATTCCGCGGCGAGTCCGCCGGATGAGCCGGTTGGCCTGTAACGCCTAACCCTTTTGGAGCCTTGATGCCTGTCGCCCAGATGAACCCGACCACCGACGATTTTGCCGCTCTCCTCGACGAGAGCTTTGCCGGAACCGCCATGATCGAAGGCCGGGTTGTTCCCGCCACGGTCACCGCAGTCGGCTCGGACTTCATCACTGTCGACGTCGGTCTGAAGACCGAAGGCCGCATCCCGACCAAGGAATTTTTCGGCGACGAGATCCAGCCCGCTCTCGGCGTGATCGTCGAGGTCTACCTGGAGCGCATCGAGAACGCGCTCGGAGACGCAGTGCTCTCGCGCGACAAGGCCAAGCGTGAAGAAGCCTGGACGCGCCTCGAGCGCGTGCACGACAAGAAGGAAACCGTCAAAGGCGCCATCGTCGGCCGTGTCAAAGGCGGCTTCACCGTCGACCTCGGCGGCGTCAACGCCTTCCTTCCGGGTTCGCAAGTGGACATCCGTCCGATCCGCGACGTCGGTCCGCTCATGGGCCAGATGCAGCCGTTCGCCATCCTCAAGATGGACCGTCCGCGCGGCAACATCGTCGTCTCGCGCCGCGCCGTGCTCGAAGAGTCGCGTGCGGAACAGCGCGCCGAGATCGTCGGCAACATGGCCGAGGGCGAGCGTCGCAAGGGCGTCGTCAAGAACATCACCGATTACGGCGCGTTCGTGGACCTGGGCGGCATCGATGGCCTGCTGCACGTCACGGACATGAGCTGGAAGCGCGTCTCGCACCCGTCGCAGGTTGTGGAAGTCGGCCAGGAAGTCGAAGTCCAGATCATCAAGATCAACCCGGAAACCCAACGTATCTCGCTCGGCATGAAGCAGCTGGCGACCGATCCGTGGGATGGCGTCTCTGCCAAGTACCCGGTGGGCGCCAAGCTCAAGGGCCGCGTGACCAACATCACGGACTACGGCGCGTTCGTTGAACTGGAAGACGGCGTCGAAGGCCTGATCCACGTCTCCGAAATGTCGTGGACCAAGAAGAACCTGCACCCCGGCAAGATCATCTCGTCGTCGCAGGAAGTCGACGTCATGGTTCTGGATGTCGACGCCGAGAAGCGCCGCATCTCGCTGGGGCTCAAGCAGGTGATGAACAACCCGTGGGAAGCCTTCATGGCTGAACACCCGATCGGGACGAACATCGAAGGCGAAGTCCGCGGCATCACCGAGTTCGGCCTCTTCGTCGGCCTCGGCCCGGATCTCGACGGCATGGTCCACATCAACGACATCGACTGGAACGTGCCGGGCGAAGAAGCCATCAAGAAGTACACCAAGGGCGACAGCGTCTCGGCGCGCGTGCTCGACATCGACATCGAGAAGGAACGTATCTCGCTCGGCATCAAGCAGCTGAGCCAGGATCCGACCGAGTCGATCGACCTGCGCAAGAACTCGATCGTCACCACGACGGTTACCGAGATCACCACTGGCGGCATCGAAGTCTCGATCGCCGACGGCGCGCTGAAGGGCTTCATCCGCAAGGCTGACCTGGCGCGCGATCGTGGCGACCAGCGTCCGGAGCGTTTCGCTGTGGGCGACAAGGTCGACGCGCTGGTGACGGCGTTCGACAAGTCGGCCCGCAAGGTCGGGCTCTCCATCAAGGCGATGGAGATCAAGGACGAGAAGGAAGCCGTGGAACAGTACGGTTCGGCCGACTCGGGCGCCTCGCTGGGCGACATTCTCGGCGCGGCCCTCAAGGGCGCGAAGAAGGACGAGTAGTCCTCTTTCGACTGAATGACTGGCGGACGCCCTCGCGAAAGCGGGGGCGTTCAGCTTTTCAGGGGCAGGCAGGTCCGGGGAGGAGTCAGGGATTCCTCTGGTTTGGATGCCGTCTGGATCGATCCGGGACAGGAACGATCCGTCCCGCGTCAGGTTGTTTGCGAAAAACTCTTGTCTTTCGCTCGGCTTAGCGCGATTTTCCGTCCCATGCTGCGTTCAGAACTCATTGCGCGTCTCGCCGAAGAGAACCCCACGCTGAAAGTGCGTGAGGTCGAGAAGATCGTCGATGTCATCTTCGATGAGGTCGCCGCCGCGCTGGAGCGTGGGGATCGCGTGGAGCTGCGCGGTTTCGGCGCGTTCTCGGTGCGCAAGCGCGAGGCCCGCACGGGCCGCAATCCGCGCACGGGCAATTCCGTGTCAGTCGAGGCCAAGCACGTGCCGTTCTTCAAGGCGGGCAAGGAGCTGCGCTCGCGCCTCAACAACGGCCACGACCCGGAAGACCGGGACTGATCTCCCTGTTTTGGTGAGGGAATAGCCGTCCTGCCTTGATTCAGGTTGGACGCCTCACGGGCGTGTGAGACACTGGGGCAGGCGCAAACTGGGGCGCCGGGCGGCACAGGGGATACCGGGTGTTCAAGGAATTTCGTGAATTCGCCATGCGCGGAAACGTCGTCGACCTGGCGGTTGGCGTCATCATCGGCGCGGCGTTCGGAGCGATCGTCACATCGCTGGTGACGGACATCATCATGCCGGTGATCGGCCTGATCACGGGCGGCATGGACTTCTCGAAGCTGGCCTATGAGCTGAAGCCGGCGAGCATCGGGCCGGACGGCAAGGAAATCGCCGCAGTCGCCATCAACTACGGCAAGTTCATCAACTTCATCATCACCTTCCTCATAGTTGCGTTCGCGATGTTCATGGTCGTGAAGGGCATGAACTCAATGAAGCGCAAAGCAGAAGCCGCGCCTGTTCCTCCGCCGGAGACGCCTGCTCAGGAGAAACTCCTCGCGGAGATCAGGGACTTGCTTGCCAAGGGCCGCTGAGGTATCCCGGCGACCTGAGTAGAGTTCAGTAGCGTACGGAAGGGGCGGCCTGAGCGCCGCCCTTTCTGCTTTTCTGGGCCACGAAAATACGCTGTATTTTCAAGGCCCGTGCCGCCGGATGGCGAAGATGATCAGCGTCAAGATCTGCGGCCTCACCAGCGAATCAGACCTCGAGATGGCCGTTGAGGCCGGGGCCGACATGGTCGGCTTCGTGGTCGTGGAGGCCTCCCCGAGATACGTGGCCAAGGACAACGCGCAGGCCCTGATCCGCCGCGCGGCCGAGCTGGGCGCCGAACCCTGGGTGGTGGCGACGCTGGAAGTCCCGTGGCTGGATGACCTGGTCAGGGAGACGCCCGAGATCGGCGCGGTGCAACTGCACGGCAAGGAGAGCCCGGCCGCGGTGGCCTCGTTCGCAAGACGGCATCCGCTCGTGCCGGTGATCAAGGCGCTTGGCGTCGTCTCGAAGCGCGATCTCGAGGAAGTTCCCGAGTTCGAGGCGGCGGACGCCTTCCTGTTCGACGCCAAGCCGCCGAAGGGCGCAACGCGCGAGGGCGGTCATGGCCGGAGTTTCGACTGGTCGATCCTGAAGGGCTTCCGGGTGAACGATCACGAGGACTGGACGCTGTCGGGCGGACTGACGCCTGAGAACGTCGCCGAGGCGATCCGCAAGTCGGGAGCTGCGGCGGTGGACGTGTCCTCCGGCGTCGAGAAGAGCCCGGGCGTGAAGGACAAGGCGAAGGTCGAGGCCTTCATCAGGGCGGCGAAGGCGGCGGGCTGAAGGCTCGACTTCCCGCAACGATCCTTTTTTCCTGTCACAAGCGAGCTAACTGGATATGCAATGCTCGCGGGTGGTTCGCCACTTCACACAAAGGAAGCCTCGTGACCCTCAACATCGAAGATCTGCCGACGTCCCTGTTTCCTGACGCGCTGTTCAGCGTTCTTCCCCTGCTTGCGACGCCGGAAGACGAAGAGGGCGAGGATGAAGACGCCGACGACGACGAAGATGAGGACGAAGACGGCGACGATGAAGAGGAAGACGACGCTGACGAAGACGAGGAGTAGTCCGGCCGCGCTGGACGAGGCTGATGGGCCACTGAATTAAAGCTGAGTGGCCTCACTCCTCGTCGGCGTTGCGGCCTGCTCCGAGGCCCATGCCGCCGCCGCCACCCCCGCCCATACCGCCGCCGCCGCGCGACTTGTCTCCCTCGCCCTTGCCGCGACCTCCGCCGCCTTGTTGACGGGTGGGTCCCTGGCGGGGGATCGCGACGTCGGCAGGCACGGGAGCAAGGTCGAGGGCCTGGCGGATGAAGTTGCGGAGGGAGACGACGAGTTCGGCCGTGTGGATCGGGCGGCCGGCGGCCATGTCGCTCGCGGCCTGTCCGGCGAGGCGGACATGCTCTTCCGTGCCGAGCAGGATGATGTCGGAGAGGGCTGCCTCCACCGCATCGCGGATGCGGCGCGGGCGTTCGGAGGGCTCCGGGCCTTCAACGCCGGCTTCCTTCGCGCGCTGGTTCAGGTCGCGAAGATGCGCCGGGTCGACGGTGAGTTCGCCGGTGAAGGAGCCGCCGAGCGTCTTGTAGGCGGCGATCAGCGTGCGCAGGCGTTCGTTGATCTGGCGGTTCATGCGCTGCTGGCGCTGCTGGATTGTCAGCATCATCAGGACGCGGATGCCGACGCCGATGAGGGCGAACAGCGACAGGGCGAGGATCGACAGGAGGATGCCCTGCCAGGAAGAGAAGTCGAAATAGCGCATGCGGGCGTCCTGTGTTCGTTGATGGTCTTAACGCACGGATGAGGCCGTGGGCGCCCTTCGGGGCTTGGAACCGCGCGCGGGGCGGTCTATCGGAACCCCATGACAAACGCCGCCGCACCCCGCCCGAATACCTGGTCGCAATGGCCGGACGCCAACGGGCGTTTTGGCGAGTTTGGCGGACGGTATGTGGCCGAGACGCTGATGCCGCTCGTGCTCGATCTCGAGCAGGAATACCGCAAGGCGAAGGCCGATCCGAAATTCCAGGAAGAGTTCGACTGGCTGCTGGAGCACTATGTCGGGCGGCCGTCGCCCATGTATTACGCCGAGCGGCTGACCCAGCATTTCGGCGGCGCGAAGATCTACTTCAAGCGCGACGAGCTGAACCACACAGGCGCGCACAAGATCAACAACTGCATCGGGCAGGTGCTGCTGGCGCGGCGCATGGGCAAGACGCGCATCATCGCGGAGACGGGGGCGGGGCAGCATGGCGTTGCGACGGCCACGATCTGCGCGCGCTTCGGCCTGCCGTGCGTGGTGTTCATGGGCGAGACCGATGTCGAGCGGCAGAAGCCGAACGTGTTCCGCATGCGCCTGCTCGGCGCGGAGATCGTGCCGGTGTCGTCGGGCACGGGCACGCTGAAGGATGCGATGAACGAGGCGCTGCGCGATTGGGTGACGAATGTGTCGAACACGTTCTACGTCATCGGCACGGCGGCGGGGCCGCATCCCTATCCGGAACTGGTGCGCGACTTCCAGTCGATCATCGGGCGCGAGGCGCGCGAGCAGATCCTGAAACAGGAAGGGCGTCTGCCGGATGTTCTGGTGGCGGCGATCGGGGGCGGTTCGAACGCGATCGGCCTGTTCCATCCCTTCATCGAGGATGAGGGCGTGAAGATGATCGGCGTCGAAGCCGGTGGGCACGGCGTGGAAACCGGCATGCATGCCGCGTCGCTGACGGGCGGCATGCCTGGCATCCTGCACGGCAACCGCACCTACCTGTTGCAGGACAAGGACGGGCAGATCATCGACGCCCACTCGATCTCGGCGGGGCTGGACTATCCGGGCATCGGGCCGGAGCATGCGTTCCTGCACGAGACGGGACGCGCGGAGTATCGCACCTGCACTGACAAGGAAGCGCTCGACGCGTTCCAGCTGTGCACACGCCTCGAAGGCATCATCCCGGCGCTGGAGCCCGCGCATGCGCTGGCGCGCGTCGGCGACATCGCGAAGGAGCTCGGCAAGGACGGGTTGATCGTGATGAACATGTGCGGGCGAGGGGACAAGGATATCTTCTCCGTCGCCGGGCATCTGGGGATGAAGATCTAGCGAGGGCGCATGTTTCGCCGCGGGTTGCTGATCGTCGCTGGCGTGCTGGCGGCGTCAGCGTGTGCGACAACGCAGCGGGACGCAAATGGTCCGTTGATCTTGCCGGGCTTTCTCGACCTGCCGCTGCAGGAGGGACAATGGATTTCGGTGCATGCCACGGCGTATCCGTTCCGCTTCGCGTCTGTCGAGGCCGTGGACAGGTCCGAGATCGAGCCGACGCCGTACGTCGCGACGATGCAGGCAAGCGGTTGGCGCAAGCTTCGCGAGAATCCACTGTCGTCAGGACCTACCTACGCGCGTGGCGAAGGGGACGGGCGAGAGTGTGTGATGGTGGACGGCGGACTGACCATCACTTTTGACGCACCAGTTCCGCCAAGGTGGACAGTCAAACTCCAGCAGGTCGAGTGCGAGTTGGTGCAAACACTCTGGCCCGGAGTGGTGAACCTTCCTGTCGTGCCGGGCAACTGGGTGGACCTGCATACGCCGACATCGACGCGGATCATCACGACAGAAGGATTCCGGCAGCGGATGTTCGACGTCTACGTCGAGGATCTGCGGCGACTGGAGTGGAAGGCTGTTGAGAGCGGCGGTAGCGCAATTGCCATGAGACGGAGCGAGGGTGGGCCTTGCCTTGGCGTACGTCACTACAAGGCAAGGACGACCCAGCTCAACATGATCGATTTCCATCTTGTGCCGGGCGTCGAGCCATGCTCGCTGCCGCCATCGCCAGAGGAGACCTCCCGATGACCACCCACGCTGGTAGTTGCCATTGCGGACAGGTCGCCTTCGAGGTCGATGGCGAGTTTCCTTCGGCGATGGTTTGCAACTGTTCGTACTGCCGCCGGGCGGGGCACATGCTGGCGTTCACGACGCCGGACAAGTTCAGGCTGAAGACGCCCCAGAAGGACGTGTCGACCTACCTGTTCAACAAGCAGGCCATCAATCACTACTTCTGCGCCAGTTGCGGGATCTCGACCCACGGCGGCGGCGTTGCGCCGGACGGCAAGCGGATGGTGGCTGTGAATCTGCGCTGCGTGCCGGACATCGATCTCGATGCGCTGAAGCTCGACAAGTTCGACGGCGCGAATCTCTAGGCCACCACTCGCCTCCGAAGCGATGTTCCACTTTTGTTGCAGTGCGGCATCGGGAAGCGCTTGCAGGGATAGGGACGGCTTCCGATTTCGGGTATCCAGTGGCGCTTCGGGCCGGTTCGGCCCCCGACACGTGCTTTGGCCAGGTCCCCCTAGAAGCGCATTTCCCAGTCCAGAATGACCGCCGACCGCATCACCGCGACGTTTGCCGACTGCGCCCGACAAGGCCGCGCAGCGTTCGTGGCCTATCTGATGGCCGGCGACCCGGACATCGAGACGTCGTTCCAGAGCCTGCTGGCGCTGTCCAAAGCGGGCGCGGATATCATTGAACTGGGCGCGCCTTTCACCGATCCGATGGCCGACGGGCCGGCCATCCAGAAAGCAGCGCTGCGTGCGCTCGCCGCTGGCGCGAACCTTACCGTTACGTTAGAAATTGCCCGTCGTTTCCGTTCTGTTAACACTTCGACGCCTCTGATCGTCATGGGTTATGCGAACCCGATCCACCGAATGGGTTTTGCCGCGTTCGCCGAAAAGGCCGCGGAATCGGGAGTGGATGGCGTGATTACCGTCGATTTGCCGCCTGAAGAGGATGCCCCGTTGCGTATCGAGCTGGCGAAACACGGCCTGGCCGTGATCCGCCTCGCGACGCCAACGACGACAGAAAAGCGCATGGAAACAGTCGCCAACGGCTCATCCGGCTTTGTCTATTACGTCTCGGTGGCGGGCGTGACCGGCGCCGCCGTGGGCGCGCAGGCCGATATTACCGCCGGCGTCGAGCGCGCCCGGCGCATCTCGAAACTGCCGGTGGCGGTTGGATTTGGCGTGCGCACGCCGGAACAAGCCGCTGCTTTTGCTCGTATTTCCGATGGCGTCGTCGTTGGTTCGGCGCTGGTCGAAGAAGTCCGCGCGGCGGTGGAGCAGGGCGATCCTGCCTCATCTGTCAAGCGAATAAGTGTGGTTGCACAGTCACTGTCAAACGCCATAACTACGGCGCGTAGTGAGCGGAGCGTTCATTGAACTGGCTTACCAATCTTCCTCCTGGCCTGAAGTCCATCTTCGCCAAGAAGGACGACACCGAAGGCGATAGCCTGTGGGTCAAATGCCCCAAGACGGGCGAGCTGGTGTACCGGGCGGAGCTTGAGAGCTCCTACTGGGTCACGCCATCGGGCGCGCACATGCGCATCGGGCCTGAGCAGCGTTTCAAGTACATGTTCGACGGCGGGCTGTGGACCGAGATCCCGATGCCGCCGGTCATGCGCGACCCGCTGAAGTTCAAGGACGACAAGCGCTACACCGACCGTCTCAAGACGGCGAAGGCCAAGACGGGTCGTGAGGACTGCATGGTTGCAGCCCATGGCGAGATCAACGGCCGCAAGGCTGTGATCCTGGTGCAGGACTTCGCCTTCATGGGCGGCTCGCTCGGCATGGCTGCCGGCGAGGCCTTCATCAAGGCGGCCGAGACGGCTGTCGCGCGCAAGGCCGCGCTGATCGTCGTCACCGCTTCGGGCGGCGCCCGGATGCAGGAATCATCATTCGCGCTGATGCAGATGCCGCGCACGGTCCTGGCGATCCAGGACGTGAAGCGCGCCAAGCTTCCCTACATCGTCATCCTTTCCGACCCGACTTCGGGCGGCGTGCTGGCGTCCTACGCCATGCTGGGCGACGTGCAGATCGCCGAGCCCGGCGCGCAGCTGGCCTTCACGGGCCCGCGCGTGATCGAGGCGACGATCCGCGAGAAACTGCCGGAAGGCTTCCAGCGTTCGGAATTCCTGCGCGAGCGCGGCATGGTCGACATCGTCTGCCCGCGCAAGGAGCTGACGCCGACTGTTGGCGCCATCCTCGGCATGCTGATGGCGCCCGCACGTGGCCGCCGTTCGAAAGCGGTTGCTGCTGAAGAGCACGCGGCGAAGTAGGCTTTCACACGCGCATCGTTTCGATGACGGCTTTCAGGCCGGCCGAGATGTATTTGCGTGTCGGGTAGTAGAGGTGGAGCCAGTCCTCGGGCTCGATCCAGCCATCGAGGCAGCGGACGAGGCGACCGGATTTCAGTTCGGCCTCGGCGCGTTTTTCCCAGACATAGGCGAGGGCGGTTCCTGCGACTGCCGCCTGCACCATCAGTTCGTGGTCGTCGAGCACGAGTGGGCCGGTAGGCTGAAAGTCGATTGCCTTGCCGTCGCGCGCGAATGACCACGGATACCGGGCGCCAGACGGATACATGTTCTGGATACAGGCGTGGCTCTTCAGGTCGTCGGGCGTGCGTGGCTTGCCGCGGCTCTTGAAATAGGCGGGTGAGCCAACGACGGCGAAGCGCAGACGCGGCTTGATACGGACGGCGGTCATGCCATCCCGCAGGCTTTCTCCCAGACGGATGCCGGCGTCGAAGCCCTCGGCGACGATATCCACGAGGCGATCGGTGGCGACGATCTCGATTTCGAGATTGGAGTTCTTCGCGAGCAGCGGCCCCATCACCTGACTGAAGATGAAAGGCGCGATCGAGTTGGGTGCGTTTATGCGCACCTTGCCGAAAGGGGTGTCGCGGAACTGGTTGAGGCCATCGAGCGCTGTGCCGATATCGCCGAACGCTGGCTGCAATCGCGCCAGCAGCATGGCGCCGGCTTCGGTGAGCGAAACGCTGCGAGTGGTGCGGTTGAGGAGCCTGATGCCGACGCGCGCCTCAAGATTGCTGACGGCGTGGCTGATCGCGGAGGCCGTGACGCCACGTTCTTCGCTGGCGCGGCGAAAGCTTCGGTAGCGAGCAACAGCATCGAACGCGGCCAGTTCGGAAAGATCCGTCGTTCGCATTACTGAATCCTGCTCATCAGTGTTTGGATGATTATCCGTCTAATCGCGGCGACCAAAATGCGCAAATCTCCTTGTCACGGGCGGCAGTAGCCCGAACAATCAAGGAGACTTCCTATGGCCGACTTCATTCCTCCCGCCCAAAACACGTCCTCGCCGTTTGCCGACATGCGAGGGCACCACGTGGCGGTGCGCACGCCGGACTTCGCGACGGCGAAGGCGTGGTATGCGGAAAAGCTGGATTTCCGCGTGATCGCGGAGTGGCCGTATGCCGACGAGCAGCTTGCCTACATGGCGCCCGCAGCGGACGATCACTTCTATCTGGAGATCCTTGGCGGTGGGGAGCCGGCGCCGGTCGAGGCGCGGCCCTACACGGATCTAGGTGACAGCCTGAAGTATCGTGGCTTCCACCATTTCTGCCTCAACGTGAAAAGCGTGGACGAAACAGTGGCGAACCTGAAGGCGCGGGGCGTCAGGATTGTGACGGAGCCTTTCGTGCTGGAGGTGATCAGCCGCAAGCTGGCGTTCTTCGCAGACCCGTTCGGCAACCTGATCGAACTTGCCGAAGTCCTGCCGTAGCCGATGCCGAACAGGCGCCCGCCGCTGATGCGACGGGCGTTGCTTTTCTAACGTACGCTGGACGAGCGCTCGACAGCCTTCGTCCAGGTGCTGGCGAAGTAGTCGGCTGAGCGGAACAGGGGCGACATGTCGGCGGAGTTGACGCCGACATGGGTCATGTCCTGCAGGAAGTCTGGCAGCAGGCCGTAGTGGGCGACGCCGTCGACGTTGATGTCCCAGACACGCGAGAGTGCGCTGGAAGGCGTAAGCGCCGCGCGGCCGGGCGTGGATACGGGCCTGCCCGTGTAGTTGACGCGCGTGTTGTCGTTCTGGCCGACACACCTGTTGCCGTGGGCGCGGGCGTTGGGGCCGAAGCGTGGGCTCGGCTGGGCGATCAGGCCGTTGATGTCGGACCCGAGCGCGACGGCGCCGATCTTCTCGATGCCGTAGAGATAGTTCTGCGCGAAGGTGCGCGACGTGCCGGCGCAGAGCTGTGAGGTGTAGTTCACATTCGACGATGTGAAGCCGCGTCCGCCGCGCCCGGCGATGACGGTCGCGAAGTTCTTCGTCTTCGATCCGTCGGTGTCAGGCGAGTAGCCCCACCCGATTCCCATCATGCCGCCGAGCTGCTGGATCTCGTTCAGTTGGCCATCGGAGCGCTGGTTCTCGTTGACGTCGTGGGATTGCATGGCGCGGAAGCCGGTATGGCCCGAGACGAGCGGGTAACCACCGGGCACCGCCTTGGCGAGGCGGAAGGCGTCTTCGGTCGTCTTCTCCGACATGTGGTCGATGTCGATGATCATGCCGAGGCGCATCATCTCCTTCATCGCCACTTCGCCGAGCGGCGTCATGTCTTTCTGGTTGCGATGACCAACGGCGACGCGGCGATAGCTGTCGGTCGTCGGATCAGGCGTCAGGAAGAAGCGGGTGATGAGCTGGTACTGCTTCGGCTGGAAAAGGGTGCGGAATTCCAGCGCCGGCGGCCCGCAAACCTGAGGGTCGATCGTGTTGAGTCGCAGGCCGCTGATGCCCTTGAACGTCTCGCAGCGTGCGCTCTGTTCGGCCAGCGAGATCAGCTCGATCGGGCATGGGAAGCAGGGGTTGGGGAAGGGCGTGGGCGCCCGCTCGAATACCTCCAGCGCAGCGCGCAGCTGGAACATGACGACGCCCGGAAGCGGAATCAGCGGCTTCAGTTCGTAGGTGACTTCCGGGTCTGGCGCGTGTTCGACGCGATACGCGGTACCGGGCGCCCAGGAGCCGATTTCCGGCGGCAGGGGCTGTGTCGCCGCATAGCGGTTCGCGAAGTTGAACAGCTCGTCGTAGACGGCCGCGCCGCCGAAGGCGTTGTCGGAGACGTGGACCGGGAAGATGTAGCGCACGCCCTTGCCGTGCAGGCTGCGTATCTCGGCGGTCACGGCGGCGTTCGACTTGTTGGCGCCGATCACGTTGAAGTCGCCGATATTGTCGACCTCGATCCCGAGCACGATGGCGAGCCTGCCCTTGCGAACGGTGTCGCGCATCTGGGCCGGATCGAGGACGATGTCGAGGAAATCACCGCCAGGTTGGCGTTTGACCCAGGCAACGAAGTTCTTCATCGCTGCGATCTGTTCGTCGCCGCTGAACTTGTCGCCGGTCTTGTTGGTGTAGGCGTTGTCGCCGTCGATGCCGTCGGCGATCAACTGGTTGTTGACCGCAAGGGCGACCATGACGCGCAGGCCGCCTTCATGCGCACGCTTGATCCATTCCCAGCGCATCTGCTGGTGGATGGCCGATGAGAAGTGCGGCCAGTTGGTCAGCGCGGGCGCGCCGGCGTGCGGGTGATCAGGGTGAGTGTCCCCGCCCTTCAGGACGTAGGACTTGTCGACCATGTTGACGATGAGCGCGCGAAGATAGTTACCGCCGGTATTGTCGAAGCCCCAGCCGCCGTGGGCTGCGTTGCAGTTGGCGAGTTCCTTCGCCATGTCGCCATCGGGCGCGCCGTGCATCAGCTTTTTGCCGAAGCCGAGATGGCTCATCGGATGGGTGTGGAGGTCCGCGATGCCCCAGACGGGCGCGTCCCAGTCGACATGGCCGTTGGCGGCGGGCTCTCCGGCGGCGGCTGTGCGGAAGGTGTAGGGCACTGCCATTCGGCTCGCGCCGCCGATGGGCGAGGGGGTGCGTGTCGGCTCCTGCGCCTCGAAGCGGAAGTCATCGACGTTGATGTGGCCCCATGCATCGGTCTTGTTGTCGGTGATGCGGATGCGCAGCGTCTTGCCGCGATAGTTGGCGATGTTCCACCAGTCGCGGCGCATCAGCTCGGATTTCAATCCGGTCTTCGGCGTAAAGGTGATCAACGAGTAGAGGCCATCAGCGCATTGCAGCTGGCGGGGAAGCGGGGCGGTTGCGGCTGGTTGCGGCGTGGGCGGCCGCGGCGCTTGTGGAGGATTCTGGATCTGGGGCGCAATCCCGGGCGCGTTGCGGATCTGCGGGGCGTTGCGGACCTGCGGCTGCTGGATGGCGTCACGCGCCTGCTGGTTGAGGGCGGGAGCGTTCAAGGGCTCGCAGGTCGGGCCCGCGCCGGTGGTCGCGGTGCGTTCGTAGAGCGCGACCGCCAGTCCGTTGATGTCCTCACCGCCGCCGATAAGGAAGGAGATCACGGCCTTGTCGGCTACGAAGGCCTTGGACGTCAGCGTGCCGGTGGGCGCATCGCCCTGCACCACACCGAGTGTGGTGTTGCCGGGACGGTTCTCGTAGGTGCCGAGCCAACGATTGCCCTTGTGACCGATGGGGAAGGAGACATCGCTCCAGTAATCGCCGCCGAGCGGCATCTTGAATTGCGAGGAGGCGCCGACCACGCGCTTGGCCGCGACGTTGTCGCCATAGGTCGGCTGGGTGTTGAAGGCGGTCCCGCTCTTCTCCCACCCTGTCAGACCCTGTTCGAAACCCCAGTTCTCGATATTCAGCGCGATGTTCGGCTGGATCTGTATCTGCGGCGCGATCTGCACCGGCGGCTGCTGCTGGATGCGCGGGAGTTGCTGCTGCTGGGCCAGCGAAACCTGCCCCGCGGCGGCGATCGCTCCGATGACACCGAAAGACGCAAGCACGGCAAGGAATTTGTGCGACAGCATCGCCACCCCCTGTGAACGCCGCCGGGAGGGTGCGCCTGCGCCGGGTGCTGGGTCAAGCTGACGCAGGCAGTATCAGCTGTGGGAACTCCCCCGTATCGGGAACGTGTTTCGCGCTGCGCATTGTTCGCATTATGGTGCGGCGCGAGAGGGTGGTTGGAGTCGGGCTGGAGATTCGGTTGGCTGACGCCGCCATAGTCGCGCGTGAACTCGATCGCTTTCGCGAGGGGTCGGGAGGTCGGATTTCGCCGGCATTCGGCACGGCCCATGTCCGGAAGGCACTGGTCGAACTGGGCGATCCGCAGGACCGGATTCCGCCCGCGATTCATATCACCGGCACCAATGGCAAGGGTTCGACTGGCGCCTTCATCCGCGCGATGGCGGAAGCCGCCGGGCTGAAAGTGCATGTCTTCACATCGCCGCACCTCACGCGCGTCAACGAACGCATCCGGGTGGCAGGCAAGCTGGTGGACGACGTGACGCTGGCCGATGTGCTCTCGGACATCTACCGGCGCACGCAAGAGCTTACCTATTTCGAGGCGCTGACCACGGCTGCGTTCTGTCTGTTCGCACAGGAGCGCGCGGACTTGTCCATCATTGAAGTCGGCGCGGGTGGTGCGACGGACGCGACCAATGTGATGAAGCGTCCGGCGGCGACGGTGGTGACGCCGATCAGCCGCGACCACGAGACAATGTTCGGGGTGTCGGGCGTGGCTGCCATCGCCCGGCTGAAGGCGGGGATCTTCCGGGAGAGCGTTCCGGCGATCATTGCCGAGCAGCCAGCCATCGCGCTCGGCGTGCTGCGCGAGGAAGCGCGCGCTGTTGCGGCGAAGGTGATCGAGGTTGGCGACGACTGGAAGACGCAGCGGGATGGCGAGGCGTTTGTCTATGAAGGGCGTGGACTTACCGTGCGGACGCCATGGCTGGGGTTGCCAGGGCGCCATCAGTCGCAGAATGCCGGCGCGGCGTGCGCAACGGTTGAGGCCATCGGCGACAGGCGCATCACGGCGCAGGCGATGGCGGCAGGCCTGCGCGAGGCGACGTGGCCGGCGCGGCTGCAGCGGCTGAGGCACGGGCCACTGGTGGGCGAGCGCGCGGTGTGGATCGACGCGGCGCACAATCCGGGCGGGGCGGCGACCTTGGCGCAAGCCATCCGCGAGACGCGGGAAGAGGGCGAGCGGGTGGCCATCGTGTTCGCGATACAAGCGGTGAAGGATGTCGAGGGCGTGCTGGCCGAGCTTGTGCCGGTGGCAGACCAGCTGATCATCTGTCCGCTGCCGGACAGTGGCGGGCAGGAGGGTGGGCCAGGCGCTGACCCGCGGCATGTGGCGGGGATTGCTTCGACGCTCGGTGCGGAGGCGGCTGTCGCACGCGATTTGAGTGATGCAATCGCGATGGCCGCGAAGGGGGGAGCGGACCGCATCTATATCTGCGGATCCGTCTATCTCTCCGGCGCTGCGCTGCAGCTCAATGGCGAGCGTGTCGACTAGGCGCTGTCTGGTCACGAAACTGTCTGCCGCCGCACACAAACCTCTGATCCAGCTCAATCGACACGCCTGTGGCGCAGGCGCATAGTCGGCTCATGCTTGCCGGAGGGCGGGGAATGAAACGCTGGCTTGCCGGCATCTGCCTTGCGCTTGCGCTTGGAACCGCGCCGGCGCTTGCGCAGGCATCGCCCACGCCGGCGCGCTGGGCGCATGAGAGCAGCGACATCAAGCCGGATCCTGCCGTGCGTTTCGGGACACTGCCCAACGGGATGCGCTATGCGCTGCGCAAGAACCAGCTGCCGCCGGGCGCGGTGTCGATCCGGTTCTCGTTCGATTTCGGGTCGCTGGAGGAGGCGGAGAACGAGAAGGGCCTCGCCCATTTCATCGAGCACATGGCGTTCAACGGATCGAAGAACGTCCGAGAAGGCGAGATGGTGAAGATCCTCGAGCGTCTGGGGTTGGCTTTTGGCGCGGACACGAACGCACAGACGAGCCAGGAATTCACGACCTACATGCTGGAGCTGCCGAACGCTTCGGATGGATTGGTCGATGAAAGCCTGTTCCTGCTGCGCGAGCTGGCGAGTGAGCTGATCTTCGATGCAGCCGCGATCGATCGCGAGCGGGGCGTGGTGCTGTCGGAATGGCGGCGCGGCGACAATTTCCAGCGGCGGCGGAACGAGCAGCAGCTGGAGTTCCTGGTCCCCGGCGCCTATGCGGTCGATCGCATGCCCATTGGCGATCCAAAGGTGCTTGAGACGGCGACGCGCGAGACCATGGTGTCTCTGTACGAACGCTACTACCGGCCGGAGCGGGCGACGCTGATCATTGTCGGCGACTTCGATGTCGATGCGGTCGAAAGGAAGATCGCCGACAAATTTGGCGACTGGCTAGGCAAGGGCGAAGCGGGCGGGGAGCCCGATCTTTCCTATGCGCTGAAGGAGCGGGCGTCCGGGGCGTCCGTCTTCGTGCACAAGGATGGTGGAAATTCGATCAGCGTTTATTCGCTGATGCCGTATGAGGAACAGACCGATACGGGCGCGCAGCGGCGGGCGGACAATCTTCTGATGTTCGGAATCGGAGCTTTTAGCCGTAGGCTCGCGCCCATCGCCAACCAGGAGGATCCACCGTTCCGGAGCGCGAGCCCTTCGACGGGCAACATTCTGAAGGTCGCGGAGATCGCCGGCGGTTCGGTGAGCGTGACGCCGGAGAGCTGGAAGCCGGGCCTGCAGCGGCTGGAGCAGGAGTGGCGGCGGGCGCTGCTGCACGGCTTCACGCAGGATGAGGTCGAGCGGCAGGTCGAGGCGCTGCGCACCAGCCAGAAGAACCAGGCGGAGCGGGAGAATACGCGATCGACAGGCGCGCTGATCGGCGGGCTGCTGTCGTCGGCTCAGAACGACACGGTGTTTGCAACGCCTTCGTCAGGTCTCGCGCGATTCGAGACATGGGCGGGCGATGTGACGCCGGAGGCCGTCAATGAAGCTTTCCGCAAATGGATGCCGATGAAGGAGCCGCTGCTCTTCTTCATGTCCTCGACCGTGGAGCGCCCCGGTGTCGAGGCAGAGATCGTGGCCGCGTGGAAGGATAGCGGGAAGGTGGAGGTGTCGCCGCCGGAAGCGCACGGGAACATCCCGTTCGCCTACACGAATTTCGGAAAGCCGGGAAAGATCGCGAAGGATGAGCGGCTCGCCGACATCGATACGCGGTTGATCGTGTTCGACAACAATGTGCGGCTCAACATCAAGAAGACCGACTTCGTGCGCAACTCGGTGCAGGTGTCGCTGCGTGTGGGGCATGGGAGTCTCGATTTTCCGGAAGAGCCGTTCGGCCTGCAGCAGCTGATGGGTGCGTTCGCGTCGGGCGGGCTGGAGAAGCACTCGATCGACGACCTGCGCGCGATCCTGCAAGGCAAGACGGCGTCGGTTCGGTTCAATTCGACCGCGACGTCTTTCGGCGGGACCTACGGCACGACGCCAGAGGATCTCGAACTGCAGCTGCAGGTTATCGCCGCATACATGACGCATCCGGCCTACAGGTCCGAGGCCGAGCGGCGCTGGCGCGAGAGCGTGGTGCTGAGCTGGCCGCGGCAGGACGCTAACGCTCAGGCTGTGTGGTCGTCGAAGGGAATGCGCGCGTTGTTCTCGGGCGACAGGCGGTTCGGCGACGATCCGGACGATGGCTATGCGTGGCGCTCCCTCGTTGAGCTGCAGCATTACCTGACACCGATCCTGCAGCATGGCGCGATCGAGATCGGCGTGGTGGGCGACATCGACGAGGCCCGCGTCATCGAACTGGTCGCCAAGACTTTCGGCGCGCTGCCGAAGCGCGAGGCGTCGCCCACGAAATTCAGATCACCGAAGCCGGTAGTGTTCCGGCAGGAAAAATCGCCGCTGACGTTCACGCATGCGGGCGAGGCCAGCCAGGCGATCGCCTATGTGTTCTGGCCGGTGACGGACATCGACCCCGACAAGGATCCGCAGGCGGTGCGCGTGCTGAGCGTCATGGCGGCGGTGATGCGGCTCAAGGTGATCGAGGAGGTACGCGAGGCGCTGGGGGCGACGTATTCGCCAAGCGCGGGCGTGAGCGTGTCGTCCGTAACGCCCGGCTATGGCTATCTCAGCGCGGGCGCGGAGGTGAAGCCGGAGGATGTCGACCGTGTGATGCTCGCGCTGGAAAAGATTGCAGCGGAGATACGGGCGGGCGAGATCAGCGACGACGAGTTCAGCCGGGCGATTACCCCGTCTCTGGAGGTGTTGCCGCAGAATGCGACCTCGAACGGCTACTGGCTGAACCTGATCTCGCAGGCGCAGACACGGCCGGAACTGACCGAGCGAAACAAGCTGGCGGCTATCGAGGCCAGCGTGCGCGCCGTGACCAAGGCGGACATCGTTGCGGCAGCTAACCGCTATCTAACTGCGGCGGGCCAGCAGGAGGCGCGGGTCGTGCCGGGACCGAAGACGGCGACGGATTGATCAGCGCAGGCGTTCGGCCTGTGCTCTCACGAAATTCTCGAAGATGACGAGCGCGCGCTGCGTCGCCTCGGGATCGTGGACGTATTCCGAGCCGGGCACCTGATCCTCCTCGTCGAAGGCGTGCGTGTTCTTCGGGAAGCTCGCGACCGTGACGCCATCGAGCCCGTCACGCGCGCGCTTCACCTCGTCGATGCATTCGCCAGATGTGCTGTCCGGCTCCTGGCCGGGCAACAGGAGAAGCAGCGGGCCCTTGAAGTCCCACTTTCTGCGGCCGGCGGAATTGAGGAAGCCACAGTATGGATAGTAGAGCGCGACCGCATCGGGTGTTGTCGCGCGAGATGGCGCCTCGATGCGAAAGCCGCCGACCTGTTTCGGGTTCGAGCCGGCGGAGAGCAGTTCCATGACTGTCCATCCGCCATGGCTCCAGCCGCCGAGGATCACGCCGGTGAATTTGGTATTGCCCCAGTGTGCGCGGGCGAGCGCTTCGGCAGTGACGATGTCGCCGGCGCGTTCATCGCCGCGCAGCTGCAGGCCGGAGCAGACCATGCTGACCGAGGTTTTGAAGTCGATGTCGCGCGAGGAGAAGCTGTCCATCACGGCGACATAGGCGCCGGCGCGGTTCGCGGCGGCAGCGTAGTTCTTCATCACCATCTTGGGGCCCTGCAATCCGTGCAGGCCGCCACAGCCGGACGCGAGGATCACAAGCGGGGCAGGCCCGCCGCCCGGCTCGGGCGCGTAGTATTCCATCGTCGGCGCGAGCAGGCCTGAGCGCTCGGCAAGCGTCGGATAGCTGGCGCAGGCGGAGGCGAGCAGGGCGAGGCCTGCTGCGGCTATGCTCCGTATGTTTGTGCTCACCGCCGTCTCCCGCCCATTTCCCCGCAGGATGGTGTGGGCCGCGCAATCGCGCAACCTGCGTCCCAAAAGCAAGCGGCCCGGCTGTGAGAGCCGGGCCGTGATGCATACGCTGTTTACGCTACTCTACAGAAAACTAGATGGTGACCCCGTTGAGCGCCTCTTCGAGCTCGGCGAAGGACGGCTGGGCTTCGGACGGGATCTGGCCACGGCCGATCTCGACCGAGACCTGGGCGGCGTTGCCGTGCAGGTGGGCGACGAGAACGTCCTTGATGATCTTGTAGAACTGGCCTTCCTCGTCGATCACCTGACCCATGCGGGCGGCGAACGGGCCGACGAAGCCGTAGGCGAGGAACACGCCGAGGAACGTGCCGACGAGCGCCGAGCCGATCAGCTTGCCGAGATATTCCGGCGGCTGCGAGATCGCGCCCATGGTCTTGATGATGCCGAGCACGGCCGCGACGATGCCCAGCGCGGGTAGGGCGTCGGCCATGTTCTGCAGGGCGTGCGCGGCCTTGTGAGCCTCGTGATGGTGTTTCTCGATCTGTTTCTCGATGACGTCCTCGACCTGGTGCGCGTCTTCGAGGTTCATCGTCATCATACGCAGCGTGTCGCAGATGAGGTCAGTGGCGAAATGGTCCTTCAGGATCTTCGGATAGTTCTGGAAGATCGTGGAGTCCTTGGGGTTCTCGATGTGCTGTTCGATCGCCACTACGCCTTTTGTCTTCATTGTCTTCGTTAGTACGAACAATAGAGACAGCAGGTCGGTGTAATCCTTCGCCTTCCATTTGCACCCGCCCATGATCTTGCCGAAACCGCCCGCGGCGGCCATCACGGTCTTGAACGAGTTGCCGATCAGGAAGGCGCCGATCGCGGCGCCGCCGATCATCATCATCTCGAAGGGCGCGGCCTTGATGATGACGTCGAAATGGCCGCCGGCGAGCATGAAGCCGCCGAACACCATCACGAAGACGACCACCACTCCGATGATCTGGAACATAACGCGAGCCCACCGATAGACGTGTTTTTGGTTGTCCCGTTTATGCACGATCAAGCTTAACGCGCGGTGTCGGGCCGAACGGAAAAAGGGTTGAGGCGCGGTTAAGCATGAGGCGCCGCAGCGGCTTCGGGCGGCTCTCGGGCGCCGGACGAATGGGCGAACCTGTGCAGAGCGAACGCCCGTGGCAAGTTGGGTTTGCGCAAAATGTCGCAGTTTGCTATCTACTTGACCCATCAGGATATTCTCCCGGAGGGGCGACCACATGAAGGGCAAGGTTCTCGGCTTCGATGCCGCGAGTGGCACCGGCGCGATCAGCGGTGAAAACGGTCAGCGCTACAACTTCACAGCGGCGGAATTCAAAAGCCCCGCTCCGGCGAAGGCGAACGACAATGTCGACTTCGAGGTCGATGGAGCGAACGCGAAAAACATCTACGTCACGGCTGGCGCGATGCCGAACGTCGACCTTGCCGCGATGGCTTCGAATCCGACGGTTGCCGGCATCCTCGCCAAGCCGACGATCATCTGGGCGGCCATCGTGATCCTGGGCGCGCTTATCGCCGGCTATCTCACCAGCAGCTTCAACATGATGCAGTTTGGCGGAACGTCCTTCCTGTTCATCCTGTTGTTCCTGCTTCCGATCCTCGCGGGCGTGCAGATTTTCTTCGAACTCACCAACAACCAGTATGTCGTGCTGGGCCGTCTGGTAACGGGCGTAGCGGCGGTTGCTCTGCCCATCCTGGTTCCAGTGATCGTGGGTGGCGGCGGTGGAGCCGGTGGTCTCTTCGGCGGTCTGGGCGGTCTGGGCGGTATTGGCGGCGTTGGAGTCTTCGGTGACTTCTTCGGCTTCAACATCACCTTCCCGAAGATCCTGATGGTCGGCGGCGGCGTGCTGATCCTGCTGACGCACTTCGGCATCATCAAGAAACTCGGCTAGCGCTGCCGAAGCCGGCCTCGCGCCGGGTTTCGGTCGCGGCTCCGCCGCAATCCTTTGGCCCCCTGATGTCTCGCGACATCAGGGGGTCGTCATGTCTGGTCCTCGCATTCTCGCCTTCAGCCGCCGCGCTGCGCTGCTTGGCTCGCTTGGTCTGCTCGCGTGCAGGCCGCGCGCCTACGCCCAGCTACCGCCGCCGGAAGTTGGCGCTGCTTTCCCGCTCAAGGTCGCCTACGGTGCCGAGCTGCGCGCGCTGAAGCAGGAAACCTATGACGGCGCCTACGTGAAGCTCGCCTATCCGATGGGCGACGTAGCGGATGATCGTGGCGTCTGCACCGACACGGTGATCCGCGCCTTCCGCCATGCCGGCGTCGATCTTCAGGTCAAGGTGCATGAGGACATGGCCGCCGCCTTCAGCGCGTATCCGAAGATGTGGGGCCTTACGAAGCCGGACAGGAATATCGATCACCGCCGCGTGCCGAACCTCGAGACATACTTCAAGCGCAAGGGTGGGGCGCGGACGCTCAGCAAGGTTGCCGCGGACTACAAGCCTGGCGACATCGTCAGCTGGCGGCTGTCGGGCGGGCTGCCGCATATCGGCGTGGTGACGCGCAAGACGGATGGCGGACAGCCGCTGATCGCGCACAACATTGGGGCCGGAACGCAGGAGGAGGCGTGCCTCTTCAGTTGGCCGATGACCGGCTGGTTCAGGTTCGAGAGCTGGACGTGATCTGAACGTCCTTCGGCCAGCGCACGGCTCATGCTAGCAGGGCGGCATGAGGATCGCCGCCGCACTTCTCGTAATTGTATCTTTCGTATTCGCGATGGGCGATGCCACGCCTCAGCAGCCTTCGCGTGTCGCGCGTGTGTGTGCGCCGACGGCTTCGGAAAAAACGACGGTCGAGGCGATCGCTTCCAATCCGGCTGCTTGGATGGGCAAGTGCGTCAGCGTGCCTGCGATCTATGGGAGCGAGCGGCTCTATGTCGATGAGGACGCGATCTACGGGCTCAACGCGAAGTTCATTGGCGGGTATGTCGACGGGCAGGGCGATGTGCTGGGCTATTGGCGCGGGACGTTCACAGGACGCGTGTCGGATTGTGCACAGGCGGAAAACGACCTGATGACGGGCCTGCTGCGCTCGCCGGGCATCAGCCTGCACTACCGCACGCTGGGGTGTCTTGAAGCCAAGGGACCGTTCCTGGTGTTCATGAGTCAGGGCGAGCTGAAGCCGGCTGGGCTGAAGCGTCGGATGCCGGGTGCGAAAGGCGCTGATCTCGCTGTCGCGCCGCTGGACTGGCCGCATCGGGAGGCGGTCGAGCGAGTGGCTGTCGATTTTGTCCTCGCTCTGCGTGCGGGTGATCGGGCGTCGCTCAACCGGTTCGTGCCGCGCGCCTATGCGGTGGAGCAGCTGATCGCGGGCGAGGACACTGCGCTCGACGCGCTGAAGGCGCCGGGCGAGCGGACGCTGCAGGTGTTCACGCATGGCGCCGACACCGTCGACGCCTTCTTGTCAGAGGCCTGCTACTGCCTGACGAAGGATTGCGCGAAGAAGTGGCCGATCGCGCGGCGCGACGCGGACAATCAGAAGAACCGCCCGTATGCGTGCCTGCAGATCGACGGCGCGCGCGAGGGCGGCGCGTGGCGTTACGTGGTGGATGCGTCGCGCGATTTCAACGGACTGCCGGAGCCGCGCTGAGGCGGCCCCGGCGTTTGCCGTCTAGAAGCTGCGGTAGATGAACATGCCGAGCACGCCGCCATCGCCGCTGTCGCCGCCCGACATGAAGCTGTACTCCATCCGGAAATCCACAGCGCCGGAGCGCCAGCCTCCACCGATGCCAAAGGCGGCGCCGCTCAGATCGGAATCGTCATATTCAGTGCCGAGATACTCGCGCGTGACCGTCGCGCTGACGAAGCCCGCCTTGCCGTGCAGATAGCCGCCGCCGCTCATGGGCAGGGTCAGCACGACGTATGCGCCCAAGGGGTTTTCGAGGCCGACATCGCCATCTGCTCCGCCGCCGCTGGTCGTGAACTTGGAATCGGCGCCGCCGATGCCGGCTTCGACCTCGACGGCGAAGTTCTCGTTGAAGGCATAGCCGAGGCGGCCCATGAACGCGCCGGGAGACGGCTGGTCCTCGAAAGCGATTGGCATGTTTCCGGCCGCGAAATCGCGGTCGAGGAAATAGAGGTTGATCCCGCCGCCGACATAGAAGCCGGAATGACCGGGCTTCTCGGGTTTAGGCGGCGCTTCAGGAGCAGCAGGCGCCGGAGCTTGCGCGAACGCAGGTGCAGCAGAAACGCCGCCGATCGCCGTGGCTACGGCGAGCACAGACATCAGTTTCATGTAGTCCCCCAGATGACGCGCCGATTCGACTGGCGCTGCCTCAAGGGCTAGCCGATTTCGGGTAAAGCAAAAGTCAAGAATCGGAGAGTCTACAGCCCGTAGGCCTTCGCCATCTCCGGATCTTTCGCGGCGACCTGTTTCGCGAGATCGACGATGACCTTGGCCTGTTTCCAGGTGGCGTCGTCCTGCATCTTGCCGTCGAGCATGGTGACGCCGGTGCCGTCGGGCATGGCTTCGAGGATGCGGAGGGCAAACTTCACTTCGCCGGGCTCGGGCGAGAAGACGCGCTTGGCGATGTCGATCTGGCCGGGGTGCAGCGACCATGCGCCGGCGCAGCCCATGAGGAAGGCGTTCTTGAATTGCTGTTCGCACGCGGCGAGATCGGCGATGTCGCCGAAGGGGCCGTAGAACGGCTTGATGCCCGCTTGAACACAAGCATCCACCATCTTGCCGAGCGTGTAGTGCCATGGGTCCTGCTGCGCCGAGATGCGATCGCGACCTTCGACCGGATCCTCGATCACTTTATACATCGGATGGCCGCCGCCGACGCGCGTGGTCTTCATCGCGCGGTTCGCGGCGAGATCTGCCGGTCCAAGCGAGATGCCCTGCATGCGCGGGGAGGCGAGGCAGATGTCTTCCACCAGGGCGACGCCCTGTCCGGTTTCGAGGATGGCGTGGAAGAGGATGGGGCGCGTGATGCCAGCCTTCGCTTCGAGCTGGGCGACGAGCTGGTCAGCGAAGTGAATGTCCCACGGGCCTTCGACCTTCGGCAGCATGATGACGTCGTAGATGTTGCCGGCTTTTGTCACGATCTCGGTGACGTCGTCGAGAAACCACGGGCTGTTCAGCGGGTTGACGCGCGTCCACAGGCCGGTGCCTTGCGCCTTCCAGTCGAGCATTTTCGACATCTCGATGGCACCGGCGCGGGCCGCGTCCTTGGCGTCGGAGGGAATGGCGTCCTCGAGGTTGGCGAGGATGACGTCGACCTTTGCGGCCATCTCTGGTGTCTTGGAACGGACCTTCTCGTTATGGCCCGGCACGAAATGGATCATGCGCTCGAGCTTCACCGGCAGTTCGCGCGCTGGTTCCGGGGCGCCGATCGCCAGCGGCTTGAAGAACTGGCGTGGTGTTCGCGTGCTCATTGAAGTCCCCGGTCTCAGGCGTGTGCTGCAGTGCAGAAACACCGGACGGGCACCGAGGGCAAGAGGTCCATGGTCATGAAGTATCCGCGCTCTTCCCAAGAGTGCGTACAGCCGCCGTTTGTTTTCGGCGGGCGCGCCAGATCAGCAGGGCAATTGAGAGGGCGAACGCGGCGATGACGGCGAGGCCGAACCAAAGGCCAGCGGCGCCTTCTGCGGTCACCCCGATCAGATGCGACAGGCCAAAGCCGATCAGCCGCGCGCCGCCAAAGACGAGACGCTCGGGCAGTGAGAGGATGCGGTCCACCGTCGAAGGCGTCCATTCCCTGACGAGTCGGGGCTCCATTGGGGCGCCCAGGAAGACATGCTCGCGCCAGTTTCTGACCGAAACGAGTGCTGCCTTGATCGGGCGATCAAGCGTGCCGACGAGAATGCGCTTGCGGAAGGGATTCCAAGTCTCGTCGTGGAGGATCACGAAGGGACCGACAAGGACCATGTCGCCGTCGAATTCGCCATGAAGGACGCGCTTCACACGATAGGCCGTCGCCGCGCCGCAAGAGGTTGCGAACGGGAATTCGTCCGGATTCGTGAATACGTCACCGCCATACTGCGGTGACGGAAAGACGTTGTCCCCTTCGGCGTTGCCTCGCACCACCTGCTCTGCTTCGCCGCCAAACTCGACCTCAAGCACGACTTCGCCCGGGCGGAGGTCAGTAGGCGGCTTGTCCCAGAAGCCAAGGCCCTGATTATAGTTGGCAAGACAGGCGCGCGCCGGCGCAGCACAGGCGGCGGTCAGAACAAGGGCGATAACGAGACGCTTCAGGAGCATGCCCAGCCTCCGCGAACGCTTGAGGGTATCACGGCGCTGCCGTTCACGGCAGACGGCAAAACAAAACCCGCGCAGCGGACGCTGCGCGGGTCAATGCTTCCCGTTCGCGTGGAGACTACGCCGCTGACGGCGCGGCTTCCCTGACCCATTCGGCGATCTTGGACTTGGTCATCGCGCCGGTCTTCATCGAGAGGAGCTTGCCGTTCTCGAAGATCATCATGGTGGGCAGGCCGCGGACGCCGAAGCGGCCGGGGGTCATGGGGTTTTCGTCGGCGTTGAACTTGACCAGCTTCGCTTTGCCTTCGAGTTCGCCGGCGAGCTGTTCGAAGGCGGGCATCATCTGCTTGCACGAGCCGCACCATTCGGCCCAGAAGTCGACGACGACGGGCCCAGTCGCCTGCATGACTTCGGTCTCGAAATTGTCGTCGGTGATTTCCTGGAGCGCCATGTGCGTGTCCTCTTGAACTGAACCTACGCCACTGACGGCGCGGATTCCTTGAGCCACTCGACCATGCGCGACTTGCTCATCGCGCCAAGGTGCGTGGCGGTGACGTTGCCCTTCTCGAAGATCATGAAGGTAGGCAGGCCGCGCACGCCGAAGCGGCCGGCGGTCATCGGGTTGTCGTCGATGTTGAGCTTCACGACTTTCACCTTGTCGCCGAGTTCGTCGGCGAGGGCTTCGAAGTGCGCGGAGACCTGTTTGCAGGGGCCGCACCATTCGGCCCAGAAGTCGACGATCACGGGCCTGTCGGAGGCGAGGACTTCGCTGTCGAAGCTGTCGTCGGAGATGGCGGAGACGGTCATGACATTTTTCCCGGAAAACTTGCCCACCCTAGGTGGGGTGGGGGCGGTCTCCATTGAACAGAGCGCCGCTAAACGCACGGTTCACGGCTGGAGGGCCTTGAGCGCGCGGTCGAGGGCGGAAGGGGGTATTTCCATGAGTCTGGGGCCGTCTGTCCATACCAGCAGGCACCTAATGGGGCGGTTCGGCCAGCGCTGCGTCAACACGGCGCGATAGGTGGCCATCTGCGCGATATAGGCCTCCCCGACGCCCTCGATGGTGGGGGGCGAGGGGCGGTCGGTCTTGTAGTCGACGATCAGGATTTCGGCGTCGGTGACCACAAGGCGGTCGACGCGGCCGTTGATCGTGTTGTCGCCGAGTTTGCCGATGACGGGCGCTTCGGCGCGGCCGCCGGGGGTGAATACGTCCGCGAAGTCCTCGTCCTCCAGCACACCGAGGGCGGCTTCGAGCATTTCCTTGCGCTGGGCGGGGGTGAGGTCCGGCTGCTTCTTGAGGAAGGCTTCGGCTGCCTTGCGGCGGGACTTCGGCGGCAGCTCGGGCAGGACTTCGAACATGACGTGGATGAGTGTGCCGCGGCGCAGGCGCTCGGCGCGGCCGGCGCCGAAGGGCGAGATGACGGGAGGCTCGCCGGTGGCGGTGAGGCGCGAGGGCGAGAGCAGGCGGCCCTTGAATTCGAGCGTGACAGGGCGCGTGAGCCAGGCGGGGAGTTGGGTGGCCTGCTTCGTGGAGATGGCGGCCGGGTTGAGCTGGGCCGGTGCGATGCCGAAGCGGCGGATGGTTCGGTCGCCATCTTCCACGTCGGCGACTTGTCCGCTTTCGGCGAGGCGTTGCATCGCGCCCTCGCAGACGCGGTACCAGGATGTCTTCTCGTGGCCGTCTTTCGCATTGCCCCGTTCGGCGCCGCAGACGATGAGGCGGTCCTGCGCGCGCGTGAGGGCGACGTAGAGCAGGCGGCGGTGTTCGCGGAGCGACCGGGCGTCTGCGATGGCGCGGAGTTGCGCGCTGAGTTCGGTGTCGTTGGATTTCGAGCCGGCCCAGATCGGCGCGCCGTCCTCGGTGATGAAGACGCCGTCGCTGGAGCGGTGAGCGGCGCAGGTGTCGGGCAGGATGACGATGGGGGCTTCGAGGCCCTTGGCGCCGTGGACGGTCATCACGCGCACTTCGTCCTGCGGGCCGGAGAGTTCGCGCTTCACCTCGCCGCCACGGCGTTCGACGGCGTCGAGGAAGGTCTGGAGGCTGGGCGCTTCGCCGGCGTCGAAGGCGGCGGCGCGGTCGACGAGGGCGGTGACGGGCTCGCGCGCGGGGCCGCCGAAGCGGGAGAGTATCAGCTCCCAGCCGGGGCGCGGCAGGCCGTGCCCGCGTTCGAGCGCGTGGGTGAGGAATTCGAAGGGCGGCTGGTGGCGGCGCTCGAGAACATTCTCGAGGAAGGCGGTGACGGGAATGTTCGCGGCCTGCACGGCGGGCCAGAGGCGGCCGGCGCGCGGGTTGGCGATGGCGAAGAGCTGGTCGTCGTCGAGGCCAGCGAAGGGGCCTTTCAGAATTTCGGCGAGGGCGAGGTCGTCTTCGGGACAGAGGGCGAAGCGGACGAGGTTGAGCAGGTCCTGCACGGCGAGCGAGTCGAGCAGCTTGATGCGGTCGGCGCCGGCGACGGGGATGTTCTCGCGTTTGAGCGCCTGCAGGATGCCGTCGAAGAGGCCCGCGGTGCGGCCGCGCACGAGGATGAGGAAGTCGCCAGGGCGGCAGGGGCGCTCGTGCTTGCTGTCCCAGATGGCGGCGCCAGTTTCGATCTCGCGGCGGATGAACTTCGCGATGCGGGTGGCGAGCCTGGATTTGGGGCTGGCGGCGGATTCCTGGCCGCGCGGGGCGGTCCACGGTTCGGCGGGCTCGACTTCCGGAGACGTTTCGAGCGGCCAGAGTTCGACCGAGCCTGCCTCGTTGCGGCGGAAGGGCGTGTGCCGCATCAGGTTGGCCGCGTCGGGCGGGTTCATCGTGAAGGGCGAGTCGGGAACGAAGACATCCGTGTCGAAGACGGTATCGACATAGTCGAGCACCTGTTTCGTCGAGCGGAACGACATGGCGAGATCGGGGAGTTCGTAGTCGAGGTCGGCCGTGCGGGCGTTCGTCTCGAAGGTCTGCTTCTCGGAGATGAAGTGTTCCGGGTCGGCGCCCTGGAAGGAGTAGATCGACTGCTTCTGATCGCCGACGACGAAGAGCGTGCGCTGTTCGTCGCGGACGGCGCCGGCGCCGGCGTAGATATCGTCGGTGAGCGCCTTGAGGATCTTCCACTGGGCCGGGCTGGTATCCTGCGCTTCGTCGAGCAGGATGTGTGCGATGCCGCCATCGAGCTTCCACAACACCCATTCAGCGGCGTGCTGGCGGGTGAGAAGCTGTGACGTGGTCTCGATCAAGTCGTCGAAGTCGAGGCCGGCGCGGGCGCGTTTACGGCGAGCGAAATCCTCGAACAGGACGTCGGCGAGGCGGAGGAGCGCGGCGGAGCGGTCATAAAGACGGCGGGCATTGAGGGCTTCGGCGACGGCGAGGACGCGGTTGAACTCGCTGCCTTGAGGCGCGTCTTTCACCTGGAAGAAGAAGGCGCAGGCGGGCGCGATCTTGATGGCGTCGGCGGTATAGGGGTTGGACTTGCGGATGTCGCCGCCCTTGGTGAAGGCGATGCTGGCGTAGGCGTCGAAGCGGTGGTCGGCGGGCGCATCGGCGAGTGCGATGGCGAGCGTTTCGGCGAGTTCGGCGTCGGATTTCTTTGTGGTGGGCAGGGCGGCGAGAAGATCCTTCAGCGCCTTGCGGGGGAGATCGGCTCCCATGGCTTGTTCGAGGATATCGTCCGCAGTGCCGGAGGGGGCGCCGAGTTCGGCGCGGAGCCTGTTCACCGCTGCGTCGATGCTGCCGGCGTTGGCGATGTAGCGCTGGATGGCGGCGCGGCGGGGGAGGAGGGTACGAACGGCGTCGAAGCCCTTGCCGCCGCCGGCTTCGGCGACGTGGCGTGCGGCTTCGACAAGGGCTGCGTCTCCGCGCACGACACGGCGGCCCATGGCGCGGAAGGCGTCATCCCAGAGCTCGGCTGCATCATCGTCGTCGAGTTCGGAAAAGCCGGGCACGACGCCGGCCTCGAGCGGGAAGCGGCGCAGGACGCGGCCGGAGAAGGCGTGGATCGTCTCGATTCGCAGGCCGCCGGGCGTTTCGAGCGCCTTCGCGAAGAGCTGGCGGGCGAGGCCGATGTCGTCGTGCGTGTACGCGCTCGCGGCGCGGCCTTCGAGCCTGGCGAGTTCGGCCTTGAGGCGTTCCTCCTCCATCACGCACCAGTCGCCGAGACGCGCGAACAGGCGCGACTGCATCTCGCTGGCGGCGGCCTTGGTGTAGGTGACGCAAAGGATGGAATCGGGCTCTGCGCCTTCCAGCAGGAGGCGGGCGACGCGGTCGATCAGGACTTTCGTCTTGCCCGAGCCAGCATTGGCTTCGACCCAGGCGGAGACGCTGGGCTTCGCGGCGTCGGCCTGCCCGCGTGTTGCGTCTTCGTATTCTTTCCAAGTTTCTGGCCAGATTTCGAGGACAGGCGTGCTCATTCCTCGCCTCCCTCGTCAGTTGTCCATTCGGCGCGGCGGGCGAGATTGTCGTAGTCGGAGACCGACCAGACGAATTCGACGCGCGGCTTGGAGAGATAGGGCTGGCCGGGATCGGCGTATTGCTCGATCAGCCTCTTGAGGCCGGCGAGCGCTTCTTCGGCGACCTGCATGGTCTTGTGCGACTTGAAGGCCAGCGGCTGGCCGTTGTCGTCGTCGGAGGTGCGGGCCGAGAGCGACATGCGGAAATAGATCAGTTCGGATGTCTGCGCGGGGCCGATATGGCCGAAGGGGCTTTGCGCGGCGATGGCGGCTTCGAGCGGAAGCTGGGATTCGAGGCCGCTTTCGACGGGCTTCACCTTCTTCGGCTCGCCCGTCTTGAAGTCGACGATGGCGAGCGTGCCGTCGGCCAGCTTCTCGACGCGATCGGCAGTGGCTTCGAGCGTGACCTTGCCGACGGAGCTATCAAACGTGATGCCAGCCTTCTCTTCCGTTGCGAAGTCGACGCGGTGGCGCTGGCGCTGAGCGGACCAGCGGAGATAGGCCTGACCGGCGCGGAGCCACATCGGTTTTTCGAGTTCGATCAGTTCGGGCGCAGCGCCGGCTTCCTTGAGTGTGGTGGTGATGAGTTCGTCGATGGCGCGTTCGTTGTCGGGTTTCTCGAACGTCTCGACGGCGAGGTGGACGGCGGTGCCGCGTTCGCGCGCGTCGATGTCTTCGCCGACACGGCGCAGTGGTTCGAGGCGGAGGATGCGCTTGGCGTAGTCGGCGTAGGGATCGCGGATGAGCTGGACGACGCGGCTCGGCGAGAACTTGTCGAGACGGCGCTTGTCGACGGGTGGTTTGGGCGCGGGCGCCTTGGCAGGTTTCACCGTGTCGGCGTGGCGCATGGCTTTCGCCCAGACGAGCGGGTCGCTTTCGGCTTTCGGCTTCAGCGCAGCTTCAGCTTCCGCGCGGCCGAGGCCGCCGGCGGCGAGGGTGCGCAGGCGCCAGAGCCAGCGAGAGGCGACGGCAGGCTTGTCGTCGACGCGCTTGGCGCGCAGCAGGATGACTTCGGGCGCGTTGGCCATCTGCGCGAAGTCGTGGGCGGAAAGGCCGATGCGCTCGTCGGGGTCGGGCAGGCCGATCTGCTTGCGCAGGGTGCGGTTGAGGAAAGCATCGGCGGCGGCGGGCTTGGGCCAGGCGCCTTCGTTGAGGCTGGCGAGGATGATGCGGTCGCGGCGCTGCAGGCGCGCTTCCAGCGGGCCCCAGATGGCAATGCGGGGATGCTCTGCGTTTTCGGGCGCGGCGTTCATGCGCTGCATCAGCGTTTCGGCGAAGTCCGCGAATTCGGCGGACGGCATCAGGCCCATGCCATTCGAGAGCTCGGTGAGCTGCATGATGAACTGCGCCGCCATCGCGCCGGACTTGGCCGACCAGACGTGCGCGCCGCCGGCGATGGCTTCGGCAAGGCGCGCGATCGCCTCGGCGGCGGCGGCGCCATCGATGCGTTCGTCGTAGAAGGCGGCCTGCGCGGGATAGTGCATCGCGTCGATGTCGCGGATGAGTTTCGCGGCTTCGGGTTGCGGACGCTTGTCTTCATCGTGCGGCTTGTCGAGGCGGGTGGCGAGGTCTTCGAGCGTGGTGTGGCGGCGGGGCCCGCGCAGGAATTCGCGTTCCATCGCGCTGACGATGCGATGCAGCTGTTCCGGGGTGCGGCTGATGCGTGTGAACTCGTGCTTGAGCACGGCGAGCAGGCGGACGGGGTCGCCGGGGTCGCGGACCCAGCGGGCGAGAAGCAGGAGGAAGCTTCCCGCAGGCGTGCGTGTCATTGGCGTCGGAGACGAGGGGCCGATGTCGAGGCTCCAGCGCTCCAGAATGGCGGCGACGCGGCGGGCGAGCTGCGCTTCTGGCGTGACGAGGGCGACGGTGCGGTCAGGCGTTTCCAGCGTCTCGCGGAGCAGAAGGGCTGCGACGAGCGCTTCGTCGCTTTCATCTTCGGCTTCGATAAGCGAGAGGCCGGCGAGCGCTTCGGTGACGAGTTCCTTGGCTGTGCGCGGAGCGGCGAGCGTATCGAGACGTTCTGTCCAGTCGCGGGTTTCGACGGCAGGGGCGAGGGCTTCGTTGATGAGGCGGCGGCGGGAGATTTCCCGCAGCGTCTCGGCGCTGTCCGGCCAGGCGCGGACGTTCTGTGGTTTGAGGCGCAGCCATTTCAGCGTTTCGCCGAAGGCGTGCTGCGGATGGCTGGCGGCGTCGGCGACGGAGGCCCAGGCCTTGGCGGTTAGATCGGGATCGAGGCCGGGGAAGACGATGAGTCCGCGCGGCAGTTTCAGCACGGCTTCCATCAGGATGCGCGTGGCGGCGCCCGTGCCGGTGGAGCCGGCGATGATGACGGGATGTTTCGGTAGCTCGCTGAGCCAGCGTGTCTTCAGCGCATCGGCGGCGGCGAGGCGGCGCTGCTGCGCGTCAACGAAGCCCTGTTCCTTCAGGTGCTTGGGCCAGGCCTTCATGACGATGTCGAGGAAGTGGGCAGAGGCCTGCCAGTGTTCGGCGAGACTGGGGGTCAGATCCTTGCGGACGCCGTCGAGCTTTTCCCAGTCGACGCCGCCGACGAGCCAGGACTGGTCGATCAGCGTGCCCAGTTCGTCGGCCGCTGCGATGAGTGAGGAGGGTGGCACGTCTTCCTCGCCCGCGCCTTCGAGCCAGCGCTGGATCAGACGCGCGAGTGAGCCGCGGCGGCTGGCGGGCGACAGGGCGGGCGGCAGGTCGAGCGCGTCGGGACCGAAAGCGGCGATGCCGTCTTCCTCGTCGATGTCGCCGAGCGTGCGGATGTCGGGCGTCAGCAGCGTGCCGTCCATCGCGCGGTAGAGTGCGAGGGCGAGCTCGCGGGCGGCGCGCTGGTTGGGCGTGAAGATCACGGCGTCGGCGAGGGCTTCGGGATGTTCGCGCGCGCCGGTGGCGTCGATCAGGCCCTTGGCAAGTTCGTCGAGGAAGAAGGACGAGGCGGGAAGGGAGAAGACCCTGGGCAGGCCTTCCGCGAACACTCCCCCTTGTGCCGGTGCGCGTGTCAGCTTCCAGGCCCCATTGTTCTGAGGCGGGCTTCGGCTTCATCGCGGCCGGCGGGGTCGCCGACGTGCATCCAGAAGGGCGTCATGACCGTGCCGAAGAGGCGGCCAGTGCGGCCCATCGCATTCCAGTAGATGTTGGCGGAGAAGGGCTGCGGCTTGTAGCTGCGCAGCAAGTCAGGGCGGGTGATATGGGTGCCCGCGAAGACGTAGGGCGCGGAGGGCTTGTCGCCTCGGCGCATGACGTGGCCGTCGGCGTTGAGGAAGAAATCGCCCGGTCCACGGAAGCCGAGAGTCGCGCCCATTTCGGCGAGCAGGAGCAGCGCATCCATCTCGTTCGGGTCGTAGGCCTCGGCCATTTTCGCGAAGGTCATATCGCCCGGCGTCGCCCAGGTGACATCGGTGTTGACCACGAAGAACGGATCCTTGCCGATGAGGGGCAACGCCTTCACGACGCCGCCGCCAGTTTCCAGTACCTGCGCGCGTTCGTCCGAGATGACGATCTCGATATCCTTGCGCTTCTTGAGGTGCGCTTCGAGTCGGTCGGCGAGATAGTGGACGTTGACCACGGCGCGGGTGACGCCCTGTGCCACGAGCTTGTCGAGCACGCGGTCGATCAGCGTGCGGCCTCCGACCTCGATCAGCGGCTTGGGCAGCTTGTCGGTGAGCGGCTTCATGCGCGTGCCGAGCCCGGCCGCGAGCAGCATGGCGGTGGTGATCTTCATGCGGCGACCAGAAGGTGCGGGGCGACGGCTTCGACGAAGCTCTTCGCCTCGGCCATGGCGGAATGCGAGAGCGTCTCGTTGAGGAGGCCACGCAGGCGCGGCTGGAACTGGTCGTAGCGGGGTTTCTTGTCGCGTGTGACCAGCCTCGCGAAGATGCCCATGATGCGCATGACGTTCATCGCGCCGAGCACGGAGATGCGCTCGTCGAAGTCGCGGTGCGTGCCGCCCGTGCCGTCGAGATAGGCGCGGATGGCGGCGGTGCGGGCTTCAGCTGAGACATCGCGGCGGGCGTCGTGCAGCAGCATCGACATGTCCCACTCGCCCCAGCCGAGCACGGCGTCCTGGAAGTCGAGCAGGCCGACGCGCTGCAGGCCCTCGCGCTGTGGAAGCCAGATGAAGTTCTCGGCGTGCGTGTCGCGCAGGATGAGCGCGCGGGGGAAGTCTTCAGCCTTGGCGACGAGGTTTTCGCGCACGCGTTCCCAGCGCAGGCGTGTCTGCTCGCCCATGCGCATGTTAACGTCGCGCTGCGGCATCCACTCAACGAAGAGGTCGACGTTGGCGGAGAGAGCAAGATGATCGTAGGCGAGGATCGGCCATTCGCCGCCGCGATAGGGCAAGGTGTGCGGCGCGGGCGCGGTGTGAACGGCGGCGAGAACGGAGCCGACGGCCGCATAGAGCGCCTTTTCGTCTTCGCCGCGCTTGATGACTTCGGCCAGCACGTCGTCGCCGAGGTCTTCGAGAAGCGCGAGGCCTTTCGGGATTTCCTGATCGATCACTTCGGGCGCGGAGAGGCCGAGCGTGCGCAGGTAAGCCGACATCGCGGCGAAGGCTTCGACGCGCGAGGCGGCCAGGCGCGAGATGGCGTTCCAGCCGAGCGCGAGACGTTCCTCGTCGGAAGCGTTCGGCGGGCAGGGCTGCGATTCCAGCGGCGGGGCGTCCATCAGCATGGACGTTTCGGTCTTGCGGCGGAGGCGCTCGTAACGGCGCGTAGACGCGTCCTGGTTCAACGGGGTGCGCGAAGCCTCGCCCCAACCCGCGCGGGTGAGGAATTCCTGGATCTCGCTGCCACGGAAATTGTTATTCATGGGTTTGGGCGCCAGTCGCCATCGATACGCGCACTCCAGTCGTCGAGGTCCACAAGACGGGCGATTCGCCCGCCGCCATCGAAGCTTAGCCGAACTTCCAGCCGCGCCACGGGAAGATCGCGGCCCAGCCTTTCCGGCCATTCAATCAGGGAAAGCCCATCCACAGCTTCCTCCATGCCGAGTTCCCGCGCCTCGCCGGCGTGGTTCAGGCGGTAAAGGTCGAAATGCCAGATCGGGAAGGCAGGCCCCGGATAGGTCTGCACCAGCGTGAAGGTGGGACTGGGGGCTTCCGTCTCGGGGCCGACAAGAGAGCGGATCAGGGCCCGGGCCAGCGTCGTCTTTCCGGCCCCCAGATCGCCCATCAGGGCCACCACATCCCCGCCACGCGCAGCCGCACCAATCCGCTCGCCGAGGGCGGCGGTTGCGGCTTCGTCAGGCAGAGCAAGAGTGAGCACGCGTTGCGTCATTTGCGGCTGGTTTGACCGTCCGATTAAGGCCGATATGAGTCATTCGACGAAGCGGCGGGAGGCGTCAACTGACCGCCAGCCGCTGTTATTCGGAAGCAGGCCGATCCTGCCCGGCAAAAGGAAAAACGCCCGACCTTTCGGCCGGGCGCTTCATTGAAATGTCGGTCGGGTCTACTGCGGCGTCTGCGGCGCTGGCTGGGCAGGCGCAGCGGCCGGAGGCGTGGTGGACGGCGTCGTTGTAGCTGCTGGCGGAGGCGTGGCCGGGATGCCGAGGTCACGCTGAGTGTCTCGCACCTGAGCGCCAAGATCATCGGCGGCTTGTCCAAGCTGTTGCAGTTTTTCTTCGGCAACGGAGCGTTGCTGTTGAAGTTGCAGCTCGGCCTGTTGCGCGGCTTCTGTGTCATCCCGTGTCTGGTAGACGTAGTAGCCGAGTCCGACGAGAGCGAGGACCAGCACGAGCGACAGGAGCATCAGCGCTCCCTTGCCGCCGCTTTTTACGCGGACCACTTGCGGCGGGGGTTGCACCACCCGGGACTGCGCGACGGGTTCTGTCATCACGCCCACAGGTTCAGAGCTGACGATCTTTCCATCCGCCGTCACCTCGACGATGCGTTTTTCAGTTGGTTCTGCAGGGCGCGGTTCATTGCGGAATACAGCCATGGGGTGTCTCCTTCGGCGAAGCAACGCACGGGAGTCGCGCCGTGTTCCCCGCGGACCGAAGTTGGCTCTGGACGCGGGATCGGGTTTGTAGCCGCGGATGCTGCGCCAGCAGACAATGAGGTCGTCAAACTGCACGTGCTGTCCCTGAGAGGTCTCGCCCGGTACACAAAGGGCGGCCGCTGAGGCGGGCTGAACCCAGCCGCGCAGTGGCCTCCGTAGGGCCGGAGCCGACTCCTGGATCAAGGGAGGCGGACCTTTCACAACCCGTCTGTTCTGGCGGCTCCGGCATGCTATGAGGCGGCCTCTCGGGAAGGGAAACCGGCATGTCGGGCGCGCCCAAGCGCATAGCAATCATCGGCGCAGGCCAGGCCGGCGGACAGGCGGCGTATTCGCTGCGTCTGGCGGGGTATGACGGCGCGATCGCGCTGATCGGCGACGAGCCCGCGCCGCCCTATCAGCGGCCGCCGCTGTCGAAAGCCTATTTCAAGGGCGAGATGGACGCTGAGCGGTTGTTCCTGAAACCGCTCGAATACTACGCCGAGCACAATATCGACCTGATCACCGGCAACGCCGCGACGAAGATCGATCTCGCGACGAAACGGGTGGAGCTGGCGAACGGCCCTGCCGTTCCGTGGGACAAGCTCGTCATCGCGACCGGCGCGCGGCCGCGCAAGTTGTCCGTTCCGGGCGCCAATCTCAAAGGCATCACCGAGCTTCGCACGCTGGCGGATGTCGACCTGCTGAAGCAGCTCGCCGTGCCGGGCGCGAACATGGTCGTGGTCGGTGCGGGTTATATCGGGCTCGAGGCGGCGGCAGTGAGCGCGCAGCTCGGCCTCAAGGTCACCGTGCTGGAGGCGATGCCGCAGGTTCTCTCGCGCGTGGCGGGGCCGGAGATCGGCGCGTTCTACACGCGCATGCACCGCGAGGCGAATGTGGACGTCCGCCTCGGCGTGCGCCTCGAGGCCTTCGAAGGCGTGGGGCAGGTGAGTGGCGTGGTGATTTCCGGCGGCGAGGTGATCCCGGCGGATCTCGTTCTCGTCGGCGTCGGCGTGCTGCCCAACATGGAGCTGGCGATGGAGGCCGGTCTGGTCTGCGGCAACGGCATCGTGGTGGACGGGCAGGGCCGCACGAGCCATCCGGACGTTCATGCGGCCGGCGATGTCGCCTGGCGCCCGCTGGTGCATTACGGACGCGAGGGCAGGCTGGAGTCGGTCCACAACGCCATCGAGGGCGGGAAGATCGCCGCGGCAGCCATGCTGGGAGCACAGGCCCCGGCTCTGGAGGCCCCGTGGTTCTGGTCCGACCAGTTCGAACTCAAGCTGCAGACGGCCGGCCTCTGGACCGGGGCGGACCAGACGATCGTGCGCGGAGACCCCGCGACACACGCTTTTGCGGTGTTTTACCTCAAGGAAGGCAGGCTGATCGCGGTCGATGCGGTCAATTCCGCGCCTGAATTCATTGTCGGAAAGAAGCTGGTTGCGGCGAAAGCGGCGGTTGCGCCCGGCGAACTAGCCGATAAATCCATATCGATGAAGGACATCGGCGCCCGCGCGCTGGCCTAGTCCGGACAGACTTCAAGGAGTGGCGCAGCCCCATGCCCAAGATCACCTATATCGACGCGTCCGGGAACGAGCGGACCGTCGAGGGCAAGAACGGGATGACCGTCATGGAGACGGCCATCAAGCACAACGTGCCCGGCATCGACGCCGATTGCGGCGGCGCCTGTGCGTGCGCCACCTGCCACGTCTATGTGGATGCAGCTTTCACCGACAAGGTCGGCAAGCCCTCGGCAATGGAACAGTCGATGCTCGACTTCGCGGAGAACGTGAAAGAGAACTCGCGGCTGAGCTGCCAGATCAAGATTCGCGACGATCTCGACGGGCTGAAGGTGACGACGCCGGAGAGCCAGCACTAAGCGAAGACAAAAGGAACTTGCTGCAACCTTACGCGCGAAGCTCATGGCGACGAGCGAAGGTTGAGCATGACGCCTTTCCCTGTTCGACAGGGAATCTGCACGGAAAACTGTAGCCATCAATCATCGGCTACACGCTACGGAGCCGGTAGGTAATTGAATCGGTTGCCGCTAAAGTGGGATCCCTACGTCCCCAAGCAGGGAATTTGCGCGGCAATGATGCCGCCCCGCGGCAGCGAGCACGGATCGATCAGGACGCTCTCGAAAAGACTTGAATCGCATTTTCGGATGCCGACAACTATCCTTGGGAGAAAGCGGCTGACCAAGATCGGCGCGAGTAAAGGTCGCACATCGAAAGGCTGCAGCGCTCCGCTCGGCTCACCAACGCGAGCCGTAGTTACGCCAGGACGGCGCAAACGGCTCGCCCCGTGCGTTCGGCAGCAAGAAGTGTGACGCCGGAACCAGCGAAGGGATCGAGGACGAGACCCTTGCGCGGTGTACAGTCGCGGATCGCGTCGGCGACAAGCGCGACGGGCTTGACGGTCGGATGATCGGCAAGATCTTCCATCCGTGTTGCGCTAAAACTGTTGGCGCCAGGGTAGGTCCACACATTCGTGCGGTTCCTGCCATGGCGACCCAGATTGATGTTGTTGAGGTGGGGCGCGGCTCCGGCTTTGTAGACGAAGATCAGCTCGTGCTGAGACCGATAGAACGAACCCATGCCGCCGTTGGTTTTCGACCAGACGACCAGCGTCTTCAGTTCGGAGTAGACCGGGTCCGCGGCCTCCTGCAGTTCGCGGTTATGCCGCCAGTCCATGCAGAGATAATGGAGCGAACCGTCCTTTGAGAAGCGGACCAGTGGCTCCATGACCGTGCGCAGAAATGGGGTGAAGTCGGCAGGCGACATCTCTCCGCATGCCATCGCAAACTCGCCGCGCTTGACGCGGCCACGGCCTGAAACGTGTTTTGCAATAGGTACGTTATAGGGAGGATCCGCGAACACCATGTCGGCGCGGTTTTCACCCATGAGACGGATATAATGTGCCTCGTTGCGCGCGTCCCCGCACAGCAACTGATGCCGGCCGAGCTGCCAAAGATCGCCAGGTCGCGACACTGAGGCGACATTCTGAGGTACATCGAAAGTATCGACGGGGTCCTCGCCGATCGGGTCGGACAGGCTGAGGAGCGCGTCCAGCTCGCCCACCCCAAAGCCCGTGAGTTCAACGTCGAAATCGCACCCAACCAACTCTGATAACTGAGCCGCGAGCGCTTCGGGATCGAAGTCCGATAAATCGCCCATCTTGTTGTCGGCGATGGCCAGCGCCTTGATCTGAGCCGGGCTGAGATGTGGAAGGCAGATGCATGGCACATGCTTTAGCTTCAGCTTGAGCGCTGCGAGAACGCGCGCGTGCCCCGCGATGATATCTAAATTGGGGCCAACCAGAACGGGGGCACCCCAGCCGAACTCGGTGATCGTGCGGGCAATTGCGGCGATTTGGGCGGGGGAGTGCTTGCGCGCGTTTTTGGGATTAGGGACAAGGGCTTTGGGATCCTGATATTCGATCGCGAGGCGTTGGGGGCCAACGGGCACGGGCAGGTTTTTCAAGGGGGGCGCTCCGGTTCTGTAAAGCCCGGAAATCGGGCTCCCCATTCCCGAAAAATAGGCGCTCTAACAGAGTGAGCTAACGCCTTGAATTTACGGGGTGCTTCTGGCGCCCGCCTTTCGTATCCGCTGTCATCCGTATGAAATTACGGGATTCCGCATTCCGCAAGTCCAGCTGCAAACGAGGCATCGAGCAGAAAGGGGCGTAGTCCCTCGTCCGTGATCATGCCGACGCGGTTGGTCTGGTCGGATGGCAGCCCCATCGAGGGGGCAGAGGTCGCCGATCGAAAAATCAAGGTGCGTCCGGCGCGAAGTTCCACAAGCAGTTCCTCCGCGCGCTTTCCCGATGCGGCCGTCACCCCGGAAGTCACAGCCGCCGCAAGACGTGCACTCATGGCCATCGCGTCTTGAAACGCTTTCTCGGCGCCCGGATTTCCCTGGACCGGCGCGGGCATCGGGACAGCAGGCGCCGCTGATGTGCCGGTCGTTGGCGTGTCGGAACCTTTCAGTTCCTGGAACGCGTTTGCGTCGACACGCCAAAGGATGTCGCCGGGAGGCACGCGAAACCGTCCGCCCGAGCTAACGCCGACCAAAAGGCCGATGGCTGAGTTCTTCTCCACGAAGGGATAAAGAGACCCCATCCGCGAAAGGCGATCGCTTCCAAAACGATCTACGGCTGCAACTACGCAGCGTTCCAGCCCAGTGACCGGATCAGTGGATCGACTTACTGACCAGTCTCCTTGATGCGCCGGCGCGCTTGCACAACCTGCGATGGCCATCGCTGTGCTAATGGCTGCGATCCAGTTCAACCTACTCATCGTTTTCCCTGAAATCCTAGGTCAATACCGAGCCATACGAGCCATCGGGCGCGCTGGCAGTCAACAGAAAAGAGACTTATAAGGTGTAGACTAATAGGATGCATTCTTTGCGCGTGAGGCCGTATGCACATGCCGGCGAGGCGGTGCGGCTTCCCGACGCGGGCCTTAAGCGAATGTTGAAGGCGCTCCAAGGCGCCATACCGGCTCAAAGAGAAGGGCCGAGACCAAGTGGGCAAGCTTAGGGGCGGCCGAGCATGTCTCCAAAGGTCGCGAAACAACCCGAAAGCGATTGACGGCCCTAAAAATCGCCCGTCGTTATCACAGGGTAGCGCGACCCACGTCTCGACGAGTGAAAATCTCCGCCGAGAGTGCAGAGGATGGTGATCAAGCTCTTAGGCTGGGCCCGTCTCGGGATCGCCCTTCGCCGCTAGCGCTTCGAAGTGCGCAACCATGTCTTCGGCGACCGCTAGCGCCTTTTCCAGATCCGCTCTGGCGATGCTGTGGATGGGAAGGTCCTCCAGCATCATGGCTAGCTCGCGCTGCTGGGCGCGCCAGTGTGCCAAGCGATCCCCATCGCCCCGTTTCATCGCAGCCACATCCCTCATGTCGATAGGCGCACCTCTCCCATCCTTGCCAGGGTGCGCTGTCCGACGTGCTCAACGGGCGAGCGACAAAAAAGTTCCAGCTAAAGATTCACTCTAAAATCAAAGGGCAAATTCAACGGAGGCACTACCCGCATAGTAGACAGACGGCAGAATTTTGGAGACTATGCCGTCGCAGGTCCGTCCCCCCAACCTAGGGTCTGCAACGGAAGGACGCCCTCATTCGGGGGCGTCCTTTTGATTCAATCCCCGGCCACAGCTAGAAGACAATCCCGATTGCCCCGAGGATCGCCAGGCCTGCTGCAACAACAAGAAACGTGACGGTCTGCACCAGCTGCCGGTCTCTCTTCTCCGCTTCGGCGTATCGCTGACGCTCAACATCCCAGGCGTCTTCGTTCGGGTCGGAGCCAACCAATCGCAAATTAGATTTCATCATTGGCGATTTCTCCACTTGGATAGCTCAGCATCGGAAATGTCGTGCGGATAGCAAAAGGGCGCTGCGCCGCCAGGCCGACCGTACGCGCTGCGCTGGCCGCAACTTCGTCCGGCGCGGTCGGAATTGTACGGGCAGGGGCAGCTGCCTGAGTAGCTGCGGATAGATTGTTCGATCATGGCTTGGCGGTCGCGTTGAGCCGACACACGCAAACCGTAATCGACGCCTTGATACGGCAAGCGCGCAAACTGCCGGACGAGCTCTACAAATCCCTGACCTGGGACCGTGGCCATGAACTCGCTGACCACAAACGCTTCAGCATCGCCACCAACGTCGACGTCTACTTCTGTGATCCTCAAAGCCCCTGGCAGCGTGGCTCCAACGAAAACACCAACCGTCTGCTGCGGCAGTACCTCCCGCGCAAGACAGACCTCGCGCCGCACACCCAGGCCAAGTTGAACAGGATCGCGCGCCAGCTCAACCAGCGGCCCAGGAAAACGCTGGACTTCCAATCCCTGGCAGACAGATTTAGCGAGTGTGTTGCGTCGACCGGTTGGGCGCACCGCGAATTGTGGTCGGTCGACATTCGCAGGATGAGTGGCGGGAGTTGGATGGAAGCGACACAGTTTAACTGGTAGGATTTTGCTCTTCGTGCACTGGTCCTGCCTGCAAGTTGGAGAGGTAGATGAAATCGCTGATTGCTTCCGTGATGGTATCGGCCGCAATGGCGGCGGGCCTCGCGGCACCGGCGCTGGCCCAGGACGCCAAGCACACCCAACTGGTGGACGACAAGGGCGCGACAGTCGAAAGCCTCCTGCTGCGCTACGCCTTCGAGGCAACGTGGGTGCTCGATAACGAGCGCATCCTCGTCCGCGACACGCACCGCGACCACTATCTCATCTCGCTCAAGGACAAGTGCGAGGAGCTTGACAAGGATAAACCCTTTGCCTTCTTCCCAACTCTGCAGGACCGCGTGCGGGCAAGTCTGCACTATGAAGTCCGCTCGAAGGCCGGCCCTTACTGCGACATCGGCAAGATCGAGGAGATCAATGCTCAAGCCGCCGCAAGCCTCAGGGCCGAGCTCGCCAGGACCGGCTGATCTCACGACTGGAATTGAAGAAGGCCCGGGCGGAAGCCCCGGCCTTTTTTTGCTTCTATAGGTGAGCGTGCTGAACCCCCATCTGTCTTCCCCCTTTCACGGGGTAAGGACCCAAGGGTCTTCGCTTACAAAACTCCGGGCTTATGCAGCAGATGCACCAACCAACATGGATCCGCCGGCCCCACATCTGGTCCTTGAGCACGCGATTGACGACGTTTCCTGATGGCGAACTAACTAGACTGCCGCGCGCTCCATCCAAGCCTGGCATATCACAGCGGGGACGGCCGGGGCGTCACGATCAATCGCCACGAGTGGCGCACCGAATTCTCCCTGTTGTATCGTCGGCATCAACGCTCTGAAACCTGATCAAGCTCCGCCAGAATCGCCCGGTAGAGGTCTAAAGACTCCTTGGGTCGATTGAGCGGGTGTCCATATAGCCAAATCGCTCTGTCGATAGCCGCCGACATGCTCCGACCGCAGCCTCTCCAGCGACACATACGCCCGAACATCAGGGAGCTGGGTGGAACGCGGCCCCGCAGAAAATCAAGCAGGTCCGTCGCGTGACATTCCAACCCCGCAGCATATTGCTCCAACGTTGCGTCGGACTGAACAAGGGTGAACCGCCTTTCCATCGGATCATACTCAAAAAGGTGTTCCTGATCTGCCGTGACAGCGCTTATTGCAAAGCGAGATCGCACGCCTCTGGCAAGCTCCCCGCCGCCAAGCGAGTAGAGAGCCCGAAACAATGCGGACCCGTAGATAGAAGCAGCAAAAGATTCGAGGTGTGCGATGAGCTCGTCCAACTCGCCTTCTTGTAGTCGCGTTCTTCCTGAAGCCGGTGGGGTCTGCTGCGGCGGTGCTGTCGATGGGTCATATCGCCGGTCGGGCCATTGATCGCGCGGGAGTGCTGAAACAAAAGCCGTACCCTGCTCAACTGTGACGATGCAGTCGCGTGTCGATGTGATCTTGAGTCCGGGCAAGGCAACGAGGTAGCGGCCATTAGGGTCAAGCAAGCCGATTGCTGCAAACAACGCATCGCTGTCGAGCGGAAAAAAGACTTTGTTCATCCATGCACGGGTCCCCGTGAACGAAAAGCCTCCGCCGCATATCAATGAAGCAAGCGAACCCCCGCCAACCCTCAGATGATCCAACAGGAACCGTGCTGCGACCGGAAGTTGCGCAGGCGCGGGGCCCGCGGGCCGTTCCTGAAACGAAAGGTTCATCGCGTTGTTCGCGTATGCAACAAGGCCGGGAACAACGCGGCGCTTTCGAAGTTCGGTTTCAATCGCGGCAGAGATCGAAACGTCGACGGGCGTGAAAAAGCTGCCTCCGTCCTTCTTGTCCACGACGAGGAATGGCGTTGTTTCCCATTCATCCTGCTCGTCGTTAGCGACGTGATCGGCGCTGAGTGCGGTGTATTCAAGATCGCCAAATTCTAAGGTGTCGCCCGGGGCGACGGCCCGGACTTTGAAATCCATCTCGAGTAGGATCTGCTTCATAGCGAAGGAAGCGCGCTCGGGCACATAGATCGGCGTACGCCGCGACAACTTCGCCAAGGATGGAATGTTGAAGTGGTCCTCGTGCTCGTGGGTCAGCAACACCGCGTCCACCTCGCCTAGGGCGGAGAGATCAATACGCCGCGGGGGAAAGACTTCGCCAACCCCTCCGCGATGGCCAAATTCCGGCGTAAGCAAAGGGTCGACTAGGATGCGGCCTCGTTCGGCTGCAAATTGCCAGCCTTGATGTCCGATGAATGTCGTCTCTAGCATCCTGCCCGTCCAATTGGCCAACTTGCGGCGTGCGGACAGCTCAGAAATGCTGAGAGCAAACCGAAGTGATAGAGCCCAGTCTTACACCGCTATCGACCGTGCGCATGTCGGTTCGATGCAGCAGATCAAATGCTGCAATGCATCATTAGCGCGGGGCGCAGAAAATCAATCCTGATCTCGTGACGCGCCGATTCTCGCGCCGTCGTGTTGCTCAAGATTGCTGCCCGCCACTGTACATTGCGCTGTATCGAGGAGTAGCGTTGTAGGGCAGTACTCGGACTGCAACGGAGAGCCAGCATCTGACAAAAGTTCAGAGCGGCTACAGGGGAGGAAAACCATGAAAAACGGAACCCTTCGGGGTGCGTCAGCGCTTGCGCTTTTATTCGGCTTGTCCGGTATAGGCACGGCCCAGGCGCAGCAGACGAGTACACCCAGTCAGCCAGCCAATCAGCCGCCTGCGACTACCGTGCAGGCTACACCCGACACTCCGCCCCCGGTCGAGGATGCTCAGGACCGTGTCGTGGTGACCGGGTCACTCATCGCGACCTTGCCGGAAGATGCGCCCAAGCCGGTGGAAGTTTTCACATTGGAAGACCTTGAACAGCAAGGCGCTCCAACGGTCACGGAATTCATCCGCTCTCTGACGACCTCGTACGGCGACGACCTCGGCTTCGGGCAAGCATCTCCCGACGTGCCGCAAGGCACAGGCTTCGGGAACGCCAACCTCCGGGGCCTAGGGTCGAACGGCACGCTCGTTTTGATGAACGGTAAGAACCTCGCCCCGTGGAACGGAGCTTTCGGCGCCGACGTAAACACCGTGCCGATGGAAGCCTTGCAATCGGTTGAGGTGTTGAAGGACGGCGCCTCGGCGACCTACGGTGCAGGTGCGGTCGGCGGCGTCATCAACTTTCGCACGCGCCGCGACATCGACGCCCCGCAGATCTCCGTCCAAAAACAGTTCTACGACGGATCCGACGGTTATTACAAAGTCGACTTCCTGACGGGTTGGGTGGGCGACAACAGCAACCTGCTGTTCTCGGCCTCCTATTCACATGAAGACCCTATGCTGCAGTCGGCGCGGGATTTCTCGAGTCAGCCCTTCGCAATCAACCCGGCGCCCTACACTCTGACCGGCTCAAATCCGGGACAGTTTCAACCCAGCGCATCCAATTTCCTGACCAATACGGGCGGCATTGCGGTTGCCTTCCCGGGCATCCAGGATCTACGCACGGCGGCGGACTGCACGGCTATCGGCGGTCAGATCGCCAACGTGCTCCAGCCTGGAGCGCTTGCGCTTACAACTCCCGCCGTGCCCAATACGAGCTGTGCTTTTCCGCAATGGCCATTCCAGAACCTAGTGAACGAGAACGACCAGTATCGCACTTATCTGGAGTTCAACGGCGATATCTCCGAAACAATGGAGTTCCACTTCGACGCCAGCTACAGCAAATCGAAGACGCTCCAGCAACAGGTGCCTATCGGACCTGCGAGTGCGACCGCGATCGACCGGGCGAGCGACGTCGCGCTGGGTCGCCGCGGCTTCCTCGCGAACTCATGCTTCGGGTGCAACTACGTCATTCCGGTTCAAGTGCAGACATACAACACCGCCGGCGCCGGAACGGGCGCTTTCACAGCCAACCCGTTCATTTCAGACTTCATGGCGCGCACAGGCACCACGACGACGACGCTTCCGACCACGGGCGCACTGTACATGGGAACGCATTGGCGACCCTTCATGTTCAACGGTAACCCGAACGAGGATAACGGACCGAAGGTGGATACGTTTGAACGCGACAGCTTCATCGTAAACGCAGGCGTTAAGGGTGAGTTTACGGAGGACACCTGGGTTGGGCCGTGGCTGAACGGGATCAATTATGATGTCTCCGCTCAGTACAACCAGTATCTGAACACTTACACCCAGCCGGATGTGTTCGCGTCGCGCCTGCAGAACGCGATGCTCGGCTATGGAGGCCCGAACTGCAGCGCTGTCGACCGCGTGCCTACCGATTATACATCGGCGGCTTCCTACAACCGCACGGTTGGCATTCAGTCCAATGCGGCGCCCGGAACGGGCGGTTGCCAATGGTTCAACCCGTTTGCCAGCTCTTGGCAGACAAGTATCGCTAACGGCGCAGCCAACCCGCAATACAATTCAGGCACGCCAACCCTTGGCGCCGGGGCGACTGCGCGCCCGACCGGCTATGCTAACCCCCAGGACTTGATGGACTGGATGATCGGGGACCGCATTGCGGAATACAGGCTCGAGTCCGTTACGGTGAACGGTCTGCTCAGCAGCCAGATTCCGTCTGAACTGTTTGAGCTTCCCGGCGGTCAGATCGCCTGGGCCGTCGGCATGCAGTCCCGGCAGGTCGAGGGTCGCTCTTCCACCCGTGACGATACCGAAGCAGAGGAGAACATGGCGACACAGCCTTGCGTCTTCCCGGATCGCGCCGTCGTTAACAACCCAGCACAGATCGAGCCTGGACTAGGGACGCCGGGCTGTACGGCCAACAATGGCGCGTTCTTCTCGAACGGGCGGGTCAATATCGTGACGACCATTCCGCCGTTCTGGTATGATACGCAGACTTGGGCAACGTTCGCCGAACTCCAGCTGCCTGTACTGGACAATCTCAACTTCTCGGTCTCGGCGCGGCACGAGGAATACAATGGCGGTGATCTGATCGGCGACATCTACTCGGTCGCCGGCAAATGGGATGTGACGGATAACCTCTATGTCCGCTCGTCCTACGGCACCAACTATCGCGCCGATGGCGCGCTGGAATTGGACCCCGGGAACCAGGAGATTGCGACAACCACGTACACGCGCTTCGGAAGTACTTTCCAAGCGCAGCGCTTTACTACCGTCTCGAATGACATCGGCCCCGAGGACGACAAGACGTTCAATTTCGGCGTGGGCTGGGAATCCGACCTCGCTGAGGGCAGGATCCGCGCAAGCGTTGACTTCTTCGAAATCTTGATTGACGGCCAGCTTGCAACGACAAGTGACACGACCATCCTGAACAACGTGTTCGGGTTGAACACGTCGGCTGGCCAGGCTAGCCGGGGCGTCGTGGGCATCCCAAACACTGGAACGACGAACTCGACGAATCAGTTCGCGAACTGCAGCGCCAGCCTGATCAGCTTCGTAGGGCTCAACACGACGTGCGTCCAGGGCGCCACTACGGCGGCGAACTTGAACGATGTCTACCGCTTCCAGGTCAACGGGCCAGGCTTCATCACCAATGGGGTCGATTATTCGGTCGACTTCGCTTACCCGCTGTTTGACGGGACATTCACCGCGCAACTCACCGCAACGCAGAACCTTGTCTACAAGGCACGCGGTTACTCCGTTAATGGCATCCTGTTCGACGGAGGTGGAAATCGTCTCGGCACCGCCAACTATACGCGTACGGGCAACGAGTCCCGACGCTGGCGCGCGAATGCCGTGGTCCGCTGGGCGAACGATACGCACAATGTGAGTGTGCGAGCCAACTACTCGTCGGGCACTTTCAACGAGGCCTATCAGGTGGGCGGCCTGGTGCCGATCATCGACAATCCGGGGGCGACCCCGGATGTGCTGTCCACCTACGGGATTTTCCCTAAGGAGTATCTCGATTTCGACGTGAACTACATTTACACTGCGCCGTTCTGGGAGGACCTTGAGCTTCGCGCAACGGTCCTCAACATTTTCGACAAGGACCCGTCGCCTGCGCAAGGCCGATCCGGCTACTACACCGCCACTGGGAATCCACGCGGGCGTATCCTTGAGATCGGCGTGACAAAGAAGTTCTGAGGACGTTAACCCCGAGAGAGCGCCCATGCGGTTCTCTCTCCCATCTGACCCCGAGCCGAAAGGCTCGGGGTTTTTTTGTATCTCCGTTTGAGCCCCCGCGGGCGGGTCCCGCAAAGCCTCAAGTGGACCGCTCGCCGACCACTAGCGCGCATCGAACCCCTGCGCACACGCGTAAAGCAGTCGCGCGGTTCTCGTCCGGGACGAAATACCGACACGTCGGCAAGACGTCGGTTGAATTGACCTTGGAACATCGAGCGCTTGGCGCTGATACCGGTTGCCGCTGTCCAAACCCTCCAATCTTCGACCGGCAGCTTCCGGCGAATTGCGGACATTCGACCAGAGAATGCGAACGGCTGGGTTCAGCCGCGCGAACCTCGATTTAAGTGAGCGCCCACCGGATGACTGCACCTCTGCGTACCCGCAGACACACTCACGCGACAGGCGCCTGCATGAACCCGACATTGCGATTGAAGTTTCCGAGATTCGGAAAAATCACATCCAGCTGTCCATCGGTAACGCCGAACCATCGACCTAGCGTTCCCGCATACTGATCAACCGACATTGTGGGAATCAGAATGTTCCCGGCCATGTCGGGGTTCTGGAAGCCGTTCGCAACGTCCACCCCGACCGTCGGGAATTGGCCATACACGCTACCACCTGAGACTGCGCCACCGTGAATGAAATGATGCGCTCCCCAAGCATGGTCAGTGCCATCGCCGTTTGTCGTGAACGTGCGAGAGAAGTCCGACGCAGTGAAGGCGGTAACCTGCGGCCGCATGTCGACGCCGTTGAGATTTGCGAGAGCGCCATCGAAGTATGCAAGCGCGTGAGCAAGACGGGCCATCAGAGGTGATTGGGTCGTGTTCTGGATGTCGTGATTGTCGAAGCCTCCAATCGACACGAAAAAAACCTGCCGTCGGATGCCAAGCACCGCGTTTGCCGCAATCACCTTTGCGACGCTTTGCAGTTGGACCGCGAGCGAGTTTGTTTCGTTAGCGCGTGTAATGGGGTTCAGCAACTGCGCGGGCGCAGCAACGCCGGCGCCCGGCGCGCCTGCCGCAAACTGCGCGTTCAGCAGGTCGGCGGCGTCCATCGACCGGATCACCTTGGCGGCGTGGTCCTGCGTGAACCAGGACACACCTGTCGTGTCCCGGATCATCTCCCGAACACGCGCGCCTCCGTTGGGAGCTCCGAACACGGTGGTTGTGGGCGCCACAGCTGAATTAATGCGCTGTGCCGGCGTCGTCTGATTGGTCGACATCTGGTACTGAACGACATTCTGTCCGGCGAGAAAGACAGCGTTGCCGGCCGTCGAGATGGCGGTGAAAACCGAATTGACGCCGTTGGTGGACAAATAAAGATCCGACATCAAGCCGCCCCATCCACGACGCGCGCCTTCGGCTGCGCCGGCCTGCCAGGTGGACTGCTGGTCGTTGTGCGACATGAGGTTCGCGGGCAGGGGGACCGAGCGCGCACGATACTGCGCCTTGGTCGTGGGTTGAATGAGCGGCCCGACATTCGCGGCGACTGCGAGCCGACCGCTGGACCACAGCGGAAGAGCGGCGGCGAGATGCGGGTTGACCCCAAAGGTGCGCGCAGAAGCGTTTGTACCTGGCGGCACCGGGTTGGGATTGAGCGTCGCTATGGGAAGAACGCCGCCCCATGCCTCGGGCGACTGATAAGCTGTGTTGTTATTTGGAAGTACCCGCTGTGTGACAGGATTGGTGCCGCCCGGAGCGGTGGCCGGCGTTCCGACGGGCATCAGCGCGATCGGCACAGCCCCGGTGTTGCGCGCACTCCAGTAGCGTCCCCAGCTGTCATTGTCGGTCGCCAGGACCATGTTGTTCGCGTCATTGCCGCCAAACATGAAGATGCACACCAACGCCTTGTAGGTGGTCGCAGTTTGCGCCGCCGCATTTCCCATGGTGGCGAGTTGGAACCCGAATGTGGAGGCGGCTGCGCCGACGCAGGTTAGAGCGCTAGCACGGCGCAGAATTTCGCGGCGAGTTGAGGAGAGTGCGGAGTTGGAGGTCATGCCAGTTCTCCTGCCTTCAACGTTGAACGAGGTATTCAGGCGAAATGATCGAGAAGAAGACCGCAGTCTTTGCTCGATTTAGCCTGGCGGTATCGATTGCTGCCTGGTTCGATCCGGTGGCGGTCGGAATAGCAACAGCGGCGATAGCGGCTTCGATGCGTGCGCGCACAGTTGCGTTCATCTGACCGTAGAAAAGCAACGTGTTCATCCGCTCGGTCAGGGTTGCAGGTGTGTCGGCCAGCGCGATTTCACTCGCATAAGCCGACCGCACGTCACGACCGGAGCCTCCCAGCGGGGTTTGTCCAATGCCGGAGTTGATCCAGTCCTGCATGACATTGACGTATGAGGCCGTTGTTACTTCATCGACGACCTGGAATTCCGGAGCCAGCAGGGACCGTGAGCCGAGTTGCGTCGTCGATGGCGGCACGAATCCGGGCCGCCAGAAATTGAAGACCGACGGCGAGGTAAGGGGCGACTGATTCAGGGAAGTGTTGGCGCTCGTCGACGTAATCAGGAAGTTTCCTGTCTGCGACGTTACCGCAAACGCGCGCGCCCAATTGGCCAGGCGCATGACCGGCTCCCTGAGCTTGCCAAAGGACGTCGATGACATGGCGGTCGTGGGATCGCGCGCTTCCGAGTCCGTCAGGATCGCCCGCACGACGGCTGCAAGATCGCCCCTGACACCTGATCCATTGTTCGCGAACACGGCAGCGACGCGGCTAACGTAGGCAGGAGACGGATTGGACGTAACGAGCTGTTGGATCAGGCGCTGCGACAGAAAGGGGCCGGTGTTGGGATGATTGAACAAGCGATCCAGCGCGATGTTCAAATCGCCTGCCATGTCCACGGTGGCACTGGCCGGTATGGTCGTGCCGAGAAAAACCTTCGCTGACGTTGAGTGATAGTTCGGATAGCCAATCATCGCGGTGACCGTGCGATTGGGATCGGCGCTGCCGCCAAAGAACGTGCTATTTGTCGGGGCAGGGTGATACCAGCTGAAGCCTGTGAAAACTTTTGCCAAGCCGGCGATGTCGGCAGGCGTGTAGCTGGAGACTGTCTGTCCGTTAACGAGCCTCGGCGAGCCGTCGGCGTTGAGTTCAACGAGCCCTATCGTCATAAGCTGCATGACTTCACGGGCGTAGTTCTCGTCAGGCGTTCGGGTGCCGGCGGCGTCTTCCTTCTGATTGCCGAGGTATGTCAGATAACGCCCCATCATTGGATGCAGCGTGACATCCGTGAGGAGCGTCCGGAAATTTCCCAAGGCGTTGCGTGTCAGCATGTCATAATATGAAGCGGCGCCCCTGACGTCGATGGACGGGTCAGCGAGCGAGACGACAAGGATTTGCGAGAGCGCGAACGCCATACGTTGGCGCAGCTGGTCCTCGGCCGTGATCGCTTGGCGCCACCAGGTTTGGTAGAATGCATTCGAGTCGGCGCTGCCGACCGCCGCGATCACGGCGTCGACATGATTGAGATGCGTGATCGCCGGAAGCGGGCGACTGGCCTCAGTGGTGATCCAGGCCGAAATGCTGCCCGAGCTAACCACCTGCTGGATCGAAGCTTCCGTTGGCCCAAACGTGCCTTGAGTAAGGAGTCGCGCGGCCTCGGCTGAGGTAGGGGGAGGAGCGCTGGGTCCCTGACCGCTACCGCCGCCGCCGGCTGAGCCGCCAGAGCCGCCGCCTCCACCGCATGAAACGAGGAAGAACACTAGAGCTGCAAGCCAGCTACGCATCGGCGACCCCAAGCTAGAGCCCTGGATATGCGATACCCGCACAGCCAGCTGCGCGAGGTGCGATTACGCGCGCCCAGAAAGCTGGCGCGCCTTACTTTGACCTTTGGACCCGACGAGCGGACGTGGACTGCGACCGCGCTCCCTTCGTGGATGATACCGCTGTTCGCTCGTAGCGCTAGGGTGAACTTAGAGGTGTGCCATGACTCAGCGTAAACAATTGTTCACAGCCAGGGTGGCGCATCGTATCGTCAGACGATCAAACGGACCTTTCGTCGATGGTTTTGATTCGTGCTTCGGTTTCCTCTATGCCGCCAATTGCAAGACGACTATCGCCAGCGCGGTGGCCTGAGAAAGCGAAGACGCCTGCGCTTGGGTCGCGCGATTCGATCCGATGCCCTCCATCACTAGAGACTTATAGTCTGTAGACCGATAATGCCTATCACCGCTCACTGGCGGCATGAAGATCACCCAGCGTGTGGGCGCTAATCTCAGACAGGCCCGCGAGGAGCTTGGCATCAGCCAGGAGGATCTGGCCGACCGGGCCGGCCTCCATCGCACGTATGTTTCAGGCGTGGAGCGTGGCGTGCGCAATCCAACGGTCACAGTGCTCGAGAAGCTTGCCAAGGCGCTGAAGATCAAGTCTTCAACCTTGCTCGAGTAGGCCGCTGCGGTAGCAGCCGGCCGTGCGCCGCTGCGAGGTCCTGCACGGCTGCAATCCCTTCGGCCAGTCGAGCGTCAGACCACTTCGCTGTCTGCTGATCGGTGGCGAGCGCTGCAAGGTCTTCGAGCCGCGCGGTAATCTCGACCATCAGGGATTGGGCGATCGCAAGCCGGTCGGCATCATCAGCGGATGTCATGACGTCTCAGCCTCCCCAACGGCCGGTGTAGACGATAAGTCACATGCCAGTTCATGGGTATGGCGGCAAGCCAGATGAAGTCTTGGTTGAAGCGAACGATCGTACCGCCCGCAACTTCCGCCGCCGCGTCGGTCTGCGAACGACCTGACCGTTCATCTTGCGCTTCAGAGGTCCATCCCGGTTGGTGAGGAATGTCGGCGGCTGGGTCCATGGCTTGAGCTGGCGCATGGCCCGGCGATGGGTCTGGCCAGTCTCGCCGCGGAGGCGACGCCCGTGTCTGATCTCGGCCTGATCGTCCTCCGTCTTGGCTCGAGCGCACGCCGTGCAGTAGAGCGCCCGGTTGGAGAGATCATTGGTTCCCAGCTGATCGAGCGGGGTGAGGTGCTCATCGACGATGAGATCTGCCCGGAGCTTCTCGCGGCATCGGGCGCAGCGACCCTCCTGATCGAGCATCAGCTGCGCAAACTCGACCCGGGTCAGCCTGCGCCGTGGAACGGGCTGGGGGAGGGTGCGGGTCATGACGCCGTCCTCCGCTTGCGACGGGGTGTTGCGGGCAACGTGTCCCCCGCCGCCCAGCGCGCCAGCATCTCGCCATGATGCTCGTCAAGTGGCCCGGCCTTGGCGAACATCGGTGCAAACTGCCGCGGCAGCTTGATCGCGGCATGCTCGCCGGGGAGGGACGAGGCCCAGGTAGGCGCGCCCTGAGCGCCTGCCTTGAGAAGCGCCGAACACGTCAGCTCGAACAGGAACTCCGGCGCTGCAACCGGGGTCAGTCCCATGTCGATCGACTCGGCGGCCATCGCCTCGCGCGCCATGCGGGTGCGCTCCTGCGCCCGGATGCAGACGATGACGTGGGCTTCGAGCCTCAGAAGCCCAGAGAGCAAGGCGCGCCGTGCGGCCTTGGGCCTGCGCCAGGCGGCGGCGGCCAGCTTCTGCTGCAGGGAGGTGTCTGCTCCCGCAAGTCGATCCAGCTCGGCGGTCACGCAATCGAGCGTGCCGCCCTCGCCATCATGCTCGTGGGAGAGCGAGTCAATGACGATACAGGCGGGCTTGGTGCGCTCGGCTGTCTGGATCGCTGCAAGATAATCCAGCGGCCCATAGGGCGGGGCGAAGTCGATGTGCTGGAACCTGAACAGGTCGGCATAGTGCTGGGCCCGCCGGTTCTCGGTGTCGATCACCACGACGTCGCCGCCCGCGACCCTGGCGATGCCGGTCGCCAGCCGCAGGGCGGAGTAGGTCTTGCCGGATCCCGAAGGACCCGCGAGCCCCAGGAGCAGCGCCACCTTCTGGCGCACGGCCGGCCGGATATCGAACCGGCGGACTGTTTGTGACGGTGGTTGAGCGCCCGGTTCGACGGAGGGCGCGCCCAAGCTGGCCTCCTCCATCGCTTGAGGGGCAAGAGGCGAGGGTGGTTGCAGGAGCGTCATGGCGAGACCCCTGCGAACAGGGCTTCGCCAATGCGTGGGTCAGCGACACAGCGCTCTTCCCAGCGACTGAGCTCCCAGGGTGGTGGACAGGCCAGATGCGGATGCGGCGAGTAACCGGGGAACGCGTTGTGGTTGAGGGCCCGGTCCCAGAGATGGCAGGCTGCCATCCACTGAGCGCGCCCGAGGCTCAGGAACGCCTCGGACATCTCGATGGGCGGGGAGAGGGCATAGGGCGCCTTCTGCTCCTGCCACTGGAACATGAACCTGACCCGTCCCATCAGCTCAGGGTGAAGCCGCTCGACCGCTTCGGCGTGATACTGCTCCTCGCTCAGCTCGTGCCAGCCCATAGTTGCAATGAGGGGCGGCGCCATTGCCGTCGGCGCCGGTTGAGGCGTCTCGCCAGCCGCGCTGGCGGCGGCGCGTTTACGCGTGCGGGGCGTGGGGCCGTGTTGCTGTTGATCCATCACGCGTCCTCCAGCTCGCGCACGGCGGTGGGACGTTGAGGCTGTGGCCGTGTCAGGCCCAGCGGCCGCATCTGCGCCAGCGGGCGAGGGCCGGGAGCAGGCGGACGCGGGGCGGGTGACGCGCCGCCGGGACCTCTCCGTCGCCTGCGTCGCCCCGCTTCCGCAAAGCTCAGCACATAGAGAAACTGGCCGTGTCGCCTGTCGCGCGATGAGGGCCCACGATGTCGCCTGGTCATTGATCGTCTCCTGTTCTTAGGACGACGACCACCGCTCCACGTCACGCACCAGTCCAGTCGGATTGCATGTCGCAGCGCGACAATTATGGAAGATATCGAAGACTTCTCTTCATTGCCTGCTTCGGCATCAAGAGGTCCAATTTGATAGGCGCATTATCCGCTTGCCGCAAAAAATGCGGCCGCTACGAAGGCAGCCGTAGCTGTCGCGCATCCAAGGGTGACAATACTCCGCCAGACCTTACCTCGGTTCAGATCCGGATCTGGTACTGCACGCCCTCTCCGTAGCCGCGACTTACGTTTGAGCATGTTCGCCCCGCTCCCAAGCACAGCCCGGCAACCCGATGCGGTCCTAACCCCCATGCCTTACCATGTGGCGATCAACAAATTCCTACGATGGAAACAACCCGCCTACGCGCCACAAACCTTGATCAGGTGTAGCGAACCAGCTCTCAGGAGATGGCGACGTTCGAGCGATGGTGCGTGACATACCGTGTATCGGCCGCGATAGCCGGGATCTGCCTACTCGCGAATTCTGCAATGAGGTTTGTTTTGATCAGCGCGAAGCAGCCTTTCTAGATCAGCGAGGGAGCTGCGGTGCGACTCTAGCGTCACGTGCAATTTAGCCAACGCCTTCGCGCGTGTGGACTCGGGCGACGGTTCATTCGCTACCTCGCGGATTGTCTCTTCACAAATCCGGATCTCGTCCTGAAACCATCCAATTTCCCGGTGCAACGGAGTCGGCAAGTTTTCCTCCTTGGAACGTCCTGCTGTGATCAGCGGTCCTGCGAATTGCTGATTACGGCTGCAGCGTCATAGCGGTTCGGCGATCCGCTCGCGGAGTTCTGCGTGAATATCACTTCCAGCGAGACCACACGCGATGGCCTTCGATCGTCGGCATTTGCGTCGACATGACTCCACATGACTGGCGTCGCTTGGGTTGTGCAGGTCACCAGTCCGCAAGACTGTTGGTAGGTCACGCCATGATGCGTCGTGAACGCTGTCGATAGACGCGGACCCGCTTCGGTATCGGAGTCGCGGCTTACAATTTCAAACGCGGGATAGCCCTTCTCGAGTGACACCTGCGCCGCACGCCACAGGGCGAGATCGTAAGCTCGCTGATAATCCGCTCCCTCCATCCGATAAGAGATGAGGTATCGGTCCAGGCCAAGCGCCCGTTCGCTATATCCCTCAGAGTATGCGCTGGCGGCTTCGCGCGGCGTTGGCTGTGAAGCGCAGGCCCCTAGCGTTAGTGCAGAAAGACTGAGTGCGATCAGCTTCTTCATTGTTATCCTCATGCGTGGGGCGCGCTTGTCGGCAAACGCGCGGTGCAGCAACTTTCGAGACAGCTTCAACTCAGGGATGACGGGGGGCGTGGGCCTTTATTCCAAGTTCCGTTCGATTCTTTTTTGGCGCGCGGTTAATGCGGTCCAGCGTCAGATTTTTGGGAATATCTGGTCGGCATCCACGTCATCCCTCGCAAATGCCTGAAGAGGGAGTTCCATCATGGCACGCACTAGCACTCTGAAAATCGTTCTTCTCGCCGGCGCTACACTGGCGTTGAGCCCAGCGGCTCTGGCGCAGGCGTCGCTTGGTGGCAGCGGGGGTGTTGGCGGCAGCGGATCCATCTCGCGGACGCCTCGTGGAGATGCCGGCGGTGGCGCCTCGACCTCGGCTCAAGCCGGATCGACCAGCGCAACGTTCGGCGGCGGTGCAGGTGCATCGGGCGAAGCCCGCAAGTCCGGCGCATCGGGTAATGCTAGCAGCGGCTTCAATGGCGGCGTGGAATCCGGCGCTATTCCGAACGCCACCTCGGCGGCGAAATCAGCTGCCTCCCAGACTCGTGATCGCGCGAGCGCCACTGCCGACGCCGCGAAGTCCAAAGCCGTGAACACAACGCAGGACGCCAAGACCCATACGGCGGCGACGGCCAGAACGGCGGTCCAGACCACCAAACAAACCGGACAAACTGCTGGCTCGGTTAGCGGCTCGGCTCAAGGCGCTCTCTCGGGCGACGTCGCTGGAGGCGTTTCGCAGGAACTCTCCGGTTCGCTGAACAAGACACTCAGTGGCGAGATCTCCGGCTCTCTCAACGGCGAGATCGCTGCCAGCGTGTCGAAGGAAGTTGGCGACACCATCAAGGCGGACATCGCCAAGGATGTGTCGGCCAACATCGCTAGCGACATCCGCAACGGCCTCGGCCTCTAGCTGGGCGAAGTGGCGGTCCGGCGGCGCTTCGGGGCCGCCGGACTTCTAGGGAGACGACAGTGTTTCGATTCAGCAAACTCGCAAGCGGCGCAAGCGCGCTTGTTGTCATGTCGGCCGCTGCGCACGCGCAGGAGGTGTCGCCGCCGAAGCCGGGAACGATTCTTACATTCGAAGGCAAGATCGGTGCGGAATACAATTCCAATGTCGCCGTCCAGGAGCTCGATGCGAATACAGGGCAGGGCGACTGGGCCGCGACGATAAACGCACGGGGCGAAATCAGCGGTTCACCGGTCGAGAAGTTCGCCCTCCGCGCCGGCTACGAATTCTCGCAAAGTCTGCATGAGGAGTTCGACGCTTTCGATATCACCCTTCATCGTGGGTTCGCCGACGCCAGCTACGATATCGGTGGCGTCAACGTGGGCGTGGTCGCCAACCTGGCGCAGGCCAATCTCGCAGGCGACAAGTACCTCACATTCTGGCAGGTATCGCCATTCGTGTCGCATCAGTTCAACGACAAGCTGTTCCTGCGAGTCGCTTATGCGGCAACGGACAAGTCCTTCGAGGGCCGTCCCGGGCGCGACGCCACCTCGAACGCAGTGTCCGGGGATGCTTACGTCTTCCTGAACGGAACTACGCAATACATCGCCGTCGGCGGCAAGGCGCTGGAAGAAGACGCCAACGACAACACACTCGACTACGGTGCCGGCTCAGCCCGCGTTCGTTACGTGCAGCGCTTTCCAGTCTTCGACCGCGACATGACCTTTCGCGCCGGCGTCGAATACGAAAAGAGGGACTACGATGCACCAACGCCGTCGATCGGCGCTCCCCGCTCCGACAAACGCTCAGGTGTCGACCTCTCGCTCGAAGCGCCGATCACCGAGAATGTCGTCGTTGAAGGCGTGTACCGGTACGGCGACTATCAATCGAACCTCGCCAGCGCTGACTACAACGAACAGGTCGCGTCGGTGAGGCTTGGCGTGAAGTACTGATGCAGATTTCAGAAGGCGAGCTTCACCAGGCCATGGCCATAGGTGTTGTCCCGCCCCGGTCCACCCAGATCCTCCACACGCGCGATCAGCGCCTGCACCGCCGCTGGAGCCGTCCCGGAGCCTCGCGCCAGCTGTTCGGCGATCGCTGCCGCAACCACCGGTGCGGCAAAGGAAGTTCCGCTTTCTTCGCCATAGCCGCCCTTGACCCGCGCCACCGGCGTGCTGACGCCCCAGGCTGCGAAATCCACCTGCGGACCCTGGTTGGCCCAGCGATAGATCCGCTTTTGTTTGTCGACGGCAGTCACTGCCACCACAGGATCGAACGCTGCCGGATAGAGCGGTCGCGCTGATGGTCCGTCATTACCGACAGCCGCCACCACAATCATCCCGCGCTTCGAAAGCGCGTCGATCATGGCGCCAAGCACCTGGTTGGGTGGTCCGGCCAGACTCATGTTGACGACCTGGACGCCTTCCGCCGACATCCAGTCCAGAGCGGCGACGAGAGCCGATGTTGTGGCTCCGGTCGCGCCGCTGTCGCCCTGATAAAACACCGACGCCGCCACCAGCCGGGCGTTCGGTAGCAAACCCTTGTGGTTCCGTTCACCACCCACCAGTACGGACGCGATGGATGTGCCATGCGCGGTTGGCCGCGCGTTCGAGCTCTCGACGAAATCACGCTCGGTGATGTTGGCGCGTGCAAAAGCCGAATGCTTCCGTGCCAGCGCCGTGTCTATCAAACCGATCACTGCCTTTGCACTCGAAGACCCTTGCGGGGCAGGCGATGGCTTCGGCGATGGTTCCGGATCCGGCGAAGGCCCCCTTCGCTCGTCATATATGTGATTGCGGTCAGCGGCGGTGGCGCCCAGGCTGCGTAGCAGGGCTTCTGCGCGCGCTGGATTGTTGTCCTGATCCGACACCACGACACGCACTAGAACGAGGCCCGTCGCCGACAATGTTCGCCGGCTGATAATCTGAACATTGGCCGCCTGCAGCACAGGCATCTGCTCTGGCGTTAGCAGTGCGACCCATTCGTGGTCCAGGGCCCGCCAGTTGTCTTCGACCGGAACTTCCTTGCGCGCCGGCAGCAGCGGAGTGTCGAGCAGCGGGTCAAGGATCGCCTTTGGGATGTCCTTCGCTTGCATCAGCTTTTCGGTCGCCCGCTCGAGGCGATCATTCAGCGAATCCGTCAACGTGCGATCGACTGTTCGGTCAATCGTGTTCTGGATGTCCCGGCCGATCGGCCCGTCGACCAGGCCGCCCGGCAGTTGGGCCACGGCATCCGGCGTCGCAGCGAGCGTCAGTGCAAGCCAAACTGCTTGTATTTTCAGTAGAAACCGGGCGGTGCGCACGATCAGACCCTTTACTCACGTCTGCAACTCTACAAGCTGACGCATGAACCTTGGTAAAATTCCGCATATCCGCGGAATAAACCTCTCACCAGTACGTCTTTGCATCAGATGGCTCGGGACCGGACACAGTTGCACAGGGAGCTGGTGGCGCTGGTTCCACAGGTCCGGCGGTTTGCGTACGCGCTGACGCGTCATGTGGAAGACGCCGACGACCTGGTCCAGAGCACGCTTGAGAAAATGCTCGCGCGGCCGATGCCGGACGATGTCGAACTGGTGAAATGGATGTTCAGGGTGTGCCGCAATATCTGGATCGACGATCTCCGCTCCCGGAAGGTCCGGCGGGACGCCGCGGTCGAGCTCGTTGCTGACATTGAACACGAAGCCTCCACAGAAGATCGCGTTTCCGCTCAGGCGATGCTCCGCCGGACACAGCGAGGCATAGACGCGCTGCCTGAAGAACAGCGCGAAGTTCTTGCCATGGTCGCCATCGGCGGGATGGCTTATCGCGAAGCCGCCGATGCGCTCTCCATTCCCATCGGCACAGTGATGAGCCGGCTTGCGCGTGCCCGCGCTGCACTCGCAGCTCACATCGAGGCAGTGTCATGACAAGGGCGGCATGGACCGACGAGCAACTCTCTGCCTTTCTCGATGGCGAACTCGCGCCCGCCGATATGGATGCCCTAGCAAGGGACCTGGAAGTGGACCCTCTCCTTACCGCTCGCGCCGAACGCCTAGGCGTCGCGAACGCGGCATTTGTGGGGTTTGCTGCGCGGATCGACGACGTCCCGATGGGTGCTGCGCTGAAAGCTGCGATGGAAACTCAGCCGTTGGCTGCGGTCATCCCCTTTCGTCGGCGTTCTATCGGCGCCTTCCTCCACGAGCATCGCGCGATCGCCGCGTCGCTGCTTTGCGCAGCCGCAACATTTGGATTCATGTCGACGATAGCGACCAGAGCGTCGTCCGACCCATTCGCGCCTGAGGCTGGTGGTGTTATCGTCGCCAGCTCGCCGCTGCATCGTGTCCTCGACGCGGCGCGTACGGGAGAGGCGGTTTCAGTCGGCGCAGATCGGATGGCGACGCCGCGTCTCACCTTCGCTTCCGATAACGGTAGCTTCTGCAGGCAGTTCGATGTCTTTACGAGCGATGAGGCGGTGGCGGCCATCGCCTGTCGAGATGATGACAATAGCTGGCGCACGCAGGTCATCGCCTATGGGCTCGTCAAAACGCCTGGCGACTTCCAGACAGCGTCTGCTACCCGTTCGCCCATACTCGAAGCCTTCCTTGATCAGCATATGTCCGGTGCGCCCATGAACGCCGAGGAGGAAACAAAATTGATCAGCGATGGGTGGCAACGGACCGGACGCTGAGGGTTCGCGACGACTATTGGCTAAGCCGATCCTCGCTCGAAATGCCAAGAGATGGCCAAGACAAGCCCCAAAGCCGAACCTTGCAAGAGCAGGAAGATTGCAGTCCGCAACGGTCTTCTCCAGCCTGCTGAAATCAAGAACCCTACAATGAGGAGTGGTTGCGAAAAGATCAGGACTTGGAAGAAAAGGGCGGCAGAGTTTTTGGCCGATAGTGTGACCGTTTGATCGATGCTTTCGCCAAAGACTACCAGCCCCAAAGCGATCAACGACATCAGGATCGGCGCCTGACCAAGCGTGCGATTGAAGCCCCAATCGTGCATGCCGACCTCGTATAGCACGCCATAGAATGCCTTGTGCGCAGCCTAATTATCTAGATCATGGCTGAGATTGGTCTCCACTTATAAGCAGTGCTCGCCAAGGCACCCATTCTAGACGCAGGGGGCCGGACATCAGCCCGCTGGCTCGGGTCGCAGACCGGATTGCGGCATGATCTCGACTACGCGAATTGCCGAAGACATAGGTCACAGTTTCGCGGGCTTATGGCTCACGCTCGGCCTTTTGGGCCCGGCACATGTCTACCGGGGTTAACGACCTGCACATACCTATCGTCCATGCTTGAAGCCGCCGGTGAAGCGACTCGCGGAAGAGCCATGCCTGCTTTGCTGAACCCAACAGACCCTTCTTCCGAACCCTGTTATGTATCGTTCTCGATCACGCATGCCGGAAGTATGCGTCGTATCAACAGGGACGAGGTCGTCGAACGCAGCGACATAGGCCTTTGGGCTGTGGCGGACAGTATGGGCGGGGACAACACCCCCGGTATTGGATCCGCGACCATTGCTCGCACCCTTGCGCGTCTGGCCGTCTTCGACTCGCCATATACCGGTCGGCGCTTGGTGAGATCTGTGCTCGCTGATGTAAATGTTCGACTCTTTGAGCGTGCCAAGGAGGAGCGGCTTGGGAACGTCGGCGCAAGCACCGTTGTGTTGCTCATTCAAGATGGAATGTATGCCTGCCTATGGGCCGGAAATTGCAGAGCCTATCTCCTCCGCGATGGTGAGCTTCGCCAGATTTCCCAAGATCATTGCGTCGAGGAAAGCCGTGCGAGCCGGTCCACAGCTGGCTACAAAGCAGTCTTAACTCGCGCCATCGGCTCGCAGCCCACGCTTGAGATCGATGCCGTGGGAGGAGAAATTCGGAAGGGTGATCGATTCTTGCTGTGCTCAGACGGAGCCCTAGCCACAGAGGACGTCCTGTTTCAGCAACTGGTGGCAGCAGACAACACATTGAAGGCTTTGACCGAGTTCCTGGAAAGCGTTCTGCAGGCCGGAGCGCGCGACAATCTCAGCGCGGTGGTTGTACGGGTATGATTCTTGACAGCCTCAGGCCCCAATCAGGACAATCTTGAACGTGTTCAGCTAGCTTGCCAGCCGCATGCAGCGATCTGACTAATGCATTCTTCCATACCCTGCTTCCAATGGGGCATGACCAGACCATAGGCGTCTGCCAGCTTGCTGCAATCCAGCACCGAATTCGCCGGCCGTTTCGCTGGCGTGGGGTAGGAAGACGAAGTGATCGGATCCGCGGCGGCAAACGGGCCTCCGCGAACTTGGGATGCCGTGAATATCGCTTCGGCGAACTGTCGCCAGGAACAAGCTTCACCAGACCCTGTCAGATGGAACACCCCAGCTGGCGCGGAAGGATCAAGCGCGAGTCGGGCGGCGAGATCACGGATCGCTATCGCGAGATGCGGTGCGTATGTGGGACGACCGATCTGATCAGCAACGACACTAATACGCTCGCGCGATCGAGCCAACCTCAGCATCGTACGAACGAAGTTCACGCCGAATGGCGCATGAACCCATGACGTACGTAAGATGAGATGCCGCGCGCCCGAGGAGGTTACGCCGATCTCGCCTTCCAACTTGGTAGCGCCGTACACGGTCTGTGGTGAGGGAGTGTCAGTTTCAAGATACGGCGACGTCTTTGACCCGTCGAAAACATAGTCGGTTGATAAATGTAGAATGGGAATGCCCGCTTGGGCACACAGTTTCGCCAACGCGGTTGGTCCAACCGCATTTACGGCGTGTGCAATTCCCGCCGCTCCTTCTGCCTGATCGACCGCAGTGTAAGCTCCGCAGCAAATCACCACGTCGGGCTTTGCATCTGCGATAGCAGCTGCGAGCGTAGATGCGTCAGCCAGATTGACTTGGGGGCGCCCGCGCACGTCTATGCGAAAAACAGGATCATCGAGCTCCGCAAGCGATTGCGTAACCTGTCCGCTCATGCCGCCGATCACTAGGGCCTTCATGCATGTGTCCCTGCAATCAAGTTATTCTAAGCTATCATCGAGCCGCAAGTCGACGGGCTAGCCGGTCGTTTGAAATCCTCGCCAGTATCCTTTTTGGCTTGTTGTGGGCGCGCTGAAGCGCCGTCGAGTGGAGCAATGATACTTCTCTGGCTCTCGACAAACGAAGGCCAATTATTCACGACCTGCAAAACCGAGACATTCTAAGTCTTGTTCAGTGCAGCTCGACCAACCATCAACCTGTAGCCCCCACTCAGAACCTGACGATTTGGCGCGCGGTCAATTCTTGGGCCCTGCGAAGGTGACATGCTTATCCAGATTGTATTTGATGACGTAACCCACGCACAGGCCCAACACCGCTCCAACGTTGGTCATCACCACTGACTGAAAAGCGTAGTGAAATGCCAACTCGAATCCCCAGAAGAGCAGGGTGGTGAATACGCCAAAGAACGCGTACAGCGCGAACTTCTTTGAGTTGGCGACTAGCGAAGGGTCGACGTCGTCAAACACCCAGTATTTGTCGGCGATAAACTTGAAGACGAGGCCGGCGGCGTTGCCGAAAAAGATGGCGACGTAGATGCCGAACCAATGCTGCCCGAGCCAGCTCAGTACGGCGTTCTGGTTGAGCAGGTTGATGAAGATCGCCGCAACGGCAAAGCCCGCATACCGCAACAGGTGCATGCGCGAGCCGATCGCGGTCCCAGCCGTCTTGAGGCCGCTGCGCGATTGCTCGACTGACTGCGCTATGGCCATGAAGGGACACACAAAACTGCTGGAACGAGTCGCACTTGTCACACTCCATGCTTAAAACTCTCTAAGCGTCGTTGACCCCACCCAATGGCCTGTGATTTGCAGACCCGCTGTTTCGCCTTGGGACAGCAACCCAGGCATGGTCAGGTGAAACGTTAATGCGTGTGCTGGTTGCAGGGGGGGCGGGACTGGTTGGCCAGAACCTCATCCCGAAACTGAAGGCCGACGCTGGCGTTTCGATCCTCGCCATCGACAAGCATCCGCAGAACACGAAGATCCTGCGCGAACTGCACCCCGAGATCGATGTCATCGAAGCCGACCTCGCGGACCCCGGTGCGTGGGCCGCCGAAGTGCGTCAGTGCGACAAGATCGTGATGCTGCAGGCCCAGATCGGCGGTCTCGAGCAGGAGCCATTCACCCGCAACAACATCACCTCGACCAATCGCATTCTCGAAGCGGCCGCGGGCGGGCAAGCGAAGTATCTCTGCCACATCTCCTCGTCGGTCGTGAATTCGAAGGCCGTCGACCTCTACACCGAGAGCAAGAAGGCGCAGGAGGCTGTCGTCGCGCAGACCTCGCTCCAGCACGTCATCCTCCGGCCGACCCTGATGTTCGGCTGGTTCGACCGAAAGCACCTGGGCTGGCTCCGCCGCTTCATGGACCGCTCGCTGGTGTTCCCGATCCCCGGCCACGGCCGCTATCCGCGCCAGCCGCTCTACGCCGGCGACTTCAGCGCCATCGTCGACTCGACGCTCAAGACGCAGCTCACGGGCGCCTACAACATCTCGGGCCTCGCGAAGGTCGACTACATCGACCTCATCCGCATGATCAAGGAAGTCGCCAAGGCGCGCGCCACCGTCATCAAGATTCCGTACACGCTGTTCGGCGCTCTGCTGGCCGCGCGGGCCACCTTCGACAAGAACCCGCCCTTCACGACGAAACAGCTCGAGGCGCTGGTGATCTCCGAGACCTTCGAGGTCATCGACTGGCCCGCCATCTTCAATGTCCCAGCGACCCCGCTTCGCGAGGCGCTGGACCTTACCTTCAACCACCCGGTCTATTCGAAGGTCGCGCTCACCTTCTGATCAGGCCACGTTCGGAGCCTTCATGGCAAAACGGCTTGTTGTTCTTGGAGCCGGCCCGATGGGGCTCGCCGCCGCCTGGCATGGCGTGCGGCGCGGCTTCGATGTCGACCTGCTCGAAGCCGCGCCCGTCGCCGGCGGCATGGCCTCGCATTTCGATTTCGGCGGCCTGTCGATCGAGCGCTTCTATCATTTCTGCGCGCTTAGCGATCATGACACGATCGAAGCGTTGAAAGAGCTCGGCCTCGACGGCGCAATGAAGTGGCGCACAACGAAGATGGGCCTGTTCTATGATGGCAAGCTCTATCCGTGGGGCGATCCGGTCTCGCTGCTGACGTTCCCGAAACTCGGGCCGATCGGAAAGCTGCGCTACGGCCTGCAGGCCTTCCACTCCACCAAGCGCAAGGACTGGAGCAAGCTCGACAAGATCAATGCCGAGCAATGGTATGTCGGTTGGTTGGGCCGCAAGACCTATGAGCGCTTATGGAAGCCGCTCATGCACTTCAAGTTCTATGAGATGGCCGAGCATGTCTCCGCCGCCTGGGTCTGGCAGCGTATCAAGCGCATCGGCCGCTCGCGCAAGTCGCTGTTCGAGGAGAAGCTCGGCTATATCGAAGGCGGCTCGCAGACGCTGGTCGACGCCTATGTGAAGGCGATCGAGAAGGGCGGGGGACGCATCCACCTGTCCGCCCCGGCGGGCAAGATCCTCGTCAGGGATGGCAACGTCACCGGCGTCGCCACAGTCGATGGCCGTGAATTCCCCGCCGACCATGTCATCTCGACCGTGCCCACGCCCTATGTCGCGGGCATCCTTCCCGACGGCCAGGACGAGCTGAAGGCGAAATACGCCCGCATCCGCAATGTTGCGGTCGTGTGCGTGATCCTGAAGCTGAAAAGGCCGGTCTCGAAGTATTTCTGGGTCAACATCAGTGACAAGCGCTTCGAAATCCCCGGCGTCATCGAATTCTCGAACCTGCGCCCGCTTGGCGAGACCGTCGTTTACGTGCCGTTCTATATGCCCCAGACCAACCCCAAGTTCACCGCCCCTGACGAGACTTTCATCCGGGAAAGCTGGGAATGCCTGAAAACCATCAATCCTGACCTGAAGGACGAGGACCGGCTGGATGTGCACGTCGGGCGCCTGCGGCATGCACAACCAGTGTACGAACCCGGGTTTGGCGATATCCTCCCACCGGTGCAGACACCCTTTCAGGGCCTGCAAATTGCAGACACGGCTTTCTACTACCCGGAGGACCGCGGCGTTTCCGAAAGCCTGCGCTTCGCCAAGCTGATGGTTAGCAAACTGGACCAGTAATGAACGCGGCGACGAAGAAGACAGCCAAAGAGTTTTCCTCCTTCTTGGTGGTAGGAGGGCTTGCGGCAGTCGTTAACTGGTTCTCGCGCATTGCCATATCGGCGCAGGGGGTGTCATTCGAAGTCGCCGTGGTTGTCGCTTATCTTCTTGGGATGGTCACGGCCTATCTGTTGTCGCGACTATTCGTGTTCGAAAAAAGTGGCCGGTCTCTAGCCAGTGAAATCTGGCGATTTACGCTGGTGAACTTGGTCGCTCTGGTTATCGTGTGGGTCGTGTCAGTTGCTTTTGAGAGTTGGATTTTACCCGCCATCGGCTGGACATGGCGTCCAGCTGAGGTCGCTCATGGCATCGGAGTTTTGTCGCCCGCGTTCACAAGCTACCTCGGACACAGGCGCTTCACTTTCGTGAAGTCCAAGCCCCACGGCTAGATCAATCGGAATCGAGATCGTCTTAAAGACCAAGCCGGCTTAGGCCGTGACCTGCGTTACGGAGCGGTCGCCACCACCAGTCGTTCGTGAGGTACCAGCGCACGGTTTCACGGAGCCCCTGGTCGAAATCCATGCTCGCCTTCCATCCAAGTTCGGTCTCGATCTTAGAGGCGTCTATCGCGTAACGTTGATCATGACCTGGCCGATCGTCGACGTGTACGATCAGCTGACGTCTAGACGCGCCCCCCGGCGCCAACTCGTCAAGCAGATCGCAAATTCGAACGACGACATCGAGGTTGTTTCGCTCGTTTCGGCCGCCGACATTGTAGGTCTCGCCCGCACGGCCTTCTGCCACGATCAAGATAAGTGCACGTGCGTGATCGTCGACGCGCAGCCAGTCGCGCACGTTCGAGCCAGCGCCATAGACGGGCAGGTTGCGCCCCTCTAGTCCGTTCAGAATCATCAATGGGATGAGCTTCTCAGGAAGTTGATAGGGGCCGTAGTTGTTCGAACAGTTCGAGATCAAAACCGGCAATCCGTATGTGTGGCCCCAAGCTTTCACGAGATGGTCGGCTGAAGCTTTGCTGGCCGAGTAGGGTGATCGAGGATCGAACGGCGTGCTCTCGACAAACAGGCCCCGGCTCCCTAGCGAGCCGTACACCTCATCCGTCGAGACGTGAAGAAAGCGAAAGGCGCTTTTGTCACTCGCATTAAGCCGCTCCCAGTATGCGCGTGTGGCTTGAAGCATGCGATAGGTGCCGACAATGTTGGTCTCGATGAACACGCCAGCACCCGTGATCGATCGGTCCACATGACTTTCGGCTGCTAGATGAAAGAGCGCATGGGGTTGAAAGTCCGAAAGCGCCTTCTCCATAGCATCGCTATCGCAAACATCGGCTTGCAGAAATGAAAAGGCTGGACTCTTCGCGACGTCGCGAAGCGAAGACATGTGACCGGCGTAGGTCAACTTGTCGATGACAAGGACGCTATGACCGTCCGCGATCAAGAGACGCGTAAGAGCCGACCCTATAAATCCTGCGCCGCCGGTAACAATGAAACGCACGTTTGCACCTCTACCGCGGCTTTGATGCCTGCGAATTTGCTCGGTTGTCTGGGTAGACATCCTTGGGGCGAGCGTCCATGGCGTGCGACGTTGCAGGATACCAGATCATTGGATAGCAGTGCCATGGGGCTACCTGCCGGAACCACAGATGCAACAATCAGTACAGAAAGGCATCATCCTGGCGGGAGGAACTGGCTCGCGGTTGTGGCCTCTTACGTTAGTTACGTCGAAGCAGCTGCTGCCTATCTACGATAAGCCCCTTGTCTTCTATCCGCTGTCTACACTGATGCTTGGCGGCATTCGGGATATCCTCGTAATTACCACCCCAGACGACAATCTAGCGTTTCAAAAATTGCTGGGAGATGGGTCTAAGTGGGGAGTTCGCATCTCCTATGAGGTGCAGCAAAGGCCCGAAGGTCTCGCGCAAGCGTTTCTGATCGGGGAGGATTTTGTTGCCGGCGAGGCGTGCGCTCTCGTTCTAGGTGACAACATATTTTATGGAGCGGGCTTGAGTGAGCAGCTTGAGATCGCAGGATCTAGGGCCCGCGGCGCTACCGTTTTCGCCAGTCAAGTAAAAGACCCGGAGCGATATGGGATCGTCGAATTTGATAGAGCCGGACGAGCGGTGAGTATCGAAGAGAAGCCAGAGACTCCCAAATCGAACTGGTCAGTCACCGGACTATATTTTTACGACGCTGAAGTGTGCAGAATGGCGAGGACGATCAAACCGTCGAAGCGAGGCGAGTTGGAGATCACCGATCTGAACAATCTTTATCTTGAACGCGGGGAGCTAAACGTCATCCGCATGAGAAGGGGCAGTATGTGGCTCGATAGCGGTACGCATGATAGTATGCTTGAAGCTAGCGAATTTGTAGCGGCGATCGAGCGGCGACAGGGTGTAAAGGTTTGTGCGCCCGAGGAAGTGGCGTGGCGAAAAGGCTTCATTGACGACAACCAGTTGCGAGAGCTTGCCAAGCCGCTGATGAAGAGCGGATACGGCAACTACCTGCTCGGTCTTCTAGAAGGTTGACGTGGGACGTTGACAGTGGATCTCGATGAAACGGCGATTGAAGGCGTACTCGTTGTTCGGCCGCGCCGATTTTCAGACGAGCGAGGTTTTTTTTCCGAGGTGTTTCGGCAGGACATGCTCGCGACCCACGGAATTGCCCACGAATGGACTCAAGACAATCACTCATTGTCCAGAACAAAGGGTGTAGTTCGCGGACTGCACTTTCAAGCGCCCCCAATGGCGCAGGCCAAGTTGGTGCGAGTCGTGCGGGGTTCGATTTTTGATGTTGCGGTTGATTTGCGGGTGGGCTCCGTCAGTTATGGAAAGCATGTAGGCGTGGAGTTGAGCGCGGCGAATTGGACTCAGTTGTATATCCCGGCCGGCTTCGCTCACGGGTTCTGCGCACAGGAAGACAATACCGAAGTCCTCTACAAGGTTGCTGGCCCTTATGATCCAGCATCAGAAGGCGGCTTGCGATGGGACGATCCCGATTTGGCGATTGCCTGGCCCGTTGCTCCCTCTAGAGCGATCATGAATGATCGCGATAGAACTTGGCCTCCGTTCGCTGATTTTGCTTCGCCCTTCGTCAGATAGCGGGGCAGCGTGAGATGTCTGCCGTGACGACCGCCGACAGACGTTTGACGAAGGCGTCAGCTGAATTGTGGTGCAGGCCCGCTATTGGGCAGTGAAGTTCGTGCAAAGATCGCCGCCAACCTCCGTCGCCGAAAACTCCTGCCATCGCCCCGTTGGCATCTGGATAAGATGGTCTCCAGGATCGCGGGCGAGCGCGTTTGGATCTGGCGTGTAGTCGATGACGAAGCCCAGGGAATGGACTGTCTACAACACGTTCAACATTCAGCGGCATCTACTGAGCCGTGGCGCATCGCATGTGCTGCGTGCGCGGTCGGAATCTGTCTGGAGCAGGGCGGTGGCGTGAACGCCGGAGGCTTGCACAAGCCCAGAAAAATCTCGTTCAGTTAAATTGACAGTTCTGGGTTGAGGCCCGTTTTTTGGCGAAGACGCTACTGCAGCGGGGCCTTGTTGACGAGGAACCAAGTGATCCCTAGCGCTAGTGGCGCGCCAACAACAATCAGAACGCCTAGGCCTGCGACAAGCCAAGGTGAAAGCGTGCGGTCTTCGTGAGATGCTCTTGAATCGCGGTTCACCCGACGTTTCTCCCCAAACATTCTGCACATAGCCAATGCGGCTATCAGCGGTTATTTTGCAAGAAGGCAGTCTGCATTCGCTATGTCATCGGCGGTAGTTGATATCACACTCCATTCCCTACATTGCGTTTATCGTGCCGAAGAGTGAGCCCTTCGCACCAAGTAGTGGGGTCACCATTTGTCGCATCGCACGGCCCCCTTTTCGCCCGTCACCATAGAAAAGGGTGACTGACTTCACTCAAGCCCTGAGACGCGTTGATGACAACCCAAAGCCTGAAATCAATGGCATCTGTTTGCCTGCTCGTCGTTACATTGTCGTCATGCGGCGATCAAGGCGGAACCGACGATACTGCCGCACCACCCCCCGTGGCTCCACCCGCTTCACACACGCCTAGCCTGACGCCCGTCCTGAACAAGGTTGGCGCAACCTTCCTGCCGGTGACCAATTTGGCTCCGATCGTGGAGGGTGCAAAAATTGCGGCGTCGGCGAGCGGCGGATACAGAATTTCGTCAAGTAAGACGCTGTCCGGCTATCAGGTCGGCGCAGTACTCCCCAGCGATAAGGTCGACTATGTTATCGTGCGTTACCAGATCAATCAGCCAACCGAGTCCGGGCTGGTTGGAATTCTTGCAGAAGATGGATCTCGCTGGCTCGCGTTCAACGAATTTGGGCCAAACATCGAGCCGAACGGAGAGCTGACATCAGTGGTCGAAGGCGAATCAGTTCGTTTCATCGTCGAGACCAAAAACGGCATCGAACCATTTGATATCGAGAAGCTCGAGTGGGCTACGTTCTGTGTAAAACCACCTAGCAGCCCCGACGTAGCGCCTGTCGCCGAGCAGTGTTATCCGAGACTGGAGCCGATATTTGCGTTTGATGGCGCCCGATTTACTACAGTGCCGGCGCTGACCCCGTGGACTTCTGAGGCCCAGGTTGCTGTAGGTGCCGACGGTGCAGTTACCATTATTCCAAGCGCGACAAGCTCTGGATACCAAGTATCGGCAGATATCGCGAAGGGCAATACAGCTGCCGTCGCCGTGAAATATGAGCTGGATGTCGCGGGTGCCGTTGGCAATATTGGCATTCTTAGGGGGGACGCCTCTGCCTGGGTCGCAACCGCGTCCTTCGGCCCTGATAAGCCCAAGAGCGGCCAGATCATGGGGCTGATGGAGGGAGACGGCGTAAAACTCGTTGTCGAAAGTGCAGCAGGCGCGCCTCCGATAAAATTCCGAAAGCTGGAGTTTGCGCTTTTGTGCGAATCAAAAGCGGCTCAAGGCCAAGTTGCAGCGACATTCTCAGGATGTCCCTAGAATCGCCGACAAAGCAAAGCATCGCGAGTGAGCCGAGTCGGGAGGGCGAATCACTTCGACCTATTTACCCGCCTCACGACGTCACAACAGCATCGAGCGTAGGCGGTAGTAGATGGTTCGTTGCCTCCGAAAAGGAAGGCGCAGCCGGCCGAGATGTGTCGGGCGTACCTACATGATCGACTGGCCGCGTCGGCCTCGGGTGATAGAGATGATGGTCCTTAAGGCCACAGAACGCAGGATTGGAAGATCGCGTTCCGGCTGGGAGATTTCTCGCGGGACGCGGCGGCGCGCGGCCTCAGTTGCGATTGATTCAGATACCTTCAAGGCCTCGTCGCACCGATATGCGTCCTTGCTTCGTTCGGGCGCAACGTGATCAAAAAATCGATCATTCGCTCTAGAACGGTGCGGTGAGCGATAGTTTGACAGTTCGCGCTGTCGTGATTGCCCTAAGGCCAGTCACGCGCTGTCCGTCCTGGAAATCAGCCTCGCCGTAATCAGCCCAGACATAGCTTGCAGATAGAGACATCGGGCCGAGGTGGTAGGACAGGCCAACGCTCGCATTCCATCCAACGAGCGTCTTGGACTGAGACCGTTCCTCGGCAGGCAAGACGACCGCGGCGGGCAGGGAGGATGTGAGCGTGGGGAGAGGCTGTATCCCAACGATGACGCCCAGCGGGATGGGTGTTTGGAACGTGTTGAGCGAGGGAGTCTGATAACTGAGCTTGACCTGCTCGGCTGCGAGACCGCCTGTCACCCACACACTGCCAGCACCCCATGAATAGCCCGCGCGAGCATTGAGGTTGGCCGAGTATGGGCGGTCGATCTTAGCATGCAGGAGGGCATTTTCGCTAAACGCGCGGGTGAAACTGCCGAAGGAAACGCAGGGCGTTCCCGGAGGCGCGAACGGTGGCGGGGGAAAGCAGGTGTCGACAAACTGGGTGACAGACGCGTTTGTGGCGACTGGCGCGAACTTGTTGTCGACGTAGAACGTGTCGATCGACGCTTCGGGCCCCACAAAGAAGTTCTCGCCGATCCGGTGGTTATATCCAACGCCGACTGAATAAGAGACGCCCGTATCGTTGGTCTTGCTCGCAAAGGGGGTCTGTGGCGCGATGTTTCCCCGCAGGACGCCCTTGATCTCCGCGTGAGCGAGCCGCTGCGCGGCACCCGCAGAGACCCACAAGCCATCCTCGTTCGGCGTTTGCTGGGCGTGCGCCTGCAGAAAGCTTTGACACGTCAGTGCAGCCGACCAGGCAACGATGGTTCTCAGCGATGCCACGAGCACCCCCCTGGATCTTTGCGGACGCTACCGCCTTGAGAGCATCGCTCGGAATATCTGTTCGTACAATTCGATTGCCGGACCCATGCTGTCTGCGGGCGTGCGCTTTGGCGCCGCCAAAGCAAGGGCTGCGCTTTCAAGGGGGTAGTACGCAAGGTCGGCCAGTCTGCCGCGCCAGGGTCCTGCGCCAACGACCAGGATAGGCGCTGCAGCAAGCAGGTACTCGCTGAGTTTTCCGGGTAGCGCCGAGGTGCCCTGCTGGAAGAGGACCAAGCCGTCGGCGGCGCCCTGCATCGCAAGCGCTGCTTCATAAGCGACCTCGCCGTGAAGCGTGACGTGCGCCGCATCGGGGTGAGCGCTAACGCTCTCGATCTCGGCCTGCGTCAGGCGTCCAACCAGGTGTAAGCGCGCGTTCGGAAGCTCAACGCGCGCTTTCGCAAACGCCTCCAGCACGAGTTCAACCCGCCGCTCGGGATGGGACAGTGTAAACCGACCCGAATGAAGGAGGTGCGGGCCTTCGCCTGCGAAGGCGTACTGGGAAGCATTGGCCCGTGCGAAATGACCGATCACCGACACTGGGGGACGCTCGCCGCCTACGAGCCGTGAAACTTCCGCCGCAATGGCCTCGGACACAGCGACGACATGGTTGGCCTGCGACAGCAGCGTTTTGGCGATCCTGCTCTCGATGCCGCGGCGCATGGCCGAGGATCTGAGCTCTCCGCGCAGCGGGTCATCAATCCAGCTGTCGCGCAGTTCCGCAATCCAGGCCGCGCCATGCTCGCGCTTGATAACAGGCCCTGCGAGGTGAGCGGATTCCGGCGGGCTCGTCGTCAAGACGACGTCCGGTTTGAAACCCGCGCGTCTTACTGCGTGCGCAACCGAGCGGCCCCAGCGCATGTCGCCATCCGGCCAGTACAGCGCGTGGCGCAGGCTTGACTTTGCATCATCGGTCCAGCGCTTATGCGCGCGCGTTGGCGCCGCCGAGGCTTTATCGCCGCGAACGCCAGCCGGATGAGGCGTCTCGATCCAGTTGGGCTCGCCCGCCGGCGCATAGGGGCTTGCAACATGCACGGTCCAGCCGCGCTCACGAAGTCCTGCGGCAAGCAGGGCGGGCCGGCGCGCTCCACCCGAAACAGAAGGCGGATAGTGCCTCGTAACCAGCAGGATTCCGGGGCTCATGAGCGATAGGCTCCAAGCTCGGTCAATTTTGTTTCAAGCGCCTGGGCGCGTTGTGTCCATGTGTGGTGGGCCAGGGCGTCCTCTCGCGCGTGAGATCCGAGCCGGGCGCGCAATACAGGATCATCGAAACAACGCTCGATGCAGTTTGAGAGAGCCTCGATATCGCCAGGCGGCGCGAGGAGTGCAGTCTCATTGTTGCGCAATACCTCGCCCAGTTGCGCGATGTCACTGGCCACGATGGCTTTGCCCATTGCCATGTATTCGAAGAGTTTGGTGGGAGAGCCGAAGAAGGCTGAGCCATCGGGGTTTGACAGGGTGGGCGTCAGCAGGACATCGGCTGCCGCGAGCAGGGACGGGGCCTCTGCTGCGGCGACGGCGCCGGTCCAGACGATGTCTTCGCCGGTGCGCAACCCCCGCTCGCTGGCTAGTTGCTCAGCCGCCTTCCTTCCAAGGCCATCGCCAGCCAGGACGAGCGATGCCGCCCCCCGAAGATCCGGCCGTCTCGCAAGCATGCGGACGAAAGCTTCGATCGCCTGGTTCACGCCGTGCCAGGGTCCGAAAGTGGAAAGGAGCAGGGCGATCTTCTTACCGGTGAGCGCGTATTGCCCGCGGGCGCCATCGCCCGAGACGCGCGGATGGAAGCGGTCAGGATCGACCGCATTCGGCGAGAGCATAACCCGTCCCGGATCCGCTCCGCGAGAGATCGCATCTTCGACAAGCGGCCGGCTCACCGCGAGCACCAGATCGGCGCGGCGCATCAATTCGGTTTCGATGCGCTCGAACGTGTCCGCGTTTGGAAGTCCCGCGCTCCAGTTCTTCGCAACCCACACTTCCGGCCCATTGTACTCGAGCACCAGCGGGCGTTCGAAATGGCGCGCCAGCCGCAGGCCGACGATGTCGCCAAGGCCGCTGCGCTGGTACACAAATCGAGGGCGCAACGAGCCAGCAAGTCTCACGGCTTGAGCGTAGAGTTCGTCATTGGCGACAAAGTGAACCGCAGGCCCCCCGCGCCATCCTTCGATCTTGTCGAGTTCGAAACGACGATCGGTAATGCGTGGATCAAGGCTGGGAATGGAATCTGTCGTCAGCAGGAGAACGTCGCCATAGATTTCACGCAGCGCGTTGAGCACGCCGGCAGAGTGGGAGAATGCGCCGCCGACCTGCGCGCCAAACCAGAGGTTCGTGCGCAGAAAGACGGGCGGCCCCTCCGCCGTCTTGAACCCCAGCGAACGCTCCGGCACCGCCTCGATCGTGGCGACGACCTCGCGTGGGGCTGATGTGATGCGTTCTTTCTCCTTGCGATGCTTCAGGAGTTCGCTGACCAGCGTCCAAACGCTGACGGGCCTGCGCGGCGCACCCGATGCGCCAACGATTTCTGCGCGCCAGGGCGACAACAATAGCAGAGCCGCGATGGTCTTGGCGGGCGCGGGCAAGGCGAACGGGTTCTGCGTGATCAATCGCACGCTTGTCCATCCGAACATGCCGCGGAATGACTTCAGGTCCTGAAGCGCATCGCCAAACAGGGCGCGCGTCCAACCCTCGGGCGCAGCGCCCTGCGTCGATGGTGCGAGAACTAGTTCGAGATTGCGTGGTCTGCGCGCAGCCATTTCTTTCGCCATAACGCAATACTGATGATGGGCCACAGATAGCTCGAATAGTCCTTCTCGCCCGAACGGTGCCGTTGAAACAGCGATCTCACCGCTGCTGCCGAGAACGGGCTCTCGGGATCACGCGTTTCCTCATTGAGAAGATCGGCCACCTGATCTCCAAAGTCGGTGCGCAGCCACCTCTTCATTGGCGCGCCGAGCCCGATCTTTTTCCGATTGAGCGTTTCATCCGGCACGAGGCCTGTGGCCGCCTTTTTGAGGAGCGGCTTTGATCCGCCCTCGCCGAGCACCAGTCTTTCAGGAAGTCCAAGAACAAATTCCACCAGCCTGTGATCGAGGAACGGGACGCGCGCCTCGATCGAGGACGCCATCGTGATCTTATCGACGCGCATCAGCAACAATTCGGGCAGGCGGAAACCAAGGTCGCGCCTGCGCATGTTGCGGAACAATTCTTCGGCCGTGCGCAGACTGTCCGGATAGCCTCCCGAGGCATGCGCGAGCTGCTCTTCCAGGCTTTTGAGCGGCCCGGGCTTTGCGGCAGGATCGATGGTTGCGGGTGAGGGTTTCCAGTTCGGCTTGAGTATCCTCGCGATCTGGGCGGGCCGCATGGATTCAGCACCTGACCTGAAGCGGCCGTGCCCCGTCGCCACCGATGTGGCGACGTCCATTGCGCCCACGAAGCCAAATCGCGTGAGCGGGGCCGCGGCCGCGGCAGTCCGGGTGAGCGTCGCAAGCGCGCCGCCTGCGCCAAAGTGGGATGCTGATGCTAGGTTCCGCCAGAACGCACTCTCATGAATGAAGTCCCGCCAGGCCGGATAGCCGCAAAAGAGTTCATCGGCCCCTTCGCCAACCAGCGCGACCTTGACACCGGCTGCGCGCGCATGCGCCGAGAGGAACTGCAGGGGGATGCAGGCCCAGTCCGCGATCGGCTCATCCATATCGGACATGAGGCGCAAGAGCGCTGACATCGCCAGCTTCTCATCGACCTCGACAATTTCGTGCGGGCAACCGAAGCGCTCGGCGATCTCAGCGGCCTCGGCGGATTCATTGAGCGGATCATTTGTGTAGGCGGCGGTCATCGCACGCAGGCGAGCGCCGCCTTCTGCGGAGGCTGCAAGCACAAAGCCTGAGTCGACGCCGCCCGAGAGGAAGACGCAGTTTTCGACCTCGTCGGCGATGCGAATTCTCACGGCGTTAGTCGCTAGCCGGCGAACTTCCTCGACGGCTTCGTTCTCGTCGATCCTGGTCTGACACGGCTCCGAGGGCGGGCGCCAGTAGCGCTGCTTTTCAATATGGCCATCGGCGGACGCAACAAGCGTTTCGCCCGGCCCCAGCTTGAAGACGCCGTCAAACATCGTTTGTGGTGCAGGCGTCGCGAGGACATTGAGGATGTCCGCACAGGCGCGATCGTTCATTCTGGCGGTGAAGCCCGGGAATAGGGTGATCGCCTTCGCCTCGGAGGCCAGAACGAAGCATCCGTTGAGGAGCGCGTAGTAGAGCGGCTTGACGCCCAACCGGTCGCGCCCGCAAAGCAGCGCCCTTCTTCGAGGGTCCCAGATCGCAAAAGCGAACATGCCGACCAGCCTCGGAAGAAGGCCGTCCAGCCCCCAGGTCTCATACCCCTTGAGGAGGACCTCGGTGTCGGAGTTGCGGGTGTGGAATATGCACCCCGCCGCGACAAGCTCTTCGCGCAGCGCGCGGTGATTGTAGATCTCACCATTGTAGACGATCGCCACGCCGGTCTCAGTGCTGACCATCGGCTGGTCCGCTTCACCGCCGACATTCACGATCGAGAGGCGACGGTGGCCAAATGCGACCAGTCCGTCCCCAAGGATCAGCGAGGCGCCGGCGTCAGGCCCGCGATGGGCCATGACATCCGTCATGCGCTGCAAATGCTCGCGCCCGGGCAGGGATGCATCCCTCCCGGTGCGAAGAATTGCCAGCAAACCGCACATCGCTCAGGCGTCTCCAGTCAGTTGCCGGGCGTCCCAGACGGCCCCTGGAAGAGCTACTTAGGCACATCCAGCCCATTTCGCATCCCCAGGCAATCGAAGCTTCCTGGTCGGGGGATAGCCGACCGTCTGCAGGTTTGGGGAGACCTTCTAATCAGCCAGCCAGGCGCCTGAGTTCGAAGCGCCATTCAAAACCGGAGGAGGGCGCTTTAGGACGCGACAGGCGGAGGGTTTTAGTTGGTTCCCGCACGCCATAGGAAGGTGAGTGCCACGTATCTTGGAGCTGCGCCGTGAGTCCCCCGTCTGACCAGGATAGGCGCCATGCGCGTCCCCCGGATCTCAGAGTGACGCCCTGAGGGTCCAGCGCCGGATCGACCTCCGGGTGGAAATGGAAATTCCAGACGAGTGCGTGTGTCCCGTCGCTCAGGCGGTCCAAAATTGCAAGTTCGGCGCGGTTCGTGTCGTGGGTGAAGCGTCGCCAATGGCTGGTGCTTTCGGCATCGTCGGACAGGCCGGAGTAACGGCCTTCATAGACAACGACGCCAGACAAGTGTTCGAACTTGAGGTGTTCGGGATTGGCTTTCTCGAACAACCGGAAGAGCCACTCGGGTCTGAACTCATTCTGTTCGCGTCCGTCGACCTGTAGCGTGTTGTGATAGGCCGTCGAGCGGAACAGGTTACGCGCGTCGAAGTCGCTGGTGTACACATAGCTGCCCGGATCGACGATCAACGGCGTTCCCCTATCGTGATACTCGAACGACAACTGGTCGTTGTGTTTGTGGTTTCCGAAGCCCTTCGTGCCGACGATGGAGTTTTCGACGAGAAGATATTGTCCATCCTCGCGGCGCCGGCTCACGGCGACGCCTGCATGGGGATAGAGCTGACAGTTGTCGGCTGGCACCTGACCGCCGGGAACAAAGCCCGTGACATCCAGCCCCCACCACATGGCTTCCCACGCGCTGCCCTCCGGCGAAATCGCTTTCCAGTCATCGCGCGCGCACAGGATGGCGCACGGCGCAAGCAAATGGCGCGGATCCGGCCGGCGCCAGCCACAATAGTCGGTTGCAATCATGAAGCGGCCATCGTCCGCATCGCCAAGGCAGGGCATCTCACCTGAAGGCGTAAGAACGCCGGTCAGATACTCAATCATTCTGACAAACGCGGCGTGGAAATCAGGCCCGAACGGCCGGCCGACATGCTGCGAGAGCCGATAGCCGGCGAGAAAGAGTTCAATGACCAGGCGGTGGTAGGGGATGGACGACTCGAAGTCTGCGCCATCTGGAAGAACCTGGACTGTGATTTCGTGTTCGACACACTTCGATGCAAAACGCAGCCACGACCGCCCGGCCGCGAGATCGCGGAACATCGCGCCGGTATAGAAGAGCCCCACGACGTTCGAAAGATAATGGTTGGAGGTCGCCTCGTAAGTGTTCTCGAGGTTGGCGCGGATGAATTCGCCATGATCATAGAGGGCGGCGTAGGCTGCGTGCAGGGCGTCCTCATCGAGGTCGCTGCAGTTGTTGATCAGGTCCAGCGCGATTGCCCAACTTGCCGCTCTGAGGCCGACATCCATCGTGCAGGTCCAGTTGACGCCGATGCCCGCGGAGTTGCCTTCATTGAAGTCGGTGATCTGAGACAGGATCTCCCGCGCGTATTTCGGGTCCTTGGTGCAAGCCCAGGCTTGCGCGAGCGGAAGGAAGTGCTGGCATCGAGCCAGTTCCCACGGGAACTTGACGTCCGCATTGCCCGGTCGGTCGCGAAAAAGTTCCCATTCGAGATGCGAGAAGCCCTCCTTGAACCGGAGCTTGCGGACAGGGTCCAGCGCCCAGTCGATGGGAACATAGCCGCTCTTGTCAGGCTGACGGGAAGGGCAGGTGGGACGATATGGCCCACTGCCGAGCAGGTTGAATTCATGACGTATCACGGTCTCGGCATCGCGAACGCAGCTATCGATGCGTTGCGGGTCGCGGGCGCGGATTGTCTCGATCTGTTCAGTCAGAAGCGAATGCGGCAAGCGCGCTGAAGCGACAGCTCTTTTGCGCCAGGCCGCAAAGCTCAAACCGGCCTGTTCGAGGTCGAGCACTAGGGTATTTGGGGTGTAGAGGCTGCTTCTCCGGATGCGCTGGTCCAGCCAGGCGCGCGCAATGCGGAACCGGACCGGCGCCTTCTTGAGATTGAGCAAGCCAACCCCTCGGCGCGCCAGCGTTTTTACGGAAACCATCTTCAATTCCTGAGCGCTCCCCGGGGTAACCCTCGGGGCATTCGATTATCTGTGTTGATGCGCCTTACTAGTCATCGAATCGCCATGCCAGCGGCTGGCTCGCTGGCTTGACGCCCATGCACCCTTTTACCATAACCCGGGCCGGAGTTGCGGGGGGCGGAAGTCGCTGGCAGCTTTGAGTAGTATTGCTTACGCTAGCGAGGTCCTTGGTGGCAAAAATGCCGACCATATCGTCGGATGGAAGCCGGGGTCGCAAACCTGGGCCTGTCAGGGTTGTTATGGTCCTCGGCACACGCCCCGAGGCGATCAAGATGGCCCCCCTGATTCTCGCCGCGCGCGCCACAGACCAGATTTCTTTGCACGTTTGCTCGACGGGCCAGCATCGCGAGATGCTGGACGAGACGTTACGCGCCTTTAATCTGAAAGCCGATTCCGACCTCGGAATCATGCGGCCGAACCAGACGCTTGCCGACATCACTGTCGAAGCGGTGAAAGGCGTCCATCGCACCCTGGTCGACGTGCCGTGCGATTGGCTGCTTGTCCAAGGCGACACCACGTCGGCGTTTGCCGCTTCGCTTGCCGCATTCTACTCGAAGGTGAAGGTTGGGCACGTCGAGGCCGGGCTTCGCACGGGCGACATGGCTCACCCCTGGCCGGAAGAAGCCAACCGCCGTCTCGTTTCCGTCGTCGCAAACCGTCACTACGCTCCGACGGAGCGGGCGCGTGAAAATCTCTTGCGCGAAAACGTTCCGGCCGACGAGATCCTCGTCACGGGCAACACTGTCATCGATGCGCTGCTGGCGGCCGTTGCGCGCCTGGAAGCGGACGCCGACCTTGCCAACTCGCTGGACCGCAAATTTCCATGGCTCGACAAGTCTCGCCGGATGATCCTGGTCACGGGTCATCGTCGCGAGAGTTTCGGCGACGGCTTCCAGAACATCTGCCGCGCGCTGAAGGAAATCGCCGAGCGTGGCGACGTCCAGATCGTCTATCCAGTGCACCTCAATCCCAATGTGCGCGGCCCGGTCTTCGAACTGCTCTCAGGCCTCGACAATGTGCATCTGATCGAGCCCGTCGATTACCTCTCGCTCGTCTATCTTCTCAAGCGCTGCCACTTCGTCCTCACGGATTCGGGCGGCATCCAGGAAGAAGCTCCCAGCCTTCTCAAGCCCGTCCTGGTCATGCGCTCAACAAGCGAACGCATGGAAGCGATCGATGCCGGCACCGCCCAACTGGTTGGGACCAACCCCTCCGAGATCATTTCCGGCGCCGTCAAGCTCCTCGAGAACCCGGCTGCGTATGAAGCCATGCGCATTGGCCACAACCCGTTTGGCGACGGCAAGGCCGCCGCCCGGATCATTCAGGATCTATTGTCATGACATTCACCTTCTCCCGCGTCTCAGTGATCGGGCTGGGATATGTCGGACTGCCGACAGCTGCGACATTCGCTTCGCGCGGTGTGGACGTCATCGGCGTCGACAAGTCGAAGGCGATTGTCGACCGCATCAACCAGGGTTTGACCCACATCGTCGAGCCCGACCTCGATGCGATCATTCATTCGGCCGTGCGCAACGGGAAACTGCGTGCCACGCTGACGCCGGAACCGGCTGACGCCTTCATGATCGCCGTGCCGACGCCGATCCGCGACGACAACTCGCCGGAAATGTCGATGGTCGAGTCTGCGATCGCAGCGATTGCGCCCCAGCTGCGCAAAGGCAATCTGGTTGTCATTGAATCAACCTCGCCGGTCGGCACGACGGAGCGCGCCGAAGCAGCCCTCCGCCAGATGCGTCCCGATCTCACCTTTCCGATCGACGCTCCGAATTCATCCGACATCATGATGGCGTATTGCCCCGAACGCGTTCTGCCCGGCCGCACCCTTCATGAGCTGGTCGAGAACGCCCGCCTCGTCGGCGGTCTCGATGAAGCGAGCGCCAAGGCGGCGCTTACCCTCTATCGCACCTTCGCCAAGGGCGACATCCGCGAGACGCACGCGCGCGTCGCGGAAATGTCCAAGCTCTCGGAGAACGCCTTCAGGGACGTCAACATCGCTTTCGCTAACGAGCTCTCGCTCGCGTGCGACGCGCTCGGCGTGGACGTCTGGAAGGTGATCGAACTCGCCAACCTGCACCCGCGCGTTCAGATCCTCGCGCCTGGCGCAGGCGTTGGCGGACACTGCATTCCGATCGACCCTTGGTTCATTCATCACGCCGCGCCGCACTGCACGCCACTCATCAGGACGGCGAGGGAGGTGAACCTCCGGAAGACCAGCTGGGTGGTTGAACAGGTCAAGCGGAACAGCGGGTTGTACAAGACCCCTCGCATCGCCCTCCTGGGACTGGCCTACAAGCCGGACATCGACGATCTGCGCGAAAGCCCCGCCATGTCCGTGGCCGAGGCGGTTGCCTCCGGCGACTGGTTCGACCAGCTGAACATCGTCGAGCCGCACATCTCGAGCCTCCCGGCAAAGCTGGAAGGCCGCAACAATGTCCGCCTGCTCAACCTCGAAGAGGCGATCAACACCTCAGACGTCGTTGTCCTTTTGGTCGCGCATTCCTCGTTCCGCGATCTTCAGATGTCGAACCTTGCTGGCAAGAGCGTGATAGACACGTCCGGCGCGCTGCGCGCGGCTTGAGCGGCATAAGAACATGAGACAAGTCCTATTCTCCGGGTCGCAAGCCATTGTCGCCCGTATGCCGCGCCCGGCGGTTGCGCCCGGTTCTGTTCTTGTGAAGGCCCACTTCTCCCTGATCAGCACGGGGACCGAGGTCGCTTCGCTGCGGCCGCAGAGCGTCGCGGGCACAACGACGGCTGACCGCGTCTCCGACATTTCGAGCCGCGCGAAGCTTTATCTTGGCAAGGCAGTGCGCGATCCGCGCAAGGCCGTGAAGCGCGTCGCCGCCATTCTTCGCGAGGCGATCCGGACACCCCAGCCGATGGTGGCGCGCGGTCCCTCGATCGAGGCGGGCGCCATCACATGGTCCAACCAGACCGCCGTCAGCTGCAAGGGCAAGGAAGGCGGCGCGCTCGAACTCGTCACGGACGCATCCGAGGCGGGCTATCAGGCCAGCAGTCAGGTCATCAACGTGCCTGACGACCATTCCGTGACGCTCCGCGTGAGCGGCAAGGTCCAGAAGGGCGCCATCGCATTCGGTCTTCTCAATCACGACAAGACGCAATGGCTCGGCATCTATCGCGTCGATGAAGACGACTTCGACGAGGTGTTCCACTTCTACGTGTCAGGGTCGCCCCAGGTGACCATCATGATCACGAACGCCGGCACGAAGGAGGAGAGCCGTCTCCAGCTGACGAAAGCAGACGTGCTCTTGTTGCCGCCAGACGGCACGGGTCTTCCGGTCACGGAGATGAGCCAGATCGGCTGGAATGTCGGCTACTCGCTTGCCGGCGAAGTCGTCGCTGTCGGCGAGGGCGTTGAAGGTCTTGCCCCGGGCGATCTTGTCGCTTGCGCCGGCGCGGGCCAGGCGAACCATGCAGACTATGTTTCCGTGAAGCGCAACCTGGTGTGCCGCATTCCGCGTGGCTGCCCGCCCGAGCTTGCTGCGACGACGACGGTCGGATCGATTGCGCTCCAGGGCGTTCGCAGGACCGAGCCGCAGGTTGGTGAGACTGTCGCTGTCGTTGGCCTAGGGCTGATAGGCCTCCTGACCGTGCAGATCCTCCGGGCGAGCGGATGCCGCGTGCTGGGGGTCGATCTCGATCACGAGCGCGCCTTGCGCGCAGCTGGTCTTGGAGCTTGCGCCACGGCGACCGATCCCAAAGCCTTTGAGCGCCTGGCGCACGACCTCACCGATGGAGCCGGCGTTGATGCGACGATCATCACGGCTGCTTCGAAATCGGACAAGCTGCTCAATCAGGCAATGGACATCACGCGCCGCAAGGGCCGCGTCGTTATCGTCGGCGATGTTGGCCTCAAGGCTGAGCGGGCGGCGTTCTACCGAAAGGAAATCGATCTTCTGATGAGCACGTCGTACGGTCCCGGCCGCTATGACAAGACGTACGAAGAGTACGGCCAGGATTACCCGCTTGCCTATGTGCGCTGGACGCTCAACCGTAACATGCGCGCTTACATGGAGCTGATTGCGGAGAAGCGGATCGACGTTCGTTCCCTCATCGACCGGATCGCCTCAATCGATCAGGCGCCGGAAGTTTATAAAGAGCTTGCCGAATCCGCTTCGCCGCCGCTGGCTGTCCTATTCCAGTACACGACCGATGCTCGCACGCTTCCAGATGCGCCCGACGCTCCGGCCATCACGCTACGTGGTCACCGTTCGCCGCGCCACGATCGAGTCAATTATGCGCTGATCGGCGCCGGCGGCTTTGGCACCGCCATGCTCGTGCCGCAGATGGAGAAGCGAAAGGACGCTTACTTCCTGCGCGCGGTTGTCAGCCGCGACGCCGTACGGGGCGGCAATTTCGCGCGCAACAAGAGCGTCCAGAAGCTTGCCTCGGAAATGGGTCCGATCCTGAGCGACCCCGAGATCAACCTCGTTGTCATCGCGACCCGTCACAACGAGCATGCCGCTCAATCCATCGCGGCGCTCGAAGCGGGCAAGCATGTCTTCGTTGAAAAGCCTCTGGCCATCACATGGGATGAGCTGGACGCCGTGCGGACTGCTTGCGCCAACCTCAAGGAACCTCGGCTGCTGATGGTTGGCTTCAACCGCCGATTCTCACCGGCGCTGCAGGCGCTACGCAAGGAGCTATCGACCCGGATCGAACCGGCTGTGATCAACTACCGCCTGAACGCCGGATACCTGCCGGCCGATCACTGGACGCAGGGACCGGAAGGCGGCGGCCGGAATATCGGCGAAGCCTGCCACATGTATGATGTGTTCCGCTCCATCGCGCGCGCTCCTGTCGAACAGATCAGCGCCACGTCGATCAAACCGGCAAGCGAAGCCTACCGCAAGAACGACAACTTTATCGCCACGCTGCGCTATGGGGATGGAACGGTCGGAAACCTTGTCTATTCAGCCTCCGGTCCCAAGGAGGGGATGCCAAAAGAGCGCATTGAAGTGCTCTGCGGCGGCGAGGCTTGGATTGTCGACGATTTCAAATCGCTGACGCGGTGCAGCGACAGCAAGGTGCTCTGGAGCTCGGCCACGGTCGACAAGGGGCATTTCGACGAACTTTCCCAACTTGCGGATGCTCTTCTCAAGGGCGAAGCCGCGCCGATCCCGATTGAGGAAATCTTTGAGACCACGGCTGTGGCTCTGCATGTTGAGGATCTGATCCATGAGCGGGTCAATGACGCAGACTGAGCCCAAGCCCGCCTACGTCGTCTGGGACCTTGCCACGGGCGCCGGCGCGACGATCCGCGACGAGCGCTTCATGCAGTTCACGGAGCGGCATCACTACCGCCCCCAGCAGACGCTACAGCTTCAGCCGGGTGGAACTTTCGATGAGGAAGTTCGCAAGACCACACCTGAGGGGATCGTCCTTGTGGTTCACACCGGCGTGCCGGGGAACGTCCTCATTGACGCGGGGAAGCGCGCGCTCGCTCGGGGTTTGAAGGCCTATTACTTCTGGCCTCACGAGGAGGCGGTCGAAGTCATCGATTACGAAAGGCTTCGATCGTTCCGAAAGCTCTGGCTGTCCCAGAAATTATACGCTCGCATGCGCAAGATGAAGGACAAGCGCGTTCCGGCCAAGCCGGCTGATCCGGTCGCTGCGGCAGAGGTCGCGCGCCGGCATGTCACGGCCGAAGAAATCACGGCGCAGGCCGGGCAGATGTCGAGCGAGACCAAATCCGCGCAGGCGCATCTGGCGTCAGGCATCGAGTGGATAAGCTCAACCGGGATGGGTCTGGTCCAGCAAGGTCGTGCGCACCTCGGCGCCGTCGCCGGGGCAGGGGATGCGACAGGCATTACAGCGACCATCGGCCAGATCGAGGAGCACCTTCGCGGCGTTGCGGGACATTTTTCCGGGCTTGCGCCAGTTCTCTCACGTATCGAAGGTCAGGCCGAAGCCATGGAGGCGCTGGCGCGCGGGCTTGAATACAGCCCCAAGCTGACGCAGGACGAAGCCGTCGCTGAATGCCGCACGCTCCGCAAAAGCTCGAAGAGCCATCGGATCGCGTTTGGATCAGATCCGGCGGCAAAGCTCAAGAACGGCGCCTATGTGCGCCTCGATTTCTGGGCGCCACTGGTCACCGGCGGAAGCTATGGTCATACGGTCTATCAATGCCGCGCCCTTGCGAAGAGCTGCGAGAATTTTGTGGCCATTGTTGCGAACCGGTTCCCCACCCTCGACACGCTCGGTGTGCGGCAGGAGATCATTCGCGCACCCCGCGCAGAAGGGAACGAAGAGAACCTGATCGACGCCAACCGCTTCTACTACGACATGCTTCGTCTCGCGCTCGGCGCCATGCGGCCTGATTTCGTATTCGAGCGCCTGGTTCCGGCAAGCTATGTCTGCGCGAAGGTCTGTCAGGAGCTCGGCATTCCCTACATCGCTGAGTACAACGGATCCGAGTTGTCCATGATGAAGAGCTTCCAGGGGAAAACGTCCCCGCTTGAGGCGCTCTACATCGAGGCTGAGATGCTCGCGTTCGAGCAGGCGAGCGTCATCAGCGTCGTGTCTGAGAACGTAGCTGCTGACCTCACGGCTCGCGGCATTCCCCGTTCCAAGATCTTGGTCAATCCGAACGCTGTTGATCTCGACGCCTACAAGCCTGGGACGGAATCCGAGATCACCGAGATGCGGGGCGAACTCGGCCTCCTTCCCAGCGATCGCGTGATCGGGTTCATCGGAACGTTTGGCGGCTGGCATGGCCTGGATGTGCTTGCACAGGCGTTGCCGCAGATCTGCTCGAACAATCCGGCCGCCAAGTTCCTGCTGATCGGCGATGGTACGCACAAGCATCTGGTGAAGGACGCGATAGACAGCAACAACCTCGCATCCCGCATCATCGACAAGGGACGCGTCCCTCAGCGGGAAGGCGCGCGTCTGCTCAAGGTCTGCGACATTCTGGTTTCGCCGCACTCGACCCATATGGTGGACGCCAAGTTCTTCGGTTCGCCCACCAAGCTGTTCGAGTACATGGCTGTCGGGGCCGGCATCGTGGCCTCCGATCTGGAGCAGATCGGCGCGGTGCTCCGTCCGGCGATCCCAGGCAATCACGATCCCAAGGCGCCCGTGAACGATGCGCGCGCCGTCTTGTGCAAACCCGGGGATGTGGCCTCATTTGCGGAGGGGGTAAGCCTCCTCGTTCGGAACCCGCAACTTTCCAAGCAACTTGGAACAAACGCGCGGGAAGCGGCCCGGAAGTACTATACTTGGGATCAGCACGTTACTGACCTGTGGGCGTTTGCGGCCGGACGCCCCCTGGGCGGCATGGCTGCGGACATGCAGGCCAAGAGCTAGCTTCAAAGGCTCTGGCGCGCTAAACCACGACGCTTGCAGGAACGGACGACATGACAGCCTTGGCGACGAAAACACTGCCGAAAGACGCTTTGGTGCAGGCGCTCGAAACAGGCGATGCCTACAAGGACGAAGTCCAGCGTCAATGGGATCGCGATGCGTGCGGCAGTCAGTACGTCAAAGCCGCCGAGCCGGACACGCTGCAGTGGTATCTGGAGGTGGAGCAGTACCGCTATGGAAAGTACGCCCCCTGGAAGCATGCGCTCTATGAGTTCGACAAGCACGCCGGGAAGAAGGTGCTTGAGGTCGGCGGCGGCATGGGAACAGATCTTGCTCAATTCGCGCGAAACGGCGCGCTGACGACGGACTACGATCTGTCGTCCGGACACCTTGCCCATGCCAAGCGGAACTTCGAACTTCGCGGCCTCAAGGGCGAGTTCATCCATGGCGATGGCGAGCGCATGCCGTTTGACGACAACACGTTCGATGTCGTGTTCTCGAACGGCGTCATCCACCACACGCCCAACACGAACAGTGTGATTGCCGAAATGCGCCGCGTGCTCAAGCCGGGCGGCAAGGCCATCATCATGGTCTATGCCGAAAACTCGCTTCACTACTGGAGAGAGCTCGTCGGACGTCTGGGGCTCGCTCGGGGCAATCTCGAAGCAAACTCGATCGGCTGGATCATGTCGGGCAGCGTCGAGCTGACGTCACACGACAGCCGGCCGCTTGTGAAAGTCTATACTGAGCGTCGGTTGCGCAGCATGTTCTCGTCCTTTGAGCGGGTTAGCGTTCACAAGCGCCAGCTGATCTCCGAGGAAGTTCCAAAGTCGCTGAAGTGGGTGCCGCTTGATCTGCTGGGGCGGATGATGGGCTGGAATCTCATCATCAAGGCGCACAAGCCTAAGCGCACCCACTAGTCGAGCTTTGTGAATCGCAATTCCGGAATTCTGAAGGCGCAGCGCGCCGGTTCGAAGCGGTATAGTGAAATCTGAAATGCAAGAGCTCGCTCAGGAACAGCATTCCGAAGGACTGGCGCGCAAGGGTGTAAACTTCGGCGAATGGCTGGGCCGCCGCAGAGCCGCGCCGCGCCAGGCGATCGAGCTTGCCTTGCCGTTTGTTCCGGCCCTGAAGGCGCGTGATTCACAGCGCACCAACCGCCTTAGTTCCGAGTGCGAGCGAATACTGAGACACGAGTTCGATCTCTTGGGATCGGGCCCTTTTTCCAGCGTCGATCGTGAACGGCCCGTCCTGCCTTCGGGGTACCGGCCAATCGATTGGTACGCGGATCCTGTGCGTGATCTGCACTTCCGGCGCGACGTTCCCTACAAGGAATGGAAGCTTTATGAGATGCGTCCCGCCAATGCGGACGTGAAACATCCCTGGGAGCTGGCGCGCTGCCAGCACTGGGTAACGCTTGCCCAGGGCTGGGCTGTCCATGGCGAGGCGAAGTTTGCCCGCGAGTTTGAGAATCAGCTGAACGACTTCATCGAGGCGCATCCGGTCGGGATTGGGGTCAACTGGACCTGCACGATGGATGTGGGCATCCGCGTCGTCAGCTGGTGTCACGCCTTCGCCCTTCTGCAGACCTGCAAGGATTTGTCAGACCGCTTCTGGGCCCGCGCATACGAATACCTGTTCGATCAGGCGCGATTCATATTCGCGAACCTCGAGAACCACTACGAAGTCACGAGTAATCATTTCCTTGCCAATGTTATCGGTCTTCATTTCGCGAGCGCGGAGCTTGCGGGTATGCCCGATGCGGCGGAGTGGGACGCCTTCTGCCGGGATGCGCTGGAGCGCGAGATTGTCGTTCAAGTCTGCGGCGATGGCGCCGACTTCGAAAGCGGGCTCCACTACCACCGCCTTGTGACCGAGATGTTCATGTCTTCGGGCCGTCTGGCGCAGGTTCAGAACAGGCCGCTAAGCGAGGACTATCACCGCAGGCTAGGGGATATGGTCGCTTACGCAGCCGGAATGGTTCGGCCCGATGGCCTTTCGCCGGTGATTGGCGATGCCGACGACGGGCGCTGCCAGATCTTCGCCGAGTACGGCTACTGGAACCGTCAGGACACGCGTCACCTCTTCGCGCCAGCCGCTTTGATGCTCAAGTGCTCCGATCTCGCGAAGGCCACAAGCGACGTCGGCCCGTGGGAGGCGACATGGTGGGGTTTTGACCCCGCCCAGGCAGCGCACGAATTTGCGCCGCCCGATCTCGTCAAGCTCTTTCCCGATATCGGGCATGCGGTAGCTCGCCATGACGGCAATTTCCTCGTGGTGACCAACGGCATTGTCGGCACCAAAGGCTTTGGCAACCACAAGCACAACGAGCTCTTGGGCTTTGAATACATGGTTGCCCGGGCGCCGCTGCTAGTCGATCCGGGTTCGTACGTATACACGTCCGACTTCGGGGCGAGGAACCTGTTCCGGAGCACGAAATACCACAACACCGTGACCATCGATGGCGAAGAACAGAACGAGATGAATCCGGAATGGATCTTCCGCCTGTTCGAAAAAGCCAATCCGGTTCACGTCGCATTTTCGGAAACCGAGGGGCTGGTTCGCTACACCGGTCGCCACAGCGGATATGAGCGATTTCCCGAGCCGGTCTCCCACGAGCGCGCATTCACCTTCGACAAGCAGAACGGGAAACTGAAGATCGTCGACGTTCTCTCCGGCAACGGTGTTCACGGCCTCGACTGGAGATTTCATGGAGCTCCAGGGGTTCAGTTCTTCACCGCGGAGAAGGGCCGTATCCGGATCGCATCACGCGGCGTCGCCGTCGATTTCCACTACGACGAGCGCCTCGACGCCCGGATTGTGCCGGCGTGGTACTCGCCGTCCTATGGCGCTCGCGTCGGGTGTGAGGCTATTGAACTCCATCTGCGGACCGATCTCGGAGGGCGGTTCGAAACGGAGTTTAGGTTCATCCCGGTATGAGCAAGTCTGCGCGGCTGCCCGCCTTCCTGTCGCTGTCGGGCATGGTTGTCCGGCATTGGAGCCTTCTCACAGCGACCTCGCGGGTGGAGTTTCAGCGCAGGTATGCAGGCTCAGCCCTTGGCCTGTTCTGGACCGCACTCAACCCGCTTCTGTTTCTTGGCGTCTATCTCTTTCTGTTTCTCGTGGTCTTCCAGGTCCGGCTCCCGCAATACGCCGGTCTCGGATACGCCGTGATGATCTTCGCCGGCCTCGTTCCCTACATGTGCTTCACTGAAACCATGAATGCGGGAACGGTCGCCCTCAAACAAAACATGCATCTGATCAAGAATGTAGTGATGCCGATCGACCTCATTCCGCTTCGCGTGGTGATGGTTGCTCTCATCACCCAGGTGTTCGGGCTGGTGGCGGTCCTGATCCTCGCCGCGATCCAAGGCGAACTCACACTCAAGGTGCTCTGGATGCTTCCCCTGGCGATAGGCCTGCAGCTGGTGTTTCTCGCAGGGCTTGCGATGTTCTTTTCGGCGTTGGGCGTCCTCATCCCGGATCTCGCGCACATCATCGGAACACTGCTGCTCCTTCTCATGTTCGTCTCGCCCGTCGCGTTCACGGCAGGCATGATCCCTCCCGGGCTGGAGGCCGTGACGCTGGCGAACCCGGTCGCCTACATGATCGAGATGTTCCGATCGGCGCTGATGGCGAGCAATGAGATCAAGCCCCACATGATCCTTGCATTCGCCGGAATCGCCTTCGTGACCTTCTGGGCGGGCGCCGCTTTCTTCCGTCGCTTCAAGACCGCGATCGTCGATTATGAGTGATATCGTCATCAGCGCGCGGAATTTGTCGAAGACCTATCGTCTTCACTCCAGCCCTTCAGACCGCCTGGCGGACGTCTTCGGCCTCCTGCCGAGCAAGACGGACCGGGTTAAACTGCACAGGGCGCTGAACGACGTCAGTTTCGACATCGCGCGGGGTGAAAAGGTCGCGATCATCGGCCGAAACGGTGCTGGGAAGTCTACGCTCCTAAAGCTCATTACGCGGGTCACCGAGCCGAGCGAAGGCCGTCTGGATGTTCGCGGCGAGACGCGCGCTCTTCTGCAGATCGGAACCGGCTTTCATCCCGATTTCACGGGTCGGAAGAATGTCGACGCCTACCTGGCCAACATGGGCGTAAGCGGCGCGCGTGCCAGGCAGATGATCGAGGACGCCGTCGCGTTCGCCGAACTTGAGGACTATGTCGATCAGCCTGTGAAGACATACTCTACCGGCATGGCCATGCGCCTGATGTTCGCGGCTTCCACAATGCTGAAGCCCGACCTCCTGGTCATCGATGAAGTGCTCGGCGTGGGTGACGCCTACTTCCAGCGCAAGAGCTTCGAGCGGATTCGCGAAATGTGCGAGGGGAAGGAGACAACCCTCCTTCTGGTCACTCACGACATCTACAGCGCCGCAACACTATGCGACCGAATGATCTGGATCGATCGCGGTCGCATCCTGATCGACGCGGACCCTCCGACGGTCATTCGGGCCTACGAGGATGCCATACGCGAACAGGAAGAGCGGCGACTCCGCCTCAAGGCATTGAAATACGCTGCCGATCGCGGCGAGCAAGCGCGCAGCGAGCGTATGGTTGTTGAGATCCACGCAAAGGAAAACCAACCCCCACCCTGCGAAGTCTGGTTCTCCCGGATCGCGTTGCTGGTCGATGGCGTTCCTGCAGCAACACTGAGATTCGGAGAGGATGCGTTCGAGAATCGCGACGGAGGTCAGCTTCAGCGGGAAGGCACGAACTGGGGGGAGCCAAGCGTAGTCGATGGCCGGCTTGCGCGACCGATCCGAACGTTCGGTTCCCCCTTCCACAAGGTTGCGGGTATTTTCGATGTTCCCATCGACGCGTCAGGTCTAGCGCCAGAGCGTTTGACGGTGGCGGTTGATTACAATGCAGCTCAAGCTGCCCAGCTCCGTGTTTCGCTGACCTCGGCAAATTGGCGCCTTGAGATGGGAGAGCTGCCAGCCTCAACGCAGGGCTGGTTCAGTCATGAAGCCAGGGTTCCAGGTGATCGCGACACTACCGTTGAAGAGTCGGCGTCGAAAAATCAGGAGATCGGTGATTGGGCCGCCTGGGAGGTCCAGTCGCCAGAGTTTCAGCGTAGCTTCGCAGATTCAACACTCAGCCTGGAGTGGGCCGGCGGAGTTGGCTTGTATCTCTTGAAATCCCCACCAATCGCGCTTCAGCCTGGAGAGACCCTATTCCTGCCCCTCACGGCTTCGGTGCAGACCGGCACTCTCGGCGTTGGCGCATTGAACGGGGAGGGGCAATGGCTGCGGACTTTCAGCTTCCCGTCAGGTGTCGAAAGCCGCATGCTCGAGTTCACCGCCGACCAGACGGGAGAGGTCGCGGTGGTTCTATATAGCGAAGGGACTACGGAACTCGTCGCCGAGTTGACGCATGGCGAGCGCCAGGTTGACAGCGCGGTGAACACCAAGGGGGTCTATGGCTCCGGCGATATTCGAGTTGATGCGTTTCGCGTCATGGACGATCAGGGACGCGAGACACCCGCCCTGAACGTCGGTGAACCGGCACGCTTTGAGATCGACTACCGGATCGTAAGGCCGGAGCTGAAGGAGCGGGCGCAGGTCTTGCTGGCGTTTCAACGCGATGGCGTGCACGACGTGTTTCGGGTGATCGAACGCGATTTCGTCTTTGATCAGGCGAGTCAAAAGGAAGGGACAATCAGCCTGGCGTTTGACCCGTTCCCGCTAGCGCCAGGGAACTACTCCATTGCGCTCGCGATCGTGGCGGAAGGGTATTACGACACCCGGCAGGTCCTCTATTTCTCAATCAACCCAGCTGCCTATTTTATCCAGGCCGAGGCATCCGAAATTCAGGTTGTTGGTACGCATCAAGTCTACGACGGAACTTGCGTGGTGGGGAGCGGCGAATGGCTGAAGGATGGTTCGCCGCCGACACGCTTGAATGATCTCTAGGGAGGCCGCATGGAAACGGCTGCGTTCGATCTTGAAGTGTCACGACGTTACTGGAGGCTGGCGCCTTCGGGCGCCGGCAAGCACGACACGTCGCAACTGCTCACGGTATCAGACGACGTCTTTTTCAAGGAATGGTGCGCGGCATTTGAGGCCCGATTTGCGAACTACCCCGAGGAAGATTTGTTTCTCGCGAAGATGGGCGTGGAATTCTCCGGCAAAACCATGCTCTCGATCGGTTCGGGTCTCGGGCTCCACGAAATCTACTATGCCGGAAATGGCGCGCAGCTTGCGTGCTACGACATTGTTCCCAGCAATCTGCAAACGATTGGTCGTATAGCAAAGTCTCTCGGCCTTCCTGCTCCGGCTCTTCACACGGATGTCGATGAAGCCTTCTCAAGGCGATACGATGTCGTATTCTTCTACGGAAGCCTGATGACCATGCCGCAAGAACAGCAGGCGGCAATTCTTGCGCGCTGCAAGGCGGCGCTCAATCCCGGCGGCGTCATCGTGCTGATGCTGTACACGTGGGAATTCGCCCGCGCGACGTGCGGCTGGGAGAGTCCGGATCAGTTTGATCCATTGCAGTTTGCTCGAGCGTCAGATCCCAGCGTGGGAGCCGAGCATTGTCCCTGGTCAGACTGGCACGACGACGAGAAACTCCTGCGACTGGCTGGCGGCGACATGAGCGTGCGTCGCCGACAATATTGGCAGCAAGGCTGGTTTGTCTGGTACGAGCTCGTTCTGTCGGGGCCGCTCATCGCGAGTCCAGGTCAATTCTTCTCCCCGGATGACGTGCTGGCAGTGCGACAAGAAATCGATTTGACCTTGCTTGAGCCGGCCGAGGCCAGCCTGCTGCGAAACGCGTCCGGAGCCGCAGTCCTGGAGACCTCTCAAAGTCTGGCGAGCTACGCTGCGCTGAGTTCGGTCAATGACGCGGATGCATTTCCTTCAGACGCCAACACCGTGCTGCTGGAAGCAAGCGTAGAGGAGGGAGCGTTCTCGATCGGCGTGCTTGATGCTGAGAAGGACACGTTTGTTGCAAGCACCGCAATCATGCAGTCAGGCCGGCAGGCTCACCTGCTCACCTTGCCGGCTGTTCCAAAGCGCTTTCGGCTCGTGTTCTCGAACTTCCGCAGCTCGGTGCCAGCTACCTCACGCTTTACCCTGTTTGGCGCGACCCTTGGCAGGCGCGCGAGCGCGGCAGGCTTGTTTATCGAGCGCGTTCGATCTGAATTGCGAGCCTGACTTGCCCTTGAGGGCCGGCGGTCGGCGTGCGAGATACTCGTCGCGGCGGGGCGCAGCAAGAGGACCAGAATGCACCCGGACGACAAGCACATCCCTCTGACTGGGGCGCCAAAGTTGAACTACAAGGATCCGCTCGCGCATCCGAACTTGCCAGCGATGTTGAATGAAGCAGTGAACGCCTACGGTTCCGACATTCTTATCGGCGACAACTGCACGCTCTGGGGTGGAAAGGCTGCGCAGTGTGTCGGCATCGTTCTAGGGGACGGCGTACGTCTCTATGACGGCTGCAGGCTGGTGGTGGATCATCTCGTGAAGGAGAGTGGAATTACCTTGGGCAATGGCGTCGCCTTAAACTTCAATTGCTATATCGACGGTAGCGGCGGGGTTGAGCTGGGTGCGAACACTATTCTGGGCCCGAACGTCGTGATCGTTTCCTCAAGTCACGGCGCGGCCGAAGCGCGGAACCAGAAACACCTGGCGCCGGTGAAAGTTGGAAAAAAAGTGTGGGTCGGCGCCAATACTGTAATCATGGCCGGCATTACGATCGGCGACGGCGCAACTGTTGGCGCGGGGAGCGTCGTCACTCGTGATGTTGAATCGGGAGTCACGGTTGTCGGCAATCCTGCGCGGCCAATCGCGGCCGGCTAGTTTGTCCGAATGCTGTCCAAGCAGGCCCCCCGAATTTCGCGGATGAACCGTTCGGCTACCGACCCGATGGGATTCGCACGAGTTCCCAAAACGATGTGAAGCCGCCGCACGAGGGGTTCGATCCCGCTTCCATGCCAAATTCCGAAAGGTGTGCTGTTCTAACCCTGCGCGTCTCAAGGCCGGCATGCGCAATCGCCGCGCGAATCGAAGTCTCGTCCGCCTTCCAGTGGTGGCTCGCATTTTCGAAGTCTGACGTGAAATAATCGAGCGGCATCACAAGATAAGCGTGTCCGTCAGGGGCGAGCACGCGCGCAATTTCCCGCAATGCCTGCACAGGGTCGCTGGCGTGCTCGATCACATTGTCCGCTAGCAACGTATCGAAGGATGCGTCAGGGAATGGGATCTTGTGGATGTCGCCCACAACGCCGGTTGCGCCGATTTCTGTAAGGGCATCGGCCTGTTCCTGCGTCAGATCCAGCGCGGCATAGGTGCTGGCGCGTGAGATGACGAGACGCGCCAGTGCGCCGTAGCCCGCACCCAGTTCCAGTGTCCTGCCTAGCTTCTGCGGCAACCAGGTGGCGATGTAAGCTGAATCTGGAGAAGGTTCATTCCTCTGGTCGCGCAGATAGGCGTGAACCGATACCTGCAAGTCAACATTGTCAGCGGTGTTGAGCGCGCCCAGCTCGCGCGCCGACGCCTCCGCATGCTGGAGAAATTCCCGCGGTCCTGTCAGGCTTCCCTGAGCCTCGAGTTCCTGAAGCGCCAGGAGCGCTGGACCCTGAGGATCGCTCATCTCGTTCGCTTCGACCACAAACGCGAACGCCCAGTCGCCCGTCGGCGGCCCCCAGTTGAAGAACATATGCTGTTCCCACAGCCCTTGGCCGCTCACGGGTTCCCGCCGAACCCGCTCTCGCGCGCGCTGGGTTGCGGCGCGATCGACGACGACGTCCAGCCGCCGCTCTATCCGTGCCTTGGTGGACCTGATTGCGAAGGCGCCGCGACCCGCGTGGGCGTCGCCATCGCTGATCTGACGCCTGGCGACACAAACGGGTGTTGCGCCTTTGGTCGTAAGGCTCGTGCGATCGATCAAGCGTATGTCGAACCCGGAAGGGCGATAGGCGCAAAGGTCCTGGTACGCCCACAGGTAGGGGCCAGACTCACCGCGCGCCAAAACCGTAAGGTCCACAGCGGCGCCCGTTTGCCGCGCAAGTTTCAGTATGGCTGCCGAGTCGGCCGGCGTGACGGCGCCACGGACAAACTGGAAAACAAACCGGCCCCCCAGTTTTTCCATTGCCCTCTTGGCCAAGTCAGCAAGTGCCGTTGCTCCATCAATGTCGCGAAGCGCGACGCGGGGCCATGCAAGTCCAAAGCAGCTGACGCCTTTGTGCTGTTTTGCAACCACGGCAGCCGCCCGCGACATCCAGGCAGCCGTAACGAGGTGCAGGTCGTCGGGCAGGGCGATGATTGGACAGAAAGTTTCGCCCCAGCGCGCGGTCCACTCATGAGCTTCCTGCGCAGCCTGAAAGTCCTCTTCACGCCAGACGACCGAAAACAAGGCGCGTGCCGCTCGCGCCTTGCCTGTGGCGATTGCGATGACGCCGCCTGCATCCTCGGTCAGATCGACGCGCTCGGCCTTCCCGATGACGCCAAAGATCTGGCGTGCCTGTTCCTCGGAATCGTCATCCGGGGTCGGCCGAAAAATGCACGCAACGGGGGTGCCCGGAGCAATCTTCAATCCCATCAGCGCATCGAGCAGCAAGGTTGCCGACAAGCCGGCCCGATCGAGCGAGGCGAACACGCGCCCACCGTTGGCGCTTTGGATGCGCAGGACGGAAGGGTGTTTGGCAAGCTTGCCAGTTAGCGGCGCCTCAGCATTAACGCGCGCGTGCCCGGCGACATCTTCGCGGGGGGCCGCGGTGTCAGTCCGGAGATGGAGCTGTCGGCCCATCCGAAGGACAGCCGCCGTGAGCTGATCCCGCGCTGCAGCACTGCCTTCTTCCCAACGGGCGAGTCTCTTTTCGACGCGCTCGAGGCCGAGCATCAGGTCGCGCGCATAGGCTTGGGAATTCTTCTGTCCTGAGTGGAGAAGACTCAGGATGGTATCGCGACCGCTTTGAGTTGCGGCCTCAAGGGTCTGAAGTTGGCGTAGCAGGAGGTCGCGATTGGTTTGCCCCTCGCCGCCGATCTGCTGGAGTTGGGAAAGTAGGGCGTCGCGGTTGGTCTGACCCGCGCCAGCCAAATGCTGCAGGTTGGAAAGGAGGGCGTCTCGGTTCTCCTGGGCTCCTGTTTCCAGGGCCTGGAGTTGCTGGATCAAAAGATCCCGGTTCACCTGTCCTTCGCCAGCAAGACTCTGCAGTTGAACAAGCACAGCGTCGCGATTTGCCTGAGCCGCGATCTCCACTTCCACCAGCCGCTGAAGGATATCGACCCCACTGACCGCTTCCGGCGCTGAAGGCGCGCTGTCGTCATCCGGCTGCGGAATAGATGGCGAGTTCATTCAGACTTCCTTCACTCGGCGGCCCCGGACGCCATGGCCGCGGCGCCATCAGGCACCGTTTTCATGCGAAGCTGCCGAAATTGCGGCTTCCGCACGCCCCTCCATTCTTCCCGGCACATACGCGGATCTGGAGGGCTGGAGCATCAGACGCGAATATCCAAAAACACCGGTCCGGGCAATGCAGGACGAGCACGCCCCGATTAGGATCGAAGGCCAAATAACACAATACTTTTGCAGTTTTGGCCGCGACCCTGCGGGCAGGCATGTCTCTTCCGGATAGCAACTTGTTCCAGTGGGTGCGCTCCGTATATCTGGATCTGGCGTTGACATCCGCCGTAATTCTAACACCCGGGCAATGGGCCCGCCGCCGGTAGCAAAAGGCGGCAAAGGCGGACTCGAGGGGCCAGGTACGGAGAATGAATCTCCCGCTCGTCATATCCAGTCCTGAGAGCAGTATTGGCCGCTTGCAGAGTGTTCCGCTTTTCCGTTAGTTCGCAAACACTTCGGATCAGACGGTTGGCCGACAAGGGAACCTCACATGTGTGGAATTGTTGGCTCTTTCAGCCCTCGCGGCGCGGCTTGCCCGGATACTGATCTCACGCGCATGCGGGACCGCATGGTCCACCGTGGCCCGGATGGCGGTCAGAACTGGCGCTCCGCAGACAACACCGTCGCCTTTGCACACAGACGATTGTCGATCATCGACCTGTCGGAAAACGCCAACCAGCCGATGGTGAACACCAAAGGCAACCTCGCGATCATATTCAATGGCGAGATCTACAATCACGCCGAGCTCCGGAAGGTTCTGGAGGCGACCGGCAAGTATGAGTGGAAGACGGACCATTCAGACACGGAAGTTCTGCTCAACGGGTATGCCGAGTGGGGGCTCGGGCTGATCGACAAGCTCTATGGCGACTTCGCGATCGTCTTCTACGATGGGCGCGAGGCGGGCGCGCCGAAGATCCATCTCGTGCGCGATCATGCCGGCGTGAAGCCCTTGTACATTGCGCGCACGTCCAGCGGCGAGTGGTTGTTTGGATCGGAAATCCGCGCGCTTCTCGCACATCCGGATCTCCCAAAAGAGATGGATCGCACGGCGTTCTGGCACTACCTGACATTCATCGTCGCGCCTGCGCCGCTGACGATGTTCAAGGGTGTCTTCAAGATACCGGCGGGATGGCGCGTCACAATCGACCATCTTGGACGCGCGAAGGCCGAGCAGTGGTGGGATTGTAAACCCAACGCTCGCGAGACCTTGAAGGAAAGCGATCTTTCATACGACGACGCCTGCGAGGAATTGCGTGGCTTGTTGCGGAAATCCATTTCCCGTCGAATGGTTTCCGACGTGCCCTTCGGCGTGTTGCTTTCAGGTGGCGTAGATTCGAGCCTGAACGTCGCCCTCATGTCCGAGCTGATGGAGCGTCCGGTCACGACGTTTACCGTGGGATACGATGCCCATGAGGAGTTCAACGAGTTTCACTTCGCCCGCCAGCATGCGCAAAGATACAAAACCGACCATCATGAGACGCGGATCACATCGCGTGAGGCGCTGGATTTCCTGCCGCAGCTCGTTGAGCTTCAGGACGAACCGATCGCAGACAATGTGTGCATCCCGCTCTACTTTCTCTCGCGCCTCGTGCGGCAAAGCGGAACGACAGTTGTGCAGGTAGGCGAGGGGGCCGACGAAAATTTTCTCGGCTATTGGTGGTGCGATCACTACAACAAAAAATACACTGACGTGTACAGACCTGCTCGCAAGCGTTTCCTGGGGGGCTTGCTCGACAACGACGAAGACAAGCAAATCCGCAAGCGCGCCGACAACGGGCAGGAGTTGTTTTGGGGAGGGGCGGCGTGCTGGTGGGGCAATCTGCGCGACCAGCTCACGCCATCGCGCACCGCATTCCAGCAGGAGATCGATTGTCCGATCGACGGCCTTCTTCCGAGCGGCCACCGCCTCCTCGACAGCCACGCGGTGGTGAATGGCTACCTTGGCGATCTGGCGGGCCAGTTGGTGGAGCCGGAGGTCCTCCAGAAGATTCCATATATGGAGATGAAGCTGCGTCTTCCCGAACATCTCCTGATGCGCGTCGACAAAATGACGATGGCGAATTCAGTGGAAGCGCGCGTTCCATTTCTCGACCATGATGTGATCAATTTCGCAACACGGCTCCCGCCGAGCTACAAGCTCTCCGACGGCCTCGGCAAAAAGCTCGTCAAGAAAGTCGCGGAACCCTACGTCGATAACGAGCTTATCTACCGCCGGAAACAAGGTTTTGGCGCGCCAATGGACCAGTGGTTCAAGGACCCTAAGTTCGGTGGCGAGTGCATTTCCGCATTCATGGGGTCCGGACTGAGGCGCGAAGGATTCTTCGACAATGACTTCGTCGAAGGATTGCTCCGCGGCCAGGTAGCAGGCACGACCAATTGGGGCTTTCACGTCTGGACACTGATGAATGCAGTGTTCTGGTATGAACGCTGGATGGAGCCCCGCAAGTGACGGCAATCGAAAGGCGGCAAGCTGACCATTGACCATGGTTCGGTGTCCACGCGTCGAAAGGCGCAACACGTTGGAAGAAAGCTCTTCAAACCAATCGTCGAAGAAGATCGATTGGCAATGATCGGTGGAGACCGCGTGGACTTGGGCCATCCAGCGGATGATTGATAATCTCCGCTCCAAGAATCCCCACTCACGTAGGCGCAAAACAAGACACGAGGGTGATGGTCAAAAGGGCAATCGCGCGGATTAAGCACGTTCGAACTGCCAGGTTGACAGCTAATTGGGCTTGACCGGTCTGGTTGGCGAAGCGTTATCACTAGGCTGATCGTCGGCGCATATTCGACCCAGCAAAAGCGCATGCTGGATTACTTGGAGTATGATCTTCAGCGGGGCGGGGAGATAAATTGGTCCAGTGGGTGCTCATGGGCGTTGGAGGCGTTTGGCCTCTGGTGACCTTTGCCGGGGGGCTGGGGTTCTCCGTCCTGTTGCCGCTCGCGGCGCTTCTATGCATCCGCTCGGGTGCACCGGGTTTTAAGTTTCGGCTCTATATGTTCGCGATCCTGATGGCGTTGGAGTTTATCGCCGCTTCTGCCCGGTGGTCGCCGCGACCTATCAATCTAATCGACATTGACCTTGCCAAAGGTTCGTTCGCTGTTCGGTTCGAGGTTGCGAGGGTAGGGCTTTGTTTGATGTGGACGGCCCTTCTAATGTCCGCTGCGCGGACGCTGTCGCCGAATGAGGCGCGCCGCGTGGTGAAGGTTGTCACAATCGCCATCCTACTGCAGCTGTTCATCGTCGCGACGCTGGCAATCTTCGAGGGGCAGATGCTGGAACTATTCTCTCCGGCGATGTCCAACCAGGGGGAGGGCGTCCAGAACATAGCGCGAAACGGCATCATTATGGGATTGGCGGCGCCGTTCCTCATCGTGGGCTTCGGTCGAACGATGTCATTCACCCGCGCCTTGTTCCTCGAGATAGGCGTTTTCGTCGTTGTCGTTGCGGTGCTTCTGACACGCGGAGTGCACGGTGGGATCGTCGCCCTGATTGTCGGATTCCTCTCAGTAGGCGTTATTCGCCTTTTGCCCAGATACGGGTTCAGGGCTCTCGGACTAGGGGTCGCCAGTATCATCATGACCGCGCCCGTGGTTTTTGGCTTCCTTGCCGGAAATGCCGTCGCCGCGGCCTCGTCGTCATCCGCCGATTGGCGATTGCTGATCTGGCGTCGCGTGACTCAGTTGATTCAGGAGGACCCGATCTTCGGCCAAGGTCTTGGAGTCTTGCGCACGATCAAGGAGACCATCCCCGACGGGCCACTCAAGGGTGAACTGATCGTCCCAAATCACGCGCACAACATGATTCTTCAATTGTGGGCAGAGACCGGCTTCGTCGGCGCAGCGTTGGTGTCGTTGGCGATTGTAACGGGCTCGTGGCGCATGCCACAGCCGCGCGTGTTGGGGGTGTCGGGTTATCTCGCTGCCGCCTTGGCCGGCGGCTTTGTATCGGTCGCGCTTGTGTCCTTCGATCTCTGGAACGACTGGTGGTGGGCATGTGCGGGGTTGCTTGCGACGTTTATTGTCGTAATGGCGCGAGCTGAGACGATTGATGATCCCGGGCGGATACTTCCGACGCCTGAGCCTCCTGCGAACTGAGGAGGAAGGAATTTCGACGCCCGCAATAAGCGTGATTGTGGTCAACTACAACGGCGGGGAATACCTCCGCCGCTGTCTTGGTTCGCTGGCACTGCAAACCTTCACCGACTTTGAAACCATCGTGGTCGACAACGCGTCAGACGACCATTCACTGGACTTGGTTGAATCCAGACCTGCTCGCATGACGATCCTGCGCCAAACGGAAAATCACGGCTTCGCTCGCGGAAACAACATCGGCGCCCAATTCGCGCAGGGAGATTGGCTGGCGTTGCTCAATCCCGATGCCGAGGCCGCACCCGATTGGCTGGCGAACCTGTTGGCTGCGGTGCGCTGTCGGCCGACCCATCGAGTCGTGGCGAGCCTTCAAATCTCGATGCATGACAAATCCCTGATCGACGGTGCGGGCGATTGCTATCTTGCATTTGGTTATGCTTGGAGGGGTGGCGTGGGTCGCTCTCTGCAGGAGACTCCACTAGCAGGGGAGTGCTTCGCGCCGTGTGGGGCGGCCGCTTTTTTCCCGCGCGAACTATTCCTGCGCGTCGGCGGATTTGACGAGCGCTACTTTTGCTATCACGAGGACATCGACCTCGGTTTTCGGTTTCGTTTGTATGGTGCGCGCTGCCAGTTCGACCCCGCCTGCCGTGTGTGGCATGCCGGATCTGGCATTGCTGGGCGAGCGAGCGATTTTTCCGTCTTTCACAACGCGAGAAACGGCGTCTGGACATATGTCAAGAACATGCCCTTGCGGCTGCTTCTGCTGACCGCTCCGGTCTGGCTGCTTGGCACAATGGCAATCTTGGCAAGAGGCATGGTCACGGGTCGCGCCCATCCAACTTTCAGGGGTCTCGTTGCCGCGATGGCAGGCATGGGTCCTGTGCTTGCTGCTCGGCGGCAACTGAAGCGAAGCCGACGAGTTCGCGTAGTTGACGTTGCTGCAGCTCTCGCGTGGAATCCCATCTCCTTCCTGAGGAACCGTCCAATCGTCCGTCCTTTGACCGAGACCGCGGATGAATAGATCGACGCGTGCGCTCTAGAAGAGCTGTGTTTTTGGGTCCAGACACGCTATTGGATTTCCTGAGAGCGACCAAGGTAGCAGGCGCCTCCGAAAGCAAACTGTGGCCCCCCGCGATCCAGCATCTGATCCTCATAACCACCAAAACAATTTTGCTCTTCTGCGATTGATGCTGGCTGGGTTCGTGGCGATTCACCACGCGGTGATCCTCGCGGGCGTGCCGGCGTGGCATTCATATGAGGCGTTGGCGGGACTTGGCGCCGAGATAGCCGTGCAAAGCTTCTTCGTCCTTTCAGGCTTTCTTGTTTGGCAAAGTCTCGAGCGTTCGGCATCGCTCGCGGAATATGCTGAAAAGCGCGCTCGTCGGCTGCTTCCAGCCTACATCGTGGTGATCATAGCGTGTGCCGCCGCAGCGCTCGCCCTAAGCCCTGCTGCATCAGCGGATGTCGGCGCTGTTGTACGCTACGTCGTTTTCAATCTTCTTTTTCTCAACTTCCTGGAGCCGACCCTTCCGGGGCTTTTCGACGGGAATCGATTTCCAGAGGTCAACGGCGCCCTATGGACCCTCAAGATCGAAGTGGCTTTCTATGTTTTGCTTCCAGTCCTTGCGGCCATATCTCGATTGGCGGGACGTTATCGATGGTTGTTGTTCACCTTGATCTACGTGAGCTCGGAGGCGTGGCGGCATGGTCTCCAGGGCTACGGCAATGTGTGGGCAGATCCTGGATTGGTCACGCTATCGCACCAGCTGCCAGGCCAAATGAGCTTCTTTATTGTCGGTGTAGCCGCGGCGGCGTGGCGGATCAGTTTTCGGTGGCATATCGCGCTCGTCCTCGTCGCGGTGACGCTGAGCGTGGTATCGATTGTTGCATCTTGGGCACAGCCCTTGCGCGCCGCGAGCCTGGGCCTTCTGGTACTGTGGCTGGCTTTGGGCGCGGTGCGTGTGCTTGAAGGCCGAAGGATGGGCGACCTTTCTTATGGTCTCTATATTGTGCACTTCCCCATAATTCAGTTCGTCGTCGCCTCGGGCTTATCTGCGCGTAACCCGGCGCTTGCTTTGGGGCTGAGCCTGTCGCTAGCCACCATTGCCGCCTTTTTGATGTGGTGGCTCGTCGAGAAGCCATCGCTGAAGAGGGACAGTGTCTATAGAAAATAGGCGCGACGGCTATGTGCAGAACGACTATCTGGCCGCGCTCACACTCCCAGAGATGTGTGGCGTCCGCTCAATTCCGTGAGAACGACCGCGAAGCCCGAGGCCTCCAATACCTTCTTCCGAAGGCTGGCGACGCTTCGAGCAACAACCTCGACAGCCCAGCGATTGGTCGCGGGATGCCAATATCGTAGTTTGCAAGGGTTCCCATCCATCGCAGCAAAACGCGGCAACCGTCACTTTGATCCGCGCGGAATTCACCCCCCGCCGAATAAGCGCTCCAGGGTCAGTGTCGATATGAAGCCTGGCGGAAGCGTGACAGCGGCCAGGAAGCTCAAGGCCAGACCCACGCCCGCAAGAAGGCTGCGTGGGTCCTTTACCGCAAAAACAACCGGATCGTCATGCAGCTCACCGCGGTTGGCCAGAAGCCATACGCGCATGATCCAGAGTGAAAGCAGGACGGGCGCAAACCACAGAAATTCGGGTGCGCTGTAAAGGCCAGAGGGCCAAGCGGTATCGATAATATACAGGACGAGGATTAGCGGTGCGGCCGTACCGGTTGCCAAACCCAGCCCAAGGGTAAGACCTGCGTCTTCAGCACGGTATCCACGGTTCGCCAAATGACTGCCGCCTGAAGAGGCCTTCGCAAGCACTTCGACATGGCGCTTCGCCAGAGACAAGGAGACAAAAAGGAACATCGAAAACACGAGCAGCCACTGGCTAAGTGCGGCCGCCGCAACAACCGTGCCGATAATGAGGCGGAGCGTATAGAGGAAGCTCAACGCCATAGTATCGGCAAGAGCGGAGCGCTTCAGCCGTAACGAATATAGGAGCGTGATCAGAAGATAGGACAGCTGCATGGTGACAAAGGCAGGTGAGACGAGAAGGCCGCCGATCAGTCCTGTCGTGATGAGGGTGGGGGCGGCGATGAAGCCTCGCCAGAGTTTGATGCGTCCCGCCGCAAAGGGGCGCTTGTGTTTCGACCTGTGCGCTCGGTCCGCCTGGAGATCAAGCAGATCGTTCAAGATGTAAGTACCCGAGGCCAGTATGCCCAAGGTAAGAAAGGCCAGGATCAATTTTACCTGGACGTCGGTCTCGACGATGCGCAGCGCAAGGATGGCTGGAATGAAGATAAGCCCATTCTTCGCCCATTGATGCGGCCGGAGCGCCTTGATCCAAGCGCCGACGCCCGCCTTGGGTCGATCAAATGATTCCGCCACCGGCACGCCCAAGGCCTCAATTGCGCGACGGCGAGGTGCGCCTTTCCCAACGTAAGAGGCAACAGCTGATTTTTTCCAGACTTTCACGTCGGCTGGGCTGTCGCCCACATATTCAAAGCCGTTGGGAGCTTCTCGCTGAAGAAGTGACGCTTTCGCGGATCCCTTGTTGTTTGTGACTCCATCACTGCCAATAACCCGGTCGAACAAGCCGAAGTGCGCCGCCACACGGTCGACGATTGCTTGGTCTGCGGCGGATACCAGCCATACTTGGCGGCCGCCTGCCTTGGCGCGCTTGCAGTAAGCAAGCACGTCCTCATTCACGGGCAGCCGCGTCACATCAAGATCTACACTCGTCGTGAGACGCGCCTTCGTCTTGGCGATGCCGAACGGAAGCTGGATCATCTGCCATACGGCCCAGAGGGGGCGACGGCGGAGATGCTCAGCAAAGGCTTCGAACAGTGTATCCGTAAGGAGGAGCGTGCCGTCCAGATCAACGACGAGCGGTATAGTTGCCATCGCGCTTTCGCTTGGCAGCACAACAGAGCGAGCCTTCTGACCCGTTCTAACGAGGCGGTCCTGACCCATTGTACTTCCGTTCATACCGACTTCGGCGCGATGCCCGGATCGATCCGGTGGGTTGCAATAACCCTAAGTGCTCAATTTCGCGTTGATTGTCCGATTCCCGGATTAAGATCGCGATACACGCAAAATTCCTGTCCGCCCGGGGAGCCTATCTGTTGGTCCGTGAGAATCTGTATCTACAGCCTAGTCTTGTGAAACAAGGCTGAGGGCACTGACCGAATTATGAACATCACATAGCGCCATCGCCCCGGAGCGTATTGGATCGGGCCTCCCCTATTGGCGGCGCGACGAATGATCCTGCCGACTTTCTCGGGGCTGGCCCACATGGCGCCGCCCTTCTTCATGCCGTCGGTCATCGGCGTATCGACAAAGCCTGGCTTCACCACCACAGCGCGCGCGCCAACAGGCGCAAGCGAGTGGGCGAGACCCTGCAAGTAAAGTGCGAGTCCGCCCTTGGCCGCGCCATAGGCGTAGTTGGATTGCCGTCCGCGATCGCCGGCGACGGATGAGACAGCGACAATCGATCCGCGCTTTTGCTGACGCATGACGTTGGCAGCGGCTTCGCACCACTGCACGGCGGTCGAATAGTTGGCTGATGTGATGCGAGCGAGCTCGCCCGGATCGGCCGAGGCCTTCTCCTGCGAACCCAGATACCCATAGACCAGGTGTAGATGATCGAGGCCGCCGAGCTTCGCTTTCCAGTCAGCCATGTGCATTGGCGCTTCCGTCGCGGCGGCTTCCAGATCCATCGCGGCGATTTCAACCTGCGCCGCGCCGCGGGCACGAAGATCGTCGGCTAGGGATTTCAGGCGATCGAAATTCCGGGCGACCAGCATAATCGCAGCGCCTTCGCCAGCGTATATGCGGGCCGTCGCCGTCGCGATGGCCGACAGCGCTCCGAGGATCACCACCCGGTTCTTCTTGTCCGTGCTCATGCCGACACCCGCTTCCAGAAGGCCGAAGACAGGCCCGGATCGACATGCGCACGGAATTCCTGCCATTTCGGAAATCCGTCTTGGAAAAGCTGCGCTGAAATGCGGCCATCCTTGGCCTGATAGAGCCGCCCACCGGCCTCCAGCACGATCCGATCGAGATCCGCCATTAGCTCGAGGGTGCTTTCCCCCTGATTGCGGAAGTCCACGGCCAGCGTCGTTCCTTCCCGAGGAAAAGACAGCATTCCCACTGCCGGGTTGGCGCCGAAATCCTTGAGCACCGCGAGGGGCGATCCCTGACCCGAGGCAACGATGGTCTCCAGCATCTCGATCGTGCCTTCGCGCGCCGTCTCGGGCGGTAGGACGCTCTGGTACTGGAAGAAGCCCGCCGCGCCATAGAGCCGATTCCAATGCGCGATAGCGTCGAGCGGGTAGAGAAAAGGCTCATAGTGCGTGCGGTACGGTCCGCTTCGCATCGTTTTCATGTCATGGCGGACGCTGTTGAAGGCGCGGACGGTCAACCCGTTGAGCGCGAAACCAGGCCCATCAATCGGCACCTTCTTGCGCGGCTCTTCGCGATGCGGCTTGAGGTCGCCATAAGGATACCAGTTGGCCGATGAAAGAATGCCCCGACCTAGATGGGCGCCCCCGCTGATGCAATCGACCCACGCCATCGTGTGCTCGAAGCTGTTCTTCTTCTCGGCGGCGATGTCGAAATAGTCGGTGACGTGTTCGAACGAGGTGTCGATTGCATCGAGTTCGGCGGAGGGGATTCGTACAGCCTGGAACTCCACCCACTCAATCACGCCGGTCAGGCCCATACCGCCTACGGTGGCATGAAACAGCGGATCGCCCGGGGCAAGCTCGTGCACCGAGCCGTCCGTGCGGTGCAGCTTGAAGCGCCTGACCCATGCGCCGAATGTTCCCATGGCGTGGTGGTTCTTGCCATGGACATCGTTCGCAACCGCGCCGCCCAACGTCACGAACCGTGTGCCCGGAGTTGTCGGGAGGAACCAGCCTTGCGGAACCAGGATCTGCAACACTTGGCTCAGCGATAATCCAGCTTGCGCACGAAAGATGCCAGTCGCAGGCGAGAATGAAATGATCCGGTCAAGCGCTGTCATGTCGATGACGCGGCCATCCGGATTCAGATTGCTGTCGCCATACGAACGACGGAGACCAAGCGCCAACCCGGGCGCGTTTTCCGAAAAGCACGCGATCAGGGACGGAAGTTCGTCCTCAAATGCAGGGCGCGCAACAAAATGTGTAGCGCGTACAACGCGGCCCCAGGACACGATCGACTGTGTGGAATGAAAGCCCGATGTCATGCCCTATAGCTTACACGAACTATGACAATCTTGAGTTACCGCCTGCCGAGGGTAGATAACGAAGCCGCAACGTTCCTTGCATCGTTCTTAAGAAACATCCGGTATGTAAGCCGCAAGTTCAATCCAAAACGATGGTCTTCGCGCCGTTGAGAAAAATGCGTCCTTCAAGATGCAGCTTCACAGCGCTCGCAAGCACTCGGGCTTCGATGTCGCGGCCAATGACAGAGAGATCCTCCGGCATGTGAACGTGCGTTGCGCGTTCCACCGCCTGCGAGATGATCGGGCCTTCGTCGAGATCGCCGGTTACATAGTGCGCTGTTGCGCCGATCAGCTTGACGCCGCGATTGAACGCTTGCGTATAGGGCGATGCGCCCTTGAAGCCCGGCAGGAAGGAGTGGTGGATGTTGATGCACCGCCCCGCGAGCGCGCGGCACGTCTTGTCGGACAGGATCTGCATGTAGCGGGCCAGAACGACGAGATCGATCTTCATCGAATCGACCAGTTCCAGCAGCCGCGTCTCCGAAGCCTCCTTGCCCTCGCGTTCGACCGGAATGTGGTAGAACGCGATCCCGTGGCGCTCGGCCAGCCAGCTGCAGGTCGTGTGGTTCGACACGATCGCCGGCATGTTCATCGCAAGCGCGCCGATGCGGTGGCGATAGAGCAGGTCGTTGAGGCAGTGGTCCTGCTTCGAGACGAGGATCAGCACGTTGGGCTTGGCCCGCGCATCGCGCAGCTCCCAGTCCATCCTCCACTTCGTCGCCAGAGCGTCGAACTCGACCTTGAAAGCCGTCGTCGTGAAGCCTGCGCGCGGCGTGAACACGGTCCGCATGAAGAACAGGCCTGTGTGCGGGTCGCCGAAATTCGCGGTCTCGATGATGAAAAGACTGCGCGCGGCGAGGAAAGTGGCGACGTCAGCCACGATGCCCACCTCATCGAGGCAGCTGATGCGCAGGATGAAGCGTTCGCTCGACAGGTCGGCCATTCAGAAATCCCGCACGTTTACGCTCCGAGAAAGATCTCAGGCGAACGTGTAATACTTGTTCAGGAAGTAGCTTGAAATGGCCGGCGCCGCGACGCCCGCAAGGTGGGCGACTTCGAACGGCTGCCAGTGCCAGCCGATAGCCGGCAGCAGCTGTCGCGCCATCACCGAGCTCACCGCCCAGGCAAGTGTCACGCCGAACACATTCACCCACGCGAATCGAAGCATGCGATGGTGCTGCATCATATCGCGGCCGCGGAAGAGCACGAGCTGGAACAGCGCGAACCCCGTCGCCATGCCAACGCCATAGGCCAGCACCACGGCGACCTCGAACGGCAGCGCGAAGTCCAGCAGGAAGCGTGCGAGCAGGTTCACGGCCGCTGAAACGCCGCCAACGGCGATGTACTGTGCGAACTCGGCGAAAGCGGCGCGAGCAGTGGTTGTTTGGGTCAAAGTCAACTCGTGAAACGGCTAAAGACGGCACCTTCCGCCAAACTGCTCAAGAATGAGTTGATCCGGAAGCAAGGGCGCTTTCTTGCCCTGGGCTCGATAGCGCTGGCTTCACGTTCCAAGGGTCAGTCGTCGGGAAGATCTCCGATGACGGGCGAACGTAAGAACAAGGGAATGATCCCAGGGCATTGCCCTTGCAGCCTGCGCCGATAGAACGGAGCGCGACGCGGGGACAAGGCATCTGGAGCGCGAGTTGGCATCAACGAGAATCATTCCCGTCATCATGTCCGGCGGCTCGGGCACGCGGCTATGGCCGCTGTCGACCGCTGAACGTCCCAAGCAGTTCCATCGGCTCGGCGCGCCGCGCTCGATGATCGAGGAAACCGCGCTGCGGTTCTCCGGCGTGCATGGCGACATCGAGTTCCTCGCCCCGGTCATCATCGCCGGCGCCGTGCACCGCGACCTCATTCGCGAGCTGCTGTTAGGCTCCGGGATCCAGCCGTCACGGATCGTGCTGGAGCCGGAAGGCCGCAACACTGCCGCGACCGCTGCGCTTGCCGCGCTCGTCGCCGCCGAGATCGATCCTGAAGCTTACGTCTTCCTCGCGCCTGCCGACCATTTGGTCAGCAAGCCGGAAGCGCTGGTCGCAGCCATCCGCGCCGCTGCGCCAGTGGTGGGCGAGCGCATCGTCACCTTCGGTATAACGCCGACCGCGCCGGAAACAGGCTATGGCTACATCCTGCAGGCCGAAGCCGTCAGCCCGGGCGTACATCGCGTCGCCGGGTTCAAGGAAAAGCCGAACCTTGAGGTTGCCGAGCAATACCTGCGCGAGGGCGGGTACAGCTGGAACTCCGGCATGTTCTTCTTTTCGCCGAAGCTGCTGCTGCAGGAATTCTCCATCGCCGGCGCAGACATTCGCGACGGCGCCGAGGAAGCCTTCCGCCGCGCCGTGCGAACGGGCAACGAAATCCTGCTCGACGCGGCGACATTCGCGACCGTCCGCAACGAGGCGGTCGATCGCGCCGTCATGGAGAAGACCAGCCGCGCAGCCGTGGCGCTGTGCGATATCGGCTGGGCGGACGTCGGTTCCTGGGCCGAGCTGTGGCGGCTGTCCGACAAGGACGCCGAGGGCAACGCCGTGTCGGGCTCGGTCGCCCTGCTGGATTCCAGCAACAACCTTGTCCGGGCGGAAGGCATCCACGTATCCGTCATCGGCGTATCCGACCTGATCGTGGTCGCCAGCGGCAACAGCGTGCTCATCATGCCGCGGTCCCGCGCCCAGGACGTCAAGAAAGTCATCCCCGGACAGGGCTGACGGGGCGGCCGCTGCCAGCTATGACTGGCGCACGACAAGGCCTTCTGGGAGACTGTTTGATGCAGCTGTTCATCGATTCTGCGGACGTTGGCGAGCTGCGCACCGCCGCGGCCAGCGGCCTCATCGACGGCGTCACGACCAATCCCACGCTGATCGCCAAGTCCGGCCGCAAGATGAAGGAAGCGATCGCCGAGATCTGCTCGATCATCCCCGGCCCGGTTAGCGCCGAAGCGGTCGCCACCGATGTAGACGGCATGCTCGCCGAAGGGCGCTATCTGGCCCGCATCGCCTCCAACGTGGTGGTAAAGCTGCCGCTCACCGAGAACGGCCTGCGCGCCTGCCGCACGCTGTCGGACGAAGGCATCCGCGTGAACGTAACGCTGTGCTTCACCGCGGTGCAGGCCCTGCTCGCCGCCAAGGCCGGCGCCTATTTCATCTCGCCCTTCATCGGCCGTCTCGACGACAAGGGCATCGACGGCATGGAGCTGATCCGCGAGATCCGCCGCGTCTATGACAACTACGGTTTCGCGACGAACATCCTCTCCGCCTCGATCCGCTCGGCGGATCATGTCCGGCTTGCAGCTCTTGCGGGCTCGGACTGCGCCACGCTGCCGCCAAAGATCTTCGCCTCGCTCTACAAGCATGAGTTGACGGACTCCGGCGTCGAAGCCTTTCTCAAGGACTGGAAATCAACCGGTCAGTCGATTCTCTAGTGTATGACGGAAGCCCCGCCCGAGATCACGGTCGTCGTCGTCAACTACAATAGCGGCGATTATCTCAAAGGCTGTATCGCATCCCTCGCGCGACAGACGCATCGCAGTTTTGAAGTCATCATCGTTGACAATGCCTCAACGGATAGCTCGCTCGACAGTCTTGCCGAAAAGCCCGAACGCCTCACCATCCTGAAGCAGACGGACAATCTGGGCTTTGCTCGCGCCAACAATATCGCAGCGTCGGCAGGCCGGGGTGAATGGCTCGCGCTGCTCAATCCCGACGCGGAGGCTGAGCCGGACTGGCTGGATGCGATGATGCGCGCCGTCCGCAAGCATCCCGGTCATCGCATGGTCGCGTCGCTCCAGCTGAACCTGCAGGAACAGTCGAAGCTCGATGGAGCGGGGGACAATTATCTCGCTTTTGGTTATGCGTGGCGCGGCGGCTTCGGCCATCCCGCGTCGAAAGCGCCGCAGGCCGGCGAATGCTTCGGGCCATGCGGCGCGGCCGCGATGTATTCGCGCGCGTTGTTCCTCGACGCCGGCGGCTTCGACGAGCGCTATTTCTGCTATCACGAGGATGTCGATCTCGCCTTTCGCCTGCGCGTCATGGGAGAGCGCTGTCAGTACGCACCGGCCGCGCGCGTGCGCCATGCCGGTTCGGCGATCACCGGCCGAAGCAGCCGCTTCGCGGTATTCCACGGCGTGCGTAACGGCGTGTGGACCTATTTCAAGAATATGCCTGGCGGCTGGCTGCTGCTCACCCTACCGGTGTGGTTGCTGGGCGCTTTTCTGTTGCTTGCGCGTGGCGTGTTCCGGGGCGTCTTCCGGGCGACATGGGATGGATTCGTTGCGGGGCTTGCCGGACTCGGTCCGGCGCTAACGGCCCGAAGCGCTTTACGTAAACGGCGGCGGGTAAAGCCGTTCGCGCTTGCTTCCTCTTTCACATGGAATCCGTTCGCCTATCTGGGTCGCCAGATCGACGTCCGGCCTTTTCCGGCGCGGAAATCAGGGTAGACCTACGCCATGAGCAATCGCCCACATCACGTTTTTATCACGGGCGCAGCTGGCTTTGTCGGCTTCCATGTCGCGAACCGCCTGCTGGACATGGGCCTGCGCGTCACCGGCGTGGATAATCTCAACGACTACTATCCGGTACAGCTCAAGCAGGATCGCCTGACCCAACTGACGAGCCGCGAGGGGTTCACCTTCACGCAGGTGGACATCGCCGATCACTACACTCTGCGCCAGGCGCCAGGCATCAATGAGGCCGGAGCGGTCATCCATCTCGCGGCGCAGGCAGGCGTTCGCTACTCGATCGAGAACCCGTTCGCCTATGGCCAGTCGAACCTGATGGGGCACCTTTCCATCCTCGAGCTGGTTCGCCACCATCCGAACAAGCCGCGTCTCGTCTATGCATCTTCATCATCGGTCTACGGCGCGAACACCAAGGCGCCATTCTCGGAAGACGACCGCGTCGACAATCCAGTCTCGCTTTATGCGGCGACGAAGCGCTCAAACGAGTTGATGAGTGAGACCTATTCGAAGCTCTACGGCATGGAGCAGGTCGGCCTGCGCTTCTTCACCGTTTATGGGCCGTGGGGCCGGCCGGACATGGCGTACTGGACCTTCACGCGCGATATTATTTCGGGTCATCCGATCCGCGTGTTCAACGACGGCCAGCTGCGTCGCGACTTCACCTGGATCGACGATATCGTCTCCGGCGTCGTCTCGACCGCGCTGGATGCGCCGAGGACGCCGCAACCGCTGCACCGCATCTACAATATCGGCAACAACCGTCCCGTTGAACTCGGCCGCTTCATTGAGATCATCGAGCAGGCCGTTGGCCGCAAGGCCGACAAGCTGATGGCGCCAATGCAGCCGGGCGATGTTGTCGCCACCTATGCTAACATCGACGCGCTGGCGCGCGATCATGGCTTTGCGCCAACGACGACGCTGGAGGAGGGCATCCCCCGCTTCGTGAAATGGTACCGCGACTACACGAAAACCTGACGCCTCAGGCGCTCGCGAAGCCTTCCGTCCAGTAGCCGAAGGCGCAGTTTTCCGGCGTTGGCTGGCGCGTCGGATCGATGCGCACGCCCAGCACTTCCACATTGGTGCCGCCGACCAGCGACACGCCCTGCGCAAGCAGTTTGTAGTCCTTGCCGTCGGATGCGTAGACGTATTGAGGGCCAGACTTGTCCGACGAAAGCGCCGGATCGCGCGGCAGTTCGGCGATGAAATCCGGCGATAGACCGGGAATCCAAGCAGCTCCGCGATCAGGGAAGCCCGATAGCCCGCCAGCTCTCGGATAGACGCCATTCTGCTTGTGGTACGCCTTCAGCGCGTCGTTGATCGAGACTAGATCCGACACGCGCTTGCGGTTCATGAGGCGCGGGTCGGCGTGGCGCGTGTCTACTGCAGCGGGAGGCTGCCCTGAGGCGACGGGCTTGGGCGCTGAGGCTGGTGCAAGCAGCGGCGCGGGAGCCGGCGCGGGCTTATTAGGGGCAGGCGCCGCTTGCGGCGCGGCGACGACGAGTTGTGGCGCGGGAGCCGGCTTGGTCGCGGCAGGCGCCGGCCCATGTTGCGGAGCGGGCTGAGGGGCGGGCGCTGGTTTGGGAGCCGGCTTCGGCGCCTCCGCTTTCGGCGCGGGCTTCGCTTCGATGGGGTCGGCCTTTGGTGAAGCCTTCTCGGCTTTCACCGGCGCGGCCTTGGCCTTCGGAGCTGGTTTGGCTGGCTTCTCTTTCTTCTTCCCGCCCGTTGCCGCGGCGATGACGATCAGCAGCAGGCCGAACCCCGCCGCGCCGCCGCCCGCATAGAGCGCCATCGGGGACAGGAGGAACTCCTTGGCCCCTGCGACGCTGTCCAGCATCGAAAGGTCGACCGGCGCATATTGCGCTGCCGCCACCGCCCCCCCGCCAAGAACCAGCAGCAGGCCAAGAAAAATCAGGAAACCGCGCACGCTTTACTCCATCACCCCAATGCCTGCTTAGCGCGCCGCAAAGCCGCTCTCAACAGCCTGTGACGCCTGAAGGTCACAAGCCGTCCGCCACGCCGTTCTGGCGGCAGTCCACGGATGACAATGCGGCAATTCTGGTCCACATGAGGCGCATGTCCGACCACCCCCATATCGCTACGGCACGCCGGGTTCTGGCCCTTGAAGCGGACGCCCTGGGTGCGCTTGGCCGGACTCTGGGCAACGACTTCGTCCGCGCGGTGGACACCATGCTGGCGGCCAAGGGCAGGGTGATCTGCACGGGCATTGGCAAGTCCGGCCATGTCGCCCGCAAGATCGCCGCGACCATGGCCTCCACCGGCACTCAGGCCTATTTCGTGCACGCCACCGAGGCCAGCCATGGCGACCTTGGCATGATCGGCCAGGGCGATGTGATCCTCGCGCTGTCGAAGTCCGGCGAGACGAAAGAACTCGCCGACATGCTGAGCTACGCCAAGCGTTATTCGATCCCGCTGCTGGGCATGACGTCGAAAGCCGACTCCACGCTGGGTCGCGCCGCCGATATTCTTCTCCTCGTTCCCGACGCCGCCGAGGCCTGCGCCGAGACCAATGCGCCTACCACCTCGACCACACTGATGATCGCGCTCGGCGATGCGCTCGCCGTGGCGTTGCTCGAGAGCAAGGGGTTCAAGGCGGACCACTTCAAGGTCTTCCATCCGGGCGGCAAGCTCGGCGCCATGCTGCGCACCGCATCTGACCTTATGCACAAGTCGGCGGAGTTGCCGCTTGTTGCCGCCGGAACCGCTTTCATCGATGCGGTGAAGTCCATGTCGGGCAAGGGCTTTGGTGTGCTTGGTGTTACATCGCCCGACGGAAAACTCGCCGGCATCGTGACCGACGGCGACCTGCGCCGCTATCTCACCTCCGGCGTTACGGCGAAGATCATCGACGATGTGATGAACCGGAAGCCGCTCACCGCTGCGCCGGAACAGCTCGCCGCCGAGGTGCTGCGCACGATGAACGAGCGAAAGATCACGCAGATCTTCGTCGTCGAGAACGGCAAGCCCGCAGGCATCATCCACATGCACGACCTCCTGAAATCCGGCCTCGCGTGACGCACGCGCGATGAAAACAGTAATCGTCATTCCTGCCCGCTACGCCTCCAAGCGCTTCGACGGCAAGCCGCTGAAGCCGATCAACGGGGTATCGATGCTGGCGCGCACGGTGCGCGCCGCGAAGCTCGCGGGAGCGAAGACTGGCGCGCACGTTCTCGTCGCCACCGACGATGATCGCATCTCCGCCCACGCCCGCGAGATTGGCGTCGATGCCGTGATGACCGATCCCGATCTCCCTTCAGGCACCGATCGCTGTCGCGCCGCCGCCGCGCTCGCCGCGCCTGACGCGGACTTCGTGGTCAACCTGCAGGGCGATGCGCCATTCACGCCGCCCGAGCATGTTGCAGCCCTCATCGACAATGCCTCGAAGGGCGATGTCGTCACGCCGGTGATCCCGCTTTCGTGGACAGCCCTCGACGCGCTGCGCGAGCACAAGAAGACGACACCATTCTCGGGCACGACTTGTATCCGCGCTACGGATGGGCGTGCGTTGTGGTTCTCCAAGAACGTCCTGCCAGCCATGCGCAACGAGGCGAGGATGCGTGCGGAAGGCGATCTCTCTCCCGTGCTCCAGCATGTCGGCCTCTACGGCTATTCCCGCAAAGCGCTCGACCGCATCTCGACCTTGCCGCAGTCGCGCTACGAGGAACTCGAAGGTCTCGAGCAGCTGCGCTTCCTCGAGAACGGTCTCAGCGTCTTCGCCGTATCTGTTGCGCCGTCCGATCTTCCGTCCGCCGGTATCGACACGCCGGAGGACGCCGAGCGCGCCACGCGCATCCTCCAGGAACGCGGCGATCCGTACCAGTCATGACGGCACGGCTCTACATCGTCCGGCACGGCAACACGTTCGACAAGGGCGACGTCGTCACCCGCGTCGGCGGCCGCACGGACCTGCCGCTGTCGCATTCCGGGATGGCGCAGGCGGATGCGCTTTGTCTCGCTTTCACGAGCATGCAGACGCGGTTCGTCACGGCCCGTTCCGGCCCGCTCAAGCGCACGCGCCAGACAGCGCAAGCGATTCTCGCGAGTCAGAGCGAGCCGCCAGAACTCATCACCGACCTCTTCCTACGCGAGATCGACTACGGCCCGGACGAGAACCGTCCCGAGGACGAAGTCGTCGCCCGCGTCGGCAAAGCGGCGCTGGAAGCGTGGGAGAAGGAATCCGTCGTGCCGTCGGGCTGGCGTGTCGATCCCGCCGCCATCATCGGCAACTGGCAGGAGCTGTTTTCCGAGCTGGCGGAACAGTCCGGCGACCACCTGATCGTCACCTCGAACGGCGTCGCCCGCTTCGCGCTCGCCGCCGCCAACGCCCACCGCCGCGACGCCAAGCTCGCCACGGCCGCCTATGGCGTGATCGAGCTTTCGCCCGATCCAACGGTGATCGAATGGAATGTGCGACCGGGCGCCGCGCCCTGACGCGCTCTACGTTACAGATTGCAGCGCAAGGTGATTTGCCCTTGAATCCGGGCAAAGGCATTCACCGCCCGAAATCCGTAGCGTGAGTTCCATCCCATGAACTTCATCGACCTCGCCGCCCAGCGCGACCGTATCCGCCCGCAGATCGACGCCGCCATCGCTCGCGTTGTCTCCACCTGCGGCTTCATCATGGGGTCCGAGGTCACGAATTTCGAGAAGGCGCTTGCGGCCTTCGCCGGCGCGAAGCACGCACTGGCCTGCGCCAACGGAACCGATGCACTACTGATCCCGTTGCGCGCCTGGAACATTGGTCCGGGCGACGCGGTCTTTGTGCCGAGCTTCACTTTCGTCGCCAGCGCCGAAGTCGCGCCGCTGGTCGGCGCCAGCCCCGTCTTCGTCGATGTGTTGCCCGACACCTACAACATGGACCCGGCCAGCCTTGAGGCCGCTATCCTCGATGTGAAGAAACAGGGCAAGCTCAAGCCGCGCGCCATTATCGCCGTCGATCTCTTCGGCCAGCCGGCCGACTATGTCGCCATATCCGCCATCGCGAAGAAGCACGGGCTCAAGGTTATCGCTGACCAGGCGCAGGGCTTTGGCTGCACGCTGCACGGCAAGCAGCCGCTCGATTGGGCCGATGTCGCAACCGCATCCTTCTTCCCCGCCAAGCCGCTCGGCTGTTACGGTGATGGCGGCGCCATCCTGACAAATGATGACTCGCTCGCGGGCCTCGTCGACTCGATCCGCATTCACGGCAAGGCCTCGGCCGAAGACATGGCCGCGAAGAAATACGACAATGATCCGCGCTATCTGAACATGCGCATCGGGGTGAACTCACGCCTTGACGCCATCCAGGCGGCCATCCTGTCCGAGAAGCTGAAAATCTATCCGGACGAGCTGCAGAAGCGCGACGCGGTCGCCCAGCGTTACAACAAGGCGCTCGCATCGCATGTCCGCTTGGTTCCAAAAGTGATTGAAGGCGGCTTCTCGAACTGGGCGCAGTACACAATCGAGCACGACAACCGCGATGCGCTGGCGGCACATCTCAAGACCAAGGGCGTGCCGACGGCGATCTACTATCCGATCCCGATCCACATGCAGGATGTCTATTCGGTCTATCCGAAAGCGCCAGGCGGCCTGCCGGTCACGGAATCGATCCGCAACCGCGTTCTTTCGCTGCCGATGCACCCCTATCTGACCACGGCCGATCAGGACGCCATTATCGACGCGATCCGCGGCTTCAACGGCTAGAGTTGTTCCTCAGCTCTTTGGAGTCAGTGCGTTCACGCGCACGGAGCGCACTTCCATCGTGCGTTGCTTGTCGGGAACCTCGGGGCGAATGCCGAGATAGTCATAACCTTCTGTGTCGCCGCGTGGCGGGGTGTCAAAGGTAAAGCGATAGGTTTGGAATTCGGTTGTCAGATCGAACGTCTCCCAACCTGTTTCAAACTCCGCCTTCGAGAAATAGTCCGCGGAAAACTGACTTGCTGGGAAGTCACCGGCAGCGCGGGCCTCGATCTCGATCTGGATCTTGCGGTGCTCCAGCGCGAATTCGATGTCTTCGGCTAGAACCAGATGCGCGCCCGAACGCGGATCCTGGTACTCCTGCTCCTTCGGCCGCGTGATGCGGATGAGGGGCGGCGTCTCGCCCGACGCCGGAATGACCTTGATGCTGTCATAGCTGCCGGGCTGGAACCGGTAGAGTTCGTCACCCTTCACGGTCACGTCTTCCGCATTGCGTCCGCCACCGCTGACCGGTCCCGAGGGAACGCGATGCGCGAAGGGCTGCAGCGCCATCAAGATGAAGGAGCTGGCCAGGATGAAGGCGAGGAGGAAGAACAGCCGGTCACGCATATCCCACACCTAGATCACGGATTGCTCACCCGTAAATCCTCCTGCGCACGCCAGTCGGGCTTTTCACTGGAAAACGCGGGTTTGATCGCGGACGGGAACGGTTAGGCCTTCTCCCGAAGCCCTCCCGCGCCTACGTTTGCTCCAGTTGCGACAGGAGCATCCGCGTGGTCGAAGTCCCCAAGGTCAAGGTCAGCATCACGCGCGAGGACAGGCCCACCGGCGGCCGCTATGTCGCTCATGTCGAGGGCAAGCCCGACGCCGAAATGACCTTCTCCAAGGCCGGCGAGAAAATCCTGATCATCGATCACACCGGCGTGCCCGACGAACTCGGCGGCATGGGCGTCGGTAAGGCGCTGGTTGAGTACATGGTAATGGACGTTCGCGCGCGGGGTCTGAAGGTCGTGCCGATCTGCCCCTTCACAAAGGCTACACTGCAGAAGCATCCCGAATGGCAGGATATCCTGAAAGACCCGTTCTGACCGCGCGGGGCGCGACATTGCCCTCCAGCCCGGCCTCGGCTACGCCACCGCCCATGTCTGCCGAGCCGCCCTTCTGGAAAACCAAGAAGCTGCACGAGATGACGCCCAAGGAATGGGAGTCGCTGTGCGATGGCTGCGCGAAATGCTGCCTCGTCAAGCTCGAGGAAGAAGAGACCGGCGAACTCTTCTTCACCTCGCTCCATTGCAAGCTGCTTGATGGATCGACCTGCCAGTGCAAGGACTATCCGAACCGCAAGAAGTATGTGCCGATCTGCGTGAAGCTGACGCCGGAGATCGTCGCCACTGTCGACTGGTTGCCGCAGTCGTGCGCCTACCGGCTCGTGCATGAGGGCAGGGATCTCCATCCCTGGCATCACCTCATCAGCGGCGATCGTGAGGCGGTGCATCGCGAAGGCTATTCCGCGAAGAATCGCACACGAACGGAAGAGGGCATCGCCGATGAGGACGCCGACGACTATCTGATCGACTGGTTCCATGGCCCGCCCAAGCCTCGCCGCACGCGGAGACGCAAATGATCTCCGGCGCCTATCGCTTCCCGCGTCAGGACACGGTCATCTATGGCCGCCCCGCGCATGAGGCCGTCGCCGATCTGGCGAAACGCTACAACGCCTCGCGCCTTTTCATTCTGACCACGAAGTCGCTAGGTGGGCCCGAAGGGCTCGCTGCGAAGCTCGCCGCCAATCTTGGCGCTCTTTGCGTGGGAACGTTTGATGCCATCGCCTCGCATTCGCCGCGAGCGGATGTGATCGCCGGCGCGGCTGCTGCGCGCGCTGCAAATGCGGACCTTCTGATCGCTCTTGGCGGCGGCTCGGTCATCGATGCCACGAAGCTCATCCAGCTCTGCCTTTGGGCGGGGTTCACGCGAACCGATGAGCTAGGCCCCTACCGCCTGGGACGCGGCGATGACCGGAAGGACGCTTCACAAATCGTTTCTGGCGTCCGCATGATCGCCATTCCGACCACGCTTTCGGCCGCTGAGTTCACGCCGGTTGCCGGCGTCACCGACGGCGAGAAGCACGTCAAGGAAGCCTATACCCATCTGGATTTCGCGCCGCGCGCTGTGATCCTCGATCCCGCGATCACGCTGGCAACGCCCCCGCGCCTGTGGTTCTCGACCGGCATGAAGGCGGTTGACCACGCCGTCGAGCAGCTCTGCCATCCCGAACGCGCGCCGCTTGCCGATGCGCTGGCCGCGGAAGGGCTGCGCCTGCTGGCGAAGGGCCTTGCCGCGAGCCATGACGATCCCGCCGATCTCGAAGCCCGCGCGCAATGCCAGCATGGCATGTGGCTCGCCATCTCGGGCGCGGGATCGGGCAGGGGGATGGGCGCTAGCCATGCCATCGGTCACACGCTCGGCGGCTCCTACGACATTCCGCATGGCATCACGTCATGCATCACGCTGCACGGCGTGCTCGCCTGGAACCGCGACTACAGCAGCGACAGGCAGCGACTTGTCTCGCGGTTGATGGGCAAGCGCGCGCTGCCCGCCGCCGATGTCGTGCGCGATCTCGTGAAGATGCTGGGCCTTCCCTGGCGTCTTTCGGAAGTGATGATCGGCCGCTCGCACTTCCGGGCCATTGCCGAGCACACCATGCATGATCGCGGCATACGCACGAATCCGCGCCCCATCAGGAGCGCGGACGACATCGTGGAAATCCTCGAACTCTGCGCCTGACGTCTAGGGCTGGCCGCTACCTGCCTTCACAGGAACGGGGAAGCCGCGATCGCGCAGCAGCGCGTCAATCGTCGCATCGCGTCCACGGAAGGCACGATAGGCATCCGCGGGATCCACCGCGTTGCGCACGGTGAACAGGTTCGCGACCATACTCGAAGCCAGCGGCTTGTCATAGAAACCGCCGGGCGCTTCCGCGAAGGCTTCGCCGGCATCCGCCGTTAGCACCTCGGCCCAGAGATAACCGTAGTAGCCGGCAGCATAGCCCTCGCTCGAGAAGATGTGCCCGAACTGCGGCGAGCGATGCCGCATCGGGATTTCCTTCGGCATGCCGAGCTTCGCCAGCTCATCCTTCTCAAACGCGCGCGGATCGAGGTTGGTTGGATCGACCGTGTGATAGCGCATGTCCATGATCGCCGACCCTAGGAACTCCACCGTCTGGAAGCCCTGGTTGAACGTCGCCGCCTTGTTGATCTTGTCGATCAGCTCCTTGGGCATCGGTTCGCCCGTCTGGTAGTGACGGAAATACTTGTCCACCACCTGCGGCGTCAGCAGCCAGCGCTCCAGCAGCTGCGAGTGGAACTCGGTGTAGTCCCGAACACCTCCATTGAGGCTCGGATACTCCACGCTCGACGACAGCGCATGCAGCGCATGGCCGAATTCGTGGAAGAATGTGTCGGCGTCATCGTAAGAGATCAGCAGCGGCTCGCCCGGCGCCGGCTTCACGAAGTTGGAATTGTTCGACGACAGCACCGTCTCCGGCCCGTCAAACGTCGAGTGCGAACGATAGCTCGACGCCCACGCGCCTGAACGCTTGCCCTGCCGCGCGTAGGGGTCGAGATACCAGTAGCCGATGTGCTTGCCGGAAGCCTTGTCCGTCACCTCCCAGACCTTCACGTCAGGATGGAAGACCGGGATCGCGCCCTCGGCCACTGGTGCGAAACCAAATCCGAACAGCTCGCCCGCGACGTAGAACATCGCCTCGCGCAGCTTGTCGAGCTGCAGGTACGGCTTCACCTGCTCGCCATCGAGATCGTATTTCGCCTTGCGCACTTTCTCCGCATAGAACCGGTAATCCCACGGCTCGATCGAGATCTTCGCGCCTTCTGACGTCGCCAGCGCCTGCATGTCGGCGACTTCTTCCTTCGCGCGCACCAACGCCGGCGCCCACACTGCCTCCATCAGCGCCGTCGCCTCGGCAGGCGTCTTTGCCATGTTGTCCTGCAGCTGCCAGTCAGCATACGTCTTGTAGCCCAGCAGGTTCACCCGCTCGTGCCGAAGCTTCAGGATTGATGCGATCACCGCATTGTTGTCGTGCTCATCGGCGTTGTCGCCGCGCGAATAATAATTGCGCCAGACCTTCTCGCGGAGAGCGCGTTCACTGGAATAGGTGAGGAAGGGGTCCATCGACGAGCGGGTGTTGGTGACGGCGTACTGGCCGGGCTTGCCGAGCCCTTCGGCCGCCGCCTTGGCCGAAGCGACATAGGACGCAGGCAGGCCGCCGAGCTGCTGCTTCGTAAGGTAGGTGACCCAGCCTTCCTCGTCCGCCAGCAGGTTGTTCGAGAACTTCGTCTGGAGCTCCGCCAGCTCCTTGTTGATCGCGGCATAGCGCTCGCGCTTTTCGCCCGTCAGCTCCGCGCCGTTCAGCTGGAAGCGGTCATAGGTCAGCTTCAGCAGGCGCGCCTGATGCGGGTTCAGCTTGAGGTTGGCCGCGTCGTCATGCAGCGACTTGATGCGCGCGAACAGCTTCTCGTTCTGCGTGATCTTCGATTGGTACTCCGCCAGCTTCGGCGCCATCTCGTTCTGGATTTCGCGGAACTCCGGCGTCGACATGTTGGAGCTCCAGATGCCGCAATACGTCATCGCGCGATCAAGCGCTTCGCCTTCGCGCTCCATCGCGAGAATGGTGTTTTCGAAGGAGGCCTTCGCCGGATTGTTCGCGATGGCGTCGATCTCCGCGAGGCTCGCGGCCATTCCGGCTTCCGTCGCAGGCTTCATCTGCGCGAGGTCCATCTTGTCGAACGCCGGCTGTCCACCATTGGCCCCGGCCCATTCCGCCAGCAGCGGGTTGGACGTCAGCTGCGCCGTTGTCGCCTCATCGAACACAGCCGCCGGAACTGTCGTCAGATCTTCCGCCGGTCCGCAGGCGGCCAGCAGCGCAACGGCGCTCAGCGATGAAAGAAGAAAACGGCGCATGTAACCCTCCGGAATTCGAAGGATCGACCTTATCGCCGTGAACGGGTCTGGCTAGTCCGCGATCGAGCGCGAGTTCTCATACGCCACGCGCGCCATATCCTGCAGGCGGCGTTCCATGGACTGCGTGAGGCTGGCCAGCGTCTCGCGCTCCGGATTGCGGCCGCCGTCGAACAGGTTCAGCGGATCGCGAGGCTTGGCGTCGGCGGTCACGGAAGCGAGAGGCATGCCGCCGCCGATGTCGAGCAGATGGGCTTCGCCGGTTGCGCGGCCGTCCTTGTCGAGATCGGCCTGCAGATTAGCGAAGACATCGGAGAACCATCCGCCGTCAGACTTGTAGGTCTTCTGCCCGTCATGCGTGGCGTAGAGGATGACCTGGTTGAACCCGGCCGCCGACGCCATCTGCCGTGCGACCAGCGCGCAGTTGGCGGCGCCTTCGACCTGCGGCGTGTGATTACCCATCATGCTCGACGGCTGGATGGGCTGGATCGTCTCGATCAGCCCGCCGAGACGCGTCTGCAGATTGGTCCATGCCTGCTGTTCGTCTGCGCGGATGTGGATGAAGCCGCCGGGCGATACGCGCGCATAGGCAAGCCGCAGTGGCCACTGCGTCATGCCCTGCGCCATCGCGGTGGGCGCAAGAACCAGCCCGCCAAGGCCCACCACACCAAGGCTTTGGGCGCCGAGGCGCAGCGCCGCGCGGCGCGTGATGCGAGTCGTGAAAACAGACATGGCGCGCAAGCTCCGCCTTGTTGGTTTCCGCCTTGTTAACTCCTGGCATGTTCTCAATTCGTTCGAGGGGCGCCATTGTCCCCCGGATGGGCAGAATGATTCGAATCCTCGGGGTCGATCCGGGCCTGCGCTACACCGGCTGGGGCGTGATCACGGTCGACGGTCCACGCCTCGGCTGGGTCGCTCATGGCGTCATCAAGCCCGACACCGACGCCGACATGGCTGATCGTCTCGCCCGCGTGGTCGAAGGTCTGCGCGAAGTCGTGGCGGCCCACAGCCCGCACGAAGCGGCGGTCGAAGAGACGTTCGTCAACATGAACCCGAAGTCGACGCTGCTGCTGGGGCAGGCGCGTGGCGCGGCGATGGCGGCGCTCGCCATCGAAGGCCTCAAGGTCCACGAATTCGCGACGCGCAAGGTCAAGCAGTCCATCGTCGGCACGGGCGCCGCCGACAAGACGCAGGTCGCCTTCATGGTGCGCCGGCTTCTTCCCAAGGCAGGCGAGGTTTCTGCCGATGCTGCTGATGCGCTCGCGGTCGCCATCTGTGGCGCGCATCATCGGCCGTCGGCTCAACTGAGGCTCAAGGCATGATCGGGCGCCTGCGCGGAACCATCGCGGCCACGGGGGAGGGGCAGGCCCTCATCGACGTCAACGGTGTCGGCTATCTCGTCCATGCGGGATCGCGCACCTTGCAAAAGATCGTCGTCGGCGAGGCCGCCGAACTCTTCGTCGAAACGCAGATGTCGGAAAACGCCATCCGCCTGTTCGCTTTCGCGTCCGGCGAGGAACGCGCCTGGTTCGCGCGTCTGCAGGATGCGCCAGGCGTCGGCGCCAAGATCGCACTTTCCATTCTCGATACGCTGTCGCTGCCGCAACTGATGGACGCCATCGCGCTCAGCGACACGGGCGCGATCAGCCGCGCCAATGGCGTCGGCAAGAAGCTGGCCGAGCGCATCGTCACTGAGTTCAAGGGCAAGCCACCGCCAATGGGCCTGTTCGCAGCCGGCTTCTCGGCCACGTCGACGACGCCCGCGCCGATTGCTGCATCCGGCGCGCGCGCCGCCGCAATCTCGGCGCTGGTCAATCTCGGCTATAACTCATCGGACGCGTCCCGCGCCGTGGCGCAGGCTGCGCGCGATACGGGCGACGATGCCAAGGAGGCGGCGCTGATCCGCGCCGCCCTCAAGGCGCTGGCTCCAGCTAACTGATCCTAGAAGACGTCCGCCTCGCGCGGCACGGCCCTCCAGAACAGCAGGGCCGTCAGCGACCACATCGCGGTGAAGAAGCCGGTGAGGCCGACCAGGTCCCACGGATATCTCGGCCCGTCCTGGCCCCATCCTGCTGTCAGCGCGATCACGCCCACCAGCGCCTGCGCCACTGCCGTCGCCAGCATCGCGACCGCCATGCCTGCCGCCCGGAACTGCGCGACGATTGCGCCGATAAGCGCAATAGCAAGAACGCCGCCGAACATCAGGTTGGCCTTGTCATCCTCCGACCCGATGACGCCGGCCGCGCCGTTGATCCAGATCAGCATGAACGCCGCCGCCAACGCCAGGCCCGCTGCGCCCCGATAGAGCGGGGTGCCCCGGCTTGCGGCCAGCTCATAGGTCGTGGCGACAGCCGCCAGCAGGCCGCCTGCGAATACGAAGTCGATAGGTCCCCAGACCACCTCGTCGCTGAACTGCATCGCGATCAGGGGTATGAGCAGGATGGATACTATGACCGACATCCATATCCCTGCCCGCAGCATCCGCCTGCGTTGACCCGTGCTGATTTTCTCGTGTGTCGCCATGGCCTTGCCTCTTTGCGTGTTAGAGGTTCCGTCCCTATCCGCCGCGCCCGTGAGCGGCATGAGCAAGTCCTGAGGTTTTGCTGAAAAGTGCCGGGCAGCTTCGTTTTCAACGGTTTCCTGCTCGATACGTCGAACCGTCGTCTCATGCGGGGCGACGCTCCCGTCGAGCTTAACGCGCGTTACCTCGACGCGCTGGCGCTGATGGTCAACGAGCCCGGCCAGCTCGTTTCCAAGGAGCGGTTCCTGCGGGAGGTCTGGCAGGGCGTGCCCGTCACCGACGAGGCGCTGACCCAGTGCATCAAGATTCTCCGCAAGCAGCTGGGAGACGACGCCGGCAACCCACGCTTCATCGAGACGGTGCCGAAACACGGCTATCGCTTCATCGCGCCCGTCACGCGGGTCGAGGCCGGCGCGATGCCTTCGTCCGAGCCGGTGAGGGCGGTCCCACCGTCACGTGACTGGCGGCGGTTCTTCCTGATCGGCGGCGCCGGAACAATCGGCGGCGGCATCGCCGGCATGTTCGGCGGCCTGTTCTACAGCTTCGCCGGCGCCACGCAGTCGCTTGAGCCCGGCATGGGCGCGGCTTCCGTTCTGCTGGTCCTCGTCTGCCTGACCATTCTGGTGGGCCTGCTCGGCGGCGCGGGCGTCGCCTTCGGCATCGCGGCAGCCGGCTTTGCGAAAAGCCATCAGTCGCTGTGGGTAATCGCGGGCGCAGCGGTTGGAGGTTTTGCTGTCGGCGCTGTGGTGAAGCTGATCGGCCTCGACGCATTCAACTTGTTGTTCGGCCAGTCGCCCGGCGCGATGACAGGCGGTCCCGAGGGCGCGCTGCTCGGCGGGGCTGTGGGGCTTGGCGCTTATCTGGCGACCCGCGATCCATCACATGGCTCTCTCGGACGCAGCATCGCGCTGGGTGGTGCAGCCGGCGCTGCTGCGGGCATCGTCATCACGCTGCTTGGCGGCAAGCTGATGGCGGGAAGTCTCAACTCGCTGTCTGGCCGTTTCCCGAACTCCCGCGTTCAGCTCGACCAGATCGGCGCTCTGTTTGGCGAGACCGGCTTCGGGCCCACCAGCCAGGTCGTTACCGGCGGCCTTGAGGGGCTGCTGTTCGCCGGCTGCGTTGTCGGCGCGATGAGCCTTGCTCAGCGGCGGCTGCGCGCCGCCTAGAGGATTTCGGCGCCCGCGTGCAGCACGAGGCCGACAAGGCCGCCAATGATCGTGCCATTGAGCCGGATATACTGCAGGTCGCGGCCGACATTGGCTTCCAGCTTCTGCACAATGGTGTCCGAATCCCAGCGGCGGATCGTTTCGGAAACCAGCTTCGCGACATCCTCGCCATGGCGGTCGGCGAGTTCGACCAGCAGCGACCGCAGCCGCGCGTTCAGCGCCGCGCGCACGCTGGGCTCACGCAACAGGCCCGCGCCAAGATTGATCAGCGCGTTCTCGACCCACGCCCGCAGCTTGCCGTCCGGCGCAGCGCAGTCGCGGCGCAGCGCGGCCTTGAACTCGCTCCAGCCTGCCTCGACAGCCTCGCCTACGCTGGGATGAGCCGCCGCTTCCTTGATCCAGCCGCCGACGCGCGCCTGAAGAACAGGATCGTCGCGCAGGTCGTCCGCGAACTTGCGCACGATCTCGTTCAGCTGCGTGCGCAACGGATGGCGCGGGTCAGACGCGACTTCGAACAGCAGATCGTTCATCGCATTGATGACGCTGTCCGCGACTTTCCGGTCGGCGCTCACGAACCGCATCAGCCATCCGGACCGGTCACGGATGCGGTCGCGGATCATGTGCTTGTTGTCTTCGAGCAGATGATAGCCCTGCTTCAGCAGCGTATCGAGAATGGCCTGGTGACGGCCCTGTTCGGCCAGCGCTTCGAGCACCGATCCGAACGCCGGCGCAACGCTCGCGCCCTCAGCCGCCTCTGCCGCCTGCTGGCGAAGAAAGGTGGAGACCGTTTCGTCGTCCAGCGCATCGAGCAGGGCAGGCACGGCCTGCACGAGGCCGCCTGCCAATGCACCCGATTGCGCCGGATCGGCCAGCCATTTCGCCAGCGCCTCCGACAGGTCCTTGTCCTTTACCCGCTCGGCGACGAGTTCGCCCTTCAGGAAGTTGTCGGCGATGAAGCGGCCGACGGCGTCGGCGATACGGTCCTGGTTGTTGGGGATCACCGCTGTGTGCGGGATCGGCAGGCCCAGCGGCCGCCGGAAGATCGCGGTCACCGCGAACCAGTCGGCGAGGCCGCCTACCATCGCCGCTTCCGCGAAGGCGCGCACGAATCGCCATGCCATGTCCCAGTCCTGTCCCGGCGGCTCCCAGATGTGCGAGAACAGGAACAGCGCCATGATCAGCACGAGCACGCCGTTTGCGAACCGGCGCATGCGGATCAGGCGGGCATAACCGCTGTCGGGTGTCTCCGTCAGGTCTGGCTCCCGCTTGGTCATCGTGTCGCGGGAAGGAACGTAGTCGCCGTGTTCATAAGCCATGGTATAGCCCGATCCGGTTCGGCGGAGCGATATTTGTATAACGCCGCAACCGGGGTTCAGGTCGGGGATGGAATGATGCCGCTTGCGGAAATTATCGGTGGCGTAGCGGCAGCTCTCACCACCGCCTCATTCCTGCCCCAAGCAATCAAGGTTGTTCGCACGCGCGAAACCGACGCGGTATCGCTCGCCATGTACACGATGTTCACGATGGGCGTGACGCTCTGGGGCATCTACGGGCTGATGACCATGCAGTGGTCGATCATCCTCGCCAACGCTGTAACCGTCGTTCTTGCGTCGATCATCCTCACGATGAAAGTGAGGGCGGTGTTCTCATCTCAGCGCGTGGGCAAGTCGGGGTAGGGCGTGAGCGAGTGGCGTTTTGATCAGGCGCCAAATGTCGCTGCGGTGACATGCCGGAACGTGATCGATGGGGCGCCAATCCTCGTCGTCGTGCACTATTCGGACGACCACTCCTGGGCCTTCCTCGACGGCCTGGGTTTTCAGGCCTCGGATGCGTTGGTTGTGGCGATGCAGGAAATCGTCGAACTGGACCCAACAATAAGCTCGATCGCCGATCTCCCGCCGGGCTGGGTGGCGCGACGGGAGTCGGTTGTCTCAGTCTGGGTGTCGGCGTTCGATCCGGAATGCTGATCCTGTTCGATCGCATCGCACCGAACGATTTGAGCTCAGTTCCAACGATTTCAAACTTCGACAACCGCCAGCGTTCCGGCAATCGGCCTTGCGGCTTAACCTCTCGTTTGTTCTTCAACTGTTCCATTTCATCGCGAACGATGCCAAAAGCGAGTCATGGCCAGAGACGGCGACATCACCAATCCTGAACGCCAGCCGGGCGAGGCGCTGGACCGTGCGCTGCGTCCCACCGGCTTCGACGATTTCACCGGCCAGCAGGCCGCTAAAGCCAACCTGAAAATCTTCGTCGCCGCCGCCCGCAAGCGCGGCGATGCTCTCGACCACGTGCTGCTCTCCGGCCCGCCCGGTCTCGGCAAGACGACACTGGCGCAGATCCTTTCGCGCGAGATGGGCGTCGGCTTCCGCGCCACCTCTGGTCCCGTCATCGCCAAGGCGGGCGACCTCGCAGCCCTGCTCACCAATCTCGAAGCGCGCGACGTGCTCTTCATCGACGAGATCCATCGCCTTCCGGCCCACGTCGAGGAAATCCTCTATCCCGCGATGGAGGATCACTCGCTCGATCTTATCATCGGCGAAGGGCCCAGCGCCCGCTCGGTGAAAATTGATCTGCCGCCGTTCACCCTGATCGGCGCCACGACGCGCGCGGGCTTGCTCTCCACGCCATTGCGCGACCGCTTCGGGATTCCGATCCGCCTCGAATTCTATACGCGCGAGGAACTCGGCTCGATCGTCTGGCGGGCGGGGGCCAAGCTCCAGGCCCCGATCACGCAGGACGGCGCCGAAGAAATCGCCGGCCGCTCACGTGGCACGCCCCGCATCGCCATTCGCCTCCTCCGCCGCGTCCGCGATTTCTGCGACGCCGACAATGTGAAGATCGACCGCAAGGGCGCCGCCGATGCGCTGCAACGCCTCGAAGTCGACGAAGACGGCCTCGACGCGCTGGACCGCCGCTATCTCACTGCGCTGGTGAAAACCTACTCAGGCGGCCCCGTGGGCGCCGACACGCTAGCCGCAGCCCTGTCCGAAGCACGCGACGCCATCGAGGAAGTGATCGAGCCCTATCTCATGCAGCAGGGCTTCGTCGCCCGCACACCGCGCGGTCGCGTCGCCACGCCCAAGGCTTGGGAACGCATCGGCCTCAAAGCCCCCGCCGCCTTCCAGCAGCCGCTGTTTGACGAAGAGAACGACGAAGAAGCCTGACGCAAGTCGGGCTGCCGCCCGCTCGCTTGACGCAGGTCAGGCGCCAGCTATGCCTGCTGCAACACATAACGGGAGGACGAGATGACCAATCTTCGCACTGTAGGCGCCATGCTGGTCGCGGCCGCGCTGCCCGGTTGCATCATGGTCCACGCGCGTGAAGTCGAGGCGCCCGCTCCTGCTGCCGTGTTGCCCGCTCCGCCGGTCGCCGCGCCCGTCGCTGCACCGACCGGCCCCGCGCCGCTGCAGGTCGCCAATCCCAATTATGTCACCATCCCGATGGAGATCACCGTCAACAAGCCGGTGGAGGATGTCTGGACCCGCATCGGCAAGTATTGCGACATCGCCGAATGGTTCCAGATCGCCGCCGGCTGCACGATGACGTCGGGCAAGGAAGGCGAGGTCGGTTCAGTGCGCTCCGTAGGCGCTGAAATCCTCGTGGCTAAGACCGAATATTCCTACGCCTACACCCAGCCCGTGCGCGAAGGCCGCCTCTACAATCTCTATCACGGCAATCTCGAAGCGCGTGCCATCGATGCGAAGTCGACGAAGCTGCTTTACACGCTCGTCTACGATCTCTCGCTGGTGCAGGGCGATGACGCTGCCAAGGCCGCCGACGTGGAACGCCGCCGCACGGCTTTCACGCGCGCGCTCAACAACATGAAGATTCTCGCCGAAGGCGGCGCGCTGCCTCCACCCCCCGCGCCGGCAGCTCCGCCTGCGCCGCGCACACCCGGCTGATCGGGCTCGCCGGGAGCCTCTTTCAGCGCTATGTTCATGGCAGCTGAAGGAGGCCCGCGATGCCGAAAGGCGAATATCGGGACAACGGCGGATGGGTTCTCGTGAACTACGAGAACCGTTTCACCATGCCCATGCACCGCAGCGACTATGAAGATCACGGCTACAAGCCGTTGTTCGCGGCGCTGCCGTTGCGAACTCCGGCCGAAGCAGCCGATGGGAAGGCAAGGGACCGCGGACCGAGGGCAAACTAGGCTCTATTGTTGCGGTGGCTTCAGGGCGGCAGTCCGCTCTTTCAGCGTTTTCTCGAAGGCCTGCTCCTGCAGCAGGATGAATTTCGTGAATTCGGGCGCGATGAAAGGGTTTGGATCCTTCGGGAACGCCTTGGCCATCTCCCGCTTGTTCAGCAGCCGGAAGAAATCCGGGTGTGGCGCGAGTGGGATATCCACCTTCATCTGCCTCGTCTTTGCGAATGTCTTCCGATAGTCCTCGACAATACCCTCATACTGCAAAGGCGGCGTGATCCTGTTCGCCGCCACAGTGGCCGAGCAGAACACCAGCGCCTCCAGCGGCTTGCCGTCGTGCTGCACCGTCCAGCCCCACGATGTGCAGCCGCGCGAATGCCCGGCCGTCAGATGCGCCGTCAGCGAGAAGCCGCCGAGCGTCACCTTGTCTCCATCATGCAGGATCGTGTCGACCTTCACCGGCGGGGCGCTCATCGCCTTGTTGCTTTCGCTGCCGAGGTAGAAGCCGCCTTCCAGAGCGGAGACATCGCCCTCCATCGCCGAAAGCTTCGCGCCCGTATCCGCCTTCAGCTGCGCCAGCCCGCCGGAATGGTCATAATGCGCATGGCTGTTGAGCAGGATCTTCACATCGCTCGTCTTGAAGCCGAGCTTCACGATGTTCGCCTCGATCATCGCCGCGCCCTGCGGCGTCGCGCCATCGAGCAGGATGTGTCCTTCCGGTGTCGTGAACAGATAGGCGCCCAGCCCCTCCGTGCCGACATAGTAGACATTGCCGATGATGTGGAACGGCTCGGTCGGGGTGTTCCAGTTGCTCTGCGCCAGCGCGGGCGCAGCGCCTGCTGAAACCGCCGCCAGGGCCGACACCGTCTTCAACCACGTCATGCGTCATGCTCCCGCAAATCACGCTTAGCCTAGCAAACCACAGCGCCCGCTGGCGAGAGCAGGGCGCAGCCTAGATCAGCACGCGATCGATCTTGAATGTCTCCGCCGCACAGGCCGTCTGCGCCAGCGCTGGATCGTATTCCCAGTGCCACGGCTCCTTGTTCACCGTCCGCACAAAGCCGCGCTGCGGCGCATTCCGTGTCAGCCAATCATAGCAGGGATCGCCAGCGCCGCCGGCCACCTGGATGTCGAACGCAATGCCGTTCTGATGCTTCGACGTGCCGGGCTTCGCCGCCGTGTTGTAGCCCGGCAGCTTCTTGATGAAGCCGTCATACAGCTGCTCCTGCTCGCGATACGACCGGAAGGCGCTGTTGATGGAGATTGTCACGCCCTCGGCAGCTGCCGCCGCGACCATGTCGAGATACGGCGCCAGCGTTTCTTCCGCGATGAAGCATAGCTCTAGCTTCGCATCGATGATCGGAATCAGCGTCAGCTGTTTCCTGAACTTGCCGCCGGACCAGGCCGCATGCGGCCCCTTCTTGCTATTGTCCGGCGCAGGCTTCGCGCCGAGTGTCTCGTTGACAAACTTGCCCGCGAAATTTCGCGACGACGTCCATCCGAGTTCGTCCCCGGCCTCGGTCAATGCATGCGCAAAGATCATCGGCGCGCCCGCGCCGCGCTCCACCACGCGCACGAGATCGACCTTCACCACCGCGTCCTTCGGGATGATCCGGAAGCCCTGCGTGTTCGGCGCTCCGGGCTCGGCGCGCAGATAGGACATGATGTTGTCGGGATCGCGGACGCGTGAATCCGGATCGACGACCGTGAATGTCCGATCGCGATAACTCAGGTCTTTCGGCATGGCATCCCCTCCCGCTGCGTCAGACACTCAGCTACGTCGCGCCGCCCTGCAAGATGCCGCGCGCATGCGGTGGCAATGCCGCTGGAAAAAGTGCAGCATGGCCCACAACAAAGAGCCGGGAGAACGCCATGCCGACGAACCGCCAGTTCGTGATCGATCATCTGCCCACGGGCAAACTCACGCCGGACGTGTTCCGCCTTGGCGAAGGCCCGATGCCGACAGTTGCTGATGGCGAGGTCCTGCTGCGCACGCGCTACATCTCGCTCGATGCCGCCAACCGCGCCTGGATGTGGGGCGCGACCTACCGCGCTGCAATCAAGGCCGGCGATGTGATGGCCGGCGGCGGCCTTGCGGAAGTCGTGGAAAGCAACGATCCCGGCTTCAAGCCCGGCGATCTCGTCTGGGGCGACACGGGCTGGCAGGAGTATGTCGCCGTGAAGGGCAAGCACCTGACCAAGCTCGGCAAGGCGCCCGAAGGTCAGCCCATCACTTACCTGATGAGCGTCTATGGCGTTGCCGGCCTCACTGCCTATTTCGGCCTGCTGGAAATCGGCCAGCCCAAGACGGGTGAAACCGTTGTCGTCTCCGCCGCTGCAGGCTCCGTCGGCTCTATCGTCGGCCAGATAGCGAAGGCAAAAGGCTGCCGCGTTGTCGGCATCGCGGGCGGGGCGGACAAGTGCAAGCTGCTCACCGGCGAACTCGGCTTCGATGCAGCCGTCGACTACAAGGCCGAGAACTTCACCAAGGCCCTGCGCGCCGCTGTGCCCAATGGCATCGACGTCTATTTCGACAATGTCGGCGGCAGCATTCTTGAGGCATGCCTGTTCAACATGAACAATCTCGGCCGCATCTCCTGCTGCGGCGCCGTCTCGCAATACGATGCGCCGCAGGCGCATGGCCCACGCGGCGTGCCCGGCCTCATCGTCACCAAGCGCCTCACCATGCGCGGCTTCATCGTCATGGACTACGAAGACCAGAACGAGAAGGCGCTCGCCGAACTTTCGGGCTGGGTGAAGTCAGGCAAACTGAAAGTGCGCGAGGACATCATCGATGGTTTCGAGCGCCTACCCGACGCGCTCATCGGCCTCCTCGCCGGCGAGAATATCGGCAAGCGGATGGTCAAGGTCGTCTGACGCACGCGTCACCCGCCGCCGGAAAATTTCTGCAACGCTGCCTTGACCGTGCCGCAAACCGCGATCATACACCGCGCCCATTGCAGGCGATGGTCGCCTGCGATTTGCGAGAGAGCTGATGATGCGCGCCGCGCCATTCATCACGTGGACGTTGAAGAGCGACGGGTCGTTTGACCTGTGCGGCAACGAACGCGTGCACTCTCGCGGAGGCGGAATGGGCTGAGCCCATCCAGAAGTTCGAGCGATCGAACCCCTCCCGAGCCAAAGCTCCGGAGGGGTTTTTGTTTCCGGCCCCACGGAGCTCCCGGCCCCGGAAACAAAGGAGATTTTGCACGAGACACGACAGACCGAATTCCAGGTGGTGAAGGCGCGGATTTCTTCGTTTGCCAACTAAAGAGCCGCGTCGCCTGTTCCCCTGGAAGCCGTTTGCCGGTGGTGAAGAGATACGGTTACTTCGCTCCGAGACCGCTCCACTTTCGCGGTTCCGGCGGCGATCGATATGCGTACCGTGGAGGCGTCCTCGCGAGGGATGTCGTGACGCGGGTTCGGGCAAGTCCTCGAAAGGGGAGGCGCCTTGCGCAGCGGTTGTCCGCCACTCCGTTCTCGCCTGTTCCCCGGCTACCGATCTGCATCCTGGTGGTGAAGAGATCTGATACTTCGCTTTTAACGCCGTGGTCGCGGGTTCAAATCCCGCCGGACTGAAAGGTCCGTAGCTCAGTGGTTAGAGCACGGGCCACAAGACCCGAAAGGGTTGAGTGGCAGATCAGTCTCGCCTGTTCCCCGGGTTGCAGTCACGGCGTCAAAGGTTTTGGCGGTGGTGAAGGAAACGCGTTCTTCGGGTCGGTGAAGGCGGGTGGAGCATGTCTCCGCTGCGCGCTCCGCCTCCTCGCAAGGGGAGGGCTCGCGTCTCCGCCTGTTCCCCGTCAATCCAGAATCATCCGGTGGTGAAGAGATCCGTTACTTCGTCTTCAAAACGCGAGACGCGGGTTCGAATCCCGCCAGGCCCGACACTGTGGGCCTGTAGCTTAGTGGCAGAGCGCGAAACGTACGGCCTCGACTGTTCCCCGGATGATCCATGGAATTCGGTTTTCCGCTTTTGCGGTGGTGAAGAAGACGAATGCATCGTGGTAGAGCGCTCGCGCCGCAAGGGGCGGGAGGTCGCGTGCTCGAGTCACGCCGGTCGCAAGACCGTAGCTCAGCAACCCCGCAAGGGAGTTCGTCCTCGTCTGTTCCCCGCAATGACGTCAGCCGGTGGTGAAGGACTCCGTTCCTTCGGTTGGTTCCAGCGGGTTCGATTCCCGCAACGGGTCCATTCTGTTCCCCGGTTGGCGTTCTGTCTCTTGCCGTACGTGCCTATGATGTTTTGAACTGCTCGACCTGGAAGGAGCCCGAGATGGCCAAGATCAACAAGCAGAAGACGGTCCGCACCCATGAGGGCGCGAAGGGCCGCGCATTCACGCCGGAGCACGAGCTGCGCCGGGCGCTGATGAACTCGATGCTCTGGGAAGACCAGTTCTACGAGGATGGCGTCGCCATTGCCGAGCGCATGGCCGCGCTCGTCCCGAAGGTCGATGCGGAAAAAGTCGCCGCGATGGCCATCGAGGCGCGCGAGGACATGAAGCTGCGTCATGCACCCCTGCTCATTGTGCGCGAGATGGCGCGTCATGAAGGCCACAAGGCCCTCGTGGCGGCGACCCTTGAGCGCGTCATCCAGCGTCCCGACGAACTCTCCGAGTTCCTCGCGATCTACTGGGCGGATGCGCTCGGTCCGATGCAGCAACGCAAGGCGCGCGCCGTCTCCGCGCAAGTCAAGAAAGGCCTCGCGAAGGCGCTCGTGAAGTTCGACGCCTACCAGCTCGCCAAGTACAACCGCGACGGCGCCGTGCGCCTGCGCGATGTGCTCTTCCTGACTCACGCCAAGCCGAAGGATGCGGCGCAGGAGAAAGTCTGGAAGGATCTGGTCGATGGCAAGCTTGCAGCGCCGGATACCTGGGAGGTGTCCCTCTCGGCCGGCGCCGACAAGCGCGGCACGTTCGAACGCCTGATCGCCGAGAAGAAACTCGGTGCGCTCGCCCTGCTGCGCAACCTGCGCGGCATGCAGGTCGCTGGCGTGCCGAAGTCCGTGATTGGCAAGGCGCTCGACGAGATGCGTACGGATCGTGTGCTGCCCTACCGCTTCATCGCGGCGGCGGTCCACGCGCCGGACCTCGAACCGGAACTGGAAAACGCCATGTTCCGCTCGGTCGAGGGTCATGCCCGCCTCAAGGGCAAGACGCGTCTGCTCATCGACGTGTCGGGCTCGATGGACGCGGCCATGTCGGCGAGGTCCGAGATGCGCCGTCTCGACGCCGCGGTCGGCCTCGCCGTCCTCGCGCGCGAGATCGGCGGGGACGTGGAAGTGTTCACGTTCTCCAACGCCGTCAAGAAGGTCGCCCCGCGCCGCGGCTTCGCCCTGCGTGATGCGATCGTCCACTCGCAGCCGCATGGCGGCACCGAGCTGGGCAAGGCAATTGCCGAGGTGGACAGACAAGACGTCCGCCTCATCGTCTTCACGGACGAGCAGTCGCACGACGTGGTCCCCGCGCCCAAAGGCGTGGGCTACATGGTCAACGTCGCCGCTTATCAGCACGGCGTCGGTCACGGCCCCTGGCGCCGCGTCGACGGCTTCTCGGAGAAGATCCTCGATTGGATCATCGCGTCCGAGCAGGACTGAAACGGAAACGGCGGCTCGCAGGAGCCGCCGCTTTTGTCAGCAAGTATTGCCTACTGACGCCAGCTCAGCGTCACGCCGATATTGCCGAACTCGAAATCCTCGTTGGTGCGTTTCATGTCGGTGCCGCTGGAATTGACCAGCAGGAACGGGTTCGTCGGCGGCGCCGTGCCCGGACCGACGGCGACCTCGTAGTCGCCATCGTCAAACGACGTCCACAGATACTCGACGCCCAGCGACCAGCCCGGCCCCATCATCCAGCCATCATCCAGCTTCATCTCGTAACCGAGGCCGACCTGATAGCCATCGACATCATCGCCGCCCGATGGCGTGAACGAGTTGGCGGTGTTGGTCGTCGTGAACGAGTGGTCCATGTCGCCCCACGCCGGCCCGCCGGTCGCGTAGAGCAGGGAATTGCCGAACCCATATCCCACGCGCCCGCGCAACGCTCTCACAGCGTTGAGGTCACGCGTGAAGGTGTAGGACGCCGGCGTTGTCGAGAACGCGGAGACATCGTCGCCGATATTGACCACGCTGTATTCGCCCAGGACGCCAAACACCCAGTCGCCCATCTGTACGTCGTACCCGATGCGGCCGGAGAAGTTCACATTGTCGTCGCTCGTGCGGCATCCCTCCGCCGGCGTGCGGCCCTGCGCCGCGCCCGTGCAGAAGCCGGGCGAGAACGCATTCGCCGCGCCCGCTGTCAGCACCGTGTCGGTGAACGTCCCGTCGCGGTTGGTGTCGAACACCACCGTCTCGCCATCGTCCGACTTCTGCGAATAGCCGACACCGCCGCCGACATAGAGGCCGGTCCAGTCCGTTGTCTGTGCGAAGGCGGCGGGCGCAAGCCCTGCTACGCCCGTAAGAAGGGCGGCGGTAATCCACATACGTGTCATGGGGTCTCTCTCCGAGTGTCCCCCGACACCGTCCGCTAACAGCGCGCTACGGCGCTTTGCGCCCCGCGGATCACCTTCGGCCACTCAGCGCCGCAAATAAAAACGGCGGCTCCGAAAAGCCGCCGTCTTATGATGTAGCGTAAGGAACCTTACTCGCCTCGCTGAGGCAAACAGGTCAGGCCCCTTGCGGTTCCGGTTCGCCGCCGAAGCCTTCGTTGCGGGGCTTCTTCTTGATGACCGGCACGGCCGAGGTCGGACCCGTGGGCGTATCGTCCGGACGGTCCGGACGCTTGCCCTTGATGAGATCCGAGATCTCCTCGCCCGACAGCGTCTCGTATTCGAGCAGGCCTTCGGCGAGCGTGACCCAGTCAGCGTTTTTCTCGGTGAGCACCCGGCGCGCATCGGTGATGCCGCCGACCACCAGCATGCGAACCTCTTCCTCGATCTTGCGCGAGGTCTCTTCCGAGACATGGCTCGACTTCATGATCTGGTTGCCGAGGAAGACCTCGCCCTGATCGTCGGCATAGTCCACTGGACCCACCGATTCAGAAAAGCCCCAGCGCGTGATCATCGCACGCGCGAGACGCGTCGCCTGCTGGATGTCGGAAGCTGCGCCCGCCGTCACATTGTCGACGCCGAACTTCAGTTCTTCCGCAACCCGGCCGCCCATCAGGATAGCGAGACGCGAGATCATCTCGGTCTTGTTCATCGACAGCTTGTCGTCGGTCGGCAGCTGCATGACCATGCCCAGCGCACGTCCGCGCGGAATGATCGTCGCCTTGTGCACCGGATCGGCGGACGGCACGTTCATCGCCACGATGGCGTGACCCGCCTCGTGCCAGGCCGTCAGTTCTTTCTCTTTCTGCGACATGACCATGGACTTGCGTTCTGGTCCCATGAGGACCTTGTCCTTGGCGTCTTCGAATTCACGCATCGAGACCGAACGCTTGCCACGGCGAGCCGCCAGCAAGGCAGCCTCGTTCACGAGGTTCGCAAGGTCGGCGCCGGAGAAGCCGGGCGTGCCGCGCGCGATCGTCTTCGGCTCGACGTCTTTCGACAGCGGCACGTTGCGCATGTGCACTTTCAGGATCTTCTCGCGGCCCACGATGTCCGGGTTGCCCACGGTCACCTGACGGTCGAAACGACCGGGGCGCAGCAGGGCAGGGTCAAGCACGTCGGGGCGGTTGGTCGCCGCGATGATGATGATGCCTTCGTTGGCTTCAAAGCCGTCCATCTCGACCAGCAGCTGGTTGAGGGTCTGCTCGCGCTCGTCATTGCCGCCGCCGAGACCGGCGCCACGATGACGGCCGACAGCGTCGATCTCGTCGATGAAGATGATGCAGGGTGCGTTCTTCTTTGCCTGCTCGAACATGTCGCGCACGCGGCTCGCGCCGACGCCCACGAACATCTCGACGAAGTCGGAGCCCGAGATGGTGAAGAACGGCACGTTGGCTTCGCCCGCGACCGCGCGCGCGATCAGCGTTTTACCCGTGCCCGGCGGGCCAACGAGCAGCGCGCCTTTCGGAATCTTGCCGCCGAGGCGCTGGAACTTCGACGGGTCCTTCAGGAAGTCGACGATCTCCTCGAGTTCTTCCTTGGCCTCGTCCACGCCCGCGACGTCTTCGAACGTCACGCGGCCATGGCGCTCGGTCAGCAGCCGCGCCTTCGATTTGCCGAAGCTCATCGCGCGTCCGCCGCCGCCCTGCATCTGGCGCATCAGGAAGAACCACAGGCCGACGATGAAGAGCAGGGGCAGGGCCGAGAAGATGTAACCCAGGATGGTCCCACCGGACTCAGCGTCCTCGAACTTTACGTTGACGCCCTTGGCCGCCAGCTTCTCGCCGAAGTCCAGCTCCAACTGGTCACGGACCATGGAAACTTTCTTGCCGCCGACATCGGCGGTCACGCGCTCGCCCTTGACCACGGCTTCCTTGATCCCGCCGTTGTTCACCTGCGTCATGAACTCGGAATACGAGATTTCCTTCGCCCCGGAGGTTCCGGAGGACGAGGTCATGACCGTCACAAGCGCAATGAGGAGAAACAGGACGACGCCAAGAAGCGCCAGGTTGCGCATGTTCATCAGCGACAGCCTTTCAAAGGGGTGTTCAGACCCGTGAAGATAAGGGGGAGTGTGGCCGAAAACGAGTGCTGAACGGTTAAGCGGCTGTCACTTTCCTGCGTCTTTTTCGCCTTTTCGGCCGGCAAAGGCCCTAGACCGAAAGCGCGGCGATCACCGGATCGGTCAACAGGGCATGCGCCCGATCCCAGGCGGGCAGGGCCGGCCCGTCCTCGCCTCGCCTCGGCGGGGCGGCCGAAAACCCGATCGAAGCCCCTTTTCGCCGGATCCACGCCCCCGCCAGCGTCACGCCGCCCGACAGTCCGCCATCCGTGCGAAGTCGTGCCGCCACGCGTTCCAGAGCGTCCCGCCGGGGCAGGGTTTCAGCGGCTCCCGCCGCCAGAATCAGAGCCTCGACGAGTCGCAGTCTCGCCGTTTCCGGAAGACTTTTGATATCCGCCAGCTTCACCGTCGCTTCTGTCTCGCCCTGCTCGCAAGTCTCCAGCGCCTCCCGCGCCAATGCCGCCGCCGCCGCACGCGCCTGCGCTGCCGCACCCATGATGCGGATGATGCGTGCGAGCGACTCGCCGTCCATCAGCGCGGCCGCGCGCCGCGTTCGGACACGTTCATAACGCTCGGCCTCGTTGGAGGGGTCCTCGACCCACATGACATTCCGCGCGCGCAACACCTCTCGCAGCTCTTCCCGCCCGAACGCCAGAAGCGGCCGCGCCAGTTCGATTCCGCGCCCCTCCGGCCAGACCGGCGAGGGTGCCAGCGACATCGGACCCGCCAGACCATGCCAGCCCGACCCCTGCCGCTCACGCATCAGGAATGTCTCGATCCTGTCGTCCCGCGTATGACCCAGCGCGATGATCCCGGCGCCGCGCGCGAACGCCCATCCCGCCAGCAGCGCATGGCGCGCCCGTCGGGCTTCTGCCTGTCCAGGCCCATGCGGGGAAGACCGTTCGCGCCGCCATGTCAGGATCGCGTGCGGAACGGAAAGCTTGTCGCACACGGCGGCGACGCCTTCAGCTTCCTCTGTCGCCTCCGGTCTTAGTCCATGATCGACCGTCGCTGCCTCGATCGACCGACCGCGCGCGCGCGCCCAATCGGCGGCGAGATGCAGCAGCGCCGTCGAATCCGAACCGCCAGAAACGGCGAGGCCTAATGTTGGATGATGCCGGGCAAGCAGGTCGAAAGCGTCCATGGCCCGGCGAGCAAGGCCGCCGGTCCCGTCAGCTTCACTTGAGCCCGAGGATGTCACGCTCGTAGATGTCGATCAGCTGGCGCCAGATGTCGAGCGTGTCCTCGAAATTGTAGCCGGTGACCCCGGCGTCGAGATTCACGTCCATCTGCAGCTTTATCTGCGACTGGTCGTAGGTGATCCGCACATAGCGCCAGCGCGCGTTGAAGGCGTTGGCCGCATCCGGCGTCAGCGTCGCCGGCCGCTGCGCCTGCGCCAGGAACTGCACCGAATTGCACGTCAGACCCGCCTCGCACTCGTAGAACTGGATCACATAGTCGGTGCGCAGGATGCGGCCCGTGATCACCGGATCGCCACGGGTGTCGGCGCGCAGTTCCACGCGATAGCCCGTCCGCTCCATGAACCGGGCGACGCCGGCCGGATCGGATGCGTCGATCATGCCCCCGCGCACACGCTCGGCCGATGGCGGCTGGGCAGCCGCCGTTGAAAGCGAAACCGCCGCCAGTGCGGCGGCGATCGGAATCAGAATCCTGGTTGTGCGTTTCAGCAAGTCGGGGTCCCGCGTCTTCCGGTCAGGATATTACGAGCACTTGGCGTACTGGCGTTCCTGCGCCGCCATCTGCTTGGCGACCGCGGAAGCCTTCGGGAACTGCTTGCCCATCATTTCCAGCGTCTTGCAAGCGTCGGTGGTGCGGCCCAGTCCGCGCATCGCGCGCGCCATCTTCACCATGCTGGTCGCGGCGTTGGTCGAGGACGGGTAGTCCTTGATCACCTTGCCATAGGCGCCGACGGCCTCGGCGAAGTTATCCTGATAGAGCATCGACTCGGCGAGGTAGTACTGGGCTTCGGCGGCCTTGCCGCTCTTGGGAAACTTGCCGAGATAGGACGCGAACGCCGTCTGCGAGCCCGGGAAATCACCACCGAGCAGCAGCGCGTGCGCGCTGTCGAAAAAGCCGGTTTCGTCCTGCGGCAGCGCGGCGACGTCCACGCGCGGAGCAGGCGCCGGGCTTGCGCCGGGCAGGGCGATCGCTTCCGCCGATTGCAGTCCGCTTGAATTCGTGAGCGCGGCGCCATCGCCGGGAGTGCCGGCGACGCGATCCTCGACCATGTCGAGCCTGTCTCTCAGGGCGGCGATATCGGTTTCCGCGCGCTTGCGGCCGGCATTGGCTTCGTCCGCCACACGGCGTGCATCGCTCAGCTGCGCGCCGAGCACTTCAGCGCGGTCGATCGCCTTCTTGAGATCGTCCTCAAGCTGCTCGAGGCGCTGACGCAGTTGCTCGACCGCGGGGTCGGGCGCTGCGGTGTAGGGCTGGGAGTTGAAGACCTGCGCGTCTGCGCGGGGCGCGAGCGCCAGGGCGGCTATGACGGCCATCGCTGCAAGCGTCGCCAGAATGGCTTCGCGGACCGGAAAAACAGCGACTCGGGCCTTGGCTCGACGGGTGTGTTTCATGGCCTGAAATGTATCCGCCGCCCGGGCCAAAAATAAGGCGGACCGGGCGGCGGACTGCACTTTTGCGTTAGGGTTAGCTGATCGCTTCCACGATGATGTTCGAGTAGGCGTTCCGGTTGCGGCCATAGGCCTCTTCGGTCGTGCCCGTATCCAGCGGCTTGTCCTTGCCGAACGAGATCGTCTGGATGCGCGTCGCCACGATGCCCTGCTGCTGCAGGTATTGCGAGACGGCCTGCGCACGGCGATCGCCCAGTGCAATGTTGTAGTCGCGGGTGCCGCGTTCGTCAGCGTGACCCTGAACCTCGACGCGCGTCGACGGATACTGCTTCAGCCACGAGATCTGCGTGGCCAGCGAGCGGCGGTCAGCGTCGTCCAGGTTGAACTGGTCGTAGTCGAAATAGACGCGGTCGGTGGCCTTGGCGGCGAAGTCGCCCTTCGAACCGGCGGCCGGGCCCGACGGGGTCGGCGGCGTCGGCGGCAGCTGCGGCGGGGTCGGGACCGTGCGCGGCGCCTCTACAACTTGCGGGGCGGCCGGGGGTGTGGGCTCCGGCGGAGGATTGGAAGCGCAGGCCGAAGCGAGAATCGCCGTTGCCGCGAGGATCGAAAGACTGACTGACCGCATAATTGGAAAACTCCTTGTTCCCGTCGCGCCCCCCAAGAAGGCGCGTAATCAAATTCCCTCCGCCATTACCCGCGAATTGCGATGAATTTGCAAGGCAGACGAACGTAATGAGCCACTGACGAAGCAATATACTTCGGGGTTTTTTGTGGCAAAGGCGAGGTAAGATTGCAATCGTGTAATGGAATATTCGGGCGAATTCCAGCCGACCGCTCTCGTCTTACCCGAGAGCGTTGCAAATCGGCCCCACTGATCTGTGTTCGACAGTGGAATGACGTAGCGGGACTTTGGCGTCCCGCCTCTATTCGATCTCGAGCAGTGGTCCCCAGGTCGGGTTGGTCGCGTCGCGCGGCGTCCGCATCTGGCGCAGGTTCCGGCCCGTGAGATCGATGCTCCACAGCTTGGGGCCCGCCCCGCGCGATCCCGTCCGCTCGAACGCGATCACGCGCCCGTTCGGCGACCAGGTCGGGCTTTCGTCCTGATAGCCGTCGGTGATGATGCGCATGCCCGATCCATCCGGGCGGATCACGCCGATCCCGAACTTGCCATCGCCTTGGCGCGAGAACGCGATCCAGTCGCCGCGCGGCGACCACACCGGATCGGTGAAGCGCCCCGTGTCGAAGGTGATGCGGCAGGTCGTGTCGCGTCCGCCCTTCGGGCAGTTCATCTGCGCGCCGTCTTCCCGCATGATGTAGAGCTGCGCGCCGAGACCGCGGTCCGACACGAACACGATCATCTTGCCGTCCGGCGAGAAGGACGGCGAGGTATCGATCGAGCGGTCATTCGTCAGCCTGCGCTGCGTGCGCCGCGCCAGTTCGATCACATAGATGTCCGAGTTGCCGCCAACCGCGCGCGACAGCGCGATCGACTTTCCATCCGGCGAAAAGCGCGCCGAATAATCCATCGAGTTCGGACCTTCCGCGAGCACTTCCTGCCGCCCGTTCTCGACGTCGTAGAGATAGGTGCGCAGCAGCGTCGCGCCGGCATATTTCGGATCGGGCACGTACGCGCCGTAGAGCAGGCGCTGCGCCGATGGCGAGAAGCGCGGGTTGATCACCGACGTGAAACCGGAAAGCAAGAACTCCGCATTCGCGCCGTCCTGGTCCATGATCGCGAGGCGGCCCTTCAGGCGCTCTTCGCCTGGCGTCTTCGAGACGAACACGACGCGGCTGTCGAAATAGCCCGTGTCGCCCGTCAGCTGCGAGAACACGTCGTCCGCCACGCGGTGCGCCAGCCTGCGCCAGTTCAGCGGCGTCGCCACTGTGTACTGCCGCGCGAACTGCTGCGCCTGTCCGTACACGTCATAGAGCCGGAACTGCACCGTCATGTTGTTGTTGGCCGGGTTCACCACGACGTTGCCGACCACCAGCCCCTGCGCCGCCACGCCCGCGACCTGCCAGTCCGGGTAACGCGGCGCCATGTCGAAGGTGATGTCGCGCTCGATGAACGCGGCCTTGTCGACCAGATCGAACACCGCCGAGGATTTGAGGTCGTTGCGCAGCACGTCCGAGAGTTGCACCGCGATTTCCGCCGCGCCGGGTCCGCTCGCCGAGAAGTCCGGCACCGCGATCCGCATCGGCACGTATTCCTCGCCGACCACCGTCACCCGCAGCTGCGCCGAAGCGGGCCCTGCCACCGCGAAAGCCGCCGCAAGCAGCACGAAGATGAAGCTGAAAGCGCGCATGGTTTTGGTCCTTGCGTTGATCATTGCATCGCCGCCACTTGGGGAACGAGCTCGATATCGATCCAATATGGAGCGGGTTCGAGCCTGAAGTACTCCGGCGGAATCTTCCACCCGATCTGGTTGCATTTCGCCAGCGCGGTTCGTCCATGCTGGATGAACGTCTGAAGCGGCGGATCGTTGAACGGCTCGCGCGAAGGTTCACGCAGCTCCGGCGGCGCCGCGAACTTGCCGCCCGGGGTGAAGCGCACGCGGAAAGTGGCCGTCAGCCTCTGAGCATCCGCCATGTCCGAATGGTCCGTCCAGCAGCGGTTCAGGATCAGCTGCGAGCGAATGTAGTCGGTGATGGTCACCTGCGTTTTCCGCATCTCGCCGGCGCCCATGCGCTGCGTGCTGTTGTCGGCCGTGGCGGTCTTACCGGCAGGGGCAGGGGCCGCATTCGGCTGCTTCTTCTTGGCTTCAGCCAGCGCGTTCTGCTCCATCTGGGCGATGAAGTCGTTGATGTCCTCTTTGGGTGGCGCGGGCTTGGCTTCGGCCTTCTTCGGCTCGGCCTTCTTGGGTTCGTCGAGATTGACCGTGTCTTCCGGCGGAGGCGGGGGCGCCGCGGCCGCATAGACCGGCTGGGCCTCTTCCTCGGTTGCGGTCTTGTCCTCTTCCTCGGCCTTGATCACCGGCGCGATGTCAGTCACCTCGCCGATCGTCATAAGTTCCAGCGGAATGACAATCATAGGCGTCGCCACCGAAGACGTACGCATCTCTTCCTGGCCCCAGAAGAAGCCAGCCGTGACGACCCCAACATGAACCGCCAGAGAGAAGAAGGTGCTCAGTCGCATCTCTGGGGTCAGCCCCCCTCTTCGAGGATGCGTTTGGCCGCGTTGGCGTCCACCGGCAGGCCGGCGTTCTTGAACCCGGCGCGCTGCAGAAGCGCCAACACGTTCACCACGGCGCCGTAAGGCACCGCTTCATCGCCGCGCACATAGACGCGCTTTTCCAGATTGTTCTCGGCCAGCGCCGCCAGCATGGGCGCGAGATCCTTCAACGGCACAGGCTCGGTCTGCATGCCGACATAGATCTTCGCTTCCTTGTCGACGGTGACGACCAGTGGCCGTTCCTTGTCAGACTGCATCTGGTCGGCGCGTGTCTTGGGCAGCGTCACCGCCACACCCGTCGCCAGCATCGGCGCCGTGATCATGAACACGACCAGCAGCACGAGCATGACGTCGACCATCGGCGTGACGTTGATGTCCGCGATGGGTCTGCGTCTTGCGCGCCTGCCTCCCGATTTGTGGATGATCATCGCCATGGTCAGGCGGCTCCGCGATCGCTCAGCCGGCGCGACAGCCGCACCGAGACTTCCTGCGCGAAGTTGGCCATCCGCTCGGAGAAGGCCGAAACATCGCTCGAGAACTTGTTGTAGAAGATCAGCGCCGGGATCGCCGCGAACAGGCCGAAGCCGGTGGCGAACAGCGCTTCGGCGATGCCGGGCGCAACGACGGTCAGGTTGGTCTCGCCCTGGCTGTGAATGTCGAGGAAGGCGTTCATGATGCCGATCACCGTGCCGAGCAGGCCGATGAACGGCGTCGAGGAGGCGATGATCGCCAACGTCGACAGGCCCGATTCCATCCGCGCCGTCTCGCGGTTGACCGCCACGTCCATCTGCGTCGCCGCCCGCTCGACGATCGCCTTTGTCTCGTCCGGCGTCCCGTTGCGGCGGCCTTCACGCCATTCGCGCGCGCCGGCGGAAAAGACGCGGGCCATCGCCTCGGCCGGCTTTTCCGTCACGCGCTCGTTGATGTCTTCCATCGGCTGGCCGGACCAGAAGGCGGTCTCGAAACGCTTGGCCCGCGCCTTGGCGCCGCCGACGGTGAACCATTTGTCGATCGCGACCGCCCACGACCAGACGGAGGCGAGGGCAAGGATGGCCATCACCAGCTGCACCGGCCAGTCGGCTCCCATGAACAGGGAGACGAACCCGAAGTCTTCGGTGGCGGCGGCGGCAACGGGCGCCAACGTACTGGGTTCCATTCAGTCCTCTCAAATCCTCAAAATCAGACGGGAAGCTTGCGAAAAGAGCCGCCCGCGCAAGCCTATGGTTGTACCGCTTCTGGTTACGAAATTGGGCGACATGAAGGTCAATACCGGCGATTCCCCGGGGGTTCAGGGGCCGTGCTGCGAAGGGTCCAGGAAGGCGTTCCAGTGTGCTAATTCCGTTGCGGAAGGTTTACGGGCCCGCCCGTCGGGGTGAATCGCCACCGCAACGACCTCCGCCTCGGTCAGCACGACCCCATCCCGTGCGACGAATTGCCTGAAATTGAGGCGCGGTCCTCTCATTCCCGTGAACGCGGTATGGACCACGAGCGTATCGTGGATGCGCGCCGCCGCCTTGTAGTCGACCACGATCCGGGTCACCGCGAACGCGCCGTGGTCCTCGCGGTCCGGCGGTGTGCCCATCACCCGCAGCATCTCCGACCGCCCGCGCTCGAAGAAGCGCAGGTAGGTCGCGTGATAGACCACGCCCGTAAAATCAGTGTCCTCGTAATAGACCCGGACCGGCAGCCTGTGCTGGCCGCCCACGATCCGCCCGATCGAAGGCACATCTTCACTCATGCGTTCCGCATAACCGACCCCGCGCCCTTGGCAAACACCCGACCCGAAACGTCTTTCCACGAACGAACCGCCACGCGGTCCCCACCATCTCGGCGCTGCGCGCCGATCCACCTCCCCCGCCCTCGGCGGAGTGGGAAAAACACCGGAGCTCGCTCACCGTCCAGATTTCCTCCCTCGCCGAAGGCGGGGGAGGTGGATCGCGCGCCGTTGCGCGCGAGACGGTGGGGGTGAGCGACGGCGCCGAAGGCGCGATTTGGTCCGGGGGACCAAATCGAGAAGCGAACGCCCCGGCAGGGGCAGCCTCAACTGTAGGAAACAGCTGTATCCAGACTGTAGGACGCAGAAAAAACATCCCGCCTGATTTCAGCCCGCTAGCTGCCCAAACTGTAGGATGCAGCTGTTTTATTTCAGCCGGGCATCCGGCCGGGCGCATAATGCCGCCCATGACACACGGAGCGCATCAGCAGGGAGCGACGTCGCCCGGCCTCATCGGCCGAATGCTCGCCCTGTTGCGCCTCCTCATCGAAACCTTCGCGCAAGCCTGGACCGAAGAGCGCGCCAGGATCCGCAATCTCAAGGGTTGCCCCGCGCCCGGCAACTGGCTCGCCCACTGGCCCGCGCTCCGCGATCTCGAAATCCGCCTCCACGGCCTCACGCTCTCGGGCATCGAACAGCTGCGCACGACAGGCAGCGTCGATCTCCTGCAGCTCACCTGCGTCGAAGACCCAAGCTTCGATCCGCAGCAACCCCGCACGTTTGAAGACCTGCGCGCCCGCTACGAAGCCGTCACCGCGTTTCTCGCCGATCCCATCCCGCTGATCCGCCGCGCCGCTGAACGCGCAGCTGCCCCCACCGTCTTGCGCTTCGCGCAATCCACCTCCCCCAGTCCTGCGGACTGGGGGAGGAAATCTGAACGTCGAACAGGCGCAGGCGCCTTTCCTCCCCCGTGCGAAGCGCGGGGGAGGTGGATCGCGACGTCTTCGTCGCGAGACGGAGGGGGCAGCCACGCTCACGCGCGCGGACCGCCACATCATCTCAGATTTTTGGAATCCAGAACCAATCGCCTCGCAGCATGACCTGCGGGATCGCAGGCGTTTGCCTGCTAGACGCCGATCGTCCCCGCGACGGCATGGCCGTCCTTCTCGAGGATCGTGATCACGCAGCCGCCATCGGGAAGCTCGTCGATCCGGAATTCGGTGACGACGCCGCCATCCTCGATGATTTCGGCCAGGGCCTGTTCAGCCTCTCGCCGTGTCTTGAAGCGCGGAAGCCCCTTGGAACGAGCCATGAGATGCGCAGATTCTGATATGAGATCGGGCAAAGAAAATCCCTCGCCACCTAGTCCATGCCGGACTTACCCAGCCAGCCGCGCGAATTAAGCCCGGGAAGGGCCGGGAGTCTTGCTCATAGAGCAATATGCGGCGGAAAAAAGCAGCTGGCGCCCGGCCCCGGAGCGGCTGTCCCGCGATGATACCAGAATGGACTCCAATCGGACGCCGCCCGGCGCTAATATCCGGATCGGGCAGGGGGGAATGATCCGTGGGCGGACGGGCGATCGGTCGTGGTAAATGGCGCTGGCTGACCGCGCCGTTTTCCCCGCGCGGCCTGTCCGGCTTCGCCCTTCTGGGTTTCTTCCTGCTCTCCGTCCTGGCAACCGGGCTGGGCTTCGCCGACCTCCGCGCCGCCAACACCGACAGCGGCGAACTCTCGGCCCTCGAACTCGGTTTCACCGTCGCGACAACGCTCTTCGTCGTCACCGCGATGATGGTCGCCCTCCATCACCTCGTCGCCGGCGCCTCGTGGCCGCTGAAGATCATCTCGTTCTTTTTCTATCTTCTCTTCGCCATCTGGACCGTCGGTTTCGGCTACGGCTTCTTCTGGAAGGAACTCGCCGGCCAGGAATTCACCGAGCGCCAGTTCGAAGCCGTGATTACCGATCTCTCCGGCTCCATCGCGCGAACCTCCTCCGCCCTCGAAACCGCCGAACGCGTCACCGCCGAAGTCTCGACGCTGGCCTCCAGCCGCGCCGATCTCGAAGCCGCGCAAGGCCGCACCTGCGCCAATCATCCGAACTCCGTTCCCGGCGAAGGCCCGCTGATGCGCAGTCGCTTCGCCTTCGCCGATCGCGCCCGCAATCTCGGCGAGGAAGTGCGAACCGTCTGGATCTCCCCCGTCGCCTCGCAACGAACAAGACTCGCGTTGCAGGTCGACGCTCTTGTGAAACGCGCGCCGCCGCCCACATCCCTTGCTCTATCCGCCGCCGACCGCGCGACTCTCGAAAAGCTCGCAACAGCCGCGAGACTCCCTTCCGCCGAACGCCGTGTCCTCTTCACCGGCGTACACGAGGAAGCCCGAGCCTTCGCCAACGCGGCCAACGATCTGCGCTCTCTTCACGCCGCTTCGTTCGCGCAGCGCCTCACCAGCCTCGCTTCGGAAGTTGGTCCCGATCCGCAACGTCCCGGCGCTCCGGATCCCTCCCGCGCCGCCGACCCGGGTTACTGCTGGGATGTCGTCCTCTCCGAAAAACTCCTCGCCGCCGCTTCCCAACTCCGCGCCGTCGAACCCGTCACCGTTCCCGAATTCGAATTCCTCGAAGGCCCGAAAGCCACGCGCGCAGCCTTCTTCGGCCTCATCGAATGGATCGCGGAACCCTTCGGCATCGAGATGGAAGGCGGCCACGACTTCGTCTTCGACGACAAGGCCTTCCTCGCCCTGTTCGCTTCGATCGCCGTCGATCTCGGCATCGTCTTCCTGACGATCATTCGCGACACGCCGCATGCGCCACAGCGCAAGGGTCCATCACAACGCGGGCAGGGCGTGCCGCGTCCGCCGCGCTTGTCATCGATCCTCGGAGAGAAGCGCCGCTAGCCGCCGATATACGCTGCGAAGTTGTCGACCATCAGCTTCGTGCCGTGCTCGCGCGATCCGGCATCATTGCCATCCGGAGCGTACGGTTCGAGGAAAGCGCCCTGTTCGGTCAGCGTCATATTCGTGCCCGTTCCCGAAGGTTCAAATTCTATGGTCGCCAGCGACACCGACATCCGAACCTTTTCGTCCATGAACATCTCGTACGCGTAGACGATCCGCCGGTCGGGCACGATCTCCCAGTAGGTGTTGCGGAAGTCGGAGACCCTTCCATCGTTCCATCGCGCCTTCAGCCGATCGCTTCCGCCTTCACGGAAATTGAACTCGCGGATTTCCTCCACATACTGGCCCTGCGGACCGACGAACCATTTCGCCTTCTCTTCCGCGGTCGCCCATGCAGCGAACACGCGTTTCGGAGAAGCCTTGAACGTCCGCTCGATCGTGAAGATGGCGTGCTTGGCTGCCATGTCCGCCTCTCAGGATTTCGGGAACATGGCGAAGTAAGGCTCCGCCTCCGCCAGCACGCGCGCGAAAGAAGGCCGCGCGATCAGCCGGTCCAGATACCGCGCCGCGCCCGGATGATTGTCGCCGAACGGGGCAACCTGGTTGGCGTAATAGAGCGCGGGCGCCGCCGCACAGTCCGCCATTGTGAACGTAAGCCCGGTCGCCCAGCCGCCCTCGCCCATGTCGCGGTCAACCAGCGCGAGGCTGATCTCCAGTTCGTTGCGCAGCTTCTCGACGCCGAATGCATCCTTCTTGTCGGCTGGCCGCAGCCGGTCGCCGATGATCCGCTGCATCTTGTCGTGCACATGCATGTCATAGAAACGGTCCGACAGCCGCACGCGCAGCGCCAGATCCCGGTCCGCCGGAATCAGCCGCGCGGCGCTCGGGTGCTTGATCGCCAGGTATTCGATGATGATGCTCGATTCCGGAAATCCCTTTCCGGCCTCTTCATCCACCAGCACCGGAAACTTGCCGAGCGGCGTCAGGCGAATGAAGCGCTCGCGCGCGTCAGGGTCTTGCAGATCCACGATCTCCGGCTCGAACGGCACGCCCGCTTCATAGAGTGCGATCAGCACCTTCCAGCAATAGGAAGACAAAGGGTGATAATAGAGCTTGAGCGCCATTGTCGTGTTCCTGTCGTATCAGCCGTGCGCGCGAAGCTCGTCGTCGAGCTTGCCGAACAACTCCTCGCAACCGGCCTTCCGGTTCTTCACATCGTCTTCGCCGCCATAGTAGGCGCCTTGCTCGGTGAAGACGAGGCGGCATCCACCCGCGCCGTCCGGGAAGAACTCCGTCACCGCCAGCGAATGCGACATCGGTTTGCCGTCAACACCCATCGAATAGGCGACCGCGATGCGCTGGCCTTTCGTGATCTCGAGATACCAGGTGTCGTTCGAGAACATCGATGGATGGCCGATCGGCCGGAACTGTCCATGCTCGTGTCCGCCGACGCGGAAGTCGTGTGTGTAGTTCGCGATTTCCCAGCCTTCGCCCGAGACGAACCAGCGATAGTGCGCTTTCGGATCCTCATAGGCGCGGAAGACGCGTGTCGGCGCGTGCTTGTACTTCCGCTCGATGGTGAACGTGCCGAAGTGGGGTTTGACGATCGTATCGGTGGTCATGGGGAGGATCCTCGTTTCTGTTTTCAGAATTCGCGGGCGAGATTGTCGAGGGCTGCGGTCCAGCCTTCATTGTAGCCCTCGATCATGCCGGCCCCGTCGAACGCCGAGACCTGCATCGTGACAGTCTGCTTCGTCGCCTTGCCCACAGGCTCGAACTCAATGGTGATAAGCGAAGCCGCGCGGGTTTTCCCGTCTTCGGCGACGCTCTCCGCCATCACGATGCGCGCATCGGGGAGGATTTCGAGATAACGGACGCGTGCGAGGAAGCGCATGTCGTCCTTCGCGCCGCAGCGCATGATATCGAGCCCGCCGACCCTGAATTCGGTCTGGTCGTAGGCTGCGCCAGCGGTCGGGTGCGGCACGCTCCAGCGCAGCCGCGCTTCCACGCTCTCCCATGCTGCAAACACGCGCGCCGGCGAGGCGTTGTAGATGCGCTCCAGCTTGATTACGTCGTGGACTGTCCGGGTCTGCGTTGTGGCGGTCATTTCGACTCTCCATTTTCGTCATTGTCGTTTTCGCTGGCGGTCGCATCGAGATAGTCGCCAAGGCGATCCAGCTTGCGTTCCCAGCTGGCGCGGCGTTCGGCGATCCAGTGTTCGGCGAGGGTCAGCATCTTCGGCTCCACTGTGCAGGTCCGTACGCGGCCGATCTTCGAGGTGCGCACGATGCCGCTCGCCTCCAGCACCTGAAGGTGCTGCATCACGGCGGGCAACGAGATCGCCAGCGGCTTTGCCAGTTCGCTGACCGACGCTGGCCCGCTCGACAGCCGCTGCACCATCGCCCGGCGCGTCGGGTCGCTCAGCGCATGGAAGGTGCGGTCGAGTGCGGCGGCCTGCATCTCAGCTCCAATACTTAAGTAGTCACTTAAGTATCATGTCGCGCTCTGTTTGCAAGGGCTTTCCGCGGTTTTTTTTGAAATCAACCTCTGGCCGCCTGCGGAGCGGGGAGGGCGGCGGGCATGGCCCTGTGCGGCTCCGCCAGTCGCGTGCGTTCGCCATCCGGCTCCCACAGCCAGCCGCGAACACGTCGCGGCGCGCCATCGTCTCCGGGCGCGACCTCGCCATCGAAGCGGCGTCCGTCGGGCGTTTCGAGAACACCAAAGCCGCACGCTTCATCATTCTTCCACTGACCGGTCCACACCAGACCATCGGCGGAAATTCCGACACCGTGTCCTTCGCGCCGGCCATCATGAAATTCGCCGCGATAAGAGGCTATCGTCTCGCCACTCTTGCCGGTGAAAGTCATCAAGCCATAGCGCGATGGCGCTGCATTCTCGCTCCATCCGGAATAACTCGCCGCTTTCCAGACCAGCGCCTCCGGATGCTGCGCCGCCAGTTCCAGTGCACGCTGTGCCGCAAGTTGCGCGCGCCACGCATGATCGCGCGCGAAGCTGACAGTTTCCTGTTCGTGCGATGAAACGGATGAGAGCGCGAATGCGCTCAGCCTGTGAATCTCGCGCAGGCGTTCGAGTTCGTCGTCCGACTGCTGCGCTCTCGAGCGCGCCTTCACCAGTTCGCTCTCGAGCTTCTTCGCCTTGCGGTCGATGTCGTCCCGCTCGCGCTCGATCTGATCGCGCGCGCGTTCGGCTTCGTCGGCGCGGCGCGCCTCCTCGTCGAGACGCACTTCGAGATCCTCGGACGGCAGGGCGAGGCTGGCGCTGCCAAGTCTCGCCCGCAGCCGATCGACGAGCTTCTGCCACCGCCGTGACTTCTGCTCGATGTCCTCGCGCTCGATCCGCAGGCCATCGCCGCCGGAGGGGAAGTCTCCGGGGCCGGCTAGCACCAGGATGTCAGGCCTCGCCGGCATGGCCGTTTCGCTCTTGGCGGAGACCAGAGCGACCATCACGCCTCCCGTTTCCGGGTCGGCATCGATTTCCGAGGCGTCGGCGGTTTCGACCTTCAGGTCGCGCAGTGCGCGCTGCAGAGTCTTGCGAAAATCATCGCCGAGCGCCGGATCCCAATAAAGATGAAGCCGTTTCGTCCCAGCCATCGCGTCCCCCAACCGGAGGGACACTGCCATGCTCGGACGAAATGCGAAAGATCAGCGGGCGGCGGATGAGCGCCGCCATATATCGAGGATGCGTGGACCATCGACGAGATAGCGGCGCCAGAGGCGGCCGGGCTCACTAGTGAGACGATGCAGCCATTCCAGGCGGTTGGCGCGCATCCAGCCGGGGGCGCGTCTGGTTTCGCCGGTCAGGAATTCCAGCGAGGCGCCGCAGCAGATCGCAACGCCAACAGCCTTGCCGGATTTCATCGCCTCGTGCGCGATCATCTCCTGCTGCGGCGATCCCACGGCGAGGAAGATGAAAGCAGCTGGATTGTCGGCGATGAACTTCACGCATTGCGCGCGTGCCGTTGGATCGTCCTTGAGGCCGTAGGGCGCATCGAACCAGCGCACGTCGGCGAGGCTGTAGCGGCGGCGCATCGCCTCGACGATCGCTGATGAGCCGCCGATCACGACGACGGTCTCGCGCCGCCAGATGTGATCGCGAAACAGCAACTCGACGATGTCCGAGCCCGGCGCGGCGGGCACGAAGATGCGCGAGAACTCCGCGAAGAGTTCAATGATGCGGCTGTCGCAGAGATTGAGCCACGCGTCCGCGTAGAGTGAGCGCAGTTCAGGTTTGCGGTCGATGCGAACCACGTGATCGACGTTGGGCGTCGCGACATACGCGAAGGGTTCAAGCCTGCGGGCGCGCGCGGCGATCGTGCGCGCGGCTTCGTTCGGACCCATTGGGTCGAAGCCGAGGCCCAGGAACTGAATGCGACGGGAGGGAGACGCCATGGATTTTATCCTGGCGCGCAGCCTACTCGCTCTCGGTTAGCGCCTCGTTGCCGGGGCCTGAAGAATTGGTTTCCAGGGACGATCCGTCGCGCCCATAGCCGTATTTCCTCAGCAAACCGCGCATCTGGTGATAGCTGAGCCCGAGTTGGTCGGCGGCTTTGCGCTGGTGCCCTCGGCAGTTCTCCAGCGCCGTTTCGATCATCCGCTTCTCGAAATCGGCGACGAGGGCGTTGAAATCGACCGGACCTGAAATCGCGGGCTGGGGCGCTGGCTGTGTCTCCACGACGACCGCCGCGACGGCCTGCGCCACGGGTTTTTCGCTCGGAAGCGTGGACAGATCCTTGGGCGGCCGCCATGGCGAATTGAACGGGTCGAGCAGGTCCGCCGTGATGGTCACTGGACCGATCGGCGCGCCATTGGCTTGCGCCGCCATGGTGCGGAAAGTCGCCCGCTCGGCGGCGTTGCGCAGTTCGCGGACATTGCCCGGCCAGCCGTGCGCGCACATCGCTTGGAGCGCATCGCGCGACCAGCCGGGGAAATCGCCTTCGAGTTCGCGTGCGATGCGCTGGCCGAAATGCTCCGCCAGCAGGATGATGTCCTCCGGCCGCGCGCGCAGCGGGGCAAGCGTGATGACGTCGAAGGCAAGGCGATCAAGCAAGTCCGCGCGGAAGCGGCCTTCGGCAGCGCGGGCAGGAAGGTCGACGTTGGTGGCGGCAACGATGCGGACGTCGGTCGTGATCGTGTCCTCGCCGCCCAGCCGCTGGAACTCGCCGTATTCCACCACGCGCAGCAACTTCTCCTGCACCTGCAGCGAGGCTGTTGCGATCTCATCCAGGAAGAGCGTGCCGCCGTCGGCCTGTTCGAACCGGCCTTGCCGCCGCTTTGTCGCGCCCGTAAACGCGCCGGCCTCATGACCGAACAGTTCGCTGTCGAGCAGGTCTTCGGAGAGCGCCCCGCAGTTCACCTTCACGAACGGCTTTTCCCAGCGCGGAGAGAGGTAGTGCAGGCGCTCCGCGATCAGTTCCTTGCCGGTGCCGCGCTCCCCGATCACCATGATCGGACGCTCCACCACGGCCGCCAGCGACACGCGCTCGAGCGATTCCAGCCACGTCGCCGACTGGCCGATCAGTTCCGGGGCTGAGGGTGACGCCATATGGCGAGGATTACCACTCGATAGTCGAAAACACCAATCTTTTCGTGGCGGTTTTCGCCAAATGATGAAAATCGACTGTGGAGAAAATCAACAATATCAAACAAACACAGGGCTGTAGGTGGTTACCAAAAAGTTGGCACGGAGGTTGCTTTCAAGTGATCCATGCCGGGACAACACCGGCAACCACAGGAGCTAGTGATGCGCTACACCGACAGCCGGGATCCGTACCAGAAGCCCAGTCCACTGGGCCGCTTCGGAAGCTGGCTGGGCCGCAGGCCGTTCGAGAGCTGGGGATTCTTCATCGCCGGCTTCATCGTGGCGCGCATCCTCTTCTGACCTCCTCTTCATCGGCACACTGAAGAAAAACAAGAAGACCATCACTCCGAGAAGATTAGACGAAAGGTTCTGATATGGGCGTTTTCTCCCGACTGTCCGACATCATCAACTCGAACATCAACGCGATGCTCGACAAGGCCGAGGATCCCGAGAAGATCGCGCGGCTGATCATCCAGGAAATGGAAGACTGCCTCGTCGAGGTCCGCTCTGCTGCGGCCCGCTCGATGGCGGACAAGAAGGAATACGAGCGCGACATCACGCAGCTCGAGCAGACCCGTCTCGATTGGACGGCAAAGGCAGAGCTCGCCGTGGAGAAGGGGCGGGAAGACCTCGCCCGCGGCGCCCTCTCCGCCAAACAGCGCGCCGAGCGCGAGATCGACAGCCGCCGCCAGGCGCTGAAAGCGATCGAGGAAGTCTCGGTCCGCCGCCAGGACGATCTGGAGAAGCTGCAAGCCAAGCTCGACGAAGCGAAGACGAAACATCGCGCGCTCGTCGTCCGCCGCGAAGCCGCCGAACACCGCATCGCGATGCGCTCGCGCATCGAGGTCAACAAGGTCGACGAGGCAATGCGCCGCTACGGCCAGATCGAACGCAAGGTCGACGAGATGGAAGCCTATGCCGACCTGATCAATGTCGGCGACCGTTCGCTCGAAGCACAGTTCCAGGAACTCGCGGCTGAAGAGTCGATCGAGAAGGAGCTGAACGAAATCAAGCGCCGCCGCGGCGGCGGTTCTCCTGCCCCGGCGCCAGTGCGCCGCCGGGCCTCCAATGAAGGCGAGGGCGTGTAATGGCAGCCGAAGCGGTCATGGGAATGGGACTTGGCCTCGTGGCCATCGTCTCCCTCTTCGTCGTCCTTCCCTGGATGATCCTGCACTACATCTCGAAGAACCGCTCTGCTCGCAACCTTACCGAAGACGATGAAAGGATGCTTGAGGATCTCTGGCGCTCGGCCCGCACGATGGAGCGCCGCATCGAGACCCTCGAACGTCTGATCGAACCTGATGCAGCGCCGGCCCGCCCGCGCCCAACCCAGTCCACCCGTGGGGACATCAACTGATGCGCGACGATTACATCTCCTCGCCAAACCCGAAGCGGCTCTATCGCTCCCGTGACAAGGTTCTCGCCGGCGTCTGCGGCGGTGTCGCGGAACGGATGGGTTGGGATCCGACGGTAACCCGCATAGTTGCAGCGATCATGCTGTTTGGCGGCGTAGGCTTCATCATCCCGGTCTACCTGGTTGTGTGGGCGATCACGCCGTACCAGCCCTACCGCCCGCGCAATCTCTCGCCCGACGAAGAGCGCTTCTGGACTTCGGTCTCGGATCGCCCGCGTGAGACGTTCTCGAACATCCGTTACAAGTTCAAGGATATGGACGACCGGCTGGCCAAGATGGAACGCTCGGTGACCTCGGAAGAATGGAAACTTCGCCGAGAGTTCCGCGACCTGGAAGGCAGATAGACTGATACGAACGGGCGGCGGCTCCTCCTCCCCAAAAAAAGGGCGCCGCCCGGAACCGACGACCTACCTGAACCAGAGCCCCAGACAGAAGAGGGACATCATGGATCGCGGACTTCAGATCAGACTGGCCTGCGCTGCGGCGTTGCTCGTGACCGGCATGACGGCCCTTGCCGTCGGCGCCCGGCTTGGCGTGGTCCACCTCAACGCCGGCGAGATGACGCTGGTGTTCGGTGGCGGCGAGAACGGGCTCACCATGGGCGTTGCTTCGCGCGGTTGTCCGCCGAACTGCACCATCGACATCAACTGGCGCCCGATGGCGTCGCTGACATCCGGGACGGGCGGCTAGATGGACATGACCGAGGTAGTTGCAGTGTCGTCCCCCTTTCTGATGGTCGTTGCGATCGTTGCGATCGTGTTCGGCAGCAAGATCCTCCGCACCAAGATGCTGACGGAAGCGCGCCATGGCCGCAGCCGCGAAGACGATGCCATCATGGGAACGATGCAGGCCCAGATCGACAAGCTCACCGACCGCGTCGCGGTGCTGGAGCGCCTGGTGACCGACGACGACCGCCGGCTCTCGCGCGAGATCGACAGTCTCCGCGACCGCAACCGTCCTGGCGTCTGACCGCAGACCGATAACCGAGGGAGATCGCAATGACCGATGAAAAGCCCCGGACCGACCAGCTTCCCCAATCACGTGAGCAGGCACGCGAGCAGGCCAAACCTCGCCGCCGTTTCCTCGAAACGACCGACGAGCGCAGGATCGCGCTTGGCAAGGTGACGACGGAAGAGGAAGCTCGGCTGGCGGCCGAAATCGAGAAGTTGCGCTGAGCAGCTGGACTGCAGGGATGAGGCGAGAGGGACAGGGACCGATGCACAACCAGGGCGATAATTGCGGACATCCGGGCGGACGCGACAGCTGGCGTGCTGCTCGCGAGGCCAAGCGCGCCGCCTGGCGGATGCGCCGCGCTGCCCGCCGCGCCAGCTGGACGCAGAGTTGGGAAAAGATGGCCGATCCGAAATTCTGGGGCCTCGACGCCGAGAGCATGCGCAAGATGGGCATGGGCGCCGGCTCAGGCATGGGCGCCGGCATGGGCATGGGTATGGGCCAGTCCGGCGAGATCGAGGCACTGAAGTCCAAGATCGCCGACATGGAACGGATCATCGGCTCGCTGAGCCAGCGTGTGATCGTTCTGGAGAAACTTGCAGTCGACGACGAACCGCGTCTTGCGGCCGAGATCGAGAAGCTGCGTGACCGGAAAGACGAGGCCAAGTGATGGAACTGGTTGTGATCAGCATCGTCGTCGGCATCGGCATCGTCCTGGCGTTCACGCTCCAGGTCATCAAGATGGGTATCGATCACGAGAACAAACGTCTGGCCCTGAAGCATGGCCAAGGCGACGCATCGCGGCTCGAGCAGATCGTGACCGCCAACAGTGCGGAACTCGCGAAGCTGCGCGAGCGCGTGCAGGTGCTCGAGAAACTTGCGACCGACAGTGACCGCACGCTCGCAAGCGATATCGAGCGCCTGCGTCATTCAGAAGTACGGGGATAAGCGACAGACATGGGCAGCAGCGTCGGCGTATTCATCCCCATCCTAGGCATCATGTGCGGGATCATCGCGATCATCGGCACATTCTGGATCAAGTCGCAGAAGATGAAGCTTGAACTGATGCGCGAGCAGCGCGGCTCGGATGCGGCCCAGGGCGAGGTGATGGCAGAATTGCACCGCCTCAAGGAACGCGTTGCGGTGCTTGAGCGTCTGGCGACGGATGGCGACCGCAAGCTTGCCGGCGAAATCGAACGGCTGCGCCGCGGCGAAGATCTGAGGGGGTAGGCCAATGGCTCTGGGTTTCTTCGAATTCGCACTCGGCGTGATCGTTGTCGGGTCGATTTCCGGTGTGCTGACCAGCAAGCACAAGCTGGAGCGCGAAAAGGTGAAGGCGCAATCGCGCGGATACGCCGAGGACGGTGAACAGCTGCGCGGCGTGGTGGGCAACATGCACCACGAGATGGACAAGCTGAAGGATCGGGTTCGCGTGCTCGAGAAGCTCGTAACGGACGACGATCGCGGGCTGGCCGACGAGATCGAAAGGCTGCGACGGACAGACACTAATTCCCGCGTCTAGCGGCGCGGGCACGGAATCGCCCGGGGTCAAGGCATTCGGCGACGCTCGTCTCAACGGGCGAGGGTTCTCCGAAGGCTTCCGATGCGACTATCTCGGCGAGTAGCGGGGCCCACAGAAACCCGCGCGAGCCGAGGCCGCCGATGAGGCGGTAGACACGACCTGAAGGCGCCGGCGTGCCGTCCGGCGCCTTTTCATTTGTGGGCGGCGCTCCGGCGAATGGCAGGCGATCCTGCGTTGTGGCGCGGATCGATGCGCGTGATGTGAGCTGAGCTGGCGAGAGGTCGGGGCGAAGGCGCGCGAGGACTTCGAGATTGTGGGCGCGGGCGGCGTCGGTGACCTGCGGATCGCCATGGGCGGCTTCGAACGTTGCGCCGAAGACGAGGTGGCCGAGCGCTTCGACAGCATAACCGCCGTCCGCGATGGCGGAGGGCTCCGCCGATGATGGCGCGCTTTCGAGCTGGCCGAGACGGCCGGTGAGGGGAGGGGCGTCCACGGGCATGTCAGCGAGCCCCATGCCGGCGCAGACGATGACGAGATCGGCGTCGATGTCTTCGAGCGATGTGATCGCGGTGTTGAGATGGAGCGTAGCGCCCTCCAGCAGGCGCGGAAGCGCTTCGGCAGGGCGGACGGCGATGGCGTTGACGTGGCGAATGCCATCGCCATGCGGTTGCAGGATCGTGTCGTCGAGCGGCGGGTCGGCCAGCAGCTTGGCGAAACGTTGCGCTTCGCGGTCTCCGCGCGGCAGGTGGATAGCGTCGAGGGGCTCGGCGGTGGCGGGGCCGAGGGCGGGGTAGAAGCGGCGCGCGTAGAGCCACGCTTCCAGCAGCGCGCGGGCTGTCGGGCCGTCGGCGGCGTCGAGGCGCGGCATGACGAGGGCGAGCGGATTGCCACTGGCGCCTGCGCCGATGGCGGTAGCCTTGTCGTAGACAGTGACGTCGCAGCCGCGGCGCAGGAAGGCTGCGGTGGCGCAGGCGCCGGCGATTCCGGCGCCGACGATGGCGATGCGGCGTGGTGGAGCGGGTGACGCGTTGCCCGCAAGCATCAAGCGCGCTTCGAGGCGTTCCTTCTTGCGGCCGTGGCCGGGGACTTTCGCCACCGTGAAGCCCGCCGCATCGAGATTGCGACGAACGTCGCCAGCGACGGTGTAGGTGGCGGCGCGGGCGCCGGGAGCGGAGAGGCGCGCGACGTGCGCCATTGCTTCGGCTGACCACATGTCAGGGTTTTTTGCGGGGGCGAAGCCGTCGAGGAACCAGGCGTCGATTTTGGCGCGCGCCTGCGGGAGCGCGGCGGCGATATCGTCGACGACGAGGGTGAGCGTGACGCCGTCGGCAAGATGGATGCGTTGAACGCCGCGCGCGCGGTCTGGCCATTGGGCGAGGAGTTGCCGGGAGAGTTTAGCCAGTTCGGGCCAGGCGGCGTGGATGCGTGCGGCGGCTTTCTTCGGCATCAGCGCGCCTTCGAAGGAGAGATAGTCGAGGCGTGCATTGGCCGAGGGACGATGGCGGCGCCACAGATCCCATGCGGCGAGCAGGTTGAGGCCCGTGCCGAAACCGAGTTCGCCGATGGTGAAGCGGTCGCGGCCGGCCCAGCCTTCGGGCAATCCGCAGCCACCGAGGAAGACGGCGCGCTTTTCGGAGAGGCCGTCGCCGGAGAAATAGACATCGCCATGCGCGCGGGCGGTGGGCGCGCCGGGTTCATCGGGCCAGTCGAGATCGGGGAGGGGCGGCAGGCGCGGCATGCGGGTGTCTAGCATGGTGTGTTGATGGGGGAAGGCTTCGGGCAGAGGCGCTCTTTCGCACGGGCGGAAACGCCCTGCGGGATGCTGTATCTCTGGCCCGGAAGGGCCGGGGACGCGGGATGGCCCGCGTGGTTTGGCTTGCTGCTGGTGCAGCCTGCCGGCAGTCAGAAGAAGAAACGCGACATCCCGCGTCCCCGCGTTCGTTGGTTCGCCAGCCTCGGACAAGGGAATCGTTTCATCCCTCTGCCGTTGGTATCGCCGGCGGCGTGCGGGTCGTGGATGTTCGGCCACGATCCCCCGATATCCTCCCCACTTGGCCGATGGCTTGACCTCGGCATTCGCGGGGGCTGAGCTGATCCTTCTTCGAGAACCTTATCTCCACGCTCAAACGCATCGCCTCCGCGCCGGTGAACAGTGATCGGCTGCCCTTCCATGCGGAAGCGATGAGGCATTATCCGTAAGGTTCAGGGGGGTGGGGACAACTTCGCGCTGATTTTTTGTAGGCGCTTGAACGGCAAGGGAAGTTTGTCGCGTGGGTGTAGGATAACTCGGGCGTTTTAGCGTCTGTGGCTGCCCCCACCGTCTCGCGCTTCGCGCGATCGTCAACGCTACGCGTTGACCCCGCCGCGCTTCGCACGGGGGAGGAAATCTGGACGGTGAACGGGCGAGGGCCCTACCCGATCTTCAGCCGGACGAACGCCATGCCGCCGACGGGGTCGCCGTCGTAGAGGGGGGAGAGGGCGCCGCTGGTCCAGTTCTGGGTGATCGAGGCGCCGAGGGCGAGGGTGACGGTGTCTGTGAGCACGAAGTTGCGCGCGAGGCCGAGGCTGGCGCGGGAGACGTTTTCGATGTCGCCGTGATGGCCGCCGAGTTCGTCGGTCTCGATGGCCTCGATGCGGGAGAAGAATGTCCAGTCCGCATTCGGCGAGAACGATGCTTCGCCGAGCCAGGCATCGAGCGTGACGCCTTCGCTGGAGTCCTTTCTGGCGAAGGCGCCGGTGAAGGCGAGTTCTCCGCCATTCTCCAGCTGCGCGGTGTAGAGCGCGCTGGCAGAATACTTGGTTACGTCGACATCGGGATGGAGCTGCTCGGGCGAGACGACATCGGCCCAGCTGGCCTGCAGCGCCCAGCTCTCGTTCGGATTCCACGACAAGCGGATGGCGGTCGAGTCGAGTTCACCCGTCTCGATGTCCCAGCGGTTCTCGTCCGGCTCGCGGCCGCGGAAGCGGGATGCCTCCACCTTGAAACCGTCATGCACCCAGCCGGCCGTCAGCACGCCGAAGGTGATGTGTGTCGAGTCGATCCAGTGATGCGTGATCGGCGCTTCGGGGCTCACCATCGCGGCTGGGCGATGCATGAAGGCAGGCGGGCCGAAGGCGGGCTCGCCGGGCAGGCCAGCGTAGACAAACAGCGAGTCGGTGTTCGAGAGGCGATGCGAATAGCTGGCCGACAGCTCCATGACAAAGTCGTGCGGATGCTGGCGATCGACGAGGGTGTTGACGCCGTCGGCCGTTTCTCCGGCGGCGAGGAGCAGCGGATAGCCATGATCGCCCATGAGCGGATCGGGGCTGACCATGCCGCGCAGTTGCAATGTTCCGCTGTCGCCGATGGGGCGCTGGGCCGTGCCCATGAGCATGCCAGCAGTGAAGGCGAGTTCGTCGCCGCGTGGGCCGCCCTGCCGGGAGTAGACGCCGTCGATGGTGGCGTGGCCCATGAGTATCCAGTCGCCGGCGCTGGCGTGAACGCCGCCGTGGCGGGAGGCTTCGGGAACCCAGCTGGTGCCGGAGGCGTCGCGGGTCATACCGTATGAACCGAAGGCGCTGCGCATGGCGCCAGCGTGCTGGCCGTGATCCATCTGCGAATGATCCATGCCGGCGTGGCCGGAATGATCTTCAGCGGGCGGTTGGTCGTGTTGGGAGTGTTCCTGCGCGGGAGGTTGCGCGACATGGTCGCTATGTTCGTGTTCCTGCGCCATCGCGGATGGCGCAATGAGGATCGCCGAAGCGATCAGTAACTGGCGTGTCATGGGTGGGAGTCCTGACTTGAATCTCTGAAGACGGCCTTGAAGGGCCGCGCGTATTTTCGAGGTTCAGGTCAGGCGCGTGGAGGGCGCCAGTCGGGCGAGGGCTCTGTGGAGACAAAGGAAACGGCGCCTGCTTCGAGCCAGGCATAGGGCGCGATGAGCGCGGAGGCGGTGGGCGTTGCGAGTTCCATGCAGCCCTTGAGGCCAGCAATGCATTCGCAATGGTCGGGCGTGGGTTGCGCGGGAGCGTGGTTCGCGTGAGGCACGGGTGTTGCCGCTTCTTCGGTCATGCCGTGGCAGTCCGGCGCGGCGGGCAGGGCTTCGTGCTGGAGCGCGGCTTCGGTGGCCGCGAGGCGGGCGCAATGCTCCGCCGCGGCTTCCATGCGCCCGGAAAAAGCCAGGGCGGTGGCAAGCGCCAGCATCAGCGAGGCAAGCCGTCTCAGCATGGGCGGACCATTGCCGGGGCGGGCTGCTGCGTCAATTGCCGGCGCTGCCGCAGGTTCATCCGCCGCCCATCACTTGTTCGCCGCAGCGCGCACGGTCTCGAGCAAGGCTGCAAGCTTCTGGCTTTGCGTGCGGTCGGTCGCCTTCACCATCGCGGAGTTTATGGCGATGACGAGGTTTTCTTCCGGGAAGACCGCGATCTGCTGGCCGAAGATTCCAATGGCGCGATAGCCGTTGTCGTTGGGCCACCAGAAGTAACCATAGCTCTCGCCCGCCTCGCGGCCCTTGCGGGGTACGTGATTCGAGGTCGCTTCCTCCACCCACCCGTCCGGCAGGATCTTCTTGCCGTCGATCTCGCCGCCGCCAAGCATGAAGAGGCCGATGCGGGCGTAATCGCGCAGGGTGGCGCTCATGCAGCAGCCGCCGCGCTCGATGCCGGCCTTGTCGACCACCCAGATTGCGTCTTGCTCCATGCCATACGGCTGCCAGAGTTTCTCCGAGGCGTACTGCGCCAGCGGCTTGCCGGCGAGCGCGCGATAGAGGGCGATGCCGGCAAGGTCCGTCTCGCCGGTCTTGTAGAGCCACCTCTCCCCCGGCTTCGCCTCGGTCTTGAGGGTCGCCATGTATTTCACAAGCGGGTTGTTCTCGACTGGATGGCCGCCGGTGAATGGCTGCTGGCTGGCGCGGGCGACGTCGGATGTCCGGCTTGCGTAGTTCTCGTCCCACTTCACACCGGTCGTCATGGTCATCAGCTGGCGAAGACTGATGCCGTCATAGGCCGTGCCTTTCAATTCAGGCAGGTAACGCGTGACCGGGTCGTAGATCGACCTGATCCAGCCGTCCTTGATGGCTGCTCCGATGAGGATGGAGGTGACCGACTTCGCGACCGAGAAGGATGGCCAGCGATCCTCCGGCTTGCGGCCAAGCGCGTACTTCTCCAGCACCACCTCGCCATCCTTGACGGCGATCAGGCCCGTGATGCGGTTGTCCTTCATGAAGGCGTCGAGCGTGGACGTTCTCTTGTTAAAGGTGATCGCCGGATTGATCTGTGTTGCGGCGGTGGGCAGGGGGCGAACCTTGTCACCCTTCTTGATCGTGTTCACCGCATAGACTTTCTCGATCGCCGGATAGCGTTCGAGTTGCTGGCTCTGCGTCCACGTCAGGTGTGAGGAGACGGGCGGGTCGGTGATCGGCTTTTGCGCCAGAGCAGGCTGGGCGAGGGCGATGGAAAGAGCCCCTGTGGCGATGGCTGTCAGGCGCTTGAGACCTGCGGTCATGGCGATGTCCTCCCTGTAAAACTTGCGCGCCATTGAGAAAGGAAGTGACGTTGCGGGCGTCAAGCGGCGTTGCGCTATATCATGATGCTTCGGGCGTGTGACTCACGCCGATTTTACGATAAGCCCTCTGTAACAGCGCTTACCGTGATCGCTGGCTTTGTCGGCGAACAGGTCGGAGCAGTTGCTCGGCGCAGCGAGGGGGATACAGGATGTTCAGTGTCGGCATTCGCAATCCCGGGCGCAGCGTACTGATCTGCGTGGCGATCACGCTTGTGGCGCTCGCGTCGATTACCTGGGGCGTGATCGAGATGCAGTCGGCCGGGCAAGAGACGCTGGGGTCGGGCCTGAAGATCGGCCTTGCGCTTCTTCCCGCGATTATAGCGCCCTTCATGACCCTCAACTTCTGGGGTGGCATGAAGGTCATCGCGGCTATCCGGCGAGGCGAGCGGCAGATTGCGCGATGGACCGTGCCCGCCGCCGAGCTTGCTGAATTCGTGGTCAGCGACAAGGCGCGCAACGCGCTCAGAGGCGAGACCGTGAATGACTGGTCGCCTCCGCGTGATCAGCCATCGACTGGTATCGAGGTGATCTTCGTGCCGGATGGCGTGCTCGTGGGCGACACCTATTTCGCGCTCATTACCACGGGCCTGTTCAGGTTCAGCGGCGTACGGATGCTGATCGAGGGTCCGCCGGTGGTCGCTTTCCGGACCCATACGACATACGCGAACCGGTTCGGCACGCGCACGATGAGTGGCGAGCTGCGCATTCCGGTGGCCCGTCTCGCCGGCGAAGATGTCATGAAAGTCGTCGCCCATTTCGAGCGGGTGCTGGCGGGCACGACCAACGCCAACCCGGATTTCTACAGGAGGCGAATGCGGATCGGGCTGATCGCGGCGCCGATCTTACTTGCGATCGCGGCGTTAGGTTTCGTGCTGGGGCCGAACGATATGAACGACGGCAGCATTTCGGTTCCCAGCCTGATGGTGATCATCGGCCTCGTTTTTGGCATCGGCGCGCTGATACTCGCGCTCGCCGCCAAGCTGATGGACGACGTGCAGCGTCGCAGAATGCAAGGGCGTTAGGCCTAGCGCGCCGCCACGGCTTCCGGTCCGAGTTCGAGTTCGGCGCGGGGGGCTTTTGGCGAGGCGGTTTCCGGCAGGTGGCAGATGACCGACGTGCCCGAGCCCGGGGACGATTTCATCTTCACGTCGCCGCCGTGCAGCTCGACGAAGGAGCGCACGAGAGCGAGGCCGAGGCCGGCGCCGCGTGTATCGCCCGAGGTGAACGAGTCGAACACCGACGATTGGCGTTCCGCCGCGATGCCCTTGCCGTTGTCGGAGACGGCGAGGCGGATGATGTTCTCGCTGGGCACGGGCTTCGAGGCTTCGATCTTGATGTGGCCGCCGGCGCCGGTGAAGCGCAGGGCGTTGGTGAGCAGGTTGAACAGTACCTGCTTGATGCGGCGCTCGTCGGCGTGGATGTTGCCGATGCGATCGTCGCAGAGGATTTCGACGCGAACCTTTGTGTTCTCGGCGGTGGTGACGACGAGATCGACTGCGTCCTCGATCGCTCCGCGGAGGGAAAACTCCGATAGCTCCAGTTCCATCTTTCCAGCCTCGATCATGGCGAGGTCCAGGATGTTGGAAATGACTTTCGAGAGGTGGTCGGCGGCCGAGAGGATGGCCACGACCTGCTCGCGCTGCTTGTCGGTGAGGGCGCCGGGGCGCTGGCTCTCGAGCAGTTCGGCGTAGCCGAGGATAGTCGTGAGGGGCGAGCGCAGCTGATACGAGACGTTCTGCACGAACTCGTTCTTCAGCTTGTCGGCAGCCTGCAGGGCCTCGTTCTTGTCCTTGAGGGCCGACTCGACCTTGCGAGCGGCGGTCACGTCCATGAAGGCGACCAGCGTCGCGCCGTTCGGCAGCGGCTGGGTGATCCAGGTGATGGTCTTGTCGTTCGACGTGCGCATCACGCCCTGGTCCTGCTGGCGGAACTCGGGCGACGGATTTGTCACGCGCGTCTTGATCGTCTGCCAGACGTTGCGGTCGTGATAGAGGCGCGCACACTGGCCGGCGACGTCGTCGAAGTCGGGCGCGTCCGTGAGGCTATCCTTCTTCAGTTCCCATAGTTCGGCGAAGGCGTCGTTGTGGAGACGCAGGCGACCGTCGGCGCTGAACACGACGATGGCTTCGCGCAGGTTGTCGAGCGTCGCCTTCTGCACGTTGATGAGGCGGTTGAATTCCGACTTCAGCGTGAGTTCGTCGGTGATGTCCTTGAACAGCAGCAGCGCGCCGCCGAGCGGATGGCGCTGGCGCGTGACGCGCAGGATGCGGCCGTCGGGCAGGTTCCAGAGGTTCTCGACGATGTCGACCTTCTCGCCCTGATAGTATTTCAGCTCTTCGGCGCGCCATTCAGCGAAGTTCGGGCGCGACTGCAGCTTGCGGCGCTCGCGCAGGCGGTCGAGCAGCGAGCCGTGGTCTGGCTTTTCCAGCAGATAGGCGGGATCGAGCGCCCACATTTCCTGGAAGGCCTTGTTGTTGAAGATCAGCTTGCGGTCTGGCCCGAAGATGGCGACGCCGTCGGCGACGTGGTTCAGCGTGTCGTCGTGGGCCTTGGAGTTCTTCTCCAGCGTCTCGCGTGCGGTTTCGAGCTCGGTGATGTCGAACGCCATGCCGCCGATGCCGCCGGAAAGCGGGAACATCTTCACCTTCATCGCGCGGCGTTCGCCGTCGACGACGACGTGGCGGGTGTCGTCGGTTTCGGCGTTGGTGTTGATCGTCTTCTGTGCCTGACTGGTGACGTGCTGGTCGAGCATGATCTGGCGGTCGAGCACGTGGTCGACGGTGGGTGCGCCGACGGCCTTGAGGTAGGCGCGGTTGACCCATTGCAGCTTGCCGGCGCCGGACATGCGCCAGGCCGGGAAGGGCGCCTTGCCCAGCATTTCGAGGAAGGCCATCGGATCGCGCGCGACGGCGGCGCGGGCTTCTTCAAAGCGGGCGCGGGCGCCCGATTCCTCGAGGCCTTTGATGGTCGTGTCGGTGATCCAGAGCACGGCGCGGGCGCCGGCGGTGCGGCCATCGGCTTCGAGGAATCGGCCGGAGGGGCCGATGATGGTGAGCGAGAAGGGCGCGCCGTCCTGGCGCAGCTGCTTCAGGCGTTCGCGCAGCGTGGCGTCCTGGCCGTTGCCATCGCGGGCTTCGAGATCGGCGAGGCCTTCGAGGATGCGCACGCCTGGATCTTCCGACGTGCCGTCGTCAGCGAAACGAAGGATGCCCATGAGCGCTACAGGTGAGCCATAGAGGTTGGGAGCGCCCCATTCGGACTGCGGCTTGCGCGGCTGGCCTTCCTCGGCCTCCTGCTCTTCCCAGACCATGATGACGCCGGGGTGCGCGCCGAAGACGCTCTCGGCCCGCGCCAGTTGCTCGCGCGCCTTCTGCTCCTGCTCGCGATACTTGCTGGCCGCGCCGCGCGCACCATCGGAAATGCGCAGCGCCCAGAGCAGGGCGGCAATGCCAAACGCCGCTGCGCCTGCAACGAGCAGGATCAGCGGCTGTGCGAAGGTCATGTCCATGGTCGTCACCCGCGGGCGCTCGAATCACTACGCGATGGCATCCTACAGGCGGACGCCCTCAGTTAACCAAATGGAAGGGGTTCGGGTTAACGGGCGGTTAAACGACTGCTTTCTCTAGGCAATTCCTGCCTAGTCCGATTGACGCGGGCATCAAACCGGGGTCGCGACTGTTGCCATTTGCGAATGAAAACAGGGCATAGACCTCCCGCGCCGGGGGCCAATCATTGCGGGGCCGCTACCCCGGGCGATAGTGCGGTCTGGGACTTGCGTCCTGGACGCGGTCACTTGGGGAAAATCAGATGGACGGCTCCGGCTCAGGATTCCGGAAGATCAGGGTATTGGGCGTCCGTGGGCAGCGTTTCGCCGCCTACAACGGCCCGCGGGCTTCCCGCCATACGCTGGAGCAGAGGGCGTTCCTGCCGCTCGAGAAAGTGCGCCGGCCGATGACCGGCGGGGCGATGCTCCATCCTTGGCCGCCGCGCCGCTTCGATCTGGTGCATGGCTGGAACCGCGTGCCGCTGGGCCCGACGCCATTCGTGGTCGGCTTCGAGTGGCATATCCCGCTCAGCTGGGAGCACACGCCGCGTTCGTTCAACATGCTCATGGACGCGCTGGTGTCGGACAAGTGCCGCGGGCTCGTGGCGGCCTCGCAGGCGGCGGCGACGATCACCGAGCACCGGCACGTGAACGATCCACGCCTCGAAGCGCTCAAGCGCAAGATGACGGTGCGGCTGCCCAACGTCGACATCCCCGATATGGCCGACTGGTTCGATCCTTCGCGCGGCATCGAAACGCTGCGCCTCGTGTTCGTGGGCGACCAGTTCGGCGCCAAGGGCGGATGCGTTGCGGTGCGGCTGGCGGAGAAGGCGCGAGCGGCGGGCGTGCCGGTGCACATCACCATCGTCTCGTCGCTGCAGGGCAATCACATCGATCCGGCGCGGACGGAATTCCTCGCGCCGTATCGCAAGCTGATCGACCAGCCGAACATCACGCATGTGCAGGCGATGGATCATGACGAGGTGCTGGACCTGGTCGCGAAGGCGCACCTCACCTTCCTGCCGACCTTGAGCGATTGCTATGACATGACCGGCATGGAGGGCATGGCGCGCTTCACGCCGATGATGGTGACGGCGACGGGTTCGTTCCTGGAGTTCATCGATGCGACGAGCGGCGTGCTGCTGCCGGTCGAGACGACCTGCCAGGGCGAGTGGCGGCATTCCGAACACTTCGTCGATCGCACGACGCCAGGCTATGAGCAGCTGTTCGCCTCTACGGTCGACCAGCTCGCTGAACAGGCACTGGCGGTTTGTGCGAGCCTGATCACCGACCCGGCGAAACTGAGCGTCTTGCGGGCTGGCGCGCGGCGCATGGCGGAAGAGAAGCTTTCCGCAAAAGACGCCGCACGCTTCTGGGACGATTTCTACGTCGCCGCGCTGGACCGCCGCTGAGGCGGACTCAGATTTCCTGGTTGTAGTGGCCGACTTCCGCGAACCTGGCGAGGCGCGGTTTCACTTCGTTGCGGAAGAGGGCGCGCATGTCGTCCTCGCCCTGCATCGACTCAACAACCACAACGAGTTCCGGCTTGTTCGACGAGGCGCGGACGAGGACCCATGAGCCATCGTCGAGCGTGACGCGCGCGCCGTTGATGGCGTTCACGTCGACGATCTTGCGACCGAGGATTTCGCCGCCGGATTTGGCGAGCGCTTGATAATCGGCGACCACCTGGTCGACGATCGCGTATTTCTTCTCATCGTCGCAGTGCGGCGACATGGTGAGCGAGGTCCAGGCGTCGCCGAGGTCTGCTTTCAGATCCGAGAGCGAGCGGCCGGGGTTGCGGTCGAGCATCTGCAGCACGGCTGCGGCGGCGACGAGGGCGTCGTCATAGCCGTAGCCGTAGGGCTTGCGGAAGAACATGTGGCCGGACTTCTCGAAGCCGGCGAGGGCGTCGAGTTCGGTGGTGCGGCGCTTGATGTAGGAGTGGCCAGTCTTGAAGTAGTCGACGGTGACGCCGTTCTCTTTCAGCACCGGGTCGGTCTTGTAGAGGCCGGTGGATTTCACATCGACCACGAAGGTCGCGTTCTTGTGCAGCTTCGACAGATCGCGCGCGAGCAGGAGGCCGATCTTGTCGGCGAAGATTTCCTCGCCCTTGTCGTCGACAACGCCGCAACGATCGCCGTCGCCATCGAAGCCGACGCAGAGATCGGCGCCGTGTTCCTTCACGGCCTGGCCCATCGAGACCAGCATCTCGTGGTCTTCCGGGTTCGGATTGTATTTCGGGAAGTTGTAATCGAGGTTGGTGTCCATATCGATCACCTCGACGCCCATCGCGCGCAGCGCGTCGGGGGCGAACGCGCCGGCGGCGCCGTTGCCGCACGCTGCGACGACTTTCAGCTTGCGGGTGATCTTCACGCCCTTGGTGACGTCAGCGATGTAGCGCTCGCGCATGCCTTCGACGCGGATCAGCTTGCCGCCGGACTGCGGGTTGAACTTGCCGTTGAGGACGATGTCCTTGAGGCGGCCCATCTCCTCGGGGCCAAAGGTGAGCGGCTTGTTCGCGCCCATCTTCACGCCGGTCCAGCCATTCTCGTTGTGGCTAGCGGTGACCATGGCAACGCAGGGAATGTCGAGGGCGAACTGGGCGAAGTAGGCGACCGGCGAGAGCGCGAGGCCGATGTCGTGGACTTCGAGGCCGGCTTCGAGGAGGCCGAGGGTGAGCGCCTGTTTGATGGAGAGCGAATAGGACCGGTAGTCGTGACCCGTCACGATGCGTGGGGCGACGCCCATTTCGCGGATCAGCGTGCCGAGGCCGAGGCCGAGGGCCTGGACGCCGAGGAAGTTGAGTTCCGGCGCCTTCGGATATTGCGGTCCGCCGAACCACCAGCGGGCGTCGTATTCCCGGAAGCCCGTCGCCTTAACCAATGGCGTAGTCTCGAACTCGTACGTGTTGGCGGCGAGATCGGTGCGTGGCGTCTTCATTGGGCGTCCTGAAAATGGCAGTGGGCGGTCGGGGAAGGCCCGGCCGCTTGATTTCCCTTAAGGGTGAGCAAGCGAAGGGCCAACCTAGTCCATTTCGCGTGGAGGGCGAGTAGTCGAATCAAAACACGCGCTTACCGGGAACATGGAGCGGCTTCATGTCTGTACCGCAACTTATCGTCCTCGCGCTGTTCGGAGGCGCCTAAATTGTCATCTGACTGCCGAGTTCCACAACGCGGGATGTGGGAATCCGGAAGAACTCCGTGGCGTTCGTGGCGTTCCGGCTGAGGAAGATGAAGAGGTGGTCCTGCCAGAGCGGCATGCCCCATTTTCCATCAGCCAGCAGCGTGCGGCGGCTGAGGAAGAAGGAGGTGTGCATGATGTCGAACGATAGGCCGCACTTCTTCGCCAATGTCAGGCCGCGCGAGACGTTCGGCGTTTCCATGTAGCCAAACTGCAGGGTGAGGCGGTCGAGGTTCGGGAAGATCTCGACGACTTCGACTTTCTTGTCGTCGGGCACGTAGGGCACCTGGGCGGTGCGGACGTTGAGGATGACGTTGTGTTCGTGGAGCACCTTGTTGTGCTTGAGGTTGTGCAGCAGTGCGGTGGGTGCGGCGTCGGGATCGGCGGTCAGGAAGACGGCGGTGCCTTTCACCGTGTGCGGCGGGTTCACTTCGAGGCCCTTGAAGACATCAGCTGTCGTGACGTCCTTCCGCGTGCGGGCGAGGAGGATCTTGGTGCCGCGCACCCACGTCCACATCACGATCATCAGCACGGCGGCGATGAGCAGCGGAACATAGCCGCCTGACGGCAGTTTCAGCATGTTCGAGGCGAGGAAGACGCTCTCGACGATGAGGAAGGGCGAGACGATGAGGGCGGAGAGCAAGACGCTTTTCTTCCACACGCGCCGCGCGGCGATGAAGATCAGCAGCGAGGACGTGATCATCGTGCCGATGACGGAGACGCCGTAGGCAGACGCGAGGGCCGACGATGACTTGAACGTCAGCACCAGGATCACGACGCCGGCGAGCAGCATGTAGTTGATCTGCGGCATGTAGATCTGGCCGTGTTCGCTGGCCGATGTGTTGACGATGCGCAGGCGCGGCAGGAGGCCGAGCTGCACCGCCTGCTGGGTCAGCGAATAGGCGCCGGTGATGACGGCCTGGCTCGCAACGATGGTGGCGAGCGTCGCGAGGATGACGAGCGGGATCTGCAGGACATCCGGCGCCATCATGAAGAACGGGTTTGCGGTCGTCTCGGGATGCGACAGCACCATCGCGCCCTGGCCGAGATAGTTGAGGGCGAGTGAGGGCAGGACCAGCCATGTCCACATGGCGGCGATCGGCTTGCGGCCGAAATGGCCCATGTCGGCATATAGGGCCTCCGCGCCGGTCACGGTGAGGAAGACGGAGCCAAGGACGACGAAGCCGAGCACCGAGTGCGTCATCAGGAAGGTGACGGCGTAGTGCGGGCTGATCGCCATGAGGATGGCGGCGCCGTCCTGGTAGATGTGCCAGACGCCGAGCGCGCCGAGGGTGAGGAACCAGACAAGGCAGACCGGCCCGAACAGTGAGCCGACGAGCGACGTTCCCTTCTTCTGGATCAGGAACAGGCCGATCAGCAGTCCGAGCGCTCCCGGCACGATAAAGGGCTCGACGCGGCCCTGCAGTTCCGGGATCACCGTCAGGCCCTCGATGGCGGAGAGGACAGACATGGCGGGCGTCAGCAGCGCGTCACCGAAGAACATGCCGGCGGCCACCAGCGCGACAACAAACAGAAGCGGCGTGCGCCGGCCGATCGTCTTCTGCAGCAGCGCCATCAGCGACAGTGTTCCGCCCTCGCCGCGGTTGTCGAGCCGGAGCAGAAGCAGCACGTACTTCATCGTCACGACGATGATCAGCGACCACAGCATCAGCGAGATCACGCCGAGCACGTCGTCCCGCAGCAGTTCGCCGCCTTCTGCGTTGATGTGGTGGATGGATTCCTTGAAGGCATAGAGCGGGCTGGTGCCGATATCGCCGAACACGACGCCGATGGATCCCAGGGCGAGCGCCCAGAACCTTCCGGGGCCTGCCTTGCCGCCTGGGTGAGCTGCGCCGCCAACAGACGAAGCATCGCTCATCGTATTTTGCCTTCAGCCGCGAACCGCGTGGCGGTCCCGAACCGGCCGGGCTGCTACGCCTGTCGGAGCCTGAGTGGAAGCGGGAATATTTTCAGCGCCTGCTATTTACATTGCAATGCAGCAGAGGCAGCGGCGCGGGAACCTCTGCTGTCACAAATCTCGCGTCCGCGTGAAGTCGCGGCTTCAGACAAAAGAAAACGGGCGACCTCGAAGAGATCGCCCGCTTCCAAATGCCTAATGTCACAGCCGGGTCCTCGGGGGGTCGGGGGGGACGGATAAGGAGCTCCGGCCGTGACAGGGTAAGAATGCTTTCGCGTGAAAGCGGTTCCGCGACTGACCTTAAATAGTGGAAAGGCCCGGCGCGACGCCGGGCCTTTCGTTTTCGAGTTCCGCCAAGCCTAGTAGCGGTAGTGTTCCGGCTTGTACGGGCCTTCCGGCGCGACGCCGATGTAGGCGGCTTGCTCGTTCGAGAGCTTGGTGAGGTTCGCGCCCAGCTTGTTGAGGTGGAGCAGGGCGACTTTCTCGTCGAGCTTCTTGGGCAGCGTGTAGACCTTGTTCTCGTAGGCCTTGCCGTTGGTCCAGAGTTCGATCTGCGCCAGCGTCTGGTTGGTGAAGGACGCGGACATCACGAAGCTCGGGTGGCCCGTGGCGTTGCCGAGGTTGAGCAGGCGGCCTTCCGAGAGAAGGATCATGCGCTTGCCATCGGGGAACTCGATCATGTCGACTTGCGGCTTGATGTTGTCCCACTTGTAGTTGCGCAGGGCGGCGACCTGAATCTCGTTGTCGAAGTGGCCGATGTTTCCGACGATGGCCATGTCCTTCATCTCGCGCATATGCTCGATGCGGATGATGTCCTTGTTGCCGGTCGTGGTGATGAAGATGTCGGCGGTCTTCACGACGTCTTCGAGCGTGACGACTTCAAAGCCGTCCATGCAGGCCTGCAGTGCGCAGATCGGGTCGACTTCCGTGACCTTCACGCGGGCGCCAGCGCCTTGCAGCGAGGCGGCCGAGCCCTTGCCCACATCGCCATAGCCGCACACGAGTGCGACCTTGCCGGCCATCATGGTGTCGGTGGCGCGGCGGATGCCGTCGACCAGCGATTCCTTGCAGCCGTACTTGTTGTCGAACTTCGACTTGGTGACCGAGTCGTTCACGTTGATCGCCGGGAAGGGCAGCAGGCCTTTTTCCACGAGGCGATAGAGGCGGTTGACGCCCGTGGTGGTTTCTTCGGTGACGCCCTTGATAGCGGCGCGCTGCTTCGTGAACCAGCCCGGCGACTGGGCGAGGCGTTTCTTGATCTGCTTGAAGAAGTAGATCTCTTCTTCGGACTCCGGCTTCTCGATGATCGCCGTCTCGCCCGCTTCGACACGCGCGCCGATGAGGATGTACATCGTGGCATCGCCGCCATCGTCGAGGATCATGTTGGTGAAGCCGCCATCCGGCCACTGGAAGATCTTGTCGGTGTAGTCCCAGTATTCCTCGAGGCTCTCGCCCTTCACGGCGAACACCGGGATGCCGGCTTTCGCGATGGCGGCGGCGGCGTGGTCCTGGGTCGAGAAGATGTTGCACGAGGCCCAGCGGACTTCGGCGCCGAGATGCTTCAGCGTCTCGATCAGCACGCCGGTCTGGATCGTCATGTGGAGCGAGCCGGTGATGCGCGCGCCTTTCAGCGGCTGCGCCTTGCCGTATTCCGCGCGCGTGGCCATCAGGCCCGGCATCTCGGTTTCGGCGATGATCAGTTCCTTGCGGCCGTAATCGGCCAGGGAAAGGTCGGCCACCTTGAAATCGTCGAACGCCATCGAGGCACTCCTGGAAAAACTGTGTAGGCCGGGAACGCTCTCCGGGCCGGGCCACGGGCCTGTAGCAACCGGGAGGCGTTCTGGCAAATCATATAAGGATATCTTTATATGATTTTCAGCCCTCACTTTGCCTCGGTTCGCGCCCCATGTTCTGCGAGGCGCGGTTGCGGGCGGTGTTGCCCTCGCGCAACATGAGGTCTGGTGCCCATCAGAGGCGCTCTCCAAGAAGGCTGAAAGCAAGGGTGTCTGGAATGGTGCGGGTGGCTCTGGCGGCGGTATTCGGTGGTTTCCTCGCTGTAACGGGCGTGGCGCCCGCGCTGGCGCAGGACGTGGACCGGGTCGACCGGGTGACCGGCGCGCCGATGCCGGGGGGAGGGTTCCGGGCGCCAGAGGGTGTGAAGGTCGTCAGCCCTGGCGCGCTCGCTTTCGCTACGTTCGATGCGAATTTCGATGGCCGGATCACGGTTGCGGAGATCGAGGCCGGTGCCGCCAAGGCGTTCGTCATCGCCGACAAGAACCAGGACGGCTTCATCACCGGCTTCGAGCAGACCGACTGGGCGACCGTGATGGGCGGCAGCGGCGACGTGCTTGGCAACGCCATGACGTTCGACATCGATCTCGACCGGTCGGTGACGCCGGCGGAATTCGTGGCGGGTTTCAAGCGTCTCGCCAGCCAGATCCAGCCTTCAGGCGATCTCATGTTCGCGGATCTCGTGCAGCCGCTCAATCGCTCGAAGGAGCAGGCCAACAATGCCGGGTTCGGCTGGGGCACGCTCACCGGGCGCGGCTCGCCTCCGGGCGGCAACCGCACGCCGTAGCGGCCTAGTCCTTCTCGTCGAACTTGCGACCGATCAGATCGCACACCGCGTCCAGCGCTGCGTGCGCTTCTGGGCCTTCCGCGTCGATCTCGATTGTCTGGCCGACGCGTGCGCCGAGCATCAAGAGGTCCATGATGGAGGCTGCGCTCGCGCTCATCCCGTCATAGCGGACGGTGACCCTGGCGTTGAATTTGGCGGCTTCCCGCGCGAAGGCGGCGGAAGCCCGTGCGTGCAGGCCGCGCTGGTTCATCAGTTCCGCGCTGCGCGACCACTTGTCAGTCATGCGTCCGGTCCGTCATACGATCCGGCCGCTCACTCGGCCCGCTGCAACAGCGCGGAGGCCACAGAGATGTACTTGCGGCCGGCTTCCTGCGCGGCGAGGGCGGCTTCGGCCAGCGGCAGCTTGGCGCGCACTTCGGCGAGCTTGATCAGCATGGGCAGATTGACGCCCGCGATGACCTCGACCTTGGCGCCGCCCATGACCGAGATAGCAAGGTTCGACGGCGTGCCGCCGAACATGTCCGTGAGGATGACGACGCCGGCGCCCGTGTCGCACGCTTTCGCCGCCGCAATGATTTCCTTGCGGCGCATGTCCATGTCGTCATCGGGACCGATGGAGACAGGGCGCGCATTGTCGAGGCGGCCAACGACGTGCTCGGCGGCGGCGATGAACTCCTCGGCCAACCGGCCGTGCGTGACCACGACCAAACCGATCATTGGAAGAACTCCCGCTTTTTCCAGCACTGCATGGTGATGACTCGATTGTTCCGGGGTCAATAGCGTTTCAGAGGTCGAGAGGCGCCGGTGGCAGGTCGACGATGAACCGGGCGCCTGTAATCTTTCCGTCCGTCATGCGGTTTTCCGCCCAGACTGCGCCGCGGTGCGTTTCCGTTATCTGGCGGACGATGGAAAGCCCCAAACCTGAATTATTTCCGAACTTCGCGCCGACCGGCCGGTCCGTGTAGAAACGCTGGAAGATCTTCTCGAGCTTGTCCGGGGGAATACCCGGGCCTTCATCTTCCACCGTGAAGCGAACCGCGGGACCTCGAGGGGACGTGAGTCGCGACAATGTGACAGTTACCTGACCGCCAGGTGGGGAGAAGGAACGGGCGTTCTCGATCAGGTTGCGCAGCACCTGCGCCAGCGGGCCGTCGCGGCCCATCACTTCAACGGCCGGTCCGGCCTGGTTGACGAAGACGACGCGGGCGTCGGTTTCCTTCGCCGTGTCGCGGTAGATCGAGGTGATGTCGTCGGTAAGCTTCGCCATATCGACGCGCACCAGCTTCTCGCGGACGATCTCGCCTTCGAGACGCGACAGGTTGGAGATGTCGGAGATCAGGCGGTCGAGGCGCACGACGTCGCGCGCGATGACATCGCGCAGGCGGTCTCGCACGGCGGGATCCTGAACGGCTTGCGATGTCTCGACAGCTGAACGGATGGAGGTGAGGGGGTTCTTGAGTTCGTGCGCCACGTCGGCCGCGAAGCGCTCGTTCTCCTGGATGCGGACGTAGAGCGCCTCGGTCATAGCTTCCATGGCGCGGGCGAGATCGCCGATCTCGTCCTTGCGGTCGTGCAGCTTGCCAAGGTCGAGGCGTTCCGTGGCGCCTGTACGCACCTTGTCGGAAGCAAGGGCGAGGTTTCGCAACGGACGCGCGATGCCAAGGGTGAGCAGCGTTGCGGTGATGAGCGCGACGAGCACGGCGAAGACGATCAGCGGAACGAGCGCGGCGCGTTCGGCGGCGATGATCTGGGTGACGTCGCTGGTTTCGACAGTGATGGCGCCGACCACGCGGGCTACCTTGCTGATCGGCATGGTGACGGAGAGCACGCGCTCGGCCTGATCGCCGAAGCGCTCGGAGAAGCCTGCCGCGCCGCCGAGCGCCATGGCGACCTCTTCCTCAAGGGAGCGCGCCTCGGCGATGGGCTGGCGGCCTGCGGCGCTGACCGTCTCGAATGTTCGGTTGGCAAGGCGCACAAGGTCCAGCCAAGCGCTTTCGATGCCGCTTGGTTCGCGGATCGGCGGCAGATCCCTGAGCTCGATCTCGTCCTTCAGCAGAACGGTGTCGGCGACGAGTTCGCCTTGCGGATCATGGATACGGATGCGCGTCGCGCCGGTGAGCGGGATCGCCTTCAGCTGTTTGCTCAGCTCGACGATGTTGAGCGCGGGAGGATCGTCAGTGGTGGCGTTATCGGTGACAAAGGAGGAGATGAGCTGCGTCATCTCGCTCAGGCTGGCCTTGCGGGCGTTGACCAGCGTCGAGCGGAACTCGTTCAGCACCAGCGCGCCGAAGATCAGGATCACCAGGCCCGCAAGGTTGGACGCAAGGATCAGCCGTGCGATCGGCGACAGCAGCAGCGGGCGGGGCTTGGAAGGGAGCGTCGCCCTTCCGGCCTTCGGCGTTGTCGCGTCTTTACCTCGCCTGTGCGCCGCCGGTTCTGCCGGCACCGCTTCGGGTGTGTCAGGCTTCCTTATAGCGGTACCCCACGCCGTACAGCGTCTCGATCGAGTCGAAGTTGTCGTCGAGATCGCGGAACTTCTTGCGCAGCCGCTTGATGTGGCTGTCGATGGTGCGGTCGTCGACATAGACCTGATCGTCGTAAGCGGCGTCCATCAACTGGTCGCGGCTCTTCACGTAGCCCGGGCGCGTGGCCAGCGCCTGCAGGATCAGGAACTCGGTCACCGTGAGGCGCACCACCTCGTTGTCCCACTGGCAGGCGTGGCGGTTCGGATCGAGCGTCAGGCGCCCGCGCACGATCGGTTTCTTGTCGCCATCTTCCGGCGTCGCCGAGGCGCCGCGCGAACGGCGCAGGATCGCCTTCACGCGCTCGCCGAGCAGGCGCATGGAGCAGGGCTTACGGATGAAGTCATCGGCGCCGATGTTGAAGCCGACCACTTCGTCGATCTCGTCGTCCTTCGAGGTGAGGAAGATCGCGGGCAGGTTGGAGGTCTGGCGGAGTTTCCGCAGCAGCTCCATGCCGTCCATCTTCGGCATCTTCACATCGAGGATGGCGATGTCCGGCGGGTTGTCCGACAGGCCGGCAAAAGCCGCAGCGCCGTCGTGATAGGCGCGAACCTGATAGCCTTCCGCCTCGAAGAACACCTTGAGCGACTCAACGATGTTCTCGTCGTCATCCACGAGGGCGATGGTTGCCATAGTCTCTTAATCTCCTGCCGGGCGTACCGCCGCGTTGCACCTTGCCATAATCGAGGGCTGCGGGCGCAAGGGCAAGTACCAGTAACTCCCGGTCAGCACAGGCCTTTTTGCACGGAAAACCTCGTGTGGCACGCGAATTGAACCGCCCCTGACACGGGAGGCGCCCGGGAACCCGTAAAGGTTACCGGCAAACAGCCCTCCCCAACGTGATGGAGTGGTCCATGCAGGTTGTTACGATCAGCGGCTTCAAAGGCGGCACGGGCAAGACGACCGTGGCCTCCCTTCTCGGCGTTGCAGCCGTCAAGGACGGCCTCCGGGTCGCGAGCCTCGACCTCGACCGCAATACGCGGAACCTGTCCAGTTTTCTGACTCTTCGGCGCGCTTCCCGCCTCCAGAGCCCCGATCATGTGATGCTCATGGATATCGAGGAGGACGCCCGCACCAACGCCAAACCGAAGCATTCCGGCCGCCTGGAGCCGCTGGTTCGCATGGCCAAGATGGATGGCTACGACCTCCTCATCATCGACACGTCGTCCGGTAACCTTGCCGACGTTTACGAAGCCCACCTGCTGGCCGACGTCATCCTGACCCCGATGAACGAGAGCCCGGCCGACATGCACGGCCTGTTCGCGCCGCTGGGCTCGGCCGCCGCCCCCAAGATCAATTATCGTGAGATGATCGAGACCGTCCGTTTCGACCGCAAGCGTGCGGGCCTGCCTGTCCAGCGCTGGCACGTCGTCATGAACCGTGTCTCGGCCTTGCCGTCGAAGGTCGGCAACATCATCAACGATCGCGTCCACGCGATGGCGAAGGAAGCCGGCTTCGAAGCCGTGTGGAGCCTGCGCGACCGCGTCGTCCACCGCGCGCTCGCCCTCGAAGGCCGCACCGTGTTCGACACACCGGCCAACGGCAAGCTGACCATGAGCGAGCTGGCTGGCCGCTCGGAGGTCCGCTCGCTTCTTTCGCTGGTCAACCCTGCCGCGCAATCGATGGCCAAGGCGGCCTGATCCCTTTCTGCTTTTCCGCAATCCCTCGCCTCATCCCCGGGCTCACGCCCGGGGATTTTTGTGGCTGGATCGCGCCGGCGCCGGGCGGAAACAAACGACTCGGAACTGTCGCAGGGCTGGACTAGGTTCCGCGCAATTCGACTCGCGTGGGAGACTTTCATGTTCCGGATCATGCTTGCGGCATCCGTTGTCGCGCTCGGCGCAGCAGCGTGCGCAACCAGCTGGCAACCTTCAGTGAACGCCGTCTCGCCGGTGCAGGCGCAGGACAGCTACTATGTGAAGGGCCATAGCGCCGTGGCCGCCCGCGCGGCGGAACGCAATCCGGGTCACGCGAAGAACGTCATCCTGTTCGTCGGCGATGGCATGGGCATCTCCACCATCACGGCGGCGCGGATCTATGCCGGGCAGATGAAGGGCCTCGACGGCGAGAGCTATCAGCTTGCGATGGAGAAGCTACCGTACTCGGCTTTCTCGAAGACCTACACGCACGACAGCCAGGTGGCGGATTCCGCGCCGACGGCAGTGGCGATGACCACTGGCGTCAAATCGTACAACGGCTCCATCGGTGTCACGCAGGCTGCGAACATCGCAGACTGCGCCAGCGCGAAGACCACCGGCACGACATCGCTATGGGAGATTGCCGAGGACGCCGGCCTTGAGACCGGCGTGATTTCGACGGCGCGTGTTACGCACGCGACGCCGGCGGCGACCTACGCCGAGACCACCCAGCGCGACTGGGAAAGCGATGCCGACGTCTCGGCTGGAGGCAAGGCGGCCGGCTGCACCGACATCGCGGCGCAGTTCGCGGCGTGGCAGGGGGTCCATGGCAACGGTTTCGACGTGGTGCTGTCGGGCGGACGGTCCAACTTCCTGCCGAACACCGCGGCTGATCCGGAGTATGCCAGCCAGAAGGGCCGTCGCACGGATCGCCGGAACCTGATGGACGAGTGGCAGAAGGCAGCCACGGGGCGCACGACGGTGACGGATCGTTCGGGCTTCAACGCTTTCGACTGGAACGGGAGCGGGCAGATATTAGGTCTCTTCGAGCCGTCGCACATGCAGTACGAGCTCGATCGAGCGAAGGACGGGAAGGGCGAACCCTCTATCGCGGAGATGACGCGCAATGCCATTACGCGCCTGTCGCACAATCCCAAGGGCTATGTGTTGATGGTGGAAGGCGGGCGGGTCGACCACGGCCTGCATGCGGGCGATGCGCAGCGCGCGCTGGGCGATGCTGCGGCGCTGGACGAGGCGATTGCTGCCGCCGTCGCGATGACCGATCCGAAGGAGACGCTGATTGTCGTCACCGCGGACCATTCGCACACGCTGATCATCCAGGGCTATCCGGATCGCGGCAATCCGATCCTCGGGCTCGTGAAGGAAGGCGGCAAGCTGACCATGGCGCGCGATGGCAAGCCGTACACGACGCTGTCGTTCGGCAACGGACCCGGCTCGGTCTGCAAGGCGCAGGCGGACGGGAAGTATCTGTGCGACCGCACCGACCTCACGAATGTGGACACGACCTCGCTGGGATTCTTGCAGCAGTCGCTGATCCCGCTCGGTTCAGAGACACATGGCGGCGAGGACGTTGCGATCTTCGCAGGCGGGCCTGGCGCGAACCTGTTCTCGGGCGCCGTCGAGCAGAACGAGATCTTCCACGTGATGGCCCGTTCGCTCGGGCTGGTGAAGTAGGCGCCAGTCAGACAGGCGTGGGACTTCAATCCGCCCCCATGACGGGCTAGTAAGTCCCCCAGCCTTGGAGGGACCGATGCGTCTTGTGATTCTCGCGGCGGCGACGCTCGCGCTTGCCGCCTGTCAGCCGGAAACGAAACCCGCTTCGGAATCGGCCGCGGTGACGCCGGAGCCGACGCCGGAGGAGATGGGGCAGGACGATCCCAGCGTTCCGTTCGAGCCGGCAGCCGTCGGGCCGCCGCGCACGTATGAGGCGTTCTCCAAGACGGCGATGAGCTTCACGCCGGGCGTGCTGACGGTAACGCCGACGCCGCAGGCATCGCCCAACCTGCCGGAAGGCGCGGTGTTCGCGTTCGGCAATGGCTACATCCTCAAGACGACATCGATGCCGGGCGGCGCGGAGCAGGGCTCGCCTGCGTTCGACTTCAAGCCCTTCATCATCGATACCTCCGGCGCGCCGATCGATATGTCGAAGATCGAGATGTATTCGGTCGATGGCGAAACCATCCCGCCGAACGCGCCCAATGGCGGCTTCTGCGACAAGACCTCGTTCCTCGCGACCTACACGGTGCGCAGCCCGGGCGCGGAAGACATGACCATTGTTGCCTTCTCGGGCGACCAGTGGCCGCCGAAGGATCAGACGACGCTGTGCGGCACGTTCCTGTACGGGAATGTGCATTGATGCGCGCAACGGCGTTCGCGGGTGTACTCGTGCTGGCTGCGTGTCAGCCGGCGGCGGAAGCGCCCGCGCCCGCTGAGCCCGTGGCGGCAGCGCCCATGCCTGAAGCGCCGCCGGTGAGATTCCCGGCCCTGTCGGACAGCGCCAAGACGCTGACTGGCGACATCGCGCTGAGCCCTCTACCGCGCAAAGGACCGGATGCGCCGCCGGAGATGAAGCTCGTCACGGCAACTGGCGTCGAGTTCCTGACCGAACTGATGCCGGGCGCAGCGGACAATGCGCCGGGTGTCGACTGGAAGAAGCTGTTCGGGTCGGAGGTCGTCACTACCGGCAATCCGGGGCCGGGCGCGCCGAGCGTCGACATGCACGACATCTACAGCGAGACTGTTCCGCAGGGTGCGGCTGAGGGCGGCTTCTGCGGTGACGAGCCGACGGCCTTTATCGCCATGGCGACGGGGCTGGAAGTCGACGGACAGAAACGCATGTCCATTGCCGCCTTCAAGGGCGACACCTGGCCGCCTGAAGGCGCGCCACAGGTGTGCGGCGTGTTCAGCTACGCGCCGCCCGGTTGATCTAGTCCAGCGCCGAGTAGATCAGTGCGCGGATCTTGGCCTGTTCTTCAAGACCGCCCGCGGGGATCAGCTGCGTCATGTAAACGACTGTCAGGTTCTCGACCGGATCGACCCAGTAGGTCGAGTGGTAGGCGCCGCCCCAGCCGTAATCGCCGACCGAGCCGAGATTGCCCATCTTGCTGGGATCCTTGGTGACGCGGAAGCCGAGGCCGAAGCCCTGACCGGGCTGGTAGGTCGCCGTAGCCAAGGTGTCGTGGCTCATCAGCTCGACTGACTTGCGCGAGATGTAGCGCTTGCCATCGATCGTGCCGCCCTGACGGAGCATTTCGAGGAAGCGCGAATAATCTTGCGCGGTCGAGAGCAGGCCGGCGCCGCCGGCGAACGCCTTGCACGGGCCGTTGAGATAATGGCCCTGGCCGATATGTCCCGTGCCCTGCCATGCGCCGGGCGAGGCGGCGCGCTCTGACTTTCCATCCTTCGCGGAATAGACGACGGCGAGACGATCCGCCTTCGCGGGCGGCAGGCAGAAGCTGGTGTCGGTCATGCCGAGCGGATCGATCAGCCGCTCTTTCAGGAACACGTCGAGCGATTTGCCGGAGAGCTTCTCGACCAGCACGCCGAGAATGTCAGTGTTGTAGCCATAGACCCATTGCTCGCCCGGCTGCGCGGCCATCGGCAGCTTGGACATCTTCGAGACCACGTCGGATACAGGCACGTTCTTGTCGGCGAAATACCAGCCGAAGATGCCCGCATCGCGCCACGCCTTCTCGCCCGGGCCGGTGCCGTAAGAGATGCCTGCCGTATGGCTGAGTAGATCGCGGATGGTGATCGGCCGCTTGGCGGGCACGACGTCATAGCCTGTGCCTTTCGTCTTAGGCACGGCGACGGTGGTCTTCTGCCATTCCGGCAGGAACTTGCCGAGCGGATCTTCGAGGACGAGCTTGCCTTCCTCCATCAGCATCATGATGGCGACGGAGGTCAGCGCCTTGGTCTGCGAGGCGATGCGGAAGATCGTGTCTTCCTGCATGGGCACATTGGCCTCGCGGTCTCGCCAGCCATAGCTTTCGGAGAACACCTCGCGGCCATCCTGATGGATCATCACCACTGCGCCGGCGAGCTTTCCGTCGGTGATGTATTTCTTCATCGTCGCATCGAGCGTTGCGAGGCCCGAGCTCGACAGGCGGCTGGTCGGCGGCGCGTCGTTCGCGATGGCGCCATGGCTCAGCGGCGGCGCGTTGGGAACCGCGGACAGTGGCGGAAGGGGCGGGGCGCGCTCCGTTTCAGTGACGGAAACCAGGCAGCCAGACAGCGCCATCGCGCCAAGGCCGGCGAGCAGCATTTTCCGCATGAAGTCCTCCCAAGTCTTTCGAGGGACGATGGCAGGCCCGCCCGCGCGGTCAACGCCAAATCGGACAACAACGGGGCGAAGTGGGTTGATCCTTTACCCTCGCCGGTGAATCTCCCGTCCAGAGAGAAGGTTCATGGACGAGAGCTTCGATTACATCATCGTGGGGGCGGGCAGCGCGGGCTGCCTCTTGGCCAACCGGCTCTCGGCCGATCCGAAGAATCGCGTCCTGCTGTTGGAGGCGGGCGGCAGGGATAACTGGATCTGGTTCCACATTCCCGTCGGCTACCTGTTCGCCATCGGCAATCCGCGTGCGGACTGGATGTTCGAGACCGATCCGGTGCCGGGTCTCAACGGCCGCTCGCTGAAATATCCGAGGGGGAAAGTGATCGGCGGATCGTCGGCGATCAACGCGATGATCTACATGCGCGGGCAGAAGGCCGACTATGACGGCTGGCGGCAGCGTGGGCTCGCGGGCTGGGGCTGGGACGATGTGAAGCCGTTCTTCCTGAAGCATCAGGACCACGTGACCGGCGGCGAGCATCACGGCACGGGCGGCGAATGGCGCGTGGAGCATCCGCGCATGCGCTGGCGGGTGCTGGAGGCGTTTGCCGAGGCGGCGGATCAAGCGGGCATTCCGCACGTCGCGGATTTCAACACGGGCGACAACACGGGCGTCGGCTATTTCCAGGTGAACCAGAAGGAAGGCGTGCGGTGGTCTTCCGCGCGGGGCTTCCTGAAGCCGATCCTGAAGAAGCGGCCCAACCTGAAGCTCGTCACCGGCGCCTTCGTCGAGAATGTGGTGATGCACAACAACCGCGCGATCGGCGTGGCGTGGTTTCGCGAGACGAAGCACGATGTCGAGCATCACGTCTCACGCGGAGCGAACATCATCCTAGCGGCGGGTGCGGTGCAGACGCCGAAGATTCTCGAAATGTCTGGCATCGGGCAGGGCGAGCGGCTAAAGGCGCTCGGCCTTCCTGTCGTGCACGACCTGCCGGGCGTCGGCGAGAACCTGCAGGATCACCTGCAGCTGCGCCCGATCTACAAGGTGCGCGGCGTGCCGACGATGAACGAGCAGTACGCCAACTGGCTGCGCCGCCCCGGCATGGCGGCGGACTATGCGCTGCGCCGCCGCGGCCCGATGACGATGGCGCCGTCACAGATGGGCGCGTTCGCGAAAACGAACGAACGGCATGCAACGCCCAACGTGCAGTTCCATGTCCAGCCGCTGTCTCTGCCGAAATTCGGCGAGCCGATGCATTCCTTCCCGGCGATCACGGTCAGCGTCTGCAACCTGCGCCCGGACAGCCGCGGCTCGATCCATGCCAAGTCGCCCGACCCGGAAGTCGCGCCTTCGATCCAGCCGAACTATCTCGCAACCGAGAGCGACCGCATCACGGCCGTCGAGTCGATCCGGCTGGTGCGGAAGATCGTTGGGCAGAAGGCGCTGAAGCGATATTCGCCGGAAGAGTTTACGCCGGGAGCAGAGTTGACCACCGACGAGCAGCTTGTGAAAGCTGCGGGCGATGTCGGCACGACCATCTTCCATCCCGTCGGCACCGCGAAGATGGGCCGGGCGGACGATCCGACGGCGGTGGTGGACGAACGTCTTCGCGTGATCGGCATCGAAGGCCTGAGCGTGATCGACGCTTCGGTGATGCCGACGATCACGAGCGGCAACACGAATTCGCCGACGATCATGATCGCAGAAAAAGGCGCAGCGATGCTGCTAGAGGACGCGCGCCGGTAGGTTCGCTTCGCGCCGAGTTGCCTTAAAATCAATCCTTTCAAGGCGTTCTGTCCGGCAACCTTGCTCACCCGGTCCCTCGGCGCTATCTCCGCGCATCGAATCCCGGAGCCTCTCCCCCATGGCCACCTATCTCGACTTCGAGAAACCCGTCGCCGACCTCGAGAAGAGGATCGCTGAACTCGAGGCGACCGGCGGGGCGACCGTCGAGGAAGAGGTCGGCAAGCTGCGTGAGAAGGCGGAGAAGCAGCTCGAGCAGATCTACACGCACCTCAACGCCTGGCAGAAGACGCAGGTCGCTCGCCATCCGGAGCGGCCGCACTTCCTCGATTATGTGGAGCACCTGTTCGAGGAGTTCGTAGAGCTGGCGGGCGACCGCAAGTTCATGAATGACGACGCCATTCTCGGAGGTCTCGCGCGATTCCGCGGCAAGCCGGTGGTCGTCATCGGACACGAGAAGGGCCGCGACACGCAGACCCGGCTGAAGCACAATTTCGGAATGGGCAAGCCGGAAGGCTATCGCAAGGCAGTGCGTCTGATCGAGCTCGCCGGTCGGTTCAACCTGCCGGTCATCGCGCTGGTCGATACGTCGGGCGCCTTCCCTGGCAAGGGTGGGGAAGAGCGCGGACAGGCCGAGGCGCTGGCGCGCGCCATCGAGGCGTGCCTGACGCTGGATACGCCGATGATCTCCGTGATCGTCGGTGAGGGCGGCTCGGGCGGCGCGGTGGCGCTCGCGTCAGGCAACAAGGTGCTGATGATGGAGCACGCGGTCTATTCAGTGATCTCGCCGGAAGGTGCGGCCTCCATCCTGTTCCACGACGCCAAGCGCGCGAAGGATACCGCCGAGGCGATGAAGATCACGGCGCAGGATCTTTCCAAGTTCCGCATCGTCGATGCGATCGTTTCCGAGCCGATGGGCGGCGCTCATCGCGATCCCAAAGAAGCGATCGACAAGGTGGGCGACGCCATCGAGGAGGCGCTGAACAGCCTTGTCGGCCTGACGCCGGACGACCTGCGCGCCCAGCGCAAGGAGCGCTTCTACGCCATCGGCCGTGAGGGTCTTGCGTGACGCGCGCGCTCGATACGGCGGAGGCTGAAGCCCGGAAGGCGGTCGATGAGTGGATCGCAGCGGGCAATGCCTGCGCCGCCTATCCGGGCGCATCCGCTGTCAGCATGTTCGAGATCGACCAGAAAATGCTCGCCCGCATCGCGGCGGCATACGAGGTCGAGACGCACGAGATTGCAGCGTTCTGGTCGGCGTGGGGACTGGCCTGGGCGCGTTCTTCGCTCGACGCCACGTTCGGGATGAGCACGTGGATGACGCCATGGGCCTCTGCAGATATCCGCTCGCTGATGCTTCAGCGAATGACGGAGCGGTTCGGCGAGGCGGCGATCACCGCTTTCCGTGCGAGATCGCCGCTCGCCTGAACTAGTGCCGCTTGCCGCTTTCCTCGCGGCCGGCTGAGCCGGGCGCTTGCGTGAAGTCCACATGGGCGCGGGCGCCGAGGTCCGGATCCTTGTCCGAATTCTTCGCGGCCTGGATTTCCCAGGCGAACCGAACCGGGTTCCGGGTAGACGCCCAGATGGCGGCATCGAGCAGGTCGAATTCGAGCAGGGCGATATCGGGATCGTCCTTCGAGCTCCACCAGGCGGCGACCATGTCGTTCCAGTATTCCTCGATCTTGCCGCGATCGCGGTTCTCAACGAGGTCGCCCATCAGGCAGGCGTGGTAATCCTGGTGCTTGCCGACCACGCAGAAATGCGCGTGCGAACCGGCGCCCATTTCGCGGTAAAGGTCGCCCGCGCGCGAGGTGAAGAACCACAACCGCGCAGCCCCATCCTTGTCGGTCATGTGCGCCATCGGCTGCATATGGCTGTGCGAGCCCTCGATGCCGAGCATGCCGGCGCAGACTTTATCGAGCTGTTCCCACAGCTGCTTTTCAGGTTGCTCTTCGGTTTTCCGGGTATGTCCCATGGCCATGCGCTCCTTGTTTCAGGGTGTCGTTTGAGCAACGGGTTCGATCCTGTCGGGTTCCGGCGGATTGACTTGGGATTGGAACGGGATCAGAAGCTCGCCCGCTTCTTCGTGAGAACGCCTATGAGCGCCGCCACCGTCTAGTACGCGCCGGGGACCTGCCCGGCCTGGCACCTCAGTGCCTTCGCCGCGCGAGCATAGCTCGCGCGCCTGATACACGTTTCGGAAGCATCCAATGTTCGAATTTCTCCGGCGATCGTCGCCCCTGTGGGCGCACGCCAATTTCAATCGGCTCTGGGCCGCGCAGATCCTTTCTGCGTTCGGCAGCCGCATCACGCGCACGGCCATTCCCATCATTGCGGTGGGCGCGCTGGCCGTATCGCCGTGGGAGGCGGCGGTTCTTTCCGCGCTGACCTATGCGCCCTACGTCCTCGCCGGCCTGTTCGGCGGCGGGTTCGTGGAGCGATCCAACAAGACCCGGCTGATGGTGGTGATGGACCTGTTCCGGTTCGCCATCGTGATCGCGGCGCCGGTGGCGTGGTGGTTCAACCTGCTCAGCTTTCCGATGCTCTGCCTGCTGGCGGCGCTGGCGGGGGCGGCGAGCGCGCTGTTCCAGAACGCCGATGTCGCCATCCTCCCTGGCCTTCTCGGCAAGGAGCATCTGGTCGAGGCGAACTCGCGGTTGCAGGCGACGGAGTCGATCGCGGAGCTGACCGGCCCCGGCATCGCCGGCGCGCTGATCGAGGTTCTGACTGCGCCCATCGCCATGGTCGTCGACGCCTTCACCTTCATCTGGTCGGCCTTCTGGCTCTGGAAAATACCGAAGGGCGCAGGCGAAGCCGTGGCTGAACCAAAGACCGAACTGGTTACGCAGCCATCCGTGCTGAAGACGCTTCGCGAGGACATCGTGGTTGGCTTCCGGGCCATCGCGACCTGTCCGCCGATGCGGGCGATCATCACGGCGACAGCGTTCTGGTATGTCTCGGCGGGCTTCTTCTTTGCCACGTTGATGATATTCCTGATGCGCGATCTCGGGCTGACGCCCGGCGTCATCGGCGTGATCATTTCGGTCGGCGGAGCGAGCGCGCTGCTCGGCTCGCTGTTTGCGCGGAAACTGGCGAAGGCGGTCGGCTACGGTCCGGCCATCGTGCTCGGGTTCTGCATGAGCGTCGCGGGCCTCTTGATGCTGATACCGGCGGCCGCCTTCAAGGAATGGTCGATACCGTTCCTCGTGGCGCAGCAGTTCCTCGGCGATTTCGGGATCATGATTTTCACTATCCTCGCCGTGAGCCTGCAGCAGAAACTGCTGCCGGAGGATCAGCTGGCGCGGGCCAATGGTTTCAACCAGGTGGTCAACGGCGCGGGGATGACGGTGTCGATCCTCGCCGCCGGGTGGGTCGCGGAGTCGATCGGCGTCGCCAACACGGTGATGCTGGGCGCCGGCATCGCGGTGGCCGGCATCGCGCCGCTGCTCACGCGGCATCTGCTCGGCATCCGGGAAGAGCCGGAAGCGCGTGGTGAACTCGTGGCGGCAGACTGAAAAGCAATCAGCCCGGACCTCGCGGTCCGGGCTGATGTTTCTTGTCCGTGTGCGTTGGCCTAGGCCCGCGCGGCGGTGCTCACATCGCCGTGGCAGTTCTTGTAGCGCTTGCCTGAGCCGCAGGGGCAGGGCGCGTTGCGCGGCGTTGCGGCCCACGCGGCGGGAACCTGTCCCGCGCCCGTCGGCGTCTGCTGCGGAGCGGCTTGCGCCGGTGCGGCTTGCGGACGCGAAGCGATCTGCTGCGGCGGAGCGGAGCGGGCATTGCCGGCGTCCGCGCCCGGCGGCTGCTCCTGCACGAACTGGCCGCGCATCAGCACGCGCGTGACGCCTGCGCGCAGGTCGCTCAGCAGGCGTTCGAACAGCGTGAAGGCTTCGTTCTTGAACTCGTTCAGCGGGTCGCGCTGCGCATAGCCGCGCAGGTGGATGACCGAACGCAGCTGGTCGAGATGCCAGAGGTGTTCACGCCAGCGCGTGTCGACTTCCTGCAGCAGGATCTGCTTCTCGAGCCAGCGCATGCGCTCTTCGCCGACCGCTTCGGTCTTGCGCGCGTAGAAATCGTCGGTCGCCTGGATCACCTTGGCGGCGACTTCCTGCGTGGCGACGCCCTCCTCGTTGGCCCATTCGCGGACCGGGAGCGGCAGGCCGAGAACGTCGGCGACCTCTTCCTCGAGGTCGGCCATGTTCCATTGTTCCTGGTAGGCCTTCTCCGGCATGTGGCGCAGGCACATCTCGTTGATGAGCTGGTGGCGCATGTCCTTCACGACGTCCGACACGCTGGCGGCGCGCATGAATTCGATACGCTGCTCGAAAATCGCCTTGCGCTGGTCGTTGGTGACGTCGTCGAACTTCAGCAGGTTCTTGCGGATCTCGAAGTTGCGCTGTTCGACGCGCTTCTGCGAGGTCTCGAGCGCCTTGTTCATCCACTTGTGGGTGATGGCCTCGTCTTCCTTGATGCCAAGGCCGCGCATGATGGCGTCGAGGCGTTCAGCGGCGAAGATGCGCAGCAAGTCGTCTTCAAGGCAGATGTAGAATTTGGAGCGGCCGGGGTCGCCCTGGCGGCCGGTACGGCCGCGCAGCTGGTTGTCGATGCGGCGGCTTTCGTGGCGCTCGGTGGCGAGCACGTAGAGACCGCCGGCGGCCAGCGCCTCGGCCTTCTTGGCCGCGACTTCGGCTTCGATCTTCGAGCGCAGTTCGCGGGTTTCTTCCTCGGTCAGTTCGCGCGCGACCTGCTTGACCTTTTCCGCGGTCGCGTCGGCGAGGCGCATCTCGACGTTGCCCCCGAGCTGGATGTCGGTGCCGCGGCCGGCCATGTTGGTTGCGACCGTGACGTGGCCCGGCACGCCGGCGTCGGCGATGATGTGGGCTTCACGCTCGTGGTGGCGGGCGTTCAGCACCTGGTGCTGGATACGCTCGGCGGCGAGCAGGTTGGAGAGAACTTCGGACTTCTCGATCGACACCGTGCCGACCAGCACCGGCTGCTTGCGGCGCACGCAGTCGCGGATGTCGGCGATGATCGCCTTGTATTTCTCTTTCGCGGTCCGGTAGACGACGTCGTCCTCGTCGATGCGCTTTACCGGCTTGTTGGTCGGAACCTCGGTGACTTCCAGCTTGTAGATGTCCTGGAATTCCTGCGCCTCGGTCGAGGCGGTGCCGGTCATGCCCGAGAGCTTGTCGTACAGGCGGAAGTAGTTCTGGAAGGTGATCGAGGCCAGCGTCTGGTTCTCGGGCTGGATCTTGGTCTTCTCTTTCGCCTCGATCGCCTGGTGGAGACCTTCGGAGAGACGGCGGCCCTGCATCATGCGGCCGGTGAACTCGTCGATCAGCATCACCTCGCCGTTCTTGACGATGTAGTCCTTGTCCTTGTGGAACAGCTTGTGGGCGCGCAGCGCCTGGTTCGCGTGGTGGACCAGCGTGATGTTGGACGGTTCATACAGAGAGCCCTGCAGAATGCCCGCCTCCACCATCAGCTCTTCGATGCGCTCGTTACCGCTTTCGGAGAACACGACCGAACGCTGCTTCTCGTCGAGCGTGTAGTCTTCCTTGACCAGCTGCGGGATGATCGCGTCGATCTGCTGATAGAGTTCCGAACGGTCGTCCGTCGGGCCGGAGATGATCAGCGGCGTGCGGCTCTCGTCCACCAGAATGGAGTCGACCTCGTCGACCATTGCGAAGCGGTGGCCGCGCTGAACCATGTCAGCCAGCGAGTACTTCATGTTGTCGCGAAGATAGTCGAAGCCGAATTCGTTGTTGGTGCCGTAGGTGACGTCGCAGGCATACGAGGCGCGACGCTGCGCGTCGTCTAGGCCATGCACGATCTTGCCGACCGACAGGCCGAGGAAGCGATAGACCTGACCCATCCATTCCGCGTCGCGGCTGGCGAGGTAGTCGTTGACGGTGATGACGTGGACGCCGCGGCCCTCGAGCGCGTTGAGGTAGACGGGCGCGGTGGCGACCAGCGTCTTGCCTTCGCCCGTGCGCATCTCGGCGATGCCGCCCTTGTGGAGGATCATGCCGCCGATCAGCTGCACGTCGAAATGACGCAGGCCAAGGGCGCGTTTGGACGCCTCGCGAACGGTCGCGAAGGCTTCAGGAAGGATGTCGTCGAGCTTGGCGCCGTTGGCGACCTGCTGGCGGAAGTCACGGGTGCGCTGCTTGAGGGCGTCGTCCGACAGGGCTTCGGTGACCGGCTCCAGCGCATTGATGCGCTGGACGATAGCCTTGTAGGGCCTGACTTTTCGTTCGTTGACCGAACCGAAAAGCTTCGTGGCGATTCCGAGCATTGCGAACTTCCGCTGCCAGCCTTCCGCGACGGTCGCGGGACCCCTCGATATATAGTGTATCCGGGGGAAAAATCCGGCCTCGGCTACGCCAGCGCGAAACCCGGAAATCCCCTACGGAACTCCTCGACTTGCGCGTTGGCGAGACGTAAGGACCAGCTTACCCAGTGTCAATCTTGGCGCTGGTAGCCCTGCCTGCCTGAAGACAGCTTTAACAGCTTGAGGAGCCCGGGGATGGCTTTTGGGACACGTCTCAGGGACGTTGCGGTCGCCGCCGTCCTGGCCTGCTTCGCCCTTTCAGGGTGCAATGGCGAAGAAGCGCCCGCCGAGCGGGAAGCCGGCAGCAGCGAACCCTCCGCCGAAGCCGCAACAGTTAACGGCCAGATCATCTACGTCTCGGACGTGGCGATGGAAGCCCGCATTAAGGGCGTCATCCGCGAGGGCGAGACGCTCGAACCCGAGAGCGCTGAGTTCAACGAGATCCTCGACCAGCTGATCGACATAAAGCTGATGGCCATGGAGGCGCTGGATCGCAGCCTCGATGAAGAGCCCGAGGCCCGTCACCGGCTGACCACGGCGCGCGACAACATCCTCGGCAATATCCTGCTCGAACACATCGCCGATGAAGAGATCGACGAGGCCTCCGTGCGCCGGATGTATGAGGAGCAGGTGAGCCTGCTGGTGCTCGAGAACGAAGCCCGCGTCCGCCACATCCAGGCGCCTACAAAAGAGGCGATCGAGAAGGTCGTGGCCGAGTTGAAGGCGGGCGGCGATTTCATCGTCGTGGCGGCCAGGCGCTCGACCGATCAGGTGACTCGGATGGATGGCGGCGACCTTGGCTACATGACGGCTGACGACGCGACGCCCGAGTTCGCCAAGGTGATCCGCGAGACGCCGGCGGGCGGCATCTCCAAGCCGTTCGAGGACGCGCAGGGCTGGCACGTCGTGAAGATCGAGGAGCTGCGCAAGGCCCAGCCGCCGACGATCGACAAGCTGCGCGGGCCGATCGAGGAGTTCCTCCGCCGCACCAAGCTGGAGGAAGTGCTGAAGGATCTGCGCGGCGACGCGGAGATCAGCAAGAAGACTTCACCGCGCAACTCGCGGCTGGATGCGCCCAACGAACCCGAGCGCGTCGCACCGAAGCCGGCGCCTGCCGCGCCTGCTGAAACACCGGCTGCGCCTGCAACAGTGTCGCCCGCCACGCCTGCGCCTGCGACAACGACTCCTGCGGCGCCTGCACCGGCGCCAGTGGGCCCAGCGACAACTCCTCCCGCAACGCCTCCGGCGACAACACCTCCTTCCCCGTAGAGAGACGACGCCTTGGCCAGCAACATGGAACTGCCCGTATCACCGCTCGCGCCGGAGCGATTTCCAGTACTGCCGAAGGTCGGCGGGATGGAGGTCGCGACGCATTCGCTCGGGCTCTACAAGGGCAAGGTGCGGGACGACCTTCTGGTGGTTCACTTCCCGAACGGCGCGGCTGCCGGCGGCATCTTCACAAACTCGTCCACGCGTTCGGATGACGTCGATCGTTGCCGCGCCTCGCTGAAGGCGGGCGGGGGCAGGGCGCGGGTGCTGGTGGTCAACACCGGCAATTCCAATGCCTTCACGGGCGCGGCGGGCATCGCGAAAAACAAGGCGACGGTTGCCTCCGCCGCGAAGATGTCGGGCTGCGGCGAGCATGAGGTGTTCATGTCGGCCACGGGCGTGATCGGCGAGCCGATGCCGCCGCATATCATCTCGGGCGGCGTGGAAGCGGTCTGGAGCAAGCTGGGCGCGCCGGATTTCGAGAAGATCGCCAACTGCATCCGTACGACCGATACGTTCGCGAAGGCCGCTGGCGAGATTGCCGATCTCAACCGCCGCAACGTCGCCATCGTCGGCGTCGCCAAGGGATCGGGCATGATCCAGCCCAACATGGCGACGACGCTGAACTACGTGTTCACCGACGCCAATATCGGCCCGAAGGTGTGCCAGCATCTGATCTCGACGCTGGGCGATCTCACCTACAACTGCATCACGGTCGACAGCGACACCTCGACCTCCGACACGCTGATGCTGTTCGCAACGGGAGCTGCAGGCGGCGAGCCCATCGACAATCCGGACGATCCGCGCCTCGCGGGTTTCAAGGAAGCCATGCACCGCGTGCTGCTCGATCTCGCCACGCAGATCGTGCGGGACGGCGAGGGCGCCTCCAAGATCATCGAGATCACGGTTGAGGGGGCCGCCAGCGACGGCTCCGCCAAGACCATCGCCTGCTCGATCGCCAACTCGCCGCTGGTGAAGACCGCCATCGCGGCGGGCGACGCCAACTGGGGCCGGGTGATCATGGCTGTCGGCAAGACCGCCGAGCCGGTCGAGCGCGATCGCATCTCGCTGTGGTTCGGCGACCACCAGGTCGCGAAGGACGGTTCCCGCTCTCCCGGCTATTCCGAAGAAAAAGCCACCCGCACCGTTTCGGGACAGGAGGTCTTCATCCGCGTGAATGTCGGTGTTGGAACCGGAAAGGCGCGCGTTTGGACCTGCGACTTCACCGATGGTTACGTGAAGATAAACGGCGCCTATCGAAGCTGACGCTTCCATCTACACCGGGTGTACACCTCGATATGACACAAGAGTCACGCGCAAGACCGTTGGTGATTGTTGCCGCGGCTGCGTTTGTGCGGAGCGATGGGCGTCTGCTTCTAGCGCAGAGGCCCGCGGGAAAGTCGATGGCTGGTCTCTGGGAATTCCCAGGCGGCAAGGTCGAAGCCGGCGAAACCCCTCAGAGCGCGCTTGTGCGCGAACTGAAGGAAGAGCTGGGCGTGACCGTTGCCGAAACCGACCTGACGGCGTTTTCGTTCGCCTCGCACACCTATGAGAAGTTTCACCTGCTCATGCCGGTCTTCATGATCCGGCGCTGGGAGGGTGAGGTTGAAGCCTTGGAGGGACAGCAGCTCGCGTGGGTGTCGGCGAAGGAGATCAGGGGCTATCCAGCCCCTGCAGCCGATCTTCCGCTGTTCGAGCAGTTCATAGATTGGTCGAAGGCCGGACACGCATGAAAAACCTCCAGAAGCTTCTCCTCGTGCTCAAGAACCGCTCCGGCGCGACGGTCATCGAGTACTGCCTGATTGCCGGCATCGTCTCGCTCGCCATCGTTGGCGGCGCCTCGGCCATTGGCACGAACACGAACACCTCGTTCACTGCGGTGCAGGCTGGATTCGACGGGTCGTAAGCCGCTCGCGGCCTAGCCCTTCGGGCCTGTCTTTTCGCCGGCAGCCTGTTCCTTCACACCAAGCGCATCGGCCAGCCGCATCGTCGCGCTGCCTGGCCGCTTTGCCTTTGGCTGATCGGGGCCCGGCGCCCAGCCTGACAGGGTGACGAACTCGAACGTTGCGCGCACGCGGCCGTCCGGATCGCTGAAGCGCTGGGTGTAGATGTCCATCGCACGCATCAGGATGCCGCGCGTCAGTGGCGGCGCGGAGCGGTCGGCGAAGGCCGCCGTCTCGCCCATCCCGCGCAGGTCTGCAAGTAGCTTGAGCGGATGGGCATAGCGCACAGTGCGTGCGTCATTGTCGGCGACGGGCATGGCGAACTGCGTCCGCTGAAGGAGGCCTGCGCCGTCGATCACATCCATCATCGGGGAGACACGGTTGGCCGCGCCGCCGCGGATTTCGTCTTCCGCTGCAAGCAGCGACTGACGCAACTCGGTCAGCGTGCGCCCGCCAAGCACCGTCGCGATGAACAACCCGTCGGGCTTCAGCACGCGCCTGATCTGGATCAGGGCGCCTGGCAGGTCGTTGACCCAGTGCAGCGACAACGACGAGACGACGAGGTCGAAAGACTGTTCCGGGAAGGGCAGAGCTTCTTCGTCGGCCTGTGTGTGGCCGAAGGCGGGCGAGAGGTCGGCGGACGTGATCGCGCCGATCTTTGCCGCGACGACAGGGTCGGCTTTCAGAACCTGCCCCAGCGTCCCGTCATGCGCGCCGAGGTCGAGCGCGGTATCGAAACGGCGATTGATCTCGGAAAGTCGTGACGCGATGTCTTCCGCCGCGATCCTTTTCAGGAAAGAATGCTTAGCGAAACCGGCTGCGGCACGGGCCCGTCTGTGGGCATGCAGCTGCCGGTCGAAGATCCGCATGGGATCTTTCTGGGGATCTGTGGGGGGAGTGGGGGGTGGACCAGTCATCGCCGGACTATGTAGCGGCTCGGCGCGCCGAGGATAAGGCGCGTCATGGGCGCGGCCTCGTTTCGGGCCTGGCAGGCGTTGTCTGGCCACAACGGTCGCTGATCACCAATCGCGAGGTTGCAGGACCCGGCGTGCTGGAGCCGCACCTCTGGGCGAAGCTGCAATTCCTGTCCGATCCCCTGTGCGCCCGCTGCGGCGCGCCGTTCGAGATCGCGGTGGAGCCCGGCCAGGTCTGCGCGGCCTGCATCGCCCGGCCGCCAGTGTATGACCGGGCGCGGGCGGCGCTGATCTATGGAGACGTTTCCCGCGATCTGGTTCTGGCGCTGAAATACCAGGGACGGCGCGATGCGCTGACGGTGTTGGCGGGATGGATGGCGGCGGCGGGGGCGGAGCTGGTGGAGGAGGCCGACCTGATCGTGCCGGTGCCGCTGCATTATTTCCGGCTGGTGAGGCGCGGGTTCAACCAGTCGGTCTGGCTGGCGGCGGCGCTGGCGCGGCGGCGGGGGACGAGGCTGTCGGTCGATGCGCTGAAGCGGGTGAAGTCCACGCCGATCCAGGGCGGCCTTTCCGCGGAGGGGAGGCGGCGTAACGTGCAGGGCGCCTTCAAGGTCCGGGGCTCCCGCGTCCGGCTGGTGAAGGATAAGAAAATCTTGCTGGTCGATGATGTTTTGACCACGGGCGCCACCGCGGAAGCCTGTTCGCAGGCTTTACGTCGCGCCGGGGCGGCCTGCGTCCATGTGGTTACTTTGGCCCGAGTTGCGGGCCCGAGGGCGGTTCCCATATAGTTTTGGAACGATTCCAGAATTGAACCGCTCTGGTATTTGTTTGTTGTTCAGGTTCTTCCAGCGAGATTGCTGGGATTGATCGGGTCAGGAGTTTGCCGGTGACGGCGCGCGTCGAGATTTATACCAGAGGCTTCTGCGGCTACTGCACGCGCGCCAAGGCGTTGCTTGCATCCAAGGGCGTGAACTTCATCGAGTATAGCGCCGACGAAGATCCCGAGAAACGCCGCGAGATGATCCAGCGGTCGCATGGCACGACGTTTCCGCAGGTGTTCATCAATGGCGAGCCTGTTGGCGGCTCGGACGACATCCACGACCTCGACCGGATGGGGAAGCTCGACCAACTCCTCTCCCAGACAGCTGCAGCGTGAAGGGCAGTAGGCTGAAAGGAATGGAACTGACGTGATCCGCTATTCTCTCGCCTGTGTGGGGGAGCATGAGTTCGAGGCATGGTTCTCGAACTCGAAAGCGTATGACACGCAGCGCAAGCGCAAGCTCGTCGAATGCCCGGTGTGCGGTTCGACCGAGGTGCGCAAACAGATCATGGCGCCGTCTGTTCGCTCGTCCGAGAAGAAGGCCGAGGCGGCGCTCGCCGCGAAGATGGCCGGAGAGATCCGCCAGCATATCGCCTCGACCCACGATTATGTCGGCGACAAGTTCGCCGACGAGGCGCGCTCGATGTTCTATGGCGAGACCGAGCACCGGCCCGTTTGGGGCGAGGTGACCCCCGATGTCGCCCAGGAGCTCGCGGAGGAAGGCGTGCCGGCCATGCCGCTGCCCAAGCCCTTCGCGCCTGAGCCGCCACGCCGCAAGGACAGGGTCAATTAGCGCTGCTTTCCTGCCGGTTCGCCGGATTGACGGCCTGTGCTACAATCGCTGAAAGACACGGTTTCCGACCGGGATAGGCCCATGACCACCTCCTCCTTCATCGACGCATCCGAAGCGCCGCCGCGCCACACCAACCAGATCAAGCTCTATGGGGCTGACGCTTTCGTGGGCATGCGCAGGGCGGGCCGCCTCGCCGCCGAATGCCTCGACATGCTGATCCCGCACGTCGTACCCGGCGTGACGACGGGCGCGCTCGACGATCTGGCGCGCGAGTTCGTGCTGGAGCGTGGTGGCCTGCCGGCGTGCCTGTTCTACAAGGGGTACAAGCACACGGTGTGCACCTCGATCAATCACGTGGTCTGCCATGGCATCCCCAGCGCGAAGGCGCTGAAGGAAGGCGATATCGTCAACATCGACGTCACCGTCATCGTCGACGGCTGGCATGGCGACACCTCGCGCATGTATTCGGTCGGCGGCGTGAAGCGGAAGGCGATGCGCCTGATGGACGTCACCTACGAGTGCATGATGAAGGGCATTGAGGCGGTGAAGCCGGGGGCGCGCCTGGGCGATATCGGCGCCGCTATCCAGGAGCATGCCGAGCGCCAGCGCTATTCGGTGGTCGAGGCATTCTGCGGCCACGGCCTCGGCCGCGTGTTCCACGACTCGCCGAACATCCTGCACTTCGGCCGCCGCGGGCAGGGCGAGCGCCTGATGCCGGGCATGATCTTCACCATCGAGCCGATGATCAATCTCGGCCGCATGGACGTGGCGCTGCTGGCGGACGGCTGGACGGCCGTCACGCGCGATCGCTCGCTGTCCTCGCAATACGAGCACTCCATCGGGGTCACCGAGACGGGCTATGAGATATTTACCGGCTCGCCCACGGACCAGCACACGCCGCACGTCTCCGGTCTCAGGGAATGACCTGAAACGATGGGGGACGGGGGGAAGTCAGCAAGAAGCGGAACCGCCGAAGGGCCTGTGAAGCATCGTCACGGCCATCGTGAGCGCGTTCGTCAGCGCATCATGAAAGGCGATGGCTCTCACCTCGACGACTACGAGGTGTTCGAGATTCTGCTGTGTGCTTTCATTCCGCGCGTGGATGTAAGGCCGCTCGCTCAGGGCCTGATCAAGAAATTCGGCAGTGTTTCAGCCGTACTCGGAGCAGCGCCGGAGCGCCTGCTCGAAGTCGATGGAGTCGGTGACTCCACGGTCGCCTATATCCGCGCTACCAACCTGTTGATGCAGCGCGCCGCCAAAGACGCTGTCGAGGACAAGCCGATCATCTCCAACTGGGCTGCGCTGCTGAATTATGTGAAGCAGAAGCTGCGGCACGAGAAGATCGAGCACGCCCGCGTCCTCTACCTCGACCGCAAGAACAAGCTGATCGCCGATGAAAGAGCCGGAGTTGGCACGGTTGATCACGCGCCAATCTATCCGCGCGAGATCGCCCGCCGTGCGCTGGAGCTGTCGGCCTCCGCCGTGATCCTGGTGCACAACCATCCCAGCGGCGACCCGACCCCTTCCCGTGCCGACATCGAGCTGACGCGCGATATCGAGAAGGCGCTCGCCCCGCTGGAGATCAAGGTCCACGACCATCTCGTCGTGGGCGCGAAGGAAACCATCAGCATGAAGTCCAAGGGGCTGATCTGACTTGCTGCGCCGCAGCGCGGCATTTGCCTTTGGTGGCGCTGGTCCGTCGCCATGAAACGGCTTGCCGCGGGCGTGATCGCAGCTAGGGTGCGCCCCGGGAAACGGCGGATAGACCGGTCCCGTGAGGACAATTGGCGCTGCAATCTCAACGCAGCGCGAGGGGAGGCTAAATGGCGGCGGCACCTGGAGCGTCGGCGAGCGAAGCGCCGGCTGGCGGACAGAATTACGGGAGCAAGGGCTATCGCGCCTATGTGTTGCTCACGCTCACGCTGGTCTACACGCTCAACTTCATCGACCGGAACCTGCTCGGCGTTGTCGCGCAGCCGATCATCACCGAGTTCGGGCTAACCGATACCGAATACGGCTTCCTGAACGGACCTCCGTTCGCGCTGTTCTATGCGCTGATGGGCATCCCGATCGCGATGGCCGCGGACCGGTTCAACCGCGTCGCCATCATCGCCCTTTGCATCGCCGTGTGGTCGCTGATGACTGCACTGTGCGGCTTCGCCACCAGCTTCGTCTTCCTGCTGATCGCGCGCGTCGGCGTCGCCATCGGCGAGGCGGGCGGCACGCCTCCATCTAACTCTCTGATCGGCGACTACTTCAAGCCGAAGAGCCGCGCCAACGCGCTTGGCATCTTCGCCATGGGCGTCACCATCGGCAGCGCGCTGGCTGCAGGTTTCGGCGGCGTGATCGTCGGCCTGACCGACGAGACGGTCGTCAGCTTCTTCGCCGCGTTCGGCATGCCGGACATCCACGAGCAGCTCGGCTGGGGTGAGAATTTCGGCTGGCGCTTCACCTTCATCGCGCTCGGCGTGCCGGGGCTCCTTATCGCGCTGATCGTGTTCCTGACGGTGAAGGAGCCGCCGCGCGGCTATTCCGATCCGCCGGGCGCACAGCGCGTGCAGAAGGCCAGCATTGTCGAGACCATGAAGGAACTCGGCTCCAAGCCGACCTTCTGGACGATGTCGCTTGGCGCAGCCCTCGTGGCCTTTGTCGGCTATGGCCTCTTCGGCTTTCAGGCGCCCATGATGCAACGCCTGCACGGCATGTCGCCTGGCACGTTCCAGCTGACGTACGGCGTGCCGCTGGCGCTGATCTCGGCGGTCGGCACTTTCCTCGGCGGCTATCTCACCGAGATGCTGACGCCGCGTTCGCAGAACGCGGTGGCGTGGATCCCCGCCGTGGGCGTGCTGCTCGCGATCCCGCTCTACATCTGGGGCTTCTACTCCGAGCCCGGCACGATGCAGCTGGTGATCTGGGGCGCGGGCGCGATGTTCCACTATGCCTATCTCGGCGCCCAGTACACGATCGGGCAGGGCGTGGTCTCGCAGCGCTCGCGCGCTTCGGCGATCGCTATCCTGCTGTTCATCATCGCCCTGATCGGCAACGGCCTCGGCCCGCAGGTCGTCGGCATCCTGTCCGACACCTTCATGAACATGAAGATCCAGGAATCCGGCATGGGCGATGTGCTGACCAACGCGATCTGCCGCGCACGCGACCTGTCGGCGCTGACGACGGAACAGCAGGCTGTCTGCACGGCCGCCTATGGCCAGGGCCTGCAGCAGTCGATGGCGGCAACCGTGCTGTTCTTCATCCCGGCGGCGGTGTTCTACGTCCTCGCCTCGCTGACGCTGAAGAAGGACCTGGTCGCCAGGCCGATCTAGCGATTGGCCGATTCAGCGACCGGACCGTAGCGTCCGTTACACAACGGCCGGGCCTCGCAAGGGTCCGGCCGTTTGCTTTTGCAGCATAACGGCGTTGTCAGTCACCTTACTTCCCGCCCGCAGCGATTCAGGGTGGACGCCGCAGCGCAGACTTGTCAGCCTCCCCAGCGAGAAGGATGCGGCCTCGCGAAGTGGACGCACACTGGGGAGAAAATCGATGGGCACGCAGACCGGCGCCATTGGCGCCGCACCAGCCAGTGCGGGCGAAGGCCATCTCACGGGTTACGGCACGAAGGCCTATCGCAGCTACGTCCTGAACGCGCTGCTGTTCGTCTACATCCTCAACTTCCTCGACCGCGGCCTGCTCGGCATCGTCGCCAAGCCAGTGATGGACGAGCTTGAGATTTCCCGAGGCGAATTCGGCCTGCTGACCGGCATTGGCTTTGCGCTTTTCTATTCGATCGTCGGCATTCCGCTCGCCCGCTACGCTGAATACGGCAACCGCGTCTGGATCATGACGATCTGCATTGCGCTGTGGTCGGCGGCGACGGCGCTGTCAGGCATGGTGGCGCCCGTCGAGTTCGGGGGCGTCGTCATCTCCGGCTTCGTGATGATGGTGATCTGTCGCGTACTCGTGGGTGTGGGCGAGGCTGGCTGCACGCCACCGGCCAACTCCATCATCGCGGACTATTATCCGCCGAAGCGACGGTCGACCGCGCTTGGTTATTACGCGATGGGCGTCACTGCGGGCACGCTGTCGGCCAACCTGATCGGTGGGCCTGTGGCCGATGCTTATGGCTGGCGTACAGCGTTCATCGTGATCGGGCTCGCGGGCGTCGCCGTGGCCGTGCTGTTCCGGCTGACCGTGAAGGAGCCGCCGCGCGGCTATACTGATCCGGCGGACGTCGTCAGGCCCAAGCGCGCGACATTTGTCGAGGCGCTGAAGGAACTAGGGTCGAAGAAGTCCTTCTGGCTGATGGCAGCGGGCGCGACGCTCGCTTCATTCTGCGGCTATGGCATCGTGACGTTCCAGACGGACTTCTTAATGGGCACGCACAACATCACGCTGACCGAGGCGGCGCTTCAGTTCAACGTGCCCTCGGCCGCTTCGGCTTCGGTGAGCGTGCTGTTGACGGGATGGATCGCCGAGAAGGTGGTAAAGCGCCACCCCAACGCTATCGCATGGCTGCCGGCGATCGGCTTCATTGCCTGTGTGCCATTTTATGTGTGGGCGTTCAGCTCGGACAACAAATGGGTGGCGCTGATCGGCATCTGCCTCGGGGCGGGCATCAAGTACGGCTACCTCGCGGCGCAGTACACGATCGGGCAGGGCGTTGTTGGCGCACGCACGCGGGCGACGGCGACGGCCATCCTGCTATTCATCGTGAACCTGCTGGGCTACGGGCTCGGCCCGCCCTTCATCGGCTTCCTTGCCGATATCCTGTTCTCGATGCAGGCCAACGCCGAGGGTTTCACCGACCTTACATCCAAGATGTGCAAGGGCGATGCGCTGAAGGCGTTGCCGGAGGCAGCGCAGATCTTCTGCAAGGGGGCCGATGCCAGAGCGCTCCAGACATCTCTGGTGATCACGTCGGTGCTCTATGTCTTGCCGGCGGTGTTCTTCATGCTCTGCGCGAAGACGCTGCAGAAGGATCTGGTGGCGAAGTAGGCACGACGCTTTCCTCCCCGCTTGCCAGACAGGTAGGGAAGGCTGGCCTAGTTCTCGATCTTGAACGGGCCGATGGCGATTGAGCCGATGCGCCAGTCGTTTCCGGGCCGGACCCAGACGAGTTGCATGGTGGCCGCCTTGAGGTCGTCTTCGCGATAGTCCTGGATGTAGCCGCTTGCCGTGACGCGGCCGGGTTCGGCGGTGACGTGGTTTGCGTAGAGGCTGGTCTCGGTCAGTTCCGGATCGGCGAACGCTTCGGCCACGGCGGCAGAGCCAGAGACGTCGGAATGGCCAGCCCGAGTCAGGCTGACATCGGGCGCGAGCATCGCTTTCAGGTCGATGGTGTCGTCGATCTCGCCGTCCATCAGGTTGAGGACTTCGGCGGCGGTGGCTGGGTCCGGCCCGTCGAGCGCGAAGCAGCGGCGCAGGATGGTTGACTCGTTGCGATGGTTGGCGGGATCGATGCGGACACAATCGGGGAAGGAGCGAAGCGCCTCACCCGACATTCCGTAACTCGCATCGAACAGTGGATCGTCGCCGCAGGCGTTGCGGATGCGCCGTGTCACGCCTGAATCGGTGAGGCTTTCGGTGACCGTGACCCAGGCGTGCAGGCAAATGACAACCCGGTCGTCGGGCAACTTCTCGGCCGTTGGTTGGCGATCGGGCGAAGTCGCGGTGAGGCTCTGCAGATCGGCCGCAAGGCGCCAGAGGTCTGGCGGAGCGATGCGGGAAAGGCGGGCGCGATGGGCTGTCGGCGCGCCTCTGAATGTCTCCCAGTGCACGGCGAGTTCTGGATCGCGTGCGCCGCCGGGAGTCAGGATCGTGATGGCTGGCATGTCTCTGCCGTAGCCGTCCACGGTGAAGACGCGGACGCCGCGAAAGCCGGCGCGCTGCACAAGTTCGGCGGGCTCGAGGCCGAAGTTCGCAACGATCTTTGACCACATACCCTGGTCGCAGAGGTCACGGCCGTCGTCGTCCATGCAGGCGCGGTCGAAGACGAAGTCGTCCTCGTCGTCCGTGTCTGGCGTTTGTGCGAGGGCAGGCGCGGCGGCGAGGGCGAGGCATGCGGCGGCGAGAATGGACAGGCAATGGCGCATCTTGTTCCCCCTGCTTGCGGAGAAAGCTAGCGCATCGGGAGGCCGTCTTCCATCTGGCGGAGGAGCGTGATCATCGAACTCGCTGCTGCGCAGCGACTGCCGGGCAGGCGCCCGGCGGTCCGGATAAAACGAGAACCGCCCCGGAATCGACCAGGTGGTGGCCTGGGACTCCGGGACGGCGCCGTCGCGGGTAGAAGGGATTCCGTCCTTTGGGGGCGAACCTGTTCAGGCCCGTGTCGGGAAAAGAGAGATCAGCCTGCGAGACGCTGGATGTAGTCGAACTCGCGGGCGCGGCGTTCGCGCTTCTTGGCGGGCTGGAAGGCGACGCGGGCGTGCTCGGCGCAGTACGGCGAATTGTCCGCCGTGCCGTGGCCGCAGAAGCCGAAGTTCTGATCGGCCGGATCGCCGATCGGCCATTTGCACATCGAGTCCTTGACCGTCAGCACGGTGACCATGTCGCCGTTGGGAAGGCGCTGCGGCACGATGTTGGCCTCGGCCTCGGAGATGTGGGTGTGCGCCGGCTCGGGCCGGACGGCGAGGGCGTTGGCGCCGCGCGTGGCAGGCGCCGAGGAAGCCTGACGCGGAAGCTGCTGGGGCTTGGGACGGGCAAGGCGGGGCGGGCGCTTGACCGGGCGGGACGGAGTCGCCCGGCCGGAGAGTCCCAGACGGTGCACCTTGCCGATCACCGCATTGCGGGTGACCGAGCCCAGGCGCTTGGCGATCTGGCTCGCACTGTGCCCTTCGGCCCAGAGTTTCTTGAGTTCTGCGACGCGTTCTTCGGTCCAGCCCATGAATGTCTCTCCACAGCCTCGGGGAATCGTGCAAGACACAAGATGTAGGCTGTGTCCGGGCCGACCCCGCTCCCAATTGCTAGGAATAGTATCTGCGGGCTCCAGCGCCGCAATATGCTGGGGCGCTTCCTAACAGCTAAATCAATATATTGGGGTTGTACACAGGTTCACTGAGTCACGGCGTCGCGGACGGGTTTACTTCAGCTGTGGCCGTGGGGACTCAACTTTCGAGCGAAGTTCCCGGGCCGTGCCGGGTTTGGACTCATTGCCCTTTCCTGTGGACGTTCTGGGTGCGGATGGATTGGGTCTTTCTCCTCTCCTGCTTCCCACTCTCTCGGTCCGTGTCCCCCGCGAAGGCGGGGGTCCAGCGCTGTTTGTGAAACCTCCACAGGCTTGAAGCTTCAAGCCGGAACAAGCCTCGGTGTCGGCCCTGGATCCCCGCCTTCGCGGGGAACGCGGACCAGAGGTCCGCTTCCAGACATGCAGCCGCATTCTCGCGGGTGAGCGAGTTGGGCGGCTTGCATTGGAGGATTGCTAGCCGGGTTCGGGAGGCGGCGCGCAGGCGGTGGTGAGGGCTCGCACCGCAGGGCGGGCGAGGGCGTTGACGTTGAACCATTCGGGGCGGCCGTGCCACCACCAGCGGCTGTCGATGGAGCGGGCGCCGGGTGTGTCGGGCAGGGCGTCGTGCGGCAGGCTCGCGAGGAATTTCGCGAGGCGGCGGATGGCGGGGCCGGGATCGGCGAGCACGCGCGCGAGCGCCTCGATGCGGCGGGCGAGCGAGAAGGCGGCGCGATCGCCTTCGGGTTTTGGCTGTTCGGGTTTCGGCGACGCCAGGTCCGCCATCGTCGGGCCAAGCACGATGGGAAACGTCGTATCGATGAAGCTTTCGAGCATCGATCGGGCGGCGGGCTGACACGTCGCGACGTCGTCGTCCGCGTCGGGACGTGGATGGCGCCAACTCAAGACGCCGAACCGGCAGGACCAGTTTTCCGGATCGTAGGGATCGATTGGCGGCGCCTCGGCGGCGAGCCTTGCTTCGCGTTCGGCGACGCGCGGATCGATGCGCGGGCGCAGCGCGGCGATGGTGTGCCAGCCGGGCATCGCGATGCGGGTGATCGGCTTTTTTGTTCCGGGCAGCGGCGGCGCGGGCGGCGGTTCGCGCTTTGGCGTCTCGCGGCGGAGGCGCGCGCCTTCGGGCGTCATCAGGAGGAAGGTGATGGCCTCGATGGTGAGCAGCAGGCGCGTGAGTTTCTCGACCGGCACGAGGCGGCAGAGGATTTCGGTGCGCGGGACGTGGCGCAGGCGCATCCAGCGCGAGAGGTCCGCCGCAGAGCCAATGCGTTTCGTCAGCACGCCGAACATGGCCTTCGCCCGCTCCCACAGGGTGGGGACGGGGTAGGTGGTGGGCGGCCAAGGCGGCGCCGACATGGGATCGGTCATCGGTTTCATGCGCGCATTATCGTGCGCGCCAGGGCGGGTGCGGGATTGGTGTATCCAGATCCACCACTTCCAGCGGCGTTTGGCGTTGGAAGCGTTGGAGAATTTTTCTGGAGGCGTGGTCTGGATTCCGCGGAATTGCGGGGTAGCCGAACCTTGCGTTTTGGACGCCATGACTACATTTCCATGGCGGAACCGGCTCAAGGGCATAGAACGCGGTCATGGATCAGACGCTGACACGACCGCCGCTTGATGCTTCTCCGGGGGCTCCGGCGCACAGATCGCCCCGGCAGTATGGCGCGGTGAACTGGGTGGGACTGTGGACGCTGTGCCTGCGCGAGACGCGGCGGTTCTGGAAAGTCGGGATGCAGACGCTGTTTGCGCCGGTGGTCTCGAGCCTGCTGATGCTGTTCGTGTTCAAGCTTGCCTTCGGGCAGGGCAGTGGCGGGATGGTGGGGGGCGTGCCGTTCGAGACCTTCCTGGCGCCCGGCGTCGTGATGATGGCGATCCTCAACAACGCGTTCGCGAATACGTCGTCGTCGCTGATCATCGCTAAGGTGCAGGGCAACTCGGTGGATTTCCTGATGCCGCCGCTGTCGCCGGGCGAGCTGACGGTCGGGTTTCTATCGGGAGCGGTGACGCGCGGCATTCTCGTGGGTCTGGTGACCTATGCCGCCGTATGGATCATGCAGATCACGCCGTTCCAGGTCGCGAACCTGTTCGCGGTGCTCTACTTCTCGGTGGTGGCCTCGCTGTTCATGGGCGCGGTCGGGCTGCTGGGCGGGATCTGGGCCGACAAGTTCGACCACATGGCGGCGGTGCAGAACTTCGTCATCATGCCGCTGACCATGCTGTCGGGCACGTTCTATCCGATCGGGCGCTTGCCCGAGCCGTTCGTGACGATCAGCCACTTCAACCCGTTCTTCCAGATGATCGACGGGTTCCGGTATGGGTTCACCGGCCATGCGGAGAGCAATCTCTGGTTCGGCGGGGCCATGTCGCTGGCGATCACGCTGGCGCTGTGCGTGGCGTGCTGGATGCTGCTGCGGGCAGGGTACAAGCTGAAGGCGTAGCGAGCACGCCTGCATGGTTCGACGGGCTCACCACGATGGCTGAACCAGGGCTGGCTGAGTAGCCTCATGGTGAGCCCGTCGAACCATGGGGCGTTTGCCCCGGAGTCACCGCATTTTCATTGACAGAAGGGGCGACGAGCCTCATTCAGCGCGCTTTCCAATTCGGCCCTGAAAGAGGTTTTCAGAGTTTCCCGCCCGGCGTCATAAGGAGATGCCCACATGACGAACGCAGTGCTTCCCGTCTACGGCCCGAGCCCGGTCGTTTTCGAGCGAGGCGAGGGCGTGCGCATGTATGACGAGAAGGGAAAGCCCTACCTCGACTTCATCGCGGGGATCGCGGTCAACGCGCTGGGCCATTGCCATCCGGTTCTCGTCGAGGCGCTGACGAAGCAGGCCAACACGCTGTGGCATACGTCGAACATGTTCCGCGTGCCGGGGCAGGAGCGGCTGGCGCAGCGCTATGTCGACCTGACGTTCGCGGATTTTGCGTTCTTCACCAACTCGGGCGCCGAGTCGATCGAGGGCTGCATCAAGATCGCGCGGCGCTATCACTGGGCGAAGGGCGCGCCGGAGCGCATCGGGATTCTCTCGTTCGAGGGATCGTTCCACGGGCGTACGCTCGGTGGGATCAGCGCGGGCGCGCAGGAGAAATATCGCGAGGGCTTTGGTCCGCGCCTGCAGGGCTTCCGCTCGATTCCGTTCGGCGATCATGAGGCCCTGAAGCTGGCGATCAAGGAGCCGGACCTGGCGGCTGTGCTGATCGAGCCGGTGCAGGGCGAAGGCGGCGTGCGCGAAGTTCCCGAGCAGTGCCTGCAGGGTCTGCGCAAGCTGTGCGACGAGCATGGCGTGCTGCTGATCTATGACGAGATCCAGTGCGGCGCGGGGCGGACGGGCAAGCTGTTCCATCACCAGTGGGTGGCGGGCGCGGAGCCGGATCTGCTGGCGGCGGCGAAGGGCATTGGCGGCGGCTTTCCGATGGGGATGATCCTGTCGAGCGAGAAGGCGGCGTCCGGCATGGCCAAGGGCGTTCACGGCACGACATTCGGCGGCGGGCCGCTGGCGATGGCTGTCGGGAATGCGGTGCTCGACGTGATCACCGGCGACGGGTTCATGGAGCAGGTGCGCCGTGTGGCGGGCACGATGCAGCAGGGTATGGAGAGCCTGAAGGGGCGCTATCCCGAACTGGTGCTGGACATCACGGGGCGCGGGCTGCTGCGCGGGCTGAAGATGCGCGACGATCCGCTGCCGCTGCGTGGCAAGCTGAGCGATCGCGGGCTGCTGGTCGGCACGGCGGGCAACAACACGCTGCGCCTCGCGCCGCCGCTGATCGTCACCGAGGACGATGTGCGCGAAGCCATCGACATCATCGACCAGCAATTCGCGACCATGATGACGGCTGCGGGATCGTAAGGACGAGGTCATGAACCACTTCCTCGATCTGTGGCCCATCTCTTCGGGCGAGCTGAGATCGATCCTGAACAGCGCCAAGACCCGGAAGGCTGCCCGCAAGGGACTGCCCAAGGGCACGGCGGACAAGGACGCGCCGCTTGTCGGTCGCACGCTGGCGATGATCTTCGAGAAGAACTCGACGCGCACGCGCGTGAGTTTCGACATGGCGATAAGGCAGCTGGGGGGATCGTCGCTGATCCTGACGGCGTCGGATTCGCAGATCAGCCGGGGCGAAAGCATCGAAGACACGGCGAAGGTTCTCTCGCGCTATGTCGATGCGGTGATGATGCGCGCGAACAGCCATGCGGATGTGGTGGCTTTCGCGAAGGCGGCGACGGTTCCGGTGATCAACGGGCTGACCGACAAGTCGCATCCGTGCCAGATCATGGCGGACCTGCAGACGCTGGAAGAGGCAGGGCTGACCTTGAAGGGCGCACGCATCGCGTGGGTGGGCGATGGCAACAACATGGCCAACACGTTCATCCATGCGGCGCCGAAATTCGGGTTCTCGCTGAGCGTGGCGACGCCGGCGGGGTATGACCCGAACATGGAAGACGTCGAGCGCGCGCGGGCCGAGCAGGGGCGCATCGACCTGTTCCGCGATCCAAAGCAGGCGGTGGCGGGCGCCGATGTCGTGGTCGCCGACACGTTCGTGTCGATGGGCGACAAGGATGCGGACAGGCGTCTTGGCGATCTTGCCGCCTACAAGGTGAGTGCCGAGCTGATGCGCGCGGCGAATGGCGGGGCGAAGTTCCTGCACTGCCTTCCGGCGCATCGTGGCGAGGAAGTGGACGCGGACGTGATCGACGGCCCGCACTCGCTGGTGTTCGACGAAGCGGAAAACCGCCTGCACGCGCAGAAGGCAATCCTGGAGTGGTGTTTCCGGGGGTAGGCGCCGCGCGACTCCCCAGGAGCAGGGTCATCTGGTATGCCGGACGCGCGCCCCTGGCGCGCAACCGACAAGGTAAACCCAAGTGAAGGCGGCCGTTCACCCCCTGCAGGCCGCCCTGCTTGCTGCGCTCAGGTCGTACGACATTCTCGATACGCCGCGAGAGGCGGACTTCGACGAGCTGGTGGAGCTGGCGGCAGCGATATGCGGCACGCCAATCTCGGTGGTGAACCTGATCGACGAGCATCGCCAATGGTTCAAGGCCGAGACGGGCCTTGGCGTGCGCGAGACGCCGCTGGAAACCTCGATCTGCTCGCATGCGATCCTGGAGGAGAGCTTCGTCGAGATTTCAGACACACAGCTCGATCCGCGGATGGCCGGGAACGGGCTTGTTTCTGGCGATCAGGGCCTTCGCTTTTACGCGGGAGCATTGTTGAAGACGCCGGAGGGTTTGCCGCTCGGCACGCTTTGCGTGCTCGATTATCAGCCGCGCGTGCTGACGGATTTCCAGAAGCGCTCGCTTCAGGTGCTTGCCAGGCAGGTCATGACGCAGCTCGATCTACGGCGTGCACTGAAGAATCAGGCGGTGCTGATGAACGAGATCGACCATCGGGTGAAGAACTCGCTGCAATCCGTTTCGTCGCTCGTACAGCTGCAGCGTAGCGCATCGAAGGACGACGGTGTCCGTTCCGCGCTCGACGAAGTTTCGCAGCGGCTGCGCACCGTGTCGCTTGTGCATGAGGAACTCAACAGCACAAGCAAGACGGACGAAGTCGATCTCGGTCACTACCTCGAGCGGCTTGCCGGCCTTCTGCAGGACAATGCGGCGGCGAATGTCCGTGTCAAAGTTGCTGCGGAACGGCTCGACGTCGAAAGCAGGCGTGCATCGGCTGTCGGAATGATCGTCAGCGAGTTCGTCTCGAACTCGCTGAAGCGCGCTTTTCCGGATAAGCGTTCGGGCACAATCCGTATTTCGTTGCGCCGCGTGGCGGACGGCATGGCGGAACTTCTCTGCACGGATGACGGGATCGGCGCGCCACAAATTCAGCCCGGCGCGCGCCGAGGCCTCGGTCTGCGGATCATGGATGCGTCGGTCAGCCAGATTGGCGGCACATCGACCACGTCGGCTGGCGGTCAGGGTTTCGGATTCAGCGTCGTGTTTTCTCTGGGTCTTTGACCCTAGAACCCCATCACCGAGCTGGCGGAGCCTTCGACGTCCGGCACGCCTTTCGCGCGTGTGGGCTTGTCGTCGATCATGCGCCAGGCGACGCCCATGGCGATCGTGCCGACGACGGTCGAGACGAGGTTGAACGTCCAGAGGCCGCCGATCCTGAGAATGCCGAGCGGCGTGGTGGCGTCGACCGATTCCATGATGCGCAGGTTGAGGTCGATGGAGGATATCCACTCCGGCCCCCAGGTGAACGCGTCGTAGAAGGCGGCGAGCACGTCGGGCGCCACGACGGCGATGGCTGCGATCTGGAGCAGGATGCCGAGGATGCCCCAGATGATGAGATAGGCGAGGAGGCGGAAGAACTGGCCGCCTGATGCGGCCCATGCCGGGCCGACGCCGAACTCGCCGCGGCCGATGCCGGCGGGAAAGGCGAGGTAGAGGCGAACCATCAGGAAGAGGAAGGCAAGCAGGAAGACGATCGGGATGATCCAGCCGAGCGCGGGCGTGGACATGACGAGGCCTCTCGCCGCCACGATCGCGAGACCGCCCGCGAAGGTGAACAGCCAGATGGCGGCGAAGGTGGCGATGACGGTTCCGAGGAGGATCCACTCATCGCTGCTCCAGCGGATGTAGAAGGGCAGCTTCGGCTTCTCGCCGTCTATGACGAAGCGGAGGATGCCCGCCGCGATCATCAGGTTGAGCAGGCCGGTCGCGATGTTGAGGCAGAGGTTGAGGAATCCGATCTGGTTGTTGACGCCTAGCATCTGGGCGTAGCCGAGATCGCCGCCCATGAAATCGGCGATGCGGCTGTGCACATGGTACTGGAAGGCGACGGTGAGGGCGAAGCTAACCAGATACGGCGCCCAGACGATCCGCAGCAGGGTGAGCAGGTTTTCCAGCGTGAAGGCGAAGGTCGTCGCAACGGCCTTGAGAACCGGCAGTTTCATGAAAGTCCCCCTGTCGCGCGCAGATTAGCAAGGCGAGGCGTGGGGACAAGCTGGGAGCACGGGTTGGAAGCGGACAACTTGTTGTCCGCATTCCCCGCGAAGGCGGGGGTGCGGAGGAGAGAGTTCGCGCGATCGGGAGAGAGCCAGGGCGGCTTGAAACCCTGCGTCCCGGCGCCCATTTGGCGCGGATGCTCACACATGGTAGCTCCCCCGGAATGGCCGATAAACCTATGCCGAATGACCCGCTTGGGGCTGGCGACGACTTCGTTGCGTCGTTCCAGATCGAGGACACGTCCGTCCGTGGCCGCATCGCGCGGCTGGGCGATGGCGTGCTCGACCCCATTCTGAAGCGCCACGATTATCCGCGCTGGGCCGCTCATCTGCTCGGCGAGGCGGTGACGCTGGCGGTGCTGGTGTCGGCGTCGCTGAAATTCGATGGCCGCGTGATGGTGCAGGCGCAGGGCGAAGGCCCGGTGCCGCTGATGGTAGCCGAAGCGCGCTCCGATGGCGGCGTGCGCGGCTACCTGCGCCTCGACAAGGCGAAGTGGGACAATCTCGACCGCATCAACAAGGGCCAGCGGCCGCACATGCCGCAGCTGATGGCGAAGGGCGTGCTTGCGCTGCTGCTGCAGCCGAATGATCCTGACCAGGCGCCGTGGCAGAGCCTCGTGCCCGTCGAGGGCGCGACGCTGGCAGACTGCGCGCAGGTCTGGTTCTCGCAGTCGGACCAGGTGCCGACGCGCGTTCGTCTCGCCGTGGCGGAGATTTCCGAACTGGGCGGCACCAAGCGGTGGCGTTCGGGCGGTGCGTTGATCCAGCAGGTTGCGGGCGACGCGACGCGTGGCGCGACCGACGAGCCGTGGGAGAATGCACGCCACCTGTTCGACACGATCGAGGACATCGAGCTGGTCGATCCGGATGTGTCTTCGGCCACGCTGCTGTTCCGCCTGTTCCACGAGAACGGCGTGCGGCTGGAGCCGCCGAAGCCGCTGACGGACAAGTGCACCTGCTCGGACGAGAAGCTGCTGACCACGCTGCGCAACATGCCGCGTGACGAGATCGTGTCGCTTGCGGAAGCCGACGGCGCGATCACGGCGGACTGCCAGTTCTGTGGCAGGCTTTATCGTTTCCCGGTCGACAGGATCTGAGCACGCGCTCGTGGTTCGACGGACGGCGGCTTCGCCGCCTGCTCACCATGAGCGCTACTCTACTGGCGGTGGCTTAGCCCTCATCCTGAGCAGGCCCGAAGGGCCGTCCGTCGAAGGACGAGCGCGTACGCTCAGTTCGGGCGGCGCTCGTCATACGGGCTGTCGAGGGCGAAGAGCGGGATGATCGCCTCGAGCGTTGCGCCCTTGTCGTCCTCGAACTGGTAGGCGCCCTGCATCATGCCTGACGGCGTGGTGAGCGGGCAGCCGGATGTGTATTCGAAGCTGGCGCCGGGGCGCAGCACGGGCTGCTTGCCGATGACGCCTTCACCGCGAACTTCCTGCATGCGCCCATCGCCGTCAGTGATCTTCCAGTAGCGCGTCATCAGTTGGATGGTGCGGCGGCCGCGGTTCTCGATCTCGACATGATAGGCCCAGAGGAAGCGATCGTCCTCCGGCGAGCTTTCGGCGTCGATGAACGTGGGGCGGACGCGCACGATGACGCCATCCGTCTCGGCTTGATATGGATAGGCGCTCGCCACGTTGCCCCGCCTTTTGACTGTGATCCCCGCGACCCGGCTTAAAGAGAAGGGGCGCGGGCCACAAGTGCCCGCGCCCCTTCCGTGTGCGAAACGATTACTGCGGTTACTGAGCCGGTTGCGGGGCGGCCTTCTGGATGAAGTCGCCTTCGATCTCGATGCTGACATCATCGCCGATCATGCCGGAGAGATAATCGAGGCCGAAGTCGGAACGCTTGAACGTGCCCGTGGCCGAGAAGCCGATGGCGGGGGTCTTCGAGAATGGGTGGGCGGCGGTCTCGCCCGAGAAGGTGACGTCCAGCGTGATCGGCTTGGTGACGCCTTTCAGGGTGAGGTCGCCGGTGACTTTCGCGGAACGCTCGCTGCTTGCCGCAACTGTGGTCGAGGCGAAGGTGATGGTCGGGAATTGCTTCGCATCGAGGAAGTTTGTGCTGTTGGCGAGATCGTCTTCCCAGGAGGTGAACTTCGTACCCTTGTGGTTGGCGACGTAGTCGCTGGGATAGCCGGCGAGGATGTTGCCCGGCAGAATCGTGGCGGTGACTTTCGAGGCGGCGATGTTGGCCGGATCGAACGAGACGGTCGCGTCGTACGATTTGAACTTCATCGCGTAGTAGGACAGGCCGAGGTGCTGGAGCTTGAACTCCACGCTCGAATGGTTGGGGTCGGAGACGTATTCGCCAGCGGGCGAGGCGATGGCGATTGGTGCGGACGCGGCGACTTCAGCATTGGCGACGACGGGCGTCTCGCTGACCAGCGGCGCGGGGCTGCAGGCGGCGGCGAGGAGCGCGAGCGATGCGCCGGCGAAAAGCATTTTCATGTGGCAAACAGTCCTTCAATTGACAGGCACGCCCCCCGCCGCGTGACTCGCGGCGTTTGCGTTCATGGTGTTGATATGGACCGAGTCGTTGCGACTGCAACAAAATACGTTGCAATCGCAACTAAAGAGAGGAGTGAGCATCGCTCATGGTCAGGAGCGCCCGGTAAACGGGCGTCCTGACGATGGCGGACGGTTTGTCGCGGCCTAACCCAGCGCCTGTTCGAGATCCTCGGCGATGTCGGCCGGATCTTCGAGGCCGACGGAGAGGCGGACCCAGGTGTCGTCGAGGCCGATGGCGGCGCGCTCTTCATCAGTGAGCGTGCGATGCGTCGTCGTCGCCGGGTGGGTGATCAGCGATTTCGAGTCTCCGAGATTGTTGGAGATGTCGATGAGGCTGAGCTTGTTCAGCGCGGCGTAGGCGGCGTCGCGGCCGCCCTTGATCGAGAGGGCGACCATCGAGCCGCCGCCTTCGGGCATCTGCGAGGCGTGGATGTTGTGGTGCGGGTGGTCGCTGCGACCCGGATAGCGGACGGCGGCTATCTTCCTGTTGCTCGCGAGGCGGTCGGCGATCTGGCGCGCATTGTCGCTCATGCGGCGGACGCGGAGGTCCATCGTCTCGAGGCCTTTCAGCACCACCCACGCGTTGAACGGCGACATGGAGGGGCCGGTGTGGCGGTAGTATTGCTGGAGATCGTCCTCGATCTTCTTGGTCTTGCCGAGGATGGCGCCGCCGAGCGTGCGGCCCTGACCGTCCATGTGCTTGGTGGTTGAATAGACGACCCAGTCGGCGCCGAGCGCGAGCGGCTTCTGCAGGATGGGCGAGGCGAAGACGTTGTCGACGATCAGCTCGCCGCCAGCGCCATGCACGAGGTCTGCTACTGCGCGGATGTCCACGGCATCAAGGAGTGGGTTGGACGGCGTCTCGATGATCGCGAAGCGGCAGGGCTTCGTGGTCGCCCTTTCCCACTGGTTGAGGTCCGAGCCGTCGACCCACGTCACCTCGACGCCCATCTTCGGCATGACGTTCTTGAGGATCCAGACGACGGACGAGAAGAGCTGGCGCGGGGCGACGATGCGGTCGCCGGGCTTCACCGGGGCGACGAGCATGGTGTGGATCGCGGCCATGCCGCTGGCCGTGGCGCGGCAGTCTTCCGCGCCCTCGATCTGCGCGAGGCGTTCCTCGAACATGCGTACGGTCGGGTTCGCATAGCGCGAATAGATGTAGCCGGGCTCGTCGCCAGCCATGCGGGCCGATTGCTGTTCCGGGCTGTCATAGACGAAGCCGGAATTCAGATAGAGCGCTTCCGACGTCTCGCCGAATTCGGAACGCACAGTGCCGCCGCGGACCATCATGGTCTGCGGGCGCCATTTGCCGGATTTCGGGGGTTTGTTTGCGTCGGTCATGGCGGCTGCCTTTCGTTGACTGGACCGCCGTTTAGGACATCACGCGCCGGGGCGCCAGTCAGTGGAGCTAAACGATTGCCTAGACTGCTTACAGGATCAGAGCTCTCAGCGCGTGGGCCACGACTGCCACGGCGGTGAGGCCGCCTACCCATAGCGCGGCGAACCAGAGGAGGCTCTTGCCGAGAGGCGGTTTGGGATCGCCCGCTTCGGGCGGGCCTTCAATGATAGGACGCTTCATCGGTCACCTTGGCGCGGAAGAGCCAGTAGACGTAGGCGGTGTAGGCGAGGATCAGCGGCAGCATGGGGATCGCGCCCCAGAGCATGAGCGAGAGCGCGTTGTCGGCGGCAGCGGCTTCGGCTGGCGTCATCGCGAAGGGCACGATGTAGGGGAAGAGGCTGATCGCGAGGCCGACATAGCCGACGAGAAACAGGCCAACTGCGTAGAGATAGGGCGCGTAGTGGCGACGGAGGTCCGCGCCGCGCCAGAGCAGGAAGCAGAGGACACCTGCGACGATCGGCAGGGGCGCGAGAGGGATGAACACGGGCCAGTCGATGCTCGTCATGGTGAGGCCCCACTGATAGGTGACGCGCTGGTCGATACCCAGCGTGGCGAGGCTGACCGCGCCCATGCCGAGGGCGGAGAGGCCTGCGAGCTGTTTCACCCAGGCGCGTGAACGTTCGAAGAGTTCGCCTTGCGTCTTGAACACAAGCCAGGCCGCCCCGAGCAGGGCGTAGCCGGCGACAAGGGCGGCGGCGACCAAGAGCGAGAAGGGCGTCAGCCAGTCGAGCGATCCGCCGACGAACTTGCCATCGACGACATTGACGCCCTGGATGAAGCCGCCGAGCACAAGGCCCTGCGCAATCGCGGCGACGATGGAGCCGCCGGAGAAGGCGATGGTCCACCACTTCTTGCCCATCTTGCGGCCGTGGTGGCGGAACTCGAATGCGACGCCCCGGAAGATCAACGCGAGCAGCATCAGGATGATGGGGATGTAGAGCGCAGGCATCAGCGCAGCGTAGGCCTTCGGGAAGGCGGCGAAGAGGCCGCCGCCGCCGAGCACGAGCCATGTCTCGTTGCCATCCCACACGGGCGCGATGGCGGCCTGCATCTGATCGCGCTCGTGACTGTCTTTCGCGAACGGGAAGAGGATGCCGACGCCGAGGTCGAAGCCGTCGAGGGCGACATAGAGGAAGACGGCGACGGCGATGAGGATCGCCCAGATCATGGAGAGTTCTGTTCCGAACATTGGGGTCAGCCCTCCTTCGTCGCGGCGCTCTTCACGCCGGTGCCCAACGGCGAGCCGGGCGGTTCCGTGACGTCCTTCGGCGGCGGTTCTTCGGTGTCGGGGCCTTTGCCGATGAGGCGCAGGATGTAGAGCGCGCCAGCCGAGAAGACGATCGCATAGACGATCATGAAGAAGAGGAGCGAGGTCGCCACCGCGCCGGCTTCGACAGGCGAGACGGCGTCGGCGGTGCGCAGGATGCCATAGACCACGTAGGGTTGGCGTCCGACTTCGGCGGCGATCCATCCGGCGAGCACGGCGATGAAGCCTGATGGCGCGGCGAGGACGAGGGCGCGGTGATAGAGCGTCGCGCGGTCGATGCGCTTCATCAGCCAGACGGCGGCGCCCCAGATGCCGAGCCCGATCATGGCGAGGCCCATGCCGACCATGACGCGGAAAGACCAGAAGGTGATCCATACCGGTGGGCGATCTTCCTTCGGGAAGGCCTTCAGGCCCTTGAGTTCGGCATTGGCATCGCCCGCGACGAACCATGAGCCCATGCCGGGAACGCCGATGGCGGCGTGGGTGGTTTCCGCATCCTCATCGGGCCAGCCGAAGAGGAGCGTTGGCTGCTGGGATTGGGTTTCCCACCAACCCTCCATCGCGGCGACCTTGGCGGGCTGGTAGTGGTGGGCGACTTCCCCACTCTGGTGGCCGACGACCATCTGCAGCGGGGCGACGACCGCCATCATCAGCACGGCCATGCGCAGCGCCGTGCCGCTTTCCTTCACGGCTTTCTTCGTCAGCAGCGCAAAGGCGGAGGCGCCGGCGACGACCATGGCGGTCGTGAGGAAGGCGGCGAGCACCATGTGCGCGAGGCGAGTCGGCAATGAGGGATTGAAGATCACGGCCACGAAGTCGGTAGCGACCATCGTGCCGTCCTGCGCGAAGGCGAAGCCCTGCGGAGTCTGCATCCAGGAGTTGGCGGCGAGGATCCAGAAGGAAGAGATCATCGTGCCGACGGCGACCATGCAGGTGGCGAAGAAGTGCAGCTTCGGCCCCACGCGTTTCCAGCCGAACAGCATCACGCCGAGGAAGGACGCTTCGAGGAAGAAGGCGGTGAGTACTTCATAGGCGAGGAGCGGGCCGATGACGCTGCCGACCTGGGAGGAGAACTCGGCCCAGTTCGTGCCGAACTGGTAGGACATCACCACGCCCGAGACGACGCCCATGCCGAAGGAGAGCGCGAAAATCTTGACCCAGAAGAGGTAGAGGTTGCGGAAGACCGGCTTCTTCGTCGCGAGCCAAAGCCCTTCCAGCACGGCGAGGAAGGAAGCCAACCCGATCGTGAAGGCCGGGAAGATGATGTGAAAGCCGATGGTGAAGGCGAACTGCAGGCGTGACAGCAGCAGGGCGTCGAATTCCATCGTCGAGCCTCCTTGCCTGATAAGATCAGGCGCGGGGCCGGATGAAAATACCGTCGCCAGCTCGCGCCACGCCGACCCCGGGCCAGCCGCGAGCTCACGCGATAGATGCGCCTGCCGAAGCTCGCGCGAAAGGCGACACGTCGACATTCCGCGTGCGACATTTTCGTCGATTTTTCCGTGGCTTGCGCATGACTCTGCGTTGCGTGCGCAGGCTGCGTGATGCTGTTATGAGGGGGCAGGAGGCGGAACGTGATTCTCATTGGCCAGTATGACAGTCCTTTCGTTCGCCGTGTTGCCATCGCGATGCGGCTGTACGGGCTGTCGTTCGAACATCGTCCGTGGTCGGTGTTCGGGGATGCCGAGAAGATCGCGCAGTACAATCCGCTGATGCGGGTGCCGACGCTGGTGATGGGCAATGGCGATGTGGTTCTGGAGAGCCACGCCATTCTCGATGCCCTGGACCAGCTGGCGCCGCCGGCGCTTGCGATGATGCCGGCGGGTGGCGCGGAGCGGCGCGAGGCGCAGAAGGTGTGCGCGCTGGCGACGGGGATGAACGACAAGGCCGTGTCGATGGTCTACGAGACGGTGGTGCACAACAGGGCGACGCCAGCGTGGATCGAGCGTTGCCTCAGCCAGATTGCCGGATGCTTGTCGGGGCTGGAGCGCAGCCGGATGGCGCACCCGACCGAATGGTGGTTCGGGCCGAACATCGGGCATGCTGATGTGACGGTGGGATGCGCGCTGCGCTTTCTCGGCGATGCGCATCCGGGGCTGTTCGATCTTTCGGAAGGATGGCCGCTGCTGGCGGCGCATGCCGCGCGGTGCGAGGCGCTTCCGGTGTTCCAGGAAATACAACAGGCCTTCGTGGTGACCCCGCCGAAATGAGCAAAGCAAGTTCCACCAAAGCGGTCGCGAAAGCGACGGTGAAGAAGAAGGTCATCGCCTCCGGCGCGGCCCTGCCGGTCGGCGTGCTGCCGGACCGCGAGTTGAAGGAAATCCTGAAGTCTGGCGCGATCACCGCCGAGGGCGGCGTGAAGGCCGATCAGGTGCAGCCTGCATCGCTCGACCTGCGGCTGGGCAAGGTGGCGTTCCGGCTGCGGGCGAGCTTCCTGCCGGGCAAGCAGGTGGTTGCTGACAGGCTGGACGACAGCCTCGTGATGCACACGCTCGATCTCACGCGCGGCGCGGTTCTGGAAACGGGCTGCGTCTATCTGGTGCCGCTGCTGGAGCGCGTGAAGCTGCCGAAGGACCTGTCGGCGGCGGCGAACCCGAAGAGTTCGACAGGGCGGATCGATGTGTTCGTGCGCGCCGTGTCCGATCGCGCGCGGGCGTTCGATGGCATTCCAGCCGGATACGAGGGCGATCTATACGCCGAGATTTCTCCGCGCACGTTCTCGGTTCTTGCGCGGACGGGCGACAGGCTGTTGCAGCTGCGCATCCGTCGTGGCGTGCAGACGCCGGTGCGCGACATGACATTCAGTCTCGACCTGCATCCGACGAATACGGACATCGTCGGCTATCGCGCCAAGCGCCATTCGCGCGTCATCGACCTCGCCGCCATCGGCGCGCATGCGGTGGAGGATTTCTGGGAGCCCGTGCGTGCGCGTGGCGGTCGCATCGTGCTGGACCCCGGCGAGTTCTACATTCTCGCGTCGAAGGAAAAGATCGTCATTCCGCTGGACGAAGCCGCCGAGATGGCGCCGATCGCGCCGGAACTGGGCGAGTTCCGCGCGCACTATGCCGGCTTCTTCGATCCGGGCTTCGGCGTCACGCACTCGAAGGGCAAGGCGGTGCTGGAAGTGCGCTCGCGCGACGTGCCCTTCATTGTCGAGGACGGGCAGCCGGTCGGCCGCCTCGTGTTCGAGAAGCTGACGAGCAAACCGGACGTGCCGTATGGCGCCGCCGGGTCGTATTCGACCTATGCGGGTCAGGGCCTGCGCCTCTCGAAGTATTTCGAGGCGGCGGAGGACTAATCGCGCCTGTTCAAGCTCCGTTCAGGTCTGATACTGTGTAGTATCGAAATGGAACGTAGCTGGAGGCGGCGATGATTTCGACACGGCGGGCGATGTTGATGGGGGTGGGCGCTGCGGCGCTTGCGGGGACGGCGGGCGCGCAGGTGTTGCGCAACCGGCAGAGGAATCAGCAACAGCAGCAACCGGCGGAAGTGACCGGGCCCTATGGTCCGGCGGCGGCGTATGCGGCGGCGCGGCGGGGCGTGTCGCTGCTCGTCATGCAGGACGGGAGGATCCTGTTCGAGAATTATCCGGGCGATGGCGGCGTAGCCAAGGGCTGGGAACTGGCGAGCGGGACGAAGAGCTTCACCGGCGTGATGGCGGCGCTGGCTTCTGCGGACGGGCTGCTCGACATCGACGAGCCGGCGGCGAAGACGCTGACGGAGTGGAAGAACGACAAGCGGTCGAAGATCACAATCCGCCATCTGCTGACGCTGACATCGGGGCTGAAGGGCGAGGGCGAGGTGGCGCGGCCGCCGGCTTATCTCGATGCGATCAAGGCGCAGGCGAGCCTCGAGCCTGGAGCGAAGTTCGTCTACGGGCCGACCAATTTCCAGTGCTTCGGCGAGATCATGAAGCGGAAGCTGAAGGCGGCGGGCAAGCCGGAGGATCCGGTCGTGTGGCTGCAGGCGCGGCTGTTCGATGGGCTGGGCGTCAAGCCGACCGACTGGAAGCGCGGGCGCGACGGCAATCCGTTCCTGCCGCAAGGCGCGCACCTCAATGCGCGGCACTGGGCCACGTTCGGACAGTGGGTGATGGATGGCGCCAAGGGCGCCGACCCCAAGGTCTACAAGGTGCTGTTCGAGCCGACCTCAGCCAATCCGGGCTATGGGCTTTCGTGGTGGCTGTTGCGGCCGGGGCTGATCGGGCCTTCCCCGCGCTCCGGCATCGACGGCGACGCGATCGGCGAGGCGGCGCTGGGCCAGGACATCGTCATGGCGGCGGGGGCGGGCGACCAGCGGCTCTACCTGCTGCGCAAGCGGGGGCTGGTGATCGCGCGGCAGGCCAACCAGATCATCCGCGCCATGGCTCCGGGGCAGCTGAAATGGCGGGACGATGAATTTCTGCGGCTTCTGCCTGCATGACTCTTTCGTCATGTGCGAATGAGGCGTAGACTCGCGCGCAAAGCGTAGTGGTGTCGCGCGTGACGGCGTCCTTTCTGGTTCTCGTGTGTCTTGTTTCGCCAGCGATCTTCGCGGCGACGGTCTGGCTCACGCGGGCAGGCGCGAAGCGGGCGACGGCGGCGCTTGTGGGCGGCGTTGCGGCCGCGATCTTCAGCATTGCACTGGATGCGCTGGCGAGCCGGATGGACTGGTGGCGCTATGCGGTCGATGGCGACTGGCTGGCGGCGCTGGCGCTCGCACTGTCGGTGGCATTCGTGTTCGGCGCGGCGGCGGGTCTGGTCGGCTGGCGCATGATGCGCGCGATGGGGTGGACCGGCGTTGCGACATTCTTCGCGGGCTATGTGGGGCTTGGCGTTTTGCGCGACCAGCTGCTGGCGACCAACACGACGCTGTTCGTGTTCGGCGAGGGCGCCGAGCCGCAGGTGATGGCGGCTGTCGGCTATGTCTCGCTGGCGCTGGCGGTGCAGGCGATGATGCTGCTGATGGCGGGGCCGCCGACGCGCGACAAGCTCGAGACGGGCGAGTCTGCTTAGTGCCTTCGTGAATCTTCTTTGTGTTCTTCGTGTTTGAATCTTTTTGAAGAGAAACACGAAGGCACAAAGGTGTGCACCAAGGACACGAAGACGTTCAGCCGCGTTTCAGCGCCGCTGCTTCCTTCGCGAGCGCGCCGATCTCATCCCACTTTTTCGCATCGATCAGTTTGGTGGGGCAGACCCAGCCGCCGCCGACGCAGGCGACGTTGGGGCGGGTGAGATAGTCGCGGGCGAGGTCGAGCGAGATGCCGCCGGTGGGGCAGAAGCGGACCTGGCCGAATGGACCGCGGAAGGCGTCGAGCATCGGGCGGCCGCCAGCCTGTTCGGCGGGAAAGAACTTGAAACGGGTGAGGCCGAGGTCGAGACCGGCCATGACTTCTGTGGCGGTGGCGACGCCGGGCAGGATCGGCACGCCAGCGCGGCCAGAGGCGGCGACGGCGCTTTCGGAAAGGCCCGGCGTGACGATGAACTGGGCGCCGGCGGAGACGGCGTATTCGACATCCTTGGCGTTCAGCACTGTGCCCGCGCCGACGATGGCGGATTTGACGGTGGTCATCTGGCGGATGGATTCGAGCGCGGCCTTGGTGCGGAGCGTGACTTCCAGGACGCGGAGGCCGGCGCCTGCGAGAGCTTCGGCGAGGGGGATTGCATCGTCCACGCGATCAATGGTGATCACGGGGATCACGGGCTGCACGGCCATGAGTTCATCGACGGTCATATCTCACGCATACTGGCTAGAGCTGCAGCACACTTCTCGGCGTCCAAGCGAAGTTGCGCCTCGTCAATGAACTTGTCTGGGCTTTCATCGACCAAGCCGGTTACTGTCGTAAAGCTCTGAATTGAAAAGAAAAGCTGCATCAGGACTGAATGCCGGGTCTGATCCTCAACTCTGTCACTCATGATCGCTTCGTGAAACGCGCGAGAGAAGTCTTCCGCCGAAGTTTCGCGGGTCAGGAAGGACCTGATCATGCTTGCATAACCGGCGTTCATGCGTGCGCCTATGCGACGGAGCCCGTGTAAGCACTGAAGATGCCGCCGCCGATTTCTGCGTCGCCCGCGACGGCGCGGAAGGCGGAGAACAGCTCGCGGCCCCAGCCATGGCCGGCGGGCGGCACGGGATCGCGTGGGCGGCCGGCCAGCTCGGCGGGATCGACGAGGAGGCTGAGCGTGCCGGCCTCGGCGTCGAGCACGATGCGGTCGCCGTCGCGGATGCGGGCGAAGGGGGAATCCTGATCGGCGCCGGGGGTCATGTGGATGGCGGCGGGGATGGCGCCGGATGCGCCGGACATGCGGCCATCGGTGACGAGGGCGACGCGGAAGCCCTTGTTCTGGAGCGCGGTGAGGGCGGGGGTGAGGGCGTGAAGTTCCGGCATGCCGTTGGCGCGCGGGCCCTGGAAGCGGACGACGGCGATCACGTCGCGGTCGAGCTTTCCTGCCTTGAACGCCGCAGTGAAAGTTTCCTGGCTGTCGAATACGGCGGCGGGCGCATCAATCAGGCGGCGGTCCTTTGGGACGGACGAGATCTTGATGACGCCGCGGCCGAGCGAGCCGGTGAGCAGGCGGATGCCGCCTTCCATCTCGAAGGGTGCGGAGACAGGGCGCAGGATGTTTTCATCGAGCGACGTTTCCGCGCCCGTGCGCCATTTCAGCGTGTCGCCGTCGATCCACGGTTCCTGCGTGTAGGCTTCGAGGCCCTTGCCCGCGACGGTGATCGTGTCGGCGTGCAGCAGGCCGGCGTGCAGAAGCTCGCGCGTGACGAAGGCCATGCCGCCGGCGGCGTGGAACTGGTTCACGTCGGCCGAGCCGTTCGGATAGATACGCGTCAGCAGGGGTGTGACGCCGGAGATGTCGGAGAAGTCGTTCCAGTCGACGATGATGCCGGCGGCGAGCGCCATGGCGGGGATGTGCAGGCAGTGGTTGGTAGAGCCGCCCGTCGCCATCAGACCGACGATGGCGTTGACGATCGATTTCTCGTCGACGACGTGGGCCATGATCGCTTCGCCCGACTGGGCAAGCTCGACGCACCGCACGGCCGCCGCGCGGACCAGCGCATGGCGCAACGGCGTATCCGGATTGACGAAGGCGGTGCCGGGCAGGTGCAGGCCCATCAGCTCCATCATCATCTGGTTGGAGTTGGCCGTGCCGTAGAAAGTGCATGTGCCGGCCGTGTGATAGGACGCGGCTTCAGCTTCGAGCAGCTGATCACGATTGACTTGGCCAAGAGCAAAGAGTTCGCGGACCCTGGCCTTCTCCTTATTGTTGATGCCTGACGGCATCGGGCCTGCGGGCGAAAAGATCACCGGCAGGTGGCCGAAACTGAGTGCGCCGATCACAAGCCCGGGCACGATCTTGTCGCAGGTGCCGAGCATCAGGCCCGCGTCGAAGGCGTCGTGGGTGAGGGCGACGGCGGTCGAGAGCGCGATGACATCGCGAGAGAACAGCGACAGCTCCATGCCGGGGCGGCCCTGCGTGACGCCATCGCACATGGCGGGCGTGCCGCCTGCCACCTGCGCCGATGCGCCGGCCTTGCGGGCGGCGTCCTTGATCATGTCGGGATAGTGCTGGAACGGTTGGTGCGCGCTCAGCATGTCGTTGTAGCTGGTGACGATGCCGATGTTCGGGGCGCGGCCGCGCATGGTGAGCTTGTCGCCGAGCGGCGAGGCGGCAAAGGCATGGGCGAGGTTTCCGCACGAGAGGTGCGAGCGGCCGGGGCCGGACTTCCGCGCCTCCTCGATGCGGGCGAGATAGTCGCGCCGGGAGTCGCGGCTGCGCTCCACGATGCGCGCGGTGACCTCGGCGATTTTGGGGTGAAGCGCCATTGCGTGCCTCGTCTTTCGATTCGGAAGACAGATATCGGCTGGAATCAGGCTCAGGCCAACAGTCGGCACTTAGCGGCGAGGATTGTGAACAGCTAAGCGCACAATAACGCCGGTACCATGGGAAAACGACGTCGCAGCATCACCGACCTTCTGTCGTCTTTCGGGAAACTTGATACAATGCGTGCCGGGGAGGACGGACTATGGCTCGCTTGGTTTACGCATGCCGTTTTGATGTGCCGGACAGTCAATCGATAAATCCGCTCGCCGAGCGTTACGTTGACTGGATCACGGCGCACTACCAAAAGCGGCTCAAGATCGATCGTTTCAAGTTTCCGACCGATGCGTCGGACGGTTGCGAAGATCTTCCACCCCGCCACCAGCTCAGTTCAGAATCTTTTGCGGATGAGGTCGGCGATGTCGTCCGACACATAAAGTGGGCTGTGCCCCACGATACCGACCATGGTTTGGTGTGGATCAATGATGTTCGGTTGGGGCAAGTAGGATCAAGGGCGATTATCGAGCACACGATTGCAATCCAGTCGATCGAGTATCGGGTGGAGCCTGTGCGTTTGACGCTTGGGTCGCCTCGGGTAGTTCGAGAACTTTGTACCCAAGGGATCGTCTCGATAGGAGACATGCGAATACAGGCGACACCCTATCCGGTCAGGTCAGGGGAAGTCGCAAAGCTCATCGAACTTCTTGAAAGTCCTGCGCGCGTGCTGCCGTTGGTTCTTGTCGCTCCATATGGCGACGGCACACCGAACGAGATCAATTCAACGGAACTTGCGCGCAGATTGGCTGGAGTAGCGATCCTTGTTCATCTTCAGAGCGTCGAATCTACTTGGGACCTAACCGACGAACTCGGTCGCACACTTTCATGCTTTGACGGCGGGGTGCGTATCTATTGGCCGCACTTTTCCAGGGATGATCGACCACTTCTCCACCCCCTGTTCGTGGGCAGTCGGATCAGCGCAATTGGCTCTGGTGCGATAACGAGATCGATTGAGCAGGCGATATTCTCGGTAGCTGCTACTCGCTTTTCGCCTGATCCGGCCGTGAGCGCCGTTATGCGGAACGTCGATAGAGCTAGGCGAGCCAAACAGATCGAGGCCCGGGGACAGGCAACTGGGTCTGAATGGGAGAACTATGCCATCGAATTGGATGGTAAACTTACTTCAGCTCTTCAAAAAATTTCCGACCTCGAGGCGGAGGTCTCTTCTTTGAAAGCGAACCAAGAGATCTTTCTTGGTAGGCAAGATGAAGCTGCGTCGGCTATCGCTTCCGCGGACAACGAGTTCGACCCTGAATCAATCGTTGAAGCTGTTGAATTTGCGAAGGCGAACTTTAAAAACGTGGTCGTACTCGACTCTGCCATTGAGGCAGCTAGCGAGAGCCCGTTTCGGCGACCGGCAGATATTCATGCGCTTCTCAGCGACCTGAATGAAGTTGCAGATGCCCTAGTTAGCCAGCGCCTCGATGGCGGCGAAAAAGTCGATGTTCGGCAGCGTCTAGCGGAAAAAGGGTGGGGCAAGAGATGTACAATGCGCATCTCCAATACAACGCGAACGACTCACGGAAGTAGCTACACGTTCGAGTACAACGGGAAGCGCATGATATTTGAGCCGCATGTGACGATTGGCTCGGGAGACGCAAATGTATGCGCATCAGTCCATTTTACAATCGACGAACAGAACGGCAAGATCGTAATCGGCCACGTAGGAAGACATCTTCCTAACACCAAAAGCTAGGGCTCAAGCCAACAGCCAGTCCGCGATGATCGTCGATAGATCGCCGCCATAGGTGTGGCTGAGGTCGGCGGGTTCGACATAGGCGACGTTCGCGCCTGCGGCGGTGAAGTGCTGTTTTGCCTCGCGGGCCATGTCGACGCGGAACATCCAGTCGAGCTCGCCGTGGAGGATGTGGAGCGGCAGGCCTTTGATCCGCTCGCTGTCCGCCATGGCGACGAGCATGGGGTGGAAAGCGGCCGCGACCGGCGCAAGGTGGGTGAAGGGCGAGCCGGTTACGAGACCGGAGGCGTAGGTGAAAGTGCCGCCATCGCTCATGCCGGTGAGCAGCATGCGGGCGGGATCGACGTTCCATTTCTTGCGGACGAAGGCGAGGATGCTGGCGAGGTGGGGAGAGTCACGATCCTCGCCCTGGATCGCCCAGGTCTGGCCGAGCGAGGTGGGCGCGACAAGGATGGCGCCACGGCTGCGCGCGGTGGCGAGCCAGTTCCAGAGGAAGGCGCGGCCACGGCCTGAACCGCCGTGCAGCGCGAACACCACGGGATGCGGTTTGGCGGGATCGTAGCTTTCGGGCACGTACATCCAGAGCGACGTGCGGGCGTCGGGATCGTCGCCGAAGCACAGGACGCCGGTGTCAGTCGGTGGCGGCTGCCTCAGTAGTCGCTGCTGGAGCGCTGCATCGCCACGCGCGCCCGGCTCGAGAAAGAAGCGGCTGACCGGCGGCAGCATGCCTGCGAGCGGATAGAGCGCTTCGAGCGCGCGAGGGGCGTGGCGAAGCGCGCGATACGCGACCATCAATCCTTCCGGCGCCGTCTCTGCTTCGCGCAGTCCGGCGTAGGCGGCGAGCGCCTCATCCGCGGCGGTGTCAATCGCGGGACGCAAGGCGGAATAGGGATCGGGCCAGGGCGGCATTGCGCGTGCGCTGCGCAGGTCTTCGTCGGGCGTGCCGACGCTCGCGAGTACGCGCGAATAGTTCGGCGGATAGAGGTGACGCGCGATGTGACCGAGCGCTTCGAGCGAGCGCAGCAGCGGCGTCACGAGCTGAGCGACCTGTTCGACGGCGGACGATGTCATCTCGCTGTTCTGCTCCGCAAACTGAAGATCCGTTCACCCATAGCACGCCTGCAGAGGAACTGCAGTTCGTGCTGACTCTGAAGTTGCTGTTCAACCACGGGTCATGTGCCGGGGACGATGCTCATCCCATCGCGCGGAAAGAAAGCGCGCAATCAACGGAGTTCGCAGTCATGAAACGCATTCTTTCAGCCGCCCTCGCCATGGCGCTTCTCGCCGGCGCCGGTGTCGCCGAAGCGCAGTCGCGCAACCGCGTGCAGATCGACCAGAAGGGCTGGGGCCACGGCGCCGCCATCTCGCAGAAGGGCGACCGCAACGGTTCAGTCACCGTTCAGGGTGGCCGCGGCCACTACGCGCAAGGCGTCCAGACCGGCTACAACAACTTCCTGCGCATGGACCAGTACGGCACGCGCAACCAGTCGACGACCGAACAGCGCGGTGAAGGCAACCTGGCCGTGACGGCGCAGGACGGTCTGAACCTGAAGGCCGATACGCGCCAGAGCGGCTACAACAACGTCGCCGGTACCGCGCAGATGGGTACGGGCCACCGCGCCCTGACCGATCAGTCGGGCGCCAACAACGCGTCGGCGATCATCCAGACCGGCCATGGCCAGGATGTCGAAGTGCGCCAGCGCGGCGAGGGCAACATCTCGGTCGTCGTGCAGAGCGGCTACAACTAACGCGAGGCCGGGGCGGCGTGAGGCCGCCCCGGTTTCCCTCTCCAGAGGAGACGTTCCATGTCGAAACATCTGATCACACTCGCGGCGCTGATAGCGCTCGCCGGATGTTCGGGGGGCGTGACGTCCGAGGCGCAGCTTGCCTCGGCGCAGCAGCCGGTGGGGCCGGATTATTCGATGGAGCTTGCCGGCGCGCCGCCGGTCATCGTTCCAGAGACTGTCATCGAGGCGCCGGCGCCGCTCGTGGTCGAGAAGGCGCACGCGACGCCGCAGCAATACGCCATTCCGGAGCGCGAGACGATGTGGTGCGATATCTCCGTGAAGCGTACGCCGAACGGCATTCGCATCACACCGCTGGTTCGCGCGGGCCATGCGATGTCCGGCGAATACTCGCTGGTCATCACCAAGAAGGGCGGGGGCGGCTCGTCGGATATCTCGCAGGGCGGGCCGTTCGATGCGCGCCGTGGCGTCAAGGAAGAGCTGGGCTCTTCGGAGTTTTCACTTGAGCGCGGATCCAGCTTCCGCGCCGTTCTGAAAGTGCGTGCGGACGGTCGTGAAGTCTGCCGTGAAGTGAGGTCGTAGCCATGAAGACGTTTCGTCTTGGTCTTGTTGCGCTCGCGCTGACGGGTGCAATGGCTGGCGCCGCCCAGGCGCAGGGTCGTGTTGACCGCTATGGCTATCATGCGCCGCGCGAGAGCATGGTCGACGTGCAGCAAAGCGGCCGCGGCAACGGCGCGGGCGTCGGCCAGAAGGGCTTCGGCAACGCGGCTGCGATCTTCCAGAAAGGCATGGAGAACGCCGGCATCATCAACCAGACTGGCAACGGCAACACCGCATCCGTGCGCCAGCTCGGCAAGAACAACGACGCGTCGATCAACCAGACCGGCAACAACAACGTCGCCTGTGTGGTGCAGGTCGGCAAGAACCTGTCGACCGACGTGATCCAGGAAGGCAACGGCCAGATGCGCGGCGTCGTGCAGACGAAGAAGGGGACGTATGAAATCCCCGGCCAGCTCTGCCTGCTCGACCCTGCCAATCGCGGCTACTGGAACCGCATTGGCGTGAAGGGCTACTGATCCCAGCTTCTGACGCGCAAGAAAAAAACCGGCCCCGCGAGGGGCCGGTTGAATAGTGCTGACAGGACATCATCCCGCCAGGCAGATCCTCGGGAGATCTGCATAAACCGAGCAATCGGTCTGTTTCTTAGGTGCCCAGTTCCGGCGCCTACGTCAACTGGTCTCTGGTGGAAATCGTACAGAGCGAACGTTGGCGTGCTGGCTAGACTGCTGAAATCGACTAGTCTTCGCGAACTGCCCCAAGTTTGCGACGGACGAGCCAGGGGGCCTCGTTGAAAGAGCAATGTCGGACCGAGGGCCGCGCTTTGACTCACCAGCACGCAACGGTTCACGCGAAACGGCGCTCCAACCCGGAGCGTGCGGCCGAGACCCGTCAGCAGGTGATGGAAGCGGTCCTTGCGATCCTGAACAAGAAGGGCTTCGCGGCGCTGACCAATGCGCTGATCATCGCAGACACCAACATCAGCAGCGGTGCGTTGATGCACCATTTTCCAACTCGTCAGGCGCTGCTGATTGCCACGGGCGAATACGCCTATGCGAATCTCGCCGCCTATCGACGGCAACAGCTGGAAAAACTGCCGCCCGGCATGCCGCGCTTCCGGGCGCTGATCGACATGTCGTGGCACACATCGCGGATGCCGGAGGGGTTCGCCGTGAACGAGATGCGCATCGGAGCACGGAGCGACGATGCGCTGGCGGCCGCGTTCCGGCCGGTGTTCACGCGCATCGCGCAAGAGTACGGCCGCAGCATCAGCCGGATCGCGCGCGAGGCTGGCCTTACGCCGGACGTGGAGATGCAGGGGTTGTGGACGGCGACCTCGATGGCGCTGCGATCACTCGCGATCGATCGCAAGACCTATGCGACCGGCGATGTCACCGCGAGCGTGCTGCTGGCGCTGCGGACGCTGCGAGAGAGCCTGATCACACGGCAGCTCGGCAGGGCCGCAGCGCAGGACCCGCACATTGCGTGGGAGCCGATCTCGCTGTCGGCTTCGAAACGCGAGAAGAGCGCGAAGCGCTAGGGCGCCCAGAAGGCGTGGACAGGAACTTTCTTCTGCGCCAGGAGATCGCGGATCGGCGATGTGCCTTTGCCTTCCTTGGCCTCGTTGTAGACGGTCAGCTTGTCGTTGCCCATGAAGAGCAGGACGATGCGACGCGAGGCGAGGATGCCGGGGACGGTGAGCGTCATGCGCTCCGGGCTGCCTGCAGCGTTCGGGGCGTGGATGCCGGCGAGTTTCCGCGAGCTCGCGATGTCGGCGGCCGCGTCATAGCCGTCAGCGCCGGGGATCAGCGATGCGATGTGGCCGTCAGGCCCCATGCCGAGCAGCACGATGTCGAACGGCATGATCGGCGCGATACGCTTTTCGGCGGTGGCGGCGCCGCCCGACGCTTTCGCGTGGTTCGTCTTGAGCGGCATGAAAGTCGCGACAGCGGCGCGGCGGCGCATCAGCGTGTCACGCACGAGGAATTCGTTGGAGGCTGGGTCTTCCGGATGGACCCAGCGCTCGTCGGTAAGTGTGACCGAGACCTTCTCCCAGTTCAGCGGTGCATTCGACAGCGCGTCGTAGAGTGGGCCCGGCGTCGTGCCGCCGGCGAGGGCGAGCGAGGCCTTGCGGCGCTTCTTGATGATGTCGGCGAGGCTCGCCTGGAAATCCTGGCACACGCCCGCGTACAAGCGGCGACGGTCAGGGAAGAAGGTTTCCTGGTGAGTTGTGACGGTGCTCATTCGTACCAGCTGTGTCCGTTGTTCTCTGGGATCTTGAGGGCGTTGGGCGGGCCCCATGTGCCGGCCTGATAGGGATGCGGACGCATGCCCGTGCGCGCCCAGCCGTCCATGATGCCGTCGATCCAGCGCCAAGCCGCTTCCGACTCTTCGCGGTGCACGAACAGCGTGGAGTTGTTGTTGATCGCTTCGAGCAGCAGGCGCTCGTAGGCGATGCGGCGGCGCTTCTCGCCCTTGAAGGCGTCGAGCAGGGAGAGGTTGAGCGAGAGCGGCTGCAGCTCGTATCCGCCCTGCGTGAGGGTCGGCGTCTTGTTCATGATGGTGAGCGAGATGTCTTCTTCCGGCTGCAGCGTGATGGTCAGCCGGTTGGCGGTGAGGGGACTACCGTTGAAGATCGAGTGCGGCACGTCGCGGAACTGGATCACAATCTGCGAATGGCGCGTCGGCAGGCGCTTGCCCGTGCGCAGGTAGAACGGCACGCCAGCCCAGCGCCAGTTGTCGACATGGGCGCAGATGGCGACGAAGGTTTCGGTGTTGGAAGGCTTGCCGCCTTCTTCCTCGATATAGCCGGGCACCATCTGCTCGCCGACCACGCCGCGCGTGTACTGGCCGCGGATCGTGCGGTCGCGCAGCTCGTACTCGTTGATGTGGCGCAGCGCGCGCAGCACCTTCACTTTCTCGCTGCGTACCGAGTCCGCGCGCATATTGGTCGGCGGCTCCATGGCGATGAGGCAGAGCAGCTGGAGCAGGTGGTTCTGCACCATGTCGCGCGTCGCGCCGTACTCGTCGTAATAGCCGAAGCGTCCCTCGACCCCGAGCGTCTCGGCGACGGTAATCTGGACGTGGTCGATGGCGTGGCGGTTCCAGAGCGGCTCGAACAGCGCGTTGGCGAAGCGCAGGGCGATCAGGTTCTGGACCGTCTCCTTGCCGAGATAGTGGTCGATCCGGAAGGTGCGGCTTTCGCTGAAATGCCTGGCGATGGCGGCGTTGATCTGCTCGCAGGTGGCGAAGCTCTTGCCGATCGGCTTCTCGACCATGACGCCATTGGGTTCGTCGGTCAGGCCCTGCGCCGCGAGGCCCTCGACGATGGGGATGTAGAGGGCAGGCGAGGTCGAGAGGTAGAACAGCGCGCCGCCATGGCCGCCCTTCAGTTTTTCCTTCAGGCCGGAATAGGTGTTGGGGTCCGTCGCATCGCCGGGCGAATAGACCAGCCGTTCGGCGAAGGCGGCCCAGGCCTCCTTCGAGAAGAAAGCGCCCGCACGCTCCTTCACCCAGCCTTCGACGTCGCGGCGGAATTCCGCGTCGGTGTGTTTCGAGCGGGCGGCGCCGACGATTTTCAGGCCGGATGGCAAAAGCCCGTCGGCATCAAGGAAGTACAACGACGGGAAAAGCATTCGCCGGGCGAGATCGCCCGTCGCACCGAATATGACGAAAGCCCCCGGCATCGACATTTCAGAACCTCAGAGCCGCACGAGACGCCTGGTCAAGCGGAATTGCGTCAGAGAGCCATGAATACACCGGACGGACGAGACGGTGCGGATTGTTTCGCGTACCGGAATTCGGAATCGCTTGCACCTTAGTCGCAATCACGCCACGGTGACGTATGCGTTGCTTGGGCAAAGTGGTAGGAACCGTGAGGGTCGCGGGTGTAGCTCAATGGTAGAGCAGAAGCTTCCCAAGCTTACGACGAGGGTTCGATTCCCTTCACCCGCTCCAGGCTTTCGCCCAGCAATCGATCACAAGATCGTCAACGGCGACTGTATTCGCGATGACGAATACTGGGTGGTTTCCCTCCACAGGCCAGTTCTTAAGAATAAACGGCCGGAATTTAACCAAAAAACCTCCTGCAACTCACGCTTGACGCATGGGTAAACGTGGGTTTTGCCTTTACACTGTCAGTTATACGAAGCGTCTTCGCGTTGACTTATCGGAAACCAATCTAGGTGCTAGTGGCTAGTACGGGCGGCAGGGGATCAACGCGCCTAACGAGGCGCATTTGGTTTGCAGCCAGACTCGCCAAGGGGAACTGAACTTATGGACGCCAGCGTCGTTGCACGCCTGCTCGAACAAACCGCTCGTGCGGTTTATGAGGCCCGCGGGCCCAAAGCCATTCACGCAGGCCAGTGGGCTGTTCTGCGTTATCTCGCGCGCGCCGGCCGCCAGGCGCGTACCGTCGGCGGTGTTGCGACCTATCTGGGCGTGACCCATGCGCCGGCCTCGCGTGCGGTTGCTTCGCTTGCCCGCAAGGATCTGGTGACCGTGAAGGCCGATCCCGAGGATCGCCGCATCCGCCGCATCGACCTGACAGCCGCCGGCAAATCCCTGCTGGATCATGACCCTGTTCATCGTCTCACCGCCGCGATCGAGGCGCTGAGCGCGGACAAGCAGAAAGATTTCGCCGCGACGCTAGAGACGCTCTACGGACGGCTCGCGAAGGCGTAAAGGTTCCGCCATGGCGGAACAGCAGATCACGTATTCCAGCGACAAGGCGACGGCTTACAGCCAGCTCGTCGAAGAGATCGCGTCCGTTGTGGCAGGCGAGACATCGCGCACGGCGCGCTATGCGACGACTGTTTCGCTGTTGAAGGCGGCGTTCGGGGAGCGCTTCTTCTGGTGCGGGTTTTACGAGGTCGATCCTCTGAAACAACGCGAGCTGGTGGTGGGTCCGTATCAGGGCACTCTGGGCTGCCTGCGCATTCCGTTTGCGAAAGGTGTGTGCGGCGCGTGCGCAACACAGCGCGAGACGATCATCGTGCCGGACGTGCATGCCTTCCCCGGGCATATAGCGTGCGACTCGCGCTCCAACTCGGAGATCGTCGTGCCGGTGTTCGACGCGGCGGGCGTGCTGGTTGCCGTGCTTGATGTCGATTCCACGGAGTTCGCGGCGTTCGACGACGCGGATGCGCGCGGGCTCGAGGCCGCGTGCCGCGCGATGATGGCGGACTAGCCGCCGGTCTTTGTGAACTCGGTCACTTCAAGCTTGCCCTGCAGGTCGCGGTAGATCTGCACGGTGTAGCGGTTCTGGCCGCTCATCTTGATGTCGAAGCGATAGTTGAGGCCGGCAACGACCTGTACCTGCGCGGTTTTGGATTCAACGAGGCTGCGTTGCGGCTCGCGCTTGTAGATCGTGTCGATGGCGAGGGCTTCGGCTTCCTTGTAGCCCGGGCTGTTCACGTCAGCCGGGGCAAAACCGCCAGCAATGACCGGGGCAGGCGGCTCGGTTGTCCAGGGCATCGAGCAGGCGCCGAGGGCGAGACAGGCTGAGCCGATCAGGATTGCAATGCGCATGGTGTGACCTCCCACGATCACGCAATCCTACGCCTGCCCAAGCGGCGGCGATATGGCGAAAAGCGGGTGTTGGCAGTTACGGCCCCTTGGGGGCGGTCGAAGCGTACTTGGCGGCTGCGTCTTCCCATTTGAAGGGCAGGGTATCGGGCAGGATCGACACCGGGGTCGTGAACTTGAACGGCGTGTTGGCAAGGCCGCTGTCCCAGCTCAGTTCGATGAAGAAGGCCGTGAAGCCTTCCGTCGGCATATCGACCTGTCCGAAATAAGTGCCATCCGGCTGCGCTGTGAGCACGGTGGAGGTGTAAGCCTTGCCAAGCGATTCCACGCGGAAGTCGCGCGCCTTCCGGTTGTGGGCCTGCCAGAGGCGAACTTCCTTCGGCGCATCGATCGGCTTCACGGCGATTCCGTTCGCGCCGACCATGTTCCACACATAGTCCGGGCGCTTGCCGCCGGTGATGACCGAATTGAACCAGGCCAGCATGGAATCGACGGCGTCTGATCCCGCGAGATTGTGGGCGGCGTTCTCGACGTAGCGCAGGCGTTTCTCGTCCGGCATGTCGGCATAATAGAAGCGCGAATTGTCGGGCAGGAAGAACTGGTCGCCCGAAGCGTTGACGATGAATTTCGGAATCGTGAGCCGCGCGCGGTCGCGATAATTGTAGGCGTCCTCGACCTTCAGCACCGCCTGGTATTCCGGCGTCCCGATCTTGTGCGGGAAGAGCCCGTGATTGACGTAGTCCTCCAGCGACGGCGCGAAGAAGCCGAGCACCTCGAAATGGTGCTTGGTGATTTCTTCCGAGTTCAGCGCGTCGATCACCATCGGCATGATGCCGATCACACGTTTGTCGACGGCGCCGATCAGCCATGTGGTCCACCCACGCTTGGAGGCGCCGGCCACAACAAACTGGTTGATGGCCAGCTGTCCGCCGGCTTCCGATTTCAGGAATTCCTGCGTGGCGTCCATCGCCTTGACGCCTGACTTCACCATGGCGAGGCGGACCAGCCATTCATCGTCCTTGGTCGTGAAGTGCTTCACGCGCGTGTAGGCGATGAGGTCGTCTTCGTAGCGAGCGACATCCTTGGAGTCGCTGAAATAGAGCGGCTGGTTGGGCACCATGCCGACTTCGGCGACGACGGAGCCCGTTTCCTTGGCGATGCGGATCGAGCGGTCCTGCGCTTTTGTTGGCGCGGGATCGGTGTTGTCGCCTTGCCAGATGAACATCAGCGCCTTGTCGTGCTTGACATCGGTCGGCTTCACGACCGTCATCCAGTGTGTCCACACCGGCCGGTCGACATCGGCCTCCGTGCGCCAGGTCTGCGAAGTGAGTTGCAGCACGTAGGTGGTGTAGCCATCGCCCGGATAGGTGGCGGTCAGCTCCCATTTGTAGGCGGGATCGGCCTTGGCGATGTAGGCGTCGAGCGCCGTCATCTCGTCAGCCTTCACCGAAAGATCCGGAGCGGCTGGAAGTGCAGGCCCAGGCGATTCCGCGGGGTTGCAGGCTGCCAGCAAGGCAAGCGGCAGTGCGAGCAGGGCCAGTGTCTTGCGGATCATCGAAGCCTCCCTCCGGCGTGCGCGTCTCGGCGCATCGCGATTGCGCGATAGCCTAGATGCGACGAAGGCCGGACGCCAGAACTTGCTGGCGACCGGCCTCTGCGTCAGGCCGAAAAAGTTTGCGTGACCCCGGACTCCCGGGATCAGGCGGCGGCTGGCGCCTTTCGTGTCAGCGCCTTGAAGCACAGGAGGGCGCCGAAGAAGGTCGACAGGGCGAGCAGCACGATCTGCACCGTGCCCATCCAGTCAGCGAACCAGACGCCAAACGGTTTCATGATGTACATCGCCGTAAAGCCGGCGAGGCCCATGAACAGCAGGACCATGCCGAGCCGCGCGCCGCCGTCGCGAACGGCGCCGCCAGCCTTGACCTCGCGATGGACCGCCATCGCTTCGAGGATGATGAAGAACACGGCCACTGCGTAGAAGGGCGTGATCCACAGCAGGGCGGTCTGCAGGCCGAGGTTCGATGCTGCCGAGACCGCTGCAGCGATCTCCGCCGGCTGTTCCTTCAGCACCGCCGCCGGCATCTTGGCCAGCGCGCCGGCTTCGGCCGCCGTGATGCCGAGACGCTCGACAATGCCGCTGAGCGTGAAATTGCTCGAGATGGCGCCTGCGAGCGTCGGACCGCCGCCGAGACCGATCATGTTGAGCACCATCAGCAGGATCGCGCCCGCCATGGTCCGCTGCGAGGGCTTCACCGAGTTCTGGATCAGCGCCAGGGCAGGGGCGAGGTACATGATGGTCAGGAAGGTCGGCACCGACAGGATCATCAGCGCGATCTGCCAGTTGGGCGCCATGACGAAGGCGTACCAGAACGGGGCCGACGCACCCATGGCGATCATGGGCACCAGCGCGTACCAGACCTTCGAGCGCTTCGCGAGGAAGTCGGTCACCGCGCCCGACACCCATGTGCCGAGACCCATCGCCACCGCCAGCATGAGCGCATACCACAGCGCCGTATCGTCGCTGGACAGCGCCATGGTGCGCTGCATGTAGGCCGCGTTCCACGTCAGCGCGACATAGCCGACGAAGGCGCTGAAGCCGCAGCCCAGCGCCGTCCACAGCAGCATCGGGCGGTTGATGAATTCCCAGAACGTTTCGAAGAAGCCGGATTTCTGCGAGGCATTGGCTTCCGCCTGTTCGCGCGTCACAGAGGCGGAGTGGTCCATCGCGCCGCGCTTGGGTTCGCGCACGACGAACAACATGATCACCGCGGCGACGGCGCCGGCGATGCCGATCGAGATGAAGGCCGTCTCCCAGCCCCAGATCCCGTCGATCTTGGCGCCGAAGGCGACACCCGCCGCCTGGCCGAACGGAACGCCGAGCGAGAACAGCGCCAGCGCCTGCGCGCGACGATGAGGCGGGAAGTAGTCAGAGATGATCGAGTAGGACGGCGGCGCGCCCGCCGCCTCACCCACGCCCACGCCGATGCGCGAGACGAGCATGGTCGGATAGTCTTTAGCGAAGCCGCACAGCGCGGTGAAGATGCTCCACAGGAAGGCGCCGGCGAACAGGATGTTGCGGCGGCTGGTGCGGTCGGCGAGGAAGCCGACGATGACGCCGAAGCCGGTGTAGAACAGGGCGAACCAGAACCCCGTCATGTAGCCCATCTGCTCGTCGGTGAACCCCAGGTCCGCCTTGATCGGCTGGATCAGGACGGACATCAGCTGCCGGTCGAGGAAGTTGAAGATGTAGATGAAGCCCAGCATGAAAAGCACGAGCCACGCATAGGGCGTCGTGCGGTGCTGATCCGCGCCGTCGGTCGCTGTCATCTGTCCCTCCCGGCGCGCCTGTTCCGGCACGCTTGATACCGGGAGGTTTCCACAGTGCGGGCCGGTTGGCGAGAGTCGTTGTCGCAACGCGCGAACTTGTCATGCCGCAGGTGCGAAGAGCGGCCTTGATCTCGCAGGCCCGACGGCGCATCTAGGCCCCGCAAACAGCTCTCCCCCGCCCGCAGGAACCCCGATGGCCGCCACTCACTATGTTTACCACCTCGACGGCCTGACCAAGATCTACCCGGGCGGCAAGAAGGTGTTCGAGAACATCCGGCTGCACTTCCTGCCAGACGCCAAGATCGGCATCGTCGGCGTCAACGGCTCGGGCAAATCCACGCTGCTGAAGATCATGGCTGGTGAGGATCATGAAATCCTCGGCGAAGCCAAGCCGATGGACGGCCTCAAGATCGGTTACCTGCCGCAGGAGCCGAAGCTCGACCCGACCAAGACGGTGTTCGAGAACATCGCAGCGAAATGCCCCGAGAAAATGATGGTGGACGAGTTCAACGCCATCTCGATCAAGCTCGGCGAGGAATACACCGACGAGCTGATGGAGCAGATGACCAAGCTCCAGGAAGAGATCGACGCCGCCAACGCGTGGGACATCGACGCCAAGATCGAGATGGCGATGGAAGCGCTGCGCTGCCCGCCGGGCGACAGCGCCGTGACGACGCTTTCCGGCGGCGAGATCCGCCGCACCGCCATATGCGCGCTGCTGCTCTCCAAGCCTGACATGATCCTGATGGACGAACCGACCAACCACCTTGATGCGGAGTCGGTGGCGTGGTTGCAGAACTACCTCTCCAATTTCCCCGGCTGCGTCATTCTCGTCACCCACGACCGCTACTTCCTCGACCAGATCACGACATGGATCCTCGAGCTCGATCGCGGGCAGGGCATTCCCTACGAGGGCAACTATTCGGTGTGGCTGGAGAAGAAGGCCAAGCGGATCGCGCAGGAACAGCGCGAGGAAGCCGGCCGCCAGAAATCGCTCAACCGCGAACTCGAATGGGTCAAGGCCAGCCCGAAGGCGCGGCAGGCCAAATCGAAAGCGCGCATGAATGCTTACGAAGAAAAGGCGTCAGCGGCTGAGCGCGAGAAGATCACCACCGCGCAGATTCGCATTCCGCCGGGACCGCGTCTCGGCTCGAACGTCATCGACGTCGAGCATCTCAACAAGGCGTTCGGCGACAAGCTGCTGATCGAGGACCTCTCGTTCAAGCTGCCGCCGGGCGGCATTGTCGGCGTCATTGGGCCGAACGGCGCGGGCAAGACCACCCTGTTCAAGATGATTACCGGCCGCGAGAAGCCGGATGGCGGCACGTTCAAGGTCGGCGAGAGCGTGAAGCTCGGCTACATCGACCAGAGCCGTGACTCGCTGAACGACAAGAACACGGTCTGGCAGGAGGTCTCCGGTGGTCTCGACATCATCGAGATCGGCGGCATTGAACAGCCGAGCCGCGCCTATCTCGGCGCCTTCAACTTCAAGGGCACGGACCAGCAGAAAAAGGTCGGCCAACTCTCGGGCGGCGAACGCAACCGCGTGCACCTCGCCAAGATGCTGAAGGAAGGCTCGAACCTCATCCTGCTCGATGAACCGACCAACGACCTCGACGTTGAAACGCTGCAGGCGCTGGAAGCCGCGCTTGAGGATTTCCCCGGTTGCGCCGTTATCATCAGCCACGACCGCTGGTTCCTCGACCGCGTCGCCACTCACATCCTCGCCTTCGAAGGCGACAGCCACGTCGAATGGTTCGAAGGCAACTTCCAGGACTATGAGGAAGACAAGAAACGCAGGCTGGGCGCCGACGCCACGGAGCCTAAGCGCCCGACGTTCAAGAAATTCGCGCGGTAGCCTGAGGGATCGTTACGCCGCGCGGTGTTCGCCGGTGCCGTCGAGTGGCACGCCTTGCGGCCAGCCCTTTTCGACGCGGATCTGCGAGACGCCGAGGACTTCGGCGACGCGGCGCATCGTGGGCTGCTCGCCGCGCGCGATCAGCGTGTCGCAGACGCGGGCGATCTCGAGCGGCGTGAGCGGGTGGTCCCAGCGGGCTTCGGTGATGTCGCGCACGCGGCCGGCATGCTGTTCGCGGAACGAAGCGACGCGTTTGGCGGCGGCCTTCATGGCGGCTGCGCGCTGTTCCTCGACGGTCTTGGGCTTGCGCTTGGCACGAACGGCGCGGCTTCTCGTGGTTTCCGCGACAGCTTCCTGCGCGGCCGGTTCGCTGAGGGGCGGCGCTGGCATTTCGATGGTTGCGGGCTGTTCCTGAGCCGTTTCGAGCTGCGGGAAGAGCGGCGCGAGGTCAGGCTTCGGTGCTTGGGGCGCGGCAATGCCGGTGCGGGCAAATTCCGCGCGTGCGAACTCGGTGGTGGCGATGTCAGCGGCTTCGCGGCGGCGGGCGGCCTGACGGGCGGCCTGGTTTTCGGTGTCCATCGACTTCCGGCCTTCAACGATCCAGGCCATGGCGGGCTTGGCGAAGGCGAAGATGTAGAACACAGCGTCGATCGTGTAGGCGGAGGGTAGCTTGGCGGTGGCCGGCGCCTTGGCCTTCACGATTTCCCAGCCGAGGTGCACGCCGATATTGGTTGCGAAGGCGAAGCCGATGCAGCAGGCAAGCGCGGGAACGAAGACGGCCCAGTCGACCTGGCTGCCGTCGGGCCTGCGATGCTTGATGGCCTGCAGGGCGCCTGCGGCGGCGCAGTTCACCAGGCCGATGCCGAAGGCCATCATGCCCGCGAATGCGATGATGCACAGCCAGCCGATATCCAGCTCGGGCCAGAACATGCCGATGACGCCGCCCGTGGCAAGCACGGCGCCGGAGAGCGTCAGCCCCCATGCAAAAATCGATGACCAAGTGTACGCGCGTTCCATGGTTACCAAGATGGCGCCGTCGAGTTCATGACTCGTGAACACGGATTGCCCGCGAGTGAATCGTCACAAGCCGCGCGATGCCCGCGCGCCGAGCCTCAAGAAAATCAAGGCCATCGCCGTTAAGGTGTGCAGAGTTTTCCGCGCGGCATTTTCTGCCGCATCGCGAAGCCCGGCGATTGGGTTACGCTCCGCAACAAATTTACGTCTGCGCGTGCCGGTCGCCGCGGCGGCGTTCCGGCCTAGTGTTAAGATTGTCGGGCGGCGTGGAGATCGATCATGCGTCAGCTTCTGGCGGCAGCTCTTTTTGTGGCCGGGGCCTGTTCCGGCGGGCCTTCCGGAATGGCCAATTCCAGTGCGCAGGCGCAGCTGAAGCCGGAAACGCTGGCGGGCTGCAACGCGGCGAAGCTCGACGTCGATATCGGGCCCGACGGCGCAATCAAGCTGAATGGCGAAGCGTCCAGCATGGAGGCCGTGAGGGAAGCGGCAATCGCCAAGGATGCTGCCTGCCAGAATGCGCCGGCGATGGTGACGTACAGCTATGACGCCGCCGCGCCGGCGGGACCGCGCGATGCGATCAAGCTGATGCTCAAGCAGACCATCGTGCACCTGACGCTCATCGAACTGGGCAGGGGCTAGCCTTCGGCGCCAGAGTTGGCATGGTCCCGTCTCATTTTTGTGAGGTGGGCATATGAAAGTCGCGGACAAGGTCGTCATCGTCACGGGCGGCGCGAGCGGCATCGGCAAGGCGCTGGCGGAGCGCTTCCACAAGGAGGGCGCGAAGGCCCTGATCGTCGCTGACATGAATGGCGCGGGGGTCGAAGCTGTCGCGAAGTCCGTGGGCGGGATTGCCGTGCAGGCCGATGTGACCAAGGAAGCCGACGTCCAGAAGATCGTGCGAACGGCCGAGGACAAGTTCGGGCGGATCGATCTCTTCTGCTCCAACGCGGGCATCTCGCGCGGCGATCCGGACATCGACAATCCGGGTTCGCCGCCGGATGCGCACTGGGAGCTGGCGTGGGGCGTCAACGTGATGGCGCATGTCTACGCGGCGCGTCATGCGATGCCAGGAATGATTGCAAGAAAGTCGGGCTACTTTCTCAACACGGTGTCGGCGGCAGGTCTCCTCTCTCAGATCGGCTCGGCGGTCTATTCGACGACGAAGCATGCTGCGATCGGGTTCGGCGAACACCTCGCCATCGCAGCGAAGGAAAATGGAATTGGTGTCTCGCTGCTGTGTCCGCAAGCGGTGGATACGCCGATGCTCGGGGGCGCGGCGGGATCGCAGAATGTGGATGGCGTGCTGTCGCCGGCGGATGTCGCGGGCGCTGTCGTAGCGGGTCTCGATGCGGAGAGCTTCCTGATTCTGCCGCACGAGCAGGTGACGACTTACATGCAGCGCAAGACGGGCGACTACGATCGCTGGATTCGCGGGATGGTGCGGCTGCGGCGCGGCGTGATCGATGGGGCGAAGGGCGCTCGCTGAATAGCCGAAACCCCTCGCCGGGGAGGACGAGGGGCTTCGAGCCGGCTAGACGTGGGGCGTCTATTGCGTGCCGGCGTGCCCTGTCCGGAATGGACAGGGCTTGTCATTTATCCGCGGACGCTTCTGAGGTTCCATTCGTAGACCACGTTGTGACCGCATACGGACTGTGGAACCCCATCGAGCTTACCCGGGGTGAAGCGTGCGTTGCGCACCCACTTGAGTGCGGCTGAGTCGAGGCCGGCATGGCCGCTGGTCTTGGCGATGCTGGCCGACGTCACGCGGCCGCTGGCGTTGAGGCAGACCTCAAGCGTCGAGACGCCTTCATTGCCTTTGCGGATTTCGGCGGCGGGATAGCTGGGCTGGTTGTCGGAGATCATCTTCGGAGAGCTGCGAACCGGAGCGGGCACGACGGATGCGCCGGTGGCTGTTCCGATGCGCGACTCGTCGCGCTTCTCCGTGTCGGTTGTGCCGATGATGACGTCCTTCTTCGCCACGAACTTGATATCGGGAGGAATGGGTGTGGGGATATCCAGTGGTGCGTCGTTGTCGGTGAGCAGGGTCGTCTCGAGTGGCTTCTCGACAGGGACCTTCTCGTCAACAATCGGTGTGAAGGTGAGCGTGGTCTCGATAGCCTTCGCGACGTTGACGACGAAGCCATTGGCGAGGGCGTAGCCGACGGCGGCGGTTACCAGAATGGCTGTCGAGACGCCGGCGAGCTGGGTGGAATTTGGCGCGCGCGTTCTCATTGTCCCGTACATGGAGGACTCCTCGGTTGGATGTGGACGTAGGAGGGCTGTGAGCGGGCTAGCGCGTCATGGCGGCGCACGTACTGACGCGCTGCTGGCTGCGTCATAGGCTATCGTGAAGCCGTGATTGCAGACGCCGACTGGCGCGCCCTTGTGCGTGGCTGGCTTGAACTTCATGGCGTGGATGGCGCCGAGAGCAATGGCGTCGACTTTTTCATACCCCGACGATTTCACGAGCGTGACGTTCTCGACCGCACCACCGCTGGAGATGCATAGTTCTGCGGTGACTTCCGCCTTCGAGACGCGATGCGGCAGGGGCCAGGCCTTCGCGAACACTGCTGTTTGCGGGATCAGCGTGGGCCGCGTGCTGTCTTCGGCCAGCTGGCCGTCGGGTGGGACGGGCTGGAAGGGCACGAGGATATCCGGCGCCTCGGTGATGATGGTGCGCTCGGGCTGGGCAGCCCAAGCGGCGACGCCTGCGCTGGCGGTGAGGGCGAGCGCGATGGCGGTGGCTGCGGCGCGGCGGCGGCCGGACACGGGCTTGCGGGCCAGCATGTCGATGCGCGCGGTGAGCGGATGCTGCGAGTCAGCGGGCCAGTAGCAGCCGACGGGCAGGGGACGCGAGACGAGCTGAGTCTTCAGCAGCGTTTCGGCATAGGCGCGGCGCACGCGGGGGCGGCGATCGAGCACTTCGGCGTCGCAGGAAAGTTCCTGGTCGACGCGCATGGCCTTCGCGCCCATGTGAACCAGCGGGTTGAACCAGAAGAGGCAGCGGGCGAGCGCGACGATGGCGTTGATGCGCGCGTCCGAACGGTCGAGGTGGACCTGCTCGTGCGTGAGGATCAGCTTGCGTTCGGCGAGGCTGAAGCGGCGGACGAAATCGTCGGGCGTGACGATGCGCGGTTGCGAGAAGCCGACAATGGCGGGTCCGGCGACGCCGAGATCGGCATCGCGCAGGAATTCGGCCTGGCGGCGGATGAGCGTGGCGAACATCCAGACGGCGCCGCCGATCCAGATGGCGACAAGCGCCGTGGGGAGCGCGGCTTCCAGCATGGAGGCGGCGACCGGGCCCGTGGTGAGCGCGATGACTTCCTCGAGCGTGAGGCCGAGAGTGAGTGTCTCGATCGTGCGCGAGGGAATGAAGGTGGCGAGGAGGGCGATCGGGACCGCCGCCCAGAGCAGGTAGACGGCGTGTGCGCCGAAGGCGAGGCGGGCGGGCTTGCGGACGAGCAGCAGGAAGGCAATGGCGGCGGCGGCCGCGACGTTCATCTCGACGAGAGCGTCAAGAATGCCTGTCATTTCTTGTCCTCCTCGATCTTGGTGATGAGGGCCTTGAGCTGGCGCAGATCCTTGGCGGACAGTTGCCGGTTCTCGGCGAAGTGGGCGACGAGTGGAGCGACCTCGCCCTTGAACAGCCGGTCGAGCAGGCCCTGGCTTTCGGACTGCACATAATCGGCGCGGGCGACCAGCGGGCGGTAGCAATAGCTGTCGCCTTCCTTGCCGCCGGAGATGGCTTTCTTCTTGAGCAGGCGGGTGACCAGCGTCTTCACCGTGGCGGGGGCCCATCCATTGGCGGGGCCGACGGCGGCGAAGATCTGCTCGGCCGTGAGCGGCGTCTTGCGCCAGAGCGCTTCCATGATGCGGGCTTCGGCTTCGGAGATCTGCGGCATGGTACACCTGTAATCTGATTGAAAGTTACGCCTGTAATCCGGCAAGTCAATGGCGACACTTTGCGGTTTCCGAGATTTTGTGCGCTGCACAGGAGCGATGTAGGTCTTCAGGACCGCCGGGCGCCTGCCCGGTTCTTTGCGTCAACTCGAGCGAGTCTTCATGTGGAGAGCAAGAGCCGGGCAGGCGCCCGGCGGTCCGGACAACGCCTACCCCGCCTTGCAGACTTGACCTCAATTGCGACCTTCGCCATATCGCCGCGACCCCCAACAGACAGGGGATGAGGATGCCGCACGAGATTGCCATCGCTTCGTGAGCCGCGCCTGACCCCGCAAAGGGTCTGAAGGCCGCCGCTCGCGCTGAACGACCCGCCGCCCGATCGGGCCGCGGCTTCGCATCCGTTCAGATCAGGCGACAATTCCAGTGAACATCTCGAAGTACGAGCAGCGAACGCTGCACGCGCTCGCGCAGGGCGGGCGTATCATTCAACAGAAGGACGACTGCGGCGACATCATCGCCGTGGACTGCATCACACGCGACGGCTGGAGGCTGGCGGACTGCACGCTCGGCGTCTTCCGCAAGCTTCGCAAGCGGCGGTTCATCCGCAGCGAGGAGGGCGGGCCTTATCGTGTGACGCGCGAAGGGCTCGAAGCCGTCCGCGCGCAGGTGGACAACCGGTGAGCATCAGGAGACGGAAGCGGCGTTTCGGCGGTCATGCGGGAACGCACTTCCGTCTTTTTCATTCATCGTCGTGCAACACATCTTGCCTATCGCGGCATGTGTTGCGAGAGAGCGCGTCCCGCGCAGTGCGTTGTGTGTTTTTGGGGTCGGTTGAGTTATGGCGGCAGACAAGTACACGCCGGGCGATTTCGGTCTGGTGGTGAAGCGGGCGTCCGCCGGGCGCGGGCTGTTCACCACCACGAAAATCCCCAAGGGCGCCTGCGTGATCGAGTATACGGGGCGGCCGATCACCGAGGTCGAGAAGTACAAGAGCCGGTCGAAATACCTGTTCGACCTCGACAATGGCACCACGATCGATGGCGCGGTGAAGTCCAACCTGGCGCGCTACATCAACCATTCCTGCGCACCGAACTGCGAGGCGACAGTGGAGGACGGGCGTGTGTGGGTGCACGCGATCAAGTCGATCAAGCCGGGCGACGAGTTGAACTACGACTACGGCGAGGACTATTTCGGCGCTTATATCGGCGAGAAGTGCCGGTGCACGAAGTGCGTGGCGAAGCGGGAAGCTGCCGCCGAAGCGGATGAGCCGGTGCTGCAGGCGGCTGGTTGAATTTACCCGGATCGGGACTGGAAGCGGACCTTCAGGTCCGCGTTCCCCGCGAAGGCGGGGATCCAGTGATCGTTTCGAACCTTGTTCGGGCTTGAAGCTTCAGGGCGGGACAAGCCTTGCCGCCTGCCCTCGGTCCCCGCCTTCGCGGGGAACGCGGACAACAGGTTGTCCGCTCCCGGTTCGGATATCGGCATTCGCCGGAGAGGCCGTAAGCTCTACAGCCCGCCGCCGGAGATCGAGAATTTGCGGCGGGTGCCGAGGAGCTTCTGGGCTTCGCCGATGGCCTGCGCGGCGGATTCGGCGAGCTTGAGACGCGGCTCGGAGCGGAGGGCTTCGAGGGCTTCCGTCAGATAGCCGATGCCTTCGCGCAGCATGACCGGGTCGAAGCGCTTCTCGGCCTTGAGGCGCAGCGCGCGGCCAAGCGTGATGTTGGCGGCGATCCAGCGGTCGGGAGCTGCCGAGCGGTTGATCTCGGTCAGGGTGGAGCGGGCGATATCGACGGAGCGGTCGATCCAGGTGTCGTCGCCGGCAAAGGCGAGCTGCAGTGCGCCGGCGGAAGCATCGTCCACCATCTCGGCGAGCAGGGCCTGATCGGCCTTCGGCTTCTTGTCGAGGATGGAGAGCAGGCTTTCGACTACGGGCTGCAGGCGCTCGGGCCGGAAATCCTGCGGGCGGCCGAGGGCGGGGCGGAACTGTTTGGCGGCGGCGTAGGCCATCGCGCGGTTGAGCGCCTCGTTCCATTCCGACTTGTCGCGCGGCATGGCGAAGGAGACGGGCGGGCGCTGCTGCTCGAACGTGTTCGACGGGCGCGCGAGGATGCGGGCGATGCCTTTGGCGCCGCGCGGATCTTCAGCCCAGAGGATGAGATCGGCGTCGGTGCGCTTCATCAGCTGGTGCGCACGATCGTCGCCCTCGAGGCCGCCGGGATAGTTGATGACGCGGAACGGGCCGCCGAACATGTAGTCCTTGAGGTGACCGTCGATCGCCTTGCGCAGGAAGGCGGAGACGGCCTGGCGGCGTCCGGCGCCGCCGCGAACGATGAGGATACGGGCGCCGACTTCGTTGTCGCGGCGCACGGCGCTGGCGAGGGCGGCGCGGCGGGCGCTGAAGACCAGGCGCACGAGAGCGGCGATGCCGAGGACGACAACCGCGAACACGGCGCCGATCGCGAGGATCAGGCCGATGCCGGCAAGCTGGGGCGTGCCCACGAGCCCGCCTTCAACGGCGGCCCAGGCGTCTGCCAGCGCTTTGAAAATGCCCGAAAGAAATTCCATCGACGATCCTGCCGCTGCCTGGCGGCCAAACATGGTTCTAGGGGGGCTGCAATTTCCGCGCAACGCCCGCAGGCGCCGCCTGCTGACGCGGGGCTGGCTTAATTGCCGGTCATGTGCGGAAGGGGCACAGGGCGTCCCGACCGCTGAAAATGCATGCAGAATGGCGATCCCGGCAGGATTTGAACCTGCGACCCCCGGTTTAGGAAACCGGTGCTCTATCCAGCTGAGCTACGGGATCGGCGGGGGGTCTTATGCCTTCAAAAGCGGCCGCCCGCCAGCGCGGTTGGCGGGGGTGAGTCGGGCGCCTATGGTGGGCCCGCGAGGGGGCTGGGTTTGGGGCGGCTGGGAGATTCCGAGACAGGCAGGAGATGGTCGCGGCGGGGCATTATGCTCGCCGGGCTGGCGGCGGCGTGTTCGGCGGAAGGCGACCTGGCGGGCGGCGAGCAGGGGCGCGTGGCGCGGGTGCTGGATGGCGATGTGCTGGCGCTCGACACTGGGCTGCGTGTGCGGCTGGCCGAGGTGGAGGCGCCGGCGGCGGGCTATGGCGACCGCGCGGGCGAGCCTTTCGGGGACGAGGCGCGAGCGATGCTGGAGGCGGCGGCGGTCGGGCGCGAGGCGCGGCTTTGGTATGGCGGGCTGAGCCGCGACAGCTACGAACGCGCGCTGGCGCATGTGATCGTGCGCGACGAGGTCGGCGGCGACGTCTGGCTCAACGGCCTGATGGCGCGGCAGGGCGGCGCACGGGTGCGGACCTATCCGGACAATGCAAAGCGGGCGCGGAGACTGTTGGCGCTGGAGGCTGAGGCGCGCGAGGCAAAGCGCGGGCTGTGGGCGGATGCGCACTGGCGCGTGCGGGGGCTGGATGATCTCGTGGGCGCGCCGAACTTCGCGATTGTGGAGGGAGAGGTGGCGGCGCTGGGCGAGATGGCGGGCGATGGTGAGGCGCATCTGTCGGCGGGTGGCATCAGGTTCGACATGGGCGAGCGGCTGGGGCCTGCCGACGTCGAACTCGCAACCGGCGCCCGTATCCGCGTGCGTGGGCGGATCGATGCGCGCGGCGACACGCCGAAGATCCGCGTCACGCACTGGGCGCAGGTGGAGAATGTGAAAGTGCAGGCTGGCTGACGCACCACGGTTCGAACGTGGACACTCGGGATCAAAGCCCGATGCTCTACCGATTAAGCTATGCGTCACAACAGCTGTTGACGATGGTGCTCCGGGAAGGATTCGAACCTTCAACCTCTGCAGTCTGAGTGCAGCGCCTCTACCCATTGGGCTACCGGAGCATTGGTGTGGAGAGCGGGACTCGAACCCGCAGAAACCGCCATCTCGGGGCGGCATGTCTGCCAATTGCATCATCTCCACATCGTCTGGTGGGCGCTGGAGGTACTGCCCCTCTCGCCGGCTTCTCCTCTGTTGTGCGGCAACGGTTTTACAAACCGCCGAGGAGGTCAGCGCCCGTGAGTCAGGCGCGATGGCGCAAGCGGAATCGTTCGAAGCGCCGATGGCGTTCGTCGATCTGTTTTGTCAGGGATCGAAGGAGAACCTTCGCTTCCGTCTGCGCAATCGCGTGCCCTCCGCATGCGCGGAGAGCAGCCGCTCTCACACGCTCATAGGCATGAGCGGAGGGCGGTGGCCTGTCGGCGATATCGCAAGAAGCGTTTCATGGCCGCGCATATCTCACAACTCGATGATCATCGCAACAAGATTGCGCGGCTTCCTGCGGCGGCGCTAGGCTCATGCGTCGCTACCGGTGTGCGACCCGAGGAGAGGACGTTCATGGCGGCATCGTTCTACGACGTCTTTGTTCCGACTTTCCTGCAGACCACGAGATCCATCGGAGACTGTCTCGACCGTGCGGCGCGGCACTGCGTTGAAACGGGCGCCAATCCGGACGATTTCGCTGGGGCTAGGCTCGTCGACGACATGGCGCCGTTCTGGTTTCAGATCGAGTCCTTGAAGAACCACGCCGTATGGGGGCTTGAGACTGCGAAGACCGGCGTGTTCGCGCCGCCGCCACTGGTCAGCGCGACGCGTTTCGCTGACTTGCGGGCCATGATCCGTGAGGCCGTGACGGCGCTAGAGGCGTTGTCGTCAGCCGAGGTCAACAGCTGGTTCGGCAGGAATCTGGAGATTGAAATCTATCAGCCGATCGACGTGGACAACGCCACGACGTCGAAGTGGGGACCCCGGACGCTGGCCCTCACCCCGGAGACATTCCTGCTAACCTACTCGCTACCAAATTTCTATTTCCACGCGGTGACGGCCTACAACATCCTGCGCACGCGCGGTGTGCCGCTCGGAAAATACCATTTTCAGGGACAGTTGCGCACCGGTCCGGTCCAGGCCGCGATGTAGTCGCCGCGCATCATCGCGCTGGAGCAGCGAGAAAAGAAAAGCCCCGGACGCGCGGGCGTCCGGGGGCTTCAGTGGTCACATGGAAATCGATCGATCAGGTCGACGGGATGAGCCCGGCTTCTTCCGGGTCGCCGACGATGCGGCACAGCGCGGATTTCAGTTTGCGCAGGGCCTGGTGTTCGATCTGGCGGACGCGTTCTTTGGACACGCCGAGTTTGCGGCCGAGGGTTTCGAGGGTGACGCCTTCTTCGACGAGGCGGCGTTCACGGATGATGATCATCTCCCGCTCGGTGAGGTCGGAGAGCGCTTCGGCGAGCCAGAGTTTGCGGGTCTCGCGGTCGCGGTCGATCATGGTCTCTTCTTCAGGCAGCATCCCCATGTCGGGGAGCAGGTCCTGCCACTCGCTATCACCGGCTTCGCCGATGGGGGCGTTGAGCGAGCGGTCGGCGGCGGACAGGCGCGAGGCCATCTTGTCGACTTCGTCCTCGTCAACGCGGAGCGCAGTGGCGACGTAGGCGCGGCTTTCGGGCGAGAGGCCGCCATCGGTCGGGTCGCGCAGCAGGGCGCGGAGACGGCGGAGGTTGAAGAAGAGGGATTTTTGAGCGGCGGTCGTGCCGGTGCGGACGATCGACCAGTTGCGGAGGATGTAGTCCTGCACGCACGAGCGGATCCACCAGGTGGCGTAGGTGGAGAAGCGGAGTTCTCTTTCCGGCTCGAAGCGGGCAGCGGCGAGCATCAGGCCGACATTGCCTTCCTGCACGAGGTCCGACATCGGCAGGCCGTAGGTGCGGAAGCGGGCGGCGATGGCGACCACGAGGCGCATGTAGGCTGTGCAGAGTTCGTGGAGTGCGTCTTCGTCGGCATCGTCACGCCAGCGGCGGGCGAGGTCGAGTTCATGATCACGGTCGAGCAGCGGGGCCGACATTGCGCGCTTCACGAAACGGCGGTCTGCGCCGGTTGCGTTGCTGCTTTCGGTGGCGGCCATGCGAGGGCTCCGTGAATTTGTCCCTGGGCGCCCGCGGAATATGCAGGCTTGCGAAGGACAGGCCCTCCGCCCGACGGAACAAACACGTCGGGATGGGGGCGGTTCCCACCCCATTTCAAAATTCACGGAACAGACCGGAAATAGACTCCCGGGTTCCATTGGAAAGGGCTGCATCAAATGAAACTGCCAAAATCGGCAGGCATGACCCCAAAAGCGAACGGGGCGTCCTCGGAAAGGGACGCCCCGTCAATTGTCTAGCTAGTCCGCAGCCTCTTCGGCGGCCCCTTCGGGCTCACCCTTTCAGGCAGCGCGCTTGGCCAGCGATTTCGAGAGTTTCTCGACAGCGTCGGCGTGCTTGATGTTTTCGACAGCCGCGAGCTCGCGGGCCATACGGTCCAGCGCCGATTCATAGAGCTGACGCTCCGAATAGGACTGGTCCGGCTGGTCGCCGGCGCGGTGCAGGTCGCGGACGACTTCCGCGATCTGGATCAGGTTGCCCGAGTTGATCTTGGCTTCGTATTCCTGGGCGCGGCGCGACCACATGGTGCGCTTGATGCGGGCGCGGCCGCCAAGCGTCTTCAGCGCATCGCTGACGACCCGGGTGGAGGCGAGGGCGCGCATGCCCGACGAGGCGGCCTTGGCGACCGGCACGCGGAGGATGAGCTTGTCCTGTTCGAAGGCGACCACGAAGACTTCCAGCTTCATGCCGGCGACCTGCTGGGTCTCGACACCCGTCACACGACCTACGCCATGCGCGGGGTAAACCACGTGCTGGCCAGTGTTGAAGAGCCCTTCGACGATTTTTGCCGGCTGCTTCTTCGTCATGCTTTGATCACCTCGTTACTCACGACAAGTGTCAGACATCCGGGTGCGCCCATCCTGTGGATGTGCGGCATCGAACCTGACCTGTGCGTTTCTTGCTTCCGCCCGTCGGCGATGCTGCTGTTTAGCACAATTGTAAGAAATTTCAACTCGTTGCTGCAGCGCGACGTGGTGTTCAGACCCCTGATTCTACAGGGGTAGGCGACATTTCGCCTCAGAGGCCCTTGCCGGGATTTGTCGAAAAAAGCGTGGCAAGCTTGCCCTTAACCTTTGCGTAATCGTCAGCGTCGGTGGGGGGAGTGCCCTTTACGGTAATGTTCGGCCAGACTTTCGCGTAATCGGTGTTGAGCTTCAGCCACTTGCCGTCGGCATCGTCTTCGGTGTCGGGGACGATAGCCTCGACCGGGCATTCCGGCTGGCAGACCCCGCAGTCGATGCATTCCTCGGGGTGGATGACCAGGAAGTTTTCGCCCTCGTAGAAGCAGTCCACCGGACACACTTCCACGCAGTCCATGTATTTGCACCGGATGCAGGCGTCGGTGACGATGTAGGTCATGGTACGGGCGTACTCGTTTCTAGGCGCCGCGACATGGGGCCAGCGGCAGGCCTTGTCAATTCAACGGGATGTTCAGGCAGGCTGAACCTGCCCTAGGTCCGGTAAAGACTTATCCACATCACCACCGCCCCCCAATGGATGACCACGGCGGGCCAGATCGAGCCTGACCGGAGGCGGGAAAGCGTGCAGGCCGTCCCGACCGCCGCGATCAGGCCGAGGAAGCGGGGGTCGAGGAATTCGGGCCGCCCATAGGGCAAGCCGAGCCAGACCTGGAGGGGGTGCCAGAGGATGTAGGCGAGCAGGGAGGCCACAGCGGCGATGGGCGCCCCCCTCTTCACCCAGCCCCGGAAGATCACCTCCTCCGACAGGGACGGGATCAGGAAGGCGGACAGCCAGACCACCATCAGCTCGTTGCTGGAGATGGGCGTGTGCTTGAGGACGAGGACGCCCTGGCTGGCCGCCCAGACGCCGGCGACGATCACGAGCAGGAAGAGGACGAGCGCCTCGAGCGCGGCGCGAAGGTCCGGCAGGCGCCTGAGGGAGGCGATGATCTCGCCGATCGCGGTGCCGATTGTCCCGCCGATCAGGCCGGGCGGCTTTTGGTCTGCTGTCACCGTTGGCCTCGCGGCTAGCGCTCCCCGACGGCCTCATAACATAGCGCCGCTTCGGACGGTGGCCCCCTTCGCGCGGGAAGTGAAAGAATCCGCACAAGCTTCTGGCCGGAGGGAGCGCGGAAGCTGAGCACGTCGCCGGGCTCGACCGGGGTGGCGGGCTTGTCGATGCGGCGGACCTGGCCGTCGCGCTCGATGCGGGCGCCGGCTTCCTCGATGGCTTCGGTGGCGGAGGTGCGCGCCTTGAAGAAGCGGGCGCGCCACAGGAACACGTCCAGCCGCATGCGGTCGTCGGGCTTGTCGTCTTCCTCGTCTCTCATGACGCGGCCTTGGGCGCGTCGATGGGCGGCGCTTTTGTGCGGTGGCGGCGACGCCGGCGCGGCGCGCGCACGGGCTGCGGCGCCATGAGTTCGGCGAGCACCGCGAAGGGGCCGGTGGGCGGCGGCGCGGCGCGTGCGGGTTGGCGGCTGTCCTTGCCGTGTTCCGGCGTGCGCTGGGCGGGGAAGCGCCAGAGCTTCACCGCGCCGCTCTCGCGATCCTTCTCTGCGGGCTTGAGGCCAAGACCGCGCAGGATGGCAGGGAAGTCGGCGGCGGGGCAGCCGACCTGCGCTGCGAGTTCAGGCGGCACGGCGAAGGCGGATGTCTCCGAGTCACGGCGGATCTGCGACAGGGCGTGGATAAGGCGTTCGGCGAGATCGGCGCGGACGGCGCGGGGGCCAACGCGGAGATAGCCTGCGGTCCACAGCATGGCGTCAGGCCACGGATTGTTCGCGAGCGGGAACGACGATTGCGACGGCGGCTGGCGCACGGGCTGGCTGGCGTGAACAGCGCGCAGCGACAGCGCGAGGCGGGCGGCGGCGGGCTTGAGCAGGCCGGGCAGCCAGGCGGCGACGCGGCCGACCTTCACGCCGGCGGCATTGAGCGCTGCGCGATCTTCCGGTGTGAGGTTGAAGGCGGCTTTCGCGGAGCGGCGGTCGAAGGCGGCACCGGTTTCGAGCAGCTGGAAGGCGACGCCACGAGCGCCGCCGCGCATCGTCGTGCCGTCGAGCGCGATACGCAGCTCGTGCAGGGCTGGGAGGGTCGCGTGCGAGTGATCGACGAACCAGCGGACGAGGCGGGCATGCGCGGCCTCGCGACTGGCGGGGGCCGCATCGCGGGCGCCCAAGATTTCGAGCGCGGGCGCATGCCAGTCGGACGCCGCGACGAGTTTCGCGACGGGATGGCCGTCGTGGACGATCACGGCATTGTCGGTGTCGAAGGTGAGAGCGGTGGCGGGCGCATCGGCGATGGCGGCGAGGCGGCGCTCGATGACGGGGCGCAGGGATTTCAGCGCGGCGCCGCGGAGCGCACGACCAGCGAGTGTTTCGCCGGTTGCTTCGGCGTGGAAGACGAGGCCTTCGAGGCGGCCGACAGCGTGGCCGCCGATGATGACTTCGCCGGCGGGGCCGATCTCGGCGGTCGCGTCCTCTTCCGAGTTGAGCGTCTTGAGCAGTGCCGACGTGCGGCGGTCGACGAAGCGCAGCATCAGCGCCTGGTGTAGCGCATCGGAGAGCTTGTCCTCGATCTCGCGCGTGCGGCCACGCCAGGTTTCGGCGTTCTCGAGCCAGTCGGCGCGGTTGGCGGCGTAGGTCCAGGTGCGGATGGCGGCGAGGCGCTGCTGCAGCGTGTCGATCTCGCCTTCGGTGCGGTCGAGCGGTTCGACATGCGTGTACATCCACTCGTCCTTGATGCGGGCGGATGGATCGAGGAGCTTTTCCACGAAGGACTGGACGAGTTTCAGGTGAGCGTCGGGTCCGTGCTTGCGGAAGTCGGGCAGGGTGCAGAGATCCCAGAGACGGCGGACATGGGCGTGTGTGCGCGTGCTGCGCTTGACGTCTTCGTCCTCGACGAGAGCGGCGAGCGTCATCTCGTCGAGCGCTTCCGGCGCGCGGCGGAGAATCACGTCGGTTGACGGGCGGCGTAGCGAGGCGAGCAGCGCGGAGACGCTGGACCAGTCGAGATCGGAGTTGCGCCAGTTGAGATAGTCGACCGGCTCGAACTGGTGATTGACGATGCGCTCGACAGTCTCTTCCTCGAAAGGCGTGCAGTCAGCCGTCTCGCCGAACGTGCCGTCGTCGCGGAAGCGGCCGGCGCGGCCGGCGATCTGTGCGAGTTCGTCGGCGCGGAGATAGCGGCGTTGGCGGCCATCGAATTTACGCCGGGACGCAAACGCGATGTGGCCGACGTCGAGGTTGACACCCATGCCGATGGCGTCGGTGGCGACGATGTAGTCGACTTCGCCAGACTGGTAGAGATCGACCTGCGCATTGCGGGTGCGCGGCGAGAGCGCGCCCATTATGACCGCGCAGCCGCCGCGCTGGCGCTTCAGCAATTCGGCAATGGCGTAGACCTCTTCCGAACTGAACGCGACGATGGCGGAGCGTTTGGGCAGCTTGGTGATCTTGGTCGCGCCGACATAGCTAAGCTGTGAGAAGCGCTCGCGGCGTTCGCCGTCGATGTCGAGTTCGAGGCGTTGCAGGGCGGGGCGCATGGTATCCGCGCCGAGCAGCATCGTCTCATGCCGTCCGCGTGCATGAAGGATGCGGTCGGTGAAGACGTGGCCGCGGTCCGGATCCTGCGCGAGCTGGATCTCGTCGATGGCCATGAAGTCCGCGCCTTCGGATACGGGCATGGCTTCGACGGTGCAGGCATAATAGCGGGCATTGGGCGGCTTGATGCGCTCTTCACCTGTGATGAGGGCGCAGGCCTTCTCGCCCTTCACCTTTACCATGCGGTCGTAGATCTCGCGCGCGAGCAGGCGCAGCGGCAGGCCGATCATTCCCGTGCCGTGCGCGAGCATGCGCTCAACGGCAAGGTGCGTCTTGCCGGTGTTGGTCGGGCCCAATACGGCCTTGATACGCTGCCGATTATTGGGGTTGTCGCTGGCGGCCAGAGGCTGCGCTCCTGACTGGAAGTTGGATCAGGCGATCGCGATGCAGCGCACGCAAGCGTGCTGCAAGCTTGAAGCGAAACGGGTGGGCGGGCGCCAGCGCATGTCCGTCTTCCCAGGGAGGACGCGGTTCGGTCCTCAACCAAGGTTGGGGTGCGACGGGCAGTGCGTCAACGGGTGAGGCTGTGGATCAATCAGCGATCCGATTGAGCCAGTTGCGATGCGTACAGTGCGTGTGGATATTTCGCCGCGAATTCTCCGCGAAAACTGGCCAGAGGCGACAACCCGTCTGCATGTGCACTGCAAGCGGAAATGCTCCTGATAAAGCGTTCCAGATTCTGTTCTCCGATCTCGCCAATGAGCAGAATTCGCGCCGCATCTTGAAAGACATTTTCGCCAATCGGCGCCGGCGAATATAACCCGACTTTCGTGCAAGCATCATCGGACCGCCAGAGCCAGTTGTCTCCTTCTACTGGATGCACCGCGCCGTTAGCGTCCTCGAGTTCGAAGTAACGCTCCCAATCCCTCGGCGGGATGCCAACAACGATCCTCCAAGCTTCGCCTTCAACGTCATCGCCGATGTCCTCTCGGAGCCTGGCCTGAACCGTTTGATCGCCATGGCCGGTGACCGCGAGCACGGTGATATCGGGATTGAGAAAATGTGGTCCCATCTCCCAGCCAGCGCCGGAATGGTTCGCCAGTATCTTGCCCATCAGCTCGATGACGCCTTCCTCGGGAAGCCGAGCAAGATGCGTCATTAGATGTACGAGATTGTCTCTAAGCTCTGACATCGCCCCGTCCGCGTCCCTGTCTAGTCTTTCAGGTTCGTCGTACAATGCTGTTTAGGCAAGGTGAAATGGCCAGCGATCCCGTCGCCTTGCGAACCAAGATCCTCGGGTCAAGCCCGAGGATGACTCCGCGTTGCTACCGTGCCGGGCCGTATTTCAGTTTGGTGGCCTGGAAGGTGTGTTTGCCCGAGCGTTTCGAGCGGAGCTCGAGCTTGAGCGGCGGCGTGATCTGGCCGTTCTCCATCTCGGCAAGGATGAAGTTCGCCCACTCGATGTCGTCCCTGTCGTCGGCCTTCTGCTGGGCGGATTTCGGATCGTAGCCGGCGATCTCGATGTATTCGGCATCGCACCGGATCGCGGGGCCTTTGTATACGTCGGCATTCCAGTTGAAACGGCCGGAATATTTCAGGCGGATGTCGTAGCGCTGCTTGCCGTCGAAGATGCGCAGCGGCCCGCCGCACGGGTTGGAGGGCGTTGCGCGGACGCGGATGCTCATGTTGAGGATGGCGGTGAGCGGGTCGACGCCTTCGAGCTTCTGGGCGGGCGTGGTCGCCGGAAAGCCCCAGTCGCCGAACTTGGGCGCGACGCTGACCAGCACTTCGCCGGGCGTGAAGTCGACCAGCACGCGGCGATGCTTCGATCCGTCCTGCACCGAGCTGTCGAAGCGGAGCGGATAGAGGCCGCGCGCGGTGACGACGCCGGTCGAGACCATGGCGACGCTGGAATCGACAAACCAGTCGATCATGCCTTCGGCCCGGCTGTTGACCGCGATGCGGTAGCGGGTGGGGGTGATGTCGGCGGTGAGGGAGGCGGATGCCGTCGTCTGCCGCCCGATCCAGGGGACGGGGGTGATCGCCTCATACTCCGCTTCGAGCCGCATGGGCCCGACGGTCGCGATGGTGGCCAGGGCGTTCTGCGCCGCCAGAGGGGCGAACAGAAGACCCCCGGCCGTGAGGGCGGCAGTCAGAAAAGGCATTTACCAGCTCCGCGGCGGACCTTTTGCCCGCCGGCTCCCGTCCCTGTAGAACCCGGGAATCGGGCGATTTCCCGGCAGGCTGGCGTTCAGGACGCCGCACTGGCTGAATCCTCGCAGAACTTGACAGGCGATGGCCGCCTGACTATCCACCCGCCTTCGCTTTCAGCGCATGGCTGACAAGTCCCCGTTTTCAGGGCTTTTCAACGCCGTGCAGACTTCAGGAAAGGTGGGACATGTCCCGCATCTGTGAACTCACCGGCAAGAAGCCGATGGTCGGCCACACGGTCAGCCACTCCAACATCAAGACCAAACGGCGCTACCTGCCGAACCTGGTCAACGTGACCGTCCATTCGGACGCTCTCGGCCAGTCCTACGCGGCGCGCGTTTCGGCGGCTGCGCTGCGCACGGTCGACAAGCGCGGCGGGCTCGACGCCTACCTCGCCAAGGCCAAGGACGAGCAGCTCTCGGCCAAGATGCTGAAGGTCAAGAAAGAGATCGCGAAGAAGGCCAAGGCGGCCTAATTCGCGCTAGTCGCTTCCAACCAAATACAGCAAACTCCACGCTCCCTCTGCTCGAGGGGCGATGAGTCATGACGGCCAGCATTGCATCTTTAGCCTACCAGCTGCGTGCGCTCGGTGTGATGCCTGGCGGGGTGCTCCTCACTCACATCGGCTTTCGTGCGCTCGGAGCCGTTGAGAGCGGGCCGCTGGGACTGATAACGGCTCTGCGCCAGGCGATCGGCGCCGACGGCACGCTGGTGATGCCGTCCTGGTCGGGAGATGACGACACGCCCTTCGATGCTGCTACCTCGCCTGCCGATGCCTCCCTAGGCGTCACGGCGGATCTGTTCTGGCGTCAGCCGGGAGTGAAACGCTCGCAGCATCATTTCGCCTGCGCCGCCATCGGGCCGATGGCCGACCGGATTCTTGCTGATCCTCTGCCGCTGCCGCCTCATGGGGAGAAGAGCCCCGTCGGACGCGTGCACGAACTCGACGGGCAAGTGCTGCTGGTCGGTTGCCGGCATGACTCCGATACGACCATCCACCTCGCCGAGCTGATTGGCGGCGTGGCTTACCGTTCAATCAAACACCTTACCGTCCTTGAGGGTGGCGCACACAGGCGCATCGACTATGGCGAGAACGACCACTGCTGCCAGCGTTTCGACCTGGTGGATTCGTGGCTCACCGCGCAGGGTATGCAACGCGAGGGCAGAGTTGGAGCAGCCCATGCCCGGCTTGCCCGCTCGCACGACATCGTCTCGGTGGTCCTCGAAGAACTCGACCGCGATCCCCTGATCTTCCTTCATCCGGTGCAGGCTGCCTGCGGCGAATGCGATGAGGCACGCGCCAGTTTATAGGAGTCGGCAAGGCCTTTCCTTTTGCAGCGCGCCGCGACTAGTCTCCCGCCAACCGTCACCCGGGGGTCTCGATGCGTTTTATTCTTGCTGCCACTGCTCTTGCGCTTGCCGCGTGCAACCAGCCGGCGGGCGTGACGCCGGACGCAATCTATCATGGTGGCACGATCTATACCGGCGTGACGGGGCTCGCGACGGTCGAGGCCGTCAGCGTGAAGGATGGGCGCATCCTCGCGACGGGCACGTCCGAGGCGTTGCTGAAGACGGCGGGCGACAAGGCCGAGAAAGTCGATCTTGGCGGCGCCTTCCTCTATCCGGGTTTCACCGACGCCCACGCGCACCTCTATGGCATCGGCGAGCGCGAGACGACGCTCGACCTCGACGAGATCAAGTCGATCGCTGAACTGGTGCAGGTCGTCGGCGATGCGGCGAAGGCGCTGCCGGCCGGGCAGGCGCTGTTCGGGCGTGGGTGGATCGAGACGCATTGGCCGGAAGCGCGCTTTCCTACGCGCCAGGATCTCGATGCGGTGAGCGGCGATCGGCCTGTGGTGCTGGAACGCGCCGACGGTCACGCGATGGTTGCGAATACGGCTGCGCTGAAAGCGGCTGGAATCGACGGCAAGCCGAAGGCGCAACCGCAGGGTGGGCGCATCGAGGTGGACGCCGGCGGCCTGCCGACGGGGATGCTGATCGACAATGCGATGGCGGCGTTGGCCGTGCTGCAGACCGCGCCGAGCGCGGAGAAGATCGACGATACCTATCAGAAGGGTGCGGCGCGCGAGATCAGTCTCGGTTGGACAGGCGTGCACAACATGTCTGTCCCCGCCGCGCACATCGCGCCGATGAATGCGCTGTCGGGTGCGGGCAAGCTAAACCTGCGCATCTACAATGCAATCGATGGCGCCGACTTCGACAGCGCAACGTCGGGCGGCGTGTTTGGCGCCACGGCTGACGGCATGGTCACGACCAAGGCGATCAAGCTCTACATGGACGGCGCGCTGGGATCGCGCGGGGCGCTGCTGAACGAGCCATATTCGGATCGTCCCGATACGTCGGGCCTGATGATCGCGCAGGAAGAGCCGACGATGGCGCTGCTGAAGAAGGCGTACGACGCGAACATCCAGGTCTGCTTCCATGCCATCGGCGACCGGGGCAACCAGCTTGTGCTCGACTGGATGCAGAAGACGTTCGAGGCGGGCCAGGGCGGCGGCGCGACGCCGGACAAGCGCTGGCGCATCGAGCACGCGCAGATCGTGCGGCTGGAAGATATCGTTCGCTTCAAGCAGCTCGGCGTGATCCCGTCGATGCAGCCGAGCCATGCCATCGGCGATCTCTATTTCGCGCCAGCGCGCATCGGGCCGCGCAGGCTCTTCGGCGGGTATGCTTGGCGAGCGCTGATAGATTCGGGCGCGATCATCGCGGGCGGATCGGATGCGCCGGTCGAGCAGGGCGATCCACGCATCGAGTTCTATGCGGCGGTGGCGCGCAAGGATCTGCAGGGCAAGGATGGGGGCGCGGACTGGCATTCCGAGCAGGCTGTGACGCGTGAAGAGGCGCTGAAGATGTTCACCATCTGGCCGGCCTACGCCTCGTTCCGGGAAAGCGATCTCGGCACGATCGAAAAGGGCAAGCTGGCGGATTTCACCGGCTTCACCGGTGACATCATGACGATTCCTGAAGCCGAGATCCTGAAAGTGCAGCCGGCGATCACTGTGGTCGGCGGCAAGATCGTCTTCAAGCGCGCGGCCGGCGCGAGCTAGCGTTTGTTACCGTCCTGAAGTAGATTTCGCGGATCGGGCTCACGCGGACGCCCGGTCAGACGGTGACCCCGTCCAAGCGCCGCTCGCATCCCCTTTGCGGGAAGGAGCATCGTTTTGGGCATCGTAAATCCGTCCGGTTCGGCTTCAGTTTCATTTCAGGGCCGTCCGCTCGCGCTGATGTGGCGTGGAAACATTGCCGATCCGTCCAAACCTACAAATCACGCCGAACGGTTTCGCCCGCTCATCGCAGAACTTGCCGCGCTGGGCATCGAGACCAGACACGTTGTCTATTTCGACGACGCGATCGAGGCCGCGCGGGAAACATTGCTGCAGTCGTCTGGCGTGCTGGTCTGGATCAATCCGATCCAGGACGGGCGCGACCGGCGAAGTGTGGACAGACTGCTGCGCGATGTCGCCGTGCAGGGCGTATGGGTCAGCGCGCTTCCCGACACGATCGACCGGCTGGGCACGAAGGAAGTGCTTTACGCCACGCGTGAGCTGGGATGGGGCGTGGATACCGATCGCTACGGTTCGCTCGACGAATTGAACCTTCGGTTTCCGGTGAAGCTTTCGGTGGCCGGAGCGCGCGTGCTGAAACCATCGCGGGGAAATGACGGGAAGGGCGTCCTCAAGGTGGAGCGAATTGCCGCCGATCCGCGGGACGTGCGCGTTCAGGCGGCATCGGACGATGGTGTCGAGACGATGTCGCTGGCGGCGCTCGCGGGCCGGTTCGCGCCGGTGTTCGAAAGCGGCGGCTGCGTGATCGACCAGGCGTTCAGCCCTGACATCGGCGCGGGCATGGTGCGTTGCTACATGTCGCTGGATCGCGTGGTTGGTTTCTCGGAGCAATCGCCGCGGATCAGTCGGGCAGACGGCGCGGCGCCCCCGTTCGGGATGAATTCGGCGAAGACCATGCACGGCACTGAAGCCGCGAAATTCCAGGAGCTGCGAAGGCTGATGGAGCAGGACTGGACGCCTGGCCTGCAGCGCCTGCTCGGTCTTGCGACGGACGATCTTCCGGCGTTGTGGGATGCCGACTTCTTCCACCGGACGGCGCCGGGACTGCCTCCGTTTGCACTATGCGAGATCAATGTCAGCTCGGTGTCGCCGTTTCCTGACGACGCAGCTACCGCGATAGCAGCGACGGTACAGCGCACCCTGACGAAGCGCTGAGACAGAAACGGACTGCGGGCTCTCCGGTCCGGGGAGAGCCCGCAGCGCCGGCGGCGGATCGGGCGAACCGACGCCAGCGAGACGAAGCGATATCTGCGAACCGGCCGGCGAGGGCCCGCAACCCACTATTGGGGGATGAAGGATTGCGGGTTGTTCCGGGCCGGCGCGGGCAGACATCGTCGCCGGTCAAACGGGGAGCCGGCGACAGCTTCGTCTCATGCGAGGGGGGTGATGCTGGCCTAGGCGCCGGACGCCGACCTGATCCCGACGAGGATTGCGCGTGTCTTCATTGAACGTCTCCTTCCCAGATGTCCGGGCCGCTCTGGCCTCAGTAATATGCTATCAGCAACGAATATGCCGCACGGCGTGGCGTGAACGCGGCGCGAAACGGGACAGGAGGATTAACGGACGAGTTTGCCGGGGATCACGTCGTGCGGATCCTGGAAGCAGCGACCGCGCATGATGATGAAGTCGCCAGGGAAATCGGTATCGACGAAGGCGATGGTGAGACGCCCCCAGTTGCGCGTCATGCGCCCGTGACTGTCCTGGATCGCGAACGGACAGATCAGCGTGGTGTCGTCCTCGTCGTCATGGCTGACGTCCGGCTCGGACCAGTAGCCTTCGAGCGGGCCATTGCCGCCGAACTCGCCAGCGAGGCCGTCGATATAGATGTGGCCGACATTGTCGCCGAACGGCACGGGATAATCGAAGACGCCGAACGGCCCGTCCTCGAGCGCGTACTCGATCTGGCCGAGGGGGGTATCCCACTTGATGGTGTTGCTGGATGGCGGCTGCGCCTGCGCACCGGTGCAGGCGGTGAGGGCAAGTGCGGCGAGGATGGGACGCATGGGGGGAGTAGGGCGTGGGGACGTTGTTGGAGCAAGTGGCATCCGCAGCTTGTTCTGCCCGGACTCTATCCGCCGCATCCCCCGCGAAGGCGGGGAACGCGGACCGAAGAGGTCCGCTTCCAGCTGACTCTCCTTGTGGCCTGCTATTCCGGTGCGATGCGCAGAATTGACCCTTTCGGCGCGTCGGTGACCAGATAGAGCAGGCCATCAGGCCCCTGGCGCACGTCTCGGATGCGTTCGCAGCGGTCGCGCAGGAGTTTCTCCTCGCCGATGACGCGTCCATCAGCGGATAGTTCGAGGCGGACAAGCTGCATGCCTGAGAGGCCGCCGGCAAAGACGCTGTTCTTCCAGCCGGGCAGCTTGTCTCCCGTGTAGAAAGTCATGCCGGAGAAGGCGACCGAGGGCGTCCAGAAATAGACGGGCTGTTCGAGGCCGGCCTTCTGCGTGAGGCCGCCATTGAGAAGCTTGCCGTCATTGTCGCGGCCGTAGGAGATCAGCGGGAAGCCGTAATTCTTGCCGGGCTTGATGATGTTGAGTTCATCGCCCCCGCGCGGTTCGTTCTCGACGATCCAGAGATCGCCGGTTTGCGGATTGAACGCCATGCTCTGCGGATCACGCACGCCGAGCGCATAGATCGACGGATCGGCGCCGGCGACTGGCGCAAACGGATTGTCGCCGCGCGGTGTGCCGTTGGTGTTGATGTGCAGCACCTTGCCCGCGCCGCTCGCGAGCGACTGGACGCTGACATAGGGGGTGATGATGTCGGCGGTGATGATGAAGAGCGAGCCGTCCTTGTCCTGCACGATGCGGCGGGCGATCGGGCCTTCCTTCAGGATCGTGTAGTCGGTGAGGCTCTTTTCATCGGCGGATAGTTTGGCGCTGGCGACATAGCCGGTGTTGGCCGCGCCCGCGGGCGATGTCGTGACGTAGGTGAAATAGATCGTGCGGTTGAACGCAAAGTCGCGGTCGAGGATGACGTCGTGCATGCCGAAGAGCGCGATCGCGTTCTTGATGGCAGGCGTGCCGGCGATGAGATCCGACACCTTTCCATCCGGCGAGACGGTGCGCAGGCCTTCCTTGCGGATCGTCACCAGCATGTTGCCGGACGGCAGGAAGGCGAGGGCCCAGGCGTTCGGCAGGCCGGTGGCGACCGTCTCGACCTTGAACTTCTGCGTGGAGGTCAGGCGCGGCGCGCGTGTCTGGTCGGGATAGAGGGCGGCGGGGCGATAATCATCGCCTGCGTTGCGCGGAACGCCGCACTTCTCGAGGCTCAGCTGGTCTTCTTCGTAGACCTTGGCGAGTTGTTCCGGGGTCGCCTTCGGTGGGGATATCTGCGCGAAGGCGGGCGCGGCGAGAATCAGGCCGGTGGCCATGATAGCCATCGCATGGGCGGATAGCGTGCGTTTCATCTTGATATCTCCCCGACGCCACCCCGGCGGCGTTCGTGCAGGTTTTACTGGACGCTGCAACGCGCCGCACTTCAAGAGCGCGCGATGCAGGACTAGAAGCTTTGTGCGGCATGTCCCGGCGCGTCATGGGGATTTGCGCCGGAGACCCGGGTTGGACGAGACCACGGACAAGCCAGTGCTGAGCGAAGCGGAGGCGGACGCCGTCTACGACAAGTTCGTCATGGACAACCTGAAGCGGAACTATGCCGGCCATTATGTGCATGGCATGCTGGGCATGACCGGGTTCCGGCTGGTCAACACGCCGACATTCGTGCCGGCCTACCTGCACTCGATCTCGGGATCGGATTTCTGGGTCGGCATCGGCACGAGCCTGCAGCAGCTTGGCGGGATCGTGTCGCCGATCATCGGCGCGGCGCAGATCGAGCATCGCAAGAAGATCCTGCCGGTGTCGGTGGCGCTCGGACTGTTGATGCGGGCGCAGATCCTCGGGCTGGCGTTGTCGGGGTGGTTTCTCGGAGGCTGGCCGGCGCTCGCCTTCGCGCTTTTGTTTCTTTTTCTGCTCGGCTTCTTCCAGGGGCCGCAGCGGGTGGCGTTCCAGTTGTTGTTGGCGAAGGTGATCCCGATCCGGTTGCGGGGGCGGTTGCAGGCGTGGCGGAACCTGACGGGCGGATTGATTGCGGCGCTGTTATCCTACTTCGCGGGCTCCTGGCTGGTTGCGAACCATGTGTGGGGGAATGGCTACGCGACGACGTTCTTCCTCGCCTTCATCCTGACAAGCCTCGGCCTGTCGGCGTTGCAGATACTGATGCGCGAGCCGGAGCCTGCGAGCGTGCGGGCGCGCAAGACGTTGCGCGAGCGGATGAAGGATTTCCCCGCACTGATCCGCGAGGACAAGGGTTTCGCATGGTTCATGGTGGCGCGGTCGCTCGCGATGGGATCGCGGATCGGACAGCCCTTCTTCTTCCTCTACGCAGCCTATGTGCTTGGCATCACGGCGGAGGGGGAGCCGGTGGAGTTCGGATCGACGCTGGCGATCCTGTCGCTCGCCTACATGGGCGCGGACACGGTCACCAATCTGATCTGGGGTTACCTGTCGGACCGGCAGGGCTTCCGCTCGACCTTCGTGATCTCGCTGGCGATCAACATCGTGGGCGTGGCCGCACTGATGATGTCGAACTCGCTGTGGTCGTTCGCCTTTGCCTTCTTCCTGATCGGCGCGGCGCAGTCGGGCTATCTCATGTCAACGAGCAACATCGTGCTGGAGTATGGGCATCGCCACGACGTGCCGATGCGGATGGCGCTGTCGAACACGGCGGAGGGCGCGATGGGCGCGCTCGCGCCGCTGTTGGGCGCGGGGTTGGTGCTGGCGTGGGGCTATGACGCGTCGTTCTACGCCACGCTGGTCACGATGGTGATCGCGCTGGGGGTGCTGGTGTGGAAAGTGGATGAGCCGCGCAAGCGCCGCCTGCACCCGCACATCGAGCCTGACGGGAAATAGGTTCAGCTGTCGCGCTTGGTGCAGCGAGGCTGGCTGAGGCGCTGGTCGGCCTGTTCGAGCAGGTCGTTGAACTCTTCCGGTGTCTCGTTGTCGACGCCGCCGATCTCGGCCTGAAGCGGCCTGCCGAAGGCGCGCGTCCACCACATCACGCGGTGTGGGGTTTGTTCTTGCTGCCGTCCGGACATTGTTTCGTTCCCAACTTACTTCCGACAAGACGCGTGAGGGGTGGGTAGGTTCCGGCGCGCGGTGCCATGATCGACCGAAGCGTCCTGGATCATGTTTTTCAGTCCATTTTCGGCCTTCGCGCAGACACAAACCGGTAAGCTTCGCTAAGCAAACATGAAGCTTGCAGCGCCGCGCTCGCGTGGCAGGTTGCGCGCATGGACGGGGTATTCGCCGCAATCGAGCAGTCGCCGTTTTCCGTGTGGATGCGGGAAGACCTGTACGCGTATTTCATCGCGCTGATTTTCCACTCGCTCGGCATGGCCTTGCTGGTGGGCGGGGGCGTGGTGGTTAGTCTCGCGGGAATGGGGCTCACGGGCTCCGCGAAGCTGGAGCGGTTCCGGGGTTTCTTTCCTGTCATGTGGTTCGGCGCCGTGCTGGCCATCGTGTCGGGCCTCGCGCTCCTGATCGGTTACCCGGCGAAGGCGCTGACCAATCCGGTTTTCGCGCTGAAGTTCGTGTTTCTGATCAGCGCGGCGGTGCTGGTGCGACAGATGGCGCGGAAGCTTTATCCCGTTGTCGAGAACGGCGAGGCGGCGCCGGCGTGGGGCAGGCGGTTGGCGCTTGCGGCGTTGCTGCTGTGGGCGGCGGGCGTGGCGGCGGGCAAGCTGCTGCTGCACACCTACACCGTGCTGATGGTGTCGTGATGGATCCGATCTTCGATCCTCTCGCCATCGAGCAGTGGGCGCGCGACACCGGCATCTTCGGGATGATGAACACGAAATGGGGTTGGCCTATTGCCGAGATCATCCACTTCTTCGGCATCTGCCTGCTGATCGGCACGGTCGGCATGTTCGACCTGCGCATGATGGGCGTGGCGCGCGGCGTGACGATGAAGGAGCTGCACCGCCTCGTGCCGTTCGGCATCGCCGGCTACCTGATGTGCGTCGTGACCGGCTTCCTGTTCGTCGTCACCGCGCCGGGACAGTATCTCTACAACCCGGCCATGCAGACCAAGATCATGCTTATGATGATCGCGGGCGTGAACATGGCGGTGTTCTACGCAACGACGGCGACAGCCGTGAACGCCGCCGGGCCTGACAACCGGCCGCCGATGCGGGCGAGGGTGATCGGCTTCGTGTCGCTCGCCTGCTGGCTTGGCGTGATCGTTGGCGGGCGGCTGGTGACGTTCTTCCGGCCGCCGGAGCACTGGTGCCTGTGGTGCGTGACGGGCTAGCCCTCGGTCTTCTTCGCCTCCAGCGCCGCGATCTCGGTGTCGAGGTCGCGGATGCGCTTGGTAAGGATCGGGATGGCGGCCTTGTCGTCGGTGCCCTGTGCGAGCGCGAGTTCCTGCGCGAGGCGCGAACGATCGCGGCGGAGACGGCGTATGGGGGACTGTTTCATGGCACGGGCTTTCGGGTCTGGCGGCGTCCATACGACGGGTGCGAAAATTTCTCCATACCCCGCTCATGGCGCCCTCTTCCCCTGCGGAGCGAAGCGTAGCGGGGGAAGTACGGCGAAGCTGGGATGGGGGCGAGTTACAAGGGGACTCGCGGAATACTGGATGATCCTGTTTGGACGCGCGGCCGGTAAATCCGACTCGCCCCCACCGTCTAGCGGCTTCGCCGCGATCCACCTCCCCCGCTTCGCAGGCGAGGAAGGGCGCCGTAGGATGCCGTCATGAAAACGCTCGACGTAACCGACAAGCGCCAGCTTTCAAAAGCCGTCCGGCAGCTCGCCAAGGAATGCGTGATCATCGAAGCGGCGCACAAGCATATCGGCGTGCCCGAGTGGCGGACGCGGCAGGGGGATTATGCGGGGCTGGCTCGGATCATCGCTTACCAGCAGCTGTCGACCAAGGCGGCGGGGACGATCTGGGGCCGGGTGGAGGTGCTGCTCGGAAAGGTGACGCCGAAGGCCGTGCTCGCGGCGGACATTGATGCGCTGCGCGCCTGCGGGCTGTCGCGGCCTAAGATCTCGCATATCCGCTCGATCGCGGAAGCGGTGGCGTCCGGCGCGCTGAACTTCCGGCGGCTTGAGCGCAAGACCGACGATGAGGCGCGCGAGGAGCTGGTGGCCGTGAAGGGAATCGGACCGTGGACGGCGGACGTCTATCTGATGTTCTGCCTCGGCCGGTGGGATGTCTTCCCGCACGCCGACATCGGCCTGTCGGAGGCCTACCGGATGATTTCCGGTGAGCGGAAGCGGCATCCGCCGAAGAAATTCCTGAAGACCGGCGAGCGCTGGCGCCCCTATCGCGGCGTCGCGGCCCACATGCTGTGGGGCTACATCAACGCCGTTCGCGAGGAGCAGCGGGGCGGGGCGTGAGCGGGGCTTGAAGAGCCGCATGCGCTGACCTTGCAGCCGGACCGCCGGGCGCCTGCCCGGCTCTTGGTTCCCACAAGCGGGCTTTCCGGGTTGGTCAAAAGAGCCGGGCAGGCGCCCGGCGGTCCTCAACACACGCCGTCGCCTCTCCGCCGCGGCGGGCCTTGCGGCGACGGATAGCGTGACTTTCCGGCCTCAGATTACGCCTGTGCAACAACGGGACGCTGTGGGTGGGCTGGACATGTAGCCGCCCTGTCACGATGTTATGGGAGAGAATCATCACCCCGGTCGCTGGAGCCATGTGGCGCGGCTGGGGAACCGGACGGTCCGGCATTTGGCACTTGCCTGACCTGTTGAAGACGACGGGTACACATGACCCAGCTTGTATCGATCGCGCCGCACTCGCACCCGGCGCTTGTGCTCAATGCCGATTTCCGACCGCTGTCGTATTATCCGCTGTCGCTCTGGCCGTGGCAGGAGGTGGTGAAAGCCGTCTTCCTGGAACGCGTCGACGTGGTGGCGGAGTACGACCAGTTCGTGCATTCGCCGTCGCTGACGATGAAGCTGCCGTCGGTGATCGCGCTGCGGGAGTTCGTGAAGCAGGACCGCCAGCCGGCATTCACCCGGTTCAACGTCTTCCTGCGCGACGGGTTCAAGTGCGCCTATTGCGGCTCGCACGAAGACCTGACGTTCGACCACGTCATTCCGCGCTCCAAGGGCGGGCGGACGAGCTGGGAGAACATCGTGGCCGCGTGCAGCCCGTGCAACCTGCGCAAGGGTGGACGGCTGTCGCGCGAGATCGGCATGCACCCCTCGGTGCGGCCGCATCGCCCGACGACGTTCCAGCTGCAGGAGCAGGGACGCAAGTTCCCGCCGAACCACCTGCACGACACCTGGCTCGACTATCTCTACTGGGATGTCGAACTGGAGACGTAGGGGCACGTCCCTCCACATTGACGAATCCTTCAACTTTTAACATCATTGTCCACCGTCCATGGACAGTGGACAATCTTACACTGTAGTCGCTGTCCATTGTCCATGGACAATGGACAGCTGCTGAATCCGATGAAAAGCCAAGATATTTTAGTTCTGCTCAAGCTGGTCAGCTTGGAAAGGAGAGGGGAGCGTCACGCCTTCTGGCAACCCGACTCCTATTCGGTTCGGTCGCTTGCCGAGGCTTTGGGCTTAAGCAAATCCGAGGTCAGCAACTCGATCATTCGCAGCAGCGAGTCAGGGCTAGTAACCAAGAGTTTGGAGCTGTCATCCTCACGGGTTCAGGCCAAGGCTTTGTTTGAATTCCTCGTATACGGCTTGAAGTATGTGTTCCCAGCGAAGCCCGGACCACTGGCGCGAGGCATGGCGACATCGTTCGCTGCTCCCGCTCTCAAAGGAAAAGTCTTGAGTGGTGGCTCCTTGAGATTTGTGTGGCCGTACGCAGAAGGCCACGACAGCGGGCAATCAATTGAGCCGCTCTTCAAAAGTGCTCCGATCGCCGCGGAGCGTGACGAAGAGCTATATGCTTACCTCGCCCTTGTGGACGCAGTACGAATTGGGAATCCACGCGAAGCCCAAGTAGCGCGTGACGAACTCGAAGCGAGAATGCTACTCGATGACTGATATCAATCCAGAGTTGGAGGCCATGATCGGGGCAGTCGCAAAGGCGCTCGGCCCTGCTTTGGTGAAGCGAACAGCATTTGTGGGTGGCGTGACGACTGGGCTTTTCATCACGGACGATTTCGCTCGAGAAGGAGTGCGATTCACAGACGATGTTGACCTAATAGTCGACATCGTTGGCCACGGAAAATGGATACAACTTCAGGAGGATCTCCGGAGTCGAGGCTTCAGCGAGTCTCCCGAAGACGATGTCATCTGCCGAATGCGCTTGGGCACTCTCAAAGTCGATTTTATGCCCGACGACGAAAAAATACTTGGCTTCACCAATCGTTGGTATGCTCTTGGATTGCAAACAGCCGTCGATCACAAGCTCACAGACGGCACAACAATTCGAATCCTCACACCGCCGCTTTTTTTAGCCACGAAGCTGGAGGCCTTCCAAGGCCGTGGCGGCAATGATGTTTTAGCGAGCCGCGATGTGGAGGACATTCTCATACTTTTGGACGGCAGGCCGACGCTTGGAAATGAAGTCGCCGCTGCGCCAGCAGATGTCAAAGAATACATCCGTAAAGAGCTCCAAGTCGTTCGAGCTCATAATCAATTCGAAAATGCGATCGCCGGCAACATGCAAGGCGATGCTGGTAGAGCTGCGCTGATCAAGAGGCGAATCCAAGAGATCGTTGGCGGGTGAGCCGATCAGTTTGTCGGTGGGGTTGATCCGGAACAAAAATGCATGAAGCCGCGCGAACTGATCGCGACTGCAAAGACGCCGGGCGGTGTCGAGCTTCGGCTCGTCAGGCATGACGCCGACCATGTGATCATGGTCGGCGCCACCGAACTCATGAGCAGCCGGGTGGGCGGATCGGAAGAAGCGCTCGCGGTGATGACGTGCGAGCGGCTGCGCAAGGGCATCGAGCCGCATCTGCTGATCGGCGGCTACGGCATGGGCTTCACCCTGCGCGCGGCGCTCGGCGTACTGGGGCCCGCAGCGCGCGTGACGGTCGCGGAGATCGTGCCGGAGATCATCGACTGGGCGCGCGGTCCCATGGCCGCGCTGACGGCGGGCTGTCTCGACGATCCGCGCGTGCAGCTGGCGATGGGCGATGTCGCGGCGTCCATCGGCGCCGCGAAGAAACGCTATGATGCGATCCTGCTCGATGTCGACAATGGTCCGTCTGGGCTGGTGCGCGCCGCAAATGACGGGCTCTATTCGATGAAGGGCCTGGCGGCGGCGAAGGCTGCGCTGAAGCCCGGCGGCATACTGGCGGTCTGGTCGGCAACGGCGGACGATGCATTTACGCGCCGGCTGAAGGATGTCGGCTTCAACACCGAGCAGGTCATCGTGCGCGCACGCAGCACCGGCAAGGGGCCGCGCCACGTCATCTGGTTCGCGCAGATTCGCTAGCGTTCGACTTCCGCGTTGGCCTTCACCTCAATGCCTTTCGCTTCCTTCACACGCGCGCCGCCGAGAATGCCTTCCATGGCGTAGTTGCCTTCATGGCAGGCGTATTCGTAGAGCGGCTCGGTGGAGGCACCGAACGACATCTCGCCGGACCAGGCGGCGGTGTAGAGCGTAGGGTCTTCCACCGTGAAGCCGTAGAGGATCTGGTCGTTCGACCAGCGGCTGAAGCGTTCCGTCACCTTGCCCGCGGGCGTGATCAGGCCGCGCTGCCATGGGTTCGGGTTGATCGTCTCGATGACGAGCGCGCCGTCCTCATACCAGCCGACGCTGTCGCCCATCCAGTTCTGGATCGCGACGGGGCGATGATGCTTCCGCGCCTCCTCGGCGCTGGCAAAGGTCGGGATCACGCGGGCGTCGTGCGCCATCTCGACCAGGATCATGACGTGGTTGGGCGCCTGCACGAACTGGTAGGTGTTGTTGTAGAGCCCGTTCTGCATCACAGGTCCGCCAGAGTTCGAGAAGCTCATCAGGCAGCGCTCGGCCAGCGGGCGCGTCTCGATGCCGTCATAGCTGCCGACGGGCGGCTTGTCGGAGACTTTCTGCGAGACCTGGCGGCCGTCTGTCTTCCACGGAATCTTGCCGTCGGCGGGCGAGACGATCATCGACGTGCGATATTCGCCTTTCACCATGGAGAGCCGGCGGCCCGGATCAATCCAGAAGGCATTGTAGCCGCGCGTCGAGAACTCGGCGGCGCCGGCCTTCAGCTGCTCGGAAACATCGACCGTCTTTTCCTGCTCGCGATAGACCTGGTTCCAGACATTGTTGCGTTCGAGCTCGATGGCCTCGGCTTCGGTGACAGCCAGCTTGGGCGCGCCAGCTGGCCGTTCGAGCTTCGTCACGGACTGGTTCGTCCAGAAGCCGTTGAGGTCTGGGCGCGTCTGCGCAGAGGCGTTTGTCGCCGAAAACGCGCTCGCCAGCAGGCAGGCGCAGCCAAGGCGTTTAAGCCAGGTCGTCATCGTCGCTCTCCTCCGCATGCGATCCGCACCGCCTCATTCACGTGAAGTGCTGGGTCGCAACCGCAATAGTGACCTCATTTCGCCTCCGCCAATAGAGGCGCACGGAGTTTTGACAGCGGTGCGTTCGATTCCGTTACGGCGCCTTCAGCAGCAACCTGGCCGCAACCATCGCACCATCGCTGCGCGTTATGGCAGCTACGGCGGTTGCGCGCTCGCGCGTCTCTGGCGCCAGCGCGATCCTGAGCGCGGCTGATAGGGACTCGAAAGTGGGCGACGGCCCATCGTGTGCGGCGCCAATACCAAGCGCGGCGATGCGGCCGGCCCAGTAAGGCTGGTCGACGATCTGGGGGACGATGAGCTGTGGCGCGCCGGCATGGGTCGCCGTCGTTGTGGTGCCTGCTCCGCCATGATGGATGACGGCGGCGGCGCGGGGGAAGAGTTTCTGCTGGTTGACGTCGCCTGTGACGAAGCAGTCGGCGCCGTCGTCGAGCGGGGCGTTATCGGCCCAGCCGCGGGCGAGGACGATGCGGCGGCCCTGCGAGCGGATTGCTTCGATGGCGACCTGCGCGGCGGTCTTCGTCGTCGGGATCGCGATGCTGCCGAAGCCGACATAGACGGGCGGATCGCCGTCATTGAGGAAGGCTTCGAGATCGGTGGGGAGCGGGCGTGTGTCGGGGAGGATCCAGGCGCCGGTCTGCGCGGCGTCGGTGAGGTCGGTCGGCTGCCATGGCCAGAGGACCGGGTCTGACGCGAGCAAGGGGCGATCAGTGAAGACGAGGTCGCGGACGTTGTCCGTTGGGGGGGCAAGCCGATCGATGCGCGGTGAGTGTTCACCGTGCCGCCGAAGAGGGCGTTCATGGGCGCGATGTTGAGCTGCCACAGGACACGCGGGTCCGTGACGCCGGGCGGGTGCGGGTAGCCGGGATACGGGAAAGGTGCGTGGTGATGTGAGGGCAGGAACAGAGGACAGAAGCTGACGTGTTCGTAGCGGAGGCCGCGCTTCTCGGCGACGGACTGCGCGGCGGCGGCGGAGGGCATCAGGCCGGTGGCGACGATGGCGTCGCAACCTTCGGCGGCGGCGTTGATGGCTTCGTACTGCTTGCCGATCATGCGCATGCCGTAGGTCTGGATATCGGCGGGGGCTTTCTTTGCGGACTCAATCCATTCGCGGGCGGGCATGAAGGCGGGCGCGAGGGGGACGTTGGCGCGGGCGAGGAGATCGACGAACTCCTGGTCGCCGGGAGCGCTGACAATGGCCTCGGCGCCGAGAGATTGCAGGGCGGAGGCGAGGGCCGCGAGGGGCTCGACATCGCCGCGCGATCCATAGGTCGATAGCAATACCCGCATGCCGTGACTCCCGTTTCAGAGCTTCAGGGCCGGTATTGCTACGGCAGGACCCGGGTCTTGCCGCAAGCCCCTCACGCGCCATATGTGAATAATGGAGGCGCCAGGTCCTTTCCCTTTCCTTCATCCGCAACAAATCCGCGAAAGAGGCGCCGCTGCGGCGCCCATTCCATCTGTCATGGCGATGAGGCAGGCTCCCGAAAAATAAAGGGAGACGTTCATGGGCAAATCGGCAGGGCATTCACGGCGCGCGATACTCGCGGGCGGCGCGGTGGCGGGTGCGTGGGCGATGCTGCCGGGGTGCGCGACAGCGCAGAAGCCGGCGCGGCCGGGTGCCGGCGCGCGGGTGAATGTCGCGGCGATCGGCGCTGGCGGCATGGGTTCCAGCAACATGTCGGCGCTGACCAGCCAGAACATCGTGGCGATCTGCGATGTCGATTTCGCGCGCGTGGCGCGCGGCATGGTCGACAGCAAGACAGGCGCGCTCAAGCCGGAGCGGACCGACCTGAAGGCCGCCTACGACAAGGCCGAACAATTCGCTGATTACCGCCAGATGTTCGACAAGCGAAAGGATATCGAGGCCGTGGTGATCGCCACGCCCGATCACCATCACGCGGTCGCCGCGCGCATGGCGATGGAGCGGGGGATCCACGTCTATGTGCAGAAACCGCTGACCTACACGGTGCGCGAGAGCCGCCTGCTGACGGACCTCGCGAAGAAGAATCCCAACCTCGTCACCCAGATGGGCAACCAGGGCCATTCGAGCGACGACGGACGGCGGGCGGTCGAACTGATTCGCGGCGGCGCCATCGGCAAGGTGAGCGAGGTCCACATCTGGACCAACCGCCCGGTGTGGCCGCAGGGCGTGGGCAAGCCTGCCGCACAGCCGGCGCCGGCGAGCCTCGACTGGAACACCTGGCTCGGGCCGGCGAATGTCGACTGGGGCTATCACCCCGATTACGCGCACTTCAACTGGCGGGGCTGGACGCCTTTCGGCACAGGCGCGCTGGGCGACATGGGCGCCCACCTGATGGACTTCCCCATCTGGGCGCTCGAGACCGGCCTGCCGACACGCGTCGAGACACGTCACACGCTGTGGGGCGGCGACACCGATCCGTGGGACTACAAGCGGCCCGAAACGCTGACGAGCTATCCGCTGAGCGCCGTCACCTATTACGAGTTCGGCAATGCCAAGAGCGGACCGGTGAAGCTCAACTGGTACGATGGCGGGCTTGCGCCGCCGACCGTGCGCAGCCTTCCGGTGGACCGGATCATGGAAGAAGAGGGCGGCGTGCTGTTCGTCGGTGACAAGGGCATGCTGCTGCACGACACCTATGGCGCGAAACCCACGCTGATCGGTGAGGAAGCTGTGGCGCGTGGCAAGAAGATCCCGGTCTCGCTGCCGCGCATCAAGGACGGCTCGAAGGGCCACGAGATGAACTGGATCCGCGCCATCCGCGGCGAGGAGAAGATCTCGAACCCGTTCGAGGTATCGGGCCCGCTGACCGAGTCCATGCTGCTGGGTGTCGTCGCGCTCAATGCCGACAAGCCGATCGAGTACGACGGCGCGACGGGACGCATCACGAACATGCCGGAAGCGAACCATCTGCTCGATCGCGAATACCGGAAGGGCTGGGAGCTCTAGCGCGCGCCACTGTCAGATGCGGACGCTCAAGCTGGGCGAAGAGGGAGGTGCGCTAGCTGCGCGCCTCCATCATCTTCTTCGCGGTCTCGTAGTCTGGCTTGCCGTTCGGTGCTCGCGGGGCCTTGTCGACCAGCATGAAGTGGCGCGGCGTCTTGTAGGCGGCGAGGCGCGAGCGGACGTGGGCGGCGAGATCGGCTTCGGCGACGGATGCGCCCGGCTCGATGCCGACGACGGCGGCAATGGTCTGGCCGAAGCGCGGATCGGGCTTTCCGAACACCAGCGCGTCGGCGACGGCGGGATGGGTCTTCAGCGCCTCTTCCACTTCCTCCGGATAGATCTTCTCGCCGGCGGAGTTGATGCACATGTTGCCGCGGCCGAGCAGGCGAATGCGGCCGTCGGCCTCGACGGTGGCGTGATCGCCTGACAGAAGATGGCGCACGCCGTTGATCGTCACATAGGTGCGCGCGGTCTTTTCCGGATCCTTGTAGTAGCCGAGCGGCAGGTTGCCCCATTTGGCGACAAGTCCGACCTCGCCGGAGCCGGGAGGCAGGAGCGCGTGGTCGCTGGCGCGCACGACGACAGTGTTGGGCGCGTCGAACTTTGCTTCCTGCGGCGGGGCATCGCGCGTGGCGATGGACGCGCCCAGACCGGTTCCCTCGGATGAGCCGAAGCTGTCGTAGAGCGCGACGGTGGGCATGAAGTCGAACAGGCCAGTTTTGACTTCTGGGCTCCACATCATGCCGCTGGAAGTGATGACCTTCATCCCGCTCACGTCGTAACGGCGAGGTTCGGCGCGGAGGGCATCGAGGAGCGGTTTGGCGAAGGCGTCGCCCACGATGGTGAGGTTGGTCACCTTGAGGCCCGTCATGGCGTCGAGCGCGGCGGCGGGATCGAAGCTGGGTGCGCGGGTGAGCACGATGGGCGCGCCTTTGGAAAGGGCGCCAAAGGCGGTGAACATGCCCGTGCCGTGCATCAGCGGCGGGGCGATGTAGTAAGGCGTGCGTCCGGCGCCGGCGCGGACCTGCGCCTGCAGTTCGTCGAGATTGGCCGGGGGCACGCCGCCAAGTTCGGCAGAGCGGCCGACGGCGAGCACATCCCACCATGTATTGCTCGGCCACATCACGCCTTTGGGCAGGCCGGTGGTGCCGCCGGTGTAGAGCAGGAACATGTCATCGGGCGAGCGCTGGATATCGAGCGGGCGTCCGTCGCCCGCCGTGAGGTCGTCGAAGAAGTGGAAGCCATCGACACGCGCGCCGACGCTGATCCACATCTTCACGCCCGTGAGACGCGACTGGATGGCGCGAATGTTGGGCGCGAAATCGGCATCAAAGAAGACGGCGTCGCTGTCGCTGTTGTCGACGAGATAGGCGAGCTCGTCTGGCCCGTAGCGGTAGTTGATGTTCACGGGTGCGACGCGCGCCTTGAGCGCGGCCACGAATGTGATCGCGTACTCCGGGCTGTTGCGCATATACTGGCCGAGCTTCGCGCCGGGCTGGAGGCCAGCGCGCTGCAGCGAGCGGGCGAGGGAGTTGGAGGCCGCCGCGAAGGCGCCCCAGCTCATGACTTCATCGTCGCAGTAGATGGCGGGGTCGCTCTGGCCCGCGGCCTCATCGACAGCGTCGAACACGTCGCCGTAGCCGAACGTCATGCGACCTCCCTGGTGCGCCTTATCACTGCTCGGGGCATGGCGCTGGGGCGAGCGTGTCACTTCGGGCGGCGAGGTCAACTGCCCGCGCGGTTAGCCGTTCGTGGAGCCGCGATAGTCAGGCGTGATGTTCGCGCCGCGCCAGAAGGCGGCGAGGCCGATCGCTTCCGCAAGCTTCTCGAAGCGCGCGTCGGAACGGAAGGCAGCGAGGGGTGGGGAGAAGAGGAAGGCGGTGTCGCGTGACCGGACGCCCTGGTATTCGCCCTGCTCGCGCGTGAAGTAGGTCGGGGCCATGGGAAAGGGATCGTCGAAATAGTAGGCGGATGCGGCCGTGAACGCGGCGTCGAGATCGCCGAGGACCGTCGCGAAGATGGCGGTATTGCGCGCGTACCCGAGACCGTTGCGCGCGGCGGCCATGTTGGCGTCCAGCGCTTTCGTGCGGTCGGCGGGCTGTCTCGACTCCATGGCGCGGGCCACGAGTTCGACGAGCGCAAAATCCGACTCCGGTACGCCGGGCGGCCGGTTCACGCGGTCGGTCAGCATGGCGAGCGCGCCGGGCAGGTTGCCGCCATACATCTGCTGATAGAGACGTCCGAACCACAGCGAGATATCGCGCGGCCACAGCTTTGTGGCTTCGAGGATGGTGCGGTCGGCGTCGTGGAGGCGGCCTGAATACCAATACATCAACGCGAGATCGTAATGCCGCCGCGCAACGAGCGGGGTCTGTGCGAGGGCTTTCTCGGCATGAGGCACGGCTTCCGCGATGCGGCCGGTCGCCGCGAGAAGTTCACCCAGCACGCAGTCGACCGGCGCGAGGCGGGGACGGCGGGCAAGAGCTTCGCGATAGCTGGTCTCGGCTTCCTGCCAGCGCTGATAGGGCGGCGCCAGCAGGATAAGAGCGGCCATCGCATCGGCATTGTCGGCGTTTATGGCTAGCGCGCGATTAGCGGCGTCCTTCGCGCGCTCCGCGATGCCGGCGTGCTGTTCCAGTGGGCTGGTGGCGAACGCGTATGAGTAGGCCAGCGCGAGCGCGGCCCACGCATCGGCGAAGCCGGGCGACAGGTCGACAGCCTCGCGCAGGAACGAGATCGCTTGCGCGCTTTCCTTGGCGTCGTCGGTTGCGCCAATCTCGATGGCGCGGCGGTAGAGTTCAGTCGCGCGGTTCGACGGCGGCGGAGACGATGGCCGGAACAGCATCCAGAAAGCGCCACCGGTGATGACCGCGGCCGCGATGCCGGTCGGGATGAGCACCCGGCGGCTGGGGAAGAGGCGCGTTGAACGCGGCGCGGGCGAAGCCTCGGTCGCGCCGGACGGCGGGGCGCCCGCGACGACGATGCGGTATCCGACCTTGGTGATCGTTTCTAATACGAAGTCGCTGCCACCGGTGAGTTCGGAGATGCGGCGAATGCGCGAGATGACGCGGTTGATAGCATCGTCGCTGACGACGCGGCCCTCCCAGCAGGCTTCGGTCAGCTCATCGCGGGTGACGACCTTGCCGCTGGCCTGCGCGAGGAAAACCAGCACGGCCATGACGCGCGGCTCGACGATCTCGCGGCCGCCGGGGTGGATGACCTCTCGGGTCGGCGGCAGGATTTCGAGCTTGCCGAGGTGCAGCGCGGGCTGGTGCGCGAGGTCCATCTGGGCGTCGCCATCCGCTGCGCGTTGCCGGGAGTTTCAAACTGGCACGGGCAGGACGAACAGCAAAGTCCGCCCCATTGCTCAGGCGGCTTCGTCGTCCGGGCGCGAGAGGACTTTCATGTCCCACTGCCAGTGCGTGAAGAGAAACTCCCCGCCGGTGGGGCGGTTGGTCAGAGCAGCCTGGACCTTGAAGCGCGTGCCCACCGGGTAGTCGGCGATGAGGCTCTTGTTGCCCTCAAGGCGAAGGGAGGACGAAAACTTCTGGCCGCGCACAGGCCGCAGCAGGATTTTTCCGCCGGACCGTTCGGAATCCTGGAAGCTCTCGATTTCGACGGTCTGGTGATCGACGGACGGGCGCATGCGTGTCTCCTGAAATCGAACCGGGCAGGCGGCCATTGGCGGAAACGCGACAGGGCGTTTCCCGGGGCTTGGATGTCCGGCGTGGAAAGCGGCTCCCGCGCTCATGCGGGAAGAAAAGCGCGTCGGCGGGCCAGGGGCCGAACCGAAGCAGTTGATGCATGCATTGTGCACGAAACTGAGGGCACAGGATAGTCGCCCTGGCCGCCCAACCCCCTTGCCCCGCGGACGGTTTTGCCTTTTTAGGTAGCCTCATGCCCGCTTATCGTTCCCGCACCACCACTTTCGGCCGCAACATGGCCGGCGCCCGCGCCCTCTGGCGCGCCACCGGCATGAAGGATGGCGACTTCTCGAAGCCGATAATCGCGGTCGTAAACTCGTTCACGCAGTTCGTGCCGGGCCACGTCCACCTGAAGGACATGGGCCAGCTGGTCGCGCGCGAGATCGAGGCGGCGGGCGGCGTGGCGAAGGAGTTCAACACGATCGCGGTCGATGACGGCATCGCGATGGGGCATGGCGGCATGCTGTACTCGCTGCCCAGCCGCGACCTGATCGCGGACTCGGTGGAATACATGGTCAATGCGCACTGCGCTGATGCGATGGTCTGCATCTCCAATTGCGACAAGATCACGCCGGGCATGCTGAACGCCGCCATGCGGCTCAACATTCCGGCGGTGTTCGTTTCGGGCGGGCCGATGGAAGCGGGCAAGGTCGTCTGGAAGGACGCGAAGACCGGCGTCTCGAAGGAACACAAGCTCGACCTGATCGATGCGATGATGCAGGCGGGCGACGATCGCATTTCGGACGAGCAGGTGGCGGCGGTTGAAGCCGAGGCCTGCCCGACATGCGGCTCGTGCTCGGGGATGTTCACGGCGAACTCGATGAACTGCCTCACCGAAGCGCTGGGGCTGTCGCTACCCGGCAACGGCACGGTGGTGGCGACGCACAAGGATCGCGAGCGTCTGTTCAAGCGGGCCGGGCGGCTGATCGTCGACATCTCGCGTCGCCATTACGAGAAGGACGACATGAGCGTCCTGCCACGCAATGTCGCCAGCAAGGCGGCGTTCGAGAACGCCATGGCGCTCGACGTGGCGATGGGCGGATCGACGAATACCGTCCTGCACGTTCTCGCCGCCGCGCGGGAAGGCGAGATCGATTTCACGATGGACGACATCGACCGCATCTCGCGGGCGACGCCGTGCATCTGCAAGGTCGCGCCGGCGGTGTCGACGGTTCACATCGAGGATGTCCACCGCGCCGGCGGCATCATGAGCATCCTTGGCGAACTGGCGCGCGGCGGGCTGCTGAACACGGAAACCAGCACCGTGCACTCGCCGACGCTGGGCCATGCGATTGCCTACTGGGATATCCGCCAGTCGAACGATGAAGAGGTCGAGACCTTCTTCAAGGCCGCGCCCGGCGGCGTGCGCACGACGGTGGCGTTCAGTCAGGAGAAGCGCTGGCCCGATCTCGACAAGGATCGCGTCAAGGGCGTGATCCGCTCGAAGGAGAATGCCTTCACGAAGGATGGCGGCCTCGCGGTGCTCTACGGAAACATCGCCGAGAAGGGCTGCATCGTCAAAACCGCCGGCGTCGAGGAAGAGATCTGGAAATTCAACGGCACAGCCCGCGTGTTCGAAAGCCAGGACGAAGCGGCCGCCGCGATCCTGAACAACAAGATCGTCGCCGGCGACGTCGTCGTCATCCGCTATGAAGGCCCCAAGGGCGGGCCGGGGATGCAGGAGATGCTGTACCCGACCACCTACCTGAAATCGCGCGGGCTCGGAAAAGTGTGCGCTCTGCTGACCGACGGGCGGTTTTCGGGCGGCACGTCGGGCCTCTCTATCGGCCACGCTTCTCCGGAGGCCGCCGGCGGCGGCCTGATCGCGCTCGTGCAGGAAGGCGACCGGATCGAGATCGATATTCCGAACCGCTCGATCCGCCTGGCGGTGGCCGACGATGTGCTCGCCCAACGCCGCAAGGCCGAGGAAGCGCGCGGCAAGGACGCCTACACGCCGCATGGCCGCAAGCGCGTCGTGTCAGCCGCGCTGCAGGCCTACGCCGCGCTTGTCACGTCGGCGGATACCGGCGCGGTGCGCGATCTCGGACAGCTGAAGAAGTAGCGCCTACTCATTCCGCGTCTCGCGCCAGCCGTCGCGCGGGCGCATGTCGGCGGGGGAGGCGGGATAAGTCCCCTCGCAGCCCTTCGGCTCCATCGTGGAGAGGATGGAGGCAATGCGCCAGGCGCCATCGAGGAACACCAGATCGAACGCATCGATGCCGCAATGTACGACTGCTCCGTTGTCGCGCAGTTCGTATTGCGCCCAGACCTGCGCGAGGCCGCCGCGCACGCGCACATCCGGATTCCAGTAGCGCTCGATGAACGGATCGGCGTCCGGATCGGGTTCGAACATCGAGGCGTTGGTGTAGGGCTTCACGGGCTTCTCCGCGCCAGACTCGATCGTCTGTATCCACGATACGCCCTCCGTGATCGTTACTTCCTCCAGCGCGGCGTCATTGTGATTGCCGAGCGCGAGCAGGAAGCGGTCGACCGTCGCGAGGATGTCGGCTTCGTGCGGCGAGGGCGCCGTGGCCGCCGGCGTGGACATGCCCGTCGTGGTGCAGGCCGCGAGGGCGGCAAGGGCTGCGGAGGCGCCGATGAGACGTTTCATGCGAATGACCTTTGCTGCGCGACCCTGTGCGGTAGGCTAGCATCAGCCGCATTCGCGGCGATAGCCTTTGGAGCCGCCTCTGGACACCTCACGCCAGACCACCTGCGAACGATGCGGCGCCGGTTTCGGCTGCAATCTCGACGGGCCGTGCTGGTGCGGCGCGGAACCCGTTCGCCTGCCGCTGCCCAGGCTCGGCGAATCGCAGTTCAGCGACTGCCTGTGCCGCAACTGTCTGCGCGAGGTCGCGGAGGAAGCTCGCCGCATGGCGGATTCCGCTGGCGTTCCCCGTCCGGGCCGCTAGCTTCCACTCGAATTACGGGCTGGAGGGCGCATGCCGCAGGCATTCTCGAACATGATGACGCCGGTGTTGGCGCTCGTCGTCTGGACGCTGATCATCCTTGTCTGGCTCTATGCGCGCCGCATTCCGGCGATGCGCAAGGCCGGCATCGACCCGGCGAAGATCAAGGGCTCGGAAAGCTATGCCAGCCTGCCGCCGATGAACCCGAAGGCGGTCTGGGTGTCCGACAATTACACCCACCTGCACGAACAGCCGACCGTCTTCTACGCGCTGTGCGTCTACTCGCACCTCGCGGGGGCGGTGGACCAGATCAACGTCGCTCTGGCCTGGGCCTATGTCGCGATCCGCGTCGTTCACAGCTTCATCCAGATCACGTCGAACTACGTGCCGGTGCGGTTCCTGGTGTTCAACATCGGATCGCTGGTGCTGATGGCGCTCGCCGTTCGCAACGTGCTGTGGCTGTTCGGCATCTAAATATATAAGTGTTGACTTATATAAGCGGAGCCTGTTTCTTGTGGGAAGAACAGGGAGCTGAGCCATGAGTACCGCCATCGATGTCGCAACCCATCTCGGCGCCGTTGCGCGCGTGGTCGAGGACAGGATGCAGGACGGCAAGCGGATGCGCGTGGTGGTCGCCTCACGCGCCTACGACACGAACATCGACGATCTCTGGGATGCGCTCACCAATCAGGAACGCCTGCCGCGCTGGTTCGCGGCGGTCGATGGCGATCTCAGGCTGGGCGGCAGGTTCCAGGTGAAGGGCAATGCCGGCGGCACGATCACGGCCTGCGTTCCGCCGAAATCGTTCTCGGCGACCTGGGAATTCGGCGGCGGCGTCAGCTGGATCAATATCGCACTCGCGCCCACCAAGGCGGGCGGCACGCACCTGACACTCGAACACATCATGGAGCCGGTGGGCGATCACTGGGACAAGTTCGGCCCCGGCGCGGTCGGTATCGGCTGGGAGCTGGGCCTGCTGGGCCTCGGCATCCATGTCCGCTCGAAGGAAGCGCGCGACATGTTCAACGAACATGTCTGGGGCGCGTCTGACGAGGGCAAGGACTTCGTCAGCCGGAGCGGTGAGGGCTGGATTGCCGCCGACATCTCGGGCGGCGAAAAGGCAGTCGACGCCACGCGACGCGGCAACTCCACGATCTCGTTCTACAGGGGAGAAGCCCCTCCGGGCTGATGCGCCATGCACGCATTCGATGTCCTCGCCGATCCCGTCCGCCGCCGCATTCTCGAACTGCTGGCGGAGAAGGAGCATGCGTCCGGCGAGGTGGTCGATGTGATCGCCAGCGAGTTCGGCATCAGCCAGGCCGCCGTCTCCCAGCACCTCAAGGTGCTGCGCGACAACGGCTTCGCATCCGTGCGCGTCGATGGCTCCCGCCGCGTCTATGCGGTAGACGCGGCGCCTATGCAGGAAGTCGACGAATGGCTGGGCCGTTTCCGTGGCTTCTGGACCGGCAAGCTCGACGCGCTTGCGACCGAAGTCGCGCGCGGGAAAAAGAAGAGGCGCGAGGGCCGGTCGTGAAGCGGCTAGGGGCTTGCGGAAGTGGGTTCCGGCTGACGGCGGAACAGGATTGCCATTGAAATCGCCGCTGCTGGAAACAGGATGGCCCAGAGGGATGCTGGATAGATCAGGACCGGAACGTACATCTGCAAGGCCAGGAAGGGCAGCAGAAGGCCATTGAGCATAAGGAACAGCCTCGCCGAGCGCGCCTCGCGTGTGCTGGGCAGTGCGAACGCTGCCAGCAGCATCGACACACTCATGAAGCTGTAGCCGAGCAGGTCCACAGCGAACAGGAAGGAACGGTAGGGAACGAAGATCAGGAATTCGATCCCTTCAGTGTCGCCGGCCGCAAGCCGCGGTCCGACCAGTGTGAGCTGTGTGAAATAGACAAGGCTGATGAGGGTCGCATAGGCCGTCGCAAAGGCGAGCGCGGCTTGGCTGAAAACGCGGCGATCCGCTGGCGCTGTATGGTGAAGACACGCCATCATGATCACAAAGCTTGAGCCAAGCAGCAGCGAGGGCGTTAGCAGCAGGCCGAGTCCCAGCGACGTGCTCACACTGTCTGGCCCGCCTGCGGAACCGAGCGCGCCAGCCCACTCGAACAGCTGCGCAAGGATATAAAGCAGGCTGAAGACGGCGCAGCCGATGGCGGCCCAGCCACCGACACGACGGGCGGTGTAGGTAGTGTCTGGCATTGACGGCCCCCCAACCATTCGGACTGGATATTGCGGTCGTCCGTGACTGTGATCCTTGACCGAGATCAGATGTCCGTTTGCGTTCATCAGCCGGCCAGATATGCGCGCCAGCCGCATGGATTGGCCCGCGGCGGCTTATCCTCGCCACAAAAGGCGTGGGGCTCTGGACCTCCCGCCGGGCTTGGCCCATATGGGGCGCCTTCGCTGAAGGACCTCCATGGCAGCCCTGCCTGAATCACGCCTGCGCCAGATGATCGACCGCTTCGAGCAGGTCGAGGCGCGCATGGGCGTGGCGACCGATCCGAAAGAGATCGTGCAGCTCTCGCGCGATCACGCCGAACTCAAGCGCGTGGCCGAGAAGGCGCGCGAAGTTCTCGTGATGCGCGCGCAGCTCGCCGAGGCTGATGCGATGGCCAACGATGCCAGCGCGGACCGCGACCTCGTCAACATGGCGATCGAGGAACGTGCGGACATCAAGGCGCGACTGCCGGACGTCGAGCGCGCGATGCAGCTCATGCTGCTGCCCAAGGACCGCGACGACGAAGGTTCGGCCGTGATCGAAGTGCGCGCCGGCACGGGCGGCGACGAAGCCGCGCTGTTCGCCGGCGATCTCTGGCGGATGTACCAGCGCTATGCGCAGGGTCAGAAATGGTCGGTCGAACTCGTCTCCGCCACCGAAGGCGAGATGGGCGGCTACAAGGAAGTGATCGCACAGCTGAACGGCCCCGGCATTTTCGGCCGGATGAAGTTCGAGAGCGGCGTGCATCGCGTGCAGCGTGTGCCGGCGACGGAAGCGCAGGGGCGCATCCACACCTCGGCGGCCACCGTTGCGATCCTGCCGGTGCCGGAAGAAGTGAACATCGAAGTGCGCGACCAGGATATCCGCATCGACACCTACAGGTCGTCGGGCGCGGGTGGCCAGCACGTCAACAAGACGGACTCGGCCGTGCGCATCACCCACCTGCCGACCAACATCGTCGTGACCTCGTCGGAGAAGTCGCAACACGAGAACCGCCGCAAGGCGATGGAACAGCTGAAGATTCGCCTCTACGAACGCGAGCGCGAAATGAAGGACACGGCCCGCTCCGAAGCCCGCAAGCTGCAGGTCGGATCGGGCGACCGGTCCGAGCGCATCCGCACCTACAACTTCCCGCAAGGGCGGGTGACCGACCACCGCATCAATCTGACGCTCTACAGCCTCGACAAGTTCATCGAGGGCGACATCGAGGAAATGCTCGACGCGCTGAGCGCAGAAGATCAGGCCGAACGCCTCGCGGCGCTAGAGAACGGCTGATCCTTACTGCGGCGTCGCAGCCGGCGCGCTTGCGATGCAGGCGTCTGACTTCGTCTTGATCTCGGCAAACGGCGTATTCTGCAGGACGTCGAGGCTGCTGGAGAGACGCTGCATCAAGTCGTCTTCCGCGAACTCAGCAGTGGCGCGTACCTTCCAAGCCTCGAAGGCCGCCTCGATCTGAGCAGAGTTGCCCGAGGTCTTCTTCAGCTCCAGCTGGTCGGCCTCGAGACGGAGGAACGCCATGCAGGTGATGGCCGCCTCGCCAGCTGCCTTGCGATCCGTTGCCTGTCCGGCGACGGCTTCTTCGGCGACGCCGCGGATGTTGAAATCGTTGGTGAGAATGTTGTCGACCTTCCAGACGCCGTCCTGCTGGACCATGTCCCAGAGCACGGAGCGCGTCTCTTCGAGAAGCTTGAAGTCGGCGCGGATCAGCTTGTGGCCTTCGCCGATGGCAAGCTTCGTTTCGGTGTCGTCCGAAACCTTGAGATTTGAGAAGCCCGTGCAGTCCTGGCAATTGCCCGCGAAGTCGCCGTCGAACACGACGCCGTCGGCGGTCGATTCGACCTCCTGGATCAGCAGCGCGAGTTCGGTCGTCATCGGGATCGTGGCGAGGTCGGTTGTCTTGTCGCCCTTCGAGTCGATCAGCGGCTGGTAGATTTTCTCCACCGTGGCTGCTGGCTCGGACAGGGGCGCAGGCGTGCAGGCGGCAAGCGCGAGCAGCGCCAGAGCGAAGGTGCGTTTCATGGTGATCCCTCTTGTCCGGTCACAGGACGCGCGAGGCGCGTGGAAGTCCATTGAAATTTCAGCAACGCAGCCGCGTCACCACGCGAAGAAACCGATCAGCAGCTGGCAGAATATCGCGCCGACCACCGCCATCGCGAAGCCCCAGATGAGCAGACCACGGAACAGCTTCTTGGTGTCTGCCGCCCCGGCAGGAACTGCGGCGAGGGCCAGCGCGCCGATGGTCGACAGCGGCGACACATCCACCAGCGCCGCGCCGACATTGATCGAAAGCGCGATCTCCAGCGGATTTCCACCGCCCATCTTCTCGACGAGCCCACTGACGGCGGGCAGGAAGGCCGGATAAACCACTCCGGATGTCGAACTGTAGGTCGAGATGACGCCCGTCACGAACGCCATCATGCCGTTGGCGGTTTGCGGCGTGGTGATCTGCGCGAGGCCGGTGGTGAAAAGGTCCATGCCGCCGGTCTTGTCCATCACCGACACCAGCACGCCGACGCCGCACACCATCACGATCACCGCCCACGGAACGGATTTGAGGCTCGCGCCATCGTCCGCCAGTTTCACGAGGATCAGCGCCGCCGCCGCGATGAACGCCGTGAGCCCCGGCGGGTAGCCGAGGAAGACGACACACACGATCCATACCGAGATGACGGCGAGCGTCAGCCAGTGCTTCGGTTCAAGCTTCGTGATCGCCGCCGTCTCCGAAACCTCGCGGCCCTTGCGGATCAGGCCGGGACCACCGAACAGGAAGAACGCGCCGACGGCGACAAGCGTGTGAGCGGTGAAGTTCGCCGCGAACGCCGCCCACTCATGCCCGGTGAGGCCGGCCTTCGCCATCTGCGAAGACACGATGAGCCCGACTGAAGAGATCGGGGACAGGTTGCCCGCATTGGCGCCGTTCCCCACCATCAGCGCCAGCAACAGGGCAGGCACGCCCGCGCGCAAGCCAGTCGCCATTGCCAGCGGTGCGATCAGCGCGGAAGCGGCGATGGCGCCCGGGCCCAGCGCCGAGAAGATCGCCGAGAACAGGAAGAACAGGATCGGCAGCAAGGCCGCGCGCCCCGCGCTTAGCCAGACGACACGCTCGGCGACGGCCGCCAGCGTGCCGTTCACCTGCGCCGCGCCGAACAGGATCGAGACGCCGACCAGCGTCAGGAAGAGGTCGGCGGGAAAAGAAGCCGCCAGTTCCGCCGGCTTCCATTTCGCGACAAGCACCGCGACGATGGTCGCCAGCGCCACGGCCAGCACGCCGACATTGATGCGCGAGGTGAGGCTCACCACCACAACCACCGCCAGCGCGATAAGCGACAGCACTGCCGGATCAGCCAGAGCGCCCATTTTCCCCCGTCAGGGCGCGGTTCTTGTGCGCCTCGGGAGAAGACTAGCCTTCGACGGCGTTGGCGTCAGCCCCAAGGCCCCGGCTTGCGCGATTGCGGCTGCGGATCCCATGGGCCCTTTGGGCGATTGCGGCGCGGCGAGACGAGTTCGGGCGGCGGTCCGGTGACCTTGCCGCCGAACTTGGTCGCGAGCGCGGCGACGCGGTTCTGCGTCGATGGGTGGGTCGAGAACAGGTTGTCCGCGCCGTGGCCGTTCAACGGATTGATGATGAACATGTGCGCCGTTGCCGGATTGCGCTCAGCCTGCAGATTCACCCGGCCGCCACGAGCATAGGCATCGATCTTCTGCAGCGCCGAGGCGAGCGCCTGCGGGTCGCCGGAGATTTCCGCGCCATGGCTGTCGGCTTCGTATTCCCGGCCCCGGCTGATCGCCATCTGCACGAGTGCGGCAGCCATCGGCGCGAGGATCGCGATGGCGATGACACCAATGATGCCGCCCGGCCTCTCGCGGCCCGAGCCGCCGAAGAAGAAGGCGAAGTTGGCAAGCGCAGAGATCGCGCCGGCGATGGTCGCGGTGACTGTCATCGTCAGCGTGTCGCGGTTCTTCACGTGCGCCAGCTCGTGGCCCATCACCGCGCGGATCTCGCGACGCTCCAGCATGGCGAGCAGGCCGGTGGTGGCGGCGACGGCCGCATGCGACGGGTCGCGTCCGGTGGCAAAGGCGTTCGGCTGGTCGCTCTCGATGATGGTGATCTTCGGCATGGGCAGGCCGGCCCGTTGGGCCATCTCGCGTACGTCGCTGGCATAGGCGCGCACACGGGCGTCGGGGTGGTTCGCGGGTACTTCCTGCGCCCGGTACATCGACAGCACGATCTTGTCGGCATTCCAGTAGCTTATGAGGTTGCCCACCAGCGCGAAGCCGAAGGCGACGATCATCCCCGTCGGGCCGCCGATCAGATAACCGACGCCGACGAACAGGGCCGTCAGCGCTGCGAGAAGCATGAAGGTCTTGATGTGGTTCATGGCGTCAGATGTGGCCTCGCCCGCGGTTGTCCTCAAGACGGTCCCGGGCCTCGCGGGAGGGCTACTGCATCACGGATTCGCCAGCTCCCCCTCGGGAATTATCTTATTGGGCGCGGGGGAAACGTGCCTGATCCTACAAGGTTTTTCGGGGCGAATTCGCGGACAGGACCGACATTTTATGCATTTGAGCGAAGGAGCGGCGGGGCTGGCGGCGAATGATCGCCGTTTTGCCCTGAAGCGCGCCACCGACGATGCACATTCCCGCGTCGAGAAGATCGTGCAGGACGCGGGCATGTTCAGCTCGCGCGCCGCCTATCTGAGATACCTGCGGGCGACCTGGGAGATGCGCGCCCGGTTCGAGGGCCTGCTGGACCGGAATGGCGCGGGAGAGCTCTGGACCGACTGGCCGGAGCGAAAAATCGCCGGACTGGTCGCTCAGGACATCACGGACCTGGGTGGGGCCGACCTGGGCAGGGCTGTGAATGCGCGATCAGGTCTGACGGAAAATGTCACTGGCCCCCTGAAACCGGGGGAACTTGTGGGCGTCCTCTACGTTCTGGAGGGTTCATCGCTCGGGGCTAGGGTGCTCGTGAAACTGGCGACTGAAATGGGCCTGACGCCGTCGTTTGGCGCGCGCCATCTGTTCCGGCAGGCGGCTGATCGCAACGCGTGGCGAGACTTCGTCAATCTGATGCAGTCTGCGTCCGAGCCTCCCTGCCATAATGCTGCAAACCGGACCTTCGAGGCTTTCGCCGCAGCCTACTCGCGCCATGCGGCGCCGGCGGCCGCCTGATGGCTGGTCCGCCCGACAGCGCGCGGCCCGTATTCGGGCAGGCGGATCTCACGAACTGTGATCGCGAGCTGATTCACATTCCCGGCTCGATCCAGCCGCACGGCGTGATGCTGATCTACGACACGAAGACGATGCTCGTCACGCACGCATCGTCCAACACCGGCCTGATCCTCGATATCAAGAAGGACGCAATCGTCGGACAACCGCTTGAAGCGATCATCGGCGCCAAGCCCGCACACGCAGTGCGCAACGCCGCGGCGAAGTCGGTGGGTCCGGCCGCGCCGGGTCTGCTGTTCGGGCAGGACATCGACGGATCCGACAGGCGCTTTGACGTCGCAGCCCACGCCCATGACGGTCGCACCTTCCTCGAATTCCAGCAGAGCGCCGACGAGGCCGAAGGCTATGGCCCGCTCGAACTCACGCGTGCGCTGACGCGCCGGCTGGCTGATGAGAAGACCGTGCCTGGCCTCGCGAAAACCGCCGCGCGGATGATCCAGCTGATGATCGGCTACGATCGCGTGATGATCTACAAGCTGCTTCACAACGGCGCCGGCCGCGTGATCGTCGAACAGAAGCGCGCCGATCTCGGCAGCTTCCTCAACCAGCACTTCCCCGCATCCGACATCCCGCAGCAGGCGCGCGAACTCTACAAGCGCAACTGGATCCGTATGATTTCGGACGTGCGCTACACGCCGCAGCCGATCCTGCCGCCACTGAAGCCCGGCGAGACGCCGTTCGACATGAGCTATGCGCAGCTGCGCTCTGTCTCGCCTGTGCACTGCGAGTATCTGCAGAACATGGGCGTCTCGGCCTCGATGTCGATCTCCATCCTCGTCGAGGGCGAGCTGTGGGGCCTGATCGCCTGTCACCATTATTCGCCGAAGGTCGTGTCGCTGCCCCAGCGTGTCGGCGCCGAACTGTTCGGACAGTTCTTCTCGCTGCAGGTCGAGACGCTCGAGCGGCGCGAGAAATTCCAGATCGCGGAAAAAGCCCGCGCGCGGCTCGACCGCATCGTGGCGGAACTGCCGCCTGAGGAAGAGCTGCACGAATCGCTGTCGGCCCGCGTGGCCGACATCGCCCAGCTGCTGCCGTGCGATGGCGCGGCGCTATGGATCAACGGCGCCTGGATCGCGACAGGCAGCACGCCGCCAGAGGAGCTGATCAACCCGCTGGCCAGTTTGCTCAATGGCCACGGCACGGGCGAAATCTGGCAGACGAACCGGCTGGCCGAGCATCTGCCGGAAGCCGCGCCCTATGTCGAAACCGTCGCAGGCGTGCTGTCGGTGCCGATCTCGCACAAGCCGCGCGACTACCTGCTTTTCTTCCGCGCCGAGGAGAGCCGCTTCGTCGACTGGGGAGGTGAGCCGGTCAAGAATGTCGGCCCGCTGGGCGATCGCCTGACGCCACGCAAGAGCTTCGAACTTTGGCGCGAGGAAGTGCGCGGCCAATCAACCCCATGGACCGAAGGCGACATTGCAATCGCCGATGCAACGCAGAATTATCTCCGCGACGTCGTGCTGCGCCACACCGAAGCGACAGCCGAGGAGCGCAAACGGACCGAGGTTCGCCGCAAGCTGGTGAACGAGGAACTGAACCACCGGGTGAAGAACATCCTCGCGCTGACCAAGTCGGTCGTTGAACAGTCGAAGGCCGGCGCATCAAGTGTCGAGGGATATGCGGCGGCGGTGGTCGGGCGCCTGCAGGCGCTGGGCTTCGCGCACGACCAGATCACCAAAGATGGCGGCGGCGGCGACCTGCGCAAGCTGCTGGAATCGGAAGTCGCCGCTTATGGCGGCGCCAACTCCAAGGGTCGCACCGTGCTGGAAGGTCCGGCCGTCAAGCTAAATGCGCGTGCCTATTCCAGCATGGCCCTCGTGGTTCACGAGTTGGCCACCAACGCCGCCAAGTACGGCAGCCTGTCATCCGACACGGGCTCTGTCCGCGCCGCATGGGCGCTGCGCGCCAATGGCGATTGCGAGATCGTGTGGGAAGAGCGGGGTGGCCCCCTGACCGGGACGCCCACCCGCACCGGTTTCGGCTCGACCTTGATCGGCCGCGTCATCCCGTTCGATCTCGGCGGCGAGGCTGTGGTCGAGTATCCTCCCGAAGGCGTCACGGCGCGGTTCGTCATCCCGGCGCGGCATCTCGTGGCGGTCGCGGAGGACGCGAGCGCTGTCGACGACAAGCGCGACTCCCGCGAGGAACGAGCAAGCCTGTCTGGCCTGCGCGTGCTGCTGGTCGAGGACCAGGTGCTGATCGCGCTCGACGCGGAGTCCTGTCTCAAGGGCCTTGGCGCCGCGCAGGTGCTGATCGCGCCGACTTCGGAACAGGCGATGTCGCATATCCGTCAGGCCAAGCCAGACCTTGCCGTGCTGGATGTGAACCTTGGCGACCACACATCAGCGCCGGTGGCCGAGGCGCTGCGCAATCTCGGCGTGCCCTTCGTGTTCGCCACGGGCTATGGCGACACCATCATGGTGCCGGAGTCGATGAAGACCGTCCCGATCGTGCGCAAGCCCTACGCCGACACCACGCTCGCCGAAGCGATCGTCGCAGCGCTGAAGGGCGGAAAGTAGCCGCGCCTATTGCACGTTCACCGTGATCTTCTGCGACAGGATGTGGTTGGGCTTGTGAAGCTCGTGGTTCATGTCGCCGAAGGCGAGCTGCAGCGTGTGCGCGCCCGGTCCCAGCTGCAGCACCACTTCCGTCTGGCCGCCGCCGAAGTGCATGTGGTTGGCGTCGTTCGGAATGGCGTACTGCATTTCTTCGGCTGACAGCTCCGTGTCGATCAGCAGGTGATGATGGCCGGTGTTCGGCTTGTCGACCAGCGCCGGCGCGACGCCGATGCCATACGCGCCGAAGACTACCCGGAAAGACTGCGGCACCGTCATCCCGTCGCGCAGGTTGACGAAGTAGACGGCCGGACCGGCATCGCCATGCAGGGCCACGCCTTCCACGTCACGCGCGGCCAGCGCTTCGGCGACGGCGGCTTCAGTGGCGGCGGCAGCGGCCCCCGGATCGGGCGCGGGCGCCGCCGGCGTGGTCTCGTTGCAGGCGGCGAGGCTCAGCGCGAGGGCGGATGTGGCGATGAGGGCGGCAAGGCGCATGGTGATCTCCCCTGTGTCTGCCGCAGGCATAGCATGACAGGGGCCCATGGCGAGAGGCGTCCGATCACGCTCGATAGAGCATGCGTGAGGGATCAGCCCACGGTGCGCCAGTCCGGAATTCCATCGGCGCCCAGCGTGATGCGGCCGCGCCGTCCGATCGGATAGCGCTGCTGGTCCATCAGCATCGCGATGTCGTCCGCATGCGCCGCCGGAATTCGCGCCAGCGTACGTGCGCCCGAATCCAGCCGCGCGATGACGACGCCCTGAACCGGCTGGCCCTGGCCATCGTGAAGAATGGTGAATGTCTCGATCGCCGCTTCGCCATCCGGCGTATCATCTGTCGGCGGTACGACGCCTCGCCGCGCATCGGCTGCCTGCTGCACGCTCGGATCCTGCGCGACGGCGTCGCCCTGCGGCTCGCGGGCGAGGATCAGCGCATGGTGCTTGGTGACGAACTCACCTTGTCCATAGAGCAGGCCGACATCCGCGCCATCTCGCACGGTCCGCACCATCGCGCAGGCCGCATGCGCCATGTAGACGTTCAGCGGCCCGCCGAAGAACGACAGCCCGCCGCACACGCTCGGCTCCACGTCGGCTCCGAAGCCCAGCTTGCGCCGCGCCATCTTCGGCACCACCGGAAAGCAGGAATAAAGCTCTAGCGCATCGAAGCGATCCGCCCGCGCCAGCATCGCTTCCATGACGGCATCCTGCGCGTGGCTCACCGTATACGCGTCCCGCGCCAGCCAGTCGCGCGGCTCGTTCGCCGCGGCTCCCGCGCCGACGAACACCAACTGGTCATCCGGGATTCCAGCTTGCCGCGCGCGGGCCAGCGACGTGACGATGATCGCCGCCCCTTGGTTCACATGCGGGTTCGCCACCATGCGCTTCACATAGGGCCACGAGATCATCCTGTTGTCCGGCGTCACCGTCGTGATGTCGGCAGGGGAGAGCGCCGCCTTCGACCATGCGAACGGATTGCGCGAAGCCGCCGCCGAATAACGCGAATACAGCTCGCCCGACTCCGCCCGAGCCCGCGCCGGCGTCTGTCCCCACGCATGCGCCGTCGCCGCGTCATAGAACGGATAGACGCTGATCGGCCATGCAACGCCTAGCTTGTGCCCGAGAGGGTGCACATACTCCGCCGCACGCTTCATCTTCGGCGCGCTGTCCGCATAGCGCGTCCATGGAAGCTCCACGTTCGCGCGCTTCGCCTGGTTGACCGCGTACTGCGCCTCCGCGCCCAGCACGAGGCCGACACTGCTTTCGCCGCTCGCGATCCGCCGCGCCGCATCGTGCAGGAACCGCACGGGGCTCTCGCCGCCAACCGTTCCATGGACCGCGCGTCGCGGTGAAAGCCCGAGCGTCTGCGCCAGCTGCGCCGGCAGGTCGTCATATCGCCAGCTCACCAGCGCGATGATGTCGAGCGAGTCCACCTCACGCAGCAGCCCGCGCGCCTCGATATCCGCCCGCCGCGCCGTCTCCGCCATCAGCGCTAGCGGCTCCTTCATCTCCATGAAGTCCCTCGGCCTGTCGGCGATCTCGCCGACGCCGGCGATGACGGGAATACGGTCTGGCGAAAGCGTCATTACGTTTTTCTTTGTTCAGGAACTGCCAGCGAAAGCATGCCTTTGTTGGTAAAGCCAGCCCCGGCGAAACGGCCGAAAACCAACAAATGGCAGGCTTATTGCAGACATCCCGAGCGCCAGCACCGTTGGGGACACCATGGACAATCGCATTCGGGAACAGCCAGAGCAGGCCAATACTGCTGGCGTCGCAAACCCGTGGCGCGGCTCGCCCGTCATCGCGGTCCTGCTGCCTTGCTATAACGAGGCGCTTACAATCGCGAAGGTAGTGTCCGATTTCCATACGTATCTGCCTGGCGCGCAGGTCTATGTGTACGACAACAACTCGACCGACGGCACCGCCGATATTGCTGCGCGCGCTGGGGCGATCGTCCGCAACGAGACTTGGCAGGGCAAGGGCAGCGTCGTCCGCCGCATGTTCGCCGACGTTGATGCCGACGTCTATGTCATGGTCGACGGCGACGACACCTACGACGTCAAATCCGCGCGGAAACTAATCGGCGAACTGGTCAATCGCCAGCTCGACATGGTCAACGGCGCGCGCGAGACGAAGGCCGAGAAAGCCTATCGGCCGGGCCACCGCTTCGGCAACTGGTTCCTCACCGGCGCCGTGCGCTGGTCGTTTGGCGACAAGTTCAAGGACATGCTGTCGGGCTATCGCGTCATGTCGCGCCGTTTCGTGAAAAGCTTCCCGGCTCTGTCGGACGGTTTCGAGATCGAGACCGAGCTGACGGTCCACGCCCTGCGCCTGCGCATGCCGACCGCCGAGATCGGCACGCCTTATTTCGAGCGCCCGGAAGGCTCCGTCTCCAAGCTCAACACCTTTCGCGACGGCTTCCGCATCATGCGCGTCATCACCCGCATGGTGCGCGACGAGAAACCGCTCGAGTCCTTCGGCTGGACAGCCGCCGTCCTCATGATCGCCGCCATCGCGCTCACCGTCCCGATCCTGCTGACCTTCCTGGATACCGGCCTCGTACCGCGCTTCCCCACGCTGTTCTTCGCCATCGGCCTCGGCGTCGTGGCCGTCATGTCCTTCGCCATCGGTCTGATCCTCGATACGCTCTCGCGCGTCAGGAACGAGCAGCGTAGACTCGCTTACCTATCCTGCCGGGACCAGGCAGTCCGGACGACCGAACAGTGACAAAAGCCGAAAAGCCGGTGGGGGAGTGGCCCGTGTGGGCGGGAATCGATTCCCGCACGATAGCGGCTGTGCTTGCCGCCACGCTGATCCTGATGATTCCGGCGTTGCTCAATGGCGCGCCTTTCATCTTCCTCGATACGCAACACTACTTCCTGATCGGCAAGCGCATCTTCGAGATCCTGTTCGGAGACAGCGCCGCCGCCTTGGAGCCGGCCCTGTCCGCGATCGTCGCCGCGTCTGATGCGCTCACTGTACCCGCACAACCGGTGGATCAGGGCGGCCTTGCCGCCATCGCCGGTGGCCGTTCGCCGATCTATTCGGTCTTCATCTATCTGATCTCGACCACGCTCACCATGTGGACGGTCGCCGCGATCCAGGCCTTGGTTTGCGCTGTCTTGATCTTCCGCTTCTGTGCGATGATCTGGGGCTCCCGCATCGCCCCTGTGCTTGTCGCCGTGAGCGTCCTGACGGTGTTCTCGAGCCTGGGTTTCCACGCGACCTTCATGATGCCGGACGTGTTCGCTGGATGCATGGTGCTAGCGCTGGCGATCTTCCTGTTCTCGCCGAAGCTCGGTCGTATCGAGGCCGTGCTTCTTGTCGGCGCCGCCTTTGTGTTCGCGACCTTGCACACCAGCAACATGTTGCTTGTCGCCAGTGCGCTGATCGCTGTCGTCATCATCCGTCTCGCCGAACGTGCGCCGCTGAAGCCACTCCTGCCGCGCCTTGCCGCTGTGGCCGGCATCGCGGTCGCTACCGTGGCCTTCAACTTCGCCTACACGACGGTCGTGCGCGTGGTGTCGGGCGACGAGGTGCGGTCGTTCCCCTATCTGACGGCCCGCGTTCTCGCCGACGGTCCGGGCGAACGTTATCTCGCCGCTGCGTGCAAGGACGCAAAAACGCCCTTCGCCGCATGCATGTATGCCGGCAAACACTTCGAGTCTCAGGACTCCTTCCTCTCAGAGCCGAGCTCGGGCGGCTATTACGCCGCCGACCCCGCCACGAAGAGCGAGCTCAGCAAGCAGGACGTACGTTTCGCACTTGCGGTGACCCTGTTCGATGCGCCGGGTCAGATCTCGGCAGCCTTCGTCAACTTCGCCAACGCAGCGGGGAATGTTGGCGTCAGCGAACAGGCTTTCGGCCTCAATATCTTCGCTGACCGGCCCGATTGGCACAACTCCGATGTGCTGCCTTATGTGCCGGGCGGAGAGGCCTGCATCGTCGATAGCCAGACCTGCCAGCCGAAGCCGTGGACGGAAGTCTGGCGCTGGGAGGTGCTGATCCTCGCCAACGCCGCATTGGTCTTGTTTGGCGCACTCGCGATCTGGCTTGCGATGATTTCGCGTCGGGGGGTCACCATTCCATCGGAATCCGCTCCGGCATTGCGCATCGCCTTCTTCCTCGTCCTGTTGACGTTCGCGAACGCCGCCATCTGCGGAATCCTGTCGGGCGTCCACGATCGCTATCAGGCGCGCCTCAACTGGACGCTCTTCCTCGCACTCGCCGCCTTCCTGCCTGTGATCCGCGTCTGGCTCGACAAGCGCCGCGAAGGCGCAACTTCCGGGACGGCCTCGGCTTCCCAGAAATTTTCCCTCGCTTCTTCCGATACGCGGTTCCTGGTGACATCCATCGGCGCTTTCGCGGCCGACCTGACGCTGGCTCTGCTGCTGCGCGAGGTGTTCTACCCGTCGGTCACGCTGTCGGCCGCGATCAGCTTCATCGTCGTCTGGTTCACCGCATACTTCGTCCACGAATACTGGACGTTCAAGCGCGCCGAATCGCGCGCTTCCGCCGGCCGCTTGACGCGTAACCTCGTTGCCAACGGCGCTGCCCTGACGACGCGCGTCATCGTGATCTTCGCCCTCGAAGCGATCCACGCGCCTGAAGCGACATTCATTGCCGCCTGCTACGTCATCGCCGGAGCCGGGTGTTCGCTCACGGTCAACTACGTCCTGAACCGCTTCTGGGTCTTCAACCGCAAATAGCGGTCAAGCCGAAACACAGCATTGGCGTCGCCTGCGCGCGTGCTAGCGTCCACGCCATGTGGACGAGGGCATTCAGTATCGCGGCATCCATGACGCTGACCGCGCCTGCCGTTGCGCAGGAGGGTAATGTCCCGCGCACATCCTTCGGCGTGCCCAGCCTCGAAGGCCTGTGGTCGACGCAGACTGCGACGCCGCTGGAACGGCCTGCCGTATTCGACGGCCTCACCACGACGGAAGAGAAGGCGAAAGCCTTCGCCGCGTCTTTTCCCGAAGTCTTCCAGTCCGACACCAGCGACGGCGTCGGCGCGCGCACATCCGAATGGTGGGAATTCAGCGAGCACATGACGCGCATCGGCGGCGAGTTCCGCACCTCGCTGATCGTCGATCCGCGCGACGGCAAGATGCCCTACAGCGAAGCCGGCCGCGCCCAGCTGAAGAAGCTGCAGGGCGAGGTCATGACGGCGTTCGACGGCCCGGAAGCGCGGCCCGCGACCGAACGCTGCCTCGCCGGCGGCAGCGGCTCCTCGGGCGCGCCGCTTTTTGTGTCGCGTTACAACACGAACTATCAGATCGTGCAGACGCCCGGATACCTGGTGCTGTCGATGGAGCAGAACCGCGAGGTCCGCATCATCCGCATCGGCGATGAACGCCTGCCTGCAGGGATGAAACGCTGGATGGGCGATTCCATCGGGCGCTGGGAAGGCGACACGCTGGTCGTCGAGACGCTCAACTTCATGCCCGGCGACGCCTTCAAGCCGTCGTCCCCCATCCTCGTTTCTGAGCACGCACGCGTCACCGAACGCTTCACGCGCATCTCCAGCGGCGAGATTCTTTATCGCTACACGATCGAGGATCCGTCCGTCTTCTCGCAGGCATGGACCGTGGAGATGCTGTTCTCTGCGACGCAAAATCAGGTGCTCGAATACGCCTGCCACGAAGGCAACTATTCGATGACCGGCATGCTCGCGGGCGGGCGGACACAGGAGGCGAAGCGCCGATAGCGTTCAGCGCTCGCCTTGCGCCAGGAGTGGCAGCACGAAATCCCGCGTCAGCGGGGCGAGGGCAAGGCCGCTCGCCGCATCGCCATCGACCCACACCGCTTCCGCGATCTCCGTCGCCGGCGTGACGTCTGCATCAATGGCGACGCGGTAGATTTCCGCGACCACCATCGAATCCGGCTCATTGGCCGCCGGTGCCTCGAATCGGCCGAGCCAGGTTGCGCTTGCCGTATCGATCGAAACGCCAAGCTCCTCCCGCAACTCGCGCACCAGCGCCTCCAGCGGCGTTTCGCCGACATCGATCTTCCCGCCCGGCTGCATGAACGCGCGCGTGTCGTGCTTGCGGACAAGCAGTGTCCGCCCGTCAGTGCGGGTCAGCAGGGCGGCGGCGATGTTGATCCGGCTCATCCGCCGATCAGGCCGCGATTCCCGGCGGGTTTCATGTGCTTCCAGCCCTAGTGGCTCCGTCTGGGTGCGGACCCCACGGATTGGGCCTTCTGAAATAGTTCAGCGGGCGGCTGTTTTCATGCTTTGTTCACGAGAACATTTGTAGTACATAGAACGCAACACGGGCTGGGAATCGGGTGGGTTTGCCCACCCAGGGCCAGCATGGCAGATGTGGAGATGAACATGGCGGGCGCCGCTCTGAAGCTGGTGGAAGACAAGGGCATGGACAAGTCAAAGGCGCTGGAAACGGCCCTCGGCCAGATCGAGCGCAATTTCGGCAAGGGCTCGATCATGCGCCTTGGCAAGAATACCGCCATGGACATCGAAGCCCTGTCGACCGGCTCGCTCAGCCTCGACGTGGCGCTTGGCATTGGCGGCCTGCCGCGCGGCCGGATCGTCGAAATCTACGGGCCGGAAAGCTCAGGCAAGACGACTCTCGCCCTGCATGTTCTGGCCGAAGCCCAGAAGAATGGCGGCGTTGGCGCCTTCATCGACGCCGAACACGCGCTCGACCCGATCTACGCCGGCAAGCTGGGCGTCGACCTCGACGACCTGCTGGTCTCGCAGCCGGACACGGGCGAACAGGCCCTCGAAATCGCCGATACGCTGGTCCGCTCGGGCGCGATCGACGTGCTGGTCATCGACTCGGTTGCGGCCCTGACGCCGCGCGCCGAACTCGAAGGCGAGATGGGCGATAGCCTGCCGGGCCTTCAGGCCCGCCTGATGTCGCAGGCGCTGCGCAAGATCACGGCCTCGGTCTCCAAGTCGAAGACCATGGTGATCTTCATCAACCAGATCCGCATGAAGATCGGCGTGATGTATGGCTCGCCCGAAACCACCACGGGTGGCAACGCCCTGAAATTCTACGCTTCCGTCCGCCTCGACATCCGCCGCATCGGCCAGATCAAGGAGCGCGACGAGGTCATCGGCAACCAGACCCGCGTGAAAGTGGTCAAGAACAAGGTCGCCCCGCCGTTCCGGCAGGTCGAGTTCGACATCATCTACGGTGAGGGCATCTCCAAGACGGGCGAGCTGATCGATCTCGGCGTGAAGGCCAATGTGATCGAGAAGTCGGGCTCGTGGTTCTCCTACGGATCGCAGCGGATCGGCCAGGGCCGTGAAAACGCCCGGAAATTCCTCAAGGACAATCCCGCGACCGCCGCGGAGATCGAGGACGCGATCCGCAAGAACGCCGGGATCATCTCCGAAAACCTGCTCGCGCTCGAACCGGGCGACGACAACAGCGATGGCGATGACGACGGCAGCGGCGAGACACCCGCGCCCAAGGCGAAAAAGGGCAGCTAGGCGCTCGCCCGGACGATTTCCTGAGCCGGGTTCGCAGCCGGCTCAGGGCAGGCACATGGCAGTGCAGGGAGGCGCCGGTCGGATCGACCGGCGTCTTCTGCGTTGCGGCGCCGATTTCGGCCGAATCCGGCGATTCGGCGAATTCACTCCGAATCCGGCGGCGAATTTTCATCCGGATTTCCCGGTGAATCCGGCGGCGAATTTCGCGGCCGCCTTCCTCGCCCCCAGGCTGTCCCAGCGTTGCCTGTGGCGGGGGTGAGCCTTATACCGCCCCTTGGTCCGCGCCCCGGGCTGGGATGGCTGGTGGCGGGATCCTAACTAACCGGTCGTGGGGAAATCGGCCGCCTCGTTTGGCGGACCGGTCTTCATGACCCCAGGAGCCTGCCGATGACGTCCAAAAGCTCGCCTTCGCCCTCGAAACCCTCGAGCGTGAACGCCATCCGCGCGGCCTTCCTCGATTATTTCGCCAAGGCCGGCCACGCCGTGAAGCCGTCGTCCTCGCTGGTTCCGCAGGGCGACAACACCCTGCTGTTCACCAATGCAGGCATGGTGCAGTTCAAGAACATCTTCACCGGCGTCGAGAAACCTTTTGCTCCGAGAGCAGCAACTTCGCAGAAATGCGTCCGCGCCGGCGGCAAGCACAACGACCTCGACAATGTCGGCTACACCGCCCGCCACCTCACCTTCTTCGAGATGCTCGGCAACTTCTCGTTCGGCGATTACTTCAAGGAGCAGGCGATCGAGCACGCGTGGACGCTGGTCACGCGCGACTTCGGCCTGCCGAAGGACAAGCTGCTGGTCACCGTCTATCACGACGATGACGAGGCGCATGGTCTCTGGAAGAAGATCGCCGGCCTGCCGGAATCGCGGATCATCCGCATCCCGACCAACGACAATTTCTGGATGATGGGCGACACGGGCCCCTGCGGCCCGTGCTCGGAAATCTTCATCGATCGCGGCGACCATATCTGGGGCGGCCCGCCCGGCTCGGCCGAACAGGATGGCGACCGGTTCCTGGAATTCTGGAACCTCGTCTTCATGCAGTACGAGCAGTTCAACGATGGCCGCCCGCGCATTTCGCTGCCCAAGCCGTCGATCGACACGGGCATGGGCCTCGAGCGCATCTCCGCGATCATGCAGGGCGTGGACTCGGTGTTCGAGACCGACCTGTTCGTCAATCTCATCAACGCGGGCGAAGAACTCTACAAGGTGAAGGCGCAAGGCGAACAGACCGCCTCCTTCCGCGTCATCGCAGATCACCTGCGCTCCGCCTGCTTCCTAATCGCCGATGGCGTCTCGCCGTCGAACGAGGGCAGGGGCTATGTGCTCCGCCGCATCATGCGCCGCGCCATGCGCCACGCGCACATCCTCAGCACGCGCGAGCCGAACATGTTCAATCTCGTCGGCGCACTGGCGAACGAGATGGGCGATGCCTATCCCGATCTCGTCCGCGCCCGTCCCGCGATCGAAAGCGCGTTCCAGCAGGAAGAGCAGAGCTTCCAGCGCACGCTCGGCCGCGGCCTCGCGCTGCTGGACGAGGCAACCGCGACGCTCGGCAAGGGCGGCGTGCTCGCGGGCGAAGTCGCATTCAAGCTCTATGACACGTTCGGCTTCCCGCTCGACCTGACGCAGGACGTGCTGCGCTCGCGCGAGATGACGGTCGACGAGGCGAGCTTCAACGCGTCGATGGAAGAACAGCGCACGCGCAGCCAGGAAAACTCCAAGTTCACATCGGGCGATGGCTCCGACGCCGTCTGGCATTCGGTGCGCGATGCCTCCGGCGCCACCAGCTTCCAGGGCTACGAGTTCGAGGAAACGTCCGGCCACCTCAAGACCGCCCTCGTCGGCGGCGCGCAGGTGAAGGAGATCAAGACCGGCGACAAGGCCGAACTCGTGTTCGACCGCTCGCCCTTCTATGCGGAATCCGGCGGCCAGGCGGGCGACAGGGGCGAGATCTTCTTCCCCGGCGGCGGCCGCTTCCGCGTCGACGACGTGCAGAAACGCGCCAGCGACGTCTTCGCTCATGTCGGGGAAATGCTCTCCGGCTCGGCAAAGGCCGGCGACCTCGCGGAGATGAAGATCGACCGCGTGCGCCGAGCGAAAATCCGCGCCAACCATTCGGCCACTCACCTGCTGCACGCCGCGCTGCGCAACAAGCTCGGCAAGCATGTCACGCAGAAGGGCTCGCTGGTCGAGGCCGACTATTTCCGTTTCGACTTCTCGCACACCCAGCCGATGACACGCGACGAGATCGAGGCCGTCGAGGCCGAGGTCAACGCCGTCATCCGCCAGAACGCGTCCGCGGAAATCCGCGTCATGGCGCCCGACAAGGCGATCGAGGCCGGGGCGATGGCTCTCTTCGGTGAAAAGTACGGCGACGAAGTCCGCGTCCTGCGCCTCGGCAATTCCGTGTCCGAAGCCAACGCGCCTTACTCGGTCGAACTCTGCGGCGGCACGCACGTCGCCCGCACCGGCGACATCGCCGTGTTCGTGATCACCTCTGAAGGCGGCGTGGCGCAAGGCGTCCGCCGCATCGAAGGCGTCACGGGCGCCGCCGCGCTCGACTTCCTGAAATCGCGCGGCGCCATCGCCCGCGAAATCGCGGACCAGTTCAAGGCCCCGATCGCCGATGCGCCCGCGCGCGTCGCGCAGCTCGTCGAGCAACGCAAGAAGCTCGAAGCCGAACTTGCCGACGCCCGCAAGAAGCTCGCCCTGAACAGTACTGGGGGCGGCGGCGGCGCCGCCTCCGGTCCCGAAGAGGTCAACGGCGTCAAGTTCATCGGCAAGGTCGTCGATGTTCCTGCTAAGGATCTCAAGGGCCTCGCGGATGAAGCCAAGAAGTCCATCGGCTCCGGCGTCGTCGTGTTCGTCGCGACTGCAGAAGGCAAGGCCACCGTCGTCGTCGGCGTCACCGACGACCTGACGAAACGCTTCCCCGCCGGCGACCTCGTCACGAAAGCGGTGCAAGCCGTCGGCGGCGCCAAGGGCGGCGGCCGCCCCGACATGGCCCAGGGCGGCGGCCCCGACGGCGCCAAAGCCAACGACGCCATCGCCGCCGTGAAAGCCGCGCTCGCGGGTTAGCCGCTACTTCTTCTCGCGATCTTCCGGGCGTTCGTAGACGTTCTCGAACCGCGTCGACGAAGTCGCGGCATGTTCGCGCTCGTAATATCCGCCTCGCGGTGAATTGCGGACGCTGTCGGCGTATTCATGTACAAACGCATCGACAAACAGTCGCCCTACTATTCCTAGCGGAATGGAGATTGCGACAAGCAGCGCCGCGCTCGCCACCGCGCCTCCGGAGACAACCAGTACGGCGCCCCAATCAGCCTGCTCGGAGATAGACCTGAACAGCGTGTAGAGCGCAAAGCACACCAACAGGCCCACCGCGCATACCAGCAGAACAGCTGGAAGATCGCGTCCAACCTTCACGACAAGGTAGACGCCGCCAATCACCACGAGCGCCGCAATCGTGCCGATCAGGACGGCAGCTGCGCTCTGCAGAATGCCGCTCTCAGGACGCACATCATCCCACCGCTCGACCTTCGCATCGAGAATTCCGCATCGATAGCAGACAAGTGTCTCGCGCAGCGATGCAAGGGTCTCCCCCGCTGCCGGGCGAAGCTTGCCCGTTTCACCGCAATTCCCGCATGTCACGCGCACGCGTCCGAGCCTGGGTGGAGCGCGCCGGCGCCGGCTTGATGATTCAGGCGCATCAGTCGTCGGGCCATCGTCCGTCTGTTGCGGTCTCACGCGCGGGCCAGCGGATTCCGACACCAGCGAGACGATAACAGACCTAGACGACGCGCGCGCACCGCACTGCCCGCAGCGCAGTGAGCGATTCAGGACGTCGAGCGTCCGGTCGTCCCCAGCCTTCAGCGTGCGCACCGCTTCATGATTGCAGCGCGAGCACGCCACCCGGATACGACGAGTTACGGGGTTCATGGTGCAAATTTTCGTTGCGCTGGCGTTTGAGTCAATCCGTGCCCGGAGTTTCCTGGACACCGCCTAGCGATTTCGCCGCAGCGTAAAGCCGCAATCGCTGCCTACATATTTTCCAAGGACGCCTGTCACAGCGCAGGGGATGAGGCCGCCATGGCGGGACTCGACGGGAATGTTGTTGGTCATATCGACGAGCTGGCGCTGCGCCGCGATGTGAAGTGGCGCGACCTGATCCGTTACCGCACCATCGACACCGTCATCGAGCTTCTGTTGCCTGTCCCTTGGCTGGCGGGCGCGATCTGGCTCTCTGCGCACGGCGATTATCTGCTCGCTCTGCCGTGCACCTTCTTCCTGTTCCTCACGCTGCTGCGCGTCGCGCACAACGGCTATCACAACGCGCTCGGCCTGCCGCGCATGGCGACCGACATCGCACTGATGCTCATGAGCCCGCTGATGATGCTGCCGCTGCATGCGGTGAAGGTCACGCATCTCGAACATCACAAGCATTGCCTCGGCGAGTTCGACATAGAAGGCGAGGCCGGCCGCAAATCCTTCTGGGGCGTCCTCGCCTATGGCCCGCGCTTTCCCATCGATGTGCTGCGCGCCGCCTGGGCGCAGGGCGGGGTGCATATCCGACGCTGGATTGTCGCGGAGTTCGCACTCATCGCGCTTGTCTGGGTCGCGGCGTTAGCGACGCTGTGGCCCGCGCTGCTCTATCACGCCATCGCCATGACGGCGGGCGAATGCTTCACCGCCTTCTTCGCCGTCTGGATCGTCCATCATGGCACGGAGGATCACATCTATCCCGCACGCACACAGCGCGGCTGGCTAAAGAACTGGATCAGCTATTCGATGTTCCTGCACGCGGAACACCACCTGTTCCCGTCCGTGCCGACTTTCCGTCTCCGCGAACTCGCGCGTCGGCTGGACCGCGCGGCGCCGGAAATCGCCGGGAAGCAGGTGCTCTGACGCTTATTTCGGCGCGAACGCGCAGAGCTTGTTGCCGTCCGGATCGCGCACATAGGCGACGTAATGCGTGCCTTCGCGAATACCCGGCGCGCCTTCATCCGATCCGCCCAGCGCCAGCGCGGATGCGTGGAACGCATCGACAGCCGCATGATCCTTCGCCTCGAATGCCCACATCGCGCCGTTGCCGAACGTCGCGCGCTGCTTGTCGAACGGCGCCGCCAGGCAGACCTTCGCGCGCTCGCCCGCGTGCCCATATCTTGTCCAGTTGGCCGTCGTGACTTCCCGCACGCCGCCAAGCGCGCCGAATACCGCATCGTAGAACGCAATCGAACGATCCATGTCGTTCGTGCCAAGCGTGGAATATGCGATCATGCGCCGCCCCCCCCTATGCCGGTACAATAGCACGCCAAACGAAAAAGGCCCGTGGAGCGATCCACGGGCCTTTGTCCTGTTCGCTTTCGCGAAGCCTATTTCGACATCGCTTCCTGGAAGTTCGAGGCGACTTTTTCGATGAAGCCTTCCGTCGTCAGCCAGGGCTGGTCCGGCCCGATGAGCAGCGAGAGGTCTTTCGTCATGAAGCCGGCTTCGACAGTGTCGATAACCGTACGCTCCAGCGTCGTCGCGAACTTCGCGAGTTCGGCATTGCTGTCGAGCTTGGCGCGGTGGGCGAGGCCACGGGTCCAGGCGAAGATCGAGGCGACCGAGTTGGTCGAGGTCGACTTGCCCTGCTGGTGAGCGCGATAGTGGCGCGTCACGGTGCCGTGGGCAGCTTCGGCTTCCACAGTCTTGCCATCCGGCGTCATCAGCACCGAGGTCATCAGGCCGAGCGAGCCATAGCCCTGCGCAACCGTGTCGGATTGCACGTCGCCGTCATAGTTCTTGCACGCCCAGACATAGCCGCCCGACCATTTCAGCGAGGCCGCCACCATGTCGTCGATCAGGCGGTGCTCGTACGTGCCGCCGAACTCCTTGAACTTGTCGGCGAACTCCGCGTCGAACACTTCCTGGAAGATGTCCTTGAAGCGGCCGTCATAGGCCTTGAGAATCGTGTTCTTGGTCGAGAGGTAAACCGGCCATTTGCGCTGCAGACCGAAGTTGAACGAGGCCCGCGCGAAGTCGCGGATCGACTTGTCGACGTTGAACATGCCCATGGCGATGCCGGGGCTCGTGAACTTGAAGATCTCGTGCTCGATCACGTCGCCGCCGTCGTCCGGCTGGAATTTGATCGTCAGCTTGCCAGCGCCCGGCACCTTGAAGTCGGTGGCGCGGTACTGATCGCCGAATGCGTGACGGCCCACGACCACCGGCTGCGTCCAGCCCGGAACGAGGCGCGGCACGTTCTTCATCACGATCGGCTCGCGGAACACGACGCCATCGAGGATGTTGCGGATCGTGCCGTTGGGCGACTTCCACATCTTCTTCAGCTTGAATTCTTCGACGCGGGCTTCGTCCGGCGTGATGGTCGCGCACTTCACGGCGACGCCATATTTTTTGGTGGCTTCGGCCGAGTCGATCGTCACCTGGTCGTTGGTGGCGTCGCGGTTCTCGATCGACAGGTCGTAATACTTCAGGTCGATGTCGAGATACGGCAGGATCAGGCGCTCCTTGATCAGCGCCCAGATGATGCGGGTCATCTCGTCCCCGTCCATTTCGACGACAGGGTTTGCAACCTTGATGACGGCCATGAAAAGCTCCTGAAAGGCGACGTAGCCGGACTTACGCCGGGGTTCTGCGCCGCGCTATACCAGACACGCCCGCAGGCACAATGCCCCGTGGAAAATCAGGCCTGCGGGAGCGTTCCATGGCGGGAAAAGCAGGGAAAACTGTTCTGCCTTCCGAACCTCGGACGACAAAACTCAAGACGGACAAGCCGCGCTAGATGACCTCACCCGCTTTCATCCTCGTCGCCCCGCAGATGGGCGAGAACATCGGCGCCGCTGCGCGCGTGATGGCGAATTTCGGGCTGACCGACCTGCGCCTCGTCGCTCCGCGCGACGGATGGCCGAATCCCGCCGCGGAGACGATGAGCGCGGGCGCGCTTCCGGGCGTCGTGAGCGTACGCGTATTCGACCGCGTCGAAGACGCCATTGCCGACTGCGGGCTGGTGCTCGCCACCACGGCGCGGTCGCGTGGGATGGAGAAGCCGGTGGTCGGCGCCTCCGATGCTGTTGCTAGGATGCGCGGTACTCCAGCACAGACGGCGGTGCTGTTCGGCGCCGAGCGGGCAGGGCTGCCCAATGAGGCGGTGGCGCTCGCGGATGCGATTCTGTCCTTCCCTGTCTCGCGGGGCTTCGCCTCGCTGAACTTGGCCCAAGCAGTCGCCCTCGTCGCTCACGGCTGGGCCGAGGCGGGCGGACAGAAAGTCCCGGAAGCTTTCTCCGATGCAGTCGATGAACCCGCCACTCGGGAAGAGCTCGTCGGCATGATGGAGCATTTCGAGGAAGAGCTGGATCGCGCCGGCTTCTTCTTCCCGGAGGAAAAGCGCGCGCCCATCGTCCAGAACCTGCGCAACGCCTTCACGCGCGCCGGCTGGACCTCGCAGGAAGTCAGCACCTTCCGCGGCGCCATCAAGGCGCTCGCGATCGGGCGCGGCAAAGCGCGCGTGAAACGCGATGATTAGGAGGGCGGCGGCGCCGGTTGAGGCGCAGCGGCCGGTTGTGCTTCCGGCTGCGCCGCCGGAATCGCATCGGTCGTTTCCCCATCCACCGGAAGATCTTCGACGCTCTCGTCCGTCGTCGCCTTCGGCCAGCCGCCGCGCGGCGGCATCGGCGCACTGGCGTCGACAGCTTCAAGCCCCATCGTGTCCCCGGCGTCTATCATTGAAACAGCATAGCCCTGGCTAGGCGCGCGCCATCCCCGGCGCAGCATCTCATCGAGGATTTCCTCCATCGCCACTTCGGAAACTTCGAACGGATCGCACCGCACGGCATTCGGTGACGTGGCATAGCTGATCGGTGTCGCTGCCATTCCGGCGGTGCTGACTTCCTCCCAGGCATTCGGGTTCACGATCTGCTGGTTGGCGGGGCGCTGCGGCATCAGCAGCGTCGCGGCGCCGAAGCCGATAGCGAGCGAAACGATCCCTGTCGCGACGAGCATGGCAGGCTGGTTGTCGCGGATCATCGGCCTCTCCGTCGTCCGCCCCATACGCACGCAAGAACGCGCGCCGGGTCGGGTTGTTCTCGGGAAAGGCAGGGGCGCACCGGTCACAGGTGCGCGATAAGTCCAGATCAGATCGGAACAAACAGCGGATAGCCGTAAAGCGCATCGCACGCTTGCACATCCGCGACAGCCTTGTCGCGGCTCAGCCGCCCGGAGGACCAGGCGTCGATCAGCGGCCTGGTTCCGGCCCTTACACGCTCCACCGTCTGCTCGCGCGTGATGCCTTCAGCCTGCCGGTAGCTCTCCATCGAAGCGAAAGAGCGCTTGAACAGCGCGGTGGTCTTGGCCTTGTCGTCGATCACGTCACGCAGCAGCGTGTAATTCACGGCGCAGATCTTGTGCTGCTCCGGGCTGATGGCCGGCTGCGCATGGGCTTGAAAAACACCCAGCGAAAACAACGCGACACATGGTGCGATACACGTGGCGGCAAGCGCCCGCGCAGCAAACGGCATGGAAGTCCCCTCTCGACGAATCCATTGTGACACAACCGTTGCAGGGCTCAACTGCATTGCTTCTTGGAAAGCTGACTCTTCCGTGAGCGCCCCCTAGGTTCAGCCACAGACGAGCGGCGTAGACTGCGGTGGGTGGAGCTGGGGACATGATCAAGACGCTTATGATTTCCGCTTTGGCGGGCGGCACGGGTTTTCTCGGCTGGATCGGGGGCAGCATCTGGCCCGCCCCGCCGGAATGGACCGACACCATCGACCGCAGCGCCAACGACCTCCGCGCCGAGCTGCGGCTACGGAACATCAGCGTGGACCGGCTTCAGCAATTGATGCCGGCCGACACGTTCAACAGGATCCAGTCGCAGATCAGCGCGGTCGCCATGGCGGCAGGCGAAGTGATCATGGTCGAACACGACAGCGGCACGCTGGAAGAACAGCTCGACAACCTAGCCATGGATCAGTCGGCCGCCGTGCCAGAGGGCATGCAGGTGGTCGATGTTCCCGCCGCTCCCACACCTCCGCCTGCGGCAACACCCGCCGCAGCACCCCAGCCGGAAACGCCCGCTCCGGGCGCGGCTGTCGTTCCGCCGCCCAGGCAGGTCATGATCGCCGCGCCGTTGGGTGACGCCGCATCGATCTTCGACGCCAAACTTGAGCTCTGCCCCCGCATGACGGTGTCGAACGCGCCCTCCAGCGCGGATGGCGTCGTCAGCGCCTTCAAGCCTCTGGTGCTTGTAAAGGGCGTGCGCGTCGCGACCTTCCCGACGCCCGGCGCCTGCCTGTCATCCGGCTTCGGTCCGCGCAGCGACCGCCTGCACAAGGGCGTCGACTATCACACGGATATCGGCGTGCCCGTGCTGGCCGGCGGGGAGGGCGCGATCGTCGAAATGAAGTACCGCGACGACTACGGCAACATGCTGCTGATCGACCATGGCGGCGGCGTCTACACGCGCTACGCGCACCTCGCATCCTTCGCGAAAGGCCTGACGCCGGGCGTGACGGTGAAAGCAGGGGAGCAGCTGGGCCTAATGGGTAACTCGGCGAGCTACGCCATTCCCATGCACCTGCATTACGAGCTTCTCGTCGGCGATTACGCAAACCCGAAGGGATCGTTCGGCCTTGAGGCTGTCGATCCGCTGTCCTTCCCGGCAGCTAACTAGGCGTCCCCAGACACAAAAGCGGCCGGAGATGAAACTCCGGCCGCAGTCGTGGTGGAGCGAGTCTTTAGTGCGGCTTCACCGAAGCCGAGCTGTTCGTCGAAGTCGAAGCCGTCGCGCCGTTCGGGCTCGCGCTTGCATTGCCCGAAGCACCGGCGCCAACTTGCACGTCAGGCTTCGCGGCATTCGCGCGTGCGGCCGCCTCCGCGGCTTTCTGTTTCGCGGCGTCAGCGGCGGCGCGTGCCTTGGCCGTCGCCTGATCCTTGGTGCCTTGCACGGTGTTGGTCGCGCCCGTGGCGTCGACGCCAACCGACGCAGAGCCCTGGCCGCCGGCGCTCACGCCCGGCACCTGGACTTGTCCGCCACCGCTGCCGCCGACTCCGATCTGCGGCGAGGGGGCTGAAGCCTGGACGGTGTTGGTAGCCTGCTCGCTCCTGGCTTTCGCGGCAGCTGCGGCCTTCGCGGCCTTTGCCTTGGCGCGTTCACCGGCGCGCGTCGCCCCGCCGACCGTGCGATCGGTATCCACCGATCCGCTGATCGAGCCAGTGGCGCTGCCTGTAATGCCGCCGATATTCCCGCCGACGCCGCCACCGCCGCCGAGGATCTGCGCGCTTGCGGGCATGGCGAAAACGGCAGCGAGAGCGATGCCAGCAAAGAGTGCTGTGCGATTCATGTCGATGTCTCCGTTACGATGGGCGGACGCCCTCAAGGGTTAGACGAACGCCGGTCGAACGGATGGGTTCACGGCTCCGTGTCTGGAACCTGCAGAAACTCGACTGTTTCCCGATTTCCAGAGATTCCACGAAGGCTCGGCTTGTCATGGATTTACTGAGAAACGCGCCAACTATGCTTTGGGATGACTTCCGCACGCCTCGATCCAGGAAAAATCGCACCACCCAACTAGAAACCTAGTTGACTCGATTATCGATAAACGGGAATGTCCGAGTCCTAAGGAACTAGTTGTCCGCGGAATTGGTCAGGACGCGGGTCAGAAGAGACAGGGCCGACAAGGCTCCGGAATCGAAAAGAGACGCCATGCCCAAGCCGCGATCCGATGTCCTGACCGAAGCCGAGCAACGCATCATGCGCGTGCTCTGGGACAAGGAAGAAGCCAGCGTGCGCGAAGTCACCGACGCGCTCGAGCCCAGCTACCCCGTCGCCTACAACACTGTGCTGACGCTGCTGCGTATCCTCACCGACAAGGATTACGTCATGCCGCGCCAGGACGGACGCGCCTTCATCTACAAGCCGACTGTCTCGCGGGCGGAAGCGCGCACCCGCGCGTTGCGCAAGATGGTGTCGACCTTCTTCGAAGGCTCGCCCACCGAACTTGCGCAGCATCTCATAAGAAACGAGAACCTCAGCGCCGACGAACTGCAGGCGCTGAAGGACGAACTCGACACGATCTCCCCGGAGGACGGCAATGACTGATGTGAGCCTGCCGCAGACGATGATCTTCGGCCATGTGTGGCAGAGCGTGGCGCTGGCCGCCGTGCTCGCCGGTGTCCTCATCCTTGGCAAGCGCATGCGCGGCTCGACGCGCTACGGCCTCGCGACGGCGGCGTTCGCCGCCAGCCTGCTGCTGCCGCTGGCCGCCTTCATTCCCGGCGAGACGATCGTCGCGGGTCTGCTGAAACAGCTCAACGCACCCGTCATGCTTGCCAGCTCTGCGCCGGCGCAGATGGCGACGCCGCTTGCTCCGGCGGAGCCCGCCGCTCCGGTCGCGCCCGTCGATCCTCTGCTGACGCCCGTCTCGTTCGAACGCGATGCGGCGTCCCTCGGTCTCGGCGTTGTCGCGCCCGCGACGCCCGTTGCTCCTGTCGTGAATGCGGAGCCGCCCGCGGCGCTGTTCACGCTGCCGGTCATCAACATGCCGGACATGCTCCTCCCGCTGCTCGCCATCTGGGCTGCTGGCGCCGCGTTCCTGCTGTTCCGCACGGGCCGCGACCTGATCGCCGTCGAGCGCCTGGTCGCCCGCGCAAAACCCGCCGACCTGCCGGATGCCCTGAAGCGCCGCATGAAGGGCGTCCGCGTCGTCGTCAGCCCGGAAGCACCCGGCCCGATGGCCGCCGGCCTCTTCCGTCCCGCGATCGTGCTCCCCGAGTCCATCGCGCTCGCATCGCCCGGCATGGCCGGACTGCTCGAGCACGAACACGCCCACATCCGCCGCCGCGACATGCTCGCAGCCCTCGGCCAGCGCATCGTGATCGCCCTCCTCTGGTGGAGTCCCGCGCTGCATTGGATGAGCCGCCGCATCGACGAGGAACGCGAAGTCGCCTGCGACGAAGCCGCCGTCGACCGCACGGGTGACGCCAAGGCCTTCGCTCGCTCGCTCACCAAGCAAGCCGAGAACCAGCTCTGGGTCCGCGCGCCGAAACTTGCCGTGGGCGCCATTGGTCCCCGCTCGCACTTCGGCCGCCGCGTGAAGCGCCTGATCGAGATCGCCAAGACCGGCGGCCACGCGTCGAAATACTCCGGCCGTCTCGCTTTCGCCGGCCTCGCGCTCTGCGTTGCCGTTGCCGCGATGATCACCCCGCGCTTCACCGCCGAGGCCCAGCCGCCCGCCGATCGTGGCGCGGTCGATCTGACTTCGCCCGAAGCCCGCGATCAGGCCCGCGCCGCCGGCGATCCGGATGGCGGCTTTGATCACTCGTTCAACTTCACCTTCGACGGCGATGAAGACTTCGCCGCGCTGGGCAAGGACATCTCCGAGCTGATGAACACCATCATGCCGGAAATCGAACAGGCGCTGTCGCAACTGACGCCGGAACTGCAGGGCGAACTCTCCGCCCTGTCGGCCGAGATGTCGGCGCTCGGCGTCGACGTTTCCTCGATGGTCAGCCAGGAAGTGCTGCGCGAAATGCCGGCGATCATGGATCAGGTCCGTCAGGCTCTCCAGGAAGCCGGCATCGATCCGGACAATATCGACGGCTGGGAAGGCTTCTCGGATTTCGACGCCGAGGAAGTCCGTCGGGCGATGGAAGAGGCCCGCGAGGAGCTGAAACACGCGCTTGGCCCCGAAATGCAGGCCGAGATCCGCCAGGCACTCGCCGAAGCCCGCGAAGAGATCGCCTCGCATCGCGGTGAGATCGCCGAAGCCATGCGCGAAAGCCACAACGGCCTCGCCATCGCTCGCAAGGCTCTGGCTGCCGCCAAGGCCGAGATCGACGCTGCCCGCGCCCGTGGCGACTTCAACCCGGACAAGATCAAGTTCGACTTCGATCTGAAGGACCTGTCGAACATCCACGGCCCGGGCCGCGAAAACTCACCGGCCTACAAGCTGTTCCACGCGGCCGACGACTGCGAAACCGCCGAAGTGAACCGGCTGATCGTTGAGGAGAAGGCCGACGTCAACGCGATGTTCCCCGGTGAAGGCACGCCGCTCATGGCCGCCGCCGAGGAAAGCTGCATCGACGCCGCGCGCACGCTGATCAACGCTGGCGCCGACGTGAACAAGGGCTTCCCGGGGCAGGGCACGCCGCTCTCGATCGCCGCCAGCAATGGCGCGATGCAGGTGGCGCAGCTGCTGGTCAACCGCAAGGCCGACGTGAACGCGTCCGTGCCTGGTGAAGACACGCCGCTCGTCGAAGCCGCCGCCGAAGGCGACCTCGCCATGGTGAAATTCCTCGTCGAAGCTGGCGCGAACGTGAACAAGGTTTCGCGGGTCGGCAGCAACCGCACGCCTCTGCAGGCGGCGCTGCGCCACGGAAATGACGAGATTGCAACCTACCTGCGCTCCAAGGGCGCGACCGAGGGGCAGCGATAAGCATTCCCGGTACGTCTGCACGAGGAAACAGAGTCGCTGTCCCTGTCGGAGGGAGCCAGCGTCTCCAAGGGAACCGCAAGGTCTAGGGGACGACACATGTCGACAGGTCAGACGCCCGCCCGCCCATGCGGCGGACGGACGCCGGGCGTTTATTCAGCCGGCAGGCTCACGCTCGCGACAAGCCTGATCCTTCTCGGCGTCGCGCCCGCCCTCGCGCAGGAAGCAGAGACCGTCCCGCCACAGACCTCCGTCGCCACGTCTGGTTCTGCGCAGGTTTATGAGCCGGCATACTTCGCCCGCTTCGCGCCCAAGAACGCGATGGATATGGTCGGCAACATTCCCGGCTTCGAGATCACGTCCAGCAGCGGCGAGCGCGGCTTCGGACAGGCGCGCCAGAACGTGCTGATCAACGGCCGCCGCGTCTCCGGCAAGGCGAACGATGCCGCCACGGCGCTCGGCCGCATCACGGCTGAAAGCGTTGTCCGCATCGAGATCGTCGATGGTGCAACGCTCGATATTCCCGGCCTCTCCGGTCAGGTCGCCAACGTCATCGCCAAGGTCGATATCTTCAGCGGCAACTGGAACTGGAACCCGGAATTCCGCGAGAACCTGCAACCGTCCTGGTATCGCGGCGCGGTCTCCGCCAATGGAGCCACGGAAGACGGCAGCTGGTCTTGGTCCGCCTCGCTGAGCTCGTTCGAGTTCCACAACGGCCATGACGGGCCGGGCGTCATCGCCGACGGCGATGGCAGCATCATCGACATCCGCCGCGAGGGCTTCAACGGCGCGGGCGAGGAGCCGGAACTCGCCGCCACGCTGACCCATCTGGCGAAGGATGGTGCGGTCGCGAACATGAACATCGCACTCCGCTCATTCAATTTTGTCGGCCGCGAGGATTCTTTCCGCGATCCGGTCAATGGCCCGCCCGAGAACCGCTTCGTCTATATCGGCGAGGATGAACTCGGCGGCGAATTCGGCGCCGATTACGAATTCGATCTCGGCCCCGGCCGCCTCAAGGTCATCGGCCTCCACCGCTACGAGGAGGGCGACGATCTCGTCACCGTCGAGAGCTACACCGCCATCGGCGCCAACCAGGGCGGCGACCGTGTCATCGAGCATGAGGAATCCGGCGAAAGCATCGCGCGCGCCGAATACGGGTTCGGCGCCTTCGGCGGCGACCTGCAGTTCGCGGCGGAGGGCGCATTCAACTACATCGACGTCACCACCGATATAGGCTCGCGCCAGCCCGACGGTTCCTACCTCCTCGCCACGCTTCCCGAAGGCACCGCACGCGTCGAGGAACGCCGTGCGGAAACCAACGTCTCCTATTCGACGCGCCTCAACGATGCCTGGAGCGTGCAAAGCTCGCTCGGCGTGGAATACTCCGAGCTGATGCAGGAAGGCGCGGGCGGTCTCACGCGCGAATTCGTGCGGCCCAAGGGCTTCGTCGCGCTCGCCTGGAAAGTCGACGACCAGATCGACATCTCGCTGAAGGGCGAGCGCCGCGTCGGCCAGCTCGATTTCGGCGACTTCCTTTCCAACGTGGACATCCAGAACAACGCCTCATCCGGCGGCAACGTCGAACTTGTGCCCGAACAGGCGTGGGTCGCCTCCACCGAGATCAACAGGAAGTTCGGCGATTGGGGCGCGGTGAAGCTCGTGGCCGACTACCAGATGATCGAGGACGTGGTCGACCAGAAGCTGATCCCGAGACTCTCGCTGCCGCCCATTTCCGGCGTCGGCAACATAGGCGAGGCGACTTCCTGGTCTGTGACCGGCTCGGGCACGATCAACTTCGATCCCATCGGCTGGAGGGGCCTGCAGCTCAACTTCAACGCGCGCTACGCTGACAGCGAAGTGGATGACCCGCTCACCGGCATCCCGCGCGAGATCAGCTATACCGGCAAGATGAACGGCGTCATCTCGCTGCGCTGGGACATACCCAACACCGACTGGACCATCGTTGGCGGTATTGAGGAATACCAGAGCTATCCCGGCTATCGCCTCGACCAGATCAGCCGTGGCTGGACGGCGCCGTCGACCAACTTCTTCCAGATCGAGAACAAGGACGTGTTCGGCATGAAGGTCCGCCTGCAGGCGGTGAACCTCAACGACACGTCGGAGAACAACAAGCGCGACGTCTATGAATCAGCCGGCCCCGGCCAGCCCCGCCTGCGCACCAATCCGCTCGATTTCACCGAGGAACGCCACCGCACCTTCGGTCCGATTGTCCGCCTCAACGTATCGGGCACGTTCTAGGCGATCAGTGCGCCGCCGCGCCTGTCGCATGGTCTGGATGCCATGGACAGCTGACGCTCATCTCGGTGCTGCCGAACCAGCCAGGGTTGCAGTCCGCGATCTGGCGTCCGCCATGGATCATCATGTCGATGGAGACATAGAGGATGATCAGCAGACCGATATAGGCGATCCAGCGATGCTTGTGCAGCAGGCGCGCGATGAACGTCGCTGCGACGCCCATCAGCAGCACCGAAAGCGCAAGGCCGAAGACGAGAATTTCGGGATGGTCGTGCGCCGCACCCGCGACCGCCAGCACGTTGTCCAGCGACATCGATACGTCGGCGATGACGATCTGCGTAACGGCCTGCGCCAGTGTCTTCTTGACGATTGGCCTGTCGCCGATCTTGCCGTCGCCGTCCAGATCCTTGCCCTCGATGGCCTCGGGATCGTCGGTGTGCGGCGTGCGCAGTTCGCGCCACATCTTCCAGCACACCCACAGCAGCAGCACGCCGCCCGCCAGCAGCAGGCCGACAATCGCCAGCAGCTGCGTCGCCACCAGCGCGAACAGGATGCGCAGAACCGTCGCCGCCAGAACGCCGATCAGGATGGCCTTGCCGCGCTGTTCCTTCGGCAGTCCAGCCGCCGCCAGCCCGATGACGACCGCATTGTCGCCGGCAAGGACGAGGTCGATCATGATGACTTTGAAGAAGGCCTCGATGGCTTCGGGCGTGAAGAATTCCATGGGCCGTGACGCTCCCGCGGCCGTTCCCGGCCAGACAAGCCGCCCACATTTCTCATGTGCGGAAAGTTTTCAAGGGGAACAGACGCCGCGCCGCATTGGCCTGACGGAAACCTGATAGTTTGCTGCTATCGCAACGCTTCCTCTGGCATGCAGCCAGCTTCCGTTAGCACATGCAGCGCAGGATCGATGGCTGGGCGATAGCGTTTCCACCGATCCAGTGCCGAACGATAGAGCGGCTGGCGCACCTGCGCCGCGCTTGCCGTCGCGACCGGCGCATCGTTCTCATGGAAGTTCAGGCAGGCCGCCTCGAAGGGCAGGCCGCAGAAATCGAGCAGCCGCCGCACAACCGGCTCGAAGTCCGTGACGATGTCCTCATAGCGCAGCTCGCAGAACCGGTCCTTCGGCAGCGTCTCCGAAAAACGCCGCGCCATCCTGTCGAACCGCACGAAATACCGCGCCGTGTCCTCAATGTTGTTCGCGTAGGCATAGTAGTTGAAGCTGGTCGCGAATAACTGCCGGTAGTTCGCCAGCACCGTATCCGCCGGATGCCGCCGCAGGCAGATCACCCTCGCCTCGGGCAGGGCGCGCAGGATATGCGCCGACAGGAAGACATTGAGCGGCATCTTGTCGACGAACCGCCCCGTCAGCCCCAGCGTGTTGCGAACGGATGCAACATAGGCCTCGCCCAGCTTGGCCGCATCGAGCCTGGCTCCTGCCTCCAGCGTCTCCTCGTCCAGCACATAGGCCGAACGCGTACCCGTCATCCGCTTCATCGCCAGCGCAAAATCCGTCAGCTCGCCCGCCGACGTCACCTGGCTGTGGCTGGACAGAATGCGATCCGCCAGCGTCGTCCCCGTGCGCGGCATGCCCACAATGAAGATCGGCGCCGCGCCGCTGAATCCACCACCACGCGCCATCCCCGCCGAACGCTCCGCCGCCGCGAACAGCCGGTCGTCGAACTCAACATCGTATGGCTTGGCCGCCCGCTTCAGCGCCTTCGCGCGGTCGAGCCACACCATCGCTCCGGCAGGATCGCCAATATCCTCATGCACCTTCGCCAGCGCATGCCCCAGGTTCAGCGCGTCGTCCGCATCGCCCTTGCGAGCGTCGAACGCCGCCTCAAGCGCCGGAATGTCGTTTTCCTCGCGCGTCGCCTTCGTGATCTGCGTCAGGCTCGACCACGCCTTTGCATGATGCGGCGCCTTCGCGAGACAGCTGCGATACGCCGCCCGCGCTTCCTCGAACCTTCCGAGAAACTGCAGCGAAGCGCCAAGATTGTAGAACTGCCCCGCCGTCCCGCCGCCTGCAGTTGCGCGCTGATAGAAAGGCGTCGCCCGTTCATGCAGCCCCGCGCGGCTCAACACGACGCCCAGCGTATCGAGCGTGAAGGCATCCGCCGGATCCAGCGCCGCGCTCGAATCGACAGCCGCGATTGCATCCGCGCGGCGGTTTAGCGCGATCAGGCTGCGCGCCTTCAGGGCGAGCGCCCGGGCCGGACGTGGCGTCAACCGGATCGCGCCGTCGAAAAGCTCGATGGCCTTCGTGTGATTGGAATGATCTGCCGCGATCACGCCAAGCAGCATGAAAGCCTCGCCCGTTGCCGGAGCGGCTTTCAGCACCTCCACGCACAAACCATGCGCGGCCTCGTGGCGTCCCGCTTCGAGGTGTTGCGCGGCCGCCGCAAGCTTGGATGAAATGTAATCAGGCGCCGGTGGCGGAGGATTGGGCATGATGTGATTCAACATGTATCATTACCCAAGAAAACCCGGCCCAGACGCCACAAAGGGTTGTCGCGAGCAATTCTCCCCCGCCTGATCGCTGCAAGGTCAGCCCCACGGACGGTTTGGGAGTTTAACGTACATGAGCAGCAAGCGCCGACTGATGCAGTCGTCCAGCGTTGCGATCGCAACATTCGCCTCACTTCAGTGTTTCGGCGTGGCTTTTGCCCAGCAGGGACCAGAGGCTGACCAGGACAAGCGGGACGTCGTCGTCGTGACAGCGTCACGCCGCGAAGAGGATGTGCAGGACACTCCGCTCAACATCGCGGCGGTCGGCGGCCAGCAGATCGAAGAGCAGGGCTTCACCGACATCGCGGACGTGCTGGCCTATGTGCCAGGCATCAACATCGTCGATCGCGGCGGGCGCCAGGGCAACCCGATCATCGTGCGGGGCCTGAACGCGGACCCTATCGGTCCGGGCGATGGCGACAACAGCGGCGGCGGCACCGTCGCCACCTATCTCGGCGAGATCCCCATCTTCGTCGACCTGAAGCTGAACGACATGCAGCGTGTGGAGGTTCTGCTCGGGCCACAGGGCACGCTCTACGGCGCCGGCACGCTCGGAGGCGCCATCCGCTACATCCCGAACCGCCCGGACTTCTCCGACGACTCGCTCTCGGTGCGGGCCGAAGCCTACCAGTATTCCGAAGCCGACAGCATCAGCACCGATGTCGGCTTCACCTTCAACAAGGCGATCACCGACAACTTCGCCATCCGCGGCTCGCTCGACATGCTCGACGACAGTGGGTTCATCGACCAACCCTACATCGTGCGCCAGATCGGCGTGTCCGACCCCGATCCGGATTTCAACAATCCGGCCGCCGTCGCCGCCAATCTGCTCCGCGTCGATGACGCCGACACCGAAGAAGTGCTCTCGGGCCGCCTGGCCGCGCGCTGGCAGCCGCTCGATTGGCTCGACGGCACGCTGACCTATTACCACCAGCAGAGCGACATCGGCTCCCGCCGCATTTCGAGCGCGCGTGGGCCGATCCCGGCCGGCGAATACGAGAACACCAAGCGGGTTCTCGAGCCCAACCACATCATGAACCAGCTTCTGGCGCTGGAAGTCACGGCCGACCTCGGCTTCGCCGAGCTCACCTCGGCGACGGGCTTCAGCCGCTTCAAGGACGACGGCCAGCGCGACCAGACCGACCTGCTGATCTCGCTGGAGTACAGCTACGAGGCGTTCCCGACTTTCGCGGCCTTCACGCATGAGGTCGGAAAGGAGCAGACGTTCAACCAGGAGATCCGCCTCGTGTCGTCGCACGACGGTCCGTTCCAGTGGATCGCCGGCGCCTTCTACAACGAGTTCGACAGCCACGCGCTGTCGGCAGAATTCACGCCCGGTTATGCGGCCTTCGCCGGTTTCAACCGGCCCGACGATCTCGAATACTTCCAGCAGTCGCGCACCAACCTCGTCGAGAGCGCGATCTTTGGTGAGGTGTCCTACGCCTTCACGGAGTCGCTGGTTCTTACCGTGGGCGCGCGCGCCTATGACTACGACCTGAAGAGCGCCAGCGCGATCGACTTCCCGTTGTTCGATCCCGGCTTCGTGCCGCCATCGCTTGACGATATTTCCAATCTGCCGTTCGACGATCCGACGCTCGCCCAGCAGGACGACGGCGTGCTTGGCAAGGTGAACCTCGCCTGGGACGTCAGCCCCGACCTTCTGGTCTACGGAACGGTGAGCCAGGGCTACCGCATCGGCAACTCGAACGGCCTGGGCTCGTGCGGACCCTTCGATCCCAACGCGTCGCAGGGCGCGTGCGCGCTGGCTCCGGGCCAGCAATACGGTCCCAGCCCCGGCGATATCTCCGCGCGCGATGAGCGGCAGTTCACGCCCGACAAGACCAACAACTACGAGATCGGCGCCAAGTCGACTTGGCTCGGGGGAGACCTGCTCCTCAACGGCGCGCTCTACTATATCGAATGGGTCGACCCGCAGGTCGCGTCGGCGACGGTCAACGCCTCGATCCCGATCACCGTCAATGCCGACGGCGCGGAATCGACCGGCTTCGAGGTTTCCGGCGACTGGCGGGTAACCGACCAGTTCAGCCTCCGCGGCAGCTACAGCTTTACCAACTCCGAGCTCACCGCGCCGGTGCCGGACCTCGTCCGCACCATCGTTCCCGGCGGCGGCTTCGCCACGGCGTTCGAGGATGGCGAGACGGGCGATCGCCTGCCGGGCTCTCCGGAAAACCAGTTCTCGTTCTTCGCCACCTATGAGCAGTCGTTCTGGGAGGGCGATCTGCTGTGGAACTTCGGCTATGCGTGGCAGGACGACGTCCTCTCGCGCGCCGGCGGCCGTGGTTCGGGCCTCACGCTGGACGCCTTCGGCGTCGCCAATGGCTCGGTAGTCTACGATGCCGGCGACTGGAAGGGCACGCTGTTCGTGAACAACTTGTTCGACGAATTCGCTGAGACGGGCGTCACGGGCACTGAACTGTCGAACCAGATCATCAACGGCGCCAGCGTCCGCTCGTTCTACACGAACATCCTGCCGCCGCGCACGATCGGCGTCCGCTTCAGCTGGGACATTGGATAGCGGGGCGGGGTTACCCGTTCCGACCGGCTGAAAAGGCCGTTTTTCAGGGCTTTCAGGCGGCGGCCTTGACTTTGGGCCGCCGATCCTGTTTTTGCCCGCTTCCGTGCCCAAAAGGCTGGAAAATGACGGGTGGTGCGCATACCGCCGTTGAGATCGCGGAGACCATGAGGGTCCCGCCGGAGCGCGCCGAAAAAGAGGCTACCATGTCCAGGCGCCAGAACGCCAAGTACAAGCTCGACCGCCGCGTTGGTGAAAACGTGTGGGGTCGCCCGAAATCTCCGATCAACAAGCGCCAGTCTCGCCCAGGCCAGCACGGCGCCCGCCGTTCGAACAAGCCGTCGGACTTCGGCATCCAGCTGATGGCCAAGCAGAAGCTCAAGGGCTTCTACGGCGAGATCACCGAGAAGCAGTTCCGCAAGACCTATGAAGAGGCCGAGCGCCGCACCGGCAACACCGCCGAGCTGCTGGTCGGCCTGCTCGAGTCGCGTCTCGACACGGTCGTCTATCGCGCCAAGTTCGTGCCGACGATCTTCGCCGCGCGCCAGTTCGTGAACCACGGCCACGTCACGCTGAACGGCAAGAAGGCGAACATCGCCTCCATGATCGTGAAGCCGGGCGACGTCATCCAGGTCAAGGAACGGTCGCGCAACATGGCGCTCGTGATCGAAGCCATGAGCTCGGCCGAACGCGACATCCCGGAATACGTGGAAGTCGACCAGAAAGCCGGCACGGCCAAGTTCGTGCGCATGCCCGCGCTGGGCGACATTCCCTACGCGGCTCGCATGGAGCCGAACCTGGTGGTCGAATTCTACTCGTCGTAAGACGAGCCACTGTTTGAAACACTGGAAGGGCGGTCCGGGAGCGGGCTGCCCTTTCGCTTTGTGGGCTCGCGTGCCGGGTGAATGACGAGACGAAACGGCGGGTCTGCGCTAGGTTCCACCGCGAAGAGAGAACCCGTATGGCCGATCAGCCCAGCCTCGAAGATGTCCGCGCCGCCACGATCGTCGATCCGAAGGGAAAGAAAGTCTCCCTGAAGGATCGCGACACGCGTGGGGAGAAGATCTTCGACTCCAAGAAGGACGCCAAAGCCTCGCTCGAGGAAGACGCCCTGAAGATCAACGACCTGCAGGATGCACTGTTCGCCTCCAAGGCCGGCGCGCTGCTGGTCGTGATGCAGGGCATCGACACGTCGGGCAAGGACGGCACGACCAAGGAAGCCTTCCGCTACACCAGCCCCCTCGGCGTCAACGTCTTCGCCTTCGGCAAGCCGACGGAAGAGGAACTCGCCCACGACTACCTCTGGCGCCTGCACAAGCGCACGCCGATGAAAGGCTATGTCCACGTCTTCAACCGCTCGCAGTACGAGGACGTTCTCGTCGTGAAGGTCCGCAAGCTCGCGCCCGCGAAGCTCGTCGAGCAGCGCTACGACCAGATCAACGCCTGGGAGAAGATGCTCACCGAGAACGGCACGCGCGTTCTCAAGCTCATGCTCCACCTCTCGAAGGAAGAGCAGGGCGAACGCCTGCGCGAGCGGCTGGAAGTCCCGGAGAAGCGCTGGAAGTTCAACCCGAGCGATCTCGAGGACCGCAAGCTCTGGGACGACTATCAGGCCGCCTACGAAACCGTGCTGCAGCGCTGCTCCACGTCACACGCGCCCTGGCACGTCGTCCCCGCCGACAGCCGCTCCCGCCGCGACGCCATCGCGGCCCGCCTGATCCGCGCCGAACTCGAAGCCATGAAGCCGGAATATCCCGACCCGGGCTACCGGCCCGAGCAATACCAGATCGATTGAAGCTGAAATTGCTGGCCCCGGATGTGTCGGGGGCGCTGGTTGCCCAGCGCCCCCTTCATCCTCGGCCCTGGGTTGGGGGGACGGGCCTCGGAAATTCTCGTATCCGAGAATGCAGGGCGAATAGCAACGTGCAAGTGCACGATAATCGGTGGGAAACTCGCGGCGTGTCGCCGCAGCTTGGCTACTAGCATCGATCCGCCGCCGTCCGCGATTTTCCTCCGCCCACGGACCAACTAACTCTTTCGTTCATCCAGCGTTCATATCGAATATCGATAATGATCCCGACTAGAGAAAAACGGGGTCTGAGATGAAGAAGCTTTCGATACTGGCGGCTACCTGCGCGGCGGGCGTGATGCTCTCCGGCTGCATCGTCGTGGATGCGGACGTGCGTGAGTCGAACTGGGACTGGGACAGCGAGTTCGGCACGGTGCTCGGCGCGGAGGTCTCCTCGCGCGGCCCCGAAGTCATGATCATCGCCCACTCGAACGGCTGCACCGAGAAGGAAGATTTCGCGCCGGTCGTGCGCGACACGGGTGAAGACTCGTTCCGCATCGGCTTCCGCCGCATCAATCCGGACCACTGCAAGGCGCTCGTCCCCGACGGCCGCCGCATGGTGTGGTCGTTCGCAGAACTCGGCATCCCGCGCAATTCGCGCGTCGTGCTGATGAACCCAGTCGGCCGATAGAAGCCGGAAGGTTCTCTCCCCGCTCGTCCCGATTGCGTGTCGGGGCCCAGGGCACCCAGCAAGCCGGCGCCACAACGACGGCCCCTGGATCCCGCTCCGGTCTCTCCCGGAGCGGGATGAGCTTTTTCAGGGCGCCACCAGCTCCACGTCGCCGCCCGAGCTTGCATCGCGCGTGAACGTCGGCGGCGAACCGTGGAAGCGTACGTCGCCGCCCGCGCTGGCCTTGCCCGCGGCGTTCGCCGTCACCCGGACATCCACATCCGCGCCACCCGAAGCTGACGCCGTCACGGTCTCGCAGGTCAGGTCCTTCGCGTCGAAATCCGCGCCGCCCGATCCGTCCACCGTCAGCGACTTGCACGTGCCGGAGAGGTTGACGTCCGCCCCGCCGGAATTGTCGACGTTCAGCACCGCGATGTTGATGTTGTCCGCGTTGAAGTCCGCCCCGCCGCTGGATTTGATCGACAGGGCAGGCTGCGACAGGCCGTGAGCGTCGATATCGACGCCACCCGATGACTCGATATGCGTGAAGTTCGGCGCGGTGATCGTCACCACATCGCGCTCCTGAACGCTGAACCAGCTGAACGACATGCTCTCGCGCCGCACGTTCAGTGTAGAGCCTTCCTGGTCGATGCGCAGCTTGTCGAGTTTGCTCTTCGGCCCTTCCGCACTGATCGAGAACGGACCCTGCTTCAGCACCAGGTTCACACCGCCCGACGCATTGATGCTGTCGAAGCCGGCATTATTGAAGCTGCGCGTCTCCATCGGCTCGGTCATCACGCATCCGCCGGCCGTGGCCATCGCCACGGCGGGAACCAGCCATTTCATGTTGATCATCTGTGCGTGTCCTACAGCGCGCGAACCGAACCGCCGCTCGACGAATCCTCGCGGAACGTCGCCGGCTTGCCATGGAACGTCACGCTTGCCCCCGACGATGCATCGCCATCGGCGTTCTGTGTGGCGAACGCCTCCGCGTGCGCGCCCGAAGACGCGTCTATCTCGGCCGACGTGCAGCGCAATTCCTCGCCATCGAACTGCGCGCCTGACGATGCGCTCACGCGCAGGCCCGTGCAGCTGCCGGATAGATCGGCATGCGCCCCCGACGACACCTCGACGCGAACATCCTTCAGCGACAGGCCCGATCCATCGAGGCTCGCGCCTGACGAAACGCCGAAGCTGGAATAGCCGGGCGCCGAAACGGTCACGCGATAGTTCGGCCCGCCCCAGTTCCACATCTGCTGCTTGCGCCCGATGTGCAGCGTGTCGCCGCGCACTTCCACAATGAGATTGTCGAAATCATTGCCGTCGGTCGTCTCGGCCTTCACATCGAACGCGCCCTGCGCGACGACGACTTCAACGCCTGCCGAGGCGTCGACCTTTTCAAAGCCGGTGTAGGCGTGCCGCTGGCTTTCCGAATACGGCTTGCCGCTCGCCGTGCCGACAACGCAGCCGCCGGCGGCAAGGGCAGTCACTGGAATGAGGAGGAGGAGAGAGCGCATCAGGTATACCCCTATGTGTGTTCGTCTTTTTGGACGGACATCACTGGGGCCGGGCATGTCGCCTCTGACCCAAGGCGTCCGTTGCTGCATTAATAGCTTAGTTCATATCGAAAAACAATAAGTCCTTTTGAGTTGTCCGGACAGGGCGAACCGGCGGCGTCTGGGGGACTTGCCGCCGGTCCGTCCATCGGCGGGCTGCGCGAACGGGGATCGCGCGGCGCCCGCCTGCCTGGAACTAGTTGGCGAGTTCGACAGTCGAGCCGAACCGCGCGGTCGACTTCTGGAAGTCGCGCGGATTGCCGCTCACAAGCACGCTCGAGCTGATGCCCGCATTCGCCACGGCCTTGTCGCTAGCAAAGACTTGCACCTTGGATGCGACGCCCGCATCGACGTCCGCTTCGCGGCATTTCAGGCCGCTCGTATCCACGGTGGTCGCGGCGCCAAGCGTCATTACGATGCGCGAGCATGTTCCGGCGGCGACGAACTTCGAGGCGGCCTCCATGTCCACGTCCAGCTTGCCCACGCGAAGATCATCGATGTTGATGGAGACAGCGGCGCGGCCATCGATGTTCAGCTTGTCTACGTCCAGCTTCGGTGTCGTGAAGCTCACCGCCGCATGCAGGTCCAGCGCTTCGAGGTCAGGCGCGGAGATGGTGATCACATCCTCGATCTCGTGATTGAGACAACCATTGTCCTGGGTGACCTTCGCGCCATCGCGCGAGACGCGCATCGTGCAGAAACCTTCAGGCCGCGAAATGCGAAGCGTTTCGCCAACCTTCTCGACGATGATCTTGTCGAGGTTGTTGTACCGGCTGTCGACTTTCACCGACCATGTCGGCGACTGCGTGAACTCGATCGCAAAGCCTGCCGAGGCCTCGATCTTGGTGAAGCCGGAAAGCGAATAGTTCTTCGCATCGGCCACGGCCGGCGAAGAGATCGCCAGCGCGGTCAACGCAGCCGACGTGCAGACAATCGCGGAAGCAAGCATCAGGCGCATGGGAGTGATCTCCTCTCGGGTTTGGCGTCCCAAACGTCTGTTGCTTTTGCAACTAGAAGCTTAGGTGATATAAACTAGTAACTTAGTTGAATCGGCCGCGCAAGGGGGAAACCGGGGCCACCTCACCCGACCCCCACCTGTCCTCCCCCTGAAAGGGGGAGGACAGGTGGGGTCGCCCTCCACGTCAGCCAGCCAAGCAATTCCGCGGAATCCAGACCCGCCTCCAGAAAAGATTCCCGAGCACTTCCAACGCTCTGACGATTCAAAAATGGGGTTTCTGGAACCACCAACCCAGCACCCGCCCCACAGGCCGCATACTCCGCACGCCACACGAACGGAGACGCGCGATGACTCTCTCAACACTAACCGGAAGAATCGGAAGAATTCCGAATCCGCCGATTCGGCGGAATTTCTCCGTCGCCGAATCCGGCGAATTTTCCGAATCCGGCGAATCCGGCGAATTTTTTCAATCCGGATTTCCGGAACGCCCTAGCGGACCGTCTCGGCCCACAGGTCGACGCCTTCGCCCTCGACCACGAGCGCCTTGATCAGGTCGCCCGGCTTCAGCGTCGCGTCATCGACGAACACGGACCCGTCAATCTCCGGCGCATCCGCCTTGGAGCGGCCGACCGCGCCGTCCTCATCGACCTCGTCGATGATCACGTCGATCGTCTTGCCGACCTGCGCCCTGGCGCGCGCATCGGCGATCTCCGTCTGCACCGCCATGAAGCGATGCCAGCGCTCTTCCTTCACCTCTTCGGGCACGTGGTTCGGCAGCGAGGCCGAAGCCGCGCCCGTCACGTTCTCATACTTGAAGCAGCCAGCCCGCTCGATCTTCGCCTCTTTCAGCCAGCCCAGCAGATGCTCGAAGTCTTCCTCGGTCTCGCCCGGGAAGCCCACGATGAACGACGAACGCAGCACCAGCTCAGGCACTTCCGAGCGCCATTTCGCAATGCGATCCGCGGTCTTGTCGATGTTCGCCGGCCGCCGCATCGCCTTCAGCACGTTCGGGCTCGAATGCTGGAAAGGGATATCGAGATACGGAAGGATGCGCCCATCGGCCATCATCGGCATCACGTCGTCCACATGCGGATACGGATAGACGTAATGCAGCCGCGTCCAGACTCCACTTTCCTTGGCGAGCTCGCCGAGCCCCTCGCACAGATCCTTGAACCGCGTCTGCCGTTCCTTGTCGCGCCATTTGTACGGCGCGTATTTCACATCGAGGCCGTAAGCCGACGTGTCCTGGCTGATGACCAGCAGTTCCTTCACGCCGGCCTTCACCAGCTGCTCCGCCTCGCGCAGCACCGCATCGATGCGCCGCGAGACCAGATCGCCGCGCAGACCCGGGATGATGCAGAACGAGCAGCGGTTGTTGCAGCCCTCGGAAATCTTGAGATACGCGTAGTGGCGCGGCGTGAGGCGATAGCCGCTCTCCGGCACCAGCGACACGAACGGATGGTCCGGCGCGGGCAGGTGCGTATGCACCGCATCCATCACCTGCTCGTACTGATGCGGCCCTGTCACGGCGAGCACGCCCGGATGACGCTCGGTGATCACGTTCGCCTCGGCGCCCAGGCACCCTGTCACGATCACCTTGCCGTTCTCGTTGATCGCCTCCCCGATCGCATCGAGGCTTTCCGCCCGCGCGCTATCGAGGAAGCCGCAGGTGTTCACCAGAACCAGGTCCGCGCCCTTGTAGTCCGGCGCGATCTGATAGCCCTCGGCCCGCAGGCGCGTGATGATGCGCTCCGAGTCGACCAGGGCTTTGGGGCACCCCAAAGACACGATGCCGACCTTGGGTTGGGTGAGAGTGGTTTCTGCCATTGCGCGGGCCCTATACCGCGCAAGCCGGGCCAAGGCCAGCGGCCCTCTGTTGTGGCGTTTCCGCGCGATGCGGGGAAGGTTAAGCTGCCCTCAGCCTCCCCGGCGCTGAAAGGACCCGAAGCCAATGATGTATGCCATCCTCGCCTACCATGTGGAACAGATCATCCAGGAACTGAGCCAAACCGAAGACGATGCGCTGATGACCGGCCTCCACAAGGTCCACGGCCGGCTCACGGAGGAGGGCAAGCTCGGCCCCGCGGCGCGGCTGGGCGCGACGGGCAAGGCGGTAACCATCCGCGATGGCGCCGTCATCGACGGGCCCTTCGCCGAGACGAAGGAAGCCCTTCTCGGCTTCTACGTCATCGACTGCGCCACCCTCGCCGAAGCGATCCAGGCCGCGAAAGACCTGCAGCGCGCCAACCCCTCCGCCGTCTACGAACTACGCCCCATCCCGCTCTATCTCCCAGGCGTCGCGTTCCCCGTCACGGAGGCGTCGGACTGAACGCTCAGGCCGCCAGCACCTTCTTGAGCGCGGCCTCGCAGCGATCCATCTCCCAGTCCTCGCCGACGCAGATGCGCGTCCAGTTCTCGAAGCCCGGCCATGAGCGGCCGACGACGCGGACGCCTTCCGCCATCATCTTCTTCGCGAACTCGGTGTTCGGCATGCCGACCTCGAAGAACACGAAGCTTGCCTGCGGATTGGCGGCGACCTTGCGCCCGAGGTCCGTGGCGATCTTGTGCAGCCGCTCGCGCCCGGCCTTGAACTTCGGCCGCATCGTGGGCACGAACTCCTTGTCATCCAGGCTCGCCATCGCGGCGACGATGCCCGCATGATTGATGCCGCCGCCCCGCGTGATCCCGCCCATCTTCCGCGCAAGGTCGAGGCTCGCGATGCCATAGCCCAGCCGCTGTCCCGCCATGCCGTAGATCTTCGAGAACGTCCGGCAGATGACGACGTTGTGCCCCTCACGCACCAGACCGGTCATCACGTTGGCGTCGTAGTCGTCGCACAGATGCAGATAGGCCTCGTCGATGAAGCACGGCGCCGTCTTCGAGGCTTCAATGGCGAACGCCTTCAGCTTCACCGGATCGACCATGTTCCCGGTCGGGTTGTTCGGATTGCAGACATAGGTCGCGGTCGTCTTCTTCGAGATCTTCGCCGCCATCGCGTCGAGGTCGATCGCCATGTCGGCCGTCAGCGGCGTCAGCACCAGCTCGCCGCCATACTGCGCGACCGAACGCGGCACGCCTTCGTAGGTCGCAACAGACGAGACCAGCTGCCCCTTGCCACCCATCGCGATCATCTCGCCGAAAGCTCCGAGGATCGGCGCAGAGCCGTTGGCCAGGAACACCTGCTCCGGCGATACGCCCTCGATTGCCGCGATCTGCTTCTTCAGCTCCTCGCCCTCGCCATCGGCATAGCGCGCCGTCAGCGACGCCTTTTCGATCATCGCGGCGATGGCCTTCTTCGATGGACCGAACGGGCTCTCATTGGCGCCCATGATCGCCACCGACTTGTCGATTGCCGGCGCTGTGGGCGCGGGCGTCGGGGCCGCGACAGCCTCGGTCTTGGAGCATCCGGCCGCCAGCGCCGCCGCCCCTACGCTGGCCATGCCCAGCCCGCGCAGCAGCGCACGGCGCGAAGTCTCTGGCTGCGCCTTCGCCGGCGTCGCGGCGGGCGTGGTTTCCGGAATGGTGTCGGGGTGTCTCATGGCCTGTCCTCCAGCATCGCGCCGTCCGTGCGCGGGGGCGTAGTGGGGGGCGGCGACATGCCGGGAAGGGCCCTCACTCACGCCGCAGCCATCGGCGCGCATTCGCTGGAGAGTCGCAACGTCAAAAACCCATGGAGAGCTGGATTGGCGCGCGGGCGCCACTGGTTGCATCGGCGCGGGGCGCCGCCGCCGGAAATCGCGGCGCTGCGTTTCCGGGCGCCTCACGAGCGGGCGCCCCCATTCACCTTTTCAGGCCGGGCGCGCGGAGCCCCAGACATTGTACCCCGCCCATCCCGGCGTGCCGGGCAGGTACATGCGTTCGGCGCTGTTGATCCGCCAGCCTGCATCGGCCAGCATCGCGTCGACGTCGCGCGTGAGATGGCAACCGCCCGCAATGGGCCGCCAGACGGGTTCAATCCGCTTCTGCCATTTGACCACGCCGGGATCGGGCGCGAGGCCATGCTCGCAGAACAGGAGCTGGCCGCCCGGCTTGAGCGCAGGCCGCAGCGCGGCGAGCGCGCCTACCGCATCCGGAATGGTGCAGAGCGTGTAGGTGGTGACGATGGTGTCGATGGAAGCCGGCGTAAGTCCGGCGGCTTCGGCGCCGCGCTCGAGCCATTCGACGGAAAGGCCATCAGGCACGCGGTCGCGGCCGCGCTTGATCATGCCAGCTTCGGGCTCCAGCGCGATAAGGCGCGACACTTTCTCACGGTCGTAATAAGCAAAATTCCGCCCGCCGCCCGCGCCGATCTCCAGCACGACGCCTGTAGCCTTCGGAATGATCTTGCGCCGCTGGTACGCGATCGGCTTGGCGCCGCACGCGAAATCGACGAGGCCGGGAGCGATGTGGCGCGACCAGAAGCCCATGGGCTGTCTCCAGGATCAGGCCGCAGGCGCGGCAAGGGTGACCGCCAGATACGCGGCGAAGAGGATCACCATCAGGCTGTCGAGGATAATGGCCGTCACGGCCTGTCCGCGGAAGAACCGCTTCGGCTGTGAAAGCAACAGAAGCACGAAGAACAACTTGCCCGCGCCCACAACGGTCAGCGCGGCGGGACGCACTTCCGGAACAAACGCGGCGTAGATGAGAAAGAGGCCGGAGAAGGCAACGAGCGAGCTCCAGCTACGCACGAGAGCGTCGGAAGCGGGGCTGTCGGGCGCATCGCCGAAATAGGCGCGCATGGTGAAGCGCGGCGCGACCACGCCCTGGATCATGCTGAACGTGAGAAGGCCGCAGACGAGCAGCACCCACTGCATGTTGTCGACAAGAATGGCCATGACGTCCTCCCCGGGAAGCGAGGCGAGTCTAGCATCCGCAAAGCTGCAGTCCTACCCGGTAGAAACGACGAGGGCGCCGCGTCAGAGCCCCTTCACGATCTCTTCCGTCATCTTCTTCGCGTCGCCCAGAAGCATCATCGTGTTCTCGCGGAAGAAGAGGGGGTTCTCGACGCCGGCATAGCCGCTTGCGAGCGAGCGCTTGATGAAGAACACCGTTTTTGCGTTCCACACCTTCAGCACGGGCATGCCGTAGATCGGGCTCGCCGTGTTGGTCTCGGCGTCCGGGTTCGTCACGTCGTTGGCGCCGATGACGAAGGCGACGTCCGCCTGCGCGAAAGAGGAGTTGATGTCCTCCAGCTCGTGCACCTCATCGTACGGCACCTGCGCTTCGGCCAGCAGCACGTTCATGTGGCCCGGCATGCGGCCGGCGACGGGATGGATGGCGTAGGTGACTTCGACGCCCTCCGCTTTCAGCTTCTCGGCCATTTCCTTGAGCGCGTGCTGGGCCTGCGAGACGGCCATGCCGTAGCCCGGCACGATGATGACCTTCGAGGCGTTCTTCATGATGAAGGCCGCATCGTCAGCCGAGCCGATCTTCACCGGCTTGGCCGGTCCGCCCGTTGCGACCGCCGCCGTCTCGCCGCCAAAGCCGCCGAGGATGACGGAGATGAAGCTGCGGTTCATCGCCTTGCACATGATGTAGCTGAGGATCGCGCCCGACGATCCCACCAGCGAACCGGTGATGATCAGCGCGTTGTTCTCGAGCGTGAAGCCGAGAGCCGCCGCCGCCCAGCCCGAATACGAGTTCAGCATCGAAACGACGACGGGCATGTCCGCCCCGCCGATCGGGATGATCAGTGTGATGCCCAGCACCAGCGCAATCGCCGTCAGCGCCAGGAACATCCACGGCTGCGAGCCTTCCGTCTGGATCATCGACACCACCAGCGCGATGATGGCGACGGCGAACGCGATGTTGATTAGGTGACGTGCAGGCAGGATGATCGGCGCGCCCGACATGTTGCCGTTGAGCTTCAGGAACGCGATCACCGAACCGGTGAACGTCAGCGCGCCAATCGCCGAGCCCAGCGACAGCTCGATGATCGACGCCATGTGTATCTGGCCCGGCACGCCGATCCCATAGCTTTCCGGCGCATAGAGCGCAGCGGCAGCCACCAGCACGGCGGCAAGGCCGACCAGCGAGTGGAAGAACGCCACCAGCTGCGGCATGGCCGTCATCTTGATCCGCGCCGCCACGACGGCGCCGACAATGCCGCCCACCGCGATGCCGCCCACGATGATCGCGATGGTCACCGCGTCGAGGCCGGCATTGTTGTCCCACGCCATCCACAGCGTGGTGGCGATGGCGATCGCCATGCCGATGATGCCGTTGCGCGCGCCCTTCTGCGATGTCGCCGGGCTCGACAGCCCGCGCAGCGAGAGAATGAAGAGGACGCCTGAAGCGAGATAGAGCAGGGCGGCGATGTTGGCGTTCATGCTAGTTGCTCTTCTTCGCGGCTTCGATGTCAGCGATCAGCTTCGCGCATTCGGACGATGGGTTGGGGTTCAGCCACGGATGGCGGAACTCTCCGAGAGGATATTGCGGATCGTTCCCGGTTTCGCCCAGTCCAAAGCACCGCAGTGTGCCTGCTGGATAATCGCGAAGATCAATCCCGTCGTACTGCTGGCACACGCGGTCGAGCGGATCGACGCCGATCACCAGCATGGGGTCGCCCTTCATTGTGCCGAGCGTCTGCTCGAAGCACTGGCGGACATCGTAGTTGAACCCGACTGCGCCGAGGTGCGGAAGAGGTCCAATAAAGGCCATGGGACTCGTGGCGACGTAACCGGCGTAGGTCGCAGGATCGGACGATTTCAGGTTTGACGTCCCCGTGAAACCCACGCACCCGCTCACCATGCAGCTCGCCAGTCCGGCTGAAACCGCCGCGCGCATCACTTCGCCTCTGCTTTCGGCTCGGGTTTGTCTTTCTTCTTGTACATCGCGAGCATGCGGCGCGTGACGAGGAAGCCGCCGAAGATGTTCACGGCCGCAAGCGCCACAGCGACGCCGCCCATGCCCTTGGAGAGCCAGAGGTCCGACGTCATCTCCCGGCCTGAGCCGGCAACAGCGGCGATCAGAGCGCCGACGATGATGACGGAGGAGATCGCGTTGGTGACGGCCATCAGCGGCGTATGCAGCGCCGGCGTCACCGACCAGACAACGTAGTAGCCGACGAAGATCGCCAGCACGAAGATGGCGAGACGGAAGATCAGCCCGTCCGGCTGTTCCGCGCCGGTGGCCGCGAAGGCTGGCATGGCGGCCAGCAGGGCAAGGCCTGTCAGAACCGCGAGGCGCTTCATCATAATGGCGATCCTTCTTCCGGCTTCTTCTTTTTCGTCTTGCCGCTGGACTTGAGAATGTAGCGAATGCCGACCGAGATCATCATGACGGCGATCGCCGCGACCACGAAGCTGGGCAGCGGCGCGGGGCCCGGCTGCGAGATCATCTGTATGAAGTACCAGCCCAGCATCAGGCCGGTGATCGTGAGGATGAGGCCGATCGCCTTCGACACGGTCAGCCATCTTTCAATGCCGGGTGGACGACTGCGCCGCCCTTCGTCAGGACGGCGGCCTTCACGATCTCATCGTCCCACTTCGGTCCGAAGGCAGCGTTCTCTGCCGTCAGCAGCGGCAGCAGCGCGAGCAGGTTGCGGGCATAGAGCGCCGAGGCGTCCGCCGCGATGCGGCCGGGCAGATTGGTGAACCCGATCACCTTCACGCCGTTCACATCGACGACCTGATCCGGCTTCGACAGCGGGCAGTTGCCGCCCTGTGTCACCGCGAGGTCTACGACCACGGAGCCGGGGCGCATGGATTTCACCATCGCTTCCGTCACCAGCACCGGCGCGGCGCGGCCCGGGATCAGCGCCGTGGTGACAACGATGTCCTGCTTGGCGATGTGGGCGGCGACCAGTTCGGCCTGCTTGGCCTGGTATTCCGGCGACATCGGCTTGGCATAGCCGGCAGCCGTTTCGGCGGCCTTGAACTCTTCATCCTCGACCGCGATGAACTTCGCGCCGAGCGAGGCGACCTGTTCCTTGGCGGCGGGGCGAACGTCGGTGGCGGAAACCACACCGCCGAGACGGCGCGCGGTGGCGATCGCCTGAAGGCCCGCAACGCCCGCGCCCATCACGAACACTTTCGCTGCCGCGACCGTGCCCGCCGCCGTCATCATCATCGGCAGCGCGCGGCCATAAAGCTGCGAGCCTTCGATGACTGCGCGATAGCCCGCGAGGTTCGCCTGGCTCGACAGCACGTCCATCGACTGCGCGCGCGTGATGCGGGGAACGAACTCCATCGCCACGGCGGTGACGCCGGCGCCGGCATAGGCGGCCGCTTCGGCCTTGGCTGAATAGGGGTCGAGCAGGCCGAGCAGGGCGGCGCCCTTGGGATACGTCGCCAGTTCGGCGGCATCCGGCGCGCGAACCTTGAAGACGATATCGGCACCCTTGAGCACATCGGCGGCCAAGCCAACCGTTGCGCCGGCCGCTGTATAGTCTTCGTCACGGATACCGGCGGTTGTCCCGGCGCCGTTCTCGATGGCGACGGTATGCTTCAGGCCGATGAGCTTCTTGACCGATTCCGGCGTCGCCGCGACGCGGCTTTCGTCGAACCGGCGTTCCTTGAGAACGGCGATCTTCATGTGGTCCCCTTACCCGACTGCGTCTCAGCCGAGCAGAGCGCCGCCGAGCCAGACGAGAATTTCGATGAACACCGCCAGCACGCAGAGCCCGATCACCGTGGCGACCCATGCGCCGCCGAGGTTCATGAGCAGGCCGACAGCGATGCCGAACACGGCGAAGCCGATCAGGGCGCCGATCCAGGGCACGCCCATGGTCAGCACGAAGGTCGCATAACCCACGACCAGGATGACGAGCATGCTGCCCCACGCCGTGAAGTTGCCGAAGCCGCTCCACATGCCGCGGCGGGCGGCCATGTCCATGTACGCGTCCGTATGCGGCGGCGGGGTCACGATCGGGGCCTTGTTGGCGGGTTCGGCGTGCGCCATCGCGAGTCATCTCCCGGGTGGTGTGGGCAAAAGCGGGTTCGATGTAGCCGCATCGCGCCCGGTTGAAAAGCGCTCAGAAGGCCGCAGAGACCCGAAAATGTTGCATGATTTCCGGGAGAATCGCAGGTTCCGGGGGAAACCTGCTTCTAGCGGACGGTGATCGCCCTATCCGATGTCGAATACCGCCATTCCTGAAGCAGCGTCCGCAGCGCCGCCACGAAGGCCAGCGGCTGGTCGAGCATCACATGATGGCGCGCCTCGGGAATCACCACGAACGGAACCTGCCGGTTCAGCAGCCCCCGCATGTAGTCGCCGACGTCATCCTCCCAGATCACCGACTTGTCGCCCTTGAAGAGCGCAACGCGGCAGCGGGTTTCCTTCAGCAGCTCACGCGGCTCGCGCGACGTGGAAAAGCGCTGCCAGATCGACGGATCGAACTTCCACGCCCAGCCATCACCCGTTCCGTCCGGCATCGGCGCCTTCCGAAGCGACCAGCGCGCGATGTAGTCGAGGATGTAATGGTTCTCGCATGGCTGCAGCGGCGCCAGCCGGAACCGCGACAGCGCCTTCTCGAGCGTCGGATAGACCCGGTTGCCACGGATCGCCTTGGGCGGCCCCGAACGCGGACGATCCGGCGGGTTCACGGGCGAGTCGACGATAACGATGCCGGTGAAACGGTCGCCGTACTCCGCGCCGGTGAGAATGGTCACAAAGCCGCCGAAGGAATGCGAGACGATGATCGGCTTCTCGGCGTGGCTGAAGAACCCGGCAGCCTCGCACACGGCCAGCTGCTCACGCGCGAAAACCTCCATCGCGTAGCTGTCGCGCCAACCGCTGTCGCCCATGCCCGAGAACGTCATGGCGACGACATGATAGTCGTCCGTCAGATAGGGCGCGACGAAGTCCCACCAATGCGCATGAGCGCCGTTGCCATGCACGAGCAACAGGCCAGGCTTCGATCTGTCGCCCCATGACTGGTATTGGATCTTCGCGCCTTCGCAGTCGACATAGTCAGTCTGGTACGGAACGGCGATGGCGTCGGTGAACCATTGCGGCGCGGCCGGCTGTTCGCCGTGATACGGCGCCAGCGGCCCCTGCTCGGCCGGCATCTCCACCGGCTGGTCGCGAACCAGCTTGTCCTTCTCGTTGGCCATGACGCGTCTCCTCCCGGCGTCACTAGCGGCGGCGGGGAGGGGGACGCAAGTCCGTAGGCGAACCACAACGCTGCTTAGGCGTTAGTTCGTAATGAACAGGCACTTTGGCACGTGGGTTGCGGTTGGTATCGCCATCGGCGCAGCTATGGGCGCAACGATACTCGACAACATCGCCATCGGGATTGGCTTCGGTGTTGCTCTAGGCATCGCAATGGGAATTGCGGCGCGCGGCGAGAACATTGGGGCGCGTGGTAAGAACGAGGACGACGGAGCGAAGTAGTGATCAGCCCTTCTTCGGCCGGAACGCGATCATCACGTTGCCCGGCGCCTGGCCGAACATGCCGTAGCCGGAGTTCATGATCAGCAGGCCGCGCGTCGCGATGATCGAGGCGGCGTCGATCGACCCGCCATTCCCCTCGACGCCGTTGACGCCCTGATAGGTTTGCGCGGTGTCATACTTCCACTTCAGCGCCCCGGTCTTCTTGTCGAGCACGTACAGCCAGCCATCGAGGCCGCCTGTCACGACATAATCGCCGATCACCGACGGTGCGCCCGAAAGGCCATAGAGACGGCCGCATCCTGGCACGCGCTTCTGCCGCTCGCCTGTGCAGTCCGCCTGCGTGAAGAACGACCAGGCGATGGAACCGTCATTGAGGTTTAGTGCATAGATGCCCGGCTTGATCAGGTTGGGATCAAAGGCCGGGTCGGTCGGAACCGGCCGGCCCGTGTTGGAGATCGGTGCGTAGACAAACTTGTCGTCCGCCGCGATGCCCCAGTGGATGCCGCCCATCGCCGTGCCATGGCCCAGCGCCGTCCGCCACACGACTTCGCCCTTGTCCGGGTTCATCGCCCATACCGAGCCGGATTTCTGCCCGCCCAGCACGAGGTCCTTCCCGTTCGGCGCTGTCGCCAGAATGGTCGAGGCGCCGAAGTCGACGTCACGATAAACGGTCGGCCCCGAGCAGTTCTTGTTCGTCTCGCGTCCCGGGAAGCAGCCGGCGTTGTAGACATCGTCCTTCGTCGCCTGATGACTCCAGAGGATCTTGCCCGTGTCGAGATCGAACGACATCAGCGCGTCGGTGTTCTCGTGCGCGGGGCCGGAGTTCGCTTCGCCCGTGCCGACATAGAGACGGTTGCGCTTCACATCGATCGAGGCGGAATTCCAGATCGGCGCGCCAGACGGACCCCAGATGAACTGTCCATCGCCGCGATCCTTGATCGGCTTGGCCTCCGGCATCGTCGCCGTCGCCCAGATCTTCTTGCCGGTCTTTGCGTCGATTGCGGTGACGCCGCCACGCGCCTTGCAGCACACATAGGCGTCTGCCGCGGCGCTCGCGAGTTCGTACTGCGAGATCGGCGCGAAGACGCGATCCTTGTAGAGAACCGGCGTCGAGGTCACCATCTGGTTCTTGAAGAAGGTGACATCGGTCACCCAGAGCTTGCGGCCGGTCTTCGCATCGAGCGCGTGGACGAACCCGCCCATGTCGCCGACCATCACGATCTTCTGGCCGTTCGACAGCTCGCCATAGCCGGCCGACGTGCGCAGCGCGCGGCCGCCATCATAGACCCATTGCACGCACGGCTTCTGGCCGGCGATGTCGAGCGCGAAGACGCGGTTGTTGTCAGACATCGGCAGGAACATCGTGTCGCCCACGATCGCTGCCTGTCCGCGCATCGTGCCGACCTGCGGGAAGGCCATCGTCCAGGCGACTTCCAGATTGTCGAGATCGCCCGGCTTGAGCCCAGCCTGTGCGAAAGAGAGCTCGCGCTTGTTCGAATAGTCGTAACCGAAGCCCGAAACAGTCGGCTTGGCGTTCAGCTTCGGCGTGCGGCGGTCGCCCGTGCAGCGGTTGGGCTCGATCCATCCCGTCGCATTGGCTTCACCGGCGGAAAGGAAGTCGGACACGTTCGACACTTCGACGGCGGACAGCGCCGCGCCCTGCGCGGTCATCTTGCCCATGATCAGCGCGTTGGTGATGTTCAGCGCCGAAACGCGGCTCAGCGCTTCGCGCGTAGGCGCTTTCGTCGCCTCCGGATTGTCATGGCACGCGGCGCAGTGGGTCTTGTAGACCCCTTCGCCCGCGGCCTTGGAGAGAGCCGTCGCCTCGCCATGATGCGCCGCCTCGACAATGGGATCCTGCGCCGGCGTGCTGCACGCGCCGAGTGCGAGCGCTGCCGACAAGGCAAGGCTCGAAGCGATTATCCTGAACATCTTTGTTTCTCCGTGCCTGACCTTCAGGCCAGCACTAGTTCTTCGGCTTGAAAGCGATCATCACGTTGCCCGCGCCCTGGCCGAAGAGGCCATAGCCCGAGTTCATGATCACCAGCCCGTTCGCCGCGATGATCGAGGCGTTGTCCACCGCCGCGCCATTGCCCTTGACGCCGTTGATCGTCTCGAAATCGCGCGCGGTGCTGAACTGCCAGACCAGCTTTCCGGTCTTGCGCTCCAGCATGTAGAGCCGCCCATCGAGCCCGCCCGTGATGACGTGGTCGCCGATCACTGTCGGCGCGCCGGAGAGGCCATAGAGCCCAGCACAGCGCGGCACGAACTTCTTCTCTGCATCCGTGCACGCGCCCGTGACGTGGAAGGTCCAGTCGATCGAACCGTCATTGAGGTTCACCGCATAGAGGCCCGGCTTGATCGTATCCGCCACATCCTGTCCGGGAATCGGACGGCCCGCGTTGGAGATCGGCGCATAGACGTGTGTATCATCCGCCGCGAGGCCCCAGTGCACGCCGCCCATCGCGCCGCCCGTGCCGATGTCGCGCCGCCACACCACCTTGCCGGTGTCCGGGTCCATCGCCCACACGGTTCCGGATTTCTGCCCCGCGAGGACGAGCTCCTTGCCGTTGGGCGCCTTGGCGATGATGGTCGAGGCGCCGAAGTCGACGTCGCGATAGACCGTCTCGTGCTCCTTCGCGCAGTTCAGTCCGCCCCCGCGCGGACCGCAGCCGACGTTATAGACGTCGTCAGCCGTCGCCTGGTGGGACCATTTGATCGCGCCATCCTTCATGTCGAACGCCATGATGGCGTTGGTGTTCTTGTGCGCCGGCGCCGAGTTGGCCTCGCCGGTGCCGACATAGAGAAGGCCGCGCTTGAGATCGATCGACGGCGAGTTCCACACTGGCGCGCCGGAAGGTCCCCAGATCATCTTGCCGTCACCGCGATCGCGCAGCGGCTTCGCCTGCTCCATCGTGTGGCCTTCCCACACGCGCTTGCCTGTCATTGCGTCCAGCGCAACCACGCCGCCATGGATCTTGCAGCACTCATGGCTGTCCTGTCCCGCCAGCATGATCTCGTACTGGGAGGAGGGCGCGATCACCTTGTCGCCGACCAGCACCGGCGTGCCCGTCGAGATCGAGCCCGGGAACAGGCCCATGTGCTCGGCCCACAGCTCCTTGCCGTTCATCGCGTCGATCGCATGAACGAACCCGCCCATGTCGCCGACCATGACGATCTTCTTGCCGTCCTTGCGCGTGCCGAAGCCCGCGCTCGTGCGCAGCGTCTGCTTGCCCTCATAGATCCACTGGATGCAGGGCCTGGCGTTGTCCGAGATGTCGAACGCGAACAGCCGGTTGTTGCTCTCGCCCACCGGCACGAACAGCGTGTTGCCGACCACGGCCGCCTGGCTGCGCATCGTGATCGTGTTCGGGAACGCCACCACCCAGGCCAGCTCCAGCTTGGTCAGGTCCTTGCCCGCAAGCCCAACCTTCGCCGGATCGAGCGTGCGCGTGTTGCTTGTATTGAAGCCGAACGTCGCCACGGTCGGCGCCGCATCCAGCTTCGGCGTCGCGCGCGAAGCAGGGCAACGCATGGCCGTCGTCCAGCTGTCGTCCTGCTCGCCGCCCTTGGCGAGCCAGTTCGACACGTCGGAGACTTCCTTCGAGCTCAGCCCCACCGCCTGCGGGATCATGATCCCGGTCATCAGCGAGTTGGTGATATGGCCGGGCGTCAGCCGCGCCAGCATCTCTGGCGAGGGCGCTTTCGTGGCCGCCGAATTGTCGTGACATGCCGCGCAGCGCGTCTTGTAGACCGCCTCGCCCGGATGCGGGCCCGCCAGTTGTGCAGGTTCAGTCGCCGCCACCTGCGGGGGGGCGTCCATTGTCTCCGCCGGCGTCGTGCAGGAAGCCAGCGCAAGCGCCGAAAGCGCCACGGCCGAAGCGAGCGTGCGAAGCATGGATAATCCTCCCGCGAATCCGGCCGCATCTCCTGTGCGGCGCGAAACTGCTGCGTACACAATCCGCCTTACCTAACGTCCGCGTCAACTACTTCCGTTAGGAGAGACTTGCGGCGACATCGGCGCACACCATACCGCCCTTTGCCTTGCCAATGCGCATCCGGCATTCGACGATCATCCCGGCGGCCAGCGGAGACACAGACAATGCCGATAATTTCGCTGTCGCGAATTGTTGCCCACTGGGCCGCAATCCAGCCCGATCGCGTCGCCATCGACCATGAAGGCGCCTCCGTGACCTGGGCCGAACTGGAAGAACGCACCAACCGGCTGGCGCGAGCCTACGAGGCGCTCGGCGTCGGCAAGGACCAGTTCGTCACCATCGCTCTCCCAAACGGGATCGAATTCATCGAAGCCTGCTTTGCCACATGGAAGCTGGGCGCCACGCCCCAGCCGATCTCGTCAAAGTTGCCGAAGCTCGAGCGCGACCAGATCGTCGAACTCGGCAAACCCGCGCTCGTCGTCGGCTGCGCCCCGAACGAATACGCGCCAACGCCATCCGTGCCCGAAAACTTCAAGCCAGACGCTAGCCTCTCCGGTGCGCCCTTGCCTGAACGCACGGCCTCATCGCTGAAAGCCATGACATCCGGCGGCTCCACGGGCCGCCCGAAGCTCATCGTCTCCAAGGCGCTCGGTGAATGCGATCCTGAAACGCCCGCCCTCGAAATCCAGCAAGGCGGCGTGATGCTCGTGCCCGGCCCGCTCTATCACAACGGACCTTTCCTCTGGTGCATGTTCGCCCTCTTCAAGGGCTGCACCGTCGGCATCACCACACGCTTCGACGCCGAGCAGACGCTTCGCACGATCGAACGCCTGCGCGTCGACACCTGCTACATGGTCCCCACCATGATGCGCCGCATCTGGGCGATGCCCGAAGCCGCGCGCACTAGCTTCGATCTCTCCAGCCTCCGCTCGCTCTGGCATCTCGCCGAACCATGCCCCGCCTGGCTCAAGGAGCGCTTCATCGAATGGCTAGGCCCGTCGGTGATCTGGGAGCTCTACGGTGGCACCGAGGGCCAAGGCTCCACCACCATCCAGGGCCAGGACTGGCTCAACCATCGTGGCTCCGTCGGCAAGCCCGTCGACACCTGCGAGATGAAGATCGTCGGCGAAGACGGCCAGACGCTTCCACCGGGAGAAGTCGGCGAAGTCTACCTCCGCCCGCTCACGGGGCAGGGCACCACCTACCGCTATCTCGGCGCCACCGCGAAGGCGATCGAAGGCGGCTGGGAAAGCCTCGGCGACATGGGCTGGATGGATGCCGACGGCTTCCTCTATCTCGCTGACCGCCTCTCCGACATGATCATCGTCGGCGGCGCCAACATCTATCCCGCCGAAGTCGAAGCCGCGCTCGACTCATTCCCCGGCGTCCGCTCCTCCGCCGTCATCGGCCTTACCGACGACAACACCGGCAACCGCCTCCACGCCATCATCGACCGCCCAGCCGGCCCTGCCGACGAGAAGGCGCTTCTCGCCCATCTCGCCAACCACCTCGTCCGCTACAAGACCCCGCGCACCTTCGAATGGGTCAACGAACCCCTCCGTGACGAAGCCGGGAAGGTGAGGCGGAGTGCGCTGAGGAAGGAGCGACTCGCGAGCGTGTAGAGCCTCACCCTCGTGGTTCGACGGACGCTCCCTCTGGTCGCTGCTCACCATGAGAGCTACGCAATAAAAGCCCAAGTAGCCCTCATGGTGAGCAGGCGGCGCAGCCGCCGTCCGTCGAACCACGAGGGCGTGCTCACCGGCCTTCGCCCGCGGCGTTATCCCAGGTCCTTGTCTCTGACTTTGGACGAAAGGACTTGATCCAATGCCGCCTTGGCCGCGGCCATGACGTACCAGACACCTGCGGAGGACAGGAAAAATACCAGCCATACAAAAATGCTGTCGGTCGGCATGAAATGCAGAACGAAATAGGCCATGAACGCGATCACCGCGATTGGCCGGGTGGACCTCAACGCCAGGTCCGAAAAGACAAACTTCAGGATCGCCAAATACGGATTTGGCTTGCGATCGGGCTCATCGGGACTTGTCTCTTCAGCCACAAGCCACCCGCCGCTTACCCCTTCGGCTTGAACGCCAGCAGCATGTTGCCCGGCGTCTGGCCGAACATGCCGTAGCCGGAGTTCACCAGCAGCAGGCCGTTCACCGCCGTGATCGAGTTGGAGTCGATCGCGCCGCCTTTGCCTTTCACGCCGTTGATGCCGTCGTACTCCTTGGCCGTCTCGTAGGTCCAAAGCAGTTTCCCGGTCTTGGCGTCGTTGATGTAGATCTGGCCGTTCAGCGCCGCCGTCACCACCGCTCCATCGATCACCGACGGCGCCGTGGAGAAGACATTGCCGCGCCAGCCGCCGCGTCCGCTCGCGGGCGGGGCAGGCGTTCCGGCCGGCGCCTCGGGATTGAACTGCCACTTGATCTTGCCCGTCTTGGCGTCGAGCGCATAGAGGCCCGGCTTGATGTTCGGATCGCCATCCCACTCGCCCGGGATCGGACGGCCGACATTGGTGATCGGCGCGAACAGCGTGTCGTTGTCGAACGCGATGCCCCAGTGGATGCCGCCGAGCGCGCCGCCCGTGCCGAGCGGCGTGCGCCACACGACCTTGCCGGTATCCGGATCGAACGCCCACACAGAGCCTGACTTCTGCCCCGCATAGAGCAGCTCCTTGCCGTCGCTCGCCTTGCCCATCACCACCGACGCGCCGAAATCGACATCGCGATAGACGGTCTCCGGCGCCTTCGTGCAGTTGAGCCGCGTCGCCGCCGGATTGAGGCCACAGCCCGAGTTGAAGATATCGTCCGGCGTCGCGTGGAAGCTCCACTTCTCCTTGCCGGTCTTGAGGTCGATGGCGATCACCGCATTGGTGTTCTTGTGCGCGGGCGGGGAGTTGCTCTCGCCCGTCGCGAAGAAGACCAGCCCACGCTTCTCGTCGACCAGCGGTGAGTTCCACACCGGCGCGCCCGACGGACCCGTCAGCTGCTTGCCGTCGCCACGGTCGCGGATCGGCTTGGCGTCCTCCATCGTGTCATAGCGCCATTGCTGCGCGCCGGTCTTGGGGTCGAGCGACAGCACGTAGCCATGGTTGGTGCAGCAGGGATGGTTGTTGTCCGCCGCCACCGAAATCTCGAACTGCGCCACCGGAACGATCACGCGGTCCTTGAGTATGCTCGGCGTGCCCGTCGTCATCGAGTGCGAATAGACGCCGACCGGCTTGGTCCACAGCGCCGTTCCGGTGCGCGGATCGACGGCGTGCACGGTCGAGTCGATCCCAGCGAACACCAGCAGCGGCGTCCCGTCTCCCAGCACGCCATAGGCGATGCTCGTCCGCAGCGGCGAGCCGCCCGGCGTCGAATAGACCCACTGCACGCACGGCTTGGCCGGATCGGAGAGGTCGAACGCATAGACCTTCCCGGCGTCCGTCGCCGGATAGAACAGATTCTTGCCGACCACCGCGCCCTGCGAACGCATGATCGCGGAATCCGGGAAGGCGATCGCCCATGCCAATTCCAGGTCCGCCATCTTCGCGGTGGTGAGGCCGGACTGCGCCGCCGTCAGCTTGCGCGTGTTGTTGCTGTCGTATCCGAAGTGCGTCGCCGTCGCCGCGCCCGGACCTTCGAGGTCCACCGCGGCCCGCGCGCCGGTGCACGTCATCGAGGGCGTCCAGTCGACACTCTTCGTCATGTCGCGTCCGGTGATATAGCTCACCACCGCGCCGCGCTGTTCAGGCGTCAGGCCGGCGGCCATGTCCTTCATCTTGCCGTTGGTCAGCGAGTAGTTGACGAACTGAAAGCTCATCGCCTTCAGGTTGTCGCGCGGCGGCGCTTTCGTTGCTTCCGGATTGTCGTGACACGCGGCGCACGATTGCTTGTAGACCGCCTCGCCCGGATGAACGCCGGTGGCCACGACGGGCGTCGGCGTGGGAACGGTCTGCGCGGGCGGCGCGGCGGCCACGGCAGCCGCCGGCGCGGCGGGCGCTGCCGGAGCAGCCGCCTCCTGCGTCTGGCACGACATCAGCGCGAGCGCGGAAGCGCAGCCGAGCGCCGCCAGCATGGATCTTGTCATGATATCCTCCCGATCGCGCGCCGCGTGGTTCGCAGCTGCACTCCGTTTACCTGAGCGCAAACTGCCCCAGCGTGATGCGCTTGCAAAGGTGGCCGTATGAAAGGATCGCGCGCTTGTGTTTGACCCGCAGCCATCAGGCGCCACATTGCTGCGGGCGGGGGACACGGGGAGAGCGCCGGTGAAACGCATGGCAAAGGCAGGTTTCGCGCTCGCGGCGTTGGCGCTGCTGGCGGCCTGTGGCGACAGCAAGCCGCAGGCGACTGCGCCAGCGGCCGCCGCCACCGACACCGGCGAGAACGCGCCCGCCATGGTTCCGGTCGCGCCCACCGACTATTCGCAGCCGCAGGCTTGGCTCTGCCGTCCGGAAACAGAAGACGCCTGCGAGCAGGTCGCAACTGCAACCTCCGTCTCCACCACCGGCGTGCTGACGAAGGACCGCTTTCTTCCCGCTGCCGATGCGCCGATCGACTGCTTCTATGTCTATCCCACCGTCTCGCGCGATCCGACCGGCAACTCGGACATCGCGATCGGTCCGGAAGAGATGGAGATCGCACGCCAGCAGGTCGCCCGCTTTGGCGCAGCCTGCCGCATCTACGCGCCGATGTACCGGCAGGTGACACTCTCCGCCCTGCAGAAGATGCGCGCCGGCGAAGATCCCGGCAGCGATCGCGAGATGGCGTATGCCGACGTGAAGGCGGCATGGCAGCACTATCTCGCCAACGATAATCAGGGCCGCGGCGTCGTCCTCATCGGCCACAGCCAGGGCGCCGGCTTGCTCACGCGCCTCATCGCCTCCGAGATCGACGGCAAACCAGCGCAAGACAAACTCGTCTCCGCGCTCCTCATCGGCGCCGGCGTCGAGGTCACCTCGACCGGCAGCGTCGGCGGCTCCTTCAGCAATCTCCCGCTCTGCCGCAGCGCAGATGCAACGCAGTGCGTGATCGCCTACTCATCCTTCCGCGCCGAAGCGCCGCCGCCCGCCGACTCCCTCTTCGGCCACGCCGGAACAGAGGGCATGCGCACCGCCTGCGTGAACCCCGCCGAACTCGACGGTTCGAGCGAACTCGCCGCCCTCCTGCCTGTCGGCCCGATCCTGTTCGATGAACTCGCGCCCCCGGCGTCGTGGACGACGGCCAACGCCGCGCTCGAAACGCCCTTCGTCGCCGTGCCCGGCCTTCTGTCAGCGAAATGCGTGGAGCAGGGCGGCTTCAGCTATCTCGCCATCACCGTGAATGCCGATCCCGCCGACGCTCGCACCGACACGATCACCGGCGATGTCATGGTCGACGGCAAAGCGCTCCCGCAATGGGGCCTGCACCTCTTCGACATGAATCTCGCCATGGGCAATCTCGTCCGCATCGTCGAACGCCAGTCCGCCGAATGGCGCCGCGGCCAATCCGGCGCCCCTGCACTGCCGCCGGAGTTTCACGGGGCGCCGAACTGATCTCCGCTTGTCATCCCGGCCGAGCGCAGCGAGAGCCGGGACCCATTGCTGATCGTCGTACTGGTGCGATGGGTCCCGGCGCTCCGCGCTTCGCGCTGCGGCCGGGATGACAAGCTGCGGCTTTGGCCCCATCTTTCCTGCATGACCGGATGGAGCATCAACGCCGCCGAGCTGCGGATACCGAGGCGATCCCGCTTCGCCGCGCACCGTATGATCGTGATCGCCGATCCGCAGCTGAACGCCGTTCGCCAGCTTAACGGCCTCGCCAGCTGGTATGACGGCGCGGCCAACTGCTGGCGCCACAAGCCCATCGGCTATCTGCCGTCCGACCGCCTGCGCGGCTACGACACCGCCGCTCACCCGCGCACCTTCATGCCGATCAACGGCTGCGCCCCCGGCACGCGCAACATCTCCGAAGCCGTGAATCTCGGAGCCATGCGCGTCCTCGCCAACAATCTCACGCAAGCCGAAATCGAAAGCGGACTCGCCCCCGCGGTCGACGCCCTCCGCCGCATCAACGCGCTAAGCGAAGGCCCCGAAGGCGGCGCAGGCTTGCCCTATCCCTTCCTCGGCTTCGGCCGCAACTCGAACTCCTTCTTCTCCACCATGCTCCACGTCATGGGCTTCGAAGAACCAGCCTTCGCCAACGCCGCCTTCGTCGTGCCGGGCGCCAGAGGATTGCTGCTTCCGAAAGACGTCTTGACGGAAATCCGTCAATCGAGCGCTTCGATCACCGGCGTGAGGAAATCCGCAACGCCGACTGCCATCGCCTCAACCCCTTTCGCGGTGGGGTGAAGGCCATCGTCCATCAGCAGGGCAGGCTTGGCCGAGACCGGCGCCATCAGGTCGGGCTGCAGCGGGACGCCGTATTCCTTCGCCAGCGCCGGATAGATCGCGGCAAACGCCGCATCGCGCGGATCGCGCTCCATGTCCGGCACGACGACGCCGATCAGCGCAGCCGGAAGACCGGCCGCCTTCGCGCGGTCAAGAATGGCGGCGAGGTTCTTCTTCGTCCGCTCTGGGGGAATGCCGATCAGGAAATCGTTCGCGCCCAGCGCCACCACCAGCAGATCCGCCTTCGCGCCCGCCACGCTCCAGTCATAGCGGCTCAGCCCGTCGGCAGTCGTGTCGCCCGAAACCCCCGCATTGACGAACGTCGCGTTCACACCCCGCGCCGCCAGCAGGCGCTCGACGGCTGCGGGCAGGGCCTCGTCTTCCGCCAGCTCGTATCCGGCCGTCAGGCTGTCGCCGAGCATCACGACGACGGGCGCCTCCGTCCTGGGTTCTGTCTGAGGCATCGTTGACCCTTCGCTGGCTGTGGGCGGATTGGCAACCGGCGCTCCCTCTGGCGCGCCACACGCCGCCAGCCCACACATGAGAAGGGCAAACATCGCTCGCATGGCGTCTCCGATCTTGCCGCGCGGCGCGGGAGGCCGCATCTAGACCCAACAAGCGCGGGCGCGGCGAACCGGTTCCGCGCAGGGTATTGCAAGGACTGACACCGACTTGGACGCCGCGCTCGCTCTCGACGATGTATGGCTGACCCTTCCCGCCGCCTCCGGGCCGGTGGAAATCCTGAAGGGCGTCTCGTTCAGCGCCATGCCGGGCGAGAGCGTGGCCGTCGTCGGCCCCTCGGGCTCCGGCAAATCCTCACTCATCGCCGTCTCAACCGGCATCGAGCGCGCAACCAAAGGCAGCATCACATTGCTAGGCGAGTCAGTTGCCGGCAAGAGCGAGGACGCCCTCGCGCGCCTCCGCCGCGGCCGCGTCAGCCTCGTCTTCCAGTCATTCCATCTGCTCGGCACGATGAACGCTTTCGACAATGTCCGCGCCCCGCTCGAGATCGCGGGCCTCAAGGATGTCGATGCGCTCGCGAAATCCGGCCTCGAAGCCGTCGGCCTCGGCGCCCGCATGGATCACTATCCCGGCCAGCTTTCCGGCGGCGAGCGCCAGCGCGTGGCCGTCGCCCGCGCCCTCGCCAACAATCCCCGCATCGTCTTCGCCGACGAGCCCACCGGCAATCTCGACCGCACCACCGGCGCCATGGTCGCCGACATGCTCTTCGCCATCGCCCGCGAGCGCGACGCCACCCTCGTCGTCGTCACCCACGACGCTGAAGTCGCCAAGCGCGCCGACCGCATCGTCGAGATGAGCGACGGAAAGATTGTCGGATGACCCGCGCCCGGCTCCATCGGCATGTGCGAACCCCTCCCCCTTGTGGGGAGGGGCGCAGGGGTGGGGGGCGGTCGAACGGTAAGCTGCTTCCACACCTAACACGTAGCTCCGCCCCCCACCCCAACCCCTCCCCACAAGGGGGAAGGGAAAGACAATGAGCGCCGACGCCAATCATCACACCCGCGCCTGGCTTCGCATCGCCCGGCGTGAGCTGGCCGGCGGCCTCGGCGGCTTCTGGATCTATCTCGCCTGTCTCGCGCTCGGCGCCTGGGCCATCGCGGCTGCGGGCTCGATCACCTCATCCTTCAGCGCCGGGCTCGAACAACAGTCACGCCAGCTACTCGGCGGCGATGCGCATGTGCAGGTCGTCCAGCGCGCCGCAACCGGCGAAGAACGCGCCTGGCTGGATACGCGCGGCACGGTCAGCGAGGCCACGCAGGTGGACCTCATGGCCCGCGTTCCGGGCAAGGTCCTGCAGATCGACGTCCGCGGCATCGACAATGCCTTCCCCCTCATCGGCAGCTTCGCCTTCGATCGCGACATCGCGCTTCCAGATGTTCTTGCGAAACGCAACGATCGATGGGGCATCGCCGCCAGCGAAAGCCTGCTGAAGGATCTCGGCGTCTCCGTCGGAGACGATTTCTCCATGGGCGGCATCCCGGTCCAGATCCGCGCGCTTCTCGTGCGCGAGCCCGATCGTGTCGGTGAGCCCGGCATGTTCGAACCGCGCGCCATCATCCACATCGACGCCATCCGCGACGCCGGCCTGATGCAGCCCGGCGCACTGTTCCGCACGGCCTATCGCCTGCTGCTCAACCCCGACACCGCCGCGACCTTCGAAAAGGACCTCAACGAGAAGTACGAATCCGAAGGCCTCCGCTATCGCGGGCCGCAGGATGCGCTCGACGGCCTGCGCACACTGCTCGATATGCTGAACACGTTCATGACCGTGATCGGCATCGCGGCGCTCGTGGCCGGCGGCGTTGGCGTGGCGCAGGCGACATCGTCCTTCCTCGAATCCCGCATCGACTCCATCGCAGCGCTGAAGGCGCTCGGCGCCGACGCCGGCACAATCCGCGCCGCCTATGGCCTGCAGCTCGCTGTGCTCGCAGGCCTCGGCGCACTCGTCGGCATTGCGCTCGGCGCTGCCTCGCCCTGGATCCTCATGTGGATCGCGGGCGACGCCATTCCGTTGCCCACCCAGCTCGGCATCTATCCGCTGCCGTTGCTGAAAGGCTTCGTCCTCACCATGCTGGCCGCCGCCGTCTTCGCGACGCCGCCGCTGGGTCGCGCCCGCGCAACGCCTCCAGCAGCCCTGTTCCGGCGCGAAGGCGGCGAAGCTCTCGGCCCCGTCCCCGCACTGGAACGCTCCATCGCCCTCGGCGCAGCGGCGCTTCTGGTTCTCGTCTCCGTGCTTGGCTCCGCCCGCCCGCTGGTCACGCTCGGCCTGCTGTTCGGGGCGGCCGTCGCCTACTTCGTCCTCGTCGGCGCCGCTGTCCTCATCAAACGCCTCGCCCGCCGCGCAGCAAAAGGCGCGCGCGGATACGCCCGGCTCATCCTCGCCAATCTCGGCGGCCCCGGCTCGCTCGCGCCCGTCGTCGCTCCCGCGCTTGGCCTGGGCCTGTCGCTGATGACCCTCGTCGCAGTCGTGCAGACCAACCTTCTCGGCACCCTGCGCGAAACCGCGCCCGCCAACGCCCCCTCGATCATCTTCCGCCAGATCCCCCACGCCGCCGTCGACGACTTCGACGCGCTGATGAAAAGCAACGGCATCGACATCACGGACGTGAAGGCCTTCCGCCGCGCTCCAATCCTCATCGGCCGCGTCATCACCGTGCGCGGCGAAAAGATCGACGAATCCAAAGTCCCGCCCGAACGTCGCTGGGTCACGCGCGGCGAAACCCCGATGACCTTCATGAACGACAAGCCGCCCGAAGCCGAAATCCGCGATGGCGAATGGTGGCCGCCCAACTATTCCGGCGACCTGCTCGTCTCTGTGGAGCAGGGCGCCGCCAGCGGTCTCGACCTCAAGGTCGGGGACATGGTCGGCTTCCGCATCTTCGGCCGCGAGATCGAGGCGAAGGTCGCCTCCATCCGCCAGGTCGACTGGGAAAGCTTCGGCGCCAACGTCGCCTTCATCCTCTCGCCCGGCATGCTCGAGGCGATGAAGCCCTTCCATGCCGCGATCGTGATCATGCCTGAAGAGAAGGAAGCGGAGGTTATCGCCGCGGTTTTCGCCCGCTGGCCCGGCGTCCTCGCCTTCCAGCTCCGCCGCACGCTGGAGACCGCCGCCGATCTCTTCGGCCAGGTCTCCGTCGCCGTCACCGCGCTCGCCAGTGTCGTCACCACCGCCGGCGTGCTTGTCCTCTTCGGCGCCTTCGCCGCCGCCGCGCGTCGAAGACGGCGCGAGTCGGCGCTTCTGAAGGTGTTCGGCGCATCGCGACCCGCGATCCTCGCGCTCTATGCATGCGAGTTCGCACTCGCGGCATTCGCGGCGGTCTTTCTTGGCGCGATGATGGGGGTCATTGCGGCTCACCCGATTGTGATTCTTGTCTTCGAAGTGCCATGGCGCTTCGACTGGGGACCGGTCCTTACAGGGGGATTAATTGCTGTTCTTGCGGCTGCGGCGGGTGGCGCCGCGGTCGGTTGGGCGACTTTGTCCCATCGCCCCGCACGAGTATTGCGCTCGGCATGAAGGCGGGTATGTTCCCCCGTGCGTCAGCCCGGCGCTGAGTTCTCACAAAGCCGCCCGCAGTTGTTTGCGGAGACGGGGACGGACATCCGTCAAGGGGAACGTTGATTAGGTGGTTGGGCGAACGGGGAGGAATCATGAAGAAGCTCGTATCTATTGTTGCGTTGGCTGCGGCCCTTGGTGCGTGCGAGACGACGGGAACGGCGTCCACGGACACGATGGCCACCGCTGATGCTCCGGCGCCTGCTGCTGCGGCGTGGAAAGCCAAGCGCGGACCCGATGGCGTCCATCCGGACCTCAACGGCGTCTGGCAGGTTCTGAACACCGCCAACTACAACATCGAAGCTCATGCCGCTCAGGCCGCCATCCAGCTGCGCCCCGGTCCGTACGTTCCGGTCCCGGCCGCTGAAGTCGTGGCGCTCGGCGCCATCGGCGCCGTGCCGGCCGGCATCGGCATCGTGCAGGGCGACGGCAAGATCCCGTACACCGCCGACGCGCTGAAGCTTCGTGACGAGAACCGCGCCAAGGCGGTCGAGTGGGATCCGGAAGTGAAGTGCTACCTTCCGGGCATTCCGCGCGCCAACTACATGGACAAGCCGTTCCAGATCTTCCACTCGGACAAGGCCGTGTTCTTCGCCTACGAATACGCCGGCGCCGTGCGCAACGTGTTTCTGGCCGACCCGGGCGAAGCTCCGGTCGACTCGTGGATGGGCCAGTCCTACGGTAAGTGGGATGGCGACACGTTCGTGATCGAAGTCACGGGCCTGCTGCCGGACACCTGGCTCGACCGTTCGGGCAACCTGCACGGCTCGACCACCAAGGTCACCGAGCGCTGGACGCCGACCTCCGACAACACGCTGCGCTATGAAGCGACGATCGAGGACGAAGAGACCTACACGAAGCCGTGGAAGATCGCCTTCAACCTCTACAAGCGCGTGGGTGAAGACGCCCAGCTGCAGCAGTTCAAGTGCGTCGAGTTCGTCGAGGAACTGATGTACGGCCACCTGCGCAAGAACCCGCTCCCGGGTCCGGCTCTCGAGCGCGCCAAGCGCGAAGCCGAAGAGCGCGCCAAGGAGCAGTAGAAAAGCAGGCCGCCGGCGCGGAATCACGAGATCCTCGCCGGCGGTTCGCCCTTTCCGCAGACGTTAAACAAAGCGTGAGCAGGGGGTGACCGCCTGCAGGCAAGACGCCGGACAGGTCAAAACACGGGTTGAATCTGGAGTCTTGGCGGGGTTTTCCCGCTCATCCTTGAGCAGAACGTGTGACAGTTGAACCCTTGAGGCCGGGGGTCGCCCGGAGTAAAAGGGTCGTAGTTTCAGAGGGCAGGGGCGGGTCGCGATTTCGCATCGTCCTGTGTCCTGAAAAAGAGATCCCTGGCGGCGCCCACCGCAGGAGCTGGAGGAAGAAGAAGATGAAGAAGACCCGTCTCGCGGTCGCCGGGCTCGCGCTCGCCGCCCTGACGACCATCGGCGCCGGCACGGCCGCCTATGCCCACCACGCCTTCGCGGCGGAATTCGACGCCGATGCTCCGGTCCTGCTCAAGGGCAAGGTCACGGTGGTCGAGTGGGTGAACCCGCACACCTGGATCCACATCGGCGATGTCGAGCAGACGCTCGGCACGGCCAAGGCCACGAAGACCACCAACGCGTGGGCTGTCGAAGGCGGCACGCCGAACACGCTGCTCCGCACGGGCATCACCCGTAACTCGCTGAAAGTCGGCACCGAAGTCGTGGTGCGCGGCTACCAGTCGAAGGACGCGCTCTGCGACGTCCACCAGAAGACCAAGAAGAAAACCTGCAAGGCCAACGGCCGTGACGTGACCTTCCCGAACGGTTGCAAACTGTTCGTCGGTTCGTCGGGCACGGGCGCTCCACGCGATGGTTCGGACGCCTCCGAAGGCGGCGCCGCCAACGCGTGCAACACGGCGGCCCCGGCCTGACCTGACTGCACTCTGAATGATCCTGGAAGCCCGCCGTCGCAAGACGGCGGGTTTTCCTTTTCCGGGTTTGCGATGCGAGCCGCGCCGATACCCATCAGCTCCACGCGGTGTCATTCCGGGCGAAGCGGCATCGCCGCGAAGACCCGGAACCCAGGGGCTGCACGCGCAAGCATCTCCCACGGGGCTCTGGGTTCCGGACAACGCCTCCGGCGTTTCCGGAATGACACCGTGAGAGTCGCGAGATCGTGGGAAACAGCTGCGACTACTTCGTAGGACAGCCGAAAAACAACGCGCCTGATTTCAGCGATCTAGCCGTGCAAACTGTAGGACGCAGCTGTTTTCTTTCCGCCGGGCAGTTGGACGGGCGCATAATCCACCCATCGCTTCCGCATGGAAGGGCAGCCGATCACTGTTCACCGGCGCGGGGGCGATGCGTTCGAGCGTGGAGCCCGGCTTCCCACCATGAAGCCGAAGCTCAGCCCCCGCGAATGCCGAGGTCAAGCCGTCGGCCAAGTGGGGAGGATTTCCGGGACCCCGGCTGAACACCCTCGGGGCCCGCACGCCACTGGCGATACCAACGGCAGAGGGATGAAACGATGCTCCCTTGTCCGAGGCTGGCGTAACAACGAACGCGGGGACGCGGGTGATCCGCTTTCCTTCCATCCACTACCGGTAGCCGCCTCACGGCGGACGCCAACCAGCGGGGCATCCCCCGCGTCCCCGGCCCTTCCATTTGGGCCACGAACGACAGCATCGCAGGCGGTGAGCACCGGCCTGACCGAGAGATCATGTCCGAAAGCAAGGCTTGCAGCTCTCCATCATTTTATGCCCTGCCGTCGCGGCGCAGCACGTCCCCGGCAATTGACGTCGAGCGGCGCCAGCGCGCCAAATGAGCCGTCACGCCGAACACGGCGGACGCCACAGGAGGAGCGATCATGAGAACAGCGCTTTTGGGCATGTGCCTGCTGGCATTCGCCAGCGGAACAGCAGCCGCACAGGAGGCGTGGAAAGCGCCGCGCACACCAGACGGCAAGCCGGACCTGCAGGGCGTCTGGACCAATGCCAGCCTCACGACGCTGGAGCGTTCGCCGCAGTTCAAGACACAGGCCATTCCCGCAGATCGCGCGAAGCAGATGGAGCAGGCCCGCGCCCAGATGATGGTCGCCACCAACCGGCGCACCAATCCCAATGAAGGTGCGCCAACCGACGGCAACGCCAACGCCGGCTACAACACATTCTGGATCGATCCCGGCACGCAATACGGCGTGGTGAAGGGCGAGGCTCGCACATCCTGGATCATCGATCCGCCCGACGGCCGCATTCCCTACACAGCCGCCGCGAAGAAGCATTTCGAGGACCGGCTGACGAAAGTACGCGGCACATGGGACGGGCCGGAAATCCGTCCGCAGGGAGAACGCTGCATCGTCGGCTTCGGCTCCACGGGCGGCCCGCCCATGGTCAACGTGCTCTACAACAACCACTACCAGATCGTGCAGACGCCGACCCACGTCGTGATCACGGCCGAGATGATACACGACTCGCGCATCATCCCGATCGGCGAGAAGCGCGATCCCGACGGCTTCGACCAGTGGCTCGGCAATTCCGTCGGCTGGTGGGAGGGCGACACGCTGGTCGTGGCGACGCGCAACTTCCACAAGGACATCCGCGTCCGCCCCAACATGGGCGACAGCTATTATGTCGGCGAGAACCCGCTGGTGACCGAACGCTTCTCGCGCGTCGGCGACAAGGCGATCCACTACGAGTTCACCGTGGAAGACAAGGACGCCTTCACCCGGCCATGGCGGGGCGAGATGACGTTCAGCCAGGACGGCGAGAAGATGTATGAATACGCCTGCCACGAAGGCAATTACGCGCTGCCCGGCATTCTCGCCGGCGCCCGCCGCGACGACCGCGAGGGCCGTGTCACAGGCGTCGTCGGCGACTCGGAATAGGCGGCAAAAGAAAAACCCCGGAGATCGCTCTCCGGGGTTTCGCTTGTTTGCAGTCGGCTTGATCTAGGACGCGAACCCGATCCACCGGCCGCCAGCGGCGACCGTGACCCAGGTTAGCACCGAGAACATCGCGATCAGCTGGACCGTGGCGAGGGTCGCCTGGTCGCGGCCCTTCCAGATCTCCCAGCCGAACAGAGCGGCGAAGACTGCCGCGCCGGCGATCGTGATCCCTCGCGAGATTTCGTCGTAGACCGGTTCGTAGGTGTTGAACCCCACGATCCAGTACATCACGAACATCCCGCCGAAGAGCAGGGCGAAGGCGCCGGCCGCGAGCCAGCGTGTGCGCGCACCGTAGATCACCAGGATCGCGTACCCGGCCATCAACGGATGGAACAGGCCCGGCGCAGAGATCGTGTCCGTGCCAAGCACGCCCAGCGCCACCAGCCAGACCAGGAAAGCCACGCCTGCCGCGACCAGCGTCGCGGTGGTCGTCTTGCCCTCAGCCTTCGCCACCGCATTGGTGACGCCGAACGAGAAGATGCAAGCGGCGAGCAGCGACGTCATCTTCACGAAGAACGGCACGGACTTGTAGAGCTTGTCCGAGTTCAGCATGCCGATGATGATCCCCGTGCCCAGCACGATGATCAGTCCGGCGATGAACCACGGTCGCAGCGTCTTTTCGAGCACGGGCAGCGGCTCTTCCTTGAGCCCCGCGCCCATGAGGCGAAGGTTCAGCAGGATCACCGCCCCGCCCATCAGCGCGAGGCCGACAAGGTGGAGCGCGCCGAACGGCGCATAGATGTCCTGCAGCAGCGAGATCGGCCAGATCGTCGGCATGCCTGAGACAAACTCGGAAGCGCCCGGGATACCTTTGAAAATGTCTTCGAAGGTCATGGATCAGCCTCCCTGGCCAGGAGCGGGTTGAGCAGGGGCGGCGTCTTCGGCGGGAGTTTCCTCCGCCGGGACTTCCTCGGCAGGCGCTTCGCCATCGGCTGGCGCCTCCTCGGGGATCACTTCCTCCTCGATGATTTCCTCACCCACATCCTCGCGATAGGCGAGGGCGCTGTCGCACTCCTGCAGCACGTACATCAGCGAGCCGGGCGTGGTGGTTTCCTTCTCGCAGTAGAACCAGTCATACGCGATGAAGCGGCCGAAGATGATGACCAGAAACCAGGCCAGCATCGACAACGCGCCCGACAGCTTCACGACCAGCGGCAGTCCCGGCACGCGCTTGTGGATGATCATGAACAGCGCAACGAGGCCCACGATGAAGAGCAGGATGCGGACGGAAGACAACACCCACGGATCGCCGGAGATCAGGAAGCTGACCAGCAGTGCGAACGACGCGGCGATGAAGGTTCCGAGCCACAGGGCCTTCCTGACCGGCAGCGGATCGGCGCCAACCGGCGGGATCACATCCCATGCGATGTCGCTTTTCTGGACCCGGTAGTGGAACCAGAGAATGTTGATCATGGCCGCCACCAGGAACACCATTTTCAGGCGGAACCAGATGTTGTGGTAGTACATCAGCGGATCGCGGCCGATGAAGGCGACGATCCCGGTGACGACCATCATCACCAGCGCGAAGATCGTGATCGGCAGCACGCGGTCCGACAGCTTGGACAGCGGCATGTTCTTGAACGCGATGCCCATCATGCGCAGGTCGATCATCCAGATCGTCCCGGCGAAGAACATGATCGTCAGCACGTGCGTGCCTTCAATGATGTTCCACATGAACAGGGATTCGTGCAGCTGGTTCGACCAGGACTGTCCGTCCTCCGTGAACCGGCCCAGATCCTCCCGGATCCAGTTTATGAAATCATGGAGCAAGTTTTCTCTCTCCCCTCGCGGACGCCTTCTTCAGGTCATCCAGTTTATTGTCGGTCAGCCTTGATCTGTGTCAGGCCGAGCCGCCTATTGGTTCGGCGGCGGCGTGCGGTTCGGCAGCACCGGCAGCTTGGCGTCGGCGCCGGGCTGATCGCCCTGGACGTAATGGTTGTGGCAGGCGACGCAGGCGTCATACATCTCGCCGCCCGCGTCGAAGAAACCCTGCTTGTCGCGTTTCAGCGCCATGTCCTGTGCTTTCTTGGCGGCCGCGTAGAGCTGCTTCGACCAGTCGACCCAGCGCCGGTCGTCGTCCAGTGGACGACCCGGAACCAGAAGCGCGTTGGCAGCCTCCGCCAGTGTGAACGCGTAGCTCTCCGCCTCGTGCCAGCCGAGATCGTCGGTCGGGAAAAGCTCGTGCATCCCGTCCTTGTCAAGCAGCCAGCCCTGGCGATGCCACACGCCGAAGGAGTTGAAATCGATGACGTGGGCCATGAAGTCCTTCAACGTCGTCCCGGTGTTGAAGTCCTCGGCCGTCACGCTGCCAAAACCGGCGACTGGCGCGCCGGATGGCTTGGAAGGTTCATCAGAATTTGGTGAACACGCTGCGAGGGCAAGCGCCATCGCGAGCGCTGTGGACAAGCGGGTCATAACCTACTCCCCTTGAGCGCCGCTGGCGCGGTTGGCGTATTCGCCTAACCCGATCCAGTACCGCCTACAATCCTCCACCTGACCAAAGGGTAACCCGCTCTCCAGCCGCGTGCCATGGCCTAGGTGTCGCACATTTCAGGGATTTCAACGCCGCACTGCGGCGCGACCCGTCGGTTCTGACGCCCCTTTCCACCGTCAGGTGAAAGGCGCTATGGCCATTGGAAACGCGACCGTTTCGAAAAGCCGGTCCGAACAGGCAGGGAGAGACAATTGATCAGACTGACAACGAGGCGCGCCATCCTGGCCGCCAGCGCCGCGCTGGCGCTGACCTTCGCCACTGCCTGCGAAACCATGGGCGGAGCAGGCGGCGCCAAGGTCGCCGATCCGGCAACCTCTTCGCTCGAGAAGGGCGATGCGGCAGCCCTCGGCTTTGACCCGGCCAAGCTGGCCGACATCACCTCCGCGCTGAACGCCGATGTGCAGAGCGGCAAGATCCCGGGCGCATATCTGCTGATCGGCCGTCAGGGCAAGATCGCCTTCAGCCAGGGCTTCGGCGTTCAGGGCCCCGGCCAGATGACGCCCGCCACCGAAGAGACGATCTATCGCGTGTTCTCGATGACCAAGCCCGTCGTCGCTGTCACTGCGATGACGCTGGTCGAGGAAGGCAAGCTCGATCTCGACGCGCCGGTTTCGAAATACCTGCCGTCGTTCGCGAACATCAAGGTCTGGCAGAAGGAAGGCGATCCGGTTCCGGCGACGAAGCCGATGCTGATCCGCCACCTGATGAGCCACACGTCCGGCATCATCTACTCCTTCATCCAGCCCCAGCAGCCGATCTCGAAGGCGTGGGTTGCCGGCGGCGAAGGCCGTCAGGACCTTAGCGCCAAGGACTGGTCCGAGCAGGTAGTCTCGAAACTGCCGATGGCGGCAGAGCCGGGCGCGGCGTGGAACTACTCGCAAGGTCTCGACGTCCTCGGCGGCGTCATCGAGAAAGTCACCGGCATGTCGCTGGGCGACGCCATCCAGGCGCGCATCACCGGTCCGCTGGGCATGACCGACACGGCCTTCTTTCAGCCTGCCGCGAAATCGGCACGCTTCGCACAGTCGAAGAACACCGACCCGCTCTATTACGACTACACGCAAGTGAAGCCCTTCATGTCGGGCGGCGGCGGCTTGTCCTCTACGGCGGAAGACTATCTGCGCTTCGTGCTGATGCTCGCCAACCACGGCGAATATCGCGGCGTGCGCATCCTGAAACCCGAGACGGTCGACCTGATGATGATCGACCAGACCACGGCGGAAGTCCGCGGCAAGGGCCTGTTCTTCCCGGGCGCCGGCATGGGCTTCGGCCTCGGCATGTCGCTCGTGATCGACGATACCAAGCAGCGCCCCGGCAACGGCACGTTCTCCTGGAACGGCATCGCCGGCACGGAATGGTGGTATGATCCCAAGAACGACGTGTTCATGGTGTTCATGCAGCAGGACCGCGCCCTGCTGGCCGAATACCAGCGCAAGAACCGCACGTGGATCTACGACGCGCTGAAGAAGTAGGACTTCTTCGCAATCGAAACGGGAAGGGCGGCTCATCGAGCCGCCCTTTCTTTGTTTAGCCTGGCCCGTCCCCGCTCATCCTGACGAAAGCTGGGACCCTGTGGCTACGGGGCGCCGTATTCGAGGCCGAAAATATCCGGAATGGCGCGAAGCGCGGTCGCAATTTCGCGGCGGCTGCAGCCGAAATCGTAGCGGAGTTCGTCCGTTCGCAGGTCGTTGATCCACTTCACCGTAATCTCGGCCAGATCATACCAGTAATTCTCGCATTGCTCGGGGCCGATGAGCTCCATCTTTCCAACCGGACGAACGGACGCGAGCAGATCCCTGAATTGATCGAGTTGCTCCTGTGTGGCCGTCACCTGCGGATGCGACACGAGCCATGTCTTGCCGTTTCGAGACCAGCGAGAACGCTCGACCCATAGACGGCCATCAGATGCAACGGCAATCGTGAGATAGCGGCAGCCCTTGCAAAAGGGACCGAGGCTCGTCGTTTCCCATGTGATAAGCTCGATACCTGGAAGCGATTGAGGCGGCGGCTCGCCGTCCGGAGTCAAGACACAAGCACTGGTTGCGAGTACTGCTATCAGTCCAACAAGAAAGCGCATCCGATCCCCCCCAATGCCTGCGCGCTAGCTCACCAGCCTGTAGCCACCGCCGTCCTTCACGACTCGCCCTGCCGTCGGTGTCGCGAAGTGCGTGCCGATCACCAAAGTATCGGTGCCGGCGACCTTTTCCAGGAAACCTTCGCGCGTCGTGCGGGCGACTGACTGGTCGCTGTCGAACGCTGCGCACCAGTCGGGATGCATGATCTGGCAGGGGTGGTGCATGATGTCGCCGGTGACGATGGCGCGCTGTCCCTTCGACTCGATCACGACGGAGACATGGCCGGGCGTATGTCCCGGCGTCGGCATCAGGCGCACTTCGTTTGAAACGCGGTGATCCATCTCGACCAGATGAGCGAGCCCCGCGTCGAAGATCGGCTGCACGCTGTCGGCGAGGATATCCCGCGTCTCGCCTTCGCCCTCGGCGGTCCAGTGCGCGAACTCGGCCTTGCCGATCAGATAGCGTGCGTTGGGGAAGGTCGGCGTCCACTTGCCATCGACCAGCATGGTGTTCCAGCCGACATGGTCGACGTGCAGGTGTGTGCAGACAACGGCATTGACGTCGGTCCGTATCCAGCCGGCTTCGACCATGCGCTCGAGGAAAGGCACGGAGAGCGGACGCTTGGCGAGGATGCGGCGCGGCCGGTCATTGCCGATGCAGGTATCGACGACGAGTTTCAGACCCGGCGCCTCGACGAGCAGGGCGTGGATCGACGTATTGAGCGATCCGTCACCGGTGACGAAATGGGGATGCAGCCAGGAGGGCTCCTTCATGCGCTCGGGCGTGGCGTCTGGAATGAAGGGGTGCTTGGTCGAATAGGCCGAGGCCATTTCAAGCTCGACGACGCGCTTGATTGTTACGTCGCCAACCTGCCATTGGAGCATCTGGCCCTCCCGATTTTCGGCGAAGTGTAGGGCGGCTTCCGCGGAGGGTCGAGGCGCATGAAGGGTTCAGGCGCCATCGAAGCCTTCCGCTGCGGCCTGCGCTAAGGGCCGGGAATGGATACCTATCTGGCGATTGTCATCGGTGGCGCCGTTCTCGCCGGCTTCGTGCAGGGCCTGTCGGGCTTTGCCTTCTCGCTGGCGGCTCTGTCGGTATGGACGTGGGGCGTCGATCCGCAAGTCGCCGCGCCCATGGCCGTGTTCGGCTCGTTGGTGGGACAGGTCGTCGCCATGCCGCTCACATGGCGCGGCACGAACCTGAAGCGGCTGGCCCCTTTCGTCATCGGCGGTTTGGCCGGCGTGCCGCTGGGCATCTTCCTGCTCGGCGTGCTCGATCCCACAGGCTTCAAGCTCGGCCTCGGAATTTTCCTGCTCGTCTATTGCCCCGCAATGTTCTTAGCGCCGTCGACATGGGCGGTGCGATGGGGCGGCGCGTGGGCGAATGGCGCGGCTGGCTGGCTGGGCGGCGTCTTCGGTGGGATCGGTGGCTTTGCTGGCGCCTTGCCGCAACTCTGGTGCACGGTGCGCGGCTGGGACAAGGACACGCAGCGCGGCGTGATGCAGGTGTTCAACATCTGCATGCACGTGGCGACGCTGACAGGCTATGTCATTGCCGGTGATCGCATCACCGGCGAAACGCTGCACATGTTCGCAATCATCACGCCGGCGCTGGTCGTGCCGGTGCTGCTTGGCGCGCTGGTGTTCCGGCGGCTGGACCAGAAAGTCTTCCGCCGGATCGTTCTCGCGCTGCTCTTCGCATCCGGCGTCGTGCTGACCTGGTCGAGCGTCATTGCGATGATCTAGGCCGTGGCGGCCTTCCTCCTTCCGAAGAAGAGCACGCGTATCAGCCAGTAGAACATTAGGCCGATGATCGTGAACGCGGGAATGAACAGCAGGATGGTCGGCCTCACCTGCTGGATGAACTCCGGAAAGAACTGCAGCTGGCCCGGGAAGAACGATCCTACAGCGGCGAAGAAGCCGAGATGCATCCGCCACAGATGCCGCGCGATGCGCTGCTTGCCGGCCAGTCCGCGCCGCAGGACGACGCTGAGATCGAGCCCGGCCGTCAGTGCAGCGACGGCTGACATGATGATGCCCGGAACCCCGCCCATCAGGGCCGTTCCGTTCGCTATGGCTTGCAGCGTGAACCAGAGAGCGCCGACCGCGCCGAGCGAGGAAATGACGAACGCGCCCGTTTCGAACAGGCCGCTCTCATTGTCACGCCGTTTGGCGGTCACCCACGCCGTCGCCAGCATGTAGACCACCAGAACGCCGCCGACAGCGTTGCCGCCCTGGTCGCGGGTGAGACCGAGATAGACGGCGCTGATGCCAGTCGTGATCATCGCTGCAGTGAAGATGTTTCCGGCCATGCGGTGCGGGCCTGAGCCCTTGCGGACGACAAGCGCCGCTACGCCGGAAAGGATGCCGATGCCGCCGGCAGCGGCGTGAAACATGACGTCGGGCGTCATTGTGTGTCTCCGTGCCTGATTGCCAGCGCGCGCTATTGCTTCTTCGCCGCGGCTCGGGCGTCCGCTACCCGCGCGCCCTGCAAGATGTTGGGTAGCGAGTAGTTGTGCTCGTGACAGGCGCCCGGAAACATCCCGGTGTCCGAGGCGTAGAACGAGAACTCTCCGAGCCACGGCGCGGTATAGACTTCCGGGTCCTCGACGGTGAACTGGTAGAGCAATTCGTCCTTCGCAACACGCGTGAACCGCTCGATCACCTTGGCGTTCTCATTGACGAGGAATCTTGAGAACAGGCCACGCAGACGCTCGCCATGGGGCTGACGAATGGTCTCGACCACCAGCGTGTCGCCCTCCCAGCGCGCGATCGATTCTCCGAACCAGGAGCGCGGGCCTTCGGGCTTGTGATCACCCGTGATCGGGATGATCCGCGCCTCGTCGCCATTCTCGTGGTGGATCACGATATGCTCTGGCGTCTGAACGATCTGCAGCCGATTATAGGACACCACGGCATAGATGGGTGGTCCGCCGCCGAGCACCAGGCAGCGCTCGTTGCCGGGGCGCTGCTCATAGTCGTCCTTCTTGTCACCGGACGAGGCTGCTTTGGTCAGGTCCGGCTTGATCGGAACCTTGCCGTCCGCGGGCAGCACGATCAACCGCGTCCGCCGCTCGCCCCGTACCAGCGGAAGTCCATCGACGCCGCCGATGATCTCATGCGCTTCAGGATCGATCTTGAAGTCAGGCATATTGACCATCCCCGCGATCATCATGTCGACGATCTTCTTCCCTTCCTCCTCGGAGACGACCAGCGTCGCCGCCATCGGCAGCGCGTCGAACACCGGGAAGAAGTTGGTCGCCCAGGTGACGCCCTGCAGATCGGGCCTGCCATCCGGCGTGCGCGGCAGGCCGGCCTCGGGAATCAGCGACGTCGGCGTGTAGACGGGCGCGGCTTGCGCCTGCGCCGGAGCGGTCTCGGCTGTAGGCGCGGGTGTCTGCGCCATCGCAAGCGGCGAGACCATCAGGGCGGTTGCAGTGAGGGGGAGGAGGCGTTTCATCGGGTTTTTCCCTTCTTATTGTTATGAACGTTCATCGAGCGTTCGGCTTGAATGCGCCATGAATGCCGCCATTGTGGCGAGGCTTCTGACGTGACCGGCGACGTCAAAAGCATGATCGCAGGTTGCAGCGCGCGAATGTGCGTCTGCGCAGACTTGGGGCAGGCCGGTCCATGGTTGAATTGACGGTTGGCGCGGGGCTTCCCCGTGGGCTGGTGAAATTGGCGGTGGCCAAGGGCGCCGATGCGAAGGAACTCGCATCGCGATCAGGCATCGATCTCGCGTCGCTGGAGGATCAGGACAACCGCATCGCGATGCCCAGCTACATCGCCCTGATGCGCGCGGCGAAGGAGCTGACGAATGATCCCGCCCTCGCGCTGCACTATGGCGAAGCGGTCGATCTGTCAGAGCTGTCCATTGTGGGCCTCATCATGAACGCGTCCGAGACAATGGGCGATGCCTTCATCCAGATGAACCGCTTCGGGCGTCTCGCCATCGAGGTCGAAGGCGTCGGCGTCGGCGCCGACCGCTTCACCATGGGCTTCCGCAATGGCGGCCCTTGGCTGGTTGACACGCGCGCCAATCCCAACGATTTCCCCGAACTCACCGAAGTCACGTTCGCGCGCATGTGTTGCCATCCGCGCCGCTTTCTGAAGCGCTCGCCCTTCCTGGAAATGCACGTTACCCATCCCGAGCCGCCCTATCGCAGCGAGTACGACCGCATCTTCCAGTGCCCCATCGTGTTCAACAGCGATTGGAATGCGTGGCGCGGCGATCCCGAACTGCCAAACCACCGCGTGCAGCTCCAGCCCGGCTACGTGTTTGGCGTGCTCAGCAGCAAGGCCGAAGGCCTGCTGAAGGAGCTGGAGAATTCAAAGTCGGCGCGGGGCAGGGTGGAAAGCCTGCTCATGCCCATCCTGCACACGGGCGATGTCTCGATGGATACAGTCGCCGGCAAGATCGGCGTCAGCCGGCAGACATTGTTCCGCCGCCTTAAAGCTGAGAGCGTCACTTTCGAGACGGTTCTCGATGAACTGCGCCAGAGCCTCGCGCAGCACTATCTTGCCGGCCGCAAGGCGTCGGTGAACGAGACGGCTTACCTCGTCGGCTTCTCGGATCCGGCCTCGTTCTCACGCGCGTTCAAGCGCTGGACCGGCAAGAGTCCGAAAGAGTGGCGCGACGGCTGAGCCGGCCTATTCGGCCGGCTGCGCAGCGTGTTCGGGCGTGTCGAGCTCTTCCTTCGCCAGCTTGCGCTCGACGGCGCGGGGCGAGCCCGTGCCGCGCGCCAGCAGCGAATAGGCCGCTGGCACGAGAACCAGCGTCACCAGCATCGCCGTCGCCACCCCCGCGAAGATCACCACGCCGATGGCCGCGCGCGTTTCCGAGCCGGCCCCGTGGCTGAAGATCAGCGGGATTGCGCCCGCGATGGCCGTCAGCGACGTCATCAGGATCGGACGGAAGCGGGTGAGCGAGGCCTCTTTCAGCGCCGCGTTGAACTCCATGCCCCTGTCGCGCAACTGGTTGGCGAACTCGACGATGAGAATGCCGTTCTTCGCCGCAAGGCCGACAAGCATGATCAAGCCGATCTGCGTGTAGATGTTCAGCGTGTTGCCGGTAAGCCAGATACCCAGCAATCCGCCTCCCACGGTGGCTGGCACGCAGAGCATGATGACGAACGGGTGGATCCAGCTCTCGAACTGCGCCGCGAGCACCAGGAATACGACAAGGATGCCGAAGGCGAACACGAACAGGATCGACGAACCGGCGCGCTTGTAGTCGAGCGACTGGCCTTTGTAATCGAACGCCGCTTCTTCCGGCAGCACCTTGCGGGCGATCGCTTCCATCTTGTCCAGCGCGGTGCCGAGCGAGACACCCGGATCGAGCAGGGCGTTGACGGTGATGGCGCGCACGCGGTTGTACCGGTTGAGGGTGCGCGAGTCGGCAGTCTGCTGGACCGTGACGAGGTTCGACAACGGGATCAGCTCGCCCGTGCGGGCTGCCCGGACATAGATGTTCTCCATGTCCGACGGCGTCGCCTGTTCAGAACGTTCGCCTTCGAAGATCACATACCGCTCTTCGCCGTTCTGCACAAACGTGCCGACACGCTTCGAGCCGAGCATGGTCTGCAGCGTCGAGCCGATTTCCTGCACCGTCACGCCGAGGTCCGATGCGCGGTTGTAGTCGACGTTCACGCGTACCTGCTGCTGCGTTTCCTTGTAGTCCCAGTCGATCTGGCTGATGCCGGGATTTTCCTTGTTCAGCGCATCGACGAAGGTGTTCCGCCAGTCGACCAGCGTCTCGTAGGACGGGCCTTTCAGGACGAACTGGATCGGCTTGCCGCCGCCGCCGCGTCCGAATGCGGACTGCATGTTCGCGAAGGCGCGCACGCCGGGGATGTCGGAGAGCTGGCGGTTGATGTCGTTGATGATGTCGAAGCCGTTGCGACGGTGGCCCCACTCGGTCAGAACGACCTGGATGGAGCCGGAGTTGAAGCCGCCGCCGCCGGGACCGAAACCGCCCGGCGCGCGAACCGAGATGCCCTCGATTTCGCCGTCCTGAACCATCGGCAGGAGACGCGCCTCGATCTGCTCGATGAAGGGCAGCATGTATTCGAACGAGGCGCCTTCGGGCCCGTTGATCATGACCTGGAATGAGCCGCGGTCTTCCTGCGGCGTGTATTCGCCCGGGATCGTCAGGAAGAGCAGGACGCTGCCGCCGAGGATGGCGAAGAAGGCGATGGCGATGGCTATCGGCCGGCGGACCGTCGCGTCGTAGACGGCGCTGTAGCCGCTGCGCAGGCGTCCGAACATGCGGTCCACGAAGCCGGCGAAGCCGCCAGCCTTGCCGTCCTTGTGCGCCTGGTGCGGCTTCAGCAGCTTCGACGCCATCATCGGCGAGATGGTCAGCGCGACCAGCATCGAGAAGGCGATCGCCGCCGCGATGGCGATCGCGAATTCCGAGAACAGCCGGCCCATCTGGCCCTGCATGAACGTGATTGGCACGAACACGGCGACAAGCACCATGGTGGTGGCGACGACCGCGAAGCCGACCTGCCGCGTGCCGCGATAGGCGGCGACCAGCGGGGTTTCGCCTTCTTCCTCGATGCGACGGTGGATGTTCTCCAGCACGACAATGGCGTCATCGACCACGAGGCCAATCGCCATGACGAGGGCCAGCAGCGTCAGCATATTGATCGAAAGGTTCAGCGCCATCAGCACGGTGAACGCGGCGATCAGCGAGATCGGCACGGTGACGGCTGGAATGAGCGTCGCCCGGAATGTGCCCAGGAACAGGTAGATCACGCCCACGACGAGGGCCACGGCGATACCGAGCGTCAGGAACACTTCGTTGATCGCGGCATTCACGAACACCGACCCGTCGAAGTTGATGGTCATGTTCATGTCTTCGGGCAGGGTAGTGGCGATCTCGGCAGCGCGCTCGCGGGCGATCTTGGCGACCTGCACAACGTTGGCGGTCGACTGCTTGACGATGCCAATGCCGATGGTGTCGAGGCCGTTGGCGCGGAAGATCGAGCGGTCTTCCTCCGCCCCAAACTCAACGCGGGCGACATCGCCCAGCCGGATCACGACGCCATCGTCGCCCTTCTTGACGACAAGCTGCGCGAACTCCTCGGGCGTGCGGAACGGGCGGTCGATGCGGGCTGTAAAGATCAGGTCCTGCGACGTCAGCGAGCCGGCCGGCGTCTCGACGTTTTCCGTCCGCACGGCGCGTTCGATGTCGGTGACGGTGAGGCCCCGGGCCGCGATGGCGCGGCGGTCGAGCCATACGCGCATGGCCGGCGTCCGCTGGCCGCCGATCTGCACGCGGGCGACGCCGTCGATCGAGGAGAATCGGTCAACCAGGTAGCGCTCGGCATAGTCCGTCAGCTCAAGCGGCGTCTTCTTGTCGGATGCTACGCGCAGCCAGAGCACGGTCTCTTCCGAAGCGTCTGCCTTCTGCACGTCTGGCGGATCGGCTTCCTGCGGCAGCATGCGCAGGATGCCGCCGACACGGTCACGCACGTCGTTGGCGGCCGAGTCCATGTTGCGGGAGATATCGAACTCGATCGCGATGCTCGAGCGGCCGTCCTGGCTGGACGAGTTGATGAAGCGGATGCCTTCGACGCCCGAAATGCGGTCCTCGATCACTTCCGTGATGCGGGTCTCGACCACGTTGGCGGAAGCGCCGGGATAGGACGTCTGCACCGAAACGATGGGCGGATCGATGTCCGGGTATTCACGCAGCGCGAGGCGCGTGAACGACACGCCGCCGATGGCGATCAGCAGGAAGCCGATGACGGTCGCGAAGACCGGACGCTTGATGGAGACATCCGAGAGAAGCATTGGTTTGTCGCTCCCGGATTACTGTCTGAGGCCGGCTTTATCCGACGCGCCTTCACCGGAAGCGATGCGGGGAGCTCCGTCCTGTCCGGCAACCGCCTGACCCTGGATCCGCACCGGAGCGCCCGGACGGAGCTTCAGAACGCCGTCGGTCGCGATGAGGTCGCCGGTCTCGAGGCCGCTGACGACCTCGACTGAGCCCCGTTCGCGGATACCCAGCATGACTTCCGTCTTCTCGGCCACTGCTGGCTGGCGGGTCTGGTCGACGACATAGACGAACGTCTTCGAACCTTCCGCAATCACCGAGATTTCCGGGATCGACAGCGAGGTGCGCGGCTTTGACATCAGCGTGACCGTCATCGCCGTGCCCGCGCGCAGCAGGCCCTCACGGTTCGGCAGGGTGGCGCGGACCTTTACCGATAACGTGGTTGCATCGATGGCGTTGTCGATCGAGGTCAGTGTGCCGGTAAAGGTGCGACCCGGATGGTCCTTGGAGAGGGCCGTGATCTCGAGGCCGTTGCGCAGGTCGGTGATGTAGACCGACGGCACGCCGAATTCGAGGCGCATCTGGCTGTCGTCGATCAGCGTCGCGACGGCCTGGCCGGGCGAGACATAGGCGCCGGTCGAAACCTGGCGGAAGCCCAGCACGCCGGAGAATGGGGCGACGAGCACACGGTCACGCAAACGGGCCTGGATCGCGCCCACGTTGGCGGCGGCGGCGTCATAGGCCGACCGGGTCCGCTCAAGTTCCAGTTCCGCGATGGCGTCGTTGGCGGCGAGGCGCTGGTTGCGTTCGAACACCAGCTTGGCGTTGGCGAGCGTGGCCTGCGCGGCCTCGAGCTGCGAATTCTCTTCCTCGTTGACCAGCGTCATCAGGGTCTTGCCCTTCGCGACGCGCTGGCCGTCCTCGAAATATACGCCGGTGACGCGATCAGCCGCGTTCGCGGTCAGCACGACACGCTCGCGCGGCTCCAGCGTGCCAAGCGCCTCGATCTTCACCGTGAAGGTTTTCGGCAGGGCTTCCGCCGCATCGATCTGGGTCGGGGGCCCGCCACGGCCGCCGCCCGGTCCACCCGGTCCGCCCGGACCACCAGGCCCGCGTCCGCCGCCCGGACCGCCCGCCATTTCCGATTTCGGAGCGCCGCCGCCATTCATGGCCGCGAAGGCAATGCCGCCAACCGCAACAACGGCAACAGCAACAGCCCCAGCAACCAATTTGCCCTTCGTCAGGACCATCTATGCGAACTCCACCACCAGACTACACGCCCACCGCCCGAACGGCCATCCTCGGCCCCTCGTTTGGTCCGGTCCTATTACGCGCCTTGCCCGATAAACCGTCTGCGGCCAGCCGACGCGGCGGAGCCCCAGAACATGACCATTCCGCGACTTCGCGGCCCTCGTCACAGCGATTGAACAGGAGTTGCCTGAACCTTTTGCGTGAAACCATAGACAACGGGGCTTGAAATTCGGTCAACGGACTGGGGGCAACTGCCTGAAAACCAAGGTTCAATTCGCTGTGAGGCGGCGTGCGCGAATGCTCTCGCGGCGCGTGATGTAGCGCTGGGAACGCAATGCCGCCGGAGCCCATGCCGGGGGAGGGGAATTCGGTTGACACCGGGTCGCCGCCGGGAGGATGCAGCCTTGATGGGTTCATGGCGGAAGAGGGCCGCCTTGACGCCCGGTAGACGAGGGGAGCGTCATGACCTTTTCGGGTTCCGGAGCCAGCATCCGGACAATTCTGCTGGCGTCGACGGCTCTGGTTTTCGCCGGGGCGGCGTTTGCGCAGGAACAGCCGCCTGAAGCAGCGCCTGAAGAGGACAGCGACGTCGTCGTCGTGGTCGGCTCCCAGATCCGCGGTGCGCAGCCGGCGGACGCCCTGCCGGTAACCGTCCTCACCACCGAAGACATCGCAGCAGTCGGCGCGACTTCGGGTGACGATCTCTTCCGTTCGATCCCGCAACTGGGCGACGTCGCCTTCAACACCAGCCGCACGATCGGCAGCCTGAACGATGCTCGCGGCGACACCGCCTCGATCAACCTCCGTGCCCTTGGCACAGGCAACACGCTGGTCCTGCTCAATGGTCGCCGGATGGTGAACCACCCGGGCACGCAGGCCGAAAACCTTGTGCCGGTCGTGACCGTCAACACCAACTCCATCCCGACCATGGGCGTCAGCAGGATCGAAGTGCTGCTCGACGGCGCCTCGGCCATTTACGGCGCCGATGCCGTGGCGGGCGTGGTCAACACTGTGCTGAAGGACGATCTCGAAGGCTTCACGGCCGAGTTGAACTACGGCGTCGAGGGCGGCGCATCGGCTGACGAACTCTCTGCGTCTTTCGAGTTCGGCATCGGCTCCGACGATGACCGAACCCACCTTTCAGTGCTCGGCTCCTACTTCACGCGCGACCCGATCATGGCGTCGGACCGCGAGTTCACCGCTAATGCTGACCTCCGATCCCGCCTGCCGGCCGCATGGGCGAACTCGGCCGCCGCTGCGAGCTTCAACAACACGTCGCTTACGTCGGCCTGGGGCGTCTTCGACCGCTTCTCGGCTGGCAATATCCTGGTCAACGGTACGGCCGTGGCCAACGCCAACGGACAGTTCCACATCCGGCCAACTTCGCTGGGCGGATGCGCCGTCGCTCTGAACCCGGACATCTGCATCGCCACCACATCCACCCGGCCGCAGGAAACGCGCTACAACGTCAACGAGGTCACCAGCGTCACCAACGGCGTCGACCGCTATAACGGCTTCGCGTTCCTGAATCATGAGTTCGATGGCGGGCTGGAGCTGTTCGCGGAAGCCGGCTTCTACCTCGCGGATTCCGTTGGCTATCGCGAAGCGGCGCCGATGCTCGGTGCGGTTCCGATCGTCATCCCGTCGACCAACTACTATAACCCGTTCGGTGTGGTCGGATCGCCAAACCGGCTGCCGGGCTACACAGGCCCTGCGCTCGACATCGTGCTCGGGTCGCTGACCGGCACGTCCGCCTATCGCCCCATCGATGCGGGCCCGCGCAAGACCGAAGTCGAGAACCTGTCGTCGCGCGCGCTGATCGGCTTGCGTGGCGATATGTGGGACTGGGATTGGGAAAGCGCGCTGCTCTACACATCCGCTGCGACGGAGGACAAGGAGAACCGCGTCTCCAACACCCGCTTCCAGCAAGCGCTCGCGCGTTCGACCCCGGACGCCTACAACCCGTTCAACGGCAGCTGCGCCGCGGATCTGGATTCCGGCGACTGCACGCCGAGCCAGCAGGCGGCGATCGACTTCATTACTGTCGACGCCTTCCGCCGTAACCGGACCTCGCTGGCCTCGTGGGATTTCAAGATCTCGCGACCTGACCTGTTCTCGCTCTGGGCTGGCGATGTAGGCGCGGCCATCGGCTTTGAAGCGCGGCGCGAAACCTTCTTCGACGATCGCGATCCGCGTCAGGATGGAGCCACCCAGTTCGACGACATCATCAATACCGCGCCGATCACCAACGACCTGCAAGGCAACAACCCGTCGCTGGACACCCGCGGATCGCGGACCGTTCAGTCGGCCTATGTCGAGTTCCAGGTTCCGCTGGTGTCGGAAGACATGGCCATACCATTCGCGCAGGCGATCGATATGCAGCTGGCGGCTCGCTACGAGAATTTCGACACGTTCGGCTCGGTGACCAAGCCGAAGGTCGCGCTTTCGTGGCGGCCGTTCGACTTCATGTTGGTCCGATCCGCATGGTCGGAAGGCTTCCGTGCGCCAAACCTGCAGCAGCAGTTCGAAGCCGGCTTGCAGCGTTCGAACAACCGGACGGACTATATTCGCTGCGAAGCGGCGCGGCGGATCGATGCTTCGGTGACTTTCAACACCGCCTGCTCCAAGCCCGTCGGCTCTCCGCCAAACGTCAACTCGACCTACCTTGTGGGCTCTTCGGCGCAGGCCGTGATCTCCAGCCGTCAGGGTAGCTCGGAGCTTGAGCCCGAAGAGTCGACCAACCTCACCTATGGCTTCGTGTTCGAGAGCACTTTCCTGCCGCCAGAGCTTGGCCTCATCACCTTCACCGCGGACTGGTGGCGCATCGAGCAGGAGAACGTCGTCGGCATCTTCGGCGACAACAACCAGATCCTGCTCGACTATGTGTTGCGGTTGAATGGCGACTCCAACCCGGCTGTCGTCCGCGCAGCGCCTGATGCGGATGACACGGCCGCCTTTGCCGGCACCGGCCTCGCGCCGGTCGGCGACATCCTCTTCGTCGATGACAACTACCTGAACCTCGACGAGCGCGCGGTGCAGGGGTGGGACTTCGGATTGTACTACGACCTCGACGACACGCCGCTTGGCGACTTCTCGTTTCGCATCAACGCGGCCTTCCTGGACAAGTTTTTCCAGGGCGTGTCGTCCAATGGCGCGGTCATCAACCAGGCCGTCGCCGATGGAGACATTCCCGCGCAGCTGACGGTCGCGGGGCAGGGCAATCTGGTGCGCGACTTCGGGCGGCCGGAATGGCGCTACACGTCGGCGCTGACCTGGCGCAACAATGAGTGGGGCGCCGGCTGGTTCACCTCCTATGTGGGCGATGTGTTCGACGACCAGATCACGCTGGCTGGCCAGAACTGGATCATCGACAGCTACCAGACGCACAACCTGTATCTGCAGTACGAGTTCGGCCACGACACCGATGCGCCGACGCGCCTGCGTGTGGGCATGCGGAACATCACCGATGAAGTGCCGCCGCTGGCGGCGACGAACTTCGGCTATCTCGGCGACCTGCACAGCCCGCAGGGACGGTTCGCGTATGTGAACGTGCGCAAGACTTTCTAGCGCACGTCACTTCGCGAAGTAGTCGATCATCGCATCCGCCGCTGTGCGGCCGAGGGCGTCTGCGTCCTTCCAGTCGATGTCGTCCCACAGCTCGACTGTGATGCCGGGGGCCTTCAGCGTTTCGAGCGCCCAGCTTTTCGAGTTTCCGGAATCGGCGCGGTGAGCGTAGCTCCATTCCGGCGGCTGCTTCAGCGTTGAGTCGAACTTCGTCTTCAGCGCGGTGAGAAAGCCGATGGTTGGCGAGGGCGAGTTGAGCGGTGGGGCGTAGATAACGGTGCGATCGGTGGAATGGAAGTCCATCATCGCGACGACGGGGCGCGAGGCGACTTCCTTTTTGATCCACTCTGTCAGCGCCTTTGTTTCCGGTTGGGTGAGTCTCACCCAGTCACGATTGAGATCCATCCCGGCGGCGTTGAGGCGCCAGTGGCCGCCATCGACGCCATCAGGGTTCGGCATTGGCGCGATGATGATCTTCGTTCGGGCGCGGAAAGCCTTCGCCTTGTCGTCGTCGCGACCGAACAGCCGATTGATGAAGCCGCGATAGGCTTCCTGGCCTGATGTCTCGGGCGGATGCTGACGCGTGAGGATGACGATCGTGTCCAGCCCGCCGCCGCCGGAGAAGCCGATCAGCGGCCGGTCGCGCAGCGACGTTCCATAGCGCGTTTCCGAGAAGCCCTTGCCGCCGAGCGCATCGCGCGTCCAGCGCACATTGTCTTCGGAGTCGGACAGCATCTGGCCCGCGACCCAGGTATCGCCCTTTACGAGCGGCACGGTGAAGGTCGCGCGCGTCTTGCGCTCGTTCAGTGTCACGTCTTCGGGCTTCATCTCGCTCCAGATTCTGCGATCGGGCGTGTAGAGCGGCGTGTAGCGGTGCTTGAAGTCGGTGTAGTCGAGCGTGATCTTCACATCGCGCGGCGCATCCGACGTGAGCTTGAACGCGTACCACGGGCTGGGATTGATGCCTTCGACCAGCGTGGGTTCGTGGTCCACGGAGACGACGATCTCGCCATCCGGGCCGATCACGCAGTCATGCCGTCCGGCGGCGGGAAAGTCGGCGGAGAGGACGACGCCGTTGCCGGCGCAAAGGCCTTGAGGCGCGGACGACATGAACGGAATTTCCGGCAGGCTGCCGCAGGAAGAGAGCAGGCCGGCGAGTGCGAGGGCGGCAAGCGATCTCATTTGCGCTCCTTCGAGCGCTGGCCGCTCAGCATGTTGCCGAAGGAATAGTTTCCTTCGTGGCACGCGTACTCGAACAGCGGGCCTTCGGTGGCGTTCATTGCGATCTCGGCGTGGATCGGCGCGGCGAACACCTTGGGATCGTCGATCTCGAAGGAGTAGAGGATCTGGTGGTCGGCGATGCGGCGGAAGCGTTCGACCAGCTTCACGCCGCCGGGTGCGGCGCGGAAGGCCTGGTTGGGGCGGAAATTGGTCGTCTCGACGATCAGCGTGTCGCCTTCGTAGCGGCCGACACTGTCGCCCATCCATTGCTGGATCGCGCCGGGGCGCGGATCTGCATTGAGCGGGATGATGCGCGCATCGTGGATCATCTCGATGAGGATCATGACGTGATCGGCGGTCTGCACGATCTGGTACGTGTTGTTGTAGCCGATGGGCATCATCGGCGGGCCGGAGGATGAACCGAAGTCGCGCATGCAGCGCTCGGCCAGCGTGTAGCTTTCCGGATTGTCGCCGCGGCCGAAGCCATAGCCGTGCGGAAATTCCGCAAGGCGTGTGGCGCGGGCCTTCATCGCTTCGGGTGTGAGCGCGGGAAGCTGGCCGTTGGCAGGGGCCGTGAGGAAGGATGTGCGGTATTCGCCGCCGATCTTCATGACGCCGGTTTCATCACCGCGCAGACGTTCGGCTTCTTCCGCCGTCATGGTGAGACGCTCGCCGTATTTCGGGTCGCGTTCGAGCTGGGTGACGGTGGCGTTGGTCCAGAGTCCGGAAAGGTCGGGCTGGCCGAAGGCGTTGCGTTGGGTCTGCGGGGAGGCGACCGGCGCGAGCGCGGCAGCGATCAGCAAGATGAGGGAGAGTCTGATCATCGAGGCCCGCCGCAGTTTGGGGGACAGTATCGGTGGGGCGAGTGGTGGCAAGCTGACGGTGCCGAGGCGAGCCGTTGGGCGGCAGTCTCCGGATTCGGAAAATTCGGTGATCCGGAGTTTTGCCGAATCGGCGGATTCGGATTCGGACTGACCGATTCGCCGGATTCGCCGGATTCGCCGGGAAATTCGGCGGCGGCGAAAATCGCCGGCATCCGGAAAATCGGGCCGCGCGAAAATTCTTCCGATTCTTCCGTTTTCAACTGCATCGGGTCTCTCAGCTTCTGGCGCGGAGAGTATGCGGCGGGATCGGGCGGGTGGTGGGTTGGTGGACCTGGATCCTACACTTCGTTTTCGTCATCGCCTTGGAAGTGCTGGCGAAAGTTTCTGGAGGGGCGGTCTGGATTCCGCGGAATTGCGGGCAGTCCAACCGTGTCATTCCGGAAACGCCGGAGGCGTTGTCCGGAACCCAGGGGCGTGTGGTTCCTGGGTTCCGGGTCTTCGCGGCTACGCCGCTTCGCCCGGAATGACGGGTGTGGGTGTGGAAGGTTGCTCGCCCTACGCCCTTGCCATCGGATGGGCGGCTTCCAGCAGGTCGCGGAGTTCGTCGGTGACGACGTGGGTGTAGATTTGGGTCGTCGAGATGTCGGCGTGGCCCAGCAGGAGTTGCACGGCGCGGAGGTCGGCGCCGCCAGACAGGAGATGCGTGGCGAAGGCGTGGCGCATGGCGTGGGGCGTGACGCGTTCGAGGTCTATGTTGGCCTTCATCGCCAGGTCTTCGAGAATCTGGCCGAGGCGGCGGCGGGTGAGACGGCCGGTCGATCCACGGGACGGGAATACATAGCGCTGGGCGGTCGAGCGGATGGCGCTCTTGGGCAGGAAGGTCTCGCGCACCGCCATGTAATTCTTGAGTGCGGTGAGTGCAGGCTTGCCGAGCGGCGTGATGCGTTCCTTGTCGCCCTTGCCGCGCACGATCAGCACGGTCATGCCCGGCGCGGGCAGCGCGGAGAGCGGCAGGTCGCAGCATTCCGAGGCGCGGAGGCCGGCGCCGTAGAGCAGCTCGATCAGGCACATGGTGCGAAGGTCTGACGGTTCGGTCCCCTCAGCGGCCTCGATGAGGCGGGCGACTTCCTCGCGTGAGAGAACATCCGGCGGCTCGCGGCGCATGGTGGGGCCATCCAGGCGCGAGGTCGGGTTGTCCTGACGCTCATTGTCGCCGAGCTGGAAGCGGAAGAAGCGGCGAAGAGCAGAAAGACGGCGCGAGACCGTGGCGGCGGACATGCCGCGCTCGTGCAGGTCTCGGACGAAGGCGGAGAGATCGCGCTCGCCTGCGTCGATCAGCGACGTGCGATTGGCGCGCAGGAATTCGGACGCGTCTTCCAGATCGCGGCGATAGGCGTCGATCGTGTTGTCAGCCGCGCCGCGTTCGGCGCGGAGGGTGTCGAGAAAGGCTTCAATGCGGCGCGTGTCGAGCATCCGGCGACAGTGGAGCGGAGGTGTTTATGGGAAGTTGATGAGGCGGAATGCGCTACTTACAGCGCCTTCCAGACCTGCAGCGCTTCCAGCGCGATCGCATCCGCGTCCTTGTCGAGGCCGATGCGGCGGAGTTGCACGAGGAGGTCGGCGAGGCCGGCGAAGGAGAGGGCGGAGGTGTCCGGCCCCAGCAGCGAGACGATAGCGAGGGCGGCTTCGCCATTTGCTTCCTGATCGGCGGCGGACGCGATGCGGGCGATGGCGGCGTCGGAGACGCCGCGGCCTGCGCTGCGCTGGGTCGCAAGAAGCGCGCGGTGCGTGGGCGAGAGATCGCGGCCCGTGCCGGCATACAAGAACAGCACGCGCGTGTTCTCGATGCGGCGCACGTCGAGCTGCTTCTCGATGGCGGTGGGATTTTTCGGCGCAGGCGGAGCGGGCTTCCCGGCTTCGGGCGGGGGCGGATAGGGGGCTGCGGCGAGCAGGCGGTCGAGAATGGCGGATGGCTTTTCGTTGTTGGCGCCGGCGAGCGACAGCATCAGGTCGATGCGGGCGGCGGACCACGCATCCTGCTTGTCCTTCGCGAGCGTGCCCATGTGCTTGCGCCAGTCGGCGGCCTGCTTCTCGTCGCCGGTGAAGAGCGCGGCGCGGGCGAAGGCGCCGGCGAAGGGCGCGGTGGCGTCGTTCTTCGGCAGGGCCTTGATGGCGTCGGCGAGGGCGACGGAGGCGATGCGGGCGTCGCTCACCGTCTCGGCTCCGCGCAGGGCGGCCTCATAGGCGGTGGCTTTCGCATCGGGCTTGGCGTCAGCGGACGCGAAGGCGGCGAGCGCGTTTGCAAGAAGATCCGGGCGTGGGGCGGAGCGGGCCGTGGAGGCCGGCTTCACGACGGGCGTTTCGTCTTTCGCGGTGAGGACGGCGAGAACTTCCGACGTCTTGAGGCGGCCGCCTTCGATCGCGGGGCGCAGGGCGGCGCGTTTCTGTTCAAGTGTCGCGCTCGGATTCTGCACGATGGCGGCGGCAATGTCGGCGGGCGCGCCAGCAAGCGCGGCCGATGGCGCGGAGAGTTTCGCGGCGACCGAGACGGCGGCTTCGAGCGGCGTGGCATAGCGGCCCTCGGGCTTCTTGCCCTCGGGCGCGGCGATGGCGCCGGTGGCGGCCATGAGCCAGACGCCGAACGTCTCGTCGGCGTTGGCGATCTGCTCGACGATAAGGTTGGTCGCGTTGGCGTCGCCATTGAGCGCGGCGCAGAGCGCGCGGACGGGCATCCAGTCGCGGTTGCCGGCGGGCTTTCCTGCCGTGCGGGTGCAGGCTTCCTTCTTGCCGGCGACGAGATCGAGTTCGACGGCGAGGCGTTCGCCGGGCTTGCCCCAGTCGGTGTCGGCGTAGCGCTTGCGGAGGTCGGCGGCGTGGGCGCCTTCGCCGAGCTGTTCGATCAGGCGCAGGCGTTCAGGCACGAGGGCGGGGCCACCTGTCGGCGCCTTGGCGCGCGAGAGCATCATACGGCGGAGCAGGGCGCGGGCAGCGGGCGACAAGTCCTTCGGCTGCAGCGCGGCGAAGATCGGGCCGAGCGCATCGCCATTGGTGTTGGCCCAGAAGGCCGGAGGGATCGGGCCGTCATTCGCGCCGAGCCAGCCGACGCCCCACGAGTCCACCTGGCCGACAGGGGCGGAAGAGACCTGCGGCGCGGCAGGGGCGGCCGCGAGTGCGACCGCGATGGCGGCGAGCGCGACCTTGCTTGCGATCCTACTGCGGCGGCGCATTGGGCGTCCCCGGGGGCGGAGCAACGGCGGTACCCGGATCCTGCGGGCCGACATTGGTGGCGGGCACGCGGATTTCCGTCTGCGCGGGCTTCTTCGAGTCAGCCTGGCCGGCGAAGAAGAACAGCGCCGCGATCAGCACGACGAGGCCGGCGACCGCGATGATGATGATCATCTTCGGCGACAGGCCGTTTCCCCGCCGTCTTCCGTAGCCGCGCGCCATAGCTATCCCTCTCCGAAAACACACTCGGTGCCCGCAAGACAGAAAACCAGACGGAAAAGGCAGGGTCCAGCGCGCGAAGCTGCCGCGAACCCGTGTTTCCGGCCTGAAGATTGCCCCTAGAGCCTTGGCCTGTATAAGCGTGCGGTTCGGGAAACAGGGCAAGAGATGTCTGCGCAGTCAGCTCCGGAAGGCGGGGGACCGGCTCCCACACCTGGAGGGCGGCTCGGGAAAACCGTGGCGCTGGTCGGCATGATGGGCGTGGGAAAGTCCACGGTGGGACGCAAACTGGCCGAAAGCCTCGGCGCGCCGTTCGTGGACAGCGACGAGGAGATCGAGAAGGCGGCCGGCCTCTCGGTGCAGGAAATCTTCGAAAGGCATGGGGAACCGGAATTCCGGCGCGGCGAGCGGCGGGTGATCGAGCGGCTGGTGAACGGCCCGCCCATCGTGCTGGCGACCGGCGGCGGGGCGTTCATGGACGCGGACACGCGAGCGCTGCTGAAGGACAAGGCGACGACGGTGTGGCTGCGCGCCGAACTCGACGTGATCTGGAAGCGCGTGAGCCGGCGCGACACAAGGCCGCTGCTGAAACGCGAGAACCCGAAACAGGTGCTGGCCGATCTCGCGGCGGCGCGCGCACCGGTCTATGCGGAGGCCGATATCGTGGTCGACTCCGGCGACGGGCCGGCGACCGAGGCCGTGAAGACGATCCGCGAGAAGCTGGGGCTGACATGAGCAGCGTGAAGACAGTGCGCGTCGAGCTGGCCGAGCGGGCCTATGACATCCACATCGGCGAAGGGCTGGTGGCGGGCGCGGGGGAGCTGATCCGGCCGCGGATGAAGATCGGGCGCGACCGCGTGTTCGTGGTGGCGGACGAGAATGTCGCGAGGCTGCATCTCGACCGGCTGGCGCTTGGACTGAAACAGTCGGGCATCACATTCCAGGCGGTTCTCGTTCCGCCGGGTGAGACATCCAAATCGTTCGAGCAGCTCGATCATGTGCTTGGCGAGCTGATCGCGCATGGAGCTGAGCGGGACGATCTGATCATCGCGTTTGGCGGCGGCGTGGTGGGCGACCTCACGGGACTGGCGGCGGGGCTGCTGAAGCGCGGCGCGCGGTTCGTGCAGATACCGACGACGCTGCTTGCGCAGGTAGACTCGTCCGTCGGCGGCAAGACGGCGATCAATTCGCGCGCGGGCAAGAACATGGTGGGGCTGTTCCATCAGCCTGTTCTGGTGCTGGCCGATCTCGACGTGCTCGACACGCTGCCGGTGCGCGAGCGTTTCGCGGGCCTGGCGGAGATCGCGAAGTATGCGCTGATCGACGATCCGAAGTTCTTCGACTTCCTCGAAGCGAATGCTGCCGCGTTGTCGGAAGGCCACAAGCCGACGCTGGCAGAGGCGGTGCGCGTGTCGTGCGCGTCGAAGGCGCGGATCGTGGCGATCGACGAGACGGAGCAGGCCGAGCGCGCGCTGCTTAATCTTGGGCATACGTTTGCGCACGCGCTGGAGCGGGCGAACGAGTACCGGCCGAGCCTGCTGCATGGCGAGGCGGTCGGCGCGGGCATGGCGATGGCGCTGCGCTATTCGGTGAAGCTGGGCGTGTGCCCGAGTCAGGATGCGGTGCGGGCAGAGCGGCTGCTGAATGCGCTGGGGCTGGCGACGCGGATCGGCGATCTGGGCGGCGGGCCGTACAGGGCGGACGAGCTGCTGGCCCACATGGCCCACGACAAGAAAGCCCGGAACGGAAAGCTGACCCTGATTCTGGCCAGGGGGATCGGCCAGGCCTACATCCAGCGGGACGCCGATCAGGAGCCGCTGCGTCAGTTCCTGGCCTCGGAAGCTGCGCCTTCCTGACGCCCTTTTGCAATTGCAACGATGATACTAGGGTACACCTAGGGATATCTCTGGGTGGGACTGATCCATGATGCTTGCCGAGCGTGTGCTGGCCTTCGCGGCACAGGCCCCTGACCTGCAAACCCGCAAGGCGCTGGGCGCGAGCCTGATGTCGCTGATCGAGGGCGTCGGGGCGACGCGCTTTGCCTGTCTCTACCTGCGCCGCGAGAGCGGAAACGTCGTCATCGACAAGTCGATCTCGAACCTGCCGCGACTGTGGCAGGAGCTCTATCTCGAGCGCGGTTATGACGCGACCGATCCGGTTTTCCAGGGCGTGGTGCGGGGCGGCACCTATGGCTACTGGAACGAGCTGACGAGCAGCCAGGTGCTGAACAAGGCGGGCCGCGAAGTGATGAGCACCGCGCGCGAATTCGACATGCGCGACGGTTTCACCAAGCGCGTCATGCTCGATAATGGCGGGGCTGCCGTGATGATGGTGGCGGGGCAGGAACTGGTGCGCCACCCACGTGCGCGGGCGGCGCTTCGCATGGCGTTCGACGTGTTCGCCAACGAGGGCGCACGCATGCTGAAAATGGGCGAAGGCGGCGTAACCGAAGAGGAGGCCGACGCCAACAAGCGGGAGCTTTCCAAGACGCAGCTGAAAGTGCTGCTGATGCGCTCGGAGGGCATGTCCAACAAGCAGGTGGCGCAGGCCATGGGCCGTCACGAGAAGACGGTCGAATGCCACGTCACGGAAATCCTCCGCCGGCTGGAGGCGCGGAACATGATCGACGCCATCCGGATCGCGAACAAACTCAAGCTGATCCTGTAGATCGGATCTTTCGCGACAAGTCCCTGCGAAATCAAGGGCTAACCCCTATGGCAAAAAACCTTTTCCCTGCAGCACATAAGCGCGGGAGACGGGCCAGTTTTCCTTCCGTGGCCCTGGGTTGAGGCGGCCCTGCCGGAAGGCGGGGCCGTTTTCCATTCTCCCGCGCGCCAGCAGCAACCGGACAGGTCAGGCCGCGTCGATGTGGAGCGCGTGCAGGCCGGAGGCGAACTCGGCCTTGAGCGCCTCGTTGACGGCCCGATGTCTTGCCAGCCGGGTGAGGCCGGCGAATGCCGCCGAGCGGATCTTCACGGCGTAATGAGTTTCTCCGCCGGGGGCCGCGCCTGCATGACCATGGTGGAGATGGGACTCGTCCACTATATCAAGCTCGGTGGGGGAGAATGCGGCAGCTAGGGCAGCGCGTAGGCGCTCCGTTCGGGTTGTCAATTCTTGCGGCATTAACAAACGCATCCCAAGATCAGAACCATGTCGACCGCCGAAGACTACATGCGGGAGTACCGCGTCAAGTTTGTCGATGTCCGTGTCAACCCGCCGGGCGGGCGGCGGAAGTCGGGAGCGTATGTCCAGCGCTGCGAGCACAGAGGTTGTGACGAACTCGGAAACTGCAAGGCGCCGAAGCCTTTTGCGGCGCGCACGGTCCAGGTTCCCGGCCAGAAGGTGACGAGCGAAGACAGCCACTGGTTCTGCCAGCGCCATGCCGCCGAATACAACGAAACCTATGATTTCTTCGACGGCATGACGGAAGCCGAGATCACCGCGTTCCAGGCATCGGCCGGGCATGGCCACAAGCCGACCTGGCGCTTCGGCGGCGGGCCGGTTGGCGCCGCCGGCCGCGCGGCACGGATGAACAATCCGCGCAGCTGGAAGGGCGCAAAGGACTGGCTCTACAACGGGCATACGGGGCCGGCCGTGTCTGACCAGCAACGGGCGCAGAGCCGCACCCGCCTGCAGGTCCGCGCGCTCGACGAGATGGGCCTGCCGCATCACGCGGAAGCCGCCCAGATCCGCGAACGCTATGGCGCGCTGGTGAAGCAGTATCACCCGGATTCCAACGGCGGCGACCGCTCGATGGAGCACCGCCTGCACGTCGTGATCCGTGCGTTCAAGGCGCTGAAGGCGAGCGGCCTGGCTTAGGCCGGATGCCGAAGAAGCAACCCAAGACGTTGGGCGCCGGGCAGCGCCGATGCGGCGCTTGCGATGGCAAGGGCGCCATCGTTTGCCGGCTCTGCAAAGGCGCCCGTACGCAGAAGGACTGGAAGTACCAGGTCAGCGATTGCTCGGGCTGTGGCGGCACGGGCGAGCAGGCCTGCGTCGTCTGCGGACAGATGGGCGTATTGCCGCGCCGCTGACCCGATCGTCGCCATTGGGCCTAGCCCATCGGTTTCGGCTGCCAGAGTTCGATCTTGTTGCCTTCCGGGTCCATGATGTGGGCGAAGCGGCCGTTGGGCTCATCCGGAAAGGTCTTCACCGGCGTGACGCCGTGCTTCGCGCAGTTGGCGAGGACGCCGTCGAGATCGTCGACTGCGAGATTGATCATGAAGTCCTTGGTCGACGGCTGGAAATAGTCGGTCTCCTGCTTGAAGGGCGAGAAGACCGTCGCCGCGCCCGGATGGTTCGCCATGGCGTCCGGCAGGAGGAGGATGCCGCCCCAGTCCTGCATCGGCATGCCGAGCACATCCGCATACCATTTCGTCAGCGCGGCCGTGTCCTTCGACTTGAAGAAGACGCCGCCGACTCCGATGACCCTGGCCATTCCTGTGTTCTCCCGCGAATGCCTCGGCGTCCATCAACGCCGCCCCCGGGCCGCGGCGCAATCGCCCGAAAGGGTGATTTGAGGAAAATCAGGGTCGTTTCACGTTACAGGCCGGGGACATGCTGCGTTGCAATGTGTCCGGCTGAGCGACTATATGCAGGACAGGACAGCGCTGAGAACTCCTCCCATGGCCGTGACCGACCCCTCTGACGCCTTGCTTTCGCTCGTGCCTAACAAAGAGCTCGATGCGAGGAAAACCTTCGGGATCGACCTCGACTGGAAGGTGCCTGCCTTCTCCGAGAAGAGCCCGTATGTGCCGGATTTCGACCCGGCCTACCGGTTCGATCCGCAGACCACGCGCGCGATCCTCGCCGGCTTCAAGCACAATCGCCGCGTGATGATCCAGGGCTATCACGGCACGGGCAAGTCGACGCACATCGAGCAGGTGGCGGCGCGGCTGAACTGGCCGCTGATCCGCATCAACCTCGACAGTCACGTCTCGCGTATCGACCTCGTCGGCAAGGACGCGATCGTGCTGAAGGACGGCAAACAGGTCACTGAATTCCGGGAAGGTATCCTGCCGTGGGCGCTGCAGCGCCCGATCGCCCTCGTGTTCGACGAGTATGACGCAGGCCGGCCGGACGTGATGTTCGTTATCCAGCGCATCCTGGAATCGTCAGGTCAGCTCACGCTGCTCGACCAGAACCGCGTGATGAAGCCCCACCCGAACTTCCGCCTGTTCTCGACGACGAACACGGTCGGCCTCGGCGACACGACGGGCCTCTATCACGGCACGCAGCAGCTCAACCAAGGCCAGCTCGACCGCTGGAGCATCGTGACGACGCTCAACTATCTCGAGCATGACGCGGAAGTTGAGATCGTGTCGGCGAAGGTGCCGGACCTCGACAAGGCGACGGTCTCGAAAATGGTGCGCGTCGCGGACATGACGCGGAACGCTTTCATCGCCGGCGACATCTCGACCGTGATGAGCCCGCGTACGGTCATCACCTGGGGCGAGAACACGCTGATCTTCGGTGACATCGGCCTCGCCTTCCGAATGACGTTCGTCAACAAGTGCGACGAGCTCGAGCGCCCGGCCATCGCCGAATTCTACCAGCGCGCCTTCGCGAAAGAGCTGCCCGAAAGCGCAGCGATGGTGAAGGTGGCGTGAGCGATCTCGTCGTCACCCGCGCCACCACAGCCGACGCGCCGGATCTCGGTATCATCGGCCCGGCGGCGTATGCGGCGGCGTATCACGACGACTGGGACGATCCGGTCGCGTTCTTCTGGCAGGTGCAGACCTTCGGGCCCGAGGCGATGGCGGCAACGCTGGCGCGGGCCGATGCGCGCGTGTGGATCGCGCGGCAGGACGGCGTCGGGGTCGGTTTCCTGACCATGTTTGTCGGCTCGCTGGAATCGATCGGCAGCCGCCCGAACGGCGCGGAGATACCGCGCATCTACCTGCTGCCGGGCGCGCGCCGTGGCGGCATCGGCCGGCGCCTGCTCGACGCCGCAGAGGCTCAGGCAAAAGCCGAGGGCTGCGCCTATGTCTGGCTCGACGTGATGGAGCACGCCGAATGGGCGCGCGCCGCCTATGAGCGCTGGGGCTTTGCCGACATCGGCGCCAAGACCTTCGCCGGCGGCCTCCGTCCCGGCCGCAGCCGCACCATGCGCGTGCTGGTCAAGGAGCTGAAATAGCTCTTTCCCGCGAACGCGCGCATAGTGCCCGGCGGGAAATCGGGGAGGGACGCCATGGACTGGAAACTGTTGCTGATCGGCACGGCCATGACCGTGCTTGGCGGCTTCCTGATGTTCCGGTTCCGGCGGAGCAATTTTCGCAAGGAGACCGGGCCCGGCTGCATCATGGCGTTCGCGATGCTGCTGGTGCTGACCGGCGTGCTCACCGTGGGCATCAGCTTCATGATGCGATTCTGAGCCTTCGCCGCGAGCGCTATCGGCGCTACATGTGACGAAACAGGGAGGCCCACATGACCGGAAGCATGATCCGCGTGAAGAGCCGCGACGGGTTCGAGTTCGATGCCTGGCATGTAAAGGCGGTCGGGCCGCGCAAGGGCGGGGTGATCGTCATCCAGGAAATCTTCGGCCTCTCCGACCACATCAAGGAGATGGCGGAGCGTTTCGGCGCGGCGGGCTATGAGGCCATCGCGCCCTCGATGTACGACCGCGCGGCTCCGGGCTTCATCGTGCAGCCGCAGGACGTCGCTGCGGGGCTGGCGAAGGGTATCGAACTCGCCACCGGCAACGGTCCGGACAATGCGATGAACGATGTCGGCGGCGTGTTCGATATGCTGTCGAAGTCCGGCAAGGTCTGCATCGCTGGCTATTGCTATGGCGGCACGATGAGCTGGCTGGCGGCCTCGCGCATCGACAATCTGGCGGCGGCGAGCTGCTATTACGGCGGCAACATCGCCCAGATGGTCGGCATGAAACCGAAATGCCCGACGATCTGCCATTTCGGCGCGAAGGACGCGCACATTCCGCTGGTCGGCGCCGTCGACAAGATCCAGCAGGCGCATCCGGATGTGCCCGTCTACATCTACGACGCAGGCCACGGCTTCGCGCGCAAGAACTCGCAGGACTATGATGCGGCGTCCGACAAGCTGGCGTTCGAGCGGACGATCGACCTTTTCGACGGGGCTTGATGCAACTCATCTTCATCTGGGGTACGGCGGCTTCGGGCAAGCTGACGGTTGCGCGGGAGCTGTCGCGGCTGACCGGCCTGCCGGTGTTTCACAATCATCTCGTGGTCGATGCCTTGCTTGAACGGCTCGAGTTCGGCGAGCCCGAATTCGTGCGGCTGCGAGAGGCCATGTGGATGGCCGGGTTCGAGCGCTCCGCTGCCAGCGACCAGTCGATGATCTTCACATTCGCGCCGGAAAACACCGTGCCGCCAGGCTTCGCGGAGCGTGTCGTCGATCTCGTGGACCAACACGGCGGTGGCGTGAAGTTTGTCCGCCTCGTGATCTCGCGCAAAGAGCAGGAGCGGCGGATTGCCAACGACAGCCGGAAGGAATTCAGGAAGCTCGTGTCGCTCGACCTGCTGAGGCAGCTGCGGCCATCATTCGAGGCGTGTGAGGCGGAGATGCCCGCGGCGGACCTCGTGATCGATTCCGAGCTGGACGATCCCGAAACCGCCGCCCGGCGGATCGCATCGGCGTTCGGCCTGACGGTGACGGCGGCCGAGGGCTAGGTCGCACAAACGTACGCGGCGGATATGGCGCCTTTGGACTTCGCCACATCCACCGCGTCTTGTCGTTCGCCCGCCGGACCTCGGCCATGGCGCCTCGGAGAGGCGGGCGTCCTTAAACCAGTGTCAATCGTCGTCGTCGGCAACCGTACCGGCGATCGCGCCGGCCGCTGCACCGATGGCTGCGCCTTGCTGGGCGTCGCCGTCGCCGGTGTTGTTGCCAATGGCAGCGCCAGCCGCGCCGCCGAGGGCCGCGCCGGTGAGAGTGCCGCAGGCGCCGAGGGATGCTGCGGCGACCAGCGTCGCGAGAACAGTTTTCAGACCAGTCATGAGAACCTCCAATTCGTCGAGTTTCAAACGCGCACTTGTTTGCAGCGTTCCGGTCTTGCGCAGGCGCGGGGCTGACTCTTTTGTGGCGGGATCGGGGCCGAAAGGCCTGCTCAGGCTGCGGATTCACGCGCAGCGCGTGCGTCGCGACAACAGGCCTTCCCAGTGCGTCAGCTGCGTTCTAAACCCGTTGCAATGACCAAGACCGCCGACCGTACGGACATTTTCAAGTCTGCCCTCTCCGCCGCAACGCGCGCGATCGCGGGGCAGGATGAGCTTGCCGTGGAGTATTCGGTCGACGGCGGGCGTGTCACCGACGGGCAGATCACGCTGACGTCTCCGCCGAAGGACCTGACGCCGGTCGCGGCGGCGCGGGCGCGCGGGCAGGCTGATGCGCTGGCGCTGCGCGTGGCGCACCATGATGCGCGCAAGCACGCCAAGGCGATGCCGATGCGCGAGGATGCGCGGCGGCTGTTCGAGGCGGCCGAGCGGGCGCGGGTCGAGTCGATCGGGGCGGCGGCGATGGATGGTGTCGCCGAGAACCTCGACGCGGCGCTGCAGCAGCGCTGCGAGCGGGCAGGCTATGTGCGTGTGACGGACAAGTCGCGTGCGCCGATGGACGATGCGCTGGAGTTCGTGCTGCGCGAAGTGATGACCGGCCGCAAGCTTCCGCCGGCGGCGGAGACGGTGGCGTCGGTCTGGCGTGCGGAGCTGGCCGAGAAGGCGGCCGAGCCGCTGGCGCGGGCGCAGGCCAGCATGCACGACCAGGAGACATTCTCCGCGCTGGTGCGTGACCTGCTGCGCGATCTTGGCCTTGGTGACGAGACGTCTAGCCAGAGCCAGGACGAAGACACCAAGGGCGAGGAAGACGAGGAAGGCGAAGCCAAGACCGAAGCGCCAGATGAAGGCGACGGTGAGGGCGAAGGCGGCGGCGAGGAACAGGAACAGGATTCCGCCGAAGGCGGCGAGGGCGAGCCGGGCGACCAGCTGGAGGCTTCATCCTCGCTCGATGCCGATACGGACGCCGAGGCCAGCGAAACCGACGAGGACGAGCCGGCGACGCCGATCCGCCCCAACTGGCGCGACAGCGATGCGTTCAAGTCGGAGTACAAGGCGTTCACGACCGTGCATGACGAGGTCGCCACGGCGGAGACGCTGTGCGATCCGGAAGAGCTGACGCGGTTGCGGGCGTATCTCGATGCGCAGCTGCAGGGGCTGCAGGGCGCGGTGTCGCGGCTGGCCAACCGGCTGCAGCGGCGGCTGATGGCGCAGCAGAACCGGTCGTGGATGTTCGACCTGGAAGAGGGCGTGCTGGATACCTCGCGCCTGACCCGCGTGATCGTGGACCCGACCGCGCCGCTGTCGTTCAAAATGGAAGACGAGAGCAAGTTCCGCGACACGGTGGTGACGTTGCTGCTCGACAACTCCGGATCGATGCGCGGGCGGCCGATCATGGTGGCGGCGCTGTGCGCGGACATTCTTGCGCGTACGCTGGAGCGTTGCGGCGTGAAGGTGGAAATCCTCGGCTTCACCACGCAGGCGTGGAAGGGCGGACTTTCGCGCGAGGACTGGATCAAGGCGGGCAAGCCGCCGACCCCGGGGCGGCTGAATGACCTGCGCCACATCATCTACAAGTCGGCGGATGCGCCGTGGCGGCGCGTGCGGCGCAATCTCGGCCTGATGATGCGCGAAGGCCTGCTGAAGGAGAATATCGACGGCGAGGCGCTGCTGTGGGCGCACGACCGGCTGATGGCGCGCGCCGAACAGCGCAAGATCATGATGGTGATCTCCGACGGCGCTCCGGTGGACGATTCAACGCTGAGCGTGAACGTCGGGAACCCGCTGGAGAAGCACCTGCGCGAGGTGATCGCGCATATCGAGGGGCCGATGTCGCCGGTTGAGCTGATCGCCATCGGCATCGGGCATGACGTCACGCGCTGGTATCGTCGCGCGGTGACGATCGTCGACGCCGAACAGCTGGGCGGCGCGATGACCGAGAAACTGGCCGAACTGTTTGGCGAGGAAGAAGCCCGCGCCGCCAAGGCGGCGGCGAACCCTGAGCCAAGCGACCGGAGCCGTGCCGCTGCACGGTCCACCGCTGCCAGCGTTGGACGCGCCGTCAAGAAGACGACGTTCAGCGAAGTCTCCAAGGGGCGGAGGTCCGGCGCGTGAGGCAATTGGCAGTTGCGGCCGCGGCGCTGGCGCTTGGCGCGTGCGCGAGCATGGAGAGCGGCCCGATGCGAAGCCTCGACGACATGGCGCGGGACTATGTGCGGCTGGTGCTGGAGATCGACGCGCACGAGAGCGGGTATGTCGATGCCTATTTCGGCCCGAAGGAGTGGCGTGACGAAGCGCGGAAGAGCCCGCGCGAGCGGAAGGCGCTGAAGGATGCGGCCGATGCGCTGCAGGCGTCGCTGCATGCCTACCGCACGGAAGATCCTGAACAGGCGCAGCGGGCGAAGGTGCTGCTCGCCAACACATCGAGCGCCCGCTTCCGGTTGGACATGATCGATGGCAGGCGTGTGAAATTCGCCGATGAGGCCGAGAAGCTGTTCGCACTGCGCCCGGAACTTAAGCCGCTGGCGTCCTACGAGGGCGTGCTGCGCAAGATCGACGGGATCGTTCCAGGCGAAGGTCCGCTGGCCATGCGCGTCGAGGAGTTCCGCGCGCGCTTCTCCATTCCACAGGATCGGCTGAACGTGGTGATGGACGCAGCCATCGCCGAGTGCCGCAGGCGCACGCTGACGCATGTGAGCCTGCCGGAGAATGAGAGCTTCGGCATGGCGGTGGTGAAGGGGAAGAGCTGGGGCGCCTACAACTACTACCAGGGCGACAACCACTCCAAGATCGAGATCAATGCCGACCTGCCGGTGTCGATCGGCAATGCGCTGGTGCTGGGGTGCCATGAGGGATACCCGGGCCATCACGTTCAGGGCATCTACAACGAGCGGAATTACCGGACGAAGGGATGGGCTGAGTACTCGGTGGCGCCGCTTTACGCCGTTGCCGCGCCGCTGAACGAGGGCGGTGCGGATTTCGGGGTCGATCTTGCCTTTCCAGGCGCGGAAAGGGCGAAGTTCGAGACAGATATTCTCTACCCGCTGGCCGGACTCGATGCGCGTGATGCGCAAGCCTACGACGCGTTGCGCGTCGCCACGTCGGAACTGGACGGGGCGCTGCTGAAAGTGTCGCAGATGCATCTCGATGGCGAGATCAGCCGCGATGAGGCGATAACGCTGGTGCAGAAATACAAGCTTTGCCCGCGCGACGTAGCGGAACAGTCGCTGGGGTTCGACCGGGATTACCGATCCTATGTGATCAACTATTCGGTGGGCGAGGAGCTGGTCCGGAGCTATGTGGACCGTGTAGGCGGAAGCGATCCGAAGGCGCGGTGGGCTGCGTATGAGCACATCCTGTCCACGCCGATGCTTCCGGCCGACCTGACAAAATAACTGGAGTCGAGCGCCCCATGCGTTCCCTGCCTATGTCCGGAATTCTCGTCGCCGCGCTGCTGGCGAGCTGCGCCAGCCCGCAGCAGAACACGGTGAACATCGCCGCCCCGGCCGTCGACCAGAATCCGCGCGTGACAATCCGGGACAAGGCCACGACCGCAATGGTTCCCGTCGAGGGTGGCCGCATCATCGTGAGGGGCACGCGCGAGCAGGAAGAATGGCGCGGCGGCTTTGGCGCTTATCTGCGGGTGCTGTCGGAAACCTCCTGCCCGGCGGGAACGCTGGCGACGCGCGGCGAGACAATTCCGATTTCGGCGGCGAGCGTGCCGCTGCAGCCGCTGCGCCCCACGCGCACGAAGGTCGGCGACCTGACATTCGTGGCGGGCTTCCACCTGACGAGCACGGACAAGCGCTTCGGCGGCCTCTCCGGTCTCGACGTGCTGGAGGACGGCAGCCTGCTGGCCGTGGCGGACAATGGCAGCTTCATCTGGATCGATCTCGCCAAGGATGGCGTGACGCCCGTCTCCGCGCGGGTCGCCCCGATGCATAATCACGTGAACCGTGTGCTCGACGGCGCCGAGGACGGAACAGCCGAGGGCGTCGCCTGGAACAACGGCGTCGCGCTGGTGTCTTTCGACGGCAACCACCAGGTGCTGGCGTATGATATCGGCAAGTGCGGCGCGGCGGCGCGCGGATCGCCCATCGTATTCGGACCCTTCGGCCTGCCGCTGGTCGAGGCGTATGGCGAGAGCCGCATCTCGGTGAAAGACAATGCCGGCTCGGACGCGCTAGGCGTCACCAGCGACTGGTATCTCTTCACCGGCATCGAGACGAAAATCGGACAGCTGAGCCCGATGTCGGCGCGTCCGATCGAGCAGGATCCCGATTTCAGCCTGCGTGTTGGCGTTGAAGCGCAGGAGTTCGTTGGGCTGGATGTGATCCCAGACAGCAAGCGTTCCGGATCGGCGCGGGCGTTCACGCTGCACCGTTCTTTCAGTCCGCGCGCGGGCTATGGCGTGACGATCGCGGAGACGGACTTCAACCGGTATTCCGACGACGGCATGCTGACACGCCGCATCGACGGCGAGATCGACCAACGGGCGCGCCATCGCTACATCGAGACGGGTTGGCGCAAGCTGGCGGAAATCGACCAGCTCATGACCACCGACAATTTCGAGGGTATCGCGGCGAAGGAACTGGTCGACGGGCGCACGCGGCTGTTCATTATCTCGGACGACAATTTCTCTGGCACGCAGCGTACGCTGCTGATTGTGTTCGACCTCGCCAAACCCATGCGCTGAGCGCTTGAGCGCTGCGACCAGCCGGGGCAGTTTGCGAGCTTCTCGCCGGAGCGGCCGCTGCATGCGCATCACCTGTTCAGGACTGGTTGGCGCCGCCCTGCTGCTGGCAGCGTGCGGCGCGCATGCCCAGCCGCCAGAGGGCGATGCTGCGCCGCCGGACGTGGAGGAACGCGTCATCCTGACCTACAGCGATCCGCCACTGGGTACGGGCGCTCTGGCAAGGTACGAGGAGATGCTTCAGCGCTTCTCGTGCCCGCCGTGGGTCAAGGCGGCCGAGCCGGAAGCGCTGGTGATCAAGACCGGCAAGGTGACGCTGCAGGCCATCAATCCGATGCGACGGACTGCAGGATCGCTGGAGCTTGTGGCGGGCTTCCACATCACCAGCGACGACAAGCGGTTTGGCGGGCTGTCCGGGATCGATGTCTGGGACGACAAGAGCTTGCTGGCGGTTAGCGATGCGGGTGATTTTGTCTGGCTCGATCTTGCCAAGGATGGCGTGACGCCCGTTTCCGCGCGCATCGCGACGATGCTGGACGAGCAGGGCAACGGCCTGCGCGGAAAGTCGGACGGCGACGCGGAAGGTGTGGCGGTTCGCGACGGGCAGGCCTTCGTCTCGTTCGAACGCAATCATCGCGTGCTCGCCTACAGTCTTGATGCGTGTGCAGCGGCGGCGCGGGGCGCGCCCATCGTTGCAGGCGGATATTCGCGCGCTCTGGCGGACGTATTCGCGGCGAACAAGCTCGAGGTCGGCGGAAATGAGGGCGTCGAGGCGCTCGGCGTGACGCAGGATCTCTATCTGTTCACCGGGCTGGAGACGAAAGCCGGCAAGACGAGTCCCATCTCCGCACGCCCGATGGAGGCGGCGCCGGACTTCGATCTGGCGATCGGACCCGACGCGCCGGAACTGGTCGGCATGGATATACTGCCGGCGGGCGAAGACGGGCAGGAAGTGCGCGTGTTCAGCCTGCACCGGTCGCGTCAGATGCTGGCGAGCAATGCGATCACGGTGATGGAGACGGTGTTCACGCGCGAGCTGGATCAGGCAAACCTGCCTGCGCGCGTCGTCAGCGAGATCGACGAGCGGTCGCACTATCGCTTCAGGGTCAAGTCGTCACGCACGTTGGCGGAAATGAGCCTGATGCTGACGATCGACAACTACGAAGGAATTGCCGCGAAGCAGATGCCGGATGGCAATGTGCGGCTGTTCATCGTCTCGGACGACAATTTCGCGTCGAACCAGCGCACGCTGCTGATGGTGTTCGACGTCAAGTAAGAGGTGCGCCCCCGTCCGCGAGACGAGGGCGCAGCCGGTATTCCTAATTCGCGACGATCGTCGCGGCGTCGGAGGCGCGGTCGACCTTGCAGGTCAGCGCCCCAGACGAGTCGTCCGCGTTCTTGATTTTCAGCTTGAAGGTGAGCGTTGCGTCGCTGACCTTGGTTGCGTCGCTGTCGGTGCGGACCGATTTCGGCGCGGGCGTCTGCGCCTTGGCGGCGGCTTCGCACAGCGACTTGCCCTTGGAAATGGACGTTCCAGCGATAGCGGGAGAAGCGGCGAGGACGCCGGCGGCGAGGAGGAAGATCAGGGAGGATTTTTTCATTTTGCAGGCTCCAGAGGCCGCGTGTGTAGCGGCCATTACGTAAATCCTGCACATACATGATTTGATAGGCAAGCCAAAAACGTATATACAGAATTCAATGGCTCGATCAGATTTTCTTGATTTTGATTGTCTTGCCTATGCGACACGGCGCACCGGCCGCGCCGTGACCAACTTCTTCAATAGCAAGCTTGTGCACCTCGATCTCAACGTTGCGCAGTTCGGACTGCTGGCGGCGGTCGGAAAGATGCCAGGAGCAACCCTGGCCGCGATCGGCGAGGCGATGCTGATCGACGAGAGCACGCTGGCGCGCAATTTCATCGTACTCGAGCGGCGCGGGCTCGTGGAAGCAGAAGGCGGCCGTGGCAGGGGCGGCAAGCGCCTGACGCTAACGAATGCGGGGCGGAAGCTGGCTGCGGAATCCGCGGTGATCTGGGTGAAGACAAACAAGCGGCTTGCGACGGAACTCGGCGCGCAGGAGGCCGAGGCAGGACGCGTGTTCCTGCGCGCGCTCGGCGAAGCATCCGAGCGATTGAAAGCAAGAGATGAAGCGGCGGCGAGCCGCGAGGCCCGCCGCCCGCAGAAGGCTACAGCTTAGCTGGCGGCGACGACCGACGAGACAGTCTCGGTGCCGCGATCGACCGTGCAGTGCAGCTTGGTCGAGGAGTCGTCGGCTTTCTTGACCTTGAACAGGTAGACGAACTTGTCGCCGGTGGCCTTGGTCGAGTCCTTGTCGACCTTCACCGATTTGGCATCGGTGTGCTGCTTCGAGATTTCGGTCTTGCAGAGCGATTCGGCGCCCTGAACCGAGATCTTGGCGAACGCCGGGGCGGCTAGGGCGATGGCAGTGGCGGACAGAACAGCCAGGGAGGAAAGGCGGGTCATTGCAGATCTCCGTTATGGCCGCTTATGGGAGGGGCGACCTAGGATCATCTGGACAGTGTCAGGTTGACGTCGTCAAGTGACGCTGGGTCGCGGTCCGCTAACACCTTCGTTAACTGCCCCTCATCCCTGACATTTCACGGAATAGCACCGGCGACGGCCTCGGCGGTCCCCGCTAGGGTTACAGGCAAAGCGACCCAATGGAGACTGCATGAAGAGCCTCTTCGCCGCCATTTCAGGCCTTGCCCTCCTGGCCGCAGCCTGCGCGGAGCAGAAGCCTGCGGAGACGGCTGCAGCCGATCCCGCCCCCGCGGCCGCACCGGAAGCGCCTGCCGTGCCGCCCGTGGTCGATGGATGGCGCGAATACCCGGTGCGCGATGGGGTTATCTCGATCCAGCCTGCCAAGTGGCGCACGGACAAGATCGATGTGGATGTGCCTGCCGGGAAAGGCCTCGAATACAAGCTGACGATGAAGAAGGGGCAGGGCGTCGTCTACAATGTCAGCTACGCCAATCTCGAGCACCCCGGCATGATGGTCGTGGAGTTCCATGGCCATACCGAGCAGGTCGATGGCGCAGGCGACCTGATGTACTATTCGAAGACCGGCGGCACGCCCGAGAACGGCACATTCGTGGCGCCGTGGGACGGGATCCACGGCTGGTATCTGAAGAACGACAGCGGCAAGGACGTGGTTGCGACGCTGGAGCTGGCGGGCTTCTACGAGCTTCAGGCGAAGTAGAACCGCACGTTCGCCGGAGGCACGAGTCCGGGCGCCATGGCGCATTCCGAAGCCGCTTGGCGTGCGCTAACGTCCCGTCGCATTTGCTGGTGAGACTTTGATCGAGACGGACGTTCAAGAGAGCGTGAATGAAGCCGCCGAGCCGCAGCGCTCGCGGCGATTCAGGGAGAAGCGCGAGCTGATCCTGCAGACGGCGGCGCGCAGGTTCAACGCGCTGGGCGTGCGGGCTGCCACGCTGGAAGACATCGCCACCGAAGTGGGGATGAACCTCACCAGCATCCGGCACTATTTCCGCAAGAAAGACGACCTGGTGGCCGCCGGCTTCGAGCGGTCGATCGACGTGCACATGGCGCGGATCGAGCTGTCGATGGGGGCCGGCGGGCCGGAGGCGCGGGTGCGTGACTTCGTGCGCCGCTATTTCGAGTTTCGCCGTCGCGTGCGCACGCTCGAGGAAACGGACGTGATGAGCTTCGGCGACCTACGGTCGCTGACCGAGCCGCACGCGAGCAGGATCTGGCCGAAATTCGTGGACCTGTTCCGCGCCGTGCGCGCGGTGGCGGCCGATCCGGACGAGATGGAAGAACACCGCCATCGCGTGAATGCACGGGCGCATCATCTGATCTCACAGCTGATCCGGTCGGTGTACTGGCTGCCGGAATATGCGGACGAGGAAATGGAGCGCGTCGAGGCGCGCTTCACGGACGTGCTGCTGAACGGCATCGCGGAGCCAGGCGTGGCCTCTCCGCACCGGATGATCGAGCTTTCGGAGAAGGCGCCGCCGGACAAGCGGTCGTGGGAGAGCTTCCTTCTGGCGGCGACGCGGCTGATCAACCAGCAGGGCTATCGCGGCGCATCCGTCGAGCGCATTTCGCGGCAGATGAACGTGACCAAGGGGTCGTTCTATCACCACATCCGCGCGAAGGATGCGCTGGTGGTGGCGTGCTTCGAGCGCAACCACACGCTGCTGCAGGAAGCGCAGCGCCTGGCGGCGGCGCAGGAAACGCGGGGGATCGATCAGGCGTTCGCCGCGTGCGCCGCGCTGGTGCGGCGGCAGCAGACGCCGGCGGGACCTCTGCTGCGCAACTCGGCGCTGACGTCGGTGGACAAGGAAACGCGCCGCAACATGCTGCGTCAGATGGAGCAGGTGGTCGTCCGCTTCACGGATATGCTGTCCGACGGGATCATCGATGGGTCGGTGCGGCCATGCGATGCGCGCATCGCAGGCCAGATGATGATGGCGATGGTGAACTCGGCGTCCGAGCTCAAGGCCTGGGTGCCGGACGTGACGGCGGACAGCTCGGTGCCGATCTATGCGACGCCGATGTTCCGGGGCTTGTTCGCCTGAGCCTTCAGGTCGTGTGCTGTTCCTGCAGCCAGCGCGTCATCACGCCGCCCTTCACGCACTGCGCCCACGCCTGCTCGGGCGTTTCGGCGTAGGTGAACAGTGTCTCATCGACCTTGCCGATGACGCCGTGCTTCACGAGCGCGTGGAAGTCGATGACCTCTTCCCAGAATTTCTGGTCGTAGAGGACGATCGGGATCGGCGGCGCCTTGCCGGTCTGGCGCAGAGCAAGGATTTCAAACAGCTCGTCGAACGTACCGAGCCCGCCGGGGAACACGACCAGCGCATTGGCGCGCATGGCGAAGTGCATCTTGCGCATCGCGAAATAGTGGAAGCGGAAGGTCAGGTCCGGCGTGGAGAACGCGTTGGGTTCCTGCTCCATCGGCAGCGTGATGTTGTAGCCGATCGATGGAGCGCCTGCATCGTGCGCGCCCCGGTTGGCGGCTTCCATGATGCCTGGTCCGCCGCCCGTGGCGATGACGTTGTCGCGCGGTTTGCCATTGCGCAGCTTGGCGCCGCCTTCATCTGAAACTATGCGTCCGAACTTGCGTGCGTCGTTATACCAGCGGCGATGATCCGGCGTTCCCTTCTCGCTGAAACGCGCTGAGCCGAACACGACAATGGTGGAGCGCACGCCCCAGCGGTCCAGCGCCTCCTCGGCCTTGTTGTACTCGAGCATGAAGCGCAAGCCGCGCATGGAATCGCTGAGTAGGTAATCCTGGTCGAGGGCGGCGAGGCGATAGGTAGGCGAGGCCATCTGCGCTGCGTTGGCGCCCTTGCCGCCGGCGAGCTGCGGAATGTCGGCTTTGGTCAGCGTGCCGGCCATCGGGGCGGGAGCGGGCTTGGCGGATTTCTTTGCAGGCTTCTTGGCCATGGCTTCCATCGAAATTGGGGGAGGCCTGTCTAACCAATGCCTGTTAAGGAAGCGACCGGAAAAACAGCGAAAACTTCCCCTATTCCATTATATCCTCGTTCCATAACGCAGGGTTCGCCGCGATGAAGTCGCGCATCTGGCGGATCGAGGGGTCATGGGCAGCGTCAACCACCTCGACGCCGTGGCTGCGCAGGAAGGCTTCGTTGCCCCCAAAATTGACGGTGTCGTTGATGACGAGGCGCGGGATTTTGAACTGCACCGTCGTGCCCGAGCACATCATGCAGGGCGACAGCGAGGTGTACAGCGTGGTGTCGCGATAGGTCGCCTGCCGCCCCGCCTTGCGCAGCGCATCCATCTCGCCGTGCGCGATGGGGTCGCCATGCTGGACACGCTGGTTGTGACCCGACGCAATCAGCTGGTCGCCGCGCGCCAGCACCGAGCCGATGGGAAGACCGCCAGCGTCCAGGCTGCGCTTTGCCTCCTCAAAGGCGAGTTCGATGAAGCGGAGATCGGCGGGAGACAGGGACACCTAGTGCGCCTCCGCCCACGACTTCGCGTGCTGGGCCTCGACGACGAGCGGCACGTTGAGCTGGACGACGGGTGAGGGGGCGGCGGCCATGGTTTTCGCTGCAACTTCCGCGAGCTTCCTCGCTTCTTTCTCGGGAACCTCGAAGACGAGTTCGTCGTGGACCTGCAGAAGCATCTTTGCTTTCAGCCCGGCGTCCTTCAGCGCCTTCGGCATGCGGATCATGGCGCGCTTGATGATGTCGGCGGCCGAGCCCTGCAGCGGCGCGTTGATCGCCTGGCGTTCGCCGAAGGAACGTTCGGCGCCGTTCGGCGACTTGATCTGCGGCAGCCAGACTTTCCGGCCGAAGATCGTCTCGACATAGCCGTGCTCGCGTCCGAAGGCGCGGTGTTGTTCCATGTAGTCCTGGATGCCCGGGAATTTCTGGAAGTACTTCTTGATGTAGGCGGCGGCCTCCTCGCGCGGAATGGAAAGCTGGCGCGCGAGGCCGAAGCCGGAGATGCCATAGATGATGCCGAAGTTGATGGCCTTCGCCTGACGGCGGATCATGGGGTCCATGCCTTTCACGGGCACGTTGAACATCTCGCTCGCTGTCATCGCGTGGATGTCGACGCCGTCGTTGAAGGCCTGACGCAGGCTCGGGATGTCGGCGACGTGCGCAAGAAGGCGCAGTTCGATCTGCGAATAGTCGGCCGACAGCAGGACATTGCCGGGCGCGGCGATGAAAGCCTCGCGGATCTTGCGGCCTTCTTCCGTGCGGATCGGGATGTTCTGCAGGTTCGGGTCGGTCGAGGCGAGGCGGCCCGTCTGTGCGCCGGCCAGCGAATACGATGTGTGGACGCGACCCGTATTGGCGTCGATCGCCTCGCTCAGCGTCTCGGTATAGGTCGAGCGCAGCTTCGACAGCATACGCCAGTCGAGCAGGACCTTCGGAAGCGCGTGGCCGTAGGCGGCGAGGTCTTCCAGCGTGTCGGCGCCGGTAGCCCATGCGCCGGTCTTGGTCTTCTTGGCGCCGGCGACGTCGGCGAGGCCCATCTTGTCGAACAGGATTTCGCCGATCTGTTTCGGTGAGCCGAGATTGAAGGGCTGGCCCGCCAGTTCCTGGGCTTCGGCCTCCAACGCACCCATGCGCTGCGCGAATTCGCCCGACAGCCTCGACAGGATGCTGCGGTCGATCAGCACGCCCGCGCGCTCCATGTCGGAGACGACGGGGATCAGCGCGCGGTCCATCGTTTCATAAACGGTCGACACGCCTTCGCGCGACAGGCGCGGCTTGAGGCGTTCCCACAGGCGCAGTGTGACGTCGGCGTCTTCGGCGGCGTACTGCGTGGCCTTGTCGATCGGCGTCTGGTCGAAGGTGAGCTGGCCCTTGCCCGAACCGATCAGTTCCTTGATCGGGATCGGCTTGTGGCCGAGGTGCAGTTCGGAAAGTTCGTCCATGCCGTGATTGTGCTGGCCGGCTTCGAGCACGAACGAGATCAGCATGGTGTCGTCGATCGGGCTGACGTCGATGCCATGGCCGCAGAAGATCGAGAGGTCGTACTTGATGTTCTGGCCGATCTTGAGGACGGACCGGTCTTCCAGCAGCGGCTTCAGCATCTCCAGCGCCTTGCCGAGGTCGATCTGCTTTGGCTTCTCGCTCAGCAGATCCTTGGCGTTGGTGCCGTGGCCGACGGGAATGTAGCAGGCCTTGCCCGGCGCGAGGGCGAGCGAGATGCCCGCCAGCTTCGCGGTCATGGGATTGAGGCCATCGGTCTCTGTGTCGACCGCCACAAAGCCCTGAGCCTTCGCTTCCTCGATCCAGACGGCGAGGCGATAGGGCTCGACGACTGTTTCATAGGCTTCGAGGTTGAACGGGACCGCCTCGGGCGCGACAGGCTCGAAGCTTTCGCCCGGCACGCCATTGGCGGCGGCCGTGGCGGTGGGCTTTGACGGAGAGCCTTTCTCGGCGGCGAGGGCGTTGGCCAACGCCTGTCCGCCCGCGGAGGAAGAGCGCGGCGCGGGCGTTCCGGCGCCCAGCGTCTGCGAGATACGCGTCGTCAGTGTCCGGAATTCCATCTCGTTCAGGAAGGCGAGCAGCGGGCCCGGATCGGGATCGGCCACGCCGAGCTCTTCCAGCGGAACTTCAACGGCTACGTCGTCTTTCAGCGTCACCAGCACTTTCGAGAGACGCGCCTTGTCGGCGTATTCGATCAGGGACTCACGTCGCTTCGGCTGCTTGATCTCGCCCGCACGCGCCAGCAGGGTTTCAAGATCGCCGTATTCCTGGATCAACAAAGCCGCCGTCTTGATGCCGATGCCCGGCACGCCCGGCACGTTGTCGACGCTGTCGCCGCACAGGGCCTGCACGTCGATCACCTTGTCCGGCGTCACGCCGAACTTCTCGAACACTTCCGGCGCGCAGATGCGGCGATCCTTCACGGTGTCGAGCATGCAGATCTGGTCGTTGACCAGCTGCATGAGATCCTTGTCGGCTGACACGATCGAAACGCGTGCGCCCTTGGCGGCGGCCTGGCGGGAATAGGTCGCGATCAGGTCATCCGCCTCGAAGCCCTTCATCTCCAGAGCGGGCTGGCCGAAGGCGATCGCGGCGCGGCGCACCAGCGGGAATTGGGGGATCAGGTCTTCCGGCGGATCGGGCCGGTGGGCCTTGTACTGATCGTAGAGATCGTTCCGGAATGTGTGCGCGCCAGCGTCGAAGATGCACGCGAAATGGGTCGGCTGTTCGCCTGCCTTCAGGTCCTCCAGCACCTTCCACAGCATGTTACAGAAGCCGGAAATGGCCCCCACTGGCAGGCCGTCCGACTTGCGCGTCAGCTGGGGCAGGGCGTGATAGGCCCGGAAAATAAAGCCCGACGCATCGATCAGGTACACGTGGCTGGAGGCGTCGATCGGGCGTCTGACAGGCATGAAAAGTCTCCTGCCCCAATCCCTAACAGCACCATCCACGGACGGCCAGTTTCCGCGCCTGATTTGGTTGATGGCAGTTAACTGGAAGCCGTCGTTTCAATCGATAACTAACGGACGCCACACGTTAAATTAATCGATCCCTGCCATCTTCCCCCACGATTTCCAGGCTTGGGGACAGGACGATGGAGACGACCCAGACCGCGCCAGCGCCGGTCGGCACGCAGGCGGGATTTGCCCGGGCGCTGTTCCTGAACGGCACGACGATCTTCGGCGCGATCCTCGCGTCGGTGCACGGCGTCATCATCACCTATTTCTTCGGCGCCCTGTGGGGTGCGGCCTGGACGGTTGCGTCCATCGGCCTCCTGCTGTCCGTCGTCATGACGGCGATCCACGCAAACGCCGGCGACCGCAAGGCCGCCACGCGCTTCAACATGATCCATTTCTGTCTCGTCTCGCTGTGGATGGCGAGCGCCGTCGCGATCTGGATGACCGGCCACAAGGCTGCATGGGTCGTCGCGGTCATCGTGCCGGCCTCGTGGGCCATTCACATCATCTTCTCCGGCAAGGGAAACCTGAAGGTCGTGCTGCGGGCGCTGGCCGTCTGCACCGTGCCGATGATGGGCTTCCTGATGTATTCGGCGTGGACCGAGCTGCCGATGTGGGTGGCGATTCCGTATTCGCTGTCGGCCGTCACGATGGTGGCGAGCATCGCGGAATCTGCCGCCTATTCGAACCGCAACTTCCTCGACCTGCAGAAGGCGCTGGCCCAGGCTGGCGCCAACCAGAAGCGCCTCGAGTTCGCCATTCAGTCGGCGGGCGATGGTTATTTCGAGATCGACTTCGAGACGCTGCAATACACGCCGAACCCGGCCCTGCGCGCGAAGCTCGGCTTCAGCGAGGGCACGCAGACGCTGGAAACCGTGCTGGCTGGCATCCACCCGGACGACGTCGAGTTCACGACGAACGCCTTCAAGGCGGTCCAGGAGGGACATAGCGACGGCTGGAAGCAGGAGATGCGGGCCAAGATCGCCGACGGCAGCTATTGCTGGATGCAGCTGCGCGTTCAGATGATCGCCGCCAACGCGCTCCACGGCCGCAAGCTGATCGGCACGGTCGTCGACATGACTGCGTGGAAGACGATCGAGGATGAACTGCGCAAGGCGAAGGAATCCGCTGAGGCGTCGTCGAACGCCAAGTCGCAATTCCTCGCCAACATGAGCCACGAGATCCGCACGCCGCTTAATGGCGTGCTCGGCATGGCGCAGGCGCTGGAAGGCGACAACCTGACCTCGGCCCAGAAGGAAAAGGTCAACATCATTCTCGATTCCGGCAAGTCGCTCATGGCGCTGCTGAACGACGTGCTCGACCTCACCAAGATCGAAGCGGGCAAGCTCGAGATATCGAATGTGCCGGGCGACTTCCTCCACACGATGAAGCGCACCCGCCAGCTGTTCCAGTCGACGGCCGAGGACAAGGGTCTCGACCTGTTCGTGCGCTACGACTCGAACTTCCCGCAGCGCCTCAGCTACGACCCGACGCGCGTGCGGCAGTGCGTGTCGAACCTCTTGTCGAACGCGATCAAGTTTACGTCGCAGGGTTCGGTCGAAGTCGCGATCTCGGCGAAGAAGACCAGCGATGGCGAGTTCCTGGTCGCCGTCGATGTCAGCGACAGCGGCATTGGCATGAGCCAGGAGACGATCGGCAAGCTGTTCACGGTGTTCACGCAAGCTGACGGCGCGACGACCCGCAAGTTCGGCGGCTCGGGCCTCGGCCTTGCCATTTCGCGCCAGCTGGCCCGCATGATGGGCGGCGACATCACAGTCACTTCGGAAGAGGGCCGTGGCTCGACCTTCCGTCTCACTTTCAAGGCTCAGGAAGCGGCGGCCGCGCCGGCAACCCCGCCGACTCCGAAAACGGCGGAGCCCAGCAAGCGCACGCTGCGCGGCCTGCGCGTGCTGCTGACGGACGACAACGCGATCAACCGCCAGGTCATCAAGCTCTTCCTTGCCCCGCAGGGTTGCGACATCGTCGAGGCCACGAACGGCAAGGAAGCGCTCGACAAGATCGCACAAGCGGAGTTCGACATCGTGCTGCTCGACGTCCACATGCCCGTCATGGACGGCAAGGAAGCGATCCAGCGCATCCGCGCCAGCGACAAGTGGAATGCCCTTCCGGTCATCGCCCTGACGGCCGACGCCATGAGCGGCGACCGCGAGAAATATCTCGCCCTCGGCATGACTGACTACGTCTCCAAGCCGGTCGACCAGCGCGAACTGATCGCCAAGATGCATCAGGTTCTCGGCCTGGAAGCCCCGCAGTCGCAGGCCCGGTCCGCCTAGTTTGCTGGGTTTTGAATCGCCGGAAGGTTGAGCGGTCCTTTCACGCGGGTTTGGCACACAGGGTCGTGATGGCCGCCGCCGTCATCTTTGTTCCGCAATTGCAGGCCTAGTTTCGTGCCCGGCGGCTGCCGAGGGGCAGCGCTTCGCCTTGCGAACCCGGCGCTTTGAGGCCAGTGTTCGCGGCGGAAATCGCCCGTGCGGGCTGATCTGGGAGTTTCTATGCCGGCCTCCAAAAAGCGGTCCCTCGTAGCGATGATCGCCCTTCCGGTTCTGGGAATCGCGGCCATCGCTGGCGCCTTTTTCGCCCCCGCGCTGATGAATGTGCAGGCCCCCGAGCCAGCCATCGCCCAGCCCAGCCAGCCGGCCTCCCAGCAGGCCGTGAACCGCCCCGGTTTCGCGGGCGAGGATTTCTCGGGCCTTGCCAAGCGCCTGATGCCTTCCGTGGTGAACATCTCGACGCGCCAGACCGTGGCGCGCGGCGATGGCCTGCCGGCCTTTGGCCCGAACTCGCCCCTCAACGAGTTCAATGACCTGCTCGGACGCGGGCAGGGCGGCATGCGCCGGCAGTCCTCGCTGGGGTCAGGCTTCATCATCGACGCGTCGGGCTATGTGGTGACCAACAACCACGTCATCGACGGCGCGGACGAGATCGACGTGAACCTGTCAGACGGCACCGTTCTCGCCGCCAAGCTGATCGGCCGCGACGAGGATGTGGACCTTGCCCTGCTGAAAGTGGAATCGCGAACGGCGCTGACGCCCGTTCCGTGGGGCAATTCGGACGGCGCGGAAGTCGGCCAGTGGGTCGTCGCCATCGGCAACCCGTTCGGCCTCGGCGGCACGGTCACGGCCGGCATCATCTCCGCCCGCAACCGCGACATCAGCGCGGGCTCTTATGACGACTTCATCCAGACCGACGCGGCCATCAACAAGGGCAACTCGGGCGGTCCGCTGTTCAACCTGCGCGGCGAAGTGATCGGCATCAACACGGCCATCATCTCGCCGGGCGAAGCAGGCGGCTCCGTGGGCGTTGGCTTCTCCGTTCCCGCCAACTTCGCGAAGGTCGTGATCGAGCAGCTGCGCAAGAGCGGCCAGACCAATCGCGGCACGATGGGCATCATGGTGCGCCCGGTCGACATGGCCATTGCTGAAGCCTACGGCCTCAAGACCCCGCAGGGCGCGATCGTCACCTCCGTCACCAAGGGCGGCGCGGCCGAAGCGGCCGGCCTGCAGAAGGGCGACATCATCACCACGCTCAACAACCAGCAGATCAAGGAAAGCCGTGATGTGTTCCGCATCATGGGCGTGACCGAAGTCGGCAAGGAAGTGTCGGTCCGCTATGTCCGCTCCGGCGGCAAGCAGGGCGCGGCGACCGTGAAGCTCACCGGCGCAAGCGCCGCGGCGGCCAAACCCACCGAGCGCGATGTCGCCAAGGAGCTCACCAACCTTCTCGGCGTGAAGTTCAAGTCGATCGAGGACACCGACCGCCGCCGCCGCAACATTCCCGCCTCCGTGCGTGGCGTGATCGTGCAGTCGATCGAGAGCGGCTCCGACGCGCTCGGCAAGATTCCAATCGGCGCCGTGGTGACGGAAGTCCACTTCCAGCCGGTGTCGTCGCCCGAACAGGCGATCGCCGCCGCCGAAGCCGCCAAGGCCGCGGGCAAGCCCGTCCTCCTCCAGCTGTGGTCCGAGGACGAGGTCAGCTACGTCGCGGTGCGGGCGCGCTAGGCACGACGAGCTTGGGAGGGGAAGTGGGCGGTCGCGTAGGCGAGGACGGCGGAATCGAATGGGACGCCAACGTCCCGCTCGATGAGCAGATTCAGTACTATCAGGCCAATCCGCCAAGCTCGTTTAATGCCTTGAAGCTGACTTCAAGCGCGTTGGCGGACTATCCGTTCGATGGTCACGGCGAGCCGATCAATTCCATCTTCGATGTGGCCTGTGTCTGTGGCGGCAGAAATTTTGTCGCCTATGCACACGACCGGGACGATGAGTGGCGAGACGATCCGATCTCGCTGAAATGCGCTTCATGCGGACGGGAGTCTCGCGTCTTTGACGCCCGCAAGGATGGCTATGACGGCGCGCTTGGCCACAACACATATATCGAGCCTCGGACGACGGATCGTGTTGAGCTGACCGACGTTGAATTGGGAGCGCCGCCCTACCGACTTGTCGTGCGGTTTGAGCATCTGAGCGATGTTCTCGGCGGCGACTTTTCCGAATGGAAGGGGCGAGAAAGCGACCTGTACAGCTGGTTCACGCTTGTGGCGATATCCCGATCCGGAGAGGTCGCTGCAACGCTGTTTGAGCGCGAATGCGCCTAGCGGCGGGGCTCGCTACTGTACGATCTGGTCGACGCGATAGCCCTGAAAGAACAGCGCGGCGCGCAGATCCGTATACTGGATGCGCGCGTGCGTTTCAGCCGCGACGATGGGCTTGGCCTTGTAGGCGATGCCGAGTCCAGCCGCGCGGATCATGTCGAGATCGTTCGCGCCATCGCCCATTGCTACCGCGTCGTCCGGCGTCGCGCCCAGCGCGGCGGTTTCTTCCTTCAACGCAGTCAGCTTTGCTTCGCGGCCCAGGATGGGCTGGCCCACTACGCCTGTCAGCGCCGCGCCGTCGTCGATCAGCGTGTTGGCGCGGTCATCGTCGAAGCCGGCCATCTTCGCCACACGTGAGGTGAAATACCGGAAGCCGCCTGAGACCAGCACGGCGCGCGCGCCATGCGCCTTCATCGTCGCCACCAGCTCGCGCGCACCGGGATTAAGCCGCACGCGCTGGTTGTGGCACTGCTCCAGCGCGCCGAGCCCGAGGCCCTTCAGCATGGCGACACGCTGGACGAGGGCGCCCGCGAAATCGAGTTCGCCGCGCATGGCGCGTTCGGTGATGGCGGAGACTTCCGCTTTCAGGCCCGCGAAGTCCGCCAGTTCGTCGAGGCATTCCTGGCCGATGATGGTCGAGTCCATGTCGGAGATCAGCAGGCGCTTCTTCCGGTTGGTCGGGGGTGTAATCGCCCAGTCAGCGCCGGCTTTCGGCGCTTCGACGTCGAGCCAGCTGACCAGATCCGCGCCGCCGGCAACATTACGCTCCGCCACGCGCCAGGCGCCGGACGAAAGGTCCGTTACATTGCCAGTGCCGCCCGGCGCTGCTTTCGCCAGCTGCGTGGCGTCGCTGCTTTGGGACACAAGAGTCAGGACAAGAGACATGGACGTTACGGTTCTGTCGCGTTAGGCGGGGTCACGCGCTCTTACGGGCACCGTGGTCACGCGTAAAGGTTGGGGTTCGAGTACGTCGCAATGCGACCAGTGATTTTGATCCATGGGCCGACCGCTAGCGGCAAGACAAAGCTGGCCATCGCTCTCGCGAAGCGTCTGGATGGTGAAATCATCAACGCCGACGCCATGCAGTGCTATCGCGACCTCGATATCCTCACTGCCCGCCCGGATGCGGAAGAACTCTCCTCGGCCCCACATCATCTGTTCGGCCATGTCGACGCCGCCGCTCGCCATAATGCCGGGGCGTGGTCGAAGGAAGCCGCCGCGAAGATCGCGGAGCTGCAGGGCCAAGGCAAACTACCCATCGTCGTCGGCGGCACGGGTCTCTACCTTATGACGCTGACCGACGGTCTCTCTGAAATCCCGCCAACGCCCGAGCCTGCCCGCGTCGAAGCCCGCGCCCGTGTGGCGCAGGATCAGGCTGCTGCGTATGCGGATCTCGTGGCGAAGGATCCAGCCGCGAAGGAGCGCATAGACCCGCAAGATCGCCAGCGCACGGCCCGCGCGCTCGAAGTGCTCATCGCCACGGGCCGCCCGATCTCGTCTTTCCACGGCGAACAGGCGCCTGTGTTGCCGGCGGGTTCGTGGGTGGGCGTCGCACTGACGCCACCGCGCGAGGTTCTCTACGGACGCATCGACCAGCGCGTGGACACGATGATGAAGCAGGGCGCGCTCGAAGAAGCGCGGCGCCTGTGGGATCGGAAGCTCGATTCCGAACTGCCCGCCATGCGCGCGCACGGCATGCCCGGCTTCGCCGATCACTTCGCCGGCCGCATCCCGCTCACCGACGCCATCGAGCGCTGCAAGCGCGACACCCGCCGCTATGCGAAGCGCCAGATGACCTGGATCGCCCACCAGTTCACGCTGTGGCCGCGCATCCCTTCTCAGTCGCTTGACGTGCGGGCACGCACTATCGTGGACTTGCACGCGGAAGCGGTCAGCGCGACGGGCGCTTAGCTTCGCCTTTCGAAAGTTCTGCAACATCGGCGGTCGTCAGGATTGTTTCAAGCGACGGCTCGTTTCGGAACTTGCGCGCCACCAGCCTTTCGATTGCGCTTCTGTGCCGGCGAGCGGCTTCAACCAAAGCCTCGGGAGTTCGAGCGCCGTCGTCAAAATGATCGTTCAGCGCTTCTTCGCTTATCGAGAACCGATGTTTCGTTCCTAGAGCCATGCCTTCGAACCATACGACGTCGCGGTCGAAATCGTGGTGGAGAGATGGCGCCTTGAATGCGATGGCCAGCGCTTGATCAAGCGACTTGCGCCATTTCTCTCCCATCGAATCTGCTTCGGCGATGGCAGTTTTGATTTCGTGTGGCCGATCTTCCGCCATTGCCCAAATGATCGCGCGGGCTTGTTGCATATCTTTCCGCGCCTTGGCGCCCGAGCCGGCAGCGCGCTGTTGCGAGATGATGAGCTTGTGAATCGCGTATCGCTCTGGGCGCGGAACCTGAACCAGCAAGCCCTCCATATAGATTGATACGGCGGGCATCGGATCTTTGATCAGGAAGTTGAGGTAGTGCAGGCTCTGCGCCCAGACATTCAGCGACTTGAGGTGTGTTGGTCCCTGCTGTTCGTTGAACGAGGGTGTAAGAAAATCGATATCGTAAGCTGAGTGCGAGTGACGCCAGCTTGTCGGCTTGTTGCGCTCAAGCCTGCTGACGGGCTTGTAGCCCAGTTCCAGAAGCGCCTGCCCGAGGTCGGGGTCAGCTTCATCATCAATCGTGCCTGAAAGCCTTTCGAACGCCGCAACGTCGAGGTCTCTTGTTTCCCTGAGCTGCTGGTTTGTTGCGTCGCTTCCCGAGAGAACGACGCCAAGTTCGAAGTCGTAGTGTCGGAAGGCCTGTGTTCCCACAAGCGTGACGCCAAGCCGGAACACGCCGCTTCGGACAAGGGCGCGCAGAGCCGATCCCGTCTGGCGATCTATTCCGGGAGCGCCGCCTGCTCGAAGCTGCGCAACCAGGTGTGCGCACGAATCCTTGAACGCTTCGCGGTCGGTTTTCTGGCTGCGCATCTCCTCGATGCGCGCGCGCATTTCGTCAGTGTCCGGCCCGAGATAGCGTTGCCTCGGGGGAGATGCGCCGACGCTGCGCTGGTTCACATACCAGTAGAGCTTGCCACGCTTCTCCATCGTGAAAGGCGCGCCATCGAATTCGAAGTGCGGCTGATTGAGATGCGCCTGAAGCAGGTTGGCGTAGGCGGTCTGAAGCGAGGCCGGTATCTGAAGCATGCTGTTGCACTACACGAATAACCCATGTGGTGCAATAACGGCTTCGCGTTACACTACATGAGTTATTCGTGTAGTGTAACGACCTACCCAGAGATCGGCAACTGCCTCACAAGGTCAATTCTTGCCCCCACGCGCAGATTGACCCAACGCTCGTGAAACGGTATTGGCCTTTTCCACAGTGTTTTTGGGAGAAAACCCCATGTCCGGGAGCCATCAGGCGCTCGTACTCGTAATTGGCTCGCCGCCGGCCCGGTAACGCAACCGGGCTGAACGGCGAGACGCATGCGAAGGGCCCGAGTGGCCCTTTTTCTTTTCCCCAAACCTGCAGAACACTTCAGAGCGGCGAGATGGACGGAAATCAGATGGATACGCAGACGCCCGCACAGGGAGAGCGCGAGACGCTGACGGGCGCCGAGATCGTCCTGCGCGCGCTCGCCGACCAAGGCGTCGACACGATCTTCGGTTATCCAGGCGGGGCGGTCCTTCCAATCTATGACGCCATCTATGCGCAGCAGCGCGTGCGCCACATCCTCGTGCGCCACGAGCAGGGCGCGGGACACATGGCCGAAGGCTATGCGCGTTCGACCGGCAAGTGCGGCGTGGCGCTGGCCACATCCGGCCCCGGCGCAACCAACATGGTGACGCCGATCGCGGACGCGCTGATGGATTCGATCCCGATGGTGGTGATCACCGGGCAGGTGCCGACGCACCTGATCGGCTCGGATGCTTTCCAGGAAGCTGACACGGTCGGCATCACGCGCGCCTGCACCAAGCACAACTATCTGGTGCGCGACGTGAACGATCTCGCACGCACGATCCACGAGGCGTTCTACATCGCGACCTCCGGCCGCCCCGGCCCGGTCGTGATCGACATCCCGAAGAACGTACAGTTTGCGAAGGGCACGTATGTCGGCCCGGACTCCATCGAACACCGCACCTATCATCCTCGCACCGAGCCGCAGGACAAGCGCATCGAGGAAGCCGTCGCCCTGATGGCCAAGGCCGAGCGCCCGATCATCTATTCCGGCGGCGGCGTGATCAATTCCGGACCGGCTGCTGCGGAAGCCCTGCGCGCGCTGGCGAAGGCCACCGGTTGGCCGGTCACGTCCACGCTGATGGGCCTCGGCGCCTTCCCGGCCTCGAACCCGCAATGGCTGGGCATGGTGGGCATGCACGGCTCGTTCGAATCGAACAACGCGATGCACGATTGCGACGTGATGCTGTGCGTCGGCGCGCGCTTCGACGATCGCGTGACGGGCAGGCTGGACGCGTTCTCGCCAAACAGCCGCAAGATCCACATCGATATCGACGCATCCTCGATCAACAAGAACGTCCGCGCCGAAGTGCCGATCGTCGCCGATTGCGGCAAGGCGCTGAAAGCTCTGACGGCCGGCTGGAACCGCAAGGTCAGTTCGAAGCCGAATCTCAAGCCGTGGTGGAAACAGATCGACGAATGGCGCGCCCGCAAGGGTTTCGCCTATCCGAACTCGAAGACCCTCATCAAACCGCAATACGCGATCGAGCGTCTCTATGCGCTCACGCGCGACAAGGACGTCTACATCACGACCGAAGTCGGCCAGCACCAGATGTGGGCCGCACAGTTCTTCCATTTCGACGAGCCCAACCGCTGGATGACATCCGGCGGTCTCGGCACGATGGGCTATGGCCTGCCGGCCGCGATCGGCGTGCAGGCGGCGCACCCGAACGCGTTGGTCATCGACATCGCGGGCGACGCCTCGGTGCAGATGACGATGCAGGAGATGTCCTGCGCCATCCAGCACGATCTGCCGGTCAAGATCTTCATCCTCAACAATGAATGGATGGGGATGGTCCGCCAGTGGCAGCAGCTGCTGCACGGCGAGCGCTATTCTCACTCGTATTCGGATGCGCTGCCCGATTTCGTGAAGTTGGCGGAAGCCTATGGTTGCCACGGCATCCGTTGCGACGATCCCGCCAATCTCGATGCGGCAATTCTCGACATGATCAACACGCCCAAGCCGGTGCTGTTCGATTGCCGCGTGGAGAAGGCCGAGAACTGCTTCCCGATGATCCCGTCGGGCGCCGCCCACAACGAGATGATCCTCGGCAAGATCACGGGCGATGAAATTGGCGAGGCCGGCAAGATGCTGGTCTAGCTCGGATACGGAGGAGAGCTGTCATGGCTGGCAAGACGCCCACCGTCCTCGTCCTCCATCCGGAGGAAGCGGTTCGCGGGATCGTTTGCCAGCTGCTGGACAGTTGTGGCCTCAAGACTGTCGAGTGCTTCCATGGCGAGGAGGCCGTGGAACTGGCCCTCATCGGCCAGACGGATGCGATCCTCTTCGCCGGCGCGCCGGACATGAAGGCGTCGCTCCTTGTCGAGCAGATCCGCTATGGCGGCGCGATCACGGGGATCATCTGCTGCCTCCCGTCCAGCGATCCGGAACATGACCGGATCGACCAGGATGCGCGCACGCGCATTCTCCAGATGCCTTTCACGCTGAAGCAGACCATGAACGCCGTCGCTGCGGTGTCTCCGGCATGCCGCCGCGCCATCGAGGCCAAGCGCCGGAGCCCGTTGCCATGAAGCGTCTCGCTGCAATCCTTCTTCTCGCGCTCGCGGCCTGCGAGCCTAAGCCCGCCGAACTCGACGGCGCGCCGTCGACGCCGGCAGGCGAACTCGCGGGCGGTCCGCCTGCAACGCAGGTCGTGCTGCCGGGCATCATCAGCATGGTTCCGCAGATGGGCGCGCAGGTGCTCGATAACTGCGAAAAGATCGTTGCGCCGGATTACGATCATCCACCCCGGATGGCCTGCGTCTATTTCCTCGGCGACGGTCCGGCCCCAGCGGCGCATTCTGAGGAGACCGACGGCCTCTTCCTCTACCAGATGGCCACGGCGGGCTGGGCCTATATCCGCGCCACCGGCGCCGAGCGTTTCTTTGAAGCGCCAAAGTCGGGAACCGACTGCGCCGACCTTGCAGTGATGACGGTTCTCGAAGGCGATCAGGCAACAGACCTGCTGAAGCAGGCGGCCGCTCCCGCTGCGCCCGAAGGCAAGGCCTGGCGCGCTTACGCCCTCACGGCCTCCATCCGCGAAGCCTGCGGCGCTGACCGCATGGCACGCTAGCGCGAAGGGGAGGGACGGATGGCCATGTTCTGCTATGAAGCCCGCAACACTCGCGACCGGCTGGGCGATACGCATCAATGACGCAGACTGAAGGCAATCCGCGCGACAGCCTGGTGAAGACCTCAAAGGGTCCGCTGGTGCTGTTGTTCTATGACGGGCTGGAGCTGAAGGCTGTTCCGGGGCCGATCGGCTACGCCTATTCCCACTCGCGCCGAATGGCCCGCTACATCGTGCGCAATCTCAAGCGCACGCAGGTCCACACCGGCTTCTATGTCGCTTTCCGCGGGCTGGAGCGTTGCCTCAAGGCCGTCGGGGCCGACGTGCGTATCAATGACTTCGCGACGGCGTCGCGCATGCCGCATTATCCGATCGGTATCGGCGGCTATCCTTCGGTGATCGATCAGGTGCAGCTGCCCAACCCCACCATCTTCGGGCCGGGCGACTACGGGTCGCCGCAGGAGTCCGTAAAGCTCGCTGCGCAGGATCGCTTCCGCTTCTTCATCCAGCCCTGCCAGTGGTATGTCGATTACTTCGCCCCCTACTCAGGCAAGGAGAAGACGGTTGTCTGGCCCGTCGGCATCGATGTGAAGTCGATCTCCGATCTCTCGCGCGAGCCCAAGACGAACGACGTCCTGATCTACGACAAGATCCGCTGGTTCCGCGACGAGCGCGTCAACACCGTTCTCGGCCGCATGACGAAGATGCTGGAAGCTCAGGGCAAGACCTACAAGGTGCTGCGCTACGGCCACCATCACTATAACGACTTCATCGGCACGCTGCGCGCCTCGAAGTCGATGGCCTTCCTGTGCGAGCATGAGACGCAGGGCCTTGCCTGCCAGGAAGCGATGGCCGCCAAGATCCCGATCTTCGCGTGGGAGGATGGCGTGATCGTCGATCCGAACATGCTCCATCCGCCGGGTCTCGAAGTCAGCTCCGTGCCGTATTTCGACGACCGCTGTGGCGTCCGCTTCAAGCTCGAAGAGATGGAGACCCAGTTCGCCACATTCTGGTCGAAGCTTTCCAGCTTCAACCCTCGCGCCTACATCGCCGAGAATCTGAGTCTCGAAGCCGGCGGTGAAGCCTACCTCAAGCTCTACGCCCGCGCCGCGAAAGCGCCGGCGGTTGCACATCGCGCGGCGGAGTGAGGGGCGATGGCCGAGTTCTTCGATAATTTCGGGATCAACGAGTGGCTGGCGCTGATTTCCGCCTTCCTCGCGATTTCGTCCTTCTTTCTCAACATGCGCCTCGTCTCCCGCCAAGAGAAGCGCAATGTCGCCAGCCTGAAGCTCGCCTACGACAGCGACGTCATCGGCTGGTCGGACGAGATCCTCGCCGTGCTGGCGCATTCGCATGAACTGCTGGCGGAAAAGGGCGTCTCCTACGGCGACGCTGAATTCGCCGGCCGCAGGTCCGATGCCCGGGCGCGCCTGTCGGCGCTGATCGACCGCGGTCGCGTCTTCTTCCCGAACCGCACCGACACGGATCACGGCGCCGAGAAGGAAGCCGGATATCAGGGCCATCGCCAGCCGATCCTCAATGTTCTCGTCAAAGCCTACCAAGTGCTCGATACAGCTGGCGCCGGTCCTGGCCCGGATCGGGCCTCCGCCGAGGCGCTGATGACGGAACGGCGCAAGTTCGTCGCCGAAGTGTTCAAGGCCGTCGACCCCGTGCGCCGCGGCAGGAAGATCGAGGAAATCACCACATGACACGCGCCCCGCGTCCCCGCGCCCCGGCCAAATCCGGCGGCCGCGAAGATCCCGCCTCCGCCTACGACATGACGCACGCCGACGAGCGCGTGGAGACACGCACACTCGCCTGCATCGTCGACAACGAACCGGGCGTCCTTGCGCGCGTCGTCGGCCTGTTCGCCGCGCGCGGCTACAACATCGAGTCGCTGACGGTCGCCGAGATCGACCGCAACGCCCACCAGTCGCGCATCACCATTGTCACATCCGGCACCAACCATGTGCTGGAGCAGATCGAGCAGCAGCTTCTGCGTCTCGTGCCAGTCGCGAAAGTCATCGACGTCACCAATTCCACCGGCGGCATCGAGCGCGAACTCGCGCTGGTGAAGGTGGCGGGCAAAGGCGACGCGCGCGTCGAGTCGCTGCGCATCTCGGAAATCTTCCGCGCCCACGTCATCGACACGACCAATGAGAGCTTCATCTTCGAGGTCACCGGCGCGAGCCAGAAGATCGACCAGTTCATCGAACTCATGCGCCCGCTTGGCCTCGTCGAGGTCTCGCGTACGGGCGTTCTGTCCATTCAACGGGGTAAGGAGAAGGCCGGATGAAACGTTCCGCTTATCGTTACGCGTTCGGCGCCATGATCGTGGCGCTTGCAGTTGCCTGCTCGCCAGCGCCCGCGCCGGCAGTGGATGCCGATGCCGGGGCCACGGTGGTGGCGACGCCGGAAAGCTCGCTCGCCGCCGCGATGGAGGCCGATCGCGCCTTCGCCGCCATGGCGCAGAAGGATGGGCTGAAGCCCGCCTTCCTCGCCTACATGGATCCCACAGACAGCCAGCGCATCGAGCCGGGTGTCGTGTTCAAGGGCGCCGAGCAGATCGCCGCGATGTTCGACCAGACGCCTCCGGGCTTCTCCGTCGAATGGACGCCTGATGGCGGCCACGGTTCCTCCGGCGGCGACATGGCGGTCACGACGGGCCGCTATACAGTGAAAATCTCCGGCGCTGACGCAGACACCGGCCGCTACATCACCGTCTGGCGCAAGGACGCGGGCGGGGCGTGGAAAGTCCTGATGGATTCCGGCGTGCCTGATCCTGCGGCGCCCGCCGGTGGCGATGCGCCCGATCCCGAAGGCAGGCCGGGCTAAACAACGAATTCAGTTTTCGACGACTGGCTGTTCGCGTATGGGACCGCCAAACCTCAAGGTGAGTGACATGAAAGTCTATTACGAAGCAGACGCCGACCTCGGCATCATCCAGTCGAAAAAGGTCGCCGTCATCGGCTATGGCAGCCAGGGCCATGCCCATGCGCTCAACCTTCGCGAGTCCGGCGTGAAGGACCTCGTGGTCGGCCTCCAACCGAACTCCAACTCCAAGCCCAAGGCCGAACAGGAAGGCCTGAAAGTGGTCACGCCCACGGAAGCCGCTAAATGGGCCGACGTGATGATGATCCTCACGCCTGATGAGAAGCAGGCCGTGATGTACACGAACGAGATCGAGCCGCACACGCGCAAGGGCCAGCACCTGATGTTCGGCCACGGCTTTAACATCCACTACAACCTGATCCGCCCGCGCGCCGACATGGATGTTTCTCTTTCCGCTCCAAAGGGTCCCGGCCACACGCTGCGCAACCAGTACACGCAGGGCCGCGGCCTGCCGGGCCTCATCGCCATCCACCAGGACGCTTCGGGTGTCGCGCAGGCTGTGGCGCTCTCCTACTCGAAAGCCATCGGCAACACCCGCGCGGGCGTCATCCAGACGTCGTTCCGTGAGGAGACCGAGACGGACCTTTTCGGCGAACAGGCCGTGCTCTGCGGCGGCCTCGTCGAGCTGATCAAGGCCGGCTACGAAACGCTGGTCGAAGCCGGCTACGCGCCGGAGATGGCTTACTTCGAATGCCTCCACGAAGTGAAGCTGATCGTGGACCTCATCTACGAAGGCGGCATCGCCAACATGAACTACTCGATTTCGAACACCGCCGAGTTCGGGGAATACGTCACCGGCCCGAAGATCGTGACCTCGGAAACGAAAGCCGCGATGAAGAAGGTGCTCGAGGAAATCCAGTCCGGCCGCTTCGCCCGCGATTGGGTGCTCGAGAACCAGGCCGGCGCTCCCTCGTTCCACGCCATGCGCAACAAGATGAGCAACCACCCGATCGAGGAAGTCGGCGAGAAGCTCCGCGGCATGATGCAGTGGTCGAAGTCGAACCGCCTCGTCGATCGCAAGCGGAACTAGCCGCGAAGGCCTCTCCCCCGGACAGGGGAAGAGGCCTCGCGCTGGCAGGCAGCGTCGTGGAGCGGGCTATGCCGCCTGCGGTTCGCTCTGGCGTTTGGTGGTTACCTCAGCCGTGGTCGTTGTCGGCGCAGCTGTTTTCGCCACGCGCTTGCGCGCAGGCGCCCGGCTGATCTCGACCTTGCGCGGCTTGGCGGCTTCCGGAATCTCGCGCTTGAGCTCGATCTCCAGGATACCGTCGGCGAGGTTGGCGCCAGTCACGACAACATGAGGAGCCAGCTGGAAGCGCCGCTCGAACCGACCGGACGCCGCAATGCCGCGGTAGAGAAAATTCCGCTCCTCACTGTCGGCCTCTTTCCGGCCGTTCACGGTCAGCAGGTTCTGGTGCGTGGTGACCTCGACCTCATCGGACGTGTAGCCAGCGACCGCGACGCGGATGCGGTAGGCATCCTCGCCATGCTGTTCGATGTCGTAAGGCGGGAAGGGGTCAAGCTGTTCGACGCGCGAGGAATTCTCGAGCAGGTCGAACATATTGTCGAAGCCGATCAACGACCGGCGGTAGGGTGTGAAGTCCAGTGCATTCCTCATAGCCATGTCCTCATCTGAGCAACCGGGTACAAGGTGCGCCCGAAAGAGCGAATTCGGGGCGCCCTCCCAAACATCCGGGCCCTCGTGTCGGGGCGCCCGGCGGCGGCGATTTATTGAAGGGATTTTGGGCGTTCAAGACCTCTGCAGAATTTTTTTTGAGTGACCGCTTGGCGCCTGCCGCGTGCGTCATCCTATCAAGGGTAAATCCAGTGTCCGCCGAGGCGCCCCCGTGACCTTCACCCACCGCATCGCCACCGAAGCCGATCTTCCCGCCATCCGTGCGCTGATGGCCATCGCCATCGCGGAGCATCTCAAGGCGTTCCTCGATCCAGCCCAGGTCGAGCTTTCGAAATCCATCATGGGCCTCGATACGCAGCTGATCGCCGACCGGACGTATTTCCTCGTCGAAGAAGAAGGCCGCCTTGCCGGTTGCGGCGGCTGGTCCCGGCGCGCGACGCTCTATGGCGGCGATCATTCGACGGCCCAGCGCAACGCTGCGTTGCTCGACATCTCGAAGGACGCCGCCCGGGTGCGCGCCATGTACACCCATCCGGATTTCGCCCGCCGTGGCGTCGGCCGCCTGATCCTCGATCTCTGCGAAAACGCCGCGCGCGAGGCGGGCTTCCGGTCGGTGGAACTCATGGCCACCATGTCTGGCGAGCCGCTCTACCGGGCCTGCGGTTATCACGACATCCAGCGGATCATGGCGGCGTCGAAGGATGGCGTCGATGTTCCCGGCGTCCGCATGGGCAAGGCGCTCTGATCGAGGTTGCGGGCAGGGCGCTGAGCCGCCATCTTGCCTGAATGCCCGACACATCTTCTCCCGCCCCTGAGACTCCGAAGCCGCAGGAGCGCGTGCCATTCATCAATGCGCCGCTGATCGTGGTGCTGATGTCGCTGGCGCTGGTGCTTCTGCACCTCGCCTTCGTGCTGATGCCCTTCAACGAGCAACAGACGACGCTGTACGATTTCGCGCTCGCGCCGGAGCGCTTCTGGGCGCCGGCGGGCTCGCCGAGCGTCTATCCCGATTATGTCTCCGGGCTGATGACGCTGGTCTCGACTGCGCTTCTGCATTTCGACTGGCTTCATGTGAGCGTCAACGCGCTCATGCTGCTCGCGTTTGGCACGCCGGTGGCGCGCACCCTCGGGTCGGGACCGATGGGTTGGGGTCTCTGGATGATCGTGTTCCTGGGATCGGTGATCGCGGGCTCGGCGCTCTATCTCGCTCTCGCAACTGAATCGACGCCATTCGCCGTGGGCGCATCCGGCGGCACGTCGGGCCTCATCGCAGCGGCGCTGCTGCTCGACCGCTGGGGTCTCAAGCGCAAATTGTGGGACCGTGAATTCCTGATGATGACGTTCGGGCTGGCGCTAGCCAACCTCCTGCTCACTTTCGCGGCGCCTTTTCTGTTTCAAGGCGTTGGACTGGCTTGGGAAGCCCACCTCGGCGGCTATATTGCAGGGGCGCTTCTGATGACGGTTTTGCCCGTGCGTGGATACCGCGCGGCGGGATCGTGACGAAACGGCGCCCGCCTCATTCGGGCCGCGTTCATGTTGGAAGGCCGATAGATCGTGCCTGTTGAGTTGGGGCCTGGAACCAGGGCCTGTCCCTGAAGGGAGACTGAGATGAGGCTTCTCGCTGTCGCCGCCACCGCGCTGATCGCCGTATGCGCCGCCTCTGCCGACACTGCCAAGGATGGCGCCATTTCGGTGACGCCGGGCAAGTGGAAGTGGAAGCAGGAGACCAACATCATGGCCATCCCGCTCAACGAGGAAAACCTCGAATGCCTCATTCCCGAGAAGGCGCGCATCACGCTGTCGAAGCTGGCGCGCGATCTCGAGGAAGGCTGCACGGTCGACAAGGTCGCGCCGATCGCGGGCGGTTATTCGTTCGACCTGATCTGCAAGGGCAAGACGACCGGCAACGCCAAGGCGACGCTGACGCACACGCCGACGTCGATGAAGATCCGCGCCGAAGGCACGGCCAACCTCGGCATCATCCCGGCCGGCTTCTCGATGAAGGCCGACGCCACCTACCTCGGCGAATGCACTGCAGCCGAAGCGGCCAAGGAAAAGGCGCGCTGGTTGAAGGACAATCCGGGCGCCTCGCCGTCGTAACGGCCATGCTCTGAAAAGAAGAACGCCCTGCAGGAACCTGCGGGGCGTTTTCATTTTGAGTGTTTGCGATCCCTAGAACGAGAAGGTGAGGCCCGCCTGCACGACGGGATAGATCTCGTAGTCGTCGATGTCGTCCTGCAGGTTCTGTTCCTCGATCGCCAGCTGGTTCTGGAAGTTCGTGTCGTTCGACAGCGAACCGCCGCTCGACGTCAGGTTCACCTGCGGCGAGCCCGTGAACATTGCGCCCGCGATGAGTTTGAAGCCGATGCCCGGGTTCTCGAACGTCGTGTCCCAGCCGATGCCGACGAACGGCGCCACATCTTCCAGGTCTCCATCCATCGCCAGCGTGCCGACCTGCGCCGGCGTGAAGGTCTGATTGCCGATCTCCACATTCGACGTCGGCGTGGCGGAGAGTCCGAGCGTCTTCTCGCCGAAATAGGCGCCGGCGGTCACGAGAAACGCATTTGAGAACGGATGCAGGTCGACGAACGCGCCCCACGTCGTCAGGTCGAGATCGCCGTCATAGAGAATGTCGTCATAGGTCTCGTCCACGCCGTACTGGAAGTAGTTGTAGCCGCCGCGCAGCTGGATGGTCGGTGTCACCTTCACCTGCGCTTCCAGCGACACGCCGGTCGTGCCGATGCTGCCGCCCACGGCGATCTGCGCATGCGCTGCCTGCGCGCCGATCCCCGAACCAGCGGCCAGCGCCGCCAGCATCATTGTGCGCTTCATGGTGTTCCTCCCGGATTCCTCGGGCGAATCTGCAGGGGTTCGCGGGAACCAGCAAGCAAGTGGATCAATCGGCGATGGGCGCCGGCCTGCGCTTGCGGCTGTCCCAGGCCGATAGCATCACCGCCGCAACGATCACGCCCGCGCCCGCCCATACCTGCCAGCGCGGAACCTCGGCGAAGAAGAAATAGCCCAGCAGCGCGCTCCATATCAGCGCCGTGTATTCCGCCGCAGCAAGGCTCTGCGCCGGCGCGCGCGCATAGGCCTGCGTCAGCATGAACCACAAGAGGAAGCCGGTCATGCCGATCACTGCGAACACCGGTATATCGCCAAGGGCAGGCGGGCCGGCGATCACGCCGACAGCGATCGCAGGCGCGAGCAGGTAGATCGCCGGGAAGATATTCCCGAGGAAAGCTGTGACGATCGCATCGTCCTTCTGCGCCAGCTGCCGGAGCAGCACGACCGACAGAGCATAGAGTGCAGACGCGGCTACCCCTGCAATGATCCCCTCGACGCGCCGTGCCGCATCCGCCGCTTCGGGCGCTCCCTGCACGGTCACGAGCATACCCGCGAACCCCACCAGCAGAGCCGCCACCGCCATCGGCCGCATCCGTTCGCCGAGGATCAACCGCGCCAGCGGCGCGATCATCAGCGGCGCGCAGAAGATCAGCACGGTCGCCTCCGCGATTGGGAGGACAGTCAGGCAGTGGAAGAACAGGACCGCCGAAAAGGTCGACGCCACGGCTCGCAGCCCGTGCCGCCGCAGTCCCGCATTGTCGGGCAGCTTCCGCTTCGTCGCGATCACCACGCCACCCGAAAACAGTGTTCCGAATGCATAGCGCAGGAAGGCGATCATCACCGCCGTATAGGCCAGCCCCATATGCTTGATGATCGCGTCCATCACGCAGCCGATCATCACGCCAACCATCGCCAGCACGAGCGGCGGGAAGGGCAGAGGCTTTGGAAGGGTGGGGACACCGGCCATCGCGCCATCCATCATGGCCTCGGAGCGATCTCAATCGCCGTCTTGGCGAGGCCGATCCCACTAAACCTCCACTAGAATCAACAAACTTGCGTGAAACGGCGGTTTTAGGCATGTTCCCGCCACCTTTGCGGGCGGGCCAAGCGCGATTCCTGGGCGGATCGCGGGGAAGCCGTTCTAAATCAATGAGTTAGAGGACTTTTGATGAGCGACATCTCGCTTTGGCTGCCCATCGTGGCAGGCGTAATCGCGCTGGCGTACGGTGGTTTCACCACCCAGCACCTGATGGCCCTGCCGACCGGCAGCGCGCGCATGCAGGAAATCGCGAAGGCGATCCAGGAAGGTGCCAACGCCTACCTCAACCGGCAGTATCGCACGATCGCGATCATCGGCGTGGTGGTTGCGGTTATCGTCGCCGTCGCTTTCATGAACTGGCAGGCCCCGGTTGGCTTCATCGTGGGCGCGGTGCTCTCGGGAGCGGCCGGCTTCATCGGGATGAAGATCTCGGTGCAGGCCAACGTCCGCACGACAGAAGCCTCGTCCAAGGGCTTGGCCCAGGGCCTCTCGGTCGCGTTCCAGTCGGGCGCGGTCACGGGCATGCTGGTCGTCGGCCTCGCGATCATCGGTCTCGCCGGCTACTACGCGCTCCTCACCGTCGGGCTGGGTAATGAGCCCGGCAGCCGCACGGTCGTCGACGCGATGGTCGCCCTCGGCCTCGGCGCATCCCTGATCTCCATCTTCGCCCGTCTCGGCGGCGGCATCTTCACCAAGGGCGCCGACGTTGGCGGCGACATGGTCGGCAAGGTCGAAGCCGGCATTCCGGAAGACGATCCGCGCAACCCCGCCACCATCGCCGACAACGTGGGCGACAACGTCGGCGACTGCGCCGGCATGGCGGCCGACCTGTTCGAGACCTACGCGGTGACGATCGTCGCCACGATGGTGCTCGCCTCGATCTCCTTCGCCGGTTCACAGGAAGCCGGCATGATGGCGCTGCCGCTGGTCATCGGCGGCGTCTGCATCGTCACCTCCATCATCGGCACGTACTTCGTGCGCCTCTCGAAAGACTCGCGCAACGTGATGGGTGCCCTCTACAAGGGCTTCATCGCCTCGGCCGTGCTCTCGGTTCCGGCGCTCTACGGCGCGATCTACATCGCGCTCGGCGACCCGATGACCACCTCCGTCACGATGTCGGATGCGCTCGGCACCACGATCTCCGCCATGAACCTGTTCTGGTGCGGCGTTGGCGGCCTGGTCGTCACCGGCCTGATCGTCTGGGTCACGGAATACTACACCGGCGTCGGCTATCGCCCGGTTCGCTCCATCGCGCAGGCGTCGGTCTCCGGTCACGGCACGAACGTGATCCAGGGCCTCGCCGTCTCGCTTGAAGCGACCGCCCTGCCGGCCCTGATCATCATCGCCGGCATAATCTTCTCGTTCACGTTGGCTGGCCTCATCGGGGTCGCGATCGCGGTCACGACGATGCTGGCGCTCGCCGGCATGGTCGTCGCCCTCGACGCCTTTGGCCCGGTCACGGACAACGCCGGCGGCATCGCCGAAATGGCCGGCCTGGACGACTCGGTTCGTGAAACCACCGACACGCTCGACGCCGTCGGCAACACGACGAAGGCCGTCACGAAAGGCTACGCGATCGGCTCGGCCGGTCTCGGCGCCCTCGTGCTGTTCGCCGCCTTCACCGCCGACCTCGATCACTTCTCGGCCACGGCCGCGGAAGGTTCGCTGCTCGCTGGCGTGACGGCCGACTTCTCGCTGTCCAACCCGTACGTGGTGGTCGGCCTGCTGTTCGGCGGCCTGCTGCCGTTCCTCTTCGGCGGCATGTCGATGATGGCCGTCGGCCGCGCCGCGCAAGCGGTCGTGGAAGAAGTCCGTCGTCAGTTCCGCGAGATCAAGGGCATCATGGACTACTCGGCCAAGCCCGATTACGGCCGCGCCGTCGACATGCTGACCAAGGCCGCGATCAAGGAGATGATCCTCCCGTCGCTGCTGCCGGTTCTGTCGCCGATCGTGCTGTTCCTCGTCATCTGGGGCATCGGCGCGGCCACCGGCCTGCCGCAGCCTGACGCCATCGGCCAGGCGCTCTCTGCTGTCGGCGCGATGCTGATGGGCGTGATCGTCACCGGCCTCTTCGTCGCCATCTCGATGACCTCGGGCGGCGGCGCGTGGGACAACGCCAAGAAGTCGTTCGAGGACGGCTTCCGCGACAAGGACGGCGTCGTTCACAAGAAGGGCTCCGAGGCGCACAAGGCCTCGGTCACCGGCGACACCGTCGGCGACCCCTACAAGGACACGGCGGGCCCCGCCGTGAACCCGATGATCAAGATCACCAACATCGTCGCGCTGCTGATGCTCGCGGCGCTGGCGGGCGGCGCGCACTAACTCGCGCCTGATCGGAGAAATGAAGCGGGCCCCGGAGCGATCCGGGGCCCGTTTGCTTTTGAGGCCTGCTCGCGGACCTAGGCAGCGCGCGCCGTCTTCAGCGCGTTGCCCCACCACACCAGATTTTCGAACACCGCCGTTCGCGCAGCGACGAGATAGGCGTAGTCGTCCAGCGTCTTCCCTTGCTGCACGACGCCGAGATACGGCTCCATCGCGATGTTCACCTCGTGCTTGATCGGCGCCATCTGCAGCTCGACCGCGATCCCGCGCAGATGCTCGATCGCTCGCGCGCCGCTGACGCCGCCATGGCCCACGAAGCCGATGGGCTTCCGGTTCCACTCGAACGAGGCGCTGTCAAAGGCGTTCTTCAGCACCGCCGTCGGAGCGTGATTGTACTCCGACGCAGTCACGACGAACCCGTCATACTGCGCGATCCTGTGTCGCCACGCCTCAGCAGCCGGCTCGGAAAACTTGCCGCCCACATAGCCCACCGGCGCCGGCTCGTTGAACAGGGGCAGGGGGTGCTCGCGCAGGTCCAGCACATCCAGCGTGAAATCGTCGCGCTGCTTCGCGCCCTCCACGATCCACTTCGCCGGAATGTCTGCAAACCGGTTGGGACGCGTGGATCCGATGATCAGGGCGAAGTTCAGCATGATGGGCTCCGGGTGGCGATGACGCGTGACCGTGCCTAGATTGAAAGTCGCGGCGCATCCCGCAAGGAGGCACATTCATGAGCCGTGGTACCCTTCATGTAACCGAGTCCTGCCGCCCCGCGACGGAGGCGTTCCAGCTCATCGGCGACAAGTGGACGATGATCGTCGTCATGCAGTTGTGGGAGGGAAGTCGCCGGTTCTCGGAAATCCGGCGCGTGCTGTCGGGCATCTCGCAACGCATGCTTACACTCACACTCCGTAATCTCGAACGCGATGGCCTCATCACTCGCTCGGTCACGCCAACGGTTCCGCCACGCGTAGACTACGAGCTTACGCCGCTCGGCCAGAAATTCGGCGAGGCGGCGCGGTCGCTGGGCCAGTGGGCGTTCGACAACACGACAGCCATCGAGGCAGCTCGCGCCGCCTTCGACAGCCGCGTGGAAACGCTAGCCGAAAAAGCCTAGGGCGAACCCGGCAGGGATTCCGGAATCGGCGGAGGTGGGTTCGCTGGCGCTGGCTCCGTCGGATCGCCCGGATCGAGTGGACGCGGCGACGGCTCAACCGGCGGCGCGATCGTCCTCATGTCGGGCGCCGTGGCTGGCGGGTTGTAGCGATAATCCGGCGTCTCGGTCGCAGCCATCTCGTTCTGAGTCGGCGTCGTGTCGCTCGCCATCTCGCTGTCGCTGCACGCGGCAAGCCCGAACGCCGCGAGCGCCAGGGCGGGGGTCAACAAGGCAAGTTTCATTGTGGTTCCTTCCTGTGCTGGAAGACCAACGACCCCTGCCGCGTCACGTTCCCGTTTCGCGTCCAACACCGCACGCCAGCCATCACAGGTTCAGCAGTTGTTCTCCCCGGCTGCTGACAACCCGCTGTCAGCACGCCCATGCGACTTGTCCTGCATCAGGCTCGCCGGAGTTCCCGATGCATCTTGTCCGCTATCACGTCGCCGTCAGTCTCGACGGCTTCATCGCTCCGAAGGACGGTTCGGCCGACTGGCTGAACGCCTATGGCAAGATCGCCATGGGCTTCCTCGGCCCCTGGATGAAGCAGATCGGCGGTATCGTCGTTGGCCGCGCCACCTACGACCAGTCGATCGACATGGGCGGCTGGATGTGGGGACAGACCCCCGCGCTGGTGATGACGTCGCGCCCGATCCTGCAGGGCCCGCAGACCATCGAGGCCCATGACGGTGATCCCGCCGAAGGCCTCGCGAAGCTGCGCAAGCGGATGACCGAGCAGGATCTCGACACCGACATCTGGCTGTTCGGCGGCGGCGTCACCGCCGGCCTCTTCCTGAAGCACAACCTGATCGATCTCGTTGAACTCGCTGTCGTGCCCGTCGCCCTCGGCGAAGGCCGCCCACTCTTCGCCGACACATCGACGCAACTCACTTTCGAGCATACGGCTTCACAGCCCATTGGCATGGGCTGCATCGTCAACAGCTACAGGAAGCTGGAAACCGCTACTCGACGCCGTGCAGGACGTCGTTCCTGACCTTGTAACCCGTGAACGGGAAGTCGGTGAAGAAGCCGTCGATCCCAAGGGCGAGGAATTCCCTCATCGACGTCTCGATGGGCTTGTCGCCGATCGGCTGGTCGTCGCGGAACGTCCACGGATGCACAGCGATGCCCTTCGCATGCGCCGCTTCGATCACGCCGGTGGACTTGCCGTTCGCATCGCGCAGCATGCCAAGATTGGCGCCCAGCCCCTGCCAGAACGGTGCGCCCGGCTTGGCCATCGCGGCATCCAGCGCCGCCTTGTCGCCGACGAGCATCACGACGGTGAGGTCGGTCATCGCATCTATCTTCTTCACGAAGTCCGGCTCGAATGACTGGATGAACACGCGCGACCCTTTCGCCGCCATGCCGTGCTTTTCCAGAGCGGCAAGGATCTTCTCCGCCATGTCGGCATGACCGATCGCGGCGTGGTACGCGGGCGACTTCGCCTCCGGATACACGCACACCGGCTCGCTCGTGATCGTCTGGCGCGACTTCGCCAGTTCCAGCACTTCGTCGAAAGTCGGGATCAGATAGAGATTGTCGAACGCCTTCGAGCGTCCCTTGAACGGCTGGATCGCGCGCAGCGTCCTCAGTTCGGCCAAGGTGAAGTCCGCCACCCACCAGTCTTCCCGGTCGGAGGCTTCCGGGTCTGTCGACTTGCGCTTGCGGCCGGCGAACTCGGGCTTCGAGGCGACATTGGTCGTCGTCGACAGCCAAGTATCATGGCGCGAGACCAGAACGCCGTCCTTTGTGAACACGAGATCCGGCTCTATGCAGTCCGCGCCGTCGTTCAGCGCGCGCTGATAGGCTTCGAGCGTATGCTCCGGCAGCGCGCCAGACGCGCCGCGATGTCCGATCACCAGCGGCCGCTGGTGATTCAGTGACGCGTGCGGCCAGTCGCCCTTCGCGCCAGTGGATGTAGCGCCCGGCAGGGTATCGCAGGCGGCGATTGCCAGGGGCAGGGCGAGCAGGCCGAGAATCCGTGTGCACATTTTCATGGTTGGACCATGCTCATGTGACGCTGCCATGTCGAGATGCTTGCGTTGCGGAAGGGCCGGGCAACGTGATCGTGAAATCACGCCGATCAGCTGCGCGCCCGCGCCTTCAGGTTCGCCGACAACGAATTGACCCGCGATCCGCGCGGCGCCGGCTGCTTGGGCGTGCGCGCCGCCAGCAGCTTGGCGCGATAGGTGCGCGGCGCTTCGCCGAACCAGCGGCGGCAACTGCGCGAGAACGCCGAACTGTCGGCATAGTCGAGCATCTGCGCGATCTGCGACAGGGTGACGGCGGGCTGGACAAGAAGCGACTCCGCCCATTCGCGCCGCGCATCGTCCTTGATCTTCTCGAAGCTGGAGCCTTCATCCTTCAGCCGCCGCTGCAGCGTGCGCGCGTGGAGTCCCAGCGCCTTCGCCGCCTGCTCCGGCGTACATTCGCCGCCGTTCAACAGGCTGCGCGCCATGCTGGCGACGCGCTTGGTGAAGTCCTTGTTGCGCGGCGGGCTTTGCATCCGCAGGTACATCTCCGCGATGTCGTGCATCTGCGAGGAATAGCCAGGCCGCCAGGAATCGAGGATCGCGCGCTCGATCGCGATGCCCATGGTCGGCTTGCCGAACTGCGGCGTCACGCCGAACACGCTGCGGTAAACCGACAGCGGCGAGATCGGCTCGTGCATGAACCAGACTTCGTGTGGCTTGTAATTGCCCGACCCGAGCTGGCTCAGCGAGCGGTGCACCGACGACAGGATGCGCTCGTCGTTCTGCTCGCGCCGCGCATTGTTGCGCAGCTCCACCATGCACGAGAGGAAGTCGCGGCTGGTGTTCGGCATCGGCGCCAGTGTCATCGCGAAGGCCGGGTTGTGGACGTGCATGTACCGCGCGGCGATCTCGATGCCCTGCCGCGCCGTCGCTGAATTGATGATCGCGATCGACAGGGCGCCGAGCACGGACATGCTCTGCCGCTGGCCCATGAACAGTCCGAAGTCGCGCCGCCCCAGCTTCTCCGCGGCGATGGCCTGGCTGTCGAGGAAGGCGCGCAGCGGCATGTACCGCTCGGGATCGTTCAGCCCCGCCGTATCGACCTGCGACGCCGCAAGGATCGCGTCGGGGTCTCCGCCGAGCTCCTTTACGAGCGCGCCGAAACCGTCCCAGGCGCTGGCTCTGATGATTTCCCGCATGAAGTCCCAACCTGCGACGCCGTGTCACCGCCATTCCCGACTGTCTGTCGCCAAATGTCAAGTCTTTGTCGGCGAGAGAAAGGCGCGAGAAGCGGGAAACACATAGGTGCTGGTCGAAATTGGCGGAAGACCTGCCCCATCCCGCCCGGACCCGAAAATGAGCATGCCTGCCACTGCCAACCCGGTCAACGAAGTGCGTAAACCGCGCGTCCTGATCGCCGACGACGCCTCGGGAATGCGCACCTATCTGCGCCTGATCCTCGAGTCGGCCGGCTTTGAATGCGTTGAGGTCGCCGACGGCGGCGAAGCCTTCGACGAAGTGCTGCGCCATCCCTATGACCTGCTGGTCACCGACCTCGACATGCCCAACATGGACGGATTCCAGCTTCTCTCCGCTGTCAGCCTGCTGCCCATTTCTCGTGGCCGCCCCGTGGTCATCGTGGTCTCGGCCCTGCTGGATGAAACGCTGGCCGAACGGCGGCCGGAACTGCGCGCCGCCGCCGCCCTGCTGGCCAAGCCGGTCCAGCCGAAAGACCTGCTGCAGGCCGTCGACCGCACCCTCAAGGCCCGTGCAGCCTGCCGCTAGGCGCGGCGCCCCGGATTCTTGACGGGCCGCGGCATACAGCGCATCTGGGCCGCCGGATGAAGAAGATCGTCGCCTTCCTCAACAACATGGACTCCCGGGCATGGCGCACCATCTGGGTGTCGCTGGCGCTGCTCGGCGGCGTCGCCGTGCTGATGATTCTGGGCAAGTCCGGCCTGTTCGGTTTCGCCGATCACATCGACGAACAGCTCACGGGCCTGCGCGACAGTCCGTGGGGGCTCCCGGCGACTGTCGTGGTCTTCATCCTGTCGGCCTTCATCGCGGCCCCGCAATTCGTGCTGATGGCGGGCTGCGTGGTCGCCTTCGGTCCGTGGCTGGGCAGCCTCTATGCGATGGTCGGCCAGATGGCGACGGCCTGGCTCCATTTCTACATGGGCCGCTTTGGCGGTCGCGAGCTTGTCGACCGATATGGCGGCAACACCGTCAACCGCATGTCGCGCTTCATCGGCCGCAACGACTTCCTCGCCTCGATGATCGTGCGCTCGGTCCCGACCGCGCCGGCCATCGTCGTCAACATGGCCTTCGGCGCATCTAAGGCGAATTTCCTGCGTTTCATGGCCGGCTGCTTTGTCGGCTCGATCCCGAAGACGCTGATCGTGGCCTTGCTGGGCCAGTCAGTGATGTCCGCCATGGGTGGGGGTGTTGTGCTCGCCGTCGGCGGCGTCATCGCCGTGATCGGCATCTGGATTGTCGTGGCGTTGGCCGCCCGCAAGGCGGTGCATGCCGATGACGTACCGGAAGCCGCCGCTGAACCCATCGCCAATGAAACGGTCGCCAAAAACCAGTAAGTGGGCGCCTTCTGCCCCGGACGCTTCATTCGTGGGGCTGGATTTCCTGCCGCTTGACGTTACCGCGCGGTCCAATCATAGAACAATCATGCGCAAACAGGGGCTCACCCTCCTTCTTTCCCTGACGGGGCTGCTTAGCAGCCCCTGGGCGCGTTCGTGATCCGTCGCTAGTCCGCGGGTCGCGCGTCCAGGGGTTCACCAGAAGCACCCTCCGACAAAAGCCCTGACAGGACCGCCCACATGACCACCCCCAACATCAAGCCCGCTGGCCCGGCCGTATCCGGAAAAGACCGCGTGCTCATCTTCGACACCACGATGCGCGACGGCGAACAGTCGCCCGGCGCCTCGATGACGCTGCGCGAGAAGCTCGAACTCGCCGAACTCCTGCAGGAGATGAAAGTCGATATCTGCGAAGCCGGCTTCGCAGCCTCCTCCGAAGGCGACTTCCAGTGCGTCAGCCAGATCGCGGAGCTGGCGAAGGACATGGCGATCTGCACGCTGGCTCGCTCCACGCTCACCGACATCGACAAGGCAGGGGAGGCGCTGCGCAAGGCGAAGAACCCCCGCATCCACACCTTCATCTCCACCAGCCCTGTGCACATGAAGCACAAGCTGAAGATGGGCCCGAACGCCGTGCTCGAAGCCATCGGCGCCTCCGTTACGCACAGCCGCAAGTTCGCCGGCGACGTTGAATGGTCCGCTGAAGACGCCACCCGCACCGAGTTCGACTTCCTCTGCAAGGCGATCGACGTTGCGATCAACTCCGGCGCCACCGTCATCAACGTGCCCGACACGGTCGGCTATTCGCACCCCGCCGAATACGGCGCGCTGATCCGCCGCCTGATCGACAACATTCCGAACTCGGATAAAGTCATCTGGTCCACCCACTGCCACAACGACCTCGGTCTCGCCGTCGCCAACTCTCTCGCCGGCGTCATCAACGGCGCGCGCCAGATCGAGTGCGCAATCAACGGCATGGGTGAGCGCGCCGGCAATGCCGCGCTGGAAGAGTGCGTCATGGCCCTGAAAGTGCGTGGCGACTCCATGCCGTTCTACACCGAAGTGGTCACGCCCAAGCTCGCCCGCGCGTCCAAGATGGTCTCGTCTATCACCGGCTTCCCGGTGCAGTACAACAAGGCCATCGTCGGCAAGAACGCCTTCGCGCACGAGAGCGGCATCCACCAGGACGGCATGCTCAAGAACCGCGAGACCTACGAGATCATGCAGCCCGAAGACGTCGGCGTTCCGTCCACCTCGCTCATCATGGGCAAGCTCTCCGGCCGCAACGCCTTCCGCGACAAGCTGGAGTCACTCGGCTACGTGCTCGAGCCCGCGCCGCTCAACGACGCCTTCAAGCGCTTCAAGGATCTCGCCGACAAGAAGAAGCACGTCTTCGACGAAGACATAATCGCGCTCGTCGACGAACAGATGGCCGGCAATCAGGAACGCATCACGGTCAAGCGCCTGAAAGTTGTCGCCGGCACCGAAGGCCCACAGACTGCCGAGATCGAACTCGCCATCGACGACGAAATCCGTTCGACCACGTCCACCGGCAACGGCCCGGTCGATGCCGTGTTCAACGGCATCCGCCAACTCATCCCCCACACAGCTGTGCTGGAGCTGTATCAAGTCAGCGCTGTCACTGAAGGCACCGACGCGCAAGCAACGGTCTCCGTGCGCCTCGCCGAACAAGGCCTCGTCGCCACCGGCAAGGCGAGCGATCCGGATACGCTCGTCGCCTCAGCGCGCGCCTACGTCCACGCACTCAACAAGCTTGAAGTGCGCCGGGCGAAAGCCACTGGTGCAGCGGCCTAGGTCTGCGAGCACGCCCTCGTCCTTCGAGATGGCCTTCGGCCTCCTCAGGATGAGGGCTAAACCGCTGACGGACATGTAGCCCTCATCCTGAGGAGCCGCGCGGCGGCGTCTCGAAGGACGAGGGCGTGCTTCCGGCGCTTGAACACGCTGCGCCAGCACCTAATCTCCATGCCATGCCCGTTCAGCTCAACCACACCATCGTCCACGCGAAGGACAAGGTCGTATCCGCCAACTTCCTCGCGGACATGCCCGGCCTGCCGAAGCCGCGCCCGTTCGGGCCCTTCATGGTCGTCGAGACAGCCAACGGTGTCAGTCTCGACTTCATCGCGGCTGAGGACCACGAGATCATCGTCGAGCACTACGCCTTCCTCGTCAGCGAGAGCGAGTTCGACGACATCTTCGGTCGCATCAAGGGCCGCGGCCTCGCTTACTACGCCGACCCAGCACGCAGGCAGCGCGACCAGATCAATCGCCACGACGGCGGCCGCGGGGTCTACTGGGAAGACCCGAACGGCCATGTCCTGGAGATCATCACGCGGCCATACGGGTCCGGCGGCTGATTGACATTTCGCGCCCACCGCACCAGATAGCGCCCACGCAACGGAGACCACGGACCATGAAGCTCTAGAAACCCGCCAGAACTCGCGCGCGTTTCCCACCTGAAGCTTCGGTATCTCCATGTCATTCATCACACTCGACCAGGTCGCGGCGGCAACGCCTGAAGGCCGCGTCCTTTTCGAAAACCTTACCCTCGCCATCGGCGCCGAGCGCGTCGGCCTCGTCGGCCGCAATGGCTCGGGCAAGTCCACGCTGCTGCGCCTCGTCGCTCGGCAGGGCGAACCTTCTTCGGGCGCGATCAACGTCTCCGGTCGCGTCGGCGAACTCGCCCAGAGCTGGCCCGACGACACCATCACGCTCGCTGAAGCCCTTGGCGTGGCCGGCGGCCTTGCGCGCCTTGCCCGCCTCGAAGCCGGGCAAGGCAGTGAAGAGGACATGGCCGAAGCTGACTGGACGCTCGAACACCGCGTCGCCGAAACGCTGGCGAAGGTCGACCTGCCCGAGCGCGATCTCACCCGGACCATAAAGGGCTTCAGCGGCGGCGAGCGCACGCGCATCGCGGTCGCCCGCCTGTGGCTGGAAGCGCCCGACATCCTGCTGCTTGACGAACCGACCAACAATCTCGACGCGCCGGGCAGGGCAGCGATCCTCGCCCTGATCGACGAGTGGCGCGACGCTGCCCTTGTCGCAAGCCACGACCGCGACCTGCTTGAGCATGTCGACCGCATCATCGAGCTGACGCCCATAGGGGTCACCATGTTTGGCGGCGGCTGGTCGGCATTCGCTGCAGCCCGCGAAGCCCGTCGCGCGGCGGCCGAAGGCGCGCTCGAAAAGGCCGAGACCGACCTGCGCCGCGTGAAGGATCAGGTGCAGCTGCAGCGCGAGATGAAGCAGCGCAAGGACGCCGCCGGCAAGGCCGGCCGCGCCACGGCAGGGCAGAGCAAGATGCTGCTCGACTTCAAGCAGGACCGCGCCCAAGCCTCGCAAGGCGCCGCCAACCGCCTCGCGGACCGCCAGCTCTCCGAGGCAAACGAAGCGCTCGACAAGGCCAAGGCGCGGTTCGAAGTCCTCGTGCCGCTCAACGTCGTCGCGCCAAGCGTGAACCTGCCCGCTCAGAAAGTCGTGCTTGTATTCGAGGATGTGAAAGCAGAGGCGGGTGGCCGCACGCTGTTCGGTCCGCTCAATCTGAAAATTGTCGGGCCTGAACGCATTCACATCGCCGGCGCGAACGGCTCAGGCAAATCCACCCTGCTGCGGATGATCGTTGGCGAGCGTCAGCCCGCTTCCGGCTCGATCCGCCGGCTCGACGGCCGCATCGCCATGCTGGACCAGCACGCCGACGCGCTCGATCCCGCGCTCACGCTGCTCGACAACATGCGCGCCGCCAATCCAGAGCTCGATGACAACGCCGCCTACGCCGCTCTCGCCCGCTTCGCGTTCCGGAACAAGAAGGCGCATCAGGTCGTCTCGACGCTATCGGGCGGCGAACGCCTTCGCGCCGCAATGTCTGTGCTGCTTGCCGCGAAGGAGCCGCCGCAACTCTTGCTGCTGGACGAGCCCACTAACCACCTCGACATCGACTCCATCGAGGTGATCGAGGAAGCACTGCGGAGCTATGACGGAGCCCTCATCGTCGTCAGCCACGACCCTGCCTTCATCGCCGGCATCGGTTGCACACGAGAAATCAGGCTTTGACGCCGCCCAGCTTGCAGATGTGCTTCCACTCCGCTTCGCTAACCGGCTGCACCGACAGCCTCCCGATGCGCACCAGCGCCATGTCCTTCAGCTTCGGATCGGCCTTGATCGCCGCCAGGGTCACGGGTGTCTTCAGTGGCTCAACCGCCACCGTGTCGACAACAACCCACGGCGAGTCCTTCTCCGCCGTAGGGTCCGGATAGGCCGTCTTCGCGATCTCGACGATGCCGACGATCTGCTTCTCGTCACCCGTGTGATAGAAGAAGGCCTTGTCGCCCTTCGCCATGTTCTTGAGGTGCAGCTTCGGCGGATGCGCACGCACGCCTGTCCATGGCGTGCCTTTCTTCCCGGCCTTCACCTGCATCGCCCAGGAAAACTCCTCGGGCTCGGACTTCACCAGCCAGTACGCCATCGCTCTCTCCGCTGCCTTGCCTATCTAAGCGATGCAGCGGCGCCGAAGCCAGCCTTCATCGATCCGAAGCGAGCAGCCGTATCGCGGACTCCGGACACGCCTCGACGCAAAGCGCGCAGCCTACGCAGGCGTCCGCATTGGGCGTCACGGCGGTTTTCATGCCGTGCACCCAGACCTTCAGCTTCGACAGGGCAGGCAGAGACCGGAACGTCTCCTTTGGAATGCGCACGACCTCGAACACATCGACCGGGCAGATCGCCTCGCACGCCGCCTTCGCTTCGCACTTCGCCGGATCAACGACGGGCCGCAGCTTGCCCGCTGGCTGCTTGCAGGATTCCGGAAGCGGCGTGGTCACGGATACTGCCCTCGCACCATCGTCACGCAGTCTGAACCCTTCTCAGGGCGTCGTCACGTCCTTGCCGTCCAGCCGCCGCGCATTGCGCAGCTGCGGGAACATCCAGGCCCAAGCACCGGCCACCACGACAGCGCCCACGCCCCCGATCACCACGGCCGGCACGGCGCCAATGGCCGCCGGTCCGATCGCATGCGCCATCGTCCCGGCCCTGAATTCCCCCAGCTCGTTGGAAGCAGACACGAACACCGAGTTCACCGCGTTCACCCGGCCGCGCACCTCATCCGGCGTCCAAAGCTGCAGCAGGGTCTCGCGGATCACCACGCTGACCATGTCCACAGCGCCGAGCAGGATCAGTGCAGTGATCGACAACCACGCCACGGTCGAAAGCCCGAACATCACCGTGAAGATTCCGAACAGCGCGACGCAGATGAACATGATCCGTCCCGCGTGATCCTTGATCGGGAAGATCGCGATAAGCGCGCCCATCACGATGGCGCCGATCCCAGGCGCGGCGCGCAGCCAGCCCAGCCCCTCGGGCCCAAGGTTCAGGATCTCCTCGGCATAGATCGGCAGCAGCGCGATCACCCCGCCCATAAGCACCGCGAACAGGTCCAGCGAGATCGCGCCGAGAATAATCTTCTGCTTCCAGATGAACCGGAACCCCTCCAGCATATTGGAGAGAGTGGGGCGCTCCTTCGGCGGCGCCTTGGGTGGCTTCGGGATCGCGAAGACCAGCACCGCGCCCAGCAACATGAAGACGAACGCGATGGCGTAGGCGATCTCAGGCCCATGCCCGTCCAGCAGGCCGGCGATCTCCGGCTGGCCCTGTCCGGCCAGCCAGTTCGTGAAAGGCCGCTCGCCAAGACCCAGCAGCAGGCCGCCCGCCGCCGGGCCGATGATGGTCGCGCCCTGCCAGGCGGACGAGTTCCATGTGACGGCGTTGGCGAAATCCTTCGCAGGCACCAGCGACACCACCAGCGACGACGAGGCGGGTCCGAGGAACGCTCGCGCCACGCCGAACACGACCAGGATGCTCAGCATCAGCCAGGCCGAGATCATGCCCAGCCCGCTGAACAGCGCCATGGCCAGCGCGCAGGCGGCCGCCAGCACGATCGACAGCCCCATGATCATTCTGCGGCCGAACTGATCCGCCGCCGTACCGGTCACCAGAACGAGCAGCGCCAGCGGCAGGAACTGCACGAGGCCGACCAGGCCCGTGAAGAGCGCCGACTTGGTGATCGCGTAGATGTGCCAGATCACCGCCACCGACAGGATCTGCGCCCCGAAGGTCGTGAACACACGCGCCAGGAAATAGAGCACGAAGGACCCGTGCCGGAAGGCTGCGAACCTTCCGGGCTGCCCGTCTGGGGCGCCTTCGGCCGTCGTTTCGCTCATGCAGGTCCGGGGGAGGGCGTAGGGAATCTCATCGTTGGCTCCATAGGCGCCTCCCCGAAACGTCTGGCAAGTGCCTGCCCGAAAGATCAGCGTGAATCGCGAGTGTACGGAGCGTGCCGTTTTTCATGCTTCGGTTTCGGGCGGGAAGGGTCTCAGTCGGGCCTCGATCCGCGTCTCGGAGCCTGCAGGAGCTGCTCGGAAAGCGTGCGAAACGCTCCGTTCCGTCTGGCGCAGCTATTATTGGCAGCGAGCTATTGCGTTAGCGATTTTGAAAGACGACAGAAGCTATGGGGAGCGATTGAATCTGCGCGCGCTGAGTCGCGCAGTCCGGAGCCCCACTGCCATGTTCGGCAAACTCTTCAGCCTCATGTCCACCGACATGGCTATCGACCTCGGGACGGCGAACACGCTCGTCTACGTCAAGGGCCACGGTGTCCAGCTGGATGAGCCCTCGGTCGTCGCCTACGTGAACCAGAACGGCCGGAAGGTCGTCCACGCGGTCGGCAAGGAAGCCAAGATGATGCTTGGCAAGACCCCGATCTACATGGAAGCCGTCCGCCCGATGCGCGATGGCGTCATCGCCGACTTCGAAGTCGCCGAGGAAATGATCAAGCGCTTCATCCAGAAGGTGCAGGTCCGCCGCTCCTTCATTGCCCCGATCATCATCATCTGCGTGCCCGCCGGCGCGACCCCGGTCGAACGCCGCGCCATCCACCAGTCGGCTCAGATGGCCGGCGCCCGCCAGGTCCACCTTATCTACGAACCCATGGCTGCCGCGATCGGCGCCGGCCTGCCAATCGACGAACCGTCGGGCTCGATGGTCGTTGATATCGGCGGCGGAACGACCGAGGTCGCCGTCCTGTCGCTCGGCGGTCTGGTTTATTCCCGTTCGGTACGCGTCGGCGGCGACAAGATGGACGACGCCATCGTCAACTACCTGCGCCGCGAAGAGAACCTGCTGATCGGCGAGGCGTCGGCCGAGCGCATCAAGAAGGAAATCGGCACCGCGAAAGCTCCGGAAAACGGCAAGGGCATGTCCCTCGACATCCGCGGCCGCGACCTGATGAACGGCGTGCCCAAGGAAATCGAGATCACCGAGGCGATGGTCGCCAAATCCCTGACCGAGCCGGTTACCCAGATCGTGGATTCCGTGAAAACCGCGCTGGAAGCGATGCCTCCGGAACTGGCGGCCGACATCGTCGACAAGGGCATCGTGCTGACCGGCGGCGGCGCGCTGCTGCGCAACCTTGACGTCGTGCTGCGCGAGCGTACCGGTCTGCCTGTGACGGTCGCCGAGGATCCGCTGAAATGCGTGGTGCTCGGCTCGGGCAAGGTGCTTGAGAACCTCGAAAAGATGAAGGGCGTGCTCGCTCCGGAGGTCTAGGCTCCGGCTGCGAAGCCCGCCAGAATCCTGTTGGCCCGGTGAGGGGTCAGGGAGCTGTGTAGTAGATGGCCTGGTATGGTCGCAGACGATCGGGAGAGCCGCGCGTTGGCGCGCGCGCCGTCGTCGTGGGCCTTGGCATCTCCATGGTCGGCGTCCTCGCCATCCAGACATCCAGCGCCGTTCGTGGCGGGATCGAAGCCTCGCGTCAGTCAATGGACTCGACCGCCGCCAGTCTCGCCAGCTTTTCCTCTGGCATCACCGGCTGGCAGTTCGGTTTCGGCCGCAGTGAGCAAGACACAGTCAAAATCGCGGAGCTCGAGGCCCGCGTCCGCGACCTGCAGCGCTGGAAGGACCTCGCCGAGACCATGGCCCTCCGCATGGAGCGCTACGAGAAGCTCCTCGACCTTGTCGGTGAAACGCAGGGCCAGTCCGTCACCGCGCGTGTCGTGGCCGAGGAAAACGGCCCCTTCTCCGCCAGCCGCATCGCCAACGCCGGCGCCGCCAACGGCGTGCGCGCGGGTTTCGCCGCCGTGAATGAAAACGGCCTTGTCGGCCGGGTCGTCCGCGTCGGCGAATATACCGCCCGCATCCTGCTGCTGACGGACGGCTCCAGCCGCATCCCGGTCATGGGCACGCAGTCCGGCGACCGCGCCCTGCTGGTCGGCGACAGCGGCAACTCCGCCATGCTGCTCGAGCCCGAAACACCTGACCGCATTGTGGCCGGCGAGGTCTGGGTCACGTCGGGCGACGACGGCAAGCTTCCGCTCGGCATTCGCGTCGGCACGTCGCGCAAGGATGGCGCGACCTGGCGCATCGACCTCGCCATGGAAGGTGCTCCGATCGACTTCGTGCGTCTCGTCCCGCCACCGGATTTCGCGACGCCTGAAACCGCGCCGGTGCTGAACGACGTCCAGAAGAACACCGACACCTCGCTGCGCACCGTCAATGCGCCGCTGGCGCCTCCGGTGCCAACGACCACGCCCGCCACCGGCGGGCCGAACCAGCCGTCCGCCGCCGCAACGCCGCGCCCCGCGCAGGCCGCGCCGCGTCCCACGCCTGCAGCTACGCCCGCCGCACCGCCGGCGCAGGCGCCAGCCGCGCAGCCCGGGCAGGGAGGCGGACAGTGACGCTTCCCTGGCGCCTCTGGGTGCTCCTCCTCACCCTCCTTGCTTTCCTCACGACTGCGTTCGGCATGCAGGTTGGTCTCGCCGGCGCATGGTGGCCCATTGCCGGGCTCTGGCTCGCGGCCGGTCTTGCCTCGTTCGGCCTGTCGGTGTGGGTCGCGGGTTGTCTGATCGCCCTCGGCGTCGCGATGGATTTCATGGGCGAGGCGCCGATCGGCGCCTGGCCGCTCGCGTTGCTCAGCGCCTACGCCGTCGCACTCGTGGCGTGGGACCGCCAGCCGCCCATCCCCGTCATCGGCGCGGAGATCATTGCACTCATCGGCGGGTTCATCGCCGCCAGCGTGATGCTGGGCATCGCCGGCTCGATCGCCGGCCACACCGGCCTCGCGCGCGGACCTTTGATGGCTGACTTCGTCATGACGGGCTTGCTCTATCCGCTCGTGCGCTTTGTAATCATCCCTGCGAGCATCAGGGTGGCCAGACGATGAGCCGCGACTGGAGAAACCTGTTTCCTTCGCGCCGCCAGATGTTCCTTGTCGGCGGCGGCGTGCTGTTTACCGGTCTCACCGTGCGCCTCGCCGAACTGCAGCTGTTCCGCCAGGCCGAATTCCAGAGCAAGGCGCTTGAAACCCGCATCCGCCTTGAGCCCGCCCCGCCTCACCGCGGCACGATCTACGACCGCACCGGCCGCGTGCTCGCCGGCTCGAAGCGCAGCTTCTACGTCACAATCCGTCCCGAGCTGGCGGGTGGAACGGGAGACCAGCGCGAACACCACGCGGCGATCACGGAAGCCATCGAACGTCTGGCGCGCTTCCTGCCGATCAGCGAGGCGAAAAAGCGCTCCGTCATTCAGGAAGCAACAACCGGCCCGCAATTCCGCGACGTGCTCGTCGCCGACGACCTGACCTGGGAAGAATTCGCGCAGGCCAACGTCATGGCGCCCGAACTCGCCGGCGTCCGCGCCGAGGTGGGCGAGCTGCGCTCGTATCCCCTGCAGGCCGCATTCTACCACACCATCGGCTATGTCGCGAAAGCCAACGAAGCCGACATCACGCGCATGGTGGAGGCTGAGCTCAAGCTCGCCAACGAGAACCTCGACTCGCCAGAGGGCAAGGCCCGCGCCGCCACCGTCCGCCGTCTCTACCGTCACCCCGCCATGCGCGTTGGCAAGTCCGGCATCGAGGCCTTCGGCGAGGCCCCACTGAAGGGCGAGCCCGGCAAGATCCGCATGCTGCAGAACGCAGGCGGCCGCGTCATCCAGCGTCTCGACAGCGAGGATCTCGCCGGTCAGCCGGGCGCCGATGTCGTCCTGTCGATCGACGCCGAACTCCAGAATTTCGCCATCCAGCGCTTCGGCCAGGAGGCCGGCAGCGCCGTCATGATCGACATCGCCACGGGCGAGGTCGTCTGCATGATGTCGACGCCGGCGCCCGATCCCAACCTGTTCGTCAGCGGCATCGCCAGCGCGCCGTACCAGGCGCTGCGAACCGACGAGCGCAACCCGCTCTACCACAAGGCCTATGACGGCGTTTACAACCCCGGCTCCACCTTCAAGATCGTCGTGGCGGCGGCTGCGCTGGAAAGCGGAGCGATGGATCCGGAAGACACTGTGCCGTGCTCGGGCAAGGCCTGGTACTACAACCGCTTCTACAACTGCTGGAAGCCCGAGGGCCACGGCACGATGAACCTCCGTACGGGTCTCAAGAACTCGTGCGACTGCTACTTCTACCGCGCCGCCGAACGCACCGGCATCGAGGAGATCGCGAAGGTCGCCAAGCGCTTCGGCCTCGGCCACCGCTACGAACTCGGCATCACCGGCGGCAAGGCGGGTGTCGTGCCGAACAACGAGTGGAAGCTCAACAATCCGCGCATCCGCGAACGCTGGTATCCGGGCGACACGATCAGCGCGGGCATCGGGCAGGGCTATGTCACGGCGACGCCGTTCGAAATGGCCGTCATGACCGCGCGGGCGGCGGCCGGCGCCGCCACCCCCAACCCGCACCTCATCATCAGCGGCATGACGGTTCCCGACACCGCGGTCACGCCGATGGGCGAGTTCAAGCCGGGCGTCCTCGAACTTGTGCGCGACGGGATGCTCGCCGTGACCGAAGGCGGCGGCACCGCAGCGGCTTCAGGCTCACTCGATCCCGAAAACAAGCTGCCAGCGCCCTACACCGGCGCCCGCATGGCCGGCAAATCCGGTTCTGCGCAGGTGATCGGCCTGGACAAATACCGCGACGCACGCGGCCGGGCCATTTCGAACGACAAGCTGCCCTGGCGTCTGCGGGATAACGCGCTCTTTGTGGCGTATGCGCCGACCGACAAGCCGCGCTACGCTGTGGCCGTCATCGTCGAGCACGGCGTTTCGGGGTCGCGCACCGGCGCTCCCATAGCGCGCGACCTGCTGGCCCACGCGCTCCGCTACGACCCGGGCGCCCGCAAGGCTTTCGTGCCACAGCAACGCGAGGTTGCGTCGGCCGAGGCCAAACCGACATGATCCGGGCAGAGGCGAAGCCGACATGATCCGGAAGGACTCGCTCCTCTACAAGCTCACGCAGCTGCACTGGTTCATGCTGCTGAACATCATCGCGCTTGCGATGTTCGGCTCGCTTATCCTGTTCTCGGCCGGCTCCAGCGCGCACGATCTGGCCACCGGCCAGCTCCACATCGACGCCAGCTTCGCCATCTCGCACGCTCTGCGCTTCACCTTGATGCTCGGCGTAGCCCTGATCGCCGCGCTGCTGCCGCTGCGCCTCTGGGCGGCGGTCGCCTATCCTGCATACGCCATCGGCGTGATCATGCTGATCATGGTCGACTTCGGCGGCGTCGTCGTGAACGGCGCCGAGCGCTGGCTCCAGATCACGCCCGGCTTCCGTCTCCAGCCGTCCGAGCTGATGAAGATCGCGGTGCCGCTCGCCCTCGCGCGCTACTACCACCAGTCCTTCTCCGCCGGTCGCAACAGCTCAAGCCTCTGGATCCACATGGTGGCCTTCCTGATGGTCGTCGTGCCGGTGGCCCTGGTGCTGCGCCAGCCAGACCTCGGCACCGCGCTGATGATCCTCGGCACGGGCTCGGCCGTCATCTTCTTCGCGGGCATCAGCCTGCGCCTCGTGCTCGGCGTCGTCGCACTGGTCGCGCTGGCGACGCCGGTCGTCTACTTCTTCTTCCTGCACGACTACCAGCGCCAGCGCATCGAGACGATGTTCAATCCGGAAGCCGATCCGCTCGGCGCCGGATATCAGCTGCAGCAAGGGCTCATCGCCATCGGCTCGGGCGGCCTCGCCGGGAAGGGTTTCATGGAGGGCGCCCAGAAGGAGCTCGACTACATCCCCGAACAGCACACCGACTTCATCTTCACCATCGTGGCGGAGGAGTTCGGCTTCGTGGGCGGGGTGGTGCTGCTGCTCGCATGGGGCATCGCGATCATCCAGGGCATGCAGATAGCGGGAAACTCCCGAAGTTCGTTCGGAGGTCTCGCTGCGGCAGGGTTCGTCTCGACGCTGTTGCTCTACGTCGTCATCAACATAGGCATGGTCAACGGCCTGCTGCCCGTTGTGGGCATACCTTTGCCGCTGATCTCCTTTGGCGGCACGGCTATTGTCACAGTTATGATGGGTTTTGGACTGTTGATGGCTGTACACCTCAACCGTGCGAACGATATGACCCTTCGCGGGCTGCTCTGATTCCGGCTACTCCAGCCGGGCAGGGCCAGGCTGGAAGCGGACGGACAATCGGGTCGTACAGGGGCAGGTTTCCATGACCATCGCGGGACGCGTTGATCGCAAGAGCGAGACCTGGTCCTCGCGTTTTGGCTTCGTCATGGCCGCCGTCGGTTCGTCCGTCGGCCTCGGCAACATCTGGCGCTTCACCTACATGACCGGCGAGAACGGCGGCGGCGCTTTCGTCATCGCCTATCTCGTCTGCCTCGCGTTGATCGCATTTCCCTTGCTCGCCGCCGAATACGCCGTCGGCCGCCGCTCGGGCCACTCCGCGGTCGAAAGCGTGCAGGCGCTGGCGCGCGCATCCGGCAAGAGCGAGGCGTGGGGCGGCATCGCCTGGCTCGGCATGCTGTCGGCCTTCTTCATCCTGACCTTCTACTGCGTCGTCTCTTCCTGGTTCATGGCCTACATCCCCTTCGCAGTGTCGGGCGTGTTCGCCAGCGACATGGGCCTCACCGAACAATCGCTCGCTCGCTTCGACAGCGTGACGTCGCGTGAGAACCTGCCGCTGCTGCTCGTCTATCTCGGCATCTTCATCAGCCTCGCCGCCGCCGTTGTCGGCATGGGCGTCAAGCGGGGGATCGAGCGGGCCTCGACACTGCTCATGCCGATCTTCGTGCTTGTCCTGTTGACGCTGCTCGGCTTCGGCATCGCCAACGGCGCCTTCAGCGAAGCTTTGAATTTTCTCACGCGGGTGAGGGCGGAGGACTTCTCCTTCTCCATGCTCCTCGATGCGCTGGGCCAGTCCTTCTTCGCCACCGGCGTCGGCGCAGCCGTGATGATCACCTACGGCGCGTATCTGAAGACGGACGCGGACGTGCCGCGCTCTTCCGCTATCGTCGCCCTGTCGGATACCGCCGTCGCGCTGGTGGCGGCGCTTGTGGTGTTCTCGCTGGTCTTCGCTGTGGGCAGCGAGCCCAGCGGCGGTTTCGGCCTCCTGTTCGTGAACCTGCCGATCGGTCTCGCCCAGATGCCGTTCGGCAACGTCATTGGCGGCGCCTTCTTCCTGCTGGCCCTGTTCGCCGCGCTGGCCTCGTCCATCTCGCTGATGGAGGTGGCGGTCTCCTGGCTCGACGAGCGCACCGGCGTCACGCGCTGGGGCGCGGCCGTCGGCGTCGGCTTCGCGGCCTTCGTCATCGGCGGCGGCTATATCTACTCGCGCGAGTACATCGCCTTCGTCGACTTCGTGGCGTCCTCGCTCCTGATGCCGCTCGGCGGGCTGCTCATGGCGGTCTTCGCTGGCTGGATCATCGAGAAGAAGATGATGCAGGCCGAATTCGGCATGCCCTTCTTCCGCGTCTGGTCCCCGCTGGTCCGCTGGGTGATCCCGATCGCCGTCGCCGTGATCCTCGTCATCGGTATCTGGGAAAAGATGCACGAAGCCGGCTTCGGCACATTTGTCGACAGCGCGCTGACGACGACGGATTGACGTCAGCAAGCACGCGCTCGTCCTTCGACAGACGCGCACTGCGTGCGCTGCTCAGGATGAGTGCTACAGGGCGGTCGGCAGTTTAGTATGGTGAGCAGGCCCGAAGGGCCGTCCGTCGAACCACGAGCGCGAAGGCTCCAACTACCCCAGCTTCTCCGCGAGCATGTCGCTCGCCTTCACCAGCTCGCTGACAATCCCCGGCTCCAGCGAGGAATGCCCCGCGTCCGGCACGATCTTCAGCTGCGACTTCGGCCACGCCTTGTTCAGCGCCCATGCCGATGACAGCGGCGTCACGACGTCATAGCGGCCATGCACGATCACGCCGGGCAGGTCGCCGAACTTCGCCGCCTGATCCAGCAGCCAGCCGTCCGAGTCGAAGAAGCCCTTGTTGTGGAAATAGTGGCACTCGATACGCGCGAATGCGTCGAGGAAGTCGGCTTCATCGAAACGGGGAGGGCGCTGCTTCGGCCCCTGAATGGAAAGCGTCTCTCCTTCCCAGCGCGCCCAAGCGGCGGCGGCTTCGGCGCGCACGGCGGCGTTCTTTCCCATCAGGCGTTTGTGGAACGCCTTCAGCAGGTCGCCGCGCTCGTTCTCCGGGATCGGCGCGACATAACGGTCGAACGCATCGGGGAAGATGTTGCTCGCGCCCTCCTGGTAGAACCAGCGGATCTCGCTTTCCTTCAGCAGGAAGATGCCGCGGAGCAGCAGCCCCATCACCTGCTTGCGATGCATGGCGGCGTAGGCGAGGGCAAGCGTCGAGCCCCACGATCCGCCGAACACAAGCCACTTCTTGACGCCGAGGTGAGCACGGAGCGTCTCAATGTCGCGGACAAGATCCCAGGTCGTGTTCTCGCGAAGTTCCGAGTGCGGCGTGGAGCGTCCGCAGCCCCTCTGGTCGAACAGGATGATCCGGTAGCGGCGCGGATCGAAGAAACGTCTCATCTCGGGACTGGAACCGCCGCCGGGTCCGCCATGCAGCGCAACCACCGGTAAACCATCGGGATGCCCGCTTTCCTCCCAATACAGCTCGTGCATCGCGCTGACGGCAAGGCGGCCGGTCTTGCGCGGCTCCACTGACGGATAGAGCGTACGGCGGGGGCGATCCTCATTCATTGTTGCTTCATCTACCGAGGCTCAGTGTCGCGTCAACCAATTCAGTCAAACGCTCGCCTTTTGGATGCAACGCACCTATAACAGTCTGATACACCACGGACTTTCGGGGATTGGCTCGTTGTCGTCACGCGCCGCTGTTTTTGCGTTTGTAGCTTTCCTGGCCCCTTTGGCCGGATGCGCCACCGTTTCGGTCTATGAGCCGGTCGAGGCCGAGATTTCCCTTACTGACGACCAGTCGCTCCTGCGCAAGGCGTCCGAAGCCTATTGCAAGGACGCGAAGACCAAGGGTCTTGCGACCGGCGAAGCCAGCCTCTCCGCCCTCGCGGACATGCTGACCGGCAAGGATGCCTCGGAAGGTGCCTACTGGAAGCGGATCGGCGCCGACAAGTCCGCCCCCGCGACCGTCGTCAGCCGCGTCCGCGCCGACATGAACGTCTCGGCGAAAGGCCTCGTCGATCTCGACACCATGGCCCGCGCGCTCCTTGGCTCCAGCAAGCCCAACAAGTCCGACGTCTCAGAATTCGAGAAGGCGCTGATCCACGCCCGTCAGGCGCGTGACTCGTTCTCGGATGCGCTGGCGCAGGTCAACAAGCGCTCGGACCGCGAATACCAGATCATGCTCGAGCTCACCCCGCTCGATGAAGCGCTCGGCAAGGCGCGCCTCACGGCTGACGAACTCGCCTCCGCCCGCGCCGAAGACCTGTCCGGCGCCGTCGCCTACTAGCGCTCGCGCGAGGCCTTCTGCGCCGTCGCCGCCGACAATCCCATCAGAAGCCATCCGACGATGAACGCGACCCCGCCCGCGGGCACGAGGAAGCCGAGATTGTCCAGCGGCGTCGGCTGAACCGGAATGCCCGCCAGCATGATCTTCCCGATCTGCGTCCCCGAGAACAGGATCACGCTGATCACGAACGCCCATCCGCTCGCGATCTGCAGCCAGCTCCTGAACGGCAGCATCACCGCGATCACCGCCGCCAGCGTGTGCACGAACCCGTAGAGCAGGGCGCTCTGCCAGCGCGCGCCCGCCTCGATCGGAACCGTATGGGCCCCTGCCGCGCCGGCGGCGACGAGAAGCAAACCCAGCAGGGCGGCGGCGACAACGACAGCGCGCATTAACACTCCGCAGTCCAGGGCGGCATCCGGCGCCTTTCTAGCAGGTAAAGATCGCGATTAGCGAGCAACGCGCATGGTTTTCCCGCACCCGATGCAGCGCAACCTCCAAGGGAACTCCGTCGAACGGTGGGCGCGTTTGGTGTTTGCTATACGTTTCTACTGTAAACATTCATGATGACTGGCAATTCCACGACATTTCAGGTCGATACGACCACCGACGGGAGGCAGGTACTGTCCGTCGTGGGCGAATGGACCGTATGGACCGTCGCGCTGGTCGAGGAAAAACTGCGCAACACGAAGGTCGCCTACGACGCGATCCTGGACGTCTCGAAACTCGACAAGATCGACACCTCCGGCGCCTACCTGATCGATCGCGCGCTGGGCGCTCTCGAAGGCATCGACGACCCGATCCAGATCCGCGGTTCGCACCCCACGATCGAGCGCCTCCTCGGCAAGGTCCGCAAGGCCAGCCCCGCCGCGCCGCCAGACCCGATCCGCCCGCCGGGCCTCATCGCGCTGCTCGACCGCGCCGGCCATGGCGCTGTGCAAGCCTGGCAGGAGTTCCTCGGCCTCCTGTCCTTCATCGGCGAGACCATGGCGACCATGGGCCGCCTGATCGCGAACCCTAAACGCATCCGCTGGAAATCCGTCGTCGCCATCATGGAAGAGGCGGGGCTCGATGCGCTGCCCATCGTCTGCTTCCTGTCCTTCTTCATCGGCCTCGTCATCGCCTTCATCGGGGCGAACCTGCTGGCGATGTTCAACGCCTCCGTGTTCACAGTCGAACTCGTCGGCATCGGCATGCTCCGCGAGTTCGGCGCCGTCCTCACCGCCATCCTCCTCGCGGGCCGCACCGACTCGGCCTTCACCGCCCAGATCGGCGCGATGAAGATGCGCCAGGAAATCGACGCGATGCGCACCATCGGCCTTGATCCGATGGAAGCGCTTGTCGCCCCGCGCCTGATCGCGCTCCTGATCATGACGCCGCTGCTCACCTTCGCCGCCACCATTTCCGGCATCGGCGGCGGTCTCGTCGCCGCCTGGACCGCGATGGACATCTCGCCCCAGATGTTCATCTCGCGCTTCGATGAAGTCGTGCCCCCGCAACATTTCTGGGTCGGCATGCTCAAGACGCCGGTCTTCGCGCTGGTCGTCGCCATGGTCGGCTGCAGGCAGGGCCTGCTGGTCGAGGGTGACGTCGTCTCGCTTGGCCGCCGCACCACCTCCGCCGTCGTGCAGGCCATTTTTCTCGTCATCGCGATCGATGCGATGTTCGCCGTCCTCTATTACATGCTGAACGTATGAGTTACGACACCGCCCCCGCAGACCGCGAGAAGTCATCTGCCGGCGCGGACGACATCATCATTCGCGTGCGCGGCCTCACCAATCGCTTCGGCGCCAACACCGTGCACGAGGATCTCGACCTCGACGTGAAGCGCGGCGAAGTGCTCGGGGTCATCGGCGGCTCCGGCACCGGCAAATCCGTGTTGATGCGCTCCATCGTCGGCCTGCACGAACCCGACGCCGGCGAGATCGAGGTGTTCGGCCAGAAGCTGGGCAATCTTTCGCGTGAGAAGCGAATTGCCGTCGAGCAGCGCTGGGGCGTCATGTTCCAGGATGGCGCGCTCTTCTCGACCCTGACGGTTCGCGAGAACGTCATGGCGCCCATGGTGGAGCACACGAAAATCCCTGACGCGCTGATGCGCGAGCTGGCCGATCTCAAGCTGCGCCTCGCGGGCCTCGAACTCGAAGCCGCTCCCAAGCGTCCCGGCGACCTCTCCGGCGGCATGCGCAAGCGCGCGGCCCTTGCGCGCGCCCTCGCGCTCGATCCCGAACTCGTCTTCCTCGACGAGCCCACAGCCGGCCTCGACCCCATTGGCGCCGCAAAGTTCGACGAATTGGTGCGTTCACTGAGCAACGCATTGGGATTAACCGTGTTTCTCGTAACCCACGATCTCGACACCCTCGCTGCAACCTGCGACCGCATTGCGGTGTTGAGTGACGGCAAGGTGCTTGCAATTGGCTCACTGGATGAGGTTCGCAAAAACCCTCACCCGTGGATCAAGGAATACTTCTCCGGTCCTCGTGGCCGTGCGGCGGTGAGATAGGCCATGGAAACCAAGGCCAACTACGTTCTGATCGGCGCCTTCGTGCTGCTTGCAGCGGGGGCCTTGGCCCTGTTCACATTGTGGATTGCCGGCAACCCGCTCAATCGTTCGTACGCGGACTATGACGTCATTTTCGAGGGCCCGGTTAACGGTCTCACCGAGGGGGGTGAGGTCCGTTTCAACGGCATCAAGGTCGGCGAAGTCACCACGCTGCGTCTCGACCGACTCGACCCCAACAAGGTCGTCGCCCACATCCGCATCGACGCGCAGACCCCAGTCCGCACCGACAGCGTCGCCCAGCTCAACTTCATGGGCATCACCGGCGTCACCTTCATCCAGATTCTCGCGGGCGATCCGGCCAAACCGTTGCTCGTGCCGGTCGATGGAGTCACCCCGCAGATCCACACCACGCGCACGCTGGTCGACGAACTCTTCCAGGGCGGACAGGATCTGCTCGGCGTCTCCGGCGACACGATCAAGAAGATCAACGAGATGCTCTCGGAAGAGAACCTCGAACACCTCACCGCGACGCTCGCCGCCATTGAAAAGGCCGCGCAGAAGATTTCCGCCGACAATGGCGTGATCGACGCGACAACGCGCGCGCTCACCACCATGAACACCGCCGCCGTCTCGCTCGATTCCGCCGCCAAGGCAGTCGATGCCGCGGCCTCGTCGATCGGTTCCGATTTCTCGACGCTCACGACCGAAGCCACCGCCGCGCTGGCGGATCTCGATCCGGTTCTGGCCGACGCTCGCGCCGCGATGAGCAACGTCAATCAGGCCGTCACGCAGATCAACACGGACCTTACCCCGGCCGCCACGCAGTCGATCCAGCAGATCGGCAATGCCGCGACCGACATCCAGTCGATGATGACCCGTCTGCAGAGCCTACTCGCCCAGATCGAACAAGACCCCAGCCGCTTCGTCTACCAGCAGCCGCAACCGGTCGAACGTTAGAGGATGCTCATGAGAACGCCGTTCCTCGCTCTCGTCCTCGCCGCCTCGCTAGGCGGCTGCGTCTCGGTCCTGCCGACGCCGATCATTCCGTCCGCCCTCATCACGCTTCCCGCCGACCGCGCCACTGCTCCGGCCGATCCGCTGCAGGCAGACATTGCGGTGTTCATCCCCGAATCCTCGCGCGCCTTCGCCGGCGCCGACATCGCCGTGCGTGATGCCCAGGAACTCATCTATCTCGCGGACGTGCGCTGGTCCGACGCTGGTCCCGCGCTTCTGCAGAGCGCGCTGGTCAATTCGCTGTCGAAAGCCGGCGGGCCGGGCAGGGCCGCTCCGGGCCAGCTCGGCGCGCAGACCGACTACGACGTCCGCTGGCGCATCATCGATCTCTCGGTCGGCAAGGCAGCAGCTCCGGTGCGCGTCGAGGTGCAGGTCAGCCTGATGTATTCCGGCTCGCGTCGCATGGTCGCCCAGCAAACCTTCTCCGCTGAGGGCTCGCCTTCAGACAGTGCCCCCCGCTCCCGCGCCGCCGCCCTCGCGCTGGTCTCGCAGAAGGTCGCCGACGACGTCGCCGCCTTCGTCGCGAAAACCGTCGTCCCCAAACCGGCCCTCGCCCCGGTCTCGCCGAGCTAACTCCGGACCGGCAGTCGCGCGTCAGCGGCGCAGTTAGCGGCCGCGCACTCGTCCACGCCCACCCAACCCGACCCCCACCGCCCTGATGCCTCGCCTCATGAAAGCGGACCTCTGGTCCGCGTTCCCCGCGAAAGCGGGGATCCAGCACTGACGCCAAGTCTTGTCCCGCCCCGAAGCTTCAAGGCCGAACAAGGATCGAGCACGGCCCTGGGCCCCCGCCTTCGCGGGGGACACGGCCGAGAAATCTCGCGCAATTCCGCGGAATTCAGACCCACCTCTGGAAAAGATTCTCCAGCACTTCCAACGCCCTGACGATTCAAAAATGGTGTTTCTGGATGCACCAACCCAACACCCGCTCCGTCCGGCCGCATACTCCGCTTCGACAAACGCGGAGACGCAGATGCAAACCCGATCCGATTTTTCCGGCGATTTTTCAGAATCCCGTCAGGTCCGATTCCGCCGATTCGGAAGAAATGGAAGAAATGGAAGAATCGGAAGAATCGGAAGAATTTCCGCGAAGCCGGAATTCCGGAATCAGCCGCCCAGGCCGCCTAGAGCGACGCGCCCAGCGCCGCATCCAGCAGCAAGTAGGCCGACAGCCTCGGGGCCGCGTCCTCGCGGGCCCGTTCCGCCATCGACAGCACGCGCAACGCATCGGCTTCTTCATGGGAGATGAAGCTGCGCGCCGCCTGCTGCAGGTCGCGGTCGGTTTCCAGGATGCGTGACACGCGCTGGATTTCGCCCGGTGCCACGTCGCGGATTGCCCGCCGCCGCTGATGCTCGCCATGGTGGGCAGCGGTCGCGATGCGGCGCAGGTCCGACGCCTTGACGATATGGCTCAGGCGCACGCCCGCGCGGTCAAGCCGCTGGATCATCGCCCCGGCAGACTGTTCACGCACCTGCGGCGGCATCTCCTCGATGCCGGACAGCAGTCCGCGCCAGGAAGACGATCCGTTGCCGTTGGCCGGGGGGCGTTGCGGTTCCGGCCCAAAGAACGGGTCATGCGAGGGCACAGCGCGTGGCGCGGCGATGGTGTTGAGTACCAGTTCGTCGTCATCCAGCCCGTCGCCCTGCATCGGGTCGCGGATATCGTCGAACAGGATCGGCTTGTGGCTGGTCCGGTCATAGGCCGTGAACAGCGGCGTGACGGTGGCCTCGGCCCGCTTCTCGAGCACAAGATCGTCGATCGGCGTCTTGGCGGGCTGGACCGGCTCAAGGATCAGGTCGTCCACGGACGAGCCGCGCTCGACGTGGTCGTCCTTCATCCGGTCGACCAGAAGCGAGGCTTTTTCCATGCGCTGGCGGGCGCGTTCCAGGCCGTCCTCGGCTGCGTTGGTTGCCTTGGTCGCGGTGCGGAACAGGCTGTCCGACAGCTGGTTGATGCGTTTCTCGGTATCGTCCGCATGCTGCCGGGCGGCATGCGCCGCGGCCCGCGTCGTGGCTTCCGCCTGAACGCCTGCATCCTTCAGCGCAGCCATCGCGCCGCGAGCTTCCTCGGCCGCCTGGGCCGAACGCGCGTTGATCGTCTCGGTCGCCTTCATGGCCGAACCGAGAGCGTCGGAAATGGTATCGCGCAGCGACTCTGCGGTCGACTTGGCAGCCGCGCTGGCCAGCTCGCCGGCCTTGGTGGCGGCCTCGACCATGCGGGTCGATTGCACCAGCTGCTCGTCGAGGCGCATCAGCGCCCCGCCGAGATTCTGGGCCCGTTTGCGGCTCTCCGCGCCCATCGTGTCGAGCTGGTCGATGCGCGAGGCGAGGTGGCCGGCGGTCTCCTGCAGGTCGCGCAGGCGCTGGTCGAGCGTCGAGTCAGCCTGCCGCACCTGGTCCTGAGCCGCACGCGCGGCTTCGGACATCATCTGGGCGTGCCGCGGGATCGACTTGGCAAGCGCCTCGGACTGGTTGCGCAGGCTTTCCGAAAGCTGGGTAAGGCTCTGGCGCTCGGAGCTCATCTTGTGGACGAGGACTTCGGAGTCTGCCCGAACGATCTCCGCCGCTTTGAGAGCGGACTGAACGCTGGTCTCGATATCGTGCTTCAGCCCGTCGAGACGCGATCGCGTGTCGGACAGAGCCTTGTTCAGCGTCTGCGTCTCGCGCGCCACGGCTTCGGCAAGGCTGGAAACTTCATTGCGCGTGCTTTCCGCCGGCTCCAGCAGCAGCCGGGCTGAAGTCAGCACGACCTGGTTGGCCTCGGCCGAACGCGCGCCTTCGCGGGCCATGATCCCGGCGCACACCAGGGCCAGTCCCGTGGAGAACAGCACGGCAAACCCACCCGCCAGCATCAGCGGCGGCTGGGCCAGGATCTGGGTGAAGCCGACCGTTGCCACCAGCCAGGCAACGATCCCGCCCCAAAGCAGGAGGGCAAGCGCGCCTCCCGCCCAGGGCATCCAGGCACCGGCTGTGCGGGCAGCTTCAAGCTGCGCGCGGACCCGGTTAGGCGTTCTGCGATCCAGGTATTCAGTCATGTGTTCAGATTGACCAGTCCAGTGTGGCGAACTCGCGCCAGCAAGCGGGCGTGGTCGGGAACCCTTCGGATTCTTCCGGGGGTTCGCGGCTTACCCGCCCACACAGCTCAAACACTGTGCAGGCGCGGCGCCACGTTGGAAAGGGGTCTGAGTCAGCCGGGCGGCAGCGTTTTTCGTAAACGCCCGCGACACGAAAAACGGCCGCTTTCGCGGCCGCATGGGCGAATTCTCAGTAAACGGAACGACTTGGCCTACCAGACCTTCGGCGTCTGTTGCTGGACAGGCTTCTCTATCGGCGCGGGCTGGCCACGCTTCATGTCCTGATCCTTGACCGGTTTGGCCGGCTCGGCATCGCCAACGCCCGTCCACGCGACGAGAGCCGCGAATACCGCATCCCTGACGTTTACAATGACTTCAATCATCGGGCTGACCCCTTAACCCGGAAAGTTGTGAGGCCAAGCTCGCGTCACATCAAGGCGGAAATTCGGCGGGCCTTTCAGAATCAGGGGAAATGAGGCGTCCGCGCTACGCTTTTTAATGTCCGGACGGGCTACCCGGCAGTATCGGCCGGCTCGGCACTTAACCTGACATTATCGCGACTCTACGAGCCTGCTTTCCGAACAGGGGACATGCCGCCATGGCCGCAGTCATCGACCTTGCCCAGCTCGAAACAATGACGTCTGGCGACGCCAGTCTCGCTGTCGAGGCACTGGGTATCTTCCGCCAGTCGAACGATCTCTGGGGCCGCATGCTCGACCCCCACGCCGAAGCCGCCCAGTGGGCCGATGCCGCCCACGCCATAAAGGGCGCCGCCCGCTCTGTCGGGCTGATGGCCCTGGGCGACGCCTGCGAGGAAGCCGAACGCCTCGGCCGATCTGAGGAAGTTACCGCCGCCCAGGCAGGTGTCGCGATTTCATCGGTGAAAGACCGCCTCGGTGAGGCGATGGAAGCCCTCGCCCATGTCGAGCACCAGCTGATGATGAAGCGCAGCTTCGTCGGCGTCCGGGTCAGCTAGTCGCGGCCCGGCTTCCCGCGCCGCATCTTGCGCCAGCCGATCATCATGCGCGTGAAGATGGGTTGGTGGCTTTCCACCTGATCGAACACTTCCGCATTCGATTTTCCCGCCGCGACCAGCAGGGTGACCTCGTTGGGCTCCAGCTTGTAGCGCAGCTTGCGGAAGCTTGCGGTCAGCACTTCTTCGCGCATGCGATCGATGGCGTTGTCCAGCACGGCGGGGTCGGGCAGGGGCCTCATGGCGCGACTGTTCCGGCGACCAGCGGATAGAAGCGGTCCTCCACCGTCTTCCGAGCCTGGATGTAGCCCGCCTTGTTGCCTGTCGACGTGCCATCGAAGATCCGGGCGTAGAATCGGCAGCCCTGCTCGACACTCCACGCATGCATGCCGCGCGTGCGGGTGAGGAAAGTCTGGCGGGAAATGGTCTGGCCAAGCGGTGGCTCGGCGCCGTTGGCCTTGAGGCCTGCCAGGTCAAGACCGGCGCGGTCGTCGACCACCGCCAGCTTCAGCCCGTCGTCAAGCAGCACGGCGTCGTACGCGTAGACGATCTTCCCGTCGCGCTGCCAGCACGGCGGATAGGAGAGGCCGTTATTGGCTGTCGCCGGCTGGCGTTCGTAGTAGTCGAGCTGGCCCTGCATTCGCTCCAGCGCCGCAAGCGCCTCGGCGAGCGTTTTCGGCTGAGTGCCGGTCTCAACTGGCGCCGCAGGATTGGTACGGGCCAGATGCTGGTCGAGCAGCTGCTGAGCGGTTTCGCCGCCTGACCGCTCCGCGAGCGCATCAGCGATCTCCCGCGCCTTCTCCGCTGTCGGCACAAGGCGGGCGTAAGTGTCGAGGTCCTTCTGGAGCTGGCCGTTGCGGGCCATTTCCTCGGTCAGGCGGGTCAGCTTGCGCGAAAGCTCAGTCGGGTCGGCCGGCGCGGCCCCCGATTGCGTCAGCTCGCGCACCAGCTGGTCCACTCCGGAATCGATGCGCAGGTTCAGGCTGGCGATCTGGCTGTCCTGTTCCTTGATGCGCTCGTCGCGCTTCTGCGACAGCGCGGCGTAGACCAGCAGCAGGATGAACAGCACCAGCAGCAGCGTTTCCGCTAGCGTCAGTCCGAGCACGAGCCCCCGGCGGTAGCTGACGGGGTTGTCGACCGAAGGCATCAGTTGACCCGCCGCACAACGGTATTCGCGAGGTCACCAAGCGCCGAATAGACTTTCTGCACCGCTTCACGCGCCCGCTCGGCGTCGGATTCCATCTGGGCGCGATGCTGGGTGAGGAAGACCTTCTGGCCTTCCAGCGCCGCAACGATGTTCTCCGTCGCCGCGCGCTGCTTCTCCAAGGTGCGGGCAAGATCGTTCAGCACGTGGTCGATCTTCTTGAGGCCCTGTTCGGACCGGTCGGCGGCCGTAACAGTCGAGTTCACGGCGCTGGCCTGGTCACGGATCTCGCGGCCCGCTTCCGACAGGCGGCCGCTCGCGGCTTCCAGTTGCGTCACCGTGGTCTTCAGCGCCTCGTTGAGTGTCTGGGGCGAAACCTCGAGGCTCTTCATCCGCTCCGTGATCTCGCGCGCATCCTCGAAGTTGGCGCGGGTGTGCTCTATCGAGATGCGGAAAGTCTCCTGTGCGCCAACCAGTAGCGTACGGAAGGCCTCGGCCGACGAGAGCAGTGATGCGCGCATGTCCTGCGCCGTCTGCGCCAGGTCGTTGCGCGCACGGTCCTCGACATCGTCATTCTCGGAGCGGAACTGGATCAGGATAAGCCGCGCGATGATACCCGTCGCGGTCGACACCAGCGCCACGCCAAAATTGCCCAGCAGACCAGCGATCTCCGCGCCGCCCTCGATCTGGATCAGCGCCGCGATCAGCGAGGCGAGCGTGTAGACGAGGCCGAGATAGTAGCAGTTGTCGCCAAGTCGATCGGCCCGCATTGTGCGCTGGCGGATCGACGCCCACGACACAGCAAAATACGCGACGATGAAGACAAAGCCCGCGATGGCGCCCGGGACGGGAGCCAGCCAGCCTGACACCTTGCCGAGCAGGATGAAGGCGCTGCCTGCAAGCAGTGCGACGAAGTAGGTGATCTTCTCCGCCGTCTCCGACATGCGGCGCTTGTTCGGCTCGGCCGGGCGGACAGGCGAGGCCGCGATGCGGCTCGACACCGGCTCCTCGTTCATCACGATAGTCGCCGTCAGCGGTTCGGGCGTGGGCGGGAAGCGCGTGTCGTCGGCCATCAGATCGCTTCCGATTCGAGCAGCGTGCCGTTCATCTCGTCGAAGTATTGCGACCACCAGTTGATGTGGCCGTTGCTCTGGATGCTGCGGTACATGGCGCGCGTGACGTAGACGATGTCGATACGCGCATTGTGCAGGTCCACCAGCGCGCTCGACCAGCCGGGCGATTTCTGGAACGCGGCGATGCTGTCGGTCGCGCTGCGCTGTTTTAGCATCGGCGAGTTCTGGACCATGTCCGAGACGATGGTGATCCGCACGGGCACTTTCGGATCGAGGCGAGCGAACGATTTCGTCGCGGCCGAGCGGAGCGACTCGATGATAGGCGAGGTCTTGAGCTCTTCGGCCTGCAGCACCTTCGTCATCGTCTCCTCGACGGCTGCGAGATAGCCCTGCTCGTAATCGCGCTGCTTTTTCGCGACGTCGGAGATGGCCGCATCCAGCGCGCCGGGCTCGCCGGGATTGCATTTCGTGAAGATCGGCTGGCCGAGGCTGCCGTCGGCGCGGTCGGCAAGGTAGATGTCGACGCGCGCATTCACCGGCGCGGCGCGGATCGCCTGTAGCACCTTCGACTTGGCATTCTCCGCCTGCACGCCATCGAGCGGATCGCTGGCGTCGAGCAGGATGAGATGGACTTCGGCTGGCCCGCCGCGATCGCACCAGGTTGCGGGGTCCATCGCTTCCGCCTGCTGGTTCACGACGAAATAGGTGGTGCCGAGCGCTGCGAGGATGGCGAAGCCGCCAGCGAATTTGGCGATAGCGCCCCACGGTGGCTGGCCTTCGCTCCGCCGGCGGCGCGATCCGCGCGAGGCTGTGCGATTACGGCGCGACATCGCGCACCTGTTCGGCTTTGGCGAGTTGTGCGCGCGTCGCGGCGATGGCGGCGTCAACCTTGTCCTTCTGCGCCTTCGCGAGGACCTGCGCGCGTTCCGCGGCAATGCGCGCTTCCTTGATGTCGACGGAGGTCGCGAACAGCCGGGCCAGCGCCGGGTCAAGGATCGTCGCGCCCTGGAAAATCGGGCTCACCAGCTTCACAGGATTGGCGAAGTGCGCCGGCGGCTGGCTGGAGCGTGCGCGGACGTTCGCGCCGCGATAAGCCGACAGCATTGTGTTGGCCGCGCTTTCCAGTTCAACTTCGTAATTGCGCGCCGCCGCCTCGAGCTGCTTCTTGGCATCGGTGTGGTTGTCGATCGCCTGCAGCGACGGGCCGACGTCGTATAGGAACGAGCCAACCGCGTCGGACGCGGCCTGCTGTTCGGCCAACATGTCGGTCGTCACATCGTCGAGCAGGTCGAGATATTCGTCGCGGTGCGCCTCGGCTTCCTTGTAGCGCTTGGTGTAGTCGGGATAGCGGTCGCCAAACTCGTAGCCCTTGCGCACGGCATAGCCGCCCGCGATGACGCCGATCAGCGCCATGATGATCGACAGCTCGTCGAGGCGATGCGCATTCGCGCTAATGTTCTGAAACCACGTCACTGCGCTCCACAACGGCGAGGCGGCGGCTTCCGGATCGTTGCGAGCGACGCGGTAGAAGCCGACGATCAGGTGGACGACGGGCAGAGCGACGAGCAGCCCCAGCAGCGCACCGGCCCCCAGCAGCTTGTTGGCGATGAAGCGGCTGTTGATCCGCTTCAGCAGCGCGAAGCCGATCACGGCGCAGACAACGATGTTCGCCGCCGCGATCATCAGGGCCTGGAAGAATGCGCCAAGCATGCCGAGCTGGTTTCCTTCGGTGAAGAAGAACAGGTTCAGGCCGCCCTCGACGATGGCGATCAGGAACAGGTCGGCGAAGAACACGAAGGCGGACTTCGGCGATTTGGCCGGCCGCTCCAGCTTCCGCTCCTTGCGCCAATCGTTGAAGTCCTCCTGGCTTTCGGTCAGGCGCTGGAATTTCTGTTCGAGGTCGCGGAGGTCGATCACGGCGCGCTGCTCGATGGCCGAGATCATCGGGGCGACGCGGTTCTCGAGTTCAGTCGTCACGAGACGCGAGCGCGCCCGAGCGAGAAGTTCATTCAGCCCCCGCAGGCGATCGATCACGTCGTTCCGCATTTGCGTGCGCTCAGCGATGATGCCGCCGACGATTTCGGATTCAACGCCGTCCAGCGCCAGTGCGTCCGACGGCGGCTGGTTCGCTGCGCCATGCTCCGCGCCGCGCGCTTCGATGGCCAAGCGTTTCGCGTACCGCTCGACATCGAGCGGCCTGAACATCGTCAAATCGGGGAGGCTGTTGCCGTCCACCCGGAAACCCCATGCACCAACGCCATGACCGCGCGCATTTTACAGCGTCGAAAGCCGGTTCGCTCGCAGTTTAAGCAGTTGCGAAGGCAGGAGATTTCGCGTCCCGCGCCGGGGCGCGCCATGAACGTGACACAATCCGTGGCGTGCTCAGAACGTCCAGGTGAGTTCGGTATAACCGAAGACAGGATCGCCGCCGCCCGTGGCGTTGGGCGCTGTCTCAAGGAAATCGCCCTGGAAGATGGTTGCGCCGCCTACGGAAAGCCGCAGGGAATTAGGCACGAGCCAGCGGCGGTAGCGCACCTCAAGCTGGGTTCCGACGTCCTTGCCGGAAGCTCCCGTCGTGTCGCGCACGCCGGAGTTGGCGAAGCTGTCGGTATCGGCATCGAGCGTGATCTGGCGCACTGCGACGTAGGTTTCGGACTGGCCGTCGGGCTTGGCTTCAAGCCTCAGCCCCGCGAACAGGAAGTTGGTGCGCGATACCGCGCCATAGATGCTGGTGGGGCCGAGTTCGAATGCCCGGTCGCCAAACAGCGGGTCGAAACGCTCGCTGGAAAGGTCGGAGGGGGATTTGTCGCCGGACGCCTCGTCATACTGCAGGGCAAGGCGCGGAGACCATGGCAGGTCGAACGTGTAGCCCGCCTGCGCATGAACCGTATGGGCCTCGTGGTCGAGGTCGGTGACATCGGCCGGACTCGTCGTCGCCCGTATGGAGCCGGTCTGGTGCGCGTATTCCAGGTCGAAGTCGAACATCGACGCCTTCGGCGCCAGCTTCAGACGCACCCCCAGCGTGGAGAGGTCGCGATTGCGCGTAGCTGTGTCTGAGCTGTCGTCTTCGTTGAAGTCGAAGGCGTAGACCTCGCCGACCAGCGTATACGGAAGCGGGATTTCCACGTGCAGGCCGCTCACGCGGATATTGTCGAGCGTGGGATTGAACGCGGCTTCATTGTCGAGCGCCGAGGGTATGTCGGAGGGTGCGCGCGTGGCGGGGGCGACGTAGAAGCCCGTCAGCTTCAGCTTGTCCGGGCTGGTCCATACGGCGCGGGCGCCATCGAACCCCTGCAGCAGACTACGGAAATTGGATCGCGCGATGAGGCGGCGCGAGCCGATGTCCATCGTGAAGCGGCCCAGCGTCAGGTCGAGCGACGCGCCATCCATCAGGAAATTGCCCGGCCGCCAGGCGAGATAGAATTGTGCCGGCTCCAGCGTGTCGATCTCGCCGGGCGCGCCGCCCGTCTCGTCGCTCGCGATCCGGCGGGAATCCAGTAGCTCCCCGCCGAGGACGAGTTCGCCCGTATCGATCTCGGCTTTCAGCAACGTCTGCAGGCCCAGCAGTTGCTCGCTGCCGGTGCGGCCTGCGTAGAAGGTGTTGCCCAACGACTCATAGCGCGGCCGGATCGAGCCGGAGATTTTCAGCCAGTCCGGCGCGCCGATGGCATCACCCAGCCGCCACGGGTTTTCCCTGGGAGCCTCCTGCGCGAGTGCGGCCGGGGCCGACAGGGCGCCGAAAAGGGCAAGGCAGGGGATGAGGCCGGGTTGTCTACGCATTCCGGGGATATATCTCAGTGATCGTTGGCAAAAAGGAGCCGCGTCCCGGCCAGGGACGAGCGGCTCTTATCCGTTTACTTACTCTACAGGGACAATATAGTTTCAGGACGCGACCGGAGACCCTCTGGTTTGCGCTCAAGCTTTGTCCGGTCCCAGCGCGATGATCTCACAGAAGGCGAAGTACGCTCTCCGGGCCCTGGTGGCCCTCGCTAAGCAGCCCCCCGGGAAGCCGACCTTCATCGCCGAGATCGCCGATACCCAGAACATCCCGAAGAAGTTTCTCGAGCAGATCCTGCTTGACCTGAAGCATCACGGTCTGGTCGTCTCGCGTCGAGGAAAAGCCGGTGGTTATGGGCTTTTGCGGCCTGCGGACACGATTTCGTTCGGCGAGGTCCTGCGCATTGTCGACGGGCCGATCGCCCCCCTGCCGTGCCTGTCGAAGATCGCATACCGGCGCTGCGAGGACTGCGACGAGGAGGCGAGCTGCGAGGTCCGCCGGGTTTTCGCGCAGGTGGCGGATGCGACGCGTGGCGTGCTCGACCGGACCACGATTGCTGATGCCCTGGACGCCCGTCTGCCGGTGCGTTTGCGGGACGCCGTCGCCTGACCAAGGTTTGACAAACTCTACCGGACCACTAGCGTAATAGATGCTCCGGAGGACTTCCCCAATGCGCCTGAAGCTCGTTGCTGTGGCCGCATCGCTGGCGCTTGCCGCATGCGGAGGCCAGACCAGCGCATCCGAAATCGCTCTGCTGAACGTGTCCTACGATCCGACGCGCGAACTCTATGAGGAGTTCAACGCGGATTTCTCGGCGAGCTACAAGACGCCCGAGGGCAAGACCGTAAAGGTCAACATGTCCCACGGAGGCTCGGGCAAGCAGGCTCGTGCGGTGATCGACGGGCTCGACGCGGACGTTGTGACGCTCGCATTGCAGAACGACATCGATCTCATCGCGAAGGACACGGGTAAGATTCCCGCCGATTGGCGCACCAGCCTGCCGGCCAATTCGGCGCCGTACACATCCACGATCGTGTTCCTCGTGCGCGCGGGCAATCCGAAGAACATCAAGGACTGGAACGACCTGACCCTGCCGGGCGTCGGCGTCATCACGCCGAACCCGAAGACATCGGGCGGCGCACGCTGGAATTATCTCGCGGCATGGGCCTATGCGTCGAAGCAGCCCGGCAACGACGAGACGAAGGTCAAGGAGTTCGTCGGCGCGATCTACAGGAACGTGCTGAAGCTCGACTCGGGCGCGCGCGGTGCGACAGTGACATTCACCCAGCAGGGCACGGGCGACGCTCTGATCACGTGGGAGAACGAAGGCTTCCTCACGTTGGAAGAGCAGGGCGCAGGCAAGTACGAGATCGTCTATCCCTCGCTCTCCATCCGCGCGGAGCCGCCTGTCGCGGTGGTCGCGGGCAATGCGGAGAAGAAGGGGCCCGAGCAGGTTGCCGCCGCCGAGGCCTATCTGCAGCACCTGTATTCTCCGGCTGGACAGAAGATTGTCGCCAAGCACTTCTATCGGCCCAATGATCCTTCGGTGGCGGACCCGGCCGACGTGGCGCGGTTCAAGCAGATCGAGATGGTGACTATCGATGATCCGCTGTTCGGGGGATGGGCGCAGGCGCAGCCGAAGCATTTCGACGATGGCGGCGTCTACGACCAGATATTCACGGCGAGATAGCGCATGACGTCTGTCGCGCCGGACGGGGCGCAGAAATTTCGCTGGCGGCGCAAGAGCGTGCTGCCGGGCTTCGGGCTGAGCCTGGGCTACACGATCGCGTACCTGTCGCTGATCGTGCTGATTCCCCTGGCCGGCCTCGCTGTGCGTTCGGCCTCGCTTGGCTGGACTGAATTCTGGAAGATCGCGTTCGATCCGCGCGTCACGGCTGCGCTGCAACTGTCGTTCGGCGCTGCGACCATCGCCGCGATCGTCAACACGGTTTTCGGCGTGTTGGTCGCCTGGGTGCTGGTGCGCTACCGCTTTCCGGGTCGCCGCTGGCTCGACGCGGCCGTCGACCTGCCGTTCGCCTTGCCCACCGCCGTGGCTGGCATCGCGCTTGCGACACTCTATGCGCCCAACGGCCCATTCGGCGTGATCCTGGATGACTGGTTCGGGATCAAGGTTGGCTTCACTTCCACCGGTGTCACGTTGGCGCTGATCTTCGTCGGCCTGCCGTTCGTCGTGCGCACGGTCCAGCCTGTCCTAGAAGAGATCGACCGTGAGACGGAGGAAGTCGCCGCCACGCTGGGCGCCCGCCGCTGGCGCACCGTGACGCGCGTGATCTTCCCGGCGTTGCTGCCCGCCATTCTCACGGGCTTCGCACTGTCCTTCGCGCGGGGCGTTGGCGAATATGGTTCGGTGATCTTCATCGCCTCGAACCTGCCATTCCAGTCCGAGATCGCGCCGCTGCTGATCGTCATCAAGCTGGAAGAGCACAACTACGCCGGCGCGACGGCCATCGCGACCATCATGCTGGTGATCTCCTTCGCGATGCTGTTCGTGATAAACCTGTTGCAGGCGTGGAGCCGCAAGTGGTTCGGCCATGAGTGAAACCGCCACTGCCAAATCGAAAAAGCCCCGCGTCGCGATAGGCGAGGGGCCAAAGACGCGCATCGTGCTGATCGCCGTGGCGCTGGGCTTTCTTGGCCTGATGCTTATTGCGCCTCTTCTGGTTGTGTTTGTCGAGGCGTTCAGCCGGGGCATCGGCGTCTACTTCCAGGCGCTCGCCATGCCTGACACAATGGCGGCGCTGCAGCTGACCCTTTTGGTAGCGGCCATCGCCGTGCCCCTGAATCTTGTCTTCGGTATCGCCGCCGCGTGGGCCGTCACAAAGTACGACTTCAAGGGGAAGTCTTTCCTGCTGACCTTGATCGACTTGCCGTTCGCCGTGTCACCTGTCGTCTCCGGCCTGATCTTCGTCCTGCTGTTCGGCGCCAACAGCGCGCTCGGCCCGTGGCTGGATGCGAACGGCATCAAGATCCTGTTCGCCGTGCCCGGCATCGTCATCGCCACGATCTTCATCACCTTCCCGTTCATCGCGCGCGAGCTCATCCCCTTGATGGAGCAGCAGGGCTCTTCTGAAGAGGAAGCTGCGGTCTCCCTCGGCGCGAGCGGCTGGCGCACCTTCTTCCTCGTGACGTTGCCCAACGTGAAGTGGGGCCTGCTCTATGGTGTGCTGCTCTGCAACGCGCGCGCGATGGGCGAGTTCGGCGCGGTGTCGGTGGTCTCCGGACATATTCGAGGCGTCACGAACACTTTGCCGTTGCACATCGAAATCCTCTACAATGACAACAAGGCGGCCGCGGCATTCGCGGTGGCCTCGCTGCTTGCCGCGCTCGCGCTCGTGACGCTCGGTGTGAAAACGCTGCTTGAGGCCCGCTTCGCAGGGTCGCTTGCGGCACAGCGGCGGCACTGATCGGAAGACGCATGCAGGTTCGGGTCGAAAACGTTTCAAAGCGCTATGCCGGCCTCGCCGCACTGGACGACGTATCGTTGACAGTCGGCTCTGGCGAGCTCGTTGCGCTGCTCGGCCCGTCCGGCTCCGGCAAGACCACGCTGCTGCGCACGATCGCCGGGCTTGAGCATGCCGACACCGGTGCCGTCTTCTTCAACGACCGCGACGCATCGCAAAGCCGCATCCAGGATCGCGGCGTCGGCTTCGTGTTCCAGCACTATGCGCTCTTCAAGCACATGCGGGTGATGGACAACATCGCCTTCGGCCTGCGCGCCCGCCGCAAGGACAAGCCGAAAGAGTCCGAGATCAAGCGCCGCGTGCTCGAACTGCTCGACCTCGTGCAGCTCTCTGGTCTTGAGCGCCGTTTCCCGTCCCAGCTTTCCGGCGGCCAGCGCCAGCGCGTGGCTCTCGCCCGCGCGCTCGCCATCGAGCCCAGCGTGCTGCTGCTCGACGAGCCTTTCGGCGCACTCGACGCTCGCGTGCGGAAAGACCTGCGCCGCTGGCTGCGCGAAATCCACGATCGCACCGGCCACACCACACTGTTCGTCACGCACGACCAGGAAGAGGCGCTGGAGCTGGCTGACCGCGTCGTCGTAATGAGCAAGGGCAAGATCGAACAGTCTGCGACGCCCGACGAGATCTACGACACGCCCGCGACGCCGTTCGTCTTCTCGTTCATCGGGGAATCGAGCGTCATTCCTGTTCAGATCGGCAATGGCCGCGCCACGCTTGATGAGCGCTTGCTCGACCTCGAAATCGGCCACCTGCCGGATGGCCCCGCCCAGCTCTACCTCCGCCCCGAAGACGTCGTCATGGTCACTGATGGCGGCCCGGGCATTCCTGGCTTGGTCGTCTCGACGCGCCGCATCGGCGGCTTCCGGCGCGTAACGATCGAATGTGGCCTCGCGCGTCATCGCATCGAGTTCGACGCACCAGCCGAAACGCCGGTCAACAATTCGCAACGCCTGCAGATCCGCATCATCGGCGGCCGCGTCTATGGCGCGGGTGCGGAAGGGTATGAGACCGAGAAGCTTGCCGCGTCCGCCACGTCGGACTTCAAATGGGCGAAGGCCGAAGGCTGGCTCGACCGCTAGGCGCGCCGCACCATCGCCGCCACCACCGCAAGCCCCAAGAACGCGCCGCCGATCCCACGCTCGAACCAGCGTTTCACCGCTTTGCGCGACAGCGCCCTCGACAGAAGACCTCCGGCGATTGTGTAGGCGACCTGCACCACGAAATCGATCGCAATAGCGACGAAGCCGAGCACGAGCGCCTGCGCCCACACTGGGCGCGCCGGATCAATGAACTGTGGGAAGAGGGCGAGGAAGAACAGGATCGTCTTCGGATTGCCGAGCGCAACCACGACGCCATCGCGGAAAGCCCGCGCGCTTGCTTCGCCCGTTGAAAGAACCGGCGCTTCCGCCGTCGAGAAGGACGATCGAATCGCCTGGAAGCCAAGCCATGCGAGATAGGCCGCGCCCGCCCACTTGATGATCTCGAATGTCGTGCCCGACGCCGCTATGAGCCCGGCAAGGCCAACGGCGGAGAAGATCACGTAGAGCGAGTTGGCGCTCTCGATCCCGGCCGCCGCGAACAGCCCGGCTTTCGGCCCGCGCCAGGCCGATTGCGTCATTACGAACAACACGTTCGGCCCGGGCGCCACGGAGATCGCGATGACCAGACCGAGATAGGCGAGGAATGTTGGAGCAGGGATGAGGTCGAGCACGGCGCAATTCCTTTGTCTGCGCCGAAACTACCAGCCCGCCCTGTCAGGATGTGTCAGCATTCTGGCTGCAGGCGCGGCCCATCTTGCCACCGGTGTCAGATCGCGCATGTTGCGGGCATGCTCGACCTTACCCGCCGCACATCCCTGATCGGCCTCGGTGCCTGGCTTTCCGCTTGCGCTGCTCCGCAGAGCGTTCGCTTGTCTTCGCGCCCGCAGGCTGCCACCGCGCTCGCAGCGATGAAGCGTGCCACGAAATTCATGACCGATACGGTCGCCTATAGCGGCGGCTATGTCTGGGCGTACCTGCCGGACTTCTCGCGCACATGGGGCGAGATGGAAGCGAAGCGTACGATGCTGTGGGTGCAGCCGCCCGGCACGGCGACGATGGGCCATGCGTTTCTCGACGCTTATCACGCGACCGGCGACGAACAGTTCTGGCAAGCGGCGGTTGCGACCACGCGCGCGCTCGTAGCCGCGCAACACCCTTCCGGCGGCTGGAACTACATATACGATTTCGCGGGCGAGGCCTCGCTCAAGAACTGGTACGCCACCGTCGGCGCCAATGGATGGCGGCTGGAGGAATTCCAGCGCTATTGCGGCAATGCGACGTTCGATGACGCGGGAACGTCAGAAGCGTCGCAACTCCTCCTGCGCATGTATCTCCAAGGGAAGGGTGACGAGTTCGCGGCGCCGCTGGAACGCGCGATCCGGTTCGTGCTCGATAGCCAGTATCCGGTCGGAGGTTGGCCTCAACGCTTCCCGCGCGTTGCGGGCGAGGAAGCCTATACCGCGCACATCACTTTCAACGACGACGTCGCAGGCGAGAACATCAAGTTCCTGATCATGATCGCGCAGACCATGGATGACGCGCGCGTGCGCGACCCTATTCACCGTGCAATGGAAAGCTTCCGTGCGACACAGCAGCCTGCACCGCAGGCGGGCTGGGGCCTGCAGCACACGGTCGCGGACTTGAAGCCCGCGGCCGCGCGCACGTACGAACCGCTCGCCTTCGTTACCCATACAACGGCGAACAATGTCGCGCAGCTGATGAATTTCTACGAACTCACCGGCGACCGCGCTTACCTCTCCCGCGTCGGCGAGGCGCTCGACTGGCTCGACGCCGTGAAGCTGCCCGCCAGCGTCGCGAACGATCGCCGCACGCATCCTACCTTCATCGAGCCCGGCACGAACAAGCCGCTGTACGTCCACCGGCGCGGATCGAACGTCGTGAATGGCGCCTATTACGTGACGGATCAGCTTGAAGGATCGATTGTTCACTACTCTCCCACGCGCGTTGTTCGGACGGATCAGTTGCGTGCAAGACTAGCCAGGCTTGAAGCGTCGAAGGCGGAAGACGTGTCGCGCCACTCGCCGCTGGCGGCGAAGCAACCGCTGCCCCGCTTCTTCACCACGCAGAACATCGAGGTCTCGGATCTCAATTCGAACCGCGGGTCCGGTGCGGGAGACGCGCCAGGCGACAACGATATCGGGAAGCTCGTCGCCGACCTGAACAGCGACGGCTGGTGGCCAACACCGCTGGTTGCGACCAGCAATCCCTATGCGGGGCCGGGCAGTGCAACGCCCACGCCCGGCGATTATTCGACGACGCGCGTTGGCGACCAAACGGATACGTCGCCCTTCATCACCGATGCGCCGCCGACTGGAATCTCCGTCGGCACGTTCGTGCAGAACATGGCGACGCTCACGCAGTATGTGGCTGGCTGACTTGCGCTCGGGCGCCAGCGTGATACGGATCGGTATCAATTAGACGGAGATAGCGATGCGAACCGGATTCGCGATTGCCTGCGCACTCACGCTGACGGCCTGCCAGACGCCCGCGCCTGCAACCGCACAGCAGGCCCAGGCGCCGCAGCTCCCTTCCAGCATGGACATGGGCGATCCGACGCAGAATCTTTCGGTCATCGATGTCGCGCCGGGTCTTCGCTATGTGTTCGGCCGCAACGTCTCGTCCAACACCATCGTGGTCGACACCTCCGCCGGCGCGGTGATCGTCGACACGTCGCGACCGCCTGCGTCACGCGCGCATTTCGATCTGCTGCAGAAGGCCGGCGTGACGAAAGCGGCCTACATCATCCTCACGCATGGACACGGCGATCACACAGGCGGCGTCGGCTTGTGGAAAGGCGTGGGCGGCAAGGTCGTGGCGCAGGAATCGTTCGGCGAATTCCTCGGCTACCAACGGATGCTTTCGGGCTTCTTCGGGCGGCGGAATGCAGCGCAGTTCCAGTTCGCCGGCAGTGGCGGCGGGGCGGCTCCGCGCGGGCAGGCGGCGGTTGCGGCGGCGGCGAATGCGCCGGGCATCGTTCCCGACATCACGTTCAAGGATCGGCTCGATCTCGATGTCGGCGACACGAAGCTGGAAATCTATCACACGCCGGGAGAGACACCGGATCACCTGACCGTCTGGGTTCCGAAGCTGAAGGCGGCGTTCGTCGGCGACAATTTCTACGAGTCGTTCCCGAACATGTACACGCTTCGCGGAACGCGGCCGCGCTGGCCGATGGACTACATCAACTCGCTCAACAAGGTGCTGTCGCTCGAGCCGGAGATCGTGATCCCGAGCCATGGGCCCGCCATCACCGGCAAGGACGAGGTGAAGCGTCAGTTGACGAAGATGCGCGATGCGATCGTCTACGTGCACGACGCCGTGCTGAAAGGCATGAACGAGGGCGAGGACGTCCACACGCTGATGCGCGAGATCAAGCTGCCGTCAGAGCTCGATGTCGGCGAGGGGTATGGCAAGATTTCGTGGTCGGTTCGCGGCATCTATGAAAGCTATGCCGGCTGGTTCTCCGGCGATCCGGCCGAGATGTTCCCGGAAGGCCGCAACAGCATTTCCGGTTCGCTGGTGTCGCTGGCAGGCGGGCCGAAGAAAATCGCCGACGAAGCCATGCGCCTCGTCGGGCAGGGCAAGCTGGTCGAGGCCCTGCACATGACGTCGGTCGGTCTCGAAGGCGCGCCCGGCGACAAGGACGTTCTGCGCGCTCGCGTCGCCGCGTTCGAGGCGCTGGTGAAAGCGTCGAACAACCGCAACGAACTCGGCTGGCTCAATCAGGGCATCGCCGAAGCGAAAGCCGGGCTGAACTAGGACGGCTTCCCGATCAGGTAGTGTGTGGTGTTCTCGCCAGCAACGGCCTTCACGCGCGTGAGGCCGAGCCCCGGCAGGTCGATGCCGCCGAGCAGGTGTTCGCCCTTGCCCAGCACGACGGGGCTGACGGCGAGGTGCATCGAGTCGACGACACCGGCCTGCAGGTACTGGCGGATGGTTGAAACGCCGCCACCGATGCGGACGTCCTTTCCCTTGGCTGCAGCCTTCGCTTTCGTCAGCGCCTGATGGACGCCGTCGGTCACGAAATGGAAGGTCGTGCCTCCGAGGTCGAATGATTTGCGCGCGTGATGCGTCAGCACGAACACGTCGCAATGATAGGGCGGAACATCGCCCCACCAGCCCTTCCATTCTTCATCAGGCCAGAGGCCGCGAACGGGGCCGAACATGTTGCGGCCGAGGATCCAGGCGCCGACATTCTCGAAGCCGCGCTCGGCCATGCCGTTGTCGATCCCGGCGCTGCCGCGATCCTCGCCCATCACGTTCTTCTGGAAGGTCTTCGTCGGGAAGAACCATTCGTGCAGTTCGGTTCCGCGCTCACCCAGCGGGTTATCGAGGCTCTGGTTTGGCCCCGCGCCATAGCCGTCGAAGGACAGCGAGAAGCAATCGACACGCACTTTGCTCATCGGCGCGACCTACCCTTGAATGGAGGACACATCATAAGACGTGAGCTGGTGGTGCGGAGAACTTTTTAAAGGCCCATCTGCGTGCGGAATTTCCGGCGCAGCAGGTCGATCGGGGCGAGGCCCTGGTCGGACTTGTAGTGCCAGAATGTCCAGCCATTGCAGCTCGGTGCGTTCTGAACATGCGCGCCCATCCGATGGATCGAGCCGGTGGCGTCGCCGTTGGCGATCGAGCCGTCAGCGCGCACACGGGCGACGTGGCGGTTCTGCGGGCAGAACAGGCGATCGCCGGGGCGAACGAGGCCGTGCTCTACCAGCGCGCCGAACGGAACGCGCGTTTCGGCTTTCTTGGATGTTTGCACTTCGATGTCTTCGGCGCCCAGCGCGCGGACATTCTCGATGCGGCGGGTGGCGACGCTGATGTAATCCTTGTCGCGCTCGAGGCCGATGAAGTGGCGGCCGAGCAGCTTGGCGACGGCCCCCGTGGTGCCCGTGCCGAAGAACGGATCGAGGATCACGTCGCCGGGATTCGTGGTGCCGACGATGATGCGGTGGAGCAGGGCTTCCGGCTTCTGCGTCGGATGCGACTTGCGGCCGTCGTCATTCTTCATCCGCTCGCCGCCCGAGCAGATCGGGAACGTCCACCAGTCGGAACGCGCCTGGATGTCTTCGTTGCCGGCCTTCAGGGCGTCGTAATTGAAAGTGTACTTCTTCTGCTCCTGGCTGCGCGCGGCCCAGATCAGGGTCTCGTGCGCGTTCGCAAGGCGCGTGCCCTTGAAATTGGGCATCGGGTTCGACTTGTTCCAGACAACATCGTTGAGGATCCAGAAGCCGAGATCCTGGATCGCCGCGCCGACGCGGAAGATGTTGTGATAGGAGCCGATCACCCATATTGCCCCGTCCGGCTTCAAAAGCCGGCGTGCGGCCTTCAGCCATTCGCGCGTGAAGCTGTCATAGGCGGCGAACGAGTCGAACTTGTCCCACTCGTTATTCACGGCGTCCACATGGCTGTTGTCGGGGCGCGTCAGGTCGCCGCCGAGCTGCAGGTTGTAGGGTGGGTCCGCGAAAATGAGATCGATCGAGCCCGCGGGCAGCGCGTTCATCGATTCAATGCAGTCGCCGACCACGATCTGGTCGAGCGGAAGCGACGGCTTCGCAAGAGCCTTCGAGGCGGCGGGCGCCTTCGATTTCGCGTTCTTCTGAACTGCCGGGTCGATCGTTTTGATCGCCATTTTCGACTCTCACGCCACGCCCGAATTGGACTGAAGCGAAGAGACTCGCTGACCCGGGTAAATAACCCATTGAGTCAATGGTTAAGCTGGGATTTACCATACTTGTTGCGGCGCGCGTGGAAGCGCGTGGGCGCGAGGAGTCCACATCATGTTTTCGCGCCGGAAACTCTTGGGAGGCGGGGTCGCCGCGATGGCGGCTGCATGCGCCACCGAGGGCGCAGGCAATGAAAGCGACGGACGACTTGTCGCGCGGCCTTCGGTTGTGATCGAGCCCGGCGGATTGCGTGGCGTGTTCCGGCTCAACGGGTGGCCGCGGCCGCTGGTTTTCGTGCCGCCCGATCTCGATCCCGCGAAGGCCGCACCCTTTGTGCTGGTGCTGCATGGCGGCGGAAGCGATGCGGAATGGACGCTCAACCGGATGGCAGGTGAGGCGAAGACGCGCGGCGTGATCCTGATTGCGCCGGATGCCGAAGGTTACACCTGGGATGTGATCCGCGAATTCCGCGAGCACAGGCGCGAAGGCTCCCCGGCGAAATTCGGCGACGACACGGGCCGCGTGGATGCTTCGCTGGAACTGCTGTTCGGGCAGTTCAACGTTGATCCTGCACATGCGGCAATCGCGGGGTTCTCCGACGGCGCCAGTTATGCGCTGTCGCTTGGTCCGCAAAACCAGGAGCTGTTCACGCACATCATGGCCTTCTCGCCCGGCGGCGTTGCGCCCTTCGAGGATGCGGCGCGGGCGAAGGTTTTTGTTTCGCACGGGCAGGAAGACCCGATGCTGCCTTTCGCGAACACGGCCGAGGGGATCATTCCCGGCTTCCGGGCGCGCGGTTTCGATGTGCGGTTCGAGACATTCCACGGCGTCCATGCTTTCCGGGACGAAGAGATCGGCAAGGCCTTCGACTGGTTCCTCGGCAAGTGACGTCACGAGTCTTCGCCGAAGAGGTTCATCTGGCCGCTGGCGTCCTTCAGCGTTGGCGGCTTGAAGAGGTCCATGCGCAGGCCGGTGCGAACGGTGTTGAGGCCGAGTCTTCGGGTGGCGTTGCGGAAGCGCGTGTCGATTAGCTGGGCATAGGGGCCCGAGCCGCGTTGGCGGACTTTCCATTCGGAGCGGTAGTCCTCGCCATTGTGCATCTGGCGCAGCAGGGACATCACGCGCTTGGCGCGGTCGGGGTAGTGCGTTTCGAGCCATTCGGTGAAGAGGCCGGCGATTTCCAGCGACAGACGGAGAAGCACATAGCCCGCGCGTTTCGCGCCGGCTTCGGCGGAGGCTTCGAGAAGGGCTTCGAGTTCGGGTTCGTTGAGAGCAGGGATCAAGGGCGCCGTCATCACGGTGACGGGGATTCCGGCGGCGGAAAGTTCTCGCATGGTTTCAACGCGGCGATGCGGGGCGGCGCAGCGGGGCTCCATCGTGCGGGCGAGATTCCGGTCGAGCGTGGTGAAGGAGATGGCGACGGAGACGAGGCCTTTGGCGGCCATGGGCGCGAGGATGTCGAGATCGCGCAGGACAAGCGCGGACTTGGTGATCAGGGCGGCGGGGTGATCGTATCTCGCGAGGACTTCGAGGATTGAGCGCGTGATGCGGAGTTCTTTTTCGAGCGGCTGGTAAATGTCCGTATCGCCGGCGAGCATGATGAGGCCGGGCTTGTAGGTTTTCTTCGATAGCTCCTTTTCAAGCAGAGCCGCGGCGCCGGGCTTCACGAAGATCTTGGTTTCAAAATCGAGGCCGGGACTCAGGCCGCGATAGGCGTGGTTGGGCCGGGCGAAGCAATAGATGCAGCCGTGTTCGCAGCCCTTGTAGGGATTGATCGTCCGGTCGAAGGAAATATCCGGCGACGTATTGTAGGTGATGATCGTCTTGGGCTTTTCGACGATCGTCTGGGTCTTGAGAGTCTCCGGCTTCTCCTCTGTCGTCCAACCGTCATCGAATGGTTCGGCGTACTGCTTCTCGAAACGGCCGGAGGCGTTCGAGAGAGCGCCACGGCCGCGGGCCTGATCGCGCGTCTCGGACCAGTCGGCGGCCAGCGATCGCGTTTTCCATTTTTCCTGCGGAGGCATGGCGCATCCCGGTAACCACACGGCCCACACTAGAACAAAGGAAGTATAAAAAAAGAACAAATAGGGTTTACGTTGGTCCGGATTCATGCATGATTTGTGGATCGTCCTCCCCCGAGACGGTCTGGGCCTTAAGCGGCCCCGGGCAGGGACCAGCCCGCAACTGTCCCGTCCCGAAGCGAGCGGCGGACCGAGCCCCGGTCCGTCGCTTCCGTTTGAAGGATGTGTGACGGTCAGTCAGGCGTGAAGTTGAGCGACACGCCGTTGATGCAGAAGCGGAGGCCGGTGGGGGCGGGGCCGTCGCCGAAGACGTGGCCGAGATGGCCGCCGCAGCTGGGGCAGAGGACTTCCGTCTGCGCGAAACGGCCGACGCCCTGCGTGCGCGTGGCGATGGCGGTCTTCGTGATGGGCGCGAAGAAGCTGGGCCAGCCGGTGCCTGAGTCGAACTTTGTATCGGAGGCGAACAGCTTCGCGCCGCAGCCGGCGCAGGCATAGACGCCCGCGCGTTTTTCCTGGTCGAGCGGGGAATAGCCGGGCGGTTCGGTCTCGCCCATGCGGAGGACGGAGTAGGCGTCCTGCGAGAGCAGCTTCGCCCACTCGTCTTCCGTGCGCGTGACGGCGTAGTGCTGCGCGAACGCCGCGCCTGCGCCGATGGCGGTCAACGTTGCGAGGGCGGTGGAGCCGGTGAGGAAGGCGCGGCGGGAGATCATTGGGGCGTCCTCTTTTCTAGGCTCGGCACCCACAAATCGTTTGGGGTCGGGCCCATGCTCAACTCCCATCTACCGATCGCAACGGTATGGAGCCACGTACATTTCAAGACGCAAATCTGGCTCACTTCCCAGATTTTCCGGCAATTCAAATTCGGAGAAGGGGATACGGCCGGTGATCGTCTGCCTCGGTTTTACAAGGTTATAGCAATTTCCCGTGCAGTAGCCGCGCGGACCTCCATTGGCGTCGTATCTTTGCCCGTTCAGCATGGCATAGGCATAACCTGATGCTGACATGTCGGTCACGCCGATGCCTGTGGGCCAGTTGGCGATTGGCATGCATATCGGGCGCAATGATTTCGACTCGAACGAGATCCCGAACGAGCGATCCGCAAGGTTCACCGTGGAAACGAATTTGTAGGCGTCCGGAGGAACCTTCCAGGCGTCAGGATCCTGTTCGAGCAAGCCACAGGATCCAAGAGCCACAACGAAGATCAGTCCGGCAATCGTTCTCATCCAAGCCACCGCCCACACGTTATAAGGAAGGGGCCGATCGCGGGAGCGACCGGAGAGGCTACTTCATCAGATGCGTGACGAACCACTTCGCCGCCGCCTCGCTCGAAATCTCGAAGGGCTTGCCGGAGTACATTTCGAAGTGGGTGATGTCGGGGACGACGATGTATTCCTTCGGGCCCTTGGCGAAGTCGATCGCGGCCTTGCCGGCGGTGTTGTTGTTGATGAGCTCGTCATACTGGGCGACGATCACCATGAAGGGGCGCTCGCCGATGTTCCTGGCCCATTGCAGCGTGTTGTTCTCGCGGTTGGCCTCGAGCATCTCCGAGTCGATGAGGAGCGAGCGGGAATAGCCGGTCCACATTTCGGCGCCCTGGCCGGTGCGGGCGCGCTTGATGGCGTCGGCGAGGATGGGGCCGGTGTAGGTCTGCGGCTTGAGGCCGGTGGGATCGCCGCCGATGCCGGGGATCTGGATGGCGATGGCTTTCACGCGCGCGTCCTGTCCCGCGACAGCGAGCGAGTTGCCGCCGGCATAGCTTGAGCCCCAGACGCCGATCCTGTCCGGGTCGACGCCGGGCTCGCCCTGGATGAATGAGATGGCGTTGCGATAGTCTTCCTGCTGGTCGGCGGCGTCGAGCTTCGTGCGCTTGATCCAGACGGTGGCGTTCTCGACGACCTGGTGGCGGTTCTCGTCCTTCTCCATGCCGCCGCCGAGATTGACCGGGGAGATCACGCGGGCGTGGCCTTCGGAATTGCCCCAGCCGCGATAGTCGATCGTCATGGCGACGAGGCCGTGCTTGGCGAAGGCGGCGCCGTATTTCTCGATCGAGACGTGGGTGCCGGCCCAGCCCTGGCCCATCACGATGGCGGGCGTCTTCTTCGAGGCATCGAAGCCTTTCGGGTAGAAGATCTTGGCGTAGCAGGCGACGCCGTCGGAATAGTAGACGACCTCTTTCGTCGTGACGCCTTCGGGCATGGTGTAGGCGTAGTCAGTCGGACCGAGGCCTTTCTTCGCGACGGGCTTGCCGGTGCGCGGGTCGTTGGCGACGACGGGCGAGGCGGGCTTGGGCGGCGCGGTGGGGATCACCGCTTTCGATTCCACCTTTGGCGGATTGGCGGAGGGCGTCTCCGGATGGACGAGGGCGCCCTGCTGCATCATGGTCAGCGAAATGAGCGCCGAAGCGGTCATGGAAATCATGCGTCTCTCCCGAGCGTGTTGAGGTTGGTCCTCACTCCTGTTGTCGCCACGTTAGCCGGGTTGCGCCGGGGCGCCAATCACGAGGGCTTCATGCGCTGCGGGAGGCGGCTTGCCAGACGGGGCCGGGTCGGTTTCCCTGCGCGTGACATTCGAGGCGTATCGATCTGAGGGAGGCCGGATTGAAGAAGCTTCTTCTTGCGTTCGCGGGAATGGTGGGAGCGCTGGCTGCCGCGCCGGCCATGGCGCAAACGCAGGTCAACTGTCCGCTGACGACGGCGAACCGGTCGATCAGCGACACGCTGCCTGCGGGGTGGGCGCAGATTCCCTATGCGCAGCGGCTGACCAATACGCGCATCACCGAGAGCGGCGTGCTGCAGACGCTGATCTGCGAGTATGGCGAGGCCGGGAACATTCAGCGCGCGGCGCCGGCGGACAACCGCTGCACGGCGCGCAATGGCGGGTTCACGTGTGTGGGCACGATCATTACCGTGCAGAAGCCCAACACCGTCATCCTTGCGCCGCAGGTCGTGTTGCACCGCTTCGGCACGATCATGCTGGAGGCGCCCCCGCCCGCCACGGGCCGCAATCTGGATTTCGACCAGATGGGCACGCAGGACACGAGCCGGTCCACCGGCGCCGACATCGCCTCCATCGTGTCGACTGACCGCGGATGGAGATACGACCTCGGCAGCGGCACGAAGATCTGGCTGCATCGAGGGACTACGCCACAGGGCAAGGATCGCTGCATTGCCGCGGAGAGCAGCTATGTGTCGTCGCTCTACAACCCGACACTACCCCCGGCGGGGCAGTATGCCTGCTACAAAACCAATGGCGGACGGTTCGGCGAGTTCCGCGTCACCGCGTATGGCGAGACGCCGGGCGGTGTGAAGACGGTGACGATCAACTACGCGACCTGGTAGCGCTCACGCGGCCGTGGGCCAAATGCGCGCGGCGACCATGATCCAGAGCGAGATCAGCGCGACATTGCTGAGCGCGAACGCGATCAGGCGGTGGAACACATTGTTGTAGGTGACGTGGACGATCGTGTGCACGATGCGCAGGCCGACATACGCCCAGGCGAGGTTGAGCGCGTAGGCGTCGACATTGCCGGTGACGAAGATGACCAGGCAGGCGACGTAGAACAGCAGCGGCGCCTCGAGCAGGTTCATCCATGCGCGGTTGGCGATGGCGACATCGCCGGGCACGTTGGCGGATTCGCCGAAGCGGAAATCCTCTGCGGTGACTGTCTTCTTTGAGGCGGCTGCAAAGCGGCGCAGCGGCACGAGGCCGAGGACGAGCAGCGTCCATAGCGCGAGGACCGCGACGGGCAGGAAGATCTGCGTTTGTGGCATTGGTCCCCCGTTTCAGTTCCTACAGCGCCGCCCCGCGCTTGATGCCGAGTTCGTCGCAGACGGCGGCGATGGTGCGGAGGTCATCCCAGGCCTTCGCCTTGTCCTGCGGCTGGCGCAGCAGGTAGGCGGGGTGGAGGAGGGGCACGCACTTCACCGGCGCGGGCAGGCCCTCCTGGCGGTAGAGCAGCTTGCGGCCGCGCAGGCGCATGATGCCGTCGGATGTATTGAGCAGCGCGCAGGTCGCGAACTTGCCGGCGGTCAGCAGCAGCTTCGGCTTCTTGAGTTCGATCTGGCGCATCAGGAACGGGGCGCACATCGCCATCTCGTCGGTCGAAGGCTCGCGATTGCCCGGCGGGCGCCAGTAGATGAGGTTGGTGATGTAGATGTTCTCGCGCCGCGTCAGGCCGATTGTGGCCAGCATCTTGTCGAGCAGCTTGCCGGCGCGGCCCACGAAAGGGAGGCCCTGGCTGTCCTCATCGCCGCCGGGCGCCTCGCCGATCAGCATCACGTCTGCGTCGAAGACGCCATCGCAGACGACCGTGTTCTTGGCCGCTTTCTTGAGAGCGCAACCGTCGAACCGTTCGACAGCGGTGCGCAGCTCGGCCAGCGTGTTGGCGGCGGAGGCGAGGCGGCGGGCCTCGGCGATCGGGTTGTTGTTGAGCTTTTTCGGCGGGGGGCGCGGCCCGGTTTGCGGGGGCGGAGGCTGCTGGCCGATGCGAGTGTTACCGGCCGGACGCACGGTGGAACGCGGCACATTAAGCGCGCGCGCCTCCTCCAGGCCCATATCGGCCCAGAAATCGGCCAGCGCCTTGAGCGCCAAATTGGCCTTTTCTGATTGGATGGGGGGGTGCGTCACGCGGGCCTTTTCTCCAACCTTGTTGCTTCTGAAACCTATGGCTAAGTAGCCGGACCTATATGGGATTTCCGCCGCAGGGCCGAATCCCCGGCGACTGGGAGACTGGTATAATGACAGCTGAGGCCGTCGAGCGGGAGTCCATGGATTTCGACGTGGTGATCGTGGGCGCAGGGCCCGCGGGCCTCGCCGCCGCGATCCGCATCAAGCAGCTGGCGGCAGAGACGGGGAATGATGTCTCCGTCGTGGTGCTGGAGAAGGGCTCGGAAGTCGGCGCCCACATCCTCTCCGGCGCCGTCATGGACCCCAAGGCCATGAACGAGCTGATCCCGGACTGGAAGGAAAAAGGCTGCCCGTTCGAGACAGAAGTGAAGCACGACACTTTCCTGGTGTTCGGGCAGGAGGGCTCGATCCCGCTGCCGGTCTTCCTGATGCCGCCCATGCTGCACAATCACGGCATGTATATCGGTTCGCTCGGAAACGTGGCGCGCTGGATGGCGACGCAAGCCGAGGCGCTTGGTGTCGAGATCTATCCGGGCTTTGCGGCTTCGGGTCTGACCTATCGCGAGGACGGCTCGGTGAAGGGCGTGATCGCGGGCGTGGTCGGCGTCGAGAAGAATGGCGAGCCGGGTCCGAACTATTCGCCGGGCATGGAGCTGAACGGCAAGTACGTGCTGATCGGCGAGGGCGTGCGTGGTTCACTGGCCAAGGTGCTGATCCGCGACTTCAAGCTCGACAAGGATTCGCAGCCGCAGAAGTTCGGCATCGGAATTAAAGAGCTGTGGCAGGTACCGGCGGAGAACTTCAAGCCGGGTTTCGTGCAGCACACGTTCGGCTGGCCGCTCTCCAACTCCACCGGCGGCGGCACGTTCATGTATCACTTCGGCGACCGCTATGTGGCGATCGGGCTGGTGGTGCACCTCAACTACAAGAATCCGTGGCTGTCGCCGTTCGAGGAATTCCAGCGTTTCAAGCATCACCCGGACGTGTCGAAGTATCTCGTGGGCGGTGAGCGCATTTCCTACGGCTCACGCGCGATCACCGAGGGTGGCTGGCAGTCGATCCCGAAACTGACCTTCCCGGGCGGAGCGCTGATCGGCTGCTCGGCCGGCTTCGTGAACCTGCCGCGCATCAAGGGCAGCCATAACGCGATGAAGACCGGCATGCTGGCCGGCGAGGCCGCGTTCGAGGCTGTCACGAGCGGGCGGCAGGGCGACGAGCTTGTCGCTTATGGCGAGGCGTTCAAGACGAGCTGGGTCGCCACCGAACTCAAGAAGGTCCGCAACGCGAAGCCTCTGTGGACCAAGTTCGGCACGGTGCTGGGCATCGCGCTCACAGGCTTCGACCTGTGGGTGAACACGCTGCTGGGCGGCTTCTCGTTCTTCGGCACGATGAAGCACAAGAAGACGGATGCGAAATCGCTGGAGCCTGCTTCGAAGCACAAGAAGATCGTCTATCCGAAACCGGATGGCGTTCTCTCGTTCGACCGTCTGACGTCGGTGGCGTTCTCGTTCACCAACCATGGCGAGGACCAGCCGCCCCATCTGAAGGTGGCGGACATGGAGCTGCAGAAGAAGAGCGAGCTGGGCGTGTTCGGCGGACCGTCGAACCGTTACTGTCCGGCAGGCGTCTATGAGTGGGTGGACGACGGGAAGGGCGACAAGCGCTTCCAGATCAACGCGCAGAACTGCGTCCACTGCAAGACGTGCGATATCAAGGACCCGAACCAGAACATCACTTGGACCACGCCCGAAGGCGGCGGCGGCCCGAACTATCCGAACATGTAGCGAAGGGGCTGAAGCGCATGCGGGCGGCATCGGTATTCATGCGCTGCGGTGTTGTTGCATCATTCGCGATGTTGTCTGCGTGCCTGTCGGGGTTGCAGGAGTTTGGCTCCAACAGCTGCCGGACGGTTTATGTGATCTCGGGCGGCATCATCCAGCCGATGAACACTTGTGGCGGCGTGCCCCGTGAAGGGCTGCGTACCGGGCTGGCGGCGTCTGGCGCCGATCTTCCGGCCCTGCTCGCGGCGCCGAAGTTCGAACCTGACGCCTACTACACCGGCGTAGACATGGCGGCGGACAAGGCCCCACTCACCAAGATCGTCAACGACGCCTTGCGGGACCTGATCGCATTGCCAGTGCCGCGCGATCCTTCGCTCGCACGCCAGCGGTTACTGCTTGCCGTTCTGGCCGTGGACAAATTCGCGACCGAGGATCGCGAGCAGGCGCATATCTATCTCGTACTTGCCTGGCGGACGGCGGGGTTCCTGTCTGAAAGCGGCTTGGCGCCGGTGTCCGACCAGGACGTTCTCACCGTCCCCTGATTTGTATGCGCGCCACCGGCGCGCTTGGTATCCGCCCACTTAGCGCCAAAATGCGCCGGCCAAGCTCGGTTGAGCCTGTTCCGGCCTTCGGATAGCGTTGATCCATGACACAGATGAAATTCCGCCTGATCCTTGCGGCTTCGGCCACCGCTATCCTGACGGCTTGCGCCGGGATGGGCGGCGCCGGCTTCGCGGGCGGCGGTTGCCGGACCGTCTATGTCTTCACCGGCGGCGGCGTGCAGCCGATGAATTCGTGTGGAGATCTGCCGCGCGAAACCATGATGGCGCAGAAGTCTGTCGTGGCCGAACCGGCGACTGCGATCGATCCGAATGCGCCGGTCGATCCGGCGGTCGAACCGCAGGCCGTGCCCGCGCCCGTCTCGGCGGCGGCGAAGGCGACCGCGCCCTTCGTGCGGCCCGCTGGCTATCCGGGCGCCAACGAGATGCTCGAGAACGCGGACATGAGCGCGTTCATGGAGCGCGTGCGCGCCGACTACGCCAAGAAGACCAATGCCGGCGCGTGGGGCTATGTCATCGTCGATGCACTGGCGGCGAATGATCCGGCGACAGCGCAGGCGGTGATCGATGCGCTGGCCGGGCGGCGGCCTCCGGAATGGATGAGCGCGAACCACCTGCGCGCGTGGGTGTATGCCGCGAACGGACGCGGCGCTGATGCGCAGATCGAGATGGCGAAGATGCGCTCGATCCTGCCTTCTGCAACGTTGCTCGGACATCGCGCACTGCTGGCCGAGGGGCTGGGCGACACGGCGGGTGCGCTAGCGATCTATGACGAGGCGCCGGACAATTTCGCGCCGCCGCGGCCGGACGAGGTGGAGTCACCGACTTACTTCGCGCGGGCGCGGGCGTTCCAGAACCAGCGCCTGCTGGCGCTGCGCCAGGCGGAGTTGCTGCGTGCGATGAACCAGAATGCCGATGCCATAGCGTTGCTGACGCGGCTTTATGAAGCCTCGCCGGATGACGGCTATGTCGAACGCAGGCTGGAAGCCGCGAAGGCCAACATCGACAAGCGTCCGGTGCGCACGCTGGCGCAGGCGACGGCTGTCGCGCTGGGCGACGAGGCCGACCTGATCGAGGAACAGGAAGCCATCATGGGCGTGCTGGCGGGGCGGGGCGGCAAGACGCCGTTCAACCACCTGCTGTCGTCGATGCGTCAGGGCGCGCTGCTGCTCGATCCGGACAATGGCGACATCCGCGTGCAGGAAGTCGGGCGTCTCTATCAGGACGGCCAGTTCGAACCGGCGCTGCGCATCGCGCAGCTGGGCAATCCGGCAAAGGAACAGTCGGCGCTGCTGATGGCGACGGCCGGTCTCGCGGCGCTGGAGCTGGGATCGCCCGAAACGCTGGAAGCCATGACTGAGCGTTCGCTGCAGATCGACTCCAGCCCCGACGCGAAGATCCAGGCGGCAGGCGCGCTGACGACTGCAAACCGCACGACGCGCGCGCTGGCGCTGATCGAGCAGGCGATGCGGCAAGGTCCGCTGTCTCCGGCGCAGCAGGTCTACGCGCTGATGTCACGCAGCCAGGCTCACCTGCAGGCGGGCGATGTTCCAGGCGCCGTCGAATCCGCACGCGCAGCGCACGAGATCGAGGATGACGAGAACACGCAGCAATTCCTCGCCTCGATGCTGGTGGAAAGCACACAGCGCCCCGAGGGTCTTGCGATCATGCGCAAGATGCTGACCGACGCGCCGGACAATACCGGCCTGATGAACAATTTCGGCTATTCGCTGATCGACGGGCACGCGAGCGATGAGGAACTCGACGAAGGTTTCCGCCTGCTCAAGCAAGCGATCCGCCTGACGCCGGATGAGCCGAACCTGCTCGATAGCATCGGCTGGGCTTACTATCAGTACGGCGACTTCCGCGAGGCCAACCGCTTCATCGAGATGGCGCTGGAAGCCTATGAGCCGTTCGCGCATTGGGAACTGTCGGACCATCTGGGCGACGTGAAGTGGCGCCTCGGCGAGCAGGACAATGCGCGCAAGGCCTGGGCCGACGCGATCGCCGCCTATCCCCCCGCGCACAATCGCGCGCGGCTGGAAGAGAAGCTGAAGTCCGGCCTCAACACCCCCGCGCCCGTGCGCCGGGATACGCCGGAAGTTCCGCTGAACCGCGAAGTCAACGGCACAAGCGACATCTAGGGCTCCATTAACTCTGGCTGAGACAATCGTGCACCGCTCTCGCCTGTTGATGGGCGGGAAGCGCTGGGGCAGCATGCACGCCATGTGGTCAGGATATCGGGCGTTCGTACTTACGGCGATCGTTGGGCTGGGCGGGGGATGTGTGAGCAGCCCCGGCTATGGCCCGTGGTTCTCGCAGGCCATGCTGGAAGAGCTGCGGACACAGCAGGAATACGCTGATTTCATCGCGGCGCGTTACGCAGGCATGGCGGGCGATCCGTCCGCCGCGAGCGCTTTCTACCGCCGCGCCTTCGGCAATGCGCCGGACGATCCGGGCCTGCTGGAACGGGCGACCTTCGCGACGCTGGTCTCAGGCGATGCGGGCGAGGCGACGCGCTTCGTGCTCGCGGCGGATGCATCGGTGTCGCAACAATCTCCCAGCGCGCAGCTCGTTCTGATCGTCGACGACATCGGCGCGGGGCGCACGAAGTCTGCGATGCAGCGGCTGAAGAACGCCAATCTCGGCGCGATCAATGCGGACCTCGCCGGCTTCCTCAATGCGTGGCTGCTGGCGACAGAAAACACCGACAAGGGCATCGCCGCGCTGTCGCAACTTCCACCGCGCCGGCTGCTCGCGGGCGAGCAGGCGGCGATCAAGGGTCTAATGCTGCTGTCGGCCGGACGCGACGGCGAGGCGATCGGCGCGTTCAATCAGGCGCAGCGGCTGCCGTTGGCCTCACCAGACCTGGTGGCCTCGCTGAATGCGCGGCTGCTGGCCTCGCGCAGCGATTTTCCGGCGGCGCGCAAGCCGGTGGAACTGCAGATCGAGGCGCATGGCGAAAGCTCGCTGACCGACTGGGTGATGGCGCAGATCAACAGCGGCCAGCCGGTGGCGCGTCCGAAGCTGTCGACACGGCAGGGCGCGGCGATCGTGATCTATCTGGCATCCGCTGGCGGCATTGCACGATCGAGCCCCGAACTCGCAGCCCTGCGCTATTCACTCGCGCTGCGGCTCGATCCGGAACTGGCGCCGGCGCGGATCGCATTCGCTGAAGCGTTCAACCAGCAGGACCGGCCGGAAGACGCCATCGAGGTTCTCCGCAACATCCAGGCAAACTCGCCCTGGCGCGCGGAAGCGCTGGTCAAACAGGCTTGGCTGCTCGACGCCATCGGCAGGCCGGGGGAGGCGCTGGTGGCGGTCGATCAGGCGCTGGTGTCCTCGCGCCGGCGCGACGTGCTGATCACGGCCGCCGATCTCAACCGCATCAATGGCAATCACGAGCGGGCGAAGAAGCTCTACGACGAAGTCGTCAAGGCCGACATGGATGCGGGAACGCCAGACTGGGGCGTGCTTTACGCACGCGCCACGACGCTGAACGCGGCGGGCGACTGGAAAGGCGCTGAGGCCGATCTTGTCGCCGCGCTGGCGCTGGCGCCGGACCAGGCCGAGCTGCAGAACTTCCTCGGCTATGGCTGGGTCAATCGCGGCGAGCGCGTGGACGAGGGCATGGCGCTGATCCGCAAGGCGGCGGCGGCGCGGCCGGATCAGGGTTACATCATCGACAGTCTCGGCTGGGCGCATTTCCGTCTGGGCAAGTATGCCGAGGCCGTGACGGAACTTGAACGCGCGGCTGAGCTTTCGCCCAACGATCCGGAAATCGTGGACCATCTGGGAGACGCCTACTGGCGGGCGGGGCGCGAATCCGAAGCGCGCTATGAATGGACGGAAGCGCTGTCACTGAAACCGGAGCAGTCACGCGAACTATCGCTGCGCGGAAAACTCGAGAAGGGCTTGCCAGCCCTGCCGGCTGCGAGTCTAGCTTCGCGGCCATGAGCCTGTCGCCAAATCGCGCGAACTTCACCACGGCCTGGGCGCCGGCGAAGGTGAACCTCTATTTGCATGTGGGCGCGCCGGGACCCGGCGGGCTGCATCCGGTGGACAGCCTCGTCATGTTCGCGGACACGCGCGCGGCGGACCGGATCTCGGCGCGGGCCGGGCCGCAACTTACGCTGAGCGTCGAGGGGCCGGGCGCGAAGGCGCTGAAGAATGCGCCGAACAACCTTACCCTGGCGGCGGCGATGGCGCTGCGCGATGCATGCGAGCGCGGCGGGCTGGGCGCGTCGTTGGTGCTCTACAAGGAATTGCCGATCGCGGGCGGGGTCGGCGGCGGATCGTCTGATGCGGCGGCGGCGCTGCATGTGCTCAACGAGATGTGGGGCGTCGAGTTCGGCGAGGCGGCGCTGGAACGGCTGGCAGTTCAACTCGGCTCTGACGTGCCGGCGTGCGTGCGGCTGCGGCCGCTGGTGATGCGAGGGACAGGGGAGCGGCTGTTCGATGTCGCCGCGCCTGATCTTCCGGCCCTGCTGGTGAACCCCGGCGTTGCGCTCGAGACGCGCAAGGTGTTCGACCGATTCGACCAGCTGGGCGCCAATCGCAGCTTCCGCGAAGCCGATCCGCCTTACGGCCACGACGTCGAATCCTTCGCGGCGTCGCTGGCGAACTATCGCAACGACCTCCAACAGGCGGCGGTGGCGTTGTGCTCCGAGATCGAGAAGACGCTGGCGGTGATCCGGGCCGAACCCGGCTGCCTTCTGGCGCGCATGTCAGGCAGCGGGCCGACCTGTTTCGGCATTTTCGCGGATGACGCTTCGGCGGAGGCGGCGGCGCGTCGCATCCAGGAGAAGAAGAAAAAGTACTGGGTCCGCGCGACGACGTTCCGCGGAGGCGGGCGGGGCGTATAGAGGGCTGGCCCAAACGGACAGGGTCTGTAAGCCGCCGCCAATCTGAGCTAGCCAGTCGCCATGGGCGAACCCGTTCACATCCTGCTGGCCTTCGTGCTCGCGGCCTTTCCATCGGTCGCGCTGTGCCGTGCGATGATGTCGATGCGGATCATGGATGCACCGACGGAGGCTCGGAAAATCCAGAAGGCGCCGGTGCCGACGCTTGGCGGCGTCGCGGTGGCGGTCTCGACGGTGCTGGCGACGGTGGCGGTGACCGAATTGACCGACTGGTCGCTCGATGCCGCGATCCTCGTGATGAGCGGTGGCGCGCTGGCCTGCCTGTTCATCGGCCTGGCGGACGATGTTTTGAAGCTGCGGGCGCTGGTGCGGCTGGTGCTGATCGGCGGCGTTGCGGTCGGCGTGACGGCGTTCGGCGTGCGCGCGGATGCGATGGGTTTCTGGCCGGGCGCGATGGTGCAGCTGCCATTGTTCGTCGCCATTGCAGGATCAGCGTTGTGGCTGGTGGTGGTGATCAACGCCGTCAACTTCATGGACGGGGCGAACGGCCTCGCGATGGGCATGGCCGCGATCGCGGCGGCGGGACTGGCGATCTGCGCCGGTTTCGCAGGCGTGTGGGATGTGGCGCTGCTGGCCGGCGCGCTGGCCGGCGCGCTGGCGGGCTTCCTGGTGTGGAACGTGCCGGGCAGGTTGTTCGTCGGCGACACAGGCGCTTACTTCACCGGCGCCGCACTTGGCGGGCTGGGGCTAGAACTGGTGCGGACACGGCCCGATCTGTTGTTTATCCCACCGCTGCTTCTGCTTCCGTTTCTGTCCGATGTGCTACTCACGCTCGCGTGGCGGTCGATGCACGGGAAGAGACTGTTCGAGGCGCATCGCGATCACACCTACCAGATCGCGATGAAGGCGGGGCTGCGTCACTGGCAGGTGGCGTTGGTGCATGCGTTCTGGTCGGTTAATGCGGCGGTGATCGCGGTGGCGGCGACGATCATGGGCGAGCACGTTCCCGCAATCGGCTTCCTCGCGCTCGTCTTGGTTAGCATCTGGATCCACTGGCGCGTAAGGCGCTCAGGCGTCAAAGCGGGACTGGTTGGCGCCGATATTCCATGAGCCGCAGCTTCCGGGTGGGGCCCGGAAATTGTATGATGCGGGCATGGGTATGGGGTTCCTGGCTAAGCATTCGAACGTGATCGCCAACGGCTTGCTGCTGCTGGTCGTGCTGTTTGTCATCATGATCATGCCGCAGGCGATGACGCTCGATCCGGATGACATGAAGGCCCCACCGGGCGCGACGCGGCACGCGCGTTATGACCGGATCGCGGGCTTCCACGGGATGGGCGTTGCCCAGCATCCGGAAATCCGGGTGTGGACTGAAACGGTCGGAGACGAGCCGCGCGTGGTGCGTGGCGTGCTCATCTCGCCGACCCAGATATCGCGCTACGAACTGACGGTTGGCGTTGGCGGCAAGCGGTCAGTCGGGGAAAGCACGGAGATCAACACGCCGGTGGCGGGCGAAATCCTCGGCCTGTTCGACGAACTGCTGAAGCTCGACCAGCGCGTGATGTTCTGCGAGGGCGCGGCGGACAACATGCTGATCAGCGGGATGGCGGATACCCGCACGTTCGAGATCAGCTCGACCGGCGCATGCGGCGCGGATACGCCGGATGCGGTCAAACGCCTGCATGCTCTCTTGAAGAAATTACCTAGGAAGCCCGGCTGACGCAGTAGTCGGCCAGTTCCGAAAGCTCGTCGTGGAAGGCGCCGCGTGCGGCGCGACCGAGCGCGGCTTGCGCGGCGGCGGCTTCCATCCGCGCGGTTTCCATCGTGCGATCGGCGGCGCCGCTGGCGCGGATGAGATGGATGGCGTGGGCGAGATCGCTCTCGGTCTGCTCGCGGTCGCCCATCACGCGGTCCCAGAATTTCCGGTCGCGCGCATCGCCGGCTTCGCGGGCGTAGAGCACGGGCAAGGTCAGCTTGCCTTCCCGGAAGTCGTCGCCGACGGACTTGCCAATCACCGAGGTGAGGCCGCCATAATCGAGCAGGTCATCGACGATCTGGAAAGCGCGGCCGAGACGGCGGCCGTATTCGCCCATCGAGTCGGAGATGGTCTCGTCATTCGTCGCGGTGCAGGCGCCGGCGCGGGCGGCGGCCTCGAACAGCGCGGCGGTCTTCGCCTCGACGATGGCCATGTATTCATTGAACGAGAGATCGACATTGCCGAGGGCCGCGAGTTGGCGGACTTCGCCTTCGGCGATGATGCACGAGGCGCGGCTGAGGATGTCGAGGATGCGCAGGTCACGCGTCTCGGTCATCAGTGTGAAGGCGCGCGCGAACAGGAAGTCGCCGACCAGGATGGAAGCGGAAGCGCCCCAGACGTTCTTGGCGGCCGCCTTGCCACGGCGCAGGTCGCTGTCGTCGACCACGTCGTCATGGAGCAGGGTGGCGGTGTGGATGAACTCGACGGCGGCGGCGAGCTTGCAGACCGCTTCGCTGCCCCGGCCGCCAACCGCACGCGCCGAGGCGAGGGTCAGGACAGGGCGCAGGCGCTTGCCGCCGGCTGCGATCAGATAGCTCGAAAGATCGGGAATCGTCGCAACGGGGCTCGCGGCGCGCTCCGCCAGCAGCTTCTCGACGTCCGCCAGCTCCGGCCGCAGGAGGGCCATGAGGCGGTCCATCGGCGAGGCAGGTTGCGTCGCTTGCGTCTGGATTTCGGCGTGAACAGCCAATTCCATCCCCTTAGCGCTTTCCAACCCGCTTCCCGGGGCGCAGCTATTATACGATATTCGCTGCGTGAGAAGCTGGTCAAGAAATAGGAACGCGCCGGGCTGTCAGCGGCGTGGCAAGTTGTCGCGAAAATGATCGAAGTGCTGAGAACCAACAATCCGGTGCGGCTGGACTACGCCATGGTCCTGCTGAACGAGGCTGGCTGCCACCCTTTCGTGGCCGACCGCTTCATGGCCGCCGCCGAGGGCGGGATCCTGGCTTTTGAGCGCCGCATCATGGTGCCGGACGAATATGCCGACGCAGCCAAGGAAACGCTGAAACAGCTGGATGTGCCTCACGATCCGCCGCCCGAGACGGACGGGGAGGACGCGTGACCGGCGGTCTCGTGACCTATGACAGGTTTCTCGGCGGGGCCGTGACGGTGGTCCAGCCGGCGCGCGGCTATCGTGCCGGGATGGATGCAGTGATGCTCGCGGCGTCGCTGTCGGCCAAACATGGTGAATCGCTGGCCGAGGCCGGATCGGGCGCGGGCGCTGCACTGTTCTGCGCGGCGCACAGGCTGTCGGGCTGTCACATCACGGGCTTCGAGCGCGATGGCGAGGCTGTGGGCCTCTCACAGCAGGGCATCGCGGCGAATGCGCTCGGCGAGCGGGTCGACATCCGCACGCAGGATGTCGGCGAGCGGCCTTCGGCGCTGGAGAACGTCTACGACCAGTCCTTCTCCAATCCGCCCTTCTTCGATCCGGACGCGATCCGGGCGCCCGCGCCGGGCAAGCAGGGCGCCTTCCTGGCGGATACGCCGCTGAAGGCGTGGATCCTGTTCATGCACCATGTGACGAAGCCGGGCGGCCGGATGACGATGATCCACCGCGCAGCGGCGCTGGCCGATCTGCTGGAACTGCTGAACCCGAGGGCGGGGGAGATCGAGGTGCTGCCGATCCGGCCGACAACGGGCGCGGCGGCGAGCCGGGTGCTGGTCCGTGCGCGAAAAGGGCTGCGCCGCGGCCCCGTCACCCTATATGATGGAGTGGTGCTGCACGAAGCGGCCGGCGGCTCGCATACACAGCGGGCGGCGGCCTGCTTCAACGGTGGCGCTCTGGAGTGGAGATAGACCGCCATGGGCGGCGTGATTTTCCTTGCCCTGCTGGCGATCCTGATCGTGGTGCTGCTCACGCCCGCGATCCGCGCGCGCTTTAGCGGCCGGCCCATGCCTCCGCCCGAGGGCGAGCAGGAAACGCCGCACGAGGTCGTGATCCGGCGGCTGGACGACCACCGTGCCCGCAGGAACACACCTCGCGACGATACGCACGACAAGCCTCAGGACTCTTGATTCAGCGAGCCTCGACTCTTACCTCGCCAGCATCTCGCCGCATCGATGACGCATTCGGCGGCGAGTCTTGCCACGCGACGACGATGTCTTGCGACTATCTGGACGCGTCATCCGGCTCCGGCACGCCCGGCGCTTAAGTGGTTGTTAGAGGGGCGAGTGGAGTTTCGGCGCATGCAAGTTATCGTTCAGGCAGCATCCCTCATCATCGCGTTCGGCATCCTCGCGATCCTGGCCGTGCGTCCGAGCGGTTCGCGCCGCTAACGCGCGAACCCGCGCCTATTTCACCAGAACCTGCATGTTTCCGCGCACCTGCTCGGTCGCGTGAGCGGCCGATGACATCGCGCCGGCCATCTCGCCCATGCCGCGGTCGATCGCGGTAACCGATCCTGACGCCATCTGCATGGTCGACGAGATTTCCGAAGTCGCGGACGATTGCTGCTGAACGGCAGCGGCGACCTGCGAGATGCTGGCCGAAATCGTCGTGACCGCGCCCTGGATCGCCTTCAGCGACGTGACGACGTCGGCGGAGACCGACTGGACGCCGTGGATCTCGCTGGAGATCGTCTTGGTCGCGGCCGAGACCTGGGCCGCGAGCTGTTTCACTTCCGCAGCGACGACAGCAAAGCCGCGTCCGGCTTCGCCCGCGCGCGCCGACTCGATCGTTGCATTGAGAGCCAGAAGATTGATCTGGGAGGCGATGTCGTCGATCAGCATCGACGATGCCCGTCATCTGCTCGGCCGTCTTGGTTAGGGCGGCCGTGGAAGCGTCGGCAGACTGGGTGAGGCGGTGGGCCTCGTCGGCGGATTTCTTCGAGGAAGCGACGCTGGACGAAATCTCGTTGATCGAGGCGGTGAGTTCCTCCGCGGCGGCGGCGACGCTCTGGATCGTTTCAGAGGTCTGCGTGGCGGCGCCGGCGACTTCGCTGGCCTGACGCGAGACGTTGGAGATGTTGTCGGCGATACCGGACAGGTCGCGTTCGATCTCGTTCGAGAGCTTCTCGTTGCGCAGGCGCTTCTCGACCATCGCGGTGATGTCGGTGGCGTATTTAACGACCTTCACCGGCACGCCATCGGCATTGCGGATCGGGTTGTAGCTGGCCTGGATCCAGATCGTGCGGCCGCCATTGCCATAGCGCTTGTATTCGGCGGCCTGGAACTCGCCGCGGCGCAGGCTTTCCCAGAACTGTGCGTACTCGACGCTGGCGCCATAGGCAGGCTCGACGAACATGCGGTGGTGGCGGCCCTTGATGTCGGCGAGGGCGTAGCCGACCGCGTTGCAGAAGTTCGGGTTGGCATGGATGATCGTGCCGTCGAGGTTGAATTCGATCACGGCCTGGCTGCGGTTGATGGCCTCGAGTTGGCCGGTCGCGTCCATCGACTTGTACTTCTGGTCGGTGATGTCGGTCGCGAATTTCACGACACGCACGACCTTGCCCGACGCATCCATGATCGGATTGTAGCTGGCCTGCAGCCAGATTTCGCGATTGCCCTTGGCGAAGCGCTTGAACTCGCCGGAGACGAACTCGCCACGGTTCAGGCGATCCCAGAAGCGGCGGTAGTCGTCGCTGGCCGCGTAGGCGGGCTCTGCGAACATGCGGTGGTGGCGGCCCTGTATCTCGTCAAGCGCATAGCCCATCGCCGACGAGAAGTTGGCGTTGGCCGTGACGATCGAGCCGTCAGGATTGAATTCGATCACCGCCATGACGCGGTCGAGCGCGTTGATCATGCCGCTGACATCGCGAACGGGAGCTGCGGGAAGAGCCGGCAGGATCGGCTGAACAGCGCGGGGCTTGAAAGCAGCGAGCATGAAATGGCATCCTTGGTATATGCTAGTAGCATAAATGACGCAGAGGGCTTAACCGAGTGTTGATTCCAATCGCGCTCGCGGGGTCATTTCTTGGGACTTTCCGTTTCCGGGTGATCGGATTTGTCATCCCGGAAGCGCGTAGAGCTATCCGGGACCCACTTCTCAACTTGTCGACGCGGATGAATGGGTCCCGGCTCTGCGCTACGCTACGGCCGGGATGACAGCCGGAGAGCCGCCGCTTATGGAGGGCGCAGGAGACCCGCATGCCCGCCAAGCCCGCCGCACCGAAGCGCGAGATCGTGAAGCCGAAGAGCTTTCAGGACATCATGCTCAAGCTGTCGGCCTACTGGTCGTCGAAGGGCTGCGCGATCCTGCAACCTTACGACATGGAAGTGGGGGCAGGGACGCTTCACCCGGCGACGACCTTGCGCGCTCTTGGGCCGAAGCCGTGGTTCGCCGCCTATCCGCAGCCGAGCCGCCGTCCGAAGGATGGCCGCTATGGCGAGAACCCCAACCGGCTGCAGCACTACTACCAGTACCAGGTCATCCTGAAGCCGAACCCGCCGGACATTCAGGATCTCTATCTCGAAAGCCTCTACGAGATCGGCATCGATCCTAGCGTGCACGACATCCGCTTCGTCGAGGACGACTGGGAGAACCCGACCGTGGGCGCATGGGGTCTTGGCTGGGAGGTGTGGTGCGACGGGATGGAAGTCTCGCAGTTCACATACTTCCAGCAGGTCGGCGGCCTCGACGTGCGCCCGGTATCGGGCGAACTCACCTACGGTCTCGAACGCCTCGCCATGTACGTGTTCGGCCTCGACCGCGTGTACGACCTGCCGTTCAACGATCCGCAGTCACAATACCCGCTCACCTATGGCGACGTGTTCCTCGAGAACGAGAAGCAGCAGTCGGCCTACAATTTCGAACACGCCGACACGGAAGTTCTCCAGCGCTGGTTCAGCGACTGCGAGAAGGTCTGCAAGAAACTGCTCGGCCTCGAAAAGCCGCTGCCGCTGCCGGCCTATGAGCAGGCGCTGAAGGCCTCGCACATCTTCAACCTGCTCGACGCCCGCGGCGTCATCTCGCCCACCGAACGCCAGAGCTTCATCGCCCGCGTGCGCGATCTCGCGAAGGGATCAGCCGAGGCGTGGGAGAAGTCGCAGAGCGCGTGACGGTCCGGCCAGGCTACGCAATTGCGGCGCTGGTTATCTTCCTGCTGGAATTGGCGATCGCGCTTTTCGTGCGTGACGATTTCGTCCGGCCCTATGTTGGCGACGTTCTGGCGATCGGGTTGGTCTATTGCGCGCTGCGCGCCGTAACGCCGCTCAGGCTGGGTTCAGCTCTGGTGCTTACGCTGGCAATCGCGCTGGTGATCGAGCTTGCGCAGGCCGCAAATCTGCTGGGAGCGTTGAACTTGTCGGACAACGCGCTTGCCCGGACTGTGCTCGGCGGGTCGTTCGACTGGTTTGACCTGCTTGCCTACGGGGCGGGCGCTGTCGTTATTGTGGTTGTCGAGCGTGTTGTCGGCGGAAGGCGTGCATGAAGCCGGCCTGGTACATCGTTTTCCACCTGCTTGGCCTTGCGTCCATCGCGGCCGACATCGCGATCATTGCCAATGTCTGGCAACTCGATCTCGGGTGGACCGGATGGGGAGGCGTAGGTTTCTACTGGTGGCTGGGCGTCGGCGTGGCGTTCGGATGGCTGCGTTTCGTGGGCCAGCCGCTGAGCCTGATCATTCTCGGCTTCTATGTGATGGCGACGCTGGCCCTGCTGGGCATGGCATTCGCGCCGAACCTTTCCGCGCCTTCGCTGCTGCTGGCCTTCGCACCGCTCGCCACTGCGCTGATCGGGCGGATCATTCTCGATATTGTCGCACACCGGAAGCGGGTCGCGGCGCCGAAGCCCACGCAGCAGCCACGCACCACGCACGACACGCTTTTCAAGCCGTAGATCTTACGCCGCAACGGGCGGAGGCGGCTTGGGCGATGGAGGCGGATCGCTGACGGGTTCCGGCGGTATCTCGATCGGCGGCGTGGTTGGCGGCTGGTCGGGCGCGGGCGGAGGAGGGGGCGAAGCTGGGTTCATCCAGTAGAAACGCTCTCTTGTGCGGACCGTTGCACGCTGAGAGTTTGAAATCCGAGGTGAGCCCATGATCCCGCGCCCTGTCTCCATCGCCGACAAGTTCGCCCTGTTCTCCGAACCATGGAGCCCGAAGCGCGTGGGGCGGGTAGACGATCACGATGTGCGGCTGGTGCGGCTGCAGGGCGAGTTCCACTGGCATCAGCACGCCGACGCGGACGAGATGTTCCTCGTCGTCGGAGGCGTGTTGCGGATGCACTTCCGGGACCGGCATGAAGACATCGGCCCCGGCGCCTTCATCATCGTGCCGAAGGGGACCGAGCACAAACCCGAGGCGCTGGGCGGCGAATGCCAGGTGGTGCTGTTCGAGAAGTCCGAAGTCGTGAACACCGGCGACGGCGTCGTGAACGAACGCACCGTCGCCGAGCCGGACTACATCTGATCGTCAGCTGACCCTGCCCACGCCCATCAGCGATATGCCGCCATCGCAGGGAATGATCCCGCCCGTGATGTAGGCGGCGGCGTCCGAACACAGGAACAGGGCGAGGTCGGCCACCTCGTCCTTCGTGCCCAACCGTTTCAGCGGGGTGGACTTCTTGCTCATCTCGAGCGCCTCGGGCGTCGTCGCGAGGCGCGCCATGCCTTCCGTGTCCGCGATCGGGCCGGGAATGATCGAGTTCACGCGCACGCCCAGCATGCCCCATTCGATGGCGAGCGTCTTGGTCAGCATGTCGACACCAGCCTTTGCGGCGCACACATGCGCTTGCATCGGGAAGGGGTGAAGCGATTGCGGGGCGGAGATGCTGATGCAGCTCGCGCCCGGCTTGCGCAGATGCGGGAAGCCCTGCCGCATCACGTTGTAGGTGCCGACGAGATCGATATCGATCACCGCGCGAAAGCCATTGTACGAAATGCCGTTGAACGGCGCGACGAAGTTGCCGGCGGCGCCGGAGACGAGGATGTCGATCTCGCCATGGGTTTCGACAGATTTCGCGAATGCGGCGCCCACGCCATCGTGATCACGAACATCCTGCGCGATGCCGATGCACTTGGCACCAGTCGCGCGGATGCCAGCCGCCGCGGCTTCGATCTTGTCGGGCGAGCGGGAGAGAATCGTCACGGCGGCGCCCGCCTGCGCGAGTCGCATCGCGATCTGCAGGTTGATGCCGCTGGAAGCGCCCGCGACGAAAGCCGTCTTTCCGGCCAGAAGATTGTCCCTGAACGTCGCCATGCCGATCTCCCTTTAAATTTACAATGTAAATCTAACAACGATTGCCTCGCTTGGCAAGCGCCTTCAGGCACCGCTAGGGTGCCTTGCGGGTTGGCGCGGACCGGCTAACGGTGCGCACCAACAAACAAGCGAAGCCGGAAGGGGAGGCAACGCACGGAGGGACGATCATGCGCATTGCTCTTTTGGCTGCTGCCCTAGCTGCCGCCATGACAACCGCCTGCACGACCTCGCCAGCCTCCGCGCCGGAAACACACGCGGCCACCCCGTCGCCACCCATCACCATCTACCACCTCGAAGGCCGCCGGTCCGAACGCGTCGTCTGGTTGATGGAAGAACTCGGCTTTCCTTACGAACTGAAGTTCGTGAACAACAATCTCGGCGCCTCGCTCGCGGAAATCCGCAAGGTCAATCCGAAGATGCCAACTGCGCCGACGGTTCTCTACGGCGATGAGGTGCTGATGGAATCCGGCGCGATCATCGACGTGATCCTGCGCCGCCATACCGACGGCAAGCTGATGCCCGCGCTCGACAGCAAGGACTACCCTTGGCACCAGATCTGGTACCAGTACGCCGAAGGCTCGCTGCTGCCGCGCGTCGGAACGGATTACAATGTCTGGCAGATCAAGCCGCCCGAGCGGCGCTCGCCATTGGTCGATTCCGAAAATGTCATCAGGTTCGCTGAAGACTGGCTGTCGAACCATGCGTATTTCGGCGGTGCCGAGTTCAGCTCCGCCGACATCATGATGGAATTCGCGCTGCGCTACACGTTCCTGCTCAACATCGTCGACAACGAGCGCTATCCGAAAATCCTCGATTGGCTGGCGCGCATGCATGCGCGCCCCGCCTATCAGCGCATGGTCGCCAAGGCGCGTCCGAATGGCATGATCGGCCCGCCTGTGCCGCTGCCGGATGAAGCACGGCCGCCATCGCGGCCATCCTGAAGCGCGAGCCGTTTGTCGCGCCGTGTTCCGCTCTTCGGAAGCGCATGCTAAGGCATGCGTAACAATAATTACGGGAGAGACGCCATGAGACTGCAATTGGGCGCCGCGCTTGTGGCGCTGGCCCTCGCTGGCTGCGCATCGACAACCGGATCATCGACGTCAGCCGCGCCGGCCACCGCCGCGCTGCAGATGCCGGAGATCACCGTCTATCACCTCGAGGGCCGCCGCTCCGAGCGGATCGTCTGGCTGATGGAAGAACTGGGCCTTCCCTACAAGCTGGTGTTCACGCGCGGCGATCTGGCGAAATCCATGGCCGCCATCCGCGCCGTGAACCCGGGCATGCCGGTGGCGCCGACCGTTACCATCGGCAACGAGGTCATGACCGAATCCGGCGCCATCATCGAGACGATCCTCAACCGCTACGCTCCGGGCAAGCTCACGCCGGCGCTGGGCAGCGCTGACTATGGCCAGCACATGATCTGGATGCATCACGCCGAAGGCTCGCTCGCCTCGCGCGTCATCGCCGACTATCGCGTGTGGATGACCAATCCCCCGAAACAGCGCTCGCCGCTGGTCGACTCGGAAGCCGAGGTCCAGTTCGCCGAGGACTATCTCAAGGCGCATCCGTATTTCGGCGGCGCGGAGTTCTCCGCTGCGGATATCATGATGGTGTTCCCGCTCAACTTCGCGATGGAACTCAACATCGTCGACAAGACGCGCTTCCCGGTGATCACGGCCTGGAAGAAGAAAATGGAAGAACGTCCTGCCTACAAGGCCATGTTGGCCAAGGCGCGTCCTGATGGCCTGATCGGCTCTCCGCCGAAACTGCCACAACACGCCCCCTCCGGTCCGCGCCAGCCCGCTGCTGCGCCGGCGCCGGCGCAGAACTAACGCATTACGAAAAGCCAATGACGGCGGCGCAGATTCACCTGCGCCGCCGTTTTCGTTGCGCCTCTGCTTCAACTGAAATCCACCGCTGCATGTGCCGCCGCTGCATGCTAGCCGTGGCCGGTAAAGCGTCTGGGAGTCCCGCATGAAGCGTCTTCTTGCAGTCTGCATCGTCATCGCGCTCGGCGCGTGCCGCGAGGATGACGCGCCGGTTCCGGCCGTCACCGGCCCTGTGCTTCCCGCAGTTGCAGCAGCGCCGGCCATTCCGGCGATCAAGATCTACCATCTCGAAGGCCGCCGGTCGGAGCGGATCGTCTGGCTGATGGAGGAGTTGGGCCTTCCCTACACGCTTGAGTTCAAGCGCGGCGATCTTGCCGGCTCGATGGCGTCGATCCGCGAGGTCAATCCCGGCATGCCCGTCGCGCCCACCGTGGATATTGGCGGGCAGGTGATGGTGGAGAGCGGCGCGATCATCGAGACAATCCTCAACCGCTATGCGCCGGGCAAGCTCCAGCCGGCGATGGACAGCCTCGATTACCCCTACCACCTGATGTGGATGCACTACGCGGAAGGCTCGCTCGCCTCGCGCGCCATGGCGGATTATCGCGCCTGGCAACTGGCGCCGCCAAAAGAGCGCTCGCGCCTCGTCGATAGCGAGCAGGTGGTGCAGTACGCGGAAGACTGGCTGGCCGGGCATCCCTGGTTCAGCGGCAAGGAGTTCGGCGCGGCGGACATCATGATGGTGTTCCCGCTCAACTTCGCGATGCAGTTGAACATCGTCGACCGGACCCAGTTCCCGAAGATCAACGCATGGAAAGCCCTGATCGAAGCGCGGCCAGCCTACAAGGCGATGCTCGCCAAGGCGCGGCCGGACGGGATGGTTGGTTCGCTGCCTCCGCTGGCGCAGCATGCACCCAAGGGGCCGAGGCCTGTGGCGCCTGCCGCAGCAGCAACGGCGCCGACACCCGCACCCATCAAACCGGCGGCCGTTCCGGCTGCGCGCCCAACTCCGCCACCTGCCGCAACTCCGCCTGCGGCGGCGCAGCCCCAGCCGACGCCTGCGCCGGTAACGCCCCCGTCAACCGCCCCACCTCAGCCCGCCACGCCGCCGGTTGAGCCTTCGGCAACGCCGCCGCAGTAAAGGGGCAGTTGGCGAAGCGAGAGCGGGCGGCTAGAAATCGTGGCATGAGATACATTCTTGCCGCAGCTTTCCTCGCCGCCTTCTCATGCTCGCCCGCGCCTGCGCCGGCTCCAACTGCGTCGTCTGCAGCGCCCGCCGTTCCGGCGTACAACTACAAGATCGTGGCGACCTATCCGCACGACACGGCCTCCTTCACCGAAGGCCTGCAGTTCGTCGATGGCGTGATGTACGAGAGCACCGGCGTCGAGGGCACGTCCTGGGTCCGCAAGTACGATTTGGCGACCGGCGCGGTGCAACTCCAGCACGACATCGACAAGCAATATTTCGGGGAGGGCATGCTGGTGCTGCCCGACAAGATCATCTCGATCACCTGGAAGCATGGCAAGGGTTTCATCTATGACCGCGCCACGCTGAAGCCTACCGGCGAGTTCACCTATCCGGGCGAGGGCTGGGCGCTGACCACCGACGGCCAGCGCGTGTTCATGAGCGACGGCACCAGCCAGATCCGCATCCTCGATCTGGGCACGCTCGCCGAGACGGGCCGCATCGACGTGACGATGAACGGCCGTCCGGTCGACAAGCTGAACGAGCTCGAATTCATCAAGGGCGAGATCTGGGCGAACGTGTTCGAGTCCGACCGCATCGTCCGCATCGATCCGGCGACGGGCAAGGTGACGGGCGTCGTCTTCCTCGCCAATCTGCTGAGCATGCAGGAACGGCAAGGCGTCGACGTGTTGAACGGCATCGCCTATGATGCCGCCGGCGACCGCATTTTCGTGACCGGCAAATACTGGCCCAAGACGTTCGAGATCAAACTCAAGGACGCCGCCGCGCCCAAGCCGAACTGATCCGTCGATGAGGATGCTGCTGCTCTCGTGTGTCGTAGCCCTCGCCGCCTGCTCGGGCGAGACGGCCGATCCCGAGGCGGAGTATCAGCGTGATCTGGCAACGGCGACGAAGAACGCGCAGGCGAAGCTTCCCTATTTCTGGGAGCATTTCGAGGCGCCGTTGGTCGACGAATATGATTTCTCGCTGAAGGCCGCGATCCCGCGCCGCGACGGGCAGCCGGGCGCCGAAGACGTCTGGCTCGAATACATCGCGCGCGGCGATGGCAAGATCGTGGGCGAGCTTCAGATCGATCCGCGTTATCTCGGTGAGCTGCGCGAAGGTGCGGTCGTCGAATTCCACGAGAACCAGATCGTCGACTGGGCGTTCCTGCGCGGCAATCTACTTCTCGGTCACTACACCACGCGCGTGATGCTGCCGCGTCTCGACCAGCTGCAGCAGGACTATCTGCGTCCCATGTTTGCAGCCACTCCGGATCCGGCCCCGCCCTGAGAATCCTACCATGAGCATCCCGCGTATCGTCATCGCAGCTTACAGGCCGAAACCCGGCAAGGCCGATGTGCTGCTGTCCGAAGTGCGCGACCACGTTCACCTGCTGCGCTCCGAGGGCCTCGCGACGGACCGCCATTCGGTCGTGATGCGCGCGAAGGACGGCACGATCGTCGAGGTATTCGAATGGGCATCGCCCGCCGCCATCGAGGAAGCGCACGAGAACTCGCGCGTGCAGGCGATGTGGGCGCGCTTCGAACAGGTGTGCGATTACGTTCCGCTCAACACGCTCTACGAAGCCGGCGACATGTTCGCCGAGTTCGACACGGTGGATCTCAGCCGGGCGCCGATCGTGCAGCCGCCGCCGGACAAGCGGGCAGAGTAACATCTTCCCTCGTTTACGGGGGAAGTACGGCGAAGCCGGGATGGGGGGAGGCCACGAAGGAATTCTCTCTTGGCGTCCCCCATCCGGCGCTCTGCGCCACCTTCCCCGTGAACGGGGAAGGATGTTTCACTGCGGCAGCGCCTGGATGATCGCGCCCGCCATCGCGGCTTCCATGTCTGCGTAGGGTTTCGTTCTCTGGGGAGCGTCGCCCCGGCAGACCACGCCCTCGAGAAATGACTCCGGAGTGCTGGCCGACACACTGCGCCAGTCCGCATCCGGCTTGCCTTCGCCGAGCTTTTCCCCGGCTGCGTCCATGACGGTAGCCGCGCCATAGCGGAACTTGCTCTCGCCGCAGAGGTACGTGATCTCCTGCAGCGTATAATTGTAGCTGTCGTCTCCAATCGGCTTCGCTGTTTCGAAATACATGAGCCGCCGCACTGTCCTGGTGTTGGCGGCCTCATCCGCGACGATGCGCGACGACTCCCAGCCCATCGCCCCGCCCCGCATGCCGACGACGGTCCAGTTGACCTCGGGCGGCGCCTCTCCCGGCGGCTGCGCCGTCGCGGCGCCCGCGAGCAACACGACAGAAAGAACAAGACCCGCTACTCGCATGACCGCTCCAGAAAGCTTTGCGGCCATGTTGCAGCCCGTGCGACGGCCTGCAACCACGGGCATCAGCCGATCAAGCAGACGTCACCGTTCCTTCAACCCCCGCTGCTTCATCCGCCACAGCAGATGATCCACCCGGTCCTGCCCGAAGAAGGGCTCGCCCTCGAACACGAAGAGCGGAACGCCCCAGTGCCCGGCAGTGGTCTGGCCGTTCTCGTTGGCTTCGATGATCGCATCCAGCCGGCCCGCATCCGCTGCCGCGTCCCGCTCCAGAACTTCACCATCCAGCCCGACAGCATCGGCGCAGGCGGCCAGCTTGCCGTCCGCATGCCAGTCGTCCGTCTCGCCGGACCACATCATGTGGCTGGCCGCCCGCACAAACTCAAAACCCCGCCCACGCTCCGCCGCCAGCGCACCCAGCCGGCTCACGCGCATGATATAAGGCTGCTCCCTGGCCACATCGCGCGTCTCGCGGTCCTGCACGATCGGGTCAGGTCGGGGCCAGCGATAGGGGATGCCGTTCATCTCCGCGATCCGCCGGCAGTCCTTCCCCAGATAGGGCGGCCACAGCGGATTCACTTTTTGAAAGAAGCCCGGGATGCGCACCGCGATAGGCCGCACGATCCGCATGTTCGCGGCTGCGTCGTACTGCTTCAGCAGCGCCTCGATCAGCGGCATGGCGAGGTAGGAGTAGGGCGAGCGGAACGAGAAATGAAAGTCGAATGTGTGGGTCATGGCAGAGAGCTAACGCGTCCCAAGAAACGTGGCGAGGCCCACTGAACCTCCTCCCCCTGCAAGGGGGAGGGGCCTCGCGCGCAGTGCACGCAGCATCGGGATTCAGGAGGGGGTCGGCCCGCCCCGCGCACTGAACCGGGCGACCCCCACCTGATCCCGACCGCCCAATCATTCGCGAATGTTGCGCCTCCCCCTTTCAGGGGGAGGAAAACCCTTCCAACCCTTGCCAATCCCCCCGTTCCGCTGCACTGACGCAGCGAATTCCGCGCTGCAACAACAGGCCAAATGCCCCAGCTTCTGCTCGAAATCCTGTCCGAGGAAATTCCGGCCCGCATGCAGGCGAAGGCCGAGGCCGATCTCGTGAAAGCGCTGATGGATGGCCTAACGGCAGCAGGCCTGATGCCCGAGGGAATCAAGGGTTTCTCCGGCCCCCGCCGCCTCGTCGCCGTGGTCGAAGGCCTCCCGGTGAAATCGGCAGACGTCACCGAAGACGTCATCGGCCCCAAGGAAGGCGCGCCCGACGCCGCCATCCAGGGCTTCCTGAAAAAAGCCGGCCTCACCGACATCAGCCAGGCCCACGTCCACGAAGTCCCGAAGAAGGGCCGCGTCTACGTCGCGCACGTCCACAAGCCCGGCAAGTCGACGGCAGACGTCATCGCCGCGCTCGTGCCGCAGATCATCCGTGGCTTCCACTGGCCGAAATCGATGCGCTGGGGGAGTGGAGACCTGCGCTGGGTCCGCCCGATCAGCCGCATCCTCTGCACCTTCGACGGCGAGATCGTCCCGTTCGAGATCGAAGGCATCAGGTCCGACAACATCACCGAGGGCCACCGCGTCATGGGCCGCGGCCCCTTCCAGGTGCGCCGCTGGGATGACTATTCCGACGTGCTCAAGAACAAGGGCCGCGTGATCCTCGACCGCGAGGAGCGCAAGGAAACCATCCTCACCGAGGCAAAGCAGCTCTGCGCCGCCCAGAACCTCGAACTCGTCGACGACATCGGCCTGCTGGAAGAAGTTGCCGGCCTCGCCGAATTCCCCGTCGTCATCATCGGCGACATGGACAAGAGCTTCCTCGATCTCCCCCCCGAGGTCATCAAGCTCTCCATGCGCACCCACCAGAAATACTTCGCCGTGCGCGACCCCGCGAAGAAGGACGACGGCCTCGCCCCCAAATTCATCGTCGTCGCCAACCTCGACGCCGCCGATGGCGGCAAGAAGATCGCCGAAGGCAATTCTCGCGTGCTGAGCGCCCGCCTCAACGACGCGCGCTTCTTCTGGGACAACGACCGCAAGATCAGACTCGAAGACCGACTACCGAAACTAGATGAGATCACATTCCACGAGCAGATCGGTTTGCTGTCTGAAAAGGCTGATCTCGACAGCCAGCTGGCTGCGGAGCTTGCGCGTTATTCAGGTGCGGAACCAAAGCTAGCAGAACGTGCTTCCCGACTGGCGAAGTGCGATCTTGTGTCGGACATGGTCGGTGAGTTTGCCGAACTCGAGGGGACAATGGGGCGTTACTACGCGCTCGGCCACGGAGAGCCCCAAGAGATCGCGGATGCCATCAGAGATCATTACAAACCGAAAGGACCTTCCGACGAGGCACCTTCAAAGCCGCTTAGCGTAGCCGTCGCGCTTGCCGACAAGTTCGACACGTTGATGTCATTCTGGGCGATCGATGAATACCCGACAGGCTCGCGTGACCCCTATGCTCTTCGCAGAGCAGCGCTTGGTGTGATCCGAATAATTCTTGAGAATGAACTTCGTGTTGGCCTCAATGAAATTTTGCGCGGGCCAGCAGCGTCTCGCGTTGTGGCGCTTGTGACACGAACGGAAGATCTCGCGTTGGATATTCTTCTGTCGGTGGCAGAACAAAGGGCCAAGGAACGACGCGTCGGACGGAAAGCTTCCGACGAGGCTGAAGAAATCGATGAAGACCTTGAGGAAGCCAAGAAGCAAGCAGCCGACTTTGCGGCGAACAGAAGCGTTTGGGATCAAACCCTGCGTCACCGGATCAGCAATCTACTAGCCTTCTTCGCCGACCGCCTCAAAGTCCACCTCCGCGAACAAGGCGCGCGCCACGACCTGATCGACGCGGTCTTCGCCCTCGGCGAAGACGACCTCGTTCTCATCGTGAAGCGCGTCGAAGCCCTTGGCGAATTCCTCTCCACCGAAGACGGCAAGAACCTGCTCGCGGGCTATAAGCGCGCCGCCAACATCCTCGCCATCGAGGAGAAGAAGGACGGCAAGTCGTATTCGGGGCAGGGCAAGGCCATGCCGGGCGATCCGCCGGAAGTCGATGCGCTGGTCTCGGCGCTCAACAAGGTGGCGCCCGATGCCTCCGCCGCGCTCGAAAAGGAAGATTTCGCCGGCGCGATGCGCGCGCTGTCGAAACTCCGCGGGCCCGTGGATGCTTTCTTCGACAAGGTGACCGTGAACGCCGACAAGGCAGATGTTCGCGAGAACCGCCTGAACATCCTCTCGCAGATCCGCGACGCGCTGAATCGCGTGGCGGATTTCAGCAAGATCGAGGGCTAGGCATGGGCGCCACGCTCCCGCTGCGCACGTGGAGGGCGACCCCCACCTGGCCGGTGTCGCTTGAGATGGCGGGCATGTGGCGCCTCCCCCTTTCAGGGGGAGGAGGTTCTATGCACGCGGCGAGCGGGATGTTCCTCCCCCTGCAAGGGGGAGGCGCAACGCTTGCAGGCGGCAACGCGGTCGCGATCAGGTGGGGGTCGCCCTCCACGCGTACGATGCATTCGAAGGTCGAACCATGAGCCAACTCGCCACCAAGTGGGTCTATGATTTCGGCGGCGGCGCCTCGGATGGCGATGCGTCGATGAAGAACCTGCTTGGCGGCAAGGGCGCCAACCTGGCCGAGATGGCGAAGCTCGGGCTTCCCGTGCCCCCCGGCTTCACCATCACCACTGAAGTCTGCACGGTCTTCTACGCCAACAAGCGGAAGTATCCGGCCGACCTCGAAGGCCAGGTCAACGACGCGCTGAAGGCGCTTGAAGGCCGCACCGGCAAGAAGTTCGGCGACGTCCGCAATCCGCTGCTCGTCTCCGTGCGCTCGGGCTCGCGCGCTTCCATGCCCGGCATGATGGACACCGTCCTCAACCTCGGCCTCAACGACCAGACCGCCGAAGGCCTCGCCAAACTCTCCGGCGACCGCCGCTTCGCCTACGACAGCTATCGCCGCTTCATCCAGATGTATTCCAACGTCGTCCTTGGCATCGGCCATGACGAGTTCGAGCACATCCTCGACGACTACAAGGAAAGCCGCGACTTCAATTTCGACACGGATCTCGGCGCCGAAAGCTGGATCGAGGTCATCGCGCTCTACAAGAAAGCCGTCGAGAAGAAGATCGGCCGCCCGTTCCCGCAGGAGCCGAAGGACCAGCTCTGGGGCGCCATCGGCGCCGTCTTCGCAAGCTGGATGAACGATCGCGCGATCACTTATCGGCGTCTGAACGATATACCGGAAAGCTGGGGCACGGCGGTCAACGTGCAGTCGATGGTGTTCGGCAACATGGGCGAGAGCTCCGCCACCGGCGTTGCCTTCACGCGCGATCCCTCCACCGGCGAGAAGCGCTTCTACGGCGAATACCTTGTGAACGCTCAGGGCGAAGACGTCGTCGCCGGCATCCGCACGCCCGCGCCGATCTCCAACTCGCGCAAGGCCGATCTCAAGTCGGAAGACCTGTCGCTCGAAGAGGCGATGCCCGAAGTCTACGCCCAGCTCATCGCTGTCGCCGAGCGCCTCGAGACGCATTATCGCGACATGCAGGACATCGAATTCACGGTGGAGCAGGGCACGCTCTACATGCTGCAGACCCGCAACGGCAAACGCACGGCGCCCGCCGCGCTGAAGCTCGCCGTGGAGATGTGCAAGGAAGGCCTCATCACGAAGGAAGAAGCCGTCCTCCGCCTCGATCCGTCGCAACTCGACCAGCTCCTGCACCCGACGATCGCCAAGGATGCGGTGCGCGACGTGTTCGTGAAGGGCCTGCCTGCTTCTCCGGGCGCCGCCGTCGGCCAGGTCGTGTTCGAACCCGCCGAAGCCGTCGCGCTGGCGGCGAAGGACGTGGCCGTCATCCTCGTCCGCATCGAAACCTCGCCCGAGGATATTCAGGGCATGCACGCCGCCAAGGCTATCGTCACCGCACGCGGCGGCATGACGAGCCACGCCGCCGTCGTCGCGCGCGGCATGGGCCGCCCCTGCGTCTGCGGCGCCGGCTCGCTCCAGATCGACGCGGAGAAGGGTACGGTCCGCGTCGGCTCGCGCACGCTCAAGAAGGGCGACATCATCACGGTCGACGGCGCCAAGGGCGAAGTCCTCGTCGGCTCCGTGAAGATGGTCGAGCCGCAACAGGGCGGCGATTTCGGCGAGCTGATGGGCTGGGCTGACTCGGTCCGCCGCATGAAGGTGCGCGCCAACGCAGAAACGCCGCTCGATGCCGAAACCGCGCGTAAGTTCGGCGCCGAAGGCATCGGCCTCTGCCGCACCGAGCACATGTTCTTTGACGCCGCCCGCATCCCGGTCGTCCGCGAGATGATCCTCGCCGACAACGAACGCGGCCGCCGCAAGGCGCTCGAAAAGCTGCTCCCGATGCAACGCGCCGACTTCGCGGAAATCTTCCAGATCATGGCCGGCCTGCCGGTCACGATCCGCTTGCTCGATCCGCCGCTGCACGAATTCCTGCCGCACACCGAGGAAGACATCGCCGGCGTCGCCAAACAGTCCGGCATCGGCGCCGATGTCCTGCGCGCCCGCGCCGCGGAACTGCACGAATCCAACCCGATGCTGGGCCATCGCGGCTGCCGTCTCGGCGTCACCTATCCCGAAATCTACGAGATGCAGGCCCGCGCCATCTTCGAAGCCGCGCTTGATGTGACGCAGGCCTCGGGAAAGGCGCCCATCCCGGAAATCATGATCCCGCTTGTCGCCACCCGCAGAGAACTTGAACTCGTGCGCGCGCTCGTCGTGAAAACCGCCGAGCAGGTTTTCCAGGAGCGCAAGGCGCAGGTCGAATACCTTGTCGGCACCATGATCGAACTCCCGCGCGCCGCGCTGCGCGCAGGCGAGATCGCGGAGGAAGCCGAGTTCTTCTCCTTCGGCACCAACGACCTCACGCAGACCGCGCTGGGCATCTCGCGCGACGATGCCTCCCGCTTCCTCAAGATCTATGAGGAGCGCGGCATCTACGAGAAAGACCCCTTCGTCTCGATCGATCGCGACGGCGTTGGCGAACTCGTACGCATCGGCTGCACCCGCGGCCGCGCCGCCCGCCCGCGTCTCAAACTCGGCGTCTGCGGCGAACACGGCGGCGATCCCGCATCGATCTTCTTCTTCGAGGAAGTCGGACTCGATTATGTGTCGGCGAGCCCCTTCCGCGTTCCCGTCGCCCGCCTTGCCGCAGCGCACGCGGCCCTCAAGAAGGGCCGCTGACGGCTTCCTCCGCTTGCATCGCCTTTTGCCGGGGATCAGTATTCCCCGGGGGTGAGGCAAGGGGATGCACATGAAATCGATTCTCGCGCTGGCCGCGGTGACCGGCCTCTTTCTGGCGCCTGCCGCGTACGCTCAGGTAAGCTGCAGCGAGCTGAACCGGATCAACGACGAAGCTCTGGACGACTTCGACGGCATCCTCGGCGAAGAACTCGACGACGATCTGTATCGCGCAACTTACGCGCTCAGCGGCGCCACCGAGTGCAATGTCGATTATACATGGGACTCGGTTTATTCGTGCGGCTACCAGTTCAGTTCCTACGCAGCGGGGTCCGATGCGAGGAACTCCTTGGCCGCAACGATCGCCGCCTGTCTTCCCGGCTGGCAATCCAAGGGCGTAACGCCAGACGCCGCCGCGGCCGACGGTTATCGCACTCTTGCGGGCACGCTCTACGCTGGGACAGGCGTCAATGCAGACCTGGAATGGGCAAGCGTGCTTGAAGAGCACACCGACGCCAACGGTACGCATTATCACGTCTGGCTCGAGCTCGCTTACTACTGGTGATGACTCGCGCGCGCCGCCACAAAACCTTCACGTTCATGCTTGCCAAAGCAGGGTAGATCGCCGCCAATCCATCGATGGAGGCCGCGATGCTCCTTTCACGCCGCAACCTGATCCGTTCCGCCGCCAGCGTCGCTGTGGCCGCGCCCGCGCTGCAGCTGCTCGGCTGCGCCACGCCCGCACGTCCAGCGATCAACCAGCGCGTCTCCAGCCTGGCGCTTCAGCCCGATCCGAAAGGCCTGCTCGATCTCGCGCCGGGTCTCACCTACGCCGTCCTCTCGCGTGCAGGCACTCCCATGTCGGATGGCCTGATCGAACCCGGCGCGCATGACGGCATGGCGGCGTTTCCTGTCGAGGGCGATCCGGATCGCTGCCTGCTGGTGCGCAACCACGAGCTTGGCGTCAGCGACGAAGCGCATGCGGCTTCTGCCTTCCGGGCCGGCGCGGCGTTCGACCGGACGATGGTCTACGATGTCCATCCCGCCGCCAACCGTCCGCATTCGGGCGGAACGACCACGGCGCTGGTAAACGTTCGCACGGGTCGCATTGAGCGTTCACACATGTCGCTCGCCGGGACGGCGGTGAACTGTAGCGGCGGTCCGACGCCTTGGGGCGCATGGCTTACCTGCGAGGAAACGGATCTGAAGGTTGGCGACCGCGCTGGCAAGGACCACGGCTTCGTCTTCGAGGTAGCATCCGCGCACAAGGGTTTGGTCAGCCCCGTCCCGCTCAAGGCGATGGGGCGCTTTGTGCACGAGGCAGCCGCTGTCGATCCCGCCACCGGCATCGTCTACCTCACGGAGGATGAAGGCGACTCGCTGTTCTATCGCTTCATGCCGAACGCGCGGGGCGAGCTGGCGAAAGGCGGACGGCTGCAGGCGCTCGCGCTGGTCGAGCAGGCCGGCGCCGACACGCGCAACTGGTCGAGGGAGCAGGGCGGAGATCTTGCGCTGCGCATGATCCAGAATCGCCGCTATCGCGCGCGCTGGATCGACATGGCGGAAGTCGAAGCGCCCAACAACGATCTCCGGCTGCGAGGCCGTCAGGCCGGCGCTGCGATCTTCGCGCGTGGCGAGGGCATGGCGTTCGCGATGGAGGCGGCTGGCTCTGCCATCTATTTCGCCTGCACATCCGGCGGCGCGGCCCAGATCGGCCAGATCTGGCGCTACCTGCCCAGCGTCCACGAAGGCACGGCCCGCGAGGCCGATGCGCCGGGCGAGCTGGAACTGTTCGTCGAGAGCACGGGCGAACAGGACTTCGAGAAATGCGACAACATCGTCGCGTCTCCTCGCGGGGAGCTGATCGTCTGCGAGGATGGTTCGTGCGACCAGTTCGTGCGCGCCGTCACGCCCGATGGCCTGATCTACACGCTCGCCCGCAACGCTGACCCCGGCAAATCCGAGTTCTGCGGCGCCTGCTTCTCGCCAGACGGCTCGACCCTATTCGTGAACATCCAGCGGCCCGGCATCACGCTCGCCATCGCCGGCGCGTGGGACAGCGTGCGCATGCAGGCCCGGCGTATGGTCTGAAGGCCCGCCGAAAATCTTCCGGAAGCTGTCGGAACCGTTCCCCGCCGTTCGTCCTCTGGACGAACAGGGAGGATTGCATGCCCACGGTCACCTCGAAGGACGGCACGAAGATCAGCCACGACGCGGTCGGCAACGGCCCCGCGATCATTCTCGTCGCGGGCGCCACACAGCACCGGGCCGTGGACCAGCAGACGCCCGTGATGGCCGGGATGCTGGCCAGGCAGGGTTTCACCGTCATCAACTACGACCGGCGCGGCCGGGGCGAATCTGGCGATACGCGGCCCTACGCTGTCGCCCGGGAGATCGAGGATATTGCCGCGCTGATCGCCGGTCCGGCCGGGGGCCGGGCCATGCTCTATGGCATGTCGTCCGGCGCGGTCCTGGCCCTCCATGCCGCTGCGGCCCTGTCTGGCGTCGGTAAGGTGCTGGGCTATGAGCCGCCGATTGCCGGCGACGAAACCGAAGCCGAGGCCCGCAAGTCGTTGGCCGAAATGCAGGCCCTCTACGCCCAGGACAGGCGCGAGGACATGATGGTGAACTTCATGTCGTCGGTCGGCATGCCGCCGGACCAGCTGGCCGGGTTCCGCCAGTCGCCGGTCTGGCCCGCCTATGCTGCCGTCGGCCACACGCTGGCCTACGACTACGCCGTCATCGCCGACGCGTTTGAGAGCGACGGCATGACCAGAAGCTGGCGGGCGATCCGCGTCCCCGTCCTCATTGCCAATGGCGACGCCAGCTACGACTTCATGGCCGCCGGAGCGGATCGCGTTGCCGCCGCCGTTCCGGGCGCGCAACGCAAGACCCTCCCGGGCGTCGGCCACGATGCTCCGCCGGATGTGCTGGCCCCGATGCTGGCGGCGGTCTTCGCGGCGTAGCGCCCGCGACTCCGGCAAAATCCGGGGAAGGCGTTTGCTGACTGGAAACCACGCTGCGGCACAGGCGGCTGGCCCAGACCGGGCGCCCGGGACTTATCCACAAAAGGCGATTTCCCCAGCGTTCTGGCCGGAAAAGCCGTCTCAAATCACCGTTACGGTGAATCCGCCCCGGTGTTGCCCAAGGGCCGCCACAGCCTATGTGGACTCTTCGGTCAGGCTGAAGGGACTTGAAAAGAGGGGCTATTCGTAAATGCGAAAGGTTAACGGCTCGCTCCCCGGTTGATCGGGAATCGATGCGGTTCTCCCTGGCGCGGGATTTGCGACACCCCCTAAGAAAATTCCCGGGGTTGCCCGGTACCAAAGGCCCGGTTAGGGCGGCTGCACGGTGCGCAGTGATTAGAAACGATAGCACCGGGGTGTTGTGGAGTGTCAGTTCCGGACGCGCGCGGGCGTCCAAAACCGGTTTGTTGGTTTACGAACATTAAAGGGAAGACTGGGGTGTTAAACCTCCCGAAAGCTCTCAGTCCTATCCTCGATCATGTACAGGCCGCGGCTACAGCGGTCGTCACGTGGTGGGTAAGGATGTCGGACTCCGACAAACGGCAGACCCGTCAGCGCGTGCTGACTATCGGGGCCTGCGCCGCCGTGTTCGCTTTTGGCGGACCGTTGATTGCGGAGCGTTTCGGCGACCAGAAGGCCCAGGAGGCCTACCGGGCCGACGCCATCGTCCTTGCCCAGTCCATCGCCGCCGATAATGCTACCGAAGGCCAGCCGGGCGTCCGGCTCGTGTCCTATACGAACAGCGCCAGCCCTGAGGCCCTGCTCCGTCAGGCCGCCCAGACGGACGTGGACGCCTATGAAGCCGGCAACAGCCTGCGCGCTCGGGACAACGCTTCCCTGCGCGGCCTCGCCAGCTTCACCCTCGACAGCCTGGGCTCGGACAAGGCCAGGAACGAGCAGGACGAGCTCGATTGCCTATCCGAGGCCGTCTATTTCGAGGCCCGCTCGGAAGACACGATCGGCCAGATGGCCGTGGCCGAAGTGGTCATGAACCGGATGCGGGATCCCCGCTTCCCGAAAACCGTGTGTGCCGTGGTCTATCAGGGCCACTACCGCGACACCGGCTGCCAGTTCACCTTCACCTGCGATGGTTCGCTCAGCCACAAGCCGAAAGGCGCTGCCTGGGATCGCGCGCGCGCCGTGGCCCTGCACGTCCTGCTGGGACTGGCCAAGCCGGTCACCAACAAGGCGACCCACTATCACACCGACTATGTGAACCCGTACTGGAAGGCAGGGCTGGTCGAGACCGAGGTGATCGGTACGCACATCTTCTATCGCTTCCCGAAGACCAATGCGGAGTGGACCACCGCCCGCATCGCCCTCGAGGCCCAGGATCTGCGCGAAGCGGTTCCCCCGCCGGCTTTCCTGTCGGTGGATGGCGAAGCGCAACCGGCGCCGGACGCCACGGTCGCGGCAATCCCGCTGATCACCGTCTCCGCCCAGACGGCCCAGCTTCCGTCAGCGCTGGTTCCGGCAACCGAAGTCGCCGACGCCCGCCCGCTCTAACTTTCGAAATCGAGCCCAACGTCGAGATTGACCGCCGAGTGCGTCAGCGCGCCTGCGGAGATGTAGTCGACGCCCGTCTGTGCGATCGCCTTCACCGTATCCAGCCGCACGCCGCCTGAAGCCTCGGTCTTCGACTGCCCGCCGACGATGGCGACAGCTTCCTTCAGCAGCGCGACCGACATGTTGTCGAGCAGCACGGCGTCCGGCCTGAAGGGCAGGGCCTCGCGCAGCTGGTCCAGCCCATCCACCTCGATCTCGATGGCGCGCAGGTGGCCAACGGCAGCCCGCGCACGCTTCATCGCCGCCGCAACGCCGCCCGCCGCCGCGATGTGGTTGTCCTTGATCAGGATCGCATCGTCGAGGCCGAGCCGGTGGTTCACTCCGCCGCCCAGCCGCACCGCGCGCTTCTCCAGCGCCCTGAACCCCGGCGTCGTCTTGCGCGTGCAGGTCACCTTTGCGTTCGTGCCCGCAGTCTCCGCCACGAACTTCGCCGTCAGCGTCGCCACGCCCGAGAGCGGTCCGATAAAGTTCAGCATCACCCGCTCGGCCATCAGCACCGACCGCGCGGCGCCCTCGATACGCACCAGCTGCGCACCCTTCTGGAAGGCAACGCCTTCCTCGACCAGCGTGGTCCACTTCGCTTCGGGATCGACCAGTCGAAGCGCCAGCCGCGCGGCGTCATAACCCGCAGCTACGCCAGCCTCACGCGCGGCCATCACGGCCTTCATGTGCGTGGCCGCCGGGATCACGGCATCCGTCGTGATGTCTCCGCCGCGCCCGAAATCCTCGGTCAGCGCGAGACGCACCAGCGGCTCGATCACCACGTCGGGCAAAAAAGGAATGGGAAGGGGCGGAATTGGTAGATGCTCGGACACGTCAGACTCCTTCCGCGATCGCGGAATGATGGATGGTGGGTTCGCCGCCGCGCCCGCGACGGATGAAGGTGCGATGCGGCTCAAGCATCGTCGGGAAATCCGACCGGTAATGCCCGCCACGGCTTTCCTGCCGGGCCAGTGCGCCAGCCGCAATCAGCCGCGCCGCGATCAGCGCGCGTGCGGGCCCCACATTGTCCATCGCCGCATCGATCCAGTCGATCGTCGCCGCAAGACCCTCCGCCTCGCGCACCACGCCCACTTGCGAGTGCATGCGCTTGCGCAGCTCGATCATCGCCAGCTCGTTCATGTCCGGCGGCGTCTCGACCTTCACGTCGGCGGATTGCGTCAGCGTCGCGCCCTTGAGACGGCGCGAGCAGCGCTCAGCGAACACGACCGCCTCCAGCAGCGAGTTCGACGCGAGCCTGTTGGCGCCATGCGCGCCGGTCGATGCGCTCTCGCCGCAAGCCGAAAGACCTTCCAGCGACGTGCGCCCCCACAGATCCGTCACCACGCCGCCCATGTGATAGTGCATAGCCGGCGCAACCGGGATCGGCTGCGTCCGCGGATCGACACCGGCCGACTGACAGGCCGCGAACACGGTCGGGAAGTGATCGGGGAAGTGTGCGCCGACGGCTTTCCGGCAATCCAGAAACGCGCCATGTCCCGCTTCGCGCTCGGCATGAATAGCGCGCGCCACCTCATCGCGCGGCGCAAGATCGCCGAGCGGATGATAGTCCAGCATGAAGGCGCGGCCCTTCGCATCCACCAGATGCGCCCCATCACCGCGCAGCGCCTCCGTCGCCAGCGGCGCCGGATCGCGGCCGATGTCGATGGCGGTCGGATGGAATTGCACGAACTCCGGATCGGCGATCAGCGCACCGGCGCGATACGCCATCGCCACCGCATCGCCTTGCGATGATTTGGGATTGGTCGTGATCGCATAGAGTCCGCCCGATCCGCCCGCACACAGGATAGTCTCCGCCGCGCGCAGCTGGAACGTGTCGCCGGATTTCTCCTGCGCCAGCACGCCCCCGATCCGGCCATTGCCATCCTGCAGCAGCGCTAGCGCCTTCACGCCCTCGACCACCTCGATGTGCGACGAAGCCGACACCGCATAGGTCAGCGCTTCCATGATCGCCTTGCCCGCAAGATCGCCGGACACGCGCGCCACCCGCGCCCGCGAATGCGCCGCCTCCAGCGACAGTGCCAGCTCGCCATCCGCGGTGCGATCGAACGGAACGCCAAGCTCCAGCAGATCACGAACCCGCGCTGGTCCATCCTGCGCGATCAGCCGCGCCACAACCGGATCGACGATGCCCGCGCCCGCGCTCACCGTGTCCGTCGCATGCAGCGACGGCTCGTCCTCTGGCGACAGGGCCGCAGCAAGCCCGCCCTGCGCCCATGCGGACGCCGCCGCCTGGCCCAGTGGCGCCAGCGCGATGACGGTGCAGCGCCTCGGCGCCAGCTTCAGCGCAAGGAAAAGCCCGGCCAGCCCTCCGCCGACAATGAGGATGTCGCGTGTCGACGTCACTTGCGCCTCATCCGATCAGCTCGAGATGCTTGCGGAACTTCACCGGCGCCGAGCCATAGGAGCGGAACATCCCGTCCATCTCGTCGCCGCGCGCATTCAGCTTCACGGTGAAATGGTCGGCCGCGTACTGCCGCTTCATCTGCTCCATCATCTCGACGGGCTGAACCTTCGCGACCTTCTCCATCTTCGACGTGATCATCACCTGATCGCCCGATTGCGTGGCGACGCAGCTCTGCTCCGTGTGAACCGATTTCGGAAGGCGAAGCTGGCACGCCCACACGGCCTTGAACGCGCACTTGAATGTCTTCTCGCCCGTCGCCGTGATCGTGATGTCGCCCGACAGCGCGCAGCCATAGCCCATGTTCTCGGTCTGAAAGCCCCAGCTGCCGGCAGGCGAGGCGGGCTTCAACGTCTGCGCCTGCGCGCCCTGAGCCAGCAGGCCCAGCGCCGTCGCGAAGAGGATCAGCTGGCGTTTCATCCGACCAGGTCCACATTGCGCCAGAACCGCACCGGCGCTTCGCGGCTGGAATGAAAGATTCCGATCAGTTCGCCCTTCTCGGGGTGAACCTTGAAGTGGTCCGGCGAATAGGCCTGCGTCGCCAGCATCTGCGTCTTGAAGTCGGCCGGACCGGCATCGAGAATCTTGTCGATCATGGATGTGACGACGATCTCGCCCTTCACGATTTTCGCGGTGCACAGCTGCTTGACCTTGGTGAAGGTCGGCCCGCCGGGCCGGTCGCAGTCTTCCACGCTGACGAAGCTGCACGTGTAGTCGTTCACGCCGCGGATCTTGCGGAATTCCATGTCGCCGGAAATCACGCAGCCCTTGTTGGGCAGCACCCCTGTCTTGAACTTCCAGCTTCCGGAAATATCGGGCGTCGTCTGCTGCGCCGTCACGGGCAGGGCGGCGAGACAGACAGCGGCGAGAGTTGCGGCGAGGCCGAGACGTCGAGCGTGCTTCATCGCGTCCCCGCCATTGCCCTAGCCGACCATCTCGATGTCGCGCCAGAAGCGCGCCTTCAGGTTGCGCTGCTCGTCATAATGCTCGCCATTCATCTCGGCCTTGTTGTTCGAAAGCTGCAGGATGAAGTTGTCCGCGAGATAGTAGTCTTCCGGATTGGGCACGACGGGCTTGCGATCGAGCACCTTGTCGACGCGCGACTTGATCGCGACCTGCTTGCCGATCTTCTGCGCCGTGCAGGACTGCTGCACCTTGATATAGAGGTTGTAGTTCTTCGGCCCGCAGATCTGCTCCGAAACGAACAGGCAGGTATAGGTGTTCTTCACCTTGGTCGGCTTGAACGTGATACGGCCCGCGATCTGGCAGTCATTGTCCGCGAATTTCGATGTATCGAACAGCCAGTCGCCCGTGACGTCGTCAGCGAACGCGGGCATCGCCGCGCTCAGCGCGAACGCGCAGCCCAGTATGGCGATGGCCCGCTTCAAATGATTTCCACGGGCTCGAACACGCCGGCGCCGACCTTGAACTTCGGGAACACCTTCGGCTTGGGCAGCGCCAGCATCGCGTCGATCGCCGCCTTGGCCCGCACGCACACGTCCTCCGGCACCGTCACCTCGTGCTTCATGTTCAGCAGCGCATCGTAGATGTTCTCCAGCGAGATGCGCTTCATGTGCGGGCACAGGTTGCATGGCTTCACAAACTCCACGCCGGGATTGTCCGCGGCGACGTTATCGCTCATCGAACACTCGGTCAGGAGGACGACCTTCCGGGCGCCCGATTCCTTCACGTGGGTCGACAGTGCGGATGTTGAGCCCGCAAAGTCGGCTTCTTCAAGGACATCCGGCGGACATTCAGGGTGCGCCAGCACAATGGCGCCCGGGTGTGCGTCACGGATTTGCCGCACATCCTCGCCCGAAAACTTCTCGTGGACCTCGCAATGGCCCTTCCAGGCGATGATCCGGATATGCGTGTTGGCGGCAACGTTACGGGCCAGGAACTCGTCCGGCACCATGATCACGCGGTCGACACCCCACTTCTCGGCAACGTGTTCGACCACCTGCGTCGCGTTCGACGAGGTGCAGGTGATGTCGCACTCGGCTTTCACGTCTGCGGTCGTGTTGACGTAGGTTACAATCGGCAGGCCCGGATAACGCGCCCGGATCAGGCGTACGTCTGCGCCTGTGATCGAAGCCGCGAGCGAACATCCCGCGCGCATGTCGGGGATCAGCACCGTCTTGTCCGGGCACAGGATTTTCGAGGTTTCGGCCATGAAGTGCACGCCAGCCTGCACGATGACTTTCGCATCCGTGCGCGCGGCTTCACGCGCCAGCTGCAGGCTGTCGCCACGGAAGTCGCCGACGAGGCGGAAGACGTCCGGCGTCATGTAGTTGTGAGCCAGGATGACGGCGTTCTTCGCCTTCTTCATCCGGTTGATGTGGAAGACGAACGGCGCAATCGCTGGCCACTCCATCGGCGTCACGAAGTCCTTCACCTGCTCATAGAGCGGATCCGTCTCGGCCTTCACCTCGGCGTCGTAGGCAAGGCCGCGCGCTTCGGCGGCCGTAGGCCTGCGTCGGGCAGCGGGAATATCGCAGCCGGGGCCGAATTCGATAACGCGGGCCATCTTGGGTCCCTCCGGATCCACAAGGCAGGGGTTTCGCCTTATGCTCAACGTGAGCATAAGGTGGGCCCGAAAAACCGCCTTTCAAGCGAAAGGCGTCGTCCGGTCTGTAAGCCCCACTTAAACTCAACTTGAGTATAAGTAGAATCTCACAAAACGGCGTTTCCGTCGAGTCGGAATAATCTGCCGGGATCGGTCAGCCCCGCGGGGTCTGGACGCCCGAAACATGCCCCTCGCGCAGGGCCTCACGGCGGAAGCGGAAGAGTTCGGCAGGGCGTCCGCCAGTCGCCTGGGTGAATTGCCCCAGACCGATGACGAGTTCGGAGCGATCGAGCGAGCGGCGGAAGTTCTGCTTGTGCAGCGGCTGGCCAAGGATCGCCTCCACGACCTTCTGCAGGTCGAGCAGCGTGAACTTGTCGGGCATCAGCTCGAACACCACCGGCCTGTACTTGATCTTGCCGCGCAGCCGGCCGATCGCAGTCGCGAGAATGCGGCGATGGTCCGAGATCATCGGCTCGCCCAGCGCCGCGAGCGGCAGTTTCGACGACTTGCGCCCGCTTCCGCGCGAAGCCTCCTGCGCAAAGCCCGCCTCATAAAGAAGCTCGTAACGCTCCAGCGTCCGCTCCTCGATCCACGGCTGTTCGTCCAGCCCGAAAGCGATCTGCGTGCGCGACAGCCGGTCCTTGGCGTTCTTCCCGCCCTGATCCGCCCAAGACGCCAGCGCCGGCCCGATCGCCTCGTCGATGATCTCCGGCCGGCCCTTGCGATGATCCTCCCACGGAAAATAGCGATGCCAGTCGCGCCACACCGCATCGAAGCCGGAGATGTCCGTGCGCTCCGGCGTCAGCCCGAGATAGCCCACCGAAATCAGCCGCGCATCCGTTGGCGCATCGCCCAGTTCGGCCTGCGGCAGCTCGCGCCCCAGATCGCCGAATGTGTAGAGCTGCTCGACATAGCCGGGTTCGAACCCCGTCTGCGCCCGCACCCAGTTGCGCAGGCCAAGCTCGAACGTGCGGTGCCCTGCCGGATCGAAACGCCCGTGCGGCAAGCCTGTCGTCCCATCGGCATGTCGCGTCGCGAGGGCATAGGGCGCGTTGGCGTCTGCGGCCACGATCACGGCAGAGAGGCCAACAGCGATCGGCGTCGTCATTTTCGCGCGCCAAAGATGGAAGGAATGGAGAACGCCACGGCCTCATCCGACACCGCGCCGCGCCCGATCGCCTCGACAGCTTTCGTCATCCGTCCGTTCCGACCAAGCAGCGCGTCCGCATGCCCCACCAGCCGGGGATTCGGCGACGCGGTTGGCGAAGCCTTGCGGATCGCCAGCGCGATCTCTTCTTCATCGGCCGACGGATTATGCACGCACGCCGTGATGAAGGCGCTCGCCGTGGAACGCGAAATGCCCGCCCAGCAATGGATCAGCATCGGCGCGGCGCGATCCCAGCCTTCCACGAACCGGATCACCCGCTCGGCATCGCCCATCGCCGGCGCCTGCCAGTCACCGATATCCGCCGTGATGTCGTGGATGCCGACCTGCAGGTGCAGGTCTGGTCCTAGCCCCGCGAACGCCGGAAAGGAATCGTAAGGACTTAACAGGCTTACAACCCGCGACGGCTTCAGCTTCCGGACCAGGGCCGGGGCGGCGGCGAGAGAGGAAATCCAGATCGTCATGGCTTCAGTCTAGCGCGTTGCCGGGTCAACATCGACCTCTGCCATAAGCTCGGCAAAACGCCGCAGGAACAGGGCCTGCGCGTCAGTCGGCGAAAGCGGCGTCATGTCGGGGGCCGTGCCCGGCGGCGGCGCGCCAAAGAAGGTAAGGGCTTCGTCGATGTCGAAGCCCGCCAGCCGCGTGGCCTCATAGAAAGCCGCGGATTGATCCGCCTGTTTCACCCGCGCCTTGACGTCGTCAGCCATGTGCGGCGTCAGGCTGAAGCGGAGTCTTATGGCTGCTTCCAGCCGCGCCTCGAAGACCTTGTAGTCAACGCCCAGCGCCGTCTTGAACGGCGAGATCATGTCCCCGATCACGTATTCCGGCGCATCGTGCAGCAGCGCGCCGAGCTTGTCCGCCGCCGGAGTCGTCGGCCACAGCGTCGCGACAAACCACTCCACCAGGACAGAATGCTGCGCCACGGAAAACGCGTGATCGCCCTTCGTCTGACCGTTCCACCGCGCCACGCGCGCCAGCCCATGCGCGATATCCTCGATCTCGATGTCGAGCGGGGAAGGGTCGAGAAGATCGAGCCTGCGGCCCGAAAGCATGCGCTGCCACGCGCGCGGCGCGCCCGGCTGCGTCGTCATCCTGCGGCTGTTCGACCCGCTTTTTCCCATGGGCCAGCAACTGCCATCGAAATTGTTTCCACTGCAAGCGGAACCGCGGAATCGAGATCGCGTTCGTTATGTGCAGAATGCTTCCGCTCGAAGCGGATCAGCGGCCGAATGGCCCGGCGTGCGCCTCACAAAATTCACGATGCTTACCTCTGTGAAAGTTTTGCGAGAGGCTTCGTTAATTCGCATGCGTTATGTTGATCTCAAGTCGCGGGAGAACAGCGAGACATGTGGGAGTGGATGGTGGAAGCGGCGCAAACCCCTGCGCTGCACTGGGCGGTGATTGCCGCTGTCGTGCTGGCCTACATCTTCAAGGTTCTCGGTTCAGCCGAAGGCCCCCTGATGGGGGACATGTATCAAGACGAATTGGACACCTGATCGATATCGGCGGGGAGGGGCTATCGCCCTTCCTCCCGCGAAGCACGTGTCCATTATACAGACGCCAAGCAAAGGCGCGGGTGATGAACGGAAGGGCGGCCTGGACAGGGCCGCCCTTCTGATTCCAGCGGGAATCGCAGCCTGCTTGGAGAATCCGCCTCGCGGGTCTAGATCAGCCCCAGACTTGCTGGAGCTGTCCGATGCCTCCCACATTCGACCTCGTGCTCAAGGGCGGAACAGTCGCGACGCCGGGCGGCATCGGCATCGCCGACGTCGCCGTGAAAGACGGCAAGATCGTTGGGATCGGCTCGTACGATGCGACGCAGGCCGGCGAAGTCTTCGAGGCGCACGGGCTGCACGTGCTTCCCGGCGTCATCGACAGCCAAGTCCACTTCCGCGAACCCGGCCTCGAATGGAAGGAAGATCTCGAAACCGGCTCGCGCTGCGCGGCCCTCGGCGGCGTCACCGCGGTATTCGAGATGCCGAACACCGATCCGTCCACCACGAACCCCGAAATGATGGCCGACAAGCTGGCTCGCGCCAAAGGCCGGATGCATGTCGACCATGCCTTCTATGCAGGCGCCACGCACGACAACCAGAAAGAGCTCCAGGAAATGGAGCGCATGCCGGGTTGCTGCGGCGTGAAGGTCTTCATGGGCGCCTCCACCGGCCAGCTGCTGGTCGAGGACGATGAGGGTGTCGAGCGCGTCCTCAACGCCATCTCCCGCCGCGCCGCCTTCCACTCGGAAGACGAATACCGCCTCGCCGATCGGCGCAAGCTGGCGGTGCAGGGCGACTGGACGTCTCACCCCGTCGTCCGCGACGCCGAGGCCGCCATCTCGTCTACCCGCCGCCTCATCCGCCTTGCGCGCAAGACCGGCAAGCGCATCCACGTCCTCCACGTCACCACGGGAGAGGAGATGGAGATGCTGGCCGCCAACAAGGACGTCGCCACCTGCGAGGTGACGCCCCAGCATCTGACGCTGGTAGGTCCCGAGGATTACGTCCGCCTCAAGGGCTACGCCCAGATGAACCCGCCCATCCGCGACGCCCATCATCGCGCCGCGCTCTGGACAGCCGTGAACCAGGGCATCCCCGACGTGCTTGGCTCCGACCACGCGCCCCACACGAAGGAGGAGAAGGCGCGTCCCTATCCCGCCTCTCCCTCGGGCATGCCCGGCGTGCAGACGCTCGTGCCCGTGATGCTCACCCACGTCGCCGATGGAAAGATGAGCCTCGAGCGCTTCATCGAACTCACCAGCGCCGGTCCGCAGCGCGTCTTCGGCATCGCCGGCAAGGGTCGCATCGCGCAGGGCTATGACGCAGACTTCACCGTGGTCGATCTCCACGCGAAGAAGACCATCACCCACGAATGGTCTGCCTCCCGCTGCGGCTGGACGCCGTTCGACGGCATGGAAGCCAAATCCTGGCCGATCGCCACCTTCGTCCGCGGCGTGCTGGTGATGATGGAAGGCGCGCTGGTCGCGCCGGGCAGGGGCGAGCCGGTCAAGTTCGTCGAGACGCTCCCGCACCTCTGACATGGTCGAGCATCGCAAGGGTCTCAATCGCGCGCTGTTCTGGCTCTATTCGGGCCATGGCCGCGTGCCCAGCATCTTCCGCTGGTCGATGCTCGTCTTCGACATCGTCACTATCGGCATCTTCATCTTCCACCCGCTCGTCTCGTGGCACGACGGCGTCGAGGCCGCGACGGGCCTGTGGCTCTGGGTCGACATTGTCATCGCAGCGGTGATCACGCTTGATTTCCTCGCGCGCCTCTACATCGAGCGGCACAAATGGCGGTTCTTCACGCGCTGGTCGAACATCGCGGACCTTGTCGTTGTCACGACACTGGTTTTGCCGATGTTCCTGCAGAACCTCGTCTTCCTGCGCGTACTACGTGTCGTACGACTACTACGTGCGTTCGAGTACCTGCACCGCGAGCACGGCGTCTCGACCTGGCTGCACCGCAACGCCTTCGTGATCTCGAAGGTGGTGAACCTCGTCGTGTTCATATTCCTCGTGACGGCGCTCGTCTTCGTCACGCAGGTCGACCACAACCCGGACATCAAGAACTATCTCGACGCGCTCTATTTCACCGTTGGCACGCTGACGACGGTGGGGCTCGGCGACATCACGCTGCCGGACACGCTGGGCCGCTGGATCACCATCGCCATCATGGTGCTGGGGGTGACCCTCTTCCTGCAGCTCGTCCGCGCCATCGCCGTGGGCGACAAGATGCGCAAGAGCTGCCCCGCCTGCCGCCTCTCTCTCCACGAACGCGACGCCGCCCACTGCCGCCGCTGCGGCGCCAACCTCTTCCCCGAAGGCGAAGCTGAAACGGCGATCCGGGACTAAAGCCGCTGTTTCATCCACTCGGCCGCCAGCCGAGCGGCTTCCGCCGTCTGCGCAGGCGTCAGCACATGCAGCGCGCCGGGTAGGGATTGCACATCGGTCGGCCCTTTCAGCTCGCGCGCCGCGGCTCGGGCATGGATCATATTGTCCAGCTTGTCGTCAGTCTCGGCGATGATGAAACGGATCGCCGCCGTCTGCGGGATCGCGTCTAGCCGCCAGAACGGGTTGTATTCGCCCAGCGCCAGTTCTGCCTCGATCCGGTTGCGTGTCCGGGCTTCGTCCGCCGTCCTCGGTGGCGCGCCTTCCCGGGCAAGCCTGATCATGTTGTCACGCATGGCCTTGTCGGGAACGAAGGACGCTTCCGGCTCTTCCTGGCCGAAGATCACGGGGGTCACCGCCACGCCAGCCTTCGCCCGCGCATCCATGCCCATGACCGAGATCACATGCCCGCCCGCCATGTCGACGCCCAGCACGCCGATGCGCGACCGGTCGATGCCGGATTCGGACTGCAGGAAGGTGATCGCGTTGCGGATGTCCTGAACCTGATGCTCAGGGTCGAGCCGCCCACGGCGGAACACGATCTCCGGCGTCTGCTCGGAGAAGCGCATCTTGTCGTAGGTATCGACGCGCTGCCCCAGATACAGCTCCGCGCCCGAACGGCCCCAGCCGCGATAGTCGATCGCCAGCGCCACGATGCCCTGCTGCGCCAGTGCGATCGCATAGGCGTCGAGCGACTCGGCTGTCGCCTCCCACGCCGGCGCGAGCACAACCGCCGGGCGCGCCGCGCCATCCGAAGGCCCCGAAGGCTTGAACAACCGTCCCGCGACGCGCACCTGCTCGGAATACCAGTTCGCCTCGTCCTTGCTGACCCCAGCGGGCAGGGCGACCGCCGCTGGCGGCGTGCCCTGCTGCGCAGGCGGCAATGGCGTCGCAGCACAAGCCGCAACCGAGAACACGCAAAGAGCGGCAATGATCCGTTTCATGTCCGCGCCCTACTTCTTGCCGCCGAGGAATTTGGCGAACCAGTCCGCCGCGAGCGTCGATCCGGCCTCGAACCCCGCACCGGAATAGGGCTGGAAGTGCGTGAGCCCCGGGAAGGTGATCACCTGGCTCGGCACGCCTTTCCCGGTCAGGAACGCCGATCCTGCGAGGGCCGAACGGTTACCGCCGATAAGCTCGTCCTTCTCGGCCGGCAGGAACAGCAACGCCGTGGTCGGTCGCACGCGTTCGAGCATTGCGCCGGACTGGATGTCGCGGCTGCGCGAGCGATACCACTGGTCAACATTGGTCTGGAACGAGAAGCCCGCCTCTGTTTCCGCGCCTTGCCCCGTCCGCACGCGCACGAACGCGTCCTCGAGATTGGGGCCCGTGATATCCAGCGCCCGCAGCGGCGCCGGAGCCGTGCCCATCACATGGATCACCGCCGCCTTCACCCGTCCATCCGTCCCCACCAGCGCCGACGACACCGTGCCGCCGTTCGACGACGACCACGAACCGATGCGATCCGGATCAACGCCCGGCTCGCCCTGCATGAAAGAGATCGCCGCGCGAAAAGCCTTCAGCTCCTCGACATTGTTGAGGTTGGTGCGCTTGATCCGCACCGGCGCGGACTTCACCGTCACGGGCGACGCGTCCGTCGTCGTATCCAGCTCCAGCAGGAAAAGTTCGTCGGCACCCGAATCCGAAAAGCCATAACTCTGATAGTCGAACGCCATCGCGACGAAGCCGCGCTCGGCCAATTTCGCTGCGTACTTCTCGACACCGATCGCCAGCGCGTTGATGCCATGCGCCACGACAATGCCGGGATAGCTCGCCTTCGGATCGAAATTCTTCGGATAGAAAACCTTGCCCTGCAGCCGCGTGCCGCCATCGACATAGAAGCTCACCTGCTTCGTCGTGACGCCATCCGCGAGCTTGTAGTTCCAGTCCTGTGGCAGCGTGGCCGTACGTTTCCATTCCGGATCGGCCGCCTGCTTCGCCAGCGCGTCCGCCGTGTCGGTGAGGATCGCATCGGGTATGTGCTTCGGGCCTGTGTACTGGCCCGACGCCGGTTGCTGCGGCGCCTGCGCCAACGCCGTACCGCACGTGCAGGCGGCAGCCATGGCTATCAGCACGCGAACCACGCTCCGCATCGGCTTCTCTCCCATCCCTGCGCGCCCGCTATCCGGCGCTGTTTTTTTCGTTTCGCAGCCAAACTAGACCTTCGGAAACCCCTGTCAAAGCAGGAAACCGCTGCGTCAGGGCCGTTGCCGATCACGTATTTTGTGAACGACAGCGCGACGGATCGATCCATACCGTCCGTTCGAAACAGGTCAGGGACACGACGGGTAATGCACCGTCGTCTTCAAAGGGCCGGCCGCCCCCCCAAAGGAACCGGCAACCCGAGACTTACGCGCGCGGAGAGTATGACATCTCCGTCCCCCGACGCGCGCTGCCAGCCGGTCCCGTTTGTCGGGGCCGGCTTTTCTTTGCTTGGCCTTCGCCCGCCGCGCCCGATACGGTCGCGCCACTTGCGGAGACATGCATGACGGAAATGACTGGCGCAGAGGCTATCATCGGATCGCTGGCCGATTGCGGCGTCGCGGCGTGCTTCGCCAATCCCGGCACCAGCGAGATGCACCTCGTCACCGCGCTCGACCGCGAGCCGCGCATCAAGTCGGTGCTCTGCCTGTTCGAGGGTGTGGCGACGGGCGCCGCCGACGGCTATGCCCGCATGTCCGGCGTTCCGGCGCTGACACTGCTCCACCTTGGCCCGGGCTATCTCAACGCCGGCGCCAACATCCACAATGCGCGCCGCGCCTACGTGCCCATGGTCAACCTGATCGGCGACCATGCCGTGACACACCGCGCCTACGACGCGCCGCTCGCCTCCGACATCGCCAGCCTTGCGCGCCCCAATTCACGCTGGCTGAAATCCGTGGATCGCGTGGAAGACGCCGGCCGTCTCGCCGTCGAAGCATTCGAAGCCAGCTACGGCCCGCCACCCGGCCCGGTCTCGCTGATCATGCCGGCCGACACGGCATGGACGAAAGGCGCCTCGCGCGCTTCCGCCGGCCTTCGCGCTGGCCTCAAGATCGCTGACGACACGCTATTCGAACAGGCGGGCCGCGCCGTGACCAAGGCAAAGCGCCCCGCGATTCTGGTCAACGGGACGGCGCTGCATCCCGGCGGCGTCCAGATGCTGCGGCGTCTGGAGATGCAGGGCGTCCGCGTTCTGACGGATACGTTCATGGCGCGACACGTGCGCGGCGGCGGCCTCTACGACGCGCCGCGTCTCCCATATTTCGCCGAGATGGCGGTCGAGACCATGGCCGGCGTCGATCTGCTGATCATTGCGGGCACGAAGCCGCCTGTTGCGTTCTTCGCCTATCCCAACACCCCGGGTGCGTTCACGCCGAAGGACGCCCGCACGATCACCCTCGGCGGCCCGGAAACAGACAGCCTCGATGCGGTCACGCGTCTGGTCGACTGGCTCGGCGCCCCGGTCGTCTCCGCCAACATCAGCTGGTCGCGGCCCGAACCTGCCACGGGCGCGACGTTCAATCCGCACACCATCGGCCAGTCACTTGCCGCGCTTCTGCCGGAGGACGCGCTGATTTCCGACGACGGCGTCACCTCGGGTCTGCCGATCTACCAGACCATGGCAACAGGCCCACGCCACGAATGGCTGGGCCACACCGGCGGCGCCATCGGGCAGGGGATGCCTGTCGCCGTCGGCGCAGCCATCGCACGGCCCGACGTGAAGACAGTCTGCCTCGCCGGTGACGGCGCCGGCATGTACACGGTGCAGGCGCTGTGGACGATGGCGCGCGAGAACCTCGACATCATCACCATCGTCTTCGTGAACCACGCCTATCGCATCCTGAAGATCGAGCTGGCGCGCACGGGCGCAGGCAATCCCGGCCCCGCAGCCAACGGTATGCTCAGCCTCGGCCAGCCGGAGATCGACTGGGTGAAGCTGTCCGAGGGGCTTGGCGTTGGGGCGGAGGCGGTCTCCACTTGCGAGCAGTTCAACGATGCATTGCGGCGCGCGGTGGCGACGCGCGGGCCGCGCCTGATCGCCTGCATGATTCCTGGCGCCTAGCTCGCGCGGGGCGCATCCGCCAGGAAGGGAGCGATCGCCTGCGCCAGTTCGCGGATGTTGATCGGCTTGCCAGCAACAGCCTCGAACCCGGCGGCCGTATAGGCAGCAAGGTCTTCAGCAGAAAGCTTGGCCGTGACGGCGACAGCGGGCGTCTCGCGATTCAGGCAATCGGGATCGGCGCGCAGGCGGCGCAGCGTCTCCATGCCGTCCATCTCCGGCATCACGATGTCGAGCAGCATGACGTCGAACTGCTGGATCGCGCAGATATCCATGGCCTCCGGACCAGAGGCGCACAACGTCACATCCATCCCGAGCTTTCCAAGCAGGAGTTCGGCGATGCGCCGGTTGTTGTCATTGTCGTCGACGCAGAGGATGCGCTTGCCCATCCACACCGGCTCGTCGGACGCCGTGTCCGGGGCGCCGTCGACAAGCGTTGCGGGCTCGACGATCATGGACAGGCGGAAGTGCGCGCCGTTGCGCCGCGCCGGCTCAAGCGTGAGGTCGCCGCCCATCAGGCGCGCGAGACGCCGCGAGATGAACAGGCCCAGTCCCGTGCCGCCCCGACTGGCATTGCTCGGCGCCTGCTCGAATGGCGCGAAAATGGTCTCCGCCACGGCATCCGGCACGCCGGGGCCGGTGTCGATGACACTGAGCAGGACTTCCACGCGACCGTCGCGCGCATCGTGTGTGGAAAGCCGCGCCGTCACCGAGCCCGCATCGGTGAACTTGATGGCGTTGGAGATGAGGTTGCCGACGATCTGGCGCACGCGGCCCGCGTCGATCATCAGTGAGCTGGCGTTTGCTTCGCTGCAATCGACCTTGAGGTCGAGACCCTTGTTGCTCGCCTGCGGGCGCCAGAAATCAACTGTGCGGGTGACGAGCGCAGAGAGATCGGTGGGCGAAAGCGCGATCTCCAGCTTGCCGGCGTCGATCTTGGATACGTCCAGCATGTCGCTGACGATGGTCAGCAGGCCGCGCCCTGCCTCGTCGATGAGGCCGACCAGTTCATCCGTCTCGCGGTCGTGCTGGTTGCGTTTCAGCACCTCGACCGAACCCATGATGGCGTTGAGCGGCGTGCGCACCTCGTGGCTCATCACCGCGATGAAGTCGGACTTCGCCTTGTTGGCCTCGCGCGCGCGATCACGTCCGGCGCGGAGGGCTTCCTCGGCGGCCTTGATGAAGTTGATGTCCTGCAGCGATCCCGAGATGCGGATGGTGCCGTCCGGGTTCTGCGAATAGCGCGCACGCGCCGAGAACCAGCGATAGCCGCGCGTCCTGGTCTTCAGGCGGAAGTCCACGCGCAGGCGCGACAGGCGCTTGCGGCCAAGCGCGAAGGCTTCACGCAGCGCGACAATATCCTCGGGGTGCACGAACGCTTCGACATTGCCGAAGATCTGGCTGAAATCATCGCCCGAATAGCCCGTGACGGTTTGGAAACTTTCGGACACGTGGAACTTGCGGGCTTCCGTATCGGGCACGTCCCACAGGCCGACGCGCGCAGCCTCCAGCGCGACGCGGCTGCGCGCGGCGTTCTCGACAATGGTTTCGTTCGCCTGCCGCAGCTGTTCGACCGAATAATCCCGCGCGATGTTCGCAACCCACGCAATGCCGCCGAGCGCCACCGCCGAGAATGCGATGAGCGCGCACGTCATCACCGTGCGGCCCTGCTCCGAATAGGTCGATGGCGTCCCGATCAGGCCCGCCCCCGCCAGCATCGCGACGCCGGTCGCCACGAGGCCGAGCAGCAGGATGGGCCCGCGCATCTTCGCGTTGGCGTACAGGGCCGTGATGCCTGCGACCGCCGGCAATGTCGCGACGATCGGCGCCATGATCCCCGATTGACGCAGCGACAGCACCGCGATCGTCACCAGATGAAGCACGACAAGCCAGCCCATTGCGATGCGGGGGTCGCGGCGCAACCGGATCTGGCGAAAGCCGAGCACGCATCCGGCAAAGTTCGCGGCGTGGAGGACGTGCGCTTCGATGTGTGTCGGGTTGAGCGCAAGCACCGCGAAGAAGCCGAGCGCGTTGCCCAGCGCCGCCGCAAGGCAGATGTAGCCAGCCGCAACCTGCCGCGTGGCGTCTGGATCGTCGCCGAACAGACGGACGTCCGCATAGAAGCACTGCCTCAGCCGTCCGGAGAAGAAGGAAAGGATGATCGCGCGTGCGCTTCCTGGCGCCTCGCCGCGCACTGGCGGCGGCACGGATACGGATCCGGGGATGACTGGCTGCAAGGCGATGGGCGCGGATCCTCGTAAGGCTTACGAATGTCCCATAAAATCTTAACGATATCGTTCCGGCCGCGGGAAGCGCCGCGATCGGTCCGCGCTGGTGGAATCAATTCAGATAGCTGCGCGCGATGGCCTCGGAGAGTTCCCGGCCGCGCCGCGCGATGCCGGCCTCGACCACGGGCATCTGGTCGGTGCAGGACGATGTCTCGCGGCTCTGGCCACGGAAGCCCCGGTTGAACGAATCCGTCAGCGTGGCCCGGCGGGGACCCGATGGCGCCTCGATGGCCATCAGGTTCAGCATGTAGTTCCGCCAGGTCGAATCCGCTTCGCCATTGCAGACAGTACGAACGGCATGGGCGCGACCCAGCACCTCGGCAAGATCGCTCACGAGTTCCAGCGGCGCCTGCGCCACGGGCACAGGATCCTGCGCCAGGGCGGGCAGGGGCGCCAGAACGAAGGCCGAAGCGGCCAGAAGGATTCGCAGATTCATACGTAACCCTAGCGTTCTCCGCCTGCGCACGCAAAAGCGGCCTGCAGGCTTGCCTTTTCTGCGGCAATCGGCGTGAACAGACGCTGAAGCGGGCGTGGCGGAACTGGTAGACGCACCAGACTTAAAATCTGTTGGGCCGCAAGGCCCGTCCCGGTTCGACCCCGGGCGCCCGCACCAGTGTCCTGGGAAAATCTCCCCGTCGAGGGGCTTATTCAAGTGAAACAACATCCACGGATTGGCTGCTCGATTGGCCGCCTGCCGTGCGGATGACGCCGCGAACCGGAGCCACGTCGCCATAGTCGCGACCATACGCAACGATGACATGATCATCGCCGGCGCGGATGCCGTTGGTGGGGTCGTATTCGATCCATCCTGCTTTCTGTCCGCACCATGCTCGCACCCAGGCATGCATCGCGTCGGCGCCTTCAAGGCGAGGTTGTCCCGGGGGCGGTAACGTCCGGAGGAAGCCGCTCACATAGCCCGCTGGAATGTCGATCGAGCGCAGGCAGGCGATCATGATGTGCGAGAAATCTTGGCAGACGCCGTGGCGCCGCGCGAAGGCTTCCTCCGGCGGCGTATCCACATCGGTCGCGCCGGGGTCGAACGTCATGTCGCGATCCAGGGCCTTCCCGATTGCCTCGACGATTTGGAGCGTCGTTGTCATGTGAGGCTCGATCTGTTCGAGCGCGTACACCCTGAATTCCGGCCGCACGCGCACGCGTGGGCTGTCTGCAAGAAAATGGTGAGGAGAGCCCGCGTCGAGGGTCCGCAAGGCAGCGAGTTCACCGGGCAGGTCTTCGATAGGTGTCGAGTCATCAACGTTCGACGGCCTCGTGGATCGCTCGACGCGCGACCGCATCTTGAATTCGATTTCGGCATGTGGCGCGCGAAAGGCGACTTCGACCAGCGTGTTGCCGAAGAAGTCGGTCCGCGAGCTGCGTTCGTCCGGCTGCGGCGTGATGTCCAGCAGGGCGGTGATGGGGCGTTGCTCGGGCGTGTCGGCCGGAGTCATGTAGAGAATGTGCCGCCCGCCGGCGGCGGGCGCCTGGTATGCGTAGCGGATGCTGAGGCTGATATCGTACCGCATGGCTATCGCAGGTAAGCGCTGGTGATGAGATCCGACAAACCGGAGAGTTCCTGCCGGATATTCAGCAGCGTCTGCGCGTCGAGAGATTCCGGGGCTTTCACAGCGACGTCCGCGTGAAGCTTCAGTATTGCTCGCGCTAACGAGGACATCTGTCCGTCTTCCCGCGCGCCGGGAAGGAAACCGATTTGCTCCTTGAGTTCGGCAAGCTGATAGTTGATCGCACGTGGATTGTCCGCATCGCAGCCGAGAAGATCGACGACGGTCGATCGGCTGGTCGCAACCGCAAACAGGCGGCGGTGAGAGAGTACGCTGTCGCCGACCTCGACGACGAAATCGAGTGATCCTTCCGGCGCCGTCTCCTCCGCGAACCATGCCAGCGCCTGTGCCATCATTGCGGCGCGCTCCAGCGACCGTCCAATCGACAGGAAGCGCCAGCCGGCGAAGCGATACATGTTGTTCTGCACGAGGCCGGAGAACCCTGTGATCTGCCGCAACAGCAGGCCAAGCGCACGCGCGGTGGCGTCGCCGGGGCCGATGTTGGACAGTTCGATACGAGCGCTCACGGCAAGCTCGTTCAGCGCTGTCCACCCGTCGATCGAGAACCGGTCGCGTACCTGGCTCGCGCTGGCCGTTGCGGCAGTAATGGCGGTGTTAAGGTCACCCGGTATTCCTCGTGCGGGATCCGCGCCGAAGAAGCCCGGATAGTCGCTGGCGTAGGCAAGGAGCGGAGTATCGTCCCGTCCGCTCTCTGCGCGCCGCACATGCCAGGCCCGCAAGAGACGGATCAGGCCTTCCGCACGCTCGACATAGCGGCCCATCCAGAAGAGGTTCTCGGCCGCCCGGCTTGGAAGCTCGGTCAATCGCACGCGCTTGTAGGCGGTTGCGGGTGAAGGGAGGAGTGTTTCGTTCCGTACGGGCCGATCCGATACCACCCAGACGTCGGCCACGGATCCGCCGCGCTGCATCGCAATCGCCGTCGCATCCTGTGTGCTGCCCACGCGCGCATAGCCGCCCGGCATTACACGCCAGCCACGCGGCGTGCGCGCCAGGAAGACACGCAAACTCATCGGCCGCGGGGCCAGCAGCCCATCCACGAGCACTGGCGCCGTCGATAGCGTGACTGCTTCCTGACCGACCAGCATTGATCCTTCCGCATCGAGCAGGTCGTCCACGACGCCGCCCGGTTCACTCTGAAGGTTCGAGCCAAGCATGGTGGAATCGTCGGCATCGAACAGCAGACGCGTCGACAGCGCCGGTCCGATCATCATGCGATGGGCGTTCTGGCGCACGTGCGCGCGTTCGGCCTCCTGCCCGCACCACCACGTCGCGATATTCGGCAGCTTCGGCGGCCCACCCAGCAGCGCCTGCGCCAGGCGTGGCATGAAGGCCAACAGCGCCCGCGTCTCGAGAATTCCCGAGCCCAGGGCATTGACCATCGCCAGCTGCCCGCGCCGGATCGCGTCGACCAGGCCGGGCGTGCCAAGCCGCGAATTCTCGTTCAGCTCAAGCGGATCGACATAGGACGCGTCGAACCGGCGCCACAGCACGCTCACGGGAACAAGGCCCGCGATCGTGCGCACCATCACCTGTCCGTTCTCAACGGTCAGGTCCTCGCCTTCCAGCAGCATGAAGCCGAGATAGCGGGCGATATAGGCGTGCTCGAAATACGTCTCGTTCAGCCGGCCCGGCGTCAGGATGCCGACACGGCTGTCCGTGTCGCCGCGCAGGTCGTTCATCGTGTCGCGGAAGGCGCGGAAGAAGCCCGCAAGGCGCTGCACGTTGGCCTGCGCATAGAAGTCCGCGAAGGCCCGCGTCGTCGCCACGCGGTTCTCGAGCGCGAAGCCTGCGCCCGACGGCGCCTGAACGCGGTCGCCAAGCACCCACCACTGTCCGTCTGGTCCGCGCCCGATCTCGAATGCGATGAAATTGAGGAACTGGCCTGATCGTGGCCGCACGCCCACCATCGGCCGCAGCCATTCCGGCGACATGGCGATCAGGGAAGCAGGGAGGTGCCCCTCCTTGACCAGCCGCTGCTCGCCATAGAGATCGCTGACGATCCGCTCCAGCAATTCGGCCCGCTGGATCAGGCCTTCCGAGATCGTGTTCCACTCACTCTCGTGGATAACGACCGGGATATGACTCAGCGGCCACGCGCGTTCAGCCTGCTCCTCGCCGTACTGGCGGAAGAACACGCCCGCATCCCGCAGGTACTGGTCGCTCTGTTCGATCCGGGCCTGCAATGCGTCCGGCGTCATCCGCGCGAGATGATCGACGAACGCGCGCCAGACCGGACGCACCTTGCCCGACGCATCGACCAGTTCGTCGGACACGCCGGGCAGGGGCCGGTATCCCGCCAGTAGTCTGGCGGCGAGATCGGGCTGGGCTTGGCTCTTTGCGGCCACGTTGGTGTCAGACTCCGGGCGCGCGCCTCAGATCGAGCGTCAGGGGAAACTCGGGATGCGGCGACTCATGGGGAAGTTCGTACATCCCCGGGGAATGTCCATGGGGCTCGAAACGCGCAAGACGGCGCGCCTCCGCCTCGTTGCCGTTGACCGGGAAGGTGTCATAGCTCCGCCCACCCGGATGGGCGACATGATAGACGCACCCGCCGATCGCCCGGTCTGTCCACGTGTCGAAAATGTCGAACACCAGCGGCACGTTCGTTGGCAGCACCGGGTGCAGCGACAGCGGCGGCTTCCACGCTTTGTAGCGCACACCCGCGACGGTGACGCCTTCGCTTGCCTGCGCCAGCGGCACAGGCCGCCGGTTGCACGCAACGCGATAGCGTTCCGGATCGCCCGCCGTCAGCTTAACCTGCACGCGCTCGGCGGATGAGTCCGCATAGCGCACCGTCCCCCCGATCGCGCCGGTTTCACCCAGCACATGCCACGGCTCCAGTGCCTGCCGGATTTCGAGGTTCACGCCCTCGACCTCGATCTCGCCGCAGAACGGGAAGCGGAATTCCTGCTGCGCCTCGAACCATTCCGGCCGCAGGTCGAAGCCATGCGCCGAAAGATCCCGCAGCAGGTCCAGGAAATCCTCCCACACATAGTGCGGCAGCATGAACCGGTCGTGCAGCGTCGTGCCCCAGCGTACGAGATTGCCGGTGATCGGCGACTTCCACATCCGCGCGATGATCGCTCGCACCAGCACCTGCTGCGCCAGCGACATCCGCGCATCCGGCGGCATCTCGAAGCCGCGGAACTCCACGAGACCGAGGCGACCCGTCGGCCCATCCGGCGAGAACAGCTTGTCGATGCAGATCTCCGTGCGGTGTGTGTTGCCCGACACATCGATCAGCAGGTTGCGCAGCAGCCGGTCCACCAGCCAGGGCGGCGTGTAATTGCCCGTGCCCGGCGGAGAGATCTGCGACAGCGCGATCTCGAGTTCGTAGAGTGAGTCATGTCGCGCCTCGTCGATGCGCGGCGCCTGGCTCGTCGGCCCGATGAACATGCCCGAGAAAAGATAGGAAAGCCCCGGCCGCTTCTGCCACAGTAGCAGCAGGCTCTTCAATACATCCGGCCGCCGCAGGAAGGGCGAGTCGTTCGGCGTCGCCCCGCCCACCACCACATGGTTGCCGCCGCCCGTGCCGGTGTGACGCCCATCGACCATGAACTTGTCGCAGCCGAGCCGGCACTGCCGCGCCTCGTCGTACAGCGTCGTCGTGATGTCCACGCATTCGCGCCAGCTTGTCGCCGGATGCACGTTGACCTCGATCACGCCCGGGTCGGGCGTCACGCGCATCACATTCATCCGCGGATCGTGCGGCGGCGCGTAACCCTCGATATGGACCGGCAGGCCGATCTGCTTGGCCGCAGCTTCGGCCGCCGCCACCAGCTCGAGATAGTCCTCGATCCGCTCCACCGGCGGCATGAACACGCACAGCCGCCCGTCCCGCGCCTCGACCGACATTGCCGTACGCACCGATCCCGCGACTTCGGAGAACGACTGCTCCTGAACCTGCTGCCGCCCGCCCTCGCTCGCCGTGAACTGCGCGCGTGCTTGTTCGGCGGGCGGGTTGCCCTGCAGAGCGTAGCCCTGTGACGTGCCGATGAAAGCCGCATAATCCGGCAAGGGGCCGCGCTCCTCGCCCGGATCGGCCGGGACCACGTGCGGATAAAGCGACGGCGGAATCCACGTCAGCGATTCCAGCGGCAGGCGATAGCCCACCGGGCTGTCTCCCGGCGCGAGGAACATGTGCCCCCGCCGCAGCTTCCATTTCTCCGACTTCCACCGCCCCTTGGTTGCCACACGCCCCGGCGGCGCGGCCGCGGCAGTCTTCTTCGGCGCGCCCTTGCCAACCTTCGCCTTGGTCGATGCCTTCGCCTGCCAGCGCTGGATCGGCAGCACGAACCCGCTCGGCTCCGTCAGCCCGCGCTCGAACACCCGCGCGATCCTGTTGCGCTCTTCCGGGTCCTTCAGCTTGGAATTCTCCGGCGTCACATTTTCCGGAAGATTGCCTTCCTTCAGGATCCAGTTCGCCGGATCCTCGTAGGCCGGGATCACCATCTCCGCGCCGACGCCCAGCTCGTCAGCCATCGCCTGCAGCAGCTGCTCGGCCTCGACCTTCGTCGCTTTCCCGTCACCGTTCTCGCCGGCGACCAGCTCCGGATCGTGCCAGATCGGTTTCCCATCGCGCCGCCAGTAAAGCGAGAACGTCCAGCGCGGCAGTGTTTCACCGGGATACCACTTGCCCTGCCCATAGTGCAGGAACCCGCCCGGAGCGAAGCGATCGCGCAGCCGCTGTATCAGCTGGTCCGCCAGCTTCCGCTTGGTCGGACCATCCGCGCCGGTGTTCCACTCATCCGCCTCGAAATCGTCGATCGATACAAACGTCGGCTCGCCGCCCATCGTCAGGCGCACATCGCCCGCTTTCAGCGCCGCATCCACCTTCTCGCCCAGCGCATCGAGCGCCGCCCAGCTCTCGTCCGAGAACGGCTTGGTGATGCGCGGATGTTCCGCCACACGCGTCACCTTCATGTCGAAGTTGAACTCGACCTGCGGATTGCCCGTCAGCCCGCCAGTGATCGGCGCGGCGTTGCGATAGTGCGGCGTCGCCGACAACGGAATATGGCTCTCGCCCGTCAGCAGGCCCGATGTCGGATCAAGCCCGATCCACCCCGCGCCCGGCAAATAGACTTCGCACCACGCATGCAGATCGGTGAAATCAACACTCGTGCCCGCGGGCCCATCGAGCGCAACAAGGTCCGGCTTCAGCTGGATCAGGTAGCCCGACACGAAACGCGCTGCGAGCCCGAGATGCCGCGCCGCTTGAACCAGAAGCCAGCTCGAATCCCGGCATGACCCCTTGCCCGCTTCGAACGTCTCCTCCGGCGTCTGCACGCCAGGCTCCATGCGGATGACGTATCCCACCGCGCGCGACACGGCGGAGTTGAGCATCACGATGAAATCGACCGTCCGCAGCGGGTCCTTCGGAATGCCTGCCAGGAAATTCTTGAGGTGAGGCCCCATGGGCTCGGTCGTGCGATAGATCGCCAAATCGTCGGCGATCTCCGGCGGATAATCGAACGGCCAGGTCTCGGCGCTCTCCTCGACGAAGAAGTCGAACGGATTGTAGACCGTCATGTCGGCGACGAGATCGACCTCGATCTTCAGCTCGCGCACCGGCTCGGAAACACATACCGCGCCAGCCAGTTGCCATAGAGGTCCTGCTGGTAGTTCACGAAGTGCTTGTCGGGCGTGACCTTCAGCGAATGCGAGATGACCCGCGTCCGCGAATGCGGGGCAGGCCGCAGCCGTATGACCTGCGGCCCCAGCACCACCGGCCGGTCATATTTGTAGTGCGTCAGGTGATAGATGCTGGCCTTGATCGACATGGTTCGATTTTCCCACGATTTGGCCGCCGGACAGCGCAGCGTCCGCCGCCCGGCCCGCATCAGTACTCCCCGCACGCTTTTGATGCGGGCGGTTTGGCCAAAGGCCAATGTTTGGGCACAATGGCAGGTCTGAGCGATTTTCGCGACAACTGGACGAACCGATCGCTAGGACGCCGCTGTGCTCTGCAAACGCTACCTTGCAAGCCTGTTCGGTGAAGGCAGGGGCTGCGGCTGCCCCCCTCCCGGCACGCGTATCACCGCAGCATCACCACGTCGACAAGATCGCCTTTCGCCGCCGCCTGAGTGTTCGGTGCTCGCCGGATCAGCGCGTTAGCAGTCAGGAAGGGCGAGAGCAGGGACGAGTCCTGGTTCTCCGCGGCCTGCACGTTGGCGCGACCCTCCGCATCAACCGATAGAATGGCGCGCAGGTATTCCTCGCGATTGCCTGCCGCCGGCAGCGCCGTCGCCGTATGCGCCCTCTGCGCTGGGCGCGGCGATGCGCCTCCCGTCAGCGCGTCGATCAGCGGCCGCAAGAAGAGCTGCGCCGTCACCATCGCGGCCGCCGGATTGCCCGGGAGGCCCAGCGCCAGCATTCCATTCTTCGCCGAGAACCAGGTCGGCTTGCCCGGCTTCACCGCGATCTTCTCGAACACAAGTGCGAAGCCCTCAGCAGCAAACGCCGAACGTACAACATCGTAATCGCCCACCGACGCTCCGCCGATCGACACGATCACATCGCACGGACCCGCCAGACGCTGGCGCACATCCTCTTCCGTATCCCGCGACAGGCCGAGATCGACGGCAATGGCGCCCCAGCGCCGGACCAGCGCCAGCAGGGCAGGCTGGATCGAATTCACCACCTGTCCCGCCGCAAGCTCGCTTCCCGCCGAAACCAACTCATCGCCGTTCGCCAGCACGCCGATGCGCGGCGCCTTGCTCACCGTCACACGCGCGACATTGCCCGCTGCCGCCAGCGAGATCGCGCCTTCGGTCATCACCTGTCCGGCAGGCGCCAGCTCCTTGCCGCGCGCGAAGTCCATGCCCGCGCGCCGGATGTTCTCCGGCTTCCTTTGTTCGAACGTCACCGTCACGCGATCGCCATCGCGCTTGGTGTCCTCCTGAATGAGGATGTGGTCAGCCCCCTCGGGCACATGCGCGCCCGTAAAGATGCGAACGGCGTCGCCCGCGCCAATGCTTCCCCCATGGGGCGAGCCCGCGCGCGACTCGCCGATGACCTTCAGCACGGCGTTCATCGCCATGTCGGCGAACCGCACGGCATAGCCATCCATCGCCGAAACATCGGCAGGAGGCTGCGAAACCTGTGCAATCACCGGTTCTGCCAGCCTGCGCCCCTCTGCAGCCGCCAGCAGAACAGTCTCGCGGCCCAGTGCGCGCTCACGCCCACAGGCCGCGATCAGGTCCAGCGCCTGTTCGACGGAAGCCATGCGGATCATGCGTTGTCCTTCACGCTGTGTTTCGTGCAGAATAGCGCGCACACAGAGGATGACCATGGCCGACAAACTCACCCATATCGACGCCGATGGCCGCGCCCGCATGGTCGATGTGTCGGGCAAGCCCGGCACCAGGCGCATCGCCACGGCCAGGGGCCAGGTGCTGATGTCCGCGAAGGCGCTTGAGCTCGCCCGCTCGAAAGGTGGCAAGGGCGATGTCCGCGCCACGGCCGAGATCGCCGGCGTCATGGCCGCGAAGAAGACGTCAGACCTGATCCCGATGTGCCATCCGCTCGCGCTGTCGAACGTTAAAGTGCGGGTGGACGAATTGCCCGACGGCTCCGGCATCGGCGTCACCGCCGAAGTCGCCACCACCGGACCCACCGGCGTCGAGATGGAAGCGCTGACCGCAGTCTCCGTCGCCTGCCTCACCATCTACGACATGCTGAAAGCGGTCGACCGCGCCATGCGCATCGAAGGCGTGAAACTCGTCTCGAAATCGGGAGGCGCCAGCGGCGACTTCGTCGCGGAGTAGGCTCAGCTGCGCCAGCGCAATGTGCGCGGCTCGATCGGATTGACGAACGGCCTGCCGTCGGCGCGCGACGCAGCCCATTCCTTCTTCAGCGTGAGATACCACTTGGCCTGAACGTCGATGTCGTCGATCCACATCATGTTCTTCTGGTACGCCAATCCCTGGTTCTGCAGGTTCACCATCCGCCCATCCTGGCCAAGGAATTTCTCGGCGGCGGGGATCAGGATCGGCAGCGCCACGTCCAGAAACGGCGCATTCTTCCAGAAGGTGATCTGCGTTATCCGCGTCTTCTTCTCGCTGATCGGCGTCAGGCAGGTCAGCGTGAAGATCTGCGCTTTCTTCGCCTCGATGATCTCCCACCGGAAGCCCGGGATCTGGAAGACGATCTCCGTCGTCACGTCCGAACCCATCAGCATCTTGTAAGCCAGCGAGTTGCCCGACGGCTTGTGCCGCGCCAGCGCCCAGCCGCGTTCCGCCGGTTCGAACAGCTTTTCCTTCAGGCGCAGCCCCGTGCTCGGCGGCCGCCACCACCACTGGTTATGCACGAACGGCACATGCGCCGGGTCCATCAGGCCCACGACCGCATCGTCCATGTGCGCGTTGAAGATCTGCGCCACGATGAATTTCGGTTGCAGCTTGCCGAGATCGAATGCGGGCGCCGGCGCGGCCGGCGGCTCTTCGACGCGCGGATTGTCCGCGACGTAGACGAAGATCATCCCGTTCATTTCGTGAACTGGATAGCGCCGCACCTTCACCCGGTCGGTCGCGAAATCCTCTTCCGTCACCAGCGAGGGGATGTGCCTGCACTGCCCATCCGTCCCGAAGCGCCAGCCATGATAGGGGCACTGGATCGTCGGCTGCCCGTTGGTGTCGATCTGCTGGCCCGCCGAAAGCGGCACCAGCCTGTGCGGGCACACGTCGCGCAGCGCAAACGCCTCGCCCTTCTGCGTTCGCGCCAGCATCACAGGCTGGCCCAGGATCACACGCCTGAACTGCGAACCCGGCGGCAGTGATTTCGACGCACAGGCGAAATACCAGCTGTCCGTCAGCCAGCCTTCCGCCGTGATCCCCGCCGATTTCGTGAGTGTTCCGTCAGCCATTCAGGTCCAGAGCCTTGATTGCCTGCCAATATCCAATGTTTGGTGGTCCCCGTCGAGAGATGGGGCAAGCCATATGGCCGCAAAGATAAAGCCGGAAAAGGTTGCGAAGCCGCCAAAGCCGAAGATGCGCGCTGCCGCGACCACGTCTGGCCACTGCCTCTGCGGCGCGGTGGAGATCGAGGTGGATGTCCCCGTCTTCTGGGCCTGGCACGATCACGGGGAGGCCAGCCGCCTCGCCCATGGCGCCGCCTACGCCACCTATGTCGGCTGCTGGAAGAGCAAGGTCCGTGTCACGAAAGGCGAGGGTGGCATCTCACGCTACAACGACGAGGAGCGCCGCCACGTCCGCCATTTCTGCTCACGGTGCGGCTCGCCCGTGATGCTGGAGCGCGGTCATTCGCCGAAATACGTGAACATCCCGCGCGCTCTATTCAGCGGGCGCACGGGCCGCGAAACCAAATACCATGTCGCCATCGATCAGCTACGCGACTGGGCCTATCTCGGCGCGCCTGTCGGTCCGTTGAAAGGCGTCACGGTGGAGAAGGGCAAACGCCGCCCGCCGGGTGAGGCGCCGGTACGCGCGCCGCGTAGCAAGAATCGTCAAGACGAGTGGGACTGAGCATGGCAACGTCGCGCTCATGGCCAAGGGGACAACAACACTTCGCGAGATAACGCCCCTGCTCATCGGCGTTCAGTCGAACCCGGAGCGGGACGTAAGTCTCGAAAGCCTCGCCGCCGAGCATGGCTATTCGCCCTCGCACTTCCACCGCGTCTTCACCGAGGTCGTCGGCGAAACACCGAAGGCCCATGTCGAACGTATCCGCCTCGAACGCGCTGCCTATCGTCTGTCGTTGACGAAAGAGAGCGTGCTCGACATCGCGCTGTCAGTCGGCTTCCACAGCCACGAGACCTTCACGCGCGCCTTCAAGCGCCGCTTCAACCATACGCCAACCGCCTGGCGCCAGCTCAGCCTCGATGGCCAGAAGGCCTGGCTCAAGGCCAACAAGGTGCGCAAGCCTGACGGCTCGACGTTGTCGGATGTCAGCTATCTCACGCTGAAGCCGATTACGCTGCTCGCGATGCGGCGCATGGGGCAGTATGGCACGTTCGGCATTCCCGACTGGGACGGCGGACCCTCCGACTGGTCGCCGCTCATCGACGAGCTACGCAAGCGCAAGCTGCCCTTCCGCAAGCTCGGCATGATGCTCTGCTACGACAGCCCGGGCCTCACCCCGCCGCACCTGCAGGCGATGGATGCGTGTGTCCCGCTGCTCAAGCCCGCAGGTGCGCCACGCAAGGGCAATGTCCGCCGTCTCGATTTCGCCGGCGGCCTCTATGGCGCGATCGAACATCGTGGCCCGGTCGCGACGCTGGAGAACGCCTACCGAACGCTTGTTTTCGCGATCGCCAAATCCGGCCGCTTTGCGCTGAAGGAAGGCCCGCCGCTCGAAATCCTGCGCGAGATCGGCCTCGACGGCGACCCCGAGCGCAACCTCAACGAGATCTATCTACCCGTGGAGCCCATCAGATGATCCGCACACTTACCGCCGCAGCATTCCTGCTCGCGTCGCCTGCCCATGCCCAGCAAAACCCAGGAGCAAACATGCCCGCGCCCATCGTCTTCTTCGACATCGCCGGACCTGATCTCGCGAGCCAGAAAACGTTCTACGACGCCGTGTTCGGCATCAAGACCGACCAGATGGGCCAGTTCCAGGCGCCGGCCGTGGGCGCGACCATTCCGGCCCTGTTGCGAACGGATCCGCAGGAAACGATGGTCTATTTCGGCGTCGACGATATCAACGCCACGCTCAAGACCGTGGTCGCCAATGGCGGCAAGATCCACGCGCCGCGTTTCGAGGTGAAGGGCGTGGTGATCCTCGGGATCCTCGTAGACCCGGCCGGAAATCGCGTCGGCGTCGTCGAAATGAAGGACGGCAAGCCGATCGTGCCGTAGGTCGGCTCAGGCTGCCTGCAACTCGCTGTGGCTTTTCAGAAGCTGGTCCCCGTCTTCCTGTTCGATCAGGTAGGCGGGGTTTTTCTTGTCAGCGGCGCGCGTCACGGTCGCGCCCTTCATTGTGCGCTCGATACGGTGCGTGAAGACCTTGCGGATCACGCCGTGCGCCGTGTGCTCGCCCCAGGTCCACACCACGTGTGTGCCGGGCTCGAACTTTTTCTTCCGGGTGTTTGTCATATCCTGCCAACGATAACGCGACGCCACTGTTCCCCCGGCTGCACAGTGATGTTGCTAATGGATGACAGATGCAACGCGGCAAATGGAATCCCCGGAACCCGACGCGCTGCAGCGTGTTTTCGTGAAAGATTCGCAAGGCTCGCGCGCGGCCCAATCGCGCAACGATCCTGCAAAGGCTTGAAAACACAGGCCTGACCTGTCGCGCTCATTGAGATGACGCGAGGGTCATGAATCATTGTTCAGCGCGCAACCTGCAACCGCCGCTACGGAACTCCGTTGGGTTGGCACGGGACGCGAACACGTCGCTGTCTCGGGACGCACAGAGACAGACCCAGTAGAGGAACCCACCACCATGATGAAGACCCTTCTCGTTACCGCCACGCTTGCCGCCATCGCCGCTCCGGCGCTCGCGCAACCCCCGGCAACGACGACGCAACCTGCTGCGCCAACGACACAACCCGCCGCACCGACCGAAGACAAATTCCTGAAGCATGACGTCAACAAGGACGGCGCGCTGACGCTGGCCGAAGTGCAGTATGCCGATGCGAAGGTCACGCAGGCCGACTTCGACAAGTACGACAGCGACAAGAACAAGGCGCTGTCGAAAGTCGAGTTCGGCAAATGGGCCGAAGCGAAAACCACGCCGCCAGCCTCGGCGCCCGGCCAGTAAGACTTACGGAATAGTGGGCTGGATGACTACGGGCGAGGGGCGCGGGCAAAATCCGCGCCCCTTTCCGTTTGTCCAAATAGTCTAGTGGATCATGAAGTTGATGTTGCGCGTCTCGGTCACGGGGCCCGTCGCGTTGTCGCGCTTCTCGAATTTCACGACAGCATTGCCCGAAATCTTCGGCGTCACTTTCACGACGTGATGCGTGGAGCCGTCCGGCATTGCTTCGTCCTTCGCGTCGCCGATCTCCACCAGCGTGGTGTCGGTGGTGGAAGCCGTCCATGTAACGCCCGCCGCCGTCGGCAGGTGAACGCTTTCGATCTTTCCGCCGATCGTGTGGAAGGTGAAGCCGTCCGCCGTCTCGGCGGTGGCGGCATCGTCGGTCGCGTCGGCGGCCTTCATCGTGTCGTCCATGCCCGCCATGTCATGCACCGGCGCTTCAGCGGCGGGCGTTTCGGGGGCAGGGGTCGTCTCGGCGGGCTTGGTCTCGCCGCAGGCGGCCAAAGCCAGGACGGATACGGAAAGCAGCAACAGGCGCATGGGGGTCTCCTCGATTCCGGCGCCTGTCATACCCCGCGATCATGCTGGCCGGTAGTGGTGTTCGGCCAGGTTGCTCCAGCCCTTCTTGGTCCGCGCCTCCACCCGCCAGCGCATCCCGTCCTTCTCGTCCGGCCAGAACACTTGCCGCGCGAGTCCCATGTCCATCTGCGCCTCGAAGCACACAGCCTGCGGGTGAACGTCCGGCGCCTCGGCCAGCTTGCCTGAGCTCTTCTTGCCGTCATTGGTGTAGGACCAGAACGTCAGCACGCCATCCTTATCAGGACCGAACAAGGCGATCTCGCGATAGGTTTTCGCCGCGGCGCCTTTGCCCTTGAAATTCCACTCCGCCTCCAGCCGCACATAGCCGTCGCCGAATTTTTGGTAATCGCGGATGCAGCTCACCGGCCCCATCTGCGTGTCCGCAACCGCCTTCCACCGGCCGAGCAGGGGCGCCATCGGCCCCATCTTTCCGCGCCCCTTCTTCCAGGCCTGAGCCATGACGTCCTCCTAGAATTGTTTCCCGAAACAGAAAGCCCACCGCGGCCGATGCGCAATCGCCCGAAAGGGTGATTTGCGTGAAATCGTCCGTAAACGGCTCTGGAGCGCACGCGCGCGTCAGGCCAAGGTCGGACCGGCCGGGGAGGGATTCGGGCATGACCGACGCACACCATCCGAAATTCGGAAAGCTGATCGATTTCCTTGCCCGCGTTCCGGCGGTGGAGATCAACGACACGCCCTCGCGCGGCATCGGCTCTGGAGAGCAGGATGGCGGATGGTGGGTGAAGTTCACCATCGACATCGACCACGATCTTGCCTGGCACACTGTCCAGGAACTCGGCGCCGTCCTGAATTATCTCTCCGTCGAAGAGCAGCTTGCGAGCGTCTTCAAGCCTGTCTCCCCGCCGCCCTATCTCAATGGCGGGCCGGAGGAGTACCTGTCATGGGTGATCGAGGCGCCGGAAGACATGCGCCCCGGCACGCTCGCCGACCTGCTCGAAGATCGCCTGCCCAAGCCGGTCGAGGACGAAGCCGCGTGGCTCGGTGAATCGGACGAAGAGGAAGAAGACCTCGACCCGGACGATGAGGACGAGGAGGGCCCCTTCGGATCGCTGGAAGACGACGACTAGGGCAGTTTGGTCGCCTTCTGGTTCATTCCGCCCTGATGAAGGATCAGATGCGCCTGCTGGCCGTCCGCCGCCGCCACGAAGCTCACCTGCGCGTCGACAATCTTGAGGAAGAACTTCGTCTGCGATTCCGGGAACACCGGATACTTGTCCTGCCCGGTCGCCTGCAGGTGCAACTGGCCGCTCTCAAGCGTCACCGTCATCTTGAATGCTAGCGCCGTGTCCATCGCGTAGACACCGACATATTTCGCCAGCGTCTCCGCCGGCACGGCCACTTCCGTGCGACCCGCTGCCGGATCCGACTTCACCGGCGCCAGCGGGATCGACGGATCGAACAGGTGCAGCGCCACCTCTTCGGGAATCCCCGTGCGATTCCCCAGCAGCACCAGCCCGACGCCACGCTTCGGGTCGAGCCCAACGATCGCGCCATAGCCGCCCGTGCCGCCATCGTGGAACACGAACTTGCCAGCCTTGGTCTCCATCGTGATCCAGCCCAGCCCGATCTCGCTGTCGTCCGAAATCCGGAAGCGCGGCTGTTGCGCCGTGCGCATTGCCCGTTCGAGATCGTTCTTCGGCTCGCCGAGATTGGCGTCGAGGAATTTCAGCATGTCCGTCATGTTCGAGCGCAACGCACCCGCGCCCGCCAGTGTCGGCAGATCCCAGTTGCCCGCAGGCTTGCCGTCGCCGCCATGTCCCCTGGCAAGCACCGCCTGCATCTCGGGCGTGAACGCAATCCCGCTCATCGTCATGCCCAGCGGCTTCAGGATGCGCGCCTGCACAAGTTGCTCATAGCTCTGCCCCGCGCGGTTCGCGAGCAGGTTGCCGAGCACGCCCATGCCAAGGTTCGAGTATTCGAACTGCGCCCCCGGATCGCGGATCAGCTTATACCCGCCGAGAAACTCGTTCAGCAATTCCGTCGTGTACGCCGCGTACGGGTTCGCCATGCTCGTCGCATTCAGGCTGAACGGAATGCGCGGCAGCCCCGAATTCTGTTCCGCCAGATGCCCAAGCGTGATGTGCTTTCCGTCGCGCACCGGCAGCGACATGCCGGCAGGCGCATAAGTCTGCGCCGGCGCATCAAGGGTGACCTCGCCCTTCTGCGCCATGTCGGCCAGCAGCGTGGTGGTGAACACCTTCGTCACCGAGCCGATCTCGAACACGCTGTCCGCGCTCAACGGCTTTGCGCCCGCGCCGGCATCGCCATAGGCGACCACGCGCGTCGAGCCATCCGCCTCCATCACGCCGAGCACGAGCCCGGTTGCCCGGCCGCCGTCGACGGTGGTCTTCAGGATCTCCAGCAGTCTTGCGTCGTCCGGAAAGGCCCGTGTCTGCGCCATGGCGTGTCCCCCGGCAGAGATGGCGATCAGCGAGGAGAGGAGAAGGGCCCGTATCATTGTTTTTTGTCCTTCAGGCTTTGGTCCATGTCCGTATAGCGCGACAGCTCATCGATCTGGCGTTGCAGGCGCGCTGCGCCAAGACGGTTGATCCAGATAATTCCCGCGAACACCAGTGTCACGATCAGCGCCGCGCCCACCAGTCCGGCAGACACCCGCATCGACCCATGCGGATTGCCCAGCCACGCCGCGATGAACCAGAGAACGACTCCCGGCACGGCCGGCAACACATACCAGCTCCACACCGTCCTCAGCGCATCGCGCTGACGGATCAGTTCCGTTCGCTGGAATTCGACCAGCGTCCCGGCCGAAGCCGCCGGAGGTGGATCGTTGGCGCGTGCGCGCCTGTGCATGTTGAACGCGGCAAGAAAGACGCCCGCGATGATCATGATGTTTGCAATCGGCCACAGCGGCGTCGCCGGTTCCTTCCACGTCGCATACCAGCCGAAGACCAGCAGCACGAAACCGCACGCGATATACTCGATCCGGTTGCGCTTGCGGATCGCCGCGGTGAGCTTCTCGGCGCGCGCACGCATCTCGTCGGCGGAGACAGCGATGGTCTCCACAGGCATCGCCTGCCAGAGGGAGCGCACGTCGTCTGGGGGAAGGGTGCTCATGACGTTTCACCCGCGTTGAATCTCTTGGCCAGCACGGCCTTGATGCGGTGGATCTTCACGGCAACGGCGCCGGGCGAGAGGCCGGTGATCTCACCTGTCTCCTTCGCATCCAGCCCGTCGAGATAGAGCAGCATCACCTGCCGGTCCGGCGGCTTCAGTTGGTGCACCAGCGACATCAGCCGCGAGAGCAGGTCGTTCTCCGCGTGCGTGTCCGTCACGCTCGCCGGATCTGGCGCGTCCGCAACGTGCTCCAGGTCGGTCCACTGCGAAACCCGCGCGCGCCTGTCCTTCAGCACATGGCTCGCCGCCGTGTTGTGCGCCACGCGATAGACCCACGTCCGCAGTGACGCGAGCCCGTGATACCCCTCGAAGCTCCGCCACAGCGCAAAGTGGATGTCCTGCAGCAGGTCCCGCTGCCGGTCCGCATCCCGCTCATACGCACGCGCCAGACGTCCCAGCGCCGGGCCGAAATCGGCGGCCGCCCGGGCGTAAAGCTCATCCTGCGTGAGTCGGCGCGCGTCCATCGTCATCCCGGCGCCCGTAAGGGCTACGAAAGAGATAGTCGCCGGTTATCCCGGTTTCTTACAGGCCTCACGCCAGCGGAATGAAGTTCCCGTGGAAGCCCGGCGGAATGCGCATCGGGATGGTGATGCTGGCCTGCGCCGGACCCTCGAAATCGCGGGCGTTGAGGATGACGAAGTCTGTCGTCTCATCATTGGTGTCGATAACGTAACCGACCAGCCAGCCTTCATCTTCCGCGCTGCCCGCATGCGCCGGAACGAACACGAACTCGCCGGGCATCCTGCCCTTGCCGAAATCGTGGACTTCACGCTTGCCGGTTTCGAGATCGTGCTTGAACAGGCGCGAGTCGCCCATGAAGGCGGTATCGCCGCCCTCGGGCAGGGCCATGCAGTAGGCGTAGCGATAGGGCTTGCCGGTCAGGCGCTCATCAGGACGCGGGAATTCCTGCGGGCTCGCATCGATCACCTTGCGCGTAACCTTCTTCGCGACCGGATCGATGGTCAGGCGCTCGAACGGCGTCGATTTCGAATTCGGGCCCTGCACGGTGTCGTTGAACATGTCGGCATGCACCGCCGCGTCCAAGATCACCTTGCCGTCTTCCGTCTCGTAGGCGTTCGAGGGATGGAAGATGTAGCAGGGCTCGATATCGCACCATATGATGTCGCTGCCCTTGCCCTCGCGCGGCAGCAGGCCGATGCGCGCGGCGTGTTTGGGATTCCAGCGGTAGGGGAAGCTCTCGCCGGAAATCAGCGCCGGCATCGAGAACGTCACCGGCAGGTCCATGACGATCACATAGTTCTTCGTGATCATGCAGTCGTGGATGGAGGGGCCGTCCTGCACGGTAATCGGTTCGTTGCGGCGGACCTTGCCGGTCTTGTCGAGCACAGTGTGCCAGATCGTGGTTGGATCGCCGCCGACATAGCAGATCGCGTGCATCTCGCCGGTGTCGTGATCGAGGTGCGGGTGTGCGGAGAATGCCTTGCCGAACGTGCCGTCGAAATCCGAGAACCTGCTCGTCTCGAGCGTCTCTGTCACTTCCGCCGGGAAGCCGCCGGCCTCGACGATCGCGAGAATCTTGCCGGCGTGGCCGACGACGTTGGTATTGGGGCTGCCGCGCCCGCGCGGGCCGGGAACGGGCGCCTCGTGCAGCGCTTCGCTCACAGGCGTCGAGCGGATCCAGCGGTTCCTGTACCACAACGCCTTGCCGTCCTGGACGCGCAAGCCGTGCAGCATCGCGTCACCGACGAACCAGTGGTGCGTGGCGGGGTTGGGCGCCTTCATGGGGTTGGGGCCGTTGCGTAGATAGAGGCCATTGAGTCCCGTCGGGATCGTGCCGGTTACCTTCAGGTCGGTGATCGTGTGCTCGGCGTCGACCGGCGTGTGGATGCCGGTGAGATAGGGGTTCGGCCCCTTGGCGCGGCGCATCGAGCGGTTGATACTCGCGACACCAATGATGCCGGTGGTGACGATGCCGCGAATGGCTGTTTCGACGGGGCTCGGCATGGCGGTTCCCTTTTTCTTTTGTCTGACTGCTTGGCGGTCTGGCGTTCGGGAAGGCTCGTATCAGGCGCGGCGTTTGGGCGTGTTGTGCCTACTACCGACTATGTTTACAGTGCTAACATGGCAAAGAATGATAACAGTGTCAACATCGAATCTTCGGGCGAGCGCTATCACCATGGCGACCTCCGCGCCGCGCTGGTCGATGAGGGCCTGAAACGCCTGAAAGACGGTCCTGTCGAGGCGCTGAGCCTGCGCGAAGTCGCCCGCAATGTCGGCGTGTCGGCGACCGCCGTGTATCGCCACTTCCCGGACAAGGCGGCGCTGCTGGCCGCGCTGTGCGAGGTCGGCGACGAGCGGCTTGCGGATGCGTTCGAGAAAGCGATGGCGAAGGCAAAGCCCGGCCGCGATGCCTTCAACGCGATGGGTCGCGCCTATGTCCGCTTCGCGCTGGCGAACCCGTCTCTGTTCCGCCAGATGATGTCGGCGAAGTCAGCGAAGTCGGGCAAGGGGCGGGCGGCCAAGTCGCGCGGCCGCGACATGCTGGTGCGCGGTATCGCGGATCTGGATGGCCCCAAGACAAGCAAGGCCGTGCAGGACATCCACCGGCTGCGCGCCTGGTCGATCGTGCACGGCCTCGCCATGCTCATGCTCGACGGGTTGGTGCCCGCCGATGAGCGGATCATCGAAAAGGTCGTGGACGCGGAGGTCCTTTAGGTTTCGCGCTACTCTGCAGCCTGCGTGCGCTTGGGCAGTTTCCAGCCCGGCCGCGCAAAGTGGCAGGTGTATCCGTTGGGAATGCGCTCCAGATAATCCTGATGCTCCGGCTCGGCTTCCCAGAAGTCGCCCGCCGGTTGGACTTCTGTGACGACCTTGCCCGGCCACAGGCCGGACGCATCGACGTCCGCGATGGTGTCGAGCGCGGTGCGCTTCTGGTCTTCGCTCTCGTAATAGATCGCCGAGCGATAGCTCATACCCATGTCATTGCCCTGACGGTTTTTCGTCGTCGGGTCATGGATCTGGAAAAAGAACTCCAGCAGGTCGCGGTACGACCATTTGCCCGGATCGAAGATGATCTCGATCGCCTCAGCATGCGTGCCATGGTTGCGATAGGTCGCGTTCTTAACGTCCCCGCCCGAATAGCCCACGCGCGTCGAGATCACGCCCGGCTTCTTCCGGATCAGGTCCTGCATGCCCCAGAAGCATCCGCCTGCGAGGACTGCGCGTTCGGTAGATGCGGGCATTGGGCTCTCCTAGCGATAACGGACCTGACAGCACGCAACATAGTGCGTGCCTGTCCTGATCCCTAGTACGCAGTTGGAAGGCGATTGGTTACGCCGTCGGCCCGGCTTCGATCACGTCTTCTACCGTGCGCAGGCCCGGCTTCGGAGACGTCACCAGCACGGCCATGTTGCCGGGCAGGTGCTTGTTATCGAGCATCTTTTCGTGGGCGGCCGGAATATCGGCGAACGGGAAGACTTCCGACATGCACGGGTCGAGGCGGCGTTCCAGCATCAGCTGGTTGGCCTGGCTCGCCTGCAGCAGGTTGGCGAAGTGCGAACCCTGAACGCGCTTCTGGCGCATCCACAGGAAGCGCGCGTCCATCGTCAGGTTGAAGCCGGTCGTGCCGGCGCAGATGACGACCATGCCGCCGCGCTTCACGACGAATACCGAGACCGGCATCGTGGCTTCGCCCGGGTGTTCGAAGACGACGTCGACGTCTTTATTCCCGGTGATCTGCCAGATCGCTTTGCCGAACTTGCGGCACTCTTTCATGTAATCGTTGAACTCGGGCCCGTTCACTTTCGGAAGCTGGCCCCAGCATTTGAAGTTGTTGCGGTTGATGACGCCCTTGGCGCCCATCGACAGCACGAAGTCCGTCTTCGAGTCGTCCGAGATGACGCCGATCGCGTTGGCGCCGGCGACTGCGCAGAGCTGCACCGCGTAGGAACCAAGGCCGCCCGATGCGCCCCACACGAGCACGTTCTGGCCCGGACGCAGCACGTGCGGACGGTGGCCGAACAGCATGCGATAGGCGGTGGCGAGCGTCAGCGTGTAGCAGGCCGACTCTTCCCAGGTGAGGTGCTTCGGACGCTCCATCAGCTGGCGCGATTGCACGCGGCAGAACTGCGCGAACGAACCGTCCGGCGTTTCATAGCCCCAGATGCGCTGGGTCGGCGAGAACATCGGGTCGCCGCCATTGCACTCTTCGTCGTCGCCATCATCCTGGTTGCAGTGGATGACGACTTCGTCGCCCGGCTTCCAGCGTTTCACCTTGGAGCCGACCGCCCAGACGATGCCCGAGGCATCCGAACCGGCGACGTGGAAGGGTTGTTTGTGAACGTCGAACATCGACACGGGCTCGCCGAGGCCGGCCCAGATGCCGTTATAGTTGACGCCCGCCGCCATCACGAGGACGAGCACCTCGTCCGAGGCGATCTCCGGGGTCGGCACGACCTCCAGCTGCATGGCCTGTTTGGGGCGCCCCTGCCGTTCCCGGCGGATCGCCCAGGCGTGCATGGTCTTGGGAACATGGAAGTCGGGCGGGATCTCGCCAACGGCGTAAAGATCCTTCTTTTCCCGCGTCGCGCCGTCAGCCACTCTGTCTCTCCCCGCGTTCCATTTTCAGGGCCTTCCGGCTCGGACTTTCCGCACGCGCGAGAGCCAAAGGGGGCCTTCAAACGGGCGTCACATTGTCCAAGGACCGGACGGATTGCAAGCAATCTTGTTGCACTGCAATAGAAGGGCCAACCCTGTGGCCGCAAGGCTGCGCCGGGGTTGGCCGCCTAGGCGGGACGTTCTGCCCCGGAAGCCTCTTGTTCAAGCTTCTGCTTCGCCAGCTCGTCAGGGCATTGGGCAGAGGCATGCAACGTGGTTTCCGCCTGCGGCGCAGTGACACCCGCAACCAACACGAAGCCCATGGTCGCGAAAGCCGCACCGAATCCCATCAAAGGCCGGACAGATAAAGTCATGACGTCACCCCACGAGACGAGCGTGGACAAATGTCCCGCCGAAGGTGAGACGGTTACGTCAGATTTGGGCGGCCCGATGGCAGGAGACATTAAATGACGCGGCAGGCCTGGGTGAACGGCGTCTTCGTGGCGGCGGAGGAGGCGAGAATCTCGCCTTTCGACCGCGGCTTCCTGTTCGCTGACGGCGTCTATGAAGTCACCGCCGTCTATAACGGCCAGCTCGTCGACATGGGTCGCCACCTGGACCGGCTCGAACGCTCTCTGCGCGAGCTCAAGTTCGGCACGATGCCCGACCGGAAAGAGCTCGAAGAAGTCCACCGCCAGCTCGTCTCGGCCAACAACATCACCGAAGGCTATGTCTACCTGCAGGTCACACGCGGCGCTTATGGCGCGCGAGACTTCATCGCGCCGGACAAGCCGCGCCTCACCAGCTTCGCCTACGCCGAATCCCGTCCGCTGATCGACACGCCACTGGCCCGCAACGGCTCGCGCATCGTCGCCCTGCCGGACATCCGCTGGGCCCGCCGCGACATCAAGTCGGTCGGCCTCCTCGCGCAGGCTCTCGCCAAGACCGAAGCCAAGGCGCGCGGTGCCGACGACGCCTGGCTCGTCGCGCCCGACGGTTTCGTCACCGAAGGCGCATCCTCGAATGCGTGGGTCGTCACGAAGGACGGCGAGATCATCACCCGCGCCATCTCGAACATGATCCTCTCCGGCATCACGCGCCACGCCCTGTTCGACTCGCTCGGCCAGCAAGGCCGCAAGATCACCGAACGCAGCTTCACGCTTGAAGAAGCAAAAAACGCCGCCGAAGCCTTCACCACCGCCGCCACCGGCCTCGTCACGCCCGTGGTGGAAATCGACGGCGTGAAGCTCGGCTCAGGCAAGCCCGGCCCCATCACCCGCAGCATCCAGAAAATCTACTACACCGCCATCGGCGCCGACGTGGCCAAGGCCGCGCCGTGGGTGAACGAGTAGCGCGCCTTACGGCGTCAGTTTCGACTGCAGCCAGTTCACCGTCGCTGTCATGTTGCCGTTGAAGGTCTCACCGGTTGCTGGGCTGGTCTTGCACGCCTGCCTCACAGCGGCATCCGCCTCGGGATAGTTCGAGAACGGCTCCCATGCCGGCGATATGGAGGCCTGGCCCGCAATGGTGCCGGTCGCGGTATAGTAGCGCATCAACCCGCGCTGCGTCTCGCCCGCGGCACAATTGAGATTGAGTGCGATCGTAAGCATGCGCACTGGCCGGATCGCGCCGGAATACGATTCCTTCGGAGCGTCTTCGCGGTAACGGATCATCACATGAATGCGGGGCCACTTGTCTCGCGCTGGCGACTTGGCGTCCGCCCAGGCCGTGGCGCCCTTGTCGGTAACGCTGACCAACCGCCAATCCAGTGTCTGTGCGTTCGAGATAACCAGGGCGCCAGGCGCCGATGTTGCGCGGCCGTCCTTCAGCGCCTTGTCGAGGCTGGTCAGGCGCGGGCCGTCAAAGCCCCAGCGAGGGTTGCAGAGGATCTTGCCCATCTCGGCCATGGTCGTGCCCGCGTAGTTTCCTTTCGCCTCGGCGTCCGGCGTCTCGACGACACGCAGCGTCTTGCCCGTCATGTCGAGAAAGTTCGTCTGCACGAGCTTGTCCTTCATGTGCGTGCAGTTGAGCACATGCCGCGTCCACTCAGCCGACCATGGCGGCGTGGCGGTTGTCTGATCGAGCGGATACACCTCCAGCAGCCACAATTCCTTGAGCCGCGTATTGTTCTCTCCGGTCCTGTCGACGAGCGATCCTTCGTCGAGATACGCGGTGGTGGGCCAACCCACGGGGTTTACCTGCACCAGCTTGAGCTTCGTCGCCGGTGGCGTCAGCGCTGCAGGCTTGGGCGCCGTGTCTGGCGGCGACGAAGGCGTCTGGGCCCCAGCCTGCGCAGCGGCAAGCGCGATCAGCGCCAGTGCGATTGTCCTGAAAGTCATCAGCCTTCCCCCGTCTGCGACGCTGGTTAGTCCTTCCGCACCACGTTCACGATCTCGTTCACCGTCGTGTACCGCTGCCCATCAGGCGTCACGCCACGACACGCCAGGTTCGCGCCTGCTTCCAGCGGCGATCCGCTTGCAGACTGCAACACCCGCTTCGGATCGGCCGGCACCGTCGCCACGGGGCGGCCGGAATAATCCACCCAGAACGACACAATGCGTATTGCGCTCGTGGTTGCGCATTCCGTCTGGTAAAGCGACCAGCTGCTATCCGCGATCCCGTTTCCGTCGGCCTCCGTAGGTTCGCGAAAGACGTTGATCAGCCAGAACCGGCCCACCATCACGCCGTAACGCATCTCGCGCTCCCCGAACGTTACATCCAGGAATGCAGGCGAAGTCGATTCCGGCGATATCCCCACGAGCTGCGGCGTCGCCGGCGGCGCATCGGGAATCTTGACCGGCGACTGCGCCGATGCGGGCAGGGCGATCGCCAGGGCGCCGACAAGGGCTGCGAGTGTGCGCGGCATGTGTCTCCCCCTGTCGCCAACAGGCGGCGCCAGTCTGAACCTGCCGCGTCAGACCCGCAAGCGGATCACTGCGCCGGATACCGCCCCGCGATCGCATCCCACCGCGACTTGTGCGGCGAGACTTTCCCTAATGGGCCCGCGTTGGTGAACTCCAGCAGCCTGTCGTTCGCGTCATAGCGCGGCCAGGCCGGTTCGCCCGCGCCGTTGGGATCGCCCGCCTTCGCGAAGTTCGTCCAGTACGTCACCGCATGCTGCGCCTGCACCTGGTCGTTCGCATCGGTGGGGAAGGGCGAGGTGTGCAGCGTGTCGAACACATACTGACGCTCCTGCGCATGCGCCGTGCCCTTCCAGCGCCCCGCCACCGACGGCGAAATCACGTCGAAGCGATAGAGCCAGGTCGCATTGCCATTCTTCGCGTGCAGCCCCGCAAGATACCGCGCCGCCTCGCCAAAGATGATGTCGCCCACGATCCGCGCCGCCATGTCGTCCTTGTCCGGATAGGTGGCCACCAGCGCCGGCAGGTCGGCGGTTCTCGCGCCCAGCGTCCGCATCAGCGACCCATCTACGTCTTCCGGCTTCGATGGAAACTCCGCGCTGTTGTAGCCGACCATGTAGGGAACCTGCGCCTGTTTCCCCGCCTTGAACGTGTCCACCACAGTCATCGGAATGATCTTCCCGTCGATGATCGGCCCGCCGCCCGAGAACGTTGACGGATCGCCCTTGCCGAGGATCGCCTCAGCCGGAATGGCCCGCAGGTCCGCCACGCTCGTCGCCGTCACGCCCAGCGTTCCCACGAACGCCTCGCCCTCCGTCTCCGCAGACGGAAACCCTCGCGCGTTCGGCTTGTCGAGATAGACCACATTCTCGCGCCCCGCGCCCGACTGCACGATGGCCTTGTGGAACAGCCCGCGCGCAAGTGGCATCGTCATCAGCTTCTGCACCGCCATCCCGCCGGCGCTCTCGCCGAAGATGGTGACGTTGCCAGCATCTCCGCCAAACGCCGCGATGTTCCGCTTCACCCATTCGAGCGACGCCAACATGTCGAGCATGCCGTAATTCGCCACTGGCCCGCCCGCCGCTTCCTTGGTCAGCAACGGATGCGCGAATGACCCGAACCGCCCGAGCCGATAGTTGATCGTCACCACCACGACGCCGCGCTTGGCCAGCTGCGATCCGTCATACAGCTCGGCGCTGCCCGATCCGTTCACGAACCCGCCGCCATGGATCCAAACCATCACCGGGCGCTTGCCGCCCAGCTCCTGCGTGAACACGTTCAGCGTCAGGCAGTCTTCACTCGCCGGATACTGCCCGATGCCATTGTCCGGGTTCGGCATCTTCTGCATGCAGATCGGCCCGTAAGCCGAAGCATCCCGCACGCCGTCCCACTTCGCCGCCGCAACCGGCGCCTTCCAGCGCAGCGCCCCCACCGGAGGCGCGGCGAACGGCACACCCTTGAACGCCTGTACGCCCTTCGCCTGCAGCGCCTTCAGCTGCCCCGTCTCCACCACCGCGATGGTCGGGTCAGACGGCGCCGGCGTCCCTGTGCACGCCGAAGCCAGCAGCGCCACCGCAAGCATCATGCGTTTCATGGGTCTCTCCCTAATCGCGGCTCTGCCGTCCGCTGCGCCGACTCTGCGCCCGCGCCCCGCCCGCCGCAAGCGGCGCCGCAGCGAGAGAAGGCCTGAAAAAATAGCGCTCATTGGCCCTCCCTTTGCCACCACCGCAGCCGTGCTAGACTCCGCGAAGCACAAGGGGACGAACATATGCGCATGAGAATCATCGCGGTCGCCGCGCTTGCGGCCCTGTCCGCCTGCGGCCCCGCTGCGGGCGGATTTCCTGAGGAGAACAGGCAGGCCGTCCTCGCCGGCTGCAAGAATGGCGGCGCTCCCGTGCAGCTGTGCGAATGCACGCTGAAGAAGATCGAGGCCTCTTTCACCTTCGCCGAGTTCAAGGATCTCAACGCGGCGATCGAGCAGGGGCGCGACCATCCGCTTACTGCGCGACTGCAGGCGATGACGCTCGAATGCGGCCAGGAGTACATCAAGAGCGGCGGCCAATAGCCTTGTCGCGGCAGGTCGAAATCCTCGGCGAGATGTTCGCCTTCGTCGACTTCGGCGAAACGCGCTTCTTCGACCTGCCGTGTGTCTACCTCATGGCGCACGAGGACGACGACGGCATCCACATCCACTATGCCGGCCAGACCCAGCGTCTCAACGCCCGCTATGCCGGCCACCACCAGCTCGCCGCCGCGAAAACCCTCGGCGCCACCCACGCCCTGATCCTCATCGTCCGCGATCAGCGCGACCGCCGCGAATTCGAGACAATGCTCCGCTGGCATTTCCGCCCGCCGCTCAACGCAGAAGACGTCCCCACCCACATGCAAGCCTGGCGCGCCGCCATGCACTGCCAAAAGGCCGACGTCGCTGAACTGGCGAGGGCCGCCCACATGAGCGGCGCCAAGTCGCTCCTGCCGCCTGCGCTGAACACAACGAAAGTTGCCCGAGGCTGAGCTACTGGTTCGATACGGCTACTGCTTGAGCGTGATCGCAGCCGGCTCAAGCAGCGTCGCGGAATAGTCGTCTCGGTGGCGCGCCCATTGGATCACGCCCTTGCCAGCCTTTCCGTTCGTGACCGGGAAACCGTAGGCGCCTTCCCGGTCGCTGCGTTCGATCAGCAACTGGCCGTCGGAAATGCCCTTCACCGTAAGCTCTGCCCTTCCGGTCTGGCCTCCGGCGTAGACGAATTCGCCGGTGTAGTGATTGTCGGCGCCGGAGCGCTCGAATGTACCTTCGTAGGTGAACGTCCGGTCGTTCTCGCGGATGCGGATTGTGTCTCCGAGGTCGACCCTGGTGACCGCGGGATACTGGAAGCGGGGCGCCTGGACCTTCACGAACTCCCAGGCTCCATAGCGCGCGAAGGCCAGTTGCGAGGCGCTGCCGGTGTATTTCGCGCTGAAGGTCAGCGGCTTGTTGTTGCAGACGCGCTGGGCCAGCACGGAATCGTTGGCGCCGCTCATCGCTGAGAGGGCGCCAAAGGGCGCAGCGTTCTCGTCGTGCGTGCGGGCTGGCGTCATGTCGGGGTTCAGTGTCTGGAACCAGATCACACGCTTTCGGAGGGTCTTCCCGCATTCGATCTCGTGCAGCCGCCATGTCGAGGGCTGAGCGAGGTTCGTCTTTCCATTGATAAGCTTCATCCAGCCGCCTTCCCAGGCCTCGTAGGTCCAGGCAGTGGCGAGGTTGCCTTCACGCTTGATCGTGGAAGCGTCGAGCCAGATGTCGACCGGCTGTCCCTTGCTCATCCGGCCAACGAGTTCGAAGGTCGATGTGGCCGGTGGGGCAGGCGGCGCTTTCGGTTTCGGGATCATGGCGTCGAGCCAGCGCTGGGCGCCCGCTATGTCCGTACGCTGCGGCGTCTGACCCGCGGGCAGGACTTTCGAGCAATAGCTCTTCGCCACCGCGGCCACTTCGCCCATCTTCGCGAAAGCTGCCCAGTTCGGCGGAGGGGTCTGCGTACCTGAAAGGTCGAAGTAGGCCGAATAGACGGCGATCTCGATCGGGCGCGCCTTCTCCATCGCGCAGTCGACATCGAAGGTCAGCATCTGGCTTTTTCGTATGTCCGTGCCGGGCGTGTAGATGGCTGGCTTGGCCTCGCGCACCAGCATCATCAGTTGCGGCCTCGCGCCCGGGACGCCCTCGCTTTTCACAGCCCAGGCCGCCTGCGTACCGGTCGGCGGCGGCGTGATCCACCAGTCGAAGGTAGTAGGCTGCGCGTGCGCGCCGCCAGCCGCCGCCAACGCCAGCACGCCAAGCACGACACGTCTCATCAAAGCCCCCAGCGAATCCTAGCGAGTATTGCCTACCCCCGCCGCGCAAGACAATCGATGCGCTGCGGTCGCAAAGGGCAGGACTTTGCCGCTAGCGCTTGCCTCGGCCCACGGTTTGCAGTTTTGTGCCTTCGCAATCGCAGCACGGGCCAAAGAGCAATTAAGTATGGCGGATAACGGCTCCACTCCGTTCCAGCATGACCCGGACAAGCCGTGGATCTTCCGCACCTATGCGGGACACTCCACTGCCGAGGAGTCGAACAAGCTCTACCGGAACAACCTGTCGAAGGGTCAGACCGGCCTCTCGATCGCGTTCGATCTGCCCACCCAGACTGCGTACGACTCCGACCACATTCTCTCGCGAGGCGAAGTCGGCAAGGTCGGCGTCCCCGTTGGACACCTCGGCGACATGCGCGCCCTCTTCGACCAGATCAGGGTCGAGGACATGAACACCTCGATGACGATCAACGCGCCCGCCGCGTACCTTCTCTCGCTCTACGTCGCGCTCGCCGACGAGCAGGGTTGCGACCGCAGGAAGCTGCAGGGCACGACGCAGAACGACATCATCAAGGAATATCTCTCGCGCGGCACCTACGTCTTCCCGCCCAAGCCCTCGATGCGGCTGATCGGCGATATGGTGGCGTGGTGCTACACCGAAACGCCGAAATGGAATCCGCTCAACGTGTGCTCCTACCACCTGCAGGAAGCCGGCGCGACGCCCGAACAGGAACTCGCCTTCGCCCTCGCCACCGCCTGCGCCGTGCTCGACACGGTGAAAGCCGGAGGCCAGGTGCCCGAGAAAGACTTCACCACCGTCTTCTCCCGCATCTCCTTCTTCGTGAACGCCGGCGTGCGGTTCGTGACCGAGATGTGCAAGATGCGCGCATTCGTCGATCTCTGGGAAGAGATCGGCCGCGAGCGCTACGGCGTCACCGACACGCGCGCGCTGATGTTCCGCTATGGCGTACAGGTGAACTCTCTTGGGCTGACAGAGCCGCAGCCCGAGAACAACGTCTACCGCATCCTCATCGAAGCGCTCGCCGTCACGCTGTCCAAGCGCGCCCGCTGCCGCGCGCTCCAGCTGCCCGCCTGGAACGAAGCCCTCGGCCTGCCGCGCCCGTGGGATCAGCAATGGTCCCTACGCCTGCAGCAGATCCTCGCCTACGAAACTGACCTGCTCGAATACGAAGACCTGTTCGACGGCTCCCATGTCGTCACTGGCAAGACCGAAGCCCTGAAAGACGAAGCCCGCTCGATGCTGGCGAAGCTCGACCAGTCCGGCGGCACGATCGACAATATCGACTTCATGAAGACCGCCCTCGTCGAAAGCCAGCGTGCGCGCCTGAAAGAGATCGAGGCCGGCCGCCAGATCGTTGTCGGCGTCAACCGCTACGAAACCACCGAAGCCTCGCCCCTCTCCGGCGGCGACGGCTCGATCATGGCGCAGGACCACGGCGCCGAAAGCCGCCAGATCGCCAAGCTGAAAGCCTGGCGTTCCAAGCGCAGCGATGACGCCGTCGCCAACGCCCTCGGCGAACTCCGCGCCGCCGCCGCCTCCGGCGCCAACATCATGCCGCCCTCCATCGGCGCTGCCAAAGCGGGCGTCACGGTGGGTGAATGGGGCGCCGCCCTGCGCGAAGCCTTCGGCGAATATCGCGGCCCCACCGGCGTCGCCGTCATCATCCAGACCGATGGCGAGGAAGACCTCGAAAGGGTCAAAGGCGAAGTCGAACGCGTCTCGAAGAAACTCGGCCGCACGCTCACCTACGTCGTCGGCAAGCCCGGCCTCGACGGCCACTCCAACGGCTCCGAACAGATCGCCGCCCGCGCCCGTCAGGCCGGCATGAACGTCATCTACGAAGGCATCCGCTTCACGCCCGAAGAAATCGTCCAGCAAGCCATCGACTCAAAAGCCCACGTCGTCGGCCTGTCGATCCTCTCCGGCTCGCACCTCGATCTGGTGAAAGACACCCTCGGCATCCTCCGCGCCAAAGGCCTCACCATCCCCGTCGTCGTCGGCGGCATCATCCCCGAGGCAGATGCAATGGCGCTGAAACAGATGGGCGTCCGCCGCGTCTACACGCCGAAGGATTACAAGATCACGCAGATCATGGGCGACGTGGTCAAGGTCGTGGAAGAGACGCTGATGACGGCGGAGTAGGGGCGCGAGTAGCTCTCATCTTGATCGAAACGCGCCGACGCCGATAAGATGCCCTTGGTCTTGGGCCGATGGGGGATAATTTGAGCGCGGGAAAAGGTATCGGCGGCAGCACTTGGCTGTGGTCGAGTTTGGGCGTTCTGCTCTTAGGCGCGTGGGTCGCTGGTTGTGGCTTTGCTTTTTTGGCGCTGCTAAGGCTTGTACCCGACGGCATGACCGCGGCGACCATCGGTTTGCTGTCGTGGCAATTCGTCATCGTACTCGTAGCAATACCTGTATTGGCCCTCGTAATGGTCGGCGGCCTGAAGATGCTAAACCACGCTGTCACAATTCGCGACCTGCTCCGGGAGCTCCCGCAACAAGTCCAGACGTTCGATGAGTTGGCAAAAGTTGCTGCCCGCAGCGGGGAGCATATCGAGAAATCCAAGACGGCTATGACGGAAGCTGCGGGTACTCTCGATCAAGCAATGAGTCAGTTGGCCGACTTTGAGTCGCGATTTGCCCAATTGCGAGGGGCGTCCGCGGCACCAGTCGGGGCTCAGGTTACTCAGCAGGAACTGGTGGATGAACTGAATCACCATCTGAACCGCGCGAAAGAGTTGTTCGACAACGCTGCAAGAGAGCATGAGGAGAAGACTGGCCAAGCTGTTGAGCGAGCTAGAGGATGGATCTTGGACTCGTCGGTTGCCGACTTGCGCAAGGCTGGCGCACTGAAGCCGATGGTAGCTGCTTACATCGATCTGGCGCTCGACGTTGATCGCAAAACAAGACGCTCGGGCCGCTCAAATCTTGAAGCTGCTCATCTCCAGGCACTGGATGCGCTTGAGCCCGCGGATAAGCAAAAGAAATGACGGGAAATATCTAGCCCGGTGCTACCGCCCAGACTGGCCCAGGCCATCGTCGCCATCGGCCACCTGCAGCAGCGGTAGGCCGAAGCTCGGGAACGCCGTCTGGAGTGTCTCGACTTCCGGCAGCACGTAGAACACGCCGCCCTTCTTGCCGAATACCTGCTTCACGACCTTCGTATAGAACGCCGACGAGACGTTGATGCAGCCATGTGTGATGCGGTTGTCGTCCACTGTCGCCGATGCCAGGCGCTCCTTGCGCTTCTCCTTGCGGCTCACTGCCGTCGTCGGCATCGGATGGATCGACACAGAAGTATTGTAGTCCACCCACAGCACGCGCTCGCCACCCGCGGCCGGGCCATAGCCCGCGAGATAGCGGCCCGCCGGCGTGGTGCGATCTTCCTTCGGAATGTCTTTCAGTTCGCGATCGCCCACGCCCTCGGCGGACTCGTCGCCAATCGCCGAACCCAGCAGCACCGGCGCCATGCCGCGCAGCTTGCCGTCGGCGCCGAAAATCAGAACCTGCGCCGACTGCTTGTCGACGACAGCGAAGGGCAGGCCGCGATTGTCGGCGGATGCGATCACCCATCCGGCGATATCCACCACGGACTGTGAAATCTGTTGCTCGGCGGCGACTTCATCCAGTCGCTCGGCCGTGATTTCCGGCTTCGGGGCGGGCTTCGCTGCCTTGGCTTTCGAAGACGGAGCTTTTGCAGCCGGCGCCTTCGCGGATTGTGTCTTCGGCGCCTGAACCTTGGGCGCCTCGGCGGTCTGCGCATAAGCGCCGCACACAGACGCTCCGCCCATCAGCAGTCCCAGAGAGACCGCCGTTGCGCGAATAACAGGTGATATCTTGGCGAGTATGACAGGCTCTCCATGATCTTTGGGCCGGGTTCTTTTCAGAGCCCGGCCCGGATCAACACTGACCCTTACGGGTCAAATGGGTCAACCCCGTGGCTTTTTGGCCGGGGGCTTCTCGAGCGCATCGACGCGGCCGTTCAACTGGTCGAGACGCTGGCTGGCCGTGCGGGCCTCGGTGGCGGCGGCTTGCGCGGCCGAGTTGGCGGCTTGCGCGGCCTGGTTGGCGGCGCGGGCCTCGGCGGCGGCGGCGTCGGCGCGCTGCGTCGCGGTCGTCACGCGGGCATCGGTCTGATCGATACGGCTGTTCACCGCGGCGATCTTCTCATCGACATAACCGTTGGTCGCGCAGCCGGTCATCACGAGACCACCCAGGGCGACGACAGCGGCGACCCGTGCGGTCGCGGCGTGTTTCTTCAGCCAAGACATTTGCGGCATCCTTTTGCATACGTTGGAACGACCACCTGAACGGTGATCGCCGAGACTCGATGGAGTTCCCTCCTCAGCCCACGCGCATGCGCGAACATGGTCCGGGGCCCGGGCGTAACGTGGAGCAAGCGCTCTTGTTCCGGGCACGGACGATTCAGCTGCAGCTTTCATATCGTCCGGGGAAGGATGAAATCCGCGCAATCTTCGCACGCATTCCCCGAACGGGCGAAGCTGCGCTGCAAGAGAACCAGCACCGGCGCCTTTCCTCCCTCAGCGCGAAGCGGTGGGGGAGGTGGATCGCAGCGAAGCTGCGAGACGTTGGGGGCAGCCACAGACGCTAAAACGCCCGAGTTATCCTACACCCACGCGACAAACTTCCCTTGCCGTTCAAGCGCCTACAAAAAATCAGCGCGAAGTTGTCCCCACCCCCCTGAACCTGACGGATAATGCCTCATCGTTTCCGCATGGAAGGGCAGCCGGTACAGCTGTTCGACGGCGCGGGGGCGATGCGTTCGAGCGTGGAGCACATGATCGCAGACCAGCGCGATCCAGCTCAGCCCCTGCGTATGTCGAGGTCAAACCATCGGCCAAGTGGGGAGGCAATCGGGGGATCGTGGCCGAACATCCACGACCCGCACGCCGCCGGCGATGCCAACGGCAGAGGAGTGAAACGATCTCCTTGTCCGAGGCCGGCGCACCAACGAGCGCGGGGGTCGACGCGCAGCGTCGACGGATGTCGCGTTTCTCTTCGAACTACCGGTAGCTGCCGCAAGGCAGTCGCCCAATCACGCGGGCCATCCCGCGTCCCCGGCCCTTCCGGGCCCGAGCTACAGCATCCCGCAGGGCGCTTCCGCCCGTGCGAAAGAGAGATCACGCCCACGCCAGATGACGCCACCCCGCACTCGCGATAAACCACACCCATGAAGCTGCAGCCTGTCACTCTCGAGAACACCTTCGTCCGTCTCGATCCGCTGGAAGAGCGCCATCGCGAACCACTGCGCGAAGCGGGAAACGATCCCGATCTCTGGCGCTTCGCCAACGTCAATCTCGACAACACCAACTTCGATTCCTGGATCGATCATCGCCTCGTCGAAATCGAAAAGGGCGATCTAACCTGGGCCGTCTTCGACAAGGCGTCGGACACCTATGCCGGCTCCACCAGCTATCTCGCCTACGTGCCCGCGCACAAACGCGTCGAGATCGGGTGGACCTGGTATGCAAAGCGCGTCTGGGCCGGCGCCGTGAACCCGTCGTGCAAGCGCATGCTGCTCGCCCACGGCTTTGAAACGCTCGGCCTCAACCGCATCGAACTGAAAGCCGACGCCCGTAACCAGCGGTCATGCAAGGCGATGGAACGCTTCGGCGCGAAATTCGAAGGCATCCACCGCGCCCACATGGTCCGCCCCGACGGCGGGCTGCGCGACACCGCCTGGTTCAGCGTCATCCGCGAAGAATGGCCCGGTGTACGCGACGGCCTCGATGCCCGATTAGCCGCCTTCAGCCAGTCTGCATGAACCGTGCAGTTGAAGCACAGCAGAGCAGGGCTTACGTGCCCGCCATGACAACGCCCCAGATCACTTTCGACGACTTCAGACGAGTCGACATCCGCGTCGGCGTTATCGTCGCCGCCGAGCCTTTTCCGGAAGCGCGCAAGCCCGCGATCAAGCTGCGCATCGATTTCGGGCCGGAGATCGGCGAGAAAAAATCCTCCGCCCAGATCGTGAAGCACTATGCGCCGGAAAAACTCATCGGCAAACGCGTCCTTGCGGTCGTGAACTTCCCGCCCCGCCAGATCGGCCCGTTCATGTCGGAAGTGCTGACCCTCGGGGTGCCGGACGAGGAGGGCGCCGTCGTTCTGATCGCGCCGGATCTCGCAACGCCAATCGGCGGCCGCCTCTTCTAACCGGCCTTCGCCAGCGGCTGCGCATCCGCCTGCACATGCCGCAACCGCGCGATCTCGCTCAGCAGGTCGCGTTCGGCCAATGGCTTCGACAGATATCCATCCATTCCCATGGCGAGATACCGCTCGCGATCGCCGCTCATCGCATCGGCCGTCAGCGCAATCACCGTCGTCTTGGCCCACGGCTGGCCAGACGCCCTGATCTTCGCGATCGCCGTCGGTCCATCCATCACCGGCATATGCATGTCGAGCAGCACGATATCGAACGTTTCACGCTCCAGCGCCGCAATCGCCTCGGCGCCGTTCACTGCCTCGACGATCCGCATGTTGAACGGCCGCAGGAACAGCGAAGCCACCTGCCGGTTGATCGGATGATCGTCGACCAGAAGAACACGCAGATTGCTCGACTTCAGGAAGTCCTTCACGTCGCCGGATTCCAGCGGCCTGTTCGCCGCTGCCGCGCTCGCCTTTGCGGGACCGGCCCTGAACGAGAAGCGGAAAGTCGATCCGCGCCCCAGCTCGCTCGTCGCCGATGCCGTGCCGCCCATCAGTTCGGCCAGCCTGCGCGTGATCGACAGGCCCAGCCCCGATCCACCATGACGGCGCGAGATCGTCTCGTCCGCCTGCGCGAACGGCTTGAACAGCCGTCCCAGCGTTTCCACATCCATGCCCGGTCCGGTATCGCGCACGACCACTTCGATCATGTGCGCGCCGTGCGGCATGGGTTTGGCGTTCACGAACGCTTCGACGCGTCCCTTCGCCGTGAACTTGATCGCGTTGGAAATCAGGTTCGACATGCACTGCTGCACGCGAACCGCATCGAACGATCCCCACGCCGGCAGGTCGGCGTCGAAGGCGAGGGTAAGCTCCAGCCCCTTCTCCTCGGCCCGCGGTTTCCACAGCGCCAGCTGACGGCGCATCATGTGGGCGATGTTGGTTTCGGCGCTCACCACATCGAACTTGCCCGCTTCGATCTTCGACAGGTCGAGAACATCGTTCAGCAGCGCCATCAGCGTCTTGCCGGACTCGATGATCGTTCCCAGATGCTCTCGCTGCTGGGTGTCCAGGTTCGTCGTCGCCATCACCTGCGCCATGCCCAGCACGCCGTTCAGCGGCGTCCGGATTTCATGGCTCATGTTGGCGAGGAAGGCAGACTTGGAAAGGCTCGCGGCCTCGGCCGCCTTCTTGGCTTTCTCGAGCTCCCGCTCGCGCTTGCGCAGATCGGTAATGTCCACCGAGATCGCGGCCTTCATGCCGCGCGACATCTCGCGGAAAGTCACCTGCACCCACCGCTTGTCGTCAGTCAGGATCGGGTAGGTGACGCCATTGCGATAGCAGCCGACATAGAATTCAGCGTGCTTGCGGATATCCTAGTCCGGCGTTCCCGGCGGCATGGCGCGGCGCACCGCCGCCTCCGTGCTTTCGCGGTAAGTCATGCCCTTCGACACGTCAGCATAGACCGAGCCGAACCGGCGGCGTGTGACTTCGTTCGTGAAAATCGGAACGTCGTTCGCGTCATAGATCGCGATGCCGTCACCGAGCGACTCGATCGCCTCGATCACGGTCTCCATGTCGAGAAGGTTGTCGATCGTCACGCCGCAGCATCTCCCTGTCCGCGGCCCCCGTCGCGATACTGGTGCGTTTATGCCGGTAGAACGTTAAAGCTTGATGTGTCGGTGATAGGGCCGCTAGCCCGCCTTCGATATTTGCTGCGGTGCAATACCATCGCGTACTCGGGCGATCTCCGAAAGAAGATCGCGCTCCGCGAGCGGTTTCGAAAGATAGCCGTTCATGCCCATCCCAAGATAACGTTCGCGGTCCCCGCTCATCGCATCTGCGGTAAGCGCGATCACGGGGATATCAGCCCAGGGCTCGTTGCTTGCCCGGATCTTCGCGATCGCCGTCGGCCCATCCATAACCGGCATGTGCATGTCGAGCAGCACGACGTCGAAGGTCTCGCGTTCCAGCGCCGAGAGAGCTTCCGCCCCGTTCACCGCCTCGACCACGCGCATGTTGAACGGCCGCAGGAACAGCGATGCCACCTGCCGATTGATCGGGTGATCGTCCACCAGCAGCACGCGCAGATTGCTCTGCTTCAGCATCTCGCGAATGTCGCTGCCGCGGGAAGGGCGTGCAGTCACGCCAGCCTCGGGCTGCGTCCTCGCGGCATCGCCGCGGAACGTGATGCAGAATGTCGACCCACGTCCAGGTTCGCTGGTCGCAGACGCCGTACCGCCCATCAGCTCGGCAAGGCGCCGCGTGATCGACAGACCAAGACCCGATCCGCCGTGAACGCGCTGGATCGTCTCATCCGCCTGCGCGAACGGCTTGAACAGGCGGCCGAGTGTTTCGGCATCCATGCCCGGCCCGGTGTCCTTCACGCGGACCTCGACCATGTAGGCGCCATCGACCATCGGTTTGGCCGTGGTGAAAATCTCGACACTGCCTTCAGCCGTGAACTTGATGGCGTTGGACACCAGGTTTGAAACGCACTGCTGCACGCGAACCGTGTCGAAGGCGAGATAGGACGGCAGCTCCGCATCGAAGGCGAGGGTGAGGTCGAGCCCCTTTTCCTCGGCGCGCGGCTTCCACAGCCGCATCTGCCTGCGCAGCATGTGGTGAACCGAAGCATCCGTCGGCACGATATCGAACTTGCCCGCCTCGATCTTGGACAGATCGAGCACATCGTTCAGCAGCGCCATCAGCGTCTTGCCGGATTCCAGGATGGTGGAGATGAACTCGCGCTGCTGCTTGTCGAGTTCAGTGCCTTCCAGCACCTGCGCCATGCCCATGATGCCGTTCAGCGGCGTGCGGATTTCGTGGCTCATGTTGGCGAGGAAGGCGGACTTCGAAAGGCTCGCCGCTTCGGCGGCTTTTTTCGCTTTCTCCAACTCGCGCTCGCGTCTGCGCAGATCAGTCACGTCCACCGAAATGCCAGCTTTCCGGCCGCGCGACATCTGGCGGAAGGTCGCCATGACGGTACGGCCATCCTCGGTCCGGGACATATAGGTCTCGCCGGTCTGGAAGTAGGCGAAGTGCTCCTGCGCCGCCTCGGCGATGTCCTTCTCGGACGCGTCGGGCAGGGCGTGACGCAACTGGGCGGACAACGCCTCCATGTGCGTCATGCCATCGGCCATGCCCTGGTAGTAAATCTGGAAGCGGCGATAGGCGACGTCGTTGACGAACAGCTGGCGATCGTCCGGCCCGTAGATGGCAATGCCATCGTTCAGCGCCTGCAGCGCTTCGAGAACTGTCGCGACATCGAGTTCCTTCGACGGTTCCATGCGCTGAATTCCCCCTGTCCGCGCCGCATTCTGCCGTGCGGGGCGCGTGAGCGCGGAATGTGCACGAGCAAGGTTAAGGCTTGATTGGCCGGAGCGGGTTCGGACGCGCCAGATTAACCCGTGATTACTCCGAGTCCCCGGACATCGGCCTGCGGGTCGAGCACGCGGTCGCGGCGCGGCGAACGGTGCGAAGTTCCGTCATCAGCGACATCCAGCGGTTGGCGCCGATGGTGTCGATCAGTTCGGCCTGCACGCGGGTCCAGGCCGGGGTCGCGCGCTCGAGCCGCGTGCGGCCGGCGGGCGTGAGGCTCAGCAGGCGCTGGCGGCGATCGGTTCCGCGCTCAACGCCGATCAGGCCTTCGTCGGCCAGCGGGCGGATCGCACGCGGAACCCCGGAGGCGTCCATGCCAAGCGTTTCGGCAAGAGCACCGACAGTCATCGGTCCCATGTTCCCCAGGGTCATCATCAGATTGAACTGGTGACCGGTCAGGCCGAACGGGGCGAGAGCAGGATCGTAGGCAGCCACGACTGCGCGCGAGGCGCGGGCGACATGGCGAAGAATGCAGGCGTCCGGAGACATGGGCGAGCCGGGCGGCACAGCGGAAGACGCTGTCTCGTGCACGGCATCGACCGTGCCGCCTTTTCGCGTAGCGAACTGGTCCGGCATACCAAATTCCGACATTGCCTTGCGGCAATCCTGATCCCGGTTAACTGGGTACCGGGGCGGGCCTTACCCGTCAACGCCGCCCTGCAAGCCATACGCCGAGCAGGATCAGGGCGCAGCCAGCCAGCTGGACCGGGGTCAGAACCTCCTGGAACAGCGGCCAGGCGATCAGGCCTGCCGCAACCGGCTGGATCAGCAGCAGAAGTCCGGCCACCGAAGCCGGGGTGCGGCCAACCCCGGCGACGATCAGGCCCTGTCCCAGGACGTGAGCCACGACAGCCAGCGCCAAAGGCCAGACGAACCACGAGAGATCAGGCGGGATCAGCGCCTCCCCCTGCACGCCAGACGCGATCGCGGACACGACCAGTGTGGCGGCCGTCGACCAGAACAGCACCTGCATCGCCGTCTCAGTGCGCCGCGCCAGCTTGGCGAAGAACAGGTAGAGGCCGACCATGACTGCGGCCACCAGCGCGAGCGCGTCGCCCGTCAGTGCGCCAGGACTTGCTGAAGCTGCGCCTTGCGACAGGAAGAAGGCGCCGAGAAGCGCCACCGCAATGGCGACCAACCAGATGTTCGCCGGCCGCTCCTTCAGCACGACCCACGCCACGAGGCCCACCGCGGCGTTGCCGAGATTGACCAGGAAGGTGGCGTTGGCCACCGACGTCATCAGCAGCGAGGCATGCCAGAAGGTGATGTCGAGGCCGAAGAAGGTTCCGGCGATCAGCGCCATCGCCGATGGCCGCCCCAGCTTTCCGCCGCTTGCGTAGACCACGGCGGCAATCAGGGGCAGGGCGAACAGGAAGCGCCAGAACGCGGTCGCCTGCGGGCCGAACTCGGAAAGCCGCAGGCCGATGGGGGCAAAACCGATGGCGATCGCGCCGCCCACCATCATCAGCGGGCCGATCCACGAACGGGCAGGGGCGGTCGTGGTCGGCGCGGTCAAGCGGGCAATCCGATGCGGGCGCGAATGTCGGCGGGAGATACGCCCGCCTCGCGCAGCGCCGCAAGGGTCAGGGATCGATCGCGCTTGGCATATCGCTTTCCGTCGGGACCGGTCAGCAGGCCGTGATGCTGGTAGACCGGCGTCGGCAGGCCGAGCAGGCGTTGCAGCAGGACATGAATGTGGGTCGACGCCCGCAGATCCTCGCCTCGGATGATGTGCGTCACGCCCTGCAGCGCATCGTCATGCACAACGCTTAAATGATAACTCGTCGGCGTATCCTTGCGCGCGATGATCACGTCGCCGAGAGATTGTGGACGTGCTGCAATCGCGTGTTCTGATTTCGATCCCTCATCGCGCTCGACAAAAACCAGACGCGCGAAATCTTCGCCCAGCAGGTCCTTTGAGTATTTTATTGAAAGCCGCCACGCGAATGAATCGCCGCGTGCGATGCGTGATTCTTCCTCGTCGGCACTCAGGTGTTTGTCCGGGCCGAGATAGATGACGCCCTCCGGGCCTTCGCCGACGCCATGCGGCGCGGAGAGTGACGAAGCGGCAACTTCCTTGCGCGTGAGGAAGCAGCGATAGACCACGCCCATCTTGCGCAGCCGTTCGAGCGCCCCCGCGTAGCCGTCCATGTGATCCGACTGGCGGCGCACCGTCGTTGGCCAGGTCAGGCCGAGCCATCCCAGATCTTCATACGTCGCGGCCTCGAACTCCGGTCGGCAGCGCGTCTGGTCGATATCCTCGATGCGCAAAAGAAAAACGCCGCCCGCGTTACGGGCGGCGTCATGTGCAAGGATCGCGGAATAGGCGTGACCCAGATGCAGAAGGCCGGTCGGGCTGGGTGCAAATCGCGTAACGAAGCTCATTGCGCCCAGCCGGGCCTTACTTGCTGTGCTCGACCTTGAGGCCAAGGTCCTTCAGCACCTGACCGGGAGACGAGGAGGGGTCCATCATCATCAACTTCCCACCCAGCGCCGAGAAGGGTGTCGGCTGCGACGGCTTGAGGGTGATGTGGAGCTTGCCGCCCTGCATGATGAACGTCGAAACCGGGTTCAGGAACGGCGCGATGTCCGGGGTCGCACCGAGCATGCCGAGCATGCTGCCGGCCATCTGGCGCAGCGATGCGCCGGTCTGGCCTTCCAGCGGGTTGAAGCCCGACGGATCGGTCGCCGCCATGATCGGTCCCATGTCCGCGGCGAAGTCGAACATCTTCTGAAGTCCGCCATTGTCGGCGACGTTGATGTCCATGAGTTTCAGGGTCGACTTCTGGTCGAACAGCGTGCCGATGGCGTCCATGTTCGCCTGCTCCGGATCGTCCGGGATCAGATCGGACACCGCCTTGAAGCTCGGGAAGCCGCCTTCGTATTTCACGTCGAACTGCATCAGCTTGTCGCCGCCCATGCCAAGATCGACCTTGGCGTCGCCCGACGAGGCGTTCCAGTTCCAGCCGAAGTTGAAGTTCAAGTTCGGCTTGGCGAGGCCATGCTTTTCCATCGCCGCGGCGATAGCGGCGAAGTCCGGCATGGCCGGCGCCGGCATGGACGGATCCTCGTACTGGGTGGCCATCTCGCTGGCGAAGGCGCCGGACATCTGGGTAATGGCGGCGAAGTCGATCACGGCGTTCTTGGCGGTCGCCTTGATCTCTGTCGGGATGAACCAGTGGAACTTCCGTGCATCGAACGTGGATTCGCCCACCGTCATGATGTCCTTGCCGCCGACCTTCAGCGCCTGGTTTTCCATCGTCCAGAGGCCGTAGCTCAGGAAATCTGTCTCGGTGCGCGGCGGCATCGTGCCCTTCGCCATGTGGGCGTAGAGCTTGTCGAAGCGCATGTCTTCCATGCCGAAGTTGGCGATCGAGTACTGGAAATTCATCGCCGGCGTCGACATCAACGGGCTTTCGGTTGCGTCGACCGTGATGTTCATATCGCGAATGAAGGCGGCGTCAAAATCTCCGCCGCGCATGCCGCGCGTGCCCGTCGTCTTGCCGGTGAACGACATGGCGACCTTCTGGCCCATCTGCGTCATCGCAAGGTCCGCCTTCATGTCGTAGGCGGCGAACGTGTCGATGCCGAAGGCGCGGCTGACGGCGATGTATTGCTGGAAGACTTCGCTTCCGGGGCCATACATCTGCGCCATGTCCGAATCCGCGGCCACAGGCGTGATCTCGTAAGGACGCAGAACGACGTCATTGAGGATAACGCGGCTGAAACTGAAATCGTACTTGTCGAACGACGTCTGGAACATCGCGTCGTCGAACTCGAAGGACGGCTCGCTCGACGGCGGCCAGTCTTCCGGGTTCACTCCCGGCGGAGGCGGCGCCGTCGGATCAACGGTAACAGCCGGAGCGGCAGGCTCTGCCGCCGGTTCGATCCCCATGGAAGCATTGAGCATCGCGGCCATGCCGAACAGGGAGACACCCTTGGCGTCGATGCGGCTGGCGAGCGAACCGCTCTCCGTCAGGCGCTGGCCGGCGAGGCGGGCCTTCGCGAGATCGGCGTCGAAATCGTAGAGGCGCAGCTCGTCGATGTTGATGCCGACTTGCGACATGCCGGCCGGCGTCAGCTTCACTTGCGTGAGCAGCGTCGAACCCGTCGCCGTGTCGAACGAGAGGTTGCCCCAGCTGAGCTCGACTTCCTTCGGCAGCGCATCGCGCAAGCCAGCAATGTCAGCGGCGGCCGTCCCTTTGCCCTTGAAGTTCTCGGTCGACAGCTTGGCGACCAGCGCCTCGACCGCCTTCGGATCGGTATCGACCGGGTTCAGCGCGGCCGAACCGCCCTGACTGCATCCGGCAGCGAACATCGCGCCGAATGCCAGCGCTGCAAAACCACCCCTGAACGCCCGCATATGTCCCTCCAAGTAGACTTGGCAGACGCATATCCGAGACTACGGAGTCTGGCGAGCCGTCCCGTGCAAAAGGCGGCTTCAATTAACTTGATGTAGGACTTGTCCGGGACCGATCAGTTCTGCGTGCCGCGCAGGGTTTCCCAGCTGCGTGACGGGTTCAGCATCGCGCGGAAGTAGTCGCGGTTGGACTCGATCAGCGCCTTCGGCATTTCGCCGCCTGCGATCTTCTCGGCTTCCTCGAACTTGCCCTGCACGCCCAGCACCACGATCAGGTTCTGCGTCACGCGGCTGTCGGCACCGGGCAGGGCGATGGCCTGACGTAGGGTCTGTTCGGCGAGCCCCGGCTTGCCTTCAAGCGCGTAGGACAGGCCGAGGTTGGCCAGGATCTTCGGGTTTTCCGGCGAGAGGTTCAGCGCCTTGCGGTAATAGTCCTGCGCGCTGGCGTGCTGGTCGAGTGAATCCATCGTGACGCCGATGATCGACAGGAAGCGCCAGTCGCCCTGTCCGCCGGCCTCGGCGCGCGCCAGCGCCAGCGCGGCTTCCTCGGCCTTGCCCTGGTCCAGATTGGCCTGCGCAAACACCATCGTCAGCTCGACATCGCCCGGCTTGAGCGTCATCGCCTGCGACGTGACTTCCGTCGCGCGCGAAGACGAGCCGATGGCGCGCAGCACGCGGGCGTATTTCAGCGCCGCTTCGTACTCGTTCTGATTCTTCTCGTACTCCGCGCCCCAGAACTTGGCCTGGGTCAGCAGATCCTGCTTGTCGGCGAGATCGCGGTCGGCCTTCGTCGCAGGAAGGATCGGGCTGCTCGCCGTCTCGATCAGCGCCAGCTCCTGCGTCGTGGGAGGCGGGGCGGCGATGCAGCCGGTAAGGGCCAGGGCAGCGAGGCTCACGGTCGCGGCAATGCGGGTGGCGGACATGGGCTATCCTCGATTATTACCGGAATCTTGACGCGCGCCGCCTCAAGGAAGTGTTAAGGCGGCTGTCGCGGACTTCCGGACTTCGAGGAAAACCATGCATCCCGCTTTCGTCACCCGCTCTGCTTCCGCCGTGCCGCTGCAACTCGTTACGGCGAAAGGCCTCGGGCCTTGGACGAAGGGACAGGACGCGCGGGTAAAGGTAATGGTCGACGCGGCTGCCTTCCGGGGTGACTTCGGGAAGACGTTGCTGATCCACGGCGCCAACGGCGAACTCGAGCGCGTGCTCGTGGGTTTGGGTGAAGGGACGGACGGCTTCGCGCTGGCGAGCCTGCCCGGAGCGCTTCCCGCTGGCGACTACGCGCTCGAAGAAATTCCCGCTGGCCTGAATGGCGAGACGCTCGCGATTGGTTGGGCCGATGGCGCCTATCGCTTCACGAAGTACAAGTCCGGCGACAAGCCGCGCCGCCTGTTGCTGCCGAAGTCTATCGATGCGCAAGAGGTGAGCCGTCAGGCCGATGCGATCGACTGGCTGCGCGATCTCGTCAACACGCCGCCCTGCGATCTCGGCCCGGTCGAGATCACGAAGGAAGCGCAGGAGCTGGCGAAAGAATTCGGCGCCGAGATCGAGATCACGACCGGCAAGGCGCTCGAGAGTGGCTATCCGATGGTGCACGCAGTCGGCAAAGGCGCCGCGCAGCCGCCGCGCTACATCGAGATCAGCTGGGGCAAGCCGAAGGATCCGATGATCGCCATCGTCGGCAAGGGCGTGGCGTTCGACACGGGCGGTCTCAACATCAAGACCGCCGGCATGGGCCTGATGAAGAAGGACATGGGCGGCGCAGCTCACGCGCTTGCGCTCTCCCGGCTGATCATGAGCGCGGAACTGCCTGTGCGGCTCTATTGCTGCGTGCCCGCTGTCGAGAATGCAATCGGGCCGAACGCTTTCCGCCCGAGCGACATTCTGAAATCGCGCAAGGGTCTCACCGTCGAAGTCGAGGATACGGATGCGGAAGGCCGTCTCATTCTGGGCGATGCGCTTGCACGAGCGAGCGAGCTCAAGCCGGAACTCATCATCGATTTCGCCACGCTCACCGGCGCGGCCCGCGTGGCGCTCGGCCCTGATCTCGCGCCTCTTTACACGGACGATGACAAACTCGCCGCCGATATCGCATCGGCAGCGAAACAAGTTGGCGATCCCGTTTGGCGGATGCCCCTTTGGCCCGGCTATGAGGCGGGACTCAAATCCCCGATCGCCGACATGAAGAATCTCGGCGATGGCCCTATGGGCGGATCGATCACCGCGGCCTTGTTCCTCAAGGCTTTCGTGACAGCACCGTCATGGGCGCACTTCGATATCTGGGCGTGGAGACCGGGACGCTATGGCCGGCCCGTGGGCGCTGCCGCGTGCGGATTGCGCGCCGTTTGGGCCATGTTGAAGACCCGCTTCGCGCGCTAGAAAAAATCACAGGAATGAGCAACCCCTAATCACGCTTCGCTGTTCCAAATTTTATTCCTTCCGTTCTCCTTGAACCTCATCCGAAATCGAGCGAGTCTAATTGCGGGGCGCGGGCATACGGAGTTGTCATGGACCGCTCGACGGCGCTTGCCCTTTTGAAAGACGTATTGGCGGAGACGGTGCGCGCGGACGGGCCCGATCTCAATGTAAGGCAGGCTGCCATCCTGCTCAGAGTCTCTCTTGAGCCAGGACCGCACACCGTGCGTGGCCTTGCCGAGGCGCTGGGTCTCGGCAAGCCAGCCGTGAGCCGGGCGCTGGACGCACTGCAGGGTCTCGGACTTGCGAACCGCCTTCCGGATGAATCGGACCGGCGCAGCGTGCTCGTTCAGACCACGGCGCGGGGCCTCGCGGTTCTCGCCGGACTGGGTGATCGCGTGATCGCCTGTGAGAAGGCCCACGCCGCCAAGCGGCCGGCCGAAACAAAGCCAGCCGAGATCAGGACGGACCTGAAGCCGACAGCGTCGGCGCAGCGCCCGGTCCAGAAACCGGTTGCACAATCCCCGGCGCCACGAGACGGCGTCGGCCCCAGCTCGCATGCCGCCTGACCGCTGGGCAACTGAACCACGCCTCACACCAAAAGGGGGCCTGACCGACGGAGAAGCCATGCGCGTCTCCGCCGGTTCGGCTGCCCTGAGAAAGATCCCCGACGGATCCGCCGAACAGGTCAATCAGGCTCTGTTCGGCGAACCCGTGCGCGTGCTTGAGCGCCTGACCGACAAGGAAGGGTCCGAATGGGCCTATATCCAACTCGGACTCGACCGCTATGTGGGCTGGATGCGGCTGGCGAGCCTAGGTGTCGCCGGGCCCGAACCCACCCATCGTGTGCGGGTGCTGCGGTCATTCATCTACGAGCGGGCCGACATGAAGTCCCGCCCGAGACGCGTCGTCTCGATGAACGCCCGGATGGTGCTAGGCGAGACAGTTGGGAACTTCGTGGAAGTCGCGGGTGCAGGCTGGATCTTTGCGCGCCATGTCGCGCCGATCGAAGAAAAGGAGACCGATTTCGTAGGCGTCGCCCAACGCTTCGTCGGCTCGCCATATCTATGGGGGGGACGAGAGAGCGCGGGCATCGACTGCTCGGGCCTTGTGCAGGTGTCGCTGCAGGCGACGGGAATCTTCCCGTTGCGCGATTCCGACATGCAGGAACAGACACTCGGCGTCGAGGTGAAGCCCGCTGCTGACTATTCCGATCTCGAACGCGGCGACCTGGTTTTCTGGCGCGGGCATGTCGGGATCATGTGTTCGCCCACCATGCTGCTGCACTCGAGCGCACGGGACATGCATTGCGAGATCGAGCCCTTGGGCCAGGCAGTCGACCGCATCAGACCGATTGCGGGCGATGTGCGCAGCGTCCGGCGCTTTGGCTAAGCCGCTTGAGAAACCACTCGCGCACGGCGGGAGTTGGGTGTGAGTAGCGGATTGCGCTTAATATGTTCGCCGATGGCATTCGCGTGTAGCCTGAGGATTGCATGAGCAAGCGCTTGGGTGCTCGTAGGACGTGGTAAATGGACGGTTCGGTCGATCGCATTGAACGCGAACGCCAATTTCACGACGCACGGTTCGCCGGCGGCGAGGACGATCGTTCGGCCCAGATGAAGTATTATGTCGCGCTGAAGGCTTGCTTCGATCGCTTCGGTAAACGGCGGATGGAGCTGTCCAAGGGCGCCGTAGTCCTCGAATATGGTTGCGCTCATGGTTACAATGCTATTGCGCTCGCGAGCGTCGCGAAGCGGGTCGAGGGCATCGATATCTCGAAACAGGCCGTCGACGCCGGCAATGAGGAGATTGTGGCTCGCGGCATTAACAATGTCCGTCTCTCGGTCCAGAACGCCGAGGCAATGGACTTTGCCGACGGCACGTTCGACTTCGTGTTTGGCTCGGGCATCCTGCATCACCTCGATTACGCAAAGGCGATGGCGGAGCTGCGCCGGGTGCTGAAGCCGGGCGGCGTCGTGCTGTTCACCGAACCTCTGGGCCACAATCCGGCCATCGAGATCTACCGCAAGCGAACGCCGGAAGCGCGCACGCCGGACGAGCACCCACTCTTGATCCCTGACTTCAAGACATTCGCCTCGACTTTCGAAAAGACCGACGTGCGTCTCTATGGGCTCATCTCCCTGGGCGCGGTGCTGTTCCGCAAGACGCCTCTTCTGGCGCCGGTGCGGGCGATCGGGGCCGCCGTAGACTCAGTGCTCCTTCGAATCCCGGGCCTCAAATGGTGGGCCTGGTACGCACTGATGGAAGGCCGCCGAGCCTAGCTGCTCCTGAAAACAGGGCATTAGCAGTCCGCGGCTTGATTCGCGCGAATCAGCGCACAATTCCCTCTGTAATGGTCCACAGGATCGGCTGGCTTACTGCTGGCGCGATAGGCGCACGGGCGATAGCGCCGGACCTTGGGCTTTAATGCCAATCGAGCTGTGATGCGATTTCCGGAGGAATTTCTCAACGAGCTGAAGTCGCGCGTGCGGCTCTCGGACGTCGTGGGGAAAAAGGTCCAGCTCAAGAAACGCGGCAAGGACTGGGTCGGCTTGTCGCCGTTCTCAAGCGAGAAGACGCCGAGCTTCTACGTCCACGACGATCGCGGCTTCTACAAATGCTTCTCCACCCAGAAGGCCGGGGACGCGATCACCTTCCTGACCGAAACCGAGCGTCTGACGTTTGCCGAGGCCGTTGAAAAGCTGGCCCGTGACTACGGGCTCGAGCTGCCTAAGCAGTCCGCCGAGGAAGAAAGACAATATCGCCGCCGCACGACGCTGATCGAATGGGTCGAGAAGGCGTGTGCCTTCTTCGAGGATCAGCTGCGCAAGCCTGCCGGCGCCGAGGCGCGCGAATACCTGCAGAAGCGCGGGTTCGGGCCTGAAGCGTGGGCGCGCCATCGGATGGGCTTCGCGCCAAATGGCTGGCGCTCCCTGTCGGATGTCCTGACAAAACAGGGCGCATCGGTTGAGGAACTGATCGAGGCCGGCCTGTTGGTGCAGCCGGAAGAGGCTGACAAGCAGCCGTGGGACCGTTTCCGCAATCGCGTGATCTTCCCGATCACCGACCACTCAAACCGCGTCATCGCCTTCGGGGCGCGCACGCTGGAGCCGGACGGCAAGCCGAAATACCTCAACTCGTCCGACAGCCCGCTCTTCCACAAGGGGCGCACGCTCTATCGCTACATGGATGCGCGCGAGGCGCTGGCTCCGATCAAGGAAGGCCCGCTGTCACGCGGCCTGATCGTCACCGAGGGCTATGTCGACGCCATCGCGCTGGCCGAAGCCGGCATCGGCACCGCTGTCGCCCCGCTCGGAACCGCTCTGACCGAGGACCAACTCGACCTGCTCTGGCGGGCAGGGCCTGAGCCGATCCTGTGCTTCGACGGCGATGCCGCCGGTATCCGTGCCGCATGGCGCGCCTGCGACCGTGCGCTGCCGCTGATCGAGCCTGGCAAGACGCTGTTCTTTGTCCTCCTGCCCGACGGGATGGACCCCGACGATGTCGTGCGGGTCCGCGGCGCCCAGGCGATGGGGGACATGCTGGGGCAGGCGAAGCCGCTGGTGGACCTGCTCTGGTCCCGGGAGATCGAGACCGAACCGCTCGATACCCCCGAGAGAAAGGCCGGATTCGAAGCGCGGCTTATGGCCGCTGTGGGCCAGATCAAGCATCCGGGCGTCAAGAAAGCCTACGAACGCGAACTTCGCGACCGGCTCTACTGGCACTTCCGGCCCGGCAAGGGCGGGGGCGGCCAAGCCGGTAACCAAACCGGCCAGAACGCCTCCAAAAAGGGATTCTCCCCGGGCCCCACCGGGCTTCCCGGCCTGCTTCTGGTGGTCCGGGCCTTGGAGAGCCCACAGATTATGGAGCAGGGGCGGGAAGTCCTCGCCCGGGCGGCCTTCGAGGACCCTGACGTGCAGGCGATCCGGGACGCCGCTTTCCATGTCTACGACAACACCGAAATGCTTGACCGGCCTGCTGTTGCAGCCCATTTACGTACTCTTGGCCGCAAGCGGGCTGTCGAGCTTTTGGAAACTTTCCCAGTCGGGCAGCCGGTCGACCCTCTATCCAATGAGGGCCGTGATTGGCTTGACGCCTTGGGCCGGTTCCCGGTCGCCAGAACGCTGGTAGCTGAAGTGCAGGCGACTAAACGGGCTGACCAGGAGGGCGTCGAGATTATGAGCGCCGCCCACCAGGCCAGGATGATGCAGAAGATCATCGCCCGTCGTAGCGCCAGCAGGTCGGTGGTGGATGAAGCGGTGACCTCGCCCGCCAACGACGGCGTCCAGAGTCTACGGGACGCACTGGGTGGGATGGGCGCCGCAATGGAGTCGAAACGCTCTGAAGACTGACGTGAAGAACAAAGGCAAGAGCTCGCCGGCCAAGGGGAAGCCCCCCACGAAGGCCGAAGTCAGACGGGACAAGCCTGCTGCCAAGCCTCAACCCGCCAAGGCGGAGGCGAAGAAGGATTCGAAAAAGCCGGAACCTGCCCAGAAGACGTCCGGGAAGGCGAAGGCGGCTGAGCCAGTGAAGGGCGCAGCCAAGACCCAGCCGGGTAAAGGCCCTCCTCCCAAGGTTCAGGCCAAGCCGGTTGCGAGCAAGGAGCCCCCGCCTAAAGGCGGGAGTGAAAAGACCGGCACGGCGAAAGCCCAGCCGGCGAAGGTCGAGCCGGCGAAGAATGCCAAGGCTGACAAACAGGGTCTGCGGAGAGACGGAATGGCGAAGGCAGAGGCAACGAAGCGGAAGTCCGCCCCGGAGGCGACTGACGGACCGTTGCTCGACATGAACGACGCCACGGTGAAGAAATTCATCAAGTCGGCGAAGGCTCGTGGATTCGTCACGTACGATGAGCTGAACAAGGTTCTGCCGTCGGACCAGAATTCGTCTGAGCAGATCGAAGATATCATGTCCCAACTCTCGGAGATGGGCATCAACGTCGTCGAATCTGAAGACGACGTGGAAGAGGGCGAGCGCGAACAGGAAGCCAGCGAAGAGGGCGAAGAGAGCGAAGACGGGACTCCCGCCCGCTCGAAGTCCACCGCACTCGCGACCACCACCAAGGATCGTTACGACCGCACGGACGACCCTGTGCGCATGTACCTGCGCGAGATGGGCTCGGTCGAGCTGCTGTCGCGCGAGGGCGAGATTGCGATCGCCAAGCGCATCGAGGCCGGCCGCGACGCGATGATCCGCGGCCTGTGCGAAAGCCCGCTGACGTTTGAGGCCATCATGGTCTGGCGCCAGGAGCTCTCGGAAGAGCGCGTCCTGCTGCGCGACATCATCGACCTCGAAGCCACCTACGCGGCCGCCCATGGCGGCATCGTAGACAACTCGCAGATCGTGCTGCAGGGCGGCGCCCCGCCGCCGTCGACCGCGCCGATCACCGCCAAGAAGCTCGCCGAGGCCGAGAAGGCCAAGGAGCGCGAGAAGGAAAAAGCCAAGCCAGCCCCGCGTCGCCAGCGCGACGAGGACGTTGATGAGGTCGAACTCGAGCGCCAGAAGCAGGCCGAAGCCGAAGCTGCTGAAGCCGAGGACGAGTTCGATGATGGCGGCGCCATGTCGATGTCAGCCATGGAGGCCGAGCTGCGCGAGGGCGTCACCAAGACGCTCGACGCCGTCGGCGAGAACTTCCAGCGCTATCGCAAGCTGCAGGAGCGGCTGGTCGCGCGGAAGCTTGAAGGCAAGGCGCTGACGCCGAAGGACTACAAGGAATACGACGAGCTGGTTTCGGCCATCACCGAGAACCTCAAGACGCTGCACCTCAACAATGCGCGTATCGAGACGCTGGTCGAGCAGCTGTACGAGATCAACAAGCGGCTCATCCAGCTTGAAGGCAAGCTGATGCGCCTCGCTGACCTGCACGGCGTCGGCCGTCAAGACTTCCTCGACAACTACTTCGGCAACGAGCTGAAGCCCGACTGGATGGACAAGGTCGGCGCTCTCTCGAAGCAGTGGAAGAAGTTCGTTACGGTCGAGACCCGCAAGATCAACCAACTGCGTGAGGACGTTTCCGGCCTCGCACAGGAGATGGGCGTCCCGATCGACGACTTCCGCCGCATCGTCCAGACCGTGCAGAAGGGCGAGCGCGAAGCCCGTCAGGCGAAGAAGGAGATGGTGGAAGCCAACCTCCGTCTCGTGATCTCGATCGCCAAGAAATACACGAACCGCGGCCTGCAATTCCTGGATCTCATCCAGGAAGGAAACATTGGTCTGATGAAAGCGGTCGACAAATTCGAATACCGCCGCGGCTACAAGTTCTCGACCTACGCCACGTGGTGGATCCGTCAGGCCATCACGCGTTCGATCGCGGACCAGGCGCGCACGATCCGTATTCCGGTGCACATGATCGAGACGATCAACAAGATCGTCCGCACGCAGCGCCAGATGCTCCACGAGATCGGCCGCGAGCCGACGCCGGAAGAGCTGGCTGAAAAGCTCGGCCTGCCGCTGGAGAAGATCCGCAAGGTTCTGAAGATCGCGAAAGAGCCGATCTCGCTCGAGACGCCGATTGGCGACGACGAGGATTCGAACCTTGGCGACTTCATCGAGGACAAGTCGGCGCTCCTGCCGGTGGACGCCGCGATCCAGTCGAACCTGCGCGAGACTACGACCCGCGTGCTGGCCTCGCTCACGCCGCGTGAAGAGCGCGTGCTGCGCATGCGCTTCGGCATCGGCATGAACACCGATCACACGCTGGAAGAAGTCGGCCAGCAGTTCTCGGTCACCCGCGAACGTATCCGCCAGATCGAAGCGAAGGCGCTGCGCAAGCTGAAGCACCCGAGCCGCAGCCGGAAGCTGAGGAGCTTCTTGGACACCTGACGCCGGTGCGCGACCGCGTGCATTCGGCATGGCCTCTTGCTGCTTGCTCGAACGCGCTAGCCCGGCTTACCTTAGAGCGTGAATTGTACGCGTTAGCTGGTCAGTAGAGACCGCTTGATCCATTGGCTCGACTGGCTGAGGATCGTATTGGGAAGGGGTCTATGGTAGAGATAAGAGATTACGAAGGTTATGAGTACTGGAACAAGACAATTGCGCTCCCGAGCGGGGAGTTGATGCATTGGACCGGCAGCCCGACCCTGGAGCATTTTTTGCTGGTCGGTGGCGCCTGGGCTCAATTCTCCTGCAATGTTCTTGAGAGCTACGGCATCGATAAACCACGGATACTAGATATTGGCTGTGGCTGCGGGAAAACCGCTCGCCAATTCGCGTTGATGCCTCACGTCCAGTATACCGGCTTCGATTTGATGAAGGATGCAATCGGTTGGTGTAACCGGGCCTTCGCGAGCTTCGGCAAACGGTTCAAGTTTGTGCACTTCGATGGCGTTTCACAACACTATAATCCCGGCGGAACCGTAGCGGCCTCAAGCTATGAGTTTCCATGCGAGCCTCAAAGTATCGATCTGGCTATCGCCGCATCCTTATTTACGCATCTCTTCGAGCCCGATGCCTTAAACTACCTGAAACAGACCGCGCGCGTTCTCGCGCCTGGCGGGTTGGCGATTTTCAGCATCCACGATCGACTGACCGAAGGAACGTTTTCCGGCAGCGAGGAATGCATCAATGTAAACGGGGCTTACTTCGACAAGCTGGCGGCTTCTGTCGGACTAGTGCGGGTACATCGTGAAGAGAACCTGTGCGGGCAACAGATTCACGTCTATCAGCGGCGGTAGCCGCGGACGATTGTGATTGCCGACTAGGGGAGCGCGCTGGTGAGCGAGATCGGCGATAGCAACGCAAAGGCACAGGCCGGGCTCGGTTATCGAAGAACGCCCTGGTACGCCAACACAATGCTCTGGTTCGCGTTGGCTCTTTCCACGTTGCAGGCAATCTTGTTTGCTCGTCTGTGGGTCGGCGATTTTTTCAATTCGTACCCATATATTTCGGCCGACGGCTTCGACTGGATAACGGAAGGCGTGGCGTTGCGACAGCTTTTGGCTGGCGTGGATGCTTCGCAATGGCCGATCTTGCGACAGCCTGTGTTTGTCATTCTGGCCAGCATCGACGATCTCATGGGCGCGGGCGGAATCGTGCTCGTTGTGGCCCAAACGGCTGCCACGTTTGGTACGGCGCTGATGCTGGGAAATTATGCTCGAGAACAGGGGCTGCGCTCCCCGATCGCATTGCTGGTAGTTGCGGCGTGGTTTTTCTCGGTCCTCGGGTTTTTTCGCCTGTGGGTCTTGAGCGATACGATCGCGTCGTTCCTCATGACGGCGAGTTCGACCTCTCTATTAAGAGTCGTATCTCTGCCCCGCGATATACCTTTTCAAAAACGTCTCAAGAGCGTGCTGCCCGCTGCGGCCCTGGCGCTAGGTGCGGGCCTGACCCAAACCTACGGATTGATCGCGTTTTTCGTGATCATGTTTGTCTACACTCTGTTGGAGATATTCGGCGAGTGGCGGCGCCCTGTTATTATGTTCAATATTTTGGTGACGATTGCAGTCGCATTGATTTGGCTGTTGTTGAAAACGTCGTGGGCTTCGATGATTTCGCATGGCATGGAGCCAAGCCAGTTTGATCTGCTGAAATTGAACTTTGATATGGCCGATTTCTATCTCAGCGTTTGGCCACTTGCGTTTGGCCCGTTGGCGATCTCGTTGCTGTTCATCGCGTTTGCCCGGATGCGTACCGGACCGCTAGCGACGGCTGAGACCCTTGCGCTTGGCGCGGTCGTGTTGTGCTTCGCCGTCCTAACTTTCATTTATCAGTGGGAGGACGCGCGGTTTACGTTCGTGTATTTGCCGATTGTTTGGCTTCTCGGCATTTCTTGGGCCAGTTCCGGTTGCGCGGCAGAGGGCGATACTCCGTCGCGGTCACAGGGTTTGCATGCGGCTCTTGGCGCTGGCGCGGCGGTAACGGTGATGGTGGGATTGCTGATCGCGCCACAAAACTACTGGCAACCCAACCTTGCACACACCCACTTTGCACCACGAAGCACCTGGGTCGCCGCCGCCATTCAGGCATCTCCCGTCGACCGGATGTCATTGCAAGCCCGCTGCACGGGCATGCACGACGTTTGCGACAAGGCCCGCATTCCCCCGAGCATGGGATCCTACGAGCAGATGATGTTCGGCGAATACATCAGGCGGCGCAACCTGGAGTGAAACCCAGTAGCGTGTGTCTGGCCGATTAGCTTGCTGAGATATCCAGCGGCGGTCCGAGTTGGCAGGCAGCCGTCTTGTCCGCAGTTATCCCGAATACTCGGAGATTTCCGCTAATCTGAGAAGTTGTCACCATGAATCCGACGTTCGGATTCGTCACCGACGGCACCGCCGCAGGCACATCCAGACTCTCGATCCCACCGTTGCCGGCACCATGAATGACACCGGCGTCGTCTACGGCAACGAACTCTTGATACGGAGTTTGCGAGGAGATGCTCCAGCCCCAACCGTCGACCCGAACGCCTTCCTCATTAAGGAATCTGGCCTCCACATTTCCAATGTAGCCCATGCAACTTTCGCCAGAGCGAGGGAACACCTGATCTAGTCTTTGGCCGATCCAGCTGGCCGCCCACTGGGGCGGCTCCGGCTTAGGCTCTAGTTTCGTTGCATCTTGGGGTTTCGGCGCCAAGTTTGTTTCATCGGGTGATGTAACCTCGGGTGGCTCGCCGCAACCTGCGGGCGCCAAGCACGCTAGGATCAGCGCCACGCCAAATCTGCATCTTGGGAGTTGCAGCATGTCGGATCCTTAACTGCTCATATGGGGGATACTAAATTGATATGCCCGCCGCAAGAACAGGAAGTGACCTTCAGAGGGCCGCTCCACACGCCGCATTGGCGCCGGCGGGGGATCAACTGGCCTGTCCGTGAATCGCTCCGCCGCCTGACGCCGCCGTATATGGATCTAGTCTATCTCCACTATCCCGAAGTGCAGCGCGACAAGATCGACCTCCGGCGCGCCTGCCATCACTTTCCGATCCACTTCCCGGGTACATGCCGTTCAGTGCAGCCGAGAAGGCCGCGATGACAAACGCTCGTCACCGCACGCAACAGACCGCGATCGCGCCGGGGTGCGCCTGACTGAACGTCACTATGTCGGCAGATCAATCGACGCCTGGCCGAACGCGTACTTCCAGCCGCGCGGCGTGCGCACATAGGTGTCGCTGAACCACAGGCGGTTGTCGAACGCGACGCCTTCGCGGCGTGTGCCCTTCAACCAAAGCCGGGCGGTGACGATGCCGGTGTCCTTGCCGAACAGGCGCACGGTCTGCGTGCCTTCATCCTCGACCTGTTTCTCGTAGATGCAGTCCTCCTCGCGCGCCGAGCGGAGAATGTCTTCGCGGGTGAAGACCGCGCCTCTGCCGACCACGAGGATCATGTCCTCGTGCAGGATCTCGCCCATGGTGATCGCGTCGTTGCGCTCGACGGCAGCCTGATAGGCGGTGTCCAGCGCAGCGATCGTGCGCATGTCTGTTTCGGGATCGTTCCTCATGACCGTTTCTTATCTGCCGGGGTCACCAGGCGCGGTACGAGGTTTTGGAATGGAAGGATGGAGAAGTTCGCCGCGGCGGAATCGCCACCTTAGATTGGCGGTGGCGACGCTGAGCAAGAGCCTCGAACAGTGGCTTCATCGCCATACCCGAGGAGGGAGAACGCAGCAGCGTTCGCAGCAACAACAAGAAGAAACGCCATGCTGAACCGTTACGTGATCGAACGCGACATCCCCGGCGTGGGAGGCATGTCATCCAAGGAGCTCTGCGGAGCCGCCGAAACCTCCAACGGCGCGCTGGCCCAGCTCGCGCCAAAGGTTCAGTGGCAGCATTCCTACGTCACGAAGGACAAGACCTTCTGCATCTATCTGGCCGAGAACGAGGACGCGATCCGCGAGCACGCCCGCCTCTCCGGCTTCCCGGCGTCGAAGATCACGCTGGCCAACACGGTCATTGATCCGACCACCGCGCGCATGGGCTGATAGCCCATCACGTGAGAATTCAGGCGGGCTGCGCATCTCCCCGTGCGTATCCCGCTGCGGATGGGGCAGGAAATGCCATGACGGGGCAGGTTCAGGTTGCGCGCAGCGTTTCCCATGTCAGGCTACCGGGGGGAGATCGCGCCCATGGTCAGGTTGACGGCAAAAAGCCAAGACTGCCGCAAATTGGACGTCTGCGTCGTGCTGTTCGATGATGGCTACGCCTCGACCGCACTGATGCCGATCGAGGTCTTCCATTCGGCCGGCGCACTGTGGCGAGAGCTCAAAGGCGAGACGCCCGAGCCGCGCTTCAGCGTGACCACGGCCACGCTGGACGGCAAGTCTGTTCGCAGCCCCTACGCAGGCATGTCGATCTCGCCCGCACACGCCATTGCCGACGTGAAGAAGGCCGACATCATCATCGTCCCCACTTCGGGCCTGTCGCTCGACAAGGTTATCGAGAATTCTGTGCTGCTTCCCTGGCTGCGGAAGCACTACGAAGCGGGCGCCTATATTGCCGGTGTCTGCATGGGTGCGGCCTATCTCGCCGAATCTGGCCTGCTCGACGGAAGGCAGGCGACGACTCACTGGGCGGTGGCTGACGAGCTGAAGGCGCGCTGGCCGAAAGTGGACTGGCGGCCTGACCTCATCCTTAGCGAGGATCAGCGCCTCCTGTGCTCGGGCGGCGTCACGGCTGCTGCCGACGTCAGCCTCTACCTCGTCGAGAAGCTGTGCGGTCACGAGATCGCTGTGCAGACCGCTAAGGCGCTTCTGCTGTCCATGCCGCGCACGCATCAGTCTGGCTATGCCGTGCTGCCCCTGTCGCCGCCGCACGCGGATGACCAGATCCGCAAGGTCGAAGGCGCGATGCAGTCGCGCTTCGCCGAGAACCTGTCGGGCGAGGAACTCGCTGAACTCGCCGGCATGAGCGAGCGCACTTTTCTGCGCCGCTTCAAGGCCGCGACAGGACAGGCGCCGGCGGCCTATCTGCAAGCTGCTCGCGTCGAAGCCGCCAAGATCATGCTGGAGCGCGAATCCGCCACCGTGCAGACCGTGTCGCTGAAAGTGGGCTATGAGGATGTCTCATTCTTCAGGCTTGTGTTCAAGCGCGCCACCGGAATGACGCCAGGCGACTATCGCGAGCGTTTTGCGAAGTTCGCCGTCCGTCAACCGGACAGCATCAATCTCGACGCCCTCTAGTCAGGCGGCGGTACGGGCGAGGTCTTTCGCCATCGTCACACAGCCGGCGCGCAGCTTCTTGATCAGCGGGCGTTGCCGATTGTCCCAGCCAGTGAGGTTGAGCGGCGGTTCGAGAGCTGCGATCAGCTGGGCCTCAAGCTTCTCCAGATCAGCGGTGGGCAACGGCAGGGCGCTTGCGAGCAGGTTCGCGCGCATCCAGCGCGAGAGGACGGCCTCGCCATCGCCTGCGAAGGCATAGTTACGCGTGTTGCTCTCACTGGGACCCGGCGCGCGGGGGCAGGGTTGCAGTTGAAGATGCGTGCGCAGGATCGCGCCGAGGCTACGACGCAACGTGGAGAAGCCACTGTTTTCGTGCGCGAAGTGATTGCGCACATCGAGCCCGTCATGGGTGAGGCCGACATAGAGCAGACCCTCCGCGCCCGGGGCGATCGGCAACAGCTGACCGCGCGGCTTGAGGAAGAACGCATAGAGGCCGGGTTTCGCGGGCCGTGCTGCATCATGCGGCTGGCGCTGGCTGAACAGCGCTTCGCGGATGTCGTCGACAGTCATGGAACAAGTCCTTCCGATCCACGCCAGTGTGCGGAAGGAAGGCCAAGGCTGATTTAGATCGATCGGTGAAATTCAACACGTCGTGGAAACGCACGCGGAGGTTTTCCGCAGCGCCTGCGCGTGACGGTGTTCACTGGTGTGGCGCTGGTGTCAGGCCGCCGCGGCGCGGCTGAGCCGGGCGTAGTGGCCGAACGAGATCAGCTTCTGGCTTGCCTCGTCCCACAGCGTGAGGCCCGCACAGCGGATGCTCTCGAGTAGCCCAACGCGGCTGACATTGCTCAGCGCGGGATGGTCCTTCAGCACTTTCGACAGCCGGTAGAACGGAATGCGGCTGGTCAGGTGGTGGACGTGATGGATACCGATATTGCCGGTCAGCCAGCGCAGGACGGGCGGCAGGTCATAGTGCGATGAACCTTTCATCGCGGCTTCCTCCGCGTTCCAGGTGTCCTTGCGCGCCCAGTAGGTTTCTTCGAACTGGTGCTGCACGAAGAACAGCCACACGCCGATCGACGACGCCAGCAGCATGCTGGGCATCCAGACGAGCAGGAGAGCGTTGAGGCCGCCCATCCAGATGATGAGAGCAAAGGCAGCGAACAGCACGACGTTTGTACCCATCGCGGACACCCACGGGCGCCAGCCTTCCTTCATGATGCCATGCGGCAGACGCTGCTGCAGGAAGAAGACGTAGAACGGCCCGATGACGAACAGGATGATCGGGTTGCGATAAAGCCGGTAGCCGAAACGCTGCATCGGCGTCATGGCGCGATATTCCTCGACCGAAACCGTCTTCACGGCGCCGAGTTCGCGGCGGTCGAGATTGCCCGAGGTGGCGTGATGGATGCCGTGTGTGCGGCGCCAGCAATCGTGCGGCGTCATCGTGATCACGCCAATGGCGCGGCCGACCCAGTCATTAAGCCAGGGCGAGCGGAAGTAGGCGCGGTGACCGCAATCGTGCTGGATCATGAACATGCGCACGACAAAAGCGGACGACGGAATGGCTATCAGGAGGCCGAGCCACCAGAGGCCCGCCGCCACAGCGGCGGCGCCGGCAGCCCAGAGAGCAGCCAAGGGTACGATGCTGAGCATGATTTCAAGCACAGAACGCCAGAGGAAGGGGCTCTGATAGGGCGCCAGCTTCTGGCGGAGGGAGGAGGCAACTGGGGCAGGCGACATCGGTCGGGCTCTTTCCGGAAGCGTCAGCACAGAGGTGGGATCGTCCCGACAGCCGGTTTCGGCGCCGTTACCAAACTCGTCAGTCCGCCGGCTTCGTCCGGCACGAGTAGGCCCCCAACCTTGAATCTACAGGGACTATCCGGCCAAAACGAGAGACGACACTCGCGTAAATTAGCCGCAGTTAAGTCCCGGCTCCAAGAGGCCTGTCGCTGAAATGGCCCTCTTGGAAGCCGAATCACAGGCCCTCGAATGTTCCGTCGCAGGTACGGGGATCGCTGGCCTGATAGCCTGCCAGTAGCCACTGTTTCCTCTGGGCCGATGTGCCGTGCGTGAATTTCTCGGGTGTCACGCCGCCGCCGGAGCGGCGCTGGAGCGTGTCGTCGCCAATGGCGTTGGCTGTCTGCATGCCGCCCTCGAGGTCGCCAGCCTCAAGTGCGACCTCGCCGTTGGAGACCTTTGCGGCATTCGCGGCATAGACGCCTGCATAGCAATCGGCCTGCAGCTCAAGCGCAACCGAATAGCGATTGCCTTCAGCCTGTCCCATCGACTGCTGTGCCTGCTGCACCTTCTGCGACGCGCCGGTCAGTGTCTGGATGTGGTGGCCGAACTCGTGCGCGATGACATAGGCCTTCGCAAAATCCGCTTCAGAAGCGCCAAGCTGCGAGGTCATCTGCTGCCAGAAGGAAAGGTCCAGATAAACGGTCTGGTCAGTGGGGCAGTAGAACGGCCCCATCGCCGCCTGGCCATAGCCGCAGCCCGTATTCGTGCCCTGTTCGTAGAGCACGACCTTGGGCGGCGTGTAATTCGGAAGCTGCGCCGACCACACATCGTTGATGTTGGCGCCGATCACGTCGACGAAGAGACCGGCGTCATCCTTTGGCGTGCCCATGGTGCCGCGCTGTTCCGCGCCGCCACCCATGTTGAGCCCGCCGACAATCGCGTTTGTGGTGTTGGGATCTACGCCCAGGAAAACATAAGCCAGCACGGCAATGATACCGACCACACCGCCGCCGCCGGCAATCGCTCCCGGGCCAAGGCCGCGCCTGTCTTCAACCCCGCCGCCGCGTCGTCCGCCCGTCCACCGCATATCTGATCCTCCTTGGTAACCCCAATAGGCCAGAACGCGTGGACGAAGGGAAGGATGCAGCTGGATTCGGCGCGAACGCGCGAATTAAGCGCCGATCCGCGTTCCGCTAGCGGAATTGCCCAGCCACGCCTGCAGCTGCTTCTGCATCGCCGTCGAATAGCGGCACGCGCGGTTGTCGCTGGTGTCGCCGGCCACATGGATGCCGCCCAAGATAAAGCCCCGTGTCGGCGACCAGCGAAACACCGGCCCGCCGCTCTGCCCGGGCATGGAATCCATCGTGTACCAGAACTGCTGCGGCTCGACCTTCTCGCGTATCGCCTTGCCAGCGCACGTTTTCAGCGCCAGCGGCGTGTCGTTGAACGGATAGCCGGCGACGGAGAAGATGGCAGGAGGATACTCAGCGTCCGCCATCGGCGCCTGCTTCACGACATCGACATGCTTGCCGACCCATTTACCGAGCGCGTCGGTGTCACAACGAATGATGCCATAGTCTACGCGCGAACGCAGCGGATCGGTCGCCGAGAACTTCTCGTAGCCCGGGCACACCTCGACGCGCGCCGCGCGCGCCTGCGCACCTGTCTTGCCGTTCTTGAGACCGACATCGGCGACGATCGAGTCGAAGAATTTCTTCGACGAAAGCTGGAAGAGATTGTGCCCGGCCGTAAGGATCACGTTCGGCGCGATCAGCAGGCCGCTGCCTATGAACTTGCGTCCGCCCATGTACATCCGCAGCAGCACCATGGGCCGCCAGGGTTGTTCCTCGGTGTTGCCGACAACAACGCTGTCATCCTTGCCGTGCGTGCCCTCAAGCGTGTTCGACCCGAAATCGACTTTCGGCGTAGGCATCGAAAGATCGAGATCGGCGCCGCTGCGCTGCTGTTCCTGCCAGGCGGTGATGAGGCCGCGCTGGGTCAATTGTCGTCCTCGGGTTCCGCCGGCCGGCCCGCAACCGAGGGATCGACCTCGATGTCGGTATCCGGATCTTCCCCGCCGTCCGCATCGCCGGAACCATTCTCACCCGGCCCGTCGATGACGTGCAGGTCGAACAGGTCGCGCGGCGTATCGAGCAGGGTGATCTCCGCCTGCTGGATATCCGCGACGCCGGAGCCTTCCGGATCGGAGAACGGATCCACATCCTGATCGGCGTCGCGATCAAGCGATGTCGTGTCCCCACGGCCACGCGCCGTGATGGAGCCATCCGCAAGGCTCGGACGATCCGGGTCACCCACCGACGGAACTTCATCGTCGATCCGGTTCTCGATTTCCTCGAGCTCCTGCAGCGCTTCGTCGGCGGCCCGGTTGGCGCTATCGCGTGAAAGCTGTGTCGCACCCGGATCAGCCGCCAGCGCATTCGCCACGGATCTCGCGCGCGCCGCCTCCTCCTGTGCAGCACGACGCTGCTCGAGGAAGTCGCCATACGCGTCCTCCGCCCTGATGCGGTTCTGTTCGGCCTGCAGCAGGTTCACCGTGCTGTTGTCATAGTTCACACGCAGGCGGAAAACTTCGCCGACCGCGCCGAAGAAGGCCTGGATGATCGAGATCGGAACCGCCGTCACGGCCGCCAGCTCGCTCTCGCGGCGCACGGTGATCGTGGCCGGCATGCCATGCACCAGCTCGACCCGCGACTTGGCGGACGCAAACACGCCAGCAGGCAGGGTCATCGACATTATCGGCGACTCGTTCGGCATCATGATCACGGCCGAGTTGTCGCTTACGCCCGCAACGTGCACGCCGATGAGATAAGGAGCAGGCGCGCGATAGCAGATCGAGCTCGTGCACGCAGACGGCGGGGCCGAACGCACCGCTTCACCCTTCGGCGTCGTGATCGTGAACAGCGGATCGATCGTCACGGAGAAATAGTTCTCGTTGGTCTTCAGCCGCTGGCACTGCGCCGCGACGTCCGCCGGTTGCGGCAGATCGCACTGGAAGAAGGCCATCGCGCGCTGGCGCAGCGTCTGGTTGAGCTTCGTCAGTTCGCACGCAACCGCAAAATCGCAGCCAGCGAAATCGAAGGGATCGATCACGGTCGAATAGAGCGTCACGGGCGTCACCCGCGAGCTACCTGCATCGGCTGACTCATCGCCCGGCGTGGTCGTTGCGCCCTGGATGGCGCCGATACTCCGCGCCAGGTTCACGAGGATTTTGGCCGCCTGTCCGTCGGACACCGAGTTGATGTAGGTCAGCAGCCGCGTTTCCGGGTTCACGACGAACAGATACCGCTCATCCGCGAACAGGCCCGACGACGCCGTCAGCGCAAATGTCGCCGCCGGATCGCCCACCAGAAATGGCTGGCTGATGGTGAGATGAACGTCCGCGCCATAGGCGACCAGCTTCACCGTCATCAGCGCCTTTGGCGCCGCGTATTGCAGGCCGTCCATGACCCGGCCCGACGTGAAATCGACGTGCTGCGACGTGACGGACTGGCAAGCCGCCAGACCGGTGAGGGCGAACGCCGCCAACCAGTTTTTCATCGCAGGTCCCCTCCTGACCGCGGCGAGCATATCCACAGACGGAAGCTCCGACCAACCATTCCTGCAGGAATTCGGGCGGGATTCTGCAGCAAAGGGTTGCAGTTTGCGTAAGCCTCGCCCCCGGCGCGAAGGTGCGGTTGGCTGGGGGGACGTGCTACAGGCGGGCAGGGCAACAGGAAGTTTGGAGGCAGGGATGGCGCATCCGGTTCGCGTCGGGGTCGGCGGGTGGAGTTTCGATCCGTGGGATGAAACCTTCTATCCATCAGGCCTCTCGAAGGCGAAGCAGCTCAACTACATGAGCCGCAAGATGACGGCGCTGGAGGTAAACGCGACCTACTACTCGTCCTTCAAGCCAGAGACATTCGCGAAATGGGCCGAGACCGCGCCGACCGGCTTCGTGTTCAGCCTGAAAGCGCACCGCTTCTCGACCGTCCGCAAGACGAAGGACGACATGAAGAAGTCCGTCGACCTGTTCCTCGGGCAGGGCATCACGTCGCTGAAGGAGAAGCTCGGCCCGATCAACTGGCAGTTCCCCGGCACACGCAAATTCGATGCGGACTACTTCAACACTTTCCTGTCGGTGCTGCCGAAGGAGAAGGACAAGCTTCCACTCCGCCATGCGCTTGAAGTGCGCGGCACTGGCTTCGATGTGCCCGAGTTCTACGACCTGCTGACGAAGCACGGCGCGACTGTCGTCTACGCCGAAGACGATGAATTCCCGAAGCTGCGTCACGAAGGTTCGCCGTTTGCGGTCGCGCGCTTGATGCAGACGAAGAGCGACGAGCCGAACGGCTATCCCTCATCCGACATCGGCCGCTTTGCGAAGATGTTCACCGACTGGTCGAAGAAACAGGACGTCTACGCCTTCATCATTTCCGGCGCCAAGGAACGCAATCCGGCGGCGGCAATGGCCCTTCAGGAGAAGCTCGGCATCGCGCCGAAGAATTCTCATGAGGCCGATGAACTGCTTGCGGGCAAGGCGAAGGCTCCCCAGCTGAAACCAGCGGCGCGCAAGGCCGCGAAGAAGACAGCCGCCCCGGCAAGGAAGGCGGTGCCAAAAAAGAAGAAGTAGCGCCATGCGCCTCAACCAGGTCACCGTCCCGCTCACCGACTACACGGCGAGCGTCAAATTCTATCAGACCCTAGGCTTGAAACTGATCGTCGACGCGCCGCCGCGCTATGCCCGCTTCGAACTGCCGGAAGGCGGTGGCGGCGAACCGTCGACTTTCTCGATCGAGCACGTCGAAGGCTGGAAGGGCGGCGACTGGCCGGAGATCTGGTTCGAGAGCGATCGGCTCGACGACCTCGTCACCGAACTGAAAGCCAAAGGCATCAAATTCGAAAGCGACCCGGAGACGATGAGCTATCTATGGCGCATCGCGCATCTGCGCGATCCCGCAGGCAACCGCATCACGCTTTACCATGCCGGCGAGAACCGCCGGAACCCGCCCTGGCGCATGAAGGCTTCAGCCTAGCCCGGCGGCGTCGACGCGACACCGGCGATTGGCGCGCCGAAGGATTTCGGGAGTAGCGTCCACCAGCGCGCGGGCGAGTTCATCTTCTCGGCATAGGTCCCGGCCTCTGGACCCGTGCCGGCAAAGAGGTCGCCGCGATTGGGGCCACGACGGATCGCGCCGCCGGTGTCTTGCGCGACGAGAAGGCGCTGAAAGGCATTGCCGTCATAGGTCGCGTCGATGAATACCACGGCGCCGTATGGGTGATAGGCCGGATCGACCGCGACAGATCCCATTGGCGTCAGTGGCACGTTGGCTGCGCCGCGCGGGCCGGCGGCGTAGTCGGTGACGGTCTCTTCCTGGAAGAAGACGTAGGACGGATCGGCGTTGAGCGCGGTTTTCTGATCGTTCGGGTTGGTATCGAGCCATGAGCGGAAATTGCTCCAGCTTGGATTCGACAGCCGTCCTGAACTGCGAAGCGCGCCGAGCGCGGAATTCCACTTGTAGCCGTTCTGTGCCGAGAATTGCGCGCGCGCTTCCGTGCCATCCTGAAAGCGCAGGCGGCCGGAGCCCTGGACCTGAAGGTTGTAGACGTCGGCCGGATGAGCATAGCCGATGATCTGGCCGAGATAGGGCGTAATCGACTCGCGCTTCGGATAGGGAACGATGCGATCGCCGTTCATCTTGCCGTTCAGCGTGCGCGGCGCGCCGCGAAGCGTTTCGCTGTCGTAGGCCTCCGCGAAGGCGCCGAGATCGACGGTCACCATGTCCGGCGGGCGCTTGAGCAGCGGCTCTGTGAAGGGCGGAAGCCAGGTGCGGTTCGCCTGAATCACGGGCTCGAAATAGGAGGTGAGTTTCGACTCGCCGGGCCCGACCACGATCTGCGGATCGAAATAGTTTTCGAAGAACCAGCGTTCCTGTCCCGGCTGGATCGTCAGCGACGCATCGCAGGCATTTCGCCACTGCCCGACATTGCCGCCATAGCGGCCGCCGGTGAGCGGAGCGTCGGGCGTACGGAGTTTCCAGGAATCGCACTGGCGTTTGAAGGCGGCCAGCGGCGGCGCCATGTCGGCCTCCGCCCAGCCGGGAACCTGCGCATAGGTTGCTGGGATGAGCGCGAAATCGCTGGGCGGCGCCACCGGAGGCGTCACAGGAGTCGTCGGCGTGATGACCGGCGGACGCGTAGGGATCGGCGTGCGACCGCCGGCTACAATGGGCGCAGGACGCGTCGAGGTACACGCCGCAAGAATGCCGGCGAGGCTCAAGGCGAGGATGGCGCGGCGGGTCATTCGCGTCTCCGAAACGAAATACGGCAGTCCGGCCCCTTATCCCTGATGGAGAAAGGTTAGCGCGAAATTGTGGCGCGTCGAGACGGCGGCTGCGTAGCCCCTATTTTGGCGGGAAAACCGGGCGGGCTTCGGCCGCGGGAACGTTGGCGACAATGCCCGCGAGGTTGCCCTCTTGGCCCGCGGGGACGAGTTCGTAGAAGCCCGTGAGCTTCACACGGATGACCACCGGGCCCGTGCCGAAGTTGGAAAATTGCCAGCCCTGGATGCCGTCGAACGGGGCGGTGAGCGCGCCTTTCTGCGAGAGGCCGCGGCCTTGCTTGTAGGTGGCGACGCTCATTTCCTCGCCAAGCGCGGGCGTGGTGTGGCCGTGGAAATCGAAGCCGATATCGTCGGCGTTCTTCGCGCCGACGGCTTCCCATTCGTAGATCAGGGCCGCGTTCGCCTTCATCGCAACCTTGTATTCGAGCTCGGAGCCATTGGCGCCGCCGAGGAAGTCGGTGAGCGGAATCTCGATTACATCTGTGCGCGGTGCGGTTTCATACTCGCGGGCGAGCGGGCCGCCCGCGGAATTCGCGTCGATCTCGTTCTGCTCCGGCGCCCAGAGGCGGCCAATGCCAGTGAGCTTGCCGATGCCGAGCGGATCGACGTTGAACTCGGCCGGCATGATCGCGCCGAGCACGATCAGCGCCCCGGCGACGAGACCGCCGCCGGTGATGATGGCGAGTGTCTTGCCCGAGACATTCAGCTGTACGGGCGCGATGGGCTGTTTGTCAGTCATCATGCGTCTCCTGCGAGAAAGTAGCCCGCGAGCTGTTCGCCGGCCAGCACGATGCCGGCGAGGAACAGGAGGGCGTTAGCCGCTATGGCGAGGCGGCCGAAGCTTTTCGTCGTGCGCCACAGGGTCATGACGACGAGAATGATGGACAGCGCCATGACCTGACCGATCTCGACGCCGACGTTGAAGGCGATGAGGTTCGGGACGAGGCCGTCTGCGTTGAGGCCGAGATCCTGCAGCTTGGTGGCGAGGCCGAGGCCGTGGACGAGGCCGAAGGCGCCGACGGCGATGCGGTTATCGATCTCCCAGCCGAATTTGCGGAAGCCACCCAGATTCTCGAATGCCTTCCACGAGACGGAGAGGCCGATGACCATGTCAACGAGGTGGGATGAGACGCCAAGATCGAACAGGACGCCGATGATCAGCGTGGTCGAATGGCCGAGCGAGAACAGCGTGACGTAGAGAAGGATGTCCTTCAGCCGGTAGAGGAAGAAGATCACGCCGAGCAGGAAGAGCAGATGGTCGTATCCCGTCACCATGTGCTTGGCGCCGAGATAGAGGAAGGGGAACGGATCGGCGCCGATGGTGTTGCGCACGAACTCCGCATCGCGGCCGCCGATCGCGTGCGCGAAGACGGGCGGCGCGATGAGAGCGAAGGCGAGAAGCGCGAGAAGGATGTAGCGGTTGCGCATCTGGGCTCGCGGCTGGGGCTGCGTTCTGCTTAGGGGGAGAGAGGGTTGCATGCAACGGGCGCGGGTGCGCGATCCCGCAGGTGGGCGGGGCGCGAGTTGCGGGGGTGCGCCGGCTGGTTAGGCGGGCGCTGACTGGCGGATTCTATCCGCCGTGTTCCCCACGAAGGCGGGGATCCAGAAGAGCTGCGAAGGGATTGTGTGCGCTTCGCGCGCTTTCTGATTCTGGCCTGGATCCCCGCCTTCGCGGGGAACGCGGACCAAAGGTCCGCTTCCAAATGGTTCGCCGCGGAGCGCAGCGAGCACGCCCTCGTGGTTCGACGGGCGCGCACTGCGTGCGCTGCTCACCATGATAGCTTCTGCAGTTTCGACGCTGCGCGTCGAGAGCCGGGCGGGAGCCCGGCGGTCCGGTTGGACCTCCTGTTGTTGATTGCCGCTCGTCCTTCCGGGCAGAGCCATTGCTGCATCGCCCGTGTGCCAATCACGGGGGAGACAGCGCCAGCGCATCCAGAGTGTTGAGACGGCGTGGAGCACAAGCTCGACGAATGCGCGCAGCATCGCTGTCAGCGACAGCTGACTAAGCGAGGGAGAGCCTACCTCATTTGCGCGGGTTCGTGCCTGTGTCATGGGCGGCATTATGCGCCCGGTCGGATGCCCGGCTGAAATAAAACAGCTGCGTCCTACAGTTTCGCGAGCCAGGCCGCTGAATTCAGGCGGGATGTTTTTCCGCCGTCCTACAGTCTGGATACAGCTGTTTCCTACAGTTTCGTTGTTTTCCGCCGGGGTCGGTGAAGCGAAAGTCGGAGCTATTTTGCGCGCACGAAGATTGGATTGCCGAGGAGGAGGAGTTTGCCGGCGGCATCGCGGAGTTCGGGGCGGATATAACCGAATGACGAGCCGCGGACGAGCGATGCGAGAAGAACAAGACGTTCATTCGATAGAGGGCTGATCGTCTCTGACGCGAGGTTGAGCGAAGCGAATTGGATCGTGCTTCCGGGGGGCGCGCCGGTGGCCTTGATGACGACGGAAGCACCTTCATTGGGACTCAGGGATAGCTGTCCACCCATTTCCACCCCGCCGGCGCTGGCCCTGGCGTTCATGTCCAGCGTCGATCCAGGCAACCCGGCAACATCGATGAACACCCGTCCTGACTTCACGCCAGCGACGATGTCTTTCATGGAGAGTTCAGCGGCGTAGACGACAGTGGTCGGCGATCCGATAGGCGGTTGCTTCTCGCCCTTGCGATCCGTGGCGTCGTGATTGTCGCTGCCGCCGATGGCGATGATGCGGTGGCCCTGCTTCAGGAGGTTGTCCCAGAAGCGGATGCCGGAGAGGGGGCCTTCGGGGCCGCCCGTGCGCATGCCGCTGCCGTTGAGGACTTCGATGGCGGTAACGCGCGACCAGTCCGTGTCTTTGACTGTCCAGCCGCAGCCCATGCAAACTTCGCCGGAGGGGAGGGACGGGTGATTCACCGACAGGAAGCCGCGCTGTGCATCCACCTGATCGAAGAGTTTCGCAAGCGTGGGCAGGCGCGGGGAGCCGAGTTGGAAGTCGAGAAATCTGGTCGTGCCGATGGCGTTGGCGTGGCCGTTGAATGTGGTGATTTCCGTGCCGGGGATCAGCAGCGTCTTCGGGAAGCTGGCCTGCTGTTCATTGATATCGGCGAGGTGCGTGATCGTGTTGTGGTCGGTGATGACGGCGAAATCGAGCCTTGCGTCGCGCGCCGCCGCGAAGGTGTTGGTGGCGGGGCAGGGGCCCCGCGTTCCTGCGACATCGCACGAGCCGTCGGAGTGCGCCGTGTGCATGTGGAAGTCGCCGCGATACCAGCCGGGCTGTGCGGAGATCGGTCTCGTGAGGATGGCGTATGGAGGTGGCGGTCTTCCTGTGCCGGATGAGAATGCTAGGGTCGCTTCGTAGTGCGCGGTCTGGCCTTCGCGGATGTTCGGGATACCGAGGATCAGCTTCCATTCGCCGGGCTGGATCTTGCCGGGGCGATAGGACGGTGTTGCTTCGAACTCGCCGATCTCGATGTGGCTCTTGTTGCCGCCGCTCCAGCCGCGCTGGCCGTTGGGGTCGCGCAGGCCGAGGTCGATGACGGTGCGGTTTTCCTTGTCGTAGGTGAAGTCGATGGAGATGCGGCCCGTGCCGGGTGGAACGGCGAACGGGATTTCGCGATAGGTCTGGTGATCGGCGCGCGTGATTTCGCCGGAGAGGACGATTGGCGCGGCAGCTGGCGCGAGCGCGGGTTCGGTTGTGCAGGCGGCGAGGGCGAGTGCTGCTATCAGGATGGTGCGCATGAGTGTCTCCCGGCCTCGCGGCGGACTAGTCATGCCGCGTGACAAGACCAACCAGTCTCAACGTCGTATTCCCCGCGAAAGCGGAGGATCATGGCGAGGTTTGTTCAGGGTTGAAGCTTCGGGGCGGGACTAGGCTTCGCGTCAGCCCTGGATCCCCGCCTTCGCGAGGAACGCGGACCCAGGGGTCCGCTTCTAGTCTCTCGGCCCCAGCGATTCTCTCACCACCGCTTCGATCTTGAAGCCGTCGGGGTCGAGGATGAAGCAGCCGTAGAAGCCGGCGGTGTAGTGGGGGCGGACGCCGGGAGCGCCGCTGTCGCTGCCGCCGTGGCGGAGGGCGGTTTCGTGGAAGGCGTGGACTTCGGCACGGTCCCTGGCGCGGAAGCTGATGTGGAGGCCGAGGCCGGCGGCGGCGGAGCCGGGCTTGTGGGCGATGATCCAGAAGATGGGGGCTGCGGTTTCCGGCGGGCCCCAGCCGATACCGATGTCGTTCTCCTTGCGGCGGACCATGCCGAGCGTGGCGAGGACGACATCGTAGAAGGCTGCGGACTTCTCGAAGTCGGCGACGGGGATCGAGACGTGGTCGATGAAGACTGGCATGGAGGTAGGATGTGCCTCGCTGCGCCGCGCATCAACTGTTCGATTTGAATAGATGGGCTGGTGAGTACGCTCCTCGTCCTTCGAGACGAGCCCTTCGGGCTCTCCTCAGGATGAGGAGCTACTCTTCCGGTGGACGTTTAGCCCTCATCCTGAGGAGCCGCGAAGCGGCGTCTCGAAGGACGAGGGCGTACGTTCAAGTTGGGCTTACCAGCCGCAGGTCTGGCCCTTGTTCTGTTCCTTCAGCCACGCTTGCAGCGGGGCGAAGTAGGAGACGAGGGCAGAGCCGTCCATCTCGCGCGTGCCGGTGAAGGCTTCGAGCGCATCCGGCCACGGCTTGCTGGCGCCCATTTCGAGCATCTTCGCGAACTTCGCGCCGACTTCCTTGTTGCCGTAGATCGAGCAGCGGTGAAGCGGGCCCGTCCAGCCGGCCTGATCGCAGGCGGCCTTGTGGAACTGGAACTGCAGGATGAACGACAGGAAGTAGCGCAGGTAGGGTGTGTTGCCGGGCACGTGGAATTTCGCGCCGGGGTCGAATGCGTCGCCGGGGCGCGCGCCGGGCGGGGTGATGCCCTGGTATTTCAGGCCGAGGTCGACCCACGCCTGGTTGTACGTCGCTGGCGTGGTCTCGCCGCGGAAGACCTGCCAGCGCCATTTGTCGACCTTGAGGCCGAAGGGCAGGAAGGCGACCTTCTCGAGCGCGCGGTCCATCAGCAGGCCGATGTCGGCGTCGGCAGACGGGACTTTGGTGATGAGGCCGATCTGCTTGAGATATTCCGGCGTGATCGAGAGAGCGACGAAATCGCCGATGGCTTCATGGAAGCCGTCGTTCGCGCCGTTCTTGAACAGGAGATCCTGCTTGTTGTAGGCGCGCTGGTAGTAGTTGTGGCCGAGCTCGTGGTGAATGGTGGAGAAGTCCTCCGCATTCACCTGCGTGCACATCTTGATGCGGATGTCGTCGACATTGTCGATGTCCCACGCGGAGGCGTGGCAGACGACTTCGCGGTCGCGCGGGCGCGTGATGAGTGAACGATCCCAGAAGGTCTGCGGCAGGGCGGGCAGGCCGAGCGAGGTGTAGAACGCCTCGCCGGTCTTCACCATCTTCACCGGATCGTACTTCTTCTGGACGAGCACCTTGTTGAGGTCGAAGCCCGGATCGGATTTCGGCGGGGCGACGATGTCGTAGATGCCGTTCCACTGTTGCGCCCACATGTTGCCGAGGAGGTCGGCGCGGATCGGGCCGATCTTCGGCTGCACGGCGTCGCCGTATTTCGCGTTGAGCTTCGTGCGCGTGTAGCAGTGCAGGTCGTTGTAGAGCGGCTGGACCTGCGTCCACAGGCGCTCGACCGTTTTCTCCATGTCGGCGGAGGGCATGTCGTAGTTCGACAGCCACATGTCGGCGATATCCTTGAAGCCAAGCTCCTTGGCGCCGGCGTTTCCGATCTCGACCATCTTCTGGTAGTCGGGCTTCATCACGGTGGCGATATTCTGCCAGCTTTCCCAGATGCCTTTCAGCGTGCGCGGGTCGCGCGACTCCGAGAGGATCAGTGAGGCTTCTTCCAGTGTCAGCGGCGCCTTCGGATCGCGGGCTTCTTCCTTGCCGCGCGATTTGTTGATGATGTTCAGGACGGCCTTCACGTCGAACTTCGAGTCGTCGAGCGCGACCTTGCCCTTGCCGTAGGTCGACTGCAGGTCGGTCATGATCGTGTTGAGCTGGTCGGCGACCTGCTTCTGCTGGTCGGCGGTGCCCGAGGACGGGGCAGGCATGGTGATGCCTGAGCGCAGGATATCCATCTTGCGCTTCTGCTCGGGCGTCAGGGGCACGCCTTCAAACTGCTTGGTCTCGTTGGCGAGGCGGACGGAGATCAGCGTGCCGGCGGAACCGGCCCAGGCGTTGAGCCAGTCGGTGTCGTCGGTGATGAAGTTCGAATTCACCCAGGCGATGCGAAAGGCGTAGTCGCTGTAGGCCTGAAGCTCCTTCTCGGCGGCGGCGAGGAAGGCGGCCGGATCGGGCTTCGGTTTCGGCGCGGGCTCCGCGGCCTGCGCAACGACCGGAGCGGGCGTCTCGGCGGCGGGCGCCGGCGCGCTGGTGCAGCTGGAGAGAAGGAGCGCGCCTATCGCGGCGCCACACAGCAGAATCTGTCTCATGTCGCGGTCCTATTGGAATGCTGGCCCCGAAAGGGATCGGCGCGGAGACTAGTCGGGGCGGCCAAACGGTCAACCGCTGGGAGGATCATGCCGCGGCACAACGAAAACCGCCCCGGAAAGCGCTTCCGGGGCGGTTTTGCAGTCTTTGATTTGGAAGAACCTACTGGCCCTGCGCGGTGGAAGCGGGGGAGGCCAGCGGCGTCGAGCGCGTCGGGTTGCCGCCGAGAGCGGTGTGGAGAACGATCCACTGCTCGAGACGGGCGCGACGGTTTGCTATGAGAGCCGACTGGGCGTTCTCGGCGCTGTTGCGCACCGTGAACAGGTTCAGCAGGCTTTCGGAGCCTTCCTGGTATTTCAGCTCGCCGAGACGCAGCACTTCATTCGCGGCGGTCGAGGCCTTGCTGAGAGCGATGTTGCGCGAGGCCAGCGTGTTGAACTGGTCGAGCGAGCCGACGATGTCGCCGTAGGCGTTGATGATCGTCTGGCCGTAGCGCTCCAGCGCGGCGCGCTGTTGCGAGTTGGCCGACTTCACGCGGGCGTCGATGGCGCCGCCGTCGAAGATCACTTGCGCGAGCGAGGCGCCGATAGAGAAGGCGAGGTCATCGAAGTCGAACAGGTCGGTCGTGTTGTTGAGCGTGGTGTTCTGCAGGCCGACAGAGAGATCGGCGTTCAGCTGCGGCCACGGGCCCATTTCCGCAATGCGGGTGTTGGCGAAAGTGCCGATCATGTTCAGCTCGGCCGCGACGACGTCGGGGCGCGAGCGGATGGTGAGCTCCGGCAGGCCGAGCGGCGGCGTGGCCGGCGGCTCGGGCAGGGCACCCTGGATGAGGAGCTTGTTCTGCGGGAAGCGGCCGAGCGCGAGTTCAAGCGCGCGAACGGCGGAGCGCAGCGAAGCTTCCGACGCGAGAACCGAGTCTTCGGCCTGCGCGAGGTTCGATTCACCCAGCACGAGTTCATCGCGGGCGATGGAGCCGGCGTCGAAGCGGGTCTGCGTGATGCGGAAGGTCTGGCGCTGGCGGTCGATCGACTGGCGGTCGAGTTCGAGCTGTTGCTGCTGCTCGATCACGGCGAAGTAGGAGCGCGCGACCTGCGCGGCGATTTGCCGGCGGGTCTGTTCGTAGACGGCTTCCGACGAACGGAGGCCGGCGACCTGCGCCTGGATGGACGCGTTGAGATCGCCCATGATGTCGAGGCTGTAGCCGCCGTTGACGCTGAACGAGTAGGCCTCGTCAGAGAGGCTGGAGTTGCCGGCGCCGCCGTCGGTGGCGCTGACGCCGAGACCAGCGCGGAGGTTCGGAAACAGGCCAGAGCGCGTCGACTGCAGCGAGGCTTCCGACTGACGCACGCTTTCGATCGCGGCGCGCAAGCTGCGGTTGTTCTCAAGCGCTTCCTGAACGTAGGCGACGAGCTGCGCGTCGCCGAAGACGCTGAAGTCAGCGATGACGGCCGAAGCGTCGCCCGTCATTGGGGAGACGGTCCAGTCCGCCGGCATGCCGGCGCGTTTGGCCGCCATGGCGTCGAACGCCGGTTCTGCGATGGGGAGGTGGCCGCACGCGGATGCGAGTACGGCCAGGGCGCCCGCGGACACGCCGCGGGTCATATTGTTTTTAATCATATCTGAGCGCCTGGATTGGATCTAATTGTGCTGCCCTACGGGCGGGGAAGAAGCCGAAGATAAGTCCGACGGAGGCCGCAGCCCCCAGTGCAGTCGCGATGATGACCGGAGAGACCACCATCGGCGCCTGCGCGACCTGCGCGTAACCAAACACGCCGATCCACCCGATCGCCATGCCGATGAGTCCGCCCAGGGTGCAGAGCGCAACGGCTTCGAACAGGAATTGGAGAAGAATGTCGCCGCCACGCGCGCCGATGGCCATGCGTAGGCCGATCTCGCGCGTACGCTCGGTGACAGAAACGAGCATGATGTTCATGACTCCGACGCCGCCGACGATCAGCGAGACAGCTGCGGTGAAGGCAAGGAGCGTGCTCATCGTTTCGGCCACAGCTGCACGCTGCTTTATCATGTCAGCGAAGTTAACAACCATGAAATTGTCTTGCGCGCCGGCCTCGATGCGGCGGCGCTCGCGCATCATCGTCGTCAGCTCGTCCTGTGCTTCGGTCATGTCGTAACCGTCCTGCACCAGCAGCTGTATGCGGGAAACGTGACGGGATACCTGGCGGTTGCCGCCCGTTATCCGATTCCTAATCATGCTTAACGGACCGACAATGGTGTCGTCGCGGTCCATGCCCATGCCGCCGCCGCCGGATTGGCCTTTGGATTCAAGGATTCCGATCACCTCGACGGGGACGCTGTTGATGCGGATGCGCTGGCCGACAGCGTCGCCGCGCGGGAAGAGGTTGGTGGCCGTCGTCCTGCCGAGCACAACAACCGCCGAGCCGCCCTGCGCTTCCTGCTCGGTGAACTCACGGCCTTCCTCGACCTTCCAGTTGTTGACCGTGAAGAAGCCCGCGGTGCCGCCCTGGATTTGAGTCGCCCAGTTGGCTTCTTCGGACACGGCGTTCGCCTGTCCGGTGAGTATGCCTGTCGCGGACTCGACGAACGGCATGTCGGCGACGGCGGTCACATCCGTCTCGCTGAAGGGCCGGCCGGAGCCGCCGCCCTGGTTGCGCCCGCCGCGATTCATGTTGCCGGGCTGCAGCGTGAGCACGTTGGTGCCGACCGAGTTGATCTGCTTCTCGATCGTGGCCTTCGCGCCTTCGCCGATCGACATCATGACCATCACCGATGCGACGCCGATGATGATGCCCAGCATGGTGAGCAGCGAGCGCATCGGGTTCGAGAAGAGCGCTTCGGCGGCAGATGATGTGGCGACGCCATACTTCATGGGCTCAGCCTCCGCTAGCGCGCTTCAGGTCCGGGTGGGCACTGTCGGTTTCGATCTTGCCATCGCGGAAATGGATCTGGCGCTTGGCGTACGCGGCGACCTCGTTCTCGTGCGTGATGACCACGACGGTGATGCCCTTGCGGTTGAGATCCTGCATCAGGTGCATGATCTCGACCGTGGTCTTGGTGTCGAGCGCGCCGGTGGGCTCGTCAGCGAGAAGGATTTTCGGATAGTTCGAAAGCGCGCGGGCGATCGCGACGCGCTGCTGCTGACCGCCGGAGAGCTGCATCGGCCGGTGATCCGCGCGCGAGCCGAGCCCGACCATTTCGAGGCATTCCCGCGCGCGGGCGTCGATGTCGCCCACGTCCTTGCGTGCATAGCGGAGGGGCAGGCGGACATTCTGGAAGGCATCCTGACGCGCGAGCAGGTTGAACTGCTGGAAGACGAAACCCAGCGTCTCGTTACGTAGATCCGCAAGCTCGTCGCGATGCATCTCCGACAAAGCCTTGCCGTTGATCCACATCTCGCCAGAGGTGGGGCGGTCGAGCGCGCCGATCAAGTTCATCAGCGACGATTTTCCGGACCCCGAAGGGCCCATGATGGCGACAAACTCGCCCTCATGGATGTCCAGGCTCACGCCATCGAGGGCGCGAACTTCCTGGTCTCCCATCTTGTAGATCTTCGTGAGATCGCGACAGGAGATGATCGGCCTGTTACTGGACATGTCGGCTCGTTCCGCGCTCAGGGCTTGTTCTCGCCCTTGCCGGCGGCATTGGCGCGCACGACGAAGGTATCGCCTTCCGCGGCGCCGCGGATGATCTGCGCGTTGGAGCCATCCGACAGGCCGAGGACAAGCGGGTGGGGCTCAAGCTCGCCCTTGTCGTTCAGCTTGTAGGCCGTGACGCGCTTCTGCGATTGCTGCTCCGTCATCGCCTTGGTGACGGCGGCGTATTGTTCTTCCGTCAGGTTGCGGCGGAAGACGCTGTCCTGCGTCTGCTGCATCTTCTGGCGGCGTTCTTGCATCTGCTGCTGCTGGACGATGCTCGCGGGCGGGCCGAAGCCGCCGCCGCCGATGGCGGCGACGCCGCCCTGCTGCTGCGGCGCCTGCATGGACGCCATGATCTTCTGCATCTCGCCCTGCATCTCGTTCATGATCTTCTGCGCGACTTCAGCAGAGACGCCGGCCGTCTTGAGCGTTTCCTCGAACTGCTGGCCGCCGAAGCCGCCACGTCCGCCGCCGGGGCCGCGCTGTCCGCCGCCGCCTTGACCGCCGGGGCCGCCACCGCCGCCCATCGACATCGTCTGCGTGCCCGGACCGCCGGGACCGCCTCCGCCGGGACCGCCCTGGCTCTGACCATTCTGCGCGCGAAGTGCTTCCATGATTTCCTTGGGAGGCTGGAAGCGCGTGGCGTCCGACGAGATGCGAAGGACGTCGCTGACCCGGTCCGCCGTGATCTCGACGTTGGCGGTCATGCCGGGCAGGAGCTTGCCCTGCGGGTTACGCGCGTTGACCACCACGGTGTAGGTGACGACGTTGGCCTGCTCGGCGCCGAGCTGGCGCACCTGCACGACCTGTCCGTTGAAGCGCTCGCCTGGGAAGGCGTCGACGGTGAAGACGACCGGGTCGCCATTGTCGATGCCGCCGATGTCGGATTCAACGACAGCCGCCTCGATCTCGATCTGCGAGAGGTCAGCCGCGACGACGAAGAACTGGGCGACCGATTGCGAGGACTGCACGGTCTGGCCGACTTCGACCTTGCGGCTGAGGATCACGCCATCGATGGGTGAGCGGATCTTGGTGCGCTCAAGGCGCGTGCGCGAATCCTGCACGGTCGTGCGCGCCGTCTCAAGGCCGGCCTGCGCGGATTTCAGCGAGACCTGCTCGGTCTGCAGCGCGAGCTTGGCGTTGGTGTAGGTCTGCTCGGCCTGTTCCCACGCCTGCTGCGAGATGGCCTGTTGTTCGAACAGCGCCTTCTGGCGGACGAAGTTCTTCTCGGCCACGTCGAGCGCGACCTTGGCGCGGTCGATCGAGGCGCGGCTGTTGTCGACGGAGGCTTCCGACTGGCGCAGGCGCGCGAGGTTCTGGTCGAGCGTGTTCTGGAAGGTCTCGGGGTCGACCTGCGCGAGGATCTGGTCCTTCGTCACGCGGTCGTTGAAGTCGACATAGATGGCGGTGATCTTGCCGGAGACTTCCGAGCCGACGTCGACCTTCTCGCGCGGCTGCACGGCGCCGGAGGCGGAGATCACGCGGGCGACGTCGCCCTTGGCCACGGCCACGGTCTCGTATTCGTACTTGCCGGTGGCGGCTGTGGCGCCGCCCAGGGTCAGCGCAGCAGCGCCGATCGCCACGATCGCTGCGCCCGCGATCCCGATAAGAACTTTCTTGTCCATCTGACTATCCGTTCGTCCGTCGCCGGGGAGGCTTGGCTAAACCTGTGACCACCGGCCCTTCATACGCGAAGTTAAATGAACACAGCCCCTAAATCCGTCTCGGTCTCACGGAAAATTCAAGGACGTAACAAGGTGTCGCAAGCGCGGATGGGCCCGGAATCAAAGGGTTTCGGGATGACGGTACGCCACGTTTGACGGACTCTCGCGCGGGGGGATAATGCCCCCGCACCGGGCGGTTCCGTTCGGGCTTGTTGCGGGCGTTGTGATGCTGGAACCCGGGTCAGGCTGGATCGGCCCATGCTGGAGCTGAAAGGCGTCACGCGCACGGCCGGCCGAACCCCGGTCCTGGCCGATGCGAGCCTGACCTTTTCCCTAGACATTCCGACCGCCGTGCTGGGGCTCAACGAGGCCGGGCGCGAGGGGCTCCTGCGGCTGCTGGCGGGTACGGACAAACCGCAGGCCGGCTCGGTGAAGCTCGACGGCAAGGACATAGGGCAGGCCCGCCGCGACAAGGGCCGCATCGTGCGGGTTGACGCCGGCGGGCTGGCGAAGTCCGGACAGAAGGTCGGCAAGCTGATCGGCGCGGAGGCTGCGGCGCGGACGCGGCTGTCCGGACGCATGGACGCCAGCGTCAATGCGCTTGATCTGGATCAACGCACGCGGCTGGCCATCGCGCGAGCGCTGTCAGACCGGCCGGGACTGATCCTGCTGGAGACGCCGTCGGCTGGGCTCGATCTCGAAATCCGCGAGCGGTTCGTTGCGGACCTGAAGACGATGCTGTCGGGCGCCGGCGCGGTTGTGGTGCTGGTCACGGCCAGCGCGGACGAGGCGCGCGGGCTGGACGGGCAGGTGGTTGTGCTGGGCGATGGCGAAGTGGTGCAGGCGGGAGCGGCTGCCGATGTTTTCGCGCATCCGGCCAACCTGACGGCGGCCATCGCGACATCGTTTCCACGGCTCAACACGCTGGCGATGCAAACGCAGGAGGGGCGCGGCAAGCTTTTCGACGGATCAAGCTTCCAGCCACCTGAAGGCATTCCCTGGCCAACCGAGGGCCCGTGCACGCTGGCTTTCCGCCCGGATGACATGACGCTTGAACGGGCAGGCGCGGGGTGCCTGCGCTTTGTGGTGCGGGCGGCGGGGGAGGAACGGATCGGCGGACGCAGGTTCGTGCGCGTCACGTTCGCCGGCTCCAACTGGCTGACGCCGCAGCCTGCAGCAGCGCCACATGACGGCGCCCTGCTCAACGCTTTCGTCGAACGCACAAAGCTGATGGCGTTCGATGCGGCGGGTAGGGCTGTGAACTAGCCGAGGCCCTTGAGCGCCGTTTGTGGGCGGGCGATCACGCCGGGATCGACCTCGAATTTCAGGAACTCGTCGAGCGGCAGCGGGTGGCCGATGAAGAAGCCTTGGGCCGCATCGCATCCCATCGACTGGAGCAGGCCAAGCGTCTCTGATGTCTCGACGCCCTCGGCGGCGGCGGTCATGCCGAGACTGTGGGCGAGATCGATCAGCGACCTCACCAGCAGCGCATCGGAATTTCCACGCGCCATGCTCTGGATCATCGGCCGGTCGATCTTCAGTTCCTGCGCCGGGATCGCGCGGAGGCAGGCGAGGGAGGACAGGTTCGAGCCATAGTCGTCGATCACGATGCCGATGCCGGCGTCGCGGATGTCCTTCATCAAGTCGAGCGCGAGATCGGGATTGTCGACGACGGCCGCCTCGGTGATCTCGAAACACAGCCTGGCGCCGGTGCGGCGGATCTGGCGCAGGGCGCGGTTGGCGAAGGCCTCGTCCGCGATAAGCCGGCCCGAGATGTTGACCGACAGCACCATGTCGCGGCCGGCCTCGCGCATGCGGCGCTGGTCGGCGATCGCGCGGTCGATCACCCAGTCGGTCAGCGGGCGGATGTGGCCGGTCTCTTCCGCCATGCGGACGAACTTGTCGGGCGCGACCATGCCACGCTGCGGATGGCGCCAGCGCAGCAGCGCCTCGGCGGACGTGATCACGCCTTTGCGCAGGTCGAGGCGCGGCTGGTAAGCGAGATAGAGTTCGCCGCGCGAGAGGCCGAGCAGCATTTCTTCCATGAACGCCATGGCGGATGTCGGGTCGCCATAGCTTTCGCGGTCGAACGCCATGATCGGCTGGCGCGTGGCGCGGGCAAGGTCGACGGCGGCCTCGGCGCGGGCGAGCAGGGGCAGGCGCGTGTCGGCGTCATCGCCATCGCAGGCGAGGCCGGCGACGATGCGTACTTCAATCCTGTCCTCGCCCAGCCAGACCGGTTGCGAGGCGAGCGTGGCGACGGCGGAAATCGTGTGCATCGCCGCTTCGTGGCTCTCGGCGCGGAAGACGAAGGCGATGGCATCGCCGTCTGCACGGCCGACAAAGAGTTCGCCATACGCGAAGGCAATCCGCTTCGCGATCTCGCCGACAAGCGCGGACCAGCGGGCGTGACCGATGGCGAGGCGCAGCTGCGAAGCGCGATCGATGGCGATGATGCCCGCGAAGACGCCGGACGGATCGTGCAGGCGGCGCATCTCTCCCAGCCGCTGCTCCACAGCGCGCATGTTCGGCAGCCCCGATGCCTCGTCATGGTGCATCACATGCGTGACGTGCTGTTGGCGCTGGGCGACTTCGCTGGAGAGCTGGTTGAAGCTGGCGGCCAGCGTGGCGATCTCGTTGCGCCCCTTGACGCGCACTTCGGTCAGCTCGCCGGCGGCAGCGCGCGACATCGCGCTTCCAACCTTGGACAGCGCGCTGGCAAGACGGCTCGCAACAAGAATGCGCGCTGGAAGATAAACAGCAACACCCGCGATAATCGCAACTGTAGTCGCTGGAAGAGCAGAGATATGAAGAACAAGCGCAGCAACAAGCGTCATCACCGCCGAAAGAACGGCGCAAACGGTAGCGATCTCGGCTGACAGGCGTTTGAACACGGGCGCGCTTTCTGCTGCAGCATCACGCTAACAGCCGCCCCTGAATGGCCGGTAAAGTCCGTGCTAACAGGATGTGAATGCGCCTAACGCTTCACGTCGAGACCGCCGCCCGCCATCAAAGCCCGCACGTCCGCTGCGAAAGCGTGGCTCGCATCACCCACCTGGCCGTGCTTGGCGGAGGCGGAATGGAGCGCGAAGGCGAGGGTTTCGTCGTCGCTCATCCCGCTCGTGTGGCCAAACAGGAAGCCAGCGGCAAACGCGTCGCCCCCGCCAATGCGGTCGACCACGCCGGGCAGGTCGATGGGGGCGTGCTGTTGATAGCCCGTGCGCGTGACCAGCGTGGCGCCGAGCGAATAGTCGTTGACGCCAAGCGTCTGCCGCGTCGTGGCGGCGACCATCTGCAGCCGGGGGAAAGCATCGAACGCCGCCTTTGCCGCGTGCCGCCGGTCGCCCGCGTCGCGGCCGAGGATCAGCGCGATATCGCGCTCGTCGATGAAGGCGAGTGTGGCGTGTTCGAGCAGCTGTTTCAGGATCGCCTGGCCGTTCTCGCCGCGCGCTTCCCAGAGCTTCGAGCGGTAGTTACCATCGAAGCAGACCTTCACGCCCGCGCTTACTGCTGTCTTCACGGCCGCGAGTGCGGCCTCGCCGGCATTGGCGCTGACGGCAGGCGTTATGCCAGAAACATGGAGCCAGCCTGCGCCTTTCAGCGCGGCATTCCAGTCGATGGCGTTCGGTGCGGCATTGGCGAAAGCGGAGCCCGCGCGGTCATAAACGATGTCCGCCGCGCGCAACACGGCGCCGGGTGTCAGCCAGTAGAGACCCATGCGGCCGGCCGCGAATTTCACCTGCGCAACATCCACGCCATGGCGGCGCAGCTCATCTCGCGCGGCAGACCCAAGCGGATTGTCAGGCAGAACGGTCGCCATCGCCGCTTCGCCGCCGAGGCGCGAGAAGCCGATGGCGACGTTGGCTTCGGCCCCGCCGACATGGGCGGAGAGTTGCGGTGTCTGCAGCAGGCGTTCGCCGGCGGGCGCCGTCAGGCGCACCAGCATTTCACCGAAGCAGACGAGGCGCGTGCCCATGTCTCTTGCCTATCGCGCCAGCCATCCGCCGTCGACGGGGATGATCGTGCCGTGAACGTAGTCCGAAGCGGAAGAGGCGAGAAACACCGCCGCGCCGCCAAGGTCGCCGGGTTCGCCCCAGCGGGCAGCCGGGATGCGGGCGAGGATGTCGCGCGAACGCGTCTCGTCTTTCCTCAGAGCTTCAGTGTTGTTGGTGACGAAATAGCCCGGCGCGATGGCGTTCACGTTGATGCCTTTCGCCGCCCACTCGTTCGCCATCAGCTTGGTGATGCCGGCGAGGCCGGATTTGGCCGCCGTGTAACTCGGCACGCGTATGCCGCCCTGGAAGGAGAGCAGTGAGGCGATCTGGATGATCTTGGCTTTCTGCTTGTTGGCGAGGGCGTGCTTCGCGAAGGCCTGCGACAGGAAGAAGACGGACTTGAGGTTCACGTCCATCACCGCGTCCCAGTCTTCTTCGGTGAAGTCGACCGAGTCGGCGCGGCGGATCGTGCCCGCGTTGTTGACGAGGATGTCGGCGCGGCCAAGCGCTTTCAGCGTCGCCGGTATGATGTCTCCAATCGGCTTGGTCGATCCGAGATCGGCGCTGACATGCAGGAAGCGGCGGCCAGCGGCTTTCACCTTCGCTTCGGTGTCGCTGGGCGCCGTACGGCCGACGGCGGCGATGTCGGCGCCGGCTTCCGCAAGCGCAATCGCGATGCCCTGGCCGATGCCCGTGTTGGCGCCGGTAACGATGGCGACTTTGCCGGTGAGATCGAACGGGTTCATTTCAGCTGGCAGATATCAAGCTGGTTCATGTCGGCATAGTCGAGGTTCTCACCGCCCATCGCCCAGATGAACGTATAGGCGGCGGTGCCCGCGCCCATGTGGATCGACCAGGGCGGCGACATCACGGCCTCATCGTTCGCCATCACGATGGAGCGCGAATTGTCCGGCTCACCCATGAAGTGGAAAACGCGATCGTTCGGGCCCATGCCGAAGTAGAAATACACCTCCGAGCGGCGATCATGCAGGTGCGGCGGCATGGTGTTCCAGACCGAGCCCTTCTTCAGCATCGTCATGCCGAGGAGAAGCTGGCACGACTTCACCGTGGCGGGCACGACCATCTGGTAGATGGTGCGCTCATTCGATTGCTCCGGCGCGCCACGCTCGAGCGGCACGGCCTTGTCGATGGAAACCTTGGCGACTTCGTAGCGCGTGTGGGCGGGCGTCGATACGAGATAGAATTTCGCCGGCTTGGTTGGATCGGCGGATTTGAACTCCACCTTGGCCGAGCCCATCGGGATGTAGAGACCGTCACGCGGGTTCATCGTGTGGGCGGCGCCATCGACGATGATCGCGCCGGCGCCTTCGCCGACATTGATCGCGCCAAGTTCGCGGCGCTCAAGGAAGGGTTTGCCCTTGGCGGATGCCGGTTCGGTTTGCGCCGGCAGTTCGACGGTTGCTTTCACCGGCGCCGCGCCGCCAATCACCATGCGCTCGTTGTGTGAGTAGTTCAGCGAGACCGCGTCCGGCTTGAACAGGCTGTCGATCAGATAACGCGCGCGGAGATCGTCATTAGACGCATCCTCCATCATGTCGGGATGGGTCGCGTGATAGGTTTTCTCGAACATGGGGCGACCTCCGAAGGCACTTTTAGACACCGGTGTCAGAAACGATCTTTATGGGCTTTGGTCAATAGCCTGCTGTGACGCAAATGCCCGCTGATCCGCTTGATCCTGCAGCCGGTCGATGATCGGATGAAGCTACCTCCACTTTGTACCGGACGTCACAGTGAAAACGCGCCCGAAAACGTTTGCCGATCACGACGCGTATATTGCCGCGGCTCCCGAAGAGCTCCGCTCGATGCTGGTTCGATTGCGCGCCCAACTCGCGCGGGCGTTGCCTAAAGCGGAGGAAGTTATCGCCTACAACATGCCGGGGTTCAGGATCGGAAAATCCATCGTCGCGGGATATGCGGCGTTCAGCAAGCAATGCGGCCTTTATGTATCACCTGCCGCCATCAAGTCCCACGCGAAGGATATTGCCGCGGCCGGCCTCAAGGCGACCAAGACAGGCGTCACCTTTACTCCGGGCAAACCCATTCCCGATGCGCTGGTAAAAAAGCTCGCCGTTGCCTCCAGGCGCGATCAGGCATCCTGAGCCGGCTAAGTCCTCACGGCTGCTGTGGAGCCGCGCACGACCAGCTTCGGATGCACTTCCCCAAGGGTTTCTTCCTGCGGCGGCTCGTGGATCAGGCTGGCGCCGAGCAGTCGCGTCGACGCCATCCGCCCCATCAGCCGGATCGGCAGCACCACCGTCGTGAGGGCAGGCCAGAGGCGCGAGGCCAGCGGGCTGTCGTCGAAGCCCACGACTGAGACATGCTTGCCGATCTCTCGCCCGGCTTCGCGCACGGCCTGACAGACGCCGGCGGCCATCTCGTCATTGCCGCAGAAGATCGCTGTGGGCGGGTCTTCTGCTTCCATGAGCTTGCGGCCTGCATCGACGCCGGACTGGAAAGTGTAGGCAGCCTTGATGTCCAGCTCGCGCTCAAGTTTCAACTTGTGCGCCTTGAGCCCCTTCACGAACCCCGCGCGCCGTTCGTGCGCGGAACGAAAGGTATCGGGGCCTGAGACGTGCGCGATGCGCGTGTGGCCGAGTTCGGCGAGATGAATCGCCGCCTGCTCTGCGCCTTCGGCGTCGTGCGTGACGATGCAGTGGTCCGCATCATCCAGCGGCACGGAGGCAATGCGCACATACGGACAGTCGAATTCCTTGAGCAGCTTCACCAGCTCATCGTCCTCGGAAACCGACGGCGGCAGCACCACGCCCGCCAGCTTCTGCCGCTCGACGAAGTTGCGCACGTTGAGCAGGAAATCCGGCGCCTGCCGCCGGCACGGGTGGACCAGCAGTTCGAAGCCCGATCCACGGATCACATCGAGAATGCCCTGCTGCATGTCGATGACGTATTGCGGGTTCGGCTGGTCGTAGATCAGGCCAACAAGAAACGAGCGCTTCGAGGCGAGGCCGCGCGCCATCGGGTCCGGCGTGTAGCCGATCTCCTTGATCAGCGCCTCGACGCGTTCGCGCGTCTTCTCCTTCACGAACGGCGACTTGTTGATGATGCGCGAGACGGTTTTCTTCGAGACCCGCGCAAGACGAGCGACATCGTTGATCGTCGGCCGCTTGCCCTCGAATTTCGGAATCTCGGCCTTGGCGCGCTTTGCCGGCCGTGTCGGGGACTTGCGGGTCATGTCTCCTGATGCGCGCACAAGACATTGAACGTCAAGGGAATACGCCCGAAATGTCTCACGGAATGTCTCGCCCCTCGCGCAACCGACGGAATCTTGACACCGGTGTCAGTCAAGTGGACGCTCCGAATGTTGAAGGCAGTCGTCCTCCACCCGCTCATCCCGGCGAAAGCCGGGATCCAGTGCGGATCAGGCGTCTTGTCGGGACTTGAAGCTTCAGGCCCGAACAAGCCGACAAGGCGGCCCTGGATTCCGGCTTTCGCCGGGATGAGCGGAGAGAGGTTGTGCTCACACGTCGAAAAGCGCTGTTGGGAGCAACATCCATGTTCGCGCTCGGGGGATGCGCGTCGGCTGTCTCGCCGCTCGCCCGCAAGGAAGCGGAGATCTCGCCCTCTGGCCTCGACTGGACGCACCTGAGATGGCGGCGAGGGATCGAGAACCAGCGCCGCGCCGATCTGGGCGACGGGACATTTCTCAATCCGATCCTGTCGGGTGATCATCCTGACCCGACCATCCTGCGCGATGGCGACGTCTGGTACATGACGTTCTCGTCGTTCGAGAGCTATCCCGGCCTCGTCATCTGGAAATCGCATGACCTGGTGAACTGGACGCCGGTGACAGCAGCGCTCAAGACGAACATCGGCTCCGTCTGGGCGCCCGAGCTGGTGAAGCATAGCGGACGTTTCTACCTCTACATACCCGCCCGCTTCCCGGACAAACGCTCGATCTACGTGATCTGGGCCGACAACATTGAAGGCCCGTGGAGCGAGCCCGTCGATCTAGACCTGCCGCGCCACATCGATCCCGGCCATGCGGTGGGCGAAGACGGCAAGCGCTATCTCTTCCTCTCCGGCGGCGATCGCGTCGCGCTCAGCGATGATGGCCTCTCAACAGTGGGCGAGGTGACGCACGTCTACGATCCCTGGAAATATCCGGAGGAGTGGGTCGTCGAGGGCTTTGCGCCCGAGGGCCCGAAGATCATGCGGCGAGGCGACTGGTTCTATCTGATCACCGCCGTCGGCGGCACGGCGGGCCCGCCCACCGGCCACATGGTGATCGCCGCGCGCTCGAAGTCGATCCATGGCCCTTGGGAGGATGCGCCGAACAATCCCATCGTCCGCACCTGGTCGGCGCGCGAGAAATGGTGGTCGCGCGGACACGCAACGCTGGTGCAAGGCCCGAAAGACGACTGGTGGATGGTCTATCACGGCTACGAGAACGGCTTCTGGACGCTTGGCCGCCAGACGCTTCTCGATCCAGTCAGCTGGACGAAGGATGGATGGTTCGAGGCGAAGGGCGGCGATCTCTCGAAGCCGCTGCGCAAGCCGGTGAACCTTCCCGACACGCCGCACGGCATGGCGCTGTCTGACGATTTCTCGATCGACCGCATCGGCCTGACATGGGCGTTTCATGCACCGGGGCCGAGTGAAGCGTCGCGCCGCATCTGGTCGCCCGGTCTCCTGCGCCTCAAGGCGTCCGGCAAGACGCCGACGGACAGCCGCCCGCTGATGTTCATCTGCGGCGATCTTTCCTACGAAGTCACCGCCGACATCGAGATCGACGAGAGCGCCGAAGCCGGCGTGTTGCTCTGGTATTCGCCGAAACTCTACGCCGGGTTCGGCTTCCATAAATCCGGCATGGTGATGCACCGCGTTGCCACGCAGCGGAACGTGGCCGCGCCCGCCAGCTTTGGCCGCCGCATGGAAATCCGCGTCACCAACCGTCGCCACATCGTCACGATCCATCATCGCGTGCCCGGCGGCGCATGGACAATGCACGGCGTGCGCATGGAGGTCTCGGGCTACCACCACAACGTCGCATGGGATTTCCTGAGCCTGCGCCCCGCCATCTACTGCGCAGGCGAGGGCGAAGCGCGCATCCGCAACGTGACCTACCGCGCGCTTTGACCGCTGCGCGGGAATATCTCCAGCAGCGCCGCGTGCATGACGATCCGCCACTGCTCGGGATCATGCCCAGCCGAGAGCCAGAGGCCGGAAGCATCGTAGCCTCCATGCTTGAGCACCGCCTCGGCGGCCTTCGCCGTCTCGAGGAAGTGCGGCTCGTAGAGACCGCCAGCAAAACGGAAGCGGGTTCGCACGCCGGTCGTCAGGTCGGCTGCCGTGATCGGCGCAATGCCCGGCGACATGGGGATCGCGAATGCGTAGACCTCCGGATGCAGCAACCCGGCCCACAGCGCGAAGACGCCGCCACTGGAATAGCCGGCGACGACGCGATCCTCTCGGCGCGTAGAAACGGCGAACTCCTCCACCGCATAACGCGTCAGCTCTTGCGTGAAGAACGCCATATGTTGGTCGAAGCGATCGCCCGCGCCCTCGCGATGGCGGATGTACTCGGCTGACCGCAGATCGATGCCGTATTCGCTCGGGGCCAACCCGACAACGGCGCGCTTACCGGATTCAGCGCTGATCAGGACGATGGGCTCGATCTCGCCCCGCAGGATCATCGCCTCGACCATCGGCGCATACATGCTGGCCGAATTGTCCGCGAGGAAGACGGCGGGCCAAGATCTGTCGCCGCTCCATCCCGGCGGCAGGTAGATGTTGAGCTTGCGGGTCTCGCCCAGGGCATCGCTCTTCAATTCGCGGTCGAACAGTTGCCCCGCAAGCCTATCGTCAGCGATCTGCGCCGGGTCGACGGGAGCGCCGGGTCCACGGAAGGTGAGGATGTCCTCCAGCGGCGTCGCCTCCGTCTTCACGACAAAGAGCGACAGCATGGCGCTGTCGATACCGCCGAGCCGCCTACGCGCCGCCCAGAAATTGCTGCCTGCGAGCCGCGTCAGGGGAAGCTGCAGCGAACAGCAGACATCGACATGCGGTTCGATGGAGTAGGCGAGGAGGGTCATCTCGTCACCGTCCACGTCATAGCGGAACGTCTCGCCGCCAAGGCGTTTCGCCGCGATGGTCGCGTTGAGATCGCCCGTATCCAGCGCGCAGAAATCGACCATGCGCTTTGACAGGGCGACCACACTGTCATTCCCGCCAGACCCCGGCGCGGCCATCCATTCGACCAGCTCGCACCGGGCATTCTCGCCGATCTGCCGCCGCACATTGGTGAGCATGCCCACCACATTCTCCGGCATCGACGGATAGGAGTCGCGAACCCCCGCGCTGATCCGCTGACGCTCTTCGCCGACGGGCGAGCCGGCGGCATCGGAGGGAAGCGCTGGCTGTTCGCAGGCGACGAGGGCGGGGAGCGCGGCCATCGCCAGCCAGACCGGCCATCTCACCTTGCTACCCCGCTAGGCGGGGCGCATCGGCGCTACCGCCGGTGACTGTGCCTACGGTTGCGCGGGAATGTCCATGAAGCGCTATTTCGCCTTGTAGGGATCCGGCCCGCCTTCCGCGATGAAGCGGTCGATGCGCGCGGTCAAAACGGGCAGCGGCACAGAGCCAAGCTGCAGAACCGTGTCATGGAAATGGCGAATATCGAACTTCGTCCCCAGCGCCGCTTCCGCTTTCCTGCGCCCTTCGACGATCGCCATCTCACCGAGATAATAGCTCAGCGCCTGTCCCGGCCAGGAGATGTAGCGGTCCACCTCCGTGGTTATCTCGTGCTCGGCCAGCGCCGTGTTGTCGCGGAAGAAGGCGATGCCCTGTTCGCGCGTCCAGCCCTTGGCATGGATGCCGGTGTCGACCACGAGCCGCGCCGCGCGCCACATCTGGTAACTCAGCATCCCGAACTTCTCGTACGGCGTCTCGTAGATACCCATCTCCTCGCCGAGCAGTTCGGTGTAGAGCGCCCAGCCTTCGCCGAATGCGGAGATGTATGTCTTGCGCCGGAAGTCCGGCATGTCCTGCTCGTCGGCCAGCGGCATCTGGAACGCATGCCCCGGCGCGCTCTCGTGCAGCGTCAGCGCCGGCAGCGAATACAGAGCGCGAGACGGCAGGTTGTAGGTGTTCACCAGATAGACGCCCGTGCCGCCGCGGCCCGCCGTGTAGAACGGTGCGATGTCATCAGGCACCGGGATCACCGCGAAGCGCGAACGGGGCAGGCGGCCGAAGAAGTACTTCGCCTTGCCGTCGAACGTCTTCGAGATCCACGCCGCACGCATCAGCAGCTCTTCCGGCGTCTTGGCGTAGAATTGCGGATCGGTGCGCAGGAAAGCGAGGAAGGCGGGAAGGTCGCCCGCGAAGTTCACCTCTTTCATCACCTCGTGCATGCGCGCCTTGATCTTCGCGACCTCGGCCAGCCCGATCTGATGGATTTCCTCCGGCGACTTGTTCAGCGTCGTGTATTCGCGGATCTGCGCGGCGTAATACGCCTCGCCATCCGGCAGCTTGATCGCGGCCAGCTCCGTCGCCGTGTTCGGATAGTACTGGTCACGGAAGATCGGCAGCAGCTTCCGATAGGCCCGGAAGACATTCGTCTCGATCGCCCGCTTCGCTTCAGCCTGCAGCGCCGCGCGCGTTTCGGCGGGAATGCCCTGCTGCAGGATCTTGAAAGGCTCGTAGAAGGCGGATGTCTCCGCCGTCTTGCCCTCGTAAACGGCGCTGATTGACTTGTCGCGGCCCTGCAGTGTCACGCGCGGCGGGGTGAAGCCACGCTTCAGACCCGCCATCATGTTGGTGACCTGATCGTCGAAATAGCGCGGCGTGTCGTTGAGCCGGGCGATGTAGGCGCGAGCCTGCGCCTCGCTCTGGAACGCCTTGGGCGCGGAAGAGGCGACACTCGTCCAGAATGTCGTGTCGGCGTTGAGCGGCTTTTCATACTCCCGGAACTTGATGCGGTCCGCGCGCACCTCGATCTGCTCGCGATAAATGGCGAGATTGATCTGCGCTTCAGGCGACAGCGCCTTCGGATCGACGCCGTCCAGCTTCTTCAGCACGTTCTGCATGTAGGCCAGCCGCTCAGTCTGCGTCGCCGGATCGACCTTGCCCCACGTGCGCGGCATCTTGTCTTCGTCCGGCGTATCGGAATCCTCTTCGGGCTCTGACGCCAGCCGCCATGCCCATTCCGTCTCGTAGATCTCCCGGAAGCGCGCATGCGCCGAACTCTCGCGCGGCGCTCCGCCAAGCGTGGTGCAGCTAGCCAGCGCGATCAGCGCAACACCCACGACAATCCGTTTCATCGCAGCTCCCCGTTGCCTGAATTGTTCGCGGCAGCTCACGCGGTCCAGAGAATATCGCCAGCCTCGCGCAGGACTTCGGCGGCCTTCGTGATCCCCGCAATCGATGATGGCGCACGCGAGAGCGTGTCTTCCGCGAAGAACCCCGCCAGCGCCAGCGACCGCGCTGCGTCAGCGCCGCCCGTGCTGTGTTCGGCCAGCGCCGCGCGCGTCAGATAGTGGCCGCCTGCCACGTCTCCCGCGAGCCGCAGATAGTTGGTGGCGCCGCTCAGTGCCGTTTCGCGCGCGGATTTCATCGTCGCGATCATCCAAGTGGTCGCGCCATCCAGCGCACCGGCGGCCGTTTCCAGATGATCGGCGATGGCGACGAATTTCGGCTGGTTGGTCGCGCGCGCCTCGCGCGCCGTGTCGCGCACGTCGGCCAGCATCGCTGTCATCGCCGCGCCATTGTTCATCGACAGCTTGCGGCCAACAAGATCGATCGCCTGGATGCCGTTCGTGCCTTCATAGATCGGCGTGATGCGCGCATCGAGATAGTATTGCGCGGCCGACGTCTCGCTCATGAAGCCCATGCCACCATGGATCTGCACGCCGGCATTGGTGACATCGATAGCACGGTCGGTCGACCATGCCTTTGCCAGCGGTGTCAGCAGGTCTTCGCGCAGCTTCGCCGCATCGCGCGTCGCTGCATCGGCATGGTGCTCCGCCGTATCGGCCGCGGCGCCGCAGGCGTAGCAGATGGCCCGCGCCGCCTGCACGTTCGCCGCCATCGTCGCCAGCGTGCGCTGGATATCCGGGTGATGGATGATCGCCGCCGAGCCTTCGACGCCCGGCGCCGATCCCTGCTTGCGGTCGTTCGCATAGGCGACGCCAGCCTGCAGCGCGGCCTCGCCGATGGCGACGCCTTCAAGCCCGACATTGAGGCGCGCCGAGTTCATCATCGTGAACATCGCCGCGAGGCCTTTGTTCGGCTCGCCCACCAGCCAGCCATTGGCGTTGGTGTATTCCATCACGCAGGTCGGCGAGGCGTGGATGCCCATCTTGTGCTCAAGGCCGATGCATTTGAACGTGTTGCGCGCGCCCAGCGATCCATCCGCATTCACGAAGAACTTCGGCGCGACGAACAACGAGATCCCCTTCGATCCCGCCGGCGCATCCGGCAGACGCGCGAGCACGAGCTGGACGATATTGTCCGTCATGTCGTGGTCGCCCCAGGTGATGAAGATCTTCTGCCCGGTGATCGCATACGAGCCGTCACCGTTCGGCACGGCCTTCGTCTTCAGCGCGCCGACATCCGAGCCCGCCTGCGGCTCGGTCAGGTTCATCGCGCCGGTCCATTCGCCGGAAACCAGCTTCGGAAGGTACATCTGCTTCTGCTCGTCCGTCCCATGCGCGATCAGCGCCTCGATGGCGCCGAAGGAGAGAAGCGGGCAGAGGCCGAACGCCATGTTCGAGCCGTGGATCATTTCCATGACCGCCAGCGCCAGCGGCTTGGGCAACCCCTGTCCACCGAACTCCTCCGGGAAGGAGAGGCTCATCCATCCGCCTTCGCGGAACTGCCTGTAGGCTTCGGCAAAACCAGGCGCTGCGATCACGCCATCATCCGTCAGCTTCGCGCCGGTCTTGTGGCCGATGGGGTTGAGCGGCGCGAGCACATCGCGGGCCAGCTTGTTCGCCTCATCGAGAATGGGCGCAACAAGATCCGCGTCGAAATTCGGAAACGCTCCGGTTGCCGCAAGCTCGTCAAGCTTCGCAACGCGGGCGAGGGTGTGGGCGATCTGTGAAACGGGGGCGCTGTAGGGCATGGCCGTAACTAGCGCCGCGACGCGGCGCTGTCACGACTGCCGTTACGCAATCTGCGCCTAGCGCATCAGGTTGAAGTCCTTGCCGTCTACCGTGATCGCCAGTGCTTTCCATTCATTGGTGTTCTTGGAGTGCGGCTGGGCGTCGACCGTCACGGATTTCCCGACCGCCAGCGCGTCTTTCATCAAACCGCGGTCCACCATGCGCTGGAGCGGCGAGAGCCAGACTTCCAGCTTCTTGCCGCCCGAGTTCACCCAGAGAATGGCGTGGGGCTGTTCCCACTTCAGCTCGGCGATGGTTCCCGTCACCTTCTGCTGCTTGGCCGCGTCATAGGACTCCCAGCCATGGTGGGCGAAGGCTGTGCCCGTAACAGCCACGCCCATGAGCGCCGCAGCCGCGAGCGCTGTCGCGATGATTCGCATATTGTCTCCTCCTGATCGGCGCCGGCGGCTCCATTTTCTGGACGCCAGCCAGCGCGGCTCAGGAAGAAGATAGCGCGCTTTTCGTGTAACGGCGATTTCGGACTACTTCGGCCCGATCATCTTTTCGGGACGAACGAGCTTTGTGAACTCGGCGTCAGTCAGATAGCCCCCCCCGACCGCCTCTTCGCGCAGCGTCGTGCCGTTCTTGTGCGCCGTCTTGGCGATCTTGGCGCAGGCATCGTAGCCGAGACGCTCGTTCAGCGCCGTCACCAGCATCAGCGAGTTCTCGACGCCCCTGGCGATGTTGTCGATGCGTGGTTCGATGCCGACAACGCAGTTGTCGGTGAACGAGATCGCGGCGTCCGCCAGCAGGCGAACCGACTGCAGGAAGTTGTACGCCATCATCGGATTGAACACGTTGAGCTCGAAATGACCCTGCGAGCCCGCAAACGCGATCGCCGCGTTGTTGCCCATGATGTGCGCGCACACCTGCGTCAGCGCTTCGCACTGTGTCGGATTCACTTTGCCCGGCATGATCGATGAGCCCGGTTCGTTCTCCGGCAGCGCCAGTTCGCCCAGACCCGCGCGCGGGCCCGACCCGAGGAAGCGGATGTCATTGGCGATCTTGAAGCAGGAGGCGGCGACTGTCGTGATCGCGCCATGGCTCATCACCATCGCATCGTGTGCCGCCAGCGCCTCGAACTTGTTCGGCGCGGTCTTGAACGGCAGCTCGGTGATCTCGGCGATCTTCGCCGCCACCAGCTTGTCGAAGCCCTTCGGCGCGTTGAGGCCCGTGCCAACGGCGGTGCCGCCCTGCGCCAGCTCCATCAGCGACGGCAGCGTCGATTTGATCCGCGCAATTCCGTTTTCGATCTGCTTGGCGTAACCGCCGAATTCCTGGCCCAGCGTCAGCGGCGTCGCATCCTGCGTATGCGTGCGGCCGATCTTGATGATCTTCTTCCAGTCCGCCGACTTCTGCTTCAGCGCCGCATGCAGGTGCTCGAGGGCCGGGAGCAGGTCCGTTGAAATCTGTTCGGCGCAGGCGATGTGCATCGCCGTCGGGAAGGTGTCGTTCGACGACTGGCTCATGTTGACGTGGTCGTTCGGGTGGACCGGCTTCTTCGAGCCCATCACGCCACCCATCATCTCGATGGCGCGGTTCGAGATCACTTCGTTCGCGTTCATGTTCGACTGCGTGCCAGAACCCGTCTGCCACACCACCAGCGGGAAGTGATCGTTCAGCTTGCCGTCGATCACTTCCTGCGCCGCCGCGATGATGTTCTTCGCCAGCTTGTTGTCGAGCTTGCCGAGTTCGAGGTTCGCTTCCGCCGCCGCACGCTTCACGATGCCCAGCGCCCGCACGATCGGGGCGGGCTGCTTCTCCCAGCCGATCTTGAAATTGCCCAGCGACCTTTGTGCCTGCGCGCCCCAGTACCGGTCGGCCGCCACGTCGATCGGGCCAAAGGTATCGGTCTCGGTGCGGGTCTTTCCGGCCATGCGTGCAGCTCCCAGCGGCAGAAATCTGCGTTGGGACTAGACCTGCGCGCGCGCCGGTTCAAGCGCCAAAGCGGCGCAGATCAGGCCGATTTCGTGTGCGTATAGCCCATCGGGTTCAGCGGATCGCCATTCACGAACCAGCCCGACACCGCGAGTCGCGGGTTGAGCGCATACGGCGCCACCAGCGTCACCGAATGCAGGTGCCGCACGTCGAACAGGTCGAGCGTGTTGTAGCCCGGCGAGAACGAACGGTTGGGCGTGCCGTCATTGTCGAAGAACTGCAGCAGGCCGCCCCAGTCCGGATCCCAGCGCCGCGTGAAGCCCCACACGAAGGCAAACTTGCGCAGCTCGCCCTTCGGGTCATCAAGGTGCCGCGTCAGATAATGGCCGGGACGGTAATCCGTCGCCTGAGCGAACACATTGTCGAAGGTCGATGCGCCGGTGATCGTGCGGATCGCGTCCATCACCTCGGGCGATTTCAGCGCCTTGTAGAACTGCCCCAGCGGCGTGTTCGGCGTGGCGTCCTTCCACGCTTCCGTCATGCGGTAACCGAAATAGGCGAAGCCCTCCGCCTGGCTCGCCGCCTGCGCCAGCGCGCGCTGCAGCTCCACCTGTGTCTCGCGCGGCCATGCCGCCATCTCGGCCGGATCGATCACGGCGACGCCCGCGCCGGTCGCGCAGAACACCTTGTAGGGGAGGTTGCCCATCTCCAGCGCAATGCTGTCGGCAACCTGCCGGTCGAGCACGTCCTTGATGCGGATGCGTCCTTCCTTCGCGAACTCGGCGCGCAGGGCGTTCAGGTCGAGGGATTTGTTCAGCATGGACCACGTTTCAAAAGCTTTCGCTTGGCCTATACGGGCAAGCTGACCCTGTCCACGAGGCGCCACATTGGACGCGAACGAATCCCCCGGCGCACCCGCATGGACACGCCATGGCAAGGTCCGCGCGCGGCTGGAAAAGGACGGCGCGCTGGAGGTGCAGGTCGAAGGCCTCACCACGCAGGCGAAGTACTACAAGCCGCTGCTCAAGGACTTCTTCCGCCTGCATTTTCCCGTGCGTCCGCGCTGGGGCGACTGGTCCGCCGAGATCGCGATGGAATACACCGGCGACCCGCCGCACATGGACCTCGACAACCTCGCCAAGGCGATGCTCGACAGTGCCGTCGGGGCCGCCTTCCATGATGACAGCCAGGTCGCGCGCCTGCTGGTCGAGCGCCGCCCGGCCGAGCGGGAAGGGGTCTGGATGCGCCTGTCGCCGCTGCAACCCCGGCAAGGCTGACGGTTTCCCTGAATAAACCTCCGACCTCACGCGGATTTGGCCTGCCGGACGTCTATCGCCGCTCGACAAATCGCAACCTTCCCCCCTAGCTTGCCGCAACGTGAAGGGCGGGGCCACAGCAGCCTTCCTCACGCCTTGGAGGGAGCGAGGACATGAAGAAACTGAATCTGGCTACATCGGTTGCCGCCATCGGGATGGCGCTGCTGGTCGTGCAGCCTGCATCGGCCCAGCGCATCGGCGCCAATTCCGGCGTGGCGCACGCCGAAGACAGCAAGGCTCCGGTCGAAGGTCCGAAGACAATCGCCGGCACGAAGTCGTACGAAAGCCCGATCCCGTTTTTCAAGGATCTCAAGCCGTGGGATCCCAATTATAAAGCGCCGCGCACAGCTTGGGGCCAGGCTGATCTAGGCGGCGTCTGGTCCACCGCTTCGCTCACCTCGCTGACGCGCGGTGGCGGCCGCGGCGGCGCCAACGTCGACACGCTGGTGATCCCGAACGAGAAGGTCAACGAGCTGCTCGACAAGGCGCAGTACACGCAGGCCGCGCGCGACAGCCAGAAGCGCACCGATCCGAACTCGGGCATCTTCACGGATCGCAACCCCGACGCCGGCTACAACGCTTTCTGGATCGACCCGGGCTCCGAATACGGCCGCGTCAACGGCGAATGGCGCTCCTCCTGGATCACCTCACCCGCCAACGGCCAGATCCCCTACAACCGCGCCGGTAACACCGCCGCCGGTTCGCGCATGACCTCGGCGCGCACAGTCGACAACACGGGCCCGGAAGTCCGCACGCTCGGCGACCGCTGCCTTGTCTCCTTCGCGAACCAGGGCGGCCCGCCGCTCACCAACGCGATGTACAACAACAACGTCCGCATCGTGCAGACGCCGGATCACATCCTGCTCGAAATCGAGATGAACCACGATGCGCGCATCATCCGCATCCAGAAGCCGGGCGAGACCGAAGCGCGCCTGCCGCAGAGCATCGAACAATGGTTCGGCGACTCCATCGGCTGGTGGGAAGGCGACACGCTCGTCGTCGAGACGCGCAACCCGCACCCGCTTCAGGCGCGCGGTCGCGTTCCGCTCTCGAAGGAAGGCAAGATCCTCGAGCGCTTCCGCCGCGTGTCGGACGTCGAGATCGACTACACGTACGAAGTGATCGATCCGATCAGCTACACGCAGACCTGGACCGGCCAGATGCCGCTCCGCTTCTCGAAGGAGCAGGTCTACGAATACGCGTGCCATGAAGGCAACTACGCGCTCCCCGGCATCCTCGCCGGCATGAACGTCGGCCGCGATACCGCGCTTGAGGCCGAAGGCGAGTAAGCGATCCTGAACCGAAAAACAGAAGGCCGCTCTCGAAAGAGGGCGGCCTTTTTCTTTGGCGTGATCCGGTCAGCTGCCCGCGCCGCCGAGGCCGATCCAGCGGCCGGCTGCTGCGACGGTGAACCAGGCGAGGATAGCGAGAACGCCCACGAGCCTGTTGAATGCGGGCGCTTCGTTGTCTGCGCGCTTGCGGGCGAACTCCCACAGCAGGAAGCCTGCAACCACAAGCGCGGTGACGCGCAACGTCCAGCGGTCGACTTCCATCACGAGGTCGTAGTCATCCAGCGGGTTGTGCAGGATCATGGTCATCATCGCCATCCAGACAACGATGACGGCCGTGATCGCTCCCAGCGCGATGCGCGTGAGGTTCGAACCCAGCGCCATCACGATCACCCATCCCACGCTCACCACATGGAATGATCCCGGCGCCGCTCCATAGGACGTGCCGAACGCCAGCACAGCCGCGAGCCAGATCGCTGCGGACACCGCCGCCAGTATCCGCACCCGTTGCGTGACTTCGCCATCGCGGCTGGCAATCGATCTCACCACGCCGAAGGACAGGATCAGGGCAGGGACCAGCGCGATCACCTTCACGAAGAAGGCAGGCGCCCGATAGAGCTTCACCGGATTGGCCATCGCCATCAGCAGGCCGGTGATGGCAAGCACGATCAGCGCGCCCCACAGCCAAGGCCGCACGTTCTTCTCGATGGTCGACGGCGCCACCGTGTTCATGCCCGCGCCCATCAGGCGCAGGCCCGGCAACACCGTTGCCCCGCCAAGGACAGTGATCGCCAGCACATGGCAGCACAGGATCGCCGGCATCGCCCAGCTCGACGATTTCAGCAGCGGCATCGGCCATGTCGCAGCGATTGCGTCGAGCGCCGGTTTCAGATCGGGCAGCAGGGTAGCGAAATTCATCGTTACTCCTGCGGCGGGGGTGTTTGAGCGGGCGGCTCGGCTGGCTCCTCGGCGGGGGCCGCCTCTTCCACGGCGTCGTCGGTGGGCTCCTCGACGAGCTCTTCCTCGATCACTTCATCTGCGCCCATCGCAGACTCGCATTCGGCGAAGACATAGCCGAACGAACCCGGCTCCATGTTGTAGCATTCGAAAAACATGAACGCCGTCAGCCGCCCGAACACGATCACAAAGATCCATGAGGCGAGCGAAACGCCTGCCGCCAGTTTTACGGCGGCGGGCGGGTTCGGACGCTCGTCCCACTCAGCCTGGCTTTTCTGGATGCGGTAGTGAAACCAGAAGATGTTCACGGCCGCGATGAGCAGGAAGACGATCTTCGCCCTGAACCAGACCGAGTGGTAATAGGTCAGCGGGTTCGAGAAGAAGAGCGCGAGCCCCGTCAGCATGACGAGCACGAAGCCGACAATCGTGACCGGCAGCACCTTATTGTTCAGCGTGGAGTAAGGCACGTTCCTGAACGCGACGCCCAGCATGCGCAGGTCGACCATCAGGATCGTGCCGGCGAACAGCATGAGCGACAGCACGTGCGTGCCCTCGATCAGCGCCCACAGATGCAGCGACCCGGCGAGCTGCTGGCTCCACGACGTCGACGGATCGCCATCCACGGCGCCCGGCACATCCTGCAGCCATTGAAGCAGATCGTGAAACAAGATGTCCCCGCAGTGCCCGCCGGCCTACTTCCGCACGCCCTGCAGGAAGATCTGCACCGCCCGCCGCGCGCGCGTCTCGATCAGGTGCTGCGGCATCGTCGCGTTGTTGACGACCAGCAGTTTGAACCCGGAGTCCTGCATCACCATGCCGAACAGCATGGCGGCGGCGTCGTCCGGATCCTCGATCTGGTATTTCTGGCGCACGATCGGCGAGCCCAGCCAGTTGGCGAGCATCTCGCGTGGAAAACCCTTCGGCTTCGCGGCGTTCATCAGCTCGGGATAGCGTCTCACTTCCGAAATGATCAGGCGGGCCAGCGCCATGGAACGCGGGCTGGTGAAGTGCGTCACCATCCGCACGAGGATTCCGTAGAGCTCCAGCTCGATGTCGTCGGAAGGCTTGGGCGCGGGAAACGCGCCGAGGTCCGCGACGTTTTCCATCAGCAGGGCGCCGAGCAGCTCAACCTGGCTCTTGAACTCGCGATAAATGGTCTTCTTGGACATGCCGGCCTGCTGGGCCACGGCGTCCATGGTTGCGTGCTCGGGTTGGCCGTCGAGGAAGATCTTGCGCGCCGCCGCCAGAATTCGCTCCCGGGGGGAAACGGCATCGGCTGGTTCCTGGATGGCCTGCATACGCACTCCGGCTAGTCAAAACGTGATAGACTTAACGCGATCACCATCTTTGCAGTCTATAACATTATGAGATAAGGAAACGCCAGAGTTTCCGAGTTGGGTGTGATGGACCTCCCCGAGAATACCCCGGCCGGCGGCGAAGCTGTATGTGACGTGGCAGCTAATGCCCCGAAAATAGGCCATTTTTCGGCTGACGGCCCTGTCGTTCAAGCCGATACGGCCACGCATGCCGGAAAAACCGTTGGGGCGGGTCGCAACTGGGTGTCCTCGATCGTCTTCACGACGAGGGGACAGGTCCGGACGCGCAACTCCCAACGTATTGAAGACGCCGAAAATGCCTCCCCGGACGCGCAAGGACAGAAGAACATGATCACGCGCAAGAACCTCACCTCCGCGGCCGTCATTGCCGCCGGTGGATTGATGATGCTCTCGCTGCACGCATGCGGCGGCAAACCGGCCCCTGCCGAGGAGTCAGCCAATCCGACTGCTGCTGCGACCGCGCCAGCCGCCCCCGGCGACACGCAGGCCATGCGCGTCACGCGCGTCGAGCTGCGTGATCTCGCCGACGAATTCCTCGCCACTGGCCGTCTCGTCGTCCGCGAGGAAGCCTCAGTCGGATCCGAACTTCCCGGCTACCGCGTCGCCGCCGTCTACGTGGACGAGGGCGACTGGGTGAAGCAGGGCCAGGCAATGGCCAAGCTCGACGATGCGCTGCTGCAGGCGCAAATCGCGCAGGCCGAAGCCACGCTCGCCACGCAGAAGGCCAACCTCGCCTTCAAGCAAAGCCAGCTCACCCGCGCCGAGTCGCTCGAACAGGAAGGCGCCTTCTCGAAGGAACTCCTCGAACAGCGCCGCATGGAAACGGCCGGCGCCAATGCGTCGCTCGCCGCCTCCGAGGCCGCGGTCAACGAGATGAAAGTGCGCCAGTCGCGCATGACGCTCCGCGCGCCCGTCGCCGGCATGATCCTCCAGCGCACCATTCGCCCCGGCGACATCTCCGGCAGCGCCGCCGGCCCGTACTTTCGCATCGCACGCGACGGCCTCGTCGAACTCGACGCCGAACTGCCGGATGCGAAGCTCGCCCTCATCAAGGAGGGCAGCCCCGCCACCGTCACGCTCTCCACGGGCGAGACGATCAGCGGCAAGGTCCGCTTCATCTCCCCGCGCGTCGACGCGAACACCAGCCTCGGCCGCGCTCGCGTCGCCCTGCCGTTCGACAAGATCCTCCGCCCCGGCAGCTTTGCCGAAGCCCGCTTCGGTTCGGCGTCCGCCAACGGCGTGCTCTCGGTTCCGGCCAGCGCCATCCGCTACGAGTCGGGCGGTCCGTCCGTTATGCTCGTCAGCTCCGACAACAAGGTCTCGCAGGTCCGCGTGAAGCTCGGTGAGCGCACGGGCGACTACGTGCAGCTCGTCGAAGGCCCGCCCGCGGGTTCGCGCGTGCTGTCCTCCGGCGCCTCGTTCACGCTCGACGGCGACGTCATCCAGCCTGTCGAGGAGGGCGTCGCCGCGACGCCGGCCGCCCCCGGCGGCAAATAGGGAAGGGCCAGACCCATGAACCTCCCGATTTCAAGCTGGGCCATCCGCAACCCGATCCCCGTCGTTGTTGCCTTCACGCTGTTGATGGTCGCGGGCCTCTATTCGTACTCGCGCCTGCCGATCAAGCAGTTCCCGAACATCTCCTTCCCGATGGTCGTCGCGACCATCGTGCAGGAAGGCGCGGCGCCGACCGAACTCGAGAACCAGGTCACGCGCATCGTCGAGAACTCGATCGCCAGCCTGCCGAACATCGAGGTTCTGCAGTCCAGCGTCACGCTCGGCGTCTCGACCACCATCATCCAGTTCCAGATCGGCACCGATCTCCAGAAGGCGAAGGATGACGTCGAACAGCGCGTCAACCAGATCCGAAACCAGCTTCCAACGGCGATCCAGCCGCCTATCGTGAACTCGCTCGACTTCACCGGCGGCTCGCTGATGACCTTCGCGGTCTCGCACCCGACGATGAGCGAGACGGACCTGTCCTGGTTCATCGACGACACCATTTCGCGCGACCTCCAGTCCGTTAAGGGCGTGGGTCAGGTGAGCCGCGTCGGCGGCGTCAACCGCGAGATCAACATCACGCTCGACCCGATCCGCATGGACGCCATCGGCGTCACCGCGGCCGACGTGAACAATGCGCTTCAGCGCTCCTATCGCAATTATGGCGGCGGCGTCACACAGGTCGGCGGCGCTGAAACCACGACGCGCGTCATCGGCGAAACCGCCACGGTCGGCGAACTTGGCAACCTGTCCATCCCGCTGCGCGGCGGGCAGAGCTATGTGCGCCTGTCGGATGTCGCCGATGTCGGCGACGGCTCGGCTGAAATCCGCTCCTTTGCGCGCCTGAACGGCCGGCCGGTCGTCGGCTTCGACATCATCAAGGTCGACACCGCCTCCGAAGTCGACGTCGAAAACGGCGCCTACGCCGCGATCGAGCGTCTGCAGAAATCCAATCCGGGGCTCCAGATCACCAAGATCTTCTCGATCACGGATGACACCAAGGCGAACTTCCACGCCACGCAGGACGTGCTGATCGAGGGCATGATCCTCGCCGCGATCGTCGTCTTCCTGTTCCTGCGCGATTGGCGCGCCACCGTCATCGCCGCGCTGGCCATGCCGCTGTCGCTGATCCCGACTTTCTGGATCATCTCGCTGCTCGGCTTCTCGCTGAACGTCGTCACGCTGCTCGCGCTCACGCTCGTTATCGGCATCCTTGTCGATGACGCCATCGTGGAGATCGAGAACATCCAGAAGCGAACGCTAGCGGGCTACACGCCCTTCCGCGCCGCCATGGAAGGCGCCGACGCCATCGGTCTCGCCGTGCTCGCGACCACCGCCGCCATCGTCGTGGTGTTCCTGCCGACGTCCTTCATGGGCGGCATGCCGGGCCAGTTCTTCATCGAATTCGGCATCACCGTCGCCGTGGCCGTGGTGTTCTCGCTACTCGTCGCGCGCTTCGTGTCGCCATTGATGGCGGCCTACTTCCTCAAGCCGACTAAGCATCACATCGACGCGCGCAAGCTTCCGGCCGTCTACGAGAAGACGTTGAGCTGGGCGCTCAAGCACAGGCTGATCGCGTCAATCTTCGGCTTCCTCGCCGTGGCTGGCGCGGTCGTTTCCGCGGCGGCGCTGCCGGCTGGCTTCATTCCGACGGAAGACCCCGGCTACATCATGTTCAACATCTCGGCCCCGCCGGGATCGACGCGTGAACAGATGGAGCGGTCAGCCGTCCAGCTGAACGAGCTGCTCGAGAAACAACCTGACACCAAAGACGTGTTCATCACGATCGGCTCCGGCGGCGCCGGCGGCCAGGCTGCTGCGGCCAATGGCGGCGGCGGCGGCGCGGGCATGACATCCGGCTCGGCCATCCTGGTGATGGACGATCACCACAAGATGCACACGGAAGAGCTGAAGCAGCACATCCGTCCGCAGCTCGCCCAGATCCCGGACATCCGCGTCACTGCGCTGATGAGCGGCGGCGGTCCCACTGGCTCCGACGTCAACATCCTGCTCACCAGCGACAATGGCGCAGCCCTCGACAAGACGCAGATGTCGTTGCTGAACGAGATGAAGGATCTCGACAGCGTCATCCGCAATCCGCGTCTCTCGCCAGACCCGCCGGGCCCCGAGCTGATCATTCGTCCGCGCACGGCGGAAGCCGCCCGTCTCAACGTCTCGACCGACGCCATCGCGTCGGTGGCGAGGATCGCAACCACGGGCGACTTCGAGGCGAACACGCCGAAATTCTCGGAAGGCGAACGCCGCCTGGCGATCCGTGTCCGGCTGCCAGACAATGTCCGTCGCGATCTGGCGCAGCTCGGACAGCTCCGCGTGCCGACGCTCAGCGGCGGATCCACGACGCTAAACGCCGTTGCCGATCTCTCCTACGAGGCCGGCCCGGGCGTGATCCAGCGCATGGATCGCAAGCGCATGGCCGCCGTTCAGGCCGACTTCGCGCCTGGCGTCACTTCGGGCGACGCAACCGGCGCCGTCGACGGCACCAAGACGATGAAGGAAATCTTCGCCGCCGAGAAGGCCGGCGATGCCGTCGTCAGCCGCGCGCGCGTTGGCCAGGAACAGGCGATGAACGAGATGTTCAGCGGCATCATCGTCGCTCTGCTCTCCGGCATCGCGCTGATCTACTCGGTCATGGTGCTGCTCTTCAAATCGGTGTTCAAACCGACCGTCATCATGTTCTCGCTACCGCTCTCGTTCACCGGCGCATTCGTGGCCCTGTTGCTCTTCGGCAAGGCCATCGACATGCCGGTGATGATTGGCCTCGTGCTGCTGCTCGGCATCGCCGCCAAGAACGCGATCCTGCTCGTCGAGTTCGCGATCGAGTCCGAACAGCGCGGCAACAACGTCTATGACGCGCTGATCGACGCCTGCCGCGAACGGGCGCGCCCGATCGTCATGACCACGGTCGCGATGTCCGCGGGCATGCTGCCGACGGCGCTCGGCCTCGGCGAAGGCGCGGGCTTCCGCACCTCCATGGCCATCGCGGTCATCGGCGGCCTGATCTCTTCGACGATCCTGTCGCTCGTGCTGGTGCCGGTCCTCTACTCGCTGGTCAGCAGCGTCGAACGCCGGGTCAGCCCCTGGGCCAAACGCCTCACGACCAAGCCGACCGCCGAGGATGAAGAACTCCTCCACGGCAAGAAGCACCCCCCGGTCCCGCACACACCGGCGGAGTAGGGGAACTCGTCAACTCACAACACCCACATCCCCGGCCCGAAGCCGGGGATGTTCGTTTCCTGGCAGACGGCGCCGGCGCTTTTCCTCCTCCGCCGAAGGCGGGGGAGGTGGATCGATGCGAAGCATCGAGACGATGGGGGCAACCCCATCTCCCGCAATCCCGCGGAATCCAGACCCACGTCACACAAAGTTTTCCGAGCTGAGTCAGAGCTCAAGCACGTGAGAGTTGTAGGATCTGGATCCACCAACCCACCACCGCCCTCACAGGCCGCATACTGCGCTCCCACCAATGCGGAGACACGGTTTCGAACAAAGTCCGATCTTCCTAAATTCGCCGAATCCGGCGAATCCGCCGATTCGGCAAAAATGCGCCGCCGCCGAATCCGGATTTCCGAATCCGGAAACCGCCGCTCAGCCCGGCTCTGCTTCACCCGCGCGTGAGGCCCAGATGATACCCACGAACAGCCCCTTCATCCGCGGCAGCAGGAACAGCGTCAGCCCGACAACCAGCGTCGCAATGCCAAGGAAGGGCACAAGCGTCGCATCCGCCTTCGGTGTCGCGAACACAAAGAACAGCGGCGACACGACGTGTCCCACCACCAGGATCGTCGCCCACGCCGGTGCATCGTCGGCGCGGATATCGCCCGTCCGCTCGCCGCAATGCAGGCAGCCTTCCGCCTGGCGCAGATACCCGGACAGCAGCCGTCCCCGCCCGCAGGAGGGGCAGGAAAGGCGAAGGCCACGCCGAATGGCGAGCCACACATCGCGCTTGGGTTGGGAGTCCGGATCGTTCATGCCCGCAGGCTGGCCTGCCCACTCCCCGAGAGCGAGCGCGCGCATGGTCGCAGGCGATCAGGCCGCGCGGGCCTGTGTCGCAGGGTCAGCGGTCATTGTTTCAAGTCTGGGCGAACTGCAGACCCGCCGCGCCGCGCGTCTGCCACACGACATAAGCCCAGGTCTTCAGCCGCATCGTCGGCTCGGAAAGCATCACCCGGTCGGTCAGCGAAACGTCGCGCACGAACTCGATCCGCGCGCCGGTCGAGCTCACATTCTTGACTACGACATCGATGCGTTCGCCGCCCAGCGTGGTCACGGTGGCGGACTTGAAAGTGGGCTGGCGGGGCGCGCGTTTCTCGCCGGGTCCGGCCGAGGAGTAGACAACGTCGTCCGCAGGGGCCGCCGCGATCTTTCGCATGCGGTCCGCAAGGGGATCCGGTTTGTCAGCTTTCTTTCCGAACATACGCGCGCGAGGTTGTTACCCAACAAAGGGGAGTCTGGGCTCAAAGGCTTAGGAATTACTTGACCATTCCCGGCCTTGCGCCCTTCACCTGTGTTAGTCCCTGCGGCCTGCTGTCGCTGAAATCCCAGCAAATCGGCCCTATCCGATGGTGACCGAGGTTCCGCCGTCCACCGGCAGCACGGCGCCGGTAATGAACCGGGCCTCGTCGGAGCACAGGAAAAGCGCCGCAAAAGCTGTGTCCCAGCCCGAACCCATATGGCCCATGGGAACTCGGGCATTGCGCTCGGCGCGCAGGGTCTCGGCCGATTTACCGCTGGCCGCCGCGATGCCCGTGATGGCCATCGGCGTGTCCATCAGTCCCGGCATGATCACGTTGCAACGGACCCCGTGCTTCGCGTTCCCCGCCGCCACCACCGTTGTCAGCCGGTTCACCGCCATCTTAGAGACTTCGTAGGTCACCATGTGATGCCCCGCGATCGCCGCCAGCGAAGAGATGTTCAGGATCGCTCCAGCCTTCTGCTGTCGCATCACCGGAAGCACGTGGCGGATCGTCATCGCCATCGACTTGAGGTTGATGTCCATAATCCGGTCCCACGCCTCTTCCTCAATCGCGTGGGGTGGGGCGTCGCCACGGCCTGTGCCGACATTGTTCACGAGGATATCGATCCGCTTCATCCGCACGATCGCTTCACGTGCGATCGCGGAGCATTCAGCTCCCTTGGTGATGTCGGCCTCGAATGCGAAAGCCTGACCGCCTTCTCCGGCGATCATCTTCACCGTCTCCTCGGCGCTCCCCATGTGCCGATCCACGCACATGACGTGCGCGCCTTCGCGCGCGAACAGGACGGACATCGCGCGGCCATTGCCGATTGTCTCACCGGGCGTCTGGCCGGCGCCGACGATTATCGCCGTTTTCCCCGCGAGCCTGCCAGCCATGCTCAGAACGCCTTCAGGTCAGGATCCAGCGTCTGGCCCTTGTCGAGCTGCACACCGAACGAGTTCAGGATCATCGACACCTGCGTGTACTGACCCACGGTGAACACCAGATCCATGCACTGCCGCTCGTTGTAATGCTTCGAAAGCTCCGCCCACGACGGGTTGGAAACGAAGTGATCCCGATTGAGATCGTCCACCGCCGCGATCAGCGCGCGCTCGGCTGCGTTCCAGCCATCCGCGCCCGCGCCCGACTTGATGCGCTCGATCTCCGCTTCGTTCAGTCCTGACTGCAGGCCAATGCGATGATGCTGCGTCCACTCATATCCCGACTTGCACAGCCAGCCGACGCGCAGGATCGCGATCTCGCGATCACGCGGTGACAGCGAGTTGCGCCCAAGCACATAGCCGCCCCACCACGAGAACGCCCGGAACGCATCCGGCGAGCGCACCAGCGTGCGGAAGATATTGAGGATCGACCCGTCTTTCTGCCGCGACTTTTCCAGCCGCTCGACCTGTTCAGGCGTGAACTCCGAATCCTGCAGCGGAGCGATACGGGGCTTTGCGAGACGCATGGAATTTCCTCAGTTCGGAGCAGGGGGCGCTGGCGGCGCCGGCTGGCGCAGCGGCAGAAGTTCGAGCACGTATCCGTCCGGATCCTTCGCGAAGCCGACAATCGCGCCGCCAACCTGGCCGCTCGGTTGCGGCTCGCGTGTCACTTCGTATCCGGCCGCCTTGATCTTTGCCGCCAGCGCCACAGGATCCTTCACGCGTGTCACAACCTTGATCGGCAGGTCCTTGTAGTTGCGTGCCGAACCGTCGGTCCAATGCATGAGCACGATGTAGCTCTCTGCCTCCGGATAGCCGAGCACTTCCTCGTCCATGTAGTCGAGCTTGTACGAGCGGATTTTCTCCATCCCCATGACGTTGACGTAGAAATCCGTCGACTTGGCGAGATCGGACACGCCGATACCGACAGCCGAAAGCAGCGGATCCTTCTGAGGTGGAGCTTCAGCGACAACCGGTGCCGGTGTCGGAGTCTTCACTTCCAATGTTGCCTCGCCACTGCAAGCGGCAAGTGCGAGCGCAAGCAGCGATGCTGCAGCAACCAGTTTCATCGTTTCCTCCCAACAGGTCTAGCGCCTGTCTATCCCGCAATTCTCGCACACGCTATCCGGCGTGACGGACCTCTTGATCCGCCGCGACAGACTTGCCGGTGATGTAGATGAAGCCGTCATCGTCCATCCGGCCAGCGTCGCCCGTGGCGATGTATCCGTCCGCATCGCGGCGTACGCGCGGCGATGAGACGGGCAGGTCGCACTCGATCGTGCGCGGCGTGCGCGCCCAGATTTCTCCTAGCTCACCGGGTGCAACGCGCTGACCATCAGCATCACGGATCTCGACGCTGACACCGCGTATCGGTCGGCCGCAGCTGCCGGGTTTGTCGCGATGGCGGATCACCGGCATCGTCGCGATAAGCCCGGTCTCGGTCGCGCCATAGGCCTCACTGACGATCGGCCCGAACACATCGCTCAGCCACGACTTCAACGTCCACGGCCCCGGCGCGCCTCCGATGATCAGCTCCTGCAGTGACGACGTATCGGCTTGGCGCACAGCCGTGGTGCCGAGGCGGCGCAGCTCAAGGAAGGTCTCGGGCAACGAACTCCAGTGCGTGATCCGATGACGGCGGATGTCCTCCAGCGCCACAGCCGCATCGAAATGGCGCATCAGCGCGATTGCCCGGCCTGCGCTGAGCGCCGCCCAGAACTGCACCGGCCCCCAGACGCGATGCAGCGGCACGGTAATCAGCGACGCGCCCGTTTCCGGAACCGGAGGACGGGAGATGGATGCAGCGGCCGAGCGGCGCGGCGGCAGCCCCACAGGCAGCGGCGCGCCCGCAGCGCCGGCGGTCCAGGCCAGAAGCGATGGCTGGGCGCGACCGAAACGCGGCTGCGCCACAGGCGGAAACAGGTCCCAGAAATTGTAGAAGCCCGGAAAAGCGCCATCCATCGATGCGCGCAGCCGCAGCTGCAGGCCTTCAAGCGCCGGCGCAAATCGGATCGGCGCGACGTCGCCGATGATGATCGCGGAGATATCGCTGACGATGATGCGCTCGCGCAAAGCGCGTGGCGTCAGATCAGTGTCGAGTGTCAGCAGCCGCGCATCGATCTTCGCGCAGGCGATCGCGATGACCGCCCACTCGATACGGTTGCGGCAGCGCACGGCGATGACGTCGCCCGAGCCGAGCCCACGCGCCGCGAACGAATCCGCCAGCATGTCGGCATACTCGTTCCAGTCGCGATAGGTCAGCGTCATGTCGCCCTCATAGAGGGCGGGCCTGGCGCCGCGCGTGGCGGCCCAGTATTCCAGACTACGCGCAACCGGCTCCGTCAGGGGCCGAGCGACCGCCGAATGTTCGCCACCAGGCTGTCGCGCACGCGCGACAGGGTTACGTGATCGGGATTGATCAGCCACTGGAACATGACTCCACGCATTGATGCCAAGACAATAGACGCTTCGGCCCTCGGCCGAGCATCCGCACGTATTTCCCCCTTGTCGCGACCCCGTTTGATCAGGTCCGCGAGGCCATCGACCGACTCGCGCGTAAGGCGCGCGACGAGCGAGGCAAGTTCGGTGTTGGTAGTGCCGGCGCTCAGGATGCCCATGAAGGCGCGCAGGCTGACGGGATCGCGCACGCCATCGTCGACATAAAAGGCGATGCGCTCGCAGAGGCGATCTAGACCTTCGGCGGGGCCGATCGCTTCGCGCACGCGCACGGCGTATCTGGCGAGGATGTGATCGGCGAGTGCGGAGACAAGCTCCGCTTTCGTACCGAAATAGTGGGCCGGCAGGGCGCGGCTGTATCCGGCCATCTCGCCGGCTTCGGTAAGGGTGAGGGCTTCAAGCCCGCGTTCGGCGACGATGGTCTTGGCGGCTTCGAGTATGGCGCGCTCGGCCGTCTCCCGCCGCTCCGCCTGGGTTGGGCGGCCCGTTTCGAGCGTGTCGACCGACGCGCCCTTTCCAGATGTTTTCCGTCCATTCATGAGATGGACTTGAACAAACTAGTTTGCCGACAAGCAAGTATGTTGACCTCGCGGCAACTGCTGACGCAATGTCGCATGCAGCGATAGGGCGGGCGATAACCGCGCTCTCGAAGCAAACTCTTGCCCGGCCTGTTGACGTCCGTCTGCCGCGGCGGCACGGACATACCCGATTTTCAGCCAAGACGCGGACCAGCCGCGCTTCCAGTCTTCAAGGGAATCCCATGACCGCCACGCTCACCGCCCCAGCCGCTCCGGCCGACGAGATCTCGGCCTACATCTCCGCCGCGACCAAGGCCGCGTGGGAGGTTGTTGGTCTGCCGGCTGGCGGCGCGATCAAGCCGATCGCCAAAGTCGGCGTCATCGGCGCCGGCACGATGGGCGGCGGTATTTCGATGAACTTTGCCAACGTCGGCATCCCGGTGACGATCGTGGAAGTACAGGACGCGGCGCTGAAGCGCGGCCTCGGCGTCATCCGCAAGAACTACCAGAATTCTGCCGACAAGGGCCGCTTCCCGCAGGAAGAAGTCGGCCTGCGCATGGGCCTGCTCTCGGGCTCGCTGTCGCGCGATGCGCTCGCTGACTGCGATCTCGTGATCGAGGCCGTGTTCGAGGACATGGGCGTGAAGAAGGAAATCTTCGCGGACCTCGACCGGATCTGCAAACCCGGCGCGATCCTCGCGACGAACACCTCCGCGCTCGACATCAACGAGATCGCTTCGGTCGTGAAGCGTCCGCAGGACGTGATCGGTCTGCACTTCTTCTCGCCCGCTAACGTGATGAAGTTGCTCGAGATCGTTCGCGCCAAGCACACGAGCGATGCGGTGGTCGCGACCTCGATGGATCTCGCGAAGAAGATCAACAAGGTAGCCGTGCTGGCGGGTGTGTGCCCCGGCTTCATCGGTAACCGCATTCTCTACAAGCGCGGCCAGCCGGCTGGCGCGCTGCTGAAGGCTGGCGCGATGCCGTGGGATATCGACGCCGCGTTCAACGCCTTCGGCTTCAAGATGGGGCCGTACCAGATGTCCGACCTCGCTGGTCTCGATATCGGCTGGAAACCGGGCGCGACGACGGCCAACCCGCTGCGCGACATGATCTGTGAGCGCACGCCGCGCCGCGGCCAGAAGTCGGGCGCGGGTTACTATGACTACGACGCAAACCGCGTTGGCAGCCCGTCTCCCGAAGTCGCCGAGATCGTGAAGGAGTTCGCGGCCAAGTCCGGCGTTGCGCAACGTGCGGTCACCAAGGAAGAGATCCTCGAAGAGTGCATCTTCCCGATGATCAACGAGGGCGCGGCGATCCTGGAAGAGGGAATGGCCCAGCGTCCTGGCGACATCGATGTCACGTGGCTCAATGGCTATGGCTGGCCGCAGGACAAGGGTGGCCCGATGTTCCTTGGCGACAAGGTCGGCCTGCAGCGTGTGGTGGATGTGGTCGAGCGCGTGTCGAAGAATGTGCCGGACATGAAAGTGTCGGGTCTGCTGCGTTCGATGGCGAAGGATGGCCGCAAGTTTGCGGACCTGAAACCGCAGAAGCTGACAGTCTAGGCTTCAGCCAGCGGATTGTTCGGCTTGTAGAGCGCGCCGAGGATTGCCGCGATCACGATCGCTGGGATCAGCGCCATCCATGGCCATCCATAGGCGCCAAGTCCGGCGGCGACGGCGATACCGATCGCGACGAGCGACTGACCCAGCCCGGTGAGCACTGAGCCCTTCTGACGGCGCCGCACGAACTCGCGGCGCGAGCCCGGCGTTCTGCGCCAGAGCCCGATCAGTGCGGCGGATAGCGAGGCCGAAACCACGCCGCCCGTCGCCCACACGCCTGCCCACGGGTCGCGCAACAGCATCGCCGCAAGCGGGATCGACATCACGGCGAGCACGGGAGTGATGGCTGCGAACAGCTTGGCGCGGTCGACCATTTGCGTGCGCACGGGAGCTGAAGTGATCAGGTCCGGCGCATCCTCGGCGGATACCGTGATCCAGACGAGACTTCCGGACAGCGCGCTCGAGAGCAGGGCTAGCGCCGGCGCGAAAGTGGCCGCGATGATGGGAATGCCGGAATCCGGTCGCACCAGAATGAAGCCGAGCGGCAGCAGGTAAATCAGCTGAAGCCCGATCTGCGACAGCAGCAGAGGATCGCGAAGCAACAGCCGGAACTCCTTGCGAATGATCGACCGCATCACCCCGCCTCGCACCGAAGCCACGCGGGCGTCCGTCGTTCGCTTGCGCGTGCCCATGGCGGCGGCTGCCGCGGCGTCCGCCACGAACCGGCGGCTGAAGACGTAGACGCCAAAGGGAAAGACAGCCCCGGCAAACAGAACCCACAGCAGGATCGAGTGGATGTCGCCGGTGAAGGCGCGGGACGGGAACAGCCACCAGACTTGCGGATCGAAGTTGAAAGTCGCGATCATCGCCTGCGCATCCTCGGGCGACATCGGACCATCACCGCGCGAGGAGACGTTCACATATTGAAAGATCAGGAACACCGCCGCGCCGGCTGCCGCGCTGAGAATCTGCGCCAGCACGCGCGTGTTGCGCGGCCCGATCAACCGGAAAAGCGCGGTGACGACCAGCAGGGCCAGCCCCGTCGCCACGAAGGCCGTCGCCACGACGAAGACGATGGCCGATAGCCATAGCGGCGAGGAAAAGATCGCCATCCAGAGCAGGGGCGGGCCGAGCAGGCCCGCATAGATCGGCATCGCGCCGACCGCGATGGCGGATGCCCGCACGATCAGAATGCGCCAGGGCGAGATCGGCGTTGAGAGCAGGAGATCGAGATCGTTGCGCGTGTAGATCGCCTCGACCGCAGCCAGTATGGCGCCGGATGTCATCACCGATGTAATGAAGGCGATGACGATGCCGATGGCGGCCAGCGCAAGGCCGTTTGCCGGGCCCTCGTTGAAGGGCGGAGGCGGGATCACCGGACCCAACCGCATGAACACGAAATAGCTTGCGACGGCCCAGATCGTCAGCAGCAAGCCGACGAGGATCAGGCCGCTTCTCGGCGACATCTTCCCGCGCCGCCAGAACAGGCGCAGCTCATGCCCCAACAGCCAGCGCACGCTGCCGGGCTTGCCGCCGAGCGAGCGGGATTTCTGGGGCTTCGGCTTCTTTGCGCTCATTGCGCCGCGACCGCCGGTGAGGCTGTAAGGGACAGGAACACATCCTCCAGCGACTGGCCTTGCGCGCCTGCGCGCGACTGGAGTTCGTCCAGCCTGCCTTCAACCAGCAACTTGCCGTCCTTGATGATACCAATGCGGTCCGCCATCCGCTCGGCCACTTCGAGGATGTGCGTGGTGAGGATCACTGCCGCGCCCTGTTCGACACGCTGGCGGATCATGTCTTTCACGAGACGGCTGGCGGCGGCGTCGAGGCCGGTGAGCGGTTCGTCCAGCATCAGCAGCTTCGGCTCGTGGATCAGCGCCCCGGCGAGCACGGCTTTCTGCTTCATGCCGCGCGAGAAGGTTTCGCAGCGGTCGTTCCGGTTATCCCAAAGGCCGAGAAGCTTCAGGAGCTGTTCGGCCCGATTACGCGCTTCGGCGACGTCCACGCCCCAGAGGCCCGCCACGAATTCCAGATACTCCCACGCCGTCAGCTTGTCGTAGAGCAGGGGTTCGTCGGGCAGCCAGGCGATCAAACGCTTTGCCGCCAGCGCGTCCTTCCGCGCATCGACATTGAATACGCTGATCGATCCCCCATCCGCATTCAGCAGGCCGGCGATCATGCGCAGCGTGGTGGTCTTGCCCGCGCCGTTGGGGCCGAGCAGGGCATAGAGCTCGCCGCTTTTCACGTCGAAGCTGATGCCGTCGACGGCGCGCTTGCCGCCATAGCTCTTGGCCAGATCGCGCACTTCAAGGGCGGAGGACATGGGCAGGACGACTCCACTTGCGCCAGACGGGCCGCTTTCTAGCCGACTAACGCTGATCCGTCAGTAAGGCGTCCGCGTATAGCCAAGGTGAACCCGCTCGCCCCATTTCTTGTGATTCTCGCGGGCATGGCCTTGGTCATGCTCACGGCATGGCTTGTCCAGCGCGCCGTGAATAATGGCGGTTGGGTCGACGTTTTCTGGACATTCGGAACAGGCATCGCCTGCGTCACCGCCGCCCTGTGGCCGGAACCGGCCGCCAACGCAAACCGGCAGCTTCTGGTCGCCGCGCTCGGCGCGGTCTGGGCGATACGGCTTGGCGTCTATGTCGGCCACCGCGTCGCCACCACCAGCGAGGACGCGCGCTATGCCGGCTTCCGGCAGGAATGGGGCGCCAACTTCCAGCGCAACATGCTGTTCCTGGTCGTGCCGCAGGCGCCAGCCGCCGCGATCCTTGGGCTTTCGGTTTTCGCCGCGGCGCATCTGGGATCAGCCGAACTCGGTATCCGCGACGCCCTCGGCGCTCTGGTTCTGCTCGTCGCCATCGTGGGCGAGGGGCTGGCTGACGAGCAGATGCGGGCGTTCAAGAAGGAAGGCCATCACGGCGCGATCATGGATCGCGGCCTGTGGGGCTGGTCGCGGCATCCCAACTACTTCTTCGAATGGCTTGGCTGGCTCGCCTATCCGGTCATCGCCTTCGATCCCGCTGTTACATGGAGCTGGGCAACGTGGATCGCGCCTATCGTGATGTTCATTGTGCTGCGCTTCGGCACGGGCGTGCCGGCGACGGAGAAATCCATGCTGGCCAGCCGGGGCGACAAGTTTCGTGAGTATCAGCAGCGCGTCAGCGCCTTCTTCCCGCTTCCTCCGAAAGGCACGTCCGCATGAGCCTCGTTGCCCGCGCCATTATTGCATTCGAATCCGCGCCGCTGCCGGACAGCCTTCGCAAAGGCGCTGTCTCCTTCCTCGTGGGCCGCGCAAAGCATCAGATGAAGGACGTGCCGCAGGACGCCTCCGAGCGCTTCGCGGCCGACATGAGCAATCGTCCGATCGCCGCGCACACGGCGGACGCCAACGCACAACACTATGAGGTTCCCGCCGCTTTCTTCCGCCTCTGTCTCGGGCCGCGCTTCAAGTATTCCAGCTGTCTCTATCGCTCGCCAGCCGACGCGCTCGCCACTGCCGAGGAACATGCGCTCGCTGAGACATGCGCCAACGCTGAACTGGCGGATGGGCAGGACATTCTCGAACTCGGCTGCGGCTGGGGTTCGATGACACTATGGATGGCGGCGCACTATCCCAAAGCCCGCATCACCGCCGTTTCGAACTCCGCCAGCCAGAAGACGCACATCCTCGCCGAAGCCGAGCGGCAGGGCTTGTCCAACATCACGATCATCACCGCCGATATGAACGTGTTCGACATAACACAGCGGTTCGACCGCATCGTGTCCGTCGAGATGTTCGAACACATGTCCAACTGGCGCGCGCTGCTGGAGAAGTGTCGCCGCTGGCTGAAGCCCGATGGCCGTATGCTGACGCACGTCTTCGCGCACAAGACCGCGCCTTACCGTTTCGACGTCAACGATCCGGCCGACTGGATCGCCCACCACTTCTTCGCCGGCGGCGTGATGCCGAGCCGCGACCTGATCGGCAATTTCCCGGACCTGTTCGAAGTCGAACAGGAATGGTGGTGGAGCGGCCGCAACTACGAACGCACAGCGCTCGACTGGCTCAAGAATTTCGACGCCAATCGCGAAGCCATCCGCCCGATCCTTGCGCAGGTCTACGGCAAGGACGCGAAGCTCTGGGAGAGCCGCTGGCGCTTGTTCTTCCTCGCCACCGCAGGTCTCTTCGGCCACAGCGGCGGGAAAGAGTGGGGCGTGGTGCACCACCGGCTGAAACCTGCTTAGGCGAGCATAGCCGCGATCGCATCTGCCGCTTTCTCGGCGCCGTTCTCGGCGACACGCGGCGCAAAATCCCGTGCACGTGCGGTGATGGCCGGATTGCCCAGAATGCGGCTCAGCGCTTCCTGCGCCCGCGCCGCCGTGTAGCGCTTGGAAGGCAGCATGGCGCCAAGCCCGAGCCGTTCGATCCGCGCCCCATGGTCCGCCTGATCGCCCATGTGCGGCACGACGAGCTGCGGCTTGCCCGCGCGAAGCGCTGCGCCGGTCGTGCCGATGCCTCCGTGATGGATGACGGCTGCTGCGCGTGGGAACACAAGCGAATGCGGCGCATACGACCGCACCAAGGCATCCGGCGCCGATTGCATCTTGCCCGGCCCCGTCAGCAGCAGGGCGCGCCGTTTCAGCGCCCGCGCCGCGGCCAGGCTCTCCGCGTAGAAATCACCCGGCGCATAGACGGCGAAGCTTCCTAGCGTGAAGACCAGCGGCGGCTCTCCATCGGCCAGGAAAGCTTCGAGCTCCGGATCGAGCTTTTCCGGCGATCCACTGTCGCTGTCGAATATCGGAAAGCCGGACAGCACGACATTCGACGGCGCATCAGCAGGCCGGGGCGCAAATGCATCCGCATAGAGTCCTAGCACCAGCTTCGCATCGCGCGGCGGGCCCGGAAAGATCGGCGCCGTCTTCGCCGGTGCGAGCCCATGCGCACGGCGTTCGCTGTTCACCTGTCGCCCATAACGCCGCTTCAGTTCCAGCTGCACCATGGCGAGCACGCGCTTGTTCCAGCCCAGCTTGAACGGCGTGATCGGCGGCTTCAACAGCGACCAGAAATCCGGGGTCACCGGCGGGTCGTGCGGCGACATCATCAGCATCGGCTGCAGGATCACGGGGATCAGCGGGATATTACGCGCCTCCGCGACGATGGGCGCGGAAAGCGCGAACTGGGTGCACGCGATCGCGCTTGCATCCGCCGCGACGCGCTGCAGCGCCCGAGCGCTGTCCGGCAGGTAGCGGAGGATGAGTCTGCGAACCAGGAAGTCGGGATCGCGCAACATCCGCGTCGTCGCGTCCTGATCGCTCATGCCGAGCGCTGCGCCCATCTCCTCGAAAGTCGGAAAGATCGCTTCGGCGCGAAGCCCTGCGCTCTGCACCTTGTCGACGTTGCTTTTTGGTGCTGCCACGACCGGCTCGAACCCTCGCGCCTTCAGCGCCTGTCCCAGTGCAATGAAAGGATGAACGTCCCCGAGGCTGCCAATGGTGGCGAGCACGATCTTCTTCGGCATGGCGAGGGCCCCGATGACGCGGGCCTGATACGACTGTTAGGCGCAAAAGAAAACAGGCGGATCTCTCGATCCGCCTGCGTCATGTCTTCAGTCGAGCTTGGGCTACTGGCCGATGCTCTGCTGGGCCTGCGCCTCGCGGATGCGGCCGTTGATCATACCGTTGATCTGCGTCATCTCGCTCGTCACCAGATAGCCGTCCTTGTCAGCGTCGACCTTGTCCCAGTTCGCGAGGAGCATCTGCGCCATGCGGCCGCGCACTTCGGACTTGGCGACCTTGTCGTCCAGGTTCGTGTCCATGATGCCGATGGAGCGCGATTCCTCGAGACGCTTCTGGAAGTCGTCCTTGCGGTTCGCGACCGTCTCTGCGTCCCAGCGGAAGCCGAGCGCGGTGTACTGCATCTCTTCCCACGACTGCTCGCCCCAGGTGACCTTGATCGTCGGGTCGGGGTTGGCCGGGTTGTTCTTCGAGTTGTCGTACACGTAGCGGGTGACCAGCTTCGTGCCCGGCTCGATCGAGATCGGCGTGGCGAAATCATAGCCGCGCTGCCAGTTGAAGTCGTACTTCGGCAGCGAGATGATCAGCTCTTCCTTGGTCGAGCCCGGCTTGATGAGCGATACGGCCATGCTCTCGCCGCGATAGTGGGCGTGCGGGAATACCGTGAACAGCGTCGCCTTCTCGGGGAAGGTGATGTAGGCGACCTCCTCATGGCGCGGCGTGTTCGGAGGAATCTCGATTCCGGCGTTGGCGACCACGGCCGAGCGGCGCAGGATCTCGGGTGGCGCATCCTTCGGATAGAAGTAGAGACCGACGCGGGTCTTCTCGACCGTTTCCTTGCCGTACGGCGTATAGTGCATCTGGAAGCGGAAGGTCTGGCCGGGGGCGACCCATGTGCCGGTGCCTTTCGGATAAACGGTCGTCTCGGCGCCCACGGCATAGCCACCCGCACCGTTGGAGAGCAGGTGGTGCACGGCCTGACGGTCAGACGGCTTCACGGTCGCGGCGCGCAGCCAGCGGCCTTCCGACAGCGGATTTGTCACGGTCGGGTTCTGGTAGTCGACGACGCCCGAAGCCGGAACCTTGTAGGCCGGCAGTTCGATGACGAGATCCGGCGTGCCGAGTTCCCATTCCGGAGCGGGCTTCGCATTGATCTTCAGCGGGTCCGTGCCATCGCCACGCGGAGCGCCGGCCTCGATCCAGTGGATCAGGGTCTGCGCGTCCTTGTTGGTCAGGTTCTGGTCGGCCGCGAATGCGTTGACATGCGGGTCGGCGTTGTAGGGCGGCATGCGGTCTGTGCGGATCGCTTCGCGGATCATGCCGGAGAAGCCCTTGACCTTCTCATAGCTGTCCATCGCGAACGGGCCGATGGCGCCTTCCGAGTGGCAGGCGACGCAGTTCTTCGCGAGGATCGGCGAGACGTCTTTCTCGTAGGAGATCTTGACGTGGTCAGCTTTCTTGTCGCGGTTCGGGAAGGCGAGGACGGCCGTATCGAGCGAGACGTTCGTCGCTGTCACGGCCTTGCCGTTGACGAGGCTGCTGACAACGTCCTTCGCTTTCGCGACCGGGCCCGAATAGACGACGCGCCACGTCTTCGGATCGATTACGAATGTCTGCGCCACGCGGCTGACGCCGAGGCCTTCGCCGACGAGCTGCGTGTCATCGAGCAGGACGGGCATCTTGAGGCCGAGGGAGGCCATCTCGGCTTGCACCGTCTCGCGCGTGTCGCCCGGGTTGGAGTTGATCATCATCACCTGCACATCCTTGCCCGCGAAGGCGGACTGCAGATCCTTGATGGCGGCGGCCTGGTCCTTGATCGCCTTGGCGCCGTTCTGCTGGGCGATCAGCACGATCGCCGGAGCGTATTTGTAATAGCTGAGCAGGTGGGCTTTCGAATCCTGGTCGACGAGGCGGAAGTCATCCGCGCGATCAGCGATCTTCACCTGCGCGGCGGCGGCGATTGCGCCGGTCTGGCCGTTGGCGACCACGCCCGCGGTGACGAGAGCCGCGGCGGCGACGGACGCCAGCGCGATGCTCAGGATCTTCTTGTTCATTATGGAGCCTCCCAAATGCTCGTATGCGGCTCGCCAGGAAGCGGCCGCGCTGGAACCTCCATTACAGAAAAATGCGGTTTCCGGCAACGAGACCGGCCGGTACCACCTTCAACTATACGTCAGCAGCACATGCCTTCCGTGCCGGGAAAGCGCAGGTTTCAGTGGCGCCAGCCGCATTCGATGCAGTTACCGTCGGGATCTTCGACGCGAGCGGCATAGTACGAGTACTGGCCGGACGTAGGTTGCGGGCCTGGATAGCCCACCTGCCGGCCGCCGGCTTCCAGCGCGGCGCGGTAGAAAGCCCGAACCGTGTAGTCGTCCGGCGCTTCGAGGGCGACCATGGCGGGCTGCGTTTCCGGCGCATCGGCGATGGTGCGCGACGCGCTTTTCACCTTCAGGACGGGCTGTGACATGTCGCTGAGGCGGCCGAGCGTGAAGCCGTCTTCCTCTGCCTCGATTATGGCCAGGCCCAGATGCCGGGCCGTCGCGGCGTAGAAACGGCGCGCCGCCGTGAGGTCACGGGACATGATGCGTGTGCGGTCGAACATGGCTGAGGGCCCTCCGCGCGATCAACGCGCGATAGGCGAACGGGTTTCGGCGGCGGAACAAATGTAACTTTCGGGCGGCTGCGCCCGGCGCGCCGCTACCTGCAGAGTGATTCGTTTTTGTAGCTCTTGGCGTAGGCCACGCACGCGACGTCCAGGGTCCACGGCTTCTTCGACGTATCGAGCGGGCCGACCCAGTCCTTCAGCTGCTTGCTCGCCCACAGGTTCACGAAGAACTGCTGCGGGCGCGTGAGACGCGCAGCGGGGGCGCCAGTGATCTGGTGCACCAGCTTCCCATCGACATACCAGCGCACGTAGTTGCGGGTCCAGTCGAAGCCATAGGTATGGAAGGCGGTAGTGGTGTCGAAGGGCAGGCGGAGCTTGTCGCCGGTCGGTTTGCCGTTCTCATGGATCGTGGCCTCGAGCGTACGCGGATTGCGGCCAAGGATTTCGATGTCGATCTCGTTGGGCCGCGTACGGCCCTTCTGTTCGGCGTAGGTGAAGGCGCCCGTGACGGTGCCCGATCCGGCAGGCACGCGCATGCGCACTTCGAAATAGCCGTAGCGATAGAATTCGTGGGTGCGGATTTCCGCCGATGACAGCGACTTTTTCGAGCCTTCGACTGCCGGCCCCATGGTGAGGCGAACACCGTCTTCTGTGATGCTGACCTGGCTGGCCTGCCAGTCGTTCTCCATCCAGTCGCCATTGGTCCATCCGTCGGAGACAAACCATCGCTCACTAAGCGAGTCGCCATCGAACCGGTCGATGAAGGCTTCGCCTTGCTGGGGAAGATCCGCGCTGGCCATCGGGACGCCTGGGGCAGGCGAGGCATCCGGTGTGGCAGGTTCCGGCACAGGCTCGGTCGGGACTTCAGGTGTCGGAGGAACGGGCTCCGCCGGCAACGGCTCGGTTTGTTGCAAGGGATGTTCGCCTGACGGGATAAGTCGGGCCTCGGCCACGCGACGTTGCCAGTAATCTCCGTAAACGAGCGATGTCAGGACGAGGCTGGTAACGATTGCGATGGCGGTGAGGTTGCCCGCCATGCCCGGCGGAAGCGGCTTGATACCTGCGAACCAGTCCTGTTTCGTCCAGCTATCGCGGAAGCTGATCCAGCCGCGCTTGATGGCGGCGCCGGATGTTGCGGCCCCCGTGCGAGTGGTTTCCCGCATCCAGGCCCAGCCGTTTTTCGTGTGTGTCCGGGTGGCGGCCCAGGCCTTCACCGAAAGGGCGCGAACATGGCCGAGCACGGCCCGGGCTTTTTCCAGCCCGGTCCGCGCCAACCGGCGCAGTTCATCAAGATTACCGTTCATGCGCCGAATGGCGCAACGCCCATGCCAGAACAGTCAAAAAAGCCTGACAGGCGAATAGTTTACAGCGGTCTGGCAGCCGCTGCTTGGCCCTTTAACACCCGTCTGCTAGACGCCGCCGCCTAGGAAAGAAAAATGACTCCCCGCGACAAGATCAGAAACTTCTCCATCATCGCCCATATCGACCACGGCAAGTCGACACTGGCGGACCGCATCATCCAGATGACGGGCGGCCTCGCTGCGCGTGAAATGACCGAGCAGGTTCTCGATACAATGGATATCGAGAAGGAGCGCGGCATCACCATCAAGGCGCAGACCGTCCGTCTCGACTACAAGGCTCAGGATGGGGAAACCTATGTCCTCAACCTGATGGACACGCCCGGCCACGTCGACTTCGCCTACGAAGTCTCGCGCTGCCTCGCCGCGTGCGAAGGCTCGCTGCTGGTGGTGGATTCGTCCCAGGGCGTGGAAGCCCAGACGCTTGCCAACGTCTACAAGGCCATCGACGCCAACCACGAAATCGTCCCCGTCCTCAACAAGGTCGACCTGCCGGCCGCCGAAGTCGGCCGCGTGAAGCAGCAGATCGAGGACGTCATCGGCCTCGACGCCTCCGACGCGCTGGAGATTTCCGCGAAGACCGGCCTCGGCGTCGATACCGTCCTCGAAGCCATCGTGAAGCGCCTGCCGGCTCCGACGACAGGCGACGCCAACGCCCCGCTCAAGGCCCTTCTCGTCGACGCCTACTACGATCTCTATCTGGGCGTTGTCGTCATTGTCCGCATTGTCGACGGCACGCTGAAAAAGCGTCAGCAGGTCCAGATGATGAAGACCGGCGCGCACTACACGCTCGATCGCGTCGGCGTTTTCCTCCCCGGCAAGCTGATCGACTCCGAAGAGCTCGGCCCCGGCGAAGTCGGCTTCTTCACCGCCTCGATCAAGACCGTGGCCGACTGCTCGGTCGGCGACACCGTCACCGACGAACGCAAGCCGACCGCCGAAGCGCTGCCCGGTTTCCGCGAAGTACAGCCTGTCGTGTTCTGCGGCCTGTTCCCGGTCGACGCCGCCAAGTTCGAAGATCTGCGCGCCGCGATGGGCAAGCTGCGCCTGAACGACGCCAGTTTCTCCTACGAGATGGAAACATCCGCCGCGCTTGGCTTCGGTTTCCGCTGTGGCTTCCTCGGCCTGCTGCACCTCGAAATCATTCAGGAGCGTCTGAGCCGCGAGTTCGATCTCGACCTCATCGCAACCGCTCCCTCGGTGGTCTACGGCCTGAAGATGCGCGATGGCTCGACCATCGAACTGCACAACCCGGCCGACATGCCGGACGTCATGTCGATCCTCGAAATCCACGAACCGTGGATCGAGGCCACCATCTTCACGCCCGACGAATATCTCGGCGGCATCCTCAAGCTCTGCCAGGACCGTCGCGGCATCCAGAAAGAGCTCAGCTATGTCGGCGCGCGTGCGATGGTGAAATACGAACTGCCGCTCAATGAGGTGGTGTTCGATTTCTATGACCGCCTGAAGTCGATCTCGAAAGGCTATGCCTCGTTCGACTACAGCCAGATCGGTCGCCGCGAAGGCGACCTCGTGAAACTGTCCATCCTCGTCAATGACGAGCCTGTCGATGCGCTTTCGATGCTCACGCACCGCGCCCGCGCCGAACAGCGCGGCCGCGCGATGTGCGAAAAGCTCAAGGACCTGATCCCGCGCCAGATGTTCAAGATCCCGATCCAGGCCGCCATTGGCGGCAAGGTCATCGCCCGCGAAACTATCTCCGCCATGCGGAAAGACGTGACCGCCAAGTGCTATGGCGGCGACGCCTCGCGCAAACGCAAGCTCCTCGACAAGCAGAAAGAGGGCAAAAAGCGCATGCGCCAGTTCGGCAAAGTCGAAATCCCGCAGGAAGCTTTCGTCGCCGCGCTGAAGATGGACGAGGACTAGGCGCGTCGCCCCACAAACGCACTGGCCGTTACCATCCGCGTTACGGTTCCGCCGAAATCTTCGCGCACCACGCGCTCGGCCTCGCCAAGCAGGCGCATTCGTGTTTCTTCCGGCGCCATGCGCACGCGGGAGAATGTGCCGTAGAGTGCTGACAGCTGTTCCGGTGTGAACGTCACCGCCTGCTCGAACACGCGGTGTTCGACATCCTTGAACCCTGCGCTTCGCAATTCGCCCAGACGTGCAGCGACGTCCAGTGCGAATGCTCCCACGCCCTTGGTCGCGTTGGGATCCTGCTCGATGCCGCTGAACAGATGCGCCGTTGCGCGGCCGAAAGCGTCGGGCTCGGCGGAGTTGTGGTAGACGTTCCACCACATCGCAAAATGCCCGCCGGGTGTCAGGGCCGCCGACACTCTTGCCAGCGCTTTCATTCGCGCGAGCCAGTGCATCGACATTGCGGCGAAACCGAAGTCGAATGCGCCGGGGTCGAGTCGCACATCTTCAAAACGCGCAATCTCCAACGTCAGCCGGGCGTCGTCGCGCGTCTTGTCGCGCAGGCGCTCCGCCAGTCGTGCATCCGGTTCTATGGCGAGCACCGATCGCACGGGCATCGCGAGGACGGGTAGGGTGGCGTGGCCGGTGCCGGCCCCGATCTCGAAGCACGTGCTTTGCGCATTCAGGCCGCAGCGGTCGCGCAGCCATTCGAACAAGTCCGCCGGGTAGTCTGGCCGTGCGAAATCATAGAGCGCGGCGTCTTCGCCGAACTTCGTGCGTCCTGGAGAGGAATTGATCGACGCCACGTCTACGGCGCGAAGCTCGACCGGGCGGTCAGCGCCCAGCGGTCGTTCTTGAACTCGACGATGTAGAGGCTGTCGAACTGCGACAGCACGGAGCCATCCGCGCGATAGCGCACGAAGGTGGTCAGCATGTGCGCCTTGGTCGGGCCGCATTGAACGATCTCGCGCTTCGCCCAGTCCGAGTGATGCCAACCGGTTGCTTCAAGACGACTAAAGCCGCTCTCGAGATCGGCCGGCGAGTTGATAATCGTCACGTTCCCGCTGGCGATGCGCACGGAGGGGAAGTGGAATGTCGCGCCCCAGGCCTGCGCGTCCTTGCTGTTGAAGGTGCGCATGAAGGCGTCGGTCACCTCATAGGCGGGGCCGTAAGCGGGACAGGCGGCGAAAGCGGTATCGATCTTTCCACCTGACATTGACGTGCAGGACATCAGGGGCAGCACGAGCAACGCCGCTGCGGCGCAGTGAGTTTTCACGATGCGATCCTCCTGAACTTGTGACGTTGTCTTGGGCGCGGCTTGGAATTAACGTCCCCGGAAATCTCGTGGAGGCGCGATACCCATGCCGTCATTTGCTGTTTCTCTGGCGTTTCTTCTTGCCGCTGGCCAGCCCCCTGCCGAAGCGCCTGCGGTTCCCGCCACTACGGCTGAAACTCCTGCGCCGGAGCCGAAAATGATCTGCAAGTACGAGTTTGCGACGGGCTCACGCGTGCAGAAAGTGAAGGTCTGCCGGCCGGAAAACCAGACGTCGAACGATCTGGACACCAAGCTTCAACGCGATTTGACGCGGCTTGGCGATGCGCGCATTCCTGCGGAAGGCGGCCTCGGCAACTAACGCCGCACGACTTCAGATCATTGCCAAACCGGAATCCGCGGCTAGTGTCGCAGATATCTGAAGGTTCAGGCAAATGATCAGTATCGCTGTTTCCTTGTTTCTGCAGGTATCCGGCCCGGCTGCGACGGAGACTTCCGCTGTCCAGCCTCAGCAGGACGAACCCAGGATCGTGTGCTCGATGGAGCCGGTGACCGGCATGAAGGCCCGCAAGCAGAAGGTCTGCAAGCCGGTCGGCGGATTCGATGAGGGCGCGGAGAAGGCGCAGGATCTGCTCCGCAAGATCCAGGGCGGGGGCGGCAATATCACGCCGACACCGCCGCCGGGCGCTCTCGCCGGTCCTGGCTGATCTCAGAGCGGCTTGCACGCTTCGGCGAGCCAGGCGCGGTCGTCTTCGCCAAGAAGGGGACCGACCTCCGCCAGCACGCGGGCGTGGTAGCGGTCGAGCCAGATCCATTCCTGTTCGGAGAGAAGACCCGGCAGGATGAGTTTCTTGTCGAGCGGAGCGAGCGTCAGCGTCTCGAAGCCCAGCATATCGCGATCGCCGCCGGCGATCGGCTTGGCTTCGGTGACGACGATGAGGTTCTCGATCCGGATGCCCCACGCGTCGGCCTTGTAGTAGCCGGGCTCGTTCGAGACGATCATCCCCGGCTCGAGCGCAACGGTGTTGCCCACTTTCGAGATGCGGTGCGGGCCTTCATGCACGCCGAGATAGCTGCCAACGCCATGGCCGGTGCCGTGATCGTAATCAACGCCGGCTTCCCACAGCGCGAGACGCGCGAGCACGTCGAGCTGCGAGCCGGTCGTGCCCTTCGGAAAGCGCGCGCGGGCGAGGGCGATGTGGCCCTTTAGCACGCGCGTGTTGCGCTCCTTCATCTCCTCGGTCGGCTCTCCGATGGCGAGCGTGCGGGTGACGTCGGTCGTGCCGTCGAGATACTGGCCGCCTGAATCGAGCAGGAAGAGCGAGCCCTTCGCCAGTTTGCGGTTGGTCTGCGTGTCGGGGCGATAGTGGTTGATCGCGCCGTTGGGTCCGGCCGACGAGATCGAGTTGAACGACAGGTCCTTCAGCTCGCCCGTCGCCTCGCGGAATTCCTCGACCTTGCGGGCGCAATCGATCTCCGTGACTTCGCCCGTCTGGCCGTTCGCCTCATACCAGCGCAGGAAGCGCGACAGCGCGGCGCCATCGCGGCGGTGCGCCTTGCGCGAGCCTTCGACCTCAACCGAGTTCTTCCGCGCACGCGGCAGCATCACGGGATCCTGGCTGCGCACGATTTCGGCGCCAGCCTTGCCCAGCGCGCCGAAGAACCAGGACGAGGCCATCCCTGGATCGACGCTGACGCGCTTGCCCTGCAGCTTCGCCATGCGGCGCTCGAGTTCGTTGGCCGGGCGGAGAGTCACTTCATTGCCGAGATGCTGGCCGAGTTCGGCGCCGATCTTGGCGGGGTGCAGGAAGAGTTCGGCCTGTCCGTCGGAGAACAGGAAGGCGCGACCGAGCGGCAGCGGCGTGCGAGAGACGTCGCCGCCGCGGATGTTGAACAGCCAGGCGATGGAGGCGGGCGAAGTGATGACGGCCGCGTCCAGCTTCTGGTCGGCGAGCATCTTGCCGAGTCGCGCGCGTTTCGACGACGAGCTTTCGCCGGCATAGGCGATATCGTGCGGGACGACGGCGTGCGTCGGTTCAGCGGGGCGATCCGTCCAGGCCGCGTCGATCGGGCTGGTTTCCGTGACGACCAGTTCGGCGCCGGCTTTCTTCGCGGCATCGACCAGCTTGTCGAGTGCATCGGGCGACATCAGCTTCGGATCGTAGCCGATCTTCTGGCCGGTGAGGGTCTGCTTCGCGAGCCAGCCGAACGGGCCGAGATCGACGAGATCGCCGACCTCGAAAATCTTCGGCGCCAGTTGCTGCTTCACCTGCAGCGTGTAGCGGCCATCGACGAACACGATCGCCGTTTTCTGGAACACGAACGCCGCGCCGGCCGAGCCGGTGAAGCCGGTCGCCCAGGCGAGGCGCTCATAGCAGGCGGGCAGATATTCGTTCTGGTATTCGTCGTCATGCGGGATGTAGAGCCCGTCGAGCTCCATCGACTTCAGCGTCGCGCGCAGGAGCGGCAGGTTCGTCCGGCCCATCGCCGGGCCGCCGATGACTTCGTATGTCTGTCTCATGGTTCTCGCGCCTGAAAGCACTGTGGAGTGGGTGCAGTCTAAACCGCGCCGCGTGACAGTGGGATACTTTCGGAGTGGAATTTTCCTGCGACTTTAGGCGCAATTTCGCCGTGAAACGACAGGATCAGGCCGCTCGTGCGTAGGTCAGCGTCGACCAGCCGTTGAGGCGGCGGCGGTGGACGAGGGTGAGGCCCTGGCCGGCATAGGCGGCGCGGACCTGGGGTTCCTGATGCGAGAGCAGGCCGGAGAGGATAACGTGGCCGCCTTTCGACACGAGTTTCGCGATCTCCGGCGCGAGGCCGACGAGCGGGCGGGCGAGGATGTTGGCGAGAACGAGATCGTAGGGCGCGCCGACACGGATGGCGCGGTGGCCGGTTCCGCGCGCGCAGAGTAGTTTGAGCCTGCGGCCGGCGCGGTTGTTCTTCACATTCTCGCGCGCGATGCGGATCGATTCCCTGTCGAGATCGGTGCCCAGCGCGAACTCTACCCCGGTCTTCACCGCGGCGAGCGCCAGCACGCCGGAGCCAGTTCCAATGTCGAGCACGCGGCGCGGACGCTTCCGCTTCAGCACGAGCGACAGCGACTGGAGGCAGCCCTTGGTGGTGCCGTGATGGCCTGTGCCGAAGGCGGGTCCGGCTTCGATCCAGACGGGAATCTTGCCGCCCTCGAGGTGGGCGAGTTCGTGCCAGCCGGCGACGACGAACGGGCCGGCATGAACGGCGGGCAGGCCGGCGAGCGAGACGGCGACCCAGTCCTTGTCGTCGAGCTTCTGGACCGACGCGCGCGCGGCGGGCGCCTCGCGCTCCATGATGGCGGCGGCTTCCTTCGCCTGTTCCTCGTCGACGCAATAGGCGTCGAGACTCCACGAGACCTTCGAGGCTTCTTCCACCGACACGGCGGACGCGGGCGAGGGGTCCATCTCCGTGAGGACGTCGGACAGGCGCTCGGCGTCGGCGCGGGGGAGGAGGCAATGGACGCGGTACATGGATGGTCTCTTGGGATGATCCCCTGGACCGCGGGCTTATAGCAGCGGTTTGCGGGCTGTCATCCGTGGCCGGAGGGCGCGGCCCGTCATGGTTAGCAGTTCCCATGCCGAAACGTCCGGCGCGAAAGCGTGTCCGCAAGCACACACAATCTGCGTGCTGATTATCCGGGCAGGAACCGGGCAGGGCAGCTGACGTTCGGGGAGGGCTGCGCGCTGAACGACATCCAGGAGCAACTCCCCCATGATCTCCCATCTTCTCCGGCGCGCGGCTTGCTGTGCGGCAATCGCCATCGGACTGGCCGGCGCGGCCAATGCGCAGCAGGAATCCGGCGGCCTCTACATCCAGGGCGGCTATAGCTGGCTGAACTTCAAGGCGGATGACACCGGCTATGAAGTCGACACTGACGCCATCACGGCCCGTATCGGCCTGCAGCTGACGCCCATGTTCGGGGTCGAGGCGGACCTGTCGGCCGGCATCGACGATGGCGATTTCGATTTCGACTCCAGTGAGGACGATCTCGACTTCGACGACAACAATGACGGCGACTTCACCGACATCATCAATGTCTCCGGCGATCTCGGCCTCGACTTCCTCGCGGCGGCCTATGCGCGCGCCGTGTTCCCGGTTTCGGACAAGTTCGAGATTTCGGGCCGCGTCGGCTATGCCTATGCCGAGGTGAACGCCAACGCGATCACGCCGGGCGGCAACACGATCACGCTGGCGGAGGATGCGGAAGACGGCTGGAGCGCCGGCGCGGGCATCACCTACGACCTCACCGAGAATCTTGAACTGCGCGCTGACTACACCTGGTACGGCTTCGACGCTGTCGACACGACCGGGGCGACGGTTGCGCTGGGCTTCAAGTTCTGAGCATGGGCCGACATGGCCCGGGGGTGGATGCTGTGCATCCACCCTCTCCCCATAGGCCGGAGCAAATCCGGCGCAAAGAAAACCCCGGACCTTTCGGTCCGGGGTTTTCCATGTACGGCGGCTCGTGTGGAGCCGGGAGTTACATCTTGCCTAGCGTTGTTGTGGTTTGCGCTCGTCGCGTTTGTCCTGCGGCGCGTTCTGTTGTTGCGGCCGTTGTCCTTGTTCCGCTTGTTGTTGGCGGCGTTGGCCGTCGTTGTCGCGTTCGCGGTTGGGGTTGTTGACGTTGGCCTTCTCGGGGTTCTCGTTCTGGGGATTGCGGGGGTTGTTGTTCATGTGGCGGTTCCTCTTGTTGCGCCTATTGCGGATCGTCCCCCGTTGCGCATCTGACCAACGTGACGCGCAGGGCATCGTTCCGCTGCGCTAACCTATGTGGTGCGAGGCTTGGGCTCGCCGTCGGTTCCGCGCTCGGGAGCGGGATGTGTCTTGGTCTTGTTGGGGGTGCGGAACGGCTTGCCGGGAGGATCGCGGCGCTCAGCTTCCGCATCTGTCTGATCGCCGGGCACGCGCGGTTCGTGCTGCGGCGCCTCTCCCGGATGCGCGGGCGGGGCGACAACGTGCGGATCTTTCGGCGTGGGCATGTCCGACTCCTCCTGGCGAAAGCCAGACAAGCGAACGGGCGGACCCGAAGCCGGTTCCGCCCGTCCTGCAGGTCTATTCCTGACTAGCGGCGGCGGCCGCCGTCGGGCTGGCGGTCGCCCTGGTCGGTGTCGCCGACGCCGCGCATCGGCTGGAAGCCCTCGGGCTGAACGGCCGTGCCGATGATGTTGACGTTCTCGCCGATCGCGCCGCGCGGCGTGTCGTTGTACATGCCGTCCGGGTCCGAGCCGAAGACGGCGTCGTGGATCGGGTGGTCGACGTTGAAATCGTGCTCGTGCCTGCGGGACATGGGGAGCCCTCCATTTGTTATGGCGTTCCCATGTTCAACGTTTCAGACGCGGTGGAGTTGCGTGCGCCGGTGAGCACGCCCTTTCATCCTTCGAGACGATTGCCTTCGGCAATCCCTCAGGATGAGGGCTAAACGACTGACGGTGGAGTAGCCCTCATCCTGAGGAGCCGCGTAGCGGCGTCTCGAAGGACGAGGGCGTGCTCGCTACTCCCCGCGATCGGCGCCGCCGGTGTGGCTGATGCCGAGGCGGTCGTTGCGGCGGCCGCCTTCGAGAATGTTCTGCAGGCCGTAATTGCCCTCGTGGCAGGCGTACTCGTAGGTCTTGTCCTCGAGGCGCGTGAGCGGCATCTGGCCCTTCCACACCGACGTGTAGACGGTCGGGTCGTCGATCTCGAATTCGTAGAGCAGCTGGTTGTCGGAGATGCGGGTGAAGCGTTCCGTCACCTTGCCGGCTTCGGAGATGAAAGCGCCGCCCGAGCGCGGGTCGAGATGCCTGGTCACGACGACGAGCGTGTCGCCTTCCCAGGTGGCGACCGAGTCGCCCATCCATTGAGGGACTTCGTCGGTGCGGTGCGCGCCGTTGATCTTCGCGACGCGCACGTCGTGGATCATCTCGGACATCACCATCAGGTGGTCGGCGGTCTGCACGATCTGGAAATTGTTGTTGTAGAGATAGTTGCCGAAGGGCGGGCCGTTGGTGCCGATGATGAGGCAGCGTTCGGAATTGCCGCGCTCTTCCGGGTTGTCATAGCCCGTGCCGCGCCGCGCTCCGCCCATTGCGGCGCGCAGGGCGCGGCCGTTCTCGGTCATCGCAGGCGTGCGGCCGTTCTCGGGGAAGGTGAGATAGGACGAGCGCAACTCGCCCTTGATGTTGATCACGGCGTTGCCGGGATCGGTGTAGGCAACGTCGTAGTTGCCGACGCCGGGAAGGGCCTTGCCTTTTTCCGGGGCGCCCTGTTTCGGATCGACGAAATCCTTCTCCGTCTTGAGGCGCACGTTGAACAGCGCGCGGCCTTCGAGGGCGGCGGCCTGCTCATCGGTGATGATCAGCGGATAGCCGGCGGGACGGTCCATCCGCGAGACGGAGGCGTTGGTCCAGAAGCCCTGCAGGTCCGGCTTGCCCGCCGATGTGCGCGGCGTCTTGTAGTCGCCGGTGAACTGCGCGGCGGATTTCACGATCTGCGGCAGGGCGGGGGTTTCGGGCGCCGCCTGCGGGCCTGATGCCTGCTGGGCGAGGGCGGGCGCGGCCAGCATTGCGGCGAGCACGGCCAGCGAGGCGATGCGAAGCGGCTTCATGGTGGACCTCCCGACAGCATCCATTGGCAGGATGCCCTGATTGTTTTGTTGGCGGCACAGTGCCGCCGCGGCAGGGATTTTCAAGCGCCGCAGCGGCAAGCTTTCGTGAGTTGGCGGGGGAAGTCCGCAGGAAACATGCGGCAAATCAGGCTGACGGTGTCATGTGGGGGCTAACTCTTCCCCCGCTTGCGGGGGAAGTACGGCGAAGCCAGGATGGGGGCGAGTTCAGAGGGGATCCGAAAATACGGCTGCGCCTGGACCGCCATCATCCGGCAAATCCGACTCGCCCCCTTCGTCTCGCGGACTTCGTCCGCGATCCACTTCCCCCGCAAGCGGGGGCAGAGTGAAGAACGTGCCGGGATGACAAGCAGAGGTCTGCGCCTACACTGCCGCCATGGCCTTTGACCGGGAACGCTTCGCCGCCGACTGCACGGCCCTGCTGGATGACGCCGATCCGCAGGCCGCGATCGCGGACTGTCTCGCGCGCGCCGTCTCCGATCATGCCATCGTGCTGGGCGCGATGGGCGAGCCAAGCGAGGCGGGGTTCGACGTGATCCTGGCGGGCCCGCGCCTCACCATCTTCGCGGCGAAGTGGGCGCCGAACATGACTCTCATGCCGCACAACCATCTGATGTGGGCGCTGATCGGCCTCTACACCGGGCGCGAGGACAACATGTTCTGGAAGCGTACGGAACATGGCGGGGGCGGGCGGCGCATCGTTGCGGGCGGGGCGAGGGCGCTGTTCCCCGGCGACGTCGCGACGCTGCCGCCCGACGTGATCCACTCCGTCACCAACCCGCTGCCGCGCTTCACCGCCGGCCTGCACATCTACGGCGGCGACTTCTTCGCGACCGAACGCAGCCAGTGGAACGCCGAGACGCTGGAAGAGGAGCGCTCGAACGGCGACGTGGTGCGCGCGATGTTCGCGCGGGAGAATGAGCGGTTGAAGGGGTAGAGAGTGCACGCGTGTCCCGCGCGAATGGGGCGATACTCTTGGGCATAACAGAGGCTGACGCAGCGCCCATTGGACCATCTCGTGCTGGTCGAATTGGTACGTTGAATCTAATCTTGTCGGGCAGAAGAAGGGGGACGACCTATGAAATTGATACTAGGAATCTTAGCAACCGCGCTGGTGACAGCTGGTTGCGCATCAACTTCCGTGATGCCGATTTCACAGAACGAGATCATTCTCACTACGAGCGCAGCGCCAGTTTGCGGAACGTCCGGCGCGCAACAAATCGCGGGAAAAATGGCGGCTGTGGAAACGCTCCGTCGAGGATTTGATCGTTACCTGATCGGCGGGGCGCAAAGTCAGAGCAACGTTCGTGCGACTGCGCTTCCTCCGACAAGTTCGTATACGACCGCGCAAGCCAACGTGTATGGCAATTCAGTGTACGGCAGCTCCACCACTAACTATTACGGAGGAGGCGTTATGTACTCCGGAACGCACGACAGCAGCCTGCGAATACTCATGCTGAAGCCCGGCGATCCGGGATACGACAACGGCGTCGATGCGCGCATCGTTCTTGGTCCAGAATGGGCAAAGCTAGTTAAAGACGGAATACAAACCTGCTGACTTCGATGTTTCCGCCTGAAATCAAACTCACGTCACAAAATCGCTAGCTGCGACAAGTAGCTTCTCCGAAATCTGTGCCGCCAAAGGCGGGCAAGGCTACTCTTCCTTCTCACCGCCCGCTTCGGGATCATCGAGCTTCGGTTCTTCGTGCTGCGGCGTGCGGTAGCGCGGGTCGTCGCGGCGGCGCCAGTCGTCGGTGGGTTTGGGGCGGGCGTCGAAGGTGCGCTTGTCGTCGCGTGGCGAGATCGGCGCGAGAACCTTCGGCGGTTTGGGCGGGCTGGCGGAGAATGGCTTGCGCTCGGTCATCACGTGTCTCCATCGCGCGGGCGCGGAGATGATCTCCGGGCGCGCGCGATCATGGATGGGATTGCGGCCGCGCAGCGTGGCGCGCGGCCGAAGCTTTCAGTGACGGCTAGCGCTTGTTGACGCCGACGGGGCGGTTGTCGTTCTCGAGGCCGGCGTTGGAGGTCTCGCCTTCAACCGGCGTGCGGCGATCTGCGGGGCGGGCGGTCTGTGCGCGGACGGCGGCCTGCTGGGCGCGGTTCGCCTCGCTGGCGCGCTGGGCGGCGGATGGCGGACGCTCGGGGCGCTGTGACTGTCGCTTGTCGCTCGTCTTGTCGCTGGGGGGATTGGACATGAAGTCTCCACGCCGCGCGGACGAGGGAAGTCCGCCGGCCGCGGGCTGACTCTGAAGTGGGTCACGCGGCGCGGTCCGGCAACCGGCTTATTCCCGGGCGCGGCCTTTGTTTGGTCTCAGTTGGAGAGATGCGGGCGCGCCCTTAGTCCTCGGTGCGCGGTTTGGGTTCGCGGAGGAGGGGGCGCTTGCCCATGCGTTGCGCGGCGGTGAGGGCGACGGTGGGGCGTTCGGCGGCGGCGGCGGCGCGCTCGCGGGCAGCCTTGGCCGGGTCGAAAGGCTGACGCTTGTCGGGGATGCGGGCCATGGAACGCGCCTTTCAGATCACGCGCGACCGGCGCCGGGCGCGGCGCGTCGCAGACGAAGGGCCGGGCCATTCCGGACGTCCGTGGCCGTGCCCTAGCACATTCCCCGCCGGATCAGGGGATAATTCGGCCGTGGAGGCCGCGTTTACTCGCCCGGATCGGGATCGAGGCCGCCATCGGGAGCTTCAGTGGGGCGAATGGCGCGGTCGCGCGGGTCGTCGCGGCGCGTGTAGTCGGAGGGCTTGGGGCGCGCGTCGAAGGAGCGTTTGTCGCTGCGGGGCGAGAGAACCAGGTCGGATTTGGCGGCAGGCTTGGGGGCGGATTTCTTGTAGGGGGTCGCCATGAGGCAGGTCTCCATCACGCGAGACCCGGGAACCGCTCCCCGCCACACGCAATCATATATGGGGCCATTGGGGGCGAAATGATAGTGCGCGGCCTATTCGCCGCGGCCGCGCTGTTCTTCCAGCTCGGACAGGGTCTGCTCGGAGCGCTGCAGCTGCTGGCGCATGCCGGCGAGGGTGGCGGGGATTTCTGCGGCGGCGCCGCGCTTGGGGCCCCAGATGGGCGTGGGCGCACTGGCCGACTTCGACGGCTCCCCCATCGCAATCGCCGCCTGCAACCGCTCGATCTGCGCCAGATGCCAGTCGATGTCGTTGTCGAGTTTGGTGGCCATGCGCGACAGGGCGCTCATTGCGGGGGGATGGCAATGGGGTGGTTGCGTCGCTGGCCTCAAACCCTCTTCACAAAACTCTCCACCACCTTCTTCACGCCGGACTTTTCGAAACTGACGGTGAGTTTGGCGCCGTCGATTTCGATGACGCGGCCGTAGCCGAACTTGTCGTGGAAGATGCGCTGGCCGAGTTCGAGGCCGCCGGCGGCTGCGGGGTCTGAGGAGGCGAGCATGTCGCCGGGGGTCTTGCCGCGCTGGAGCGGGCGGCCGTCGCTGTCCTCTGAGCGGAAGGCGCGGCCTTCGATGTCTGGCGGGCGGGTGGCGCCGCGGCCGGCGGAGGCGGCCTGGGCGCGTTTCCAGCCGGGGGTGTCGTAGCCGCCGCGCACCGGCTCATCGAGGTTGGAGCCGCGCGTGGGCATGCCGGCGCGGGGCTGGTCCCACTGCGATTTGACTTCGCTGCCGTAGAAGCCGCCGCCGGGGGCGACGTAGCCGGTCTCGCTGACGGCGTCGACGTGGGCTGCTGGGAGCTCATCGACAAAACGCGAGGGAAGCACGCTGGTCCAGCGGCCGTAGATCTGGCGGTTGGCGGCGAAGGAGATGTAGCAGCGCGCGCGCGCGCGCGTGATGCCGACATAGGCGAGGCGGCGTTCTTCCTCGAGACCTTTCGCGCCCTGTTCGTCGAGCGAGCGGCGGGAGGGGAAGACTTCCTCCTCCCAGCCGGGGAGGAAGACCATCGGCCATTCGAGGCCCTTGGCGGAGTGGAGCGTGAGGATCTGCACCTGGTCGTGGGAGTTGGAGCCCTCGGCATTGTCCATCACGAGTTCGACGTGTTCGAGGAAGGCGTTGAGCGTGTCGAACTGGCCGAGCGCGCGGACGAGTTCCTTCAGGTTGTCGAGGCGGGACTGCGACTGCGGAGATTTGTCGGCCTGCAGCATGTCGGTGTAGCCGGATTCCTCGAGGATGATTTCGAGGAGGCGCGGGTGCTCTGTGTCGGCGGCCTGCGCGCGCCAGCGTTCCATGTCGAGGATGAAGCGGCGCACGCCCGTGCGGCCGGGGCCCTTGATGGTCTCGGAGCGGATCTCGATCTCGGCGGCGCGGGTGAGATAGGTGTTCATCGCGCGGGCGGTGACGTGGAGCTTCTGCACGGTGGTGTCGCCCACGCCGCGCTTGGGCTGGTTGACGATGCGCTCGAAGGCGAGGTCGTCGGCTTCGGAGCGGATGAGGCGGAGATAGGCCAACGCATCGCGAATTTCTGCCCGTTCAAAGAACCGTGGCCCACCGATTACCCTGTAGGGAGTGCCGGTGACGATGAAGCGTTCCTCGAAGGCGCGCATCTGCCAGGAGGCGCGGACGAGGACGGCGCAGTTGTCGTACCGGCGGCCGGTCTGTTTCCAGCTTGTGATGTCGTCGGCGATGAGGCGGGCTTCCTGCTCGCCATCCCAGACGCCGCGCACCTTCACCAGATCGCCCGCGCCCGCATCCGTGCGCAACGTCTTGCCGAGGCGGGACGTGTTCTGCGCGATGACGGTGGAGGCGGCGGCGAGGATGTGCGCGGTGGAGCGGTAGTTCTGTTCGAGGCGGATGACTTTCGCGCCGGGGAAGTCGCGCTCGAAGCGGAGGATGTTGTCCACCTCCGCGCCGCGCCAGCCATAGATCGACTGGTCGTCATCGCCCACGCAGCAGATGTTGTTGTTCCCCTGCGCCAGCAGGCGGAGCCAGAGATACTGCGCGACGTTGGTGTCCTGGTACTCGTCGACGAGCAGGTATTTGAACTTGGCGTGGTAGTCGGCGAGCACTTCGGGATGCTCGGTGAAGATGCGGATGGTGTGCAGCAGCAGGTCGCCGAAATCGACGGCGTTCAGCGTGGCCAGCCGGTTCTGATAGGTCTGGTAGAGCTTCTGGCCTTTGCCTTCGGCGAACTGTCGGCCCTCGTTGGGCGGCAGCTTCTCCGGCCAGATGGCGCGGTTCTTCCAGCCATCGACAAGCGAGGCGAAGTAGCGCGGCGTCCAGCGTTTCTGGTCGATGCCTTCGGCGTCGAGGATCTGGCGGATCAGGCGCAGCTGGTCGTCCGTGTCGAGCACGGTGAATCCGGATTTCAGCTTCGCGAGCTCGGCATGGCGGCGCAGGATCTGGGCGGAGACGGAGTGGAAGGTGCCGAACCAGCGCAGGCCTTCGCCATCCGGGCCGATGAGGGCGAGCGTGCGCTCGCGCATCTCGCGCGCGGCCTTGTTGGTGAAGGTGACGACCAGCATCTGGCTCGGCCAGGCTTTGCGCTGCGCCAGGATGTGGGCGACGCGCGTGGTGAGAACGCGCGTCTTGCCCGTGCCGGCGCCGGCGAGGACGAGCAGCGGGCCCTCGGTGGACATCACCGCTTCGCGCTGTTCGGGGTTGAGGCCGTTCAGGTATTCGGCGTTCGGGTCGGCCGCGCGATGCGGGCGGGGCGCGGCCGCGCGCTGCGAGATCGGGCGCGTGTCGATTTCCAGTTCGGGTTCGCCCCAGTGGCTGTCGGCCGGGTCGTCGCCACGTTCTTCAGGGAGCGGCGGCTCTTCCTCGTCCGGCAGCTGGTAGAAGCTCAGCGGCGCGCCGCCCTCCGCAATAGGCTCGTCATCGTCTGAACCGGGCTCGCGGGGCATTGCTGCCGACGGGGGTTCGTCGTCCGGGAAGGGAATGTCGGAAGGATCGCGGGAATCTGTCATTCCGCGCTGATCTGGCTGGGGTTTTCCCTTTGCGCAAGGGCGCGGCTGTACGGCGTTGATTTACGGTTTGTTCTCACCCGCCCAGCGAGCGCCAGGCGACGTAGGCGGCGACGATCAGGATGAGGATGGCGAACAGGGTTCGGGCGAGGCGGGCGCGGGTGGCGAGGCGCTTGGCGACGAGGAGTCCCGCGATGCCGCCGGCGGCTCCGCCGAGCAGGAGAAGACCGGCGAGCCGCCAGTCGACGAGACCGGAGAGTGCGTAGTTGAACGAGGTCGCCGCGCCGAACAACGCGACAGACAGAAGCGAGGACGCGGTGGCGCAGGCCATCGACATGCCCGTGGCGAGCATCAGGCCCGGCACGATGAGGAAACCGCCGCCGATCCCGAAGAAGCCGGCCGCGAAACCGGTCAGCAGGCCGAGAGGGACGAGACGAACCATCATCTTCATCGATAGATGGACGTCGGGATCGCCCTCGCTCTTCGGCTTGCGGAGCATGGACAGGCCGATCGCCGCCATCGCGACGGCGAAGGCGAGCAGCAGGTGCTGACCGCTGATCAGCTTGGCGATGCTGGAGCCGCCGAAGGAGCCGGCGAGGCCGGCGAGCGCGAAGGCGATGGCGCAGGGCCACTTGATGTTGCCGCCGCGCCAGTGGCCGGCGAGGTTGAAGGCCGCGTTGGCCGCAACTGCGGCACTGGCGGTGCCGACGGCGACGTGGGCGTCGGTGACGCCGCCGAGATAGAGCAGGACGGGGGCCGCGAGCACCGATCCGCCGCCGCCGAACACGGCGAGGAGAAAGCCGACAACGGCGCCTCCGAGCACGATTGCGATGGCGGGATCGAAGGGCATGGGTGCGCCTTATGCTGCCTTGCGGTTCCAGGGCATGACGGAGAGCATCTTCGCCATGCCGCACCAGCCGGTGGAGCCCGCGAAGACGAGGCCGGCACCGATGAAAGCGGACAGCCAGATGAAGGCGGGGCTCGCGGTCGCGGCGAGAATGGCGCCAGCGACGACGATCGATCCCGCGGTGATCTGCACCTGGCGCATGATTTCGAGCGGCGCCTTGCGGTCTGCATTGGTGGCGAGGCCGGCCTTCTTCCAGCCGTCGAGCCCGCCTTCGAGGACGAAGGCAGGTTCGCCGACATGGGCGGCGAGGCGATCGCAGTTGGAATTGGTGCGCATACCAGTGCGGCAGGTGAAGGCGACGGGCGTCACGCCACGCAGGGCGACATGGCCAGCTTCGAGGCGCGAGAGCGGCAGCGAGACGGCGCCGTCGATGTGCTCGCGGACGAACTCGTCGGGCTCGCGGATGTCGATCAGGGTGAGCTCGCGCGATTTGAGTTTGCGGGCGAGCGACTGTGCGTCGATGGGGGTAAGGGCGGTCATTCTACTTCTTCTTTCTGGCAGGCTTGTCGGGGCAGAAGATCGCAGCGAGCGTCTCGATGACTTTGACGGCGGCAGGATCGGCGATGCGGTAGAAGATGGTCTGCGCGTCGCGGCGGGTTGCCACGACACCGGCTTCGCGCAGCACGGCGAGGTGTTGCGACAGCGCCGATTGCGAGAGGCCGAGGGGTTCCTGCAGCGCGCCTGCGGACAGTTCCCCATCGCCGAGCTGGCAAAGGATCATCAGCCGCTTCTCGTTGCCGAGCGTGCGCAGGAGATCAGCCGCCTTGCCGGCGCTGGCTTCGAAATCCGCGAGGGAGAATGTCTTCAGGTCCATCATGCAAATCTATATAACAGCACTTGCTAATTTAGCAATATCTAATATATGGAGCGCATCAGATAATCCACAGAGCTCCCCGATGCCCGGAATCCAGGCCTTTTTCGACCAAGCGACCTCAACCGCGTCCTTCCTTGTGTGGGACAGGGAAACGAAGGATGCGGCGGTAATCGACGCCGTGCTCGATTACGATCCAGCGACGGGCAAGCTGGCGACTGCGCCTGCGGACAAGATGTTGGCGCGCGCTGACGCGCTGGGGCTCCGCATTGTGTGGGCGCTGGAAACGCATGCCCATGCGGATCATCTTTCGGCGGCGGATCACGTTCGCCGGAAAACCGGCGCGCGCGTCGGGATTGGCGCGCGGATCACCGAGGTGCAGACGCGGTTCCGCACGCTGTTCGGCGCGCCGGAGGCGGAGACCGAAGCATCCGTTTTCGATGCGCTGTTCGAGGATGGAGAGCGGTTCAGGATCGGAGAGACTGAAGTGCGTGTGATGCATACGCCGGGTCATACGCCGGCTTGCGTGACTTATGTGGTCGGCGATGCGGCTTTCGTTGGCGACACGCTGTTCATGCCTGACTATGGCACGGCGCGCGCGGACTTTCCGGGCGGGGATGCGGCGACGCTGTACCGCTCGATCAGGAAGATACTTGCCCTGTCGCCGGAGACGCGCATCTTCGTCGGGCACGACTACCTGCCGGCGGGGCGGACCAATCCGGTATGGGAAACCACCGTTGCGGACGAACGCGCGACCAATGTCCACGTGCATGACGGCGTCGGCGAGGATGAGTTCGTGAAGCTGCGCACGGCGCGCGACAAGACGCTTGCCGCGCCGAAACTGATCCTGCCGTCGCTGCAGGTGAATATCCGGGGCGGGGCGCTGCCCAAGCCCGAGGCGGACGGCAAGATCTATCTGAAGACGCCTGTTACCCTTAGCTGACGCGCTCACCGCGCGGTGATGTGCAGCGCCCTTGCCGGTCGCTGGGGGCTGCGCCAGTTTCAGTCCCGGGAACGGACGCTTCATACGTCATCCATGGGAGAGAGTTTTGATGAGGAAGTTTCTGGCGCTGGCGGTGCTGGCTGCGGGCATTGGCGCGGGTGGGGCGCAGGCGCAGAAGGTGGCGGATCTCGGGTTTGCGGGGATGGACCCGCGCTCGGGCAATGCGCCGCAGCAGGTGGTGATCTTCTTCCACGGATATACGCAGAGCGGCGTGGCGATGAAGTCGCTGGCGGATACGATGGCCAAGCGGCTGCCGGATGCGGCCTTCATCTTCAACAACGGGCCGCTGCCGCAGGGCAGCGGCTATTCCTGGTATGTGCTGCGCGGCGAGGACACGGAGAACACGCGCGGCGCGGTGAAGAAGCTGGCGGTCGATACGGTGACGAAGGCGTCCGAGGGGCTGAAGGTGCCGCGCGACAGGATCGTGGTGGTGGGCTTCAGCCAGGGCGGCGGCGTGGCGTTCGATGCGGGGTCGTGCTCGGCGCCGGATGTGAAGGCGGTGGTGTCGCTGGCGGGGATCATCGCGAATGGCGATTGCGCGGCGGAGACGGGCGCGAAGGCCAATGTGCTGATCGTCCACAACGATGGCGACCCGACCGTGAAGGCGGACCGCATCCAGATCTTCCAGGAGACGCTGAAGAAGGGCGGCTATGAGTCGACGCTGGAGACGGTTGCCGGCACGAGCCACTGGCCGGCGCCGGACGGGCTGATCAAGGCGCAGGACTTCATCGTCGCGCAGTTGGGCGGGAAGTAGGCTTCATCGAAGACGAAAGAGCGGCCATGCGGCGGATGCTGCGTGGCCGCGCTGCTTTCGTGGTCCATGCACTTTGTGCTCTTCGTGATCCCTTGGTGTCCTTTGTGTTGGACCTTCAAACGAAACACGAAGGCACGAAGGGATCACGAAGGGCACGAAGGCGCCGAAGGTTTGCGCGCGGACTGATCGGGAATCGGGCGCCGTGGGTTTTTTCCACTGGCCTGCCGTGGCGTCCGGGCTGTGTGGCGGCGGGGCGCGGTTAGTGTCGCGCGCGTTCCGTCTTGCGCCGGGCAGGTGTTCCTGACGCCCGATGCGGGCGGGGCGTGGTTTGGGCGCTGACATATCGAGGGCTGACGATGGGACTGTTTTCGTTTCTCGGTGGCGGGAAGAAGAAGGACGCGGCGAAATCAGCCGTGGCCGCGCAGGTCGCTGTGAAGGCTGCCGCGCCGACGGTTACCGAGGTGAAGGCCGAGGCTGCGCTGGCGAAGGCGGTTGCGCCGATCGCCCCGCCTGTTCCGCAGATTGTCAGCGCGCCGACGGGCGTTGCGCAGGCGAAGCTGCGGCTCAAGCTCGCGGCGTCGAAGCGGGCCGGGGCCTACGCTGCGGCGTATGAGGCGGCGAAAGGACTGGCCGATATCCAGGCGAAGGCCGGGCGGCGCGTCGGCGTGCGCGTGTGGACGGCCGAGGCCGAGAAGATCAAGGCGGGGATGGCGGCTTAGGCCGGTTACTCGATGGTCTCGAACAGGCCTTCGTAGGTTCTCACCAGGCCGCATCCGTCGAGCATCAGGTTGGCGATGAAGCCATCCGCCACGCCGAGATCGTGATAGACCCAGTGCCGGTCGCTGATCTTCTCATAGCGCTGGCGAGAGGGCCGTACTGACAGGTCCTCGGCGGAAATGTAGGCGGCGGTCAACGCGCCGCTATTGCCCAGTCGTTTCATGGCGAGCGAATTGCAAAACGGCGTCGCGGAAAGATCGAGTTCGTCGCATCCGTCGAGATGCGGCGTGTGCTTGTTGTCCAGCTTCCAGCTTGAATCGCCGGCGCGGTCGATGGTGAGCCAGCGGTCATCGCCGTTCATGTGCTCTATGCGCAGCGTGCGCGTTCGCCACTGCGGCGTCAGCGTCCAGATGTAACGTAGCGAGAAGGGATGCGGCGGGCCGGCATCCACCAGCGTCGAGGACACGGTGACGCCGTGCTTCTCGATGTCGATGCGCGCCAGTTCAAGTCCCGGCTGGTCAATGCGTCGCCAACGGCGAAACATGCTCGCTTCCAATCCTGGTAAAGCAGAAATTCATCACGCCCAAAAACACGTTCCGTCCTTACAACGGCGACGTTCGATGGCGGGTTCCATGACGGGAAAGTCAGGCGAGATGGCTGAAATCAGGCGGATTCCAGCCGATTTCTGCTGGCGTCAAAACCCGCCGGTAAGCATCCAAGGGCAGCCTTTCTTCCGAACGGCATTGTGTGGAGGGCATCATGCTGGACGGCGCTGAAGGCGGCGATGGCCGCCTGTTCGATCCGATACGTTTCGACGAGGATGGGCTGACGACGGATGGGCACATCCGCCGGATGCTGCAGATCGTGCGGTCGCATCTCGACATGGATGTGGGCTTCGTTTCGGAATTCGTCGACGGCAGGCGGGTGTTCCGCCAGGTCGACCAGCGGGTGGCGTCGCCCGTGAAGGAAGGCGGGTCCGATCCGCTCGAGGACAGCTTCTGCCAGCGCGTGGCGGACGGGCGGATGCCGCAGCTGATGTGCGATGCGGCGCTGGATCCGGTCGCGGCGGCAATGCCGGTGACGAGGGAGCTGCCGGTCGGCGCGCATATGAGCGTGCCGCTGCGCATGCGCGATGGGCAGGTGTTCGGGACGTTCTGCTGCTTCAGCTTCAAGCCCAATATTTCGCTCAATGAGCGCGACCTGCGCATCATGCGGGCGTTCGCGGCCATCGTGGCGGACTTCATCCATGAAGAGCTGGAAGTCGCACGCGACCTTGAACTGAAGCGCGAGCGCATCGAGTGGACGATCGCGCAGGCGTCTTTCCATGTGCGTTACCAGCCCATCTACCGGCTGAACGACGAGACCGTCGCAGGGTTCGAATGCCTGGCGCGCTTCGAGGGCGAGCCTTATCGCACGCCGGACCAGTGGTTCGCCGAAGCGGACGAAGTCGGGCTTGGCCCGCAGCTGGAGGTCGCGCTGGCGCGGAAGGCGCTCGAGGCGCTGAATACCCTGCCGAAGGACGTTATGCTGGCAGTGAACTTCTCGCCAACCGCCATCATGTCGCCGGACTTCGAGGCGCTGTTCAACACGCTGCCGCTGGAACGCGTCGTGCTGGAAGTGACCGAGCATGCGGCGGTGACGAGCTATACCGAACTCGCGGCCCGGCTGCATCCGCTGCGCAATCGCGGGCTCCGACTGGCGGTGGACGATGCGGGGGCGGGGCATTCGAGCTTCCGTCACGTGCTCGATCTGCGGCCCGACACTATCAAGCTCGACATGAGTCTCACGCGCAACATCGACCGGGATCGGGGGCGGCAGGCGTTGGCCGGCGCGCTGGCAATGTTCGGTCGCGCGATGGGCAGCCAGATCGTCGCCGAGGGCGTCGAGACGGAGCAGGAACTGGATGCACTGCGCCGCGTCGGCGTTACAAAGGTGCAGGGATACCTGACCGGGCGGCCGATGCCGCTGGCGGATGCGCTGAAGCTGCCGGGGCTGAAATCAAAGGCGCTGATCAAGGGATTGCGCGCCTAGCAGCAGTTTCAGGCGCCGACTGCCAAACAGCAGCCCGTCTGCAGAAATTTCATTGTCGTTCATCTCCGCGGGCCCACGCTCTTGATAAGCGGGCTGGAAGGAGTCGGGATGTCGACGGATTTCGAACGCAGGCTTGGCGGCGCGACGCTGCTCACGGCCGAGGTGCTCTACTACATGCCGGATCATCCAAGGCTGCTGCAGACATTCCTGTGGCAGACGCTGGATGAAGCGCCTCGTTTTCCGCGGCTGGCAAGCTTCCTCGATCACTGGCGGCGCGAGGTGGATGCGATGATCCATTCGATCCGCGTGGCGACAGGCGAGCCGCTATCGCCGCCGGCCATGCGCCATGTCGATGCGCTGATCAGGATGCACTGAACTATTTCGGCTTCCTCTTAGCCTTCGCTGCCTCACGCTGGTCCGCGACGCGACCCGCGAGCAGCACGTTCACGATGCTGTAGTTGGCTTCGTGACAGGCATATTCATAGACAGGGGTGTTCATCGGTCGGAATGAGAATTCCGCTTTCCAGGGACGGGTGTAGAGGTCGGTGTCCTCCACGGTGAACTGGTAGAGCAGTTCATCTGCGGCCACGCGCGTAAAACGTTCGACGATCTTGCTATCGCCATCCACGACAACGGGTCGCCCCCAGTCGACGCGCAGGTTGTCTTCGGGACGCAGGTGGGTTGTTTCGATCACCAACGTGTCGCCCTCCCAGCGTGCAGCTGACCATCCGTTGTGGGAACGCAGGTGATCGGGCGGCGCGGGCGTGTTGAAATATGCGATCCGGAAGCCACCCACGTCTTCGGTCCAGAATACGACCGCTTCGCGTGTCTGCACGATCTGCGTCGGAGTGGCGATCGGAATGATGCGCAGCGGCGGCTGGCCGAACCCGGCAAGGCAGCGCTCATAGGTCGGTCGTTCCTCGGGATTGGCGTTGCGACCCTTGCCGCTGTCGCTGCCCTCCGAAAGCTTTTCGGCGAGCGGTGTGTAGGGGAAGCGGCCGCTCGGCGGATCGTAGATGTGAGAAGTCCGCCATTCACCGCGCACCATGCTCAGGTTGCGCACATTGCTGAAGGCGATGTCGGGGTCTTCGACGCCGAGATCCTGGCTCCAGAACTTCTCGACGAGGGACTTCGCCTCAGCCTCCGTCGGCGAGAGCATGGGAATCTCCGTCGGTCGCTCCGTGGCGGTCAGCGACAGCGACACCCAGACATCTTGGAAGTCCGGATGCCCCTCTGCTGTGCGCGGCGGCTGATAGTCTTGCGCAATCGCTCCGGGTGCGAAGCCAAACGCCAATGCCAGAAGAAAAGCGCGCATGATCCGACCCTCACGCTTGTGCAGCGCGCTGCTTAGCACGGGAGCCGGACGGGTGGCGACTTACTTGCGCTGCAGGACGAGCGGGAATTCCATTCCGGCCTGATGCCATACGCCCTTGATCTGGGCGCCATCGGCGGAAAGCTCGCCGGTGAAGTCGCCCTGCACGATGGGCACTTCGATCGTGATCGCCTTGCCGTCGCGCTTGGCGATGCCGGGAATGTCGAGCGCGCCCTGCGAGGGCGAGTCCATCATCGTTGTCGTCTTGTCGCCCGTGGTGGCGACGCGGAAGACACCCGGCAGCGAACCCTCGGGCGTTTCGATGCTGCCTTCCCAGCGGCCATCGAGGCCCTGCACGGCGGGTGAAGGAATGGCGGGGCCGAAGTCGGGTTTCTGTGCATGTGCGACGCCACCAAGCATGACGGAGAGCAGGAGAGCGGTGAGGAGGCGTTTCATCGGGCGGTTCCTTTTCTTTTTTTTGGGGAGGAAGGCGCGTTCAGGGTTTCATGCGTTTCACGATCCAGTCGGAGACGACTTCAAGAGCAGCAGGCGCGAAGGTTTCGTCGATGTCGCCGTATTCGGCGATCGATCCGGTCGTAGCGGTCTGGAACAGGTGGTTGAGGTTCGGCAGCTCGACGAAAGTCGCGTCCTTGTTGTTTGCAAGCAGCGCCTTGAAGCCGCCGAGGTTCTGCTTGGGCTCCACCTGGATGTCCTTTGAGCCGTTGATGGCGAGGAAGGGCACGGTGACCTTCGGGACGTAGAGCGACGGGTCGTAGCGGAGCAGATCGAGATAATAGTCGGATGCGAATTGGTCGGCCGTGGCTTCGATCGTCTCATCGGTGAGGTCCGGATAGCCGGGTACGGGCGGGGCGGCTTTCATCAGGTTCACGGCGGCGGCCTTCGCTCCGGCCTTGTCGGGCGCGGCCAGCATCGCATCGAACATCACGCCCACGCCGGTGCGCGTCTGCGCGACCACTTCAGGTGTTGCGCCGAAGGATTGCGCGAGCAGGACGCGCTGTTCCAGCAAGGCGTCGCGGCCTTTGACGCCAACGCCGGCCAGCGTGACGACGAAGGCGACATCCTTGTCTTCAGCCGCGACGCGCGGGCCGGTGACGCCGCCCTCGCTGTGACCGATGATGCCGATGCGCTTCGGGTCGATCTCGGGCCGCGTGCGCAGCAGGGCGAGTGCGGATTTCGCATCAGTTACGAGATCGCCGACCAGCGAGCCCATGCCGCCGTCCGTGCGCGGCTTCACGAAGTCGCGGTCATCGCAGCGAAGGACGGCGATGCCTTTGCGCGTGAGATGATCGGCGAGCACCAGGAAGGGCTTGTGGCCCAACAACGTCTCGTCCCGGTCCTGCGCGCCGGACCCGGTGAGCAGCAGCGCAGCGGGATGCGGGCCGGCGCCTTCGGGCACGGCGAGCGTGCAGGGAATGTGGACGCCCGGATTGGCCGGATTGTCGTAGCCGACATCGACCTCCTTGTAGGGGTAAGGCTTCTTCGGCGTCTGCGAGCGCGCCTTCATCACAGCCGGCGTCATGTCCTTCGAGACGAACTTCAGCTCGAACGGGATCGCCATGCCCTGCGTGAAGGTGCCGGTGATCCTGTCACCTTCGGGGGAGAGCGTTCCGGTGTAGGTCGCGCCGATGCTCGGCATCGCGAACGCCACGGTCGAGCCGTCGCGCGTGAACGTCGGGATTGGCATGCCGGCGGCGTTCTGCATCGGCGAATCCATCACCGCGACAGTGCCGTTGGGATCGGTGGATACGCGGACGACGAGCGTCATCATGCCCTGGATCTTGCCCTCCCAGCGCCCATCGAGACCGGCGACAGGCGGATTGGGCGGCAGGGCGGGCAGAACGCCCGGATGGAAGACCATCGGCAGCGTGCCCATCGGCGAAGAATATTCACCGACCCAGGCCTTCTGCGCGGCGTCCCACTTTCCGGTCCAGACCTGTGTGCTGCGCTTGAAGCTGAAGACGCCGTCCGTGAACGAGATCGAGTCGATCTTCGAGCCCGAGATGCCTTGATCGGGATTGGAGGCGGTGCCCGTGAAGACGCCAGGCGATGTCTCGTCGACATGCAGGCCGATGCGCATCTTGATGCTCGGCGGCACCTCGAACACGCCATGCCAGTCGCCTGCTGGTGTGACGGCTGCGGGCTGGGCCTGGACGGCTTCGGCTTTCTGCGGCGTGGGCGATGGCGCGGCGACGCAACCGGCGGCGAGGATCGTTGCGGCGAGGAGAAGGTGTTTCATCTGGCGTCCCCTGTTTTCCAGTCAGTCGTCGCGCGCGACGGTTTCTTATACGTCAGTCCTTCTGGAAGATCTGTTCGATGGTCAGGCCGAAGACGTCGGCGATCCTGAAGGCGAGCGGGAGAGACGGGTCGTACTTCCCATTCTCGATGGCGTTGACCGAGTTGCGCGAGACGTCGAGGCGCTCGGCCAGGTCGGCCTGGGTCCAGCCTCGTTCGGCGCGGAGGACGCGGATGCGGTTTTTCATTACCGCCTCACCGCTTCATCACATGCCAGCCGACCCAGCAGACAAGGAAGCCGACAAGCTGGCCCAGCACGATCCAGATCGCGCCGAGCACCATGGCCGGTCCGACAGCATCGCCTGGCGGGCCGAGCAGGGCGGCGAGCCATTCAAGCAGCGGCGCCGCGATGCCGGGCTGTGTGACGAAGGGCAGGAGGGCGAGCGAGCCCATCAGCCCGAACAGGCCGCCGAAGACCCACGAGAATTTCTGGGCCGCGCGCTCGAACTCGTCCTGGCTCCTCCAGGCGAGCAGGGAAAACACGGTGAGCCATGCGAAAGCGAAATAGGCGATCAGCAGTCCGGGCAAATCGCGCACGACGGCCGCGATGGCGACGAGCGCCCAGAAGCCGACAGTGGCGATGACGCGCGCTGATCGCGCAGAGAGCCGGGATTGCGTCATGGCTGGTCCACCATCTCTCAATACCGTGTCGCTTCGATGCCGCGCAGTTTCAGGCGCTGGAGCAGGCTTTCGGGGCCGGCGAGATGCAGGGCGCCGACGGCGATGAAGGATGTGCCCGAGCCCTTCAGCAACTCTTCGATCTGTGCGGCCCAGTTCTCGTTGCGGTCGTGCAGCAGGGCGTCCGTTCCGATCGCGCCGCGCATCATCGTGGCCATGGCCTCGATCAGGTTGGTCTCGCCGCGCGCCCAGCTGATGTAGGCAAGATCGGCGACGCGGGCGGCCCGGTCCTTCGCGGCGGTGTCGGTAATCAGCCTCGCGCGCAGTTCGTTCAGCTGGGAGGCGACATCCATGTCGAAGATGTCCGAGACCTGGAATTCAAGCGTCTCCAGTCCCTTGATCTTTGCCCCGTTCGCGATCGCGAGACCCGCCAGCGCACGGTCGATGCCGTTGTTCTCGTCATAGTCGCCGCCGACATCGTGGCCGCGGCCGATGGCATAGACGGCGTACCACGGCTTCATGGTCTCGATCCGTGCGGCCATGGCGGCCGGCATCTTCGCGCGCTTCATCGCTGCCTTGAGCAGGGCGGCTTCTTCGTCCGACAGCATGGAGGACAGCGCCGGCCCGTCCCAGGTCAGCTTGTCTTCGTAGGCGGCAAGGATCGCTGCATTGAGGCCGCCGGGCACGGCGAACTCGGCGAGTTCGAACCAGACATCGGAGGCTTCCTTGAGAGCGGCTTCGAGACGGTCGCTGCGCCAGCTCACGTCCTTCGGGAGGATGTGGATCGTGCCGGTGAGATAGACGACGGAATCCGCGTCGCGGATCACCCACATGGGAAGGCCCTTGCCCGCCGCCGAAGGCTGGGGAGAGGCGGCGGGCTGTTGGGCCGTGGCCGGCGCGATCGCTGCTGCGATGAGCGCCCAGGCGGCGGCGAGAGAGGTCGAGAGAAGGCGTATCGGTTTCAAGTCGTCCCCCAGCGGACCCTAGTGACGCTTAGCGTTGATGCCCCGCAGCTTCAGGCGTTCCTGCACGCTGTCGGGCCCGACGAGATGGCCGGCGCCAACCGCGATGAAGTGCGTGCCCGACCCTTTCAGCATCGTTTCGATCTGTCCGGCCCAGTTCTCGTTGCGGTTCTTGAGAAGCGCGTCCATGCCGGCGCCGCCGAACGAAGCTTCATCTTCGGCCGACAGGGTCATGTAGGATTCCAGCCCGCTGACATCGCCTCGCGCCCACGCTGCGAAAGCGGCTTCGCTCTTTTTCGTCGACTCCTCGACCTCCGCGTCGGTCATCTTCAGGACGGTGCGCAGGGCTTCGAGCTGCTCTTCCTCGGTGCCGGAGGCGAGAATCTTCGACTGTTCCTCGACCGTTTCGAAGCCCTTGATCGCGTCGCCATCGTCCTCCGCCATCTTGGCGATCTTGACGTCGATGCCTTCTTCCGCGTCGAACCCGGCGGCCATCAGCGGCGAGATGCCGATCAACATGGTCGCGAACCACGGTTTCATCATGTCGATGACCATGGCGGTTTCGGGCGGCATCTCCGACTTGGCGATCTTGGCGTCGAGCATCTTCTTCTCGTCCGCCGTCAGCATCTTTGACAGTGGCTTACCGGGCGAGAGGGCGTAGCGCATCATGACGGGCGCGGCCTCGGCGGCGAACTTCATCGGATCCGAGCCCATCGGGAGTTCGAGCCACAGCTCGGTCGAGTCCTTGATCGCGTTCGACAGTTTCTCGCTGCCCCAGTTCACGCCTTCGGGCAGCATGTGGACGGTGCCGGTCATGTAGATCGTCGTGTCCGCGTCCTTGATCACCCACATCGGCAGGCCGGGCGAGGTTTGCGCGTGCGCTGGGGCGACTGCCGCGAAGACGGCTGCAGTGACGGAGGCCAGCAAGGCTGCGAGCGGTCGGCGTTTCTTGTCCATCATGACGTCCCCTTTCATATGCATCCAGATTATCGGCTCGTGCGGAGCCGCCGCAATGAGATGATGACGCACGCGCCCATCCAGAAGAGGGCAGGTACAGCGAGTTCGATGCGCGACCCGGTGTCGAAGCGCGTCCAGCCAGTTGCGAGGATCACGACAGGCAATCCGGCGATCGCACCGTAGAACCAGGCCGGAAGCCGCTTCATCGCCATGCCATGCCCCCTTGTCATAATGCAAAGCGACCTTGTCATTCATATTGACGGCGGTCAAGTCTGGAATTGCAAAACAGCCGATAGCCGAATGGCCACCGGCTGTTTCCGAATGTGCGGACGAGGATGGCTAGTTCAGCTTCAGGTTTTTCAGAGCAGCGAACGGATTGCTGGAGTCGTCCGACTTTGCCGGAGCTGCTGAATAGTTCTGCGGACCGCTCTTCGGCTTATCCTTGCCCGAAGACTGCGGCTTGGCGCCGTGCGCGCCCTGCGTGCCGGAGACTTCGCGCTTCATCGACAGGGCGATACGCTTGCGGTCGATGTCGACTTCCTTCACGCGCACGCTGACGACGTCGCCCGCCTTCACCACCGCGTGAGGGTCCTTCACGAACGAATCCGACAGCTCCGAAATGTGGACGAGGCCGTCCTGGTGGACGCCGATATCGACGAACGCGCCGAAGGCCGTGACGTTCGTCACTGTGCCTTCGAGCTGCATGCCGAGCTTCAGGTCCGACAGCGTCTCGACGCCATCGCGGAAGGTGGCGGTCTTGAATTCCGGGCGCGGGTCGCGGCCGGGCTTCACCAGTTCGGCGATGATGTCGGTCACCGTCGGCACGCCGAACTGTTCGTCGGCGAACGACTTCGGATCGAGCATCGACAGGAAGGCCTTGTCGCCGATCAGGCTCTTCAGCGGGCGGCCCGAACGTTCGGCGATACGCTCCGCCACGGGATAGGCTTCCGGGTGCACGGCCGAACCATCGAGCGGGTTCTTGCCTTCCATGATGCGCAGGAAGCCCGCCGCCTGTTCGTACGCCTTCGGCCCCATGCGCGGCACCTTCTTCAATGAGGCGCGCGTCTGGAACGGGCCGTGCTCGTCGCGATAGGTCACGATGTTGGCGGCCACCGCCGTGTTGAGGCCCGACACGCGTGCGAGCAGGGCGGCGGAGGCCATGTTCACATCGACGCCCACGGCGTTCACGCAATCCTCGACCACGCCGTCGAGCGAGCGAGCAAGTGCGTTCTGATCCACGTCATGCTGATACTGTCCGACGCCGATGGCCTTCGGTTCGATCTTCACGAGTTCCGCCAGCGGGTCCTGCAGGCGGCGCGCGATCGACACCGCGCCCCGCAGCGACACGTCGAGGCCGGGGAATTCCTTCGCCGCGAGTTCGGACGCGGAATAGACCGACGCGCCGGCTTCCGAGACAGTCACGCGTGTGAGATTCAGTTCCGGCATCTTCGCCGACAGTTCGCCCACCAGCTTGTCCGTCTCGCGGCTGGCCGTACCGTTGCCGACCGAGACAAGCTCGACCTTGTGACGTTTCGCCAGCTGCGCCAGCGTCACCAGCGCGCCATTCCAGTCGCGTTTCGGCTCGTGGGGATAGATCGTCGCCGTCTCGAGAACCTTGCCGGTCGCATCCACGACGGCAATCTTGCAGCCCGTGCGGATGCCCGGGTCGACGCCCATGACGACTTTCGGGCCGGCGGGCGCCGCCAGCAGCAGGTCTTTCATGTTGCGCGAGAAGATGCGGATCGCTTCGCCATCGGCACGTTCTTTCAAACGGTCGACGAGATCGCCGTGGGAGGAGGGCGCGAGACGCTGTTTCCACGCCTGCCGCGCCGTCTCGGCGAGCCACTGATCGGACGGGCGGCCGCGGTCGGAGATGTTGAACGCCGTCATGATGGTAGAGACGGCCGGATGGCGCTGCTTCTCGTCATGCGGCAGGTCGAGGTCGACTTTCAGGATGCCTTCCTTCTCGCCGCGCAACAGGGCGAGCGCGCGGTGTGACGGCATGTTGGAGATCGGCTCGTCGAATTCGAAATAGTCGGAGAACTTGGCGCCTTCGGCTTCCTTGCCCTTCACAAGCTTCGAGCCGAGCTTGCCGCTGCTCCACACTTTCTCGCGGATCTGGCCGACCAGCGCGGGCGCTTCGGCCATGCGTTCGATCAGAATGGCGCGCGCGCCTTCCAATGCTCCGTCGGCGCTCTCCACGCCCTTGTCCGCGGCGAGATACTTCAGCGCCTCGGCGACGGGATCGAGCGACGGGTTCGCCAGCAGACGATCAACCAGCGGCTCGAGGCCGGCTTCGCGCGCGACGGATGCTTTCGTGCGGCGCTTGGGGCGGTACGGGAGGTAGATATCCTCCAGTTCCACCTTGTTCATGCAGGCGCGGATCTGCTTTTCCAGCTCTGGCGTCAGCTTGCTCTGTTCGCGAATGGAGCGGAGCACAACTTCCTTCCGGTCGATCAGCGCGGTGAGATAATCGAGACGTTCGGCCAGCATGCGCAGCTGCGTATCGTCCAGCCCGCCCGTGCGCTCTTTCCGGTAGCGCGCGATGAAGGGGATGGAGGCACCTTCCTCGATCAGCTGGATCGTGGCGGCCACCTGGCCTTCGCCGACCCCTAATTCCTTTGCGATGATGCGGGCGATTTCAGCGACAACGATCGGATCTTTGCCGGACATATCTGGAACCTCATCACGCAAGTTTTTCGGGTCAGTGCGGCGCGACGCTATTGCGAGACGCCGCGCGTGTCACGGTGTGGCGCGGCAATGGTTAGCGAGTAGTTATGCGGTGAGATTTCCACAGCGAAACAAAGCGTGCGGCGGCGAGCATGCCTCGTCCTTCCAGACGGCCCTTCGGGCCTCCTCAGGATGAGGGCTGACAGAAATCGGAGAGTAGCTCTCATCCTGAGGAGCGCTCGTCAGAGCGCGTCTCGAAGGACGAGGGCGTACGCACCAGTCAGAACGTCTGCTTTTTCGTCGTGACGGTCACATCGCCCATCTGGATGCGCACCGCCGTATCCGGGCGGGCGTCCGCGGTGGCGCGGGCGTCCGGCGGGAGTTCCGTCCAGATGCCTTGCACCAGCCATTCCGGTTTTTCGGCGGGGGCGTTGGCGGGCGGGGCGAGCAGGACGTCGACCTCGGCGCCGTCGCTGGAGCGGCCGACGATGTCGATGACGAAGAAGCCGGCTTGCGGCTCGATCATCGGGACAGACCGGCCACCATGGGTGAGCTTCGTCGGGCGTGCGCCGGCGGGGATGCGCAGGCGCACTAGTCTTGCGCCGGGAGCTGCAAGCTTGAGGCGGATCTGGCGGCCCTCAGCGGTCTGCGTGTCGCTGATCAATGTCGCGGTCGCGTGTGTGCGGACGGAGAAGTCGAGCGCGCGGCTGGCGAGGTTGGACGGGGCTCCCGGCGGCGAGGGGTTCTCGCCGACGGTCAGCTGGTCGCGCACGGGCTTGGGCAGGGCGCCCGGGCGTGCGCCGGCGAACAGCGCGGCTTTCTGCGCATCCATGTCATAGTGCGCGGTGAAGTTGAGCGTGAGCGGACGGTCGGCGCTGTAGGCGGGCGCCATCACGGTGATGACGAGGCCGATTAGCGCGGCGGCGCCGAGTGCACCGATAACGCGCTTCTTGCCGCTGGCGATGCCGCCGATCATGGCGAGCATGGGGGCGAGCACCATTGCCGCGACGACGCCGAACATGGAGGCCATGCTGAGCCCCATCATCACGTCGAGCAGATGGATCATCGGGAAGAAGATCAGTGCGAGCATGGCGCTGGCGATCCCGTAGGCGATCAGCTGGTAGCGCGGGAACAACCATGCCGCTCCGCCCGCCAGCACGAAGATCGCGCCCGGGATCAGGTAGATCATCGAGAAGCCGGGCACGGCGAATGAAAGGCCGACGCCGATGATGAGGAACCAGAACCAGCCTGAAGCGAACAGCGTTTCGCGCTTCGCATTCGGCGCCAGCCAGGCAAGCGCAGCTGCCCCGGCAAGTGACGTAAGCGCGAAGATCGTGACGTTGAACGCCTGCGGATAGGCGGTCCACCAGGCGGGCTCGGGCCGGATCAGGCCGATGAGGAATTGCGATCCGAACGCCAGCAGGCCGCCAGCGACGTAAAGTGCAGGCGGCAGGGCCAGCGCGCGCCAGTCGAGCTTGCGCCAGCCGCCCTCGCGCGTCGGCCGCACAAGCAGCATCGCCGAAACGCCGAAGCACAGGCCGAGCAGGACAAGCGTGATCACTTGCGGCAGCGACACGAACAGGCGCGAGCCGACGTCGGAGTAAGCGATCTCTCCGCCCGTCTTGTCGCCGCTCCAATCACCGGCGAGGAAGGCGCGCGTGGCGCCGAGCGCCTGGTCGCCCATGTGCTGCACGCTGGCGCGGTTGAGGTGATCGAGATCGTCGTGGTTGGTGTGGTAGAAGTCGAGGCCATCGGCGATGGCGATGTTGACGCCGGTCGACTTGTCCTTGAGGTGAACCGTGAGGTCGGTCGAGTTCGGCAGCAGTTCGTAGACTGCTGTCATCATCGAGTTGGCGACGGGGCGGGGCGTGCCCTTCGCCCAGTCGGAAACGATGCCAGCATTGGGATGGCCCGTCTCGAACATCATCGCCGGGCCGCGCACGCCGCGCGCCTCGAGGTTGATGATGCGGCCGACCTCGACGCCGTATTTCTCTTTCGAGTCGACGAAGGCCTGCGCGCCCAGCAGGGCGGTTTCCTCGCCATCGGTGATCAGGAACATGACCGGCTTGGCCGGCGGCGACTGCTTCAGCAGGTGCGCAACTTCCAGCCAGACGGCGACGCCGATGCCGTCGTCGCCGAAGCCGGGGCTGGCTTCGACGCTGTCATAGTGCGCGGTGAGGACGAGGGCGGGGCCGGTCGTGGGGCCTGCGCGGAAGAAGATGTTCTGGACCTGCGCGCAGCGGATCGACGATCCGGAGATGGAGCCGCGGCAAGCGGGCTGAGCGACGACCTGCGGTTCGTAGCCGAGCGAGCTGATCTCGCGGATCAGACGGCCACGTGTTGCATCCAATGCTTCGCTGTCCACGGGATGTGGCGTGCCGTCGAGCACGCGCGAGAGGCGTTCGATTGCGCGGGTGGTGTCGAACTGATCTGGCGCATTCGTCGCGCGAGCGGGGTCGAGCGCGAGCGGTGCGTCGCGGAAGAAGAACAGCACGAACAGCACGCCGAATACCGCCAGCGCCCATGTCGCCGCTGTCTTCGGAGCAGGGGGCGGAGCCGCTTGATCTTGGTTGTCCATGTACGCCCTCCGCCACTGTGGGCCGGACGATAAGAGAGGTTGCGGGCTAGCGCCAGCGCAGCGTCTGGCCCGTTTCCTCAGCGGTAGGCGGCGCAAGCCTACGCGCGGCCATGCAGGCGACGAACGCGCCGAGCAGGCTCATCGCGCCGACCTCGGGTGAACCGGAAAGTTCGAGCACGAGAATGGCCGCCGTGAACGGAGCATCGAGCAGCACGCCAACCACGACTGCCATCCCCAGAAGTCCGAAATAGACCTGTGGCGCCGGGATGCCGAGCGTGAGGCCGACGATGACGCCCAGGCTCGCGCCCACCATCGCGCCGACATAAAGGGCCGGCGCAATCGGCCCGCCGCCCCACCGGAACGCAAACGTCACCGCCGCCGCCGCAATCTTCGCCAACGCCAGCACCGGCATCAGCTCCGCGCCGTAATTCCCGCCGAGGCCAGCCGCGAGCGGTTCGTAGCCGATGCCGATCACCTGCGGGAAGGTCAGCGCCAGCACGCCGAGCAGTACGCCGCCAAAGATCGGCAGCAACCAAAGTGGCACCCGAACGCGTCCCGCGAACGATGCCACCACCACCGGCGCGCGCGACCAGATCACGCTGGCCATGTAGGCGAACATGCCGAGGATCGGAATCGCGATCAGCGCCGTGAGATGAACCTGCGGCAGGATCGGGCCGACATCGGGCACATCGATCACCGGCACGCCGTTCATCTGCCAGCTCGCGAACAGCCATGCGGCGACGGATGCGACAGCCACGGGCCCCATCTGGGAAACGCGAAGCCGGCGCAGCACCAGCTCGCGCGCCAGAAATACGCCGGCGATCGGCGCATGCAGCGCGGCCGAAATGGCGGCCGCCAATCCCATGCCCAGCAGCATCCGTCGCGAAGCGACGTTCAGCCCGAGCAAACGACCCGGCAGCATCGCAAGACTTGCCGCAAGATGCCCCGCCGGCTCTTCGCGCCCCGAACTGCCGCCCCATCCAAGGGAGATCACCGCGATCACTGTGGAGAGGAAGGAGTCGCGAAGCGACAGCGTCGTCGACCGGATCGTTCCGCGCAGCCGCCGGTTCTGAACCACGTCTTGCAGGCCGAATGGCCGGGGAGCTGGACCCCATCCCATCGATATCCCCGCACGCAGGAGCAGGCATATGACCGCACCACCCACGATCGGCCCGATCAGACGGCTCCACCAGGGCAGTTCGACCAGCCGGGACGACAGCCGCCCCGATGCAGTGCCGAACGCCAGGAACTGCGCGTACACAATGAGTGTCTGGATAATAAGGAAGGCCGAGGCCGCCACCACGCCGACCAGAACCGCAAGCGCCCACATATAGAGGCCGCTCCGCGGGGGGCGGCCCAGGACTTCGCCGGATGGACGGTAGATAGCACGCGACATGTTACGTGAGTTCTCAGGGTGGAACGCCCCGGGTCAAGTGCGCCGGTTACCGTGGACGAAAATTCAGTGTCCTGACGGACCGGAAATGCTTGTGCCCGAGGCGCCTCAGGCTGTGGACAGGACCCCCGGCTTACGACAGCTTCCGCCCGTTTCCGGAGGGACAGATGCGCGCCGCGTTTGCAGGACTGTCACTGATCGCGCTGGCCGCCTGCGGCGGGCCCGAGCAGGCTGAAGGTCCGGCCGTGGCCGAGCCCGAAGCCGCCGATCACCGGCCGGAAGAGCCCGAAGCGATCCGGATTCCCGCCACGCTCGCCGACACCCTCACGATCGTTTGCGGCGGGCCGTTTGCGCAGAACGCCACCGCTGGCACGCTGGCCGACATATTCGGGCAAGAGAACGTCGCGCCCCAGACTATCGAATCGCTCGACGGAACGAAGCGCAACGTCACCGTCATCTATCCGATGGACCTGTCGCGCCGCATCGAGGTGACCTTCGCGAATGAAGAAGAGCGCACGGTGCTGACGCGCGTCTCGGTCAGCGGCGACAGTTCGCAATGGACCGGGGCGGGCGGCGTGAACCTCGGCGACGGCCTCGAAACGGTCGAGCGTCTGAACAAGGGCCCGTTCACGCTCTCCGGTCTGGGCGGCGACATGGGCGGGTATGTGTCAGACTGGCAGGGCGGGGCGCTGAAAGAGATTGCCGCGGGGTGTCGCACCACTGTCCGCTTCAACACACCGCAAGACGTGCAGGACCCGGCGCTGCTCGGCGTGGGGTCGCACTCATCGCAGGACCCGGCCCTGCGCGCGGCGGCGCCTTATGTCGAGGAAATCTCGATCCGCTGGCTGGAAGAGCACGAGTACTAGCCCCAGAGAAACTAGCGGAGGGTTGAACGCCCGCCCGCTTTGGCCGGCGCGCAATCCGGGCTAGCTTCCGTCGCGACGCAGCAAGACGTCAGGGGAGAAGCATGGTCGTCCTGAACCGGAGACAGGTGGCCACCGGCCTTGGCGGCGCGCTCGCGCTGGCCGGATGCTCCAGCCTCGGCATCGCACCCGGGCCTGCGCCAAAGCTCTACTATCTCGGACAGGCGAAGGTGTTCGCGTTCGATCCCGCAGGCGGCGGTCCGGTCACACTGGTTGACGACTCGCCGAAGGACGGCTCGCGCTCGCCGGGCGTCAATGACGGCATTGCGATCCACGCGGCGACCGGGCAGATCTTCTGGACCAACATGGGCCGCGCGGCGGAGCGCGATGGCTACATCATGCGCTGCGAAAAGGATGGCTCGGGCGTCGCCACTATCGTTGCGCCCGGCGGCACGTTCACGCCCAAGCAGCTGAAGATCGATGAGATGGCGGGCAAGCTCTATTGGTCCGACCGCGAAGGCATGGCGATCCAGCGCTGCAATCTCGATGGCTCGAAGCTGGAGACGGTTGTCGTCACCGGCAATCCGACAACCGACAAGGGCGACCAGTCGCGCTGGTGCGTCGGCATGGCGCTCGATCCGGCGCGCGGGCACATCTACTGGACGCAGAAGGGCGGCGACAATGCCGGGCAGGGCATGATCCGCCGCGTCGGCATGCAGATGCCTGCGCGTTCGACGGCGGCCAATCGCAGCGACATGATCACCCTGTTCTCGCGCATGCCGGAGCCGATTGATCTCGACCTCGATCTGGCGACACGCACGATGTACTGGACCGATCGCGGCGATAATACGTTGTCGTCTTCCGCGATGGACCCGCCCGCGAATTTCGATCCGGCGACGCGGATGGACCGCAAGGTGCTTCTGCGCGGCATCGGCGAGGCCATCGGCGTTGCGCTCGATCTACCGCGTAAGCGCCTGGCATGGACATCGCTCGAAGGCGAGCTGGGCGTTGCGAACCTCGACGGATCGGACAAGCGCGTGCTGCTGACTGGGCAGGGCATGCTGACAGGTATATGCTGGGCCTAGTTTCAGCCTTCTGGGGGGAAGGACATGACAACGCGAAAAATCTGGAAGCGACCTCTGGCGGCGGTTCTCGCCGCGACGCTGGCGGCCAGCCTCGCGCAGGCGCAGCCACCGACACCTCCAACTGCAACGCCGCTTCCACAGGAAGCCGAGGATCGCGTGATCGTCACCGGCATGGCGCCGGTGCCGAATGTCGGCCTCGGCGCGCCGTATTATACGCCCGACGATCTCGTCGAGATGAAAACAGAAACGCGCCGCGAGATGATGGAGACGCGGCGGGATGCCGAAAAATGCATTCCTCCTCCCGATGCCTTTCTCAGCATGGACGATCTGCTCGGAGACGAGGCGAGATACGGCCAGGACGTGATACGGGCAGCGGGTATCGCCCTGCGCGCCACGGAGGCGGCGGAACAGTCCCGCCGGATCGTGTCCGGCGTCGAACTCGATCAGGAGAAAATCAATAGTGCCGAGCTCGAGCGTCAGCGCGCCATTATCGAATACGACAAGGCGCGGCTCGACCTAATCAACGCTCGTGCCGCTATTTCTGACTATCAGGATCTCGCCAAGGCCGGCGCCAGCGTCGTACGAGCGCAGCTCATGGCGCGACAGATGAAGCGGATGAACGCGGGTTGGGGCGTCAACACGCTGGCACGCACATCGTCCGAAGAAGTCGTGCTGGAGAACTCCTCGGCCGTGCATGTCGAAGGCACGAAGGGCAAGCTCTGGGTCAAGGTGACAGGCCTGATCCGCAACAAGACCAACAAGGCGCTTCCGATCCCGAAGCTGACCATGACGGTGCTCGATCAGCGCGGTTGGTATCTGTCGTCGATACCGGCGGAGACACAGCGCCGCGGACAGAAAATCCCTGCAGGGAAAGCGATCGCATTCCAGTATGTCCTGAAGGACATACCCGACGATGGCGCCAATCTGATCGTCGGGCTCGCGTCCGAACTCGACCCGCCGCCACGCATGCCGATGGCGTTTCTGGAAGAGTGCGATCCAAACGCACGAGAAGCCAAAAGCCGCGCCTTCTCCCTCGGCGAATAACGCGCCCTGACACTCCGGCTTGTCTTGCTAGCCGCCGCCCCGATGGCCCGCGAGGTGCAAGACGCGCCCCGGCCGCGACGTGGAAATCATTGTCAGGCGGGATGAAAGGTCATGGCGTTCGACGGTTCGAGTAAGCAACGATTTCTTCCGCCGAGCGGATCTCGGACTTGCCGCACTGCGAGCAGGATAGCAGGAACCGTTCCATGGGCGCGCCATCGAGCCCGACAGGGCGATGACGAATGCGGAGAATCGTTCCGCACATCCGGCACCAGATGACTTCAGGAACAGTGCGTGTATCGCGTTGTGTCTGCTTCATGATCCAAGGGCCGCGTGCTGCGCGCGCATTCCCTCTACTCGGCGCGACGCTCCATCTGGACATTGGAGATAAGCCGTTGACGCCGTGAAGCGCTGTTGCCGCCGCCATTCCCCACCGTGGGTAACGCGCCCAGCGATTGCGAAGGTTTCGCATTCGCTCATCTGGGCTCGCTACCGGCGCGGTCACGAGGAAAGACCGCACGCGCGTGGGGTCTTTCAGGTCGACGCGTTGCAAGATCACTCCGTGTCATGATGTCTTGCAGGAAAGTGATCGCGGTGCGTCCGCATCTCAGGCACGTGAAACGGAAGAAGAGCGCCAGCCTGCCGGATGAATCGCGCGGAAATTCCCGGACACGATGGAGTTTGCCGCATGCGAGGCAGGTCAATGTAAGGACGTTGTCAGAAGTCGTGTCTGCCGGCTTCCCGACCATGCTTGCACCTCTTCTTCCTGCGCGCAGCACGGTTAGGCCGGATCGGTAAATGGTGACTTCCCATGCGCAGTCGGTTCGCGCAGGCAACGCCCCATTTTGGGTATTCGCCAAGCATGCCGCATGTCTCGTCACGTCGAAGCCGAGTACCCAAACTGGGTAGAGTCACTCCGGGGTGAAGCCATGCGAGAGATCCGTTCGAAGGCGTTTGCCGGTTTTGAGTTGCTGCTCGATCTGATGCACGAGCTTCAACTTGGTCTGAAGCTCGACATGGAAAGCATACTCATCCTGGCCTGCATCAACGAAGCCACGATCCGGCCAATCCTGCTCGACCCGCAGACGCCCGAAGCGGTCAAGGGAATGGCGGTCGTGCCGGAGCAGTATCGGGGATCCATCTCGATGCTGCTCGTCGCCGAACGTGTGAACCTTCCGCGCGAAACGGTGAGGCGCAGGATCAAGGCGTTGATCCGTGACGGCTACGTTCTGGCGGACGAGAAGGGACGCGTGCGTCCGACGCCGGGTCTCATGTTGCCGGAGTACCAGCGCATCGTTCGCGAGAGTTTTGCTGCGGTGAAACGCTATGACAAGCGGCTGCGTGGGCTGGGTCTAGCCGGAATCTGTGGTGGAGCCCCACGCAAGTGACGAATTTATGGGGTGAAACACCATCCGGCTTGCATGCGAACGTCCCAACACGCTAGGCAAAGCCAGCGCCAAATCCCGAGGGTCGAGACATGCGTATTTCCACGCTCGCAGCATCGCTTGCCTTTGTAGCCGCGATTACACCCGCAAGCTTCGCGCAGCAGGTTCCAGGCCGCGAGACTTTCCGCGCCATCTATGAAGAGATGGTCGAGATCGACTCCTCGCCGACCACTGGCTCGTGCACCAAGGTCGTGCGCGCGGCGGAGACGCGCCTGAAGGCTGCCGGTTTCGCCGCCGCCGACATCAACATCATCATTCCGCCCGGCAAGCCGGACGACGGCAACCTCGTCGCCACATTGCGTGCAGCGAGCCCGAAGAAGAAGGGCGTCCTCCTGATGGGCCACATAGACGTGGTCGACGCCAAGCGCGAGGACTGGGAGCGCGATCCCTTCACGCTGTTCGAGGAGAGCGGCTTCTTCTACGGCCGCGGCACCGCCGACATGAAAGGCCAGGCGTCGATCTGGCTCGACATGATGATCCGCCTGAAACAGGAAAACACCTTCAAGCCCAGCCGCGACCTTGTGATGGCGCTGACCTGCGGCGAGGAAACCTCCAACCGCGTCAACGGCATCGACTACATCCTGCAGAACCACAAGAACCTGTTCGACGTCGCCTTCGCGCTGAACGAGGGCGCGGGCGGCCTGCTGTCGGAAGACGGCAAGGCGCTGACGTTGCAGGTGCAGGCCGGCGAGAAGATCCACCAGGTCTTCACGCTCGAAGTCACCAACCCCGGCGGTCACTCCTCGCGCCCCCTGCCGGACAATGCGATCTACCGCTTGATGCAGGCGACAGACAAAGTCTCGAAGCTTTCCTTCCCGATCCAAGTGACGCCGGTCGTGCGCGAATACTTCCGCATCACGGGCCCGCTGCTCGGCGGCGATGTCGGCGCGGCGATGACGGCCGTTGCGAAGAACCCGGATGATCAGGCCGCGCTGAAAGTCCTGCAGGCCGATCCCAGCTACAACGCCTCGCTGCACACCACCTGCGTCGCGACGCAGCTTGAAGCCGGCCACGCGCCGAACGCCCTGCCGCAGCGCGCCACCACCACGCTCTCCTGCCGCGTCATGCAAGGGACGACGCCGGAGCAGGTGAAGGAAACGCTTGAGAAGGCCATCGGCGATACGCAGGTGAAGGTCGACATCGTCCGCCGCCGCGACGGCTCCAGCGCGCCGCCGCTTACCGATGAGATCATGGGGCCGGTCAAGGCGCAGGCCGCGAAGATGTGGCCCGGCGTTCCCGTTGCGCCGCTGATGATCGCCGGCGCCACCGACGGCCGCTTCCTGATGAATGCGGGCATCCCGACCTACGGTCTGTCCGGCATCTTCTCGACCTCGGGCGAGAACAACGCCCACGGCCTCAACGAGAAGGTTCGCGTGAAGTCGCTGTACGAAGCCCGCGACTTCCTCGATGCCGTCGTGCGGGCGTATGTGAAGTAGGCCTTACTTCTTCTCTTCGAGGACGCGTGCGCCCTGCAGGATGTGCTGCAGGGCGTAGTTCCCTTCGTGACAGGCGAACTCATAGACCGATCCATTGGAAGGCGTGAACACCATCTCGCCTTTCCACGTCTGCGAGTAGAAGCCGGGGTCGTCCACCTCGAACGCATAAGTCAGTTCGCCCGGGCCGGTGCGCGTGAAGCGTTCGGTGACCGTCGCCTTCTCGGACAGGAAGATGGGCTCGTAATCGCCATGCCACCTGTTCCAGTTCTTCGTCACCACCACCAGCGTGTCGCCTTCCCAGCGGCCAACGCTATCGCCGAGCCATTGTGAAACGGCAGCAGGCTTGTGCGATTCGCCGATCCTAACGATGCGCGCATCGTGCATCATCTCGACATCGATCATCACATGATCCGGCGTCTGAACGATCTGGTACGTGTTGTTGTAGATGTTGTTCAGCATTGGCGGTCCGCCCGAGCCGCGTGAACCAATGAGGCAGCGGTCGGCGGGGTTCATGCCTTCCGGCCCATCCTCGCCGCGTGTCGCCAGGATCGTGGCAATGCGCTTCCTGCCTTCGTCCGACACCGGCATCTTCCCGCTCGGCGGATCGGTGATCCAGGACGAGCGCGCCTCGCCCTTCACAACGCCTACCTTCATGCCGCGGTCGAGCCAGAAGGCGTTGTAGCCGCCGATATTGCCGCCGGCCGCAGGCGCGCCCTCGCCAGGATTGGTGCGGTCGTTCTGCGCCACTTCCTGTTGAAGACGCTGGCCTTCCATCCGCTTCACCTGTTCGGCGTCCAGAACGAGGGGCAGCGAGGCGTTCGTCCGCTCCAGCGTGGTGATGCTCGAATTGGTCCAGTCGCCCTGCAGGTCGGGCTTGCCGTCCGGTGTGCGCGGCGGCGCGTAGGCCTGCGCGAGCGCGGAGGGCGCGAAAGCGAGGAACAGCGAGAGCACGATTGCAGTCCGGATCACGCTTTGTCTCCTTGGATGCAGCCTCAGGCTACGCCGGCGCCTGTCTTTGGTACAGGCTGCACACGATCCGTCCAGAGTCGAACAAGCTGCTGGTCGACCTTGAGGCGCATGCGCGCACAAACCGCGCAAGCGTCCCTGCCGGGCGACTCCGGCGGGCGTGAAATGGCGAGGCGTTGTGCAATCACGCTCAACCTCTCGCCAGCGTGAGTGATGAATCGCGCTGGTCAGGCATGTTCGCGACGCTGCGTCTGGCGAGCCGCAACGAAGCTGTCATAATCTCGGACGGCGGCTGAAAAAGTTCGCATCGGGCGGCTGCGTGCGCAGTCTCGCCCTACTGGTCGTTGACGCGCCGAAATCGCGGCGCCCTTGAAACTGACATCGACAGGAATCTGCGCGGCGTGCGTCGTGTTCCGCTGTACGCGTGCAGCCCCGGATGCCGTGATCGGCGCAACAAGAAACCTTCAGGGCAGGAAACAGAGGAGAGCTGGATCACAACGGGGACCACATGAAGACGAAGCTTCTTTACAACGGACTGGTGAGCGCAGCGGTCGCGGGCGCTTTCCTGATGGGGGGAGGGGCCGCCTGGGCCCAGAGCGCGCCTGCAGCGGAGGAAGATTCTCCGCAAAAGCAGGACATCATCATCGTCACCGGTACGCGAACCGAAGGCCGCAGCATCGCGGACTCGGCCGTGCCCGTGGATGTGCTGACCGCCGAGGCAATCGAGGACATCTCGTTCACCGACACGAACGATGTCATCAAGACGCTGGTGCCGTCCTACACGATCGCGCGCCAGCCGATCTCGGACGGCGCGACCTTCATCCGCCCGGCAGCGCTGCGCGGTCTTGCATCGGATAAGACGCTGGTTCTGGTGAACTCGAAGCGGCGCCACCGCGCGGCGCTGGTGTCGATCGGCGGTTCAGGCACGCAGGGTCCGGACATCGCGACCATTCCTGCATCCGCGCTGAAAACGGTCGAAGTGCTGCGCGACGGCGCGGCTGCGCAATACGGGTCGGACGCCATCGCCGGCGTTATGAACTTCATCCTCAAGGATGCACCTGAAGGCGGCGAGATCCAGTTCCAGGCAGGTGGCTACCAGGAGGGCGATGGCGAGGATGTGCTGATCGCGGCCAACCTCGGCCTGCCGCTGGGCGAGAATGGCTTCATCAACATCAGCGTCGAGGGAACGTCGGCGCAGCCGACCAATCGCGGCATGGAGTGGGGCATCCAGCGCGGCGTCACCAACGGCGTCAACTGGCAGCAGGGCAGCTTCGACGTCGCGACCTTCCTCGCGGCGAACCCGCAATACTCCGCGCTGTTCGGATTGGGTGAGGACTTTGACACCGCCAACGTGCAGCTGTGGGGCCAGCCGGAGGCCGAAGCGGTCCGCACCTTCATCAATGCGGGCTACCAGCTGTCGGATACAATGGAGCTCTACGGCTTCGCGAACTATTCCAACAGCCAGTCCGACGGCGACTTCAACTACCGCAGCCCGGTCGCCAGCATCAACACGTCGCGCATCCGCACGCAGACCGGCACGATCTTCCAGTACCTCACCAACTATCCCGCCGGTCGCACGCCGCGCTTCGGCGGCAACGTCGTCGACTACTCGTTCACGGGCGGGTTGAGGGGCGAGTTCTCGCCGGACTTCATCTACGATTTCTCGACGCGCTACGGCAAGGATACGATCTACTACACGCTCTGGAACACAGTGAACCCGTCGCTCGGCAACCTCTCGCCGACATCGTTCCATCCGGGCGACCTGGTGTCCGACGAGTTCGCGGTCAACGCGGACTTCGTCTATACCATGCCGGTCAGCTTCTTCGCCAATCCGCTCGATATCGGCTTCGGTGCGGAATATCGCGATGAAGGCTACGAGATCGTGCCGGGCGAGGAAGCTTCGTGGATCGCCGGGCCATACGCGCTGCAGGATCCCTGGAACTTCTGCTCCAACGAAACGACCGTTGGCTTGCGCACGGCTACGGCTGCCGGCCTCACGGCTGGCATGACCAACACCAACTGCCAGACGGCATCGGACCCGGTCTATACGCAGCTTGCGGTCGGATCAGACGGCTTCCCCGGCAACAACCCGGATTATTCCGGCTCCCTCAACCGCGATAGCTATGCGGCCTATGTAGAGTTTGCGTCCGACGTGACAGACTCTCTCTTCCTCGATCTCGCGCTTCGCTACGAGAACTTCTCCGACTTCGGCGAGACGTTCGACTACAAGCTCGCTGGCCGCTGGAGTGTGACGCCGGACATCAACGTGAGGGGCTCGGTCGGCACCGGTTTCCGTGCGCCAACGCCGGGCCAGCTCTCCACCATCAACGTCTCGACTCGCTTCCCAGCGGGCGAGCCCGTGGCGGTGGGCCTGTTCCCAGCGACCAACCCGGTTTCGGTCTTCCTCGGCGCCCAGCCGCTTAAGCCCGAGGTCTCCACGAACTACTCGCTTGGCGCCACGGGAGCGTTCGGTCCGTTCGATGTCACGCTGGACTTCTATCAGATCGACCTCGAGGACCAGTTCTATGCAACCGCCACGATCAACGTGGACGCCACCATCCGCGCCGCGCTGCTTGCGGCCGGCGTGCCTGGCGCAGACACGATCGGTGGCGTCAACTTCTTCCAGAACGCCTTCGACTCGAAAACGGAAGGCGTCGATCTGGTCGTCACCTACAGCGCCGACTGGGGCGATCTGGGCGAGACCGACTTCACCACCAGCGTAAACTACAACAAGTTCTCGATCGAGAAGGTCAACATCGCCAACCTCTTCTTCGAGGAAGATGTGTTCGACTTCGAGAATGGTGCGCCGGAATTCCGCGCTGTGTTCGCGGCGCAGCACACCTACGGCCCGTTCAAGGGCCTGCTGCGGGCCAGCTATTACGGCGACTACAGCGTCTCGAACTGTCTCACCGGAAATGGCACGGACGGCTTCACCTGCCGCACCGACGCCGACGATCCGCTGAACAACCGGCCGCCGACCGCGTATCCGCAAGGTCTCGCGGTCCAGGAAATGTCGGCGGAAGTCCTTTTCGATCTCGAGTTCGGCTGGGACGTTACCGACGACCTGTCGCTCGCCTTCGGCGCGCGCAACGTGCTCGACTCGTATCCGAAAGAAGGCAACCCCTACCTGCAGGAAACCACGAACGGACGCATCTATCGCTCCGATTCGATCGTCGACTGGCAGGGTCGCTTCTATTACGTGCGGGCCAAGCAGTCGTTCTAGACCGGCAGCCCACGCGAGGGCGCGCATTCCCTCGCGTGGGCGCCGCATGGGCGCAGGCGCTGCAATTGTCGGCGCCGGGCAAGGTTCGGCGGCCGCAAGGCGCAGCCAGCCTTGCCCGCCTGTCGCCCCGCGCGCCAAGTCGGAGCCGGATTCCAGACAGGACAAGACCAGCCGGATGATGGCCAGGTGGCGTTGAACGAAATGACCGGCATTGCCGCGCAGCAGGACTGGCTTGGGACAGCGTTCCAGCAGTACGGCCTACTCGTGATCTCGATGCTCGTCGCGGGCCTGTTCGCGGGGTTCGTGGCGGGAATGTTCGGAATCGGCGGCGGGTTCGTCGTGGTGCCAGCTCTAGCAGCCGTGCTTACCGTGCTTCCGCACGATGGCGGCGACGAACACATCATGCATGTCGCCATCGGCACGTCGCTGGCGACGATCTTCTTCACCTCGCTCAGATCCGTTCAGGCGCACGCCAAGCGCGGAGCAGTGGACTGGAATATCCTCAAGGGCTGGTTGCCATGGGTCGTGACCGGTGTGGTCGCGGGCGTTGTGCTCACCAGCTTCATGGATGGCGGGCAGTTGAAGATCGCCTTCGGCATCTGCCTGATCCCGCTCGGCCTCAACTTCATCTTCCAGATCCTCGGCCGAAAGGTGAGGGTGGAAGAACGCATGCCGAAAGGCCCCGCACGGGTCGCGCTCGGCTCCAGCCTTGGCGCATTTTCGTCGCTGCTTGGCATTGGTGGCGGCACGCCGGCCATCCTCATCATGACGATGAGCGGCGTGAACATGCATCGCGCCGTGGCGACAGCTGCAGGGTTCGGAACGATCATCGCAGTGCCCGGCGCCATCGGCAGCATGATCACCGGCTTCGGCCAGCAGAACCTGCCGATGGGTTCGGTGGGTTTCGTGAACGTCATCGCACTGGCGGCCATCGTCGCGATGAGCATCTGGACCGCGCCACTTGGAGCGGCGGCGGCTCACAGGCTGGACCCGATCAAGCTCAAGCGCGTCTTCGGCGTCTACCTGCTGGTCACGTCCGCATTCATGCTCAAGGACCTGATCCCGTTTGCCTCGCTGTGGGGGCAGGCAGCCGGATCAACCTAGTCGGGTTCGTGATAGACGAACTTCACCAGAAAGACGCGTTCGCCCGGACCGTGCTTGGCGATCTTCAGGAGATCGACCACGCCCGCGAACCCGGATTTCCGGGCCAGCGCCGGCGCGATGTCCGACAGGCTGATCTCGCGGATCGACGTTACCTCGATCTCGCCCGGCGGCAGGCGGTAACGGCCGCCGGCCTTCACCTTCGGGCTCTGCCAGATCCGCACGCTGCACGTCACTTCGCCGCGCTTCACCGGTTCGCGAAGGCGCGCCATGAACTGCATGGCTATTTCGGCAAGCTGGCCTTGTAGTCCTCTGCCGCCTTCAGCAGGCGCACGACGTTGCCGCCCCACATCTTCTGCAGGTCGGCTTCTGTATAGCCTTCCTTCAGCAGGCGCTCGGTGATCTTCGGCAGGGCGGTGATGTCGCGGAAACCGTCGAGTCCGCCGCCGCCATCCCAGTCCGCGCCGAAGCCGACATGGTCCACGCCCACGAGTTTAATCGTGTAGAGCACCTGCGCCATGTAGTCCTCGAACGTAGCGCGGTTCTCCGGGAATTGCTTGTTGAGCGCGCCTAGCTCGTCGAGATACTGCTCGTATTGTGCGCCCTCCAGCGCGTTTGGATTTCTCCATTTGGTGCGCAGCACAGTAAGCGCATCCGTCCGCTCTTTCGTCTGCGGCAGCGGTTTGATGAACGAGCCGAGCGCGTTCATGTGGATCACGCCTCCTTTCGCCGCGAGCTTCTTCAGCAGCGCGTCGGGTGCATTGCGCGGGTGCTCGTTGAGATGGTCCGCGCCGTGGTGCGAGAGGATGATCGGCGTCGCCGAAAGGTCGATCATCTGGTCGATGGCGGCGTCCGAAGCGTGGCTGCCGTCGAGAATGATCCCGAGCACGTTGGCGCGCTTCACGTATTCCTTGCCGAGCGGGCTGAGGCCGCCCCAGTTCACCGGAGGATTGGCGCCGGGGTTCGTGGAGTCGGCCAGCTGGTTGCTGCCATTGTGCACCGGGCCCGCCATCCGCACGCCGAGCTTGTAGAAGGTGTCGAGCAGGGAAAGATCCTCGCCCAGCTCGTAGGAGTTCTCGATCGACATATAGACGATCTTCTTGCCGGTCGCGTTGATGCGCGCCGCATCGTCGGACGTCAGCGCCAGCTCGAATTTGTCCGGGTTGGCCGCCACCATCTTCTGGATCGACATCGCGCGGATCAGCGCCGTGTCGCGGATCGAACGATAGCCTTCGCTGGTCAGCGGACCCTGGCCCATGTAGATGACCCAGAAGCCGCCATCGAGGCCGCCCTCGTTCATGCGCGGATAGTCGACCTGCGTGCCGTCGCGCTCGACATCGTGCCGCTCCATGATGTCGTAGCCGCGCACCGTGTCGAAGAAGGCCGGGGTGTCGAGGTGCGTGTCGAGCGTCATCAGGCGCTGGTGAATCGCCACCACGTCCGCGGGCACGCCTGACCTGTTCGCCACGGACGTGCATGCCGACAGCGAGACTGTCGCTGCGAGCGCGAGCAGAAGACGAGACCTGTTAGCCATGAAATCCTCGGGAGAGTTGTCTTTCCGCCACTCATGCCTGACGCAACGAAGCCCCTCAAGTTCGCTTTTCCCAGATGCTTCCCATGCGGAAGGTTGCGCTCGCTCCGCAGGCGTTCACGTATTTGTCATGGAAGCGAAACGTGTAAGCTGACCATCGGCCGTTGGGCCAAACGGGGTCAGGAATCTCAGGAGCTTTTTTTATGATGAAGTGGGGCATCGGCGTCGCTACGGCGGCGCTGGCGACGGCTTTCGCCGGGGGGACGGCTTACGCGCAAGGAACTTACATTTCGCTCGGCGCAGGCTGGACGCGCATCGACAGCGCCGACACGCGCATCGAGAACGGCATTTCAGCGGGCAACGACATCGCGATGCGTGTCGATCTCGACGATGACTTCAGCGGCCGCGCCGCTCTCGGCTGGGATCTCGGCGATCTCCGCGTGGAGGGCGAGTTCGGCATGACTGCCGGCGACGCCAACTCTTACTCCACCACCAGCGCGGGCGTCGTCTCGCGTCCGCTCGACGGTACGTTGAACCTCGTCACCGGCATGCTCAATGCCTATTGGGACTTCGGCAACGGCCAGAGCCTCACGCCGTATATCGGCGTCGGGGCAGGCGCTGTGAAGGGCGAGTTCGAATTCTTCGGGCCGTATCCGACCGCGCCGAACGGTCCGGGCGTGGCGATCGTCGATAACGACCAGACGAATGTCGGTTGGCAGGCGATGGCCGGCTTCTCGGTTCCGCTGTCTGGCAACATGGCCGCTACCGCGCAGTTCCGCTACTTCGACGCAGGAACGTTCAGCACGGCGGGCTTTCAAGGCCGCAACACGGCGATCGATGTCAAAGGCTCGAGCTGGGATGTGGGTCTCCGCTGGGGCTTCTAGTCCGGCGAAGACAGCAGACGCGTGAAATGAGGCGCGCGATCTTCGGGTCGCGCGCCTTGTCTTTTGGCGTCAGGGTCTTTTGGCGTCGCACGCAAATTTGTCGCGCAGACCTATCGCGTGCTGTGGCGTCGCCGGTCGAACCGCGCAACGGTGCGGCGTGTGGCCCGGAGCGGGCGGAGGCTGGACGTGAAACTGTCGATCCGCGAGGCGGTCGCCGCGGATGCTGCTGAAGTGGCGGCGCTGCGCATCGCCGCGGCGAACGATCTGACAGCGCGCTTCGGACAGGGCCACTGGTCGTCCAACGCGACAGAGAACGGCGTTCTGCTGGCGATGAAGCGCGGGGGCGTCATCATCGCGACAGAGGCCGGCACGATCGTCGGTACGCTGACATTGTCCACCCGGAAGCCCTGGGCGATCGACAAGTCGTATTTCACGCCGGTGAAGCGCCCGATCTACCTCACCAGCATGGCGGTCGATCCAAAGGCGCAGGGCATGGGTGTCGGCCGCGCCCTGTTGGCGGACGCAGAAACCCGCGTGCGTAACTGGCTCGAAGGCGCGGGCCAGGCCATCCGCCTGGACGCTTTCGACGCCAACGCGGGCGCAGGCGGTTTCTATGCGAAATGCGGCTACACCGAGCGTGGTCGCACCGTGTTCCGCACCGCGCCGTTGATTTACTTCGAGCGGCTGCTGGGTCGCTGATCGAACGCGCGACATCCCATCACAGCTGCGTTTTCGCTGCCATTTGCAAATGAGAATGGGTTGCAATTAGCCGGAGCGTGTCGTAACCCTGCGGCCAGAAACGGGGTCGCCCCGGATGGCATGGCACGTCGGACAAAATCCGCACGTCGGGGAACTGGATGGCCGAGGGGTCGGACATATCTGCGAACGCGTCGACGGATGCGGCAAAGGCTGCAGCCGAGAAGGCCGCGCAGAAGGCTCACCGCAAGAAGGTGCGCCGCCTGTTCTGGATGACGCAGGCGCGCATCTGGCACTGGATCACCGGCGCCGCGACCCTCATCGGAATGCTGCTGTTCGCCTTCACCGGCATCACGCTGAACCATGCCGGCCAGATCGAGGGCAAACCCGTCGTCACCGAGATCACCCGGGTGATGCCGCCGGAAATGCTCGCGCAGATCGGCGCGCCGCCTGCGGAGGGCGACACGGCCATCCTGCCCAAGCCCGTCGCGGACTGGCTGGAGAAGGAAACTGGCGCGCAGGTCTCGCGCCGCACCGGCGAATGGTCGGACACGGAAGTCTATGTCGGCATGCCCAAGCCGGGCGGGGATGCGTGGCTATCGATCGACCGCGAAACCGGCGACGTGACTTACGAGAACACGGATCGCGGCGCGATCTCCTGGCTCAACGATCTTCACAAAGGCAGGAACACGGGCCCGGTCTGGTTCTGGTTCCTAGATATCTTCTCGGTCGCTGCGATCCTGTTCTGCATCACGGGGCTGGTGCTGCTGTGGATGCACGCTCCGCGGCGCCCGCCGACGTGGTTTATTGTGGGTGCGGGGCTTCTTGTTCCGGCTCTTATTGCGGTCTTTCTTGTTCACATCTGAGGTAGCTTGAGTATGCGCAGACTTCTGACGCTTGCGGTTCCAGTTGTTGCGGCGGGTGTTGCTCATGCGGGCGGCATCGAGCTCTCCGTCGAGATTCCGAAGCTCAGCGTCGCGGAATACCACCGCCCCTACATCGCCATCTGGATCGAGGACGCCTCCGGCAAGGTCGCTGCTAACCTGTCGGTCTGGTACGACATCAAGCTGAAAGACCAGGAAGGCGAGAAGTGGCTGAAGGACATCCGCCAGTGGTGGCGGCGCACCGGTCGCGCGCTTGAACTGCCGCTGGATGGCGTCTCGAGCCCGACCAAGCCGCCGGGCGTCAACAAGGTCACATTCCCGTCCGACAAGGCCGGCCTCGCGAGCCTCGCGCCGGGCGAATACAAGCTGATCGTCGAAGCCAGCCGCGAAGTCGGCGGCAAGGAGATGGTCGAGATCCCGTTCAAGTGGGCGCCCGGAACCGAAGCCACCGCCAGCGGGCAGGGCAAGGAAGAGCTCGGCGCCGTCACGCTCAAGATCACCAAGTAATTTGCAGCGTCCTGGGAGACATCACATGAAAACCTTCGCCAAGCGCCTGATAGTCGCTGCCGCCGCCGCCTCGCTGATGGTCGGCGCCGCTCACGCCCACCGCGCGTGGTTCGTGCCGTCGTCCACAGTCGTCTCCGGCGACAATGCCTGGGTCACGATCGACGGCGCGGTCTCGAACAACCTGTTCTTCCCCGATCACCGCCCGATGCAGATCGCCGCGATCTCGGTCACGGCGCCGGACGGCAAGGCCGTGCAGATCGCCAACGCGCAGGTCGGCCAGTACCGCACCACGTTCGACATCAAGCTCGAGCAGAAGGGCACCTACCGCATCGCGCAGGCCAACGCCGGCCTCAACGCCTCCTACAAGGAAGGCACGGAGACCAAGCGCTGGCGCGGCACGATGCAGGAATATGTCGCGCAAGGCATCGACAAGAAGCCCGGCGTCGAACTCACCGCCACGGCCCGCCGCGTCGAGACGTTCGTGACGAACGGCGCGCCGAGCGAGATCAAGGCCACCAACAAGGGCCTCGAACTCGTCGCCGGTCCGACGCATCCGAACGATCTCTATTCGGGTGAGGAAGCCACGTTCAGGATGATCGACAACGGCAAGCCCGCCGCGAACGTCGAGGTGACGCTGATCCTCGGCGGCGACCGCTATCGCGAGGAGGCTGGCGAAGTGAAACTGAAAACCGCCGCCGACGGCATGCTCAAGGTCAAGTTCGACAAGCCGGGCATGTACTGGCTCGAAGCCGAATCCGCCGGCACGACCACGATGGAAGGCAAGACGCTGAAGAGCCAGTCCACCTACGTCGCCGTGCTGGAAGTCCTGCCGGGCTGATCCAGCTTTCGGTTCCTCCATTGTCATTCCGGGCAAAGCAGCGAAGCTGCGCAGACCCGGGACCCAGGGGCGCGAACACCGTATCGATGCGCAGCCCCTGGGTTCCGGATAGCAGCTGCGCTGCTTCCGGAATGACAAAATGAGCGATGCACGCCTCCTGATCCCTATCGGCATGAAGCCCGCCGACGTGCGCGCTTCGCGCATCGACGCGCCCGTCCGCCGCCTCTCGGGCGCGACCATGGGCACAGGATGGTCGCTTGCCTACGCCGTGCCCGGCAGCGTGGAGAACACTCATGTGGTCGCGGCGCTGGAGGACACTTTCGCGCTCGTCATCGGGCAGATGAGCAACTGGGAGCCCGGCTCCGATCTCTGCCGCTTCAACCGCACTGAGGGCTGGCACAACCTCAAGCCCGATTTCTTCATTGTGCTGTCGTGTGCGCTGGAAATCGCGCGGCTGACCGACGGCGCCTACAACCCCGCCCTTGGCGCCCACATGGACATGCTTGGCTTCGGGCCTGCTCCCTCCGCTCATCCCGGCGAAAGCCGGGATCCAGAGCAACACACGCCGACGCGTGTCGTCCTGGATCCCGGCTTTCGCCGGGATGAGCGGAACAAGGGGCAGGGCTGGAGGAATATCGAACTCGATCCCTCCAACCACCGCGCTTTCCAGCCCGGTGGCGTCGCGCTCGATCTCTCCTCCATCGCCAAGGGCCATGCCGTCGATCTCTGCGCGCGGCGCCTGCGCGATCTCGGCATCCCCAGCTTCCTGATGGAAATCGGCGGCGAGTTCGTGGGGCAGGGCGTGAAGCCCGATGCGCAGCCCTGGTGGGTCCAGCTCGAACTTTCCGACATCGCCCCCGCGCCCGGCGAGCCCGCCCACACCGACCTCGCGCTCGTGAATCTCGCCGTCGCCACCTCCGGCGATTTCGTTCGCCGCCGTGATGGCATCTCCCATCTGCTCGACGGTCGCACTGGCACGCCGCTCCGCGATACGCTTTCCGCCGTCGCCGTCATGCACGCGCACGCCATGGACGCGGATGGCTGGGCCACAGCGCTGTTCGCGCTCGGAGCAGAGCAGGGCCTGGCGATGGCGGACGAGCAGGGCCTCGCGGCAGTATTCGCGACCCGCACGGCGGACGGGGCACGTTCGACCCTCAGCGCGAAGGCGCAGAAGATGCTGGGCTGATTACCAGTCGTGGTCGAACAGATCGACTTCGTCTTCGCGGATGCCAACCACTTCGCCTATCAGCCTCACGCTATCGGCATGGTCCCGCGGGATCACACTTACGACCGCATAGACGTTCGGGTTGAGAATGTGCGTGCGAAAGCCCAGCAGCACGCCATCGACCTTCAGCGCCAGAAATTCGAAGTGACCGAGATCGTCGAACGTCCGCTCCGGGATCGTGTTGTACTCAGCAGCCACCGCCTCCGCTCTCATCGCAACGCCAAAGCGAGCAGTTCCGACAAGATCAATATGATCGACGAAGGAGACTACCTCGACCCTTATCATCCCACCGGCTCCACATACTCCCACAGCTTGTCGAGGATCGGCCCCTGTTCTTCCGCGCGATCCTGCATCCGTATGTGCCACTCGCGCTCGTTGTCGAGCGACACGAAGATCGAGCGCCCATCGTCGTAGGGCAGGAACGCCGTGCCGACATACCACCACGTCTCGCCCACAGGATGGACCTCACGGTCGAAGTCGATGAACTCCTTCTTCACGCGATAGCGCGTGCCCGGCTCCATGTGCGCATAGGAATGTCCCACGCCGTGGCCTGAATACGTGCCCTTCGGCGAGCCGCCATTCTCGTTCATGTGACCTTCCATTTCGCGATGCGCTCGTAGAACGGCCGCGCCTCGTCCGCGATGCGTTGCAGGTGATCGGCCAGTTTCGGTTGTCTCTCCGCCTTCGGCGGCTCGAAACCCGTCGACTTCTCGACCGCGTCATACCAGGCCGGCGCCCACACGCCGTCCGTCTCGCGCCGCCCCGCCGGCCAGCTCAGCATCGCCGCATCCCACGCAATGCCCAGCTTGCCGCACAGCTTCGACAGCACACCCGCCGGATCGCGCAGGATATCCGCGCCCTCGACCACTGGCGGCGCATGGCCCAGCCGGTCGCTCTCGCGCTTGAAGATTTCCCACTGCTGCACGAACCCCACATCCACCAGCGCCACTTCCCCGCGCTTCACCGCATAGGACGCCAGCACCGCATCGGGATCGCGTATCAGGAACGCATTGCGGCACTGGCTCATCCAGTCGAGCCCGAAACCCGATAGCATGTGATGCGTCATGTGCTTCTGGTAGAAGATCGACTTGCCATTCGGCGGCTCCGCCAGCAGCTGCTTCTCGACATCGTCCGGGTCGCTCGGCTGGCTCGCCAGCGTCTCCGCCACCATCGGATGATCCGCGCCGGAGACGGAGAGGTAGGCCGCATAGAACGGCTCATCCACCACCCACGTATCTGCCCGCGAACCGAACGAACGCATCAGCGCCGTCGAGATATTCCGCGGCCCCGACCACATTGCGATGCGGGTCACGTCGCTCATGGTGTTGGATCCAGTCCCGCTGACAGCGTCAGCATCAGCAATTCACGTCCGATAGGCGCGTGATGTTGGTCGCCGCAATCGGTCACACCAATCCCGGCCGCAATAGCCGGGCAAATCAGTTCGATATTTTCGCTTAGCGCAATTGAAGCGTTTTCGTTCCTGATCTCGTTTACAACCTTCCGGAGCACGCACTTCGATTGCGTCGACACACGGGTGGATGTTGCTGTCTGTTGAAAGACGGCGGCATCGGCCGTGGGCGCCGAAACAGGCTCAACGCGCATGCACCAAATCTGCCCATTGCGGACTTGGGTTCGAACTAGCACTGCGCCATCCGCCATCGTGCTCCAGCCCGACAATGGGCAATTGCCAACATCGGCAACGGAGACGCCCCACCAACCTTCCACGATAGCCCAATCTCGCGGATCGACAGACGTGGATGCGGCTACAGCCTTGGCGCTAAGCCGGCTCGAATTGCCTGCGGCATAGAAGGCATCCTCGTAGAAAATTGCTCTGGGTCGTAGGTCGGCACTTTGGCCGGCCTGTTGAAACGCCTGAACGATAGCCAGGCAGTCATCTGGGCAACTGCTTCGTCTGTTTTCCCCGTCGATGGTTTCAATGAAGTACAGGTCGGTCGCGGTTAGCGGGCCCGAAACTCTCAGGGGTGACAGGTTTCGGCATGCCTCCGCGAGCGCCTTGTCGGCCTCTCGCGAAACATTTTTCGTACAAGCTGAAGCAAAAACACAGACGAGAAGGAGGACGCTTCTCCTCACGGCGTCCCCCGCATCTGTGCATAGAGCGCCTGCTCGTCCTTCAGCGCTTCATAGAGCGCACGCAGCCGCGCAGTCATCGGTCCCGGCGCTCCACTTGGCATCGCATGACCATCCACCGAGCGCACAGGCGTAAGGCCGCCGAACGTGCCGGTCACGAACGCCTCATTCGCGCCATGCACGTCGCGCAGCGGGAAAAAGTCCAGCTTGATGGGTATCTGGTTGGCGTCGCACAGGCGGATCACCGCGCCGCGCGTGACGCCGTTGAAGCAGAACTCGCCGGTCGAGGTCCGCACCTCGCCATCCTTCACCCAGAAGAAGTTGGTGGCGTTGCAACTCGACACGGACCCACCGGGGTCAAGCATCAGCGCCTCGTCACCGCCGCGCGGGATCACGTCCAGCAGCGCCCGGATCAGCGCCAGCCGCGAATGCGAATTCAACCGCATGTCGAACATGTCCGCCGGCGTGCAGCGGATGGTGGATGTCGCCACAGCAAGCCCGGTGTTCACGATCTCCGGGCTCGGCTCTTTGTACTCAGCCACGATCACCAGCGTGGCGGCGCCCAGCGCATTGCGTGGGTCCTGGTTCACCGCCTTCTTCACGCCCCGCGTCGCCATCAGGCGCAGGTGCGCGCCATCCTGCATGCCATTCGCTGACAAGGTGTCGGCCAGAGCCTGCTTCATCTCATCGCGCGAAAGTCCGAGATCGAGCGCGATGTCCTTCGCTCCGGTGTAGAGCCGCTCGAGGTGCTCATCGAGGAAGAGCAGGGCGCCCTTGTGCAGGCGCAGCCCCTCCCACATGCCATCGCCGAGCACGAAGCCCGCATCGAAGATGGAGACCATCGCCTGGTCCTTCGGCACAAGCTTCCCGTTCAGCCAGACCTTCAGGTCGGCATTGCGCGGATCGGCGGCGAAGTCCTGACTGCCGGGCATGAGGTTTCCAACCGGCCGGGCAACCGGACCGCCGGGCTCCCGCCCGGCTGTTCGCCCAATCCCGACACCAGCAGTTAGCGTCAGCTGCGCCAAAAACAAAAGAGCCGGGCAGGAGCCCGGCGGTCCTTTTGCTGGACCGTTGAAAACGGCCACGTCATTGTTTGCTGATGGGGGACTTTCAATCGATCAATTGGCGTTCGCGCGGCTATCTTCCGCACTTCGATGCGCGAGGATCGCAGCGGCATATCGTTTTCGGGCTTGCAGACTCGACGCCCAACGACCTCGCTCTGGATCAGCGCGACGCGCTGACCGCTTACGATGCGGTGCTGGATCGCGGTATTGGTGACTGCGCCCTGCGCGATCCGGTCTGCGCCTCTGCGATCCAGCAGGCGTTGCTGCATGGCGACGGCTACGAATACCGGCTGCTGGCCTGGTGCGTGATGCCTAACCACGTTCACGTCGTCATCGATCAGGATGGTGACCTCGCCGTAATTGTGCGGCGCTGGAAGACCTGGTCTGCGCGGTTGATCAATGGCCATCTGCAACGATCAGGACGTGTCTGGCGTCGCGAATACTTCGACCGCTTCGCGCGTGACGAGAAGCAGCTCGGCGTGATGATCGACTATGTCGAGGCCAATCCCTTGGCGGCTGGACTGGTCTCAATCCCCGAAGCGTGGCCGTGGTCCTCGGCGGCTCACAGACGTTGAGGCCGGACCGCCGGGCTCCCGCCCGGCTTCTTCGCTGAGCAGGCGTGGTTGGGATAGAGAGTACAGAAGAGCCGGGCAGGAGCCCGGCGGTCCGTTTGGTGGGCCGGGCGCCTAATCGTCCGACAGCATCGCCATCGCGCCCTTGCGGTCGCTTGGCTTCAGCTTGATGAAAAGGGCGCGGGCTTTCTTGATGTCCGCCGGCTTGCCTGTTTCCGACGCCAGCTTCAGCGCCACGGTGGTGGGGTCGTTCGCACCTTTGATGAAGGCGAGCGCCTTGGCCATCTTGCCCATCGCATCGCGATCGATTGCGCCTTCGTCCATGGCAGTCTCCCTCGCGCTTGGTCATGCGCCGCCGCACCGTGGCACGTAAAGCGGCGAAGGGGGGAAGCTTTCGGCATCGGCCCCTGCGGAAGGGTGTTCAGCCCCGACTTGCATGTTATTGAGGCCGCCAGCCTTTCGGAGCGCCCGCCGCATGCAACGTCTGATCTTCATCGGCCTGATCCTCGCCATGATCCTCGGCGTCGGCGTGGGAGCGTTTGTTTATGGCGATCCGGCCGCGCGGTTGTCCGCCGCCCAGACGAAAATCGCGACGATGGATCCGAACGGCGACGGGCAAACCAGCAAGGACGAATTTGCTGCGACGATGCCCGGCGCGAAGGCGGAAGACGTCGACAAGGCCTTCCGGGCGCTTGACCGCAACAACAATGGCGTCGCGACGGCAGCGGAACTCGAGAAGATCCCGACCAAGGACCAGACCGATATCGCGAGCTATTTCAAGATTCTATCGGATATCTTCCTGCGCCTCATCAAGATGATCGTCGCCCCGCTGGTGCTGACGACCTTGACGGTGGGCATCGCGCACCTCGGCGGCGGCGCGGCCGTCGGCAGGATCGGAGCGCGAACGATGGCGTGGTTCGTAACGGCCTCGCTTGTGTCGCTGGGTCTCGGCCTCGTACTGGTGAACATCTTCCAGCCTGGCGTGAATTTCCCCGTGACGCTGGATACCGCCGTCGCCGACGCCTCGACGGTGGCGACCGGCACATTCTCCCTGCAGGAGTTCATCACCCACGTCTTCCCGACCTCGATCGCCGACGCGATGGTGCGGAACGAGATCCTTCAGATCGTGGTGATCTCGCTCTTCCTCGGCGTCGCCCTCCAGGCGCTCGGACCCAAGACGTCCAGGGTCACCGACCTGATGGAGCAGGTGGCGTTCCTGATGCTGAAGGTCACCGGCTACGTCATGGCCGCAGCGCCCTTCGCCGTGTTCGGCGCCATCGCCTACACCGTGTCGCTGCAGGGCCTCGGCGTGATCGCCGACTATGGAAGGCTCGTCGGAACCTTCTTCCTCGCGCTGTTCATTCTCTGGGCGGTGCTGATAACGGCGGGCTTCCTGGTGCTCGGGCCCCGCGTGTTCCGCCTCATGTGGGATGTCCGCGCGCCCGGGCTGCTCGCCTTCGCGACAGCCAGCTCCGAGGCGGCCTATCCGCGCCTGCTGGAACAGCTCGAGCGCCACGGCATTGCCAACCGCGTGGTCTCGTTCGTCCTGCCGCTCGGATATTCGTTCAACCTCGACGGCTCGATGATGTACTGCACCTTCGCGGTGATGTTCATCGCTCAGGCGATGGGCATCCCGCTCACCTGGGACCAGCAGCTCGGCATGCTCCTGCTGCTCATGGTTACTTCCAAGGGGATCGCTGGCGTGCCGCGCGCCTCGCTGGTCGTTATTTCAGCAACGCTGCCTGCGATGGGCATGAAGCCCGAGTGGATCGCGCTCGTGCTGGCGGTCGACGCCTTCATGGACATGGGCCGGACTGCGACAAATGTGATCGGCAACTCGATCGCCTGCGCCGTCATCGCGAAGTGGGAAAAGCTGCTGTCCGACCCCAGCAAGGATACGCCTGCGGTTGAGTCTGTTCTCGGTCCGGGGGAATCCGAAGCTGCCTCCGAGCCGAATCGCTGACGCACCGCGGGGTTTCCTTGGCGAAGAGTTGAGCGTCACTGCAGAAGGCCGCGTTGACAGCTGCATTACGTGCGGGGCATATGCGCCCAACAGAGGGTCGCCGGCTCCCCCCGGCGAGCGCGCAGAGCCTAGAAAACAGGCCGTTCGCAAGACCCCGAAACGCGGCGCCATTCCCCCGGGAATGCGACATCGCGCGCAAGGCCGTTCTGCAAATTTCCGCTCGGTCAGACTGGCGCTTGCGGCAAAAGGAAGGCATAAATTTCTGGTTCCGCCACTAGGACCATAGAGGCCAGGGTGGGACATTTGGGGCGTCGAGAGCGAGAGAGACATGTATTACGCTACAAAGCGGAATAATACCCAAACGCGTATGGTCGGCATCGCGACCGTCGTGCTCGTCAATGTCGGCGCGGCTGTCGCCGTCATGAACGGCTTCGGCTCCTTCATCATGAAGGGCCCGGTGGAATCCGAAGTCGTCATCATCGAGGAAGTTCCGGAGATCGAGGAGGAGCCGCCGCCACCTCCGCCGATCGACGTCGAGCTGCCGCCGCCGCCGCCGCAGGTCATCCTGCCGCAGTTCATCGTTGAATCTCCGCCGCCGCAGGAAAACGCGCTCGCCCAGGTCGTGGCGTCGCCGAAGCCGCAGGCCGCCGCGCCGGTGAAAGCCGCGCCCGTCGCCGCTCCGGTCATCACGCTTCGCTCGAAGCCGAAGATCGGCAAGCGCTTCAAGGAACCGGAATATCCCGCCGCCGCCCAGCGCGCAGGCGAGAGCGGTCTGACCCGCGTCTCGGTCTGCGTGGATATCGACGGCCGCATGTCGAACGCGAAGGTCATCGGCTCGTCGGGGTCGAAGCGTCTGGACGACGCCGCGATCCGCGCGCTCAACGGCAACAGGCTTGATCCTGCCATCGGTACCGATGGCAAGCCGATCGCGATGTGCAATCCACAATACGAATTCACGTACGAGTGGAGGCTACCGGAAAGGTAACGCGCAGGTGCGCGTTGCAGCCTGACGACCGGTCGGGCGGGGTGTGGGACTCGGTCAAAACGTTGAAGCAGTATGGTCCGGCAGGCGAAGGGATAGCTTCGACCCGCCGGACTGAATTCTCGGGGAAACCCGAATGAGGAGAAGACGGTTATGAAAATGGCGTATCTCGGGGAAGGTCGTAAGCGGCTTGCCTCTCCTGTGAAATTCGTGCTCGCCGCACTCGCGATGATGTTCATCCCCGCGGTCGCCATGGCGCAGCCGCCGGCTGAAGCCCCGCCGGCCCTTCCGATGGAAGAGCCTGCTGCTCCGCCGGTCGCCGAAGCTCCTCCGGCCGCTCCGGCTGCCGCTGAAGGCGCCGCCGCCGAAGAAGGCGGTCACTCGGCCGCCGACGCCTTCTCGCTCACCGCCGTGTGGGAAGAGGGTGACTTCGTCGCCAAGGGCACGCTGATCATCATGGTCATCATGTTCGCCGGCTCGATCTACATCGCCGCCACGAAAGCGGTCGACCAGTTCATCCTCTCGGGCCAGATGAAGAAGATCCCGGCCTTCTGGGACGCCAACACGCTTGACGAAGGTCTCGACGTGCTCGGCCGCAACAACGCGTTCCGCTCGGTTGCGGAAGGCGCGATCGCCCAGGCCAACTCGGCCCAGGCCGGTCTCGGCGCCCGCATCTCGCGCTCGGACCGCATGGCTCACCAGGTCGGCATCGAGCTCGAGCGCATCAACACGCGTCTGCAGGGCGGCATGGCCTTCCTCGCGACCGTCGGCTCGATCTGCCCGTTCGTCGGTCTGTTCGGCACTGTGTGGGGTATCGTGAACGCGCTGATCCGCATCACGGCTTCGGGCGACGCCTCGATCGAGGTTGTGGCCGGTCCCGTCGGTGAAGCGCTGATCATGACCGCCATCGGTCTGGCCGTCGCCGTCCCCGCGGTTATCTTCTACAACCTGCTGGGCCGCCGGAACAAAATGATCTCCGACGCCGCGCGTCACTTCGCGTACGACGTCGACAAGCTGATGGCCACGTCGGCTAAAGCCTGATCCCGCTAGCTTGAGGAGAGCCAGTCATGGCTGACAGTCAAGATAGCGGTGTAGGCAACCCGTCGAGCATCCAGCTGGTCGATGAGGATGAGTCTCCGCTCAACTCAACGATCAACACGACGCCGCTCGTCGACATCATGCTGGTGCTGCTGATCATCTTCCTGATCACCATCCCGGTGGCCGTCGGCAACATCGACGTGACACTGCCGGAAGAGCGTAACGTCGTCGTCCAGACCCGCAGGGAGAACATCAACCTTGCGGTGTCGGCCGACGGCACGGTCTACTGGAACCTGTCCCAGGTGAGCGAACAACAGCTGGCTTCGCGTCTCGCGATGCAGGCCCGCCTCGTTCCCCAGCCTGAAGTGCACATCCGCGGCGATCTGCTGACCGAATACTACCATGTCGGCAAGGTCGTTGCGATCGCACAGCAGTCCGGGATCCTGAAGATCGGCTTCATCACCAAGGCCCCCCCGCTGGGTGGTTAACCCCCCCGGGCCACAGGAGTAATTGCTATGGCAATGTCTGCAGGAGGACCGGCTGAGGGGGAGCCGATGTCTGAGATCAACACCACCCCGTTGATCGACGTCATGCTCGTCCTACTCATCATGCTGATCGTGACGCTGCCCCCGCAGCGCCACGCGGTCAAACTCGACACCCCGCTGCCGCCGCCGCCGGATGCGCCGGAGCCCCCGCCAGATCTCCCGGACCCGGTCCGGATCATGGTGGACTTCGACGGTTCGATCCTGTGGAACGGCGCGGTCGTCGGCCGCAACCAGCTGGACACGAACCTCAAGATCGAGGCTCAGCGTGCGATGCAGCCGGAGATCCATATCGAGCCGCACAGGCTCGCGAAGTACGGCGTCGTCGCTCACGTCATGGCGTCGGCGCAGCGCAACGGCCTGAAGAAGATGGGCGTTATCGGGGGAACCTGATCTCGCCACATTCGAAGGCGCAAATTCATGGCGGCGTCCCTCGGTAAAACGAAGGGCGCCGTTCGTGCGCAGCGGAAGCTGCAGAATCAGAGTTGAGGGCGGTCTGGGGCCGTCTATATCGGAACGGACGACGACAAGGTGGAGGTATCTAGGATGCAGACGTTCGGCAAAGCCCTGCGCAACAGCCTGCCGGCCCTCGGGCTCGGACTGGCATGCGCCTTCGGGGTCGCCAGCGTAACGATGGTTACGGCGCCTGCCGCGATTGCGCAGGCCACGGCCAAGAAGGAGTTCGTGGACAACTTCCAGGCGGCCAGCGCCGCGCTCACCGCGAAGAACTTCTCGCAAGCGCTGCAGAAGGCTGACGCCGCCCAGGCCCATGCCGAAGGCAACGCCCAGAAAGGCGCGCTCGAGCAGATCCGCGTCGGCGCCTATTGCGGCATGAAGAACCACGCCCAGTGCATCGCCTCGATCGAGAAGGCGAAGTCGCTCGGCGGCCTCACGGCCGGCCAGATCCAGAACTACGACAAGATCATCGCCGGCGAATACGCCTCGATGGGCCAGACCGCGAAGGCGCTCGCCCAGACCAAGCAGAACGTCGACAAGTACGGCGGCACGGCCACCGAGCTCCAGTTCATCGCGCGCAAGGAACTCGACGCGAAGAACTATGCCGAGGCGATCAAGTACGCCCAGAAGGCCATCGACGCGAAGGGCGGCGAAGTCGCCTACAACATCATGCTCAACGCCTACAGCGCGCAGGGCAAGATGGACGAGTACTACAAGGTGGTCGAACGCATCGCGCCGGTCATGAAGAAAGAGACCTACTGGCGCATGATGATCGAGCGCTCCAAGAAAGAGCCGAAGTACAAGTCGAACGAGTCGCTCCTCGACGTGTACCGCGCTCTCTCCGCGGCTGGCGTGAAGCTCAACACCACCGAACAGTCCGAAATGGCTGACATGGCGCTACAGCGCGGCATGGCGATCGAGGCCGAGAAGGTCTGGGCTCCGCTCTTCAAGGCCGGCACGCTCGGCAGCGCGACCGACAAGAACGCCGACCGCAACAAGCGCCTCTACGAACGCGCCCAGGCAGATGCGAAAGCCGACAAGGCGACCGACCTCGCCAAGTCCGAGGCCGACGCGGCCACGAAGACCACGGGCGACCAGTACTCGAGCACTGCGGAAGCCTGGCTCGGCGCTGGCGATTACGCCAAGGCGATTGACCTGTACCAGAAGGCCCTCGCCAAGGGGAACATGGACGCGGGCACGACGGATCTCGTGAAAGTGCGCCTGGGCGTTGCCCAGTTCCGCGCTGGCAAGAAAGACGACGCCCGCAAGACCTGGGCGAGCATCAAGTCTGACAACGGCGCAGCCTGGCTCGCCAAGTCCTGGACCGCCATCGCGAAGATGTAAGGCGACAAGCCCGACGATCTGGAAAGGCCCGGCTGGAAACAGCCGGGCCTTTTCTTTTCAGCATTGATCGACCGGCCCGCGCCAGCCGCAACTGTGGGAAACAGCTGTATCCAGACTGTAGGACGCCGGAAAAACATCCGGCGCGATCTCAAGCCACTAGCCGCTCAAACTGTAGGACGCAGCTGTTTCAATCCCGCATGCCTCCCGGCCAGCCGTATACTGCCCCGCATGTACGAGCTGTCGCAGATCATCCTCTGGATCCTCTGGACCCTCCGCCCAGCCATGGCGGTGGAGACGAACCTCGTCGATATCATCGAAGCCGGCTTCGCGACCTTCGAGGACGAGGCCACGCTCGACTGGATGGACGCCGACCCCGCCCACTGCGCACAGATCTCCGCAGGTCTCCTCGACGCGCACGCCAAGCTCGATCTCCTGATCCATCTCCGCGCCTGCGAGATCGCGGGCCTGCCGCATGGGACCCGTGACTGACGTCCCGTCATCCTCCCACATCATTCCGACCGCACCGCCGCCGCCTGCTAGCGTCGCTTCTCCAGCCTCGTGCTGCGCTACGAGCAGGTCGAGCGGCTGGCACAGCTGCGCGCGGTGAAGCTCACGCGCGAGCGCGACGAAGCGCTCCCTGCCTGCTTCACCGCCCCGGCGCGTTTCGTCGTCGCCGCTTCGCGCATCGCCTCGAAGTCCTCCTCCACGCAGTGGGGAAGGTGGATCGCGGCGTCTTCGTCGCGAGACGGAAGGGGCTGCGCGCTTGCGCGCGGCCCGCCCTCGCCACTCATCCAGATTCCGGAAAACCCAACTCGCTGAGCCCGTCAGCGAGATCGCCCACGCACGCCAATCAGCCGCCCGTGTCTTCCGGCTCGGCCGCCGTCCGCCCCGGAACACCCGGCGCGCCCGTCTCCGACGCATCGTCCTGCGCGGGCTTGAAGAACCTGTCCGGCCCGATCTCGACCCGCATGGGCAGCACGATCAGCGGCGCGTCATGCCCGTGCAGACGCCGCTGCAGCGATAGCGCCGTGCCGCCGTGGAGGAGGGTGGAGGCCCAGCCGTGCGGCCGCGTCATCGGCCGGGTCGCCACGAAGATCACGTTCGGATAATCGTTCTGCGCCTTGGTGCAGAGCTCTTCCAGCGTCTCCACGGCATCGGTCGAGAACCCTGTATAGACTTTCGCCGGCATGCCATGATCCCGGCACCAGGCCACGATCTTGGCGCAACGCTCGCCGACCTGGCTCTTCAGCCGCTCGAGAGCCTCGTGCCCGCCATAGGCCTCCGCATCGACTTCGCCGGCTGAAATGATCAGCACGCTATCGAACTGCCCCCGGAAAAGCCTTTGCGCATGCATCAACGCATGAAGTCCCGCCGCTCCCTGCGCTCCCGTGATGATGCCCACCGGCCGCTTCATCTTGGCCGGCTTCGGAATCTCGATCGCCGCAGCCGGGTCGCGCATCAGCAATTCGTCGAACGACTTCTCCATCGACGCATCGAACCGCCGGTAGTGATCGCGAACCCAGTATCCGCAAGCCGCGATCATCAGCGCCACAACCACGGCCACCCACGCGCCCTGGCTGAACTTGGCGACGAAAAGCGTGATCAGGATCGCAACCGCCACCGTCACCGCGGCCAGCGAAATCCCCGTCCGGCTGAGCCACTGTCCGAACTTCATCTCGTGGCGATGGGTCAGGTTGTAGCGCGCGAGGCCCGTCAGCGAGAGGCTGAAGGTCAGGAACACGTTGATGGAGTAAAGCACCACCAGCGAGTGAACCTGTCCCCCGGTAAACAGCAGCAGAAGTCCCGCCGCCATGCCCATGGCCAGAACGCCGTTCTGCGCCACCAGCTTGTTGGACAGATGCGCGAAGGAATGCGGCGCCCACTTGTCGATCGCCATCCATGCCAGGACGGTCGGGCCGCCGAGGAAGCCCGAAGCCGCCGCCACCAGCAGCAGCGCCGCCGCGAACACCATCGCCACCGCCAGAATGATCTGCCGCGCCAGCTCTGCATCGGGGAACAGCTGTGCCAGCGTCGCTTCGAACACCACGGCGTTGAGCGTCTTGCCTTCCTGAAGCTCCGGCAGCCAGACCGTGTAGAGCAGCATGATCCCGCCCGCGAGCACGGCCAGCGATATCGCGATGAGCGTCATGGCGCGGGCGCCCGTCTGCGCGCGCGGCGGCTTGAGGAACTGGGCGTTTTCGGACAGCGCCTCGATCCCGGTATAGGTGCCGGCGCCGGCGGCATAGGCGGTTGCGATGATGGCCACCAGCGCCCATGTCCCTCCCTCATTGGTCGTGGTCGTGATGTGGCGCTCGGCATTCACCACTGCGGAGACCAGTTCGTCGCTCTTGGCGAACAGGCCGAAGCCGATCAGCACGACGTGGATAAGCAGGAAGCCAAAGAAGATTGGCGCCAGAACAGTCACCGACTCCCGCACGCCACGCAGGTTCAGGAACAGGAGGAACCCCAGCCCTCCAGCGATTGCGAACGGTTTGTACTGCGCCCATTCCAGCGGGAAGAGGTTGAACATCGCGTCCGTCGCCGCCGCCACCGAGATCGCGATGGTCAGCGAGTAGTCGACGATCAGCGCCGATCCCGACAGGAGGCCGGCGTAGGGGTGCACCAGCTTGGTCGCCGCCTTGTAGCCGCCCCCGCCATTCGGGAAGAGCCGGATGATCTGCACATAGGCCATGGAGATCACGACCACCGTCAGCGCCGTGATCAGCGCCAGCCACAGGACCAGCGGCTCATGTCCCGACTGGTGCAGCGCCTTGTAGGCTTCCTCCGGCCCGTAGTTCGCCGACGAAAGGCTGTCTGCCCCCACGCCCGCCCAGGCCAGCACAGCGACCAGCGCGGCCGTGCGCCAGGTCTCCGAGCTCATCGGATCCTTGCGCTTCTTCTTCGCTTTGAGCTTTTCGGCGGGCGTCATCATCGGATCGGTGCAGCCCCTGAACGGACAGCGACAGAAGCGGTTTCCTGGTCAGACGCCTCATTGGCGCGGGGCGGACATTCCTCCCGCCCCCGGTGCGAGGCAACCCCGGAATCGGCAAATTGTGGTTGGAAAACCATTGTGTCCTGTGTCTAGCCGGGCCGCGATTAACGCTGCTGCGTCAACGTGCAGCGTCATTTGACGCGGCGCGCCGAACCCGTCATACGGGCCCGCAAAATCTCCCCCAAAAGAGACCTCCCGAACTCGCCTCTATGCTGCAGATCAACGACCTCACATTCCGGATCGATGGCCGGCCCCTGTTCGAGGGGGCCTCGGCCCAGATTGCGGACGGCTGGAAGGTCGGCCTCGTCGGCCGCAACGGCACGGGGAAGTCCACGCTGCTGCGCATCATCCGGGAAGAGCTCGCCAAGGGCGAGGGCAATGGCGACGGCACCGTCCGCATCAATCGCGGCGCGAAGATGGGCTATGTGCTGCAGGAAGTGCCGGCGAACGACACCAGCCTGCTCGATGTCGTGCTGGAAGCCGACCACGAGCGCGCCAGCCTGATGCGCGAGGCAGACACCTGCGAGGACCCCGACCGTATCGGCGAGATCCACGAGAGGCTGGCCGACATCGACGCGTGGTCAGGCGAGGCGCGGGCGGCGGAGATCCTCGTCGGCCTCGGCTTCACGCAGAACGACATGTCACGCGCATGCAAGGAATTCTCGGGCGGTTGGCGCATGCGCGCGGCGCTCGGCGGCGTGCTCTTTGCGCAGCCAGAACTGCTGCTGCTGGACGAGCCGACCAACTATCTCGATCTCGAGGGTGCGGCCTGGCTTGAGCAGTACCTGCGCAAATACCCGCACACCGTCGTCATCGTCAGCCACGACCGCGACCTGCTGAATCGCTCCGTCACGCACATCCTCGCGGTCGAGAACGCGAAGCTAGTGCTGCAGGCTGGCGGCTATGACACCTACCTGCAGCGCCGCGCGGAACGCACGCAGCACCTCGCCGCGCAGAAGGAAAAGCAGGACGTCCAGCGCGCGCACATGCAGTCCTTCATCGACCGCTTCAAGGCCAAGGCCTCCAAGGCCGCGCAGGCGCAGAGCCGCATGAAGATGCTCGAAAAGATGACGGTCATCACTGTGCCGCTGGCCGAGCGCACGATCCCGTTCAAGTTCTACGAGGTCGAGGAACTCGCATCCCCCATCCTCGAACTCGACAAGGTCGACATGGGCTATGCGCCCGGCAAGCCTGTGCTGGACCGTGTCAGCCTGCGTCTCGATTTCGATGACCGTATCGCCATCGTCGGCGCGAACGGGCAGGGCAAGACCACGCTGGTGAAATCGATCGCGCAGAAACTGCCGCTGCTGCAGGGCGTTCGTCGCGCATCGAAGAACCTGCGCATCGGCTATTTCAGCCAGGACCAGCTCGACGAGCTGCGCGCGGGCGAGACCGTGCTCGATCACGTGAAGGACCTGCTGCCGAATGCCGGCCAGGCCCAGGTGCGCGCGCTAGCGGCCCAGTTCGGCTTCGGCCATGAGAAGTGCGAAACCAAGGTCGACAAGCTCTCAGGCGGCGAGAAAGTGCGCCTGCTGATGGGCCTCACCACCTACAAGAAACCGCACATCCTCATCCTCGACGAACCGACGTCCCACCTGGATATCGATAGCCGCGAGGCGTTGATCTATGCGCTGAACGAGTTCAACGGCGCCGTGCTGGTCATCACCCACGACACCTATCTGGCGGAAGCAACCGCCGACCGCCTCTGGCTGGTCAATGACGGCAAGGCCAAGCCGTATGATGGCGACCTCGCCGACTACAAGGCGCTCGTCCTCGCGGCCGACCGCCCCGATTCAGACAAGCAGCACGCCATCGCGCGCGCGGAGATCGCGGCGGCTCAGGCGGAAAAGGACAAGTCGGCCAAGCCGTACGCTGCGCCCGCTGCGAAACCGGCGAACAAGGCGACGTTCAAGCAGAAGCACCGGCTGGAGACCGCCGAGAAGGAAGTCGAGAAGGCCCGCGCCGCGCTCGAACTGATCGACCGCGATCTCGGCGATCCCGACACCTTCACGCACAAGGCCGACGCCGAAGCCAAGCTGAAGTCGCGCGCCCGGCTACAGGCACAGCTCGATACCGCTGAAGCTGAATGGCTTGAGGCGCTCGAAGCGATCGAAGGCGCGGGCTAGGCGGCCCCGCCGCCACCGCCTCCGCCGCCTCCACCCCCGCCGCCGCCCTTGCCCTGGGTACGGCGAAGCATCTGGTTTCCGCCTCCGCCGAAATTGCCCTTGGCGTTGCCGCGGAGCTGGCTGGCGTCGAAGCCACCCTTCTTCTTGCCGGGAATGTTCGCGCCCGGAGGCCCGCCCTTCGTGCGCTCTTCCGAAGTGCCGTGCAGCTTCTGCCACAGCGCCTTGGCATGTTCGCTCTGGCTGGCGTGGTCGTGGCCCGTCGCCTTGGTGTGATCTTCGGTGGGCTTGCCGGCGGTTTCTTTCTTGGCGGGCTTGGCAGCCTTGGCCGGCTTCTTGGCATCGGGCATCGGACGCTCCTTTATCGGGGCGTGTAGACCGCCCTTTGTTTCAATGTAGGCCGCTCGATCTCAAGACGCGAGGGGGAGACCCCGGCCGCCTTCATCTTCGATTCGATCCAGAGGAGGATGTGCTCGAAGGTGGGCTTTTCAAGCCCCGGAACCTCATTCAGCACCGAATGATCGAGTTGGCCCAGAACGGCCTTCAGAAGGCTCTCCAGCGCGCCTAGGTCCATCACCCAGCCATCGCGGTCCGGGTCCTGCGAAGCCACGCTGGCCGTCACCACGAAGGAATGGCCGTGCACGCGCCTGTAATGGGCGGCGCCTGCCTCGGCCTCGATGTAGTGGCTTGCCTCAAAGCTCGCCGATGCGCTGATCTCGAACATGGCCCAAAAACTCGGACAGGATTCTCAGACCGGCAGGTCCCACCACGGGAATCCCGCCAGCGAGGGGCCAAGCCGCGCCATGCGGCAGGCCACGCCCGCGACGCCGGGGTATACGTCGGGCTTGTCCGTCTGCACAACCGCCCCCAGCACGCCGGGCTGACGCAGGCAGAGATCGAGAATCTCGCCGCAAAGCGTCTCCTGCAGGTTGAAATGCCGGCCGTTTACCAGCGCCAGCACCCCCTCCCGTACGAAATCGTAATCCTGCACGCCCTCGATCCGGTCGCCGTTCGGCGGCGGATTGAGCACCAGCGTGACCGAAACCATCAGCTTCTGCCGCGCCGTCTGCTCGAAGCCATGGATACCGATCGAGGCCGACGTCTCGATGCTGCTGATGCGGATCAGGTAGAAGGGCGGGGTGCTCATCTGCCGGCCACGAAGATCACGTCTCGCGCCGAGAAGGCCAGGCGCTGCCCGTTGTCGACATGGATGATCTGGCCGGTCAGCGCCGTGTTGTTCAGGAGGAACTCCGCTGCGGCGACGACATTGTCGAGATCGATCGGCCTGCCCATCGGATTGTGGCTCGCGACTGCCTCGAACTCCGCCTGTGTCTGGTCATGGCTCGGCAGCAGCAGGCCCGGCGCGATCGCGTTCACACGAACAGTCGGCGCGAAGGCGCGCGCCATCATGTCCGTCGCTGCCAGCATTCCGGCCTTGCTCATCGTGTAGGAATAGAAGTCCGGGTTCATGTTCCAGAGCTTCTGGTCGAGCAGGTTGACGATGCAGTTGTCGCGCGAACCGTCGGCCTGCGCCGCGAATTTCTCGGAGAGCAGGGCAGGCGCGCGCAGGTTCACCGCCATCGCGCGGTCGAACATCGCCGCATCCATCGCGGCGGGAACATCGTATTCGAACAGCGAGGCCGAGTTGATCAGACCTGACAACGGAGCGCCCACCATCTGGCTGGCTTGATCCACCAGCGCGGACGCCGCTGCCGCATCGCCGAGATCGGCCTTGAGCACCCAAACATGCGGATTGGCCGAGCGCAGCTTCGTCGCCAGTTGTTCAGCCTCAGCCGCGTTCTGGTTGGCGTGGATCACGACGGCGTGGCCCGCAGCGGACAGCCGCTCGACAAGCCGCCGCCCGACGCGTTTCGCGCCGCCGGTCACAAGGATGCGTTTGAGGCCAGTGGTCATGGATATCTCTTCGGCCTGGGGTGGGCCGAAGGTCAAGTCCGGCTAGTTCGCGGTGACCGGCTTTTCGATTGGAAGGCGCTGTCCTTTGCGCCAATCCCACGGCATCACGAAGTCGCCGGCCCACATGCCGGCCTTGGCGCTATGAGCTGCCTCCTCGGCAGGCACGAACTCGGTCGAATAGGCGCGATAGGCGACGGCATGGCCATGGCGCACCAGCCAGTCCTGAACGCTCTCGCCGCGCACGGTGCATTTGCCCAGCACGCGCTGATAGCGGTCCTTGCCCTCGGACACGCACGTCACCGGATTGCGGTTGATCCATGCATCGAGCGCGTTGGCCGCGATGGTTCCACATCGCACCAGCTTGTTGCCAGCATCGAGACACTTCTGGCCGGACTCCGGCGCGTCGACGCCGACCAGCCTGATGCGCTCGGAACGGATATCCAGCGTATCGGCGTCGACAACGGAAGCCGTGCCGGAAATGGCGTCAGCGGGCGGCGGATTGGCGGAGGGCGTTTCAGGCTCGTCGACCGGAGCGGGCGGCGGCGGAGGCGCCTCGGCAACCGGGCCGGATGTGGTGGACGCCTCCGGCATCGGCATGGGCAATCCCAGCTCCTCGCCGAAATAATACCAGGCGGCAGCAAGGGCCGCCACGATGGCGCTGACCACAAGGGATGTGGAGCCCGATCGTCCGCGAGAGCTGCGGGGAAACGATTTTTTCGAGGTGCGCTTTGCCATGCGGCAAAGGGTGGCGGTCACCGGTTACCGAATGATTGATTCGGATGTCGGCCCGCCCTTGCGTCCGGGGAGGCATTCGTGTCCTTTGCGCCCGGATTTCAATGGAGAATCCAATGACCGGCGTGGTTGTGGTCGGCGCACAGTGGGGCGACGAGGGAAAGGGCAAGATCGTCGACTGGCTGTCGAGCCGGGCCGACGTCATCGTGCGCTTCCAGGGCGGTCACAATGCGGGCCACACGCTCGTCATCGACGGCAAGGTGTTCAAGCTGAACCTGCTGCCCTCCGGCGTCGTGCGGGGCGGCAAGCTCTCCATCATCGGCAACGGCGTCGTGGTCGATCCTTGGCACCTGCTGAACGAGATCGATAGCATCGCGAAGGAAGGCGTCTCGCTCGGGCCGGACGACCTCATCCTCGCCGACAACGCCGTGCTGATTCTGCCCTGGCACAAGGACATCGACGCGGCGCGCGAGGAAGCCGCCGCCGGCGCGCAGATCGGCACCACGCGCCGCGGCATTGGGCCAGCCTACGAAGACAAGGTGGGGCGCCGCGCCATCCGCGTTGCGGACCTCGCCGATCCCGCCGCCCTAGATCTCAAGCTCGACCGCCTGCTGGCCCACCACAAGCCGCTGCGCCTCGGCCTCAACCTGCCGGAGCCCGATGGGGAACAGCTCAAGAAAGACCTGCTGGCCATCGCGCCGCAAATCCTCGCCTACGCCCAGCCAGCATGGGAGCGGCTCGATCAGGCCGTCCGCTTGGGTCGCCGCATCCTGTTCGAAGGCGCGCAGGGCGTGATGCTTGATGTCGACCACGGCACCTATCCGTTCGTCACCTCGTCCAACGTGGTGTCAGGGCAGGCCGCAGCCGGATCCGGTGCTGGTCCCGGCGCGATCAACTACGTCCTCGGCCTCGCCAAGGCCTACACCACGCGCGTCGGCTCGGGCCCGTTCCCGACCGAGCAGGACAACGAAATCGGCAAGCGCCTCGGCACGGTCGGCCACGAATTCGGCACCAACACCGGCCGCGCCCGCCGCTGCGGCTGGTTCGACAGCGTGATGGTGCGTCAGGCCTGCGCCGTCTCCGGCGTCACCGGCCTCGCACTGACGAAACTCGACGTGCTCGACGGCTTCGATGAAATCCAGATCTGCACGCACTACAAGCTCGGCGACCGCGTCATCAATCACTTCCCCGCCGGCATGACGGATCAGGCCAATGTCCAGCCCGTCTATGAGACGGTCAAAGGCTGGAAGGGCTCGACGCGCGGCGCCCGTTCGTGGACGCAGCTTCCCGGCGAAGCGGTGAAATACGTCCGCCGCCTCGAGGAACTCGTGGGCAAGCCAGTCGCGCTGCTCTCGACTTCGCCAGAGCGGGAAGATGTGATCCTGATGCGGGATCCGTTCGAGAAGTAGATCAGTGCTTCTTCGGCCTGAACGCGATCAGGACGTTGCCCGGCGGTTCGCCGAAGCGGGCGTAGCCTGATTGCACGAACAGCGTGCCGTCACCCGCGACGTAGGGCGCGGAGTCGAGGCCGCCGCCCTGGCCGGGAATGCCGGTGACCGTGTTCGGGAACTCGCGGTTCGTCATGTACTCGAACAGCACGTCGCCGGTCTTGCCGTCGAAGATGCGCAGCATGCCCTGCGTCGTTCCCGTCACGACCGCGCCATCGACCAGCAACGGGGCAGGCGACATGCCAAGCCGACAGACGGTCGGGCGAGCGGGCGGCGCAGTGGCGGCGGGTGCAGCAACAGGCGTTGCGGCTGGGGCCGGCGTGGCGTTAGCGGCTGCGGCGGCTGGCGGGCGCGGTGCGGCTGGCGGCCGCGCGACAGGCCGCGTTGGCGCAGGAGTTACGCGCGGCGGAGGCGGAAGTACCGGCGCGGATACGCGCTGGATCTTCCACTGGGGCTGCGGCGTGTAGGCCTTCGCAACAGGCAGCTCGGCGCCGCAGTCACGCTGGTTCGGCTTGTACGACCATCTGATCTCGCCGCTCATCGCATCGAGCGCGTGGATGCCGGGGCCGAAGGCAGGGTTCTCGTCTGGGGCGCCGGGGCGGTTGGGATCGTTCATTGGCGCGAAGATCAGCTCGCCATCGAAGGCGAGCCCCCAGTGCGCCCCGCCATTGGCGGAGCCGCGGCCGACCTTGTTCGACCACACGAGCTGTCCGTTGTCCGGATTGAGCGCCCACACGACGCCGGACTTCTGGCCCGCGATAACGAGCTCCGATCCGTCCGTACGCTTGATCAGCATCGACGTGGCGCCGAAGTCGTGGTCGGGGCTGTGGTATTCTCCCGGCCAGTCGCAATTCGCGCCGCGCCGGCCGCAGGCATAGTTCCAGATATCCGCCTTGGTCGCCTGGAACACCCAGCGTTTCGCGCCTGTGTCGAGATCGTAGGCGATGATCGCGTCCGAGGTGTCGGTGGCGGGCCACGAGACATTCTCACCCGTGCCCGCATAGGCCACGTTGCGCTTGGCGTCGATCACGGGCGTCGACCAGATGATCGCCCCTGACGGTCCCCATTGCTGTGTGCCGGTACGGCCGAGGCGCACGGGCTGCGCGGGCTCCATCGTCGTGCCGGTCCAGAGTTTCTTGCCCGTCGCAAGATCGAACGCCACGACCGCGCCCTGGCCCTTGCAGCACTCGTAATCGTCCTGCCCGGCATAGTTCACCTCGATCGCGGAGACCGGGGTGATGACCTTGCCGTCGTGCACCACAGGCGCACCAGTGATGCGATTGTATTCGTTGAGCCGCGCCTCAGAGACCCAGAGCTTCTTGCCGGTCTTGGCATTCACGGCATGCACGAAGCCAGCAGCGTCGCCCATGATGATTACGACCGGGGACTTGTCCGTCGCTTCGGCGAAGCTCAGCGACGAGCGGAGCGTCATCTCGGAGGCGTAGTGCCACTTGATGCAGCCCGAATTCGTGTCGAGCGCGTAGAGCCGTCCCGCATCCGTCGCGGCAATGAATATCGTGTCGCCCACGATCACCGGTTGCGAGCGCATGGTCGGGGTCTGTGGAAAGGCGGCCACCCAGGCGACTTCCAGATCCTTCATCTGGTCGCGCGTGAGGCCCGTATCCTTGGCTGTCTGGTTGCGGTTGGCGTCGTTGGTGACGCCGAATGTCGTCGAGATGCGCGGCGCGCCATCCAGCTTCACCTCGCGCACCTTCACCGGGCAGCGCGCGGCATTGATCCAGTTGTCGTTCGTGCTGTCTGCGCTCGGCAGCCAGTCGATCAGCTGCGCCAGATCTGCCTTCGGCACATCCTTCGACTGAATCTTCATGTAGCCGAGTTCGAGCGCGTATTTCACCGTCGCGCGATTGAGCTGGCGGATCGCCTCCAGCGACGGCGCGCCGCTGCGCTGGCCGTCGTCATGGCAGGACGAGCACCATTGATCGTAGACGGCCTTGCCGGGATGTTCGGCGTCGCTGAGCGCTGCGTGCTCCCCGCCGCCTTCGCCGGGCCGCGGGGCGCAGGCCGCAAGCATAATAGCCGCCGCCAGCGCGGAAGCGCCGAACTTGCCCATGATATCTCCTCCCCGGAGTCTACGCTCCCGTTACGGCAACCGTAACGTTGCTTACGGGTGTTGCAAGGCGCGAGAAGTCACCGACCCGTGAGCCGGACTATTCTGCGGCAACCGGCGTGCGGCGCGCCTGCGAGGCGGCGAAGCTGGCGAGCGACCAGCTAAGTAGCCGGTCGAGACCGGCGTGGAAGCCCTGCGGCCGCCAGCCGAGTTCGCGCTCGGCTTCATTGGCGTCCAGCATCGGGCCGCGCGCGGCGTTGGAACGCTCGCCCGTGGGTACGAGCAGGCTCGACCAGCTGCGTCCGCCGGGAAGAGGCGAACGGTCGTCCATCAGCGAGCAAACGGATTCAGCAACGTCGATATCGCGCCGCTCCGCGCCGACTGAAAGATCGTAGCGCGACTGCGGCGAGGCGGCCTCGGCAGCGCGCAACAGTCCAGCAGCGAGATCGCGGATCGGTATCCAGTCGCGCATGTTCTCGCCGGCGTCCGGCAGCTGCACGGGCTGGCTGTAGAGCAGGGAGGCAATCAGCGTCGCGAGGAAGGAAGAGTTCGATTGCCATGGCCCGAACGCTTCGCCCGCCACGCATGTCACCAATGGCAAGTTGTTCGCGCGGGCCCAGCGATCCATCAGCACGGCGGCGGATGAGCGGGCAGCCTGCGCACGTGTCAAGTTTCCGGGAATGTCGCTCTCGGCCTGTTCGAGATGCACGATGCGAAAACGAGCCTGTGTCTCGCCGTGCAGGCGCTCGTAATACTGCCGGCAGGCCTCCAGCACGGCATAGGCGCTGCCGATCTCGCCATCGACCAGCGCATTCGGATCGTCGTCGGTGATGGCGGCGAGATGGATCACCACATCGGGAGAGAACTCGCGCAGCACGGCGCGCACCAGCGCACGATCCGTAATGTCTGCTTCCAGTCGCGCATAGCCTTCGCGCTGCACGACGGGGCCGAGCGCAGGGATGGCAACGTTCTTCTTGCGGCGATCGAGATTGAGCACATGGTCGCCGCGCTCGACAGCCATCCGGACAACGGCCGAGCCGACAAACCCGCAGCCACCTGTGACGAGGACGCGCATTAGCCCCAAGCTCCAACCGTTAACGGATGGGCTGCTATGGTTAGCGGGTCGTTAACGGCGGCTAGAGCGGCGGCCCACCAGTGTTCGGATTGGCTTGGATGATGGTCCAGACGTCCTTGAACGGCTCTTCCACGACCTTCGTTTCCTTCTGGAAGAACATGGTCGGTCGTTTCGCGGCGTCGAACTTCGGCCAAGCGGGAAGGCCGGGGGCGCCGTTCGGATCGCCCGTCTTCGCGAACTGGACCCAGGTCGCGCTCATAAGTTTGCCCATCGCGAAATCGTCTTCCGTCGCGCCGGCGAACAGGGGTGACTCCGCAACATTGTCCATGATGTACGGGATCTCGCCCGTGTGCGGGGCCTTCAGAACGAAGTCCTGCGGCGGCAGATCGTGCGCGAAGATGTACGCATAAACGCCGGCCGGCTGCGCTGCCTTGCGCGAGGCGAGGGTGTGGTGCGAGCTCAGCGAGCGATAGGTACCCGTCACCTGCATCAGCTGGTAGTTAGGCGCATAGTCCGGATAGGCCGCCTTGAACGCAGCGGCGATCTCCTTGCCTTTGCCCTTCACGGCGCGCTCGGCGGCCTCGACGACCTGCTTCTCGGTCGTGTTCACCCATTCCGGATTGCCAACATTGTAGAGCGTCTGCTCGTCCTTGGTGAAGCCGATCATCACTGGAATATTCGCCGACTGCGCAGGCGCATCCGGATCGAACGGATGGCGCGGAATGTTCGTGCCATCGATCGACGGGCGGAACTTGTTGGCGCCCATCTCACGCGCGACGCCGAGAGTGTCTTCCGTCGTAAGTGTCGCGAGCTGCTCCGCTGCGATCGACGGCGCGATGCCGATACGTGTCAGGAAATCTGTTCCCGTGAACTCGGCATCTTCCCTTGAGCCCGAGCGAATGCCGGCGCCTGACTGGATGATCGCCTTGTGGAACAGCCCCTTCGCCGCTGGCATGGCGAGCAGGGTGGACACCTTGCCGCCGCCGCCCGACTGGCCGAACACGGTGACATTGCCCGGATCGCCACCGAACTGCGCGATGTTGTCCCGCACCCATTCCAGCGCCATTACGATGTCGAGCATCCCGGCGTTGGCCGAGCCGGTGAAGCCGGGAATGCCCGCCGTATCGAGCGGCAGGAAGCCGAAAATGTTCAGGCGGTGGTTCACGCCCACGAACACGACATCATGGTTCTTCGCGAGGTTGTGGCCGCGATAAATATTGAGCCCGGCCTGGCCATAGCTGAAGCCGCCGCCATGCAGCCACACCATCACGGGCCGCGTCGCGCCAGCCTCAAGGCCTGTCTTCTGTGTGTAGACGTTCAGCATCAGGCAATCTTCGTCGCCCTCCGCCTTGATGCCTTCCGGCGGCTTGAACGCTTCCGTCATCGCGGCCTGCACGACAGGCGGATAGGCCGCCGCGCCCGCGCCCGAGCGCATCTGTGTCGCCGCCTGTCCGTAGGACGTCGCTGTTGCTTCATCATTCCACGGCTCCGGCTTCACCGGCGCCTGGAAGCGCAGCTTGCCCAGCGGCGCCTGCGCATAGCGCACGCCGAGGAATTCCAGCACGCCGTCCTCGGTCTTCACGCCTCGCAGCTTGCCCAGCGACGTAGACACCAGCGTGGGATCGGCTGCCTCAGTAGGCTTCGCCGCCTCACTGCATGCAGCGAGAGACGCGATTGCGACGCCACCGAGCAGGATCGCGCGGCGGTTCATGTGGATGGGCTTCATGACATTCCCCCGGGAGCGTATTTGTTATTGCGGCTTGGGCTGCTCAATTGCGGCGGGCGCTGCCGGAGCCGGTGTCGCCGGCGTCGCATCCGCCGGGGCGGCTGCATCGGGCCGGCCGAACTGATAGACAATGTCGCCGACGCTGAGCAGCATCGTGTCCTTGTCGATCATGTAATAGCTGATCGGACCGCCGCTTCCGATGCATCCCGTCAGCGCCGGGGTCTGTTCGCCTTCGACGCCGAGCGCCGCCTTGGCGACATACGCGTCGGTGACCTTGCCATCGAACATGCCCGACAGAGGTTGCGGGGCTACCGCGAACGCGGCGGTCTCGCATGTGAGGACCGCGGCCCCCGTCGCGCCTGTCTCGCTGATCGTCAGCGTCTTGCTCAGGATCTCCGCGTCCGGATCGGGTGCGAAGCCGGGGCCTGTGAACCACGGGCCCACAATGTGCGCCTTCACAGCCCAGTCGCCGGTGAAGCTCGCCACTGTGGTATCGCCCGCCGTATCAGCGCCGCCGCCGGCGCCGCCAGACGGCCCGCACGCTGCCAGCGCGAACGCCGCGATACCCATCGAAAGTCTTGTCTTCATTTCAGCCTCGCACCCGCTTGAACGTATAAATCACATTGTCGAGCCCCAGCGCGATCGTGTCGTCGTCGATCATCGGGAAGTCCAGTGAAACGTCGCGGTTGTTCTCCGCGCAGCTGAAGCTCAGCACGGTGATGCTCGAATCCTTGAAGCCGAGCGCCGCCGCATCCTTCACCGGATCAGGCAAGCCGCCCTCGAACAGCCCGCGCTCCGGCCGGATGTTGGTGGCATATTGCGGCTTGGCGCAGGCGACGAAATCCGGCCCGGTCGAGGCGTTCGCGCCCAGCGTGAACTTCGTCATGGCAGGATCGGGCGCCGGTTCCTCGCCCTTGCCGTCCCACCACGGCGCGATCTTCGCGCCTATGATCTCCCACGAACCGAAGAACGGATTGGCTGGCGTGATCGCCATCGCGCCGTCCTCGGCATGCTCCGCGGGTTTCGCCGGCGTCTCCGCCGCCGGCGTGCACGCCGCCAGCGCCAGACCCATAACTCCCAGCCAAACGCCCCGCATGCCTACTCCGCTGCCTGCATCCTCGGCCCACCACTCGGCATGGCTTCCGGCGCCAGCTCGAACTGCCGCGCGAAATTGCCGAAATAGAACAGATCCTTCGTTGCCTGATCGTGTCCTTCGAGGAATTTGTCAAACCGCTCCATCGGCGTCCGGGAGCCCTCGGTGTGTGGATAGTCGGATGCGAACATATACAACCGCGGATCAGACCGGCGAATGATGTCGCCGACATCCTCGAACGGGTAGGGCGTGACGGCCATGTGCTGGATGATCTGCTGGCTCGGGGGTGTGTTCAGTTCCGCCAGCAGCGGCTCGCTCTTCGCCCAGTTCTTGTGCGTCCAGTCCAGACGCACCAGCATTTCGGGAACCCAGCCGCAGCCTAGTTCCACCACCACGCCGCGCAGCTTCGGATGACGCTGGAACACGCCGTCGAACACCAGCACCGAAATGAACCGTTCCGCCGCCTGGTGCAGCACCGTCATGTCCTTGCCGCGCAGGTTCTCGCCGCCGCCCAGCCAGTCGGTCGGCACCGGCCGCCCATTGTTCATCCACGCCGGATCGAGCTGCAGAGGATCGCCGCCGACATGCAGCGCGAACGGAATACCGGCTTCCGCCATCTTCGCCCACACCGGATCGAGATCGAGGTGGCCGGGGGACTTGTCGCCCGCAGGCTGGTGCGGAACCCATACCGCCTTCAGCCCGAGCGAAATGATGTTGTCCATCTCCGCCACCGCGTGCGGGATCGAGTTCAGCGGCAGCGCCGCGATCCCCATAAGCCGGTCGTCCTTCGCGCAGAAGTGCGCCATCGCGCGGTTGTGCGCGCGAGCCGCTGCATACTGCAGATCGACCGACCCCTGGATTTTCCGGAACACCGTTCCCGCCGCGAATGTCGAGAACACCAGCTGCTTCCGGAATCCCAGCTGGTCCAGCGCCTGCTTGCGCTCGTCGCGATCGAATGCACCCAGCGCCTGATAACCCTTCGGCCCTGTCACCAGCTTCTCGCCTAGCGCCACCTGCGCCGCGATCTCATCAGCGGAGTGCTTCTTCGATTTTGCGTACTCGGCGATCATCGGTCCGATGCGCGACCCCGCCGCCGTGTTGAGTTCCGGCATCGCGTCGCGATGCTGCGGGTCTGCGAACTCCTTGAAGAAATCCGGCAGCTCCATGATGTGGCTGTCGGCGTCATAGCAAAGGCGTCCGCCGGAATAGGTCGTCATCGCAGTCCTCCCTCAACCCGCCGGCTTTTGCCGGTCGATACGCCGCGTCTGGACGCAACGTCAGCTATCGTTGGTAGGCGAGGGGCGGGGTGTCAACTCCTGCTGGCAAAAGCATGCGATAGCGCGATGGCGCCGGCCGTCGCCACGTTCAGGCTGTCCACGCCCGGCGTCATGGGGATGGAAACGCGCCGGCACCGCGTCATGAGCGTATCCGGTAGTCCGGGCCCTTCTGCGCCGAGCACTATGGCCAGCCGCTCGGGCGGCGCCAACGTATGCAGTGGCTCGCCGCCTGATGGGCTCAGCGCCCATGTCTCGATCCCCGCTGAGGCCAGCACCTCGATCATCCCGGCGCCATTGCCCGAGTGCGCGAACGGCAGCGACAGAGCCGTTCCCGCCGAAACGCGGATCGATTTCCGGTAGAGAGGATCGCAACTCTCCGAGTCGAGTAGCACGGCATTCGCACCGAGCGCTGCCGCATTGCGGAAGCAGGCGCCGACATTGTCGTGGTTGGAAAGGCCGATCAGCGCCAGCAGTGTCAGCGGTCCGGCTGGCAACTTTCCGACAAGCTGCTCGACCGACTGCTCCTCCGTCCGCCGAGCCATCGCAAGCACGCCACGATGGATATGATAGCCGGTGATCCCGTCCATCACGCCCTGCGACGCCATGTAGACCGGAACCGACGGATCGAGCTGCGCCAGCAACGCCGTCAGCCCCTCGACCCTGTTCTCTGCCAGAAACACTGACTCCAGCGGAAACCGCGACGCCTCGATCAGCCGGGCGACCGTCACCTTGCCCTCGACGATGAAACGCCCATCCCCGCGCAGCAGGTCTCGCTCCTTGACCGCGCGATACGCCGCCACGCGCGGGTCGTCCGCCGATGCCACCGGAATGATCATTGGCGCCTTTTGGCTCGCTCCTGTCGCTGTCACAAGCATGTAACGGAATACCCCGAGCATATTCCTGCTCAGCCATCTCGCCCCAAGGCGCTTTCTAACAGGGTGGAACAGCCTCTCGGAATTGACGGTGTTTGAGCCATTTCCTATGGGGAGAGCTCCTTCGGGGATTCACATGAGAACGCTACAGAGCTGTACTGTTGCAAGCCTCGCCGTGGCGATCGCTTTGCTTTCAGCATGCGACAGCAAGCCGGCTGATTTGCCTGCCGCGCCGGAGGCAGCAGCTGCTCCTGCCGCGCCGCCACCTCCGCCTACAGTCGAAGCTGTTCTCGCCGGCCTCGACAAGGCGGGTCTGTGTGTGCTTCTCGGCAATGCACTGTCGCCCAAGGGCGAGCCCGTCACAACCGATGGATGCACGGCGACCGCCGGGGCTTCTGAACTCACGCTCGCTACCGCTGACGGCGCATCGACATTGCCTGCTGCATTCGTGTCTGATGGATCGTCGGTCACTGTAACGGCGGCCAATGCTTCGCCGATTGCCGTCGCTGACGCGCGCGGCGGGTTCTCGGATGTGGGCATGGTCTTCGCGGGATACGCACCTGTGGCCGGGCTCTGCATGCAGGTGGAATACTTCGCGCCGAACGGCAGCAGCAATTCGCTCTTTGTCTGGCGCATCGGCGAGCCGGTCCGGGTGCAGTTCGATCTCAACAAGCACGAGACGAAATTGATCCAGACCTACTTCTCCGAGCCGGTGATCGCGGGCGGAAAATCTGGCGCGTTCGCGGTCTATCGCAGGGAGCCCGGCCTGATCCTCAAGACCGTCAACTTCCTCGATTGCTCGAAAGTGCCGCCGCCGGAGCCGAAGTAGTCTCCGCGCTACTTCTTGCGCCGGTAGAGCTTCAGTCCCGACCAGTCGGCGTCGACGGCGCAGACCTTTACATCGACGAGGCCGAGCGGCAGGCACACCTTTCGCACACCATCCTCGGTGAGGTCCTTGAAGAGTTTCGAGGTCTTCTTCGGCCACGACACCCAGATCATCCCGCCTTCGGCGAGACGCGTCTCCAGCTTCGGCAGATCCCGCGCGAGCGCCGCCATGTCGCTGACGAACAGATGGATGAAATCGAACGAGCCCGCCCCGGGCGCGGTCTTCTTCGGCGCAATCGCCGCGTTGTTCGTAAGCGCGTCATAGTGGGCGGGCGGCGCGATCACGATCGCTTTCGAGCTTTCCCTCCAGCCGAGCTTGGCGATCAGGCTCTTGCCGGAATAGCCCGCAGCAGCAGAAGCAGAGGCCTTCGCCATCAGGTCCTCAGCAGCTCGTTCACACTGGTCTTCGAGCGCGTACCCGCATCGACCTGTTTCACGATCACCGCGCAGTAGAGCGACGGCGCCCAGTTCTGCCCGGGCATCGTCTTTGTCGAAGGGCGATTGCCAGCGACGACGACGGAGTAGGGCGGCACTTCGCCATACAGCGTCTCGCCCGTCTCGCGATGAACGATCGGCGTCGACTGGCCCAGATAGACGCCCATGCCGATGACCGAACCTTCGCGTACGATCACGCCCTCGGCCACTTCCGAGCGGGCGCCCACGAAGCAGTTGTCCTCGATGATCACCGGGTTCGCCTGCAGCGGCTCCAGAACGCCGCCGATCCCGACGCCGCCAGAGAGGTGGCAGTGCTTGCCGATCTGTGCGCACGAACCAACCGTGGTCCAGGTATCGACCATCGTTCCTTCGCCGACATACGCGCCGATGTTGGTGAAGCTCGGCATCAGCACCGCGTCCGGCGCCACATAGGCGCCACGACGAACGACCGCACCCGGAACGGCGCGGAATTTCGCGGCGGAAAAATCTTCATCCGACCAGCCGGAGAATTTCGACGGCACCTTGTCCCACCACGCGCCATCGCCCGGCCCGTTCGAGATCCGCACATTCGGGTTCAGCCGGAACGACAGCAGTACGGCCTTCTTCAGCCACTGGTTGACCGTCCACTGGCTGTCCGCGCCACGCTCGGCGACACGCTGCTTGCCGGAATCCAGCGCCGCCAGCGCCTCTTCGACAGCATCGCGCACGGCGCCCTTGGTCGAGGCGGACAGCGAAGCGCGATCCTCCCACGCAGCGTCGATGGTGGCGGCGAGGGCTTTTGTGTCGGTCACGCTGATCTCCGTCCGATGGTTCCGCGCGGAATTACATCGTCCAGGGCGCAGAGCCAAATGGAATTACGGCTTGGGCAGCTGCGGCGGTCCGAAGGCGCTTTCGTAGAATTCGTAGACCAGCTTGCCGTCCTCCGGCGTAGTGGTTTCCACGAACTTCTCGGGGCGATAGTGCCGCCGTTCGCAATTCTCGTTGCCGAGGATCGCGAACTGCGCGCGGGAGGTGCAGAACACCGTCGCCGCGCCCTTGAGATAGCGCACGCCCTGCGGCGTCTGCATTTCGGCGAACACATAGTGCGGCGCCGTGATCAGGCTTTCGTCCACCGTCCGCACGCAGAGGTTGGCCTCGATCGTCCACCAGCCGCGCGACTCCAGTCCGTCCGGCCGGAAGCGCGCCATCGACGTCAGGATGCGGTTGCCCGTTCGGTTGCACAGCATCATGCCGACTGCCATCGAGCGCTTGCGGGCGACATCCTCGAGCATGTCGATTAGCTCGCCCATTGGCGTAGCGGTTGGCATCTTCCGCTCAGCGAGGAAGGCGGTGATTGCGGCGCGGCTCTCGCGGCCGAGATAGCCGTCGACCACATCCTGGAACACGCCAGCATCGTTCAGCAGGCGCTGGATCCCGGCATTCTCGGATGACTGGCCGCTCTTGTTGTAGAGATCGGTTTCCTTGAACGACATCGACCCGCTCGTTCGTCCATCGAACCGCACGGCCTGGAAGCCTCGCTCTTCGAGCCCCATGGAGGCGCAAGAGGAGGGGTTCTCGACCGCGAACGATCCGTTGGTGTCGACGCAGAACGGGAATTCGCCCGACCATTCGCGCTGTCCGCCGCGATGCGCCTTCGAGGCGCGGCCGAACACGAAATAGATGCCGTTCTTGAGAGGCCCCGGAATCGCGACACGGCACTGGCCGGGGCGAAGGCGCGTCCAGCCCTCGACGATAACATCCTCGCTGTCAGGGCGGCCTGTCGCTGCTTCGATGACGAAACTGGTCTGGTTGCAGAGTTGCCAGCCGCCGCCTCCGCCTTGCGCCGAAGATGGGATCGACAGCGCGGCTGCCGCCAGCACGGCAAGCGCCGACAGCTTGAGGAATCCTCTAGCGAACCAGCGTGCCAGCGCCATGCTCGGTGAACAGCTCCATCAAGAGGGCGTGCGGTTTCCGACCGTCGAGAATGACTGCCGCCTCGACTCCCTTTTCCACTGCTTGCATGGCCGTTTCAAGCTTGGGAATCATCCCCCCTTTAGCAGTTCCGTCTGCGATCAATCCGCGCGCTTCGGCAACGGTGAGCTGCTTGATAAGATTGCCGTTCTTGTCGAGCACGCCGGTCACGTCCGTGAGAAAAAGAACTCGTTTCGCTCCCAGCGCGCCGGCTACCGCGCCGGCAGCCGTGTCGGCGTTGATATTGAAGCTTTTGCCATCGGCCCCGACGCCAACCGGCGCCACGACGGGGATAAAATCGTCCTCGGCCTGACGGGCGAGGGCATTGAGCACCGACGGATCCACCTTGTCCGGCTCGCCCACGAAGCCGAGGTCCACGACCCGTTCGATGTTCGAATCGGGATCGCGCTTGGTCCGCGTTGCTTTCACAGCTGTAATCAGATTGGCGTCAGAGCCAGACAGGCCCACCGCCTTGCCGCCTGCGGCATTGATCGCCCGGACGATGGCTTTGTTGATGCCGCCGGCCAGCACCATCTCGACGATCTCCATCGAGGCGGCGTCGGTCACACGCAGGCCATCCTCGAACTTCGAGACGATACCCAGCTTCTCCAGCATGCGGCCAATCTGCGGCCCGCCGCCATGAACCACCACCGGATTGATGCCCAGCAGCTTCAGGAGGACGACGTCCTTGGCGAACATGGCCGCCAGGTCCTCGTTCTCCATGGCGTGGCCGCCGTATTTGATGACGATCGTCTTGTTGTCGTACCGCTGGATGTAAGGCAACGCCTCGGAGAGCGTGCGCGCCGTGGAGAAGGCGTCGCTCGCTTGCAGGGCGTTCATGGCGGCGATTTCAAGGTTCGTCATGCGCCGGGGTCTACTAGGTTTCGCCCGGCGAATGAAGGGGTCAGTTCTTCAGCCGGTAGCCCGTCTTGAAGATCCAGCCGACCACGGCGAGCAGGATCAGCAGGAAGCCGAAAGTGACGCCCAGGCTGACCGCGACATTGTCGCCTTCAAGGCCAAAGAAGGCCCAGCGGAAACCCGAGATCAGGTGGACGACGGGGTTCAGCATGGCCACGCCGCGCCAGGCTTCGGGCAGCATCTCGATGGTGTAGAAAACGCCGCCGAGCATGGTCAGGGGCGTCACGACCAGCATCGGGATGAAGTTCAGCTGCTCGAAGCTCTGCGCCCAGATGCCGATGATGAAACCGAACAGGCTGAAGGCGAACGACACCAGCGCGAGGAACAGCACCATCTCGACCGGGTGCAGGATCTGAACCGGCACGAAGAGATAGGCGGTCGCGAGGATGACGAGGCCGAGGATCACCGACTTGGTCGCGGCGGCGCCCACGAAGGCGATGACGATCTCCAGATAGGAAACCGGCGCCGACAGCAGCTCGTAGATCGTGCCGGTGAATTTCGGGAAGTAGATGCCGAAGCTCGCGTTGAAGATCGAGTTGGTGAAGATCGACAGCATGATCAGGCCGGGCACCAGGAAGGAGCCGTACTGAAGCCCGTCTACCACCGGCGGCATACGGCCACCGATCGCCGATCCGAACACCACGAAGTATAGCGCCGTGGTGATCACCGGCGTCGCAAGGCTTTCGCCGATGGTGCGGAAGAAGCGCACCATCTGGAAGCGGTACATCGCCCAGACGCTGAAGCCGTTGAAGGCAGGCACGGGCCTGCTCGCTGGCGTGTGCGTGGCGTGTGCGGCGGTTGTTGCGTCGGCCATCTCGGGCTCTCCTGTTATCTCGTTTCGGGCCGGCGCCGCAGGACGGCGATCGCCTGGTCAAAGGGCGTTTCCGCCCGAGGTATGTCTTTCGCGGTCTCGAACCATGGATCGGCGGCGCGGCTGATCGAGGCGATGTCCTGGAAGGCGGCAACGAGGTTCGAACCCTCCATCGCCCATTCGGTAACGGCGACGCCGTCATCCTCGCGCCGGAACTGAACGGCCTTTACCGCTGGATGGTCGCGATCATGATAAGTAAGCGCTGCGATGCCGCCGGGCTTCAGGATGCGGCCGAGTTCCTTCATCCAGAGCGCCTGCATCGGGCCGGTCAGGTGCGTCAGCACCGAGAAACCATAGACGAAATCCACGCTCGCATCGGCAAGATCGAGCGGTGGGTTGATCCCGCTGAGGCGATAGTCGCCATCGAGATGCTTCTCGCACCATTTCACGGTGTAGGCGTCGATATCGCGCCCGATGATTTCAGCCTTGGTCAGCGCTGGCATGTGTCGCGCGATGCGGCCGCAGCCACAGCCCCAGTCAAGCACGGCCTGCCACTGCGCCGGATCGGCGCCGGCTGACTTTGCCGCAGCAACGAGCGTTTCAGCCGCGACGCGGCCACGCTCATAGAAGAACTTCCAGTCAGACACCCCGCCAATGCGCATCATGGCGAGACGGTTGGGTAGCGGCTTCCCATCCGGCGCCAGCTTCGGCGGCTTGGGATAGGACATGGCGCGGCGGAATTCGATGGCGCGATAATACGGGCCAAGCAGGCCCGCGCCGCGAACGACGGAGCGGAGCAGGGAAGAACCCGAGGATTCCGTTCCCGCCGCCATCACGCTCAGGCCTTTTCGTGAACGAGGCTGACGAAGATGTCTTCCAGCGAAGATGTCTTGGTATCGAGATCGCTGAAGGTCACGCCGATCTCGCCCATCTTGCGGACGAGGGAGGCAACGCCCGTGCGGTCCGCCTGCGTATCGAATGTGTATTCCAGCACGTTGCCCGAATCCTTGAGAGCCAGATCCCATTCCTTCAGCTCGGCCGGGATTGTCTCCATGCGTTCGCGCAGACTGAAGTTGAGATGTTTCTTTCCGAGCTTCTTCATCAGCGTCTTCTTTTCCTCGACGAGGATTAGCTCGCCCTTCGCGATGACGCCGACGCGGTCGGCCATCTCTTCGGCTTCCTCGATGTAGTGGGTGGTGAGGATCACCGTGACGCCGCGGTCGCGCATCTTGCGGACAAGCGCCCACATGTCGCGGCGCAGCTCCACATCGACGCCCGCCGTCGGCTCGTCGAGGAAGAGGATTTCAGGTTCGTGAGCCAGCGCCTTGGCGATCAGCACGCGGCGCTTCATGCCGCCTGACAGCGCCTGCAGCTTCGCATCCTTCTTGTCCCACAGGGACAGGTCCTTGAGGATCTGCTCGATGAGGGATGGGTTCGGGGGAAGCCCGAACAGACCACGCGAATAGTTTGTCACCGCCCACACCGTCTCGAAGATGTCGATGTGCATCTCCTGCGGCACCAGGCCGATCAGCGCGCGCGCATGGCGATACTGTTTCTGTGTGTCGTAACCGGCGGCCGTGATCTGGCCGGTCGTCGGCGTCACGATCCCGCACACGGCGTTGATCAGCGTCGTCTTGCCCGCGCCATTGGGGCCGAGCAGCGCGAAGATTTCGCCCTTCTCGATGTCGAGGTCGACCGTCTTCAGGGCCTGCAGCCCGCCCTTGTAGGACTTGCTGAGTCCCCGGATGGAAAGCACTGGCGCCATTGCTGAATTGTCCCCGGCTTTTGCTGCTTCTTGTTATGTTCTGTGCGGCTTTGGCGATGTGGGGCCTTGGGCCGCGTCTGTCCAGTAGGACGCACGAGGATTGCGTATTCCGACAGGGGTATGAGAAAAACTCCGAGCGAAAGCATAGCGCTCGCTGATGCAGGTCAGGCGAACGAGAGGATTGTCGCCCGCAACTCCGGAATGCCCAGGCCTTTTTCGCTGGATGTCGCGATGACATGGGGGTGCGCGGCCGGCTCCTTCATCAGGGTGGCCTTGGTGGCGGCGATGAGTTCGGGAACTTCGGATTTCTTGATCTTGTCCGCCTTCGTCAGCACGATCTGGTATTGCACGGCAGCGCTGTTCAGCTGCTCCATCACGCTGAGGTCGATTTCGCCCAGCCCGCGCCGGCTGTCGATCAGCATGAAGACGCGCTTCAGTTTCGAGCGGCAGCGCAGATAATTCAGGTTGAACTGGCTCCACTCGCGGACGTTCGCCTTGGGCGCATGGGCGAAGCCGTAGCCGGGCAGGTCGACCATCCAGAAGCGGCCCTCGGCCAGATCGAAGAAGTTGATCTCCTGCGTGCGTCCCGGCGTGTTCGATGCGCGCGCCAGATTCTTCCGGTTGCAGAGCGCATTGATGAGGCTCGACTTGCCGACGTTCGAGCGGCCGGCGAAAGCGAACTCCAGGCGGTCGCCCGGCGGCAGGCCTTCCAGGCTAACGGCCCCCTTCACGAACGCGACCGGCCCGGCGAACAGCTTGCGCCCCGCCTCGATCTGTTCGTCGGTGAAGGTGTCAGTCATGAGGCGCCAGTCTTGGGGGTCTGCCCCTCAAGCGGATTTCTTCTTGAACCGCTTCGCGAAGAACTTGTCGAACTCGGTCTCGACCCCGGTCTGACGCATGATGATGTACTGCTGGATGATCGAGATGATGTTCGACCACACATAGTAGATCACGAGGCCAGAGGCGAAGCCCGCGAACAGCACCAGGAAGATCAGCGGGATCCAGCGCATGATCGCGCGCTGAAGCTTGTCCGCCGGCGGCGCCGACAGGCCCTGCAGCAGCACCATGGTGCCGCCGTAGAGCAACGGCCAGACGCCGATCATCAGCAGGCCGCCGATCAGCGGAACGCTGCCCGGATTCCACGGGATCAGGCCGAACAGGTTGAAGATCGTCGTCGGGTCCGGCGCCGACATGTCGCGGATCCAGCCGAAGAACGGCGTGTGGCGCATCTCGATCGTCACGGCGAGCGTGTGGAACAGCGCGTAGAACACGAAGATGGTCGGGATGATCGGCAGGCAGCCGGCGACCGGGTTCACCTTCTCGCGCTGGAAGAGCTTGGCCTGTTCCTGGCGCATCCGCTGCGGGTCAGCCGCAAATCTCTCCTGGATCGCCTTCATCTCCGGCTGCAACAGCCGCATCTTCGACATCGACTTGTACATGCCGAACTGCAGCGGGAAGAACACCGTCTTCACGACAACCGTAAGTGCAAGGATGGCGAGGCCGAAAGAGCCAAACCAGTCCTGGAAGATTTTCAGAAGCCAGAAGAAAGGCTTCGTGATGAAGAACAGCCAGCTCCAGTCCACGGCATCTGTGAAGGCTGGGATGCCGTCCTCGTTCTCGTAGCGCTCCAGCACCGATACGCGCTTGGCGCCGGCGAAGATGCGCGAGGTCTTGGTGACGGGCTGGCCCGGTTGGATCGTGTAGGGGGTCAGCTGGTAGCCAGCCGAGAATGTCGTGTCGCCGTTGGCCTTCGACGTACCGGCCAGCATCTGCACTTCTTCCTGCTGTTCCGGAATCGCGGCCGCCATCCAGTATTTGGTAGTCAGCGCATTCCAGCCGCCGGTGACATGCTTGGAGACAGCCTTGCCCTGGTTCAGGTCGTGATAGTTGACCTGCTGGTTCTTGTCGGGGCCATAGACGCCGAGCACGCCGCGATGGGCCTGCTGTTCGGAAACCGGTGTGGTCGTATGTTCAGCCAGCGCCCGCTGGCGCAGCTGCGCCTGCTGGGTCAGCGTGATCGGCGTCGTGCCGGTGTTGGTCAGCACGTCGCTGACCGTGAACATGTAATCGGTGTCGATCGCGATTGTACGGTCGATCGTAACGGCGCCGCCCGTGTAGTTGAGCTTCAGCGGGTTATCGGGTGTCAGTGGGCCGGTGTTCGTCTGCGTCCATGCCACCGTGTCGGTGGACGAGGTCGGGGAAGTCCACGCGACGGTCGCGAAGAAGGCGCGGTCAGTGCCTTCCGGCGACAGCAGCTTGATCTCGCCGGCGGCGCGCTTGGCTTCCTTGTCGTTGATCGTCTCGTAGAAATTCTTCAGCGACACGTCGTCGATGCGTGAACCGTGCAGGCTGATCGAACCGTCGATCCCCGGGGCGTTGATGACGACGCGCTGCCCGGTGGAAAGCTGGGCCTGCACGATTTCCTGGCGCGGACGGATTGTGGGCGTCGGCGAGGTGGCTTGTTCCACCTGGTTCTGGGCGGCGACGGCCTTCTGTTGCTGCGCCGCCTTCTGCTGCGGCTCCAGCACGAACATGTTGTAAAGCATGAACAGGCCGAAACACAGGACAAGCGCGAGGATGAGGTTGCGCTGCTCTTCCTTTTCCATGGAGGTTTCAGGCCCTGGCCGATGAGAGGGTGTCGGACCCCGGTTTCGGGGAGCCGTCGCCGGAAGAAAGGCGGCGGCGGAGGCTTATCAACGCCATTTCCATATCGTCAAGCAAACGCGGCCACGGGGCGGTTCCGGTCTCCTGCCGGGCGACGAACACGTAGTCGGCTCCGGCCACCCCGAGGAGCGGCAGAAGGACGCGGGAAGCCTCCCGCAAACGGCGCCTTGCGCGGTTGCGGACGACCGAGCCGCCGACCTTCTTGGTGGTGGTAAATCCTTCCCCGGCGGTATCGCGCGGTGGCTCGCGACGGCGGGCCTGGACCACGATCAGCCGGCGGCGCTCGGAATAACCCCCGGCGACATAAAGGAATTCCCGCCGTGCGCGGAGGCGCTCGACGGGAACCGGAAGCTGATTCTGGTCGGTTGGCTGCCGAACTAGGCGCTGAGCCGCTTGCGGCCCTTGGCGCGACGGGACGCCAGGATCTTCTGGCCGTTCTTGGTCGCCATGCGCGAACGGAACCCGTGGCGCCGCTTGCGCTTCAGGTTGCTCGGCTGAAAAGTCCTTTTGGTGGACACGGGTCACCGCCCTTTAATCCTTCGAGGAGGCGGGGGAACTACCTGCTCGGAGAAGGCAAGTCAAGCAGACCCCGACGGCTGAAATCCTTGAGTTTCTGCGACGGGATTGCAGGTCTGGAAGCGTACAACCATCTGAATCCCGGCGCCCATACCTGGTGGGGACCGGCGGGACTGACAAAACAACGAAGAGCGGACCTGGAAAAAACAGGCTAGTGGGCTTGTTTCCAGAGAACGCCAAACGACTTGGGAACGCCCAGGGGGCGAACAACTGAGCGAGACGCAGCAGCTCGAGGGGGTCGCTGCCCCGGCGGACACGTCGGCGGTAAGGAAGCCCCATTTCCTGTCGGGACTGCGTGGCCGGCTGCTGATGCTGACCATGGGCTTCATCCTGTTCGCGACCCTGCTGATCTATCCGGTTCTGGCCGGCATCTACCGCAACAACTGGCTCGAGCAGCGCGGGCAGGCCGCGCAGATCGCCGTGCTCGCCGTCGAGGCGGCGCCAGACGGGCGCGTTAGCGACGAGCTTTCGCTGCAGCTTCTCGCCAGCGCGCAGGTCATCGCCGTCGCGGTGCAGGAGGAGAATTTCCGCGAGCAGATTCTCGCGCCGTCCATCGAGATCGGGCCCGATCTCGTGACGGTCGACCTGCGCGACGATTCGTTGTTCAGCGGCATCGGCGGCGCCTTCTCCACCATCTTCTCGCCGAAGGGACGCTTCCTTCGCATCCTGCTGGCCCCGTCCATGACGGCTGACTCGGAGATGGAAGTGATCGTGCCGGAAGTCGCGCTGCGCGACGGGCTGTTCACCTTCTCGCGCACGCTGCTCATCATCTCGCTGGTGACGTCGGCGGTGGTCGGCGCACTGATCTATTTCGCGATCTATCGTCTGGTCGTGCGCCCGATGCAGCGCCTTACCAACGGCATCGTGCGCTTCGCCAACGCACCTGAAGGCGCCGAGATCGAACACATGCCCGGCGAAAGCGACGAGATGCAGCGCGCCAACCAGGCGCTGCAGGCGATGCAGAAAACCGTCTCTGCTGCCTTCCGCCAGCGCAAGCGCCTTGCTGAACTGGGCGAGGCTGTCGCGAAGATCAATCACGACCTGCGCAATTCGCTGGCTGCCGCGCAGATCGTGTCAGAAAGCCTGGCCCAGTCCGAAGACCCTCGCGTCAAGCGCGCCGCGCCGCGGCTGGAGCGCGCGATCCAGCGCGCCGTGAACCTCGCCGAGTCGACACTCCGCTATGGCAGAGCCGAACCAGCCGAGCCCAACATCGCATCCGTCAGCCTTGGCAGCACCATCGAGGAAGCCGCTGGCGAAGGCCTGGCCGGTTGCGGCGAGATCGAATGGCGTCTCGACATTCCTACGCCGGTCTGCGCCATGGCCGACGCTGACCATGTCCACCGCATTGTCGCTAACCTCGTCCGCAATTCCGCCCGCGCCATCAAGGAGCACCCGGGCCGCGTAGTGCCTGGCCGCATTTCCGCGCGCGTCCAGCGCGACGGCGAGTGTGCGGTGATCGAGATATCCGACAACGGCCCGGGCGTTCCACCGACCGTCGTGAAGCGACTATTCCAGCCCTTCTCGGGATCGGCCTCGCGTGGCGGCGCCGGTCTTGGCCTTGCCATCGCGCGTGAACTTGCGCGCGGCATGAAAGGCGATCTGGAGCTGTCCCGCAACGGCGCCGACGGCGCCACTTTCACGCTCCGGGTTCCGGCGGCAGCCTGACCTGCGATTGACGTTCCGCGCTTCGCCGGGCAACACGGTCGCGGAGGGGCAGGGCGCGTGACAGATCCAACCGGCAAGAGCGGCGATACCGAGGACACGAAGACCGAACAGGCCTTCGAGAATTACGACCTCAAGGCCGAAGCCCCCGAAGCCCGCAAGCCTGCCATCCGCTTCGCCTTCGAATTTCCGGCCCTGCTGGACAAGTTCATTCCCGCCGACAAGGAAGCGCTGGCGCTGCGCAAGCAAAGCCGCATCGCCGGTATCTTCGCTGTCGCGTTGGTTCTCGGCGCCCTGCTGCTCGCCTCTCTCGGCCCGCTGATCGCCGGCGATCACGCGCCCGCAGCCAGCGAACACGTCGATCCTCCCGCCCTCGCCGACGCATCACACGGCGAAGGCGGTCTCGGCGTCCACGCTATCGTCGGTCTGATCGCCGCGGTGATGGGCCTCGGCGGTACGATCCTCGGCCTGTCCGGCCTTCGCCGCTCAGCCTCACGCCGCAAATGGCTGCACGCCCGTCTCACCACCGAGACGCTGCGCCTGTTCCATTTCCACTACATGGCCGCGAAGCTGCCCGAGCTTGTCAACATCGGCGCCGACGAGGCGCGCCGCAAAGCCTACCTCGACGACCGAGCCGCCGCGCTCGTGCGGCTTGACGAACTGGTGCTCAAGGATCCGGAGAAGGAACTCCAGCGCATCCTCAAGCGTGGCCAAGAGACAACCTTCGAAACGCTTACACCGATGATGCCGTCCACCGGGCAGGAGATCACGCCCACCGCTTCCGAGATTTTCGCGGCCTGGCGCGTGCTGCGCGTCGACTGGCAGGGCGGCTATTGCGACGCCAAGCTGGAACACCGCCACAAGGGCCGCATGACGACGAAGCAACTGGAAGAGATTTTCACGGGCCTCGGCTGGTTCTGCGTCGGCGCGATTATCCTGATACATATCGGCCACTTCGTCGGCATGCTCGCCCAAGCGCAGCTGGCCATCCTCGAAGTCGCCGTGATCTGGATCGCGCTCATCGCGCTCGCTGGCCGCGCCATGGAGGATGGCTTCCAGCCCCAGCGGGAGATCGAGCGCTACGAACAGTATCGCGCAAACGTTCGCGTCGCGACCGAACGCTTCGAAGCCGCCACGACCTTCCCGGCCAAGCTGGACGCCATTCGCTCCTTCGAGCGCACCAGCCTTGAGGAAATGCGTGTTTTCCTGCGCACGCACGCCCGGGCGCGTTTCCTGCTCTAAGCTACTGCGCCAGCACGAACGCCGCGACGTCCTTAGCCACGCGCGCGGGCTCTTCCCAGTGCGGGGCATGGCCAAGATCGCTGTAGAAAATCTCGCGCCCACTAACGAACATTGCGGCCAGCTCGCGCCGCTCCTTGTCCTTGAAGAACTCGTCCTTGCCGCAACTGATCAGCAGCGCACGATGATCGATCCACGCCGTCCCGGGCGCCTCCGACGCCATGGCTGCGAAAGCCGCGCGCCAGACATGCGCCGGAACCTTCATGCTCTCGTCGACCACCATTTCGAGAAACGCCGAAGGCAGCGGGCTCGCCACCGTGCTTTCCTGAAAGGCGCGCACGAAACCCGGATCCATCCTGTCCGCCGCATTGATCTCACGCATCAGCTCCATCACGCCTGCATTGTCGGCTAACGTCACGAAGCCGGCGATCAGCGTCACGCTTTCCACGCGCTCGGCATAGTCGCGCACGAAACGCTGCGCGATCCACGTCCCCATCGAATGCCCGACAATGTGCGCGCGTCGAATACCCAGCGCATCCATCAGCGCCGCGAGGTCGCCCGCGAACGCCGCCGAGCCATAGTCATGATCGGGTCGCGATGAATCCCCATGTCCCCGCTGGCTCACCGCAATCGCCCGGATGGATCGCGGCAGCGCATCGGTGAAAGGCCGCCACGAACGCAGCGAGTCGGTCACGCCATGCAGCACGACGACCGGGGCGCCGCGCGGGTCACCGCTCTCGCGGTATTGCAGCTGCAATCCGTTGGCGAGGCGGACGGTTGAAATGTCTACGGCGGACGCACGCATGGAGGTTTTCCTCTTCTTGTTATGGGGCGCGGCCTCTCCCGCCCGGTCTGGGAGCAAGGCGGAAGAGGCCGTGCGATTGTCGCCGGAGCGGGTCAGGGAGGTGAGCGTCCCGCGACGCCAGACAGGTAAGCGCCAAGTTCGGCTGCCGAAAGTGATCGCGTGGTACAGCCGCTGCGACTCGCTATCGGCTTGCAAATTCAGCCCTCGCGCAACTTGCGCCACACTCTCGCCACGCATCCGTCCGGCGCACTGTACCGCCAGTACAGGTCCGAAAAGGCAAAGGCCCCGCGGACGTCTCCGCGAGGCCTTCTAAGGACGCTACGGCGTCGGGACCGGAAGCGTCCGGTCTCGTGGGGCGCTAGCTCGGGTTCTTCGTGACGTCGTCGGCGGGCGACTTGTCGAGCGCCTTCACCTGGTCGAGGTGAGCCTGGACGGCGGGCGCCGTCTTGGCCGCGAAGCCCTGCAGTCCGGCGTCTTTGCCGCTGTCAGCGAAGTCCTTGAGCAGGTTCAGCGCGTTCTCGTGCGCGTCGGTCTGCTGGTCGATGTATTTGTCGTCGAAGTCAGCGACCGATGCGTTGCGCAGCTCATCGAGCTTTCCAGCGTGGTCGTTGTCGAGCGCCGTCGGCGGCGCGACCATCGCAGCGGAAGCCAGCGGCATCAGCTCGCTGGTCGTCGCCGTATGAGCATCGATCATCATCTGGGCAAAGTCCTTGACGGCCTTCACCTGAGAACGCTCGAGTGCGATCTTGCTCGCTTCGATCTCGAACATGTCGGAGATGGCGACTTTCTCGACGAAGTTCTTCACGCCTTCATCGACGTTGGCGGTGTCGACCGTGGTGTTCTCGTCGAGGGCGACCTCGCCGGTGCTCGTGGCTTCGCTGGCGGGATTTTCCGGCGAGCAGGCCGCAAAGCCGAGCGCCATGGCGGACGCCGCGAGCAGCATCGGAAGTTTTGCACGGAACAAGGTTGTTCTCCTGAAATGTAGCAACAACAGCGCCGGGGCGGCGCTGTCACTCAAGCCACAACGTGATGGATGAACGTTCGTTCCGGCCACTTAACCTGCAGCCGCCTTATGACGTGAGCGCAATGTGCAGCGCCTATTTCACCGCCTCGATGGCAACGCCCTCACGGCGCGGATCGGCCCCACCTTCCCATCTGTCGGCGCGCGCGACGATCAAATTGAGGCCGGAGTTCTCGCCCGCGACCTCACGCGTCTTGAAGCCTGCCGCCGCCAGTTGCTGTGCCCAGGTCTTTCCCGTCGCATCAGCCGTTTCGATGCTGACGACAGGCCCGCGCGCCACGACGTTCGGCAGCGCGCTGGCTTCCTGCGCCGTGCGGCCCCAGTCGAGCACCGCCACGATCGTCTTCGACACGTAGCCCACGATCGAGTTACCGCCCGGCGAGCCGGTCACCATGAATACGTCGCCAGCCTTGTCGAACACGATGGTCGGCGACATGGACGAGCGCGGCCGCTTTCCCGGCCCCGGCGCGTTGGCGACAGGCTTGCCGTTAAGCACCGGCGGCCGCGTGAAGTCGGTCAGCTGGTTGTTCAGCACGAAGCCGTTGGTCCAGCGCGAGGAGCCAAACGCGCCCTCCACCGTGGCCGTGAACGACACCGCGTTCCCCTCGAAATCCACGAACGACATGTGCGTCGTGCCCGGCTGCGCCGCGTTGGCGTCGCGGCCCCACTGGTCGCGGATCGGCTTGTTGTGCAGGAACGCGCCAGGATCGCCTGGCTGCGGAACATCGCCCGGCTTGAAACCGCTCTCGGCGCGGGACTTCACGTATTTCGGATCGAGCAGGTCGGCCACCGGAACGCTCACCGCATCAGGATCGGCGACATAATGATCGCGGTCGGCATAGCCGAGCTGCTGAGCCAGCACGAAATCGCGCAGCTTGTCAGACTCGGTCGCGGCACCAGACTTCGCCGTGATGTCTTCATACAGCGACATGATCTGGTTCATCGCGACGCCGCCGGAAGACGAGGGCGGCGCCGAGCAGATGCGGTAGTCACGATAGGCGCCGCACAGCGCCGGCTTCACCAACACCTTGTAGTCGGAGAGGTCCTTCAGCGAGAGTTCGCCCTGTATGTCGCCGGAATGAACCGCGTTGACGATGTTCTGCGCCAGCTGCCCCGAATAGAACGCGGCCGGCCCGTCTTTCGCGATCGAACGCAGCGTCGCGGCATACTCCGGATTGGTACGCCGGTCGCCGACGGCCAACGCTTTCCCGTTCGGGAAGAAGTAGGTGCCGGAGGCGGGGTTCGTGCCGAGCGGTCCGTTCTGGAAGCGCTGGCCCAGCGAGTTGGCGAGGCGCGGCGAAACGATGAAGCCCTCGTCAGCCAGCTTGATCGCCGCATCGAACTGCGGCCCCCACGGCAGCTTGCCGAATTTCTCATGCGCCGTCTTGTAGAGCGCGACCGCGCCCGGCGTGCCGATCGACTTGCCCGAAAGGATCGCCTGCACGAAACCGAGATTCTGTCCGTTGACCGTGAAGTAGTCGGCGGTCGCCGTCGCCGGCGCTGTCTCGCGCCCGTCGAACACCGTCGTCGTGTTGGACTTGCGATCATAGACGACCATGTATCCGCCGCCGCCAAGGCCCGAGCTCTGCGGCTCGACCAGCCCCAGCACAGCATGGGCCGCGATGGCGGCATCAACCGCGCTGCCGCCAGCCTTCATCGCCTCCAGCGCCGCATCCACCGCGCGCTTGTCCGCCGCCGAAACCATGGCGCGGCCCGAAAGCCGCCATTCACCGGCATGGCCGGTGGCCGGCGCATTCGCATCGGGCGGGCCAGCGCAAGCCGCCAGAGCAAGGGTTGCCACGAAGGCGAACAGGGAGTGGCGCATGCCGAAGCGCTCCTTCTTGCGTGGGGCCGGTTCGCCCCGCATACAGGCCCATATAGCGTTCGCGGGCGACCGCAACTGAACCGACCTTTGAGGCCTGTCAAATGCCGGATTCTGCCCCGGATTTTCGCCCGGAATCTTCAAAGTGACCGCGCGGCCCGGGCCACTCAACCTGATAACGGATGTCGGCGGGCTCAAGGTCGGCGCCGCACATGACACTGCAGTCCGCACCGGCGTGACCGTCATCCGGCCTGACAATCGGGCCGTTGCCGCTGTTGTGGTCGCCGGTGGTGGGCCGGGAACGCGTGAAACCGACGCCCTTGGCCCCGATACGCTGGTCGATGCGGTCGACGCCATCGTTTTCTCAGGCGGCTCCGTCTACGGCCTTGCGGCTGCCGATGGCGTCGTTGGGGCGCTTGGCGCCGCGGGGCAGGGCTTCGCGCTCTTTCCCAACAGCGCGGTTCCGCCATCGCCCGTCGTCCCGTCCGCGATCCTCTACGATCTCGCCAACAGCGGAAACAAGGCATGGGGTGAGACGCCTCCCTATCGCACCCTCGGCATGGCGGCGCTGAAGGATGCGAAAGTCGAATTCCAGCTTGGCCGTTCGGGAGCGGGCTATGGCGCAACAGCGGGCACGCTCCCCGGCGGCGTCGGCTCGGCCAGCGCGATCACACATGACGGCGTCATCGTCGGCGCCCTTGCCGCAGTGAACTCACACGGCTCGGCCGTGATGCCCGGCACGGATGTCTACTGGGCCTGGCCCTACGAGCAGAGCGGCGAGTTCGGCGGCAAACGCCCGCCTCCCGATCTCACGCTCGACCTCGACGACTGGGGCGACGCCAAGAGCAATCCCGGCGTTCGTCCACTTCCGCCCATGGCCGGACGCACCAACACCACGATCACTTGTGTGGCCACCAACGTCGCGCTCACGCCCGCCGAAGCCCAGCGCGTCGCCAAGATGGCGATGTCGGGGATATCCCGCGCCGTGCGGCCCGCGTTTGCACCCTTCGACGGTGATGTGGTTTTCTGCCTCTCGACCGCGCGGATCGAACGGCCGGACCACCGGCCCTTCCTCATCGGCCGGATTGGAGAACTGGCAGCCGCATGCCTCGCCCGCGCCATCGCGCGCGGGGTGCATACGGCGAGGAATTGATTGTCAGGAAAGCAACTGGCGCGCCCGAAGAGATTCGAACTCCTGACCCCCAGATTCGTAGTCTGGTGCTCTATCCAGCTGAGCTACGGGCGCGGCCTGCAATGAGGGGCGGGTTGTAACGTCGGGGCCCGCCGGGCGCAAGGGTTGTCGGGCGGCGGCATATTCCGCGCAAAAACGCGTGATTTTGTGGGCTTTACAGCGCCCGTGCCGGCGCGAAACTGGGCCATGGCCTCCACTGAACGCCTGCCCGTGATCGATGTCGCGCCGCTGCTTGGCGCCGACAAAGTCGCCCGCAACCGGGCGGCGGCGGAGATCGGCTCGGCTTGTCGCGACCTCGGCTTCTTCTACGCCAGCGGCCACGCCATCACGCCACAGACGCTTGGGTCGCTCGATAGCGCCAGCCATCGCTTCTTCGCGTTACCCCACGCCGAGAAGATGAGGATCGCGATGGCCCACGGGGGCAGGGCCTGGCGGGGCTTCTTCCCCGTCGGTGGCGAGCTCACCTCGGGCAAGCCCGACATCAAGGAAGGGGTCTATTTCGGCGAGGAGCTCGGCCCGGACGATCCGCGCGTGAAAGCCGGCCTGCCGCTTCACGGCGCGAACCAGTTCCCATCGGCGGTTCCCGAACTCGAAACCGCCGTCACCGCCTTCATGGACCAGGCGGAACGCTCGGCTCACGCCATCATGGAGGGCGTCGCGATCAGCCTCGGTCTCGATGCGCAATACTTCCGCCGCATCTACACGGCCCGGCCAACCATGCTCTTCCGCATCTTCCACTATCCCGCCTCCGACGCCGCGCAGGGCTGGGGCGTCGGCGAGCACACCGACTACGGCCTGCTCACCCTGCTGGCGCAGGACGACAAGGGCGGTCTGCAGGTGAAGACGTCGCGCGGCTGGATCGACGCGCCACCCATCCCCGGCACGCTCGTCTGCAATATCGGCGACATGCTCGATCGTCTCACCGGCGGTGTCTATCGCTCAACGCCGCACCGCGTGCTCAACGTCTCCGGTCGTTCGCGACTATCATTCCCGTTCTTCTTCGATCCCGGCTTCGACGCCCGCGTCGTTCCGCTCCCCGGCGCCAACGCGCACGACGACAGCGCGCAGCGGTGGGACAAGGCGAACCTGCATGAGTTCGCCGGAACCTATGGTAACTATCTGCTCGGCAAGGTCGGCAAGGTGTTCCCGGATCTCGCGCGCAAGGTCACCTAGATGCGCGTCCCGCGAGCGCTCGCGGAACGCGCCACGGCGCTTTCAGGGCGGCATTCCCCTCAGACGCGCGTCCAGTCCATGATCCAGTTGTAATCCCACGTCGCGCCGCCATCACGGCTGACGCCTTGTCGCCATCGGCAAGACGAGGACGTGATCTTGTCCCACAGGCCGATCACCTTGATGGGCGTGTCGCCGTCCTTGTCGTCCGAGACGAAGACGCCATCCCCGTTGATGAACCCACCGGTCACGCCTTCGGAGCCGACGATGCCGAACTTGGCGTTCATCCAGTAATCGCTCCACACCTTCGTTTCGCGATTCAGCGTGCGCAGGCCCATGCCGCTGAAGTCACGGGCGGGTATGCGCAACTCTTCGATGCTGGCGACGCCGCCCAGGATGCTCCAGCACGTGGCCTCGCCCTCGAAATCGTCCCACTCGCCCGGTTTCAGCAGGCGTTTATGCCGGATCGTCCAGTTGCCCTTCAGGAAGTCGAAATCGCCCGGCTTCCCGGGCTCCGGCGTCTTCAGATAGTCCGCCGGCGGCTGCGCGAACGCATCGCCGACCAAGGCCGCCGCGCCCAGCGCGACTCCGGCATTCAGCACCAATCGTCTTTCCGGATTCATGACCCTGTCCCTCTTTCGCCCGTGCGGGCTTCGAAAGTCAGGAATAAGCCGCTATACATGACATCGAATGTCATGATTTTTGCCGCAAGCTGACAAAATGCGCGCCAGCCGCCTCCTCTCGATCCTGATCATGCTCCAGATGCGCGGCCGCCTGTCCGCCGATGCCCTCGCGCGCGAATTCGAAGTTTCGATCCGCACCATCTATCGCGACATCGACCAGCTCAGCGCCGCAGGCGTGCCGGTCTATGCCGAGCGTGGCCGTGCGGGCGGCTTCGCGCTGCACGAAGGCTATCGCACCAAACTAACCGGCCTCACGCCGGGCGAGGCGGAGGTGTTGCTGCTGGCGGGAGCAGGGGGCGCTGCGCAGGATCTTGGCGTCGGTCCTGAAGCGGCGGCGGCGCAGCTGAAGCTTCTCGCCAGCCTGCCGCCCGACAGCGGGGCCAGCGCGCAACGCGTCGCCTCGCGCTTCCATCTCGATCCCGCGCCCTGGTATGCGCGCATCGAACCGCTGGACATCCTGCCCGCGCTCGCCAGCGCCGTCTGGCGCGACCGTCGCATCCGCATCGGTTATGAAAGCTGGAAGGCTTCGGTCACGCGCGAGCTCGATCCGCTCGGCCTCGTTCTCAAGGCGGGCGTCTGGTACCTGATCGCGGGCGCGGACGGAAAGCCGCGCACCTATCGCGTCTCCAACATTCGCAAACTCGATGTGCTCGAGAAGCCCTTCCACCGCCCAGCGCGTTTCAACCTGCCACGCCACTGGGCTGCATCGTCGCAGGAATTCGAGACGCGCCTGATGAGCGAGCGCGCCGTCATCCGCGTGTCGCCCGAAGGCCGGCGCCTGCTGCGTGACAACTATCCCGCGGCCGAACAGGCGGTTGCGGCGAAGCATACGAAGGTTCGTCCCGCTGGATGGGTGAAGGCGGAGATTCCCGTTGAAAGCTTCCAGCAATCGGCGCGGCAGCTCCTTCGCCTCGGCGCCGAGGTTGAAGTCATCGGTCCGCCCGCGCTTCGCAACGCGGTGGCGGACGAGGCAAAGAAGGTGGCGGCGATCTACCGTTAGGGCGTAGGCGCTACTCCCCGTCCGACACATCGACGCCGGCGAAGATCGGTTTCTCGGTAGGGTGCGGCCGGCCCTCGCGCTCCAGCTTGCGCGCGCCCGCGAGAATGCCGCCGAGCGCATAGTTGCCCTCATGGCAGGCGTATTCGTACAGCGGCTCACTCGACGCCCTCAGCGACATCTCTCCGCCCCACTTCTCCTTGTAGAGTGTCGGATCCTCCACCGTGAACTGGTATAAGATCTCGTTGTCGGACCAGCGCGTGTAGCGCTCGGTCACCTTGCCGGTCGGCGAGATGTAGGACCGCTGCTTGGGATGCGAGTTGATCGTCTCCACCACCAGCGTGTCGCCCTCATACCAGCCAATGCTGTCGCCGCCCCATTTCGGAATGTTGGTCGGCCCGTGCTTGCCGCCGATCGGGATCACGCGCACATCGTGGATCATCTCGGTGAGGATCATCACTGACGTCGGCGACTGCACGATCTGATACGTGTTGTTGTACATGCCGTTGTTCATCACCGGCCCGGCGCCGCCGGTGAAGCTCATGATGCAGCGTTCGGGCAGGGGCCTGATCTCGTAATCGTCGAACGAGTTCGTGCGCGTGTTCGCGCGGATACCCGCCTCGGTGTAGGGAATCTTTCCGTCCGCCGGGAAGGTGATCCAGGACGAACGGTATTCGCCCTTCACGGTCGCATAGCCCGACCCCGGATCCATCCAGAACCGGTTGTAGGCCCGCGACGAGTTCTTGTCGGACAGCAGCTCCCGCGACGACGCTTCGTCCACTTTCGAGGCGCCGGCTTCCTCGCGCTCGGCGGCGGAGTAGACGTTCCGGCGCGCCAGCGCGTCCGCTTCCTGCGGGTTCATCACCAGCTTCTCTGCGCCCGCCGGCCGCTGCATCGCTGTCAGCGAGGTGTTGGTCCAGAAGCCGCCGATATCGGGAACGCCCCAGCTCGTCTTGGGCTTTTCATATCCCGGCGCCGCTCCTTGCTGGGATTGGGCGAACGCTGGCGCTGCGGTGCACACAAGAACAGCCGACGCCAATAAAGCGCGTGTCAGTGTCATGTCGCTCGCCTCCCTGCGATTGACGCAAGCGTCGCGCGACGCAGGGACAAATACAACTAGGGCGCGCGCCTTACCCAACGAGAGCAGCCCCTGAACTTTTTGCGATCATTTCTGCCAGCGCCGCACTTGATCCATATGGGGCAGGGGCGCACGATAATTCTGCCCGGGCCGTGGGTACGGCCCTCTAAGGCGTAGACTATTCCGCGTCCGACAGGACCGGCCCGCGGCCCTTCACCCCAGGCGTGAAGGACAGAGACATGAGCGGAGGAAAGGCGGCGACCGTACGAGCGGTCGCCTTGAGCGGACCCAGCGGGACCGGAAAAACCAGCCTGCTCGAATCGATGCTGCATGCGGCCGAGAAGATCCAGCGAAAGGGATCGGTGGCGCAGGGCACGTCGGTGGGCGACGCGAGCGAGGAGGCGAGGGCCCGAGGGCTCTCAACCGAATTGAACGTTGCCAGCTTCGATTATCTCGGCGACCATTATGTGGTTCTCGATTGCCCCGGCTCCGTCGATTTCGCGAGCGAGGCGGACACGGTCATTCCAGCTGTCGATCTCACCATCGTTGTCGCCGATCCTGATCCGGATCGCGCGGTCCTGCTCCAGCCCATCCTCCGACGTCTCGACGAACTCCAGGCCCCGCACGCCATCTTCATCAACAAGATCGACAAGGCGCGCGGGCGCGTTCGCGAACTCATCGCCGCGATCCAGCCCTACAGTGTCGAACCGTTGGTTGCCCGCCAGATACCGATCTGGAATGGCTCCGGCGCCCTCGGCTACATCGATCTCGCGCTTGAGCGTGCCTACGCCTACGAGTCCGGCAAGCCTTCGAAGCTGATCCAGATTCCCGAGCAGGAAAAGGCGCGCGAGATCGAGGCGCGCTACAAGATGCTGGAACAGATGGCGGACTTCGACGACCGCCTGATGGAAGAATTGATCAACGAGAAAGATCCGGCGCGCGATCACATCATGATGGATCTCGCCGACGAACTCGGTCGCGTCCAGATCGTGCCTGTCTTCCTGGGTTCGGCAGACAATGGCTCGGGCGTGCGCCGCCTGCTCAAGGCCCTGCGCCATGAGATGCCGTCTCTAGATGCCGCCGCCACGCGCACGGCCTCCGACGGCAAGTCAGCCCTCGTTCTCAAGACGCGGCACGCAGGACAGGCGGGCCGACAGACCATGGTCCGCGTGATGTCCGGCGAAATCGCCGACGGCGACACGATCGCGCTTCCCGATGGAACGTCCGAACGGATCGCCGGGATCTTCGCCGTACACGGCGAAAGCCAGGGGAAGGTCGACAAGGCCGTTGCTGGCGATGTCGTCTGCCTCGGCCGCCTCGACAGGGCGAAGCGCGGCGACCTGATCAGCGCGGATGGAAAGACTCGGCAGTCGAATGCACCAAAGGTGTCGCGGCCTGCCGTGTACTCGCTGGCGGTTGAAACCACCAACCGCGCCGACGACGTGAAGCTCGCCTCCGCCATGGCGCGGCTGGTCGACGAGGATGGCGCGCTCGACTTCGGGCCCGATCCTGTGACGCGCGAATTCCGCCTCAACGGTCAGGGAGAGATGCACCTGCGCGTTTCGCTCGATCGCCTGCGCCGCAAGTTCGGCGTCGGCGTCGCCTCGCGACGCCCGCAGACGGCGTATCGCGAAACCATCCGTGGCAAGTCCACGCAACGCGGCAAGCACAAGAAACAGTCCGGCGGCCACGGCCAGTTCGGCGATGTGCTGCTTGAGGTCCGCTCGGGCCCACGCGGCAGCGGCTTCGTCTTCGACCAGAAGATCCACGGCGGCGTCGTGCCGCGCCAGTATTTCGGCGCGGTCGAGGAGGGGGCGAGAGACGCCCTGCAGAAAGGCCCGCTCGGCTTCCCCGTCGTCGATGTGGAAGTGACGCTGCTTGATGGTTCGTACCACACGGTCGACAGCTCCGAGATCGCCTTCCGCACGGCTGCGCGGATCGGCGTCAACGAGGCGCTGCCGCTGTGCAACCCCGTGCTGCTCGAACCCGTCCACACCGTCACGATCCATACGCCATCCGACCAGATGGCGCGGATCACGGCGCTCATCCCGATGCGCCGTGGCCAGATCCTCGGCTTCGAGCCGCGCGACGGCTGGTTTGGATGGGACTCCATCCGCGCCTACATTCCGGAAGACGAACTGCACGACCTGATCATTGAGATAAGGTCAGCCACGCAGGGCCTCGGCGAACTCGAATTCGCCTTCGACCACATGGCCGAAGTCACCGGCAAAGCCCTGACGAAAGTCACGGAAGCCCAGCAGGCCATGGCGAAGTAGGCGCGGGTCGGCGAGAGGAATTCCTCCACCGCCGTAGGCGGGGAGGTGGATCGGCGCACGCGCCGAGACGGAGGGGGCCGGCCGCGCCAGCGGACGGGCAGCCACAAGCGTTGTCTTTCGCGACTGTTCGATCCAACATGATACCGGACGGAAGCGGAGACACGGCATGAACAGGCGTGAATGGCTCGCGGGCGCCGGCGCGGTGGCGCTGACCGCGTGCAATCAGCAACAACCGGGCGCGGCGCAGACGGCATCGACCGCGACGGTCGCGCCCAGTGTCGACCCCTTCGCAGGATCGAAGCTGATGGCCGATGTCGAATCCTATGTCGGCTTCGGCACGCACCGCACCGGCAGCCCCGGCGATGTCGCCACAACCGACTGGTTCGCCAAGCGCTGGAAGGAACTTGGCTACGAGATCGAGCAGACGGAGTTCTCCTGCCCGAACGCGGACACCACTGTCGCCCGCCTCGAATCCGGCGCCGACACGTTCGACGGCTTCGCTCAGCCGCCGCTGGCCTTCACGCCCGAGACGGGCATCTCCGCGCCGCTCACCGTCTGGAATCCCAACTCGCCCAGCGACGTCTCTGAGAAGATCGCGCTGATCCACATTCCGCGACAGCCGGGCGGCGTGCCTCCAATGGCGGCCCAGCGCGACGCCATCGGCAAGGCTGCGCTCTCGAATGCGAAGGGCGTCATCGTCTGTATGGCGGGCCCCACGGGCGAGATCGTCGCGATCAACACGCCGGTCGAGCTGGAACTCGCGATTCCCGTGTTGCAGATCGGCGAAAAGGAAAAAGCGCGGCTCGACGCTATCGCCGCCGGCGGCAAGCCCGTGAAACTCACCATTCAGGGGCCCGGCGGATTCCGGAACGGCAAGAACACGATCGCCCGCCATGGCAAGGAAGGCCCGTGGGTCATCATCTCCACGCCCCAGAGTGGCTGGTTCACCTGCGGCGGCGAGCGTGGCCCCGGCATCGCCATGTCGCGCGCGCTTTCCGAATGGGCGCTGAAGCAGACATTCCCGTGCCGCTGGCTGTTCATCGCAACGTCCGGCCACGAATGGACCGATTTCGGCGCTGACATCTTCCACAAGAACCAGGCGCCCGATCCGAAAGACACCGCGCTCTGGTTCCACCTCGGGGCCAGCTTCGGCGCGCGCGCTTACGAAGAGACACCCACAGGCATCATCGTGAAGGACACGCCAAATCTCGGCCGCACGCTGATGGCGACGCCGGATCTCATCCCGCTGTGCAAGGCCGCCTTCGCCGGCCAGCCCGTGATTGAGGAGCCACTCGTGTCCGATGTGTCGAAGGCGCTCGGCGAATACCGCCTCGTTGCCGAGGAAGGCTATCGCACCGGCGCGGGCTTCTGGGGCTTCAACGCGAAATTCCACACACCCATCGACGGCGCGGATTCAACCACACCGCAGGTGATGGAGCCGATCGCCCGCGCAATCGCGCAAGTCATCGAAGCCCGCCTGAAGGCGCTCTAGCTCTTGCAGCGCGTCCAGGAATAGGAGCCCGGCCGCGAACCATCCATGCGCGAGATGCTGGCCGTGAGCCCGTTCTTCGTCGCCGCATAGGTGATACGCTGCGGATAGTCGTGCTCGGGGTTCTCGAACGTCACCGTGTTCGGCGCGACCAGCGCGAGCGGATCGCGGAATTCGGTGAACACCGTCGGGCGCTGCCCCTCGGGCGAGGCGGTGTAGAGCGCGCGGCTCGGCCGCGTGTCGATGCGCGACTGTTCCCACGTCACCAGTGCGGCGTCGCGCGTCGTCGTCGCATAGCCGAACATGATCCCGCCTTCCGGCGGCGACCACACTTCCAGGTTCACGCCATCAGGCGATTTCCAGCAGCCCACCATGAAGGCGAACCGCCCCATATCGCGCGGCGGCCCATTGCTGGCGCAGGCGGCCAGCGCGAGGCCAAGAGCAGCAGTGACGAACAGCTTGGGCGACATCGTTATCCCCACATCGGATTGATCTGCGCGAGAGGTAGCGCAGGCCGGACGGCAGGGAAAGGCGGGAGGCGCCTGTTGGCGCCGGCCGTTACGGATTCGCCACGCCTTCGCGCGTTTCCAGCGTCTCGGACGCCATGGCTGGCGCTGAGACCTGCAACGGAGCGGTGGGCGCGGGCGTAGCCGCCGCGACCTGGCTCTCGAGCAGCTCCGCATCGCGCATCGCCTCGATCCGCGCTTTCTCGCTCAGGAACGCCTGCAGCTGTTCGCCCGCGAGCTTGCGGCCCGTCGGCAGTTTCAGCGTCATCGCGTTCACCGGCTTGTTGTTGATGTACACCTCATAGTGGAGGTGCGGGCCGGTGGAGCGCCCCGTCGTGCCGACATAGCCGATGATCTGGCCCTGCTTCACATAGCTGCCGCGCGACACGCCCTTGGCGAAACGGCTCATGTGCGCATAGGCGGTTATGTAGCCGTTGGCATGCTGCACCTTGGCGAAGTTGCCGTAGGTGCCGTTCGGCCCGTAGTTGACGACCTTGCCATTGCCGGCCGCATAGATCGGCGTGCCGGTCGGCGCAGCGAAGTCCGTGCCCTTGTGCAGCTTGTTGTAACCGAGCACCGGGTGCTTGCGGTTGCCGAAGCTGGAGGAAAGACGCGCGCCGTTGATCGGCGTCTTCATCAGGAACTTCTTGGCGCTCTGTCCGAGCTCGTCGAAATAGTCGACCTGTTTGTCGTCGGACGGCGTGAAGCGGAAGAACGTCTTGGTCAGCGCAGCGCCATCGATCGACGCCATCAGAACCGTGCCGGTCTTCACCTGTTGGCCGCGCTCGTCCTCGAACGTCTCGTACAGCATGCCGAAGCGATCGCCGGTCTGCACTTCGCGCTGGAAGTCGATATCGTAACCGAAGATGTCCGCGAAATCGACGACCTGCTGGTCGCCCGCGCCAAGCTGCGTCGCTGTCTGGTAGATCGACTGGTCGACGTCGCCGGTGACATAGTTGATGCCCGGCGAGAGTTTCGCCTTCAGCTCATGCGACGTCCACGTGCCATCGAGGCCGCGCGAGACGAGCACTTGTGTTTCCGCTTCCGGGCGGAGCGACACGCCCATCAGGCGCACTTCGCCATCCGTGCCTGTCTCGAGCCACGCCGTCACATCGTCGCCGGGACGCATGTAGCGGAGGTCGAGCAACTGGCTCGCCGCGTACACGGCGCCGTTTGCTTCATCGCGCGGAGCCCCGATGCGATCGAGCACGCCAGACAGCGTCTCATTGCGCAGCACGGACACGCGCTTCATCTCACTCGACATGCCTGAAAGATCGTCCGCGCTCGTGAGCGAGGCGACCACCAGTCGCGGATCAAGTGTGGAATCGGGGGCCGCAGCCTCCACAGGGCGCGCATTCACGCCGACAACAACAAGCCCAGTCCCCATCAGTACGGCCGCAGCCGCACCCATCCCCCAATCAAACCAACCGTTTTTCATGGGTGCTCCGAAAGTTCCTTGCGGAACGGATGATCAGGCCAGCCACTATTTCCCCGCTCGAACATTCAGAAGCGGCGGCACAGATGAGCAAATAAAAACGTTCAGGTGCTATTCCACAAGCTCGGATACATATTTTGACACGAGATGACTGAAGAAAAACTTGCACCGAAAGGGCGAAAAGCTTCGAAACGTCGCACAATCGGCCTAGTTCTCGCCGTATTGGCGACTTTTGTCGCGGCCCTCTGGCTTTTTCGCCAGCCGATCGCAGAGGCGATCGCGCGCAGCGTTTGTGTCGGCCAGAAGCTTTCCTGCCGATTCAGCATCACCCGCCTGGACTTCGGCGGGGTCACATTAACCGGCCTCGATGCCCGCGCCCCTGACGCCACTAACGCTGCATTAAGCGCCCGGGAACTTGTGATCGATCTCGCTTGGGACAATCCCTTTGCGCCCCGTGCTGCTGCGATCGGCGGCGATGAACTCGTCGTGCGCCTCGACCTTACTGGCAAGCGCCCGCTGCTCGGCGATCTCGACACCGCAATCGCCAACTTCACGAAGCCGAGCGACAAGCCGGCCGGCCCAATGCCGCAGCTGAACTTCAGCAAGCTGACCATCATCGGCGACACGCTGTCGGGCCCTGTGCAGGCACTCGGAACTGTCAAAGCGACGGGCCCTGACGCCTTCGTGATCGATCTCACTGCGCCGCGCGCCACGCTCGGCGTGATGGGCGCCACGATGCAGCTCGCCGGCGGTCAGCTGAAAGCGACCATCGCGGGCGAGCGCATCTCCGCCAACGCCACGCTCGATCTCGCGCGCTTCGAAGCCACCGATACGCGTGTCAGCGATGTGAAGATCGTCGCGATGCTCGAACAGTCCGCAGGCGTGCTGAAGGGCAGCGGCACGGCCGCGCTCGGCGCCGTGACCACGAAGGACACGAAGTTCTCCGGCGCCAAGGCGCAGGCGAGCATGGAATCCGCCGCCATAGATCCCGCCGGCATCACGTTGAACAGTGTGCTGTCCAATCTTCGCCGCCTCGATCTCACCGCCAGCTCCAGTGCAGGCTCATTCGGCACGGCGACATGGCAGACGGCATCGCTCACCGCGAAGATCCAGCCAACAGCCGCCGGCCACTCCGGTGGCGACATTCTTCTCGGCGTCGACGGCGTCAAATTGCCGGACGCGGCCGCTGGCCGCCTCGTATTCGAAGGCAAGCTCGACATCGCCGAAGGCGTGCGCGCATCGGCAACCGGGCAGGCGCGCCTCCAGTCCGGCCTCGTAACCACCGCTTCGCGCAAGATCCTCGTCGATACGGTCTCGGCGCCGCTCGATGCCGCGCTCCCTGCCTTCGGCGAAGCCGCCGCTCGCGCCGTCGATCGCGCCGCGCAGAATTTCGACGTCGCGGCGCCGTGGTCCGCGACATTCGCGAACGATGTCTTCGAGTTCGCCCTCATGCCGGGCAGCACGCTTTCATCCGCCAGCGGGCTGTCCCTCGCGATCCAGCCTGCCACAGGCCAGGCGAAGGTGGCCTCGTTCACATCGCAGAATAGCGGCAGCTGGTCCGCCGCAGGATCGGCGCAACTCTCTGGCGGCGGCGCGCCGCCATTCACGCTCGAAATCGCGCAAGCGACAGGCGGTGGCGACAAGGTCGCCATCACCGGCGCACTGAAGCTCAGCCCGTGGCGCGTCGGCAGCGACATGCTCTCCGCCGACATCGCCGGCCTCGATTTCGGCCTCGATGGAACAGCAGGCAAGGCCAGCGGCCGCCTGAATGTCACCATCGACGGCGCTTTCGGCGGCGGCATCTGGAAGGGCGCGCGCGGCACAGGCGAAGTCAGCGCCGTCTGGGATCGCGCGATATTCGCCGCCGATGCGCCGAAGGGCGTCGTCATCCAGTGGGATCAGGCCAGCTATGGCGACACGGTGCTCGGCAAGACCGCCTTCCACTACACGCCCGCCGGCCGTCTTGCCGAGCGCGTGGGCGAAGGGGTCATCGGCCGTGGCGGCCTCGACGCCGTCATCGTGCCCGTCAATGGCGGCGCATGGACTGCGAAGGCTGGCCTCGGTCGCATCGGCGTCAACTGGCGCGCCGCAAATGGTTTCCGCGCCAACTTCGACATGGAGCCCGTCAGCGTCGACATGACACTCGACCAGCGCCAGGTTCCCATCCGCATCCAGGATATCCAGGGTACGCTCGATCTTCGCTCAGGCTGGCGCGTTACCGGCGATTTCTCCGGCGGCTCCGCCAGGGCGGAGGAGGGAACGGTCGCGGACCTTTCCGGCAAGTTCAACCTCGGCGGCAGGGGCGACACGCTCGATGGTTCGCTTGCCGACATCGCCATGCGCGTCTTCGATCCGAAGACCGAGGAAGACGGCAAGCGCTTCGAGGAAGTGAAATTCACAGGCGGCGCCACGTTGCGCGAAAGCGTCGCCGCCTTCACCGGCGTCATCGCGATGACCAAGTCCGGCGTCGAGATCGCCAATGTCAGCGGCAGCCATAGCCTCGAGGCCAACGCAGGCTCGCTCACTTTTGAGCCGACGCCGTTGATCTTCGCGCCGCGCGCCTTCCAGCCCTACGACATGTCGCCCATGCTGCGCGGCCCGGCCAACGTCACCGGCCGCGTCGATGTCTCCGGCGCCGCGTCGTGGAACAAGGACGGCGTCACCGCCAGCGCCGGTCTCGATCTCCGCAAGGTCGGCTTCACGCTTGCTTCCGCCGGCGTGTTCGAGGGCGTCTCGGGCAAGGTGCAGATCGCCGATCTCATCAACATGAAGTCCGCACCCGGCCAGCAGATCTCGCTCGACAAGGTCACGCTCGGCCTGCCGATCGAGAAGGGCGTCATACGCTTTCAGTTGATCGGCTACGAAGCCATCCGCGTCGAAGGCGCCGAATGGCCCTTCGCGAACGGCTTCATCCGCGTAAGGCCCACAGACTTCGCGTTCACCGAGGGGACAGAGAACCGCATCGTCGCGCAGGCCGTGAACTGGAATCTCGCTACGATTGTTGAGCAGTTCGAGCTGCCTGACCTGAAGCTTGTCGGGATTGTGGCAGGCGACTTCCCCGTAGTGTTCAGAACGGGTTCAGCCAAGGTGGATAAAGCTACGCTCGAAGCCACCAAAGAAGGTGGTGTGATTCAGTATACCGGTTCGCCCGGGGACGCAGCGGCCCAGGCGAACGAGAACTCGGCGATGGTGTTCAATGCGCTCAAGGACTTCCGCTACGAGGTGCTGAAAGTTGGACTGGATGGAGATCTGGCAGGACGCATGATGATGACGCTCAGCGTGCTCGGAAGTAACCCCGCCGTTCTCGACGGTGTGCCCTTCCAGCTGAACATCGGCATCGACAGCGATCTGGTAAATCTCATTACAACACTGACCAAGACGGACTATCTTGAGCGTTAGACGATGAACTGGAGACGTTAGGTGACGGCCAGATTGACGAACCACCCCGAAGAGGCAAGGCTCGCTTCCGAAGCCGGAACGACCGGCATGGAGCAATCGATGCGGGGCAACACAACAGTATTGCGGCAGGCGCTTGCTCCGGGGCTCGCGCTCGCCGTCGCGATGGGAATGGCTGCCTGCACACCGACCGTAAGGATCGTGGCGGATCAGCCGATCACCATCAACCTGAACGTCAAGATCGACCAGGAGGTCCGCGTCCGTCTCGACAAGGATCTCGAGGACGCGATCGCCAAGAACCCCGATCTGTTCTGAGGCAGGATTAAAGGAGCCTGTCATGAGCATGCTGAAAAAAATCACCACCTGGCTCGCCGCAATCTTTGCGGTCGCCGCTCTCTCTGTTGCGCACGCGCAGGGGCCGGTCATCGACCAGGCGAAAGCGCAAGGCGTCGTCGGCGAACAGTTCGACGGCTATCTCGGCGTCGTCGACCAGTCGAAAGCCTCGGCGGATCTCAAGCGCCGCGTTTCGGAAGTGAACGCGGGCCGCCTCTCCGAGTACACCCGCATCTCCGGCCAGAAGGGCGACAGTGTCGCCGTGGTCGCCGCGGCGATGGCCCTGAAGCAGTTCGACCGCGCGCAGTCCGGCGAAATGCTGAAGCCGGGCGCCAGCGACCCCTGGCAGAAGAAGCCGTAAACGGCTGACGCCTCGATGTGTTAACACGGCTGGCCCCGGACATCGTCCGGGGCCATGTCGTATCGGAAAGCCGCAGCGGACGCCGCCATGTCGCGCAAGACAATCCTCATCCTCGCGCTCGTGCTCATCCCTGTCGCGGTGATGGTCCTGCTCGCATGGACAGGCTGGCTCGGCGGACAATTTCCCAACGGGCATTTCGTCTTTGCATTTGCACTGGGCGCCACGGCCACGGTGCTTCTCTCCGTCGGCCTGTTTGCATTGGCATTTTACAGCTCCCGCTCCGGTCACGACGAACAGATCGGGAATGAAAATGAACAGGACTCGGATGGGGCCTAATTCCCGCTTTGGGGGGTGAGTCCAAATCAGCTAGCTTCCGATTCGTTTTCCTGGGCGGGAGCTGACTTATGGCCGGTATGGAATCGTCGAAGCTGGCGGCGTACGTCGCCTCGCGCATCTGTCACGACGTGGCTTCTCCGCTCACTTCGCTGCTGCAGAGCTGCGAACTCCTGTTCGACGAAAGCATGGGCGCGACGATGCGTGCGGAAGGCGAGAAGTCCCTCCGCCAGGGCCTCGCCACGCTCGAAGCAAAGCTGCGCTACATGCGCTACGCGCTGGGCAGCCAGGCACTCAACGACAACCTCTGCAACATCGCCGAAGCGAAGGATCTCTTCGTCAAGCTGTTCGCCACCAACTCGCGCACGCAGCTCGACTGGGCGGTTGAAACCAACCGCATTTCCAATCGCCAGATGCGCCTCCTGATGAACATGACGCTGATCATGATTGATCCCGCGGCGCGCGGCACCTGCAAGGTCGGCGCGCGTGAAGCGGGCGACAAGCTGGTGTTCGATGTCGAGGCGCTCGGCCAGTTCTCCAACTTCAAGTCGGAAGTGCTCGACGCCCTCAAGGGCAACGAGCCCGGCGGCGGCTGGGGCGGTGGCGCCGTCCAGCCCTTCTTCACGAAGGTCCTCGCCGAGGAAGTGGGCTTCACCCTCGAACCCCGCATCGTGCCCCAGGCCGCCGGCCTCACCGCCATCGGCGCGCTCCCGCAGGGCTGATTCGGCTCCCCAACCCTTCGGGCGCAGCAATTCCTTAACCACGTCCGGGTTTTATATGCCATAAGCACGCAATTTTCCGCGTGGCGTTTGCGGAAACACGGCCATGGACGATCTGCTCAGCGAATTCCTCACCGAGGCCGGCGAAAGCCTCGATGTAGTAGACGTAGAACTCGTACGCTTCGAAAGCGACCCCGGCGACAAGGCGACGCTCAACAACATCTTCCGCCTTGTACACACCATCAAAGGCACATGCGGCTTCATCGGCCTGCCGCGCCTGGAATCCCTCGCCCACGCCGGCGAAACACTGCTCGGCAAATTCCGCGACGGCGCGCTGCCCGTCACGCCCGAAGCCGTCACGCTCGTCCTCGCCTCCATCGACCGCATCAAGTCGCTACTCGCGCATCTCGCCGAAACCGCCGTCGAGCCCGAGGGAAATGACCGCGACCTGATCGCGAAACTGGAAGAAGCCGCCGAGGGAGGCCTCGCGCCTGCTGCCCCGCCGCCGCCCGTCATCGAGGAACCGCCTGCCGCCGAAGAAGGGCAGGGCAAATGGGACGCCGATCAGGGCCGCCATCTTCGCCCCGGTGAAGTCTCGCTCGCCGATCTCGAAGCCGCCTTCCGCAATGCCGACGGACCCGAAGTCGCTCCGCCGAAGCCTGCGCTCGTCGAAGTCGATGATGAAAAGAAATCCGGCATAGGTCCTGCCTCCATCCGCGTCAACGTCGATGTGCTCGAGTCGATGATGACCATGGTCTCCGAACTGGTCCTCACGCGTAACCAGCTGATGCAGATGCTGCGCACTACCAGCGACAGCCAGTTCAAGACCCCGCTGCAGCGTCTCTCGGGCATCACCGCCGAACTGCAGGACTGCGTGATGAAGACGCGCATGCAGCCCATCGGCTCGGCGTGGAAGAAACTTCCCCGCATCGTGCGAGACGCCGGGCAGGATCTCGCCAAGAAGATCGACCTCGTCATGGAAGGCGAGGCGACCGAACTCGATCGCCAGGTCCTCGAACTGATCCGCGACCCGCTCACTCACATGATCCGCAACTCATGCGATCATGGCGTGGAAAAACCCGCAGACCGCGCCGCCGCCGGCAAATCCGAAAGCGGCACGATCCGGCTGCACGCCTATCACGAAGGCGGCCACATCATCATCGAAGTGTCGGATGACGGCGCTGGCCTCAACACCGAACGCATCCGCCAGAAGGCCGTCGAGAAGGGCGTCATCGACACCACCGAGGCCATGGCGATGACCGACGCACAGGTTCACCGCCTCATCTTCGCGCCCGGCTTCTCCACTGCCGCGAAGGTCACCAACATCTCCGGCCGCGGCGTCGGCATGGATGTCGTGAAAACCAACGTCGAACTCATCGGCGGCACGATCGATCTCAAATCACGCCACGGCGCCGGAACCAGCTTCATCATCAAGATTCCGCTGACCCTCGCGATCATCTCCGCGCTGATCGTGGGTGTCGACGAACACCGCTTCGCGCTCCCGCAACTCTCCGTCCTCGAACTGGTCAGGGCAGGCAAGCGCTTCGAACACCGCATCGAGATCATCAATGCAACGCGCGTCCTGCGCTTGCGTGACCGCCTGCTGCCACTCGTCGCCCTGTCCGACGTGCTCGGCCTGATGGTTGACGACCCGCCACGCGATCGCGGCGCCTGCATCGTCGTCATGCAGGTTGGCGAAACCCGCTTCGGCCTGATCGTCGACGAGGTCTTCGACACCGAAGAGATCGTCGTGAAGCCGCTGGCCAAGCGCCTCGGCGCCATGTCCGAATACTCGGGCGCGACAATCTTGGGCGACGGCGCCGTCATCATGATCCTCGATCCCAACGGCGTCGCCAAAACCGTCGCCAGCGCTGCGCGCAATGTGAACCGTCTGCTCGACGAACAGGCCGCCGCCGCCGCCGCGACCCAGCCGCAGGCCGAACGCACCAGCCTCCTGCTGTTCTCCGCCGGAAGCGAGGATCCGCGCGGCTGCCCGCTCGCCCTCGTCACGCGCCTCGAGGAGCTCGACGCCTCGACATTCGAGTCGACCGCGCGCGGCCTCGTCGTTCAGTATCGCGGTCGCCTCATGCCGCTCGCCGCTGCGGGTGGAACGATCCGCCGCTCCGGCAAGCAGCCCGTGCTGGTCTTCAGTCAGGGCGACAGCGTCATCGGCCTCGCCGTCGACCAGATCCTCGACATCGTGGAAGAACGTCTCGACATCCAGCTCACCGACGCCGCCCCTGGCGTCCTCGGCACCGCAGTCCTCAAGGGCCGCTCCACCGAAGTCATCGACGTCGCGCACTTCCTCAGCCAGGCCGATCCCTCCTGGGCGACTGCCGCCGCCCAGATCGAAACGCAGCGCACTCGCCGCCGCGTGCTGCTGGTCGACGCGCATCCTTTCTTCCGCAACATGCTAGCCCCGATGGTCAGCGCCGCCGGCTACGACGTCACCGTCGCCGCCGACCTTCAGGAAGCGCGCGGCCGTCTTGCGCACGACATCGCCTTCGACGTCATCCTCGCCGACACCGATGCGACCTCGCCGGAATCTCTCGTTGATATCGGCGCCCGCATCGTCCCGCTGTCCAGCCGCCGCGACACCGAAGCCGTTCCCAAGTCCGATCGTCTGGCCCTGCTGGACGCCATCGAACGCGCCCTCCGCCTCAACGCTGCAGACCTCGGAGAAGCCGCATGACGCAGGAATTCATCACATTCCGGATCTGCGATCAGAGCTTCGGCGTCTCGGTTTCGGAGATTCACGACGTGTTCCGCCCGTCCTCTATGACGCCAGTCCCTCTTTCGGGTCCGGAAATCGCCGGCGTCCTTAATCTTCGTGGGCGGATCGTTACCGCCATCGACGCCCGGTCCCGCCTGGGCCTCCCACCCCAAGTAAAATCAAGGACTTGCCAGCGCCTGGCCATCGGTGTGGAGCGCAATGGCGAGAGTTTCGGGCTGATAATCGACGAGATCGGAGAGGTCGTCCGGCTCGAAGAAAGCGCAATAGAGCAAAACCCCGTTAACCTTGACGCGACATGGTCGGACGTATCCCGCGGCGTCTACCGCCTCGAAGACCGCCTGCTGGTCATCATGGACATTGACCGGATGTTGGCTGGCGCAGGCGCCGGGGATGCTGCAGCCGCGGCCTGATCCGCCGCGACCTTGGGAGAGGGCGACATATGAAACGCTGTCTGATTGTCGACGATAGCCGCGTGGTGCGCAAAGTCGCGCGCCGCATCGTCGAGGACCTTCGCTTCGAAGCCGACGAAGCCGCCGATGGTCAGCAGGCGCTCGAGACCTGCCGCAAGACTATGCCGGATTGCATCCTGCTCGACTGGAACATGCCTGTGATGAACGGCATCGACTTCCTGCGGGCCCTCCGCCGCGAGCCGGGCGGCGACCGCCCGACCGTGGTCTTCTGCACCACCGAAAACGACATGAGCCACATCGCCGAAGCCATGCGTTCCGGCGCCAACGAATACATCATGAAACCCTTCGACTCCGAGATCATCGAAAGCAAGTTCTCGGAAGTCGGTCTCGTCTGACAGGATGAAGTGACCGCAGCGCTCCGCCAACCCGATGCTCCGCGCCGCGTCCGAGTCATGCTCGTGGACGACAGCGCCATCGTGCGCGGTTTCATGCGCCGCTGGATCGACGAAGACGCCCGCATCGAACTGGTGAAGGCGTGCTCCGACGGCGCGCAGGCCGTCAATGAAGCCGCCGCCATCCACCCCGACGTGATCGTCCTCGACATCGAGATGCCGAACATGGACGGCCTCTCCGCGCTCCCGCAGCTCCGCAAGGCCGCGCCCGACGCCCGCATCGTCATGGCCTCGACGCTCACCGCGCAGGGCGCCGCGCAGACCGTGAAGGCGCTCGCCCTCGGCGCGTCCGACTTTATCGCCAAGCCGCAGGCCCCCGCCTTCGGCAGCGTCGACACCTACCGGCGCGAACTCATCGAGAAGATCGTGGCCCTCGGCAACCGGGCAGGGGGCCGCCCGCTCGCCCATGCGCCCGCCGCGCCGATCAAGCTCCGCCCCAAGCCCGCAATCGCCACGAAGCCCGCCGCCCTGCTGGTCGCCGCCTCCACGGGCGGTCCCACCGCGCTTCCCGCCTTCCTCGCCCCCATCGCCCGCCGCATCGATGCGCCGATCCTGATCGTGCAGCACATGCCCGCCAGCTTCACGCCCGTCTTCGCCGAAAAGCTCGAAGCCGCCATCGGCAAGCACACCCGCGAAGCGCGCGAAGGCGACACGCTCTGCGACCGCACGGTCCTCCTCGCCCCGGGCGACAGGCACATGCGCATCGCGCGCTGCCCCGCCGGCCGCATGATCCACCTCGACCAGGGCGAGCCCGTGAACTTCTGCCGCCCCGCCGCCGATCCCCTGTTTGAATCCGCCGCGGCAGCATTCGGTTCGCGCCTTCTCTGCGTCGTCCTCACTGGCATGGGCCATGACGGCCGCGTCGGCGCCGCGAAGATCGTCGAGGCCGGCGGCCGCGTCATCGTCCAGGACGAAGCCTCCAGCGTCGTCTGGGGCATGCCCGGCGCCATCGCACAGGCGGGCTATGCCGAAGCGGTGAAGCCGCTGAAAGATCTGAGCCAGCTCGCGCTGCGCATGATGAGTGGAGAAGCTGCGTGAACAGCCAGGATTTCGAATTCGTCTCCCAGCTCCTGCGCAAGCGCGCCGGCATCGTCCTGACGGGCGACAAGATGTACCTGCTCGAAAGCCGCCTCGCGCCGCTCGCGCGCAAGGAAGGCCTGCCGTCCATCGACGACCTGATCCACGTCGTCCGCGCCCGCCGCGAGGAACGCCTGATCAACCAGCTCGTCGACGTCATGACGACGAACGAAACCTATTTCTTCCGCGACAAGACGCCGTTCGATCATCTGAAGGACACGATCTTCCCGGTGCTCGGCCAGGCCCGCAAAGGCAGCCGCATCCGCATCTGGTGCGCCGCCTCGTCGACAGGGCAGGAGCCGTACTCCATCGCCATGATGCTCGACCAGAACCCCGCGCTCACCGCCGGCGTCCCCGTCGAGATCGTCGCCACCGACATCTCCGACCGCTGCCTCGACCGCGCCAAGCAGGGCCTCTTCACGCAATTTGAGGTTCAGCGTGGTCTCCCGATCCAGATGCTGATGCATTACTTCACGCAGCAGGACGATCACTGGCGCATCTCCGAGCGCATGCGCCAGCAGGTCTCGTTCAGGAAGCTCAACCTGATGGAGCCCGCCTTCAACCTCGGCAAGTTCGACGTCGTCTTCTGCCGCAACGTGCTGATCTATTTCGACGGCCCCACCAAAGGCACCGTCCTCAGCCGCATCGCAGACTCCATGAACCCCGGCGGCTTCCTCGTCATGGGCGCAGCCGAATCCCTCGTCGGTACCAGCCAGGCCTTCGAAGCCGCGCAGGATCGCCGCGGCCTTTACAAGCTCTCTAACAACGCGAGGGCCGCCTCGGCCGCCTGATCTCACTGACACAACGCTGTCAGCATCGACGCGCCGCTCGGCTGCACACGGCGCGCGTCTGATCTATTCTATGCATGAGACATGGAGCAGCTAATGTTCGGAATGATCGGAAAGATGCGCGCCCAACCCGGCAAGCGCGCTGAACTCATCGCCGTCCTCGGCGACAGCACGGAAACCATGCCCGGCTGCATCCACTACATCATCATGGAAGACGCCGGTGAGCCCGACAGCATCTGGATCACTGAAGTCTGGGATAACGAAGACAGCCACAAGGCCTCGCTCCAGCTTCCTTCCGTCCGCGAAGCGATCACGAAAGGCCGCCCGCTGATCGCCGGTTTCGACATAAGCGCGAAGACAAAGCCCGTCGCCGGCGTGTGACGCTGCGTCCCGCGCGCCTGTCATCCCCCTGACGCAAAATTACGCGATGGCGTAGGATGCGTCTGAATTCAGGGGAGAGTTCGATGAAGCATCCGTTGGTCTGGCTTCCCGCCTTTGCGATCCTCGCGCCCGCACTCGCGTTCGCATGCAGCGAGCCGCCGAAGGCCACCGCGACCTGCGATCCCAAGGCCGCGTCTGCATCCGTCACCGAAACCGCGCTCGCCGGATGCGGCGTCGAATGGATCGACGCCAATGTCGCGATCAACCAACTGCAATCGATGGGCACGCACAATTCTTACAAGGAAGCGATCCCCGACGTCGAAATGGCGCTGATCAAGGAGCGCAATCCCGACGCCGGCATCACGCTCGACTATTCCCACCGCTCGCTGGCCGAACAGCTCGACAAGGGCGCGCGTCAGATCGAGCTCGATCCGTCAGACGATCCGCAGGGCGGCCTCTATTCGACGCCGCTCGCGCGCAAGCTGCTCGAAGCCAAGGGCGTCACGCTACCTGCCTACGATCTCTCGGTTCTCGCGCAGCCCGGCATCAAAGTGATCCACGTCGCCGACATCGACTATCGCTCGCACTGCCTTCTCTTCGTCGATTGCCTGAAACAGGTGAAGGCGTGGTCCGACGAGCACCCGTCGCACACGCCGATCCTGATGATGATCAACCCGAAGTCGTCGGGCATCTCGTGGGAAGGCGCCGCGAAAGTCCTGCCGTGGGGCAGGGACGCGTTCGACCGCATGGACGCCGAAATCCGCTCCGTGTTTTCCGACGATCAGCTCATCACGCCCGACGACGTGAAAGGGACGCACGCCACCCTGCGCGAAGCCGTCCTCGCCGGCGGCTGGCCAAAGCTGGGTGAGGCGAGGGGCAAGCTCATCTTCACGATCGATCTCTCGCCCGAAGCCAACAAGCCCTACGCCGAAGGCCATCCCTCGCTGCAGGGCCGCGTCGCCTTCATGACGACATTCCCCGATGCGCCCGAAGCCGCCTACTTCACGATGAACGATCCTGAGAAGCAGCTCGCCGAAATTCAGGCCCGCGTGAAGGAAGGCTTCCTCATCCGCACCCGCGCCGACGCCGACACAAGAGAAGCCCGCTCTGGCGCCACCACCCGCCGCGAAGCCGCACTCGCATCCGGCGCGCAATTCATCTCGACAGACTATCTCTGGCCGGATGACCGCTTCGGCACAGGCTACACCGCCACGCTTCCCGACGGCGCGGTGACGCGCTGCAATCCGGTCAGCGCCGTGCCGGGGTGTGATGTAAAGGTGGAGTAGCGCGAATCAGCACTGGGTCCTGGCCACCTTTCAAGCCTTGCTTGTTACTGGTGCGCCTCGACGTAGTGGCGCTCCAGCCAGTCCTCGCCATAGTCGTTGCGCGGATCCCTGACGATCGCGTGCACATGGTTGGCAGGGCTGCCATCGGCGAGGTTCGGCTCCCGTGTGTACTCAATCAGGATCGACGGTCCGTGAAGGCGGTACATGAAACGCCGAGTCTGGTCGTCTGTCGGCCCCCACCACGCTATATGCAGCTTGTCGAGACCGTCCCGGCGTACGGCATCGAGTTGCGATTCTGCAGCCTCGTCCGCCGCATCGCCGGTGAATTCCCTGATCAGACCCCAAAGGATCGCCTGCTGGTCCGTGCGCAGCATGGACGCAGGCATGCCGACTGGCGCCTTGAGGGTGTCTTTCCGCCCGCGGCCCGTGAACAGGTCCGCGCTGACGTCGGCGGCGAGGACGATCTTTGCGCGCTGATCGCTGTCGAGCGTGGCGGCAAGCGCGAAGGCGCGGTCGATCTCGTGTTCCAGCACCCGCCAGCCGGCATACTTGCCTTTGACGACCGCTTGCGGACTGGCGCCAAGGAACAGCGGGGTGAAGGCGATCCTGTCATTCACCACAGTGAAGTTCGCGGCGAGATGATGCCCGCTGAGCATCCAGCCCCAGTTGGCGTCGCCGGGCTTGCCAAAGAAACTGATCCAGTACTGACCGGAGTCCCGTGAGCGGGTAATCGGCTCACGCTGCGCACGCGCAGCCGGGGTCATCGTTAGCAGGGCTGCTTCCTCGTCCACGCGGAGGATGTCGTCGATCCACATGATGGACGCTGCCTTGTGGTAGCCTTGGCTCGACATCGCGGCGAGCAGCACCTCGTGGAACGCCGAGCGCTGTGCGTCGTCGAGCGCGCCCATGGGCAGCCCGTCGCGCGGGGCCATCGGAACCGGGAGGTTGCTCCAGTTGACGCGCGCCGCATCGTCCCCGAAGGGCCGCACAATTGTCCCTCGCTGAGCATCGGTCAGTTTGGCGAGAAACGATGTCGCCGCCTCAGCCATGGCCTGTGCGCGGGACGGCTGAGTCTGGACTCCAGGGCTGGCCTGACAAGCCGTCAGTGCGAAAGCGATTGTCCATCCGAAGATGGCTGCCCAGCGGCCCTTTGGCTTCGACTCGATCATGAGAGTCTCCCCGTTCAGTTGGGGGATATCATGCAGCTGCCTGCGCGTCACGCGGATGGCCTGCGCGGTGTATGGATCGCGGGAGCTTGCCTCGGCCGCGGCTTCGGCCTTAGGTCCCGACAAAGAAGAAGTCTGACGGGAGAGAGACGATGCGCGCACTGTTCGCAGGGGCGGCCATGCTGGCGGCAGCTGGTTGCATGATGGGCCCGGCGGCGCCTCCTCCGCTGGAGCTGCAGCCGCTCCCCGCCGTGGATGTCGCGCACGCGGACTTCGCCAACCCGTCGCTCTGGCTCTGCCGTCCCGGCCTCGCCGACGACAAGTGCAAGATCAATCTCGACGCCACCATCATCGGCAAGGACGGCAAGACCTCGATCGAGAAGTTCAAGGCCGCGTCTGACCCGAAGGTCGACTGCTTCTTCGTCTATCCCACCGTCTCCGACGACAAGACGTGGGCGTCGGACTGGACGGTCGACAAGATGGAGATCGACGACATCAAGCTGCAGTTCGCGCGCTTCGGCGCCGTTTGCCGCCAGTTCGCGCCGATCTATCGCCAGACCACGCTCACTGCACTGCGCATCGCCAGCGGCGGCCCGCAGCCGGAAGGTCAGCGTTTGCCTGCCGGTGTCGGCGGCTACAACGACGTTCTCGATGCCTGGAACTGGTACATGGCGAACGAGAACAACGGCCGCGGCGTGATCCTCATCGGCCACAGCCAGGGCGCTGGCGTTCTCGCGCGCCTCATCGCCAGCGAGATCGAAGGCAAGCCGGCGCAGAAGCAGTTCATCTCCGCGATGATCATGGGCTCATCCGCGATGGTCCCGCCGGGCAAGCTCACGGGCGGCACGTACAAGTCGATCCCGCTCTGCACGGCGGAAGACCAGACGGGCTGCGTCATCACCTACGTCACCTTCCGCGATCGTCTCCCGCCGCCTGACACCGCCCGCTTCGGCAAGTCCGCCGGCGGCAACGTCGCCGGCTGTACGAACCCCGCGAACCTCGCGACGGGCAAGGGCACGCCGGACTCGTACTGGCTCGCGAAAGGCTTCCTCAACGGATCGGGCGGCACGACCCAACCGGCCTGGGCCACGCCCGAGCCCACGATCACCACGCCGTTCGTGAAGACGCCCGGCCTCGTCTCCACCCAGTGCGTGACGAAGGGCGACTACAACTACATCGAGCTTCACGTGAATGCGGATCCCTCGGACGCCCGCACGGACGAGCTTGGCGGCGAGATCGCCCGCGCCACCGGCCCCGACCTCAACTGGGGTCTTCACCTGATCGACGTCGATCATTCCATGGGCGACCTGATCCGCATCGCCGGCAAGCAGGCGGCGGCCTGGAAGTAGGGGGAGATTCTGGAAAGGTGTTTGAATTCAGCGCATTAACCGCATTACACACAAGACAGGGTGCGGCTAAATGCACTGCTTTTCGTGAATGTGAGGTCGCATAGGCTTATTGCTGCGGCGCCGAAAGAGGCCTACCTCCACGGCCCGCTGACGGGCAGTCCCGTCATGAACCTTTCAGAAGCTGAAGCGTAGTATTGCTCTGATGTAATACGGCGCAGAAGCGTCACCGATGGTGGTCTGATGCCTAACAAATGCGATGGCGTGGCAAAGCTGAAGAAGCTCGAGCAGCGCCTCGACCGCAGGTTCTCCCTGTTCGGCGTCCAGTTCGGCACCGACGCGATCGTTGGCCTGATCCCGGTCCTCGGCGACCTGATCACGTCGGCAACTGGCCTCTACATCATCCTGCAGGCGCAAAAACTCGGCGCCACGCGGTGGACGATGACGCGCATGTTCATCAACTGGGGCATCGACGGCGCCGTCGGCCTGATCCCGGTTGTCGGCGACCTCTTCGACATCGCGTTCAAGTCCAACACCAAGAACGTGAAGCTGCTGATCGCCGACCTCGAGAAGCGCGCTGTCGAGCTCCGCGAAGTGAACCGCGAACAGCGCCTCGCCGCGGCCGCCTAACCCTTCCTCGCTTTCAACTCCGCCACATCATCGCAAAGCTGCGCCAGCCGCGCATCGATCACGTCGGTTCGCGCGAGGATGTCCCGCTCCCGCAGCGCATCCAGCTTGTCGTGCAGCAGCATGATCTCCAGCTCCGCCCGCAGGTTCACGACATAGTCGTGCTCCGCCGCCGCGCGGTCGATAAGCCCCTGCCGGTTCTGGCTCATCATAATGATCGGCGCCTGCAACGCCGCCACCATCGAGAGCATCAGGTTGAGGAAGATGAAGGGGTAGGGATCAAACGCCCGCGTCTGAAGCAGCAGGTTCAACCCGACCCACACGATCAGCACGCCTGCGAACGAGAAGATGAAGCCCCACGACCCGCCGACCTTCGCGACCTGGTCAGCCAGCTTCGCCCACCGATCCCGCGCATCCATTTTCACCAGTGGCCCGACGCCGCTGGGTTTCTGGTCCGCAATCAGGTCGATCACGCTCTTTTTCTGGCCTGAGAGCTCGGAATACGCCGTGCCCAGCAGATCGCGCGCCAGCTGTTCGCGAATATCCATGCCCAGCCTCCCTGACCGTAGGTCGACAGCGTGGCGCAGCTCAGCCTCTTGGAAAAGCCGTAGCTGTGGCCATTTGCGATGATCCGGCCGGCACTGAACCTTTCCGGGGCCGCCGCGTAGTTCCATCAGCCGCAACCGAGGAGGCCATGCAAGATACCCGCGACCGCATCGCCCACCTGAAGCAGCTTGAACAGCTGCTCGATCGGCAATTTTCCGTCGGAGGCATCCGCTTCGGCATCGACAGCCTCATAGGCCTCGTGCCCGTCGTCGGCGATTTGATCAGCGGCGCCCTCGGCTACTATCTGATCTCTGAAGCCAAGCGCCTGGGCGCCTCGAAGTGGACGCTGGCGCGCATGCACACCAACTGGGGCATCGATGTCGGGGTAGGGGCGTTGCCGATCGTCGGCGACATCTTTGACGTCGCCTTCAAGTCGAACACGAAGAACCTGCGCCTTCTGCTCCGCGACATCGAAAAGCGCGAGGCAAAAGCCGGCAGACCCGGCGCGGATCCCAAAATCGTCTAGGCCACAAAGCGAAAGGGCGCAGCCTCGCGGCCACGCCCTCTCTTGTGTTGGTCAGCCCGGGTTTGGCTGCGCTCAGGCGGCTTTTTCGGCCAGCGCAGCAGCAACACGGGGATCCGGATCACGCAGCACGTAACCGCGCCCCCAGACTGTTTCGATGAAATGGTCGCCGCCCGTCGCCTGCGCCAGCTTCTTGCGAAGCTTGCAGATGAAGACGTCGATGATCTTGAGTTCCGGCTCGTCCATCCCGCCGTAGAGGTGGTTGAGGAACATCTCTTTCGTGAGCGTCGTGCCCTTGCGGAGCGAGAGCAGCTCGAACATCTGGTACTCTTTGCCGGTGAGGTGAACGCGGTTGTTGTTCACTTCGACAGTCTTGGCATCGAGGTTCACCAGGATGTCGCCGGTGCGGATCACGCTCTCGGCGTGACCTTTCGAACGGCGGACGATCGCGGTGATACGGGCGATCAGCTCGTCCTTGTTGAACGGCTTGGTGAGATAGTCGTCGGCGCCGTAGCCGAGCGTCTTCACCTTCGCTTCGATATCAGGGTTGGCTGACAGGATCAGCACGGGCGTGTTCACACGCGACATGCGGAGCTGCTTCAGAACCTCGTAGCCGGAAATATCCGGCAGGCCGAGATCCAGGATGATGAGGTCGTATTCGTAGACCTTACCCAGGTCGACGCCTTCCTCACCGAGATCGGTCGTGAAGATGTTGAAGCCAGCGCCCTTCAGCATCAGTTCGATGCTGCGAGCGGTCTGCTCATCATCCTCGATCAACAGGACCCGCATTACGTCTCTCCCGAATCGCGGTTGCCTTGCGGCGGTATTAACCCTCGCAGTTAGGCATCCAAAAGGTTAACGCTTGGTTCTCGCCGGACCGGGCGGATTCATGAATCTTACTTTGATTCCATGAGTCGCCAAGAGTCGAAAAATGCCGATTTTTCGAGGTTCTCGTTGGTTAACGCCTCTGAAACCCGGATTGGGGTCAGATCACATTTCCGAAGGCCCCGGCCGCATATTAACGACAGGCATTGACCCATGCTGGCCTCGGCCATTCGCGATCTGAAGGCTCTTGAGCCCCGCCGCCACGAAGGCCGCGTGGCCGCCCTGGAGGGCCTGCGGATCGAGGTCACCGGCCCTGCCCAGGCCCTGAAACTAGGCGCTTCCGTGCGTTTTGGCGCTGAAGACGGCCCGCGCGGCGAGCTGGTCGGCTTCGAGGGCGACCGCGCCATTCTTCTTGCCTGCGATCCGCTGGAGGGCATCGGCCCTGGCGCGCCCGTTCATTTCACCTCCGGTCTGGACACCGTGCGGCCTTCCGATGGCTGGCTCGGCCGCGTCATCGATGCGTTCGCCGAGCCGCTCGACGGGAAGGGCGCCCTGCCTGCTGGCTGGCGTCCACGTCCGGTAAGGGCGATTGCGCCGAACGCACAGGCGCGCGCGCGCGTCGATCAGAGGATGACGCTTGGCGTCAAAGCCATCGATGTATTCGCGCCATGCGCGCGCGGGCAGCGTCTCGGCATCTTCGCGGGATCGGGCGTCGGCAAGTCGACTATCATGTCGATGCTGGCGCGGGGCGCGGATGCCGACGTCATCGTCATCGGCCTGATCGGCGAACGTGGCCGTGAGGTTCGCGAATTCATCGAGGACACGCTTGGGCCCGATGGCCTCGCCAAGTCCGTCATCATCACCGCGACTTCCGACGAAGCCGCTCCGCGCCGCCGCCGCGCCGCCTGGCTGACGCTCGCCGTCGCCGAACACTTCCGCGACGCTGGCAAGCAGGTCGTCTGTTTCCTCGACAGCGTCACGCGCTTCGCCATGGCCCAGCGCGAGATTGGCCTTGCCGCCGGCGAGCCGCCCACCACACGCGGCTACACACCTTCCGTCTTCGCCGAGCTGCCGAAATTGCTCGAGCGGGCAGGGCCCGGCATAACGGTCGCCGACGGCGAAAAGCAGGGCCACATCACCGGCCTCTTCACTGTGCTGGTCGATGGCGACGATCACAACGAACCGGTCGCTGACGCCGTGCGCGCCATTCTCGACGGCCACATCACCCTCTCGCGCAGCATCGCCGAACGTGGGCGCTTCCCCGCGGTGGACGTGCTCAAGTCCATCTCGCGTCTGCAGACGCAGCTGCAGGGTCCGCACGAGAAACAGATCGCCACCAAGGCCCGCAAGCTGATCGCGCTCTATTCCAACATGGAAGAACTCGTCCGCATCGGCGCCTATGCAAAGGGCGCGGACGCCGAGGTCGATGAAGCCGTCCGCCTCTGGCCGCAGATCGAAGCCTTCCTGCAGCAGGACGTGCACGAGGTGACCACGCCGGAAGACGCGCTCGCCGCGCTCGAAGCCGTGCTGATGCCGCAAGCCGCTCCGCCGCCGCAGCCGGCCGCGAAGCCCGCGCCAGCCGCTGTCCGCAAGCCTGCACCCCCCGCTGCACAGAAGCGACCGCTTAGATGAAATCGCTCCACACGCTTCTAAAGGTCGCCCAGCGGCGCATGGATGAACTCGGCGTCGAGGCCGCGAAGATCCAGCAGGAGATCGATGCGCTCGGCGTTAAGCGCCTGGGCATCCTAGCCGGCGAGCAGAACGAGATCGCGCTGGCTGGAACGAATTCCATGTTCGCCTCAATGCTCCCTGCCTACCGCATGCGCGTGAAGCAGCAGCTCTCGGATGTGCAAGGGCAGGTAGGCGCTCACGAACAGCTCTTGTCCGACATCCGCACGCGCCTGCAGGAAGCCTATGTCGAGAAATCCAAGTTCGAACAGCTGATCGAACAACAAGCCACCCGCGCCGCCGCAGAGCGTGCAGCGCTAGAGCAGGCGCAGCTCGACGAAGTCGCGATCAACCGGGCTGGTTCTAACGGGAAGTAATCAGGCCCCGTCGCACGGCCTCGTCGCCCCGCGCACCCAAATCTGAAAACCATTGGCACCCGCCGACAGCGCCTGCGTTTCTGCGATCTCAAAGCACTGGCCTGCTTCCAGCGTCCATCTCTTTCCGCCCCAACCGGCCGGTTTCGCGCGAACGAATACGTCTGTACTTGCCTTCAGGTTTGCGCCGGGCGGGGGATCAATCGTTATCGGCTTGCCATCGGCAAACGTGAAAAGCTGATCGCGCACTGCGCTCGCGGGGTCAGCTCCGCGGAAGCCAACCGCCGCCCAACCGCCTGTGCCGTTGTCGACGCTCGGAGCCTGAACGCTATTCGATGGCGGCGAAGTTTCCGGGCTGCTCGGCGATGGGGCAGGAGGAAGCAGCGCTGCAAGCACTGTCGGATTCACTGACAACGGATCCTCAATCAGCTGCTTGCGGGCTTCTGGCGAGAAATTGACACCGCCGTACTTCTCGATGACGTCCACGGCCCACCCGCGCGCAGGCCTAGTATCTACCTCTTCCTTGTTGGCACGCAGGATGCCGACGCCAAGCTCGATCATCTTGATATCGAGCTCACGACTTTTCTGAAAAATTCCCGATGCCTGTACCGCCATAGATACGACGGCTGGCACAAGAACGGTAATGCCCGCCCAAGTCCACCATGCCCATTTGGGTATGCTTTTCGGAACCGGTACTTCGGCCAGATCAGTCATAGCTTCCCCCCGGAGCTAAAGACGGACAACTCCGTCTGCATACAGATTAGTCATGCGGCTTTCGCGATGACAATTGGGGGTAAGCCCTAGTTCTAGGCGTTGTCGCTCGACGGCTCGCTCGCGGCGGGAGCGTCGCGGCGCCGCGTCTTGGCAACGCCGGTGATGACGCCGAGGCCGAGCAGAACGAGGCCGATGACGGCGATCCACTGGTTCGACACGCCGAGGATGCTCGCCCCGAACAGGATGCCCGCCGACAGGATCACGAAGCCAAGAAGGTAGAGAACGAATGACGGCATGGCGGCTACTCCGCTGGTTGAGCCGGATTGCTCCAGCTCAATGCCTCAACGCGTGAGGCGTTCCCGATCCACGTCTGTTGGGCGGCCCAGCTTGCGCATCACCCAGCTGACACCCGCAACGACGAGCAGCGCGGCGACCGCGAAGCCGATCACCTTGAACGCCAGTCCGATGATCATGCCGATCACCAGCACAGCGGCGGCGAGGCCCAGAAACAGGAATACAAGAAACTTCATCACGCGCTCCTCAGAGGTGCATCCGAGGCGAAATGCACGGGGAAGGGGCGGGTTCCGTCTCCAAGGGCGGCTAGGACAGCGGTCGCGAGCCGCGCATCAGGCGCGCAACGAACAGGATGCCCGCCACGATCAGCGCACCCATGACGATGAGGCCGATCAGCTTCATCGCCAGTCCGATCGCAATGCCGACCACCAGCGAGATGAGGGCGACGGCCAGGAAGGCATAGATGAGGAACTTCATGCCGATAAATCTGGCCCCGCTGCCGCGCCCGCGCAATCCCCACGCAGCTGCAATGCAACTGACATGGATACGGCAAAGGCCATGCTGCCGCTGAAGCTAGCGCGATTGTGGCCGATCAGGATCGGGCCGATCGACTTCCAGCTAAGCTGACTGGGCGATCGTGGTCTCGGCGCCGCCGCGGATCAGGGCTTCGGCGATCTGCTGGGCGTCGAGCGCTGCTTGCGCCTGCGGGTCGATGCTCACGATCGTCTTCTGCTGGCGGATCGCTTCGCGGACCTTGAGGTCGCGCAGGACGATGCCGGCGAGCGGCGGGCGGAAGCCGAGGAAGGTCTGGCTCGCACGGGCCAGCGCTTCGTAAGTGCGGCGGCCGGCGACGCGCGTGTCGGCCATGTTGATGGCGATCCACGGCTGCACGCTCGGCGCATAGCCGCGCAGAACCTTGATGAACGCATAGGCGTCCGTCATCGAGGTCGGTTCGTCGTTGGCGACGATCACGCAGCGGTCGCACGCACGTGCAAGACGCATCACGTTGTCTTCGATGCCCGCGCCGAGGTCGACGAGAACGGTGTCGTATTGCAGCGAGAGAGCCGTGAGGCTGGCCGCGAGGCGCTGGGCCTCTTCAGCCGGCAGTCCGGCAAGCGCGCCAGAGCCTGAACGGCCCGGCAGCACGTCGAAACCGATGTCGGAACCGGCGCCGCCATTGACCTTGCAGACCGCGTCCTCGAGCTCGACCCAGCCCGCGATCACCGCGGCGAGATCCGTTTCCGGGGCGATGCCGAGCTGCACGTCCACGTTCGCAAGACCGAGGTCGCCGTCCACGAGAAGCGTGCGGCGGCCCATCTTGGCGAAGCAGGCGGCGAGTGTGGTCGAAAGCCACGTCTTCCCGACGCCGCCCTTGCCGGAGGCAACGGCAATAACGGAGGCTGGGGTGACCCTGGAACGGCCACCGCCTTTCGATTCTGTCTTTCGCGATCCGAAGTTCATCATCACGCGGCTCCTTTGAGCAGTTCCGCTTCGGTGGTCCCGGTCACGAACAACCGGGCAATCCTTCCAGCCGAAGCGGGCGCCAGTCCGCCGCGTACACCCTGCGTCAAACCTAGTTGAGCGATGCTTAACCGCGCGGAAGAAATTGCTGCGATTGCACCGCCGCGACGTCTAACCGCATCAATCTTGGTAAGGATGACGCGTTTGCAGCCCATCTGGGCGAAAGCGCGCGCATTATCCTCGATATCCATCGGATGCCCTTCGGCGCTCAACACCAGCACGGGCTCCACATTCATGTACGAAATCAAGTCGCTGCAGCGCTTCATGTCCGCTTCGTCGGTCGGATTGAACGAGGGGCAGTCGATGACGAGTTTCTGTCCGCGATCGTCAGCTTCCTGCACCAGCTTGATCAAATGATCGGGCGAGAGCGCAAAGGTTACCGTGGTCTTAAGCATTAAGGCCGCGAGACGAGCCACCTGGCCCGACGCATCGAAGTCAGCGGCGACTGCTTCGATCGGATCTTTCTTGTCGGACAGCAGCATCGCGATCTTCGCGGCCGCCGTCGTCTTGCCCGAACCGGGCGGGCCAACGAGCAGAAGCGACTTCTCGGGACGCGGATTGAGCGGGTTGAACGTCAGCACGCCCTCGATGCCGACCGAAAGCGTGTTGATCGCCTCCATGCCCGCACCCAGCCGGCTGCCCGCTTCGGACACCATGTGCACGAAGCCATCCGGCGCGCCGTGCCAGCGCAGGGTGGAGGCGAGGTGCGAGCGTGTCTCGTCATAAACGGGCCTAGGCTCCGCGAATTTCGGCGCGGCGAACTTCTGCCCGAAGTTTCGCTCGATGGCGGCGCGGACTTCGAAGTGTCCATCGTCCTCGCGCTCGCGCGTCGAAAGGATCACGGCGTCCGGGCCCATCTCGGCGCGGACCATCGCCATGGCCTCTTCTTCGGTTCGGCCCACGAACATTTTCATCTTCATGGTGGGGCTCCTTGTCTCTGTACTCTTTACACAGCGCCGGCTGAACGCAGCCGCGCCTTGGGATGGATCTCGTTCTGCGACATCACGATGGTCTGCGGCCGGAACCGTTCGACCAGCGAGCGGACATACGGCCTGACCATCGCGGATGTGAGCAGCACCGGGCTGTCGCCCGACTGCGCGGCGCGTTCGAACGCGTTGCGAAGGTCGGAAACAAACTGGTGCAGGCGAGAGGGTTCTAGCGCGAGCTGGCGATCCGCACCCTGGCCCACGAGGGCCTCGGCGAACGTCTGTTCCCAGTTCGGCGACAGCGCGACCACGGGCAGGGCGCCGGACGTGTCGAGATGCGCATTGCAAAGCTGGCGCGCGAGACGCGTGCGGACATGCTCGGTAACCGAGAGAAGATCGGTCGAAGCCGACGTCGCTTCCGCGATCGCTTCCAGGATCGTGCCGAAATCGCGGACCGAGATGCGTTCGCGCAGCAGGTTCTGCAGCACGCGCTGGATACCCGACACCGTGATCTGCCCGGGGGTGATGTCGTTGATCAGTCCGGCCTGCGGCTTGGGCAGGTCGTCGATCAGCTGGCGCACCGAACCAAACGTCAGCAGCTCGGCCATGTTCTCTTTCACCAGCTCGGTGAAGTGCGTGGTCAGAACCGTGGCGGCGTCGACGATGGTGTAGCCCTGGATCGAGGCCTGTTCCTTCATCGTGTCGTCGATCCAGACTGCAGGCAGGCCGAACACCGGCTCGTTGACCTTCTCGCCCGGCAGGTTTCCGGCGGCGCCCGACGCATCCATCGCAAGGTGCATCTGCGGACGCAGCTTGCCGCGGCCCGCGACAACTTCCTTGATGAGGATGCGATAGTCTTCCGAGCCGAGTTCGAGATTGTCGATGATCCGCACCTGCGGAACGACAAAGCCGAACTCCGCCGCGATCTGGCGGCGCACCGCCTTCACCTGATCCGTCAGCTTGCGGCCCGATGTTTCGTTGATGAAGCCCAGCAGGCCGAAGCCCAGCTCGATCTTGATGTCGTCCACGGCCAGCGAGTCCTGGATCGGCGGTTCCGGGATCGGCTTGGCGCGTTGCGCCTGTGCTTCCTCGACGATCTTCTGATCCTCGGCGACGCGCTGCTTGGTGAAGCCGCGATAGGCGCCGTAGCCGGCGATACCGGCCAGCGCGAAGAACGGGATCATCGGCATACCGGGCAGCAGGCCGGCGAGGCCCGCCATCAGCGCCGCCATGGCGAGACCCTGCGGGTTGGTGAACAGCTGGATGCCGATCGCCTTGTCGGCCGCGCCATCGACGCCGGCTTTCGAGACAAGCATGCCGGCCGCGACCGAGACGATCAGGGCGGGGATCTGCGAGACGATGCCGTCGCCGACCGTCAGCAGGGTGTAGGAGTTGGCGGCTTCCTCGAACGAAATGCCTTCCTGCGCGACGCCGATGATCATGCCGCCGATCACGTTGATGAAGGTGATCAGGATGCCGGCCATGGCGTCGCCACGCACGAATTTCGAGGCGCCGTCCATCGCGCCGTAGAAGTTGCTTTCGCCTTCCAGCTCCTTGCGGCGCTTGCGGGCTTCGTCCTCGGTGATCATGCCGGCGGAAAGATCGGCGTCGATCGCCATCTGCTTGCCGGGCATGGCGTCCAGGGTGAACCGCGCCGCGACTTCCGCGATACGGCCCGAACCCTTCGTGACGACCACGAAGTTCACGATGATCAGGATGATGAAGACTACGACGCCGATGACGAAGTTGCCCTGCATCACGAAGCCGCCGAAGGCCTCGATGATGTTGCCGGCCGCCTGCGGGCCTTCATGGCCGTGGGCGAGGATCAGGCGAGTGGTCGCGATGTTCAGCGCCAGCCGCAACAGTGTCGCCAGCAGCAGAACGGTCGGAAACGCCGAGAACTCCAGCGGCTTCTTGATCAACAATGACGTCATCAGGATGAGGACGGACAGCGTAATCGAAATCGCCAGCAGGAAGTCGAGCAGGAAGGGCGGGATCGGGACGATCAGCATGAGGACAAGCGCCATCACGCCGAGACCCAGGGCGTACTCCCCCCGGGCGAACAGCTTGGTCAGCGCGTTCCAGTCGAAACCGCCGCCAACGTTGATCGTGCCTGCCTGCGCCATCTACAACATCACTCTATGATTGGAACGATCAGCCGGCCGCGCGGGCTTCGCCGGGCGCGGCGACTTCAACGCCCGCGTCCTGGTAAGCCCGCAGCTTGTTGCGCAGCGTGCGGATCGAGATGCCGAGAATGTTCGCGGCATGGGTCCTGTTGCCGAGGCAATGGTCGAGCGTCGACAGGATCAGATCCTGTTCCACTTCCGCGACCGTCTGGCCAACGCGCATCGTCGCGCCCTTGATGGCGGCTTCAGCGGCGTTGACGGCGCGCTCCGCGGTTGCGTCGAGGACATTGGCCTGGACAGGGCGGCCGTCCGGCGTGCGGAGGTTGTCGACCGAGATCTCGTCCGTGCGAGCGAGGATGACCGCGCGGTGCATGGCGTTCTCGAGTTCACGTACGTTGCCGAGCCAGGCGGCGGACTGGATACGCTCGCGCGCTTCAGTCGACAGGCGGCGGATGAACCCGTTGGCGGTCGCGTATTTCTCGACAAAATAATCGGCCAGCGCGAGCAGGTCATGTGGGCGCTCACGCAGCGGCGGGATGTGCAGGTTCATCACATTGAGCCGGTAGAGCAGGTCCTTCCGGAACTCGCCCCGGATCACCGCTTCCTGCAGGATGCGGTTCGACGTGGCGATGATGCGGATATCAACCTTGACCGGTTTCGAGCCGCCGACACGGTCTATCTCGCGCTCCTGGATCGCGCGCAACAGCTTGGCCTGCAGGCGGATGTCCATCTCGGAAATCTCGTCCAGCAGTAGCGTGCCGCCGTCGGCTTCCTCGAACTTGCCGATGCGGCGTGCGACGGCGCCCGTGAATGCGCCCTTCTCGTGGCCGAACAACTCGGACTCGAGCAGGTTCTCCGGAATTGCGGCGCAGTTGACCGAGATGAACGGCTTGTCCGCGCGCTTGGATTTCTTGTGGACGTAACGCGCCATCACTTCCTTGCCGACGCCGCTTTCGCCGGTGATGAGTACCGAGGCGTCCGATGGCGCGATCTGATCGGCCAGCCCCCTCAATTCCAGCATGGCCGGGTCCATGGCGATCAGCGGGCGATCGTCGTCGGCGACTGCCGCGAGCACGGCAGCGATCAGTTCCGGATCGGGCGGCAGCGGGATGAATTCACGTGCGCCAGCGCGAATGGCGTGAGCCGCCATGTCCGGCGTCACGTTGACGCCACAGGCGACGACCGGTGCAACGATGCGCTCTGCCTTCATCGCCGCGACGAGGCTGTTGATGTCCTCGTGGACATCGATCATGACGATGTCCGCGCCGCGCCCCGTGCGCAGAAGCTCCATCGCGGACATGGCGTCCACGGCGTGGAGCACCTTAGCGCCCTTGTCGAAGGCCATCTTGGTCGCGGCCGAGAGTTGGCCCCCGAGATTTCCGATTATCAGAACACGCATGGGGATTTCCTCAACCGTCCGAATTCTTGATGATTTCAGTCATGGTCACGCCCAGCCGGTCATCGACGACGACGACCTCGCCGCGCGCGACCAGACGCGAGTTGACATAGATGTCGATGGCCTCGCCGACCCTGCGGTCCAGCTCGAGAACCGTGCCGGGGCTCAGCTCAAGAAGTTTCGAGACTTCGATGGTCGTGCGGCCGATCACGGCCTGCACCGACACCGGCACGTCGAACACCGGCTTGAGGTCCGCGGCGATCCTGTCGCGCATGTCCTCTTGCTGATGGTCGGCGACCATGCCGCCGCCTTGCGCGGCTGGCATGCCACCCTGGGTCAGGTCTGGAAGGTTGAGATCGCTGCTGCTCATGATGTCCTACGCGGAAAACAGTTCGAGCTGCGGGGCCACAGGGTCCTGCAGGCGTGCATTGATGATGGCGTCGACGGCGGCTTCGATGCCTTCGCGGCTGAAGCCGGTGGAGCCTTCGCCCCAGACGACATGCCAGTCTCCCGGCAACGCCTTCGGATCGGCGATGAAGGCGATGTTGGTGGCGATGCCCTGGCGGCGCATCTGCTCGACGCGGCGTTCAACCTCGGGAAGCGATTCCTGGGTCACGCTCACGGTAATGATCGGGTTGAGTTTCAGCTGCCGCACGACGTCGGCAATTGCTGTGGCTGCGGCTTCTTCGCCATTCTTGTCCAGGGCCGCGCCCGCGATCTTGCGTGCGGCGGCAATCGCGAGTTCCGCCGCTTCTGCCCGCAGCTGCTCGGCAATCGCCGCAAGCTGCGCCGCGACCGGCGCCAGATGCGCCACGATCTTGTCGACCGAGGCAAAGCCGCGAACCTCGGCCGCTTGCTTGGCCTTGGCTTCACCTTCCTGGCGCGCCTTCGCTGCGAGCTGGTCGGTCTCTTCGCGGGAAAAGAATTTGCGGTCGGGCCCCCGGAGCACATCGCCCGAAGGCGTGAACTCGGTCTCGAACATGAAGGGTGATGTCGCCTGGGTCATCAGTAGATCAACTCATCCTGGCCGCCGCTGTCGGCGAGCATGATCTCGCCGCGGTCGGCCAACGCCTTGGCGACGACGACCATTTCCTGTTGCGCCGCTTCGACATCCTTGAGTTTCACCGGGCCCATGGCGTTCATGTCTTCGCGCATGATCTTCGCCGCGCGTTCCGACATGTTCGACATGAAGAGGTTGCGCATCTCGTCGTTCGCGCCCTTGAGCGCGAGGCCGAGCTTCTCCTTGTCCACGCCGCGCAGCAGCGTCTGGATGCCGCCAGGGTCGAGCTTGGACAGATCCTCGAACACGAACATCAGCGACCGGATGCGGTCGGCCGAATCCTTGTTCTTGTCTTCCAGCATCGTGATGAAGCGGCCTTCGGTCTGGCGGTCGAAGGAGTTGAAGATCGCCGCCATCTGCTCGTGGCTGTCGCGCTTGGAGGTGCGCGCGAGGTTGGTCATGAACTCGGTGCGCAGCGTCGACTCGATCTTCTCGAGAATGTCGCGCTGCACCGGCTCCATGCGCAGCATCCGCTGCATCACTTCCAGCGCGAAGTCCTGGGGCAGGGCGGTCAGCACGCGCGCGGCGTGCTCTGTCTTGATCTTCGACAGGATGACCGAAACCGTCTGCGGATATTCGTTCTTCAGATAGTTCGCGAGCACCTGCTCGTTCACGTTGGCGAGCTTGTCCCACATGGTGCGGCCAGCGGGGCCGCGCAGTTCTTCCATCAGGTTGTCGACCTTGTCCCGCGGCAGGAACTGCAGCAGCAGGCGGTGCGTCTGTTCGTAAGAGCCAGTAACCGCGCCCGAACCGGACAGGCGGTTGACGAAGTCCTTGATCAACAGCTCGACGGTCTCGGCCCGCACAGGACCGAGGTTCGACATCGCCGACGAAATCTCGCGCAGCTCTTCGTCGTCGAGGCGGTCCCAGATCGGCTTGGCTTCCTCGCCGAGCGACAGCAGCAGGATCGCAGCCTTCTCGGAGCCGTGCAGGCCCTTCACCGCATTCATCGTCTCGGTGATGCGGCGCTGGATATCGCTCAGCTGCTCCATCGGCGATCCGGCCGGCGGGGCGTCATCGTCGTGATCAGATGCTTTCAGGGCGGCGGATGATTTGCTCATGCGGCGGGCTCTTCGGCCATCCACGAACGGATGATGGCGACGGATTCATCGGGGTGGCTGGCGACCACTTCGGAAATCTTCTTGATCGAGGACGCGCGGACCTGGCCGGAAATGCGCGCCACGTCGATGCCCGCGTCGAGCCGATCCGGCATCGGCATGTCGAAGCCCACAACGCGGCCGCCGCCTTCCTGGGCCGATGAGGCGGTGTTGATCGTGATGTGGTCGCCGGCCTGCACCATGGTCGGCGAGGAAGCGCCCGCGATCAGCGCCGCTTGATGTGCAGCGATCGCTTTGGCGCGCTTGCCGCCTTTCAGCGCCCTGATTTCCGCCGGAAGATCTTCCGGCTCGGGCTTCGTGAACAGGCCCGAGATCAGCGGGCGCAGCACGAAGAACACCAGCGCCAGAGCGGTCAACAGCAGCGCGACGATCTCGCCGATATGCAGCAGGTCGAACTTGTCGAGGTCGAACGCGCCCGGCGCCGCTGCGCCTTCGATGCTGGTGTCGGGGCGCGCAAACGCGGCGCTTTCCACGGTCACGATATCGCCACGCGGCTCGCTGAAGTTCACCGCCGACTTCACCAGCGCGGTGATGCGGGCGATCTCTTCATCGGGGCGGGGCTGCCACGTCGCGGGCTGGCCCTCGGCGCCGGGCACGCGCATGTGATCAATCGCCACAGCCACCGACAGCCGCTTGATCGCGCCGCCCTCGACGATTTCCGTCCGCACGGTCTTGTCGATCTCGTAGTTGACGGTCGATTCGGTCCGGCTGGTGTCGCTCAGGCTCTTGGGCTGCGGCGCAGCAGCCGGGTCCGCGCCCGTGGGAACGTTGTTCGCGACAGTGGTTTCATCGCCCGGCGCCATGTCGCGGCTGCTGGACGTGTCCTCGACCGTCTGCTCGGAACGCACCACGCGGCCATCCGGATTGTACGTTTCGGAGCTCTGCGTGACCTTGTTGAAGTCGGCATCGAGCGAAACGGTGACTTTCGCGGCCCCCGGACCCGCGATGTTCTCGATAACGTCGAGAACCTTCTTGCGGTAGCTCTCTTCAAGCCCGGCCCGGCGCTCGTCCACCGACGTGCCGCCGCCGGCGCCTGACGGATCGCTGTCATCGGTCGCCGCAGCCAGAAGCCGGCCATCCGTCGAGGAAATCGTCACCGAACCGATGGCGAGGCCTGGAACCTGCGAGGCCACGAGGTTGCGGATCGCCCGCACTTTTTCGCCCGGCATCATGCTGCCGGTGATCTTCAGCACCACCGACGCCTTGGGCTTCTCGCTGTTCTGCTGGAACAGGGGGCGATCCGGGATGGACAGGTGAACGCGCGCGGATTGCACCATGTCGTAGGAGGCGATCGAGCGTTCCAGCTCGCCCTCCATGGCGCGGACTTTCTTGATGTTCAGGACGAACTGCGTCTCGCCCAGCGCATCCGATTTGTCGAAAATCTCCCAGCCGACCGAGCCGCGCGTGGGCAGGCCCTGCTCGGACAGCATCATCCGGGCTTCTTCGACCTTGTCGCCGTCGACGAACACGGCCGAACCGCCGCCTTCAAGCGTGTAGGCGACGCCAGCCGTATCGAGCTTGCCCGTGATTTCGGCCGCTTCCTCGAGGTCGAGGCCGGAGAAGAGAAGCTTCTGGCCGCCGGCATCGCCGCGCAGCATGATGACGCCCAGGCCGCCGCCAACCAGCGCCACGACAACGAGCGCCGCGGCGATTCGCATCCGGCCCGATCGCGCGAGTTGCGCCATCAGTCCTTTGGATTCTTCGGTTGTGGGATCAGCCATGAACGCCCGGAAAAATCTGCCTGCGTCGCGATTTGCGACTAGGCAGGAAATTCCCAGTGCGTGGTAAACGTGGTCTTAAGGCGCGCGACGAAGTTCGTTAGCGAAACCTTAAGGCGCAGCTCGCGCACCGTCCCTCCCGATACCCCGGGACGGCCGCGCGGAGCGCTTTCTAACGGTAGTTCTGCAGGCGCGTGGTCCGAAGACCCTTCACGCCGTGACGCTCGTACAGGCGTTCCCATCCACCGAACTCTTCTTTCGAGAGTTGGTAGCGCTCGCACGCATCGTCGGCCGTGAGCAGTCCGCCATGGACCGCGGCCACGACTTCCGCCTTGCGGCGGGTCACCCAGCGCTGGATTCCCGGAGCGGGAAGATCAGCAAGGGTAAGTTGGCGTCCGTCGGGTCCAATGACGGCCGCGCTGGTTGCGCTTTGGCTCAGCATTGATGACTCCTTATGCTGCTCAGTCTCTTGGCGGACCATACGCAGCGGCGTTTAAGGTGACGCTCAGGTGGACCCGACGCTTTTCGGGAAAAGATCGGCAAAATTTCACACGTCCGGAAACCATTGGTAGAGAGGTAGCCGCGAGGGCAGGCCGGCCGCCGGCCTCGCATACGCAGCGCCAGAAGGCGCTTATGCGATTGCCGGCTGCCCATTGCCTCACGCCTCAAGTGTTACCGCTTCAGCCTGATCAGCTCGTCGAGCATCTCGTCGGCCGTCGTGATGATCTTCGACGAAGCCGAATAGGCGCGCTGTGTCATGATCAGGCTCGAGAACTCCTCGGCCAGGTCGACGGTTGAGGATTCAAGCGCGCGCGCCTTGATGTTGCCCGCGCCGCCCACGCCCGCGCCACGCATCGAGAGCGCGCCTGCGCCCGGTCCGAGGCGATAGACGCCGCCATGTTCGGGCAGCAGGCCGTCGACGTTGCCGAATGTCGCCAGCGGAACCTGATAGATGCGGCGGGTGAGGCCGTTGGTGAAGATGGCGGTGACATAGCCGTCATCGTCCACGTCCACCGACGCCAGCGAGCCGAACGGCGTGCCGTCGATCTGCGAGGTGCCGAGCTGCGAGGGCGAGTCATAGTTGGTGAGACCGCCGGGCGTTCCCGGGCCCCCCATGTCGAGCGAGATGGTTTGCGCCGCGAGACCGAGCGTACCCGCCCATTCCGGACCCGCGCCCGTGCCCGCTTCGCCGATGTCGAGCGTCAGCGGAAGCGTGGAGTTCGTGGCGTCGAGTTGGCCGAACGGCGTGAAAGCAACGATCCCCGTGGCCAGCTGCCCGTCGATCAGCGCGCCACCGCCGGGGACGACGTCGCCCGCCGGCATGTGGACTTCGGTGAACCACTCGTTCGGGCCAGACTTGAGGAACGACATGGTCAGCGTGTGCAGGCCGCCCTGGCTGTCATAGACCTGGATCGGAATCTGGAAGTCGGGCGTTACCGCGCCGGACGCCATGTTGAAGGCGGAGTCCGCGGCGTCGTAATCGCCGTCGATGACAAGCTGCGAGACCTCTTGCGAGGATTGCAGGTTGGCGGAGAGGGAGAGTCGCGCCGTTGCCTCGGCGCCGCCGGCGATGCCGGACACGCGGATCGGCTCGAGAGCGTTGAGATCGGTGGGGTTCGCCGTGACGTTGCCGGTTGAGTTTACTGGCCAGCCTTGCAGGAAGTAGCCGGCGGTGTTCTTGAGATAGCCATCGGAGTCCGGTGTGAACTGGCCCGCGCGCGTGTAGAAGAACGGATCGCGCGCGCTGGCGTCGTCGCTGCGGCCGCGCACGACGAAGAAGCCGTTGCCCGAGACCGCAAGGTGCGTCGCGACGGACGAGGCGATCGCCGATCCCTGTTCGCCCATCAGCGGTGTGGACTTACCGATCACGCCGCCGGCATTGTACGTCGTCTGGCGGTTCTGGGAGTTGAGCAGGGACACGAAGTCGCTGCGCAGCCGCTTGTAGCCGACCGTGTTGACGTTCGCGATGTTGTCGGAAATCGCGGCGAGCGCCGACGAGTTGGCGCGCATACCAGAGGCGCCGGCGAGCATGGCGGAGTTGATACTCATAGTCGAAGCTCCCAAAAACCTGCGGCGCAGGATTCGTTACGGTTGGGTTGGTTGGCCGCTTATGCAGCCAGACGGCGCGCTTCTGCGCCGGAAGATCTGGTTGTGGCCGGCGGCTAGTTCGTCGTCGCCGGCGTATTCATCAGTCGCTTGATGTCGGAGAACGCGAACACGCCGGCAGGCGTCGTGAGCGCGGGCTCGCCATAGGTAAGGTCAACGCCGGTGATTTTCGTCACCAGCGAGTGCGAAGGCGTAAGGGCTTTCTTGTTTGCGTCCTCGGCGACGACACTGATCCAGTAAGGCTGGTCGGCGGCAGCCTTGCCGCCTGTGTTCAGTGTGCCGTCCCAGGTGAAGTCATGGTTGCCGGCGGTCAGTTCACCGGTCTTGGAATACAGCACCTTGCCCGCAGCATCCGTGACCGTGACGGTCGTGGAGGAAGCGTCGGCGGGAAGCTCGTAGCGCCACTTGATCGGATCGCCGGTGAACTGCGCGCCGGCCGAGTCGATCTCGGCTTCCTGCCCGAGATAGCCGGAAAGCGATGCCCCAGCGCTGGAATTGGTCGCGGCGATCAGCGTCTCGAGCTGCGTGTTGACGCGGATCTGCTGCTCGACGCCAGAGAACTGCACCAGCTGCTCCGTGAACTGCGTCGAGTCCATCGGCTCCAGCGGATCCTGGTTCTGGATCTGGGCGGTGAGAATGGTGAGGAAGGTGTCGAAATTGTTCGACAGCGTCGCCTGCGAAGCTGCGCCATTGGCGCCGCTCGTGACGGTTGGCGGTGGAACGAAGGAGATCAGGTCAGCCATGCGTTATCTCCTCACGCCACCAGGTCGAGACGCGACGGACGCCAGCCGCGCACGGCGTTCGTCGTTTGCTGGTCTGCGGGAACGTCGATGGTATTGAAGCGCCGCCAGACATTCGGCGAAGCTCCGCTGTCGCTCTGCGTCTGGTTGTTCGACGCGCCACGGCCATTGTCGCTCGAAAGCTCGAATCGCACGCCGCCGTCGGCCAGATCGATGCCGGCATCCGTCAGCGCACGCTCCAGCGCACGCTGGCCGCGCATCAGGTCGCTCAGCGCCGCGCTGTCATGGGCGGCGAGAACGGCATGCACTTTCTTGTCCGCGCCGACTTCGATGCGCACGTCCACACGCCCAAGCTCTGCCGGATCGAGTCGCACTTCAAAGCGTTGTGCGCGTCCATCGACGCGCTCGATCATGCGCTGATAGACCTGGATCGTCGCGGCGGGTGAATTCTGCAGGGCAGGGTGCGTGGGCGCCGGGCGCGCCGCATCGGCGGTTGCCAGCGTGCGTGGCGCGGTGATGTCTGTGGTGATCGAAGGCGTGCTGGAAGGCGCTGCGTCCACGGAGATGTTGGCGGCGGCATCGGCCACAGAAGCAGCCGCGTTGGCCGCGCGGTTCGCGGCGCGCTGAACGCGGGCGTTCTCGCCCTGCGCAGCGCCATTAGGCGTCGCGAGGTTCGTCTGGCGCGGTGAAATGGCGTCAGGCATTTCAGCGGCGGCACGCTCGGCGCCCGGCGCAGAAGAAGGCGCATCAGGCGTTGCGATCGTGGGGGCCGGCGCAACGTCAGGCCGCGCAACCGCAGGCCGCGTAACGGCCGCCGTCGTTATGATGGGCGAAGTCTCAGGCGTCGTGACAGCCGGCTTCGCGGCGCCAGCGTCGTCCGACGAAGTCGCCGCGGGATCTGCGGAAACCTCTGAAGACTCCTCGGCGGACTCGTCCGTTTCGGCCGTGGGCTGCGGCTGAGCGGTAGCGGCCAGCGCGGGAGCGGCAACGGCGCGTGCTTGGGCGGGAATGGCCTGCGTCTGAACGATAACGGCCTGCGCAACCGGCGCGGCGGCTGTCGTTGCGGCGGGCGCGGCAGCTACGATGGCGGACTCGGCTGGCTGTGCAACCACAGGCGTCGCCGGAATCTGCGGAACAGCATCGGGTGCGGTCTCCGCCGCCATCGCCGGCGCGGCAGGCTGCGTCAGAGCAGCGCCATCGGCGTCTGAAAACTCGGGAAGGGTAGGCAGCGTCTCGGCGCCGTTCGCGTCGATCTTCTCGCCGCCTTCGGTCGTCAGCCCCGCCAGGATGGCAGCGGCAGAGTCTGACGCAGGAACAACAGGTTGCGCGGCAGGCTGCACCGGCGCAGGCACGACGGCGGCTTCCGCCCCGGCTGAAGTGGTGATCGCATCGGCTGCTTCGACGTCCAGGCTCTCGGCGTCCAGCAGGTCGGCGAACGTTGTATCGGCCGTGTCTTCCGCAGCCGCACGGCCACGCACGGCATGGTCAGGCCGCGCTGCAGGCTGGATCGGAAGAATGTCGGCCGCTGAGGTCACACTTGCATCCACGCTCGATCGGCTCCGGCCCATCACGGGCGCGAAGCGAGTGAAACGCGTGCAACCCCCGAGCCATTAAGGTTTGCCGGAAAATCCCTCTGCAAATCATCACTTGGCAGGTTAACGGCGCGCTGCTTCACACCCCCAAACCGGCAAGAGTCGCTGGGCTGATAGGAACATGTTGCCGGGCGCGAGGCGCTGTCTGCATCGGTCGCGAAGTCTGAGACAGCGCGAACAAAATCCGCCGCGCCCGGATGCACGCTTGCGCCGCCGCCGTTTCGCTAACCCACACGTCCTTAAACCCGGCTGGCCCGCAACTTGCGTGGTTAACGCCAACGTTGCGGCCAGCGCGTCGGGACGTTCGTGGCAGAAGCCACCGCCGCATGAATTTCGCGAGCGTATTCAAGAAGATGGAACGATGCCGGTGAAGGCTGGTCGCATTGAGCGGCCCGGCAGATCGCGCCTACCCGGCAAGATCTGCAGCGCCACGACGACGGAGAGCGAAGCGTGTCGATCAGCAACATCATGTCCACGGGCCTCTCCGCCCTGGCCGCCAACCAGCAGGCGCTGAAGGCGACGTCGACCAACGTCGCCAACGTCAACACTGTCGGTTATTCGCGCCTCGACGTGCAGTTCATCTCGCGCCAGGCCACGGGCGGCCTGTCGGGCGTCGAGATCGAAGTCACGCGCGTCGCCAACGCCTATCTTGCCGCCGCCGAGATGCGCGGCGCCGCTGACGTCGCCTCGGCCGACATCCTCTCCCAGTTCATGGACCGCGCGCAGGGCCTGCTCGGCGATCCGTCGGACTCCTCCACCGTCTTCGCCACGCTCGACCCCGTCTTCGCCAGCTTCGGCGCGCTCGCTGTCGATCCGGCCTCCGCCCTCCGCCGCTCCTCGGCGCTGTCGGATCTCACCACGCTGCTCGCCCAGCTCGATACGACCGCCGAGGAACTCCAGGCGCTGCGGGACGAATCGCACTCGCGCGTCATCGCCTCGCTGGAGGAAGCCAACTCGCTGATGAGCGGCATCTCCCGGCTCAACACGTCGATCCAGCGCTCCACCATCGCCGGCGTCTCCGCCAGCGAAGCGCAAACCGAACAACAGCGCATGATTGACCGCCTGTCGGAGATCATCGATATCCGCACGCAGATCCGCCCGCTCGGCGGCACGGAGGTCCGCACGTCGGACGGCCTCCTGCTCGTCGATCTCGACGCCGCCACGCTCGGCCTCGACTCCACCACCAATGGCGAACCCTATCCGGGCGTCGTGATGCTCGCGCCTCGCTCGGGCGCGGAAACAGCGCTCGAAACTCATCTCCACGGCGGCGAGTTGAAAGGGCTCCTGCGCGCGCGTGACAAGGAATTGGTCAACCTCCAGCTGGCCTTCGGCGAGTTCGCCGCCGGCGCCGCCGAGGCGCTGAACGCCGCGCACAACAGGGCCAGCGCCGTGCCCGCGCCGAACGAGCTTGTCGGCCGCAACACCGGCCTGCTCGAAACCGACCGCCTCAACTTCACCGGCGTCACTCACATCGGCATCGTCGACGAACAGGGCGCTATCGTTCGCAACTTCCGCATCGACTTCGACACCATGCAGATCCTGGATGACCAGGCCGCCGTGACGTCGTTCGATCCGGGCGGCGGCGCGGCCCCGACCATCGAGAACCTGCGCGATGCGCTCAACCTCGCCATGGATCCCGACGGCGTGATGACCTTCGCGAACGGTGCGATGAGCATCGAGGCCCAGGGGATGCAGACCGGCGTCGTCATCACCGACGATCCGACCCGGCCCGCCTCGCGCGCCGGACGCGGCTTCTCGCACACGTTCGGCCTCAACGATCTCGTCAGCCATGGCGGCCCTCTGAATTACGGAACGGGCCTCTCCGCCCTGGACGATCACGGCTTCACCGCCGGGGACATCACCTTCGCCCTGCGCGACAATGACGGCGCCATCGTCCGCAACGTGACCATGACTGTCACGGCCGGCACAACGGTCGGCGCTCTCCGCACGCAGCTGAACACGGCGCTGCAGGGCTACGGCACGGCGAATTTCGACGGCGCCGGCCGCATGACGCTCACGCCGACCAACAACAACATTGGCCGCATCGATGTGCTGCAGGACACCACCGTCCGCGGCGATACGGCGCTGTCGGCCTCGGAACTCTTTGGCTTCGGCGAGGCCCTGTCGATCGAGCGTGCGCGCAGCAACACCATCCGCTCCGACATCCGCGCCGACCCGACCCGGCTTGGCAGCGCGCAGGCCGATCTCGCCGGCGCCGCCTTCGGAACGCGCGTGCTGTCTCCGGGCGATGGCCGCGGCGCACTGGCGATCGAGGCGGCCGGCACGACACCGCGCTCCTTCGCTGACGCCGGCTCGCTGACGGGGCAGGTGACCTCGATCTCCGATTACGCCGCCCGCCTCGCTGGCCACGCCGGTGTTCGCGCGGAAGCCCTCGAAGCCGCCAAGGCCGCCGCCGAATCCGTCCGCGAGGAAGTCCGCGAACGCCGGATGAGCGAGGAGGGCGTCAACCTCGACGAAGAGCTGGTGAAGATGACGACCTACCAGCAGGCCTACGCAGCCGCCTCGCGCATGATCCAGGCTGCGAAGGATCTCTACGACATCGTCCTGAACATGGCCTGAGGAAGATAAGTCATGACACGCATCTCCTCCTCGATGATCCCCGCAGCCGCGCTCTCCGACATTGGCCGCGCGCAGCGCGAACTTGTCGAGGCCGCCCGCCAGTCGTCCGCGCAAACGCGTGCCAACGACCTCAAGGGTTATGGCCGCGAGGCGCAGACACTTGTCTCCGCCGAACGCCTCGTCTCTCGCACCGTCAGCTTCCAGGCCACCGCCCGCGAACTCACCACACGGATGCAGATCCAGGATGTCGCCATTGGCCGCGCCGCCGATGTCATGTCCAAGCTCAAGGAAGACCTGTTCCAGAACGTCGGCCTCGAAAGCGGCGAGGGCGTGCGCGCCCAGCTCGAGGAAGCCTTTGCCGTCATCAAGGACACGATGAACACCAACCTCGGCGGCCGTTATCTTTTCGGCGGCGTGCTGAACGATCGCCCGCCTATCACGGCCGACTCTCTCAGCGACCTCGCCGCCAACCCGATCACGGATGCAATCGAGCAGGGTGCCGACCAGCAGGTCATGCGCGTCGAGGAAGGTCGCACGGTCCAATCCGGCCTTGTTGCCGACGACATCGTCACGCTCGCGCTGGAATCGATCAAACGCCTCGCCGAAATGGATGAAGGCCCCGATGGCCCCTTCTCCGGCGAGCTCACGCAGGTTCAGAGGGCTGCCATTCAGTCCGAGCTCACATCGCTCGCCGACGCGTTCGACCACGCCCTCGCCATGCAGGCGGAAAACGGCCGGCTGATGAAAGACGTCGACAACGCCGGCACGCGCCTGACGTCTCAGCTCAATGCTCTGGATGAAGCCATCGGCGGCATCGTCAACGTCGACCTCGCCGAAGTGGCCGTGCGCCTCAACCAGGCCCAGTTCGCCTACGAGTCCTCAGCCAGCGTCTTCAACGTCCTGCGCAACCTCTCGCTGCTCAACATCCTGAAGTAGGCTAAGCCTTCGTCGGCGGCGCCGCGCGTCCCAGCTTCTGCTCGCCCGCGGGCCCGACGCGCAGCGCGTCCTTGCCTTCCCACACGATCACGTCGCCATCGTAGAGCGTGCCCGCGCGCGCCCATGCGCGTATCTGTGACTGGAACGGCTCCTTGCGCCACTGGTCCCGCCTGTCCTTGTCGACATGCACGACGATGCGCTTGGGCTCGAACTTCACCACCATCTTGCAATCAAGCGGACGCCACGCATCGCTGATGCGCGCATCGAGCAGCCAGCCGCAATAGAATGTGCGGCAGTCGTCCGGTCGCTGCTCATAGATGTTGCAACCGACGCCGATCTCGCAATTGCTGCACCATTCCTGCGCCGGCTTGGCCAGCGGATGCACCGCCACCAGCTTGCAGCACATCGTGCAGTCCCTGCAGGACCGCCCAGGCACAATATTTGGCTTTGCTTCTGTCATATACCCGGCGTGCGTCCCAGCCGTTGCTCCCCGTTCGGCAGCACACGGATGGCCTCCAACCCCTCCCATACCAGAATTTCCCCGCCCGCGGGCAGGGCCCTCGCGGCCCAATTCCGTATCAGGCTGTGGAAAGGCTCCTTCCGCCACGCATCCTTGCGGTCCTTGTCGACCATGATGACGGTGCGCCGGTCCTCGAACTTGATCACCATCTTGCTGTGGCGCGGATTCCATTGCTCGCCGATGGTGCCGTCCAGCACCCATCCGCAATAGAATGTCCGGCAATCGTCCGGCCGCGTGTCATAGATTTTGCAGCCCTTGCCGATTTCGCAGTGTTCGCACCATTGCTGCATGGGCTTCTTGAACTCCACCACGCTCGGAAGCTTGCAGCACGTTGTGCACCCCTCGCACGAGCGCCCGGGCGCAAGCGGTGGAACAGCATCAGGACGCGGCGTAAGGTCAGTCATTCCCGCTTTCTAGCATGCCCGTAAAATGAAGGGAGGGCGCCTTTGCTTCACCTGTGGCCGGTGGCAGGCTCAGGAAAACAAAATCTTCGAGGGAGGACACGATGATCCGTACCGGAGTGGCGCTCGCCACGCTTGCGCTCGCCGTGACAGGGACCGCGAACGCGCAGGTCGCCTGCGAGTCGCTCAAGGGCTTCACCGCTCCCGATGTGAAGATCACCGCCGCCGCCCCCGCCACCACGCCCGTCCCGCTGTGCAAGATCGACGGCGTCGTCGGCAAGGAGATCAACTTCTCCGTCTGGCTGCCCGATGCCTGGAACGGCAAGTTCGTGATGGGCGGGCAGGGCGGCTTCGCCGGCCGCGTCGAAAGCCAGGCCATGAGCATGAACGCGCTGCAGCGCGGCTACGCCATCGCCGGTACGGACACCGGCCACACCGGCCCCGCTGGCGCAACCGACGGCGCATGGGCGCTCGGCAACATGGAGCGCGTCGCGAACTACGCGCACGCCGCCATCCATCGCGTCACGGCCACGTCGAAATCCGTCATGCAGGCGCGCTACGGCCGGTGGCCGGAGAAGACCTACTTCGCGGGCTGCTCTAATGGCGGCCGTCAGGCGCTCCAGATGGCCCAGCGCTATCCGGATGATTTCGACGGCATCATCGCTGGCGCACCAGCGATCAACTTCCAGGGCGTCACCGCCACCTTCGCGAGCGTGACGCAGAAGATGTATCCCGATCCGAAAAAGCTCGATGCGCCGATCCTCGACAAGCCCGCGCGCGATCTCATCTCGAAAGCCGTGCTCGATGCCTGCGACAGCGCCGACGGGCTAAAGGACTCGATCCTCGCCGATCCGCGCTCCTGCAAGTTCGACGTGAAGACGCTCGCCTGCAAGGGCGTCAAGAAAGATGGCTGTCTCACGCAGCCGCAACTCGCGGCTGTCGACGTGATCCTGCGCGGCCCGCAGCTCAATGGAAAACAGTACGCGGTCGGCTTCCCCTATGGCGGCGAATTCAACGACGCCGGATGGGGCTCATGGCTCGCCGGCCGCAAGGATGGCGCTGGCCCCGGCCGTCCCAGCCTCGCCTACGGCTTCTCCACCGACTTCATGCGCTTCTTCCTCAAGCAGGATCCGAACTGGAACCACGGCCAGTTCAATCTCGCCACGCTCAACGAAGAGATGAAGATGCTGCAGGCGACGCTCTCGCCCACCAGCCCCGATCTCGCCGCCTTCCGCGCCAAGGGCGGCAAGCTGCTGATGTACCATGGCTGGTCGGACTCGGCCCTCTCGCCGAACATGAGCACGGACTGGGTGGACAAAGTCTACGCCAACGACGCTGGCGCGAAAGCCGATGTCCGCCTCTTCATGCTCCCCGGTGTCATGCACTGCGCCGGCGGCCCGGGGCCCGATCGCCTCGACACGCTCGACGCGCTGGACAAATGGGTCGCCAATAAAACCGCGCCGGACGAACTCACCGCCGGTTTCGCTGGCGGCGGCGCGCGCAAGGTCTGCGCCTGGCCGAAGAACGCCGCCTACAAGGGCACAGGCGACGGCAAGAGCCCCGACCAGTTCGACTGCAAGTGATCGAGAGCGCCCATCCTTCCCCGCTTGCGGGGAAGGTGGCCCGAAGGGCCGGATGGGGGCTGCGACGGGGGGTCTTGGATGGAACCCCCATGCCAACTCCCCTCCGTCGGCTACGCCGCCACCTCCCCCGCTTCGCGGTGGAGGACGCCGGGTCCGGATTTTCGTGACGGCCATTGTGCTCTAATCGTGCGCGTATGAGGCCTTCCACATTCCCGCGCCCGCCGAACAAGCCGGATGACGAGAGCTGCTGCCACCGCGGCTGCTCCCCCTGCATCTTCGACTATTACTGGGACGCTCTCGCCCGCTGGGAAAACACCGTCCGCGAACTCGGCGGCGATCCGGATGCTGAACTTGCGGCGCTGGGGCGGAGCCGATAGGCCGTCACTTCAGCCCCACCTTCTGGAACATGTGCGTGCTCTTCTTGCTGCAGCGCGGGCACTTCACGCGCGCATGAAACTTCCCCGCCGCCTTGTAGCGCACGCCACCGACTTCCCACACTGAGTTCACCGACTTGCAGCTCTTGCAGAGACCCAGCCAGGTCTTCGATTCCGCTTCCGCCTCTTTCTTTTCCTGCTTGGACAAGAACCACATCGACATCCTTCGCAGGGTCAATCCTCCCTCCCGGGATAGTGCTCCATAGCCGCCTCGATGCGCTCGAGCGCCGCCGCCACACGCGCGCTGTGATTGCGCTCCGCCCGCTTGAGATAGACCGGCTGCGTCACCGACAAATGGCGCACGACGCCGCACGCGACAAGGATCAGCGGCGGAATATCCCGCAGGTCGATCGTCCACCCATCCTCGCTGAAATGCAGGAAGGTGTTGCGCAGGTCGACGAGATCGTCGAACGCCGCGTTGATCTCGCGGTTGAGCGGCAGCTGAAAAGGCGGCCGCAGGAAGAACGGATCGCCCGTCCGGCGAAGCAACTCAAGCGGCGACACGATGCGCGGCTCGCGCACCGCCAGCGGCGCCGGCCCTTGCCGCCCGTGCTTGGTCCACCGCGTCACGGCCCGCGCATCCGTCCGCGTCATCCCCTTGGTGCCGTACTCGTCCCCGGTATCCAGCGCCGCAAGGCAGGCATTCTGCACCGACAGCGTCATCGAGATCACCAGCCAGCGCCACGCGCCATGATCCTCCGCCGCCAGCTCCGCCTGAGCCGCCGCGAACTCGATACACCCCAGCAACTCGCGCGGCTGGCTGGTCTGGAACAGGTGCGGAGAGGGCACGTCGTCCGTCATCAGCCAAGGCTAGCGTAGCAGTAAACCTCCGACTAGGCGGCGGAACATCCGGCTCCGACTTCGCAATAATCTGCCCCAGCCGCCGGGTTGACACGTTGGCCCGCCCGCCGGCCAATCTGGCGAAGGTCGGGAGAGTAGCGTGATGCAGTCAGCTTCTGTTCGCATGGTCATGGGTTCGCTCGCCGCTCTTGCCATGGCGGCCTGTGGCGGCGGCGGCGGCGGAAGCGCTGGAGGCGGCGGTGGTGGAGGCGGTGGCGGGGGAGGAGGTTCCTCCGGCCCAACCTGGACAGCCAACGTCTTCCAGCCCGCCAGCACGTTCAAGAATTTCTGCGCAACCCCTCGCACGGGCGTTGATGCCGTCGGCGACCCCTTCCCTGACAAGGTTGGAACGCTACTTCAGGAACTCTTCTGGCTCCGCTCGTGGACGCACGAGACCTATCTCTGGAACACGGAAGTCACCGATCAGAGCCCTTCCTCGTTCACGAACCGCCTCACCTATTTCAACACGCTCAAGACGCCCGCCACGACGCCTTCGGGCAAGCCAAAGGACCAGTTCCATTTCAGCGTCGCGACCGCTGACTATCTGGCGCAGATCACCTCCGCGCCCGAGGCCAGCTATGGCGCCGAGATCCGCGTGTTCGCCGGAACGCCGCCCCGCGACGTGCGCGTCCTTTTCACGACTGCGGGAACTCCAGCGACCGACCTGCTTGCCGGCACGCCGAAGCTCAGCCGCGGCGCGCGTATCCTCATGGCGGACGGCGTCGACGTCGTGAACGGCGGCACAAGTCAGGCGCAGATCGACACCATCAACAATGCGATCTTCCCGAAGACCGCCAACGAAACCCACACGCTGCTGGTGCAGTATCCCGGCGGCGCGCAGCGGCCCGTCACGCTCACATCCGCGAACCTCGTCGAAAGCCCGGTCAACCGCACCGCCGTGCTGCCCACCGGAACCGGCAATGTCGGCTATATGCTGCTCAACACCTTCAGCCCGTTCAGCACCGAGAAAGCGATCGTCGACGGCATCGCGGCGCTGAGGATCCAATCCATCACGGACCTCGTCATAGACCTGCGCTACAATGGCGGAGGCCTGCTCGCCATCGCCTCCCAGCTCAGCTATCTCGTCGCCGGCCCCACCCGGACATCGGGCAAGATCTTCGAACGGCTGCAGTTCAACGCGGCCGCGGGCTCGACCAACCCCGTCACCGGCGGGGCGAACACGCCGACCCCGTTCTATTCGACAGGGCTCGGCTTCACCGTCCCTACAAGCACAACGCTGCAGCCACTCACCCTGCCGCGCGTCTACGTCCTCACGACCGCCAGCACATGCAGCGCCAGCGAAGCCGTTATCAACGGCCTGCGGGGGGTGGATGTTGAAGTGGTGCTGATCGGCTCCACCACCTGCGGCAAACCCTACGGTTTCTACTCGGCGGACAATTGCGGGCAGACCTACTTCTCCATCCAGTTCAAGGGCGTCAACGACAAGGGCTTCGGCGACTATGCCGATGGCTTTGCGGCCCAGAATGCCAGTTCCGCCTTCCCGGTGAAGGTCGCGGGCTGCTCGGTCGCCGACGATCTCGATCACGAGCTTGGAAGCACCAGCGAGAACATGCTGGCGGCCGCGCTTGCCTATCGCGCGAACGGCACATGCCCGGCGCCGACGGGCACAGGCATCGGCGTTGCATCCACCGTGAGGACGGACGAGAACCCCATGGCCGTGTCCGGCCGCTCGCTGGCCGCCGAAATATTCCGCAACAACCGCGACATGCGAACGTCGCCGAACATGACGCCGTCGCCATGAGCCGCCTTCTCTTCCTGTCCGCGGTCACCTGCGCGGCCGCTCTAACAGCCTGCCAGTCTGTCGGCGGATCGGTCCCCGCCGTGCTCAGCAGCTCCGACCCCGCCTCGCTCGAGCGCCTCAAGACCGCGCTCGCCAGCGCCATGGGCCGCTCCCAGGTCGAACTCGGCCCCGGCGATCCGACGCAGTCGCCGACTGTCTCCGTCCTGCCGCGTCCGATCGGACCTCCGGACGACCGCAGCCTCTCCGTGCCAACCATCTTCCGGCTGGAGATCGAGGGAAGCGAATGCTTCGTTGTTCGGGAAGAAAACGGCTCTCGGACGCGCATAGACGGCGCTCGATGCAAACCCGCCTAGCTTCCGCCGCGGTTCCCATGTAAGAGCCGCGCCAACATCAATCTGCTTCGGGCCTTGAACCCGTGGGAGACGAGCAATGACTACCCTTATCGGGCCCCGCGGCGGCCCCATCGCGCCTGTCGATATCGACTTCCCTGTCGCCGACGGCCTCTGCGATTTCTCGAAACTCGCCAGCGTCGATCTCTCCGGCGCCGACCTCGACCTTTTTCCAGGCGACCCGCGTCCGCGCAGCGAGATCCGCGTTGTCGCCGCCATGTCCGGAGGCGTCGATTCCTCCGTCGTCGCGGCCCTGCTGAAATACGCGGGCTACGACGTCATCGGCGTCACGCTGCAGCTTTACGATCACGGCGCCGCCCTCAAGAAACAGGGCGCCTGCTGCGCAGGCCAGGACATCCACGACGCCCGCCGCGTGGCCGAGGCGCTCGGCATTCCGCACTACGTGCTCGATTACGAAAGCCGCTTCCGCCAGCAAGTGATGGAAGACTTCGCGGACACGTACCTGAAAGGCTCGACGCCGATCCCGTGCGTGCGCTGCAACCAGACGGTGAAGTTCTCCGATCTGCTTGCGACCGCGCGCGATCTCGGCGCCGATGCGATGGCGACCGGGCACTACATCCGCCGCGCCGTCGGCGCGGATGGACAGCCGCAACTCGCGCGCGCCGCCGATCCGGATCGCGATCAAAGCTACTTCCTGTTCGCCACCACGCGCGAACAGCTCGCCTTCCTGCGCTTCCCGCTCGGCGGCATGAAAAAGCCGGACGTGCGGCGCGCAGCGTCGGCGCTCGGCCTGCAGGTCGCGGCGAAGCCGGACAGCCAGGACATCTGCTTCGTGCCCGCCGGCAAGTATTCCGACATCGTCGAGAAGCTGCGCCCCGGCGCGCGCGCGGCTGGCGACATCGTACACATGGATGGCCGCGTCATGGGCCGCCATGAAGGCGTCATCGGCTACACCATTGGTCAACGCCGCGGCCTTGGCGTCGCGACGGGCGATCCGCTGTACGTGGTGAAGCTTGATGCGCCGAATAAACGCGTCATCGTCGGGCCTCGTGAGGCATTGCTCACGCGCGCGCTCGCGATCGGCGAAAGCAACTGGCTCGGCGAAGGCTCCCTCGTGGATGCCTGCGCCGCCGGCATGCGCGCACTCGCTCGCGTCCGTTCGACACGCGCCCCCGTGCCTGGGCGCATGACTCTGGTCGACGGCGTCCCGGGCTTCGCCTTCGCCACGCCTGAAGAAGGCGTGGCGCCGGGCCAGGCCTGCGTGCTGTACGCAGCTCCAGACGGCCACAGCGTCCTCGGTGGCGGCTTCATCACCGCCACCGAACCTGACGGGGGGTAGACGGATCGTTTCAAATTCGGCAATTTGCTAGCCGCATACATCGCAGGGCTAATGCGCACCGGATACAATTCGTTCGGCAAACGCCTCGCCAGGACGCTGATCGCGTACCTTGCCGTGATGCTTGCGTTTGGGCGGCCGCTTGATGACCTCGCACACGTCGCCGGTCTCGAAATTGAAGCCGGCAATTCATCCCCAATTGTGGCCTTCATCGCGGCCTTCGACGTCATCGATGACCCGATGGATCACAAGGACGGCAATCTTGAGCAAACCCAGCTCGTCATCCAGTTGGCAATGCCCGAGCGCAATTCGATAGGCTTTGCGACCATCGTCGAGGGCCCGGTCGAGCATTCGAAACGCTTGCGTGATGTGGTGACCTCACGCTGGCCCCCGCCGCTGGAGCGGCCTCCTCGCGCCTGAAGGCGTCATCCCTCAGTTCAAGCATTCAAGACCGTAGCAATCACCCCGGCGTGCCGGCGATGTGCATCGGCGCAGGCGCGCCCGCTCTTGTGATTGCATTTCGAGAAGGGGGAGGAAATGCCAATGGCATTGCTTCGCGCACTGATCGTCGAAGACCAGGCTTTCATGCGGCTTTACATGCGCGCGATACTTCGAAGCTGCGGGATAGACGCGATCAAAGCTTCCAATGGGACGCGTGCACTTGAGTATGCGTCGCCGCATGCGATCGACCTCATACTCGTGAATGCCGAAACACGCGGGACAAACGTCCTCCATCTGCTGGATTGCATCGCCAGCGGTGCTTTCGGAAACCGGCCTCCACCTATCATTGTGTGCTCAGAACGGGTGGATGACGATCTGTACGCGCGGCGGCTGCGTAAGGCGGGCGCCGCAGCTTTACTGTCAAAGCCGTTTCGTCCGGGGGACCTGGTGGAAGCTGTTCGCACGGCATTCGAAGAGTTGAACGCCGTGGGCTAGGCGGGGCGCCAGAACGACACAGAATTTTCGAACCGCAGGCCACTCATTGCAGGAAACAGCTGCGACCAGTTCGTAGGACAGCCGAAAAACATCCCGCACGCTTTCAAGCCGCTAGCTGCGCAAACTGTAGGACGCAGCTGTTTCAATCCCGCATGGTCCCTGACCGGACTTATAATCCGCGCATCGCCTCCGCATGGGAGGGCATTCGCGGTGTTCACACGAAGCGGGGGCGATGCGATCGAGCGGTTGGGTCCTGCGGAATGCTGTCTCTACAGCCAACGTCGGGAGAGTATGGGGTCCTGTTCCTGACAAGGGCGGGACATCCGGCACAGGGGACCGGGCATGAACAGCCCGGCCTTTCCGCCGCCGGCCCAGGGTCCACGAGGTGAAAGACCTCCGTGATCCGGCTGACGCGCAAACGATCGCGGGGACGCGGGATGTCGCGTTTTCCTTTTGACTACCGGTAGCTGCTCGCACGAGCAGTCGCCCAATCACGCGGGGCCATCCCGCGTCCCCGGCCCTTCCGGGCCAGAGCGACAGCATCACAGGCGGTGAGCACCGGCCTGAACGCGGGATCGCGTCCGCCGCGAAAAGCAAACAACCATCCACCCGATAGGAGATTTCATGTTCAGGAAGACAGGCGACCACTACAGGTCCATCGACAACGCCCGGAAGGCGGTCCGCGCGGGCGATCCGGCTGCTGCCGAACGGTGGCTCCGGATCGCAGACCGGCTGCTATCCATCGAGGACAGAAATAAACGGCTTCGTCCCGAACACGTTCGTAGCGGCCCCGTCATGCTCGATCCGAAAGGCTTCTCTCCCGGCGGCACGCCGAACTGGGTGATCAACCAGAACCGCCGCGACCGTGCCGGATTGAAGTGACAGCGGCCTCAGTCGCCCGTGAAGTTCGGCTTCCGGCCTTCGAGGAAAGACGACACGCCCTCCGCGAAATCCTCGGAGCGTTCCATCAGCGCGAAGGCTTCGAGGTCGCGATGAGCGGTCGCCTGCGATAGCGCGAGGGCGGCGATGTTCACGTCGCGCTTCACCAGCTTCAGCGCCGTGGGCGGAAGTTCGGCGGCGGCCTTTGCGAACTCGATCGCACGGGCGACAGCCTGGCCGTCCTCTGCAACCGCATCAGCGAGGCCCCAGTTCAGCGCCGTCTGTGCGTCGACCTTTTCGCACAGCGCAGCGAGACGCTTGGCGCGGGCAGGGCCGACGAGCGCCGTCATGCGCGGGATCGAGCCCCAGCTCATGTTCATGCCACGCGCGACCTCGGGCACATACACGGTTGCGGACTTCGCCATCACGCGCAGGTCGCACGCGACGGCGAGCGCCGCGCCGCCACCCACGCACCAGCCCTCGATCGCCATGACGGTGATGGCGTCGATCTTCTCCCAAGCCTCGCACATCTCCGGTCCCGCCCGCAGCGAGATGCGACGCGCCGCCAGCTTCTGTCCGCGCAGCTCGGCGCGCGCCGGATCCTTGAGGTCTGCGCCGAGGGTGAAGTTGTGCGCCTGTCCGGTGAGAACCACGGCGGAAACCTCGGGCCGCGCATGGAAGCCGCGCGCTGTTTCGGTCAGCTGCCGCAGCGCTTCAGCCGAGAGCGCATTGGCCTTGTCGCCTCGGTCGAAGCGCACGATCGCGATGCGGCCCTGGGTCTCGACCTTGATGAAGTTATCGGGCACGCCCACCTCCCTGACAGTTGCGGCCAGTTATGCGATGGCGCGAGACCAGCGTCCACGCCACGGGAGGGATCATGAGCGGGAATGAAACTCTGCATCGCGGCGTTCCGGTGGGTGTCGCCGTAACGGCAGAGACGCAGAAGATGCCCGGGCTCGACATTATTCGCGGCATCGTCAACGGCACGCTCCCCGCAGCGGGCATCAGCAAGTCGCTGAACTTCTGGATCGCGGAGGCGGACGAGGGCCGCGTCGTCTTCGCCGGCGAGCCCGGCATGGAAAGCGCCAATCCGATGGGGGCCGTGCATGGCGGCTGGGCGCTGACGATGATCGACTCGGCTTGCGGCTGCGCGGCGATGACCCTTCTGCCGCCCGGCGTCGGTTACACGACGCTGGAGACGAAGGGCAATCTCGTGCGCGCGATCAAGCCGAACTCCGGTGTCTATCGCTGCGAGGCAAAGATCCTCGGCAACGGGCGCACGATCATCACATCCGACGCGAACCTCACGGGTCCCGACGGAAAACTCTATGCTCACGGCACATCGACCTTGCTCGTGCTGGGCACCCGTTAGGGAAAGCGAACCGATCAGGAAATCGAGAGGGCGTTCGCTTCCCGCGCAGGCATCGTCTAGGCTCCGCTGAAACAGGGGCGGTGCGATGTCGAAGACGGAGACTCCGGACCGCGCGGGCGTGATCGCCGAATGGCGCAAGGGCTGGCGAACGGTCGGCGCGGCGGCATTCGGCTCCTCCACGGGACTGATCCTGTTCTCGTTCATCGTCAGCGTCTTCGTACGCCCTCAGACGGAAGAGATGGGCTGGACGCGCGGAGAAGCTGCGCTGTCGAGCTTCTCGACACTGGCGGCGGGCATGCTCGCGCCACTCGTCGGCAAGCTGTCGGACATGTGGGGCGTGCGTCCCGTAATCCTGCTCGGCGGCGTCGGCTACGCGGCGGCAGCGTTCGGCCTCAGCGTACAGAACGGAAACCTGCCGCTGTATTACGGGCTGATGTTCCTGCTCGTATTCCTCGGGCTCGGCACATCCAGCATAACCTGGGCGCGTGTCGTCTCGGCGGAATTCCGAAAATCACGCGGGCTCGCGCTCAGCATCGCGCTGTCGTCGGTGACGCTGACGGCGGCGCTTATGCCCATCGCCATCGTGATGGTGATGGGGCAGGCGGGCTGGCGTGGCGCATGGGTGCTGATCGGGCTCGTGGGGCTGGCGGGTTCGCTGCTGGGCCTGCTCGTCATGCCGAAGGATGTCGGCCATGCGCGGCCGCGCCCGGTCGAGACGCCGACGGAGGAAAAGAGCACCGGGCTGGGCGAGGCCGTTCGCCAGCCGGCGTTCTGGTGTCTCGTGCTCGGCATGACGATCATCAACATCCCCTCCGGCGGCATCATGAGCTCGATGGCCGCCATCGTCGCCGACAAAGGCTTCGGTCAGGCGGATGTGGCGCAGGTATTGTCGGCGTTCGCGGTATCGGTGTTTCTGGGCCGCATGATCTCCGGCATATGCCTCGACCGATTTTACCCGCCCGTGGTGGCATTCGCCGCGATGGGGATACCGGCGATCGGGTGCGTGCTTCTGGCCGGCGGACCGTTTATCGTATGGGTAATGCTGATCGGGATTGTTCTGGCAGGCCTGAGCCAGGGCGCGGAGGGCGATGTCGGGCCGTTCCTGGTCAGCCGCTATTTCGGGATGGCGTCGTTCGGCGCGATCATGGGCGCGGTGAATGCGGCTGTCGTCGGCGGCACGGGCATTGGCGGCTTGCTGTTCGGCTTCGTGTTCGACAGCTACAAGTCGTACGACATGGCGCTGTGGGTCGGCGCGGGATGCTTCCTGTTCGGCGCGACGCTGTTCCTGGGTGTGGGGTTGGCGCCCGCACGCAAGGAAACGGCGCCCGAAGGATCGGGCGCCGCAAACCAGCTGGGCTTCTAGAATTACTAGTCGTCGTCTTCGTCGTCGATGTGATCGGCCGGATCGTCATCGTCGCTGCGGCCGTCCGGGTCCATGCCGGTGGACTCCATCACGGTCTGGCTTTCCATGGGATTGCCGAGCGCGGCGAGGCGGTCGCGGATGAGGGAGGAGATCTCCTCCATGTCGCCCATGAATTCGCCGGAGCGGCGGGCGCGAACTTCCTCGAGCAGGCCCATGAGCTGGCGCTTGCGATCATTCACACTCAGATGACTGTCGAACGCGATGTCGTCGATGTCGTCGGCCGCCAGCTCCTGGGCGATGCCGGGGTTGTCGTCGTCGCCAACCTCCATGTCGACGGGGCGAACGTCGTCGGTCTGGTGAAGTCTAGCCATTTGCGGCTCCGTTGTTTTTACCAACGAGAATTCTTTCGATCTCGTGGGGGGGGGGGGCATGTTGGTGAGGTCCTTGGAGACCTCGGCGACGACCCTGTCGGAGACCTCCTTGTGCAGGGCCTTGCGGATGTCGCCCATGATCATGGGCGGCGCCGCTATCACCAGTTTCTGATATTGGCCGCTGTGAGCGGCAGAGTAGAGGGCGTCGGCGATTTCCTTGGCGAAGCGGTGCTTCTCCAGCTTGTGCCAGTTGGTCTCCTGCATCGCGCTGCGATGGCCGCCCACGGAGGAAAAAGCGCGGCCGGGCCGGTCTGTCCCTTGTTCGCTGGATTTGGGGCTCTCATGTTCGAGGACGTCCATGACTTCGAGGTTCGGGTACGCCGCATCGCCCTCGTTCCTGAAGAACAGGGCCTTTTCGCCATCTCCCACCATGACCCATGCATTATGGTCGATCGTTACGCCTGACATACGCTTCTCCGGAATTAGGTCTGAAGACCCAACGGATTAGCCCCGCCCACGTTCCCCGGCGTGCTTGACGCCCGGCAGGCCCGGGAGGATTGTGCGCCGCACATTTCATGAGAAAGGTCTTTCCCCATGAGCGCTTCTGATCCGGTCGTGATCGTAGGCATGGCGCGCACGCCGATGGGCGCGATGCTGGGCGAACTCGCGGGCTTCTCCGCCAACGAGCTGGGCGCGCTGGCCATCAGGGGCGCGGTCGCGGAAGCCGGCATCAAGGGCGAGGACGTGCAGCTCGTTTACATGGGCAACTGCCTGCCGGCCGGACAGGGCCAGGCGCCGGCGCGCCAGGCGGGCATCAAGTCGGGTCTGCCGAAAGGCTCGGAAGCCACCACCGTCAACAAGATGTGCGGCTCTGGCATGCAGGCGGCCGTGATGGGCCGCGCGGCCATCCTCGCGGGCGACGCGACCGTGGTTGTGGCGGGCGGCATGGAGAGCATGACGAACGCTCCGCACCTGGTCGACCTGCGCAAGGGTCACAAATACGGCGCGGCGTCGCTGAAGGATCACATGGCGACGGACGGTCTTGAGGACGCGTACGGCGGCGGCGCGATGGGCAACTACGCCGACATGATCGCGAAAGAATACCAGTTCACGCGCGAGCAACAGGACGCCTACGCGCTCGAGACGCTGAGCCGCGCGCAATCGGCGACCAAGGAAGGCCGCTTCAAGCGCGAGATCACGCCGGTGACCGTCAAGGGCAAGAAAGGCGATGTCACCATCGACACCGACGAGCTGCCGCGTCAGGCGATGCCGGAGAAGATCCCGACGCTTCGCCCGGCCTTCTCGAAGGATGGCACGGTGACGGCGGCAAACGCTTCGGGCATTTCGGACGGTGCCGCGGCGCTGGTGCTGATGAAGGAGTCGGAAGCGAAGAAGCGCGGCCTGAAGCCGCTCGCGCGGATCGTCGCCACGGCGGCGCACAGCCACGAGCCGGCCTACTTCACGACGGCCCCGGTGCCGGCGATGCAGAAGGCGCTTGAGAAGGCCGGCTGGAAAGCCTCGGACGTCGATCTCTGGGAGATCAACGAAGCCTTCGCGGTCGTTCCGATGATCGCGATGAAGGAACTCGGCATCAGCCACGACAAGGTCAACGTGAACGGCGGCGCCTGCGCCCTCGGCCACCCCATCGGCGCTTCGGGCGCCCGCGTGGTAGTGACGCTGATCAACGCGATGGAGCAGAAGGGCGCCAAACGCGGCATGGCTGCTCTGTGCATCGGCGGCGGCGAAGGCATCGCCATGGCGATCGAGCGGGTCTGATAACATGCCGGATGTGATGAAAGTCCCCAGCGGCTCGAAGCTGGGCCTCGGGTTCTCGCGCGCGGTGCGCGTGGGAGATCTCGTATTCGTCTCGGGCTGCGCGCCCATTGCCAAGGATGGCGAGGTCGCCGCGCCGGGCGATGTGAAGGGTCAGACGAAACGCTGCCTCGAGATCATCGAAGGCGCGCTGGCGCAGGCGGGCGCCGACATCAAGCATGTCGTACGCACGCGGGTGTTTCTGACCGACATGTCGCGCTGGAAGGAAGCAGGCGAAGCCCATGGCGAGGTGTTCAAGGACATCGAACCGGCAACGTCGTTCCTCGGCACGAGCGCGCTAATCAATCCCGGCTGGCTCGTCGAAGTCGAAGCTGACGCGGTAATCTCGCGGGGCTGATCCCGTGATCGCAATCCTCGATGCCGCCTACAGCGACACGGCTTCGGCCGCGGCGTGCGTGACGGTCGAGGATTGGACGGGTGCAAGCGCGCTGGCCCAGTTCACCCACCGCGCGGGGCCGGCGGCGGACTATCAGCCTGGCGAATTCTACAAGCGCGAAATGCCGTTGCTGATCGCGGTGCTGAGCATGCTGCCGCGCAAGCCGGAGATCATCGTGATCGATGGCTATGTCTGGCTTGGAGCCGAGGATCGCAAAGGGCTCGGCGCGCACCTGTTCGAGGCGCTGGGCGGAGCGAGCAGCGTCGTCGGAATCGCCAAGACGAAATTCCACGGCGCGAGCTATTGGGCTGCTGAAGTGCGGCGGACGGTAAGCAACAGCCCGCTCTATGTCACGGCGGCTGGCGTGGAGGCAGGTGAGGCGGCGGGGGCGGTCAAGCGGATGCATGGCGAGCATCGGATTCCAACGCTTCTCGCTCTCGCGGACAGGCTGGCGCGGGACGCGCTGCGGGCCTAGTCTCCCGCCAGATTTGTCGGGAGGACTTCATGCTCAGCTTCGATGTCTGCGAATGCGGGGCGCCGTTGCAGCGGATGGAGCGGGAGACGCCGCAGCCGAAGGGCGCGGAGGTCGTGCTGCGCGTGATTGCGGCGGGCGTATGCCATTCGGACCTGCACATCTGGGACGGCTATTACGATGTCGGCGGCGGGCAGAAGCTGATGCTCAAGGATCGCGGCATCAAGCTGCCGATCACCATGGGGCATGAGAACGTCGGCGAGGTGGTTGCGGTCGGACCTGATGCGAAAGGCGTGAAGGTTGGCGATGTGCGGCTGCTGCATCCGTGGATGGGCTGCGGCGAGTGCATCGTGTGCAGGCGTGGTGAGGAGAACCTCTGCACCAAGCCCAACAGCATCGGCATCCATCGCGGCGGCGGGTTCGCGACGCACATTCTGGTGCCGCACACACGCTACCTGTTCGACATCACGGGCATCGCGCCGGAGAAGGCCGCGCCGCTGGCGTGCTCGGGGGTCACGGCCTATTCGGCGCTGCGCAAGGTGTCCGACACGCTGGCGCAGGAGCCAGTGGTGATGATTGGCGCGGGCGGCGTCGGGCTGATGGCGCTGGGGCTTCACAAAAAAATGGGCGGCAAGTCCGCCATCGTCGTCGACATCGATCCGGCCAAGCGTGAAGCGGCGCTCAAGGCAGGTGCATCAAAAGTGATCGACGGCGCGGCGAAGGATGTGGTCGATCAGGTACGCGCGGCCACGGGCGGCGGCGCCTGGGCCGTGATCGACTTTGTCGGCGCGGGCGCGACGGTGAAGCTGGGCGTCGATGCGACGATCAAGGGAGGCAAGGTGGTCGTGGTCGGGCTGTTCGGCGGCGATGTGACGATACCGACGCCATTTTTCCCCATGAAGGCGCTGACGGTGCAGGGCAGCTATGTCGGCAGCCTCGTCGAGATTGCGGAGCTGATCGATCTGGTGAAGCGCACCGGCGCGCCGGACGTGCCAGTGGCGACGCGGCCACTGGATCAGGTCAACGCCGCGCTGAATGACCTGCGCGACGGCAAGGTCATCGGACGGGTGGTGATGACGCCGTGACGGCCACTGTCCTCGAGGAGTTCCAGCTGCAGTCCCGCTTCTGCGGCGAGTTCGGCTCGCGCTTTACCGAGGAATTGCTGGCCCGCGCGGCCGAGGACATCCAGCGCGGCGGGATTGTCGCGAAGTTGACGGATGGCTGGCCGGGAAATCCGAGGGCGGATGCGGTCTCCCTGCGCATCGCGGGCGTGCTGCACGCGGCGGCGCTGACCGGGCGGGATCCGGCTCTGGCGGCTGAATACCCGGACAAGCGGGAGGACTGGTCGATGGACCGGGTCTGGCCGCTGGCGCGCGACTTCCTGGCGCGGGAGGAAGCTCACGTCCGCGACTTCATGCGCTCGCCGCCCCAGACCAACGAGACGGCGCGGGCGACAGGCTTGGCCGCTGGCTTCCTGTGGCTGGCGGAGCGGTCGCCGCAGCCCTTCCATATGCTCGAACTGGGAGCGAGCGCGGGGCTGAATCTGAACTGGGACCGGTTCGCCTACACTTATGCCCGCTGGGGCCGGGAACAGGCGGATGGGCCGGCCATCGCCACGCGAGTGGAGGGGCAAGTTCCCGACTGGCGACCGATAACCATCGCCTCGCGGGCAGCCTGCGACCAGAATCCGCTGGATGCGGCCAATCCGGACGACCGGCTGCGCCTGCGCGCCTATGTCTGGGCCGACCAGACGGCGCGACTAGAGCGGCTGAACGCGGCGCTGGACCTCGCCCGGGCGACGGGGATCAAGCCGGAGCGGGCGGACGCGGCCCGGTGGGTGCGCGAGAAGCTGGCTGGGCAGCTGCCCGAGGGAACCAGCGTGATCTACCACTCTGTTTTCTATCAGTACCCCCCGCGCGAGGTGCGGGAAGCGATCCGGGACGGTATCGAGGAGGCCGGCGGACGGACGACCGGCGAGCGGCGACTGGCGTGGGTGCGGTTCGAGCCGGAGAGCGTCATCGGCGGAGAGCGGGGTTCCGTCCGCTATGTGCTCAACGTGGTTAGCTGGGACGCCGGGCGGCGGAGCGAGGCGACGCTGGCCGAGGTCGACCCGCACGGGCGCTCGATGACTTGGCTGGGTTGAGGATCCGGCGGGCGCCGGACTGAAATGTCGATCACATTTTCAGGACAGCGCGGCGGCGTCACTCGCGTTGCTGACCGGAATCCGCGCGGAATCCGGCGCTTGTGATGCGGCTCTGATCAGGGGGCCTCCGAACTGCTGACAGCTTTCGCCGAAAGCGGGAGTCGACTCGTCTTCCCGCGCATGTTTCCTACATTGCCAGCATGGCTGAACACGACACCCGCGCACTCACCCTCCAGCAGCTCCGCGAGCGCCGCGAGCGTATCGCGACCGAGCTGGCTTCGCTCGAACCGGTGTCTCCGGCGGAGGGCGGACTGACCGCCCGCGAGCTCGTGATCTGGCGCAACCGCCTGGCCGAACTGGAAAGCCGGATCGCCCGCTACGACGGCGCGCAGGCCGCCCGCTAAGGTTACTCCGCCGCTACCGCCGCGCTGTCTGACCGCGCCGTGCGCCTGAGCGCCTGCGGGGGCTGGCCGAACGCCCTGACAAACGCACGCCGCATCCGCTCCGGATCGCCGAAGCCGACATTCTGGGCCACCACGTCGATGGGATCGGAAGAGTGTTCCACGCGCTCGCGGGCGGATTCGAGGCGCAGGCGTTCGACGGCCTTGGCGGGGGTGACGCCGGTTTCTGCGGTGAAGGCGCGGGCGAAGTTCCGCGGGCTCATGTTGGACTGGGCGGCGAGAACCTCGACGCTCAGCTCCTCGTCCAGCCGTTCGCGCATCCAGGCGAGGAGGGAGGTGAAGCGGCCCTCGGTGCGCTCGATGTCCAGCAGGGCGGAGAATTGCGACTGGCCGCCGGGGCGGCGGTGATAGACCACCAGCTCCTGCGCCGAGCGGCGGGAGACTTCCTCCCCCAGATCGTCGGCAATCAGGGCAAGGGCGAGGTCGATGCCGGCGGTGATGCCGGCGGACGTCCATATCTTCCCGTCGCGGGTATAGATGCAGTCCGGCTCCAGCTTCGCATTGGGATAACGCTTCTGGAAATCAGGCGTGCGGCCCCAATGGGTGGTGCACCGCCGCTCTTCCAGCAGGCCCGCCTGCGCGAGGATGTAGGCGCCGGAACAGACCGAGCAGACACGGCGGCAGGCCTTCATCGCGGCTCGGACAAATGCCTGGACTTTGGGGTCCAGCATGGCCTCGCGGGTTCCCCAACCGCCGGCGATTACCAGCGTGTCGTACTTGGGGGCGCGGGGCATGGCTTCCGCCATCATGATCGCGCCGGAAGACGAGCGGATGGGGCCCTCCTCCGGGGCGATGACCGTGAGCTCGTAGGGCGGCGGCTTCATTCCCCGCATGGGCATCTCGAACGCGCCGATGGGCCCGGCTGCATCGAGCAACTGGAAGTCGTTGAAGATCAGCACGCCGACAGTGCGGGTTTTCAGCTTCGGAGCCATTCCGGGCCTCATGGCAGAAAAAGCGGGAACATTGTCATTTCAGCCAGACGCTAAATCCGGCATACCGGCGTCGTCAAGACGAGGTTTCTTCCCCATGACCACCAAAGTGCCGCCAGAAGCCGACGCGAACTTCCGCATCCTGTTCGCGATCTATCCGGGCATGACGCATCTCGACTTCACGGGTCCGCACCAGTTCCTCAGCCGCCTGCCGAAATCGGAAACGATCGTGGCCAGCCCGGCCGGCGGAAATGTCGAGGCGGACGGGCTGACCTTCGCCAACACGGTGAGGATCGCGGACGTAAGAAGCTGCGACCTCATCTGTGTTCCCGGAGGGCTGTATGCCACGAAGGTGGCGATGGATGCGGCGTTCACCGGCGAAATCCGGCGACTGGCGCTGGGCGCCAAGTACATAACGTCGGTGTGCACGGGTTCGCTGATCCTCGGCGCGGCCGGGCTGCTGCGTGGCAAGCGCGCGGCGTGCCACTGGGCGTTCGCGGAACTGCTGCCGGAATTCGGCGCGATCCACGATCCGGCGCGCGTGGCCCGCGATGGCAACATCATCACCGGTGGCGGCGTGACGGCGGGCATCGACTTCGCGCTGACCGTTATCGCCGAGATCGCTGGCGAGGACGTCGCGCAACGCATGCAACTGGCGCTAGAGTACGCGCCCGCGCCGCCCTTCAACAGCGGCCACCCGGATGTGGCTCCTGCTCACATCCGCCAGAGTTACGAGCCGATGCGTCAGAAGCTGCTTCCCGAACGCCGCAAGGAAGCGAGATGGGCGGCGGAGATGGCGTCTACTGCGCTCTCGTGATCCGTCCCTTCACCACGCCGGCAAGTGGCGAGTTTGCGGTGACGTAGGCTTCCAGCGCGTCGAGGTCGCTGCCGATGGTGACGCGGTCGGTTCCTGCCTTGAAGCCGGCGAAGCTGTCGCCGCCGCCGACGAGGAAGTTGTTGGTGACGACGCGGTAGGATTGCGTCGGTACGAGCGGCTGGCCGTTGAGCTTCACGGAGCCGGGGACGATCTCGATGGGCTGGCCGGCGGGTTGGCGCCAGGTAAAGGTGAATCCGTCCGACACCTGCAGGATGTTGTTGCCGCCCGGCTGGTATTGCTGCTTCAGGATCGTCTCGATGTCCGAGCCGGGGAGGCTCAACACGACCAGGTCGTTGCCGAACGGCTGCACCGAGAAGATATCGCCGAATGTGATCTCGCCGCCGGGGCGGAAGGGCAGGTCGGCGCGGATGCCGCCCGGATTCATGAACGCGATGTCGACCTTGCCCTGCTTGCGGGCGGCGGCGATCATCGAGTCCGCAATGATGTCGCCCATCGCGCTCTCGCCGGTTGATCCGCTGGAGCGCGTGATCTCCGCCGTGAGCTTGCCGACCGGACGGATCATCAGCGGCTCCGCCTTCACCTTGTAAGCGGCGATCAGGTCTTTCTGCTTCTGATCCTCGGGGAAGGCGCTTTCGGTGATGGCGATATCGCGTGCGCTCTTGCCGATAACGTCGCGCGTCTTCGGATCGATAAGGATCGAGATATCGGTGACGCGCGTGCCATAGGCGCCGGCGCTGGTGACCAGCATGCCTTCCATCGTGCAGATGTAGATGCCGTTGGTGTGGCCCGTGACAACGACGTCAACGGCCTTGTCGAACTTGGGGACGATTTCGGCGATCGTTCCATTGAGGCCGTGGCAGTCGTCCTGCGCAGCAGTGGTGAAGCCGCCCTCATGCAGGAGCACGACGATGGCCTCGACGCCTTCGGCGCGCAGTTTCGGAACGAGCGCGTTCACGGTCTCGGCCTCGTCCCTGAACGAGATGCCGGCGCGGGCGGCGGGCGTGATGACGTCTGGCGTGCCTTCGAGCGTAAGGCCGATGAAGCCGACCTTCACGCCGTTGAATTCGCGGGTCGTGTAGGGCGGGAACAGCGTCTGGCCGTTGTCGAGCCAGGTGGAGGCGGCGAGGTATTCGAACGTCGCGCCCGTGAAAGGCTTCGGGCCCTGGCAGCCGTCCGTCGGATGGCAGCCGCCGTCCTGCATGCGGCGCAGTTCCTGCCAGCCTTCGTCGAACTCGTGATTGCCGACCGAGGTGATGGCAAGGCCCATTTGCGAGAGCGACTCGATGGTCGGCTCATCGTGGAACAGGCTGGAGAGGAGAGGCGAGGCGCCGATCAGGTCGCCCGCCGCGACCATGACCGTGTTTGGCTGCTTCGACAGTTCTGCGACGGCCGAGGCGAGACGCGGCGAGCCGCCGCCGGGAACCATGTCCCACTTGTTCGGCGTCGCGCGATTGAAGATGCGCACGCCGCCGTTTGGCGGCTCGAGGTTTCCGTGGAAGTCGTTGATCGCGAGAATGTGCACTTCGACCGGCGCGCCGCTGCCGGAGGGCGTTGCGGCCATGGTCGTGCACCCAGTCAGCGCCGCGACGCTTGTGACAATCGCAAGACAGTTCCGAACGCCCATCATCCCGCGCCTCTTGATCCGTTCCGCCTTTTAGGCGCGATGCCGCGCGGGATGGCAAGCCCGGCTGTAGCGGAGGCTGTGAGCCGCTGGAAAACGGCGCAGCGGCGGGTATTATCGGCCGACGCGTTGATTTGGGGGGGCTGGAATGATCCGGAAACTATCTACTCGCGGGCGTCTCGCGGCATGCATCGCGGCGCTGGCTCTCTCGGTTCCCGCGTCGGCGGACATCAAGACGTTCAACGGCCATGTTCAAGCCGGAAATTTCAAGGCTGCTGCGGCCGAAGCCGCGGCGACATGGCCGACGCTCGACAAGTCGCGCAAGGATATCGCCCTGATCGCGCGCGAGTTCGGCTTTGCAGCCTTCGTCGCGCAGGACTTCACCGCAGCGCGTACGTTCGCGCAGGCTGCGCTCGATGCGGAGGCTAACGACCCGGCGCTTGAACAATCGCGCGCTTCGTCGCTGATCCTGTTGCGGCTCGCGGAGCACCGCGCCAAGCCGACACAACAGACACGCGATGCGCTGCTAGCCGCCGAGATGGAACGCTCCGCATTTCCCGGCATCGACAACATTTCCTATCTCGGCCTCGACTCGATCGTCGCGTTCGATTTCGAGAAAGGTGCGTGGAAGAACGGGCAGGCCTCGTCCGAACTTGCCATGCGCATGTCGTATTCCGGAGGCGATGCGCACCTCATCTATAATCGCCGTTTCGCCCTGTTCAACAGTGTGGCCAGCTACATGGTCATTGAGAGTAAGAGCGTTTACGACAAGCTTCTCACGCTCAAGGAGGCAATGATCGCGGACATCAACTCCGCTCCCACCGATGAGGTCGCGATGACATTCGTGCCTCTCTATTGGGAGGTGAATGCGTGGACGAACTCGATTGGAGCTCACCTCGTCGCCGAGCGGAAGATGAACTGGCCCGATGACGACGATGAAGTGAGCGCCAAGCCCAGCGACCGGCAGGTGCGCCTTCTCTCGAGCCAGGACGACGAATCGACCTGCTTCAAGGTGATCGACATGAGGCAGAATCCCAAATACCCGGACTCGGCGCTCTACAATGGCATGATTGGGACCGTGATCCTTCAGGTCGATCTGAACGACAGCGGGAGCGCGTCGAATCCGAAAATTCTCGCGACTGTACCGGAGAAGTATTTCGGAGACGCCGTGCTCTCGGCGGTGAGGAATATCCGCTACAAGCCCGGTCCGAAATGGGATTCGTCCTGTTCGCTGGCGCAGACAGGCAAGGTCATTACGTTCGTGTTCAGCATCGGCTGATCGAAATGGCCTGCCCCTCCTTCCCTGGGGAGGGAAGAAGGGGTTGGCCACGCCGGCTCTCTCGGGTTTGGTCGAAACCAGCGGTCCCGGGCTCTGCAATTAGAAGGGCTTCACCGGCGTTGGGCGTGCGGGCGGGGCTGGTGCTGGAAGCGCGATCCCTCCTTGGGGCCCCATTGTGAAGCCGATGCTGTTGCCCTGTTCGTCCTGGCTGCGGATATCGCGGCCGTTGATGAGGCATTCGGGCTTGCAGGTTTTGTCCTTCGCCTCGTAGCCGCGAACGGTTACGGTCTTGCCGACGACAAGGGGACGCCTGATGTCGTCCGGCAGGCGTTGAGCGCCGGCGATCATTACCTTGTAGAGCTTGCCTTCCGCCTCCACCCACATGAACGAGTTGGGGTCGAGGAACTCCATCTTGGTGACCTTGCCCGTGAGCAAGATCGGCGCGTCGGCGTCGAACAGTGCGGCGAAGGGCAGGCTGAATTTCTCATCGGACCTGAAAGAGAAACTCGGTGTTCCTGCTGGCGCGGGTATGGCCTGCGACATGTCCTCCGGCATGGGGCGCGCAGTCATGGCTGTGACTGAGCCTGCAGGCGCTGCGCGCGGATCGGGTGGCGCGAGCAGCATCTTCTCTTTCACGGCGCCATCGGGGCCGAGCCGTTCCCACACGCCCCACGGCTCGACGCCATCCTTGTTGGCGGAGATCACGACACGATCCGTTTTCATGATGGTTCCGCCGACCATGATCTGCACGTTGCCTTCGTAGACCGTGTCGCCGGTGTCTGCGTCGGTCGTGATCCTGTCGGCCGTGATGCTGGTCGCCCTTGCAAGCGCCGGAACGAAGACAGGTTGCGGGTTTTCGATCGGGGGTAGTCCACGGAACAGCAGGTCGTCTTCCGGCGGGCGTGCGGCGAAGCCGATCGGATAGCGCGACTGGCCCTTCATGCTGAGGTTCCAGCCATAGACCTGCAGGCGGCAGTTTGGCGTGCAGGCCTTGTCGATGGAGTTGTAGCCGATCACACGGATCTGGGAGCCGGGCTTCAGGCGGTCCGCCGGCGTCGTGGGCATCCGGGTTTCGAGGCGCCAGATTTTTGCATTCGGGATCTGGCCATCCTTGCGGATGATGTCAGTGGCCTGCAGCCACACCGCAGCCGTGGGCCCGTCGCCCTCGATGCGGATGATGTTGCCCTGCACGGCGAGCACATCGTTGAGATCGAACGCGCTGGTCGGTTGCGGCGCCGGCGCGGGCAGCGGAGCAGGGATGGGCGTGGGTTGTTCGATGGGCGGCTGCGGCGCAGGCGCCGGTTGATCCTGTGCGATGGGTTCGGCGGCGGGCAACGCTTCGCCGGCGATGAAGCGTTGCTCCGCGGGAAGGGCTGCCCAGGCGGCGAGGCCGGATGCGGAGGCGAGTCCGGCGAGAAGCGCTGCGCCGGCGATGCGGCGGGTGCGGCCGGGAGCGGTGCGTTTCAGCATGGCGATCCTCTCTGTGAGCGGGTGGTCGGCGCTGGCGGGCCAGTAGCAGCCGAGAGGAAGCGGGCGGGCAGCGAGTTGCGCCTTCAGAAGCGCGCCGGCGTAGGATTTGCGGGCGTTGGGGTGCCGCTCGATCACGGTGGCGTCGCAGGCGAGCTCTTGGTCGATGCGCAGGTAGTACGCGCCGACATGCACGAGCGGATTGAACCAGAGGCCGACGCGCGTGAGGGCGACGAGGGCGTTCACGCGTGCATCCTGCCGTTTCAGGTGGATGGTCTCATGCGTGATGATCACGCTGCGCTCGCGCGGGTCGAACCTGTCCTCGAAGTCGGCGGGCGTGACAATGCGCGGGCGCAGGAATCCGACGACGGCAGGGCCGGCTTTGCCGTTGCGCATCTCGCGCAGGAAACGGAGCTGGCTAGAGGCGAGCCAGAGCGTCATCAAGGCGACGCCGGCAAGCCAGACGATCAGGGCGATGGTCCACGGATCGAGTGTCGCGGTTGGCGCGACAGTGGGCGTGAAGGGAAACGCGGCGCTTTCGGTGAACGGAATGCTGATGGAGACATCGATCGCATCGACGAAATCCTGGGCGGGTCGCGTGATCTCGATGATGCGAGGCGGCAGAAGGCTGGAGAGAGCGACGAGCGGCGGGAGGAGCCAGAGGGCGTAAGCGAGACGGGGTCCGAAATGGGTCCGCACCGGTTTGCGCAGGGCTAGGACCACGAGAACGCCGCCCGCGAGCGCGAGGTTGGCGAACAGGATCTGCGTGAAGGCGTCAGTCATCGCCATCCTCCAGTTCCGCTATCAGCTTCTTGAGTTTCTTGAGATCGCGCGCGGTCAGCGCGCGGTGCTGGGCGAGGTGGGCCACCAGCGGAGCGACTTCGCCCTTGAACATGCGGTCGAGGAAGCCTTTGCTTTCCTCCTGGACGTAGTCCTCGCGTGTGATCAGCGGGCGGTAGAGATAGCCGCCCTTTTCCTTCTTGCCCGCGATAGCCTTCTTGCCGAGGAGGCGCGTGATCAGCGTGCGCACCGTACCTGCCTGCCAGTCATTGGCGGGGCCGACGGCGGCGATGATGTCGTCAGGCGAGAGGGGGCCGCGTTTCCACAGCTCCTCCATCACCTGGCTTTCGGCGGTGGATATCTTGATCGACATGATACACCTGTATGTTGAATCCAACATACAGGTGTATCATCAAGCGTCAAGCCTGCTTGCGAACCCGCACACTCGTTTGTGAGCGGCTAGTTTCCGGGCGGCTTCGGCGTGGCGGCGGCGCGGAAAGCGGCGAGCTGTTGCAGCGCGGCGATCTGGTCGGCCGGGAGGTTGTCGATCTTCGGGCAGCGCGGATCGGTGTTCTGGATGGCTCGCGCCATGACAGGCGTGACCGGGATCGGCGCGCAGCCATGACCCTGTTCGCAGATCATGTCGTATTTGGCTTCGGCCTGCGCATGGCAGGTGAGGCAGTTGCCGCCGAACTGGTTGACCGCTTCGGTCGTGCCGCGGACGCGGATCTTCGTGCCGGTGGGCAGAGCATCGAGTTCGAAGAACTCCCAGTCCTTGGTGGCGGCGTTGAAGCCGGGCGCGTGCTTCACCATCGCTTCGCCGGGCACGAGCTGGACAACGGAACCCGGCGGATAGTCGCCTTCGCCTTTCATCGCGACGGCCACCGACGCATCCACGTCGCCGAGCAGGTTGCCGACATAGAAGCCGCGCACCGCCTTCAGGTCGCGGATGCAGCTGAAGCTGGCGTCCGAGATCGTGAGGACCTTTGGCGCAGGATCGGCCGCGATGGACTGGGCCGGCGCCTGTTCCGGCGTGGCGGCGACGCAGGCCGTGAGAACGCCAAGTCCGATGGCGGCGGCCAAGTATGAAAGGCGCATGATCCGACTCCCCTGAATGACCTATGCGTACGCCTCCTTGGGTGCGCTGGTCAAACGGCGCCGGATCGACGAATCCTCATGGCTTCGTGATGTTTTCCCGCTTGGCATGAAGGGTTATCGCCGTCACGCTGCGTCATCCGAAGGAGAGCCTCATGACGCCGCTCATCCGTTCGATGCTCGCTGTTCCAGCTGCCGTCGTTGCAATCGCGCTGGGCGATGCGGGCGCGCAGAAGCCCATGGCGACGGTCGATCTCGAACTTGTGCTGGCGGTCGATATCTCGCGCTCGATGGACGAGGACGAGCATACGCTGCAGCGCGACGGCTATGTCTCCGCCTTCCGGCATAAGGACGTGATCAACGCGCTGGTCAGCGGCCCGCACGGACGGATCGCCGTCACCTACATGGAATGGGCGAACGATGCGCGGCAGGTGATCCCGTGGACGATCATCGACGGCGCCAAGTCGGCGAACGATTTTGCCGACCGGCTGGCGGCCGAGCCGATCTATGGCGAGCGGCGCACGTCGATTTCGACGGCGCTCTACGAAGCCGAGAAGCTGATCAGCGGGAACGACATCGCTTCTATCCGGCAGGTGATCGATGTGTCGGGCGATGGCGCCAACAATGCCGGCATGCCGGTCACCAACGCGCGTGATTTCGTGCTGTCGCAGAAGATCAACATCAACGGCCTGCCGATCATGCTGCACTCCGACGGGCAGGGCGGATATGGCAGCGGACCCAATCCGTGGGGCGGCGGCATCGATATCCCTAACCTCGACCGCTACTACAAGCATTGCGTGATCGGCGGCGAGGGCGCCTTCATCGCGCCGGTGTTCGACCTGAAGCAACTCTCGGCGACCATCCGGAAGAAGCTGGTGCTCGAGATCGCCTACCTTGAGATCGAGCCGAATGCGGCGCCGGTGCAGTATGCGGATGCGCGCGAGGTCGTGTCGCCGGGCGTCGTGAGGGCGCAGCTGCGACTACCCACCGAGAAGTCGGACTGCCTGGCCGGCGAGAAGGCTCGTGCCATGCGCGAAGGTGGCAGATTCCCCTGATGCCGCCCCGGAAGACGACGCCACAGCAAAAGGCGGAAGCCGAACTGACGAAGTTCGGCCTGTCCCTACCGGAGACGTCCGTGGGTCCCGGCTGGGCGACCACGCGAGTGCTCAAGGTCCGCTCGAAGATGTTCTTCGTATTCGGAGACAGGAACGAGCAGCCGAATGAACTCACGATGATCGTGAAATTGCCCATTTCTGCCGAAATGGTTCAGGACCTGTACTTCGTCCGCGAGAGCAAAGGCTGGTTCAAACAGCACAATTGGGTGATTGCGCATTTCGACGCAGAGGACGACGTCCTTGCCGAACTGCCGACCCTGAAAGGCTGGATGAAGCAGAGCTATTGCACCATGGCGCCAAAAACGCTCGCGAAACGGGTGCAGGACGAGGCATAACGACAGCGTTCGAGGCTTGCGCACGGGCCCTAAAAACGGGTGGAGTGCAGGTTCGCCGGATGTCCCCGGGAGGTTTGATGAGGCTGCTTGTGAAACGTGTCGCCGGTTGGGTTGCCACCGGGTTTGTGGCGGCTGCGGCGGCAGGGGCGCTTGTTGCCTCCGCGCAGCAGACCCAGACGGTGCAGCTCGCGCAGTCCGCCGCGCCGGCGCCCGCGTCGCAGTGGGCGCGCGACAAGGGCGACCTGCCGCACGATCCGGATTACATCATCGGCACGCTGCCGAACGGCATGCGCTATCTCGTTCTGCGCAATTACACCCCGCCGCGCCAGGTGGCGATGCGGATGGTGATCGATGCGGGTTCCATGCAGGAACGGTCGGGCGAAGAGGGCGTCGCCCACTTCCTCGAGCACCTCGCATTCCGTGGCACGGAACTCTATCCGGATGGCGAACTGAACCGGCAGCTCGAGAACCTCGGCCTGCAGATGGGCTCCGACGTGAACGCATCCACCGGGCCGGACCGCACGACCTTCCAGTTCGACCTTTCCCGCAACGATCCGGTTTCCATCCAGACCGGCCTCTCGGTGATCCGCCAGGTTGTCAGCGCAATGCTGATCGCGCCGGATGCCCTGAATGTGGAGCGCGGCGTCGTGCTCGCGGAGGAAAGGTCGCGCGCCGGCCCGGGCCTCGAAGCTTCAAAGGCCCTGCTGCGCCTGCAACTCGGCGACCATCCCTATGGCCGCCCGCCAATCGGCCTGCGCAGCGTGATCGAGACCGTCACGCCGGAAACCGTTCGCGGCTTCTATGACGCCTATTACCGTCCTGAGCGCGCCACGCTCGTGATCGTTGGCGACGTGAACGTGCAGACGCTGATCCCGCAGATCGCTACGCAATTCGGCGATTGGAAAGGTCGTGGCACGCCGGGCGTGGACCCCAAGCCCGTGATGACCAAGCCCGCCTCGCCCGACGTCTCCATGCTCGTCACCGCAGGCGCGCCCGACACCAGCATCATGCTGCGCTGGTTTGAACCCTATCAGGACCGCTCGCCGACCAGAGCAGAAGTCCGCCGCAGCCTTATCGAACAGCTCGGCGCCGGCATCGTCGCGCGCCGCATGGCTGGCCTCAACGATGCGGCCGGCAAGCCCGCCGCCGTCATCGGCAGCGCGTCGCCGTCTGCCGTCTCGCACGTGTGGAATGGCGAGATCGCCTCGTCCGCGCGCGTGACGGATGTCGCCAAGACCATCGACGTGATGGTGAAGGCGCACCGTCAGGCCGTGCAGTATGGTGTGACGCAGGATGAGCTTGATCGCCAGATCGCCCTGCGCATCGAGGCATCCAAGCGCGAGGCGGAGCGTGGTCGTACCGGCACATCCGTCTCGCTGGTCGAATCCGCGCTCGACTACATCGCAGCGGATGTTCCGTTCATCTCGCTTCAGCAGTCGCATACGCTGCTGATGGAGCAGATGCCGACCATCACGCTGGCCGAAGTAAACGCTGCCCTGAAAGCGCGCTTCGCCTCCAATCCCAAGCCGGACCTTCTCTATCGCGGCAGCGAGCCGCCGAAGGGTGGCGAACAGGCGTTGCGCACGGCGTTCAACAACGCCTGGAACGCAGCCGTCACGCCGTACAAGCCCGATGCTGTGAAGCCATGGCCTTACACCGACTTCGGAACGCCCGGTGTCGTCGCCGAGCGCAACCTGATCCCCGATCTCAACGTCACGCTGGTTCGCTTCGAGAACGGCGTGAAGCTGACGATCAAGCCGATGCCGACGAACAAGGACCTCATCAGCGTTCGCGTTCGCATGGGCTGGGGCAGGCTGCAGATGCCGATGAATGTGATCGACGCATCCGACATGGGCCTGTCGCTGTGGTCGTCGGGCGGTCTGAAGAAGCTGACGCCGACCGAGCAGTCGCGCACGCTGGCGGGCCGCAGGGCCGGCGCCATCGCGCGCACGCTGGATGACGCCTACGCGCTCGACAACATGAACATCGCCACGCGCGAGGACTTGCCGCTGCAGATGCAGATCATGACCGCGATGATCGCGGACTCGGCCTATCGCGCCGATGACTGGCCGTCGTGGATGCAGGCGTCCGACCAGGCTGATGCGTCGCTGAAGCTCACGCCGTCCGGCGTGCTGGAGCGCGAACTCGATGCGCTGCTGCACTCGGGCGACCTGCGCTGGACCATCAACTCCAAGCACCAGCGCGACACCTGGAAGGCGGAAGATTCGGTCAAGTACATCAAACCGATCGTCGATAATTCACCGATCGAGGTGATCGTCGTCGGCGATGTCGGCGTCGAGACGACCATCCAGGAAGTGGCCAAGACGCTCGGCGCCCTGCCGGCGCGCAAGCCGATCGCGGAGCCGAAAGGCATGCGCGACGTAAAGTTCCCGAAACCAGGCACGACCACGTTGCCGCACAAGGGCCGTCCGGACCAAGGCTATGCGCTGATCGGCTGGCCGACCTATGCCGGCGCCTTCAAGAACATCCGCGAAGAGCGGATCGGTATGGTGCTGGCGCAGATGCTGCGCGACAATGCCACGCGGAAATTCCGCAGCGAGGGCGGGGCGACCTACTCGCCGATGGAGACGGTCGATTTCTCGACCTTCCTGCCGGACTACGGCTTCATCGGTCTCGCCATCGAGGTGCCGCCGGAAACCATCGACGACGTGCAGAAGCAGATCCAGCAGATCGCGACTGACATGGCGACAAACCCCGTGCCGGATTCGGAAATCCAGCGCATCGTCGGGCCGAAGATCGAACAGTATCGCCGCGCCTACACCAGCGCCGTCGGCTACTGGATGGAACTGCTCGGCAACGCGCACGACGATCCGAGCGGGATGGAATATCTGCGCAGCGAGGGCTCAGACTACGCCAGCATCACACCGGCGGACATCCAGGCTGCTGCCAAGAAATGGCTCAAGCCTGAGACGGCGTGGAAGCTGAAGGTTGTTCCGGGCTGACGAGTTCGGCCCAGACGACATAGCGCATCGGGCCGGGCGTCTTCGCGTCGAGCGGCCAGCACGTCACGAGCGCGATGCGCGGCTGGCCGCCGTCATGCGTCTGGATGCCTGATTGGTCCCAGCGGACGATCTCAGCGCCGGTGACGCGGAAGGTGCGAGCCCCTTTGGGCGTCTGCACCTCGATCTCGTCGCCCGGTTTCACCTCGCCAAGGAACGAGAAGTGCGTGTCGCGATGGGCCGCGAACACGGCGACGCCGCGCTCGCCGGGCGTGACGGAGGCGGCCATGAGCGTCGGGCCGAAGGCGAGGCTTTCGCCGGCGGCTTCGGTGAGCGCCAGCACATTGCGGTTCTGCTTCGGGAAAGAGAGCTTGGCCGTGGGCGTGAAATCCGCCCACGGCCAAGGTCGCGCGGGATTGCCGGTTGAGAGCTGACGCTCCCAGGCGCTGGACATGAGGACCTGGGCGACTTGCGCCTTGGCCGGGATGTAGAGCGCCTGAACGGCAATGAGCGCGCCCGCAATCAGGATTGCGAGTGCGGACAGGGAACGCGTGGAGACTGATTTCGGTTTCGCGGGCGCGCGATTGCGGACGACAGCTTCGCCGTTCGTCGGATGATCCGTCGCCATGTAGGCGCCCGTGCGCATGAACCAGCTGAGCATGTTCATCTCCCAGAAATTCGAGCCCGCCCTCCCGGAGGCGGAGAAACCGGGAGAGCGGGCCGCCGGCTAGCCTTCGCCTTCACGGGCGGACGTTGAGCGCATCGACCCGACACTGGCTGTTAAAGCCTGTCCCCGGAGGCCGATGGCCGAACGTCCGCGCCGCAGAAGGGCGGCGCCGAACACGAAGAGCGAAAGACCGAAGGCGAGCATCATTTCCCAGCCCGAAGCCGTGCCGGGCAGGGCGAGGTCCTGTTCCTGCTTGGCCTTCTCCTCGGTAGAGCGGGCGTTGATCTTCTGCATGACGCCGTCGGGCAGGCGGTCGAAGCGCAGGGCGCGGGCTTCAGCTTGCGGTCCGAAGACCTTTCCGAAGTCCCAGCCCTTGGGCAGCATGCTGGCGATCTGACGCGTATCCAGCTTCTCGCCAGCCGGGCGCGCAGGCGTCTTGTCGACGGCGACCAGGCTGGTGAGGCGGGAGACGAGGTGGAAGTCCAGCGCGGTCTGGAGCACGCCCTTGTCGACATCCTCCATACTCATGCCGGAATAGCGGCTCTCCTCGAAGCCCGAGATCTTGGCGCGGGCCCAGAGTTGCGAGACGCCTTTCGACGCCGCCGCATCTGCGACTGAGAAGGTCTGGCTCCAGCTTGATCCGTTGAGCCTGCCCGAGAGGGTGAGGTCACCCTTCAGGTCCTTGGCGCGCAGGACGAGCGTCACCGGCTCACCGGCATAGAGGTCCGGCAGAGGCGACGGGTAGGCGTCGGCGGCGCCGGTCGGGAGTTTCACTTCCAGGTCCGTCATCACCGGGTTTTCGAGCGCGGCGAAGAGTTTCGCGGACTGCTCGGCGACCTTGGTGACGTCGTCCATGTAGGTGAACGTGCCCCGGCCCTGGCGGGCGGCGCGAGTCATGAAGTAGGCGTTCGGCGCGGAGCCGATGCCGACCGTGAACAGGCGCGAGCGGCCGAGACCGTCATGGATGGCTGCGAAGAGCTGGTCCTCGTTGCCGATAGCGCCGTCCGTGATGAATACGACCTGGCGCACTTCCTCCTTGTTGCCCTTGTCTGGATCGACCAGCGCGGCCTGAAGGGCAGGCAGCATTTCCGTGCCACCGTTCGCTTCGAGGTTGGAAACGAAGCGGCGGGCGCGGGCGAGGTTTTGCTCGTTGGCCGGAACCGCAGTCTGGAAGACCAGCTCCATCGTGTCGTCGAAACGGACGATGTTGAACTCGTCCGTCGGCGCAAGGCGGTCGAGAGCGAGCAGCAAGCCCTGTTTGGCCTGATCCATGGAGTCGCCCGACATCGAGCCCGAGTTGTCAATCACGAAGATCGTCTCCCGGTCGCGGCGCTGGCCGGCAACCTTGATCGCCGGTGGGTTCACGACGGCGAGCAGGTATTCCTCGCCATTTCGTTCTTCCCGGAACAGGCTGGCGGTCGGGGCCTTGGCGGGCTCCGGCTTCCACGAGAGAACAAAGTCACGGTCCGCGGGGACTTCACTGTCCTTCAGCGAGATATGTGCGCTGTCGGCGTCCGGCTTGGTAATCGTCAGGCCGTGGGTCTGCGACGAGATGCTGGCCAGCGGAACGCCGGCTTCCAGCGAAATGTCGAACGACACAGGCAGGCGCAGGCCTTCGGCGCCCGAAGGCTCCTGGGCCGGGTGCAGCACCGGCGGCGTGGTGCGGTCGCGGTCCGGCACCGGATTGGTGACGGAAAGCGCGCGGCCGCTGCGGTCAGCCGTCAGGCCGAACGTGGCCGGCGGGTTATAGCGGGGCGCGATGACCAGCGGGAAGCGGGTCGACCAGACACCATTGTCAAGACGGGCCTTGTCCTGGAACTCGATCTGGATCGCCACCGTCTCGCCCGGGCCGATATTGGCCAGCGAGGTGGTGAATAGGTTGGGGCGCTCTTCCTCGACGAGACCCGCGCGCTGGCCGCTTGCAACGGCCTGCTCGTAGATCACGCGGGCTTCCTGGCGCTCCTTGATGTCGCCTTCGATGAAGCGGTCGCCGATGACGATCCTCAGCGTGTCCACCGCCGCGTCTTCCGGCAGGGGGAAGGCGTAGACACCTTCCACCCACTGGTCGGTCGGGTTGGTGAAGCGCTGGGTCAGCTTGGTCCGGATGACCGGGCCGGCGATGTCCATCTTCACGTCGGCGGCGACAAGCGGCGCCTCGACATAGCGACCCGGCGTCGACGACTGGAGAAGGAGCGAACCGGAGGAGACTTCAGCCTTGCTGACCGTCCCATCCCTGTTTGGTCCATCGCGAGGCGTTTGTGCGAGGGCCGCAGGCACAAAGCACGTAGCAGCGAGCAGCGCGCCTGCCAGAGCCGGGCGCGTGCGCAGTCCATTTCTTTTGAGGGTGATCATCTGTTCCATCGAGGGGGTCCCAGCCCCATCGAAGGACACACAACAATGTGAGGTCGTCGGCTGTTTGCTTGCGCGATGACGTTGTGACGGCGACTGCGGCGGCGCAGCGGCGATTGTGGCGGACTGATGCGATGCGTTAAGAAGAGGACAGGCGAGGCGGCGTCGAACGCCTCCAACTCAATGCTGCGGCTGGAAACGGAAGCGTATCCCGCTGCCACGCGAAGGAGACCGACTTGGTCAGCAGGAAGATGAGAATCACGTCCGGCGCGGCGCTTGCCGCACTTGCGCTGGCGTTCGCCGGATGCGCTGCAGCGCCGACTGGCCCGGAGCCCGGCCTCCCCGCGCAGCCAAGCCAGTCTGCCGCTCCGCCGAAGCCGCAGCAACAAGCGCAGCAACAGGCGCAGGTTATCCCGGCTGTCTCTCCACCGCCGCACATGCCGAAGGATCTCGCGCCGGACACCGTCAAGGCGGGCGACGAATTCCTCTGGCTGGAGGAGGTGAACGGCAAGAAGTCGCTCGACTGGGTGAAGGAGCAGAACGCGAAAACGCTCGCCGTCCTGAAGGGCGATGAGCGCTACGAGACCTTCCGCAAGCAGGCGCTGGCCATTCTGACCGCGCAGGACCGCATCGCGACGCCAACCTTCCGGGGCGAGGGCGTCGACAATTTCTGGCAGGACGACAAGCAGGTGCGCGGCGTCTGGCGGCATACGACGCTGGAGAGCTATCAGGCTGAAAAGCCAAAATGGCAGACGGTTCTCGACGTCGACGCGCTGGCCAAGCGCGAGAAGAAGAACTGGATATTCAAGGGCGCCGACTGCCTGGCGCCGGAAGAGACCCGCTGCCTCGTCAGCCTGTCGGACGGCGGCAAGGACGCCGTGGTCGTGCGGGAGTACGACACGGTCGAGAAGAAGTTCGTGCAGAACGGCTTCAATCTGCCCGAGGGGAAGCACCGCATCGCGTGGATGGACAATGACACGCTGCTGGTCGCCACCGACTTCGGTCCCGGGACGCTGACCGAAAGCGGCTATCCCTTCATCGTAAAGGCCCTGAATCGCGGCCAGAAGCTCGCCAACGCCGTCGAGGTGTTCAAAGGCTCCGCGCGTGATGGCGGCTATGGTGTCAGTCCCGATGTCCTGCGCAGCAGCAAGGGGCAGGTGACGGCGGTCATCATCTCCCGCCCGCTCGATACGTTCCGGCAGGAAACCTATGAGTTGGTCGGCGTGCGGCCGGTGAAGCTCAGCATGCCCCAGCGCGTCACCGTTCGCGGGACGCTTTCCAGCGGCCAGCCAAGGCTGGTGTTCAGCATTGAGGAAGCCTGGAACGTTAACAACAAGCCCGCCCCTGCGGGCGCACTGATGTCGGTGCCGATGAGCATGCTGCGTCCGCCGGCGGCGGGCGTTGCGGCAGTGCTGACCAATGGCGATGTGACGATCTTCGAGCCGAATGCGCGCCAGTCGGTCGAGGAAGTCGTCGTGTTCGACGACCGGGTGGTCGCGTCGCTCTATGACAATGTGAAGGGCCGCGTGGCCGTGTTCACCGACAAGGGCGAGTTCGGCGGCTGGTCGGAAACGGCGTTGCCCGCGCCGGAGAGCGTGGCCGTTCACCTCGGTTCCTACAGCAAGTCCGATGGGCAGCTGTTCTACACGTTCGAGGGCTTCCTCACGCCATCGACGCTCAGTCTCGCCAACGTCAACGCGTTCAAGGCAAACGTCGTGAAGAAGGCGCCGGAACGTTTCGATGGTTCGAAGCATGTGGTGGAGCAGTATGAAGCTACCTCGAAGGATGGGACCAAGGTCCCGTATTTCGTCATGCGTCCGAAGGATGCGCCGCTGGATGGCTCAACGCCGACCATGATGTTCGGCTATGGCGGTTTCCAGGTCAGCTATCCGCCTGTCTACAAGCCGGAACTCGGCAAGCTCTGGCTGGAACGGGGCGGAGCGTATGTCATCGCCAACATCCGTGGCGGCGGCGAGTTCGGCCCGGCCTGGCACCAGGCGGCGCTGAAGGGCAACCGCCAGCGCGCGTTCGATGACTTCGCAGCCGTGGCCGCCGATCTTGCCGCGCGCAAGATCACGTCGGCCAAGCATCTCGCTATCTATGGCCGCTCGAACGGTGGCGTTCTGACATCGGTGACGCTGACACAGCATCCGGAGCTGATCGGCGGTTCGGTGATCGAGAGCCCGCTGGTCGACATGCTGCGCTATCACGAGCTGCCGCCCGGAGCGTCATGGATGGGCGAATATGGCGATCCGCGCATTCCGGCCGAGGCTAGGTGGATCGCGGCTTACTCCGGTTACCAGAATGTCCGCGAGGGCGCGGACTATCCGGAAGTCTATATCACCACCAACACGCACGATGACCGTGTCCACCCGGGCCACGCCCGCAAGTTTGCGGCGCGGCTGCAGGAGATGGGCTATCCGGCGCTGTACTATGAGGAGACCAATGGCGGTCACTCGAACGATAGCGACCCGATCCTGAACTCCCAGCGCTGGGCGCGGCACTACATCTACCTCGCGCGGCAGCTGGGGCTGAAATAGCCGACTGAGCCAGCGCAAAAGAAAACGGCCGGGCGTTGGAGCGCCCGGCCGTTGTCATTTTCAGGTCTGACGCCGTTATTTCGGGAGGTCGGCGATCAGGATCCAGTTGCGGGCAATGATCGCGGCGCCGTTGTCGGCCTTGATCTCGCCCCAGGTGGTTTTCGCGGCGGCGGAGTTGCCCGAGCGGTGCTGGGCGATGCCGAGGTGGAGCTTGGCGATGTCCAGCTCGCCCGAATCTGCAATGCCCTTGGCGATGCCGGCCTGGATGAGCTCGATCGCCTTCGCGTTGTCGCCGAGGCTGAGCATCGCTTCGCCAACGTTGGCTAGCTGGGCGGCCGTGCCTTTCGAGAGAGCGTCAGCCGCTTCCTTGGCGAGGCCGGTCTTGTCTTCGGCCGCCAGACGCTTGGCGTTCTTGAGATTGTCCTGATCCTCAGCGGAGGTGAGTTCGCCGCTCGAGGATTCGAGAATCTGCAGCGCCTCGTTCGGCAACCCGCTCTTCATCGCTTCCGTCACGGCGGAACGCTTCTGCTCAGTCGTCAGCTTGACGCCGGCGCCCTGGAGCACGCGGAACAGGTCGAGCCGCACCGCGACGCCATAGTTCGGCGCGTTCTGGGCGCGGAGGATCAGCTCCTTCCAGATGGCTTCCTTCGGATAGAGCGCGACCAGCTGCTCTTCGACGGCGTAGTACTGGTCCATCGAATTGGTGGCCCTGTGAACGCGCAGCAGCAGCATGTAGTAGGGCTCGGGCGCCTTGCCCGCGCTCGACTTCGCCATGTCGATCGCCTTGGTGACCTGGGCGACGGCGCCGGCATGGTCGTTGGTCTTGAACAGCTCCTGCGCGAGGCTGGCGTACTGCTCGTGCGTGCCGCCGTACTCGTCGAGGAAGGCCTTGGAGGAGGAGAGCGACTTCGCCGTGTCGCCGAGCTTGAGGTACGCTTCGGGCAGCGAGGCCTTGTAAGCCTTCATGTCTGCCGAGGTCAGCAGGTTGGTCGCGGCGATGGCGTTCACCGCGGCGATGAGCCCGGCCGAGTCGCCGCTGTTGGCGGCGAGCGAGACGCGCAGCTGTTCGACGGCCAGTTTCTCGCCCGGGATCTTGGCGAGGCCAGAGGCGGTATCGAGTCTGGCTTTCGCCGTAGCCCAATCCTTGGCGATGATCGCGGCGCGGGCCTCGTTCATCGGCGTGACCATCTGCTTGGAAACCACCACGCCGGGCGTCTGTGCGATGGCGACGGCCGGCGTGATGGCCAGGGCCAGGACGCCGGTCGCTACAGCGGCCGCGCTGCGCTTCAGGAATTGCATCGGGAATTTCCTCCGTTTCCCTGTCGATACCCAACAGATGGGCGGAAAGACAACGGCGCCCACTGTAATTTGACTGCGTGACACTGCCGCGAGGGCCATCCCCGGCTGCATCTACTGCCAATTAAATTGCGAACAGGGTGCCAGCTGCCCCGATCTGGCCCTTTTTTCCCTTGGCGGAACAGCGTACAGCCGCGCCATAAATCTGGAGAAACGTCCATGTCCGCGCCGGTTTCGGAATCGCTGAAGAGGATCAAACCCTCGGCTACGATCGCCGTGACCCAGAAGGCGAGGGAGCTTCAGGCAAAAGGCGAAAACGTGATCGGCCTCGGCGCCGGAGAGCCGGATTTCGACACGCCGGAGAACATCAAGCAGGCGGCCATCAAGGCCATCCAGGACGGCAAGACCAAGTACACCGACGTCGACGGTATCCCGGAGCTGAAGCAGGCGATCTGCGCCAAGTTCAAGCGGGAGAACGGGCTTGAGTACAAGCCGAGCCAGGTGAACGTTTCCCCGGGCGGCAAGCCGGTGATCTACAATGCCTTCGTCGCCACGCTTAACCCCGGCGATGAGGTGGTGATTCCCACTCCCTACTGGGTGAGCTATCCGGAAATGGCGCTGCTGTGCGGCGGCGTCCCGGTGTTCGCCGAGGCGAAGGCGGCGGACAACTACAAGCTCAAGCCGGCGGCGCTCGAAGCGGCCATTACACCGAAGACGAAGTGGCTGATCCTCAACTCGCCGTCCAACCCGTCGGGCGCGGCCTACACGAAGGAAGAGCTGCAGGCTCTCGCCGACGTTCTGCTGCGCCATCCGCATGTCTGGATCCTGACGGACGACATGTACGAACACCTCGTGTTCGACGGCTTCAAGTTCTGGACGATCGCGCAGGTCGAGCCGCGTCTGTACGAGCGCACACTGACCATGAACGGCGTCTCGAAAGCCTATTCGATGACCGGTTGGCGCATCGGCTATGCGGCAGGTCCGGAAAGCCTGATCAAGGGCATGGCGAAGGTGATGAGCCAGACGACGTCGAACCCGTCGTCGATCTCGCAGTGGGCCGCGGTCGAGGCGCTGAACGGCACGCAGGAATTCATTCCCAAGCATCAGGAGCTGTTCAAGAAGCGCCGCGACCTCGTGGTCGGCATGCTGAACCAGACTGAGGAACTCGTCTGCCCGACGCCGGAAGGCGCCTTCTACGTCTACCCGGATTGCTCGCGCGCGATGGGGAAGACGTCGGCCGGTGGCAAGAAGCTGTCGAATGACGAGGAATTCGCGGCGGCGCTGCTGGAAGAAGAGAAGGTGGCCGTGGTGTTCGGGTCTGCGTTCGGCCTCGGCCCGGCGTTCCGGATTTCCTACGCGACTTCAACCGAGAAGCTTGAGGAAGCCTGCCGCCGGATCCAGCGTTTCTGCGGTAACCTGAAGCGCTAGTTCCGCCTGCGGAATGTGCAGATTGCGGCGTTAAAGCCGCTTGCTGGAACTCACAGCTTGATTCACTTCTGGCAGCGCTGGCTGTTGGGAGGCTGAATCGTCATGAACGCCGAAGTTGCGATGGTGTTCCCATCGATCGTACTTTTTTCGATTAGCCTTGTTTTGACCGGGCTTTCGCTGTGGCTTGGCGGCAGGCTTGCCCCGTGGTTCCTCAAGGAAAGTTTCGAGCCGCCGACGGTGCGCTCGTACTTCATGGACTTCAGCGCTGAGATGGATCTCACGCGGGGCCGGGTTGTGACGGCGCTGATTGCGCTGGCGATCATGCTCGCGGCGCTGCTGGCGATGGCGCTGGTGGTGAAGGTTGGCGGCGTCGCGCTGTTCTAGTCGGGCGCCAACAAATCGAGCTCAATACTGGAAGCGGACAGAAGGTCCGCGTTCCCCGCGAAGGCGGGGATCCAGTAATCACGCCGAACCTTGTTCGGGCTTGAAGCTTCGGACCTGAACAAGCCTTGCTGTGAGCCCTGGATCCCCGCTTTCGCGGGGAACGCGGACAACAGGTTGTCCGCTTCCAGGTGAAGCCCGCGCCTACTTCAGCGTGGCCTTGTCGAGGTTCAGCTTGTCGATGGCGATCCGCTCCATGCTGGGGCGCTTGTCCTTCACCTTGTCCCAGAACGTCTTGGCGTCGCCAACGATGACGATCGTCGAGGTCGCGGCGTCGTAGTATTTCTTCGCTGCGGTCGCCGCCTGTTCGCCGGTGACGGCGTTGATGTCGGCCGAGTAGGTCTGCAGCTTGTCGAGCGGCAGGCCGAACTGGGCGAGGGCAGAGTACTGTCCGGCCAATCCGCCCGTCGTTTCGACCGAACGTCCGAAGCCGCCCACGATCACCGCCTTGCGTGCGGAGAGTTCGGCATCCGGAATCGGTTCGGATCCGAGGCGCGTGAACTCCGACAGCATCAGATCGAGAACTTCCGGCACTGCATCGTTGCGTGTCTGCGCCACGGCGGTGACAGGAGCAGTCTGCTTGCGCGCCGAGAGAGACGCGTTGGCGCCGTAGGAGAGCCCGCGCTTGATGCGGATCTCCGCGTTGAGGCGTGCAGAATAGCCGCCGCCAAGCACGTTGTTGGCGACGACGGCCGGGAAGTAGTCCGGCTCCAGCCGCGACGGGCCCGCGTGTCCGAGGAACACGGCTGCCTGACCGATCGCCGGGATGTCGATCGTCACGGCGCGGGGCGCAGGCATTGCCGCGCTGGCCGTGGAAGCGGCGGGCAGGGGCGTTGCGGGTTTGGCCCAGTTGCCCAGCGCGCCTTCGGCGAGCGCGAAGCCATCCTCTGCCGAGATGTCGCCCGCGATCACCAGCACCGAGGCATCCGGCCGCCAGTTGGCGGCGTGGAAGGCCGCGAGCTCATCGCGCTTGAGGCCGCTGATCGAGGCTTCGGACGGCACGCCGCCGTACGGCCCGTTGCCGAACAGGGCGCGCGTCATCGCGAAACCGCCGACGGAACGCGGTGCGCGCATCTGCACCGTGAGGCCGTCCAGCGTTTCCTGCTTGGCGCGGGCCAGTTCCTCTTCAGCGAAGACCGGATTCTGCACCACGTCCGCCATGATGGCGAAGGCGTCTTCGGCCTTGCTCGAAAGGGTGGAAACGGAAACGTCCGTTGCATCCGGTCCCGCGCCCGCGCCGATGTATGCGCCGAGCGTTTCGATCTGCGCGGCGATCTGCGTTGCCGAGCGGGTCTTGGTGCCGCGCGTGGCGAGGTCGGCTGCCATGGTGGCGAGACCGGCCTTGCCGGCGGGATCTAGCGAACCGCCAGCGGAGATGCGCAGGCTGGCGCTGACCAGCGGCAGGCCCGGCTTGCTGGCGACGATGACGCGCAGGCCGTTCGGCAGCGTCTTCTCGGTTGCGCCCGGAACCTTCACGGTCACGGCTGCGCCAGCTTCCGGCGGTTTCACGCGCTCGGCTTCGGCAGCAAGCGTGTAGACCGGGATGTCGGCGGCGGCGATGTTGAACGTGGATGTCTGGATCGTCGGCGCATCGGCGAAGGTCGCTTCGGGCGCGCCTTTCTGCATTTCTTCCGGCAGATAGCGGATCGTGACCGACGTGGCGTCGTCCATGATCTTCTTCGCGACGCGCTGGATGTCTTCCGCCGTCACCGCCTGGATCTTGGCGAGTTCCGTGTCGGAATGCTGGGCGTTCTTGAACAGGATCACCGAGCGGGCGAGGTCGTCCGCGCGGCCATCCGTGGTCTCGCGCGAGCGGATCGCGTCGGCGAGGATTTCGGTGCGGGCCTCTTCGAGTTCGGCCGGCGTCACCAGCGTATCGCGCATCTTCGCGATCTCGGCCTTGAGGGCGGTGAGGCCCTGATCGGCGGATTTGCCCTCGCTCATGATCGCATAGACGGCATAGACGCCGGGCTGCGCGTTGACGTCGAGGTTCGAGTTGGCGTCGCTCGCGAGCTGCTGCTCATAGACCAGCGACTGGTAGAAGCGCGAGGACTGGCCACGCGTCATGATCGCGTCCATCAGCTCCAGCGCGGCATTGTCCTCGCTGGAAGCGGCCGGAGAGGGCCAGGCCATAAGAACCGCAGGCAGCGGCACATTGGATTCGTAGACCGTGAAGTCCTTCGCAGCCGTTCGCGCTGGCTCAACGGCCGTCACGCGCGGGATGTCGCGCTTGGGCGTTTCGATCTTCGCGAAATAGTCGGTGACCCAGGTTTCCAGCTGCTTCTCGTCGAAATTGCCGGAGACCACGAGCACGGCATTGTCCGGGCGATAATAGGCGGCGTGGAATGCGCGGACGTCTTCGACGGTCGCCGCATCGAGATCCTCGATCGAGCCGATGCCGGGGCGGCCATAGGGGTGAACCTGGAAGTTGGCCTGCGCGAGATAGAGATAGAACAGGCGGCCATACGGGTTCGACAGAACTGACTGGCGGAATTCCTCCTTCACCACGTCACGCTCTGACGCGAAGCTGGCGTCGTCGATCACCAGCGAACCCATGCGCTCGGCCTCGCCCCACAGAACGCGCTGCAGATGATTGGCGGGCACGGTCTCGTAGTAGTTCGTGAAGTCGTTCCAGGTGGAGGCGTTGTTGAAACCGCCAGCGTCTTCTGTCAGCCGGTCGAAGCCTTCGGCCGGAAGGTTCGTCGTCGACTTGAACATCAGGTGTTCGAACAGGTGCGCGAAGCCCGAGCGGCCCTTCGGATCGTCCTTCGAGCCGACGTCGTACCAGACGGCGACCGAGACATTGGCCGTGTTCGGATCCGGCATCGCATAGACGCGCAGGCCGTTCGGCAGTTTCTTGCAGGTGAAGGTCAGCGGATCGATCGACAACCCGCCGCCGGTCGCGGCCTTGGCCGGAACATCCGTGCCGCCGCATGCCGCGAGGCCGGAGCTCTGTTCGGTATTGCAGGCGCTCAGGGCAAGGCCGGCGACGAGGGCCGTTGCGGCAAGGCGAAACTTCATCATGGATCGACTCTTCTCATGCGGAACTTGAACGGGCCGAGCCATAGCAAGACCGAGCGGGATAGGCGAGTAGATTTATCGATAATCGAGATGACGGCTCTCATCTGTACAGGAGCGCCCAGCCGGCCCCCTGGAACCAGACATCTTCCACCGGCGGATGTTCGCCCCGCACCAGACGCGTCACGCTTTCCGCGCCGCCATCCGCGAAGGCTTTGCCAAGTGCTTCGGCGACGTCGTCGTCGCGCAGGCCTTCGCAGGGAATGAAGCCGGCGCCGGAGACGGCGCGTGCGAGGAATTCGCCGCCGCGCTTTTCGAAGCGGAACATCGCACCCGCCGGAATGTCGCCAGAGGCCGTGAGCGGCAGCACGAGCCGGCCGCCTTCCTTCAGGCGGTTGAGCCAGTTGTCTCCAGGGCGCGTCACCCCGGCGTTGACGTAGATGACGTCCGCCGGATCGAACGGCCAGTCGACGCCATCGCCGTGGATCACAGTCACGTTCGGGTAGCGCGAGAGGTTGGCCTGCGCCCTTGCGGCGAGATCGGCGTCGTACTCGATCGCGGTGACGCGCCCTGCGAGGCCGACGAGTTCGGCAAGGACGGCCGTATAGTAGCCCGTGCCCGCGCCGATATGAACGGCATGCTCCCCCGGTTGCGGATCGGCGGCGTTGAGCCACATCGCATGGCCGGAGGGCTGGCCGTTGTTGATCCGCTTTTCAGGCACGAGCGCGACGAGCACGTCGTCGTAGAGATGATCGGCGTTGCCGTCCGGCGTCTTGCTGTAGCCGGTGAAGCTGAACAGCGACCATGGGCCGGGGCCTACGAATTCTTCGCGTGGTACTGTCGCGTAAGCCGCTTCCAGCCGCGCGTTTGCCACGCCAACCTTCTCCATGATCCGGCGCGCATAATCCTGGCGAAGGGCGGGGAGGTCAGTCATCGTCGTCGTCATCCGGCTTCTTCAGCGGATCGAACGACTTGCGGACGAGCAGGGCGATGTCGACGAGTGTCTTGGGCGAGGGGATGTCGTAGGCCGACTTGTCGACGACGAGGTCGATGCCATCGGCCAGGGGGATGATCTCCGTGGCGGACTTCTTCTCCACCGCAGGTTTCGCGGGCTTGCCGCGCAGACGCTGGACGACGGCCTTCAGCGCCTCGGCCTGCTTCGGCGACAGGCCCGAACCCGGCTCGCCGCCCATCGCGCTGAACACAGCGCGAAGCACGGCGCTGTCGCGCAACTGGTTGCCGCCTATCGGCACGCCTTCAAGGATTGCCTGGAAAGAGCCGGATTTGTCGCGGATGGTCTCAAGATCGAAACCCCAGTCCTGCAACAGTGTGCAGCGCCTGAGCTGGTTGAGATGTGCATCGGTGAAATGCGCGCCGGGCCCGCGTGCAAGCGGCCGGTCGATCAGCTCTTCCTGAACATAGTAACGCACGGTGCGCAGCGAGACGCCGCCGAGCTGTGCGAGTTGTTCCGCCGTGTAGCGCTTCTCGTCCGCCATGTACTGACAGTTAGTGTCAGTATAGGAGCTGTCAATACCGGACCGCCGGGCTTCCGCCCGGCAAAGCCGCGTTCGCGGCTGATGGGTCGCGCCTTCAGCGCGACTGCCGGGCAGGAGCCCGGCGGTCCGAGTCTCAGAAAATCGAATAGGCGCCGTCGATCACGAACGCGTCGCCGGAGTGGTAGCTCGACGCATCCGAGGTGAGATAGATGGCCACGCCGCCGAAATCCTTCGGCTCGCCCCAGCGCCGCATCGGCACGCGCGGGATGACTTTCTCGGCGAAGGCCGGGTTGTCCTGCGCGCCTTGCGTCATGTCGGTGGCGATCCAGCCGGGCAGGATGGAGTTGGCGCGCACGCCATAGCGCGCATGTTCGACGGCGATCGATTTCATCATGGAGACCACGGCGCCCTTGGTGGCGGCATAGGCCTCGTTGCGCGGTGCGCCCTCGATGGCGGCCAGTGAAGCGACCCCGACCAGCGAACCGCCCGGATCGCCAGCCTTGGCCCGCTCGACCATGTGCTTGGCGGCCTCGCGCAGGGTGAAGAATACGCCGTCGAGGTTCACGGAGAGAACGCGGCGATAAACGTCGGTCGGAAACTCCGCGAACGACTTCGCCCCGCCGCCGATGCCGGCATTGGCGAACACGCTGTCGATGCGACCGAAATGGCCCGCGACTTCAAGCATTGCCTGCGCCACCTGCTTCTCGTCGGCGACATCGACGGTCCACGCCTTTGCGCCGATGCCCAGCTTTTCCACGGCTTCGTGGTTGCGCTTCTCGTTCGAGCCCCAGATCGCCACGGCCGCGCCGGCATCATAAAGCGCCTGGGCAAAGCCGAACCCGATGCCGCGATTGCCGCCAGTCACAAGGGCGACTTTTCCTTCGAGATTAAAGGGGGCGTAGGCCATCAGGCGTCTCCTGTTTTCCCGTCACGTTGGACGCCGGGCAGACAATTGCGTCAAGAGAGCAGCCCGCCTGTTCATCCGGTGTTGGGGCTCCTTGGTGTCTCGTGCCACGGTGACGGGCTGTGGCGCGAGGGGCGATTCATGCGGATAGCAGGCATTCTTGCGGCGATTGCCGTGGCGGCCGCGCTCGGTGCGCCGTCCTTCGCGCAAACGAGGCCAACGACGCTTCAGCCGGATCGTCTTCCCGGCATGTGCATCTCGATGTCCGGTGCGGGCGGCGCCTCGATCAGCATTCCGTGCGATGGCTCGGCGCGGGAGAAGTTCATCCTGCCGCCAGCCGAAGGTGGCCCCATACTGCACGGCGACAAATGCCTCGTGCCGAAGGGGCAGGGCTACTATCCGCCGCTGTTCGCCGAAACCTGCGACGGCTCGCCCGAGCAGACCTGGACGATGAATGAAGAGCGCGAACTCCGCTCCGCCGCCGGCCGCTGCATCTCGCTGCTCGGCGCATCCAGCCGGACCGGAGAGATGGTGTTCGCGGGCGAGTGCCCGAGCAGCGGACAGGCGCATCAATGGAAGCCGACCTATGTCGACTTCACCAACGTGGTCGAAATGTCGCTCGAGTCGAAAGCGAAACCGGGCATGTGCATCGGTTACGACACCGGGGTCGGGCTCTATCACTGCACCGACCAATACCGGCAGCTGATCAGTTTCGATAGCAAGGCGCTCGGCCAGATGCGGATGATGAGCAGCTGTTTTTCCGGCGGCTATGCATTCGGCGCGCTTTCGCTGGGTTCGTGCTACGACATGCCCTCGCAGAAATGGATGGTGTTCGACACCGGTCAGATCGCGAACGCTTCGGTCCAGTGCATCGAGGTCGTGAATGAGAACGGGCGGGACGTGCTGCGTACGCTGCCGTGCAAGATGATCCCGGAGCAGCAATGGATCCTGCGGGCGCCGAAGAAGCCTTAGTTCCGGCGCCCGGTTATGGCAGTCTCCGGGCCTCGGAGAATTTCCATGCGCCGGCTGGTCCTTGCAGTCTCGTTGATTGCCGCTCCCGCGGTAGCGCAGACGGCCGCGATGAGTGGGGCGCAGTTGAAAACGGCGCTGTTCGGCATCGAGATGTCTGGCTACTCGCCGACCTCCAACTTCTCGTGGCGCGAATGCATCCAGCCGGACGGCAAGACGCTGTACGAGACGCCTGACGGCGTGGTGAACGGCAAGCTCACCATTTCCGCGAAGGGAGAGGCCTGTTTTTCCTACGAGGACGATGGCTACCGGACGCAGGCCTGCTATCTGACCCGGAAGACGGACAAGGGCTTCCGTTTCGAGGGAGATTTCGACAGCCTGTTCATCGCCACGAAAGTGGTTACAGGCATCAGGAGCTGCAAACCGCAGGACCTTATCGGCTAGGAAATCGCCATGGCTGACGATCAAGGCTCACCGCGCATCGCCGAGTTCATCTCGCGCCTGACAGAGGCTCTCGGCCCGAAGGGCGTTTCCACCGACGCCCACGAGATCGATCCGCATATCTCGGACTGGCGGGGCCGCTGGAAGGGCTCGACGCCGGTTCTGGTGAAGCCGGCCTCGACCGAGGAAGTCTCGAAGGCGATGACGCTGTGCGCCGAATATGGGCTGCCGGTGAATCCGCAGGGCGGCAATTCGGGCATGGTCAATGGTTCGGTCCCCCAGGGCGAAGTGCTGATCTCCTTGAAGCGCATGAACAAGACGCGCGACGTCGATACGTTGAACGATTCAATGACGCTGGAAGCTGGGGTCGTGCTCACGCGCGCGCAAGAGATCGCGGACGAGAACGGAAAGCTGTTTCCCCTGTCGCTCGGCGCGCAGGGCGTGGCGATGATCGGTGGGTTGATCTCGACGAATGCGGGCGGTGTCGGCGTTCTGCGTTACGGGATGATGCGCGATCTGGTTCTGGGGATTGAGGCGGTGCTGCCGGATGGGCGGATCTGGAACGGGCTGCGCGGTTTGCGCAAAGACAATACCGGCTACGACCTGAAGCATCTTTTCATCGGCGCGGAAGGCACGCTCGGGATCGTGACGGCGGCGACGCTGAAGCTGTTCCCGAAGCCAGCCGCGAAGGAAACGGCATGGGTCGTTGTCGATAGTCCGGCGAAGGCGGTTGAGCTGCTGCAGATCGCGAAGGCTGCGACGGGCGGGGCGGTGACGGGTTTCGAGATCGTGCCGAAGCTCGGGCTCGAACTGGTGCTGAGGCATATTCCCGACACCCGCGATCCGCTGCCGAGCACTGCGGCGTGGCGGGTTCTGGTCGAGCTATCCCTTCCGCGGGAAGAGGGCGCGCGAGACATGATCGAGCAGATGCTCGGCCATGCCATCGAAACCGGCGTCGCGAGCGATGCCGCGATCTGCGAGACCGAGGCGCAGAAGGCCATGGTCTGGAAGATCCGCGAGAACATCGCCGTGGCCGAACGTGCGCACGGCAAGGCGTTGAAGCACGATGTCTCCGTGCCGGTGTCGCGCGTGGCCGAGTTCATGGAGCGCGGCGCGGCGCTGGCGCAGTCGATGAAGCCCGGCGTGGACGTCATCGCCTTCGGGCATGTGGGCGACGGCAACATCCATTTCAACATCACCCCGCCGCCGGGCGCGGATCAGGATGCGTTCGTGGACAAGGACGGGCTTCCGGTGTCGGAAGCGATCCATGACCTGATCGCGAGTTTGAACGGCTCGATCTCTGCGGAGCACGGGATCGGCCGGCTGAAGCGCGATGAATTGGCGTGGCGGAAATCTCCGGTCGAGATGGAGATGATGCGGGCCGTGAAGAAGGCGCTCGATCCCGACGGACGGATGAATCCGGGGCGGGTTCTGTAAACTCTTTCGTCAGGACAGAAACGCGCGAAGCATTTCGCCATAGTGGCTCGCGCAGGTGACGCTGTCGTCGTCCGGCTCGATGAACAGTGCATTGTCGAGTTCGGGGCATTCGACCGTCCAGCCTCGCGTGCCCTCGACTGCCGACGCCTTCTGGAGAAACAGAAGCGCCTCCCGACGAAGTGAATCCGGCAGGCTGTCGCGAAATGCTTGCACTGCCTCTTCCAGAGTTCCCGCGCGTTCGATTTGAATGTGCAGCGAGTCCTCAAACAGGAACCACGGGATGGGCGCGATCACCTGAGTTCGTTTGGCGCTTGTGATCGAAGCGCCATCACGTCGCCAGCGTCGTGATGACCGGGCCGTTCTTCGTGGCGACCATCGTGTGTTCGTATTGGACGGTCGGGGCGTTGCGCTTGTCGGCGTAGAGCGTCCAGCCGTCCTTGCTGTCGACGGCCCATTCGGCGCCGAGGGAGAGGAAGGGCTCGAGGGTGAAGACGAGGCCTTCGTGGATGCGGCGGCGTTCGGACAGGTCTTTCCAGGTGGGGATTTCGCCGGGCTCTTCGTGAAGAGCGCCGCCGACGCCGTGGCTCGCGAGGTTGCGGACGAGTGTGTAGCGGTTCTTGCGGGCGAACTCTTCGATCGCGATACCGGGCGCATTCAGCGCGCCGCCGGGTTTCACCCGGCGGATGCCGGTCCAGAGCGCGCGCTTGCCATCGCGGCAGAGGTTTTCGAGATACTGCTCGCCGCCATTGAGGACGAAGCTCGCGCCCGTGTCGGCAAAGTAGCCGTTCTTTTCGGCGGAGACGTCGATGTTGATGAGCTGGCCGGCTTTCAGGACCTGATTGCCCGGGATGCCATGAGCGATGGCCGGGAAGACGCTGATGCAGGTCACGCCCGGGAATTTGTAAGCGAGCTGCGGGGCTGAGCGCGCGCCTTCGGCCTCGAGCATCTTGCCGGCGATGGCGTCGAGTTCGGCGGTTGTCATGCCCGGTTTGGCGGCAGCGCGCATGACGTCGAGAACGCGGGCGACGATGCGGCCGATGTGTTTCAGGCCGTCGAGCTGGTCTTCGCGGTCGATTGTCATTCTAGGAAGGCTTCACCGGTTCAGCGGGCTTCTGGCCCTTCGGAGCTCCTAGATTGTAGTAGGCGGTCGCCGGGTCAACCGGCGGGGCCACCGGCGAGACTGCGGCGTTCAGCACCGGGGCGGGGGCATCGGCGGGCGGGAAGGCCGCGGGCTTCATGATATTTGCTCCGTTCGAGGCGCGTTCGACCGTGCGTTCGGAGAGGCCGAGTTCGGCGGCGGTGAAAGCGACGAGGCCGCCGGACTTGCAGAGCATCTGGACGATATTCTGCTTGGTTTGCAGTTCCAGCATCCGCATCAGCGTGTCGACGGTGGCCGGATTGGCCTTCTCAAGCATGTCGACGAGATCGTCGAGGTGCTCGTTGTCGTAGGCCATCGGGCCGTTGGCGAGGTCCTTGTTGATCGGCTTCACGGCCGGCTCGTACGAGAACATTGCCTCGTAGACCTTGATGCCCATCGGCATCCCATCCGGTTTGTTCGGGTCGGCGGGGTTCTCGATGTTCTGCAGCTGGCGGAGGACTTTCTCCTCGATCTCGCGCTGCTTGGCGAAGACGTCCTGGTCTTCGTGTTCGCCGATGGCGTTGTCGAACAGGTTCTCGATGCGGGCGGCGAGCGTGACGCCGAAGGACTGCATCTGGCTCGGCATCTCGATCCGGTCGATGTCGATCTGGAAGGACACCTTGGCCTTGATGACGAGCTGCCGCTTGTCGGATGTGCGCGTGATGAAGGGGCGCGGGGTGCAGGTCTGGACGCGCAGGGTGATCTCGCCATTGCGGCGGTTCACCAGCGACTTCTCATAATAGTTGCCTGTCGGGTCCGTCGTAATGATGGTGATGTCAGGCGCATGGCGGTCGCGCATCACCTTGATCGAGGGGTTCCAGAGCGTGGTCGGCTGGCGCAGCGCGCCATAGAAGGCGCCGCTCTTTGTCGTGATGTAAGTGGCGTGGGCCCCGGCATCGTAAGTGCGCGCGGCGCGGTACACGAGGAAGACCAGCAGCAGTCCGACAAGGACCGCGAGAACAATCGCGACGATCTCAAGCATTGGAAAGGTCCCGCACCACTCGCCCACCCCAGGCAGGCCCAAACTCTAGACCTGCTGGAAGGGCCCCACAATTCCAAATCTGTGACGGAGGGTGGTCCGGGGCCTCCGAATTCTTCCGAAAGCAGAATGTCGTCTGCGTAATGCCCGCCGGGTGACTGCTTTTTCTGCAGACGGCCGCCCGTTTACTATGCGGCAGTCATGGGGGCGCGATCCCGCGGGTGGCCGCGGGGTAGGGCAGGTCTGGTTGTCGGGTGGCTCATGACGTGTCGTGCGCTCGCGCGAACAGGCCGTGACTTCGTTTCAGCAGGCCCAGCGCGGGCGGTGGGCGCCTGTCGTCCTTGAATGTGGGCGGGACGGGTTCGGGCCGGGCGCGAAGAGCGTCGATCATGTGTGAGAGGCGCGCGAGGCGGCGGGCGGCGCGGGTCGCGAACGCCATTGGGTCGAGCATGACGTTCCACATTGCGGCGATACGGCGGGCGAGGCCGGGCGCGGGGATCAGATGGTCATGCGCGAGACCGCGCGTTGGTTGGAGGTCGCGGTCCTGACGGAGGCTGGGCGGGCGGCGCGGATGGCGCGGGCGATCCCGATCGGGACGGCCGGAGAAGAGGCGGCTCGACAGGTCGTTCAGGTCCTCGTTTTCCGGGCGGCCATGCATCATGCCTCGCAGGCTGGACGCGTCATGACTCTCGCACGGACGCCAGCACCCGCCGCCGCGCTGGCCCTTGCGCGGGCGAGGCGGCGGCGCGCCGAGAGCGAGCAGGGGATCGCGGCCGATCGCGAGGACCGGGCCGGTGCGGTGGATGGTGGTTGGGTCCGCCGATGATGCCGGTGCGCGGCCGCTTCCACGGATCGCGAAGAGGCGAAAGGTGACGCGGATCGGCCTCGGGCCTTCGAGCTGGGCATCCGGCTGGGCGGCGGGTTCGGCGGCGGCCTTCGGCGGTCGTGCGGGCGTGCCTGTCGGCTTGCCCGCCGGCGCGAGCTTCAGTTGCAGGGCCAGCGTCAGCACGAGGCGGCGGATGGCGGCCTCGACACTGAAGACGAAGAGGCCGAGGCGGCGGCCGAAGGCGCGAGTGACACCGGTGCGGGCGAGATGGCCGAGATCGTCGACGATGCGGAAGATGTCCTCGACCCATTCGCGCGCCTCGCGCCAGGCGTGGGCCTGGGGCGTTGCGCCGGCATAGGGGCCGGTCTCGTCTGTGGGGTCCGCGTCTGTCATGGGCGGAGTATGCCGCGGGTTTAGTGGGGTGGGGGATTGGTGGATCCAGATTCACCATTTTCAGGGCGCGAAAGCGCTGAGTCTGCTGGGGAATCCTTCTGTGAGGGCGTTCTGGATTCCGCCGAATTGCGCGAGGTGTATCGACCGTGTCCCCCGGGAAAGCGGGGGCCCAGGGACGGTTGTGATGCTTGCTGGGACTTGAGGCTTCAGGGGCGGAACAAGACTTGGCGTCAGCCCTGGACCCCCGCTTTCCCGGGGGACGCGGACACAAGGTCCGCTCCCCATGTCGTTGTCATCCTGAAGCGCGAAGCGCTGTCAGAGCGCACTCGGCGGGTGTGGTGCTGTGGATATGTCGGGGCGGGAGCGCGCGGAGCGCGGAAACGCAGACCCCAAACGTGTTCGTGCCCACCCGGATGACCGGGTGGGCACGAGGAATGCAACACTAGTCTCTGGGAATTGGGCGGCCTCTAAGAGGCGCTGGCCAAGGACTGGCTGCCCAATGCGAAGAGAGCTTAGCTACTACTTCTTCTTCTTCGCAGCTTTCGCCGGCTTCTTGGCGGCGGGTTTCGCAGCTTTCTTCGCTTTTTTGGCAGTGGCCATTCTAAGTCTCCTTGAGTGGTCCCTAGTGTTTCACCCGCTAGCGGGCTGGCACCGATTAAGTTGAGTCATCTCCGATCGGAAAACCGACTCAACGAATCTGTCATACACATTTTTTCATCCGAGTGCAGCACCCCTCTTCAAGCGATCATTGATCGCCTCTCCGATTCCGGTGTCCGGAATCGGCGCCACGGCGATCGATGCGTGACGCGAGTCGAGCGCGCGCAGCATCGCGAAGAGGTTCGACGCGGCCTCGATCAGGTCACCGCGAATCGAAAGGTTGAGAGAAGGTGAAACGCCGCTCGGCGGAGGTCCGAAGGCGAGGAAGGCCTCTCCTGACTCAGCGTGAGTGGCGCCGAGTCTGAGGCGCGCGCGGGGCGCGTAGTGGCGCCTCAACATGCCCGGCGCGACGACCCCCGAAGCGGCCTCCGGAGACCTCAACGGACCTGTGAGCAACTCGATATCGGAGCGCGCGAGGGCGCCCGGACGGAGCATCACGGCGCCGTTTTCGCCGGGCGCGATGATGGTGGATTCGAGACCCGCGATGCACGCGCCGCCATCGACGATGAGGTCGATGCGCGCCCCCAATCCGGCGGCCACATGCGCCGCTGTCGTGGGGCTCAACTGCTCTGACGGATTGGCTGAGGGAGCAGCAAGAGGCCGGCCCACGCGCGAAATAATTCCAAGAGTAGCAACGTGTTGTGGTTGGCGCAGTGCGATCGAGGGAAGGCCCGCAGTGGCGAGGTCATGCACGGGGCATGACGACTTGCGGGGGAGCACGAGCGTGAGTGGGCCGGGCCAGAAGCGGGCGGCGAGGGCGCGCGCAAGAGGACTGAAGTCGGCGAGTGACTCTGCCATCGCGAGGTCCGCGACGTGGCAGATGAGTGGGTTAAAGGCGGGGCGCCCCTTGGCTGTGAAGATCGCGGCGACCGCGGCGCCGTTGGTGGCGTCTCCGGCGAGCCCGTAGACCGTCTCGGTGGGGACCGCGACGAGGCCTCCGGCGAGGAGGACGCGCGCCGCCTCGTCGAGGGATGCAGGACTCGTGCCGACGATGCGCGCGGAGGCGCCCGAGGGCGCGGTGAGGGACTCGTCGCTCATCGAATTTCGAGTCCGAGAGAGGCGCCGATGCGGCGCCCGCGAAGGCGCCGAGAGGTGCTCGCGAGCGTCGCACACGCGGACTCGTGAGTGTGCATTTCGATATCGCGCTGTGACCTCATGGTCACACTTTTTGCAGTGAGCGGACCCTCTCGCGAGTCCGATTTCGACTCGATGAGAGGCGCCGAGGCGCCTCGCGGAGACGAATCGCGAGTCGTGAGTCGGGGTCTCACGCGGTGAGTCGTGTGGAGACTCACTGGCGCGTCGCGGTGATGTCGATGACGACCACGACGTCGTCCTGCACCCACTCCTCGTCGCCCTTCGCTTCGGCCAGCGTGTCGGCGCCGACGCCGAGGGCGAGGCGCTTCAGCGTGACTTCGCCGTGGGCCTTCGCGGTCTTGCCGTCGATTGCGAGCGTGAAGGGGAGGCGCACGGGGTGCTTCACGCCCTTCAGCGTGAGGACTCCGGTCGCCTCATATTGAGTATCGCTATCCCTGAAGACGCCGCCGGTGACTTCGAAGACGGCCTCGGGGTGTTTGGCGACATCGAACCAGTCTCCCTGGCTTACATTCTCGTCGTAGTAGGGCTCGCCAGTCTTCGCGGAGCCCATGGGGATCGCGACGCGGATGAAGCCGTCGACGGGCACGTCCTTGTTGGCGGGCGCGTCTGTGTCGAGCTGGATCTGCGCGGTCCAGCCCGAGAACCGGCCTTCGAAGGGGCGGCCCATGTATCCGGCGCGGAAGACGATGGAGCTTTGCCCATAATCCACGGTCCATGCGGGCGCGTTGGACGCGGGCGGCTGGTTTTCTTCCTGCGCGCTGGCCACGAGCGTCTCGTTGGGACGCGCAGTCGTCAGCGAGAAGCCGACGATCGCGGCGAAGATCGCGATGGCCGCGCCGAAGGCCCAGATTGCACCGTGTCCGTTGTCGGGCGGACCAGCCGTGCGGCCGAAGAGGCCGGGCGCCATGCGTGCGAGCAGGCCATCCTTGTCGACGAACTGATGCTTCAGTGCGCCGGCGACGTGGAGGACTAGAAGCCCGATGATGACCCAGGCGAGATTGCCGTGGACCTGCTCGAAGCCTTCCTCGAGACCGTCGCGCGTGGCGGCGTCGAGCGCGGGGATGCCGGGTAGGCGGATATCCACAAGGCCGAAGTAACGCGTGGCCGCATCCGACGAGGCCGACGCCATGATCCAGCCGGTGAGCGGCATGGCGATGATCAGCACATAGAAGAGGACGTGGACGGCGCTGGCGAGGAAGGCCTGCCATTTCGGCATGGGCGGCTCGGGCGGCGGCGGGTTCATCAGGCGCCAGATGATGCGGGCGACAGAGAGCAGGAGGACGGTGATGCCGAACGACTTGTGCAGCTGGACGATGGCGAAATAGTCCGGGCCGGGGTCCATCGTGCCCATCGTCCAGCCGACGGCGATGAGGCCAATGATGGAGAGGGCGATGATCCAGTGCAGGGCAATGGCGACGGCGGTGTAGCGCTGTTGGCGCTGGGTGTCGGGCGCGGCAGGCTGCGTGATTTCCGCGGTCATGCTATATTCCTCTACGGCAGTCGTCGGGGTGCATATGCCACGAAACGCGCGGATCGTCGAAGTGGGGATGCTGGCGCTGGTGCTGGCGGGCGCGGCAATGGCGCAGACGCCCGAACTTCTGCCAATGCCCAAGTGGCTGACCTATCGGGACGCCGTCGATTGCGCGGGCCTGGCCGCCGCCATGGGCGGGGATGCGAGCGGCCGGGACGCCGGGACGTTCCGCGATCTGGCGGCGCGTATCGACGGCAAGGCGGATGTGACGGCGGATATTGCCGCTGCGCGGGCTGCCTTCATCGATGCCGCGGCGGGGAGCGAGGAATTGCCGCTCGGCGCCCGGCTGATGATGACGAATGGCGAGCTGGGCGGACGATGCAGCGGGTATCGTTCGCAGATACACATCGAGCTGATCAATCGCTCGTACAGGCATTGAGGCAACCGGATGCCACGAAACATGCGGATCGTCGAAGCGGGGATGCTGGCGGTGCTGCTGTCGGGCCTAAGCGCTTGCGCGACCGAATGGGACCCCAAGCCAGACGACCTACCGCGACCTGACGGGCTCGATTACGTGAGGGCGGTTCACTGCGGCGGCCTCATATGGGCGATGCAAGTTGCGTCAGTCGGACCTTCCAAGGCCGTTTGGCCCGAGCTGGCGGCGAAAGAATACCAGAGATGGGCCGAACTGATTGCCTGGGACACGAAGCTGAACCCAAAGCTTGCGTTGAGCGACATGACGACTATGCGCGACACGTTCCTTCATGAGGCGTACCGAGGATCGACCGGAGACACGGAGCAGAACCTTCGCGCCGCTTATCCGGGAGATCTGCGTGCCTGCGAAAGCGCGGTCGAGTCGGCTTACCACGACATCGTAATCATAGGCGGCTAACGCCGGGTGAACTCCACTTCCAGCACGATCTCCACTTCGTCGGCGACGATGGAGGAGTAGCGGGTGAGGCCGAAGTCGGAGCGGTTGAACTTGCCTCGGGCGGAGAAGCCGACGGCGGGGCGGCCGCCATAGAGGGCGGCCGAGTCCATCGAGCCATTGTAGGTGACGTCCAGCGTGACGGGCGCTGTGACGCCCATGAGAGTGAGATTGCCGGTTACCTTGCCGGTGAAGTCGCCGGTGGTTTCCGCCTTCGTGGACTCAAAGACGATCTGGGGGAATTCCGTACCTTCGAGCAGGTCTTCGCCGATGCGCTTGTCCCATGTGGCGTCGGTGGGGTGTTCGGCGCGGATGCTGAGCGGGTTGATGATGGCCTTCACGTGCGAGGCGGTGGGGTTCTTCGGATCGAAGTCGAGCGTGGCGTCGAAGTCGGTGAGGCGTCCGGTGTAGTACGAGAGGCCGAGGTGCTTCACGCGGAAGAGAAGCGAGCCGTGGGGCTTCTCGAGCTGGTAGGCGCCGGCTGGGAGGGATTGCAGCGATTGCGTCGTCGGCTCCGGGGCCACAAAGGCGCAGGCGGAGAGGGCGAGCGGCAGGAGCATGGCGGGCAGGCGCATGGCGGGGGGGTCCTTTTGCGCTTATGCTCTCCTTGTACGCCTCGGGATGCGTTTCGGCCCGCGAGGATTTCTCGCAAGCCTCTCGACCGCGTTCCCCGCGAAAGCGGGGACCCAAGGCTGACTTCAACGCTTGTTCCGAATTCCGGCTGCGGCCAAGGATAGGGCAATCCTCACTCGCGGCCCTGGACCCCCGCTTTCGCGGGGGATGCGGCACTCAACGTCTGTCGTGATCCCTGGAACGCCTTCTGCTCTGTCAGCCGCGCACCGCGCAGGATGTTGGCCATGGAATAGTTGCCCTCGTGGCAGGCCCATTCGAACCATCGGTCGGTAGAGCGGCGCAGGACAGACTCGGCGGTCCAGGGGCGGATGTAGAGCGAGGCGTCTTCCACGGTGAAGCGGTAGAGGATTTCGTCAGGGCCTGAGAGGGTGAACCGTTCGGTGATCCGTGTTGCGGGCGAGATGGCGAAGGTGGACATCGGCGCGCTGCGGAAGCGGTCGGCTTCCGCCGTGATCGCGGTCTCGATGACGAGCGTGTCGCCGTCCCAGCGGCCCTTCGATGACCCGCCACGGGGAATGACGGGTCCGGCGCTTCCATCCATCGGAATGAGGCGAAGCTGGCCGAAGCTTTCGGTCAGGAAGACGATATGGCCATCCGTCTGGACAATCTGGCGAAGATTGGAGGCGGGGATCGTCATGAACGGCGCGTAGCCGCTACCCGCCATGAGGCAACGCTCGTTGAGCCCGCGCTGCTCGGCATTCTCATCGCCTGTGAAAGGACGGAAGGCGGTGCGGCGGCGCTGGCCCTCCGCCGTATAGGGCAGCCGGCCATCTGGCGGATCGACGATCAGGGAGGTCCGGATTTCGCCGCCGATCGTGAGTGGGCCTGCGAGATCCCAGATGAAGGATGCGCCGAGTGGATCGGTCTGCTCGAGGCGCGCGACAAAGTCGGCGCTGATGCGCGCGCGCTCGGATAGCGGGACGGACGGTGTCGTGAAACCCGCCCCGCGTTCGAGCGTGGTCGTCCACGGGCTATGCCAGTTGCCATGGAAGTCGGGCTTGCCGTGCGGCGTGCGGGGGATGATCTGCGCTGCCGCGGCCTGCGCCAGCATTGCGGCAAGGACGAGCGGCAGGGCTAGGCGCATGGGCGGTCCTTTGCGCAATCGCGGCCTTTGTACCCCGCTTCGCTTGCAATGGCGCGGGAGGATTTTTCACAAACCTCACTACCGCGTTCCCCGCTTCCAGTTAGGCCCGGTCCTACTTCTGAACCAGCTCGGCGTTGATCTCCATGCGGATCTCGTCGCCCATCGGGCCGCCCTTGGGCATGCCGAAGTCGGAGCGGTTGAACGAGCCCTTCAGCTGGAAGCCGACCTTGTGCTTGTTGGCGCGGGGGTCGTTGCGGTTGCCGATGTAGGTGACGTCGAGCGTCACCGGCTTGGTCACGCCGAGGAAGGTGAGGTTGCCGGTCATCTTGCCGGTGTTGGCGCCGGTCTTGGTGACGGCGGTCGAGGCGAAGGTGATCTGCGGGAATTTGCCGGCGTTGAAGTAGCGGGCGTCCGTTCCGAGTTCGGCGTCGAAATCGTCGGTGCGGTTGGCCGGGCGGGTGGCCTCCCAGTCGGTCTCAACCGACTTGGGGTCGATGGTGGCTGTGACTTTCGACTTGGTGACGTCGGCGGGGTCGAAGGTCAGCTGGATGTCGAATTTGGTGAAGCGGCCGGAATACCAGGCGAGGCCGTTATGGAGCCCCTGCCACTGGATCGAGGTGTGCGGCCGGTCGGAGACATAGGCGCCGGCGGGGGCGACGCTGGGCGCCGCTGTCGTGCCCTGCGCAAGGGCGGGGGCGGTGAGCAGCGTGGCGGCGGCGATGGCGGTCAATAGGCGGCGCATGAGATGGCTCCGTATAAGTGTGCGGTCGGGGTTCATGCCGCAGAGCGCGACCCTTGTCGCTGCAGCGTTGCTGAAGGGTGGGTTGGCGTCGGCTGCTCGTCCAGTGGGCCAAGGCGCCTGAACCGCCCTATCAGCACGGCTTTGACGCGAAATTGATCTTATTGGCAGTGAGCTATCCCTGGATGCTGGCGCTGGCGGGCGGCTGCCGCTAGCTATTTCGCGCATGGCGTTGGGGCTCGCCTGAAGGGACGGATTTCATGTCTGCAAGATTCGCTGCGCTCGCCGCCATGCTGGCGGCAGGGCTATTCGGCGTGGGTCCTGCGTTGGCGCAGGATTCAGCGGCCGATGGCGACCTCACGGATGCGCAGTACGACGAGTTGTACTGCGTGTACGACGCGATGGAGTTCATGGACGACGATCTCTACTTCGTCATGCTCGAAGCCGGGATCTCCCGAGAGGCCGAGGTCGAAGGGACGGACGAGGCGGTCGACGCCATCATAGAGATGACGGACGCGTGCGCCGAGGAATACGATTGGAATGACGAGCAGGTCATGATGGCGATATCGGTCGGCGTCGCCGCGGCTGTCGGCGAGGAGCTCGAGTTCGCGCTGATGGACGCCGGCCTCGACGACAAGGATTTCGATGCCGTTCTCAACGTCATCGACCAGCTGAGCGATGAAGAGATCTCAGCTTTCATGCACGCTGGGTGGCGCAAGGATGCGGCGCTGCGGGCGAAGGTGGTCAGCGGGCTGAAGGCGGCGGCGCTTCCAGACGATCCGGCGGTAGTGTCCGATCTGGTGGAATACATCGAGGCAGGCATCGTCGGCGCGATGCAGACAGAGTTGTGGATCGCCAACGAGGCGCAATAGGGGCGGAGAATGGCCGTGAAGATGTTTGCCCGCGGGCTGACTGCGATGGCGATCGCCGGAGTGATGACCGCGCCTGCGATAGCGCAAGACCAGCTGACGGACGCGCAGAGGGAAGAGGCCTACTGCGTCTATGAAGGCATCATCGACTCCGACCACTTCTATGCCATCGGCGATGACTACCTGTTGTACGGCGACCTCAATACTGAAGGCGCCACGCGGGAGACCGTGGATGCAGCCGCGAAGGAATGTGACGTCACGTATTCATGGACGGACGACAGGTTGGATATGGCCGTCGCGATGGCCGTTCTCGGGGCTGCCTCGGACACGTTGAGCGAGGACGCCTTCTTCGATCTTACGGACGAGGCGTATGATGCGATCTTCGAGTGCTACAAAGACCTGACAGATGGCGATCTCGAGAATCTGGCGAACGCCACGTGGACCGAGGATGCCGCGCTGATCGCGCGCGCGAAGGAAGCGTTGAAGAAACGTGGCTTCCCGACGGAGGACGAGGGACTGGTGTTCGACGCGATCCTGATGATGGAGATCAACGTTTCCCACATCGTGATCTTGAACAACTGGGCGGCCGCGCCGAAGCCTTGAGGCGCCGGAACGTCTGGACATTGTTTGCCTGACTGTGCAGGTTTCTGTCCATGACGGTGGCGGGAATGAAGATGTACCGGATCGCGATTGCCTCTGTTGCGGCGCTGCTCGCCGCGCAAGTGGCGGCTGCGCAGCCGCCGTCCGTGCAGGCGCAGGCATCGGCGCCGATGTATTGCGTCTACAAGCGTGTGAGCGACTGGGATCAGGACAAGGTCGTGGCGCGCGTGTTCCTGAGCGATGAGACGCCGGAAGGGGATATCGGTCGCGCGGCGCTGATCGTCGAGCGGGCGGCGAAGGTGTGCGCGGAGACCGATGGGCTGGTCGAGGGGCGGTTAGCGGCGGCGCGCGACATCGGCATGTATGGCGTGGCGATGGATCTGCTGGCGGCGCAGCTGATCGAGCGCAAGGCGACGCAGGCGGCGGTCGATGGCGTGTTCGAGGTCTACAACGGCCTCGCGCTGGAGGAGCGGCACAGGATGTTCGAGGACAACTGGCGCTCGAGTCTCGCGTTCAACCAGAAGCTCGCCGGTGCGCTGGCGGGGAAGGGGCTGCCCGAGGACGATCTCTCGGTGGAGCTGGCGTTCCAGATCCTGGAACTGTCGGCGATGACGGAAGAGAATGTGCGGCTGTTCAAGCTGGGCGGCGCGACCGGCGGCTGATCGATTGCCTCGCGACTTCCTAACTTGTCATCCCGGCCGAGCACAGCGAGAGCCGGGAACCACTCAGCGGGAGTCGTGCTCTCACAGTGGGTCCCGGATAGCGCTTCGCGCTTCCGGGATGACAGGCTCGATTGCTTCACGAGTGGCGCGACCAATCCCGCGCTAGCGGCAATTCTCGAGGAACGGGTTGTACTGGACGAAGAGCCAGTCGCCGAGTTCGCGGACTTTCGGCGCGTCGTCCATGTACGCCTTCGGCCAGGCGATGGCGCGGTAGGCCGCCCAGGGCAGCCAGTTGAAGCCGCCATCGAGCGCCGGCTCGTTCACGACCGGACGGACGAGGGCGCCGGGCGAGGTACAGAGGTTTCCCTTCCAGCGGTCGTCTGTCGAGAAGCTCCACGCGGCGCAGACGAACACAACCAGCGCGACGGTGAGGTAGAAGCCGACGATCAGGCCGATGACGTTGCGCATGGATGCGTCCCCATTCCTTGGGGAGACTAGCCGTAGCCGCTGCGGCAGTCGATGGCGCAGGGCTGTTTGCTCTGAAGAGTGTCCGGACCTAGACTTGCCGCGTCGCAGAAGAGCAGGACGCCTCCCATGGACGGCTTCGAAGGCAAGACGGAACGCGCGCGGTACGACTATCCGTTCGCGGAGCCGCCGGTTCCGGGAACCACGATGGAGGTCGCGCCGGGCGTGAAGTGGGTGCGGATGCCGCTGCCGTTCTCGCTGAAGTGGATCAACCTCTGGCTGCTAGAGGATGGCGACGGGTGGACGGTGGTGGACACCGGCATCCCCAACTCCGAGACCAAGGCGCACTGGCGCTCGATTTTCGACAACGAGCTCGGCGGCAAACCGGTGAAGCGCGTGATCGTCACGCACATGCATCCCGATCACATCGGGCTAGCAGGATGGATGACGCGGAAGTGGCAGTGCGAGCTGTGGATCACACGGCTTGAATACGTGTCGTGCCGGATGCTGGTCGCGGACACGGGACGCGAGGCGCCGGAAGAGGGCGTGAAATTCTATCGGGCGGCGGGATGGGAGCAGATCGATCTCGACAAGTATGTCGAGCGCTTCGGCGGGTTCGGGAAGGCGGTGTCGCAACTGCCGGATGCTTTCCGCCGGCTGAGCGACGGCGACGAGATCCAGATCGGCGGACGCGCGTGGCGGATTGTCACGGGATGCGGACATTCGCCTGACCATGCCTGTCTGTGGGCGCCGGACATCAACGTCTTCATCTCGGGCGACCAGATCCTGCCGCGCATATCCTCGAACGTGAGCGTGTTCCCGACCGAGCCAGAGGGCAACCCGCTGAAGGACTGGCTGGACTCATGCCGGAAGCTGAAGGCGATCGTTCCGGAGGATGTGCTGGTGCTGCCCTCGCACAACGAGCCGTTCCGGGGTGCGCACAAGCGTCTGGACGCACTGATCGATGGTCATGAGGTAGGCATGAAACGCCTGCTGTCCCGGCTGGACGAGCCCAAAAAGGCCATCGATCTGTTCACGGCCTTGTTTGCCCGGGCAATCGAGAAGGACAGTCTGGGCATGGCGACGGGCGAAACCATCGCACATCTTAACTGTCTGAAGGCGCGCGGGCTGGTCACGTCCGTACAGGATGGCGGGACAACGCTGTACAGGCGGGCGTCTTGACGACGGCGCCGGACGCATAACGTATAGCCGCGAACCCCGGTCAGGGGAGAAACGGCCCGGAAACGGGCGCCCAATGCTGCCGTTCCAAGGGCCTTGTACATGAGTGATACCTCGACACCGCCGGTGGACGAAAAGCCGGCCGCCGAGGGCGAGGCCCCGGAAGGCGAGAAGAAGTCCAGGAAGGGCTGGCTCCTGCACGAGTTCAAGGAGACGGCGCTGACGATCGCCATCTTCGTTCCGTTCTGGCTGGTGTTCTCGACCTTCGTCTACGAACTGCGCTCGATCCCGTCGGAATCGATGGTGCCTGCGCTGCAGGTCGGCGACCGCGTGGCGGTGGCGAAGTTTGCCTACGGTTACAACCGCAACTCGATCCCGTTCGGGCTCGGCCTGTTCGTGATCGGCGACGATCCGGAGAAGCCCGAGGAGAATCTGTTCCAGTCGACGCCCAAGCGCGGCGACGTGATCGTGTTCCAGCACCCGCACAGCGACAAGGTGATGATCAAGCGCCTGATCGGCCTGCCGGGCGACCGCATCGAGGTGAAGGCGGGGCGTCTCTATCTCAACGGCGCGGAAGTACCGCGCGAGAAGGTGCGCACGACGGCTTATGTTCCCGACGATCAGCCCATGGTGCGGACGGCGACGGAATACCGCCAGACGATTCCGACGGGCGAGGGCGACAAGACCAAGAGCTTCCTGATCCACGAGTTCTCGGACACGAGCGATCTCGACGAGACGCCTGTGTTCAACGTGCCGCCGGGCCATGTCTTCATGATGGGCGACAACCGCGACAACTCGGAAGACAGCCGCGCGCCGTCCGGCCACCGTTCGATGGCGGCTGCGTTCCCGCAAGCCTGGACGTACCGCTCGACCAACCTGCCGGCCGACACGCGCGACGATGCAATCGGCTTCGTGCCGATGGACTACCTGATCGGCCGCGCCGAGACGGTTCTGTTTACGCTGCACGGCTGCAAGCAGGCGCCGGGCGCCGAGTGTCCGGAAGGACGGCTCTGGAAGGGGCTGTAACCAAATCCTAACCCCGGCCTTACCGTCATATTAAAGGTGCGTGGGCTATAACGTCGGCAGCGAGTGGGACAGCGCTGGCCGGCCGGGTTCATGGACGTATCTCTCAGACATCCGCGCGAGCTGACGCCCGCCGAGATCGATGCATGGCGCGTGCTGCGTGCGACTGACGCGCGGTATGACAATCCATTCCTTGCTCCGGAGTTCGCGCAGGCGGTTGGCGCCGTGAGGAGCGATGCGCGTGTCGTGCTGATGCGCGGGCGCTCTGGCGCGGTGAAACTGGTGTTGCCGGTGCAGGTGTCGCGGTCGGGACTGGCGCGGCCGCTGGGCGCGCCGATGTGCGACGTGAACGGGCCTATCACCACGCGCGACGGCGCGGAGATGTTGACGCGCGTGCTCGCGAAGGCGGGGATCGCGGCCTACACATTCTCGGGCTGGCCAGAGGCGCAGGCATCGCGCGGCGTGAAGCTGCGCATGCGCGAAGGTTCGGCGGTGGCGGACCTGCGTGGCGGGTTCGAGGCGTGGCTGGAGACGCAGCGCGATCTCAATCCAAAGCACTTCAAGAAGATGCGGCGCCTGGCGCGGCAGGGCGAGAAGGATTTCGGTGCGGAGTCGGTGACGTTTGGCCCGGCGTCGGCGGAAGACCTCGCTACGCTGATCGGCTGGAAGCGCGAACAGTTTCAGCGCACGCGGCGTCACGACGTGCTGGGCGCCGCATGGACGCGTGGGCTGCTTGAAGCATGCGCGGCTCAGACCAGCGAAGCATTCGGCGGCGTGATGGCGACGTTGCGCTATGGCGGCAAGCTCGCGGCGGCGGAGTTCGGGCTGCGTTCCGGCGGTGTGCTGCATGGCTGGATGGCGGGATACGATCCCGCGTTCGCATCCTGCTCTCCGGGATTGGTGCTGGAAGAGCGGTTGCTGGAGCGCGCTGCGGCGGCCGGGATCACTGAAGCGGTGCTTGGTACGGGCGAGGCGCACTACAAGAAGTACTATGCGAGCTACTACACCTCCGTGGATGACGGTGTTGCGACAGCGAGTGGGCTGGCCGGCGGGGCGCGGGCGCTGGCGACCGGGCTGTTGCACGCGGTGGAGCAGGGGCGGTTGGGACCGGCCTCGCGCCTTGCGGGACGGACGCGGCGGCGGCTGGATGTGATTCTGGCGGTCGAAACCAGCATGGGCGCGCAGGCGCGCGGGATGGTGCGGGCGCTGGGCGAGGATCCGGCGGTGGCGCGGACGTCCACGGCTCTCAAGGCGGCCGTGCGCACGTCCGCCTTCTGATTTTGAAGGCATTTGCTGTTTGTTAGCAGCGGGAACCCAGAACCGGGTTTGGAATTACGGCGCGATGCTCTAAGCACCTGCCGGGGAGTGGCTTCCGGTCAGGGAGTCGATGGCACAGGGCCTGCCGAGGATAATGGACGCCTCTGTCAGTTCATCAGATCGCGCTGCCAGGACGGCGCGCTCCGGACGCATCATCATTGTGCGTCACGGACGCCCGGCCGTGATCCCGAAGGAGGCGCCGCCCATGGGCTGGCGTGACTACAAGGCCTGGTGGGACAAGTACGAGCTGAGTTCGCTGAAGGAGGGGCAGGCATGCCCCGAGGGACTGCTCAGGGAGATCGGCGAGGACGCGATCATCCTGTCGAGCGCCCGCAAGAGGGCGATCGAGACCGCCGGACATCTCGGGCGCGGGCGCGAAGTGAAGCACGACGCCATGTTCAACGAAGCGCCGCTGCCGCCGCCGCGCATCGGGCGGATTCCGATGCGGCCAAAGAACTGGAACAAGTGGGCGCGGCTGCTGTGGATGATGGGTCACAGCGGCGGCGAGGAACATGTAAGGGACGCCAAGCGCCGCGCTGCGAAGGCGGCCGAGGTGCTGGTGAAGACGGCCGAGGAGAGCGGCGGGCGTGACGTGGTGCTCGCGGCGCATGGCTGGTTCAACCGCATGCTGCGGCCGCAGCTGAGGAAGCGCGGCTGGGCGAATGTCCACGACGGCGGCGACAAGTACTGGTCGTACCGGATTTACCAGAAGAAGTGACGCCTGGCCGGGCCGACATCGCTCCACGGCAGAAACGTATTGTCGGGCGCCGCGTCTCAAGCATGCTGACTGGCTAGCACCGCTGCGAGGCCATCATGAGCGAGCCACCTGACGTTCACACAGCTTCATTCGAGTTCGCGCTCGGGCCGATGCGCACAAGCGCGTCCGCGAAGATCACGAATGGCGGCCTTGTGGCGACAGGCGCTATGGTCGCCCTCATTCTCCTGGCCGCAGCGCCGCTTGTGTGGGCGGCGACCAGTCCCGCGCGCAAGCGTGCGGGGCAGGGGCGGATTGCTCAGAAAAGGTCTGCTGAATAGCGCCTGCCGCCGCGCTTGCCTCCCGGCTCGATGCGCCTATGGTGTCGCCGGTTTTGGAGACCTGAATGGCAGAGGCAAAGGCCGCGGACATTGCATTGATGAGCTTCGAGGACGCGTTGCGCGAACTCGAGCAGATCGTGCACAAGCTCGAGGCTGGCGATGTGCCGCTGGAGGATTCCATCCGCATCTACGAACGCGGCGCGGCGCTGAAGGCGCACTGCGAGAAGAAGCTGAAGGAAGCCGAACTCAAGGTCGAAAAGATCGTGTTGGGACCGGACGGTCCCAAAGGGCTGGAGCGTGCAGATGACCTCTAAGGCCGCCGCGTGATCGTTCAGATCGATCCCCATTTCGAACAGCGCCTCAACGAGGTGGCTGACCGGGTCACCGTCGCGCTGGATCAGCTGATCCCGCCCGCATCGGGGCCGGAAGCACAACTGATGCGCGCGATGCGCCACGGCGCGCTGAGCAAGGGCAAGCGGTTGCGGCCTTTCATAACCATCGAAGTCGGCCGCATGTTCGGCGCGCAGGAGAAGTCGCTGCTGCGCGGGGCGGCGGCGGTCGAGTGCATGCACGCCTACTCGCTGATCCACGACGACCTGCCATGCATGGATGATGACGATTACCGGCGCGGACAACCGACGGTGCACAAGGCGTTCGACGAGGCGACGGCGCTGCTGGCAGGCGATGCACTTCAGGCGCTGGCCTTCGAGATCATGGCGTCGTCGGAGACGCATCGCGATGCGTCGATGCGGTGCAAGCTGGTTGAACGGCTGGCGCTGGCGGCGGGCGCGCGCGGCATGGTCGGCGGGCAGATGATCGACATGTATCCGGCGCCGGACGGCGAGGAGCCGCTTCAGGTCATGACGCGGATGCAGCGACTCAAGACCGGGGCGCTGATCACATTGGCCGGCGAGGTCGGGGCCCTTCTTGGCGGGGCGCTGGAAAGCGAGCGGAATGCGATCGCCGGATATACAAATGATTTAGGTTTGGCGTTCCAGATTGTGGACGACCTGCTCGACGTGGAGGGCGACCCCTCCATCCTCGGGAAGGCGACCGCCAAGGACGTCGCGGCGGGAAAGAAGAATTTCGTCTCCCTGCTGGGGGTAGAGGGCGCCCAGGACCGGGTGCGCTATCTCGCCGCACAGGCGAAACAGCATCTGGCATCCTTCGGTTCCCGGGCGACATCTCTTCTCCATACGGTCGACTTTGTGCTCAACCGCCGCCACTAATTGACCCGTATTCGGGACGAGACACCGGCAATGACCACCCAGACGCCCCTCCTGGACCAGATTTCCAGCCCTGCCGATCTGAAGGGCAGGACGAAGGAAGAGCTCGGACAAATTGCCGAGGAGCTGCGGGCGGAAACCATCAACGCAGTGTCGACCACGGGCGGCCACCTGGGCTCGGCGCTGGGCGTGGTTGAACTGACGGTTGCGATCCATGCCGTGTTCGACACGCCGAAGGACCGGCTGGTGTGGGACGTCGGCCACCAGGCTTATCCGCACAAGATTCTCACCGGCCGCCGCTCGCGCATCCGCACGCTGCGCCAGGGCGGGGGCCTGTCCGGTTTCACCAAGCGTGACGAGAGCGAATACGATCCGTTCGGCGCAGCTCATGCGGGCACCTCCGTCTCCGCCGCTGCTGGCTTCGCTGTCGCGCGTGACCTGATGGGCGGCGACAACCGCGTGATCGCGGTGGTTGGCGACGGCGCGATGAGCGCAGGCATGATCTACGAGGCGATGAACAATGCCGGCGCGATGCATGCGCAGCTGATCGTCATCCTCAACGACAACGACATGTCGATCGCCCCGCCGGTCGGCGCGATGAGCCACTATCTCTCGCGGACCGTGTCCTCGAAGGGCTATCGTTCGGTGCGCGACCTCGCCAAGCGTGTGACGCGCAAGATCGGCATCGAAGGTCTCGTGAAGAAGGCGGAGCATTCGATCCGCAGCTTCAACATGGGCGGCGATCTGTTCGACGCGCTGGGTTTCTACTATGTCGGTCCGATCGACGGGCACGACATGAATGCTCTGGTCGATGTGCTCGAGAACGTCCGCGACCATGACGGCCCGGTGCTGGTCCATGTCGTGACGCAGAAGGGCAAGGGCTACGAGCATGCCGAGAACGCCGACGACAAGTATCACGGCGTCACTAAGTTCAACGTCATCACGGGCGAGCAGACGAAGTCGAAGGCGACGTCGCCGTCCTATACGAAAGTGTTCGCGCTCGAACTGATCCGTGCGGCGGAGAAGGATGAGAAGGTTGTCGCCATCACGGCGGCGATGCCGTCGGGCACGGGCCTCGATATCTTCGGCCACCGCTTCCCCGAGCGCACGTTCGACGTGGGCATCGCGGAGCAGCACGCGGTGACGTTCGCGGCCGGTCTTGCGGCCGAGGGCCTGCGTCCGTTCGCGGCGATCTATTCCACCTTCCTGCAGCGTGGCTACGACAGCGTTGTCCATGATGTGGCGATCCAGAAACTGCCGGTGCGCTTCGCGCTGGACCGCGCGGGCCTGGTCGGCGCCGATGGCGCGACACATGCGGGCTCGTTCGATGTCGGCTTCCTCGGCGCGCTGCCGGGCTTCGTGGTCATGGCGGCGGCGGACGAGAATGAGCTGCAGCGCATGGTCGCGACGGCGCATGTGCTGGATGAATGCCCGTCTGCTTTCCGCTATCCGCGCGGCGAGGGGATGGGCCTCAAGCTGCTCGACGATCCGCAACCGCTTGAAATCGGCAAGGGCCGCGTCGTCAAACAGGGAAGCGCGGTGGCGATCCTGTCGTTCGGTGCGCGTCTCAGCGAGTGCCTGAAGGCGGCCGAGATGCTTGAGAAGCAGGGCCTGTCGACCACGGTGGCCGACGCCCGCTTCGCCAAGCCGCTGGACGAAGCGCTGATCGCGCAGCTGGCCAAGAACCACGAAGTGCTGATCACGATCGAGGAAGGCGCCAGGGGCGGCTTCGGCGCGTTCGTTCTGCACTCGCTAGCCGAGCGCGGTCTGCTGGATCGCGGCCTGCGCGTGCGCACGCTGACCTTGCCGGATATCTTCCAGGACCACGACACGCCCGAGAAGATGTACGAGCAGGCCGGTCTCGACGCCCGCTCGATCGCGGCAAGCGCCATCAAGGCGCTGGGTCGCGGCGACGAGCGCGCGCTGAAGCTGATCGCGGGCTAGCGGAGCGCTTCGGCGCGCCAGGTTTGCATCAACTGCTTACACATGCACTATGCCGCCGTCCGGGAGAGACGCGTGGCAGGGGGCATCTTCATCAGCTATCGGCGCGATGACGCCTCGCATGTCGCGGGGCGCATGGCGGATGCGCTGGGTGTACGCGTGGGGCGTGAGAACGTCTTCGTCGATGTCGACAGCGTGGCGCCGGGTGAGGATTTCGTCCGCAAGATCGAGACGACGATCCGGGCGTCGGACACGTTCCTCGCGGTGATCGGCAGCAACTGGCTGAAGGCGCCGGGTCCGGACGGGCTGCGGCGCATCGACCTGCCGGGAGATTTCATCCGCCTCGAAGTGAAGAGCGCGCTGGCGGCGGGGCTGCGGATCATTCCGGTGCTAGTCGATGGCGCAGGCATGCCGCGCGAGGAGGATCTGCCGGAGGACATCCGCCAGCTGGTGCGCCACAATGCGGTGTTCATCAGCCATGCGACGTTCGCGCGGGACATGGCGGCGCTGCTGGAGCAGGTCGCGCCGCAGACGCGGAAGGCGCCGGCGAAGCTGAATCTGCTGGCGCTGCCGCTGGGAGCGGGCGTGCTGTTGCTGGGCATGTTGACCGTGGCGTTGTGGCCGAAGGGCGCACCGGCGGCGATTACGTCGTCGATCTCGCTGGCGGAAGATCCGACGTCTTCTGACCGGACCAAGATCACGCAGGCGACTTTCACGACGGAGCGTAGTGCGGAAGGACGGCTCTCCATCCGCGTGCAGCTCGCCTATCGCGACAGGATGCGCGAGGAGAAGCTCATTGACGGGATCCCGTTCAACAAGGTCTCGCCGCTGATCCCGACCATGCCGCGCGTGATGGTGCAGGTGACGAACACGACCAACGCACCGATCAGCATCAGCGAGCTGCAGTTCGAGGTGATCAGGGCGGAGCCGGATGTGTCGCCGCTGCCGGTGCTGCGCGAACACCGGAACGATTATCAGACCGTGGTCATGTTCAATGATGGGTGGGGGCCGGTCGGGGCGCCGCGCCTGACGGTGAAGGCCTGGGGATTACCGGAAGAAGATCGCGAGCTCGCGGAGAAGTCCTGGAAAGGACTCGCCAGCTGGGAGCCGTGTGCACAGCCGAAGGATCGGGTGGACGTAGCGCCGTTGACAGTCGCGGGCGAGGTTGGCGGTCGGGGCGCATCTTTCGATCTGAAAGGCCATGTGCCGCGCAAGTTCGATGGAGCGGCGTTTGTCTGCGCCATGGGCGAGCTCAGTTATACCGATCGCGGCAGGACGGAGACGCTGGCAGTGCGTACGCGTGTCGCCAACAGGCCGCCGGGGCCGGATGTGGCGGCGCCTGCCACGAACACCTACGATCTCTATCTCGACCCTGATCGCGAGGGATATGTCGCCGTCGTGCCGGCGTTTCTGGAGATACCGGCGGGCGGCGCAGCGCCTGTCACCGTACGTATCATCACGGACAAGTCGTCGGACTTCCAGCTGCGCCAGTCGGTGCGCCTGGCGGACGGGCAGGTGATCCCCGGCGAGGCGTTCGACCTCGGTATTTTCGCTTCGCCCAACTATCAGCTGCGCTGGGTGCTGAACCCCAGCCGGCGTGTTCCTGTGCCGATTGAGGCGATCAAGGCTGTCGACAAGGACGGCCTTGTGGCCCTGGTCACCTATGACGCCAACGGCCGCGAGTCGGCGGTCTTCCACGTGCTGGACAATCTGGACCACGACGCCTGCATGGCCTTCCTGAAGGACGTGGCGCCGCGCATCCTTGCCGAGGCGAAGATCAAGGCGGCGACCATGGAAGTCGATCAGTCGGTCGGCATGGGCTGTTCCACCGAGGGGCTCTAGGCTGCCGGCGCTTGCTTCAGGCGTTTCACGAGCTCTTGGCGGACCTTCCACGGCTTGAAACTGGTGTGCAGGCGCGAGAGCCAGTGGGAGTTCACGGCGCGGTGCGGTTGGCCGAGCTCGCGGGTGACCGGGAGGATCTTGCGGCTGAGGATGTCGATGACGTGGTCGATCTCTTCAGGCGAAGCAAAGACCAGCGAGCGGCCGCGATGGTCGATGAGCCAGACGGGATAACCCTTGCCGTGCACAGGCTTCGGCATCGGTGGATCGAAGATCGTGGCTTTCCAGTACGATGCATCAACGCCCTTGTGGACCCACGGCGTGATGGGCGTCAGGATAGGCTCCGGGCGATATTCGATGCGGATCTGCATGAGGGTGCATCACAATGCCGAAGATGACAGTCAAGCAGGCCGAGCAGAAACTGATCAAGTTCGCGCTTACCTATCCCGAAGCGGTGCTGGAGCATCCGTGGGACCATGATGCGGTGAAGGTGAAGGGCAAGATGTTCGCGACCTTCGGCGGCGCGGCCAATCCGAAGGGCGAATTCTCGCTCAGCGTGAAGCTGCCAGTTTCGTCGGAGATGGCCCTGACGCTGAAGTGGGTCGAGCCGACGGGCTATGGGATGGCGAAGTCTGGATGGGTGACGGCGCGGCTGAAGTCGGGCGACAATTTCGACATCGACACCATGAAGGGCTGGATCGACCAGAGCTATCGCGCGGTCGCGCCCAAGACGCTGGTGAAGACGCTCAAGTAGGCGTTCCGGCGCGGGCCGCGATGGCGTCGATGGGGCGGGCTTCGAGCGCGCCCGGATCGCCTTCAGGCAAGGGCGTGTCTTCGACGACAATTTTTTCCTTCGGCGCCGGTTGCGGCTCGTCCTTCGTCACGCGCACGAGCGGTGCGCCAATCAGGGCGCCGACGACGCGCAGCGCAGGCGTGTGATCGCACATCACCTTGAACATGATCAGCAGCGGCAGGCCGATGACGCCGCCGACAGGCCCCCACAGCCAGATCCAGAAGCTGACGGTCAGGATGATGGCGAGCGGGTTGAGTGTCATGCGCCGGCCAACGATGGTCGGCGTGATCAGGTTCGCTTCGAGGAAGCTGATGCCCATGAAGGCAAGAACGGGGAATGACGCTTCGACGAGCGTGTCGAAGGTGGCAAGGCCGGCAAGGCCCAGCAGCGCCATGGTGATGACGGGGCCGAGGAACGGGATGAAGTTGAACAGCGCCGCGAGGCCGCCCCACATAAGGGGCTCAGGCAGGCCAAGTTGCCAGCAGGCGAGGCCTGTTCCAACGCCGACCGCGATGTTGATCATCGAGAACGTCACGATGTAGCCCGACACACGCCGGCTGACATCGCGGAAAATACGCGCGGCTTGTACGCGCCCCTTCAGCGTTGGCTGGAAGGCGATGAATTTTATCCTGAACTCCTCCCGCGTGATCAGCAGGAAGTAGCAAAGGATGAAGACGAAGCCGGTCTGTGCGATAATTGTCTGCGCCGAAGCAAGCAGTGACTGGGCAAGGCCAGGCTGCTGCACCACGACGGTACGCGATGCCGGCGTGGGCGTTGCCGGGACGATCTGCATGTCCTGGACTTCCTTCGAGATGTCCGTGAACGGCTTGAGCGGCTCCTGCAGCTTGCGAAGCTGTCGTTCGGCGCGCTGGATCGTCTGCGGCGCGTTGGCCATCCAGCGCGAAGCCGGCTCGGCGATGAGCGCGAAGGCGAGATAGACAAGGCCGCCCGCGATGATCAGCCCCATCAGGGCGGCGATGGGACGGGGAATCCAGAACCATTCGATGCGGCTGCACAAGGGCGACAGGATCACGCTGAAGACCAGCGCCACCGCGATCGGGAGCATGAAGGCCTGGCCGGCCCAGAGGGCGACGCACACGGCAAGTATTGAAAGGATGGTGAGGCAGACCGCCGTCACGAGCTGCGGATTGCGCTCAACGATCAGGAACGGCTCGTGCACCGGTATTTCCGCGAAACCAGAAGCTCGCCGTTTGCGCCTTGCCATGTCGATGTCTGTCCGGGGTCCAACTCGCAGAACGTACAGAGCAACTGCGGGGTTCCCTGCAGTATCATGCTGTGGGGCCACCGGGACAGCAGGACGCCGGATTATTCCGGTATGCCGCGCGCGCAAATATGTAGTTCGGCGGGGCCGGATTGGCGCTGCGGCAAGGCTGGAAATATGTTCAATTTCTCCTGCTGACTCACCGGGTCGGCGGCCCTCCGGGTTGGGCCTTCAGTAGGGGAGATGCACCATGAGCCGTCATCGCAATCTTTTTCTGGCTGCCTGCGCCGCGCTGCTGGCCGCTGGCTGCGCAACGCCTCCGGTCGAGACGGCCCAGGCGGCGCCCGATCCGCGCCAGCGCGAGGAAGTCCGCAACATCTGCTTCCAGTCGCAGGTGAAGCATTGGCGCAAGCATGACGATCGGTCGGTGATCATCGAGGTTGGCCGGAAGGATGAGTACAAGCTTGACCTGATGGGCGCGTGCATTCCCGACGATGCCCGCGTGGCGATCAGCATCGGCGGCAGCTCATCCGCCAGCCCGTGTATCGAGAGCGGCGTTACCCAGGTGATGGGCTCCTGCGTCGTGCGGAAGATTTACAAGTGGGACGTGCGGGCCACTGGCAACGCCAACAGCATCGCGGCCGCGCGTCTGGCTATTCCACAAGGCGGCATGCGCTAGCTAGTCCAAGGGTCATATCCCTCCGGACTTTTTTTCGCGGAATTGCCGGGCCTTCCGGGTTTATCGCCCGGAAAGCGCCCTTATCTCTTGGCTATCCATTCACTCGCCGTTCAGGTCGCAAGAGTCAGCCTGACGGCAAGACGAGGGAATACCCATGAATACCTCATTGAAAATGATTCTGGGCGCGTGCGCCTCGACCCTGCTGGTCGCGTGCTCGACGGCTGCGACCGAGATGGCCGACGCCAAGCCCGATCCGCGCCAGGGCGAGCAGGTGCGCAACATCTGCTTCCAGCAGCAGATCCGTAACTGGCGCAAACTCGACAATCGTTCGGTCATCGTCGAGATGGGCGTCAAGGACGAATACAAGCTTGAGCTGATGGGCACGTGCCAGCCCGACGACGCCTTCACTTCCATCGGACTCCTGTCGCGGGGCGGAAGCTCGTGCCTCAACGAAGGCGACAAGCTGATCACTGACGCACGCTACAACGATGGCTCGTGCTCGATCCGCCGCATCTACAAGTGGAACAAGGACGCCACCACCGCTCAGACGGCCGCGCCGTCCGCAAGCTGATCGTCAAACGTCTCCTCCGACGTGACGAAAAGAGGCCCGGGAAGCGCAAGCTTCCCGGGCCTTGTGGTTGGAGCGGGCGGGCTGCACCTCCGCCCGCTCCTCCAGATCGCGATCTAAGTTGGACCCAAGGATCGCGACCCGAGACTTGTCGGCGTTACGACCAGTAACGCGGGGCCTTGTAGTAATCGTACACCTGGTCGCGCAGACCCTGGCCGTCTTGCGAGGTCAGCTGGTCGATGCCGTCGGCCGGAGCAGCCTGCAGCTGTTCCTTGGTGACGTTGACGACGTAGCCGTCCTTGCCCTTCTGGTAGTCCAGCGTGGACCAGGGCAGGGGGTGATACTTCTCGTTCATGCCGAGGAAGCCGCCGAAGCCGACGACCGCGAACATGATGTTGTTGCTGAGCTTGTCGAGGACAACGTCCTCGACCTTGCCGATCTTGTCGCCGGCGCCGTTGTAAACGCTCGTGCCGATGACTTTCGAAGCGCGGATGGCGCTGGTGTGTCCTGCGGGTGTGGTCATTGGAGTTCCTTTGCGGGTGGGTAAGCTCTTCACCAACGCGGGAACCTCGACAGGGTTTCAGCAACATATCATGTGTTGGGAAACTTCTGGCATGCGCCGCGCGTTGGCGACGGATGACGTGGATGACTGAAACGCCTGACTCCTCCCGTAAGCTGCACCGGATGCTGCCGAAGGCCGTCTGGTCGTTCGTGCGCGCCGAATTTGTGCTGGTGGCGGCGCTGGCCGTCATCGCCACGATGGTGCTGGCCTTCATTGAGATCGCCGACGAAATGACCGAGGGTGAAGCCCACGCCTTCGACATGGCGGTGCTGCAGTGGCTTCATCCCGATCCCGCCAATCCCGCCGATCCGGTCGGGCCGTTCTGGCTGGATCATGCAGCGGTCGACCTGACCGCGCTGGGCAGCGTGGCCGTGCTGACGCTGATCGCGCTGGCCGCGGCGGGCTTCCTGATGCTGCGGCGGAAGTGGGCGGAAGCCGGAATCATCATCATCGCCGGCGCAGGCGGGCTCACGCTCAGCGAGACGCTGAAGTCGGTCTTCGCCCGCGAACGGCCGCCGGAAGTCTATCGCGCCGCCGAGATCCTCAACGAGAGCTTCCCGAGCGGGCACGCCATGCTGTCGGCCGTCATCTTCCTGACGCTGGGCGCGATGCTCTCGCAGGCGGCATCGAGCAGGGCGCTACGGGTCTATGTGATGGCGATCGCGATCGTGCTGATGCTCACGGTCGGGCTGACGCGCATCTATCTCGGCGTCCACTGGGCGACGGACGTGCTGGCGGGCTGGGCCGCGGGCGCCGCATGGGCGACACTGTGCTGGCTAGCCGGCCGATGGCTCACGAAGCGGCGATCCGAGCCTTAACGGCCGTGTCTTAACCAGCGTGCCGAAATGGCGCGTCGCTTGCAGCCGTCGCAGCGATGCCTCATGCAATGACCGCCATGGCAAACGCCCAGACCCGACCCGGGACGGCCGATGTGGATGTGTGCGTTTGCACCTTCCGCCGCACCTCCGTCGTCGATCTGCTCGCGTCGCTGGCGAAGCTCGACCTGCAAGGCAGGACCATGCGCGTCATCGTCGCCGACAATGACGACACGCCTTCCGCTCGCGAACGGGTGGAGCAGGCTTTCGCCGCCAACGGTCTTGACGGTCTCTATGTTCACGCGCCGGCGCGCAACATCTCGGTCGCACGCAACGCATGTCTTAACGCCGCCACCGCGCAGCTGGTCGCCTTCATCGATGACGACGAAACCGCGCGCCCGGAATGGCTGGCCAAGCTGATTGTGCATCACCAGTCGACCGGCGCTGGCGTCGTGTTCGGAAAGGTTAAGGCTGTCTACGCCGCCAACGCTCCGGCCTGGATGCCGAAGGCTGACATGCATTCGACACCGGCCCCGATCCGCAATGGTGAGATATCCGGCGGCTATACCTGCAACGTGCTGATGCGCCGCGACGCCGTAGGCGCTCACCGCTTCGATCCTGCCTTCGGGCGCAGCGGCGGGGAGGACACGACCTTTTTCGCGCAGCTGCAGTCCAACGGCGTGAAGATGGCCTACGCGGACGATGCTGTCGTCGATGAACCGATCACCGAAGCCCGCTCGAGCTTGAAATGGCTGGAGACACGGGCCTATCGCGCCGGCCAGACGTGGGGCCTGCTCGAGCTTCGTCGCGGCAAGCCGAAGGCGCAGATTATCGCGCTTTCATTGGCAAAAATGGGGTACTGCCTCGCCACAGCGGCGCTGACTTTCTGGTCGCCGGCGCTGTGGCGTCGAGCTGTCGTGCGCCGGCAACTGCACGCGGGCGTGATGGGCGTGGCGCTCGGGAAAGCCCCGCTGGAGCTCTACGGGGGCCAGCGTGGCTAGTGGCCCGGATAACACGGCACGCACCGTCCATGCCCCAGATACGGGAGTTAGGCGCACGCATGAGGCGAGAGCCCGTGCTTCTGGTTCTTGGCAGGGACTAGGTTGGCCCGGGGACTGTGCAGGCCATGGCTGACTCAACCTCATTCAACAAGCTGGAGCTTCCAGCTACTGCTCCCAGGCGGGCCGCGAAGCCCATCAAGGAACGCACGGGCAAGGCCCAGCGCGCAGGGGGTTTCTTCACCTGGGTCGCGCTGCTGACCGGTGGTATGGCGGCTATCGCGCCGCTTTCGCACTTCACCATGCAGGAAATCGAGACCTGGTCGCTGCTGCAGGCGGATGACGCAGCGGTGGCGCGGGCGCTTGAGCAGGATTGGCCGCGTTCGACTTCGCCGGATTATCTCGAGGCGCTCGCCGAGCTGGGGCTGCAGCTTCCGGTGGTGGATACCGGCTCGGCTTATGTGGCGGCCCAGCGTGCCACCGCGATCGATCCTTCGCGCGCTTTCGTGTGGGCCGAGCTTGCCTATCTTGAGATGAAACGCTCGGACGACAAGGTTAACAAGGCGGTGCTGGACGCGCTGACCAAGTCGATGGACGCGTGCCCCCTGTGCGACGAAGAGCTGATCGCCTGGCGGTTCAACTTCGTGCTGACGAACTGGAATTCGATCCCGGAGGCCCTGCGCCGCCGTGCATTCGAACAGGCGGACCTGCTGCGCTGGATTGGCTCCAATGCGGAATTTCTGGCCGAAATGCGCATCAAAGCCCAGCAGAACGGCATTCCGTTCGACACTTATCGCGCGGCGGTCAACACGCCGGCGCGCACGTGGGACATCGGCCCGCAGGCGCGCATGGCAAGGCCCGCCAAGTCGACCTGACGCAACCGGCAGGAGAATTGCTCGGGGCGGTGGGTATGGATGCAACGGCACTCATTAACGCACCGACGACAGGGCCGCGTACGGTTAACGCGCTGCCTCCGCGCGCCGTCGCGGGCGCCGATGTTCTCGTCGTCATCCCGGTTCTTAACGAGGCGAAACATATCGAGACGTGCATCCGCTCGCTGATGACCGGCGATGCGCGCCTGCGTGACGCGGGTTTCGTCGCCGCCGACGGCGGCAGCGGGGACGAGACGCGCGCCATCGTGGAAGGCCTGCGCGGTGAATTCCCGAACCTCAGCCTGCTCGACAATCCGAAGAAGCTTCAGTCGGCAGCGGTTAATCTCGCCGCGCGGCAGGCGGGGCATGGCCGGCAGATCCTCGTCCGCTGTGACGCGCATGCGGTCTACCCGGCCAATTATGTGATGCAAGTCGCGGACTCGCTGGGCTCGCGTGGCGTCGCCTCGCTGGTCGTGCCGATGGATGCGGCGGGCGAGACATGCTTCCAGAAGGCCAATGCCTGGATCGTCGACACCCCGCTGGGCTCGGGCGGATCGGCCCACCGCGGCGGTCAGAAATCCATGTTCGTCGATCACGGTCACCACGCCGGGTTCGACCTGAAGAGCTTCCTCGACGTCGGCGGCTATGACGAGACGTTCTCGCACAACGAGGACGCCGAGTTCGACACACGCCTGCGTCAGGCCGAGGGGAAGATTTTCCTCGATGCCGGCATCCGTCTCGTTTATCTCCCGCGCGCGACGATAGGTTCGCTGGCGCGGCAGTATTTCAACTATGGCAAGGGCCGCGCGCGCACGCTGTTGAAGCATGGCGAGAAGCCGCGTCTGCGCCAGTTGATCCCGCCAGCGACGCTGGTCGCTTGCCTGTTGGGCTTTGCCGTTGCACCGTTCAGCTTGTGGGGCCTGATCCTTCCGGGCGGATATATCGCGGCGCTCGTGCTGGCTTCGCTCGCCGTTGCGGTGAAGCACAAATCGTTGTGCGGCCTGATGGCTGGCGCGGCGTCGGCAACGATGCACACGTCGTGGTCGGCTGGGTTGTTCCGGCAAATGCTGAAAGGCCAGCGACTCTAGCGGCTTGGACCGCCGGGCGCCTGCCCGGCATCTTCCTATTGATGGCCAAGAACTTCGCTGCTGCGCAGCGACTGCCGGGCGGGAGCCCGGCGGTCCTCAGAACATCGAGCTCTTGCGTTCCTGCACCTTCGCGGCGGCGCGGTCGTACATCATCTCGACCAGCTGCCCGGCCGACTTGCCGTTCATGTCGATGCGCGTGGCGAGGTTGTTGTCCTTCAGCACCTTCTTGATCTCGGCGATCTTCATCGCGCCGAACACGGCGAGGAAGCCCGCCTTCGGGCCAGCGGCGAGGGCATAGGGGTTGGCGACTTCGGCCTTGGTGTCGTTGTCGAAAACGACGCTGCCGCCCAGCGCCTTCACCAGCCGCGCGGCCAGCTTCGGGTTGGAGCGCACCTCGGCGCGGAGTTCATCGAAGAAGCGGTCGAGATACTCGACCGGGGTCAGTCGCGGACCTTCGCCCATGTCTCGCCCGTGCGTTGTGTCATGAAGTCGGTGAAGCGTTCGGCAAGGCGCCGGACGTCGCTGGTGACGCCGGCATACTTGCCGCGGAAAGTGTCATAGCTGTCTGGCGCCGCGCGATCCATCGCGTTGAGGACGTGAACGGATTCCGGAATGGTCGGCCCGAACCAGCGGTCCTTCAGATAGATGTCGCGCAGGTCGCTCGCGACGGCGCGCGCGTATTTGGTGTCGCGAAAGCGCGTGATCACCACGAAGTTGCGGCTGGGCAGGTCGTCGCGGATGAACTTGCCGACCCAATCGGAAAACTGCTTCGTTCCCCATGTCGAAACCGAGTCGGCGATCGTCGGCGTGACGAACACATCGGCCAGCGCAAGGCCTGCACGCGCCAGCGGGGACAGATGCGGCGGGCAGTCGAGCAGGATGATGTCGTAGATGGGCAACAGAGGCTCGAAAGCCTCGCGGAAAAACTTCGATAAGGCCTCGGAAAGCGTCGTCGGCGTGCCGGCGCGCGAATACCATTCTTCCTCGAGATTCAGCTCGCGCAGGCGCAGTTGCGGATGCGCGGGAAGACTGGAAATCCAGCCTTGGCGTGCATCATTTTCTTCTGCGAGACGCAGCTCTTCGAGCGTTACGGCATTGGGCATTATGAAGGGCGCGGCCGATGGGGGCTTGCCCTCCATGAAGTTCGCGAGGACGTGGTGCACGCCCTTGCCCTGGTCGGACGCGGCCTGCACGCCGCGCTCGGTCAGCAGCATCTGGCTGGAGTTGGCCTGCGGGTCGAGATCGATGACCAGCACGTTCATGCCGTAGTAGTGCGCAAGTCCGTCGGCCAGCATGACGGTGGTGGTCGATTTGCCCACGCCGCCTTTCAGGTTTGCTATGGCCGCGGTCAGTGCCGGCATCAGGTCTCCTTTTGCGCGTCTTCCCGTTCTTCGATCTTGCGGCCAGTTGCAACGCCGCAGGCCGCGCCGAGAAGGAAGGCGTAGAGCCACGTCGCACTGGGCAAGTCGAGTGAGGAATCCGTAACACCGTGCAGAAGCATCAGTGCGCCGGCGATAACCGCCATGCGCAGGAACGTGCGCGGCGTGCGCCCCGATTTCAATGCGGCGAAGATACGCGTGTGCATGGCCGCGAGGGCGAGGAACAACAGCGCGAGTCCGACAATGCCGGTCTCGACAAGCCATGTGACGAAGACGTTGTGCGCTTCGCCCGGCGCCAGCATCGCTTTCGCGTTGAACAGCGTCATGGCCTTGTCGCCTTCGATGCTGATCGCGCCAAGCCCATGTCCGAAGGCTGGGCTTTCCATCCATGCGCCCATGTAGGCTTCGATACGCTGGATGTTCGGCATGGTCTCGGAAAGTCCGAGGCCGGTCGCGACCGTTTCGTCCTGCAGCCAGGCGAGGCTGACGCCCCATGCGGCCAGGCCGATCGCGACGAGCGGCGCAACGATGGCCGCGAGGCGAACGAGAATGCCGCGATGTTCGCGCGTCGAGATCTTCAGCGTGTCCCACCACACATGCGCAAACAGTACTGCCAGCGTGAGGATGATGCCGGGACGCGAGCCGGCGATCGTGATGCAGGTGATGGCGAGTCCGACCAGCAGGATGCCCGCAAAACCCTTGCGCAGCAGGCGTTCTATCATCTGCGAACGGGGTAGGGCGCTGGCGTCCATTTGCTTGATGACCAGGAGGACGCGGCCCATGCCGACGATCGCAAGCAGGCCGAAAAGGACGGAGGCATTGGCCGGCGTCTCGAATGCTTGCGCAATGGCGTTGACGCCAGATGGCCGCAGTGTGACGTAGAGCACGAACATCCAGCTGCAGTAGAAGATCGCGCCCCAGATCATGCCCGCCCACGCAACGTCGAGCGACCGGCGATGGCGCGCCGCGATATAGCCGACGATCCACAAGGCTCCCGCTGCGAACAGCGCCGCGAGATGCGGCGCGGAGCGGTAGAACGGACCGGCCAGGCTGGTGATGCCGTAAAGGGCGATGACGACCGCGCCGGCGACCATGCCCATGGTGACGTGGCGCGGGCCAGCCGCCAGAATCGTTGCGACAGCGATGATCGTGAAAACGCCGGCGAGCGGCAGTGTCGCGATCGGCTGCACGGCGCCATAGGCGAGATGCGCCAGCGTGAGTACGACTATGGCGGCGAGCGGCGGCAGCACGTCGCGCAGGCGCATGCGCACGCTCTGGGAAGAGTCAGCGGGCGATCTGCCCCAGCCCATCGCCGCCTGCGCTGGAATGTTGTTCATCCTGTCCCGCCTTGACCGTCCGAGTGAAAGCTAGATCAACGCAAGTACGAGTCCATTTGGCGTTGATGGCGACCGAAAATTTCGGTCGTCTGATACAACTACGAGGCGAGTCTATTCTGTAGCTTTTCCCGCATGACGTGTGCCGAGTTGATGCATGTGAACTGTGTCGGATGCATCGGCAGTTCGCAGCGTGTCCGAGATCAAGGCGGCGAGCTCGCCGCGGGGAGCGACGAAGGCGCTGTCGGGCAGATCGAGCAGATGCGAGCGCTTCACGGCGATCGATCCGCGATCCTGGAGCAGGCCGTTGATCAGGCCGGGCAGGGTGCAGGCCAGATCCTCGGCGATGGTGAAGCCGACGCCGCGGGCGTTGATCCATTTCGCTGTCTGGGTGCCTTCCGGCGAGATTGGCGGCACCGCGTAATAGCCGCCCTCGTAAAGACGGTTCGGAAGCAGCCAGACGGAGTTGTAGCCAGCCTCCATGAAGTCGCCGGCCCAGACGAGATCGAGGCCGCCATAGATGGCTGCGAGGTCTTCCGGCGCCTTGTAGCGGCCGTGGAATTCGACGTTCGGAATACCTTGGATTCGTTCATGAAAGTCGGGGATTTCGGTCAGCGCCGGCATGCCGTGCAGAACGATCTTCACTTTCGGGCCTAGCTGCCGGGCGAGGTCGATCAGCAGGCCGAGGCTGCGCTTGCAGCGGAGCACGCCGACCCAGCCGATGCACAGCGGCTGGCCGGCTACGCGCACACCGTGGTCGAGGGCGGGACGCGGGCCGTAATCGGCGCCAGGGGCGAGACGGTTCTCGATCAGGCCGGGGCGATAGGCTCCGCGATGCCGGACCTCGTAGTAGTTTTCCAGAAACCCGGGTGAAGAAACCACCAACCGCTTGGTACGCTTGAGCAGCGCCCCCTCGATGCGGCGAAGCACCAGTCCGATCGGGTCTTTCCTGGTTAGCAACCTGTGAACGTCGAGCGCCTCGTAGATCACAGGCGTCTTCAGGCCGGCATGGCGCTTGGCAAGGAAGGCTGTGGCCAGCATGTCGAGATTGCGGGCGTAAATGACATCGGCAGACGCCAGCAGGTCGCGTTCGGCTGCGGCGAGGCGGGCTCCATGGAAAATGGCCTTGATCCGTTGCTTGTAGTTCGCATCGAAGGTCCGGCCGAGATCGACATTCCGCCAGTCCACCGCGACGTCATCGTGGCGGCGCATGGTGAATCCCACCACGTCCAGCCCGTCGTCTCGGAAGCCCTGCACGCGGCGGCGCACGGCGGCGTCCGCAGCGTCATGGGCGAAGAATGCGATACGCGTCATGCGGGAAAACCTGCAAGTAGCAGGCCCGGGTTGCAGCCTGATCGGGCGCCGATGCAATGATGCGCATTCGGGCTTGGCGCAACTGCATTAACCGTGCACGCGATGGTTGAACCGTTTTTATTGTGTCGTATGGCCAGCGCAGGATGGCGGGATGAGCCCTGTGAGCCCATTGCGCTACTCGCCCGGCCGGTCCTTATCGCCTTCTCCGGGAGCGGTGGACGGGTTGGCTCGCCTGTTGCGTAACGGACGCACCGCGCCTGCCCCGGAAGGCAGCGTGGATCGGGAGTTAGGTTTGCCTTCGCCTGCTACGCGAATCTCTGCGGCTGCTTCGGGTCTGGCCCGTGCGACTGGCAACATGCTGGGCACGCTGGGCCGTGGCTTCGCACGCCTGTTCGGACGCAAGACCGAGAGCCCGCTAACCAAGAATGTTCATATCCCCGGCCCACCTGCGACGGTGCCGCCGGGCCGGCGCGTCTACGCCGTCGGCGACGTGCATGGCCGCGCAGACCTGCTGGCGCGCCTGATCGACAGCCTGCTTGCTGATGTCGGCAAGGGCGGCTTCGAGGGGCGGCCTATCCTGGTTTTCTTGGGCGATTATGTCGACCGGGGCTTCCAGTCGAAGGACGTGATCGACATCCTTTTGAGCGAGCGGCTGTCCTCCTTCGAGACATATTTCCTCAAGGGAAACCACGAAGCCGCGATGCTTCAGTTCCTCGGCGACCCAAGCATCGGCCCGCGCTGGGTGGAATTTGGCGGCGCCGAAACGCTGGTTTCCTATGGCGTCCGCCCGCCGCGCACGCGCACGTCGATGGAGCAGTGGCAGGAAGCCTCCGAGGCGCTGCACGCCGCCGTGCCGCCAGAACACCTGCATTTCCTGACAAATCTCGATCTCAGCGTCCGTATCGGCGACTATGTCTTCGTGCATGCCGGCGTACGCCCCGGCGTGGCGCTTGATCAGCAGACGGAATATGACCTGCTGTGGATCCGCGAGGAGTTTCTCGGCGATCGCAGGCCGCTCGGCGCTGTCATCGTTCACGGGCACACGCCCGCGCAACAGCCGCACCGGGATTCCCGGCGGATCGGACTCGATACGGGTGCTTACCTGAGCGGTCGCCTCACTGCGGCCCGTTTCGAGCATGATACGGTAGAGTTCATTTCGACGGGGCCGACCATCGATGCGGCCGCGACGGGTAGGGGTTCGTAGGAGACGTAAGATGAATGCGCTCAAGAAAGCCGCGCTGGCCATCGTGAGCCTTGGCGCTGTCGTGCTGGCAGCCTGCACGACGGGGCCGGAGCGGGGCAATCCGCAGGAAATGCAGCAGTCTGGACTGGGCATCGCCGGCTACCGCCTGGGGTCAGGCGACGAGGTCAAGGTCACCGTCTACGACGAGCCGTCGCTTTCCGGCAGTTTCATTGTCGACGGCCAGGGCGCGGTTTCGATGTCGCTGATCGGCCAGGTTGAAGTCGTCAATCTCACGCTGAACGACGCGAGCCGCCTGATCGAGACGAAGTACAAGGATGGCTGGCTCAAGGACCCCAAAGTCTCGACCGAGCTGGTCAAAGGCCGCCCGTACTACATCCTTGGCGAGGTTAACCGTCCCGGTGAGTTCCCCTTCGTTTCCGGTCTCACCGTGATGAACGCGATCGCCAGCGCGGGTGACTTCACCTACCGCGCCGACAAGAACCGCATCCTCATCAAGAGCGCCGACAGCCCCAACGAGCGTGAAGTCGAGCTCACGCCGACCACGCTGGTGCGTCCTGGCGACACGATCCGGATTCGCGAACGCTTCTTCTAGGACATGCCGGAAAGGCGAATTTTCCGGCGACTTGCACATGCTGGCGGGTGATCGGCCTTGAACGTGACCAGTCCATCTGATGGTAAACGGACAGTGCGCAGCTGGCGTGTCTTGCGGCTGCTGCGTCCAGTTGCGTTGACCGCCGCACTGGCCGTTGCCGCACCGCATGCGCTTGCCCAGGACGCCGACATCGTCGGCCAGCTGACCGCAAACGTCCGGTGCATCTCCCTCAGTGCGAAGGAAGATCTCGAGTACAACATCAAGAAGCTCGGGACGACCGGCGGCGAAGTGATCGGCGCGGCGCTGAATGTAATTGCTGCGGACCTGCAGCGGTGTGAGCCCTTGCGCCAGGCGGCAACCGAACTAGCTGGCGTCTACGTCGTTGCGCCGCAGCCGACCGCAGAGGACATGGCGGCCGCGGCAGCGAAGGCCATGGTTAAGGACACGCTGGCCGAGGCCGACGCCAAGGCGGCGAACATGAAGTTTGAAGTGGGGCCACCGCCCCGAAACATGACAAAGGGGAGGGGCGAAGGCTCGTGAGACCGGTCCCCGAACAAGCATGCACTGTCGCTCTCTGAAACATCCGCCGGGGATTCAACCGGGAAGCGAGGATTTACGGGCTTCGGCCCCATTCTTGCTACCTAGCGAGATACACGGCACCGCCCGAAAAGGTAAACACCAATGAAGTTTGGTCTCAAACACCTCCTGCTGACATCCGCGCTGGCCGGCGTCATCGCCCCTGTTGCATCGGCACAGGACAACCCCTTCCTCCGCGGCCGCCACACAGCTGTCACGGACCGCGGGCAGCCGGAATATGATCCTGAAGTGATCCACGTCGGGTCGTTCGATCTTTCCTCGAGCCTCTACGCGGGCGCGGAATACAACGACAACGTATTCGGCCAGGCTTCGGGTCAGCAAAGTGACACGGTCATCCGTATTCGTCCCGAAGCGGTGATGACGTCTAACTGGTCTGTTCACGCCTTGGCGTTCGGCGCCGTCGTGGATCATCGCGAGTATCTGGAGCAGGATTCGGAAAGCGCATCCGATTACAGGATCTTCGCTGACGGCCGCCTGGACGCTACCCGCAATGTTGCCTTTACCGGCAGTCTCGCCACGGGCCAAGGCACCGAAGCGCGCTACGAGCCCGGCGGACGGCTAAGCGAGCCTGCGCGCGACAAGTATGTTTCCGCTGTTGCCGGCGTGAACTTTGTCTCTGATCGTCTGCAGATGCAGGCAAATGTTGGCACGCGGGAAGACAACTATCAGTCTATCTACAATCTGCGCGACCGCTCCGAAACGACGCTTTCGGGTCGCGTTGGTTACGCGGTCTCGCCAGACATCGCCGTGTTCGTTCAGGCTGGCCAGTCCGAATTCGAATACGACGCAGCCGGAAGCGCCAACCGCAATGGCTCACAGACATCGCTTCGAGTCGGCGCCAACTTCGAGTTCTCCGCTCCATTCGCCGGGGAGTTTTCGATCGGTGAAGTCCAGGAAGATCTCGATGATCCGGCCGAAGCCGACGCCGAAGGCCTCAGCATGGACGCACGCGTGCAGTGGTTCCCCACGCAGCTGACCACAGTCACGTTCTCGGCCAACGCAGGTATCAGTGACCCTGGCATCCTCGAGGCAACCTCGGCGACGACGCAGCGCTTCTCGATTCGGGCCGATCACGAGCTGCTTCGCAACGTGTTGCTGTTTGGCGAGGCCGGTATCGGCAATTACGAATTCAACGCGTCTGCGGCGTTCCCGCTGTTCCAGCGCAAGGACGATATCACGAACCTAGCGGCCGGTGTCGCCTACAAGCTGAACAAGCAAGCACACTTGGAGTTTGCGGCTCGTCACTACGCCACTGATTCATCAGCTCCGCTCGCCGATGCCCGTCAAACTATCGTCGGCGTTGGTCTGAGGCTCTACCCGTAACGGTCGCAAAGCACGGCCGTGTTACAAGGCAACTGGAGTGGCCCATTGAACAAGGTTTATCCATTCGACGTAGCATCGGGCTATCCCCGGACGACGTCGCTGCCGCCCAAGCCCTCCGAGAGCGACAACGTCATCTCGATTCCGCGGGTCATTCGCGCCATCCGTCGCCGGTTGAGCGTGATGATCGCGGTTTTTCTGCTAACGTTCGCCGCCGTCGCCATCCATGCGTTCCAGCTGCAGCCGGCCTACACGGCGACCGCGCGGGTGATCGTCAACATGCGTGGCCAGAACGTCATCGACATCGGTGCTGTTCTGTCCGGCGCGCCGGCCAACACGAGCATGCTCGACACCGAAGCGGAGATCCTCAAAAGCCGCTCGCTGATCGAGAAGGTCGTCAACCGGCTCGACCTGACCAAGAATCCGGAATTCAACTGGAGCCTACAGCCGCCGAGCGAATGGGATGTCCGCATCGGCCAGATGAAATCTTTCATCAAGGGCCTGCTGCCGTTCGGAAAGCAGGAAGCCCAGGCCGCTCCGCCGCCTCCGCCGCCCGGTTCGCCGGAAGCGTTGGCACGGGAACGCGCGATGCTGGACGGCATCATCGATGGCGTGCGCGGCCGCATCAACGTGAACCGTGTCGGCTCGACCTTCATCATGGAGATCGGCGCCACCAGCGGCGATCCGAAGATGGCTGCGACGCTCGCGAACACGCTGGCCGAAGTCTATCTCGACAACCAGCTCGAGACGAAGTTCGACGCCACCCGCCGCGCGCAGGACTGGCTGAACGAACGCCTCGCCGTGCTGCGCGAGGAACTGCGTGACGCGGAAAGCAAGGTCGAAGCGCACCGCGCCTCAACGGGCCTGCTGCGGTCCGGCGACACCACGCTGACCGAACAGACGATCCGCGACATCAACGCCGAGCTTACTCAGGCCCAGTCGGAATACGCCCAGAAGAGTGCGCGCCTGCGCAACATGAACGAGCAGATGCGCGCCAACCGCGGCATCGACACGATCGCGGAAGCGCAGAGCTCGGGCGCCATCGCCAACCTGCGTAGCCAGCAGACGGCACTTTCAGCCCGCAAGGCCGATGTGGTCCGTCGCTACGACGTGCGCCACCCCGAATACCAGAAAGTCATGGCCGAAGAGGCGGACAACAACCGCCAGATCGAAGCCGAACTGCAGCGCATTGCGTCATCGCTAGGACAGGAAGTCCTGATCGCGCGCGAGCGCGTCAGCAGCCTGCAGGGCAGCATGAACCGCGCGAAGGGCGAGTTGGCCAGCAACAACCGCGCTGGCGTCGAACAGGCAGCGCTGGAACGCGACGCCCAGGCGACCCGCACGCTGTTCGAGGAATTCAACAACCGCTTCAAGGAAACGGGCGAACTCGAGGGCATCACCGAAGCCGACGCCGTCATCGACAGCTATGCCCCCGTTCCTGGCGGTCCGAGCTTCCCGAACACGCGCCTCAACCTGATGCTGGGCTTCATGCTCGGCCTCGCGCTGGCCGCCTTTGTCGGTCTCGTACTGGAGCTGCTCGACAACTTCATTTCCTCGCCGGAAGAGGTCGAAGATGTGGCAGGGGTGCCGTATATCGGCCAGATCCCGCTGCTTCCGGCCTCCGGCAACTTCACCAAGGCGCGCGTCAAGCCCGCCGAATACCTGCTCGAGAAGCCGCACTCGGCATTCGCGGAGGCTTATCGCAATCTGCGCGCGTCGATCATGTTCGCTGACATCGATAAGGCAGCGAAAACCGTGGCGGTCGTCTCGTCCCTGCCTTCCGAGGGCAAGACAAGCATGACTTTCTGCCTCGGCCGCATGGCTTCCATGTCGGGCACCAAGACCATCGTCATCGACGGCGACCTTCGCCTGCGCCAGCTAACCGAAGTGTCCGGTGTCAAGGCGGAAGCAGGCCTGCTGGAGTATCTGTTCGGCGAGGCCCGCCTTGCTGACGCGGTGCAGACCGACGAAGCCACGGGCCTGCACATTCTCCCGCTCTCCGACCGCAAGCACACGCCGCGCGACGTGTTCGGCAGCCGAGCGTTTGATGCACTGCTGAGCATGCTGCAGCAGTCCTATGACCTGATCATCATCGATACCGGCCCGATCCTGCTGATGGCGGAAACGCGCGTGGTTACGTCGAAGGTCGACCAGGTCGTCGTTGCGACGCGCTGGCGCAAGACGCATCGCGGTACGTTGCGTGAGACCATGCAGATCCTGCGTGATTTCCATGCGAATGTGGCTGGCGTGGTGTTGACGTTTGTTGATCCGCGGAAGCGGAACCAGCACGCTTATTCGGCGGGCGGTTATGACTACAAGGCGTACGCGAAGTATTACCACGACTAGCAATACTAGGTGCCGGGGGGCATGGGGCGCTCCGTACCGCGAGGTACGGGGCGTCCTTCATTTTCAGCCGAGCTTCGCGAGCGCCTGGTCGAGATCGGCGATGAGATCGGCCGGGTCTTCGAGGCCGACCGACAGACGGATGAGCGGGCCGCCATAGGCAGGCTTGACCGCGGTGCGCTTCAGCTGCGGGTCGCAGTGGATGGCGAGACTTTCAAAGCCGCCATAGGAGAAGCCGAGTCCGAATAGTTCCAGCGTATCGAGGAAGGCGTGAACATGTTTTGTGGGCACGTTCTTCAGCACGATGCCGAACAGGCCGGACGACCCAGTGAAGTCGCGCTTCCACAAGGCGTGACCCGGATCATCTTCAAGTGCTGGATGAAGAACGCGCTGCACGGACGGATGCGTCTTCAGCCAGCGCGCCACGTCCAGTGCAGATGCCTGGTGCTTCTCCATCCGCAATTCCAGCGAGCGCGCGCCGCGCAGAACCGCATAGGCATCGTCCGGCGAGACGTTGATACCGAGATCGGCGATTGTGTCTTTCAGGCGCGAGAGCAGCGCGTCGTTGTCCGTGAAGATCGCGCCGTTGATCGCATCCGCGCCGCCGCTGACATATTTGGTGTTGGCCTGCACGGAGATGTCGAACCCCAGCTTCAGCGGCTTGTAGAAAACCCCTCCGCTCCAGGTGTTGTCCATCACCGTGACGATCTGCTTCGGCTTCGCGACCGCTGCGATTGCAGGAGCATCGGCGACTTCGAATGTCATGGAGCCGGGGCTTTCGACGAAGATCATCTTGGTCGTCGGCCGGATCAGCTTCTCGATGCCCGCGCCGATGGTGGGATCGAAATACTCGGTTTCACAGCCCCACCGGCTCATCGTGCGATCGCACCAACGGCGCGTGGGGCCGTAGACATTGTCGCCGACCAGCACGTGCGCGCCGGCTTCGGCGAAGGCGATGAACGGCACGGTGCAGGCGAGAAGCCCAGACGCCACAAGCGCGCAATGCTCCGCGCCTTCGATCTCGACCAGCGCCTGTTTCAGCGCTTCGTGCGTCGCCGTGCCGTGGCGGCCATAGGTCCAGCCGCCGGGCTCGAACAGCTTGGACGCGCTTTCGACGATTACGGTCGACGCGCGCTGGACGACAGGATTTACGCCGCCTTGTGTGAGCTTGCGATCGCGGGCGGCATGCGTGAGGCGGGTGCCGAGTTTGCGCTTGCCCTTGCCATCCTTGCCGGCGCCCGAGCCCATTGATCAGCCTGTCTCGACCTGGCCGCCGCTCGACGGCAGACCCCATTCGCTCCACGAGCCGTCATAGACGGCGCCGTCGTCATGTCCGGCAATCGATTGCGCCAGAGCCAGGATCGCGGCCGTCACGCCCGAGCCGCACGAATTGATGATCGGCTTCCCGAGATCGACGCCGGCCTCCGCGAACGCAGCCTTCAGCTCGGCGTCGGATTTCAGCTTTCCATCGCGTGCGATGATCGATGCATAGTGAACGTTGATCGAGCCAGGCATGTGCCCCTTGCGCAGGCCGGGACGGGGCTCTTCCATTTCGCCGCGAAACCGCGGAGCCGAGCGTGCATCGACAATCTGTGCCGAGCCGCCTGAGAGCGCGGCCTTCACCTGGTCGATGTCCTTCACCAGATCGCGGCGCGGACGGACAGTGAAATGCCGGTCGGCCTGGAAGTGCGGCGGAAGATCTTCAACGGCGCCGCCAGCAGCACGCCACGCATCGAAGCCGCCATCGAGCACGGCGACATCGCCATGGCCCATCGAGCGGAACATCCACCAAACGCGCGCCGCAGCCATGAAGCCGTTCTGGTCGTAGCAGATCACTCGATGCCCATCGCCAAGACCCAGCTTGCGGACGCGCGAGGAGAACTTCTCTGGCGGCGGCAGCATGTGGGGCAGGGAGCTGTCGGTGTCGGCAATGTCGTCGATGTCGAAGAATCGGGCGCCCGGAATGTGGTGCGCTTCATAAGCCTGCCGGCCGGTCTGTGGAGAACCCGGCATGAAGTAGGTGCAGTCGAGCACGCGTATGTCGGGAGCGGTCAGGTGAGCTCTCAGCCACTCGGCGGAGACGATTGGCTTCTCCGGCGTGAAATGGGCGACCATCTGGCGCCGACTCCGTTGGCTTGAGGATTGTCAGGCGGTCTGGGTAGCCACAGCTGCGGGACGCGGCAAGGGAATGGCGCCATTAGTTTTCCCCAGCCCCGCATAACGCCAAACGGGTCAGCCGATCAGTGACAGGTTAGCGCACTTTTGGGCGCCACAAGTCGCCTGGAAGTCGTTTGTGCGGCGCAACAATCGCCTGCCTGATGTGTTCAAAAATGCGACAGGCGACTAGTCCAATACCCCATCAATGTAAGGGCGGTAAGGTACTCGCCCACTGGGCGAAGCCTATTGTTTGCGCTGCAATATCGGAGTTCTGTTCGTTAACAGGCTGTTACTTCCCTGATTCGGGGAAGTTTGGCCGGACAACTCGCCTGTTTGGGGATGAAACAGGCAGTCCGGGCAACAACAGACCTCAATAGCCGACCCTAGGAGGAAGGGTTTGGGTGTAAGCGCCGACCAGCATCGCTGGTCCGGGTATTGCGTGCTGGGGCTCGGCTGAGGCCGAGCGAGGGTAGTGGTGGCTATGAAGAATGGTAGCGGCGTAGAGGCCGACCGGTTTGGGGCCTGGGCCGGTAATCCGCCAGCGGGTCAGGTCAATCGTGTTTACACCAGCATCCTGAAGCGCGTGATGGACCTGATCCTCGCGATCACAGTGCTCGTGCTGGCATCTCCCCTGCTGATCGTTATCTATGCCCTGCTCAAGGTCTTCGACCCAGGCCCGGCGGTGTTCAGCCAGCTGCGTGTCGGCCGCGATGGCCGCATGTTTACCGTGTACAAATTCCGCACGATGCCGCTGGATGCGGCGGAACGCCTTGAAAACCTGCTCGCGACGGACCCGACTGCGGCAGCGGAATGGGCTGAATTCCAGAAGCTTCGGAAGGATCCGCGCGTGACGCTGATCGGCAGCTTCCTGCGCAAGAGCAGCCTGGACGAGCTTCCGCAGCTCCTCAACATCATTCGCGGCGAGATGTCCGTCATCGGACCGCGCCCGGTCACGTCTGCCGAGATTCACCGGTACGGGGCCGACTATCCCTACTACGTGGCGGTGCGCCCCGGCGTGCTCGGCCTGTGGCAGGTCAAGGGCCGTAACAGGCTCACCTATGCGGAGCGCGTGTCGTACGACGTCCAGTACGTGAAGACCTGGTCGATCTGGCAGGATCTCAGGATTCTGTTCTGGGCGATTCCGGCCGTTCTGCTAGCTCGCGGCGCCTACTAGTCCACTAGCACATACAAGCACGGATCAGACGCGCGGAACCCCGCGCGCTTGCCGCCATTCTATTCACAGGCCGGAACGATCCATGCGGCTGCGTGACATAAACTTCCTGTCACAAAAGCCCGCGGCATCTTCCCGGTTGAAGGATTGTTAAGTGGGCCGGGAGAAGACTCGGTTGTTACGCTAGCAGCACGAACCCTGTGCCCGCCATACCGCCCGGAGGCAGATTGACCATCGACCGCAAAGCCTGGACAGCCCCCGTGGCTCGCGTCAGCGAGACCGATGGATTGTATCTGTCGCGCAAGCCGGTCCATGGCGATCTCGACTTCGGTTATCCCGATCCGTATGCGGACGAGCCGCGCTGGCCAGCCTGGAAAGTCACGGTCGCGGTCGTGGTGTTCTGCGGCGCGTTCTGGGCCGGCATCGGCTATCTGGCGACGCGCCTGCTCGGCTAGGCCCTAGCTTTCATACCAATCAGGAACCGGCAGGCCTTTCTCCTTGAGGAAAGCGCCGTTGTAGAGTTTCGACAGGTAGCGGTTGCCGTAGTCGCAGAGAATGGTGACCACCGTGGAGCCCGGCCCGAGCTTCCGCGCCAGCGCCATGGCCCCGGCGACGTTGATACCGGACGATCCGCCCAGGCACATGCCCTCATTCCGTGTAAGGTCGAACAGCACACGCAGCGCATCCGCGTCGTCGATCCGCCAGGCGTCGTCGACCACGACATCCTGCAGGTTCGCGGTGATGCGCGACTGGCCGATGCCTTCGGTGATCGAAGTACCCTCGGCCTTCAGTTCACCGCTCTTGTAATAAGAGAAGAGGGAAGCGCCGCCCGGATCGGCGAGGCCGATCTGTACCTTCTTGCTGCGTTCCTTCAGCGCCAGCGAGACGCCGCCAAGCGTGCCGCCGGAACCGACCGAGCAGATGAAGCCGTCCAGCTTGCCGCCGGTCTGTTCCCAGATCTCCGGGCCCGTCGTTTCATAGTGCGCATTGCGGTTGGCGACGTTGTCGAACTGGTTGGCCCAGATCGCGCCCAGCGGTTCCATTTTCGCCATCTCTTCCGCGAGGCGCTGGGAATACTTCACGTAATGGTTCGGGTTGGCGTAGGGGACCGCGTCCACCTCGACCAGTTTCGCGCCGAGGGAGCGGACAGCGTCCTTCTTCTCCTGGCTCTGCGTGCGCGGCATCACGATGACGGTGCGATAGCCCAGCGCGTTGCCCACGACGGCAAGGCCAATGCCCGTGTTTCCGGCGGTTCCCTCGACGATCACGCCGCCGGGCTTCAGCCGGCCGGACTTTTCGGCGTCGCGGATCATGCCCAGTGCGGCGCGGTCCTTCACCGACTGGCCGGGGTTCAGGAACTCCGCCTTGCCGTAGATGTTCGCGCCCGTCAGCTCGGAAGCTTTCCGCAGCTTGATCAGCGGGGTCCGGCCGATCGCTTCGATGACGTTGCCGTGTGTCCGCATGAAAGCCCCTATGCCCGGCCGTCGCCCGGGGTTCGCGCCTATGACCTAGGGAGATTGAGGCTGCCGATCAACCTTGAAGCCCCATGATCCGGAGGGATTTGCCCGGCGTATCGCGAAGGAACACGCGAAAGGACATCGGATGAGGCTGGGAATGAGGCTGGCTGATGCGTCTTGCGGCTCTCGGGAACAGGGGCAGGGATGGCTCGCGCGGCTGGCCATGCCGATCGCGGCGCTCGTGCTGCTCGCGGCGCCGGCGTCGGCCCAGACCTGGCAACCCTCCGACGGCGACCGCATCGCGTTCGATGTGCTGCGCGATGGCGGGGCTTTCGGCACGCACGTCCTCGCCTTCAAGCGCTCGGGCGCCTCGCTGACGGTGGAAACCGATGTCGAGCTGCGCGTCGATCTCGGACCGATCAACTTCTTCCACTACGTGCATGACGTCACCGAACGCTATCTCGGCGGCAAGCTGACCTGGGTCGGGTCGCGGACCAAGAACGAAGGCAGGTGGAAGACGCTGAAGGCGCAGCCCGCGGAAGGCGGGCTGAAGGTTGAGGGCGAGAAGTTCAAGGGCGTCGTGCCCGGCATCGTCATTCCGTCCACGCACTGGAACGAGGACGAGATGAAGCAGTCGAAGATGTTCTCCACCGAGACCGGCGAGATGCTGCCGATCACGGTGAAGGATCGCGGCATCGAGACGGTGAAGATCAAGGGCGGGTCGGTGCAGGCGCGCCGGTACGATGTCGATAGCGAGATCGATGCTAGCTTCTGGTACGACGCACAGGGCCGCTGGGTGAAATGCGCTTTCACCGCGGAGGGTTCGAAGATCGAATACGTATTGCGCGCGCTTCCGTCCTGAATGAGGCGCCTCTTTGCGGCCTCAATCCGTTCCCGTCTTAGTCCGTGGGCGGAACTCGTTACCATGCGCTCATGAACGGAACGGCTTCTGCTTAACGCACGTTGCCTCCCCGAGCGGTTGAGACCTGTCGGCAGGTCCGGGCCAGTTTCTCGAAAGCATTCGCGTGCGCGGATGCGGGATAGCAAGGAGTGCAAGATGCCGATGAAGAAGATTGCAACGATCGCTGCCGCGCTTGGCGCAGCGATGATGGCCACGGCGCCGGCTCATGCGGCTGGCGTGAAGGTAGGCACGCTCACCTGCGATGTCGAAGCAGGGTGGGGCTATGTGCTCGGCTCCCAGAAGGATCTGAGCTGCGTGTTCAAGTCGGCGACGACGAACCAGGTCTCGCACTACACGGGCGACATCACGAAGCTGGGGGTCGATATCGGCTACACAAATGCGGGCGTGCTGATCTGGACGGTGATCGCGCCGTCGAGCGACATGCAGCCTGATGCGCTCGAAGGCAAATACGCCGGCGCCACAGCTGGCGCGACGGCCGTTGTCGGCGGCAACCTCAACGTGATGATCGGCGGCCTCGACAAGTCGGTCACGCTCCAGCCGCTGAGTGTCGAAGGCAACACCGGCCTCAGCATCACCGCCGCCGTCGGCGCGATGGAGCTCGACTACCAGAAGCATTGATCCGCAATAGGGATCGCTGATGCAGGCGGCGGAGCAATCCGCCGCCTGTTTCGTTTTGCGCGAACATAATCGCCGCACTGCGGCGCCCGAATATCAGTCCGCATTGTAAGGTTTCGAACAGACCGAGGCGCCGGCGCCGACCACGCTCCCCAAACCGTGAGCTGATCTCGCGGTGGGGGAATGCGCCTGTATCTCAACACGCCAGACAAGACTGATCTTCGCGTCGCGGCTGCGCCGCCGCCATGAAACTGATGCGCGCGCTGATCGTCGATCCCGACCAGGCAGCGCGGCACCAGATTGCAGCTCTTCTTGACGAATCAGGCTTCGACAGCGTGGAAGCCGGGGACGGCAGGGCGGCGCTTCGGTTCGCCTCTGACTACGCCATCGACCTCATCATCATGGAGATCGATCTCGGTGAGCTCGACGCGTTGCAGTTTCTCCGGATTGTCCGGATCGGGGGATTCGGCAAGCCGCAGCCGCCCACGATCGTGAGTTCCGTGCGCCTGCATGGCGAGCCGTGGATTACGCATCCAGCGCTTGAAGGCCTCGCGCTTCTGTCCAGGCCATTCACGCCCCGCGCCTTCGCGACGGCGCTCGATGCGGCCTTTCCGGTCGAGTGACTGCGAGCCGCGCGGTTACGCCACTGCGTCGCCTGCGTTGCGCGCTGTGTAAGGCGTCGAACAGACAGTTCCATCGCAATGACAGCACTTTCCCGCCGGGGGCGGGATTCGGTCCCGCGACTGAATTCTGGTGCGAACGCCACGCTGCGCTCGATTTAGTGAAGGTCCTTTTCGTGCAACTGCTCGACGGGCGCCCGCAGGCTGCCACGCGCCCTATATACGTATGTATCGGACAACGACCTTTCGGCGGCGTCCGGCAGAGAGATGTGTGTGCTCCCCGTCGTTATGCGGGGCCGAGGCATGCCCATTCCTAGACAGCCTGACATACGAAACGCGATACTTGCCGACCTGCCGGCCGGCGACTTCACCGTTCTCCGCGGCTCGCTCGAGCGCATGAGTATGGTGTCAGGCGACGTCCTGCAGCGCGCCGGAGAGCCTGCGAAATCGATCTATTTCGTCGAGACGGGCATCATATCGCTGCTGGCGCCTCTGGAGCAGGGCGGGCGGATCGAGATCGGTCATGTTGGCCGCGAAGGCGCGGCCGGCGTTCACGCTGCGTTGGGCGCAGACAGGCTGACATCCGAGATCATGGCGCAGAGCGATGGCGTCGCTTTCCGCGTGGAAGCGACGGCGGTTCGCGCCATGATCGAGCAATCGCCGCCGCTTCGGCGGGCGCTCAACGGCTTTGCCAATGCGCTGCACACGCAAGTGGCGCAGACCGCCGCCTGCAATGGCGCGCACGAAGTTGTGCAGCGCCTCGCGCGCTGGCTGCTGATGGTCCACGACCGCACGGACGGCGACATGCTCAACCTGACGCACGAGCTGATCTCTCTGATGCTCGGCGTCACGCGGCCCGGGGTGACGATCGCGGCGGGCGCGCTGCAGAAGGCGGGACTTATCCAATACGCGCGTGGACGGCTGACGATATCGGACCGCGCCGGTCTCGAGAGCGTAGCGTGCGAATGCTACACGATCGTCGCCACCTACTATTGCAACGAGCTTGGCTAGGCGTCCGACGCCAGCTTCAGCCCGACGATCCCGGCGAGGATCAGCACGGCCGATCCGATGCGCAAGGGCGTCGCCGCCTCTCCGAGCACAGCGATGCCGATCACGAACGCGCCGACTGCGCCGATACCGGTCCAGATCGTGTAGGCCGTGCCAAGCGGCAGCGATTTCATCGCCAGTGACAGCACGATGAAGCTGGCGATCATCGCCACCACGGCGACCGTCGCTTCGACCGGCTTGGACAGCCCGTCGGACACCTTGAGCATGTAAGCCCAGACAACTTCGAGAAGTCCGGCGATACCTAGAAACACCCAGGCCATGTGGCCCTCCGTAAGGGTCCGGGCCGTCCCGAATGCTTCGCCCTTGATGGGGGAGGTCGTCCTCGCTTGAGGGCCATGTGGGACAGCTTCATCGAAACGTCAACTCGGCGCCGATTGCGGCTTGAGGTCGCCAGGGTCTAGCGTGTCGCGCATGACGGAGGCCGCATGAAACGCCTGTCGATCGCCCTTGTGATCGCGATATCGGCCTGCCTCGCAGCTTGCGCCACGCCCGCGCCGGAAGCTCCGCCGCAAGCTGCCGCTGCTCCCGCGCCGCAGGCCGCGAGCTGCCCCACAAAAACGGAAGTGCTCTTCAAACCGGAAACGCCCGCCGAAGGCTTCGTGCCCGCCGCGCCGCCTGGCGCGAGCGTGGTGAGGCCCGTGCGCCTGCAGGGCGGCCGTCCCGATTACCCGGCAGCGTCGATGCGCTGCGTCGAGCAGGGAAGCGTCACGATCAATTTCTGCGTCAGCGCCGAAGGCCGCATGGAGAATGTCCAGATCGCCGTCTCCAGCGGTTATGCGCGGCTAGACAATGCCGTGCTCGCCTGGGCGGCGCGCGAGCGTTACGCGGCCGGATCGGTGAACGGCCGTGCGCGCCTGTTCTGTGGTCTCACCAGCACACTGGAGTTAGACGCGCCCACCGAACCGCAGGCAACGCCTGCGCTTTAGCGGCTTGCGTTACGCTGAGTTGCTGCCACGCGCGGTCGACAGTGTGGGGCATACGTGGTGTCCTACAGGCCATCTGTGCTGGGGGTGTCGATGAAACGCATACTGGCCGTAACGCTGCTCGTGCTGGCCGCCAGCAACGCGCAGCTCGCCTCCGGACAGAATCCCGTGATCACCGGAAAGCCGCCGCCGAAAAACTTGCCCGTTCCAAAGATCTCGGTCCCGCCCCAGGCGGGATCGGGAGGCCTGAAAGTCCTGACGGGTTGCATCATCGATTCGATTGCGTTCCCGGCGGCCGGGTCGGCGCCGACAACTGGCTACATGTTCACCTATCGCGTGCCTACGACCGTCGCTGACTCACCGCTGCCTGCTGGCAGGACTTTCCGCATCGACATGTCGACCGACCGGCTGCTGGTAGATCTGGGCGATCCGGTGAGCGGTTCACGTCCGGGGCCCCGGCCCGGTCAATGGGATGCCATCGCCGGCACGCTCGAATCCGCCGCGTCGGCCAACGTGAAAATTCATGTCGAATACATCGATCGGACAATCTCGTCGGTGAACGTCCACTGGACGGAACGCTGCTGAAGCTGGCATCCGAATCCACACCTGCGTTCTAGGTCTGCCGCCGCATCACGCCGCTGACCACGCCATCCATCAGTGAGATGTCCCACGCGCCGTAGGTGTCGTAGTCGCCCTCGTAGAGCGTGATCACCAGTCCGCCGTCATCTCCTGCGAACAAGCGTGTCAGGCTCCACGCGTCGCGTGTCCGGAGTGGGCCTTTGTAGAGCGCCTGCCAGGCTGACTCCGCCGCGGGCAGGGCGAGGTCGTACAGCGCGTCGATGTTGGCCAACGCTGTTTCGAGATGCGCAAGACCGCGAGGGGACGGCCCCCACTCTTCACCGGCGACGGTGGCGATATCGAACTGGCCGAAGCGATCCGTCTTCCAGAACCGCCACTGGATATCGACGGGTTCACTCCTGAATGTCTGGGGATCGAGCATCATCGCAGCAGGATGAGCGACCCGTCTGGGCCGCGCAACAGCTCTACTGTTGCCTTATCCGCCCGTGCGCCTATGCCGTGCCCATGGCTGAGTGGAGCGACCGGGCGATATCGCTGGGCTTGAGGCGTTTCGGAGAAACCGGCGCGATCCTCGAAGTCTTCTCGCGCGAGAAGGGCCGCCGCCGTGGCATGGTCTATGGCGGGTCGAGCCAGAAAAAGCGCGCGCCCCTCCAACCCGGCAACACGTTGCTGGTGACATGGAAGGCTCGCGCCGACGACAGCCTCGGCTTCTTCACCGCCGAAACCGACAACGAGCGTGCATCCGTCTACATGGCGGACGGGGAGGCGCTGGCCGGACTTTCAGCGCTCGCCGAACTTCTCGCCGCCGCGCTGCCGGAGGGCGAGGCGAAGCCGGCGCTTTATGACGCGGCCGAAACGGTGCTGGACCTGCTCGGCCAGCCCGACGTCTGGCCGGCGCTGTTCGTCCGCTGGGAAATCGGGCTGCTGACCATGATGGGTTATGGCCTCGATCTTTCGAGCTGCGCCGTTTCGGGCGGCAATGACGGTCTGACCCATGTGAGCCCCAAATCGGGCCGGGCCGTGCGTGGATCGGAAGCAGGCGACTATCTCGACCGGCTCTTGCCGCTGCCTGCTTTCCTGATCGACAACACCGCTCCGGCGACGCCTGTGGATATCCATGCGGGCTTCAGGCTGACCGGACACTTCCTTTCGGAGCGATTGTTCGCCGATCTCAACAAGCCAGTCCCGGAAGCGCGCAACCTGATGATTGACCGGCTCGAACGGTCAGGGCGACTCTCACCGGTCTGATTCGAGGAACTAGATGGCCAGGAACACCACGATTGATCCGCCGGACAATGGCGGCGAGATCATCGACGAACCGATGGAAGAGGCGCTGTCCAAGCGCTACCTCGCCTATGCGCTCTCGACGATCACCGCCCGCGCGCTGCCGGATGTGCGCGACGGCCTGAAGCCGGTTCACCGCCGCGTTCTCTATTCGATGGCCCAGCTCGGGCTGAACCCGCAGGGCGGGCACCGCAAGTCCGCCACCGTGGTCGGTGAAGTCATCGGTAAGTACCACCCGCACGGCGACCAATCGATCTATGACGCGATGGTGCGTCTGGCCCAGGACTTCGCGACGCGCGCGCCGCTGGTCGACGGGCAGGGCAACTTCGGCAACATCGACGGCGATGCGCCCGCCGCCTTCCGCTACACGGAAGCCAAGCTGACGCCCGCGGCGATGCTGCTGCTCGAAGGCCTCGACGACGACGCGGTCGACTTCAAGGAAACATACGACGGCACGCACAGGGAGCCGGTGGTTCTCGCCGCGGGCTTCCCGAACCTGCTGGTCAACGGATCGTCCGGCATCGCGGTCGGCATGGCGACATCGATCCCGCCGCACAATCCGGCCGAGTGCATCGACGCCGCGATCTACCTGCTCGACAATTCCAAGGCGACCGTCGACGACCTGATGAAGATCGTCTCGGGCCCCGACTTCCCGACCGGCGGCGTGGTTGTCGAAACCAAGGAAGGCCTGCGTGAAGTCTACGCGACCGGGCGCGGCGGCGTCCGCGTGCGTGCGAAGTGGACCAAGGAAGATCTCGGCCGCGGCATGTGGCGCGTGATCATCACCGAGATCCCGTACCAGGTGCAGAAGTCCAAGCTGATGGAGCGGCTAGCCGAACTGATCGAGACCAAGAAGGCCCCGCTGCTCGAAGACGCGATGGACGAGTCGACGGAAGACGTCCGCATCGTTCTCACGCCCAAATCGCGAACGGTGGACGCCGAAGTGTTCATGGCTTCGCTGTTCCGTCAGTGCGAGCTGGAAACGCGCTTCCCCGTCAACATGAACGTGCTCGATCATGGCGTGCCCAAGGTCATGGGCCTGCGCGACATGCTGAACTGCTATCTCGATCACCGCCGCGAGGTGATCGTCCGCAGGAACAAGCACCGCCTCGGCAAGATCGAACACCGCCTCGAAGTGCTGGACGGCCTGCTCAAGGCCTACCTGAACATCGACGAAGTCATCCGGATCATCCGCTACGAGGACGATCCGAAGGCCGTGATGATGAAGAAGTTCCGCCTGTCGGATATCCAGGTGGAAGCCATCCTCAACATGCGCCTGCGTGCGTTGCGCAAGCTCGAAGAGATCGAGATCAAGCGCGAGCACAAGGAGCTGTCCGACGAGAAGCGCGAGATCGAGGCGCTGTTGGGCTCCACCAATCGCCAGTGGACCGAAGTGAAGCGCCAGCTGAAAGCCGCGCGCGAAATCTTCGATCCGAAGAACCGCAACGGCAAGCGCCGCTCCGCGTTCGGCATTGCGCAGGAGATCGATACGGAAGCGGCGCTCGAAGCCCTCATCGTCAAGGAGCCGGTCACGGTCGTGCTCTCCGAGAAGGGCTGGATCCGCGCGCTCAAGGGCCACAACCAGAAGCTCGACGATCTCAAGTTCAAGGAGGGCGATGAATTCGCGCTGTCGCTGGAATGCCAGACCACCGACAAGGTGATCCTCATGGCCTCCGGCGGCCGCGCCTTCACCGTGGGCGCCGACAAGCTGCCCGGCGGCCGCGGCCATGGCGAACCCATCCGCCTCAATCTCGAAGTGCCCGAAGCCGAAACGATCATCGGCATGTTCGTCGCCGAAGCGAAAGGCAGACGCATCGTCGTCTCGAAGAAGGGCTATGGCTTCATCGTGCTGGACAGCGAGCTCGTCTCGTCCACGCGCAAGGGCAAGATCGTCCTCAATGTCGGACCGAAGGAGGTCATGGCGGCTTGCGTGAAGATCACGGGCGACATGACGGCCTCCATCGGCATCAACCGCAAGATGGTCATCTTCAAGACGGACGAGCTGCCGGAAATGGCGCGCGGCAAGGGCGTAAAGATCCAGGCCTTCAAGGACGGCGGTCTCGCCGACATCAAGACATTCAACAAGGCCGACGGCTTCTCGTGGACGGATTCAGGCGGCCGCCAGCAATCGAACGACGACTGGAAAGACTGGATCGGCAAACGCGCCCAATCCGGCAGGCTCGCACCACGTGGCTTCAACAAGAACGGGAAGTTCTCGGGGTAGTGGCGACGAACACAGCATGTCTTCACTGGAAGCGGACAACCTTTGGTCCGCATTCCCCGCGAACGCGGGGATCCAGGGCTGACGCCAAGGCTTGTTCCGGCTTGAAGCTTCAATTCCAGACAAGCTTCGACGTGGTCACTGGATCTCCGCTTTCGCGGGGAACGCGGACCTGAAGGTCCGCTCGCGATCCGGAGGATTCAACGGATCGCACACCCATTCAAATATCCCACCACCTTCCGCTAAGGCGCCGCTTGCTGCTGCGACGCACGCCTGCCTAGCCTGTTGAATGACAGGGGAGGCTGGCATCACCGACGCACCAGGGCTGAGGACCAAGCTGGCTTATGGCCTCGGCTCGGCTGCGTTCGGCATCAAGGATCAGGGCTTCGGCTTCTTCCTGCTGATCTTCTACAGTCAGGTCATCGGCGTGGACGCGCCGATGGTCGGCCTCGCGCTCACCATCGCCTTGGTGGTCGACGCCTTCGCGGACGTGATCGTCGGCTACTGGTCCGACAATTTCCGCTCGCGCTTCGGCCGGCGGCATCTCTTCATGTACGCCTCGGCCGTGCCCGTGGCGGTCAGCTACTTCTTCCTCTGGAATCCGCCCGTTGGCTGGGGGAATGACGCGCTGTTCTGGTACGTGCTCGTCCTCGCCGTGGCGACGCGCATCTTCATCACCTTCTTCGAGACACCCAACGCCGCGCTCGCGCCAGAACTGACGCGCGACTACGACCAGCGCAGCAACCTGCAATCCTACCGCAGCTTCTTCGGCTGGACCTTCGGCAACGCGATGACCGTGATCATGTTCATCGCCGTCTTCCCCGCCTTCATCACGCCCGCGATCACCAACGGCCAGTTCAATCGCGACGCCTACAGCGTCTATGGCTGGATCTCGTCCGGCGTGATCCTCGCCGCCATTCTGATCTCGACGTTGGGCACGCACGATCAGGTACCGAAGCTGAAGACGCCGCCCCAGCGCAAGATGTCCCTCGGCCTCGTCTTCCGCGAAGTGTTCGAGACGCTGGCGAACAAGTCGTTCCTGTCGATCTTCCTCACCGCCATGTTCGCCTTCGTGGCCGCGGGTCTCGGCAGTGCGCTATCCGTCTACTTCACCACCTATTTCTGGGGCTTCCGCTCCGAACAGATCGGCCTCATCACGCTGGCGATCTTCTTTTCCGCCACGCTTGGCGCAGTCGTGGCGGCGATTCTCAGCCGCCGCCTCGGCAAGAAACACGCGGCCATCGCCCTCGGCGTCGCCGGCCTGATCATCTCGCCCATGGCTGTCCTGCTGCGGCTCTTCAACGTGCTGGAGCCAGGAACGGATGCGTCCTTCTGGGTCGTCTTCGGCCTCGGCCAGGTCGATGTCGTCGTGGTCGTCGCGATGCAGGTGCTGATCGCTTCGATGATCTCGGATCTGGTCGAACAGTCGGAGCTGAAGACCGGCCGCCGATCGGAAGGCGTGTTCTTCGCCGCCAACACCTTCATCCAGAAGATGACCTCCGGCCTCGGCCTGATGATGGCGACGGTCGTGCTGACGCTCGCGAACTTCCCCACCGGCGCCACGCCCGATCAGGTGCCGGACGAAGCGCTCCACGCGCTCGGCTGGTGGTATATCCCGATCATGGCGCTGCTGCGCATCGGCATGATCGGCGTGATCTTCCTTTATTCACTGGACCGCGCCTCGCACGAGGAAAACCTCCGCAAGCTTGGCGCTCGCGGAGGTTAGAGGGCGGGCAGGTTTGATCAGCTAGTTCGGCGCCTTGCGGTCACGAGGCTTGCCGATCTTCGGCACGACCATCCCGACATGGCGGCGATAGGTGAGGTACCGTTCGCCGAACTCGTTCACCAGGTCGCGCTCCTCGAGGAAGATGCCGATGAAGATGTATCCGGTGGTGGCGATCGCGAAGACCAGATGGCCCACCGTCATCATCGGCGTCGCCCAGAAGGCGATGATGAAGCCGACATAGAGCGGGTGGCGCACCCACTTGTAGAACATCGGCGTCGTGAAATGCGCCGGCTTCTCCTTGAGGCCCATCAGCCGCGTCATGCCCTGCGTCAGGCCGAACAGGTGGAAGTGGCTGATCAGGAAGGTGCTCAGCAGCACGATGCCGAAGCCCATGAACGACACCAGCGTGATCGCCATCGCCGTCACGCCATCGACGAACCACACGACCTGCGTGATCGGCCGCCATTGCCAGCAGAGCAGAGCAAGCGCCGCGCTCGCGAACACTACATAGGTCGAGCGCTCGATTTCCTTCGGCACGATCTTCGTCCACATGCGCTTGAAGGCTGGCCGCGCCATCACGCTGTGCTGCACGGCGAAGATGCCCAGCAAAACGGCGTTGACCAGAAGGGCGGTGACGACATCGCCGGTCTCGCCGGTGTTGATGTCCTTGGGCACGATCATGCGTTCGACGAAGCCGATCGCGTAGAGGAATGTACCGAAGAAGAAGAGGTAGGCGAGCAGACTGTAGAGTGCGGAGAGGAAGGCACGCATTGGGATGGCTCCTTTGAGCTTCTTGTGTGCGCTCCCGATAGGCTCGCGGGCCCGAATCGTCTTTGACCGATCCGCCGGATCGCCATGCCGCCACGCCGCACAAGCAGGCGCCACAGCCTCTGGACTGCGCTACCAATCAGTATCACAATGCGCCCATCCTGCCCGGAGGCTTCCCATGATCCGCAACCTGATCGCCGCCGCTGGCGTCGTGCTGCTGGCGCTCGCGCCCATCGCTTCCGCACAGGTGGTGAAAACGAAATCCGGCGACGTCTCCGGCGCCACCGCTGAAGGGGTCGCCTCGTGGAAAGGCATTCCCTTTGCTGCCCCGCCCGTGGGCGACCTCCGCTGGATGCCGCCGCAGCCGATCAGCTGGACTGGCGTGAAGCAGACCACCGCTGTCGGCCCAGCCTGCCTGCAGCCCGAGCGCGGCGATGGCGGCGGCGTCGGCGCACCGGCCGCGCAGAGCGAGGATTGCCTCACGCTCAACGTCTACGCGCCCGCCAACGCCAGGGACCTGCCGGTCATGGTCTGGATCCATGGCGGCGCCTTCCGCCTCGGCTGGAGCGGGGCCGCGCTCTATGACGGCTCCGAGTTCGCGAAGCAGGGCGTCGTGCTTGTCACCGTGAACTACCGGCTTGGCCTGCTTGGCTTCTTCGCCCACCCCGCCGTCACCGCCGCTGCGAAGCCCGGCGACCCGCTCGGCAATTACGGCCTGATGGACCAGGTCGCCGCACTGAAATGGGTGCAGGACAATGTCGCGGGCTTCGGCGGCGATCCGAAGAACGTCACCGTCTTCGGCGAAAGCGCCGGCGGCTCGTCGGTGATCTACCTGCTCGCCAATCAGAATACGAAAGGCCTCTTCTCCAAAGCCATCGTCGAATCCGGTGGCGGTCTCCAGCGCCCTGTCGATCTCAAGGCGAACGAAACGCGCGGCGTGCAATCCGCCGCAAATATCGGCCTCGCCGCCACCGCCACGCTGGCCGATCTCAAGGCGAAACCGGGCAAGGACTGGATCACGGCGCAGGGCGCGCTGCAGGGCGGCCTCGGCTTTGGCCCGTTCAATGACGGCCGCTTCGTCACCGAAGCGCCGATGCAGGCCTTCCTCGATGGCCGCGCGCATGACGTGCCGTTGCTGATCGGCGCCAACTCGAACGAGGCCAGCGTGCTCGCCACGCTCGGCGTGCCGACAGCCGCGCTCGGCGCCGCCGTCGGCCCGCGCCTTGCGGAGTTCAAGGCGCTCTACGGCGAGGGGACAGCGGAAGACGAGTTCGCCCGCCAGGCCATGGGCGACATCGTCTTCGTGGCGCCCTCGCGCTGGGTCGCGGCGCAGGCCGCCACCGGCCAGCCGAGCTATCTCTACTATTTCAGCTATGTCGCCGCCGCCCGCCGCGCCACGCTGCCCGGCGCCAATCACGGTTCGGAAATCCCGTATGTCTTCCGCACCTGGCAGAACACGCCCGTCCTCGCCCGCGCGATGACGGAGCAGGACAAGGCGATGTCCAACACGATGTCCGCCTGCTGGGTTGCCTTCGCGAAGACCGGCAAGCCTTCCTGCGCCCCCGCGCCTGCATGGCCCGCCTACGATCCGAAGACGGACCAGCAGATGCACTTTGGTGTCGAGACGAACGTCGAGAAGCCGCCGCGCGCCGCAGCCTTCGACATCATCACCGCGCAGGCGCTCGCCGCGCCGCGCTAGCCATTCCTGTCAGACCGGGATCTTCAGGAAGACGCGCGTGTTCATGTCGAGGAATACAGCCTGTTCCTGCCAGATCATCGTCATCCAGGGCAGGTAGTCGGCGTGTTCAACGTCTTCGAAGCCCAGGCTGCGATAGAAGGGTGCGTTCCACGGCGGCGAGCGGAAGGTCGACAGATAGACGGACCGCGCGCCTTTCCGGCGCGCCGCGCTGCCGAACGCATTCACCAGCGCCGCCCCGATCCCGCGCTTCTGGAACGCCGGATCGACGTCCAGCTCGCGCAGGTACGCGTCATCATCATGCATCTCGCCCATGATGAAGCCTGCCACCTTGCCCTCGACCTCGGCCACGATGGACAGGCCCTCGTCGATCGACACGATATGATCGCCCATCGCGATCACGGACATGGCGTCCACGTCGATCAGGTCCGAGCCGCGGAACAGCTCCGCCGCCGCGCGTTCGATCTCCTGCAGCCGGAAGATATCGGCCACATGGCTCGCACGTAGGATCGCACTCACGATCTCGGTCTCATTGCGCCATCGATCCCTGCAGCGCCGTGAAGAACTTCAGCGCCAGCGGCCCGTCGCGCAGCGCCGTGCCGGAATCGACCATGTGGACTAGCCTGTAGCGGAACACGCGGAACTCCAGATCTTCATCCGCCAGCTTGCGCAGCGTCGCGGCCATGGCGCGGTTCATCGCGTAGTTGGCAGGCCGCTCGCCCTCCGTCTCCGGATAGACATAGTCGGAATTGAGCGACAGGCCCCATGCCCGGTCTGCAATCGCCGCCGCCGCCGGAAGGTATTCCGCCGCCAGCCCGCCCAGCCCGGCGCCACTCTCCGCGCGCTTCGCCAGCATGCCAGACAGCGCTTCCGCTTCGGACGCCGCCACCGTCATGCCTTGCCCATAGGTCGGGTTCACGCTGCTCAGCGCATCTCCCGCGGGCAGCAGGCCCTCGGGCCAGCTCTTCGATTCCCACGCCTTGCGCCGCGTCGCCGTAGCCTTGCGGAAGGTCTTCACGTCCGTCGTCGCCTCGGCGTTCTTGATCCGCTCGTAAACCTTCGGATCGAACGCCTTCGCATACTCGCGCATCTGTTCGATCGTCTTGGGCGGCTGGTCGCCTCCGCGCGCGCCGACCGACAGCACCCACTGGTCCCCCTCGATGGGCAGCAGGAACCCGAACTGCTTGCCCGGAGGCCCCGGCAGGAAGAAGAACCCGATGCTCTCGCCGCGATGCTCGGGCTGCTGTTTGAACTTCGCGGACGAGTAGGCGACGTTGATCCTGATGTCTTCGGTCGAGAACTCGGCGTGGCCATCCTCGGCCAATTGCCTGAACAGCGGTCCGGTCATTCCCGTCGCATCGACGCACAGGTCCGCCGTGATACTGGTTCCGTCCTCAAGCTCCACGCCGGTGCACTTCCCGCCCTCGACGGTGAACCGCTTCACGATCGTCTCGCCACGAATGCTCACGCCGGGCAGGGCGCCGACGCGCTTGCGCAGGATTGCCTCGTAGGCCGGACGCGACAGGCTGGTCACGGTGAAGCCCGCGTCGCACTCGTCCATCCATCCGCCGAAATCGAACACCTTCACATCGCGCCCGACCAGCATCTGCTTCGCGCCTGCCGCGATGAAATCCTGCGTGATCCCCGGCAGCAGTTTCTCCAGCGCCAGCTCTCCCGCCTTCAGCAGCTGGTGCAGGTGATAGCCTTGCCCTACGCCCGTGCGCGGTGTCGCGCCATCGGGCAGCGTATCGCGATCCAGAACGATCACCTGCTCGAACCCAGGCGCCAGCGCAGCCGCAGCCGAAAGGCCACCCATGCCGGCGCCAACCACAACCGCCGTCCTGCCGAGCTTGCTCATTCCTGTCCCCACTTGCGAACGTCGTCGAGACGCGGATCGTTGCGGTAGATCATGTCGGCGAGGATGAGAAGGTCCTTTGCCCGCGTCGACTGCATCGCCGCCTGCCAGGTCAGCGCTTGACTGAACAGGCGCGGGTCGTGCGCGACCCGCCCCTCCGCATCCACGAACCTTGGAGCATCCTTGTTCTCGCCGATGCGCTGGTCCATCGACACCAGAACACGGTTCTCCGCGCTCGCATCCGCGTCCCAGCGCCCGAAGATCAGGTCATAGCCGATGGCGTGGCTCCGGTTGCCCGGCACCCAGGTCACGAAATAGGAGGCGACCGTCTGCTGCTGGTCGAGCACATGCCCCCACACCCGCTTGGTCGCCTGCCCGCAATCGGGGCAGGGCGAACCGGCGTCCTCGCCTTTCAGCTGAAGGCTGATCCACATGGGGGCTTGGCTGTCGGTCATCGTCTTCCTGCATTGCCGGACGCGCGAAATCGACACTAGGCGGTCATCCAGCCCCCTCCAAGCCCGACCCCAAGAGTGGTCTGGATTCGCGCGCGGCATGCTGTAGTTTACCGCCTGCCGGGGAATCGGCTGACGGATCAAAGGGGCGCTCACCGTGGACATGATGCCGATCTATATCGTGCTGGGCGTGATCGCGCTCATCATCATTATGGTGATTGCGATCTACAACGGCCTCGTCGCCAAGCGGCAGAAGGTCAACGAGGCCTTCTCCGGCATCGATGTGCAGCTGAAGCTCCGCCGCGAGCTGATCCCCAACCTGGTCGAGACCGTGAAGGGCTACGCCGCCCACGAGAAGTCGACGCTCGACGCCGTGATCGCCGCCCGAACCGCAGCCGCCAACGCCCAGGGCCCGGCCCAGATGGGCGCAGCCGAAGGCGCGCTCTCCGCTTCGCTGGGCAAGCTCTTCGCGCTCGCCGAGTCCTATCCGGACCTCAAGGCCAGCAACAACTTCATCCAGCTGCAGACCGAACTCTCCTCGATCGAGGACAAGGTCGCCGCGGCGCGCCGCTTCTACAACTCGGCGGTGAACGAGTACAACACGGCGATCCAGCAATTCCCGGGTTCGATCATCGCCGGCTCCACCGGCTTCACTTCGCGCGAAATGTTCGACGTGGGCGAGACCGAGCGCGCCTCGCTCAACGTCGCGCCGACGGTGAAGTTCTAGGGTGAGCATCGACGTCCGGCCCTTCAGGCCCGGCGACGAGGCCGCCTTCCGCGACATCAACCTCGAATGGATCGAGCGCTTTTTTGCCGTCGAGGCGAAGGACCGCGAGGTTCTCGGCAATCCGCGCAAGTACATCCTCGAGCCCGGCGGCGAGATCTTCATCGCATGGCTCGGTGACGCGCCCGTCGGCGCCGTCGCCCTGATGCCGATGGGCGAGGGCTCGTGCGAGCTCGCCAAGATGGGCGTCCGTCCCGCAGCGCAAGGGAAGGGCGCCGGCCGTCTGCTGATCGCCGCCGTCATCGCAAAGGCGCGCGAGATGGGCCTGCGCCGTGTCTACATCGAAACGAACTCCGTGCTGGCGGCGGCCATCAAGCTCTATCACGAGGCCGGCTTCCAGCCGCTCAAGGAACGCCTGCCGTCGCCCTACGCGCGCGCGGACGTTCAGCTCGAACTTTTCCTGGATTAAGTCGTCCTCCACCGCGAAGCGGAGGAGGTGGATCGCTGACGCAGTCAGCGAGACGGAGGGGGCGTCGTCATTGGGATTCCCGATGTTGTGTCCCCCATCCGGCGCTGCGCGCCACCTTCCCCGCAAGCGGAGAAGGACGGAACCGCCAGCGCTTCGCTGGCGTTCCGACCATGTAGCCCATGCCTTAAGCCATGGAGGAAACCGACATGGACAAGATTCGCATTATCCCGGCGGACCCCGTCGAGGCCGCACAGGTTCCGGTTGAAGGCGTCGACATTCCGCCTGACGAAACGACCGATCGCAAGCATCCTGAATACGATCGGGCCTTCGCAGAGAACGAAGGCCTGGTGAAGCCCAACACCCGCGCGGCCGAAGATATCGAACGTCCGCAAGGAGAGAAGCTTGAGGCCACGGCGGAAGCAGCCCGGCGGGGCCGGACCGCCTAGTGTCACAAGGCAATGGCTCCACGATACGCCGGAGCCATGATCGGGGCGCCATCCTATCCGGTGGCGCCTCGAGGCCTGTACGGTTACGGAATCGACTTGGCGGAAAGTTGCGCGTCTGCCCGCGAGTGTCCGCCGATCGTCAGCCAGGCCACAGACGCAATAGCAGCCGCAGCGGCCGCAAGCAGCTGAACGCCCCACCACGCCATCGCAATACTGGCCGCCCGGGTAGCTTCAATTCCGAAAGGTCCGAACACAAGGATAAAGGCGCCTTCCCGGATGCCGAAGCCGCCGACCGAGATCGGAAGCATAGAGGCGAAAGTCACCAGTGGACCGCCAAGCGTTGCTTCCAGCGCGGGATTTGGCGTCGAGAAACCAAGCATCAATAGAGCCAGAATCACAATCGTCAGGGCGTGGATCGCGACCGACAACAGGATGGCTTTTCCGATCGGAGCCTTTGCGAGTGTGTCCGAAATCGCTTCGATGCGCTCTTTCGGGATGCGCCTGGGAAGAAGGCGGCTCAGGAGCCCAAGCAACTGCCGGCGTTTCGCCAGTGTGATGACAATGGTGACAAGCCCAGCCACCGAGATCGCCGCCAGCACGGGTTCATGACCGAAGCGGGCGTAGTAAGCAGCTGGCGTGGCTGCGAGAAGCACAAGGATCATAAGGGCGATGGTCGCGGCGACGCGTTCCAGCGCCACGATGCCAAGTATCCGCTTCGGCACGCGAGTCCACCGAAGCATCACGAAACCTTTGACGACATCGCCGCCGACGGTCGTCGGCAATACAAGGCTGGCCAGATAGGAGATGCCCCACACTGCGGTCGAGGCCTGCCACGTCGCGGGCGTGTTGATCGCCTGCGCCAACCATTTCAGCCGTAGACCGCAAAGCGCGAGCTGTACCCACATCAGCGCGGCGGATACGAAAATCGCCCATAGAGGCGCACGAAGGGCGTCCGCGACCACGGTGCTCCAGTCGACGGATTGCGCTACGAATGCGACCGCCGCGATCGTGATGGCGATCGGAATGGCGACTTTCGCCAAGCCGAGTAAACGTACCTTCAAAGCGGTCGGCATACGTAGATCACGTGAGGGTAGGGAAGGTAGTCGACCATCTGATGGGCGAATACCCGCAGCCTCTTCGAACGAAGCAGATCACTCAGTGCGTCCATAGACCAATAGTGAACCGGCGTCCTGAAATCCATTGCCTTGTCGAGCAGCCACGTGAACAGCGCCTTGTAGGCCGGGCGATCGGCGACGTCCTTGATCACCAGTACGCCTTCGGAACTCATCTTCTCGCGCAGTTCGGAAAGCAGCCCATCGACCGATGCACGCGGGACGTGGTGCACGATGTCGAGCATGTAGGCCGCGTCGAATTCCCGGTCACCACGCCAGTTGACTGCGTTCTCCGCATGGAAGGAGACGTTCGTGAGGCCAAGTCTCTCGGCACTCTTGCGCGCCATATCGATCCGGCGCGGGTTGAGGTCGAAGCCATGAATCTTCCGATCCGGATGGCTCGCTGCAAAGTAGAGCGAGAAGAGGCCGAAGCCGCATCCGACATCAAGGATCGTCCCCTTCGCCGGAAGGTACTGGCCGACCTCCTCCAGGAAGCGAAGGCGAAGGATCTGGAAACGCCCCCAGCAATACGCGCGGACAATCGGCGAGTCGTAGGATCTTACGATCTTGCGCAGCAGACGCGCCGATTCCGCTTGTGTAGTGGGAACGCCGCCGGCGCTGGTGCGGAAACCGGCGCCTTCGATTCTCGGGCTCGTCGAAGGCGGATGTTCTGAAAGCATGCCCCGGCCCCGACCGTCCAACCAACTTGGCGCGTCCGCGATCTTCAAGAACGCGATATAAATATCGACGCTGCAGCGACCTGCGGGCACGCGGAAAACTTTGTCAATCGCTCTGCAACCAGCGGGAGACAGCTTGCCAAGCAGCGCGCCCCTGATGGGAGGCTTTCTGTCCGATATTGGTTAAAATGGTGCGGATCGGGTGCATCGCAACGACTTGGGGAAGAACAGGCAGTGTGCGAAACCCTCTGGCGCGTTTGTCGGCCGGGTGACGCATGAACGAGTCGTCGATCAACCAAAATACGCTCTCGCCGATCCGGTTGGGAGTAGCTGTCGCATTGGGCGCATGCGCCGCGCTCGCAGGCGCCCTTGCGACCGGCGCGTTGCCGCCTGCCATGACATGGCTGCTGGTCGTGGTGATGGCTGGATTTATCCCGATGGTTTTGACTGTTGGAAAGGAGACGTTCTGGCCGGGCGTGCTTCTTTCAACGATCGTCATCGGATCTGCCGCGCAGCTGGCGCTCAGCAGTGACATATGGTTCGGCACGCTTGAGCTCTCGCTCTCAAGTGCGACCGCGCCGCTGTGGGCGATTGTGGGCGCGCAGGCGCTCCTCACGATGATCTCGCTGGGTTCGCGCGAACAGAGGATTGGCGCTCTGGCGCTCGTGCGTGGGCTGGGTGGCCGTCGCGTCTTTCTTTTGATTGCGCTGCTGGCGCTCCTGTCGGTCTCATCGCTCCAGCTTCTCGGCGCGACGTGGATGCGCCCGCTGATGTTGCAGGCAATCACGGCCACTTTGTTGACGATTCTGAACCTGGCCACGTTCGCGGCCTTCGCTTCGAGCCTCGCCCGGGCGCCTAGGTTGCAGACGAAGGCGCTAGCATCATTGGGCGTGGCTCATGCACGATGGCAGCTTCTCGCCCCGTGGGTACTGGCAGGGGTTGCGTTCGCTGCTTCGGCGCTTCTGGCAGTCTTCGCATTCCAGGGCGTTCCGCATGTGGAGGACGAGGTCGCGTACCTGGTTCAGGCGCGGACACTCCTCGCTGGAAAGATGTCCTTGGCGGCGCCCCCTGCGGATATTGCCTCAAGCTTTGAATTCTACCTGCTGGCGATGCAGGACGGCGAATGGTTTTCGGTAATGCCGTTCGGCTGGCCTGCCGCGCTCGCTGGGGGCGTTGCGATCGGACCGTACTGGCTGCTCAATCCGTTCTTGGCCGGCGTCGCGGTGATACTGCTGTATCGGCTTGCAGACCTGTTCATGCCGCGCCCGATTGCGCTGGCGTGCGCTGCGGCGCTGGCGCTCTCGCCCTGGCATCTCATCTCCGCCGGGTCGTTGATGGCCCACACCTTTTCACTGACCTTGCAGCTCGGAGCGTGGTTATTGCTGGCGATAGCCTGCCGCAAGCGCTCGATCCTCTTGTCGTTGGCGAGCGGAATTCTCATGGGCGCTCTCTTTCTCACCCGTCCGCTAGACGGTGTCGCCATCGGTGTGTTGTCTGGCCTCGCTGCGCTCATCGTATGCTGGCGGAGCACGCGTGGCTGGCTCTGTCTCATCGCTTACGGCGCTGGGTGCATTGCTATCGGGGCGCTTATCTTCCCATACAACGCGGCGCTCACCGGCAATGTCCTGGAAATGCCGTTGACGGCGTATTTCGACGCCATATGGGGCCCTGGCGCCAACAATTTCGGTTTCGGTCAGGACATCGGGCCGCCTGGAGGATGGGGCGGCGTCGATCCTCTCGCTGGGCATAGCCCGATGGAAGCTCTCGCCAACACGCAGCACAACGCGCGTGAGTTGAATCACCAGATGTTCGGATGGGGTGGGACGGCGGCGTTTTCGTTGCTGCCTGTCATTGCACACGTCTTGTGGGGAGAATGGCGACGGCTCGACTGGCTGGCGATCGCATTTGTCGCGATCACTGTTGTTCCGGCGGCCCTGTACTGGTTTAGCGGCGGAAACTATATCGGCAGCCGCTACTGGTTCATGGCTTTCATTCCCTTGGTCTTTTTGAGCGTCCGCGGCGTTTCCACCCTGCTCGGCCGAATCTCTGGCATTTTCACGCCACGCGCTGTCCGAGCATCGATCCTTCCGGTTCTGGTATTTTCCGTCTTTTCCTCCGGCTTGTACCTCTCGTGGTCGGGCGTAACGCGCCTCCACGAGTTCCGGGAGTATCATGCAGACTATGCCAGACTTTCTTCCGATCCTGCGCTGCGTGGCGCGCTGGTTTTCGTGCGCTCGAATAGCGAATCCGAATGGGGAAGCGCATTGGCATTCAGCGGTTTGACGCATCCCAATCGACATGCTCCCATTTTTGCGCTGGACAAAGGGCTCGAGCAGAACGCGCGCGTCGCAGCGTATTTTCCCGGTCGGCCGGTCCACTATGTGACCGGAAGGGATCGCAGGTGACAGGCTTCGGGACGCGCTCGGGTTGCCCCGATCGACACCCTACACTTCTTCATCCCGCAGCGGCCGCCAGGCTTCGCCATCGAACACTTCAAGCGGCTGGAAGTCGGCCTTGTAGCCCATCTTCATCGAACCGCGCACCCAGTAGCCGAGATAGACGTAGGGCAGCTCAAGCTCCATCGCGAGCCGAACATGGTCGAGAACCATGAATGAACCCACGCTGCGATCCGCCAGCTCCGGCCGGAAGAACGAATAGACCATCGACAGTCCGTCACGCAGAACGTCGGTCAGCGCCGCCGCCTGCAGTGCGCCATCGTCTTCCTGTCCGGATTCCAGGCGATTGCGGTACTCGAACACAACGGTCTGAACAGGGCTTGCGTCCACCATGCCGGCATAGTCGCGGATTTCCATCTCGGTCATGCCGCCGCCGGGGTGACGGTCGCCGAGATACTTCTTGAGAAGCCTGAACTGCTCGCGCGTCGCTCGCGCCGTCGTCGCCTCGCGCTCCAGCATCGCGTTCTTCGCGATCACGCGCTTCCAGCGCTTCGACATCTTGAAAGCCGCCACGTCGATCCGCACAGACCGGCACGCGCCGCACGCCTTGCATGCCGGGCGATACGCAATCGTCTGCGACCGGCGGAAGCCGTTGCGTGTCAGGCTGTCATTGAGATTGACCGCGCCATCCACCGCGAGGTTGGCGAACACCTTCCGCTCCATCTTGCCCGGCAGGTACGGGCAGGGCTGCGGAGACGTCAGGTAGAACTTCATCTTCCGGACGAAGTCCGGCGGGATGATTTCCTTGGTGTCGGTCTCTTTCATTGCGATTCGACTGTAAGGGCGCCCGGGCAGGCTCCGCCACTGGAAAATTGCAGCAAAAGCGAAGTGTCACAGTTCGTTGCGCCGCAGATTCGCCTGCGGCGCGCGTCAATCACAGGTCATGCTCCGAGGGCATGACGGGCGCTTCCCGCAGCAGCGTGATGCTGATCCGGCGGTTGGCGGGCAGGTCGGCGTCGTCCGGATAGAGCGGCTCCCGGTCGCCTTTTCCGGCCACTTCATAGATCCGGTCGATGTCGACGCCCGACTTTTCGAGGATGCGCCGCGCCGCATTGGCCCGGTCCGCCGAAAGGTCCCAGTTGGAATAACCCGAGCGGGTCGGCGCCGTCGTGTCCGTGTGGCCGGAGATGCTGATCCGGTTCGGCAGCTGTGTGATCACCTTCGCAACGGTGTTCAGAAGGTGCTGCGTGCGGGGCAGGGGTTCGGCCGACGAGCCCTGGAACATCGCGCGGCCTTCCTGGTCGACCAGCTGGATGTTCAGGCCTTCCGGCGTCTGCTCGATGATCAGGTTCTTCGACAGCTCGGCATAGTCCGGCATGTCCTGAAGCGCCTGGCGCAGCGATGCTTCGGCGCTGGCGAAGTCCGCCGTCTCGCGATTGGCGAGCGCCTGGTTGAGTGCGGCCTCGGTGGGCTGGCTGGGCGAGCCATCGTTCGCATCGGTCGCGCCGGCTTTCCTGCGGGCATTCTCTGCCGCCAGCTCTTCGTCGATCTGACGGTTCGAGCCGGATGCACGCGCGCCGTCTTCCTGGAAAGCCGTGCCGCCCAGCAGGCCGTCGGAGCCCTGCGTCGAGCGCGAGACCGAGGCAGGCGCGAAATAATCCGCGATGCCGCGTTTCTGTTCGGGGGAGGTCGTGTTGATGAGCCACATGAGCAGGAAGAACGCCATCATGGCCGTCACGAAGTCTGCATAGGCCACTTTCCAGGCGCCGCCATGGTGGCCGCCGCCGATGACCTTCTTGACCTTCTTGATGACGATTGGCCGATTGCCAGTCATGTCAATTCTATCCCGGGCATTAACCCCGGCTTATACAAGAGGTACAGTTAAAGCCGCGTGCACATGAACCAGCCTGAAAATCCTTCGGAATTCGATCCCACGGCCTATCGCAGGGCCCTTGGAGGCTTTGGCACGGGCGTCGCGCTGATCGCCGTCCACGATGCCAATGGCGCGGCCCACGGCATGGTCGTCAATTCGCTGACGTCCGTGTCGCTGCACCCGCCCATCCTGCTGTGGTGCCTCGCCCAAGCCAGCCGCGCCTTCGAGGTCTTCACCAACGCCGCGACTTTCTCGGTCAACATCCTGCGTTCGGACGACCACGATGTCGCCCACCGCTTCTCGCGCACCGGCGACCGCATCATCCCTGCCGACCAGATCTGCACGATGGAAACAGGCGCGCCCGTGTTGGCCGCCGCCGTCGCCAGCCTCGACTGCCGCCTCCGACTGCGCCAGCCCATGGGCGACCACGAAGTCATGTACGGCGACGTCATCGCCTACCGCGCCGACCCCGGCGTCGACGCCCTCGGCTTCTTCCGCGGCAAGTATGTGAAGCTCACGTCGGGCGAGTGACGGTTTCGCCGGGCTGGGCCAAAGCCCCTTTGGCTTTAAGAACCGCCTCGAAGAACTCAGCCATTCGGTTTGGCTCGAGATAGCCGATCGGGGTGCCCAGCAGCGGAGACTTTTGCCGGCCAAAATACAGGAAGTGGCCGGCTTCGTCGTTCTCCGGAAGATCATAGCCGCGCTTGGCAAACGCTTCCCGGATCGCCAGCCACTCCTTCTCCTGGTCGAATTTTCCCCCTGAATTTTTCGGCGAAGGCAGGTCGATGAAAACGCAACGGTCGATAAGTCCGGAATCGAGGATCACCTCGATTTCCCACAGCGTCCCGGCTCGCTTGGATGGCGCGACCACGATCAGCTCCGCCGCCCTGATGAGGCGCTGGACCGACGCCTGCCAGTCCTCATCTGTCACCTCGATGCGCCCCGCGCCCGAGTGCTCAAGCCGCGAGCCGAGGCAGACCAGGGGGGCGTGCCTCGCGACAGCAGCCATCAGCACGCCTTCGAGTTCGGTTTGCCGGGGTGTCGTGCCAACTGTGACGGAGATGAAGCCGGGCGAGGCTTCCTCCTTGCTTACCATCACCGTCCTCGCGTTTTCGCCGCTTCCACGCGAGACCAGCACGCCGACCTCGGTTACCGACTTCGGCAGCCGGAAGTCATTCGTGCTGATGAAGGGACGAAGATAGAGCGAGAAGGGCGGGGTGCTCTCGCCCGCCGCCAGCTTCCGGTGGATCTCATTGGCGGCGATGTCGCGAAGATGCTGGTCAGCGGCGATGATGCGCGTTTCGAAACTTCCCAGCCAGCCGACCAGCGCCAGATAGGCCCCGAGCGCGGCAAGGCACATCACTCCAAGAAGGGGCCCAATTGGCGGATCCAGAGCAATTGTAAGTGCCGCCGCCAGAATGAGCAGAAACGGAAGCACAACGGCGGTTCCCGCCGCCAGCAGCTTCCCGCGCCCGAGCCACTCCCGGTACGTCTCCTTCAGACGCCGTGTTTCCACAGGCGTGCTCTCCATGAGCTTGGTAGCCCATCTGCTTCGTCCGGTTGGCTTCACCTGCGTCCCCTTGTCGTCCGGTCAGAAGGGCGGGCGGCACGAAGCCAAGTCAATCGTTCCGCGCGGTCATCCCGGAACGCTCGCGACAGGCGCGCCGTCTCGCGCAATTCCACGGAATCCAGCTGAGCTCCGCCGAAAATTTCCATCGCACTTCCAACGTTGAAGCTCTTCGCAGGTGTAGGATCTGGATACACCAACCCAACCCCCGCCCCATCCGGGCGCATACTCTCCGCGCCAGAACCGGAGAGACCTGATGAAGTTCAAAGCGGAAGAATCGGAAGAATCCGGATTTCCCGATTCCGCGGAATTTTCCGGAATCGGAAGAATTGGAAGAATTTTCGCATCGCGGAATCTTCCGGTCGCGCGCGTGTCCACCCCCGCATTGCTCAAACGTCATCCATGCTGGACCATCGCCCAAGCCCGGAGCCGCCCATGCCAGCCATTTCCTCCTTCATCTCCCTCAGCCTCGACGGCTGCTATGCCGACGCCAATGGCGACATGGACTGGGCCCACAACCAGGACCCCGAACAAGCCGAATTCACGCGCGGCAACGCACAGGGCGGGGGGCGGCTGCTGTTCGGCCGCACGACTTACGACATGATGTCATCCTTCTGGCCCACGCCTGCCGCCACGCAGATGATGCCCGAGGTCGCCAAGGCGATGAACGAGATGCCCAAGCTGGTCTTCTCCCGCACGATGAAATCCGCCAGCTGGCAGAACTCCACCATCAAGTCCGACCTGATCCCCAACGCGAAGAAGCTGAAAGCCGATGGCGGCCCCGACATCGCCATCCTCGGCTCCGGAAGCATCGTCGCCCAGCTGATCGACGCGGGCCTGCTGGACGAGCTTCAGGTGATGCTCGTCCCGGTCACGCTTGGCGGCGGCAAGCGCCTCTTCGACGGCGTCCGCCGCCACATCGACTGGGAAACCGCCGAAACCCGCAGCTTCAAGGCCACGGGGAATACATTCATGCGCTATCGCCCGGCGTGACAACAAACGTCGCGCTCACTATGTGTCGCCAGACCTGAATCAGGATGAAGCACATGGCGACCTGCGCATTTCTCGGCCTCGGCGTGATGGGCAGCCCCATGGCGCGCCATCTGGCGCAGAAGGGCCATGACGTCACCGTCTGGAACCGCTCGACGGCGAAAGCCGACGCGTGGCTGAAGGCCGTCGGCAAGGGCAAAGCCGCCGCCACGGCGCGAGAGGCCGCATCCGGCGTCGATTTCGTCTTCATGTGCCTCGGCGACGACCCGGACGTGAAAGCCATATTCAACGACATCGAATCCGATCTCAAGCGCGGCGCGATCGTTGTCGATCACACCACCGGCTCCGCTGGCCTCGCGCGTGAACTGGCGGCGCGCCACAAGGCGCACGGTGGCGATTATCTCGACGCCCCCGTCTCCGGCGGACAGGCAGGCGCAGAGAACGGCCAACTCACCGTCATGGTCGGCGGCAACCCCACGGCCTTCGCCAGCGCCGAACCCGTCATGCGCGCCTACTCCAAACAGATCACGCTCATTGGCGAGAGTGGGGCAGGCCAACTCGCCAAGTCGGTCAACCAGATCTGTATCGCTGGCGTGGTGCAGGGTGTCGCCGAAGGCCTCCACTTCGCCCGCGCCAACGGCCTCGACGAAGCGAAGGTCATCGAAGCCATATCCGCAGGCGCTGCCCAAAGCTGGCAGATGCAGAACCGCTGGAAAACAATGGTGGAAGGCAAGTTCGATTTCGGCTTCGCCGTCGACTGGATGCGCAAGGATCTCCGCATCGCCCTCGACGCCGCCCGCACCGCCGGCGCTTCGACCCCGCTCACCGCGCTGGTCGACCAGTTCTACGCCGACATCCAGGCCGAAGGTCATGGCCGCTGGGACACGTCCAGCCTCATCTCGCGCCTGAACAAAACAGATGTGAACAGGAAGTAGCGCGTGGCTGTCTTCCTCCACAATTTCGAACACGAACTGGAGGAGAAGTTCGTAACCGCCGGCGGCCCCGGCGGACAGAACGTCAACAAGGTCGCCACCGCCGTCCAGCTTCGCTGGAACGTCAAGAAAAGCCACGCCTTCGACGACGAACAGAAATGGATGATCCGTCGCGCGCTGGCGACACGCATCAACGACGAGGGCGAACTCGTCCTATTCATCCAGACGCACCGCAGCCAGGCCCGCAACCGCGACGAAGCCCGCGAACGTCTCGTGGAGCTGCTGGAGAAGGCGCTGGTGAAGCCCAAGAAGCGCGTGAAGACCAAGCCCAGCAAGGCGCAAAAGCAGCGACGCCTCGAAGGCAAGGCTCACCGCTCCGAGATCAAGCGCAACCGCGGCAACGTCGCCGACGACTGATACGCCCTCCGGGCTTCCCCCGAGCCACTTCCGCGTTCGTCATGCTACACAACTAAAGGTTGTGATGGCGCGGGGAGAAGACCATGGCGGACATTCCGAAGACGAGAACCTGTGTCTCCGACCAAGAGGCCGAACGCCTCCGCGCCTTCGTTCGGCAGGCCGAGTTGATGAACGGCCGCATAGTGGGCGCCCGTGTCGCTCGCTCAGAGGATGCTGCCGCGCTCGCAGGCCTGCTCGCCCACGAAAGCATCGGCCCGAAAATCTACACCATGCCCAGCCCCATCAACGCCGACACAATGGGCGCCTTCATCGCGGATCACCTGATGCAGCGCGCCCGTGGCGACGGCATCCTGTTCGTGTCCTTCAACGGGGCAGGCGAGGCCACGGCCTATTTCGATGTCGAGCTCTGGCCACAATGGTCCATCGCGAAGTTCGGAGGCGCCGTTAAGGCTGAGCGGCAGGGCCGTGGCTTCGGCGGCGCCTGCGGCCTTGCTGCCGTTGAATGGTGCTTCGACCAGCTTGGCGTCGCCCGCATCTGCGAGACCACCGCGCGCGACAATGACCGTTCCATAAGGCTCCTCTCGCGCCTCGGCTTCATCCAGAAGGGCGAAGTCACGGTCATCAAACCGGATGGCGCCACGCGTCCCTCTCTATACTGGGAGCTTGAGCGCGAAACGTGGGACGCCGCGCGCAACCTGCGCCGGACTGGCTAACGCGATCGCTGAAAATCCCGCCGCATGTTTGCCCGGAATCTTAAGCGGCCACTGGCAATCTTTAGCCGAAGCTAATTGCGGGTCCCCATGTCATCCTCTGTTAACCAGCCGCAGACACCGGCCGACGCGAAGGCGCGCAAGAAGGTCGAGCGCAGTGTGACCAGCCAGGTCCGCCGCGACATGTTGATCTTCGCGGGCTTCATTGCTGCCGGTTTCATTCTGTCCGTGAACCTCGACGTCGTCGGGCTGCTCTACGCGCTCGGCGCCGAGTACGATCGCCTGCAGATCTCCAAATTCTTCGGCACCGTCATCTTCGCCTGCGTGGGCCTGACGCTCTACGTGATCACACGCTACAGCAATCACGTCCGCGAGCTGCGCACGCGTCTTTCGACCGAAGAGCGCGCCCGCCGTGTCGCCATGCACGACCAGCTGACGGGCCTGCCGAACCGCCGCCATCTCAAGGGCGTGCTGAACTGGCTGCTCAGCGAGAATGACGGCACGCGCAAGCTCGGCGTCGTGATGCTGAACATCGACCGCTTCAAGTCGTTCAACGACGCCAACGGCCGCGTCCTCGGCGACGAAGTTCTGATCAATGTCGGCAAGATCCTGAACCTGCGCGCCGGGGTGGACGGCTTTGTCGCCCGCCTGGAAACCGACGAGTTCGTCATCCTTCTCCCGGATCAGGGTGAGGAAGAGCTGATGGATTGGCTCTCCGCCGTACTTACCGCCATCGAAGCGCCGATGGCCCTCGGCAAGCAGACCGTCACGATCAGTGCCACCGCCGGCGCCGCCATCGGCCTCGCCGACGGCCGCGACGCCGAAACGCTGCTCCATCGCGCCAGCCTCGCGCTGCGGCGCGCGAAGGACACCAGCCGCGGCTGGTTCGCCTTCTTCAAGACGGGCATGGACGAACTGGTCCGCCAGCGCGCCCTATTCGAGAACGACCTCTGGAACGCCGTGCGCAACGACGAGATCGTTCCGCACTTCCAGCCGCTGGTCAGCCTCGAGGATGGCAAGCCGCAAGGGTATGAAATCCTCGCCCGCTGGACCCACGCGACACGCGGCCCGATCCCGCCCGACCAGTTCATCCCGACGGCCGAAGCCAGCGGCGCCATTGGCGAGCTGACTTTCAACCTGCTGCGCAAGGCCTGCCGCGAAGCCGCAGCCGCTGAGGGCGCCCCGCACCTGTCGCTGAACCTGTCGCCGGTGCAGTTGCAAGATGAAGAGCTGGCGCTGAAGATCTTGAAAGTTCTGGAAGAGACGGCGTTCCCCGCGACGCGTCTTGAAATCGAGCTCACCGAAGCCGCGCTCGTCACCGACCTTGACGCAGCCCGCATCATCCTCGGAACGCTGCGCGACAAGGGCGTCCGCGTCGCGCTCGACAATTTCGGCACCGGCCACGCCAGCCTCCTGCAACTCCGTCAACTGCCATTCGACAAGCTGAAAATCGATCGCTCCTTCGTGCGCCGCATGAACGTCGACGTGGAATCCGCCACGCTGGTGCGTACGATCGTGTCGATGGCCAAGAATCTCGGGCTCATCGTGATCGCCGAAGGCGTCGAGAATGCCGAGCAGGCGAAGGCGCTGGTCGCCATGGGTTGCGACATGGGGCAGGGCTATCACTTCGGCCGAGCGTCCGCGTCGATCGAGGTCAAGCCGCCGGGCACCGAGCCGAAGCCGCCGCGCAAGCAGCAAGTGCGTCCGCTGGCGGTTCCCGCAACGGTTGAAGAGCCTCAAGCGCAGCAGGCCGCCGCGCTAGCTGCGGCTGGTGACTGACGTTCTGCTGAGTACCTCGTGCAGCTTCAGCGCCAGCTGGTCGAGTGTGAACGGCTTCGGCAGGACGTTGACGCCCGGATCGAGCACGCCGTTGTGGACGACAGCATTGCGCGTATAGCCGGTAGTATAGAGCACTTTCAGGTCCGGCCGGTGTCTCAACGCTGCATCGGATAGCTGTCGGCCCGTCATGCCCGGCATGACGATGTCGGTGAACAGGCAAGTGATCGACGGCGTTACCTTGAGGATTTTCAGGGCCGCATCGCCGCTCTCGGCTTCAATAACCATGTAGCCGAGTTCGCGCAGGCCGGAACATGTCATCTCGCGTAGCCGCTGCTCGTCCTCCACGACGAGGATCGTTCCGCTGACATCGTGCGGTGCGAAGTGCTTCGCGCTGGATGGCGGCCGCGCTTCCTCGGTCTTTTCGCCAAAATGGCGCGGCAGGTAGATCTTCACCGTCGTGCCGCGGCCGATCTCCGAATAGATTTTCACGTGGCCGCCCGACTGCTTCACGAACCCCTGCACCTGGCTGAGTCCGAGCCCCGTGCCCGAGCCGACCGGTTTGGTGGTGAAGAACGGATCGAAGGCGCGCTCGACGACTTCCGGCGTCATGCCTGTGCCTGAATCGCTTACTGCGATCATCACATACTGGCCGGGCACGACATCGATGTGCGCCCGTGTATAGGCGTCGTCGAGCGAAACGTTGGCGGTTTCAAGGGTCAGTTTTCCGCCATTCTCCATGGCGTCCCGCGCGTTGACGGCGAGGTTGAGGATGGCGTTCTCAAGTTCGCTTGTATCGGCGTGGATGCGCCACAGGCCGGCGGTCAGAACCGTCTCGATCTTGATGGTCTCGCCCAGCGTGCGGCCGAGCAAATCCGTCACGCCGGTGATGAACTTGTTTGCGTCGAGCGGTTCAGGTGAAAGCGGCTGCTGGCGCGCGAAGGCAAGCAGGCGCGCCGTGAGCTTCGCGGCGCGGCCGGCGGCGTCCATCGCGGCGTCGAGGATCGGCCCGACATTCGCGTCGCCGCGATCCAGACGCTTCTTCGACAGCGTCACAGACGACATCACAATCGCCAGCATGTTGTTGAAGTCGTGCGCGATGCCGCCGGTCAGCTGGCCGATGGCTTCCATCTTGTGAACCTGGCGCAGCTGGCTCTCGGCTTGCGCGCGGCCGGCGGCCTCGCGAGCGACCACCTCTTGCGAGCTGCGGAGACTGGCTAGCGTCGCTTCCTGCTCGGCAAGCGTGTTGCGGAGGGCGGTGGTCGAGCGTGTGCGGTCAAGGAACCAGAACAGGATGATCGTCAGCGCCGCCATGATCGCCGCGACGCCGAGAGCGATGGACGTCAGGCCCGTTGCGCTGGCTTCCCGGTTGCGCTGTTCCAGCAGCTGGCTCTCACGAGCCTCCATGGCGGCGACTTCGTCGCTCAGCTGCTGCATGAGCTCGTAGCTGCGGCCCTGCGTGAACGTTGCGATGGAGGCGGTTGGAGCGCCGGCGTGCCGCTGTGCGAATGCGATGGTCGAGTCTTCGAACTTGTCGGACACCATCTGGCGAAGCCGGGGGATGACCGCCGCCTGGTGCGGATTGTCGCGAACCAGTTCCTCGATTTTGTCCAGCTGTAGCGGAGCAGCCTTGCGCGCCGCGTTGAACTGGCCCAGGAATGGTTCGTCCAGCACGCGGATGTATCCCCGCGCAGCTAGTTCGCCCTCCTGAATGGTCGAGAGGAAGCGCACCAGTTCGCGTTCGACCTGGAAGGTGTGGGTCACCGCGTTCACGCGCGACTGATAGATGCCGATGAACGCCATCGCCGTCACGACGATCGCGATGACCAGCGCGGCCGCAGCGGCCGGAAGCGTCGCAGGATGGGCAATCAATCGCCGCAAGGCGAATCCCCTCGTTCCCAGTCGAACCTGTGTCCCGGATCGATGGTCAAATCACCACCGTGCGACGTATCTCCTAACGTCAATCTGGGTAGCACTTACGGGGCTTTTCGGACAAGCGCCGTAGCCCCGTTTCCGGCTGGAACCTGTGGCTACATTCTAAGGCCGATTTCCTTGAGGCGGATTTCGAGGAAGTCCTGCGCATTCAACGGTTCCGGATAGCGATTCGGCCGTTCCGGGGAGACGCAGGACGCCAGCGTCCTGATCTCGTAGTCGGGATTGAAGTGCAGGAAGAAGGGCGTTGAGTAGCGCGGGAATCGGGAACGCTCCGGCTTCGGGTTGACCACACGGTGCGTCGTGGACGGCAGCACGTGGTTGGTCAGGCGTTGCAGCATGTCGCCGACATTGACCACCAGCGAGCCCGCCGGCGGGTTCACCGGAATCCACGCGCCGTTCCGGTGCAGCACTTCGAGCCCACCTTCCTCGGCGCCGAGGAGTAGCGTGATGACGTTGATGTCCTCGTGCGCGCCGGCCCGCACGCTGCCTTCGGGCGGCGGCTCGGTCTGCGGCGGATAATGAAGCAGGCGCAGGATCGAATTCCCATCCTGCACCGTGTCGTCGAAGAAGCGCGGATCGAGCTTCAGATGCATCGCGATCGCGGAGAGGATCTCCAGCCCGAACGTGTCGAGCGCGGCGTACATCGCGTTGGTGTTCTCTTTCCAGTTCGGAACCTCTGACACGTAGAGGTTCTCGCCCATGATATCCGAGAATTTGTGGCCCTTCGGCAGTTCGCGCGCGACGTGCCAGAACTCCTTCAGGTCCTTCGCCTTGGCGCCCTTGGCGACTTCGGTTGCGAAGGGCGTATAGGCCCGCTGCCCGCCACCACCCGTGATGAAGTATCCGCGCTTCGTCTCGTCAGGCAGGGCGAAGAACTTCTTGCCCGTGTCGACGCCGCGATCGATCACGCCTTGGTCGATCGGGTGATCCTTGATGACGGCAAAACCCGTCTCGCGGAAGCTCTGGCCGATCCGTTCGGCGAAGGCCTTGGGGTCGGTCTTCCACAGTGAATAGGAGATCGGTTCGAAGAGGCCGGTTGTCGTGGTCATCTGGGGCTCTCGGGAAGTCTGAAGACAGCTATCGAGGGGCAATCTGGCGCCGCCGGGGCCGTGCCGCTACACCTCTCTATATACTATGTCGAGGCAGGAAGCAGATGGCCAATGACCCCAAGGCAATCGACGTCCATTACTGGCCCACACCCAACGGGCGAAAAGTCACGATAGCCCTTGAGGAAATGGAACTGCCCTACCGGATCGTGCCCGTTAACATCGGGCGGGGTGATCAGTTCAAGCCGGATTTCCTCGCGATCAGCCCCAACAACCGCATGCCCGCCATCGTTGATCCCGAAGGCCCGGACGGCCAGCCGACCCCGGTCTTCGAGAGCGGGGCGATCCTGCAGTATCTGGCGCGCAAGACGGGAAAATTCGGCGGCGCGAACGCACGCGAGCAGGCGGAAGTCGAAAGCTGGCTCGCGTGGCAGATCGCCAATCTCGGGCCGGTGATGGGCCATCACAACCACTTCCGGAATTATGCCCCGAAGATCGAACAAGACGCGGACAAGCTGAAATACGCCCAGGACCGCTTCTTCAACGAGACCGACCGGCTGTTTGGCGTCGCAGAAGTTCGTCTGCGCGACCGCGAATTCCTTGCGGGACCGATCTCCATCGCAGATTTCGCCACATGGCCGTGGATTGCCGCCTACAAGAGCCAGGGGCAGGATCTCGAGAAGGATTTCCCCGCTCTGAACCGCTGGTTTGGCCAGTGCCGCACGCGCCCGGGCTTCGAGCGTGGCCGCAAAGCCGGCGCCGATCTCACTGGCACAAGCCTCGCTGAAAACTCTAAGGAAGCTGAAGAGGCCCGGAAAATCCTGTTCGGCCAGAAGGCGCGCACCTGATGGCGCAGAACATCGTGCTGCGCATGCGGCGCGAGCTTTCCGGCGACATCGAGCTGCCCCGCTTTCCCCCGTGGGTCGCAGTGAAGACGATGGCGCGGAGGCCCGACAAGAAAGAAGCGAAGGCGGCCCATTCCGTTCTCGAAGCCGGCTTCTGGGAGGGCGGGGGCGGCGCGCCCATCTTCCGCCACTGGTGGAACGCACTGCGCAAGGACGACGAGTTCGATCCTTCGCTCGTCTTTCTCGCCATGGACCGCGAAGGCGTCGCCGGTATGGCGCAATGCTGGACCAGCGCTTTCATTAAAGACATCGCGGTCCATCCGCGCGCGCGGAAGCAGGGCATTGGCCGCGCACTGATGCTCACCGCCTTCCATGCCTTCGCGAAACGCGGCGCTTCGAACGTCGATCTGAAGGTGCGCGAGGAAAACGAAAACGCGCAGCGGCTCTACACAAGCCTTGGAATGCGTATCGTCGAACGCGTGCGCGACTAGAGTCATCAACGCGCGTCAATACTTGTGTAGTTTCGATTCAGACTCCTGAATCGATGTAAACACAAATAAATCGCAAGAAGATCGTCGAAAGTTTGCAGTATTAACTACGTCGCAAACCTTCTGGCTTTGAATGGTCCTCAAGCCGCTGATGAAGCGGAGGTGGGCGGAAGTGGATCAAAGTCCGAAGGACCGGATCAGCTTCCCAAGGTTGAAGGAAAGCCAGAATGGCGTACGCAGATATCCGGATCGAAGCGCCCGAAGCGCTGCTGACGAAGGAAGCTTCGGCCGACGAGTTCTACCGGATCGGTCTCATCTATTCCGAAGGCATGGATGTCACCGTCGATCTCATCGCGGCGCACAAATGGTTCAACCTCGCGGCGACGCGCGGTCACCGCGACGCGAAGATCTGCCGCCAGGAAATGGCAGAGATGATGTCATCGGTCGAAATCCAGAAAGCGCAGCGCGCCGCTCGCGACTGGATGAAGAAAGCCAACTAGCCTTTCAACTCTCCGCCAGCCGCGACGATCGTCCGCTCCACCAGGACATCCGTCGAGCTGACGAGTTCGCCATCGATATCGTCTGCCGTCAGCACGAGCGGAATTTCCGTGCATCCAGCGATGATTACCTCGGCGCCTTGGGCCTCGAGCTTCTTCGCAAGGGTCGTCATCGAACGCCTCACCGTCTCGCCGGTGTCGCCATTCTTGATGCGATAGATCAGCTCCATGAAGGAGCGCTGCGAGTCCGCACTTAGCAGCACGGGCTTCACGCCACGTTTCGTCAACGCATCCTGATAAAGGTTTGACGACAGGCACGCGTCGACCGCGAGAATGCCTGCGCGTTCCGGCTTCAACTCGGCGACCACGTCTGACGTCTCATCAATGATGCTGATGAACGGCACGGAAATTGCCGCGCGGATTTCTGTCTCCCACGCATGCGTGGTGTTGCATGCCATCACGATCAGTTCCGCGCCGGCCTTCTGCAATCCACGCGCGCACTCGGCGAGAGCCGGGCCGGGCGAGGGGCCTTCTCCACGCTTGTAGGCATTGCGATCGGGGAAATGCGGGTTGTTGTCGATGATCAGACGCAGATGATCTTGTTCGTGCAACGCCTTGGTGCGCCTCAGAATCCGCTCGAAGAAATCGAGCGTCGCCACCGGCCCGAGGCCGCCGATCACGCCGACAGTTTTCGTCTCGCTCATGACTGCAGAACGCCCTGGTATGCGAACAGCGAAGGTGCGCCGCCCGTGTGCACGAACAGGATCTTCGAGTCCTGTTTGAAGTGTTTGCGGCGAATGAGGCCGATAAGGCCGGCGGCCGCCTTGCCGGTGTACACAGGATCGAGCAGCACGCCTTCGTGCCGCGCGAACAGCCGCACGGCTTCCACCATGTCGTCGGTCGGGATCGAATAGCCGGGGCCAACCCATTCATCGAGTGCGACGACGCTCTCGCGAGAAGGCGCGGGCAGGCCGGCGAATGCAGCCCCCTCGACCGCGAGCTTGTGGACATTGCCTTCCTGTTCGGCGCGCGGACGGCGGACGTTTATGCCCGTCAGCGGCACGCCTGTATTCGCCGCGTTGAAACCGACGAGCAGCCCCGCATGCGTGCCGGCGCTTCCCGATGCGACGACGAAGTCTGTGAAGGCGAGGCCCGCATCCAGCGACTGAGCAAGTATCTCACGCGCGCAGACGACATAGCCCATCGCGCCCAACGCGTTCGATCCGCCACCGGGAATAACGTACCCCTTGCGACCCTCCGCCTTCAGCTTCTCGGCTTCGGCCTGCATCGCGGCGTTGAGGTCTGTGCCGCCGTCAACGACGGTCAGAGATTCTGCTCCAAGAAGCTCGAACAGGAAGTTGTTTCCGCTTGCATCTTTCCTGAAGCTGCCCGGCACACGTTGCTCGAGCACGAGCCGGCATTTGAGGCCCTCGTGCGCAGCAGCTGCAAGGGTGAGACGACAGTGGTTCGACTGCACGGCGCCGACGGTGATCAGGGTGTCCGCGCCTTGCTTCAGTGCGTCGGCGACAAGGAATTCCAGCTTGCGCGTCTTGTTGCCGCCGCCGGCAAGGCCCGTGAGATCGTCCCGCTTTATCCAAATCTCGGGTCCACCGAGATGCTTCGACAGCTTCTCAAGCTTCTGGATCGGCGTGGGATTCGGCGTGTAACGGCGACGGGGCAGGGCTTCGATTTTCATGGGGGCCTTTTAGGCCCTCAGACGTGCCGGGGGAATAGAGTCGGCCTATACAGATCGTATCGCCGCCATGTCCTTGCCGCGATTGCATTGTTGTTGAGATCAGGGCGGGCTTGGGAGGCGATTGTCTTGCACAAGGGGTTCGGGCGCGCCGTCATAATTATCGGAGCCACGGCTTTCATTGCACTGACAGCCTGGTTTTTCCTTGTGCGCGGAAGCTCGCGCGAACTCGACGACATTCGCGCTGAGCGGCTTGAACCGATACGGATGGAAATGGCCGCGAAGGGGTTGCGACTCGGTGCGCCGGTGTTCATCCGCATATTCAAGGATGCGAGCGAGCTCGAACTGTGGGTCGAAGCAGATGGGCGCTTTGCGTTCTACAAGACGTTTCCGATCTGCAGATGGTCTGGCGCTCTTGGCCCAAAACTGCGCGGGGGCGACGGACAGGCACCTGAAGGTTTTTACAGCGTCTCGCGCCAGCAGATGAATCCCAACAGCCAGTATCACCTGTCATTCGACTTGGGCTTTCCCAACGCCTACGATCGCGCGCAGGGGCGGACGGGCAGCTTCCTGATGGTTCATGGAAACTGCGTATCTATCGGTTGCTACGCGATGACGGATCGCGGCATCGAGGAAATCTGGCTGATCGCGGACGAGGCGCTGAAGGGTGGGCAGGCGCGGTTCGATGTCCACGTCTTTCCGTTCCGGATGACTCCGGAATCTTTCGACCGCAACAAGGGTTCGCAGTGGATCGCGTTCTGGGAGTCGTTGAAAGCTGGCTACGACAGCTTTGAACAGACGGGGAAAGTTCCTGCCGTCACGATTGCGGGCGGCGCTTACGCCATCAACTGAAGATCAGAACCGCGCCACGTCGTAGAACAACGAGAAGTCGATCGGCAGGGCGTCGCGGATGAACTGTTTCACGAACAGGTTCTCGTCCGCGATCATCTTGCGCGTGACATAGACCACGTCGAAGCGCTTCAGCGGGCCGATCTCATAGAGGTCATGGCGGGCGAGGCCGTTCTTGACGTCCACCACGCGGGTCATCCGCTCGCCGCCGGGCGCGCGACGCATGACGATCACATGCGTGGGCTTGCCTTCCTCGGTCCAGCCGCCGGCCATGACGATGGCCTGCAGCACGTCGATCTCGCCCGGCATCTCAAAGACGCCCGGGGCCTTCACTTCGCCGCCGACGAACACCTTCTGCGAGCCGAAGTCGGTGGGCGTGATGACCAGCGACGGATCACGCAGCTCGTTGCCGTAGATGTCCTCGAACGTGGTCCGCAGTTCCGTGACTGTGTGGCCTCCGGCCATTACCGCGCCGATCGTGGGCAGGGTGACACGGCCATCCGGGGCGATGGTCAGTTCGCCTGAAAGTTCAGGCGCGGTGCGCACATCCACCCGGAACTTGTCGCCCGGATAGAAGCGATAGGACTGGTCCTCGGCCTTCCAGCCGGACCAGGAACCCATTGGAAAATCAGCGGATTGCTGCGGGATAGGGTCGCCCATGCAGCCGGAAAGCGCTGCAAGGCCCAATAGGCCGATGAAGGCGGATGGACGCAGGCGGTACATGATCAACATGTGCCGGAAGATGGATAACCGGTTCTTAAGCGGCGCGGGGGAAGGCTAGCCCTGTTAACCACGGGATCAGTGTCCCTTGAGCGTCGAGACATGGACTGAGCGCACCCAGGGCAATGTCCCTGCGCCGCGCGCGCAAGCGCGTGTTGTGCGCCTGCGCCCGAAGCTCGGCATCGCTGACATGCTGCTTCAACTATGGCGCGCCAAGTGGCTGATGCTTCTTGTCTTTCTGCCGATCGCTCTGATCGGCGTGGCGATCGCGCTGCTGGCGCCGACCAAGTATTCCGCCAACACTCGCCTGCTGGTCCGCCTCGGGCAGGAGTACGTATTTGATCCCATCGTGGGCGACGCCGCCAAGGGCGCCTTCCCGCAATCGGAAGAAGTGCTGCAGGCTGAAGCTGAGCTGGCGCGTTCTCCGGTCATCGCCGAGCGCGTGATCACCGGCATGACGCTGGCGCGTCTTTATCCGCAGCTGGGCGAGGCGAAGCTCCGCGCCCGCGACGGCCAGACCTACGAGGTCGATCAGGAAGCGCTCGAAGCCTTCGCCGCAGACTTCGATGTGTCCTCCGCGCCCAAATCCTCGATCCTGCACATGACGTTCGCGCACGAAGATCCCGCGCGCGCAGCCGCCACACTCAACCGCTTCGTCACCGAATACATGAAGTACCGGCAGGAAGTCCTCTCCGGAAAGGGCGTCGCCGGCCTTACCGAACAGCGGGGCGTGATCGAGGAACGCCTCGCCGAAGCCGACAAGGCCCAACGCGCCTTCCTCGCCAGCCACGGCCTCTCGGACTTCGAGGCAGAAACCGCTGCCGCGAAGAAGCTCTTCTCGGACATCTCCGACGAACTCGCGAAGGTCGAAGCCTCCCTGCGCGAAGCTGAAGCGAAGTCCACCGGCCTCGCTACGCAGATGCTCTCCACGCCCAAGGACGTCGACCTCTACGTCGAAACCACGTCAGAGCAGGACATCGTCAAGTTGCGCCTCGAACGCGAGGAACTCCTCGCCCGCTATCTGCCTGACAGCCGCGTCGTGCAGGACATCGACCGCAAGATCGCCCAGCTCGAAACCTTCCTGAAGACCGCGCCCCCGCAGGGCCTCCGCCGCATCGGCCCCAACCCGACCTGGCAGGCGCTGGAAGCGGACAGGGCGGTGCAAACCGCCAATATCAGCGCCATGACCGGCCGCTCTGCCGCGCTCGCCGCCCAGAAGCGCGAAGCCGAAGCGCAGATCGCCCAACTCGCCTCGCTGGAGCCCCAGTACGAGCGCCTGAAGCGCGACCGTGATGCCCTCGAGAGTTCCGCTGGCGCCTTCGCCACGCGCGAGCAGACCGAACGCGCCCGCGCCGAACTTGCCTCGCGCAGCGTCGACAACATCTCCGTCTACGAAGCCGCCCGTGCGCCCACGCGCGGCGACAGCACCAAGCGCATGATCGCCATCGCCGCGGCCGTCTTCGGCCTCTTCACGGCCCTTGCAGCGGGCCTCCTGTGGGCCTGGTCCGGCAAGACCTTCCCGACCGCCGGCTCGCTCGAGCGTACGCTGGGGCTGCGCGTACTGGCCTCCGCGCGGGACAGATCCCAATGAAGGATCTCCGCGCCGATCTTCGCGACCTTCACCGCGCCCTGTCGCAAACGCCCGCGACCGAGGGCGGCCGCACCGTCATGTTCATGTCGGCACGCTCCGGCGAGGGCGTCTCCAGCACGGCGGCGTCCTTTGCCTTGATGGCGGCCGAGCAGGCCCGCAAGCCCGTCTGGCTGATCGACCTCGATCTCAAGCGCAACCACATGTTCAACACCTTCGCCGTCGGCCCCTTCGCGGAGGCCTTCGGCGGCGTCGGCCCGCCATACTCGGCCGCGCTGAAAACCCAGCCCTTCTTCGCCGTCGAGCCTGAAGACCCCGAAGCCGCACAAGGCCTTGGCCTCTTCACCGCGCACCGCGTCGGCGAGCGCCGCCTGATGGTGACGCAGTTCGACGCCAGCAAGCTCAAGCCCAACCAGGGCGTCCGCATCCGCACACAACCGGCCTACTGGCAGGCCGTGCGCGCCGCCACGGACTGGGCCGTCGTCGACGCCCCGGCGCTCGAACTCGCCGGTGCAGGCCTCGCCATCGCCTCGCAGATGGATCGTACCGTCATCGTCGTGAAGGCCGACGAGACCTCGCCCAACGATGTCGACGCCGTCCGCCGCGAAATCGAGGCCCATGGCGGTCGTGTCGGTGGCGTGGTGCTCAATCGCGAGAGAAACGACGCGCGGTTCTTCGACCGCCTCTCCAGATGACCTCCGCTCGCCCCGTCGGCCGGGTCGAACTCGTCCTCGCGGGCCTCACGCTTTTCATGTTCGCGGAGGCGTTTCTCCCGCGCCTGTTGTCGCCCTCCGCCGTCGATGTCACGGGCGAAGTTCCCGAGAGCACGCTGCTGCGTTTCCTGTGGCTGCCCTTCTACGGAATGGTCGGAATCGGTCTGATTTTCGCGGCAGGGGAGACGTGGCGGGCCGTCCTGCGCTCGCCCTGGCTGGTCATCCTCGCCGTCTTCGCGATGGCCTCGGCGATGTGGTCGATCGACCCCGAACTCAGCTTCCGGCGTGGCATAGCCGTGCTCGCCACAACGCTGATGGGCGTCTATCTGGCCGCGCGTTTCGACTGGATCGGCGCGCTTCGCCTGCTTGCGATTGTCTGGTTCTGCCTGATGGCCGCGAGCCTGATTTCCGGCGTCGTTGCCCCCGGTTTCGGCGTCATGCACGAGATTCATCCCGGCGCATGGTCCGGGGGCTGGAGCGAGAAGAACGCGCTGGGTGGCCATGCCGCCCGTGCGGCTTTCCTGTTTGCCTTCCTGGCTTGGCGCGACGAGCCCTTCCGCAAATGGTGGGTTGGCGGCCTGCTGATGTCGCTCGCGCTCGTGATCCTTTCCAAATCCGCAACGGCCCTTTTGGGCGCCATGCTCGGCCTCGGCGTGCTGGCCGCCGCGTGGTGGATGCTCAAGGGCCGCGTCTGGTCGCTGGCGCTGGCATGGGGCGCCATCAGCATCATCGGCCTCGCCGTGATGATCTACGCCATCGCGCCCGGTCTGCTGCTCGGTGTCATCGGCAAGGATGCGACGCTCACGGGCCGCACCGACATCTGGATCGAGCTCGGCAATGCGATCGGCGAGAAGCCGATGCTTGGTTACGGATACCTTGCCTTCTGGGGACTCGATTCAGAACCGCGTTACTGGTTGGAGAAGGCCGTCGACTGGAACGCCCCCTCCGGCCACAATGGCTGGCTCGATCTCGCCATCTCGCTCGGCATCGTCGGCGTTGTCATTTTCGCAATCGATGTGGCGATGTCGGCCTGGCGCGCCACAAGGCTTTCCATGTCGTCACCGGCCGGCGTCTTCGCCATCGGCTTCCTTGCGCAGTTCATGCTGTTCGCAATGTCGGAGAGCATCATCCTCGCCCAGAACAGCATCCTGTGGGCGACATACGCCTTCGTTGCTGCGAAACTGGCGCTGGAAGCACGACGTTCGGAAGACGTTCTTCCCCCGTTCGCGGCGGAAAGCGTCTAGTCGATCACGCCCGACAGAACAGCGCCAAGACCCGGCGACGCCAGCACGGCGCCCGCATCCACAGCTCGCTGCGCCAGCTCCTGCATCAGGTCCGCGGGCGCCCCGTAGTTGCTGGGCGAATTGCTCACATCGTGCGTGAAGAAGAACACCCAGCCCTTGGATTCGATGCAGGTTTTCAGAGCCGCCAGTGCGCGCCGCCGATGCATCTCGGATGAGCCGAGCTCAATCGCTCGCAACTGGCTGCGATCGCACTCGCCGGCATTCACGCCCGGCAGAATGCCACGGCCCGTCGAGAACACTTCACCAACCCAGCGCTTCGCCGCATAGGTCGTCTCGCCATACGGGAATGCGAACGAGGAGACATTTTCCGTATGCCCCGCTTCCGCGAGGGCGACGAGGTTCTCGCCGATATCGCGCTCCACCTTGTCGAGGCGCGAGCGCGCGCAATCGAGGTGTGTATGTGTGTGCGCGCCGATCTCGTGGCCGCGTGCGCGCAGTTCCGCCAGCGTGTTCCCGTCGAACATCTCCCCCATCACTGGGCTGCGCTGGCCCAGCATGGAGGTGCAGGCATAGAAGCCCGCCCGCCCGCCATGCTTTTCAACGATATCGGCGCCATTGAGCGCGGACTTGGGGAAGTCGTCGAATGTGAAAGTCACGACAGGGCGGTCTGGCGCGACTTCGGCAAGGCACGCCTTGCGCCATTGCACGACACGCCGCTGCACCTTCGCCGGAGCGGATCGCGAGGGAATGTAGGTCCATTGCGGCTGGGCCATCACAGCGCCTCCGCATAGACGAGCGCCCGCCAAGCCTTCAGCGCGCGGCCGCGCAGGGCGAGGGGCAGGCGATCCGTTTTCGCAACTTGTCCCGCGAGCGCCTTGAAACGCTTGCGGAAAGGCAGGGCGCGCGCACGCTTCGCCATGCGGAAGAGGGGCATCGCTGCGGCTTCTTCCGGATGACGCTCGGCAAGCCTCAAAAAGTTGGCGCCGGAACGCGCATACTTGCCCATCAGTGCATCGGCGCTGTCGAGCCCGAGGTGCGTGGCCGTGTTGTCGATGTGGACGATCGGAAAGCGCTTCTGGGCCTTGAGACCCCAGTCCGTATCTTCCCAACCCCAGCCGGCGAAGCCTTCGTCGAATGCGCAGGCCCTCAGCACCTCGCGGTGGACGAGCACGTTGGAGGAGAACACGAAACGACCGGGGGACAGCGCGCGAACGCTTGCGGGAACGCATTCGGATTTGCGCGCCTGCCAGCGATGGAGATCGAATGCACGGTCGTCTGGCGCGGTCTTGAGGGAATAACCGCCCACGATCACGGCAGGGGCCCCTGTCGCGTCGATGGCGTTGAGATAGCTCTCAATGAATTCAACGCCGTCCGGCGCCATGTCCGCGTCGAGCAACAGGATCCACTCTGCTCGTGCATGGGCGATGGCTGCGTTGCGCGCGGCGGAGCGGCCGCGATTGTCGAGAGCGGAGACGATGCGCACGGCGATCCGTGCACTTCCAGCGGCGGTCTGCATCCTGGCGAGCAGCTCGTGGTCGCCGCTGCCATCGTCATAGACGACGATCTCGGCGAGACCCGCAGCGCCACATTTCGCAATGGATTCAACGAGAGGGGAGACGTCGTAGCGATAGCAGGGCACGCACACGGAGACGCGGGGGGCCGCGCCACGCCAGAAGACGTTGTCGTGCACGCTCTCCATCTTGCGGAGGTTATTCGATCGATCGAGCAGGAGTTTCATGGCGTGCATGATGATTACCTGCACCTTTGACCGTCGCCGAGAAGGCGGGGAACAGTCATCAGCACGATGTACGCATCGAGCCAGACGTTCGCGCGCTTCACATAATCCATGTCGAGGCGGACCCGCTCACGTACTTCTTCCGGCGTGTGGCAGGGGCCCCGCGAGCCATTGATCTGCGCCCAGCCGCTCATGCCGGGCTTCATGCGATGGCGGTGCGCATAGTCGCCGACGGTTCGCGTCACTTCGATTGATCCGGCCGTCATGCCCACGGCGTGAGGGCGCGGACCCACGATGGACATTTCGCCCTTCAGCACGTTGAAAAGCTGCGGGAGTTCGTCGAGCGAGCTCATCCGCAGGAAGCGGCCGATGCGCGTGACGCGGGGATCGTTCGCGATCGTCTGGCGGATGATGCCTTCTTCCGCGCGTTTGCCAGCTGCCTCAGATTCAGGGCGCATCGTGCGGAATTTCCAGACGCGGATGATCTCGTTGTTGAAGCCGTGCCGCTTCTGGCGGAAGAACACAGGCCCCTTGCTGTCCATCTTGATCAGCAGGGCGATCAGCGCCATCGGCAGGGCGAGCACGATCAGCGAGACAACCGCGACGGAAACGTCGAACACGCGCTTGAGAGCGGCGCGGCGTATGTCCTTGGGCGCGCCCGAAATGTACGCGGCAGGAGCGTCCACTACGCGCGCGAGGGAGGTATGTTCAGGGCTGAATCCGTCGAGGTCCAGCACAAGTATGATTTCCTGGGGCAGGTTGCGGATACGGTCGATCAGCTCACGCACGCGAGCCTGCGCCGTCGATGTGACGGTCACCACGATGCGATCGACTTCCGGCAGGCCTTCCCACGTCAGCAGGTCGTCCACCGCGCCCAGATGCGGCGTGTCGCCCATCAGGGTGGCAGCGAAACGCCCGGCGCGGTCGTCGAAATAGCCCACGATGTTGAGTTCGCGTTCCTGCACATTGCGAGAGACGATGCGCGCAGCCGCCTGCGTCGCGCCGACAATGACGACGTTATCGGAGAGAATCCCTTTCCGGGTCGCTCCTCGGACCATGCCAAGATAGTTGGCGTGCAGGGCGAACACCACCAGGGCATTTGCAGCGCCAAGCTGCACGAACTCCTGCGCCTGCGCAGGGTCGAAGACGAGGACGGCGAGCACCACCAGCCCCATCGCCGCGCAAGCGCCAAACGCCACGCGCAGCAGGTGGCCCAGCACAGGCTCGGCGTAGCGGAAACGGTATCCCCCCGCGATCCAGACGCCAGCGATGCACGCGATCGGCAACAGCAGGAAAGGCAGCGCCGCCGTCAGCGGGATCGCTAGAACGTCGATGCCAGAGGAGAAACACAGACCGAACGTCGCCAGCGCAACCGCCAGGGCGTCGAGACAACGCGCGGCAGTACGAACGCCGCCGCGATGCAGGATACGGCGGCGGCGCGTGGTCTGCAGCCCGGTAACCGGCGCGCCCTTGTCGCTTTCACGACGGCCCGTATCGATGGGCTTGGGCCGGTCGGTCCATGCAAGTCGCTCAGCACGCATGTGTATTCCGCAACGCTCGAGGGCCCCTCTCGATGCGTTGGAAGCTACCGGAACAAGGTCAAAACCGGCTTCAGGCGATCAATGAAATTCAACCGATCGGCCGCTTCGGAATAAAGGGGACAACCACCAGAAGCCCAGCAAACGCTACCGCTATTGCCGCAAAGCAATCACGGAAGGCAAGAAGCTGCGAACTCGACCAGATCGACGCAGCAAGCTGCTGCTGCGCCATCGCGCTCGCCGCCACCGGCGCCAGCCCGCTCTCCTGCATCCCCGCGCGCAGCAGGGCGAGTGCTTCCATCGCCTGCCCGTTCGACTCGTTAACGAGGGGTTGCAGCGCATCCGCATGGAACGCCGCGCGCTCCTGCAACAGCACCGACAGGATCGCCACGCCCAGCGCGCCACCCGTCTGCGTCAGGAACGTCGCCGCCGGCGCCGCGAAGGCGAGCATGTCCGGAACCTGCCGCATCGCGCTCGCATTCGCCGCCGGCATCACCGTCGCAATCCCCGTGCGGCTCAGCGCCACCGCGAACGCCATCGCCGCGAAGGGCGTCGCTATCGCGACGTCAGCCAGCAGCCACATCGATGCCGCGAACATCCCGATCCCCGCCGCCAGCATCACACGCGCATCGACATGATCGCTCAACCGGCCCGACAGCGGGAAGCACACCGCCATCGCCACACCCGCCGGCAACAGAACCTCGCCAGCCCCCGCCGGCGAATAGTGCTGCACCAGCTGCACGAACAGCGGCACGAGATAGGTCGACCCATAGACCGCCACACCGGTCGCGAAGATCGCCAGCGCCGCCATCGCAAACGCCGGCCGGGCAAACAGCTTCAGGTTCAGCACCGGAAACGGATGCCGCGCCTCCCACGCGAGAAACGCGAGCGCCGATGCCAACGCCCCATACAGCCGCAACGCCGTCCCCGCATCGTCCCAACCCTCACGATGCCCATGCGCTAGCCCTTGCAGCACCAACGCCAGCGCGCCGATGACAAGCACCAACCCTTGCCAGTCCAGCCTTGGCCGCGCCGCCGCGCCGGCGCGCCCCGGAAGCAGCCCAAGCCCCAGCGGGATCGCCAGCGCCGCCAGCGTCGTCGTCGCCACGAACACGATCCGCCAGTCGAACGCATCGATCAGAACGCCGCCGATCACCGGCCCGAATGCCGGCGACAGGATCACGCCCAGCGAATAGATTCCGATCGCCGCGCCGCGCGATCGCTCGGGGAAGTGCTGGAAGATCAGCAGCATCGCCATCGGCTGGATCAGGCCGGCGCCCGCGCCCTGCATCACGCGCCCGATCACCAGCGTGGGCAGGTCGCCCGCCATCGACCCAACCGCGCTTCCCATAATGAACACGCCCATCGCCGCGGCGAAGCTCGCGCGCATGCCGAAGGAGGCCACGGCCCAGGTATTGAGCAGCATGAAGCCCGTCGACGATGTGAGGAACGCGGTCGAGAGCCATTGCGCTTCGTCCTGTCCCAGCCCGAACGCGCCGATGATCGACGGCAGGGCGACGTTCACGATGGTCGCCGCCATCATCGTGCCGATCGAACCGAGCGCGAGAATGGCGATCAGCCCCCACCGCCGAGTCGCGCTCATTGCGCGCTGATCTTCAGCGTCGCCATCGCACCCGGGCGCACCTGCGTGCAGTCCGACCCGAGCGCGATGCGCACCGGCACGCGCTGCGTGATCTTCGTGAAAACGCCCGTCGGGTTCGCATTGGGGATCAGTGCGAACTCGGACGTCGCTGCATCGCCGATGCGCTGAACGCGGCCACGACACGGTCCGGCCGACGCATCCAGCCGGATCTCCACGTCCGCGCCAAGCTGCACGCGTGCGAGATCCGTCTCCTTGATGTTGGCCTCGATCCACATCGCGCGCGGGTCATGCGCCAGCGCGATCCGCGTACCGGGAGCAACATGCTCGCCCGCATCGGCGAACACCTCGTCGATCACGCCATCGAGCGGACTGGCGATCGTGTGCTGCTCCAGCTCCACCTTTTGCAGGGCGATCCGCTGACGCAGCGCATGCGCCGCCAGCGCCAGCGCCTCGATGCCGCGATCGATCACGCCGGCCTCGCCCGCATCCGCCTTGGCCTCGCCCACGCCCGCGCGTCCCTCGGCCATCGCCGCGTTCGCCCGTTCCAGCGCCTGCCTTGCCGCTTCCAGCTCAGCTGTGGCGCGGTCCATCGCCGCCTCTGTCACCAGGCCAGATGCACGAAGCTGCGCAGCCCGGTCATGGCTGGCCTCGGCTGTCTCCAGCATCACACGCGCCGCCGAGATGTCGGCGCTCGCCGCCGACAGGCTGGAACGCCGCCCGTCGATCCGGCTCGCGCTGCGCCCACGCGATACTTCGGCGCGCAGCTTCTCGCGCTCCACCTCGGCTTCCAGCGCCTTGAGCTCCAAGGTGGCGGCGGCGAATGCCAGACGCGCCTCGCGGTCGTCCAGTCGCGCGATGGTCTGGCCCACGCTCAAGCGGTCGCCGGCTTCAAGTGATACTTGAAGGAGCCGCCCGGCCACCTCCGACGATACCGTCACCATCCTCGCCCGCACCCGCGCGTCCGATGTGACGATCGCCCCGGCATGTTCCACGATCCACCACGCCCCGCCGCCCACCAGCGCAAAGACCGCCAGCACCATCACGATGTGAAAGGCGCGAACGCCTCGGCGGGCCGCCGCCTGCGTGTTGGCCATGAGCGGACGCACCAGAGCCGCCGACACGCCCCGTCGCGCCCGGCCTCAGCCCAAGCCATGCGACAGGAACCGAGCGCGGCCTGCCATCAGGGACAACCCAAGATTGTAGGCGCGTAGCGTAGCTGCTCACGGCAAAAAGCAAAACCCCGGCAGTGCTACTGCCGGGGCCTCACATGGATCGTCGGAAGTGAGTTGCCTCAGCCCTTCGCGCGCTTGTCGTACGAGATGATGCAGCCATCCGTCATGTGGTAGGACGGCGTCACGGCCTTGCCTGCCAGCATCGCGTCCAGCGTGACGCCGGCGAAGTTGTTGTCCGGCTTGGCCTTGGCGCGTCCGAACGTGACACGGTCGTTGATCGGGCCCTGATAGAGGATCTTCCACGTCTTCGGCTCGACGATCAGCGTCTCGGTCGCGCGCTCCACGCCCCACGGCTCGGTAACGGACTGGTCGGTGTCCTTCAGGATCGGGATGGTCACGCCAAAGTCCTTGGCCTCGGCCGCGATCATCTGCGGCGTGTCGTGCGTGTTCGCGTTGATCATCAGGAACTTCACGCCCTTGGCCTCATAGGCCTTCTGCAGGTCGTGGAAGTCCGGCGTCAGCTGCTGGCCGATCGGGCAGCCCTTGGTGTGCATCGAGATGACGATCGCCTTGGCGTCGGTCAGTTTGTAGAGCTCATGCGATTTCCCGGCCGCATCCTTCAGGTTGAAGTTCTTCATCTTCGCGAGCGGCAGCGTCTGCTTGGTGTGCGAAGCCTGTTCGGCCGGCGGCGCCTCGGCAGAGGCGCTGGGCTGCGAAGGCGAGCAGGCCGCGATGCCAAGGGCCAGTGCGGCGGCGGAGATCGTGAAAGTGCGGGCGAACATGGGGAGACGCCTCCTGATGGTGTCATGCGGGTCGGTCTGCCCGCTATCTGGTGTGTGCCGGATTATCCGGCAACGCCCTGACAGCGTCAAACCCGGGAAAGCTTCACGCACTGCATCGTGAGCGGTTTTGACTTGGCGCAATTCGCAGCAAATTGGCCTTTCCCAAACGAAAACAGGCGGCCGAAGCCGCCTGTTCCCGTATTTGGCCTTTAGAAGAGACCTAGAAGGTCTGCTTGACCGAGATTTCGAACGTCCGGCCCAGCGGGTTGCCAAGGCGCGGGTCGTAACCCAGTTCTTCCTGCGCAGCCGGCGGATCCTCGTCCGTGATGTTCTGGACCGTGGCCGTCAGACGCAGCGTATCCGTCACGTCGAACAGGTAGGTGAAGTCCCACGTCGTCCACTCGGAGCCGAACTCGCCGTACTGGACGCCCGCACGCTCGTCCGTCACGGCGCTCACATAGTTGTAGCCGAGGCGGAAGTTGTGATCGTCCATACGGTAGCTCGCCGAGAAGTTCGCGCGCCACTCCGGCGCCGCAGAAGCGACGGTCGCGAAGTTCAGCGTGCCAAGACGTTGGTCACCGGTGCTGATGGTAACGCCGTCGAGTGACGTGGGGCCAGTTGTGAGCTCCTTGACCTGCGTAGCGGTGAGATCAAGCGAGAGGTCGCCGGCCAGGAACGGCATGTCGTAGGCGATCTGATAGTCGAAACCGTTCGTCGTCTGGCCAGGTCCGTTGCCGAACACGGTCGAGATCGACGAGAAGTTCCCGGTCGCAACCATGCCGACCGTGCAAGGCGAGTTGAACGTGATGCGGTTCAACAGCGGCTGGACGTTCGGATCGCAGGTCGAGATCGTGTTGCCCGGGCCGTTGAACAGCAGGGCGGCGATCTGGTTTGGATCCGCAAGCTGGCCGATCTCGTCTTCCGTCTCGATGTCGAAGTAGTCGACGATGACGCGGAAGTCGTGGTCAGGCGAAAGGCCTTGGCTCTGCCAGATCACGCCAAAGTTCGCGGTGGTTGCGGTTTCCGGAACCAGGCTCGACGCGGTGATGAACTGCGCACCCAGCCAGTTGCCGCCGGCGAGCGTATAGCTGCGCACGGCGTTGGTGACGGAGCCTGGAATGACGCCGACCGGCGGTGCCGTATAGTTAGTGCCGTATGAGCCGCGCAGTGAGAACGGTCCGAAGACGTCCCACTTGCCCGAGACCTTGTATACGGTCGCGCCGAGGCCGCCCGAGAACTCCTCGCGGCGCGCAGCCGCCTGGATGTTCACGTTGTCGAGCAGCGGAACCTGGAGTTCCCCGAAGAAGGAGTACTGCTGCTGGTCGTTGTAGTTCGGCGGGTTGATACCGAAGAACACGAACGGACCGGGACGGTCCGGCGTGCAGCCGCGATAGTTCGGGTCGTTCGTAGGCAGCGGGTTCATCCCGAGTGCGGGCGAGCCGACACCGTTCTGGCTGGTCGTGCCAGCATACCAGTCGCACGGCGTGTTGCCATTGTAGAGGTCGCCGGTAACGTTCTCACGGAATTCGAGCTGACGGACCTGTCCGCCGAGCGCCCATCCGATCTCGCCGCCCGGCAGCTGAATGCCGGACATGCCGTTGAACACGAGGTCGGCCGTGAGGCTGCTCGCGATGTCTTCGGCAGCGCGATTATCGAAGAGCCAGCGAGACAGCTCCAGCGAGTTTTCTGAGCCGGCCACGTATTGCGGGTTGGTCAGGCCGCGCTCGGGCTGGCTGGCGAAGTTGGTTGCGAAGGGATTCCACCACGAACAGGACCCTTTGCCGGCGGCGCCGGGGTTCTGGGTGCCGAACCGGTTCGGATCAAGGTCAGGCGCATTGCACGCCGGGCCGCCGAAGCCATTCAGGGCTTGCTGCAGACGGAAGCCGATAACGTCGGCCGCGTCTGCATACGAGATCGACTGGTTGTAAGTGACGGCGAAGTCGTAGCCGACATCCTTCGCGAGGCCTGCCCAATCCCCGAGCGTGCCGTTGATGCCCCCCGAGACACGCCAGACCTGGTTGTCGATCTTCGAAGGCACGCCGAAGCCATTGCCTTCACCGAAAACTGGGTTGCCGCCGTGGGCGAACGCCCGGTAGGTCGTTGGTGTAAAGCCCGCTGTTCCAACGGGAGCGCCCGAGCGCGTCGCAAAGGCCGCCGCGTGCGGGTTGGTTGTCGGGATGTAGAACTGGTTCGTCGCGCCCGCCGACATCGCCGGGCCACGGATCACCGGCTGCGCCGGGGAACCGAACACCTGCGGGGACATCACCTGGCCGTACGAGGCCTCGAAGTGGAAGTCCATGTTCTCGTTGACGGTCGTGTTCAGCTGGGCGAAGGCCCGGTAGATATCGTTCTCTTCGACCAGATTGTAGTACGGAATATAGTTGTACGAGCAGGTGAACGTGTTGACGTAGAAGCCGCCAACCGCCGCACAGGATGCGGGCGTGAAGTCAGCCAGCGGCGCAGCGAGGGCGGTTCCGAACTCGTTGGCCACACTCGGCGACGCTGGCAGCGCGCCGCGCGGTGTCCAGCCAGCAAGGTTGGTCAGAGTGGACCATGGAGCCGGGTTCACAGCAAAGTTGTAGGAAGCCGTTGCGAAATCGCGCTCTTCTGCTTCGAGGCGGGAACGGTGTTCCCATTCGACCGACCAGAGGAAGTTTGTCTCGCCTTCGCCGACGCCGCCGAGCAGGCTGAGGCCGTAATCGCCATCAGAGCCGTCGATGTACTTGTACGTGGCGCGAGCCTCGAGGCCCACGAAGTCATCGCGTGTGATGAAGTTGACGACACCGCCAACTGCGTCGGCGCCGTAGATGACCGCAGCGCCGTCCTTCAGCACTTCGGTGCGGGCCAGGGCGGCCGAGGGAATGTTCGACGTGTTTTCCGAACCACGACGACCGTTGAGCAAGGTCAGCGTCTTGTCGGCGCCGAGGCCGCGGAGGTTATAGTTCACCGAGCCGGTGAGGGCTGCGCCGGAGAAGTAGTACGCCTCGCCGGTCGTCGGACCAGCGATGGTCAGTGACTTGGCGAATTCGAGAGCGGTCGGCGCACCCTGCTCCTCAAGTTCCTCCTGCGCGTACACCTCGACCGGAAGGGCAGCGTCTTCAGGCGTGCCCTGGATGAAGGAGCCCGTGACGACGACGCGATCCTCCTGCTCCTCTTCGGCAGGCGGCTGCGATGCTGTTTGAACCGTGTCTTGCGCCCATGCGGGGAATGCACCCGCCAAGCCTACGAGTAGCGCAGCGCTGGACGCGCCGCGAAGCGTGAACTTCATAGTTGTAACCTCCCCGTGTGAGTCTGTTAGCGACTCTCTCTCTATGTGGAGAAGTGTTGGACGAAGGCCGACGTGGCGTCAATGATGCGCGCATCCGCGTGCGTGCCGGCACGTGCCTCCCAACAGAACAGGTTGCCCAAAGGCGCCCGGAGTTGCGGCAGGGAACGTCGTTTCAGACACGGCCCCACGAGTGTTTTCGTGCGCGGACTCGCGCGGGACCCGGCACCTGATGCCTAACGTTGCTAGAATGCCGCAGCATCAGGGAAATGGCGGATTTCTTCCTTCGCTCTTGCACAAAAGAAGAGGGCGGCCGCGAAGGCCGCCCTCCAGACATTGTCAGGGTTCTGAAGCCCTAGAAGGTCTTTGAGAAACCGATCTCGAACTGCCGGCCGAGCGGGCTTGAGACGTAGGCGTTGTAAGGCAGGCTCGGGAAGTAGACCGCGCCGGTGCCCTCGCCGCCACTCAGTGGTGCCGGGTTCTTGTCGAACACGTTCAACACCGAGAACCGCAGCTGGAAGTCCTCGACAAACGGCGTATCCCACGTCCAGCTGAAATCGCTGACATAATGGTCTTCGCCATCGACGCCGAAGCAGGTCGTGCCGCCGCCGGTGAGCGAGCCGTTGCCGGCATAGGTGTAGCAGCCGCGCTCGTCGTCCACGGCGCTGACGAGGCGCGTCGTCCAACGGAAGTTCATGTCGTCCGTCGCGTAGTTCGCGTAGGCGCTGGCGCGCCACCGGGCTCCTTGTTTGCCGGTGCCGAAGAACTGGGCGATGTTCGCGTTGCCGAGATAGTCTTCGGTGCCGCCGAAGCCCGCCGCCAGCGACAGCGGGATCTGGATCCCGTTGTAGAATGCAGCCTTGGATTTGTATTCAAGGATGCGCGTACCGCGGACGCCGACGCCGAGCTGGCCGCCGAAGGCAGGCAAGGTGTAATCGACCGTGAAGTCCACGCCCGCCTGTTTGATGCCCGGTCCGTTCAACACCAGCGAATTCACCGCCAGAATGTCGGTGATGTCGGTGGCTGTCGCAGGGTTCTGGACAATCCGGTTCACGATGACCGGATCGACGCAGGGGCTGGCTAGCGTGATGAACATGAACAGGGGGCTGCTGCAGCCGCCCGTCACGCGCGGTTGGCCGGTGTCGACTATCGCGCCGGTGCCGGTGCCGACCGCCGGGAAGGCGCGCGTCACGATGGTACTGCCGCCTAGCGTGGAGATCTCGCCATCAATGAAGTAGTTGAAGTAGTCGATGTTCGCACGCAGGCGCGAATCCTCGAAGAACAAGTCGTTCGTCTGGAAGATGAAGCCTGCCGAGAACTGCTTCGTGCGCTCCACGTCCAGGTTCGGATCGACAATCGTCGTCACCGGAACGCTCGGGCCACCCGTGCCCCCCACAATCCCGACCTCTGTAAGGCCGTCATTGTCGAGAACATCCGGGTTGGGCGAAGCAAAGTTGTCTGAGTAGCTCCCGCGGAACGCCACCCAGTCGAAGATGTCCCACTTGAACGACGCTGAGTAGACCCAGTCTCCGATCGAACCGCTGATCTCCTCGTAGCGGGCTGTGCCCGACACGGAGAGATTGTCGAGAACCGGCACGTGCAGCTCGCCGTATCCGGCGATCGTTTGCCGGTCCGTGATGCGCGTTGCACGGACCGACCGAGACATCAGCGCGCCGACGCCCGCGCCGGAGTTGGTTGTCCGGTCGCATCCGATGCCGCCAACCGATTGGCGCATCTGGCCCGGCGGAATCCACGGATCCCACGGGCAGTCATAGTAGCGAGGCGTGACGTATGGATCGATGCCGCGGTTCTCGTACTCGTACTGACGCCACTGGCCGCCGATGCCCCAGTTGATCGGTCCGCCCGGCGCTTCAAAGCCAGGCACATCGCCACCGATATGGAAGTCCATGTTCAGTTCCTGATAGCGCGACTGCGTCGTGCCATCGGTGAACAGCCATTTGACCAACTCCGGATCGTTGGCGAGCGCGGCGTTGTAGGACGGATTGGTCGCGCCCGTTGCTGCGTTGCTCGGGAAGGCGCTGGCGAACGGGTTGAACCACATGCAACCGTTCTTGCCGGCTGCGGCTGCGTTCTGCGTGCCGATAGACGCGTTGAACGCGGCGATCTCGGCTGCAGTGAACGGCGCGCCGTGTCCCGGCAGCACCGTCGGCGTCAGGTCCGGCGCCTGGCAATCCGGTCCGCCGAAGCCGTTCATGGCTTCCTGCAGTTTCCAGCTGACCACATCCGGGTTCGTGACGGTGCCTTTGCGGCTGGCACCACTGACGGCGAAGTCATAAGTCGTGCCTGCGGGCAGGAATCTGCCAAGGCCGAACATGCCGCCGTCCGAGAATTCACCGGTCAACTGCATGGTGCCGCGCCAGTTGTCTTCCTTGCGGGTCGCAAGGGTCCAAGGTTCACCTTCATAGCGGCCGCCGTAGCCGAACGGACGCCAGTAGCCGCTCCACAACGGACCGGTGCCGATGCTGGTCTGGCCAACGCCGGCGGTGCCGGTCACCAGCTGCGACGGACGGCCAACGTTGGCGCGGGACAGGAAGTCCGCAAATGCGGGGTGGTTGTACGGAATGGCGTAGGAACACCGGCCCAACGTGGCGCTGCAGGCGGCCGGATACCCGGTTCCACCTGCCTCCAATGGTGCTTGCGCGGCGGCAGGCCCACCCGACGCCGGTTGCCGGATGTTAGGCGCGTCGGTTTTCGTGAAGCTGAGTTCCGTGTGGAACTTCATCGTCTCGTCAAGATCTGTGTCGAACTGCGCGAAGGCGCGGTAGGTGCTGAGTTCCTGCACAACGCTCAGGAAGGGCACGTTGTTGAGCAGGCAGATGCTGCCTTCGTTGGAGCCCGCGGTTGACTGCGGATGGGTTGTGCCGGTTCGCGGGTTCACACCGCCGAGCGCGGTACACGAGTTCGTCGTGAAATCTGGAATGGACTGCGCTAAGGTGGCGTTGTTGTACCAGACGGTCGGGTTGGCATTGGAATAGATGCCGGACCACTGGCGCGGGTTCACTTCATACGGATTGTTCGCCCAATCCAGGTCGCCGCCCATGATGGGTTTCTGGTGCGAATAAGCGGCGGTCAGCAGCAGGTTCGAATTCTCGCCCGCCCCCCCCCTGCGTGTACTTCAGCTCGTACTGCGGTGAGTCCGGCGCGGTCTCGATGTATTTGTACTCGCCCTCGACGATGAGGCCTTCGAAGTCCTTGCGCGTGATGAAGTTCACGACACCGCCGACGGCGCCGGCGCCGTACGTGGCCGAAGCACCGTCCTTCAGGATCTCGATCTGCGAGAGCGCCTGCATGGGAATCATGTTGGCGTTCGGGTCGGTACGGCGGCCGTTGAGCAGGTTCAGCGTCCGCTCGGAGTCGGCGTCGCTGAGACCGCGGAGGTTGAAGTTCGCGAAGCCGGGGCCGTAAAGGTCGGTATAGATGCCGCCGTCCGAAGCCAGCGTCGGATCCATGTTGCCGACGGAGTCGCCAACCACGCTCAGGGACTGGACAAACTCGACGATGTTCGGGTTGCCAGCCTTGGCAAAATCTTCGGTGTTGTAGACCTCGACCGCGAGTTCGCCCGCCTCGCGGTTACGCGTCACCGAGCCGACAACGACAACGCGATCCGTGGGCTCTTCCTTTGTTGGATCGACGACGTCGGTTCCGGTGGTGGTTGTGGTTGTTGTTGGTGGTTGTGTTGTTGTGACGGTTTGTGGCGTCTGCCCCCAGGCGGTGCCGGCCAAACCAATGATGAGCGCGGCGCCCGAGACGCCGCGGAACCCGATTTTCATGTTTATCCTCCCCGAGAGAGCTTGCTTATGTCGCGAGCTTCTGGGGCGGAGACTGGGGGGATTGTTGCAGGCCGTCAATCTAAGGCCAAAACAAGGCCAACATACTGATATTACATTGAAAACGCAGCGGCATGCCGTAACGTAAAATCCCCTATCGCCGGAAGTGTATTAGTGATTACGGCGAGACTGTGGCCGATAGCACACACGCCCCCAAGCGGTTGAATAATCGACAGTTTCTTGCCGAGACCTAGGGGCGATTCCGGGTTTGAGAGGCAGGCTGTGCCTTCCCGGACGGACCCTGCGGTAACATTGGTGTGTGTGGCGCTGTCGCTGGCGTCATGTTCGGCGGCGCGCGGTTTGCGCGTGTCGGAAGGGTGATTTCCGGCTCGTCCAAACGGGTATTCGCGAAGCGCCCTCATTCGTTTGACGGCGCGCTTGATGGCAGCGTAACTCGACGCCTGAGTGGGGTATCACGGAACGCGGCAGATGCTGGAGTTGAGGGACGTTTCCCGGCGTGTCGGCGGGATCGATCATCTGTCAGGCGTGTCTCTCCGTCTTGAGCGCGGAACGCTCAACGTCCTCCTTGGCCCGACCCTTTCCGGCAAGACGAGCCTCATGCGTCTGATGGCCGGCCTCGACAAGCCAAGCGCGGGCGAGGTCTGGTTCGACGGCAAGAACGTCACCGGCGTGCCCGTCGCGAAGCGCAATGTCGCGATGGTCTACCAGCAGTTCATCAACTACCCGGGCTGGACGGTGCGCGAGAACATCGTCTCGCCGCTCAAGGTGAAGAGGGTCACGAAGGCGGAGATCGAGCGCGAGGTGAAACGCGCGGCGGACCTGCTTCGCCTCACCCCGTATCTCGATCGCAAGCCGCTGGAGCTTTCAGGCGGGCAGCAGCAGCGCGTGGCGCTGGCGCGGGCCATCGTGAAGAAGGCCGGGCTGGTGCTGCTCGACGAGCCGCTGGCCAATCTCGACTACAAGTTGCGAGAGGAGTTGCGCATCGAATTGCCGAAGCTGTTCGCCGACTCCGCAGCGGTCGTTGTCTACGCCACGACCGAGCCGACGGAAGCGCTGTTGCTCGGTGGGGCAACGGCGACGCTTAGCCAGGGACGTGTGACACAGTTCGGGCCGACGCTGTCGGTGTATCGCGAGCCCGGCGATCTCATCACGGCGAAGACCTTCTCCGATCCGCCGCTCAACCTGATGCCCATTGAGATCGCGGTGCAGCCCGAGCGTTATCCGGGCGCGCGCACGCTGGCGTTCCGCGCGCATCACCTGCGGCTGGCGCGCAAGACGGTCAACGCGCACGTCTTTCATCTGCCGGTGCTGTCCAGCGAGATCACCGGCTCGGAAACCTATGTGCATCTCGACTACGGGCCGCAGCGCTGGGTGATGCTCGCGCACGGCGTCCACCGCTTCGAGCCGGGCGCGAAACTGACGGTCTATCTCGAGCCGGACGACGTGATGCGCTTCCATACCAACGGAAGCGCGATGGTTGCCACGCCCGAGGCGGCCTGAACCATGGCGCGTATCGACCTTGCCAAAATCCGTCATGCCTATGGGCCCGATCCAAAGTCGGAATCGGACTTCGCCATCCGCCATGTGAACCAGGCGTTCGAGACGGGGGGCGCGTACGCGCTGCTTGGACCGTCGGGTTGTGGGAAGACGTCGCTGCTCAACATCATTTCGGGACTCGTCACACCGACGCAGGGCCGCGTGCGGTTCGACGGCGAGGACGTGACCGACCTGCCGACCGAGAAGCGCAACATCGCGCAGGTGTTCCAGTTTCCCGTGATCTACGACTCGATGACGGTGCGCGAGAACCTGGCCTTCCCGCTGCGCAATCGCGGCGTGAAGACGGCAGAGATCAAGACGCGCGTCGATGAGGTGATCGACCGCATCGGCCTGAAAGGGCTGGCCGACCGCAAGGCGCGCGGACTGTCGGCCGACGAGAAGCAGAAGATATCGCTGGGCCGCGGGCTGGTGCGGTCGGACGTCAACGCCGTGCTGTTCGACGAGCCGCTGACCGTGATCGACCCCCAGATGAAATGGGAGCTGCGGGCGCAGCTGCGCGAGCTGCACAAGCGCTATGCCTACACGATGATCTACGTCACGCACGACCAGACCGAGGCGCTGACCTTCGCCAGCAATGTCGTCGTCATGTACGAAGGCGAGATCGTGCAGATCGGGTCGCCGGAAGATCTGTTCGAGCGGCCCAGCCACACCTTCGTCGGCTATTTCATCGGATCGCCTGGAATGAACGTGATCCCGACGCTGCTCGACGGCGCGAACCTGAAGCTCGGTGAGCACGTCGTCCCGCTACCCGGCGAGCCAAAGCTGCTCGGCAAGCCGAAGCTCGAACTGGGCGTGCGGCCTGAATACGTGAAGATCACGGCGACTGGGATTCCCGCGAACATCACGCGCGTTGAGGATGCCGGCAGGTTCCGCATCGTTCGCGCGACGGTGCAGGGTCATCCGATCGCCGTCATGCTGCAGGAGGGTGAGGAAATCCCGGCGGACCCGCACATCACGTTCGATCCGAAAGGCGTGCATCTTTACGCCGACAGCTGGCGCGTCGATCCCGCCGTGAAAGCAGCGTCATGAAGCCCGTAAACCAGAAAGCGTGGTTCCTGGTCGCTCCGGTGCTGGTGCTGGTGGCGATCTCGGCCGTCATTCCGCTGATGATGGTCGTGAACTTCTCGGTGCAGGAGAAAGCATCCAACGGCCAGTTCTTCTGGATGGGGACGAAGTGGTACGAGACGGTGCTGCACGACGAGAAGTTCTGGGGCGCGCTGTTCCGCAGCCTCTCCTTCTCCGCGATCATCCTCGCGATCCAGGTTCCGCTCGGCGTCTTCATCGCGCTGAACATGCCGCGCAAGGGCTGGGGCGTTCCGGCCTGTCTCGTTCTGATGGCGCTGCCGTTGCTGATCCCATGGTATGTCGTGGGCATGATCTGGCAGATGTTCGGCCGGGTCGATATCGGCCTGCTTGGCGTGATGCTGAAGGACTTCGGCTACAACTATGTCGGCGACCCTGTGGATACATGGGGCACGCTGATCCTGATGGATGTCTGGCACTGGACCAGCCTCGTCACGCTGCTGGCCTATGCCGGGCTCGTTTCAATTCCTGACGCCTATTATCAGGCGGCGCGGATCGATGGCGCCTCGAAATGGGCGGTGTTCCGCTACATCCAGCTACCGAAGCTGGGGCGCGTGCTGACCATCGCCATTCTGCTGCGCTTCATGGACTCGCTGATGATCTTCGCCGAGCCTTTCCGCGTGACGGGGGGCGACCCTGCCTTCCTCTCCATCGAGCTTGAACAGAAGAGCGAGGAGCTGGGCTGGGCGTCGGCCATGTCGATCATCTTCTTCCTGATCATCCTGGCGATCAGCTGGGTGTTCTATGCGGTGATGACGCGCGGAGATTCCGAGCCCACGAAACAGGAGGGCGGCCAATGAAGCGGGGCAAGCTCTACTGGCTCGTGCCGGCCATCTACATCTTGTTCCTGCTGACGCCGATGTACTGGCTCGTCAGCATGAGCTTCAAGACGAACGCCGAGATCACCGGCGGCTTCACGCTGTTCCCCGAGCAGTTCACGCTGGAGAACTACGCGAAGGTGTTCGGCGACGCGAAGTGGCGCGGCGTGTTCTTCAACTCGATTTTCTATGTCGTACTGAACACGATCATCTCGGTCGCCGTGGCTTTGCCTGCCGCCTACGCCTTCTCGCGCTACAAGTTCTTCGGCGACAAGCACCTGTTCTTCTGGCTGCTGACCAACCGGATGGCGCCGGCGGCGGTGTTCGCGCTGCCGTTCTTCCAGCTTTATTACAAGGTCGGGCTGTTCGACACGCACATCGCGGTAGCGCTGGCGCACTGCCTGTTCAACGTGCCGCTGGCGGTGTGGATCCTCGAGGGGTTCATGTCGGGAGTGCCGCGCGAGATTGACGAGACTGCCTACGTCGACGGCCATTCCTTCCCGAGCTTCTTCGTGAAGATTTTCATGCCGCTGATCGCGAGCGGCATCGGCGTGGCTGCGTTCTTCTGCTTCATGTTCTCATGGGTAGAATACCTGATCGCAGACACGCTCACACGATCAGCGGCGACGCCGATCACGAGCATGATGCGCGCGGTTTTCGAACGACAGGGCGGCATCGACTGGGGCGTCTTGTCGGCGGCTGGCACGCTGACGATCATACCGGGCGCCATCGTGATCTGGTTCGTTCGCAACTACATCGCCAAGGGGTTCGCGCTCGGGAGGGTGTGACGTGGCCACGCTCGCTGACATCCGCCGCGCTGCACTGAAGCTTCCGGGCGCCGAGGAACTGGATTCGCACGGCGGCGCCTGGTTCAACGTCGGCAAGAAGACGTTCGTGCTGTTCTGGAAGCCGCACGAGCGCTGGATCTTCAAGCTGCCGAAACCGCGTCAGGAATTGCTGTTCGAGGCGCGGCCGAACGTGTTCCAGCCCTATCGCGCGGGGTCGATGGTCTGGAGCTATGTGGACATCAAGGCGCTGACGAAGGCGGAGATCGAGAGCCTCGTCACCGATGCGTGGACGACCATCGTGCCGAAGAAGGTCTGGGGGCCTTATGTGGCGGCCAAGGGGTCTGAAAGCCCGTGAATCCGGGCCTTCTGGCGGGGCTGATTTCCGGGCCAGCCGTGCTATTCTACCGGTGTCACCACCCTGACGGCACAAGGGGCGGGACGCGATACGAGTAGAAACGCAAGCATACAGAGCCAGGAGAAAAACATGGCCAGTGCATACACCCCTCCCGAAGGAATCGCGGCGCGTGACCGCGCGCTCGGCAAGAAGCTGACGCTGATCGGCGCCGTTCTCGGCGGCCTCGGCGTCGCCGGCATCGTGCTGTCGATGATCCTCAACGTACTCTTTCTAGGAATTGTCGGCGGGCCGATTTCGTCGCTCGCCTGGCTATCGCTCCTGATCGGGGCGGGTCTGTTCTTCTGGGGCTTCAACAAGATCAGGGACGCACGCGGCGCCCCATAGCGACAGGAACGGCGGCCGGCCGTCATGGACATCGTCCCGTATGTCATGTCCCTGGAGTCGGCCGTCTTCCTCGTCAGTGCGGCGCTCGTCAGCATTGGCGGCGCGCTTGTTGGCTTGACCGCGAAGACAGCTTTGCGGCGCCGGATCGGCATCTGGATGCTGCTCGCGGTCGGCGTCTGTCTCGCGCTTTTCTCAGGCATGTGGCTGGTGGCGATGTATGTCCCGGGCGGCGCATCCGTGTACGAAGCGCGTCAGATCGTGCTGCTGGCTTGCGTCGTTGCCTGTGTGGCTTCATTCCTCGGCGCTTATCTTGTATCGAGGCAGGCGAAGAAGCTTGGGTAAGCTGACCGCATGACCGCCACGCCGGAACAGAAGAAGGGACAGACGCTGTTCATGACCGGCATGGGCCTGGTCATGGGCGGGATGATCTTCGGCGGTGGGCTGGCGATGGTGTTCTACTTCCTCAACGTCAGGATCGGGGCCATGGTCGCCATCGGGCTTGGGGTCGCTGCCATCCTCGCGGGGATCTGGCTGCAGGCGAAGGGCGCCAGGCTGCTGCGGAGCAAGCCCACATGAACGCCAACTGGATGGGATGGACGCTGCCGACCGCGCTGTTCTTCATCGCGATCGCGGCAATCCTGCTGACGGCGGGCATCGTGCACCGGCTGGTTCCTCGCAATGAGCCGCGTGTGGGCATTCTGGGCATCGCGACGCAGCGGGGCGACCGGCTATTCCTCAGCCTGCTCGGCTCGGCTTTCATCCACTTGGCATGGATCGGGCTTGCGCCCGCTGGCCTGCCGCTGTGGGGCGCCACCATTGCTTCAGTGGTTTACGCCGCCCTCGTTTTCCGGTTTGCTTGATCCTTCGAGATTCCGGGGCCGCTAGAGCCCCGCAGGGAGGACTTCATGCGATCGACGTTGCGCACGTATGCGCTGGGGCTTGGCATGGCTTCGGCCCTTGCGCTGGCTGCCTGCGGTCCCGAGCAAGGCGCCAACAAGGCCCCCAATCCCAACGCCGCCGCGGAGATCGCGAAATTCCTCGATGGCGAGATCAAGGAGTTGTCGGTCCTCGACCGCGCCGGACAGGAAGCGGAGCTCAACTGGTACGCCACGGCCGCCGCGCCGTTCCAGGGCATGGAGATCAATGTCGTCTCCGAGTCGATCGCCACGCACGAGTATGAATCGAAAGTGCTCGCCCCGGCCTTTACCGCCATCACCGGCATCAAGATCACGCACGACCTGATTGGCGAGGGCGATGTCGTCGACCGCCTTCAGCGCCAGATGCAGTCGGGCGAGAACATCTACGACGCCTACATCAACGACTCGGATCTGATCGGCACGCACTGGCGCTACAAGCAGGTGCGCGACCTGACCGACTGGATGGCGAACGAGGGCAAGGACGTCACTTCGCCCACGCTCGACCTTCCCGACTTCATCGGTGCATCGTTCACCACTGGCCCCGACAAGAAGCTGTATCAGCTTCCCGACCAGCAGTTCGCGAACCTCTACTGGTTCCGCTACGACTGGTTCACCGACGCGAAGAACAAGGCCGACTTCAAGGCCAAGTACGGCTACGACCTCGGCGTCCCCGTGAACTGGAGCGCGTACGAAGACATCGCCGAATTCTTCACCGGCCGCGATATCGGCGGGAAGAAAGTCTACGGCCACATGGACTACGGCAAGAAAGACCCGTCGCTCGGCTGGCGCTTCACCGATGCGTGGCTCTCGATGGCCGGCAATGGCGACGTCACCAATGGCGGACCCAACGGCCTGCCGGTCGATGAGTGGGGCATCCGCGTCGACGAGAATTCGCGTCCCGTTGGTTCGTGCGTCGCGCGTGGTGGCGACACCAACGGCCCTGCTGCCGTGTACTCGATCACCAAGTATCTCGACTGGATGAAGAAGTACGCGCCGCCCGCAGCCCAGGGCATGACGTTCTCGGAATCCGGCCCCGTGCCGGCCGCAGGCGAGATCGCGCAGCAGATGTTCTGGTACACCACCTTCACCGCCGACATGGTGAAAGAGGGGCTGCCGGTCGTGAACGCGGATGGCACGCCGAAATGGCGCGTCGCGCCCTCGCCGCATGGCGCTTACTGGAAGCAGGGCCAGAAGCTCGGCTACCAAGATGCCGGCTCGTGGACGCTGATGTCGAACACGCCGGCTGATCGCGCCAAGGCTGCATGGCTGTACGCCCAGTTCGTCACGTCGAAGACGGTCGACCTGAAGAAGAGCCACACCGGGCTCACCTTCATCCGCGAAAGCACGATCCAGCATCCAAGCTTCACGGAACGCGCGCCGAAACTCGGCGGTCTCGTCGAGTTCTACCGCTCGCCGGCCCGCACGCAGTGGTCGCCTACGGGCACTAACATCCCGGACTATCCGAAGCTGTCGGCGCTGTGGTGGCAGAACATCGGCGACGCCGCCGCTGGCTCCAAGACGCCACAACAGGCGATGGATGCGCTCTGCAAGGCACAGGAAGACGTGCTCGCTCGCCTAGAGGAACAGGGCGTCCAGGGCGACATCGGCCCGAAACTGAACCCGGAAGAAGCGCCGCAAGTGTGGTTCGACCGTCCGGGCGCTCCGGAGCCGAAACTCGCCAACGAAGATCCGACGCCGGAAACCATCGACTACGACACGCTGATCAAGAGCTGGCAGCAGTAGCGACTACGCCCTCGTCCTTCGAGACGCCGCTCCGCGGCTCCTCAGGATGAGGGCTAAAGGTCCGGTGGTGGTTTAGCCCTCATCCTGAGGAGAGCCCGAAGGGCTCGTCTCGAAGGACGAGGGCGAATGCACGAACTGAAGACGGAGGGCGGGATGGCTTTCAGGATCTTGGCGCTGGCAGGAGCCCTGCTCATGACGTCCTGCGTCTCCTCGCCCGTCCCCTCCCGTCCATCTCCACTAACCAACGTCGTCGGCCCGATCGCGCAATCGGAAGCGAGCCACGCCTTCGGCGGCGCGGCGTACACGCTTCGCCCCGAAGACCTCGCCACGCAGGGCTATGTCGAGGAGGAGTTCTTCGTCTCCGGCACGGCCAACGTCTATGACTGGCCCGCGACCGGGGCTGTGATCGTCTCGCCCGATGCGCCCTACACCACGCGCGTCCTCGTCCGCCGCCCAGCATCGAAGTCGCGCTTCTCGGGCCGCATCGTGGTCGAGATGCTCAACCCGTCGAACATGTTCGATCTCAACATCGGCTGGGCCATCCACCATGACGAGTTCATCCGGCAGGGCGACGCCTGGGTCGGCATCACCGCCAAGCCCATCGCGGTCGTCACGCTGAAACAGTTCGATCCCGCGCGCTATGCGCCGATCAACTGGGCCAACCCGCTGCCAGAGAGCGATCCGCGTAACTGCACGGTGCAGGGCGACACAACCAAGGCGACCGAGAACGGCCTAGTCTGGGACATCCACACGCAAGTCGCGCAATGGCTGCGCTCCACCGACGCCTCGAACCCGTTCCGCTATGGCGAAGGCGGCTCACGCGCCGAACGCCTCTATGGTTGGGGCTATTCGCAGACCGGCGGCTTCCTGTTCACCTACATCAACGCGATCCAGCCGCTGGTCGTCGCAAGGCACGGCAAGTCGCCCTTCGACGGCTACATCGTCTCCATGCTCGGCGGACCCTCGCCCATCAGCCAGTGCGGACAGCGCCCGCAGGGAGGCGATCCCCGCCGCGCCATCCGCAACGCAGGCACGCCCGTGATCCACGTCATGAGCCAGTCCGACTATCTCGGCTGGGCGCCCAACCGCCGTGAAGACAGCGACACGGCGCCGGACCAGTATCGCCACTACGACATCGCAGGCGCAGGCCACGCGACGCCGGATGAACTCTGGTTCGCCGCGCGCTCGGAAGACATCATCAAAGGCGGCCGCACGCCGCCGCCGTTCGACTGCGACCAGGGCAAGCGCAGCCGCTTTCCAAGCTCGGTCGCGTTCAACGCCATCTACCGCAACCTGAAAGCTTGGGTGGAACACGACGTGCCGCCGCCGCCGTCGCAGAACATCGAGGTCGTCGACGGCAAGGGCGTGCTGGATGTTCATGGCAATGTGAAGGGCGGCATCCGCTCGCCGATGATGGATGTGCCGACCTCGACGTGGAACGGCAATTCCACCGGCCAGTCCTTCTGCCGGATCGCCGGCCACGAAATCCCGTTCACCGCCGAAAAGCTCGCCGGGCTCTATCCCAGCCAGGCCGCTTATGAGGACGCGTTTCGCAAGCGCACCGACGAACTCGTCGCCCAGCGCTTCATCACGCCGGAAGACGGCGCCGTCCTGAAAGCACGGTCCGGCGACACGAAAATCCGCTAGAAAAAGCCCGTCTTTTCCTGATTTTCCGCTCAGGCTTGCGCCTGCCCCAAATCCCGGTAGGAAGGCCCCTCGCTGAGACGCGGAGAGGTGGCCGAGTGGTCGAAGGCGCGCCCCTGCTAAGGGCGTAAGGGGGTAACCCCTTCGTGAGTTCGAATCTCATCCTCTCCGCCAGCGACGTCCGACCATCCTGGCTGTTCTGTGAAGGTGGCGATGCCGGCAAGCCTGTACGACCTCCTGGTTTCGCGCTTCTCCGCGAACCGCGCCGCGCCGTGCTTCATCCTCGCGGATGGATTGGAGATCAGCTACGGCGCGCTCGAAGCAGGCGCCTCGCACGTGGCCGCGCGCCTCATCGCGGAGGGCGTGAAGCCGGGCGACCGCATCGTGCTGCAGGCGGAGAAGTCGCCGGAAGTCATCATGATCTATCTCGGCGTCCTGATGGCCGGCGCCGTCTTCGTGCCGCTCAACTCCGCCTACACTAAATCCGAGATCGATTACTTCCTGCAGGACGCTGAACCGAAAGTGTTCGTCACCGACCCTCCGGTCTTCGTGCGCGAAGCAGCCAGATACGAACCGCTGGCCCAAGCCATCTCACGCGAAGGCGGCGACCTCGCATCGCTGATCTACACCAGCGGCACGACGGGCCGTTCGAAAGGAGCGATGCTCAGCCATCGCAATCTCGCCGAGAACGCGTTGGCGCTCCACGCCGCTTGGGGATTCACGCCGAAGGACATTCTGCTCCACGCTCTGCCGGTCTTCCACGTCCATGGCCTGTTCGTAGCGCTCCACTGCGCGCTTCTCTCGGGCGCGCCGATGATCTGGCTGCCGAAATTCACCGACGCCGACGTTCTCGCCGGCCTCAAGCGCGCCACCGTCATGATGGGCGTGCCCACCTTCTACACGCGCCTCCTCGCCAACCCCGCCTTCACGAAGGAAAGCGCTCCCAACGTGCGCGTCTTCATCTCCGGCTCCGCGCCGCTGCTGCCCTCCACCTTCGCTGAGTTCGAGCAGCGCACCGGCCAGCGCATTCTCGAGCGCTATGGCATGAGCGAAGCAGTGATCATCACCACCAACCCGCTGCAGGGCGACCGCATCGCCGGCGGCGTCGGCTTCCCGCTTCCCGGCGTAGAGCTGCGCATTGGAGGCGGCGAGGAGACAGGCGTCATCCAGATCCGCGGGCCTAGTGTCTTCTCCGCCTACTGGCGCATGCCCGAAAAGACGGCCGAGGAATTCACGACGGACGGCTTCTTCATCACCGGCGATGTCGGCCGCGTCGATCCGGACGGGCGCGTCTGGATCTCCGGCCGCGCCAAGGACCTGATCATCTCCGGCGGCTACAACGTCTATCCGAAGGAAATCGAGCTCCTGCTCGACGAGCTTCCCGGCATCACCGAAAGCGCCGTCATCGGCCTGCCGCACCCGGATTTCGGCGAAGGCGTCGCCGCCATCTGCACGGGCCGGGGCGATGAAGCCGCCATCATCGCCGCCGCACGCGAACAGCTCGCCGCCTTCAAGGCGCCCAAGCGCGTGATCTTCGTGGCCGACCTGCCGCGCAATGCGATGGGCAAGGTGCAGAAGAATGTCCTGCGCCAGACCTACGCTCGGCTTTTCGAGAAGTAGCGGCGGCCCGAAACGGCGGCGCGCAAGTCCAGCAGGGATTGTGAGGATGCCGGAGTTCGCGCGGCCGCCGTTCCGTCCCCCGACGGAGCAGCTGAAAGAGGGGGACGCTGCCCGACGCAAGGGTTCTACCCTGTAAGCGCAGGGCGATCGGAAAACGGGTCAGGCAGGCGGCAGTTTTTCAGAAATCCAGTGCCAGCAGCGCGAATGTCGCCAGCCAGTGCTCGCTCATGTAGTCGCCCGCCACATGCGGCAGGCTGGCGTCGATATGCCGTTGCGCCGCCTCGCGCGCACGGCTCGCTACGGGATGATCGCCCAGCATCGCCGCCAGTGCCCGCCAGCACCAGGCTCGAGAGAAGTTCAGCCCATCCAGATGCGCGATCTTCCCATCCGTCCGGTCGCTCACGCGCGCCGGCGCGAACAGCGACGTCGGATGGCCCTGCGCGAGTCGCGGCATGAACCGCCCCAGCCATTCGCGGAACTCACGCGGCTCCAGCACGCGCCGCATGCATTCGGCTTCCATCAACGCTGGCGAAAGGAAGTCATCCTGCGACGGCTCCCACGCCTGGCAATCGCGATCTCCGCCATACCAGGCGACGCATTTCGCGCGCATCAGGTCGAACAGTTTCGGATCAAACGCCTCGGCCCAGTCGGCCGCCATGCGGATCGCGAAAGCGGTCGATGAGTGGACGCCGGTTCGCACCGGATAATCCGCCAGCGGCAGGAAGTGGCGGAACCTCTGCGCGAAGCCTTCCGCCAGCGGACGCAGGCGAGCGCCCGCTTCCGCAATCTCGCCGCTCTCGTGCAGCTCAAGCTCCGCCTGCAGCGCGAGCAACCAGCCCCATCCATACGGCCGCTCGAATCCACGCGACATCGGTCGGCTCAGGTAGGCCAGCTCGCCGGCGACATTCTCCGCCGTCATCCGCTCGGCGAACAGCGCCTTCACCGCGCCAGCCGCCGCGATCTCCGGGTGCCGCCGCACCAGTCGCGCCATCAGCCAGTAGCCGTGCACGCAGCTGTGCCAGTCGAACGATCCGAAGAAGATCGGGTGCGCCGCACGCGGCACGATCGCGTCCTGCGGCCCCGTCAGCACGTGGTCCATCTTGTAGGGAAATTCGCGGTTCACATGGTTGAGCGCCAGCCCGGCGAACTTCTCCGCAATCTCGGCTGTCAGCGTTGTCATTTGGGAAATGCCAGGAAGAACATGAGAAGGATGTTGGCGACCAGAAGCGGCAGCGCCGTCGGTATCTGCGCACGGATCACGCCGTTGAGCGCGGCCTTGCGATCAGGCAGCTCCAGCAGGTTCGCTGGCACGACGTTGAAGTTCGCCGCCATCGGCGTCATCAGCGTGCCGCAGAACCCGGCCAGCATGCCGATGGCGCAGACGATCGCGGGATCGCCGCCGAACTGCATAACCACCACGGGCAGGCCGACCGCCGCCGTCATCACGGGGAAGGCCGCGAACGCATTGCCCATAAGTATCGTGAAGATCGCCATGCCGATGCAGTAAGCGGCCACGGCGGCAAAGCGGGAGTCGAGCGGAATGTAGTCCGCGAACAGCTTGCCCACTTGGTCGCCGACGCCTGCAGCGAGCAACACCGCGCCGAGCGAGGCCAGCATCTGCGGCAGGATCGCCGCCCAGCCAACCGCATCGGTCAGCCGCCGTCCCTCCTGCAACGGCGCCAGCAGGGGTGGCTTCAGCCATACCAGGATAACGACCACCGCGATCAGCACGCCAAGGATCAGCGAGATCAGTGTGGCGTTCTTGGGTTCCATGATCGCCGCACCCCACGCCGTGTTCTGCGCAGCGAGCGTGCCCAGCAACGCCAGCGCCGGAATGATGAGCGCCGGTAGAAAGAGCAGGTTGCCGCGCCGCTCCGCGCTCGCGCGGCGCTCTTCCGTGCTCGTCGTCTTTGCCTTGCCTTGTCCGAGTCCCCAAGTCGCCAGCACCACCAGCCCCAGCGCCAGCAGGCCATTCGCCAGATCGCCGATCAGCGATCCGAACAGGAAGCTGGCGGCAAGCAGCCCCCAGAAGCCTGCCGTGCGGAACCGACGTGGGTTCGTAGGGTCCGTCGCCGAAAGCAGCGCGACCGCCCCAAAGAACAGCCCCGCAAGAATATAGAGGTGGGTAAGCGTGATCACGTCTCGCTCTCCACCGCGACCGTCGACAGCACGCGCTTGAGATGCCGGTCCAGCAGCCACAGCCGCGTCGAGTGAATGAGAAACGCCACGATCGCCGTCGGGATCGCCCACACCGAAAGCTGCAGCGGCGTCACCATGATGCCGTTCTGCTCCAGGAAGCCCACCATCAGCAGGATCGAGCCAATGGCGATGAAGATATCCTCGCCGAAGAACAGCCCGACATTGTCCGCCGCCGCCGCATGGCTGCGGATCAGGTAGCGCTCACGATCCGGCAAAGGTCCATGCTTTGCCTCCGCGGCGCCTTCCGCCATCGGCGCCACCAGCGGCCGCACCATCTGCGGATGTCCACCCAACGAGGTCAGCCCCAACGCCGACATGATCTGCCGGAACACGAGGTAGACCCACAGCACGCCCGCCGAGGTCGCCGCCGGAACTTTCGCGATCACCATCCGCGCGCGTTCCTGCAGGCCGGATCGCTCCAGCAGGCCGATGGCGATCAGCACCATCCAGATCAGACTGATGAATCGATTGTCGTTGAACGCTTTGCCAAAGAGCGCGAGCGTATCCACGCCCGCCTGCCACATCACGGCAATGTCCGCTGCCGGCGTCCATGCCGCCGCCAGCCCAGTTACGATCGCCGCCGACATCACCACAAGCAGCGGGTTGGCGCGTATGATAAAGCCGAACACAACCACGGCGATGCCGAGCAGAACGAGCATGTCACATCCCCGCCAGCGCGCCCTTCAGGGTCTTGGCGCGCCACAGCCATTTGCTACCATGCCACGGGGTCAGCGTTAGAAAAGAGAAAGAACATGCTGACCCGTCTCCCATGCGCAATTTTTGCAATTGCTTTTGCCGCCGCCTGCAGTCCGCCCACGCCAGCGCCTGAAGCGCCGCCGCCGGAAAGGGCCGAGCAGGCGGAGCCGACGCCCGTGAAGCTCGATCTCGCCTGGCGACTCGATGGGCTCGCCAATCCCGAAAGCGCGGTCCTTTCGGTTGACGGCGCGTTTCTCTACGTCACCAACGTGAATGGCGAGGGCGATGCGAAAGACGGCAACGGCTTCATCTCGAAAGTATCGACCGACGGAAAACTGTTGGAACGCGAATGGGTGAAGGGCCTCGACGGCCCGAAAGGCATCGCGCTTGTCGGCTCGCGTCTGCATGTCGCGGACATCGACCTGCTCGTCACGGTCGACGCGGAAACCGGCGCCATCGTCTCACGTACGCCGCTGGCGGGCGCCAGGTTTCTGAATGACACCGCGATTGCGGAAGACGGAAGCGTACTTATCGCTGACAGCCAGGGCTCGCGTATCTATTCGATCACCGCAGGCACGGCAGACGTCTGGCTGGAAGACAAGCTGCTCGAAGCCATCAACGGCCTCATGTTCGAGCCCGGTCGTCTCATCGTCACCACCATGGCTGGCCGTCTTCTCGCTATCGACAATCAGACGAAGGCGATCACCGTTCTCGCTGAAGGCCTCGGCGACGCTGATGGCATCGCCAACCTCGGCGGCGGCCGCTATCTGGTCAGCGAATGGCCGGGCCTGATGCACGTCGTCGCCGCCGACGGCACGCACACGACAATCATGGACACCAAGGCCGAGAAACGCCTGCTCAACGACTTCCTGCTGGTCGGCGATACGCTCTACCAGCCGCACTGGGATCCGGGCGAGTTCAGCGCCTATCGCGTCTCCGGCTTGGCGCCATAACCGCCGCCGCCCGGCGTCTCGATAACAAACGCATCGCCCGCGGCGACCTCTACCTGCGCCGTCGCGGGCAGTTCCTCGATGCGCCCGTCCGCGCGCCGGATGGCGTTTCGCCCTGGCTTGCCAGCGCCGCCGCCCGCTACGCCGAACGGCGCCGTCGAGCGCCGGTTCGCCAGCATCGCCGCCGTCATCGGCTCGCGGAATCGAACGATGCGCACCGCGCCGTCTCCACCGCGCCACTCGCCATCCCCGCCAGATCCATGCCGCACGCCGAAACGCTCGATAAGTATGGGGTAGCGGCTCTCCAGTATCTCCGGATCGGTGAGGCGGGAATTGGTCATGTGCGTCTGCACCACCGCCGTCCCGTCAAATCCCGGCCCCGCCCCCGACCCGCCGCAGATGGTCTCGTAGTATTGGTAGCGATCCGTCCCGAAGGTAAAATTGTTCATCGTCCCTTGTGACGCCGCCAGCCGCCCGAGCGCTCCATACAACGCATCGACCACAACCATGCTCGTCTCGACATTCCCCGCCACCACCGCCGCGCCACGCTTGGGATTCAGCAGCGAACCCTCCGGCACGATGATGTCGATCGGCTTCAGGCACCCCTCGTTCAGCGGGATCGCATCGTCCACCAGCGTGCGGAAGACATAGAGCACAGCCGCGCGCGCGATCGACAGCGGCGCGTTGAAGTTGCCGCCGTCCTGCGCCGTCGTGCCTGTGAAATCCACCACCAACCGCCGCGCCGTCTTGTCCGGCTTTACGCTCACGCGGATCGCAGCGCCATTGTCCATTGGCGCCTCGAACGATCCGGCTTCCAGCCCGTCGATCACGCGCCGGATGTGCTCCTCGGCATTGTCCTGCACATGGCCCATGTAGGCGGCGACACCCTCGCTGCCGTAATGCTTCACCAGCCGCACCAGTTCCTCGCCGCCGCGCTGGCACGCCGCGATCTGCGCCTTCAGGTCGGCGAGGTTGTTGTCGATGTTGCGAGCGGGGTGCTTGCCGGATGCGAACAGCTTCCGTGTCTCCGCCTCGCGCAGCCGTCCGCCTTCAACCAGCGGAAAATTCTCGATCAGCACGCCCTCGTCCTCGATCGTCCGGCTGTTCGGCGGCATCGACCCAGGTGTTATCCCGCCGATATCAGCATGGTGCCCGCGCGCCGCCGTGAAGAATGCCGGAGCCGTCTCACCCTCCAGGATCACCGGCGCGATCACCGTGATATCGGGCAGGTGCGTGCCGCCCGCATGCGGCGCGTTCAGCATGTAGACATCGCCCGGCTCCATCGACCCGCCACGTTCGCGGATCACCGTCCGGATCGACTCGCCCATCGACCCCAGATGCACCGGGATGTGCGGCGCGTTCGCCACCAGCCCGCCCGCCGCATCGAATACAGCGCACGAAAAATCGAGCCGCTCGCGGATGTTCACCGACGCCGCGGTCGTCTGCAGCGCCAGCCCCATCTCTTCGGCCACGCCCATGAAGCGGTTGTTGAAGATCTCCAGCAACACCGGATCGACCTTCGTGCCCAACGCCTCGATTTTCGCCGCCTCGCCGATCCGCTCCAGCACCAGATCGCCGTGCGCCGTCATCTCGGCACGCCACGCCGGATCGACAAACGTCGTCGCGCCATTCTCGAGGATCAGCGCGGGCCCGCTCACGCTGAAACCTGCTGGCAATGCGCCACGCTCGAACACCGGCGCCTGCCAGTCGCGCCCATCCGCACGCAGCCGCACGTTGGATACCGCCTGCGGCGCTGCATCCGGCATTCGCGAGACGGGCCGAGCAGGGCCATCGTCGTGCCCCACAGCCTCCACCGAAACCTTCGCCACCAGGATCGGCCTGCCGGCGTCGATAAATCCGAACCGTTGTCGATGGCCTTCCTCGAACGTCGCCTTCATCGCGTCGGCATCGCCCCACGCGACCGCCAACATCGCCTCGCCGCCGTCGTAACGCAGGTTCGCCATCACTTGCACTTCCATCCGCGTCACACCCTGCGCCGACAGCACGCCGCGCACGGTCTCTTCAAGCCCCGCGACCCGTGCCGAAAGATCAGCGCCCAATCCCTCCTCGATCGACAGCTCTCGGATCGCCCGCAGGTCCGCCAGCCCCATCCCCCACGCCGACAACACGCCCGCCAGTGGATGCAGCAACACTCGCCGTGCTCCGACTGCATCCGCGACAGCACACGCATGCTGCCCACCCGCGCCGCCGAACGCACACAGCACATATTCGCGCGGATCATACCCGCGCTGGATCGATATCTTCCGGATCGCCTCCGCCATATGCTGGTTGGCGATCGCGATGAAACCTTCCGCCGCTGCTTCCGGCGTAAGGTCGGCGCCGCTCTTCTGCTTCACTTCCCAGCACAGATCGCCAAACCGCTCGCCGACCATCTTCGCATCAAGCGGCCGGTTGCCCTTCGGTCCGAAGATCGCCGGGAAGAATTCCGGCCGCACACGCCCGAGCAGCACGTTGCAGTCCGTGATCGTCAGTGGCCCGCCGCGCCGATAACACGCCGGCCCCGGATCGGCGCCGGCCGATTTCGGCCCCACACGCAACCGCGCGCCATCGAAATAGCAGATCGATCCGCCGCCTGCCGCGACCGTATGAATCTGGAGCATCGGAGTCGTCAGCCGCACGCCAGCCACCACCGTGTCGTTCGTCCGCTCATACGCGCCCGCGAAATGCGACACGTCAGTCGACGTCCCGCCCATGTCGAAGCCGAGAACTTTCTCGAAACCCGCACGCTTCGCCGCCGCCGTCATCCCGATGATGCCGCCCGCGGGCCCGGACAGCACCGCATCCCGCCCGCGAAACGCCTTCGCGCCGGTGAGGCCGCCATTCGACTGCATGAAGAACAGCCGCGTGCTTGCATCGAACGCCCGTGCCACCCGCTCGACATACGCATCCAGCACCGGCGAGAGATATGCATCGGCCACCGTCGTATCGGTGCGCGGCACATAGCGCACCAGACCCGACACCTCCGAACTCACCGACACATGCGCGAAACCAACCTCCCGCGCGATCTCCGCGATCCGCCTTTCATGCGCTGGCCACGCCCATCCATGCAGGCAGGAAATCGCGCAGCTTGTCAGCCCTGCCTCGCGCGCCTCCGCCAGCTCCGCCCGCACATGTGCTTCGTCCAGCTGCGTCAGAACCTCGCCCTCCGCCGTCACCCGCTCGCGCGCCTCGATCACGCGCGCCTGCAACTGGTCCGGCTTCACGATGTGTCGCGCGAAGATATCCGGCCGCGCCTGATTGCCGATCTCCAGCAGGTCGCCGAACCCCTCGGAGAGGACCAGCACGGTCGCCGCGCCCTTCCGCTCCAGCAGGGCGTTGGTGGCCACCGTCGTTCCCATCTTGATCGCGGCGATCTCCCCGCCGCCATGCTCTGCAAGGATGGCGCGGATCGCCTCGACCGCGGCATCCTCATACCGTCCCGGGTTCTCCGACAGCAGTTTCTGCACGATCTCCGTGCCGTCCGGAGCACGAGCGATAACGTCGGTAAACGTGCCCCCCCGGTCGATCCAGAAATGCCAGCCGCTCATCATCAGTTGAGCTTTGGAAGGCCACTGAGCCTTTGACAAGCCCGCTCCGTCCGCCAATCCTCTGCGGAGGAAGTGGAGGGCTCTATGGCGCTGAAATCATCGAAGATCGCGGCAGTTCTCGCGGTCGCGCTTGCCGCCGGTCTCGTGGCGTCCGCCGAGAACCCACTCTCCAGCGCCGTCGCCCGCGAGGAGTGGCAGGTTCGCGGGCTCACGGCTCCCGCCGAAATCGTGGTCGACCATTGGGGCATTCCGCACATCTTCGCCCAAAGCCCGCGCGACGCCTTCTTCCTCCAAGGCTACAATGCCGGCCGCGACCGCCTCTGGCAGATCGATCTCTGGCGCAAGCGCGGCCTGGGCCTGCTGTCGAAATCGTTCGGCCCTGCATATGTCGAACAGGATCGCGCGGCCCGTCTCTTCCTTTATCGCGGCGACATGGACAAGGAATGGGCCGCCTACGCGCCCGACGCGCGCGCCTCGGTCGAGGCGTTCACAGCCGGCGTCAACGCCTATATCGGCGACGTGCGGGCAGGGGCTCGCCCACTGCCCATCGAATTCAAGCTCACTGGCTCGACGCCCGAAGAATGGCGTCCGGAAGATGTCCTCCGTATCCGCAGCCATGCGCTGGTGTCGAACGTCACGTCTGAAGTCAGCCGCGCCCGTGTCGCCTGCGCCGGCGGCATCGGCGCCGATGAGCTCCGCCGCAAACTCGATCCGCCCGCGCACAAGCGTGTCGTGCCCACGGGCCTCAACCCTTGCGACATCCCGAAAGACGTTCTGAAGGACTACGAACTCGCGACCCGTCAGGTAGATTTCGAAGCTATCGCGAAGAAGACACAAGCCTCCATCGACCCCGAAACGCGCCTCGCGGAATTGATGGACAAGCAACTCAACGAAGGCTCCAACAACTGGGTTGTCGCGCCGTCGAAAACGGAAACCGGCCGTCCCATCCTCGCCAACGATCCGCACCGCCAGCTTGGCGTGCCCTCGCTGCGCTACGTTGTTGGTCTCAACGCGCCAGGCCTCAACATCATCGGCGCAGGTGAGCCCGCGCTGCCCGGCGTCTCTATCGGCCACAACAACGACATCGCCTTCGGCATCACCATCTTCGCGATGGATCAGGAAGATCTCTACGTTTACGAAACCAATCCGAAGGATCCCACCGCCTACCGCTACAACGGCAAGTGGGAGGAGATGACAATCGAGAAGCAGACGATCGACGTGCGCGGCGAAGCCCCGCGCGACGTCGAACTCCGCTTCACGCGCCATGGCCCCGTGCTCTCCAGCGAGGCAGACAAGAACAAGGCCTTCGCGATGCGCAGCATCTGGGCCGAGCCAGGCCTCTCCGGCTATTTCGGCTCCTCGCGCCTCACCCACGCGAAGACGTGGGAAGACTTCAAGGCCGCCAGTCACAACTGGGGCGCGCCGCCGCTGAACCTCGTCTACGCCGACACGAAGGGAAATGTCGGCTGGGCCGCCTCCGGCCGCACGCCCGTCCGCAAGAATTGGGACGGCCTCATGCCGGTTCCTGGCGACGGACGCTATGAATGGCAGGGCTTCTTTGCGAAGGACATGCTGCCGTCGGTGCTCAACCCGAAAGAGGGCTTCTTCGCCACCGCCAACGAATACAACCTGCCGTCCGGTTATCCCGCCGAAGAGCGGAAGGTCGCATTCGAATGGACCGACCCGTCGCGCGCTACGCGCATCAAGGAAGTTCTCGCCGCGACGCCCAAAGTCAGCCTGCTCGACTCGATGAAGCTGCAGACGGACTCGGTCAGCCCGCAGGCCCGCCGCCTCGTCGCGCTGGTGAAGAACGTCCCCGGCGGCACGATGGGTATGAATGTCGATCATGCCCTGAAGCTGCTGACTGCGTGGGACGGCAATGAAACCGTCGATAGCGCCGCCGCCGCGATCTATGAAGTCTGGGCCAACAAGCATCTCGGCAAGGCCGTGGTCGGCAAGGTGACCCCTGCGGCCGCGCGCGAGCTTGTCGGCAACGGCCATCTTGAAGCCATCGTGACCTATCTCGAAAAGCCGGACTCGCGCCTCGGCGCGAAGCCGCTTGAAGCCCGCAACACCATCATACTCGAAAGCCTTAAGGCCGCGACAGATGAACTAGCCGAACGCCTCGGTCCTGATCCGCACAGCTGGGCTTGGGGCCGCCTGCATCAGGCAAAATGGGAACCCGCCATCGCCGTCCTCGCCGACCCGCAGCTCAAATCGCAGATGAGCATCGGCCCGCTGCAGACGCCCGGCTCGGCGTCTACGCCGCGCGCGCAGAGCTATCGCGCGTCTGACTTCAACGTCACGGCAGGCGCGTCTGTCCGCATGGTGATGGACGTTGGCGCGTGGGATAATTCTGTGGTGATGAACACACCCGGCCAGTCCGCCGATCCCTTCAGCGCCCACTACCGCGACCTGTTCCCGCTCTGGGCCGAAGGCAGCTACGTTCCACTCGCCTTCAGCCGCGAAGCGGTCGATCGCGTGACGGAGCGGGTGATCGTGCTCAAGCCGGTGCAGTAGCACCAGCATACGGCACACCATCGCCAATGATGTAGTCATTCACATGGCCCATGAAGGTGCGCTCGCCTAGCCGCACCTTCACCATGTGACCGCGCCACGTATTGCCCACCAGCGGGATCGTGTAGGCCTGAACAATCTCCACCTCGCCCTCCAGCGCGCGCCCATCCGCCAGCTTCACCTGGATCGCGCGCCGCGCCGCGCCGGGCGGATCGAGCGTCACGTTCTCCACCTCGGTCGACTTGTCGCCTTCGAGCAGGTAGCCGTCACGCCGCTTCGGAGCGATCAACATCGTCGACGCCGCGTCCTGACCCCACAACGTCATGTAGCAGAACGGCGCTGTGAAGCGCGGCGTCGTCTGCTGCTGCTCATGGAACTGCGCAGGGCCTTCGAACTCCGTCGTCTTGCCGTCGATGATTACCGTGGCCTTAGCGCGCCCGAACACTTCCGTGCGCCCCTTGTTGAGGCCCTGGTAGAGACGCTGCGGCGAGAACGCGATGCCCGCGCGCATCCTGTGCTCGCCATCGCCAAACGCAGACGCCTCTGTCTTCCGCGCAAGGCAGCGGCCCTCCGCCGAAACCGACGTCGGCTTGTCCATCGCGCCCTGCCGCTCGAACACCAGCGACCCGATCCAGTCCGTGTACCGCGTCGCTGCGGCGCCCACTGGCGTCGGCTCAGTTCCGCACGGTGCGAGGTGATCCACGAACGAAAAGAAACCCTCCGGCGTCCGCGCGTGCATCCACACCCACGCCAGTTCCTGTTGCGGATACCGGCACAAACGCATCGTCAGTCGCATCTGCCCATCATCCGATGCGACCCCGGAATGAACGGACTCACTCAGCGTTTCGAGATTCGCGAATCGCCGGTCCGGCGGCGCGCTCGCCACCCAGGTCCCGCACCCGCCAGCGGCGAGCGACGACAAGATCACGGTCCGGCGAGTCAGCATGTCCCTCTCCCAGCATCCCACGCCATCAGAGCGCGCCAGTTCCCACGCTTCAATCCCCCGTCGCGTTCCGCTCGCCTGTTACGCGATGACATTCCCAAGCGCCGCCGAACATTTTCCAGATTTTCACTGGCGCGCGCGAACAGCTTGCGCCACAGTCGCGTTTGTGGGGGTTCACCAGCTGGCCATGTACCAGCCGGATTGGACTTGAGACTGCCGCACTTAATCTTCGCCATTTGGTTTCAGGTCGCAGCCGCCAGTGTCTGGTGAGGCGATCGGCTCCGAAGGGGCTCGGGGACGGAAAGTTCGCCCATGCTTCGCTTGTTCAAGCGCTCTCTCGCCATTGTCGCGATCACCGTGATGCTTGCCGCCTGTGGCGGTGGCGGCGGCAGTACATCCAGCGGCGGTGGTGGCGGGGGCGGAGGCAGCGGCAGCGGCAGCGGCAGCGGTGGCCCACAGGGCACGCCGCCAACGCAGTCCGAGGCCGCACGTCTTCTGACGCAGGCGACATTCGGCCCGTCGGAATCATCCATCCAGCAGGTGATCTCCGCCGGCAGTGTCAACGCCTGGCTCAACCAGCAGATCGCCATGCCGATGAGCGCGATTAGCCATCAGGGCTATATCGACGCCGTTGAAGCCGCATCGGGCGAAGTGACAACCCGCAATTTCTACGACACCTGGTGGCGTCAGGCGATCAGCGGCCAGGACCAGCTGCGCCAGCGCGTCACCTTCGCCCTGTCGCAGATCTTCGTCATCTCGCTGAATGACCCCGTCATCGATGTGCGCGGCGCGGCGTCCTACTACGACATGCTGTCCCGCAACGCCTTCGGCAATTTCCGCACGCTTCTGGAAGATGTGACCATGCACCCCATGATGGGGCGCTATCTCACCTTCCTCGCGAACCAGAAGGAAGATCCCGCCGGCACGCGCACGCCTGACGAAAACTATGCGCGCGAAGTCATGCAGCTGATGACGATCGGCCTCGTCGAACTGAACCAGGACGGAACCCCGCGCCTGCAGGGCGGCCAACCTATCCCGACCTACACCTCGACCGATATCGCGGGCCTCGCAAAGGTTTTCACCGGGCTCAGCTGGTACCATCCCGCGCCTACCAACACGACGTTCTTCGGCGGCAACTCCAACGCCGACGCTGAAGTTCGGCCGATGTCCTTCTACCCCAACTACCATTCCACGTCGGAGAAGACGTTCCTAGGCACGACCATCCCAGCCAGCCCCACCGTAAACATCGGTGGTGACATCGATATCGCGCTCGACCGGCTGTTCAATCACCCGAACACGGCGCCGTTTATCTCCTACCGGCTGATTCAACGCTTGGTCACATCCAACCCCAGCCCGGCTTATGTCGGGCGCGTCGCAGCTGCGTTCGCCAACAACGGTTCCGGCACGCGCGGCGACATGGCGGCTGTGGTCCGCGCCATCCTCACCGATACCGAGGCGAGAGATATGGCGGTGGCACAAGCCTCACCGACATTCGGAAAGCTGCGCGAGCCTGTCATTCGTCTCGCCAACTGGGCGCGTGCGTTCAGCGCAACCTCGACGTCCGGCAACTATCTGATGCCGCCGACCGCCTCGAACGACACCCTGAGCCAGGCTCCGCTATCATCGCCGTCAGTGTTCAATTTCTGGCGCCCTGGCTTCACGCCGCCGGCCACCACGCAGCTTGGCCAGCGTAGTCTCGTGGCGCCGGAGTTCCAGCTCGTCGATGAAGTCACGGCTGCCTCCTACATCGACTTCATGATGGGGATAATTCCCGACGGACCGCCACCAACGCCGTTCGGCACACCCGACATCAAGCCGAATTACGACAAGGAGATGGCCTTGGCGGGCGATCCTCCAGCGCTGGTCAGCCGGCTCAACAACCTGCTGTTCTACGGCCAGATGTCGTCGACGCTGCGCGACCGTCTGATCGCCGCCGTCTCGGCGGTTCAGTACCCCACATCCTCCCCGCAACTGATCCAGATATGGAGTTTCAACCGTACCCGGACCGCGGTTCTGATAGCGATGATATCTCCCGAATACCTGGTTCAGCGTTGAGTTGAGGAGCGGAAAAATGACAATGTCCAAAGCCACTCGCCGCGAAATCCTCCGCCGCGCCACCGCGCTTTCCTGCGTCGGCGCCGCTGCATCCACTTTCGGATTCCAGCTGGCCACCATGGGCTCGGCCGCCGCGCAGACAGCGACGTCCTACAAGGCGCTGGTCTGCATCTTCATGTTCGGCGGCAACGATGCGAACAACATGGTGCTCGCCACCGACAACGACAGTTGGGGTCGCTACTGGTCGGCGCGCCAGACCGGAAACAACCCGATCGCCTTGATGCCCGTCGGCACGGCCGCGACGGCGCCCGGCGCGCGCAACGCTTTGACGGGGAGGACACTGCCTGGCGGCAACGCCGCCTACGCGTTTCCTGAAGCCTGGGGCGGCGTCCTGCCAATTGCGACGCTGACGCCGAACCCGGTCCCGCCTGGCACGAATGCTTCATCGCGCACCTTCGGATTGAACCCGCACCTTGCGCCGCTGCTGCCGATCTGGACCGGCGGCCGGCTTGCCGTCGCCGCAAACGTCGGGCCGCTGATCGTCCCGACGACCAAGGCGCAGTACTTCAATCGCAGCGTTCCCCTGCCATCCAGCCTGATGTCGCACAACGACCAGCAATCCACTTGGCAGTCGGGCTCGACCGAAGGCGCCCGCCGTGGATGGGGCGGCATGCTCGCCGACCAGTTCCTGGCAAGCAACACCAACACCGCCTTCACAGCGATCTCCACGGCTGGCAACGCCGTGTTCCTCGCGGGTCAGAACGTAAATCAGTACCAGATTTCGACCGACCAGACGAGCCCGGGCCCATCCATCGACGCCATCGATCCAAATGAGTTTCTCTACGGTACGAAAGGACTGGATGTACGCATCCGCGAAATCATCCGCGACACGGCGGGATCTAGCTACTTCATGCAGGACTATGGCTCGAAGGTCGTCCGCTCGATGGACGCGTCCACACTGCTCAATGCGCAATTTGCTGCGGGTTCAGTCGGCGCATCGATACCAGCGCCTACGCCACTGTTGAATCCCATTACGCGCGCAAACCAGGTCAATCCGCTCGCCGTTCAGCTGCAGACTGTCGCCAAAGTCATCGCCGGCAACGGGTCGCTCGGCATGCGCCGCCAGGTCTTCTTTGTCTCCATTGGCGGCTTCGACAATCACGACGTGCAGAACGTTTCGCAGGCTCCGCTTATGGCGCGGCTCGGTCACGCCATGGCCTATTTTGACGAGGTGCTCGGCAATGTCGGCGGCGTGAACATGCGCGATCAGGTGACGACATTCACCGCGTCCGACTTCTCGCGCACCTTCACCACGAACGGTGATGGCACGGACCACGCCTGGGGCGCCCACCATTTCGTCATGGGCGGCGCCGTCAGGGGCGGAGACGTTTACGGCCAGTATCCCACACTCGGTGTGGATGGCGGTGGATTCAACAATCCGAACATGGCCAACAACGTCCTCGTCCCGCAGATGTCGGTCGACCAGTTTGGCGGCACAATGGGCCGATGGTTCGGACTCAGCGATAGCCAGATCGCGTCGGTCTTCCCGAACATCCCGAACTTCAACAACCGGTATCTCGACTTCCTCGCCGCTCCGGTTTCGTAAATCGGCACACGATCGTTCCGAAGCCCGGACTCGAGGCCAGGCTCTGGAACGCAGGCGCCCGCGGGTCTGCTGTTTCTCGCCAGCCAACTCGCGGGCGCCAACTTTCAGGAGTAAGAGCTCACGCCCGCCGGTGGAATACCACCTGGCTAACGCCGCGCTTGCCGCCAATACGCGATAGCTGCACCACCACGTCGATCACCGAACGCGCATAGTCGATCACATCTGCCCGCGTCAGCGTCAGTCCTGCCTGCAGGGTCATGAACGCGATCTGATCCATCGCGCCCTGTGGACTGTCAGCGTGCACAGTGGTCAGCGATCCGGGATGCCCCGTGTTCACGGCCCGCAGGAAGGTGAAAGCCTCCGCCCCGCGAATCTCCCCGACCATCAACCGGTCCGGCCGCATCCGCAGGCTCGCGCGCAGAAGCTCGTCGATCCCGACTCGCGCCTCGCCCAATTCGCTGTTCACCGCGATCAGCCCGAGCGCGTTAGGATGCGACAGCTTCACCTCGGGCGTATCCTCGATCACGATCAGCCGGTCGCTCTGCGGAATCTCCTTCAGCAGCGCATTCAGGAAAGTCGTCTTCCCCGTACCCGTGCCGCCCGAGATCACGATATTCCGCCCGGCCTTCACCGCTGCGGAGAAAAACCCTTTCAGGTCGCCGCCATCGAGCAGCCGCTGCAATTGCTGATCCTGCTCAGCCCGCTCACTTCCAGCTGCGCGCTTCGCGCCGGCAAAAGCGCCCGCCGCTTCATAGTTGTCGAGCGTCAGGTCCTGAACGACATGTTTCCGGATCGCGAGCGCGAAATGCGTCCGTGTCGCCGGCGGCGACACGATCTGAACCCGCGCTCCATCCGGAAGCGTCGCGGCCAGCAGGGGATACTCGCGTGAAACACCCTGCGCCGTATGCGCCGCGATCTGCTGCGCCAGCCGCAACATCATCACTTCGGTCACGTCCGGCGCGGCCGCATGCTCGAAGCCCTTGGCGCCATCGATCCAGACTTCACCCGGACGATTGACGAGAATGTCCGTCACATCCGGCCGATCCAGCCACGGAGCGAATGGCGCGAGATATGCCTTGAGATAGACGCCCTCGCTCAATTGGCCGCGCCTGTTTTCGCCGGGCCGACCGTCGAGAAATCCAGATCCTGGCTCACGAAAACGCGCACCGGAGATCCCTGCGGCACCGTCACGGTCGGTCCGATATTCATGCCCGACGAAATCGTGCTCGATCCCGCATCGATGCCGGCGCGGGTGGAAGCGATCACGATGCTCGTGTCGCTCGAATCCGTCACTGCCGCGCCGCCGATGTTCAGCAGGGTCAGCAGGATCGCGCCGCCGAACCGCTCGAAGAAATGCGTATCGACATCGCCATCGAGCCCGCCACGTCCCAGACCATCCGTCGCCGGCGAGGCCAGTTCGATCGTCGCGCCGTCCGGGCGGACCAGCCGCGTCCAGATCACGAATGTCCGGCTCTGGCCCAGCGCCACACCGGACTTGTATTGCCCGATCAATCGCGATCCGCGCGGCACAAGTATCTTGCTTCCATCGAACCCGCGCACATCCCGCGTCACCACCGCGCGGACATAGCCAGGCAGATCAGAATTGAGCGCCGTCTCGAGCACGGCGGCGATCACCGCGCCTTCGATGATCGTGGTCGACTGGTCCCTTATCTTGCTCGCGGTTGCGGGCTTGGAGCTGCCGCCGACGCCAAGCTTCTGCGCGAAACGTTCATCGGCGTTCATGTTCTGCGCCGCACCGCCGACCGCGCCGGAAATGGCTGTGGGATCCAGAGGGGCGCCCGTCTGCGGCTTCGCCGGTCCATCCGCCGGCTTGTATTCGCCGAGATCGACCACCAGCGCCGGCGCGCGCAAACGGTCCAGCTCCGCCTGCGTCGGCCCCGCCGGAACAGGCGGTGGCGGCGGGGGCTGTTCCTCCATCACGGGCAGAGGTTCGGGTTCGATGTAGGTATCCGCGACAGGCACATAAGCCGGCATGATCGGCGCCGCCGGAATGGTCGCGGCCGCAAGCCTCTGCGCTTCTGCATTCGCCGCCGCCTGCTCCGACACGATCCGCTGCGCCTCCGTCGCCGCGCGGTTGGAGTCGAGCTGCAGGAACACGATCACGCCAAGCGCCAGCGCGCCGACGACACCGAACATCATCGGCCACAGGCTGTTGCTCTGCGCGACACGCGGGGGAGCATCCACGTCGAAGGTGGGATCGAGACCGGTGCGGGGAGGGGAAGGATCGCGCGCCATGTCAGCCTCGGCTCGGCTGGGGCAGGGGAGCGGGCGCAGCCTTCGGCCGCTTGCTCCACTGACGGTTTTTTGCTTCGGCCTGTGTCTTGCCGTAGCGCAGGATGAACGTCTCCGCGACGAAGTCGGCGATGGTGTATTCGCCCTGGATGCGGGTGTTCGCCATCTCCTCCTTGCCGTCCGCGCCGATCACGAACACGGCCGGCGCGGCGTTGCGCGGATCGAACTGGAAGTACGTGACGCGCCCGTCGTCGAACACGCGCACGGGATGGATATTCTTCTGGCCCTTCAGCTCGTAGTCGAAGTTGAAGTCCTCCGGCTTTGGCGGCGGAGGGGGTGGTGGAGGCGGCGGGGCGAGCGCTGTCAGCGGAGGCGGCGGTTCTGGATAGAGGAAGCGAAGGCGCAGCATCGTGCTGGGGTCGTTCGGGTTCCTCGATTCAACTGCCGTCAGCAGGAAGGAATAGATCCGCGCGTTGGTGACCACCGTCATGCTGGTCGGGTTCGATTTCGCCATCGGCTTCAGGAACAGCAGCGTCGCCTTCCTGTTCGGCGTCACCTGCCATGACAGGGAATCGCCGATCGATACGTTCTCGATCCGCTCATCCGGCGAGAACTCGATCGTCATCTCGTAGCCAAGCTGTCCCCGCACCGAGACGATGGCGTCGGGATCGTACATGAATTGCTTGATGCGCGGATCGCCCGGGCCCGGCTGCGGAACAGCGGCTGTCTGGGCGTAGGCCAGCTGACTGCCAGCCAGCGCCAGCATGGCGATTGCGGCGGCTCGCAGCGTCACAGGTCTTTTTCCTTGGCCATTGTGGCTCATCGCATTCCGCCCCATGCGCCGCCGCGCCTATCGACACCAATTTTGGGCAGGAGCGCAAGTGAACAGTCTGTCGTAACTGCGCGCATGTCAGTTGTCCTCGCCGCGGCGAATGGTCGGTCTCGGCGCCCGGCTATAGGCCTGGCCCAGACGGTCGGTGACGAGAAGGGGCGCGCCTGCGACTGCATCCGCGATTTCTCCCGTCCGGCGCGAGAACACTTCGCGGGAGGAATAAGCCGTTCCGGCATTTGCAGCCTGCGTCCGGTCGATCATCGCGATGCGGGCCGCGATCTCCTCAGCTCGTTCACCGGGAGCGCCGCCGGATGGGCGGTCGGGCGCTGGCAAGCGGCGCATGCCGGACGAAGAATCCTCGCTTCTGCCACCCTTCATGCCGAACCCGCGTCCGATGGCGGCGACCGCCCCCAGTCCGAAGATCATGACCATGACGAACACGGTGATCACGATGGTGATGGTGATCACAGGTCCCATGTCGAACTTCTGCGCTTCCGCGTTTTCCAGCAGCAGGGTCAGGAAGGGCTGCAGGATCATCAGCATCACCGCCCCGAACACGTTCACGGCCAGCGGCGCAATGGCGAACGAGAACGTCGCCCGCATCCAGCCCTCGAACAGCCCGCGCGTCTGGTCGAACAGCAGCATGCCGATGAAGATCGGCCCGATCGCGAGCAAGAAGGCCAGAACGATCTTGGTCGCGATGATGATGCCGAGCGTCAGCAACAGCAGCGCGATTGAGCACAGCCACAATAGTCCCGAACCCAGCATCGGCCCGCCCTGCAGCAGGTTCGCCGACGGGCTCGCCATGCCGCCATAGACGGCCGCGGCGCCTGACAAATCCTCGAACGTCTTCTGCACGCCACCCATGACGTTGCCATCGAAGGTGGAGCCCTGTTGCGCCAGCGGGGTCACAAGCACTTTCATGATCTCCGCCGGCCCGTCGAACAGCAGGTTGAAGATTACGGTCTGATAGGCGGCCCACGAGGTAAGGAAAGCGAGGATCAGCCCGATCTTCAGCGCCGCGAACGGCAGTTCCATCACCCGCATCCCGCCACGGCCAAACAGCAGCTGATAGCCGATCAGCGCAATGTAGATGGTGAGCAGGCCTGTGAATGCGGCCGAGAATAGCGTGTCGGGCCCTACGAGGTTCCGATACGTGTCGTGAACAAGCACACGGATGTGGCAGTCCACCGTCTCGAGGACGCCGCCGACCATGCCTTCTTCGGGAGGAGCGGGGCAGAACGCCATCATGCCGCTCCCAGCAATCGGGGCATCCACGCGTCGGGCGCATCGCCCACCTCCGCGCGAATATCGTCGAGCATGCGCACTGTGCGCTCACGCCCGGAGAGCACGGTCAGCAGATCGCGCTCGCCACTGAGGTTCAGCCGCGCCACAACGCTTTCCGTGCCGTGCTTCACAAGGAAGCAGCGCGACGTGTCGGGCAGGGTGCGGATCAGGTCGAACTCGTGACCCGAAAGGCCGAAGCCCTTGCAGTACTCGCTCTCCTGCGCCTTCGGGTTCGGCAGGAATATCTGAGTGGCCGATTGCTCGATCACCGCGCTCGCGATCCTGCTCTCCAGCGCATCGCCGGTCGATTGCGTCGCGAAGCCGACAATGCCGTTGCGCTTCCGGATGGTCTTTTCCCAGTCGCGGATGCGGTTGACGAACACTTCGTCGTCCAGCGCCTTCCAGCCCTCATCGACCACGATGATTGAAGGTTGGCCGTTCAGACGCTCTTCAACGCGATGGAACAGGTACATCATGGTCGGCGTGCGCACGACGGGGTCTTCGAGCAGGTGCGTCATGTCAAAGCCGACGATGCGGGTGTCCATGTCGAGGTGGTCATCCTCGTTGTCGAACAACCAGGCGCGATCGCCTTCTTGGATCCACGGATTGAGGCGCGAGGCGAGATCGCCCGGCGTCGGCCTGCGACCACCGAGAAACAGTTCGCGGAAATAGCGCAGGCGGCGGAAGTTCGTTGACTGGTCGTAGTTCGCCGAGACGGCCGACGAGATCGTGGCGTTGTCTTCGGCCGTCAGCACCTCGCCGTTGGACGTCACCAGCTTCGCCGCCCACTGATGCAGGAACCGGCGATTGCCCGGCGTGTCCGGCAGTTGCAGCGGATTGAACCCGGTCTTCACGCCCGGACGTATCAGGTCGTACTTCCCACCCATCGCGCGCAGGAAGATTTCCGCGCCGCGATCCTTGTCGAAGAACACCACTTTCGGCTGGAAGCGCTCCGACTGGGCGATCAGGAAGTTCAGCACCACCGTTTTGCCCGCGCCCGACGGCCCGATGACGAGGAAGTTGCCGAGGTCGCCCTTGTGGAAGTTGAAATAGTAGGGCGAGGCCGCGGTCGTCTCCAGCAGCGTGACCGCCGAACCCCAGTGATTGCCGCTCGCGCGCCCGACCGGGTGGCTGTGGAAGCTCGCAAGCCCCGCGAAGTTGGCGGACGACACCAGCGCCTTGCGCGGAATATACTGCCCGTTGCCGGGGAATTGCGCCCAGAAACTCGGCTCAAGCGCCGCTTCCTCGCGCACGCCGATCACGCCGATCTCCGTCAGCGCCGCCTGCACATCGGCCACAGCATTGTCGAGCGGTTCGAAGTCCGGCGAGCGGACCATGATTGTAAAATGGTGTTCGCCGAAGACCGCGCGCCCGGCCGCCACATCATCCTTCGCCTGCACCAGATCGCGGCGCAGCGACAGCGCTTCATCATCCGCGGCACGCATCCGGCGCAGGACGGTATTCATGCGGCTCAGCGCCGGCTGTCGGTCCACGAATGCAAAGCTCTGCGAGATGACCATCTCGTGCGGCACGCGCAGCAGGCTGTCGAGCTGTCCAGCCGACGTGTGCGGCGGATACTCCTTAACGGCCAGCATTCCCGCGAGCATGCGGGGACTGCGCGAATTGCCGGAAAACTCCAGCGCATCCTTGCCAAAACTAACGCGCCGGTCGACGAACTCGGCGCGATTGTTCTCCAAAGGCACGGGGCGCAGTTCGCCGTCGAACAGGAAGGCGAGGAACTCCAGCGGCTCCGAGAAGCGCCCGCCCGCCGTTTCATACGTGCCGAGCAGGCGAGGCCCGTAGGGTTGCAGTGCGGCCAGCAGGCTGTCCGTCGCCGCGTCCAGTTCACGCCGGTCGCGCACGCGGCTTACCGCGTTCCACTGTTTCTTGCTGCCCATGAAGCTGGCGCGGCCGACGGCAGGCTTTCGGGTCAAAGTCAGGAACAGGTCGTTGACGAACAGGCGGCGGCCCGAAAGTCGCGAGCGCCAGCTTGAATCGAGATTGCGTGCGAAGGGGTTGGAGAACGAACCGTCGAGCCCCGGCCGCACCATATGCCGGATCACGTGTGCGCCGATCGACAGCCGCGACGAGGCAATACCGCGCAGGACAGTGTCGCGCACATTTTTGCGGTAGTTCAGCTCTTGCGTATCCGCAGTCTCGAACGCGAAGCCGGTGAGGTGCAGCACCTGGATCTGAGCGCCCTCGCGCGTGGCGATGGTCGTGTCGTCGATATGCCGCGCATACGGCAGCATGTCCGCCGCTTTCTTCTCGCGGCGCGCCAGCTTTTTATTGCCCCTCTTTCCCTTCTTCGGAGGCGGCTTCTTCTTCATGGATCGTATGTGCTGGGGGAGTAGGAGTTGCAGCGCCAGTGGTTGTAGTTCTTCACGCGTGGGCAGCGGCTGACCTTCTGGATCCAGATGTCCAGCCAGCGCGGCTCGCGCAGGCACATCAGGTAGCCGATGATGTGCAGCACCAGCGCGGTCACGATCGCCCAGAACGACTTGGTGATCAGGAACACTTCGGTGGTGACGACGAGGTTCAAGACGAAGAACGAGTAGCTCACGCCCGCGAACATCTGCGGGCGGGTGAGGGCGTTGAAGACGATGTCGCGTTCCATGCCGGCCATAAGGCTATCCTGCCGTCCTTGCCGCCATCTGGATGCCGCCGACAATGGTCGCGGCGCCGAACAGGATGAAGCAGCCGACAATCACGGTGATGCCGTGCTTCCAGTTCATCCGGCCGGTGAGCATCATGAAGCCGACGAAGGCCACGGCGATCACGGCGACCGCCGTAGCGATGCCGCCTTCCATGGTTCCGCGCACCCAGTTCACGGCGCCCAGGATCGGGCCCGATCCCTGCGGACTGTTCACCTGCGCTAGCGCCTCCTGCGCGGCGATCATGGCGGCTGCCGACATGCCGGCAAATCTGTATGCGAGCGCCATCACTTGGCCTCCGGTACGCTGGTTCGAGCGAGATAATCCATGACAGCCGCCACATAGCCGCGTGTCTCGGCATAGGGCGGCACGCCGTTGTGCTTCTTCACGGCGGCGGGTCCGGCATTATAGGCGGCGACGGCGAGTTCGACATCATTGTCGAACAGCACGAGCATCTGCCGCAGGTAATCCGCGCCGCCCCGGGCGTTCTGGGCGGGATCGGTGGCGTCGACGCCGAGATCGGCTGCTGTGCCCGGCATCAGCTGCATCATGCCGACCGCGCCCTTGGGCGATATGGCATCGTGCCGGAAGCGGCTTTCGACATAGGCGATGGCTTCCAGCAGGCGCGGCGAAAGAGCTGCTGCCCGTCCGGCGCTTTCGAGCAGGGGTTGGGCGGATACCGGCCCCCCGACCTTCGCGGCCGGACGCGTCGGCGCGATCGCTTTCACGCCATCGGAGGTGATGACGTTGGGGCCCGCAATGGTTGTAACCCCGGACGGCCCGATCTCGAGAACCTGGGCGGCGGCGGGCATCGCACAGCCAATCGCCAGCAGAGCTCCAGTGAGCGCAAACCGCAGCAGGCTGTGCTGTCCGTCCATACGCCGGTCCCGGTGTGACTAATGCGCCACGCTAACGAGGGCCCCCCGGCAAGTCGAGTTGTATGGACGGGAATAGCAGCCGTCACGTGCTGATTTTGTAAGGTTTTGGCTGGATGGCAGTGGCGCTTCGCGCCGTGGAGCCCGAGTGGCCCGTCCCCCTTACCAGTGAGAGGAAATTGCCCGTCCCTGCGTAAAGGCGAAACCCCCCAGATCTCAGGGGTCGCTACAGTTGAATCAACTTACGGGCGATTGCCGCGGTTACGGCCTGAGTCGTGGTCCGCACGCCCAGCCGACGCCGCGCGCCCTGAAGGTGCTCGTTCACGGTGTGCTCCGAAAGCTTGAGCTTGCGTCCGATCCCCACGGCCGATTCGCCTGCCGCCACCCAGCGAAGGCATTCGAGTTGGCGAGACGTGAGCACCTCCCGATCAGCGCCCGTTATCGGAGCAAGACCCTGCATCAGGCCGAGCCGGTCGGCTGCCATGTGATAATAGATCGCCAGCATGTGCAGCGCCGCGAGGGTCGTACGCGTCTGTGGCAGTTCCTGCGAAGCCATCATCGACACGGCGACCATGGAACCGTCGCGCTGCCGGATCGGCAGGTAGAAGCCATCATGAAGTCCGAACGTCCGGGCATCTTCGTAGATCGCGGCCTTCCGTCCCTTCATGGGCCGTCCCTGCTGGAAAGCGTTCCACGTCACGGGCGCGTCGCTCGTCAGACCGTAAGTGAGAAGGTCGTCCTTCTCGGCAAAGCCGCTTTCCTCGTAATGCCTGCGCCAATCCATATTGCTCTTGCCCGCGATTCTCGCGGCTGACGGACGACGCAGGCTGTCAGTTGCCTGACAGAGTACGAACGTCTTGATCTCAAAGCGGCGCATATAGTCCGCCATTGTGGCGTCGAGTTCCGCCGCATTCCGCGCGCCATGTGAAGTCTCGGCGAAACCGAGCACGGGGTCGCTGACCGCCGGATCGGCGAGGGAGGCGGCAGACGGGACGATCCGGCGGCTCATGGCGGCAAGGTGCTTCAACTGACCTCGCGGCACGATAGGACATTTCGTCAGCGCCGTCGCGCCAGGAACCCGGCGACCACCGCCTCGACAATCTCTGTCTCGGTCACCGGCTTTGCGAAAACCATGTCCGCACCGGCTTCCAGCACTTGCGCGTCAAACCTGGGCGAATGCTCATCCAGCAGAACGCAGATCACGATACCCGCCGCCACAGCCCGCATTTCCCGGATGGCCTCCAGCGCTGCCACATCCCCAGATTCGATTGCTGCCAGCACGGCCCACGGACCGGGCAACCGCGCAGCTACGCCGGAAAGCGAGTCTGCATGGGCAGATCGCCAGTAGAGGCTCGCCAGAGCGCCTTCCAGTGTCTCCCGACACGTCGGATCAGGCTCGAAGATGATGCAATGCGTCACGCGAGCCGGCTCGATCCTCCCTGGGGGCGTAGCGTCAGGCAATCACGACGACGCCCCGAGGCCAATTCAGGGGAACCCCGGTCAGGGACGCACCAAGCGTCATGAATTCAAGGCGATAGCGTTCGACGGTTTTGTCAGCGAGCGGCTTCGAGGTAGGCGCGATGCTGAGGCTCCGCGATTGCAATCAGCGCATCCCCGCGGGCGCGTGCAGACAATCCGCGCAGATGCGCGACGCCGTGCTCTGTCACGATGATGTCCGCCAGAGCTCCGGGAATCGACGGGGTCGTCAGCGCCGGCACGATCCGCGACGCGCCGTTTCCGCCCGTGGACTGCAGCGCGATGATCGAGCGACCGCCGCGTGAAGCCGCCGCCCCGCGCATGTAGTCCGGCGCACCGCCAACGCTGCTGATGCGCCGCCCCGCGCGCCATTCGAGATTGAGATTGCCAGCAAGGTCGATCTCAAGTGCGGATCCGATCGAGACGAAACCCGGAATGGCCGCGAGCGCCGGAGCTCCATGTGTCTCCACCACCGATCTGAATGCGAAACCCGATTGCGGCAGCCACCGCTGGAAAGCCGCATCCCCCCATGCAACGCCGGTCACATGCTCCGCGTCAGCGTCAAGCGCACCGCTCTCGGCCAGCGCCATGTATTCCTGCGTGATGATCCCCGAATGCACGCGCAGCCCGCGATGCAGGCGCAGGGCGCCTATCGCCGCCGCGGGTGTGTCACCAATACCCGCCTGTATCGTCGCGCCGTCCGGAACCAGCTCCGCCACTCGCCGCGCGATCTCATCCAGCGCCGCTGAACGCCGACGGGGCGGCTCGGGCTGCGAGAGTGCCTCGTCGATCGGCACAATCAGGTCCACTGCATCCGCCGGAATGCCCTCGGCCTTTACAAGCTGCGGCATCCGCTCGTTCACGAAGACGAACTTGCGCTCCGATCGCGGCCACACGATCGACGGCACATCGCAGGCGACCCCGAACGAATGCCATCCGTTGTTGTCCGCCGGCGCCGCATGAAGGATCGCGATGTCGAATTCCATCCGCGACAGCGTCTCGCCGATCTCGGAGTACGGCATCGCCGTCACGCGGGTGCGGCCGCTGGCGATCGATGACTCCAGCGATGGCGAAGCCATGAACGTGTTGAGCGTGAAATCGCCCGGCAGAGACCCGTAGTCGAACGTGTTGACGCCCGGGATCAGGCACGACCACAGCTCAACGCCGTTCGCGTGTCCCGGATTGTCCCTGAGCAGATTGTAGAAAGTGGCGCATTCGCCCGGCCCGCCCTGGAAATAGATGCGCTGGCGCGGGCGCAGGCTGCGCAGGATGTCCTCTGGCGAGCCGCTTCTCACGCTGCTCCGGCCGACTGCAACAGCCGGCGCGCGCGCTCAACCACGGGCTGGTCGATCATCTTGCCATTGTGCGAGACAACGCCGTCCGTGCGGTTCTCCCACGCAGCCAGAACAGCTTTCGCCTCGGCGATCTCGGCTTCACTGTGACCGAAGCATTCGTTCAGCACCGTCACCTGATTGGGATGGATGCACATCGCGCCGGTGAGCCCCATCGCGTGCGAACGCCGCGCCTCGGCGGCGAAGGCGTCGAGATCAGTGAAGTTTGCGATGCCGCTCGCCATCGCGATGCCCATCATCCCGCGCGCGGAGGCAGAATACGCGATCGTCTGCGCCGCAAGCCCAAGCGACAGCGGCGCCGGCGGCCGGCCAAGCGACAGAGCGAAGTCCTCGCTGCCCAGAGAGAGGCCGATCAGACGCGGGCCATCGGCAATCGCGGTCACGCGCTCAAGCGCACGGGGGCTTTCGATCACAGCGACGACCTTGATCGTGAACCGGTCCATGCCTTGTTCGTATTCGAGTGCGTCGATCAGCGTGGAAAGGCGGTCGAGATCCGCAGCCTCTTCCACCTTGGGCATGACGATGGCGGTAAGCCCGTGGATAACCACGGCTTCGAGATCGTCCGCAAGATGAGCCGGATCGTTGTTCACGCGAACCGTCACTGTCGCGCCGTTGGCGTGCAGCGTCTTCACGGCTTCCGTCGCTTGCGTTCGCGCAGCCGCCTTGGCTTCCGGCTGCGTCGAATCCTCGAGGTCCACGATGATGGCGTCCGCGCCGCGCGTGTGCGCCTTCGCCCACCGTTGCGGCGCCGCCGCCGGTACGAACAACATCGAACGCCAGTTCATCATCCAGGGACACCGATCTTGCCGGCCATGGCCACATAGCCATCGCCATCGGCTGCCCACACGTCGGCGCCGGTGGGCGTATCCACCAGATTCACGGTGAAGGGCGCAAGGTCATAGACAGGTCGTTGCGCCCGGAAATCGAATGTCGCCAGTCTGTCATGCGGTCTATGCCGCCGGAAATGATCCACCAGCAAGGTTGCGAGCAGGGGCCCGTGAACGACAAGGCCCGGATAACCCTCCACCTTCATCGCATAATCGCGGTCGTAATGAATGCGATGCGCATTGTATGTCAGCGCCGAGAAGCGGAAGAGCAGTGTGGCGGTCGGGTCGATGGCTCGGGACACCTGCGCCTCACGCCGCTCTCCGGCCGGCAGGGGCTGCGCGCTTCCGCTCTTCTCGCGGAACACGACGTCCATATCCTCGGTCACGCAAAGCGTCGCACCCGCAAACACTTCATGGCGGAGCGTCAGGAAAGCCAGCCGTCCCGTGCGTCCTGTCTTTTCGGAGACGTCGGCAATCGTCGTCACGCGCTTCACGTTGGCGCCGAACGGAATGCCCGCGTGAAACCGCACGCGGCTTCCCGCCGCCATCCGCATGGGAAGATCGATTGGCGGCGTCAGCCCGCCACGTTTGGGATGTCCGTCCTCGCCCATCTCCGCCTGCGCGGCGCCGGGCGCAAAGCACAGATAGTGTCCCAGCGGCGGGACTTCGCTTTCCTGCTCGCGATCCAGCATCGCCGCCAGCAGGTCGAACTGCCGCCGCGCGACGAAATCCTCAGCCGCTTCGCTTCGTCCGATCCACTCTGCTGCATTGATACTCATGCGCGGCCTCAGAACGATTTCGGCATCCCCAGCACATGCGTCGCCACATGGCTGAGGATCAGGTTGGTGGAGATCGGCGCAACCTGGTAGAGCCGTGTCTCGCGGAACTTGCGCTCGATGTCGTATTCCTCCGCGAAGCCGAAGCCGCCATGCGTCTGGATGCAGACATCGGCCGCATACCAGCTCGCTTCCGACGCCGTCATCTTCGCCATATTCGCTTCCGAGCCGCACGGCTCACCCGCATCGAACAGTTTCGCTGCGTGATCCACCATCAGGTTCGCCGCCGTTACCTGCACATGCGCCCGCGCTATGGGGAATTGCACGCCCTGGTTCTCGCCAATGGGCGCACCGAACACGGAGCGGTCCTTCGCATAGGCTGATGCGCGGTCGACGAAGAACTTGCCGTCGCCTATGCACTCCGATGCAATCAGGATGCGCTCAGCATTCATCCCATCGATGATGTACTTGAACCCCGCGCCTTCCTTGCCGATCAGGTTCTCCACTGGCACTTCCATGTTGTCGAAGAAGAGTTCGGTGGTTGCGTGGTTCAGCATTGTGCGAACCGGCTTGATCGTCAGCCCTTTGCCCTTCGCCTCGCGCATGTCGACAAGCAGCACGCTCATCCCCTCGGAAGCCTTGCCCGCATCGTCACGTGGAGATGTGCGGCAGAGCAGCACCATCAGGTCCGAATGCTCCGCCCGGCTGATCCAGATCTTCGATCCATTGACGATATACTTGTCGCCCTGACGCTTCGCGAATGTCTGGATGCGCGTGGTGTCTGTGCCGCTCGTCGGCTCGGTCACGCCGAATGCCTGCAGCCTGATCTCGCCGCTCGCGATTTTAGGTAGCCATGTCTCTTTCTGCGCCTCGCTGCCGTGCCGTAGCAGTGTGCCCATCGTGTACATCTGCGCATGACACGCCGCGCCATTGGCGCCCGAGCGGTGGATTTCCTCCAGCACCGCGCATGCCGCGCCGATGCCGAGCCCCGCACCGCCATACCGCTCCGGGATCAGCACCGACAGCCACCCGGCTTCGGTCAACGCCTTCACAAACTCAGTCGGATACTGCCGATCTCTATCAAGCGCTCGCCAGTAAGGCCCCGGAAAACGCGCGCACAGCTTGCGCACGGCATCGCGGATTTCGGGGTGGGTCTCGGCCTTGCTCATGCGGGTAGTGTGCGACGCCGCGCGGCTTTCGTCATCAGCCTTTCAGGGGTTGAAGGCATCCCGTCCGCTCCAGCACCGGATCGAGCTCTTCCTTTGCCGCCGCCGGCAGGTCCGCATACATGCGCCTCAGCGTCTCAAGACACTTCGCCTGGTATTTGAATGCGCCCTGCTCATACGGCATGCCCAGCGCCGTAAACGAGAACCTCTCTTTTCCGTCGGCGATTGCCTTCGCATTCGCCTTGAGGAAAGGGAAATACACCTCGCCCGCGAACGCCAGCAGCTTCTCGACGATCGGCGCACGCGCCTCGCCTGTCTTGCGCCATTCGCCTTCAGGTCCCGACAGATCATCCAGCTGCGCCAGCCATCTGAATGTCAGCGGCGCGATCTTACGCATCAGCCGTTCCGGCGTCGGGTCCGTGGCCAACTGCGAGAACTGACCCATCCATCCAAACTCCGCCAGCGAAGGCCGCGAGCCAAACCAGAATTGGCTCAACTCGCACTGCGCCTCCAGAATCGCGCACAGCCGCTGCATCGTCTCCTCGATCAGCGGCGCGTTCTCCTTCGTGCAGCCGACCAGCGCCATGCGCCCCATCTGCCGCGACCGGAAATAGTCCGCGAACTTCTGGATCGTCTCACGCCCGCCGCCCCTGAACCGGTCGAACGCCAGCCAGCGCGACAGCGCCTCCTGGTCGTCCTCGTAGAACCAGCGGTAGTGGAACATCAGCTTGGTTGCCCACTCGTCAGCCATGTCCTCGATCAGGCACGCGAGAAAGCGATCCGCCGGATCGGTCGGCACGATCGAGCGTTCGGCGTGCCGCTGCTCCAACTCGAATATCATCGGTGTCGAATCGTTGCGCCATTCCCCGTCCGGATACTGGATCACCGGTATCACCGGCGCCTTGACGTTGCGGAGCGTCGCTTCCGTGTCCGGCCCGATCGGCTCCCACACAAAGGCAAGCCGCCGATACCGCATGATCGCGCGCATCTTCATCGAGTAGGGCGACCCCAGCCCACCTATCACCCGATAATAGTTTGCCATTGTTGTCCCCTCGTGCGGCTGGACGCAGACTGATCCGTGTTACAGACTGTACTGCACGGTAACAAGAAGACGTGAGGGCGGGAGACAACCATGAAGCGGCTTGCGAGGGCGGTATGCGCTGCGGCGTTGCTCACGGCATGCGGAGATCCCGCGCCTGCTCCGGCGGCGCAAGGCGATCAGCCTGCCGCGGAACGCCCCGCGCCAAACCCGCTGAAGAACGCCTACTTCGGCGACCTCCACCTTCACACCCGCAACTCGTTCGACGCGTACATCTTCAACGTCCGCGCCTCGCCCGACGAAGCCTACGCCTACGCCAAGGGCGGCACGATCAAGCACGCCGCCGGCTTCGAGATGAAACTCAACTCCGGCCCGCTCGACTTCCTCGCCGTCACCGATCACTCGGAATACCTCGGCGTGCTTCCGGCCATCGACACGCCCGGCGACCCCTACGCGAATGTTCCATACGCGAAAGACCTGTTCTCCACCGATACGGCTCAGGTCAACACCGCCTTCCGCAAGTTCGGCGACGCCCTGCGCACCGGCAAGCGCATGGACGAATTCTCCGACCTGCGGACCGTGAAGAGCGCCTGGCACGACATCATCGAGTCCGCGAAAAAGAACTATGAGCCGGGTAAGTTCACAACGCTCATCGGCTACGAGTTTACCTCGGCGCCCAATGGCCGCAACCTCCACCGCAACGTGATCTTCTCCGGCGACACCGCCCCGGAGCTTCCCTTCACAGCGCTCGAATCCCAGAATCCGGAAGAGCTCTGGAAGTGGATGGACCAGCAGCGCGCGGCCGGCATGGAGGCCATCTCGATCACCCACAACGCCAACGGATCCGATGGCACGATGTACGAGCGCACCAAGTGGGATGGCTCGCCCGTCGATCGCGCTTGGGCCGAACTCCGCGCGCGCAATGAATCGCTTGCCGAAGTCACGCAGGTAAAGGGCACATCCGAAACACACCCGCTGCTCTCGCCGAACGACGAGTTCGCCGGCTTCGAGATCATGGAGTGGTATATCGGCTCGACCACTCCAATCACGAAGTTCGATGGCGGTTATGTCCGCAAGGCGCTGAAGGACGGGCTTGAGCTGGAAAAGCAAACTGGCGCCAACCCGTATAAGCTGGGCCTCGTCGGTTCGTCCGATACGCACAATGCAGCCGGCTCCTATGAGGAAGATAGCTACCATTCCAAGGTCGGCATCCAGGATTCGACGCCTCTCAAGCGTGGCTCGGCCCCGCCGGAGGGGAAGGACTGGTCGACCTACAAGCCCGCCGACAACGTCGCGCGCTACTCCACCTGGGGCGCATCGGGGCTCACCGGCGTCTGGGCGCAGGAGAACACGCGCGAGGAAATCTACGGCGCGCTGAAACGCAAGGAGACGTTCGCCACATCCGGCCCGCGCATCAAGGTGCGCTTCTTTGCCGGCTACGGCATCGGCTCGCAGCCGCTTACCAGCGAGGCCGGCGTCAAGAATGCCTACGCCAATGGCGTGTCGATGGGCTCCGATCTCGTCGGCCAGGCCGGAACAGCCAAGCCGGACTTCCTTGTGATGGCGATGCGCGACGCCCACTCCGCGCCGTTGCAGCGCATCCAGATCGTCAAGGGCTGGCTCGATGCCTCGGGCAAGGCGCAGGAGAAAGTCTTCGACGTCGCCTGTTCGGATGGCGTTGCTCTCAACGCAACTAGGCAGCGCTGCGCCGACAACGGCGCCACAGTCGACCTCAAGACCTGCGCCTACAGCGAGGACAAGGGCGACGCCGACATGAATGCGGTCTGGAGCGATCCAGAATTCGACCCGAAGCTAAACGCATTCTACTATGTCCGCGTCCTCGAGAACCCGACCTGCCGCTGGTCCACCTGGGATGCGCTCCGCCTCGGCATCGAGCCCAACCCGGCGCTGCAGAAGACGATCCAGGAGCGCGCCTACACCTCGCCGATCTGGTTCATTCCGACCAAGGGCTAGGCGCAGGCAGTCCACATGGCGTCCCCGGTGACCGGTTTCCTGAAGCGCGCGGTTCGCGAGCCGCTGGTGCATTTTCTCGCCATCGGCCTCGTGCTGTTCGTCGCGAACAGCCTGATCAACGGCGATGACCAAGGGCCCGTCGGAGAAACCATCGTTATCTCCGAAGGCCGCGTGAGCCAGATCGCGGAAAGCTTCGTTCTGCTGTCCGGCCGCCTGCCGACCCGCGAGGAGCTGCAGTCTCTGGTCGATGATTTCGTCAGCGAGGAAGTCGGCTATCGTGAAGCCGTCGCCATGGGTCTCGATGCCGACGACACGATTGTCCGCCGCCGCATGCGGCAGAAGCTGGAATTCCTGATCGAGGATGGCGGTGCAAGCGAGGAGCCGACCGACGCCCAGCTCCAGCAATGGCTCGGCGATCATGCCGACGGCTATCGCCTGCCGGAGCGCCGGGCAATCCGTCAGGTGCTGGCCAGCACAGACAAGCGCGGCGCGGCGACCACGGCGGACGCGGCTGCGATGCTGGCCCGGCTGAAATCCGGCGGCGATCCTGCTGGGCTGGGTGACAGCTCGATGCTGCCCGCCGCCATGCCGTTGACGACGAAAGAGGGGGTGGCGTCCGAGTTCGGAGCGGACTTCGCGAAGGCGGCTTTCGACCACGCAGGCGAGGATTGGTTCGGCCCGGTTTCATCCCCGTTCGGCCAGCACCTGATCCTGGTGATCGATGTCGAACCTGGCCGCGCCGTGCAGCTGGCCGATGTTCGCGACAAGGTTCGCGCCGACTGGATCGAGAGCCGCCGCGATCAGGCGCGCGATGATTTCCACGCCCGCATGCGCGCCCGATACAGCATCCGCATCGAATGGCCCGAGCCATGGAAGGGGCTGTCCGAAACGCCAGACCCCAATCCGAAGACGCGGCCCACGCCAGAGGTCGGCGAGTGATCCGCCTGCTACTCCTTGTGCTGTCCGCGCTCGCGCTTGCTCCGGCGGCGACCGCACACGAGATTCGTCCCGCCTTCCTGCAGGTCCGCGAGATCGAGCCGAACACCTACGACTTCCTCTGGAAGACGCCAGCCCGCGGCGAGATGCGCCTCGCGCTCAATGTCATGCCGGTATCCGGATGCACGAACACGGCGGAGCCGCGCGCCACGCTGGTGGATGGCGCGGTGATCCAGCGCTGGCGCGCCACATGCGAGGGCGGTCTCGTCGGAAAGACGCTAGCGGTCGAGAACCTGTCGCATACGCTCACGGATACCATCATTCGCGTCGAGCTTCTCGATCGCTCGCCGCAAACGCTGCGCCTGACGCCGGATCAGCCCAGCGCAACGGTTCCGGATCGCCAGCCCTGGACGGACGTAGCAGCAACCTATTTCGGCCTCGGCGTCGAACACATCCTGCTCGGCTTCGACCACTTGATGTTCGTCCTCGCGCTGCTCCTGCTGGTGCGAGATATCAAGCGCCTCGTCGGCGCCATAACAGCTTTCACCATCGCCCATTCGCTCACGCTTGCCGGCACGACCTTCGGCTGGATCAAGCTCGCCAGTGCGCCCGTCGAGGCGACCATCGCGCTCTCGATCATGTTCGTCGCCGTCGAGATCATGCGGGTCAGGGCAGGGCGCGAAAGCCTGACGGCGAAACTCCCCTGGTTGGCCTCGTTTGCCTTCGGCCTGCTGCACGGTTTCGGTTTCGCCGGCGCCCTGCGCGAGATCGGCATGCCCGAGGACGCCGCCCCGCTGGCGCTCCTGTTCTTCAATCTGGGCGTGGAAGCAGGACAGCTTGCCTTCATTGCCGCCGTTCTTGCCGTGATGTTCCTCTGGAAGCGGTTCGCGCCTGCAACCGTCAACACGCCTCGCGTCGGCGATATCGCCTGGCGCGCCCCTGTGTACCTGATCGGCATCACCTCGGCCTACTGGTTCGTCGAGCGCACCACGGGCGTTCTGGGACTTTAGAGCGCCGCCGTTCCTCCGACCCACAACTTGTCATCCGGAAGCGCGAAGCGCTATCCGGGACCCATTCCTCCGGCCCGAGGATCGAAAAATGGGTCCCGCGCTCGCTACGCTCGGCCGGGATGACAACCGTTCCCGCCACTCAAAAATCCCGCAGTTGTTTCCCCTATATACCCCGCTATGTTGCCCGCGATTCAAGGGACATCCGCATGACCGAGCTCCGCCGCGCCGCCATCGTCAGCCCGATCCGCACAGCGGTCGGCAAATTCCAGGGTGCGCTCGCCCCGATGCAGGCCGGCGACCTTGGCGCAGTTATCCTCAAGGCCCTCGTCGAGCGCACGAAGATCGATCCCGAGCGCATCGATGATGTCGTCTTCGCGCAAGGCTATCCTTCCGGCGAAGCCCCCTGCGTCGCCCGCTGGTCCGCGCTCGCGGCCGACCTCCCCATCTCCGTCCCCGGCTACCAGCTCGACCGCCGCTGCGGCTCGGGCCTCCAGTCCATCATCGACGCCGCCATGTTCATCCAGACGGGCGCAGCCGACGTCGTCGTCGCAGGCGGCGTCGAGAGCATGACGAACGTTGAATACTATTCCACCGACATGCGCTCCGGCGCCCGCGCAGGTTCTGTGACGATGCACGACCGCCTGCAGCGTGGTCGCGTGATGTCGCAACCGGTCAGCCGCTTCGGCGTCATCACCGGCATGATCGAGACGGCCGAGAACCTTGCCAAGGATTACCAGATCGGCCGCGAAGAGTGCGATGAGTACGCCGCCCGCAGCCAGCAGCGCGCCGCTGCCGCGTGGAAAGCCGGCAAGTTCGACAACGAACTCGTCCCCGTCGCCGTCCCACAGAAGAAGGGCGACCCCATCATCTTCAAGATGGACGAAGGCGTCCGCGGCGACGCCACCGCCGCCTCACTCGGCCAGCTGCGCGCCATCGAGAAGGGCGGGGTGGTCACCGCCGGCAACGCCTCGCAACAGAACGACGCGGCAGCCGCCTGTCTCGTCGTCGCCGAAGACAAGCTGGAAGAACTCGGTCTCGAACCCATGGGCTGGTTCGTCGGCTGGGCCGCCGCCGGCGTAGAGCCGTCCCGCATGGGCATCGGCCCCGTCCCCGCAGTCGAGCGCCTGTTCGCCCGCACCGGCCTCAAATGGAAAGACATCGACCTCGTCGAACTCAACGAAGCCTTCGCGCCGCAGGTTCTAGCGGTCTTGAAAGGTTGGAACTGGAACGACGCAGACAAGCTCAACGTCAACGGCTCCGGCATCTCCCTCGGCCACCCGATCGGCGCCACGGGCGGGCGCATCCTCGCCAACCTCATGAACGAGATGCATCGGCGCGAAGTCCGCTATGGCCTGGAGACGATGTGCATCGGCGGCGGCCAGGGCATCGCCGCCGTGTTCGAGCGGGCCGCCTGATTATTCGTCGCGCAACCGCAGCGGATCGACCGGCACGATCGGGTAGCCCGCTCCACGCTTGAAGTTGTCGACGCGGTTGCGCGCCTGCTGCACCGCGGGCGCTTCCGTCCAGTTCTTCGGCGGGTTCAGCACGCGGCCGAAGAAGTCGAGTGCATTGGTGAAGCGAGCCAGGATCGACGGCCCGACATGCTCAGCGCCGCGCACCAGCCGGTATTCATGGCTGATGCCTGCATCGAAAAGGATGCGGTGAACGAACTCGGTGCCATGGTGCAGGAAGAACATGTCCTGGTCGCCCGCTTCCAGATAGATGCCCAGCCCGACCAGACGTTCCGGATTGGTCTTCGCGATCGTCGCCGGATTGTTGGCGGCCCAATAAGCTTCATCGACCGGCTTGCCGTAGATGGTCTCGAACAGCGACTGATCGCGCCAGAAGCGGTCGCGCAACTGGATGTCCTTGTAGGCAAGCGCCGGCTCGATGCCCGGCTCCATCGACGCGACGGCCTGGAATTTGTCCGGGTGCTTGAACGCGATCCGCAGCGATCCCATCCCGCCCATCGAGATGCCCGTGATCAGTGTGCCCTCGCGGCCCTTCGCGACGTTGTAATCCTTCCGCATGTGGCCGAGCAGGTCGTTGACGATGAACTGCTCCCATTTCTGCGAGCCATCCTTGTAGTCCATATAAAATGAACGACCGGCGGATGGCATCACCGAGACGGAAGCAGGTATCAGCCCCGCCTTGATCGCAGCCTCGAAGGTCTCGATCATTGTCGACATGTTGTCGCTCGACCCGCCGCCGCCATGCAGCTGGATCACCAGCGGATAGGCCGCCGCGCGCTTCGGATCGTAGCCGGGCGGCGTGTAGACCGCGGCATCGACGGGCCCGGCCACGTTGGCCGATGCGATCTTCACCTTGACGAGTTTGCCCTCGAGCGCATGAGCGGCAGGCGCGAACAGCATGCTCAATGCGATAACGGCAGCGCATAGCAGCTTCATCGATACCTCCCCGAGCGGCTCACCGGCAGGATGTGATACCGCACGGTCTCATGCAAGTGCGACAAAGCTCTTGTCACACCGCCTTTTCCGTCTCCCGCGCTTTTTCCTTCGGACGCCGCCGCAAAACGCGCTGCCACATCGACCGCCGCCGCGGCTCGGGCGGGTTCAGGCGCGCAATGACGTAATCGAATATCTTGTCCGGCACACTGACGGGACAAGCGCGCTCCAGCCCCACGAAGCCGGGCGAGGAGTTGGCCTCGCAGATGCGATAGCCCTTGTCGTCATAAAGAATGTCGATGCCCGCGATATCGAGCCGCAGCGCCTTGGATGCCTCGATCGCCAGCTGCACCATCTCCTCCGGCGGCTCGATGCATTCGCCGACGCCGCCGAGCGAGATGTTCGATTTGAAGTTGCCGGTAACCGAGCGCCGCTTCATCGATGCGGCGACCTTGTCTCCAATGACAAGCAGGCGCACGTCGCGCCCATGGCTGGCGGCGATATACTGCTGGAAGATGAAGTCCGACTGGTGCCCTGCATCGCCCAGCAGACTGGCGAGATCGTCGAACTGATCGCGATCCTGGCACAGCACCACGCCGGCGCCGCGCGTGGAGCGCAGCTTCTTCACCACAACGGGAAAGCCCAGCTCGCGCTCGATCACATCAACATCGACGGGAAACTTCGCGAGGATCGTCTTCGGGATCGGCAGGCCCGAGGCCGATAGCAGCTGCAGCGTCTGCAGCTTGTCGGCGCACGCTTCCACTGCTTCCGCGCCATTGATGATCGGCACGCCCATGCGTTCGAACTGCCTGATCACCGCAAGGGTGAAATAGGTCGTTTCGCTACCTGTCCGGGGGATGATGAAGTCCGGCTTCGAAAGCTTGCCGCCGGCATGTTCGGCCCGCCAGGCGCGTTCGGTCGAGACGATCAGCTCGAAATCGCGCGGCCGGAAAACGTCCAGCCGGATGCCGCGCCGCTTGCCCGCCTCTACGAAACGACGGATCTCAGCAGCTTCGGGAACCCCGTCTGCAACGTCGTTATGGAACAATAGCCATCCGCGCATGCGAGTCCTTGATCCCGTGCAGTACCGCCCCCGTCGCGCCTCCTGACACCAGCAATCTAGTTCGCTGTCGAAACTTGTCCGTACTCGTGGACAAATTTGTGACGCGTTCCCCTAACTTTGCTCTTTACCTGCCTGCGCTGCGAAACCGGCCGGTGTCGTCTTGTAGGACCCCTCGTTCCGCGACAGCGGAAAATGGCGGCGTTTCCGGCTGGCCGTGTGTCGCATCGCCGTGCTGTAGTCGCAGGGGTGGGATCGACTTCCTGGGGACGCGATTGCGGCTTTTCGCAAACAAAAATCCTGAACAGACCAGCTGGTTGCACGCGCTTCTGGTTGCCGTGCCATGGGTCGGCGCAGGGTATCTTGCCCGTCTGCTGATCGACACGATCATCCAGGGGCAGGTTCCCTTCGTCACCTTCTATCCTGCCGTCATGGGCGCCTCGCTCATGGCTGGCTTCAGGTCGGGTGCGCTGGTCGTGGTGTTCTCGACGCCGCTGGCCGTGCTCGCCTTCGGCGGGCAGTACCCTTTCGCCACGACGATCATCTGGCTGGTGCTGGCTTCGGTCGTTGCTGCGGGATGTGGGCTCGCCCACGAGTTGCGCGCCCGCCTGCGCGTCGAGCGGGACGAACTCGAAAAGACAAAGCAGAAGCTCGAGCTTGTCATCCGCGAACAGACGCATCGCGCCAAGAATACGTTCGCCATCCTCAGCGCCCTGGCTCAGCAGTCGGCGCAGGGCGCCATCAATGTGGAGGATTTCCGCGACCGGCTGACCGAACGCGTCCGCGCCCTGTCGTCAGCCTACAGCCTGATGTCATCGACCGAGCCTGACTCTCCGGTCCTGCTGGACCAGCTTGTGTCGCTCGCACTCGCGCCATTCAGCGAAAGCTTCGGCCAGCGCCTGTCGATTTCCGGAGGCCCCATCGTGCAGTTCGCGCCGTCGGCAGCGATACCGCTCGCGCTTTGCCTCCACGAGCTGGCGACCAACGCCGTGAAGTATGGCGCGCTGTCCAATGCGGATGGCCGGGTGACGTGCGACTGGTTTGAGCGCGCCCCGGGCGCCTACACGCTTCGCTGGGCCGAAAATGGCGGGCCACAAGTCGCGAACCCGCGCTCGTCCGGCTTCGGCACCCGCATGATCGGCGCGGCCCTCAACGGCGTCCCGGGTGGAGGCGCAGTGCTGAAGTTCGACCCCGACGGCGTGCGCTGCGAACTGGCGTTCAACGGCCAGTAGGTTCTACTTCTCAGGATATGACGCCACGTTGGCCGGCGTGCCTGTCCAGATCGTCGGGCTGTCCAGCTCGTATGACGCCAGGACCTGCGCCTCCAGGTTCACGTGTTTCTGGCCCTTCACTTCGAACAGCGCTTCGAAGTCATGGGCGTCGCCCGTCTTCTTCTCGACCTTGGCGAGCCGGTCGATCTGCGTCAGCGCCTCGGCAACGCCCATCACGGCTGTGTCGCGTGAGCCGGAAAGGATCGCGATGCGGTTACCGCCCGGTCCCTCGAACGTGGAGAAGAAGCCATAATCGCGGTACATCTGATCGCTAGGCGCCGCGAGGAACGCCTCGCTCGTGTATGTCTTGCCCGTGTTGCGATCGATGATCTGGTCGTAGCTGTCGCCCAACGCGAAACGCGACTGCGAGAACACCGGATCGCGCAGTGCGCCCATTCCACTCAGCAAGCCGACATAGATGATGTCGTCGGACTTCAGCCGCGCCGGGGTGAGTTCCGAGGCGAGCATCACCTGCACCTCGCGCCCCTCGCGCAGCAGCGGCGCGAGATCGGCGAGCGCATAGGCGGCCGAGGCGGGCAGGTACTGCATCGCCACGTCGGAATAACGATCGAACGAGGTGGGATCGCCGCGCTGGCTGTTCACCAGATCCTCTTTCGAGTTGATCGAGAAGTCGCGGACGAGGCGCTTGAGCTGCAGCCGGTCTTCGTACTCACCGAACATGTAGTAGTCGCCGACAACGATCAGCAGCGGCCGCGTACTGTTGGCGATCTCCGTCCAGATACCCGTGTCGGCGATCTCGGCCTTCGTGCTGGAATTGCCCATCAGCATCGCCCACGCGGTGATGTTGCCGCCAATTGCCAGCGCGGCGATGCCAGCCGCGATCAAGCCCCAGCGCTTGCGGCGAGGCTTGGCCGCCGTAGCCGCTTCGACAGCAGGCGCTTCTTCAGCGGCGTCTACAGTCTCTGCAGCAGCGCCCGGCGAAACACCGACGATCCGGTAGTCGCCCTTCGGAATATCCAGCCGGACGCCATCCGGTGCTCCATTGCGCAGGTAGAATTCATCGAGCCGCTTACGCAGGCGGTGCACATACACGCGTGCTACCGGGTCGTCCCGCAACGCTTCGGAGTCGGCCTTGCCGAACACGGCGAGGGCAATTTCTGCCTCCTTGGGCGGACGATCGCCGCCCGAGCGCGTCGCTAGGAAATCAAACAATTCCAGGAGCCGGCCGCTGGCCCCGAGCACGCCGGAATCGCGAACGCGGGCGATCTCGGCCTGCGTGGCCGGATCGAGACCTGTGATCGGTTCGAAGGGCGTAACGGTCATGTAACGTCCGGATTGATGCGGAATCATCCTAGTGGATCAGAGCCGCCCGAGTCTCGTGCGCTCGCCTTCACGGTGTCGCGACGGGGCTACGTTACATCGAGCCTTCACATGCGACCAACCCCCGGGTCAACCGACATGGCGCAGCCGTCGCTGCTTCGTGAGGCATCCTCGAAAGGGAAAAATCTTGCCGGGCTAGCTGGCTGCGCGCTTGGCCAGGCGAGCGGACATTTCGGCGCACGTCTCTTCGAGCAGCGGCCGGATCGAGGAAAGCCGGGCGCAAGCCTCGGCGAGGAGACCGGCCTTGCCGTCGAGTTCCACGTCTTCGCAGACCGCAGCGAGGCGGGCAGCGCCCGACGAAAGCGCCATGGATTTCAGGAAGTGGGCCTGTTTCGACAGGGCGGACGGGTCGCTTCCGGCGCCCAGCGTCTCCAGCTTGAAGACCGCGTCCGGCGCTTGGCCGAGGAACAGCTTCCACACCTTGCCGAGGACATCCCGGCCGGAACGGGCGGCGACGCCTTCCATGGTAGCGACGGCTTCCGTGTCGATCAGAGGCGTTTCGCGGACCGGTTCCTGCGCGACCGGTGCGGCGGGGGCGGGCGCAACTATCGCTTCGCCAGACCCAGCGGTCTTCAGCGCGTCCATCAGACGGACGGACGTGAAGGGCTTTGTCATGTGCCGATCGGCGCCGGCAGCGGCCCATGCATCGGCATCCGCGCCGCGCACCTGTGCGGTAAGGGCGACGACGTAGGCGCGCTTACCGCCGGACTTCGCTTCGGCTTCTCGGATGAGCTTGGTCGCTGTGAAGCCATCCATCTCCGGCATGGAGCCGTCCATGAAGATGACGTCGTAGGATTTCTTCGCGGCCGCTTCGACGGCTTCGACGCCATTGCTGACGAAGTCTCCCTCGGCGCCCAGGCTGAGCAAGGCTTCGCGCAGGACTTCGCGGTTCACGGCGTTGTCATCGACGGCAAGGATGGAGAGGTGGCCGAACTTCTCGGTCGGTGCGACAGCCGCCGAAATCGACAACGCGGCAGGTCCGCGGAAATCCATGCGCGCAGCGCGCGCGACGAAGTCCCACAACGCCTGACGGCCGAGCGGAAGCGGCAACAGATCAACCGCGACACGGTCGCGGATCAGCGCATCGACGCGGTTGTCGCCGACATCGGTGAGGCAGACGTTCAACGCGCCCGGAGCGCCGCCATGCTTGGCGAGCAGGTCCGACAACGTCAGCACGATCTCGCCGGGGCGGCCATCGGAGGGGTCGGCGGTCGCACGAACGGCTACGCCCAGATCGCGAAGGCCGGAAATGATGCATTCCGCCAGCAGAGGTTGGGGCAGGGCAAGCGCGACTTTCAGGCCACGCGCATCCGGCCGCGCGGGGGCGGCGGTTTCCACGGGCAGACTGACCACAACCGCGAAGGTCGATCCCTTGCCGGGCTCGGACGTTACGACGATGTCGCCCTCCATGGCGTCCACCAGTCGTTTGCAGACGGTGAGGCCGAGGCCCGTGCCGCCGAACTTGCGCGTTGTCGACTGGTCGGCCTGGCTAAACGCCTCAAAGATCGCGCCGATGCGGTTCTTCTCGATGCCGACGCCGGTGTCGGTCACGGCGAAGCGCAGCTTGGCGCGATCACCATCGGCTTCAGTCGCGAGGTCGATGGTGACGCCACCCTTTTCCGTGAACTTCAGCGCGTTATTGACGAGGTTGGTGATCACCTGGTTGAGGCGCGTTGGATCGCCGATCACCATGACCGGCGCTTCAGGGGCGACACGGACCGCCAGTTCCAGGCCTTTCGACCGGGCTTTTTCCCAGAACAGGCTGGCGACGTCTTCAATCATGGCTTCGGGCGAGAAGGGCACGGCCTCTAGGTCGAGCTTGCCGGCCTCGATCTTCGACAGGTCGAGAATGTCGTTGATAATGGTCAGCAGGCTCGCGCCGGAACGCGTGATGATCTCGGCATAGCGGCGATGGCGCGAGGACAGGTCGGCGGCGGCCAGCATCTCCGCCATCACCATCATGCCGTTCATCGGCGTGCGGATCTCGTGGCTCATGGTCGCGAGGAAGTCCGACTTGGCGGCGTTGGCGCTTTCCGCCTCTTCCTTGGCGACGCGATAGTCGTGTGTTCGGTCGGCTACCGTCTGTTCCAGCGTTTCCATGTGCTCCGCGATGCGCTGGTCGCGTTCGCGGATGTTGTCGATCATGCCGTTGAAGGCCTCACCGAGCACGCCCGTTTCGTCCTTGCGGCGTGTTTCGGGCATGCGCTGCGAGAAATCCTGCCTCGTGCCGATCTCAGCCATGACGGCGGTGAGGTCGCGAAGCGGGCGAGTGAGGCGTGCAATCGAGAATTGCGCAACCGACACGCCGCCGGCGATGGCGATCAGGGCGACAAGCGCCGTCCAGCCCAGAGTTTCGTAGAGATCGGCCCGGAGGTCGGTGATGTCTGCGAGAATGACCAGCGAGCCGATATCCGCGCCGCCCTTCACGATTGGCATCGTGACGGTGCCGCGTTCGGCGCTGAGCAATTCGAGGCCGGCAATGCTGCGCAGGTCAGGCGTCTTGCCGCGCACCGATGCACCCGCGCCAAGCTGGGCAAGTGTCTGTCCGTCGAGATCGTTGACCGCCATGAAGATGACGGAACGCAGCTCGCGCATACCGCGCATGTATTCCAGCACTGTGCGGCGGTCTTTGGCGGCGAGTGGATCGGCCACGGCGGCTGAATATGCAGACGCCGCCGCTTCGATCATCTCGGCGCGCGCATCGGCCTGCTGACGAAGATGGCGCAATGCCCCCACTGCAGACGCGGCCATCACCGCCGCGAAGATCACGACAGCAATAACAAGCGACAACCGGAACCGGATCGACCGGCGGAACGGGACGGCGGGAGATATCATGGATTAGTGCGCTGCTTCCCCAGAGCGCTGAGCCTCCCACAATCTGCTGAGGGCACGGTTAACTCGGTGCGGAAACCCAAGGGTGCACCCGGATTCAACGCGCGGGGTGAACCGTTCATTTAACCTGTTCTGCCAAATTCCGAGGCGCCGGATGTGGGTCTCAGGAGGATCCACACGGGAGCGGCAGGGGTGTTCGTGCGGAGCTTCGGGGCAGACTCGAAGGGTAACATTGCCCTCATGGCGCTCGGCGTCATGGCGGTCGCCACGTTCGTTGTCGGCGGCATCGTCGACTACATGTCGCTCTCCAACCAGAAGCAGAGACTGCAGGGCGTCGCCGATCGTGCGGCGATCGCGGCGGCGCAGGAACTCGTGGTGTTCAAGGGAACGGACGGCCGTGTAGCGTCCGTCGCCACGGCGTTCGTCAGCGCCAACTACGATGAGAAGCCCCAGGTCACGGCAGCCCGCATCATTGATGATGGCAAGGCTGTCGAGGTGACGATCACGGCCGAACCCAAGACCTATTTCCCCGGCCCCATCGCGCGTGGCGTCAGCGAGATAAAGGTCCAGGCGGTGGCGGAAGTTTCGGGCGGCGGATATGTCTGCATGGTCGGGCTGTCGTCGAACGAGGACTCCACCCTCGATATGCACGACAAGGCACGGGTGACGGCCGAGAACTGCGCCATCTATTCCAACTCCAAGAACAAGAACTCGCTGCGCCTCGCCAACAATTCGCGGGTCAAAGCCGACCTGGTTTGTGTCGCTGGCGGTGTTGCCGGCCCGATGTCAGCGGTCACGCCCAACGAGCCCCTGACGGACTGTCCGCCGCTCGTCGATCCGTTGCGCGACCGGCCGGAGCCGAATGTCGGCCTCCTGCAATGCAACAACATCCTGGGCAAAGGCAGCATTCTCGGCGCCGATCTGCTCGGCAAGGAAGGCAAGCTGCTGAGCCTGAAGGACCTACTGGGCAAGGGTGGGCTCATTGGCGGGGTGGTGAGTGGCGACCTGCTAAAAAAGAAGAACCTGCTGGAAAGCATCACTGGCGGCGACCTAGTGGGCAATCTGGCGCCGGGTCTCTTGGTGACCGGAAAGACCACGCTGGAGCCTGGCGTCTATTGCGGCGGCATCAACGTCATCGGCGGCGAGGTCACGTTGAAGCCTGGCACCTACATCCTGAACAATGGCGGGCTAGTCGTCTCGAACGGCGGCAAGCTGATCGGCGATCCCGCCGGTGTCGGCTTCTACCTCACCGGCGCGCTAGGCCTTTCGACCATCCAGTTCGCACCTTCGAGCACGATCTCGCTGAACGCTCCGAGGACCGGCGACATGTCGGGCATGCTGTTCTTCGAAGATCGCGACGTGCTCTTCAAGTTCCCGCACATCATTGCTAGCAACGACGCCCGTAACCTCGTGGGCACCATCTATCTTCCGGGCAACACGCTCGAGATCAACTCCACCAAGCCGATCGCAGACCGGTCGGACTACACCGTCATCATCGCACGCAAGTTCGACATGACGGATGGGCCGGAACTGGTGCTGAACACCGACTACGAGAACAGCCTGGTTCCCGTGCCCGATGGCGTCGGTAACAAGTCTCGCCCGATGGTGAAGCTGGCTCACCGCGACAGCTAGTCCGTGGCCCGCGCTGGCACAGGTTCGCGGCGATCCGCACGGCAGTGTTAGCGATATCCTCAACCTCTTCTGGCAATGAGAAGCTCGGTCGGGGGATCGCAGCAGACGGCCAGGGGTCTATGAGCTACCGGCAAGCGCTCCTCGTTGACGACGATCCGGTCTTCCGTGCGCTCGCGGAAGACATGGTGCTCGATTGCGGCGTGCAGGCAGTTGAGATGGCCGATGACGGGCTCAATGCGCTCGCGAAGCTCGACGCCGGCCTCGAACCCGATCTTCTGGTCTGTGATCTCAACATGCCGGCGCATGATGGCGTCAGCCTGATCCGCTCGCTTTCGGAGCGGCGCTTTCCTGGCAAGGTGTTGATCATCTCGGGCGAGGAGAGCGCGGTGATCGAGACCGTCGCGAAGCTCGCGCGCATGCAGAACCTCAACATCATCGGATCGATCCGCAAGCCTCTGTCGATGGAAGCGCTTGAGGCAGCGCTCGCGCGGAGCGAACCGGCGCAGGCGCAACTGAAGGCGAAGGCCGCGTTTGAACCTGCGAAGCCCTCGCTGCTTGACGCAGCCATCGATCGCGGCGCGCTGCATCCGTTTTTCCAGGCCAAGGTCGCTATGGCCGATGGCCGCATCACCGGAGCCGAAGCGCTTGCGCGCATCGCGGTGACGCAGACTGAATACGCCAACCCTGTTCCCTACGTTGAACTCGCTGAGCGCAACAACCGCATCGACGACCTCACCTTCGTGCTGACCCGCATCGTCGCGCTCCACACCAAGGGTTTCTTTGTTGACGGCAAGCCGCTGCCGGTTTCGATCAACATCTCTCCGCTGTCGCTCACGCGCCTCAACTTCCCGGACATGATGGCCAACGCCATGGCCGGAGTCGGCGTTCCGCCATCGCAGATCACGCTCGAGGTTACCGAGACGCACTTCCTGGACTACGGTCCGGATGCGCTCGATATCTTCGCCCGGATTCGCATCAAGGGCTTCGGACTCTCGATCGACGATTTCGGCACCGGCGCGTCGAACATCGACAGGCTGCACAAGTACCCGTTCACCGAGCTGAAGATCGACCAGAGCTTCACGCGTAGTGCGCTGACCGATAGTTTTGCGCGCGCCAGCGTGGAGATGAGCGTCCGGCTTGCCAAGGAGATGGGCCTCAAGATCGTCGCCGAGGGCGTCGAGACCGAAGAGATGTGGCATTTCCTGGCCGATCTCGGCATCGACGAGGCGCAGGGCTATCTGATGGCGAAGCCCATGCCGCCCGCCGACTTCCTGCAGCTGCTCGTGCGCGGCGTTCCTTCGGTTCCGAAGGCCCTGCGCGCCTAGGATCGCTTCTTCGGCTTCGGCGGAGGGCGCGTTTCTTCAAGCGGCACCGGCCTTTCAGCGACATGCTCTCCGAGCTGCCGCGCGATCACGTCCTCACGCATGCTGCGCAACATCCAGAGGACGTTCTCCGCTGCCTGCTTGCTTGGATAGGTGAAGGTGTTGATCGCAAGCGCGCGTGTCGACATGGCAATCACGCCGGTGAGGCCCTGTAGTTCACGTGTCGGCGTCAGGCCCGCCTCGCGCGCAAGGCGGCTGACCATCCGTCCGTAGTCTTCCGAGATGAAGCTCATAATCGGCGTGACCGCTGCGCGGATTTCCGGATCGCTGCGCGATCCGATACGGACCTCGTTGCACGTCGCGCCTTCGGGCATCTTGTTGGTGACGATCGCGAGATCGACAATTTTGCGATAGCGGGCCAGCCCCGGCTCGACCTTCATCAGTTCGGCGGTCCGGAATTCGGCGAGCTTCTTGTAGGCATACTCCACCGTCGCCACTATGAGCGCCTGGCGAGTAGGGAAGTGATGCATCATTGCGCCACGGCTCACGCCCGCCGCATCCGCCACCTTGATGTTTGTTACACCGCCATAACCCCACGCGTCGAAGCAATGCACGGTCGCATCGAGAATCTGCTTTCGTGTTGTTGCTGAGCGATCAGCATTCGTGCGGCGCTCGGGCTTTTTCGACGGCGCGCGGGCAGGGGATCGTTTCAAGGTAGCCGTACGGCCTAAGCCAGCCATGCATTGCGCCCCAACGGCCTCACATTTCCGTGCGGCCTTCATGACAGCATATCGCGTTTTCGAACGTTGCGTAGGATAAGGTCGCGCCCCGCGTTAGAAACAAACCGGTTGGCCGGTATTGCCAGAATCCTTGCCTGCCGCATAGTCGGCTTGGGCGGGGAAACCGGTCTACGCGACGCCATCGATAAAGAATGGCCGCCAGGGGAGAGGAAAACCAGAAATGATGAAGCGTGCTTTTGGCAGCGCGTCAGCGCTTGCGCTTGTTCTCGGCTTGGCCGGATACGGCTCGGCATCAGCCCAGACACCACAGCCACCGACCGTCGATACGGTCGCGGGAGCTGAAGACTGCGATCCGGACATGGCAGGCGTTCAGACGGATTGCGAAAGGCGCGACCGCGTCGTCATCACGGGTTCTAACATCGCGGGCGCGGTCGAGTCGGCGGCGCTTCCTGTCGAGGTCTACACGCAGGAAGACAACTTCAAGTCCGGCAACCAGTCGACGATGGACTTCATCAAGTCGCTGGCAGTGGTCGGCTCCACCGTCGGTGAAACCAACCAGTTCCAGGCAGGTTACGGCGGCATCGGCGCCTCGACGCTGAACCTGCGCGGCCTCGGCGGCGGCCGCACGTTGACAATATTCAACGGCCGGCGCTTCAGCGAAAACACCAACATGATCCCGTCGATCGCGCTGTCGCGCACGGAGATCCTGAAAGACGGCGGCGCAGTGATCTACGGCGCCGACGCGACCGGCGGCGTCGTGAACTTCATCACGCGCGACAACTATGAGGGCCTCACGGTCCAGGCCGACTATCGGGCTGTCGACGGGTCGGACGGCGACTGGACCGCAGGAGCCTTGTGGGGTCACAATTTCGACCAGTCCAATCTGATGTTCTCTGCCGAATACTCGCACCGCAGTGAGCTCGACATTCTTGAGCGCGACTGGGCCGTTCGCCCGTATTCGGAGAACCAGACACCCTGGGCCCCGTACCACAACTACGGAACTTATCTGCTCCAGTCGGCCACCGGCACGACGCTCAACACTCCGGTTGCCGATTTCACCACGGCGGAGTGCCAAGGCGCCACCGGCCCTGTGCAAGGCCAAGTCATCCCGATCAGCGGTCTCCCGACCTGCTGGTGGAACTATGCGATCCACACCTACAATCTGGTCGAGGAAGTCGATCAAGTTCGTCTCTACGGCCAGTTCAACGCGGACCTCGACGACAATACGCGCTTCTACGCGCAACTGTCCTACGGCAAGTCCGACGCGAACGAGATCGGTACGGTTGCTGCCTATCAGGCGAACGTAGGTCCGGCGCCGACCAGCGGCACGGCTTTCCAGTATCGCGTTCCGCGCGACAACCCGTACTTCAACACGTTCCTGGCGCAGAACGCCTCGCAGATAAACCCGGCTATCCTTCCGCTCATCGATCACGCGGACCAGTTCCTCTCGATCATGTTCGGCCCGAGCGGCAACCCCGCCTGGGGACCCGGCCAAGGTACGACCCCGACGACCCAGCTCGAAAACTGGAACGCCGTTGTGGCGATGGACGGAGCATTCGGTGACTGGTCGAGCGGCTGGCTCGACACCTGGAAGGTGTCGATGACCTACAACCTCGCCACGGTCGACACGACGCTGCCGGACATCGTCGGTTACAAGGTGCAGCAAGCCCTCAACGGCTTCGGTGGTCCGAACTGCAATGCGCCGGACCTCGTGCCGGACAACTGGAATCTCGTCGCCGACACCGACAACAACGGCACGGTCTCAGCCGCCGAACAAAGGGCATACCTCGAGGCGTTCTACGACTCGATCGGCACGCAGAATCCCGGCGCCGCGGGCAAGAACGGATGCCAGTATCTCAACCCGTTCGCATCGAGCTACGCAACAAACGGTGCGTTCGGCACGCCGAACCCGCGCTACGTCGCCGGCAACGAGATCTCGCCGGAACTCGCGGCGTGGCTATACGACGAGCGCCGCGAAGAGACGGTCAACAACAACCTGGTACTCGACGCGCTGGTGACAGGCGGCACGCCGATCACGCTGCCGGGCGGTCAGGTGTTGTGGGCGGCCGGCGCTCAGTGGCGGCAATCCGAGAACCGCGATCAGGTTTCCGGCGAATTCCTGGATCCAGGCGAGATGCCCTGCCAGTGGCCGGGTCAGGAACCGGGGCAGGCCGGATGCCCGCCGATCGGCGAGTCTCCCTACTGGTTCTTCGGCCAGAACTCGCCGAACAAGTCGGACCAGCAGCAGTACTCGTACTTCGGCGAATTCGAGGTTCCGGTCTTCGACAACCTTGGCTTCCAGCTGGCCGTACGCCGCGAGGAATTCCCGCGGTCGGGCCTCGGCGCCACCGTCTACAAGGTGGCCGGCAAGTACGACCCGTTCGACTGGCTCGCTATCCGCGGATCGTTCGGCACCAACTACGCCACGCCGCCGAATATCACGCCGGGCGACATCTCCACGGGCCTCTCGCTGATCGCCAACGCGGGCAACAAATACCTGCGTGTCGAGACCGAGAACCTCGGCGGCCTGAAGCCGGAGACGGCTGAAGTCATGAACTTCGGCCTGATCTTCAACTTCGACGACGGCCTGCCGCTCAACGGCTCGCTCAGGGCCTCGTTCGATTACTTCAACTTCGAGATCAAGGACGAGATCAAGACCGTCAGCCACAACCAGATCCTGAATACGGTCTTCAACGACACCAACGTTCCGCCGGACGGGATTCCCAACCCGGGATCGAACAACTTCATCAACTGCTCGGCGGCGCTGATTGCACGTATCTCGTTCATCAACGGCGTCGGTGCGGCCGGCTGTTCGCAAGGCGTCACCCGTGGACAGGACGTTACGTCGATCCGGTCGGTTCGCGGCAACGGTCCCGGCGCGACAACGTCGGGTGTCGACGTCGATGTCTCGTACGCGTTCGATGCACTGGGAGGCGAGATCACCGCCGGCTTCCAGGGCACGAACGTTCTCGAGTACGAGATTGCGGCGTTCGAACTGAACGGCGTCACGCTCTCGCCGAAAGTGGATGGCCTCGGCTTCGCGAACTACTCGCGCGACGGGGACATCATCTCGGAGTGGCGTTCGAGCGCGACGCTCAACTACGAGCTCGGCGAGCACAACCTGCGCTACGTCTATCGCTTCATCCAGGGCGTGACGGACGACAGGTTCATCGGCACGGCGTTCGAGCAGATCGACGACTTCGCCACGCACAACCTGTACTACCAGTACACCCTACCGTGGGACGAGGATTTCGTCCTCAGCCTCGCGATCGACAACCTGACGGACGAGGATCCGCCGTTCACCCAGCAGCAGTACAGCTACGACCCGTTCATCGGCAGCGCGCTGGGCCGGACCTACAAGGTCGGCATCCGCAAGGTGTTCTAGACTTTCGTCAGACCTAACCATTCCCGAGACTGAGGCCCCCGGCTTTGCCGCCGGGGGCCATTTCTTTTTCCGGGCCGGGTGCGCTAAGCCTTCCGGGCTTGCAACGGAGTTTCTCATGAGCGCGATTGAACGGGTCGATCCGGCGGAGGCCGGTCTCAACGCCGACAAGCTCAAGCGCATCCCGCAGTATTTCGACGGCTACATCGAGAAGAAGAAGCTGCCGTGCGTCGCCGTGCTGATCGCGCGGGGCGGGCAGGCCGCGCATCTTTCGTTCCAGGGCTCGACCGAGATGGGGGCGGGCAAGCCGATCGACGAGAGCACGATCTACAGAATCTATTCAATGACCAAGCCGGTGACGTCTGTTGCGGCCATGATGCTGTTCGAGGATGGCGCGCTGCGGCTGGACCATGAGGTGTTCCGCTACATTCCGGAGTTCCAGGATGTGATGGTGTTCGATGGCGGCACCGTCGAGAGTCCGAAGGTGAGGAAGCCGGACCGGGCGATCACGGTGCGCGATCTTTTCCTGCACACATCAGGGATCACTTACTCCTTCCTGCAGCAGGGTGTGCCGGACGCGATCTATCGTGCGCGCAAGCTCGAACACGTCACGTACAAGGGCGACCTCAAGAGCTTCTGTGAGGCGATCGCGCAGGCCCCACTGGCGTTTTCGCCGGGCGAGAAGTGGAACTATTCCAACTCGACCGATGTGCTGGGCCGCGTTGTGGAAGTTGCGTCGGGCATGAGCCTCGATGAATTCTTTAGGAAGCGGATCTTCGAGCCGCTGGGGATGAAGGATACTTTTTTCTCCGTACCGGAAGACAAGATCGACCGGCTGATGGCGTGCTATGCGCGCAACCCGACGACCGGCGTGATCACGCAGAGCGACCCGGGCGGCAGCGGCAGCGTCTATGCGCGCAAGCCGAATGTCCTGTCGGGCGGCGGCGGGCTGGCGTCGACGATCGGCGATTACTTCACGTTCTGCCGGATGCTCGGCAATGGCGGGGAGCTGAACGGGGTTCGCATCCTTTCGCCGAAGACGCTCGAGTTCATGACGATGAACCACCTGCCGGGCAACAAGACGCTGAAGGACATGGGCGACAAGACGTTCTCGGAATCGCGGATGGACGGGTCTGGTTTCGGGCTCGGTTGGGCGGTGACGACGGATGTGGTGGCGACGATGCAACCGGGTTCGGTGGGCACGTTCTCGTGGGGCGGAATGGCGTCGACCTTCTTCTGGATTGATCCGGTCGAAGACCTGATCGCGATCCAGATGACGCAGCTGATGCCGTCGGGCGCGTATCCGATCAGGCCGCAGCTGCAGCAGCTGGTGTATGCGGCGATCGAGGAATAGGTCCGGGGTTTTCAAACATCAGGGTTGGCAGCCGCTCTCTCCGCCGTGTCCCCCGCGAAGGCGGGGGTCCAGTGATGTCTTCAAGCCTTGTACGAGATTGAAGCTTCAAGTCTGAGCAAGCCGTATTGTCAGCCCTGGATCCCCGCTTTCGCGGGGAACGCGGACCTTGGGGGTCCGCTTCCAGACATGATCTCTCTGTCAGGCCGGTGCTCGCCGCCTGGGATGCTGTAGCTCTGGCCCCATGAAGACATGGAAGGGCCGGGGACGCGGGATGGCCCGCGTGGTTTGGCTTTGCTGGTTGCCCAGCTCTACCGGTAGTTCAAAGAAGAAACGCGACATCCCGCGTCCCCGCGTTCGTTGGTGCACCGGCCTCGGACAAGGAGATCGTTTCACTCCTCTGCCGTTGGCATCGCCGGCGGCGTGCGGGTCGTGGATGTTCGGCCACGATCCCCCGATTGCTTACCCACTTGGCCGATGGTTTGACCTCGACATACGCAGGGGCTGAGCTGGATCCCTCACCGAGAGATCATGTGCTCCACGCTCGAACGCATCGCCCCCGCGCCGTCGAACAGCTGTACCGGCTGCCCTTCCATGCGGAAGCGATGGAGGGATTATCCGTCAGGTCAGGAGCCCTGCTGAAAGAAAACAGCTGCGTCCTACAGTTTGCGGAGCTAGATCGCTGAATTCAGGCGCGTTGTTTTTTCTGCGTCCTACGAAGTAGTCGCAGCTGTTTCCTACGATCTCGCACGCTGCGCGAGCGGGATTGCCGCATGTCATCGTTTGTTAACGAGCCCAGATGCTACCTTCGTCGCACAGGAGATCAGCATGCTGGATTCGGGTTCCAAGGACTTGGCCTATCACCATTCCGAAATTGCGCGCCTGACCGAAGCTGTTGCGGCGTCCAGGCCGAACTCGAGCCGCACGAATGCGTTGCGCGCCAAGCTGAAGTACCACGAAGACCATGTCGGCCGCCCGACCGGCAATGCGCGAACAGTGACCGAGTACTGATAGTCACGCGCGTTCATTCGCTCCGGGCGCCGCACGCTGAACAGCGTGCTGGTCGCTAGCGTCCTTCCGAACTGACAGACATCCTTCACCGCCGTCTGCCGGCACGCGTTTCAACGTGCGCTGAATCAGGCGCCGCGTTTCTGGCGGATCGTGTCCAGGGTTTCGAGGACATAGCTGCCGGGCGCGGGGGCAGCTTTCTTGATGGGGGCCGGTGGGGCGATTTCGCCGCCGGACTTTTTTCCGAGCCAGTCGGCCCATAGCGGCCACCAGGAGCCCGCGTGTTCCTTCGCGTACGCCATCCAGCCATCGCTGGTGGGCGGAAGAATGTCGCTGAGCCAGTAGCGGTACTTGTTGGCGGCGGGTGGGTTCACGACGCCGGCGATGTGGCCTGAGTCCGCGAGCACGAAGGTGACGTCGCCGGGAAAGAGTTTCACGCCCTTGTAGACTGACTGGAAGGGCGAAATGTGGTCCTTGCGCGCGGCGTGGATGAAGACGGGGACCTTGATCGCGTGGAGGTCGATCGCTTCGCCTTCGGCCATGAATGTGCCTTTGGCGAGCGCGTTCTCGAGATAGAGGCGGCGCAGGCTGGCGATGTGGAGCGGGCCGGGCAGGTTGGTCTGGTCGGAGTTCCAATAGAGCAGGTCGAACGCCTTTGCCTCGTTACCGAGCAGGTAGCGATCTTCCACGTAGCGCCAGATCAGGTCTTCCGGGCGCAGCAGGTTGAACGCGTCGCGCATGGCTTCGCCGGGCATGACGCCATTGGCGTCGAGGATCATCTGCTCGATGCCGCCGATGGAATGGTCGTCGATGAAAAGGCCGAGATCGCCGGGTTCGGAGAAATCGGTCTGCGCGGCGAGAAGCGTGAGCGAGCCGAGACGGTCGTCCTTCTGCGCCGCGAGACGCGCGGCGAGGATGGAGGCAAGCGCGCCGCCGACGCAGTAGCCGGCGACGTTGACGGGTGTCTCGTGCCTGGCGTGGACCCAGTCGAGCGCGGCGCGGCCGCCGAACTTCAGGTACTCGTCCCAGTTGAAGTCCTTCGTCTCGTCGTCGGCCGAACGCCATGAGACCATGTAGACGGTGAAACCTCGATCGCGGAGCCACGCCACCAGCGAGTTCGCGGGCGTGAGATCGAGCACGTAGTATTTGTTGATCCACGGTGGGAAGATCAGGACGGGCGCTTCGCGCACAGTCTTCGTGGTCGGGTGGTAGCGCAGGAGTTCGATCAGCGGATTGCGGAAGACGACTTCGCCGGGCGTGACGGCGATATTGCGGCCGGGTTCGAAGGCATCGAGGTCGGTCTGGGTCGGCGAGATGCGGCCGCGGCCGGCGTTGAAGTCTTCCTGCAGCTGCGCGAAGCCGCGCTGGACGGACTGGCCGTCGGACTCAAAGAGCGCCTTAAGCGCCTTCGGGTTGCCGACGAGAAGATTCGACGGCGCCATGGCGGCGGTGGCCTGACGGATGAAGAAGGCGGCGCGGCGGCGTTCGGTTTCGGAAAGGCCGGGCGCGTTCCAGGCGAGGCCTTCAGCCCAGGTCGACTGGGCGAGATACATGCGGCGCAGAAAATCGAAGAACGGGTTCTCGCGCCATGACGGGTCGGCGAAACGCGCGTCAGCGTCGGCCTCCATCGAGGGCTTGCCGGCCGACATTTCCTGCAGCGCGCCCGTGTGGCGGCTGAAGAGGTCCATCTGCGCTTCGTTAAAGGCTTCCGGTTTCTTCGCGTAGGCCTCGGTAAGCGACTTGAAGGCGGCAGAGGCGGCTTCGAGTTCGAGCTTCCGCGGGGCGGCGGTGCCGGCGAGTTTCGTTATGTCCGAAAGTTCACGGGAGAGGTCCGCGATCTTCTGGCCGAGGCGCTGGAAGCTCATCTCGGAAAAGTCTGTGCCGGCATCGCTCGCGCCCGGCGCATCCTGTGCGCCGGGCGGCGTGTCTGCGGGAGGTTTTCCCCCGGATTTCGGCATGCGGCGCGCGCCCCTGTTCATCGACCGTTCGGCCTGGCGATGGTGAAACTCATGCTCGCCAAACTGGTCAACTGTCACTAGGTAGGAACGGCAACTCGCGCAATCTCGGGACCTGATACGTCCCTGAACCGGAACTCCATCATGCTCCGCCCCGTGGCGATCATGGCAGGCATCGGGACAGCCGCCTTCCTGGCGGGGTGTGCCGACATCATGGAGCAGGGCGCGATTTCGCAGATCGCCCCCGAATGGTTCGAGGAAAAAGCCATTGAGGTGAAGGGCGAAGGGTATCCGGAACTGCAGGATATTCCGGAAATCCGGCAGCCTAAACAGACCGCGAACCAGTCGGTTTCCACAGCCGAGGCGCTGAAGGCGCAGGCGGCCAGAATGGAAGCCAAGCTGGTCGCGGATGGCATCATTCCGGCCGATGAGGACGTGCGAGCTAGGGCTGCGCAATGGCGCGCCTGCGTGGAAGAGAAGAAGGCCAATTGCGGGACCCCGGACAATCCGGCCCCGTCGGCGGCGACGACCCCGGCCAAGCCCGGGCGATAGCCGCCTTCTCAAAACTGCCCTCTTCCAGCTAAAATTTGCCCCGTAGCGGCCGTCACGATACGGCTTTACAGAATCCTTTACCCGCGCGGGCGAGACCCGGCGGGTCCGATACAGGTGAACCGACAATGATGTTGGATTTCCACAAGATCAGGCGCCTGCCGCCCTACGTGTTCGAGCAGGTGAACGTGACCAAGGCAGGTCTGCGCGCCAACGGGGCCGATGTGATCGACCTCGGCATGGGCAATCCGGACCTGCCGACGCCGCCCCACATCGTGGAGAAGCTGTGCGAGACGGCGCGCAAGCCGGACGTGCATGGCTATTCGGCGAGCCGGGGCATTCCGGGTCTGCGCAAGGCGCTTGCCGCCTATTACGACCGCCGGTTCGGCGTGAAGCTGGATCCGATGAAGGAGACGGTGGTCACGCTCGGCTCGAAAGAGGGTTTTGCGAACCTGGCTCAGGCGATCACCTCGCCGGGAGATACGATCCTGGTGCCGAACCCGTCCTACCCGCTGCACTCGTTCGGTTTCATCATGGCGGGCGCGGCGATCCGGTCGGTGCAGGCGCATTCGCCGGAAGAGTATCTGTCGAACCTCGGGCGTGCGGTGAAGCATTCGGTGCCGCCGCCGACCGCGATGGTGGTGTGCTATCCGGCCAACCCGACCGCTCAGGTTGTGGAGCTCGACTTCTACAAGGAGGTCGTGAAGTTCGCGAAGAAGCACAACATCTGGGTGCTGAGCGATCTGGCCTACACGGAAATCTATTACGGCGATCCGCCGCCTTCGATCCTGCAGGTGGATGGGGCGAAGGATATCGCTGTCGAAGTGACGTCGATGTCGAAGACGTATGCGATGGCGGGGTGGCGCGTTGGTTTTGCCGCGGGCAATGAGCGGCTGATCGGGGCGCTGGCGCGGGTGAAGTCGTATCTGGACTATGGCGCGTTCACGCCTGTGCAGGTGGCTGCGGCTGCTGCGCTGAACGGGCCGCAGGATTGCGTGGATGAGATGCGCGAGATCTATCGCACACGCAGGAATGCGATGATCGAGAGCTTCTCGCGTGCTGGATGGGAGATTCCCGAACCGAAAGCGTCGATGTTCGCGTGGGCGCCGATACCGGAGCCGTTCCGCGAGGGCGGGTCGCTGGAGTTCTCGCTGCGGCTGATCAAGGAAGCGCATGTGGCCGTGGCGCCGGGCGCGGGCTTTGGCGAGCATGGCGACGGGTTCGTGCGGCTCGCGCTGGTCGAGAACGAGCAGCGCATCCGGCAGGCGGCGCGCAATGTGCGGAAATTCCTCGAGGCCAATGGCGTCAAGGTGAAGCCCGAGAAAGAGCCCAAGGCGAAAGCCGACGTGGCGCCGATACGCAAGGTTGCCGGATGAGCGCGCCACAGGGGAGCAAGACGCTGAGGCTGGGCGTGGCCGGTCTCGGGACGGTGGGCGGCGGGTTGCTGAAGCTGATCGAGCGGCAGGACGAGCTGCGGCTGCCGGGCAGGCTGGAAGTCGTGGCGGTTTCGGCGCGCAACAAGAACCGCAATCGCGGCGTCGATATCTCCAAGTTCCGCTGGGTGGACGATCCGGTCGAGCTGGCGCTGGCGGACGATGTGGATGTTGTCGTCGAGCTGGTCGGCGGATCCGATGGGCCGGCGAAGCGGACGGTGGAAGCGGCGCTGCGTTCGGGCAAGGCGGTGGTGAGCGCGAACAAGGCGCTGATTGCCGAGCATGGCATCGAGATCGCGGCGCTGGCGGAAAAGCATAACGCACACCTGCTGTTCGAGGCGGCGGTGGCGGGGGCGATTCCGATCGTGCGGGCGGTGAAGAACTCGCTGTCTGGTGTGATCGTTCAGCGCGTGTCGGGCATCCTCAACGGGACGTGCAACTACATCCTCTCCGAGATGCTGCGCACGGGCGCGGCTTACGAGACGGTGCTCGCGGAGGCGCAGCGGCTGGGTTACGCCGAGAGCGACCCCTTCCTCGACGTGTCGGGCGGGGATGCGGCGCACAAGGTGCTGATCCTGGCGTCGATCGCGTTCGGCGCGCAGCCGGCGTTCGACCAGGTGCAGGTCGAGGGCATCGACAAGATCGAGGCGATGGACATCGCGCTGTCGAACAAGTTCGACTATCGCATCAAACTGGTGGCGGAAGCCTTCCGCGCGAAGGATGGCGTGCGCTGCCGTGTGGCGCCGGTGCTGGTGCGGCATGACCATCCGCTGGCGCAGATCAACGGACCGCTCAATGCGGTGCTGGTGGAAGGCGAGCCGGTGGGGCGCCTGACCTTCACGGGTCCGGGCGCGGGGGCGGGGCCAACGGCCGCTGCCGTGATGGGCGATCTTGCGCGCCTGTTCGAAGGACCGGCGACGCCGCCGCTGGGCAAGCCGGCGCGGGAGCTTCTGCCGCTGATCACCGCCGCGAATGGCGTGGCCGATCAGGGCTCGTTCTTCATCGGCGCCAAGCTGGCCGACAAGCCTGGCATGTTCGCCGCGCTGACCGAGCAGCTGGGCGATGCGGGCATTTCGATCGACAAGCTGATCCAGGAATCCGCCGGTGACACCGGGGCCGCGCCGATCGCGATCCTGACGCATCCTTGCCCGCGCGCTTCGGTCGAGGCGGCGCTGGCGAAGATCGCGGATCTCAAGATCACGGCGGATGTGCCAAGGCTGCTGCGGATCGAGACGCGGGCCTGATCGACCGGCCGAAAATCGCCGATTGCAGCCATTCAACCTATCGCTAAATTGCGGGTCAACTTTCTTACGGCGAAAATTCATCATGGTGTCGTTCGCTCAAACGACCGCCGTCGGCGGTCCTCTTCTCACAACGGCGCCCGCGCTTGCTCAGGAGCCAGTCATAGAGTGCGAACAGTATGATCAAGTTGTAGAAGCCGCTCCGACAGGCTCTTTGGCGTACCGCCGTTCTACGATCCGGGTCGGCGTTCATCGCGCATACGTGCCAGCGTGGGGCGACTGCACGATTGTCGAGAACGTCCACCTTCAGATGGTGTGTGCCGGGTTGCCGCTGAATGAGGAAGCGACAAACGGAATGATGACTTCGAAGGTTGAGGATTTGCAGCGATGCTTCCCGGGATAGAGCGTTGTCCCGCCTGTAGCCGTAGATGGGCCAGGTACAATTCTCCACGGGAAGCGCTTCATACGCTATCAGCAGGGAGCATCGGTGACCGTCGGTGTCCTGGTGGCTCAGCTTCCCGAGACGTCAGACCTGCGTTTCCGTCTGGTATTTGGCGTTGTGTTCAAGCCAGAGAAGAACGCAAGCGTCGGATGACCGGTCAGCGCCAGGTGCGGCGCCTACTGATCCAGGGCTACCTGACCGGGCGGCGGGTCTGCGACTCGAAGGCGGCCAAAGGACGGAGCCGACAAGCAGCAACTATCGCGGTGGCGGCCCGATTTCGCTCGTCTCCAAATGCTTGGCTCTCGACCCGCGAACAGCATCCCGCGGTCCTCAGACCTTTCGCGCCGAGTGTTCACAGGGCTCGAGCACGAAGCGCCGCGAAGATCGCGCTTGCTTCCGCTTGAAGCGCCGGATCATGTTCGGGAACTTCGGTCGGGCTGATAGCCCGCAGGTTTTTAGGATCAACCGCGGGCAGGTTCAGCAAAGCCGCAAGCCGGTCACGCATCGCAGGAGATGCCAGCAAGACGTTGGGCTCGAGGACATGTAGGTTGGGAGCGTCGATCTTGAGAATTGTAAGATGTGCCGCGATCCATATCCGCAGCCAGTAGTCCAGCGTCTCGGGATCTCCGTCGGGACGACCTGAAAATGCGAACGGCAAATGCGTGCGACCGAATTCATGGTGGCCTAGCCACCGCATGTAATCGGCGGTGAACGCATCGCTATTGGAAAATCGCTGATGCTGCCGCAACAGGCTGGCAGCGTGTTGCAACGGCTCGCGCACTGGCACGAGAAAAACCGCATTGGGATAGGCTTTCACGAGCGTGAGCAGTCGAAGAATGTTGTTGTTGTTTTTGGATAGATACCGCGCTTTTCCTCTCCGCTTGAGGATGAGCGCCATGTAGTCGGTAAAGCCGCGCACGATTTCCTCATCTGGTCTGTGCGGGAGCAGCCGGTCGGAGCGAATATAGGCCTTTTCGTCCATCACGCGCCAATAGACCTCGTCAAACGCCTCCGGACTCTCGGCATTGATCAAGATACCGTCGCCGTGGGCGCGCTCATGCATATCTCCAGGATCTTTGCTCCTGGCGACTTGCGCCCAAAGGTTTGGCGCCAGCACAAATGGCATGTCGGCATAGGTCAACGTCGCGAACTGACCGGTTTCGTGCAGCTCACGAAAGAGCATTGTCGTGCCGGCCCGAGCCAGCCCCGTCACGAAGACATGTGCGCCAGCAGTAGCGTCAGTTGCGCCCTTAAGATGCATGGTGCGCTCGATGTCATGCAGCATCTCCGGCAAGACCGGTGATCCGAGCGCCATGTAGTGAAGGAGCTTTGCGGCGGCATCGTATTTTTCTGAACCGCCTCGCTCGGCTGGCGCCTCAGTGCTCCGCCGAAAGCGCACCCGGATCCAGACATAGATTGCCGACAGGAGGGACAGCCCTAGGATCACCCGCCAGTCGAGGAGGAAGGAGCAGAGTGCTTCAAACCCGCCGGACCAGACAAGTCCGAGAATCGCAAAGGGCGATAAGGCCAGCAGCAGCCAGCTAAATGCGTGAACAGATCCAAGGCCTATGCGCAGAGCATAGGCGGGCAAAATTCGCTCCTTCCAATGATCCGAGATCGCACCGCTTGCCACAATCCACTGGGCCTTGCGGGCGCTGGTCCCGATCGTCCCGATTGCCCGCAGCAGGGGAAGCCGAATGAGAAGTTCGGCTGTCAGCACCGCGGCAAGTGCAAGTCCGATCCACCTCATATCGGCGGCTTCTCAGGCTCCTCGCCTGCGCCTTGCGCCGCGCGTCGCTTTTGCTTCAACACGCGTTTGATCGGATAATAGATCACCGCAAACACGCCCAGAAGCACCGCACCGACGATGCCAAGAAGCGCTCCTATGACACCCGCGCCCAAGCCGGGCCCCATGTAGGCCTCAGCGACACCCTGATTTACCAGTAACGCGGCAAATGCCAGCGACACGGCAACTTTCCACATGTCAGTTAGCTCCCACTCGTGGTTTGTGCTCGATCTGGTCCGGACCAAACTGTTTTTGCTGCAACGATCTCCGATATGGGCGATGCATCAGGAACACTTGCGGGCAGCCAGTACTGCGGCGATCCCGGCACCTTCTTCGGGTTCAAGGAAGGTGCTCCAGCCAACGCGATAGAGATCGCCTCTCTTCGCTCGGTTCACATAGTCCCAGAGCAATTCACCAGAGTATGCGAGTTCAAATATGCGACCATAATTCTGTTCCTCGACGAAGAGATTTCCGTTTTTGCGCACCCTGTGGAGGCCTTCAGTCTCGGACCTGAGCCTTTGTTCCATCAAGAGCGCATCCCATGGCTGGGTCACTTCGCCGGTATCGAAGTTGAACACCATGATGCCTGAATGCCCCTCAACCTCTTGGTTCGGGACCATCTCGTAGGAATTGTTGTTGAAGGTAGAAATCCTGTGGTCGTCGAGAATGTCCACGTCGTGTTGATGCAGCCACGGCCCTTGCCGAAACCAGATGACCTTGTTGGTTTCCGGCCGATAGAGCACGAGCATTGATGGGCTGCGCAGGCTCAGGAACACATCGCCTTTCTGCCAGTACTTTCCCGTCTCTTCGACGGGCTGGACATCGTTGAGGTGGACGGAGTCGTAATCATACCCGCTACGTCCATAGACGTATCGTTTCATCCCGTTGTCGATCAGGAGTTGCGCCACCGATTTTTCGAAGACGACTTTGCCCTCTGGGCTGATACGTACGACTGCGTCATCCATGAACGAGTCAGACCAAACGCCCGGAATGCTGGCTGGCTCGATCCGGCCGGCGGTCCAAAAGTACCCTTCTCGATCGGCTTCAACGGAGTGATGGAAGGTCCGCGTGTCGTTATTCCAGACAACTCGATTGCACATGTCCACGCGCGTCAGCGGCGTGTGGCTTTGGATGAGGATGTCTCCGTTTTGTGTAATTGCAGGATGGCGGATGATATAGCGATTGACGTTCCTGTCCCGCGCCAGGTCAAAATGCTTTGTAACCAAGGTCGATGAGGCATTGATCTCATCTATGGGCGGGGCCCAGCGGTGCAGCATTGTTTGGGCATTCAGATCCCAGAACTCCACATAGGAGCGCAGATCATCCCCATCATACCGGCTTAGCAGCAAGTAGCCCGCTTCAGGCCGAGCGCCTTTGGCATAGGCAAAAGCAAAGCCGCTCTTACCCGGATGACGGTCTGACTTAGCTCGCGAATATTCGTCGGCGTTGAAAAGTTTTCCAACTTGCTGCGGAATCGTCGACAGCGTCAAAACCGCGTCTCCGATGAACCCGGCCTTGGTGCCTCCTGTGAAGGTGTAAATTGCGATGTTGCCAAACGCGATCGTCCCAATGACGCCGAGAATTGCCAGCAAACATACAAACCAGAGGTCGAGCTTCCGGAACATCAGTCTTTCCCAGAAACTTGTCTTCCTTTCCGAGACGCGCATCTTCACTCCGCAGTTCAGACCACCCGGGGCAACCGTTCGGAGCAGGTTGCGTTGCTCGCGAAGGAGGTAGGCCGGCCCTCATTGAAACGCTTTACAAAAGCTGCCTTTGCTACAACCATCTCCATGCCGACGAGCGCGTCATAGAAAGAGCCAGCACCTTGTTCAGGTCCATGGCGGATACTCCCCACAAAACGCAGCGGCTTTGCAATCGGAGTCGCCAGTTGCGGGTACCTGAGATTGCATATCAAAATCCTTAGGGCCGCGGACTCACCACGCTTCCACTCTCGTTCCTGATGGCCCGCATCCACGACGAAGATTCAGCATGTTGCTGGCCAAGCGCTTCAACTGCCGTCCGACCGCGCATTAATCTGTCGCATCGTCACGACGCGCGGATCTGCCGGAGCACACCATCAGTCGTCCGAATTGGGCCAATCGTCGCCATTCGATGGGTGATCCACGCCTCCAGGGATCGCGCCCGCGCCCCGATAGTCACATCTGTCCGTTGCGTTGAAGCGCGGTCGTGACGTTTGCGGCTTCTACTTCGGCTGTCCCCAGATCATCGTCGCGGAGCGGACGCTGGCATCTCTCGTCTTGTTCTCGAGCGCGTTGAAGTCGGTTGTGCGGGCATCGGCGTTGAGGAGCATGTAGCGGGATGAGGTGGTGGTGATGGGTTCCCACACGGGGAGGCCGGGGCCATTCGGGTTGCCGGTCTTTGCGAAGTTGAACCAGTAGTCGCCCATCAGCTTCGAGGTTTTCTCGTCGGCTGCGTCCCAGACTTCGGCGTTCAGGCGCGTGCCGAAAAGGTAGGAGAGTTCGCCGCCGTGTTCGGCGCCGGGCTTGGTCGTGCGTTCGCTCTGGGGCTGTTGCGTGAAATAGTAGGTGTAGGCGGGCTGGCCCTTCGCGGCGGAGCGCTCGGCGAGATAGCGCGAGGGCTGGATGGCGACGGCCTGAATGGCGAGGTCCGCCAGCGCGCCGGCGCGCGAGGGGTTCGCCTTGTATTCTTCCAGCAGCCCGTTGAACGAGGCGCCAAGGATGGGACGGGCGGCGGCGTCGAGACCGACGAGGCTGGCTTCCCAGGAGTTGCCGCCGAGGATGATCGGCACGGCGGCCTGTTCGCGCGTGATGAAGGCCTTGGTGGGGCTGTCCTTCACGATCCTGCCGTCGATCATTGGGCCGACGGCATCGGCGGCGGTGGTCATCCTGTCGGCGGGCATGGCGCGGAGCTGCGCCGCCGTGGCGTTCGGCGAGCCCTGTTTCGCGGCCCATGCCTCGCCAGCGGTTTCGGCGGCCTTGAGCGTCGCGGCGAGCGAGAAGCCGCCGCCGGATTGCGAGATGGCCTTGGCGAAGAGGCCGTTGGCCGCGGGCGAGGCGACGAGCGCTTGCACCGAAACGGCGCCGGCGCTTTCGCCGAAGATGGTGATGTTGGCGGGATCGCCGCCGAACAGCGCGATGTTGCGTTTCGCCCATTGCAGCGCGGCGACCTGATCCATCAGGCCGTAGTTGCCGAGATTGCCGTCGGTGTTCTCTTTCGTCAGCGCGGGGTGCGCGAAGAAGCCGAGGCGGCCGAGGCGGTAGTTGATGGTGACGATGACGGCGCCGCGTTTCGAGATGGTTGTGCCGTCATAGAGCGCCACGCCGCCTGCGCCCGCGCGGAAGGAGCCGCCGTGGATGAAGAACATGACCGGGAGTTTTTGCGAGGCGGCGTTCGAGGGCGCCCAGATGTTGAGGAAGAGGCAGTCTTCGCTCTGCGTGCCGACGCGGGCCCATGGCTCGGTGCTGACGGTGGCTTGCGGGCAGGCGGCGCCGACGGCGGTGGCCTGGCGGACGCCTTGCCACGCGGCAGCGGGTTGCGGCGCGCGCCAGCGTAGGTCGCCCACCGGCGGGGCGGCGTAGGGGATGCCGAGGAAGACGGAGGTGTCGCCGGTTGATATTCCCTGCACGATGCCGGTGTCGAGCTTTGCTGTGGGAGCCGAGGAGGCGGCGCCGGGCGTGGAGGTGCACGCCGCGAGGGCGACGGCCGTGAGGGCGGCGAGACCTGCCTTGAGTTTCATTCGGGTGTTCCTGCGTTGCGGACGCGTATCGGGGCCACGGTGGTGGATTGGCGCGCTGAACACAAGACGGCGTCGCGATGCGGGAACTCCGGGGAAGCCTTGTCGTAGCGTTCGGTTGGCCGCAGGTTTGGCGCGGAAGAGGAACGTGCAATGCGAATGTTTGTGGCCGCTGTTTCGCTGGCTGTTGTGGCTGGCTGCGCGCAGACGCCTGGGCCTGAGCGGGGCGGCGAGGTTGTTCTGGTCGATGCGGCTTCGATCATCCCGAGCCTTGTCGTGGACATGCGCTATGCCGGCAGCGAGAATTTTGTTGGGCGTCCGATCGATGGATATGAGGCGCCGGTTTGTATGCTGACGTCGCGGGCGGCGGATGCGCTGGATGCGGTGCAGAAGCGGCTGAAGCCGTTCGGGTTGGGCCTGAAGGTGTTCGATTGCTATCGGCCGGTGCGGGCGGTGACGGACTTTGTCGCGTGGGCGAAGGACCTGCAGGACCAGAAGCGGAAGGCGGCGCAGTATCCCAATGTCGACAAGTCACGATTGTTCGAGCTGGGCTATATCGCGGAGAGGTCGGGGCATTCACGCGGGTCGACGGTGGACCTGACCGTGGTTGATCTCGCGACGGGCGCCGAGATGGACATGGGCGGTGCGTATGACTTGTTCGATACGGTGTCGTGGCCTTCGGATATGACGGTAAGCGCGGCGGCGCGGGCGAACAGGATGCTATTGCAGGGTCTGATGATGGATGCAGGGTTCCGGCCGCTCAAGGAAGAGTGGTGGCACTTCACGCTGAACGGCGAGCAGTATCCGGAAACGTATTTCGACTTTCCAGTCCGCTAGTTCGGGGCGGGCGACATGCTCATCGTGATGACGGGCGGGGCTGGGTATTTCGGTTTCAGCGGGGCGATGCGGGCTTCGATGGCGGCGCGCTCGGCATCGGTCTTGGCGTTCCACCAGGTGGGGAGATCGTTGTTGGGCGTGGGCAGGACCCAGTCCTTGTAGTCAGCCAGCTGTTTTGCCGGGAAGTCCGTCTGTTGCTTGCGAAGGTGCTTGTCGAAGAAGCCGAGGACGAAGTCGTTCTGGGCGCCGATGATGACGTTCGACGGTCCGCCGCCGAGCAGAGGGTCTCGCACGGGCGGGTTCATGAAGAGCGTGAAGTCCGAGATGCCGAGGTGCGCCGCGCCCTTGAGCTGGACGCGATAGATGTCGTCGCGTGCGCCGGCGTTGGCAATGCGCTCGTAGGAGAATTCATTGAAGCCGCGCGGCGCGCCTTCGGCGGGCAAGGGCTTTTGCATCTGGCGGTAGAGGCCGGCCATGTCGGAGTGGAACATCAGGAAGGGAACGGGAATCTCGGCATTGAAGGCAGTGAAGGGGAAGTTGCCGCCATCGAGATTGATGCCCGCGGCGCAGCGGCGGTCGATCATGCAGATCTCGCCGGAGATGGCGCCGCCGAAGGACATTCCCATTTCACCGACTTGCGCCAGATCGCTGGCGGCGGCGATGTCGGCGACGGATGCGGGCGGGGCTTTCTGCAGCGTGTCGTGCAGGAAGAGGCGGTCGGCGACCCAGGCGGGCGTGCTTTTCGCGGTGATGCGGTCGCCGATGCGTATGGAGTATTCCTGATAGGCCAGCGTGCCTTCGAGGCGCTTGTCGAGATCGGTGCCGGCGAGGGCTTCGGTCTGAGACGGGCGGTTCGTTTCGGCCGTCGTGTCGAACAGGGCGGGGTCCATAGGCGCGACATCGCCATTGGGGAAGGCGGTCGCCGAGGAGTCATAGGTGTGCTGGATGGAGAACACGACATAGCCATGGCTGGCGAGATGCTCCATCAGCACCGTGTTCTGGTTCATGAAGGAGGTGTAGCCGTGGCTGTAGAAGATCACCGGCAGATCGGCGGCGCCGGAGAGCAGCGGGGCGTCCGTGAAGGCGTTCGTCCTCACGTGGCGGACGTAGGTGAAGAAGGGCGGGAAACCGACGAGACTGCCGAGTGACAGGGCCGTGCTTTTTGCCTCGGCGGCGGTGAAGTAGGGGGCGGATTCGCCCGATGCGGACTGGGCAGGATACCAGACGCGGACCAGAAGGCGGCGGGGTTCGTCTGGCTTGGCTATGAGAACGCCGGTGCGGCTGGTGTCGACGATCTCGAATGTGCGGACGCCGACGACATGGTCGCCTGACGGCTTCGGGAGTGGCCAGACCGGGAAAAGCAGGATGGCGGTAATGGCGCCGGCGGCGCTGATCGCGACGCCGATGCCTGTGAGCCAGGGGATGCCGCCGGTGCGGTCAGTCTTCGTGATGCGGTTCTTGAGGACGACACCGCCGAGGGCGATGAGCCATGCCAGCGCGACGATGCCGCCGGGCACATCCTGCCATCGGTTGTCGAGATAGCCGGCGACTGAGATGGCGAGAGCAGCCACGGCGGAGGCGATCAGGACGATGCGGCGGGCGGGCGTCTTGCGGATCCACCAAGCGAGGGTGAAAACGGCGAGCGCTGCGATCAGCAAGATGTCTGTAAGCGTCATGTATCCGTCCCCGGTCTAGTCGAGGGCCTGCAATACGCCGCGGATCGTGTCGACAATCTGATCGATCTGGGCCTTCTCGATGATCAGCGGCGGCGATAGCGCGATGATGTCGCCGGTGACGCGAATGAGCAGGCCCTTGTCGAAGCAGGTGCGAAAGGCTTCGAGGGCGCGTTGCGTCGGTTTTCCGGCGCGGGGTTCGAGTTCGATGCCGCCGATGAGGCCGAGATTGCGGATGTCGATGACGTGATGGGCGTCGCGCAGGGAATGCAGCGCGGTTTCCCAATACGGCGCGAGTTCGGCGGCGCGCTCGAACAGGCGCTGTTCGCGGAAGACTTCCAGCGTGGCGAGGCCGGCGGCGCAGGCGAGCGGGTGGCCGCTCATCGTGTAGCCGTGGAAGAACTCGATCGGTGCATCGGCGGCGGCGATGATGGTGTCGTGGATTTCGCGCGAGGCGGCGACAGCGCCCATGGGCACGGTGGCATTGTTGATCGCCTTGGCCATGGTGATGATGTCGGGCTTCACGTCGAAATACTGCGCGGCGTATGGCGCGCCGAGACGGCCGAAGCCGGTAATGACCTCGTCGAAGATCAGCAGGATGTCGTGCTTCGTGCAGAGCTCGCGCAGGCGCTGGAGATAGCCCTGCGGCGGCACTAGCACGCCGGTGGAACCCGCGACGGGTTCGACGATGACTGCGGCGATGGTCGAGGCGTCGTGCGTGAGGATGATGCGTTCGAGGGCGTCGGCGTATTCCTCGCCGTGTTCCGGTTGGCCTTTCGAGAAGGCGTTGCGGGCAAGGTCGTGCGTGTGCGGCAGGTGGTCGACGCCGCTGACCATCGGGCCGAAGCCGATGCGGTTGCGGCCAATGCCGCCGACGGAAATGCCGCCGAAGTTCACGCCATGATAGGCGCGCTCGCGGCCGATGAGGCGATACTTGCCCGGCTTGCCGCGCGCCTTCTGGTAGGCCAGCGCCATCTTCAGCGCGGTGTCGACGCTCTCGGAGCCGGAGTTGGTAAAGGCGATGCGGTCGATGCCATCGGGCAGGAGGCCGGTGAGGCGGTTGGCGAATTCGAACGGTAGCGGGTGGCCGAGATTGAACACCGGCGCATAGTCGAGTTCTCCAGCGGCGCGCTTGATCGCTTCGGTGATGCGCGGCTGGTTGTGGCCGGCGGCGACGCACCAGAGACCGGCGGTGCCATCGAGGATCTGGCGGCCTTCGGTGGTGAAATAGTGCATGCCCTCGGCGCGTGCGAGCAGGCGAGGATCGGCCTTGAAGGCGCGGTTCGGTGTGAACGGCATCCAGAAGGCGTCTAGCGAATTCGGTCGGATCGTATCTGCCATGCGCCAAGTGTGACGCGTGCGTGACGGGAGGCAATAGGGACGTTGGCATGGTGGGGTGGCAGGGCGCCGGAAGCGGGTGTAGAGATCGACGCAACACCGGCGGCTTCTGCATGCCGGGCAAAGGGAGAGACGTACCATGAAGACGTTCTGGATCGCCCCGGTGGCCTTGATAGGCTTGATTGCCGCTGCGTGCACGACGGCCGAACCGGCGGCGCCTGCGCTGCCGAGCTATACCGCGACGCTGGCCCCGGGCGCTGGCATCACGTCGACCGGCAAGGGTACGGGCACGTTCACCTACGATCCGGCGACTCATGCGCTGACCTACAACGTCACGTATGAAGGGCTCTCGGGCGCTGCAATGGCGGCGCACATTCACGGTCCGGCTGACGTGGGCGGCAGTGCCCCGCCGGTCGTGCCATTCGCGAATGCCGCCAGCCCGATCACCGGCACGGCGACGCTGACGGATGCGCAGGCGGCCGATCTGGCTGCGGGCAAATGGTACGTGAACGTCCATACCGCAGCGAACCGTGGCGGCGAAATCCGCGGACAGATCACGCCGAAGTAGCGGCGCTGCCTTCAGCCCGGCGCGATACTCGCCGGGCTGGGGCAATGTGCGGCGCAGCATGACTTATGCGGCCGCCTTTGGGCGAATTTGCTTTGGCGCCGAGTCAGCCGGGCGTATGCCTCTGGCAATGATTCGGATTGGTCCGGCGGGTCAGGAAACGACATGGCAGATGGGTCGAAGCTGACGACGTCGTGCTCGACGCTTGGCTATGCGATGGCCGGCGCGACGATCGCGGCGGCGATGGCCGCCGAGGGCTGGGTCGGGCGCGGCGACGAGCAGGGAGCCGAGGAGGCCGCTGCTTCCGCGATGCGCGATGCGCTCAACGCGATCGACTTCCGTGGCCGTGTTGTGGTCGGCGAAGTGGATATCTCCATTCTCAATGTCGGCGAGGACGTTGGCTCCGGTGACGGTGTCGAACTGGACATCGCGCTTGAGGCGCTCGAGGGTGTGACGTTGACGGCGAAGGCGATGCCGAACGCGCTGGCGGTGATCGCGGCGGCGCCGCGTGGCGGGCTGTTGCAGGTTCCCGATCTCTACATGGAGAAGCTGGCGATCGGTCCGGGCTATGCGCGGGGCGTGGTCGATCTCGACGCCGATGCGGGCGAGAACGCCGTGCGGCTGGCCAAGGCCAAGGGCGTGGATGTGCGCGAGATCACGGCCTGCGTGCTGGATCGTCCGCGGCACGAGAAGATCATCTCCGATCTGCGCAAGGCGGGCGCGCGGATCAACCTGATCACCGATGGCGACGTGGCGGGCGTGATCAACACGGCGATGCCGGAGACGGCCATCGACATGTATGTCGGCCAGGGCAAGGCGCCGGAAGGCGTGCTCGCGGCGGCGGCGCTGCGCTGCGCGGGCGGCCAGATGCAGGCGCGCTTCGTGTTCCGCAACGAGGCGGAGAAATACCAGGCGCAACGGTCTGGCGTGAAGGAACCGGGCCGGCGTTACGAGATGGAGGATCTCGTTTCCGCCGACGTGATCTTCGCTGCCACGGGCGTGACCAAGGGTACGCTACTGGACGGCGCTCACCGCACGCGCGCGGGAATCGAGACGCACACCATGCTGATGTCGTCGAGCGACGGCGTGGTGCGGAAGATCAGGTCGGTGACGCCGCTGCGCGCCTAAAACGCATCAGGCTGGCGATTGCATCCGGCGGACGATCTTCAGCACTTGCGACTTCGGCATGAGGCGTGTCGCAGCGATCAGGCGTCGATTGCTGCCGCCGGTGATGACGACGCGCTTGTTGCGTTTGAAGCCTTCATAGCCCTCGCGCGCCACTGGCGCTGACCCCATCACACTGCTGCTCTGGCTGAGGCGTGACTTGCCGGTGCCTGCGCGTTCGCGGAATTTGGAAACGGTCGGGCCGGGGCAGAGGCAGCTGACATTGACGCCTGTACCGCGCGCCTCTTCCCACAGCGCTTCGGTGAAGGAGAGCACGAAGGCCTTCGATGCGAAGTAGACGGTCATCAACGGTCCTGGCTGGAAGGCGGCGGTCGAGGCGACGTTGATGAGGCCGCCGCGTTTCTTCGCCAGCATGCCCTTCCAGTAGATGTGCGTCAGTTCGGTCAGCGCGCGGACGTTGAGGTCGACCATGCCTAGTTGCGGTTCGATTTCCGTCTCCGCAAAGGCGCCCAGGTGTCCGAAGCCCGCATTGTTGACGAGGACGTCGACATTGAGCCCGCGCTGGGCGATGTCGGCGGCGAGCTTCTTGCCCGCGCCGGTGACGCCGAGATCGCCGGCGGCGGTGGCGACGTTGACCCCGTAAGCTTTCGAGAGGCGGTCAGCGACTTCCTTGAGGGCGGACTCGGTACGGGCCGTGATGATCAGGTCGTAGCCGTCCTTGGCGAAGCATTCGGCGAGATCGACGCCGATGCCGGCCGAAGCGCCTGTTATCAAGGCGGTCTGCCCGTTGCCCGGTTTGCCGGCCATTCTGTTCTCCCTGCGTGGCGATGTGAGGGTGCGCTCACAGGCGGCAAGGTCAAGTTGCCGCTGGGGTGGCTGTGGAGGCGGGGCAGCCAAGGGTTGAACCGAATCCATCGGCGCCACACCTTCCGGGCATGGCCGACAACTTATCAGCTCCTGCCTTTCTTGGCGTCTCACAGTCGCTTTCGGGCCGCGTGTGGCGGCAGCGTGCGACGGACGATGCGCTGGCGGCGGAGCATGCGCGGAAGTTGCAGGTGTCGGATCTTGCCGGGCGGCTGCTGGCGGCGCGCGGGGTCAAGGCGGACGAGGCGGAGCTGTTCCTCAACCCGACCTTGAAGGAGCTGTTTCCCGATCCGTCGACCTTCGCGGACATGGACAAGGCGGCGGAGGTGATCCTCGACGCCATCGTGTCCGGCAAGAAGGTTGCGGTGTTCGCGGACTATGATGTCGATGGCGGTACATCGTCGGCGATCCTGTCGCGATATTTCCGGGCGTGGGGGCGGGAACTGATCCTCTATGTGCCGGATCGCCTGACCGAGGGCTTCGGGCCGACGCCGGGCGCGTTCCGGGCGCTGCAGGGCATGGGCGCGGAACTAGTGGTGACGGTCGACTGCGGCGCGGCAGCGATCGAGGCGCTGAAGACGGCGAACGAGATCGGGCTCGATGTGGTGGTTATGGACCACCACCTGATGCACGACGATCATATGCCCAAGACGCTGGCGCTGGTGAATCCCAACCGGCCGGATGACAGGTCTGGTCACGGCTTTCTCGCGGCGGCAGGCGTGGTGTTCGTGCTGGTCGCGGCGCTGAACCGGCTGGCGCGCAAGAAGGGCCAGGCGCCAGAGGGCGGGCTTCCCGATCCGATGAAGTGGCTCGATCTCGCGGCGCTGGGGACGCTTTGCGACATGGCGCCGTTGAAGGGCGTGAACCGTGCGTTTGTCACGCGTGGGCTTGCCTGTCTCGAGCGGCTTGAGAATGCGGGGCTGAAGGCTCTGGCGGAAGTCTCGGGGATCGAGGCGCCGAAGTCGGTCTATCACGTGACGTTCGTGCTGGGGCCGCGTCTCAATGCGGGCGGGCGGATCGGCGATCCGTGGACGGCGGCGAAGCTGCTGGCGACGGACGATCGCGCGGAGGCGATCCAGCTAGCTGAGAAGCTGAACTTCCAGAACCAGGAGCGGAAGGAAGTCGAGGCCGGCATCCAGCAGGCAGCGATTGAGCAAGTTCAACGGCGTCTCGCGGTGAAGCCGGATGTCGGCATTCTCGTGGTTGGCGGCGAGGGGTGGCACCCCGGCGTCATCGGCATCGTCGCGGGGCGACTGAAGGAGAAGTATCACCGGCCGGCGATCGTAGTTGGCTGGGGCGAGGGGCTGGGGCCGGTGGCGCGGGGATCAGGGCGTTCCGTGGCGGGCGTCAATCTCGGCGAACTGGTTAGCCAGGCTGCGAAGTCCGGCCTGCTGCTATCGGGCGGCGGCCATGCGATGGCGGCGGGACTGTCGATGGATCCCACCCGGCTGGATGAGCTGCGCGAGCATATGGAAGAGGCGACCAAAGGCACGAGGGTCGAGCTCGATGAGGCCAAGGTGCTGGAGATTGACGGGACGCTGGCGCCGGGGGCGGCCGATGGGGCGCTGCTTGACCTGATCGACCGGATCGGGCCGTTCGGGTCGGGTGCCCCGGAGCCGCTGTTCGCCGTGCCCAACGTGCGGGCAGCAGGCGCGCGGCGGGTGGGCGAGAACCACATGGCGTTCGACATGGTCGGCGAGGACGGCTCGCGCGTGCGCGCCATCGCTTTCCGCGTGGCCGACGGGCCGGAGGGGCAGGCGATCCAGCGGGGTGTTGCGATGCACGTTGTGGGGCGGCTGCGGCCCGATACCTGGCGGGGGGCCGGGAAGGTGCAGATCGAAGTGGCGGATATCGCGCTGGCTTAAAGGGGCGGCGAGCCGAAAAGCCCCGAAACCGGCCATGCTGGCCGCTTGCGCCACCTCGCCGACGCGGTTATATCGCCCGCTCCGCAGCGCGGTCCCTTCGTCTATCGGTTAGGACGTCAGGTTTTCAACCTGAAAAGAGGGGTTCGACTCCCCTAGGGACTGCCAGCGGATTTCATAGCGCCTTGATGCGGCGCCAAATTTTCCCGCACAGCAAAGTTGGCCCTAACGCTGGCCCTTATGGCGAACGGGCCTCGCACGTCCGCGCCTGAGTCAACATGCCGCAGGCTGTTCTGTCCGTGTTGTCGTTGGTGGTGCGTGTGTTGTGGCGCGGTGTTTCGTTGTGATGACCCTTGTTGTGTTGGTGTTGGTTGTCTGTGGAAAAAGTTGGTGTTGGCAGTGCGTTCCTGTTGCGCCGCCGTTAATGGCCTGTTAACCGATGTCCACAAGTATATCCGACTGTCCCCCATTGCATTTCATGGTGAAGACGCGCCAGCTGTGTGCTGTGGCGAGTTGAGCGATTCTCTCGCTCTGTTACGTCCACGGGGACGGACCTTCGATGACGCGCTTGGGCATGTTCGGGAGCACTGCTCCCCGCCGCAATTCTCTCCACCCCAATTCATTCTTGTCCGGGCTGGGCGCGACGCCGCCGTCCAATGGCTTCCTGTCAGGACTGGCAGGGACGCCGTCTTCGGGCGGGTTCTTGTCGCGCGTCACAGGTCCGCCGAAGCCTGAGCGGTCGGCCGTAGCCGAGGCGCTGGCCAAGCTGATGAACCCACCAAAGGTCATCGTGCCGGACTACGGCGTGAACTACACGTTCGATGTCTTCCCGATCTACTACCGGCCTATCCGCAAGAAGTCGGTCTACATCTTCGCGCAGGACCGCCGCCTGATGTTCTATGCGGGCATTGCGGAAGACGTGTTCGAGCGCCTGACCGACCATGAGCGCATGGCCGAAGCCATCGAGATGGGGGCGAACGAAGTGTGGGTCCATACACCTGGGCCTGACCGCATCATCGACTACAAGGACGCAGAGCGCCGCCTGATCGAACGCCACTGCTTCCCGCTCAATAAGCAGCACAACCCGCTGGCCTATCTGTTCCGCTAGGCCACACATTGAGCATCCCATTCCTGCCGGGTGACATTCCGGCCCTCGAAAAGACCGGACTGACAGGCTGGTTCGAGTTCTTCAGCAACCTTGCCATCATCGCGGCCGTGCTGGTCATCGTGGCCTTTGGCGCAATGGCCTACATCAACCGTAACGCCCAGGTAGGCGCAGAGCGAATGCGCGTTGCTGCCCTTCAGGGCGAAGGCCTGACCAACACCCTGTGGCTGGCCAAGCCGAAGGCGCTGGTAACCGACCTGGACTTCAAGGAAGCGGCACCGCAGGGCGACTTGCGCGTGTATGTGCGCCCTGCGCCACCGGCAGCAGTGCCCACACCCGTGCCGCCCGCAGTGAAGCAGTTGGAAGTGGTGATCCAGAAGAACGGGGAAACCGTCAGCATCGCTAACGTGGTGAAAGTGCATGACCGCGCATCGTGGGCCTTGGGTTCGGACGAACGTGTGATCCTGGACGGCACGGAAATGATTGTCGAAGACCTGGTGGACACGGTCGAGTTCCGCAACTCGCTGGCCGCACTTCAGACCCCCGGCGTGGACGTGATCTTTGTGGGCTTGGAGTCGTACCCGACAAACGACTACAGCAAGTCCGAATATGAAGACCTGTCGCATGAGCGGGCGCGGGCACTGGGCGTGGCGGTGCTGCGCCACAACCCCACGCGGATGAAGTACGCGGACCGGGCCTTGTTCTATGGCGTGGGCTTGGGTCGAGCGGTGACGCCGATTGAGGTGGACACGCCGCAGGAGTTGCGCCAGCGCGCCGTCATCATGCTTACCGTGTCGCGCAGGCAGACCAAGGACGAAGCCATTTCGATTTTCGAGGCTTTCGCCTCGATCATCCGCACTACCGAAATCGAGGGCACCAACCTTGCGCTGTATGCCCACTCGCAGGATGCCGCTGAACGCCTACTGACAGACCCGCTGGACTACGGGGGTTATGTCCCGAACGTTCACGAGACGCGCCCACGCCCCGTTCCGTCGAAGGTGTTGGAGCGCGATCCCAAGAAGGCGGTGAACGAATAGACCGTCATTGGGGCCACGCTTAGGGCCAGAATTTCGCCACGGCAGAATTGCCCACAGCCACGGGCCTGAATTCGTGCGGCAGGCAGTCAGGGGTGCTGCGAGACACGGCTGTATCTATGTCTTTCGGTTTGCCGTACCGTAAGGGCGGGACGTCGCGTCCCTTAGGACAATAGCATGAGCGTGACCACCACAGGCACGCTTAGCCCCAAGTCCATCCCAACTGCGCATCACCTTCTGGATACCAGCACCGATTGCGTGAAGACGGTCGGGGTGGACGGCACGCTTTTGGGCATGAACCCAGACGGCCTGTGCCTTATGGAAATTGACGACTTCAGCACCGTCGCGGGGAAGGTGTGGTGGGAAATGTGGCCTGAGCCGCATCGCGCCACGGTCCAGGCTGCCGTGGTCCAAGCCGTCAACGGAAGCGTGGCCCGGTTCTCGGCCGACTGCCCTACCGCGAAGGGCACGCCGAAGCACTGGGATGTCATGGTGTCGCCCGTTCATGCGGATGATGGGCAGGTCGTGCGGCTCTTATCCGTCTCTCGCGACGTGACCAGAGAAGTCTATCTTGCCAATGAACGCGCGTTGGTGACCAGGGAGCTAGCTCACCGCATCAAGAACTTGTTCGCGATCATGGATGGCATGATCAGGCTTGCCGCGCGTTCGGCTACCGACACGGCCACATTCTCCGAATCTCTTCGGTCGCGCATTGGCGGACTGGGGCGGTCCATCGCGTACATCTACAGCGGCAAGGACTTGCCTTGGTCTGAAGGTCAGAAGCGTACACTGCACGGATTGGTGCACGAACTGGTTCGGCCATACGGCAAGGAAGTGGGCTTGGACATCGTTGTCGTTGGCGATGACCACGAGGTGTCAGAAGATGCCATCACGCCAATGTCGCTAATCATCAATGAGCTTGCCACGAACGCCGTAAAGTATGGCGCGCTAGCCAAGCCAGACGGCAAGGTCGTGATTTCCACTGTGTTGCGAGGCGACGCGATGCACATGGAGTGGATCGAAACCGGCGGTGCACCAGCCGCAAGTCCGAAGGCTACTGGCTTCGGAACCACGTTGGTAGATCGAACGGTCAACCTTCAGCTGGAAGGCACTATCAACAGAGAGTGGACGCCGCAGGGCCTTCGCATTCGTTTCATCCTGCCCACACGGCGGCTCGCCTAGCCCAGGGTCATCCGGTTTGCTTCGCCGACACTAGCCAAGGCGGTGTGGCGCGCGACCAGCAGGGATGAAGCGGATGTCGTCGGCTTCCTTGTGGACGCGCCGCAACTCGGCTTCCAAGTAGTCCAAGGCGTCGATGTCCGGCACGTCCAGGTCCGTCAACAGGTCGGTGACGACAACTAGGACATGGGACACTGTCAGCGCCTGGTTCGATGGGGCGCGGCTGGTGACACGCTCAAACCACACTTCGTGAACATGCTTCATCGACACTACGCCCGGTTGCTGTGCCTACAGTGTAGCATCGCGCTGACGGCTATGTCGGTACGCCAACCCGCAGAGGGTCAGCAATCGTTCGCGTCGTCGCGTATTAGGGTTGCGCTTAGGGCCACGGTTTCGCTCTAACGGAAAGACGTTGCGGCGTAAGGCTTCGCGACATCGCTTGGGCAGTTGCTAAGACTGCACGCGGTAAACTGGGCCCGAGACATACCAACACGTCGGGTGCGAAAGTCGTTCGTGCGTCCAGCTTCCAGCCGCAGAGAGCGACGATGCTTTCGGTGTAGTCTTGTTCCGGCGAGCGAAAATCCGGATTTCGGTCACCCTTGTACGGCCTCATATGATCGAACATAACGAGATCAGGACCGGCAACCTAGGCGGTCAGGTGTTCACACCGAGGCTGGAAGTTCGGACCAGCTCCGATGACGCTCGATCGTGACAGAGACTCAGCTGCGAGGCTGCCCGGCACGGCTGACGCGAGTTAGCAGGTCGTTGAAGATGGGGCACGTTTGATGGCTGAGACGCAAATTGAGTGGACGGACGCAACTTGGAATCCGGTTGCTGGATGTTCGATCGTCAGCCCTGGCTGCAAGAACTGCTACGCAATGACTATGGCCCGTCGGCTCGCGGCGATGGATATCGACAAGTATAGAGGCCTGACCAAGACCGTCCGCGGCCGGGTCGTCTGGAACGGCGTCGTGCGTGAGGACACCGACACGCTTCAGACACCGCTTGGCTGGAAAAGGCCGCGAAAGATATTCGTCAACTCAATGAGCGACCTCTTCCACGATGAGGTGAGTGATGCGTTCATCGACGCGGTTTGGAGCGTGATGCGCCAGACGCCGCATCACAACTACCAAATCCTAACCAAGCGTCCCGAGCGGATGTCTAGAGTGCTAGTCCGCATCCGCGACGTGCTGCCGAACGTTTGGCTCGGCACGAGCGTGGAGGACGCCAAAGTTGTAGGTCGCATCGACGCCCTGCGGGAGGTTCCGGCTGCGATCCGCTTCATCTCGTTCGAGCCGTTGATCGGGGCTGTGGGTGCGGTCGATTTGACAGGCATCCATTGGGCGATCGTCGGCGGGGAGAGCGGCCATCGTGCTAGGCAGATCCGGGAAGAGTGGGTTGACGAAATTCATGATCTCTGCCGCGCCAACAGCGTCGCCTTCTTCTTCAAGCAGTGGGGAACCTGGGGCAAGGACAACAAGAGGCGTTCCAAGAAGGCGAATGGACGAGAGTATCGCGGCCGCATCTGGAACGACATGCCGCTCGGCGCCTATGCGTGAATCGATAGCCTGCGGAGGTCGTGTTGGTCGCCAAACCTTATGACTGGGGGCAGGGCGCTGTCTTAGAAGACCATTCGCGCCGCAAACACAAAATTCTGCGCGAATATTTCCGACAGTATATCACGACGCGTTGTCAGCTTCCTCAGCAGACGAAGTTTCGGCTTGCCATCGTCGATGGGTTCGCAGGTGCCGGCCGCTACATCTGCGGCGCCCCCGGATCACCGCTTATTTTCATTGAGGAGTTACAGGCCGCCCTCGTCGCGATCAACATTCGCCGTGTGGCTGAGGGCATAGCGCCGATCGAGATTCAGTGCCTCCTTATCTTCAACGACGCCGATCCAACGGCGCTCGCGGATCTCCGCCAGAACTGCGCCCCGTTACTCGCGACGATCAAGAGCGAGCAGCCGGCCCTGCATCTGGAGGCACGATTTCTCTCAAACATGTTCGAGACTTCCTACGGTGAGATCAAACAGCTCATCGCCAACGGCCGTTTTCGCAATGTGCTCTTCAATCTCGACCAGTGTGGCCATTCGCATATCGCTCACGAGACAGTGCGCGACATCATGCAGTCCACAGTGTCGGCGGAGATTTTTCACACCTTCGCCATCGAGGCGCTGTTGGCGTTCCTTGCCAAACGAAATCCGACGAAACTCGCGGCTCAAATCGGCCACCTCGGTGTTTCGCCAGATGAGTTAAGAGCGCCCGACAGCTTGGTCAGCAATGACGCGCGGCTCGGTGCTGCTGAGCGAGTAGTTTTCGAGACCTTTCGCTCGTGCGCGCCATATGTCAGTCCGTTCTCAATTCACAATCCAGACGGGTGGCGATATTGGCTTATCCACTTGGCAAACAATTACCGTGCTCGGCAGGTCTACAACAACGTCTTGCATGACAACGCCACGAGCCAAGCTCATTTCGGCAGGTCGGGTTTGAACATGTTGTCCTATGACCCTTCGCACGACGGCGCCCTTTATCTCTTTGACGTGAGCGGGCGGCAGTCAGCCCGCGGCCAGCTGGTCGAGGACATTCCGCGGATGTTGTCGGAATCAGGTGATGCTCTGAACGTCGGCGAGTTCTATGAGAGCATCTACAATGCCACGCCTGCGCACGCAGACGATGTGCACTCTGCCATTATGCTTTGCGAAGATCTGGAAGTTGTAACGCCTGCCGGCGGTGCGCGGCGGCGGCCAAACACCATCGAGGTAGGAGACATGATTCGCGTCAGGCACCAGCGGTCCTTCTTTCCCATGTTCGGCAATTTGCCGAATCCGAAATGATCCCAGTAGTATCACCATGGCCAGCCGATGTCGGAAGACCTTGCACGTGTCTCCTAGTCGGTTCTGACCAGGCAATGTACCAGCTAAATCAATTCGATCAGACGACCGGCAGTCTCTAGCCGGCACCGTTGGTGCCGACGGAAATCTGTAGCGAATTGAACTGGTTTCTAGTGCATCGTTTGCGGCTGCTCGTGCCTGTGGCTAGTAATGCAATCGGGCCGCGGCTACCTGGGCGATTCTCAGTCCAAGTCGTAAGCACGCCAGCATCGCGACCGACCTGGGGGTGAGATGAGTTCATCGGCAGAACACTCAGGCTTTTTTTCCAAGCCGATTCTGAACTCTCCCTACGATGAACCCGCTCGACATCATCAACTGGACGAGAGCGGGCAGCCTACAAACGCACCTCCGGTAAATGGCCGGCGGCGATCGAGCCATTATTCGCCAGTGCCGCAACCCAAGCGATCAAAGGCCGTGGCGGCTGATCAGTTGGATCTACTCGCCGCCGAGCAAGTCGATCTGCTGAACCCGCATGACATCATCAACGAGATCCGTAGCGATTTGAAGTCCTGGCGGGGCCTGCCCGCAGCGGCTGACTGGGGCGTAACGCCGACGACGCAACGCCTCCTGCAGTTCTGGCGGGATGGAAACAATTTTCAGTCTGTTCGTCCTTTTTTCTGTCAGCTGGAGGCGGTCGAAACCCTTATCTGGCTGACCGAAGTCGCACGACAGAATGCGAAGTACCGGCGTTACTGGACGCATGTAGAGGCGGGTAACGAGGCGGCGAACCCCGACCTTCTACGGGTCGCGCTCAAGATGGCGACAGGGGCCGGCAAGACGACGGTGATGGCCATGCTGATCGCATGGCAGACTCTCAACGCTGTTCGAAGCCCGTCGAGTAAGCTGTTCACCAAAGGCTTCCTGATTATCACACCCGGCATCACAATTAAGGACCGCCTTCGCGTGCTCCAACCCGGTGGGCCTGAGAGCTACTATTCCCAGCGGGGTCTCGTTCCCTCGGACATGCTGGCTGATCTTGATCGGGCCAAAGTCGTCATCACGAACTACCATGCCTTCCAGCGACGCGAGAAGACAGCGCTCGCGAAAGGTACGCGCAGCGCGCTTTCGGGTTGGCGAGAAGAGGATCTGAAGACGACCGAAACCGAAGGCGAAATGCTTCGTCGCGCCCTTGGTGACCTTATGGGTATCAAGAACATTCTCGTCATCAACGACGAGGCGCACCACTGTTATCGCGAGAATCCCGCCTCAGTCGAGAAAAAGTCCGCTGAAGGAAAAGAGAACAACGACGCCGCGCGTCTGTGGATCAACGGGATCGAGGCTGCCCAGCGACACCTAGGTTTGCTCGGCACAGACCCGGGCAAACCAAGAAGCAAGAACTCGCCTGCCGGTGTGATCGACCTTTCGGCCACGCCATTTTTTCTGGCTGGCTCTGGATACCCAGAGGGCGCACTCTTTCCGTGGACTGTTTCCGACTTCTCGCTGATGGACGCGATCGAGTGCGGTATCGTCAAGCTTCCCCGCGTTCCCATCCTCGACAATATGCCTGAGTCAGATGGCCAACCCGTCTACCGGGATCTGTGGAAACACATCGGCAAGAAGATGCCGAAGAAGGGCCGCGTGAAGGGCGGTGCGATTGGGCAGGCCGCCAATCTTCCGCTGCCGCTCCAGACCGCACTGAAGTCCTTGTACGGCCACTACGAGAAAACAGACGCCTTGTGGATTGCCCAGGGTCACGACGTCCCGCCGGTTTTCATCGTAGTCTGCAACAACACAGCCACCTCGCAACTTGTCCATGACTGGATTGCGGGTCACGAGACACCCGAAACTGAAACTGCTCCCGCCGACTTCAAAGCAGCGAACCTTCCGATGTTTAGCAACTTCGATGAGCACGGCCAGCGTCTGCCAAAGCCTAACACATTCCTGATCGACAGCGCGCAATTTGACTCAGGCGAGGCCGTCTCCTCCGCTTTCAAGGACGAAATGGCGCCCGAAATCGAGCAGTTCAAACGGCAGTATCCGAACGAGTCGATCACAGACGAGATGATCCTTCGCGAAGTCATGAACACCGTGGGCCAGAAGGGCCGGCTAGGCGAAACAATCCGCTGCGTTGTGTCCGTCTCTATGCTGACCGAGGGGTGGGACACCAACACCGTCACGCATATTCTTGGCGTGCGCGCATTCGGCACTCAGCTGCTGTGCGAGCAGGTCGTCGGACGTGCCTTGCGGCGCAAATCCTACGACCTCAATGAAGAGGGGCTGTTTGATGTCGAGTACGCCGACATCATGGGCATTCCCTTCGACTTTACTGCCAAGCCCACCAATGCTCCGCCTGCCGCGCCGAAGCCGACAGTGCGTGTTGCGGCAGTCAAGGATCGCGCTCACCTTGAGATCCGCTTTCCCAGGGTCGAAGGCTACCGCACAGAACTGCCGGACGCCCGCCTTGATGCAGACTTCAACAAAGACTCTGTCCTACTTCTGACGCCGGAAGTAGTCGGGCCGTGCAAGACCCTGATGTCGGGTATCGTCGGTCTGCAGGAAACGATGGAAGCCAAGATCGCCTTCGACAAATTGCGTCCATCGACGATCACGATGCACGTGACAAAGCGGCTACTGGCTACGCGCTTCCGCGATCCGGACGATGCCCGCATGAACATGAATCTGTTTGTGCCGGTTCAGCGTCTAGTCCGCCGCTGGCTGGATGACGGCTATCTCAAGTGCAGCGGCGATACAGTTCCGGGGATGCTGGCTTATGAAGAGCTGGCGGACATGGCGGCGGAGAGGATCTTTCTCGCCCACGAACGCGCGAACCAGCGTCTGGCGAAGGAGAGTGGCCAGGAGTCAGGTCGGGTGAAGGTGATCATCGATCCCTACAATCCCGAGGGCTCAACGCGACACGTCGGGTTCATTACATCGAAGAAGGTGATGGCCACCGATCCGAACCGAAGCCACGTAAGTCACGTTGTCGAGGACTCAAACTGGGAGGCGGAGTTCGCCCGGGTCGCCGAGGCACACCCGAAGGTCATCTCGTATGTGAAGAACCAGGGACTTGGACTTGAGGTTCCTTATCGCCGCGGGTCGAGTGTTCACCGCTACCTTCCAGACTTTGTGGTCATGCTGGACGCAGGCGAGGCTCCGATCAACTTGATCGTCGAAGTCAAAGGCGACCGAGATCTGTTCGATCAGATCAAGGCGGATACCGTCCAGACGCTCTGGGTGCCAGGCGTCAACAACGTCGGCCGCTGGGGCCGTTGGGCATTTGCCGAGTATCTAGACATCCACACGATCGAGGACGACTTCGCGCGGACGGTAGATCAACTGACCGGTGGCGTGCAGGGGAAAACGTAATGTTTCAGACCAATCCCGAAAGCCTCAAGGATCTGCTGGAGCAGGTCGAGAAGGAAAAGCTTCAGCTTCCGGACTTCCAGCGTGACTGGGTCTGGACCGATGAAGGCATTCGCCAGCTTCTTGCGTCGATTGCGGCCGGCTTTCCTATCGGCGCACTGCTGACCTTGCAGACCGGCGGCAAGGTGCGGTTCAAGCCGCGGTGCCTTGAGACGGCGCCTAGCACAGGGAAAGCACCAGAAGTGCTTTTGCTGGATGGTCAGCAGCGGATGACGTCCTGCTACCAGGCGCTTAAATCGAGCGAACCCGTTCGCACCCGGAATGCCAAGGGCCGCGAGATGTCGGTCTTCTATTTTATGGACATCAAGACTGCTCTCCCTTCGAGCGGACGCTTGGAAGGCGCGATCAGGGCAATTCCGGCCGACCTGAAGGTCAAGACCAATTTCAACAAGGACATAGTCCTCGATCTCAGCACCGCTGCGCTTCAGCAAGCGGCGCACATGTTCCCGCTGAACCAGACGTTCAACGCGAAGCGGTGGTTCATGGAGTATCAGAAGCTGCATGGCGATGCCGGCTTCGCAACGTATGAGGCCTTCGACGAGGGCATTCTCGATCGTATCCGCAACTACAATCTGCCAGTCATCCAGCTCGACAAGGCGAACAGCCGCGAGGCGGTCTGTACCGTGTTCGAGAAGGTCAACGTCGGTGGACAGAAGCTTGATGCGTTTGAACTACTGACAGCGATCTTCGCTGCCGATGAGTTCGATCTTCGGCGCGACCTTCGCGGAGAGAAGGGAGAGCAGGGCCGTCTTGATCGAATTCGTGGGAACGCTAAGGACGGGGTTCTGCAGGAGCTATCAGAGCGTGATGTCCTCCAGGTCGCCACGCTGCTTCAAACATACGACGAGCGTCAGGCGCGGATTGCAGCAGGTGAGACTGACCCGAAGCGAATTCCGGCGGTAAGCATCAACGCCGAATCCCTGCTCGAACTCCGTGGTGAGATTTATCGCGAGAAAGCTGAGGCAATCGAGCAGGGCTTCGTGAAGGCGAGGCACTTCTTCAACCGCTTGCACATCACGCGTGCACGCGATGTGCCCTACCTGCCGGCGGCCAAGACTCTCGCTGCCGTCTACGCGCTGTGGGACGGCCCAGACCTAAATCTCCTGGCTAACGAGCGCCTGGAGCGCTGGTTCTGGTGCATCTCTCTTGGAGAGACCTACGGATCGAGCACGGACACTCGCGTCGCCCGTGACGTTCTGGAGCTGCTGCCATGGCTTAAGAACAATGGACCGCTGCCGCGCGCCATCGAGGAAGTCAGTATTCGCGCTGATCGTATGGACCGCCTGACCACGCGGATCGCCGCCGGCTACAAGGCGCTGAACGCGGCGCTACTTAGCGATGGCTGTCAGGACTTCCGGACAGGCAAGCCCGCGCACCAGCTCGTGCGTGAAGATCGGCCGATCGACATCCACCATATCTTCCCGCAGGCTTGGTCAAAGAAGAATGGCATTCCGCAGGAGCGGTATGACACCATCGTTAACAAGACGCCCCTGTTCCGGGAGACCAACCAGATCGTCGGTGGAAGTGCGCCCTCGACTTACCTGGGCAAGCTTAAGGCGGAGCTGGACGCGTTCAACAATCAGCAGGAGGGGAAGGTCGATCTAGGTGGCGTGCTGGCGACGCATCGGATCGACTCCGACCTTCTGCATGCCGATGCCTTCGACGCGTTCTATGCGGCGCGCAAGGAGGCTCTAGCTCAGTTGATTGAGGCGAAGACAGGTCTCAAGGTCGTTCGCTCCGAGGCCGGTGCCGCCAGTGCGCCGGAAGACGATGAACTGGACTCACCTGTGATTACAGAGGCTGCCGCCTGATGGCCGACAAGAAGATCGATGCCTATGCCCATGACGGCGGGCGCAAAAACATCCCCACGGCAGAGCTGCAGTCGCTCGCGGAGCGGGTGGAGGAGCAGCATCCCGTTGCGCCTAAGCGCTATCCCCGTGCGACTCCACTCAAAAAAGGAGAGGTGCGGGATCGCGACGAGGATCTTGATCCCCAGCTGGTCTGGAGGGGCGTCGAGATCCGCATCACGCAGGAGCAGGCGAGGCAGCTGGCGGAGACCGGCAAGCTTCAGTTGGGCGAGTCCCAGCTGGTCTGGCGCGGCAAAGATACGCAGGATTGGTCCGACCTCGTCGTAAACGTGCCGCCGATCTACGTGCAAGAAAAGATCCATCCTCGCGTCATCATCGACGAGCTAAAGAAGATGTCTGACAAGGCCGCCGCGCTAGGCGAGCCGATGGTCGATCTGTTCGCGGATTTTAACGGCATTGATCTGGAGGCACGCACCGAGTTCTACGCACACGACGTTCATTGGACTAACCGAATGATCCTCGGCGACAGCTTGCAGGTGATGGCGAGCCTCGCCGAGCGGGAAGGCCTGCGCGGCAAGGTGCAGTGCATCTATTTTGATCCACCTTACGGTATCAAGTTTAACTCGAACTGGCAGGTTTCGACCCGAGAGCGGGATGTCAAGGATGGAAAGCTCGAAAGCCTGACGCGCGAGCCCGAACAGGTAAAAGCCTTCCGAGATACATGGAAGGACGGCATCCACTCATATCTTACCTACTTGCGAGACCGACTGACGGTGGCGCGCGATCTCTTAACCGCTTCGGGTTCGATCTTTGTGCAGATTGGCGATGAGAACGTTCACCGTGTGCGAGCGTTGATGGATGAGGTCTTCGGTGAAGACAACTATGTCTCAACGATCGTTTTTCAAACGACGTCGGCGCAAACTGCGGAGTATTTGTCGTCTCCATTCGACCAGGCTATTTGGTTTGCAAAAGATCGATCTGCGCTCAAGTATCGTCGCCTCTTCAAGCCAAAATCAGTCGTAGAAGACGGCCAGCTCAACTATCCGCGCACCGAAACTCCCGAACTCGTTCGTCGCAGTTTGACGGAACAGGAGGTGAGTCAAATCGCGGCCACCGGAAATCCTGTAGGCCGCATTTTCCGGCTGGGTGATCTGACCTCTCAACGCCAGGGGCGACCCACAGGCGCCGGCACAGCGATGCACTTTCCCGTCGAGGTCAATGGAAAAGCCTACTTTCCCACTGGAGGACGCGGCTGGAGTACCACTCGTGAAGGCATGCGGCGATTAGCTTCCGCGGGGCGGATCGAGGAAGTCCAGAATAGCATTCGACTTGTTCGATACCACGAGGATGCGCCATCGACGCCGATAACGGCGCTCTGGGATGACACGGGGACAGGCTCATTTACGGAAACCAAAGTCTACGTTGTGCAAACCGGATCTAAAGCCGTTGCGCGGTGCATTCTGATGGCCACTGACCCAGGTGACATAGTGTTAGATCCGACCTGCGGCTCGGGCACAGCTGCTCAGGTGTCCGAGCAATGGGGCCGGAAGTGGATTACCATCGATACTTCCCGCGTGGCTCTCGCGCTGGCGCGCACAAGATTGATGGCGGCTCGCTATCCTTACTATCTGCTTCGTGACAGCGCAGAAGGGCGTCGCAAGGAAGCAGAGCTCACCGGCATTGTCTCGCCCGACGTGAAGCCACTTGGGGATCTCAAGCAGGGCTTCGTCTATGAGCGAGCGCCGCACATCACGCTGAAGTCTATCGCGAACAACGCGGAAATCGATGTGATCTGGGAAGGCTATCGGGCGAAATTGGAGCCGTTGCGCGAGGCGTTTAATGCCGCGCTCGGGCGGAAAGGCGCTCGCACGTCATCGACAGACGCCGGCGATAGCGGGCCCTATGAGGAGTGGGAATTTCCCCGCAACGTATCCAGTACCTGGCCCGCGGCTGCCAAGGAAGCTCACGCCAGATGGTGGGAGTTGCGTGTAGCCCGTCAGAAGGAAATCGATGCGTCGATCGGCAAGAAGGCAGACGTCGAGCTGCTCTATGATCGTCCCTACGAGGACAAATCACGGGTGCGCGTAGCCGGACCGTTTACGGTGGAAAGCCTATCGCCTCATCGGGTGATCCCGATGGATGATCGCGACGACTTGCTAGAAGAAAAACTGTCTCAGATCAGCAAGCCAAAGCGATCTTCGCTGGCACCGGAAACGGATTTTGCCGCCGTGGTGTTGGAAAACCTGAAAACGCATGGGGTGCAGCAAGGGACGAAGCAAGATCGCCTGACTTTCACTCACCTTGCGCCGTGGCCCGGTGTGTTGATCGCTGCAGAGGGACACTTTAACGAAGGCAGCGAGACCCGGCGAGCTGCTATTCTGCTCGGACCGGAATACGGCTCCATCCAGCGAACGGACATTACCGCAGCTGCTCGGGAGGCGACCGACGCGCGCTTCGATGTGTTGATCGCGTGCGGGTTTGCCTTCGATGCCCATTCGACGGGTTTGAACCGCCTTGGAGCGCTATCCATCATCAAGGCGAAGATGAACCCTGACCTTCACATGGCGTCCGATCTCAAGAATACAGGCAAGGGCAACCTGTTCATGGTGATCGGTGAGCCTGATCTCGACGTTATCGAGTTGGCCGGTGGCGACCTTCAAGTGAAGCTTCATGGGATGGATGTGTTCGTTCCGGCGACCGGTGAGATTCGCTCCGGTGAGCTGGACGATATCGCCGCCTGGTTCATCGACACCGCCTACAACGAGGAAAGCTTCTTCGTGCGCCACGCCTATTTCGTCGGCGCCGGTGATCCATACAAGGCGCTCAAGACGTCGTTGCGGGCCGAGATCAACGAGGAAGCGTGGGCGAGCCTCAACCGCGACATCTCGCGGCCATTCCCGAGGCCGAAGACCAACCGCATCGCTGTGAAGGTGATCAACCACTTCGGCGACGAAGTGATGAAGGTGTTCAGTGTCTGAGGCTAACGCGCAAAGCTGGGTGGGGTGCGATCCAGGCGGTTCCAACTGTTTTGGGATTGCATTTCTCCGGCCAGACGGAAGCTTTCGCGCTCACACCGTCGGTTGCGTCCAAGAGGCATTGCAACACGTTACGGCCGCTCCCGCCGCTGTAGGAGTCGACTCTCCCCTTTGGTGGAGCGCAGGTCAGGGGGGAGGGCGCCACGCAGATTCGTGGATTCGAGAGACCTATGGAATTTCTAGCGGTACGGTTCAGTCGGTCAATTCGTTGCGCGGCGCTGCAATCGCCCAAGGCCCACTCTTCATCTCATTGCTTCGCCAGAAGTTCGGGAAAATTCCGGCGACAGAAGCTCATCCTAAAGCTCTTCTCCTGGGGCTTGGGCTAGGATGGGGGGATTTCATACAGCGGTATGAGATCAGCGGTGATGTGGCCGACGAGCATCAGCGCGACGCGGTCATTGCGGCGGTGGCGGCGCGCGAAGGCTTTTCCGGAAGATGGCCGCTGGATCTAGCCACGGCACGATCGCCGCAGGAGCAAGATCCCTCGACGTATTGGCTAGCGCCCATCCGATACTTCTGGCCGGCCGTAGCATGATATTCATCATCGCCGATACGTTTCAGACTGCGCTGGGCAAGCTCGACAACGCTTCACAGAAGGCCGCCAAGATGTGCGCCTTCGAACTGCAGCTAGACCCCACAGGCGACGGCAAGCACTTTCACCGCATCGATCGGTCAAAAGACAAGAACTTCTGGTCGGTGCGCGCGAACAGCGACATCCGGATTATCGTCCACAAGACCGGCGACCGATTTACGCTGTGCTACGTAGATCACCATGATGCAGCCTACGCTTGGGCTGAAAGGCGGGTGTTCGAGATCCACCCCATCACCCACGCGCTGCAGATCGTCGAGCTTGTCGAGAAGGTTCGGGAAGTCCAGCCGGACCTCATTCCCGATCTGGTGGATCTGGCGCGGGTGCCAATCGTTCCGATCACGCCGCCGCCGCTCGCGCATCTCAACGAAGCGATCTTGCTAGAGTACGGTGTTCCGCCGCAGTGGGTCGAGCCGCTGTTGAAGGCTGACGAGTCCAGGCTGCTGGATTTTGTTGATCACCTTCCCGCGGAGGCCTTTGAGGCGGTTCTCTCATTCGCAATTGGCGAAACGCCTGTGGCGCCCGCGAAGCGTGCTCCGGATATGCAACATCCCGACGAGCAGCGCCGCTTCCGCATAATCGAAGGCATCGAGGAGCTGGAACAGGCTCTCAACTACCCTTGGGACAAGTGGTCGGTGTATCTCCATCCCAGCCAGCGCGCGTTAGTTGATGCAGACTTCGCCGGCCCTGCGCGAGTGGCTGGATCGGCCGGGACGGGCAAGACCGTTGTAGCTTTGCACCGTGCGGCCCGCATGGCGAAGAAGTCTGGCACCCGCGTCTTGTTGACGACCTTCTCGCGCCCATTAGCTGCGGCTCTGCAGCGCAAGGTCAACATCCTGAACGGTGACGAGGCCAGGATAGCCCCGAACATACATGTGGCTTCGTTTCGCGAAGCGGCAGCCGAGCTGTATGAACTCAATATTGGCCACAAGCCGATGCTGACGACCGACGGGCACATCCGGAAGCACCTGGACGCGGTCGCGCCGACGGAGGATCGGGTTTTTTTGTTGTCGGAGTGGACTGAGGTTGTTGATGCCTGGCAAATCGTAGACGAAGGCACCTATCTTGATACACCTCGCAAAGGACGAAGAAGCCGAGTCTCGCGCAACGAACGCGCGCGCATATGGCCGATCTTTGCGAAACTGAGAGAGGCGATCTTCCGCTCGGGTCGCGTTACCGAGCCGGAGATGTTCGCGGCGGTTGAAAATCAGTTTCGCCAACGATCGGACAAGCCCTTTACACACATCGTCGTGGACGAGGCACAAGACTTGGGTGTCCCTGAACTTCGTTTCCTGGCGGCCGTCGCACCGCCGACGCCCGACGCCCTCTTCTTTGCCGGCGATCTTGGACAGCGGATCTTCAAGGCACCGTTTTCGTGGGCGGCTCTTGGCGTTGATGTCGAGGGACGTTCGACCACGCTCAAGGTCAACTACAGGACTTCTCACCAGGTGCGCACGGCGTCTGACAGGCTGCTTCCCGAGACTATCCAGGACATCGACGGCCGCGAGGAAGATCGAAGCGGAACCATCTCCGTGTTCAACGGTCCCGTGCCCGAGATTGAGCGCTTCGAAGACGAGGAGGCCGAGCGTGACCATGTGGCAGCCTGGCTTCGCAAGGCGCTGGACGAGGATATTCCGATCATCGAGCTGGGTGTGATCGTCCGTAGCGATGACGCTCTGCAGCGTGCCCGGCAGGTGGCCCAGGTCTTAGGCCTGCCCCATCAGACGCTAACAGAGACGATGACAGTCAAAGCGAACGCTCTGCCGATCGGCGTTATGCATCTCGCCAAAGGGCTGGAGTTCCGCTGTGTTGCGGTGATGGCCTGCGATGACGATCTGCTGCCGCTCAGGAGTCGGGTCGATCAGGTCACGACCGAGGAAGACCTGGACGAGGTTTACGCTACCGAACGTCATCTCCTTTACGTGGCATGCACGCGCGCGAGGGAGCGATTGCTGGTGTCTGGCGTCAAGCCAGTCTCTGAGTTTCTCGCGGACCTAGCGCCGTGACCAAACATGCCGCGCGCACGAGTTGCGGCCATCGGAGCGAACGTCTTTCCCGGTATGGGCCCCCTTATCAAGACGAACGATCCAGGGGTGGCGCAGACTCCCGGCTCGCCCATTTTTTTGGGCCCCTCTATAAGGCCTCCGGTGGGTCTTCGAGCCTTGGGACGCGTTTGTGGTGGGACCGAGAATAAATAGTCAGTCCCGCCCGTCTGTCCCGAAGTCTGTCCAAGTGACTTCCCATTTGCCAGCGCAGTTTTCGACGTTTGGGACAGACTGGACAGACAATTTGGCTAGAAGAAAAGTTTACCGGAAACGAAAACACGAAGGTGGGAGCCGCGTACCTTGGACGATACGAGAGACTTTCTAGAAAATCGCGGTCCCGTCGGTCCCAGATTAGTCGCGCAACGCGACTGGAGCGTTGTGGCGCAACGGTTCTGCTATGGGACGCACCATGGGAACAACGCATGGGACAGGACGGGGGATTTCCGTCCCGCAAACTCGCGCGTGAATCAGCCGAGTAAGTCGTTTTTCGATCTTCTCGCCTTCGCGATGCGTTTAAAGCAGCGCTGCCGACCGTAGATCGTGAAGTATTCCCTTCCGCGATCTTCCCAGTCTCCGGTCGCCCGAATCGCCTCAATCACCTTCAGGGAGTTTCCGCGGCCGTAAGTTTCGGTCGTACCTTTCAGCACTTCGACCCAAATCTGCAGCGCACAGATGGATTCGCGACGCACTAGCAGATCGGGCTTGCCGTCGTGCCGCTCGAACTTTTCGCTCGTGCCGTCCATCACCGACTGGGGAACTCGCTCGTTTGCCCACGCCGCGATCAAGCCGGCCCATCCGTGAGCCTGCGTCTCGATCACGCGGGAGTCTTGCAGTTCGAGCGCGATTCCGCGCGCATCGCCCTTGAGGTAGAGCGGAAGCTGGCCCGGTGGGGTGTCGGCCGCCATCTCCTTGTAGATCGCGACGGCCTCGGCCCAAAGCTGCGGGACTTCGCGTTTCAGCTTGTCGGTGTCGATCTGATCAGTGAGGCACTGGATCGGCCAGAAGCGGCGGTTGCCGGTGGGATCGCGCAGGTACTCCCGGTCGTTCGTCGTCCCTAGATAGACCGACTGACGGAGGAAACGCTTGGCCTTGCGACCATAGGCTTCGCGGACCTTTTCCTCCCCCTTAGAGAAAAATGCCTTAACGGCGCCGATCTCAGACTTGCCGAAGTTCGAAAGTTCGGGGATCTCGGCGATCCAGGAGCCGGTCAGGGTCTCAACCACACGCTTCGGATCGTCGAAGGGGCAGTCGAGTTCGATGTACCAGTGTAGTCCGAGATGTCGAATGAAAGTGGACTTGCGAATGCCCTGCTTGCCTTCGAGGATCGGCACGAAGTCGAACTTGTGGCCTGGCTGATAGACCCGCGCGACTGCCGCCACTAGCGTCAGGCGGCTGGTCTGGCGGTGGTAAGCGTCATCCGCGCATCCGAGGTACTCGACGAACATAAAATCGACGCGCGGCGTGCCATCCCATTCCAGAGTGTCGAGATAACTCTGCACAGGATGATACGGGTTGCGGTTTGCGGCGATGGAGATCGCAGCGTGGAGGTCGCGATCCGTGACCTTCATCCTATAGCCGCCGCGGTTCACTGGCTCTTCAAGGCACGCCCTGATCTCGTGGTAGTGGTCGTCCTCGACCGGGCGGCCCTCGCGAGCCTCCGCGGGCGTCAATTTCCACATCCAAGAGTCGAGTTGCAGCATTTGACTCTGCTTGAGCCTGGACCTGGCAATCTTCGGCGGCGGCGACCGTGTGATACAAACGTCCTCGACGAAGCGGTTCCGGCCGAACACGCCCTTAAATCGCACATCGTTACACATAATCAGCGTGACGTTCGCGGCGGTCGATTCGGGGATACCCTTGTCGTTGAGGAGTAGCATCGAGAGCCATGCATCCGGATCGTTCGGATCGTCGAGCGGATCATCCTCTTCGGCACCACTGTGCTCACGGCGGAGGCGCCTGTGTGAACCGGCCGCGATCAGGGTGGCGAAGCGTACAGGCCGGCGGCGCTTGTCGCGACCGAAGCTCTCCCACTTCTCGTCGAGCACTTCGGCGTCGTAGTTGTCGGCCTTCTCGGAGAACTCGTGCCAGAGTTTGAGCGCATCGCGATCACCCTCGAACTCGTGGTCGAGAGCCATCCCGACCTTCAGCCAACCCTCATAGTCGAAGCACCACTTGTCGTGGTCGAGGTCGCGAAGGTAGCCCCTTGCTTCGTCGAGCGTGATGCCCAGAGGGCGGGTCTTCACGAAGTCGGACAGATCGCCCGTTGTGGACCGGGAGGAGCTATCGTCGCGTGCTGCTCGCGAGTTCTGCTCCTCCCGGTCGTCGCCCTCGGGGGCGATCTTGGAAAGGTCGAGGTATTCGGAGTCGAGGTCGTCCCAGTTCAGCTCCTGACCCCATTGGTAGGCGTTGCCAGTGTCGGGGTGAATCGAGGGTGGCGCGGCGACCTGCTTGCCCGTACCGAAGCGCTCGATCTCCCACGCCCACGACTTGTGAGTATTGCCGGCGCCGTCCTCCCACGTGACTTTTTGCTGGCTGTGGGCGAGCTTCCGGGCCGGGAGGTCTTTGTCGTAGACGCAGTAAATGTGGATGCTGTCTCCGCCCCTGCCGCTTTGAACATAGGCGCGTTCTTCCCAGTCTGGAATCAGTTCGGCCAGCTTGGCATATGCTTCGTCCCCGTCGGCGCGCGACCCCTTTACGTCTACGTCGATCACATAGAGGTAAAGCCCGTGGACGACCTCGGACGGTTTGCCGGTGCGGAGCCCGAGATTCAAACCATCCCGATAGCTGGCTTCCATGTCGGCTGCCGTGTTGACCTTTGCTTTCGACCACCCGTTGTCCACCGGGGCCTTGCTTTTGGCTTTCAGCCAGTGAGTTGCGACTCGGTGAGTGGCGAGCTGTAGGGCTTCGGGCAGCATCGGCGGCTTAGCTCCTGTCCATCGGACGGAGCGCCGCAAGCCAAGCCTCGACCTCTTCGGTTCGCCATCTCACAGCGCGCTGACCAATACGGACGGGCCTTGGGAAGCGTCCTGCCTGAATGGCTGAATAGATGGTAGATCGGGAAAGTTGCGTTGCCGCGATTACGGCGGGAAGGCGGAGTAGAACCTGCTGAACCATTGTCGGTGACCCATGGATGTCGTCGGATGACCTCCAGATACGTGGGACTCGAACGGCGAAAAAGGCAGCTGCAAGTTGCACCCGGCAAATCAGGTGCATCCGACATTTCATGCTTGTCGCGAGCCGTCGTTCAGTTCTTTAAGCCACCGCTTCGCCCAGCCGTACATTCGCTGTGGACGGATCTCCTCGCCATACTTTTCGCGAGCTACGTCACAGACCTGAATGCACCAGTTTCGAATGGCTCCACGTCGTAGGGTTCCTGTCTCCGTGAGGTGAGCACCACTTTGGGTCCAGTGAACAAAATCGTCCCGGTGCTCCAGAACCGTTTTGTGGGTGACGTCTTGACCGTATCGCGCATGCGCGGCGGCAACCTGACGCTTTGTGCCATCAGGTCGCACGCCGCATTTTCGCACGAGGTCATCGGGAAGCAACGACCGGCACAGTGTATCCGCAAGCGCAGCATCGAGCCAAACGGGCCGAAGGCCCTTTGCAAGCCATTCACGGATCCATGCCACGGGAGTTTGGGGCGATCCCTGGATAAGTTCACTCACCTTCGCGTGCCAGTCTTCCAGATGCATCTCATGTATGTGGGAGGATGAAGAGGAGTCTCTTGGCACACCGGGAAGCTTTGCAAGAAGCGAAGCCTCTGGTCCGTCGCTCCAGATGGTAGCGTCCGGATCAATGCCCACAAAATACCACGACGCTTGATACGCGCTCCAGAAAGGCCAGATGCGATCGGGCTCTAGTATTCCTTGCAGGCGTTTGCGAGCCGCCTCCTCTTGTTTTGCCACCCGCTCCGAAGATGTGAGCGGACGATATTCACCACTCCTCCTTGAAGTGGACGTTTTTGTTTTCGATGCGGCTGCAGCGGAGTTATTGCGGCTCATGATGCTGCGCTCGTCTCGATTGCGATGACGTTGTTCCTGTTGTTCAGAAAGTTTGCCCATGCGACAAGCAGGACGCGTCGCTTGTCGATCGCTTCACTTCGCCGATAAGCCTTCTCGACTTCGTTGCCGATGACATGCGCCAGAACTTCCTCGGCGAGTTCGCGTGGAAACGTAGTCTCGTTGCCAGCCCAATCGCGAAGCGCTGATCGCATGCCGTGAACGGTCTCGGTTCTACCCATCCGGCGCAGGACTGCTCGCATCGCAGCGTCACTGAGGCCACCGTCGGCCTTCGTGCCGGGGAACACGAATTCGGTCGGACTGTTGCCCAACTCCATGTCTTTCATGATCTGGAGAACTTCGACGGCCCGCGGCGATAGCGGAACGCTGTGGTCGTTTCGCTTGCCCTTCAAACGCTCCTTGGGAATCGTCCAAAGCGCCCGATCGAGATCGACCTCGCGCCAGCGCATCCCGATGATGTCGCCGGTCCGGACCCCGCAAAGCGTAGCTAGCTCCAGCGCACGCGCGCCGATGCCGTCTGCCTCGCGTAGTGCGCGCATCAGGTCCGGCATGTCCTTGTAGGGGACCGCCGCGAAGTGGCCCTTGGTGAGCTTCCGGCGGGGCGGGAGCAGGTGCTTGAGGTGCCCCTTCCAGCGGGCGGGGTTCTCCCCCGTGCGATAGCCTTTGACCTTGGCAGCGTCGAGAATCCGTTCGAGTATACCGCGCGTGCGGGAAGCGGTTTCCATCTTGCCGCCCTTGTCGAATTCGGTGCTCCAGATCGGTTTCAGGATATCGAGGACGTCTTCTGTGGTGATGTCGGCGATCTGCTTGAGCCTCAACGGCGCCAGATGCTTGGACACGACCCTCTCATAGAAGGCGTAGTGCTTGTCGGCGCGGAAGCCGCTCCGGATGCCAGTAAGCCAGGCGTCAGCAAACTCACCGAAGGTCAGGGAGGGGGCGATCCGGCGACGGTACTCCAGCGGGCTGACCCCGTCGGCGATCAGGGCGCCGGCGTCGCGGGCCTTGCTACGGGCATGGGCCAGGGTGACGTCCTTGACGGATCCAAGGCCCATTTCGATCGACCTCCCCCTCCAGCGATAAAGGTAGACCCAGCGCCGCTGGCCCTGCTTCCCCACGCTGAGATAGAGGCGATTCCCGTCGGCATAGCGGCCGGGGCTGGTCAGGGTCGGCACCTGTCGGGCCGACAAACGGTTAATCTCGTGCGCCATACACCATCCTCGTGGCTGACCGAACTCTTGGCCCCAAACCTGGTCCCAGCGCGGAGCATGGATCATGCCGGATTGGGCCGGACCTCGGCAGACGATCGACTCCGGAATCGGCTCGATTCCAAAGGAACAATCGGATATGCTCGGATTTCCGCGGAAGTCCCTTCGCCGTCCTAGGGACTGCCAGCGGTTACTTCGGCAATTGATCCATCAAGATTTTTTCGCCGAATTGGACCCACCAAGGTCAACCGGTGGGTCCAAGTGGGTCCATTCGTTCACCATACAGTCTACCCAGCGCCTGGTCGGCCATGCATGCCGGCGCGATCAGCTGCGCGGGTGTAAAGCGCGGCCTGTTGATGGGTCGTGTGACCGAGCACCGCCATGATCTGGTGAGGGGTGCATCCGGCCTCTGCGAGCCGGGTAGCCGCGGCCTTCCGCAGGCCATGAAACGTGCACTGCGGGAGATCGGCAGCGTCGCACCAACCCCGGAAGGCGTTTGATAGCCCGTCAGCGCTAAATGGGCGGCCGTACGCGGTCTCTAGGAACGTCAGCCCTGAACCCTGCCAACCAGCGAGCGCTTCTGCCAGGGGCGGCGTCAGCGGGATCACAACCCTTACCGGAGAGCGGCGGCGGTTTTTCTGCTGGGTGAATTCCAGGCGGCCCTGCCGAATGTGCTGACGGCCAAGCGCAACGGCATCCGAGATGCGCTGGGCGGTATAGATCCCGAGCGCGTAGGCGGTCCTTTGCTTGGTGCCGACGGGCCAGCGCCGCTCGTAGGCGTCGCACTCCTCGGGCGTCCAGCTATGCCAGCCTTCGGACTTGGGCCGCGGAGCGTGGATGCCGACGGTTGGATCGGAGGCGACCAAGCCATCTTCGATCGCGACCCGATAGACTCCCCTCAGGCAGGACAGGAAATCCTTCGCAGCGCCATATCCGCGCCGCCGGACGCCATCACGGATAGGGCTGAGGCTGGTCGGAAGGGCGGAAAAGCTAGAGCCCAGAAATATAAGAAGATCGCTGTTAGCAGCGCCAGCGATCTGCTTGAAGCACGAGCCTCCAACCATCCCCTTCGCGTCGAAAGATTGTTGTTACGCGAAGCGTCATAGCGCTTGGGGCGTCACTCCTGATCCGTCTGACTTGGGCGCGCTCAAATCCCGAAAGATAGCCGAGATCCGGCGTTTCGAACCGAGCAAATTCCTCGAATGAGAACGATTCGAGCCCCGCGAACATCGCGGCCACCCGTTCTGTCTCGGCGACCACGTCCCGCCGCCCGACAATTGGAGGTCCAAGCGGATTGGCCAGCAAGATGTCATCGCAGCTGGACCAAAGGGCCAGGGTTGGGCCCGGATCACCTCTGCTCATCGCGCGCACTGCATCGTGACTGGCGACAATGGCGGCGTCGAAACTTTGCGGAAACATTAGGCTCCCCTGTGCTCAATCTCTCGAACTGGATAGCCCTGAGATTCTGTTCAGCGCATCTGAATAGCGCTGGCCCGCGCCAATACCTACCGTCTCTTGGTGACCAGCTCCGTTCGGCGACATCCCGCCTACCTGCCGGGAAGAGGGCGAGCGGCAATTCTTGAGCGGTGCTGCCTTCCCAACGACCAAGTGCTCGCTCCTGCACGCGAAAGAGTGAGTGCATTCGAGCGCGGACTTTCCGGTTCGGCGCTTGCCACGCAGTTTGACGTCGCAGAAGCCGACATGGAATTCGAGCGATCAATAACGGTTGCTACGTGCTTTGAGCCCGAGACTCGAGAACTCGAACTTGCCAGACAAACGGCGCTGCGAGACGTGGACGAGATGATCTCCAAGTTACAAGCGATCACTGGACGCTGACTCGGCCCGCGCAAATTTTCGATGACAGCATGCCACTATGTTTGCTGCACCCTGGACTGGCCGCTTCCGGCGAAAGACTGCCGTTCGATGCGGCGAGACCGGAAGGCGCAACCTGGCCCTAAGCCGCCGCCGGAGACCGCGCTCCGGAGGCATGGCCATGCGAGGTCTCAGCACACAATTGGCCAGTGAGTCGCTCCAAACGAGCGACTTTGCCCTTGCGGGTGCGCAGGATTTCGCTCGTGACGATTGTCTTGCCGGGGGAACGCCCGTGCCATTTTGCCGGCAGAAAACACATGACAACTTGGATCTGCGACAGCCTGAATCGAGGTCCGAGGAACGCTCCGCCATTCAATGCGTTGAGTGACTACAGAAAGAAACCCCAATGAAAAAGAACGCACTCTATACCGCGGTCGCGGCTCTCGTGCTCGCGAGTTCGCTCACTGTCGGCGCCGCTTCGGCTCAGCCCGGGCAGGACCGCCGTGGACAACAAAGCGAGCCCGACCGTCGGCAACAGTCCGGCGACGATCGCGCCGGAAACGACTACCGGGATCGCCGGGAAGGCTGGCGTGATGATCGCAGCAACACGCGTTGGGATGAAACCCGGTACAACGGCTATTTCTATAACAACCGCTGGACCTTTGGCCCGCCCGAAAACAATCGTGTCGGGGTTGTGTTTGGCTATCATCCTTGGGCCAAGGGAGATCGGCTGGGCTACTACAGCGGACGCTTCGCCGAAGTGAATTACCGCTCCGAAAATCTGCGCAAGCCGCCACGCGGCTCTCGCTGGGTGCGCGACGATCGCGGCGACTATCTGCTTGTCTCGATCCGTACCGGGCTGATCGCTCAGGTCATCGTCAACAATCGATGGTATTCCGATGGCCGTGAGGAGAGGCGAGACAATCGCCGCGAAGCGCGGTGGGATCCTAAAAAGCACAACGGATACTACCGGGACAACGCATGGCATTCCGGCCCGCCGCCCGCAGGGCAGTATGGCCGTGCGGGCTTTGCCCTCGGCTATCATCCGTGGGAGCGCGGAGAGAAACTGGGGTATTACAATGGACGCTTCGCCGAAGTTGACTATCGAACGCACAGCCTTCGGCCGCCGCCGCGCGACCAGCACTGGGTACAGGATGATCGAGGCGACTTCCTGCTGGTCGCCATTGCGACCGGCCTGATCGCTGAAGTGATCATGAACCAGCGCGGATAAGGACGTTGCCGGATATTGAGCACGAAGTGTGCGATCGTAGTCCGATCACGCCGCGAGAAGCTGCGATGATCTTCCACTGCACGCTTGTAACCGCTGGGCGCTAACGAGTGGCAGGGACATGCTTCGCGGCCAGCCGCGTTGGTTGTTCTCAAAAAGACAGGCGCCCGCCCATCAACGAACAAAGTCGAGGCTCGGCCATGCGTTCATTTGTTTCAGTCGCCATCATCGCACTTGGCGTCGGTTCAATCTCTGGCTGTTCTCCGGACAAGCCCGTCGAGACCGCCCAGCCGGCCTCTGAGGCGCCTGCGGCGGTTGCGGTTGCCGCCCCGGCGGTCACGCTCCCGGTAAGTCTGAACGCGGTGATGGTAGCCCTGGTTGATCACGCCTCGGAGCCGCTCTGGCTGGATGCCTATGATCCGCCGAACAGCGCTGCCCGTTGGAGCGAAGCAGAATACAACGCCTATCAGATGGCGGTGAGCGGCAAGTTGATCCAGCTCGCGGGGACCGGCCCCAACGATATCGACTGGGTGGCTGATCCCGAATGGCAAACCTTCGCCGATGAGATGAGCGCAGCCGGTATGATTGCGCTGAAGGCCACTCAGGCCAAGGACGTGAAAGCGTTGAACGAAGCCGGCGACAGGCTCGTTGCATCTTGCGAGAGCTGCCACAAGAAGTTCAAGCCGGACCTTACATCCATGGGCCTCTACAAGTCGCCCAACTACCCGCCGCCAAGATAAGACGGGCTCGGCGCAACCGTTCATCGGGGGGAGACATCACAGCGAACCGCACGCGAACGTCTGCTGTCGGCGAATTGTCGTCGCTCGTGGACGGTAGGACGAATGGCCGGAATTGGCCCCCTTCCCACCGCTCGTGGTGTCGACGACCAAACTGGGGACCGCTAGCTTCCAAGCCAGTACGTTTCATCAGCCCTTCCTGACCGCCTTGACTTCACTGCCGTGTAGGCAGAGCGCGGGAAGCGTTAAGCGCCTCTTCGAGCAACGTCAGGAGGCGCTCACGTGACTTGTCATCTGGAGCGCGAATGAGCTTCTCCTGCATCGCCGCCAGAAACGACACTCGCTGATTGTGCCAGTCGAGGTGGGTGAGCGCCTCAGGTGTGAGACGGGGCGGCGTCGGAGCTGCGGGTATGGCCGGCGTATTGCGTTCAAGCCGATAAGATTGATCCAGCTCGGCAATCTTGATCCGGTGTGCAGGCAACCCGTCAGTCGCAAGACGAGATTGCAAGCCCGTCAGGCTGTTCGGCTCCCCATGGTTCAGGAACACAGTTCCCGAGATTGGCATCCGGGCCTGCACCCATCGGGCGAGACCGCTCGCATCGGCATGGCCCGAGTAAACGTCGATTTCGCGAATGCGTGCCCTGACCGCGATCTCATCACCCTGAATGCGCACGTCGCGCCGTCCTTCGAGGAGAAGGCGCCCCAGCGTGCCGAAGGCCTGGTATCCAACGATGAGCACCGTCGCGTCCTCGCGCGGAAGCAGACGACGAAGATGGCCCCTAACCCGGCCAGCATCGCACATTCCGCTTGCCGCGATGATCACATGCCATCCACGCTGGCGCTCGATTTCGCGACTTTCCGCGGCGCTTTCGGTGAAACGAAGAAGTCGCGACTCTCGTAGTCCTTTGAAAGGATTGTGTCCGGAATCCCTGTGACCGCTGCGAAGAAAAACATCAGTTGCCTTAATGGCCAGTGGGCTGTCGAGAAAGATCGGTCCGGGCGGCGCCTCGGTGCTTTCCATCAGGGCGAGGAGATCGACCAAAAGCTCCTGGGTCCGCTCCACTGCAAACGCCGGAATGAGCAACGGACCACCGGCTGCGTGTGCAGTTCGCAACTCGTCGCGTAAAATCCTGCGACGGGTCGCGGTGTCGAACTCTTTGCGTTCGGTTCCACCATAGGTACTTTCCACGATCAGGTGGTCGATATCCGACGGCCCATCCGGGTCGTCGGCGAGATCCCGATCGCCCGGGCCGACATCACCGGAAAAGCAAAGCCGTAGCGGAGCTTCGTTTTCCTCATCCTGGAGTTCCACTTCGATCGAGGCAGCGCCGAGGATATGGCCAGCGTTCCACCAGCGAGCACGAACCCCGCGAGCTACATTGATCCATTCCTTCAGATGGACCGTCTGGAACTGCGCAAGAGTGTCCCGCGCGTCGGCTGACGTGAAGATTGGCGTCAGGTCGGCTCCACCGCGACGCCGGTTGCGTCGATTGAGCTGCGACACCTCAATTTCCTGAATGGCGCCCGCGTCGGGAAGAAGCACTTCACACAGGTCTCGGGTTCCTACTGTCGCAAAAATAGGTCCCTCGAACCCGGCCAGTCGAAGCTTTGGAAGCAGGCCGCTATGGTCGATGTGTGCGTGCGTCAGCAGGACAGCATCCAGCGAGGCTGCATCAAAGGGAAATTTGCCATAGTTCAGCTGCTTCAGGGTTTTTGTTCCTTGAAACATGCCGCATTCGACCAGCACCCGGGACTTGTGGGCTTCAAGCAGCATGCACGCACCGGTCACGCAGCCGGCAGCGCCGTGGAAGCTCAGCAGGCTCATCGTTTCACCCATTATTGCTGGTCCATTGAGGCCGACTCGCGGGAGATCGGCTTGACTGTCGTCAATCCCTAGCCGACGCGTTGCAAGAAAGAGTGGCTCGGACTCCGCTATGCCGCTTCCCCGAGTGATTTAGCCAAAAGATCCGCGAGATGAATTTCGCTCGTGGGGCCGGGACAGGAATCCGTTGAGATTATGCGAGCCGCTCCCGCGTGCAGCAGGCTTTCCACTATCATCGCGTCACCGAGCATGTGCGTGATGAAGATCGTGATCGGGCCTGCCCCGGACGATCTCAGGATCGATGTCGCCTTGCGCAGCGTCTCTCCCGTCGAGCAGATGTCGTCGACAAGCAGGATTGGACGTCCCGCGACGGCCAGGCCGGATGGAGACTCGATCTCCACATCGGCGTCGCCGCGTCGGACTTTGCAATAGGTCGCATGATCCAGACCGAGGGGTTCGGCGATCCGCGTGACCCAGGGGCGCGATTCAATGTCCGGCCCCACCACTAACGTTTCTGGTGGCGGTGGAGACGTGCGCAGGCGTGATACCAGAGCATCGGCTCCGAACAGATGTACACACTCGCAGTTCGGAAACAGAGCTTCAAGCGACGGCGTGCGGTGCAGATGTGGATCCACGGTGACAATTCGATCGAATGCATCATCCAGCAGGCCTGCCAGCACGCGTTGACTGACGGGCTCGCCGCTCTGGAATGCAACGTCCTGCCGCATGTAGGGCAGGTAGGGAGCGACCAGTACCAGCTGTTCTACGCCATTACTCCGCCACGCATCGACGGAGAGCAGCAGTTCCACCAGTCTGGCATTCGGCTGATTGAGCGAGCGATAGACAATCGTTGTTGAAGAGGGGAACGGAATACGCGGCAAGACTTCGCCATCTGGAAATGTATGCACGTCGACGAATGCCAAGGGGATCTGAAGCGCAACCGCCAGCCTTTGCGCTTCTGCGGCCTGGTCGCGGAATGCATGCAGGACCACACTCATCGGCCTGCGCTGCTGACGCGAAATCCCGAGTCCTCGTCGGCGGCTTCGCATGCCGCCGCAAAGTCGGAATGATCAAGCCCATGGATGCGATAAAGTGGTTCGCCCTTGCGGACCACGTCCCCGGACTTCTTTCGCAGGTCAATCCCCGCGCCAGGATCGTATGGCGCTCCGGCTGTCCGCGCGATGCGGGCAATGCGAAAGCAGTCAATCTGACTCACAACCCCATCCCGGGGTGCAACTGCTTCGAAAACCAAAGAGCCAATCGGCGCTGCTCGTGGAGGAGAGCCCTGAGCGTCGATGATCCGGTCAAACGTCTTGTGGGCTTCGCCGCTTTCGAGCAGCTCGCGCGCACGCTGTTCTCCGCGGCCCCCTGCCAGAAGTGGGTCATGTTCCAGCAAGCGACCGGCAAGCAGGATCGACTTCTCGCGAAGATCAGCCGGAGCGTCTGACCTCCCATCCAGCACGGCCAACACATCGCGCGCCTCCAGGGCTGGGCCAACTCCAAAGCCAACAGGCTGGGAGCCGTCGGTAATGATGACTTCCGTGAAAAGTCCGAGGCGCGAAGAGACAAACTCAAAAAGCTTGCGAATGCTCTGTGCGTGAATGTTTGAACGGATCTTTGCCGTCGGCCCCATGGGGATGTCGATCAACAGGTTAGTGGAGCCGGAGGCGATCTTCTTCGAAAGAATTGACGCCACCATCTGCTCTGGCGTGTCAATTGAAAGAGGTCTCTCGATGGAGATCAGGACATCGTCGGCAGGGGATAGATTGACGTGCCCGCCCCAGGCGATGCAACCATTGCAGCGCTCGACCACATCGCGCATTTCATCTTCGGTCAGCTCGACGCGAGACAGCACTTCCATCGTATCGGCCGTGCCGGACGGTGACGTAATCGCGCGGGAAGACGTCTTGGGCATGGTGAGCCCATGAGCGGCCACAATCGGTGTCACGATCATAGTCGTCCGATTGCCGGGAATGCCGCCGATGCAGTGCTTGTCGACCACAACCGGGCGGTTCCATTTCAGCTGGGTGCCTGCGGCCGCCATGGAGCTTGTTAGCGCCAGCACTTCACTCGTTGTCATGAAGCTGGATGTCGCGATCAGGAACGCCGCGACTTCGATATCGGAATAGCGGTGAGCGGCAAGATCCTCCACAACTGCGCGGATTTCCTCCTTCGTCAGCTCTTCCCCGCGGATCTTGGCTCGAACGGCGTCAAGACTTGCCGCCGGTGGAGCGATCGAAACATGTGCGTGGTCGCCGGGCTTCACGCCAAGACGGTGCAGGGCAGGTTGCGGCAACCCGATCTCCCCGGGACCGAGAGCTTCCAGACCATCAGAGATCAGTACATTCGCGACGATCTGGGCGCCGTTGACCCGAACCTCGATCTTCCGGAAGCCCGCCAGTCGGTCCGGCCTGAGAGCGTGACAATCACGCGACAGGATCACGACGTTCTCACCCATCGTGTCCAGGCTAATGGGTCGGATGGTCAGCTGCGAGCGACCGGTAGTCGATGCGCCTGGCCCGGGCTGCCGTGTGCTTGTCGGTGTCTTTTGTTGCGTCACTCTGAGTTGTCCATCGACTGGAGGTTCCAAGCCTGCCACGCTAACACTGCCGCGACCGCATGCATCCTGCCATTGGAGCGGAAGCTGCGCCTGTGGCGTTAAGCGAGCAGGCGTCAATTGTGTGGTCGAACAGGTCCTGGTTCATTCTGCTTACGTGTCAGTTTACATTCCCGCCACGACAAGATCCCCGTCGCGGATCGTATCGCCCGGGAAGAGGATGACAGCATCGCCCTCCTTCAGTCCGTCGAGTAAGACACGGAAGCGATCGTCACCGTCTCCGACCGTCACCTGCCTTAGCTGGCTGCGCTCTTCGACGATCGCAAAGACCGCCCATCCCCCATTGTGGCGCACGAGCGCATCAGTGGGGACCCTCAAGGCCCCACTGGCTTGAAAGACCTGCACGGCGGCATCGACCTTGTAGCCATGACCAAGGCGCGGCGTGTTCTCGGAGCCTTCGAAGTCAATTACCACATTGACCCGCTGCTCCTCGATTCCCAGGGCCGAAACCTTCGTGCGGGCATAAGGTTCGATGAGTTGCACGCGTCCCTCAACGGGCTGGGCTCCCGCTCCGCTGATTATCACGCGCGCGCCTTCCGGCATCAGCGCCACGTCCTGTGACAGGAACTCTCCGACAATCTCCATCCGCGAAGGATCGCCGATCTCCATCAGCAAGGTACCGACCAGTACGTCGCCCTCGCTTTCCTCCAAGACACGCAGGACAGTCCCGCTGATTGGGCTCCTGACGGTGCGTATCGCCTGCGCCCCGGAGCGATAGCCGGCCGCTGCTTCCGCGCGAAGGAGATCGGCCTTGCGGGCTGCGACTTCCGCGTCGGCAGCGGCCAGCGCCCGGACGACTCGATCAAGGGCGGCAGGAGAAGCAAAGCCGGACTTCATCAGGGTCGCGGTGCGCTTTTGCTCGCCCTGCGCGAGGGCCAGGTTGGCCTCCGCGACGCGGACCGCCGCGCGCGCCGCGCTAACGGCGCTTTGCGCTTCCGCGGCCAGCCGCCCATCCAGCAAACTCGCGGACGGTGCGCCGATCCTTGCGATCGCCTGACCGGCCTTTACCACATCTCCGGGCCTGAGGCTGATCCGTTCAAGACGTCCTGTCACAGGCGCCGTGACTGAATGCAGGTCGCGAACTTCAACTCGCGCCTCCTCGACGATCTCGCGCGTCACCTCTCCCCGATCGACCAGGGCCGCCTGAACCGACATCGGACGCGGCCACAGCAGCAACGCCATCGCTGCTGCGAGCGCCACCCCTGCGCCCGCCCAGACAAGCGTCGCCGTTGAGATCGTTTTCCGCTTTGCAGATGACTGAGCCATGGCGCTGCCTCGCAGAGATTGCGCTGGCCTGCCTTGATGCGGGTCAGTCGCGCGCCTTCAGGACGCCGACCATATCCAGCCGATCAATCCCCGTCCGCACCAGCATGGCCGCCGCTGCCACACACCCTAGCGCAAATCCAATGGCGACGGCATAGCCCGTCGCATTGAAGACGTATGGGAATGAGTAAAGGTCATTGGAGAAAAGCTCCATCAGCCACTCGCTTATGAGGGTTCCTGCGACGACACCGGGCACGACCGCCAGCAGCCCCAATGCGGCCAGCTCACCGAGAAGCACATAGGAGACTTCCAGCCGTGTGAATCCCAGAACTCGCAAGGTCGCGAGGTCGCGTTCCTGTTCCGCCAGCGTGATGCGGGCTGCCGAGAAAGCGACGCCTCCGGCCATGACAGCGGCGAACGACAGGTAGATTAAGTTCATGACGCCGACGCCGCGGTCGAAATTCTCCCGCATCGAGCGCTCGGCAAGATTGATGAAGCTGGCGCCGGCCAGCGCAGGGGCTTCTTTGATCGCGGCATTGAAGCGGTCGTACTGTTCCGTGTCGAACCGCACGTGTACGCCTGTGATCCGACCGGGTTCGCGCATCATCCGGGCGAGGGCGTCAAGCTCCATGTAGGCGGACGCGCCGACCATCGGATCGACAATTGTGGCGACCCGGGCGCGGATGATCAGTCTTCGACCCATGGTTTGTTCGATCTCAAGCGTATCGCCTGGGGCGGCGTTCAGCTTTTCCGCGAGCGCGCGCGCGAGTGCGATGCCTGATGGAGGGGGGCGAACAGCCATCAGGCTGGCATCGACAAGCCTGCTGAGCCGCGCATCCGGCGGCAATCCTATCAACGTCTCCTCAATGCTCTTGCCAGCGTGATGGAGGACCACGCGATCCGCCCGGCTGGGCTCTGCATGGATCACCCCAGGCAGGTTCATCACGGCATGCACAACGCCCATCTCCTTCGCGTCGACGAAGCTGAGTGAGACATCCTGTCGGTTGGCTTCCGTGAAATTCACCTGAATCAGTCTCTCCATAACGGCCGGGAACGTGCCGGCGAGAACCAGAACGGCGATGGCGAGCGAAATGCCGATCATGGTTGTTGCCGAGCGTCGCGGAAATCGCACGATCCGCCGCAGGATTATGCGGCTCTTGGCGTCCAGGCGCGCACTGAACGACTTCAACATCGCGCTGCCGTCGCCGAACGAGGTGGGCGGCGCCAGCGCGGCGGCGGGGGCGAGACGGACTGCAGCAACGACCGCGGTCAGTGACCCCGCGATCGCACAGGCGGCGGCAATGCCGAAGGCGGCTGCATATACAGCGGGAGAAGCTTCGAACTCCAGCCGGGGGAACCGATAATACTCCTGGTAGACCGTCGCCATCATGCGACCCAGCAGCCACCCAGCTACCGAGCCAAGGGCGGCGGCGCCGGCCGCAATCAGCAACGCGCCCTTGGCGTAGTGTGTCGCGACCGCACGATCAGAATAGCCGAACGCTTTAAGCAGGCCGATATTCGATCGTTCGGCCGCAATGATGCGGGTGAGGGATATGTTCACCAGGAAGGCGGCGATGATGATGAAGAAGGTCGGCAGGAAAGCCGCCATTGTCGCGAGTTGGCCCAGCTCCTCCGTCAGGAAGCGATCTGACGGCATGCGGTCGCGATCATATGCACCCGCGCTACCGTAGGGTTCGAGCGCCCCGTCAATCGCGCGTTTTATGGCCAGAGGATCGGCGTCGATAGACAGCCGGAACACAGCATTGTTGAACGCGCCTTCGAGATCGTATGCGCGCGCCAACGCTTCCTCGCCCATCCAGATGACGCCGAAGCGATCCTGCTGGGGGAAAATCTCGCCGGGAGCCGTCACGAAGACAAATTCAGGTGAATTGGCGACACCAACAATCTTCAACGTGTGTCTTTGCCCATGAAGCGTGGCTGACAGTTCCTGGCCCAACTGAAACGCGTTTGCCGTCGCCAACGCTTCGTTGACGAGAATTTCGTCCGCGCGGTCCGTATCGGGCCAGCGGCCTTTGGCCAGCGACAGGTCATTGACCCCTGGCCGCCCGAGCCGGGGCAGTGAAACCAGATGAGCCGACGCCGGCTCCTTCACGCCGGGAAGATCCAGCAGCGCCAGTCCCGCCACGCGTGTCTCGACGGCCAAGACGCCGGGAATCGCAGCCAACTTGTTAGCGATGTTCGCGGGCGCCCGGACCAGGGAGACCGCCAGGTCGGCCATCTTGTAGGACGCGTAGTAGGTCAGGCGGGTCCGTTCAAGCGAACCGCGCATGCCGACGGCCATGACGAGGATGGCGACGCCACACCCGAGAACGAGCACGATGGCGATGACGTTGATCCTCATTCGCCAGAGATCGCGGAGCAGTTTCCGGTCGAGCACCTGCATGCGCATCACCACTCCAGATCAGAAGGCTTTGCGCGACGACTATTCGACTCGATGGAACGGATTCTGCCGTCGAGAAATCTGACAACCCGATCGCCCAGCCGCGCCACATCAGCGTTGTGAGTGACCAACAGCATTGTTGAACCAAAGCGTTGGTTGACCTCGGCCAGCGCCTCGAGCACACGCACGCCAGTGCGAACGTCTAGGGCGCCTGTCGGTTCGTCGCACAGCATGATGGCAGGTCGCTTCGCAATTGCCCGGGCGACGGCAACTCGTTGCTGCTCCCCGCCGGAGAGCTGCGCCGGGAAGTGATCGAGCCGTCCGTCAAGTCCGACCAGTTCAAGCGCCTCGGCAGCGGGGAGGGGATCGTCGGCGATCTCGTTCACCAATTCGACATTCTCCCGCGCGGTCAGGCTCGGGATGAGGTTGTAGAACTGGAAGATGAACCCCACCCGCTTGCGACGATACTGCGTGAGGGCGTCGTCGTTCATGGAGGCGAGGTCCTGGTCGCCGAACCAGACCTCGCCCGACGTCGCACGGTCGAGCCCGCCCATTATGTTCAGTAGAGTCGACTTGCCGGAGCCGGAAGGACCGAGAAGCACCAGCATCTCGCCTGGTTTCACCTCCAGGTCGACATCCCTCAGCGCGTGCACCGCGGCTGTCCCGTCGCCATAGCGTTTGCACACCTTGCGCAGCGCGTAGGTCAGCTCGCCTGTTGGACTTCCAGAGTTCTCGCTGACCTGCATTTCGGGTTGTTCGATGTGATTTTAGGTTCGCAGAAAGCCCATAGTAAGTTCACTTCTGTGAGATTTGAGAGGCGGCCAGCTTTCCACGTTGTCGGTCAGGATGCCGCCCCTTCCAGGACGTACGAGGGGTTTCACCTCAGGCTACCATGTTGCAACATCTTTCGTCGGTCGGTTTGCGATCGATCAACCGCAGGCAGTGCTTGCAGAACCACCTGCACCTCTAGGGAGGGGTCGGTCGGTAAGAGAGTCATCTGGAAACCCAATCCCGATCCAGGTCCGCATGGATTGGGGGCCGTGATGGGCGTCGGTGGGCCCGTCGGTGCGAAGCGACGTCAGGTCGACCCGCGCGGCGGTCGTGCTCCTTGGGAGGCAATGCAGGCCGGCCAACGACCTTGGAGGCAAGATCAAGCAGGGCGTCGTTGTCGGACGGTATGTCGACTCTTATGCGCTTCGCCCGATGCGGCTGCTCCTCGGCTTCGACGCTGACCGTAGGGTCGTTCGGGCCCTGAACGGCGCCCTCGTCGCGACCGACGTTCAGTTCAGCGCGGCATCGAATAAGAGCTGTAGACGATTGGCGCGAGTACGTGAACGAGCGCCCCTGCAATGCCTGCCAGCGCGACGACAGCTCCTAAACGAATGCTGAAGCCCAACGCGCCGCCAACGATCACGGCCGCCAGCTTGAACATCTGGTTTGCAAGAATGCCGATGAGGATGGCGCCGACCGCGGTCTCGGTGGCGAGTCCTGTCGTGGCAAGCTTGCCAACGACCAGGGTCACGGCATCGACATCCACAAGTCCAGCTGTCGCAGCAAACACACCTAGACCATTGGAGCCTAACTCACCGGAGACGAGATTGGCGCCGATGGTCAGCACGATCAAGACGAACGCAAATCTTGCAACGGACCACAGGTCCAGCGGACTCCTGATCGCAGCATAGTCCGCAGCTGCCGCGGATCTGGCGACAGGCCGCGCGAGGGCCCACGCGCACCCGAGGCAGACGACAGCAGAAGCCGCGAGGACCGGCCAAAGGCGAGCGGCGACCGCGCTCGAGAACAGCGAAGCTACCGCCCCGCATCGGATCAGGCTCACAGACGCAGCCAGCGCGGCCGCAGCCGCGCCGCTGGAGGTATCGATTTCTGACGATCGGACGCGCCGCCCTAGGTCGATCGTTACGACTGTCGAAGAGACTATCGCGCCGGCCAGCGCGCCGATCATTAGGCCGGCACGCGGTCCCAGCGCTCGTAGCGCGACATACCCTACAAAGCTCGCGGAGGCGATCAGGATCGTGAGCCACCACAAGGAGCGAGGTTCGATGGCGCCCCATGGGTCGACCGCGCCTTCTGGTATCAAGGGTAGTACAATGCAGGTCGCCGCCAGGATCAGGAAAGCCGATCGCAGCTCCCTCCAGGTGACTGACCGAAGCCAGCTATGCAGCGCTTCCTTGAACGCCAGCACGATGGTGCTGGCCACGGCCACGGCGGCTGCCACGACGGTCTCGCCGACGACTGCGTAAAGGCCGAGCGCAAATACCAGCAGCCCGGCCACCGTCGATGTGACAGAGTTGTCGCCGTCCTCCATCGCCTGGCGGAACTGAAACACAGTGAAGGCGGCGCCAAAGGCCAGCGCCACTGCCGCGACGGGCACCGGGCCCACTGCTGGCAGCAGCAATCCGGAAGAGCCGCCCAACACGCCGATCAGCGCGAATGTCCTGATGCCCGCAACGCGTTGTCCTTCGCCGTCATCCCGCTGCCTCCAGCCGCGCTCGACGCCGACAAGAAATCCGATCGCGAGTGCGAGGCCAACCCGCTGCAGTGGTTCAAGCCAAACAGGATCATCCGGCACGGGCAGTTCCCTGGACAGGGTCAGGATCAACTATAGCCGCTGACGGCCGGAATGACTGCGTAAGATCAAGGAGTAGCTTCCGGAATGAGAAAGATGGGAGAAGCTTTTCGACTAGTGAGCCGCCCGGCTCCGCACCCGGGCCGCACTGGCAGCGTTGTGCGTGCTTGACGGTGCCCTGTCACTTGAGAGGCACGATCACTCGGGTAACCGTAGCATCCTCGGAGTAAAGATGCAGGTTCGCGCCTAGCTTGCGTGCAAGGTCGAGCATCGTGTGGTTGTCGGATAGCACATCTCCTGTCAGGCGATGGGCGCCACGTGACCGTGCATAGTCCATTGCCTCTTTCAGCAATAGTTCGCCCAGACCGCGCCGCTGCATGTCCGACCTCACAATGAGAGCCACTTCCGCAGTCTCGAAGTTCGGATCGAAGATCAGGCGCACGATGCCAGCATGTCCACCGCCGAGCTCGTCGGCGACTAGCACCATCTCCCGGTCATAGTCGATCTGGCACAGACGGGCGGCTGTTACCTCTGTGATCTTACCTACGGCTCCATGGAACCTAAGCCTCAGGTCGGATGCGCTCGTGTTCTCTGCGAATTTCGCGAGGGTCGCCGCGTCATCCGGTCTGATGGGCCGCACCATCAGATCCATGTTGCCAATGCTCGCCTTTCGAGCCAGCTCACCCGGCCATGGCCGGATCGCCAACCTGTTCGGCGTGTCAGACGCCTCCCGGACAACTATACGCGCATCGAGTGCGATTACGCCCTCGGCGTCGGCAAGTAGTGGATTGATATCCAACTCGGTAATCTCCGGCAGGTCGATCATCATATTTGAGAGAGAGACAAGTGTCGCACAGATCGCGTCATGATCGGCTGCTGTGCGATCCCGATAGCCACCTAGCAATCGCGATATGCGGGTTCGTCGGATCATGTCACGCGCGAGAATGGAGTTGAGTGGCGGCAGCCCGATCACGCGGTCCGCAATCACTTCCGTCGCAACCCCGCCATGACCGAACAGGATACAGGGCCCGAATGTCGGGTCGACAACGGCGCCAAGCAGCAATTCGCGTGCGAGCGGACGCTTCACCATTTCCTGGATCGTGAATCCATCGATGATAGCATCGGCGCGTTCGCGCGCGACCCGCGCGATCATATCTTCCGCCGCGTGGCGAACGGCGTTTGGCGTTTCAAGATCGAGGCGCACGCCTCCAACGTCGCTCTTGTGCGTGATCTGTCGGGAAAGAATCTTGAGCGCAACCGTCCGGTCGATCCTTGCTGCGGCGGCCGCCGCTTCCGCTGGCGAGGTCGCCGTGAACGTCACCACAACGGGGATCCCGTAGGCCGCGAGGGCCGCTTTGGCTTCCGGTTCGGTAAGAATGCTGCGCTTCTCGGACAGCGCGTGTGAAATGATTGCGCGGACTGCTTCTGCCGCAGCAGCCTGATGGCCTTCGTCCGTTTTGGCTGGCGTCTCATAGAGAGCCTGCTGATTTCGGCTGAACTCTCGCAGATGGAGGAAGGCACGCACGGCCTCGTCGGGCGTTTCGTAGTTCGGCAGGCCTGCCGCGGTCAGCCTGCGACGTGGCGCTGCGGCAGATGCTTCGCCCATCCAGCAGCCCAGAATGGGCCGGCGAGGATGCTGCGCCCTGAAGCCAAGCACGGCGCCGGCAGCATCCTCGCTGTCGCTGACCCCGGTGGGGCAGTTCATCACCAGGATTGCGTCCGCTGCTGGCTCGCTCGCCAGTCCCTCAAGCGCAGCTGCGTAACGCGCGCCACTGGCGTCGCCGATGATGTCCACGGGATTGCCGTGCGACCAGGCAGCTGGCAGCACGACATCAAGTGCAGCGAGCGTCTCTGGCGATAACCGAGCTAGCTCGCCGCCATGTCGTTCGAGCGCATCAGTAGCGATGACGCCAAGTCCACCGCCGTTTGTCAGGATCACGAGCCGGTCTCCGTGAACACGAAGGCCGCTATCGAGCGTTTCCGCTGCGTCGAAGAGATCCCGCAGCGTATCCACGCGCAGCATGCCGGCGCGGCGGAAGGCGGCGTCATAGACTGCATCGGCGCCCGCAAGCGCACCCGTGTGCGAAGCAGCAGCCTTCGCGCCGGCCATGCTGCGGCCAGCCTTGAGAACGATGACGGGCTTCGCTCGCGCCGCGATCCGCCCTGCGGACATGAACTTCCGCGCCGCGGTAATCGACTCCGCGTAGAGAAGGATGGCGCTCGTGTCGGCATCCATGGCGAGGAAGTCTAGCAGGTCGCCAAAGTCCACATCCGCCATGTCCCCCATGGAGACAAGGTGCGAAAAGCCGATGCCGTTTCCGTTGGCCCAGTCGATGATCGACGTCGCGATCGCTCCGGACTGGGAAAGAAGCGCCAACCGACCCTTGAGCGGCGCCATATGCGAGAAGCTCCCGTTGATGCCACGAAGGGGCGAAAGGAAGCCAAGGCAATTGGGGCCGATGATGCGCATGGTGTGGGGACGAGCCGAATCGAGCATGGCCTGCTTCTGATCCGTCGTGACACCTGCGGTGATCACAACGGCGGCCCGGCATCCGGCTGCTCCTAGTTCCGCGATAACATCAGGAACGGTGCGCGGCGGCGTGGCAATCACGGCAAGATCAGGCGGTGCGGGAAGTGCGCCTACAGAGGGATAACAAGGCTGCCCGAAAACTTCGGTCGCGCGCGGGTTGACGAACATGATGCGCCCGGTGAATCCACCGCTGAGCAGATTGCGCGCGACGATCGCACCAACCGAACCCGTTTCCACGCTGGCGCCGATCAGCGCGATCGCATGCGGCGAGAACAGGGCGTCGAGATTGCGTGTGGTCATCGGCTTCCCGAATGTTCGTCGCAGCGGTTCACCCTAGGGCGTGTTTTGTGACGCCGCACTCACAATCTGGTTGTTTCATGCTCTCGCCCCAGGTCAGACTATTTCCTGTGTGATGTCATCTACATGGCGGATCGCGTCATGCGCTCCGGTTCACGGGCTCCAGCAACTGCTTGTGGCCAGCTGTTTAGGCAAGCTGGGCCGCATTGTCGTAGGCCATCATCTGCGCCACAGTCCGCAATCGTCCGGGTTCGGTCGGAGGCAGCCTTGATTAGACTCCTTCTCCTCTCTTGCGCTGTCGGGTCTTGCGCTATCGGGCTCGTCGCGTGCTCTCACGGGCCACACGGGGAAGAAGAGAATCTTGGCGCCTCTCCTGCGGAAATCGCAGCGGGGCAGAAGATGGCGGAAGAGCAGTGCGGAACCTGCCATGCAGTCGCGCGTGACAAACAGAGTCCCGTGCGAAATGCTCCGCCGTTCAGCTACCTGGGTCGCAAGTATCCTGTCAGCAGTCTGGCAGAGGCGCTAGCCGAGGGCATGATCACCGGCCACGATGGCATGCCAGAATGGGAGCTGGAGCCAGCCGAGATCCGGGGGCTGCTAGGTTACATCCAGTCAGTTCAGGACCCCTGATCGAGCTGTCGCGATGGCGAAAACACGACGCCGGTCGGCCAGCCGGAGTGTTGCATGTGATAAAGGAGCTCGATCGTTTGAAATCGCCCATGCTGGAGCCTCCGCACGCTCCCGCGGGAACGATCATGGAAGCCTTCTGATCAAGTCAAGTTCTTCTGTCGGGGCCCGCCCGTCGCATTGAAGGCGCCACTCCCGATTCGCCAATGAGCGCTGTATCGTTAATCCCGCTTCGCAGGGATCGTACGAAGGGGCCGGCCCTCGGCGCACCAGCGTGCGACATCACAGCCGCGGCGAGCTGATATTCGAGCTTTGCTCAGCGAGCGGTGTAGCCACCGTCGATGACCAGCTCGGCGCCTGTGATGAACTTGGCCTCGTCGGAAGCCAGATAGACAATACCCCAGGCGATGTCGTCGGGCTCGCCCATGTGGCCGAGAGGATGCAGCGCATCTGTTGCGGCTCGACCGGCTTCGAGATCGCCGGACGCTTTCAGGTGCGCTTCAACCAGAGGGGTCCAGATGAATCCCGGGTGAATCGAGTTCACGCGTATCCTGTCGGCGGCGTATAGGAGTGCATCGGTCTTGGTCATCAACCGGACCGCACCCTTCGAGGCATGATAGGGGGGAATATCGGGCGCGCTGACGAGCCCGTAAATCGAGGAAAGGTTGATGATGCTTCCACCACCGGCCATCCGTAGAAACGGAATGGCGTGCTTGGTGCAAAAGAACACGCCCTTGACGTTGATTGACTGGACCCAGTCCCACTCCGCTTCCGTCAGCTCATGCGTCGGTTTGTTCACGCCCGCCACGCCGGCATTGTTCACAACGATGTCGATGCGTCCAAAATGTGCTGCGACTTCGCCGAACACCCGGGATACCTCGGCTTCACTGGACACATCGCAGCGCCAGAAGCGCGCCGCGAAATCGCGGGCACGCAACTCGGCTGCCAGCGCTTCTCCCTTGTCAGCCTGAAGGTCGAGGATGGCGACAAAGGCGCCTTCCTCGGCCATACGGATTACGCCCGCTCGCCCGATGCCAAGCGCTCCGCCTGTCACGATGGCTACCTTGCCGGTCAGTCGTTTCATGATTTCACCTGCTTGCTTGAAGGAAGCGCGTCGCGCCTTTCGGGAGTGGGGTAGCTGGTCGCTGCCGAAGGTCTGGACTGACCCGGACGGTTCCATCGTTTGGCGACACCGTACCATCCGCCTGCGATGACCGCGACGAAGACCGAAAGCGCGATGACAGCACCGTCCGGCGCTTCTACGCGAAAGATCTCCGACAAGAATGGGACGGTCATCGTGCCCAAGAGGACAGCTGCCGCTATGGCGCTCACACCCCAGAAGATGTTGTGCCTTGAGTCGAACAGCCGTGTTGCAGTACCCAATGCATCAGCAAGCGCCAGAACCAGATTGCCTATGACGAGCACCATGAAGCCCGCAGCGCGCGCCTGATCATCAGGGAGTTCGATGCTGAGGCTCCACACGTAAATGCCAAGCACCGCCGCCAGCAGGACAGCGCCCTGAACGGCAGCCAGAATGATCTGAGGCCGCCCGAACAGGGGCTCCCTGATCGACCTTGGCGGGCGGAGCATCGCCGAGCGATCACTTGGCTCGGATTCGAAAACCAGTGAGCATACGGGGTCGATGATCAGCTCCAGCATCACCACGTGCATCGGATAGAGCAGGGGCGGCATGCCAAAGAGGATTGGCAGCAGAGCGACGCCCGCAATTGGGACGTGGATCGCCATCACATAGGTCAGCGCCTTGCGGAGGTTGGCGAAGATGCGGCGGCCCAGCCGCACGCCGCCGACGATTGCTGGAAAGCTGTCGTCGAGCAAGACGAGATCGGCTGCTTCGCGTGCAACATCAGTCCCGCGCTTTCCCATGGCGATGCCGATGTGGGCGCGTTCCAGCGCCGGAGCGTCGTTGATGCCGTCGCCGGTCATCGCGACGACCTCGCCGCGCGCCTTGAAGGCCTCGACCAACGCCAGCTTCTGGTCTGGCTTGACGCGCGCAAAGATTCGAACTGTCGCGAGCCGTTTTGACAGCTCCTCAGGGCTCAGCGAGGCAATCTCGGACCCTGTAAGGATGCCGCCTGCTACATTCAGACCCGCTAGTCGTGCGATCTCCAGTGCGGTCGCGGGATAGTCACCCGTGATCATTGAAACATCGATGCCTGCCGCGCGGGCCTCGGCGAGCGCGGCGGGAATATCTGCTCGCAGAGGGTCAAGAAATCCGATGAGGCCGACAAACTCGAACTGGACATCGTCCGGCTCGCAAATCGCTTTCGATGCGTCGTCGGCCCTGGCGACACCAAGAACACGCAATCCGTCGGCCGCCATGCCGGCTAGCGCAGCATCGATGGTTTGTTTCTCGGCAGGTGTCGTCCTGCACAGACGCAAGATTGCCTCTGGGGCGCCCTTCGCAGCCCACATCGCCCGCGCTTCGGTTCGCCACGACTGGATGACGGCAAGCCGATCGGGCCTGAGCGGAAAGCTGCTGACAGGTTCACTACCGTTGCTGGTAAGTGTCGATCGGGCGCGACCTTCCAGAGCTTCATAAACAGCTCGGTCCATGGGATCGACGGGGTGGACTGCCGACGCAAGAAGAGCGACCCGAGCAACATCGCCCGCCGTGCTGTCCATATCGGTGCCGAGCTGCTTGGCATTGGCCCAGACTGCTCCGACTTTCATTCGGTTCTCGGTCAGCGTGCCGGTCTTGTCGACACACAGCATTGTCACCGCGCCCAGGGTCTCGACCACAGCCGCCCGGCGCACCAGCACTTGATGGCGGGCCAGTCGCCACGAGCCGATGGCGAGAAACACCGCCAGCACCATCGGAAACTCTTCCGGGAGCAAAGCGATTGCGACGGTTAGCCCAGCCAGGCCTCCGGCAACCCAATCGCCCCGCACGAAACCGTAGGCTGCGGCTACGAGTAGGCAGAATACGACCGCAATCACGCTCAGTAGCAAAACCAGCCGGCCAGTCGTTTCCTGAAGAGGCGTGCGCTCCATTTCGCCGGACAGCGCGGAGCCGATGGCGCCAATTCGGGTTCGAACTCCGGTCTGCGTAACTTGCGCCAAACCCTGTCCCGCGAGCAGCATCGTCCCAGCGAACAGGGCGTTTGTCGTCTCCACGTGGTCGTTGTCGGCTTCATTGGCAGGCCAGAGTCCCGGCTGCTTGATAACGGGGACCGACTCGCCTGTCAGAGCAGACTCGTCGACCGTGAGGACGTCCCCTTTGCGAAAAACTGCATCTGCGGAGATTCGCTCGCCTTCCATGACAACGATGATGTCTCCTGGAACGAGGTTGCGAGCGGGGACGCGCTGCTGGCTCCCGTCGCGGATGACGTCTGCAAATGGCTCGGCCAGTTCTCGCAAGGCAGCAAGCGCTCGTTCACTGCGCGCGTCCTGAAACACGACCAATCCGACCGAAACGGCTGCACCACCAAGCAGAAACAGTCCTTCGCCAAGATCGCCGACGACGAGGTAAAGCGAAGCAGCCACGAGCAGGAATATGAACATCGGCTCGCGAAGCGTGCCGAGCGCGATTGTCACAAGGCCGCGGGACTTTACCGTCCTCAACGTATTGGGGCCGTGCGTCCTTAGAAGCATCTCGGCTTCCGCCACACTCAATCCGGTAAGTGGCTCTTCGGCCATGCAGTCTCGCTTCGCTATCTCGGCTGCGCCGAATGTCAGTGCGACATGAAGAGCGGGATGGTGGACTTGGCGAGTAGTTCTCTTGTAGCGCCACCGAGCAGGAACTCGCGCAACCGCGAGTGTCCGAACGCGCCCATCATGATCAGGTTTGTGCCTGTCGCATGGGCGTGTTCGAGAATTGCTGCGCCGATCGTCCGTTTGCCAATCGCAACGTCTTCAGCTTCGACCTTGACGCCGTGATCCGCCAGGAAGGCGACAAGGGGTGTCGTTGGATCGGCGACCGGGATGTCCTTCTCGCCACGGAATACAGCCACACGAACGCGCTTCGCATTGTGAAGGAAAGGCAGGGCGTCACTGACGGTGCGAGCGGCTGACTTACTGTAGTCCCAGCAAATCAGGACGTTCTCGGCCGAGAAAAGCTGCGTTGTGTCGTCTGGATAGAGAATGCAGGGGCGTCCGGAGCCAAAGAGCCAGTCCTCGACATAGAGGCGCGGCTCCGCGCTGTCCGGCGACAGGCCCAGGACGCACAGATCACTGACGCGACCTCGCCATGCGTTGTCAGCCAAGGCGCTAGGCCAATGCTCTGCAGTCTGTGCGATCTCGACGGGAATGCCCTGACGAAGAGCCTCGCGCTGAACGTGCAGTTCAAGCGCTTGAGTCTTCGCAGTGGTGATCGTCTCCAGCTCCCGCGCCATCGTCGACATCATCGCGCCCACGATCCAGTTCTGCGGCGCTCTAATCTCCAAGTGGGAACTTGAGACGATAAGCTTCGCTTCGAACAGGTTTGCCAGCGCGCAAGCGTAGTCGATTGCGCTCAATGAAGTTGGCGCTGGGTATGGCGTCAGGTGCAGGTGAACTGTTGCGTAGGTCATCAGCAGTTTCCGGGTCTCTGACTATCTAGCCAAGAACCCCGGGCGGGCGTTTGACTGAACGCAAGCCGTGCGTCCGCTGCGACTGAGCGCAGTATCGCCAAGAGGTGGTGCGCTGTCCTGAGGAGTGCAACAGCGTAACTCGCCATCGCACACTACGTTCACACATCATCTGGAGTTGAGTGTAGCGGCCGACGTGGACAACGAGGTTCGAGAATAGGTCACCGAGGCTTGGCGAAGCGGCACAGGGCTGTTTTCGGCCAAAAAGCCGCCTGTCCAGCCGGAACTGACCACAAGTCGCCTTGGGCTAGTACGGTCAATGGCGGCTTTGGCGGTCGTCGCCCGATGTAGGACCGATCGGTGCATCAATCCTGCGACGCTGAAGTGTGGGTTTGCGTACAGACATTCGTCCTGGCGCGGAGCAGGCTTCATTGATGAAACATGCAACGCCTAGCGCCAGATTGGCTCAGGGCGGCCAGCCTTTCCCAGTCAAGAGCGAGCCTGCCATCATCCAGGGCGGACAAGGCCGCATGTTGAAGGTGGGAGAGACGCTTTTTCGTGAGGGCGACGAGCGACGGCGCATTTACGTAGTTGAGTCGGGATGGCTCAAGCTGACGTGCACGCTAAAGGATGGACAACGCCAGATCGTAGGCTTTCCGACACGAGGCTCCATCCTGGGCTTTGAGGCGCCGCTGGACTACCTCAATGACTGTACAGCTCTGACGAGGGCCGCCGTCCACGCGTTTCCGGTCGGTGCGATCGTGCGCCTCTGTCGCGATCCTCGTTTCGCGGAAGCCTTGCTACGTCAGCTTGGCGTGCAGCTTGGGGCTGCGCAAACGCAACTGGCTTTGGTCGGCGCGCAATCAGCGGCGCAGAAAACGGCAGCTTTCCTCACATCGATGGCCAACCCCTGCATCGATGGAGGCGGCGAGTTCAGCCTGCCGATGCGCAGGAGTGACATCGGTCAGTTCCTGGGTCTTCGGCTTGAGACTGTCTCGCGCACGTTTGGCGCCTTTCGGCAGCATGGCTGGATTTCCATGTCGGCTCTTTATCGTTGTCGTATAACCAACAACAGGGCGCTTGCCGCGCTGGCCAGCGGCGCCCGGACGATGAAGTCCTTCCCATCGCCGGGTTGCATGATCGGACGAGGCGAGAACTGAACGTATCAACTGCGGGAGGCGAGGGCCGCGTGCGGTTGTCGTTGTGCGTGATCCAGATCAACTTCGGCGATTGTTCACTGGGGTACTGTCATAAGTCGAGAATCTTCCCCCACCACCGTCTTCGTTCGAAGGACAGCCCATGCCACACACTCACGCCGTCGTCTGGCTCGACCACCATACTGCGTCGATCCATGAGTTCGGCGCCGATCCGGTGCAGACCCGGAAGGTCAAGGCGCACCATCATTCGACACGTCAACACAATAGCGACGTTCGCGCGGTGCATGAGTTTTTCGGCGAGGTTTGCGATGCGCTGTCGTCCGAGAAGGAAATCCTGGTGACCGGCTCCCGCACCGCCCTGGCGGACTTCAGGCACTATGTCCTCAAACACCGGCCTGCGCTGGAATCCCGGATTGCAGGATGGGAAACGGTGGATCACCCGACGGAGGGCCAGCTCGTCGCCCTGGCGCGTGACTTCTTCGTCAAGTTCGACAACCTCAAGGGCACCCGTCCCATCGCGTAAGGATGCGGGTGTCGCCAGTATTAGGTCGGGCGCAAACGGCCTCGTCGACCCTTTCAGGTGAGGTCGGAGCAGCCGGGACCAAAATATTTCACCAGCTGTGTTTCAAGAGTCTTGAGGTTCATTGACAGCCAGCGCGGAGCCAGGCCGGGCACAACACCGTCGAAATGGATATGAGGGCGCACGCGCATCCCGCACACACGCCCGAAGGTATCTTCGAAGAGGGTACGGACAGAGCCGGCAGCGCCCTGTTCATTGAGCCAGGCGGACGAAGATCCAGACGCCGTGATGTGGATCAGATAACGATTGGTCAGCAGGGGTTCATGTCCGCCTGCATGCAGCTGTCCGTAACCAAACCCGGCTCCGAATACGCGATCAATATAGCCCTTGATGATCGCGGGCGGCGAATTGAACCAGAGGGGATAGATGAAGGCAAACGCGTCGGCGTCCTTCAGCAACTGCCGCTCGACCTCCACATCTGGCGCCGGCGCCCAGTCGGGCCTGTTGGGCAATTCCGAAAGTTTCAACCTCGGGTCGAAGTCGAGGCGATAGAGATCGCGCTGGACCATCGAGTGTCCGCGGGCGGACAGGCAGTCAGCATATGTCTTGGCCATAGCCATCGTGAAGCTAGCCGGGTCGGGATGCCCGACAATGATGGCGTGTTTCATGATGTCGCTCCACAGGCGATATGAAAGAACGGAGGCGCCGCCCGGCGGTTCCGTTCGCTACAGCTGGTATAGCGAGATCGCCAGCCTGACGGGCGAAAGAGGTGCGCCGCGCGATCAGCGGAACGGCGCGATGAAAGGTGCGTACTGACTTTTGTCTTCCGCATTGACCGGGGTCAAAGTATTGGCGCTGATCGAGGTGACCCTCTTGAATGACCCTCCGCATCGCGCTCGCACTGATCCTCGCCTTGGCCGGCTGTTCTGGGGAGCCGCGTCAAGCCGGCTCTCCCGCAGAGGTCGACGTCCGCCCGTCACTGATGAACGCCACGCCTGACCAGGTCGAAGCGGGCCAGCGAATTGTCGAACTCAAGTGCGTCAGCTGCCACGCTGTTCGCTCCGAGGATAAAAGTCACAACCCACTTGCGCCGCCGCTGCGCACGCTTGCCGAGCGCTATCCAGTGACGGGACTGGAAGAGGCTTTCGCCCAAGGCGTCATGGTCGGTCACCCCAATATGCCGGACTTCCGGTTCGATCGGGAGCAGATCAAGTCGATTCTCGCCTACCTCGAAAGCATCCAGACGCGCCGTGGCGCTGCTCTTGATCCGAAAAATCTCGACGTGTCCCTTAACAAGGCGCCGGTTGGCGCGGCTTGAGGTTGCGGCAATCGCAACGGGATCTGCCGGGTCTGCGGTCGCCGGCTTCTCAACCCGCCGCGGAATGAAGCGGGATTTCCGTCACGGTGTCTGGGATCTCGTTGGGATTGTTGTCAGTGGAAGGAAACTGACGGGCGAGTTCAAGTCCGCATAGTTCAATAGCCGCCACCAGACCTTCGGCGGCCCGTCCGCGTCGAGCCCTGGCGACCAGAATCTTCACGACACGCGACCAGGTCTCAGGCGGAACGCGTGAGGCGATTCCCACGTCCGCGATGACTTCGGCGCACTTGTCTTTCATAGAGACAAAGAGCAGCAGACCGGTCCGCTCTACCGTGCTGGCAAGTCCCTTGCCGATGAACTGCTCGAATGCGCGCTCGCGGACAAATCGCCGCTTGAGACTGCGAGGGGTTAGCGCGCGGCGCACTGCGGGGATCGACATGACGATGATCATGAGGACGAAGGCGAAGCATTGCAGGGTAGCGTAGACTGCAATCGCGTTCGCAGGAGCGGTGGGATCGATAGCTGGCCCAACTATCCAACCCATGAAGGCTTCGCGCACCTGAACCATGAAGGCAAGAAACGTGACAGGCAGAACCGGCGCCATTAGCGCGAGGGCTGACGCCCAGAGCAGCGGCACCTCGGAATAGTCCGATGCTTCTTCGCTAATGACGCACACGAATTCGGCGCGCGTCGCTTCCTCTGCTTGCCGAACCGCCCGCTCGATCTGTTCGCGCTCGTCTGGCTTCAACATTGTGTCCAACTCACGTCTGTCGCTGTATCTGTCAGCGAGCGACAGTTCCCTCTTTTTCGAGGTCGAGTTTGATCTCGATCACAAGAGGGCGACGTGCATGGCGCATTCACGGATCGTGACGGTGATCGTCACGCATGGCGCAGGCTTCCGGTTATCCAGTGGCTGCAACCCGGCGCGGCAGGTGTTCATGGAGCCGCGCGTGCTGGAGCTACAGCCACCCCATAACAACTTCGGGCCTGGGGACGCCAACGCTGTCGGGAAGGGCGTCCCAGCGGCGGTTCAATTCCGCGAACAGCTCCCGTTGAACGCAGGCCATGCGGCAACCACTGACGCCGACTTGGCCCAGGCAATGGGAAGCGAGATGTGATCAATCGGTAAGACGGGAAGTTTTCCGGATGGCACGCGCCCCGGCGCCGTCGCACAGAACAGCCCACATTTGCCCAGCCCCTCCAGCAGCGCGGCGATTCCCTCTTTGGTGCCATAGCGACTGCCGGTTCCCATGTCCGTGTTGTAGTCGCCCGCAACACACAATGATGCCTTGCGGTGCAGGCGTTGTAGCGCTGCCCATTCGGCGCACTGAAGAGGTACGATCCGATCGTGCTCCGACCAGTTTGCAACTTTTACCTCAGGAGGATTGTCTCCCCGATCAGAATGCCACGGCATCACGGTGCCGTAGACGATCAGCTCTCTGCCACCACCAATGTCGAGGACCGCCGCCACCGTTCGTTTCAGATCGGCGCCGGGCAATGTCTCGCATTGGACAATTGGATACTTACTCCAGATCGAAACCCACCGACTGCCGGGCCGAATACCTGAAAAAATTCTTGGGCGAGGCTCGGAATGCGCGCAGAAGCCAGTCCCCATTGGAATTAGATCGTCATGTGTTTCCGTGAGGATCCAGATGTCTGCGGGGTGCACTGACATCACCCGCCGCAGCACTTCCAGTCGCCCCTCATACGCGTACTCGACGTTCCAGGTGCCGATCCGCATTCGCTCCCCCACCTCCCGCTGTCCCATCCAACGCCGCGACGCGACACGCGGAACCTCGGATGCCCCCCATCTTGGCGAGGCTACGCCCAGCCGGGTCGGTGCCTCAACAGCCGTGTGGTCATAGGGTTGCGAGTGGCAGGGTCACCCGAAAGCTGCCCTTCCGAGCGCTTGCGTAAGCAGGCCGCAGTTCGCCGAAAGCAGCCGCTGACGATGTCCGATCAACCGCGCCAGTTCCTGGCCATCCATCTGACCGACCGTGTGGTTCGACGCAGTGACGATCAAAACCGCCAGTCTGCTACCTGAGGCCCCCAGGGAGTTCCGAAACTTTGTGCTCTACCGCGGATGGTCGTCCGGATTAGCGCCGGGGCGGTAGATGCTTGAATTGGGCGCAGCGCCGAACACTCGATAGCTGAGGACGACGGTGGCGACAAAGCCGACCACGCCCAATAGCGGCCAAGCGTAGATTGTCAGCTCACTGAAGAACAGCATCCCGAAAAGACACGCAGCTGCCACGACAGCGCAGGCACTAAGTATGGGATGCTTCAAGACAGCCTTTAGCATGAGGGAAAGGATACCCGACCTTTCACTCCTGGCAATGTCCGCCTTGGGCCAGATCGCGCCCGTCGGAACTTGAAATTCAGCCGGCCGAATTTTCGCCGCGAGTGGTCATTCGCGTTGCTGGTGTTGCCGCTCCTGCACGCGCGCACCTAGGAGGATGTTGGCCATCGAGTAGTTGCCTTCGTGGCAGGCGAATTCGAGAACGTGGTCGTCCGATCTGCGAAAGACGCTTTCGGCGGTCCAGGCGCGTTCGTAGAGCGATGGATCCTCGACGGTGAAGGTGTAGGCGAGTTCGTCCTCGGAGACGCGGGTGAAGCGCTCGGTGACAAGGGTTTGAGGGGTCAGCAAAAGCCTGTGCCACGGAGAGAACCGCAGTGGTTCCTCCGCGCGAAAATCTGTGGTCTCGACAACAAGAGTTCGACCTTCCCAATGGCCGGTGGAGACGCCCTGAAACGAACCCGCGACGGCGCGCCGCCCATTGATGGGGATGATGCGCACCTCGGCATTGTAGTCTGACCAGATCACGACCGAGTCCCGCGTCTGTACGATTTGCCGCAAGTTTCCGACTGCATTAGTGAGAATCGGCGGCCTGCCCCAGCCGCCGAGACATCGCTCACTGACCCCACGCGACTCCGGTCCGCCATAACCAGGTGGCGTGATTGTCTGAAGGATACGCAGTCCTTCGGAAGAATAGGGAATGCGTCCGTCCGGCGGATCAATCACCATGCCCGCCCGGTATTCCCCGCGCACCATGAGAGGGGCAACGGTCTCCGGCCCGAAAAACGGCGCCTCGATACTCCGGCCGGGCCGCGAGGCGTTCGCCTCAGCATAGGCATCCGCTTCCGTCTGCGACAGGACCGAGCCCGTAGTGGATGCGGGTCGCTCCAGGTGTACAACCCAGCGATTGTGCCACACGCCCTGCAGGTCGTCCTGCGCGGCGGCCGAAGGAGAGAGGACTCCCAGCGCATAAAGAGCAGTCAGCAGGCGCAGCATCGCATCTCCTTGCGTCTGGCCTTGCCCCCAAGCATGGGTCAAGCTCCGTTCGGCTGGTGGAAGCTGGTGCGCAGGCTATGAAAAGTCCTGAGGAAGTTATGAAATCTACGCCCGCCGGCCGCATCCAAGCGTTTGCCGGGCTGACGTTGGACGTGTCGCGTCGCGTCCTGCAGCGGGACCATGAGGTCTTGCATCTGTATCCGCGAGCTTTCGATGCACTCGTGATTCTGGTCGAGCGGCGCGCTGAAGTGTTGAGCAAGGACGAGCTGATGGGCGAACTCTGGCCAGACAGCATCGTCGAGGAGAACAGTCTCGCACGGCTCATCTCGGACCTGCGCAAGGCGATGGGCGAAGCGGGCCGATGTATCGTGACTGTTCCCAAGCGTGGCTATCGGTTCGATGGTGACGTGAGGGCGTCCGGTGCACTTGTATTGACCAAACGCACGGAAGACGCAGAGGCACACAGCCTGTTTCATCGCGGTCGATACTGGCTCGCACGGCGGGCCTGGGATGGCGCGATGACTCGCGCGATCGAATGCTTCGCGGGCGCCGTAGCCAAGGATCCCGATTTCGCAGCGGCGCATGCGGCGCTTGGGGAAGCGCATCTGACAAGCTCGATTGCGGTCTTCGGGGATACACGGCCGCCAATGGAGGCGATTCCGCTTGCCCGCGCTTCGGCCGAGCGGGCGCTGGACCTCAGCCCTGAACTTGCGGACGCCCAAGCAGTGTTGGCGCATATCGCAGCCTGCTTCGATTGGGACTGGCCGCGCGCTCGCCAGTTGTTCGAGAGCGCGGCGCAGAACAATCCACGGCATGTCGGGATGCGGCAGTTCTACGCCATTGGTCTGATGGGGACTGGTGACTTCGATGGCGCTCTGCGCCAGCTCGAACTGGCGCAGGAGATCGACCCGGCTTCCATGCTGACAAGGGCCAATGTGGGCTTCGTGCTATCGCGCGCAGGGCGGCTCGATGAGGCGATGCTCGAACTGCAGCGCTGCCTCGAACTTGAGCCAGACTTTGCATACGCCCGGTACCGCTATGGCCTTGCATTGCAAGAAGCAGGACGGCTGCAGGAAGCAGAACAGCAATTCGGACTGATGCGCACGGCGCCGGGCGCGCGTATTCCGATGCTGGCGGCGCAAGCGCATCTGGCGGCGACGATGGGCAAACCCGAGAAAGCGCTGCAGCTGGCCGGCGAGCTGCATGCAGTCGCTGAAACCGCCTATGTCTCGGCGTGGTTCTTTGCGGAGATTGCTGCCGGTCTTGGTGACACGGACGCCGCCATCGGCTGGTTGATCACGGCGCTAGAAGAGCGATCGATGCTGCTGGTCTCGCTCAACTACACCTTTAAGCTGGATCCTCTGCGTGCCGATGCGCGGTTTGCGGACATCAGGCGGCACATGGGTTTGTGGAACTAGCTGCTCGATTCGTTCGATCAGTGTCGACACTCGTTTGACGCACTGTTCCGCTCACGCCTTCAGCACTTCGAGCACGAGGGCGGTCCAGCGAATGTCCGCATTGGGCCACGCCCCGTCATTCGCACCGCTCTCCGCTAGCGGCTCGATCTCGCCGATAGTGGTCGTAGCTCCTCGCGTTTAGCTACTGGCCGTTCTCTAGCATGGCGACGTATCCGAGGTCGGTTAGCTTCACCGCCTCTCGTCCAATTCCCTCAACCCAGCCATTCCGCGAGCACGCCAACAACCCGGCATTCAGATCAGCGCCCTCACCTGAAATCCGTACGTAGGCGTCGAATTTTTCCGCAGACAACGTCGTGCCCGGCTTCGAGCCAAACACTCGAAACACCATCAAAACAGCACGTGCATTCTCGTCATTCATCGAGGCCGCATGCCACCCAGGCACTAGTTAGAACTCACTTCAATCCGATGCTGTGTGCAAGTGGCACGACCGCACTGGGCCAGATTCAGCCCGTCGCTCTGCTCTGATCAAATGACCGCACGTCGCCGAAAGGCGTCATTCGTAATCAACCTTGCGCAAGCAACCCTTCGAACTGTACTCGAAATCTCTCTAGCGTATGCGCGTCTTCCCGGGGCGACGTGTCCCGAGTGCGGGATTGCTGAATCATGATCACGCAGAGTCGCCTTGATGAAATTCCGATCCTCGCAAAATGCGGATGAGTCTCGCTCTTCACGAGGTCAGCAATTGCTTGCGCGTCTGACTCGTTAGCCGCTTCAGAGATCGCGATCGACACGTGTTGATCCGTATACCCGGGCTGCAGATCCGCGCCGGGCTCGCCTCGCAGACTGACACAGCCCTTTATGCGTTTGACCCTTTTGGCCGTTTCTCGGTCGTTCTGCGCATCAAGCCAAACGATCGGAAGTTCGCTCGCCATTGTGATGGTTTCGATTGCGTAGGATTCGTTCTCCAGCATTCCCGCGGCCACATACCCGAGCCGGGCGAGATCAGCTTTCGGGGCAAACCGTCTAAATCCGTCGCCGAACAAGGCGACACCGTCGGACGTGTGGACTTCGCGATAGCCGCAATTGCCGGAGAGGTCGACGCGGGGCACTCGCAGGAGCAGGAGCGATCTAACTTGAGGCGTGGCCAATCGCGCTGCCTGCTTCGCAATGCTACGAATAGGTGCCCCTATACGTTTCCCAACAGCGCGAGCCAGATTTCTCGGCGTCGAGAAATCACGCCAATCGATGCGCTCCAAGTCTATCATTGCTAGCGCGTTGAATGCGGCCTCAACCTTGCGGGGATCGCCCTCTCGAAGGGCCGCAAACGAGTATCGAATAGCAAATCGCCAAAGCGTATAGAAGTCATCCGTCGTGAGGTCGTCACGGATGGAGTTGCGAGCGGCGTCATCAAGCCCACGAAAGTTCGCCACTAACGCGTCGACACGTTCATCAGCGGGAGAGTCAACCCAGCGCCATAGGCGTGCTGCTCCAGGTGAATAACAGACGTCGCCGAGCGGAGAGGGTCGTGGACCAAGCATTTCGGCGTGACGTCGTTGCGCCGCCCTCGCTTCCATGAGGGGCGCTCCCAGAATGAAATCATTCTGGTTTTCAGGTTTCAGGCTGTTTGGGTCGCCAACGTTCCCCATCACCTAAAGGTGGGCAATAGTCGCCCGAAAGTCCATCTGCGCCAACGTCCGCATCGGGCCAAACCTGACTGTTCGTAAGGTCAGGGTCGAGGGGCCGGAATGGACCACCATTCGCGCCGCTCGTAATCTTCGGACGATGCGGCAGTCTTTGGCCCATTGCAGCCACTGAGCAAAACTGCGGGGCGGCGATACGCCCTTTAGGATTGCAGCGCGTCCACGAAATCGCTGACCCGCCATTGATACCACTTCCCGTCGTCAACAATGTGAAGACGGTCGCCCCGCCCATCAACGCAATCGACGCGTTGAGGGAAACCCGCCATCAGCGGCAGTCGCCACTCTCCGAGGCTCTCGGGCCCACTATCCCCGAGGCGTAGGAGCACGATCCGGTTGCCTTCCTCTCCGTAGCCGCCGGCGGCGAGCACGAAGCATCCATCCGCGGCGAGGGCGCGCGTGCCGATTAGCTCGGTGGTCCACCATCGCCATTGACCGCCCTTCGTCAGGCATCCGAGGGGAAAGTCGGGATACGTGCACGCCCAAACCGTGTCGCCAAAAACGTTCAGCGCATAGCAGTCAGCAATGCCTGAACTCGCCGGTACTCCCTCCGCGTGCGCGACGAGGCCGCCGAGTTGGTCAAACGCCGCGAGCCCGTAACTGCTTGGCGGCCATTCGAGGCCCGGGACGGACCAGCTTGGGTTGCCGAACACGCCCTCGTCGAACCAGCCGACCCAGATGCGGTCGGCGTCGTCGATCTTTGTCCAAAAAATCCCATCGCCCAAGTGAATGCGGCGAACCTCGTGGCCGTCGGTTGTGAGAACGACACCATTGGCGCTGTCGTTTGTTCGCGCGCCCGTCACCAACCACCGTCCATCGGCAAATCGGTCGATAACGGGACAGAGGGAATCGAGCGGAAACGTCGGTCCCTCCGACAGAACACTTCCATCGAAGGTCCATACTCGTCCGTTGGCAGCCGCGTGGCTGTCGAGATCCACGTCCGTTGCCAATATCGCCAAAGTACCGTCTGCGAGAGGCGTGTAACTCGCCGCCGACCAGCCGACGGGAAGCACCGGCAACAATGAGATCGTGGCGTTGGGTGCAGCCATTTCAGCATCCCGGCTCTGCAATACAGGGGAGGATAGAACAACCGTGCTTCGCGCAGGCTCCGATGGTCAAGACTGCTACGTCCGCAATCGGCGATTTCCGGCCGTTCACGAGGGGCAGAGCGAGCGGCTAGAATTGGTCGATTCGGCCATTCCCCCTTGCCGCTCCCCTAGGCTCAATTTCGCCGATTGCAGTCTTTCAAGGCCACTGCGGTCGCTGCGCGTTAGACAACGGCGTGAACAAAGATCTGCTTCGATACAGCTTCGGTGGCTCACCCAGCCTTCCGACAGCGACGGCAGCTCTTCGATCCAACGTCAGGCTGCGCGGCCGCCCCAGTGGCCACGCGCGACGGGCCGCACTAGACATGCTCAGGCCGGCTCCGATCAGGAAGGGATTGCAGATGTCCGACGAACCTGACCGCCGCGGACTGATCCTGGCTGGCGCCTTGGGCGCCTTCGGCCTTTACGCCACGCAACCAGCGGATGCTCAACCTGCGGCTAAACCGAACCTGCGTCTCGCCAAGCTCCGCTCCTCCCGACAACACAACATCCTTTTCGTGCTGACCGATGACCACCGCTACGATGCGATGAGCTTTATGAAGGCGCAGGATTTCGGCGCCACGCCGACACTGGACCGCCTCGCCCGCGAGGGCGTGCATTTCCGCAACGCCTTCGTCACGACGGCCCTCTGTTCGCCTTCGCGGGCCTCGATCCTCACTGGTCTCTACGCCCACCAGCATCGGGTGACCGATAACAATCAGCCAATCCCCTCAGGGCTGACATACTTTCCTGAGTTCCTGCAGAAGGCGGGGTACCAGACCGCTTTCTTCGGCAAGTGGCACATGGGAGCCGAGACGGACCATCCCCAGCCCGGCTTTACGAAGTGGGTTAGCTTCAAGGGCCAGGGCAGCTACCTGCCCGAGAAGAACGGCCTCAATGTCGATGGCGAGAAGATTGCCCAGAAGGGCTACATCACCGACGAACTTACCGACTACTGCCACGACTGGATTTCGAAACGCCCGCGCAACAAGCCATGGATGGCGTACCTCTCCCACAAGGCCGTACATTCGGACTTCGTCCCGGCCGAGCGGCACCGAGGCAGCTACCAGAACGAGACCTTCCGCTATCCCGACAGCATGAAGCCCGACGTGCCCGGCCGGCCCATGTGGGTGCAGAACCAGCGCAACAGCTGGCACGGCGTCGACTACGCCTATCACGGCAAGCTGGACATCGCCGACTACTACAAACGGTACATGGAAACCCTGCTCGCCGTCGACGAAGGCCTAGCACGTCTCATGGGCCTGCTCGAGGAGCGCGGCGAACTGAAGGACACGCTGATCGTCTACATGGGCGACAACGGCTTCATGTTCGGCGAGCACGGCCTCATCGACAAGCGCACGGCTTACGAGGAATCGATGCGCGTGCCGATGCTGATGCGCTGTCCCGGCATGTTCGGCCCGGGGGTGGTGAACTCCGTCGTCGCCAACATCGACATCGCGCCCACATTGCTTGCGGCCGCCGGGCTGAAGGCGCCCACCTACTTGGCCGGCAGCAACATGCTTCCACTCGCGAAAGGCGAGCAGACGCCGTGGCGCGAGGAGCTGCTCTATGAATACTATTGGGAGCGGAACTTCCCGCAAACGCCGACCGTCCACGCCCTGCGCGGCGACCGCTACAAGTATATGCATTTCTATGGCGTCTGGGATCTCGACGAACTCTACGATCTCGCCGCCGACCCTAGTGAGAATGACAATCTTCTTGCCCGGCCCGGGCACGAAGAGCTGGCGCAGCGTTTGAGCGCCCGCCTATTCGAGGTGCTCGAGAAAACGGACGGCATGCGGATCCCGCTGAGTCCCGATGCCGGCGGGCGACTCGAGCTTCGCGATCCGGGCGGCCCCGCGAACGCAGTCTTCCCACCTCGTTTCCTGAGGCCGCCGCGCGAGCCCTGGAAGTAACGGGCCCCAATGGCAGAAATGTGCGAACTCCCGCCGCTCACCCAGCCCTCAATCACCGGCCGCCTTTCGGCGATTTCCAGCCGTCGGTCTGACACGACTCCAATCACCCACGCAGGGCAGAAAGAGTGGTGGGCGCGGCAGGACCGAGAACGATCGGAAATTGTCAGAGAGCAAAGGATTGGCACGGGCAGAGGCCGGAGGTGCCAACAACTATACCAACACCAATACTGGCCGGTTCAACACCGGCAGGTCAAACGCGAGCATCTTGCCAGATCTAGCTTGGGGCTGAATCTGCGAGTGTCACCTGCAGATGCTCGCGCGGCGCCACATAGGTATTCAACACCTTGAAGGTGAGGTTGAGCTTCGCGGGGTCCGGTACGTCTTTCACCAGCAGGGTGAAGCTCGAGCCCGCTTTCACCGTGAAGACCTGCGCCTCGTCATAGAAACCTTCGCGGCCCATATTCTCCAGCATGTAGTCGATCGGGCTGTCATTGATCACACTCACCGGTACAACTGTCGTCCGGGGCAGGGGCGCGGGATCGACATCGATCCTGAGAGACCCGCGCACGACCGCTTCAACATTCTCTTTCTTCCCGGCGAGATTATCGTTGTAGATCGCCACCGTTTGGCCACCCTTCAGCGCGGCCTTGACCCCGTCCGCCGTCTCGGCCGCCGTCAGAACCAGCGTCGCCGTGCGATGACCGCCGCCCGCCAAGTCATACTCCCAGTCGATCAGCCCGTGCACATCCGATGTGCCGAGGATCGTCAGGTTGTTGTCGAGCGCAATCTTGAACGCCTCGTCCGAAATGTCCGCGCCATTGGCGACCTCGATGCCGTGCAGCAGCTTGTCCTTGATGAGCTGGGCGTGGACCGGATCGAGCGTGGCGATGCCGTTGGGCGTCTGGGACGTCCAGTAAGGATGGTTCCAGAAGGTGAAGCCGCCCTGCGCGTTGGCCGCCTTGAGCTGTTCGCGTGCGGCGTCCACCGGATTGAGTGCCGCCTTGGGCAGGAGAGCGTTGGCATCCGTGATGAAGACCGCATTCATGTGGCCGGGCTGGATGACCAGCTTGGTGATTTCCGAGCCGTTGAGGACGATCAGCGGGCGCGCGGCGACGCCGGTCGCGTCGGGCTTCACGACGGCGGCGTCACTGGCGACCTGGAAGGACCTGTTGCGGTCAGGATGCGGAATGTCGGCAGCCTTTGGCTGGTATTCGAGATGCTCGCTGACGGCGAGTGCGAACAGGCCATCACGCTTGGCTTCTTCCACGCGCACATCCGGCCACACGCTTCCGTCCGAAAACACGCTGTGGGTGTGCAGGTCCACGGCAAGTACCGACCGGCCATCAAGGGTCTTGGGAAAGGTGATCCGCCGTTCGCGCGCTATGGCCGCGCCGTCATGAGCTGATGCCATTTGCGAGAACCCCGCCGCAGCGGCGGCCAGAATCAGCGTGAACTTGCGCATTGGTCCCTCCATCTTCCGATGTCTGCCCGTCCATCGTCACACTCATGTGACGCTTCAAAAAGAAAACGCCGCCGGATGTCAGGTCCGGCGGCGGAGTTTCAGCAAGTCTTCCGGGGCGTATTAGAATGACTTGCGGACAGTCGCGAAGAACTGGCGGGGCGAGCCCACCATCAGGGTCTGGTTGTCGGCATTGGCGTTGAACCCGTTGGTCCCGATGGTCGACACGTACTCCTCGTCCGTCAGGTTCGTGATGTTGAGCTGCAGCTCCAGGCCTTCCAGCATGTCGTTGCCGCTGAAGCGATAGCCGGCGGTCAGGTCGGCGAGGGTGTAGCCGTCGACTTCTGCGTTGTTCACGTACGAGAAGTAACGCGAGCCGGTGTAGGCCAAGGACAGTTTTCCGAAGAAGGCGCCGTCGTCATAGCCGAGATCGGCCTTGAGCAGGTGTTCCGGCGCGTTGACCACCGTCTTGCCGCTGGTGAGGATCGGCGCTGGCAGCGTCGCGTCGACGACATCATTGTCGTATTTCGAGTCGTTGTACGCGTACGAGCCGAACAGCGTCCATTCGTCGGAGAACTCGTACGAGCCCGCGAGTTCGAGGCCTTGTGTCGTGACGCTGCCCACGTTCTTGATCACCGACGGGTTGCCGATGATGCCCGCGCCCGAGGAGAGGCCGAGCAGGCGGTCGTCGAACTTGACGTAATAGGCCGCCGCGACGCCCTGGAACGGGCCATTGCGATAACGCCAGCCGATCTCGGTCGTCTTGGAGCTTTCCGGGTCGGTGTTCGCCTTGATGAAGTCGAAGCCCGACTGCGTCTGGCTGGCGGCGGGCGCCAGCGTGTGCGCGCGCATGTTCTCGGTGTAGCCGCCGAAGATCTCGCTGTCGCTGCCGAGCTCATAAGTGAAGCCGATCTGCGGCAGGAAGTTGTCTTCCGACGTGATCGTGCCGTCGAGGTCATTGTTGGCCCCCGGCGTCGGCACGGCAAAGCCGGCGACATTGGTGTCAACCGCCATGTCCACACTCACCGACTTGAAGCCCCCGAACACGGTCAGCACGTCGGAGACATCCCACGTGTCCTGCACGTAGAACATGGTGGTCTCGAAGTCGTACGCGTAGGACCACTGCGTCGCGAACGGGTTGCGCATGAACTCCAGCGTCGGGCGCGGTGCCTGGCGCGTGTTGGCGTAGAAGCGGCGGTCCTGGTTGAAGTCGTTGTACTCGTACCAGAAGCCGCCCTCGATCGTGTGATCGCCCAGCATCCAGCTCGCATTGCCCAGCACGCCCGAGCGATTCATGTCGTACTCGGTCGTGCGCACCGAGATCGGCGAGACGGTCGGGCCGCCCTGGCCAAACGAGAACGGGCTCACATACGGCGTGAACCAGATGCCCTGGCCTTCGTCCTCGTGCAGATAGCCGGTCACCGAAACGCTGAAGTCGCTGGTGATGTCCCAGTCATAGGTCAGCCGCGCCAGCGAGTCGTCGCGCAGGCCCGACGCGTCGTAATAGGCATCGTCCACTGAAATGATAGGTGTGGGGTAGACCGTCCCCGCGCCCGCGTTCGTCACAGGCGCGCCCGTGTCCCCGCGATTGTTGCCGATGTCGGCCACCTGCTGCGCCAGCGTCCAGTTCGGCGCGAAATTGTCCCAGTTATAGCCGAGCCGGTCGATCATCTCGAGCGAGAGATCCTGGTAGTCCGTCTCGCGGCGCTGCGACCAGTCGTAGAAGCCGGACAGCACGCCCGGCCCGATCGGCTGCTCGAAGCCGATGTTTAGCTGCTCCAGCTTCTGCTCACCGCCCTGTTTCCATTTGTCCTGCGTCTGGTTGGCGTAGGAGATGTAAGCCTTGCCGCCGATCGCATCCATGACGCCGGTGTCGAGGCGGGCAAATCCGCGGAACATCGCTTCATCGCCGCCCGTCAGCGCAACCGTGCCGCCGAAAGTGTCGGAAGGGCCGCGGCTGAAGAAGGTGAGGGCGCCGCCAAGGTTGGAGGTCGACGCCGTCGAAAGCGACGCCGCACCCTGCGCAAGCTCAACCCGTCCGAGGTTTTCCGAGATGATCGCACGGCTGATGTGCAGGCCGTTGTAGTTGCCATAGCTCATGTCGCCCAGCGGCACGCCGTCCAGCGTGAAGCCCAGCTGGTCCTTCTGGAAGCCGCGGATGTTGATGTTCACCGCCCACTCGTATGCGCCGAACGGATCGGCAGCGGTGTAGTTCACGCCGGGAAGGCTCTCGATCAGCTTGATTGGGCTGGATCCCGCCGTCTCGAGCAGGAGGTCGTCCTGCGTCAGCGTCTGCACCTGGCGCGTTTCGCCCTGGCCAATGATCACGACGACATCGCGCGCCGTATCTTCCTCGCCAGCCGGCGCCGATTGCGCCCAGGCCTGGCCCACGCACAGCGAGGCTATCGCCACGCCCATCATCAACTTGATTTTCACGAGACACCCCTTCGAATCCGAGCGCTCTACTGGGAGCGCCGCGTGGGGTTAGGGACGTTGTGCGACCAATGCTTCTCAACTGTGTGAAGTGCAGGTCGCGATTCAACGAAAGTTCCATGACAGGGATTCGAGGCAACTGCGCTGCATGCACATCGCTGCTACGAGGACGAACGTGGCCGCGGGCAAGCAGTCGCCGGGCCCGGCGCGTTGCGCCGGCAGATTCAACAGATCAAAAAGACCGTTCTGAGGTCAGATGTAATTTCACTGTCATTGGCGTATGGCATAGAGGGTTTGCCACGGGTGCGGACTTCTCGAACGCGCGGACCTTCCTCCCCGGAATGCAATCGCACACACTCATCTGGTGCTAGGGCGGCCCCTCGGGTCGCCCTCTTGCGTTCCGGAAGTACCCTCTCGTGCGTCTGAATCAGACTCAAGGCGAGTCAGAAGCGACGTCGCTCGTGACGTCGACCTCCGCACATGAAGCGCGTTCCACGTTCGCGTCGGCAAAGCGTCGTGCATCGCAACCGGAGCTTTTGGCTCTTTCGGCAGCGGATGCGAGTAGGACGACCTTCGAAACCCTCGCGGCGGCGTGAGTTTAGTCGCTGGCATCCGCAACCCGATGCTCGGGCCGCAGGCGCTCGATTTCGACGCAATCAAAGAGCGGACGCTCGTGAGCAGCAGACCGCTCATCTACGAGCGCTGCAAACTAAAGCTCAATGTTGGAATGATCTCGATCCACGACAATCGTTGTATCGACAGTCATTGGTGCGCGCTTATCGAGCGGGGCGAACAATTTCTGGCTCTGAAAAGTCCGCAGCGGAAAGCTGGACGCTTGCAGAACCGCAGCCTGCGCAAACAATGGCATGGCGAAGCTGCGACAGCGTCAGGTCGTCCCGCCGCCTGAGGAAAAATCCCGGCGAGACCTCAGTGCAGGCCCGGCAGTCGTAGCACTCTACCCGCAACTGCCTTCCCGAGGCGACAAGGTCTGAAAGTTTCATACGCCTGCTCAACCACCCACTCCGTGACCGAGCTGAGGCTAGCCGCGACAGGTGAGTGACGCAACGAGGGATCGCGGGACATCGCCAATCTAGTCACTCGGCAGCACGGCAGCGGCAACACTCACGCGACAGTTCAGGCTTTCGAGAACGGCCAACGTCTTGCCGAGCTGGCACGAAGCCTTGCCTCCCTCCAGTTCGACCAGGAAGCGCAGTCCAACACCGGCCTTCGCTGCGAGTTCGGGCTGAGTGAGCTTCTGCGCCTTTCGCGTGTCTCGAATGAACTGTCCGATCCGGGCGGGCGTCATGATGTTAAGCGTGTTTGCATCACACGCTTCTGCACGCGCTGCGTGACAACGATGCGAACATTTCCCGAGCGGGAAATTATCGTTCAATTCGTGATCGAAGATCGGGAGAAATCCGCTTTCATCCCAGCCGAAAGTAGTGACTGACCGTCATCAATCTGTCATCGTTCCGTTATGAAGCTGATACATGCAGTTTTGGCTGCGGGGGTGGCGAGCGTTCTGCCGACCGCTTCTGCAGATGAGCGGGCGCAAGCGCCCAAACCTTTCACAATCGCCTTCAGCGCGGACGTTGCTCCGGTTTCCTATGGCGACCTGCGCTATCCCGCCTATGCGGGCGCGCGGAATCTCAGCGGCAATTGCGAGGTCAGCTTTGCAATCAGCATGGCTGGCGAAGCCGACGCGATCCGTGTCGGCGCATGCTCGTCTGAGGTCTTCCGAGCGGCAGCGAAGGCCACGGTCGAAAGCATGGCGTTCGCGCCGCGCGCGTCTGTCGCCGAGAACGTCAGCATGAAGATTCGCTGGGAACTTGAGCGAGGCGCGGTCCAGACTGCCGGCTTGTACTAGGCCAGCGCGTTATTTCAGACGCTGCACGAGTTCGACGTATGCGCTGAACCAATGCCGCTTGACGTCGTCGGGCCATCCTGCGTCGTACTGCGGAAGTCTGGCGATCAGCGCTTCGATAACTTCAATCGGCGATCCAGACTTACCGTCTGGACGATTGAAAGTTGGGGGCGATTCCGGACTCCGATTGTTTGTTCTCCAGCGTGTTTTTGCATTCGCCGACAGGAACGTATCGGTGTCGAGAGCGGCCTCGCGGGCGGCGTGGATGAAGAAATTTGCGCACTTGCGCGTCTTGTCCTGCCGCGTGCCGTAGATATCGCGCAGCGCCTGCAGCAGGCCACCACTCGTTAAGGTAGATGCATGAGCTGCAAGTAGCGGCCGGTAGGCGCGCTCGATGACGTCACGCAGCGCGCCGGGCCATGCGCGCGTACCAAAGGCCTCCACCAGAAGTCTGAAATGCGATGTCGGTGCGGACGCGTCGTTCACCAGCCCAAGAAAGCGGTACGCGTACAACGTATCGCGCAAGCTGGTGCTGTAGAGCTGGTTGCTCCAAACTGTTTGATCCAGCCTTGCGGGGATTGTCTCCTGATCCTTGAAGAGCGACAGCGCTTTCTTGAACGACCTGAACGGGATTGTCGGGGGTGGCGCGACGCCGGGAGAGAGCTCGGCTTGCTGCGTTTCCGCAATCGGAAGTTCGCCAGCGTGCATGGCGGCCGGTGTGCGTTTCTTGAACGGACGCCCCGGCTTGCGCTTCGGCGTCGTCGTGGCCGTGACTGTATTTCCTGACGGGGACATTGCGCGGGTCATATCCGTTCGCCCGCGCCGAACAGCCAGAGCATCCAGATGGCTCCGGCGAGATACGGACCGAAGGGGATGGGACCGTCTGATATGCGCCGCCGTTGAATCATTGCCCGCGCGAGGACAACGGCAAGGCAACCTATCGATGCGACAAGAAGAACTGTCGGTAGCGCCATCCATCCAAGCCATGCGCCGCCAACTGCGAGAAGTTTTGCGTCACCAAGACCGAGACCGCTGCGTCCGCGCAGGCGCTGGTATGTCGCTGCAACCGCTGCGAGGCAGGCGTAACCGGCGGCCGCTCCGATAACGAAGGGCAGGGCCTCTGGCAGTCCCCTGACAAGGGCGAAAGCCAGGCCGGCCAGCACGAGCCCGAGCGTCAGCACGTCTGGCAGGATGAACCGGTCGATGTCGACCATCGACGCCCAGCTGAGTCCAAACGCAAGCACCACGCTTGCGGGAAGCACGTCCACCGGGCCAACGGCCGCCGCAAGCAGTGACGCCGTGAGAGACACGTACAGGGCCAGCGCCACCTTGCGCGCCGGAAGGGCAAGTGACTCGAACCGTTCCGCAAACGCCACCACGCCGTTCATTGACGCGCCTCCGGTGCACTGACGCCTAGCGCGGGGAGCAACAGCGCCGCTGTCGGACTCGCGGCGAGAATGCGCGCGCCCTCTGGCCCGATCACGGCGGAAACGCTGTAGACGCCGTCCGCGGAAGCAAGGGAAGCGACAAGGTCGCCTCTAGCGCAGGACAAGTCGCCATTCAGTTCCGGCAGGCCGTATTGCGGAATGGCGGCGACTGTCACGCGGCCACCTGCGTTGCGGCAGGCGGCGCCATCGAACGATGCATATCCATCACGCAGCATTGTCCTCGCTTCACCTGCGATGCTCGGTACAAGATCCGCCAGGTTGAAAGCTGCGAAAACGTTTTCGAGCGCGCCGCCTCCAGAGGTCGACAGGGTCGCCGCTTTCACCGGTCCTTCGCCGGATACAAGGTGAAGTACGATGTTACCTGGCCGGGTAAGCAGGCTCAGGCTGCTCCGGAAGTCGCCGAGGCCGACGCCACGCCAGCTGACACCGATCAGTTCGCCCGACCAGATCGTGCCGCCTATACGCTCGACGCTGACGCCCGCAGGGGCGCCCACAACGGCCCATGCCGTACGCATCGGGGCGAGCGCGATCGCCGCCACAACGAAAGCGCCCGCCATTACGAGTATCGCACGGAGCATCATTCGCCCCCCAACCGGATATCGGCCACTACGCCGCCGGACGGATCGGGCTCGACGAGGGCGCTATTCAGCGCGGATCGATCCGCAATGGCTGCAATCCACGCAAGGATCGCCGCCGGCCCGGATCCGCGCACGCGAAGCCTCGTGCCGGATTGATCGGGCGTCGCCTCGACCAGAGTCAGTCCGGCCGCTTCGATGGACGCCCTCAACTCCTCCTGCGCCACCTGCATCGGCTTCGGCGTCGCCAGCGCCGCCGCTAGCGCGTGCGCCGCTGCGTGATCGCGGGTCGCATCGACATTGCGATTCTCCGCGCTTCGAGCCGCGGATAGCCCGGGCATCAGCCCGCCGTAAACGAGGCCTACGACGATCACCAGCGCAGCCGCCAGCGTGATCAGTACGCGTTCGCGTGGCGAAAGCGCGCTCAGCTTTTCAACGATCGCCGATGCTCCGCTCATGAGGTCCTCGTCACGATGAGCTCGATTGACAGGTGGTTCGGCCGGCTGGCGCCGGGCGTTTCGGTACTCCCAAGACCGAGGGACGCGAGATGGTCACGCAAGGGTTGCAGCTGGCCGAGATCTGCCGCGGTCAGGCTGGCATGGACCGCGCCGTCTTCGGTAATCTCCAGCCGCGACAACTGCACGCTGGGCGCTCGCGCCAATCCCTCTAGGAGGCCAGCAGCGCTTGTGAGGGATGCTTCGGCGCGGCGGGCGGGCAATGTCGCCTCGCGCAGCTGGGCAAGCGGATCGACGATCTGTCGTGCGCCGGGTAAGGCGGCGCGGGCGAGGGCGGCGGTTTCCGAACGAATGCGTCCGGTCTCGCCGCCAAGTCGGATCGTGGAAACCCAAGGTGCGACCGCAGCCACCATAAGTGCGGCGGCAGCCGCGACGAGTGTCCAGACGGGGGCACGCGATTCCCCAAGCGTAGTCTGGCTTGCGCGGATTCCAGACAGGAGGTTCGCTGAACTCGCCGTCCAGCCGGAGCGTGTCGCTGCGATTGCGCATTGTTCGAAATCGACTTCGATCAGATGCAGGTCTTGAGCAAGGACCGCGAGCAAATCCCTTTGACACGCGAACCCCGCCGTTGGCGTGCGCACGACGACGTCGCCCCGGTCTGCCACATGGGCGGCGCCGGCTTCGGGTTTCTGCAAGAGTGCAAAATCAGGAAGGATTGCGTCGGGTGACAGGCCGGCTTTACGTGCGGTTTCAAGCCACGCATCTATCCTGTCGCGCGACACGATGAAGGCCATCTGCTTCCCGTCGCGCGCTGCGTCCACCGAACAAATGTTCCCGGCTGCAGTCGAGGCAAGCTCGGGGGCCAGCATAGCGAGCGCGGCAGCGCGGCTTTGCGCCAGTGTGGCGCCCGATACGTCGACCTCTCGCGCCAGCACCTCTGAGCCTGGCACAATCAGGACGCAGCGTGGTGAGGCCGCTGGCGCGTTCTGCACGGTGAGCGTGCGCCACTCGCCACCAGCCTCCGGAAGAAGGGCCAGCTGAACCGTCCTCATGTGTCCTCCGTCCACCGTCGCGCGGCCGTGACAAATCCAGACCCGCTGCGCGCCAGCAGGCCCGACATCGCGGATTCGGCGTCCTCATGAGTCACCAGCACGTCGATTGCGACGAAGCGCGTGTCGAGCACGAAAGAACTCAGCACCGGCTCCGGCAGGTTGAGTGACGCGAACTCCGGCGTGGCGAAGACCTCACCGACGCTCTGCCATCCGGCCGCTGGCCGGCGGCGAATGAGATCCCGCACCTGGTCAACGCTGATCCGTCGTTCGCTGGCCGCCACGATGAGCAAGGCCTGCTCCGGCGCCAAGGCGTTCAGATTGATTCGAGAGGGACCGACATGCGGCAACGCGCAGACCCAGGGCGTGAGCTTCGCCAGGATTTCCGGCGTGAAGCCGCGCACTGCGCGCAGCTCGCTGATCTCGGCCAACGGCTCGCGACCCGTCATGTATGGTGGGTTCACGCGGGAGTAGGGCGCGTCGTCCGCGCCGACCGAGCCGCCGGAGGTATCGATCCAGGCCACGAGGTCGGCGACCAGTTCTGCGGCGCGTCCATCCGGCATGCCCGCGAGCTCGATCATCGCCTGAAGTTGAGCGGCCCCTGTCTCGTCGCGTTCATAGATATCGCCAGCGCCGCTCACGACCCCGTTGAGATTGATGCATGCTGATCCGTCACGAACAGCGACCTGCATCAGGCCGCGGTCGACGGGAAATGTCGCCATGCGCGGTCCGCCGGCGAGCGCGGTGCGCGGCAACTTGCCTGAGACCAGATCCTCGGCGGTCATGCGGGCATAGGCCTCCGCGCCAATCGCGTACCACTGCGCTTGGGACACGCTGTCGGCATTGGCGGAAATGCGCGTGCTCCGCTGCATATCAGAGATCGCCGCAACCGATATCGCGGATAGCGCCGCGACAATCATCAGCGTGGTCAACAGCGCTGCGCCAGCTTCGTCACGCCAGATCATCGCGCCGTCTCCGGCAGCAGGAAGACCTGGGAAAGGTCGCCCCGATCGCCGAACGACAGGTTCAGCCGCACCGCGCGCGGCAGCGGGCGGTTGGGCGCGCCTGTCCAGGCTGTCGTCCATTGATCCCAATCGTAGAATTCAAGCGCGGCATGCTGCACGCCGGCGAGCAGCACCTGCGGTTCCTGCATGGGCGAGCCGTCGACGTGCCTCCGCCACAGCCGTTCAATTTTTCCATCTCGCAGGCGATACTCGACATACTGCAGCGATGCGCGGTTCTGTTGCAGCGGATTTTCCCAGCCTCGGCGCACGAGCGAGAGGAAGACGCCGCCGCGCTGGCTGCCGGAAAGCGCTCCTTGTTCCTTCTCCCCGCGGAGGTCGCGCGCACGTCGCGCTGCCGCCTGTGTGATGTCACCGCGCAGCGCCGCACGCAGGCGAAGCAGGTCCTGTGTCTCCGCCTGGTTCTCGCGAATGACGCCATGCGAGTTCGCGGCCACACCTGCCACGGCGAATCCGCCTGCCGCCAGGACAGCCAGCGCCGCCAGCGCGACCAGCATTTCCACGAGTGTGAACCCCTTCATGGCGCCGCCCGGAAGCTGGAAAGTTCGGCCAGAATCTGGCTTCGCCCGGTCTCCTGCACGGAGACGTCAATCCGAAGAATCCGCGGATCCGGCGAGGGCGCTACGCGCATTTCCCATTCCCACCGGCGCGCGAGAGCGGTCTCCGCCCCACGGGTCACGCCGATCAGGGGCGAGCGGGTCAGAGCCATCGCCCCAGCCAGCTGGTTCTCTGCGACGATGCCGGCAAGAGCCCGGCGCTCGTCCGCCTCCGCCGACCGCGTGTCCTCGCCAAGCACATTGATCACGGCGAGGGCGCCAAGACTGAAGACAGCGATCGCGACAATCACTTCCAGCAGCGAAAAGCCTTCCTGGTCTCGTGGGCTGCAGTCAGGGGTCATCCGACAACCTCCTGATCTGGCCGGACGTATCGATGGCGACCTGCTCTCTTGCGACGCCACGAAACAATGTGAAGCGCGCCGGCTCGGCGAGGCCCACCGGATCGAATATCAACATGACTGGCAGCCGCCCGTCCCCTGCGGCCACTGACGTGCCAGGCTCCCAGGTCGATGGCGGCATGACCGGCGCAACAGGTCCAAGGCGCGAACGGACGCTAGCCTGGTAACCCGCTTCCGAAACCTCGACGGCCACGGCCCGGTTCTCGATCAAGGCCTGGTCGCGCGCCATCGCAAGCGAGGCGATGAAGCGATCTGTCTCCGAGGCCAGCGAATTGCCGCCGGCGCCGCTTAGGATCACCATGCCGGTCGCCAGCGCCATCACTGCGAGCGCCACAAGCATCTCGATAAGAGAGAAACCCGCTTCGCCGCGCATCGTCAGCGTCCTACTTCCAGTTGCCGATGTCCGCGTCGAGGCCCTCGCCGCCCGGCTGTCCATCGGCCCCAAATGAATAGATGTCATAGGCTGCCTGCCGACCGGGATAAGCGTAGCGGTAGGGACTGCCCCACGGATCTTCAGGTAGCCGCTTGATGTAGCCTTCCTGCCGGAAACGCGACGCACTCGTCAGGTTGGCGGGCGGCGTCACGAGTGCTTCGAGTCCATCCTCCGTCCGCGGGTAGGAGAGCATCTCCAGCTTGTATGTATCGACCGCTTGTTCCAGCACCGCGATGTCGGTCTTGGCCTTTTCCACCATCGCCTTGTCACGGCTAGGCAATACGTTGAGCAGCACGACGGTCGAGAGAAGACCGATGATGACGATCGTTACCATCACTTCGATCAGGCTGAATCCATCCTCACCGGAGCGTCGCGTCTCGTTCAGAACGACAGCGTGTTGATCTGCAGGATGGGCAGAAGGATGGACAGGATCACAAGGCATACGATGCCTCCCATGACAACGATGATTGCGGGTTCGAGAAGGCTGAGGGCGACGGACGTCGCCGTACGGAAATCGCGTTCGAGGTAGTCGGCCGCGCGGTCCAGCATCGGCTCCAGCTTGCCTCCGCTTTCCCCGCTGGCCGCAAGGTTCACCAGAAGAGGCGGGAAGACGCCGGCGCGGCGCATGGAGGAGGATAGGCCCGAGCCCTCATGTACGCCGACCGCCATGTCTCGCACGGCGGCGCGTATCACTGTGTTGCCGGTTGTTTGCCCTGCAAGCTGCAGCGCCTCCAGCACGGGTAGACCGCTGGCAATCATTGTCGCGAGCGAGCGGGCGAGGTTCGCTGCCTCAACATTGCGCAGCATGCGGCCCGCCAAGGGCAGGCGCAGCAGCATGCCATCGAAAGCTAGCCTCGGCCCCGGCCGTGACAGCAAGAGCGCTGCCAGCGCCAGCGCGCCCGCAATGCCTAGTGCGATCGCCCACCCCCAGTGCAGCATCACACCGGAGATTCCGATCATCGCGTTGGTAAGCCACGGAAGCTGCTGGCCGGACGTCTCGAACTGGTCGACCACCTTCGGCACGACAAACGTCATCAGCGCGATGATCACGCACAACGCGACGATGGCGAGAACGATCGGATAGACCAGCGCCGACGTGATCTTTGCCTGCATATCCTGCCGCTTCTCCAGCAGGTCCGCGAGGCGTTCGAGAATATCGGGCAGGGCGCCAGAAGACTCACCCGCCGCGATCATTGCGCGGTAGGTGGCCGGAAAGGCAGGGCCAAGTTTTGCCATCGCATCGGACAGCCGAAGGCCCTCCAGGACGCCCGCATGAACACGGCTCAATACGTCCCGTTGGCGCTGGTTGTCGGCTTGCTCGGCCAGCATGCGGAGCGATTCCTCGGCCGTCGATACGGTGACGAGCGTCGCCAGCTGACGGGTGATCAGCGCCAGCCCGTTGGCGCTCAGCCGCAACTGGCGGGAGGACTTGGTCACGATTGAACGGGACGAAATGCGCGTCGCAACTAGGCCACGGCTGGTCAGCGACCGGCGAGCGGCCTCGCTGTCGGCGCTGGCGAGCGTGCCGGATCGCGTGCGGCCGCTGCGATCAATGGCGGTGAACTCAAACGTGGGCATTCTGGCCCCCGTCTTTGCGGATCACGCGCAGGGCTTCCTCGGCTGTCGTGAGTCCTGCCGTCACTGCGTTACGCGCGGCTTGCACCAGCGTCAGGCTGTTGGAGAAAGCGTGCGCGGTTAGCTCCTGCTCGCTGGCGCCTGCCGAAATCATGCGGCGCAGGGTTTCGTCCGCACGCAAAATCTCGAACAGGCCGAGGCGGCCGGCATAACCCGTTCCCGCACATTCCTGGCAGCCTGTCGCGCGGAATAGCGGCGATGCAGCGGCTACACCAAGCAGAGATGCAACGCCGTCATCAGCTACATCCGCCCGGCGGCACTTGGTGCACAGGCGGCGCACGAGCCTCTGCGCAATGACGACGCGCAGCGTCGATGCTAGGAGGAACGGTTCGACGCCCATGTCGCGCAAGCGGGTCACGGCGCCGATGGCGTCGTTTGTGTGAACTGTCGACAGGACGAGGTGGCCAGTCAAACTGGCTTGCACGGCGATTTGCGCTGTTTCAGCGTCGCGCACCTCGCCGACCATTACAATGTCCGGATCCTGCCGCAGGATCGCGCGTAGGCCCGCGGCAAAGGTCATGCCGACCCGCGTGTTGACCTGGGTCTGACCGACGCCCTCCATCGCGTACTCGATCGGATCTTCGATCGTCAGGATGTTGCGGCTGTGATCGTTGAGAAGCCGCAGGCCAGCATACAGTGTCGTCGTCTTGCCCGATCCGGTCGGGCCCGTGACAAGCACGATGCCGTTCGGCTCGGCCAGCGCAGCGCGGAAGGCGTGCGCCGCCGCATCCGGCATGCCCAGATCATCCAGCCGCATACCAGCGCGATCACGATCAAGCAGACGAAGCACGACGCGCTCACCAGACTTTGCTGGCAATGTCGAGACCCGCACATCGAGCGAGCGTCCGCCGATGGTGAGGGAAATCCGGCCATCCTGAGGCAGGCGCCGTTCTGCAATGTCGAGACGGGCCATGACTTTCACGCGCGAGACGAGCACAGGCCCAAGCTTCGCCGGTAGTCTGGCGGCCTCCGACATCACGCCGTCGACACGCATGCGGATGACTAGGTGCGAGTCATACGGTTCCAAATGCACGTCGGATGCTCCGATACGCGCCGCTTCGGCAATCACGCCATTGATCAGACGGATGACGGGAGCATCGTCATTGGCATCCAGCAGGTCGGCGATGGGCGGAATGCCGGCCAGGTCGCCCATCATGTCGGAGCGTTCGATTTCGTCGGCGGAATCCAGCGCCAGGCCGGAGCCGGCATATGTCTCCTGCAGCCGTCGGTCGAATTCTGGGGCGGGAACGGTCTCGACAGCCAGCCTTAGACCCAGATTGCGGCGCACTTCGATCAGGGCCATGGGATCTGCACCCGCACGCATCAGCACGCGCGCCGGTTGATCGCCGCCAGCATCGATTACGCCAGCCTTGCGCGCGAAAGCGTAGGGCAGGCGGCTGCGGACGACGCCGGTCATTGCTGTGCTGCCGGAGGTATGGGCGGTACGGCCGGCATTGCGTTGATCGTCTCCTCAAGGGTACCCGAGGCTCCACCGTTGGCCGCGCGCTGCGCCGCGATCATGCGATCAAGTTCGGGGCGCGTGATCGATCGCGCCGCAGCAGGATCCCCAATGATGATTGGGCGAATGAAAATCATGAGGTTGGTCTTCGTCTCCTCCTTGGACGTGGAAGAGAAAAGACCGCCGACAAGCCACAGGTCGCCAAGGATCGGCACCTTGTCGGTCGTGGTTCGTTCGCTGACGTCGAGCAGTCCGCCGAGGACGACGATCTCGCCATTGTCGATCAGGACGGACGTCTCGATCTCGCGCTTGTTGAACACCAGCTCACCCGAGGCTGGGCTGAACGGGTCGACGCTCGAGACTTCCTGCCGCAACTGCAGCGTGATCGAACCATCAGCATTGATCTGCGGCCGGACCTTCAGCTTGATGCCGACGTCCTGCCGCTCGATCGTGCGGAAGGGATTGTCATTGTTGCCGCTCAGCACCTCGCCGGTCGTGATCGGCACGTTCTGGCCGACGAGGAATTCGGCCTCCCGGTTGTTGAGAGTCAGAAGAGAAGGGGTCGATAGCAGATTTGACTCGCCGTCACGCTTGATCGCGTTGACGATCACCGCAAACAGGGCGTCACCGCCAAGATCGGAGACGAACCCACCAATCCCACCCTCTGTGTTGAGCAACGACTGCGCTGCAGCCTCGTGGATGTCCCCCGCAAGATCGGAATCGTCAGGCAGGGCGCCCGTCGACAACGCGGCCCCGAGAGTCAGCAGGCTGGGAGAAGCGTTGGAGTAGTTCGTCGCGAAGAACGGAATGTCACTCTCGCCATTGCCGCCGAGCAACAATTGCACGCCAAGGTTCTTCGCCGCTCCCTCGCCGATTTCCACGACGATTGCCTGCACCAGTACCTGTTGGTCGCGCCGGTCGAGTTGACGGACAATCGCCTCGACCTCCTGCTGCACGGTTGGATCCGCACGCACGACGATAGCGTTCGCACCTTCGAATTTTGCAATGGTCGCCCGCTGGATCGCTCCATTGGCAGCTGTAGGCGATTGTTGAGCGCCGGCCGCAGCCGTGCCGGTCGCGGAAGTGAGAGGTTGATCTACAATGGTCTGCAGCAAGTCCACCATCTGGCCGGCGTCGGCGTGCTGCAGGAAAATCACGCGTGTGTCTCCGGTAGGCTTGGCTTGCTCATCCAGAAGGACAGCAATTTCCCTGAGCCGTGCCACGGTCTCGGCGGGCCCGCGCATCACCAGCGAGTTCGAGCCATCGACCGCCGTGAAGTTGGCCGCGGAAAAACCCTTGTCGCCTTCACCTGCCGATGCGGCCATGATGTCGCGAAGCGCCGTCGCCAGCACAGACGCTCGTGAGTTCTTCAGCGTGACGATCTCTATCTTGTCGGTGTCACGGTCCAGTTCCCCAACGAGCGTTGTCAGTCGCCGCACATTGTCCGCGAAATCCGTGATCACCAGCGTATTGCTGTTCTGCGAGGCATTCACCTTGCCTCCGCGACCCAGCAGCGGCTGGACGATGCCGACCAGCGATGCGGCGTTCTTGCTCTTGAGCCGGATTACCTGCGTGACGAAACGGTCGTCCCCCGCGCCGGAGGGCTGCTGCGCGGCAGCCTCGTCAGGCAGGATGCGCCAGGCGTTGGCGGAAGTCGGCACCGCGACATAACCGTGTGCGCGAAGCGTCGTGAAAAACACCTCCAGCAGCTGGTCTTCCGGCATCGGGCCACCGCCGGCGATCGAGACGGTGCCTTGGACGCTCGGGTCAATGATGAACGTCCGTCCCGTCGCGCGCGAAACGTCCTGAATGAATGCGCGGATGTCGGCGCTCTGTACGTTCAGCGATTGCTCGTCCTGCGCCAGCGCCGGGGCTGCGCTGAGCGTGGCGGCGCCGAGCGCAAGGCACGTGGCGATGGTGCGGGAAAACTTCATCGACCCGGTCTCCCGATCCGCGTCGTGGCCGCCTGGCCCGCGCGCTCATAGACGATTTCCAGTTGGCGGCCCGCTTGCAGATCGGCGGCGTATTCAGCCAAGCCCGCCGGCGAGACATCTGCCCCGTTGACTTTGAGCAGGATGTCGCCGGGACGCAGGCCCGACGCACCGAGTACGGACAGGTCGGCCTGCGACGTAATGGCGTATCCGCTGCGTCCGCCCGGCCTGCTTACCGGCTGGAGCGACAGGGCGTTGACCAGAGACGCAGATGTATTGGCCGGGCGTACGGTCGCGAGGGGCGGCGGCGGGCTGATTGCGCCGGGTGCGGCATTGGCGAAAGCCACAACAAACCTGTGTCCGCTGGAATCGATTTCGACATGGTCGGCCGCTACGCGCGCAAGGCGTGCGCCGGGTGCGACCTCGTCACCAACGGAGAAAGATGCCTGCGGCTGCCCGCTGATCGAGATGATGGCTGTGCCGCCGCCATCCTCTCCAGCGCGTGCGCCGTACAGCGTGAAGCCGCCAGCATCCGGCGCTGCCGCCAGAGGAGGGCCGGCATTGCCTATCGCCAAGTCGGGAATGCGCGCGAGCCGCGTGGCGAGTGGGTCAAGCTTCGAGTCACCGCCGCCATTGACTGGAGTCTTTGGGAGAGAGCCGAGTGGTTCGATCGAGGCCCACATCAACCAGGCAAGCGACACGCCCAGCGCAGCGAAGGCAGTGACTTCGCCCGCGCCCGCAACGCTGTCCCGCAGCGAAAAACTGGAGAATTTCCGAGCCAGTCCCATCATCAAACCCCGGACGCCTTTTCCAGCGTTCTAGGACGATGATCTGCCTCGTTGCGGCGTCACTTTTATGACGGTCACAACGTTGTTGGAAATCTGTCGCCTAGAATCTCGTGGACAGATCGACGCTGAAGCTGCGACCGAGATCGTACTGGTTGATGATCACTTCGCCGCCGCCAAAGGTCTGATGCTCAAGATAGTCTTCGTCCAGCAGATTGCCGGCCTTGAACTTGAGCGTGAAGGGCCGGCCGAATGTCTCGAAGTCACGCCGGTAAACGAAGTCGAGCATCACGCCTGGTTCCTGAATGATGTCAGGCTGGCCTTCCGGCCCGCGTGCCGATGAGCGATCGCTGACATAGGTCAGCAATAGCGTACCCTGAGACACCTCGTCCTCGAAGCCGAGCTGCAGGTTGGCGACATGCTCGGACTGGCCCTGGAGTTGCGACCCAACCACGATATAGCTGGGGGCGCTGACGACGCTTCCCGTAGGCGTAATGACAGTGTCGCCTGAGCCGGCTTTCAGCTCCGAACTGGAGTAGGTGTAGTTCGCCTGAACCAGGAAGGAGTAGGGCGCGAGCCAGCCCTCCGAGAACACGCCGTCGAACACCTGCTTGATCTCGATTTCTGCACCGAGAATCTCGGCTTTGGGGGCGTTGATGTAACTTTGTTGAGCGGTTGCGCCTTGCTGGATGACGATCGACTCCACCGGACGCTTCACGTCCTTGAAAAAGGCTCCGAGTGTGAAGTATTGCTGCGGCCCGAAGAAAAACTCATAGCGCGCATCGACGTTCGTAAAGCGCGTGTCGCGCAAGTTCGGGTTGCCGAAGAACACCCGATCCGTGTCCGGATCGAGATAGCTTTGAGGAGAAAGCTCGCGGAACTGCGGCCGGCCGATGGTCTGCGATGCGCCCAGACGCAGCTGCATGTCGTCCAGGAAGTTCCACGTTATTGTGGCCGCGGGCAGGTAGTATGCTTCCTTGAGCTTTGGCGGATCGGCAGGGACGGCTTCGGTATCGAACAATGCCCGGATGTCCAGCCGTTGCACGGCGCGCTCGGCACGCACGCCGAGCGTGGTCCGGATGTACGGAAGTGGCTCCATGTCGACTTTGGCGTAGGCAGCGAAGACTTCCAGATCCGCTGTGTACGAACCGAAGGCGTTTGTCGTTTCCGCGATCACGAACCGGTCAGGGTTGATGTTGAAATCGGCAAACAGGTAGTCCACGCGTGACTGCTGAACCGCAAGCGGCAGGCCCTGCGAGGGCGTGAAGCGGAGCGAGCGGCTGTCCGATTTCCGGGAGTTGTCGAGGTGCGCCAGGCCGCCGGAAATGACGGTGTCGCGCACACCCGCGTTGGGGATCGCATATGAAACGTCGATACCCGAGGAGCCGACCTCATCGGTCAGGTCACTGAAGCTCGTCTGGTTGCGCACACGCGAGCTTGCGTCGTAGATGAAACGATCGATGCTATCGTCGAACTGATAACGGACTTCCCATTCGTAGGGTGCCTCGCGCGTTGTCTGCGCGAAGGCTGCGCGCATGGAAACATCGAGCTCGCCAAAGTCGAAATCACCTGAGATCTGCGAGGAAGCGAGTTCGCGCTCGTACCACGCAGTACGCTCCGTCAGGATGTTTGCCCCGGCAAGTTCATCCAGGCCATAGCGCCGGTAGGTCTCCTTGGTCGTGCGGTGGATCCAGAGATTGGTCCATTTAATCTCGTGTTCGCCAAACTGGTAGCCGGCCCCGAACAGCGCATCCCAGCCGACATTGTTATCGGTTGAGGTGTAGTTGTAGTCGTCCTTGACTTGGAGTTCCCCAAGGCTGGTCTCGATCCTTCCACCTTGCTGGATGCCGTCCCGTGTTTCCCAATCGTTGGAATATCCGAGGACGCCGTAGATCCCGATTCGATCGTCGCCGATGTCGAACACATTGCCAGCCGAAAGCTCGGCAGAGCCGTTCGGCGGAATCGACGTGTTGATTTGCGTAAGGCGGAGCTTCGCGTTCTCGAGGCTTTGCCCCATGTCCTGCAATTGGGTCTGTGTGAAATTGGCGGGACTGATCCGCTTGTTCGCGTTCCAGGCTTCGCGAATACGGAACGGAAGCTTGCGCAGACCGTCGTCAAATCCGGCCGGATCGGAATCTGAACCGTTATAGGTATAGCCCGTAGCAAAGGTGGTTTCCGCATTGACGCCGAAACCGGCGCTGACTTCGAGATAGGGCTCGATCGGCAGACTGATGGTCGACAGGTCGACGATCCCGCCACCGAACTCGCCCGGGAATTCAGCCGAGTACGACTTTTGAACCATCACACCGCCAAGCACGCTGTTCGGGAACAGGTCGAGCGGCACCACCCGCTGCAGCGGCTCTGGGCTGGGCAGGGGCGAGCCGTTGAGGATCGCCGATGAATAGCGCTCGCCCAGACCGCGCACGTACACGAAGCGGCCTTCCGAGATGCTCAGACCAGTAACCCGCGTCAAAGCTTCAGCTGCGTTAGAGTCGCCCTGACGGCTCAGGTCTTCCATCGTAAGGAAGGCGGCGACCTCAGACGTCTCTTGCAACGGTTCGGGAATGAAGTTGCCACGGACGACGACAACGTCCCGATCTGGCTCCTCGGCTTCGGCCGGCGGCTGATCGGCGGAGTCCGCTGGCTGGGCCGGCGCACTCTCTTGCGCAAGAGCATGCGGCGCGATCAAGGCAGACGTGGCGATCAGGAAGGCGCTCAAGGATCGACGGCGGATTTTCATGTGCAGTCCCGGGCAAGCAAGCTGTCGGTACGAGGGCGAACCGGGCGACGATGCTGTAGCGCCGCCGCCCGGGCTTCAGCCGTTTCTCAGCAGGCCTCTTCGCCAATCAGCGCGCTGCAGGTCCAGCCACGATACCAGGTGTCGCCTGTGCGGACGGCGCCGGCATAGGTCGTGTTGGTGAAGGTGGTCGAGTAGGTCGCGTTGTTGATAGGCGTGGTGGCGACGACAGCGTTCTCGTTCGCGCCATTGACGAACGGCACGGCGCCGGTGGCGATCGCCGTGAGTGTGGACGTGCCAGCCGCCGTATTGTTGGCGCCGGCGTTGAATGCCGTTGCCGTTTCCGCCTGCTGGTTGCCATCCGCTGCGAACGATGTCGCGCAGCTCATGAACACCGAGTTCCAGGTCGGCGCCGCCGTAGTGGTGTCGGCGTCGTCCATGTCGAGGCATGAGCCGGCGCCGCCGGAGCGGGTGACGACCGAGTTGACGAGCCGGAGGCCATTACCCGAGTTGAGCAGCTGCGTCTCGACCGCGTGCGAGCGGCTGACCAGCGTGGCGTTGGCGATGCGCGGTATGGTGTTGAACGGGAAGACGCTGCCCGTGGGCGTGCCCTTGGCGCCGGCGGACGAGAGTTCGAACACGCGGTCGCCGCCATTCGGACGCTGCACGGCCAGCAGGAACTGTGTGCCGCCGCGCCAGCCGGTGTCGAGGTCGTAGCTGTCATCGTCATTGCCGGTGAGAACGATGAAGGACAGGTTCACCGTGCCGCCGAAGATCTCTATACCGTCATCCGAGGAGTTGTGGACCTGGACGTGGTCGATGACCGTGCCGTTTCCGACTCCGCCCAGCGTGATGCCATTCAGCTCCTGGTTCGGCAGAACTTCGAAGCCGGAATGCTGGACACGCACGTAGGACAGGCGACCCGAATTGTCGGTATTGGTGAGACCGCCATAGTTTGCGGCAGTGCCTTCGACGGTCGCATCGCAAAGAATGCTAGGCGCGACGGTGCCGACGGGGCAGCCGCTAGCGGTTGGCGCGCGGCCGAGGATCACCAGACCGCCCCATTGCCCGATCGAATCGATTCCGGTCGTGCCCTCGACGCTCTGGCGGCTCGTGAAAACGATCGGAGACGTCGACGTGCCAACCGCGTTGATCTGCGAGCCACGGTTCACCACTATATAGTCAAGCGTGCCCGAGCCAAACACGACGACGCCCGGCTCGAGTGACAGCGTACCGGCAGTGCGGCCAGCGATCGGTGCGGCCGGATCGGGTCCGCGATCCTCACCAACGTTGATGCGGCCGGAGATCGAATAGACGACGCCATCAAGTTTCGGAACCAGCAGGCTGCTGGTGATCAGGGCTGGCAACTGGCAGTTGCGATAGGAACCGGCGGCCCCGACGGCGGCGTTGTTGGCGGAGACGAGGCCAACGTTGGTGAAGCCGGTCGGGCAGGAAGCGGCCGGGCCGGTCGGCGGCGAGGGCGGCGGCGGTCCGGGCGGCGGCGGAGCAGGCGGTGGCGGGGGCGAAGGCACGAAGACGCCCTCGCCGGGCGAGGCGACGCCGTCGGAACCGGAGCAGGCTGCTACTGCGGTCGTCGCAAGGCATGCCAGCAGGGCCGCCCGAACTGCATTCCTGGAAGTCATTCTCGTCTCCCTCGAGATCACATCACTGGGCCGCTGGGAGCGTCGATTGTTGAACTGATACCGAACGCCCGCTTCCCCGGGAGTTCGCTTAGACGCGCAAGATGACGGTGAGCCCACATTTTTGCGACAGTTTGGATTCCTGCAGCGCTGCCGTGCCGCCGTCGGCCCGACCAGACGTATGCATCGCTGCGAATCCAAGGGCTTCGAGATGCTGTGCGGCTCCGGCGCCACTGAGCGCTGGCGAATTTTTAGTTGTGAGTGTTGCCCGCGCGTCGACGTGCTGGCGCGAAGATGAGCACACTGATACCCAGCGCAGCGGTCCGCAAGGAAACAGAATGGTGACGGTCGCCGACGACGCAATTCCTAGACGGACATTCTTGGCTGCAGGCGCAGCTCTCGGTCTTGGTGCAGGCTGTGGCCACGCACCGCCTGCATGGGCGCCACCCGCAGCCGCCGCGTTTCGCACGATCGAGCACACCTGGATCCCGATGCGGGACGGCATACGCGCATCCGCGCGTCTCTGGATTCCCGAAGGCGAGCTAGCTCATCCAGCCGTGCTCGAATGCATTCCCTATCGCAAACGCGACCTGTACCGGACCTATGACGACATCTGGGGCAGGACGCTCGCGGAGGCAGGCATCGCCTTTGTACGCGTGGATGTCCGCGGCACAGGAGATTCCGAGGGCGCCATCACCGACGAGTATTCCGAGCTCGAACTCGATGACTGCGTCGAGATCATCGCCTGGATTGCGCGGCAGTCCTGGTGTACCGGCGCCGTCGGCATGCGGGGCCTGTCATGGGGCGGCATCAACACGCTTCAGGTCGCGGCACGCCGTCCGCCGGCCCTGCGGGCCATCGTGCCCATGGGGTGTTGCGACAACCGGTACACGGATGATGCGCACTACATTGGCGGGACGCTTGCTCGGGCGAATTTCCAGTGGGGCGTACTGTTCAAGGGCGTGATGGCCGGGCCCCCGGATCCGGCAGTCGTCGGCGACGCATGGCGCAGCATGTGGCAGGCCCGGCTGCACTCGACGCCAGCCATCCTCGCCGAATGGCTGCGCCACCAGCGCGAAGACGCATATTGGCGCCGCGGTTCGGTTTCCGAGGACTACAGCCGCATCGAGGTTCCAGCCTATCTCGTCAGCGGTTGGAACGACACCTACTCCGCGCCCGTGCTTCGCCTGCTCGCGAAGCTGACATCGCCCGCCAAGGCGCTGATCGGTCCGTGGGGCCATACCTATCCAAACCTTGCTCGGCCCCAGGGGCTCGACTGGGGCCGCGAGGAGGTTCGCTGGTGGCGCCACTGGCTGATGGGGGAGGCGACGGGGATCATGGACGAGCCGTCACTGCGCTGCTTCATGCCTTACGCGACCGTTGCCGAAACTGGAGAGGCGCCGATTCCTGGCCGCTGGATCGCCGAACCGCACTGGCCTCGGCGGCACTCAACACTCCGCTTCCATCTGAACGATGGCGCGCTCGGCGACGAACCCGTTCGCGGTGCCTCCATCGTTCATCGCGACAAGGGCGTCGTCGGAACGACGAAGCCGGAATGGCTCGATCGACCCGCCATCGAGCAGTCGCATGACGACGGCCTGTCCACCGTGTTCGACAGCGGTCAGCTCGCGCAGCCGCTGGAAATTCTCGGATCGCCGCAGGTCAGGTTGAGCTTTTCCTGCGACACTCCGGTTGCGAACATTGTCCTGCGCCTCTGCGAGGTTCGTCCCGACGGGCAAAGCTGGCTCGTGACCTGGGCCGTCCTCAATCTCAACCGCCGCGCGTCGATGTCTGATCCGCGTCCGATCGATGTCGATCTAATCGACGCGGTCGACATAGACCTTCGGCCCATCGCCCATCGTTTCGGCGAGGGATCCCGTATTCGCCTGTCGTTGTCCGGCAGCTGGTGGCCGATGATCTGGCCATCCCCCGTGTCGCCTACGTTCCGCATCGCGTCCGGCGTATCGACGCTCGACCTGCCGCTTCGCGTGCGAGAGGCCGAATCTGCATCGCTTCCAATGCAAGAGGTCGTGAGCAAGGCCGAACCGCCGGCGTCCTTCCAGCCCGCTGTTCCAGATGCACAGCGCCGTGTCAGCCTCGTCATGGCCGCACCCGCTGAGCCTTACCTAATCTCTGACGCCAATATCGAACTGTCCTCAAGTCGCGAGGAGACTTGTGAGATGATCGCCGACGATCCGCTCTCCAGCCGATGGCGACAGACGGTACGGTCCTCGTGGCGTCGTGGCGACTGGAATTGCAGCATCGAGGCATCCTACGAGCTCGCTTGCGATGCTTCCGCCTTCCGCCTCCGCGAGTCCCTGCGCGCCTTCGCCAACGGTGAGGACGTCATCACCGTCGCGAACGAAACACGCATCCCTCGCGATTTTCTATAGTACCTCGTCGTATCGGTACCATTGCTCTTGAACGCTACCTTGATTGCGTTTCGAATCGGACGGTGTCGCGCCGAAAAGGGACCTATCCGACTCTGGCCGCGCGCTCCCGCGAGCAGTGATGTCCGGGTGCTCTGACGGGATTCACATCGCAGTTTGGGCTGATCAAACGGTTGGCAGGCCCGGCAGGACTGAACGAGCTGCATTTGTCTTATGAAACAATGGCATTGGAGAAGGCGTTGCCCAAAGTGCCAACAGAATGCGAACTGGATCGCGGCCATATCTAACTGCGCCGCTGGCCACTCGAAGGGGAGTTGCGTGTAATGTATTTGAGCATGGCCCAAAACTTGGGAATGTCTTCGCTTATGGTAGCGACGACGGTGACCATCCATTTCTTCGGCCTGCTGACGATGCTTTACTTGCTGCGGCGGCACGGCGGGCGCTTCCGCGCGCACGAGAGTGTCGCCGGCCAGGGCGCGCTGATTATCACCGTGATCTTCGGTCTGTTCGCCATCCACACTGTGGAAATCTGGCTCTACGCCTTGGCCTACTCGCTTCTTGGCGTGGTGGCGGATTTCGAAACTGCGCTCTATTTCTCAACCGTGACGTTCGCATCCTTGGGTTACGGGGACATCGTGCTATCGCGTGATTGGCGCCTGTTCGGCGCCATTGAAGCGGCCAACGGCGTGATCCTGTTTGCGTGGTCCACCGCCTTCTTGTTTTCGGTGATGGCGCGCCTGAAAGCGTTGGAACACGATTGGCTCGAACGGTGATAGAAGGGCGGTTGCCTTCTGCGGCATCCTAAGATCAGTCTTCGTAAGCAAGGCTTCGGTCTGGCATCCTCGGTAGATCGCTAGCGAAGTTGGTCAGCGGTCAACTGCCTAACACCAGCGTCGCTTTTCAGCGAGATGCCGACGCTTCGTATCGCCAAACCGATAGACGCGAACTGGCCCAAAGTTGACAGTCAGATCGACGCAAAATTGGCTCGCTGACCTTGTAAGTGGTCAACAGCCTGACTGTCCCTCGGTCTAGGCTGCGGCGATCGTCTTTTCCACATCCTGCACCGCGTGCCCGGTGAGATCCTTGCTGATCTCGCCAATCAAGGCCGCCCTCAGCTTGGCGTGGTATTGTGGGCGAATGGCCCCAAGCGTGCGAGGGGCGGCGATGATCAGCAGGTCCGAAATTTGACCTGCCAGGACCTTCTTGTTGAGAAGGGCGACGACGCCGGCTGCGAAGCCGTCTTCCTTGTCCTGCCCGCCATCGGGATTAGCCGAGCTGCCATGGCGACCGGGTGTGGAGCCCTGATGGTCGGCGGCGTCGAGCGCCTCATGGGCCAAAGACGTCAGCTTGAGGTCGGATTCGTCGCCACTGTTGCGGAACAGGTTGAACTTTTCGCCGTCCGTGACGGCAACGGTAGCGCCTTTGGGAAGTTGCATTGAAAGCTCCAGGTCGGCTGCGGGAGAGCAGCGCCTAAGCAGGAACATACCGCACTCAGATAGGTTGCGACTTTTGAGGACCGCGTAGGGACTCATGTTGTGTGCCGGGTCCGACATTGTACTGCGGGTCGGCGATTTGTTGAGCTTATCGAGCAGGTTGCACGCCTGCCGGATAAGTGACGCCTTCCGGCGAACCGCGGCCGGTGACCAAGGCTGGGCGAGTGGCTGGCTTCGACCGGTCGGGTCCCTGAGTGAACGATCGATCGGTCAGCGAGGAACGGCGACTTACCGGGACGAGATCACCGCAGCCCCACTCGAAAGGAAAGCGGGCAACGCGGCAAAAGTGGGTCCAGAGCCTGCGAGAACCCCCGTAAAACGACGGGGCCCCGGGTGGACCCACCTTCAGTTAAGCCATTGAATCTTGCTGCTTGCCGACGTTCCCTAGGGACTGCCAGCGGATTTCATAGCGATTTGAATGCGCTGTGGATTTCGGCGCGCCGGAAATCGCGCCCGACATTTTCACCCACAATCATCGTCCGCATACCCCAAGCCAATTTCCTGCTTGCTGCCCCATCATTTCGATATTACTGGAAGCATTAAATGAATAGCCCCGACGCCGTCCTCGCCCTGTCCGCTATTGCGCAAGAACACCGCCTTGCGGTCTACCGGCTGCTTGTCCAGGCGGGGCCTGAAGGCATGGCGGCCGGGGCGATTGCCGACAAGCTGGGCCTGCCGGCGTCGTCCCTGTCGTTCCACCTGGCGCACCTGAACCGTGCGGGCCTGATCAGCCAGCGTCGTGATGGCCGGTCGCTGTTCTACGCGGCCGACTTCGACCGCATGAATGCCCTTGTGGGTTTCCTCACCGACAACTGCTGCGGCGGGCGGTCATGCGCACCGACAGCGAAAGCCAAGCGAGCCTGACGCCATGCCTGACGCCAAGGTCTTCAACGTGTTGTTCCTGTGCACGGGCAATTCGGCGCGAAGCATTCTCGCCGAAGCTATCCTGAACCGCGCAGGTGCGGGAAAGTTCAAGGCGTTCAGCGCCGGGTCGCATCCCAATGGCACGGTGAACCCACATGCGCTGCAACTGCTGAAGACCATGAACTATCCAACCGACGGCTTCAGGTCGAAGTCGTGGGATGAATTCGCCGGGGCCGACGCACCCAGGATGGACTTCGTGTTCACGGTCTGCGGCGATGCGGCCGATCAGGTCTGTCCCATCTGGCCGGGCCATCCGATGACAGCGCACTGGGGCGTGCCCGATCCGGCGCGCGTCGAAGGCACGGACGCAGTGAAGGGCGCGGCCTTTGCCGACACCTACCGGATGCTGAACGGCCGCATCACGGCCTTCACCAGCCTGCCGCTGGCGTCCCTGGACCGCCTGAGCCTGCAACGCCGCATGTCCGAAATCGGCAAGCAGTGATGCCCACACTTGCGCGCAGGCTCGTAGCCGAAGCACTTGGCACGCTGTTGCTTGTCGGTTGCGTGATCGGATCGGGCATCCTTGCCGATAACCTGTCGGCCGACGATGGCGTGTCCTTGCTGGGCAACACCATCGCCACCGCTGCGATGCTGGCCGTGCTGATACTCGCGCTAGGTCCGCTGTCAGGGGCGCACTTCAATCCTGCCGTCACGCTGGTGATGGCCCTGCGCCGTGAACTGCCGCCGGGCGACGCCGTAGGCTACGTCGTCGTGCAGTGCGTGGGGGGCGTCCTGGGTGCGGTGCTTGCCCACGCGATGTTCAGCCTGCCGTTGGTTCAGGAATCAACACACGCCCGCGCGGGCTTCGCCACGGCCATGTCCGATGGTGTGGCCACCTTCGCGCTGGTTTTCACAATCCTTGCTGTGCGCCGGTCGCGGCCCGAGGCAGTTGCGTATGCGGTCGCGCTGGTCATCGCGGCGGGCTACTGGTGGACGGCTTCAACATCTTTCGCCAATCCGGCCGTCACGCTCGCACGGTCGTTCACTGACACCTTCGCCGGCATTCGTCCGGCCGACGGGCCAGGGTTTGTGCTGGCACAGGTGTTGGGTGCGCTGGTCGCGTGGGGCGTATTCGCGGTGCTTTTCCCGGTCACCGCCACGGGCAGCGCTGCGCCTGAAGTCACCGGAACACGAAAAGGCCGCTAGTGAGGGGCCGTGGTCGGCGGCGCCTGTTACCGCCAACGACCTGATTTCCGGACAGTTTTGAAATTCGTTGCGGATCGCGTGCTTTTGGCAGCTGCTGATTGTCTCGTGGTGCGGGAAAGTCGCGATGGCTGACCTGATGCCGCACCTCTGCGCAGTGCGTTGATTTTGCTGGGTGCAGCGGAGTTAATCACAAGTGGATAATCGCGTGGCGGGCTATGTTCGCTCCCAGTTTTGTCATGCTACAGTCACCGTGCTGGGGAGCGTGTGGGTGGATGCAACCGCAACAGAATCAGGCCTCGTCTGAGGAAGATGCCGAGCCGGCCGTGAGGGTCGAGGGCCGCGTGAAGTGGTTCGATCCCGCGAAGGGTTACGGCTTCGTTGTGCCTGACGCGGGCCCGGCTGGCGGGGGCATGCGGCGCGACGTGCTGCTGCATATCTCGGTCATGCGGAAGTTCGGGCAGGACACTGCGCCGGAAGGCGCGCGCATCGTCTGCAATGTCGCCACGCGGGATCGGGGCTATCAGGTCACGGAAGTCCTGGAACTGTCGGCCAACGAGAATGACGAGGCCACCGAGGTTGGCGGGCCGGTCGAGATCGTGCTGGTGAAGTGGTTCAACCGGACCAAGGGCTATGGCTTCGTCCAGCGGCTGGAAGACCCGGAAGACATCTTCATTCATATGGTCGTGGTGCGTAAGGCGGGGGTCGAGGACCTGCAGCCGGGACAGAAGCTGCTCGCCTCGATCGGGAAAGGCCAGAAGGGCCGTCATATCGTCAGCGCCAAGCTGCACGACGGGGCCTGAGAGCGCCCCGCGGGCCTTGGCTTTCCGGGATGGGCGTTCTAATCCCTGCCTCATGAAGAAGCTGCTTGTTTCCATCGCGCTGGCCGCGACGCTCGTCTCCACCGCCCGTGCGCAGGGGGTCGAGCCGCTGAGCATCACGTCGGGCGACAAGACGCATGCTTTCCAGGTCGAGGTTGTGAACACGGCGCCGGCGATAAAGCAGGGTCTGGGTGGGCGCACGTCGCTGGCCAAGGATCATGGCCTGCTGATGGACCTGCGCACGATTCAGGGCGACGACACCGTCATCAACATGAAAGGCGTGACTGTCGAGCTCGACATGCTGTTCCTCGACACGGACGGCACGATCCGCGCGATCGCGGTGAGCGCGCGGCCGGGCAGCCTGCGTGGCGTCACGCCCGGGCTCGCCGCCGCGGCCGTGCTGCAGATCCCGGGCGGGCAATCGGCCGCGCTGGGCCTGAAGCCGGGCGACAACGTCAATAACAAGATCTTCGGCAATGGCGGCTGATACGCCGCCTGCCTCTCCACCGCCGCCGGGTTTCATCCATGTGCTGCGCGCGCCATTCGTCAATCACGTCGGTCCGCTGTTACAGCGGGAAGAGAATGCCAATGGGCGGATGACTCTCGGCCTGTGGGTCGAGCTGGTTCACACCAACACGATGGGCTTCATGCATGGCGGCATGATCGCGACGATCTGCGATAGCGCGATGGCGCGCGCGACATTCACGGGGCTGCAGCGGCGCACGGTGACGCTGCGCATGAACATGGAATATCTCGACCCGGTCCAGAAGGGCGACTGGCTGGAAGCGCACGGGCGGCTTGTCGATCATGACGAGGATGTCGCACACACCGAATGCTTGATTGTCATTGATGGCAGCACCCGCGCGCGTAGCACGGGAGTGTTCAGGTTGTTGCGGCCGGTGAAATAGCGGGATTGCTGGAGGGGGTATCGATGCTGAAGCGGTTTATGGCGGGCTTGGCGGCTGCGCTGGGCATGTTCGGACTTGCTGCGTGCGAGACGGTTTCCGTCACGCCCGAGCAGTTGCAGATGATCAACAACGGATCGCAGTCCGGCATCATCATGTCGTACAAGGAGCATGAGGGGCTGTGGGGCTCCACGATCCGCTTCGCCAACACGACCACCGGTGGAACATACAGCGTGTCGATGCACGGCGGCGACAACTGGGTGAATGCCGGACCGGACATGGTGATGGTGCCGCCGGGCCGGTATCGCGTCGTGAACGGCAGCATCTACAGCAGCGATGCAACGGGAACGATGCCGCTGCTGCAATGGTGGTTCAAAGACTTTGCCGTGGCGCCGGGCGAGGTGGTGGATGTCGGCACGCTGAAGATGACGGATATCGATGTGCGGTCGATCTCCTCCGACCAGATGTCGCAGTTCTTTACCGCGCTGGTGCAGCTCGGCGATGCGCGGGAGACGTCGACCTACGTGATGTACGAAGTCGACTATTCCGACGATGCGCGCGTGCAGGCGATGCTGAAGAGCAAATACCCGACGCTCTCCATAACGCCCGTGAAGCGGCCGTTGCAGGTGGCGCTGAACCGCAAGGAGTTCGAGCGCCTGATCGTGGAGGCCTACAGCCCGGGGCCCGACGGCAAGGCTCCCTCGTCCGCCGAGGCCGAGGCGAAGGTGAACACGCTGGTGAAAGCGTTCGTGGTGAAGAGCCTGATTGAGGCGGAGCCGGCGAACTAGGCCGCCTTCGCGAACCCCTCCATCTGATCGGCCATCGCGCGCTGGAAGGCGGGGCGGGCCTCGCAGCGTTGCTTGTAGGCCTTGAGCGTCGGGAACTCGTCGATGATGCCTGTCGAATCGATGATGCGGAGAACGTCCGCCATCATGAGGTCGCCCACAGTGAAGCGGCCTTCGAGATAGTCCTGGTCGCCGAGAGCGTGGGCGAGCTGGCCAAGGCGCAGGCGAACGAATTGCTCGACCTGCGGGCGGCGTTCCTTCGCCCACGCGGCGTCCTTGTGGAAGAAGATGATTGAGCCGAGTTCCTGCACAATATTTTCGATCGAGTTGAGGGCGGAGAAGACCCACGCCGTCGCGCGTTCGCGGCCGATGCGGTCCTTCGGCATCAAGGCTTCGGATTTCTCGGCGATGTAGAGCGTGATGGCGCCGCTCTCGTGCAGGACGAGGCCGTTGTCCTCGATGGCCGGGGCCTGGCCGAAGGGCTGGCGCGCGAGATGGGCGGGAGATTTCTGCTCCGGCCCGAGTTCGACATGGCGCACGTCGTACGGAAGGCCTGCTTCCTCAAGCGCCCAGCGGACGCGGAAGGCGCGCATCAGCGGCGCTGCGAAATCGGGAACCCATTTGTAGGTGGTGAGGGTGATCATATGCGCGATCCTCGACTGTGATTACCGGGCCTTGGCCCGTGCTTTATCGCCCGCCTCGAAATGCGCCATCTGGTCGGCGTAGGCTTTCCGGAAGGCGGGCCGTGCTGTCACGCGCGCCACGTAGGCTTCGGTTACGGGGCGTTTCCCGAAGGCGCGTACATCGGGCACGCGAAGCACGTCCGCCATCAGGAGATCGGCGACGGTGAAGCGATCGGCGGCAAGCCATTCGCGCTCGCTCAGAACGTCTTCGAGGTGCTGCAGGCGCGCTTCCAGCCATCCGGTGAGGCCATTCTCCTTCGCGCCGCTGATGTTCAGGAACCACCAAGGAACGGTGACCATTTCCATCGAGTTTAAGGCGGAGATCGTCCACTGCACCGTGTCCGCTTCATCGACCTGGCTGCGCGGCATGAGCTTTTCGCTCTTGCGTGCGATATGGAGCAGGCAGGCGCCGCTTTCGAAGATCTTCACGTCTCCGTCGTTGAGGAACGGAACCTGCCCGAAGGGTTGGCGATCGAGATGGTTGGTCTCGCGGCCATCGAAGGGGATCGTTCGCACGGTGTACGAGAGGCCGGCCTCCTCGCACGCCCATCTCAAGCGCATGTCGCGCACAAAGCCTCGGGGGCCTTCAGGCACCCAGTCCAGCGTCCAGATGACGAGTTCGCTCATGTGCCTTTGCCTTCTGCGACGGCGACGTTCTCAGCGTAGAGCTGCTGCTTGTTGATGAGGGAGTTCCAGCCGCCGACATGGCTGTCGCGGATCTCGACGCCGGAGAATGGGGTCTGATGGAAGCTCTGCACCGTCACGCCGTTCTTCTCGGAGAACCCGATAGTAACGACGGTATCCATGTCGAAGCCGGTGTCCTGGTCCCAGGCGAAGGTGAAGACGATGCGCTTGTGCTTCACCACTTCCTTGATGACGCCACCCATGCGGGAAATCTTCCGGTTGTACTGGCGCGAGGCCATGGTCGCGCGCCAAGGGCGGCCAGGCGTCAGCTCCCAGTCGAGTTCGATGCACGTGAAGATTTCCGGGCCCCACCAGCGGATCATATGATCGCGGCTTTCCCACAGACGCCAGACGAGTTCGAGCGGCGCTTCGAACGTGCGGTCGAGACGGAGTTCGTCGTCGCGCGTGGCGAGGTTGCGGCGTTCTGCTTCCACGTTGGCGGTCATTGCCGCTTTCCCTTCTTCGCAGCTTTTTGCTGGATGTGATTGAGGTAGGCGTCCATGCGGTCGAACGAGCCTTCCCAGAACTTCCGGTATTTCCCGAGCCAACCGTCGAGCTGCTTCAGCGGTTCCGCATTGAGCTGACACGGCCGCCATTGCGCCTCGCGCCCCCGGCTGATGAGGCCGGCGCTTTCCAGCACCTTCAGGTGACGCGAGATGGCGGGCAGGGATATGTCGAACGGTTCGGCCAGTTCGTTCACCGTAGCGCCGCCCTGGCTGAGGCGCGCGAGGATGGCGCGGCGCGTGGGATCTGCGAGGGCGGACAGGGTTTGCGACAGGGTGTCGATCGCCGGGTTCATTTAACGTGCTTGTTAATTAACATAATTGCTAAATACTGGCGATGAAGGGCCTCGTCAATGGGCGAAATGCGAAGAAAAATCGCTCGCTTCCGTTCCGCCATGTTTCCGGTATAAGCCGCGCCAATCGGAGTGTGGCGCAGTCTGGTAGCGCATCTGCTTTGGGAGCAGAGGGTCGTTGGTTCGAATCCAGCCACTCCGACCATCCTACGCTCGCCCGAGGGCGAGCTTCGGCTCGGCGAGCCATTCGGGTATCCGATAGATGACCGACCGCCCCGTGATCCTGCTGGCGGCGCATGGCGAGCGCGGCGGGGCCGCGAACAATGCCCGGCTGGCGAAGATTGTCGAGGATGTGGGCGCGGCTATTCCCGAGGCGGATGTTGGTTCGGTTCTCGTGAATGTCGAAGGCGTGGTGGAGCGGGCTGTGGCGGCCTGCGGCTCGCGCTCTATACTGTGCCTGCCGCTGCTGTTTTCTGACGGGTTCTTCTACACGCAGCGGTTGCAGCCGCATTTCACGGCGGCGAACCACCGGCTGGCGCCGCCGCTGGCGATGTGGCGTTCGTTCGCGCCTTTCCTGTGTGACAACCTCGCGCTGCGCACGATCAGTCATGCGGCGGACCCGCGTGTCGTGCTGGTGGCGCATGGATCGAAGCAGCCGGGACGGTCGGCGGCCTGCGCGCGCACGGTCGCTGCGCAGATGCAGGCGAGCTATGGGCGGCTGGATGTGGGCTTCCTCGAGCAGGCGCCGTTCGCACGCGACGTGATCGCCGCGACGCCCGCCCCATGGTCTGCCATCGGCCTGTTCCTGGGCGAGGGCATGCATGGCGGGGAAGATTTCGACGTGCTGGTCTCGACCGCACACCACGCGCCTGTGGCGGCCTTCACGGCTGGCGAGCTTCCCGGTTTGCCGGGCCTGATCGCGGCGAAGGCACGCGAGCGGCTGGGCCTTTCATGACGCGGATGCATGAGGGCGAGGTGATGGCCAGCGCGGAGCAGGTGCGTCGGCTGGTCGATAAGCAATTCCTGCAATGGGCCGGGCAGGAGCTTGTCCCCGTGCAGTCGGCAGGCACGGACAACGCGATCTACCGGCTCGGCGCCGACAAGTTCGTGCGTCTGCCGCGTATCGACTACGCTGAGCAGCAGATCGACAAGGAACATGCGTGGTTGCCGAAGCTGGCGCCGTTGCCGCTCGCGATCCCGGCGCCGCTCGCGCGCGGCGAAGCGGGCGAAGGCTTTCCGTGGCGCTGGGCCGTGCACGGGTGGATCGAAGGCGAGAAGGCGCCACCCGAAAGCCTGTGCGACATACGCGAGGCTGCGCGGTCGCTGGGCGGGTTCGTGACGGCGCTGCAGGCGTGCGACGCTTCGGGCGGGCCCGCCGCGGGAGAGGCGACGCGTGGGCGCGGCCTGCCGCTGATCGCGCGTGATGCACGCGTGCGCGAGTCGATCGACGCGCTGGGCGAGGAGTACGATGTCCGCGTGCTGCATGCGGCATGGGATACGGCGCTGGCTGTGCCGGTGTTCGCGGGCAAGCCGGTGTGGATCCATGCGGACCTGCATGAGGGCAACCTGCTGCAGGTGGGTGGGAGGCTCACGGCCGTTATCGATTTCGGGCTGCTGGGCGTGGGCGATCCAGCTGTCGACTACACGGCGGCGTGGACCTTCCTCCCGGCGGAGGCGAGGCGGGTCTTCCGCGATGCTGTCGAGCCGGACGAGGATGCCTGGGCGCGCGGGCGGGGCTGGGCGCTTTCCATCGCGGTGATCGCGCTGGCCTATTATCTGGAGACCAACCCCACGCTGGTGCGCCTGTCGCGGCGGACCATTGCGGCCGTGCTGGAGGACCGGTAGGCGCGAACGCCCGGGCGCTTGACCGGCGTCAATCCGGTCGGGGGATTTTCATGTCCTGCTGAAAACAGGGGCTGCGACTGGAGGTTTGTGTGACCCGCGCAATGCATCATTCAGCCCGGTGGTTCCTGCTCGTGGCGGCGGTGAGCTGTGTGCTTACGCTGATTGCCTGCACCCCCTCGGCCCCGGGCGACGGGCCATCGGCGCCCGAAGCAGCGACGTCGGCGGCGGCTTATCGCGGTGCGGCTATTGCTGGGCAGGTCTGCGCGCAATGTCACGATATCGGTGGGTCCGGACCCGCAATTTACGCCGGGGCGCCGACATTCCGGTCCGTCGTCGAGAACCCCGCAACAACGGCCGAGAGCCTAACGACGTGGCTCAACTCCTCTCATCCAAAAATGCCGCATTACCTGTTCCCCGCGAACGAAGTGGTGGACCTCGTGGCATATATCCTGAGCCTTCGCCAGCAACCCTAGTCGACTGGGCGTGCGCCGGCAGGCGGGTGCAAATGCGGCTTCCAGCGCAGTTGAATTTTCATCCTTTTCCGGGCAGATGAGGCCGGCAAGGAGTCGCCTGATGCTCGCGAAGATCTATCGCCCTGCCCGCAACGCCATGCAGTCCGGCACGGCCAAGTCGCAGGACTGGGTGCTGGAGTTCGACAGCGAGACGCCGCGCACGGTTGATCCGCTGATGGGCTGGATCTCGAACGCCGACACCAACACGCAGGTGCGCATGACGTTCGCGACGCGCGAGGAAGCGATCGAGTTCGCCAAGCGGCAGGGCATTTCCTTCCAGGTGACCGAGCCGCGCGAGCCCAGACGCGTGATCAAGGCCTATGCGGACAACTTCGCCGCTGGCCGCCGGAAGCAGTGGACCCACTAGTCTGGCGTCTATCGGGGAACCCGCCTAAGACGCGCTTTGCTGCGCTTCGATCCCGTAGCTCAACTGGATAGAGCACCCGCCTTCTAAGCGGGTGGTTGCAGGTTCAAGTCCTGCCGGGATCGCCAGCGGCTAGGCAGCTATTCGCTTGCCGACAGCCTTCGCTGCGCTTCGTCCAGCAGCTTCGGCAACAGATCGACCTCGTCGTCGCGCAGGCAGCCGAGCGCGATCCGCTGTTGGAGCGTCGGCGCCAGTCCGCTGTCGTCCTTGATAGCGATCTGCGATTCCATCCTGATCGTGAGCACGGCCTGGAGCTGCGAGATCGTGAGCGCGTGTGGGAAGGCTGCGTCGGTCTGCGTCAGCGCCAGCCGGTAGTTGTTGGCCGCGAGCGAGGCGGCCGCGAGGTGGAAGTTCCGGACGAAGGGCTCGGTGGCCTTTTCCGCTTGCCCATTGCAGCCGGACGTTTGGGCAAGTGCGGGTGGCGTGAGCAAGGTGAAGCATAGAGCCAGGGCGGCGATTCTCATGTCTGTCCTCCAACCTCGACCACCAACTTGTATCACGACGCTGGGATTCCGGACACTCCGGCGCTCGCGCCCATTACTCATGCGGTAACCAAAAACCGTTTCGTGCGTTTCTAGCCCAGCAGCGTCTTACGGCGGTGAATGCCGCTTCTCGGCTGCTGTCTGAACAAGGAGCGCATCATGGCGGACAGGACCCATTCCGATCATACGCCTTACGAGCCCGGCAAGTTCGATCTTGCTGCACCCGAACCCCACACCTCGAACTGGACCGATGGGTTCCCCCACGGCTTCACCGGCTGGGGCCCCAAGACGCCAGATCCGGACGCGACAAAGGCGCCGGGCGGCGAGCTGCGATGGCAGGGGGATTATGACGACCACGCCCATCACGTGTGGCGGTTCGACCTGCGCCGGCACAAGCACCACTAGACCCCCATAGCCACTGGAGGCCGATTTGGACGCGATCACCCTTCTTCGCGAAGACCATAACCTGTTGCGGAAGCTCTCCAAGGAGCTGTCCGAGACGACCGAAAAGGCCGTGGAGCGGCGCAAGGCGCTGCTCAAGCGTCTTGAGGCGGAGCTGAAGGCTCACACCACGATCGAGGAGGAGTTGTTCTATCCGGCCTTCCTAGATGCATCCGACGATATCGAGGATGCGCGCATGGTGGCCGAGGGCATCGAGGAGCATCGCGCTTGCGACAAAAAGGTGATCCCGGACCTACACAAGAGCGACACTTCGAGCATCGGGCATACCGGTCAGCTGAAGGTGCTGAAGGACTACATCTTCCACCATCTGAAGGAGGAGGAAGAGCAGACGTTTCCGAAAGTGCGCGAGCTGATCGGACACAAGGAGCTGCAGGAGCTCGGCGAGAAGATGCTGGCGCGCAAGAAGGAACTGCTCGGCGAGCTGGCGTAGGCGCTGCTATTGCAGAACCTCGCCTCCGCCCGAGCAGTTGGTTGCCGCGCCGGAAACGCCTGGCATTGTCTTCGCAGCCCAGGCGGCAAGCCCGTCGCGCCAGGCGTTGCGTTGCGGCACTTCGATCACGGCGGTGACGATGGCCTCGCCATCGCGGACGAGGGCAACATCCACCGTCTTGGCGGCATCGATGGCCTTGGCCAGTCGGGAGAAGTCCGCCGGGGCGAGGACGGGCGGCTTGCTGTCGCCGTCAGTCTCGGCGGTGTCGAGCCAGACGGAATACATGCCGGAGGTTTGCGGCGGGGATTCGAACGGTCCGAAGACCGTCTGGTCGACCTTCACTCTGATCGAGATTGTCCCGCCGGGGATCGCCTTGAATTCCTTCCCGATGGCCCGGAAGCTGATGTGCCCGACCGTGGGCGCCGTCTTGCCGTCGCCTGGCGCGACATAGCCGATGCTGACCGACACGTTCGAGTACGGGTTGAGCAGGTCCTTGGCGCTGGTGGGGTAGATTGCGGTGCGGGCGGAGACTTCGGAATTGTAGTCGAAGTTTGCGCGGGCCACAGCTCCCGCGGCCTTGCCGCGCGTCTGGAAGAAGTAGTTGCCGTTCTCCGGCTTGGAGGAGTCGGCAAGCGGAAGCCTGCAGCGGGGCACCCAGTCCGGCGATTGGGCGAAGGAGGACGGCGAGTGCGACAGGAAAAGTGCCGTCGCAAGCGAAAGGGACGACACGGCGGGCAGTCGCGAAGGCTTCATGATTCAGGGGTCCCCACACCGAACGGGGCGATGCTAATGTGGCGGCTTGTGAAGTCCAGACGGCGGATGCACCCGGCGCCAGCACTCACACATATTGAGCGCCACAGCTTCATTCCGGGCTCAGCCGCGGGGCAGCAAAGGGCAGGATTGACCCGTGGCGAGACTGCGCTCCTGCGTTTGCTCAAGCAAAAGGCGGGAAAGTGACGAGACTGCACGTTCACATCGCAGGTGGTGTGACTCATGTATCACTTGAGGCGATGGATGCTGAAACTGCTCCATCAAATGTTGCCAAGGCTGGTTCAACAGACGGATTCTTCTAGTATTCTGATTCATAGCGCCGGGGCGGGTTGAGCAGTCATCCCTCTTCCATTCGTCCAACCGGCGCCGACATTTGAGGAGAGGCTTCCTCAACGCACCACCGGGAAGCGTCAGCCGCAGACCCGCTACGTGGCACACGCTTCACCGGCCAGGTGCAACCTGAGAGGCGCACGCTCGGCTAAACAGCAGGCCGATGCGACTGGCCCTTCAGGACGTGCCTTTAGATCGTGCTGCTTTCGGAATGGGAGCTACGATGTCGCGCGACTTGTTCGACAGCTACACCAAGACCTTCGAGAACCGTCGCGAGACGGTGATGACCATTCAGGAATTCCTGGAAGGCTGCCGGAAGGACCCGCTGATGTATGCGGGTCCACACGAGCGGCTGCTGGCCGCGATCGGCGAGCCTGAGATGATCGACACATCGAAGGATTCACGGCTCGGCCGGATCCACTCGAACCGGACGATCCGCGCCTATCCGCGTTTCTCCGAGTTCTACGGGATGGAAGAGACGATCGAACGGATCGTCGCCTTCTTCCGGCAGGGCGCGCAGGGGCTCGAGGAGAGGAAGCAGATTCTCTACCTGCTTGGGCCGGTTGGCGGCGGCAAGTCCTCGCTGGCCGAGCGCATCAAGGCGCTGATGGAAGACCAGCCGATCTATGTGCTGAAGGCGGGCAACGATCTCTCGCCCGTGTTCGAGAGCCCGCTGGCGCTGTTTGACCCTGATACGCAGGCTGAGCAGCTGCAGAAGGACTACAACATTCCGCGCCGCCGGCTGACGGGGCTGATGAGCCCGTGGGCGCTGAAGCGGCTGGACGAGTTCGGTGGCGACATCACGAAGTTCCGCGTGGCGAAGGTTAAGCCATCGCGGTTGCGTCAGATCGGCGTGGCCAAGACAGAGCCGGGCGACGAGAACAACCAGGACGTTTCCTCGCTGGTCGGCAAGGTGGATATCCGGAAGCTCGAGCTGCACTCGCAGTCGGACCCGGACAGCTATTCCTATTCGGGTGGTCTCAACCGGGCGAACCAGGGCGTTCTCGAATTCGTCGAGATGTTCAAAGCGCCGATCAAGATGCTGCACCCCCTGCTGACGGCGACGCAGGAGGGGAATTACGCGGGCTCCGAGAATATCGGCTCGATCCCGTTCACGGGCATCGTGCTGGCGCACTCGAACGAGAGCGAGTGGCGGGCCTTCAAGAACAACAAGACCAACGAGGCCTTCATCGACCGTATCTATGTGATCAAGGTGCCGTATGCGCTGCGCGTGACGGAAGAGACCAAGATCTACGAGAAGCTGGTGCGCGGGTCGGAGCTGGCTTCGGCGCCTTTGGCGCCGGGCACGCTGGAGATGCTGGCACGGTTCTCGGTGCTGTCGCGCCTGAAGCCGCACGAGAACTCAAACCTGTTCGCCAAGATGCGGGTCTATGACGGGGAAAGCCTCAAGGAAGTCGATCCCAAGGCGCGGACGCTGCAGGAATATCGTGACGCGGCGGGCGTGGACGAGGGCATGGAGGGCATCTCGACCCGCTTCGCCTTCAAGGCGCTTTCAGCGACGTTCAACCATGACACCGAGGAAGTCGCGGCCGATCCGGTGCACCTGATGTACGTGCTGGAGCAGGCGATCAAGCGCGAGCAGTATCCGGACGATATCGAGGGGGCGTACCTGGAATTCATCAAGGCCGACCTGGCGCCGCGCTATGCGGAGTTCATCGGCCACGAGATCCAGAAGGCGTATCTGGAGAGCTATCACGACTACGGCCAGAACCTGTTCGACCGGTATGTCGACTATGCCGATGCGTGGATCGAGGATCAGGACTTCAAGGATCCCGATACCGGTCAGCTGCTTGATCGTGAGTTGCTGAACCAGGAGCTGTCGAAGATCGAGAAGCCGGCAGGCATCGCCAATCCGAAAGACTTCCGGAACGAGGTGGTGAAGTTCACGCTGCGCGCCCGCGCCAACAACAAGGGCCGCAATCCCTCGTGGACCAGCTACGAGAAGATCCGCGAAGTGATCGAGCGGCGGATGTTCAGCCAGGTCGAGGATCTGCTGCCGGTGATCTCGTTCGGGTCGAAGAAGGACTCCGAGAGCGAGAAGAAGCACGACGAGTTCGTTCAGCGCATGGTGGAGCGGGGCTATACCGAGCGGCAGGTGCGCCGTCTGGTCGAGTGGTACATGCGGGTGAAGCAGGCCAGCTAGAAAGCCCCGCATGAACATCATCGACCGTCGTCGAGAGGGGGGCAAATCGCTGGCGAACCGTCAGCGCTTCATAAGGCGGGCCCGCGCGCTGGTGCGACGGGCTGTGCGCGAAGCTTCCGCGAAACGCTCAATCAAGGATGTCGAGAAGGGCGGGGACATCACCGTTCCCGCCGACAGCGTGCGCGAACCGATCCTGCGGAAAGGCTCGCAGGGCGGGAAGCGCGAGTACGTGCTGCCCGGCAACAAGAAATACGTGCAAGGCGACACGATCGATCGACCTGAAGAAGAGGGCGGCAGGTCCGGAGCGTCCGATGGCGGCGAGGGGGAAGACGATTTCCGGTTTGCCCTGTCGGAAGAGGAATTCCTCGATCTCTTTCTGGAAGATCTGGAGCTGCCGGACCTCGCCAAGCGTCAGGTGATGGGCGTCGAGGAGACGCAGCCGGTGCGGGCCGGTTATCGCTCGTCGGGACCGCCGGCGGCGCTGTCAGTGCAGCGGACGATGCGCAATTCGCTGTCGCGTCGGACGGCGCTGCGCCGGCCCAAGCCCGAGGAAGTTGCTGCGCTGGAGGCGGAGATCGCCCGGCTCGATGATGAGGGCGGGCATGACGAGAGGGTTGCTGAACTTCGCGAGGATCTGGCGAAGAAGCAGCGCAAGATGCGGCTGGTGCCTTTCATCGATCCGATCGACGTGCGCTATCGCCGGTTCGAGCAGGTTCCAAGGCCCGTCGCACGGGCGGTAATGTTCTGCCTGATGGACGTGTCCGGCTCGATGGACGAGCACATGAAGGACCTCGCCAAGCGGTTCTATTCGCTGCTCTACCTGTTCCTGAAGCGGCGCTACAAGCGCGTGGACGTGGTGTTCATCCGGCATACGCATGAGGCGAAGGAGGTCGACGAAGAGACCTTTTTCCACTCGCGCGAGAGCGGCGGGACGGTGGTGTCGACCGCGCTGGAAGAGATGGCGCGGGTCGTCCAGGATCGCTATCCGGCCGACCAATGGAACATCTACGGAGCGCAGGCGTCGGATGGCGACAACCTGCCGATGGATAATGCCAACACGATCAACCTGCTGAAATCCGTGATCCTGCCGATGTGCCAGTACTACGCGTATCTGGAAGTCGGGCACGCAAAGGACGATGGGGGCGGGGACGCTTCTTCGTTGTGGAAAGCGTACGAGTTGGTGGCGGGCGCCGAGCCGACGCTGGCGATGCGCAAGGTAAGCCATCGCAGGGACATCTTTCCGGTATTCCGTGAGCTGTTCGCCAAGGGCGGGGCGGCGGCGGAGGCATGACATGACCGATGAAGCTGTCACAGCTCGCAAGCGGAAATCGCGCATCGTCGCGCCGCCCGCGCCGGTATCGTCGAACCTGCTGTTTGCGGGGCCGGACTGGAATTTCGAGACCCTGGGGAAGATCTTCGAGGCCGTGCGTCAGGTCGGCGAGGGCGAGATGGGGCTCGACCCGTATCGCACGCAGATCGAGGTGATCACGTCGGAGCAGATGCTGGATGCTTATTCCAGCGTCGGCATGCCGCTGTTCTACAAGCACTGGAGCTTCGGCAAGGACTTCGCCCGCAACCAGATGATGTACAACAAGGGCTGGCAGGGCCTGGCCTATGAGATCGTCATCAATTCCGACCCGTGCATCTGCTACATCATGGAGGAGAACTCCGCGACGATGCAGACGCTGGTGCTGGCGCACGCGGCGATGGGGCACAACCACTTCTTCAAGAACAACTATGTGTTCAAGCAGTGGACGGATGCGAGCGGCATTGCGGACTATCTGTCCTTTGCCAAGAGTTTCATCGCCAAGTGCGAGGAGCGTTATGGCGTCGAGAGTGTCGAGCGGCTGATCGATGCGGCGCATGCGCTGCAGAGCCACGGCATTCACCGCTATCCCGGCAAGCGCTCGATGGACCTGCGCACGGAAGAGTTGCGCGAACGGGAACGCCGGGCGCATGGCGAGGCTCTGTTCAACGATCTCTGGCGGACGGTGCCGCAGGGCAAGGGCAAGAAGCCGGCGACCAAGAAGAAGATGGAGGAGGACCGCCGCAAGGCCATCCTGAAGCTACCGGAAGAAAACATTCTCTACTTCCTCGAGAAGACTGCGCCACGACTGCAGGGGTGGCAGCGCGAGATCCTGCGGATCATCCGTCTCATCGCGCAGTACTTCTATCCGCAGCGCCAGACCAAGATGATGAACGAGGGCTGCGCCTGCTACACGCACCACCGCATCATGACGCGCCTGCACGAGCAGGGAAAAATCAACGACGGCGCGTATCTAGAATTCCTGCATTCGCACACCAGCGTGGTGATGCAGCCGGAGTTCGACGACCGACGCTATTCCGGAATCAACCCATATGCGCTTGGCTTTGCGATGATGCAGGACATCGAGCGCATCACGGCGACGCCAACGGACGAGGATCGTTCGTGGTTCCCCGACATCGCGGGCAATGGCGATGCGTATGGCACGCTGAAGGAGATCTGGGCGAACTTCAGGGACGAGAGCATCATCTCGCAATACCTGTCGCCGCACGTCATCCGGAAGATGGGCCTGTTCCAGCTTGTCGACGATCATGACGAGGACGCGATGGAGGTCGCCGCCATCCATGACGAGCGCGGCTATCGCGATGTGCGGCGAGCGCTGGCGCGGCAGTATGACGTGGCGCGGCGGGATGCAGACATCCAGGTTGTCGACGTCGACCTCACGGGCGACCGCAGGCTGGAGCTGCGGCACCATGTGGTCGATGGCGTGACGCTGGAAGAGAAGGACGCGGATCGCGTGCTTCAGCACCTGGCCGACCTGTGGGGCTATGAAGTGCGGATGGTCGAGAGCGACGACAACACCGTCTATGCCGAGCACAAGGCCGAGCCGATGAGGCCGTTCGCCTGAAGACTCGCTCACTGCTCGCCTGACGGGCGGCTTTTGCACGGTCTTGTGAGGCTTTCCGCGGCGATATGGCGTTTTATCGCGCTCGCGAACGGCTTTCCAGAATCCAGCCGGCGGCGTTAAGTTGACGCAAAGGTCGGGCTGCGCGGGGAGTTGGGCGCAAGACCGTGACCGCAGGGAGGAGAGCATGTCGTCGCGTGTCGCCCAATGGGCGTTTGTCGCCGTTTACGCGATCATAGCCGTCTTGGCCGTGTGGCAGGGGATCGTGACGATCAGCCCGCCGCTGCCCGAGGCGACGCCGTTCAATCCCGATCCGCTGCCCCTGCTGGTGAACTCCGGCATGGTCACGGCGGCGATGTTCTCGTTCCTGACAGCCGCGCTGTTCACGGCAGCGGCGTTCTTCGCGTTCCGTGATGCACAGGCGGGCAGGGCGGATGGCGTTGTGGTGGGTCTCAACCGCGCCTTCGCGGCGTTCCTCGCGGTGGTGGGCGCTTACTGTCTCTATTTGGGTGTGATCCTGCTGACGCTGGGCGGCTCGTTCACCTATGTGCTGACCGGCGCGGCCCTGCTGGCCAGCGCCTACTTCATCCTGATGCGCAAATCGCTGGGCGCGCTGATCTATGCGGGCACGGTTGCGTTCTGGGTGGTGTGGTCGATCCTGGAAGCGGGGCTTGATTTCGTGGCGCTGCTGCCGCGCCTCGCGGCCTTTGTCGTTGTCGGCCTGTGGTTCCTGTCGCCCTGGTACAGCGCGGCAATGGGCAAGACGAAGGAGACGCCCAAGGCGACGGGCGGCCGCTGGGTGGGTTTCGCAAGCCTTGCTGGTGCGTTGTTGCTCGTGGTTGGCGCATTGCAGGGATACTCGGTCGTCGAGGGCACAAAGAATGACGTCGCTGGGAACGGCATCACCGACTGGCGCAACTATGGCGGCGTGCCGGAAGGCCAGCGCTTCGCGCAGATCGACCAGATTAATGTCGAGAATGTCGGCCAGCTGAAGCAGGCGTGGGTGGCGCGGACAGGCGTCGCGTACGACTTCAAGCAGACACCGCAGATGGCCAATGGCCTTGTCTACATCTGCACCGCCGGCAACACGCTGATGGCGCTGGACGCCGACACGGGCGACAAGGTCTGGGAACACGACACCAAGACCAATGTGCCGGGCGGGCTGGAGCGTGGTTCGACCTTCGCGCGGACATGCCGCGGCCTAGGCTATCACGAAGCGCCGGCGACTTACGCGAGTGAATGCGCCAAGCGGATCATCACCGGCACAACGGACGCGCGCCTGATTGCGGTTGATGCGATGACGGGGCGGCTGTGCCCCTCGTTTGGTTTCGACGGGCAGGTGAACCTTGTGTCGGGGCTCGGCTATGCGCCGCTCGGCAACTTCATGGTGACGTCGACGCCGCTGATCGCGGGGGACAAGGTGGTCGTCGGCGGCTGGGTGACGGACAACCAGCAGATCGGCAACCCGTCGGGTGTGCTGCGCGCCTATGACGCGATCACGGGCCAGTTCGCCTGGGCGTGGGACATGGGCAATCCGGGCTATCAGGGCCTGCCGGACGAAGGCGGCGAATACACGCGCGGCACGCCGAACGTGTGGTCGAACACCGCTTACGATCCGGTGCTAAACTATGTGTTCGCGCCGACGGGCAACTCTTCGCCGGACTATTTCGACGGCGATCTGCGCTCGAAGGAGTCGGAGGAGAATGCTTCATCGGTCGTCGCCATCAATGCCGCGACGGGCGAGCGGGTGTGGGTCTACCAAACCGTGCACCGCGATATCTGGGACTATGACGTTCCCTCCCAGCCAGTGCTGGTGAACATCCGGAAGAATGGCGAGGGCGAACTGATCCCGGCGGTCGCGCAGCCGACCAAGCGGGGCGAGATCTTCCTGCTCGACCGGCGCACGGGCGTTCCAATCTATGAGACGCCGGAGCAGCCTGTTCCGCAGAACCCGGCGAAGGGCGAGGCCGTGACGGCGACCCAGCCCTTCTCGCCGTTGCCGCACTTCCGCGATGACCGCATCGAGCAGGACATGTGGGGGTTGACCCCGCTCGACCAGCTTGCATGCCGGGTCGAGTTCAAGAAGATGCGCTATGAAGGCCTCTTCACCCCCCCGATGGAAGGCGGAGGCGGATATGGCCAAGCGGAGGATACCTGGGGCGGCACGTTCCAGTATCCGGGCAATGCCGGCGGCTTCAACTGGGGGTCAGTCTCGGTCGATGCCGACAATGGCCTGCTGGTTGGCGCGCCGATGCTGATGGGCAACAGGATCGTGCTGCGCAGCCTGGAAGCGCGCGCCGCCGATGCCGAGCGCAACGCCAAGCGGCGTGCGGAGCAGGCGGCACAGAAGGGCGGTCAGGCGGCTGCGCCTGCAGCCGGACCGCCGGGTGGCGGCCGTGGGCCGGGCGGCGGGGGGGGACGCAGTCCCGAAGCCGCGGCGCACGCCGAACGCTTCGACCAGGACCGCGTGCTCTATCGCGGCGATACGGCGCCGTTCATGTCGACCTGGCGCCTGCCGATCCCGTTCCTGAATATCGGAACGGACCTGCCTTGCTATGAGCCACCCTTTGGCCAGATCGGCGTGATCGATCTCAACACTAACAAGCTGCTCTGGAAGCGACCGATCGGATCGATGAAGCATTCGGGTCCGTTCGGCGTGGAGTCGGGCCTGCCATTCCAGGTGGGTACGCCGCTGCAGGGTGCCTCGCTGACGACCCGGGGCGGGTTGATCTTCCATGGTGGGGCAATGGACTCGACGCTGCGTGCGTTCGACCTGCGCACCGGCGCCGTGAAGTGGGAAGGGGCGCTGCCGGGCAGCGCGCACGCGTCACCGATGAGCTATGTCGGCAAGAATGGGAAGCAGTACGTCGTCATCACGGTCCCGAACCCGAGCTGGCGCTATCCTCGTCCGCCGTCGAGCGAGGAACCGACCGACAGCGAGGGCGGCTACGTGATCGCCTACGCGTTGCCGGATGGGGCCAAGTAGGAAAAGCAAAAGGCCCGGAGCATCGCTCCGGGCCTTTTCGATTCTGTCTGATAAGGTCCGCTGAAGCGGCAAATCCTACTTGATCTTGCCTTCCTTGAACTCGACGTGCTTGCGCACGACCGGGTCGTACTTCTTGAGGACGAGCTTCTCGGTCTGCGTGCGCGGGTTCTTCTTGGTGACGTAGAAGAAGCCGGTGTCGGCCGACGAGTTGAGGCGGATCTTGATGCTGGTCGGCTTTGCCATTGTCGCGTCTCGGACTGGTGTCTGGAAATTCGGAAGCGTGCTTAGACAGTCGGGCGGGCCTTAAGTCAAGAGATTGGCGCAAATAACTGAAAACAGGCCAGTTTTGGCTCAGCCGATGCGTTCGCGAACGTGGCCGCTCTGGGCCCAGTAGAGGTAGAACGGCTTGAGCGTCTCCTGGCGGACGAGGCGGGCTTCCACCTCGGAGATCACGAAGCGGGTGACGTTGGGCAGGTCCAGCGCCGCGACTTCGGGCAGCGTGAACCAGCGCAGGTCGGCGAGTTCGCGGCCGTCGATGGGCGGGCGGTCGTCGATCAGGACGTCGTCGGCGTTCGCCATGAAGAAGCGGGCGTCGAAGCGCTTGTGGCGCATCGGCGGCGTGATGGCGCGGCCGACAAAGTGGAAATTGGCGAGGCAGGGGGCGGCGCCGTGGGCGTAATAGTCCGCCCAGGAGGCCGGGACATCGCCCATGCCGCTGGCGGCGCGGCCGACGATGAGGCCGGTTTCCTCAAACATCTCGCGGATGGCCGTAAGCGGGAAGGCGCGCGTGGCGCGCTGTGCGCCGAAGCGCAGGGAGACATCCACGTCCTCGGGAAGTTCGTTCAGCGTTGGAACCGACGCATCTTCCTCGTCAACGCGCCCGCCCGGAAAGACATACTTGTCCGGCATGAAATCGTGGCCGGCGGAGCGGCAGCCCATGAGGATACGTGGGCCATCGGGCGTGTTGCGGTAGAGGATGAGCGTCGCCGCATCGCGGGGCGTTGCGGGGTCCGCGACGAGGTTCGCGGGATCTTCGCGCAGCAGATCGTCTTCGGACAGGCTCTTCGCAGCGGCCGCCTTCGCGGCCGCCACCTGAGCGGGATCGTCATCCGGGTCGAACGGTCTGGTCATCTGCCCTTGCGCTTCTTGTTCTTGCCGTAGCTCGCCTTGCCGCCGGCGCCGCCGGGACCCTTGTTGCTATGACGGACATTGGGGGGACGTCCACCGCCATCGCTCGGGCGTTTGCGGGCGGGGTTGCCGCGGAAGTTGCCGTCCTCCTTGCGGGGCATCCTGAGGTCGTTGCGGCGGGCGCGCGGTGGAGACTGCATGGAGAACAGCAGACCGCCGGTAAGGGGCGTCGCTTCCATCAGCTTCACCTGGACGTTCATGCCCATTTCGTAACGCTGGCCGGAGCGCTGGGCGACCAGTGCAGCATGCGTATCGTCGTGGATCCAGTATTCGTCCGACAGGCGGGCGGCGGGGATGAAGCCGTCGGCGCCGTTTTCAGCCAGCCGCACGAACAGGCCCGCACGGGTGACGCCGGCGATGCGAGCGTCGAAGAGCGCGCCGATGCGGTCGGCCATGAAGATGGCGAGATAGCGGTCGGTCGCTTCGCGTTCGGCCGCCATGGACCGGCGCTCCGTCATGGTGACGTGCTCGGCCTGTTCTTCGAGGCGCACCGAGTCCTGATCCGACATGCCGTCCGGCCCGAGGCCAAGCGCGCGGATGAGCGCACGGTGGACGATGAGGTCCGAGTAGCGACGGATAGGCGAAGTGAAGTGCGCGTACTTCATCAGGTTGAGGCCGAAGTGGCCGAGATTCTCGTTCGCATAGCGGGCCTGGGCCTGCGTACGCAGGACCATCTCGTTGACGAGGTGCTCGTTCTCGGAAGCTTTCACATCGGCGAGCAGCTTGTTGAAGCGGCTGCCGGTGATCTTCTCGCCCTTCGTCCATTTGAGGCCGATGGTGGGCAGGAAGTTCGAAAGCGAGTTGACCTTCTCCTCGCTGGGCTCTTCGTGGACGCGGTAGACGAGCGGCGTGCGCTTGTCCTCAAGCGTCTCGGCGGCGCAGACGTTGGCCTGGATCATGAATTCCTCGATCAGACGGTGAGCGTCGAAACGCTCGCGCATCGAGATCGAGGCGATCTTGCCATCCGCGCCTATGCGCACGCGGCGTTCGGGCAGGTCGAGATCGAGCGGGGCGCGGCTCTTCCGCGCCTTGTCGACCGTCCAGTATGAGTCCCACAGAGGCTTCAGCACGCTTTCGAGCAGGGGCTGCGTCTTGGCGTCGGGCTTGCCGTCGATGGCGTCCTGCGCCTGGCGATAGGACAGCTTGGCGGCGGAACGCATCTTGCCGCGAATGAAGCGGTGCTTGGTCTTGTGGCCAGCCGCATTGAAGAACATCTCGACCGCGAACGTCTCGCGCAGCTCGCCTTCCTTCAGCGAGCAGAGGTCCGCCGACAGGTGTTCGGGCAGCATGGGCGACACGCGGTCGGGGAAGTAGGTGGAGTTGCCGCGCCGATAGGCTTCGCGATCCAGGATCGTGCCGGTGCGGACGTAGGCAGAGACATCGGCGATTGCGACGATGACGCGCCAGCCGCCATGGCCATCGGGCTCGGCATAGACGGCGTCGTCATGGTCGCGCGCGTCTTCCGGGTCGATCGTGATGAGCGGGATGCGGGTGAGGTCCTCGCGCGGAGACTGCGCGGGTTTTGCGTTGTTGGCTTCCTCGACCACGGCTTCAGGGAATTCATCCGGCACGCCGTGGGTGTGCATGGCGATGATGGAAGCTGCGCGGGGATCGTCGAGGCGGCCGATGACTTCCACGATGCTGGCGCGGCGCGGGCCATATCCGCGAGCGGGGCGTGCATTGATGCGAACGAGATCGCCGTCGGCCGCATCGCGGGCGTCGGCCTTTTCGATGATGTAGTCGCTTTTCTCCTTGCGGGAGGTCGGCTCGACCGTGCCGCCATAGCGGTTGGCGCGGTAGACGCCGATGAGCGAGGTTTCGGGCGTTGCGTCGATCTTCTTGATCGCGCGGGCGCGCCAGACGCCATCGCCGCCCTTGGTGATGCGTGACAGCGCACGCTCGCCCGGGCCGATCGCGATCTCGCGGCCTTTTCCGTCCGCGCCTTGATAGTAGATGTCCGGGCCGAAGGGGCCGTCCTTGCCCATGGCGCGACCGATGAGTTCGCCATCCTTGTCGATGCGTTCGAACTTCACGATGCCCGTCGGGGGCGGTTGTTCGGCAGGTTGGAACGCCCGCTTGGCCGTGCGCACGAGGGCGCCTTCGGCTTCGAGTTCGTTCAGGATGCGGCGCAGTTCGGGCTTGTGCTCGACAGGAACGTCGAGGCCGCGCGCGATATCGCGCTTGGCGCCGTGGCTCGGATTCTTCTCGAGATAGTCGAGGACCATCTCTCGTGTGGGAGGACCGCTGGTGCGGGGAGCTCGGCTCATGCCTCTGCTTTTGTCGCCTTCGCGCTCTTGGTTTTTGCCGCGGCCTTTTTGGCGGCGGGTTTCTTGGTCGGTGATTTCGTTTCTCCAGTGGATTTTGCGGCAGCCTTCTTGGCTGGCGCCTTCGCCGCTTTTTTCTTACCCTTCATTTTCGTTGAGGGAGCAGCGGCTGCGCGGGCGTCCACCAGTTCGATCGCCTGTTCGAGCGTTATCGAGGCTGGGTCCGCTCCGCGCGGAATGTTGGCATTGATCTGCCCGTGTTTAAGATAGGGACCGTAACGGCCGCTGAAAAGGTTGATGACCTCTCCATCGGGGTGCTTGCCCAGTTCCTTGAGGGGGGCGACGGCCTGACGGCCGCGTCCGCCGCCCTTGCCGGCGCGTTTTTCAGCGATCAGCGTGACGGCCCGGTTGATGCCGATCTCGAACAGTTCGTTGACGTCCGGGATGCTGGCGTAGGTCGTCAGGTGCTTCACGTAGGGGCCATAGCGGCCGAGGTTGGCGATGATCATCTCGCCATCCTCGGGGTGCGCGCCGACGTCTCGCGGGAGCGAGAGAAGCTTCAGGCCCTGCTCAAGGTCGAGGTCCGGCACTGACCATCCGTTGGGGATGGACGAGCGGCGGGGCTTCTCGCCTTTCTCGACCGGGTCGGGCCCGAGCTGAACATAGGCTCCGAAGCGGCCGGACTTGAGGAAGACCGGGATGCCGTCCGGGTTGTTGCCGAGGATCTTGCCTTCTGGCGGGATGTCGGTCTGGCCGGGCTTTTCGGCGCCAAAGGGGCGCGTGAAGCGGCAGTCGGGATACCTCGAACAGCCGATGAAGGCGCCGAACTTGCCAAGCTTCAGCGAGAGCTGGCCTTCACCGCAGGTCGGGCATTTGCGCGGGTCAACCGACTTGCCGTCGGCGTCGGTCTTCGGCGGGAAGAGGTGCGGCTCAAGGACTTCGTTGAGCGCGTCGATGACGTTGGTGACGCGCAGCTCGGCCGTTGCGCCGATCGCGCCGTTGAACTCCTTCCAGAAGTCGCGGAGGAAATCCTTCCACGCCAGCTTTCCGTCGGAGACCAGGTCGAGCTTTTCTTCCAAGCCCGCGGTGAAATCGTATTCGACGTAACGCGCGAAGAACTTCTCGAGGAAGATGGTGACGAGGCGGCCCTTGTCTTCCGGGATGAAGCGTTTCTGTTCGAGGCGGACATAGTCACGGTCGATCAGTGTCGACAGCGTCGAGGCGTAGGTGGACGGCCGGCCGATGCCGAGTTCTTCCAGCTTCTTGACCAGCGACGCTTCCGAATAGCGCGGCGGCGGTTCGGTGAAATGCTGCGTGTGTGTGGCGTCGACAAGCTTCGGCGTGTCGCCCTGATTGATGAGGGGCAGACGGCCGCCGTCCTCATCATCGCTCTCGTCCTTGCCTTCCTGATAGAGTGTCAGGAAGCCGTCGAACTTCACGACCTGTCCCGTGGCGCGCAGCACGGCGCGGCCGTCATTGGACGGGATCTCGACCGTGGTGCGCTCCAGCGAGGCGGCTTCCATCTGCGAGGCGACGGCGCGCTTCCAGATGAGTTCGTAGAGGCGGGCCATGTCCGGTTCCATCGACACGTCGCCGGGGCGGCGGTCGAAGTCGGTGGGGCGCACGGCTTCGTGGGCTTCCTGCGCGTTCTTGGCTTTCGACGTGTAGCGGCGCGGGCCGTCGGGCAGGTAGTCCTTGCCGTAGTTGCGGGCGATGGACGAGCGCGCGGCGGCATAGGCTTCTTCCGCCATCTGCACACCGTCGGTACGCATGTAGGTGATGAGGCCGGTGTTCTCGCCGCCGATGGAGACGCCTTCATAGAGGCGCTGGGCGACCTGCATCGTGCGGCTGGCGGAGAAGCCGAGCTTGCGGGCGGCTTCCTGCTGCAGCGTCGAGGTGGTGAAGGGCGGGGGCGGGTTGCGCTTGAGAGGCTTGGCTTCGACCGAGGCGACGCGATAGGCGCCGGCCTTCACGGCGGCGAGAGCTCGGGCGGCGACTTCGGCGTTCGGCAGCGAGAATTTCTGCAGCTTCTGGCCGTCGAGTTCGGTGAGACGGGCTTCGAACTCGCCGCCGTTCACGGCGAGCTTGGTCTGAACCTGCCAGTACTCCTGCGTGATGAAGCGTTCGATCTCGATCTCGCGATCGACGACGATGCGCAGCGCCACGGACTGCACGCGACCGGCCGAGCGGCTGCCCGGCAGCTTGCGCCAGAGGACCGGCGAGAGCGAGAAGCCGACGAGATAATCGAGCGCACGGCGGGCGAGATAGGCGTCGACCAGCTGCTGGTCGATCTGGCGCGGGTTCTCGATCGCTTCGGTGACGGCCTTCTTGGTGATGGCGTTGAACGTGACGCGCTGGATCGTCTTGCCCTTCAGAACCTTGCGGTTGTTGAGCGCTTCGAGCACGTGCCACGAGATCGCTTCACCCTCGCGATCGGGGTCGGTTGCGAGGATCAGGCCGTCGGCATCGCGCATCGCATCGGCGATTTCCTTGACGTGCTTGATCGACTTTCCGTCGATGTCCCAGGTCATCGCGAAGTCCTCGTCGGGCTTCACGGAACCGTCCTTCGAGGGCAGGTCGCGGATATGCCCGTAGGACGCCAGCACCTTGTATCCGGGGCCCAGATACTTGTTGATGGATTTGACCTTACCAGGCGACTCTACGACGACGACCTGCATTTTTCCTCATGTTTTCAGGGGACTTGCGGGGAGGATGCGGCGGGAAGTTGGGGGGCGCCGCCGGGAATGTCAATTCGCCGGACAGTGACGCCAGCCCCTCCCCCGTAGGGGGAGAATATTTGCAGAGGATGAACTAGACGGCCCGGGAGGCGGTTCCGCCGACATGGGTCTGGGCTTCGCCGGCGAGTTCCAGCTCGGCCAGTGCGGCCAGCACGAGGCGGTGCGGGGCGTCCACGGCGCGGACGATTTCGTCGATGCGCATGGGGGTCGGGGAGAGCGCTTCGCGGACGGCGCGGACGAGGGCCGGCGGCAAGTCTGCATCGCGCGCATCGAAGCGGTCGGCGAAGGGTTCGTCGAACGAGGGCTGCGAGATGCCCTGCATGGCGTTGAGCACATCCTCGGCGGACTCGATGAGTGCGGCGCCCTGTTTCAGTAGGCGATTGGCGCCGCGGGCGCGGGGGTCTAGCGGCGAGCCGGGCACGGCCATCACCTCGCGGCCCTGCTCGAGCGCGAAGCGCGCGGTGATGAGGCTGCCGGAGCGTTCGGCCGCCTCGACGACGATGGTCGCCATGGCGAGGCCGGAGATGACGCGGTTGCGTTTCGGGAAGTCGCGGGCCTGGGCGACGTAACCGGGCGGCGATTCCGAGACGAGGCAGCCGCGTTGCGCCAGTTGCGCGTAGAGCTGATCATGCTGCGGCGGGTAGATCTGGTCGATACCGCCGGCGATGGCGGCGACGGTTCCAGTATCGAGGGATGCAGCGTGCGCTTCGCCATCGATGCCGCGCGCCATGCCGGAGATGATGACGTAGCCGGCCTGGCCGAGATCGCGGGCGAGGTCGCGCGCCATGCGGCGGCCGGCTGCGGAAGCGTCGCGTGCGCCGACCATGGCGATGGACGGGCGGCTGAGCAGCGTGCGGTTGCCGCGGATCGCGATGACGGGAGGAGGCGCGTCAATAGCGGCGAGGCTCGCGGAATAGTCGGGCTCGCAGGCGGCGAGGTGGGCTGCGCCGAGTTTAGCGGTGGCGTCGATCTCGCGCTGGATTTCCGACGGATCAGGTGCGCGGATCTCGGATTTGCCGCCCGCTTTCTTCGCCAGCGAGGGCAGATCGTCGAGAACGGCAGCAGCCGAGCCGTAGCGTTCCAGCAAATGAAAGAAGGTGATGGGTCCGATCCCGCGTGTCCGCGAGAGCCTCAACCAGTCCGCCCGCTCTCCCCCCGTAAGCGCACGTCGTTTCATGCAGGACTCTCGGGTGGTGGGTCTTCGGCCGCTTTTTTCTTACCGATCTTCGGCTCAGTCCCGGCGAGGATCCGCTGGATGTTGGCGCGGTGGCGCCAGTAGATCAGCACGGCAAGCGCGCCTGTGATGATCCAGCCGTCGCCGAGCGGGTTCATCGCGTAGGCCAGAACGGGCGTCGCAGCGGTCGCGATAAGCGCGGCGAGCGATGACGTGCGGAACACGGCGGCCGTGATGAGCCAGATGGCGCCGAAGGCGAGACCGACCGGCCACATCGATGCGAGCAGCAGACCGATATAGGTGGCGACGCCTTTGCCGCCCTTGAATTTCAGCCAGACAGGATAGCAATGGCCGATGAAGGCAGCAGCGCCGCTGACGAGGCCGAGGCTGTGCCAGTATCCCGGCGTGAAGTCCTCGGTGTACTGGCCCGCCCACGCCGCCATGCCCCAGATGCAGAGCCAGTAGGCGAGGCCCGCCTTGCCGGCGTCGAGCAGAAGCGTGGCGAGCGCGAGATCCTTGCGGCCGGTGCGCAGCACGTTGGTCGCGCCGATATTGCCCGAGCCTATACCGCGAATGTCGCCGAGGCCCGCCGCCTTCGTGATGACGAGGCCGAACGGAATCGAGCCGAGCAGGTAGCCGAGAATGGCCGCCGGTCCGTAGACGATGATGTAGACGCCGAGTTCTTCCATGGCCCCGCCCCCGGCTAGCCGCGCTCGAACACGGTCGCGCCATTGACCCATGTGCGCAAGACCCTGCCTTCGAGTTTGCGGCCGTCGAACGGCGAGTTCTTGGAGCGGGACGAGAGATCGTCACGGTCGCACGCCCAAGGTGCGAGCGGGTCGAACAGGACGAGGTCGGCGGGTGCGCCTTTGGCCAAGCGGCCCTGTGGCAGGCCGAGCAGGTCGGCCGGGCCGCTTGTGACGGGCTTCAGCACGGCGAGCAGCGGAATGTCTTCGCGAACGGCGATGCTCAGGAGCGCGGGCAGGAGCGTTTCAAGGCCGACCGCGCCATAAGCTGCATCGGCGATCGGCAGGCGTTTGTCCTCGGTCGGTTGCGGGTCATGAGCGGAGACGACGGCGTCGATCTCGCCGCGCTTCAGGCCCTCGATCAACGCCATGCGATCCTCTTCCTTGCGGAAGGGCGGCTGGACCTTGCAGTAGGTGAGGTAGTCGCCGACATCGAGCTCGTTGAAGAACAGCGAGTAGGCGGCGACAGAACAGGCGACCTTTACGCCATTCTTCCGGGCACGCACCACCGCGCCGAGTGCGCGCTCCGTCGAGATGCAATCGGCCAGCAGGCGGACGCCGGTGGTCTCAGCGAGCATCAGGTCGCGCGCCAGCGCGATCCATTCCGCTTCCGGCGGCGTGCCGCGCAGGCCGAGGCGCGCGGCAAAGGCGCCGGCATTCATCACGGTGTTCTTCGACAGCGCGGGCGTGTCCGGACGGGACGCGACCAGCGCATCGAAGCTGGCGGCGTAGGACATTGCGCGGCGAAGGACGCCCGCGTCTTCCACCGGCTTGTCGCCGTTGGTGAAGAAGGCGGCGCCGGCCTGCTTGATCAGGCCGATCTCCGACATCTTCGCGCCTTCGAGGCCGATGGTGAGGCCGCCGGTTGGCAGCACCTTCACCTTGGCGACGCCTTCGGCGCGGCGCTGGATGAAGTCGACGAGGGCGACGCTGTCGATCACCGGATCGGTGTCGGGCATCACGACGAAGGTGGTGACGCCACCAGCGGCAGCTGCATCACCAGCGGTTTCCAGCGTCTCCTTGTTCTCGGAGCCGGGCTCGCCGGTTCTCACGCGAAGATCTATCAGGCCGGGCGCGAGCGCCTTGCCCTTCGCGTCGATCTTCACGTCGGCGGTTGTGGTCTTGGTGACGCCCGCGCCGATGTCGGCAATGACGCCGTTCTCGATGTAGATGCCGCCCTTTTCATCCATGCCGGAGGCGGGATCGAGGAGGCGGGCGTTGTAGATCGCCGTGCGGCCGGTCATTTCTTTGCTCCGGTAGACTGGGCTCCGGCGTGCACGTTCTTCGACAGCGTCTCCAGGACGGCCATGCGGATGGCGACGCCCATCTCGACCTGTTCGGTGATCAGCGAGCGCGTCTTGTGGTCGGCGATGCCACTTTCGATCTCGACGCCGCGGTTCATCGGGCCGGGGTGCATGATGAAGGCGGTGGGCTTGGCGTGGCTGAGCTTGTCTTCGTCGAGGCCCCAGAAGTGGAAGAACTCACGCGCGGAGGGCAGATAGGCGCCATCCATCCGCTCCTGCTGCAGGCGGAGCATCATGACGACATCGCAGTCCTTCAGGCCCGCGCGCATGTCGGTGTAGATGGTCGCTCCCCAGTCGGCCGCGCCCGGCGGCGTCAGCGTGCGCGGCGCAATCAGCCGGACTTCTGCACCTAGCAGGTTGAGGCAGGCAACGTTCGAGCGCGCGACGCGGCTGTGCAGGATGTCGCCGCAGATCGCGATCTTCAGGCCGCCAATGTCGCCCACGCGCCGGCGGATCGTCAGCGCATCGAGCAATGCCTGTGTCGGATGTTCGTGCGTGCCATCGCCCGCGTTGATCACCGCGCAATCCACTTTGCGCGACAACAGCTTCACAGCGCCCGACGATCCATGCCGGATCACCAGCAGGTCTGGCCGCATGGCGTTGAGCGTCATCGCCGTATCGATCAGCGTCTCGCCCTTCTTCACGGAGGAGGTGGCGATCGGCATCGTGACCACGTCCGCCCCAAGACGGCGGCCGGCGATCTCGAACGATCCCTGCGTGCGCGTTGAGTTCTCGAAGAAAAGGTTCACGAGCGTCTGGCCCGCGAGGATGTTGGCGTGCTTCACGCGGCTGCGGTTGAGCTCGACATAACGGTCGCCCAATTCCAGCAATGTCTCGATGTCGAGCCGGTTCAGGCCCTCGATACCCAGAAGGTGTCGATGGGGAAAGGCGTAGTCCGCCATGCAAATGTCCCGCGATTTGGGGGGTGATAGCGAGGCCAACGCCGTCGGGCAACCCTCGCCGTCAACGAGCCTCGTTAAGCCTGTCGATGGCGCCCTGGAGGATCCATGCAGCGGCCAGTTTGTCGATGGCCGCCTCGCGCTTGGCGCGGCTGGTGTCGGCCTCCAGCATGGCGCGTTCCGCGCCGGCGGTGGACAGTCGCTCGTCCCAGAAGGCGAGCGGAATGTCGCGGCGGGCGAGGATGTTCTGCGCCAGCGACCGGGCGGACTGGGCGCGGGGCCCTTCGGTTCCGTCCATGTTGATGGGCAAGCCCATGACGACGCCAACCGACCTGCGCTGGTCGTAGACCGCGAAAAGCCGGTCCAGCGACGGAGCGAGCTTCTTGCCGCGGATGATCGTTTCGACGGCGCCGGCGATGATCCGGTTCGGATCGCACCCCGCCACGCCGATGGTCGTCGACCCCGGATCGAGGCCCAGAAGCGCGCCTTTCGGCGGCAGGTCGGTGAGCGAAACCAGCGGCATGGCGGGGGTTTAGCCGGTTGCGGCTTGATGCGGAAGGCGGAGGCGTCTAGGGCAGGCGACCGGGTGGAATCTCACCCCAAAGAGGGCCTGAACGTGAGCGTCGACAAGAACACGGTTCGCAAGGTGGCGCGGCTGGCGCGGATTGCGGTGCCCGAGGAGCGGCTAGAGCCGTTGGCCGGGGAACTCAACGCCATCCTCGCGTGGATCGAGCAGCTCAACGAAGTGAATGTGGATGGCGTCGAGGCGATGACCACGCCGGTCGAGATGAAGCTGCCGATGCGCGAGGACGTAATCTCGGACGGCAATATCCGGGATCAGGTTCTGGCCAACGCGCCGAAGTCGGAAGACGGCTTCTTCGTTGTACCGAAGGTTGTGGAGTAGAGCGTGACGACCAACACCAGCATTCCTGCTTCGCAAGACCCGCGTTGGATCAAGTTCACTTCGGAGGGCTACCAGTGCTCCTGCGGAGAACGGCATGTCGGGCTGTTCCCGATCAACATGCATGTTCCGGTCGGCTGGCCGGGCAGTTCCATCCCTCAGCCCGGAGGCGGCGACTATCAGTCGGACTATGACTTGCGCACGGATGGCGATTTCCTGTCGCACAATTTTTGCGTGTGGGGCGGCGCCAATTTCGCCGTGCGCACGCGCGTGTATTTCCCGGTCAAGGGTGCGGAGCCGGCAGCGTTCCTTATCGCGGCCTGGGCCAGTCTTGACCGCATGGATTTCGAAGCAGTCTCCAGGGAGATGCTCAAACCCGGCGCCAAGTCGGATCTGCGCGTGCGTGCGCGGCTGCTGAATCGTCTGAGCCGGTTTCCCGACACCTACAACCTGAGCGGAACTGCCATACTGCCGGAGCCTGGCGAACTGCCCGTGCTGCTCATCCACGGTATCCAGGCGGATTTCCGGACCGACCACAGCCTGATCGTACAGCAGCGCGAGGGCATCGACGTCGATCGCGTGTTCGAACTTTTCACCGCCTACAAGCATGACATGGGCGTGAGCAAGTGAATCTCGCGGTGCGCAATCGCGATGACGTGACGCTGGCGGTGGAAGATCCGCGGGCGGCGGAGAGCGTTGCGCTGTTCGACGAGATGTCCGCGTTCGTGCTGCACACCTATCCGGAGGACGAGGAGAACGGCATTGTTCCGACGACCACGGACGAGCTGGCGCGGGATGGTGTTCTGGTGATCGCGCGCGTTGACGGTGTTGCTGCCGGTTCTGGCGCGCTGATGGCGCATGGGCCCGTCGACGGGCTCACCGCGCTGGAAGTGAAGCGCATGCTGGTGCGGCCGGAGTTTCGCGGACGGGGGCTGTCGAAGCTTGTGCTGCAACGGCTGGAAGCCATCGCGCGTGCGCGTGGCGCGCAGAAGCTCGTCCTGATGTGCGGACCACGACAACCCGAGGCGCTGCGGCTTTACGAGACATGCGGGTACTCGCAGCGCGGCGCCTACGGAAAACACCAAGACCATCCGCTGAGCATTTTCTTCGAGAAGCATCTCTAGATGACCAACCTCACCCAACTCACGCTCTCCGACGCGGTCGATGGCCTGAAGGCGAAGACGTTTTCGTCGAAGGAGATCACGCAGGCTTTCCTGACGGAGATCGACAAGTCGAACCCGCATCTCAATGCGTATGTCGTCGTCACGGCGGACAAGGCGCTGAAGATGGCGGACAAGGCCGATGCGAACCTGAGAGGCGGCAAGGGCGGAAAGCTCGAAGGCGCGCCGCTGGGGATCAAAGACCTGTTTTGCACGGCTGGCGTCCGCACGACCGCATGCTCCAACATACTTGGTGAGTTCACGCCGACTTACGAGAGCACCGTGACCCAGAATCTCTGGGATCAGGGCGCCGTGATGCTCGGCAAGCTGAACATGGACGAGTTCGCGATGGGCTCGGCCAACGAGACCTCGCGCTTCGGCCCGCCGGCATCGCCGTGGCGGCGTCAGGGCTCCAACGTGAAGCTGACGGCGGGCGGTTCGTCTGGCGGTTCGGCGACGGCGGTTTCGGCGGACCTGTGCCTCGCGGCGACGGCGTCCGACACGGGCGGTTCGATCCGCCAGCCTGCGGCGTTCACCGGCACGGTGGGCATCAAGCCGACCTACGGCCGCGCGAGCCGTTACGGGATGGTGGCGTTCGCCTCCTCGCTCGATCAGGCGGGGCCGCTGGCGAAGTCCGTGAAGGATGCGGCGCTGATGCTGGAGATCATGTGCTCGGGCGATCCGAAGGACTCGACCAGTCTGCACCTGCCCGTGCCGGAATGGACGAAGTCGGTCGGGACGTCGATCAAGGGCATGCGCATTGGCGTGCCGAAGGAATACCGCGTCGATGGCATGCCGGAGGAGATCGAGAAGCTCTGGCAGCAAGGCATCGAGTGGGCGAAGGCGGCGGGCGCGACGATCGTGGACGTGTCGCTGCCGCATACGAAATACGCGCTGCCGGCCTACTACATCGTGGCGCCGGCCGAGGCGTCCTCGAACCTCGCGCGGTATGACGGCATCCGCTATGGCGCGCGGCAGTCGGGCGATGGCTCGCTGACCTCGACCTATGAGACAACGCGTGCGAAGGGCTTTGGCGCCGAAGTGCAGCGGCGCCTGCTGATCGGCACCTATGTGCTGAGCGCAGGGTATTACGACGCGTACTATCTGCGTGCGCAGAAGGTGCGGACGAAAATCCTCAATGACTTCGAGGAGGCGTTCAAACTGTGCGACGCGCTGCTTACGCCCGCGACGCCGAGCGCGGCGTTCGGGTATGGCGAGAAGGGCGACGATCCGGTCGCGATGTACCTGAACGACATCTTCACCGTGACCGCGAACCTCGCGGGGCTGCCGGCAATCGCGGTTCCGGCTGGTGTCGACAAACAGGGGCTGCCGCTGGGCCTGCAGGTGATCGGCAAGGCGCTGGACGAGGAAGCCTGCTTCAAGGTCGGCGCGGCGATTGAGCAGGCGGCGGCGTTCAAGGCACGGCCGCAGCGTTGGTGGTAGGCCTCGGCTTGCGCGGTTGACGACTGTGCGTATCCTCGGTCGATCAAACAGGGGGGGGGACACATGAACTGGCGAACATCTGCGATTGTTATGAGTCTGTTGGCGCTCGCGGGCTGCGAGGGCGTTCCCAAGGCCCAGTACTATTCCAACGCAATGATGCCGCTGGTCGTCACCGACGCTCCGGTCACCGCTGCGTCTGGTTCGATCAAGACAGGTGAGGTGATCGGGCGGCACACCGTAACGGCAGTCAGCGGCGTGATCCTTGGCGGCGATGTTGCCGGTGTCACGCGGCCGGTTCCTGCTGGTACGCTTCTCGCGGAAGGGCTCGTCGGAAAGCAGGGCGGACCTGTGAAGGTCTATTGCGACGTCCGTCAAACGGACGCGTTCTCGACTGGTCATGAGACCGATTGCTTCGAGGACACGAACCGGGACGGAACGTTCGACGCGATCTGGACTGGAGCGCCCTCCCTTTCGACACGGTTGTTCACGCTGTCGCTAAGCACGGCGGGGTATCATGGCGTCATCGAACCGGTCGCTTATCGCGCGGCCGACAAGCCGCCGGAGACCGAGGTCGGGTTCAGGACATATGTCTGCTGGAACGGCAAACCGGCGTTTCTTCTGGCGGTGCGTCGCCTGAGCGGCGACTGGGAGACGGCCACGGGTCCTTGCGCAGCGGGGGATCATCCGGGGGAGATCAGCAAGGATGGGGTGTTCACCGTATCGGGCGCGCAGATCAAGGTGACCGGTGAGGGCGACGCGGCGACGTTCGAGGTGATCAAGCGAATTCCGCCCGGGCCGATTGCCTTTGCCTCGATGCGTCTCCAATGAGAGGGCATGAAGCTCAGCCCTGACAAGCGGAGGATGATGGCGCTGACCGGGTTCATTCCCGCGATCGCCATTGCTGCCGGGCTGCTGTCGCTGGAACCGGAGAGTGCGCTGCGCCAGCAATACTGGCCGTGGCTGCCGCTGGTGTTGCTGGTCGCCGGAGTACTGGGCAGTACGCTTTTCTGGCTGGTGTTCGTGCCGTGGCGTGACCGCGATGACAGCAATAAGCGCGGCTGAACCACTCATATAGCAGCATCCGGTTGACCGGCGCGGGATTGGGCGGTCATGGGTGGCCGCATGACATCGTTTGAAGATTCCATCGTTCTGCTGCCGGCCGGGGACAATCTCTGGGATGGGCAGGTCGACCCTGCGTATCGCGGGTTCGGGAGCCAGTTTGGCGGGTGGACCGGGGCGGCGCTGCTGAAGGCGGCGATGCTGGAGCCGGGGGCGAATGGCGGGCCGTTGTCGCTGAGCGTTTTGTTCATCGAGGCGGTGGGCGAGGGGCCGTTCCAGGTGTCGACGCGGTTGTTGCGGTCGGGCGCGCGGTTGCAGTTCTGGCGGTCGGAGTTGGTGCAGCGGGATCGCGTGTGTGCGCATGCGCAGGCGACGTTTGGCGTGAGGCGCGAGACGACGCGGTTTACCGATGCGGTGATGCCGGCGGCACCGCCGCCGGATGCGGATGGGCTGTTCGAGTGGGCGCCGCCTTCGGGGTTTGGGGCGCAGTATCGGTCGCGGTGGATCACGCCGCCGCCGCGTTCGCCGAAGGCTGATCCGACGCAGCCGGCGAGTTCGCTGGTGTGGGTGCGCGACAGCGATGCGCGGCCGGTGGACATCCTTCAGATCGCCGCGCTGGCCGATCATGCGCCGCCGCGTGTGATCTGGAAGCGCGAGGCGATCAGCGGGTCGTCGACCATTTCCATGACGACGCACTTCCATGCGACGCCCGAGGAGCTGGCCGAGGTGGGCGGCGGGTGGATCCTGAGCGAGGTTCACTGCAGGCGCTGCGAGGGCGGCTATTTCGACCATGAGCTGAAGCTGTGGAGCCGGTCAGGCAAGCTGCTGGCGACGAGCGAGCAGGTGGCGGCGTTCCGGGACTAGGCGTGATCACTCAGTCAGGCCGGTGTTCACCGCCTGGGATGCTGTAGCTCTGGCCCGGAAGGGCCGGGGACGCGGGATGGCCCGCGTGGTTTGGCTTGCTGCTGGTGCAGCCTGCCGGCAGTCAGAAGAAGAAACGCGACATCCCGCGTCCCCGCGCTCGTTGCTGCGCCGGCCTCGGACAAGGGGATCGTTTCACCCCTCTGCCGTTGGTGTCGCCGGCGGCGTGCGGGTCGTGGATGTTCGGCCACGATCCCCCGATATCCTCCCCACTTGGCCGATGGCTTGACCTCGGCATTCGCGGGGGCTGAGCTGGATCCCTCACCGAGAGATCATGTGCTCCACGCTCGAACGCATCGCCTCCGCGCCGGTGAACAGTGTACGGCTGCCCTTCCATGCGGAAGCGATGGGCAGGAGTATGCGCCCGGTCAGGAGCCCTGCTGGATTAAAACAGCTGCGTCCTACAGTTGGGGCGGCTAGTCCGCTGATTTCAGACGCGTTGTCTTTCCCGCGTCCTACAGTCTGGATACAGCTGTTTCCTACAGTTGGGCGACTTTCGACGCGGTTATTCTCGGGCTTGTCCCGAGAATCTCTGTTCGTGAGGCGAAGGGACTTTCCCGATCAGGCGACAGCCGGGATTCTCGGGACAAGCCCGAGAATGACCCCGTCGTGAGAGCGTCCGCGCTGCGTGACTTGTGGCTGCCCCCACCGTCTTGCGCGCAAATGCGCGCAATCCACCTCCCCCACCGCTTCGCGCTGGGGGAGGAAAGGCGCCGGCGCCTGTTGGCGTTCAGATTTCCTCCTCCGCCGAAGGCGGGGGAGGTGGATCGGCGCATAGCGCCGAGACGGTGGGGGCAATCGCTGGTCTGCGGATGCGCCGACCGGAATTCTCTATTCGTCGAAGCCGACGAACACCGTTGCCTCTTCGACGCTCTTCCGCAGCGACACGACCGCGTTCGCGGGGAAGGTTTCGTCGGGCCACCCGAGCGCGATGCTTTTCATGATCACCTGATCGGCGGCAATACCGGCGTGTTCGCGCACCACGGGGGACTGCATGATGCCCTGGCTGTTGATCACCGCGCCGAGGCCGCGCGACCATGCGGCGTTGACCAGTGCGGTTGCGACCGCGCCGCAATCGAAGGGGGTGTCGTCGCTGCCGTCCAGCACGCGGTCGTAGGTGATGATCACACACACGGGCGCGTCGAACTGGCGGAAGCCGCGCAGGACCCAGTCCTGACGGCGCTCCTTGTCGTCGCGCTCGATTCCCATGGCGGAGAACAATTGCTTGGCGACGCCGATCTGGCGCTCGCGGTGGGGGCCGGCGAAGGGCTGGCCGATGCGGAACTCGCGCGAATGGGGGACGCCGGCGATATTGCGCTCTGTGTTGCCGGCGCGGATGCGGTCCAGGGGCTCGCCGGTGATGACGTAGAAATTCCACGGCTGCGTGTTCATCGAGGAGGGCGCGCGCATCGCCAGGCCGATGATTTCCTCGATCAGCTTCCGGGGAACGGGATCGGGCTTGTAGCCGCGGATGCTGCGGCGGCCGAGGATGACGTCGTCAAAGTTCATGGAGAGTCCCCGAGAGGTCTGGCTCGGGGACAATAGTGGGTTGTGAGGCGCCTGAAAGCCCTAAAGCGATCGGGCGCCTTGTGGCCGACTGTATCAGGCGACGCCGAGCTTGCCGCGATCGCCTTCGCGGGGAGTGGCGAGTTCCTCGGGCGTCACGAACGCGGCGAGATCCGCCGCCTCGTAGAATGGGCGGATTTCCATCTCGCTTTTCTGGCCGCGGATCGAGGGTGCACGCCGGGCCCATGCCATGGCTTCGTCCATGTCCTTGACCTGCCAGATCGAGAAGCCGGCGATCAGCTCGCGGCTCTCGACGAACGGTCCATCGATGACGGTCTGATTCGCGCCGTCGAAAAGGATGCGCTTGGCCTGGGCGGTGTTCTGGAGGCCGGCGGCGGCTACGAAGACGCCCGCCTTGACCAGGTCCTCGGTGAACCGGTCCATCGCCGCGAACGCCTCCAGCATCTCTGGCGAGGGGTCGCCGTCCATTTTCATGTCCTCGCTGGCCTTCGCGATCACCATTACCCGCATCGCCCGTCTCCTCGTTTTGAGTCGGCCCCTTTGGCGTCTCATAGGGAGGACGAACGGGCTTGCTGGAAATCGACAGGGCTCCCGGATTTATTTTTGGCTGCCCTAGCCCGACACAGTCATTCCCGATCGCGCTTGCCTGTCCAGCTTCGAACCATCACGTGATCGATTGCGGGCATATCCCTAATCGACGGCCCGTCGAGGCGAGTGAACGAAGCTGTGGGATCGTGAGGAGCCAGGGCGTGGTGGACAGGAACTTCCTTTTCGAGCGCCGTGACGCAAACGATCTCGTCCGCAAAATCGCCTTCAGCACCCGCACCGCGTCTTCGGGGCTATCCACCGTCATTGATCCGGGGCCGTAATAGACCATCAATCCCTGATCATCGGCCGACAATCCGGCCTCCCAGTCCCGATCATCGGTCCAAGTTGCCGATACCGTGAGATTGGCTGCAGAACGTCCTGCTGCGCGGGCGGCGCGCAAAACCAGTTCGTAGCGTTCCCCGCTACTCATTTCACCTGACATGCTTTTCTCCAGCGTCGAGGAGTGGCGGACTACGCGCTCAACCGCTTCACGAACCAGTCGGTGAGGTGGTTCCAGACCTGTTTGTCGGCTTCGTCCTCGACGCCGTGTTCGAGGTTGGGGTTGTCGTTGATCTCGATGACGATGGGGCCATCGGGCCCGGTCTTGAGATCGACGCCATAGAAGCCGTCGCCGATGAGGTTGGCGGCGCGGACGGCGATGTCGACGACATCCTGCGGAGCTTCGGCGATGGCGATCGATTTGTGGCCGCCTTCGACGGCGCTGCCGTCTGGCCTGTGGTTCATGATCTGCCAGTGGCCGCGGGCCATCTTGTACTGGCAGACGAAGAGCGGGCGCTTGTCGAGCACGCCGATGCGCCAATCGAAATCGGTGGGCACGAATTTCTGGGCGATGCAGAGATCGGAGTCTTCGAGGAGTTCGTCGACGATCTTCTTCAGTTCGGCCATGTCGTGGGCCTTCTTCACGCCGCGCGAGAAGGAGCCATCCGGGATTTTCAGCACGACTGGGAATTTGAGGCGGTCCGCGACTTCTTCGAGATTGGTCTTGTCCTGGATGATGATGGTTTGCGGGGCGGGCAGGCCAGCACCCAGCAGGCGCTCCCACAGATAGACCTTGTTCGTGCAGCGCATCATCGAGACGGGATCGTCGATCACGGGCATGCCTTCGGCCACGGCGCGGCGGGCGAAGCGGTAGGTGTGATTGGTGATCGACGTGGTCTCGCGGATCATCAGCGCGTCGAATTCGGCGAGACGGTCGAGGTCCCGCTTCGAGATGGGTTCGATCTCGACGCCTTCCTTCTCGGCGAGGCGGGCCCAGTGTTTCAGGCTCTCGATGTTGGAAGGCGCGAACTGTTCGTTGGGATCGTGCAGGACGGCGATCGACCATTTGGCGATGGTGCGGGCCTTGGGGTTCTTCCAGACGCGGCCGGTGTAGGTGGTGAGGCTGTCGACGAAGAATTTCAGCTCCTCGTCCTCGAGGCGCGTGAAAGGCGTGAGCTTGATGCGCTTGACCTTGAACTTGCCGGGGACGCCGTTCTCGCTCGTGGTGACGACGAGGACGGGCGCGCGGTACCAGTCGAAAATCTGGCGCGCGAACTTGCGGAAGCGTTCGTCGGCGACTTCGCCGAAGCAGACCAGCAGGCGTTCGGGGACGGGGCCGTTCTCCGGAAACTTGTCGAGGTCCTTGTTGAGGAGTTCCTCGAGGACGGAGATCGCATCCTCGTGCATGTCGCGGTCGTAGAGGTCGAGCATGGTCTCGACGGTGGGGATGACGCGGTGGCCACGGGCTTCGCCGAGGAGGGAGGCATAGTAGCCGTCGGTCTGGTAATTGTAGCTGCGGGCGAGGTTGATGATCTTGGGGCGCGAGCCGGAGAGCAGCTTGGGCTGAAGCACGTAGTCGCGCGTGGTCATCATGCGGAACGGCGCGCCGAGGGCGGCGAGGTCGCGCAGGTCGTCGGCGATCAGGATCCAGTCGTTGTTCACGGCGTCAGTGTCTTCTCGAAACGGAGGGCGGGAGCGCCGTCTTCGTAGTAATTCTCGTAGCGACCGATGCGCTGGTAGCCGAGTCGCTCGTACAGGCCGATAGCGGCATGATTGCGGGTGCGGACTTCGAGGCGGAGCCGGTCGCACCCACGCGCGCTGGCGCCGCGCTCGCAGGCGTCCATCAGGCGGCCGCCGAGGCCGAGCCCGCGGGCGGAGGGCAGGGTTGCGATGGAGTAGAGGCGGGCGACGCCGGAATTGCGGCGCATGTTGATCATGGCGTAGCCGGCGGGCTCGCGGCCGATCATAGCGAGGTGGATCTGCACGCTGGGCGAACGGGTGAGGTTCACGAAAGAGCGGCGGGAGACGCGGTCCTGCGTGAAGCAGGCGTTCTCGATGGCCAGCAGGGCATCGACGTCGGCCGGGGTCGCGGCGCGGATGGCGACACGGGCGGCAGCCGGGCGGGACGCGGCAAGGGCGCTCATTCGGACGTGTTCGGCAGGCTTGCGGCGCGGCGCACGGGAGTTGCCCAATCAGCTCGCGGCTCTCGCCCCCACAGCGCTCCGCGAAGAGGCGGGATTAATACCAATCGGCTGAGTCTGTCGATAGACATTGGCTGTGGCGCGATGATGCGGCGGACGATTCGGCCGGGCATGATCGGACGGCAAAGCGGGAGGCGAGGCATGCGTCGCGACAGGATCATCTGGGGCGTGCTGGGAACGCTGTCGGGGTTGGGCATGGCAGTCGCTGCCTACCTGCTGATCGCGCCGAATGTTGGGCCGCCGCCGGCGATACCGTTCCAGGACAAGATCTTCCATGCGGTGATGTTCGCGTGCCTGACGGGGCCAGGGGTGCTGGTGCTACCGCGCAGGTATCTGTGGTTCTGGGTGGCGCACATGATCGCGCTGGGGGCGGGGATCGAGATCGTGCAGGCGCGGGGAGACGAAGGGCGGTCCGGGGATATCGTGGATTTTCTGGCGGATTGCGTCGGGATCGCGGTGGCGCTGGGCGTGGGGAGATGGTTGCGGCTGCGGTTTGAAATCGTCGCGGGGGCGGAGCCGTGAAACCCGGGCGGGGCTTGTGCGTATCTGCCTTGGGACGTTTCCGGAGGCTGACGCCATGCGCCGCGAAGACGATTCCCATACAGAGATTTCAGCAGTGCGCGAGCAGGTGGGCATTCTGGCCGAGCAGGTCGGGACGCTGCTTGACGTGATTTCGCGGCAGACTGCCAAGGGCGCAGATACGACGTCCGCGGAAGAGAAGCTGGCGGTGCTGGAAAGCCTGATGTGGAAGCTTCATGCACGGCACAACCGGTTGAAGGCCGATATGGGGATTGGGCCGGTGGGGCGGTTGTTGCATTAGGGGGGCGTAAGCACAGCTACTTGCCCAAAAGCTGCGCGGCCCGTTCAGCGAAATAGGTGATGACCCCTGATGCCCCGGCGCGTTTGAAAGCGCTCAAGGTTTCGAGGATGGCCTTGTCTTCGTCGAGCCAGCCATTGGCGGCGGCGGCTTTGATCTGGGCGTACTCGCCAGAGATCTGGAAGACGAGGGTGGGGACCCCAAACTCGCTGCTGACGCGCTGGACGATATCCAGATACGGCAGGCCCGGTTTCACCATGACCATGTCGGCGCCTTCCTGGATGTCCATCGCGACTTCGCGCAGGGCTTCCTCGGTGTTCCCGAAATCCATCTGGTACGTCTTCTTGTCGCCCTTGAGGACGGAGGCGGTGCCGACGGCGTCGCGATAGGGGCCGTAGAAGGCTGAGGCGTACTTGGCGGCGTAGGAGAGGATCATGACGTTCTCATGCCCTTCCTCGTCCAGCAGGCCGCGGATGGCGCCGATGCGGCCGTCCATCATGTCCGACGGGGCGACGATATCGGCGCCGGCGCGGGCCTGGACCAGCGCCTGTTCGGTGAGGACGGAGACGGTCTCGTCGTTGAGGACATAGCCCTCGTCGTCGAGCAGGCCGTCATGGCCGTGGCTGGTGAACGGGTCGAGGGCGACGTCGCAGGCGACGCCGACTTCCGGGGCTGCGGCCTTCATCGCCTGGATGACGGTGGGGATCAGGCCTTCCGGATTGACGGCTTCCTCGCCGCCTTCGTTCTTCTTGTCGGCGCTGATGTGCGGGAAGATGGCGATGGCGGGGATGCCCAGCTCGCGGGCGCGGATGGCGGCCTTCGCGGCTTCATCGACATTGAGACGGTCGACGCCCGGCATGGATTTGACGGGGACGCGCGGCTCTTTCCCGTCATGGACGATCATGCCCCAGACGATGTCGTCGGGGCTGGGTTTCGTCTCGCGCACGAGGCGCCGGGCCCAGTCGTGCTGGCGCAGACGGCGCAGCCGCGTCGAGGGATAAGCGCCGGTGATCAGAGACTTGGGCATCGCGGGTTCCTTCTGGCGGGAACTGTTAGCGGCCAGCGGGCCGGATGTCATCCGCAACGGGTTGCGTCTGCTAGCGCACAACTATGCGAGGAGGGCCCTCGATGAGGCGCCCGACGACGGTTGCCGAAGGGAAGCCAGCCGTGTGGGCCGCCGCGAGAATGGCGTCGGCAGAGGCAGGGGTGACAGCGATGAGGAGGCCGCCGCTGGTCTGGGGATCGGTGAGGAGGTCGCGCTGCCAGGAGGAAAAGTTGTCGGGCAGGGTGACTGCGTCGCCATAGCTGTCCCAGTTGCGGGTAGATGCGCCGGTGCGGACGCCGTCGCGCGCCAGAGCCTCGACGCCGGGGAGGAGCGGGGGCGAGGCGGTGATCTCGGCGGTGAGGCCGGCGCCGCGCGCCATCTCCAGGGTGTGGCCGAGAAGGCCGAAGCCGGTGACGTCGGTGAGGGCGTGGACGCCGGGCGTCTGGCCGAGGTCCTTGCCGAAGGTGTTGAGCTGCGTGGTGGAGGCGATCATCGCGCGGTAACCCGCATCGTCGAGGCGGTTCTGCTTCAGAGCCGCGCTGTAGATGCCAACGCCGAGCGGCTTGGTGAGGATCAGCACGTCGCCGGGTTTTCCGGTGCGGTTGGTGAGCAGCCTGTCGGGATGGACGAGGCCGAGGGCGACGAGGCCGTAAATCGGCTCCTGGCTATCGATGGAATGGCCGCCAGCGATGGGAAGGCCGGCAGCGGCGCAGACGGAGGCACCGCCTTCGAGGATCTTCCGGATCATGTCGACCGGCATGACGCTAACGGGCATGCCGACGATGGCGAGCGCAAAGATGGGCGTCGCGCCCATGGCGTAGATGTCGGACAGGGCGTTGGTCGCGGCGATGCGTCCGAACTCGAACGGGTCGTCGACCACCGGCATGAAGAAGTCCGTGGTCGCCACGAGGGCCTGCTCGTCATTCAGGCGCCAGACGGCGGCGTCGTCCGAGGTTTCCGTTCCGACGAGGAGGTTCGCGAACGGCGCGGCGGCCGGCATGGTGGATAGAATGTCGCGCAGGACGGACGGGGCGAGCTTGCATCCGCAGCCGCCACCATGGGCGAGCGAGGTGAGGCGGATGTCGTCAGGCATGGCGGCTCCTTGCTAGGCAGCTGCAGTCTGATAGCAGGGCAAGACAGGGGCCGACAGGGCGGCCCGGAGAGACTGCGCAACGCAATGTCCAATCCCGGCGTCACCGAGGCGGTCGATCCTGCGTCGCTGGCGCAGTACGACATGATCATCGACGTGCGCAGCCCCGGCGAGTTTGTCGAGGACCATGTGCCGGGGGCAGTGAACCTGCCAGTGCTGGACGATGGGGAGCGGGCGCGTGTGGGCACGACCTACGTGCAGGAGTCGCGGTTCCTCGCGCGCAGGATGGGCGCGGCGCTGGTGGCGAAGAATATCGGGCGCCATCTGGAAACGGCGCTGGCACACGAGGGGCCGGACTTCAAGCCGCTGATCTATTGCTGGCGGGGTGGACAGCGATCGAACTCGATGGCGCTGGTGCTGGCGCAGGTGGGCTGGCGCGTGATGGTGTTGAAGGGCGGTTACAAGACATATCGCCGGGCGGTGCAGAAGCGGCTTTACGACGACGAGCTTGGCTTGCGCTTCATACTGCTCGACGGCGGAACGGGGTGCGGCAAGACCGACATACTGCACAGCGTGGGCAAGCGCGGGGTGCAGGTGCTCGACCTCGAAAATCTGGCGTTGCATCGCGGGTCGTTGTTCGGCGCGCTGGCGGGCAAACCGCAGCCGTCGCAGAAATGGTTCGAGTCCACGCTGATGAAACGGCTGGCGGAATTGGACCCGGCGCGGCCGGTTCTGGTGGAGGCGGAGTCGAACAAGATCGGCAATCGCACGCTGCCGCCGGCGGTGTGGCGGGCGATGGAACGGGCGCCGCGCATCGAGTTATCCGCGCCGATCGAGAAGCGCGCGGAGTATCTGGTGGGGCGGTATCAGGACGTGGTCATCGATCGCGCCCTGCTGGAGCGCGTGCTGTCTCAGCTGGAGGTTTATCCGGGGCGCAAGCAGCTGGCGAACTGGCGCGAGCTAGCGGATGCGGGACAGTATGCGGAGCTGGTGCAGCAGGTTGTGCAGCGTCACTACGATCCGGCGTATGCGCGGTTCACCGCGCGCAATGAGCGGACGAAACTGGATACAATAGAGATGGCGGATTTCGAACCGCTCTCCCGGGCCAAGGCCGCGCAGAGGGTCGCCGAGCTGGTGAAGAACTGGAACGGCTAGCGCCCCCGCTTCACCTTCCGCTCCATGAAGCAGCGGAGGCGGACGTCCATGGTGATCTTCTGGAGTTCGCGGATTTCGGACTGCCAGTCCTTGAGACGCCAGACGGGAATCTCGCGGAAGCCGAGCTTGCGGTAGAAGGGACCGTTCCAGGGCACCTTGCGGAAGGTGCTGAGCGAGACGCGCTTGAAGGCGCGGGCTTCGGCTTCCTGCAGGCAGCGGCGGACGAGGCGCGTGCCGATGCCACGGCGGCCGTGGCGCGGCAGGACGGAGAGCTGGTCGAGGTAGAGATCCTCGCCCCGGTCCGAGCAGAGGGCGAAACCCACAAGTTCGTCGCGGTCATCGACGGCGACCCAGATCAGGGCTTCGCCAAAGCCCCGGCGCAGACGGTCTTCGGGGATCGGCTCGGTGGGTTCGCCCAGCGGGCCGAAATCGATGAGGCCGGCGCCACGGAAAAGCGTGGCGGACGCGAGGTCTATGTTCTGGAGTTCCCCGATCTCGTTCCCGCGCGCAGGCCGCACGCGATATTGCGGCGCGGGTTCGGAAATCAGAGACGCCATGGGAGAGGCCAGCCTGTCGCGGGTCTTGTAGGGAGAAGTTCTGGACTAGGATTGGTACGCGACTAATGAATAGCCTCTGAACCGGAGGCGGAACAGACGGCAATGACAGCAGACCTTACGCCTGAACAGAATTTGATTCGTCAGACAGCGGCAGACTTCGCGGCCGAGAAACTGCGTCCGTATGCGGCGGAGTGGGATGAAAAGAAACACTTTCCTGTGGACGTGATCCGCGAGGCGGCGGGTCTGGGGTTCGCCGGTTTGTACGTTAACGAGGATGTGGGTGGTTCGGCCCTGTCTCGTTTCGACGCCGTACTGGTTTTCGAGCAACTATCCCAGGGCTGCATTTCGACGGCGGCGTACATTTCCATCCACAATATGTGCTCGTGGATGATTGATCGCTTCGCCACGGACGAGATGCGGAAGGAATGGCTGCCGCAGCTGACCTCGATGGAGCTGTTGTCATCGTACTGTCTTACGGAGCCAAGCGCCGGATCGGACGCGGCTAGCCTGAAGACGCGGGCGACGAAAGATGGCGGGGACTACATCCTCAACGGATCGAAGCAGTTCATCTCCGGCGCGGGCGTGAGCGATGTCTATGTCGTGATGGCACGCACGGGTGCGGATGGGCCGAAGGGCATCTCCACATTCATCGTGAAGAAGGACGACAAGGGGATTTCGTTCGGCGCCAACGAGAAGAAGATGGGCTGGAATTCCCAGCCGACGCGTCAGGTGATCTTCGAGGACGTGCGCATACCGGCGAGCCGGCGTGTGGGCGCGGAAGGCGATGGCTTCCGTTTCGCGATGGCGGGGCTGGATGGCGGGCGGCTGAACATCGCCGCGTGCTCGCTGGGCGGGATGCAGGATGCGCTGAACCGGGCCCTGTCCTATGCGAGGGAACGCAAGCAGTTCGGGCAGGCGATCGCGGATTTCCAGTCGGCGCAGTTCAAGCTGGCCGACATGGAGACCGAGACGCAGGCGGCGCGCATGATGCTGTATGCTGCCGCGAAGGAGCTGGACGCCAAGACGCCGATGGCGACGCGCTGGTGCGCGATGGCGAAGCGCTTCGTCACGGACACGGGCTTCAAGGTCGCCAACGATGCGCTCCAGCTGCATGGCGGCTATGGGTATCTGAGCGACTATGGCGTGGAGCGCATCGTGCGGGATTTGCGCGTGCACCAGATCCTCGAGGGGACGAACGAGGTTATGCGAGTGATCGTGTCGCGGGATATGCTGAGGCAGTAGGGGAATGTGATGCGGTGGCGCGGTTGGGTCGGTCTTGCAATACTGGCGCTCGGGACGCCAGCAGCCTTTGCTCAGACCGCGACGGACGCCTGGAAAGGCATCGACCAATCCGACCTGCCTGTCGGAGCCTTTGCGGGCATATTAATCAACGTAAGAGGCATTGGTGAGAGCGTCGATGGTGAGATCACGCTGACCTGCACAAGCGATGGGCCCCTGTTGGCGATCAGCTCTGCAGAAACGCTGATCGAGAATCCGACGCCGGATCAGATTGTTCGCTTGAAGTTCGATAAAGCGAAGCAATACGAAGTGAGCGCTTTCTTCGGGCAGACAGTCGCAACCGTTCAATGGCGTGCGCGCATTGACGAATTCATCGCCACTGGCAAGCGCGCTGGGCATCTTTGGGTGACGATCAACGGGTTGAAGGCGCGTCGTATCGATCTCCCTGTCTTCTCCATGCGCGGTTTCACAAAGGCTCTTGGTGCTCTCCCTGCCGATTGTTGGAAATAGGCCCGACCATGACCCGACTGGGCGTGCGCATGTTGAGAAGCCTCGTAATGGTGCTCCTTGGCGCGGTGCTCGTTGCCGGCGCCAGCGCGCAGCCGCCCGCGGACGAAGACGAGGGTTCGGGGCCGGATGTGCTCTGGACGTCGGTCGAGAACCTGCTCGGGCCCGAAGACCTCGGGATGAAGAAGCTTTCGGCTGGCGATGACCTGTACAAGGTCCTGACGGCTTCGCGGCGCTGCAATCCTGACAAGGCGTCCAAGCCCAGAGAGCCATGCGCGTTCATCTCGTATGCGCCATCGGGCTCGAACGTGGAGGCTTATGCCAACACGCTGCGGCCGGTCTTCCGGATCATTTCGCGCGACAAGGTGTGGAGCGTCGTTGATGGACGGCTTGCCCGGGTGAACGTGGAGAACCTCGCGATCGCCCGTGATCTGCGGGAGCCTTCAGGCGATCCCACGGACAAGGCCTATCCCGCGGTTGCCGTCATCGGCTGGACGGAGAACCTCGATCGCTGCAAGTCGAAGAAGAAATGCATCGACATGGCTTACTACCAGAAGCTGGTGAGCGAGGTCGGCATTCTTACGAGCGGGTGCGTGGATGAAATCTGGAATCCAAAGGGTGGCGCGACCGCTATTGGCGAGCAGGCCCGGTGTAGGTTCTCGACGGACCTCAGTTTCGGTGACTAGCCAATGACCCAACCCTTCGATCCCATGTCTCGCCCCCTCGTGCCCAAGCGTGGGTTCGACCAGCTTGAGGTTGGCGAGCGGTATCCGTGTCCGGCGCGGACGCTGACGGATGCGCACTTCTCGGCGTTCCAGCTGCTTTCGGGCGACAATCATCCGATCCATTATGACCGGCCGTATTGTGCGGCAGCGGGGCACAGGGACCTGCTGGCGCACGGGCTGCATCTGTTGACGCTGACGGCGGCGGGGGCGGGGTTGTTTCCGCATGTGATCGGGACGGACCTGATCGGGTTCATCGAGGTGAGCGCGAAATTCCTGAAGGCGGTCTATCCGGGCGACACGCTTTATCCGCTGCTTGAGATCACGGGACTGGAGCGGCAGAGGACGACGGGGATCGTGCGGATGAAGGCGACGATCCACAATCAGGACTCGATGCTCGTCCTGGAAGGCACGCACGCGTATCTGGTGAGGTTGTAGGGGGCTTGTTGCTGCGTACGCATTGATGTCAGCTTCGCGCCGCTGCGCGGCGCGCTGCCGGGCGGGAGCCCAGCGGTCCGCTTAGCCCAGACCCAGCGCCTTGCGGACTGCAGGGTTGTCGCTGAGGACGATGCGGCCGAGCCAGGCGGCGAGTTTTTCGGCGGCGTCGGGGGAGCTGCCGAATTTTTCCACATCGGCATCGATGAGAATGACCGGGTCGCCGTCGAGCATGTCGTCGGCGTGGCGGTAGATCTCGACGCGTTTGGCGCCCGCGTCGAAGCGTACGGTGTGCCAGTGCATGGCTGCCGTCTCCAAAGGGCTGCTGGATCGAACACGCACGGCGACGGGCGCTTCTGCGTCCTGCGGTCGGGGCTGCCTTGCCGCTCCAAGCCGGTCGTCGCGAAGGGAGTCATGCTGTGATTCCATGACGAATGGGATTCCCGAAAAGCGTGCGGTGGATTGAGCGGAGCTAAATACGCCCATAAAGGTCTGGCGTGCGCAGCTTGTGCGCGCTCAGAACCGGGAATCGGGCATGGCCGACGTGATCATCCACCGCCAGGGCGTCGCCGGGCGAATCACACTGAACCGGCCGCAGGCGCTGCATGCGCTCAATGAGGAGATGTGCCTCGCCATGGACGCCGCGCTGAAGGCGTGGGCGGACGATGACGAGATCGAGCTGGTGGTGGTGGACCATGCGGAGGGCACACGCGGGTTTTGCGCGGGCGGGGACATCCGCATGCTGGCGGAGAGCGGGGCTGCGGATGGCTCGGCGGCGCAGGCATTCTTCCGGGCGGAGTACCGGCTGAATGCGCGGATCAAGAATTATCCCAAGCCCTATGTCGCCTTCATGGACGGCGTGACCATGGGCGGCGGCGTGGGGATCAGTGTTCACGGCTCGCATCGCGTCGCGACCGAGCGGACGACGTTCGCGATGCCGGAGACGGGGATCGGGCTGTTTCCGGATGTGGGCGGCGGATGGTTCCTGCCACGGCTGGGACCGCCACTGGGAATGTGGCTGGCGCTGACGGGCGAGCGGTTGAAGGGCGGCGACGTCTGCGCGGCGGGCGTCGCGACGAACTATGTCGAGTCCAGCGTGCTGGCGGCGGTGAAGCAGCAGGTCTGCGAGGGCGAGCTGGAGCTGCTGGAGGCGATGGACTGGGACGAGGCCGGATCGTTCGAGACGCATCTCGAGATGATCCAGCGCTGCTTCTGGAAGCCGACGGTGGAGGAGATCTTCCTCGCGCTGGAGGGCGAGGGCGGCGAATGGGCGGCCAAGCAGATGGACGTGCTGAAGACCAAGTCGCCGCGGACGCTGAAGGTCACGCATCGCCAGCTTGGGCTGGGGCTGCAGATGCAGACGTTCGAGGACAATATGCGGATGGAGTTCCGCATCGGCTGCCGGCAGGTGCACAGCCACGACTTCCAGGAAGGCGTGCGGGCCGTGATCATCGACAAGGACAACAAGCCGAACTGGGATCCGCCGAATCTGGCGGGTGTCAGCGGACAGATGCTGGAGGATGTGTTCGCGCCGCTGGGCGAGGGCGAGCTGACGTTCGAGTAGCTCCAGTCAGGCGCCAGAAAGAAAAAGGCCCGGCGTGAGCCGGGCCTTTCGTTTCAAAGTCCTGGCAATCAGGCCGCAGGGCCCGTGGTTCCTGCGTGGCCCTTCGGATCGCCTTCGGTGAGGGCTTCGGCGACGGCGTTGCCATCCTCGTCGAGTGCGCCTTTGGGAAGCGCCTTGGCGCCCCAGTGCCAAAGGATCGTCAGCGGGAGCATCGCCAGGATCGCGAGGATCATCGCCCATTTGAGCGAGTACTGGTCAACCAGCGCTTCTGTCGTGCCGATGAACGGCATGACACTGGTGACCCATGCGCTGGTATGCGTGAGCCAGTCGCTGACGATGCCGACGACGGTCGGGCCAGTGCCGAGGCCGATGATGTTCAGGATGAAGAACAGCACAGCGGATGACATGGCGCGCATCGAGGCGGGCACAAGGTGGTGCGTGATTGCAAGCGCCGGCCCGAGATACATCGCGGCTAGCATGATGCCTGGGAAATAGAGCAGCAGGGACAGCTCTGGCGTCGGCGCAAGCATCGAGAGGATGAACAGCGGCGCGCCGATCAGCTTGCCCCACATGGGCACCCACAGGAACCAGCGGCGGTCCTTCGCCCCCATCTTGTCGGCAAGGATGCCGCCCCAGATCGTGCCGATCATGCCGCCGACGCCGGAGACGGTGCCGTACATGATACCGATCTCGGTGGAGCTCATCGCGGCGCAATCAGCTGCGCCAGCCTGGCAGAAGCCAACCGCGGACTGCAGGTCGGGCATGCTCCATGCGCCGACATACTTGCCGGTTTCCTCGTTGAACGTGCCGTAGGTGCGCTGGAGGAAGGACGGCATCCAGTTGCCGAGGCCGTAGGTAACGAAAGTGCCGGCGCCTGTGGCCAGCGAGTAGTAGCGGAACGACTTCAGCGCCCAGAGATTCTTGAACGACTGAACGAACGTCATCTTGGCGCCGGTCGGCTTGATGCCCGACAGGCCGCGCATGGGTTCCTTCAGCGTGGTCCAGGTGATGATGGCGAACAGGACGCCCGGGACGCCGACGAAGAAGAACGCCTCGCGCCAGGTGAAGGTGTCTGACAGCCAGCCGCCGAGATAGTAGCCGAGCAGCGTGCCGGCATAGAGACCGGCGGAATAGATCGCGAGCGCGCGGCCGCGCTTCTCCTTCTCGTAGAGGTCGGAGATCATGGCGTGGGCGGGAGGGCTGCCGCCGGCCTCACCCAGGCCGACGCCCATGCGCGCAAGCAGCAGCGTCAGGTAGTTTGTCGCGAGACCGCAGACGGCGGTGAAGCCGCTCCACACCGCCAGAGAGACAACAACCACGCCCTTGCGGCTGGTTGAATCCGCGATGCGGGCGACCGGGATGCCGAAGGTGCAGTAGACCACCGCGAAGGCGAGGCCGGTCATCGTGCCCAGCTGCCAGTCGAGCAGCTTAAGGTCGGCCTTGATGTCTTCCTGCAGGATGTTGACGATCTGCCGGTCGATGAAATTGAAGATGTAGACGATGAACAGGATCGCGAGGGCGTAGTTCCGGTGCTTCCGGGCCCCCTCCATGGTCGTGATTTTGCCTGGCGACAGAAACGCCATTCCGAACTCCCTCCCGCGCTGGCGGCTATCTCGATTTTAATCCGCCTTGGGCGAAGCCTTCCCAAAAGGAAAGCACACTGTCCACGGGAAACCCCCGACTGTGGTGCGGTGGCCGATAACAATCGTGCCAGTAGGGCTCAAGCGGACGAATTACGGGAAATATCCGCGCCGCGGCATGCGGATCGCGCGAGAAAGCGAAAATCTTGACGGGTCGAGGCGTGCGGGCCTATGAACCCGCTCCCCGACTCAGGGGTCCCGGGCGATTAGCTCAGCGGGAGAGCACTCCCTTCACACGGGAGGGGTCGCAGGTTCAATCCCTGCATCGCCCACCATCTTTCCTCGCGGTGCGAGCGTCGGATGGCAGGCCCTTCTTCGAAAAAGTCAGCGATTGCAAGGTCGATAAGGTTTCGAACGCGTGGGCGTGAATTTCGTTCGGCAACGGATGTTCATCTAACCAAGGCGTAACGCGCTCGCCCGCCACAATTGATCTTCAAAATACCCTTGCTGCTTCATGCAGCGCCTCAACTGCTTTCCTAAGTTGACATCACGCCGATACCGCAAAGCGGAAGGCGAGAACTGAGGGACCTACCGGGGCCGATTGGCGTTGTTACGTCAGAAGCGCCCCATCAGGTGTCTGGAGCGAACTACATGAACGGCGATTTTTGTGACCAAGACGGCGCGCGCAAGCTCAAGATGAAAATCGAAGAGTACTGGGCGGGCCGTGGTTTTGACGTCTCGATCAACCTCGTCGACGCCGGCTTTGTGCCTGCGATGCGTTCGGCCCGTACCGACGTGCGCAGCAACATGGTCAACGGGATGCCGCCCCGCAAAAAGGGCGGTCGTCCGGAGCCCGGCAAACCCGCGAGCTATTCGCGCGGGATCGGCTGATAGTTGAGTAACCGGACCGCGAGGTCCGGCAGTTCATCGAAATGCTTAAACACGGCGTCGGCACCGAGAAGGTCCGGCGCCGTGTCCGTATAGCCGTAGGCATAGACGGCGACGGGCGCGCCGGCGGCCTTGGCGGACTGAACGTCGTTGGACGAGTCGCCGATCATCAAGGCGCGGGCGGGATCGCCGTCGGCTGTGCGGACGGAGGCGATGAAGTGATCGGGGTGCGGCTTGCGGTTGCGGACGCTGTCGGAGCCGATGATGGCCGCGAAATGATGCGAGAGCTTGAGTTCGGCGAGGAGCTGGACCGACAGATCGGTCCGCTTGTTGGTGCAGACGCAGAGCGTTGCGCCCATTGCTTTCAGCTTGTCGAGCGCGGGGACGAGGCCGGGAAAGGGCGTCGTGTGGGTGGCGATGTCGAGACGGTAAGCTTCGACATAGTCCTCGGTGAGCTGGTCGAGCCGGGGTTCGTCCGGATGGAGGCCGTGGACGGCCCAGGCGCGGATGATGAGGGCGCGGGCGCCGGCGCCGACAAAATTGCGGACATCGGCCAGGGTGGCGGGCGGCAGGCCTTCCGCCTCCAGGATGCGGTTGAGTGCGCCGTGCATGTCGCCGACGGATTCGACCAGCGTGCCGTCGAGGTCGAAGGCGATGGTGCAACCGGAGAGGGTCATGATTTATTGGCACGCGGCATGGGCGCGACGCGCCGGTTGAATTCGTCGAGATCGCGGGCCAGGCGCGGCCAGCGTATTCGGGCGACGCAGACGCCCATGATGGCGAATGGCAGGGCAACCAGCGCGGGAACGGGGCGGCCATACCAAGGCTCGCCTTCGAGAACGAAGATCGAGATGGCGAGCGCGGCAAGAAACAGCAGCACCATGGGCACCGCGAGTTCAAGCGATGCGGAGATCGAGCTGCCCCGCCAGATGCGTTTCATGCCATCGACGCGGAAAAGCTGGGCGGCGAGGCCGCGGATGACGAGGGCGTACCATGCGTACGCCTGTCCGCGTGTTTCCAGCATCAGCGGCTTGTCCTTCCCCTGCAGCCAGACGCGCGTGAGGAAGAAGGGGCCGTACTTGTTCGAGCGCCAGCCGGTGGCGATGCGGCTGATCTGGGCGGTGGAGATGCGGACGAGGCCGCCAGAGGCGCCTGAGATTTCCAGTCCGTCGCGGGCGAGGCGGATGGTGGCTTCGCCGGTGATTCCAAGGTCGCGGAGCCAGCCTGCCGAGGGCATTGTGAAAGCGGGGACTTGTTCAGCGGTCATGGCGCGGGCATCGCTTGCAGCCGGGATCGATAGCCTGCACGAAGGCGCTGGCGCTTCTGCGATTCCACGAGGACAGCCATGACGGATCGTTTCGCAATCATTCTCGCCGCGGGCAAGGGCACGCGGATGAAATCGCCGCGGCCGAAAGTGCTGCACGAGATCGGCGGGCGGCCGATGCTGGCATGGAGCGTGGCGCTGGCGAAGGAGCTGGGGTGCAAGCGGTCGGTCGTCGTGGTGGGGCCGGATATGCCGGAACTCGCGGCGGCGGCGGCGAAGCTGGTCGGCGCAGAGAACGTGGCGGTGCAGCGCGAGCAGCTGGGGACCGCGAATGCCGTGGATGCTGCGCGCGGGGCGCTGAGCGGCGCGGAGGGGCATGCGATCGTGCTTTATGCCGATACGCCGTTGGTGCCCAAAGAGGCCGGCGAGCGGGCGTTCGCGGAGATCGAGAAGGGCGCAAGCGTTTGCGTGCTTGGCTTCAAGGCGAAGCTGCCGAACCGGTATGGGCGGTTGGTGACGGCGGGCGACGGGTCGCTGGAAGCGATCGTCGAGGCGAACGACGCCAGCGAGGCGCAGCTGGAGATCGAGCTGGCGAATTCGGGCGTGATGGCCGCGCCGGTGAAGCTGATGTTCGAGCTGCTGAAGGACGTGAAGAACGACAACGCCAAGGGCGAGTTCTATCTGACGGATCTGGTCGGGCTCGCGCGCGGGCGGAAGCTGAAGGCGGCCGTGGCGCTGTGCGAGGAGCGCGATGTGCAGGGCGTCAACAGCCAGGCGGAGCTGGCGCAGGTCGAGCGCGTGTTCCAGAACGGCGTGCGTGAGCGGATGATGACGGCGGGCGTGACGATGCCAGCGCCGGAGACGGTGTTCTTCAGCCACGATACGCAGGTCGCCGCGGGCGTGACCATCGAACCGAACGTGGTGTTCGCGGGCGGCGTGAGCGTCGAAAGCGGTGCGATCATCCGGGCGTTCTCGCATCTTGAGGGCGCGAAGGTGGGCGCGGGCGCTTTCGTGGGGCCGTATGCGCGGCTGCGGCCGGGCGCTGTTATCGGCAGGCACGCGCATATCGGCAACTTCGTCGAGGTGAAGAATGTCACGGTCGGCGAGGGCGCGAAGGCGAACCACCTTTCCTATCTGGGCGATGGCGAAGTGGGCGCGGGCGCGAATATCGGCGCGGGCACGATCTTCTGCAATTACGACGGCTTCTTCAAATACCGCACGGTGGTTGGGGAGGGCGCGTTCGTCGGATCGAACTCGGCGCTGGTGGCGCCGGTGACGATCGGCGCCGGCGGCTATGTCGGCTCGGGCTCGGTGATCGTGGAAGACGTGCCTGCGGATGCGCTCGCCATCGGGCGCGGGCGGCAGGTGGCCAAGGACGGTTGGGCGAAGGCGTTCAGGGACGAGAAGTCCGCGGAGAAGAAGGCCGGGAAGAAGCCGAAGGGCGCGATCTAGTTGCTTCGCCGCTCATCCCGACGAAAGTCGGGATCCAGGAATTGCGGCGCTACGTGCCAGGGCCTGAAGCTACAGGTTGGAACAAGGTTTGATGTCAGCCCTGGGTCCCGGCTTTCGCCGGGACGAGCGGGATGGGGTAGCGATCTAGTCCAGGAACTCCACCAACGCCTTCGTCACGGTCTCGGGGCGTTCGGTCATGCACATGTGGCCGGCGTTTTCGATCTCCACGAGTTTGGCGCCGGGGATGTCGGCGGCGATTTCGCGGCCTTCGTCGGGGGGGATGAGGGTGTCGTCCTTGCCGACAACGACAAGGGTCGGGGTCTTGATTGTCGCGAGCACGGGGCGGGAGTCTTGGCGGGAAATGATCGCTTCGATTTGGTGCTCGAAGGCTTCAACGCCGAGCTGCTCGGCCATTTCGATAAAGGTGGTGAGGAGGGCGTGGTCTTCGTGGCGGGCGGGGTGGACGAGCTTGGGCCAGAGGGCTTTCGTGCCGTCGCGCATGTTGTTGGCTTTGCGCGCGGCGGCGACCTGATCGCGGCGGCCCTTGCTGCGGTTGGGCGCGTCGGGCTTGGCGCTGGTGCTCATGAGGACGAGTTTGGTGACGCGGTCAGGCGCCTGGCGCATGACCTCGAGGGCGGCGTATCCGCCCATCGATGTGCCGACGAGGGCGAACTTTTCCGGTGCGGCGGTCAGGATCTGGGAGGCGACTTCCTTCATCGTCGAGGCCGACCAGTGGTTGGCGAGCAGGACGGCGTGGCGCTGGCCGAGTTCCTCGACCTGATGCTGGTAGATGCGGCCGGTGCACATGAGGCCCGGGATGAAGACGATCGGCATGGCAGGCATGGGGTTCTCCTACTGCCTAACTAGGCGCGCGGGGACGTGCGTCCAGCCTGCAGCTTGTCGCCCAGCACCGAGCGGGCGCCGGGGCCGAATTTCTTGAGCCCGTCAGCGGGGTTCACGAGCGCGCATTTCTTCATGCTGAGGCAGCCGCAGCCGATGCAGCCGGTGAGATAGTCGCGCAGGCGCGTCATGCGGGCGATGCGCTCGTCGAGCTGGCCGTGGAAGTTCGTGCTGATGCGCTCCCAGTCCTTCTGTGTCGGTGTGCGGCCGGCGGGGAGGGTGGCGAGCGCCTTGCGGATGTCGTCGATGGAGAAGCCGAGCTGCTGCGCGATCTGGACGAAAGACAGGCGGCGGATATCTGAGCGGAGATAGCGGCGCTGGCCGCCGGTGTTGCGGGCCGGCGTGACGAGGCCCTTCGTCTCGTAGAAGCGGATCGCCGAGACGGCGAGGCCGGTGCGTGTCGCCAGGTCACCGATGGACATGACCTGGTTAGCGGCTTTCAGCAGGGCGTCGGGCATCCGGAAAAAATCCCTTGACCTCAAGTTAGGTTGAGGAATTACGACTCACATCTACAGACAAATCAACCCGGAAAAACCGGGCGCACGGCGAAACGCCGGCGAATAACAGAAGGGTCTGATCATGGGCGACACAGCAACGTTCGCGGGCGAGCGCGTGGCGACGGCGAAGACCGTCGATCAGGCTGCGCTGGAGCATGTGAACGCGACGACGACAGCGGCGCGTGAGACGGCGCAACTGATGGTGGAAGTGTTCGGCTGGCATATCCGCTGGGAAGGTCCGGCGAAGCTGGGCGGGCACAGCATCCATGTGGGTACGGACGGCTCGTATGTGGCGCTCTACACGCCGCCAGAAGACCTGAAACAGGCCAGCGGCGACGGGCAGCCCAACCATGTCGGCGTGCTCGTGAGGGATCTGGACGCGACAGAGACAAAAGTCCGCGCGGCCGGATATCAACCTTACGCGCACGCCGACTACGAGCCGGGGCGGAGGTTCTACTTTCGCGACAAGGGTGGGCTTGAGATCGAGGTCGTGAGCTACTCATGACGCAGGCGGGGCTTGCCGCGCGAGCGGCTGCGCTGGTGCGCATTGGCGCGGCGGCGGCCATTCTTGGCGGTGCGCTGAGGATCGTCTCGACGTTTGTTCCGTATGAGGCGGACTCGGTGCCGCTGGAGGCGCTGTATGGCCTGATCGATGTCTGTCTGATGTTCGGGTTGATCGCGGTCTATGTCGCTAGCGCCGCGGCGGTGGGGTTTGTCGGGTTGGCGGCGTTCCTCGTGTCGCTGGCCGGGATCGCCAGTATTGTGGGGCCGGATACGCAGGCGTTCGGGATCGACCTCTATCGCGTCGGCGCTCTGGTTTTTGTCGCGGGCCTGGCGGGTCTGTCGGTGCAGCTGTTGCGGGCGCGCATGATGGGCCTCAGTGCGGTGCTCTGGATCGCCACTCTGGTGGCGGGGCTCGTGAGCGCCGTTGTTCCGGCCGCGTTCGTGGCGTCGGGTCTGTGCCTGGGTGTCGGGTATGTGCTGGCCGGAGTGGAAATGCTGAGAATGCGGGCCATTCCGCACATGGCGCATGCGTAACTTCAGCTGAGCTGAACCAACTGTTCGGAAAACGTGGCGCCAGCAAGCGTTGCGATCGGATGAGGCGGGGCCATCTGGAAAGCATCAGAAGCGGTCAACCGCACGGAGCCTCCCCAATGAAAGCCATCGCCGATTTCTTCCTGTCCCTGATCGCCATCCCTACCGATGGTGAGGCGGGGGCCGTAATGCTTCGCGAGCACTAGCCAGCGAGCGCCTTCGCGGCTTCGGCGCGCAAGTCCTTCTTGAGGATCTTGCCCGTCGCGCCGCGAGGTAGCGGCTGGGTTTCGAAGCGGAAGTAGCGTGGGATCTGGAATTTTCCGAGACGCGTCGACAGGAACTCGCGGAGTTCCTGCTCGGTGACCTGCGTGTTCGCGTAGATCGTCGTGGCGACTTCCTCGCCCAGACGTTCGTCGGGCACGCCGTAGACGCAGGCCTCGATCACCGCAGGGTGTTCCTGCAGGGCGGCTTCGACGGAGCCGCAGCCGATGTTCTCGCCGCCACGGATCACCAGATCCTTGATGCGGTCCACGATGAAGAGGAAGCCCTCGTCGTCGATGTAGGCGACATCGCCCGTGCGGAACCATTCACCGTTGACGAACTCGGCGGCGTTTGCGTCGGGGCGTTTGTAGTAGCCGCGCATGATGGATGCGCCGCGGATCTGCAATTCGCCGCGCTGTCCGGTCGGCAGCTCATTGCCCTTCTCGTCGACGATCCGGATATCAAGCACGGCGGAGACGCGGCCGGAGCTTTCAGGCTTGCGGAGATAGTCCGAGGCCGCAATGCCGACGCCGATGGCGTTGGTTTCCGTCATGCCCCAACCGGTTGCCGGCATGGCCTTGTCGAACACGGCGTCGATGGCGCGGACCTGCTCTGGCGCGCGCGCAGCGCCGCCGCCGCCTACGGCCGTGAGCGTCGCGAATTTGCGGCCGGTCTGGCGAGAGTAGACGACTAGGTCGCCCGTGATCGCGGGTGTCGCTGTGAAGTTGGTGATGCCTTCGCGCTCGATGATGTCGGCGCCTTTCTCGACATCCCACTTGTACATGGAGACGAGGCGGCGCTGCAGGCGGAAGCAGGACAGGGCGACGGAGTGCAGGCCCGTGACGTGGAAGAGCGGGATGACCAGCAGGGCGGCAGTCTGCGGGGCGTCTGCCGGCGGGCGTTCGATAAGTCCGATGGCGAACGCTGCGACGAGGTCGAGCTCCCAGGAGATCAAGGCGTGCAGCACGTTGCGGTGCGTGGAGACAGCGCCCTTCGGGTTGCCAGTCGAGCCCGACGTGAACAGCATGATGGCGTCGTCATCCGGCAGGACATCGACGTTGGGAAGTTCGGACTTCTCCGGGCCTGACATGACATCGGCGTAGGCGCGAACATTCGCAGGGAGCGGCTTCGTGGTGCGGACGCCAATGAGCTTAAGGTCGGAGGGCAGATTCGGCAGCATGTTGAGACGATCGATCCGCTCCTGGTCGATGAAAGCGACCTTGGGTTCGGAGAGACCGATGCCGTACGACATCTCATCGGCGGTCCACAGCGCGTTGACGGCGACGGTGAGCGCGCCGACCGACGTGGCCGCCATGAAAGCGATGATCCACTCAGGGTAGTTGCGCATGGCGATGGCGACGCGGTCACCCTTCTTCACGCCAAAGTCGTTGACCAGCGCGTGGGCGAGCGTGCAGGCGCGCCGCCAGGTATCCTCGAAGGTGAGACGTTCGCCCTCGTAGACGAGGAAGGTCTTATCGCTGCGGCCTTCGGCATAGAGCTGGCCGAGGTTCTTCGGCGCGTTCTTGAACGTGCGAACGCGGCGGCCGATGGCCTCGATCTCGACAATCTCGTGCGGCTGTCCGGGCGCGGTCAGCTGGGCAAGCGCCTCAAGTCTCGTAAGCAAACGCGTCTTCCTTCCCGCTGGCAGGGGACTTCCGTTCTGACGACGGATAGTCGAACTTTCCCCAAGGGCGCCGGTTTAGCATACCGGTCCTTCAGGGAAAGGCGCCCTCGCGCTAGAGGCTGGGATTGATCAGGTATTTCTCGCCGGTGGCCTTGCGGTTGTAGGCCTGGATCGTTGCCGGATCGAGCGCCTGCTGGAGCGAGATCGTGTTCGTGTAGTGGCTGGCGAAGGTGGTTTTCAGCTCAGCCGCGACACGCGCGCGCAGCTTGCCGGCCTCTTCCATGCCGACCTTCTGGAGGAAGGGGGTCAGCAGGAAGCCGCCCACGCCCCAGGCCATGCCATAGGCGCCGGTGAGGGTGGTCGGCTCGAGGCTGAGGCGACCGTAGATGTAGACCTGCTTGTGCGTGGACGAGCCATAGCGGCTGTAGGCGCCGGGCTTGGAGTTCAGCGAGATTTCCATCGCGGCGAGGATCTGGCCGGCGAGCTTGCCGCCGCCGATGGCGTCGAAGCCGAGCGTGGCGCCGGTGATGTTCAGCGCCGCGATCAGGTCTTCCATGAAAGTCGGCTTGGACGAGTCGACGATGTGTTTCGCGCCGATGTCCTTCAGGATTTTTGTCTGCTCGTCGGAGCGGACGATATTCACGAGGCCGACGCCGTCCTTGAGGCAAATCTTGTTGAGCATCTGGCCGAGGTTGGAGGCGGCGGCCGTGTGGACGAGCGCGGTGTGGCCTTCCATCTGCATCGTCTTGACCATGGCGAGCGCAGTCAGCGGGTTGACGAAGCAGGAGGCGCCGTCGGCGGCTGTCGCGCCGGCAGGCAGCGGCAGGGCCGCTTTGGCTTTCACGGTGCGATAGGTGGCGTACATTTCGCCGCCGAGGATGGCGACGAGCTTGCCCATCAGCGCCTGGGCTTCCGGCGAAGAGCCGGCGGCGACGACCGTTCCGGCGCCTTCATTGCCGACGGCGAGATCCTGATCGAGGCGGGCGGCGACCATGCGCAGCGCCTGCTCGGGGACTTTCGCGGTGACGACGGGCTGGTCCTTCGAGCCGGACACCGAAAGCGTCGAGGTGTCGGCGGGCCCGATCAGCAGGCCGAGGTCGGACGGGTTGATCGGCGTGCCTTCGATGCGGACCACGATTTCATCCGGAGCCGGATCGGGAACGGTGACCTTCGCAAGCGACAGTTGAAGTTCGCCGCTCTTCTTCACCAGCGAACGAAGCTGAAGACCTTCCAGCGCCATGGGTCACTCCCTTGAGTAATGTCTGTTTCGCCATCCCTAGCACGAAGGAACGGCGAGGCCAGACTGACCGCAGGTAAAGCGAGTGATTAGACGAGCGCGCGGATCGACTTCTTGCGCCAGACGAAGGTGTAGAAGGAGCCCTGCAGGACGAACATCGCACAGAAAGCCGCCGGATACGCCCACCAGACGCCGTCGATGCCGATGCTTCCAGACAGGTACATGGCGACCGGCACCTCGACCGCGATGATCGAGAAGATGCCGATGGCGGTGGGGGCGAGGACGGTGCCGGACGAGCGCATCATGCCGGAGAAGACCACGGCCATGCCGAAGACCACCGTGCTCCAGAGCACGATGTGGAGCAGGTGCTGCGTCAGCTGCACGACCGGCGCGTCGGTGATGAACATCGACACGATGGGGCCGGACAACAGGTATACGATGAGCACGCCTGTGCCGGTGATGATGGCGTTCAGGATCAATGCCGTGCGGGTGATGGCCCAGAGCTGATGGCTGCGGCCGCCGCCGATGGCCTGCGCGCCGAGGATGGAGGCGGCGATGCCGATCGACATGGCCGGGAACTGCACATAGGCGAGGATCTGGTTGATCGCGCCATAGGCGGCGGTGGCGTGAGAGCCATAGCCGTTGGCGAGGCCGAGCAGGGCGAGTTCGGCGACGGCCATGATGACCATCTGGATGCCCGTGGGCACGCCGAGGCGCAGGACGAGGCCGAGGACTTTCGGATCGAGCCGGACCTTGCTGAGCAGCGCGGCGGTTGGGGCGAGCGGATGCTTCCGGCGCAGCAGGTACCAGGCCAGCCAGGCAAGCGAGAGGACGAGCGAGACAAGCGAGGCGACGGCGGCGCTGGCGACGCCCAACTTCGGCAGGCCGAACCAGCCGTCGATGAAGGCGGGCGTGACGATGAGGCCGATGAAGGTCGAGAACGCGAGCGTCCACAGCGGCGTGACCGCGTCGCCGACGCCGCGCAGGATCGAGGTGGCCAGCAGGAATACGAAGAAGGCCGGCATCGTGATCATCATGATGCGGGCATACTTGGTCGCTTCGTCGACAATATCGGCCGGTGTCTGAAGCCAGTGCATCAGCTCGGAGGCGTAGATGCCGCCGAACACCGCGATGACGATGCCGAACAGGATCGAGATCGCGAACGTCGCGCCAGCGATTGCGCGCACGCGTTCATGGTCGCCCTTGCCGTAGGCCTGTCCGATCAGCACGGACGAACCGGCGCCGAGTCCCATGACGAAGGCGATGAAGAAGAACATCACGGGGAAGAACACGGTCGCCGCCGCGAGGGCTTCGACGCCGATCATGTGGCCGAGGAAGATGTTGTTGATCGTGCCCGACAGCGACTGCAGGACGTTCGCGAGCATCATCGGCGTCAGGAAGACGAGGAATACGCGCCACAGCGGCTTCGGCTGTGCGCCCGGGCCGACCGGCGCCTCGGGCGGCGGCACTGTGTTTTCTGCGATGTCGGTCACGGACGGATCCGATCAGGGCTTGCGGGAGGAGAAGGCGGCAGAAGCGAGATGGCGGGCGTGGTCGCGAACATCCGCTGGCCAGGACTCGGTGAGATCCCGGAAGCGAACGGCATCGCCGGCGAACAGAGCGCGGGTTGTTTCCTCGTAATTGCGCCAGTCCCCAGCGATGGCGGAGATGAAGCGATATGCTGCTTCCTGCCGTGAGCGCAATGTGTCCGTTGCGCCACGGGTCTTGCGTGCTTCTTCGACAAGCTTGCGCAGGGCGACGGACGCGCCGCCGGGCTGGGCGTTGAGCCAGTCCCAGTGGCGCGGGAGCAGGGTTACTTCGCGGGCAACCACGCCAAGTCTCGGGCGGCCGGGTCCGCGCGGCGCATCCGGCGCCGCATCTTCTGGGGCCACAACGGCGGACGGCGTCGCGGCAGCATAGCGGGCGCGGATGTCCTTTTCCGTGCCAGTGATGTCCAGGTTGAGAAGCTTGCCGGTGACATAGTCGAACACGTGTATGTTCTCGTGCGTACCCTTGCCGGCGCGCTTGCGGACAATGGCGGCCACGTCGGCGAGGGCGCCGAGGGCGATGCGTTTGTCGCCTTCGAAGGCGATAGAGGCGGGGGTGGATGTCATGCGCGGGCTCCGGGGTAGGCGGGCGTATGGACCCGCTTGACGCCCGCGTCAATTACACCCGGGTAAAATATGGCTGGCAGAAACGTGGAAATTTCAGTTTCCCCATTAAGCGTATCGCAAAGCCATCGCGGTATCTGACGCAGGGTTGGAGGGGCGGATGGAAAGCGAACAGGCGCGTCCGGATCGCAAGCATCTTTACGGCATGCTCGTCGGCGTCGCGATCGCGGCGCTGATCGTCGTTGCGTACATACTCTCCATGAAGAGCGCCGGGCATCAGCTCGATGCTGCGTGGGACAAGAAGTGGGAGAGCCAGGGCTTCGAGAATGCCGAAGCGCCTCCGCCTCCGCCGGTGAAAGCGTTCGAGAACGCTTCGTGCCCGCCGCGCGCCATCGGAACCCGAGCACCGGATCCTTCGCAATGTCAGTGATCGACAAGGCTGCTGGCGCCGTCAACAAACTTCCGAAGAACGCCACGTCGGCGAAACTGCTCGGCCTCGCGATAGCGACGGTAGTCGCGGTGGTGTGGTGGGTCATCGGATCGACGGCGAAAGCGTTCGAGCCGTTCGTTGTCCCGTCCTGCTACTGGGAAGGCTATGGCCGGGCTTACGAGCCGGGCAAGAAAGATCCGAAAAAGGTCTGGGATACGCCTATCGAGCGTGGCCAGTTCAACTGGGACGTCGATGCGACGAAGAAGGCGATGGAGCTGTGCACGCCGGAATCGTGCAGCGGCAAAGCATATGAAGCCTATCGCGGAGCGATGTTCACCTACACGGCTGGGCGGATGCGCCAGATGCACAAGGGCGACATGGAAGCCGGCGAAGCCGGGCTGAAGTTAGCGCTCAAGAAATACCAAACGAAGGATCACGACGCGATCATCGAGGGCCTGAAGCTGCGGGTACAGAGCGGCGTCTACAAGCTCACCGGCGATCTGCAGAACGAGGATGCGATCCGCATGCTTGTCTACAATCCAGTCGAGACCTTCCGCCCGTGCCGCGCGAAAAAATACGATAGCCAGTGGCGCTGGTAAGCGGCGTCGCGCCCTGAAGCGCGCCTGTAATCGAGGCTATTTGCCCAAGGTCGGGCTAGAATTCGCGCGGCAGTACGGACCAATCCCATGCGTTTGACTTAACGCTATTTCCGGTCAGGGTGGAATCGGCTCAGGTCCGACGCTGGCCGTGCACAGGAGAGGGGCATGAAACTCAACATCACCGTCGATTGTACGCCGGAGGAAGCGCGCGCCTTCCTGGGCCTGCCGGATGTCACCCCGATCAACGACACGCTGGTCAGCGCCGTCAAACAGCGCATCGAGCAGAACGTGGAAATGGTGAGCCCCGAATTCTACCTCAAGCAGTGGTACTCGATGGGCGGCCAGGCCACCGAGAGCTTCATGCAGATGATGAACGCCGGCGCCCGCGCCGCCACTGGCGAGACGCCGGGCAAGAAGAGCTAGATGTCGGACATCGCAAAGCGCAACGCGGCTGAGGCGGCGCTGAAACTTGTCGAGCCCGACATGGTGCTCGGGCTGGGTACCGGGTCGACGGCGGCGATCTTTGTGCGGCTGCTGGCGGAGAAGGTGGCGCAAGGTCTCAAGATCACCGGCACGCCGACGTCGGAAGCGACCGACAAGCTTGCGCGGTCGCTGGGCTTGCGGATTGTATCGCCGGACGAGCTGACGCGGATCGATCTTACCATTGATGGCGCAGACGAGTTCGATCCTGCGCTGAACCTGATCAAGGGCGGCGGCGCGGCGCTGCTGCGCGAAAAGATCATCGCCGAGGCTTCGGCCCGGATGGTAGTGATCGCGGATGCGGGCAAGGAAGTTAAAATGCTCGGCAAGTTCCCGCTTCCCGTTGAAGTGAATTCGTTCGGATCGGAGCTTACGCGGCGGCGCATTCACGACCGGATCGGCGCGATCGGGCTTTCTGCGGCGACCAGTTCCTGGCGGATGGCGACCGGTGAGAGCCTGTTGCACACCGATGGCGGCCACCTGATCCTCGATCTGGCGTGCGGTGCGATTCCCGATCCGAAGGCGCTGGGCGCTGCCCTCGATGACCTTCCTGGTGTGGTCGAACACGGCCTTTTCATCGGCTATGCGGACCAGGTGATCGTCGGGGAAGTCGATGGCGCAAGGGTTGTGAACCCCCGATAAGTCCGCTGCGACCGGAAAGCCCTATCGGCGGCTTGGGACCGGTGTTACACGCCTCGCCCAGAAACCGGGCCCCGCCCACAAGGACGGACAGGGAACACGATATGACCAGACTGGTGATCGCGATTGTTGCTGCCGCGGCGGCCTTGGCCGGCTGCCAGCCGACGACCGGACCGTCGCTGGCCGAGAAGCGGCTCGCGGGCAAGATCATCGACGAGGGCATTCTCGGGCCACTCGATCGCGAGGGCCTGCAGCAGATCGCGTTCCAGCAGGTCCAGGGCATGATGTTCCAGGACGGCCTGACGCCGCAGATGGCGCAGCAGGTGTTGATAGGCATGACCCGCAACCTCGAAGCATCGATCCCGGACATGCGCGAGCAGATGGTCACCGCCCTGACGGACGAGTTCTCCGTCAAGGAGATGGAGTTGCTGCTGAAGTTCGTCGCGTCCAGGGAAGGCAAGGCGATCCAAGAGAAGATGCCCGCGGTCGGCGAGAAGACCAGCGCGTTGATGCAGGCAAACGCGCAGGTAGCGGGCGCCAAGGCTCTCGACGAGCTGCGCGCCGCCTGGCCTGCGCCCCTGCCGAAGCCGCCGGCCGCCGATCCGGCGATCCCGGGTATGCCGCCAGGCGCCCCCGGCGCTCCGGGCGCGCCTGCTCCGGCCCTGCCGAACTGATCACGCCTGCGTTGCGGGGATTGTCGCTCCGGGGGTGAGTGCTAGCTTTCCTGACAGGCGTTGCGCGTTCGAGCGCGAGCAGGAGAGACACATGCGGATTCTCGCTGGACTGATGACTGCCGGTGCGCTCGCACTGACGGGCGCGGCATGGGCTTCCCCGCCGGGCGTGACAGAGAAGGACGGCGGCTGGATCGCGCCCGACAAGAAGCCGCTCTACACGTTCACGCGCGACACCACGCCGGGCAAGTCGGCATGCAACGGACAATGCGCCACGGCATGGCCGCCGCTCGCGGCTGCCGCCGACGCCAAGGATGACGGCGACTGGACGGTTGTCACACGCGACGATGGCGCCAAGCAGTGGGCCTACAAGGGCAAGCCGCTTTACACCTTCGCACGCGATACGGCGGGACAGGCGGCGACAGGCATCGGCCCGGCCTGGCCGCTGGCCGTGAAATAGTAGCCATCCTGAACGGTTGAGTGAGGGCGGCGGCGGGCAAACCTGCGCCGCCCTTGCTGTTTCCAGAACCGCTGAATTCCTACATATGTCGGGCTGAAGCAGCGGGACTTGCCATGGCCTATGACTACGACCTGTTCGTGATCGGCGCGGGGTCGGGCGGCGTGCGCGCTTCCCGGCTGGCGGCGATGGCGGGCGCGAAGACGGCCGTCGCGGAGGAAGACCGGGCGGGCGGCACATGCGTGATCCGCGGCTGCATCCCAAAGAAGTACATGGTCTACGCCAGCGAGTTCGCGCGCTCGCTCGAGCACATGAAGGGCTATGGCTGGACAGTCGAAGGCGCCAGCTATGACCACAACCTGTTCATGGACAGGATGCATCGCGAGATCGACCGGCTGTCTGGCATCTATGCCCGCAACATGCGCAATGCCGGCGTCGAGATCATCGAGGACCGGGCCGAGTTCGTGGATCAGCATACGCTGAAGCTGGTGAAGTCCGGCAAGACGGTGACGGCGGGCAAGATCCTGATCGCGACCGGTGGGCGCACGACGATGCCGGCCGATGTCGAGGGCATCGAGCACGCTGTGGGCTCGAACGAGATGTTCCATCTCGACCATTTGCCAAAGCACATCGTGATCATCGGTGGCGGCTATATCGCAGTCGAGTTCGCGGGGATCATGAGTGGGCTCGGCGTCGAGGTGTGTCTCGTCATCCGCAAGGAGACAGTGCTGCGTGGATTCGATGAAGACGTGCGCACGCATGTTCATGACGAGCTCAAGCGCAAGGGCGTGAAGGTGATCGCCAATGCATCGCCGACTCGTATCGAGAAAACGGGTGACAGACTGAAGGTGCATCTGTCGAACGGCGAGAGCGCGTCTGGCGACAAGGTGCTGTTCGCGACGGGGCGCGAGCCCAATGTGAAAGGTCTCGGGCTGGAGAAGGCGGGCGTAAAGTTGAACGCCAAGGGCGCCGTCGCGGTGAACGAGAATTCGCAGACCAACGTGCCGCACATCTTCGCGGTGGGGGACGTGACTGACCGGGTAAGCCTGACGCCGGTCGCCATCCGCGAGGGGCAGGCCTTCGCCCAGACCGAGTTCATGAACCGCCCGACAGCGTTCGACCATGCCGAAATTCCCCACGCCGTTTTCGCCCAGCCACCCGTCGGCGTGGTGGGGCTGACCGAGGCGGAGGCGCGGAAAACCTATGGAATGGTCGATATCTACAAGACGAAGTTCCGCCCCATGAAAGACATGCTCACGGGGGACGAGGAACGTGTGCTAATGAAGATCGTGGTGCGGGCCGAGGACGAGGTTGTCGTCGGCGTCCACATTGTTGGTCCGGATGCGCCGGAGATCATCCAGGCCTTGGCGATCGCGGTGAAGATGGGCGCAACGAAGGCCGACTTCGACCGCACCTGTGCATTGCACCCCTCGATCGCCGAGGAGCTGGTGACGATGCGCGAGAAGTTCGTTCCGCCGGAACTGAAGCCGGTGTGATCGAAGGAGGCGGATGATGAATCTCAAATGGAATCCCAACCTCTTCGGATGGAAGTACCTGACTTACATACTGATCGCGGTCGCGCTGATCACGGGTTTCGGTGTCTGGTTCATGCCCAACAAATGGGCCGAGCCGGAGATCGCCGCCAGCATGGCCGAACAGGAAGAACTGCGGGCGCTGCGCAAGGCGCGGCTGGCGCGCGAAGCCGAGGAGAAGCGGCAGGCGGACGAGCTGGGCCTGATCTATATCGAGCCCGGCACGAATCCCTTCCCGACGGAGCCGCCCGAGAAAGCCCAGAAATAGGCTCATCGCCTTTCGGCTATGTAATCCACAACGGCCCGCGGCCGGGAACGCCTTGACCTCAAGGCCAAACCGGCGGACGCATTTTGCAACGAGTTTCCAGACCCCTTCGAGTGGAGTTGGCCGGTGGCCCCGCGCACCGTTTCCGTCGTGAACATGAAGGGCGGCGTCGGGAAATCGACCACCGTTTCGACGCTGGCGGAGACGCTTGCCTCCGAAGGCCTGCGCGTCCTCGTCATCGACCTCGATCCGCAATCGAACGTTTCGATGATGCTGGCGGGGCAGGATCGCTGGATCGAGCTGAAGCAGCGCGAGCAGACCATCGACCAGTATTTCAACCAGTACGTTTATGGCGGCGAGCCGCGCTTCTTCCGTGAGTTCGTGGCCAACAAGGTCAGCGACATTGCGGGCGATCCGGTGCTGGACCTGCTGATCTCGACGCCGGAGTTCCGCTACATCGAGCGGCATGCGCTGGAGAAGTGGGTCGCGCAGGGCTTCGACATTCGTCAGCTCAACACGCGCTTTTCGCGCCTGACGCATTCGGCGATCGAGAACGTGGCCGACAGCTATGATCTCGTGCTGTTCGACTGTCCGCCGGGCATCTCGATGTTCGCGGAAGCAGCGATCGAGCTTTCCGAGTTCATCGTGATCCCGACCATTCCCGACTATGTCTCGCGTCTCGGAATCTTTGCGTTTCGCAAGCGGGCGTTGCGCTCGATGGAGCAGCGGCGCTTCACCGACGATCGCATCTGGACGCTGATCACCAAGTTCGAGGACAGCAACGGGTTGCACAAGAGCGAGGCGGCGATGCTGCGCGAGCAGTTCAATGTGTTCAGCACGATGATCCCGCAGGCCGAGCAGATCGCGCGCGCGGCCGAATGGTCCGAGCACAAGCGCACGCTGGATCAGAAGTACGGCGAAGCGACAGGCGTGATCCGCAAGTTCGCCGGCGAATTCCGTGAGCGGGTGGGGCTCATATGATCGACAAGGCTCTGTCCGGCGTCTTCAAGGTCGTGACCGAAGAGGCGGTGAACAATCCGGCTTTCGGCAGGAAGATCGAGGATGTGCTGGCGAAGTTCGGTCAGGAACTCGCCGAGCGCCGGTTGGCTGAACGCAATACCGAGAACTTCCTTCCCTTTGTCGAATACAAGAAGACGACGCCAGAGGAATTCGAGGCGCGTCTGCTGCGGTTCGATGTGAAGGAACTGCGCGTGATCGTGCAGAAGCACCACCTCGACCCTGCCAACACGCTGAAGGGCAAGGGCGCGAAGAAGGCGCTCGCCGTTCATATTCTCGAGGCGGCCAGGAAGCGCGCCGAACGCGACGCGAAGCTGTTCGAATACTAGCCGGACCGCCAGGTCGTGGGTGGAGAATCCCTGTATCTGGTTACAGAGCGTGACGGGGCAATCGCCTGATAGCCGGGGGATGACGAGTTTGGATTCGATCGCAGCTATTGCGCCTCAAGGCCTGTCGCGATTGATGGATCTGGTCGCCAGCCTCGGCGCCGATGTTTCGGATTGGTCGAACTTCAAGGGCGGTCCAGCGAAAGCCTCCGCAAATCCGAAGTACTGTTATGAGTGGGCTTTCGTCGTTCCAGGCTCCTGTCTGATCCTCAATCTGTGGCATGCGTCCTGCCGGACAGAGAACGGCCGCATCGTCCAGCGACACAATTTTCGTGCGTATGCCCAGCGTAACTCCGAGCAAGGGAAAGGCACACAGGCTCGCCGGGCGCGGACGGTTGAGGACGCTATCAGGATCGCAATTCGGGACAGGCTCTTGGTTCGCGTCATTCTGGTCGAAGGCCGAATGAGGAGTGCTGACGACCCCAACGGCACCGCATCGAGAGTCGCCACGCGCGCCATCGATCCGGCGCCGTGGCGGATCGCCGAGTACGATCCTATGACAGGCGAATGCCTGATCTCTCGCGATGACGGACCGAGAGTCTACTTCGACCAGTTCTCGCTGCCGGCTCGCGGCAACGCCACGCCCGGGAAGCGGTCGGTTGTCAGCTCATCGTACGACCGTGACTCCAAAGTTCGCGATTTTGCACTAAAGCGCGCGGCCGGCAGGTGCGAATACTGCGGCAATGAAGGGTTCGCGTTGCCGGGCGGCGGGCTCTTTCTCGAAACCCATCACGTCATCCCATTGTCCGAAGGCGGCCCCGACACGGTCGAGAACGTTGTGGCGCTGTGCCCCAATCATCATCGCGAAGCCCACCTTGGGGGACTACGCGATGTCCTCCGGCGACATCTGCTCGACAAGCTTGCTACGATAGCCTCCGCCTGAACAGGCTCAGCATACGTTCCCAGTGTTGCTCCGCGGCGAGCTTGTTGTAGGCGGGGCGTTGCGGAAAGCCGAAGCCGTGGTCGGTTCCGGGGTACTGTTCGACCTCTCCGTTGGCGCCTTTGAGATCCTTCATCAGCTGGTCGACCATTTCCTGCGGCGCCCAGTGATCGCGCTCGGCGCAGGCGAAGTAGAATTCGGCAGGTGAATTCTTCGCGATCAGGTGTGGGCTGTTATCCTTGTCGGTGACGAGAAGGACGCCGTAGATCGAGGCGGTGGCCTTGATGCGGTCGGGGCAGTGGCCGGCGGTACAGACGGCGAAGCGGCCGCTCATGCAGTAGCCGATCGCGCCGACGGACTTCGCATTGGCGGCTGGATCGTTGTCGGCGAAGGCGAGCATGGCGTCGACATCGGACATGACCATCGAGATGCCGAGCGTGTTCATCAGCTCGCTCATGCGGATGCGGGAGGGGTGCTTCGGATCCATCGACAGCGGGCCGATCTCCATCACGCTTTCGCGGTAATAGAGGTTGGGCAGCATAGCGTAGTAGCCGGAGGTCGCGAGGCGGCGGGCCATGTCGCGCAACTCCTCGCGGATGGCGGGGGCGTCCATCAGGAAGACAATGACCGGGAAGGGGCCGCCACGATCCGGGTGCACAATGAAGGTGGTGGTCGCACCGTCTTTTGTGGCGATGTCGAGCTGGCGTTCGATCATGGCGTGTCCCTGTCTCTTTATGTGGAGCAGTTCTGGCACGAGGCCGTGAACGGCGGCAATCCAGCTTGCCCTTGGCAGGTTTCCTCTCCTAGGTAGCGGCAGGGCATGGGAGAGGCGCCATGAAGGCGGAAGCTGCGACTTATGCGGGGCTGGCGATCGGGCTGGCGGTGCTGGTGGCTTGCGCGGGCGCGCCGGTTCCGGGGCCGGTTGTTGTGGAGCAGCCGATGGCAGGCGCGGTGCAAGTGGCTCCGCCAGTGGCCGCAGCGCAGGCGCCGGTTCCAGCTGCAGCGCCAAGAGCAGCGGGATTTCTTGCGGCGGCTACTATGCCGAATGCGGTGGCGACAATTCCGCCGGCGCCGAAGGAAGGTGAGGCGCGCAACGATCTTGACTGGAAGATCTTCCGCGACACGCGCGCGCTGGAGGGATCGGAGCGCTGGAAGCTGGCGCAGGCGGACGACAATTACCGGCCGTCGGCCTTGCTTGAGGACTTTTCATGTTCGGTCGGCGCCAAGCTGACGCCGGAGAATGTGCCGACGCTGGCCTCCATTCTGGGGCGCACGACGATTGATGCGGGGATGGCGGCGGAAGCGGCCAAGCAGCTCTACAAGCGGACGCGGCCCTACCTGCACAACACGCCGAACAATATCTGCATCGAGAAATCGGACGGGCTGACGCGGAGCTTCGATTATCCGTCGGGGCACGGGTCTCTGGGCTGGATGTCCGGTCTTGTGATCGCGCAGCTGGCGCCCGACCGGGCGAGCGAAGTGCTGGCGCGCGGGCGGGCATATGGCGAAAGCCGGGTCGTGTGCGGCGTACACAACATGAGCGCGATCGATGCGGCGCGCACGAATGCCGCCGGTGTGTTTGCGGCGCTGCAGGCGTCGCCCGAATTCCTGACCACCATGGCGAAGGCGCGCGAGGAAATCGACGTCGCGCGCAAGACGGCCGCCAAGCCGGATGCAGCCTGGTGCGCGAAGGAAGCCGAGCTGATCAAGCCGCTCGTGCTGAACTAGCGGCGCGCCCTTACGGGCTCTTTGCCGAAAGCATCATCCGGATGATCTCTTCAGTGATCTTCGGCTCGAGGCCTTCGGTGTGGCCTTTGTCGAGGCGCGAGATGTCGGCGACGATGCGGCCGTCCTTGCAGCCGGGATAATCCCAGATCTTCGCTGTGCCCGGACGCGGGTCGAGGCCCCAGATCTTGTTGCGGTTGTCCTGGGCGCGGCCATCGAAGACATAGCCGGCTTTCACATCGACGATCTCGCGCGGCGCTGCCTGCGCCTTGCAGCCGAGCTTTTCGGCCCAGGGCGATGTCTTCGGCACGCCGGCGGCGGTGTATTCGTGCTCGCCGGCTTCGTAGATGAAGGAGAACAGTTTTGCGGGCAGGACGGCCGCGTCGGCTGCGAGGCCGCCTGCGGGTGGGCCGCCAACTGGCGCAGCGCCCGGCGCGGGCGCTGCAGACGGAGGCGGTGGCGTGCCGCGCGGGATGGCGGCGCGGATGTCCTCGCGCTTCGAGCCGAGGCGGCCGCCTGAGAGCGACACCCAGCCGTCGACGCGTTCCTGGAAGAATGGGTCGTTCATGATGAGACGGTTGGAGGTCTGGCCGCCGAAGGAGTGGCCGGCGAGCCAGAACGCCTTAATGTTGTCCTTGCCGATGGCACCTTCGACGGCTTCGACGATGTTGCGCAGGTGCTGGTCGTCGCGCGGACCCTGCCAGATGCCCCCGGGCCCGTAAGGCGCGGCGACGACGAGCCGGTACTTCTCCTTGAAGTCCATAATTGGGAAGTAGTGGCGCTGCCAGTTGGCGATGGAGCCGCCGCCATGAAGATTGAGGACGAAGGTGACGTCCTCGCCGGGCTTCAGGTCGCACGGGTAGTCGAGGAAGTAGGCGCGGTCTTCCGTCTTCGGATCTTTGGCCGTGCCGGGCGTGGAGGTGAGCGCGCCGGGGCAGGCCGTAGCCGGGCAGTGCAGCGGCGGCGGGCTGGCGCAGGGGACGTCGAGCAGGGTGATCGGCTGGGCAGGCGGCGCGGTCTGGCACGCAGCGGCGAGGGCTGCGGCAGTGACGCTGGCGAGCAGGCGGAGTGTCGAGCGGATCATGGCGTTTCCCCGAGTGAGCCGCGCTTGGCGGCGGCTTCCCTATCGATGGTAGGTCGGGTGCGCGGTGGTGGCAAGTGTGGGGTTCGTGAGCACGCCCTCGTCCTTCGAGACGCGCCTTTCAGGCGCTCCTCAGGATGAGGGCTAAACGACTGATGGGCCTGTAGCCCTCATCCTGAGGAGGATGCGTAGCATCCGTCTCGAGGGACGAGGGCGTGCTCGCGTCCGTCCGGGCGCCTTGCAGCTGTGTCCGGACAGGCTGAAAGTCGACGGAAGGGTCAGCCGCGCATGAAATGCGTGCAGTGATTCACAGGGAGACGACGCGTGAAGTTGACGGGATGGCTCGTGACGGCGGGGCTTGTGCTCGCGCCGATGGCGCAGGCGCAGACGACGCCGATCCAGCGGAAGGAAATGCTGGAGTCGTTGGCGACGGCGCTTGAGAAATTCTACGTCTACCCGGAAACGGGCGCCAAATACGCGGCCAAGCTTCGCGAGCGCGCATCGAGCGTGGACTATGCTGTTCAGGATGACTTTGTCTTCGCGGAGAAGGTGCAGGTCGACCTGAATGCTGTGAACGAGGATCGGCACCTGCGGCTGCTGGCGCCTCTGCCGCCGGCGGGAGCGGGCGGGCCGCGCATCGTTCGGGGGCCGGGACCTGGGCCGGGCATGAAGGCGATCGAGGCGGCGCAGAAGCTGATGCCGGACATCGCCTATATCCGCTTCGGCGTGTTTCCCGGCGACCCCGAGACACTGGCGGACCTCGAAAAATTCATCGCGGCGAATGCCGGCGTGAAGACACTGATCGTGGATGCGCGCGGGCATCGCGGCGGCGGGGTGGACGAGATCGACGCCATGTTCGCCGAGTTGTTCACGAAGGAAGTCGACCTTGTGCGGATGGAGACGGCGCAGGCCGTGATCGACGCGCGGCCGGATATGCTGATGGAGGGGCCGACGTTCACACGCGTTCCATCGAAGCCGGGCCGTGTGACCCTTCAGCATTCGACCAAGCCGGCTACGCACCCGCGGCTCGCGAGCACCAAGCTCTACGTGCTGCAATCGGGCTTTTCCGGCTCGGCGGCAGAGCACTTCCTGCTTGAGGTGAGGATGTCGGGTCGCGGCAAGCTGGTTGGCGAGACAAGCGCGGGCGCGGGGCATTTCGGTTATCCGGTGGACCTGCCGAACGGCTTCTCGACCTTTATTCCGGCGGGGCGGACATTCGATCCGAAGACGGATTGGGACTGGGAGGGCAAGGGCGTGTCGCCGGACCTCGCGACGCCGCCGGATCAGGCGCTGATTGCCGCGCTGAAGGATGCGGGCGTCTCGCAGGCCGACGCCGAAACCATCGACGCAAAGGTCGGCTTCGTGATGCCGAAGCGGCGGCCGGGTGGCGGCGGGCCAGTGGTCGTTCGGGTTCCGCCGCCGGGCTGAACGCGGGTGAAATCGTGCGGGGTGGGCCGAAAATCGCGGCCGTCCTTGCACATATTGACCTTCCGCCATGGCCCGCGTAGAAGCTCGGCCCCATGCAACGTTCGTTTTTCAAGCGCTACTGGAAGACCATTACCCCGACGGGGCTGATGGCGCGCTTGGCTGTTACGAACTAGCCAGAAGCCCGCCGACCAGCCCCGCCGGAAACCGGATGGGGCAGAGATGGCCCCGTCTCCCGGCTCAAGAGGAGACTACCCCGTGACCCAGGCCAGCCAGACCGCAGAGCGTAGCTCCAGCGCGGGCGTTGGTACGAAGACCGTCGCCGTTGTCGGCGCGACCGGCGCCGTGGGCGCCGAGATGCTGCGCTGCCTCGAGGAGTCGAGCTATCCGACCGGCACACTGAAAGCGTTCGCGTCGGAGCGCTCGGCCGGCAAACGGTTCAAGTTCCGCGGCAAGGATGTCGAGATGCAGGTCCTGACGGACGATGCGTTCGCGGGCGTGGACGTGGCGCTGTTCGCGTCGGAGACGGATATTTCGAAGAAGTATGTGCCGCTGGCTGTTCAGGCGGGCGCTTACGCCATCGACAATTCATCTGCTTTCCGCATGGACGAAAACGTGCCGCTGGTGGTGCCGGAGATCAATGGTGAGCTGATAACGTCCGCGCAGAAGATTTATGCCAACCCGAACTGCACGGCGGCAATCATGGCGATGGCGTTGTGGCCGCTGCACCGGGCCGGCAAGCTGAAGCGTGTCATAGCCTCGACCTACCAGGCGGCGTCCGGCGCCGGCCGACCTGCAATGGACGAACTCGAGGAAGCAACGCGCGCCTACCTGCGCGGCGAGTATTATGCACCAAAAGTGTTGCCGCATCCGTATGCTTTCAACGTCTTTAGCCACAACACCTCGATCGGGCCGGATGGCTATAATGGCGAAGAGTCCAAGGTGATCGCCGAGATGCGGAAGATCATGTCGCTGCCGGAGTTGCGCGTCGGGGTCACATGTGTGCGCGTGCCCGTGTTGCGCGCCCATTGCATGGCAATCTCGGCTGAGTTCGACTCGCGCGTGTCGGCAGAACAGGCGTGCGAGTTGCTCGCAAAGGCGCCAGGCGTGAAGGTTGTCGATGATCGTGAGCGGAATCACTTCCCCATGCCGGTGGAATCTTCCGGACAGAACGATGTGCTTGTCGGACGCCTGCGGGATGATCTCTCCGACCCGACCGGGCGATCACTGATGCTGTTTGTTTCCGGCGACCAGCTGCTCAAGGGCGCGGCCCTGAACGCGGTGCAGATCGCCGAACGTCTGATCTAAGTGAGTATGTGATGAGCATGGACCGGATTGACGCGGGCTTCGGCGATGGAAGCGGGATCAGGCAGATGATGGCCGAAGGCTCGTCGCTGGACTGGTCGCCTTCGTCATGGCGCACGAAGCCAGCGCTGCACATTCCGGCTGACTATCCGGACATGTCCAAGCTGGACGCTGTCGAGAAGCAGCTGTCGAACTATCCGCCGCTGGTGTTCGCGGGCGAGGCGCGGACGCTGATGGCGCGGTTGGGCGATGTGGCGAACGGCAAGGCTTTCCTGCTGCAGGGCGGGGATTGTGCGGAGAGCTTCAAGGAGTTCCACCCGAACAACATCCGCGACACCTTCCGTCTGATCCTGCAGATGGCGGCGGCGATGACGTTCGCTGGCGGCAAGCCCGTCGTGAAGGTCGGGCGGATCGCTGGGCAGTTCGCCAAGCCGCGCTCGGCGCCGACGGAAACGATCGATGGAGTGACGCTGCCGAGCTATCGCGGCGATAATATCAACGGAATGGAGTTCACGCCGGAAGCGCGCATTCCCGATCCTCAGCGGCTGGTGCAGGCCTATGCGCAATCGGCGGCGACGCTGAACCTGCTGCGTGCGTTTGCGCAGGGTGGTTATGCGTCGCTGGCGAACGTGCACCGTTGGATGCTTGGGTTCGTAGAGCGCTCACCCGCGGCCGAGCGCTACAGAGCCCTTGCTGCACGCATCTCTGACGCGATGGAATTCATGGCAGCCTGCGGCATCACGCCGGAAACGACGCCGGCGCTTTCGCAAACGGAATTCTACACGAGCCATGAGGCGCTGCTGCTCGGCTATGAGCAGGCGATGACGCGGGAGGATTCCACGCGTCCGGGCGAGTTCTATGACACCGGCGCACACATGGTGTGGATCGGCGATCGCACGCGGCAGTTGGATGGCGCGCATGTCGAGTTCTGTCGGGGCATTCGCAATCCGGTGGGCATGAAGTGCGGCCCGTCACTGGCGACGGACGACATGCTGCGGCTGATCGACAGGCTGAATCCGGACAACATTCCGGGGCGCCTGACGCTGATCGCACGGTTCGGTTCGGACAAGATCGAGGATGGCCTGCCGAAGCTGGTGAAGGCGGTGCAGAAGCATGGGTCCACTGTCGTGTGGTCATCGGATCCGATGCACGGGAATGTCGAGAAGACGAACTCCGGCTACAAGACGCGGCCGTTCGAGCGCATCCTCGAAGAGGTGAAGTCGTTCATCGACATCGTCGAAGGGGAAGGCGCGCATGCGGGCGGCGTTCACCTGGAGATGACCGGGCAGGACGTGACTGAGTGCACGGGCGGATCTCACCAGATCACAGCGATGGACCTGCAGGACCGCTATCACACGCACTGCGATCCGCGGCTGAACAACGAGCAGGCTCTGGATCTGGCGTTCCTTCTGGCCGAGAAACTGGCGGCGAAGCGCAAGGGCTAGCTGGCCGGGAATCGCGACGTGCTTTAGTCTCCGTTTGACGGAGAGTGCGATGCGTCCTGTCTGGCTTGCTATTCCATTCCTGGTGCTTGCTGCGTGCGATGAGCCGCCGCCTGTTGCGACGTTGAAGGAAGTGCCTGCGGCGTTCGTGGGGCAGTGGGAGGGCGATCCCGGTGAGTGCGGTGTGGGCGGGGCGTTGTCGCTCGCGGTGACCGAGACCGACCTGCGGTTTCCGGATTCCAGCATCGCGGTGACGGGCGTTGCGCCGGATGGCGAAATCGCCGCGCGGGTCGATGGGCATTTCAAGAGTGCCGAGGCGGAGTGGGATGGCTCGGTGCGTCTGGAGCTTTCCGACGACGGGCGGACGCTGAATGTCGTCAATGGAGCGACAATGAATCCGCGCGTGAAGTGTCCGTAACCCTGGCACGGTCAGCCTTCGATGGACTTCAGAGGCGCACAATCGTATCCCGGAATCAGCATCCGGCCACGGAAGGATTCCCGCCATGAAGAAGCTCCTGATCGCGACGATCGCTCTGGCCGCCGGCGCGTGCGCCTCGGCGCCGGCAGCGAAGACGCCGGCCGAGCAGATTGCCGGCGTGTGGAGTTGCAAGACTTCGTCCGAGGGAATCTCGGTCGAGGGCACGAACACCTATGCGCCCGATGGTAAGGCGGCGGGCGATGCGAAGGTCAACGTCAACCAAGGGGGCATGGCGATCGACATCGTTGCGACGACGGAGTCGACGTGGAAATTCCTGGAGGACGGGAAGCTGCAGGAGACGGTCACCAAGATGACGGTGAAGAGCGGCAAGATGAGTGGACAGGACGTGCCGCCCGCGATGATCCAGGGAATGGTCGAGCAGATGGTGGTGAACCAGACGGTCACCTCGACCGTGGTATTCGGTGACAGCACGATGACGTTCACGGACCAGGACAACGTCGTCACGAGCTGCACACGCTGACCTCAAGTTCGCGAAGGGGACGGACAATGATGATGAAGGGCCTGATGGTGGTCGCGATGGTCGCCGGCCTCGCTGCGTGCGCTTCGGCGCCGGACACGAGGACGCCCGAGGAAATGATCGTCGGTACGTGGAATTGCACGGCGACGAATCCTGACGGAAATATTGGCGGGCCGATGATCTACAAAGCCGACGGCACGACGAGCTTCACGCTCACCATGACCAACCAGGCGCAGGGCGTGAACATGGTGGCCAAGGTGGAAGGCACGGCTTCATGGCGGCTGCCGGAGCCGGGCATCATCGTCGAGCGGATGACAAAGGTGAATGTGACCAGCGCGGTGGTGAACGGCCAGGACGTCACGACCAGCCTGGCAAGCACGATCGAGGACGCCATGCTTGGCAATGAGGCGGCGCCTTCAAAGCTCGAGATTGCGCCACGGCAGATGAGACAGGTCGATCCGGTCGGCACGGTGACGGCCTGCACGCGCTGACCGCGTATCACTCAACGGTGCATTGCAAGGCGCGGCGGCTCACCCCATTTCCCGGGCGAAGCAGGGATCGACATGGCGAAGAAGCTGAAGCTCAAGGCAGAAGACATCCGGCCCGTGGCCACGGGATACGGGGCCTGCATCGCGTCTGACATGATCACGGTGCTGGGCCGTAAGGTCGGCCTGATGTACCGGGAGTTGCGGCCGGAGCAGCCGGGCGACAGCGGCTGGCGGTTCGTGTCGGGCCTCGAAGACCAGGATTACATGGACGAGGCAGAGAACCACGGCGTCTATGATGTCAACACGATCGCCAACTACGATCCGACCATTGTCCCGCTTCTCGACTCCGCGCCCGGCAGCGTTTTCGAGCGGACGCCTGGCGCCAAGGACTTCAGGCCGGTTGACGACTGGGAGCCGCCGGAGGATTAAGCCCTCCCCGAAACGCTGAACGACCACACGCGCCCGGAAGAGGCGCGATGGAGAAACCCATGACTGCCGCGAAGCTGCCCGCTTGGGCGCGCGCCAAGGACATGATGGACCTGACCCGGCTTGCCGTGCCGGTCGCGATTTCGCGCGCGTCGTTCATGCTCATGTCGCTGACGGATGCGGTTTTGCTCGGGCGCTATGCGCCGGGCGAGTTGCCGTTCGTGCTCAATGGCTGGCTGCCAATCGGCGTGCTGTTCGGCTTCGGCATGGGCCTTATGATCGGCGTGCAGGTGCTGACGGCCGAATTGAATGGTTCGGGGCGAGGCGCCGAGACGGGGCGCATCTTCCGGCGCGGCATGGTGGTAGCGCTAGGCTATGGCGTGCTTGCGACGTTCGTCTGCATCATCGTGGCGAGGCCGCTGCTGGACCTGATCGGCTTTGATCCGGCGTTGGCGCAGGCGACGACCGACTGCACGGTCATCCTCGCCTACGGCGCCGTGGCGCACATGGGCGGGTTGGCGTGCCAGTTCTATCTCGAGGCGTTGCGCAAGCCGAACATCGCGACGGCGATCAACATGGCGGCCGTGGCGTTCAACCTGATCGTCGGCCTGATGCTGGTGCCGGAGCACGGCGCGGTCGGCGTGGTGTGGGCGACGACGGGCTCGCGTTGGTTCATGCTGGTTTTGTTCATTCTGGCCGTGGCGCTCCTGACGCCGGCGTTCAGGCCGTCATCCAAGGGTGAGCCCGGCGAGTTCAAGCGCCAGAACATGGTGGGGATTGGCACAGGCGTCGCCAACATCGCCGAATGGGGCTCGTTCAACCTGACGTTCGCGATAGCGACTCTGGTCTCGATCGATGCAGGAACAACCTATGGCCTCACCGTCCAGATGATGGGCGTGATCTTCATGATCTATGTCGGCATGGGCACCGCCACGAGCGTGCGCGTGGCCGAACGCTTCGGAAGAGGCGATGCGGTGGGCGTGCAGGAGGCGTCGCGTCTTGGTGTCGTGGCGTCGACGCTCCTGGGGCTGTTACTCGCGCTCGCGCTTGTTCTGCTACGCGATCCCATCGCCGTGACCTGGCTCAACGGATCAGAGGTCGCTTCAGAGGGCGCGCATCTGGTGCCGCAACTGTCGGTGATGCTGGCGGCGGTGGCGTTTGTGACGCTGTTCGATGGATTGCAGGGCGTGGGCTCGATGGCGTTGCGCGCGCAAGGCGTCGTGTGGATACCGACGGCGATTCATGTCGGCAGCTATGTCTTCGTCATGCTGCCGATCTGCTGGTGGCTGGCGCTGCACACGAACTACGGTGCGTGGGGCGTGATCATCGGGATCTCGATTGCTTCGCTGTTGGCCGGTGTGGGGCAGGTGGTGGCTCTGGAATGGAAAGCGGCGCGTGGCGTGAAGTTCGGACTGAAGGATACGGGCGCCGCAGTGTCGGTCGTTCACTAGGAACGGTCGGTCTATGTCTTGGCCGGATGTTTGCCGACCGCATAGGCGTAATAGGCGCGGATGATGGGCAGGTCTGCTTCGTAGTTGCCGCTGGGGTGGATGACCGCGGCGATGCTCATGGTTTTGCGCTTGTAGTCGAGCACGCTCAGCACGATGGGCACGCCAGCGGCGACGGCGATGTGATAGAAGCCGCTCTTCCATTCGCTCACTCGGCTGCGCGTGCCTTCCGGCGGAATGGCGAGCACCATTCGGTCCTCTGCGCCGAACGCTTCGGCCATTGTCTTTACGACGTCATTGTTCGCGGAGCGATCGATCGGGACGCAGCCGAGCGCCTTGATGAGCCAGCCAAACGGGCCCTTGGTCAGGCTCTTCTTTCCCATCCAGCGTAGGCGAATGCGGTAATATCCAGCCGCCGCGAGCATGTTGAGGCCGTCCCAGTTTGACGTATGGGGCGCTGCGACCAGCACCATCTTTTCGATTGCGGGCCAATCGCCCTGCATCCGCCATCCGGTCAGCTTCAGATAGACGATGCAGCACGCGCCTACGAAGCTGGAGAACAGTCCCTTCGAGGGCGCCGGCCGTGCGGTCGAAGGGGCAATGGCGGTGTGACGGGTCACTCTTTTGAACTCTCCGGGACCCGCTCCTGTCCGCAATCCATCAAAACTAAAACGGCGCGCGGTGTCTTGCGACAGCCGCGCGCCGTAGGAGAGCCCCGCGTCGTCCCGAGTGTAGCGAGCAGCCGGGAACGACAGGGCTCTATCTGAGATCCTTCATCGCTGCCGCGGGCTTGAAGGCGGCCGATGTCCTGGCCGGAATGTTTATCGCCATGCCGGTCGCCGGGTTGCGTCCTTCACGCGCGGCGCGCGTCTTTGCGACGAACGTGCCGAAACCCGAAATCGAAACCTGCTCGCCGCGCTTGAGGTTGGCGGTGATCGTGTCGAACACGGCATCGACGACGCGCGTCGCTTCCGTGTTCTTTAGACCGGTCGAGTCCGAGATGGACTTGATGAGGTCGGACTTGTTCATGCGCCCGCTCCCGGAGTTGGGGATCGATTTGCCGCATACGGACGGCAACGGCGCGATGAGGCTGCCGTTCTTTGCGATTCTCAAGTCCGGATTTGGAGAATTGGTCCGGGGATATGTGCTATATCCCCAGAATCCACCCTTCTTCGGACGTCACAGCAGCCTTCTGGGCGTCGCTGAGCTTTGCTTCGCCGCCGAACATGGCGCCGAGCTTTCCGTTCGCGTCACGCTCCGCCATCGCTTCGCACAGGCTGCGCACTTGCGCTTCGTCGCGGATCTCGGACGCCTGCTGGTTCATCGCGTTGAGCGACGTCAGCACTTCGGCGATGACGACGCGCGTGTCGGTGAGGCCTTCCTGATCGAGCTTCGCGAGCGGCATTTCGAACGGCCACACTTTCAGGCTGGAGAATTTCTCGCGCAGGCGTTCGATGGCCGGGATGCCGGTCATCGTCTGGCCGCCGATGGCGCCGGCGTAGGCGATCTTCCACACGGGTTGCGGGCGCGCCTTCTTCGCTTCGAGCGCCGCATTCTCGACGATGCGGAATTCGGCGATGTCGCCCTTGCCATGCTCGCGCGTCTTCTTGATCGACAGCGTGGTGAGCTCGTCCTTCTTCGAGCAGCCCCAGAACGGGAAGGGACCGTTGGAGATGAGACGGTTCATCCGCGCCGCGAGAGCGAAGCGGTTGTTCGTGTTGTCCGGCTTGTCCTTCATTTCCTTGAGCAGGAAATCGCGGATCGCACGCCACGGGTCGCCCTTGAGCTTCAGGGACTCGGAAGTGCCGGCCGGGAAGCCGAGCGGGAAATCAACACCGACGAGCACGCGGTCGCCGCGCTTGAGGCAGCGGGTCAGGAGCTCGGTCAGTTCCTCGATCGCTTTCGCGCGCGTGGGCGGGTTCGTCGCCTTGAAAGCCAGCTTCAGGCGCGAGTCCGGCGTGAGCGCGCCGATCCAGATGGAGTCGGCGCCGGTGGCGGGTTTGGAGGCGGCGCTCCAATCCACCATCACGTAGCTTTCGAACAGGCGGGCCATAGGCTTTGGTACTTTCTGACATGCGGCAGCGATCAGCGCGGCGGGAACTCAATACAGGGAATATGAACTGCGGCGGACCGAAGTCCCGCCGTTATATAGGGGTACTAGCTGAGTTTCACGAGCATTTTGCCGGTGTTTCCTCCGCTGAACAGCGCGAGGAAGGCTTCGGGGGCCTTCTCGATGCCGGTCATCACGGTTTCCTCGTACCTGATTTGCCCCGAGGCGATCCAGCCCGCCATTTCCTGGACGAACTCCGGAAAGGTGCTGGCGAAGTCGGAGACGATGAAGCCCTGCAGCTTGATCCGGCGGCCGATGAGGTTGGTCATGTTGTTGGGGCCGGGCACTGGGCCGGTGGCGTTGTAGAGCGAGATCATCCCGCAGATCGGCATGCGCGCGTGCATGTTGGCGCAGGCGATGGCGGCGGTGAGGTGGTCGCCGCCCACGTTGTCGAAATAGACGTCGACGCCCTTGGGGGCTGCCTGCTGCAGGGCCTTGGTGAGGCCACGGAGGTCGCCGGCCGCGCGGTAGTCGATGGCTTCGTCGAAGCCGATGGACTTCAGGTAGTCGCACTTGTCCTTGCCGCCCGCGGAACCCACGACGTGGCAGCCCTTGATCTTGGCTATCTGGCCGACGAGTGAGCCCACGGCGCCTGCGGCGCCGGAGACGAAGACCGTCTCGCCGGGTTTGGGCTCGCCCAGTTTCAGCAGCCCGGCCCAAGCCGTGTGGCCCGGCATGCCGGCGACGCCCAGATAGGCCGAGGTGGGCAGCTGGAGATTCGGCAGCTTGTTGAGCGCGACAGCCGCCGGAGGGGCCGCGAACGCCTCCCGCCAGCCGGCAAACGAGCTCACAAGGTCACCTGGTTTGTAATTATCATCACGGGACGCGAGCACCTGACCGATGGCGCCGCCGTTCATCGTCTGCCCGAGTTCGAAGGGGGCAGCGTAGCTTTTGGAGTCGTTCATGCGGCCGCGCATGTACGGGTCGACCGTCATCCAGAGGTTCTGGACCTGAACCTCGCCGGGGCCCGGTTCGGCGATTTGCACCGTAGCCAGCTCGAAATCCGAGGGTTTCGGCTCGCCTACCGGGCGTTGCTTAAGGCGCCACTCACGGGATGTTACAGATGGCATCACGCCCTCCACTTTGTCGCAGTCGCCTCATTGCGCGTTTGCAAGGTTTTTCCAAGCGTTTTCGGGCGGTTACGGTTTGAAACATTGGGTAACCAAGCTTGTTGGGCCCGCTAATTGTGCGGCTGCGTTATTCGCGTATCTGCTGAACTCGCGCCGCAAGGTGTGTCGGAGGGTGTTTCAGTAATGCGTACCGAAGGCTCAGCCAGAACGGCGACCGTAATCGGCAAGCACCAGGGCAGGGTCCGGGTGGGCGTCATCGGTGCCGGCGTGTTCGGTGGTTACCACGCGCAGAAATTTGCCTCCAGCTTCCATTCCGAATTCGTCGGCGTGTTCGACCTCGATGCGGTCGCCGCTGGCAAGGTTATCGCCAAGGTTGGCAAGGGTGAAGTGTTCGGCTCGTTCGAGGCGATCGCGGCTGTGTGCGACGCGCTCGTGATCGCAACTCCGGCTTCCACGCACGCCACGTTGACCCGCCGCGCCCTCGAGGCCGGCAAGCATGCGCTCGTCGAGAAGCCTCTCGCGCTGACTGGCTCGGAAGCTCGTCAGCTGGCGAAGATGGCGCTCGATCGCGATCTCGTTCTCTCGGTCGGTCACCAGGAGCGTCTGGTGTTCGAAGCGATGGGCCTGTTCGCCACCGGTGAGCGTCCCAAGCGCATCGAAGCTGTTCGCATGGGCCCGGCTTCGCCGGAAGGCCGCTGCGAAGACGTGTCGGTCGTGTTCGACCTGATGATCCACGATCTCGATCTCGCCGCCGAACTGTTCGGCGGCGACGTGAAGGGTGTGGACGGTTCAGGCTTCTCGGCTCACACGCGCCTGCTCGATCAGGCTTCGGCCGAACTCCACTTCGCCAACCACGGCCACGCCAAGCTGACGGCTTCGCGCTGCGCCGAGAAGCGCGAGCGCTGGATGAAGATCGAGTACGCCTCGGGCACGGTCGAGATCGACTTCATCACCCGCTCGGTGAAGAACACCACCAAGTTCGACATTCGCGCCGACGTCTCACAGATCCTGCCGGATCCGCTGAAGGCTGCGGACGAGGCCTTCGTGGCGGCGATCCAGGGCCGTGCGGCCCCGGTGATCACCGGCGGTGTCGGCGCCCGCGCGGCGGCGATGGCTGAAATGGTCGAAACCTGCGCCATGCCGGCGATGGCCACGGCGGCGGCCTAGGCTTTCCAGCAAACGCCTGTTAAGCAGCGCCCGTTGTCGCAGGTCCTTGCGATTCCTCCGATACGACCCAGATGAACCGCGCGGCGGCAATGCCGCCTCCCCCGACCCAGCCCCACGGAGACTCCCATGGCGAAGAAGCCGACGGCTCGCGTCGAATTCGTATTTTTCAACGTGACCTACGAAGACGGCAGCCAGAAGTCGAACCGCAAGGTTCCGGCGGACGTGCTCGACGATCCGTACGATAAGGACAAAGCCATCCGTGAGGCCATCGAGGCCCAGGATAAGGCGATCTCCGAAAGGTCAGGCCTGCCGCCGCTGGCGATCAAGACGATCACGCGCGCCAAATAGCGCGAGGGGCGAGTCCCCGCGAAAATTTCTGACCATGACGCAAGGGCGCTGGCGATGAGCTGGCGCTCTTTCTGTTTGGGCCCTGCAGCGACGCGGGTAGGCTTGCGCGTCAGAAACGGGGAGACCTCACGATGGGCCAGGTTGAACAGGTGTTCGCCACGACCGAAATCAATATGCTCTGGGCAAGCGCGGTGCTCGGCATCGTCTATCTGCTGGCCGCTGTGTTGCCGAGCGTTGCGGTGCGAGGGATGCCGTGGGCGCTGGGCCCGCGTGATGAACCCGCTGCCGACGTCGGCAAGATCGGCGGACGTCTCGATCGCGCCTGGAAGAACTTCATCGAAACATTCCCGATCTTCATCGTGGCTGTCATCGTCGATCTGCAGTTGAAGAACGGAAGCGAACTCGGCGCGCTGGGCGCGCAGCTCTACTTCTGGGGTCGCGTTGCGTTCCTGCCGGTATATGCGCTGGGCCTGCCGATCGTGCGCACGCTGGTGTGGACCGTTTCGATCGTCGGCATCGGCCTGCTGCTCTACTCGTCCATGCCAACCTTCTAGCGGCGCCCGCGCCTTGCTGTGGGGACAAGCAAGGCGCAAACTTCCGTGGTGAAGGCCGCATCAAGCCGGCTGACGGGGACGGAAATGGCGCAGCCGACAAGGCGATGGATGCTTGGTGCGCTGCCTACGCTGGGGCTGGCGCCGCCGGCCTTTGCGCAGCGCGCCGAGTTGCACCGCGGCGAGCGCGAGGCGACGCCGGACGAAACCAATCCCGACTTCCTCGTCGAGTCATGGCTGGACAATTACGGCCGTCCTACCGCCAAGGTTACGATCAATGGGCGCGGACCATTCCAGTTCCTGGTCGACACCGGCGCGACCACGACAGTGATCGCCGAGCGCCATGTTGCGACGCTGAAAGCGGCGTCGCTCGGCAAGGTTACCGTGATCGGGGCCACGGGCTCCGCGATTATGCCGCTGGTGCAGCTTGGAAGACTTCAGGCCGGTGTCGTGGACAAGAGGAAGCTTCCGGTGGCCGTGCTGCCGGACGAGAGACTGCCGCGGGAAGATGGCATTCTGGGCGCGGACGTGTTTGTCGGCCGTCGGCTGGCGTTCGACATTCGTAACAGGATAGTGCGCATCGAGCCCACGACGCAGAAGAGCTCGCCGCGGGCGGGAAACATGCAGGTTCGCAATGGGCTGCTTGCTGAAATTCAGGGGCAGGTCGGAAACATCCCGACGCGGTTGATGCTGGATACCGGTGCCAACAGCTCCATCGCCAACATGGCCCTGAACGACGAGCTGAAGCGGCGGTATCGGAACCTCGTGCGGCTCGAAGGCGCCCGCATCTTTGGCGTTACCGGCCATGGCGTGTCCGGTCAGCTCGTCTTTCTTCCGAAGATTGATGTGCAGGTCTTTACCGTCGAGGGCGCCAGCTGCATCGCGGCCGACGCGTCGGTGTTCGAGTTGTGGGATCTGAACAAGGAGCCCGCGATGATCGTCGGCGTCGACCTGCTATCGCGGTTGGAGTCCTTCTCGATCGACTACGGGGCGAGACAGTTCGATGCGAAGCTGCTGGCCGAGCTTGTCGCACGGAATGCGGCGGCGCTCGGCTAGTCTGCTGCGAATGTAGCCGCGGTTACGCGTTTCCCTGACATATCCGCCTTGCGGGGTGTCCGAAGCAGGATCATGCTCCCGCGATAAGCCGCCGAAAAGGGGGCGGGCGGGAGGACGCCCATGACCATCGACTTCACGCGGCGGATGATGCTGGGCGCGCTGCCCGCGCTCGGCTTTGCGGGCGCGGCTTCGGCGCAGGTGACGGGCACGCGCGTCAACGCTCCGGTGCAGACCGACATCACGTCCACGCTCGATGCGTGGGTCGACGCCTATGGACGGCCCACCGCGAAGGTGATGCTGAACGACAAGGGGCCGTACAACTTCATGGTCGACACCGGCTCGACCACAACCGTGCTGGCGCAGCGCCACCTCGCGGCGCTGGGCGCGGAGATCAGCGGAACGGCGATTGTCGCTGGCACGACGGGTGTTGCGACGACGCCAGTGGCCCGGATCAAGAAGATCCAGACGGGCGCGGTGGTGAAGGAAGACGTGCGTATCGCCATCCTCTCTGACGCTGGTCTCGCCCGCATAGATGGAATTCTCGGCGCCGACGTGTTTATCGGCAAGAAGCTGGTGTTCAACATCCAGAAGCGGACGGTGCGGATCGAAAGTTCGCGCCGGCAGACGCGCACGGCCCCCCGCGGCAACATGCGGGTGCGCAACGGGCTGCTCGCCGAAATCGATGGACGCGTCGGCAATGTGAGCACCAAGCTGATGCTGGATACCGGCGCGCAGGAATGCATCGCCAACATGGCTCTGAGCAACGCGCTGAAGCGGGAGCATCCAAGGCTGGAGCGCGTGGATAATGTGAAGATCGTCGGCGTCACCGGCCATGCGATCATCGGCCAGTACATCGCGCTGCCGAAGGTGGAGATGAAGGCATTCTCCGTGAAGGATGCGGCGACCGTAGCCGCCGATGCGCCGATATTCGACATCTGGGGGCTGAAGAACGAGCCTGCGATGATCGTGGGCGTAAACCTTCTGTCCCGGCTGGAGTCGTTCTCGATCGACTATGGCGCGAGGCAGTTCGACGCCACGCTGCTGTCGGAACTTATTGCCCGGAATTCCATGGCTTTTGGCTAAGCCCAGCGCTTAGCTTGCCAAGCGGGGCCGGATGGGTACATGCATCCCCGCACCCTCCGAAACTTGGAATTCGCGACCATGACCGTCAAAGTCCGCTTTGCGCCTTCGCCCACGGGCAAGCTGCACGTCGGGAACATCCGTACCGCGCTGGTGAACTGGCTGTTCGCGAAGGGCCAGGGCGGCGTCTTCGTGCTGCGCATCGACGACACCGACGTTGAGCGGTCCACAAAGGAAAATGAGGACGGCATCCGCACGGACCTGTCGTGGCTGGGCATGACGTGGGACGAGACGTTCAAGCAGTCGGAGAAGTTCGACCGCTATGCCAAGGCGGCGGAAGAGCTGAAGGCCAAGGGCCTGCTGTATCCCTGCTATGAAAGCCCCGAGGAGCTGGAGCGCCGCAAGAAGATCGCGCAAAGCCGTGGGAAGCCGCCGGTCTATGATCGCGCGGCTCTGGAGTTGACCGACGCCGATCGCGCGAAGCTGGAAGCGGAGGGGCGCAAGCCGCATTGGCGCTTCAAGCTGTCCGGTGGGCGCGCGGAGTGGAACGATCTCGTGCGCGGGCAGCAGTCAATCGATACAGCTTCTGTGTCTGACCCGGTACTGATCCGCGAGGATGGTTCGTTCCTCTACACGATGCCGTCCGTGGTGGACGACATCGACGCGAAGATCACGCATGTGATCCGCGGCGAGGATCACGTCACCAACTCCGGCGCGCAGATCGAGATCTTCCTGGCGCTGGGCGCGAAGCCGCCCGAGATGGCGCACATGCCGCTGCTGATCGGCGCGGACGGGCAGGGGTTGTCGAAGCGCCTCGGCTCGCTGTCGGCGGAACAGCTGCGGCTTGAGGGCTATGAGCCGATGGCGATCCTGTCGCTGCTGGCGAAGATCGGCACGTCCGATCCGGTGGAAGTGCGCGAAAGCCTGCAGCAGCTGGCGCTGGAATTCTCGTTCTCGAAGATGGGCCGGGCGCCAGCGCGTTTCGACGAGAGCGAACTCAACGGCCTCAATGCGCAGATCGTGCATGGCATGAGCTTTGAGACGGTGAAGCCGCGTCTGGAGAAGCTGACCTACGGCGACAAGGCGACGCCGGAATTCTGGGATGCTGTGAAGGGCAACCTGAAAGGCGTGCCGGATGCCGCACTGTGGCTCACCGTTGTCTATGGCGGCGGGCTGACCGGGCCGGAACTGGACACGGACGACCAGGCTTTCATCGGCGAGGCGGCGAAGCTGTTCCCCGCTGGCGATGTGACGGCGGCGACCTGGAAGGAATGGGTGGATGCGGTGAAAGCCAAGACGGGGCGGAAGGGCAAAGGCCTGTTCATGCCGCTCCGCCGCGTGCTGACCGATCAGGAGCATGGTCCGGAGATGGACAAGATGCTCGTGCTGATCGGCGGCGAGAAGGCGCGTGCGCGTCTCGTGCAGGCGGCGCCGTAGCGAAGCAGGGGTGGGGCGATGACGGCGGATGAGTTCGTGGCGCTCGTCGGCGACCACATCTCGCATACCACATTGACGGAGAACCTTCCCGGAATTTCCGCGCGCGGACTACTGCGCCCGGTGTCGCTGGCGAAACTGGCGAAGGCGCCAGACGGATCGCTGGTCCTGCGCAAGGATCGGCTGCAGCTGAAGATTGGTTCCAACACGGCGCGGCTCAACAGCCAGGGCGCGTTGCGCTTCGGGATCGGCAGTGCAGCGTCCTTCCTCGATGGTCACACGATCGAAAGCTGGAGCGAGCAGCTCGATAGCCGGATATTCTTCTGGGCGGGCGCGGATGGCGGCGCGTTCGAGCAAAGCCACGAGGAGCACCCGGTCTCGAAACTTGTGTTCGACGCCAGGAAGTTCTTCGAGAAACTGGCGCCTCACATCGATCTTGCGCCGATCAACACGGGAGCAGCCCGCCGCAAGCCGGCGAGGCGTGGCGACTGGATCTATGTGGCTGCCACTGACGCTGCGGACGACTTCAGGCTCAATCGCGTGCGGCGCGGGCTGAAGAAATCGCCGGATGCCGTTTCGGAAATCTCGGTGCGCGCCGATATTGCGCCGGAGATGCTCAAAGCCCTGCGTGCGTGAGCGCTAAACGTACTTGACCCAGGCCTTTACGATCACGGTGAACGCTGTCGCATTCGCCTTCAGCGTCTTGCCCGCGCCCAACGTTGCGAGGGCGCGGTCCTTGGCGAGCCAGACGAGCAGGCCGTTCTCGTCGGGGATTCTCAGCTTCGGATCGTCTTTCGCCTTTGCGCCTGTGTGCATGACCAGCTGGATCACGTCCTTCGAGCGCAGGTTCACGGTGGCGAACCAGTCGGTGTGGCGGAAGCTGAGCGAATTCCATTTCACGCCGTCGGTGATGGCTGGGTCTGCGCCCAGAATGAGCTTCCTCACCGCCTCGATATCAGCCTTCAGCGGATGGTCGAGGGCGGCGAGGAAGGCGGAGGCGTCGTCGGGGAGAGGCCGGGAGGGCGTCTTTGGCCGGGCCGTTTTCGGCTTCTCGGCGGCGCTCTTCTTCCCGGCAGGCTTGTGCGCTTTGGTGGGCATTTAGGCGAGGCTCGCCAGAACTTCGTCGAGGCGTGCGTAGCCCGCCTCCATGCCGTCGGTCATGCCGCTGGCGGCCGCGCCGTCGCGGGCCTGTTTCGAGGCGTAGAGGACGGTGAGGACCGACTTCGTCTTGCCGCCGGCTTCGGTGAACACCTGCATGTTCACCGTCTCGCCGCCGGTCCAGTCGTCGTCGAACTTCTCGCGTGAGCCGATGCGCTCGGGCTTCACGACCTCAGTGAAAACGCCTCCCATGCCCATCTTCTTGTTGCGGCCTTTGTCTTCCCACTCATAGCGGTACTTGCCGCCAGCGCGCAGGTCGATGTCGCAGACCGGCATCTCCCAGCCCGGCGGGCCGAGCAGCCAGCGGCGCACCAAGGCGGGCTTGGTGTGGGCGTCCCACACATGCTCGCGCGGGGCGTCGAAGGAGCGCGTGATGACGATCTCGCGATCGGACGGCAGCGTGATTTCAAGCTTGTTGGCCACGTCAGCCTCCCCGCTGTTCGGCGACGAGTGTGTCGAGGCGTCCGTAGCTCACCTCCATGCCGTCGGTCATGCCGGTGGAGATGGCCGCGTCGCGCGCTTCCTTCGACACGTATTTCAACAGTGTGACCAGCGTCGTGACGCCATTCTTCTCTGTGAAAGACGTGTGGTTGATAGTCGGGCTGCTCGCATCCATCGCGCCGCCCATCGTGCCGGGATTGTAGTGCTCGACGGCAATCATGCGGGCTGGCGCTTTGACTTCGCTGTACTCGCCGAAGAACCCGAACTCCTGGCTGCCGTCATCAGTGCGCCAAAGCCAGCGATATTTGCCGCCGGTGCGGACATCCATCTCGCACACCGGCATCGACCAGCCCGGATAGCCTCCTATCCAGCGTTGAAAGAGGTTCGGATCGACATGCGCCTGCCACACAAGGGTGCGCGGAGCCTTGAAGTCACGCGTGACGCGGACTTCGGTGTCGCTGGGCAGGGAGACTTCGGCGGGTTTGACCATCTCAACCTCCCTGCTGTTCGGCGAACATCTTGTCGAGGCGCTCGTAGCCCATCTCCATGCCGTCGGTCATGCCGGTGGAGACGGCGGCGTCGCGGATTTCCTTGCTCGCGAACTTCATCACGGTTTCGAGCGAGGTGATGCCGTTCTTTTCGGTGAAGGACGTGCGGATGATGGCCGGCTCGCTGGCGTCCATTGCGCCACCGACATCGCCGGGATCGACCGTTTCCTCGTGCTTCATGCGAGCAGGCGCATCGACTTCGAGGAAGGTGCCGAAGAAGCCGAACTCCTGGCCGCCCTCATCCGAACGCCAGCGCCAGCGATACTTCCCGCCCGGGCGCACGTCCATCTCGCACACAGGCATCGACCAGCCGGGCGGGCCGAGCATCCAGCGCGTCACCAGCTTGGGATCGGTGTGCACCTGCCAGACCAGCGTGCGCGGGGCCCTGAAGTCGCGTGTCACGCGGACTTCGGTATCGCTGGGCAGAGAGACCTGCGCCTTCTCCATCGTCCTCACCATGTCAGTCTCGTTCTTTTCTGTTTTTATGCTTAGGGGAAATTCAGCCGGCGAAAGCCGCTTCGAGATCCGCGACGATGATCTTCTTCATCTTCAGCATGGCCTGCAGAGCGCGATTGGCCTTCTCGCGATCGGGATCGCCGAGGTAACGGCCCAGCGCATCGGGGATGATCTGCCAGGAGACGCCCCACTTGTCCTGCAGCCAGCCGCAATTGTCTTCGCGCCCGCCGCCGGAGAGGAACTTGTTCCAGTAGAGATCAACCTCCGCCTGGTCCTTGCACTTAACGAACAGAGAGATGCCGGGTGTGAACTTGAAGTGCGAGCCGCCGTTGAACATCAGGATCTCGGTTCCGTTCGCCACGATGGTGGCCGACATCGGACTGGCGGACCTGATCTCCGAGTTCGGGAAGACGGAGACGTAGAACTTCGCTGCTTCCTCGACGGGTCCGTCGAACATCAGGAACGGGGAAATCTGCTGAACGGATGCCATGCTGGATTCTCCTAATGGCGCTTGCGTCTTGATTTCGGGGGCTTGGCTTGGAGCTGGCCAAGCAGCTCATCAAGGACGCTGTAACGGCGTTCCCAGAACTGGCGGTATTCTTCGAGCCATCCGACCGCCTCGCCGAGGCGGACGCCTTCGAGTTTGCGCGGGCGGCGCTGGGCATCCTGTGCGGTCGAGATGAGCCCGGCATTCTCGAGCACCTTCAGATGTTTCGAGACGGCCGGCTGGCTCATGGCGAACGGCTCGGCCAGTTCCGCGACCGAGGCGTGCCCCTGTGCGAGCCGGGCGAGGATCGCGCGCCGCGTCGGATCAGCCAGAGCTGCGAAGGTTGCGTCGAGGCGTTGCGATGGCGTCATTGCTGTCTGTCCATAACCACACGGTTATAATAGCCACACAGTTATGGAAGGCAAGAGGCTCTGCTGAAGTTTTTGGAGGAGGGCAGATCAGGGGCGGCGGGGGCGCTGCTTGGCGGAAACCGACTTGATGACCAGCTCGCCTTTTACGCGAGGGTCGAGCTTCCAGTTCGCCTGCAGTACTGCGGCGGCGATCAACTCATCCACGTCCGACGACTTCAGTGTCTTGAGACCGTCCACGAGACGCATGGAGCGGATCTTCGGACCCTTGCCGGAGAGGAGGCCTTCGGGATCGTCAAGCGTGGCCCCCTGCATGAAAAACAAGGTCGCCCAGCGCGGGTAGAGCGCGATGGAGATTGGGATCGCAGACACCTTGTCCGTCTGGCCAAAGCCAAGCGCGAGGTAATTGAAGTTGTCGTAAACCATGACGACCGCACCGGGCAGCCGCTTGCGCAGATGCGCCAAAGACGCGCGTCCAAGCTTTTCCATCTCGGGCGAGTACTTTTGCAGGAAACCTTCGAGTTGCTGCTGGGCAGTGGCCATGCGCGCAGGCTAGCTTGGCTTGAGGCTTGCGTCAGCCGGGAACCAATCACTCCGCCGGACATTACAAACCGGATCAGTCGGAGATGAGATCATGGTGACGGCGCGCAAGACGGAAAACAATGGATCGGTCAGTGACCTGGCCGGAAGGGTGGCGGAAGACATGTCAGATTTTTCTGAAAAGGCCCGCAGGGCATTTGGCGGCGCGAGCGAGTTCGCTGGCGATGTCGCGGACAACGCTGTGCGCGGCGGCAAAAAGGCCGTGAAGTTCGTCACGCGTGAAGTGAAGGAGCACCCGCTCCGCACGCTGGCGATCGGTGCGGCTGTGGGTGCGGTGGTGGCTGCGGTCATCATGCTGCGCAACCGCGAAGAAGACTAAGCAGACTGACTAGGCTGCAATACGGGCCGTGGCTGACAAAGCCACGGCCTCAGCCACTTTGATGCCGTCGACCGCCGCCGACAGAATGCCGCCAGCATAGCCGGCGCCTTCACCGGCCGGGAACAGGCCCCTCACATTCAGCGACTGCAGATCATCGCCGCGCGTCATGCGGACGGGGCTTGATGTGCGCGTTTCGACGCCGGTCATGACGGCATCTTCCATCGCATAGCCCCGGATCTGGCGGCCGAAGACGGCGAGCGCCTCGCGCATCGCCGTAGTGGCGTATTCGGGCAGGCAGAGGTTCAGGTCGGTCGGTGTGACGCCAGGCTTGTAAGACGGGATAATCGCGCCGAGCGCTGTGCTCGGGCGGTTGGCGAGGAAGTCGCCGAGAAGCTGAGCGGGGGCAAGCCAGTTGGAGCCGCCGGCGATGAAAGCCTGCTCTTCCCAGTGACGCTGGAAGGCGATGCCGGCGAGCGGATTGGTGCGGAAGTCTCCGGGGAAATCCTCTGGCGTGACGCCGACCACGATGCCGGCGTTGGCGTTGCGCTCCTTGCGCGAATATTGGCTCATGCCGTTGGTGACGAGGCGGCCTTCTTCGGACGCTGCGGCGACGACCGTTCCGCCCGGGCACATGCAGAAGGAATAGACACTGCGGCCGTTCGCGGCGTGGTGGGCGAGCTTGTAGTCGGCCGCGCCGAGGATGGGGTGGCCCGCGTTTTTCGCGCCGAAGCGGGCGCAGTCGATGATCGATTGCGGATGCTCGATGCGGACGCCGATCGAGAACGGCTTGGGTTCGAAGAAGACGCCACGGCCGTGCAGCATCTCGAACGTGTCGCGGGCGGAGTGGCCGAGGGCCATGACGACGCGATCGGTTTCGATGGTTTCGGCGTTCGCGAGGACGACGCCGGCGATGTGTTTCTGACCGGAGCGGTCGTGCAGAAGGATGTCGGTGACCTGGTGCTGGAAGCGGATTTCGCCGCCGAGACGTTCGATCTTCTCGCGCATGTGCTCGATCATCGAGACGAGGCGGAAGGTGCCGATGTGGGGCTTCGAGACGAAGAGGATTTCCTCGGGCGCGCCCGCCTCGACGAATTCTGTAAGGACCTTGCGGCCGAGATGGCGCGGGTCCTTGATCTGGGAATAGAGCTTGCCGTCGGAGAACGTGCCGGCGCCGCCTTCGCCGAACTGGGCGTTGGAGCTGGGGTCGAGCACGGCCTTGCGCCAGAACTTGAAGGTGTCGACCGTGCGCTCGCGGACGATCTTGCCACGTTCGAGTATGATCGGGTTGAAACCCATCTCCGCGAGAATGAGGCCGGCGAAGAGCCCGCACGGGCCCATGCCGATGACGACCGGGCGGGGCGCTCCGGCGGGCGCCTTGGTGACCTGCTTGTAGGAGGTGTCGGGCGTGCGGACGATCTGCTTGTCTTTTTCGAGACGCTTGAGGACGGAGGCTTCGTCCTTCACTTCGGCATCGATGGTGTAGATCAGCTGGATCGCAGAGGTCTTACGGGCGTCGTAGGCGCGCTTGAAGACAGCGAACGCGACGAGATTCTGGTCGGCGAGGGCGAGGCGTTTGAGGATCGCCTGGCGGAGGGCGGGCTCGGGATGATCGAGCGGCAGCTTCAGTTCCTGGATGCGGAGCATCGGTGTCGTCCTTCATGGGGGCCGCACAACGCAGGCCAGACCATGGGCGGGGCTCATACAGCAGAAGCCGTAAACGAAAAACCCCCGGCCGCAGGGCCGGGGGTTTCAGTGGTTTTCGCTGTTTCGGACGTTACGGCGTCTTTGCCGCGGCCTCTTGCGCGGCTTTCTCGTCGTTCGCGCGCTTGATGACGTAGTGCATGATCGCGTCGGTCTGCTCTTCGGTCAGCGTGGCCTTGAAGGCTGGCATGCCGCGTTGGGCGCGGTCGCCTTCGCGAACGGCGCCGTTCCAACCGCCGCGCGCGTTGAGCAGGGCGGAGTAGCGCAGGTCGGGCGCGATGGCGCCGGCGGCGGGGACAGACGCGGCGCCATGGCAGACGGCGCAGTTCTGGCCGAACAGCATCTCGCCAGAGGCCACCGTCTCGTTGTTGGCGGTGAGCAGCGGCGGATCGATCTTCACCTTAACGGGCGCGCCGGTGGACGTGGTCGTCGGCATCTCGGCGGGGAGCGCCGCCTTGCCGCCAGCCTTGAAGACGAGGATGCGCGAGTTGTTGGCGCTGACGGCGTTGGTGCGCTTCTGGCCGGTGGGCAGGCCGCGGGCTCCGACGAGGATGGCGACCTGCTGCTGGCCATCGACCAGGAAGGTCGAGGCGGCGGCGACGGTGCGGGCCTGCGTCGGGGCGGTCCAGAGCTTCTTGCCGTCGCGGGCGTCATACGCGACGAACTCGCCCTTGTGGTTGCCGGAGAAGATCAGGTTGCCCGACGTCGCGAGCACGCCCGAGGCGCCATAGACCTCGTTCTGGATACGGAATTTCTCCGTGCCCGTGACAGGGTCCCAGGCGAGGATGAAGCTGTCGGACTTCGGCACCGAGCCGGAGGCCGGGACCGGGACGACGCCGGACGCAGCATTGAAGCCGATGCCGGTGTTCCAGCCTTTCAGGTTCACCTCGAACTTCTCGGGCGAGGCGTAGGTGGACGACGACACCGTGACGGGGAGATAGACAAGGCCGGTGTCGGCGCTGAACGCCATCGGGTGCCAGTTGTGCATGCCGAGGGCGGCGGGCGCGACGATGGCCGGCTTCCCGGTGACTTCGAAGCGCGCTTCAGGAATCTCGACCGGGCGGCCCGTCGTCATGTCGACGTGCGTGGCCCAGGTGAGCGGGGCGAACTTGTTGGCGTTGAGCAGTTTGCCGATCTTGGCGTCGAGGACGTAGAAGAAGCCGTTCTTCGGCGCCTGCATCACGACGCGGCGCTTGCCTTCCGGGTAATTCAGGTCGGCGATCATGATCGGTTGTGTGGCGGTGTAGTCCCACGTCTCGCCGGGCGTTGTCTGGTAGTGCCACTTGTATTTGCCGGTCGCCGGGTCCAGCGCGACGATGGACGAGAGGTAGAGGTTATCGCCGCCGCCGGGGCTGCGGTATTTCTGGTTCCACGGCGTGCCGTTGCCGGTGCCAACATAGAGCGTGTCGAGTTCCGGGTCGTAGGCCATGCCATCCCACAGCGTGCCGCCGCCGCCGAGTTTCCAGAATTCCCCATTCCAGGTCTTGCGGGCGGTGGCGAGTTCGGGCTGTTCGTCCGGATTGGCGGGGTCGCCGGGCACGGAATACCAGCGCCACGCCTGCTCGCCGGTCTCGGCGTCGTAGGCGGTGACGTAGCCGCGCACGCGATACTCCGCGCCGCCATTGCCGATGATGACCTTGCCCTTCACGATGCGCGGCACGCCAGTGATCGTGTAGGGCAGGCTTGTGTCGGTTGTCTGTTTCTCCCAGACGACCGCGCCTGTCTTGCCGTTGAGCGCGATGAGGCGGCCGTCGAGCGCGCCGAGGTAGATCTTGCCGTTCCACGCGGCGACGCCGCGGTTGACCACGTCGCAGCAGGCGTCGGCGCCCTTGGCGCGGTCGATCTTTGGGTCATAGGCCCAGAGCTGTTCGCCCGACTTGATGTCGTAGGCCTTCAGCATCGACCACGCGGTGGTGAGGTACATCACGCCATCGACGACGACGGGCGTTGATTCCTGACCGCGCTCCGTGTCGATGTCGGCGTACCACGCGAGGCCGAGATCCTTCACGTTGCTGTCGTTGACCTGGTCGAGAAGTGAGAAGCGATCCTCGTGATAGTTGAGACCGGCGGCGAGCCAGGAGCCGGGCTCCTTGCTGGCGTTGATGAGCCGCTCGGCGTTCACGGCGGCGGAGCCCGTCGGAAAGACAGGCGCGGCTGTTTCGGTCTGGCTTGAAGACGCTGGCGGGTTGTTGCTGCAGGCAGAGATGCCGAACATCAGGGCAGGCGCGGCGACAGCCAGCGACAACAGGTAGGCGCGCATTCGGAAACCCTCCTCGGCGGCCATCTCAGGTGGCCATTATTCTGATGCTGAGGCGGTGGTGCGTTTCTCCCCCGAACCCCGCCCGGCGGCTACAACCTAGAAGGACGCGAGGGCAGCCGCAATACGCCTGGGTTTCCACATTGCCGCAGACCGGCAGGGGGATTACGGCACGAACATGAACGGGCGACTCGACGCAATCGCCATAAAGGCCGGACCGAAGCAGGCGATGCAGCTTCTGGAGCGTGGAAGCGTGTCCGAGGGGGCCGGCTTGGCCGGGGACTGGCGGGGCAAGGCGCCGGGCCGGCAGATCACAATCCTGTTTGCCGATGACTGGACGCGGGCTGTGGCCGCGCTCGATCCGGCTGCTCCATGGACGATCAGGCGGGCGAATCTGCTGGTGAGCGGGCTGGCGAATCCGCGCGGCGAGGGCGACGTTCTGAGAGTGGGCGGCGTGAAGCTGAAGATCACGGGCGAGACGCATCCATGCAGCCGCATGGAGCAGCAGCTGCCCGGATTGAGGAAGGCGCTGGAGCCAGACTGGCTGGGCGGGCTCACCGCCGTTGTGGTCAACGGCGGCGATATCGCGGTCGGCGATGAGGTGGGTTGGGACTAGAGCTGGATCGCCCGCTCGTGCAACGCGTCGAGCGCGCCTTCCGGCGAACTGGTGTCGGCCATGAGCTGCAGGAATGACTCCGGCAGGAAGCCGCCTTCGATCATATGGTCGATCAGTTTGAAGTAGGGGGCCCAGTAGTTGTTCTCGCTGAGGAACGCCATCGGCTTGCGGTGAAGCGAGAGCTTGGCCCACGAAAGAGTCTCGACCGCTTCCTCCAGCGTGCCGATGCCGCCGGGGAGTACGATGAGGCCGTCGGCTTCATCGAGCAGCGCCTGCTTCCGCTGGTGCATGTTGTCGGTGTAACGGTTCTCGATCCCGTCGAGCACGCCTTCGAGTTCGCGCAGGAAATGCGGCATCACGCCGAGCACCTTGCCGCCATTGTCGCGCGCGCTGGTGGCGACCGCGCCCATCAGACCAACGTTTCCGCCGCCATAGACCGTGCGCCAGCCGCGGGTAGCGATGGCCTTGCCGAGTTTCTGGGCGAGCTTGAGGTAGCTGGGGTCGGATCCTGGGGCGGAGCCGCAGTAGACGGTCACGGACTTGATTCCGGGCATTCTTCTTCTCTCTTTTCTTGAGGACCATAGATGCGCCGGTTCGCGCCGATGGCAAAGAGTCGGTCGCCTGCGGCTTTTCCACATACTTGCCGGTGATGGGCTGCTGACACACGGTTGGCCGGAGGTCTCGGGCGGGAACTATGGCGTTTCCTGCGGGGCGGGCCTATTTCTCCGCCATGGCCACACATCCGCACGCAGCTTCCACCTCCGACATCGATGCGATCGAGACGGGGGATGCGGGGCTTGGGACTTCGCTGGCTCGCATTGGCAAGATCATGGCGCGGCCGCAGCTGAAGAAGTGGCGACTGGTAATGCTGCTCGCGCTGCTGCTGACGCTGGCGAGCAAGGTTTTCGCGGTCTACGCGCCGGTGTTCTTCGGGGACGCCATCAACCAGATGACGGGAAACACCGCGACGCTGGCGGCGGTGATGCTGCTGCTGGGGTGGTGGACGGGCGCGCGTATTCTGTCGAGCAACCTGCCGTATCTGCGCGACGCGCTGTTCGCGCCCGTGAGCCAGGATGCGCAGCGGTTGATCGCGGTAGAGGCGTATGGGCATGCGCAAGGGCTGTCGCTGGCGTTCCACCAGACGCGGCGGACAGGGGCGCTGAACCGCGTGATCGATCGGGGCGTGAATGCGCTCGATTACCTGATCCGGTTTCTGGCGTTCAACATCGGTCCGACGCTGATCGAGCTGGCGCTGGCGGCGTTCGTGCTGGCGACGCGGTATAGCTGGATCTCGGCTGTCGTGGCCGTGGTGGTAGTGGCGCTCTATGCGGTGTTCACCGCGCTGCTGACCAACTGGCGGGTGGAGCAGCGGCGGAAGCTGAATGCGGCGGATACGGAGCTGCGGGCGCTGGCGGTGGACAGCCTTACCAATTTCGAGACGGTGAAGGCGTTCGCGGCGGAGACACGGGAGACCGAGCGCTATGACGCGGCGATGCGCGTCTACAACAAGAACATGGTGGATGTGTCGCGTTCGCTGGCGTTGCTGAACGCGGGGCAGGACATCATCATGGCGCTGGGCCTGACGGGCGTGGCGGCGATCACCGCGATGGGCGCGCTCAACGGGCAGGTGCAGGCGGGTGACATGGCTGCGGTCGTGCTGATCATGAGCAACCTCTACCGGCCACTGTCGATCCTCGGCTTTGCGTTCCGTGAGATCAAGCAGGGCGCGATCGACCTCGAGAAGCTGTACGGCCTGCTCAACATGAAAGCGGAAGTCTCCGACGCGCCGGATGCGAAACCGCTGCAGGTAAAGGGCGGCGAGGTGACGTTCGATCATGTCAGCTTCACGCACGATGCGCGCTCCGCGGGGATCGACGATGTGTCGTTCACCGTGCCAGCGGGGACGAAGCTGGCGGTGGTGGGGCCGTCCGGTTCGGGCAAGTCGACGCTGCTGAAGCTGCTGTTCCGTTTCTACGATACGGGCGGCGGGCGCGTGCTGGTCGATGGGCAGGATGTGCGCGGGCTCAAGCAGGAAAGCCTGCGCGACAATATCGGGCTCGTTCCGCAGGAAGTGGTGCTGTTCAACGCGTCGATGAAGGAGAACCTGCTCTATGGCCGTCCGGACGCCACCGACGAGGAGCTGCGGGAGGCGGCGCAGCGGGCGCAGCTGCTGGAGTTCATCGACAAGCTGCCCAAGGGCTGGGAGACGCGCGTGGGCGAGCGGGGCGTAAAGCTCTCCGGCGGTGAGCGGCAGCGCGTTGGCATAGCGCGCGCGATCCTGAAGAACCCGGCGATCCTGGTGCTCGACGAAGCGACGAGCGCGCTGGATTCGGCAACTGAGGCCGAGGTGCAGGGTGCGCTGGATGAAGCGGCGAAGGGGCGCACGACACTTATGGTCGCGCACAGGCTGTCGACCGTGGCGGGCGCGGACGAGATCATCGTGCTGAGCGAAGGCAAGATCGTGGAGCGCGGGACGCATCATCAGCTGCTGGATGCAGGCGGGCTCTATGCCGATTTGTGGAGCCGGCAATCACGCGCGCATGAGATGGCGGCCGAGGCTGTAGCGGAGCGAGTGGCGTAGGCTGGCGTCTTTCCTCCCCCAGTGCTTCGTACTTGGGGAGAAAAACTACTGGGCGTTTGTTACGGGAATGAACCCCGAAGGTCCCACACCGCTTTCCTGATAGACCGCATCGCCCATCTTTCCGAAGCCGTAGTGGGGCGCGTTGGCGGGGACGAGGAAGTAGCTGCCTTCGGGGTAGAGCTTGCAGGCATTCTCGTCGAACACCGATCCGAAGCCATAGCAGACTTCGCCGTCGACGACGGTGATCACGCGCGGATCGGGGTGCGTGTGCGGGGCGATCTTGCCGCCTTCGGTTATGTGGACGCGGATCGTGTAGGGCGCGGCGGCGCTGGTGCTGCCGTCGAGTGTGGCGGAGAAGGCGCCAGGGTTCGTGGCGCCCATGGGGGTGAACTTCACGCCGTCGACCCAGGCTGAGGACTGCGTTGGCATGTGCGAGCAGGCTGAAGCGGCGAGGGCCGTGATGGCGAGCACGATCTTGCGCATGAGAATCTCCCCGGTTTTCGCGAGGCTATACGAACCAGTGGCGGGTGTCAGTTCGGCTGCATCGTCTGACGAGGCTTGCTGATCGATGGCGCGCGTCTATTTCGACATTCAAGCTTGTACCGCCGGGGTGTGGGCCGCACATCTGGGCCGGTACAAGACCAAGGAAAGCGTCTCATGAGCGAACCGACCGGATACACGCCGCCTAAGGTGTGGGTGTGGAACAAGGGGACGGAGCACCGCTTTTCGAACATCAACCGGCCGATTGCAGGGCCGACGCACGACAAGGTGCTGCAGGTCGGCAAGCATCCGATACAGCTGTATTCGCTCGGTACGCCGAACGGCGTGAAGGCGACGGTGATGCTGGAGGAGTTGCTGGCGCTCGGCCACAAGGGCGCCGAGTACGATGCGTGGCTGATCAACATCAACACGGGCGAGCAGTTCTCGAGTGGGTATGTGGAGATCAATCCGAACTCGAAGATTCCGGTGATGGTGGATCGTGGTGAGCCGAAGCCGGTGCGTGTGTTCGAGTCCGGTTCGATCCTGCTTTATCTCGCGGAGAAGTTCGGAGCGTTCCTGCCGGAGGATCGCGCGACACGGACCGAGGCGCTGAACTGGCTGTTCTGGCAGATGGGCGCGGCCCCGTTCCTCGGCGGCGGCTTCGGTCACTTCTACGCCTATGCGCCGGAGAAGTGGGAATATCCGATCGACCGTTATGCGATGGAAGTGAAGCGGCAGCTCGACGTTCTGGACCGGCGGCTCGCGGAGACAGAATATCTGGCGGGGGACGCCTACACGATCGCGGATATGTCGGTATGGCCGTGGTACGGCGCGATGGTGAAGGGCGTGCTGTATGGCGCTGGCGAGTTTCTTGCGGTGCATGAGTACAAGAACGTGATCCGCTGGACGGAGCAGATCGCGGCGCGGTCTGCGGTGAAACGCGGGCGGATGGTCAACCGCACATGGGGTGATCCCGCAAGCCAGCTGCACGAGCGGCACGACGCCAGCGATTTCGACACGAAGACGCAGGACAAGCTCGCTGCCAAGGTATGAAGCTAGGGGTGAAGACGGCCCGCTGCAGATTTATTTGACCTGACCCTGCCTGAAATGCGAGCGAGAGGCAGGTCGGGGAGTCGCCATGCGCTCATTCCTTTTCACCGCCGGTTTCTGGTGGATTTCGGTTCTCTACGTGCTGATGGCCGCGGTGCTTGCGCTGCTACCGGGCGGCGCGGGCGTGCGCTGGGCGGTGAAACGATATTCGAAGCGCATGGTGCAGCTGATGAAGTTGTGCGGGATCATGCCTGAAGTGCGCGGGCGCGAGCGCCTGCCGCCGGCGCCGTTCATCGTCGCACCGAAGCATTCGAGCTATGGCGACGGCTTCCTGATGTACGTGCAGTTCGATGACATCGCCTTCGTGACGGGCGATCACCTTGAGCGTTTTCCCCTGGTGCCCAAGGTTCTGGAAAAGCTGGGCGCGATCGTGATCGACAATTGCGGCGGGCCTGAAGCGCGGCGCGATCTCAAGGCGAGCTTTGAGCTGGCTGCGAAAGAGAAGCGGATCGTACTGATCTATCCGGAGGGCAATCTCTCCAAGGTGGGCAAGCATCACCGGTTCCGCGCCGGCGTGTGGCATATGCAGGAAGCATCGCAATGGCCGGTGGTGCCGGTGGCGACGAGCCTCGGCCTCCGCTGGCAGCAGGAGGACTTCAAGAAGTATCCTGGGCCGGCGGTGATCGAGTTTCTCGATCCGATTCCGCCGGGGCTGGGGAAAGACGAAGTCCTGAAGCAACTCGGCGGTGCGATCATCGCGAACACTGACAGGCTGGTGGCCGAAGGGCGCGAGTGGGACGCGGCCAATGGGCTGAAGCGTGAGCCGGACCGGCCGAGCAAGAAGGCCGATCAGGATACGGAAGAAGATCGGGCGGCGCGGGAGAAGGTCCAGGCCAAAGCGGATTGAGCCCTTCGGCTTGTCATCCCGGCCGAGCGTAGCGAGAGCCGGGAACCATCGATGCGCTGTCGTTCTCTCGCAGTAGGTCCCGGACAGCGCTTCGCGCTTCCGGGATGACAATCGGTGCGCCGGCGTGCCAATCATCGACTGTTGTTGAAGGTGGAGCTCCGAATGGCCCGCAAGGCTCAGCGCGACGTTGAAAAGACTTACACGCGCGCCCAGTTTGTAGCGAAGCTGCGGCGGTTCGCGGACAGTGTGGAGAGTGGCGAACCGTTCGCCATCCAGATTGCGGGTGAGCGGGTTCATGTTCCGGCGCGGGCCAGGTTCAACATCGAGCATGAGCGCGGCGGCGGCGAGCATGAGATCGAGTTCCAGATGAAGTGGAAAGACGAAGCATGACCACGGCTCACGATTTCGATTTCACCTCGATCGAGGGAAAGCCGATGCCGCTGAAGCAGTTCAGCGGACATCCGGTGCTGATCGTGAACGTCGCCTCGAAGTGCGGACTGACGCCGCAGTATGAGGGGCTGGTGAATCTGTATCATGAGCTGAAGGACAAGGGTCTGGTCGTCCTCGGCGTGCCGTCGAACCAGTTCATGGGGCAGGAGCCGGGGACGAACGAAGAGATCGCGACGTTCTGCTCGACGACGTTCGGCGTGGATTTTCCGCTGACGGCCAAGATCGACGTGAAGGGCGACACGGCGCATCCGTTCTACAAGTGGATGAAGGGCGAGCTGGGCGATCCGGCGGAGCCGGTGTGGAATTTCCACAAGCTGCTGGTCGGCAAGGACGGCAGGGCGCTGCAGGCATTCGCGCCGACGGTCGTGCCGGAAGCGCCGGAGCTGCGCGCGGCGATCGAGAAGGCGCTCTGATGGCGACGGCGTTCGATTTCGAGTTCGCGGGCATCAACGGTCAGCCACTGCCGTTGAAGCAGTTCGAGGGCCAGGCGTTGCTCGTTGTGAATGTCGCCTCGAAGTGCGGGTTCACGCCGCAGTACACAGGGCTGCAGCATATCCATCAGCAGTATCACGAGCGCGGCTTCACCGTGATCGGCGTGCCGTGCAACCAGTTCCTCTGGCAGGAGCCGGCGAAGGAAACGGAGATCGCGGCGTTCTGCGCGGTGAACTATTCGGTGTCGTTTCCGATGACGGAGAAGACGCATGTGAAGGGCGGCAAGGCGCATCCCTATTATCGATGGATGCGCGAGCAGCTCGGGCGTGCGGCGCATCCGGCCTGGAATTTCCACAAGCTGCTAACGGACAAGCAGGGAAAACCCGTGGCCGCGTTCAAGTCGAAGGTGGAGCCGGAGAGCCGCGAATTGCGGGATGCGGTCGAAAAATTGTTGTGATGGCCGTTAATGTGTGCCGCTCGTTGCGTCACCCCAATGATCGGGCAGATGGGCCTTCCGCGCACAAATTTTCCTGTACCGTCACGGGCCTGGAAGCCTTTGTTCATATGGCTCCGGTTGATACCGGCAAGACCTGCCTAATTAATGTATTGCGGCGCCAAAAAGGCGTGCAGCCGTGTGACTCTTCAGTGACAGACGAATCCATCCGGCCACTGATAGATCGCCCGTGCGGGCAATCCGCCCGCTCCTAATCGACAGGGTAAATTACGTGAAAAAATATGTCGTGTCCGCCTCTCTCGTGGCGGGTCTCTCCATGATCTCGGGTACTGCCTTCGCTCAAACGTCGGGCAGCGTCGGCGCGAACTACGCGCGTGCTGATTTCGGCGGCGGCGACGCAGACGTCTACGGCGTCGACGCTGAAGTCGTGTTCCCCACCGGAGGCAGCTGGGCTGCCATCCTCGAAGCCGAATACGCCGACACGGAAGGCGGCGACGGCACGCTCTCGGCCGGCGGTCACCTGATCTCGCGTGACAACGTCGGCGCCTGGGGCGGCTTCGCCCGCCTGTCGGACAATGACGGCGGCAACGCCTACGTGATCGGCGGCGAGTATGCTGCGTTCTTCGATTCCTCGACGTTCGCTGGCAGCCTCTCTTACGGCTCGGTGGACGACACGGACGTGGATGCGTGGGGCCTCGCTGGCGTCTATCGCATCTTCGCGAACGACGACCTGCGCTTCGACATCGACGGCGGCTGGTCCACCGTTGACGCTGGCGGCCCCAGCGCCGACGTCTGGAACATCGGCGCGGGTGTCGAGTACCGCTTCGCCGGCTCGCCGTTCGCGATCGGCGCTGGCTACAGCCACATCGACGGCGACGGACCGGAAGCCGACATCATCGGCGTCACGGGCCGCATCTATTTCGGCGACAACTCGCTGAAAGAAGCTGACCGCAAGGGCAACACCTTCTCGGGCGTCGGCAACGCGCTGTCGGGCCTGTTCTAGGACCCATCCGCCTCACGGCGGACGAAACGAGCGGGGCGGCCTTCACGGGCCGCCCCGTTTTCGTTTGAGCTTGATCGACGATCTCTACCAGAGACGTCGAAACTGCACCCTATGTTAATGAGCGAGAGGGACGATTGGCTCCGACTGGCTTGGGAGCCTTCATGATCCGCTTGTCACAGCTGGCGCTGTTCGCGGCTGGAGCTATGTTTCTCGCGCAGGCGGCGATGGCTGCACCGCCAACGCTCATTGACGCGTTCAATGCGGGACGCGCGTGCTCGATACACCGCGACAATCCAGAAGTGGTCTGGCTGCAGACCGTCGGCTCCGTGAATGGCGAGCGCCATGAACAGCTCGCTGATGAGCTGTCAGTGGCGCTTCATACGTTGCAGGACATGATGGAAGAGTCCGGCACGGGGCGTGAAGACATTCTTGAGCTGCGGATCTCGACGACGAGCGAGGCTTACAGCCGGCAGGTGTCGCTGCTCATTGACGCGTCCCCGGAACTCGCGGGAATTCCCTTCACCTATCGCGTTGTCGATGGCTTCACGGTCAGATGGGCGCGAGTTGGCATCGATGCCGTGCTGCAGAACCCGAAGGCCAAGGGTGTCATCGCCGCAAAGTACGGATCCAACGTAGGGTCGCGCTGCCTCTAGGCGCTTAGACGTCCGGGCTTTCGCGGGGACCGTCCTTGGCGTGCATCCAGCGCAGCAGCGGCTTCAGCGGCAGCACCCAGGCGAGGCCGACGATCGGGAAGTACAGAACCTTCCAGGCCCAGTGCTCTTCGGCGATGCGGTCGCCGATGACGGCGGCCACGGCGACGTAGGCCACCATCCAGGCGACCAGCACGAGGGATCCGACGGCTTTGCGCATGGGCGGCTCCGGATGCGGCTTTCGGGCCGCTGGCCTTCCGTTCTCACAGGTAGGATAAGCGCGCAATGAGCGAGGCTGTCGCTGCCGCAATGCCGCTGAATTCCATGGTCCCGGCCAGGGGCGTGGGGCTGGTGCGGGCGTGGCTGCTGGTCATCGCGGGGCTGGTCTACGCGATGATCCTCGTGGGCGGGGCGACGCGGCTGACGGATAGCGGGCTGTCGATCACGGAATGGAAACCGCTGCTCGGCGCCTTCCCTCCGATGTCGGATGCCGACTGGGCGGATGCGTTCGCCAAGTACCAGTCAATGACGGCGCAGTACCACCTTCTCAATCCCAACATGGATATCGAGGGGTTCAAGGGAATCTATTGGTGGGAGTGGGGACATCGCGAGCTGGGCCGCGTGATCGGCGTGGCGTTCGCGTTGCCGCTGATCTTCTTCTGGGTGACGGGGCGGACGACGCGGAAACTGCTACCGCACCTGCTGATCCTGTTCGCGTTGGGCGGGCTGCAGGGATTGATCGGCTGGTGGATGGTGTCGTCGGGTGTGAACACCGACCTGACATCGGTAGCGCCTTACAGGCTGATGACGCACTTCTTTCTGGCGCTGCTGATCATCGCCTACTGTTTTTGGTTATGGCTCGAGCTGGGTGCGACGAAGCGCGAGACGCCGCGCGCGGCGTTCGGCTGGGCGACGGCGCTGATCTGGATCGTCGGCCTGCAGATGGCGCTGGGCGCGCTGGTGGCGGGGCTCGATGCAGGCAGAGGTTACACGGATTGGCCTCTGATGTCTGGCCATGTCGTACCAGAGGCGATGTGGGCGCTCGATCCGATCTGGGCGAACTTCGCCGAGAACCCGGCGACGACGCAGTTCTTCCACCGGCTGACAGCTTATGTGCTGCTCGGCATCGGCGTGTGGACGGCGTGGAAATTCCGTGCGCAGCATTGGTCGCTGTTTCCGCTATTCGGCGGGCTGGTGGCGGGGCAGGCGGTGCTGGGCATCATCACGCTGGTGAACGCGGCGCCGCTGGATCTGTCGCTTACGCACCAGGGGCTGGGCGTGATCGTGACGCTGGCCGCGACCCGGCTTGTGTGGAACGCGAAACCTTGATCTGGCACCGCCGGGCTCCTGCCCGGCAGTCTCTGCGGAGCAGCGAAGCGTCGAGCATCCTATGCAATACATCGCTGCGCGACGTGTGCCGGGCGGGAGCCCGGCGGTCCTGTTGGTCCTACGGCGCGCCCTGCTGGACCAGCCGCTGCGATGTCGACGGCGGCGGAGGCGTATCGGCCGGCGGACGCGCCTTGCGCGGCAGCTTGCCGGGGTGGTTCGCGGCTAGCATGGCGAACGACGCCATCATCACGGAATTGCGGCGCATGTCTTCGGGCTGAAGGGCCTCGAAGAAGTCCATGTTGGTGTGGTGGGTCTTGGGTTCGTATTCCAGCGGGTCCTGGATGAACTGGAAGCCGGGCAGGCCCGCATTGTCGAACGACAGGTGATCGGTGCCGCCGGTCGAACGTGTCGACACGTTCGTCAAGCCGAGGTCGCGCAGCGGCTCCATCCACTGGCGGAAGATCGGCACGATGGGGTTGTTGCCCTGCGCATAGACGCCGCGGATCGAGCCCGCGCCGTTGTCGAGATTGAAGTAGGCCTGGAAGCGGCCGTGGTCGCGCTTGATGGGAACGACTTCACCGCGCGGGTTGCCGGGGGCGGGAACACCACGCACGCCGCCGAAATGGTTGGCGACGTAGAGGCGTGAACCGACGAGGCCCTGTTCCTCGCCATTCCAAAGACAGACGCGCACCGTGCGCTTCAGTGGCGCCTTCGTTTCCTTCAGCAGGCGCAGCGCCTCGAGTGCGATAGAGCAGGCGCCGCCATTGTCGGTGGCGCCGGTGGAGGCGTGGAAGCTGTCGAAGTGGCCGCCGATAATGACGACTTCGTTCGGGATTTCGCTGCCGCGGATTTCGCCGACGACGTTGAACATTTCGGGTTTGTCGAACCAGTCATTGCGGATGTCGGCTTCGACGGTGACGGGCTGGCCCTGTTGCACGGAGCGCGCGATGCGGCCGTAGTGTTCGGCTTCGACGAGGATGACGGGAAGGGCGTTGTTCGGGTCGACCGTGCGTAGCCCGCCGAGCACGTTGACGACGCCGTGGCCCTTGTTGGTCTGGAAGATGCCGAGCGCGCCTTGCTCCCGGAACCAGTTGTTGCGGCTGAAGGCGACCGCGCCTGCTGCCGGAGGAGGTGCCGGCGGAGTCGTGGGAGTTGTTGGTGCCGTACCGTTCTCCGGCGGACGCGCTGGCACTTCGAGGGCATTGAGCTGCTCGTCGGTCAGCCGCTTGGCGACGGCGTCCCACTGCGCGCGCATGACGATCGGGTTCTGGCCGAGGATCCACTTGCCACGAAGCTTGCCCGTATACTTGTCCTTGAGTTCACGCTCGGTGAGTTCGGGCACGAGCACGCACTCACCCGCGACGAGGCCGTTGGTGCCCGGCGTCCACGCCTGCGACATGCCGGAGATGGGGAATGCGTTCGGCGTGGTGGCGTGGAGGTAGAATTTCGAGTTCTGCCAGCCGCGCGGGAAGCCGTTGTTGGTTCCGGTGGGATCGACCGGCCAAGGCTCCAGTGCGGCGCCGGTGAAGCCCCAAGCCTTCATCTTCTCGACGACCCATTCGCCGGACTTGCGGATGCCGGGAGAGCCGGAGAGCCGTGGGCCCAGCACATCCAGCATGTAGGAGGCGGTCTGCATCACCTGCGAGGTGCGCTCGTTGACGCCCATCGCGCGGATGGCGGCAAGTGCGGTGTAGTCGATCGAGGTGGCCGCCTGCGCGAAGGCGCTGCGGGAGAGCAGCGCAGGGGCCAGCGCGGCAACTCCAGCGGCGGTAAGGAAGGATCTACGGTTCATCTTTGCCCCTCGATATGTCGAGCCGACTATAGGGGGCGGCGGCGTGGCGTCGATTGGACTCCCGCTCGACGGGCTTCAACTGGTAGGGAGGAGGCATGGATAACAACCTCATCCTCGCGGTTTTCGCCGTGATCCTCATCCTGGCGGTTTTGCCCATGTTCCTGCTGAACGGGCAGTTCAAGCGCAAAGGCGGGGATTCGAGCTCTTCCAGCGTGCTGGACGGGGATCGCCGGGACGGCCCCGACGCGAGCGATGGCGGGGCCGACGGAGGCGGGGGTGGGGAGTAATCGCCCGGCGGCTGGATGTCCCAGAGGCTCTGGTTCTGGTTTGTCGAAAATCCCTGTATAGATAAGCGATTACCCCACCAGACCGCTGGACTTTCCACCGGGCTGGGGAGGGTGGCTGGCCGCCTTTGGAGAACCTCGCCGTTAACAGGCGTCTCCTCAGTTGACATCAGGCGGCCCGGGCTATAGCTGCACGCGTTCGAATTTCAGACTAAACCCCTGTCCGAGAAAGGCTCCGCGAGGGAGCAATGCAAACTGTTTCCGTAAAACCGGCTGACGCCGTGAACAAATGGGTGGTCATCGACGCTGAAGGCGTCGTGGTTGGCCGCCTCGCTTCGTACATCGCGCTGCGTCTTCGCGGTAAACACCGCGCTGACTACACGCCGCACGTCGATCTCGGCGACCATGTCGTCGTGATCAACGCCGGCAAGGTGGCGATGACCGGTCGCAAGATGCGCGACAAGCTCTATCACCGTCACACCGGTCACCCGGGCGGGATCAAGACGACGACGCCGGGCAAGATCCTGGCTTCGAAGTTCCCGGAGCGCGTGGTCGAGCTGGCTGTGAAGCGCATGATGCCGGGCGAGAGCCCGCTGGCGCGCAAGCAGTTCGCCAAGCTCCGCGTGTACGGCGGCGCAGAGCACCCGCACACCGCTCAGAACCCTGAAGTCGTGGACTTCAAATCGAAGAACTCCAAGAACGTGAAGGTCGCCTGATCATGGCCGAAGCCGTCGAAAGCCTGAGCAGCATCAAGGACCTCAACGTCAAGGCCGCGGCGCCGCAAGCGCCGACCACGCCGAAGATCGACAAGCTGGGCCGCGCCTACGCGACCGGCCGCCGCAAGACCGCCACCGCCCGCGTGTGGATCAAGCGCGGCACCGGCAAGATCATCGTCAACGGCAAGGACCAGACGGAATACTTCGCCCGTCCGGTTCTGCGTTTGATGATCAAGCAGCCGCTGGAAGCCGCCAAGCGAGAGACGGAAATCGATGTGGTCTGCAGCGTCAAGGGCTCTGGCCTAACGGGTCAGGCTGGCGCGGTGCGTCACGGGATTGCCCGCGCTCTGGTGAACTTCGAGCCGGAACTGCGCGTCGCCATGCGCCCGAACAAGCTGCTCACGCGCGACCCGCGTGCGGTTGAGCGGAAGAAGTACGGCAAGGCGAAAGCCCGCCGCTCCTTCCAGTTCTCGAAGCGCTAGTTCGCCTCGATACGTGTTTTCGAGGGGCGCTTCGGGCAACCGAAGCGCCCTTTGCTTTTGGCGCATCCTCCTGCTGGGTTTGAACCATGGGTCCGAAAGTCTTCATCGATGGTGAGGCCGGCACGACGGGGCTGCAGATTCGGCAGCGCCTGGCGGCTCGCCGCGACCTGCAGGTGATCTCGATCGATCCGGATCGCCGGAAGGACCCCTCCGCGCGAGCCGACATGCTGAACGCCGCGGACGCCGTGGTGCTGTGCCTGCCGGATGATGCCGCGAAGGAAGCCGTGCGGCTGATCACCAACGACCGCACCGTGATCGTCGATGCGTCGACCGCGCACCGCGTCGATCCGCAGTGGGCCTATGGCTTTCCGGAGATGGCCGACGGCCATCGCGTGATGATCCAGCGCTCGCGGCGTATCTCGAACCCGGGATGCTATCCTACGGGTTTCATCGGTCTCGTCGCGCCGCTGGTGGGCGAGGGACTGATCCCGGCGACGGCGCCGATCACCGTCAACGCGATTTCGGGCTTCACCGGCGGCGGCAAGGGACTGATCGAGGAGTTCGCCAACGCGCCGTCCGAGACAACGCATGACGCCTTCCGCGCCTATGGCCTCACACTGGCGCACAAACATGTGCCGGAAATGACGAAGTATTCCGGGCTTGCGCATGCGCCGGTATTCGCGCCTGCGGTGGGCCGCTATGCGCAAGGGATGCTGGTGGAGGTTCCACTGCAGCTCTGGTCGCTGCCGGGCAACCCGTCGCCGAAGCAGCTGCGCGAGGCGCTGGCGGACTTCTATCAGGGCGAGCGGTTCGTGTCGGTTGCTGGCGAGGAAGAAACAGCGAACTTGCAGCGCGCGCGGGCCGGAGCCGGCGGCTATGTCGAGATGCTGGACCCCGAGGCGCTGAACAACACCAACCGCATGAAGCTGTTCGTCTTCGGCAACGACGCGACGCAGCAGGCGCGGCTGGTGGCGCTGCTGGACAATCTCGGCAAGGGTGCGTCAGGCGCAGCCGTGCAGAACCTCAACATTGCGCTGGGGCTCGACGAGGCCGCGGGGCTCTAGGTTAGACAATGGGCCAGCAGGATGACGGCAAGCCACCCTGGGACGAGGACGTTGCGCAGGCCATGATCGGCGCGCTCGTCCTGGTGGGGATGACGCGGCTTTCGCACGAGGGGCGTCTGATCCGGCAGGAGCAGTTCTATGGACGCGTCGTGTCTGTTGGCGAACAGGAAGGCATCTGCCTGAAACTGCAAGGCGAGCGCGACGGAGAGCACTACTGGATGCCGCCGACCACGGAACCTTACCAGCGCGCACAGCCCGGCCAGTACACGCTGAGTTCAACCGGCGAGGTTGTGAAGGATCCCGACTATCTGTCGACGTGGACGCTTACGGAGCCGCCGGAAGACTGGACGCCGGAAGATGCGGAGCCGACGACGCAGTAGAGCCTAGGCCGCCGGAGCGATCTTGCCTTCTTCGCGAGCGCTGTCGAGCGCATCGAGCTTGTCCAGCAGGTATTCGAGGTCGGCGCGCGGGATGGCCTGGAACTGCGTCAGGACGCGTTCAACCATCTTCTGGCGGAAGCGCTGCTTGTCGTTCGGGCCGCCATCCATCTCGGTCTTGTGGAAGATGTCGACCGCGAGACGAAATGCCGTGAACATGCCTGACGGCAGGCCCGCGCGTTCGAAGATCGTCTTGAGACCCAGCGTGCCGGCGTCGTGGATCATCAGCCACGACTTGGACCGCGGGATGCCCGCGAGTTCGGCAAGGGCGTGCTCGACGAAGCCCATGTGCCCAAGGCACAGCGCGCGCATGATCAGCGACGGCGTCAGGCGGCCGTTGAGGTGAAGTTGCTGAACGAACCTCGCAGGGTCGGTCGAGAGGCCAGCCTGCTCGACGAGGTCGAGCGTCGCGCGTTCGCGGGCGCCCGAGGCGATCTCGATCGCCAGTTGGGGCGGCAGCTCATGCTTGTTGACCAGCATGTCGAAGAGCTCGCCGGTCACCATCGTGATCAGCTTCTCGGTGACATGGAGCGGTAGCGTGGAACGTCCTACCAGCGCGCCCTTGATGTCGTCATCGTTGGCGAAGCGTTTCATCAGGCCGGCATAGGCATCGTCCGAGAACGCCGCGCCTTCGTTGAGCGTGCACGCTTCGACGGCCTGCTTGGCGCCGTACAGCGTGATGACTTCTGTGAGACCTTCGCCGAGCGTCGGGCGCTGGGCGATGGCGACCTGTTTCTCCGGCGAGCCGGAAAGCACGATCTCGACGAGGTCTTCGTCGGTAATGACCGGAGAGTTCTTGAGAACCGGCACCGCGATGACGTCGATGTCCTTGGCTAGCTTGAGCGCGATATCGCGCGGCAGCTTGGGCGAGTTGCGCAGGGTAACGGCGAGCGCCCGGCGGACCAGCGCGGCGGTGTCGTTGCAGATGAGGTCGAGGACCTGGCGAGCGGAGTCGCGCTCCTCGTCCGTCATGTCCATCGCGTCGATGCGCTTGCAGATCTTGTGGGCGGCGTTGGCGCGCGCCTCCGGGCTGTCGCCACGCACAAGGCGGCGAATGTCGTCCTGCGTCAGGGACGTGCGCATTGTGGCGATCGTCATCTCCAGCCTTCCGGCTTGAACTGGCTTGAAAAATGACAATTGCTGGCAGGGGGTTAAGAGATATTTACGGGCCGCGCTGAATTTGCGCCACTAGCAAAGAGATTTGGAGAGCCGGATGCTGCTCAAGGGCGTGAAAGTCATTGAACACGCTACCTATTTTGCGGCGCCGGGCGCGGGCGGCATTCTTTCGGATTGGGGCGCTGAAGTCATCAAGATCGAACCGCCGGGCGGCGACCCCGTCCGGAGCAATTTCCCGACCAAGGGCACAGGCAAGGAACACCTGACCGACAACCCCGCCTTCGATGGTGATAACCGGGGTAAGAAGTCGATCGTAGTGGACGCCCGGACGGAAGACGGCCGGGAGGTAATCCGCAAGCTGGCGGATACGGCGGACGTGTTCCTGACGAATGTGCGGCCTGGCGGGATCGAACGGTCGGGGCTGGGCTACGACATCCTGTCGAAGCGGAATCCGAAGTTGGTCTACTGCGCCCTGACCGGCTACGGGCTTGAGGGGCCGGACGCCAACGCGCCGGGGTTCGACGTGGCGAGTTTCTGGTCACGTTCGGGTCTGGCGCGGCTTACGGCGCCGAAGGGCTCGGAGTTGTTTCCGGTGCGCACGGCCGCCGGAGACCACACCACGTCCATCGCCGCTGTGGCTGCCATCAACGCCGCGCTGATCCAGGCGTTGAAGACCGGCAAGGGCCAACTGGTCGATGTGAGCCTGCTGCGCACGGGGCTCTACACGATCCACACCGACCTTGCGATCCAGCTGTTCTTCGGCCGCAACGCTTCGACGCGTCCTCGGGCCGAGGCTTACAACCCGCTCACCAACTTCTTCAAGACCAGGGACGATGCGTGGATCTGCATCGTGGCGCGCGCCGGCAAGTCCGACCTGCCGCGCATGGCCCGAGCGTTCGAACTTCCGGGGATCGAGACTGATCCGCGCTTCCAGGATGGCAAATCGCGTCGTGACAGCGCGGCGGAAATCACCGCCATGTTCGATGCGGCCTTCGCGAAGTTCACCAAGGCGGAGATGGCGGCGCGGCTGACGGCCGAGGAAATCGCCTGGGCCCCTGCGCAGACGCTGGCCGAGGTCGCGGTGGACCCGCAGGTTCACGCGGCAGGCGGGATTGTCGACATGCCCGGCAGGGACGGCGTGGGGAGCTTCAAATCGCCGGGAGGTCCGGCGAAGTTTCATGGAGTCGATGATGGTCCGAAGGGCCCGTCGCCTGGATTGGGCCAGCATACCCATGAAGTCCTGAAATCGATCGGCTGTTCCGATGCGGACATCGCGGGGATGTACGAGAGCAAGTCGGTCGCCTAGCTCTTCTTGTCTTCCTGGAAGCCGAACAGCGCCGTCATCAGGCTCGAGGTCATCTGCGTGAGGCCGAGTTGCGCCTGCAGCACCAGCGAGTTCTGCGACTCCGGCGCTTCGCCAAGCTTCGCTGCCGGAACCTTGCCGGCGTCCGCCATCGCGATATCGACGCCGGTGAGCTTTGTGTAGAGCTGCGAGGCAGTGAGAGTCGCGCCATCCTTGCCGTGGAAGACGTTGTGGTTGGCGAGCGCAGCGCGGGGGAACATGACAGCGGCCGACCCAGCCTTGTTGTCGCGCGCGGCGTCGATCAGGCGCGCCGCATCCGACGGACCCATGAAGTGCGCGGTGTAGAGTTCAGCCGACGTGGCCGGGCGGCCCAGCTTGCGCTGAAGGATCTTCGCATTCTCGCCGGCCAGTTCGCCCGCCATCTTGGCTGACAGGCCAGCGTCGGTGCGCAGCGCGAGCTGGTCGCCGCGCGTCATGCCATCCGTCTGCACGCCATGCTTCGCGCCATAGCGCTCCAGCACGTTGAGCCAGGTTTCGTTGGTGAACTGGAAGAGGCCTGTCGCCGAAGAGCCAGGCGCTTTCGCGGACGGATCGAAATTGCTTTCCCGCTGCGCGGTCTTCACGAGATAGCCGAAGTCGACGCCCGTCGCGCTCGACGCCGAGCGCAACGCGGACATGACCTGCGCCTGCTGCAGGGCCTTGGGACTTGCGCCGATGGAATCGGTCACGGAGAGGAATCCTCTTACGAGGCCCTAGCTCCGCCCGTTATGGTTAGCGAGAGGTTAACTCTAGCTGTCGGCGCGCGGCGACATGCCGAAGTGTACGCCCAGTTCCGCCAGTTTCTCCGCATCGCGCCAGCGTACGTTTTCCGCGATCAGGGCGATGCCGTCGGCCGAGGCGACCTCGAGGCGGGTCATTGGAACTTCGAGGGCCTCGCAACGCGACGGGTCGAGGCGGACGGCCTCGAACGTCATGCGGGCGCGGGCGCCCATCGGGGTGCGCCAGGACTTGCGGGCGTCGAGGCCGACGCGGAAGCCGCGGCGGCGGAATGCGTCCACGCGATCCAGGGCGAGGTCCTCAAGGGCCGAAACCGACGCATCGCAGAAATCGATACGGATTTCCTGAGCCAACAGGCCGGCGCGGGCGACGCCGGCTTCGGCTGCCATCGGGGAATCCTTGTCCGCCAGGGCGGCCATCGGGGCAGAAATCGACAGGGGGCGGAGTTCCGCGCCGGTATCCTTGGCCAGCCGGCCGGCGCGCTCGATCAGGTCGCCAAGCCAGGCGGCGGCGGACGGCAGGGCCGCGTCCGACAGGTGACGCTGCTGGAACGTGTCTTCGAACGCGATATCAGCCTCGACTTGCATGCCGAACGCCGCGCCATCATCGAGGCGCACGACCGGACGGAAGCGCAGCTTGGGCTGACGCACCGTAACGGCGGCGGGCTCGTTCACGACGAGACGCAGATGCGAGGCGCGCGCATGGGTCATTGCAGGGTTCCGGTCGAGGTGCTGAGTTGTCACCGGGATACCAGAACGGGCTGAAGGTCCGCCGAAACCGGAATGGTGAATTTCGAGCAAATCCGGGCCCAGCGTTGGCAGAACGTTTTTCAAGGTTAGGAAGTGGTGAATGACCCAGGCCGATACCCCCAAACCTGCTTCCACCGTTGTGTTGCTGCGCGATGCGCCCGGCGGCATGGAGGTTCTCATGGTCCGGCGCAGCGCCGGAATGGCGTTCGGGGCCAGCGCCTGGGTGTTTCCGGGCGGCAAGGTCGCGGCGGCTGATGCAGACCCCGCATGGGATGATCTGTCGGATGGCAATTACGATCATTACCAGCGATCGCTAAGGATCGCGGCGGCGCGCGAGGTGTTCGAGGAATCCGGGCTGCTGATGGCCACGCGTGGCGACGCCGAAGTCAGCGCGGATGAGTGCGCGGGCTTCGACGGAATGCGATCAGCGTCTGACGCCGATCCGACAGTGTTCCTGAAGCTGGTGCGCGAGGCGGGTTTGCGCCTCACGCTGGATCGCCTTGTGCCGTTCGCGCACTGGATCACGCCGAGCTTCGAGCCGCGCCGGTTCGATACGCACTTCTTCCTCGTGCGAGCGCCAGCTGAACAGATCGTCCGCCACGACGGGCGTGAGGCAGTGGATCACCAGTGGGTCCAGCCGCAGGCGCTGCTGGAAGCGCGTAAGCGCGGCGAGGCCAAGCTGATGTTCCCCACGCGGCTGAATCTTGAAGTGCTTGCCCGGTCAGCCAACGCGGCCACGGCCGAAGCGGAAGCGCGTGGGCGCAAGGTCGTAACTGTGGAGCCGCAGGTGGAAGATCGCGCCGACGGAAAGGTGCTCGTGATTCCGGCCGAGGCCGGCTACGGCCTCACCGAGGAACGCATCAAGGAAGTGATGGGTTAGTCTTTCGGCGGCGGAGGCGCGGCCGCCGCGGCGGCCGCATCGGCAGTCTGCTGCGCGATGATCTCTTTGGTCTGCGCCTCAAGCTCTGCGACCAGGGCCAGGCCGACCGGGTGGTCCGCGCCCTTGATCTTGCCCAGTACAGCCGCCTTGACCGCGTCGACATGCGCCTTGAGCAGCCGGTCGGGAGCGGTGATGTCGCCGTGCTCATCGCCCGTCAGCTTGCACAGCGTCGCGCAGATCTTGCCAACCAGCTGATAGCCATAGGTGGGCGCAAGGCCCTTGAGGTCATGCGCGCGGCGATGAAGTTCGTTCTTGGCGGCGGGCGATCCATGGGCGACCTCGAAAGCGGCCCAGGCTTCGAGCAGGCGCGCCAGCTCTTCCTTGATCCATTCGCCAAACTGGTCGGACATCTTCTCGAGCGCCGCCTCGGCCTTGGCGATGGCGCGCTGATCGAGCGCCGGCAACGCGCCGCCGACTTTCGTCTTCAGCATGTTGGGCGGCGTGATGACTTCGATGGGCTTCTGTCTGGCCATTCCCATCCCCTTATCGCTGCTCGGCACAGGACGCGCGATTCTGCGCAATGTGCCGGTGGGAACGTTAACAAAGGGCTGACCCGGCGCCAGATCAGAAGCGCAGCCGGGGCAATGCGCCTCACGGGCCGCCCGAGCCTGCTTCGGAAGGCTGCGCGAGCGGTGACGACCCAGCCCTTTTCCTCGAATTCGCCTGAGATTTCCTCACGCCAGCCGACGCCCGCGCTGAACAGGCCGAAGTCGCGGGACAGGCCGGCCTCGGCCTTGGTCGAGCGGTTCCCGCCGCCCTCGTCGGTCCAGGCCTTCATGGACAGGTTCCAGTCGGGAAGGAACTCGAGCCCCGCGGCGATCTCGGCCCCCGAACGCTCGCATCCGCCGCTGCGAGAGCGATGGGCGACTTCGCCATTCACGAAACCCTCACGGCCGAAGAAGGAGAACGAGGTTCCGATCGCCGCGCGGGCTTCATAGCCATCGCCAATGCATTCGATCCCGTCCATCGCTTCGCCGCCGATCAGCGAGGCCTGGAAGGCGAACGAGGCTCGGTCGGTCAGCGCGAACGCCTTGTGGACGCCGAGCTTGAAGCCTGAACGATCGTCGTAGGTGTCGCCGATGCGGATTTCAGTTTCGACTTTCGCCGTCAACGCCCAGCCGTCGCCGAGACCGTATTCCGTGTAATCGTCAGCGCGCCAGGCTTCGCCGAAGTCACCGGTCTCCCGGGAGACGTTGGCGAACCATTGCTGCTTGCCCTCGGGTACCGCCCAAGCTCCCGCAAACGCCGGCTGCGCCAGCGATGTCGTTCCCATCAAAACGAGAAGCGTGCGCGTCCCCGCGCGTCCCCCAACCATCTGTCCCCCCTACAGTCCCCTTCAGATCATCAAGTATCGTATCCCGGCGACTCCCGGTCGAGCTTCCGCAGGCAGCCCGGCCAGGCAAGCATCGCACCCATGCCACGCGTGGCGGCCTGTTGCTGTGCGACGGTCGCGATCGCATGGTCGGGCGCGAAGCGCAGATGTTCGCGTCCCTGTGTCGACGCCAGCACCTGGATCTGGCAGGCGCGCTCAAGGAAGAAGATCGAGAGCCAGCACTGCGACGCCGTCTCGCCTACCGCCAGCGTGCCGTGGTTCCACAGCAGCATCGCGGTCTTGTTGCCGAGGTCCTGCACCAGCCGCTCACGCTCATCGAGGTCGAGGGCGATGCCTTCATAGTCATGATACGCAAGGTTCGGCAGCACCGTCAGCGCATGCTGGCTGATGGGCAGCAGGCCCTCCTTCGTCGAGGCGACGGCAATGCCGGCGTCGGTGTGGACATGGAGGACGAACTTCGCATCCTCGCGCGCCGCGTGGATGGCGGAGTGGATCGTGAAGCCGGCCGGGTTGATGAAGTGCTCGGTCGGCTCGACGATGTTGCCGTCGAGGTCGATCTTCACCAGCGACGAGGCGGTGATCTCGTTGAAGAAGTACCCGTAGGGGTTGATCAGGAAGTGATGTTCCGGCCCGGGCACGCGGGCCGAGATGTGAGTGAAGATCAGGTCGTCCCACCCATACAGCGCTACGAGGCGGTAAAGAGCGGCGAGATCTACCCGCGCCTGCCATTCCTCGGCGCTGCAACGGCTCTTCACACTCACGGATTTGATGTCATCGGCCATGAGAACTCTCCTGCTTGGGGCAGTTTATAACGCTCGGCGGGGAAAGTCATTCTGTCGTCATTTACGGATTTCGGCTTTATAGCTGGGTGCCGTAGCGGGACCTGACCATGGCCGAACCCAAGATCCATTTTACCGCATCTGCGAAGCCAGAGGCCAAGCAGGCGCTTGAAGCCATGACCCGGCGCTATGGCCAGAACCCTGCTGGCAAGGCCGACGTAATCGTGGCGCTGGGCGGCGACGGCTGGATGCTGGAGACGCTGCGCGGCCGCTATGCGGACAAGCTGCCGGTGTACGGCATGCACCGGGGCACTGTCGGCTTCCTGATGAACGAGTACAAGGAAGATGGCCTGCCGGAACGGTTGGATAGTGCCGTGCGCGCCGTGATCCACCCGCTCGCGATGACGGCGGTGACAGTCAAGAACAAGGTCATGCACCTGCAGGCGATCAACGAGGTCTCTCTGCTGCGCCAGACATCGCAGACGGCGAAGCTGCGCATCCTGGTCGATGGCAAGGAGCGCCTCGCCGATCTTGCCGCCGATGGCGTGCTGGTTTCAACGCCGGCGGGCTCGACCGCCTACAACCTCTCCGCCCACGGCCCCATCCTGCCGATTGGCGCGAACCTTCTCGCCCTCACGCCGATCTCGCCCTTCAGGCCCCGCCGCTGGCGTGGGGCCCTGCTGCGCCACGACGCGCGCGTGGAGATCGAGGTGCTGGATGCAGATCGGCGCGCGGTCGCCGCATCAGCCGATACGCAGGAAGTGCGCGATGTCGCCCGCGTGGAAATCCGCGAGGATCACGCCAAGTCGCTCACCATGCTGTTCGACGAGGGTCACGCGCTCGACGAGCGCATCCTGCGCGAGCAGTTCTCGCTCTGATTACTTCCGCGACTCGATCATCAGCCAGGCGATCAGGTCGCGCCGCTCTTCCGGCTTCTTGATGCCGTTGAAGAACATGGATGAGCCAGCCACGAAGCCCTGCGGCGAGTTCAGCCACTGGTCCACCAGCTCCGGCGTCCACGTCTTATGCTCGAAGTTCTTCAGCGCGGGCGAGTAGTTGTAGTTCGTCGCCTTGCCCGTTCCCCGGTCAAAGACGTCGTGCAGATTGGGGCCGACGAGGTGCCCCTTGCCCTGCGCCACGAAATGGCAGGATGCGCACTGGCGTCCGAACAGGCCCTTGCCCGCGTCCAGATTGGCCTCGTTGTACGGCGGCGGCAGTTCGGCCAGCGTCGGCACGGGCTTGGCGGATCCTGCCGGAACCTCCGGCGCAGGGGCTTCGCCGCCGCACGCCGTCAAGGCCAGAGCACCCGCCAAGGCGACAGGAATCAGGTAACCAAGCCGCATAAAGCCTCGCACTGAACTGCACTTGCCGCCGGTTTTGGTCTATCCGGGCTCGCCGGCAGCGCCAGCCCGCGCCAAATTCTTCACAACATCCGCTTCCGCAAGGGAATTCTGCAAAATGACGCTCTCCAGCTGGAAAAAGGCCGAAGCGGAACAGAAGCGGCTGGCCGGCGTCAGCCTGCGCGAGACGGCCAAGCGCGCTGATGTTGAGGCCTTTGTCTGGACAGCCCCACATCTCGAGGCAGACGTCGCCAAGCAACCTATCGACGAAGCCGCGATGGCCGCCATGCAGGCCGTGGCGCAGGAGCGGGGCCTGAAGGACAAGATCCGCGCCCTGTTCGCCGGAGAGATCGTCAACGCCTCGGAACATAGGCCGGCCCTCCACTGGGCCCTGCGTGGCAACGGCAGAGGTATCCCCGCCGCCGACGCCATGGCGCGCGAGGCCGAGAAGGCCGCCGCCTTCGCAAGCAAGGCCGCTTCCGGCGGGCTGGGCTTCACGGTGAAGACAGTCCTGCACATCGGCATCGGCGGCTCCGACCTCGGCCCCCGCCTGATCTGGGATGCGCTCCGCGACTACGCCTCAAAGGGCCCGCAGATCCGCTTCGTCGCCAACGTCGACCCGGAAGATTTCGCGGAACAGACCGCCGATCTCGACCCGAAGACGACACTCGTGCTCGTCGTCTCCAAATCCTTCAAGACGCCGGAGACCGCGTCGAACGCACAACTCGGCCGCGAATGGCTGGTGAAGGCGCTAGGTGAAGCCGATGCCAACAACCACCTCGCCGCCGTCTCCTCGGCGCCGGACAAGGCGAAGGCCTGGGGCGCTGCCGAGGATCGCATCTTCCCGATGGATGAATCTGTAGGCGGCCGATACTCGGTCTGGTCGTCGGTGGGGCTGTCGCTGCAGATCGCGCTGGGCGCGGATGTGTGGGGCAGGTTCCTGAAAGGCGCGGCGGAGATGGACCTCCATTTTCGCGACACGCCGCTGGACAGGAACACGCCCGCGCGCCTCGCCATGATGGATGTCTTCCGCCACTCGGGCGATGGCAATGCGCCGACACGCACGGTGCTCGCCTATGCCCATCGCCTGCGCAAGCTGCCCGACTTCCTCCAGCAGCTCGAAATGGAATCCAACGGCAAGAGCGCTGCCGACGTGCCGGGCGGTGTCATCACGCCGACAGCACCGATCGTGTGGGGCTCTGTCGGCACGCTGGGCCAGCACTCCTTCCACCAGCTGCTGCATCAGGGCATGCGCGAAAGCTCCATCGAGTTCGTGGCCGCATTGAGCGCCGGTGTGGGCGACCAGGCCCGGGGCCGGGCCCTGCTCGCTAACGCTTTCGCGCAGGCAGAGGGCTTGCTCGGCGGCCGATCTGATGCCGCCGCCGAGAAAGAGTTGCTTGCCAAGGGCATGTCGCCGGAAAAGGCAAAGGCCCAATCCGCGCACATGCACATGCCGGGCGATCGCGGCTCCACCACCATACTCCTCAATGACCTGACGCCCGAAAGCGTCGGCGCGCTGATCGCGCTCTACGAGCACAGGACGTTCGCGGCCGGCGTGCTCTGGGGCATCAACCCGTTCGACCAGTGGGGCGTGGAGCTCGGCAAGGTTCTCGCCGAGCAGCTCGACAAGGCGATTGCCGGTGGCGATCCCGGCCAACGCGATCCATCCACGCTGCGGCTCGTGTCACGCGCGAGAACGGCGCAATCCTAGAGACCCCTCCCGCTGGACATCGGCGGCGCGCGAGCGCCAAGGTGCGACGGGAAGTCGAGGGATTTCACATGCGCATCGCCGCATTCGTCTTTGCCGCGCTGGCCGCATCCTGCGTCAGCGCGCCGGATACGACGCCAATCAACACGCTGCTCGCTGCCCCGCCGCCTCCGCCGGTCGAGATCGAGCTGGGCGTCGATGGCGATGCAATCGGCCTCGCGCTGTCCGGCGGCGGCGCCCGCGCCGCATCGTTCTCGCTCGGCGTCCTGTTGCAGCTTCGCGACATGAAAGGCCCGGATGGCAAGGCGCTGATCGACAAGGTAGCGCTGGTGACGTCAGTCTCCGGCGGTTCGACCATTGCGGCATACTTCGGGCTCCATGGTCCGGCGGGGCTCGATCGTTTCCGCGCCGCGATGCTGGACAAGGACTGGCAGGCCCAGCTCCACACCACCTTCATGTCGCCGGAAAACTGGCAGCGGCTGATGCAGGGCGGCGTCAACGGGCCGGACAAGCTGGCCAACTGGCTCGACAAGGAGGTCTATGACGGCGCCCGCATGAAAGACATGCCGAACTATCCTCGGGTCATCATCAACGCGGCCGATCTCTACAACGGAACACCTTTCGCGTTCGCCGCGCCGTACTTCCAGGCGATCTGCAGCGATCTCGGTTCGGTCCGCGTCGCCGATGCGGTTGCCGCATCAATGTCTGTGCCTGTGGCTTTCCGACCGATCGTCGTGAAGTTGCCGGAAGGCGAATGCCCCGCACCCCTCCCGGAATGGGTGGATGCGGCCAAGCGTGACCGCGCCTCGCCAACGCTGCTGCGTGAAACAGTGCGGTCGTTCGAGGCCTATCGCGATCCGTCGCGCATGAAGTACCTGCACCTCACGGATGGCGGCGTCGCCGACAATTTCGGACTGTCGAGTCTCGTCACCATCCGCCGCGCCGCGGGCAAACCTTACGGTCCGTACTCCGCGCGCGATGCAGTGAAGATCCGCCGTATGACTTTCCTGCTCGTGAACTCTGAGCGCTATGCCGACGGCAACTGGTCGATGAGGCCGGAAGGGCCCGACGCCGTCCAACTCGTCGACGCCATGGTCAGCGCCTCGATCAACGCGCCCAAGCGCGCCGCCAGCGACGCCTTCGGCAGCGTTCTCGCGGAATGGCAGCGCGATCTGATCGCATGGCGCTGCGCACTGCCGCCGGAAGAGGCGCGCAGCCTCGGCGCCGGCGAGGGCTGGGACTGCAAGGATGTGCAATTCCGCTTCGACACGATCTCGTTCGCGGACCTCGCGCCGGACCAGTATGAACGCCTCGGCGCCGCCGCCACGGCCGTCAGCCTTCCGAAGGAACAGGTGGACGATCTAATTGCTGGGGGACGGCGGGCAATCCTGACGAACGAAGCAGTGCAAGCGCTGACGCGCAGAAACTAGCGATCATCCTTCCGGCGTCATGATCCGCACGCGCGCCTTGGCCGTGCGGCCGGCATCGTCGACCACGAACACCTCGTAGAAGCCCGAGTCGCGCGGACGCCAGACGGCGTCGCCAGCGACGTTGCGGGCGAGCGGTTTGCCATCAACGTACCAGTTCATTTTGCCCCGCCCCTCGGCGGCGAGGACGAAAGACGTGTGCTCCCCATCCTTCCAGACCTCGGCGCCGTCCGGCGGGAAGAGGATCTGCGGCGGCGCATTCTGCCGCTCGAAGCGCGCCAGCGCGGATGGCGGCGTATGGCTGCCGGCAATCTCTTCTCGCAGCGGCGGACCCGATGCGCGCTTAGGCGTGATACGCTCCACCACGTCGAACACTTCGAACAGCACAGGCAGCGCCGCATCCCGGCCCGTAACGCCGGGGCGTGGCGCGGAGTCGGCGCGCCCGATCCACACGACGACGGCATGGCCATTTCCGGTTCCCGCCGCCCACGCGTCGCGGAAACCGTAGGATGTGCCAGTCTTGGCCGCGATCACCGGCGCTTCCTGTGTCAGCATCGCCGGCATGCGGCCTGCGGGCGCCGGAGCGCTGGCAAGAATATCAACGATCTGCCGCGCCGATTGCGCCGACATGATCTGCGTCGCCCGCTCTTTCTTTGTGAGCGCTGCTTCGCTTTCGATCTTCAGCCAGTGCAACGGCAGCGCCCGGCCATCGTCTGCCAGCGCCGCATAGAGCAGCGTCAGGTCGCGCACGGTGAGACCGGCCCCGCCGAGCGCAATGGCGAGTCCCGCATCGTCATCCCCCGTCAGCGGCATGGAGAGATCAGCGCCCGCAAACGACAGCGCTGCTGCGAAACGCTGTGCTCCGACTGAATCCAGCGCCGCCACCGCCGGCACGTTCAGCGAATGCTGCAGCGCCTGCGCCACTGTCACATCGCCCCGGAACGTCCGATCAAAGTTGTCAGGCCGGTAGGTCGAGAACCTACGCGGCGCATCCGCGATCCGCGTATCAGGAGAGGCGACGCCATCGTCGAAAGCCATGCCGTAGATGAAAGGCTTCAGCGTCGAGCCCGGTGAGCGCGGACGATTGGTGAGGTCGATCCATCCGCCTGCCGTGCCCCGGTTGGCCGAACCAGCCGCTGCGCGCACCTCCCGTGTCGCGACATCCACCACCATGATCGCAACCTGCGTGCCTTCGCGCGTCGGGCCTGCTGCGCGTGTCGCCAGTTGCTCCACCTCCTTTTGCAGGGAGAGGTCGAGCGTCGTGCCGATATTGTCGGGATCAGCGGCACGTTTCAGCGCCTCTTCCGAAGCATGCCAGGCGAGCGTCGGGAAGCTGCGGCGCTTCGGGGCCGGATAATCCGCCGACTCTGTCGCGAGGTCGCGTGCGAACAGTCCCTCGTCCGCCAGCCGCATCAGCACGCGTTCGCGCGCCACTATGGCCGCCTGCGGATGCAGGTCCGGCCGCCGCGCTTCGGGCGACTGCGGCAGGGCGATCAGCATTGCGATCTGATCAGGCGAGAGATTGTCCGGCTCCCGACCGAAATAGGCCCACGATGCCGCCCGCACCCCTTCAAGGTTGCCGCCATAAGGAGCGAGCGTCAGGTAGAGTTCGAGGATCTCGTCCTTGGTGTAGCGCCGCTCCAGCTGCCATGCGCGAACCGACTCGATCATCTTCGAGACGATGTTGCGCGGCCGCGGCTCAAGCAGCCGCGCCGTCTGCATCGTGATGGTCGACCCGCCCGAAACAATTCTGCCCGACGTGGCCAGCGAGCCCGTAGCCCGCGCCATCGCAAGGAAGTCGACACCACCATGGTTGCGGAAGCGCTTGTCTTCATAGGCCAGCAGCGCATCGACGAAATCAGGATCAAGCTCGGCCACATGCGCGCGCATGCGCCACTTGCCGTCATCGACCGGAAACACGCGCAGCACAGCGCCGCGCCTGTCCATCACCACGCCGGAAACTTCATTGAACCGCGCCAGCGGCGGCGGGAGCAAGAAGTCCAGCGCCCAGACCGGGATCAGCACATAGAGCGCAACCAGCGCGGCCTTGCGCCACCATTCAGCCGGCCACCACCAGTTCTTCGGATTCAGCCGGGAGAGCGCGGTGCGCCAGCGCGGCTTGGCGGGTTCGCTCATTACGAACCTCGCCTTGCCGCGCCTGACGCCAGCTCACGCATCCCTATCGCTTCGCAACCGTGATCGTGCGCGAGACCGTGCGCGCGAACGTGTCAGGGCGATACATGTCTTCGGCCACCACGCCGGGCATCGTGAACGAGCCGGGGGTAACAGCGCGAACCATATAGGCCACCGTTTCGCGGCGCTGGTCGTAGAGGTCGAACGCCGTCACGAAGCGGTCATCCCGCGCCTCCGCGATGTTCGGCGCCACGAGCGTGCCGAGGAAGCGATACGGCCCATTGGCGCCCGCATCTTCCGGCCGCAGCACGGCTTCGATCTCGAAGCCCGCCGGCAGCAGGTCGGCCACGACCAGCGGCGTGGTGCGGTTCTCCGAGGTTCCAACCGTGATCGCCACGATGATGCGGTCGCCCTGACGGAAGCTGGTTCCGTCGATCGACTGGCCGCCCGGCGTCCACAGCTGCTTGATTGCCACCATGCCGTCCGCTGCCGGATCCGGCGCCGTTGCAGGCGAGCCGCGCGAGATCGCGGTCACCCACAGCTGGCCCTGGCCGCGGTTCGTGAAGACCGGCGGCGTACGGACATCGTTCATGCGATAGACGCCCGCGCCATTCGCCGTCGCCTGGCCCTGCACGGCCACGTTCACAGCCGTCTGCCCGCCCGAGAGCGCGTTGGCGGCGAGAAGAAGGAAGCCCTTCTCCTGCGTCGTCAGGCGATCCGGTTCCGGCAGGTCCTGCGCCACGCGCTGCGACAAGCGGCGCACGCGGTCGGTCTGCTTGGCTTCCTGCGCCAGCGCGAGCACGCCCGCGAGGTCGCGACGCGGTGTCTGGTACCAGTCGCCGCTATTGCTGTACCCGAGCGACGCTTCAGCTTGGTCAAAAGCCGATTTGGCGCGAGCGTTGTCGCCGATCATGTAGAGCGCGGCGCCGATCTGCGCTTTCGACAGCGGGCTTTCGATGCGGCCCAACCGGTCGTCGTGCAGGTAACGCAGCCGCGCCTTGTCCATCCGGCCCGCCTTGGCCAGCACGTAGGCTGCGTAGGCGACAGCGCGGTCCATCAGTTTCTGCGCTGTATCGGGGTGATAGCGGCTCTCATAGACGTCGAAATTGTAGCTCGACGAATAGCGGTTCTCGCGAACCGCAAACTCCTCAAGCGCATCATACGCCTTGTCGAGCGCCGCATCCGGCACGACGTACTTCGCCGCCTTGGCCCGGAACAGGAAGTCGGTCGCATAAGCGCCGAGCCAGGGATCGGAAAGCCCGTCGCCCGTGCGCCAGAGGCCGATCGCGCCATCCGCGCCCTGCCGGTTCAGCAGGGTCGAGACGGCGTCCTGCACCTGATTTCTCAGGTCGCCCGGCGTCTTGCGTCCGGCCAGCGCCGCGATCTGGTGCGCATAGAGCAGAGGCAGCGCGCGGCTGGTGATCTGTTCCGTGCATCCATACGGGTACTGGTCGAGCGAGTCGTACAGCGCCGCCGCGTCCATCGGGATGGGCGAGAACGACACCTGCACATAGCCGGAGCCCTTTACGAACGAAGCGAGCGATTCCGCAGAGGGCGAGAAAGTTGTTCCCGGCTGCACGGTCGTCCGCGTCACATAGCTGGCGGGCATCCACGCCGAACGCGTCTGGATCGGATAGCTGCGCGAGACAGCGTAGTTGCCCGGGCCTGTCACGTTGAACGAGATGTTGGAGATGCCTTCCGTCGCTGCCGAGAAGCTGGCGTCGATGTCGCGGCGTTGGCCCCGGTTGAGGTTCGCCTGCAGCTGGCCGGTCACGGCGCGCACAGGCGAGGTAGCCTGGATCGCGGCGTTGTAGTTGCCCGGCTGGCCTTCCACGTTGTCGAGCGTCAGCGTCGCCGTCGCCGTGTCGCCCGGCGACAGGAAGCGCGGCAGAGCCATGAGCGCAGGCACCTGATCGCGCACGATCACGTTCTTCGAAGCGCTACCGAGGCCGGAGTTCGACCATGCCACTGCCATCAGCCGCAGCGAGCCATTGAACGCCGGAACATCGAACGTCACCGTCGCCTTGCCGCCGGAGAGCTTCACCGGCACGGAGACCAGCGCCACCGATTGCGTCGGCACGACGGTAAGGCCCGCGCCGCCGATCTGGTCGCCACCCTGACGGATGTTGCCTGCAGCGCCCTGGTTCGGGTCGAGCAGTCGGCCGTAATCGTCACGCAGCTCGACGCCGAGCCTGCGCTTGCCGAAGAAGTATTCGACAGGGTCGGGCGACTTAAAGCCGGTGAGAAGGAGGATGCCTTCGTCCACTGCTGCCAGCTGCACCCATGCGTCGTCCGTCGGACCCTGTGCGGTGATGTTCACCGTCATCTTGCCGTTCGGGCGCTGCACCTCAGCGGTCGCGAGATCGAGCTTGAACGTACGTGGCGAAGTGTCGACCGCAACGTGCGCAACGCCCACGGCGCGGCGCGGCTTTGGCGTCTTCACGGCATCGCGCGGCGTATAGACCGTCGCCATGACATAGACGCCAGCGCCCCATTCGCGCGTGACAGGCAGGCGCACGCGCGTGGCTTCGTTGGCCTTCACCGTCAGCGTGCGCGTGGAGATCACATTCTCCGACGCGACCACGAGTTCAGCTTCGCCGGAATACGGCGCCACGATCGTCACATCGACATCGCGGCCGATCGCCGGAAGCGTATCCGGAACCTGCACGCGCACCCGATCCGGCGCCTCGACGCCGTCGACAGGTTGTCCGCCCCAGCCAGACCAGAAGCCGTAGGAGCCTTCGCCGCCATTCGCTTCTTCGGTCAGGTAGAGTTCAAAATCGCCATAGTCGAGCTGACGCGTCTTGAGCGTGCCGCGCTGGCCTTCCGCGATGCGGAGGTTGCCGGACTCGATCTCGACGACGCGGCGCGACTGGCGCCACTGCCATTCGCCGCCATCGGCACGGTACCAGTCATACTTCCAGTCGATGCGCACGAGGCGCCAGTTGATCGTCGCCGCCTTGAGGGCGCCGAGCCTGTCAACCGATGCGACCTCGAAGCTGGCAGCCTCGCCTTCCTTCGACGAGCGATCGTCGAACGAGGGCTTCACGCCGATATAGCGAGCTTCAGGGCGATAGGAGATACGAACGTCGTCACGCACGGCGCGGCCGCCGGGCTCCACGGCCGAGACCACGGCGCGCAGGCGGAGGGGGCGGGAGGATTCGGCATTGTCGGCAGCGCGTGGATCGAGCGAGATGATCGCCCGGCCCTGGCTGTCCGTCGTCGCCGTCGCGAGATCGAAAGTCGACTCGCGGAATTCTTCATTGTGGCGACCGAAGACAAAGCCTTTCAGATCCGGGAACGGATTGGGGTCCGACTCCACGCGCACATTTCCTTCGACCGGCAGGTCCGCGCCCGGTGCGCCATACAGGAAGTTGACGTTGGCCGTGATCGGCCGCGTCTCGTTCGCACGCATGGGCGTTTGCGTGTCCGCCGTGACTTCCAGCTTGATGCGCTGGGGCACGAAGTCCTCGACCGAGATGGTTTCGCTGCCAACAGCGCCGATGCCGTCCACTTCAGTCGAGATGCGCCACGTTCCGCGAGCGGCGGTGCGCGGAATATCGAACGGATAGGAGATCGCGCCATTGTACTGACGCGCATCCTTGAAGCGCATCCGGCCAGCCTCGAGCCCGTTCGGGCCATAGACCACGACGGAGCCAGCGCGGTTGTTCGCGGTGTTTGCTGCCGCATCGCGGATCAGCGAGGTGATGTAGACGCGCTCGCCCGGGCGATAGACGCCGCGCTCGGTATAGACATACGCATCCGCCGCCTGTGCCGGCGTGCGGCCGCCGATATCGCGCTCGGTAAGATCGACCGGTGAGCGATCAAGATCGAGGATCGCGAAGTCGCCGTTCGGCGCATACGCCATCAGCATGCGGGGAGAGACGTTGCCTTCGCCCCGCATGATCGGTCCGGAGAAGCTAACGCGCCCTGTGTTGTCGCTATTGCCGCGCGCGAGGATTTCGTTGTTGCGGGCAACCAGCTCCAGCTTCACGCCCGAGACGGGCTTGGCAGACAGCAGCGAGCGCACGGTGGCCGACATGCCGTCCGTGCCCGTGTAAGTCGTGAGCGCGAGGTCGGTGATCACAAGCCAACGCTTCGCCTTGGCCGCGTTGTTCGGAATTTCGCCCGAAGCCGTGAGCTGGTCGACTTCCACGAAATACGCGCCGGGTTGCAGCTTCGGAATCGCCTTCGCGATGGGGAATACCGTCGTCTTGGCAGTGTTCGGCGAGGCGGGCGTGTCTAGTTCGCCCGTCCACAACTGTTCGGCGACGTCATAGACTTCCGAATTGTAGTCCATGTAGCCCCAGCCGCCCTGGCTGTGCGAATAGCCCTGGCTGATCGTCTTGAAGGCCAGCGCGCGGTCCGTGATGCGCGAGATCGTCACCTTCACCTTGTCGACGTTCACCGTCTCGAGGCCGAGGCCGTCTGCATCGATGCGCGGCAGGATCACGCCATCACCCTTGAAGCCGACATAGGCAGGGCGGTCGCCGAACGAGATGCCGACGGCTTCGTCAAAAGCCAGCGTGCGCCCGTCATTCGCCGGCAGGCCGGAGCGGATCGTGATGTCCCGATCGTCCCCGAAGGTCAGGCCGCCGAGGCAGAGGTTCGCGCCATCCGTCTGCAGCGCGATGTTTCCGCCGCCATCGCCCAGATCGATGAAGGGCCGATAGTCCGTCGCCGGGTTCAGCGTGGAGGAGAAGCTGAGGCAGGCGCGGGGCAGGTCGCTCTTCACATCGATCGAGTAACGAACGAACTCGAATTCGCCAGACCCGGCCGCGCGCGGAGAATTCCCCTGCCGCGTTTCCAGCTGGGGCCCCTGATCCTTGCCGATGACCGTTTGGGCTTCGTTGCCCGCTGGCCCGCCACATGCGGCCAGGGCAATCGCTGCAACCATACCGCCCGCCGCAAGCGTGAGCCCGCGCCAGATCCTGTTCGTCCCCACGACGTCCTCCTGAGTCCCCAGCCACTTTCGTGTGCGCATTCACCTTATCGTGCGCGCGCCGCCGCGATAGATGCGTGAAGCCCCAAGCTGCTGAAAAAGTGGGAGTTGTTCTGGATCAATCATCCGGATCAACCGGCTGAGTCGGCGCCTGACCCGAACCAAGCCGTGGTGCCGCGTGAGGGGATTGAACCCCCGACCTTCGGTTTACAAAACCGCTGCTCTACCGCTGAGCTAACGCGGCCCGCGGATCACGGGGGAATAGGCGCCGCAGCGTCCGGGCGCAAGCCCTGCGAATCCGGCCCGAAATGACCCATTGCCCGCCACAATCCGCCCGGATCGCGCCCTTCCGGAGCCCTCCAGGGAACTAGTCTCAAGCCCGATACGTTGGGCCAAATGAGGTTGGAACGGGACTGGAGGACGACAAATGCAACGACTGACCGCAATGACGCTCGGCGCCGCATTCATCGGCTTCTGCGGCTTCATGTATGACAGCGCCGCTGCGCAGGCGCCTGCCGCGTCATGCTCGGGCCGCGAAGTGTCGATTTACTTCGACAAGGACACCACGGAATTCAATCAGTTCTCGAAGCAACTGGTTGAACGCGTCGCGACCGAAGCGAAAACCTGCGGTTCGAAGCAGGTTGTCGCGGAAGTGAAATCCGGTCCTGAACGCGCCGCCGCCGTTTCCGAAGCTTTCCAGGATCTCGGCGTGAAGGTCATCCTTGTTGGCCGTCCGCCAGCGGCGCCGTCCAGCGACTCGATTGCTGATCGCGCCGTCATCGTCCGCGTCGCCGGTCGTCAGAACGCCGTAGGCTAGCCAGCAGCACGTCTATCCCCGCCGCCCCCGATCTGTGCCAGACTTGGCGCAGGGCAGGGTTCGCGGGGATACCATGAAGCGTGCAATCCTTCTGACATTCGCAGCCGCCAGCTTGTTTGGCGCCGCCATGGCGCAGCCGGGGCCGGGACTACCGGCTGACGAAAAGCCCGCCTCGGCGATTGCGCTTGAGGCTGGCCGCAAACTCATCGCCGAAGGCCGTTACAATGAGGCTGCGACTCTGCTTGAGAGCGTCGTCGCATCCGAGCCGGTGAACGCCGCCGCGTGGGATGCGCTAGGCGCCGCCAGCAACTATGCCGAGAACTTCGTCCGTGCGAACGAAGCTGCGGAGCAGGCCGTCGCCCTCGACCCGGCCAGTCTCGCGTTCAGGTTCAATCGCGCGCTCACGCGATGGGAGACAGGGCGCTTCGACGGCGCCCTCGCCGACTACGACCACATCCTGGCCGCGCGTCCCGGCAGCGCCAGCGCGCTGACCGAGCGCGGCGCCGCGCTATCGGCGCTGGGCCGTTTCGAGGAGGCGGAAGCAAGCTGGGCCGCCTCGCTGAAAGCCGATCCCGGCTATGTGTGGGCGCACTATTATCGCGGGCAGGCCGCGATGGCGCACGGCCGCCATGCCGAGGCGGCGACGGAATTCAACACCGTTCTCGCCCGCGAGGACTTCTATCCGGCGCGCCTGTGGAGCTGGATTGCCCACCGCCTTGCGGGCCTGACGCCGCCGGACCTTCCGCCAGACACGTCATGGCCGGGCCGGATCGGCGCCTATCTTCGCGGCGACCTCGATTCCGCAACGCTTGAAGCCGCCGCACAGCAGCTGCGCCTGGGCATCGATGACCGCCGCCTGGCGTCTGCGTTTTACTTCATCGCACAGAAGCAACTGGCCGACGGGCAGACCGTCGAGGCGCGCGTCGCGCTGGACCGGGCGCTGGCGCTTGCCGTTCCATCCCATCCCGAGCGTGTGGCCGCCGGGATGGAAGCACTGCGTCTCGATGGGGGGAAACAATGAAGCGTGTCGTTGCCTGCATCGCCATCGCCGCATGCCTCGCCGCATCCGCGACCGGCCAGCCGCCCTCGGCGCCCGGCAAACAGAAGGGCATCGAGAAGCCCGTCGCCCCAACCAAGCCTGTCGTTCCGAATGCGACCATCACGCCGAAGGCCGCAACGCAGTCAGGCGCCTCGCCATTTGCTTCCGAGCTCCAGAACCTCTCGCCCGGCGCGCGCACTTTCGCCACCTCGAAACTGAGCGCCGTGACGCCCAGCCTGCGCGTGCAGGCGGCCACGCGCGTCGTCGGCAAACCGGTCAACCTCACCCAGATTCCTGAAACCTGGCTCGCCTCGGCTGCTGCGCCCGTGGGCGCCCGCCTCTGGCTGGGCGCGAAGGCGGCCGACCTTCTTACGGGGCCGGACATGGAAGCCGTGTTCCGCGTCGCGGGCGGCGACGGCGTGGAGCGCGGCGTCTGGGTCCAGTTCAACGCCGAAGCCGGCGTCCGCTATCTGCTTGTCTGCGACATGACCGGCCCCGGCCGCTGGGATGTCATGCCCGACGGCCGCAGCCGCGTCCCCATGACGGAGGAGACGGAAACGCGCGGTGTCGCCCTGATCGGCGCCCGTCCCGCCGGCTACGTGCGCATCCTCCTGACGCTGGCCCGCCCGCAGCAGACCGGCCCGGCGTCCAGCCTGATGGAAAGCCTGCGCCGCTGCGAGATAACGCCCATCCGGACCTGACCCGAACGCCCGAAAGCCGGCCATTCCTTCACGCTGGCGCTTGCGCAGACGCATGTTACAAGCCGCGCATCACCAGTTCGGACTCCTGAAGCATGGCGCGTATCCTCATCACCTCGGCCCTGCCGTACATCAACGGCGTGAAGCACCTCGGCAACTTGGCCGGGTCGATGCTGCCGGCCGACGTCTATGCGCGTTACTGTCGGGCCGCCGGCCACGAGGTGCTCTTCATCTGCGCCACCGACGAGCACGGCACGCCCGCCGAACTCGCCGCCATCGAAGCGAAGCAGACCGTCGCCGAATACTGCGCCGAGCAGCACGACATCCAGAAGCGCGTCGGCGCCGGCTTCTCCCTGTCGTTCGACCATTTCGGCCGCTCGTCCAACCGCCCGAACCGCGAACTCACGCAACACTTTGCCGACGTCCTCGAAGACAAGGGCCTCATCGACGAGCGCACCTCGAAACAGGTCTATTCCGTCGATGACAAGCGCTTCCTGCCGGACCGCTATGTCGAGGGCACATGTCCCAACTGCGGCTACGAGAAAGCCCGCGGCGATCAGTGCGATAATTGCGGAACGCTGCTCGACCCGATCCAGCTGATCAACCCGTACTCATCCGTCTCCGGCTCGCGCAATGTCGAGATCCGCGACACGCGCCACCTCTATCTCCTTCAGTCTAAGATGCAGGACAAGGTTCGCGCCTTCGTAGACGCCCGCGCGAAGGACTGGCCGAACCTCACCACCTCCATTGCCTACAAATGGCTCGATGAAGGCCTGATCGATCGCTCGATCACGCGCGATCTGTCATGGGGCGTGCCCGTCACGCGCGGCGGCCAGCCGCGTCCCGGTTTCGAGAACAAGGTCTTCTACGTCTGGTTCGACGCGCCCATCGAATACATCGGCTCCACCGTTGAGTGGGCCGAAGCGAACAACCAGAATTGGGAACGTTGGTGGCGCACCGACAAGGGCGCAAACGACGTCACCTATGTCGAGTTCATGGGCAAGGACAACGTTGCCTTCCACACGGTCAGCTTCCCCGTCACCATCCTCGGTTCCGAAGAGCCGTGGAAGCTCGTCGACAAGCTGAAGGCGTTCAACTGGCTCAACTGGTATGGCGGCAAGTTCTCCACCAGCCAGAAGCGCGGCGTCTTCATGGACCAGGCGCTCGAGCTTCTGCCCGGCGACTACTGGCGCTGGTATCTCATCGCCAACAGCCCCGAGAGCTCCGACACCGCCTTCACCTGGGAAAGCTTCAAGGCCGGCATCAACTCCGACCTCAATGACGTGCTCGGCAATTTCGTGAACCGCATCACGAAATACGCCGCCGCCAAGTTCGATGGCAAAGTCCCCGACGGCGGCGAACCCGGCGAACACGAATCCTGGATGGCAGGTGAACTCGCCACCCGCCTGCCGAACCTCATCGCCCACTACGGAGCGATGGAATTCCGCAAGGCCGCCGCCGAAACCCGCGCCATCTGGGCCGCGGGCAACGAGTACATCACCAAGTCGGCCCCATGGACCGCCTACAAGACCTCGGTCGACCAAGCCGCCGTCGGCATCCGCACGGGCCTCAACCTCGTTGCGCTCTTCGGCATCATCGCCCAGCCGATCATCCCGGAAACCGCGAAGAAAATCCTCGACGCGCTCAACATTCCGGAAGGCAAGCGCAGCCTCGACGCGGCGAAACTCGGGCAGGGCAGCTACGCATCTCTGCTGGACGCCCTCCCGCGCAACATGCCCATCGCCGTCCCGCCGCAACTCTTCACCAAGATCGAAGACACGCAGGTCGCCGAATGGACAGCCCGCTTCGGCGGGGGTTGATAATGCGCGACGCAACGGTGTCCTATGAGGAGCGTTTCGTCGCCTACGTAGGCATTCTTGGTTGGTCGGAGGCCTCGGCGGTTTGCTCGAACGAGGTCATCGCCGCTGCAGAACTGATTCACAGTATCGCAGCGGCCAAATCTTCGTATGCCAAGGCTAAGGTCAAAGCGGAATCTGATAAATACAAATGGATCAATCCCATTTGGCTCGATAGCCAAGCGGGTGCTTTTTCCGACAATATTGTGCTTTCCAACCACGCCAATAGCGGCCCCCGTATTCTCAACTCCGCCGGTGATCTTCAGCGTGGGTTGCTCGCGATTGGATTTCTGTGTCGTGGTGCGATCACGTTTGGCAAAGTTTTTCACCGTGATGCGATTGTCATGGGGCCAGCCCTCGTTGAAGCGGTGAGGTTGGAAAAGTTGGCGGACACTCCACGAATAATCGTCGCGCCTGAAGCGCTCGACGCGATGTCTCGGGACTATGTGGTCGAGAGTGAGCGGGAACTCTACGATGACGGGACAGAATTCTTGGCGGTCAATCCTATCGCCACGCCGGCAATTTTTCTGCGGGATCACGAGCGCATGTACCGTGAGGCTCTGAGCATTGATCTTCTGGAGCAATCGATTGCTAGAGGCCTGCAGGTTTCTGCTGGAAACGAGCGTCACTTTCAAAAGTGGCAGTATATGTCGAGAGTGTTTCCCGATTTGCTCGAACGCTCGATTGGGTTGTCAGACGGTTCGAGCCAGAACTGAGGTGTGAATCGTCGCCAACCGCCGATGGCAGGGAAACGGGTGTATCCAACCTGTATGAAGCCGAAAAAACTTCGCCCGCGATTTCAGCCCTCTAACCCGCTCAACTGTAGGATGCCGCTGTAGTTATCCGTATGGGCTCGCGGCCAGCATATAATCGCGCCCATGACACAGGCACGAACACGCGCAAAAGGTTTGGCGACCCCCTCGCTTAGTCAGCTCTCGCTGACGGCGATGCTGCGCGCATTCATCGAGCTTGTGCTTGGCGTCGTCTCAACCATTCGGATGCGCTGGCGCTGTTTCTCCCGTGATTGGCACACGCGTGAAGTCGAAACGGTTCTGCCCGGAAGGACGAACGACAATCAACGACAGGAGGTCCAACCGGACCGCCGGGCTCCCGCCCGGCACGCGACGCGCAGCGTCGCAACACCAACACGCGCCATCAGCATGGGCGCGTCCCCTGGAAGCGGACCTCAGGTCCGCGTTCCCCGCGAAGGCGGGGATCCAGCAATCACCTTGACCCTTGTCCTGACTTCAGGATGCAGTCGCATGGCAGAACAAGTCACGCCGTCTGCGCTGGACCCCCGCCTTCGCGGGGGACACGGACAAGAGAGTCTGAGGACAAACTCAGCGCCCGCCTAAGCGGCGCGCAAATCCCAACCGCACCAACCCGCTCACAAGCGGGAACGCGAACTCACGCCCCGGCGCTCGGCCGGGCGCTCACCCGCTCGTGCCAGGCCTTCACATTCCCCAACGCCTCCGGAATCCCCAGCCCGATCCACGTTGCGAAATCCACCGTCGACAGGAGGCAGATATCCGCGATCGTGTAGTCCGCCGTCGCCAGGAATTCCCGCCCCGCCAGTTCCCGATCCAGCCAGCCGAGTATCCGCTCATAATGTCCGCGATTGGATTCCCCGAACTCCTTGTATTGCGGCACGACCACCGCCGCGGTGAAAGGATGCGCGTGCCGCCAGAACATGCCAACGGGCGTCATCACCTGCAGCTCGACGCGCCGCGTCCACATCTCTACCTGCGCCTGTTCCAGCGCCGTCCGCCCGAACATCGGCGGATCGGCATAGAGGCTGTCCAGATACTTGCAGATCGCAACCGTCTCCGAGAGCGTCGTCCCGTCATCCAGCTCCAGTGTCGGAACCTGCCCGAGAGAATTGCGCGCCATGTGCTCGGGTGACTTGTGCTCCCGCTTCATGATCGCGATATCGGCCAGAGGAACGCTCGCTCCTTTTTCCGCAAGGAAGATCCGCACGCGGCGCGGGTTCGGCGCGGGCATGGGCGCATTGTAGAGTTTCATGAGTGTTCTCCGGCTTTGCGTAGACGTAGGGCGCTCGTTCAGAAGCTGGCAAGCGTGACGCAACGTCGGGGTGACGGGGCATGCGCCAGCCGCTATCACGGTTCATCGGCATCGGGAGTTTCTCAATGAAGCGGACTGTTCTCGCCCTCGGCGTATCCATGCTTGCTGCCTGCACGACTGCGCCCCAGCCCGCCGACGCCCAGCAGCCGTCCTTCTCCGCCAACGGCAAGACGCTCCGCCAGCTCTACGAACATCTCCACGCCAACCCGGAACTCTCCTTCCAGGAAAAGAACACCGCCGCCGTCCTATCCGCCGAGATGAAGCGCCTCGGTTTCGACGTCACGACGGGCCTCGGCGACAAATGGACGAAGGACCGCGCGCTCAAGGAATACGGCGAGATCCAGGACGGCGTCGGCGGTTATGGCTTCATCGCCATCCTCAAGAACGGCCCCGGTCCAACGCTGATGATCCGCGCCGACATGGACGCCCTGCCACTCGTCGAGAAGACGGGGCTGCCTTACGCCTCGAAAGCCCGCGACATCGCCTGGAGCGGGGAAGAGTCAGGCGTGATGCACGCCTGCGGCCACGACATCCACATGACCACCTGGATCGGCACGGCGCGCGAACTCGTCGCCCGCAAGTCCGAGTGGAAGGGCACGCTCATCATGATCGCCCAACCGGCCGAGGAAATCGGCCTCGGCTCGATGGCGATGATCGAAGACGGCCTGTTCACGAAGTTCCCCAAACCGGATCATGTCATCGCATTGCACGACAACGCCGCGTTGCCCGCCGGCATGATTGGTGTCGGGTCCGGGTATGTGATGGCGAATGTCGACTCGGTCGATCTCAACATCACCGGCGTTGGCGGTCACGGCGCCTATCCGCAGGATACCAAGGATCCGATCGTCACTTCGGCCCGCATTGTCACCACGCTGCAGACGCTGGTCTCGCGCGAAGTCGATCCGCAGGATTCCGCCGTCGTCACCGTCGGCGCCTTCAACGGCGGCTTCAAGCACAACATCATCCCCGATGAAGTCGCGATGCAGCTGACGGTCCGCTCCTTTGCCGACACGACGCGCGACAAGCTTCTGAAAGGCATCGAACGCATCGCGAAAGCAGAGGCGCTCGCCGCCGGTCTCGATCCGGAAAAAGCCGTCAGCCTGCGCGTGAAGGACGATTACACTCCCTCCCTCTACAACGACCCGAAACTGGTCGAGCGCGTCTCGGGCGTGCTGAGAAAAACGTTTGGCGAGGACAAGATCGTCACCGCCCAGCCCACGATGGGCGGTGAGGACTTCGCCCGCTTCGGCCGGACGAGCGACAAGATCCCCATCATGCTGATCTGGCTCGGCGCCGTCAGCCAGGCAAAATACGAGGCCTCCCGCCAACCCGGCGGCAAGCCGCTTCCCTCGCTGCACTCATCCGAATTCACGCCCGATCCGGACCCCACCATCGCGACCGGCGTCAAGGCGATGACGGCCGCGGCGCTGGACCTGCTGAAGTAGGCGCTACTCTTTTTTTGACGTCATCACCTTCGTCTGCTTCTTCTCTTCGCGGAAGCGGAGGAAGGCAAACGCTGCCGATCCGATCGCGGCGATGCCCGCCAGCACGCCGAACAGCGGCTGCACGCCCTTGGCCCACGTCACCAGCTCGTCCATCGCCTGGACCTCGACCGTGATGTCGTCGCGGTAGGAATCCAGCGGCTCCGCATCCGCCGAACCCACGGCATAGCCATAGACGTTCAGCGTCAGCGTATGCGTGCCCTTCTGCTTAGGCGTCACACGCCAGCGCCATTCGTTGGCAAGCTTGGCCGACAGTTTCTGCCGCGTCGACGTGGTCTGCAGCTCGATATCAAACGCCGCACCAAGCAATTCCGCCGCGACCCTATCCGACAGGTCCACATCACGCTCGACAATCGTGCCCGGCAGGCCCTGCAACCGCTCCGCCGCATCCGTCTGGCGCGACGTGTCGATGATCAGCGAGATGTCGATGGCCTTGTCGAGCGCCAGTTTCTGCGGCGGGCGATTATACGTCAGCCGCCGCGACTTGAACTGCGCTTCGAGGCCCGTCGACACCGCATCCGCCACGGTCGCCTGTTGCGGCAGCACGCGCGCCTCGCGCGCCGCGCCGGAACCGACCGGATCCCGCGCCGGCGCCGTCATGGCCTGGGACTGCGGCGCGACCTCTGGCTTCGCCGGCTGCTCCTGTCCGGGCAACGCCGGAATCTTCAACGCGCCCGTGCCGTCCAGTGTGGCGATGACCGGAGGCTTGGCTGGCGTCGTGGGTTCCGTCGTCGAAGGCTGAGCCGGTTGGGCGGGATCGGCCGGGGCCGGTGTCGAGGGCGTATCGGGCGCCGTCGCGGGCATACTGCGCAGCGAAGGCTCCGGGTTGGTCGCTGGCGCGGCCGCCGGCGTATTCGCCGCTACGATCTCCGGTTCGCGGATTAGCGGCGCTTGCGCCTCGCTGACGCCGCCTGTCAGCCCGCCGCCGAACTGGCCAATTCCCCACACCGCGGCCGCGGCGACGGCAATCAGTGCAAGTCCGATGACGATGGCAGTCCGCATCACAGGTCTCCCGAACTTCGGTCCAGTCTAGTCGGCTTCGGCGTCAAATCCATCGCCGTTCGCATCCTCGGCGGGCAGGCGCGCAGGCTTCGGCGCGGGCGGCGCGGCGCCGCCACGGCGGGCCGCCTCGTAGAACGCAATGGCCGCGGCGTTTGAAACATTGAGGCTTTCCATGTCCGCGCCAATCGCGATGCGCGCGAGCCCGGTACACGCCTTGGCGACACCCTGTCTCAACCCCGCGCCCTCGGCACCCATCACGATGGCAAGCGGCTCATTGCCCGCGAACGCCTCGTCCAGCGTCTGCTCCGCCGAGCCATCTAGCCCAATCACTTTCCAGCCCGCATCGCGCAGCGCATCGATCGCGCGCGACAAATTCACCGCACGGATTTCATCCACGCGCTCGATCGCCCCAGTCGCCGCCTTCGCCAGCGCCCCGCCGAGCACCGGCGCATTGCGCGTCTGCATCACCACGCCCGCCACGCCGAACGCCGCCGCCGAGCGGAACACCGCGCCGACATTCTGCGGATCGGTCACCTGGTCCAGGATCACCAGCGGCTTCTCCGGCCGCACGGCTGCATCCTCGATATCCGGCCCGTCCAGCGGGCGGCATCGCACCGCAACGCCCTGGTGCACCGCTCCGGGCGGAAGCCGCGTGTCGATATCCTTCGCCTCGAGAAGGTGCGCGAACTTCGGCAAGGCTTCGGGATCGAGTCCCGCACGCACCGCGCCGTTACGCGTCACGAAGGCCGTGCTGATCTTGCGCAGGGGATTGGCCAGTGCCGCGCTCGCCGCATGGATGCCCCAGATCCAGACCTCGCCATTCTCCTCGAACGCCGCATCGCGCCGCTCATACTGTCCGTGGCGCTGTGGCCGTCCGCCGTCGCGCTTCTGTCCGCCGAAATCCCCCTTGGAGCGATCGAACTTGCGGCCCGGCTTGCCCGCGAAGCGTTTCGAACCTTCGCCGCCCTCTTTCCGGTCGCGCGCCCATGGTTTCTCAGCCCCGCCTTCAGCGGCTGCCGGGCTCCGAGCCGGACGGTCGCCGCCCTCGCGGTTAAATGCTCCGCCAGCCCCGCGGCCGCGAAAACCGCCGGATTTTCCGCCATTTCCAGGCCGGTTGCGTGGTCGATCCTTCGTCACTATAAGACGCGCTCCCAAGTGAGGCCGGGTTCCGTTTCGGTCTCATCTGCGTCGGCGTCAAGCCGAAGGTCGCTGGCCCTGGAAGGGTGGGAGAGTGGTTAAATCCACGAGACTGTAAATCTCGCGCTTCACGGCTACACTGGTTCGAATCCAGTCCCTTCCACCAGCCTTTCCTCCGACCAGAGACCGTCCACTTTGGACCCGCGAAAGGGCGGGCGTTGCGGCGCATTTCGCGACTTCGAGAGTCTCTCTTCCTTCACCAATTCGGCATTCGACAAGGAATTCCAGTCGAAGTCTCTGATGGCCAAATTGGCCGTCCACTTTCCCTGCCAGCAGGGAATTTACAGGGAAAGAACCGCCTTTCGGGCGGCCGCGAGCCCTGGAAGTCGGAAAATCTCGCGCGCTCCCCGGGACATAGCGGCGAATTCCCTGTGCGGCCGAGCAGGGAATTTTCTCAGGGTCAGCAGGGAAAGTGCGTCACTCAGCAGGGACTGCTTTGCCGACTTTCGCAGTTGGATTTTCGATGCCGAACATGGCGCGCTGGTCTTCCCAAAGGGCTGGGATCACCTGCGTGCGAAGAGCCTGAGCGGTGAGGGTCCCGGGCTGCCGTCCGTCCGCGATCAGCTGGAGAATGTCTGGCGCTAAGAAGGCCGCGGGCAAATGGAGACTGATCAGGCGTTTCGTAACGCCCTCGCGTATAGCGATCGCCCCCAGCGTTGACCCACCTCGTACCTGATCCCACCAGACATGGGCACGCGCAACAAACTTCAGGAGAGCAGGGTCCAGCATCACCGGGTCGTCACCAAGGAGGAGCCGGGTCTCGACACCACGGCGACGCATCTGGAATCCACGTGAGCATCCGAGAAACGCTGGCGCGATACTCTCGGGCTGCAAGTTGAGTATGTTTGCGATAGCCGGCCCGCTGAGTTTTACATCGATCTGCCCCTGCGCGATCCTAACCTGCTCGACGAGAGCGAGCGCTGCGGCAGGAGTGAAGGTGGTTGCCAAAGTCTTCATGCGGCGATCTAGATCGGAAATGACCTGTGCGATCGGCTGGCCTCCGGTCGCCCGTGTGGCGGCGTCGGCACCTAGATGATCCATGACGATCGACACAACCGTCTGTTCCACATGAACCGCCGGTAAGCGCCAGCCGGTCGATGCCAGGTCGTCGGCCTTCTCGATCAAGCTTTTTGACACGTAGTATCGACGTCGGCCGTTGCCGCTGGATGCATGACTCGGTGTCAGCCGCTCACCGGTTTCGTCTACAATTCTGCCGACGAGAGGCGAGGGATGACAGGCATTCCGGCGGCCGCGTGCGCGGCCCCCCGGTCGCGAAATCAAAGTTGCTCGAATCTCATCCCATGCGGCGGGATCGATGAGAGGTTCGTGCTGGCCAGGGTAGGTCTGGTCTTTATGACGTATGCGACCGGCATAGATCGGGTTGGTGAGCAGCCAGTAGACGCCGCCACGCGAAAAGGACGGGCCTTCTGGATACTTCGCCGACGGCCGACCGCGCAGGTCCAACTGATCCGCTTCGCGCTGGGTCCGAACGATGCACCGATGCTCGCGGTAGAGACCGAAAATATGCCGGACGACCGCGGCTTCCTTGTCCTCCAGGATAAGCTGGCGCTCCTTGGCCTGGTATCCGAGCGGCGGCACGCCACCCATCCAGATGCCCTTCTTTTTGGAAGCGGCGATTTTGTCCCTGATGCGCTCGCCTGTAACTTCTCGCTCGAACTGCGCAAACGACAGGAGCATGTTCAGCGTCAACCGCCCCATTGACGTCGATGTGTTGAACGACTGGGTGACGGAGACGAACGAGCACTGTGCCTTGTCCAGCAGTTCGACCAGTCTACCGAAGTCCAACAAGGAGCGCGTCAGGCGATCGATTTTGTAGACGACCACCATATCGATCCTGCCGGCTTCGATGTCAGCGAGGAGGCGCTTCAGAGCAGGGCGCTCGATCGTTCCTCCGGAGTAGCCGCCATCGTCATAGCGCGTCGGCTGTGCTTTCCACCCTTCATGTTTCTGGCTGGCGACATACGCGCCGCAGGCTTCGAACTGAGCATCCAGTGAGTTGAAGTCTTGTTCGAGACCCTCTTCAGACGACTTTCTCGTGTAGATTGCGCAACGCACGACGCGGCGATCGACATTCATTGACTGGCCCGCGGCTTCAGGCCGAAGAAGCGTGGCCCGGACCATCGTGCACCGGTGATCTCATATGCGATCGCGGTGAGCGACTTGTACTGCTTGCTCCGGTAGCGATATCCACCCTCAACGATGTCGACGATGTGTGCGACGCCGTTCCATTCACGCATTATTTGTGCGCCTGGCCGGGGACGGCGCGCGGGCTTTGCTGTCGACGAGCCCTTCAAACGAACCAATTCTTCGCGAGTTCGTCGGTTCAGGGCGCCCCACCGCGTTACCTGGAGCTCATAGGCTATGCCGGACCGCAATAGCTGAACGGAAAGATTTGACGGCGGCGGTAGACCAAATAGCTCCATCCATAGGTCGACCAAAACCTCCCGATCGCGTGATTGAAGGTTTGCAAGAGAATTACCCAAATCCTCTGTCACCGACTGTGTCTCCCAAGCGCGCCCAAGCCGTGATGGTTGGGGTTGCACTGAGACCAGCCCGGAACAGCGTCGGGCGATGCGATTTCCGCTCTGATCGCGTCACAAGTCCAGCGGTTTGTCGTTGGTGCGAATACATTCGCAAGTTCGAATCCAAGCATCCCAACCAGGGAGAAATAGTCTCCGGCCTTTCGGCCGTTGAGACTAGGAATTGAGCCCAAGTGTCCGGGACTTAGCGGTAGAGAGTCCTCCCAGAGACCCGACTGCCGATCGCATTCGCTACGACTTCAGCCCGTTTGCGTGGGCGAGCCTCGGGGCGGCTCGCGAAAAGTGGAAAGTAGCGGTCGTCGCCGTGTCCGTCGTCGGATAACTTGAGACAGCGAGGGCGGTTTCCTAACGGAGGATTCTGCTCATCTGGTGTTGGTTTTTTAAGCAGCGCGTCTGGCGTGCTGCAAGCGGCGTTGTTCGAAGGTGCGTTGTTTGATGGCCTCCCGTTTCATGAGGATGGTCTGGCCGCGGCCTGAGTAGACATCGGCTGGCGTTAGATTGCCGAGGCTCTCGTGGTAGCGTCGGTGATTGTAGTGGCTGACGAAGTCGCCGATCTGCGTTTCGAGGTCTCCCGGCAGATAGTAGTTCTCCAGAAGGATGCGGTTCTTGAGCGTCTGGTGCCAGCGTTCGATCTTGCCTTGCGTCTGCGGGTGGTTGGGCGCGCCGCGGACATGGCCGATGCCGTGATCGTCGAGCCATTTGGCGAGATCGCCTGCGATGTAGGACGAGCCGTTGTCGGAGAGAAGCCGCGGCCGATGAGCCCTGGGTCTCTCGTCAAGTCCGGACGCTTCAAGCGCCATCTCGATTGTCGCGGTCACGTCGTTCGCCCGCATCGTGGTGCAGAGTTTCCAGGCGATGATGTAACGCGAGAAGTCATCGAGGATGGTGGAGAGATAGAACCAACCCCAGCCAGTAACCTTGAGATAGGTAAAGTCGGTCTGCCAGAGCTGGTTGGGCGCGGTAGTCTTGTCGTGGAACTCATCGGCGGCCTTCATCACGGCGAACGCCGGGCTGGTGATCAGGCCATGTGCTCGCAGAAGCCTGTAAACACTGGCTTCCGAGACGAAGTACGCGCGTTCGTCTGTGAAGGTGACGGCGAGCTCGCGCGGACTGAGCTCAGGCTGTTCCAGCGCGAGGTCGATGAGCTGACCACGTACCTCGTCCGGGATGCGGTTCCACACGCGGCCAGGGCCTGAACGCCGATCCTCAAGTCCGTCTTCGCCGAAGCGCTGGTAGAGGTCGCACCAGCGATAGAAAGTCGGCCGGGAGACGCCCAGCTTCTCCAGCGTGCGGTTGACCGGCAGGTGCGAGCCCTCGACCAGGCGGATGATCTCGAGCTTTTCGGACGCGGGATACCTCATTCGGGGTCGTCCCCATCCGCGATCATGCTTTTTTTGAGCAGACGGTTCTCGAGTGTGAGGTCGGCGACCGCCTCCTTCAGCGCGCTCATCTCGTGGCGCAGGTCCTTCACTTCGCCAGAGGAGGCCTCACGCGCCGTGTCGCCCGCAAGCCGGCGTTTGCCCGCTTCCAGAAACTCCTTCGACCAGCTGTAGTAGAGGCCCTCGGCAATCCCCTCCCGCCGGCACAGTTCGGCGATCGACGCCTCGCCGCGCAGTCCGGCAAGGACGATCCGGATCTTCTCCTCTGCAGAGAACTTCCGCCGCGTCCGCCGGCGGATCTCCTTCACATGTTTCTCGGCCGACTGCGGCCCGGAATTCTGTCTCATCTTCGCTACCTTAAGGGCTGCGATGATCCAGAATTCCTCCGTTCGTGAAAGACCTCAACCTGTCTGACGGTTGCTGACACCGGACAGTCATCGCTGAAGGCGGCAAGGGCGACCGGACGCCACTCCACAGTCGACCGGGTCTCGTCCACGATCCACACGCCGGGTCCCCGGCCTTCATCGTGCACGGCGCTCAAGGGTGCGTCAAAAGCCTCCCGCTCGTTGCGAATGAGCACAACACGCGCCGTCGCGCCAAGGACGAACGGCTCCTCGCTCTCAATTGCGAAGCGGGCTCGGTAAGTCCGCGTGGCCAGATCGGAGCTGCCTGCGATCACCCGGAGACTGGCCGCGAGCCGGGCATCGTCGGATGCAAGCACGGCGGTGGCGGGCATACCGACTTCCAGCCCGCCATACTGTTCTGGCAACGCGACCTGCACATCCCGAGGGCCGTCGTGCGCAAGTCGCAACGCCGGCTGTCCCGCGGCCACGACTTCTCCGGCTTCGACGCTCACTTCAAGTATGACGCCGTCGGCATCGGCGACGAGGTCGCTGTAGCCCGCGCGGTTGGCCGCGACCCCGGCTTGCGCCCGTGCGGCCTTCACCGCCTCGGTGGCGGCGCGGGCCTCCGCCTCACCGCGCTCCATCTCGCTGCGCGAGACAGCTCCCTCCTTGAACAGCCGATCCTTCCTCTGGCGTTCCATTTCTGCATGGCTGGCCCGGGATTCTGCCGCCGCTAGCTCTGCGGTCGCTGCATTTTTCGCCAGGTAGTAGTCAGTCCCGTCAAGTCGCATGAGGACCTGACCGCGCCGTACATGCTGGCCGGCCGAGACCAAGCGTTCGGTGACCTTGCCGGCCACCCGGAAGCCAAGATCGCTCTCGATGCGGGAGCGCACCGTGCCTGCGAAACTCTGACCGCTTTCTGCGGTAGCGCCCGCGACGACCATCGTCTGGACCAGCGGCGCCCCGGCTGGAATGTCGGCGGAGGCCCCACAGCCTGCGGCAGCAAGCACCAACCCTACTGTGAGAATCTGGGCGAGGGGAGTGATGCGTCGCATGAGAATCTCCTGTGGTGTCGAGAGGCAGGTTGCGTTGTCAGTGTTCTGTTGTTGATGAGCGCGGATCGCCCAACGGGAAGGTCAGAAGAAATATCTCGCCATTGGGGGCTTCCGCTCGATGGACCGTCCCGTGCAGATCGGAAACCAGAGGCGCCAGAGACGCAGCGCTCAAGCCCGAACGCTTCGGTCCAGCGGCGCCGTCATCGCAGGAAAGGAAGCAGACGACGTGTCCGGAGATCTGCCGCAGCTCGATCGTGATCGCGCCGTTTTCTTCGGCGCAGAACTTGTGGCGGACCAATGTCCTGACAAGTTCCGACAGGACAAGGCAGGACTTCCAGGCGCGGCGAGGCTCCAAAAAGATCGGCTCGCTCACGACATCAAACCCAACCGAACGCCCGTCGAGAAAGGACCTCCAAAGGGCGGGGCAATGACGTTCGATCAATTCATCCAGCGAACATAAGGCCTGATCGCCAGATGATCCCGACGAGCGAAAGTCTCGGCCCAACGGGTCCCATTCGAAAGAACGCTCGTGCAGCATTGCTGACACCTGTTCCAACCGTGCAGCTCATGAGGAAGCCTGCTGCCGGATTGCTGATCAGATGCCGCGTTCTGGAACGTGCCGCTATTGAACGATCGTATCGCCAATACAAAGGTACCGGTCGGAAGGTTGGACGATCGTGGTGGTAGGGGGTCGCATGTTCGATTCTGCCCAGAGAGATCAGAACGGGTTGGCGATCGATGCCCGTTTCAACCACATTAGGTCGAGCAGATTACCGGCTACGGTCGTGGATGGGCCCACCGAGCTGCATTGCGCACTTGGTCAGCTAGGTTGCTTGTTATCGAACTGCCGTCATCGCGAGGGTTGTTTTGGACCCAATCATCGAGTTTTGCGGCGATGGCAGTTAGGGTGCGACTCCAGCCCAGATGCGGACCATCGCCGTCAAACTCCGCGAGATTTTCGTAGCTGTGCTCCATAAAGTCTCGGAGATGGATTGGCAGGAGTGGGGCGCAAGCGACAGGAACTAGCTTTCCGAGTTCGCGAGCCATGTAGCACTCCCGTCGGCACCACGGCCTCGCCAGCGTGCGCGGCGTCCATACGGCCAATACCGCTTTGCATCCAAGAATCGCATCTGCGATCCGTTCTCCAAAGGGATCGCCTGCGCTGAGCCCGCCCGCGGTGTCAAAGAATACCTTGATCCCCAAGTCTTCTAGATTGCGCTTTAATGGGATGGCGTATTGGGCGTCGTCGTGCGCGTAGGAAATGAAAACGTCTACTGGACTCGGCACTGTATCTTGTGTGGCAATCCAAGTGCGCGATCGGAGTTTGGCAATTTCTACGACTAGTCCAGCTGCGTGCTTCTCATACTTTGTGTGGTTGCGTGGAAGATCGAGGGCGTCCGAGAACAGGGTGTGAATGCGACGCTGCCACCGTGTCGACTCAGATTTTGTCGCAGACACGACATCATCTAATGATTGGACGATGTCGGCGACGCGCTTGACCTGCGTAGTCGTCTCAACGAGGTCGACTGCTTTCCGTTCGGCACCGCCAATAAGGTTTGCGCTCGCAAGACGCCTTTCGAACTGAGCCACACACTCATTGGCCCAAAGGATGCAATCCCTTTGATAGCGGGTGAAATCAAAAATTGTGCGGAGGGTCTCCAACCGTCTTCGAAGGTTCCTGTGAGGCTGGCGTGGGTTCTCGGAGTAATAATAGCCTCGCTCACCCGCTTGAAGGCTCCCTTCTCCAAAACCGGTCATTGAACCCAATTTGTGCCCCGCTATTTCGCGAGGAACGCTCATGGGGCCGTTCTCCGCCATAATCGCCACCTGCCACCTGTCCTTGACCTGGCTCAAAGAGCCCGGTGGCAACATGAGTGAATGCGAAAGACCATCGAGGACACCCAATGCGAATTCACGAGGGGAACCTGAGAGCCCATTCTTTGCTAGGACAAGCTGGCTGTGGGTTTCGTTGGGACTCAAGGACTGAGCAATTTGCCACAGCCGCTCTCCGCCAATGGTCGCCGGGTCAGCGCGAATCCGAAACGTCACATCAACAACAAGGTATCCGCTTCCGAATAACTGTGTTCGGATGCTGCCGCTGGCTTCAAAATCTGAAGCTCCTCGAATTCGGAACGGTCGACTTCGAGCACTCGCGACCAGTAACGGAGTTCGATTTGGCTCATCTGTCTGCGCGGCGAGAAATACCGAACTACTGTCGCCACCCTGCAGTCGTCTTGGCAGATCAGCCTTGAGCGGTGGTTGATGTCGAAACTCCGGATTGTGTACCCGTTCCAACAATTCCTGAATAAGGGACGCATTTGACGCGTGCGGAGAAGCCTGGTCCTGTAGGATTTGGATCCATGGAGGTCGCAACCCTCTTTCAGCTGAGAACGGAGTGGTGCCGGCCCACAACACATTTGAAAATCGGATGACAGCTGCGCGGCGGGCCATCAATTGCATCTCGCGGGACAAGGATAGCGGGGGGCAATTTCTCACCCCCCGCTACTAAGACTGGCAGCTATTTAGATGCAGAAGAGGCCAAGCGTGGAGAGAACCCCGCGCCTGAATCGGCGTTGCCAAATCTGCCGTGTTGCAACGCCCCGCCTCTGCGGACCCAGTTGAATGACCTTAATGAGCACAGGTCAAGAAGGACGCGGGCCCTCTTCAAGCACTAGACGCAATTGCATCAGGTCGTCGCGAACGGCGATTTCCGCCCTCGACCCGAAGCGCCAGGGCGTCTTAGTCGAGGCTATCCCTGCCGGCGGAGAAGGCCGGCCGATCAAACCCGTAGGCGCCGGTCATCCCCGGCAACTGCGATCCGGGAGATCCGGTAGTGGGGTTCGTATCCAGTTTCAAAGCCCACAAAGGTGATCGGAGCACCAAGCTTCAACCCTCTCAGTGAGGCCGCTGGGGCGAGCAAGGTATGATGGATCGACTCCGGTATGGGTAACAATATCGATCGCGATTGCAACCGGACTAGCAGTGAAAAGGAGATCGCTTATCCATCGACGGCGACGGTCGAAATATTCGTCGAATTTGATGAAGTCTTCGACATTAGCAACCAATGCGTGGTGGGCCATTCGGTACTCAGGTCGCCACTACGGCATCTTGGCAAACGGCGCTGACATGTTGAAGCAGTCCCGACTATCGAATGCTGCGTCTGGCCAACCACTGCGTATGCTCGCGGGAAAATGCCTCTTCCGCGTCATCGACGAATGTGGCCAAGGCATCATCGCTTTTCAGCTCGCCTACGGTTGATTTGATGATGCCAATTTCGATCCAGGTCAGTCGATAGGATGCCGCAAGCTCATTATACCGTTTGATCTGCATCCACCCAATGCATCCTGCCGCCGCGATTAGAAGTGGTTCCGGATGGAAGAGTATCCAAGTAGGCTCGTTTATTCTCACTACCACGCACGCCAGAACAGCCACATACATGCTCGCAAGTATGCCGAATGCTATCTTTGCCGCCCTCGCATTGTCCCGGGCCTTCCGATTGTACCAGCTCAACTGGTCTTCCACTCTGTCATGAAGATAGAAAGTGAGCCGCTCCGGAATGCTTAGAGACCGTGTGACTTCCATACTCGGCGTAATTTGGTCGTTGCTGCCCTTGCCATCGAACTGGCTTCCGATCTGGCGATTCGCTTTGAGCACGTCTGTCAAAACTTGGCGAAAAACTTCCCGCGCTGTTTTATCGTCAGCGAGTCCTTCGAAGGGCTTCGATCGCATGGCATATTTCCAAGCCGTCGTCTTAACGGATTCTGCAAGCGCCCGAGCTTGATACCACCGACGATCTGGTTGACTGAATGTCCGAAACGCGAGCAACCCCAATGCGCCCGCGAGTACGACTACGTATGCGATCACATACCATGTCGCAGCAATCATCTCGATCGCCAGGACGGACGCTAAGAACAGTAGAACGTACTCAGCGGCCAGCACCCGAAGGAACGACTTCTGCTCCTTGGCAGATGCTTTGGAGGCGTCTGCATAGAGGCCGGGAAATGCCATTGCCATCTAGAACATCCGAAAGCACCTCGAACCGTTTGTACCGAGGGTGGGGAAACGGCGAGACATCGATTGTGCTCTATGTCGACGGTGCAATCTAGCGGTGATGTAAAACAGAAACGGCCGAACTTAGTTTGTGCTGACCTTTGTAAAAGGGCATTCAATATTGAATCCGGTTGAAGGCAACACGGCTGCGCGCCGAAAGCCGGTTTTTTTGCCCGGTGCGCCGGTTCGAATGGACTGCCCAGTGCCAAAGACGACGTCCTAAGCGGTCTGCTAGGCTCTCGATCTGCTTCTTTAGGGAGAGCTGGCTGGCGTTTCGCGCTAGCATCGTGCCTGCGCCTCGCGAGTGTGTCGCACATAAGCCGCTGACTGGGTTCGGATAGTTCGCAACGGCCTCCGCAGCGGAAAACGTTTGGAGATGCGCTCGTGTGCTTCGGTCCCGCGTACCAAGCGTGGAACTGAGTTAGACATTTTCGGTCGGCCCGCCGTCGCCGACGGTTTCATTGGGTTCCGTTGAATCCGTGTCGTCTCCGCGCGATGCATCGATAGCGAGCGCGCCCAGCCCGAACTGATTCAATACGTTGTACGGCATACCCTGGGGCCTGAGTTTGGCGACCACATCGGCCACATATGAGACCGCAGGATCCGAGTAATGGCCCTGAACGTTGGACCAATCGACCTTCGCATAGTGATAAGGGTGTGCTCCCCATGTGCGCACGCGGTGATCGCGAGATCCGCCCGTAGCAATGGTCTCGCCATCAGGAGATACGGCGAGCGCCGTGACCCAATGAGGGAACGCCCGAATCCTTCCTAGCGCAATCCGTCCTTCGATGTGCCAGAAGCGCAACATGCAATCCCGGCCAGCGGATGCCAGCGTTCTCCCATCGGGCAGAACGGTCATGGCGTGAATTTGATCCTGATGTCCGGCGATCCACTCTCGTGGGTGACGGGATCCCCACTCGTCGCGATCCCAGATCTGAATCGGATTCTGCCCGAGCACGATACTGCCGGCCATCAGCACGACGCCGAGATCGACCGCTTCCGCAATGCAAAGTAGCCTGGAGCGGGGGTTTTTCGAGAACGGCTTGTCGATGAAGCCGCCCGTTGCAGGATCCCAGAGCGAAACGGTGCCGTCATCCCGTCCGCAAACGACGCGGCCATTCGAGAGCGCCTGCAGGACAGATATGTAGGCCGGGACAACCGCGCCCGTTCCCGCGATCTGACCGCTCGACAGGGTGATACGCACCAGCTCGCTTTCCGGTGTACGCCCGCTTCGCCAGAGAACGGCGGCTATCGCGTGGTCATCGTCCAGCTGTGTCAGAGCCGAGATGCGCACCGGGCGGTCGCCCTCGGCAAAATTGAAGCGCCGAGGGCTGTCTGCACTATTGGGGAAGAATGCGAACGAGCCATCACCGGCAAGCAGGAGGCCTGAGGGCGCTCCTGCGGACTTGATGACTGTGCTTGTCGTCACGCTGATTGCAGCATCGCCAACCAGGACGGGCGAAGCACTGAATCGAAACTGGTGCCGCCACACCTTTCCGCTGCTGTCGGCCGCTCTCAGTTCGTCGGGACCCGTGAAGGCGATCGCGATCGGCCAGTTCGACAGCTCGACACTGCGCCCGATCGGACCAAGTGCCCGGCTATCCCACAGCCTCGCTGTTCCGTCTGTTCCGAACGAGGCCAAGTATTGGCCGTTGCTCGAGACCTCGAGACTCTGAATCCGCCCACGGTGACCGTGAAGCGCCCCGATCTGGGTGCCGGTTTCAGCATCCCAGATCTTGATTTCGCCAGAGGTCGACCCCGAGTACGCGCGCGTGCCGTTCCCGGAAAACGCCAGGCTGGTGACCGGGCCGGGATGCGTGCGCCGGACGCCGATGCCGACATCGGTCTCGACCCCGCGCAGCAGGCGTGTTTTCGCGACTCCTGCTGCTTCCTTCAGTTCGTGGAAGAACAACCGCCCGCCTGAGTCACCAACGATCAGCCGGTCGCCATCCTTGCTCATGGCCACGCTTGCGATGGAGGATTGCAGCTCCGGAAGATCAACCGGCTCCGAACGCACGATCTCGAAGCCGAGATCGGCATTGTGATAGCGGAGCAGGTGCGTGACGCCGCAGGCCGTCGCGCGCCGGGTTGTGGCGTCATACCGCCCGCCACCGACGAACAGCCTCGGTCCTGCGCCTGACATCGCGAGCGCGTTCACTTCGAAATCGACTTCGCAGACAGCCTGCAGCTTTGCGAACTTCACGTCTGTGGCTTCGGTCTTCAGGTCCCGAATGGTGATCCGCCACATCCACAACAGCCGGCTTTCAGGCGCGTTGGCGTCGGACCCGACAAAAGCGAAAGCCAGCCCATCCTGGCCCGCGAACAATGCAAAGTCCTCGAAGTTGCGCTTGCCAAGGTTGAAGCGCACAGGTTGCGCGAGCGTCGGGTGGTGAACCCACATGGCTTTTGGACGATACCGATCCCGCTCTAATCCGGCTTCGTCTTGCGCTGAGATCACGCACCCCCAGCCCGCGCCCGAGAGCGTGTGGATGGCCTTGTGATTGTCAGGCAGGAGAGACGTGCGTTGGGGCGGGGCGTCTGGCGTTGTCCAGGTGACGCGATCGCGGCCATGAAAGGCTGACAGGCGGACGGGACTGGCTTCAAGCGTGCCGCCGTACATGGACGGTCCCCGGTGCGCCGTCTCAGGCAGACGGTAGATCTCGATTTCCCTGAGTTCGTGCAGTGATCGGATGACCGGCGTGATGATCGACTTGTAGCGCCGTCCCTTGGTGCTGAGATGGCCCATCGAAAGCGCAAACTGAGAGGCAAGCAGCCAGTCGGATTTATCAGCACTGCTCTGGGCCAGAAGTCCGCTCAGAGAGGCGCGGGGCAGGTCAATCTGCCGACGCAGCATGGCCTCGTTCGCAAGCTCGATCCGGTCAGCTTTCGAGAGCGACCGGCGATAGGCTTCCCACTCCGACCTGATCAGCGGCTCAAGCTCGTTGCTCCAAGTGTCGATCATCAGCTGGATGTCATCGAGTTGCTCCACGCTGCGCGACTGGAAATAGAGGCGGCCGGGGCGACCTTCGGCCATCAGGGCCGACAGCTCTTGTTCGACCTCGGCCTCTAGGAGCAGATCGGGCTTCATTTCCTCGATGAGACGGCGCGCCTTCGGCCAGATCTCAAGTATGCGGTCATGTGCAGGGCGCACGGTCGGCGGCTGGGTGTCGCCTTCGCTGAGAAGACGAAACTGCTCGGAACACAGCTGCTTCGCAAGCGCCAGTTCATCGTTTCGCGCGGACTTGAGACTGACGGCGTGGGGACGGATGACGCCAGTCAGTTGCTCCCACCTGCAAACCCTGAAGAGGATTCGCCGGAGTGGTTCATCCACGCCCGCACCAAGCATGTCATCAAGGGAGGAGCAGTGATCCGAAACGAGCGAAGCTATGGCGCCCCTTTCTCCTGACGCTACTCGCTGCAACAAGCCGATGTGTATGACCTTTCCGGTTCGAGCCAGTTCCTCCGCCTGCGCCACGCTCCATAGTTGCCGGAGCGCGAATGCAACGAGCGGTAGGCCGTTGCGGTTGTTGGAGAAGAAACGAACGAACTCGTCCGTAACGTCAGGATCGACCTTCCAGCCCATCCGCTCGGCGGGTTTGACGATAAGGTCAGGGAGTGTGTCCTCGTCGATTGCCGCAATGCTAATTGGGGTCGCGAGAGGCGCCAGCTCGTCGTCATGATCGGTCAGCAGCGGAAGTGCGTCGCTGCGCATGCTCGTGACGACGTTCACGCGGGATTCGCGCAGCACGCGGGCGACCAGCACGCGAAGATGTTCGTTCTCCCGCTCATAGAAACGTTCGAAGCCATCGATGAAGAGGATGGCACGGGCGCCCACGCCCGTAGCTCCTGGTTCGCGAAAGCGGTCGATAACCCGTTGGGCCAAGATCTGCAGCGCGTCCGTGCGCGCTGGCGCATGCTCGCCTGCCAGCACGCCTAAGGCCTGTATGAGAGACTGCTCAAGCGGCATGGTCAGATCGAAAGCGCCTGCAAAGGCTGTGTCTCCCGCGCCGCTGGCGCGCGTAGGCACCTGACAGCGGGCGAAGAGGCCCGCCCGCAGAAGCGAGGTCTTTCCAACGCCCGAGGGGCCGACAATGACTTTCAGCGGGCGGCGTTGATCGTCTTGCTTATTGCGGTGCCAGGCGCGCGCTTCCATGTCACGCACCAGCTGTTCCCGGCCGAAGAACAGATGTGTCTCGTTCTCGTAGATGGGCCGCAAACCGGGGTAGGGCGCACCGGGGTCGATCTTTATCTCGACAGCTGCAAGACGCTTCTCAAGTTCATCGAGAATGTCAGACTGCTTGTTGGTGGTGTAGCGGTGATGATAGCGCCTGACCGGAGGAAAGGGGGCATCCCGCGCTTGGATCACCATCATGCGTCGCTGCGTCAGCGACTGGCGCGCCACATAATATTCGCCGACGCAGTGAGGGCTGGAGAGCCATTTCTTGGTGATCCAGAACACCGTCAGGTCGAAGGATTTCACTTCAATTTCGATCTGTTCAGCCCAGTCTACGCCCGCCTCATAACCGTCTAGGAAGTCCGAACTAAACCGAACGCGGTGCCCGCGCTTTTTAAGAGCTTGATGGATGAATTTGACCTGCGCCTGATCGGCACCCGCGTGACTGATAAACACGCTTCCCATGATTGCTCCCCACAGCAATTGACCCTTTTTATTGCACCGGAGACTCCGGGCGTCCAGCTGGAGCTCACTTTGATGGCGCCGGACAGAGCGCCTTCCACAGCGGGTGTCCGGTTTTAAGATTAGTCACGAAGCAGTTCGCCCGTTCTGATTTATCCAACGAGAGCGGGCTGCGCTTGTTGGAATGTCGATCGAATTCCGGCTTTCGAACGTGGCCCCGATCTTACTAAAGTGCAGGTAGCCGGTTGGGCGGGGGGGCCACGTAGATGAGCGCTTCGCGCGCGCACAGTCTTGCGCCATCTGGGCGATCGGTGAGGGCATGCTATCGATCCGTGTCAGAGATGATAGCGCTAGGGATCAACCAACAGCACTGATGCCGTCTCGCAAGAAATCCGCAAAGTTGAGATGTGCCCACTCCGATGGCGGTTCTGGCCAAGGTCGCTTGTGCATCATTTGTATCGTAAAGTCCGGTTCTTCGCCGGTTCTACTCCTGCGGTCGATTGCGTAGTTCATCTCTTCCCGAACCCACTTCGAGCCAGCCGCATTGTTCGACCAACACAGGTGGAATAGGTCGGACCGATCGATTTCCGCTTTGAGTGCTGGCTCCCAAACGACGCCGCTGCGAAGCGAAGCCCGATCAAAGAAGTAGGGGATACCGGCTCTTTCATATGCTCCGACCACCAGGGCAACTCTGTCGCTGTCGTTCCGCGAGTAAGAAATAAATACCCGCTCGGGACGAAGCATCTCGTGCTCTATTCGTTGCGAGCGTACGGCCGACAGGCGACTAAACGCCTCTCGAACGAATGCGATTGATCCAACCTGAGCTCCATCGGCCAAAATCCGCGCGATAAACGGCACTCGCCCTTGTTCGGCTTCAACTACAAAATCGAAATAGAGGGGTTCGGTGCGCGCCATTTGCGTCGATGGAGCCGAAAGAATTGCGGCGAGTGGCGAGGAGAGTACTACGTCATACCTGATCTTGGCGTCGTAGCTGCCCATCGATGCGGTCGCGCCAGCAGTAGCTAGCTCAGGGCTGGTTTCATCCATTCGGTCGGACACTCGCCGAGCGTCCTGCTCTCGATAGATGGCAACCGAGACCAGCTCTGGCACCTTTGCCTGAAGGGCCTCCGGTGCAAATGCTGATGCTCGCAAAGAGTCCTGCCCCCCTTTCCGCCAATTCAGCAAACCGGGAGCAGCCAATTTCTTGCGGTGCCATTTCGTGATCGCGACCTGACCTTCAGCCTGCAGCTGACGGGATTTTGACTTCCACGTCTCGCCTCTTATTGACGCCACGAATTCATCGCGTTCACTTTGTGTGAGGTCTTCGCATGTCCATTCGGGCCGAAGCACAGCAGCCACGGCATGCAACCTCTCTGACGAGGGCGCCGCAATAGTTGAACGCACGTCGGCAACAGCCGGGACGCGCGCGAGGTCAGGACGTCGACGCTCCGTGACGAAGCGTGCGACCAAATATTTCTCTCTAACAATGCCGTTGACGTTGCGAAGATCTTCCTGCTGTGGATCCCAACGCAGATTCCTAGCATCCACGCTTTCTGGAACCAACGCGTACAGGCCGGCACGAGGTGGGGTGCGAATTTGGAGGCGTGCGCTACCAGCCACCCGGAAGCCTTCTCGTAAGCGCATTGAATCTGTATTTGATCGGAAGCGGGAAAGTGCGTGAATGCCTTCCGCGCGCTCGCGCGCTACTTGAGTGACGAAGCGAAATCGCTCGGCCAGTTCATGAAGCCTATCGAGCCTCGGCTTAGCTCGCGCCGTGATAACCCCGAACTCAAATTCAAGACTGAAAGGTCCACTAGGAACGAAGCGAGGTGCTAACCTAACCGGGTCGAGCGCTTCATCAGGACGGTGGGGCTTATCGACGTCCGTATCATGCATCCCAAAAAGTTCGAAGCCGTTACGCGCCTCGACGATGGTCCATGCCACAAAGCGGAGTGGCCCCTCTCCTATAGTCGGGACGTGAACAAACTGCGCGGCGACGAATTCGATCGACAGATAGTGATCTTCGATTGGACTCGGATCTTCCAGTTGACCTGCCGGTAGTAAAGTGAAGTCGCTTTCTAGCCTGGTCAGCGTGGGCATTCGTTTCCCCCAAGCGGAATAAATCTCCGCGTAAGCTCAATTTCAACAGGTATTCTGGAGGAGAGGACTCAGGATGTTGTTAGCGAGAGCAATCCCGCAGTCGCATTGCGCGAACGCAGTGCTGACTCGGATATCAGGCGGGCTCGGCGACCCTGCCTCTTTTGGCCCCCTGCTCAAATTCATTTGTTTCAATCGGTAACACGAGGACGAACGCCTCCCGGTTACCCGGAGCGATACCCCGTGATCACGTCATCAATCTACACAGCTGAGCCAGCTCGTGAAAGGTGCTCCGACCTAGGCCCTTATCAGGTCGAGGCCACGATCTCGAACGACTCGGATGGGCTGCGGGTAGGGTACTTGGGTTCAAATCCCCCAGACTTTGTCAGCTGTGCTTGTCGAATCTGCTGATGCCAAATCCTGTGTTCACTGGATCGCAGCTTGGCTTTCAACACTCGAGTATGAGTGGGTTTGGCCAAGGCCAACAAACCGAGCACAGGTTCCTCGTGGGGTCGTCTCGGTTCACTCAGTGGGCCGCGCGGCCTAGGCGATGAGTTCGGCAGGGAATTTCGTGGCGTTCGGGGCCGCAGGCGGCCAGAAGCTGGCGATGGCGGCGTCGGCCATAACATATCCGTGGTGCAGCAGCGCCGTCGCCTCGGTCGAGCTGACGGACTTGAGGCGCACCTTCACGTTGCGCGCGACGCTGCCGAACCTGTCGGTCGGGTCGAGCGAGCCCGGGCCGCCGAACGCGCGCAGGTTCCATAGAGCGACCTTCCGGTGCTTGCCCTTCGCCAGCAGGATCAGCGTACGCATCCGGTTGTTCTCAGCTTGGCGGTGGATCATGGACACCGTGCGCTGCAGCTGCGCCATCCAGTCTTCCTTCGGATTGTCATGCTCGGCGAAGGGATCGCCTGCGTTGCTGACCAAGATGGTCTTGCAGCGCTTCCAGACGGTTTCGACGCCGAGGTTGTCGTAGACGCCGCCGTCGCACAGCTCGAGCCGGGAGTTGTATGGCGAATGGCACCGGTCCGCGCCGGGAAGCGGATCGAACGGTCTCGGCGGCTTGATCACCACCGGGGACAGCACGGGCGGGAAGGCGGATGACGCCGCGACGACTTTCGCCAAAGGCAGGTCTGGCGCGCGCCATTCACCGATCCGCCAGTCGGCGACATAATCGCGTGAGAACCGCACAAGAGAGTTGAGCTGAACGTTGGTAGCGTTGAACACGAAGCGCGGCGCAACGCCAGGCGCTTCCGCGGGAAGGTCGGCCAGCTTCGTAGAACCATAGAGCAGCTTGGCGTAGGCCTCTTCGACATTGTCCGCCGCCCGTTCGAACGGGTTGAAGATGCCGTCAATCACCGAGCCGACGTCGATGTCCGCCTCGCGGCAGAACTTGACCAGCGGCTTAAGCACGACCTCCGTCAAGTTCGTGGCGACCCCGGCGGCGTTGAAGGTGAGCGCGCGCCACTTCGCCGCCAGCATGCCCGAGGTGATGGAGCCGCCGGAGACGCTAGAGATGCGGGCGATCTGGCGCAGCCGGCCGAGCTCGTTGATGCGCACGAGGCCGCCGAGATGGAACAGCGCCGCCTTGTAGCCGCCGCCGGACACGCAGTAGCCGACGATGTCTTCGAGCTTCTGACCCTCGAGCGGGTCGTCGATGGCTGCGAACGTGGTGGGCGATTTGATTTCCGGCATGTCGCTTCAGCTCGTCGGGATGATGAGGTCGACCCAGTCGGCGTAGGTCTTGAATGGCTTGGCGGACCGCTTGTCCGAGCGCGCGATCTTGGCACGGCGCTTGGCGAGGGCGTCGAGCAGCGGCTCTCTCGGGATGTCCCAGCTGCCGAACTGGCGGGTGGAGACCATCGCCAGCATGTCGCCGCGCTTGCCGAGCAGGCCGTCGACGAGCTTCTTCGGCGAGGCGTTGTGGCTGCCGTGGTGCCCGACCTTGAAGAAGCGCGTCTTCGACAGGAGAGTGTTCCACTCCGGGTCGTTCACCGCCGCCTCCCACGTGCCCCATTGGGCGTCGCCCGCCAGGAGCAGGTGGACGCCTTCGAACTCCACGACCAGGACAAGGCTCGTGCCGTTGAGCTTCCCGTCGTTAGCCGCGGCGAGCGCGTCCATGTCGCCGGCTGCGGCCTCCTCCAAGGCCTTCAGGTCGCCGGGGTCCAGCTTGAGGTGCGCGATGCTCTTCGATCCCTTCTGCACAACCCACTCGCGGGCGAAGGGCGCCTCTCCGTTGGCGGATGCGGCCTCGCCGGAGGCCAGCCGGAAGTAGCTTTGGCCGTCGGGGGGCTCGAGACTGCGCATGACCTTCAAGTCGCGCGACGGCCCGAGAATTGAAATCTTCACGCTGGGAAGCCTGTCCGAGCTGAAGGAGCGCGCGCGGGGCTTGTCCCCCGTCTTCTCAGGCAGGAAGAAGCGCTCTGGCGACCCCGCAAATCCGTCGTGCAGCGTGGCCATCGCTTCAGGGTTGGAGGCGGCGTTCAGGGCGAGGAACGCGTTGCGCGCGGCGAGGGCGGGTGGCCCGCCGCGCTTGTTGCGGGCCATGGAGAACAGGTCGGTGGCGTCGAGCTCCATGTCCTCGGCCACGGCCATGAGCTTTTTTGCGACCAGCGGGCTTGCAGTAGCCGCCAGCTGCTTCTGCATGCCCATGGCGAAGGAAGTCTGGCCGTTGCGGATCTTGCGGGCGGACGGGTCGTTCGGATCCTCTGTCCACGGCATCCAGACCTCGTGGACATCGACGTCGCGCCATTCCTTAGCCGCGAAGCCTGACACGTGGTCGCGGTGCCGGTGCGTCGCGACGACGACGTCGATCGCCGCCTTTCCGTTCGCATCGGTTACGTCGGCGATGACCTGCCGGGCGATGTCGGCGATCGAGAGGTTCGCCTTTCCCATGGAGCCGCAGTCGACGAGCATCCTGCGCATGCCCTTCTTGGTCGGAAAGGAGATGAGGAAGCAGTCGCCGAAGCCGACATTGTACATGCGGACGCCGATCTGGCCGTCCTGTGGTTTCGTTGCGTCCGGTGTGGTGGCCATTGGCGCGCCTCAGAAAGAGCAGCCGTCGTGCAGCGCGCTGAACCTAGCGCGTGCTTTCATTCGGTTCTTGCGGTAGGCTCGGTCGCCCCAAGCCATCTGCGGGTCGCGGGCGTCGCAGTACTCGATGTACTCCCGCATGCGTTCGAGACGTTCCTTGCCCATACTGCGGTACACGGCCTGCATCGCGCAGGGCAGCGGCTTGACTGCGAGATAGCGCACGCGGCCTTCGGCGTCGGCGATCAACGTCGTACCGCCCCGCAACGGAAGCCCACCGAGATCGACGCTCGGGTCGCGCATGGTCTGGACGAACTGGATGACTGTCTGGCCGGTCCAGCGGCGGTCCGGTGCCACCCGGATCGAGTGGTAGTAGGAACTGACGTGAACCTTGATCCTTTCGGGATCGGCCAGGCCGAGCTTGCGGGCGTTGTCCACGCCGTACTGCCAGAGCTTCACGAAGGTGTCTTTTTCAGGCCCGCCGCCGGGTATTCGTCCGCCGGCGTAATCCTGCGCGGCGGTGCGGACGCCTTGGAGCTTGCGGTAGCGTTCCGCCTCGCTCTGGACCTGCGTGCTTTCAGCCAGCGACTGGAAGCTGATCTGTTTCCAGAAGTCGTGCTGCACCTCTTCAGGCAGCGGCGGCAGCGCTTCTGTGGGGAGGACCAGGGATTCCGGCGACAGTGAGATCACGTCGCGGGGGTATATCTTCCGCTTCCGGAAGCCCTCGATCAGCTGGTCGAGCTGGCCAAGCCGGTCGGTCGAGACAAGATCGCGGTCGGCCGTCACGATGGCGCGGAGGAAGTCGCCGAAGGTGGGATCGACAGGCGGCATGTAGTCCAGGGCCCGGACGCACATGGTGAGGAGGGAGTCCGCCGTCTTGGCGGCTTCGTCGGCCATGCGCTGGATCAGGTCGGGATGGAGGTCGCCCTCCGGTAGGATACCCGAACCGCCGGTCGCAATGCGGTAGAGGTCCTTCACCCGCTTCTTGAAGATTTCCGTGAGGGCTTCGAAGATCGCGCCGACCAAGACCGCGCCGCGGTCATGGCATTCGTAGACGCTGTCTAGGGTGACGGGCGGCCCGCCATCGGGGTTCAGCCCCTCGCGTAGCGCGCTCCGCTGGCCCAGAGCTTGGCCGAACTGCGCGGCGAGCCCGAGGAAGCCGCCCTTGGCGAAGTCTGCGCGGTGGCTGTTGAGCTGCGCGCACAGGCTGTCGCGGTAGGTGAAACGCTGGAACAGTGCGACGATGTCCGAGAAGCCTTCATGAAACGCCGGTGCGTCGAGGCCGGTGGGTTCTATGTAGTATCGGCGCAGGCGGTGCAGGATGGCGTGCGTCAGCTCGTGCGCGATCACGTCGTGCGAAAGGCAGTTGAAGACGCGCTGGCCGGGCAGGTTGCGGCCGGCGTTGGCGCTTTCGGCGCGGAAGTAGCCGAACAGTAGCGCGCGCAGCTCGGGGTCGAAGTATGCGTTCGCGTCCTCGAAGGCGTGCGGGAGTATCTTGAGCAGGCGGAGGTCGCCGTTCCTGGCGGTGAAGCGGACCTTGCGGCCAAGGGCTTTCTCGAAGTTCTCAAGAACCCTGCTTGAGACCGCGTAAACCATCTGCTGGTGGAACCGCGGGTCGAACTCCGAATGGTCGAGCCCGTGATTGACCAGGGCTTCCTGCCGCTCCAAGTCGACGGGCTCGTAATGTTTTTTCTGCGTGGCATCGTAGTCGATCACCGTGAAAACGCGGCCGGAAGGGCCAGGCCTGAGCGGCTCGAAGGGCACGTCGATCGACGTCTTGTTGCCCGGCGCGTTTCCGGCAAGCGGATCGAACGCATAGATCTTGAGGTGACGGCGCTTAGGCTCCGGATAGCGCGGCGGCAGCTGGCCCATCTGTCAATTCCAACCCATTGCACACAGCGCCTGCGCGCACGTGCATCCCGCGCTCAGTAAAGCACGCCCGGCGCAAATATCCAGACTAGGCCCCAACCGGGCGAATTGGTTGCGATTTCAGAGGCCGGTTGGCCGGTATTCCTCGTCTCAATCTCTGGTCAGCGGCCTACCTCTTTGCGGGTACGCGAGCGATGATCGACCGGCCGAGGTTCGCTCGATTTCGTCTCATCTGTTCACGCGAAAACCTACAGCGGCAGTCCCGGCTGCAGATTCGCCACGTTAGCGGTGACGAGATTCATGGACGAAGATGTAAGGGGTCCTCTGCAAGTCAACAGCGCATGCGAGCCGTGGACATGCGCCGACGCGTGCGTGGAGCTCCAAGCTCCGAGCACAGGTCTTTATGCCAAGGCTGGCACCACACGCCCCCTCCTTCGCTACGAGTGGGTACAAAGATTCGAATCCCTCGCAGACCATGATGTTCCATTAATCGACCCATGTGAGAAACCGCCACTGATGAAGGCAAGGCCGTCGTTCGCATCGATCAGGCGAATACGCTGTCAACAGCCTTGTCGGTGCGTTTCCGACCGCTGGCGACAAATCCGGTATTCCGTTGTTGCGACCGCGCAAAATCCACCTTAGGATGACTTAGCCAAAAACTAGGGGGTGATGATGGCGAACGTACGCAGAGACATTGGCCTTGAGGACGTCCAAGAAATTCTGGGGCGCGCGTTGGTCGATTCGGAATTTCGTGGGGAGCTGCTCAACGAACCTGAGAGCACTCTGGCGATTTTGGGATTCAAGATGTCGCAGGACTCGCAGAATTTCTTCAAGGCGCTGAAGGACGAGACATTCCTCGCGGCAGCTGAGCAGGTTGAGAGCCGTCTCGGCGGAAGACCGGTAATCGCGGCTTGGCTCTAACTCGACTTTAGAGCGCTCGCGAAGGTCAGGGCGCGAGTGTCCGAGGAGGGGGGATGGCGCGCGACTTTGAAGCTAGAAGCTACTCGATTGAGACGTTGGCGCTCATGCCGACGTGGAATTGCGATGTAGCTTGTCACCACTGCGTATTTACCTCTTCACCGCGGCAAACGACCGTTTTGGACGTGAAAGTTGCGTGCGAAGCGATCGCGGAAGTGTCCTTGGCGTCCACTGTCCGGCGAGTGACGGTTTCCGGGGGTGAGCCCTTCTTACGCTTCGAATACTTGACAATGGTGGCAGAAGAGGCCGCCCGCAGGAGCTTGGCCTTTCGTGTCGTATCGAATGGAACCTTCGGCAAGGATCCTGCGCTAGCTGTTCACGCGTTGCGACGCTTGAGGGCAATTGGTCTTGAGTCCGTAGCGATTAGTTGGGATCAGTTCCATGAACGGTTCATAGAACCGGAACACGTCGTTAACAGTATTCGAGCCTGTCGCGCTGCCGGGATCAGTGTCAGGCTCACAGTTGTCGCCACACGATCGCATGGGATAGCCCAAGCCCTAGCGGCGCTTGGCGATGAGGGCTTTGAAATACCGGCGACACAGGTGAAATGCCTGCCGGTAGGGCGCGCGCGGAGAAAGGTAAAATCAAATGAGCTGCTGTCCGCTGCAAGCCACGACCGCGGGCGTGCATGCCGGTCGGATTTTGACACCCTTGCGCTGACACCAAACGGCGAAGTTTACCCGTGCTGCGCGGTGGGCGGTTTTACGCAAGGGATTTGCTTGGGGAATTATCCAGAAAACAGCATGCGAGAATTGCTCGCAAAATGCGCTCAGGGTCTAAAGTGGTCGGTGCTCGCTTCCCAGGGACCTCGCTACTTCTCCGATCGCATGACGACAGCGGAGAAAGCCTCACTAGAAATCGATGAGAGCCTGCACGATTGCGTAGTGTGCAATCGAATATTTGGGTGCGCAACTGGCAGTGCATTGGCCGAGCGAGCGCTGGCGGACATCAAGAAGGAAGCGGCTGAGCTCTATGCTGTGCACGCAGACAATGCGTGACCGAGCGGAAATATCCACCCCGCGTGGATCGAAGCAAACTGTGCGGCCGCCTGCAGTCCTATTCATCGCTATGCCAGTGGCGTCGCCGCATCACCCGTCATTGGGCTTGTCGCTGCTAAAGGGGGCATTGGAGCGCGAAGGCGTCAAAGCTGATGTGCGCCACTTCTACCTAGATTTCGCCGAACACGTCGGGCTTGAGGCCTTTTCGGCAATTTCGAACGACAAATACTTCCTCGCTCTGGTTGGCGAATGGCTGTTCTCGAGTGTCGTTCATCGACGAAGCCCAGCAGAAGAAATGCGCTATCTGTCCGAGGTGCTTCTCAGAGATCATGGAAAGCACCTCAGCGCGCTGGCCGTTTCACAGATTCTCCAATCTCGACAGCGTATCGACATGTTCCTGGACTACTGCGTCGACGCAGTCTGTTGGTCGGACTACGACATCGTGGGCTTCTCGTTGTGTTTCCAGCAGACGATGGCTTCGCTTGCACTTGCTAGGAGAATAAGGGCCAGCCACCCGCACATTCGCATCGTATTCGGGGGCGCAAATTGTGAAGGAGAAATGGGCGAGGAACTGCATCGTCAGTACGATTTCGTCGACGTTGTTGTCGCCGGTGAAGCAGACGCCATCATCGGGGAGGTAATACTTGGGCTCTTGGGAGGTAGGGGCGTCGATGCGCCAGGCGTTATAACGCGACAGGAAGAAGTCATGGCGCGTCCGGCGCGACAAAGCGTGCCGGTAAACGATCTCGACGCACTTCCTTGGGCAGATTTTTCTGATTTTGTTCGGGACCGCGCGCGTACCCCCACGGTGTCCGGCGCGTATCAGTTCGTTCCTCTCTTCGAGAGCGCCCGCGGTTGTTGGTGGGGACAGACTGAGCACTGTACATTCTGCGGTCTGAACGCTCTTGGAATGACCTTCCGAAGCAAGGATCCGGATAGAGCATTCCGCGAGATTTCGAGACTTGCTGATCTGTATGGGCCCGAGATCCTTGTAGTCGATAACATTCTTGATCATAAATACTTCAAGACGTTCCTTCCTCAGCTCGTCGATCGCGAGCCGCCGCTATTGCTTCACTATGAGGTCAAGGCGAACCTGCAGGCGCGGCACCTAGCGCTTCTAGCGCGGGCAGGGGTGCGAAAAATTCAACCAGGCATCGAGTCGCTGAGCACGCGCATCCTGAAACTCATGCGCAAAGGCATAACTGGCCTTCGCAATGTGCAAACGCTGAAACTTGCGGCAGAAGCCGGCGTGTTCGTCGAGTGGGGGCATCTGTACGGGTTTCCTGGTGAACAAGAGCAGGACTATCGGAATATCTTAACCCTAGTGCCGGCGCTTACCCACCTATCGCCGCCTTCGAGTCTTAGTCGAGTGCGTGCTGACAGGTTCAGCCCCTACTTCAACTCGCCTGAGGCGTTCGGCACCACAATCCAGCCTTTGCCGGCCTATGCGCACATCTACCCGTTCGAGGCCGAGAGCCTGCGAAGGCTGGCTTACCACTTCGAGATGACAGGGTTCGCAGATGATGCGATCGACCAAGTGCACGTGAAGCTCTCAGAAGCGCTGCAGTTGTGGAGCGATGAGGCCGGCGAATCGCATCTGACGATCGACGAGAGCGGCGGCCACTCGACGATTACGGATTGCAGGTCTTGCAGTAGCGGCAGTTTCCCACTGTCAGCGTGTGGTAGCGAGATTCTCAGGGCTACCGCTGAAATTAGGAGTATCGAACATGTGCGCGCGCTGGTTTCCGATCGGTTCACCTTACCGGAAATCGATGATCAGATCGCGGAGCTGTTAGACCGGCGCGTCTTAGTTCGAGAAGATGAGCAATTGCTGTCGGTCGCGCTCCGACAACCAGGACTCTCCAGGGCGCCGCGCTCTCTCGAAATTCGAACGTCATTGGAACAATCGCATTTCTTTCAAGTCGAGGTAGGGGCCGAGACCGGCAAATGAAGCGCTGGACAATCCTCGTGTTTATGGCGGCCGACAACGACCTCGACAGCCGTGCGGTGCAGGACCTTCATGAAATGGAGGCCATTGGGTCGACCGATGACGTCGATGTGGTCGTACAGGTCGACAGGTATGGGAACGGTGACAAAGGCTCGGCGTTCCGCGGCAAAATCGTCAAGGATCACGATTGGAGCAGGTTCAATGTTCGTTTCGTCTCGGGTCTTGAAGACATAGGTGAGACCAACACGGGCGACGCCAAAACGCTTCAGGACTTTTTGGAATGGGGAGTCCTGCGTTTTCCAGCGGAAAGATATGCGCTCATTATTTGGAATCATGGAAGCGGCTGGAAACCGGATTTCATTTATGAGCGAGCGGAAGAAGCGGCGGGGGAACGAATGGCGGCGGCGATGCGCCACGTCGATTTTGCGAGCAGATACGGCAATCGCCTAGCCCGACTGGTCTTCAGACAGAACGCAAGTGAAGTCGTAACCTCATTTGTCGAGAGGACATTGGCCAGCGCTGCCTCCCCTCAGTTCGCGCAGGCGATACTGCATGGCGGCAAGGTTGGCTTAGAAGCGCTACTCCAGGCTAACCCGCCATCAGACGAGGATTTGGAAAAGCTCATTGTCCGAGCGATCGGGCTGGATGAATCCTCCCGGCGGGACGCACTCGATTGTGTGGAACTGAAGCAAGCATTGCGGGGCGCGGCTACAACGATAGCTTCGAAGCATGGTTCGCCGTTCAAGTTTGACATTATCGGGTTCGACGCGTGTCTTATGGCCGGCGTCGAAGTCGCGTTTCAAATTCGCGACTTTGCAGATCATGTGGTTGGGTCTGAGGAGATCGAACCCGGGAAGGGTTGGCAGTACGATCTAGTTCTCCGGGCGCTCGTCGGACCACCGATATCTGCCAAAGAGCTTTCGCGACGTTGGGTCGGAGCCTACACCGCGAGCATGCAGAACTACAAAATACGTCTAGTTACTCAGTCGGCCATTGACTGCAGCCTTCTCCCTGAAATCGCCTCTGCATTAAACGCGCTTGGAAGCCGCATCGGGGAAATGGTGGACACCTCGTATGGCTCGCTGGCGCAAAGCGAGAAGGTAAGCACGCGGTTCTATGACACCGACTTCCTGGACGTCGGGGATTTTGTCGCTGTGTTGAATCGGCTTGCCCCCGACCCTAGTATTGCAAAAGCAGCTGAAGCCGTCGCGAAAGGAGTTCTTGCGTCCGAGTATCTTTTCGCTCGGGATCGTCAAAAACCTACAGGCCTCTCCATCTATTTTCCTACGAAGCCCGTTTACGACGACGCCTACAAATTGTTGGATCTGCACGGGATCGCGCCGAACTGGGCGGCAGGGATCCGGCGGTATCACTTCCTTCCAAGTTAAAGGGTGGCGGGGTTGTGCCCGCTGGCGCGCAGCAGCAGGTCATGAATCTGAAGACAACATGGCCGACGCGATGTGCAAATTTCAGACGGTCTCAGACTTCGAGAATGAGACCAACGTCATCCCGTTCCCGGCGCTGCCCAAAGCCGTGCATAATATGCCGAGCACGTGGAGCGTTTTTCCGGTCTGCGGATCCTGACGGTTACATTGCCGCATACTTCCCCGCCCTCAATTATCGGACCAATATGGCGTTCCATACGGGGTACTAGAGTTCGAATCTCTTGCCCGCTATCAGCAACAGTTCGATACCCACGGCGCGCGCCCAATCGGCGGATATGTCTCGGTCTCATTGTTCGAGATTGGCGCCATTCCCAAGAGCCGTCTTTGCTCCACCCAATCCGTCGGTAGTGCGCCGCTCCGCAATACCTCGACAGTGATCGTTGACGGCTGTCGGCCGTCTACGATCGCCTCAACAATATCAGGAGCCAGGAATGCTGAGGGCAGATGAAGTGTGATCTGACGGACGGATACGCCGTGCAACTTCGCTATGGCTGCGATGCTTTGTCCGTCCACAATAGCCTGCCACCAAGCTGCTCCCTGAGAAACGAACTTGAGAAGTCGCGGGTCGACTGCAGCGGGACGGTCGCCGAGAATTAGGCGGGCTTCCTGGCCGGCACGCCGATACTGGAACGGCGCAGAAATTCGAGTCATCGCCCCAGCCGCGGGGACTTCCTCCGAAGGCAGGTATTGTGAGAGGCGGGAAGTCGGAATCGCGATCTCGATTAGGCCTTGGCGCAAGTGCACAGTTTGCACCAGATCAAGCAGATCACGTGATGGAGTATCCTGCTTGAGGCCGTCGCCTTTTCGAACGTGACCGCTTGCAGACGGCCACTGATGTTGCCTCGCTGAATCGATATGTTTTGTGATTGTGACTGCTACCAGCTGTTCAAGCATGTCCGCTCGGACGCGCCAAACGTCTGATGCATGCGATGTGGAACTATCACTCGGCGAAACATAATAGCGGCGGCGACAGCTTGCCGAACTCCCGAACCGCGGCACCAAACGAGCACCTGAAGCAGCGAAGACTTTTCCAACGAGCCAAGACCTTCGTTGAGGGTGACCGACCTTGCCTCTCCGGTCGGTCAGGTACTTGGCTACAAGCTTTTGAACGTTGTTCCACGCATCCGCGCTGATGATAGGCTCATGCTGTCCGGGATAGGTATTGTTTTTGTGCCGGACCAAGCCAGCGTAAAGGGGGTTCATCAGGATCCATAGGATGCCGCTTCGTCGCAAGGATGGGCCTTTTGGGTACTTGGCTGTTGGGCGCGAACGTATTCCGAGGTCGTTAGCGATGCGCCAAGTTTTGTTCAAACACCGGTGCTCTTGGAACAGGTCGAATAGCTGACCGACTCGACCTGCTTCCGGGCTTTCGATGACGAGCTTCCGTTCGCGCACTGAGTAGCCCAGCGGAGGTACGCCGCCCATCCACATACCTTTTCGCTTCGACGCGGCAATCTTGTCCCGGATACGCTCACCGGTTGCCTCTCGTTCGAACTGTGCGAACGACAGAAGCACATTCAGCATTAATCTGCCTGTCGATGTCGAAGTGTTGAAAGACTGGGTCACAGAGGCGAAGGAGCAGTCTGTCCTTCCGAAGCGCTCTACCAATTTGGTGAAATCGGCGAGCGACCTAGTTAGACGGTCGATCTTGTAGACGATCACCAAGTCGATTTGCCCGGTGTCTATCCGTGCCAGCAATTGTTGCAACGCAGGCCGATGAAGGGTGCCTCCCGAGAAGCCACCGTCGTCAAATCGATCTGGAAGGACCATCCAGCCTTCATGGACCTGGCTGGCAATGAACGCGCGACAGGCATCGTATTGGGCGTCGAGCGAATTGTACTCTTGCTCCAGCCCTTCGTCCGAAGACTTGCGTGTGTAGATCGCGCACCGCACAACACGCGAACCGCCGCCACTCATTTGCAGCGCCTGCGAAGACCAAAAAATCTTGGCCCTGGCCAGTTCCCGCCGGTAATTTCGGCGGCGACGGCAGTTAACGAACGATACGACCGACCGCGATACTCAAATGACTTTTCCAGCACATCTACGACATGCAGGACGCCGTTCCACTCACGAATGAGCTGAGAGCCAGGCGCCGGCCGGCGGGTGGGGACGCTGTTCTTGGATTCCGCAATCGCCAGCAGGGTGTGACGTACGCGTTTGCTGATGGCGCCATGTTCCAGAACTTGGAGGCGGTAGGCGACGCTCCTCTCGATAAGCTGCCTCGATAGATGGCTGGGAATGGGCACCTTGAAGAGGCGCTCCCACCGCGTGACTAGTTCTGTCCGGTCGGACGGGCTAGGCGGGGTTGCTTCTGAACGGACGTGCACGTCAACGGCCATGTCGCTGCCTTTCGCGCAAGAGGGGTGTGTCGACACCGTATGCGCGCCTAGCGGGACGAAAAGCCCTTCAACTGCAGACTACTTTGCTTCGGACTGCGTCCACCACCAGCCTTCCCGCCGGCCCTAGGCGGTGCGCTTTGCACCGCAGAATACCGCCGTGTTCGCGCCTTTTGCGCTGCCGTACGTTCTCTGCTTCCCCGATAGAGGCACAACGCACTGCATTTCTCCGCGAAATCTCTGTGGCCCCGGAAAAGGGTGCGCTTCTCGTATTGGGAGAGGCGGCGCTGAAATTCGGGATCTGGCGCTCGCGCAGCCGACGCCGGGCGCGATGTCAGACTTTGGCAGGGTTGCCGACGCCAAGCGCCGCGCGCTGCTCAGACCATACCAAGGGCAAGATCATTCGGCGCAGCCGGGTGACGGATAGGCCGGGCGGGTGGCGACCGGTAACAATCAGCTCGATGATGTCCGGCGCCAGAAAAGCTACCGGCAGGTGGTTCGCGATCAGCCTAGGTGAGACGTTCTCAGCTTCGGCAAGCTGAGCAAGGGAGCGGCCTTTTTGAATGGCCTCCCACCACACCCATCCCTTTGCGACATACCGCAACAGCGCCAGATCAACCTCAGGCGGCTCGTCGCCGAAGATCAAGCGGAGTTCCTGCCCACGACGGCGAGTCTGAAATGGTGCCGACAGCTTCAGAAATTGCTCGGAGACGCCCTTAAGCTTAACCCTAAGAGCTGAGGGCAGAGCCGTTTGATCAAGGTCGATCTCCATAACAAGCGGAGCGATCCGCACCTGCTTCACAAGCGACAGGGTCTCCCGCAGATCTTTTGCCTCAGAAAGTTCCTGCAGCTTCGAATCGACGTCAGAGGCCGCGCCTGCATCGGTGATCGTCGGCATAAGTTCTATAACCGCGCCCGATCGCTTTAAGTGCTCGACCACGAGCGCTGCGACCGTCCGTTCGAGGTGCTCGCCGGGCAGACGCCATCCTCCAGTGTCACTTCGTTTGGCTCCTTCGATAAGCCGGCGCGACACATAATAGTGTCGGCGGCCCGCACCCGAGCCTCCGTAAGTGGGGCCGAGGCTGTCGCCGGTCTCGTCCAGAAGCTTGCCCGTCAGAAGTGAGCGCCAAGCAACATTGCGTCGACCGCGCGTCGGGCCCGACTTCTGCGCCGTCAGCTGCGCTTGGACTTCATTCCAAATTGCACGATCAATGATAGGAGTATGAAGACCTGGGTAGCTGTTCTTGTGGTGTCGAATTTCACCGATGTAGACGGGGTTGGTGAGCAGCCAGTGGATCCCGCCGCGGGAGAAGATACGACCGACATCAGATCCAGTCGGCGCTCGGGATCGAAGTCCCGCCGCGATCGCAGCGTTCCGGGTTTTAACGACACATTGATGGGTTAGGTAGAGATCGAAAATCTGCCTAACGATCCGCGCCTCGGCCTCGTCGATGTGAAGCTGACGATCTTTTGCAAAATAGCCTAGTGATGGGGTTCCGCCCATCCATATGCCCTTCTTCTTAGATGCCGCGAACTTGTCCCGGATGCGCTCGGCTGTGACCTCGCGTTCAAATTGCGCGAACGATAACAGCACGTTTAGGATGAGCCGCCCCATCGAGGACGCCGTGTTGAACGACTGCGTCACCGAGGCAAATGAACAGTTGGCCTTATCAAGCCGCTCCACGATCTTGGAGAAATCCATCAGCGAACGGGTCAGGCGATCGATCTTGTAGACGACGACCATGTCGATGCGTCCCGCCTCTATGTCGGCGAGAAGCCGAGTAACGCCAGGACGGTCGAGCGTTCCACCCGAGAAGCCGCCGTCATCGTACCGCGTGGTGACCTGCTTCCAACCTTCGCTCTTCTGGCTGACAATGTAGGCGCCGCAGGCCTCGAACTGGGCGTCCAATGAATTGAACTCTTGTTCGAGGCCCTCTTCGGATGATTTGCGCGTGTAGACAAGTTCGCCATGATGGCCTGGCGAGGCGAGGTCAGAACACTGTTCGGTCGCGTCAGCACCGAGTGCCCGAGACATGGCCTCTTGTGGCCTGATGCGGATTGTTCGGGCACTCACACCGCCCGGGCGCCACATCCGAAGACGACGGTGAAAAACGTCAGCCCTACTCACGTGGGCGCGCCCACGCGACCTATCCCACTATGAAACCTTCGAACACTACCACGCCACGTTCTACAAACATGTCGAGGCGCAGTCGGTCACGCCGTTTTCCCCAAGGGCTATGGATCGCGGCTTGACCGGCACGATGCTCAGCATGATGAGGCTGACGAATCCGGCATTCAATCCAAACAGCGGTGCATCCGCTTTGGATGCACCCAACAAGGCAGAGGCGACGGCCGCGCGCGATTTAGTCGTCAATCGGGCCTGGTCGATCCCCTAGAATGACTTTCATCGACAAGGATCCGCGCGCAAGCCTACACACCGTAGTCCATCCGGTTACCACGCAAACTCGTGGCGTCATGATGTTCTCAGTCCCGCCCAAGCACAGGAAATGTTTCGTGCCGACTTCAGCCATTCGAAGGTACCCGAAACCCGATCGGTCGGATCAGGTCCCGAGTCTCACGAAAGACGAAGACGGAGTCATCGACATCGGCTGGCACGACGGCGTCATGAGCGACGGCCGACCCTTTAGAGCTGAGATGTGGGCACAGGGCGGCGTCAGCATGCTCACGATCTTCTTTTCCTCACAGAACATCGAACACATCGACAGTGATCAGATCAGGGAGGTGATCGTGAAGGAAGGTCTCGTGGCGTTCCGCTCGCAAGCCGACACCTTCTGCGAGAGCACCAGCTATGTCGACTGCGCGGGTATGCGCGCATACGCCCGACTTTGTACGGCACGCGATAATCGGAGCCGAGGAGAGTCATCGCAGCAACATGTGGGTATACCTCAATCAACGATCGTCCCGAGACTGCTGTGGTACCAAGTCGAAATACGACGATGAGACCGGTGCGCGGCGGACTGCGTACGCCACCAGCTTTCCCTCGGCCAGCGGATGATCAACCGTTGGTGCGTGGGTTCGTGCCGATTGCGAGCCGCTGCGCGGCGTTCCGCTTCCGGCGCTGATTGTCCGGATCTAGATCGTGCGGATTGAGCGGCCGGCTGACAAATCTCCATCAGCGCGCGCTGAGCCTCCGATGTTGACGAGCGTGGGCAGGGCGATGGCGACGGCGTCGGGCGAAGCAATCTGGCGATAGAGAGTCGCGTCGGAGACGATCGTCTGAAGCATCGGACTGGCTGGGACTTGGAAGTCGAAGACCGCGATGCGCGGCGCGCCTGCAGATATGTTCAGCGATTTCAGGGCCTCTGCCGCAGCCTCGGCCCGCTGATCGCCGGAGGGGTTATTCGACATTACGATCACCCATGGCGTGTGATCCGTGCGGTTGCCTTGATGGGTTTCCAGGATGGAGCGCGCAGTGTCGAGTAAGTCAGCGAGCTGTGGCAGCTTGCGGGTCTTGCGGGCGAGCTTGGCGGATGACAGCAGCTCGGCCGCCTCCACATCCCGAGTGGCCGCAGCCACGATCTGCGGCTGGCGGCAGCCATCGACGATGCTTACGCGAAATAGCGGCTTTCCGCCGCCGCTGATCAACGACATCTCCTCGATCATGAATTCGAGCGCATCCGTGACAGTACCCATCGATTCCCGTTTGCCCGGCTGGGCGTTGCCGACCAGGACGACGTGCCAGGGCGAGGCTGATGTAACGCGGCTGGCCGGCATGAAGATTCTCGATATTACAGGCCGTTGCTGGGAAAGCAGGGCGATCGTGCCATAGTCTGGATGCCCAGTTTACACTTTGTTAGCGCAGATGTCCTGATGTCCAAGAAGCTCTCGAAGCAGGGTGGCAAGAAACGCTCGAAGGCATCGCCAGCAAAAACGGCGAAGCGAGCGCGGTCCAAGACAGCGCCCATGGCATCTCCAGATCGACGCTCGTCAGCCCGGAAAGTCCACCTTGCCCGTGAGGCGCCGGTATGGCTGGCGCTTCCGGGGCGCACCTCGATGATCTGGCGCCGCGGCGATGCGGACGGCGGCGAGCGCAAGCAGCAGGACTTCGATACCGCTCTCAAGCAGCCGCCTTTTCCGATGCGTCTGCGCGATACGGACATTGATGCTTTCCAGAACGCGGATACCGCAGGCGCATCGGCCGTCACGCATTTCGGTCCAGCGAAGCAGGACAAGACAAGCAACGAGGACTTCGCACTCGCCGCGACCTTCGTCGCCGGTGGCCGACGCTACGCCTTCGCGAGTGTTGCTGACGGCGTTTCAACCAAGACGTTCTGGCCGGACAGGTCTTCGCGGTTGGCCTGTCTTGCAGCGTATCGTGCATTCCGGCGACGCGCAGCGGACGCCGATGTGCTTTCGCCGGAATGGATCGACAGTATCCGTCACGAACTCGGACCGCGGCTGCAGTCCGCGTTCCAGGCCGATCGCGCCTGCGTCGATGGCGTCGTGTCTCCGCCGGGCTGGTCGGAGGGGCTCTACCAGCGCAACCGCGACGTAGAGCGATACTGGTACAACACGACGCTTCTGGCCGCGCTGGTCAACGAGACGGCAGGCATGATCCTGTGGAGCGGCGATGGCGGAATCCTGGTCGAGAAGACGTATCCCGGCGGCCGCGTTGTGCGAACATCGCTGCTCGAGGCAGGCGATGACATGGCGGTCTTCAACACGCCCTCCATGGATGGAGACATCGTAATCAACGGCGTGCGCATCGATCTTGCGGACGGCGCCACGGCCATGCGTCTGATGATGTTCAGCGACGGCGTCGACCGAACGCTCGCGAGGAGCGGCGACCGATGGGCGTGGATGGCGGGATCGAAGGAAGCGAAGCCTCGAGACCGGGATCTTCTCGCTAGGCTGACTAGCCTCGCCGCCTCGCCAACCTCGGAAGCAGACAACATGAGCGTGGCGTCGCTATCGTGGCCGCTTGCTCCTGTCCGGCCTGGTGAGGCTGTCGATGAGCCGGCCACAGTACAGCTCGACGCGGGAACCAGAGTTGCGATCGAGCGGTTGAGTGACATCGCGCAGCGCTGGCCGCGCGCGGTCGCGACGTTGTTGTTGCGCGCCTACGATTACGATCCCATGCAGGCTATGGATGCCGCCACAAAGCTACGGGAGCGGGTCAAAGTCCCTCTTGGCGAGCTCGCGAAGACGATAAACCAGCTGTCTGCCAGCCCCCGCGACATGGCGCGGGAAGAGGACGACATCAGGCGCCTGCGTACTGCCCTGAAAGATATCTGAGGCCCGCTTGATGGGTCTCATTGTTGCCTTTTCACTCTCCCCAAAGTAATCAGTGTTAGTCGCAAATGGCGAAAGCCGCCAAAGCGACTGGGGCCTGAAGAATTTCAGGGAGGGTGGAATGCCGGCTTCGCGTGTTACCAGTGAGACTCCGTGGCACACGGTCCTGGTCATCGATGACTCAGGGTCGATGGAAGGCCAGCCAGTCCGCGACGTGAACATGGCTCTTGAGACCATGATCGCCGAGATGGCGATGCTCGCGGGCGGCAACAAGAAGCCGTACTTCAAGGTCTCGATCATCAAGTTCGGATCCATGGTCGAGGCGACAGCGGTGGCGCGCAGCCCGGCCGATCTCGAAATGCAGCTGTCCAGCGTCGCTAACTTCGGCGCGCAGAGCGGCACCACCAACCTGGCTGGCGCGCTTGCGGAAGCGGCGGCGATCCTTCGGAACAACCCGGGCGCACCGACCGACTATCAGCCTTGGGTGTTCGTGTTCTCGGATGGCAGGCCGGACGATGCCAGTGCGGCGGTGCAGGCAGCTAGCCAGCTGAAGTCGCTGCAGATCGCCGCCGGCTCGCCGTTCGTCGTGGCGTTCGGTTTCGGCGACGTTGATGACGGACTCATGAAACAGATCTGCAGCAACAGCGAGGCGTACAAGCGCATCGCCTCGTCGTCGGACTTGCTGACGATCATGCCGCAGATCGGTACGGTCGCGAAGTCGGCTTCGAACTCCCAGCAGCTTTTGCAGGGGATCAAGTCGATCTGATCTGGTTCAGGGGGCGCGCCTGCCTGATGGCGGCGCGTAGGCGTGGGCAAAGGTGGATGACGCTTCTGGCCTTGCTGGGCTGACAGTAGCGGACCCGCGGGCAGAACAGCGGCGCCGGCTGGATGAGTTTGCGCAGCGGGTTGCCGACGAGGCCCTTGCGGCGCCCATTCCGAAAGCATCGGCGGCAGCCGGGTCGGCAAGATCAGGCGCCTGGACGACGCCATCGCAAAGCAAACCAGCGCAGGCTTCGCGACAGGCGACCACGGCTCCTGCGCAAACGGCTACATCTTCGGCAAGCGCTGCCAGCGCACATGTTGTAGCACCTGCGCCAGCAGCGAAGGGGGAGGGCGCCCCGGTGCTGGGGATTCTGCTGACGGCTTCGGCGGTGGCGGGGCTGGCGTGGTTCATAAACTCCCAGCGGCCACAGGCCGAATCCACATACGAGGAGCCTGCCCAGCCGGCGGTTGCGGAAGCGCCCGCAGAGGAAGCGGCTCCAGTTGTCGCGCCAGAGGCTCCACCTGCCGAGCCTGCGCCGGAAGACTATTCGTACATGTACAACTGGACTGATGAAGACCTGCGCACCCATGCCCAGAGCTACTCGCCCGGTTACTTGACGGCCTCGTCAATCCTCGCCGACCGGCAGACGGCGCGTGAGGCGACAGAGTACAAAGACGCGCAGGGAAGCATCACCAGCCTGATCCGCTTCATCCGCAACTGGCCAAGCGGCGCCAATGTCGAATACGCGCGCGCCGACCTTCAAAGGCTGATCCAGTACCGGAAGTACAGCAGCAACAGCAGGGCCTGGCTCAAGAGTTCCAACACTTACGCCTACCGCGCGCCGACCTATGACGCGGATACGATTCTGATCAGCGACACGGTCAGCGCCTGGACGACGACAGGAACCATTTCCAACGATGGGATTAGCTGGGTCGAAATATCGGTGAACGTTCAGGGGCAGGTTGTCAGCGCCTACGTATCGTCCGGCTCGCTGTTGTACAGCGATCCGAACTATCGGGCGCCTTCGCCCCCACCCCCACCGTCTCCACCGCCGCCGGCCCCGAGATACGCGCCACCGCCGACAACGCAGCCCTATCGCGCCGCGCCGGTTCCGGCTCCCTCTCCCATTTACGTGAAAATCGGCAATCGCTGGGCGAGCACGCCGAGCGATCTACAATCGCAGCGGATCGCCAGGGACATGCGCGTGCGCCGCGCGATCTCGATCACGGTCGATTGCAGAGTCGACTACAACTACAGCTTGACCAACTGCAAGATCACGCAGGCGCCGGACAACATCACGGACCGTCAGTGGGACGGGGCGCTTGAATATGCCCGTTTACATGTCGCGCCGACCTATTCGGTCGACGGGATCGCGACCGCAGGCAATTGGGTCAGCGTTACGTTCGAGTTCAAACCGTAGCCGTCAGCGGAATTCCAGATACCAGTTGTCAGTCATGAACTGGTCTCCGGGCCCAACAGAAAGGGTCGCGGGACGCGCCTGTGTTTCCGGCTTCCAGGCCCCCACGCCATTGCGGCGCACACGGATCTGATCGGCTCCTTCGAAGGTCAGCTCCAGTTTCCCCTCGGCTTCCTTCCACGCGAAGCTGATCGTGGCGAGTGTGGGGGCGGATGGGTTGATCACGCCGAGATTTGCTCCGGCGCTCTTGATCTCCACCTCGTCGCGGTGGGCCGTGCCCTGGTTGCCGACTTTCTTGTATACCGTGAGGCGGGGGTGCGAGCCCTTCGGCCAAGCCGCCGTTCCCCCTGTGAGAATGCACTGTTCCCATTCGTCAGGCCCAGGCAGGTTGGCGCGCGCCCAGCCATCGACACCGGACGCCTGCCACATGCCCGTCGCTGCCATCGCCTTCTCCAGCAGCTCGAAGCCGGCGGGGAAGAGCTTGCGGATATCCGGCGCTTGCTGGTCAAGCGTGCGCAAGGAACGTGAATCGAGTTCCTGCTCGCTCAGCAGCGTTTCGCGAACGAGTGTCGATTTGAGTGCGTTTGACCACACCATCATTTCGCAGATCAGAACGCCCATCGCGAAACGGTCGGTGCCGACATAAAGGCCGGTGTCTGTGGCGTTTGGATCCTGCTGGAAGCGTTTGCGCACGTCCGGGTGCTGGAATTCCGGCGTCCCGATCGGGCGGATCGCTTGCCCGTTCAGCATGCGTGGCAGTTGCGACACCCGCGGGAAGTAATAGCCGTCATAGTCGCAAAGCGTGGCGATCCGGTTGCCGCCTGTGCCGGGGCCGATCAGCACGTTGCCGTGAGAAAGATCGCCGTGAACCAGCCCGATCTTCTCGAGCGTTCTCACCATGTCGACCAGTTGCAGCGCGATCGCGGCGCGCTGGTCCGGCGGAACGGCGTCCCAACTCATGGGCGAGATTTTCTCGGCGGTCTTGTATCCAAGGAAATCGGTTGTCGCGCCCAACCTTTCCCCGCCGATGTGGCGTGTGAGGTGCGCGATGATCTCTGTGTTATTGACCTTGGTGCGCCCCAGCCACAGGAACGGGAAGCCGTAGAACATCCAGTGGAGATCGTCGGGCAGGCCGCGCGCCGTCCGGCTGACGGCCGAACCGAGCTTGAGCGTGTCGGTGAGGAACAGCGTGCGTTCGCCGCGCTCGGGAACCTCGAACTTGAACACTTTCAGCATGACCGGGAACGTGCCTTCCCGTGGATGTCTGCACACGCCCGGAATGACGTAGGCCTCCAGCCCGGGCGACGGCCATGGCTGATCCTTGGTCCAGTTGCTCAGCGTGACTTCGCAGTCTGCTCCGTCCGGCATGCGAAAGCGGAATTTCTGCCCGCCCACCTGCCGTTTGAGGATGAGGCCAGACATCGCATATGTCACAGGTCTCCTCCTTCATTCTCGGTATCCTGTTCGTCCCGCGTGTCTGCGTTATCTCCGTCGCGCGCAGGCTTGATAGGATCGCTCTTCGTCTGGTCTGCCGGCTGTTGCGTGTCGGGTTTAGGCGTCGCCGGTTTGGCGGCAGCAGGCTTCGCAGCGACGGCGGGCTTGGCGGCCGGGGTCGCGCCCTGCTGCTTGTCTGCTGGGGTTGGAGACGCGTTGGTCGGTGGTTTTGCAGGCGTCTCAGGCTGCGTGACGGCATTCTGCGTGGGGTCGGATTGTGCCTCGCCGCCCGCGTTCGGCTCCCCGTTATTTGGCGTTTCGCCGGGAAGTGCGCCGGGAAGGTTGGCGCCAGGAGTGGGCGTGCCGACGGCTGGTCCCGTAGTGACGCTCTGAACTGGGCCGACTGGCTCACCATCGTCTTGCCGGTCCGGACCGGTGCTGCCTTGGCTCGCTGTCGGGGTTCTGTTTTGCCCGCCGAAGAGAGCGCTGATGCTCTCAGCGGCCAGATAGCCGATAAACACCAGCAGCGCCGCTGTAATCACAATGAGAGCTATCTTCAGCGCTTTCAGAGGATCCACTTCCCGCCGATCACCATAATCATCCCGGTCGCGCATCGGCGGGCTGCTGGCATAGGCGTGCTGCTTGCGAGGGAAGGGGTCGGGTTGCTGGTAAGCGGCCGGCGAAGCGGTCGTGCGGCTCGCATAGGCAGGCTGCTGCTGCGGCGGCGATGGGGCAGGCTGCGATTGCGGCGGTGGAGGTGGCGCGGGAGGCGGATCGAGTAGCGTCCCGAACGCGCTGATCACCTCGCCGCCATTGCGTTGGTCCGGCGCCGTCAGCCACGCTAGGCTGATATTGTCGCTGGCGCAGTATTTGAGGTTCGACGTCTGTTCCAGATAGGCGAATAGTGTCTTGCCCCGGTCCTTGTGGTTGACGCCAGCGATCACCGCCGCCGCCTCACGGAAAAACTTTTCGCGCGAGCCCGAGGCTTCCGCCGTGCGATCGATGCCGTCGCTCGCGATCAGCAGCGTGCGCTCTCCGGCCGCAAGCCGCACGGGCGCTTCGAACTCATGAGCCTGGAAGACGAGTGATGCGCAATGGTCGAGCCCGAAATCCTCGGTCGTCTGGAGCTTCGGATCAAAGCCGCCATTCCGTGGCAGATCGACGATCGCGCCGTCGCCGACATACGACACGAAGCCGCCATCGCCTCCAAGCGCTGCGACCAGCACGGTCGACTGATACCAGTTCGCCTCGCGCTCGCGCTGGCGCGCATAGTATTCCGGATCGAACATCATCGAAGGCGCATCGCCCAGTTGTTCGCGATCCTCCTTATAGGCGCCGGTAATTGCCGCCTGCAGCAGCTCCGGTAGAAGGCGCTGCTCGTCGCCCTTCAGGAAGCGGTATAGCGCCTGCAGCGCGGCCAGTCCGGCGATACGCGAGGAGCGCTCCGGCCAGAACACCTTCTGGCTCACTCCATCGCAGACGACGGCAACGGAGAAGGCCTTTTTTGCGATCACGAGATCGGCGGCGATCGCGAAGTCCTGGTTGCAGGGCTTGTCAGGGTCGCGCGGTCCCGAATGCGTCATGGCTACGGCGCGTTGGAAGGACGGGCGCGACAGCGCATCGATGAGATCGCCATCCAGCTTCACGCGGATCGGCGGCTGGGCAAGCTCGCCTGTTTCGTCCGACAGCAGCAGGCTGTCCTCTGGCGCGCCGAGCAGCACCATCTTTGACTCGAGCGCCTGCGAAGCGGTGAAAGGCTCCGCCAACAGTTTGCCGCCCCTGGACAGGGCCGATTTGTGAAGAGTGCGCTGCAAATCACCCGGGACGAGCAAAAGCCCGTGGCGGCAGACAATGCCCTGCCACTCGCCGGATGATGCGTCCCCCATAGCCAACCCCTGGCTGACGCGCGGCGCCTTCGCTGCGCACGGCATCTTGCTCGCAATGCCGGGCACAAGTCAAAGCTTCGCGCAGGCTCAACGCAGCTCCGTACGCGGATTGACCGCAGGGAGCTTCAGTGATGCAATCTGGCAAAGCCCCCGGGGATACAAGCCACAGGCGACTTGGCCGCAGGCAGTGGGAGGGCGATGGGGCCGCACAATGCGGGGACAGATACAGGAATACCGGGACAAGCTCGGCGTCGGCTGGATCGTCGGCGAAGACGGAGCCCGTTACCGCTTCCATCGTGACAGTCTAAAGACCGGGCAGGCGGTTGCTGTTGGCCAGCCGGTGGAATTTGACGTCGCTGGGCGCGCGGCCGAGCGGATCGCACCGCTTCCGCCGGGCACGCTTGTCAGTATTTCGCCGCCATCGCCGCCGACGCCAGCCGCCGCGCGCGTTCCGCAGCAGCCAGCCGGTGGCGGAGCGGCCGCCGCCGCACGCGGAGGCCAGCGGCCGGCGCCCCGGCCCGCGGGCCAGGCTCGCTCGTTCCAGAACGACACCCTGAAGCGCAAGCGGATCAAGAACTACTTCCGGCACGAAAGCGCTTTCAGCGCGCTGCTCGGCGTTCTGACGGGTCTTGCGCTGCTGGCCTATGGCGCGGCGGCGACGATGACACCGCTGGGCGCATTGATCATGGCGCCCATCGCCGCACTGCCGTTCTACAAGAGCATCAGGGTCTTTGTCCGCAAGGCGACGACGCCGACCGATCAGGAGATCACCGCCTGGTGCGCAGCCGACATCCCCGATGCAGTTGCGCGTGCGCTGTCTGTCAGCTCGATCATGCAGACGGCGATGACGCCGATCGAGATCCGCCATGCGGCGGGCAAGGCGCTGGCAGGCGATGCGTCGAGCTACCAGCGGCTGGGCGACGATTTCGAGTGGCGCTACTCGCCGCAGGGCATGACGGTGATCCTGCTCGGCGACCAGCAGGTGTGCATCTATCAATGCGCCGTGGACTTCACAACGGGCGTGACCATCAACGAGCACGTCTACGAGTTCTTCTACCAGGAAGTGGTCGACATCGGCTGGGTGCATGAGACTCAGACGATCGACTATCGCCGCTGGGGCTTTCTCGGCAGGCAGGTCCTGCGCTTCACGGCTGCGTTCATGCCGGGCGACAAGGGCCGAGAGACGCGGGACATGCTGCGCTATGTCGGCAGGCTGGAGCAGCAGCATGGCCGCTACATCTCGGACAAGGTGCTGCAGCGTAATCTCTATACGACATTCTACGTGACGCTCGGCTCCGGCGGTAAGATCCATGTGCCTGTGTTTGACGGACGCCCGGCGGCGGAAGCTGCGCTGGGGCTCGGGCCGGATCCCAACGGCGCGCGTGCTATGCTGGAAGTCGCACGCGCCTTCATCCGCGAGAAGAAGCTGATACTGCTTGGCCCGTCAGGCGCGCGGGCCTCGAGCGCGCCGGTCATCTGATCGGGAGGGTGTTTGCTCAGGCACATCTTCATTTCCTATGCGCATTCGCGCGAGGACGACACGGTCGCCTTTCGTCTTGTGAACCTGATTGAAGCCGCAGGGCGGCGCGTATGGCTCGACAGGCTAAGCTTGCGCCGGCAGTGGGGCGGCGGCCTCAACCAGCAGGTCGCCGACGCGATCGCGCAGGCGCATGCGCTGGTGCTGGTCCAGTCCGGCTATGCGCTCGCCAGCCCATACGTGCAGGCGGAGAACATCTGCGCGATGTCGATCGGGATTCCGATCCTGCGGGTAGAGGTGGAGCCGTGCGGTCTTCCGCCGGAGCTGATGCCGCTGTCGGCCTACAAGTCAGTCCAGTTCCACACGGCGCCGCGCGCCAACTGGGACAGGCTGGTGTTCGAGGCGCTGGCCGACATCGGAATCCGGATGGCCCTGCCGGTGCGGTTCGATCCGCTGATCACGCCAACCTCCCGCGTCGTGAGACCGCCCTACGCAACCTTCCGCACGGCCGACGCCGCGGTCCGGCGGTCAATCCTCAGGCGCCTGCTCGAGGCCATGAACCTCAGTCCTTCCAACGGTTACAACTCGCTCAGTCTCGCTTTCATACGCATGAGCCTCGGCGACCTCTCTGGCGCGGCAAAGGATGCTGAAGATGCGGTACGGCTCCTGCCGCTTGAGGGAGAGGCTTATTATGCGCGCGCCCTCGTGGCGGCGGCGAGCGGCGATCTCAAGGCCATGTTCCACAACCGCGCGCAGGAATCGCTGCAGGATCTCGCGCGCGCTCGCCGCCTTCCCGACCCGGGCGCGCATGTCGATATCCTGTCGGCGATCATCATCAGTGGCCACTATCTCGCGAACTCCAAGACCCCGCCGGCGCCTCCCGCGCAGCTTCTGGCGATGGCGCGGCAGGCTGATCGCTATCTGGCGGCCGACGAAGTACAGCGAATCCTCGACCTCGTGCCTGTTTATGATCAGGCGCTGAAGCGGGAGATCGGCGCGTTCGTGAGGGCGTAGCAGCTCCAGCTGGCGCCGTTGACCTGCCCTCTTCCTCGCCATTACCCAGATCGTTCCATATTTCTGCTTGACCAATGCATACCCGTACGGCTATGCGATAATCCATAGTCTACGAGGTATGAGTTTCGATGTCGAAAACCCAGGATGCTCTATTCAGGACGCTTGCCGATCCGACACGGCGGGCGATCTTTGAGCGGCTGTGCCGTGAGGGCGAGAAGACGGTCGGTGCGCTCACGGCGCGGGCAGGGGTCTCGCAGCCCGTCGTTTCCAAACACCTAGGTGTCCTGAAGCAGGCCGGGCTCGTGCGCGGCCGTCATCAGGGGCGTGAGACACACTACAGCGCCCAGGTTCGCGCGCTCGCGCCGTTGGTCGACTGGACGACGCAGATGGCCGGCTTCTGGGAGGCCCGGCTCGATCATCTCGAAGATCTTCTGAAGAGGATGGACCAATGAGCAGCGCGGAAACACGCAGTGTCGTCATCGAGCGCGAGATTGCGCATCCGCCGGAAAAACTCTGGCGGGCGCTCACTCAACCGCATCTCATGGAGGAGTGGCTGATGAAGAACGACTTCAAGCCCGATGTCGGACATCGCTTCAAGTTGCGCGGAGAGTGGGGCGGCGTGCTCGACTGCGAGGTGCTGACCATCGAGCCGCACAAATCCCTGTCCTATACCTGGGACTACAGTCACGAGGATCCCGCCTACAACCTGAAGAGCGTCGTGACATTCACGCTGACCCAGACAGCCACGGGCACGCACCTGCGCGTCGAGCAGGAAGGGTTCCGTCCGGACCAGAAGCAGGCCTTCGGCGGCGCCCATGCCGGATGGACGCAGTTCCTCGATAAGCTGGAACAGGTCGCCGGCAAGGCCGAATAGACTGGAGGGGATGATGGCCAAGCCTGTGAAGAAAGCAACAAAGCCGCGCAAGCCGCTGCCGAAGCTGAAGCCCGGCGAGACGCGGCTGTTGTCCGGCGGCAATCCACAGATCGCGAAAGGCTATGGCGACGCGCCCGTGCAGGCCTACATCGCGGCGATGCCCGGCTGGAAGAAAGAGGTCGGCAAGAAGCTCGACGCCATCATCACGCGGACAGTTCCGAAGGTCATGAAGGCGGTGAAGTGGAACTCACCGATGTATGGGATGGAGGAGAAGCACTTCTTCCTCGGCATCCATGTCTTCGACAAATACATCAAGGTCGCCTTCTTCATGGGCGCGCACCTGAAGCCGATGCCGCCCGATACGTCGAAGCAGAAGAACGTTCGCTATCTCAATGTCAGGGAAGGCGAACTCGACGAGGCCCAGTTTGCGGACTGGGTCAAACAGGCCAGCAAGCTGCCTGGCGAGAAGATGTGAGGGGATGACGATGGCGAAAGCGCCCGCGAAGAAAATCACGACGCACAAGACCAAGACCGGCAAGACCTATGTGAAGGGCCTGCCGAGCAAGGCGACGGTGGCGAAGGAAACATCGCCGCCATCGAAGCTGATCGACGGGCGCATCGAGGCGCTGGGCGATTGGCGCGGCGACACGCTCGCGAAGATCCGCGCGCTCATCAAGCAGGCGGTTCCCGATGCGGTGGAGGAATGGAAGTGGCGCGGCGTCCCGGTGTGGGAACATGGCGGCATCATCTGCACCGGCGAGACCTACAAGGACTACGTCAAGACGACCTTCGCCAAGGGCGCGGCGTTGAGCGATCCCTCCGGACTGTTCAATGCCGGCCTCGATGGCGGCACGCGGCGCGCCATCGACTTCCGCAAAGGCGACAAGATCGACGAGAAGGCGTTCAAGGCGCTGGTGAAAGCTGCCGCCGCGGCGAATGCGAAGAAGAAGTAGTTACGGCTCGATCGCCGCCTGCAAGGCGCGGGCAAGGTTGGTGCGAAAGCGGTTACGCTCCGCCGGCGTCAGGCCGAAGTCATTGCTGATGTGGCGGTCGATCACCACGCCCTTCATGATGCTGGCCGCAAGGCGTACGCGCTCGGCGGCATTCTTCCCGCCCAGCCATGCGGCGAAGGGGCCGTAGAACATTTCCTCGCTCGACTTGCGGATCGTCTCCGCCGCGGCCGGGTTCGACGCCGAGCGCAGCATCACCATGAAGATGTCGAGCTTGTCGTTGTTGACGGGGTCATCAAGCAGCATGCGCGCGATGCGCTCGCCGAAATCGGCCGGGTCGCCCTGGAACAGTTCGTCCGGCGGAGGGCAGCCTTTCAGCACTTCGGCGAAGAGCTCTTCCTTGCCGCCGAAATAGCGGGAGATCAGCGAGACATCGACGCCGGCGTCCGCCGCGATCGCCCGCAGGCTCACGCTGTCATAGGCCTCGGCCGCGAAGCGCGCCGTGGCGGCCTTGAGCAGGCCAGCGCGTGTCGCGGCAGCGTCACGTCTGCGGATTACCAGTTCGCCGATGGTCATTCGGTCTCCGGGCGCGAATAATTTTGTCAACACGTGTTGACTTCGTGGTCTGGATCGCAATGTATGTCAACGCCCGTTGACATCAAGTGGACAAAACCCACGCCAACAGGCCGAGCGATCAAAAAGGGCCTAAAAGGCCCAAACCTCCTCCCCAGGGGCCAACCAATGCCAAACGACCTCAAGCTGACCCTCTGCGCAGCCATTGCCGCTGCGTCACTCGCCGCCTGCTCGCCCAGCATCGCTGCGCCAGCGGCCCCACCGCCACCCCAGGTTTCCGTTGCGGCGCCGCTTCAGGACCAGATCACCGACTGGGACGAGTTCACCGGCCGGTTCGAGGCCGCCCAGCGGGTCGAGGTTCGCGCCCGCGCCGGCGGATTCATCCAGGCCGCGCACTTCAACGAGGGCCAGCGCGTCTCGAAAGGGCAGCTGCTCTTCACGCTCGACCCGCGCCCCGCGCAAGCTGCGCTGACCTCCGCCGAGGCCGACGCCCAGCTCGCCCGCCGTGCGTTCGAGCGCGCCGACATCCTGATGAAGGACCAGGCCATCTCCCGCCAGGAATACGACCAGCGCAAAGCCGCGCTCGACATCGCCGAAGCAACCGTCCGCGCGCGCCGTCTCGATGTCGAATTCACCCGCGTCACCGCCCCGGCGTCCGGCTTCGTCTCTGATCGCCGCGTCGACCCCGGCAACGTCATCGCCGGCGGCACCTCCGCCGCCGACGTCCTGACGGAGATTGTCGGCTCCGATCCCATCCACTTCGAGTTCGAAGCCTCCGAAGCCCAGCTCCTGCGCTACCAGCGCCAGGCGCTGAAAACCGGCGGCAAGGTCGAGATCCGCCTGCAGGACGAGAACGAATACGGCTGGACCGGCACCGTCGACTTCTCCGACGCCTCGGTCGACGCCTCATCCGGCGCCGTCCGCATGCGCGCGAAGATCGCCAACGCCGATGGCTTCCTGAAGCCGGGCATGTTCGGCCGCGCCCGCGTGGAAAGCTCGGCCTCCTACCAGGCGATGTTGATCCCCGAGACGGCCATCGTGTCGGCCGGCGCGGCGAAGACCGCGCTCGTGGTTGACGTCAACGGCACGGTCGCCTCGAAAACACTTGAGGTCGGTCCGGTCGTCAACGGCATGCGCATCGTCCGCTCCGGCCTCACGCCGGCTGACCGCGTGATCGTCAACGGCGTCCAGCGCGCCATGCCGGGCGCCGTCGTCGACGCTCGCGCCACCACGATCACGAACACGGCCGAGCTCGAAACAGCCACGCGCAAGCAATAGAAACTCCCCCGGCGTGACGGGCCGCTAGAGCCCGCACGCCTGCACAGGACTCCTCCCCATGCGTTTCTCACGCTTCTTCATCGACCGCCCGATTTTCGCGGGCGTCATCTCCGTCTTCATCACGCTGCTGGGCATCTTCTCCTTCCCGCAGCTCCCGCTCGCGCAGTATCCGGACATCGCTCCGCCATCGGTGATGGTGATGGCTGCCTATCCGGGCGCATCCTCCGAAACCGTCGCTGAAACGGTCGCCGCTCCAATCGAGCAGGAGATCAACGGCGTCGAAAACATGCTCTACATCACGTCGTCCTCCTCGAACGGCGTGGCGCAGATCACCGTCACGTTCAAACCCGGCACCAACCTCGATACCGCGCAGGTGCTCGTCCAGAACCGCGTCGCGCTCGCCGAGCCCCGCCTGCCGGACCAGGTGCGGCAGGGCGGCGTGACCGTGCTGAAGCAGGACACCGGCTTCCTCCTGCTCGTGGCGCTCACGTCAAAAGATCCGAACGTCGACATCGACCAGATCGGCAACTTCGCGAACTCCGTGCTCAAGGATCGCCTGCTGCGCATCAACGGCGTCGGCGGCGTGCAGGTGTTCGGCGGCGGTCTCTACTCGATGCGCGTCTGGATCGACCCCGGCAAGGCCGCGGCGCGCGATCTTACGGCCAATGAAATCGTCTCCGCCCTCCGCGCCCAGAACATCCAGGCCGCCGGTGGCTCCGTCGGTTCGCCCCCGTTCGATAGTGGCGTCACCAACGAGCTTCCCGTGCAGGTCGAAGGCCGCCTGAAGACGGCGGAAGAATTCGGCAAGGTCGTCGTCAAACGCTCACCGGACGGCCAGGTCACTTTCCTGCGCGACGTCGCCCGCATCGAACTCGGCTCGCAGGATTATTCCATCCGTGGCTATTTCAGTGGCGATCGCGGCATCGGCATGGCGATCACGCCGTCGCCGGGCGCCAACGCGCTGAATGCCGCCCATGCTGTCTTAGAGGTCGTGAAGGCCGCCGAGCCCGAGCTGCCGCGCGGCGTCAGCTGGATGGTTCCCTACAACCCGACCGAATACGTCGAGGCGTCGGTTGAATCCGTGCAGCACACGCTGATCGAGGCGATCTTCCTCGTCGTCATCGTCGTCGTGGTGTTCCTGCAGACCTGGCGCGCCGCGATCATTCCGATCATCGCGATCCCGATCGCGCTCGTGGCGACCTTCGTCGTCCAGTTGCTGCTGGGCTATTCGATCAACTCGCTGTCGCTCTTCGCGCTCGTGCTCGCCGTGGGCATCGTGGTCGACGACGCCATCGTCGTTGTCGAGAACGTCGAGCGGAATATACGTCTCGGCATGTCGCCGAAAGAAGCGGCTTACAAGACGATGGACGAGGTGTCCGGCGCGCTGGTCGCGATCGGTCTCGTGATGCTGGCCGTGTTCATTCCGGCCGCCTTCGTGCCGGGCATTCCGGGCGTGTTCTTCCGCCAGTTCGCGGTCGCCATCGCCACGGCCGCCTCGGTCTCGCTGCTGGTTTCGCTCACGCTGTCCCCGGCGTTGGCGGCCATGCTGCTCAAGCCGCATGAGCATGGCCATGAGAAGAAGGGCGGCATCTTCGCGCCGCTTCGCTGGGGCGCGAACAAGTTCAACCAGGGCTTCGATTGGCTGTCGGATCGCTATGGCCGCGTGACAGGCCGCCTCGTGCGCATGTCCGCGATCGTGCTGGTCGCTTACGCCGTGCTTCTGGGGCTCACCGGCTGGCGGATGACCGCCACGCCGACGGGTTTCATCCCGGATCAGGACCAGGGATTCCTGATCGGTGTCGTGCAACTGCCTCCGGGCGCTTCTCTTGAGCGCACGGATGCAGTTGTGCGGCGCGCGGTTGAACAGCTGAAGCAGACCGAAGGCGTGCAGGATGTCGCCGCCTTCGCGGGTATGGACGGCGCCAGCTTCACCAACTCGTCCAACGCAGCGACGATGTTCATCCGCCTCGACCCATGGGAAGAGCGCGGCGCGGCGCTTAGCGCGCAAAACATGGCCGGTCAGATCATGGGCGCCATGGGCTCCATCGAGGAAGCCAGCGTGTTCGTGCTCGCGCCGCCCGCGGTGCAGGGCATGGGTAACGGCGGCGGCTTCAAGATGATGCTGCAGGACACGTCCGGTCAGGGCTATCGCGCCCTTGAACAGGCGCAGTTCCAGATCGTCGGCATGGCCGGCCAGCCGGACTCCGGCGTGGTCGGCGTCTTCCCGGGCCTCAACACGGGCAGCCCCCGCGTCACGGCCGAGGTTGATCGCGACAAGGCGCTGATGCTGGGTGTCGAACCGTCCGAAATCTTCGGAACGATGGGCACCTATCTCGGCTCGACCTACGTCAATGACTTCAACATGCTGGGCCGCACCTTCCGCGTGACGGCGCAGGCCGAACCGACGCTGCGCGACGATGTCTCCGACATCGCCAACCTGAAGGTTCGCTCGGTGAATGGCGGCATGGTGCCTCTCGGCTCCGTGGCCAACATCAAGGACGACACCGGCCCGGTGCGCGTGGCCCGCTACAACCTGTTCCCCGCGGCGGAGATTCAGGGCGCACCCGCGCCCGGCGTTTCCTCCGGCGATGCGCTGGCGCGGATGGAGGCCATGGCGGTGCAACTGCCGGAAGGCTTCAGCTACGAATGGACCGAACTGGCGCTGCAGGAGAAGTCGCAAGGCAATACCGGCCCGCTCGTCTTCCTGATGGCGGTGGTGTTCGTCTTCCTCGTGCTGGCGGCGCAGTATGAAGCCTTCACGCTGCCGCTCGCGGTGATCCTCATCGTTCCGATGTGTATCCTCGCGGCGATCGTCGGTGTGAACATCCGGGGCTTCGACAACAACATCCTCACGCAGGTGGGTCTGCTTGTTCTCGTGGCGCTGGCATCGAAGAACGCCATCCTCATCGTCGAGTTCGCCAAGCAGGCGGAAGAGAGCGGTCGCGACCGCTTCGAAGCCGCCGTCGAGGCAGCCCGCACGCGCCTGCGCCCCATCCTGATGACGTCCTTCGCCTTCATCTTCGGTGTCATTCCGCTGATGCTGGCATCGGGTCCGGGTCAGGAGATGCGTCAGGCACTGGGTACGTCGGTGTTCTTCGGGATGCTCGGCGTCACGCTGTTCGGCCTGATCTTCACCCCGGTGTTCTACGTCGTCTGCCGCTGGATTGCTGGCCGCCTGCCGGGCCGTCGTTCCCGCCGTCAGCCGGTCGAGCCGGAAGCGATTGTTCCTGCCGTCCCGGCGGAATAGGCAGGCGCTTCCGCTGACTCAGCGCTTGTGACAGGTTCGCCCCCATCCGCCTCACGCGGGCGGGGGCAACTTGGGCTGAAATGGACGAGCAACAACCCGTAAAGGTCGATGTCTGGTTCTGGCCGCTTGATGTGAGTGGCGGGGAAACCAGACGGCTCTCGGCTCTGCTGACGCCGGAAGAGTCGGACCGGGTTGCGCGCTTCTTCCGGCCCATGGAACGTAGACGCTGGGCTGTCTCGCGTGGCCGCACGCGCGAATTGCTGGCGGCCGCGATGAATGTCTCACCGGCCGCGATTGTGTTCGGTAAAGAGCCCAACGGCCGCCCCTTCATCGAGGGTTCGTTCGCGCGCATTCCGTCATTCAACGTCAGCCATTCGGATGGTCTCGGAGCGCTTGCCGTCAGTTTCGATGCAAGGGTCGGCGTTGATGTCGAAGCCGTCCGGCCGATCAGCGATGCCGAGATCGAGCGCGCGCTCTCACCGAACGAACGCGCCGAACTGCGTAGGGCGGACCCTGCCGAGCAACTGGAAACCTTCTTCCGCTTCTGGGCGCTGAAGGAGTCCTTCATGAAGGGAACAGGGCAGGGCTTTACCCTGCCGCTTCATGATTTCGATATCGCACTGAACGGCCCGCGGCTGGCACGGCTCGCCGCCGATCCGGCCGAGCCCGCCCACTGGCGGTTCGCCGAGGCGCCGTTGAAGTCGACCATGCGTGGGGCAGTAACCGCGCGAACTGAAGGCCGGCCCCTGGACGTTGACTGGCACACGCTCAGCGGCCGTTAACCAGGATAGCCGAGCCGCCCTCGCGGCTTTTCCGGCGTTTTCTTCCGTCGGTTAATAAACACGCCATTGGCGAATTCGGTGGCGCCGCACTTGCGACGGGTGACCATCGGTAACGGCGTGTGCGGAAACGGGCTTCGGCTCGATTCCCGCCTCATGGTTACCAGAATGATCAAGCTGCGGCCGGGGAAAGCCGCTTGCGGGTGGGGGTGACGAGCATGGCCCTTCTGTCTGGCGTCAGAGCAGCATTCGTCGGCAGCGGCAAGCTGCTGGTCGAGTGCGCGGGGCAGTGGACGCTGCAGGGCGGCGTCATCCACGGCGTGATCTCTGATTGCCCGATCGTCTCTGCCTGGTGCGCCCGGAAGGGCATCGACCGTCTCGCGCCCGCGCAGAATCAGGCCGGCTGGCTTGGCCGCGCGCCGTTCGACTATCTGTTCAGCATCGTCAACCACGCGATCACGCCAGCCAACGTGCTGGCGCTGCCGGCGAAGGTCGCCATCAACTACCACGACTCGCCGCTGCCCTGTTACGCAGGCTTCAACGCCACCTCATGGGCGATCATGGACGGGCAGGCGAGGCACGCCGTCACCTGGCACATCATGACCGCCGATGTGGACAGCGGCGCGATCCTTCTCCAGCAGCCCATCGACATCCGCGAAGACGACACGGCCTTTTCTCTCGGCGCCCGCTGCGCCGAAGCCGGCCGCCAGTCTTTCGCCCAGCTCCTCACCATGCTCGCCTCCGGCTCGGAGCTGCCCACCACGCCCCAGCCTACGCGCGAGAACTTCCACCTCCGCTCCGACCGCCCCGGCCTCGGCATCATCGATTTCCGCCAGACATCCACCCAGATCCGCAACTTCGTCCGCGCCCTCGACCTCGGCACGGACGACAACTGGATGTGCCGCCCGAAACTCGCGCTACCCAACGGCCTCTACATAGCCGACCAGGCCGAACCCGCCGAAGGCTCGGGCGCGCCCGGCACGATCCTTTTCCTCGACACCAAATCCATCACAATCACCACCCAAGACGGCGCGCTCCGCTTCTCCGCCCTCACCACCCTCGAGGGCGCCGCTGTTACCCCCACTCAAACCGGCGCCGCCGTCGGCCAGACAATCCCCACCCCGGATACCTCCGGCGCCCCCCTCGACGCCGCAGCGACCAAGCACGAACGCTTCTGGGTCAACCGCCTCGCGCAGATGCGCGCGCCGATCCTCCCCGATCTCGCCCCACAACCCGGCGCTCCCGATGCCGCGCTGACCGCTGCGCAACCGGGCGATGGCCCCGCGGTTCTTGCCGCTCTGCTTGCCTACATCTCGCGAACTGGCGATGGCGAGGCTTTCGACCTGGCGTTTGCGAAGTCGTCGCCGCCCTCGCTTGCCGGCGCCTACGCCCCCACCGCGCCGCTGCGTGTGGATGTCGACATGGCCGCCAACTTCGACGCTCTGCGCGCTCAAGTCGACGCCGAACTCAAGACCCAGGACAAGCGCGGCGCCTATGCGCGCGACGCCGTCCTCCGCTATGCAGCGCTGCTCGCGAAGACCGAGAACGTCCAGCTGCCCGTCGCCATCCGCTTCGCCGCCGACACCGCCAGCCCCGCCGATGCACTCGTCCCTGGCGCCTCCATCACCCTCGTCATCGCAAACAACGCCTACGCCTTCGCCTACGACCGCCGCGACATCTCCGACGCCGCCATGCAGACCATGGCCGACCGCATCGGCGTGCTCCTCGCCGCTGGCCTCGCCAACCCCGCCACGCCCATCGTCCAGCTCGACATCCTCACCCCTACCGAACGCAAGCTCCTGCTCACCGACTGGCAGCACACCGCCGCCCTCTACGCGGACACCTGCGTCCACCACCTCTTCGAACAGCAAGCCGCTCGTACACCAGACGCCATTGCTGTCACCTTCAACGGCGCCTCGCTCACCTATCGCCAGCTCGACGAGCGCGCCAACGCCGTCGCCGAAGCGCTGCACGCCAAGGGCGTCGGCCCCGACAGCCTCGTCGCCGTCTGCATCGAACGCTCGCTCGATCTCGCCGTCGGCCTCATCGCCGTCCTGAAAGCCGGCGGCGCCTATGTGCCGCTCGACCCCGCCTATCCGCGCGAGCGCCTCGCCATGATGCTTGAGGACTCCGCCGCGAAAGTCGTTCTCTCGCAACGCTCTCTTGCCGCCGTCCTCCCAACGGGCGACGCCGAACTCGTCGCCATCGAAGACTTCGCAGCGCGCGTATCTGCCCGCTGCCCGACGTCCGCCGTCACGCCGGAAAACCTCGCCTACGTCATCTTCACCTCCGGCTCCACCGGCCGCCCCAAGGGCGTCATGGTCCGCCACCGCAACGTGTCGAACTTCTTCACCGGCATGGACCAGCGCGTCGGCGCCCAACCCGGCGTCTGGCTCGCCGTTACGAGCGTCTCCTTCGACATCTCCGTCCTCGAACTCTTCTGGACGCTCACGCGCGGCTTCGAGGTCGTCATCCATGCCGAAAGCGACCGCGCCTCGCTGACGCGCAAATCCGCCGTCAGCGCCTCGAAACAGCCGATGGCCTTCAGCCTGTTCTACTTCGCCGCCGGGCAAGGCGGCGTCTCGCCCTATCGCCTCCTGCTCGAAGGCGCGAAGTTCGCCGACACGCACGACTTCTCCGCCGTGTGGACGCCCGAACGCCACTTCCACGAATTCGGCGGCCCCTATCCGAACCCCGCTGTCACCACCGCCGCGCTCGCCACCATCACCAGCCGCGTCGCCCTCCGCGCCGGCAGTGTGGTGTTGCCGCTGCACAATCCGCTGCGCGTCGCCGAGGATTGGTCGGTGATCGACCAACTGTCCGGCGGCCGCGTCGGCCTGTCCTTCGCCTCCGGCTGGCATGCCGACGACTTCGCCTTCATGCCGCAGAACTACGAACGCCGCCGCGAGATCATGCTGGAAAGCATCGAGACGGTGACGAAGCTCTGGCGCGGCGAGAAGATTGAAACCGTCAACGGGCAAGGCAAGACCATCTCCGTCCGCGTCCTCCCGCGCCCGGTCCAGGCGATGCCGCCGATGTGGATCGCCTCTGCCGGAAGCGTCGACACGTTCAAGCTCGCCGGCCGCATCGGCGCCAACGTGCTCACCAACATGCTCGGCCAGGATATCGACGACCTGCGCAACAAGTTCGCCGCCTATCGCGAAGCGCGCCGCGAAGCCGGCCACGAAGGCCCCGGCACCGTCTCGGTGATGCTGCACACCTTCGTCTGCGAAGACACGGAAAAGGCGCGCGAGCTCGCCCGCGAGCCCTTCTGCAACTATCTCCGTTCCTCGTTCGATCTCGTGAAGGTCGCCCCCCAGATGTTCCCCGCCTTCCGCCAGCCCTCGCTGGATGCGGGCGAGGCCAGGAATTTCGACGCCGCGAAATTCAACGACGACGACATGGCCGCCCTCATGGAGCACGCCTTCGATCGCTATTTCGAGACCGCCGGACTGTTCGGCTCACCTGAGAAGGCGCTGGCCATGGTCGACCGTCTGAAATCCATCGGCGCAACCGAAGTGGCATGCCTGATCGATTTCGGCGTCGAGACCGACACCGTCCTTGAAAGCCTGCCCCATCTCGATCGCCTGCGCCGCATGTCCAATCCGGCCGCCTACGGTGAAGACGATACCGTCGACTATTCCATCGCCGCCCAGATCCACGATCGCCGCGTCACCCACCTGCAATGCACGCCCTCGATGGCCCGCATGATCGCCAGCGAGCCGGAAGGCCTCGCCGCGCTCGGCGGCCTTAAACGCCTCATGGTCGGCGGCGAAGCCCTGCCGACAGACCTCGCCGACACCCTGGCGTCCGCCGTCAGCGGCGAAGTCCACAACATGTATGGCCCGACCGAAACGACCATCTGGTCGACCACGTCGCGCGTGCTTGCGGGCCAGCCGATCACTATCGGCAAGCCTATCGCCAACACCACGATCCGCATTCTCGATGCGCGCAACCAGCCCACGCCCATCGGCGTACCGGGCGAGCTCTGCATCGGCGGCGCTGGCGTCGTGCGCGGCTATCTCGGCCGCCCCGATCTCACGTCAGAGCGCTTCGTCGCCGATCCGTGCGATCCCTCCGCCATTATCTACCGCACGGGCGACCTCGCGCGTTACGCGCCCAATGGCGATATCCAGTTCCTCGGCCGCCTCGATCATCAGGTGAAGGTCAACGGCTACCGCATCGAGCTTGGCGAGATCGAAACCGTTCTCGGTCGCCACGCGGCCGTGAAGCAGGCCGTCGTCTCCGTCCGCAACGATGATGGCGTCGCGAAACTCGTCGCCTACGTCATCTCGGGCCAGCAGGCGTCAGGCGCCGGCGGTGTCGAGCGCGTCTCGCACTGGCAAGGCCTCTGGGATACGGCTTACCGTCAGGCGACCGAGATTCCCGAACCGCGCTTCAACACGGCCGGTTGGAACGACAGCGCCACAGGCATGCCAATCCCACGCGAAGACATGCGCGAATGGATCGAGAAGACGGGCGAAAGCATCCTGTCGCTCGCGCCGAAACGCGCGCTGGAGATCGGCTGCGGTACGGGCATGGTGCTCTATCGCGTCGCCCCGCACGTCGAACACTACACAGGCGTCGACCTCTCCTCGCATGCTCTCGAAGCCATCCGCGCCGAACTGACGGCCGACGAACTCAAGCGCGTCACGCTCCTGCAGCAGCCCGCCCATGCGCTCGAGGGTCTCACTGATCGCTCAGTCGATACGGTGATCATCAACTCCGTCGCGCAATATTTCCCCGATGCGGGCTATCTGGAAAAAGTCCTGCGCCGCGCCAGCGAGATCGTCAGCGACGGCGGCCGCATCTTCGTCGGCGACGTCCGCAGTCTCGAACAGCTCAGCGCCTTCCACACCAACGTCGTTCTGCAGCAGGCCCCGGCGCATCTCGACAATGCCGAGGTCTCTCGCCGCATCGACAAACGTATGGCGCAGGATGGCGAACTCGTCCTGTCGGAAGCCTTCTTCCACGCGCTCGTCCGTGACGTCCCGCGCCTGTCGCGTGTCGAGGTCCGGCTCAAGCCCGGGAAATCACGGAACGAGATGACGCTGTTCCGCTGCGACGTTGTCCTTCACGTCGGCGAGCCGGATGCGGCGAACACGGTCGTTCCCATCGACGTCGAGTTTGCCGCTGTTCAACGGGCCATGCAGCAACGCGTGCCCGCAATCGTCGTGCGTGATCTTCTTAACGCGCGCGTCGCCGCGATCCACACCGCGCGCAAGACAATGAGTGTTGCGAACGATGTGGCCGCTAGTGACCTGCGCGAACTGCTGACCGCCCAGCCCAGCGACGCCGTCGAGCCGGCAAGCCTGCTGTCCTTGGATCCGGCCTACGATGTCGATCTTGTCTGGGCCCGCTCGGGCGACCCGGCGCGTTTTGACGCCGTGTTCCGCCACAAGATGCTCGTTCCGAAGGGCGTCGTCGATTATCCGGTGCCGGCTCACGATCAACCGGCCAGCCACTACGCCAACATGCCCGCCGGCGGAATGCCGAAGGACGCAGTGTCGTTCGACGAACTCCGCGAGCACGCACGCGAGTTCCTGCCAGAGTATATGATCCCGTCGGCGTTCGTCGTCATGGATGCGTTCCCGCTAACGCCGAACGGCAAGATCGACCGCAAGGCGCTGCCGAAACCGGTTCAGGCCGTGGCCGTTGCCGCGGGCGCTTACGTGCCCCCGTCGAACGACACGGAGGAAGTCATCGCCGGTGTCTGGAAGGCGCTGCTTGGGCTCGAGCGCGTCGGCTTGCGCGACAACATCTTCGATCTCGGCGCCAACTCACTGCTGACCGTGCAGGCGAACCAGCGGCTGTCGACGCTGCTCGATCGCAAGATCTCGCTGGTCAGCATGTTCCGCTATCCGACCGTCGAAGCGCTTGCCTCGCATCTCTCGGAAGGTCAGGCCGCCGCAGCGCCGATCGCGCAACGCGCCCAGGATCGCGACGCGCGCAGGAAGGATGCAGCAGCCCGCCGCCGCGAACTACGCGCTGGCGGCAGTTGATTCTGGCGCTTCGGGCGGTGCCTTGCGCCTGTTGATCACCAGCGTAACGCGTTCTTTGAACCATTGGCGGTGGAACGCCAGCAGCCATCCGAAATACACCACGCCGCCGGTGATTATGCAGACGACCATGCGCGGCAGGGCTGGCCATCCCGCCAGCTGCACCGCTACCAGGTAGGTCGCTCCGGTCATCGCCGCGCATGCCAGGACTGCTGGAAGCAGGCCCATATAATGTGACAGGTTCGTCTGTTGCAGCCTGCGATTGACGATGACGTTTCCGATGATCCCCATGAGCGCGGCGGGGATCGATTGGACCAGGATCGCCTGCGGCGGACTTAGTCCGTTCGTCAGGAATATCAGCACGCCGAGAGAGCTGACCAGCAGCGCGATCATGTAGGCGAGCGCCACCTTGTTCATGTTGAGCGCCGCCATCGCGCCATTGTTGAACCACAGGAGCGGGATCTGCAGCAGCGTGATCGACAGCGCCTGCAGGATCGGCGTGACGCCGGCATACTCACTCGGAAGCACCAGCGCGACGAGGTCGGGCGCCACGACGACAAGGCCTGCAAACGCGGGCAGAGTGATCAGCGTCGCCATGCGCACGATGCTATTGTACACCTCGCGCTCGCCCTCGATGTCGCCCTTGACCTTCAGCATCAGTGGGAACCACAGCCCCATCAGCGGGGTGACGGTCGGGCCCTGCACGGAGTCGGTGACGCGGTTGGCCGCCCTCATGAGGCCTACCGTGGCGACGTCATAACGCAGGCCGAAAATCAGCAGCGTGACCCGGCCGATGGTGACGGCCAGCGTGTTCACGGTCCAGATCGCCATGAACCGCCGCACGAAGTCGATGCCCGTCTGCCGTTCGATCACGAACTTCGGCAGCCAGCGTGTGTATTTGTACAGGAATCCGGTCTGCACGATCAGCGTTACCAGCCGCTGCACGAACAACGCCCACAACACGTACGGCGAGAACGCAACAACAACACCAACCACACCGCCCACAACAGTCGCGGCAATACTCCTCGCCGCCGTCTGCTTGTACCGCAGATCGCGCATCATGAGGGCGTCCATGACCGCGATCCAGGGGACGGGAATGAGCATGAGGCCGAAGAGCGGCATGAAGGTCGCGATCAGAGGTTCGTTGTAGACGGAGCCGACATAGGGCGCGGCAATGGCGAGGGCGGCTGTGATGACAACCACAAGCGCGAGGAATGCAGAAAACGCGGAATGAAGCGACCGGTTGTCGAAGCGGCCGGCCTGCATGATCGCATCCATTGCCGCATAGCGCCCCTCAAGCGAGACGAAGTCGACTGCGATGGCGGCAAGCGCGATGATCCCGAAAATGTGAGGCGGAACCTGGGTGGCGATTATGAGGAAGACAGCAATGCCGGCGCCGTGCGTGAACACGAAGCTGAGGATGCTCCACAGCATCGCCTTCCGTATCATGCCGGCGACGCGTGCGCGCGCAGATGGAGCTCCCGATGGCGTCTCGGGGGGCGCAACGGATGAATCAGGCTGACTCATCGCCGCCATAACTCCACAAGGCCGTCTGACTAGGCGCCGAGGCCGTTGGCGATGCGGGCGTTCGCTACGGAGGATCGAATACGCGGCTCAGTATAAGCGAAGTTCTAACCTAACTTCGTTCCAAATTGGTCTTGTAAATGATCTCGCCTCAAAGGAGAAGTGTCTCTTAACTGGCTCTCCTCAGGCGTGAATATTCTGCGCCCCATTTTTGCTTCCTGGACAGCCGTCGGTTGGCAATGAGCAGTGGCATAGGTGCGCGCCACGTTTACCATACCTGTCCGTTAAAAGCCGGATGTCTCGACTGGATGATGCAACGATCGTCTGTGTGCACTAAAAAGTCGTCCACCCGGTGTTAACTTAGGCGAAGACAAGTCGGCTCCACGAGCAGCTGGCATGTTTTTGGAAGGCGACGCTCGCTATGAAGGTCCCTCCCGAAGCTGCCCGTCAGGCGGTCGACATCGCCATTATCGGTATGGCCGCGCGCTTTCCCGGCGCGTCGAGCGTTGACCAGTTCTGGACAAATGTGCGCGACGGCGTGGAATCCATCCGCCGACTGAGCGACGAAGACCTGCTGGCCGCTGGTGTAAGCCGCGTGACTCTGGATGACCCAGATTACGTTAAAGCCTGCCCGGTGCTGGACGATGTCGACAAGTTCGACGCGGGCTTTTTCGGGCTCAGCGCCCGCGACGCGTCCGTCATGGACCCGGCCCACCGTATTTTCCTTGAAATCGCCTGGCAGGCTTTCGAGCATGCCGGCTACACCGCGTTGCCCGAAGAGGGCGCGGTTGGCGTATTCGCAGCAGCCGGCGCGCCGCTCTACATGATCGAGAACCTGAAAACGAACCCGGATCTGATGCGGTCGATGGGCGAGTTCCTGGTCCGCCACACTGGCAACGACATGAACTTCCTCGCCACGCGCGTCTCCTACGAGATGGACCTGCGCGGCCCGAGCATGAACGTGCAGACGGCCTGCTCGTCGTCGCTCGTATCCATTCACCTTGCCTGCCAGAGCCTTGCGCGTGGCGAATGCTCGATGGCGCTGGCTGGCGGCGCGACCGTCCTGGTCCCGCGGGCGCAGGGCTACCACTTCAAGGAGGGCGAGATCCTGTCGCCCGACGGCCATTGCCGTCCGTTCGACGCCAAGAGCGCCGGCACGGTCTTCGGCAGCGGTGCTGGCGCGATCATTCTCAAGCGACTGAGCGACGCGCTGGACGATGGCGACACCATTCATGCCGTCATCAAGGGTTCCGCGATCAACAACGATGGCGCGATGAAGGTCAGCTATCTCGCGCCGGGCGTTGAAGGTCAGGCAGCGGTCGTGGGTTCCGCGCTCGAAGCAGCGGACGTCTCCGCCGAAAGCGTCAGCTATATTGAAACCCACGGCACGGGCACGCTGGTGGGCGACCCCATCGAGGTCGAAGCCCTCAACGAAGCCTACCGGACGCGTACGAGCAAGCGCGGCTATTGCGCCATCGGCTCGGTGAAATCCAACATCGGTCACCTTGGCGAAGCCGCAGGCGCTGCGTCGCTCATCAAGGCCGTGATGGCGCTGAAGCACCGTCAGCTTCCGCCGAGCCTCGGCTTTGAGACGCCAAACCCGGCAATCGATTTCGCCAACAGTCCGTTCTTCGTGAACAGCAAGCTGAAAGACTGGCAGGCCGAAGGCGTGCGCCGTTGCGGTGTCACGGCTCTAGGTGCGGGCGGCACGAATTGCCACATCGTGCTTGAAGAACCACCATCATCGCTCGCCGGTGAGGGAGACCGCTCTCAGCAGCTGATCGTTCTTTCCGCCAAGACCAAGACTGCGCTCGATGCAGCTTGCGACAACCTGGCGAACGCGTTGGAAGTGAATCCGAAACTCGATCTGGCCGATGCCGCCTATACGCTGGCTGTCGGCCGCCGTGGGATGCCTCACCGTCGCGCGCTTGCGGCTTCAACTTCGCAAGAAGTCATCAAGCTTCTTCGCGAGCGTGACGCCAAACGTGTCGCGAACGGCGTCGCGGATGAGCAGCGTCCGAAGGTTGTGTTCATGTTCCCCGGCGGCGGCGCCCAATACGCCGGCATGGGCCGCGAGCTCTATGAACGTGAAGAAGTCTATCGTGACGCGGTCGACGCCTGTCTCGACATCATCAATCCGATCCTCGGCCGCGACCTTCGCACGATCATGTATCCGGCGCCGGATGCGCTCGAAGCGGCGACGCGCACGCTTGAGCGGCCTTCATTGACCTTGCCGTCTCTGTTCGCAACCGAATACGCGATTGCGAAGCTGTTCGTGTCTTGGGGCGTTGCGCCGCAAGCCCTGATCGGCCATAGCGTCGGCGAGTATGCCGCCGCCTGCCTCTCAGGCGTCATGAGCCTCGAAGACACGATCAAGCTGGTCATGATGCGGGGCCATCTGTTCGAGGTGGTGCAACGCGGCAACATGCTCAGCGTGCCGCTGTCCGAGCAGGAACTTCGCGATGTGATGCCCGCCGGCCTCGATATCGCGGCGGTCAATGCAGCGGAGCTTTCCGTCGCTTCCGGTCCGGTTGACGCCATTGCAAAGCTTCAAACGATACTGACTGAGCGCGGCGTCGACAGCACGCCGGTGCATATCGATGTCGCAGCTCACTCGTCCATGCTTGATCCGGTGCTGAGCCAGTTCCGCGATCTCTGCCGCACGATCGTGTTCCGTCGCCCGGAAACGCCGTTCGTTTCAAACGTTACCGGCAAGTGGATCACCAACGAGCAGGCGACGTCTCCCGAATACTGGGTTTCGCATCTGCGCTCCACTGTCCGTTTTGCCGATGGTCTCGCGACGCTGCGCGAACTCGGCGAACCAGCGCTTCTCGAAGTCGGCCCCGGCCGCACGCTCAGCATGCTGGCGAAGGCCCAGACGCAGCCTCTCCGTAACGCCTTCAGTTCCGTCCGCCATCCCCAGGAGCCTGCAAGCGATCTTGGCTTCGCGCTGACGAGCCTTGGCCGGCTCTGGACAGTCGGCGCCGACATTGACTGGACGGCGTTCTACGACGGGCAGCTGCGCAATCGCATTCCGCTTCCGGCGTATCCGTTCGAAAGCAAGTCGTTCTGGGTTGAGCCGGGCAAGGCGGCTCAGGTCGCTCCTTCCGCAAACGTCTCGCGGCAGGCAGATGTCGCCAACTGGTTTCACAGTGTGAGCTACGCCGAAGCTCCGCTGGTCGTCACAGCGAAGCCGAAGGACTCCCGGATCTGGCTGGTGTTGTCGGATGATGCCGTGGAGGCGCGGCGGCTTGCCTATGCGCTGAACCCGGACCGCGTCGTTGTCGCAACGCCCGGCAAGAAATTCAGCGAACGTCTCGATGGTACGTGGCGCTTCGATCTCGAGAATCCGCAGCACTACTCGGCCATGATGGAGTACATGGAAGAGTCGGTGGGCTTGCCGGATCAGGTCGTGATGATGATCGGGCGGCCTGCATCCAGGGCCGAGCGCTACTCGGGCGTGGACAGGCAGTTCCTTGCGCCGGTCTACCTGTTGCAAGCTCTTGGCGGCCTGTCATCGAAAGTCCAGGTCTCGATTGTCACGGCTGGCGTCACCGGGGTTGGTGGATCCCAATTGGATCCGGTGCGTTCGCTCGCTCTCGGGCCGGTGCTCGTTGCGCCGCGCGAGTTCGATCATATTCAGGCTCGCTGCATCGACCTGCCGGGTGTGAAGCTTCTATCGGCCGAAGAAACACGCCTCTCCAGCATGCTCGCCCAGGAACTGCGCGCCGAAGCGGCTGACACGGTTGTCGCGCTGAGGCCTGCGGGCCGCTGGGTGCGCCGCACGGCGCCGCTTCCATTGCCAGCGCAACAGGAAGACCTTTCAGATGTGCGCCCATGGGTTCGCGAGAACGGCGTATATCTGATCACGGGCGGTCTCGGCGGCATCGGCCTTGAAGTCGCCGAGCACATGGCGCGGACGCGCTCTGTCAAACTCGCTCTGCTAGGTCGCGAAGCGCTTCCGCCCGAGGCCCAATGGCCTGCGATCGTCGGGAGCAAGCGCAACAGCCGCTTGGCTCAGCGCGTCGCGCGCGTTCAGAAACTTCGTAACCTCGGCGCACAGGTGATGACTGTTGGCGCGGACATCGCTGATCCAAATGCGGTCTCCGCTGCGCTTCGTCAGGTTCGCGAAGCGTTCGGCCCCCTGAACGGCGTCGTGCACGGCGCGGGCGTCATGGACGATGCGCCGATGATGGCGAAGGACGTCGAAGCGATGAAGCGCGTGCTTGCGCCGAAAGTCGCCGGCACGCTCGCGCTCGACGCAGCAATCACCGAGAACCTCGACTTCTTCATGTTGTTCTCCTCGGTTGCCTCCTGCCTTGGTCTGCCAGGCCAGGTGGATTACACCGCCGCCAACGCCTTCCAGGACGCCTTTGCCCGCGCCCGCTCGCTCCGGGCCAGCGGTCGCACCGTCGTCGTGAACTGGAATGCCTGGCGCGATGTCGGCATGGCCGCGACCGCGCATCAGGCGCAGACCGTCGGAGCGGAACCCGCCCACCGTAGCGTTCATCCGGCGCTGGATGGCTATACCGACACGGCGCACGCCCGTACTTTCGTGGCGACCTTTGAAGACGCCGCCGAATGGATGCTTTCCGAGCATGTCGTCAAAGGCGGCGCGGCAGTTCTGCCGGGCACGGCCTTCGTCGAACTGGCGCGCGCAGCCTTCGCGGAAGGACGCGACGCGGGTGCTATCGAGTTGTCCGATCTTGTCTTCGCCTCGCCCTTCCGGGTGGAGGACGGGCAGCCACGGCGCTTGACCATCCAGGCCACGCCAGTCGCCGATGGCGCCACGATCACAATGCACGCTGGCGCGGACACTCAGGGCCAGCCCATCGTCACCGCCGAAGCCCGCGCCTGCCGCGAACCTGCGCCTGCCGCCATCGATCTTGCCGCTATCGGATCGCGCTGCTCTGCACGGCATTTCGCGCCCGCCGACGGCCGCCTCGATCAGGACTTCATGGCGTTCGGCCCGCGCTGGGCGAACATCAAGGAGACGCGCTTCGGCGAGTCGGAAGCGCTGACTGAGCTTGCGCTTCCCGAACAGTTCTCCGGCGATCTCTCCGGCTACGCGCTCCATCCTGCCGTGCTCGACATGGCGACCGGCGGCGCTCAGGCGCTTATCCCCGGCGTCGACCTCAAAGCGGATTTCTTCGTTCCGCTCGGATACGGACGAGTGCGCGTGTTCGGCGCGATGCCGGCGCGCGTGTTCAGCCATGTTCGTTGCCTGCCCGACAGCGGCCATGGCATGGCCTACTTCGACATCACGCTGGCCGATGAAGCCGGCAAGGTCATTGCCGAGTTCTCGCGCTTCACGATGCGCCGGATCGACGCCGGCTCCAGCTTCGCCGCTGACCGCCGTGCTTCAACTGTTCGCAACGAAACGCTCGCCGCCGCGATTCGCGATGGCATCACGGTTCCGGAGGGACTCGAGGCGCTGGACCGCATCATGGCGCAGCCCGGGCTGGTGCAGGTGATTGCATCCTCCGTGGATGTGAATGCGTGGAACGAGTCGCTGCGCGTGACGCGCGTGCAGCCCACGGAAGAAGAAACGGCCGTGGAGGGCTTCCAGCGTCCGGCCGGCGCGCCCGAGTACGTGGCGCCTTCGACCGGCGCCGAACAGGTGCTGGCGAAGATCTGGGCGGACCTGCTTGGCTACCAGGCTATCGGCGTGCAGGACAACTTCTTTGATCTCGGTGGTAACTCGCTGCAGGGCGTCCGTTTGTTCGCGGCGATCCGAAAGCGGTTCTCTGTTTCGCTTCCGCTAGCCACCCTGTTCGAAGCGCAGACAGTCGCCGATCTCGCGAAGCTTCTGTCCGAACCCGAGCAGGATGCTGCAGCGCCGAGCGCTGGCTGGTCGCCCATGGTGTGCCTACGGCCGGGAATGCGCGGACGCACGCCGATCTTCTTTATTCACGGATCGCGTGGCAACGTGCTGGTGTTCAAGGCGTTTGCTGACCGCGCGCCGCCGGAGCAGCCCGTGTACGCGCTGCAGGCCGCGGGCGTTGATGGGCGCATGGAGCCGGATGAGTCGATCGAGGTAATGGCGGAGCGCTATCTCGCCGCGATCCGGCAGGTGCAGCCAAAGGGCCCCTACATGCTTGCCGGATATTCCGGCGGCGGCGTGATTGCCTACGAAATCTCGCGTCGCCTGAAGGACGAGGGAGACGAGACAAAGCTCCTCGTGCTGGTTGACACGCTCGAGCCGAGCCAGATGCGTGCGAACGTCACGATGATCGATCGTCTGCTGAACCTGCACCGGATCAAGCCTCGGCGGTTCCTGGAACTTCCGAATGTGTTGTGGAAGTACCAGCTCCGGCCGCGTATCCGCCGGATCATGGGTGTTCGAGAACTCGCGACATTCCGTACACCGCTCGAAGCAGCTTCTGATGCGGTTGACGCGGCTTACAAGCGAGCGCAGCGCGCTTACAACACCGCGGCGTTTGAGACCGATGTCGTGTTGATCCGGGCGACTGACGCGCGCGTGCACTTCCTGCGCAGCGGCCCGACCCTTGGATGGGCTCCGTTCGTGAAAGGCGAAATCCACCGCTTCGACGTAGACGCCGAGCACGACTTTGTCTTTTCGGAACCCGCACTGTCGCAGGTGATGGCGGCATTCGAGCAGGCCACGGCGTTCGCCGGCCGAACTAGTCCTCGCTCGCGCGCATCTTCGCCAACAGGATGCCGCCTGACATCGCATCCAATTGTGGCTCCGTGATTCGCGCCGCCGTTGCCGGCGGAATGTGCGGCTTGATGAACTGAACCAGCCCGCCAACCAGCGCCACGCGCGGCGCCCCCCGGGCGAGTACGGCTTCGACGAGGCCCGCGATGTGGGCGGCCGCATCCCGCAGCAGGTTGGTAGCGGCGGGTTCTCCGGCAGCGGAATGCTTGATTGCGATCGCCGCGAAGGCGGCATATTCCGTCGCGCTAGCGGTTTCCGACCAGCGGATGACGACAGCCGGGTCGGACGAGAACCGCGTTAGTATTTCCTGCGCGAAGGCAGTCGGCTGGGCCCGGCCATCCAGCGTGCGAAGTGCATAGCGAATGGCGTTGAGCCCGATGTGCGCGCCGCTGCCTTCGTCAGATACTGGAAAGCCATAGCCGCCAACGCGGATTGTCTTGCCCTTGTAGGTGATGCCGATGCTTCCCGTGCCGCAGATAACAATCCCGCCATCATCGCCGCCGAAAGCGCCGAGCCAGGCGATGTAGCCGTCGCCCTCGAACCAGGCTCTGGCGAACGGGTGCTGCCAGGATTCCAGCGCCTGCCGCGCGCCGAGATGGCCGGTGCCAGCAAGCCCGATCCCGGCGAATGTTCGTCCTAGCGCGTCCTCGGTCAGACCGGCCTCGGCAAGCGCCTGTCGCGTCGCCCCCAAAATCGATGCGCTGGATGCCTGTATTCCGAACCGCATGCTCGCGGGGCCGGACACGCCTTGGCCGAGCACGCGTCCATCCGCCGTTTCCAGCCGCGCGCGGCACCGTGTGCCGCCGCCATCGACGCCAAGATACAGCGTTTCGGTCATTTTCCTTGTCTAACCCGATTTGCCTGCCATTCAATGACGCCAGCACTTTTGGGGTAGAAAAGCGCATGAGCACGGAAGACATCAGCCCGCGCTATCTTGATCTCGATCTCTGGCCGGCTACCGAGCAGGTAAAGGCGCTTTACGAGGGGCAGCTTGCCGCCGTCGCGGCGCTTGGTCCCGCGCTGGCCGCCATCGGCGCCGCGGTGGAGCAGGCGGCCCCCCGCCTTCGCAAAGGTGGCCGCATCATCTATGTCGGCGCCGGAACCTCGGCGCGTATCGGCGTCCAGGATGGTGCGGAGCTGCTTCCCACATTCAACTGGCCTGCCGAGCAAGTCGCTTTCGTGATCGCGGGTGGGGAGAGCGCACTGTTGCGAGCTGTCGAGAATGCAGAGGACTCCGCTGAAGATGGCGCGCGCCGCATTGACGAATTGGGCGTCGGGGTCAATGACGTGGTGTTGGGTCTGGCCGCCAGCGGCAACACCCCTTTCACCGTTGCGGCCATACAGGTTGCACGCGCCCGTGGCGCGCTCACGATCGGCATCGCCAACAATGCAGGATCGCAACTGCTAGCCATTAGTGAGCACCCCGTGCTGATCCAGACGGGCGCCGAGCTCATCGCGGGCTCCACCCGCTTGAAAGCCGGAACGGCGCAGAAGGTTGCGCTCAATCTATTTTCCACGGCGGTGATGATGCAGCTCGGCCGGGTCTATCGCGGCATGATGGTGCACATGCGGCCGACTAACGAGAAGCTGCGCCAGCGTTCGGAGCAGATGGTCATCGAGATCGCGGGTTGTGTACCGCGCATCGCCGCCGACGCGCTGGCGAAGGCGAATGGCGATGTGAAGACCGCCGTTCTTATTGCCGGAGGCCTCGATACCGAGGCCGCGATGACAATGATCGCCAAGCACAACGGAAATCTGCGCGGAGCGCTGGCCGAGGCGAAGCAGTCCTAGCAGACTTTTTCCCCGCCGATCCAGACGCCCCGAACATCGAGACCCGGCCCGAACAGCGCCAGGTCAGCGCGTCCACCGATGGCGATGCGCCCGCGCTGGTGATCCACGTGGAGGAACTCGGCGGGTGTGAGGCTGGTCATGCGCAGGGCCTCTTCCTGCGTCGCGCCCAGCATGGCTATGGCGTTTCGCGCTGCCGTCGACAGATCGAGATGTGCGCCCGCGAGCGTTCCGGCAGGTGTGCGCAAGGCGCCATCGCTCACCGCTATCTGTTCGCCGAACAGCATCATGGATGGGTTGGCCGCTCCGACTGTCGACATGGCGTCAGATACCAGCATCAATTTTCGCGCCGACTTGGCTGCGAAAGCCACACGCGCCGACACGGGATGCACGTGAATGCCGTCGAGGATCAGCCCGGTCCATGCCTTGCGGTTGGTCAGAGCCGCGCCGACCGGTCCGGGCTTGCGCCCTTCCAGCGGCGGCATGGCATTGAAGAGGTGCGTGAACCCGCTCGCGCCTGCAGTCAGCAGCGCTTCGACGTCTTCATGCGACCCCGTCGTATGTCCGACGCACACGGTGACGCCCGCGGCCGTCAGCGTCTTCACATCCTCGGGCGATGCATGTTCTGGCGCGACAGTCACCATCACGGGGAAGGATCGTTTCTGCGACAGAAGCGTCATGTCCTCGGCGTCGAGGCCGCGCAGAAATTTTTCCGGGTGCACGCCACGGCGCGACGCGGATAGCCAAGGGCCTTCGAGATGCAGGCCCAGTAAGCCGGGGATGCCTTCGTTGATACCCTCCGTCACAGCATCGATGGCCGCTGCGATCTTGTCGCGCTGGTCGGAGATCAGGGTTGCCATGATCCCCGTGACACCGAACTGTGCGTGCGCCGCCGCCATCGCCCGAAGTGTTCCGGCTGTTGGGCTGTCGTTGAACAGGACGCCGCCACCGCCATTGACCTGGACGTCGATCAGGCCCGGCGCCAGCAGACCATCGACCGGCGTTGCTCCGGACGCAGCGCCTCGAGTGATGTCGGCGATCTTGCCATCGCGGATGTGCACGGTGGCGTTGTCGAGCATCTCCGTGCCCGTAAACACGCGTGAGGCCGCAAGGGCGGGCATGTCAGCGCGTCTCCGTGATCTTGCTGAGCATGGGCGGGTTGTCCGGCGAACGGCCACGTCTGAGTGCGGCTTCGTTGGCAAATAGGTAAAAGCGCAAGAGCATCGCGATCAGCTCAAGTACCGGTTCCTCATCTGCCGGCGTATGCACGCCGGGCAGCGAGGTGTCCGGCGAGATCAACAGCACAGACGCACCTTTCTGCGTCAGGTCCGCCGCCAGAGCCTTCAAACCATCGAAAGCGGCGTCTCGCTGGGCAAATATAATTGCACGCAGGCTGGGTCCGGCGAGTGCGTAGGGACCGTGGCGTATTTCTGCGGCGCTGACCGACTCCGCATGAAGGCCGCCTGTCTCTTTCAGCTTGAGAGCGGCCTCGGCGGCGATGGCGAGACCCGGTCCACGGCCTACGACGTAGACCGGACCATCTGCATCAAGGAAGGCGGCCACCTTCGACCAGTCCGCCAGCAAGGCTCGTGCGAATACGTCGGGTGCGCGGCCAAATGCGGAGATCATGGCGGCATCGCGTCGCCAATGTCCGACCAGGCCAAGTACCAGCGTCATTGCCGCTAAGCAGGATTTTGTTGCGGCAACGCTTGTCTCTGGTCCCGCCATTAAAGGCAGAACAACATCGACCACACCGGTCAGCGGCGCCGACGTGTCATTGACCATCGCTACACGCAGGACGCCGTCGCCCGTTGCGGCGCGGCAGAATTCGACGAGATCGGGGCTGCGTCCGGATTGGGAGATGGCGAGGACGAGTGCTTTTTCCAGTTTCAGGCGTGCGCCATAGATGGAGTGTACAGATGGCGCCACTGAGACGGTCGGCAGACCGAGGCGTGTTTCGAGGACATACTTTGCGAGCAGGGCTGCCGCATCGGAGCTTCCACGTCCTGCGGCCAGGACCACGCGCGGGTCAATTGCGCGAAGCCGGACGCCTAGCTGCGCAAGGGCCGGACTCGCCTCCGCCAAAAGGCGTGCGGCAACGGCCGGCGCTTCGCGCGTTTCGCTTTCCATGCGGGTCTGGTTTGTCATTCTTGAGAAATATGGACCAAGCCGACTGTTAGGACAAACCGCGCCTGCGGGCTGGCGAGGGGGTGACGCGGACGGTACAAGGGCCTCATGCGAGTGTCCCTGAAGCGTCATCCGGAATCGAAGGCGACCGCGACCGCGGCGGAGGCTATCGAGGCTGACGTCGAGCGCACGGCCAGCGGAATATCGCTGCGTTACACTGTGACAGGCGACGTGGATCGTCTGGCGATCCCGGAATTCATCGATACGGCGCGCGCCGACGAACTGTGGCGGCATACATGTTTCGAAGTTTTTATCCGCCCGGAGGGCGCCCAGCATTACTTCGAGTACAATTTCTCGCCGTCAGGACGGTGGGCGGCCTATCGCTTCAACAGCCACCGTTCCGGCATGACCAATGTGGAATCGAGGAATCCGGGCATCGGAACCCGTCAGGGTGACGAGCGATTCGATCTGCGTGCCGATCTCGATCTGGGCCATCTCGCGGAACTGGCCGGCGTCTGGCTGGTCGGCATATCGGTGATCATCGAGCAGACGGACGAAGCAAAGGCGTACTGGGCCGTCCGGCACCCGGAAGGCCCGGCGGATTTCCACCACGCGGATTGCTTTGCACTGCGACTTGCTCCAGCAGTTTGATCATGAAATTCGGCATCGATCGCCTGCTGGCCGACCCCGCATTGCGCGCCCCGCTGAAGGGCAAGCGCGTGGCATTGCTCGCGCACCCGGCCTCCGTCACGCGGGACCTCACGCATTCGCTGGATGCACTCGCCGCCACCGGCGATCTGAAACTGTCGGCAGCCTTCGGTCCGCAGCACGGCATGCGGGGCGACAAGCAGGACAATATGGTCGAGAGCCCGGATTTCGACGATCCGGTGCTCGGCATTCCGGTGTTCAGCCTCTACGGCGAACAGCGCAGGCCCACCGGCCAGATGATGAGCACGTTCGATGTCGTGCTGATCGACCTGCAGGATCTCGGCTGCCGCATCTACACCTTCATCACCACGCTTCTCTACGTTCTCGAAGCGGCGGCGAAGGAAGGAAAGTCGGTGTGGGTGCTGGATCGCCCGAATCCGGTTGGGCGGCCCATTGAGGGCCTGACGCTTCGCCCCGGTTGGGAAAGCTTCGTCGGCGCCGGACCTATGCCGATGCGCCACGGCCTCACGCTCGGCGAACTCGGACACTGGTTTATCCAGCATTACAAGCTCGACGTCGACTATCGCGTTATCCCGATGGAGGGGTACGATCCGAACGCCGCGCCCGGATACGGTTGGCCGATCGGCGAGCGGACGTGGATCAATCCCAGCCCCAACGCGCCCAATCTCTGGATGGCGCGCGCCTACGCCGGGACGGTCATGCTGGAGGGCGCGACGCTTTCCGAGGGGCGGGGCACCACACGGCCGCTGGAGCTGTTCGGAGCGCCGGACATCGATGCCCGCCGGATCATTCTGGAAATGCACGCTCTGGTGCCGCAATGGCTCCACGGATGCCGGCTGCGTGACTGCTGGTTCGAGCCGACTTTCCACAAGCATGTCGGCAAGCTCTGCAGCGGCGTTCAGATCCACACCGAGGATCCCGGCCACTACGAACACAACGCGTTCCAGCCCTGGCGCGTGCAGGCGCTGGCCTTCAAGGTGATCCGGAACCTGTATCCCGACTACAATCTCTGGCGCGACTTCCCCTACGAGTATGTGCTCGACAAGCTGGCGATTGACGTCATCAACGGCGGACCGCTGCTGCGTGAATGGGTCGACGATCCGACCGCCACGCCGGCTGATCTCGACGCGGTTACGCGTCCCGATGAAGAGGCCTGGGAGATCGAGCGCCGTCCGCATCTGCTGTATTGAGCCTTGCGCATGTGAGCGGTTGCTCACATATTGGCCGAGTGTCCTTCCCTAAGCCATTGCGTTGGCTCACAGCGCGCCCATAATCGCGTTACGGGAATGAGACGAGCCAATACGGGAGCCCATCTTTGAGTGGTGTCGAATATCTCGCTCCGGCGACCGTCGCTGAGGCCGTCAGCGCTCTCAAACAAGGTGGCGCGCGCCTCATGGCGGGCGGGACAGACCTTCTCGTCCAGATGCGTGGCGGGCGCGTGAAACCCAAAGCGATCATCGACATCAAGAAGCTGCCCGGCCTGATCGGCATCACGCAGGAGCAGGGTGGCTTCCTGATCGGCGCCGCCACATCCGGCGCCGCGCTTGGCGAGCATGAAGCGCTCCGCAAGGCGTGGCCAGGCGTCGTTGAAGCCGCCAACCTGATAGGCTCAACGCAGGTGCAGGGCCGCGCCAGTCTTGGCGGTAATCTCTGCAACGCATCACCCGCCGCCGACAGCGTGCCCGCATTGATCGCCGCCGGCGCCATCTGCATCGTTGTAGGCGCAAACGGGCGCCGCGAAGTTCCCGTCGAGCAGATCCAGACCGGTCCCGGCAAAACCTCGCTCGCGTCCGACGAAATCCTCGTCGCTTTCCGATTGCCTGCACGCCCCGCGAAATCCGGCGATGCCTACCTCCGCCTGATCCCACGGACCGAGATGGACATCGCAGTCGTAGGAGCGGGCGTCAGCCTCACGCTCGACACGGCAGGCACGGTCACGGCCGCCCGAGTCAGTATCGGCGCCGTGGCTCCGACCGCACTCCTCGTCGAATCCGCTGCGACGGCCTTGATCGGCTCCAAACTGGAGGAAGCTGTGCTCTCCAAAATGGACGCCGCGGTCGCTGCTGCGTGCAAACCGATCAGCGACAAGCGGGGCACCGTCGAATACCGCACGAAGATCGCCACCGTGCTTACACGGCGCGCCGCAATCATCGCCAAAGACAGGGCGCTCGCATGAGCCGGGTTCGCATCTCCACCATCGTCAACGGCGAGTCGGTAGAGTTCCTCGGGGGCGGTGGGCAGTCGCTGCTCGATGCCCTGCGTGATGAACTGCGTCTGACGGGTTCGAAAGAGGGCTGCGGCACAGGCGATTGCGGCGCTTGCTCCGTCATCGTCGATGGCCGCCTTGTCTGCGCCTGCCTCATGCTCGCGCCCGAGGCCGAAGGCAAACGCATCGACACGATCGAAGGCATGGCCGACAACGGCCACCTCCATCCGTTGCAACACCAGTTCCTTGAGCACGCCGCGCTGCAATGCGGCTTCTGCACGCCCGGCCTGCTGATGGCATCCAAGGCATTGCTGGATCGCAATCCCGATCCAACCGAAACCGAAGTGCGTTACTGGCTCGCGGGCAACATGTGCCGCTGCACAGGTTACGATAAAGTCGTCCGCGCCGTCATGGATGCGGCCGCAGACCTTCGCCAGGCGGAGAAACCGAGATGAGCGACGGCAATCAACCTCCCGCCAACCTGAAAGTCGTCGGCCAGCGCCCGATCCGTCCCGATGGCGTCGACAAAGTCACCGGCCGCGCACAGTTCGGCGCCGACTTCCATCTGCCCGGCATGCTGACTGGTCGCATCAAGCGCAGCCCGCATGCTCACGCCCGCATCGTGAAGATCGATACGTCCGCCGCCGAGAAGCTTCCCGGTGTGAAGGCCGTCGTCACCGGCGCTGATTTCGATGCCGGCGCAGGCGGTGAAGTTGAAGCTGGCGAAGGCCACACTGCCGTCAAGGAAGTTGCCGAGAACTGCCTCGCACGAGGCAAGGCGCTCTATCAGGGCCACGCTATCGCCGCCGTGGCCGCTACCACGCCGGAAATCGCCGCCGAAGCGCTTGATCTGATCGAAGTCAACTACGAAGTCCTGCCCCACGTCATCGAAGTCGAAGATGCATTCCAGCCGAATGCCCCCGTGCTCCACGACGACATGTTCACGAAGGGCGTCAATCCGAAGCCGACAAAGCCTTCCAACGTCGCGCAGAAACACGTCATGGGCCGCGGCGATGTCGCCGCCGCCTTTGCAGCCGCCGAAGTCACCGTCGAAGGCAAATACGAAACCGCCGCTGTCCACCAGGGTTATATTGAGCCGCACGCATGCGTCGCCACATGGGGCGCGGATGGGCAGAGCACGGTGTGGTGCTCTAGTCAGGGCCAGTTCCTCGTTCGTGCGCTATGCGCGAAAATCCTAAACATGCCGCTGTCTGACCTGAAGGTGATCCCCGCCGAGATCGGCGGCGGCTTCGGCGGCAAGACCACCGTCTATCTTGAGCCGGTCGCACTGGCGCTCTCGCGCAAATGCGGCCGCCCCGTGAAGATCGTCATGTCGCGCGAAGAGGTCTTTGTTGCGTCGGGTCCAACATCTGGCGCCGCGATGCACGTCAGGCTTGCGGCTACAAAGGCCGGCAAGATCACCGGCGCCGAGGTCATGCTGAAGTATCAGGCCGGCGCCTTCCCCGGCTCGCCCGTTAATCTCGGCCTGATGACGGCATTTGCCTGCTACGACGTCGAGCACCTTGCGCTCACCGGCTACGACGTCGTCAGCAACCGTCCAAAGGTCGCCGCCTATCGTGCGCCGGGCGCCCCCATGGCGGCCTTCGCTGTCGAAAGCGCCATCGACGATCTCGCCATCAAGCTCGGCATGGACCCGATTGATCTTCGTCTGCTCAACGCCGCACAGGACGGGATGAAGACCGTCTATGGCGCCACCGTCCGCTACTCGGCCTTCACCGATACGCTTAAGGCGATCAAGGACAGCGACCACTACAAGACGCCGCTCGGCAAGGGGCAGGCGAGGGGCGTCGCCGCAGGGTTCTGGTTCAACATCGGCGGTGAAAGCTCCGCGGCGATTCATGTCGACGAGGACGGCGGCGTTACGGTTGTCTCGTCAAATCCCGACATTGGCGGGTCGCGCGCCTCAATGGCGATGATGGCTGCCGAAACGCTCGGCCTTCCCATGGAGCGCGTTCGCTGCACAATCGCCGACACCACATCCATTGGCTTCAGCGGTTCCACCGGGGGCTCGCGCGTTACCTTTGCCACTGGCATGGCCGTGGTCGAGGCGGCGCAGAAGGTTGTCACCGATCTCAAGCGCCGGGCCGCTGCTACGTGGGAATGCGACATCGCGCATGTCGACTGGAAGGATGGCGTGGCGACCTGCACCGATCCGGCCAAGGACGTGAAGCCTCTGGCCATCAAGGCGATTGCCGGCAAGTCGGCGAAGACAGGCGGCCCCATCGCGGCGGAAGTTTCGATCAACGCGCAGGGCGCCGCCGCCGGTTACGGCGTCCATGTCTGCGATCTCGAGATTGACCCGGAGACTGGCCGCACGACGATTGTTCGCTATACGGCTGCGCAGGACGTGGGCCGCGCTGTTCACCCATCCTATGTCGAAGGCCAGCTTCAGGGCGGCGCGGCGCAGGGCATCGGCTGGGCGCTTAACGAGGAATATGTCTACGGCAAATCAGGCACGCTCGATAATGCGAGCTTCCTCGACTATCGCATGCCGGTCGCGTCCGATCTGCCGATGATCGATACGATCCTCGTCGAGACCAAGCCCAATCCGCGCCATCCGTACGGCGTGAAGGGCGTCGGTGAAGTGCCGATCGTGCCGCCGCTCGCGGCTGTCGCCAACGCGGTCAGCGCCATCGTGGGCAAGCGCATGACATCGCTGCCGCTGTCGCCCGCACGTGTGCTGGCGGCGATGGCGAAGAGCTAGATGCCCCGCGTCCAGACCATCTCCTCGCGCGTCCGCGATTTCACGGGCGGGCTGGATGCATTCGATGTTGAAGCGCGGACGGTGCGGGCGTTGATCCGGGAGCTCGACGCGCGCTTTCCGGGTCTCGGTGAGTTCGTGGAAGAAGACATGGCCATCGCCATCGACGGCGAGATCTTCCAGGACGCGCTGGGAGCGCAGCTCGGCGAAGGCAGCGAGATCGTCCTGATCCCGAAGATTTCGGGCGGATAGGTCGTCAGGCTTTGATGGCTGTCTTGCGGGTTCCGGGCGGGGGCGGTGGCTCCGCAGCGCCGGCGAAACACTGCGCCTTCGACATCCAGTTTGTCGCATTGGCGCCCGTGACCTTCAGGCCGGTGTCGGAGATGTTCCTCACCTGGGTCACGACCTGACAGAATTCCTCCGCCAATCCTTCGACGACCTCAGTCGCGTTCGGATCGTTGTAGAGCCATACGTCGCCTGAAGGCGCGGTGAGCTTGAGGTGCGGGCGCGGTTCCGGCGCGGGCTCGTTGCGCACCTTGAATGTCCAGCCGTAGGTGTTGTTGCCCAGTACGACTATGTTGCGGATCCGGTCGCCATTCTTCCGCACGGTCCCGAGCACATCGTAGACTTCCTGGCCGTGGGCCCATGTTTCCATGAGGCGGGCGGTTAGGGATGAGCGGACGCTCATGTCGGGGCCGGCCCATTTTACGCGGCCGGCGGGGTCGGCGGTGGCGAAGCGGTCCGCGGTTCCAGCGAATCCTGCACGCCATGCCTCGACGAGGGCCCTGCCGGAGAGGCCGTTCAGCCATTCCCTCTCGAAGGTGCTCATCTTGCCGCCTTCGCCGAGGTGTTTGGCTAGTCGTCCGTAGTATTCCTCAAACGAACCGTCGCCCGTCAGAGACATCTCGGCGGCGAGGTTCCAGACATGCAGGTGCTGGATCACCGTGTTGATGGTCCACGCCTTGAAGCCGGTGACCTGCTCAAGCTCCTTGTCGCTTAACGGCGCGACCAGCGCGTGCAGCGCTTCGCTTTCGTCCCGGAAGTCTTTCGCCAGATCGCGCATGCTCAGCTCCCGAGTGACGATGAGAGCCGCTCATAGGCAGACAGGAAGTCTTCCTTGAACTGCTGCACGACTTGTCCCGCCGACATCGTCTGGTTCATCAGGCCGACGCCTTGCCCGACCCAGTAGGTTGCGAGTTGTTGCGCGCCCTTGTGGCCGCCCTCGGCCAGCTTGTCGACGCGCCGCAGGGCAGGTTCGGACACGAGCGTCTGCAACGGCATGGGCAGGGGCGCGGGCGCACTTTCCTGTTCCCAGGCGTCCGTCCATGGCGAGCGCAGCTGTCGCGAAGGCTTGCCCGTGCGCGATCGCGAGCGAACGGTGTCGCGCGATGTGGCGGCCAGCATCTTGGCTTTCACAGTCGGGCTTGTCTCCGCCTCGGTCGTCGTGAGCCACACCGACCCGCACCAAGCGCCGGAAGCGCCCATCGCCATCGCGGCGGCCATCTGTTCGCCCGTGGTGATGCCGCCGGCTGCGAGAATAGGCGTGTCCTTGCCCATCGCTTTCAGGGCGCGATGCACTTCGGGGATCAGGACCATTGTGGAAACGTCGCCGCAATGCCCGCCGGCCTCGCCGCCGGCCACGACCAGAATGTCAACGCCTGCCTGCACCTGCGCGACCGCGTGTTCCTTGGCGCCCACGAGAGCGGCCACGGGCACGTTGTGCTTCTTGCCCAGCTCCAGCATCGCCTGAGGCGGCACACCCAGCGCGTTGGCAATCAGCCTGATCGGATACTGGAACGCCACTTCGAGACTGTTGGCCGCGCCGTCGGCCCGCATGTTGCGCGCGAAGTTCACCGAGTTGTTGCGATCGGCCTCGAGGTCGCCCGGCTCGATTCCATGTTGTTTCAGGATGCCGGCCGCGAAGTCCTTGTGCTCCTGCGGGATAGCACCGAGCAGGGCATCGCGGCTGAACGGTTCAGCCTTGCCCTCCATCTTGTTGGGCACGATCAGGTCGACGCCATACGGCTTGCCGCCGCAATGCTTGTCGATCCAGTCGAGCTCTTCCTTCAGCCGGTCCGGCGGCAGGTTCACGGCCCCGAACACGCCCATCCCGCCAGCGCGGGACACGGCGGCGACCACATCCCGGCAATGGCTGAACGCCAACAAGGGAAACTCGATGCCCAGCATCGAGCAGATCGGAGAATTCATCATGATGCGCCTCCTTCCAGAGGTTCGATCTCAAGTATCAACGTGCGCGCCGCAATCTGCGCGCCTTTTGTAGCGGCAATCCGCTTGATCCGGCCGTCAATACCGGCCGTGAGCTCATGCTGCATCTTCATGGCTTCGAGCACAGCCAGCGGGTCGCCCCGTTTCACGCGATCGCCTTCGGCGACGCACACGTCCAGCAGCTTGCCATGCATCGGCGCCAGAAGAGCGCCCTGGCCCGCCTTGTCAGTCTTGCTGCGAGCGAAGGTCGCCAGATTGGCCAACTCGATGGTTCTATCAGGCGTCGCCAGCCAGACTGTACGCCCGTCCTCGCGATAGATCACGTCCAGCGTGGCGCCGTCGATCGCGATCCGGGCCGTCTTCTCATCCATGGCGGTCACGAAGACGCGGCGCACCGAGGCGCCATCCAGCACGTCGTACCGATGTCCACGCATCGCACGCACGGAGAGTTTCCGCGTCCCTCCGCCGACCTCATACTCCACGATTGTCTGCAGCGGTTCAGCGCTCGACCAATCGAGCAATTCAGGGCTGATGCTCAAGGCATCCGTGCTGGCGCGGCGAAGCGCGGAAGCATGCTGAATTACCGCCGCCGCAGCGATGCAGGCATCGGGCAGCGGCGGGGGCGTGAACCGTTCGCCATAGATGTCGCCGATCAGAGCAGTCGTGGCTTCGCCTGTCGAGAAGGCTTTTTGTCCGAGCGCATCAATCAGGAAGTCGCGGTTCGTGCGCGGTCCGAAAAGCGCAGTCCGTCCCAGCGCCTCGATCAACCTTCTGCGCGCATCCTCGCGGGTCGCCCCGTGCGCGATGATCTTGGCGACCATTGGATCATAGAAGGGTGAAACCTCGCCGCCTGAAACAATTCCCGCATCCACGCGCACGCCTTCGCCGGCCGGCGTCTGGAACAGCTCCACTTTTCCTGTGCTCGGCAGGAAGCCGGTCTCAGGTTCCTCTGCATAGAGCCGCACCTCGATCGCGTGCCCGTCGAGACGCACGTCCTTCTGCGCCAGCGGCAACCTCTCCCTCCGCGCCACGCGCAGCTGGAGTTCCACAAGATCGAGCCCGGTCACCATTTCGGTGACAGGGTGCTCAACCTGCAGCCGCGTGTTCATTTCCAGGAAGTAGAACTGTTTCTGGTCATCCAGCAGGAACTCGACTGTTCCCGCGCCGACATATCCAACCGCGCGTGCCGCCTCGATTGCGGCCTGACCCATGCGTTCGCGCAGATCCGGCGTCATCACGGGGCAGGGGGCTTCCTCGATCACCTTCTGGTGCCGCCGCTGCACCGAGCAATCCCGCTCACCCAGATGGATGACATTGCCATGGGTGTCGGCGAACATCTGCACCTCGACATGGCGCGGGCGCTGGATCGCCTTCTCGAGGATCAGGTCGCCATTGCCGAACGCGTTTTCGGCTTCCGACCGGGCCGGTTTGATCGCGGCTGCGAGATCCGCGTGTTGCGTTACCAGTCGCATGCCGCGACCGCCGCCGCCGGCAGAAGCCTTTACCATCAGCGGGAAGCCGATGCCTTTGGCGGCGGCAAGCAGCGCCTTGTCTGACTGATCCGCATTCTCGTAACCGGGCACGCACGGCACACCGGCTTCGATCATTCGCCGCTTGGCGCGCGCCTTGTCACCCATCGCTTCGATGGCGTCGGCTGGAGGGCCGACGAAGGTGAGGCCCGCTTCAGCAACGGCGCGAGCGAATGCGGCATTCTCTGAAAGAAAGCCGTACCCTGGATGGATCGCCGTGGCGCCGGACGTCTTCGCCGCCGAAAGAATTGCATCGATCGACAGATAGGACTCGCCGACCGGCGCGGGGCCGATACGCACGGCAGCGTCGGCGGCCCGAACATGTGGCGCATCGGAATCCGCATCTGAATAGACGGCGACGGTGCGGATGCCCATCGCGCGTGCCGTGCGCATGATCCGGACGGCGATCTCGCCCCGGTTCGCAATCAGCAGGGTTGAGACATCGCCGCTCATGGGTCGGTTACCCAGCGGGGTTTGCGCTTCTCGACAAAGGACGCGACGCCCTCGCGGGCCTCGTCGCTCAGCATGCGGCCGGCGAAATTCTCCGCCGCTGCCTGAACGGTTTGCGCGCGATCCAGCCGGGGGACGGCGAGTATCAGGGCCTTGGTGTCAGCCACGGCGCCGGGAGCGCACTTCAGCACCTGACTCCGTATGGTGGTTTCAATGGCCTCAAGCGCTGCGACGCCTTCTGCGACGAAATCCGCGAAACCAAGACGCTGCGCCTCGCGCCCATCGAAGCGAGCGGCGGTCAGCATCAGGCGGCGGGCGGTCGCGAAACCCAGTTTCTGGATCACGAATGGAGAGATCTGCGCCGGGCTCAGGCCGATGGCGGTTTCCGTCATGGCGAATTTTGCGGTGGCATCGCAGATTGCCACGTCGCAGCAGCACGCCATTCCGAAGCCGCCAGCCATGGCGGCGCCTTCCACGATGGCGATCGTTACCTGCGGCATGGTGTTGACGAGATCGAACATGCCGGCGCCGCAGATCGACTGCTCGATCACGGCTTCGCGCGATGGACCGCCGGCGGATTTGTGGCCGGAATTGAAAGCCTTGAGATCGGCGCCCGCGCAGAAGATGCCGCCTCGTCCGCGCAGCGTGATGCCGCGCACCGTCCTGTCGTCACGCACGGCGGTCAGGGTGGCGATCAGGTCTGCCGTGAGTTCGGCGCTGAGGGCGTTGCGATTGGCGGGCTGGTTGAACCAGATGGTGAGCCAGCCTGATTTCAGGTCCAGCTCAATTGCCGTGGTTTGCGGAAGGGCTGCCATCACATCCTCCCCACGCCGAAGCTGTTCGGCCGAACTGTTCGCGCGCGACCTTCCCAGACGGTGGCGAGAAGGAAGCCGAGCGTGCGCCGCGTCTCGCGCGGATCGATCATTCCATCGTCCATCATGTGGCCCGACGTATAGAAGGCGCTGGACTGGCTGTTGAACATCTCTGTGAGGCGGGCTTCCTGTTTCTTCAGCGCCTCGCGGTCGGGCTCGACGCCTGCGGCCTTGGCCTGGCCTTCAGCGACGATGGACATGACCATCGCGGCCTGCTCGCCACCCATCACGCCGGCCGACGCATTGGGCCACGTGTAGACGAAGTCGGGATCATAGCCCCGGCCGCACATGCCGTAGTTTCCGGCGCCGTAGCTTGCGCCGATCATGAAGGTGATGCGGGGGACGGAGATGTTGGTCACGGCCTGGATCATCTTCGATCCATGCTTGATCATGCCGCCTTGTTCGTACTGCTTGCCGACGAGATAGCCGGTGGTGTTCTGCAGGAAGATGGCGGGGGTTCCGGCCTGATCCATGAGTTGCAGGAATTGCGCGACCTTTGTCGCGCCTTCGGGATCGATGGGGCCGTTGTTGGCGACGATGCCGATTGGGTGGCCCATGACTTCGGCCTGTACGCAGACGGTCGAGACGCCATAGCCCGGCTTGAAGTCGGAGAAGTCGGAGCCGTCGACGATGCGGGCGATGACTTCGCGGGCGTCGTAGGGCGTGCGGTAATCGATTGGGACGATGCCGGCGATCTCGTCTGGATCGAGCGATGGTTCGCGATAGGTGACGGGGCGTGGCGTGGGGCAATGGCGGTTCCAGCCCAGCCGGCCGACGACTTCGCGGCCGATGAGGCAGGCTTCGGCGTCGTTCTCGACGAGATACTCCGCGAGGCCGGAGATGGTTGCGTGCATTTCGGAGCCGCCGAGTTCTTCCTCGGTCGCGACTTCGCCGGTGGCGGCCTTGAGCAGTGGCGGGCCGGCGAGGAAGGCGCGGCCGCGGCCTTTCACGGCGACGACGTAGTCGGACAGACCGGGCATGTAGGCGCCGCCCGCGGTGGATGATCCGTGCAGCAGGGCGATGACGGGCATGCCCTGCGCCGACAGCCGCGCAAGGTTCGCGAACAGTCCTCCGCCCAGGATGAAGCCTTCGACCTTGTAGTTGAGCAGGTCGCCGCCGGCGCTCTCGACAAGATGCACGAACGGCATCTTCTGCTGGAGTGCGATCTCCTGCGCGCGGCGCAGGCGATAACCGCCGCCGACGGTCATCGCGCCGGCCTGAATGCCGCTGTCGTCCACGACGATCACGCAGCGCGTGCCTCGAATGAAGCCGATGCCGGAGAAGATGGTCGATCCGGCAACGGACTTAGCTTCATCCGGCGTGTCGACCAGATAGCCGGCGATGTTGCTGATCTCGAGCCATGGCATGCCGGGGTCGAGCAGGCGGGCGAGGCGCTCTCGGGGGAGCAGCTGACCGCGCTCCTCGAAGCGAGCCTTGCGCTTGGCTGAAAGCGCGGGGGCGCGGGCGTTGAGTTCGCTCAGCTTGTCGATGAGACGCAGCATATCGGCGCGGTTCTTCTGGAAGCTCGCGGACGAAGGAATGATGCGGGATTCGAAGACGGGCATGTCAGAGCGCCTCCGCGAGCGCGCGGGGGATCGGGATCGGTGTCTGCAGGAGGATTTGCGAGTATCCCTTGGCTTGAGGGTCGTTGCGTAGCGAGGCTACGCCGCCGCCGCCGAGAACGTCTTGGAGCAGAAAGTTGATTGCGCCGGTTCCCGGCATGTAGAAGCGTTCGACCTTTCCTTTCAGGTAGTGTGCGAACCGCCGGGCGACTTCAGCTTCTGTCAGTTTTGCCCAGACCCATGGGGCGTAGGCGGGAGATCGTGGCAGCACGCCGACATTGGCGTTGTCGCCCTTGTCGCCGGAACGCGCGAAGGCGAGGCGGACGAGCGGGATATCCACCAGATCGCGTTCGGGTGTTGTCAGGGGTGGAGCGGGGCGCTTGATCTTGGTAGTGTCGAAAGGCGTTCCCGTCTCTGCGCCCAGCGTGATTTCCTCATCCTCGAGCAGCAGCCGGATTGGCACCTCAGTCTTGGGCGTCAGGAACGAGAACAGGCGCACGACGGGCGACGGGGAGGGGCGGCCGCCGGCAAACCCTGAAAGTCCCGGCGGAGCGGCGAGGCCGTGGCCGGTGAGTTCTCGCAGGATCAGCCCGGCAGCTCGCTGGTCTCGATGTTTCACCGCGACCTTCAGCGCGACATCGCGTGCATCGGTCTTGCGGGCCTCGGCGCCGAAGAGGCTTTCGTCGCCCGTTATCTCGATCAGAACTTCATCATAGTCGGGTGCATTCAACGCGCGCAACTTGGCGCGGGCTCGCTTGAGCGAACTTTCCGCATAGAGGCGGGCGCGCGAAGAGGCGTCATCGCCGTAGAAGAACGATATCGACCCAACGCGGAAGCCATCCTCATACGTGGCGCTGACCTTGTAGGAATCTGGCGCCGGCAGTCCCTTGGCGCCGCTGACTGTCACGCGATCCTGGCCGGTTTGTTGAATGACGACCTGCGAGAAATCGCAGACGACGTCCGGCAGCGTGTAGGCTTGGGGATCGCCGATCTCGTAGAGCATCTGCTCGCCGACGGTTCCGACCGTGACAGCGCCGCCGGCGTCCTTCGGTTTGGTGACGGCGAAAACGCCGTCCAGGCCGACCTCTGCGATCGGATAGCCGACATTCCATAGGGTGTCGGCAACGAGCTGCCAGTCGGTGAAGTTGCCACCGGTCGCCTGCGCGCCGCATTCGAGGACGTGGCCACACAGGCTGCCTGCCGCCAGCAGGTCATGATCCGACCGTTTCCAGCCAAAGGCATGGATGCAGGCGGCTAGTGTGACGGCGCTGTCGACGCCGCGTCCGGTGATGACGATGTCCGCGCCGCGAGCCAGCGCCTCGGCAATCGGAAATGCGCCGAGATAGGCGTTGATGCTGGCCAGTTTCTCAGCGGGCGGGAAAGCGCCGCCCGAGAACATTTCCTTCGCTGCGCCAAAATCGGTTGCGCGTGCGAGCAGGTCGTCGCCCTCGATAACTGCGACCTTGAGATCGGCACCAGCAGCCTTCACCGCCGCGCGCATCGCTTCGCCGCAGGCCCGCGGGTTCACGCCGCCTGCGTTCGAGAGGATTTTCACGCCCTGCCGTTCGATCTCCTTCAGGTTCGGCTTGAGGAGCGAGACAAAGTCGGCGGCGTATCCTTGCGCCGGATCCTTGGCGCGTGCGCGCGCCATGATCGACATGGTGATCTCGGCCAGATAGTCGAAAACGATGTAGTCGAGCCCGCCTTCCTTGAGGAACTGGGGCAGCGCCATGTCGCTGTCGCCCCAATAACCGGAAGCGCCGCCAATCCTGATCGTTTCCGGGCGGATCGTCTTTGACACCTCCGCCTCCCTATTCGCGCTCTCATCGGCGCTGGCGTTCTTGAATGAATACCGCTCATATTCTATGAGTCAATTTCACCGCGCTGCAGACGTGGGATGTGGGAGTGATGAGAAACCCTTTCGAGACAGAAGAACGCCGTGCGTTCCGCGAGACCGTTCGACGCTTCGTGGCGGCTGAAGTTACGCCTTACGCTGCGGCATGGGACGAAGCCGGCGAAGTGCCGTGGGAGCTGCACCAGAAGATCGGAGCGCTCGGCGCGTGGGGCTTCGGCGTAAGCGAGAAGTATGGTGGCCTCGGCTTCCGCGACTGCTTCATGAGCGCGGCGTTCTCGGAGGAATTCGCGAAGTGCGGCGCCGGCGGCGTTGGTGCAGCTGTGGGTGGCCGGTCGATCTCGATCGGGCCCATCGAGAGATTTGCCAGCGACGAGATCAAGGATCGCGTGCTTCCTGACATCGTAGCTGGCCGTGTTGGCTCCAGCCTCGCGATCACCGAGCCTTCAGGTGGCTCCGATGTCGCAAGTCTGCAGACGACAGCGAAGCGCGACGGCAATCACTGGATCATCAACGGCAGCAAGACTTTCATCACAGGCGGGATGAAAGCCTCGTATTATGTCGTCGGGGCCCGCACAGGCGACAAAGGCCTTAAAGGGATCTCCTTGTTCTTTGTTGAGGCTACCGCTCCCGGATTCTCGCGGACCGCGCTCGACAGGAAGATGGGCTGGTGGGCGTCAGATACCGCCACGCTGCACTTCGACAATGTGCGTGTGCCGGCCGAGCACATGCTGGGTGAGGAGAACCGTGGCTTCCTCGCGATCATGAACAACTTCAATTATGAGCGGCTCGGCATGGTCGCCTCCATGCTCGGCATGATGAAAGTGTGCCTTGATGAATCGATCGCCTGGGCGCGCCAGCGCGAGACGTTCGGCAAGAAACTGATCGAGCATCAGGTGATCCGCCACAAGATGGCGGACATGTCGGCCCGGATCGACCAGATCGAATGCTATCTCAACTGGATATGCTGGCAGGCCAATGAAGGCGAAATGCCGGTGGCCGAGGTTTCGAAGGCAAAGTTCTCGGCGTCCAAAGCCCTGGAGTTCTGTGCGTCGGAAGCGATGCAGATCATCGGTGGGGCGGCGTATCTGCGTGGCAATCCGGTCGAACGCATTTATCGCGAAGTGAAGGTCAACGCGATTGGCGGCGGTTCGGAAGAGATCATGCGCGATCTGGCCGCGCGGCAGATGGGTCTCTGATATGCCCGTGGCAAAGGCCGATCCATCCACCCGCCGGGGCCGTGTCGAGGAGAAGGAGCGCGCCATTCTTTCGGCCGCGCGCGCCGTTTTCGTGAAGCATGGCTTCGAGAAAGCGCGGGTGGCGGAGATCGCCCGGCGGGCGGGCGTCGCAGAGGGCACGATCTACATCTACTACAAGACAAAGAACGACCTGCTTCAGGCCGTCGTACTGAAGTTCTGGGACGGCATCACCGAAGGCGCGGCGAAGTCCGTCGATCCGAAAGCGCCAACCTTCGAACAGCTGCGCGCGTTGGCAGATCATCACCTGACGCTGATGATCCGCGATCGTGAGTTCATCGAACTGGAAGTCATCCTGCGCAACTCCGGAACCGAGCCGATCGCCAGCGAGCGCACGACAATGAAGCGATACGTGGCGGTGTTCGACAACATTTTCCGGCGTGGGCAAGACAGGGGCGATCTGATCCAGGACGTGCAGCTTTGGATGGCGCGCGACCTTTTCTACGGCACGCTGGAATACTCTGCTCGCACGATCTCGCTACGCGGCGCGCGGCGGCCGACGGGCGTGGTTGATAATCTCGTCGATGTTTTCCGGACACGGTATGGGCGGACGTCGCCGGCCAAATCGCCGCCAGCAACTCTGGTCGAGCGTATGGAAGCCGCGGTGGAGAAGCTGGAGCGGCGGGCGAAGGCTTAGGGGGAGGCACGTGTATCAGGTGCGATTGACGGAATCATACTTTCCAGCGCAGACGGACGATGTCGTTCTCAACACCACGGTCGGCGGCATCCTGCGCGAGCGCGCCGCGATATCTCCTGATGTGGAAGCTCTGGTCGAGGACGCCAACAACCAGATTGGGCGGCGCTGGACCTATGCGGAGTTGCTGCGCGATTCAGAACGTCTCGCCCGCGCGCTGCTGACGCGCTACCGGCCGGGCGAGCGCATCGCCGTCTGGGCGCCGAACATTCCCGAATGGGTGATCATCGAATTCGCGGCCGCGTTTGCGGGCCTGACGCTCGTGACGGCGAACCCGGCGAACAAGGCGCGCGAGCTGAAATACGTGCTCAAACAATCGCGATCGGTCGGATTGTTCATCGTGAAGGAGCATCGCGGCAACCCGATGGCCCAGATCGCTGCGGAAGTTGCGGCGGAGATTTATGCCATCCGCGAAGTCATCGATCTCGAGGATCATGCGGCGCTTTTCCGCGGAGAAGGGGCGCAGACTGTGTTTCCGGATGTGAAGCCGGACGACCCGGCGCAAGTTCAGTACACGTCAGGCACGACCGGATTTCCGAAAGGCGCCGTGCTGCATCATCGCGGCTTGACCAACAATGCGCGGATGGTCGCCAACCGCCGGAAGGCCGCCGAAGGCGATACGATGCTGAATTTCATGCCGATGTTCCACACGTCCGGCTGCGCCATCAACACGCTGGGCTGCGTGCAGCATGGGGGGCGGCACATCATCGCGAAGGTATTCGATCCGAACCGCGCACTGGATGTGATCGAACAGGAGCGCGTCGTGACATCCGCAGGCGTGCCCACCATGCTGATTGCGATGCTTGAGGCGCAGGCCGCGCGTCCGCGAGACGTTTCATCGTGGAAGGTGTCGGGATCGGGCGGCTCGATGGTGCCTCCGGAACTTGTGCGGCAGGTGAGCTCGGTGTTCGGGTGCGAGTTTGGCACTGTCTATGGGCAGACGGAAACGTCGCCCGTGCTGACGCAGACGCGCCACGATGAATCGATCGAGGATCTTTGCGAGACAGTCGGGCAGCCCCTGCCGCAGATCGAGATTTCCGTGCGCGACCCGCAGACCAACAAGGTCGTGCCGGTGAACGCCATCGGTGAGATCTGTTCGCGCGGCTACTGCAACATGATCGAATACAACGACAATCCGAAGGCGACGCGGGAAACGGTCGATGCCGAGGGATGGCTGCATACGGGCGACCTCGGGACGATGGACGAGCGCGGTTATGTGAAGATCACTGGCCGCGTGAAGGAGATGATCATTCGCGGTGGCGAGAACCTGTTTCCGGCAGAGATCGAAAATGTGGTGATCGAGCATCCCGCTGTCGCGGAGTGCGCCGTGGTTGGCGTGCCGGATGAGCGTTGGGGCGAGATCGTTGTCTGCTTCGTTCGCCTCAATGCCGGTCAGACGCTCGACAAGCCATCGCTCGTTGCGCATTGCCGGGAGCGGATGTCGGGTCCGAAGACGCCGGCGCTCTGGTTCGCGGTGGATAGCTGGCCGCTGACGGGTTCGGGCAAGATACAGAAGTTCGTGCTGCGCGATCGTGTCGTGAGCGGCGAGTTTCCGCTGGCCTAGCGCAGGCTGGCGTTGATCTTGTCCAGCGCGGCGCTGCCGGGCGTCAGGTCGGTCGTGCCAAGCTGATTGAGCGGCTTCATCGTCGTGCCGAGCCGGTCGTGAAGATCGGTTGCTTCCGGGTCCACGTAGAGAAGGCCGGTGACGATCTCGCCTTCGGCATGCCGTTCCTGCAGGTAATTGGCGGCCGCGATCTTGTTGGTGGCGTCATAATCCTCAGCCAGCTTGCGCAGGCGCAGGACGGAGCCGTCATGCTGCGTCACTTCGCGGACCTGCCCAGGGGCGTAGTTCGTCGTGATCGGCGTACGGCCGAGGATGACGTCCAGCCGGTTCACCGCTTCGTTGTGTTCGCGGACATAGTCGAAGCTCTTGGTGGAACCTGCGTGGTTGTTGAAGGCCACGCACGGGCTGATGACATCGAGGAAGGCAGGGCCGTGATGCGACAGCGCGCCTTTGATCAGCGGCACCAGCTGTTCCTTGTCGCCGGAGAACGAGCGGCCGACATAGGTGGCGCCCAGCTGCAGGGCGAGGGCGACGAGATCGATGCCGCTTTCGGTATTCTCGACACCTTTCTTGGACTTCGAGCCCTTGTCTGACGTGGCCGAGAACTGGCCCTTGGTGAGGCCGTACACGCCGTTGTTCTCGACGATGTAGCTCATGTTCACGCCGCGGCGGATCGAGTGGGCGAACTGACCAAGTCCGATCGAGGCGCTGTCGCCGTCGCCGGAGACGCCGAGATAGATAAGGTCGCGGTTGGCGAGGTTGGCGCCGGTGAGCACGGACGGCATACGGCCATGCACGCTGTTGAAGCCGTGGCTCTGACCCAGAAAGTAATCCGGCGTCTTCGACGAGCATCCGATGCCCGACATCTTGGCCAGCCGGTGCGGTTCGATATCCAGCTCCCAGGCCGCCTGCACGATGGCCGCGCTGATCGAGTCGTGGCCACAGCCGGCACAGAGCGTGGAGACGCGGCCTTCATAGTCGCGGCGCGTGAAGCCGAGTTTGTTCTTCGGCAGGCTCGGGTGGTGTAGCTTCGGCTTGAGAATGTAGGTCATGGTTTGTCCGTGATCTGGCGGGTCGCCTTGCGGGCGTCGAGCCGTTTGCCGATGGCCTCGTTGAGGAAGCGTGCCGTGATCGGTGTGCCGTCATAGTGGAGGATGGATGTCAGCCTGTTGGGGTTGATGTTCCCCTCGATCATCAGCAGCGAACGGAGCTGGGCGTCGCGGTTCTGCTCGACAACGCAGACCTCGTCGTGTGCGTGGATGAAGTCCCAGACGTCCTGCGAGAACGGGAAGGCGCGGACGCGCATGGCGTCGATGTGGTGGCCGCGCGCCTCGAGTGCTTCCAGCGCCTCGTGCATGGCGGGGGTGGTGGAGCCGAAATAGATCGCGCCGGTCTTTGTCTTCTGCTTGGCCGGGCGCACGACCGGTCCCGGTACGAGCGTGGCAGCTGTGTGGAACTTCTTCAGCAAGCGTTCCATGTTGTCCTGGTAGTCGACACCCTTTTCGGAATAGCCGGCCATCCGGTTGCGCGATGTGCCGCGCGTGAAGTAGGCGCCTTTGGTTGGGTGCGTGCCGGGATAGGTGCGGAAGGGAATGCCGTCGCCGTCGACGTCAGTGTAGCGGCCGAAGAACTTGCCGGCTTCCAGCTCCTCCGCGGTCATCACCTTGCCGCGGTCGATCTGCCTAGAGTCATCCCACTTGAATGGCTCGACCAGCCATTCCTGCATGCCGATGTCGAGATCGAGCATCACGAACACGGTGCTCTGCAGCCGGTCGGCCAGATCGAACGCCTGCGCGCCCATTTCGAAGCATTCGCCGGGGTCGGCCGGCAGCAGCATCACGTGCTTGGTGTCGCCGTGGCTGGCATAGGCGGCGATCATCAGGTCGGACTGCTGGGTGCGGGTCGGCATGCCTGTCGACGGGCCGCCGCGTTGCACATCGAAGATCACGGCTGGGATTTCGGCAAAGTAGGACAGGCCGATGAACTCGTTCATCAGCGAGATGCCGGGGCCGGACGTGCAGGTGAACGCACGCGCGCCGTTCCAGCCGGCGCCGACAACGATGCCGATCGAGGCAATTTCGTCTTCCGCCTGAACGATGGCGTAGCGGCTCGTGCCGTCCTCATTCGTGCGCAGGTCTTCGCAATAGCCGGTGAAGGCTTCGGCAAGCGAGGTCGATGGCGTGATGGGGTACCATGCGCATACCGTTGCTCCGCCATAGACCGCGCCGAGGGCGGCAGCGGCGTTGCCTTCGACAAAGATGCGATTGCCGACCGCATCCGCGCGTTGGAGCTGCAGGCCGATGGGTTTGAGGTGTTTCTGCGCCCAGTCACGGCCGAGATTGAAGGCAGCCAGGTTGGCGGGGATGAGCTTCGGCTTGGCGGCGAACTCTTCCTTCAGCAGCTGCTCGATGACGGCAGGCTCGATGTTGATGAGATGCGACAGTGCGCCGACATAGCAGATGTTCTTGAACAGCTGCCGCTCCCGCGGGATCTTATAGGCTTCGTTGCAAATGGCCGTCAGCGGCACGCCGATGACGTGGATGTCGTCGCGGAATTTCGAGGCGGGCAGGGGCTTGGTCGAGTCGTAGAAGAGATAGCCGCCCGGCACGATCTCCTTCACGTCGTCGTCCCACGTCTGTGGGTTCAGCGGCACGGCCAGATCGACGCCGCCACGACGCCCCAGATGCCCGGCGCCCGAGACGCGGACTTCATACCAGGTCGGCAGGCCCTGGATGTTCGAGGGGAAGATGTTGCGGGCGGCAACCGGCACGCCCATGCGGATGATCGATTTGGCGAACAGACCGTTGGCGCTGGCGGAACCTGATCCGTTCACGTTGGCAAACTTGACCACGAAATCGTTGACCGCGGTAAGCGGCGACGGCTTCGGCGCGCTTGCCTGAGTTATCGTGTCCGGCATTTCGGGCCTGCCTGAGTAATGTCGATCAGGTATTTCTGCATATCCCATGCGCCTGTCGGGCAACGCTCGGCGCACAGGCCGCAGTGGAGGCAGACGTCCTCGTCCTTCACCATCACCCGGCCGGTGGGCAGGCCGTCGGCGACGTAGAGGTCCTGCCCGAGGTTCAGCGCCGGCGCCATGAGGCGCGTACGAAGGTCTGACTCCTCGCCGTCTTCCGTGAAGGTGATGCAGTCCATCGGGCAAATGTCGACGCACGCGTCGCACTCGATGCAGACCTTCGGCGTGAACACCGTCTGCACATCGCAGTTGAGACAGCGCTGCGCCTCCTTGAAGCCGACTGCCTGGTCAAAGCCAAGCTCGACCTCAGCCTTCACGTCCTTCAGCGAGATCGCCTTGTCGCGATGTGGAACCTTGTAGCGGGAGTCATTCGCGATATCGTTGTCGTAGCTCCATTCGTGGATGCCCATCTTCTGGGAGATCACGGTGACGCCGGGCGCCGGGCGCACCGATACGTCCTCGCCATTCAGGAACATGTCGATCGAGACGGCTGCTGAATGGCCGTGCGCCACGGCCCAGATGATGTTCTTGGGGCCGAAAGCGGCATCGCCGCCGAAGAACACGTTCGGGATTGTGGACTGCATGGTTTCCTGCCCGACGACGGGCATGTCCCACTTGTCGAACTCCATGCCGACATCGCGCTCGATCCAGGGGAAGGAGTTTTCCTGGCCAACAGCCACGAGGACATCGTCGCATTCAAAATGCTGGTCGGGTTCTCCGGTGGGAACGAGGTTGCGCCGTCCCTTGGCGTCCTTCTCGGCCTTCACCTTTTCGAAGATCATGCCGGTCAGCTTGCCGTTCTTGTGAACGAACTCCTTGGGCACGAGGTAGTTGAGGATCGGAATGTCTTCGCCGATCGCGTCTTCCTTCTCCCAGGGCGACGCCTTCATCTCCTCGAAGCCCGAGCGGACGATGACCTTGACGTCCTCGCCGCCAAGACGGCGGGACGTGCGGCAGCAGTCCATCGCGGTATTGCCGCCGCCGAGCACGATGACGCGCTTGCCGATCTTGTTGATGTGCTCGAACGAGACGTTCGACAGCCAGTCGATGCCGATGTGGATGTTCGCGGCGGCTTCCTTGCGGCCCGGAAGGTCGAGGTCGCGGCCGCGCGGAGCGCCTGTGCCGACGAAGATCGCGTCATAGCCCTTCGTCAGAAGCTCCTTCATGCTGTCGACGCGTTCCGACAGATGCATCACGGGCCCGAGGCTGGTGATGTATCCGACCTCCTCGTCGATCACTTCTTCCGGTAGCCTGAAACGCGGGATCTGGCTGCGGATCATGCCGCCGGCCTTCTTGTCCCCGTCATAGACGTGGACTTCGTACCCTAGCGGGGCGAGGTCGCGCGCAACTGTGAGGGAGGCGGGCCCGGCGCCGACGCAGGCGATCTTCTTGCCGTTGCGTGGAGCGACCTTGGGCAGGAGGGCGGTGATGTCTGCCTTGTTGTCGGCCGCCACCCTCTTCAGGCGGCAAATCGCCACCGGCTCCTCTTCGACGCGTCCCCTGCGGCAAGCCGGTTCGCATGGCCGATCGCATGTCCGCCCCAGGATCCCGGGAAAGACATTCGACTGCCAGTTGATCATATAGGCGTCGGTGTAACGCCGGTCTGCGATCAGGCGTATGTATTCGGGTACGGGCGTGTGCGCTGGACATGCCCACTGGCAGTCAACAACCTTGTGGAAGTAGTCCGGACGGCTGATGTCCGTAGCCTTCAAAGGCGGACCCCTGTTCTGGCGCTATTGCGTTCCAGTCCCGTGAATTGAAGCCTACTCCCGCTTCGCGCGGAAGGTCCATGGGGATCACGACGACTTTCGCAGGCGCTGCAGCGCAGCAAAGCGCTCGTGCGTGACGTGGCGATACGTCGGAGTTTCGCAACCGCACGAGATTAGCGCGGCAGGGTGCTCGCGTTCATCAGATACTCGTCCACCGCGCGGGCGCACTGGCGTCCCTCGCGGATCGCCCACACGACCAGAGACTGACCGCGGCGCATGTCGCCACACGCGAAGATCTTGTCGGACGATGTGCGATAGTCGTTGGTGCTGGCCTGCACGTTGCCGCGCGGATCGAGCACCGCCTTCGTCTGGTCGACCAGGCCCGGAACCACCGGACCCGTGAAGCCCATCGCCAGCAGCACGAGGTCTGCCTTCAGCTCGAATTCGGAGCCAGCGACTTCCTTCATCTCCATGCCGTTCGCGCCGCGCACCCATTCCACGCGGCAGCAGACGAGAGCTTTCACCTTGCCGCCTTCGCCAATCGCGCGTTTTGTCACCACGGCAAAGTCCCGCTCGCAGCCTTCTTCGTGCGAGGACGAGGTGCGCAGCTTCAGCGGCCAGTCCGGCCATGTCAGGGACTTGTTCTCCTTCACGGGGGGCTGGGGCATGATTTCGAGCTGTGTGACGGATGCCGCGCCGTGACGGTTGGACGTGCCGATGCAGTCGGACCCGGTGTCACCGCCGCCGATGACGACCACATGCTTGCCCTTGGCCGAGATCGTGCCGCCCGGGGCGGCCGTCTTCTCGTCATCGCCCGCCACGCGCTTGTTCTGCTGCGTAAGGAAGTCCATCGCGTAGTGGACGCCATCGAGTTCGCGGCCCGGGATCGGAAGATCGCGCGGCTTCTCGGCGCCGCCGGCGAGCACCAGCACCTGATAATCGTCGAGCAGGCGCTGCACGGACACGTCGAGACCAATATGCATGCGCGGACGGAAGATCACGCCTTCGCCTTCCATTTGGCGGATGCGAAGGTCGATGTGCTTCTTTTCCATCTTGAAGTCAGGAATTCCGTAGCGGAGCAGGCCGCCGATCCGGTCGCTCTTCTCGAAGACGGTCGGTGCATGGCCGGCGCGGGCGAGCTGCTGCGCGCAGGCGAGACCGGCAGGGCCCGAGCCGACGATGGCGATGCGCTTGCCCGTGCCGCGCGGCGCCAGCTGCGGCTTGATCCAGCCTTCATCCCAGCCGCGATCAACGATCTCGCACTCGATAGTTTTGATCGAGACGGGGTTCTCGTTGATGTTGAGCGTGCATGAGGCCTCGCACGGAGCGGGGCAGACACGGCCGGTGAATTCCGGGAAGTTGTTCGTGGAGTGAAGGTTCTCCAGCGCCGCCTTCCAGTGGTCGCGATAGACGAGGTCGTTCCAGTCGGGGATCTGGTTGTTCACCGGGCAGCCTGGCGTTCCCGGCGCAACCGAGCCGGTGCCCGAGCAGAACGGAATTCCGCAACTCATGCAGCGCGCCGCCTGCTGGCGTAGCTCTCCATTGTCCATGCGCTTCAGGAACTCGGAATAGTTCTTCTTGCGCGCGTCAGGCTTTTCGTAGCCGCGCTCTTTCTTTTCGTATTCGAGGAAGCCTGTGGGCTTGCCCATGATGGTGTCCCCTGAACTCTACTCTGCGGCCACGACAGCGGACTTCTCGGCCTTCAGCTCGAGAAGGGCGCGGCGGTAGTCGGTCGGCATCACTTTGACGAAGTGCTTCAGCGCCTCGCTCCAGTTGTCGAGCAGCTCCCGCGAGCGTGCGCTGCCGGTGTGGAGCAGGTGGCGCTCGACCAGAATGCGCAGGCGTTCCGCATCGAAGCGCAGCATGTCGCCCATGCCGTTGTTCTCGACCGAAGGCGCACGCTGAACCGGGGCATCCGCTTCCGGTCCGCCCTCGGCAGCCTTCAGCGGCTCAAGCGCAACCATCGACGGGTTGCAACGGTTCGTGAAGCCCTTCTTCGGGTCGTAGACATAGGCGATGCCGCCCGACATGCCGGCCGCGAAGTTCCGTCCCGTCTCGCCCAGCACGACGACAACGCCGCCGGTCATGTACTCGCAGCCATGGTCGCCGCAGCCTTCGACGACCGCGACCGCGCCGGAGTTGCGCACGGCGAACCGCTCGCCCGCGACGCCCTCGAAATAGGCCTCCCCCGCGATGGCGCCGTAGAGGACGGTGTTGCCGACGATGATGTTCTCTGCCGGGTCACGCGAGACGCTGTCCGGCTGCTTCACCACCACGCGACCACCCGACAGGCCCTTGCCGACATAGTCGTTGGCGTCTCCCGTCAGCTCCATGGACACGCCGCGCGCAAGGAACGCCCCGAAGCTCTGCCCGGCATTGCCGGTGAGGGCGATCTGGATCGTGTCCTCCGGCAGACCGGCATGTCCGAACTTGCGAGCGACCTCACCCGACAGCATTGCGCCGACGGTGCGGTTCACGTTGATTATCGTTTCATTGATCATGACGGGCTTGGGCGACTTCGCCAGTGCGGGCTTGGCGGCCTTCATCAGCTTGTGATCCAGCGCGCCCTCAAGGCCATGGTTCTGCGTTTCAGTCACGCGGATCGCTACGCCATCCTTCGCCGGCGCCTGGTAGAGTAGCTTCGACAGATCAACGCCCTTGGCTTTCCAGTGATCGACAGCCTTCTTCATGTCGAGCAGATCGACGCGGCCAACCATCTCCTCGAGCTTGCGGAAGCCGAGTTTCGCCATGATGCCACGAAGCTCTTCCGCCACGAAGAAGAAGTAGTTGATCACATGCTCCGGCGCGCCGGTGAACCGTGCGCGCAGGATCGGATCCTGTGTCGCGACGCCAACCGGACAGGTGTTGAGGTGGCACTTGCGCATCATGATGCAGCCCGCCGCGATGAGCGGGGCCGTCGCAAAGCCGAACTCGTCCGCGCCGAGCAGCGCGCCGATCGCCACGTCGCGACCCGTGCGCAGGCCGCCGTCGACCTGCACCGCGATCCGCCCGCGAAGTGCGTTCAGCACCAGCGTCTGTTGTGTCTCGGCGAGGCCGATCTCCCACGGCGAGCCTGCGTGCGTCAGCGAAGTAAGTGGCGACGCGCCCGTGCCGCCCTCGAAGCCTGAGATCGTTACATGGTCCGCACGCGCCTTGGAGACGCCTGCTGCCACCGTGCCCACGCCCACTTCCGACACCAGCTTCACGGAAATTCGCGCGACCGGGTTCACGTTCTTCAGGTCGTGGATCAGCTGCGCCAGATCCTCGATCGAGTAGATGTCGTGGTGCGGCGGGGGCGATATGAGGCCGACGCCCGGCGTCGAGTGACGCACCTTCGCGATGTTCTTGTCGACCTTGTGCCCCGGCAGTTGACCGCCTTCGCCGGGCTTCGCGCCCTGCGCCATCTTGATCTGGATGTCGTCGGCATTGACGAGATACTCGGTCGTCACGCCGAAACGCCCCGACGCCACCTGCTTGATTGCAGAGCGCATTGAGTCGCCGTTCTTCATCCGAACGAAGCGGTCGGGTTCCTCTCCACCTTCGCCGGTGTTTGAGCGGCCGCCGATGCGGTTCATCGCAATGGCCAGCGTCGTGTGCGCCTCGCGGCTGATCGAGCCGAAGCTCATCGCGCCCGTCGCAAAGCGTTTCACGATCTCCGACGCCGGTTCGACTTCCTCGATCGGGATCGGCTGTTCGGTGAACTTGAGCTGCATCAGGCCGCGAATAGTCAGCAGCCGCTCGTTCTGTTCATTGATCTGCTCGGCGAAAGCCGCGTAGTCCGCGGACACATTGCCGCGAACCGCATGCTGCAGCTTCGCGACCGTGTCCGGCGTCCATGCGTGGTCTTCGCCCCGGATGCGGTAGCCATAATCGCCGCCAACATCGAGCAGTTCGCGATAGATCGGATTGTCGCCGAAGGCGTTGGCGTGGCGGCGGACAGCCTCCTCGCCGATCTGCTCCAGGCCGACGCCCTCGATGGTCGTTGCCGTGCCGGTGAAGTACTCCGCGATCAGGTCGGAGGAGAGGCCGACTGCGTCGAAAATCTGCGCGCCGCAATAGGACTGGTAGGTCGAGATGCCCATCTTGGACATCACCTTCAACACGCCTTTGCCAATGGCCTTGATGTAGTTCTTCTTCACGTCCTTCGCCGAAAGCGTCATGCCCTCGCGCTGGCGCACCTGTTCGAGCGTCTCGAACGCGAGGTACGGGTTCACCGCTTCGGCGCCGTAGCCCGCCAGCGTGCAGAAGTGATGCACTTCGCGCGCTTCGCCCGTCTCGACAACGAGACCGACCTGCATGCGAAGGCCCTGGCGCACGAGCTTGTGGTGGACCGATGACAGTGCCAGCAGGGCGGGCACCGGAATGCGATCCGCGCTTACGCCGCGATCTGACAGGATCAGGATGTTGATGTCCTGCAGGACGTGCTCGGTCGCCTCAAGCCGGATCCGCTCGATGGCGGCCTTCAAGCCGGCAGCGCCTTCCTTGGCGTCCCACGTGATGTCGATCGTCGCCGTGCGGAACGTGCCATCCACCAGCTCGCTGATCGACCGTATCTTCTCGAGCGCGGCGTTGGTGAGAACAGGCTGAGAAATCTCAAGCCGCTTGTGCGTGCCGGCGGCAAGACCAAGCAGGTTGGGACGCGGCCCGATCATCGAGACCAGCGACATGACCAGCTCTTCGCGGATCGGATCGATGGGCGGATTGGTCACCTGCGCGAAGTTCTGCTTGAAATAGTTGTAGAGCAGCTTCGGCTTGCGCGAAAGCACGGCGATCGGCGTATCGGCGCCCATCGATCCGATCGGATCGTCGCCCTGCGCCGCCATCGGCTCCAGAAAGAACTGCAGATCCTCCTGCGTGTAGCCGAACGCCTGCTGGCGATCGAGCAGGCTCACCGAATTGTCGCCCAGTTGCACCGGCGCTTCTTCCGGATCAGGCAGATCGGCCAGCTTGAACTGCATCTCCTGCAGCCAGTCCTCGTAGGGGTGCTTGCCCGCGATCGTGCTCTTGATCTCTTCGTCCTCGATGATGCGGCCCTCATCGAGATCGATCAGCAGCATCTTGCCGGGCTGCAGGCGCCATTTGCGCTTGATGCTCGTCTCCGGGATCGGCAGCACGCCGGATTCGGACGCTAGGATCACATGGTCATCGTCCGTCACGATGAAGCGTGCAGGACGCAGGCCGTTGCGATCCAGCGTCGCGCCGATCTGGCGGCCGTCGGTGAAGGCGATGGCCGCCGGGCCGTCCCACGGCTCCATCAGCGCGGCGTGGTATTCGTAGAAAGCGCGCCGTTTCGGATCCATCTGCGGATTGCCGGCCCAGGCTTCCGGGATCAGCATCATCATCGCGTGACTGAGCGGGTAACCGCCGGCGACCAGCAGTTCGAGAGCATTGTCGAGGCAAGCCGTGTCCGATTGTCCGTGCGGGATCAGCGGCCACATCTTGTCGAGATCGGCGCCCAAGAGAGCGCTCTCCATGGAGCGTCTGCGGGCATACATCCAGTTCACGTTGCCGCGCACCGTATTGATCTCGCCATTGTGCGCGATGAAGCGGTAAGGGTGCGCCAGCTTCCAGCTCGGGAAGGTGTTGGTCGAAAAGCGCTGGTGAACCAGCGCGAGCGCGCTTTCGCACAACGGGCTGGTCAGGTCCTTGTAGAACGTGCCGACCTGGCTCGCGAGCAGAAGGCCCTTGTAGACGATCGTTCGCGTCGACAGCGACGGCATGTAGAATTCGGCGAGGCCCGGAAGGTTCTTCTTCTTCGCGACTTCCGCCAGCGGGTTCTGCGTCTCCTTGCGGATGGCGAGCAGCTTCCGCTCGAACGCATCCTGGCTCATCGCCGGCGAGCCCTTGGCGATGACGGCCTGGCGGATCACCGGCATTGAGGCGATCACCGCCTTGCCGATGCCTTTGGTATCCGTCGGCACGTCGCGCCAGCCGAGCAGGTTCTGCTTCGACTTCGCGAGGAAGTTCTCGAACTGCTTCATCGCCACGTCACGCGAAGCCTCAGCGCGGGGCAGGAAGCACATGGCCACGGCGTAGTCGCCCGGCTGCGGCAGCTCGACCTTTGCGGTCTTCGCCCAGTCGCGGAACAGCTTGTCCGGAATCTGGATCAGGATGCCTGCGCCATCGCCCAGCAACGGGTCCGCGCCCACGGCGCCGCGATGGTCGAGGTTCAGCAGGATCTGCAGCCCCTGCGCCACGATGGCGTTGGACTTCTTTCCCTTGAAATTGGCGATGAAGCCGACGCCACAGGCGTCGTGCTCATTGCGGGGATCGTACAGTCCCTGTGCCTCGGGCGGGCCCATTTCCATGCGCGTAAACTCGTCAGATCACTCTTGGAAACGAGCGCGTAGCAGGTGGGCACAGAATTTCAATTGGATAGCCAGTGGAGCGTTACTAATTGCGCGCGCCTGCCCGCCGGGAGGCGACTTGCGCACAGGTTATGCCCAAGCAAATCGCTTTCGGCCTCGCACAGTCTGGCGGAAACTGAACCCGCGAAGACATGACTCTCCGCACGTCCGTGCCCCGTCAGCGGCCTCTGGCGGAAATCTCTAGCTCGGGCGCGATGCGTGTTCGCGGGTGGCCGTGGCGAGTGCGCGCACGATGTCGCGCTCCTCGCGGGCGAGCAGCGGGTTCCAGACGTCAAAGATGAGAACGACCCGCAACTGGTCGCTGTCGTTCCGGGCAGTGTGTTCGATCGTGTCGTCGAAGATCAGGAGTTCGCCCTCTTTCCAGGTGCGGTGTTCGAAGCCCACCCGGTAGGCGCACTTCTCCGGCACCACCAGCGGCAGGTGAACCACCAGCCGGGCGTTGGTCTCGCCGGTATGGGGCGGGATTTCCGTGTGAGGCGCGAGCGCCGAGAACATCGCGTTCGGGCAGAGCCCCGCGATCTCGGCCATGTCGACTGTTTCGAGCGCCTTCCGCGTCTCTGGGCATTTCGCCAGATGCGCGTCGACCGGCTGGCCATTCCGCCAGAGGCCGTAATGGCTCCAGCTGGCGGAATGGTTGAGCTTCGCCCACTGATCCACCGGCTGGCTGGGGCGCAGGGAGATGTAGGGCGTGAAGTCCTTCTTTTCGTCTGCCAGCGCGGCCTTCAGCTCCTCGCGGATCGCGGCGGTTTTCGATTCAATTTCCTCCGCCCAGGGAAACAGGTTGCGGTCGTAGAACGGAATGGCGGGCAGGCGGGGCACGTAGAGCTGGTTGGCGTGCTGGCGATAAGGTTCAGTGAGGCCGGCCATCACCGACGCAGCCTCGCGCCAGCGCCCGGCTTCGCTGGCAGGCAGGGACGCCAGCATCGGCGCCAGCACTGCATCGAGATGATCGTGATGGGCGCGGGAGTATTTCGTGGTGGCATCGCGCGCATGAACCAGTTGCGCCTTCAGCATCTCGGGCCACACCCGCTCCGGACCCGCGACCTTAAGGGCGTTGCGAAAGAACATCGCGGCGGCCGACGTGTTGCCGTGCCGCTCCAGACGCTGCGCCTTGGCCAGGAGTCCGGGCAGGAAATAGGGATCGATCGCGAGCGCCTGTTCGATGGCTTTCGCCTCGCCAGCGTCGTCACCGTTCTCGCGCCGCGCCTTCGACAGGGTCAGCAGCACGAACGGGTCGCTCGGCGATGCGTTGTGCGCTTCCTCAATAAGCACAACTGCATTGCCGAACTCGCGGCGCTGCATGGCGTGAACGCCGAGGCTGAATGATGCCTTCGGATTGTGTGGATCGCGGCGGCGTACGTCGGCCCACAGCTTCTCCGCCAGCGCCCACTGACCGTTGTTGGCGGCGGCCTCGGCTTGCTTAACGATCTGGGCAACTTCGTCGGTCATGAAGGCACATTGCGCCCCGCCAAAAGTCCAATCAATCGGATACTCCACAAGGTTGCGGCGGCTCCTTGAGAGAGCCGCCGCCGGGTTGAATGGAGAGTTGTAGTCCTAGAACTTCGTGGTCACGCCGACCGTGAACACGCGGCCCAGGACGTCATACGTCGAGGGATAGGTGTTGCCCGAGTTGAACGGCGTCGAGCCGGTCTCGGTCTGCACGAACGGCGCTTCCTCGTCGGTCACATTGCTGATGCCGAATTTGAGCTTGGCCCAGTCCGTGACCTGCCAGGAGGCGGCGAGGTCAATGTAGTTGTAGGCCGGGATGGCGTTCGAAGGCGCGGGCGTATCCGCCGCCTGCGTCGGATCGACGGTGGATTCGCCGACGTAACGCCATAGGTACGAGACGTCGAAGTCACCGAACGTCCAGGTCGTGCGCTGCACGAAGTGGTGTTCGGGCGTCGGTCCGCCGGTCGATCCGGAAACGGTCGATGGCAGGCCGCACTGTTTGCCGTAGTGCGCCACGCAATCCACGCTGGCTGCGTCGTCGGAAGGCTTGTAGCTGGCGTCCATCACGAACGTGCCGTCGAGCGAGGCGTCAATCTCGCCCATCGATCCGAGATCCCAGCCATAACGCACCGAGTAGTCGATGCCCTCGGCGTGGACCTCGCCGATGTTCTGCGTGACCTGCTGGATGCCGTAGATCAGGTCGCCCTGGATCTTGCCGGAGAGCGGGTTGCGCGCGATGATCGCGCAGTCCGGATCGGTCGCGGTCATCGTGGGGTTGCGAGCGACGTTGTAGCACGCATCGACGATGTCGTAGTTCGGCCGGATCGAGATCGCGTTGTCGACGGTGATATCGTAATAGTCCAGCGTCACCGCGAGACCCGGAACGAAGTCAGGCTGCCACACGAGGCCGAGGGTCACCGTGTCGGCTTCTTCCGGAGTGACCGTCGGGTCGCCGCCGAAGAAGGCGTTGACCTGGCCGGCCGTTGGCTGGGTGATCGTCGCGTTGTCGATCGCTGCCGTCGGAACACCCGTCGCAATGCACAGTGCGCGAAGTTGGCCGGTCAGCGGGGTGCCCACAGTGCCGTTTGCGCAGGGGTCGACCAGCAGGTCGCCGGTACCCGCGTTGAACGGCGCAAAGAGCTCCGCAATGTTCGCGGCGCGCACGGCGCGCTGGAACATGGCGCGGAAGCGCAGGTCGTCCACCGGGGCCCAGTCAGCGCCGTACTTGTAGCTTTCGACGTTGCCCGACGTTGAGTAGTCGGACGTACGCAGGCCGAGTTCGACGTTCACCGACTCCGCGAACGGCATGTCCTCGATGACCGGGATGATCGCTTCGCCGAAGAACTCCTGCACGTCGAAGCGACCCTTGGTGGGCAGCGTCGGGCCGAAGCCGGGCGACACGCCGGATTGCGAAGCTGCGTCCGGACGATAGTCCGACGACTCCTCGCGGTATTCCGCGCCGAGTGATACGGCGATCGGCGACGATGCCCAGGGAGACTTGAAGTCGCCGAGGTCGCGGCTGATCGCGGCGGTCACATAGTCCTGCGTGGTCAGCGACTGCACCTGAAGGTTCAGCCTGATGAAGTCCAGCGCTGCCGGGTTGATTGGCGTATTGGGCTGGAACAGGTTCAGCGGCGCGCAGCCATTCGTCGGAACGTGACAGGTTGTGGTCGTCTGCGCGAACAAGGCCTGCTGGACCTTGTTGGAGTCGATGTCGTTGTTCTGCTGACGCTGCAGGCTGGTTTCGCCATGAGCCGCGGCGATATCCCAGTCCCACCCCCAAAAGTCGCCACGCAAGCCGGCCATTCCCTGGAAGGTGTCGTACTGGAACACGTACTGCCGCGGGCCGACCGCGACGCCGCGCCAGTAAAGCGGGACGGTCACGCAGTTGCCGGCGGCGGCGGTCGAGCATGCCGCGACCGGGTTGTTTGCCGCGAAGTAGTTGCTGGCCTGCGCCGTCAGGAACGGGTTGGTCAGCGGCACTTCGAACGAGAAGCCGAATGTGCCCGAAGAGGCGAGCTGCGGCGCGGAGGTCGAAGCGGAATAGATAAAGCGCGAATACGCCTCGACATGATCGTCGAACGCATACTTGGCGAGGGCCGTTGCGTTCCAGCGTTTCTGCGGCGTCTGGTAAAGGTTCTGCGGGTTGAAGTCGAAGCCCTGATAGAACGCCACGAGGTTGCCGTTCGCATCGAACTGCGCATCGCCCAGCGGGCCAGGCGCGTCAGTTGCGGTCGGGTTGGTGGTGAAGCTGCCGCCGGGCGTCGCCGAGCCGGGGCCGCGCGTCTGGTAGACGGATTCCTTGTTGGCGTAGCCGACCGAGAGCACGACGTTGCCGCGGCCATCGTCGAAGCCGGCGCCCATCGTGCCTTGATAGTTCTCCGTTTCGCCATCGCCGTGGTCGGTGATGGAGTAGGTGGCGTCGAGCTGCACGCCCTGGAAGTCATCATTGAGGATGAAGTTCACGACGCCAGCCACGGCGTCCGAACCGTACACGGCAGAGGCGCCGCCGGTGACGACATCGACGCGCTCGAGCAAGGCGAGCGGGATGGCGGTCACATCGAAAAGACCGTTGGGGTCGAAGGCGACCATCCGCTTGCCGTCGATGAGAGGCAGGGTGCGGGGCGTGGACAGGCCGCGCAGGTCGAGCGTGGAGGCGCCAGCCGAGCCGTTGTTCACCTGCCCGCCGTTGCCGGGGAGGAATTGCGGCATTGAGCGCAGCACTTCCTCGACATCGATCGGTTGTTTCCGTTCGAGTTCGCCGGCGTCGATTGTGGTGATTGGGCTGGCGGAGACATAGCCTTCGCGGGAAATCCGCGTGCCGGTGACGACGACAACGTCTTTATCTTCGGCGTCGGCGGCCTGGGGAGCAGTGTCCTGAGCGTAGGCCGGGGCCACAGCGACGAGGGACATGCCAGCGAGACCCAGTAGGGTTGAGCTGAGAAGCAATGGCTTCAGGTGGGGTCGGTTCACGGTTCACTCCATTCTGATGATTGCCTCTCCTTTCGCTGTGACGACCATGTTGAAGGCTCTGACCCCACGTCTCCAGTAAGAGAGTGGCGTCGTCAGAGTTCTGCCACGGCCTTGATGCCGTCAATTCGATTAGCCCCCGTAGATGGGGCGTTTCGCCAAACTACCTGATAGTGCAGCATTTTTGCATCAGGGTCTCGCCGGGCGAAATCCGTTGCCGGAAATCGGCGTGCGTGCGGGCCCAGTTGCCCTTCCGGAAAGCCGTCTGAACCGGCGTCAGCTGTCGGGATAGAGCTGGGCTTTTTCAGCGGCGTAGGGTGCGTAGCTCTCACGCAGCGTCGCTTGGTTGAGCAGCATGGTGGCGATCACTTCGGCGCCGCCCGGGCGATAGACGTAGGTACGGGTCCAGTAGCTCTCGGTGCGGCGGCTGCCGGTGAGGGCGACGATCTCGCGCTCGCTCTCGTAGTCCTCGCCGACCAGCAGCGGGCCCTTGATAAGTCGGATCTCCTGATCGGCGAAGAGGCCGATGGCCGGGCCACGGATCTTCAAACCATCCTGTCGGGCGACGTGCTGGAGCAGGACGCTGATCATCTCGAACGGCACGATCGCCCGCTTCCATGGCGTGGCCTCGGAGGAATACCAGGCGGAAGGCTCCGTGATCTTCTGCAGCTTCTCATTGAGGGAGAAGGGATAGAGCGCGCCCATGTGCTGGTTGGCGTCCATGCGGATGGCAACGCGTTTGGTGCGCTGGCCGACTTTCAGGTCGCGCAGGATGACGGGCTGCTCCAGGGGGCCGAGTTCATTGAGCCGGATGTCGAGTGCGCTCGGCGGTGCGTGAGGGCCGACAGATGCGGTGCCTTTCAGGACTTCCGTGCCGTCGCGCTTGGTCGCCCAGATGCGGGCGAGATCTTCGCCCGGTTCGCGTTCGATGAAGGCGCGGACTTCCTCGCCCTCCATCACCATGTTGCGGTAGTGGGCCGACAGGCAGCCTTCGGACAGGAAGCGCTCGCCCCAGATGGCTTCGCCGAGCGGCGCGAACTGGCTGAAGTGGGTGGGGCCTTCGATCGGGCCGGCCTTGAAGCCGAGCTTCTGGGCGGTGGCGTCATCGTGCAGCGAGAGGTGATCGTCGTAGGACTGCTCCAGCAACATGTTCGCCGGCTTTCGCCATGGGCCGGCGAGAACCTGGCCGATGGTTTCGAGCGGGGTTTCGAAAGCGCGGGTCATGGGCGTCTCCTGTTGGCCGACTATTGCGCTCCGGAACGCGGAAGGCCAGCGGTGGTGGCGAAAGGCTGAGTTCGGTCCTAGATAGTGTCTCGAAGGAGCCCCGCCATGGCCACACCGCTGCGCATCGACTTCGTATCCGACGTCGCCTGTCCGTGGTGCGTGATCGGGCTCAGGTCGCTGATGAAGGCGCTGGAGGCGGTGGGCGACAGGGCTGAGGCGGAAATCCATTTCCAGCCGTTCGAACTCAATCCGGACATGGCGCCCGAAGGCGAGAACACGACCGAGCATGTCACCCGGAAATACGGCTCGAACCCAGAGCGTTCGGCGGCTTCCCGCAATGCAATGCGCGAGAGCGGCGAGGCGCTGGGCTTCAAGTTCAACTATGGCCCTGACAGCCGGATCTGGAACACGTTCGACGCTCACCGCCTGCTGCACTGGGCCGGGCTGGAGGGCAGGCAGCTTGAGTTGAAGGAGGCTCTCTTCAAGGCGAACTTCACGGACCAGCAGTCGACGAGCGATCACGAAGTTCTTGCCAGCGCCGCGAAGGCGGCGGGGCTGGATGAAAAGCGCGCCCGGGAAATCCTGGCGTCGGAGGAATTCGTTGAAGACGTGCGGCGCGAAGAGATGGTCTGGCGCAATCGCGGGATCAGCGCGGTGCCGTCCGTGATCTTCAACCAGCGCTGGATGATCCAGGGCGGCCAGCCGCCGCAAGTGTTCGAGCAGGCGATCTGCCAGATCGTCGAAGGCACGGCTGGAGAGGCTCAGGCCTGAGACATTGTTCCGCTCATCCCGGCGAAAGCCGGGATCCAGTGCGGGCATCTAGGCCTGTCTTGAACTGAAGCTTCAATCCGGAACAAGACTTTGCAATGGCCCTGGATCCCGGCTTTCGCCGGGATGAGCGGATGTTGGTTCTACGGTGTCAGAAAGAGAGTTCTTTCTCGCGCGCGACGTTTCGCAAGCGCCTGCATCACGACGCCGTTCATGCGGTTCCAGAGCAGGAAAGCATCGGCGGCGCCGGGGCGATCTTCGAGGTTGATCCGCTTCACGATAGACGAGCCGCGCGTCTTGCCCGATCCGACATTGTAGCAGAACGCGACCATCGCGCTGAACTCGTTGAGCGTGACGGGGATGCCGACATAGCGTTCGATGGCGCCTTCGCACCAGTGTAGATCCTCGCGCAGGAAGGCGTCGGCTTCTTCCTCGGTGATGACGTCTTTCTCGCCTTCGAGCATCAGGTGGCCATAACCGATCAACCACAGGCCGCCGAGCTCGTAGGCTTCGAGCTGGAGCGTCTCTTCTTCCTTGATGATCGCGACGGCGGTGTGATTGGTGTTGTACTCGCCGGGCATCCGGAAGACGGCTTGCGGTTCGAGTGCGTCGAGGAAGTTTACCTCGGCTGTCAGCGGAACGGTGGGGATGCCGTTGATGGTGGGGATCTTTTCTGCCTCGATATCCGGAACCAGCGGCGTGGTGGGCGCGGCGGCGGCCGTAGCCGAGGGCGCCGGCGCTTCGGCAGCATCTGAGGCACGGCCGCAGGCGGATGCATTAAGGATAGCGGCCAGCACGGCAAGGCCGGCAAGCGTCCTGATCATGTCCACGCCTCCCTCATGTCCCCGGCCGCCCGGCGGGAGACAAGCACAAGCGGAATTCTTGTAAAGCGCGTAGCGGCAGTCTGCCTGCATGACTTTTGCGCAATCGGGCTGTATCTGCTGGGGATAGTGCGAGGATTTCGATGAAGCTCGACGAACCGATGCGGGTGCTGGGACCGGTGGATCATCGTCCACTGAAGGCGGCGGTCGAGGCGCTGCAGCCGGACGTCTGGCTGGAGGATGACATCCGCCAGAAATCGTTCGAGCAGCACAAGCAGACGCAGTCAGTGGTGATGCTGTTCTCCAACACCTGGCCCGACCCGGCTGTCGAGAAGCGGAAGGGGTGGGACCATTTCGCGGGACCTGCAAACGCACTGATCGAAGACATTGTTGCGAAGCACTATCCGCCTGGCGGGCGCATCATCCGGGCGATGGCGGCGAAGCTGCTGTCGGGTGGCAGGATCGCGGTTCACAAGGACTCGCATCCGAGCTTTGCGGCGGCGCACCGGATTCATGTGCCGCTGGTGACCCACTCGAATGTCGACTTCCTGATCCGCGGCGAGAACCACTATCTGGAAGAGGGCGTGGCTTACGAGGTCAGCAATCTCGATTATCACGCGGTGACCAATCGCGGGCCGGATCGTATTCACTTCATCTTCGATTACACGCTGCAGTAGCCGGCTGTGCCGTTGATCCCGAAACTTCTCGTCAGTTCGGTGGTGCGGGGTTCGCAGCAGGGCGACAGCCATGGCGGGCTTTATCTGGTCGATGTCGAGAAGCGTGACATCGAACAGGTGGTCGACTGGAATACGGGCGCGATCGATTTCGAAGGGCGAGGGGCGGATCGCGGGTTGCGGGGGATCGCCATCATCGGGAAGGAAATCTTCGTCGCGGCGAGCGACGAGATCTTCGTTTTCGATCCGTGGTTTCGGCAGCAAACGTCGTATCGCAATCCGTATCTCAAGCATTGCCACGAGATGTCGGCGCACAATGGGAAGCTCTACATCACCTCGACCGGATTTGACTCGTTGGTGCGGCTCGATCTGAAATCGCGGCAGTTCGATCTGGGGATCAGGCTGGACACTGATGCCGGCGTGATCGGCGTGACGGCGTTCGATCCGAAGCAACCGGGCGGGCCGGGGCCGGCGAACAATTTCCACATCAACAATGTCTTCGTGGACGACACCGGCGTTTATGCCTCGGGGCGGAACATGCCGGCGCTGGTGCAGATGACGCAGAGTGCGGTCGGGCTGGTCGCGGGGCTGCCGAAGGGCTCGCACAATGCGCGGCCATTCGGGGGCGGGGTGCTGTTCAATGACACCGAGAGCGATGCGGTTGTCTGGCGCACCAAGGACAAGCGCGTGTCGAGCCGCGTGCCGCGATACGATCCGGCGCTGCTGTTGCGGGCGGATGCCGATGCGAGCGGGATCGCGCGGCAGGCCTTCGGGCGGGGGCTGTGTCCGTTGTTCGATACGCTGGTGGCGGCGGGGTCTTCGCCGACCACGGTTTCGATCCATGACATGGAGGCCGGAACAGTGGTCGCGTCGGTGAACCTGACGCTGGATGTTCGGAATGCGGCGCACGGGCTCGCGGTCTGGCCGTTCTGACATGCGGGCGCGTCCTCGGAAGCGGGGCTTCTGAGGCAATCGGCAGTCGGCAATAGGCAATCCAGTTTTGCGGGGGTCCGCGCGCGTGGCTGCCCCCACCGTCTTGCGCGCAAGTGCGCGCGATCCACCTCCCCCGCCTTCGGCGGAGGAGGAAATCTGAACGTCGAACGAGCGCAGGCGCCTTTCCTCCCTCGCCGAAGGCGGGGGGGTATAGTTATGTCCGCCGAGAAATCGACCTCCTCCGCCGAATCGGTCTGGATGGATGTCGTGCACTACGGTTCGCTGTTCTCGACCGAATCCAGGCCCGAGCTTTTGAACTAAGGTGCCGCTGTCGTATTGGCGTTTGATCTTGGCGGCGAATGTCGGTGAAAAACCAGACGCTAGCCCCGATGGCAATTAGCAGGACCGCCGCGATGTAAAAGGTGGGGCGCCAGTTGTCGTCCCGCGTATCTTGTGTCCAAGCACACGCATGCCACCCGGAGCCGGGCAGCTTTTCAGACCAGAGAAAAAAACGCGTGTTCGCGAACACAACATTTCGGGGACCTTGCGAACCGACCTGACACTCTGCAGGAACGGCCCCTTCCAATCCTTGCGGCGCAACAACTTGTTGTTGTTCATCGCTAATTGCGTATTGCCAGCCCACCAATGGGCGTTTGGCGCGTACTCCGCTTGCCATCACCGCCACGGGTTGCTCGTAAACAAAGGTACCCATCACGCGATTCTGGGAGATGACCGGCAACGCAACAGCGAATTGCTGGCTTTCATTACCTGCGCGCCTTGCTTCAGAGATTTCCATATTTCCACTGAGCATGGCGCGGTGTGCAGCACGAAGTGTGGCGGCCTGATGAGGACTGCCATCTGACAACAATTCAACATTGGATTGTGATCGCGGGACATACGATACAAACGTGCTTTCGGTCGTCGGCACTTGCCCCGCCTTGCGGTTCAATTCCTGTTCCAAGTCAGGAGACGATTGGTCAACGCTTTCCCAAATCTCCCTTACTTGTGCTTCGACTGCTTCCAGCGTTTCTGAATAGGCAAGCCGCATGACCTCTAACGTGTGCGCTCCGCCCGAAAGCAATACTTCGCTTTGATCATTTATGCTGTTCGCGGCCCCAACCTCTAAGAAGACTGCAATGCTCACGATTACCCCCAGGTACGTCGCGAGACCCGCTGTTCGAAGCCCGCCCAGAAGTTGTGAATTTCGACATTTTCTGAGGTATTCGGACTGCAGTTCCGTGAGCTGACTGCTGAAGCGAATATCGCGTCGAATAGCTTCGGCTTCCTTCAACCTGTTGCCGGAATGGGTAAGCAAGTCGGGATCGCAATCGTGCCTGGTCCACGCGTCTGTTGCCGTTCTAAGATCGCGCAGGGTTTTCAGGCGAGAGGCGTCTTCCGAGAGCCAGGCCCTTAACTGCTCCCACTCACGGAACAGCGCTTCATGAGCAACTTCGAGCGTTAGCTGTTCGTCTTGGCCTCGGTGTACGAGGAGGCGCCACTCCACGAAGCTGCCCAAGATCTCCTGTTCGCGCAGGTTGAAGTCACCCCATCGTGCTACTTTTCGGACTGGCGAACTTTCCTCATTTAACTCAACCAACGAAGACACAAACAGCTCGCGAACTATGCTGGCGCGCGTTGTGCTCTCGGAGACAACCGTTGGCGTCGTTTGTTGCTGACCTGGTGGAATGCCGTTGACTGCGCTCTCAGCAGCGGCGGTGAGGATCGCGCTCATACGACCGAGCAGATCGTAGTGAACCAGCGTAAGAGCGCCGCTTGAAGCAAATTGATCCCACAAGGCCTGGGCCGCAAACGCTAGCAGCGGAAGCGCGTCACTATTCGGTGCATCCGTCATCAGCGCGTCGACTAGCGCGGGGTCTACGTGCGTGTCGTATCGACGGGCCGGACCTTCGATAACTTCACGAAAGCTAGTTACGGGCATTACTCGGAGATCAAATCCCCGAAACGCAAGAGAGGTTAGCCGCGAATCGGCCTGCAGCTCGGCAAACGCATCGGAGCGGATGGTAACAATAAGCCTCCACGCGCCTTGGGCTGCGATCGCGGCATTGAGGTATGCGCAAAGCGCGTCAGAGCCGGGAGAATTGGATCGAGTTAACTCGTCAGCTTGATCAACAGACAGAAGTAACGTTGCGTCCGGCCTGTTGGCAGCCCTACGCAACTCTGCACATTCAAATTCTAACGCTTCCTTTAGGGCCACCAGCGGCACCCCATCGAGCGAGTCCTTAGACTCAAGGCTCGTATTCCAAGCTTGCGCCAGGCGACTTCGAATGATTCCGGACGGCACCTCCGCACCGAAGTCTTTGTAGGTTTTTGAAAGTGCAGAGGAGAACTCAAGTAGCGGGTCTCTTCCTGGCCGAAAAGCGCGCAGCACAAGCCATGCGGGGACTTCGCGCCTTAGGCGGGGAATAACGCCTGCCTTCAGAAGTGATGATTTTCCTGCTCCGGAGGCACCAATTATTGCGAAAGGCCGGTGATCAGACGTCGCCCGCATTGCACGAAGTTCTTGAAGGAGAATTCCGATCTCAAGGCTGCGGCCATAAAATATCGCCGCATCCGCATCGTCGTCGCCAAACGCTTCCAGTCCAGGGAATGGCATTGGCCGACGGTCGCGATCGCAACGGAATGCTTCTGGTTCAAGCCCGACGTTCGATAAGGCTCCGCCCGCCTGCAAGCCGCGACGAAGTAAGTCGCCCGTTTCCTCGCACAATGAAAAATCCAGAGATCGATCCCGGAGAAGCCAGCGGGAAATATCGATACCTTGGTCATGAGCTTGGACTCTTGCCAAAAGTGCGGCGCTTACAAGTGGCAATTGCTCCGAGTTCGGCACCAAGAAAAGCGGAATGATCCGCTTCCCCATGAACCAGGCCGCCCGGAATTCTGGAAAGCACTCAACTGACGCAAGCCAATGCTCTGTCACCAGGCAGACAACGACTTTACATGACCCAGCGGACTTCTTTAGTTCTTCACCCCACTGGTCGCCGCCATCTATCTTCCTGTGATCGATAAAAACGCTCGTGAACCCGTTGGTTTGAAGCCAAGTCTCAAGCTGGTTGATCAGCTGATCGTCCTTGCTCGCATGAGAGACAAAGATTGCGGCCAATGCGTCCCCCTGTGCGCTTCAAGTCCCCAAACTCAACAGGCTTATAGCACGTCGGCTCACTATCACCTCGACCACGGTGTCGTATACTAGAGCACTGCCCAGCTATTTTGCGCCACACATGCTGACAGATGTTCACGGCGAATGGCGGGCTGATTTCAGTCGGGATGTTTTTTCTGCGTCCTACAGACTGGATACAGCTGTTTCCTGCGGTTGAGGCTGCCCCCACCGTCTGCGCACTGCGTGCGCATCCACCTCCCCCGCGCTTCGCACGGGGGAGGAAAGCGCTCCGCCGCTCGGTTGCGCCGTATACGGATGATTCAGAATTTAGGGATTGCGTTTACTTGGCGATTACCAAGACGAACAAAACAAAACTGCAGAAAACCGAGTAGAAAATTCGATCAAAGTTGTTCGACTTAGCGATTGCTTAGGTTTGCTCGTGTAGCTTCACCAATAAGCCGACAAGAGCGGCAAACAAAAACGATGGTGGTGGTGATGATGACGAACGTGAAAGTCCGCGAAAGCGGCGACGAGAACGTTGAGCAGTCTTTCCTGAAAGCCCTCTCGCTGCTGGAGCAGGCGCACCGCCGTCTCCATGACGTCGTGAAGGACAATCTGGAACGCAACGGCGAGCGTTCGCTGACGGGTGTCCAGGCTCTGCTGCTGTATGAAATCGGCGAGAGCGAAACCCCGGCCTCGGCGCTGCGCGCTCGTGGCTCCTTCGCTGGTACGTCGATGTCGTACAACGTGAAGAAGCTTCAGGAAGGCGGCTACCTCATCCAGTCGCGGTCCAGCGACGACCGCCGCACCGTTCGTCTCAAGCTGACGCCGTCGGGCAAAGCCGTCCGCAACCACGTCGCTGACCTGTTCGAGAAACAGGCTGGCGCGCTGGAGCCGACCGCTTCGGTGCGTTCGGACGATCTCGACCAGCTCAACAAGGCGCTGGCCCGTCTGGAACGCTTCTGGTCCGACCAGATCCGCTACCAGCTCTAAGCATAAACACAGACCCTGGCCTGATAGTTCGGGGCTGACAAACTTGGGAGGACACGGCGGACTTGGCCCTTGCGGCTGACCCGACCGTCGGGATCCGAAGCCGCCGGCCTCGCAAGAGGCCGGCGGATCTGTTTCAGCCGCGCCGTTCCTTGCCGGGCTTGGCCGCCGTCTGCTTGGCGCGCTGGTCGGCGACGCGGCCGGCCTGGAGGATGTTGGTCATGCTGTAGTTGCCTTCGTGGCAGGCGTATTCGTACACCTGCTCGTACGACCGATACATGACGAACTCGGCGATCAGGGGTTCGGTGTAGATGGCCGCGTCCTCTACCGTGAAGCGGTAGAGTATCTCGTCCGGGCCGAGCATCTCGAAGCGCTCGATCACGCGCGACTGCGGGCGGGTGATGAGGTGGCGGTGGATCTGGCCCGTGAGTCCGGTCGTGTGGACGATCAGGGCGTCGCCCTCCCAATAGGCCGTGCTGTCGCCGAGCATGCTGGTGAGACCCATCGGGCGGGGAGCGGCGTTGAAGCCGATGACGCGAGTGTCGTTGCCATCGGAGGCGATGACGACGTGGCCGGGCGTCTGGACGAATTGCCGGATGAGCGTCGAGGGCACGGTGGTCAGTGGCGCGCTGCCGATGCCGACGATGCAGCGTTCGAACAGGTTGCGCATCTCCGGGCCGTCGGCTGATGCGGTGTTCCAGGCGCGGCGCTGGGCGTCGAGGCGTTTGCCCTCCTCGGTGTAATGCGGGAGTCCGTCGGACGGAGATACGATCAGGGACGTGCGCCATTCGCCGTTGACGCGAGCCAGCGTCTCGACGCCTGCGACGAAGAAGTCCGGGTCGACTGCGTGGCCAAGGTCTTCGGACGAGGCCATGGCGACCCAGGCGCCGGCGATCACTTTCGCTTCAGCTTCGGAGATGACTGTTTTGGTCGCGCCCTCCATTCGGCCCACGGGCGTGATGAAGGCGTGAGACCAGAAGCCGCCGAAGTCGGGATGGCCCTGCGCCGTGCGTGGGATGGGGCGGGTCGCCGGAGTTTCCGCAGCGCCTTCGAGTTCAATCGATTGCTGGGCGATGGCGGCCTCGCTGGCAAAAGCCAGCAGGCCGGCAAGGAGGAGCGCTCTCATGTTTTTTCCGTGTTCTTGTTGTTATCACCCGTCCGCGAGACGCAGCGGCGGGTGTGAAGCGGCTCAATTGGTCGAAGCCGGGGCGGCGTTCAACGCGTGCGCGCGCGAGAAAATGTCGCCGGGGTCATGACCTGCGACGCGGCGTTGCGAAAATCGCAGAGCCCGGTAAAAGTCCGCAACCCAATGGAGAACTGAAAATGAAACCTGTACTTTTGGCAATCGTTGCTGCCGCCGCCCTCGCGGCCGCCCCCGCGATCGCCCAACCGCCGACCGACACGGCTGCCGCCCCGGCTGAAGCCGCTGCCGCCGGCAAGATCAACGTTAAGACGACGAAGATCAACGACATCATCAAGAACCCGGGCGCCAAGGCCGCTCTCGAGAAGGCGATGCCGCCGATCACCGAATACTACAGCCAGATCGGCGACATGACGCTCGCCGACGTTGCGCCGATGAGCGGCGGTCAGATCACGGACGAGAGCCTCGTGGCTCTGCAAGCCGAGTTCGACAAACTGCCGTAGTTCGTTCCGGCATTTTGCCAAACGTCACGCCGCCGGTTCCGCAAGGAGCCGGCGGTGTTGTTTTCAGGGTTTGGGATTCGGCGCCAGCTTGCGCGCTTCGATCACGCGGGCGCCACGCAGCATGTTGGGAAGACTGTAGTTGAACTCGTGGCATGATGCCTCGAACATATTCACTTTCGAGCGGACGAGAATGAACTCCACGCGCATCGGTTCGGTGAACATGTCCGCGTCATGGAGAACATAGCTGTAGCCGATCTCGTCAGTTGCGTTGAACTGGAACCGCTCAGTCACCCTTCGCTCGCCGCCAGCGGTGGGAGGAAGCGTGCTGAAGTCGCGGCGAAGCTGGCGTGTTTCGACAACCAGCACATCGCCTTCCCATCGGCCCGTGGAGTCGCCCTCCCAGGACTTCATTCCCGATGGACGCGGCGCAGCGGCCATTTCGACGATGCGCACGCCATTGATTTCCTCGGTATGGATCACGGTGTGCGTCGGCGTCTGAACGAAGCGGCGATACATGCCGGCAGGCACGACTTCCAGCGGCGTCGCGCCCGGTCCGGAGACGCAACGCTCTGTTACGCTGAGCATTTCCGGATCTTCTGCCTTGGTGCGGAGTTCCCGAGCGTTCTTGCGCCAGTCCTGAGCTGTTGGTGTGAACGGGCGTTTGCCATTTTGTGGCGAGACAATCAGCGAGGTGCGGAAGCCACCACCGGGGGCTGGCATCAAGGACAGATAGTCCAGGTCGGAGTCTGGTGAGAGGTTGCCGGCCGCCACGAGACTAGCTTGCATCGCGGCGAGCAGTGCGTCGGCCTTGTCGGCTGCGACGATGGGGCCGTCGGCTTCAGGCGGGCGCTCAAACGGGGTGCGCCAGCGGCTTTCCCAAACCCCATGGAAGTCCGGCCGCCCGTCCGGCATGCGGGGGATGTCCTGCGCGAAGGCGGGCGCGGAGACGAGGAGGGCGAGGAGGATCGCGCGGATCATTTCTTGGCTTTCGTCTTCGGCTTGCGCGCCTCGGTCACACGGGCGCCGGCGAGGATGTTGGCGAGGCCGTAATTGCCTTCGTGGCAGGCGGATTCGTAAATCCCGGCGTTCGTACGCAGCAACGGGAACTCGACGCGGAGCGGCGCCGTGAACATCACCGGATCGTCGATCGTGTAGCTGTAGCCAAGCTCGTCAGGGGCGTTGAGCTGGAAGCGTTCGGTGAGCTTCCGTTCCGGTTGGCCCGGCAAGCCGGCGGGACGTGCGGGCTCGGCGCGCGCCAGGCGCGTTTCGACGACCAGCGCGTCGCCTTCCCAGCGCCCGGCGGAATCGCCGAGCCACGAGACCACAGCGTCGGGACGGGGGCGGCCGGTCATCTCGATGATGCGCGTGTCGCCAAGCTGCTCGGTCCAGATCGCGATGTGGCCGGGCGTCTGGATGATCTTGCGATAGGCCTGGTCGGCGCCCGTGAGCAACGGCGCCCCGCCGGCTCCGCGCAGGCAGCGCTCGGTGAGACCGCGCGCTTCGGGGTCTTCGGCCCTGTCGGTGTGGTCCTTGAGGACCTTCGCCCAATCCTGAGCCGCCTGGTTCAGGGGACGCTTGCCGTCAGCGGGCTCGACGATCTGCGACGTTCGAAAGCCGCCACCCGGCGCCGGCATCAGCGGGCCGAAATCGAAATCCTCGTCGGGCGATTGATTGCCCTGTGCCCTCAGCCGCTCGTACATGGCCGCCACCAGCGCGTCGGCCTTGTCGGCGGCGACGACAGGACCTTCGGCGTCGACAGGCCGCTCAAGCGTTGTTCGCCAGCGGCTTTCCCAGACGCCCTGGAAATCCGGACGGCCGTCGGCGGTGCGGGGGATGTCAGGAGCCTGGGCGTTGGCCGCTGGCCCGAGCGCGAGAGCGAGGAGGAGCAAGCGGATCACGGTTTGCCCGCCTTCGTTGCCCGCGCTTCGGTGGCGCGTGAGCCCTGCAGCATCCCCGCCATGCTGTAATTGCCCTCGTGGCAGCTTGCCTCGTACATGCGGCTGCGGGATCTCACCAAAGTGAACTCGACACGCATCGGCGCCGTAAGCTGCCCCGGATCATCCAGCACGAAGCTGTAGGAAATTTCGTCGGGAGAGTTGAACTGGAGCTTCTCGGTGACCTTGCGCTCTGCCCGCCGGTCAGACTGTGGCGGTGAAGCAGGGTCGGGACGAAGTAGTCCTGTCTCGACCACCAGGACGTCACCGTCCCAGTGGCCATTCGATTCACCCATATAGGACAGAAGAGCAGCGGGTCTTGGTTGAGCCGCGAACTCGATGATCCGTGTTTCGGCCATGTCCTCGGTGTTGATGACGAGGTGATCGTCCGTCTGAACGAACAACCGGTTCATGTTTCCCGGTGTGATCTGCAGCGGCGCGTTGCCAGGCCCGCGGATGCACCTTTCCCAGAGGTTGCGAGCTTCAGGCCCTTCCGCCCGGTCGCGTATGTTCTTGGCAGTCTTGGCCCACTCTCGCGCGGCAACCGTCAGCGGTTGTTTTCCATCCGCAGGCTCAACGATGAGCGAGGTCCGGAAGCCGCCGCCGGGGGCCGGCATCAGTGGTCCCCAATCGAAATCGGATGGAGGATTGATGCTGTCCTTGAAGTAGCGCGCCTCCATGGCGGCCACGAGCGCCTCCGCCTTTTCCGGCGAGACGACAGGCCCCTCGGCTTCTTCCGGGCGTTCGAGTGGCGTGCGCCACCGGCTTTCCCAGACGCCCTGGAAATCCGGCCGTCCGTTAGCGGTGCGCGGTATGTCGGGCGATTGCGCATGCGCATGCGCGCCTGACACGGCCAACGCCGCCAGAACCAGAAGCTGCTTCAGCATGAACCTGTCCCCGCCCGTGAGGGCACACTGACTATGGCGTAGTTGCCGCGATGCGGCGAGGGCCTGACAGTGTCTGCAGTTGCGAATGGTTCGCAGAAAAGTCCTGCGACTTGAAGGCGCTACACGCAGTTGCGTTTGATCTGCGTCTAGGAAACCGGCGGGCCCGTGATTAGGTTGCCCCCGACGCGTCCGGAAGAGGCGCGAGCGGCAGCGGTGAGTGTCGACCCCATGAAACATCTGGTTCACTTCGAAAACGCCCTCGAGGAAATCCGGTCCGAGGGCCGGTATCGGGTGTTCATCGATCTCAAGCGCTACAAGGGCGAATTCCCGAAAGCGTCGGTGCGCCACAACGACGGCACCGAGCAGGACGTGACTGTCTGGTGCTCGAATGACTATCTCGGCATGGGCCAGGATCCGGACGTGATCGAGTCCATGAAGGAAGCGGTCGACACGTTCGGCGCCGGTTCGGGCGGCACGCGGAATATCTCGGGCACGACGCGCTATCACGTTGAACTCGAGAAAGAACTCGCTTCGCTTCACGGCAAGGAAAGCGCGCTGCTGTTCACGTCCGGCTATGTGTCGAACGAGGCGACGCTGTCGACGCTCGCCAAGATCATGCCGAACGTCATCATCTATTCGGACGAGCTGAACCATGCCTCGATGATCGAGGGGATCAAGCGCGCCCATTGCGCCAAGCGCATCTTCCGCCACAACGACATGGCGCATCTACGCGCGCTGCTGGAGAACGATCCGGCGGATGCGCCGAAGGTGATCGCGTTCGAGTCCGTCTATTCGATGGATGGCGACGTGGCGCCGATGCATGAGATCTGCGACCTCGCGGAAGAGTTCGACGCGATCACGTATCTCGACGAAGTGCATGCGGTTGGCATGTACGGCGAAGAGGGCGCGGGCGTGGCGCAGCGCGATGGCGTGATGGACCGCATCACCATCTGCGAGGGCACGCTGGCCAAGGCGTTCGGCGTGATGGGCGGCTACATCGCCTCGAAGACGGCGATCGTGGACGCGATCCGCTCGATGGCGCCGGGCTTCATCTTCTCGACCTCGACATGCCCGGTGCTGGCCGCCGGCGCGCTGACCTCGATCCGCAAGCTGCGGAGCGATTTCGGGCGTGACCTGCGCAAGATTCACCAGGAGAAGGCCGAGATGCTTCGCCAGAAGCTGATCGCGGCGAAGTTGCCGGTGATGATGGCGGACACGCACATCGTGCCGCTGCTGGTCGGCGATCCCGAACGCTGCAAGGCGCTGTCCGACACGCTGCTGTTCGATTTCGGCATCTATGTGCAGCCGATCAACTATCCGACCGTGCCGAAGGGCACGGAGCGGCTGCGCTTCACGCCGAGCCCGCAGCATACCGAGCAGATGATGGACGACCTCGTCGCCGCTCTGCTGGCCGTGTGGGCCCAGCTGGGGCTGAAGCGGGCGGCGTAAGGCGGCGCTCCGCCTTCGAACGGAGGCGGGGGACATGGACGTCTGCAGGAACTGTCACAAGGTGATCGAGGGCGCGAGCTTCTCGAATGTCGAGTATTCCGAGCCCGTGTTTTGCCCGTGGTGCCGGGAGGACGCGCGCTTCGGCCCGGTCGGCCGGGTCGTCAACTTCATCCGTCTGAAGGCGCCGATCGTGCTGCTCCTTGTGGGGCTGGTGGCGATCGGCGTGGGATGGTTTACGGGTTGGATCAGGTTTTGAGGGTAGCGTCGTGACAGCCGAACCGGAAGCGCACGAGGGCGTTGTCGGCATTGGCGACATACGCACGGTCGATGGGCCGGAGGGACTGAAGCCGCCGACACTGAAGTTCGTGCACTATCCCGGATCGCAGCAGCTGATCCTGTGGCTGCCGAAGCCGGTGCACGAGGGGTATGGCGAGCTTTCGGTTGTGCGCGATGGCGTGGATGTGGAGCGCGGGCCGGTGTCGCGCCGCGTAAGTGGCAGTGTGCAGATCCTGTTCGCGACGCTGGAATGGCCCCCGGGCGAGTACGCGATTGCGATCACGCATAAGGATGGCTGGCGGCACGAGATCGCGCTGAAGAAATATCCGCCGGGCGAACAACCGCCTGTGCCCCCACGCGAGCCCGTGGTGGAAGAGCCGTCGCGCGGGCCGATTGTCTATCGCGATGGATTCGGGAATGTGATTCCGGATACCGATCTCGAAATGCGCGGGCAGGCACAGCGGGACGTCGCGCGGATGTTCGGGCGGCGGCTGGAGTATGAGGGCAACTTTCACGCCGGGGCGATCGTCTATATCGATGGCGATACGCGGATCAGATTCTCGCACGAGATGGGTGGCGGAGGCGTGAAGTTCTCAATCGAGGTGCCGTCGGCGGAGCACTGGGAAGGCTTCACCAAGTCGCCGCTGAAGAAGCGCGACGAAATCATCGAATTTCTCGCCGAGCGCGTGCGGATCGAGAAGGCGAACAGTTGGCGGTACGAGATCACCGACGAGTCGATCGACTATTACGAAGACTGAAGCCGGCCCTTACGGCCTCGGCTCGGGATCCTTCGCGGACATGCCGACGACGGAGAGCAGCCCCGTCGTCGCGCCGATCACCGAAGAGACCAGCGCCACTAGTGCGGCGAGCAACAGCACGATCTTCGCGCTTTGCATGAAGGCGTCCGCCGGCGTCCACGGCAGGGCGAGGATCAGCACTGTCAGCGCGATCCAGAAGCCAAACAGGTAGAGCATTGTCTCGCCGAGACGGCCGATGCGGGTCTTCTGCATGACGTTCCCCAACTGTACCTGTCAGTGATGTAGAACCTCGCGCGTGAACGGGGAACTATCCAACTGCATGAAGTTCGCCTGTCCCCGGTAAGCCTATCCGGGCGCGACAGGCGCGGCGATTTTTGGCAATATGGCGCCATGGCCGACGATCCGGATTCGGAGATCCTGCTCGAGATGAACCGCATCCGCGGCGCCATGGAGGTGCGCGCGGTGTCGGCGGCGGATGGTCTGGAGATCGTGTTTACCGCTCCGTCGAATGCCGCGCAGAGCGATATCGAGCGGCTGGCGCGGCAGAAGCTGGCTTACGTCCGCGCCAAGGCGAAGGGCGGGACGGCGGAGAAGAAGCGCGACGGGAAGGGCGGGTGGATCGCCTAGCGGTTCTTCCGCACGCCCTTGCCGAGGCCGATCTTCTTGGCGAATTCGGAGCGGCGTTCGGTGTAGCTGGGGGCGACCATCGGGTAGTCGGCGGGCAGGGACCAGCGGCGGCGGTAGTCGTCAGGGCTCATGTCGTAGCGCGAGCGCAGGTAGCGCTTCAGCATCTTCAGCTTCCGGCCGTCTTCCAGGCAGACGATGTAGTCTTCGGTCACCGACTTGCCGACGGGGACGGCCGGCTTGAGCTTCTCGTCCAGCTTCGCCTCGGGGCCGGCATAGAGCGCGGAGACGGTCCGGTAGACAGAGCGGATGACGTCCGGAAGACCATCGGTGGTGACGGGGTTGTTGGAGACGAACGAAGACACGATCTCCGAAGTCATCCGGAGAATATCCTCGTGTGGTAGCACTGAATTGCCGGATGTTTCTGGCATCTGTTCTACTCGCGCGCCCTGCCTGCGTCCCTGAAGACGCCCCAAAACCAGTGCGAGACCAATAACGACCGAGTCACTCACTACAGATTAAGCCGGAATACTGATTCTGCTACATCTCGTCTTCGGTTTCATTCGCCGTGATGCACCACTTCGGCGTCATTTGACCCGCTTTGCTGCAACACTTGCCAACGCGGCAGGGAGTCCGTATCGCCGCTGAAATCCGCACCGAAACGCTTGGAGTCTTACGCATGAGCCAGTCGAATGCCCCTGCGGATACGCGCGCCAAGGGGTTCTTCTCGACCGGCCTTGTTGAAGCTGACCCAGTAATCGCGAAATGGATCGGCGAAGAGCTCGGCCGGCAGAGCCATCAGATCGAGCTGATCGCCTCGGAGAACATCGTTTCGCGCGCGGTGCTTGAGGCGCAGGGCTCGCTGCTGACGAACAAGTATGCCGAAGGATATCCGGGCAAGCGGTACTATGGCGGCTGCGAGTTCGTGGACGAGGTCGAGACGCTGGCGATCGATCGGGCGAAGCAGCTGTTCGGCTGCGAGTTCGCGAACGTGCAGCCGTCCTCGGGCAGCCAGGCCAACCAGGCAGTGTTCAACGCACTGATCAAGCCGGGCGACAGCATCCTCGGCATGAGCCTGGATGCGGGCGGGCACCTGACGCATGGCGCGTCGGCCAACCAGTCGGGCAAATGGTTCAAGGCGCACCAGTATGGCGTGCGGCTGCAGGACGGCCGGATCGATTTTGACGACGTGCGGAAAGTCGCGAAGGAATCCCAGCCGAAGATCATCATCGCCGGCGGCTCAGCCTATTCGCGCACGATCGACTTTGCGGCGTTCCGCAAGATCGCGGATGAAGTCGGCGCTTACTTCATGGTGGACATGGCGCACTTCGCCGGTCTCGTGGCGGCAGGACTCATCCCGAGCCCGCTGGGCCATGCGCATGTGGTGACGACGACGACGCACAAGACGCTGCGCGGGCCGCGCGGCGGCATGGTGCTGACCAACGATGCGGACATCGCGAAGAAGGTGAACTCGGCCGTGTTCCCAGGGATCCAGGGCGGGCCGCTGATGCATGTGATCGCGGGCAAGGCCGTGGCGTTCGGCGAGGCGCTGAAGCCGTCGTTCAAGGCCTATGCGCAGGCGGTGATCGACAATGCGCGGATGCTGGCGGAGACGCTGAAGGTCGGCGGGCTCGATATCGTGTCGGGCGGCACGGACACGCACCTGATGCTGGTCGACCTGCGTCCCAAGGGCGTGAAGGGCAACGCGACCGAGAAGGCGCTGGAGCGGGCCTATATCACCTGCAACAAGAACGGCGTGCCGTTCGATCCCGAGAAGCCGATGGTGACATCGGGTGTGCGCGTGGGCTCGCCGGCGGCGACGACGCGCGGGTTCGGCACGGCTGAGTTCAAACAGGTCGGGCTCTGGATGATCGAGATCGTCGACGGCCTCGCTGCCGGCGGCGATACGACCGCGGTCGAGACAAAAGTGCGCGAAGAAGTGAAGGCGCTCACTGCGCGCTTCCCGATCTATGCTGCTCCCTGGGGGTGATGTTTGCGCTGTCCTTACTGCGGGTTTGCAGACTCAGTCGTGAAGGACAGCCGGCCGGCTGAAGAGGATACGGCCGTTCGCAGGCGTCGCGGATGCACGAATTGCGGCGGGCGTTTCACCACATTCGAACGCGTGCAGCTGCGTGACCTGATCGTCGTGAAGCGCGATGGCCGCAAGGCCGTGTTCGAGCGCGACAAGCTTCGACGCTCGCTGAAGATCGCGCTGCAGAAGCGGCCCGTCAGCGACGATCAGCTCGATCACATGATCTCCGGAATTGTGCGGCAGCTGGAGAACATGGGTGAGACGGAGATCAAGACCTCCGACATCGGCGAGATGGTGATGGAGAGTCTCAGCGGGCTCGATCCCGTGGCGTTCATCCGCTACGCGTCGGTCTACAAGGACTTCAAGTCTCCGGCGGACTTCGCGGCGTTCGTCGCCAAGCAGACCGAGGATGAGGGAAGCGGCGAGAAGGAATGAACGTGGGCGCTTCGCGGCCTGGCGTTACCCTGAAGCTGGCGACGTCGCTGGATGGCCGCATCGCGCTGGCCAATGGCGAGAGCAAGTGGATCACGGGCGAGGCGGCGCGGGCGGAAGTGCATCGCCTGCGCGCGAGCCATGATGCGGTGATCGTTGGCTCCGAGACGGTGATCCTCGACGATCCGGAGCTGACGGCGCGGACCGACCCGATGCCTGACAAGCAGCCGCTGCGTGTGGTGGCCGACAGCCGTGGGCGTGTGCCCGCGAGCGCGAAGCTGTTCTCGACGCTGGAGATGGGGCCGGTCGCGGTGGCGACGCTGGAGACGATGGATCTGGATCGCTGGCCAAGCACGGCGGGGCTGCAATTCTGGATGCTGCCGGCGGGCGAGGGATCGCAGAGCGTGTCGCTGGTTGAGCTGCTCAATTCGGCTCAGCGAGCGGGTGTTGCGTCGCTGATGGTCGAGGGCGGCGGACAGCTGGCGGCTTCGTTCGTGCGGGCCGGGCTGGTCGACCGGATCGAGTGGTTCAGGGCGCCGGTGCTGCTGGGCGGGGATGGTAAACCATGCCTCGGCGGGCTGGCCTTGGAGAAATTGTCGGCTACGCCCACCTATGAGCGCGTGGCCATTCGCGAGGTGGGTCCGGACCTCTGGGAAAGCTACCGGCGCAGGGTTTAGCCGAGCTGACGAGTCTCACTGTTGTCAGGCGGCCCGGAGCGGCGTAGCGGCTTTTCGGAACGGTCGCCGGACGGGCGGCTCGGGATGTTTGAATGTTTACTGGACTGGTTACAGATGTCGGCCATGTGAAGTCCGTCGAGGACATCAACGGGCTGCGCCGTGTTCGCATCGAGGGCACCTATCCTGCCTCCGCTATCCAGATGGGCGCGTCGATCCAGCATTCGGGTGTTTGTCTCACGGTGGTCGAGTTCGGCGAACGGCCGGGCGGATCATGGTGGGTTGTCGAGGCTATTCCGGAGACGCTGTCGCGGACGACGCTGGGGCAGTGGCAGGTGGGATCGCGCGTGAACCTGGAGCTGTCGTTGAAGCTGGGCGACGAGCTGGGCGGGCATCTGGTCTATGGGCATGTGGACGGGCTGGGTACGATCGGCGTGATCGCGACGGCCGGAGACAGCAAGGTTTATCGTGTGCGCATTCCAGCGGAGCTGTCGAAGTTCTTTGCCGAGAAGGGTTCGGTCACCATCGACGGCGTATCGCTGACGGTGTCGGCGGTTCATGCCAAGGGTGATGAGGCCTGGTTCGAGGTTTCGCTGATCCCGCATACGCTGTCGGTGACGACGCTTGGCGAGCTGAAGGCGGGCGACAAGGTCAATCTGGAAGTCGATATGCTGGCGCGGTATGTGGCGCGCATGCTGGAGTGGCGGTCATGAAAGACCATCAAGAAAAATACGATTTCTCGGCGGCGATCTCTCCCATCGAGGAGATCGTGGAAGAGGCGCGCAACGGGCGGATGTATATCCTCGTTGACGCAGAAGATCGTGAGAACGAGGGCGACCTGATCATTCCCGCGCAGTTTGCAACGCCGGCGCAGGTGAACTTCATGGCGAAGCACGGGCGCGGGCTGATCTGCCTGTCCGTGACGCGCGACCGGGCGCGCACGCTGGAACTCGACATGATGGCGCGCGAGAACCGCGAGAGCATGAAGACGGCCTTCACCGTCTCCATCGAGGCGCGGGAGGGCGTAACGACGGGTATCTCCGCCCACGACCGCGCGCATACGATTGCAGTGGCGATTGATCCGACCAAGGGCGCGCAGGACATTGTATCGCCGGGCCACGTCTTCCCGCTGGTGGCGCGCGAAGGCGGCGTGCTGGTGCGGGCAGGGCATACGGAAGCGAGCGTGGACATCTCACGGCTGGCGGGGCTCTACCCGGCAGCGGTGATCTGCGAGATCATGAACGACGATGGCTCGATGGCGCGCTTGCCGGAGCTGGTGACGTTCGCGCAATTGCACGGGATGAAGATCGGCACGATCGCCGACCTGATCGCGTGGCGGCGGCGGCATGACCGGTTCCTCGAGCGCCGGATCGAGAGCGATTTCGAGAGCGCGTGGGGCGGCAAGTTCCGTATCATCGTGTTCCGCAACACGCTGGACGGCGCCGAGCACATCGCGCTGGTGAAGGGCCGCGTGCAGGGCGATCAGCAAACGCTGGTGCGCGTGCATCGTGTGGACTTCCTGTCGGACTTCCTCGGCGAGGCGGGCAAGCGCGAGGGTCTGGTGCGCCGCTCCATGGAGCGGCTGGCGGCATCTGATGAAGCCGGCGTGCTGGTGTTCGTGCGGATGGGCATGGGCGAGGAGATCGCGCGTGCTCTGGGCGGCCACGCCGAGACGCTGGAGTCCGACGGGAGCGCTCACCCGTTGCGCGAATACGGCGTCGGCGCGCAGATCCTGAAGGATCTTGGCGTGCGCCGCATGGTTCTGATGAGCAATACGCGCCCCAACGTGCTGCCGGGTCTTGACGGATACGGCCTGACCGTCGAGGGCTGGCGCCGCATTGACGGAGACTGATCCTTGGCCGAAGCCCCCCGCATCCTGATCGTCACTTCCCGCTACTACGCAAACATCATGACCGAGCTTGAGGCCGGCGTGACTGATGGCCTCGAGAAGGCCGGTGCGACGTATGAGTTCCTCGAAGTGCCGGGCGCATTCGAGATTCCCGCTGCGATCGCCATGGCGGCGGGAAGCGGCGAGTGGGACGGGTTCGTTGCGCTCGGCTGCGTGATCCGTGGCGAGACCAGCCACTACGACCTCATCACCAACCACGTCGCGCGCGGGCTGATGGAGCTGTCGATCTCCGGAGTGCCGTTGGGCTTTGGCGTGCTGACGGTCGAGAATGAAGGCCAGGCGCGCATTCGCGCGGATCGCAAGCAGAAGAACAAAGGCGCGGAAGTTGTCGCGGCCGTGCTGCGCATGGTTGGCCTGTCCTATCGCTTCAACAAGCTGGCCGAGATCGGCGAATGAGCAATGCTCCGTCAGCCGAGGCGGAACGCAAGCTGCTCGCGGCGCGTCGCGCCGGCGCGCGGCTCGCGGCCGTGCAGGCGCTCTACCAGATGGAGCAGACGGAACAGTCGGCGCGCTCGGTGATCGCGGATTTCATGGAAGACAGGCTGGGCCTGAACGACGAGGGCGAGCCTGTCGAGGAAGCCGATCCGGATATTTTCAAGTCGATCGTCGACGGCGTGGTGAACCGGCAGGAAGCCATCGACGCGGCGATCATGAAGCGGCTGGCGAGCGGCTGGAAGATTGAAAGGCTGGATGCGACTTCGCGCGCTATCCTGCGTGCGGGCGTCCATGAACTGATCGCCGAGATCAGCCTGCCGTCTCAGATCATTCTCGATGAGTACGTCTCCATCGCGCATGCCTTCTTCGAGGGCGCCGAGCCGAAGTTCATCAACGGCCTGCTCGATGCGGTCTCGCGCGACGTGCGCGGCGGCTGAACGCATGGATGAGTTCGATCTCATCCGCAGGTATTTTGCTCCGCTCGCAAGTTCGCCCGGCGCAGATGGGCTGCGTGACGACGTTGCCGAGATTGCGCCCGGACTGATCGCGACCAAGGATGCGATTGTCGAGGGCATTCACTTCCTGCCTGACGACCCGATTGCGACGGTGGCGCAGAAGCTGGTGCGCGTGAATGTGTCGGACATCATCGCGAAGGGCGGCAAGCCGGATGCGGCGCTGCTGGCGCTGGTGTGGCCGAAGGGGCGGGATACGGCGCAGCTCGGCGACTTCTCGCGCGGGCTGGGCAAGGATCTGGAACGCTGGGGCGCGGGGCTGGTTGGCGGGGACACGACGTCGACGGATGGGCCGCTGACTTTGACGCTTACGTTGCTCGGGCGCGTTGGTGCGCGAGGGCCAGTGCGCCGGTCGGGCGCGAAGGCCGGCGATGATGTGTGGGTGACCGGCACGATCGGCGATGGCTGGCTCGGGCTGAAGGCGTCGCAGGGTGCGTTCGGCGCGATGACATCCGAGGCGCGCAACCTGTTGGTGTCGCGCTATCGCGTGCCGGAACCGCCGAGGCTGGCGTTCACGGATATTGTGGCTGAGCACGCGAATGGCAGCATCGATGTGTCGGACGGGCTCGTTGCGGATGCGGGGCATGTGGCGGAGGCGTCTGGCGTCGCCATCGTCATCGAGGCGGCGAAGGTTCCGCTGAGCGCGGTGGGGCGGATGTATCTCGACAACGCCAAGGCTGATCTGCGTTCGCTACTGACGGGCGGCGACGATTACCAGACGCTGTTCACGGCGCCAGCTTCGGCGCGAGCAGCCATTGAGGGCACCGTCCAGACGGTCACGCACATCGGACGGGTCGAAGCGGGCAAAGGCGTGACGGTGACGGATGCGTCCGGCGCGCCGTTGGTTTTCGAGGGTTTCGGGGGCTGGCGGCATTTCGGGGCGGCGCCGGGCGGCCAATCGTAAACGCGGCCTAAACCATTCGCGGGCAAGGTTGCGCCATGCGTATCTCCCGCCGCGAATTGCTGACCGCCGTTTCGATGGCCGCCGTGCTGACGGCGTTGCCGGTAGCCTATGCCCAGGATCATGGCGCCGAGGGCGGCACGCCCAGCGAAGCGGAGGTGGCGCAGTCGATCGACCTTGGCGGGATGGTGTTTCCCGTTTTCGACGAGAAGTGGAAGCTGAAGAACTACATGTTCGTGTCGGCCCGCATGCTGGCCGGTCCGGGCAAGGATGTGTGGAAGTATCGCGAGCAGCTGCACTTTATCCGCGACGCCATCGTCCGTGCGTCTCACCGCACCAGTTTCAACGTGAAGGGCAACTACAAGAAGCTCGACGAGAAGCTGACGGCAGTCGAATGCCTGAAAGCCGCCAACGAAGTCATCGGCGACAAGGACGGCCTGATCGAGATGACCTTCACGCAGATCGCAAGCCAAGCGCCGTTCTGACGAACTGAACGCCTAGTCGGGGCGACCGGGGTTGTCGCCAGGCTGGCGGTTGTCCTGGTTTTCCATGCCCGGGATCTGGTTGCGCAGGCTGCCCAGCGTACCGAACAGCTGTTCCAAGATGCCGAGTTCGCGGCCACGCGTCGGCGTGACGCGCGAGTTGTAATCGACCACGCGGCCATCCTCGGTGTCGTAGACCAGCACGTCTGAGACGACATCGTCATCGTCGAACTGGACGGCGATGATGTGACGCGAGACGACCTTCGGATAGTAGAACGTCAGGCGCTCGCGCACCGACGACATGTAGACCCAGAGCTTTTCCTTGCCTTGCTGCGAGACGGCCTGCGCGCCGGGCGCGTTGGGCTTGTCGAAGAGCGACGTGGTCGAGGGCGTGCCAAGGCGCGCGAGAACGGTCGAACGCGTGTCGACCGCGGGCTTCACGTCTTCGGGCAGGGCCTGATCAGGAACATAGCCGTGGAAGTCGCGCGTGGCGGTGCAGGCGCCGGCGCCGAGGACCGCGGCGGCAAGTCCGGCAAGGGCGAGGCGGCGCAGGGCCATGAACGAAAACTCCGATAATTGCGGCTAGCTACAGGCAGGCCCGCCGACTTGGCAAGGCTGAGGGACATCAGGTCTTTTTTTGGGCAGACGGGCCGCTTTCCAGATAGGGGAACCCTGATAGTGTCCCGCGCCTTGGGAGGCGAGGGCGGCCTCTGAGAGCCTTGAGAGGCAGACATGGCGCTGGGCAACTGGTTTCAGTCGAAGAAGAATCGCTGGGCGGTGGACCGGCTGCACCGGTCCATCCAGGACCAGGCGCTACGGCCGGATTTCTATTATGATGGCGGCGCCCGCGACAATTTTTCCGGCCGTTTCGAGATGACCTCGCTGCACGCGGCGCTGATGTTCCGGCGACTGCGGACGACGGGGGCGACTGGCAAGGCGCTGTCGCAGGACGTGTTCGACGCCCTGTTCGACGGTTTCGACGAGGCGTTGCGGGATATCGGCACCGGAGATCTCAGCGTCGGCAAGAAGATCCGCAAGATGGGCGAGGCCTTCTACGGCCGGGCCAAGGCGTATGATGACGCGATGGCGGCCGGCGCGCCGGAGCTGGAACTGCCGCACGCGCTGATGCGCAATCTGGGGCTCAGCGACACGGAAGCGGATCGCTTCACCCGGTATGTCCGGCTGGTCGAGGACACGCTGAAGCGTCACACCGACGAGCAGCTGATGCAGGGCGAGGTCAACTGGCCGCGCCTGCCCTGAAAAGCTGCTATTTTTCAGCGGATGACCTTGTCGCAGCGACGGGCTGGCCGGGGCCTGTTACCTCCCACCGCTCGTGCTATTAGAGCCTTGAATCATGGTTGGACCGGGTTGATTCCGCTCGGTAAGCGCCATGCCTGGAGCGCTTCGGCGAAATGGCGGATCGGAAGATCATATCCATCGACGGGATGGGCGGCGACAACGCGCCCGGCGTCGTCATCGAGGGGCTGGAGCTGTTCGCCCAGCGCCGGGCCGACCTGCATTTCATGCTCCATGGCGACGAGGCGCAGCTGAAGGCGCTGCTCGCAAAGGCGCCGTCGGCGGCGCCGCGCACCGAGATCCGTCACACCGACAAGAAGATCGCGATGGACGCCAAGCCCAGCGAGGCCATGCGCCGGGGCAAGGGCTCGTCGATGTGGAACGCCATCGAGGCCGTGAAGAACGGCGAGGCAATGGCCGCTGTTTCAGCCGGCAACACGGGCGCGCTGATGGCGCAGGCCATGTTCATCCTGCGCAAGGTTGACGGTGTGGAGCGCCCGGCGCTGGCGGCGAGCTGGCCGACGCGGTCGGGCCCGTGCGCCATGCTGGACCTCGGCGCCGACATCGCGGCGACTGCGGAACAGCTGGTCGAGTTCGCGATCATGGGCCAGGCATTCTCGCGCGTCGTGAACGGCGTGGCGAACCCGCGCGTGGCGCTTCTGAACATCGGCACCGAAGAGCTGAAGGGTCACGAGTCGATCCGCGAGGCCTCGCGACTTCTGCGCGCCTCGAACCTGCCAATGGATTTCCGTGGCTACGTCGAGGCTGACAAGATTGGCTATGGCGAGATCGACGTAGTGGTCACCGACGGCTTCACGGGCAACGTCGCGCTGAAGACGGCGGAAGGCATCGCCAAGATGGTCAACGACATGCTGAAGGACGCCTTCAAGTCGGGCCCCATTGCCATGCTCGGCGCGATGTTGGCCATGCCGGCGCTGAAGAAGTTCCGGGCGAAGCTCGACCCGAGCAAGGTGAACGGCGCGGTGTTCCTGGGGCTCAATGGCGTGGTCGTGAAGAGCCATGGCGGCACGGACGTCGTCGGCTTCGCGCAGGCGATCTCGGTGGCGGCGAATATGGGCGAGAGCCATTTCCGCGAAGAGGTCGAGACGAATATCAGGCGGCTTTCGGAGAGCATGGCGGCGGCAGCTGCCACCGCCGCTGCTGCTGCGCCAGCCCCTGAAGCGGCCAAGTAAGTGTATCATGCCCACCGGCATTGGAAGTGACGAGGCGTTGTCGTGAGTGAATACGCATCGGTTGTACGCGGCGTTGGCGGGTACCTTCCCGAGAAGGTGCTGACCAATGACGACCTCGCCAGGATGGTCGATACGACCGACGAGTGGATCACCGCGCGCACCGGCATCAAGAAACGCCACATCGCTGCGGACGGACAGACGACATCCGACCTTGGCGCCATCGCGGCCAAGCGGGCTATGGATGCAGCGGGCGTTGGTCCGGATGACATCGACCTGATCGTGATGGCGACGGCGACGCCGGACTACACGTTCCCGGCGACGGCGACAGTGGTGCAGCACAAGCTCGGCATCAAGCGCGGCGCGGCGTTCGACCTGCAGGCCGTGTGCACCGGTTTCGTCTACGCGACTGCCACCGCCGACAACTTCCTCGTGCGCGGCCAGTTCGAGCGTGCGCTCGTCATCGGCGCGGAGACGTTCTCGCGTATCCTCGACTGGTCTGATCGCGCGACGTGCGTGCTGTTCGGCGACGGCGCGGGCGCGGTCGTGCTGGAACGGCAGGAGAAGTCCAAGGCGGGTGATCGCGGGGTGAAAGGCGTTCACCTGCGTTCCGATGGACAGTATCGCGATCTGCTCTACGTTGATGGCGGGCCATCGACGACGAAGACAGTTGGCCACCTGCGGATGCAGGGCAGCCAGGTGTTCAAGCACGCCGTGGGCAAGATCTCGGACAGCGTGCGTGCGGCGACGAAGGACGCCGGCCTCGGTATCGAGGACATCGACTGGTTCGTGCCTCACCAGGCCAACCAGCGCATCCTCTCCGCGGTTGCCGAAAGGCTCGGCCTCGACGAGGCCAAAGTGGTCTCCACCGTCGCCGATCATGGCAACACATCCGCCGCTTCCGTGCCGCTGGCGCTCGCCGAGGCCGTCAATGACGGTCGCATCAAGCAGGGCGATCTCGTGCTGATCGAAGCGATCGGCGGCGGCCTGACATGGGGTTCGGCGCTTATCCGCATGTAATCCGCAGATGCTTGCATGCCTGCCGCACACCCTAACAAGGTGTAAACGAATGAAATTGTTCGGTATTTGAGGGAAGGCCCCCTTAACATCCGAATCGGCTCAAGTTAGTCTCCCCTCTTCACCAAGGAGACGCCTGGTGCCGGAGAACACACTCACTCGCGCAGACATCGTCGACCGCCTTGTCCAGAAGGTCGGGCTGACGAAGCAGGATTCCAGCAACTTCCTCGAGCGTGTGCTCGAGCTGGTGTGCGTGGAACTCGAGCGCGATGAGGACGTGAAGTTCGCCCGCTTCGGCAATTTCGTGGTGCGCCGCAAGAAGGCCCGCGTCGGTCGCAATCCGAAGACCGGCGAAGAGGCAGCAATCTCGGCAAGACGGGTGGTGTCGTTCAAGCCTTCTCCGCTTCTGCGTCAGAGGGTCGAAGCTGCACAGAGCGCCCGGAGAGACTGATGACCACCGCATCGCAGGCCGCAGTGGCGTTGGACTCGGAATCTGACTCCCCCCAACTTCGGCAAGATGCTGGCTGCGACAAATCGGCGGACGCGTTCCGCACGATCGGCGAGGCGGCGGCGGAACTCGGCCTCAAAACCCACGTCCTGCGGTTCTGGGAAACGAAATTCGACAACCTGCGCCCGATGAAGCGCCCGGACGGGCGCCGCTTTTACCGACCGGACGACATGGAGCTGTTGCGCCGGCTCCAGAATCTCCTGCACGTGCAGGGACTGACCATTCGCGGCGCCCTCAAGGTCATTGATGGGAAAGTCGTGGACGGCGACGCCGGAGACCAGCTGGGGGCAGCTGCCGGCATCGAGATCGAAGGGGCTGAAGAGATGATGGTTCCGGCCACCGGCGCCTCCGTGCGCGAGCTTCAGGAAGCTGTGCGCGACGCCGTGGAGCGCGGCGATTTCCGCGCACCGGAAGTTGCCGAGAACACCGCCGCCCGCGATCGACTGGAGTCGCTGCTGAGCGACCTCACCAATCTCAAATCGCGCCTGGATGCAGTGCGGACGGCGGCGTAGCCAAAAGCGCCCGTCTACGCCCTGCGGGCTTCGACGTGGCAGCCTTCGCGAACTTCGCTTGATGGATCTGGGCTTGCTGAGCCGTAGCGAACGAAGTTCGCGAAGGCTGGTGGGCGGTGACGGGATCGAACCGCCGACATCCTGCGTGTAAAGCAGGCGCTCTGCCAGCTGAGCTAACCGCCCTTACCAAGACGAGCGCTGAAATGGTCGGAGCGGCGGGATTCGAACCCACGACCCCTAGTCCCCCAGACTAGTGCGCTAACCGGGCTGCGCCACGCTCCGCCAATTCAGGAGCGCCCTTATAGGCGCCTCGGCCCTAAGGGGCAACAGGCCGCGATCATCGTTGTTTTCAGCGCTTTCCCAGCCTCCGGCTAGTCTTCCTCTGGCGGCGGGCCGGGCGGGCGGGAGCCGCCTGCCGGGCGCTGCTGCGGACCGAGGGTCTTCACCACGTGCTTGGCGATTGCCTCGATCTCGGCTGGTGAGAGTGCGCTGCCGAGGGCTGGCATCTCACCCTGTCCCTGAGCGGTGACGCGAGCGATGTTGGCGAAGTCCGTGCGATTGTTGACCGGCGGCGCGCCGACAGCGGTGCCGCCCCTGCCGTCGACGCCGTGACAGACGACGCACATCTGGTCGAACTTCGTCTTGCCGAGAGCCAGCTCTTCCGGCGTTGCGGAGATAGCCAGTGCGGCTGCACGCGTCGAAGGCGGAGCGGCTGCGACTGGAACGCCGCCGGCAGGCGCCGCGCCGTTCTCGCTGACGCCGTCGAGCGTGAGGGCGATCATTTCGGCCGGCTTGCCGCGCGCCGAGACGGCCACGACGATGTACTGGCGTCCGTTCAGCTCATAGGTCATGGGGGCGCCAGAGACGAGCGATGGCAGATCCATCTCCCACACGGCCTTGCCGTTGGTCTTGTCATAGGCGCGGAAAGCCGGGCTGCCCGTGCCGCCGGCGAGGTTGCCGGATGCGCCGAGGAACAGGACTTCCTTGGTCAGCAGGGGGCTGGGCCGGATATCGAAATCGCCCATCGCATCCCAGTCGAGATTAAGTTCGGAGATGGCGGTGTTGTTGCGGATGGACGGTCCAGGCTTGCCGAGCGGGATGCGCCACATGTGGTCGCCTGAGTTCATGTTGAGCGTGACGACTTCGCTGTAGGGCGGCTTCAGGATGGGCAGGCCGCGCGGCCCGCTGACCACGTGGTTGCCGGACTGGGTGTAGCCCATGTTGGTGCGCGTCGGGTCGCCCGGCGCGAGGCCGGCGGCGTTGGGTTTGTGGCGGATCGGAACATAGAGCGCGCCGGTGTCGGGATCGAACGATCCGCCATTCCAGTTCGGTCCGCCGCCATAGCCCGGATAGATCCAGGTGCCGCGCAGGCCGGTCTTCTTGACGTCGACGAGGGGTTCGTAGATCGGGCCCTTGGCGTATTTCGACATGATCTCGACCGCTTCCTTGCGGAGCGCGGGCGTGAAATCGATCAGGTCGTTTTCGTCATAGCCCTGCTTGGAGAGGGGCAGGGGCTTCGTGGGGAAGGGCTGTGTCGGTGACAGCTTCTCCCCGGGGATCTGCGAGGCGGGCACGGCCCGCTCCTCGATCGGCCAGATCGGCTCGCCCGTCACGCGGTTGAAGACGAAGACGTTGCTCTGCTTGGTGAGCACGGTGGCGACGGGGATGCGTTTGCCGTCCTTGATGATGTCGTGGAGGATCGGCGCGGCGGGAATGTCGTAGTCCCAGACGCCGTGGTGCACGGTCTGGAAGTGCCAGACGCGCTTGCCGGTCTTCGTGTCGATGCAGACGACGCTTTCCGCGAACAGGCCGTCGCCCAGACGCTCCCCGCCGTAGAAGTCGTTCGAGGGTGTATCGCCGGAGACGTAGACGAGGCCGCGCTCGGTGTCGGCGCTCATCATAGTCCAGGTGCCGGAGTTGCCGACATAGTCGGCCGCGCCGTTCTCCCAGCTGTCGTAACCGAACTCGCCCTTGCGGGGGACCATATGGAAGGTCCACTTGAGTTCGCCGGTCTTCACATCGAAGCCGCGGATGTGACCGGGGGCGGATTCCTTGTTGCGGGCGCCGCCGGGGATGGTCTGCACGACGATAACGTCGCCGACGACAATTGCGGGCGAGACGGAGCCCACGTCGGTGACAGGCGTGCCGTCGGTGATGCCAGGGCGGAGATCAACCCAGCCATTCTTGCCGAAGCCGGCGGCGGCCTTGCCTGTCTTTCCATCGACCGCGATGAGGCGGCCGTCACCGGAGTTGTGGAAAACGCGCTTCTCTTTGCCATCTGTCCAGTAGGCGAGGGAGCGCAGGACGAGCGACGCCCCGCGGCCGCCGATGTCGGCGGGCTGGGGCTCGAAGGTCCACAACGTCTTGCCGGATCCAGCGTCGATCGCGGCCATGCCGTGGTTGAGCCACGGAACGTAGAGCACGCCGTCATCCAGGAGTGGCGTGGATTTGTAGTTGGAGGATTCCGGGCCGCCCGCCATGTCGGCGGTCCAGCGCCAGGCGATCTTCAGCCGGTTAACGTTGCCGAGATTGATCTGGTTCAGCGGCGCATAGCGCGTCTGCCCACTGTCGCCGCCCCAGTATTTCCATTCGCTCGAATCATAGGCTTTCGCGACATCGGCCGCGATTGCGGCCTGCGACGGGGGTGCTGCGGGTTCACCCGGTATTGTGCAGGCAAAAGCGAGCGCCAAGGCCATCGCGCATGCGGCAGCGCCGCCCGCGCTCCTGCGGTTCACCATGACGTCTCTCCTCCCGCTCGGGCCGGGCATTTTACCTGCCGGTCCCTCTCTCAGGTGGGAGGTTTAACGGCCTGATGACGCAACGCAATGCGCCAAGGACGCACGCTCGCTCACAAGATGTAATGCGTTGAATGACAGGCGGTCCGAATGCTTTATTCTCGGCTCGCACGCTTCAATGGATTTCGGATGAGATTGGCCGCGAAAATCGGTATTGGCGCGATCATGGCGCTGGCGATTGGCGGGCTGGTTCCTGATGCGCGCGCACAGGCGTCGACCGTGGACATTATCGCCACCAACGTCACAAACAAAGGCGAAGAGGTCGGGGGCGCGTTCTTTTTCGACCTCACCAAGGGCTATCCGCAGAAAGAGCTCTACGTTTCTGATTTCGATGTGCGATCCGACTGGTCGGTCATGTTCTTCAGGGACGACAATGTTGGTTTTACCGACAAAGGCATGGTCCTGCGTACCCGAAGGGACGGCAACGAGGAGCTGTCTCATACGTCGGCAGAGGTGCAGCGGGTCGGGTTCTACGGATACGGCCGATACGAGGTCGTGATGCGTGCGTCGAACGCGCCGGGCGTGGTCTCGTCCTTTTTCACGCACACGGGTGCATATCGGGGCGATCCTCATGACGAGGTCGACGTGGAGATTCTCGGCAGGGCGCCGCGCTCAATCCATCTGAATTACTACAACGCCGGCGGTAGCGATGCAGCGATAATCGAACTCTGGTTCGATGCTTCCGAGGCGGAGCACCTATATGTGTTCGAGTGGCTGCCCGGATCGATCGTCTGGTATGTTGACGGCGTCAAACTGCGCGAGGTGAACAACAGCACGGCGGCTGTTCCCGTTCCAACGACGGCGAGTCGCGTGATGGTCAATACCTGGGTCGGCAATCGTCACACGGAAGAGTGGCTCGGCACGCCGGAGTTCCACGAAACGTCGGCGCTCTATCGTTGCATATCGCATGTGCCGGTCGGGCAGGTAGGCAAGCAATGCAGCGACACCTTTACGCCGCCAGCCGTTCCGTAGCTTTCAGACGAGCTTCCGGCGCAACACCTTGCCGAGCGCCACCTTGCCGAGCGTGCCCAGCGTGAAGGCTGTGGCGCGCAGGTCGGACGCGAGCAGACCGAGCGCTGCGCCGATCCTCCGCGTCTTGATCGCTTCAACCGTGCCGACGAACTGGTCGAGATTGCGCAAGGTGCGCGTGCGGCGAGCCAGCGCCTTGGTTTCGGTTTCCGAGAAGCGGCCCTTGAAGCGTGACTGGAAGCGGATTTCCGCATCGAGGATCGAGCGCGTGTTGACGGGCTTCAGCCGATAAGATGTCGAGTTTGGGGAACGAGTGTAGAGATAGCCCGGTTCGGCGCGGTATATCATTCGGGCGCCGCTCGCGAGCAGATGGGCGAGCAAATAATAGTCTTCGCTATTGCGCAGTCCATTGTCGTAGCTGATGCCTGAAGTCTGCAATGTTGCGCGACGAATAACCGGTTTGAGATAACCGGCACTGTCGGTCCCTCCAGTCGGCTGATTGAACCAGGCCCATGTCGCGAGGTCGATTTCCCGATCGCGAGCGAAGACGTCGGATTTCAGGAAGGGCTTGTCGCTCAACGGACGACCGGCCTCGTCCACATCGATCATGTTGTCCAGGGCGACATCCGCGCTGGCCGCGCGCATGGCGGCGACAAGCGCGGTAAGACGGCCGGGTTTCATTGTGTCGTCCGCGTCGAGGACGGCGATGAATTCGCCGCGGGCCAGTTCGATCGCCCGATTGCGCGCGGCTGAGGGACCGGAATTCGTGGCCAGGCGATCAACGACGATGCGGCGATCAGTTGCGGCCAGCTGGCTTGCGATCTCGAACGTAGCGTCGGGAGAAGCGTCATCAACGACAATCACTTCGACCGTGAGATTTGCGGATGCCAGCGCGGAGGCGAGGGCGTGCTCGATCACATTCGCCGCCTTCCATGCGGCGATGATCACGCTGACATCGATCTTACTGGCTGCGTTCATGCTCATCGCGCGCGCTGCGGCTCTACTGGCGGCGCCACATACGCTTCAGGATCAACAACCGGCTGTTTGGGGCCAAGTTCCTTGCGGGAGGCCGAGATGAGCAGGAGCACGACCAGACCGCCGAGTTCGCCAGCAAGGTCGGCCTCGCTGTTAGATCGGACGACAATCGTGGCCACGAAAATGAGGAATGTCGCGTTAATGACGGTCTGGTTGCGGAACCAGTTCATCCCGGCACTTCCGATCGCCCACGCAGACAGGAAAATCGTGGCGAAGAAGCCCGGGTATCCGTACATCACGCCGTTCTCGTAGTACGAGTTGTGGAAGCTGAAACCTTCGTACTTTTCGTAGTCGAAGTACTTGGCGATGGAGTCGGTGATCCCGTACTCCGGCCGCCAGAAGCCGTTGGCGCCGACGCCCGTGAGCGGGTGTTCGACCATCACACGTTCAGCGATGCCCCACAGATAGGTCCGGCCCGTCAGCGTCGTGTCTTTGCCGAGCGCCTCGAGGATTTCCGCATACACGTCGACCTGCATGATCGCGAAGACGAGGAAGGCTCCCATCAACCCGAGCACGATCATCAGCATGATGATGAAGGCGCGTGCATGTGGTATGCGCGACGCGGGTTGCCAGAAGAAGTATTGACCGAAGAAGACAGCCGTGGCGCCGGCCAGCATCAACGTCTGCGTTCCCGATTTCGCCATGACGATCATGAAGGCAGCAAGGGGGATATACGCGAACGCCAACATCCGCAGCCATTTCCATGTCTGCTTGTCGAGCGCGAGGCCCATCGCTGACACATACAGGATGAACATGTGCATCGCGTAGTAGTTCTTCTGGCCGAAGATTCCAGTCCAGGCGCCGTGGATCGGCGTCGGGGATCGCAAGCACATCAGCGCGACGATCGCCTCGACCAGGAAGTAGCAGGCAAGGATCTGCCGGCCCGAGAGTCGGTTGCCAACGTAGATCGCCATCACGGCTGTCATTGCCAGCGCCATGCCCTTGCGGAGGGCTTCCTGATAGGCGGGCGCCCAGAGAGCCGATGTCACGCAGAGGATCGCGAGAATGAATGTCGGCCAGGCGCGCAGCGCGGCCGGCATGGTCTGGCGAGCAAAAAGGAAAAACGCGACGGCGAAGTAGGCGGCAGCCATGTAGCGCAGCGGGCCGCCGAAGCCGAACTGGAAAGTGGTGAACGCGACCCAGACGAACAGCATCAGCGGGTCTAGCTGCCTGGCATAATCCAACAGCGATTTACGCTGCGGGGGTTGCCACCCCGCAGGCTCAATGGAGTGTTCCCCCACCGTCGCTGCTGACGTCGTCGTGCTCATGCCTTGGCGATCTGGCTGGTCTCTGGGTTTAGCTCTGCTGGTGAAGGAGCAATCTGTATGCCGGGAGGGGAGGCTGTCACTGTCGGGTCGCCTTCCACGCGAGTGAACCTGATTAACTGCAACCAGGCTTACAAAGGCTGAATTCCGGCGATTTTCAGGGCCGGGTTGCTGTTCGCCATGGTTGGCGAGAGGTTAAGGCTGCAGGAGAGTCGGCGGCGATGTCCCAGATCAGGGTTGCGTGTGTGCAGATGCGGTCCGGCACGGAGGTGGCGGCCAATATCGATAGCGCCAGCGCCCTGATCCGGCAGGCCGCCGGAACCGGGGCTGAACTGATCGCCACGCCGGAGATGACGACGCTGCTGGACCGCAAGCCGGGCGCGGTCTGGGAGAAGTCCACGACCGAAGAGGCCGATCCCGGCCTCAAGACTTTCCGGCAGTTGGCGAAGGACCTGAAAGTCACGGTGCTGATTGGCTCGATCGCGGTGCGTGTGGCCGATGGCAAGTGCGCCAACCGCAGCTTCCTGATCGGGCCCGATGGCGGCGTGATCGCGCGCTACGATAAGATCCACATGTTCGACGTACAGCTGAATGCGGGGAACATCTACAAGGAGTCCGACAGCTTCGCGGCGGGGGCAGAGGCGGTGGTGGCGAAGCTTCCGGCGGGGCCGCTGGGACTGACGGTCTGCTACGATGTGCGTTTCCCGGATCTCTTCCGACAGTTGGCTATGAGCGGCGCGAAGATCATCGCCGTGCCGGCTGCCTTCACGAAGATCACGGGCGAGGCGCACTGGCATGTGTTGCTGCGTTCGCGCGCCATCGAAACGGGTTGCTATGTCATCGCGCCGGCGCAGGGCGGGCGGCATCAGGACGGGCGCGAGACGTTCGGACATTCGCTGATAATCGATCCGTGGGGCGAGATTATCGCGGAGGCAGGTGTTGATTCGGGCTTCATCACGGCGACGCTCGACCTGTCGAAGGTTGACGAAGTGCGCGGCAAGATTCCGTCGCTGAAACACGTGCGTCCGTTCAAGGCCGGCGCATGAACCCGCTCTACGCTTCGCTGCCGGATACGATCTTCGATGTGATGTCCGGTCTCGCGCGCGAGACAAACGCAATCAATCTCGGGCAGGGCTTTCCGGAATGGGATGGCCCGGAGGATGTGCGTCGCCGCGCCGCCGAAGCGGTGATCGCCGGGCCCAACCAGTATCCGCCCATGCGGGGGCTACCCGTGCTGCGCGAGGCAGTGGCGGAACATTACGGTCGACTGCAGGGCATTCTGCTCGACTGGAAGACGGAAGTAACAGTGACGTCGGGCGCGACGGAGGCGCTGGCGGCCGCGCTGCTGTGTGTGCTGTCGCCGGGCGACGAAGTCGTTCTGTTCGAGCCGATGTATGACAGCTACCTCCCCATGCTCCGGCGGGCAGGAGCGACAGCGCGGTTCGCGCGACTGAAGCCGCCGCACTGGCGTATTGAGCGGCAGGAACTGGCGGCGGCGTTCAACGACAAGACGCGAGCCGTTGTGCTCAACACGCCGCTCAATCCGTCCGCCAGCATCATGGGTATGGACGATCTCGCCCTGATCGCAGAGCAATGCGTGAAGCATGACTGCATCGCGATCTCGGACGAGGTGTGGGAGCACTGCGTGTTCGATGGCGCCTCGCACGTGTCGATGCTGCAGGCGCCAGGCATGCGCGAGCGCACGATCAAGATCGGTTCGGCTGGCAAGATGTTCTCGATGACCGGCTGGAAGGTCGGATTTGCGTGCGCCGCTCCGAAGCTGACCGAAGCCTTCGCCAAGGCGCACCAGTTCCTGACTTTCACCACGCCTCCGAACCTGCAGCAGGCCGTCGCATATGGCCTGGCCAAGCCAAAGACGCATTTCGAAGAGATGCGAGAGCAACTGTTCAGAGCGCGAGACCGGCTGGGTGTCGCGCTGAAGCAGGAGGGCTTCAGTGTCCTTCCCGCTGCCGGCACCTATTTCATGGGCGTCGATCTGCGCGCGTCTGGGATCGACATGGCGGACGGGGAGTTCGCGGTACGAGCGGTGAAGGAATGCGGCGTCACCACCATCCCGTTCTCGGCCTTCTACTCGAGCGCGCCGGACACGTCGCTTGTTCGTCTGTGCTTCGCAAAGTCGGACGCGACGCTGGATCAGGGTGTCGAGCGCCTTGCGAAGGCGCGCAGGTTGATGGGCTGAGCCACTTTCCGCTTGCGATTCAGGCCGGGCTCGCTTCGATAGGCGCATTGGGCGGAGTTGAGCATGGCTTCGATACGCGTCACAGCAAGGGTTATCGCGAGGGGCGAACGGGCCTTCGGGCCCGGCAAGGCGGAGCTGCTAGAGAAGATCGCGGCTGAAGGCTCGATCTCGAAAGCAGCGAAGGCGATGGACATGAGCTATTCGCGCGCCTGGCAGCTGGTCGATGCGATGAACAACGATTTCAAGAAGCCGCTTGTTGAGTCTTCCACCGGCGGACGCAAGGGAGGCGGAGCCGTTGTCACGAAGACCGGCCACGAGATCCTGTCGATCTTCCGGAAGATGGAAGAACAGCTGACGGCTACAACCGACAGCTATTTCCTCGAGTTCGAGAAACGCCTCAGATAGGCGGGCGCCGCGATGCCAGATACTTCGAAGACGCTTCTTCTTGCGGGCATCGCCGCCTATCGCGTACGTGTGGAGAAACGTTAGCGCGGAGCGGGCATGGAACACGGAGCGGCGGCTGGAACGGACCTTGGACTGGCGGTCGCGTTGCTGGCCGCCGGGGTCATCGCCGTGCCGATTTTCCGCCTGCTGGGCCTTGGCGCGGTGCTGGGCTATCTCGCCGCCGGCGTGATTGTTGGCCCGTACGTCCTCAAGCTGATCGGCGATCCCCAGGCCGTGCTGCATGTCGCCGAACTGGGCGTGGTGATGTTCCTGTTCCTCATCGGCCTCGAGATGCGCCCGGCCAAGCTGTGGGCGATGCGGCGGGACATTTTCGGACTTGGTCTGGCGCAGGTACTGCTATGCGGTGCGCTGCTATCGGGCGTGGCGATCGGGTTCGGCATCCCGCCTGCCGCCGCCGTGATCGGGGCTTTCGGCTTCGTCCTGTCGTCCACCGCCGTGATCATGAAGATGATGGAGGATCGCGGAGAGTCGTCCGCGCCAGGCGGCCAGCGGTCCGTGGCGATCCTTCTGCTCGAAGACCTGATGATTATCCCCCTGCTGGCGATGGTTCCCATCCTCGCAACTCTGACGCCCGGCGAGCACATCGCGCGGCATGTGGCGCCGTGGTGGCAGACGTTCGGGATCGCGGCCGGATCCGTGCTGCTGGTGTTCGTTGCGGGCAAATGGCTGATGAACCCGATGTTCGGCCTGCTCGCCCGCACGGGTGCTCGGGAAGTGATGACAGCAGCAGCGCTGATGGTGGTGCTGGGAGCGGCACTGCTGATGCAACTGGGCGGCCTGTCGATGGCCATGGGCGCATTCCTGGCAGGCGTGATGCTGTCTGAATCGACCTTCCGTCACCAGCTGGAAGCCGATGTCGAGCCGTTCCGCGGCATTCTGCTGGGACTGTTCTTTCTTGGCGTCGGGATGTCGCTCGATCTCAATCTCGTGGTCGCGAACTGGGAGATCATCACGGCGGGCGTTTTGGCCTTCATGATCGTCAAGTCGCTGGGCATCTATGTGGTCGCCCGTTTGTTCCGAGCGTCCAATCGCGAGGCCATTCATCGCGCGACGCTGTTCGCGCAAGGCGGGGAATTCGCCTTCGTGCTCTACGCGGGCGCGTTGTCGGCAGGGGTGATGGATGCGGAGACCGCGTCGGGCATGACGGCGGTGGTGATCATCTCCATGGCGCTGACGCCTCTGGTCGTGATCCTCGTCGATCGGCTTCTGCCCAAGGAAAAGGAATCCATGGAGGGCGTTGAGGAAGCCGCCGACCTGCATGGACAGGTGCTGTTCATCGGCTTCGGCCGTTTCGCGCAAGTGGTTTCCCAACCGCTGCTGGCCAAGGGCATCGACGTGTCGATCATCGAGATCGACGTCGAGATGATCCGCGCGGCCGGGCAGTTCGGTTTCAAGGTCTATTACGGCGACGGGACGCGGCTTGACGTGCTTCATGCTTCTGGCGCGCATTCAGCGGAAGCGATCCTTGTCTGCGTCGACAAGCAGGAAGCCGCCGACAAGATCGTCGAGCTGTGCAAGGCAGAGTTTCCGCACGCCAAGCTGTTTGTACGGGCGTTCGACCGTGGCCATGCCCTCCGCCTGATCAATGCTGGCGTCGACTACCAGCTGCGCGAGACGCTGGAGTCCGCGATCGTGTTTGGCCGGCAGGTGCTGATCGACCTTGGGGTCGAGCCCGAAGAGGCGGACGAACTTGCGCTTGAAGTCAGGAAGCGTGACGAGCAGCGGCTTGAGATGCAGATCGCAGGCGGCCTGCGCGCGGGCCTATCGTTGATGCGCGGCAACATCGCCACGACGCAACCCGCGCCGCTGGTCAAGCCGCGCGAGAAGGGCAAGGCGCTGAACGAGGAAGCCGCCGACGCCATCGGCGAAAAGGCGGACTGAGGCTATTTCCGTCCGAACCACGCCGCCGCGCCGCCGACAAGGCAGCCGAGCAGCACCGCCACGAAACCATAGACGAAGCCATGCTGGCGGGAGAGATCGAACAGCGTGGCGTCGAGGCCGGAACGGACGATTGTCAGCACCTGTTCCGTCTCGCCGACCGGCGCGCCATTGCGGAAAGCGACTGCACGGATGCGGTATTCGCCGGGCGGCGAGTTGGTGGGGAGTGCGATCCTTGCCCGCCGCAGTCCACCGTCGAGACGCTCGATCGTCGTGTCGCTGAACGAATAGAGACCCTGATCCATCTTGAGATTCACGAACGCAGTGCGCCACGCATCGAGATCAGGGGACAGCAACTGTTCCGAACGCGGCATGGCAGACGCCTGCGCATTGAGTCCGGCCTCGATCATCACTTCCGGCAGCACGCTGGCAGCGACCTGGGGCTCAGCGCCCACGGCGAAGACGAGAGGCGCGGCGACGAATTCGATCGTCTGTTCGCCTGCCGCCGTGCGGCGGATCATCTTCTGCGGGGCCATCGGCCCAATCAGGGCGACGGCCAGTCCCGACGTTTCATTCTCCGGCTGCGGCGCGGTGGCGAACAGGACGATACGCGAGCCGGTGTAGTTGACCTTCAGCTCCACTATATCCTCGGCGAGGCCGGCCGCCATGAATGGGCGATCCGGGCCTTCGAGGCGTTGCGCGGATGCGGTCGCGGAGAGCATCAGCACGACGGACAGGAGAGCGAGACGTCCGATCATGTCGTCTCCTCCAGCCGATACTCAGGCGTTGGCCCGACATAGAGTTCGTAGACAAGCCGCCCCGCGATCGCGAGGACAAGCAGGGCGAGCAGCAGGCGCAACTGCGCCGCTTTCAATCTACGCCCCGCGATTGCGCCGTAGCGTGCGCCGATGACACCGCCGATCATCAGCACGGCGGCCAGAACGAGATCGACGGTTCCGTTGAAGGTCGCCTGGAGGAAGGTGACGTAGGCTGTAAGGAAGATGATCTGGAAGAGCGATGTTCCGACCATCACCCGCGTTGGTACGCCGAGCAGGTACACCATCGCGGGCGCGAGGATGAAGCCGCCGCCGACGCCGAGGATAGCCGCCAGCATGCCGACGAAGAAGCCAATGCCGAGCGGCGGGATGATCGAGATGTAGAGGCCTGAACGCGGGAAGCGGCGCTTCATCGGCAGCCCGCGCATCCACACGCGCAGGCGCGTGCGGCGGCCCGGGTCGCCTCCCGCCTTGCCCAGCGCGCCGACGCTCTCCCACGCCATCAATCCGCCGATCACGCCGAGGAAGACGATGTAGAGAACGGAGATCGTCGCATCGACGACGCCGAAATACTTGAGCAGGCTGAAGACGCCGACGCCTATGGTCGACCCGGCTATGCCTCCCATCAGCATGAGCGTCCCCAGCCGCGTATCCACCTGTCGCTCGCGCCAGTGCGCCGAGACGCCGGCGATCGATGTCGCCATCACCTGATTGGCCTGCGTGGAGACAGCCACCGCGGCGGGCACGCCGTAGAAGATCAGCAGCGGCGTCAGCAGAAAGCCGCCGCCCACCCCGAACAGCCCTGACAGGAAGCCCACCAGCATTCCGATCGCGACGAGGATCAGCGGGTCGACCGCGATCTGTGCGATTGGGAGGTGAATCAGCATGGCCCGTTCTACGCGCGGGCGCGGCGCGCTGGAAGCGGCTGAAAAGTCTCAATTATCAGGCGAGCGGAGGCTCTGGCTGGTCAGTCCGTCGTGTTCAGCGTGGCGGCGCGGAGCTGGCGCAGCAGGGAGACGCTGGCCTCGCCCGTGACCGGCAGGTCGTTATCCCGCTCGAACTGGCGGATGGCCTCGGCTGTCTTGGCGTTCATCTTGCCGTCGGCCGAGCCGGCCGAGAAGCCGAGCCGGACCAGCAGTCGCTGGGTCTCGGTGATCTGGGCGGGGGTGGCGATGTCCCACGCACGGCGGCCGAATTCGCCATTGGCGCGGGGAATCCCTGCTTTCGGCGCGAAGGCGCGGGCCTTGCGCTTGATCGCTTCGGCCTGCGTGGGCTGCATTTCTCCCAGCAGCGCGCGGGCCCGGCGGGCGGCGTCCTGGTCGCCGGCGCGGCCGGCGACTTCATACCAGTAGGCTGCCTCCGGTTTGTCCTGGCTCAGGCCGAGGCCCTGCTCGTAGAGGACGGCGAGGTTGTACTGGCTATCGACCAGGCCGTGGTCGGAGGCCTGACGGAACCATTCGACGGCCGCGGCATAGGATTGCGGGCCGGCGTCGCCCTCGGCGTAGAACACGGCGAGATCGTGCATGGCCTTCACATTGCCGCCGATTGCGGCCTTCTCGGTCCACGAGCGGGAGGCGGCCATGTCGCGCGGAACGCCTTCGCCGCGCTCGTAGAGCTTGGCCAGGCGGTAGTCCGCCATCACGAGACCGCGGCCCGCGGCGTCCTTGAGCATCTGGACGGCTTTGGCTTTCTCGCCGTTCTGGAGGAATTCGGTCGCCTGATCGTGCAGGGCAACCGGATCGCCGTTGCGGACGGCATCGGCAAGGGTCAGGGCAGGCGCAGCGGCCGGCGTGGCCGCAGCTGCCGGCTTCGCCCCAGGCGTCGGAGCGGCGGTTGGCTTGGCCGGAACGTCCTCGAACAGATCGCTGGTCGAAAGCGCACCTGGCGCGGCAGATTCTTCGTGCTCGTTGAACAGCACGGCCTCAGCCGCGCCATCGGCGCCAGCCGGGGCGATGGGAGCCGAGGGATCCAGTTTCGCGAAATCGTCGGGCTGGGCTTCCTGCTTGCCACGCATGACCGTGAAGGCAGCGCCGCCGGCGACGGCGACGGCCAGCACGCCGGAAGCGATCAGCGGGCCCTTGCCGATGCCTTTCTTAGCGGTAACGGGGGCGATGCGGCGGCCTTCGCGCGCGGCGCGGCGCGCTTCGGCGAGATAGTTCGGGGCGAGCTTCTCGCGGCTGTCGTCGGCCGGAAGGTCAGCCACGAACTCGCCAGCGGCAGGCGGCGGGCCGAGAATGACGTCATCGGCTTCGAGCAGGTCCTCGATACGTTGCGCGACCTCGCCAGACGGCGGCGATGGGGTAGGAATGGCGGCCGGTTCGTCGGCGAACAGGTGTGCATCGCGCGGGTCGGGTTTGCGATCGAAGGGCGGCGGCTCGACGCCGACAATGTCGTTGGTCTCGGCGTCGTCTGCGCGCGCAACGGCAGCCAGCGCCGCCGGAGCGATCTTGCCCTCGACAGCGATGTCGAGCGGGTCATCGTCCAGGACGACATACTCGTCCGGCACGACCGGGATGTCACGTGTGACAGCTTCAGGAACAGGCGAGCCGCGGCGGCCGTCTTCCATGGCCTCCACGCGACGAGCGAGGGAGGTGACCGTCTTCTGCATCGGCGCATTGGCCATCGCGGACTGGTCGCTGATCTCCTGCATCCGGCCCTGAAGATCGGACATGACGTCGTTGAGCTTGGCCTCATAGGAGCGGCCGGAGTCGGCGAGGCGGTGTTCGAACGAACGAAGCGCCTCAATGTGCTGGTTCTGCAGGCGGTCGGCGACGCGGGCGACCTGTTCACCGATCTGGCCGATGGCCTCGGCGCTGCGGCGCTCGCTTTCCTTGACGCGATCATCGAGACGGTCGGCGATGCGGTCGACTTCAGCGCCGTCGAGCGGACGACTGGCGGCGGAGGTTTCGGCGATACGGTCGGCTAGGCGCTGGGCGGTTTCGTCGTGACGCTTCTGCAGGCGCTCGGCGACGATGGCGACCTGTTCGCCCACGGCGTCGATGGCGCCGGCGCTCTTCTTCTCAAGCGCGGAGAGCTTGTCGTCCACGGACGTGTTGAGGCGGCCGATAGCGTCCGTGGCGGAGCGGCTGGCTGTTTCGACATTGCCGAGACGGGCGTCGATGGTGTCGGCCAGGCGCATCATTTCGCGGCGGACGTCTTCGATCGAGCGCTGATCGCCGCGCGCTTCGACCGTGCGAAGGCGTTCGTTGACCGCGCGCGACAGGCGATCGACCTGCGAGCTCATCGCTTCAACAGCATCAGCCTGACGGGCTTCGGAGACCTGGAGCTGTTCCTGCAGCTGGCGGATGGTGCGCTCAAGGCGCTCGACCTTCTCCGGGCTGTTACTACGGGCGGCTTCCTCCAGCCGGCGCTCGACATCGGCGCGCAACGTATGGATGGGACGGGAGAGGTCCTCGGCGAGGCTGTCGAGGCGTTTCTGGAAGGCAGACTGCAGCTGCGAGAAGTCTTCGGCCGGCTGGCGGGTGGTGGCGCCGCGCTGGACCTTCTCGTCGATCTCGGTGACCGCGCGTTCCAGCACGTTCATCGCCGTGTCTGTCTTGCGTTCGGCGCGGCCCAGGCGTTCGGTGATGCGGGCGACCGCATCGCTGAGGCCGGTCATCGCCTCGCGGTTCTTTTCCTCGATGTTGTCGACGCGTTCGAGCACTTCCTGCGACATCGCGCGGGAGCGATTGAGGGTCGTCTCAAGCGCGCGCTCCATGCGCCACGTCGTGTCGCCCACGGCGCGCTCGGCCTTGGTCTCGAACAACTCGAAGCGGGAAGCGGCGTCGGAGATCTTGTTGATGCCGGCCTCGATGCGGCGCTCGACCGAGGACATCTTTTCCTCGATCTGGTCGATACGGCCGGTCAGTCCGGAGTTGTTGTTGCGCACCGCATTGTTGACGAGCCCGTCCATCGAGCGGGCGACATCGTCGACCTTGCTGGCGACCTGACTGACCTTGTCGTCGAACAACGAACGGAACTGGTCCTGCTCGCGTTGCGCGGTGAGGAGTTGCGTCTGCACCGTGTCCGCGAGCCGCGCGAGCGAGCCCTCAAGCGTCCGCAGTGTGTCAATGTTTGCGCCGCCCTGTGGGCCGGATTCAATCGTGTCGATGCGCGTGCGCAGCGCGGACTGCGTAGCTTCAATCTCGGTCATCGCGCGGGTCACGCGCTCGAGCGCCTGCAACTGCGCCTTGCCGGACATGTCCACCTTGCCCATGAGGCCGAGGATCGACTTATCGATGCCGGAGATCGCGCGCGCGGAACGCGAGGTCGACGCCTCAAGCCGCTGGGCCAGCATGTCGATTTCCTGCGACATGCGACGAAGGTCATGGTCGCCCGAAGAGCCGGGCAGGGGATCGGCGAGGCTGATGTCCTCGAACGCGGCGCCGTCGCCTTCAAGCAGGAGGGAGTTGAGATACTGTCCGAGGGTCACGCCCTGACGCTGGGCGCGCTCGCGCGCAAGCTCGCGCGCCTTGGGATCAATTCCCTTTACGCTCCAGGGGCCCTGGGTCATCGCAACTCCGAATCGACATGGAAAACAGCCTGATTCCACGCCAACCGGCAGTTGGCCGGGATACGGTTAACGGGCGTTAAACGGTTAATCCGGCGCCGATCCGAAATGCGGTATGGCGGCTAATTGACCTAAGGGTCAGCTAACGTTACGTATTACTGAGCGTTAATTACAAGGCGCCGCCCGTGCCCACCCACGGAGCAAAAGAACACTGACGGGAGGCAGAGACTTGAAGAATTACACAATCAGCGAACTTGCGCGCGAATTCCAGGTGACGCCGCGTGCACTGCGTTTTTACGAGGACAAGGGACTGCTTTCGCCGACTCGCGATGGGCTCAACCGGGTCTATTCGACTCGGGACCGCGCGCGGCTGAAACTGATCCTGCAGGGCAAGAGCGTAGGATTCTCGCTTTCTGATATCCGCGAGATCCTCGACCTCTATACCCTCGAAGGTCACCGCGCCCAACTGAAGCTGTCGCTCAAGAAGTCGCGCGACCAGATCAGGAATCTGGAGAAGCAGCGCGAGGACATCGAGGCTGCGCTGGAAACGCTCCACAAGGGCGTGCGCTGGGCCGAGGAGAAGCTGCAGGAACTCGGACCGACCGCTGAAGCCGAGCAATCCGCCCGCGCATACGAACGTGTCGCGCGGGCAGGCCTCGATGGCGACGCTGCGCATCTCGACAGCTGACGCAAAGTCAGGCTCGACGACCGCCGACTTGGTGCTATGACGCCGGAGCGTTCCGCTTCCGGCGTCGTAGTCGCGTGACTTCGACGGCATGACCCAAGGGTGAGGACCAATGCCCAAGTATCAGGCGCCCATCAAGGACATGAAGTTCCTTCTGTATGACGTGCTTGAGATAGGGTCATATTCCAACCTGCCGCGCTTTTCGGACGCTCCGCAGGATGTTGTCGAGGCGGTGCTCGATGGCGGCGCGAAGTTCGCGCAGGAAGTCCTGCAGCCGATCAACGCCATCGGCGACAAGCAGGGTTGCAAGCGGAACCCCGACGGTTCCGTGACGACGCCGAAGGGCTTCCGCGAAGCCTATCAGCAGATGTCGAACGATGGTTGGATCGCGATGTCCGCCGATCCCCAATGGGGTGGGCAGGGCCTGCCGCGTGTCGTTGCGCTCCCCGTGCTGGAGATGTGCTCGTCCGCGAACATGGCGTTTTCGATGTATCCGGGCCTCACCCGCGGCGCGGCCGAGGCGATCGAGACGGGCGGGTCCGACGAGCAGAAGAATACTTACCTGCCCAACATGATGACCGGGAAATGGTCGGGCACCATGAATCTTACTGAGCCGCAGTGTGGCACCGACCTCGGCCTGATACGCACCAAGGCGGTTCCGCAGCCGGACGGCAGCTACAAGATTACCGGCCAGAAGATCTGGATTTCGGGCGGTGAGCAGGACTTGGCCGAGAACATCATCCAGCTCGTGCTCGCGCGCATCGAAGGCGGGCCGGAAGGCATCAAGGGCATCTCTCTCTTCATCGTGCCGAAGTTCATGGTCAACGCTGACGGCTCGCTGGGCGCGCGCAACTCTTTCCAGTGTGGCGGCCTTGAAGAGAAGATGGGCATCCACGGCAATTCGACCTGCGTGATGAACTATGAAGGCGCGACGGGCTATCTCGTCGGCGAGGCCCACAAGGGCATGCGCACCATGTTCGTCATGATGAACGAGGCGCGTCTTGGCGTGGGCATGCAGGGTCTCGCGCAGGCGGAGGTCGCGTTCCAGAACGCAGCCGATTTTGCACGCGAACGCGTGCAGGGTCGCTCGATCACCGGAGCGAAAGCGCCGGACAAGCCCGCCGATCCGATCATCGTGCACCCTGACGTGCGCCGCATGCTGATGGACATGAAGGCGTTCACCGAAGGTGCGCGCGCCTTCACCTACTGGACTGCGCTGCAAGGCGACCTGCTGCATGTCTCGCCCGATCCGCTCGTGCGCGAGAAGGCGGAAGATCGCATGTCGCTGCTGACGCCGGTGATCAAGGGCTTCCTCACGGATCGCGGTTTCAAGTGCGCGTCGGATGCGCTGCAGCTTCATGGCGGCACGGGCTACACGCGCGACCAGGGCGTCGAGCAGTTCGTACGCGATGCGCGGATCGCGATGATCTATGAAGGCACCAACGGTATCCAGGCGCTCGACCTCGTCGGTCGCAAGCTGGCGGCCAATGGCGGGCGCGCCGTGTTCGCCTTCTTCAACGACCTTGAGGAGTTCGTCTCGACCAACGAGGCCGACGAAAAGATGAAGCCGTATGTCGAAGGCGTGCGCACCGCGACGGCGCAACTGCGCGAGGCCACGATGTGGCTGATGCAGAACGGCATGTCGAATTTCGACAACGCCGGCGCTTCCAGCAACGACTACCTCCAGCTGTTCGGCCTCACCGCGTTCGCGCTCATGTGGGGCAAGATGGCGAAGGCAGCTCTTGCCAAGGAAAGCGCCAGTGACCGCTTCTACGCGGACAAACTTGCTACTGCTCGCTATTTCTTTGAACGGGTCTTGCCTGACGCTACGGCACATCTCGCAAAGGTAAAGACAGGCGCGGCCTCTGTGATGGCGCTGCCTGCCGACGCATTCTGACGGGCAGCCGCACCTTCGGCGCCCGCTTCCGGCCCCCAGCAGGGGCAGAGCTCAAAGGAGGCCCAAATGGCCGAAGCCTACATCTATGACGCCGTCCGCACGCCGCGAGGCAAAGGCAAGAGCACTGGCAGCCTGCACGAGATCACTTCGCTGCAGCTGGCGACGCAGGCGCTGAGGGCGATCAAGGATCGCAACGGTCTCGCCAACACCGACAAGATCGATGACGTGATCCTCGGTTGCGTGACGCCCATCGGCGAGCAGGGTTCGGACATCGCGCGCATCGCCGTGCTGAACGCCGACTATTCCGAGACGACGGCGGGCGTGCAGGTCGATCGTTTCTGTGCGTCGGGCCTTGAAGCCTGCAACATCGCGGCGGCGAAAGTCATGACCGGCGAGGCCGACATGGCGATCGGCGGCGGCGTTGAAGCCATGAGCCGCGTGCCGATGGGATCGAACGGCGGCGCCTGGGCGTCGAACCCCGAGATTGCGATGAAGTCCTACTTTGCTCCGCAAGGCATCGGCGCGGACCTGATCGCCACCAAGTACGGCTTCTCGCGCGATGACGTCGACGCCTACGCCGTTGAGAGCCAGAAGCGCGCGGCGCGCGCCTGGAAGGAAGGCCGCTTCAAGAAGTCGGTCGTGCCGGTGAAGGACCAGCTCGGCGTGACGATACTCGCGCACGACGAAACGGTGCGTGGCGACACGACGATGCAGACGCTCGCGGCGCTCAACCCGTCCTTCGAGCAGATGGGCCAGATGGCGTTCGATGACGTGGTGAAGCAGCGCTATCCGGAGATCGAGCGCATCAATCACGTCCACCACGCCGGCAACTCGTCCGGCATCGTGGACGGCGCCTCGGCCGTCCTGATCGGCAACAAGGAAGTCGGCGATGCGCTGGGCCTCAAGCCGCGCGCCCGCATCAAGGGGTTTGCGTCGATCGGCTCGGAGCCGTCGATCATGCTCACCGGCCCGTCGCTGGTTGCTCAGAAGCTTCTGAAGAAGCTCGGCATGGATGCGAAGGATATCGATCTTTACGAACTCAACGAAGCCTTCGCTTCGGTCGTGCTGCGCATGATGCAGCACCTCGATATCCCGCACGAGAAGATGAACGTGAACGGCGGCGCCATCGCCATGGGCCACCCGCTCGGCGCCACCGGCGGCATGATCCTCGGCACGGTGCTCGACGAGCTGGAGCGTTCCGACAAGGAGACGGCTCTGGCCGTTCTCTGCGTCGGCGCCGGCATGGGCACAGCGACCGTGATCGAGCGCATGTGATGCAGATCGGTGAGGCCAGGATCAGCGCCATCGCTGTGTCCATCCTGACAGGGATCGGCCTCACCTTCATGCTGAGCTCGGCGCTGCGGGACATCAGCCTCGCATTGTCGATCTCGGTTCCGGTGACTCTGGTAATGGGCGCGGTGCTGTTCCTTTTCGCATCCGACGACATCAAGAAAGGCGGCGAGAAGCCGCCGGTAAAACAAGCCCCGGAAGGGGCCAACGAAGGCAAGTAAGATGAAACTCGAAACCTTCAGCCTCGACGTGGATGCAGACGGCATCGCGGTCGCGACATTCGACGTTCCGGGCCGTTCGATGAACACGCTGACGGCGCGGGCGATCCAGGATCTCGCGGCTATCGCCGACGAGGTAGGCTCCAACGCGACCATCAAGGGCCTCGTCATCACTTCGGGCAAAACGTCAGGCTTCTGCGCGGGCGCGGACCTCGGCGAACTCGGCGGCGGCTCTGGCGGCGGCGGCGACAAGGGCGATCCGGAAGCGCAACTGAAAGCGGCGTTCGACCGCTCGTTCCAGATGAACAAGATCCTGCGCAACCTCGAGACCTGCAAGAAGCCGGTTGCGGCGGCGATCAATGGCCTCGCGCTCGGCGGCGGCCTCGAAGTCGTGCTCGGCTGCCACTATCGCATCGCGGCGAACGATAATCCGAAGTTGCAGCTTGGCCTGCCGGAAGCGAAGGTCGGCCTGATGCCCGGCGGCGGCGGCACGCAGCGCCTTCCGCGCCTCATCGGGGCGCAGGCCGCGGCGCCGTATCTGCTGCAGGGCGAGAGCATGACGGCCCAGCAAGCCAAGGACCTCGGCGTGGTGCATGAGCTTGCGCCGACGGCGCAGCTGGTTGGCCGTGCGAAGGAATGGGTGAAGGCGAACCCGAACGCGAAAGCGCCGTGGGACGACGCGAAGTTCAAGGTTCCAGGCGGCCTGCCGAACTCGCAGCAGGGCTCGACGGTGTTCACCTTTGGCTCGGCGATGCTGGCCAAACAGACCTGGGGCAATTACCCGGCGCAGAAGCACATCCTCTCTGCCGTCTACGAAGGCCTGTCGGTTCCGATCGACGCGGGCCTGCGCATCGAGAGCCGCTACTTCGTCAAGACCCTGATGACGCCGGAAGCGAAGGGCATGATCCGCTCGCTGTTCCTGTCGATGCAGGACCTGTCAAAGGGCGCGTCGCGCCCGGCTGGCTATCCGAAGTTCGAGATCAAGAAGGCCGTCGTCGTAGGCGCCGGCCTGATGGGCGCGGGCATTGCCTATGTGCAAGCCAAGGCCGGTATTCCGACCATCCTGCTCGATGTGAGCCAGGAAGCGGCCGACAAGGGCAAGGCCTACTCGCAGCGGATCGTCGACAAGGACGTCTCGCGCGGCAAGCTGAGCAAGGAGAAGGGCGACGCGCTGCTCGCCCTCATCACGCCGTCAGCCGATTACTCGCTGGTGAAGGGCGCGGACATCGTTGTCGAGGCCGTGTTCGAGAGTGTCGAACTCAAGGCGAAAGTGACTGCCCAGATCGAGGAGCATCTCGGCGATACCGCTGTGATGGGCACCAACACGTCCACGCTGCCGATCACCGGGCTGGCGAAAGCCTCGAAGCGCCCCGCCAATTTCATCGGCATCCACTTCTTCTCGCCGGTCGAGCGCATGGGTCTCGTCGAGATCATCATGGGCAAGGAGACGACCCAGGAAACGCTCGCCAAGACGATGGACTACGTCCTCAAGATCAAGAAGACGCCGGTCGCCGTGAACGATTTCCGCGGCTTCTACACGTCGCGCGTGTTCGGCACATATCCGGAAGAGGGTCTGACGATGCTGTCTGAAGGCATCGCGCCGGCGATCATCGAGAATGTCGGCCGCATGGCCGGCATGCCGATGGGCCCGCTTGAGGTGTCGGACTCCGTCGGCATCGACACGATGCTGAAGATCGGCCGCGAGAGCGCCAAGGTGACCGGCCGTTCCTACGAGCAGAACCCGACGGGCGATGTCGTTGCCTGGATCGTCGACAGCCAGAACCGCGTTGGCCGCAAGGCCGGCAAGGGCTTCTACGACTACAACGAACAAGGCAAACCCTCGCGTCTATATCCCGATCTCGGCAAGAAGATCGAGGTGAAGGTGAAGGAATGCCCGCCGCCGCTGAAGGAGGAGCTGACCAAGCGCTTCCTCTATCGCCAGTGCGTTGAGGTTGCTCGCTGCTTCGAGGAAGGCGTGATCACGGACGCGCGCGACGCCGACATCGGCTCGATCCTCGCTTGGGGCTTTGCGCCGTACACAGGCGGCGTGTGCTCCTACATGGACCTCAAGGTTGGCATCGCCAACTTCGTGAAGGAGTGTGATCGCCTCGCTGAAGCCTACGGCGAACGCTTCCGTCCGAACGCCCTCCTGCGCGACATGGCCGCCAAAGGCCAGACCTTCTACTCGCGCTTCCCGCCGAAGGATCAGAAAGCAGCGGCCTGATCCTCTGCAGCCGGACGATCAAGGGCCGGGTGAATTGATCACCCGGCCTTTCTGTTTTCCGATATGCGTCTTCAGGAACTCGCCGATTGCGGTGAGCGCCTTGTTGCGGCTTTCGTTGTCGACGAGGCTGTGGTCGTCGCCGGGAATGCGGATGTAGCGCACGTCCTTCTTCGCGTTACGCAGGGCGTCGTTCATCATGTCGCTCTGACGGATCGGTACGATCAGGTCGGCCTCGCCGTGGATCAGCAAGACAGGCGCCTTGAACTTGTCGGCAAGCCGGGCGGGGGAGACGGCGTCGATCGCGGCGTTGTTCTTGTCCGGATCGCCGATCAGTTGCTCCCAGTAAGTAACGGTGCGGCTATCGCGACCATAGCGGCGGCGGTCGTCGGCCATCATCTCGCGTAGGTTCGAGACCCCTGCAATCGAGACCACACATTTGTAGGTGTCCGGCGTAAGCGCGCCGCCAGCCAGGGCGGCGTACCCGCCGTAACTCCAGCCAACGATGCAGACGCGCGCCGGATCGGCCCATCCCATCTTCGCCAGTGCGTTGGCGCCGTCGGTGATGTCGTCCTGCATCTTACGGCCCCACTCGCCATGGCCTGCAGCCGCGAAACTGTCGCCGAAGCCAGCCGACCCGCGGAAGTTGGGCTGCAGGACCATGTAGCCCTCATTGGCGAGATACTGCGCCAGCCAGTCGAAGCCGACGGCGTCGTACGCCTCAGGCCCGCCATGTGGCATCACGATCAGCGGCAGATCTTTGCGTTCGTCCACCGGCACATTTGTCGGCCAGGTGATAAGGCTCGGGATCTTGAGCCCGTCGCGCGCCTTGTACTCGACAGTAACGACTTCGCCGACATCCGCCTGCGTGATCAACGGCCGCGCGTTGGCGACTGCGGACAGCTTCTTGGTGGTGCGATCAAGCAGGATGTAGCGCTCGGCGCGCTTGCCGCCCTCGACGAAGAACAGGATCTTCGACCAATCATCCGCCCAGGAGTCGACATAGACGGATGCATCGCTCATGGCGTTCTGCACGCCCTTGATGTCGGCCTCGATCGCATCGTCGAACATGTCGTAGCTCGGGAACATGCCCGAATATTGCACGCCATGAACCACGCGGTTGAGGTCGCTGATCACGCCGACGACCTCGGCGTCATTGCGCTGCATCAGGGGTGGCGAGATCGTGCCGTCGGCCATCGACATCATGTACAACGACAGGAATTCGCTCTCGCTGGAATCGACGATCACCAGCGACTTTCCATCAGCAGATGCGCCAACCATGCTGATCTCGGGCAGCGGCGTCTTCTTGCTGTAGATCTCGCGCCACGAGACGTTGTCGGCCTCGCGCACGCTTATCTCATGGACCTGGTTCTTCTCGCTGAATTCCTCGCGGGCTACCGCGACGCCTTTCTGGTTCACGATCCAGTCGATGGTATTCTGCGTTCCCTTCGCGCCGCCGGGGCGAAGGCCGCGGCCGGAATCCAGCGGAACGCGAAGCAGATCCATCGACGGATCGGCGTAGGCGCTTCCCATATAAGCCGGCATCAGCGCGACCTGTCCGGTGGCGTCGACGCCGACGATGTTGCCTAGGCCGGACTGCGCGGGAAAGATGCCGTCGGTGTTGCGCAGCAGCTGGATGTATTTGCCGGTCTTCAGGTTGAACGCGAAGGCGGCTGAGAACTCATAGCGTCCCCTGAAGCCGAACGTCTTTGTGTCCTTCGAGGCGATCAGGACAACATAATCGTTGCCCACGAAGTGCACGGTGCGGGCGCGGATGTCGGTGACCTTCGCCAGAGCCTTGCTGGTCCCGGTCGCGAAGTCGTGGATGACGAGAACGTCGGCTCCATCCTTACGCTGCAGGAAAGCAACGCTGTTCCCGTTTGGCGACAGTTCCACGGCGCGCACGTCCGGCACGTCGCCGAACGCCTCCAGCGGTGGCTTGGCGATCGCCGACCCGGCGAGCGTGGCGGCTGCGAGGCCTACAAGTGCAAGGCGTTTCAGCATCAGCGTCCCCTCTGGTGCGATGCCTCAAGCTAGCGGATCGGCTGCATCAGGCAATGCCGGGCGGCATTGACGAAGCGCTGCCCCGTGCGCGAGGCTGAATCCGTTAGAGTGGGGTACGGACATGAAGATCAGAGCGATTGCTGCATCTGCGTTCGCTGCGGCCGCGCTGGGCGGAGCGGCGTTGGCCGACGTGAAGGCGTCCGCGCCGGACGGGATGACGATCCAGATCAAGGCGGAGGTCGCGCTGGACCGGGACGATGCGTGGGCGCGGCTGCTCGACATCGGTTCGTGGTGGAGCGGGGCGCACAGCTACTCCGGCAATTCGCACAATGTGAGCGTTGATGCTGTCGCCGGTGGATGCTGGTGCGAGTTGTGGAGCGGAGGCGAAGTCGAGCATGGCCGGGTGGTCTATGTCGCGCCGCTGGAAACGATCCGCTTTTCAACCGCGCTTGGTCCGCTTCAGGATCTGGGCGTAAGCGGCGCCATGACGTTCACCCTCTCGAACGGCTCGTCAGCCGGCAAGACGGCAATCACGCTGGACTACAAGGTGACCGGATCGTCGCTCTCCGGGCTCGACAAGCTCGCGGCGCCGGTGAACCAGGTTCTCACCGAACAGGTCACGCGCTTCGCCAGCGGCGAATAGCCAAACAAAAAGGGCGCCCCGTGGGGCGCCCTTTCCGTATTCAGTGGTCGAACGCGATCAGCCTGCGGTGACCGGGCGCAGCACAACCTGCACGCGGCGGTTCTGCTTGCGCTGGGCTTCCGTATTATCCGGCACCACGAGCGGCTGGCTCTCGCCAAGGCCGCCAGTCGCCATCCGCTGGCCGAGAACGCCGCGGCCCTGCAGATACGTGCCGACGGCTTGCGCGCGGGCGTATGACAGATTGAGGTTGGCCTGCGCCTCGCCCTCGGTCGAGGCGTGGCCGATGATGTCGATGGTGGTCTTCGGATAGAGGTTCAGCGACTCGGCAACCTTGTCGAGCACCGGCATGAACGCAGGGTCGAGTTGCGAAGAGCCTTGGGCGAACGTCACATCCGAAGGCATCACGAGTTCGATGCGATCACCGATGCGCTGGATGCCGATGCCGCTCGAGGCGACCTTGCGGCGCATGTCTTCTTCCTGGCCGTCCATGTAGCGGCCGATGCCGGCGCCTGCGATGGCGCCAACGGCGGCGCCCACAGCAGCGTTGCGGCCGTCATTGCCGCCAGCGAACACGCCGCCGATGCCGCCCACGATTGCGCCGATAGCGGCGCCGCGGCCGGTATTGCCCCAGATCGATTCACCCGTAACCGGGTCAGTGGCGCATGCGCCAAGCGCAAGAGCCGAGGCCATGAACACAAGAGTACGCTTCATCGAAATCTCCCTGTTAAATCCGAATCGACGAGCACGCCGGTTCGCGCCGAGTTACTACGGCGGCGATAAGGGCATAAACGCGGTTGGTTACAAACGGTTGCGCCATGTTTGGTTCATTACGCGTTCATAATGCGGGCAAGACGCTCAGAAACGCTGCGGTACCTGTGGAGCAACCATAATTTCACCCGCCGCCAGATTCCCCCACTGAGGCTTTTCAGGCACAGTTATTTGCAGAGCGGCTTAGATCGGGCTGGGACAGAGTCGCCCCACACGCGAGCAAGTAGATGGGATACGTTCTCATCGGAACTGAGGCGAGCCAGTTCTCGGGGAAGGCTCGCGCCGGTCTCCGCTGGAAGGGCGTAGCTTTCACCGAAACGAACGCGACGCCGGAAGTCTATCGCGACATTATCGTGCCGCGCATCGGCTACGCGGTCATTCCTGTTCTGCTTACCGACGATGGGCAGACGGTGCAGGACAGTTCCGACATTCTCGATTTCATCGACCGAGCGGCGCCGGGCGCGCGCATTCATGCCAATACGCCAGTCCAGGAGCTCGTTTCGCTTCTGATCGAACTTTATGCGGACGAATGGCTGGTCATTCCGGCGATGCATTATCGCTGGACGTACAACGACGCATGGATCGTAGGCGAAATCGGGCGCGTCGCGAAGCCGGATGCATCGCCCGCCGAGCAGGCGGAAATCGGACAGGTGATAGCCAAGCCTGTGCGCGATGCTGCGCCAATGATTGGCGTCAGTGAAGACACGATGTCGGGCATCGAGGCGCATTACGAAGGTTTTCTGGCGGACTTCTCGACTCACCTTCGCAAGCTTCCCTTTCTGTTGGGAGAGCGTCCGTCGCTGGGAGACTTTGCACTGTTCGGCGCCCTCTATGGGCCGCTCTATCGCGACCCGGAGTCGGGTGAACAGATGCGGCGGCTGGCGCCAAACGTGGTGGCGTGGATCGAGCGGATGCAGGTGGTGCGATCCGGACCACAGGCGCTGCTGCCTGATGATGATATCCCGGCAACGCTCCATGCGATCCTGAAGCGGCAGATGAGCGAGCAGGGGCCGGAACTGGCGGACACGGCCCGGGCGTTTCAGGAATGGGCAAAGGCCCAACCGCAAGGCGCGCGGATCAAGCGTTCGCTGGGCGTGCATGAGTTCATGATCGGTGGCCGCCGCGGCGAGCGCGGCATCCTCACCTTCGCTCTCTGGCGGCTCCAGCGTGTGCAGGACCATTATCGCGCATTGGCGGGCGCAGACCGGGCGCGGGCGGACAGGCTGCTAGACGCCGTTGGCGGCCGCGACCTCGTGTCGATCCAGCTGCCGGTGAGGATCGAGCGCCGGGAATACCGGCTTGTGATCGCCTGAACACAACCTGTGGACGGCGCGTCATACGAAACATAACCTGAATCAGGGGGGTAGTCGTGGAACTTTGTTCAATTGTTGCAACGGCCTTCGGGGGAGCAGAGGGCTCCCCGTCCGGTTGGGAAGTGCTAGGGTCGGCAGACTCACGGGGCCGGATCGTTAGGCTACGCAGGATCAATCGGGGATTCGAGGCATGCCCAGTTTCGCGATGCGAAACGCTGCGCGGATGAAAAGACTGGCGGCAGCGGCCCTGCTGGCCGGCGCGCTTGGCCTTGCCGCGTGCGGCGACCAGCCCCAGCAGCCGGCAGCAACGCCGGGCGAAGCGCCGCCGGTGGCGAGCGCCGGCGGCCAGCCTTCGCCGGGTTCTTCAACGCCGGTGCAGAGCCTTCAGGTCGCGGGCGCCAGCGAGCCGCTCGATACGACCACATGGGTTCTCAAGCCACCTTTCTATGCCGCTGGTCAGGAGCCGTTCTGGCGCATCGAGATTGTCGATGGCTGGTTCGAATTCCGCCGCTCGTCGCTGCGGACGATTGAGGAGCCGCTGACCCAGCCGGTGAAGGCGAATGGCGCGGACGTGTTCAAGACAGGCGCGCTGACGGTGACGATCAAGCAGGAGGCCTGCGACACAGGTCAGGGCGGCACTGGTGAGTTCACAGCCAAGGTGTCTTTCGACGGAAATGATTTCGACGGCTGCGCCTTCAGCGGCGCGATGGCGGCGCCGGCCTCGGCCGAGGCGGCGCAGGTGGCCGAGGCACTCGCGCCGATCGATGCTTGCCTCGCCAAGCTCGCGCAGCCCGCGCTCGTGACGGCGGTTTATCCGCGGCAGGATGGCGAACAGATCGCGGTGGGCCTGCGCGCGAAGAATGGCCAGGTCTATGAATGCGCGACGGACGCCGCGGGATCGGCGGTCGCTTATCTGGACCCGATCGAGCAAGGCTCGCAGCCCGCGTGGATGTCGCGCATGCGCTTCCTGCGCGAAGGCGGCTCGGTCAGCGTGACTTGTCCGGATGCGGAAGAGGTCCGCACGGGCGATACGGTCGTTGGACGCCTGCTCACCAAGGCGTGCAAGTTCTAGATAGGCATCAGGCCCACGGTTTGTAGACGTCCGGTCCGGTCGTCGCACGCTCGCGCTTTTTCTCGGGCGTGGGAGCGGGCGCGGGTTGAGGCGCAGCGGCGGTTGGCGGGGCAGGGCGCGGCGCTGGCGGCGGGGCGGGGCGGAAATAATCCCTGGAGGTCGCTGACTCCACAGTCTGGTTCGACCGCGCGCTTATGCCGGTCATAAGCAGGCTGGTTGGCGCCGATTTTGGAGGTTCAGGTTTCGGCGGCTCGGGTTTGGGTTCGGGTTTTGCGCGCGCGAAGCCGTCGATCGATCCGAAGCCCGGCTTTGCTGCTGCTGGCGGCGGCGTGGGAGCGGCTGCAACGACCGGAGTTGGCGCAGGTTCGGGTTTCGGCTGCAACGCGATGGCGACAGGCGCGGGTTGCGGCGCCGGTGCAGGTTCCGGCTTCTGCGGAACGGCCATGACGGCGGGAGCAGTCACGGGTCTCAGCGGAGGCTGCATCGTCACATCGGCGAAGGGTGGGGGCAGGTCCATCACGCGGGGCGAGGGACGCGCTACGAAAGTCGCGGCAGGCGCGGGAGCGGGCTTCGGCGGTTCCGGTTCGGGTTTCGCTTCGACGACCGGCTGCGGCTTTGGCGGCTCGGGCAGGACGGGCGGGTGGACGGCGAGGACGCGGTCGATTGCCGTTTCGGTTTCCACCGGTACGGCGACTGGCGCGGGTTCAGGCAGCGAATGCGACACGGGCGGTTCTTCCGCAGCCTTCTTTGCCTTCACATCCAGGTCGGCGGTGACGGCGTCGATGGCGGCGGTCTTTTCCTGCGGGGCAGCGAATGCGAGGGAGGCTGGTTCGGGCTCGGGTTCCGGCTGCTTCTTCGCAGGAGCGGAGAGCGACGACAGGATTTTCGCGATGGCGGTTTCGGCTCCGCGCGCGATGCGGCTTGCATGCCGGGCCATGTCCGCGACGCGTGTGGCGTAGGTGCCGTCGCCTTCGGGCCAGCTCGCTGCGAGGTCGGCGGCGTCGGCGCGCTCGAGTTCGCGGCCATCGCCCTGCAGAAGCCGCACGGCCGGCGGCTCAGCGGCGATCTCGACCTGATAACCTTCGGTCTCGAACAGCAGGCGGCCGTTCTCGCCCTCTTTCCAGGCGATCGCTCCGGATTCCGTCAGCTCGCAGAGCTTGCGGATCAGTTGCTGTGTCGAGGGGTGAAGCATTGCCCGTATCCCATGTCCGGGGCCAAGCATGGAAGGGTGCTCGGGACCGGTCAAGGAGAACGGCTCCGCATCTGGCGTGCGATCAACCGCGATAACGTAGCAGCGTCGCGCGTCTGGCATTCCCAGATCACGCGCGGCGTCCAACCGAGCTTTTTCAGCGCCGACAGCGTCGCCTTGTCGCGCGCCATGTTGCGGGAAATCTTGGCCTGCCAGTAGGCACGGTTGTTCTGCGGCATGCGGGCGCCGTGCGGGCAGTCGTGGCCGTGCCAGAAGCAGCCGTGCACGAAGAGGGCGGTTCGTTTCGACGGGAAAACGAGATCGGGTTTGCCGGGGAGATCATCACGCCGAAGGCGGAAGCGCAGGCCGAGTGCATGGGCGGTTTTTCGCACTTTCAGTTCCGGCGCCGTGTCGCGGGACTTTACCGCGCGCATGACGGCCGAGCGTTTCTCCGGCGCGAAGACGTCCGCCATCAGCTATGCGGCGCATCGCCGGGATAGCCGGCGAAGCGGTAGGACACCTGGTGGAGAGGCCCCCAGTCCTTTTCGTGGATATCGATCTTCAGGGCGTCGCCGGCGTTGAGCGGCTTGTCGCTGGTGAGACTCACATCGATGATCGCGCCATCGTCCAGCTTCACGACCTCATGGCGGATGAGGGCGCCCTGCTTGTTGGTACGGGCGTTGGCCTCCTCGACGACGTGTCCGATGACGGTGGCCTGCAGTTTTTGGGGCGTCGCGGCGAAAGAGCCGCCGAGGAAGATCGCTGCGAGGATGGCCACGCCAAGAACGATGGCGAGCCAACCTTCCTTGAGGTTGCGGACAAGCTCCATGCGCTGCGCACGGCGGATGCGACGGTCGAGATCGCGCTTCTGGTCGTCCATGGCTTTGCCCCGGATTGCTGATCCGAATGTAGGACGCTGGAAGCGGGGCCGCTAGGCGGCTGCCTTCCTGGGCGTGCTTCCAGCCAGCGGGGCCAGCAGGTTTTCACCAAGCCAGCGAACGACGGGGACCGAGACGCCATCGCCCACGACCTTGAGAGCGTTGGTTTCTGCGGAGGGAAGGCGATAGCTGTCGGGCAGGCCCATGAGACGAGCAGCTTCCCGCGCCATAACAGCGCGCAGGCGGACGCGGCCGTTCTCGGTGACGAGCAGCAGCTGTTTCGACGAACCGCCCGCCGGTGTGCGCAGGCAACCGGCCATGCCGTCGTATCGTATCTCGGCGCGCTGGATGCGTGTGCCGTCCTCGATGCGGATGCGGCGGAAGACGGCGCCGGCCTGCCATTTGCGGTCGGCGAGCGCGGCATCAAGGCGCTGGCGATGCAGCGGGGCCATCTGTCCGATCAGCTTCTGCGTCGCCTCTTCCGAGCGCCAGACATCGGCGGGCGGGTTGCGTTCAAGCAGGGCGGCGAGATCGGTATTGCGGCGCGGCGGATGGGGCAGGCGCCACCACACCCAGGCCATGTGCGTCGTGTCGGGCAGGGCGGCGACGGCGGCGCGGAGTGTTGGCGGATGATAGATGTCGTCGGGCATTTCAGCGTCGAGGCCGGTGGGCAGCTTGCCCTTGTGTGCGACGATGAAGAGACGCTGGCGCGATTGCGGGGAGAACAGCGCGGCGTCGATTACCATCGCGCCGACACGATAGCCTGCGTCCGCGAATTCGGTGATGAGCGCGGTGAAGTCGCGGCCGCCGTGAGAGGAGAGCAAGCCGGCGACGTTCTCGATGACGATCGTTTTCGGCGCGCGGTCTTTCTGTTTGGTGATGACGTTCCAGAAGCCCCAGAAGGCGCCCGAGCGCGGCGCGTTGAGGCCGCGGCGGCCGCCGGCGAGCGAGAGGTCCTGGCAGGGGAAGCTGGCCCAGGCGAGATCGGCGGCGGGGACATTCTTCGCGTCGATGTTCCAGACGTCGCCTTCGACGATGTGGTCGCCCGGATAGTTCGAGCGGTAGGCGGCGCATTTCATCGGGTCGAAGTCGTTGGCGAACGTGCAGTCGAACACGCCGTCGAGCCCCTGCCGCGCCATGCCGCCGCCGGCGAAGAATTCGAGGAAGGAGGGGCGCGAAGGCATTACGGGAAACTGCCGTGATTCGGGTGTGGGGGCCTGTGGGTAGTTTTGGGGCCGGTGAGCCCGTCGAACCATGGGGCGTGGCGTGATCTCTCTGTCGCACGGGCGGAAACGCCCTGCGGGATGCTGTAGCTCTGGCCCGGAAGGGCCGGGGACGCGGGATGGCCCGCGTGGTTTGGCTTGCTGCTGGTGCAGCCTGCCGGCAGTCAGAAGAAGAAACGCGACATCCCGCGTCCCCGCGCTCGTTGCTGCGCCGGCCTCGGACAAGGCGATCGTTTCACGCCTCTGCCGTTGGCATCGCCGGTGGCGTGCGGGTCCATGGATGTTCCGCCAGGGTCCCCGGACAACATTCCCCCACTTGGCCGATGGTTTGACCTCGACATACGCAGGGGCTGAGCTGGATCGCGCTGGTCTGCGATCATGTGCTCCACGCTCGAACGCATCGCCCCCGCGCCGTCGAACAGCTGTACCGGCTGCCCTTCCATGCGGAAGCGATGGAGGGATTATCCGTCAGGTTCAGGGGGGGTGGGGACAACTTCGCGCTGATTTTTTGTAGGCGCTTGAAGGGCAAGGGAAGTTTGTCGCGTGGGTGTAGGATAACTTGGCGGTTGTGGGCATCGGCGCGATGAGTTGGGTTGGCGGGACCCCCACCTGTCCTCTCCCTTCCAGGGGGAGGGACCCGGATGCGCCACCACTCGTCGTCGATGGGGAAGTTCGCGAAGCATGGTTCCTCCCCCTGGAAGGGAGAGGACAGGGGGGGGTCTCACTGACGGTTGCTTTGGACACTGCGAGACGGTGGGGGCAGTTACCGACGCGTGAAAGCAAAAGGCCCGGTGTTTCCACCGGGCCTTTCTTTGTTGGTTCAGTGCGAGGCGATCAGCCGTCGATCGGGCCGCGGTCGAAACCGGCGGCCTGAGCGGCAGCGGCGATTTCCTTGGCGGCTTCGTCGTCGGCGGCCTTGTCGGCAGCCTGACCGGCAGCGATCACGTTCTCGCCCTTGGCCTGACGTTCAGCTTCGTCCGGCGAGCGGGCGACGTTGAGCGTGACCTTGAGCGCAACTTCCGGGTGCAGGCGGATCGTGACGGTGTGCATGCCGATCGTCTTGATCGGCTGCTGGATCGCCACGTGCTTGCGCTCGACCTTGTGACCGCCGGCAGCGTTAATCGCTTCCGAGATGTCACGGGCGGCAACCGAACCGTACAGCTGGCCGGTTTCGCCGGCCTGACGGATCAGAACGTAGGTCGTGCCGTCGAGCGACTGACCTTCGGCCTGAGCAGCCGCGCGGGCCTTTTCGTTGCGGGCTTCGATCGCAGTGCGTTCGCGCTCGAACCGAGCTTTATTAGCGTCGGTGGCGAGGAGAGCCTTGTGCTGCGGGAGAAGGTAGTTACGGGCGAAGCCGTTCTTGACCTTCACCACGTCGCCGATGGCGCCGAGGCTTTCCACGCGTTCGAGGAGGATGACTTCCATGGGATGCTCCCTCCTACTTCACGAGATACGGAAGCAGCGACAGGTGGCGCGCGCGTTTGATCGCTTGCGACAGGACGCGTTGCTTCTTGGCTGAAACCGCGGTGATGCGGGCCGGGACGATCTTGCCCTTCTCCGAGACGTAGCGCTGGAGAAGTTTCACGTCCTTGTAGTCGATCGGCTGAGCATCCTTGCCCGAGAACGGGCAGACCTTGCGCCGGCGGCCGAACGGGCGGCGCGACGGGAGGTTGGCGATGTTGACTTTGACTTGTGCCATGTTCGTTGCTCCTAGCCGCGATCAGGGCGTGGGCCGCGCGGCGGACGATCGCCGAAGTCGCGGGGCGGACGGTCGCCACGGGGAGGACGGTCGCCGAAGCCACCGCCGCCGAAGCCGCCGCCGAAGTCGTCACGGTCGCGCTTGCGGTCGTCACGGTCCTTGCGGGCGATGACGGCCGAAGGCTCGGTCTGCAGTTCTTCGACCTTCACGGTGAGGAAGCGCAGGACGTCTTCGTTGATGCGGTGACGGCGCTCGATCTCGTGGATCACCGGGCCGGGGGCGTCGATGTTCAGGAGCGAGTAGTGCGCCTTGCGCGATTTCTTGATCGGGTAGGCGAGGTTGCGGAGGCCCCAGTATTCGGACTTCTCCACCTTGCCCTGGCCCTCGGTGACGATGCGGGTGATGTCTTCCACCAGCGCGTCGACCTGTTGTGGGGAAATATCGGGTCGCGTGACGACCACGTGTTCGTAGAATGCCATTTTTCGTCCCTTCTGCGAGGGGCGGCGCAGCCAGTCCGAAGGGCGGACTGCCTACGATGGATCCCTCGCGCTCGAATGAGCCTTGGGACCGCCTCTCTTTGCGAAGCGCGGCTAATACAGGAAAGGGCCGGTGAATCAAGCGTCCAGAGCGTCTCGGGCGGGATTTGCAGCAGAAACCGCAGGGGAACCCGAACCAATCTGGATTTATGGCGTTTACCCGGGAGTTGAGTGTTTCCGGACCCTGTCCATGCCAACCCATTCAGACTGCCTGCTCAAGGCCAATAACTATGAAATGGCGGCCCGCATGGCTGATCCCGCGGATCGCATGATCTACCTGCAGCAGGCCGCCCTTTGGCGGCAACTGGCGCATGAGCTCCAGATGGAACGCTTCGGTCCGTTCGGCAGCGCCAATATCCTGCCCGGAGAGGCGGGTCCGATGGACCGGTCCGAGGGGACGCATTCGGCGGACTGATCCAATCTCCCGTATCCCTTGCGTGGCATTAGCCTAGTTCCTAGGAAACGCGCTCGTTCAGCGCCGATTCCGAGGCTCCCATGTCGTTCGCTTTCATCTTCCCCGGCCAGGGCTCGCAGGCGGTGGGCATGGGGAAGGAGCTGGCGGATGCGTTTCCGGCGGCGAAGGCGGTGTTCGATGAAGTGGACGCTGCGCTGGGCGAGAAGCTGTCGGACCTGATCTGGGGTGGGCCGATCGAGACGCTGACACTTACCGCAAATGCGCAGCCGGCTCTGATGGCGGTGAGCCTCGCGGCGGCGCGGGCGCTGGAGACGGGTTTCGGCGTGAAGATTTCGCAGGCGGCTTTCGTGGCCGGGCATTCACTGGGCGAGTATTCCGCGCTGGCGGCGGCGGGCGCGCTGAGCGTGACGGATGCCGCGAAGCTGCTGCGCAAGCGCGGCGAGGCGATGCAGGCGGCGGCGCCGGCGGGCACGGGCGCGATGGCGGCGCTGATCGGCAAGGTGGATGTCGAGATCGCGGAGTCGATCGCGCTGGAAGGTTCGGCTGCCGGAACGGTGGTGGTCGCGAACGACAACAATGCGGGCAACGTCGTGATCTCGGGATCGAAGGCCGGGGTCGAGGCGGCGATCGCGGCGGCGAAGGCGAAGGGCGTGAAGGCCATTCCGCTGCCGGTGTCGGCGCCGTTCCACTCGCCGCTGATGGCGCCGGCGGCTGTCGCGATGGAGAAGGCGCTGGCCGCCGCCACGATCAACAAGCCGGTCGTGCCGGTGGTGGCGAACGTGACCGCGCGGCCGATCAGCGAACCGGCGGATATCCGGCGGCTGCTGGTCGAGCAGGTGACGGGCCGCGTGCGCTGGCGTGAGTGCGTGCAGTGGATGGCGACCGATGGGGGCGTGACGAAATTCGTCGAGACGGGTGCTGGCAAGCAGCTGTCGGGCATGGTGAAGCGGAATGCGCCGGAAGCGGAGACGATCGCACTGAACGTGCCGGCGGATCTTGAGGCGTTTGCGAAGTCATTGGGCTAACTAACGGGATCGTTCTTGGGACAGGTCCGAGGATGACCCCATGAGAGAGACGAGGTCGATGATCTGGGGGCTTCGATGATCAGGCGCGGTATCGGGGTAGTCGCGGTGTTGGCTGGCTTTGTGCTGGCTGCGCCGTTTGCCGTCGCACAGGAAACGCAGGCGCCGACCGCGCGGGAGCTGGCGTTGAAGTTCGTGATGTCGTCGGACACAACGCCTGAAGCGTTGCTGCAGCTGTCGCGCGACAGCATTCTCGAGACGCTCGAAACGAGAGGGCGGGGTCTTCCGAAGGACATCAAGGACTGGATGACGGTGGCCTTCACCGCGGCGTCTACCGAGGTGATGAACGCCATGATGCCGTCGCTGGAAGAGCGGCTGGTGAATGTCTACGCGACAAAGTTCACGGCTGCGGAGCTTCAGGAGGTGCTGAACTTCCAGGAATTCCTGCGCCAGCCTCATCTGATGGCTGTGATGCTCGAAGCGGACAAGGCGGCGACGACCGCCGCCAAGTTCGAGGCTATCCGCAGCGGCATGACCGCCGAGGAATTCAACAGGTTCGCGCGGGAGGCTGCGCGCCACCCGACGCTGACGATCGGCGCTGTCACCATGCAGGAAGCCAATGGCATCGCGGCCGAATTCACGGAGCGCTTCAACGAGGCGCTCGTGCAATATTGCCCGACGGCGCCCAAGGGCGTAGCGCAGTGCGAGAGACAGGGAAGGCCACTCTAGATGTTCAACCTCACGGGTCGTTTCGCGCTGGTGACGGGCGCTTCGGGCGGGATCGGCGGGTCGATCGCCAAGGCGCTGGCCGATGCGGGCGCGAAGGTGGCGCTGTCGGGCACGCGTGTCGAGGCGCTTGAGGCGGCGCAGAAGGACATCCCGAATTCGGTGATCCTGCCGTGCAACCTGTCGGACCCAGCTGCGACGGCGGCGCTGGTGGGGCAGGCGGAAGAGGCGCTGGGCGGGCTCGACATCCTCGTGTCGAACGCGGGCCTCACCAAGGACGGCCTGCTGATGCGCATGAAGGACGAGGACTGGGACACTGTCCTCAACGTCAATCTCGGCGCCTATTTCCGGCTGGCCCGGGCGGCGATGCGCGGGATGATGAAGCGCCGGCACGGCCGGATCATCGGAATCACCTCGGTGGTGGGCGTGACCGGGAATGGCGGCCAGACGAACTATGCCGCCTCCAAGGCCGGGATGATCGGGTTCACGAAATCGCTGGCCCAGGAAGTGGCCAGCCGGAACATCACGGTGAACTGCATCGCCCCCGGATTCATCGCCACGCCGATGACAGACGTTCTCAAGGACGACCAGAAAGAGGCCCTTCTCAAAGGGATTCCGGCGGGAAGGCTGGGGTCGGGGGCTGACATCGGGGCAGCCGCACTCTATCTCGCATCGGATGAATCCGCTTACGTGACGGGCCAAACCCTGCACGTTAATGGCGGGATGGCGATGATCTAGGCCAGCCTTCCGAGGCGGGCTATGGTCAAAGGAATTCCGGCGTGTTACCGCGCCGAATTGCAGGTTTCTTCGGGTCCCGGATGCTTGGATTCGGGGCCTTGATACTGGAAGGGAATAAGATGTCCGACGTTATCGAGCGCGTGAAAAAAATCGTGGTCGAGCGCCTGGAAGTGGACGCCGAGAAGGTCAACGAGAAAGCCTCGTTCATCGATGATCTCGGCGCCGACTCGCTCGACCTCGTCGAGCTCGTCATGGCGTTCGAGGAAGAGTTCGGCATCGAGATCCCGGACGACGTCCAGGAACAGATCGGCACCGTCGGCGACGCGGTCCGCTTCATCAAGGAACGCGTCTAACCCACGCGCGCCTCGGCCCGGAGCCATATCATGCGGCGCGTCGTCATTACCGGCATGGGACTCGTGACTCCGCTCGCCAATGGGCGAGAGGCGTCATGGAAGAAGCTGATCGCCGGCGAGTCCGGCCTCAAGACCGTTGACCTGTTCGAGACCGGCGATCTTGCGTGCAAGATCGGCGGCCAGGTTCCGTGGATCAGCGGGCGCGGTGGCGGCAGCGCCGACGATCCGGACAGCTTCAATCCCGAGAAGACGATGTCGCCGAAGGAACAGCGGCGCGTCGATGAGTTCATCCTCTACGCAATGGCTGCTGCTGATGAAGCCATCGCTGACTCCGGCTGGGCGCCCGAGAGCTATGAGGACAAGGTCGCGACCGGCGTCCTGATCGGCTCGGGCATTGGCGGCCTGAAGGCGATCGCCGACACGGCGGTCGAGTTGCACGAGAAGGGCCCGCGCAAGGTCTCGCCGTTCTTCATTCCCAGCGCGCTGATCAACCTCGCGGCGGGACAGGTCTCCATCAAGTACGGCTTCAAGGGTCCGAACCATGCGGTGGTGACGGCCTGCGCCACGGGCGCGCACGCGATCGGCGACTCGATGCGCCTGATCCAGTGGGGAGATGCCGACGTTATGGTGGCGGGCGGGGCGGAAGCATCGATCTGTCGCATCGGCTATGCGGGCTTCATCGCCTGTCGCGCCATGTCGACCAGCTTCAACGATACGCCGCAAAAGGCCTCGCGCCCGTACGACAAGGATCGCGATGGCTTTGTCATGGGCGAAGGCGCGGGTGTTGTCGTGCTGGAAGAGTACGAGCACGCGAAGAAACGCGGCGCGAAGATTTACGCGGAAGTCGTGGGCTATGGCCTGACCGGTGATGCGTTCCACATCACCTCGCCGGACGAGACGGGCGATGGCGGCGAGCGCGCCATGCGCACGGCGATCCAGCGGTCCGGGCTGGATGTCTCCGAGATCGATTACGTCAACTCGCACGGCACCTCGACGCCGGCGGGTGACGAGATCGAGGCGCGGGCCGTGGCGCGCGTGCTGGGCAATGCGGCCTCGACCGCCCACCTGTCGTCGACCAAGTCGGCCATTGGCCATCTCCTTGGCGCTGCGGGATCTGTCGAGGCGATCTTCTGCGTGCTGGCGATCCGCGATGGCGTGATCCCGCCAACGCTGAACCTCGACAATCCGTCGTTCGACTCGCCCATCAACCTCACGCCTCACAAGGCAGTGAAGAAAAAGGTGCGGGCGGCCCTCTCGAATTCCTTCGGTTTCGGGGGCACGAACGCCGCACTTGTGATGAAGGCTGCGGACTAGTCATTTAAAGCAGCTTACGAAGCAGCGTAAGACTGGGCGGGCGGTCTCGGGAGTTTCTGCTTGGGCAAGCTTGTCGGCATTCTATTTTCGCTGGTGATCGTCGCCGCTGTGGCGCTGGTTGGCGGCTGGTTCTGGATCAACTCAACCTTCAGCGCCGATGGCCCCGCGACAGCGGATGGCAAACCGCGTGTCGTGATGATCGAACGCGGTTCGTCCACGCAGGCGATTGCCACCAAGCTGAAGGAAGCCGGCGCGATTGCCGATGACGGCATGTTCCGGACCGTGCTGCGCATGCGCGAATTTCTCGGCGACAATCCAGTGATGAAGGCGGGCGAATACGAGATCAAGAGCGGCGCTTCGATGGAAGCGATCGTGAAGGAGTTGTCTGAAGGCGCGCCGCTGCAATACGCGGTGATCGTGCCCGAGGGGCTGACCAGCGCGATGATCCTGAAGCTGCTGCAGGACAAGGAATGGAAAGCGACGGGCGGCGCGGCGCATGCCTACAAGCTGGCCGGGCCCGTGCCGGAAGTTCCGGCCGAGGGCGTGCTGTTGCCGGGCGATTATGCGGTGACGCGTGGCGACACGATCGAGTCGGTGATCGACCGGATGATCAAGGCGCAGGCGACGCTGATCGAGGAGCTGTGGGCCAAGCGCCAGCCGGGCCTGCCGCTGAAGACCAAGGAAGACGCCATCAAGCTCGCCTCCATCGTCGAGAACGAGACGGGCATTCCCGAAGAGCGGCCGATGGTGGCCTCGCTGTTCATCAACCGCCTGAACAAGCCGATGCGGCTGCAGAGCGACCCTACCATCGTCTATGGCCTCACGCGCGGCGTGCCGCTGGGCCACGGGCTGCGTGTCAGCGAGATCGCGACCAAGCATGAGTGGAACACCTACCAGATCGACGGCCTGCCGAAGACGCCGATCTGCAATCCGGGCCGGGAGTCGATTGCCGCCGTGCTGAACCCACCGCAGAGCAATTATCTCTTTTTCGTCGCCGATGGGTCGGGCGGGCACGCATTCGCCTCGACCCTGGCGCAGCACAATGCCAACGTCGCGAACTGGCGCGAGGTCGAGAAGAAGCGCGACGCGGCGCCGAAGCCATGAAGGATCGGGGCGGGGCATGATCCGGGGCATGACAGGTTTCGGCCGGGCGCAGGGCCAGGCGCCGTGGGGCGCATGGGTTTGGGAAGCGCGCTCGGTCAACGGCAAGTCGGTTGACCTGCGCACCAACTTTCCGCCCGGTTGCGAGGCGGTGGATTTCGAGGCGCGCCGGCGCGTGAAGGATCGGTTTTCGCGCGGCTCGTTCCAGCTTCAGCTGAAGATCGACTGGACGCGGGACGCGGGCGGCAGCGTGATAGACACGCGCGAGCTGGCGCGGCTGGTCCGGCTATCGCGGCACTGGGCGCGGGCGGGTAGCGGCGTGCAGCCAGCGAGTTTCGATGCGCTGATCGGATCGCCAAGCGTGATGAAGGGCGTCTCGCGCACGTCGAACGCGGTCGACGAAACGGTGACGAAAGACCTGCTGGCCGGCCTTGATCAGGCGCTCGATATGCTGGCGGCGGCGCGCGGCAAGGAAGGCGAGAGCCTGCTGCAACTGTTCACCGCCATGCTGGCGCAGGTCGAACAGCTGGTCGCACAGTCCGGCGAGTTCGCGGCGAAGCAGCCGGAGCTGGTGCGGGAGCGTTTCCGGGCGCGGCTCGCGGACCTTGCCAAGGATGCTTCCATCGACGCGGACCGGATCGCGCAGGAAGTCATGGTGATGGCGACGCGGGCGGATGTGCGCGAGGAGCTTGACCGGTTGTCCGCTCACATAATTTCCGCGCGGCAGATGCTGGCGGCGGGCGAGGCGGCGGGCCGGAAGCTGGACTTTCTGTGTCAGGAGCTTAACCGGGAAGCCAATACGCTTTGCTCCAAATCGGCCAGCCTGGAGCTGACGAATGCCGGTTTGGCGCTAAAGTCGCTGATCGACCAGTTCCGGGAGCAGGTTCAGAATGTCGAGTGATCGTCCCGAAAGCACGCCAGTGCAGCGGGCGCGTCCGCGCCGGGGGATCATGCTGGTGATCTCGAGCCCGTCTGGCGCCGGCAAGACGACGCTGTGCAGCCGGATCATTTCCGAAGTGCCGGGCGTGGAACTGTCGATCTCGGCGACGACACGCGAGCCTCGGCCCAACGAGCGCGATGGCGCGGATTATCATTTCCGCTCAGTGGCTCAGTTCCAGCAGATGATCGACCAGGACGAGTTCCTGGAATGGGCGAAGGTCTTCAAGAATTTCTACGGCACGCCGCGCAGCGAAGTGGAAGCGCGGCTGGTGTCGGGCATGGACGTGGTGTTCGACGTCGACTGGCAGGGCGCGCGGGCGCTGAAGACGATCCGGCCCGGTGACGTGGTCTCGGTGTTCATCCTGCCGCCGTCGCTGGCGCAGTTGAAGCGGCGGCTTGAGGGACGTCCGGGCGCGGATCCGAAGTCGGTGCAGTCGCGGCTCGATGGCGCCGGGCAGGATATCCTGCGCTGGGGCGAATACGACTACGCAATCGTGAACGACAATCTCGACACCGCGTTCAACGAGATCCGCGCGATCTTGATCACCGAACGCAACAAGCGCGTGCGCGCCTCGCTGGGCATCATGGTGGATCAGCTGCTGAAGGATGCACATCTCGCGACGAAAACGCAGAGCGGGAGTGCGACGGGGGATGCGGGCTGAGGCTGGCGCCTGTGAGCGCGCGCTCACGTGCGGTTCTTCCAAGCCATCGCCAGCGTTCGGAATTCCGCCTGCGTCAGCGTCTCCGCGCGCCGGGTTGGGTCGATTCCCGACGCCTCAAGCGCTTCCACCGCGCCGTCGAGCGACTTCAGTGCGGCGCGCAGCATCTTGCGGCGTTGGCCGAAGGCTGCGGCGGTTACTTTTTCCAACGCGGCGAGGTCGGTGAAGGACTGCGCTGGCGGAAGCGGGTCCAGCACGACGACGGCGCTGTCGACTTTCGGCGGCGGCCGAAACGCGCCGGGCGGAATGGTCAGGGCGATGCGGGCGCGCGTGGCCGCCTGGCTGAGGACTGCCAGGCGGCCGTAGTGGTCGTCGTCGGGCGCGGCGCAGATGCGGAGCGCGACTTCCTTCTGGAACATCAGCACCATCGTGCCGCGCCAGTCCGTGCTGGCCTTGAGCCATTCGACCAGCATCCGCGTGCCGACATTGTAAGGCAGGTTGGCGACGATCATCGCGGGGAGGTCGCCCCCAGCGGCTTTCACAAGTTCCGGAATGTCGGTCTTGAGCGCGTCGCCGTGATGAACGTGGAGCTGGCCACTGCGCGCTTCCGTCCATCCCTTGAGGCCTTCGGCGAAGCGGTCGTCGAGTTCGATGGCTATGAGTTTCTTGGCGCCGCTTTCCAGCAGGGCGCGCGTCAGGCCGCCGGGGCCGGGGCCGACTTCGATGACGGTCTTGCCCTCGACATTGCCGCCGGCATTGGCGACGCGGCGGAGGAGCGCCGGGTCGAACAGGAAGTGCTGGCCGAGAGATTTCTTCGCAGCGCCCGGGGTGAGCGGCGTGCTCATTGCGCGAGGGCGCGGTCGTGCGCCATCTGGTCGGCGAGCTTGATCGCTGCGATCAGGCTGTCGGGTTTCGCATTGCCCGCGATAGCGGCGTCGTAGGCGACGCCGTGATCCGGCGAGGTGCGGATGAAGGGCAAGCCGAGCGTGACGTTGACGCCGCCCCACATGTCCAGCGTCTTCACGGGAATGAGGCCCTGATCGTGATACATCGCGATGACGGCGTCATAGCGGCCTGCCAGCGCTTCGTGGAAGACGGTATCGCCCGGGCGAGCGTCGCTGCAGTCGATGCCCTTGGCGCGCAGTTTCACCGCGGCGGGGTTGATGATCTCGATCTCTTCGCGGCCGATCTCGCCATCCTCGCCCGCGTGCGGGTTCACCCCGCACAGGCCAATGCGCGGCTTCTTCATGCCGAAGGCGGTATAGAGGTCGTTGTGGACGATGCTTCCAACCTCGACGATGAGGTTGGTGTTGAGCGACTTCACGACCTTGGCCAGCGGCTGGTGGATCGTGACGAGTGCGACGCGCAGGCCGCCGCCGACCAGCATCATCACGGCGCGAGGCGCCTTGCCTTTCACCGCGGCGAGTTCGGCGAGGTATTCGGTGTGACCGGGATGCTTGAAGCCGGCGCGATAGAGCAGGGCTTTCGCGATCGGATTGGTGACCACGGCGGCGGCCTTGCCGGCGCGCGTGTGCTCCACGGCGAGGCGGATGGATTCGATGACGGCGGGCGCGTAGCCGGGATCCGGCTTGCCGGGCGTCACGGGCGGGCCGTGGATTTCGAGGACCGGCAGCGCCTCGTTGAACGCACCCACCGCTTCGGACGGCGACTTGATCTTGCGGATCGGGCGGCCTTCGCCGGCCTGCGTCATCACGTCGGCAGGCGCGATGACGTAGAACGGGCGGCTGCCCGGCTGGCGGGCGGTCCACGCCTTCCAGCTGATGATGGGGCCGACCCCGGCGGGGTCGCCCATTGTAACGGCCAATGGAAGCATCTTGTCCGCCATCGTCAGCCTATCGGCGGACGATGGTCGCCTCGCGCTTGAGGTCACGCAGGTAGCGTTCGGCGACAAGCGTCAGTTCCTGGTTGAACAGGCGATCCTTGATCTCATCGCGCGAGGGCAGGTCGGGGTCGCCCGAACGCTTTTCGCAGACGTAGAAGATCATCTTGCCGCCGTCCTGAAGGTCGATGACAGAGCTGGACTGGCCGGCTTCGAGGCCTTCCAGCGGAGCGCGATAGGCCGGTGCGATCTGCTGCAGGCCGACATCCTTCATCGGCGTGTGCGTGACGCCCTCGACGCCTTCGAGGCCCTTCGCGATGGCGGCGCAGGTGCTGGCCTTGGCCTTCAGCTGGTTGAGCTTGTCCACGGCGCCTTCGCCGCGCGCGACGACCTGCTCCATGTTGAGGATCACGGACAGGGACGGGTCGCTCGGCTCACGCTTGCCGGTGACGGCGATGATGTAGATGCCGCCGTCGCTTTCGATCGGCGGGAGCAGGGTCGGCACGGTCGGCGCGGCCATAACGGCCTGCTCGATTTCGCGCGTGCGCATGTCGCCCGGCGACAGCCAGCTGAGATCGCCGCCGGCGGCGGCCGAAGGCGCAGCCGAGAACTGCTGCGCGAGTGTCGCGAAATCCTGGCCGGCGTTGATATTCTCGATCAGCGTCTGGGCGCGGACCTTGGCGTTCTCGCGCGAGGCCTGATCGGGCGCGTAGAGGAAGATCTCGAACAGGCGGTATTGCGGCTTGCCGAGGCCGGCCTGGAGACGCTCCAGCATGTCGGTGATCCGCATTTCAGAGACGCGCACGGTCTTGTAGTAGCGGCCACGGATCAGGGCGGTCCACGCGATCTTGGATTCTTCCATGTCGCGGATGGTCTGCGGGGAGACGCCGGCTTCGCCGATGGCCTGGAGGAACTGGTCCTTGGTCATCTTGTACTGGCGGGCGAGGTCGTTGATACTTTCGTCGATCTCGGCGGGCTTGATCGCCTCGTCCTTCACCAGCTTCCTGAATTCGTGCAGCTGGACCTTCTCGTCGATGAGATCCTCGATCGCCTGCTGCTGGATCTGGGCCATGATCTGGTCGTCAGGCTGCTGCTCGAAGCGCAGGAGCATCCAGCGCATGCGCGAGCGGACGTCCGACTGGGAGATCACCGCATCATTCACCGTGGCGATGATGCCGTCGATGGTCTGCCCGCGCGCGGCAGTCTGCTGGGGCGTTTGCTGTGCAATCGCAACGGCGAAACCGGCGGCGGCCACGGAAGCGGCCAGAGCAAGCGCGAGAAGACGTTTCATGCAGGCACCCTGAAGACCTTGCCGACCCTGAAGCCGGGTAAAGGCAAAAACATGGCCGATATACCGGGTGCAACCGCCAAATGCGAGACGGACATAGCAGCCCACCGCATTTCGCCCCGGCGGGGATAAAATCACAGGATTAACGGGTCAGTCGCCGTCGGACACCCCGCCCAGCCCGGTCAGGACAAAGCGGAACCTGATCGATTCGGAGGGGCCCAGCGTCCGGTCACGGGCGCCCGAGCGCTCATAGGCGATCGAGAAGAACGAGCATTCATCCTGGTAGGCGATGCCGAGCGACAGGCGGATGTCGTCTTTCTGGGTGATATTGCGGGTTTGCGAGACGATGGCGGACCAGCGGTCGTCGAATTTGAGGCGGCCGTTCCAGACGAGGCCTTCGTCCTCCACGCCGGAGGCGTTCTCGGCAACCTTGAAGTAGCGGGCGGAGCCGTCGATGCGCCAGAAATTGGCGCGGGCGTCGACGTCCATGCGCTTCACTTCCATGTTCTCGTCCACCCGGAAGCGGGCGCCGACATCGAAGATCTTGGCAAAGTCGGCGCGGACGGAGGCGACGTAGTCCGATTCCTCGCCGGCGAGGTTCGACAGGTCGTTGAAGGCCGGATCGGCATCCTCGCGCCAGCGCTTGCCGACCAGGGTCGACAGCTCGATGTCGTTGCCGATGCGGGCCGTGGCGCTGACGCCGACGGAGGCGCGGGCGCCGCCTTCCCACAGGTCGTAGTTGGTCACGGCGTTCGGCCTGAACAGGTTGGTTTCGTCGGCCTCGAAGACCAGCGAGTCCTCATTCGGAATGTCGTCGTCGTTCGCGTCCGGCGTGCCGTACGCCACCATCGCGATAGGCTCGACGATGATGTCGAAACCCTCGTTGCGGCTGATCAGCGGATAGCTGACCTGTGCGCCGGCCACGCCGAGCACGCGCGAGATATCCCGGGCGCCGCCGGCGCCGCCATCGTCGATGCGATAGACGTCGCCGCGGCCGAGCGCGAAAGGCTCGACGACCATGCCCGGGCCGACAATGTATTGCGCACGCCAGTCAGCGGTCGTGGTGGCGCGCGCCGTATCCATCGTGAACGGGCCGACCAGCGGATCGTCACCCGGCAACGTAGTGCGCTGGTCGCGGAACAGGCCGACCGCGCTGAAATCAGCGGCCAGCGTGCCGCCGACGGGCCCGAAGTCGAAGACCTTCTCGGCGAACACGGCGGGCGCGACTTTCGGGATCGTCGCGTCGTCATCGCCAGCGCGCAGGCCCTGGAAAATGAAGGCGCCGGCCTCGAAATAGAAATCTGGCTCCTGGCCTGTCACATAGGCCTGTGTCAGCAGCTGGCGCGGCTGTGATGCGACGAGGCCGCGCAGATCATCCTCGCCGTCGATGTCGTAGCGCTGGTCATAGAGGTCGTCGGTCTGGCGTTCGATACCGAAGCCCCAGTTCCAGTCCTTGTTTATCGCGAACTTGCCGACCGCGAACAGGTGGCTGCGCCATGTGTCGTCGCCGAACTTGTCGCCGTCCGAGTTGAAGTCCTGCTCGTGGGTGAAGCTGCTCTCGGCCTGGATGAAGCCGGAGAAGAAACGCCGGCGCCAGTCGACCTTCACCAGCGGGTTCACCTGCGTGGACAGCATCGGCGAGATCGTCAGGTCTTCGGAGGGCGAGATGACGAGGTAGTAGGGTTGTTCGTAGAACAGGCCGATCTTCGAGGACACGCCAGCGTCTGGCGTCATCAGACCGGAGCGGCGTTCCGAATTCGGATCCGGGTGCGCGAACCATGGAAGGTATAGGACGGGGACGCCGGCCACTTCCAGCACGGTGTCCTGGTAAGTGACCATCTGGTCTTCCTGGTCCAGCACGGCGCGGCGGGCGCGCAACACCCAGGTCGGATCGATGCCCTTTTCCTCGCACACAGGGCAGTTGGTGTAGACCACCTGCTCAAGCGCATTCCGGGTCGCGTCAGTGCGGATCGCCGAGGAGGACGTGATCAGAGAGTTCTCGGCGAGGCGCGCCGAAAAGCGAGTCGCGAAGCCGTTGCGGAAATCCTCGTCGGCCTCGATCTCGTCAGCGAACTGCACCTGACCGGTACCGTCGGAAATCTGGACGTTGCCTTGGGCGCGCATCGTTTCGGTGTTGCGATCGTACACGACGCGGTCGGCCATCAGTACGCGGTCGCCGACATGGATCTCGACATTGCCGGAGGCGGTGACGATCGAGGTGTTGCGATCTTCCTCGAAGCTATCTGCGTAAAGGATGATGTCGTCGTCTTCCGTGGCCGTGGAAGGCGTGGGTGTGGGGGCGACAGGCGCTTGCTGCGCGAACGCCACGCCGCCCGTCGTGAGCGCCATAGCGGCGACAGACGCGAGGCAGGTTAGCCGCAACACCATCACTCTCCCCTCGCGACTGATGCGAGCGACTCCCAGCCTCAAACCGATACGCAATGGCCCCCGGGGCGTCCAGTCAGTCAACCGGTCTGCACGAGTCCCTTTTGCAGCGCGGCGCCGAAGCAACAGAAATGGCGCTGCAACGCATTACGCCCCGGAAAGGACACAAGTTCCTCAGCCGTCCTCGATATGGGCCAGCAGGGTCAGGACGGCGAACAGCGCGAACAGAGGCGGGCACCAGGCGGCTGCCTCTGCCGGGGTCGCCCCCGAGGCCGACATGCCCGCAGCCAGCCGCGTCAGGAAGAACAGCACGAAACCCGCGAGTGCGCCGGCGCCGATCAGCCGTGAAAGCCCGCCCGAACGCGCCAGCCGAAGGCACACGACTGCCCCGATCAGCGCCATCGCCAGCATGGAGAAGGGCGTCGCCAGCAGGCCGTGATACTTCAGGACGTAGGCGTTGACCTCCATGCCGGCCGCGCGGCCGGCGTCGATGAAGGCGGGAAGTTCCCAGAACGGAATGGTTCGCGACGAAGCGAAGCGGGTCAGCAGGGTGTCGCTGCTCAAATTCGTCGGCAGGGCGAGATTCGGAACCCGCCTGACCTCTCCACCGATACGGTTCTCGACCACGCCGGTCAGCTGCCAGAAGCCGGGCGTCAGCTCTGCTTTTTCGGCATCGATGCGGTGCGTGAACTCGCGGTCGTTCGCGCCGTCCGGACCGGGGCGGAAATACCAGAAGGTGACATCCTCGATCGCCTGTCCGCGTCCGACAACGTGACGTCCGTAGATGATCGCCTGGCCGTTCGGGTTGGTTTCCGCGACCGAACCCGGCTCATCGGTCGTACCCGCTTCAAGGTCGCCCTGACTGAGCCACACACCCTTGGATTCCGGCGGTGCGTTGCCGAGCAGCCTTTCACGCTGGGTCTCGAACTGTTCGGTGAGGCGCGTGGCGAGGGGATCGAGCACCATGACCATGATCGAGCCCACGAGCAGCGCGAGCACCATCACGGGGCCGAGGAAGCGCCAGGCTGACACGCCGGCGGCCCGCACGGCGGGAATCTCGCTGCGGCGGCTGAGCTGGGAATAGGTGAGGATCGAGCCCACCAGCATTGCGAAGGGCAGGGTCTCCAGCATCAGGCCCGGCGTCTTCATCAGCGTCAGCTGGAAAGCCACCTCGATGCCGATCTGCGTGCGGCCGCCGATCGTGCGCATCTGCTCGACGACGTCGACCATCACGATGGCCAGCAGGATGATGCCCAGCGTCATCACCAGCGACATCAGGCATTGCAGGAATATGTAGCGCTGTATGCGGCCCGCGATCACCATGTCAGGCCGCCTTCAGCCTGGGGGAGCCGCGCGCAAGTCGCCTGCGCTGCAGGATAGGCACGATGAAGTAGAAGAACGAGATCAGCCCGACCACGGCGATCGGCAGCAAGTATTGCAGTACGTTGAGGTCGGGCTCGTCGCCCGCCGCCGCCGTTGTCTGGAACGCCAGCAACCGCAGCAGAACCGCGCCAGCTGACGCCATCGCGATCCGCGTGGCATAACCTCGGCGGTTGAAGTCTCCACCCAGCACCGCATACAGCGCCAGCATCGCCATCGCGATATTCAGCAGCGGCGCCGCCATGCGCTGGTGGCCCTCCGCGAGGAACATCTTGGTGTTCGCGGCGTCGTAGTAATTGTTCATGTCCGGATAGAACAGTTCGGGCAGGAACCTGTCCGACTCCTCCATCACGATCGCCTTCTGGTCGTTGGCGAAGGCGCTGAGCTCAAGCGGCGATTGCTGGAAGGCGAAGGATTCGAGCGCACCATTGTTGCGGATGGTCTGACGCTGGCCGTTCTGCAGGATCAGTGTCGGCTTGTTTTCGATTTCGGAGATGAAGGCGTTCTTGGCGATGTAGGTCGCCTCGTTCGCGGGGTCGCGGCTGTCGTTCGCTACAAGGAAAGTGATCTGCGATCCGTCGACCCGGCCGGCGAACGTGGTGAGGCCGTCGCCATGGGTCATGAACATGCCCTCGCGCACCAGTGAGGACGCCAGGTCGGTCGACGCCTCGGCGACGGCTTGCCTGAGATCCCGCGACGCGGCGGGCTGGATCCAGAGGTTGAGGCCGAGGTGGAGAATAGCCGCCAGCGTAGCAAGGCGAAGCACCGGCGAGGCGACCTGCCAGTTCGACATGCCGGAGGCCTGGGCGACCACGATCTCGTTTTCCCGGTGGGACGCGTTCAGGGCCGCCGCTGTTGCGATAAACAGCGCGATGGGCATGAGCAGGGAGATGATCTGTGGGGTCGCGAGCGCGGTTACCCAGAGGTAGACCATGACCGACTGGCGATTCTCGACGATGAGGTTCAACCGGTCCTGACTGAGGCCTTGCGTGAGCACGGCAATAAGAGCAAGACCGCCGACGATCGCCAGCAGGGTTCTCAACACGTTCCGGAAGAGATAACGCTGAAACCCTGACATGCGGAAACCCAAGGACGGCGTGCTGCGCCGGGATCGGGCCGGAAGGCCCTGCCCAAGTGCTAGCGACGTCCGGGGCGTACGTCGATGATCAAGTGTAGACAATAGTCAGGGCTGTTTATCCCCATGCAGATCAAGTTTTCAGCGGAACCCACGGGCGATGCAGTCGCCTATCTTGCGTACGACGGCGACAAGGGCGTGGAGTTCGCTGCCGCCCTCGACAAGCCAGCAGAAGCGGCTGTTCGCCGTGCCATCGCAGCCGGCCCGTTCAAGGGCGGTCCGGGCCAGGTGATCGAGATCCTCGCCCCGGACTGGAGCGATGCCTCGCGCGTGATGATCGTCGGCGTCGGCAAGAAGACGGCCGTGAGCGAGCTGGGCTGGCAGAAGGCTGCCGCGTCGCTGGTCAAGCGTCTGCTGCTCAGCGGCGCGAAGTCGCTGGCGATCGTGGGCGCGCCGGATCGCGGCGTGGCGGCGCAGCTGGCGCTTGGCGCCCGTCTCGCCGGCTATCGCTTCGATCAGTACCGCGTGAACCTGAAGCCCGAGAAGAAGCCGACGCTGGCGAGCGTGTCGGTCGTGACCGATAGCGCCGCTGGCGCCCGTGCGGACTTTGCCCCGCTGGCGGCGAAGGCCGAGGGCGTGGAACTCGCACGCGATCTCGTCTCCGAACCGCCGAACGTTTTGCATCCGGAAAGCTACGCGGAGCGCATTCAGGAGCTGTCCGAACTCGGTCTCGAGATCGAGGTGCTGGATGTCGCCGCGATGACCAAGCTCGGCATGGGCTCGCTGCTCGGCGTGGGGCAGGGATCGGTGCGCGGTTCGCGTCTCGTCGTGATGAAGTGGACGGGCGGCAAGGACAAGAAGGCTGCTCCGCTTGCGCTCATCGGGAAAGGCGTGACGTTCGACACGGGTGGCATCTCGCTGAAGCCGGGCCCCGGCATGCAGGACATGAAGGGCGACATGGGCGGCTCGGCCGCCGTTGTCGGCGCCATGATGGCGATCGCCAAGCGCAAGGCGAAGGCCAATGTCGTCGGCCTCGTCGGCCTTGTCGAGAACATGCCGGACGGCAATGCGCAGCGTCCCGGCGACATCGTGAAGTCGGCCGCCGGCAAGACGATCGAGATCCAGAACACGGATGCCGAAGGCCGTCTCGTTCTGTGCGACGTGCTCTGGTACGCGCAGAAGAAGTTCAACCCCAAGGCGATGGTGGATCTCGCAACCCTCACGGGCGCGATCATCATCTCGCTCGGCAACGAGCATGCGGGCGTGTTCTCTAACAGCGACGATCTCGTCGCGAAGCTTACCGCCGCCGGCAAGGCCGAGGGCGAGCCGATCTGGCGCCTGCCGCTTGGCCCGGGCTACGACAAGCAGATCGACAGCGACTTCGCCGACATGCGCAACATCGGCAACGCGGGCAATGCCGGATCGATCACGGCCGCTCAGTTCCTGCAGCGCTTCATCGACGATGGCCGCGCGTGGGCGCACCTCGACATCGCGGGCACAGCGTGGAAGCCGGGCAACGACAATCCGCTGGAGCCCACGTGGGCGACCGGCTGGGGTGTGCGCATCCTCGACCGGCTCGTCGCCGACAACTACGAGGACTAGGCGATGGCCGCCTCGGAGTGGTGGTTCTATCACATCGAGCACACCTCGCTCGATGCAGCCATCGCTCCGTTGATCGAGAAATGCCTCGAACGCCGCTGGCGCGTGGTGGTCGTCGGTCATGAAGAGACTCTGGAGCGTCTCAACAAGGCGCTCTGGACCTTTAGGGAGGATTCCTTCCTCCCGCATGGCCGGGCGCGAACGGACGCTGACAAGCACCCTGTGCTGCTTTCCACCGAAGCTGTCGGCACGAACGGCGCGAAGGTGGCGCTGCTGCTCGACGGATCGGACGCCGACGCCAGCCTGTTCGAGCGCGTGATGGTGGTATTCGACGGCGGCGACGAAGCCGCACGCGCCAAGGCTCGCCAGCAATACAAGGCCTCAACCGACGCCGGCGGGGGAGCGCGCTATTTCCAGCAGGAGCGCGGCGGCGGTTGGAAGGAATTCAAGCGGGAAGGCGACGCCGTGAAGCCGGAGCCCTAGTCCGCCATCGCGGCGGCATTGCCGCGGATGATCTGGGCAAGCGGGCCTTTCACGTCGGCGAGGGCTTCCTTCATCGACAGATAGCCTTCCTCGACGGTCTGGTCGTATTTCTTCCAGTCGCGAAGTTCGACGCCCTGAAGCTCCGGTGCGATCAGGATGTCGGTGATCGCACGGTGCTGATTGGGGTTGATGCTGACCGTGGCGGCGCGCATCAGCAGGTTGGCGATGGGCGGCGGGGTCTTGAAGCCGTGCTGCATCGTCCAGCCAAAGAAGCCGGGCGGGTTCACGAAATCATCGGCGGCAAGACCCTGCGGCGCGGCGGCGACATCGACGCCGATGATGCGGCCCCGATGCGTCTCGCGCATCACGTCCACGGGGAAGTTATTCAGCACGGCGCCATCCACCAGTACCTGCTTGTCCGAAACGACCGGCGGCAGGATGCCCGGCAGCGAGATGGTGGCGCGTAGTGCCTCGCGCAGCAGGCCCTGCGTATGCACCTGATAAGCGCCCTGCGTCAGGTTGGTGGACACGGTGAAGAACGGAAGCTTCAGGTCCTCGATCAGCTGCTCGCCGAAGTGTTCCTTCAGGCGCGCATCCACCTTCGTGCCTTTCACGAGGCCGACCACGGGCAGTCGATAATCCGACAGCGGATTGCTTTCGACGAAAGCCTTGCGGATGCGGCGGTCGAGTTCCTCGTCGGTCCAGCCGGCGGCGAGGCCGGCGCCGACGATCGAGCCCATGGAGGCGCCGCCGATGAAGTCGATCGGACAGTTGGCGTCGCGCAGCGCCCGGATGACGCCGATATGCGCGTAGGCGCGCGCGCCGCCGCCGGATAGCACCAGGCCGACCGACTTGCCCGACATGGTGCGGGCGAGGCGGCGGCAATCTTCCTCGTCAACGCCATGCCAGTGGAATACGCGCGTCGCTTCGGCGGCGGACTTCCAGTCGGCCGTCGTGGTCGCGGGGCGGTCGGCGCCATGACTGAGGAGCACAAGGTCGACGAGCCGGAACTGGCGTGCGGGCGAGGGATCGTCGGGCAGCAGCGGGCGCGACGGGCGCGCATCGTGGCGCGCGAACAGCCAGATGCGGTCCGAATGGCGCTGGGTCATCTTGAACCAGGCGGTGTCGCCAATGGTCGAGATCAGCAGCACGATGTCGTTGCGCGTTTCGAGCTCGTCGAAATACGTGGCCGGCATGCCGACGGCTTCCTCGCCGACGATGGCGACGCGCATGCCCATCGTCTGCAGCGCTTCGGAAAGCGCGCGGGCCCGCAGCTTGAGATCGATGGTGGGTGAAGTGGCCATCAGGCCGAACACTTTCGGTTCGGCGCCGCGGCTGGTCTTCTTCCGCGTCTGGCGCATGCGCAGCATGATGACGCGCGTCAGGCGCTCGAGGATCTGCGGGTCGGATCGCACGAGCTGCATGAAGCCATGCCGCGACATGGAGATCAGCTCGGTGTCGCGCAGGGCGAATACGGCATGCTCATGCGGCTCGCCGGCGATCATCGACATCTCGCCGACGGGCTCGCCCGCGCGAATGTGGCCAACCAGCTCCATCTTGCCGCTCGGCGCGACACGGAAGGCGCCCAGCGATCCGGACAGCACGAAGTAGATCTGGTCCGAAGGCTCGCCCGGTCCGAACAGCTGCCAGCCGCCGGGCAGGCCGAAATACTTCGTGTCGTTCTCGGCGGCCTTCAGCGCGCGCGGGGGCGCATCCCTCAGGAAGGGCACCGACTTCAGCGTCGGCAGGATCGGCGGCAGGTCAGCCGCCTTGTCTCTGGTTCTCAAGCCCATGCGTTCACTTGTGGGGTCGAACCCGGCCCGAATTGGTTACCCGCAACCGCCTCCACAGTAACGCCCAACCCTGAAAGAAAGGTTCGAGCATCGTGTTTGAAGCCTTCCGGCTGTCTTGCCACCCACCCCCGGGCCGACCTTAATGCCGGGAATCGGCATCAGACGGCGGGGCGCAATGGCGCGACTTCATTCTCAGGTAAGTTCTTCCACCGAGCGCTTTCAAGGCAACGCTGCTGCAATGCAGCGGCTGGTCGATGAACTTCATGCGAAGACGGCCAGGGCGGCGCTGGGCGGACCGGAAAGTTCGCGCACGCGGCATGCGGCCCGGGGCAAGCTTCTGCCGCGTGAGCGGGTGGAACAGCTGGTCGACCCGGGTTCGCCCTTCCTGGAGCTGTCGCCCCTGGCGGCGGATGGCATGTATGACGGAGAGGCCCCCGCGGCCGGCGTGATCACCGGCATCGGCCGGATCTCCGGCCGCGAGTGCGTGATCGTCTGCAACGACGCCACGGTGAAGGGCGGGGCGTATTTCCCGATCACCGTGAAGAAGCATCTGCGGGCGCAGGAAGTGGCGCTCGAGAACCACTTGCCGTGCGTCTATCTGGTCGACAGCGGCGGCGCGAACCTGCCGCACCAGTCGGAGGTCTTCCCGGACCGCGAACACTTCGGCCGCATCTTCTACAACCAGGCCAACATGAGCGCGCGGGGCATCCCGCAGGTCGCCTCCGTCATGGGCTCGTGCACGGCGGGCGGCGCCTATGTGCCGGCGATGTCGGACGAGACCGTGATCGTGCGCAAGCAGGGCACCATCTTCCTCGGCGGCCCGCCGCTGGTGAAGGCGGCGACAGGCGAGATCATCTCGGCGGAAGACCTTGGCGGCGCGGACGTTCACGCACGGCGTTCGGGCGTTGCTGATCATTACGCCGCCAACGACGCCCATGCGCTACAGATCGTCCGCGACATCGTGAAGAACTTCAACCGGCCGAAGCGCGTGATGCTGGACACCATCGCTTCGCGCGAGCCCGCCTACGACACGCGCGAACTCGACGGCGTAATCCCGCAGGAAGCGCGCGAGCCCTACGACGTTCGTGAAGTCATCGCGCGGCTAGTGGATGGCTCAGACTTCGACGAGTTCAAGAAGCTCTATGGCGAAACGCTGGTGACGGGCTTCGCCCACATCTACGGCATGCCTATCGGCATCCTCGCCAACAACGGCATCCTGTTCTCCGAAAGCGCCCAGAAAGCCGCGCACTTCATCCAGCTGTGCGACCAGCGCGGCATCCCGCTACTGTTCCTGCAGAACATCACGGGCTTCATGGTTGGTTCGAAGTACGAGGCTGGTGGCATCGCCAAGGACGGCGCGAAGATGGTGACTGCCGTCGCCACGGCTCGCGTGCCGAAGTTCACCGTGGTGATCGGCGGCAGCTATGGCGCAGGCAATTACGGCATGTGCGGCCGGGCCTATTCGCCCCGCTTCCTCTTCATGTGGCCCAACGCCCGCATCTCCGTCATGGGCGGCGAACAGGCGGCCAGCGTGCTTGCCACGGTGAAGCGCGACGCGATGGAAGCTAAGGGCGAGACTTGGGCGGCCGAAGCGGAAGCAAAATTCAAGCAGCCGATCCGCGATCTCTACGAGCGCGAAGGTTCGCCCTATTTCTCGACAGCCCGCCTGTGGGACGACGGCGTCATCGCTCCCAGCGACACGCGCCGTGTTCTGGGCCTGGCTCTGTCAGCGTCGCTGAATGCGCCACATGGACGGCCTGCCGACCGCGAGACTGCGTTCGGCGTATTCAGGATGTAGGATGTCGCAAAGCGCCCCATCCAGTGGTCTGCTGACCTTCTACAAAGCACCGTGGATTCGGGCGCTAGTTCAGCTGGTCCCGGGGATTGGTGGTTCCATCGATACACTGCTCGTCGCGCATGTTGACGCAATGCGCGACCGTAGATTGCGAGTGTTTTTTGATGCGCTCGCACAAGGCTCCGTCGAGTTAACCGACGCAATGATCGAGTCTGAGGACTTCCTTCACTGCTACTTCAGAACCTTGAAGGCCGTTTCCAACACTAGACGGGATGAGAAAATAAGACTGTTCGCGGAGATGTTTCGCTCGTCCCTAACAGTCGCTGCGTCCAACGAAAAAGTCGACGAGTTTGAGGAATGCATCGATGTGCTGGAGCAGCTGTCGCTCCGCGAATGGCGGGCACTAGTTATCCTAGACAGTTTTTCGTTGATGCCGAGATCTGAGAAACAGAACGATCTGCAATGGTCCCGAACTTTCTGGAATCAGTTCGTTGAAAAACTGGGCGATGATCTGGCGATCGATAAGCACGAGGCCGGCGATTTCATGAACGCCATCTCGCGAACGGGCCTGTACGAACAGTTCGTGGGCGGATTCATGGACTACACCGGCGGCGTTGGGCGTTTGACCCCGAGATTTCACAGATTGGCGCGGTTGATCACTCAAGCATCGCCGAATGGGAAAGCTTCGGTTGGTGGCGGTCCATGAACCGCGACGCCATCAACGCTCTCGATCAGGCCGTAGCGATTGCGCGGGAGCGGGCGGGTGATCGCGTTCCGGTTGTGGGCGTCGCCGGGCCGCAGGGGTCGGGCAAGACGACGCTGGTAAAGGCATATGCAGCGTTTCATCCGCGCACGGCGCATTTCTCGCTCGACGATGTCTACCTGCCGGCAAGCTATCGCCGCCTGATCGCGCAGAGCGTGCATCCGCTGTTCGCCACGCGCGGACCGCCGGGCACGCACAACCTGCTGCAGCTCAACGAGACTCTGGACGAGCTGCTCGAAGCGCGCGAGGGCGCGCAGACCATTCTCCCCGCGTTCGACAAGGTGACAGACAATCCCGTGCACGCCAGCCACCGCCCCGCCTTTCACGGCAGGCCGTCCGTGATCCTCGTGGATGGCTGGTGCCTGGGCGCGACCCCGCAGACCGAGGCGGAACTGGCGGCGCCCGCGAACGTTCTCGAGGCCGACGAAGACAAGGATGCTGTCTGGCGCAAAGAGGTGAACGCCAACCTCTCCGGCGCTTACCAGCTGTCCTTCGCGCGGCTCGACGCCATCATCAACTTGCGGGCGCCGTCATTCGAGATCGTCCACGAATGGCGATGCGAGCAGGAGGAAAGCCTGCTCGCGCGCGATCTGACGGATGGCGACAAGCTGCGCATCGCCCGCTTCATCCAGCATTTCGAACGCATCACCCGGCACATGCTGTCGGGAGGCCGCCGCGCTGATATCGAGGTGCGGCTGGACCCAAGGCGCAATGTCGCCGAGGTCACGCGCATCGGCGGGTGACGCGGGGCCGCTGCAGGTCTACATCACTCCAAAACGGAGCAGTCCCATGGCTTACGAGAATATCCTCCTCGACGTGTCGCCGGAAGGCACGGCGGTCCTCACGCTGAACCGCCCGCAGAAGCGCAACGCTTTCAATGCCGAGGTTATCCAGGAACTGACGGACGCGTTCGAGACGCTGTCGAAGAATCCGGAATGCCGGCTGCTGCTGGTCCGCGGGGCAGGGCCGGTGTTCTCGGCCGGCGCCGATCTCGAATGGATGCGCGCCGCGCAGCACTATTCCGTCAGCGAGAACGAGCAGGACGCCTATGGCATGGCCGAGATGCTGCGCCGGCTCTACGAGCTTCCGCAGGTCACCATCGCGCTGCTGCATGGCGCGGCCATGGCGGGCGCGTGCGGGGTCGCGGCGGCGTGCGATATCGCGATCGCGCGCAAGGGAACCATCTTTTCGTTCTCCGAAGTGAAGCTCGGCATCATCCCGGCGACGATCTCGCCCTACATCATCAACGCCATCGGTCCCCGCTGGGCTCGCGCGCTGTTCGTGACGGCCGAACGCTTCGAGGCCGATGTCGCCGCGAAGATCGGCCTCATTCATCACGAGGTCGAAGACGAAGCCGCGATGGAGAAGCTGGTCGAGCACTATGCCGACCTCGCCTACGCCGCATCTCCCGCCGCCGTCGCCGACACCAAGGATCTTGTCTCGCGTGTCACAGGGGAGGTGATCGACTCCAGCCTTGGGCATCTGACGGCAAAGCGCCTCGCCCATCGCCGCGTCAGCGACGAAGGCAAGGAAGGCCTTGCGGCGTTCCTCGAGAAGCGCAAGCCGAAATGGGCGCGGTAGCGGAAGCTGTGATTTCGGACCGCCGGGCTCCTGCCCGGCAGAGCGGCGCGTAGCGACGCTTTCCTGAATTCGCTGCTTCGCAGCGACTGCCGGGCGGGAGCCCGGCGGTCCCGCAAACCGAAATGGCCGCGATATACTAAAAGCCGAACTTCACGCCTGCGCCGATGCTGGTCGAGGTGATGTCGAACGCGTCGTTCACCTCGCCGGTAGCGCCTGCTTGGCCACCCTCGATCTCCGGCCACATGGACCGCACGCGCGCTTCAGCGAACACGGTCGTGTTGCCGCCGATCCGCGCCTGTACGCCGGCGATGGCCTGAAGCTGCAGGCCGAGGCCGTTCGAGTCCGTCACCACGCCATCGTCGAGGTTCACCGTGGCGACGCCCACGCCGCCGCCGAGGTAGAAGTCAGCGCGGCTGTTGATCGGGAAATCGCGATAGCCGATGGCGTCCAGCGTGTAGGCCGACATGCCCGGCCCGGTCTGGTTTTGGCCGAACTGCCAATCAGTGGTGGCGTTGTCATGGTCGCGCCAAGAGAAGGCGACTTCGCCGCGCCAGTTGTCCTGAAACCTCATGCCGTACGCGGCTTCAAACAGGAAACCGTCGCCGATCTCGCCTTCGACATCGAAGATGTCTTCAACTGCGTAGGAATAATCCCCACCCGTGATCGTCGCCATCGACACGGAGACGTAGGATTTGGCTTCCCTCTTGTCCGTTTCGGGTGTCGCCTGCGCATGTGCGGCGCCTGTCGCCGCAACCGGCGCAGCAAGCATGCCGAGCCCAACCAGAGCCTTCAGTTTCATTGAGTGTGTCTCCGTCGCCCCCGAGGCGCCGCCAGAGTCCGCTGATTCTGTCTCTATAGCAGTGGAAATCGATGGCCCATGGGATACGAAAATGCTTCCCCTGACAGCCCCCCGCATCCTAACTTCCGCGCCATGTTCTCATCGATCCTGATCGCCAACCGCGGCGAGATTTCCCGACGCATCATGCGAACCGCACGCAGGCTCGGCCTGCGAACGGTCGCGGTCTATTCCGACGTCGATACGGACGCCGCCTTCGTGCGCGAAGCCGACGAGGCCGTGCGGATCGGCGCGGCCCCTGCCGCGGACAGCTATCTCAAGGGCGACCGCATCATCGAGGCCGCGCTGAAGACGCGCGCTGAAGCGATCCATCCCGGTTACGGCTTCCTCTCCGAGAACGCGGCATTTGCGGAAGCGGTCGCGAAGGCCGGACTCACCTGGATCGGTCCGCCGCCTGAAGCGATCCGCGCCATGGGGCTCAAGGACGCCGCCAAGGCGCTGATGGAAAAGCACGGCGTGCCTGTGACGCCGGGCTATCACGGCGAGGACCAGAGCCCGAAGACGCTGAAGGCCGCCGCGAAGAAGATCGGCTATCCGGTGCTCATCAAGGCTGTCGCCGGCGGTGGCGGGCGCGGCATGCGCAAGGTCGACGCCGAGAAGGATTTCGATGACGCGCTGACGAGCGCCCAGCGCGAAGCCAAGGGTAGTTTCGGCGATGATCGCGTGCTGGTCGAGAAGTTCGTCGAGAACCCGCGCCACATCGAGGTGCAGGTCTTCGGCGACAATCACGGCAACTACATCCACCTCTACGAGCGCGACTGCTCCCTGCAGCGCCGCCGCCAGAAGGTGATCGAGGAAGCGCCAGCGCCCGGCATGACCGAGGCAGTGCGCAAGGCGATGACCGATGCGGCGCTGATGGCTGCGAAGGCCGTGGGCTATCGCAATGCCGGCACGATCGAGTTCATCGTCGATGGTTCTGGCGCGCTGCGGCCGGACGGCTTCTGGTTCATGGAGATGAACACGCGGCTCCAGGTCGAGCATCCGGTTTCCGAGATGATCACCGGGCTCGATTTCGTCGAGCTGCAGCTGCGTGTGGCGTCGGGCGAGAAGCTGCCCGCGCAATCCGAGATCAACCTGATGGGCCACGCCGTCGAGGCGCGCCTGTGCGCAGAAGACCCGGCGCGCGGCTTCCTGCCATCGTCCGGCAAGCTGGAAGTGTTCGATGTCAACAACCCGCCGAACAAGCGGACGGTGAAGTCGCGCCTCGATAGCGCGGTGGAAGCCGGAGACGTCGTGCCGCCGACCTATGACAGCATGATCGCCAAGGCCATCGTCCACGCGCCGACGCGGGAAGAAGTCTTCGCTGCCGCCGGGCAATGGATGAAGACGCTGCGTGTCTGGCCGCTAGCCACAAACGCCGCCTTCCTCGGCAATCTGTTCGAACATCCCGTCGTGCGCGCCGGCAAGGCGACCACGGCGCTGGTGGAGCTGGAGCTCGCCTCACTGGCAGAGCCCACACAGGCTGAGTCCGATACCGCGCTTGCGTGCGGAGCTGTCGCGCTCACGCTACTGGATCAGGGTGCTGCCGAGGGGCCATGGGGCGTGTCTGACGGTTTCCGCATTAACGGCGCCGCGCACATCGGCCAGCGCTTCGAACATGCCGGTGCGGTTCACGCCGTCAGCCTCAGCGAACACAAGACCGAATGGGCGGCTGGTCACATCTCCGGGCGCGTGCATGGACGCGCGACCGTTGACGGTCGCACGGTCGACTATGGCTGCGAGGCCGAAGTGCGCGCTGGCCAGTCAGTGAATCTTTCGGCCGCCTCCGGCGGGCTTGAGGAAACGATCACAGTACGCCGCCTCGCTGACGGTCCCGTGCTGTTCCACCACGGCCGCGCCATCGCGCTTCGCTCGCCGGACTTCAGCCATGCAGTCGATGGCCTCGCCGCCGGTGACGACATCCGCTCGCCCATGCCGGGCAAGATCCTCGAGGTGAAGGCAAAAGCAGGGCAGGAGGTGAAGCGTGGCGATCCGCTCGTGGTGATGGAAGCGATGAAGATGGAACACACGCTCACCGCCCCGCGCGACGGAAAGGTCGCCGAAGTCACCGCCGCTGCCGGAACCCAGACCGCTGAAGGTGTTGTTCTCGTGAAGCTTGAGCCGGCGCCGGAATAGAAACGACTTCTCGCAGGACAGCCACCATGGCGACGTTCACGTTCGACAACCGGATGCCAAACACGGTGACGGTTGCGATCGAACCGTGGGCGCAGGCCATCGAGCTTGAAAGCAAAGGCCGGATTGTCATCAGCTACGAAGAGCCGGCGGGGCTTGAGGTTACGCTGGAAGAAGATGGTTCGGTTGTCATCGGGGTGATGGCTGACGGGATTCACATTACTGCTCCGGGCGTCGACGAGCGGTTCTAGGATTATTGGCGCGAGGTGTCGGCCGAATGGCTTGAGCCGGCGCCGGAATAATCCAGCCCGGCCACAGTCGCGCCCCGTCTGATTCGGGAATTGTTCATCAAGACTGGCCCAGAGTGCGGTTCAGCAGTGGCGGATACGAATTCATCTTCCACGGCCAAATCCAGCCACATTCCGAAAGGAGCGTCGGCCCCCTGAGGGACTGCAGCTCCCCGGAAACCGGGACGGATAAGCGAGCGATGCCCGCCTTTCTTCTTTTCGCCGTGACGTGGGCAGGCTTGCCCCCGGAACAGGCGCTGGAGCGTGCGCTCGACGCCGCCGAGCCGCCGCCGGCCCTGCGCGCGGCGTTCCACGCGACGCTGACCGCCGGCAACGCCACGCGCCGCATCGAGTTCGACCCCTACGCAGCGCCGAACGAGCGGTTCAAGATCACGCTCAAGCACGGCGACAATGACGAACTCGACGCCGTGGTCGATGGCTGGCGGGATGAGGGGCAGGCGGACAATCGCCTCTTTGCAGACGACCTGCGCCTTAGCCTGGGTGACGCCCGCGTGGCCGGGGCGGCGGATTCCATGTCTGTCAGCTTCCGCCACAAGATCTCGGTGAACGACGGGCCGATCGACGCCCAGTTCTCGGCCCGGATGCTTGGCCGCCTGCAGCTCGATTCGCGGACCGGATACCTGCAGTCGATCGCCTACAACATCGAGCGCCCGGTGAAGCTCGACGATGGAACCGAGGTCAGCGACTACAACCAGACCTACCAGTTCGGATATTCCCAGCGCTGGGACGTGTCCTACGTCATGTCGTACGACCTGACCGCCAAGGGCGGCCGCTGGGGGATGAGCGAGACCCGGTCGGTCCATGTCGAGCTGACCGACATCGCCTTCAGCTTTGCCGGGGATTCCGAGCAGGAACTGGGCTCCAAGCCCACCCCGTCCGTTCCGGGACCCACAGCCAATCTCCGCTGAAGGGTTGCGGGGCCGCCCCGCGCCATTACTTTCGCGCCATGGCACTTCACATGATCAAGCTGTGCGTGGGCGTCGACAATGTCGACGAGCTCTCCGACTGGCAGGTCAAGCGCGCGAAAGAACGCGCGAAGAAGGGAAAGCCGGCCAATCCCTTCCACGACACCCGCATGACGCCGAAGCGTGCCGAGGAGATGCTGGCCGGCGGTTCGATCTACTGGGTGATCAAGAACCACATCATCGTGCGCCAGAAGCTGATCGGCTTCGAGGCGGTGAAGGACAAGGAGGGCAAGGCCATGTGTCGCGTCCACCTCGACCCCGAACTCATCCGCACCAAGTCGCGCAAGAAACGCCCCTTCCAGGGCTGGCGCTATCTCGAACCGGGCGACGCGCCACCGGACGTTGATGGCAAGGGGCCTGCGCTCTCGGCCGATCTGGAGACCGCACTCAAGGAAGCGCTGGCGTGGTAGCGCCTATTCTCTCCGCACGGCAACGTCGGTAGAGTTCATCTGAATCGTGACCGGCTTGCCGGCGGCGTCCTTCGTGTAAGCCAGTATCGGTCTGGTCGCGGCGAACACCTCCTGGTCCGAAGCGACATAAAACCGCTGCTTCGCAATCGCGGGCGGCGCCTCGGCCCAGAGCTTGTCGCCGTCGGCAGTGATCGAAAGCACGAGGTCCGGACGGCCGCCGCTTCCCTTCACAACGTACTCGCCCGCGAACGCCGCAGCTCGTTCCGGCGTGAGCGTCACCACGCTGCGCACCTCTGGCGCGTCGTATTTCCAGCTGTAGGCAACCGAGAGCGACGTCTGGATCTCGCGCATCAGCGCGCTGCCCTGATCGCCGTTGGTCAGGATCGCAAAGCCGCCGCTGCCATCGGCATAGACGGCGAACATGCCCTTGAAGCCCATGTTCGACCCGCCGTGATGGAACACGAGGCCATCGCCGGGATTGGCGAGATCGAAGCCGAGGCCGTATGTGCCGATCTGACGGGTCAGCATCTGCTTCACCGTGTCCGGCCTTACGATGGCGTTCGGTTCGCCCCTCACTGCTGCGACGACGGCGAGGCCAAGACGTGCAAGATCGCTGGGCGTGGTCCAGAGGCCGGCGGCGGCCTGCTCGGGATAGGTATGGCTGTGGCCCGCAACAACCGAGCCGTTCTGACGGTGCGCGGTGGCGGCATTGGCGCGGCTGGCCTCGGGCAAGGGCTGCGCGTAGGTCGAGCGCGCCATCCCTGCGGGCTTGAGCACGAGTTCGTCGGTGATCGCGACGAAGTCCTTTCCGGCCGCCTCTGTCATGGCCAGCTGCATCACGGTGTAGCCGCCCCCGGAATAGCGCCAGCTTTCGCCCGGCAGCTTGTTGATCCGAATGGCGGGCGTGTTGGCTGGTTTCTCCCCGTCGAGGATCTGCAGGACCGTGGGCACAGCCACGCCCGCCGCATATCCGGGGAAGCCATGCCCGGTGAACCCAGCGCCGTGGGTGAGGATCTGTCGGAGCGTCACCGGCGTCTTTTGGGTGAACTCATTCTCCGGAATCTTCCACGATTTCAGCGCGCCGTTGATCGGCGCATCGAGCGACAGCTTGCCCTGTTCCACCAGACGCAGCGCAGCGATGGTTGCGGTGGGTTTCGAGATCGACGCCGCCTGGAAAAGCGTATCCGTATCCACGGCTTGCGGCTTGCCGGCCTCCAGCACGCCATAGCCCTTCGCCCACGCGATCTTGCCGTTCCTGATGACGGCGATGCTGACGCCGGGCACCTTGTAGTGCGCCATACGTTCCGTGATCGACCAGGTCGGGGCAGGCTCACCGGCAATCTGCAGGCGAGGCTGAAGGCCAGCTTCAACCTTCGTGATCATCGGATCGGCGGAGTCAGGTTGGGACGTGGCCGGTGCGCCGGATGCTACGGCGCAGGCAATTGCGAGCAGCCAGACGGCCCGCCTTGAAATGCTGGTCATGTCGCGTCCCTCCCATCGCAGATGGTTGGATCATTCCCGACACGCTGGCTGGCGCAAGTTAAACTAGCGGTGCGGAAGGCACGTCGTCATGAGTTACTTCCGAACGAACGCCGTGTTGTCGATCAGGCGGGTCTTGCCCATCCGCGCGGCGATCAGCAGGCGGCCGGTGACGCCGGCGGGGGCCGTGTCGCTGCCGAAGGGAGCCAGCGTGTCGGCGCGGCGGACAGCGACATAGTCCACGGATGTGAAGCCCGCGCCGATCAGCGTCTGCTGCGCATTCTCTGCCGTGGCGCTGATGCGTTCACCCGCCTCGACGCGCGCCGCCGCTTCGGTCATCGCGCGATAGATTGCTGCGGCCTTCGCGCGATCATCGGTGCCGAGATACGCATTGCGGGACGACATCGCGAGGCCGTCGGCCTCGCGTAGGGTCGGCCCGCCGCAGATCTCGATGCCGAAGCCGAGGTCCTGCGACATGCGCTTGATGACGAGCAGCTGCTGGTAGTCCTTCTCGCCGAACACGGCGACGTCGGGCGAGACGTGCAGGAACAGCCGGCTCACCACGCTGGCGACGCCCTCGAAGAAGTGCGGCCGCACTTCGCCTTCGAGAATGTGCGACAGGTCTTTCACGACCACGCGCGTGGAATCTCCGGGCGGATACATTTCTGAAGGCGAGGGGCAGTAGCAGAACGAGCATCCGGCTGCTTCCAGCTTCTGGAGATCGCTTTCTTCCGTGCGTGGGTATGTGCCCAGATCCTCGTGGGCGGCGAACTGGGTCGGGTTAACAAAGATCGAAGACGCGACGACGTCGGCCTTCTGGAGCCCGATCTTCACAAGGCTCAGATGGCCGTCATGCAGCGCGCCCATGGTGGGGACAAAGGCGATACGCTTGCTCTGCGCACGCATCCCGCGATGCCAGTCCCGGGCTTCCGCGCGGGTGCGAGCGACGACCAGTCCCGAACGCTTCGGCAAACTCGACCCTTTCAGGGAACCAGCGCAGTCCTCGGCGTAATCCGGCCTTTCGGCAGTATTACGGCGCGCGCTTCTAGGCCCGTTCCGGTGGTGGATCAATCGCCTGCGCCGCCGCAGGTTTTATAGGTCCTTAACCGGCATTGCCGATCTTCACGGAATGCGTGCGCGCCTTGTCATTTATCTCAGGTTTGTGGGGTTCAGCGTCGTTGCGCTGGCCATCGCGGCCTGTGTGAAGATCGCTCCGGCGGAGGCCGCGACCGCCCGTCCCGAGCCTTTGTTTGGCGATCCGCCCGAAACCAGCCTGATGGCGGCCGATCCAACCGCCGGCCCAACCGAGGCCGAACGCATCGCCGCGCTGGAGGCACAAGTCGAGGCCCTCGGCTCCGAGATTGCCCATCTTCGCAAGGCGCTGGACGTGCTTGGCCCGCTGCCCGACCAGCCGGACATGTTCATTCCGGTCGCGAAGTCCGAGATCACCGGCGAGATCGCCGACCCGCATGACGAAGCGCTGATCCGGCTTGCCCAGCTCTACGCTCCCGCGCCAAAGCTCAGCCGAGCCACCTCCCTGTTCTACGAAGCCGAACTCGGCTCCTTCGCTACCCAGCAGGTGGCCGAAGCCCGCTGGAAGACGCTGATCGCCGGCAACCGCCTGGCCGGCGTCGAGCCCCGCTATGCCGCCGTGGGCTCCGAAATCCGGCTTGCTGTAGGGGGATTGGCCTCCGAAGCCGCCGTGGACGCTCTCTGTGTGGAACTGTCAGCCTTGGCTGGCCCTTGCCGGGGCGTTGCGCCCATAAGGGCGTACTGAGTCCATGGCCACGACCGTAATGACTGCTCCCAATGCCACGACAGAACGTGAGGCGCCCGGCCAGAGCCGGCTGGCGCACACGATCGTTGTCGGCAACGAAAAGGGTGGGGCGGGTAAATCCACCGTCGCCATGCACCTGTGCGTCGGCCTGCTGCGCATGGGCATGACGGTCGGGGTGATGGATCTCGACGTCCGCCAGCGCTCGCTTGCCCGCTATATCGAGAACCGCTCGCGCTGGATCCGCAACACGGGCGCGCCGCTGCCGATGCCGGAAGTCGCGCGCATCGACGCCAGCCAGGCCCGCGACCTCGACGCCGCTGAGGCCGAGGAAGCCCGGCATTTCGAGGACAGCCTCAAACGCCTGTCGGAAAAGTGCAATTTCATCATCATCGACGCCCCCGGCGGCGATACCTTCCTCTCGCGCATCGCCCATTCCGCAGCCGATACGCTGATCACGCCGCTGAACGATAGTTTCGTGGACTTCGACCTGCTGGGCGACGTTGACCCGCACACGCTCGAGGTTGCCCGCCCCAGCTTCTATGCCGAACTGGTCTGGGAATGCCGGAAACAGAAGGCTCAGGCGACCCGCCGCCCGATCGACTGGATCGTCATGCGCAACCGCATGTCGCCGCTGGATGCGCGCAACAAGCAGCGCGTGGGCGAGGCCCTCGACAACCTTTCCCGCCGCGTCGGCTTCCGCATCGCGCCAGGACTTTCTGAAAGGGTGATCTACCGCGAGCTGTTCCCGATGGGTCTCAGCCTGCTCGACCTGACGGACTCCAACTCCGGCGTCGCCTTCACGATGAGCCACGTCGCCGCCCGCCAGGAAATCCGCGACCTGATGATCGTCCTCAAACTGCCCGGCCTCGAAGGCAAGGAAATCAGCTTCTAGCCCCGGTTATCCTGCGCTAGCCTCCGCGCATGGCAAAGAAACCCGCGAAGTCCCCCGCAAAGAAACCGGCGAAGAAGGCCGAGAAGCGCATCGTCCAGACGCTGAACGTCAATGCGCCCGGCAAGACCTATCCGCGCGATGCGGACAAGTACGAGGCGGCCCGCAAGGCCTTCCTGAAAGTCATGCCGAAGACCGGGCCGGGCGTGACCCAGTCCGAAATGATGGTGCTGATGAAGAAGGCGCTGCCTGCAGCTACGTGGGGAACCACGCAAGGATGGTGGGCCAAGACCGTTCAGCTGGATGCGGAAGCGCGCGGGGAAGTGACCCGCGATGGCGGCAAGCCGCTACGCTGGAAGCGCGTGAAGTAAGCAGAAAGCCGAGCCTTACGGCCGGGTGACCGGCATCGCCAGCTGATCCAGCGAGGCCTGCGCCGGGGCGGAACCCGCGGCCACTTCGCTGGTGATCAGGATTGCTTCCGAGGCCGGAACGATCACTTCGGTCGATGCGATCGGGGTCGAGGCAACCGCGGCTCCCGGCGAGGCTTCGATCAGGTCGCCGATCGGATCCGCGAGGGCTTCGCTATCACCCTGGGCGACGTCTTCCTCGAAAGCGCCTTCACCCTCTTCCGTCGTGCCTTCTTCCAGTTCCGCCACCAGAGCCGGGTCCGTGGCCGAAACCAGGGCCACGTCGTTGCCCTCGGTCAGCTTGCGAAGCTGCGCCATGGCCAGAGCATCGGCCGAGGTGTTGCCACGGTCGCCGAAAGCGATCCGGGTGCGCAGGTCGTCGCTGGCGACAACGCCGTTGATCTCGAGGAAGGCGGCTTCCAGCAGGTCCGCGACGTGGGCGTCGCGCGAACGGCCGGTGGAACCGCCCAGCATGACGGCGATCACCCGGCGGCCATCGCGCTCGGCGGAGGCCATCAGGTTGTAGCCGGAAGCGTTGGTGAAGCCGGTCTTGATGCCATCCACGCCCTGAACCTTCTTCAGGAGCTCGTTGTGGTTGGCGTATTTCCGCTTGTTCCACGTGAACGAGGACAGCGAGAAGTAGTTGTAACGGTCCTTGTGGTCCGCATAGACGGACTCAGCCAGCTTCGCCATGTCGCGGGCGGTCGTGATCTGGCGTTTGTCGGGCAGGCCGGAGGCGTTCCGGAACGTGGTGGACATCATCCCCAGTTCCTTGGCCTTGGCGTTCATCTTGGTCGCGAACTTGGCTTCGGTGCCGCCGAGGCGTTCGGCGAACACGATGGCGACGTCGTTGGCGGATTTGGTCACTAGGGCGCGAATCGCATCCTCGACCTTGATGGTCGCGCCGGACTTCAGGCCCAGCTTGGACGGTTGGGCGCGGGAGGCGGCCTTGGACACCTTCATCCGCTCGGTAAGCTTTAGCTTGCCGGAATCGAGGGCGTCGAAAACGAGGTAAAGGGTCATGACCTTGGTCAGGGACGCCGGATGCCTTGATTCATCGGCATCTCGGGCGTGGAGCACCTGGTTCGTATCGAGATCGATGACGATCGAGGCGTATTTGCCGCCAGCCCATGCGGGCGCGGCAGTGAGCAGGGCGACCGCCAGAACTGCAGCCACCTTACGGATCCAGGCGATCGGGAAGATCGTCTTCATACGCAAGGGATTCCTCTATCAGAAGCACATACAAAGACAGATTGAGGGTCCAACGGCGAGCTTACCCAATCTTTAAGTTACGTCACCCCTGTTATGCAGGCTGGCACGATTTTCTTCCCGGCTGCCCATCTTTGGGTCTGCTCCCGCCCAAGTAGAGCGGCGCTTCGCTTAATCGTGCATGAACCGTGCAAGGTTTGTCGCAGTCCGGTTCCAGCGATGCGCGAGCCTTAACCATCGGCCCGGACTTTGTGCAAACGATGGCGGACGCTGCGTATCGTGGCCCCCGGAGCGCATAACCGGAGCTAACGCGGCACAGCCCCTAGCACTGCGGCCCCGGATTAATATCTAATGGGGAGTGGAAACCCGCCGTTTACTGTCCACGGTGGGACACGACCCCCACTTCAGGCCACCCCAGGACCAATGACCGACAAGCGCATCACCCAGAACCCGGCAAAGGAGGTCGGCGTCGCCACACGTGCGAAGCCGAAAACCAAGAAGCCGTCCATGTACCGGGTGCTGCTCCTGAACGACGATTATACTCCCATGGAGTTCGTCGTTCTGGTGCTCGAGCACTTCTTCAACAAGTCGCGGGAGGAAGCGACTCGGATCATGCTCCACGTGCACAACTACGGGGTCGGCGTCTGCGGCGTATATCCACTCGAAGTCGCCGAAACGAAGGTGGCCCAGGTCATGGACCTGGCCCGCCGGAACGAACACCCTCTTCAATGCACCCGAGAACGCGAGGACTAGGCACGCTTAATGCCCTCCCTGACACCCAGCCTTGAACGTGCTCTCGAACGCGCCCTGTCACTGGCCGCGGACCGAAAGCACGAATACGCCACGCTAGAACACCTGCTGCTCGCCCTCACCGAGGACGAGGATGCAGCCGAGGTGATGACGGCCTGCAAGCTCGATATCGAGAAGCTGCGCCGCGATCTCGCCAACTATCTCGACAACGACTGCGCCTCCTTCGTCGTGGAAGACGGCGGGCAGGTGCATCCGACGGCCGCGTTCCAGCGCGTCGTCCAGCGCGCCGTGCTCCACGTCGAGTCTTCGTCGAAAGACGAAGTCACGGGCGCCAACGTACTCGTCTCGATCTTCGCCGAGCGCGACAGCCACGCCGCGTACTTCCTGCAGGAGCAGGACATGACGCGCTACGACGCGGTGAACTACATCTCGCACGGCGTCGCCAAGAAGCCGGGCATGTCGAAGCCCAAGCCTGTCGAAGGAGCTGGTGAGAAAGAAGACGACGCCACGAAACCGGTCGGCGAGGCGCTCGGCGCCTATTGCGTCGACCTCAACCAGAAGGCCCGCGAGGGCAAGACGGATCCGCTCATCGGTCGCCACGCGGAAGTCGAACGCGCGATCCAGGTTCTCTGCCGCCGCCGCAAGAACAACCCGCTGCTTGTGGGCGATCCAGGCGTCGGCAAGACCGCCATTGCTGAAGGGCTCGCCAAGAAGATCGTCGACGGTGAAGCGCCCGCCATTCTTGCGGACGCCGTCATCTACTCGCTCGACATGGGCGCCTTGCTTGCCGGCACCCGCTATCGCGGCGACTTCGAGGAACGTCTGAAGGCTGTCGTGAAAGAGCTTGAGGAGCAGCCGAAGGCCGTCCTCTTCATCGACGAGATCCACACCGTCATCGGCGCCGGCGCAACCTCCGGCGGCGCGATGGACGCGTCGAACCTGCTGAAGCCCGCGCTTCAGTCAGGCACGCTGCGCTGCATGGGCTCCACGACGTACAAGGAATATCGCCAGCACTTCGAGAAGGACCGGGCGCTCGCCCGCCGCTTCCAGAAGATCGACGTGGTCGAGCCGACTATCGAGGACACGATCAAGATCGTGATGGGCCTCAAGCCCTACTTCGAGGAATTCCACGGCCTCAAATACACGAACGAAGCCATCCGCACGGCGGTGGACCTGTCGGCGAAATACATCACCGACCGCAAGCTGCCGGACAAGGCGATCGACGTGATCGACGAAGCCGGGGCCGCGCAATGGCTGCTGCCGGAAGGCAAGCGCCGCAAGCAGATCGGCGCGAAGGAAGTCGAGGTCGTCATCTCCAAGATGGCCCGCATTCCCGCCAAGCAGGTCTCGAAGTCGGACGCCGAACAGCTCAAGTCGCTCGAGACCGATCTCAAGCGCGTGGTCTTCGGCCAGGACAAGGCGATCCAGGCGCTCGCCACCGCGATCAAGCTTGCCCGCGCTGGCCTGCGCGAACCGAACAAGCCGATCGGTTGCTATCTGTTCTCCGGCCCCACTGGCGTCGGCAAGACGGAGGTGGCTAAACAGCTCTCGTCCATCCTCGGCGTCGAGATGCTGCGCTTCGACATGTCGGAATACATGGAGCGCCACACGGTCTCGCGTCTCATCGGCGCGCCTCCGGGCTATGTCGGCTTCGATCAGGGCGGCCTGCTGACCGATGGCGTCGACCAGCATCCGCACTGCGTCCTGCTGCTCGACGAGATCGAGAAGGCGCACCCGGACCTGTTCAACATCCTCCTGCAGGTGATGGATAACGGCACGCTGACCGACTCGAACGGCAAGAAGGTCGACTTCAGGAACGTGATCCTCATCATGACCACGAACGCCGGCGCATCGGATGCTGCGAAAGAATCCATCGGCTTCGGCCGCGGCAAGCGCGAGGACGAGAATGAAGAGGCGATCAAACGCCTGTTCACTCCCGAATTCCGCAACCGCCTCGACGCCACGATCGGCTTCGCCGGCCTGTCGCAGGAAATCATCGAGATGGTCGTCGACAAGTTTATCCTCCAGCTGGAAACCCAGCTGGCGGACCGCAACGTCACGATCGCGCTCACGCCGAAAGCCCGCAAATGGCTGGCCGTGCGCGGCTACGACGAAGCGTTCGGCGCGCGTCCTCTCGGCAGGCTCATCCAGGAACACGTCAAGAAACCGATGGCCGACGAACTCCTGTTTGGTTCGCTCCAGAAGGGCGGCGGCGTGAAGATCGACATCGACAAGAACGACCCCGACAAATTGTCGTTCAAGTTCATCGCCGAGCCCAAGGCCACGACGAAGGAAAAGCCCGAACCGGAAGCGGTTGAATAGGGCTCAGACCCGGAATGCAGAAGGGCGGCTCGCAGGAGCCGCCCTTTTTTGTTTGCGGTTGTGCGTACGCCCCTCGAACCACGAGTGCGTGCTGGCCGAGTTGGGTCGGGCTCAGGGCGCGGGCGTCACGCCATTGGGATCGGACTCGGTGCCGATCTGCGTCGGCCAGATGACCGGGAAGGGCGGGCCCTTCGCGTCCGGCGTGCAGTCCTGCCAGCGCAGCTCCTGCAGCGCAAAGCGCACGCCGTCCCAGTGGTACGTGCCTTCCGATCCGCAGCCGCCATGCCCGGCGCTCTTGCGGAAGGTCGTCAGCGTTTCGTTGCCCGCGTCGAGTTCGGCCATGCTGGCCTGATCGCTCGCGAACCAGCCGTCGGTGTCATAGTCGGGCACCGACAGCAGTTCGAGCTTGTCCGGGCCGCGCACCGCGAACAGGCGATGCGTGCTCGAATAAGCGCCCTGGCTGCAGCCCAGTATCACGATGGCGCCCTTCTCGAGCCCCACGACCTTCGATTCGATCTGCGCATCAGCCGGCTTCTCGCATCCGCCAATGGCGTCGCTGATCTTCTGCGCGGTGGAGATGAGCACGGCATCGCCCTCGAGCGCGCCATTGGTCGCCGCCGATGTTGTGTCGGCTTCCGGATCGCCGCAGCCCGTCAGGACCAGCGCGGCGGCGGTCATCAGGATCGAACCCAGGCGCATTCACGTCCTCCACGTCCGGGCCGCAGTGATGACCAAACATTACTGCAAATCAATGGCCGTTTGACGCGCAAACTGGGGAAGAGGCGCCCCGGCCGCGCGGCGGATCACCACGCTTCGCTGCGTGGCTTGCCGGCGAAAAGCTCATCCAGACGGCGCTTTGTGCCCGCGGTCACCCCATCGGGCGGGTTCAGCGGATCGACGAAGCGAACCTCCGCGATCTCGCCTTTTTGTGTCGGCTCGCCCTGCGTCCACGCCTTTATCCGGTACACAAGCACATGGTCGTTCGGGAAAAACAGGTGATTGGCGTGGATCGAGACCAGTTCGAGCGCATCCGCCGCCGCCCTGATTCCCGCTTCTTCGTGCAGCTCCCGGATCAACGATTGCGCAGCGGTTTCGCGCCTTTCCACGCCGCCCCCGGGGAAATGCCATCCGGGCGTGTAGGTGTGGCGCAGAAGCAGGACGTGGCCCTGCTCATCCACAACAACACCCCGTACGCCGAGCGTCGCGGGCCGCTGAAATCGCCAGTACGACTGGAATATCCGGTCACGAAGGGTAGGTTTTCTCAAGGTGAAGGCCTTGCGGTGGGTGGGGCCGGACAGGCATAGACCGGCTATAGGCAAGTCTGAAGGAGAATACCGTGGCGGCTGTTTGGGCGATTGTTGCTGTTGTTGCGGTGTTCGGCCTGCTTAACATCATCGAATACCGCCGCATCGACTAGCGTCGCCGGACGGGGGCGACTGATCACAGGGGGAGGCCAACGACATGTCAGCCTCGATCGTCTTCCTGATCATCGGCTTTGCCGTCCTGATCTATTCAGGCGACTGCATCGTCCGCGGCGCGCTCGCCGCCGCCTACAAGTCGAACGTCTCGCCGCTGCTCGTTGGCATCCTGATCATTGGCTTCGGCACGTCGTTGCCTGAATTCCTGATCGGCGTGCAGGCCGCCACCAACGGCTATTCCGGCCTCGCGCACGGCAACATCATCGGCTCCAACATCGCCAACATACTGCTGGTGCTGGCGCTGCCCGCGCTGATCTTCCCGATCACGACCGATGCGCCGCGCATGCGCATCACCGCCTTCTTCATGCTGGCCTGCACGGCCGCGTGGATCGGCGTCACCATGTTTTTCGGCCTGACGCAGATCGTCGGCATGATCTTCCTTGTCGTGCTCGCCATCTATGCAGTGCTCGCCTGGATGATTTCGCGCGATGACATGACGGAGGACACCAAGGACGAGATCGCAATCATGAACACGCCATTCTGGCGCATGATCATGCTGATTGCGATCGGCCTCGTCGGCTTGCCGCTCGGTGCGCGCCTGCTGGTCGATGGCGGCATCACGCTCGGCAAGGAGATGCAGATCTCCGAGCGCATCATCGGCCTCACGCTGCTGGCCGTCGGCTCCTCGCTGCCGGAAATCGGCGCGACCGTCGCGGCCGCGGTGCGCAAGCAGTCGGATGTCGCCATGGGCAACATCATCGGCTCCAACATCTTCAACATTCTCGGCGTCGGCGGCGTGGTCGGCGTCCTCGGCCCGCGCACCGCGCTCAGCCCGGAATTCACGGCCTTCAGCAACTGGGCCATGGCCGCTGCCGCGATCCTCGTCACGCTCGTGATCTTCCTCCACCGCCGCGTCGGCATCGTCACGGGCCTGCTGTTCCTGGTGCTCTACGGCGTCTACATCCTCGGCTTGGTGAACAACTGGTCGTTCGAGGGCGTGGGCAACATGATCATCGCCCCGGACGCGCAGACAGCGGACTGACGCGGTTTCGGCCAGAGTTCAGGTTACGTCGAAAGCCCCGGGTCGCCCTCGATGACCTCCGGTCGCATCTGCGGCCGCTCCCCCGGCTTCCAGCGCGCGACGCGATGGACGACGCGGTACCGCAGAGGTCCGCCGTCATCGCGTTCGCTGCGGGTGGCCGGCGGAGAAATGCACACGAACTCGGTTTCCAGCTCGTCCGCCGAGGCGCGCACGGTGGTGTATCCGTAGCCACTCATGTCGACAAAGGTGAGGTGCGGCGCGTTATCGGGGTTGCGCACGGCGCGGGCTTGTCCCGGATCGTCGGTGTCGCGAAGCGCCAGAGCGGCGCGGACGCCGTGAAGAATGGTCGTGCTCCACGCGTGCTGTTTGGAGCCATCGGGCCGGTCGTGCACGAAGAACGGCCGCAGCGGGTTGTCCTTCGGGTATGTCAGCAATTGAACCTCGCCCGATCCCTGCTGCGAGATCGAGCCGGTGATGAACTCGACGGCCACAGGCTCGAACGCTTGCGGCGGCAGCGTCTCGCTCGGATACCCCGCCCAGAACGAATGCTTGTCGCCGGCGACGATGGCGAGGCCGGTGATTCCCTCATCGCGCACCATGCCGAAGATCTCGGCGTGCTCGACCACGTAGGAACGATTGTAGACGCCGTACTCCGTGCTCGGCCACGTGGCCTTGAATTCGGCCGGAAGGTTCTGCGGGTCGGTACGCCAGGTCAGAGTGCCGAACGAATGGCCCCATATCTTCCATGGCGCCTTCGCCGCGCGCAGCCGTTCCTTGAACCACGCCATCTGCTCGATGCCGAGATATGCTTGCGGCGGCTCGTTGCGTTGCGGGTTGGGGATTTCGTCCGCGCCTATGCGCACCGTGGCCGGCGCGCCGCCCGGATACTCGCGGCCCGCTTCGAGGATGTCGTTGGCGATCTCCGGAAACGCGCCGAAATCGGGTCCCGGCAAATCCGCATCAATGGGGGCCGACTTGAACGAGCGGTTGTCGGTCAGGATCATGTCGATATTCTTGCCGAACCGGAACGCACGCTCGATGCGCAGCGCATTGATGGCCGCGAGATTGTTCGGCTCCTGGCTCACGCCGCGTGCATCGATGTTCGACAGCGGCTTGTTCTCGACCTTCGGCGCCTCGAATGCATCGCCCGCGCCCTGCTTTCGGACGCGCGCCGGCTGGTACTCGTACCACGCCTGGCTCGCCATAACCTTCAGCGTCTGCGCGGGCGTGGGCGGATCGCCGGAAATCACCTCCTGGCTCTGATAGCCGTTCCACGAAAACTCGTGATTGTCCCACACGGGCACGAACGGCCAGCGAGCACGCGCATCCTGCAGGTCGGGGTCGAGCAGAAAGCTGCGGTACAGCGTCCGATAGTCTTCGAGGTCCACCGGGAAGTGGAAGTTCTTCAGCTTCCGCCCTTTGGGATAGCGAACCGCCCCCGTCAGCTTGCGGCCGCGGTCCATGCCGTCAGGCGTGTCTTCCGGATAGCGCACAACCTCGTAGACGAAATCGCCAAGGTGAAGCACGAAGCTGAGCTGCTCCGCACGAGGCTGGCGCACGTCTTCGTAAATCATGCGACGATAGGCATTCATCGCGCCGTTTGTGATGTCCTGGCAGCTTGCGAAAACGAAACGCACCGGGCGGTCATCGCTGTCAGACGGCGCGGTCAGCGTGCGGCCGACGCGGCTCATGTTTCCCGCTTCGTCGACGAAGCGATACCAATACTCCCGCGCAGGGCTCAGGCCCGCCGCAAGAAAGCGACATGTCCAGTCGGTGGCTGCGCTCACTTCTACGTCGCCGCGCGCCACGATGTCCGCGAAGGCCTCGTCGCCTGCGACCTCCACCATCAATCGGTGTTCGCTTACGCCAGCATCCGGCGCGCGACGAGTCCACAGGATCACGCTGTCCGACAAGGGATCGCCCGACGCCACGCCGTGCGGGTAGAGGTCACGCCTTTCCGTGCGCGCGGTCGTCGGCGCATGCGCGCAACTCTGACCGAAGGCGAGCGCCGCTCCTAGGCTCGCTGCTTGCGCCAGCAGCGCCCTGCGTGTCTGTCCGCTCATAGATTTTCACTCCGCGTGGTAAACCGACGCGTGAGGGTAGGCCTCGCGCGTTGGACCCCGGGCGAGCTCATGGGTTAACCGGGCAAGGGGTGCGGATGCAAGTGGAGATCGAAAGAGCGCGAAGGGGACGGTGTCGGCGCTAATCCGAAACGGTCTTCGGCGTGATGAATTCCTGCAGCTTCAGCGCGCCCAGCAGGTCCTTGCGCGTATAGAGCGCCGCGGCGCACGTGGGATACTTGGCCCGCACCGCCGCATCGAGCGGCGTGTTGCGGCGGGCGAGGCGAATGGCCAGTTCCTGCAAGCCCGGATTGTGGCCCACCATGATCAGGCGCTCCACATCCGCATGCTCCACAAGGTGCAGCAGCGTTTCCGCCGGCGCGTTGTAGAGCTCCTCGAGAAAGCGCACCTCGGTGTCGGGGAATGCCTTCGACACCAGCTCCCACGTTTCCCGCGTCCGCCTGGCGGTTGAAACAAGGGCCAGCTGCGGGTTCGCGCCCGCATCGGCCAGTGCCCGCGCTACGACCGGCGCATCCTCACGCCCGCGCGGGGCAAGCGCGCGATCGAAATCCTCGCCGGTCTCGGAGTCGGCGGCGGCCTTGGCGTGGCGAAGAAGGATAAGCTGCAGCATCTCGTCCCAACGTTTTCCCGCGGCACGTCTGCCGCAAACGCACCAACGTTGCCAAGGGCATAGCCCTGAAAGGCGACCGCACGATGGCGTCACCGCCTCCAATTTAATCCTCCAACCCTCTTGTGCGCTGCAATATGATAACCATCATATAAAAAAGCCAAAGAGGAGCCGAATCCATGACCCGGGCTGTCATTGCAGGTTATGCGCGCACGCCGTTTCACTTTGCCAACAAGGGAAAACTCGCCGGCGTCCGGCCGGATGACCTTGCGGCCATCGCCATCAAGGGGCTGGTCGAACGCACTGGCATCGATCCGAAGACGCTGGAGGATGTCGTCCTGGGCGTGGCCTATCCGGAAGCCGAGCAGGGCAGCAACGTCGCGCGCCTCGCCGCCCTCCTGGCCGGCCTGCCCATCGAACTCGGCGGCATCACGATGAACCGCTTCTGCGGCTCGTCCATGTCGGCCATCCATTATGCCGTGGGCCAGATCGCCATCGGCGCGGGCGAAGCCTTCATCGCCGGCGGCGTCGAAAGCATGACGCGCGTGCCGCAGGGTGGATTCAACCATTCGCCCAATCCCAGATTTAAAGGCAAGGCGCAGAACGATCCCGACGTGATGCTCGACGCCTACATCTCGATGGGCGAGACGGCGGAGAACGTCGCGAAGCAGTTCGACGTCTCCCGCGCCGATCAGGAAAAGCTGGCTCACGTCTCGCAGATGAAAGCCTCCGAAGCGCAACGCGAAGGCCGCCTGCGCGACGAGATCGTGCCGGTGAAAACGCTCGATGGCATTGTCGCTCAGGACGGCACGCTGCGCCCCTCGACTACGCTCGAAGGTCTCGCGGGCCTGAAACCCGCCTTCCGTCCCGATGGCTCCGTCACCGCAGGCACATCCTCTCCGCTCACCGACGGCGCGGCGATGACGCTCATCACGTCTGAAGAGTATGCCAAGCGCCACGGCCTCGAAGTTCTCGGCCGCATCCGCTCCGTCGCCATCGCAGGCGTGCCGCCGGAAATCATGGGCATGGGTCCGGTCCCCGCCAGCCGCAAGGCGCTGGAGCGCGCAGGGCTCTCGATCCGCGACATCGACGTCGTCGAAATCAACGAAGCCTTCGGCAGCCAGGCCGTCGCCTCGATCCGTCAGCTCGAAATCCCGATGGAAAGGGTCAACATAGACGGCGGCGGCATCTCCATCGGCCACCCCCTCGGCGCAACGGGCGCGCGCATCACGGCTAAGGCCGCTCAGATCATGAAGCGCGAAGGCAAACGCTACGCTCTCGCAACCCAGTGCATCGGCGGAGGTCAGGGCATCGCGACCGTCATCGAAGCGGTCTGACGTTTGTGAGCACGCCCCCCGTGGTTCTACGGGCTCGCACTGCGTGCGCTGCTCACCATGAGGGCTACTCCATCATCGGTAGCTGAGCCCCTCATGGTGAGCAGGCCCGAAGGGCTGCCCGTCGAACCACGAGGGCGAGTTGGACTCGTTCTGCGGCATCTCAAAACCGCATGATCGGCCAAGTCCGCGCCTAATCCACAGCACGCCCACCGCCTTCGCGGTCCCGCTCATAGTGGCGCACAAGCGCAAACGGCGGCAGCCACGCCTCGCGGCGAACGGTCCAGCTTTCATAAGTCGGCGTCAGCTGATCCGGCGCATCCAGCGATCCGAGATGAACCTCGATCTCGTCCCCGCTTCGCGCGAAGACGGACGAGCCGCAACGCGGACAGAAGTGCCGCCCGGCATAATCGCGCGTCTCACCCTCGATCTTCACCGCATCCTGCGGGAGTATCGCGGCGGCGTAGAACAGCGCCCCATGATGCTTGCGGCAGTCGAGGCAATGACAGAGGCCAACGCGGTAAGGGCGTCCGGACGCCACAAACCGCACATCGCCGCACAGGCAGCCACCGGCGAACTGGTCCACACTGCTTCTCCTTGGGACAAAACGGGCGACCCTTTCGAGCCGCCCGTCCCGTTAGCCCTTAACGCAAACCACCTGCTTCAACGTGTGAACCACGTCGATCAGGTCTGCCTGCGCCGCGATGACGGCGTCGATGTCCTTGTAGGCCATTGGCGTTTCGTCGATCACGTGTTCGTCCACGCGGCACTCCACGCCGGCGACCGCCTCGCGGTGGTCCTTCAGCGAGAAGGTGCGCTTGGCTTCCGAGCGCGACATCTTCCGTCCCGCGCCGTGCGAGCACGAGCAGAACGAATCTGCGTTGCCTTTCCCGCGCACGATGAACGATTTCGCGCCCATCGAGCCCGGGATGGTGCCAAGCTCCCCGTCGCCAGCGCGTACGGCGCCCTTGCGGGTCACCCACACGTCGGCGCCGAAGTGGTGTTCCTTCTCCACATAGTTGTGGTGGCAGTTCACCGCGTGCTTGCCGAGCTTGAACTTCGGCAACTGCTCGCGCATTGCCTGCAGCGTCCGCTCCATCATCGCCTCGCGGTTGGCGCGCGCATAGTCCTGCGCCCAGCTAACCGCTTCGATGTAGTCGTCGAAGATCGGCTCGCCCTCGACGAAGAAGGCGAGATCCTGATCCGGCACGTGATAGCCGAGCACACGTTCCTTGAGCGCCTTGCGGGCGGCCTCAATGAAGTATTGCCCGATCTGGTTCCCCGTGCCGCGCGAGCCCGAGTGCAGCATCACCCAGACAAACCCACGCTCATCAAGGCAAACCTCGATGAAGTGGTTGCCCGATCCAAGCGTGCCCAGTTGGCTGCCGACCTTGTGGTTCGGAATCTTGCGATGCTTGTCGCGAATGCGATCAAGCCGCTCGTTCAGATCCGAGTTGCGCAGCCGCGACGCCACGGAGTCCGGGATCATGCCCCATTCCCCGTTGCGGCCGAAGCCAGCCGGCGCCTTGCGCTCGATCTCCGAGCGCAGCTTTGCCAACGAGTCCGGCAGATGCTCTGCGCGCAACGTGGTCTCCACCGCCATCATCCCGCAGCCGATGTCGACGCCGACAGCGGCGGGAATGATCGCGCCTCTGGTCGGGATCACTGATCCAACGGTCGCGCCGCGTCCAAAGTGGACGTCGGGCATGACGGCGAGGTGGGAATGCACGAACGGCAATCCCGCCACGTTTTCCAGCTGCTCCCGGGCAGAGTCCTCGACAGGAACCCCTTTCACCCAGGCCTTGATGCGGCCACCGGCCGCCGTTTCGAACACTTCAAACGTGCTCATGTCTGCGTTTCCTTGTTCGCAGACCCTCCGCGCATTCCGGCGGTTTGTCATCGCCCCATCCTCATGACGATTTGGGGACAACAAAAAACCCTCCGGCGTGATGCGCGGAGGGTTCGGTTTCCATCAGCTGTCGCCGACGTCTTGGACCTATCCCTCCATGCAACCGCTCACGTCCAGCATTGGCTGGACGATCGTCGCGGTCTGATTTTCGTAGCGCCGTTTCATGGGGCGTATCCGAAAGGAGGTTGATCCAAGGCGCGGGTTTTTGATGGAAGAATGCGGCGAGGTCAAGGCCTGTCGCACACGTCAGTGACATGGCCCGCGCGTCGAGCCGTCAGGTCTTGTCAGGAAAGCTTCGGGATCGAACGTCAGGACGTACCCTTCTCCTTCATAGCGATCCTCCGCACGCGGCCATATCGAAGGCGAGAAGTGCAGCGTGATGCGCTTGCCGTTGTCCGCGACCATGACATCGCCGTCGGCGAACTCTGCCTCAAACATCGACGCTGGCTTTTCGGTGTAGCAACCAAACGTTTTGGCGCCGTCTTGCTGCGCAAACGAAAAGCCCGGTTGTTGCGAGCACGCCGACGAAAAGATAGAGAGGCCAGCCGCCAGCCCGAGCAATAGATGCCAGGGCTGGCGGCGCGCCATCATTTCACCAGCGAGTAGATCACGCACACGTTCGCGGAGATCGTCTGCGGGTTCGCATCGCTCGGAAGGTCGAGCGCGACGAGATCCCTCTCCGAGACGGTGATGGTCTGCCTTCCCACCTGTCCGCTCGCAACCGGCGGCGCCATTGCCGGGGCTGGCGGAGGTGGGGGCGGCGGCGGCGAATACATCGGCGCGCGGTAATTTCCACCATCGCCCAGTACGCGCGCCACCTGTCCGCTCGACCAGTTGCCCATGCAGCTGTCCGTGCCTTCCTGCACGACGAGAATGTCGCCCAGTCGCCCGCCCGTCGCGCTCGCCACCAGTTGCGCGCGCTGACGTGCATCCTTGGCGGCTTCATCCAGCGCCGCGCGCTGCATCTCGGTGGTCTGCTCGAGATAGATCGACACCGGGTTCATGTCCTGCGGCCCCAGCGCCAGCGCGGCGGCACGCGCACGGCCCGCCAGCGCCGTGTCGGTCAGCACGACAAACATCTGCACGCGCGCCTGATAGCCATCCACCTGGTCGGGACGGAAGTTGGTCTGCATGTTGCCGTCCTTGTCGCGGTACTGCTTGTAGTACGCCTCGACATTGACGCTGGTGGTGATGCGAGACTTGTCGCCCGCGACTTTCTTGATCGCGTCATAGGCGATCTTCGAGCGCGCCACGGCCTTCTTCATCGCCTCATCCGATTTGCCGTCCGTCTCGACAAAGGCGAGATCGAATCGCGCGCGGTTCGGCGAAACTTCCACCAGCGCCCGGCCCATGCCTTCCACCACCGGCTTGTCCCACCAGTAGGGCCGCACATAGGTGTCGGCCTGTTGCGCAAGGGCGGCAGGCGCCATCGCCGCGGCGCATGCCGCGGTCAGAAACAAATTCTTGATATGCATCATCTAGTCCCCTGATCTGACGGTTCAGGTCCACGTCACCCCCGGGTGAAACCGTCACTGAGTTGGGGCATCCGCCGTGCATCGCGCAACATCAAACAGCGCTTTGCGAACACGGCCCGCCCATGCTTCTGTGGAAACAGGGGAATAGGTCGGATGTTCGTCTGGAACTGGATCAGAAAGCGGCCATGGGCGACCGTCATAAGCGTGGCGGCGATACTTGTCGCCATCTTCCTGGACTCCGTCCTCTTCCAGACGCCCCGGACTGATCGCGACTGGGTCGAGAATCTCTCGGTCATGCCGAAGGTCGATCTGCGTGCGGACGATTTCAGCCTCGATCCGGTGATGGACTGGTCCTACACGGCCGATGGTCCCGCCACGAAAACCTCCACCAGCTTCGCCGCCAGGTACGGCGACATCCGCAATGTCTGGTTCATGGTCGAGCCCCAGCCCGGCCAGCCCTATGCCGCTCACACGCTCATCCTGTTCGAGTTCACGGATGATCGCATCGTCGGCCTCACGGTCGAAGCGCGGCTGGAGAAGACCGAAACCTATTCCGCCGTCGACGGCCTCTTCAACAAGTTCGAACTGGCCTACATGTGGAACACGGCGAAGGAACTGCTCACGCGCCGCGCCACCTTCCTGAAGAAGGACATCTACGTCTATCCGCTCGCCCTCTCGCAGGATCAGAAGCAGGCCTTCCTGCAGGGCCTGCTGAAGCGCACCGTCGCCGTCGAAGCGAAGCCGCGCTTCTACAACACGCTCGCGTCGAACTGCACGAACGAGCTCGCCAAGGTCGCCAAGCTCGATTGGCACATCTCGTGGATTCTCACCGGGTATTCGCCCCAACGTCTCTACGACTTGAAGATGATCCCCGGCCCGAGCTTCGAGGCCGCACGCGACCACGCCCTGATCGGCAACGAAATCCGCGCGTGGAACGATCTTCCCAGCCGCGACTTCGATCGCGCCCTGCTGGCCGAATTGCACAAGCGCCATGGCCAAAGCGTCGGTCCCGCCCCACATCCTGGCAGTTAGGGTTCACAGGACGGCCTTATGGCGCTCTCCTCCAGCACGTTCGAGAAGGAAACGCTCGACCAGCGGATAGCCTCGCTCGTCGCAGGTTCCGAAATCTACAAGCCCGAAGGCGACGGCCCGTTCCCCGTCGCGCTCCAGCTTCACGGCTGCGGCGGCAAGAAGAACCTGCAGGCGCGCTGGGCCGCCGTCGCCAAGGCGGCGGGCTGGGCCGTCATCGTCATCGACTCTTACGGCCATCGCCGCATCGAGAGGCTCGAAGCCTACGCCACCGTCTGCACAGGATTGCAGCTGTGGGGCAGGGAACGCGCTGGCGATCTCTTCGCCATGATGGAATGGGCGCGCCGCCAGCCATGGGCTGATCCATCCCGCATGGCGGTCGCTGGCTGGAGCCATGGCGGCTGGACGGCGCTCGACGCCATGTCGATGTCGCCCGGCGCCGAAGTCGCGAAAGCCACGCGCCTCACCGGCATCCCTGATGAGCCGCTCGCCGGCCTCCTCGGCGCCTTCGTCATCTATCCCTATCAGGGCCCCGGCGCGATCGCGCCCGCGCGTGGCCTGCGCGTCGATGTGCCGGTGAAAGCCATCGTCGGCACGGCGGATACGGTCGTCTTCGGCAAGCACGTCATCAAGACGCTCGGCCGCATGAAGACGCCGTCGCAACCGATCGACATCACCAGCTTCGAAGGCGCCACCCACGCCTTCGACGAGATCGAAGCCCAGGACTGGCGCGTCAAATACGACCCGGTCCTCACCGAGCGATCACACCGGATGTACGGAGAGTTTCTCAGCGACGCTGCGAAACGGACTTCGCCCGTGCGCTGAGCCAGTCCCGCGCCCACTCGAACGCGCCCATCGCCGCCGCGCCAAAGCCGAAGCCGGCGAATGCGCCGACGCTGCTGGCGAACAAGTCTTTCCACTGCGCGCCACGGCCCGCGATCGGAATCTGGATTACCTCCACCGCCACGCCGAAGACCAGCACGCTCCCCAACGCAATCAACCGCGCTTTCGCCGTAGGCATTAGCGCGCCGCACAGACCCAGCGCGCCAAACGCCAGGATGTGCCGCTGCGTATCCGTCGAGATGTACCGCGACAACGGATCGTCCGCCTGCGTCGCGCCCCAGATCACCGCCACGGCCATCACGACCGCCACGCTCGCCCACACACGCACCAGCGTCTTCGTCGAATAGCGGGGAGTGGGGGAGGACATCAAGCGCACCGGTTCCAGCCGCTCATGCTGCGGCCGGAAGGTTTAGATGGGCTGAATATGGCCGCGCCGCGACCGGCCTGCTGAAATTCCGCTATTCCGCCGCCTGCTGCAGTTTCACCGGGCGATAAGTCGCCGCATCGCTGGTGAATTCGGCGTGGCCGTAATCCTTCAGCATCTGGTCCAGCTTGCGCACCAGCATCCTGTCCGTCGCCTGCCGCAACCCCGGCGTCCGCGCCGCGATGGCGTACAGCCCCTTCCGCGCGCCGATGAACAGGCTGCACGCAACGAACACGGCCCAGTCGCCCACGCCGATCTTCACGCCCATCTCGCGCGCCTTCGCCTTGTCGCCGGCAAGGAAGCTCAGCAGGAAGAATATCTTCGAGAAGCTGCGCTCCACCCGGTCGAATATCCGGCTTCCCAGCTTCCTATCCGCTGGCAGGTAGGCCGCCAGCGTCGCCCGCACCAGCTCGCCGCATGTCCTGTCGTCGAACCCTTTGCGCAGCGTCTGGTCGTACATCATCATGACCTCGACCATCTCCTTCGGCGTATCCGGCAGCAGCTCCTCCGGAAGCCCCAGCAGGAAACAGCGATAGCGCGCCAGCTCCACCCGCGCCCGTTCTTCCGGCGTGTATTCCAGCCGCCCCTTCTCGATCATCTTGAACGCCAGCAGGAATACGCCGATCAGCCCGGCCGGCATCTGGTCCACCTGCGGGATCGGCACGCCGAACGTCTTCACGTCCCAGACGTTCGACCGGCGCAGCGCGTTGAACCGCACCATGGAATGCATCAGCCGCACCATTGCCGCCGACTTGAACCCCGGCCCATAGCGCTCCAGCGCCCCGGGCAGCACCGACGTGATGAAGAAGCTCGCCGTATCCTTCACGCGCCGCCCTGCCGTCTCATTCGTCAGCGTGCCCGTCAGCGCCATGGGAAGCGCCGAGTACTTGTTCATGAACGTCGCGATGAAAGCACCGCGGATCACGAAGGGCGAATAATTGGCCGAGTCCTCGCGGCTCTGCCGCGCGCCTTCCTCCACCAGCTTCATGTCGACCCAGTCCGGCGTCGCCTCCATCGCGCGGATGAAGGCCACCAGCTCCGGCGGCGCATCGGCCACCTTCTCCACGCCCCGGTCGCACGCCTCCTTCAGCATGCCCACCAGCCCGCGGAATCCATAGGTCGGCATCAGCGCCGCATAGGCGTCGGCCACAGTATCGCCCAGCATGGTGTAGGCGCGCATGCGCTCCATCAGCGCCGTGTTCTTCAGGATCTCCGGCCGCAGGTGATCGCTGCGGCTCTTGTCCGGCCCGGTGATCACGGGCTCGTCGGCGAACCGTTCTGGCTTGATCGAGAAGTCCACATCGCCATAGAGCGCGGGCAGGGCGTCCCTCTGCGAGGCCACCTTCGCCCTGAGCTGTTCGATCGTGAGCATGAGCTGCTCCTCCGCGAGCCAACGCGAACGGCAGCTTCGGGTAATTCCCGGTTTCCGCAAGCCTGTCGTGGCGTCAGGGCTGCATCTTCACGATCAGACGGGTGGTGACGACGCCACCAAGCAATACCGCCGAAAGAAGCGCGCACACCCCGACAAAGACCGGCGACACCTCCGCCCCATCGATCACCACCGCGCAAACGACCAGCAGTCCTACAAGCAAGAGCGACACGATTGCCCCGATCAGCGCGAGCTTGCGAAGATCAACTCCGTCTCGCCGGAGAACGAGTCCCGCGAACATCGCCGGAAAGCACAGCAACGGTGCGCCCTTCACCGTCGTGAAGAGTGCTGTCGACGCGAAGGAGGCGAAGCCTAGCGCGTAGATGACCATGATCGACGCTGCAACCGAACCGGCTATCGACCAGCGTATGACGGCTGCGCTCATCCGTTCGTCCCCATGACGGCCTCCGCCGAACCGTCGTTAAACTACGGCGTCCAGACATTTTCCAGCTTCAGCCCGTCCGTGACCGCATCAGACCCGCACCTCTGCCTCTGGCGGGGTGAACACGTATTCCAGCTTCATCCCGTCCGGGTCCGCGAAGAACACGGCGTAGTATCCCTTGCCGTAGTCGACGTATTCCTGCGGCGGATCGAGAATGTCCGCGCCGAACTTCACAAGCTTGGCGTACAGCGCATCCACATCCGCCCGCGACCGCGCCCGCAGCGCAAGGTGATGCAGCCCGGACGTATAGCGATCGTGCTCCCGTCCCGCATTCTCCCCGCGCGCCTGCAGCAGCGTGATGCACGGATAGCGCTTGTCGCCCAGCCCGAACCCCGCCCAGTCCTCGCCCGCGCTCTTCAGCGTGAAACCGACATGTCCGAGGAACAACTCATACAACGGCCGCGACTTCACGGGATCGCGGACGGAGAGGTCGAGGTGATGGAGGAAATTGCTCATGCAGCGATTTTTGCGGCGGTGCGGCGCCCAAGTCCAGAGAGGCCGCGCTCGTCCTTCGACGGACGCACGCTTCGCTTGCTGCTCAGGATGAGCGCTACAGGGCGATCAGTAGTTTAGCGCTCATGGTGAGCAGGCCCGAAGGGCCGTCCGTCGAACCACGAGCGCGTAGGCGCAGACGCCTACTCCAACGCCTGGCTCGCATTCGGCTTCGACTGCAGCTGGATGTAGTTCTGGATGCCCACCTGGTTGATGAGATCGAACTGCGTCTCGATGTAGTCGATGTGCTCTTCCTCGTTGTGGAGAATCTTGTTGAAGATGTCGCGCGAACCGTAGTCACGCACCTTCTCGCAATACTCGATCGCATCGCGCAGCACCGGCACCGCCATCTGCTCCGTCTTCATGTCGCACTCGAGGATCTCTTTCACGTTCTCGCCGATGAACAGCTTGCCGAGGTCCTGCAGGTTCGGCAGGCCCTCGAGGAAAAGGATGCGTTCGATCAGCCAGTCGGCGTGATGCATCTCCTCGATCGACTCGTCGTGCTCCTTCTTGGCGAGCTCCGAGACGCCCCAGTCCCGCAGCATCCGCGAATGCAGGAAGTACTGGTTGATGGCCGTCAGCTCGTTCTTGAGCGCCTGGTTCAGGAATTCGATGACCTTCGGATCGCCTTTCATGGGCGGGCTCCTTGAAAATTGGCTGGCAGCGCGCCGGGGAGGCGGCCTCGTTAGGCATAACGCACAACAAGGCTCTAAGGACGCCGACTCTCGACGCTTTTCAAGTTGTTTTTATTGGATTTTTTTGCGAATGCGAGGAATTGGCGTTCGCAAAGGCGGTCGCGGGCCTACTCAGCCGCGACAAGCATCCGCTGGGACGAGCAGACGTCGTCCTGGGCCTGCTCACGGATCATCCCGCACACGGTTTCGCAGCATTTTCCGCAGTTTATCGTGGTGGAGTGGTGCCTGTGGACCTGCGCAGGGGAGCGAGCGCCCGCCGCGATGGCGTCGTTCACTTTCGCTGTATTGAGGCCCCGACACACGCAGATGATCATGCGAACGATTTGCAACGCTTTGCGACTGATTGTCAATCGCCCTGCAACACCCATGCCCCGAGGCGGCGCGTCGCATGCCGGGCGGGGAAGGCTGCCTACGCTAGGAAGCGGACCCTTTGGGTCCGCGTCCCCCGCGAAAGCGGGGATCCAGGGCTGACGCCAAGCCTTGTTCCGGCCTGCAGCTTCAAGCCCGCGCCAGCCTCCCAACCGCCCCTGGACCCCCGCCTTCGCGGGGGACGCGGTTGAGAGAGCCGAAGCAATTCCGCGGAATCCAGACCACGTCCTCGGAAAAATTCTCCAACGCTTCCAATGCGAAAGCCTCGCCGAAATGGAGGATCTGGATACGCCAACCCACCACCCACCCCGATTGGCCGCATACTCCGCGCATGACTTGAGCGGAGATGCCCAATGATCCTGTCAGCCCGGCGAACGGAAGAAACGGAAGAATCGGCGGAATTTTCGGAACCGGAAGAATCGGAAGAATCGACGAGCTCCGATTTTCCCGATTCCGCCGTCGATTTTCTGAATCCGAATCCGCCGATTCGGAGTTTTCCTGCTTCCGCCGAATCCGGCGGCGGCGAATTTCCCGCGCCTAGGCCTCGCGGGCCTCAAGCTTGACCCTTCCGCACCCGCCGCCTAGGGCCAGCGCTCAGGAGCCCTCCATGTCCGTCGCCGACCTAGCCGCAACCGCAAAAGCCTGGCCGTTCGAACAGGCGCGCGAGCTAAAGGCGCGCATCGAGAAGCTGGAGAAGGCCGGCCGCGGACAAGACGCGCCCGTGGTGTTCGAGACCGGCTATGGCCCCTCGGGCCTGCCGCACATCGGCACGTTCGGCGAAGTCGTCCGCACCACCATGGTCCGCAAGGCGTTCGAGGCGCTCACCAACGGCGCCTACAGGACGCGCCTCATCTGCGTCTCCGACGACATGGATGGCATGCGCAAGGTGCCGGACAATCTTCCGAACCAGGAGATGCTCTCCGGCTACCTGCAGAAGCCGCTCACGTCAGTGCCTGATCCCTTCGGCACGCACGAGAGCTACGGCGCCCACATGAACGGCCGCCTGCAGGCCTTCCTCGATAGCTTCGGCTTCGAATACGAATTCGCCTCCGCCACCTCGCTCTACAAATCCGGCCGCTTCGACGCGATGCTGCTGCGCGCGGCGGAGAAGTACGACGACATCATGAAGGTGATGCTCCCGACGCTGGGCGACGAACGCCGCGAAACCTATTCGCCCTTCCTGCCGATCTCGCCGACCACTGGCCGCGTGCTCTACGTGCCCATGAAGAAGGTTGATGCCAAAGCCGGCACGATTACTTTCGCGGACGAAAACGACGAAGACACCACGCTCCCCGTCACCGGCGGCAATGTGAAGCTGCAGTGGAAGCCCGACTTCGGCATGCGCTGGGCCGCCCTCGGCGTCGACTTCGAAATGTTCGGCAAGGACCACCAGGCCAACGCGCCGATCTATTCGAAGATCTGCAAGATTCTTGGGGCGGAGCCGCCGCACCAGTTTGTCTACGAACTCTTCCTCGACGAAAAAGGCGAGAAGATATCGAAGTCGAAAGGCAACGGCATCTCGGTCGAACAGTGGCTGGCCTACGCGCCGGCTGAATCCCTGTCGCTCTACCAGTGGCAGAAACCGAAGACCGCGAAGAAGCTCTACTTCGACGTGATCCCGAAAGCCGTCGACGAATACCTCACCTTCCTCGATGCCTACGCGAAGCAGACGCCGGAACAGCAACTCGAAAATCCGGCCTGGCACATCCACGGCGGCAAGCCGCCCGCGAAGTCATCGCCGGTGTCTTTCGCCATGCTGCTGAACCTCGTCTCGGCCGCCAACGCGTCGAACAAGGATGTCCTCTGGGGCTTCATCCGCCGCGAAGCGCCGAACGCCTCGCCGGAAACCGATCCGCTGCTCGACCACCTCGTCGGCTACGCGCTGAAATACTACGCCGACTTCGTGAAGCCCACGAAGCAGTACCGCGCGCCAGACGAGAAGGAACGCGCCGCTCTTGAGGATCTCGCTTCGCGTCTCGAAAACTGGGATGGCCCGACGGATGGCGAGAGCCTGCAGACCATGGTGTTCGCCGTGGGAACAGAGCGCGCCTTCGAACCACTTCGCGCGTGGTTCACGGCGATCTATGAAGTCTGCCTCGGCCAGTCGCAGGGCCCGCGCTTCGGCGGCTTCGTCGCGCTCTACGGCGTGAAGGAGTCCGCCAAGCTGATCCGTGACTCACTCGCGCGCGGCTAGTGGTACGCCAGCACCGAGAAGATCACGACGAGAAAGGAGGCGAGCACCGTCAGCGGCATCAGGCTCGGCAGCGTCCGCGCGATGGTCGGATCGCGCCGGCCGCGATCATAGACGATCTCGATCGTCATCGTCGTGAAGGTCAGCAAGCCGACAAAGCCCATCTTCATCCAGAACATGGTCGTGTTGGTCACGGGGCTTTCCTCGGTCACCATCATGGCAATGCCCGATGGCCACAGCAGGGTCAGTCCGAACACCGACAGGTGAGCAAACGCCGGCCCGATGCCGCGCAGCGGCCCGCCCTTCTGCTTCTGCGCGGGCTTCGCCAACGCCAGCACGACGGTGCCGCCAAGGCTCCCCGTGATCGCGATCATCAGTCCGATCAGGTGAAAGATGACGAGAACGTCGTTCATGCCTAGTGAAAGGTCAGCACGGCAAAGATCACCGCAAGGAACGCAGACGTCCCCGCCATCGGTCCGAAGCGCGGCAGGCGCGCAGCAGCAGCAGCCGTGTTGCCCTTCTTCACCTGCGCGTGCGTCATCTCGATCAGGATCACCGCGATGGTCAGTGTCGTGACGAACAGCATCTTCACCCAGAACAGCGCCGGCATGCTCGCCACATCGCCATTGTACTTCCAGAACATCAGCGCAATGCCGGTCAGCAGCATCAGAACCAGCCCGATGGTCGACAGCCGCGCGAGCCCGGGCGACAGGCCGCGGATCACGCCGGCCTGCTCCGGCTGAAGGCTGTTGGCATACGCCGCCGCGATGGTGCTGCCGAGCCCGCCGCCCGCGCCCATCATCAGGCCGATGAAATGCACGATCAGAAGCGTGTCGAAGACTGCAAGCATGCGTTCGGCTCCCCAGCCAGTTCAGGTCCGCATCGGGCAGCGAACGAGGTCCACCGCGCCCGCGTCGTTGATCGTAACCTTCATCTCGGCCTTGTTGGCCTTCACGCGGAAAAATACGAAGTCATTGCTTTCCCGTCCGCCCGCCAGACACCGCGCACTGGCCGACCAGGCTTCGCCTTCGCCGCTGTTGCCGGATACATAGATGCGATCGAATACGCAGAAGCGTTCCCGCTGCATGCCCATCCGGTTTGTCTCGATGGTCCACACCTTCCTGGCGTCGCCGCACTGGTCTGCCGCCAGAGCCCACTCGCCCGCGTAGGCGCGCTCTTCGCTCGCATCGGCGCTGAAGGGGTTGGGTCTGCTCTGGGGAATCGAGGCTGACGGCTCGGGTTCCGCGCCCTTGGGTGCATCGCAGGCCGCAGCCAGCGTCAGCACCGCCACAAAAGCCAGAAGCCGCAAGAGCCTTTCTCCTCAGATTGCGCACTAAGCGCCTGAGTTTGGGTCGTTGCGCAAGGGGGAAGGTCGGCTCATCATGACATTAACGGTTGGAAGGGCTCTCATGCGCGGTTTCCGCGGCGCATCCCGGCGAGTTGCAACGGTTATTGCCGCGCTGATGACGCTCGTCCTGCCGGCCCTCGCTCATCCCATATCAGGCGAACTCACCGCCAAGTTCGCGCGCGGGGAGTATATGGCCGCAGCCCAGGCGGCGGAGGCCGCGTCCGGCGCCGACAATCTCGCTTTCGCCGCCCGCTCTCTGCTCGCCCTCTGCATGACGGGAACGACAGAACCGGACGCGGCCATCGTGGAGCGCGCCTCGCGGAATGCCGAAGCCGCGCTGAAACTCGATCCCGCCCACGAGGAAGGCCGTCTGCAGCTCGCCATCGCCCTGTCGCTGAAGAGCCGGCGGATGGACCTGATGGCGGCGTGGAACGCCGGCTATGGCGAGAAGGGCCGCAAGCTGGCGGAAGAAGTGCTCGCGAACGATCCCGCCAACTTCTACGCCCACGGCTTCCTCGCCGTCTGGAATCTGGAAGTCGAACGCCGCGGCGGCGGCTTCGGCGCATGGATAATGGGCGCCAGCTTAGGTTCGGCGCGCGAGCACTACGAAGCGGCCGTGAAGTTGGCCCCGGACGATGTCGGCATTCACTGGCAATTCGCCCGCGCCCTCGCTGCGCTGGATGCAAAGGCAAATGCCGCTGAGGCGGCGCGCATCCTTGCGCGTGCAGCGGCGGCGAACGCAGGCGACCATGTCGAGCAGGTGATGCAGGCGCGCGCGATGCGACTTGCGACTGCGCTGGCAGGCGACAAGGCCGCCGCGCAGAAGCTGGCGCAGGAGATGCTGTGAGCCGTCCGGATCTGCGGCGCGCCAGGGCATCGTTCGATCAGGTGCGCGCAATCTTGCACGGCGAGTGGGATCCCATCGGCTGCGGCGTGCCGCTCGACGAGTACGACAGCTATGCATGGCCCGTGCTGGCGCTGCTTCAGCGGAAGGCAGGGCGGGCGGAGGTGGAGACCTATCTTCGCTGGGCCGCGGACGAAGCGATGAAGTCGCCTGTGCCACCGGAGCGGCTCGCCTCTGTGCTCGACAAGCTCATGATGCTTGAAGTCTGAAAAGAAAGCTCCCCCGGCGGGAGGCCGGAGGAGCCAAGGCAAGACGCGCGACAGAGAGAGATCAGGCCGCGGCGCCGGCGCGGCGCAGGCCAGTGACCTGCAGCTCTGCGAGAAGGAAGACCGTGGCCGCCTGGGCGACGACGAAGGCCTGGCCTAGCAGCGTCGGCGCGAACATAGGCCCGAACGCCACGAACACACTGGCCGCGACCCAGGCGAAGTTGATCCCGATGATCGCCACCAACAGGCCTTTCGGCGCTGCGCCGGCGCGCACGACCATAGCCAACGTGACAATGAACGGAACCAGCGCGACGCCGGACCAGAAAATCAGGGCTGAGGGCAGGCCCAGCAGGCCGTGTGTGAAGTCCGCCCCGCCGATCATCGCGAGACACGCCGCGCCGCTGATCACGGCGTCGGCGAGCAGGACTTTGCGGAGGTAGGACGAGAGGACGGTCATGGGCAGCTCCTGTGTTGGCCGTTTCGATGCGCTGAACATGGCGGGGCCGGATAGGGCTGGCGATTACGTGAGAGGTAATGGAAGGACGGATCGCGTGCGGCTATCGTCTGCGCATGATGAAACAATCCTCGTCTGAACATCCTGCCAAGGTCGGTGACCTGATCAAGGAATGGCGCTCGCGCCGCCGGCTGAGCCAGCTCGACCTCGCGCTGGAAGCAGGCGTTTCGCAGCGCCATCTCAGCTTCGTCGAAAGCGGCCGCTCAGCCCCTTCGCGCGAGATGGTTGAAATGCTTTCCGAACATCTCGGCCTGCCATTGAGGGAAAGAAACGTGCTGCTTCTGTCCGCAGGATTCGCACCCGCCTTCGCCGAGCGGAAGCTCTCCGATCCGTCCATGGCGGCCGCGCGTGCGGCGGTCGATCTGGTACTCAAAGGGCATGAGCCCAATCCGGCGCTCGCGATCGATCGCTACTGGACGCTGGTGATGGCGAATGCGCTCGTCGGCCCGATGCTTGGAATCGTCGAGGACAAGAGCCTGCTGGCTGGCGACGTGAACGTCTTGCGCGTGTTGCTGCACCCCGGCGGGCTGGCGCCGCACATCGTCAATCTCGCGCGCTGGAAGGCCCATGTGCTGTGGCGGCTGAACCAGCAGATCGACATCACCTGCGATCCGAAACTGATCGCGCTGGAGAAAGAGCTGGCGGCCTATCCGGCTCCGCCCAGCATCAAGGGCAAGGCGTGGGAGGAAGCCGACGCCATTGCGCTTCCGTTCGAACTGAAGATCGGCGGGCAGATGCTGTCCTTCATCACAACGACGACGGTGTTTGGCACGCCAGCGGAAGTGACGCTGTCGGAACTGGCGGTGGAGGCGTTCTTCCCGTCCAACCCGGAAACCGCCGCGGCCATGCAGGCAATGGCGAAGGGGCAGAAGAATTAGCCTACTGGCTCGCCCACAGGATGCGCGCCATCCATGCCAGCTCGTTGCGCGGAAGCTCGCGGGGGCCGTAGGCGGGGTTCAGCGAGATCAGCTCAACGACGCGCTCGGTCTGGCGGCCGAGAACCTTGGCGAGCACTTCGCCTTCCTTCGTTTTCGCCACAACGCGGTCGCCACGGCGCACAGCGACGCCGGGCGCGACCACGATGCGGTCGCCGCGGCGATAGACCGGCTCCATCGAGTCGCCGGTGATCTCGAGCGCGTAGACATTTTCGGTTTCAAGGCCGGGGAATTTCACTTCCTCCCAGCCATCGCCCGCGGGAAACCCCGCATCGTCGAAATAGCCATTGTTGCCCGCCTTGGCGAAGCCGAGCAGGGGAGCCGTGTGTCCCTGCCTCCCTTCTGCCAGCGCCGCGAAATCCTCCAGCGAGGAGCCAACCGCATCGAGCGCCTTGCTCAGGCTCTCCGTCGACAGCCAGCGCGGTGAACCATCCGCACCCGCGCGCTTCGACTTGTTGAAGGCGGTCGCGTCGAGACCCGCCCGTTTTGCGAGGCCCGAAGGCGACAGGCCGTGCCGTTCGGCCAGGGCGTCGACGGCCTTCCAGATGTCGTTGTGGCGCATGAGTCGGTCTTTCCGGTCTAGGACGCAGAACCTAGTTATAGGAAGATCATCCTATCACCGATCTCCGGATCGTGCAAAAGCCGCCTGAATTCATGGCTATCCACGAAAATCAGCAAACTATCTTACTGAATAAACGGGAGTTTTATCGGATTGCGGGAGTCTGCGGCCATGTCTGGCCGTTGAACCGCCGGGCCAACTATCGCAGAAGATTGCCCGCCGGGTTCTCCGGCTCACAACACACGGCCGTCCGGGCCGCGGAGTAAATGGAACTTCTGATCCTCGTACTGCTGGTCCTGCTCAACGGCGTGTTCGCGCTGTCAGAGATGGCCATCGTTTCTTCCCGCAAGCCCAGGCTCAAGGCCATGGCAGACCGCGGCAATGGCGGTGCGAAGACTGCGCTGCGCCTGCTGGAAGATCCCTCCCAGCTTCTCTCCACCGTCCAGATCGGCATCACCGCGATCGGCGTCATCGCTGGCGCATACAGCGCGACCAATCTGTCCGATGATCTGACGCCCTGGGTCGCCAGCCTCCATCCCGCGCTCGTCCCCCACGCAGCGGGCATCGCCTTTGGCTTCGTGATTGCGGGCACCACTTTCCTGTCGCTCGTGCTCGGCGAGCTGATCCCCAAGCGCATCGCGCTCTCCGCGCCGGAACCTCTGGCCGCCATCATGGCCCCCGTCATGGCCCTCATGGAGAAGGCCTCCTCTCCGCTCGTATGGCTGCTGCGCACCGTTACCGAAGGCGTGGTGCGCCTGCTCGGGCTGCATCGCACGCGCGCCGAAGACGTGACCGAGGAAGAGCTCCAGTCCCTGATTGTCGAAGGCGAAAAAGCTGGCGTCATCGAGGAAGAAGAGCGTGAGATGATCCAGGGCGTGATGCGCCTTGGCGACCGCTCCGTGAAAGCCATCATGACGCCCCGCACCGAGGTCATCTGGCTCGATCCCAATACGCCGCGCGAGGAGATGCTCAAGGAGATCACCGACAGCGGCCATTCGCGGTTTCCGGTGGCGGATGGCGATGCGGACAACGTCGTCGGCGTTGTGCAGACCAAGGAACTCTTCGCCCACCTCGCGCGCACCGGCACGATCGACCTGAAAGCCGTTATGCACTTGCCTGCCTTTGTGCCGGAAACCATGCCGGTTCTGAAGCTGCTGGAGGCCATGCGCGGTAATCCTGTGCGCATGGTGATGGTTTCGGACGAGTATGGCGCCGTGCTCGGTCTCGTGACGGCCGCCGACCTGCTGGAATCCATCGCGGGCGACAACGCGCTCAGCGTGGAAGATGGCTTGTCCCCGCCCGTGCTGCGCGACGACGGCAGCTGGCTGGTCGATGGCATGACGCCGGTTGATGAGTTCGAGCAGCTGGTCGGCGTTCGCGGCCTCGACGAGGAAGAGGGCTATTCCACGGTGGCCGGGTTGGTCATGCACCTCCTGCGCGCGGTCCCCAAGGAGGGCGACAAGATCGAGCGCGAGCCGCTGACATTCGAAGTCATCGATATGGACGGCCGCCGCATCGACAAGGTGCTGGTGCGCAAGGCCCAGCCGATTGACGACGATCCGAGCGGCTGATCGCTAGATCTCGACGCCCGCGCGCTTCAGGCCAAGCGAGACGATCTTGTTCAGAAGGTCCGCATAGCTCGTGCCGGCATGCAGCGCGGCCTGCGCGAATTCCTGGCTCGCCGCGATCTCGGGGTTCGGATTCGCCTCGATGAAGTACGGTACGTTGTCCTTCGACAGGCGGAAGTCGATCCGGCAATAGCCGTCGAGCTCCAGCGTATGGCTGATGCGCTTGGCCAGCGTGCGGATCTTGGTGACCACGGACGGCGGAAGATCCTGCGCCGGCCCCTGCAGGATGCCGCGCTTCTCCTGGTAGATCGGATCGTGCTTCACCTTTTCGGTGGCGATCGCATGCGCGCCGTCAGCAAGGTTCGAGAAGCTCAGCTCCCACACCGGCAAAACCTGCAGGCGATCATTGCCGACAACGCCGACATAGATTTCGCGTCCGTCGATGAACTCTTCCGCGATGGCGGGCGTGTTCAGCCGCTTGTGAATGAACGCCACGCGCTCGGCCAGCTTCTCGTCCGTGTCTACGATGGAAGCCTGCGCGATGCCCAGCGATGCGTCTTCCCACAGGCTCTTCACGATCAGCGGGAATTTGAGACGGCCCGGGCGGCGCACCTTCTTGCCAATGGGAAACACGGCAAACGCCGGCGCTGGCACGCGGTGATACTTCAGCAGCTTCTTCGACAGGTCCTTGCCGCGCGCCAGCATCATCCCACGCGGATTGCACCCCGTGTACGGCACGCGCAGCAGCTCGAGCAGGCCCACCACGTTCTGCGCATAGAGCGACTCGCCGTGGAATTCCTCGAGCAGGTTGAAGACGATGTCCGGCTTCCATTCCTCGACCATATCGCGGATCGGGGCCAGCTCGGTCTGTACCCCCAGCATTCGGACCTCATGCCCGCTCGCCTTCAGCGTGGAGGAGACATCGTACTCTGTCTTCCAGACATACGATTCCGACTCTGAATATCCCTCGACGGTTTCGGGCGGGATCAGGTCAGGGTGCGCGAGAGCGAGGATACGTAGCGGTTTCATACCGCGAACCATTGCCGCCGTGATGTATGGAGCTGGTGGGCCACCTTGTTGTTCAGCAGCCGCACCATGGATTTGCGCAGTTCGCTCTCGGTCCCCGGCGCACGCAGCTTCAGCGCGCGGGCGCGGTTGATCAGGTGATCGATGGTGCTGTCGAGCGCGATCTGATAGGTGCCAGACACGCGCCAGGCCGCATCGCGGATCTTGATACGGTTGCGGCGGATGAAAGCGGACGCAGGCTTCGAGCGCGCGTGCCGCGGCTCGTTGGAGAAGATGCGCAGCAGGTCGCGGTCATACCGCGTGTCGGTGTCGGCGGCGTAGTGAGCCAGCTTGCGCTCGTAATGCTCGTCCAGCGTCATGTTGAGCCGGCCGACCGGATCGACTTCCAGGCGGCGGGTCAGGCCGACGCGGCTTCCGCCGATTTCGGCCATCAGGCTATCGACATATTCAAGCTTCTCGAGAGCGCCCGGCCACTCGGCATACTTCCGCCGCCAGTTCGAGCGCGGCGTCAGCCACACCGCGAACGTCTCGGCGAAATCTTCGTCCGGATGGCTCTGCGCATACCAGCGCGGCAGGTGCTGGACATAATCGCGGCTGTTCGGGTTCGGTCGATAGCTGTCCGGGTAGGTCGAGGACGAGCGGCCAAACATGTCCTGCCATTTGCGGCGGCGGTGCAGGGCGTAGGCGTGCTGCACGATGTGTCCGGCCTCGTGCCGCAGGATCTGCATGCACTGGCGTTGCGTGCCGCCCTCGACTTCCTTGAACAGCTTCCGTTCAAGACGCGCGAGACGCGGATGAGCGAGGTAGAACGGCACCGCGATCCCGGGCGTCGTGTCGGGGCTGAACCACTCGTCCGAAATCCAGGCGTGTGCCTGCACGAGGCCGCGGCGCTTCAGCTCGCCGTTCAGCGTCTTCATGCAGCCCTGAATCCATGTCCCTTCGATGGACACATGCAGGTCCTTGAGTCGCATCTGCAGCAGATCGGCGTCGGGCAGGTAGGACCACCACGGCTGGCGCGATTTTGTCCGCATGGACCAAAGGGTTCCGCCGCTATCGCCCATTACAAACGCTCCCCGAGGCGCGCCGAATCCACCAACCGCAGGCCGCTCGGCAACGTGGCCGGTGCATCGAAAATGCCGCGTCTGGGGGAAGGCAGGAACAAGCTGGCGACCTCTCCGCGTCGATGTGCGGATGGAACGCTTTCTAAACCATAAATCTCCGGCGGCGAGGCCGAAAAAGCGCCGGATCTGCAGGTTATTTCGGCCTCAGACCGGATCGTAGGGGAAGACATCGGCCGAGGCGTCCAGCTTGAAGAAGTCCGGCGCCATGGCGGGCAGGCAGGTATCGAGGATTTTCTGGGGGTTCCAGCCTGTCAGGTCCGCCATGGAGCGGATCGGGCGGGGCTGGTCGAACAGGACAATTTCGTTGCCCCGTACCCCGAAAATCTGGCTCGTCACGTGCCTGGCGCTATCGGCACAGAGGGCCACGGCCAGCTGGGCCACCTGGTCTGCCCGCATGGCGTCCCGCATCCGGCCGACTCGCTGGGCGCTGGCTTCGTCTTTTACGGGAATCGACGCGATCATCCGCGTCCAGGCGAACGGCGCGATCACGTTGGATCGCACGTTGTTGCGGGCCCCCTCCATGGCGACGATCCGGGACAGGCCGACAATGCCCATCTTGGCCGCCGCATAGTTGGCCTGTCCGATATTCCCGATCAGGCCGGAGGTTGAGGTGAAGAGGACATACGCTCCATCCTTCTGCTCCCGGAACAGTTCGATCGAGGCCCGGGTGACGTTGAAGGAGCCCCGGAGGTGGACATTGATGACCTTGTCCCAGTCCTCCTCCGTCATCTTGTGGAACATCGTGTCGCGCAGGATGCCGGCAGGGTTCACGATCGCATGCAGCCCGCCGAACGTGTCCTTCGCCTGCTCGACCATGCGGGACACGGCCTTGTAATCCGCTACGCTCTCCGAGTTTGAAGCAGCCTGTCCGCCCGCCGCCTTGATCTCCCGCGCCACAGCCTCCGCCGGTCCCGCCGAGCCCTCGTCGCCACCCGTCAGAGCCCCGCCAAGGTCGTTGACCACCACCTTCGCGCCCTCGCGCGCCAGAAGCAGGGCCGTCTCCTTGCCGATGCCGTTGCCGCCGCCGGTGACCAGAACAATCTTGCCGTCGAGCACGCCCATGGGTGTTTCCTCCGTCTTTGCTGCCTAATCAGCATGGCGAGGAGCGGGAGGGAAGGCGGAAGCGCCGCACAGCCAGCCTGACCCTGCAGCACATTTTTTCTTGCGTTGGGGGCTGAGTCTCCCTATTTGCACCCTCCAATAACCGGCTGCGCGAAGGGCCCCCGATTCCTTGCCCAAGAATTTGGGAATGGGTTTGGGGGGAAGACGGCGACCAGCGGTGATGTACTGACCTGGGCAGAGGCAAAAGCCGAAGCCGCGGTCGTTGGTTCGTCACTCTTGTCTTCGGAGCCTTGCCCCGTGAACGCCATCCCCGCCTACGAAATCATTGCCGATGCGCCGGAGCATTCCGACGCCGTCGAAGCGCTCTATGACGAAGTCTTCGGCCCCGGCCGCTTCGCCAAGACCGCCGAGCGCCTGCGCGAAGGCAATGCCAAGATCGCTGACGCCAGCCTCGTCGCCATCGACTCGGACGGCCTGACCGGCGTCGTCCGCGTCTGGCCTGTGAAGATCGGCGAGCAGGGTCGCGCGGCCTTCCTCGGCCCAATCGCCGTCGCCGAACGCCGCCGTGGCAACGGCGTCGCCTTCAAGCTGATGGAGCGCGCGATCGGCGTCTGCCGCGAGCAGGGCTACGCCGCCGTCATCCTCGTCGGCGATCACGAATACTACGAGCGCTTCGGCTTCCAGCCGGCTGGCAATGGCCGCTTCCAGCTGCCCGGCCCGGTCGACCAGAAGCGCATCCTGATCCGCGACCTGTCGGACCGCGCCAAGACGCTCAAGGGCGAGCTGAGCGTTCCGCGCTAGGGCTCAACGACCCTCACGCCGCCACGCGAGCATCATGAAGACGCAGGCCAGCAGCATGCCGATGACGCCCGGCAGCAGCGTGGTGGATTCTGTGGCGCGCACGGCATAGGCGCCGCGCTTGCGCAGGCCGAGCCAGTCCGAACCGGCGGCGTTGCCGCGCTCGTCCACACGCTGCACACGTGGCATGGTCGGCGTGCCATCTGCGCCAAGGCGGAAGACTCCGCCCAGCGTTGCAGTGGCCACCGGCTGCAGCTTGTCCGGCGTGGCGCGCAGGTCGAGATACTCGCGCGGGTGCGTCGGCCCACGCAGTGTGACCGCGTTGAGCTTGCCACTCTTGGCGCGATAGAGGCCGAGTTTGCCGGCCGGCAGGACCGCTTGGTAATTGCCCGGCGACACCAGCGACCATTCGGCTTCGGCTTCAACACCCTCGGGGTCGGTGATGGCCAGTTTCGGCGGATTGTCAGAAAGGGTATGCAGCGTCGCCTTCACTTCAGGCGCAGCGCCAGCCTGCAGCTCAAGCAGCTCCTCCTCGAGCTCCGGCTCCTTCATCAGCCAGTGCGCCGTGCGGCGGATGAGTTCGGCATAGGGGCCGCCGCCTTCATAGCCACGCGCCCACAGCCAGAGCTGGTCGGACATCACGGACGCTACGCGGCCCTGACCCACACGGTTGAGCAGCAGCAGCGGATTGCCATCCGGCGTCTGCAGCAGGGCTTCGGAATTGCCCTGTTCCATCTTCATGTAGCGCATCCACGGACCCCACCCCTCCGTCGGAAGGGTCGCCGTGACAGAGTGGCGCTTCCCGAGTTCAGTGAGCTGCGGGACGAATTTCTTGTCCACGACCTCCCCGGTCGCGCGCCCCGGAAGCACACCGCCGAGCGGTGTGTTGTAGAGGATGTACGCGCCCGGATAAGGCGGGCCGGCGGCGATGAGCAGCGCGCCCCCTTTTTCGACGTAACGCGCCACGCGGTCGAGATAGAGCTCTTCCAGCACCGACGGGCGCAGTTCGTGATCGAAGATGACCAGATCGAACTCGTCCAGCTTCTCGCGGAACAGCTGCGGCTTCGGAAAGGCGATCAGCGCGATCTCCTCGATCGGCACGTTGTCGGATTTCTGCGGCGGACGAAGGATGGTGAAGTGGACGAGGTCAACCGCCGGGTCTGACTTCAACAGATCGCGCCAGACGCGCGCGCCCGCGTGCGGCTCGCCGGTGACCAGCAGGACGCGCAGCCTGTCCTGCACGCCGGAAATGTGGGCGGAGGCGAGGTTGTTCGCGAGCGTCAGCTCATTGGGGATGGGATCGACCGACAGCACGATCAGATTGTCGCCACGCCGCTTCAGCGTGAACGAGAGCATGTCCGGCTCGCCGACATTCACGGTCTGCGGCTGATGGGTCTCGCCGTTGATGGAAACACTGACCTGCGCGGTACGCGCTGTCGGGTCGTTCACCTGCACGCGCATCTCGACCTGTTGGTCGATGATCGAGAAGGACGGCACCTGCTGAATCTCGATGTTGCGGTCGATCTCATCGTCGCCGCCAACGATCAAGGCGTGAACCGGTCCGAAGGGCTGGGCCTCCTCCGGCTTCGCGGGGGCATCGTGGATCTGGCCATCGGTGACCATGATGGCGCCGGCAATCCGCTCGCGTGGTGCGTCCGAAAGTGCGGATTGCAGCGCGATATACATGTCGGTGCCGTCCGCGCCGGGGTCTGTCTCCGCCAGGCGAAGCTCCAGCGTGTCGTCGGCGTCGATCTCCTTGCGGAGCGCGTCGAACGCAGCCTGTGCTGTTTCCGTGCGGCCGCGGAAGTTCATGCTTTCCGAGCGGTCCATGATGACCGCGACGATGTCCTTGAGAGGTTCGCGCTGTTCCTGGATCCAGAGCGGGTTCGCCAGCGCCAGCGCCAGCACCGTCAGCGCCAGCGCGCGGAACAGCCACGCCTTGCCGCGCCGGTAGAGATAGAATCCCCAGAGCACGACGGCCGCGCCGACGAGCACCCACAGCACGAGCCAGGGGACCAGCGGATCGAATCCAAGGCGGGCCGCGTCAAGCATGGCTAGTCGCCCCTGTCCCGAGACGTCCCCAGCCGGTCGAGCAGATCCGGAATGTGGACCTGATCTTCCTTGTAGTTGCCCGTGAGGATGTACATCACGAGGTTGATCCCGAAGCGGTACGCCATCTCGCGCGCCGTATCGCCGCCATCCATGGTGAGCAGCGGACGGCCAGTCCGCTCGTCGATGGCCCAGGCGCCGGCCCAGTCCGATCCGCCGATGAACAGGCCGGAGACGCCGTCACCACGCCGCGTATCGCGATCAGCCGCGCCGCTCTCGATCCAGAGCCGTCCGTTGAGGCGGCCGGGGAAGGAGCGGATCAGATAGTAGCTCTTGGTCAGCACATGGTTCGCCGGCGCCGGCTGCAGCGGCGGAGCATCAATGCCGGACAGCAGCGTGGACAGGTTCGCCGATACGTCACGGCCGGGTGCTGCATCGCGCGTGTCGACCACAAAGGCGCCGCCAGCGCGCAGGTAAGCGTTCACCTTGGCGACGGCCGCCGGAGGCAGCGGTTTCGCATCACGCGGCACGGCGTAATAGATCATCGGGTAAAGTTCGAGGCTGTCGCGCGCGAGATCGACGCCGTGCGGCATCTCCGGCTCAACCGATGTACGCAGGCCGAGCTGGTAAGACAGGCCGAACAGCCCGGCCTTGGTCGTTTCGTCCAGTCGCCGGTCGCTCGTCTTCACGTAGGCGAAGCGCAGTTTCGAGGCAGCCTCTCGGGCCAGCTGATCAGATGTCTGCGCCGACACAGGCGGCGCATGCAGCGTCGCGGCGGCGAGGAAGAAGATTGCGAGGCCGGCGGCAGCCTTGCGCCCGATGCGGGGCAAACGTCCGGCGAAGGCCAGAGCGATGATGAGATCAAGCGCGACGATTCCCAGAGCGATCGCGATCATCCAGCCGCCGAGACCGGCACGCTCAACGACAGCTTCCTGTTCGGTGACTTTCGCCACGCCCGGCCACGTATCGACCAGCCGCGGCGCCGGAGCGCCAGCGTTTAGTGCGCGCTCGCCGCCGGGACCAGAATAGAGGCCGGGCGGCGTGGTGGGGCCGGGAACGGTAGTGAGGAAAGCGGACGCCTCGATCGGCGTGGCCGATGATTGCGGCGGGCTCAGCACGCCGAAACCGTCGAGAACGCGCGTCGGCGCCAGCGTGCCTTCAGCGCCAAGAGCCGCCGGGCCGGAGCGTTCGCCGCCGGACACGACCGAACGTCGCAGCATTTCCACGAACGCGCCGGTATAGGGCAGGTCCGACCAGTCGGGGTCTGCTGTGACGTGGAACAGGATCAGCTCACCCTTGCCCATGCGACGGGCGGTGACCAGCGGCGTCCCATCTTCCAGCCGCGCCCATGTCAGGCTGTCCAGTTCGGCCGAAGGCTGCGCCAGCACTTGCTGGCGAACGGCGGTGTCGGTCGGCTTCGGGATGCCGGTGAATGGCGAGGTGCTTGCGAAGTCCGCGATACGCTGCGGCGTTTCCCACGACAAGGAAGAGCCGAGCGAGCGTGAAGTGGGGCGCAGTGGCACGGGCGTCAGGGAATCGTCCTGCGCGGCGAGACGTGGCCCCGCGAAGCGGATCAGCACGCCGCCATTCTCGATCCATGCCGTCAGGCGCTCGCGCGTTGCGTCATCAATCATGCCCCGGTCGCCCAGAATGATGGCGTCGATGGGCGCATCGAGAAGGTTGGCCAGCTTTTTCTCGGTCAGCTGAGCGTAGGGCTGCAGCGCCTTGCGAACATAATAGTGCTCAGACAGAAGCGGCTGAGCTTCATCGCGCGTGTCGGCGAGGCCGACATGCGGGCGGCGGGCCGTGTCATCCCACAGCCAGACGCCGCCGGCTGACGGCGATCCACCGATGCGGAAGCGCGCCACGCGGTTGAGAGCTGCGGCCGGAATGGCGAACAACGCCTCGGCTGTCTCCGAGCCGCCGTTGAACGAGATGCGCGTCGAGGCGATGGAAGCGCCTTCAGCGGTTTCGGCGATGATGTCGGCGGTCGCACCCGGAAGCGTGTTGGCGCGCACAACGACGACGCGGGCGCCTTCGGCGGAAGAATCGGCCGAGGTAATGGCGAAGGCGTTTTTCGGCCGTGTGACGCGGACCTCGGTCGCCGCCTTGGCCGTGAGTCCGCGTGCGAAGGCCGCGCTGTCGTCATGATCGAAGCCATCGGTCGCCCAGACGATCCGGCCCGGCTTGAGACCCGTCTCGTCGAGTTTTTTCAGCGCATCCATGCGTTTCGGCAGCCAGGCGGCCGGGCGGGCATTGCGCAGAAGCTGGCGAGCGGATTCCGCATCCAGCGCTTCGGAAGGATCGCGAGGTACAATCTGCGGAGCTGTAAACAGCACGTGGACGGGGCCGCCGTACTGAGATGTCTCGTCCACAGCCGATGTCGCCGTGCGGATGAGGTCGCGCCAGCGCTCGCCGCTGGCCCAGCCATCGTCCACCACGATCAGCGTACCGCCGCCGGTGTTGATCTGCGCATTCGGCGCCCAGGTCGGGCGGGCGAAGCCAAGGATGGCGAGGCCCAATGCGATCATGCGCAGGAGCAGAAGCCACCATGGCGTGCGAGCCGGCGTCTCTTCGTCGGGCTTGAGATCATCGAGCAGGGCAAGCGAGGGTAGCGCAAAGCGCTTGGGCTCCGGCGGTGTCGCGCGAAGCAGCAGCCACAGGATCGGCAAGGCGATGAGGCCGAGCAGCGCCCAGGGTTGCAGAAAGAGGAACGGGCCAAGACTCACGCGGCGGCCCCGCTAAGTTCGAAGCCATGGGCCAGATTGCCGAGCGGCGTGCGGGCATCCTCGCTCGTCACGTGGGAAACAAAACGCCAGCCGAGTTCGCCCGCGAGGCTCAGCATATCCGCCCGCCGCTGCGCGAACTTGTCGAGATAGCCATCACGAATGGACTCGGCGCGACCGATGAGCCGCTCGCGATCCTGCCCGGGACGGAAGAAACGCACGCGGCCAAGGAACGGATAGTTCTCCTCGATCGGATCGCAGACCTGGAACAGCACGCCGTCGCGGCACTTGGCGGCGATAGGCGCGAGACGTGCGCGCCATTCCTCCAGCGGCGAGTAGAAGTCGCTCGCGATCACCACGGCAGCCGTGTCGCGCGGCGGACGTGGGAAGGGCATGTCCGACTTGAAGTTGCGGATATCCTCACCAACCCGCGCCGGTGCGCGTGCGCCAGAGACAGCGCCGCGCCCTCCGCCGAGCGCGCCGCAACGCTCGCCCGAGCGCGAGAGCGCTCCAGCCAGCGCCATGCAGATCAGAAGAGCCCTGTCGGCCTTGAAGACGGTCGGCGCCTCGCTCGACCAGTGGAAGCCCGGGCTGGGATCGTTCCAGAACAGGAAGGTGCGCGCCGTCTCCAGCTCCGTCTCACGGACGAAGAGATGTTCCTCGCGGGCGGACCTGCGCCAGTCGACGCGCTCGGCGCCATCTTCCTGATTGTGCCGGCGATACTGCCAGAAATTCTCGCCAGTGCCGGAGCGGCGGCGTCCCGCCGAGCCCAGATGCGCTGCGCTCGCCGCGCGGGCGCGCGTCGTCAGCGTTCCGACGTCGCCCGCGAGGGCGGCGGCTTCGGCTTTCAGCTGGCTCAATGGCGCCTGGGGCACTTTGGGGAGGTCCTTGGGCGTACGTTAGGCGGCTTTGGCGGCGAGTTCCTGGATCAGCGCCGACAACGTCCCGCCCTGTCCGGTCGGGTCATAGGCAAGGGCCATGCGGTGACCGAGCGCGGGTTCAGCCAGCGCCTCGAGGTCATCGAGTGAAGGCGCGAGGCGTCCGCGCAACAGCGCACGCGAACGCGCGGCGAGCATCAGAGCCTGACCAGCGCGCGGCGACGGACCCCAGTCGACGCGCTTTTTGACCTGCGGATGTTCCGACTGCTCCGGTCGCGCCGAACGCACCAGGCGTATGATCGCCTCGAGCACGGTCTCCGGCACGGGCATGCGCCGCACGAGGCTTTGAAGTGCGATCAGCTTCTCGGCGTCGAGGATGGGGCGAACGGTCTGGTCGCCGAGGCCGGTGGTCTCAACAAGAATGCGGCGTTCGGTTTCCAGATCGGGATAGGTGACGTCGACCTTGAGCAGGAAGCGGTCGAGCTGCGCTTCCGGCAGCGGGTATGTGCCTTCCTGTTCGATCGGGTTCTGCGTCGCGAGCACGTGGAACGGCTTGGGCAGGTCGTAGCTGGCGCCGGCGACCGTCACGTGCCGCTCCTGCATCGCCTGCAGAAGCGCGGACTGCGTACGCGGCGAGGCGCGGTTGATCTCGTCCGCCATCAGCAGGCTGGTGAAGATCGGGCCCTTCACGAACCGGAACGAGCGGCCGGAGGCGCTCTCGTCCAGGATCTCCGAGCCGAGAATGTCGGACGGCATCAGGTCGGGTGTGAACTGAACGCGGCCCCAGTCGAGGCCCAGCGCGCGGGCTGTCGTCTCGACCAGCTTGGTCTTGGCAAGGCCCGGTGCGCCGATCAGCAGGGCGTGGCCGCCGGCGAGAATGGTGGCCAGCACGAGTTCGACGACGCGTTCCTGTCCGAACACGACCTTGCCGATTTCGGCCCGGACCTGCGCCAGAAGCTGCACGGCCGCATCGGCTTCCTTCACAACGTCAGCCGAGGGGGCGTTGGCGATAGCGGCTTCACTCATGCGGCGCATTTACCTATCTGTGGGGCTAACCCGTTGTACGGATTGCCCATGTCGAACGCGAAAGCCCCGAAAACGACATCGCTTCCGGACCTGATTGCCACCTTGCAGTTGGAAGCGGGTTTGGAAAAGCCCCGATCCCTGCCTCCCGTACATTTGTGGAACCCCAGCCACTGTGGCGACATCGGCCTTGAGATCCGCAGGGACGGATCCTGGTGGCAGAACGGGGTGCGGTTCAGCAGGGACAAGCTTGTCCGCCTGTTTTCAACGATACTCAGGAAGGATTCCGACGGATACTATCTGGTGACCCCTCACGAAAAAGTGGTGGTGAAGGTCGAAGACGCCCCATTCATGGGCGTCCGGGCGGACCGGCATGAATCGGACGGGCATCAGGTGATATTGGTCACGACCAATGTGGGCGATGTCGTGGCGATTGACGCGGAACATCCGCTGCGGGTTGTGACGGATCGCCAGACAGGCGAGCCCTCGACCTACGTTCTGGTGCGCGGCGGCCTCGAAGCCAGGCTGGCGCGGCCGCCCTATTACGAGCTGGTCGGCTGGGCGGAGCCGGACGGTGCGGGGCCGCGGATGAGCGTCGCGTCCTCCGGCGTCAGATTCCCGATCGGCGAGGCGGCCTGAGCCAATGCCTTATTCGACGCGGGCAGATTTCGACGCGCGGGCGGCAACCCGGCTTGCCGCGCTCGATGCCGTTTTCGAAACTCCCTTGCGCACCGACTACGACCTGAACCCGGATTGGCCGGCGCCTCAGCCGATGGAGTATCGCCGCGCTGCCGTGCTGGTCGGCCTGATCGAACGGGGCGACGACTATGGCGTTCTGCTCACCCTGCGCCCCGACACCATGCCTAGCCATGCGGGCCAGGTGGCCTTTCCCGGCGGGCGCATAGAACAGGGCGAGACGCCCCTGCAGGCGGCGTTGCGCGAGGCGCACGAGGAGGTCGGGGTCGATCCCTCGACCGTCCATCTTCTGGGGCAGGGCGACACCTACCTGACGGGCAGTGGGTTCGCCATTTCACCCTTTGTGGGGGTTCTTCCGCCGGACTTCACGCCAGTTCCACATACACGTGAGGTGGCGGATGTCTTTGAGACCCCGCTAAGCTTCCTGATGGACGTTGCCAACCACCAGCGCCACGAGCGGGAATACCGGGGGGTCTTGCGCGCTTACTACGCCATGCCCCACAACGGGCGATACATCTGGGGGGCGACCGCCGGGATGATCAAATCGTTGTACGACCGGCTCTACGGCGCCGGCGAGAAGTAAGGACTGATGGCGACCCGCATCCTTGTCGAGCTGCTGCTCTTCCTGACGCCGTTCGCGGTGTTCCTGGTCTATCGCGCGGCCTCGCGTGATCTGAAGATCAGGGACCGCTGGCCGATCACCCGTCTTGTGCTCATCGGCGCCGCCATCGCCATCGCGGCGCTGATCATTACGCCGTTGCTGGAGCCGCGCGAGAGCGACAAGTGCTTCGACCCCGTCCGGTACATTGATGGACAGGTACAGCCTCAGCGCGAGATTCCCTGCGAGCAGCAGAAGCTTCCCGGCAGCGACATCACGCCGACGACCCCGACCCAGACGCCTGTCGCGCCGCGCGATACCGGCAGCGGTGGCTGATATGTACAGGCTGGATCCCCAGCCCTGGATGACGTCGAAGTCCGCTCTGCGCGTGATGGCCGCCTTCGACGCCATTCGCCCGGGATGCGCGCGCTTCGTCGGCGGCTGCGTGCGCAATGCGCTGCTTGGCGAACCTGTCGCCGACGTGGACATCGCGACCCAGCTTGTTCCCGAACTGGTCCAGAAGGCGATGATCGCGGCGGGCATCGCCGTGCATCCCACCGGGATCGAGCACGGCACGCTCACTGTAGTTGCCGATCACCAGCCCTATGAAGTCACCAGCCTGCGGCAGGATGTCGAAACCGACGGCCGTCACGCCACGGTGGCTTTCACCGACGATTGGGCGCTCGACGCGCAACGTCGCGATTTCCGGATGAACGCGCTCTACGCGACGCCGGCGGGCGAGGTGTTCGATCCCACGGGCGGCGGACTGATCGATATCGCCAACCGAAACATCGTGTTCGTCGGCGACGCGGAAACGCGCATCCGCGAAGACTATCTCCGCATCCTGCGCTTTTTCCGCTTCCAGGCCTGGTACGGCCGCACCGTGCCGGACGCCGACGGCCTCGACGCTTGCGCGCGCCTTCGCGCCGGTCTCGATGACATTTCAGCCGAGCGCATCTGGATGGAAACGTTCAAGCTGCTCGCTGCGCCACAACCGCTCGATGCGCTCGAAGCAATGGTCAATACCGGCGTGCTCGCGCAGCTTTTCCCCGATGCGAAAGGGCTGAAGCTGATCGGCAAACTTGTCCGGCTCGAAATGCAGGAAGGCTTCAGGCCCGATCCGATGCTCCGCTTCCTTGCGCTGTTCTGGAAGGAAGCCGACGCGGTGCATAACGTCGCCAACCGGTTGAAGATGTCGAACGACGAGCGGCATCGTCTGAACTGGGCGGTCAGGGACGAGACGCCGTTGTGGGGTGGCGTGACGCAGCAGGAAGTCCGCGCGGCGGTCTATCGCGCAGGCCAGCAGGTCGTACTCGACCGTATCATGCTGGAATGGGCGAGCGATGACGGCTCGTCCGACTGGCGCGAGGTCCATGAAGTGGCAAACGCGTGGCAGCGCCCCACGATGCCTTTAAGCGGCGCCGATCTTCTCGCGCTCGGCCTGGCCGAAGGTCCCGCCATCGGCGCGGCGCTGCGCAAAGCGGAGGAGGCGTGGATCGAAAGCGACTTCACGCTCGGAGCTGATGACCTCATCGCGTTGGCGAAAACCTAGTTCGCCGCCACGACCCACGTGTTCAGGTAGGCCGCGTAGGCGAGCCACGCGAGGTAGGGATATTGCAACATGGCCGCAACACGGCTGTGCAGGTGAAATTCGCGGGTCATCATGAAGACCAGTACCCACAGCGCCGCTATGTCGATCAGGGCCGCCGCCGCGAGGTGGTATTTGAAGAACAGGTAGCTCCAGCCAAGGTTGGCCACGAGCTGCAGGAAGTAGAGACCGAGGGCGCTGTCCGCCCGCTTCCAGCCGCCGCCGGCACGCCAGACCAGACACGCCCCGATGACCATCAGCGTGTAGAGCGCCGGCCAGACGACGCCGAAGACGAAGCCGGGAGGCGTCCCCGGCGCCTTGTTGAGCGCCGCGTACCAAGGGTCGGCATCTCCGGCGGATGCGAGAGCGCCGAGGGCTGCAACTAGCGCTGTAGCTGCAATGATCGCAATGAAAGCGAGAATGGTGGCCTCCACCGGCCTTTCGACAGGAACGGCGGGCGAGGGGGCTGGCTGGATCATGACGCACACTTTCTGTGAGCCGATGCCGGGACATCACCGCGATTCAGGTAGGCTCGTGGGGTCTCAGGTCCAGTAGGCGCCAATTGCAGCCTCCCATTTCACGGCTCATTAAGCCAATACATGCTACCAGCACATATAAGCCGGCAATGCAGTTTTGGCCGGCATAACCAATGGACAGGTTGGGTGATGCTGCGTGGGTTGATCCGTGACAGGCGGGCTACGTCCGCTGTCGAATTCGCACTTATTGCTCCGTTCCTGCTGCTGATCGTTGCGGCGATCCTCGCTTACGGATCGATCTTCGCGACGTCGCTCAGCCTGCAGCAGATCGCTGCCGAGACGGCGCGCGCGACGATCGGGGGCCTGAGTGACACCGAGCGCAAAACGCTCGCCGAGACCAAGCTGGCGGCGATCGCGGACGACTATCCTCTGCTGGATGTCTCCAAGGTGTCCTTCGTATTCGACGCCGGGACCGGGTCGGAACTTAGCCGCGTAACGCTGTTCTACGACATGGCCAATCATCCGGCCTACGCCCTGGACAAGCTGTTGCCACTGCCTGGATCGCCGATCAGCTACAGTCTGATCATCACCGACGGCGACGGGGTGACGTCGTGATGGGCGCGTTCCTCCGCGATCGCCGTGGTTCGGTGATCACCGTCTTTGCATTCAGCGCTATGGTGCTGGCCGTGCTGACGGCCATCGTGATGAACCAGATCTCCTTCTACATGACCAAGCGCAACCTCCAGTCCGCCGTCGACATGACGGCGCTGATGATCATGCAGTCCGGCGATATCACCATCGCCAACGCCAAGGCGCTCATCGAGGGCCAGATCGACCAGCCGGTTACCGACGTTGTTGTCACGCAAGGCCGCTATTCGGCGGACGCGGGCGTCGCGGCCAATGCGCGGTTCACGGCCAATGCCACGCCTTTCAACGCCATCCAGATCAGCGCGAAGATTCCGGCCACCAAGGTGATGCTGGCCGGCATGCTGGGCGACAACCTGCAGATCGACGCCAGCGCCCGCGCCGCGCGGCGCACCGCCGCCTCGGTCGTGGTCGGATCGCGCCTTGTGCGCATCGAAGGCGGCCTCAGCGCCGCGCTGCTCGATGCGACCCTGGGCTACAACGGCAAGCTGACCGTGATGGATTACGAGTCCCTCGCCAGCGCGAAAGTGGATGTTGGCGATTTCCTCCGGGCTCTCAACATCAAGGCCGACATCAAGGCGGTCACGTTCAACGACGTCCTGTCCGCGCCCGTGAGCATTGCGCATGTTACGGACGCAATGGTGGCCACGACGGACAAGGGCGACATTAAAGTCCTGTTGAAGAAGGCCTCGCCACCGTCCGGCGGCGACAAGGTCAAGCTCGAGAAGGTGCTGGATCTCGGCGCTATGACGAACCTGCCGATCGACTCCCTGCTCTCGGGAGAAGCCTTCCCGATCAGCGTCGGCGAACTGCTGGCGGGGTCGGCGGCGCTGTCCGACGGCGATCACCAGATTTCGCTGAACCTCGCATCGGTGCTTGGCGACAGCTCGATCGCGAACGTTTCGCTGGATGTCGGCGAAAAGCCGCAGGTCCTCAACTACAAGGGCCGCGCCGGCGAGGGCGCGGAAGTCTCGACCTCCCAGTTCAACCTCAACGTGGGGGCGCTGGGCGTGTTGAAGGTCGACGTCAGCATGGCCAGCGCCGAAGTCGAGATCGACGACATCAACTGCCACGCCGATGGCACTGCCGACGTCACACTGAAGGCAGTCACCGAGGCCGCGAGCGTTGGCCTGAAGGCGCCGATCCTTCCGAAGATCACCGTGAAGCTCGGCAGTGGCGAACAGAAGACTCTCGCCTTCTCGAAGGACGACATCAAGAACCAGACCTACAAGCCTGTCCGTTCCGGACTCGGCCTGAACCTCAATGGTCTCAGCGTCGCGCAGAAACTGCTGTTCACGCCGGTGGACTCATTGCTTGAAAAACTTGGCCTCCACATCGCCGAAGCGGATGTGAAGGTGATCGAGGCGACCTGCGGCTCGGCGGGACTGGTGTACTAGACCGCTACCACGGGCGCAGAGAGCTGACCGTCTTGTCGAAGATCGCCTCCCACGCGGAGTAACTGGCGGCGCTCGCATAGCAGCCCGCCATGGTGACGCGATCCGGCAGGATATAGACGCCAAAGCGGATGACCGTGTCGCTCGGCACGAACGTGCCGGCTTTCACATCCAGCGTCGCGATCTGGAAGAAGGCGTCGCCGAATGCCCGCCGTTCACCCTTCCGAACGCTAACCTCGTTCTCCGGAATCGAGAGAAGGTTGGCCCAATCGGCAGCCTTGAAGACCAGGTTGTAACGCTGGTTCAGGTCTTCGAGGCGCGATCCTTTCAATGTGGCCATGAAGTTCGATTGAGCGTTGCAAATGACGCCCGCGGCTTCGTTCTTGATCTCGACGATGTTGTTGTCCAGCGATGTGGGCGCCGACCAGCCATCGGGAAACTCGACCGTAAATTGTACGCCGCGATGGTAGAGGCCGGTCAGCATTACAAATGCGAGCGGCGCGGCGAGCAGCCTTGCGAGTGTTTCGAGACGCTTCATGGCCATTTCACCACCGGTGGCATTGAAGACAGGATGCTCGCGACATTGCCGCCGGTCTTGAGGCCGAACGTCGTGCCGCGATCGTAGAGCAGGTTGAACTCGACATAGCGGCCGCGGCGAACCAGCTGTTCCTCGCGCTGTTCCGGCGACCAGCTTTCCACCATCCGGCGGCGAACGATCTCCGGATAGACATCGGCGAAATGCTTGCCGACTGACTGGGTGAAGGCGAAGTCGGTGTCCCAGTTCCCGCTGTTGTAACGGTCGTAGAAGATGCCCCCGATCCCGCGGGGCTCGTCGCGGTGGGCGAGGTGGAAGTACTCCTCGCAATGTTTCTTCATCGCGGCGTAATCGGCGCCCGAGTAACCCTCCGTCGCCGCCCGCATCGCATCGTGAAACTGGATCGCGTCCGGGAAATCCTGCTGGCGCTGATAGTCGAGCAGGGGCGTCAGATCCGCCCCGCCGCCGAACCAGGCTTCCGAAGTCACCAGCATCCGCGTGTTCATGTGAACCGCCGGCACGCGCGGATTCACCATGTGCGCGATCAGCGAGATGCCGCTCGCCCAGAATTTTCCGCCTGACTTGTCGGCGCCCGGGATGGTCTTCGCGAATTCCGGTGCAAACGATCCATAGACGCACGAGACATGCACGCCGACCTTCTCGAACAGCCGCCCGCGCATCACGGCCATCGTGCCGCCGCCGAGGTCTTCCTTGCCATCGCCGCGCTTCCACGGCGTCTTCTCGAAGCGCCCGGGCTGGCCGGAATAGAGCGGCGGGGCCGCCTCATCTTCCAGTTTCTCGAGACGCGAGATGATGTCCGCCTGCAGCGTCTGGAACCAGGCAGTCGCCTTGGCCTTGCGCTCTTCGAGCAGGGAGATGTCGTCGCGGGCGATCGATTGGGCCATGGGCGCTAGCTAGCCGTTCGGATGAGGTGTGGGCAAGCGGACGCATTCCCGCAGCCGGATGCGAGCTGTCAGCGCCGGTATTTGATGAAAGGCGTCGCCTTCGCGACCTGGTCGTAGAGCTTCCGCGCCGTGGCGTTGAACTCCTGTGTAAGCCAGTAGACCTGATCGGCGCCGCGCTGGTCGGCGGCGGCATAGACCGCCTCGATGAGCGCGCGGCCAACACCCTTGCCGCGCGCCTCGGTCGACGTGAACAGGTCTTCCAGATAGCAGCGCGGCACCGCCGCCCACGTCACCGGATGGAAGAGGTAATGGACGATGCCCAGCAGCCGCCCGTCGGGAGTCGCCGCGCAGAAGCCGAGGATGGGCGCTTCGGGATCCATCAGGCGCGACCAGGTGATGTCGGTCACATCCGCCGGGACGCTGGACTCATAGAAGGTGAGATAGCCCTGCCAGAGCTGATCCCACTGCTCGCGGTCTGCGTGGGTGAAGGGACGAATGGTGAAGGTCATGTGCGATGTAACCCTTCCCCCGCCTGCGGGGGAAGTGGATCGCGAACGAAGTTCGCGAGACGTTGAGGGCGAGTCGCGAGCACGACGCATGGAGCCCGCCCCCATCCCGGCTTCGCCGTACTTCCCCCGTTTCACGGGGGAAGAGTCACGCATGCACCGCAATCGCGCCTTCGGCCTTCCAGTTCGCCGGCTTCTCAAACTTTAGCCTGCGATTGGCGGCCGCCTTCGCCCCGAAGGCCGCAAGCACCGCATCAAGCGCGTCTGCTGAGCGCAGCATCTCGCGCCGGTCGGCGGCGTCGATCATCAAGTGTCTTGTCTCTTCGAGATGCGTGACGATCTTCGCCCGGACGGGGCGGCCATCATCGTCCGTATACCCGGCGTTAGGCAGGTTCCACGCCTTCAGCTGTGCGGCCGGAAATGTCTCGACGAGCATGCCGTGCGAGTCCTTCCACGGCCACACCGGACGCCCAGCGCGGGCCAGCAATGTGAGACAGGCAGCCGCGAAAGGCGCGCCGGGACGCGAGCCATTCCACAAGGTGGAGCGCGTGGCGTTGTGCTGGCGCTCGGTCAGACGCGCGGGCTTGGCGCTCGCCAGTGGAGCGTGTGCGGCTGCATAAGCGACGAGGTCCGCGCCTCGCGGGAAAGGGCGGTCCTCGGAGGGCGATAGTGCGGCGATGTCCTTGAGAAGCTGCGCATGCCCCCCATGCGGCATATGTGGTTCCGGCAGGCAGAATGGCGCATCGATCGCAGCGGCGCGATAGCGTCCCTCCTTTAGCAGAGTGACAAGATTGTCGAACGGTTCGCCCTCGCCCTCGAGTTTCTGGACCGGGCGCAGGTCGACAAGGCGCGGGCCTTCCAGCGCCGCGATCCAAACGGTCGGCCGGGCGCACACCGGGCGCCACGGTCCCGCGCCTCCTGAAAAGTCGATCCCGAGGAATCGCGCATCGCTCATGGCGCGAAGGTGAACGGGATTAACTGTGAAGCCAATGCGTTGGGCGAGGGCGCGGCGGTTCGGAAGCTTGACAGTCGGGGCCATTGCGGGCGCTTTGGCCGCCATGAACGCGGTGACGACTCCCGGCCAGGCGACCCGTGCGAAGCTGATGCAATCGGCTGCGCGCATCGTGGCGCGCGATGGCATGGAAGCGGCCACCACGGCAGCCATTGCTGCCGAGGCGAGCGTCGCTGAAGGCACGCTCTATCGCCACTTCGAAAGCAAGGACGACCTGCTGATCGCTGCCTACCGCCAGATGAAGCAGGAGGTGTTCCTCGACGCTGGCGCCGAACTCGACACCACTATGGCCCCGCCGGAGCGCTTGAAGCGCACATGGAAGGCCATCTATCTGGCCTACCGCGCGAACAAGGATGCGTTCGCCTTCGGTCAGCGCTTCGCCGAGTCTGCGCTTGCGGAGCGTGAAGGCGGCGAAGCTGGCCGCGCCGTCGGCCGGATGGTCAACGATCTCCGCAAGGCCGGCATCGCCTCGGGTGACTTCAAGAACCTCCCGCCTGACCTTCTCGGCAGCCTGTTCATGGCGCCGGTCAGCTACCTGCTGAAAGCCGAGATGAAAGGCCGCAAGTGGACGGACGCCGAGCTCGACGCCGCTGCTGACTCCGTGCTGGCCGGCTGGGTGAAATAGGCTACGGCCGCAGCACGACTTTCCCGACCAGTCGCCTGTCTCGCATCAGCTCGAACGCCTCACGCCAGTGATCCAGCGGTAGTTCCGCGAATACGGTCGGCCGCGTCTTGCCCTCCGCCGCCCAGCGCCAGATCTGGTCGCGGACGATGCGGCCCTTGTCCGGAAACTGCCGTCCGTATTCACCCGCCCGCACGCCGATCACCGAGAAGCCTTTGATCAGCGGGATGTTGGTGTGGACCGAAGCAATGCGGCCGCCTGCAAAGCCGATCACCAGCAGCCGCCCGTTGAAGGCTATGCAGCGTGTGGACTCATCGAACACGTCGCCGCCGACCGGATCGAAGATCACGTCCGCGCCCTTGCCGCCGGTCAGCGCCTTCACCTGCTCGCGGAAAGCGTCGCCGGGTTTGTCTCCCGGTACGATTACCTCGTGCGCCCCAGCGACCTTGAGAGCCTGCGCCTTCTGCGCCGACGCCGTCGTGGCGATCACCTTCGCGCCAAGGATGCGCCCGACATCCAGGGTCGCCATCCCCACGCCGCCTGATGCGCCATGCACCAGCAGCGTCTCTCCTGATTGCAGCTGCCCACGCTCGACCAGCGAGACGTAGGCCGTGGTGTAGGCTGCGGGGTAAGCCGCGGCGAGCGGTGCGGCCATCGCGTCTGGGACCGGATGGAGGTTGCTCGCCGGCGCGATTGCGTACTCTGCGAACGCCCCCGTCTTCGCGCCGCCCGCCACGCGCGTGCCGAGCGGTATCGCCACGCCCTCGCCGACGGCATCCACAACGCCCGCGAGGTCCATGCCCACCGTGAAGGGTGGCTCCGGCTTGAACTGGTACTCGCCCTTCAACATCAGCAGGTCGGGAAAGTTCAGGCTCGCCGCCTCGACGCGCACACGCACCTCGCCGGGGCCGGGCTCGGGCAGGGGAGCGTCCTTGAGGGTTACGCGGGAGAAATCCTGCGCCAACGCCTCGCACACGACTGCCCGCATCTGCCCGCTCCGTAATCAGCCTGCACGCTGCACTGGCGCGGAGGGGCCGTCACGCTCCCATTGCGAAGAGTTTACGCAAGGGCAATTGACTTGGGTGCGGCGCAGCATAGCGTCTTCGCATCTGCACAATAACAAGCCGAGTCGTGCAGAGGGAAACGCTCCAGGGTCGTTGAGTACGCAAACGTTCAAACGACAACCCGGAGAACTAGAACAATGAAACGCATCGCAATTTTCGCCGTTGCCGCCGTCTTTGCTGCCGCTGCGCACGCTGATCCTGTAACCGTCATGGCTCCCAAGGCCGGCGCTTCGAGCGAGGAGGTGGCTGTGTATGTCGCCAAGCTCGAGAAGGCGGTGAAGGAGGTTTGCTACGAGGCGGCCTCGCCCGTCGTCGGGCTGGGCTTCTACGGCTATCTCGCTTGCCTGAAGGAGACGCGTGCCGAGGTGGGCAAGCAAGACCCGACGGGGCTGTATGCCCAGCGCGACTCGACGGCTGAGACGGTGATCGCTGCGAGGTAGGCCGCCCGATTTTGTAGGTTACGAAGCGCCCGCGGCCTCGCCGCGGGCGTTTTCATTGGGGTTTCAGCAGACGGGATGCAGCGAAAGCCACATTCCCGCCCCGATTGGTCCATTGACAGGTCATATTGTTTTTCGATAAATAAGCATCGACTTTCGAGATGGATGTCAGGGCCATCCCGGAAGGGACGATAAGAAAAATAACCGAGTCCAATCGGAGAAAAACAATGAAATCAATCGTCTCCACCACAAACCTGATCGCATGCGCCGTCATCACCGGCGCCTTCACGGTCGGGTTCATGACCGGCCCGGCCATGGCTGAGGATCAACCAGCCGACGCCAGAGTGCCCTTCAAGTTCGACTTTGGGTTCGCCGCCTCCGAGATGACCAGCGTGGACCGGGCAGAGAAGCTGCTCGTCCGCCTTCGCCAGGACGTTCGCGGCTATTGCGGCGGCAACCAGAAGATGTCGCTCGACGAACGGAAGTTCGTGAACGCCTGCATCGATCAGACGATGGCCGACACCATCAGCAAGTTCGGCTCGGCGACCGTCGCCCAAGCCTACAACAAATCGCGCGCCGACGGCTGATCCCCCGATTTGCGGAGGCGCGTGCGAGGCCGGACCATTCCGACAGGTCCGGCCTCAACCTTTTAGTGGAGGCCTAATTCTCTCTCCCCTCCGTCTCGCGGGCCCACCTCCCGTGATCCGGGCAAGACGCAGTGGAGGCTGGCGGCCAAGACCGCACCGCTGGCTTCACCAGGACACGGCGTCCCACCGGGCGCCCGCTTCCAGCTCTCCAGCGGATGCGGGCGGGCGGGGAGAGAGGGCCTACTTCAGGAGGTCTTTCAGACTGACCGCGCCGGCAGCGTCCATCATGGCGACGAGATCGTCCTTGATGCGCTGGACGAGCATCGGGCCTTCGTAGACGAGGGCGGAATAGAGCTGCACGGCCTGAGCGCCTGCGCGGAGCTTGGTGAGAACGTCGTCGGCCGACGCGATGCCGCCCGCGCCGATCAGGTCAAGCCGGTCGCCTATTTCGGCGTGGAAGGCGGCGAGCACGCGCGTGCTCTTGTCCAACAGCGGCGCTCCCGACAGGCCGCCGGTCTGCGCCTTGTGGTTCGAGGCAAGTGTCTCCGGCCTGTCGATCGTGGTGTTCGAGACGATGAGGCCGGACAACCAATCCTGCGCCTTTGCGACATCGGCCACGTCCTTGACGGCGTTGTCGTCGAGGTCCGGCGCGACTTTGAGGAAGACAGGCCGGTTCTTGACGGCGGCGTCCATCTCCCGCGCCGCTTCGCCGACGCGCCCGAGCAGCTCTTCCAGCGCCCCACGATCCTGCAGGCCTCGCAAGCCGGGGGTGTTCGGCGAGGAAATGTTGATCGTCACGTAGGAGCTGTAGGGCCAGACGGCCTTCACGCCAGCGACGTAGTCGGCGATGCGATCCTGGCTATCCTTGTTGGCGCCGACATTTGCGCCAACGACGCCGATGCTGCGTGGCGCTGACGAAAGACGGCGCACGAAATAGCCGATGCCTTCGTTGTTGAAACCCATGCGGTTGATCACTGCGCGATCCGCATCGAGCCGGAAAAGCCGCGGACGGGGGTTGCCCGCCTGCGGGCGCGGCGTGACGGTGCCGCATTCCACGAAGCCGAAGCCGAACGCCAGCATCTGCGCGAACACTTCGGCGTTCTTGTCGAAACCGGCGGCGAGGCCAATCGGGTTCGGAAGTTTCAGTCCCGACTTCCTCAGCGTGACGGCGAGGCGAGGGTCGTCGAGCTGCGGCTGCGGCTTCGCCAGCCCGGTCTTGAGCGCGTTGATCGTGAAACGGTGGGCGCTCTCAGCCGGGAGGATGCGCACCGCGCGGGTAGCGAGATCGAGCAGGATCAATGGCTCACGCCCGGCTTGGAGAGGGGTTCGAGGCTCTTCAGGACGACATCGGGCGCGAGCGGCACTCCATCTCCGTCGAACTCATCCAGCGGCCAGATCGAGCTTATGTTGTATTCGCGAACGTCGGCATAGACGTGCGGGAAGAAATCGCCGCCGCGCGATTTTTCCCACTTCAGATCCATCCCGAAATCGTCGCTGTCGACCGAGACGAGGACGCAGTCCTTCTGCCCCTTGAACCACTTGGCCAGCGTTTCCTGTACCTGCTTCGATGTCGAGAAATGAACATAGCCGTCGGCGATATCGACAGGCGCCTGCACCGGCCCGCCAGCCTCGACGGCGGCAAGCTGCTCAGCGGTCAGCACCTTGTAGATCATCCGGCCCATGGGCGGGGTTTTGCGCCGGTTGCGAACGGGTGGCAAGCGTCCGCTTGACCCGCATCGGCTGTGGCGCCATCGCACGCAGATGGCCACCACTTCCGCACTCGTGCTGTTCTCCGGCGGGCAGGATTCCGCCGTCTGCCTCGCGTGGGCGTTGTCGCGGTTCGAGCGGGTGGAAACGATCGGCTTCGACTATCGCCAGCGCCACCGGGTCGAGCTGGAGTGCCGCAAGGCGTTTCTTCCTAAACTACGCGCGGCGTCTCCGGCATGGTCGGCGAAGCTGGGTGAGGATCACGTTCTCGACCTTGGCGTGCTTGGGGAGGTTTCGGACACGGCGCTGACGCGCGACCAGGAAATCGGGTTCGCTGATAGCGGGCTGCCATCCACCTTCGTGCCGGGGCGCAATCTGGTGTTTCTGACCTTCGCCGGCGCGGTCGCATACCGGCGCGGGCTTGGGGCGTTGATCGGCGGCATGTGCGAGACGGATTACTCGGGCTATCCCGACTGCCGCCGCACGACGATGGATGCGATGGCGCGCGCATTGGCGCTTGGCATGGATCGCCCAACGCCAATCGAGACGCCGCTGATGTATCTCGACAAGGCGCAGACATGGGCGCTGGCGGACGAGCTTGGAGGCTCCACGCTGGTCGATCTGATCGTCGAGGACACGCACACCTGCTATCTTGGCGATCGCGAGCACAGGCATGCGTGGGGCTATGGCTGCGGCGAATGTCCGGCGTGCGATCTTCGCGCCAAGGGCTGGCAGAAGTGGCGGGGCGGGGCGTGACCTATTCGGTCAAGGAATGCTTCTACACGCTGCAGGGTGAGGGCGCGCAGACGGGCCGCGCCGCCGTGTTCCTGCGCTTCGCGGGATGCAATCTGTGGAGCGGGCTGGAGCGGGATCGCGCGAAGGCAGTCTGCACGTTCTGCGATACGGATTTTGTCGGTACAGATGGCGATGGCGGCGGCAAGTTCGCAACGGCGGACGATGTCGCGGCGCATGTAGCGGCGCGGTGGAAGGGCGGCAGCGGTAAGCCCTATGTCGTCTGTACTGGCGGCGAGCCGTTGCTTCAGCTGGATGAAGAACTGATCGCAGCGCTGCATGCCGGGGGCTTCGAGGTGGCTGTCGAGACGAATGGCACGATCGCCGCGCCGCCATCGCTCGACTGGGTTTGTGTTTCGCCAAAGTCAACGGCGGAGCTGAAGCAGCTGACCGGCGACGAGTTGAAGCTGGTGTATCCGCAGGCCGATGCGCCCCCGGAAAAGTTCGCCGCGCTTGGCTTCCGCAATTTCTTCCTGCAGCCGATGGATGGGCCGGCGCGTGAAGCGAATACCGCAGCATGCATTGCGTATTGTCTGGCGCACCCGCAATGGCGGCTCAGCCTGCAGACGCACAAAGTGACGGGCATTCCGTGAGCTTTCGCCCGGGGGACGCGGATGTGAGAGTCCACCATCCCCGGAAGCGCGCAGTTTTTAAAACAAAAACGCCGCCCCGGTTGGGGCGGCGTTCCGTTGTCAGGACAGGTCTGAGGCTAAGAGAGCTCGTCCGCGAAGCGGCGGGCGAAGCGGTCGAAGCTCGTTCGCGCGTCGCTCCAGGTGGTGGCCGCGATCACGTTGGTGATGTCCGACTCGTACCAGTCATAATCGAACTTCCCGATCTCCTTGCCCGAGGCGTCGTAGGCGATGCCGGTGACGTGGGCGCCGCCGACGCTGATCGAGCGGATCGGATCGAGGCCGGGCTTGTTCGAGACCTGCCCCATCGTCGGGCGGTTCGGTTTGGCGTCTTCGATGGTGAGGACGACGCGCTCTGCATTCACGCCGCGCTCGGCGAAGGTCTTCTCGACCTTGCTTGTAAGGGTGTCGGTGAGGATCTTGCCTTCACGCACGCCGAAATCGTCGGCGAGCTTCTCCTGGAATTCCGTGGAGACGCGGGCCTCGACCGTGACGGCGAGGGCGGGGGCCGCCATCAGCAGGGTGGCAAGGGCGGAAATCGCGACAGTCGTGATGCGCATGGGTCTGTTTCCTGAAAAACGTTCAAGTCATTGTGCAGCCGGGACGACAGGCCGGGTGCATGACTTTGAGCAAGTCTAGCATGAAGGTGGGATGAACAGGAGGCCGGTTAAAGGTCCAGACTGAGCCAACTATTGGGGTTTTTGACCCTGCTGGCGGCGCAGTTCCTCGTTTTCCTTCTTGAGTCGCTCGATGTCCTGCGACTGGCGTTCATCCTCGTCGGTGGTGACGAGATCGACCGCGCCGCCGACCACAGCGCCGGTGACGCCCACGACCGCGCCGGCCGCGTCGGCGATGATGCAACCTGACAACAGCGGGGCCGCGCCGATAATCCCGGCAAGAACAATGGCTTTGCGCATTGGCTATCCCGTCCGAAATGAAACCGGCCCGACCCGGCGCAGCGCAAGCTATATCAGGTCGGGCCGGAACTGAACACGGCAGGCGCCGTTCGGCGGGTTATAGCGTGTCGGTGAGCACGATCTCGGCGGGACCGTTGATCGCCTTGAAAGTCACCTTTGAGCCGCCGGTGAAGGCGACGCCATCGCGGGCGTTCACGCGCTGGCCGTCAACTTCGATGATGCCCGTGGCCGGCACGGCGTAGACGTGGCGGTGGGGTTCGGTTTCCCACGAAAGTTCCTGGCCGGCTTCCAGCGTGACGCCCGCGACACGGGCGTCGGCCCGGATCGAAAGCGCGCCGTCATCGCCCTTGCCGGAGGCGAGGATGGACCAGGCGCCGGAGCGGTCGGTCTTGGGGAACTGCTTCGCGCCCCAGCCCGGCTGTCCGCCGCCACGATCGGGCTCGATCCAGATCTGGAAGAGCGTCGTGTTCTCGTCCTCAAGGTTGTACTCGGCGTGGCGGACGCCCGTGCCGGCGGACATGACCTGCACGTCGCCCGCGGCGGTGCGGCCTTCATTGCCCATCGAATCCTTGTGGGTGATGGCGCCCGTGCGGACGTAGGTGATGATCTCCATGTCGCGGTGCGGGTGCGGCGGAAAGCCGGACTTCGGCGCGATCAGGTCATCGTTCCAGACGCGGAGGCGGCCCCAGCTCATGCGCTTGGGATTGTAGTATTCCGCGAACGAAAAGTGGTGATGGGCGTCGAGCCAACCGTGGTTGGCGCCGCCGAGGGTATTGAAAGGCCGGACTTCGATCATTGGGGATCTCCCGGTTCGAATTGCTGTTGGCGGATATGTAGTTGCATTTGCAACAATATGCAAGACCCGCCTTGTCGCATCGGGAAAGCCCGTGATCGCTAGATTTATGGGGCGTCTTCGGACCTTTTGCCGGGCCGGCCGCGCAAGAGCGCGTGGAACGCCGCCGCCAACGGTCGGGTGAAACGTCTCTGGATCGCTTCCATTACGCCTTCGACCCAACGGAGAATGGCTTTCTTCTGTTTCAGCACGCGGTTCTCGATGAAATGCCAGGAGAAGGCAGCGTACGCGAAACCAAAGGTAAGCGTGAAAGCGGCATTCCAGTACCATTCGCGTACGTCCGGAAACCAGAAAGCGAACAGCTGCTGGATCGGGAAGGCAAAGACGTACAGGCCGTACGAGTAGTCACCGTTGCTGACGATCGGGATTTTCGGGATGTTCACGAGGCCGAATACGATGGTGGCGTAGGTGATGAGCGGCGCGCCCCAGAACATGGTCTCGTAGGAGTTGAAGCACACAACGGCGCCCACGAATGCCGCGCCGGCCAGCCAGTAGTTGAAGGCGATTTTCTCCCGGAACTTGTAGACCAGCATTCCGCAGAAGAAGCACGTGATGAGGAACCAAGCTCTGGGCGGTCCAATGGTGTTGCTCGGCTCCATCGACAGCCGCCATACAGGCTCGAGCAGGCATATCGCGCCGAGAATGACGAGCATTGTCCAGCGGCGCTTTGTCAGACCAAGGAGGAGTAGAAGCGAGAGCAGGCCGTATGCCTGAAGCTCAAGCGGCACCGTCCAGAGCGATCCGTTCACGGTACGGGGAAATGGCGTGTGCTCGAATACCCCTGGAAGTTCGTAATGAATATCCCCGATGATGTTCCGGAAATACGCGAAGAATTCCGGGTCAGTGAAGTATTCCTGCAGCGGGAGGGTCGTGACCAGCGGACCGAGGATCAACGCACACAGCAGGATCTCAACGCCCAGCGCCGGCACGAGCCTGATGACGCGAAGGGTCAGGAATTGAGAGAGTTTTGGCGTACGTTCCAGGCTGCCCGCAACCAGGAAGCCGCTCAGCGCAAAGAATATCGGTAGTAGGGTCGAAAGCAGACCGCGGAAATCCCCGGTCCAGTAGCGCATGTCCCAGTACCCGCCATCGCTGGTGATGACCGTATGATAGAGCACGATCGCAATAGCGAGGCCGATGCGCATCAGATGGAATCCATGCGCGTGGCTGCCTATTATCGTCAGCTGGTCGGAGATGGTTACCGCCGGGCGGACCGGGGTCCCAGATGCCTGTCGATCCATTTTTCGCCCACAATAAGTGTTACAAGCACTTATATGCAGAGAGGGCGCCAAAAAGGGGCGAACGCTGCGCTTAACGGAAAAGCGCCGGGACGTTTTCTCGTCCCGGCGCTGGTCAGGTGATTCAGGGTTAGTTTCGTCACCTAGCGCAACGGCGAGTAGTCCGTCGGGGTCAGCTGGATCGACACGACGCCGCCTGGCGTAGCCAGCATCGGGCCGGTCTTCTGGCTGTCGGCGGAGACCTTCTGCCATTCAGGGTCAGCCCCGAAAGCGGACCACGCCTTGTTGCGCGCGTCCTGGTTCGGGAAGGCGAGCAGATAAACCATCTTGTCGGTCATCGCCGGCTGGTCGGCGACGGGGCGCCAGTACAGGTAGTTGGTCATGCCGTGCTTGGCGAAGATGCGCAGTGTGTGGTCGCGGAAGCGGGTGTGCAGGTCTTCGAGGCGACCGGGCATCACGGTGTAGGTCCGCAGTTCGAAATGGCGCGGTGTGGCGGAAGGCGTGAGGTTCAGTTTCGGCGAATAATCGGAGGGGCTGAGGAACACGTTCTGGATGCCACCCTGTGTTGTCAGGGAGCCGTCCTTCTGACTGTCGGCGTAGACCTGCTTCCACTCCGGGTCATTGGCGAACGCGGTCCAGGCGGCGTCGCGCGCAGCACGATCCTTGTAACCCATCACGTAGATGAGCCGGTTGTCGAGCGGCTGACCCGCCTGCGGAACGACGTGGAAGAAGCCGATCGGCGTCATGCCGTGCTTTTGGAAGAGCGCGATGGTGTGATCGCGGAAGCGCGCATCGAGCGCAGCCAGCTTGCCCGGAGCGGCCGTGTACGTGCGAAGCTCATAAAGCCCGATTGCCGGTCCCGGCGGGTTGGAATCCGAGGCGCCCATGGTTTCGCACGATGCGAGGAAGGCGGTGGCGGCTGCCGCGAGCGCAACGGCGGCGCGGCGAAGGATCGAGGGGCGTGAAGCGGCGAGCGTCGTCATGTTTCCTGCCTATGGCCAATCACTGTTGCCGGATATTTCCGGTCCTGAGTTGTTGAACTAGCGCAACATTGCGTCCAGCAACAGGGAGGCCGTGAAGGCTGGCGGATTTGTGACGATCAGGCGGTCGCGCCGAAGGCGAACGCATCCATGCGCAGGATGCCGTAGGTGGTGGACTGATGCAGATGCCGCACTGCGTCAGGCCCCGCGCCCAGCGCAACGTAAAGCGGCAGGAGGTGCTCTTCCGTCGGATGATTGTGCGCCGCCTCCGGGGCGAGTGCGCGATAGTTAAGCAAGTCGTCGACTCGTCCCTCCTTGAGAGCGGACGCCATCCACTCCGCGAACGCATGGACCCAGTCCGGTTCCGGAGCATCGATCCGGCCGCCTGATGTGCGGAAGCTGGCGAGGTCGTGCGTAAAGCTACCCGATCCGACGATCAGTACGCCTTCATCGCGCAACGGCGCGAGAAGTTGCCCGAGCTGGTAGTGGTGAGCGGGCCCCAGCCGCGTCTGGACTGAAAGCTGTACGACCGGAAGCTCCGCTGCGGGCCAGGCAACCATCAGCGGCACCCACGCGCCGTGATCTAGGCCGCGGCGCTGGTCGATGTCGGTGGGCAGGCCGCCGGCGGTCAGCAGTTCGGCAGCGCGCCGCGCCAGATCCGCCGATGGCGGCGCGGGATAGGTCAGCTGATAGAGCGCGGGTGGGAAGCCACCGAAATCATGGATGGTCTCGTTGACCGCTGGCGCGTTCACTGTCGGGCGCAGGCGCTCCCAGTGCGCGGACACCATCAGGATGGCTTTCGGCCGCTCAGGTAGCAGGTCCGGCAGAGATTTCAGAAAGTCACGCGCCTCCGCCTGCTCGATGGCGAGCATGGGGGAGCCGTGGGAAACGAAGATCGCTGGCAGCATGGCCACAACGTGGAGGCGCGGGGCGATGCGATCAAGGGCGGCGGATTGACGAGGCTCTATCGCCTGTCACGCTGCACGCGAATCGAACCCGCCACACAGGATCCCGCCATGCGCTTCGCCCTGACTGCCGTCGCGCTGCTCGCATCCGCTTGGCTCGCCGCCTGTGACGAAGCGCCAGCCACCTCGGCCGCGCCGGCAGCGGCTGCCGATGATGCGAACGCAGCCCTGAAGAGCGGGGCAAAGAATGAGTGCGCGGAGGTTACCAACTACCTGCCGGAGAAGCTCGCCGCGATGACGCCGGAACTGCGGGCGCTGACCGAGCGCGAATACAATCTCTGTATCAGCAAGGTCGGTAGCGGAAGCTGACGACTAGCTTTCCATGTCCTTGCGGATCGTGAAGACGCTGGCGAGGAAGCACAGGAAGCTGAGCGCGTGGACCGCGGTCGATAGATAGATCGCATCCTTGAGACCCTTGGCGAGCGCCATATTGCAGACAGCGATCGCCTGTCCCGCTGCGCTCGAGCAATAGCGCGCATCGAGCGCTGTCGCGCCATCGAACTGCCCGGCCAGCTGCTGGTTGGCGAGAGAGTCGGAGAGCATGCCGAACAGCATCGGGCCGCCGCCGAGTCCGATGAGGTTGATGACGAACAGCAGTACGGCCGCCGCCGTCGCGCGCATTGCTGGCGGCACCAGTCCGGGGACGCCGCCATAGACCGGTCCGTACCAGATCGCGACGCCAATGTTCGGAATGATCAGCAACACCATGGCGAGCCAGATGTTGTTGATCGACACGAGGTACCAGAACACCGGCAGGCCGATGAACGGGAAAACAAGCGGCAGCAGCACGAAGTGGCGGAGATCCTTCGGCCCGAACTTGTCGCACCACCATCCGCCCAGCCATGAGCCGATGACGCCGCCAATGCCGGCGGCGAGGCCCATGAACAAGCCCAGATAGCCAAGCTGGGTCATCCCGATGCCGGACGAGGCCGCAGTGACCTCCGGGAAGTAGTTCCGCAGGAAGAAGGAGGTGAGATAGAAGGAGTGAGCGTAGGAGACAGTGGCCGCGAAGGCCGCTCCTAACGCGAAGAACCAGAAGGTGGGCTTGCTGCCGAGCACCTTCAGCACCTGCGACACCGGGAAATAGGTCGATGGCCGCGTGATGGGCGCGCCCTTGGCTGCGCGGCGCGGTTCGATGAGCGTGAAAATCGACACGACCGCGAGGATGAGCCCAGGCGCTCCGGCGATGAAGAAGGCGGCACGCCAGCCCCACGAGCCCGCGATGATCCCGCCCAGCGCCATGCCGAGCAGCGATCCGATGGAGATGCCCATCGAATAGATCGCCAGCGCGCGGGCGCGAGACTCTTTCGGGAAATAGTCGGAGATCAACGAATGGGCGGTGGGCGTGCAGCCTGCCTCGCCGATGCCGACGCCCATGCGGCTGATCGCGAGCATGAGGAAGTTGACCGCGAATCCGGCGATGACGGTGAAGCCGCTCCAGATCGCCAGCGAGACGGTGAGAATGAGTGGACGGTCGCCCTTGTCAGCGTAGCGCGCGATGGGGATGCCGAGGATGGTATAGAGCAGGGCGAACCACAGCCCGCCCATTGCGCCGACTTCAAAGTCGGTCAGCTGCAAGTCCTTCTTGATCGGCTCGATCAGCAGCGTGACCACCTGCCGGTCAAGGAAGTTGATCGTGTATATCGCGACGAGGAGAGCGAGGGCGTAGCGCCGATAGGACATCGGTTGTGGCGCTGACTGTGCGGCCGGAGCAGCAGACGGAGGGACGTCGCCCATGGTCGCGTCGGTCATGCAGTTCTCCCGGCGCGCCTCTTCGGGCGCTGACGGGGACTATGCAGCAGAAGGCGGTGAAGCCAAGCGCGATTCCGTACCGCTCATTCGAATGTCATGCTGCGGCGCAGCGCGCCGCACGCGTGGCGCTCCATGTAATCCGCGACGTACCGACCGGTTGTTCAGATTCGCTGACCCAGCCGATCGGTCACCAGTTCAGTGTCGAGGTATTCGGTTATCTCGGCCATCTTGCCGTCGCGCATCCGGATGACGAAACAGTACTCGTTGTCGTATCGCCGCCCGTCCTTGAGCTGGTTCTGCCCCTTCGCTTCCACGATGACGAAGTCGCCGTCGCCATGGATGCGTGTGGGGATGCACGTGTTCGCGCCGTCGAGTCGCGTGCGCAGGTGGCCGAAGATGTCGCGCAGGATGCTCTCCTTGCCGCGATAGACTCCCGACCACGAGTTGTGGCCGCGTGCGATCCAGACTGCGTCTTCGGCCAGCGCATCGACGTATGGCCGGCCGTTGCCCTTCGCGGTCTCTGCGAAGATGGCGGCGACGATATCCTTGTTGGTAGGCATGGGTTCTCCTTTCGGCAGCGAGCCGGTTCTTGTGTTTCGGTTGCGTAGATGGTCGGCCTAGCCGTTGACGCCCTTCATGCCGGCTTCGTCGTAGCGCTCGCCTTTCACCTTGGCAGCGAGCGAGTCGAGCTTTGCGAGGGCGGCCGGCGTTAGCTTCACATCGGCCGCGCCCAGGTTCTGCTTCAGGTTCGCAACCTTGGTCGTGCCGGGGATGGTGACGATGTTGTTCGCACGCTGGATCGCCCATGCGAGCGCCACTTGTCCGGCAGTCGCGTTGAGATCGGACGCAACGCGGGCGATCTCCTCCACCAGCGCCAGGTTGTTCTCGAGCGCATCGCCGGAGAAGCGCGGGGCCATGCTGGACCGGAAATCCCAACCCTTCGCTTTCCAGTCCTTCGACCAGCCGGCCAGCATCCCGCGACCCAGCGGCGAATAGGCGACAAGTGTCGTGCCAAGTTCCTTGCAGGCGTCGAGAATGCCGTCCTCCTCGATGAACCGGGTGAAGATCGAGAACTCGGATTGCAGCGCAGCGATGGGGTGAACCTTGTTCGCCGCGCGCAGCGTCTCGGCGGTCACTTCGGAAAGGCCGATCTGCTTCACCTTTCCCTGTTTCACGAACTCGGCCATCGCGCCGACCGTCTCTTCGATCGGGCGCGTGAAGTCACGGCGGTGCAGATACCAGAGGTCGATATGGTCGGTCTGGAGGTTGTTGAGCGACTGTTCCAGCGCCCGCTTCGCATTCACGGCCGAGCCGTCCACGCCGGAGCGTTGGCCGGTCTGGATGTTATACGTCGGCCCGAATTTCGTCGCGAGAAACACCTTGTCGCGCCGGTCCTTGAAGGCCTTGCCGAGCTTCTTCTCGGAGTCTCCGAAGCCATACATCTCAGCGGTGTCATAGTGATCGACGCCAAGGTCGAGCGCCTGATGGAGCAGCGCAACGGCGTCTGCGTCTTCCATCGCAGGGCCGTAGGCGAAGGATATGCCCATGCAGCCAAGACCGATGGCGTTCACGCTGGGGCCGTCGCGCCCGATTGTCCTGCGGATCATGCGAACCTCGATTTGTCCACGATGTGAGCGTTCACTCACATAGGGGTGCAGTGGCGCACGCGTCAAGGCTGCGGCGGAAATTCGGCGCGTGTTTTGTGATCGCGCAATGCAGGCGTTTGCATTGACGATCGCTCGGATAGGCATACACTTCCAATTGTCCGGGCGGCTGCAGCAGCTCCCGTGTCGCACGACGGCAGTCAGGTCGCAGCGCGGGCCGCAGACGGACACGAGGAAACCGAACGAGGAGAACTACATGGAGGCTCCACCGGCTTAGATTCTTGGGCTCCTGCTTTGTTCAGGAGCCCCGGCTCGGACGAGCGCATTCCTGGCCAGGACGCTCCGGGTCGTCAGCTTCCCAAAATCAGAAACTGAAAAAGACGGCCTTCACTGGTCGTATCTTGAACAGCCGCTCTCTTGAGCAGCAAGGCTCACAGCCGGAAGGCCCCGCCACAGCGCGGGGCCTTTTCCGTTTCTCTTGCCGTTGCGGATAGCGTTGCTCGAATGCGCGCATCCTGCGCAGATGTCGGCTCGTTCCTCCGGAGATCAGCGCATGCTCACCGTCCACCACCTCAACGAGTCGCGTTCACAGCGCATCCTCTGGCTGCTGGAGGAGTTGGGGACGCCCTACGAGCTGAAAATCTACCAGCGTGACGGCCAGACGCGCCTCGCGCCTCCCGAGCTCAAGGCGGTGAGTTCGCTCGGCAAGAGCCCGGTGATCACGGACAACGGCAAGACCATCGTCGAGACCGGCGCAATCATCGACTACATCATCCGCCATCACGGCGGGGGTCGCATGCAGCCGGACCCGAAATCGGCTGACTACGACACCTATGTCCAGTGGCTTCACTACGGCGAAGGCTCGGCCATGCTGCCGCTAATGCTGCGCCTGTATGTGAGCCGCCTGAAGGAGGCTGGCGCCCCGCTACAGCCCCGCATCGACAGCGAAACCAACAATCATCTCGGCTTCATCGAAGCCAATCTGAAAGGCCGGGACTTCTTTGTCGGCGCCGATCTTACCGGCGCGGATATCCAGATGAGTTTTGTCGCCGAGGTGGCGAGGGCTCAGGGCCAGCTCCAGAACTTCCCCGCGTTCAATGCCTGGCTCGATCGCATGCATGAACGCCCGGCGTGGAAGCGGACGATCGACAAGGGCGGGCCGTACGCACTCGGACGCTGACGCCTATTGCGGCGCGGCGACCTGCTTGCGGATTTCGGCGACGCCGCGGATCACCGATTTGATGCCATCGTCTGGCGTCTTTGTCAGCGCGCCACGATAGCCTTCGATGGTCAGGTCCGGACCCACCAGCAGGTATGCGGGCGTCGCCTCGATGCGCAGCGCTGACGCGAGCGTTCCGTTGTCCGTGACATTCGGCCAACCAACGACGGGCGTTGCGCCGCCTTCGGCGGGCAGCTGGAACACGCCGAGCAGGTCGAGGTCAGGATCCTGATCGACCGCCGAGTTCAGCGCGTCGACATATCGTTTCTCGTCCTTGTCGTCGGCCGCGCTCCAGAACGCGACGATGGTCCAGCGCTCGCGCAGGTTCGCGTGTGAAAGCTCGGTGCCGTCGGCTTGCTTCAGTGTGAAGGCGGGCATGGTCGCGCCGATGCGAGCATAGGCGGCGAGAGATGTTTCCCATCCCTCGACATCGCTTGCGGGAGCTTTGGCTGTCTTCGCGACCTGTTCCGCGGGCGGAACGTTGGCCGTGGGTTCGGCCGGTGGCTGACTGCACGCAGCTGCGCCGAGGCAGGCAACTAGAAGAACTCCACGCATGTTGTCTCTCCGGGCCCCCGAAGGCTTGATTCCGATTTGGGCAGATGCGTGACGCGAGCGCAACCGGAACGCGACCAACTGCTCAAGCTGAATGGCTGTTCAGATCGAACTGTAATCGCTGCGCTTTCCGGGTTCCAGGCGGAACGGATGGCGGCGAGAGCGATTGGACAGGAGCATGGAGGGACATGTCTGACTTGGAGAAGCAGCCATGAAGAACCTGACCAAGAAACTGATCCGAACTGCCGCTCTCGCGATTGGCGTGATGACACTCGCGCCGATGGCCAATGCCGGCGAGTGGCGTCTCAATCCCGATCGTTGCCCCGATTTGCGCGAAGATCTTCGCGACATGCGCCGGGACCGCGGCTGGAGGGACCGTGAGGAAGACCGCCGGGACTATCGCGTGGTCGAGTGCCCGGCCCGCGCCTGGACCTACTACCGGAGCCGCGGTGAGCGTCGCGACGACTATCGCTACAGGGACGCCTACCCCCGCCGCGTCTACCTCTACAGCGACGGCCGCGTCTTTGAACGGAACCGCCGTGGCGACCTCGTCAACCTCGGTATCAACCTGCGCCTCGGCTGATCGCTCCAGCAGATCGTAGAAACGGCGCCCGCTTCGCAAGAGGCGGGCGTTGTCGTTGGGGCACGCTGGCGTGCGGCTTTCTGCACGCCTAGGCTCGTGGCGGGAGGATCGGTGATGCTGAAGCGGATTGCGATCGTAGCAAGTATCGTTGCGGGCGTGCTGCTCGTCGCGGTGGTTGCCGGCGTACTTTACATGCGCACGTATTTCTCCGCGCCGTCGGCGAAAAGCGTGGCGTCCGTTGTTGGGGAGACGAGCGCGAAGCGGGTGTTGGGAGTGTTTGCGCATCCGGACGACGAGCAGCTGGTGACGGGATTCTTCTCCTACGCGAAGGAGAAGGATGGTGCGTTCACGTCGCTTGTCACGGGCACGAAGGGCGAGGCAGGACATCAGGTACTGACCGTCGCGCGGCAGCAGGATCTGGGGATCGTGCGCAAGGCGGAGGCGCTGAAGAACGGCTTTGCGCTCGGCATCGATGACCAGGAAGTGTGGGATTATCCAGATGGCGGCGTGCCCGAGATTCCCATGGAGGAAATCGTCTCCCGGGTCGTCGCGAAGATGAACGCGGTGCAGCCCGATCTCGTCGTGACGTTCTGGCCCGCGAGCGGCGCTACCGGTCACAAGGATCACATGCGCATGGGTCTCGCCGCCGAGACGGCGGTGAAGCAGGTGCGGGCGGCGGGCGGGGCCTATCGTGGCCCGAAGTGGATCGCGTACGTCATCACGCCCGCGAACGGCTTGCGGGCCTTCGGCGGCGAGACCGGAAAGTTCGTCGCCGACAATCAGCCGGATGCAACGCATGCGATGCCGGGTAACACCAGCGCCAAGCTTCGCGGGTGGAAGATCCACGCCTCGCAAGAGCACTACGTTCAGGCCGCCTACGGATTCCCGGATTGGCTACTCTACCTGCTCTGGGATCAGGAGTTCTACCGCGTCGTCGACCTGGATGCGGCGGGATAGCGCTTACACGGCCTTCAAGCGTGCGTGCCGCTTCTTGCCGACGGACAGCCGGGCCGAGCCTTCGCTGTCCAGGGCGGACTCGCCTATGATCGCCGCTGCGTCCGTGACGAGCTCGCCGTTGAGACGTACGGAGTTCTCGCCGATGGCGCGCTTGGCTTCGCCCTTGGAGGCGGCCAGCTTGCCGGCAACGAGGGCGTCGAGGATCGGGTAGCCGCTGGCCAGCAACCCGCGTTCGACTTCGAATGTCGGCATGCCTTCGGCCGAGCCGCCGCCCGTGAAGACGGCTTCGGCGGCGGCGGCGGCCTTCTTCGACTCTTCCTCGCCGTGCAGCATGGCAGTGGCGACGTCAGCGAGGCGTTTCTTGGCGTCGTTGATCTGAGCGCCCTGCGCCTTTTCGTGCTCTGTAATCTCGGAGAGGGGCAGGTCGGTGAACAGGCGCATGAAGCGGGCGACGTCGGCATCCTCTGTGTTGCGCCAGAATTGCCAGTAGTCGTAAGGGCTGCGCATGTCGGCGTTGAGCCAGACGGCGCCTTCCGCCGTCTTGCCCATTTTGCCGCCCGAGGCTGTCGTGATCAGCGGTGTGGTAACGCCGAAGACCTGCTTGTCGATGATGCGGCGCGTGAGGTCGATACCGTTGACGATGTTGCCCCACTGGTCGGAGCCGCCCATCTGGATGCGGCAGTCGTATGTCCGGGCCAGCTCCAGGAAGTCGTAGGACTGGAGCAGCATGTAGTTGAATTCGAGGAAGGTGTACGGCTCCTCGTTGCGGAGGCGGCGCGCGACGGTTTCCTGCGCGATCATCTTGTTGATGGTGAAGTGTTTGCCGTAGTCGCGCAGGAACTCGATATAGTTGATCCTGTCGAGCCAGTCGGCGTTGTCGATCATGATGGCGTCGGTGGGCCCCGAGCCGAACTTCAGGAAGGGTTCGAAGTTCTTCTTGATGGACGCCATGTTGCCGGCGATCTCTTCGACCGTGAGGATCGGGCGCGACTTTTCCTTGTCGGTCGGATCGCCGACCTTTGTCGTGCCGCCGCCCATCAGGACGATCGGTTTGCCGCCGGCCTGCTGCAGGCGACGCAGGTTCATGATCTGGACGAGCGAGCCCACGTGCAGCGACTTCGCCGTGCAGTCGAAGCCGATGTAGCCTGTCGGCGTGCCGGTCGCGTAGTCGTCGAGGCCGCTCTCGTCGGTGATCTGATAGACGTGACCACGGCCGATCATGTCCCGCAGGAATGTCGATTTGGCTTTAGTAGCGTCTAGGGTCACGGGAGGCTCCAAGTCATCTGTCTTGACCGGAGGCTTGTCTCACATCGCCGCCGGCAGTTGGCGGCAGGCACAATCGCTCCGCCGCTAGATCAGCGTGCGGTAATAGTACGAAGCGAGGTGGGCGTGGCGAGACATGTGGGTTAGATACCCAGCGCAAGGACGAAACGTCAAGTTGGGGAATGGCTGATGTGTCTGGCCGTTTATATCGGAACCTCATTGCCGTTGCAGTTGCCGGCCGCGTTGAGGTTCGGCGAACTCGGCCTTGAACCCGCGAAATGGACGCCTTCTCCACTCAAGCGCGCCGATCACGTTTACTTGTGGGCCGGAAGGGCGAAAGTGCGGAGCTGGAGTGCTCGTGCCTGCTGTACGAGCATGTCTGGTGGACGAACGAGACGCCGCAGATTGTCAGTGATGATCTCTATCCCGAAGCCAGCTCGTGTCCGTTCGATGTTCTTCGCGCGTTTTGTGAGCAGGTCCTCGATCTCGGCGGCTTGGTGACGATCGTTTGCGATGACTCCGGTGGATTGGAGCAGTCCAAGCAGGAAGACGCCTACGCATCGGCCTTCCTGCTAACGGACCAGATCCGGCGTGGCGGCCTCATCTTCGCAGGGCCTTCTGGGAGTTTTCCGTGGCGCGCCTATCAGGTGCTGCGTCCCACGGCTGCCGTTACAGTCGCCGAAGCGCAGGCTTAAGTCCGGCGATTACCGCCGGTTCTGCGCTAGCGCTGCGCACGAGGAAAAACCGATCGGGCCCTGCGTGTCGTGCAGCCTGCAGTGGCCAAGCGCTACGCCCTCGGCGCTCTGGTGATCGGCGACCTCGTAGCCGACCCATTCGCCCACGGGTAGGCGATGGAGGTAGAGCGTCACGTCCGAGTTGATGAAGTCGAGGCCGGTTTCCGAGCCGTTCGCGGTCGGGCTGGTGTAGTCGATGCCGGTCGCGACGCGGCTGAATGGAGTGTAGGGCTCGCCGCCAACGAGAGGGCGTACCTCCCGCAGCCAAGTGCGGCGTGGTCCCGGCGCGCGCAGGTCGTTCGGCACAACCAAGCCGGGCGGCAGGATGGGGCGCATCTCCCATTTGTCGGTGAAGGGCTTGGGCGGCGGCGGCACCTTGTCGGGCGGCGGCGCGTCCCACCTAGCTTGTGACCAGACCGGCGTTTCCGGCTGCTGTCCACGGCGAAGAAGCTGGCAAGAGGCGCGGGCGGAAGAGACACCGCCGCTGAAGAGTTCGGCCTCGATCACCTTGATGCGCCCGCCCTGCCGCACGAGGCGGGTAGAGACGGTGATCGGAGATAGATCTGGAAGGCGGTAGAGGTCGGCGGTGAGCCGCGTCGGTTGCAGGTCTGGTTCGCCGTATTGCTGCTCGATGACATGGGCGAACAGGCCGATCATCACGCGCGCGTGGAGGTTGCCCGTCGGACGCCACCAGCCGTTGGCCATCAGCGTTGGTGTGTAGATGTCGCGGTCGCGATGGAAGAAGGGTTCGGGTGTCTCGGGCATGATGAGGGCTATCAGCTCGCCTGATAGCCTTCCGGCAACGGGCCGAAGCCGAACTCTATGCCCAGGCTGGCGAGTTGTTCACCGATGCCGCTGAGGATGGGCAGGATGTTTTCCGGCGGTTCGAACTGCTGGAAGACGCCGATCTTCGGCTTGCGGCCGGCGGTTTCCGGCACGCTCTTCTCGAGCTGGCCGCTCTGGATGAAGCTGATGTAGGCGCCGATCTTCTGCTGCAGCACATTGAGGTGCGCGACCGGGTCGGACCAGTCGAGATCGTCGGAGATGATCAGCATGGCGTTGCCGGTCTCGGGCTCGATGCCGGCGGCGTCCACCGCATCCACGTCGCTGATCGCCATGGTGTTCCCCTGATCGATCGCGAAGGATCTAGCTCTGCTTCGGCGGCGGCAGCTTGGCGGCGTCCTTGATGGCTTTCGCTTCGGCGGCTTCCTTCTGCGCTTTCTCGAAGGCCTTCATGCGCTTCTTCAGATAGGCCGAGGCCGTCTTCTCGAGATCTTCCAGCTTGCCTTGGAAGAAGTGGTTGGCGCCGGCGACGTTGGCGCGCTCGATCACTTCGCCCTTCTGGACGCGGACCTTGGTCAGCGAGCGGTCGATGTCCTGCGGCGGTGCCACCACGTCTTTGTCGCCGGCGATGATGATGCCGGAAGCCGGGCAGGGCGCGAGGAAGGAGAGGTCGTAGTGATTAGCGGGCGGCGCGGCCGCTATGAAGCCATCGATCTCCGGCCGGCGCATCAGCAGCTGCAGGCAGATGTAGGCGCCGAAGGACGAACCCGCGACCCAGCACTGGCTCGGGGCTTCGTTGAGTGACTCCAGGTGATCGAGCACGTAGGCGGCGTCCGAGAGTTCGGCGACCCCGGCGTCGAAGGTGCCTTGGCTGCGGCCGACGCCCCTGAAGTTGAAGCGCATGGTCGAGAAGCCGTGTGCGGCAAACATCTCGAACAGGGTGATCGTCACCGGGTCCTGCATGGTGCCGCCGGCTTTCGGGTGCGGGTGGAGGATCAGGGCGATGGGTGGATTTTCACCCGGCGCCTGATTGTAACGCGCCTCGATCCGGCCTGCAGGTCCGGAGATGATCAGTTCGCCCATGGTGTGCTCGCTAGATCGGTAGGCCGTAACGGCCGTTTCTGGGCGGGACGCCCAAGGCGCCCGTCAAACACCATTTCGGACTCGGATTTCAAGCATTTCGTGTGATCCGGCCGCCGAACCCAACCGTAAAACCCCATTGAGGGCCGGGAATATGCCTTTCGGGGCTCTAATTAGGTGGCTTGCATGAGAGTTGGCTCCAAGGGCCGGTATGCGGTGATCGCTCTGGTCGACGTGGCTGAAAACTCCGGCGCGAGGCCAGTCGCCCTCGCGGAAGTCGCCGAACGGCAGCACATTTCACTGTCTTACCTCGAACAACTGTTCGCAATGCTGCGGCGATCGGGGCTGGTGATCAGCTCTCGTGGGCCCGGCGGCGGGTACCGCCTGGGTCGTGCGGCGGCGGAAATCACCGTCGGCGAGGTGTTCCGAGCGGTCGAGGAGACCGGGAACGGGCAGGAGAATGGCCGTGACTGGACCACCGGGGGCGGGGTCACCGCCAGCCTGTGGACCTCGCTGGACGATCATATCCGCGAATTTCTGGAAGGCGTCAGTGTCGCGGACGTCATGGCGGGCAAGGTAAATGGCGCTCTGGCCAATGGCGCTGTGCGCCCGGCTGACAGCGGCCTGTCAGCCCCCGCCAAATTGGCGTAAGAGCCCGGGGCATGAGCCCCGGCAATCGCATCTACGCAGACTACAACGGGACAGCCCCGCTGCGCCCCGAGGCGAAGGCGGCGATGACGGCTGCGTTGGAGCTGACCGGCAACCCGTCTTCCGTGCATGCCGAGGGACGGAAAGCGCGTGCGCTGGTTGAGGGTGCGCGTGAGACAATTGCGGCGGCCATCGGCGCATGCCAGGACGACATTGCATTCACAAGCGGCGGGACAGAAGCGGTGCAGGCGCCGCTGCGTGGGGCGATGCGGGCCGTCGATAAAAGGCAGCTGGTCGCCTCGTCGATCGAGCATGACGCTGTGAGCGTGCTGGCGGAGCATCCGAACGCGTGGCGCGTGAACGCCGATGGGGTTGTCGACCTGGCCTGGCTCGAAGCTGTGGTGACAACGCTGGCGGCGGAGGGGGTGAAGCCCATCGTGTCGCTGATGCTGGTGAATAATGAAACCGGCGTGATCCAGCCGGTGGCGGAGGCCGCGGAGATTGTTCATGCGGCGGGTGGGCTGATCCACTGCGATGCTATCCAGGCGCTCGGCAAGATCGATGTTTCGATCATCGACCTCGAAGTCGATTACCTGTCGCTCTCGGCGCACAAGATCGGTGGGCCGCAGGGCATTGGCGCTTTCTATGTAAAACCTGGCGCGCCGTTTGGCGCGATTCAGACCGGTGGCGGACAGGAGTTTGGGCGCAGGGCCGGCACCGAGAATGTAGCCGGCATCGCGGGCTTCGCGGCGGCCATCACGGCCGCGACGCGCACGATGGGCGCCTATCAAGCGTTAGACGAGCATCGCGACAGGATGGAAGAGAAGCTGCGGGCGGCCGCGCCGTCGCTGAAAGTTCATGGCGCTGAAGCGCCCCGCGTCGCGGGCGTTTCCTGCTTTGGCGTTGAAGGCCTGCCTTCGGAGACCCAAATAATGGGTCTGGACCTCGCCGGGTTCGCGGTGAGTGCGGGTTCGGCCTGTTCGTCAGGCAAGGTGAAGCCCAGCCGCGTTTTGACAGCGATGGGCCTGAACGATACGGCGGCGCGATCCGCCATTCGGGCGAGTTTCGGCTGGAAGACGGTCTGGCAGGATTTCGATGCGCTGGCGGAAGCGTGGATACGACATGCGGCCCGCGCGCGGCCGCAACTGGTGAAACTGGATACGCATGTCTGAGGGCAAGGAAACGCTGGTGAAGGAAGGCATCGACCGGGGAACGGTCGACGCCGCGCGTGCGCTTGAGTCCGACAAGTATGCCGAAGGCTTCGTCACCGACATCGAGATGGAGCTCGCGCCCAAGGGGCTGAACGAGGACACCGTCCGCTACATTTCGGCCAAGAAAGAAGAGCCGGAGTGGATGTTGCAGTGGCGGCTTGAAGCCTTCCAACGCTGGAAGGAAATGATCGAGCCGACCTGGGCGATGATCCACTATCCGAAGATCGACTATCAGGAGGCGCACTACTACGCCGAGCCGAAGGGCGGGGCGAAGTACAAGTCGATTGCGGACGTGCCACAGGAGATTCTCGACACCTACGCCAAGCTGGGCATTCCGCTGAAGGAGCAGGAAGTGCTGCTCGGCGTCGAAGGCGCGATGGAGACTGCCGCGGCTGCGCGCGAGACGCCGCGCGTGGCGGTGGATGCGGTGTTCGACAGCGTGAGCGTGGCGACAACGTTCCGCGCGGAGCTGGCCAAGGCCGGCGTGATCTTCATGTCGATCTCGGAAGCCATCCGCGAGTATCCGGATCTTGTGAAGCAGTATCTCGGCTCGGTCGTGCCGGTGACGGACAACTTCTTCGCGACCCTCAACTCGGCCGTGTTTTCTGACGGCACGTTTGTCTACGTGCCCAAGGGCGTGCGCTGCCCGATGGAACTGTCGACCTACTTCCGCATGAACGCGAAGGGCACGGGTCAGTTCGAGCGTACGCTGATCATCGTCGATGAGGGCGGCTATGTCTCGTATCTCGAAGGCTGCACCGCGCCGATGCGCGACGAGAACCAGCTGCATGCGGCCGTCGTCGAACTGGTCGCGCTGGCGGATGCCGAGATCAAGTACTCGACCGTGCAGAACTGGTGGCCGGGCGATGCAGAAGGCAAGGGCGGCATCTACAACTTTGTCACCAAGCGCGGCGACTGCCGCGGCGCCCGCTCGCGCATCTCGTGGACGCAGGTCGAGACAGGCTCCGCCATCACCTGGAAGTATCCCAGCTGCATCCTGCGCGGCGATGACTCGTCGGGCGAGTTCTATTCGATCGCGGTGACCAACGGGCGCCAGCAAGCCGACACCGGCACCAAGATGATCCATCTCGGCAAGAACACACGCTCGCGGATCATCTCGAAGGGCATTTCGGCCGGAAAATCCAACAACACGTATCGCGGCCTTGTCTCAGTGCATGCGAAGGCTTCCAGGGCGCGCAACTTTACACAGTGCGACAGCCTGCTGATCGGCCACGACTGCGGCGCGCACACCGTTCCCTATGTCGAGAACCGTCGCGGCGACGCGCAGCTCGAACACGAGGCGACCACCACCAAACTTTCCGACGACCAGCTCTTCTACGCGCGCCAACGTGGGCTGGGTGAAGAAGAGGCCGTTGCGCTGCTGGTGAACGGCTTCGTGCGGGATGTGCTGCAGAAACTGCCGATGGAGTTCGCGGTGGAAGCGCAGAAGCTCCTCGAAGTGAGCCTCGAAGGCAGCGTCGGCTGATCGCGCCAGTGGAAAGATCCGCGCCCAAGGCGTAGAAGCCTGTGGAGCTCGGTCTCCATGGGGTGTGGGATGAAGGTGCTGTTTTTCATCGCGGGTCTTGGACTGGCCATATCTTCGCCGATGGCATCTGCGCAGTCCCTGGTCGGCGTCACAATCGGTGATACCGAAACCAAGGTCATGAAGGCGCTGCCCGGCGCTACCAACGTTCCGGACGAAAACAATCACAACGTACGCGTGATTTTTATCGGCGAGACGATTGTCGAACTTTGCAAGGGCAAGGCGTCTCTCATCGAAAAGACGATGGGCTCGACGCTGACCGACTATCTTTCTCTCGTCGAGCGCGAGACGTCCAAGCGTGGAAAGCCCACGGTTGATTCAAAGATCTCCAAGGGTAGCGCGAATGCGGAAAGCTGGTTGTTTTCCACTTGGCTGGATCAAGGCAGCGCCTTTACGGTCCAGATGCATTACAGTGATGGAAAGCATCGGGTTTCGTCCGTGCTGGCCGGCAAGAGTCAATGCTGACCGAAACGCGTATCATCGATCTTGAGCCGTTGTTTGGCGCCGGAATCGAAGTCTACGCGCGCTGGCCTGATGTTGGCGCGACGATTCGCCAGACATTCGACCGCCTCTACAAGCCAGGCGCGCTCGCGCCCGGGCATGGCCACAACTTCATCCTCTATTCGAACGAGACCAAGGAAGGCGGCACGCTGCTCATCGGCGTACTCGATCGCACGCCGGGCGGCGTCGATCCCGATGTGAAGGCGGCGCATGTTCCCGGTGGCCGCGTGATTACCGCTACGCACTGGGGCGACTACGCGAAGATGCGCGATACCTACGACGTGCTGCATGCCGAGGTGAAAGCAAAGGCGCTCAGGCGTATCTGGATGTCGCTTGAAATCTACGGTGACTGGGACAACGACCTGGCGAAAGTGCGCACCGATCTTCACCTCTATCTCGCGGTCGCCATGTGAGCGCGGAGCGCGACGTAGCGCAGGCGCTTGCGAAGCGCCTCAACTGGGAGCCGCCGCACCACGACGACTATCCCGGATCGATACCCGATCACGCCTGGCATCACTGGCGCGTGTTCGAACCCCTCGCGTTGCGGCCCGTAGTGTGGCGTAAGGTTGATCCGGCAAGCTGGCGGGAGAAACACGCCGCCGATTGGGCGCCAGCGTTCGAGGCAGTGATCGACGGCCAGCGCTATCTGCTTGTGCAGCACGATTGGCACGGCTTTCCTGATCCACCGGAATGGGCGTTACATGTCATGGACAGACAAGCGTTCGCGACGCGATGTCTCGACTGCTTTGACGAATGGCCCGAAGCATGGACGAAATAGACAATGGCCCTGCTGGAGCCCTTCCTCGAGTCCATGTCGGCGGCGAGCGCCCCCTCAAAGCCTGAAGACATCGCGCGGCTGTTGTGCCGGTGTGTCGTGCAGGCTTGCTCCGATCTCGAACTGGCCGAAGCGGAAGTCTACAGCGATGGCGTCACCGTTACGATGTTTCCCACACTCGCGACGGCATGGGAGGCCGTGATCGTGGGCGCTGACGCCTACCGGCTGTATCCCGGGGTGCTTCGGGATGATGGTGAAACAATCGTCTGGGCCAACGTCTGGGTCGGTGAAAACTACAGCCTGCAGAAGCTTGTAGACGTGCTTGAGCAGGAGCTCTCTCGGGCCGCCGCGTGATTACAGCAGCTTAAGGTGGCGTTGGCTCCGCATCCGGTTTATGCGGTCGCCATCATCAGGGGCACGGACATGAAACTCCATCTTGCACTTTGCGCCGTCGCGCTGGTTGGGGCTGCCTGTTCGCCAGCGCCGGCGACGGAAGAAGCGGGCGGCGAAGCTCCTGCGGCGAAACGCATGCCGCTGCCGGAATGCACCGATGTCAAAGCCGAGGATCAGGGCGCGGACGGCTGGAAGCATACCGATTGCCGTCGGATGTTCCCGGACCAGTCCGGCATGGCGATCGAAGCAGGCTACAAGGCCGCGGAAGACGACTCGACCGAGGTGAGCGTGCAGGTTGTCGCAGCGGGCGACGCCACGCTGCAGACCATTCCGGAGATCATGGGCAACACCATGGAGCCCGTGAAGCTCGAGGACTTCGACAAGGACGGCAAGATGGACATCCTCGTGCCGCTCGAAACCGGCATGCCGAACACCACGTGGGCGATCTGGCGTCAGGTGGCTGATGGCAAGTTCGTGCGCGTCGGCGAGCCGGCTGGCGTCTATTTCCTGAAGACCGACAGCGGCTATTTCGCTGCGCCGGGGCGTTCCAGCGCAAACATGTGGGATGTCCCTTTCTACAAGCTCGAAGCGGACGAGCTGAAACCCATCCTGACGGTCACCGTCACCGCCCAGGGCGAGCCCGACAAGATCACCGGCGTCGAATGCGAGATCACGGACGATGGCGGCCTCGCGGCCGCTGCTCTCACGGCGGATGCGGCCAAGGCCCAGTTCTGCGCAGAGACCGTGGTTACCGATATTTTCAAGCCGTAGGGTTTAGGCTCCGGCACTGGACTTTTGCCCCCTCTGGGACGAAACACCTCGCCAACCTCGCATAGACGGGGTTCAAGGCTTATCTAGAGGGTCCGGGGCAACAAAAAGTCCCGCGTTTGCAGGCGTCTTATGCTCGAACTGAAAGACCTCAAGGCTCGCGTCGTCCCCGAGGACGGCCCGGCGCGGGACATCCTGAAAGGGGTGACGCTGAGCGTGCCCGCGGGCGAAGTCCACGCCGTGATGGGTCCCAACGGTTCCGGCAAGTCGACGCTGTCCTACGTGCTGACCGGCCGGAACGGCTATGAGGTCACCAGCGGCACCGCGACGCTGAACGGCGAAGACCTGCTGTCCATGGAACCCGAACAGCGCGCCGCGAAGGGCGTGTTCCTGTCCTTCCAGTATCCGCTGGAGATCGCCGGCGTGCCGGTGATGACGTTCGTACGCGCCGCCATGAACGCCCAGCGCAAGCGGCGCGGCGAGGCGGAGGTGTCCGCGCCGGACTTCCTGAAGCTGTCGAAGACGGCCGCGCAGAAGCTCCGCATCGATCCGGAGATGCTGAAACGTCCGCTCAATGTCGGGTTCTCGGGCGGCGAGAAGAAGCGGCTTGAGATCTACCAGATGCTGATGCTCGAGCCGCGCTTCATGATCCTCGATGAAACGGACTCCGGCCTCGATATCGACGCGTTGAAAGTCGTCGCCGATGGCGTGAATGCGCTGCGTCGCGTGGACCGTGGCATGCTGGTCATCACGCACTACCAGCGCCTGCTCGATCACATCAAACCGGATCGCGTACATATCCTGTCAGCCGGCCGCATCGTGAAGTCCGGCGGACCGGAACTGGCGATCGAACTCGAGAAATCGGGATATGACCAGTTCGCGAAGGTGAGCTGATGCAGCTGGCCGACCTGCCATCGCGCCGCACGGAAGCGTGGAAATGGTCCGACCTTCGCGCCGCGATGGCCGGGCAGGACGCCGTGCTGACGGGTTCGGGCGCAATGCCCGTAGCGGGTCCAATCGCGGCGTTTGCGGAACTGCTTGGCGATGCATTCGGGCCGAGCGAACTGATCATCGACAAGCCTGAGACGTTCGAGAACCGCCAAGGCGAAGGTGACGCCGGGCAATACGGCCGGATCGTCGTCAAAACGGGGGTTGAGGCGACGCTGGTGCAGCGTCTGCGCGTTGGCGCCTCAGACCTTCGCCCCTTCCTGGCTTCGTACACCGAGATCGAGGTGGAGTCGGGAGCCAAGCTCAACCGTGTTGTTGTGCAGGAAGATGTCGGTTCAGCCGGGCAGGCGAGCGCAGGCGTTATACTCAACGAAGTCACCGTGAAACTGAGCGAGGGTGCGCAGTACCGGCAGTTCGTGCTGGGCGAAGGTGCGAAACTCGCACGGATCGAAACGACGATCGCGACGCAAGGCAATGGCGCCACGGTCGAGTTGAACGGCGTCTATCTCGCTGCAGGCAAGCGTCACATCGATCTGACATCACGCATATCGCACGGCGCAACCGGCGGGCTGACTCGCCAGCTCGTTCGGGGTGTCGCCCGCAAGGGCGGACGGGGCGTGTTCCAAGGCAAGTTTCTGGTGGAGCGCTCGGCGCAGAAAACCGACGCCGAGATGCGGCACAATGCGTTGCTGCTGGAGGAAGGGGCGGAAGTCTTCGCCAAGCCCGAGCTCGAAATCTATGCCGACGACGTCCAGTGCGCTCATGGCAACACGGCGGGACAGCTGAACGAGGATGCGATCTTCTATCTTCGCCAGCGCGGCATTCCCGATGCGCAGGCGCGCGCAATGATCACGCGTGCCTTCCTGATCGAGGCGCTGCCGGACTGGCTGGAAAACGATCTGCGCGGCGAAATCGAGACGCGTATCGGCAACTGGCTCGGAGGCGCGGTATGACCTTCGACGTCAAGGCGATCCGAGAACAATTCCCGATCCTCGGCCGGCAGGTCAACGGCAAACCGCTCGTCTATTTCGACAACGCGGCTTCCGCGCAGAAGCCGAACACCGTCATCGAAACGATGGCGGAAGTCATGCGCGACAGCTACGCGAATGTTCATCGCGGCCTCCACACGCTGGCGAATGAAACCACGCAGGCCTACGAGGGCGCGCGCGAAGCGGCGCGGCGGCTGATCAACGCGGGATCGACGGAAGAGATCGTCTTCACAAAGGGTGGCACCGAGGCGATCAACATCGTGGCTGCCGGTATTGGCGCATGTATTGAGCCCGGCGACGAGATCGTGCTCTCGATCATGGAGCACCATTCCAACATCGTGCCGTGGAATTTCCTGCGCGAGCGCAAGGGCGCGGTGCTGAAGTGGGTCGAGGTTCTGCCGGACGGCTCGCTTGATCTCGCCAGTCTTGAGCAGCAGTTGTCGAAGAAGACTAAGATTCTGGCGCTGACTCATATGTCCAACGTGCTCGGCACTGTCCCGGATGTTCGCGCCGCCATTACCATGGCGCATGCGGCCGGCGCCGATGTGCTGCTGGATGGCTGCCAAGCTGTCGTGAACATGAAGGTCGATGTCCAGGCGCTGGGTGTCGACTACTACGCCTTCACCGGCCACAAACTGTACGGGCCGACGGGCATCGGCGTGCTCTATGGCAAGAAGAAGAAGCTGGAAGCGCTGCCGCCGTTCGAAGGCGGGGGCGAGATGATCGAGACGGTCACGCGCGACCGGGTCACCTACAACGCCCCGCCACATCGTTTCGAGGCCGGCACGCCGCCCATCGTGGAAGCCATAGGGCTCGGCGCCGCGATCAACTGGCTGGAGAGCCTCGACCGCGACGCGATCCACGTCCACAAGCAGGCCCTGCTGGCCCGCGCCGTTTCGTCGCTGCGGGGGATCAACGGGCTCCGCATCCACGGGACAGCGCCGGGCAAGGGGCCGGTCCTGTCGTTCTGCATCCACGGCGCCCACCCGCATGATCTGGCGCAGATCCTTGATCGCCAAGGGGTCGCGATTCGCGCCGGGCATCATTGCGCCCAGCCCTTGATGTCCCATTTAGGTGTTACTGCTACAGCCCGGGCGAGCTTTGCCCTCTACAATACGCTCGAGGAAATCGACGTGTTCGTGGAGGCGCTTTCCAAGGCCCGAGCGATGCTGTCATAGGTAGGTATGGCTGACGACCTTCAGCACCAGATGGCCAATGCCGCCCCGGAACCCGAGGGCGCGGCGAAGCCGTCGGCCATCCCGCAGGACGAGCTGGACACGATCACGGACAACCTGATCCAGGAACTCAAGAAGGTCTACGACCCGGAAATCCCGGTCGATATCTACGAGCTGGGCCTGATCTACAAAGTCGACATCAATGACGACCGCCATGTCGACATCGAGATGACGCTGACCGCCCCCGCGTGCCCGGTCGCGGGCGAGATGCCGGGCTGGGTGGAAGACGCCGCTCGCAAGGTCGAGGGCGTCAAATCGGCCAAGGCGACCATCGTTTTCGACCCGCCATGGGACCCTTCGCGCATGAGCGACGAGGCCCGGCTGGCCCTCAACATGTTGTAAGCAGGTTACGCGGTATCCATCTTAGTCACATGACAAGACGTCCTCGCCCCAAGGTTGTGACCCTGACCGACGCCGCTGCGGCGCAGGTTCGGGAGCTCATGACCGAAAAAGGCGTCGGCTTCCTGCGCGTGGGCGTGAAGAACGCCGGCTGCGCGGGCATGGAATACACCATGTCCTACGCCGTGGCCGCCGACCCGATGGATGAGCGCGTCGACGACAATGGCGTCTCGATCATCATCGACGCCAAGGCCGTCCTGTTCCTGCTCGGCTCGGTGATCGATTTTGAAGTATCGCCGATGCACTCGAAGTTCACGTTCACCAACCCGAACCAGACCGACGCTTGCGGCTGCGGCGAGAGCGTGACGATCGTGCCGGCGCAAGCGGCCGAGTAGCTCCCAGGAATACCGCTCCGAGTTTTTCTCCGATCGTCCGGCCACGGATGAAGGAGTCATTCAGGCAGCATTCAGTCGTTTCCGTGTCCCTTGGTCCCGTCGGAGGACTGAGAAACAGAACAACAAAAACGGGACACGGCATTCCATGAAAAAGATAATCGGTGCGGCGATCCTCATCGCCGCTGCCCCGGGCGCATGGGCGCAATCGGGAGAGAGCGGACCCTATTGGTCGCTGAGCGCCGGCGTCGCCGGCGCGGACGATTTCGACTACGACATTCCCGGCGGCGACGTCGAGGTCGAGACGGAAGCCGGCTACGGAGTATCCGCAGCGTGGGGCTATCGCTTCTCGCCGAACTTTCGTGCTGAAGCGACGCTCGGCTGGAACAAGGCGGAGATCGATATCGTGCGCCGCGCCGGCGGGCCACAGATCCTCATCTACGAGGACCCCGGCTCGGTTGAGAGCTATTCGCTCGGCGCCAATGCCTATTGGGATTTTGTTTCGTCCGGTCCGATCAGACCGTACGTCGGCGCGGGCTTCGGCATCGGCTCGATGGACGTGAATGATCGCGTGCAGACCGACGCGGGGACCGCGTGGCGTTGGCAGGCCATGGCAGGCGCTGATTTCGAGCTGTCGCGCAATTCATCCTGGTTCGTGGAAGGGCGTTATGAAGCCTGGTCCATGGAGGTCGAGAACGGCATTGGGTTCAACGATGCAGGCTCCGACCTGAATACCGAAACGCTCGGCGTCTATGCCGGCATCAGGTTCGGCCTGTAGCCCCCAGACCGCAGGCCGAGGGTTGGGGAATAAACGAGGGACGTCCGGTCCGGCCTCTCCGCCGGGCCGGATATCCCTTGCTGCACGCGCCTGTTTTGGGCGACAAATCCGGTATGCCGCTGTCGCCAGGATTTCCGGACTATGTGCTCGAACTGATCGCCGGTTTCGGCAAGGTCGAGATGAAGCGCATGTTCGGTGGCGCGATGCTGCTGCGCGGCGGCGTTGGCTTTGGAATCCTCGACAACGACACCTTCTTCATCAAGGCGGATGCCGCCATGGGAGCAGAGCTTGAGAAGCAGCGCTGCAAGCCCTGGAGCTATTCCGTCAAGAAGGACGGGACCGTACGCGACATCGCCTACTGGAGCCTTCCTGACACGGCGGCAGACGATCCCGACGAGGCTGTGGACCTCGTGAAGCGCTCCTTCGTCATCGCCATGCAGACCGCCAAGGACAAGCCAAGGAAGAAGGCTGCGGCCAAGGCGGGGAAAACCGCCGCAAAGAAACCGGCACCCAAACCGAGGGCGAAGAAATGAGCGACCACATCTGGCGCGACGTGGACAGCTACATAGAGGCGCGGCTAGTCGGGGAGGACGAAGCCCTTTCGTCCGCCATCCGCGACAGTGCCGCCGCCGGGCTTCCAGCCATCGCGGTCTCGGCCGCGCAGGGCAAACTGCTGCATCTGATGGCGCTCTCGATCGGCGCGAAGCGCATCCTCGAGGTCGGCACACTGGGCGGCTATTCCGCGATCTGGATGGCGCGAGCCCTGCCATCTGGCGGCGAGCTGGTCTCACTGGAAATCGATCCACGCAACGCCGACGTTGCGCGGAAAAACATCGCGCGAGCCGCGCCCAAGGCGAAAGTCGATGTGATGCTCGGACCCGCTCTGGAGTCCCTGCCGAAGCTTCAGGGGCCGTTCGACATGGCGTTCATCGACGCCGACAAGGAAAGCAATGCCGACTACTTCGCCCACGCCCTGCGGATGTCTCGCAGGGGCTCGGTGATCATCGTCGACAATGTGGTGCGCGAGGGGCGCGTTGCCGATCCCAACGGCAATGCGCAGGTGCAGGGCGTGCACCGCTTGTTCGACATGATCGCGAAAGAGCCGCGTGTTTCAGCAACCGCCATCCAGACGGTCGGCATGAAAGGCTATGACGGCTTCCTGACGGCGGTCGTGCTCTAGGCCGCGTTCGTTGCCGTGATCGGCGGCAGCTGGGTTTCCAGTGTGACGCGGTTACGGCCATTGCGCTTCGACATGTAGAGGCACTCGTCCGCGCGTGTGATCATCTGGCCGACGGTCTCGCCAGCCTGATAGAGCGACGCGCCGAACGACACGGTGACCGCGCCGATCGTTTCGTTGGTCGAGCGGCGCACGAGACGCTTGGCCTCGATGGCGGAGCGGATCTGGTCGGCAATGCGGCCGGCTTCCTTGAGCGGCGTGCGCGGCATGATCACCGCGAACTCTTCCCCGCCGTAGCGAGCCACGAGGTGGTCGGGCAGGGCGAACTTGGTCAGCGCGGAAGCTACGAAACGGATGACCTGGTCGCCGGTCTGATGGCCCCAGGTGTCGTTGAACGACTTGAAGTGGTCGATGTCGCACAGCAGCAGCGAGAGTTCGGTCTTCTCGCCGTCCGCCTCTTCCTTGCGCAGGCGCAGCGTCTCGTCGAACAGTTTGCGGTTCGCGATACCGGTCAGCGCATCCGTGAGTGCTTCGGCGCGCGCCTGGCGCAGCGAGGTACGCAGCTTTTCCATTTCTTGCGAGGACTGAGCGAGCTTGTGTGACAGGCTCGAGTTCTGTTTCGACATCTCGGTGGTGGCCGAGGAGAGGACGTTGATCAGGCGCTTCAGCGCGTCGCCATCGATGGCGGTGTTCTGCAGGCTGTCGGCGGCGACGTTCAGGGTCGCCCCATAGCGTTCAGTCGTTGCGCCGGCTTTCTTCAAAGCGTCCAGCGCGTCCGCGATCTCGTGCGCGATCCGGGAGCCCGTCTCCATCACCTGCGTCGACAGGTGGGTGGTGGAGAAGAAGCGCTCGTACATCTGCTCCATGTCGTCGTTGGTCAGCGGCTTGCCCGACGCCATCAGCTTGTCGAGTGCTTGGCGCAGGTCGGGCGATGCGTGCGTGAAGTAGGTGAGCCACACTTCGTAATTCTGCGGGCTGACCGGCAAGGACTGGCGGCCCATCTCGTCCACGGAGCGGTGGCCGAGAACCTGGCCTTCAGGTCCGAGCAGTTGGGTATTCAGCATCACGATAACGCCCCTCGAAACCGGCTGCGTTCGTCGCGCCAGCATCTATCGGCATTAGTGAACAGAAGCAGTTACGGATTACCTAAAATCCGGGGTTTCCCTTTAGGAAATGCTTACCCTTTGACGCCGAATTCTTAGGCGTCTTCACGTTTTACCAGCGATCTCAAGAGGAACGCGGGGACGTGGTCGCCCATTCCCTTGAACTTATCGTCGCCACCCTGAGGGTCGCCCGGGCGTAGTTCATCACGCCGGCCACGGCCCTCGCGATTGCGCTCGCTACCGCCGCGATTACGTTCCCGATCACCACCGCGTCCGCGCGCCCGGCCGCCACGGTCGCGATCGCGGCCTTCGGCGCGGGGTTCGATGCGAGTTTCGGTTGCTTGCGTCTCTATTGCCGCGATTTCCGGCTCGTCGGGTTGCGGGGGGATGAAGCTGGGTGCGGCGACCTCGATGGGGGCGGCCACGGCTTCGGGCGCCGGGCGTTCCTCGCGCGGACCACGTTCGCTGCGTCCACGTTCGCCGCCGCGTCCGCGACCATGGCCGCTACGGCCCTTCTCGAACCGGTCACGGCTGGGGGCAGGGCCCCGGCTGCGCGCTTCGCCAACGGCGTCGTTCAGATCATCCGGAGAGAAGTCCTGCACGTCCTTGCCGATGCGCTTGAGCACGGCATCCCACAGGCGGCTGTCGCCCGGGGAGACAATGGTAAAGCTCTCGCCCGTGCGTCCGGCGCGGCCCGTGCGGCCAATGCGGTGAACGTAGTCGTCCGAGTTCGGCGGCGGAGCGTAGTTGAACACCTGGCTGACTTCCGGGATGTCGAGGCCGCGCGCGGCCACATCCGAGGCGACCAGAAGCTTCAGCTGCTTGTTGCGGAACTTCTCCAGCGTCGCCGTGCGCACAGCCTGCGGCAGGTCACCATGGATCGGCGCCGCGTCGAAGCCGTGGCTGGCCAGCGATTTCGCGACCACATCCACTTCGCGCTTCCGGTTGCAGAAGACGATGCCTTGATCGGTCAGCTTGGCCTTGACGATGGAGCGCAGCACCGCGCGCTTCACCGTATCCTCGTTGGACGGACAGTGAGTGACGTATTGGGTGATCGTCGTGGCAGCGGTCGCCGGCTTCGACACTTCGATGCGCACAGGATCGTTCTGGAACTGCTTGGCCAGCCTGGTGATTTCCGGCGGCATCGTCGCGGAGAACAGCAGGGTCTGGCGGGTCTTCGGCAGGAAGCCGCAGATCTTCTCGATGTCCGGGATGAAGCCCATGTCGAGCATGCGGTCGGCTTCGTCGATGACAAGCATCTGCACGCCGCTCATCAGGATCTTGCCGCGCCCGACCTGGTCCATCAGGCGGCCGGGGGTGGCGATCAGCACATCGACGCCGGCCATCAGTTTCTTGTCCTGGTCGCCGAATGACACGCCGCCGATCAGCAGCGCCATGTTCAGCTTGTAGTTCACGCCGTACTTCTCGAACTGCTCGGCCACCTGCGCCGCGAGTTCGCGCGTCGGCTCGAGGATCAGCGTGCGCGGCATGCGCGCCTTGGCGCGGCCCTGGCCGAGCTTGTGGATCATGGGGAGGACGAAGGCGGCGGTCTTGCCCGTGCCCGTCTGCGCAATGCCCGTCACGTCCCGCCCGCCAAGAACGGCGGGAATGCCTTGTTCCTGGATGGGGGTAGGAGTCGTGTATCCGGAGGCCTTCACGGCATCCAGAATGCGGGGGTCGAGGCTCAGCTCGTCAAACGTCATCAGGTTGTCTTTACTGGCTCGATCGGCCGGGCCGCGAGCGAAAACACGGGCTTTACGGGAACTGGCGGAGCAATAGGCCCGCCTGCCCCCAAGTCAATCCCGGAGGCCATCACAGCCTTGATAGACCGATTCTGCGACGGTTTCGGTAGCTACGGCCGGTTTGTTTGGACCGAAATCAACCCGCTCGCTGCGACGCGGGCTCTTCAAGACGGGAGGCCGGCCACCGGACCGCGCCATCGGGAAATTTGCCCGGCGGCCAGATCAGTGGAGAGGCGAGGGCATCCGCGCCAGCGGTCCTGCATTGGCGGGCCTGGGCTCGAGTAAGGCGCCCTTCAACGATCATGCGCTTGGAACGCGAGCGGATGGATTCCGAGGCGCGGTGCACCCGAGCGGAGAATCCGGACGTGTCGAGGATACGCGCTGAAGGCGAGCAAGTTAGACACAGCGCGCTGGCGTCGCTTTCGAGCCCGACCGTCAAATCGTCCTCCATCGCGTTGATCGAGATGAAGACCTTGGGAAGTCGCGCGCGAAGGAAGCCAACTGTGTCGCGCAGATAGAGGCGAGGGAATCCCGGTCCCACGCCGCTGAGGCGCACTGCGCGGTACTTGCAGAGTTCCTTGTCGAGGCTCGAAATCACCTGCAGTAGACGCGACCTGTTCTCGACTTTCATGAGGCTGGAGACGTGCACCGAAACCCCAAGCATCGCCTTGTGGCCGGATTGGAACATTGTTCGCATCGCTGTCTCGGACGCCCGCAGCGTGATCTCATCGATCTCAAGAAGTCGCGACGGTGAGGGGGCGTCTGCTTCGAAATGATAGCCAGGAATGCGTTCACCAGATGCGGGATCAACCGCCTCCGCGAAATAGGCCGCGATGGCTTCATTGGAAACGTCCCATAAGGGCTGGAAGCGCAAGCTGAAGGCTGATGGATCAGCGGCGCCCGGGGGCGCGGCGCCGCGACGGGCAGCCGAAACATCGGTTCCGGACAGGCCCTGCAGGAACCGCGGCAACTCCCGCGCAGATACAGTCTCGTGCACAACATCAACAGACACGCTGCGCGTTGCCTTCTCTCCCGTAAAGAAGGTTGTGAGGGAGCGGCCAACCGCGTGCGCGGTCAGAGCGGTATCGACCGAGTCAACGTCTCCGAAAACTATGACGAAACCGCTCTCACAAGGGATCAAGATATCTTCCCTGCGCAGTCGCTTGCCGACGAAGTTCCGCGCAACGTTCTGAATACGCTCGCGTTCGTTCGGCCAGCGATCTCCGTAAGCAGCGCGCACCTCCTCAAGGCCAACGAACTGGATCTGTGCGATGTCGATGGACTGCCCATTGCGCGCGACTTGCTTCAGCCTGGCCAGTAATTCCCCGCCACCTATGCCTTCAGTCATCGGCGCAGCCTCCGTGGACTATAGCCAGGACCAGACATCACCGGGACACGGCAGGCCGCCCTTGATCGCAGGGAGCGCGTCCCAACACCGGTGAAGCTCCTGCACAAGAGCGAAATTGCGACCCAGGAAAAGGAGTGCGCTGGCTTCGTTGGGTTTGCCGCGGAGATCTTCGATGCGAGCCCGCATCAGGTCGAGCGCGGCCTTAGTGTATAGCACCTGCTGGGAAGTCGGTGTCGCGTCGCCTTGGGTCATACAGTCCGCGCTGTTGCGGCCAGCGAGACGGAAACGGGCCTCACGACCCGCTCCCGTCCACCCCTCAGCCGTTCTTTTTCAAGCAGCTCGGATCCCGATGAGCCGAGGCCGTCGATCCGGCACAGTTTGCCGGCGGGGATGCAGTTTGCTACTGGTATGATTACGAGGTTTCCGCCCGGGGGCGTGGATGTCGCAGCACCTGCATAGCCACGCCGCCGACAAGGGACCGTTGAGGCGTTCGGGGATCGACCGTATCGGCGACCTTCCCTGGGGCGCTCACATTTGTCTGTTCTACGAAACACCGGACGATTTGCTTTTTGCGCTCTGCAACTATTTTCGTGCCGGTCTCGAAGATGGCGAGGCCTGTTTGTGGGCGCTTTCGGATCCGGTGAATCTGGAGACCGGCTTGGCGGCCCTGCGCGACGCGATTCCCAATTTCGACTCGTATCGCGATGCCGGAGCGATCGAACTGGTCTCTGGCTATGAGTGGTACCTGGCGGGGGATGAGTTCGACCATCAGCGGGTCACGAGTGGCTGGCGCCGGAAGCAGGCTGCCGCGCGTGCGCGCGGCTTCGAGGGGCTACGTGTCAGCGGCAACGCCTTCTGGATGCAATCCAGCGCGTGGAAGGATTTCTGCGCTTACGAGGCTGAACTCGACCAGTCGATTGCCGGCGGCGAAATGCTGGTGCTCTGCACCTATTCCCTGCTGGCGAGCCGGGCGGTCGATATCCTCGACGTCGCGAGGACCCACAACTTCTCGTTTGCCCGGCGAAAGGGGCAGTGGGAATATCTCGAAACGCCCGAGCTCGCCAATGCGCGACGCCAGATCGAGCGGCTGAACGGCGCTATCGATGTCCTGTCGAAGGGGTTTCCGGGCGGGGAGAAACTGACGCCGAGCGAGCGGATTGCGCTAGCACAAATCATCAGGGGGGACTCCAGCAAGGAAGCCGCCCGCCACCTGAACATCAGCCACCGGACCGTCGAGTTCCATCGCGCGAACGTCATGCGCAAGCTGGGCGCACGGAATGTCGCCGACCTCATCCGCATGGTGCTAGTAGACGACCGGGCGTGACGCTCTACCGCTCGTAAGCCTGCGGTAGCGGCTCGTTCAGGTTGAGATAGCGATCCCTGAGCTTGGTCTGCCGCGATTCCATCGATGTCACGGTGCCTGCGATGAAGACGGCGTCGGGGCTCGACATGAGCTCCAGCGGATCGCCGTCCCAGATGACCACATCGGCTGTGGCGTTCGCCGCGAGCACGCCAAGATCGGCACGCCCATGGATACGAGCAGGAACGCTGGTGATGGCTGCGAAAGCGTCTGCCCACGGCATGCCGTTGGCGACGGCGTTGCCGGCCAGCTGTTGGATGAAGCGGGTGTTGTGGGTCGCCTCGCCGGGGTCGGCGATGGCGACGATTGCCCCCGCCTTTGAAAGACGTCCCGCGTTCTCCAGCGTCGCTGCCAGGATCTCGAAGCGGTCGGGCAGGTTGGTCAGCGGGTTCACGATCACCGGGATTTTCGACGCCGCCAGCTGGTCCGCCACGCGCCAGCCTTCGGCCGCGCCGAGGATGATCAGCTTGATGCGCGGCTCGCGTTTCTGTAGCGAGACGACCTGTAGGATATCTACCGCGCGGTGGACTTCGATCATCAGCGGCACGCGGCCCTCGACAACCGGTTTCAGCGCTTGCGCTTCCTTACGCGAGAGAATGTCGCCCTCGCCGTCGTCCTCGAAACCACGTGGATAGCTCTTGGCGTCATCGATGGCGGCGAGAAGCCAGGCCCACGAAGCCGCGCGCGATCCGCCGGCCGCCGCGGCGCCGGCTTCACCGAGCTGCGCGTACATGAAGGCTTCGCGCGACTGGACGCTGTCGAATGCGCCGGTCAGGTCCACGATCGCGCCATAGCCGCCGAACAGGCCTGTGCCCGCATCACCCGAGATCGCCGCGCGCGTGATGCCTTCGATCCGGTTTACCGCAATTGCCGTGTCGTCCGGGTTGAAGGCGTCCGCCGCATGGAGCGACGCCTGGAACTTGCTTCGCGCCGCCGAAACGTCGTTGGCAGAGTCTTCGCCATCGATCTCTGATAGGCCGACGCGTGAGTAGGGCGCGAACAGACCGGGCGTGACCCACTTGCCGCGTGCATCGATCACGCGCGCGCCGGTGGGCGCTGCGCCCGCACCGACTGAAACGATGCGGCCATTGTTGATGACGACCGTGGCGTTCTCGATCGTGCCTTGAGCCGTGTTTGTCACGACCTTGCCGCCGGTGATGGCGACTGTCTGCGCCAGCGCCGCGGGCGCAGACAGCAAAGCAGCCGAGATGAGAAGAGACCTGATCATTTGCGGTCTCCTTCGCCCGGTTGGCCAAGTTCGAAGTCCATGACGGGTTGTTTCGCAGCCGCCGCGCGATCCCACGTCACCGCGCCGTCCACGAAGACGAGGTCGGCGCGCGTGTAGACGCTGAAGGGGTCGCCGCTCCAGATGACGACGTCGGCGCCCTTGCCTGGCTCTAGCGTGCCCGTCTTCTCGAGAATGCCGAGCGCCTTGGCCGGGTTGCGCGACAGCCATGCCCACGCATCGGCTTTCGAAATCTCGATGCCGGCTTTCTTGCCGTCAGCCAGAGCCTTCGCGGCTTCCTGGTTCAGGCGCTGGATGCCGTAGGCGTCGTCAGAGTGAACGATGGCGCAGGCTCCTGCCTTGTGAACCAGCGGGATGTTCTCGCGGATGCCGTCATAGGCTTCCGCCTTGAAGCCCCACCAGTCAGCCCATAGCGCGCCGCAGATGCCTTCCTTCGCGAGCAGGTCCGCGATCTTGTAGGCCTCGACGCCGTGGTGGAAGGCCTGCACCTTGTAGCCAAACTCGTGGCTGAGATCGATGATCTGCGCCATCTCGTCGGCGCGATAGCAGTGCTGCTGCACCAGGATCTCGCCATTCAGCACGCCCATCAGCGTATCGAGTTCGAAGTCGCGCGTTGGCGCATCGGGTGGGTTGCCAGGTTCTTCGGCCTTGCCCTCTTTGTCCTTCTTCGGAGCGTTGGCGTTCTTTTCCCAAGCTTCGAAGTCCGTGCCGTACTTGTCCCACTTCTGCTTGTACTCGACCGCCTTCTGCCAGGCTTGGCGGTAGCCGGCTACGTTGCCCATGCGGGAGAAGGGCGCGCCGCCCGGGAAGCCGCCATTGCCGTAGCCATAGACGCGCTTGGGGTTCTCGCCGCAGGCCATCTTCAACGTGTAGGGCGCATCGGGAAACTTCATGCCCTGCGCCGTGCGCGCCGGGACGTTCTTCACGATCACGCCGCGCCCGCCGAACAGGTTGGCTGAGCCGGGCAGTATCTCCAGCGTCGTGACGCCGCCCGCCATTGCGCGGGTGAAGCCGGGATCGTGCGGCCAGATGCCGTGCTCCGCCCAGACCTCTGCTGTCACAGGACCGGACACTTCATTGCCATCCTGGTGCGCGGCGATGCCGGGCGAGGGATAGACGCCAAGGTGCGAGTGGATATCGATGATGCCGGGCGTGACCCACTTCCCTGTTGCGTCGATGGTCTTCGTGCCCGCCGGCATGGTCATCGAAGCTTCCGAGCCAACGGCCGTGATCTTGCCGCCCTGGACCAGCACAGCTCCGCCTTCGATCAGCTTGCCCGTGCCATCCAGCACCGTGGCGTTGCGGATCAACACGTCTTCCGACGGCAGCGGCTTGTAGGTCGAAGGGTAGGGGTTCTTGTTGTAGTCAACGCGCGCAGGGCGCGGCTTCGCCGGACCAGCATCAGCGGTCTGCGTTCCTGCCTGAGCAGAAGGGTCCGCCGCTGTCGTGGTGCAAGCGCTGAGCGCCAGGACGACCGCCGGAAGCAGTTTGAATCGCCAGTTCATCACGTACCCCGTTTTGGAGCCGGAACTCTGCACGGGGCGAGTGCAGGGTCAAACCCCGACACGCGATGCGCGAGAACGCTGCGTCAGTTGATAAAAACATGAGCAGGGCGCCGTGGCGGCGCCGTCTCGCGGATCAAACGGCATCGTGAGACGCTATCTGCATGACTCAACCCGAAACCTATCTCGGCTGGAAGATCGACTTCAGGAATCCGCCGGGAGAGCCATCAGGCCTCGATCCGGATTCGATGCACTGGAAGGTCTACAAGAACCCCGTCGCCATGGCGGTGGGAGGCGTGGCCGCCGTGCTGATGGAATTCGCCGATGCGCGCATTCGCTCCGGCGTCTGGGATCATTCTACGTACAAACAGGATCCGATCGGTCGCTCGAAGCGCACAGGCACGGCTGCGATGGTCGGCGTCTATGGTCCGAAGCGCGCTGCCGAGCGCGTGATCCAGGGCGTGACCAACATGCATGCGCGGGTGAACGGCGCGACGCCAAAGGGCGAGCTCTATCGTGCGCTTGATCCCGAACTGCTCGACTGGGTGAGCGCCACGGCCGCCTACGGCTTCCTCACCGCCTACGACACGTTCGTCGAACGCGTGCCCGAGCCGGACAAGGCGATCTACTACGCCGAGGCCGCGCCGGGCGCGAAACTCTACGGCGTACAGAACTCGCCCATGTCGACGGCCGATTTCTTCAACATGATGAACCGGCTGGTCGACCGCTTTGAGCCGCATCCCATCAACGAGGAGTTCCTCGATATCGTGATGTCCGGTGCGGCAGCGCCCGACACACCGAAATACCTGAGCCGCGCCATGGTGCGCGCGTCGGTCTCGCTGTTGCCGCCGGGGGTGCGCGGCAAGCTTGGGCTGGGTCCGAAATACGATCTCAGCACGGTAGACCGCCTCACTGTAAAGGCTCTGGGCAAGTACCTGAACCACAAACCTATCCCCGGCTCGCCGCCTTATGACGCGAGCCTCCGCATCGGGCTTCCCGGCAATTTCCTCTATCTGGGCAAACAGAAGAGGGAACAGATCCTCGCAGAGTGGCGCGCGACAGGACGCAGGACGATCGAGCCTGCCGCCACGACAGCCGTGCAACCTGCCGAATGATGTGCTGAAACTTCGGCCTGCAATACTGCAGGCCCGGAGCGTGCCATGAAACTCTACGATTCGATTGGCCCCAACCCTCGCATCGTGAAGATGTTCATGGCCGAGAAGGGCATCGACATTCCGCGGGTCACTGTCGATCTGATGGCCGGCGAAAATCGTCAGCCGGCGCATGTCGCGCGCAATCCCGGTGGCCAGATGCCGACGCTTGAGCTGGACGATGGCCGCTATCTCGCCGAGGTGACGGCGATCTGCGAATACCTCGAAGAGAAGCATCCCTCTCCATCGCTGATAGGCACGAACGCCGAAGAGCGCGCGATGACGCGCATGTGGACGCGGCGCATCGATCTCTACATCGTCGAGCCGATGCTGACCGGCTTTCGCGCGGCCGAGGGCTTCAACCTCTTCAAGGATCGTATGCGCCTTCTCCCGCAGGCCGCCGCCGACCTGAAGACGCTGGCGCAGGAAAAGATCACATGGCTCGACGGGCTGATTGCGGGGCGGGATTTCATAGCCGGCGAACGGTTCACGCTCGCTGACATCCTGCTCTACTGCACGATGGATTTCGCCCAGACGGTGGGACAGCCGGTCAATCGTGCCAATGCCAGTATCTCGGCTTGGTTTGACCGCGTGAACACGCGACCGAGCGCGGAAGCGAGCAAGAGGTGATGGAGTCGGACGTCGCGGCAGGGCTTCCCTTCGCGTAAGGCTGGTCTAGAGTGGCTGAATCGCCCCGCCAGAGGGCGCTTTGGAGGGGATGGACATGCGCATGCTCGAATCTTGGCGCTACGGCGCCTTCTGCGGCACGCTGGCGATGGTGCTGGCCGCATGTGCCACACCAGATCCGCCCTATGTTCATCCCGCAACGCCTGAGGCGCTGCTGGCCCAGATGCGTCCCGTCACGTCCGCCATGCTGCAGGAACCGTCTCCGGGGGACTGGCTGCAATGGGGGCGCACCAACAACGGCCAGAATTTCAGCTCGCTGGATCGCATCAACCGCGACAACGTCAAACAGCTCGCGCCTGCCTGGCGCACACCGATCCAGGCGGGTCTCAGCATGCCGATCCCGCTGGTGCATGACGGCGTGATGTTCCTGCATACGGCGCCGGACACCGTACTCGCACTGGATGCCACGACAGGCGCGGAGTTGTGGCGCCATGCCTATGCCGTGACAGGCGGGATCGTCTCCACACAGAAGATGGGTCTCGGCCTCGGCGGTGGAACTGTGTTCGCGCCGACGTCCGATCTGCATGTGATCGCGCTTGATGCGCGGACGGGCCAGAAGACGTGGGACCACGAGATTGCGCTCAGCGCACCGGCGACCAGTCGCACCGTTTTCAACCTGCGCAGCCCGCCGCTCGTGGCCGGCGACAAGGTCATCCAGGGCGTGACGGCCAGCGCCGGTCCAGGCGGTGGCTTTGTCGTGGCAATCGACATCGCAACTGGCAAGGAGGCGTGGCGCTTCCACACGACGGCGCGCCCGGATGGCCCGGGTGGAAACACATGGAATGATCTTCCCATCGACAAGCGCACGGGCGGTTCAGTGTGGGACAAGCTGACCTACGATCCCGAGCTAAACCTCATCTATTTCAGCTCGGGCCCGACCTACGACACGGCGCCCTTGCTGAAAGCTTCCAACAAGCCGGGCGTCACGAATGACGCGCTCTATACGAATGCTACTGTCGCGCTGGATGCTACGACCGGAAGGCTGAAGTGGTATTACCAGCATATGCCCAACGACCAGTGGGATCTCGACTGGGCGTTCGAGCGTCAGATCGCGACCGTCAAGGTCAACGGCCGCAACCGCAAGGTTGTCATGAACGTTGGCAAGATGGGCGTCCTCGATGCGCTCGATGCGGCGACGGGCGCGTACCTCTTCTCGATCGACTCCGGTACGCAGAACATCATCACCGCGATCGATCCTGTGACGGGCAAGAAGACAATAGATCCGCAGCGGCTTCCCGATCCCGCGCGATCCGCCACATATTGCCCAAGCCCTTCGGGCGCGCGCGCGTGGCCGCCGACCTCCTATAATCCCGGCTCGAGCATGCTCTTCCTGCCGCTTACCGAGTGGTGCAGCACGATGGGCAATCAGGGGTCGCCGCTTCTGAGCGCGCCGGGCGCCAGGCTCACGAACGCCGAACATCCGGATGCCGTGGCTGACGGCAAGATGGGCCGGTTGCAAGCCATGGACATCAGTGGCGGCAAGCTCGCGTGGCGCCACGATCTCGACGCGCCGATCTCCACCTCAGCACTCGCTACGGACGGTGGTCTCGTCTTCGTCGGCGATCTCGATCCCGCGCTGAAGGCGTTCGATGACCGCGATGGCAAGCTGCTGTGGAGCGCTCCGCTCGACGCCAATGCCAGCTCTTCCATCATCACCTACAGTGTTGGAAGCAAGCAGTACGTGGCTGTTGTCACCGGCATGGGGAACTATCACGTCGGCGCCATGGCCGGCCGCTACCGGGAATTCCGCAAGGGGCAGAACCTCCCTGCCGTTGTCGCTGCGACTGGGGCGCCGTCGATACAGGTGTTCGCGCTGCCCTAGTCGTCGCTGGTCGCACTCTGCGACGCCCACAGCTCCCGGAACGCCTTGCGCGGATCTGCGACGGCGTTACTCGGGATGCCGAATACCATCGTGTTGCGCGTCTTCTGGTCGTAGGCAGGCCAGTTCGGCGTGCGCGCGTTGTTCGGGTCGCCCGTGGCGGCGAGCGATACCCAGGCGCCTGCTAGCTGGTCGGCCAGCCGAACATAGTCCGCCGTTGGCCCGAGCAGCGGGAAGCGCAGGTCGTGCATCGACGGTGACACGTCGATGCCGTGCGTTGCGCCATAGCGATCGCCATAGGCTGGCGAGGGCGTCGTCCAGAGATAGGTCCACACAGGCGCGCCGCCCTGCGCGGCCTTGCGTTCCGCCATTGTGAAGGCGCTCTGACGGAAGCTGCGGTCCGTGATGATCCGGGCATTGATGATGAAGGGCGAGGCGCGTGTATCCTCGTCGCGATACATCTGCAGCACCTTGTCGGTGCTTCCGCCGGCCAGTGGCTGCAGCATTTTCTTCACGTCGTCCCACGTCATGTCGAAGCGCGTCTCGCGATAGGTGCGCTCGTCCAACACGGTCGAGACGATCATCGGGATGTTCCGCGCCATTTCGGGTGCGCCCGGCGTGAAGGGATGCGTGGGGATCGACGCGCCCATGACCGGGGAGAAGGAGCGCGGCGCCTCGCCGCGGGAGCGCTCGGCCGCCTCCACATCGTTCTGAGCCGACAGGATGGTTGTGAAGGGAATATCCTGCAGCTTGCGGATGTCCTTCTTCGTCAGGCCCAGCTTCTGGAGCAGCTGGTCCGACGGCTTCACCGCATCCTCGCGCGTCATGGCGGTGAGCCGCGATCCGCTCATCACGCCAGCACGCTGGTAGAGGCCCTGCGCGCCCGGCATGGCCAGCAGATGGCTCACCTTCGCCCCGCCGCCCGATTGCCCGAAGATCAGCACGCGATTGGGATCGCCGCCGAACGCGCCGACATTGGTCTTCACCCAGCGCAGGCACGCTACGAGATCGTCCATGCCCGCCGCGCCGGAATTCGCGAACGCGCCGTCGTCGCCCAGCCACAGATAGCCAAGCGCGCTCAAGCGGTGGTTCACGGTGATAACGACGCAGTCGCCGAACCGCGCAAGCATCTCCCCATCGCCGCCCGGCGAGTTGCTTGAGCCACCATAGAACCCACCGCCATGGAAGCGCACGAGCACTGGCTTGTTCGCGCCCGTCTTCGGCGTCGGCGTCCACAGGTTCAGCACGAGGCAATCCTCGCCCATGCCGCCGGGCTGCAGGTCATTGAGGATCAGGTCGGCATAAGCACGCCGGCGATCGGCCGGAATCTGCGGCGCGATGTTTCCGTAGTCGAACGCGTCCCGTACGCCCGTCCACTTCTTCACCGGCTGCGGCGGCATGAAGCGGTTGCGCCCGGACGTATCGGCGCCATAGCGCAGGCCCTTGAAGACGGAGACGCCGCCCGAGACGATGCCACGCACCTTGCCGTCGGCCGTTTCGACGATGGGGAAGAGGCTCGCTTCGTCCGCGCTCGCCGTCATCCAGTGAGTGGCGAGCAGGGCGCCCGCGCCGACCAGCAGGCCGCGTCTGTCGATCATGTTTCTCTCCCGGCTGTCCAGTCTGTGTGGACTGCAAACCGGAGACTAGTCGGTCATCCTGCAACTGCAAGGCTGACCGGCCACCATCAATCGCTGCTGGCGACGCCTTCGGGCAGGCGCACGTGGCTCTGCAACAGGCAGACGGGCTTCGCCTCGTCCTGTTGCCAGGCCTCGGCATGCACCGTCGCCACGCGGCGGCCGAGGCGGCGGATGCGAGCGCGGGCGTACAGAATCTCGCGGCGGGCAGGGCGGAGATACTCCACGCTGATGTCGATCGTGCGCGCAGGCGCGATGGCGCCCGTCTCATGCGCCACCTGCAGCTGGCAGGTGATTTCGAGGAACGCCGCGACACATCCGCCATGCATGGCCGGCAGCATCACATTGCCGATCAGCTCGTCGCGGATCGGCAGGATGGCGAGAACGCCCCTGTCATCCACGTTCACACCAATGTCGAGGAAACGGCCGAAGGGTGAACTGGAGATGATGGCCGCGAGATCGACGCTCATTTCGGCGCCTGCCGGTTCAGAATGAACGCCGCCTGCGCCGTCGCCACCAGATCGTCGCGCGAGACGTCCCACGCCTCCGCCCGCAGGAATGCAATCGTGCGGGTGGCCTTGTAGCAGTGCGCCGCCGCCGTGATGGCTGCGCGTGGGGCCGCAGGCCGCATGTGATCGATACGCAGGTCGAGCGTCGCCGGCCGCGCCTCGAACCCGAACGTCGCCATGATGGCGAGCCCGCAGACATGATCGATCAGTGCGGTCAGAACGCCGGGTGCGAAAATGTCGGAGCCGCCTTGTCCGACCAGATCCTCGCGCCATGGCAAGAGGATCTCACCATGGCCCGGCGAAGACGAAACATACTGCATCCCCAGCGCACGGGCGTAGGGCGTGTAGGCGACCATGCCTGATATGACAGATTGCTCCGGCCCCTGCTCAGGCCAGTCGCCGACGCGACGGCTGCCCGCGCCCTCGGCTGGCTCGCCGTTAGACATCCAGTTCGTCGACAAACTTGGCGTTGTCCTGGATGAACTTGAAGCGAAGCTCCGGTTTCTTGCCCATCAGTGTCTCGACCAGCTGTTCGATCGTCTTGCCGGTTTTCGGAACCGTCACGCGTGCCATGGTGCGCGTTTTCGGATTCATGGTGGTTTCCTTGAGCTGTGCCGGCATCATCTCGCCAAGGCCCTTGAAGCGGCCGGTGTCCGGCTTCTTGCCCTTGAATTCCGTCTTCAGCAGTTCGTCACGATGCGCGTCGTCGCGCGCATAGACCGACTTGCCCCCATGGCTCAGCCGGTAGAGCGGCGGCAATGCGAGGAACAAGCGGCCAGCTTCGATGAGGCCCGGCGTCTGGCGATAGAAAAACGTGATGAGCAGCGACGCAATGTGCGCCCCGTCCACGTCGGCGTCCGTCATGATCACGATCCGTTCGTAACGCAGGTCCTCGACTCGGAAACGATGCGCGAGACCCGTGCCCAACGCCGTCGCGAGGTCGCTGAGCTCCTTGTTGTTCGACAGCTTGTCGTCGCCCGCGCTGGCGACGTTGAGGATCTTGCCGCGCAGCGGAAGCACGGCCTGCGTGGCGCGATCGCGCGCCTGCTTGGCCGAGCCGCCGGCCGAGTCACCCTCGACGATGAAGAGTTCCGTGCCCTGCGCCGAGCTGTCCGAGCAGTCAGCGAGCTTGCCGGGCAGGCGCAGCTTGCGAGTGGCGGACTGGCGCGCGACTTCCTTGTCCTTGCGCTTGCGCATCCGGTCTTCGGCCTGGCCGATGGACCATTCGAGCAGACGGTTGGCGTTGGCGGTCGAGGCCGTGAGCCAGTGGTCGAACCGGTCGCGCATCGCGTTCTCGGTGATGCGGAAGGCGTCCTGCGTGGAGAGCTTCTCCTTCGTTTGGCCCACGAACTCCGGGTTGCGGATGAAGACAGAGAGCAGGGCCCCGGCCGTATCCAGCACGTCATCGGCCGTGATGATGCCGGTCTTCTTGTTGCCAACCATCTCGCCGTACGCGCGCAGGCCCTTGGTCAGCGCCGAACGCATGCCCGCCTCGTGCGTGCCGCCTTCGGGCGTCGGGATGGTGTTGCAGTACGAGCGCGAGAAGCCGTCCGCCTCGCCGAAGCCGTTGGCGGACCAGACAACGGCCCATTCCACCGCGCCGCCGCCATTGACCTCGACACGGCCCGTGAACGCTTCCGGTAGGACGAGGGTCGCACCCTCAGCCTCCAGCTTCATCATGTCCGCGAGGCCGTTGGGGTAGTGTAGCGTCGCTTCAGCAGGCGTCTTGTCGTCGTCTTTCAAAAGCTTCGGATCGCAGCTCCAGCGGATCTCGGCGGCGCGAGAAAGATAGGCCTTCGAGCGCGCCATCGCGAAGAGGCGCGAGGGGCGGAAGTGCAGCTTGTCTCCGAAGATCTGCGGATCGGGGTGGAACTTGATCTGCGTCCCGCGCCGGTTCGGCGCCGCGCCCACCGTCTGCAGCTTGGAAGTGGGTTTGCCGCGCGAATAGGTCTGGCGGTACAGCTTGCGGTCGATCGCGATCTCGACTTCCACCTCGTCCGACAACGCGTTGACGACCGAGATGCCGACGCCGTGCAGGCCGCCAGCTGTCTCGTAGGCCTTGTTCGAAAATTTTCCGCCCGAGTGCAGCATCGTCATGATGACTTCGAGCGCGGTCTTGTTCTTGAACTTCGGGTGGATGCCGATCGGAATGCCACGGCCATCGTCGCGCACCGACAGATATCCGTCTTTGTCCAGCGTCACGTCGATCTTCGTCGCATGTCCGGCGACGGCTTCGTCGATGGCGTTGTCGAGCACTTCGGCGAACAGGTGGTGATAGGCGCGCTCGTCCGTGCCGCCGATATACATGCCGGGCCGCTTGCGAACGGGCTCCAAGCCCTCGAGGACCTCGATGTCCTTCGCGGAATAGCCGGACGAGTCGGACTTGCCTCCGTCAAACAGCTTCGCTTGGTTGTTCTTCGCCATGAGTTTCCTGAAGACCGAATCAACGCCGGAATCGTGAGCCCGGAGCTAGCCCGAAGCCCGCCGACTGGACAATTCTGCCGATTAAGAAACCCTTGTAATCCGGGCTTGTTGCGACTTCAAAGCGCTTCCCACAGCAGATGATCCACAGCATCGGGGCCGGATGGTTCCCATTCGGGTGGGATTGGCCGAAGGTGGGCGCGAACAGGGAATGCCGACATGACCAAGTCCGACGTGATGCAGCACTGGATCGAGGCCGCCGAGGCCCGCCTGCCCGAAATGATCGAGTTGCGCCGCGCCATCCATGCCGAGCCCGAGATCGGCCTCCACAATCCGCTGACGACCGCGAAGGCCAAGGCCGCGCTCGCCGGTCTCCCGCTCGAATATGCTGAGGGTCCTTCCACCTCCGGCTTCATCGCTACTCTGCGTGGTCCCTCCAACGGCCGCACCGTTCTCCTGCGTGGCGACATGGATGCGCTGCCGATGAACGAGGACACGGGGCTATCCTTTGCATCCACCGTTCAGAACGCCATGCACGCCTGCGGGCACGACACACACGTCGCCATGCTGGTGGCCGCCGCTCACGCGCTGTGCGCCCAGCGCGATCGCCTCGCCGGAACAGTGCAGTTCATGTTCCAGCCGGGTGAAGAAGGCTGGCATGGCGCACGCTACATGCTGGATGACGGCCTGATCAGTCCGCTGCCCGACGCCGCCTACGCGCTGCATATCACGCCCAACATCGCCAACGGCGTTTTCGCCGGTCGCCCCGGCCCCTTGCTCGCCGCCGCCGACCGCATCGAACTCACCATCAAGGGCAAGGGCGGCCACGCCTCTCAGCCGCACGACGCCGTCGATCCGATCCCCGTCGCGTGCGAGATGGTGCTCGCGCTACAGTCGATGATCACCCGCCGTGTTCCCGCCTTCGACCCCGCCGTGCTCACGATAGCGCACATCAAGACCGGCTCCACCAACAATGTGATCCCGGAGACGGCCTTCATCGAAGGCACCATCCGCACCTTCTCCGAGAAATCGCGCGCCATCGTGCGCGAGGGCATGAAGCGCGTGGTGGAGCATGTTTGCGCCGCGCACATGTGCGAAGCGGACCTAAATCTCATTCCCGGCTTCCCCGTGACGCTCTGCGATGATCGCGCCGTGGCCCTTGCCCGCCGCACCACGAAACAACTCTTTGGCGAGGAAGCCTGGTTCGAGATGCCTCATCCGATGATGGGAGCCGAGGACTTCTCCTACGTCCTCCAGAAGGCGCCCGGCGCGATGATGTTCCTGGGCGCTACGCCCGAAGGCGGCGATTGGCGCACCTGCTGCGCGCTCCACTCCAACCGCATGGTGCTGGACGAGCGCGTCATGGCGCGTGGCGCGGCGCTCCATTGCGCCATCGCGGAGGCATTCCTCTCCGAAGGTTTCGAACAGGCGTGAGCGCCTAGTTGAGGCCCGGCACGTGGTATTCCACGGGCGCCGCAGGTCCGACCGGTATGCCCAGCGCCACCCACACCGCCGTCAGCGCTACTCCGGAAACATAGAAAGCCGCCGCCAGTGGCAGCGTCATCGCGATCATTGTTCCTAGCCTGAAGTTCGGCACCCAGCGCTGCGCGAATACCATGGTCAGAACCACATAGGGGTTCAGCGGCGAGATCAGGTTGGTCACGGTATCGCCGACGCGGTAGGCCGCCGTCGTCATCTCGGGCGAGACTTCAAGCAACATCATCATGGGCGTTGCCACCGGCGCCATTGCGGCCCACTTCGCCGATCCCGATGCAATAAGGAAATCGAGCCAAGCCGACATGGTCGCCAGGATCGGCAGCAGCACAGCTGGCGGCGCCGCCATCGCGCGTAACTGGTCCGCCCCGGCGATCGCCGTGATCGGTCCGAGATTGGACCAGCCGAACATCGCCACGAAGTGTGCCGCGAAGAAGATCAGCACGAGATAGGGCAGGATAACCTCCAGCCCCTTCACCATCATCATCACCACGTCACGGTGTGTCTTGATGCTTCCGGTCACCGCGCCATAGGTCCAGCCCGTCGCGATGAAGAGCAGGAACAGCAGCGCTGCGATGCTGCGGAAGAATGGCGTCATCTGCTGGCTGCCGTTCGCCTTTTCATCCATCAGCGGCGTGAACCCCGGCCACATAACCAGCGCTGTCGCCAGCCCAGCCACGCCGAGCGCGGCCACGCCCGCCCAAATCAGCCCCTTCTTCTCGATGGGCGACAGTACAACGCCGGCAAGATCCGCGACGCCGCTTTCACCCTCCCACTTGCCCAAGCGCGGCGAGACGACACGTTCGAGAACCCACCATCCAACCGCCGTGAACACGACAGCGATGCCGATGCTGAAATACCAGTTGCCCAGCGGGTTCATTGTCCACTCTGGATCGAGCAGCCGCGCGCCTGTCTCCGTGATGCCCAGCAGCAGCACATCGTATTGTCCGGGGAAGAGGTTGCCTGCGAGACCCACCGCCGCGCCCGCAAATCCAGAGATCAGGCCCAGCACCGGATGACGCCCGGCCGCCGCGAACACGATCCCTGCCAGCGGCACATAAACCATGTAGGCCGCATCGTTCGCGTGGGTCGCCAGCATGCCCAGCACGAACACCATCGGCACAAGGATGCTTTTCGGGGCGCTGCCCAGACTGGCGCGCATCATCGCGGTCAGCAGTCCCGAGCGTTCCGCCACAGCGGCGCCCAGCATGATCGTCAACGCGAAGCCAAGGGGTGCAAAGCCGGTGTAGGTACGCGGCATCTCCACGAACAGCTTCTCGATGTTCGCCTCGCTGAGCAGGCTCGAGACAACAAGCGTGTCACCCGTAACCGGATTAACCGCCGCCCACCCCGCGGATGAGCCGATCACCGACACGATCACCAGCAGTATGATGATGGCGACGAAAATGAATATCGGATCAGGCAGGGCATTGCCCAGCCTCTCCACCGCATCCAGGAACCGGTTGCGTCGCCCCGCTTGAGCCGTCTCGTCACCCACGCTTCAAAGCAACACGGTGAGCCGGCAATGTCCATCGCCTGCCGACCAGAAGCGCCGATGTGCGGCGGGATTGCCTAGAAGATACCGAACAGCTTCTGCGGCTTCAGCGCATCGCAGGTGCTCATCTGGCTTTCATAGCGCGAGGCCTGCGCCGCAACGCGGCTGGCGACGTCCACCAGCCAGCCCTTGGTCTTCCACGTCCCGCGCGTGTAGCCGCCGGCGCCTTCGTGGTAGATCAAGTAGTGAGCGCGGTAGTCGTACTGGTTGATGCCCACGCGCTGGCCGTTGGTGTTGTAGTACCAGCCGATGAAGTCGCTGGCGTCGCGGAAGTTGTTGCGGTTGGCGTTCCAGTTGTTGGTCTTCTTCTTGTACTCGTTCCAGGTGTCGTTGAGCGCCTGGCTGTAGCCCTCGGCGGTGGACACGCGGTCGCCTTCCAGCAGGCCGAAGAACTTGCGCTCGCCGCGTGGGGCGAGGGCGTTGGCGTCGAAGCTGCTTTCCTGCTTGATCACGGCCAGTTGAAAGCCCATCGGGGCGCCCCAGTTCCGCGCCGTCTCGCGCAGCGCTTCGTGCCACTCCCGGTTCTGCTGGAGCAGCTTGCATGCGTCCGCGATCTCGGTGTTCGACGGCTGAGGCGCGCTTGCGCAAGCGCTGGCAAGCAGCGCCGTGATGAGCGATATGGCGGCGAGTTTCCGACCCATGCGCGGATGATAACCGAAGCCGGTTAAAGCCGCTCCAACCCTTTGCACAAACTGGGTTCAGTTCATTTCCGCAATGGTAACGAGTGCGGCGTCCATCGCCGCAATCGCGGACCCGGCTTCCGACGGCCGGTCATTGGCGTAGGCCGAGAAAATCAGGGTCTTCCCGCTCTTCGTGGTCATGAATCCTGACAAGGCGTTTACGCCCCTCAGCGTACCCGTCTTGGCGAAGACCTTGCCTTCCAGCAAGGTTCCGCCGAACCGCCGCCGCAGCGTGCCGTCGACGCCGCCAATCGGGAGGGTGGCCCGGAACGCCTCGCCCCACGGTTGGGCAGTCGTCCACCGCAGGAAATTCGCGACCATGCGTGGGGTAACACGATTGTAGACCGACATGCCGGAGCCGTCGGCGAAGTCCCAGCTGTTTCGCGATGCGCCTGCTTCGGAGAGCATGTCCTCAATAACGGCCAACCCATGAACACGCGATCCGCTGCCCTCGATCAGGCCCAGCCTTCGCAGCAGCATTTCCGAATGCTGGTTCTGGCTCTGCTTCATCAGGAAAGTCACGTCTTCGATCAGTGGCGGCGGGAGTAGGCGGCCGATCTCGACGCCTTCCCACTTCAGAGGGGCAAATCCGGTTGCGTCCGGATCGAAGTCGGTCAGGGCGGTCTGGCGATGGTAGATCGCGGTTGCTCCCGCCTCTATTTCGCGCTCTCGCAAAAGCGCCACGAACCTGTCAGCAGCAGCCTGCGCGGGGTCTTCTACAGCGATGGGGCGCACGATCGTCGGACCACCGGCGGTCACGCGCCCTTCGACGCGTACCGCGCCCCAGCCGCGCTCGATGATCACGCCCTCCGCCGAAGTCTGTTCAGCAACCGAAGTGACTACGCCCGTGATCTGCGCCAGTGGCGGGTTCTCGCGCCACGCCACGATTGCCTTGTCGCCGGGCGTCGCGCCAGGCGTGATGACCAGCGAGAGTTCGTTGCTGTTGACCGTAAGGGCGGAAACCGGAGCTCCTGATCGCGTCAGCAGATCTTCATGGCTCCAGCCCGGTCCCCATCGCTCGAACGGATAGAGCGTGTCGTCGGCGATCACGCCGCCGATTTCCGTGACGCCATTCGACACCACCGCATCGGCCAGCGAGGAAAGGCAGTCGCGCTCGCAATCCGGCGCGTCGATCAGCATGGCATCGCCGCCGCCGACAAGAATGATGTCCGGCGGCCCGTCAGCATTCGGCTTTAACCGCACCGACGTGCCCATCGACGGATCGGGAACGGTCATGTCGCCCAACCGGTGAAACGCGGCCGCAGCCGTGAACAGCTTGGTGTTGGAGGCCGGCGTGAACCGTTCGTCAGGGCGGATCGAGACAAGCTCGCGCCCGTCCATCGTCATCACGACGAGCCCCCAGCGTGTCCCCTCCGGCCCCTCCGCCAGCATCTCGCTGGCCCGGTCGGACAGGCTGGTGCAGGCGGAAAGCCCAAGCGCCACAAGGGAAAGCAAGACTCGCATCCTGCCGAACCTAGCCGCCCATGCCCAAACGGAAAGCGCCTTCGTGCTTACGGGGACATGACCATGTCACGCGTCCCGGCTAGTCTCCCCGTCATGACAAGCATCGACCGCCGCCGGATTCTCGCCCTCGGAGCCGCCGCTCTCACGCTGCCTCCGTCCATCGCCAAGGCCTGGGCCATCGACGCGAAATCGAAGACCGGCACGATCAAGGACGTCGATCACGTCGTGATCCTGATGCAGGAGAACCGCTCCTTCGATCACTACTTCGGCACGATGAACGGCGTGCGCGGCTTCGGCGATCGCTTCCCGATCCCGCTCGCCGGCGGCCGCACGGTCTGGGCGCAAGCGAGCACGAAAGGCGGCCCGCCGGTCGTCGCTCCATTCCCGCTCGATACCGCGAAGACCTTCGCCCACATGCGCGTCGAGGGCACGCCGCACAACTGGGCCGATGCTCAGTACGCCTGGGACAATGGCCGCATGAGCGCGTGGCCCGACCAGAAGCATCCGCATGCGATGGGCTATTACGAGCAGGCCGACATCCCCTTCCAGTTCGCACTCGCAAACGCCTTCACGATCTGCGACGCGTATCACTGCTCCTTCATCGGCGGCACCAACACCAACCGGCTTTTCCAGTGGTCGGGCACGAATGACGGGCAGGGCACGCGCGGCGGCCCATCGATCTCCAACTCGCACGACACGCTTCCGGAAAAACAGCCGAACGCAAAGCAGCCCTATCTCTGGACCACCTATTGCGAACGCCTCGAGACCGCCGGCGTCAGCTGGAAGATCTACGAGGACATGGCCGACAATTTCGGCGACAACCCGCTCGTCGGCTTCAAGCCCTATCGCGATGCGCTGGCCAAGGCTGCTGGCAGCAATGCCGCGCTGGTCGCTAAAGGCCTCTCCACTCAGCACCTCGACGTTCTGCGCGCCGACGTCATGGCCGGAACACTGCCGCAGGTCTCATGGGTCATCTCGCCCGCTGCCGACAGCGAACACCCCGGCCCATCGAGCCCGGCGCAAGGCGCCGACTACATCTCCCGCGTGCTCGATTGCCTGACGGCCAATCCGGACGTCTGGGCACGCACGGTCTTCCTCATCAACTTCGACGAAAATGACGGCTTCTTCGACCACATGCCGCCGCCGGCGCCGCCATCGAAGGACGCCAACGGCAAGCTGCTTGGCGCATCCACCGTCGACACCGCAGGTGAATACCATCTCGTCCGCGCCGACAGCGAGAAGACATCGGAGCGCGACGATCTGATGGGCCGTCCCTATGGCCTCGGCCCTCGCGTGCCGATGTATGTGATCTCGCCTTTCGCGCGCGGTGGCTGGGTCAACTCCGAAGTATTCGACCACACCTCAGTCATCCGCTTCTGCGAGGCGCGCTTCGGCGTGATGGAGCCGAACATCTCGGCCTGGCGCCGCGCGGTCTGCGGCGACCTCACCAGCTGCTTCGATTTCAAGACGCCGAACGAAACGCTGACGCAACTCCCCGCCACGCTCGACGCGGCCAAACGCGCCGCCCAGACGACCAAGCGCACCACGCCGCCAACGCCCGCAGAACCCCACATCGCAGCGCAACCGGCCGGCCTGCGCCGTTCGCGCGCCTTGCCCTATGCGCTGGACGTTACGCTGACGGCCAGCGATCCCGCGCGCATCACGTTCCGCAATACCGGCGGCACGAGCGCGGTGTTCCATGTCTATGACTTGCTGCGCCTCGACCAGCCACCGCGGCGCTACATTGTCGAGCCACAGAAGATGCTGCAGGACGAATGGCCGTCAGGCCCCTGCGATCTCTCGGTCCACGGACCCAACGGCTTCCATCGCCGTTTCACAAGCGGGGGCGGGGCAGATGCGCCGCTGGCGACACTGGTCGCCGTCGGTCGCAAGATCCAGCTGCGCCTCACCAATCCGGGCAAGGCTGCGCGCACGATCAAGGTCGAGCCCGGTGCGTATGCTGACGAACTCAAGGCGTGGTCCACGACCCTGCCAGCAGGTGGCGCCGCGAACCAGCTGTGGGACCTGTCTGACAACTGGGGCTGGTACGACCTCAAGCTCGATGGGCGCGCCGGGTGGCGCCAGCGTTTCGCAGGCCGCATCGACAATGGCGAAGTAAGCGTCGCTGATCCGGCGATGGGCGCCCTTGTGAAGCTGCTGCAGAGCTGACGTCATCGCCAAAAAAGAGAACGGCGCTGGATCGCTCCAGCGCCGCTTCCTTGCCCCCCGGCAAGCCTGACGGCGAACCGCCAGGCTGAAGGTCAACTAGGACTTGTAGTACATGTCGAATTCGACCGGGTGCGGATGGGTTTCCATGCGCAGCACTTCTTCCATCTTGAGGTCGATGTAGGCGTCGATGAAATCGTCGTCCATCACGCCGCCCGCCTTGAGGAAGTCGCGGTCGCCGTCGAGGCTCTCGAGCGCCTGGCGGAGCGAACCGCAGACGGTCGGGATGTTCTTCAGCTCTTCCGGCGGCAGCGAGTAGAGGTCCTTGTCCATGGCCGGACCCGGATCGATCTTCTTCGCGATGCCGTCGAGGCCGGCCATCATGAGGGCCGTGAAGGTCAGGTACGGGTTCGACGCCGGATCCGGGAAGCGGACCTCGATGCGCTTGCCCTTCGGCGACGGGGTCCACGGAATACGGACCGAGGCCGAGCGGTTGCGCGCCGAGTAGGCGAGCAGCACGGGCGCTTCATAGCCCGGGACGAGACGCTTGTAGGAGTTGGTGGTCGCGTTCGAGAGCGCGTTGATCGCCTTGGCGTGCTTGATGATGCCGCCGATATACCAGAGGCATTCCTGGCTGAGGTCCGCATATTTGTCGCCGGCGAAGAGCGGCTTGTCGCCTTTCCAGATCGACTGGTGGACGTGCATGCCCGAGCCGTTGTCCTTGTAGTACGGTTTCGGCATGAAGGTGGCGGTCTTGCCGTACGAGTGCGCGACGTTGTGCACGATGTATTTGTACAGCTGCATGTTGTCGGCCATCTGGACCAGCGTGTTGAAACGCATGCCCAGCTCGTGCTGCGCGGGGGCGACCTCGTGGTGGTGCTTCTCCGGCTGCAGGCCCATCTCGGCCATCAGCGTCAGCATTTCCGAGCGCATGTCCTGCAGCGAGTCGACCGGCGGAACCGGGAAGTAGCCGCCCTTCGGGCCCGGACGGTGGCCCATGTTGCCGCCTTCGTAGGACTTGCCGGTGTTGAACGGCAGTTCGCGGTCGTCGAACGAATAGCCCGTGTTGTTCGGGTCCGTGCTCCACTTCACGTCGTCGAACACGAAGAACTCGGCCTCGGGGCCGAAGTACGCCGTGTCGCCGATGCCGGCCGACTTCAGGTACATCTCGGCCTTCTTGGCCATCGTGCGCGGGTCACGGTTGTACGGCGTGTTGTCGTTCGGGTTGAGGATGTCGCACATGATCGACAGCGTCGTATTCTGGAAGAACGGGTCGATGCGTGCGGACGACGGATCCGGCATCAGCAGCATGTCGGACTCGTTGATGGCCTTCCAGCCGGAGATCGACGAACCGTCGAACATGGTGCCGTCAACGAACAGCGACTTGTCGACCATGGAGAGGTCGAATGTGACGTGCTGCATCTTCCCGCGCATGTCGGTGAAGCGCAGGTCGACGTACTGGACGTCTTTTTCCTTGATGGTCTTGAAGATAGCGTCGGACACTTAGTGTCTCCCTCGTTTCACCCCGGGCCCCGGCGGGCCCGATCCAAATAAATTCAGGTATTCGCTAGATCGCCTGGTCGCCCGTCTCGCCCGTGCGGATGCGGATCACTTCAGTGATTTCGGAGACGAATATCTTCCCGTCCCCGATCTTGCCAGTGTGCGCCGACTTGGTGATCGCGTTGAGCGCGGCTTCGAGCTGCGCGTCGGAAACAACGACCTCGATCTTCAGCTTGGGCAGGAAGTCGACGATGTATTCGGCGCCGCGATAGAGTTCCGTGTGGCCGCGCTGGCGGCCGAAGCCCTTGGCTTCCAGCACGGTCATGCCCTGCAGGCCGACGCCGTGAAGCGCTTCCTTCACCTCGTCCAGTTTGAACGGCTTGATGATCGCCTCGATCTTTTTCATCGCGGAGTTCCGATAAGAGGCGCCGTTGCGGCGTCGGGGAGCGTTCCCGCTCATGCACGATGAAGCGGGAGGCGAGTAGGTCAGGCGCCTGAAGATCGTGCGTCGAGGGACATGGCGCCCGAAATCTGTGCATCAGCGCCAAAAGATCAGGCGCCTAGCTTCCGGCTTATCCACAGAAGCGCCCGGCCGCGAAGCATGGTAGAACCCGAAAACCTCTGCATTCACAGGCGATTCAGCGAAATGATCTACCTGATCCGGCATGGCGAACCGGCTGCGAGCTGGGGCGCGCATCCCAACCCCGGACTCAACGACCTCGGCGCCCGCCAGGCCTTCGCTGCGGCCGAAGAGCTGGCCAAACTCGGGGCCAAACGGGCCATAACCTCGCCGCTCGCCCGCAGTCGCGAAACCGCCGCACCGTTCGAAAAGCTGATGGAGACCCACGCGCGCATCGAGGCCGGCGTCGGCGAGATCATCACGTCCTCCGGCATCGCCGACCGCTCCGTCTGGTTGCAGGGCGTCATGGCCGGGGCATGGAGCCAGACCGACCTTACGCTCCAAGCCTGGCGCAACAGCGTGCTAGCGTCGGTCGATAAGCTGCCGGAAGATACGGCCGTCTTCTCCCACTTCATCGCCATCAACGTGATCGTCGGCCTTCTTACCGGCAACGACCGCGTCGTCGTTTTCAAGCCGGGCCACGCGTCGATCACCAAGCTCGAACGCCGTGGCGGAAAACTCGCTGTCGCCCAACTCGGATCCGAAGCTGCAACCGTCGTGACCTGACATGATCACCGCCATCCTCACCTGCGAGGAAGTCCGCGCCGCCGAGCAGCGCGCCGTCGAGGCTGGCGTCTCGCTCTGGGCCTTGATGCAGAAGGCAGGGCAGGCGTGCGCCGACGTGCTGCACGCCGAATTCCCCGATGGCCGCGTCATCGTACTTGCAGGCCCGGGCAACAATGGCGGTGATGCCTTCGTGGCGGCGCAACGCCTGCGCGATCTCGGCCGCAACGTGTTCCTCTACGATCTCGCCCCGCACGGCCTTCGCAGCCCGGAGGGCGAACAGGCGCTCGAGACTCTATCCGGCCCGCGTCAGCCGCTGGAAGACATGCGCGTCCATGCCGAAGACATCGTGCTCGACGGCCTGTTCGGCGCCGGCCTCTCGCGTCCGCTCGCGGGCGAAGCCGCCTTCGCCGTTGAGCAGGTGAACGCCTCCGGCGCAAAGATTGTCGCCATCGACGTGCCCTCCGGCGTCAACGGCAACGCTGGCGCCGTTGGCGGCGTCGCCATGCGTGCCGATGTCACCGTCACCTTCTGCTGCAAGAAGCCCGCGCACGTCCTCCAGCCCGCCGCCTCGCTGTGCGGCGACGTCATTCCCGCCGAGATCGGCTTCGGCAGATTCGTCGACGAAGTAAGCGGCGGCCGTCTCAACGAGAACAGTCCGGCCCTTTGGGCGCGCGCCCTGCGCTGGCCATCCGTCTCATCGCACAAGCACCAGCGCGGACGCCTCGCCGTCGTCACCGGTGGTCTCGGCAGCACCGGCGCCGCCCGCCTTGCAGCCCAAGCCGGCCTCCGCTCAGGTGCAGGTCTCGTCACGCTGCTGTGCCCGCCTGCCGCGCTGATGGTCGCGGCTTCATCCGTCACCGCCGTGATGACTTCCAGCTTCGCCAGCGCCGAAGACCTCGCCGCGCAAACCCGCGAAGCAACCGCCATCGTCATCGGCCCCGCCGCTGGCGTCACCGACGCCACGCGCGAAAACGTCTCGCTCCTCGCCGAGTCCGGCCGCCGCCTCGTCCTCGACGCCGACGCGCTGACCGTCTTCGCCAGCAGCCCCGCGCGCCTCGCCGTCCAACTCGTGAAGGGCGATGCGGCAGGCGGCGTGGCTGTCCTCACGCCTCATGCCGGAGAATTCGAGCGGCTCTTTCCCGGCCTGCTCGCGTCCTCGCCCAACCGGATCGAGGCTGTTCGCTCCGCCGCCAACCGGATGAACTCGATCATCCTCCTGAAAGGTCCCGACACCACGATTGCCGCGCCGGATGGCCGCACCGTGGTCAACACGCACGCCACGCCCTTCCTCGCGACGGCTGGGGCAGGGGATGTCCTCGCCGGCATCATCGGCGGCCTGCTCGCGCAGGGCCTCGACTCCTTCGACGCCGCCTGCGCCGGCGCCTGGATGCATGGCGACGCCGGCCTCCGCATCGGCCCCGGCCTCACCGCCGAAGATCTCGACCAGAGTCTGCGGCAGACAATTTCCGCGCTTTACCAGACCCACTGACCGGCACTATCTGTCGCCCGCTGCGTGCGGATGTGGCGGAATTGGTAGACGCACTGGATTTAGGTTCCAGTGGGGCAACCCGTGGGGGTTCGAGTCCCTCCACCCGCACCAGCCTGGGTTGCCTGCGGCCTTTTCTGCCCAAAACGCGCAGAATCCGCTGATAGACAGGCCGTTCGGGCCTGTGTAAGACACCCGCCTTCTCCCGCCCGGGCGCTCCCCGCTGGCGGGGCCAACCATTCAGTACATCCGGGGTTCCCTGATGAACGTCACCGAGACGAAATCGGAAGGTCTTTCGCGGGAATTCCGCGTCACCATCCCCAAAGGCGAGCTTGCCGCAAAGCTCAACGACAAGATCAAGGAGATGGCCCCCAAGGTTAACCTGAAGGGCTTCCGTCCGGGCAAAGTTCCGCCGGCTCACATCAAGAAGATGTACGGCAAGTCGATGATGGGCGACATCGTCAACGATCTCGTCAACGAAAGCTCGACCAAGGCGCTGGAAGAGAAATCGCTCCGCCCCGCCTCGCGTCCGTCGATCCACCTCGACGTCGCCGCCGACAAGGTCGTCGCTGGCGAAGCTGACCTCGACTATCATATGCACGTCGAGGTGATGCCCGAGTTCGAGCCGACCGACGTCTCCGCGATCTCGCTCGAGCGCATGGTCGCCGAGCCGAGCGATAACGAGATCAACGAGTCGCTCAAGCGCATTGCAGATAACAACAAGTCCTACGAAGCCAAAGAAGGCGCCGCCGAGAAGGACGACGCGGTCGTCATCGACTTCGTCGGCTCCATCGACGGTGAGAAGTTCGAAGGCGGCGCCGCAGAGGGCCACACGCTGGTCATCGGCTCGGGCCGCTTCATCCCCGGCTTTGAAGAACAGCTGATCGGCGCCAAGGCTGGCGACGACGTGAACGTCAACGTTTCCTTCCCGGAAGACTACGGCGTCGACACGCTGAAGGGCAAAGCCGCCCTGTTCGAAGTGAAGGTCCACGAGGTGAAAGCCCCGAAGGACAGCCAGATCGACGAAGAGTTCGCCAAGTCGCTCGGTCTCGAGAACCTCGATGCTCTCCGTACCGCCGTGAAGGGCCAGCTGTCGGGCGATCTCAACTTCGCCACGCGTCAGCAGGTGAAGCGCGTCCTTCTCGACGCCCTCGACGAGCGCCACTCCTTCGACCTACCGCCGCAGATGGTGAAGGCCGAGTTCGACCAGATCTGGGCCCAGTTCGAGCAGGAAAAGAATGCCGGCCGCCTGTCTGAAGAGGACAAGGGCAAGTCGGATGAAGAGCTGAAGACGGAGTACCAGCAGATCGCCGAACGCCGCGTGCGCCTCGGTCTCGTGCTGGCCGAGATCGGCCGCCGCGCCAGCGTGCAGGTGACGAACGAGGAGCTCAGCCAGGTCCTGCGCCAGGAAGCTTCGCGCTATCCGGGCCAGGAGAAGCAGGTGGTCGAGTTCTACCGCAAGAACCCGGGCGCTCTCTCGCAGCTCCAGGCGCCGATCTACGAGGAGAAGGTGGTCGACTACATCCTCTCCAAGGCGACCGTGACCGACAAACCGGTCAGCCGCGAAGAACTGATGAAGGAAATCGGCGACGAGTGAGGCGCCGGCCGGCGTAGCCGGATGATTGATCCAGTGGATCAATCAAGCAACGAACGCCCTGAGCGATAGCGAAGGGCCAGCCGACTACCTCTTTCGACTTCGGCAAACAGCTGAATCGGGTGCACTGACGCAAGGGGACTTGCGCCGGACGGTCCGCGTTCGGATATTGTTAGCCCCACCCGTGATTTGAGTCTCAGCAGGCCAAGGCCGCTGGGGCCTGCAGAAACAGAAGAAAACGCGCACATGGTCGATCACCTCACCCGGGCTATCAACCTGGTCCCGACCGTCCTGGAGCAGAGCTCCCGGGGCGAGCGCGCGTACGACATCTTTTCGCGCCTGCTGAAGGACCGGATCATCTTCGTTTCGGGCCCGATCGACGACGTCACGGCCAGCCTGGTGACAGCCCAGCTTCTCTTCCTGGAGTCCGAAAACCCCAAGAAAGAGATCGCAATGTACGTGAATTCGCCGGGCGGCCACGTCCATTCCGGCCTCGCGATCTATGACACCATGCAATACATCCGCAGCCCGGTTTCCACCGCATGCATCGGCATGGCCGCCTCGATGGGCGCTCTCCTGCTGACAGCCGGGGAGCATGGAATGCGCTTCGCCACGCCGAATTCGCGGATCATGGTGCACCAGCCCTCGGGCGGGTATCGTGGCGTAGCCTCGGACATCGAGCGCCACGCCCACGACATGCTGGCCATCAAGAAGCGGCTCAACGAGATCTACGTTAAGCACACGGGCCAGCCCTACGAGACGATCGAAAGGACGCTAGACCGCGATTCGTTCATGACGGCTTCGGAAGCCCAGGCGTTCGGAATCGTGGACAAGGTTTACGAGAAACGGGCGGCTCCGGCTGATTAAGCCCCGTTTTCAGCAGCTTATCGCTGGGAATTGCGCAGCCTGTAACCTTGCGGCGCCCCCCTTGCTATGTTGGACTGGCCCGGCCTTGAACCTCTCGGAAACGATTGAAATATAGGATTCGAGGCTTGGGCGTGTTGGATTGGACGCCTCCGGGGTCATGCCCGGTGGTGTTTTCGAGGTGTCGATGAACAAGAACACTTCAGGCGACAGCAAGAACACGCTGTACTGCTCGTTCTGCGGAAAGTCGCAGCACGAGGTCAAAAAGCTTATCGCCGGGCCCACCGTATTCATCTGCGATGAGTGCGTCGAACTCTGCATGGATATCATCCGCGAGGAGTCGAAGACGGCTCTCGTGAAGTCGCGCGATGGCGTGCCTACGCCGCGCGAAATCTGCGACGTGCTCGACGACTACGTGATCGGCCAGTTCAAGGCCAAGCGCGTGCTGTCGGTTGCCGTCCACAACCACTACAAGCGCCTCAACCACGCCGCCAAGAACGGCGATGTCGAGCTCGCGAAATCGAACATCCTGCTGATCGGCCCCACCGGCTGCGGCAAGACGCTGCTCGCGCAAACGCTGGCGCGCATCATCGACGTTCCGTTCACGATGGCCGACGCCACGACGCTGACCGAGGCCGGTTACGTCGGCGAGGACGTCGAGAACATCATCCTCAAGTTGCTGCAGGCCTCCGACTACAACGTCGAGCGTGCGCAGCGCGGCATCGTCTACATCGACGAGATCGACAAGATCAGCCGCAAGTCCGACAACCCGTCCATCACCCGCGACGTGTCGGGCGAGGGCGTGCAGCAGGCCCTGCTGAAGATCATGGAGGGCACCGTCGCTTCGGTTCCTCCGCAAGGCGGCCGCAAGCATCCGCAGCAGGAATTCCTGCAGGTCGACACGACCAACATGCTCTTCATCTGCGGCGGCGCGTTCTCGGGCCTCGACAAGGTCATCTCGGATCGCGGCCGCGGCACGTCGATCGGCTTCGGCGCCAACGTCGTCGCTCCAGAAGATCGCCGCACCGGCAAGATCCTCGAGGAATGCGAGCCGGAAGATCTCGTGAAATTCGGCCTCATCCCCGAATTCATCGGCCGTCTGCCCGTCATCGCCACCCTTGAAGATCTGGACGAGGAAGCCCTAATCCAGATCCTCACCGAACCGAAGAACGCGCTGCTCAAGCAGTACCAGCGCCTCTTCGAGATGGAGAACGTCACGCTCACCTTCACGCAGGATGCGCTCGCGGCCGTGGCCAAGCGCGCCATCCAGCGCAAGACGGGCGCCCGCGGCCTCCGCTCGATCATGGAAGGCATCCTGCTCGACACGATGTTCGAGCTGCCCAACCTGCGCGGCGTGGAAGAAGTAGCGATCAACGCCGAAGTGGTCGAAGGCCGGGCCCGCCCGCTTTACGTCCACGGCTCCGAAGCCCAGGCCTCGGCCAGCGCTTCGTAAGGCCAGCTGATCAGACGAGTTATCGAAGGCCCGCCCTCAAGGCGGGCCTTCTGCTTTTCCGCGCAACGATTCGCGTCACCCCGCATGAACTGTGGACAACAGCACGAACCGCTCCATCTTCCTCACTGAGGCCGAAATAGCCCAGCAAAATCATGCGTCACTTGCGTGGGTTGAACCCGAGCCAGTGACGGGCCACTTTCATCCTCAAGTGAATGTCCGGTCCGATCTTATTTGGCATGGCCCGGCCTTCCTCCCGCACCCGCGCTTCATGCAAGGCGGCTGCGGCGATGAAAGGAGAAACTGAATATGGCAAACGTCCTCCCCGTCCTGCCGCTGCGTGACATCGTGGTGTTCCCGCGCATGGTCGCGCCGCTGTTTGTGGGCCGCGACAAATCCGTTCGCGCGCTCGAAGAAGTTGAAAAAGGCGGCGGCGAAATTCTGCTCGTCGCCCAGAAGGAAGCCGGCGTCGATGACCCGGCCGAAGAAGATCTCTATTCCGTCGGCGTCGTCGCCACGATCCTGCAGCTGCTGAAGCTGCCGGACGGCACCGTGAAGGTGCTGGTCGAAGGCAAGCACCGCTCGCGTCTCGAAAAGCTCATCGACAAGGGCGACTACTACTCCGCTGAGCACTCGAAGATCGAAGAGAAGAAAGCTGACTCCGAAGAATCCGCCGCCCTCATGCGCGCGGTCATCGAGCAGTTCGACGGCTACGTGAAACTAAACCGCAAGATCCCTGCCGAAACCGTCGGCACGGTCTCCGCCATCACCGACCCGGGCCACTTGGCCGACGCGGTCGCGGCGCAACTCTCGATCAAGCTCGAGGACAAAGAGCAGCTGCTCGAACTCATCGACGTGACCGAGCGCCTGGAGAAGGTCTTCTCGCTGATGGAAGGCGAGATCGGCATGCTTCAGATGGAGCGCAAGATCCGCAACCGCGTGAAGCGGCAGATGGAGAAGACGCAGCGCGAGTACTACCTCAACGAACAGATGAAGGCGATCCAGCGCGAGCTGGGCGATGGCGATAGCGGCGGCGAGCGCGACGAGATCGGCGAGCTTGAAGAGAAGATCGCCAACACGCCGATGTCCGACGACGCGCGCGCCAAGGCCGAGCAGGAAGTGAAGAAGCTGCGGCAGATGTCGCCGATGTCGGCGGAATCCACCGTCGTGCGCAACTACCTCGACTGGATGGTCTCGCTCCCGTGGGGCCGCAAGAAAGAGGTCGTGCGCGATCTGCAACACGCCGAAGACGTGCTCAACGCCGATCACTACGGATTGGAGAAGGTCAAGGAACGCATTATCGAGCACCTCGCCGTCCAGGCGCGTGGCGACAAGGTGCGTGGCCCGATCCTGTGCCTCGTTGGCCCTCCGGGCGTAGGCAAGACCTCGCTTGGCAAGTCGATCGCCAAAGCCACCGGCCGCGACTTCGTTCGCGTGTCGCTCGGCGGCGTGCGTGATGAAGCCGAGATCCGCGGTCACCGTCGTACCTACATCGGCTCCATGCCGGGCCGCATCATCCAGTCGATGAAGAAAGCCAAGAGCGGCAATCCGCTGTTCCTGCTCGATGAGATCGACAAGCTCGGCCAGGACTATCGCGGCGATCCGTCGTCGGCGCTTCTCGAAGTGCTCGATCCGGAACAGAACAGCACGTTCAATGACCACTATCTGGAGGTCGACTACGACCTGTCGGATACGATGTTCATCACGACCGCCAACTCGCTGAACATGCCTCAGCCGCTTCTCGACCGGATGGAGATCATCCGTCTCGAAGGTTACACGGAAGACGAGAAGGTCGAGATCGCCAAGCGGCATTTGCTGCCGAAGACGATCGAGAACCATCTGCTCAAGGACGGCGAACTCATTGTGGAAGAGAGCGCGATCCGCGACCTCATCCGCTACTACACCCGTGAGAGCGGCGTTCGTTCGCTGGAGCGTGAAATGGCGCGCCTCGCCCGCAAGGCGGTTCGCGACATCGAGATGAAGAAGACGACGACGGTCACCGTCAACGGCGAGAACCTCGACAAGTTCGCCGGCGTGCGGAAATACCGCTTCGGCATGGCTGATCGCGAAGATCAGGTCGGCGTCGTCACGGGCCTTGCCTGGACGGAAGTCGGCGGCGATCTGCTCACCATCGAAGCCGTGCAGATGCCGGGTCGCGGCCGCATGACGGTCACCGGCTCGCTTCGCGACGTGATGAAGGAGTCGATCTCGGCCGCGCAATCGCTCGTCCGGTCTCGCTCGGTGCAGATGGGCATTCGCCCGCCTGTGTTCGACAACACGGACATCCACGTGCACGTGCCCGATGGCGCGACGCCCAAGGATGGCCCGTCGGCGGGTATCGCGATGACCACGGCGATCGCCTCGCTCTTGACCGGCAACCCGATCCGCAAGGACATCGCCATGACAGGCGAGATCACGCTGCGAGGCAGGGTGCTGCCGATCGGCGGCCTGAAAGAGAAACTGCTCGCGGCCCTGCGTGGCGGCATCAAGACGGTGCTGATCCCCGAGGAGAACGAGAAGGATCTCGTCGACCTGCCGGAGAACGTGAAGACCGGGCTGACGATCATCCCTGTTTCCACGATCGAACAGGTGCTGGCGCGCGCCCTCACACGCCCGCTGACGCCAATCCAGTGGAGCGAAAGCGACGAAGCGGCCTACCGCGCCGAACTCGGCCGCGGCGGCGCCAAACCGGAAGCCCAGCTCCCGCACTGAGCGCGAGCTGACTGAAACAGAAGGCCCGGCTGCAAACAGCCGGGCCTTTTTGTTTGTGGCAAGCCGCCGCAAGCCCCCACCGTCTCGGCGCTCCGCGCCGATCCACCTCCCCCGCCTTCGGCGAGGGAGGAAATCTGGACGTTAAACGGGCGCGGTGTTTTTCCTCCCCCGTGCGAAGCGCGGGGGAGGTGGATCGCAGCGAAGCTGCGAGACGGTGGGGGCAGCCTCAACTGTAGGAAACAGCTGTATCCAGACTGTAGGACGCCGGAAAAACATCCCGCCTGAATTCAGCGAGCTAGCCACTCAAACTGTAGGACGCAGCTGTTTCAATCCCGCATGCCTCCCGGCCGGCCGTATACTGCCTCGCATGTATGAGCTGTCGCAGATCATCCTCTGGATACTCTGGACTCTCCGCCCAGCCATGGCGGTGGAGACGAACCTCGTCGACATTCTCAACGAAGCGATCGCCTTCTTCGAGAACCCCGAGGGGCTCGACTGGCTGGACGAAGATCCCGCCAACTGCATGCAGGTCTCCGCCGCCCTCATGGACGCCCACGCCAAGCTCGATCTCATGATCCATCTGCGCGCCTGCGAGATCGCAGGCATCCCGCATCGTACCCGCACCTGGCGTCCGACCATCCTCCCGCACCATTCCGATCGCACAGCCGCCGCCTGCTGGCGCCGCTTCGTGCAACTCGCCCGCCGCTTCGATGACGCCGAGCGCCTAGCGCATCTGCGCGCCATCAAGCTCCGCCGCGAAGCGGACAATCCCCTCGCATCGCTCCCCCTCCGTCTTGCAGCTTCGCTGCAATCCACCTCCCCCACGCAATGCGTGGTGGAGGACGCGCAACACCTTGAAGTCCTCCATCGCCGTAGGCGGGGGAGGTGGATCGGCGCGTCTTCGCGCCGAGACGGAGGGGGCTGCGCGCTCGCGCGCGGACCGCCGTCTCAGCTTGCTCCGATTTCCAGCTAGCTCACCTCGCAGGCTCAACCCGCGAGAACGCGCCCACGCGCCTTTGCCACAATCCTTACCGCGCTGTTTACGAAAAACTTCCGCCCACCCGCTTGCGAAAAGCACAAAAAGAGAACACAACAGAGAACAAGAACGGAGCAAGAACATGGCGTGGGCAAACAACGGGTACGTCAACTTCTGTGGCGCTAACGGTGCCTCTTACAGGTTCGAACAATTCGGCGCCGAGCAGGACTGGGCGAAGGTCGCCGGCGTCGTCCTCTTCGCGGCGCCCGAGGGCAAGTCATGGCGCGTCATCCGCGTCGCCGACCAGGGCGGAGTGGAGGGCGATGTCGCCACCTTCTGGCGCTGGCGCGAAGCGCGCCGCTACGGCGCCACGGCCATCTTCATCCGCCGCAACGCCGACGTGAAATCACGCCGCGCCGAAGCCGCCGATCTGGCCACCGGCCTCGATCCGGTCTTCGCATCCGGCAGCGAATTGGCGCGCGAGCCCGAACTGATGGCTGCCTAACAGAACCTCGTCACCGGCGCGGCAGGGAGTCTCCGCCCTTGGGCGCGCCAGAAGGAACGGGAAGCGGGCCCGCGGAATGATCCGCGGGCCCGGTCTGTTTTTTGGGGCCTGTTTTTAGTTTGGCTTCTTCGCTGGCTGCGGCTTTTGCGAAATGATCCAGTCCGCAATGTCCTGCTCCAGAACCGGAAGCGGGCGCGGGCCAGGCCCAAGGATCGCCTGGTGGAATGCCTTTATGTCGAAAGCCTGCTTCAATTGCTGCTGGGCATTCGTCCTCAACCGCCTGATCGTTTCCCGCCCAGTCATGTAAGCGCAGGCCTGTCCGGGCCAGATCGAATAGCGATCAACCTCGAACTCGACTTCCGACCGCGCGAGCCCCGTCGTGTTTTCGAGATAAGCGACCGCCTCCGCCCGCGTCCATTTCTGCGAATGGATTCCCGTATCCACCACCAGCCTCGCGGCCCGGAACAGCAACGATTGAAGATAACCCAGCCGCGCAATCTTGTCGGTCTGATAGGCCCCCATCTCGTCCGCGAGATCTTCCGCGTAAGTCGCCCAGCCTTCGCTGAAGGCTGGCTGCGAGATCAGGTAGTTCACAGTCGGCTGGTCTGGCCGTTCGCGCGCAAGGCCAGCCTGGATGTGATGCCCCGGAACCGCCTCATGGAAGGTCAGCGTCGGCAGCGTCCATGTCGGGAAATCCAGCGTCGACCGCAGGTTGATGTTGTATGTCGCCGGCCGTGCGCCATCCAGCGATTGCGACCGGTAATAGGCCCCCGGCGCCGTATCCTGCGAAATACGCGGCGCTTCACGCACTTCCACCTTGCCTTTGGGGCCGACGATGATCATCCGCCCCATAGCCGTTTCCGCCCACTTGATCCGCTCGCGCAGCGACTCCATCAGCGCCACACGGCCCTCCGGTGTATCCGGAAACAAATAAGCAGGATCCACCGCCAGCGTTCGCAGCCGTCCGCCGACCGTGCCCTCGACCTGTCCCATCTCCGCCAGCATCGGCTCGATCTGCGCGCTGATCTGCTCCACCAGCTTCAGCCCCGCATCGTGCAGCTGCTTCGCCGACATGTCGTTGGTCGTGTAGAGCTTCAGCGCGTCGCGATAATACGCCTCGCCATCTTGCAGCTTCCAGACGCCCGGCTCGGCCGGCGCCTTCGCCAGTGAGGATTCGAGAAGCTTCGTCAGCGCCTGGTATTCTTCCTTCAGTGGTCCTCCTACTTGTTCCCGGGCCTGCTTGATCAGCTTCGTCATCTCATCTTCCGGGAGATCCGGGATCTGGGCGAGAGCTTCTGTGAAGTAGAGGACCAGGGGGTGTTCGGCCGCGTAAACCGGCGTCAGCTTCTTTGCCCGGTCGATCGTGCGCTGCAGGACGGAGCGGGGAGGGATCGCGCCGGCCGCGATATCCACCTCGAACCTGCGCCGCTCATCGCGCATGGCCTCGTCCATCTGACCAAGCCGCTTCAGCCACGACTCCGCATCCGCGCGCGACCGCACCGGCGCGTGAAGCGTCATGAACTTGACGAGGTCCGTGTAGGCCCCGTCCGCGAAGGTGATCAGGTAGGGGCTCGCCCATCCCAGTCCGGTCGCGCCATGCCCATGCGCCTCGACCGTCACGGCCGCGCGAAGATTGGTGACCAGTGTGTCGTAGGTGCGTAGCGCATCACGGCTGAGGGCGGCGCGATCGAGCAATTCGAACTGGCGCAGGAAATCCAGCCGCGTCGTCCGTACGCGCTCGGCCTGCGCCATCGACCGGTCATCCAGCAGGTCGCCATAGGCCCGCCCGAAGACCTCCTTCGACAGCCCCAGCATGTCCGCTTCCTCGGGCAGGCGGCCCGACTCGGAATGGCTGAATTTCTGGACCAGCGCCGCCAGCTGCGGGTCAGCGCTGACCTGTGAAGGTGAACATGCCGCAAGGATCGCAGCGGCAATACCGCCCGCGAGCCCCAAAAACGGGGTTCTGACGGGAGATTTCCAGTCCAGCGCAGCCATATGATTCGCTTTGGTTGAGGCAGCCAGAGTTTTCCGATAAGGACCGCCCAGCATCAAGTCAGGAGCTAGTTAATGAGTACTCCAGCCCCAGGCGGCCAACCGGAACTGACCGGCCAGGTCATGTTCTACAGGAAGCCTGAACCGCTTTCCCTGGAGAAGCACAGGAATCTCGGCGTCAAGCAGATTGCATCCCCGTTTTCCTTCCTTCGCACGGCCCACGCCGTGCCGATCACCGTGAGCGAATTCGGCGTCGCCGCCACCTGCTATCCGATCATCTTCGTCGGCGCGGACAAGACCCCGGTCGCCGTGATGGGCGTTCGCCAGAACGAGAACGAGTACGTCGACGCCAACGGTCAGCCTGACCCGGACACCTACCTGCCGGCCTTCGCCCGCCGCTATCCGTTCGTGTTTGCGTCCGACCCCAAGAGCGACAAGCTGCTCCTGTGCGTCGACACCGAAGCCCAGATGGTTTCGAACACGCCGGACGTGAAATTCTTCGACGGCGAAGTCGCCTCGAAGTTCACGCAGGACGCGATCGAGTTCTGCAAGGAATTCGAACGCCAGCGCCGCGCCACGGTCGAGTTCGTCGAGATGCTCGACAAGGCTTCGCTGTTTGAACAGAAGTCCGTCGCCTTTACTCCCCGCGATGCGCAGGGGAATGCCGGCGAGACCCAGAAGATCGCCGATTACTGGGCGATCTCCGAAGAGGGTCTCAACGCCCTTCCGGACGGCAAGTTCTCCGACATTCGCAACACGGGTGCCCTCGCGGCGATCTACGCCCACATGGTGTCGCTGATGAACTGGCAGCGCGTCATCCAGCGCACGATGCGCCGTCTGTCGGGCCCGACGGCCAACTAACGCCTACGTCATAGGCGAAACACCGCGTCTCACGTTACGGGGAGGGGTCTGGACCTCTCCCCGGTCGCGGCCTTACCTCCTGCCGGTAACACCGGATCGCCGGCCACGGGCTGGTTTGAATCGAGGCCCAGGCGTGCAGGCATTCTTCTCGCGAGCGATACTCTGGCTGGCGGCCCTGCTGTCGGCCGTTACGCTTGCCGCTCCGGCGCATGCGCAGGCAACCGGCAAGAGCGACCACGCCGACGCCACACTCGTCCTCGAACGCTCAGTCACCACGCCGGACGACAGTTTCCTCGGCGCCTTGAAGCTCGACCTTGCGGACAAGTGGCATGTCTACTGGCGCAACGCCGGCGACAGTGGGCTGCCGCCTACCGTGACGTGGACAGCGCAGCCGGGCGTCACCTTTGGCGATTTCCGTTTCCCGACGCCGCATGCCATCCCGCTCGCGACGCTAATGAACTACGGCTACGAGCATCAGGTCGTCCTGCCGTTCGATATCAAGGTCGGGCCAGAGGTGAAGCCGGGCACGACGATCACCATCGGCGGCACGTTCGACTACCTGATCTGCGCCGACATCTGCATTCCCGAAGCGGTCAACCTGTCGATCAGCCTTCCTGTCGCTGCATCCCTGCAGACCGACAATGATGGCAGTTCGACCATCGTTTCCGCACTCGCCAAGCTGCCCGTCGCGCTGACGGGCAAGGCCGCCATCGAGCGTACGCCCACAGGCTTCCGGATCGGCGTGGCCGATCCCGCGGTGGCTGCTGCTGCGGTGGACGGCAAGAACATCCGCTTCTTCCCGGATGGCCACGAGATCGTTCACGCAGCGAAGCAGGTCGTGAAGACTGGCCCTGATGGCGTCTCGATCGAAGTGACCGCCTCCGATTTCGCCAAGCCCGGCGACCAGACGCTTACCGGCGTCGTTGCGATCACCACCACCGATGGCACGCTGAAGGGTTGGGAGATTACGGCTGCTCCAGGCGCGGCTCTCGCTGGCGTCGCCGAGAAAGAATTCATCAACGAAGAGATCAAGGGAGCGATACCTCCGCCGCCGACCGCCAGCCTGCCTCCGGTCGCGCCGATGAGCTTCGGTGAACTCGCGCTGACGCTCCTTTTCGCTTTCGTCGGCGGCCTGATCCTCAACCTGATGCCGTGCGTTCTGCCGGTGCTGACCATCAAGGCGGCGAGCCTTGTACACACCGCGCACGATCCAAAGGTCTCGCGCGCGCATGGTCTTGCTTATTTCGGCGGCGTCCTCGTGTGCTTTGCTGCAGTGGGCGCGACGCTGCTTGCCCTGCGTGCGGCGGGAGAGCAGGCCGGTCTTGGCTTCCAGCTTCAGTATCCGCCTGTAACCGCGCTGTTCGCGCTGCTGCTGTTCGCTGTTGGTCTCAACCTGCTCGGCGTGTTCGAGATCGGTGGATCGCTGGCGAGTGTTGGCGGCAATCTTGCCGACAAGGGCGGGACATCGGGCGCATTTTTCACTGGCCTGCTGGCGGCCTTCGTCGGCGCGCCCTGCGTCGGCCCGTTTATCGCGCCCGCGCTGGGCGCGGCCTTGAGCCAGCCGGCACCGACCGTGATGGCTGTGTTCCTGATGCTGGGTGTCGGCATGGCCACGCCGTTCGTGCTGCTGAGCTACACGCCCGCCTTCGCGAAGATCCTGCCCAAGCCCGGCAAGTGGATGGTGACGTTCAAGCAGGCGCTGGCCTTCCCGATGTTCCTTACCGTCCTCTGGCTGTTGTGGGTTCTGGCGGCGCAGGCGGGCACGGATGGCGTGATCTTCGTTCTGGCTGGTGGCATCGCGCTGGCTTTCGGCATCTGGCTGGCGAACACGATCGGCAAGAGCCTCCCCGGCAAGATTATCGCGGGCGCATTGATCCTCGCGGCGTTCATCGCTCCGGCTGTCATGGCCAATGCGACCAAACCTGAGGCCGCCGCCGTCACAGCCAATGCCTGGTCACCTGCCAAGGTCGAGGAACTCCGTGCAGAGGGCAGGGTGATCTTCGTCGATTTCACGGCCCGCTGGTGCGTGACCTGCCAGTTCAACAAGGGCGCGATGCATGACGCCTCGGTCCAGAAAACCTTCGCCGATCTGAACGTCGCTTTCCTCGAAGCGGACTGGACAAATAAAGACAAGGTGATTGCCGCCGAGCTCGCGAAGCATGGCGCGCCGGGCGTTCCGCTGTATCTTGTCTATCCGGCATCAGGCGGCGACCCGGTGAAACTGGACCAGCTGCTGACGGCGGGAATGATCGAGAAGGCGGTGCGTGAAGCCGCCGGATCGCTCTGACGGCTTGGGACTTTGGGGTCGCAACGTTTGACAAGCGGGAGAAGCGGAATGGGCTTTTTCAATCGTGACAGGATGCCGGTGATGTTCGGCGCGGCCGCCGCTGCGGCGATCACGGCAGGCGCGCTGGTGATGTCGACGGCGAACGCGGCGCCTCCGGGCGATGCGGCGCCAGCCTTCAAGGAAGTGAACACGGCAGGCAAGGAAGTCTCGCTGGCCGACTTCAAGGGTAAGACCGTCATCCTTGAATGGACCAACAATGGCTGTCCGTTCGTGCAGAAACACTACAACTCGCAGAACATGCAGAAGACGCAAGCAGCCGCGACCGACAATGGCGTGGTGTGGCTTTCGGTGATTTCGTCGAAGCCGGGTTCGCAGGGCCACGTCGCTCCGGCCGAAGCCGACAAGCTGACGAAGGACCGTGGCGCGAAGCCGACGCATGTCCTGCTCGACCCCGATGGCTCGATGGGTCGCGCCTATGGCGCCAAGACGACACCGCACATGTACATCATCACGCCAGATGGAAGGATTGCCTACAATGGCGCGATCGACAGCATCAAGTCGAACAAGGTGGACGATGTTCCGAAGGCGACTAACTACGTCACGACTGCGCTGGCGTCGCTGAAATCCGGCAAGGCGCCCGACCCGGCGCTGACGCCGCCTTATGGTTGCGACGTGAAGTACTGACCGAAGCGCGTAAGCGCGTCTTACGATCAATAGTCGCGAACGACTTCGCATTTGTTGGCCGCCGTGGACGTTGCGTTCGCGGCGGCTTTCGTTTGTGCGACAGGGGTTCCGCCGATAGCTGGGGCGATCAGCACGGCGTCCTTCAACATATGGGACAGGCGCGAGAGGGCCTGTGACTGGGCCGTTCCTGTCGGGGCAGCCGCGGTGGCCTTGAGTTGCTTGTCCGTCTCCTCGGCCATGCCGCGGAAGATGCAGCGCAGGTCCTTCGGTCCGCCGCGCTGGTCGATCTCGAGCGACAGGCGGCTTGCGACAAGACCAAAGCGCTGCAGGTCGCCGACGAGGGTGGGCGCGAGGGCGGCGGGTTTGGCTCCGGGTCTCGCTTTCGCTGCGGCGTCTGCGGCCTTCACCTGAACCAGCAGGCGTGCTGCCTCCGCTTTCACCTGATCGGCCAGCGTGTCGGCCGAGGCGGGTAGAGCGGAGAAAGCAATCGCGAGGCAGGCGAGAAGGCGTTTCATGGCGGGGATGGTCGCTCGGCCCCGTTAAGGTTTTGCCAAAGGGCGTGGGACGATTAAGTGCGGCTAACGTTGCGAGGATGGCCCCCATGGGCTATCCCCCGAGCCCATGTCGGATGGCCATCATGTCAACGGACGAGAACCAGCGGCGCCCAGAGGCCCGCAAGCCCCGGGGATTTCCGGATAGGACGGCGGCAGTCATTGCCGCCGAACGGAAGCTCGTTGACTCGATAAGCCAGGTTTACGCCCGCTGGGGCTTCGACGCGCTCGACACCGGTCCGTTCGAATATGTCGATGCGCTAGGCAAATTCCTGCCCGATACCGACCGTCCAAACGCTGGCGTCTTTGCGCTGCAGGACGATGACGAGCAATGGATCGCCCTACGCTACGATCATACGGCGCCGCTGGCCCGCTATGTGTCCGAGAACTGGGAGCGCATTCCCAAGCCTTTCCGCCGCTATTCTGCCGGCCCCGTCTGGCGCAACGAGAAGCCGGGCCCTTTCCGCTTCCGCGAATTCATCCAGTGCGACGCTGACTCGGTCGGTGTGGCTGGTCCCGCCGCCGATGCAGAAATGATCGCCATCGCCGCCGAGGCCATGCAGGCCGCAGGCGCTGCGCGTGGGGAATACGTGATCCGCGTGAACAGCCGCCAGCTGCTCGACGGCATCATGGAAACCGCCGGCGTGGTGGATCCCGCGCAGCGCGGCACAGTGCTTCGCGCGCTCGACAAGTTCGACAAGTTCGGCGTCGAGGGCGTCACGCTGCTGCTCGGCAAAGGCCGCAAGGACGAGTCCGGGGATGTCACGCAAGGCGCTGGTCTGGCTGCGAACCAGATCGACGTGCTGATCGAGTTCATCACCGCCCGGTCTGTCACGCGGGCTGAAACGGCGCGGCGGCTGGCCAACACGGTCGGCATGACGCGTGCGGGCGCGACGGGCGTGGCCGAGCTGGCGGAGATCGACAGCATCCTCAACGCGCTCGGCATCGGTGACGATGCTGCGGTTTTCGATCCGTCGATCGTGCGCGGACTTGATTACTATACGGGCCCGGTCTTCGAGGCGGAGTTCCTGCGCGAATTCCGCGATGCCGAAGGCAATCCGATGCGCTTCGGATCGGTCGGCGGCGGCGGCCGGTATGACGGACTGGTGGCCCGTTTCCGTGGCGAGCCTGCACCGGCGACGGGCTTCTCCGTTGGTGTCAGCCGCCTTGCGGCGGCGATGGCTGCGAGCGACGAAGAACAGGTTCAGGGGCCGGTTCTTATCCTCGTGCTCGACAAGGATCAGCTGGCCGACTACGCGACGCTCGCTTCCGACCTGCGCCGTGCGGGCATTCGGGCCGAAATGTATCTCGGCTCCTCAGGTATGAAACCGCAGATGAAATACGCAGACCGCCGCAACTCGCCCGCCGTCGTGATTGTCGGCGGCAATGAGCGCGAGAAGGGCGTCGTCACCATCAAGGATCTCAAGGCTGGCGCCGCCGCCGCCAAAGGCATGACGGACAACGACGCCTGGCGCGCCGAGCGTCCGGGCCAGTTCGAATGCCCGCGGAGCGAAATGGTCGCCCGCATCAAAGCCATCGTGGGCACGCCGTGATCCTCTCGACCCAGGCTGCAGCCGCGCTTGCGCGCATTGCCCGGGTCAGCGGCGTTCGGGCCGAGCCGCAGACGCTCATGCCTGCCGAGATCGTGCTGGAGCTGTCCGGCGAAGCGGTACGCTCCCGCCTATGCACGTTCACGGATCCGAGCGGCAAGGAGCATTGCCTTCGCCCGGACCTGACAACGCCAATCGCGCAGATGGTGGCGTCACGCGAGCTTCCGGTCGCCCGCTATCACGAGGCCGGGCCGGTCTATCGCCTGCCGCCGCGCGGCTCGAACGATCCCGTCGAGCATCTGCAGATTGGCTTCGAGTGGTTCGGCAATTCCGGTTCACCGTCGGAAGATGCCGAGGCTTTGGCTGTCGCGCTTGAAGCCGCACAGGCCGGCGGCGTTTCGGCCGCAAGCGTTCGGTTCGGCGACGTGGCGATCTATCATGCGCTGATCGCGGCGCTGCCATTCTCGCCGCAATGGCGTGACCGGCTGCGGCGCGCCTTCTCGCGCCGCAAGGGTCCGCGCGAACTGCTTGAAGCGGCGAATGGCCAGGGCGGCCTCGCTCCGGAGGCTGCGGCGCTAGGGGCGCTACCGCAGGCCGATGCGATCCGCGCTGTCGAAGCCGAACTGGCCAAGCTCGGCGTTGAGCCTGTCGGTCGGAGCGCTGCGGACATCGCTCAGCGTCTGCGCGACAAGGCCGCCGATACAGCGCCGGATGCCGCTTCATCGTCCGCCGTCATCCGGTATCTCGGCCTGTCAGCCGCCGTCGGCGACAGTGTCGCCACGCTGCAGGCCTTCGCGAAGGACGTTGGCGTCGATCTCTCTGAAGCAATCGAAGCCTATGACGACCGACTGAAGCTGATAGCGAAACTCCGGCCGCCACTCTGGTCGGACTCCATGTTCAGCGCCGAGGCGGGGCGGCGGTTCGAATACTATGATGGCTTCGTTTTCGAACTCGCGCGCGCCGGGGCCAGCGATCGTCCGATCGTTTCCGGCGGCCGTTATGACGGGCTGATCTCGCGCCTGAGCGGCGGGACGTTCCGCGCCAGCGCGATCGGGGCTGCGCTGCGGGCTGACCGGCTGGGCGAGGGATCGCGCGCATGAGCACGCTGAAACTCGCCATCCCGTCCAAGGGGCGCCTGAAAGAGCAGGCTGAAGACTATTTCGCGGCCGCTGGTTTTCGCATCGACCCGTTGGGCGGCGCGCGTGGCTATTTCGCTCGCATCGCCAATCTTCCCGATGTCGAGGTGCGTCTGCTGTCAGCCGGCGAGATCGCCTCAAGCGTCATCGCGGGCGACGTGCATTGCGGCGTGAGCGGCGAGGACCTCCTGCGCGAGCAGGCGGGTGATCTGGAGCGCGTTGCGCATCTTCTGGCTCCGCTGGGCTTTGGGCGCGCGGATCTCGTCGTGGCCGCTCCCAGGAGCTGGCTGGACGTGGAAACGATGGCGGATGTTGATGACGTTGCCGCCCGCATGGAAGCCTCAACCGGGCGGAAGCTGCGCGTCGCGACCAAGTATATCCGTTCGACGCGCCGTTTCTTCACCGAAGAAGGCGTAGGCCACTATCGCATCGTCGAGAGTGCGGGGGCCACAGAAGGCGCCCCGGCCGCTGGCGTCGCCGAACTCGTCGTCGACATCACTACCACTGGCGCAACACTCGCCAGCAACGGGCTCAAGATCCTGCGTGACGGGGTGATCCTGCGCAGCCAGGCGCAGCTGGTCGCGAGCCTGGGGGCGGTGTGGTCCGATGCCGCGCTGATGTCGTTGCAGGTGCTTGTGGCGGGGATCGAGGCGAAGAGCGGCGTCCGGACAGAGCGTTACGCGGATTTCGCGGCTGTACTGAACAATACGGGCGCGTGATCGGCGCGAGAGCGCGATTCCATGCGGTATCAGAACATGTGATCCGATGTTGCGCCTGCGAAGGTGATTTGGGGTGTTTTGTTTCGCCGCTTTGAGCAAACGAGGCGTGCCGGGGCCATTCCGTGCCTGCGATCGATAACGTGTCTGTAAGATCGTGCTTGACTCAACCCCTACCTTGGGTGAGGCTCAATACCGAACTGCTTCGGCGGTTTGGCGTTTCGGGGAGGAAACGCTCGTATCAGACCCTTTCAGTGGCGGCGCGTTTATCGCGCCGCCCTTTTTCTTTGTATTTCGGGCTTTTTTGTCCCGCCGATTATCCTGACACCAATCTGGCGCTTCGAACCTGTCTGGTCGATGAACGGAATCGGCCGCAGCAGCTTTTTCGGCCTGGGCGCCAAAGGATTCGCCATCCGGGCGAAGGGGCGGCCAGAAAGAAGTCGGGGCGGCCCGTTTCCAGACCGCCCCGCCAATCGGCATTCTGAAGTTCTGTTGTTACTGGCTCGCCCGGGGTCAGGATGGGCTGCCAATCGAACTTCTCGATAATCAATAAAGGCATATCGACTATCAGGCAATCCTATCAGTCGTCCTCTACGACTGAATATGCAGATATCTCGAAGCTGGTAAGTATTTCCTGCCATATCAGGTTTCAGGGAAGGACTTTCCGGTAGCTCAAGCTCCTGCCGATCCAGATTCCGTCAAACCTTGCTCAAATCGAGTTTTGCGCCTGATGGAAGAATTCGCACTCACGGGCTCGTGATCCGCTTGCCGTCTCCAGAAAGCAGAAAGGGCGGCTCTTTCGAGCCGCCCTTTCCAGTCTGATTCCGATGCGAGTCGGCGTGAACTAGAAGTCCATGCCGCCCATGTCGGGCATACCGCCACCGCCATGGCCGTGGCCATGACCGGAGTCCTTCTTGGGAGCTTCAGCGATCGCGGCTTCCGTCGTGATCAGCAGGCCGGCCACCGAAGCGGCGTTCTGCAGAGCAACGCGAACCACTTTCGCCGGGTCGATGATGCCCATCTCGACCAGGTCGCCGTACTCTTCCGTCTGCGCGTTGAAGCCGAAGGTCTTGTTGCCCTTCTCGCTCCGGATGCGGCCGACGACGATCGAGCCTTCGACGCCCGCGTTTTCCGCGATCTGGCGGATCGGGGCTTCGAGCGCCTTGCGGACGATGTCGATGCCCGCTTGCTGATCTTCGTTGTCGCCTTCGGACTTGATGTTGAAGGCAGCGCGGAGGAGCGCGGTGCCGCCGCCGGCAACGATGCCTTCTTCCACGGCAGCGCGCGTGGCGTTCAGAGCGTCGTCAACGCGATCCTTGCGTTCCTTCACTTCCACTTCCGTGGCGCCGCCAACCTTGATGACGGCAACACCGCCAGCGAGCTTGGCGAGACGCTCCTGAAGCTTCTCCTTGTCGTAGTCCGAGGTGGTCTCGTCGATCTGCTTGCGGATCTGCGAGATGCGGGCCTCGATCTCTTTCTTCTTGCCGCCGCCGTCGACGATCGTGGTGTTCTCTTTCGAGATCTGCACGCGCTTGGCTTTGCCGAGCATGTCGATGGTGACGTTCTCGAGCTTGATGCCGAGATCTTCGGAAATGACCGTGCCGCCCGTGAGGATGGCGATGTCTTCCAGCATGGCCTTGCGGCGATCGCCAAAGCCCGGGGCTTTGACGGCCGCAACCTTGAGGCCGCCGCGCAGCTTGTTCACGACGAGCGTCGCGAGGGCTTCGCCTTCAACGTCTTCCGAGATGATGATCAGCGGACGGGCTGTTTGCACGACCGACTCGAGCACCGGGAGCAGCGGCTGGAGCGAGGCCAGCTTCTTCTCGTGGAGCAGGATGAGGGCGTCGTCGAGGACGGCCTCCATCTTGTCGGCGTTGGTGATGAAGTAGGCCGAGAGGTAGCCGCGGTCGAACTGCATGCCTTCGACGACTTCGAGCTTGGTCTCGATTTCCTTGGCTTCCTCGACGGTGATGACGCCTTCGTTGCCGACTTTCGCCATGGCTTCAGCGATCATCGCGCCGATTTCCATCTCGCCGTTCGCGGAGATCGAACCGACCTGGGCGATCTCTTCGTTGGTCGTGATCTTCTTCGACTGCTTCTTCAGGTTCTCGATGACTTCGAGGACGGCCTTGTCGACGCCGCGCTTGAGGTCCATCGGGTTCATGCCGGCGGCGACGCGCTTCAGGCCTTCGCGAACGATCGCGGCGGCAAGAACGGTAGCCGTGGTGGTGCCGTCACCCGCGACGTCGTTGGCCTTGGAGGCCACTTCGCGGATCATCTGGGCGCCCATGTTCTCGAACTTGTCAGCGAGTTCGATTTCCTTGGCGACGGTGACGCCGTCCTTCGTGGTGCGCGGGGCGCCGAAGGATTTCTCGATGATGACGTTGCGGCCTTTCGGGCCGAGCGTGACCTTCACCGCGTTGGCGAGGATTTCGACGCCGCGGAGCATGCGCTCGCGGGCATCGGCGGAAAACTGTACGTGTTTGGCTGCCATGTGGCTTGTCTCTGTTGATTAGAGGATAGGGATCGGCGCGCGATTACTTCTTCGCGGCGGCCGTCTTTTCGACGATGCCGAGGATGTCGCTCTCTTTCATGATGATGAGCTCCTCGCCGTCGAGGGTGACTTCCGTGCCCGACCATTTGCCGAACAGGATGCGGTCGCCGGCTTTCACGTCGAGCGGGGTGATCTTTCCGTCTTCACCGCGGGCACCGGCGCCTACAGCGACGACTTTGCCTTCTTGCGGCTTCTCTTTGACGGTGTCCGGGATGATGATCCCGCCCTTGGTTTTCTCTTCTTCCTTGACGCGGCGGACCAGCACGCGGTCATGGAGCGGACGAAAGCTCATGGTTTGCCTCAATTTTTTGTTGTTTGGGCCGCCCCCTTGGGCGACCCGGAACCAGGCTGCTAGCAGTCTCTATCAGAGAGTGCCAGCAACGGGGGCGAGGTATGCCCGGCGTCTTGTTATGTCAAGACGAGCTGGCAGATTGACGCTACGGAAGATTTGAAAATCAGGGGCCGACGGCAGGGGTCGCCGATTGTTTCCAGCCTAGCGTCGCGGTGATTTCCGTCTCGAGGGCGGCGGCCATCTCGGCCTGGCCGCGGACGCCGGGGTGATAGTCGCACCCGTAACGGCCTTCTCCGGCAGTCAGTTTGAACTCGACGAACTTGACGTTCGCGTCACCTTCCTTGTTCAGGAAGGCCACGGCGTCTGACACCGAGGTCTTTGCCGCCGTGTAGCGTTTGCCCCAGAGCGAGCCTCCGACCGCGCCGATGATGGTCGCCTTCGGGTAAGCGGTCCGAAGGCGGCGCAGCATGTAGATGTAAGCGTCGTCGAACGCGGCGCCGGGGTCGCTGGCGGTAAAGTCGTTGGTCCCGAGGTTAAGCACGACGACCTGCGGCCCCCAGGCCAGCGCGGCCCAGGCGGTGTCGCCATCCGCCAGCGTCTGCCAGGCGAGCGTGGCCATAGCCGGGCCATCGCCAGCGAAGTTGCGAATGAGGCCGCGTCCGTCCGCTGCCACGACATGTAGGTCAGCGCCGAAGGCGCGTGCCGTCAGGGCCGGGAAGGCGAGGTCGCTGTTCTGGATGGCGTGGGTCGAGGTGCACTTCTCGTTCGCTCCTTCGACGCCGTAGCCCGACGCGTAGGAATCGCCGATCACGAGGATACGGCGGTCGGGAGGGGTGGTCGGCGTGAGGCCCTTGGCCTCGATGCTCTCAAAGCGGGTGATGCCGACATCGGTGCCGGTGCGGCGCGTGACGCGGATCTTGTGGGGGCCGGCCTCGCCCTGGAACAGAGTGTAGGCGTTCGTGCCTTCGCTGAGTTCGAGCTTGGTAACCACGCCGTCGATCTCGACGTTGAGCCAGTTCGAGCCCCAGTCGTAAATCGTGGCAGTCAGCGTGCCGCCTTCAAACGTGGCCTCGAAGCCGCTGCTGGGCCATTGGCTGGCGAACCCGCCACCGGCAATGATCTCCGAACGCCCGAGAATGCGGACGTTCTGGGCATTGGCGGTCCCCGCAAGGACGGCCGCTGTGACGAGGCAGGCAATCGCGCGTTTGATCATGAACATGGATCAGCAGGATCGGCGCCATGACCGGCCTCACGAGACGGTAAACGCAGCTGACCTGATCGCCTGAAAGGCGACTACTCGCGTGTCTGGAAGCTGTCCGCCGGACGGATTGCTTTCCACGCCAGCACTTTGGCCGCGACTTTGCCGTTAGGGAGGATCCACTCGGCCTCGACATAGCCGGTGCTCTTCGAGCGGTTTACCACGCGCGCCTCGATGACGATCTCGGGGCCGGTGACCGGCCGGAAGATCTTCACCTGCAGGTCCTGTGTCGTGAAGCCTTCGCCTTCCTCGAGTGCGGTAACCATGCACATCGAGACGACGTTGTCGGAGAGCGCCGCGATCCAGCCGCCGAAGACGCGTCCGTCATAGATGTCGCGCGAGCCATCGTTCGGCCAGACGAACTTCACGCGGCCAACCTCGGCTTCCTTGCACCAGAGATCCGGCCGGATGCCCATATTGCGGTGGGCCGGCGGAAGCTCGCCGGACATGAAGCGATGCACGCGGGCGTTCACATGAGGCGGCAGGTTTGGGAAGCCGTCAAAGCTCATGGTGTCGTGATCCGTCTGTATGCTTCAGGCTGTGGTCGCTAGCCGAGAACGGCGTTACCCGGAAGAGGAAGGCTGGCCGCAGGGGCGGGAGCCGAACGCAGTCACGTTCCAGGGGACCACAACATGCGTATTGCTCTCGCCGCCGGCGCCGTTGCGCTCGCCACGTCCGCATTCGCCGTCGTACCGGCACAGGCTCAGCAGGGCGGCACGTACATGTGGTGCACGGCGTGGACCGAAGGCGCTACCGACAAGGCATATTACTACTCGGCGTTTTTCGCAGCCGGGGCATGGGAGGCGGAGCGGAAGGCGTTGAAGTTCAAGGCTGAGGTCGAGAAGGTCAGCGCGGCCAAGGTGAAGGCGACGTGCATGGCGCCGGCGGAGTACGACATGGCCGTGGCCACGCGGAACGCCGCCATGAAGGGGGCGCCCGGCGAGGTGCTCGGCTGGGCCGGCTGATCGCGTTCGTCAGGCGGGCTTGAAGTCCAGCGCCACGCCGTTGATGCAGTAGCGCAGACCGGTCGGCGGCGGACCGTCCGGGAAGACGTGGCCCATGTGGCTGCCGCAGGTTCCGCAATGAACCTCCGTGCGGACCATGCCGTGGCTGCGATCGACGGTCTCCTCGAGCGCGCCGTCGATCGGCGTGGTGAAGCTGGGCCAGCCGGTGCCGCTCTCGAACTTCACGGTGTTGTTGAACAGCGCCGTTTCGCAGCCCGCGCAGACAAAGACGCCGGGACGCTTTTCATAGAGCAGCGCGCACGACCCGGGACGTTCGGTGCCGTGCTGGCGCATGACGGCGTACTGTTCCGGCGTCAGGCGCTGGCGCCATTCTTCATCGGTGCGGACGACGGGATAGGAATGCGGGGCGGCCATGGAAACCTCCGGGGTTTGCCCGCCAATATAGGTGCGGATCGCCGCCGCGTCAGGGGTACAGTTCAGAGCTGCCGATCGAAGAAGGCGAGAATGAGCGGGACGAGCCTGGCGTGCACAGCGTCGCGGTCGACGCCGGGGCGGTCGGTGCAGAGCTGGACGCCCATGACGTTGATGGCGAGCGTGCAACGATCGACATAGACGAAATGGCCCTCACCGGTGGAGAGGCGTTCTGTCTGGGCGGACGGCAGGAGGCCGGCGATGCGGCCCGCGTGCGCGGGAAAGGGCAGGAAATCATTATCGACCGAGCCGATGACGAGGGCAGGCGTCTTCAGCGCCTTCAAGCCTTCGCTTGCGAAACCGGGCCCGACGGCAGGGTCCATCACCGCCAGTGCGCGGATCGGCGTTGGCGAAGGGACCGGCGCCTGTTCGGGCGACAGAGCGCCTGGGGGATACTGGCAGCCCTTGTCGGTCGCGCGGGCGTCCCGGCAGTACGCCATGACATCGGCAAACGCGAACGGAGCGCCGGCGAGCATCAGGACGGTTGCGCCGCCGGACGAGTGGCCGATGGCGCCCAGGCGCGCCGGATCGAGGTGGCTGGCGTAGGATGATTTCGAGACGAGGAAGGCGAGCGCGGCGTTGATATCGCGCGTGCGGTCTCCGAAGCGGGAGACGGTCGCGGGATTGGGCGCGCCGAACACAGGCGACTCGCCGAAGTGCGAAACGCCGAGGACGACGTAACCGTGGCGGGCGAGCGGTTCGGCGATCCAGGAATAGTTGGACGCAGCGCCCATGGAGCCGTGCGAGAGAAGGATGACCGGAAGCCTGGATCCGGCGACGGGAGCGTTCTCGGCGACACTGCCGAAGCCAAATCTGTAGTCGTGCGGCGTCTCGGCGGTTTCCGACGGATACCAGATGTTGAGGTGGATCTGGCGATCGTTCGCGTCAGTGATGCGCTGGGTGGCGTGGCCGGCAGAGACATCCGCCTTTGGCGGCGGCGCGGTCGTACAGGCTGCAACCAGGAGCGAAGCCAGGATTAGGTGTTTCATGCGCATGAGATTTTCCGGCGGCATACCGCCGGCGGACACTGACCCTGAGCAGGGCGCTGCGCAACAGCCAAAGCCGCTTCAAGCTTGCTGCTAAGGCCATGGTGAAATGTGGACGGCAGGTTTGGCGTTCAGCACCCTTTTGCTACGACCACATGCTTCGGCCGGGAATCGCCGGAAGTGGTCATTTCAGCCGCTTCAGAAATGCCTGCACGGCCCCGACATACCAGTCCGGCTGGTCGCTGTGGATATTGTGACCGCCATCGCTTGCGACGGCGTGGACGGAGCCGGGATAGCGCGCGGCCAGATCCGCCTGTGCGGCTGCCCAAACTGTTCCCCACGGGCTGGCGCCAACTGGCCGAGAAAGAACGAGCACGGTCTTCTTCCTGACCGCACCTGCAGTCTCGACCTGGGCCGTTGTCGCCGGTAGCGCCAATACCTCGTCCTGCGCACCCCGAGACATGGACTTCGTTATTGAAGGCAATGGTGTGCACTGTCCGGTGTCAGCAACCGTCAGACAGGTTGAGGTCTTTCACGAACGGAGGAATTCTGGATCATCGCAGCCCTTAAGGTAGCGAAGATGAGACAGAATTCCGGGCCGCAGTCGGCCGAGAAACATGTGAAGGAGATCCGCCGGCGGACGCGGCGGAAGTTCTCTGCAGAGGAGAAGATCCGGATCGTCCTTGCCGGACTGCGCGGCGAGGCGTCGATCGCCGAACTGTGCCGGCGGGAGGGGATTGCCGAGGGCCTCTACTACAGCTGGTCGAAGGAGTTTCTGGAAGCGGGCAAACGCCGGCTTGCGGGCGACACGGCGCGTGAGGCCTCCTCTGGCGAAGTGAAGGACCTGCGCCACGAGATGAGCGCGCTGAAGGAGGCGGTCGCCGACCTCACACTCGAGAACCGTCTGCTCAAAAAAAGCATGATCGCGGATGGGGACGACCCCGAATGAGGTATCCCGCGTCCGAAAAGCTCGAGATCATCCGCCTGGTCGAGGGCTCGCACCTGCCGGTCAACCGCACGCTGGAGAAGCTGGGCGTCTCCCGGCCGACTTTCTATCGCTGGTGCGACCTCTACCAGCGCTTCGGCGAAGACGGACTTGAGGATCGGCGTTCAGGCCCTGGCCGCGTGTGGAACCGCATCCCGGACGAGGTACGTGGTCAGCTCATCGACCTCGCGCTGGAACAGCCTGAGCTCAGTCCGCGCGAGCTCGCCGTCACCTTCACAGACGAACGCGCGTACTTCGTCTCGGAAGCCAGTGTTTACAGGCTTCTGCGAGCACATGGCCTGATCACCAGCCCGGCGTTCGCCGTGATGAAGGCCGCCGATGAGTTCCACGACAAGACTACCGCGCCCAACCAGCTCTGGCAGACCGACTTTACCTATCTCAAGGTTACTGGCTGGGGTTGGTTCTATCTCTCCACCATCCTCGATGACTTCTCGCGTTACATCATCGCCTGGAAACTCTGCACCACGATGCGGGCGAACGACGTGACCGCGACAATCGAGATGGCGCTTGAAGCGTCCGGACTTGACGAGAGACCCAGGGCTCATCGGCCGCGGCTTCTCTCCGACAACGGCTCGTCCTACATCGCAGGCGATCTCGCCAAATGGCTCGACGATCACGGCATCGGCCATGTCCGCGGCGCGCCCAACCACCCGCAGACGCAAGGCAAGATCGAACGCTGGCACCAGACGCTCAAGAACCGCATCCTTCTGGAGAACTACTATCTGCCGGGAGACCTCGAAACGCAGATCGGCGACTTCGTCAGCCACTACAATCACCGACGCTACCACGAGAGCCTCGGCAATCTAACGCCAGCCGATGTCTACTCAGGCCGCGGCCAGACCATCCTCATGAAACGGGAGGCCATCAAACAACGCACCTTCGAACAACGCCGCTTGCAGCACGCCAGACGCGCTGCTTAAAAAACCAACACCAGATGAGCAGAATCCTCCGTTAGGAAACCGCCCTCGCTGTCTCAAGTTATCCGACGACGGACACCTTAAGGGCTGCGATGATCCAGAATTCCTCCGTTCGTGAAAGACCTCAACCTGTCTGACGGTTGCTGACACCGGACACGCCAGTCATGGGACACGACTCCGCTCGCCTAGTCATCAGCGCGAAATACCACTTCGCACCAAGTGCGGCCACCTAACGCTTTCCTCCTAATGTCCGTCTTTGCGTTGGTTTCCGCCGCCGAACACTGTTAGAGGCGCGCCTCCCGCCTGACTTGAAATCTCAATTGAACTCGGGAGCCACTAATCACGTAACTGATGCCGAGATGAAGTTGTCGGCCATTGGAGCCACTCGTGCGTTTCAACAACTGACAGGCGCTCCAACGATGAGACAACGCCACGCGGGCACCGATGCGCGTTTGTCAAACCGCTTCGCAAACCAGCGTCGTGAGCGCCGGTCAATCAACGGAAATCGTGACTCGCAGGAATGTCGCCGGGATCGAAGTCGTGTTCGGATCCTGACTCTTGTTCTGAGCCTTGAACAAAGTTTCTAACTCTCTGAGGAGTTCATCGGCGCGGCTATTCTTCTCCGCGGCCTCAAAGGCGTTCATGGTCGGGCCGTAAAAGGTCTTGAATGCGTCGAGCAGTCCGGACGGAGGGCCCGAGAAGTTGAACGTGTATGTATCCCGCAAAAGCGAAATGTTCTTCCGCGGAATTCCCGCGCCTCCGAATCGCTCGATGACATGGTGCTCGACGCCCCACGTCATGGGACTGACAAACCCTTCAGGCGGAGGCGGGGAATAGGACGAGCTGATCTTGAGGATTTGCGCGACAAGGGTTGGATCGTTCGGAATCCAGTTTCCCATCACCACGCGCCCTCCCGGCCGGGTCACGCGCACCATTTCCCTCGCGACGTCGAACGGCTTTGGTGCGAACATGGCCCCAAAGATGCTGACCACGAGGTCGAACGAACGGCTCTCGATGCCTTCCAGATTGGACGCGTCGCCCAGCTGAAACCGGCAGTTCGCAAGCCCGTGCTCAGCCGCCCGCTTGTTGCCAGCTGCGACCAGGTTGGCGGCGATGTCGACGCCCAGCACGTCCGCCCCGAGCTTCGCTTCCGGCAACGCCGTCGTTCCATCGCCGCATCCGAGGTCGAGAACCTTCAATCCTCGCGTGATGCCAAGTTGGCCGACAAGCGCCTCGCCGCTCTCGCGCATGCACCGTGCAATACGTGTGAAATCACCTTTTTCCCAAAGTGCCTTGTTCGGGTTCATCGTGAAACTCCATTCTTGTCAGTCCCGGCGCGGAGCCTCAGGTTTGGATTATCCTCGGCATCGCGCTCTTGTCGGCCAGCGGACTATTCGAGCGCCCCAACGAACGCTTCAGCGTCGACCGGCCCCTCGAAGGCGATGAAAAGTGTGCAAGGCTTGTCACCCAGGCAGGACGCCTGGTGCGCCGTCTTTGCCGGGCCATAGGCATACTCGCCCGGCGTCAGCATCTCCGCAGCGGCGCCTTTGTAGCGCACGTTCAGCTGGCCCTCGACCAGCACCATGCGCTCCGGCGAAGTATGGGAATGTGCCGGGATCTGATACCCGCCTGGCACGCGCAGGAAGACGTCGGCATTGGGCCGGGCGGGGTCGCCATGCAGCACAGCGATCTGACATCCCGCTGGAAAGATCGGCGGGCACGGGCCCCACTGCAGTTCGGAGGATACAGTGCGCGTGATAGCAGCCTCCGGGGCGACCTGGGCGCTGCTGGTCGCACATGCAGACATGAGCGCGCACGCGAAGGTAACAGCCGCATGGCCACGTCTCGGAGCTCTGGCACTGTTCATTTCATCCTCCTTATGTTTGTCACCCGACGTCAGAGGGCGGGTTGATTGGCCAAGGATTATCGAAGCGCGTGTGGCAATGCTTGCAGACGGTCTGGAGAACTTCTGGAGATTGACGGCCCATGGGATATGATTTCAGGCGATGATCCACGGTTTCCAGGATTTCGAGCTGGACACGGAGCGCTTTGAGCTCCGCAAGAGCGGCGTTGCGGTCGCCGTCGAGCCACAGGTTTTCGCCCTCCTCCGGCTCCTGATCGAAAACCGCGACCGGATGGTCACCAAGGACGAGATCGTCGCCGCGGTCTGGACCGGCAGGATCGTTTCGGACTCCGCGATTGCCAGCCGGGTAAAGTCCGCGCGTCAGGCGATCGGCGACGATGGCCGCACGCAGGCGATCATTCGAACAGTTCACGGCCTGGGATTTTCCTTTATTGCTGGCGTTGCCACGCGTGCCTCAGTTTCCTTGTCCGCGTCGCGCGAGACGACCGGCGACGAGCCACGCCGTAGTTCGCGGCCGAGCATCGCTGTGTTGCCATTCCGGCTGATTGGCGCAGGAGAACCAGGGTTTCCGATCACCGAGGCGCTGCCGCACGATCTCATCACGGAGTTGTCGCGGCTGCACTGGCTGTTTGTGATCGCACGCGGCTCGTCATTTCTCTTTCGCGGCGCCGACGCGAAGCTCGAGGACGTGCGGAGCAAGCTCAACGTCCAGTATTGCCTCACGGGTCTTGTCGAGATGTCCGGCAAGACCATGTCCGTTTCGGTCGAGCTGAGCGACACACAGGACCAAGGCGTCGTCTGGAGCGAAAGATTTCGCGCCGACGTCAGCGCGGTCCACGAGATACGCGACCAGATCGTCAACGCGGTGACGAGCGCAGTCGAAGTCCGGATCCCGTTCAACGAAGCGCAGAGAGCCCTGCTGCGATCGCCTGAAAACCTCGATGCGTGGTCGGCCTATCATCTTGGCCTGCATCACATGTACCGGTTCAACAAGGCGGACAATGACGTTGCGACTGGCTTGTTTGAACGCGCAGTCGCCATGGAGCCCGGTTTCGCACGCGCCTATGCGGGACTTTCATTCACGCACTTCCAGAACGCCTTCCTCGGCTACACGGACAATTCCGGAGCGACGAAGCTCGCACAGCACTATGCGTCGCAATGCCTGGAACGGGATTCGCTCGATCCGTTCGGGCATTTCACCATGGGTCGGGCACACTGGCTGCGGGGCGATCTCGAAGCCAGCCTGCCCTGGCTCGAGCGCGCCAGCGCTCTCAATCCGAATTATGCGCAGGCAAAATACTCACGGGGATGGGCAGAAGCCCTTCTTGGAAGCGCCGACGCCAGCCAGGCGAACATCGCATCCGCTCTCGCCCTGAGCCCGCTTGATCCCTTCGTCTACGGCATGCTCGGGGTCAGGGCCCTGTCGCACATTGCGCGGGAGGACACCGCGCAAGCAGCCGACTGGGCAGAGCGGGCGGCCAATTCACCAGGAGCGCACGCACTCATCGAAATGATCGCTGCTGTCGCACATGGCCTCAATGGCAACGATGTCCGCTCGAAGGCCTGGGCCGAATCTGCCCGCGCCCGCGCCGGGCATCTACGGAAAGCCGATTTCCTTCGCGCTTTCCCGTTTCGTGACATCCCAACGCGGGAACGCGTCACGGGCATGCTGGGCAGCCTCGGGTTCTAGCGAACACAGCCAACCATTCCCGCCAAGGGCAGCAATGGGCCAATCTCAGACCAAGAAAATCCAAAGCCGAGCGGCAGGAAAGCGCAAGCTTCCTGCCGTTCTCGTCAGTGAGCTTAGCGCCAGAGAGGTCCGCGAATTGTTTTCGGACATCGCCGTACCTCCAGTGCTTCGCGCTGGGGGCAAATGGGACGAGAAGTCTTGCGTACTTCGCGCTGCGCCGCGAACTGCCGGGCAGGGGTCCCGGCGGTCCGGAGATCAGACTGCGGTGACGCCGCCATCGACGACGATGTTCTGGCCCGTGAGCCAGGCGCCGGCGCGGGAGGCGAGCATGACGGCGGCGCCGGCGATGTCGTCCGGCACGCCGATGCGGCGGAGCGGGGTTTCTTCCTCGCGCTGTTCCTTGGTCTCGGGGTCTTCCCACAGCGCCTTGGCGAAGTCGGTTTTCACGAGGCCCGGCGAGATGCAGTTCACGCGGATGCCGCTTGGCCCGAGCTCGGCGGCGAGGTTGCGGGCGAGCTGGACGTCGGCGGCTTTCGAAACGCAGTAGGCGCCGATGACGGTGGAGGCGCGCAGGCCGCCGATCGAGGAGATGATGATGATCGCGCCTTCCTTGCGTGCCGCCATCTGCGGCGCGACGAGGGTGGTGAGCGTGTTGTTCGAGATGATGTTGTTGGACAGGATCTTGGCGAACGCCTCGTCCGTGATGCCGGACATCGGGCCGTAATACGGGTTCGAGGCGGCGTTGCAGACGAGGATGTCGACCTTGCCGAAGGCGGCGTTGGTTTCATCGACGAGACGTTTCAGGTCGTCCTTCGAGGAGATGTTGGCCGGGCAGGCGATGGCCGTGCCGTCGCCGTGCTTCTTGTTGATCTCGGCGGCGACTTCTTCGCAGGGGCCGGGCTTGCGGGACGAGATGACAACGCGCGCGCCATGCTCGGCGAACTGTTCGGCGATCGCCTTGCCGATGCCCTTGGTCGAGCCGGTGATGATGGCGGTCTTGCCGGTGAGGTCGAACAGCGTTCCGGTCGCGGGCATTCGGTGTTTCCTTCCCATCGGGGCGGTCGCCCCGGTTTTTCTGACGCAATGATGATGCGTTCTTAGCGCAGGTTACGCGGAAGGGAAGCGCCGCAGCGGCGGCATGACGCGGACCGGGGCTGCCGGAACGGGTTGAGCGCGAGTCCGGCACATGAGAGCTTGCCGTGGGGTCGTGGAAGATCACAGGAAAGCCAGATGAGCGCCTACGAACTCTTCGTCCTTGCCGTCGCCGGGGCCAATGGCGGGATGCTCTACTGGGCCGTCCGCCGCCGCGAGCAGGTTTTCGCCTGGGTGAAGGCCAGGGCGCAGCGCCGATAGGCATAAAATCCGGAACCCATCGGGACGCATGACGTTGCACTGCCAGCAACGGAGTAGCGTCATGAATGAAGTCTCGATTATTGGCGCCGTGATCATCGGCATTCTTGCTGGCTGGATCGCGGAGCAGATCATGGGCCGCGAGCACGGCCTTATTACCAATCTCATCGTGGGCGTCGTCGGCGCCTTCCTTGGCGCGTTCATCGCGAGTGCGGTGGGCGTCGGGTTCGCCGGCTTCTGGGGCAGTCTGCTGGTTTCGACCATCGGCGCCGTGGTGTTGCTGGCGATCGTCGGAATGTTCCGGCCGCGCCGGATGCTTTAGGGCAGTTCTCAGGCGAGAGCTGTTGGTGAAACGGCCGCCCTTCCGGGCGGCCGTTTTCATGTTGGCTTGTAGGGATTGTTCTTCACCCAGCGCCAGCGATCCCAGATCACGTAGATGAAAAGGATCCAGCTGGCCGCGAGGACGGCTATGCCGCCCAACATCGCCCACTCGGGCGCGCTCGGCGTGAACTTCCGCCACAATAGCATGCTGGCGCCGAGGATGATGCCGGCGAAGCCGATCAGGCGCTTGGAGCGATGAAGGCCGCGCACCTTCCTGATCCACGCGAGGCGTTGCTCGTGTTCGGGATCGTTGAGGGATGAAGGCGCGTCGGCCGCCATGCTGGCCTACTTCTCCGGCTGGGTGAGCGCCTGGTAGGTCAGGCGGGGCGAGATCACGCGGGTGGCGGGAGTGCCCTGCGCCGGGTTCGAGCCGTTGAGGTTCTGGATCATGCCGACGAAGACGAGATCGTTGGTCGGGTCGATCCAGAACCATGTGCCGAAGGCGCCACCCCAGTAGAAGGTGTTGAGGCCCTGCGGCGTGCCGGCGCGCTGCGGGTCCATGACGACGGCGAAGTCCATGCCGAAGCCGATGCCTTCCTGGCTCGGGCCGTAGAGATCGACCTTGGCGCTGGGCGGCAGGACGTTGGTGCGCATGAGTTTCACGGTGTCGGCCTTGAGGATGCGCCTGCCATTGAGTTCGCCGCCATTGCCGACGGCCTGCGCGAAGCGCCAGTAGTCTTCGGCCGTGGACATGAGACCGCCGGAGCCCGCGAGGAAGGAGGGCTTGGAGGTGTTCACGCGGTTTTCGGCGGGACCCTTGATGAGGCCGTTCTCATAGGTATGGATCGCGACGACGCGGCTGGCCTTTTCAGGCGGCGCCCAGAAGCCGGTATCGACCATGCCGAGCGGCTTGAAGATGTGCTCGTCGAAATAGACGTCGAGCGACTGCCCGGAGAGTTTCTCGACGATGTAGCCTTGGATGTTGACGCTCGGGCCGTAGTCCCACGCCGTGCCGGGTTGGGTTTCGAGCGGCAATGTCTTCAGCTTGTCGACCATGCCCTGCAGATTGGTGGCGCTCAGATTGGCGCCTTCATAGACGGCGCTGACGCCGAAGCCGGCCGAGTGGCTCATCAGCTGCGACATCGTCATCGGCGAGCGCATCGGCTCCGTGCCGCCGCCGGCTTTCTTCACCTGCAGGTTGGCGAATTCGGGAATGTATTTCGACACCGGGTCGCTGAGCTGCCACTTGCCCTGTTCCCAGAGCTGCATCATCGCGACGCCAGTGATCGGCTTGGTCATCGAGGCGATGCGGAAGATGCTGTCGGGCTTGAGCGCGTCGCCCGAAGCGGCGTTGGCTTTGCCATAGGTGTCGAAGTGAACGACCTTCCCATGGCGGGCGAGCAAGGTCGTGACGCCGGCGAGCTTCTGCTGATCGACCAGAGCGCGGAACTCCGAGGTCAACGCATCAATGCCAGCCGTCGTGAAGCCGACGGTTTCCGGGTTGGCGGTCGGGATGCCGAGATCGCGCGCGGTCTGCGAGTGCGGTGAGTTCGCCGGCATCACACTCTCGATCATCGAGCAGCCCGAGAGGGCGAGCACCCCAGCGAGCGCTGTTGCAGTCAGAAGTCTAGCAGCCAGACGGATCATGCAGTCTCTCCCCAGTCAGCCGAATTCGGCCTGTTATTGTTGACGCGCAATCTCGCGCGGCCACTGGCGGCGGTCAACGCGGCTGGCAGAGGCGTGAAGCCTAAAGCCCCCAGTCCTTGGCCAGGCTCTGGATCAGCGCTTCGCGGCGGGCTCGGACGTCTTCGGGCGTCCAGGTTGTGCGGCCCTTGAGGTCGTTGCTGTAGGCGTAGGAGGGCGCGCCGTGGCGGAAGTAGATCGCCATCTTCTCCATGAACGACTTGCGGTCGGCTTCCTGGTTCTCGGCGTGGGTAAGCAGCGTGAAGTTGCCGATGCACTCGGTAAGCTCCTCGCGATCGCGGGCTCGCGACCACTCCTCGTACCAGTCCGAGCCCTTAGACGGTGCGCGCGGCAGAATGTGTTCCACCGTGCAGTCCGTCTTCGGATCGAGCGGAACTCCGCCTTCCGCGCTGCCCGAGACGCGCATCAGCAAAGCACGGCGCTGCTTGAAGTTCGGGAAACGGCCACGCAGGCGTTCGGTGAGTTCGGATTTCTCGCGCGTGCTGAGATCGAGCGGGCTGTCGGCATCGAAGAGGACGCCGGCTTTTTCCATCGCGTCCAGCACGCGGCGATAGCGCTTGTGGCGGTAGTCGCGGTCCTTGATCGAGTACTGCAGCGCGTAGGCAAGCCGGTCGAGCGCCCAGAAGAAGCGGTCGCCAGACTCGGCTTCCTTCATGTGGTCGACCAGGTAGGCGATTGCAGGCGCTCGCCAGCTTTCGTGGTGGATCGAGCGCAGATAGCAGATGCGCCGCTCGGCTTCGGCCCCTAGACCAAGGTTCTTCGTGTTGCCGTTCGCGACAGCGTCGTAGGCGTTCACGAAGCGCGGCAGCTGTTCGTTGAGGAAGGCGCGGAAGCCGCCGCGATTGATAATCGCGGCGATGAGGTCGCCGACCATGTCGCCGGCGCTCTCGCGATCATAGATCGATCGCACCTGCTTCAGCATGTCGCCGAAGCCGCGATCGCCCAGCCGCACGGTGTACGCATTCCACCGCTCGGACTGTTCGCGCGCTTCCTCGATCGAGAAGCCCGCGCGCTCGAATAGCGCGGACTTGAGGATGTCGTGGTCGGAGAGCGGCTTGCCGCGATGGTTGAGCGACTGGAAGACCTTGTAGGCGACCGAGTACTCGGAGACGCGAACGCGAACCATTGTGACTTCGTCGAGAAGCCACAGCGCGAAACGCGAGCGCTCCTCGGCCGACATGTCGGACAGGTAGTCGTACATCATGCTGACAGCGGCAGCGAGACGGGTCTGGCTTTCAGATTGAGCGTCGCCGGCGGTGGCGTTGATCTTTTCCGGGTTACGTGTGGCGCGGCGCTCCTGCACATGCGTGCGGAAGAACGGCGTGTCGGCGGTGTTGAGCGTGATGCGCCAGCGCTGGCTGCCGCCGAACGGGATCATCGCCATCGTCTCGTGGCCGATCATCGTGTGGAGCAGAGCCTGTTCATCCGTCGATTGGGACATGTCGCGCAGGACGGCGAGGATGATCGTCAGTGTCGTGAGGCGCTGCTGGCCGTCCACCACATCGGACGGGCCGCGATTGCGCGGGCGGATGACCACGATGGCGCCGAGGAAGTAGACCGAGTTGGTGTTGAAGGCGTCGAGCAGATCCTGGATGAGGATCTCGGTTTCCTCGTCCTCCCAGGCATAGCTGCGCTGGAAGGGCGGAACCCGGATGTCGGTGGTCGCACTGAAAACGTCGCGAATGCGCTGAACTTCCGCGGCGATCGACATGGCCTGCACTTCCCGAACTACGAACTCCAGACACCTATTCATACACGTCGGCTGGGTCCAATGTCCCGCCGCAGAAGTGATCGAGGCGACTCATGAGGCTGTGTGTTTTCGAGGCCACGTCGGGCAAAGGTGTGGGGCTTGTGCTGGGAGATGAGATCGCGGACCTCCGTAAGGTTGCGCCGCAGCTGTCGCCCAATCCTGTGGATATTCTGGCGGCGGGACAGGCGGGTATCGAAGTCATCGAACGCGCAGCGAAAAGCGCCCCGCGGCTGGCCCTCAAGGACGTGAAGCTGAAATGCCCGGTAGGGCGGCCCGGCAAGATCCTCGGGATCGGCCTCAATTACCATGACCACGCTAAGGAAACGGGGCGTGAGGCGCCGACGACACAGATGTGGTTCAACAAGCAAGCGACGTCGATCCACGGACCGTTCGATCCGGTGCTGATGCCCGCCGTCTCGACGGCGCTGGACTATGAGGTTGAGCTGGTCGTGCTGATCGGCAAGCGTGGGCGGCATGTGCCGCGCGAACGGGCGCACGAGATCATCGCTGGATACATGACCGGTTGCGACTATTCGGTACGCGACTGGCAGCGCGCGACGCAGACCATGATCATGGGGAAGGGGTTTGATACGCATGGGCCGGTGGGACCGTGGATCACGACGCCGGATGAAGCGGGGAACGTGCAGAAGCTGGGCCTGAAGTGCTGGATCAATGGCGAGCAGCGGCAGAACGGCACGACGGCCGAGATGATCTTCGACGTGCCGGCGCAGATCGAGCATCTGACGAAGGCGTTCGCGCTGGAGCCGGGCGATCTGTTGTTCACGGGGACGCCGGCGGGGGTGGGCGCTGCGTTCAATCCGCCGAAGTTCGTGAAAGTGGGAGATACGGTGAAGGTCGAGGTCGAGGGGCTGGGCGTGATCGAGTCGGTGATCACGCAGGAAGTCGCCGAGACGCGGATCGGCTGACGGGTGAAGCTGCGTCGCGACATCCTGCTGTTCGGGACGCTGGCGGTTGTCGCGCTGGTTGCGGGGTGGTGGCTGCTGGCGAACAGGCCGGGTGCGGCGGTTGAGGCTTTCACGAACGGCGCGAAGGCGCGGGCGGACGCGGCAAAGCTGAGGCCGATTGCTTCCGAGGCTTTTCGCGCGACGTTGTGCGCGGCCGGTCCGTGCGTGCTGGTCGAAGCGGGAGGGCTGACATTCGTTATTGGCGCGGGCGAGGGGGCGGCGGAAGGCCTAACCTCGCGCGGGCTGATGCGGAACGATCTCGATGCCGTCGTGCTGGCGGACCTGTCGGTGGATTCGATCGCGGGGCTTCCGGCGCTGGCGCGTGCCAGCCGGATGGCGGGGCGAACGGAGCCGCTTCTGGTGTATGGGCCGGCGGGCATCGTGCCGGTGATCGACGGGATGAACCTGGCGCTGTCGGGCGATGATACCGCGAGGCTCGCGGTGGGGCTGGAGAAGGAGGATCAGGGCCTTGAAGGCGTGGTTGTGTTTGACTCGGGCGTTGTCGCCATCCGTGCCTTTGGAGGGCAGGGCCGTGGCGAGAGCCGGGTCTATCGGGTGGATTTCGAGGGTAAGTCGCTGGTCATCACCGGATGCACCTCGCGGTCGGACCAGATTGTTGCGGCAGCGAGAGGTACACAGGCGATTTCGGGAATCATCATGCCGGGGTCGTCCACGCTTGTGCCGGACGATCGAGCGCCATGCTTGGACGCCAAGGCGGCCCTGGAGGCAGGACGGCAGGCGCGGCTGAGCGCGATTCTTGTGAGTCCGGCGCGTCCGTCGGTAGTGATTCCCGGTGCGATGGCGGCGTGGAAGGAGATCGTGGCGGCCGAGAAAGTGGCTGGCGCGACCGTTGGCGGGCCGGGATCGGTGCTGGACCTGTCGGGAAAAGAGCCTGTGCTGAGGCCCGCGGGCTAGGCAATTGCTCGGAAAATCAGGGTCCTGAAAGCAGGCGGGGGTTCTGACCCTCGTCAGAACCCCCGCGCTCCCCGGTCGCCCCCGTCACCGGCCTTTAGCTTCGTCCCAGAAGCTCCCCGAGGCCGGCGCGTTCGATTGTGGCGATCTAGAGGCAAGTCCCCGGCCACTGTCTACTTGAGAAGGCGCCACATCTGTTCGAGTCCTGAGCGATGTGTCCGAAAGACCACATCAGCATAGAGCACCCTTCGCTTCCCCCTGACCTAAAGACAGGTAAAACAGGGCGACAGACGCGGAGCTTGAAGTAGTCAGCCTGCTGACGCTTTTGAGGGCGCGTGGCCGATGGGCGCTCGCGACGCTACACTCGTGACTTGTCATTCCTCGCGGATGCCAACAGAAACAATCCCGTGGACGAACAAGTCCGCACCTGAGGGGCTGCTCCGGTTCAATGCCTGTTATCGCCCACATCATGCTGGCGCTCGTATACGTTACTGCGTCGGTGGTCGGCGCAGTTGCGCTGCACCTGTACATGGCGTTCGCGCCCGTCACGGCTGCGATCATCGGTGCAACGTCTTCGCTGGCGCTGATCCAGCTGCACATGGCGCTGTCGCGGTTGGGCCAGGCGGACAATTCCAAGGAGCTTTTCAGCCTCAAGCAGGAAATCCGGAAGCTCACCTCGCGGATCGCGCAGACGGAACAGCATTCAGCCGAACTCAAGGCGTCGTTCGAGCGCGAGATCGCGCAGCGACGCGAAACGATCCTCAACGAGATGCGCGGCCTCGAGGGGATGATCCAGAATCTCTCCAAGAAGTTCGAGACACGGCTCCAATCGGTTCGCAGCCAGCAGGTGGATACGCCGATCGATGGCGCTTCTGTTCTGGATGCGGTGAAGGAAGCGTTGCGCGAGAACCGCGTAGACCTGCACCTGCAGCCCATCGTGAACCTGCCGCAGCGCCGAACCTGTTTCTACGAAGGCTTCACCCGCCTGCGCCGCGCCAACGGCCAGATCATCATGCCGGCGGAGTTCCTCGGCGCCGCCGAGCGCGCGAACCTGCTGGGCGTGATCGACAATATGCTGCTGTTCCGCTGCGTGCAGATCGTGCGGCGGCTGTCGGAACGTGATCGCCGTATCGGCGTGTTCTGCAACATCTCGATGGCGTCGCTTGAGGACGAGCACTTCTTCTCGGGCTTCCTGGAGTTCGTGAAGGAGAACCGTGACCTCGCGCATGCGATGATTTTCGAGCTGGGCGTGCGCCAGTTCAACCAGCGTTCGGATATCGCCTCGCGCAACATGGGCCGCCTCAAGGAACTCGGTTTCCGCTTCTCGCTCGACAAGGGCGACGGGCTCGCGTTCGACCTGCCGGAACTGCAGGCGGCGGGCGTGAAGTTCGTGAAGGTCAACATCGAGCGGATGCTCCAAGAGCTGACCCCGGGTGGCGAGCGCCCGGTGTCGTCGATCTCGCGCGACATCGCGGCGGAAGACGTGCCGGCGGTGTTTGTGCGCTACGGCATCGACCTGATCGCGGACAAGATGGAGACCGAGAAGTCGGTCATCGAAGTTCTCGAGTTCGAGATACCGTTCGGCCAAGGCCATGTGTTCGGTGCGCCGCGTCCGATCAAGGGCTCGCTGTCGGACGAGACTGCCCCGCCGCCGGATTTCGTGCGGCGCGTATCGCAGGCGGCGATGTAAATTCCGCCGCTCATCCCGGCGAAAGCCGGGATCCAGTTCCGCGTTCGAGGCTTGGGCGGACTTGAAGCTGCAGCGCAAAGGCAGGACAAGCCGTGCATTCCGCCCTGGATCCCGGCTTTCGCCGGGACGAGCGGTTGAAGGGGCGTGATGACGAAGCTCATTCCTGGCTTGCAGAAAGTTGCCGCTGATTACGACGCGATCCTCTGCGATGTGTGGGGCGTGATCCACAACGGGCGCGAGGCTTTTGCATCGGCTTGCGAAGCGCTGAAGCAGTTTCGCGATACGCGCGGGCCAGTGGTGCTGATCACCAATGCGCCGGTGCCGAAAGAGCGGGTGACGCGGCTGTTTCCGAAGCTGGGCGTGCCGATGGATTGCTTCGACGACGTGATCGCGTCGGGCGATGCGACGCGGAACGAGCTGAAACTCGTCGCGCCCGGGCCGGTTTACCGGATCGGATTGGGCGAGGACATGTCGGTCTACCAGGGGCTGCCGCTGGAATTCAGTGACGATCCCAACGTTGCGAAGGTGATCTGCTGCACCTCGCTGCGCGATTATCCGAACGGAACGCCTGAGCCTTATCGCGACGAGCTGAAGATGCTCGCGGGGCAGGGGCTGCCGATGATTTGCGCGAACCCGGATGTGGTGTTCCGTCAGGGCGACAAGCTCATCTGGTCGGCAGGAGCGCTGGCGCAGATCTATGAGCAGGAAGGCGGGAAGGTGATCTCGCCTGGCAAGCCGGACGCGCCGATCTATCGGCTGGCGTTCGAGCGGGTCGCGGAGATCGCGGGGCGAAGCATCGCGCCGGCCCGGACGCTCGCGATCGGCGATGGGCCGGCGACGGATGTGGTCGGGGCGAACCGGCAGGGCGTGGACGCGCTGTTCATTGGCGGCGGGATTCACGGGCATGCTATGGGAGCGGGGGACGCGTTCCTCGCCTCGGCGGAACAGGTGCTGGCCAAGGATGGCGCGCGGGCACGGTATGCGATGCCGGAGCTTGCCTGGTAGGAGGCTCTCTGATCTCGCAAATCGCGTCGGCGGATTCGGGAAATTCGGAGTTTGCCGATTTTCCGATTCGGCGGATTCGGATTCGGCGGAAAAAATTCGCCGGGAAATTCGGTCTGTAAATTCTGTAAGGTGGAGAATCCGGAGAATTCGAGAGAATTGGATTCTTCGGATCGTTCGCATGATTGCCTCCGCGTGTTGATCGGAACGGAGTATGCGCCCGGTGCAGGCGGGTGGTGGACCGGTGTAACTAGATTCACCAGAGCGTTTTCGTCAGGACTCTGAAACTGCTCGCGAAAGTTTCTGCGAGGGCGTGCTGGATTCCGTAGGATGGCGGGGGGCAGCAACCGAACTCGACGCTTGCACGGCGAGTGCCGGGCAGGGGGCCGGCGGTCCAGAGTGGTTTGCCCGGTGGTGGGGTGTGAGTTAGAGACGCCAATATGAGCGAGATCGAGACGTGGCGGCGGAAGTTGAAGTTCCGGGCGGACCGGCGGGGGTTCAGGGAGCTGGACCTCTACATGCAGCAGTTCACGGATGCGCATCTCGCCGGGTTCGATGCACGACAGCTGGATGAGTTCGAGGCGGTTCTGGATATTCCGGACCAGCACGTGTTCGACTGGATCATGGGGCGGGAGGCGCCGCCGCAAGGTTTGAGGTCGGAAGTGCTCGACCTGCTGCTGTCGTTCCGCTATTCGGCCCCTACATAGGAGAAGCCGCGCGGGCGTTCCCTCGCGGTCGAACCATCGGAACAATCGGCTCTGCCTGACGCTCAATGAGGCGTCTGGGCGGCATGGCTATTCTATTTGTGGTGTTTTGACCTTGAGAGTCTGGGACTCCCTCGCTCAGCAGACGAAGCCGGTTCGGGTCTATGAGACGCCGTTCATCGCGGACGTGCGCCTGATCGCGGAGGCAGCGCAGAAGCGGGGCGGGGCCTCGCTCTATATCGCGCGGGACGACCGGCACGCCTTCATGGCGGCGGCTGCGGTGCGTTTCTTTGCGCCGTTGCTGGAAGTCATCAACCTGCCCGCGTGGGACTGCCTGCCTTATGACCGCGTGAGCCCGAGCCCGGCTGTGGCGGCGCAGCGGTGCGCGGCGCTGGCGCGGCTGGCGAGCCGGAATGTGGGATCGCCGCCAATGCTGGCGATCACGACGTCGGCGGCGGTGGTACAGCGGGTGCCGCCCCGTAGCCACATGGGCGTGGCGGCGTTCGTGGCGCGGGTGGGCGACAGCGTGCCTTCGGAGAAGGTGCGGGCATATCTGGACATCAATGGCTACAGCCGCGCGTCGACGGTGCGTGAGCCCGGCGAATATTCGATGCGTGGGGGCATCGTCGACATCTTCCCGGCGGGATTGCCTGAGCCGGTGCGGCTCGACTTCTTCGGCGATGATCTGGAGGCGGCGAAGTATTTCGACCCAGAGACGCAGATTTCGACCGCGCCCATTCGCGAGATCGTGCTGGCGCCGGTGAGCGAGATCGACTTTTCGGACAATGCGCTGTCGCTTCTGCGGAAGAACTTCCTGTCCGCGTTCGGATCGCCGGGCGGTGATCCGACATACGAGGCGGCGCGCGAGCGCATCCGGCGGCAGGGCGTGGAGCAGTGGCTGCCGCTGTTCTACGAGAAGCTCGAAACGCTGTTCGATTATCTGGGGCCCAAGGCGCTGATCGGGATGGACCCGTCGTCGGCGGAAGTGGCGAGCGAGCGGCTGGCGCAGGCGGCGGAATATTATGAGGTGCGGAAGTCTTCCGGTGCGGCGGGCGGCGTGGCGCAGCATGTGTTGCCGCCGGATCGGCTGTATCTGACGCCGAAGGAATTGGGCGATGAGTTGAGCGCCCGCGCGACTGTGTCGTTCACGACGAACAATGCGCCAGAGAAGGCTGACGGTTCGCATGACGGTCTGATCGGGCGGGCGAAGGCTGGCCGTAGCTTCGTGCTGGAGCGGGCCGATCCGAACGCGAACCTGTTCGATGCGGTGGTGCGCCATATCCGTGAGCGGCAGGCGGCGAACAAGAAGGTGATTGTCGCGGCGTGGAGCCAGGGTTCGGCGAGCCGGCTGGTTGGCATTCTTGATGATCACGGGATTCCGGGCTCGAAGACCGTCGGATCCTGGCCGGAGGTGAACAAGGGGCAGGTTGCGGTCGCGGAGATCGCGGTCGAGACCGGGTTCGAGGACGACGACCTCGTCATCATCTCCGAGCAGGACATGCTCGGAGACAAGCTGGCGCGGCCAAGGAAGCGCAAGTCGTCCGCGGCGGTGATCGCGGAGGCGGCGGCGCTGTCGGCGGGCGACCTGATCGTGCACGTCGAGCATGGCGTGGGGCGGTATGACGGGCTCAAGACCGTGACCGTGAACGAGGCGCCGCACGACTGCCTTGAGCTGATTTATGCGGGCGGGGACAAAATCCTGCTGCCGGTCGAGAACGTGGAGCTGATCTCGCGCTATGGCGCCGAGAGTGGCGAGGGTGCGCTCGACAAGCTGGGCGGGGGCGGATGGCAGGCGCGGAAGGCGCGGGCCAAGAAGAAGATCATGGACATGGCGGACGAGCTGATCCGGCTCGCCGCCGAGCGCGAGCTGAAGCGTGCGCCGAAGACGGATACGGCGGATGGCGTGTTCCGCGAGTTCTCGGCGCGCTTCCCGTATGAGGAAACGGACGACCAGCTTTCGGCGATCGAGGATGTGGTCAAGGATCTGACGTCGGGCAAGCCGATGGATCGGTTGATTTGCGGCGATGTCGGCTTCGGCAAGACGGAAGTCGCGTTGCGTGCGGCTTTTCTGGTGGCGATGAGCGGGCTGCAGGTGGCGGTGATCGCGCCGACGACGCTGCTGAGCCGGCAGCATTTCCAGACGTTCTCGGAACGGTTCGCGGGGTGGCCGCTGAAGGTCAAGCACCTGTCGCGCTTCGTGACGGCGAAGGAAGCGAGCCAGACGCGCGAAGAGATCAACAATGGCGAATGCGATGTGGTGATCGGCACGCACGCGCTGCTTGCGAAGACGATCAACTTCAAGCGGCTTGGAATGATCGTGGTCGATGAAGAGCAGCGCTTTGGCGTGAAGCACAAGGAGCGGCTGAAGGAGCTGAAGGCGGATGTGCACGTGCTGACGCTGTCGGCGACGCCGATTCCGCGGACGCTGCAGATGGCGCTGACGGGCATTCGCGATCTGTCGATCATTGCGACGCCGCCGGTGGATAGGCTGGCGGTGCGGACGTATGTGGTCGAGTTCGATCCGGTGACGATCCGCGAGGCCCTGTTGCGGGAGCGTTATCGCGGCGGGCAGTCGTACTTCGTGGCGCCACGCGTGGCGGACCTGCCTTTCCTGGAGCGCTACATGCGCGAGCAGGTGCCTGAGGTGAAAGTTCAGGTGGCGCACGGACAGATGACACCGACCGAGCTCGAGGACGCGATGACGGCGTTCTATGACGGCAATGCCGATGTGCTGCTGGCGACGACGATCGTGGAAAGCGGGCTCGATATTCCGCGGGCGAACACGCTGGTGATCCACCGGGCCGACATGTTCGGACTGGCGCAGCTGTATCAGCTGCGCGGACGCGTGGGGCGCGCGAAGCTGCGGGCGTATGCGTATCTGACGACGCCCGAGGAAGAAAAGCTCACGGATGGTGCGGACAAGCGACTGAAGGTTCTGCAGTCGCTCGACAGTCTCGGCGCGGGCTTCATGCTGGCGAGCCATGACCTCGACATGCGCGGGGGCGGCAACCTGCTGGGCGAGGAGCAGAGCGGGCATGTGCGCGAGGTGGGCGTCGAGCTTTACCAGCAGATGCTGGAGGATGCGGTGAAGGCGCTGCGTTCCGGCGAGAAGCTGGACAGCCATGAGGTGGCGGATGAGTGGTCGCCGCAGATCGACATCGGCGCGGCGGTGCTGATCCCCGAAGGGTATGTCGAGGATCTGGCGACGCGGTTGTCGCTGTATCGCAGGCTGGCGGATCTGACGTCGGATGAAGAGCGCGAGGGGTTCGCGGCGGAGCTGATCGACAGGTTCGGGCCGCTGCCGGAGGAGACGAAGCAGCTGCTGGAAATCACGGCGGTGAAGATCCTCTGCAAGAAGCTTGGCGTGGCGAAGGTGTCGGCTGGGCCGAAGGGCTCGCTGCTGGCGTTCCGCCCGAATGCGCCGCTGGATGGCGCCAAGCTCATTGCGTATGTGCAGAAGCGCCCGAACCACCTGAAGCTGCGGCCGGACATGAAGCTGGTGCTGGGCGGCGCGTGGGTCGATGCGCCGGCGCGCTTGGCGGGCGTGAAGAGCCTGCTGCGGGATATGAGCGGGTTGCTCTAGCTTTGATTGTCGAGCAGGCGAACGGTCCCTTCGATCGGTCGGCCGATCCAGACTTCCCGCGAGGTGTCGTAGAATAGCTCGGCTTCCAGTTCGAGTTCATCAGGCATGTAAAGCGTCACGCGCATGCCATCGTGCTTGTTCTCGATCTGCGCGAGATCGGCCAATGAGTTCTCGTAGAGAAGCCAGTAGCCGCTTTCCGTTCGACCATTTTCGTCGAAGAAGATTCGTCGCATACGGTGTGGCATCCGCGGTTTATAGCAGATTTCGAGGAATGTGCCGATGACGAGTAGAGTTGAAGGCCGGGTTGCGCTGGTTACCGGTGCATCGAGCGGGCTGGGGAAGCGGTTCGCGCAGGTGCTTGCGAACGAGGGCGCGAAGATTGTTGTCGCCGCGCGGCGGAAGGAACGGCTGGATGATCTCGTGAAGGAGATCGGCGGCAACGCGTTTGCGGTTCAGTGCGATGTGACGGACGAGGCGCAGGTGATCGCGATGTTCGATGCGGCCGAGGCGAAGTTCGGGCTGGTGGATACGGTCGTCAACAATGCGGGGATGACGCACGCGAACAATGCGGTGACGCAGGGCATCGCGGAGTTCCGGAAGATCATGGACCTCAACGTGACGTCGGTGTGGTGCGTGGCGCGTGAGGCGGCGCGGCGGCTGATCAAGGCGGGGCCGGAGAAGGCGATGCGCGGGCGGATCGTGAATATCGCCTCGATGGCGGGGCGGATCGTGATCCCGAACGTGACGGCGTACAACACGTCGAAGGCGGCGTGCGCGCATCTCACGCGGTCGCTGGCGCGGGAGTGGGCGCGGCACGGGATCAACGTGAACGCGATCTCGCCTGGCTATGTTGCGACCGAACTGACGGAAGACTGGCTCAATGGCGAGGGCGGGCAGAAGACGATCGGCAAGTCGCCGCGCCGTCGGATCATGGATGAGCAGAGCCTGGATGAGGCGCTGCTGTTCCTGTGCTCCGACGGCGCGAAGTTCGTTACAGGCACGGACGTGCTGGTGGATGACGCGCAGAGCATGGGCTAGGCTCGCCCCAGCATAGGGGTCTGACGGCATGCGTTTATGGATCGGGACGGCGTGCGCCGTGATGATGGCGGCGTGCCAGCCGGTGGCGCAGGAAGCGGCGACGCCAGCGGCGCCTGAAGCTCCGAAGGCGTCGCAATTCCTGTTTGTCTGGTCGGCGGACAAGGACAAGGTCGAGTCGGACTTCCTTTCCGTTGTCGACGTGCGGGAGGGCTCGGCGACCTATGGCGATGTGGTGGCGACGCTGCCGATCGGGGCGACGGGGACGATGCCGCATCATGTCGAGTACGAGTTTCCGACAAGCGGGATGCTGTTCGCGGACGGGTTCACCGGCAACCTGACGTCGCTGCTCGACCTGCGTGATCCGCTGCAGCCGAAGCTGGCGGCGCAGATCAAGGACATGGGCGAGTTTTCGTTTCCGCACAGCTATGCGCGGCTCGACAATGGCAATGTGCTGGTGACGTTGCAGGGCATGAACGGCAAGTACGGCGCGCCGGGCGGCCTCGCTGAACTTGGGCAGGACGGGAAGGTTGTGCGCACGGCTTCGGCGAAGTCAGCGGATACGCCGGATGAATTTGTCTGGCCCTACAGTGTGGCGGTGATGCCGGGGAAGGATCGCGCGGTGGTGACGCTGGCCGAGATGGGGTGGCCGGGGCAGCCTTATAAGTCGACTGATCAAGTGCAGGTCTGGTCGCCATCGGACATGAAGGTGCTGGCGACGGTGAAACTGCCGCCGTCTGGGCAGGGCGAGCATCACGTCGATCCGGCCGAGCCGCGCGTGCTGGGCGATGGGACGGTTTATGTGGGGACGTTCTCGTGTGGCGTCTATCGGATCGACGGCGTGAGCGAGGGGGCGCCGAAGGCCACGTTCGTGCACGCATTTCCGGGCGGGACGACGATGCACAATTCATGCGCCGTGCCGGTGGTTGCCGGGAATTACTATGTGCAGACCGTGCCCGAGATCAACGGACTGATCGCGCTGGACGTGTCCGATCCGATGAAGCCGGTGGAGGCGTCGCGGATCACGTTCGACGCGAAGTTCGACATGGCGCACTGGATTGCGGCCGACCGGAAATCAGACCGGCTGGTGGTGACGGGCAACGACAAGAGCTGGGCGCTGATCTTGAAGATCGATCCGGCGACGGGCGCCATGAAGGTGGACGAGAGCCTGCCCGATGGCGTGAACTTCGATCGCCAGAGCTGGCCGCATGGCGAGGGCGGGCCAGCGAAGGTGCACGGGGCGCTGTTCGGCGGGTAGCCTTAAGCGCGCAGGATCTTTTCCATCGATCGACCCTTGGCGAGTTCGTCGACGAGTTTGTCGAGGTAGCGGATTTCCTGCATCAGCGGCTCTTCGATTTCTTCGACGCGGACGCCACAGATCACGCCGGTAATGGCGCGGCGGGCTGGATTGAGTTTGGGCGCTTTTTCGAAGAACGCTTCGAGGGTCGTCTTCTTCGCGATCTGGCTGTCGAGACCTTTCGGCGTGTAGCCCGTCAGCCATCGGATCACCTGATCGACTTCCGCCTTCGTGCGGCCCTTCTTCTCCACCTTGGCTATGTACATCGGATAGAGGCTCGCGAAGCTCATCGCGTAGACGCGGTTCCAGTTGGCGATCGTCCTTGCGGTCGTCTTCATGGGGGGGGCATTTCCGATGCGATCGTTGCGCGGAGGATGTGCGTTCCCACGCGACAGATCAACCCAGACCGATCGGATGTTGAAGCAATCCCGTCGCGATCGGCCCAGACGTCTCGTGACCTTCGTTCGCGATCCCCTTTCCCCGCCAGCGGGGAAAGGGTTAGGGCGTGTCCTGCCTAGTTTGGCATGGACGGCATCGGCACCATCTTGGCGCCTTTGTGGTGCTCGCAGCTTACGTTCGGATTGTAGGACTTGAAAACGCCGTTCGGGTTTTCGCGGTAGATCCAGACGTGCCTGTCGTAATGCGGCTCGAAGGCGTGGGCTTCGTCGAGCGGTGTCGTGGGATCATCGGCCATCTCATCATAGGGCAGGCCGTGGAATGACGGTGGCGACGCGTTGGCCGCGTCCCATGCCTTCTTGAAGACGAGGTTCTCGACTGCGACCAGCTGGAATGAGCCATCGGCTTGTGGCTCATAAATGAGGACGGTGGGCTTCAGGAAGTCCGTGTGCGTCCCGTTGCCGTCGACACGGGCGCCCGGCGCCGGCGGTCCCGGCACGCCTGCCTGGCCGAAGTGCGCATAGTGTACGCCCATTGCGCCAAGATCCGCCGGCTTGCCCATCATGTCCGCCGTGTCGCAGAGATCGGCAGGATCGCGAACATAGCCGTCGGCGATGGCGACGTTGATGTCTTGGTACTTCGTGGTCGCCGCGCGGACCTCCTCCAGCGTGGGCTCGCCTGGGCCCGGGACAGGCGCGGCGGCTTCCGGAGTTGCGGCCTCGGGTGCCGGTGTTGGCGTTGCAGCGGGCTGGCAGGCCGTCAGCAGAAGCGTCGCGGCGGCCAAGGCAAGAAGTGAAGCTGATGTTTTATACATGATCTGTCCCCTGTCGGAGACGTCCCCGTCTCCACGGCGCGCAGGAGGACAGTGAAGCGCGCGCTACGCAATTCAAATTGCGCGACACGGGGGCATGACAGCGTCTGGTTGCCGTTGAGAGAGGCTTGACGTGCGCGGCAATGCCGGGAGTGTCGTTAGCGCAAACGGAGAAGCGTTATGGCGTCTGGCCCACTGGTCGGTGTGAAGATTGTCGAGTTCGCGGGCATCGGGCCGGGGCCTTTCTGCGGAATGCTGCTGGCGGATCTTGGCGCGGATGTCGTGCGGATCGATCGGGCGGAGTCGGTGGGATCGTCGCGTCCGGATCTGGCGAACCGGGGCAAGCGGTCGATCGGGATCGATCTCAAGAAGCCCGAGGGCGTCGAGGCGGCGTTGAGCCTTCTGGAGAAGGCGGACGGGCTGATCGAGGGATTCCGGCCGGGCGTGATGGAGCGGCTGGGCGTGGGGCCGGACGTGGTGCTGAAGCGCAACCCAAGACTGGTGTTCGGGCGGATGACGGGGTGGGGGCAGACCGGCCCTTGGGCGAGCATGGCTGGGCACGACATCGACTACATCGCGCTGACAGGCGCGCTGCACACGATGGGACGAGCGGGAGAGCCGCCAGCGCCGCCGCTGAATCTGGTCGGCGATTTCGGGGGCGGCGCGCTTTATCTCGCGTTCGGGCTGCTGGCGGGGATCATCGAGGCGAAGTCATCGGGCAAGGGGCAGGTGGTCGATTGCGCGATGATCGACGGGGCGGCGTCGCTGATGACGATGTTCTACGGAATGAAGGCTGCAGGTATCTGGAACAACAACCGCGATGACAACATGCTGGATGGCGGCGCGCACTTCTACGACACGTATGAATGCGCGGACGGGAAGTGGCTGGCGGTCGGGTCGATCGAGCCGCAATTCCATGCGGTGCTGGTGAAGGGGCTCGGCCTGCCCGAGGATGCGTTCCCGTCCTACATGAGCCGCGATCAGTGGCCGGACTATTCGCGGCGCGTGGCCGAGGTGATCCGCACGCGGACCCGCGACGAATGGATGAAGGTGTTCGACGGGACGGACGGGTGCGTCGCGCCGGTGCTGAGCATGGACGAGGCGCCAAGGCATCCGCACAACGCGGCACGCAAGACTTTCGTGGAGGCGTTCGGAGTGACTCAGCCCGGCCCCGCGCCACGGTTTTCGCGCACCGGGGGAGCGGTCAACGGTTCGCCGGCGCTAGCAGGCAAGCAGAGCGAGGATGTGCTGAAGAGCTGGGGCATCTCGCCTGAACAGGCGGCCGGCTTCCTGAAGACCGGCGCTGTCGTCCAAGGCTAGGGGCGCTGTTGGTTCGTCGTAGATTCAGCCTGAAATATGGCGTGGAGTCAGTGGCTTCGCTCTATTTCTTTTTCTGAACCGAGGATAACGAGCGCCTCAAATCGTGTTCAGACTCACTCCCATATACCGGACACACACCGGAAGGACGCCTTGAAGTCCCTCGATGGTTCCTACCGGTTCTGTTCCTGTGCAACTGGGCCGGCGCCCCAAGCGCCGGCCCTTCTCTTTGTTGGCCAGGCGTTTCGCGAAAGGCGCGATAGGCACTGAAGGCGCAAAGTCGCGGTGACAATTCATCGATAATCGCTAAAACCCGTAGCAAGTTCTCCGGGGAGCCTGTGGATGAAATTCGCTTGGTTTGCGGCCGTCGTGGCGATTCTGTCGGCCGGTCCTGCGTTCGCTGACGCCAACAAGCAGACGAAGGGCAACTGGGACGACAAGTTCCGGCAGCTCGAGGTCGATCTGCCGACGCCGAACACTTATCGGACGGCTTCAGGCGCCCCTGGTGAGTCATACTGGCAGCAGCAGGCCGACTATGTGATCGCGGCGACGCTGGATGAGCCCAACAAGCGGATCACGGCGACGGGCACCATCACCTACCGCAACAATTCGCCCCATCCGCTGAACTACATCTGGCTGCAGCTCGATCAGAACATCTTCAAGCAGGACTCGGCGGCGCGGCGCACGGCGCGGGCCCCGGCGGCGACGGCGGCGAGCGATACGCTGAGCATCAACACGTTCCGCCAGCTGCAGTCGCTGGCCGACCGGCCGCACGGGTTCGAGATCCAGTCCGTGACGGACGGCGGATCGCGGGCGCTGCCCTTTGTCGTCAACGACACGATGATGCGCGTGGATCTTCCGCAGCCGCTGGCTCCGAAGGCGTCGACGACGATCAAGCTCGGCTGGGCGTTCAACATTGTCGATAACGGGTTGTTCGGCGGTCGCGCGGGTTATGAGTATTTCCGTGACACGGACACCTACACCTTCTTCCAGGCGCAGTGGTTCCCAAGGTTGGTGGCGTACACCGATTACACCGGCTGGCAGCACAAGCAGTTCCTGGGGCAGGGCGAGTTCACGCTCGAATTCGGGAACTACGATGTTGCGATCACCGTTCCGGCCGATCACGTCATGGGCGCGACGGGTGTGCTGCAGAACCCGAACGACGTGCTGAGCGGAGAGCAGCGCAACCGGCTCGCGCAGGCGCGTCGGAGTTACGACAAGCCGATGTATATCGTGACGCCGGAAGAGGCGCTGGCGAACGAGAAGGAAGGCACGAGCGCCACGAAAACCTGGCGCTGGAAGGCCGGAAACGTGCGCGATTTCGCGTGGGCGTCCTCGCGCAAGTTCATCTGGGACGCGATGGGCGTGGACCAGGATGTGGGCGGGGACGTGCTGGCGCAGTCCTTCTTCCCGAACGAGGCGGATCCGCTGTGGTCGCTGTATTCGACACGCGCCGTGGCGCACACGATCGACGTCTATTCGGAGTTCTCGTTTCCGTATCCCTATCCGACCGCTATCTCGGTCAACACGTGGCTGGGCGGGGGGATGGAGTACCCGATGATCTCGTTCAACGGGTATCGCCCCGTGAAGGACGAGAAGACAGGGGTGAAGACATACACGCGCACTGCGCGCAACGGCCTGATCGGCGTGGTGATCCATGAAGTGGGCCACAACTACGTCCCGATGATCCTCAACACGGATGAACGTCAGTGGACGTGGATGGATGAGGGGCTGAACTCGTTCATGGAATTCATGACCGAACTGCGCTGGGACGAGAACTTCCCGGTGCTGGGCGGCAATCCGAACTCGCTGGACGAGATCGGGGCGTACATGATGTCCGAGGATCAGGTTCCGATCATGACGAACTCGGACTCGCTGATCCAGTTCGGCAACAACGCCTACAACAAGCCGGCGGCGGCGCTGACGGTTCTGCGCGAGACTGTGATGGGGCGTGAGCTGTTCGATCATGCGTTCCGCGAGTTCGCGCGGCGCTGGCAGTTCAAGCGGCCAACGCCGGCGGACTTCTTCCGTACGATGGAGGATGCGTCGGGCACGGACCTCGACTGGTTCTGGCGCGGCTGGTTCTACACGACGGATCACGTCGACATCGCGCTGAACGATGTGCGCGAATACCGGCTGTCGGGTCGCAATCCGGAAGTGGAGTCGCAGTTTCAACGCGAGCGCCGCGAGGCGACGCGTCCGCCGCCGGTGACCGTGCTTGAGAACAAGGCAGCGGGTGAGAAGACCTACATGGAGCAGCACCCGGACGCCCGGGACTTCTACTCCGAGAACGATGAGTTCGCGGTAACCAACAAGGATCGCAACGACTATTCGACCTGGCAGGAGGGCCTGAAGGAGCCGGACAAATCGGCGTTCGAGCGGGCCATTCGCGAAAATCCGTATATCTATTTCATCGACTTCGAGAACAAGGGCGGGCTGATTTCACCGTTGCCGCTGAAGTTCACGTTTGACGACGGCTCCACGAAGGAGATCATGATCCCCGCCGAGATCTGGCGCATGAACAACCAGAAGGTGACCAAGCTGTTCGTCGAGGCGAAAAAGGTCGTGTCGGTAGAGCTGGATGCGAAGCACCAGACTGCGGACGCCGTGCGGATCAACAACGCCTTCCCGCAGCAGAACGCGCCCAGCAGGCTGGACCTGTATCGCCAGAACACGGCGGGCCGGAACCAGATGGCTGATGCGCTGGTCGAACTACGCGCCAAGCAGGCGCAACCGGCAAGCCCGGCCGCCCCGATCACGCCAACGCAGCCGCGGCCACAATGACGGGCGGGCGCGGCATCACGCGCAGGATGGCGGTTCTCGCCGGATGCGCTCTTGCTGTCGCTCCTCCGGCGCTGGCGCACCGTTCGCAGAGCGTGGTGACGAGTGTGATCTGGAACGCGGCATCGTCGATGCTGGAAGTGACACATCGCGTTCACGCGCATGACGCCGAACTCGGCATGGGCGCGGCGACGGGCGTCGAGCAGCTGGACATGACTGTGGTGCGCAACCAGGCGCAGATGATGCTTCACATCGAGGGGCATTTCGGACTGACCGATGGCGGCCGGAAGATCGCGTTGCAGCCGCTGGGCGCGGAGTTCGAGGGGCAGTTCCTGGTGCTGTATCAGGAATGCAGGCTGGCGACGCCGCCGAAAGAGCTGGCGATCGACAACCGCATCCTGCGGGACGTTTTCGACGGACAGACCAACCTCGTGAATGTGCGACTGGCAGAACGGACGCGCACGCTGATCTTTTCCGGGCAGGACGGCGTGAAGAAGGCCGAAGGCCTGCTGTAGGGCCCCGCTGGCGCTGCAGGGCGCGTGCCGCTAGGTTTCCGGCGGGGCGGAGTCGAGGGATTTCCTGTGCGGATTGTTCTGTTTGTCGTGCTCGGCCTCGTGCTGCTGATTGGCGGCGGCGTGGCCTTCTTCCCCATGTCGATGGCGGCGGACTGGGCCGCGCAGCGTGCGCCCGATCTCAAGTTCACCCAAGCGTCGGGAAGTGTGTGGGACGGCAAGCTGACCGACGTCTCCTACGGCGAGCAGAAGATCGGCGACCTTTCGGTGAAGACGGAGTTGTTTTCGCTGTTGGGCGGGAAGGCGACGGGGACGGTTGGGCTCACGCGCGAGGGCGTGGCGGGTCAGGCCTCGCTTGCCTACGGGATCAGCGACGGCAGCCTCGACGTGAAGGACATGCTGATTTCCGGCGAAACGGCCAGCGTGCCCGGGATGCCGCAAGCGATCGCGCGAACAGACGGCAAGTTCACGCTGGCGCTGAAGGACGTGAAGTTCGTCAACAACCTGTGCGACACCGCCTCGGGCGAGGTCTGGACCGACGCGCTGACCCAGGTGAATTACAAGGGCTGGGTGGGCCCGGAGCTGCGCGGGCCGGTGAGCTGCCAGGGCGGCAAGTTGAACGTTCGGGCTTCCGGGAAGGCCGCGACCGGCGAGGACGTCGTGGCCAGCATGAACATCAGCCAGCACCTCGACATGGAGATGACCGCGACGGTCGAAAACGCCAGTCAGGGGGCCATGGAGGCGCTGACCGCCATCGGCTTCGTGGCCGACGGCAGCAACCGGCTGGTCCTGAAGCATGCCCTGGGCGCGCAATAGGCCGGGTTTACAGGCGCCATTCCGCTTGACCGGTCGAGCGAGCACGCCTAAACGCTGCCTCCTTCGACACCGGCGGATGCGGGTGTAGCTCAGTTGGTTAGAGTGCCGGCCTGTCACGCCGGAGGTCGCGGGTTCGAGCCCCGTCACTCGCGCCAGGTGTCGAAAAAACCGGTCGGCCGAGATGACCGTAACGCCAGAAAACCATAGCTCCACCAATCCTGAATCCATTGATCCGCGCATCGGCGCGATCAATGAGCTGCTTGTTGGCGGCGCAGGTCGGCCAGGCGACCCGGTCCGCGCAACCGCGGCGTTCAGGGAACTGGCCGGTCAGGACGTAGGGGCGGCAGCGGAAAGGCTGGCTGTCCTTGCCGCTCTGGGAGTTGCGCGTCCTTCCAATTGGGCCGAGGCCATGAACTGGCTCGTGCGGGCGGCCGAGCTTGGTCATCGGCGGAGCCAGGGTCAGCTGGCAGCGTTGGCGGGTGTGGATAAGTCGCCGGGATCGGGCGCCAACTTGCGCGAATTCGCGGGGCGGATCGACCTCAAAGGGTTGCTGAGGCCGCCGGGACTGTCGCCGGTTCACGAGCAGCCGGCCATCGCGTTGATCGAGGGGCTTGCCACCAGGCCGATGTGCCGCTGGCTGATCGAGCGGGGGCAGGCGCGAGTCGCGCCGGCCATGGTGGCGGAATACAGCACGGGGCGCTGGGTGCGCGATCCGATCCGGACGGGCTGGCGGCGGGATTCGGTCTTGCCGACACCGACATTGTCCTGGTGCTGACCCAGAAGCGCCTGGAGCTGGCGTCGGGGCTGCATATCCATCAGCAGGAAGCGCCACACGTGCTCAGTTATGAGGTGGGGCAGGAATACAAGGCGCATTTCGACTTCCTGATGCCGGACGAGCCTTCATTCGCGCACGTCCTCGAGGCCATGGGGCAGCGGGTGGCGACGTGCCTGACATGGCTCAACGACGATTATGAGGGCGGCGAAACGGCGTTTCCGAAGATCAACTGGAAGCATCGTGGACGAGTTGGCGATGCGATGCTGTTCCTGAATGTGCGGCGCGCGGACAAGCAACCAGACCCGCTGACGCTGCATGCAGGAACCCCGGTTATGAGCGGTCGAAAGTGGTTGCTCTCGCAATGGGTTCGTGACCGGGTTCAGCCCATCGTGTGATGGGCGGAATTGCGACGTTCCATCGCAGCGAAAAACGTGTCCACAGCCCAGAAACAAGGCCGAAAAGTCGCGGCCGATTGAAGATTACTTCATGCGCTCCGAGGCTCTATTGCCTCACACGTCAAAGCGGACTAGGCCGTCCGGCAAAAGATGACCGAGGGTTCATATGGAAGGCGCGCAGACGCTCGTCGTCGAATACCTCCCTGTCGTGATTTTTCTGGTGATCGCGGCGGCGTTGAGCATCCTGTTTATTGTTGCGTCCACGCTGTTTGCGCCGCGCAAGCCTGACCCGGAAAAGCTGTCCGCCTACGAGTGCGGCTTCAACGCGTTCGATGACGCGCGCATGAAGTTCGACGTGCGATTCTATCTCGTCTCCATCCTCTTCATCATCTTCGACCTCGAAGTGGCCTTCCTGTTTCCCTGGGTGTTCCAGGTGTTCGAAGGGAACGTGTTCGCCTTCTGGTCGATGATGGCGTTCCTCGGCGTGCTGACCGTCGGCTTTGTCTACGAATGGCGCCGTGGCGCGCTGGAGTGGCAGTAATGGCCGAGGCGAAGGTAGCTGCCGCGTCTCCGGGCACCGCGCTCGTGAAGCCGAACGACCCGTACTTCGCCGGGCTTTCGGATGAACTGGCGGACAAGGGTTTTGTCGTTGCAGCCGTGGATGACCTGATCACCTGGGCGCGCACCGGCTCGCTGATGTGGATGACGTTTGGCCTCGCCTGCTGTGCGGTCGAGATGATGCAGGCGTCGATGCCGCGTTACGACATGGAGCGCTTCGGCGCCGCGCCGCGCGCTTCGCCGCGGCAGTCGGATGTCATGATCGTGGCGGGTACGCTCACCAACAAGATGGCTCCGGCGCTGCGCAAGGTTTACGATCAGATGCCGGAGCCGCGTTACGTGATTTCCATGGGCTCGTGCGCCAATGGCGGTGGTTACTACCACTACTCCTATGCCGTCGTGCGCGGGTGTGACCGGATCGTGCCTGTGGATATCTATATCCCAGGCTGCCCGCCGACGGCTGAGGCGCTGATCTATGGGCTGCTGCAGCTGCAGAAGAAGATTCGACGTGAGGGGAGCATCGAAAGATGAGCCTTCCCTCCCGCGCTTCCATGACGTCCGAGCTTAAGCTGCACCTTGAGAGCGTGCAGGCGAAAGCCATTACCGGCATCGTTGTCTCCCAGGGCGAGATGACGGTGACGGTTCAGCGCGACAGCATTGCGAAGTTCCTCGAATTCCTGCGCGACGACAGCCAGTGCCGCTTCGAGACACTGGTGGACCTGTGCGGCTGCGACTACCCGACCGCGAACGAGCGGTTCGAGGTTGTCTATCACCTGCTGTCGATGCGGCTGAACCAGCGCATTCGCGTGAAGACGCGGACAGACGAGGTGGCGCCGGTGCCGACGGTGTCGGGCGTGTTCCCGGTGGCCAACTGGTATGAGCGCGAAGCGTTCGACATGTATGGCATCATCTTCGCCGGGCATCCGGACCTGCGCCGCATCCTCACCGACTACGGGTTCGAGGGCTATCCGCTGCGCAAGGACTTCCCGCTGACGGGTCGCGTGCAGGTCCGCTACGATGAAGCCCAGAAGCGCGTGATCAACGAGCCGGTGCGGTTGGTCCAGGAATACCGCAACTTCGATTTCCTCTCGCCGTGGGAAGGCATGCAAGCCGTCATCCCGGGTGATGAGAAAGCCGGCGAGGCGAAGAAGTAGCCATGGCCGAGCAGCACATCGATCAGTCCAAGTCCGCCATCATGGAAGAGATGGACGACCGGAAGTTCACGATCAACTTCGGGCCGCAGCATCCGGCGGCGCACGGCGTGCTTCGCCTCGTGCTGGATCTCGACGGCGAGATCGTCGATCGCGTCGATCCGCATATCGGGCTGCTGCATCGCGGCACCGAGAAGCTGATCGAGTACAAGACGTTCCTTCAGGCGCTGCCTTACTTCGACCGGCTCGACTATGTCGCGCCGATGAACCAGGAGCATGCCTACTGTCTCGCCATCGAGAAGCTGGCGGGGATCCAGGTTCCGGAGCGCGCCAAGTACATCCGCGTGATCTTCTCCGAGATCGGCCGCTTGCTATCGCACCTGCTGAACGTCACGACGCAGGCGATGGACGTGGGCGCGTTGACGCCGCCGCTGTGGGGCTTCGAGCCGCGCGAGCAGCTGATGGTGTTCTATGAGCGCGCGTCCGGCTCGCGGATGCACGCGGCGTATTTCCGGCCGGGTGGCGTTCACCAGGATCTGCCGCCGGAGCTGGTGGAAGACATCCACAAATTCTGCGGACCGTTCCTGAAGACGCTCGACGACATCGAAGCGCTCGTCACCGAGAACCGCATCTTCAAGCAGCGCAACGTCGATATCGGCGTGGTGTCGGTGGAAGACGCGCTGGCCTGGGGCTTCTCGGGCGTGATGGTTCGCGGATCGGGCCTTGCGTGGGACCTGCGCCGCGCCGAGCCGTATGAAGTCTACTCGGAACTCGACTTCAAGATTCCGGTCGGCAAGAACGGCGACTGCTGGGACCGCTATCTCTGCCGTATCGAAGAGATGCGCGAGAGCATCAAGATCATCAAGCAGTGCGTCGACAAGATGCCGGTCGGCCCCGTGCTGCCAGAGCATTCGAAGTACGCGCCGCCGCGCCGCGCCGAGATGAAGTCGTCGATGGAAGCGCTGATCCATCACTTCAAACTCTACACCGAGGGATTCCACGTTCCCGCCGGCGAGACCTACGCCTGCGTCGAGGCGCCGAAAGGCGAGTTCGGCGTCTATCTCGTGAGCGATGGCGGCAACCGTCCGTATCGCCTGAAGATCAAGGCGCCGGGTTATGCCCACCTTCACGCCATGGACCATCTGTGCCGTGGCCACATGCTCGCCGACGTCTCGGCCATTCTCGGCTCGCTGGACATCGTGTTCGGGGAGGTCGACCGTTGAGCCACCGGCGTTTCCATCATCCGGAAGACCACAAGCCGTTTGCCTTCACGCAAGCGAGCGAAGAGCAGATCGCGTGGTGGGAGCGGAAGTATCCGTCGGAGCGCCGCGCGTCGGCCGTTATCCCGGCGCTCTGGATCACGCAGAAGCAGAATGCCGGCTGGCTGTCGGAGCCCGCGCTGCGCGCGGTCGCGGACCGGCTCGGCATGACGTACATCCGCGTCTACGAGATCGCGACTTTCTACACGATGTTCAACCTCGAGCCGGTCGGTAAGTATCACTTCCAGGTTTGCGGCACGACGCCGTGCATGCTGCGCGGCGCGGACAAGCTGAAGGATTTCTGCGAGCGCAAGATCGGCCCGAAGGGTCACGTCTCGGGCGGCGGCAAGTTTTCGTGGGTCGAGGTCGAGTGCCTGGGCGCGTGCGTGAACGCGCCGATGATCCAGATCAACGACTACTTCTATGAAGACCTGAGCATCGAGTCGCTCGAGAAGATCATCGACGACTTCGCGTCGGGCAAGGAGCCCCAGCCGGGCACCTATGTGAAGCGGCAGACGTCCGCGCCGGAAGGTCCGCCAACATCGCTGACGGACGAGGCGCTGTACGACGGCACGAAGGCGAAGCCGCTGACGGCTATTCCGAACGCCCCCAAACCGCCTGAGCCGGCTCAGACATGAGAGGCGCAATGGCAGAGTATAAACCCAGCAAGAAAATGAAGGCCGAGCTGATCAAGGCCGGCATCTTCGAGATGTTGTGTGTGATCGCGGGCCTTATCGCCTGGGCGCTGACGAGCAGCTGGATCTGGTTCGTATCGGGCGTGGTTGCCGGGCTGGGCTTCAGCCTGCCGGCGATCATCAAGCTTGTGAGAGAAGCGAGGGGGCAGAACCGTGCTTCTCGATAAGGATCGCATCTTCACCAACCTGTACGGGCGGCAGGACTTCCGGCTGGAAGCCGCGAAGAAGCGCGGCGCGTGGAATTCCACGAAGGAGCTGATGCAGTTCGGCCCGGAGTGGATCTGCGACCAGATCAAGGCCTCCGGCCTGCGTGGCCGAGGCGGCGCCGGATTCCCGACGGGCCTGAAGTGGACGTTCATGCCGAAGGTGGTGAAGGACCGTCCGCACTATCTCGTCGTCAACGCGGATGAATCCGAACCCGGCACCTGCAAGGACCGGGACATCATGCGCCACGATCCGCACCTGCTGATCGAGGGCTGCCTGATCGCGTCGTTCGCGATGCGTGCGAAGGCCTGCTACATCTACCTGCGCGGCGAATACATCCGCGAGCGCGAGTGCCTTGAGGAAGCGATCAAGGAGGCGTACGCCGCCGGCCTGGTCGGAAAGAACGCCTGCGGTTCGGGCTGGGATTTCGACATCTACTGTCACCACGGCGCCGGCGCTTACATCTGCGGTGAAGAGACCGCGCTGCTCGAAAGCCTCGAAGGCAAGAAGGGCCAGCCGCGCCTGAAGCCGCCATTCCCAGCGAACGCGGGCCTCTATGGCTGCCCGACGACCGTGAACAACGTGGAGTCGATCGCGGTTGCGCCGACGATCCTGCGCCGTGGCGCGGGCTGGTTCGCTGGTTTTGGCCGCCCGAACAACACTGGCACGAAGGTGTTCTGCATCTCCGGCCACGTCGAGCGGCCGTGCAATGTCGAAGAAGAGATGTCGATCCCGCTGAAGACGCTGATCGAAGAGCACTGCGGCGGCGTGCGCGGCGGCTGGAGCAACCTCAAGGCCGTGATCCCCGGTGGATCGTCGGTGCCGATGATCCCGCAGGAGATCTGCGACACGGTTCTGATGGATTTTGACGCGCTGCGAGATGTGAAGTCGGGCCTCGGCACGGCGGCCGTCATCGTGATGGACAAGTCGACAGACCTGATCCGCGCGGTCGCGCGCCTTGCTTACTTCTACAAGCACGAGAGCTGTGGCCAGTGCACGCCGTGCCGTGAAGGCACGGGCTGGATGTGGCGCGTGCTCGAGCGGATGGTGAAGGGCGAGAGCGAGACATCCGAGATCGACACGCTGCTCGACGTGGCGTCCCAGGTGGAAGGCCACACGATCTGCGCCCTGGGCGACGCCGCCGCGTGGCCGATCCAGGGCCTGATCCGGCACTTCCGTCAGGAAATCGAAGACCGCATCGTGAACTATCGCCAGGGCCGCCCGCACGTTCAGGGCCACACACTGGCGGCGGAGTAGGGCATGACCGACACCGTCAAACTGATTGTCGATGGCGTCTCGGTAGATGTTCCGAAGAACTTCACCATGCTGCAGGCGTGCGAAGCGGCGGGCGCCGAGATTCCGCGCTTCTGCTATCACGAGCGCCTGTCGATCGCCGGCAACTGCCGCATGTGTCTTGTCGACTGGGTCGGCGCGCCGAAGCCGATCGCGTCGTGCGCCCAGACGGTGGGCGACATGGCGCCCAAGAAGGACGGCACGCCGCACGAGATCTCGACCAAGTCGCCGCGGGCCATCAAGGCGCGCGCCGGCGTCATGGAATTCCTGCTGATCAATCACCCGCTGGATTGTCCGATCTGCGACCAGGGCGGCGAGTGCGACCTGCAGGACCAGGCGATGGGCTATGGCCGCGCCGGGACGCGCTATACCGAGAACAAGCGCGCGGTCGACGACAAGAACATGGGCCCGCTGGTCAAGACGATCATGACGCGCTGCATCCAGTGCACCCGTTGCGTGCGCTTTGCGGCGGAGGTGGCAGGCGTGGATGAGATCGGTCTCGCCAACCGTGGCGAAGACGCGGAGATCACGACCTATCTTGAGAAGTCGCTGACCAGCGAGCTCTCCGGCAACGTAATCGATCTGTGCCCGGTGGGGGCGCTGACGTCCAAGCCGTACGCGTTCAACGCGCGTCCGTGGGAGCTGCGCAAGACCGAGAGCATCGACGTGATGGATGCGCTGGGTTCGGCGATCCGTGTCGACGCGCGTGGGCCTGCCGTGATGCGGATTCTTCCGCGCGTGAACGAAGAGATCAACGAGGAGTGGATCTCGGACAAGACGCGTTTCGTGTGGGACGGCCTTGGCCGCCAGCGCCTCGACAAGCCGTATGTGCGTGAGAATGGCGCGCTGAAGGCCGTGACGTGGGACGAAGCGCTGAAGCGCGCGGCAGAGATGCTGAAGGTTTCGGGCGACCAGATTGGCGTGATCGCGGGCGATCTGGCCGACGCTGAAGGGATGAAGGCCGCGCTGGATCTCGCGGGTTCGCTCGGCGTGAAGTCTATCGACTGCCGTCAGGATGGCGCGAAGCTGGGTCTGGCTGCGGATGGCTCAAAGCTTCCGCGCGAGAGCTATCTGTTCAATTCGACGATCATGGGCATCGATGAGGCCGACGCTATCGTTCTGATCGGCGTGAACCCGCGCAAGGAAGCGGCGGTGCTGAACGCACGCCTGCGCAAAGCGTGGCTGCGGATGGTTCCGGTCGCGCTGCTTGGCGAGCGCGTCGATCTGACGGTCGACTATCAATATCTCGGCGCTGGTCCGGACAGTCTGAAGGATCTCAAGGCCGGTCATCCGGTGTTCGACGCGCTGACCAACGCCAATCGCCCGCTCATCATCGTTGGCCAGGGCGCGCTGACACGCGGCGATGGCGGGGCTGTGCTGAACGCTGTTTCGGCATTCGCGGCGGCTGTCGGCGCGTTCAAGGATGGCTGGAATGGTTTCAACGTGCTGCACACGGCCGCGGCGCGCGTAGGCGGGCTCGACATGGGCTTCCTGCCGATGCAGGGCGGCAAGGACGTGGCGGGCATCGTTGCCGGCGCGCAGTCGGGCGACATCAAGACGGTGCTGCTACTGGGCGCGGACGAGATCGATACATCGAAGCTCGGCAAGGCCCACGTCATCTACATCGGCAGCCATGGCGACAACGGCGCGCACCGCGCGGACGTGATCCTGCCGGCTGCTGCCTACACCGAGAAATCGGCGACCTACGTGAACACCGAAGGCCGCGTGCAGCGGACCCAGCGCGCGGTTGCTCCGAAGGGCGATGCCCGCGAAGACTGGGCGATCCTGCGCGCGTTGTCGGCTTATGTCGGCAAGACACTGCCGTACGATACGCTGGTGCAGCTTCGCGAGAAGCTGGGCAAGGACCACCCGACCTTCCTCGGTCTCGACTTCGCGCCGGGCGCGCATGCGGCTGGCGTTGCCGGTCCTTATGGATCGGCCGGGCAGATGCAGTCGGCCGGGTTCATGACGCCGATCCGGGCCTTCCATCTGACCAATCCGATCGCGCGTGCCTCGCGCACCATGGCGGAATGCGCCGAGCTCGCTGCGGGTGTGAACCCCGCGGTCGCGGCGGAATAGGGGGAGGGCGGAATGGAAAACCTCTTCCAGTGGGGCGGCGGAATGTGGGGCGGCATCGGCCTCGCCGTGCTGCAGATTCTCGCCTTCGTCGTGATCCTGCTCGTGCTGATCGCGTTCCTGCTTCTATTCGACCGCAAGGTCTGGGCGGCGGTTCAGCTGCGCAAGGGCCCGAACGTGGTGGGGCCGTTCGGCCTGCTGCAATCGTTCGCGGACCTGATCAAGTTCGTGCTCAAGGAAGTCATCATTCCGGCTGGCGCCAACAAGACGGTGTTCCTGCTGGCGCCGATCATCACGCTGACGCTGGCGCTGGTCGGCTGGGCGGTGATCCCCGTCGCGCCGGGCTGGGTGATCTCCAACCTCAATGTCGGCGTGCTGTACCTGTTCGCGATCTCGTCGCTGGGCGTCTATGGCATCATTATGGGCGGGTGGGCTTCGAACTCGAAGTATCCGTTCCTCGGCGGCCTGCGTTCCGCAGCGCAAATGGTGTCGTACGAAGTCTCGATCGGCTTCGTGATCGTGACCGTCCTGCTGCTGGTCGGATCGCTGAACCTCAGCGATGTGGTGAACAACCAGGAAGGCGGCATCTGGAACTGGCACGCGTTCGCCTTCCCGACGATCTTCGTCATGTTCCCGATGTTCGTGATCTTCTTCATCTCGGCGCTGGCGGAGACGAACCGTCCTCCTTTCGATCTGCCGGAAGCGGAATCCGAACTCGTGGCCGGTTACCAGGTCGAGTACTCTTCCTCGCCGTATCTGATGTTCATGATCGGGGAATACGTCTCCATCGTGTTGATGTGCGCGATGCTGACGATCCTGTTCTTCGGCGGGTGGCACATGCCGATCCCGATGCCGGACACGGGAGCGCCGGAATGGCTGATCAGCCTCGGCGGCCTGTTCGTCTTCATCATCAAGACGACGTTCTTCTTCTTCCTGTTCGCGATGGTGAAGGCGATCGTGCCGCGCTACCGCTACGACCAGCTGATGCGGCTGGGCTGGAAGATCTTCCTGCCGACCTCACTGGTGGCGGTGGTGCTCATCGGTGGCTGGGTGACCTGGAACAGCGCGCAGGCGCGGCCCGGCTTCGACCAGATCGACGCAGACAAGAGCGGTTATCTCGAAGCGCCCGAACTCATCGCCGTGACGCTCCCGGCCGGCATCGATGCAGATGCCGACGGCCGGGTCAGCTTCAAGGAATATCGCGCGGGGGCAGGGAGCTAGAATGTCGATCGGCCAAGCCATTCGCGGCGCCCTGCTGACGGACTTCGTCGGCGCCTTCTTCCTTGCCATGCGTCAGTTCTTCACGCGCAAGGCGACGGTGAACTATCCGTTCGAGAAGGGCCCGCTGTCGCCGCGTTTCCGTGGCGAGCATGCGCTGCGTCGCTACGCCAACGGCGAGGAGCGCTGCATCGCGTGCAAGCTGTGCGAGGCGATCTGCCCGGCGCAGGCTATCACGATCGAGGCCGAGCCGCGCGAAGACGGTTCGCGCCGCACGACCCGCTACGACATCGACATGGTGAAGTGCATTTACTGCGGCTTCTGCCAGGAAGCCTGCCCGGTGGACGCCATCGTCGAAGGCCCGAATTTTGAGTTCGCCACCGAGACGCGTGAGGAACTCTACTACGACAAGGAACGGCTTCTGGAGAACGGCGACCGCTGGGAACGCGAGATCGCCCGCAATCTGGAACTCGACGCTCGGTATCGTTAGAAGGGCGCGACTTCGCCAAGGGCGAGTCTCGTCTGATGGACTTCAATGGCCCCGTCCGGGGCGCTTTAGAACGAAGGAAGAGGAAAGCCACGCCATGGCGTTGATCGCTTTCTACATCCTCTCGACGATCGTGGTGCTCTCCGCACTGTTCGTCGTCGCGGCAAGGAACCCGGTGCACTCCGTGCTCTGGCTGATCCTCGCGTTCTTCACCTCGGCGGGCCTCCTGGTGCTGATCGGCGCCGAGTTCCTCGCGATGCTGCTGGTCGTCGTCTATGTCGGCGCCGTTGCGGTGCTGTTCCTCTTTGTGGTCATGATGCTCGACGTCGACTTCGCGGAGCTGAAGCAGGGCTTCCAGAACTACCTTGTTGTGGGCGTTCTGGTGGCATTGGCGCTTTTGGCCGAGATCGGGATTGTGGCTGCTGCTGCGACCTTCGGTGGCGGCGAGACGTTCAACCCGAACCCGAATGCGCCCACGAACGCGGAAGCGCTCTCCAAGGTGCTCTACACGGACTACCTGCTGCTCTTCCAGATGTCGGGCATCGTGCTGCTGGTCGCCATGATCGGCGCGATCGTGCTGACGCTGCGCTCGCGCCCGAACGTGAAACGCCAGAACATCGCGCAACAGACCGCTCGCAAACGCAAGGACGCCGTCGAACTCAAGGACGTGCATCCGGGGCAGGGGATTTAACCCATGGCAGGCGTGGAGCTCACACTCGGCCACTATCTCGCGGTCTCGGCAGCGCTGTTCACCATTGGCGTGTTCGGCATCTTCGTGAACCGGAAGAACATCATCGTCATCCTGATGTCGATCGAACTGATCCTGCTGTCGGTGAACATCAACCTCGTGGCGTTCTCGGTCTTCAACGGCACGATCGCCGGGCAGGTATTCGCCATGATCGTGCTGACGGTTGCCGCGGCTGAAGCCGCGGTCGGTCTTGCCATTCTCGTCGTCTACTTCCGTAACCGCGGTGAAATCGCGGTGGAAGACGTCAACGTGCTGCGCGGTTAGGGGAGAGCAGAGGCGTGACCTTCCAGGAACTCGCGGCCATCTTCATCGTGCTGGCGCCCGGCATCGCCGCGGCGATCTCCGGCCTTGGTCAGCGCTTCCTCGGCGACAAGCTCGCCATGGCGATCACGACGACCATCGTGGTCGCGGCGGCCGCATTGGCCGGGTTCCTGTTCTTCAGCCAGGCCTTTGGCCATGCCGGCGTTTCACAGACGATCGTGCTGTCGCGCTGGTTCGACGTTGGCACATTCATCGCTGATTGGGCCATCAAGCTCGACAGCCTGTCGATCACCATGCTGTTCGTGGTGACCAGCGTGTCAGCGCTCGTGCACGTCTACTCCATCGGTTACATGGCCGACGACCCGCATCGTGCGCGCTTCTTCGCCTACCTGTCGCTGTTCACCTTCGCGATGCTGATGCTGGTCACGGCGGACAACTTCATCCAGCTGTTTTTCGGCTGGGAAGGTGTGGGTCTCGCGTCCTATCTGCTGATCGGATTCTGGTACAAGAAGCCGTCGGCAAACGATGCGGCCATCAAGGCCTTCGTCGTCAACCGCGTGGGCGATTTCGGCTTCGCGCTTGGCATCATGGCCGTCGTGTTCATGGTCCAACCTGTGGCGGGCTTCGACTATGCCGCGATCGGCATCCAGGAATTCTCGCCGCTCCGATTCGACACCGTGTTCGCCGTCATCGCGAACAATGCGCCGGTTCAGGTCATCGGCACGGCCGCCGCCGTTCCGATCCAGGAAGTGACGATCGATTTCCTCGGTCAGCACGTTGTCGGGCTCGAGATCGCGGGCGTGCTGCTGTTCATCGGCGCAATGGGCAAGTCGGCCCAGTTCTTCCTGCACACATGGCTGCCGGACGCGATGGAAGGCCCGACGCCGGTCTCCGCGCTCATCCACGCCGCCACCATGGTGACCGCCGGCGTGTTCCTCGTCTGCCGCTGCTCGCCGCTTTATGCGGAAACGGTGGTCGCCTCGAATATGATCACGGTCGTCGGCGCCACCACCTGCCTGTTCGCTGCAACGGTTGGGCTTGCGCAGAACGATATCAAGCGCGTGGTTGCGTATTCGACCTGTTCACAGCTCGGCTACATGTTCTTCGCCGCTGGCGTTGGCGCCTATGGCGCGGCGATGTTCCACCTCTTCACGCACGCCTTCTTCAAGGCGCTGCTGTTCCTCGGCGCGGGCTCCGTCATCCACGGGATGCACCATGAGCAGGACATGCGCTTCATGGGCGGCGTGCGCAAAAACATGACGTTCACCTGGGCGATGATGCTGGTTGGCACGCTGGCGCTGATCGGCTTCGGCATTCCGGGCACGGACATCGGTTTCGCGGGCTTCTTCTCGAAGGATGCGATCATCGAGAGTGCGTATGCTTCGACGTCCGCGGTCGGGCCGTTCGCCTTCTGGTGCAGCATCGCGGCTGCGCTGCTGACGAGCTTCTATTCGTGGCGCCTGATGTTCATGACGTTTGAGGGCAAGTACCGCCCGAACCCGCATGCGCATCACGACGATCACGCTCATGCTGATCATGGGCACCACGACCACGGCCACGCCAAGCCTGCAGACGGCCGCGCGCCAGCGCACGAGTCGCCGATGATCATGCTGGTCCCGCTGGCGCTGCTGGCGGCAGGCGCCGTGTTCGCGGGCGTGCTGTTCAAGCCATACTTCCTGACCACAAACGCCGAAGGTTACTGGAACGGCGCAATCGTGCGTGAGGCCGATCCGCTCTACGGTCCGAATGGCATTCATCCTTACGGAACGGCGACGGCCGAGGGTCATGCGACGCCTGAAGAGCACGCGCCCCCGACTTCGACCGCTGCTGCTTCCGCCGCCGAGGAGGCCCATGGCCTTGCAGCGGAGGAGCACGCTGCTCCGGCCGGGGCGCACGCGACGGGCGAGCACCACGAGCTTCCGGTCTGGGTTGTCTGGGCGCCGTTCGTAGTGACGATGACCGGCCTCATCGGCGCGATCATCTTCTATCTGCTGGCCCCAGGCGTGCCGCGCCGCATGGCGGCCAATGGCGGGCCGATGCATTCGTTCCTGTCGCACAAATGGTACTTCGACGAGATCTACAAGTTCGTCTTCGTGAAAGGCACGGCGTTGCTAGGCGACCTGTTCTGGAAGATCGGCGACAAGAAGATCATCGACGGCATGGGGCCTGATGGCGTCACCGGCGTCGCCAAGGCGGGCGCGGGCGGCCTCTCGAAGCTGCACACCGGATACATCTTCCACTACGCCTTCGTGGTTCTCGTCTCGGCGGTGATCTTCGTAGCCTTCGTCATGCTGGGGCAGGGCCGCTGATGTCTAACCTGCCGATCCTTTCGATCACGACCTTCATCCCGCTGGTCGGGGCGCTGCTGATCCTCGTCTTCCGCATTGTCGGCGGCGGTGCGGTTGCGTCGAGCGCGTCCAAGGGCATTGCGCTGCTGACCTCGCTTGTCGCGCTGATCGTGTCGATCATCGCGCTATCGGGCTTCAAGCCGGACGTGACGGGTTACCAGTTCGTCGAGAGCATCCCGTGGTTCGGCGGCTCGTCCTACAAGCTGGGCGTGGACGGCCTTTCAATCTCGCTGATCGTGCTGACGACCGCGCTGACGCCGCTGTGCATCATGCAGTCCGCGAAATCGATCGAGGACCGGCTGGCGGAATACATGATCTGCTTCCTGGTGCTCGAGACGCTGATGATCGGCGTCTTCTGCGCGCTGGACCTGATCCTGTTCTACGTCTTCTTCGAAGGCGGCCTGATCCCGATGTTCCTCATCATCGGCATCTGGGGCGGCAAGAACCGCCTGTATGCGGCCTTCAAGTTCTTTCTGTACACGCTGCTGGGATCGCTGCTGTTGCTCGCAGCGCTGGTCTACATGTCCATCGTCGCGGGCACGACCGATGTGGAAGTGCTGCAGAACGGGCTGCACCCAGAAACCGGCGCGCTGCTGTTCCCGCCAGAGGTGCAGACATGGCTGTGGCTGGCTTTCTTCGCGTCCTTCGCGGTGAAGCTGCCGATGTGGCCGGTGCATACGTGGCTGCCGGATGCGCACGTTGAGGCGCCGACGGCGGGGTCGGTGGTGCTGGCGGCGGTGTTGTTGAAGATGGGGGGGTATGGGTTCCTGCGGTTCTCGTTGCCGATGTTCCCGGAAGCGTCGTTGTTGTTCCAGCCGTTGATGTTCGTGTTGTCGGTTATCGCGATCGTCTATGCGTCGCTGGTCGCGTTCCGGCAGACCGACATCAAGAAACTGGTGGCGTATTCGTCCGTCGCGCACATGGGCTTCGTGACGCTGGGTATCTTCTCGTTCAACGAAGCGGGCATCCAGGGCGCGATCTTCCAGATGATCAGCCACGGCGTGATTTCCGGCGCGCTCTTCTTCTGTGTCGGCGTGATCTACGACCGGATGCACACGCGCGAGATCGCGTTCTACGGCGGCCTCGTCCATCGGATGCCGGTCTATGCGGCGCTGTTCATGCTGTTCTCCATGGCAAACGTCGGCCTGCCCGGAACGTCGGGCTTCGTCGGCGAGATCCTGACCATGGTCGGCGGCTTCCAGGCGTCGACCTGGGCGGCGGCGGGCGCAGCGCTCGGCGTCATCCTGTCGGCGGTCTACATGCTCACGCTCTATCGCCGGGTCGTGTTCGGCGAAATGACCAACGAGAAGCTGTTCGACATCAAGGATGTCACGCCTCTGGAATTCTTCATTCTCGGACTGCTGGCGATCGGCGCCCTGGTGTTCGGCGTCTTCCCGGGTCTGGTGTTCAACCTCACCGAAGGATCAACCGCCGAAGTGCTGCGGATGATCGGACAGGTCGGACAGTAGGAACGCGCCATGGATTTCCTCGCCGACATCAACAATGCGGTACCGGAGGCCACTCTTGCTGGCTTCGGGCTCGCGGCACTTCTGCTCGGCGCCATCGGCGGCGATCGGATTTCGGGTCTGCTGCGCGTTCTTTCTGCCATCGCTCTGGCCACTGCCGCCGGACTGACCTTCTATCAGTTCCAGCACCCCGGCGCAGTCGATGGCATTTCGGCGTTCGCGAGCCCGATGGCGCCGGACGGGCTCTATCGCGTGACGATGTTCACGCTGTTCGCCAAGGGCGTGGCGTATGCGCTGGCGGCGTTCGCGCTGTTCATGTCGGGCGGCTTCCTCAAGTCGGCGCAGATGGAGCGGTATGAGTATCCGCTGCTGGTGACATTCGCGGCGCTTGGCGCGGGGGTGATGCTGTCGGCCAATGACCTGATGACGCTCTACGTCGGCATCGAGACGCTGAGCCTTTCATCATACGTGCTGGCGGCCTTCCGGCGTGACAGCCTGAAGTCAGCGGAAGCGGGGCTCAAGTATTTCGTGCTCGGCGCGCTGGCATCCGGCCTGCTGCTCTATGGCTCGTCGCTGATCTACGGCTTCACAGGCGGCACGGGCTATTCGGTGATCGCGGCTGCGCCGATCTCCGTTGGTCTCACCTTCGGGCTCGTCTTCGTGATCTGCGGACTGGCGTTCAAGGCTTCGGCCGCGCCCTTCCACATCTGGACGCCCGACGTTTACGAGGGTGCGCCTGCGCCGGTCGTGGCGTTCTTCTCGACGGCGCCGAAGATCGCGGCTGTCGCGCTGCTGGCGCATGTGATGTTCGTCACGTTCGGGCCGCATGAGGCTTCATGGAAGCAGATCATCGCGATCATCGCGGCGCTTTCGATGCTGATCGGTGCGTTCGGCGCGCTCCTGCAGAACAGCATCAAGCGCATCCTGGCCTATTCCTCGATCTCCAACGTCGGCTTCGCGCTGATCGGCATCGCGGCGGGCGCTGAAGACGGTGCGGCTGCGGTTCTGGTCTACATGACGCTCTACGTCATCGCGACGCTGGGAATGTTCGGTGGCATTCTCGCGCTGCGCCGGGGCGGCAAGGCGGTGGACGAGGTCTCCGATCTCAACGGTCTCGTGAAACACAAGCCGGGCATGGCGATTGGCTTGCTGATCCTGATCTTCTCCGTTGCGGGTATTCCGCCAGCCGCCGGTTTCTGGGGCAAGCTGCAGGTGTTCACGGCTGGTATCCAGGGTGACATGCTGTGGCTGGTCATCGTCGGCTGCATCGCGAGCGTGGTGTCCCTGGGCTATTACCTGCGCCTCATCTGGGCGATGTTCATGAAGCCGGCTGGCGATGCGCTCGACCGGACGGACGTCTCAGTCGCAACGACTGTGTTCCTGACATCGATCGCGATCTTCCCGGTGTTGACCATCACGATCCAGTGGCTGCTCGAGGCCGCGGCGCGTGCGTCGGGCGGCTAGGTCGTGACGCTCGAAATCTTCTCGGGCGCATGGCCGGTCGTCAGGTTCGACCAGATCGATTCAACGAACGAAGAGGCAAGGCGTCGCGCAGTCGACGGCGACATGGGGCCGTGCTGGCTGGTGACGTCCGAGCAGACGGCAGGGCGGGGCAGGCTGGGCCGGCAATGGTCGTCGCCGCGCGGCAATCTCTACGCGACCGCGTTGCTGCCATTTCTGGGCACGCTTCAGGTCGCGGCGCTGGCCTGTTTCTCCGCTGGCCTTGCGGTGATCGATGCATCGCGATCGCTGGGTGTCGATACTGGCCAGTTGAAGCTGAAATGGCCGAACGATGTACTGGCAGGGTCCGCCAAGCTTGCGGGCATCCTGATCGAGACGGGGTCACAGCATGGGCGGCTCTGGATGGCGGCCGGGTTTGGCGTGAATGTCGAGGTCGCGCCCGAACGGGCGGATAGAGTGACGTCCTGCCTCACCGCGCTGCCGGGTGGAGAGCAGGTGACCGCGCCCAGGCTTCTAGCAGCTCTGGATATCGCTTTTCGCGCGAGACTGTTCCAGCTGCTGAGCGAAGGCTTTGCTTCCACTCGTTCCGACTGGCTGGCTCATGCCGCGCATCTGGGCGGGAGGGTGGAGCTGACGCCCGCTTCAGGTCGTGTCGAAGGCGTGATGACAGGTCTGGCTGAAGATGGGGCATTGATCGTGGAACTGGCCGACGGGAGCGAAACCCATGTTCGGGCTGGCGAAATCTCTGTACTAGGCTGATCCGGGGCTTATGGAGCGGCGCATGCTGCTGGCGATCGATACGGGCAACACCAACACCCTCTTTGCCGTCCACGACGGGGAAGAGTGGCGAGCGCAATGGCGATCGGCCACGGACATGACCAAGACGGCGGACGATTATGCCGTGTGGCTGTCCACGCTTATGGAGCTCAGCGGGCTCCGGCTTGCGCAGATCGACGACTGCATCATCTCGACGGTGGTGCCCCAGTCGCTTTTCAACCAGCGGAACCTGGCGCGGCGATACCTCAAGGTTGAGCCGTTTGTAGTCGGCGAGAATGTCGACCTGGGCGTGAAGGTGAACATCCCCAAGCCCAGCGAAGTCGGCGCTGACCGCCTGGTGAACGCCGTTGGCGCGCAGGGGTCCTATCCCGGCAAGCCGCTGATCGTGATCGACAGCGGAACGGCCACCACGTTCGATATCGTCGGCGCGGATGGCTCGTTCGAGGGCGGCATCATTGCGCCTGGTATCAACCTGTCCATGAAGGCGTTGCACGAGGCGGCGGCGAAATTGCCGCGCGTCGCCATCCAGAAGCCGGACCAGGTAATCGGCAAGGACACGGTCTCCGCCATGCAGTCCGGCGTGTTCTGGGGTTATATCGACCTGATCGACGGGCTGGTCGAACGGATCAAGACAGAGTACGGCCAGCCGATGACAGTCATCGCAACCGGCGGCGTCGCCTCGCTCTTCGAGGGTGCCGCGACCCGCATCGACCATTTCGATAGTGACATCACGATCAAGGGTCTGCGGATCCTTTATGATCGTAACATCACCAATTCGGCCAAAGAGCTGAAATGAAGGGCGCGGAACTCATCTTCGCTCCCCTCGGCGGCTGTCGCGAAATCGGGATGAACCTCAACGCCTACGGTTACGGGCCGCCGGAGGATCGTCGCTGGATCATTGTCGATGTCGGCGTGACGTTCGGCGATGACTCGACGCCGGGCGTCGATCTCATCATGCCGGACCCGGTCTATCTGGAAAGCTTTGCCGACCAGATCGAGGCGATCATCCTCACGCATGCGCACGAGGACCATATCGGCGCGATCGGCTGGCTGTGGCCGCGCCTGCGTGCGCCGATCTACGCGACGCCGTTCACGGCCTATCTGGTCAACGAGAAGCTGCGCGAGCGCGGGCTCGATGGCGAGGCGCCGCTGCATATCATGCAGCTTCGGGAGAAACGCACGTTTGGTCCGTTTGAGATCGAGATGGTCACGCTGACTCACTCGATCCCGGAACCGAATGGTCTCGCGATCCGCACGCCGCTTGGCCTGATCCTTCACACCGGCGACTGGAAGATCGATCCCGATCCGATCATCGGCGAGGATTTTGACCAGGCGAAGATCGAAGAACTTGGCCGCGAGGGCATACTCGCGATGGTGTGTGACTCGACCAACGTGTTCGAGGAAGGCGAGGCTGGATCCGAAGGCATGGCGCGCGAAGCGCTGCGCCGGGCGGTGGCGGAACAGACAGGACGCGTGGCGATTACGTCGTTCGCTTCCAACGTGGCGCGGGTGCAATCGGCCTGCGAAGCGGCACGGGCGAATGACCGCTCGGTCTGTCTTGTCGGGCGTTCGATGATCCGCATCGTAGCTGCGGCGCAGTCGGTGGGGTTGCTCAAGGGTTTCGATTTCATCGAACCCGAGAAAGCTGCGGACCTTCCGCACCAGCATGTTCTCTATCTCTGCACCGGTAGTCAGGGCGAGCCGAACGCGGCGCTGGCGCGGATCGCGCGTGGCGATCATCCGAGTGTGAAGCTGAGTGCGGACGACACGGTGATCTTTTCCTCGCGCGTCATTCCCGGGAACGAGCGGGCGATCGGCGAGATCCAGAACGCGCTGGCGGAGCGCAACATCAAGCTGGTGACATCGCGCCAGTTCGACATCCACGTTTCCGGCCACCCGTGCCGCGACGAGCTTCGTCGCATGTACATGTGGGCGAAGCCGCAGATCGCGGTGCCGGTGCATGGCGAGCGCAGGCACATCATGGAGCATGCGCGCTTCGCGAAGTCGCTGCAGGTGCCGTATGCGATTACGCCGGACAATGGTCACGTTATCCGCCTTGCGCCCGGGCCGGTCGAGTTGATCGACGAGGTTCCGGTGGGGCGCCTTCATGTCGATGGCGAGGTGCTGACGTCCGACAAGGCCGGCGGCATGTGGGAGCGCCGCAAGATGGCGTGGAACGGCCATCTCGCCGTGAGCCTCGTCATCTCGAAAGGCAAGCTGGAAGACGGACCGATCATCGTGGCGCGTGGCTTCTCGGAGCCGGACGGCCGCCCGGCCGACGAATCCATGGAGCCGATCGACGAGGCGGCGGAGGCTGCGCTCGACAACATGAAGAAGGGCGACTTCGGCGACGACGAGAAGATCGAGAAGGTGCTGACCAAGGCTGTTCGCCGCGCGGCGGAAACGCAGTTCGGCAAACGCCCGCTCATCGACATCACGATACACAGGATCTAGCCGGGAGCGCAGCCATGACCATCGGTCGCCTGAACCATATCGGCATCGCCGTGCCGTCGATCGAGAAGACGTTCGAGACGTACAAGGCGCTCTATGGCGCGACCGAGTTCGTGCAGCCGTTCGACATGCCGGCGCAGGGCGTCCGCGTTGGCTTCATCAACCTGCCGAACACGCAGCTCGAGATCATCGAGCCGCTGGGTGAGAAGTCGCCCATCATCAACTTCCTCGAGAAGAACCCGAAGGGCGGCCAGCACCATGTCTGCTTCGAGGTGCCGGACATCCATGAGGCCAAGGCCGACATGGAGAAGAAAGGCGCGAAAGTGCTGGGCGAGCCCCGCATCGGCGCCCACGGCACGCTGGTGATCTTCATCCATCCCAAGGACTCGGAAGGTGTGCTGATCGAACTCATGGAAACGCCGAAGGACCACCACTAGGGTCGGGCGCATGGGCATATTCGAAGGCATCGTCGTCTACATCTGCTCGTGGTGGCTGATCTTCCTGCCGATGCTGTCGGCGGGGACGCGGAGTCAGCACGAGGCGGGGACGGTGATTCCCGGCACGGAGCGCGGCGCGCCGGAGAAGATCGGCTGGCGCTGGAAATTCATTGTCCCGACGGCGGGCGCCGCGGCGGTGACTTTCCTTCTGTGGCTCACGCTCCATATGCACTTGCTGGATTTCATGATTCCAAGGCGTTAGCCCCAATCCAAGCCCAAGTCCGGCCTCATTGCGTGGTCACACAGGGGCGGCTATCAGCCTGATACTGTCTGCACGCGTTTCAGGGCCTTTCATGCGTCTTTCCCGTTATTTCCTGCCGGTGCTCAAGGAAGCGCCTGCCGATGCGCAGATCGTGTCGCACCAGCTGATGCTGCGCGCGGGCATGATCAAGCAGAACGGGGCGGGCATCTATTCCTGGCTGCCGCTGGGCATGCGCGTGCTGCACAAGATCGAGAAGATCGTGCGTGAAGAGCAGGAGCGCGCCGGCGCCATCGAGCTTCTGATGCCGACCATCCAGTCCGCTGATCTCTGGAAGGAGAGCGGCCGCTACGACGCGTATGGCAAAGAGATGCTGCGCATCGTCGACCGCCACGAGCGCGAGATGCTGTATGGTCCCACGAACGAGGAGATGATCACCGACATCTTCCGGACGTATGTGCGCTCGTACAAGCAGCTTCCGCTGAACCTCTACCATATCCAATGGAAATTCCGGGACGAGGTGCGTCCGCGTTTCGGCGTGATGCGCGGCCGCGAATTCCTGATGAAGGACGCGTACTCCTTCGACGTGACTGTCGAAGCGGCAAAGCAGTCCTACTACCGTATGTTCTGCGCCTACCTGAACACGTTCAGCCGCATGGGCCTGAAGGCTGTGCCGATGCGCGCCGACACCGGCCCCATCGGCGGCGACCTCTCCCACGAGTTCATCGTGCTGGCGGAAACGGGCGAGAGCGCCGTGTTCTGCGACAGTGCACTGGTGGACATGCCGGCTCCTGGAGCGGGTCTCGATTTCTGGCAGGACCTTCTGCCGGAAGTGGAAAAGCGCACGAAGCTCTACGCGGCCACCGAAGAAATGCACGATGCGGCGCGCTTCGAGAGCGAAGTGCCGGCCGAGCGCCGCCTCTCTGCGCGCGGCATCGAGGTCGGCCACATCTTCTATTTCGGCACGAAGTATTCCGCGCCTATGAAGGCCGAAGTGGCGACATCGGATGGCAAGAACATCCCGGTCGAGATGGGCTCCTACGGCATCGGCGTTTCCCGCCTGCTCGGCGCTATCATCGAGGCGAGCCATGACGAAAAGGGTGTGATCTGGCCGCGCGCCGTTGCTCCGTTCGAAACGGCCGTGGTCAGCCTGCGCAGCGACGATGCCGATGTGACGAAGGTCTGCGAGAGCGCTTACGAGCAGCTGCAGAATGCCGGCTTCGATGTGCTGTACGATGACACCGGCGAGCGGCCGGGCGCCAAGTTCTCCACGATGGAGCTGATCGGCGTGCCGGAAATGATCGTTGTCGGCCCCAAGGGTGTGAAGGCTGGGGTGGTTGAGTATCGCAACCGCAAGGCTGGCAGCTCTGAAGAGATGACCCTTGAGGCCGCCATCAAGCGCTGCCTCGCCGCGAAGGGGACCTGACCGCATGGAAGCGGCCAAGGAGCAGCGGGTCGTCCACCGGCCTTTCGGCCCGTTCGAGCGGATGCTCGCGATGCGCTATCTCGGCGCCAAGCGCGAGCACGGCGGCCTGGCGTTTATCTCCATCGTCTCGGTAATCGGCATCACGCTCGGCGTGTGGGCGCTGATCCTGACCATGTCGATCATGAACGGGTTCCGGCTTGAGCTGGTCTCCAAGATCGTTGGCTTTGAGCCGCATGTGTTCATCGACACGCGTGGCATTCCTCAGCCGCAGGTCGATGCGCTGATCGAGGAACTTCGGACAAAGCCCGGCGTCGAAACCGTCGAGCCGCTGCACGAGGGCACTGGCCTCGCTTCGGCTTATGGACGCAGCGAAGGCATCCAGGTACGAGGCGTCCTGCCGGAGGACATTCGCGCCAACCAGATGATATCGCGCAGCGTCGCTGGCGCCTCTGCGCCGGTGATCCCGACCGACAAGCCGCGCAACCGCTGCTCGGCCCTGTTTGCGCCGCCATCCGGCGCTGGCTCGCTCGACCGCTTCGGCGACGGCGGGGCGCTGTCGTCAGACATCGTCATGGGCGATGCATTCGCATGGGCGCTGGGCGTTGGCGTAGGCGACAAGATCACGATCACGCAGCCCAACGGCGCGCGTACGGCTTTCGGCACGTCGCCGCGCACGCGGACCTATACGATCTCGGCGATCTATCACGTCGGCAACGAGCGGTTCGACCGGTACGTCGTCTTTCTACCGATCGAGTCGTCCAAGAACCTGTTCGGCTATGACGAAGGCTATCCGCTGCTCGGTCTTCGTCTCACAGACCCCAACTCGGCCGACGAGTTTGTAAAAGCGCTCGCCCAGGAAAAGCCCTATCGCATGCAGAGCTGGATCGAGCGCAACAGCACGTTTGTCACGGCTCTTGCGGTCGAACGCAACGTGATGCGGCTGATCCTGTTCATCGTCGTGGTGATCACGGCGCTCAATATCATCACCGGCGTTCTCATGCTGGTTAAGAACAAGGCGAGGGATGTGGCCATCCTGCGGACCATCGGCGCCACGCGCGGCGGTGTGGTGCGTATCTTCATGATGACTGGCACGGTGCTTGGCATGGCGGGCGTGGCGACGGGCGTGGCGCTGGGCGTACTTAGCGCCACTTTCATCGCCGACATCCAGCACTTCCTCGAGAACCTACTTGGCTTCTGCCTGTTCCCGCCGGACATCTACCAGCTCGACGCGCTGCCTGCGAAGCTGGAGTGGGGCGAAGTTGGCTGGGTCGCCGGCGCGGCGTTTGTCGTGACGCTGTTCATGTCGATCATCCCGTCGCTGTGGGCCGCGCGGCTCAACCCGGTTGAAGCGCTGAGGTTCGAGTAATGGAAACCTCAGGCGCCAACACAAATCCCCCCGTGCTCTCGCTGAGGAATGTCGAGCGGCACTACAAATCGGGCGATCGCACGCTCCACGTGCTGCGTGGCGTAGATCTCGATCTTCGGCCGGGCGAGATGACGGGACTGATTGGTCCGTCAGGATCGGGCAAGTCGACGCTGTTGCACGTGGCCGGGCTACTCGAGCATCCGGATTCCGGCGACGTCTACATCAACGGCAAGGACGCTCAGAAGATGAGCGACCGTGACCGCACAGTCATTCGTCGCCTTCAGCTCGGGTTCGTCTACCAGTTCCATCACCTGCTGCCGGAGCTGAACGCGGTCGACAACGTTGCCGCGCCGCTGATGATCAATGGCATGTCGCGAGCCAAGGCGCGCAAGCGTGGGCAGGAACTGCTTCGCATGATGGGCCTCAACGAGCGCGACCATCACCGGCCCGGCCAGCTGTCGGGCGGTGAGCAGCAGCGGGTGGCGATTGCCCGCTCGTTGGCGAACCAGCCGAAGGTGCTGATCGCGGATGAGCCCACAGGAAACCTCGATCCCAATACGTCGCGGGTGGTTTTCCAGAACCTTTTCGACATTGCGCGGCAGGAGGGGGTGGCGGTGCTCGTCGCAACCCATAACGTGGAACTGACGACCTATATGGATCGCGTCCTGTCGCTCCATGAAGGCCGGTTGGCTCCCGCTCCCAAGGCGACGGCCGACTCGGTCTAGGATCGTTCCTATCTATCGGGACAGGTGTCCCAGGGATCGAGAATGACGGCCGAAACGCCCAGATTCATCCACCTTCGCGTTCGCACGGCGCTGTCGCTGCTGCAGAGCATGATCCGTCCCAAGGACCTGGCGAAATGGGCGGCGGCAACGGGCTCGCCCGCCGTCGGCGTAACCGATGATAACCTCTATGCCGCGCTGGAACTGGCCGAGGCTCTGAGCGAGCAGGGCGTCCAGTCGATCACCGGCTTGACGCTCGACGTCATGGAGCCGGGGATCACGGGCGAGCAGGGCAAGCTTGCGCTCATCGCCCAGAGCGAGGCGGGCTATCGCAACCTGATGGCGCTGTCGTCCGCGTCTTTCCTGACGCCCGCAGGCGACGACAGGCAGGTGTCGCTGGCCGCGGTGCTGGAGCACGCCGAGGGCCTGATCTGCCTCACCGGGGGCCATGGCGGCCTGCTGAATCGCCGCGCAGCCGCCGGGCGCGCGGACGAGGTGAGGGCGCGGCTCAGGGAATTGAAAGCCGCGTTCGGCGATCGGCTGTATGTCGAGCTGCAGCGCCATGGACGCCCCGAAGAGGCCGCGGCCGAGGGAACGCTGGTCGATCTGGCCTATGAACTCGAATTGCCGCTGGTCGCGACCAACGATGCGCGGTTCGAGAAGCCAACGCAGCATTCGGTTCACGACGTCCTGTTGTGTATCGCCAACTCCGCCTACGTCAGCCAGGCGGATCGCGTGCGTGCGTCGCCGCAGCAATATCTGAAATCGCCGGAAGAGATGGCGGCCACGTTCTCTGATCTGCCGGAGGCATTGGCTTCGACCGTCGAGATTGCGAAGCGCTGCTCGTACAAGCCGACGAAGCACAAGCCCATCCTCCCGCCGTTCGACACCAAGCGTGGCCGCGACGAGGCGGCGGAGTTGGCGGCGCAGGCCAAGGCTGGCCTCAAGGAGCGCCTGAAAGTCGTTCAGCCTGCCGCCGAACTGAAGGTCTACGAAGACCGTCTCGCCTACGAACTCGGCGTCATCGAGAAGATGGGCTTCCCGGGCTACTTCCTTATCGTCGCCGACTTCATCAAGTGGGCGAAGGCGCACGATATTCCGGTCGGGCCGGGCAGGGGCTCGGGCGCCGGTTCCGTCGTCGCCTGGTGCCTCACGATCACCGACCTCGACCCCATCCGCTTCGGCCTGCTGTTCGAGCGCTTCCTGAATCCCGAGCGCGTCTCTATGCCCGACTTCGACGTCGACTTCTGCCAGGAGCGTCGCGGCGAAGTCATCGAGTACGTGCGCCAGAAGTATGGCGTCGATCGTGTGGCGCAGATCATCACATTCGGTACGCTGCAGGCCCGCGCCGTGCTACGCGATGTGGGGCGTGTGCTGCAGCTTCCATTCTATCAGGTCGACAAGCTGGCCAAGCTGGTCCCGTTCAACCCTGCCAAGCCGCCGACGCTTGCGGAATCGCTGGAGATGGAGCCCAAGCTCGAAGAGGCGATCGAGGAAGACGAGGCGGTCGCCAGCCTGTTCGAAACGGCGCAGCAGCTTGAGGGCCTCTACCGCAACGCCTCCACCCACGCCGCGGGCATTGTCATCGGCGACCGTCCGCTGGTCGAGCTTGTAGGCCTCTACCGCGATCCGCGTTCGGACATTCCGGCCAGCCAGTTCAACATGAAATGGGCCGAGGCCGCGGGCCTCGTGAAGTTCGACTTCCTTGGCCTCAAGACACTGACCGTCATCGACCGCGCGATCAAGATGATCGCGGACAAGGGCGTGACGGTCGATCTTGCGCGCCTGCCGCTGGACGACAAGAAGACCTACGAGATGCTCCAGAAGGGCGACGTCGTCGGCGTGTTCCAGGTTGAAAGCCAGGGCATGCGCCGCGCGCTTGTCGACATGGTACCCGACAGGTTTGAGGATCTGATCGTGCTCGTGGCGCTCTATCGCCCCGGCCCCATGGCGAACATTCCGACCTACTGCAACCGCAAGAAGGGTCTGGAAGAAACGACCTATTACAACGACGCGCTGACGCCGTGGCTGAAGCCGATCCTCGAGCCGACTTTCGGCATCATCACCTACCAGGAACAGGTGATGCAGATCGCGCGAGAGCTGGCCGGCTACTCGTTCGGCGAGGCCGATCTTCTGCGCCGCGCCATGGGCAAGAAGATCCGGTCGGAGATGGACAGCCAGCGCGTGCGCTTCATGAAGGGCGCAACCGATAACGGCATTTCCAAACCCGACGCGGACCTGACTTTCGAAGCCTGCGCCAAGTTTGCCGACTACGGGTTCAACAAGTCTCACTCCGCGCCATACGCGCTGCTGACCTACCAGACGGCCTGGCTGAAGGCGAACCATCCCGTCGAGTTCCTCGCCGCCTCGATGAGCCTCGACGCCGGCAATACAGACAAGCTGGCGGTGTTCTTTCAGGAGGCGCGGCGCATGGGTGTGGAGGTGCGCCCACCGGACATAAACTTCTCCGGCGCTGACTTCACGGTGGAAGAGGGGACGGTGCGTTATGCGCTCGGCGCCATCAAGGGCGTTGGGAAGCCGGCGATGCTCTCTGTCGAGCAGGCGCGCAAGGATGGGCCGTTCCTCGATCTGCAGGATTTCGCCGAGCGTGTGGATGCGCGCCTTGTGAATCGCCGTTGCTTCGAGGCTCTGGCCAAGGGCGGGGCGTTCAATCCGATCGAGCCGAACCGCGCGCGCGCCTTCGCCGCCGCCAGCACGCTGTCCGCCATCGCTGCGTCGGCTGAGGAGCAGCGCAATTCCAACCAGGTCAGCCTGTTCGGAGATCAGCCGCAGCAGAAGCTGCGTCTTCCGGATGCGGCCGCGTGGGGGGAATCCGACAGGCTCGACAACGAGCTGCAGAGCATTGGGTTCTTCCTGTCCGGCCACCCACTGGACGATCTTCTCAATGGAGCGATGCGCGCACGGATCACGCTTGCGGCCGAACGCGAGATTGTCGGCGCGGAGAAGCAGTTCCTCGACATGATCGGTGTTGTCCGTTCGCGCGTGGAGAAGCCGGCGAAGGCGGGCGGAAAGTTCGCGATCGTGACGCTGTCCGATCCGTCGGGCGAGTATGAGCTGTTCGTCAATGACGAGCTGCTGCAGAACTCGCGAGATATCCTTGAGGTCGGCCAGCGCGTTCTGTGTCGCGTACGCGCCCGCAAGGTGGACGAGGAAATCCGCTTTTCGATGGATGGCGTGAAGCTGCTCGCGCAGGCCTCGATTGGTACGCACGAGACGCTGCTGGTCCGCATCAGCCCCGATGCGCCGCTCGATCGCATCGCAAGTGTCGCCAAGGGCCTCCAGAAGAGCCCGTCCCAGAACGCGCTTGGCGAGATCCACATCGAGATTCCTGTCGATGGGAAGGTCGTCACCATCGCGCTCCAGGGCCGCTATCCGGTTGATTTCGGGGCCATGTCGGCCTTCAAGTCGGTGCCCGGGGTCGATCAGGTGCGCCCAGCTGCCGCCTGAGTCCCTGATTCTGTTGGGAATCCGGACAATGAGGCGGGGGTTGTTCGCGGCTCAAATCCGCGTATAACGCCCGCCATTCCGACACGCGGACCCATTCCGGTGCGGGCGTAAGCTCGTTCTGTCCGCGGCGGCCAACCGGATCAGGAGATACACGTGGCACTACCCGACTTTTCTATGCGCCAATTGCTGGAAGCAGGCGCTCACTTCGGACACCAGGTTCACCGCTGGAACCCCAAGATGAAGGGTTTCATCTTCGGCGAACGGTCCGGCATCCACATCATCGATCTTTCGCAGTCCGTTCCGCTGCTTCACCAGGCGCTGGTGAAGGTGCGCGACACGGCGGCCAAGGGCGGCCGCGTGCTGTTCGTCGGCACGAAGCGCCAGGCTGCTGAAGCAGTTGCGGAGGCCGCTGGCCGCTGCGCGCAGTACTTCATGAACGACCGCTGGCTGGGTGGCACGCTCACCAACTGGGCCACCGTCTCGAACTCGATCAAGCGCCTGCGCGATCTCGACGACATGCTGGCTGCTGGCGAGTCCACCGGTCTCACCAAGAAGGAGCTGCTGAAGCTCCAGCGTGAGCAGATCAAGCTGCAGCGCGTTCTGGGCGGTATCCGCAACATGGGCGGCCTGCCGGATCTGATCTTCGTGATCGACACCAACAAGGAAGCGATCGCCGTCAAGGAAGCCCGCAAGCTGGGTATCCCGGTTGTCGCCGTGGTCGACACTAACTGCGATCCGCAGGAAGTCGATTTCCCGGTTCCGGGCAATGACGATGCTGCCCGTGCAATCCAGCTGTACTGCAACCTGATCGCTGACGCGGTCCTCGATGGTCTCTCCGAGTCCTCGATGTCTGGCGGCGCCGACCCGGGCGCGGCGGCGGTCGTGAACGAACCTGCGCTGGCCGCTTCGGCCGACGCGGAAGCTCAAGCCTAGGCGCTATTGCGGGCGGAACGACAGATCACCATCTGATGTTCCGCCCGGCTAGGCCGGGAATCTGTTACAACCGGCCCGCAGATAGCGTCTGGAACAAGGTTCCAGGCGTTTGCGGGCTGACCAAGTCCAGGAGGTTATTATGGCCGAGATCACTGCCGCGCTCGTGAAACAGCTGCGCGACAAGACCGGCGCAGGCATGATGGACGCCAAGAAGGCGCTCGTTGAAAACAACGGCGACCTTGACGCGTCTGCTGACTGGCTGCGCGAGAAGGGCATCCTCAAGGCTGCGAAGAAAGCCGACCGCATCGCGGCGGAAGGCCTGATCGGCGTCGCCTCGACCGGGAAGGCCGCGGCGCTCGTCGAAGTGAACTCCGAAACGGATTTCGTTGCTCGCAACGAAGGCTTCCAGAAGGCCGTGCGCGAAGTCGCCAACATCGCACTCGCCAACGATGGCGACGTCGTGAAGGTCGCTCACGCGACCTCATCCACTGGCGGCACCGTCAACGAGATGCTCCAGGGCCTCGTCGCCACGATCGGCGAGAACATGTCGCTGCGCCGCGCCGGAGCCATTTCGGTCTCCGAAGGCGTGGTTGCGACCTACATCCACAACGTGGCCGCTGACGGCCTCGGCAAGATCGGCGTGCTCGTCGCGCTCGAATCGCCAGGCGACGCCTCGCGCCTGACCGATCTCGGTCGCAAGGTCGCGATGCACATCGCTTCGATGAAGCCGCTGGCTGCCACCACGGCGGAACTCGATCCGGCCGTCGTCGAGAAGGAACGTCAGATCCAGACGGCGATCGCCGCTGAGTCGGGCAAGCCGGCCAACGTCGTCGAGAAGATGGTCGAGGGCCGTATCCGCAAGTTCTACCAGGAGTCCGTGCTCGTCGAGCAGGCCTTCGTGATGGATTCCGACGTCACCGTCGGCAAGTTCATCGAGAACGCCGGCAAGAACATGGGCGCACCTGTGAAACTCAAGGGTTTCGTGAAGTTCGAAGTTGGCGAAGGCATCGAAAAGGCCGCCAACGACTTCGCGGCTGAAGTTGCGGCTTTCGCCAAGCCCAAAGAGTAAAGCCTTTGCGAAACCGGCGGTTTCGCGGGTAGAGTTTGGCGGCCCGGTGCTCTGCGCCGGGCCGCCGTATAACAAGACTGGCCCAGCAGCGAGGATGCAGGAATGTCGGACCCGGCTCCCCTCAAATACAAGCGCGTGCTCCTGAAGATCTCGGGAGAAGCGCTGATGGGGGATCAGGGCTATGGCATCGATGTTCCTGCCGTCACCAAGTACGCCGAAGAGATAAAGTCCGCGATCGCGCTGGGTTGCCAGATCTGCCTTGTCATCGGCGGCGGCAACATCTGGCGCGGCAAGTGGGGCGTCGATGCCGGCATGGAGCGCGCGCAGGCCGACCACATGGGCATGCTCGCCACCGTGATGAATGCGCTCGTCATGCAGAACTCGCTCGAGAGCATCGGCGTGCCGACGCGCGTGCAGTCCGGCATCCCGATGATGTCGATCGCCGAACCCTTCATTCGCCGCCGCGCCATCCGCCACATGGAGAAGAACCGCGTCGTGATCTTCGCGGCCGGCACAGGCAACCCGTTCTTCACGACCGACACCGGCGCCGCCCTGCGTGCGGCCGAGATGAACTGCGATGCGATGCTGAAGGGGACACAGGTCGACGGCGTCTATACGTCCGACCCGAAGGTCGACGCCGACGCCACCCGTTTCGATACGCTCGACTACATGGAAGTGCTGTCCAAGGAGCTGAAGGTGATGGACGCCACCGCCATCAGCCTCCTCAAGGAAAACAAGATTCCGATCGTCGTGTTCCGCATCCGGGAAAAGGGAGCGCTTGCGAAAGTGCTCACTGGCCAGGGCGTTTCGACCACGATCAGCGGACGGAAGAAATAGAAACGGAGGCAAGCATGCCCGAGACATTCGACATCAAAGCGCTCGAAAAGCGCATGGACGGCGCGCTCGCGTCTCTCAAGACCGAGTTCTCTGGTCTGCGCACCGGTCGCGCCTCGATTCACCTGCTCGATACAATCCACGTGATGGCCTATGGCGCCTCGACGCCGATCAACCAGGTGGCGTCGGTCAGCGCGCTCGATGCGCGCATGCTCAGCGTCAGCGTGTGGGACAAGAGCCTGGTGGGCGCGACGGATCGCGCGATCCGTGAGGCGCCGCTTGGCCTCAACCCGATTACCGACGGTCAGACGCTGCGCATTCCGATCCCGCCGCTGAGCGAGGAGCGTCGCAAGGAACTGCAGAAGCTGGCCGGGCAATTCGCTGAACACGCTCGCGTGGCGGTGCGTAATATCCGCCGCGATGGAAACGATCTTCTCAAGCGCCTCGAAAAGGCTGGCGAGCTCAGCGAGGATCAGGTGAAGGGACGGTCGAACGACGTCCAGAAGATCACCGACAAGCACGTCGCCGCAATCGACGACGCGCTCAAACACAAATCCGAAGAGATCATGCAGGTGTGAGCGAAGCGAAGTCGTCCTCGAAAAATGCCGATGTTTCGACGCTGCGCTCGCCGCCGCGTCACGTCGCCATTATTATGGACGGCAACGGCCGCTGGGCGAAGGCGAGGGGGTTGCCGCGGGCGCTCGGTCACAAGGAAGGTGTCGAGGCCCTTCGCCGCGCTGTCGAAGCCAGTCGCGATCTCGGACTCAGCCATCTGAGCGTCTACGCATTTTCGACCGAGAACTGGAATCGTCCGCAGACCGAGATCGATGCGTTGTTCGATTTGCTGCGCGTGTTCGTGCGCCGCGATCTCGCGCGCCTGCATAAGGACGGTGTTCGCATACGCATCATCGGCGCTCGCGAGGGATTGAGCGAGGATATCCTCGGCCTCATCGATGAAGCCGTCGAAACGACCAAGAGCAACACGCGTCTTACGCTCAACATCGCCTTCAACTATGGCGGGCGCAGCGAGATCGTCGCGGCGGTGAAGGACATCGCGCGGGCGGTTCAGTCGGGCCAACTGGAGCCTGCGCAGATCGACGAAGCCATGATCTCGCGCATGATCTGGACTTCGGATTCGCCTGAGCCGGACCTTGTCATCCGCACCAGCGGTGAACTTCGCCTCAGCAATTTCCTGCTGTGGAGCGGAGCGTATGCCGAGCTGATGTTCATGGACCTGCTGTGGCCCGATTTCACGAAGGAGAGCCTCGAGAAGGCGATTGATGCGTTCCGGCGTCGCGACAGACGGTTCGGCGGCCTTGGCGCCTGAAGCCGCCACCGTGCAGAAGGCCGGACGACGCGAGATTGTTCTCCGCGTCGTTTCCGCTCTCGTGCTCGGGCCGATTGGCCTGTGGACTGTCTATACCGGCGGCATCGGCCTTCAGCTCTTCACGGGACTTGCAGCCGTTATCGGCGCGCTCGAATGGACCCGCATGGCGGCGCAGACGGAAATCCCGGCAATCAAGATCATGCTCTATCTGGTCATGGCGCTGACAGGCGCGGCGGCTGTCTATCTTGCTCCGCTCGGGATCGAGTATGTCGCCATCGCGAGTCTTGTCGGCTGCGTGATCTCGGCGGGGCTGGCGGTCGCCGGCAAAGGTTCGCCCAGCTCGATGGCGTTCGGCGCCATCTACGCGACGCTTCCCTTCGGCTGCTTCATCTGGATCCGCGAGGCGGCGCCCGGCATTAACGGTCAGCTATTCCTGCTTGCGATCCTGGCGATCGTCTGGACGACGGACGTTGCAGCTTATTTCGCGGGGCGTGGCTTCGGCGGCCCCCTGTTGTCACCCAAGGACAGCCCTAACAAGACATGGACCGGCGCTATCGGTGCGTTGGTCTGCGCAGGTCTTGCGGGCGCGGCTCTCGCGCGTGGCGCGGGCGGAGACTTCGTGCACTGGCTGATCTTCAGCCTTGGTCTCTCGATTGTGGGACAGTCGGGCGACCTGTTGGAGTCGCGCTTCAAGCGGCTCTATGGCGTCAAGGATACGTCGGGCATCGTGCCCGGACATGGCGGTGTGCTGGATCGTCTCGATGGACTGATCGCGGCAACGCTGGCTGCGGCGATTGTGGTGAGGTTCATGCCCTCGCTCGTTCCCGCTCTCGGATCGGCAGGTCCGGGATGAGCAGTCCGGTACGCGTCTCCGTTCTCGGCGCCACGGGCTCCGTCGGCGTGTCCACGCTTGATGTAATGGCAAGCTGCGCGCCGGGCGCACCGGCCTTTCAGGCTGTTGCACTGACTGCGAACACGAATGTCGAAGCTCTGGCAAAAGCCGCCATCGCCACGCGCGCGGAACTCGCCGTGATCGCCGACGCGTCGCTCTACGCTCAGCTCCGTAATCTCCTGTCCGGCTCCGGTATTGAAGCTGCAGCAGGCTCCGAAGCCCTGACCGAAGCCGCCGCACGGCAAGCCGATATTGTTGTTGCCGGCATCGTTGGGATTGCGGGGCTTCCAGCGACGCTGGCAGCGGTGCGTCAGGGGGCGAAGATTGCGCTCGCCAACAAGGAGAGCATGGTGTGCGCCGGGCCCCTGCTGCGCGCGGAAGCGGCGCGGACCGGCGCCCGGTTCCTGCCAATCGATTCGGAGCACAACGCCGTCTTCCAGGTGCTCGACCGGCCTGAGCGGGTCGAGAAGCTGATCCTGACTGCCTCGGGCGGTCCGTTCCGCAACTCATCCCTGAGTGAAATGGCCGCGGCGACGCCGGAGCAGGCCATTGCCCACCCCAATTGGGACATGGGAGCCAAGATCTCCGTCGATTGCGCGACCATGATGAACAAGGGACTGGAGCTCATCGAGGCGGCTTACCTCTTTGATGTTCCGGAAGACCGGATCGACGTCCTGGTCCACCCCCAGTCCATTATCCATAGCCTTGTGTCCTATGATGATGGCTCGGTCCTGGCACAGCTTGGCCTGCCGGACATGCGGACGCCCATCTCCTATGCGCTTTCATGGCCTAACCGGATGCCTCTCCCGGGGCTTGAGCGCCTTGATCTCGCCAAGATCGGAAGGCTGGAATTCAATCCTCCCGATCCCCAGCGCTTCCCCGCGTTAAGGATCGCGAGACAGGCGGTTTCCGCAGGGGGCGGCGCGCCAATCGTGCTGAACGGAGCCAATGAGGTCGCAGTGGCGGCCTTTTTGCAGCGACGTATAGGGTTTTTGACGATAGCTCAGGTAGCCGGCGAAGTGCTCGAGGATTTCCTTCAACACCAGCCCGCCGCCGGGGCGCCTACAGGCTTCGAAGACGTTTATGAACTCGATCGCTGGGCCAGAGAGCGCACGATCGAAAGACTGCGCCTGGCGGCGTAGCCACGGGGAAGAGCTTTGAGAGGCGTCGGTTGATGGACGGTATCGTCTGGGTTCTGAAACACCTTCCGGAATTCATCATCCTGATATCGGTGGTGATCACGGTTCACGAACTAGGTCACTACTGGGTTGGCCGCGCGTTTGGCGCCGCCGTTGAATCCTTTTCAGTCGGTTTTGGCAGCCCGATCTTCGAGGTGCGCGACAAGCGCGGCACCCGCTGGCGCGTGAACTGGCTGCCGCTCGGCGGCTTCGTCAAATTCGTCGGCGAGATGCAGGTGCCGACCGACTCCATCGAAGATACGCGCGACCAGGGCGCAGTCGCCGAGGTGGCGGAAGTCGCGCCGAAGCAACGCAAGGCCCGCCGCGAGAAAGTCGCTGCGAAGCCGGTGAAGCTCATCGGCAAGCCGTATCCTGAACTCGGTCCCTGGCCGCGCATCGCTGTCTCGCTCGGCGGACCATTCGCCAACTTCGTGTTCGCCATCTTCGTGTTCGCAATGATGGGCTTCGCCCTCGGCGTGCCGCAGGCCAAGGAAGTCCTCATCACTGCTGTAGAGCGTGGGACGCCGGCGGAGGCCGCGGGCTTCAAGCCGGGCGATGTCATCCTGCAGGCTGGTGGTCGCGTCGTTGAGACGGGCGACGACGTCATTCGGGCAACGCAGCTCAGCGCGGGTGAAGAAGTCCGCTATCAGGTGAAACGTCAGGACGAGATCCTGAATCTCGTCGCTACGCCTGTCGAACAGGACATCAACAACTCACTTGGTCTGAAGCAACGCGCCGGACGGGTCGGCCTGGCGCTTGGCCAGCGCGACACGTCGATCAGGAACCTTAATCCGATTGAGGCCATCGGCTACGGCTTCAAGTCCACCGGCGACGCTCTCGGAGCCACGATCAACGTCCTGCGGCGACTTGTCACCGGGAAGGAGGGCCTCCAGAATCTGTCTGGGCCGGTCGGCATCCTGAGCCTTACGGGCAGCGTCAGCGAAGTCACCATGAACCAGGAAGGCGTCCCGCTGGGCGAGAAGCTCCGTCAGCTGGCCCTGACCTTCCTGCAGCTCGCCGCTCTGCTGTCCATCGGCGTCGGCTTCTTCAACCTGCTGCCGATTCCAGTGCTCGATGGTGGAGCTGTTGTAATGCAGCTGGGCGAGGCTGTTACCGGAAAGCCGATACCAGAGAAGGTCCAGCAAGTCGGACTGACAATCGGACTTGTATGTTTGGTGACCTTTGCTCTGTTGATCACATTCCAGGACGTCCAGAAGCTTCCAGGAATGCCCTAACTGCCTGAATTCCGCCGCTTGAGCTTTTTAGCGGCATGTTGTCTTAAGACGCCCGGAGAGGCCGCGTCAGGCGGTCCGACTAGAGTGTGAGGGATGGTGATGCGGTCTTGGTTCGCGAGCGCGCTGGCGCTGACTGCGTCGGCTGGCGCCATTATCGCCGCTCAGGAGGCGACGCACGCGAATGACGCGTGGGGCCAGCAACCGCCTACTCAACCGCCAGCCCAGCCGCCTGTCGCTCAGCCACAAGCTCCGCAATCCGTTCCGATCATTTCCCGCATCCTCGTCGAGGGTAACCAGCGGATCGAACCCCGTACGGTGATGTCTTACCTGCTCGTGAAGCCAGGCGACCCTTTCGACCAGGAGCGCATCGGCCTTTCCGTCCGCGCACTTGGCGCGACGGGACTGTTCGCGGACATCCAGATCGAAGCGCGCGGCAACGACCTCGTCGTGCGCGTGCTGGAAAACCCGATCATCAACCGCATCATGTTCGAGGGTAACAACGCGGTCACGACGGAACGCCTCGAGGAAGAGACAGAAGCCGAGCCCCGTCAGACTTTCACGCTCTCGCGCGTCGAGCAGGACGTGCAGCGTATCCTCGAAGTCTATCGCCGCGCCGGCCGCTTTGCGGCGACGGTGACGCCGCAGTACAAGGTGCTGGAACAGAACCGCGCCGACCTGATCTTCGTGATCGATGAAGGCCCGACGACGGGGGTCCGCTCGATCAACTTCATCGGCAACCGCGCCTACGCAGACGACCGGCTGCGCCGCGAGATCACCACGCGCCAGTCGCGTTGGTGGCGCTTCTTCGAGCGCGCGGACAACTACAACCCCGGCCAGGTCGAATTCGACCGCTCGCAGCTGACCGAGTTCTACACCAACGAAGGGTACGCCGACTTCCGCGTGATCTCGTCGGTCGCCGAACTCACGCCGGACCGCCGCGACTTCTATCTCACCTTCACGATCGACGAGGGTGACAAGTACACGTTCGGCGACATCGCCGTGGACACCGAGCTGGAGAAGCTGTCGGGCGAGCGCCTTGCGCTCATTCTCGGCATCAAGAAGGGCGACCAGTTCCGCGCCAAAAGCATCCAGGATGCCATCGACACGCTGACATTCGCTGCGGGCATCGCCGGTTACGCCAACGTGCAGATCCGTCCGCGCGAGACACGCGATCCTGTCAACCATACCATCGGCATCACGTTCGACGTGGACGAGGGCGCCCGCGTCTACATCGAGCGCATCGACATCCAGGGCAACACGCAGACGCTCGACCGCGTTATCCGCCGCGAGATTCGCGTGGCCGAAGGCGACCAGTACAACCCGGTGCAGCTCGACAACGCCAAGAACCGCATCCGGGCGCTCGGCTTCTTCAACCCTGAGACAGTCGAGGTCGAGGACGAGCCGGGCACGCAGCCCGATCGTTCGATCGTCAAGGTGAAGGTCGAGGAAGAGGCGACGGGCGAGCTGGCCTTCTCGGCCGGTTTCTCCTCGCAGGACGCTTTCCTGTTCTCCGTCTCCGCCCAGCAGCGCAACTTCCGTGGTCGCGGCCAGTATCTCTCGGCGCGCATCCAGACCACGTCTCGCCAGCAGGACGTCGAATTCCGATTCACCGAGCCGAAGTTTCAGGACCGGAACATGGCCCTTGGCTTCGACCTGTTCCTGACGCAGTCGGACTTCTTCGACATCGCCGGGTTCGAGAACTCGATCGTCGGCGTCGGCGGCCGCCTGCTGTTCCCGCTGTCGGATACCGACCAGATCGGCATGCGCTACAATCTGCGCAGCGACAACCTGCAGCTCGATGACGATCCGGAATCGCCGACCTATACCAACTGCAGCACCAACGCGTTCTTCCGTTCCTCGCTGTGCGATCAGCAGGGCGACCAGCTCACCTCGGCGTTCGGTTACACGCTGACGGTGAACCGGACGAACGATTACATCGACCCGACGCGCGGCTTCGAAATGAACTTCAGCCAGGACATTGCGGGCCTCGGCGGCGATGTGAACTATCTGCGCAGCGAACTCCGCGGCGCCATGTATCACGGCTTTGCACCTGGCTGGACGCTCACCAGCCGCATCGAGGCGGGTTACATCGACAGCTGGGGCGATGAAGGCATCCGCATCAACAACCGCTTCTTCAAGGGCGGCAACTCGTTCCGCGGCTTCGACGTGGCAGGCCTCGGTCCTCGTGAGATCCAGTATCTCTACGAGACGGAAGAGTTGGCGCTCGACGTGGGCGTTCCGCCCCCGTCGTTTACCATCCCGCAGCTCAACCAGGACGGGACACAGGTGGTCAACGAGAACGGCCAGCTGATGTACACGACCGCGCTTCGCGACGATCAGGGCAACATCAACGATCCCAAGGTCAACGCCTTCAACGCCCTTGGCGGCAAGGCATATGCGATTGGGTCCTTGGAATTGTCCTTCCCGATACCGTATGCTCCGGAGGAATTGGGGATCGACGGGGCCTTCTTCGCCGAGGTTGGAACCGTGGGTCTCCTTGACGATGCCGACCGGGAGCGCAAGGCAGATGGAGTGTTCGAAGCCTACCGCGTAGACGACAGCGCCAGCCTCCGGGCCAGCGCCGGCGTCAGCGTATTCTGGGATTCTCCTTTCGGCCCGATCCGCTTCGACTTCTCGCAGATCATGGCCAAGGAAGAGTACGACCGGACCGAGTCCTTCCGGTTCAGCACCAATACAAGGTTCTAGTGTTATGAAACTCCGCAACCTCGCACTGGCAGTCGCCTTCACGGCCGGCCTCGCGAACATGACCGGCGCCGCGATGGCGCAGGGCAAGATCTTCGTCATCAACGAAGGCAAGATCCGTCACGAGACCAAGGTCGGCAAGGAGATGAACACCGCGCTTGGCAACTTCGCCAACGCGGCGGGTGATCAGCTCGGACTCAAAACGCTCAAGACCGAGCTCGAGACCGAGACCAATCGCCTCAAGCCGCAGACGGAATCGCTGAGCAAGGAAGCGCTCGCGGCCAATCCGACGCTCAAGGCGCAGGTTGACGCCCTGAACAAGAAGGCGTCCGAGTACCTCCAGAAGCAGGACGTACTCAACGCCAATCTCGAGCAGCGTGACAATGGCCTGAGCATGGCGTTCCTGTCGGTTCTTGCTCCGGCGGTTGAGGCCGTGGCCAAGGAAGCCGGAGCTGATGTCGTGCTCAACAGCTCGTCGATCTGGTACGCCAAGGACTCGACCGACCTGACGGCGAAGGTCATCGCGCGCCTCGATGCAACGGTGCCGACGCTGGCTGCGCTCGAAGCGACGCTGCCGAAGAAGCCGGCGAGTGCGCCGAAGCCCGCGGGCGGCGGTCAGTAACGCAGAAAGGCCAAGGGCGGGGCGGTGATCGATCCGAGGTTCTACGAGGTCTCAGGACCGCTGTCGGCTTCGGATATCGCCGCTCTTGTCGGGTCTTCCACAATTCGTGGCGATGCTGGGCGCAACGTTTCATCCGTTGCGCCCGCTTCGCGTTCGGGGCCGGACGATCTCACGTTTCTTGAGGATGCGGCCGCTGCGGCGGGCCTGGAGGCAGGTATCGTTCTGGCGACGCCCGAAGCTGCCGCAGCGATCGCGGCGGGCCCAACCATCATCGAAGCCGAGCAGGCCCGCGCAGCCTTCGCGAAGGTGGCCAGCAAGCTGGCTAGCCTCCGTATGCTCGAGTCTGGCCAAGCTGCAATCCACCACTCCGCGCGCATCGACAAGTCAGCCTTGCTGGAACCCGGTGTCGTGATCGGGGCCGGGGTCGCGGTCGGCCCGCAGGTTCGCATCGGCGCCAATACGGTCATCGGACCGGGCGTGCAGATCGGCGCGCGGACGACCATCGGGGCCAATGCCTCGATCCGCTGTGCGCTGATCGGCGACGGCGTGCGTATCTTTCCGGGCGCTGTGATCGGCGAGACCGGATTCGGTCTTGCCGCCGGCGCTGGTGGGGCCGCGCTGACCCCGCATTTCGGGCGGGTGATCATGCAGAACGGCGTGTCGCTCGGCGCAAGCTCGTGCATCGACCGGGGGCTGCTTGAGGACACGGTGATTGGCGAGGGAACACATATCGATAACCTCTGTCACATCGGTCACAACTGCCGGATCGGGTCTCATGTCGTCATGGCGGCCTTTGCGGGCATCTCGGGCTCCAGCACGGTCGGGGATGGTGTCCAGTTTGGCGGCCGGGTTGGCCTCAAGGATCACGTCCATGTCGGTCAGGGAGCGCGTATTGCAGCCGGGGCGGCCGTGCTGAGCGATGTGCCCGCTGGGGAGACCTGGGCAGGCTACCCCTCCAAGCCCATCCGCACATGGATGCGCGAGCTTGCGTGGCTCGCGCGGGCAGCGCAAAAGCGTTCCGGAAACGACGAATAGCCGGGTCATCCCGGCCCGAGGGCGCCGGCAGACATGGCTGTAACGATCCACCCGACTTCGCTGGTCGAAAAGGGCGCCGAACTCGCCGATGGCGTCGAGATCGGCCCGTTCTGCGTCGTCTCAGCCAAGGCGAAGCTCGGCGAGGGGGTGAAACTCATCTCTCACGTATCAGTCGCCGGTTCGACGACGGTCGGCGCACGCACCGCCATTTATCCATTCGCCGCATTGGGGCACCCTCCACAGGACACCAAGTACAAGGGTGAAGACACCGAGCTGATTATCGGCTCGGACAACAAGATCCGCGAATGCTCGATCTTCCATCTCGGCACCGCGCAGGGGCGCGGGCGCACCGTCATCGGCGACCGCGGGTTCTTCATGAACGGCTCTCACGTCGGCCACGATGCCATCATCGGAAACAACGTCACCTACGCGACACATGCGGTCAGCGGCGGATTCGCCGTGCTGGAGGATTTCGTGATCCTCGGCGGCAACTCCGCAGTCCATCAGCTCGGCCGTATTGGCATGGGCGGGTTCATTGGCGGCTGCGCGGCTGTGGTGGGCGATGTCATCCCGTTCGGGATGGTCGACAACCTGGGTCATCTCAACGGCCTGAACATTGTCGGGCTGAAACGCCGTGGCGCCAGTCGCGAGACGATCCACCTGCTACGGAATGTCTACAAGGAATTGTTTCGTGGCGAAGGCTTCTTCGAGGACCGCGTCGAGTCCATTGCGGAACGGCACGCTGCCGTGCCCGAAGTAATGCGTATCATCGACTTCATCCGCGCGGGCGAGAAGCGTCCGCTGTGCACGCCGAGGCCTAGCTGATGTCTGGCGGGCGGCTGGCTATTGTCGCCGGCGGGGGCGACCTGCCGCGTCGTGTGGCGGAACAGGCACGCCGCACCGGGCGCAATCCGTTCGTCGTCGGCCTGAAGGGTTTCGTGGAACAAGCGCTCCTGCAGGAGTTCAATGGACCGGAGCTGTCGGTCGGAGAGCTCGGCAAGCTGATCCAGCTGATGAAAAAGGAAGGCTGCGAAGAGATGGTCTTCGCGGGCTGGCTCAAGCGGCCGGACTTCGGGTCGCTGAAGCTCGATCTCAAGGGTGCTGTGTCACTGCCGAAAATCCTCGCCGCCGCCACCAAGGGCGACGACGCGCTGTTGCGTAGCGTGATGGATGTCTTCTCAGACGCTGGCTTTCGGATCATCGGAGCGGACGACGTGCTGAACGACCTATTGGTCGCGGCCGGGCCGCTGGGCGCAATCATTCCCGCACCCGAGCATTGGCCTGACATCAAGCGGGCGGCGGAAGTCGCGCAGATTTCTGGCTCGCTGGAGATCGGACAGGGCGCCATCGCTTGCGCCGGCCTGATCCTCGCCGTCGAAGCGCAGGAGGGCACGGACCGTATGCTCGCCCGCATTCCGGATCTGATCCCGGAAATACGCGGCACGCGGGAAGCGCGCCGTGGCGTGCTGGTGAAGCGGCCCAAGCCGCAGCAGGAACGCCGCATCGACCTCCCCACCATCGGGGTTACGACGGTGGAAGGCGCGGCGAAGGCTGGGCTTGCTGGTATCGCCGTCGAAGCAGGCGCCGCGCTCGTGGTCGATCGCGAGAAAGTTGCCGCCGCGGCCAATGCGGCCGGCATCTTCATCTACGGCTTCACCGTGGCGGAAGTCGCGTGAGCCACGTCTTCCTCGTCGCGGCTGAGGATTCGGGCGACGCTTTTGGCGCAGATGTAATCGACGCGCTTCGGTCAGCTGATCCGCGAGTCAGGGTTTCCGGCATCGGTGGCGAGCGTATGCGCGAGCGTGGCGCGCATTCCGATGTCGACATGTCGGGGCTGGCTGTCCTGGGTCTGGTCGAGGGCCTCAAGGCGTATGGCCGCGTGAGGAAAGCGGTCGAGGATGCGGCCGACGCGATCGTCAAGGCTGATCCTGATAGCGTCGTGTTGATAGACAGCTGGGGTTTCATGTGGCGGCTCGCGCGCGCGCTGAAGCTCCGTGGCGCGCGCGCCAGGCGCATCAAGCTGATCGGCCCGCAGGTCTGGGCGACGCGTCCGGGGCGCGCCCGTGTCCTCGCGCAATGGGTGGATCATCTGCTATGCATCCATCCATTCGAGCAGCCCTTCTACGTGAAGTGGAACCTGCCCACGACGGTGATCGGCAACCCCGCGCTTCATCGCCTTCCGAAGGGCGATGGCGCGGGGTTCCGCGCCCGGCACGGCATTCCCGCGGACGCGCCCGTCATTGGCCTGCTGCCCGGCAGCCGGAAGGCGGAGATGCGCCGCGTCGCGCCGACGCTGATGGAAGCAACACGCATCGTCCAGGCGCGCGATCCGAACCGCAAAGTCGTGTGTATGGTGGCGCCAAGCGTGGCTGCGGATGTCGAGGCGCTGGCCAAGGCGCAGTCGTTTCCGGTTGTGCTGGTGAAGAGCGAGGCAGAGAAGGCTGACGCTTACGCCGCCATGACGGTCGCCATCGCCTGCTCTGGAACCGTGACCACGGAACTGGCCGCTCAGGGCGCGGCCGTCGTGACCGGCTACAAACTAGGCTGGATCACCTGGGCGCTGCTGCGCTTTTTTCTGTTCAAGTCCCGCTTCTCCGCGCTGGTCAACGTAGCCGCCAACCGCGAGGTCATTCCGGAATTCCTGCAGACGAGCTTCAGCGTGAAGAACATCGAGCAGGCGGCCGAACGACGGCTATCCGATCCCGCGGTTCTCAGGGCGCAGCAGGAAGGCCAGCGAGAGGCGCTGCGCATCATGGCGGGCACGGGGCGTCCTGCGGCTGAGATCGCGGCCGAGACGATCCTGAAGCTGTCCTGAAACAAAAAAGGGCGACCTTGCGGCCACCCTTTTATGCGGGTTGCAGGCAAAGCCTACTTGCGCGCGCCGATCGCGACATAATCTCGCTGCGCAGCGCCGGTGTAGATCTGGCGCGGACGACCGATGCGCTGGGTGTTGTCGGTGGTCATCTCTTCCCATTGCGCGATCCAGCCCACGGTGCGGGCGAGCGCGAACAACACCGTGAACATCGAAACCGGGAAGCCCATCGCCTTCAGCGTGATGCCCGAATAGAAATCCACGTTCGGGTAGAGCTTCTTCTCGATGAAGTACTCATCCGAAAGCGCGATCTTCTCGAGCTCCATGGCGACTTCGAGAAGCGGATCGTTGATGCCGACTTCCTTCAGCACTTCCTTGCACGTCTGCGCCATCACCTTCGCGCGCGGGTCGTAGTTCTTGTAAACGCGGTGGCCGAAGCCCATCAGGCGAACGCCGTCGACCTTGTTCTTCACCTTGTCGACGTGCTTCTTCACGTTCTCGACGGTGCCGATCTCCTGCAGCATCTGCAGCGCCGCTTCGTTGGCGCCGCCGTGCGCGGGACCCCAGAGGCAGGCGATGCCGGCGGCAATGCACGCGAACGGGTTCGCGCCCGACGAGCCGGCAAGACGCACGGTCGAGGTCGAGGCGTTCTGCTCGTGGTCGGCGTGCAGGATGAAGATGCGGTCCATCGCGCGGGCGAGAACCGGGTTCACCTTGTAGTCTTCAGCCGGCACGGCGAAGGACATGCGGAGGAAGTTGGAGGCGTAGTCGAGTTCGTTGCGCGGGCTCACGAAGGGCTGGCCCGTGTGATACTTGAACGCGCGCGCCGCGATCGTCGGCATCTTCGCGATCATGCGATGCTGGGCGACCTTGCGTTGCACCGGATCATCGACGTTCGTCGAGTCGTGGTAGAAGGCCGACAGCGCGCCGACCGCGCCGCACATGATGGCCATCGGGTGCGCATCGCGGCGAAAGCCCTCGAAGAACCTATCGAATTGCGCGTGCAGCATCGTGTGACGCGTGATCGTGTTGTTGAATTCCTGGCCCTGGGCCGCGTTCGGCAGCTCGCCGTGCAGCAGCAGGTAGCAGACTTCCAGGAAGCTCGATTTCTCGGCCAGCTGATCGATCGGATAGCCGCGGTGAAGCAGGATGCCCTGATCACCGTCGATGTAGGTAATCTGGCTCTCGCAGGACGCGGTCGACGTGAAGCCCGGGTCCAGCGTGAACATGCCCGTCTGGGCGTAGAGCTTGCCGATATCGATGACGTCGGGGCCGACCGTGCCGCTGTAGACAGGCATATCCACTGTCTTGCCACCGGCGGTAATGGTCGCCTTGCCGTTCGGTTTGACCTTGTTTTCCATCGACCAAGTCTCCTCAATTCGCTGCGGCTACCGCCGCTCAGCCCCCGGCGCGAGCATGATCCCTGACCCGCGCGAAAGCTTCATTACGGCCTAGCAAGGCCAGCACAAGAGCAATATCGGGCGAAGGCGCGCCACCGGTAAGTACGGCCCGCAAAACAGGGCCGATTTTCCCCAGACTGATGCCGTTTTGCTCGCAATATTGCGTGAGAGCCGCCTTGATGGCGGGCTCTGACCAGTCGGTGAGCGCCTCCAGCAGGGGCAGGAGTGTCGCGAGGCGTCCGCGGGCCTCGTCATTCACCTGATCCGCAGCCTTACCTGTCAGCTGGATGGGTCGGATGTCGGTCAGGAACCGCGCCTGCTCGGCCAGTTGGACGATGTTGGCGGCCCGGGTCTTCAGCGCGGGCATGGCGGTTCGAATCCGGGCTTTCACCTCGTCCGACAGTTTCGCCGCCTCCGGCCGTGTCAGGAACAGCTTGAACAGCCGGTCGTCGTCCGCCTGGGCCATGTAGGTCCCGTTGACGGCGTCCAGCTTCTTCATGTCGAGGCGGGCGGGGGCCTTGTTGAGCCCGTCGAGGTCGAACCATTCGACGGCCTGCTTCTCGCTGATGATCTCGTCATCGCCATGGCTCCAACCAAGGCGAAGGAGGTAGTTTTTCAGACCCTCGGGCAGATAGCCCAGCTCGTCGCGATACGCTTCGACGCCGGTCGCGCCGTGACGTTTGGAAAGCTTCTTGCCGTCTGGCCCGTGGATCATCGGCACATGCGCGTGCTCGGGTGTCTTCCAGCCCATGCCATGATAGATCGGTAGCTGCCGGAAGGTGTTCGTCAGATGATCGTCCCCACGGATGACGTGAGTGACGCCACTGTCGTGATCGTCGACGACGACGGCCAGAAGATAAGTCGGCGTGCCGTCGTTCCGCAGCAGGACGAGATCGTCGAGATCCTTGTACTTCTGCGTTACTGCGCCCTGCACGCGGTCATGCACGGTCAGATCGCCATCGTCCGGCATGCGCAGACGCACGACGGTGGGCTTGCCCTCGGGAAGCGGTTTTGCCGGATCGCGCCACGGCGACCGGAACGGTCTGAGCAGATCGGCGCGTTCAGCTTCCTTCGCTGATCGTACATCATCCGCCAGCGACTTGTCTTCCAGTTCGACCTTGAGTTCGTCTGCGCGAGCGCGCCGCGCCGCGAGCTCTTCCGCTGAAACGGGGCAGCGATAGGCCGCGCCACGCTTTACCAGTTCATGGGCAACCTCGGCATGCCGGTCAGCGCGCTGGCTTTGATAGACCGGCGGCTCGTCGCCGGACAGGCCCAGCCAGGACAGGCCGTCCAGCAGCGCATCCACCGCCGCCTGGGTCGAACGCTCCCGATCCGTGTCCTCGATCCTCAGCAGGAACTTGCCGCCCATGTGCCGGGCGTATAGCCAACAGAACAGGGCCGTCCGGGCGCCTCCGATATGGAGGTAACCGGTTGGGGAGGGGGCGAAGCGGGTGACGACCGTCATCAGGTTCCGTTGTGAATTTTGCCTGTGCGTCCGGCCAGCGGAGCGCGGGCCCTGAAGACCACATCCGCACCTTCGCTGGCAAGCGCCGCCGCCCCGCCCCGGAAACCCGGCATCCTGCGGCAGATGGGCCGTTTTCTGGCTGGCGCGATAAACGATCAGGCCCTCCGCTGGCCCCTGCTGGCGCCCCTGGCGCTGGCCGCCGGCGCCGCCCTCTACATGACCGCCCCGACCGAGCCGGGCTGGGACCTGCTGCTGGGCACCACGCTGCCCCATCGCGGGCCTCTGGGCGCTGCTGAGGCGTCGTGGGGCGAGCCCGCTGGCGCTGGCCATCGGGATCATGGCTTGCGTTGGCGTCGGCGCCATTGCCGGCAAGATACGCACGGAGCTGATGACCGCACCGATCCTCAAGGAGCAGATGGGTCCTGTCCGCATCGAGGGGGTGATCGCCGAGATCGATGCAAGCGAACGTAGCCGACGAGTGCGCATCGACGTCCGCGCGATCGAGCGGCTGACGCCGCAGCAGACGCCGGAATTCGTTCGTTTCAGTTACAAGGGAGATATGCCGTTCAGCCCGGGCCGGGCCGTGGCCTGCCGGGCGATCCTGTCGTCGCCGCCGCGTCCGGTCGTGCCCGGCGACTACGAATTCCACCGCGATGCTTGGTTCCAACAGCTTGGCGCGGTGGGTTTCTCCATCGGCGAATGCGAGCCGCTGGCCATGTCTCCGCCTTCGGGGGCGATGGAACAGTTCGGCTACTGGCTGGGCGCGGTGCGCCGCGCGGTGGCCGCGCATGTTCATGACGCCGCGGGGCCTGGCGGCGGGGGGATGGCAGCCGCGATGGTCTCCGGCGACCGCAGCTTCATCACGCCGGACGATGCCGAGGCGCTGCGTCTGTCCGGGCTCGCCCACCTGCTGTCGATTTCTGGCGTCCACATGGTGCTGGTCGGCGGCATCGTGTTCTTCATAATTCGCTATTTGTGGCCGCTGATCGAGCCGCTGGCTTTGCGCGTTCCGTCGGTGAAGGCGGCGGCGTTCGGGGCCATCGTTGCCTGCACGCTCTATTTTGGAATTTCAGGAATGGAGGTCGCGACCCAGCGCGCCTTCATCATCGCGATGATCGGTTTCGGCGCGAAACTTTTCGACCGGCCCGCAATCTCGCTGCGTTCGCTGGCGGTCGCCTTGTTCGTCGTCGTGCTGTTCCAGCCGGAAGCAGTGGTGACTCCAGGCTTCCAGATGTCGTTCGCCGCATCCGGTGCCCTGATTGCGCTTTACGAGATGTGGCCGCGCATCGACCGCCCGGATCGGCCCGGCATCGTCAGCCGCGTGACAGGCTGGATCGTCGCGGCGACGGCGACATCGCTGGTCGCATCGCTCGCCACCATGCCATTTGCGCTCCATCATTTCGACCGCGCAGCATTGTTCAGCGTACTGGCTAACATCGTCTCGACGCCAGTGATAACGCTCTGGACCACGCCAGCCGCCGCGATGGCCGCTATCGCTGCTCCGCTGGGGCTCGACGAGCCATTCCTCTGGCTGATGGGTCAGAGTCTCGAGGTTGTGCTGGCAATATCGCGTTACTCGGTTGAGGCCTCGCCGGTGGTCGACCTGCCGCGTCTCGGCATGGCGGGCATGGCAATGGCCGCAGCCGCTATTGCCCTGTTCTGCGTGTTCACACGGCGAGGCAGGGTGTTCGCTGCGATCCCCACGGCTGCAGCCATCTTCCTGTGGCTGACTGCACCGCAAGCGGTGGGTTATGTCGCCGACGACGGCTCGGTCTTCCTGCAGGATCGGGAAGGCTGGGTCGAGCTTGCCGACTGGCGCGCTGACAACGGCCTCGATCCGTTGATTATCGGCGACGACGTTCACAAGGCAAGCTGCCGCGGCAAGGGCGCGGCATGCTGGCTGGATATCCCGGCCGGTCAGGCTGCCGTGGCCGCGCCAGACGTCGCTGCACCGGGGCAGAATTGTCCCACTGCCTCGACATTGACGCTCAGCCCCGTCACCGCTGCGATCCTCAAAGTTCGCCCGTGCGAGTTCGTAGGACGCGGCGGCGCCGTCATCGAGCAGTCAGCAGATGGCAATCTCGCGCTGCGCCCCGCCCAAATGCAAAGCGGCCGGGCGTGGACCCAGCCGCTCTACGAAACGCCGCCGAAGCGGGATCAGTGATACTTGCGTACCAGCGCGACCAGCTTGCCCTGGATGCGCACGCGGTCGGGCCCGAAGATCTGCGTGCCGAAAGCCGGGTTCGCCGCCTCGAGAGCGATCGAGCCGCCCTTCTTGCGGAAGCGCTTCAGCGTCGCCGTCTCTTCGTTGATCAGAGCGACCACGATATCGCCCGACGATGCATGGTCGGTCTTCTTCAGGATGACCGTGTCGCCGTCGAGAATGCCGGCGTTGATCATGCTCTCGCCGGAGACTTCCAGCGCGAAGTGCATGTCCGGGTCGAAATCTTCATCAGGGGCGGCAACCCTGTGCGTCTCGTGCTCGATCGCCTCGATCGCCGTACCGGCAGCGATGCGGCCCATGACCGGGATCATGGTGGGACGGGCAATGGTGGGAACCTTGCGCCCGCCAGCGCCTTCCACAACGCTCGGACGGAACGGGGCGCGGCCGACAGGCTGCGGCACCGCGCTCTCGGGCAGCTTGAGAACCTCCAGCGCACGTGCCCGATGAGCCAGGCGGCGCAGGAAGCCGCGCTCTTCCAGGGCGGTAATCAGACGGTGGATGCCGGACTTGGAGGCCAGATCGAGCGCCTCCTTCATCTCGTCAAAGGAGGGGGAAACGCCCGTCTCCTTGATCCTGTCATTGATGAACAGGAGCAATTCGCGCTGTTTCTTCGTGAGCATTGGTATCTACCCGCTCTAAATCCATGAGTCGCAGATAGTTCTACTATCGTTCACGCTTTGGGTCAATTCCGCCGTGCGGGATTATCCCCTTGACACAGGTACGCCGTTCCCCTATCTATAGGTGGTAGAGGGACGGAACAATGCCGAAACTGACCATCACCGAGTTCTTCAAGCGCTTCCCGGACGAGGACACCTGCCTCGCCCACGTGATGAACGTGCGCTATGGCCTGCGTCACACCTGCCGGAAATGCGGCGTGGTCGATGCTTCCTTCCACCGCCTCAAGAACCGCCGCGCCTACGCGTGCGCTCACTGTGGCGACAACGTCTACCCGACCGCCGGGACCGTGCTGCAGGACACGCGCACACCCCTCCAGCTGTGGTTCTACGCGATCTACCTTTTCGTCACGACGCGCCACGGCGTCAGCGGCAAAGAACTCCAGCGCCAGCTGGGTGTGACCTACAAAACCGCGTGGCGCATGGGCCACCAGCTGCGCCTCCTGCTCTGCTCGGCTGACGAGTTCCGCATGCTCAAGGGCCACGTTGAGGTCGATGAGGTTTTAGTTGGTGGTGTGGCCAAGAAGAAGGACTGGCTCAAGAACAAAACCATCGTCATGGGCATGGCCGAACGTGACGGCCTGATCCAGACCGAGGTTGTTCCTGACACGACGCTCGCCACCATGCGCGATGTGGTTCTGGAGAACGTCGAGAAGGGTTCTATCGTCTCGACGGATGAATACCGCTCCTACTCGTTACTCACGCGCGCTGGCTACGAGCATGGCGTGGTGAACCACTCTGCCAAAGAATACGCCCGCAAGGATGCAGACACCGGCATCAACCACCACGTCAACACGGTCGAAAGCTTCTGGTCGCTGTTCCAGCGCTCAATCGCTTCGACGCATATCCACGTGTCGCGGAAATACATGCAGCGCTATCTGGACGAGTTCACGTTCCGCTCGAACCACCGCCACATGGGCAACGCTATGTTTGACCTGCTGATCGCGCGGTTCTAGCCGAAGTTCTGAAGCGCTCGACGGAGTTGCTTGCGCTCTGCCTCGGATGGGTTGTCCTTGCTTCCGAACGAGACAGATTGCGATGGGCTATCCGTCCGCTGATATTTGAACGGCGGGGTCGGAAGCTCCACGAAAGGAGGAGGGGTCTCCTTTTTCGAAGTAGCGTTCTTAGACATGGTCCGTCTCCAGCGGGTTCAACTCTGTCGGATAGTAATGTTTCCGACGAACCCATTTAAAGCGCTCGTGCCGGGTCACGACCGCTATATCTATCTCTCCGCCGACGGTATCGGCTCCCGGCAAGAATCGTACGAAGCGTTTTGACGCATCTGCTAGGAAATCTGCCAGTTCAATCGCATCCTGAATAGGCATTGAATCCATCACAAGTTCGGCTTTTACGTCGCCGGCGACAGTGTTGAATAACTGATCGGCCGTCGCTTGGTTCAGCCCCGCCTGCACAATTGCAGGCTTTAGCTTAGGGGCGTGACCAAGAATCAGCGATGAATGGGCTCGCCGCCCGAGCCTCCCCACGTAATTCCGCATGCGCCTGTAGGAAGCTGCTGAGCAGCGGCGGCGGCTTGGCCGTTAGAAATCTGAAACTTCCAAAGTTCATGGTCAGTGGAGCCGCTGCCGTACCCAGCTATCCAGTATTCGAAAGAGTGAGGGTTTGCAGGAGGAGGCGCGATGGCGTTGTATTTAGACACGAAGAACGCTTGAGCGCTGTCGGCTACCTGCTGCATCGTGTAGTTGGAGGGGTCAACGTAGTTCGCATTCCCTTGCGTCGACATTTCTAGTCGCAGATCTTTGGACAAAGCTGCAATCGAAGCTTTGCCCATGTTGCCCATGCCGCACGTCATGGAAACAAGGGGAAGACCGCGAACAAGGTTGAATACCTTGTTCCCATTTCGGTAGACGTTGATGACAGTCTGGTTGCCGTTGGCGTCCCGGCCTTCAAGTGTGGTCGCGCTATCTGCCGCAAACACAATACCGTCGTGAACGGCAATTCCTACGCAGACCGTCATCGATTCGTCCCCAATCCCAAAAAGGGGTTTAGGCCCGTCGTTTGCTGGTCGCAAGAGTCGGTCTAACGAGTGGTTAAGCCTCCGGTCCCGTCTTGGTCCTCGCCGCCTTTGCGATCAGGGCTTCAACCTTGGCTGCCTCTGGGTGAGAGGCGCCTAATTCCTTCAACCGCGCTTCCGCCTGCTTGATGAACTCAGGCAGGCGTTTCTGCGCGATGGCGGCTGATAAGGTCAGGGGGTCGCTACTTTTCATTCCAAAATTCCTCAGCCCAATCAAAGAAGCCTGATTGGTTGACGGTTCGCAAGGTCTCCAAATCCGCAAGCTTGCTAACACTGGGTACCGCGTCTGGATCGGACAGCGTGCCATCAAGAAATGCGTCAAGCTCGGGGACGGGATAGCGCGGCTCTGAATGCAGGCAGGCATCGAAATGGAAGCCAAGCCAGCCACGATTTTCTAGTCCGAATTCCTGATGCTCCTCACCCAAGTACACAATGGCGTTGATCCGCTCCGTCGTCTGGACAAACCTCTGGGCGTCGTCACGCAGCAACTTCTGCGTTTCGATGTAACCAGGAGCATACCACGACTCCGGAGGCACGACGAACACCACACCGGGCCCTTTCGCCGGCAACTGTTTGCGCTTCTTCTCTAGGGCATTCTCCACTGTCACCGACGAGTGTTTTTCCCCGTTCAGCGTCGTTACCTCGACATTGACGACGGTGTCGCCCTTGGTGGCTTCGAAATCAAAATCCTCGCCCTTCCGGCCAGTGGACGGGCGCACTTTGATCTTGAAGCCCAGATCAAGGAACATTCGAGCCGCGAACCCTTCATAGAAGCTCGCTCGCACATCCTGATCTCGAAGCCGTTTGCAGTAGAGATCAAATCCCTCGATATCGCGGATCGCAAACAGCGTATCGGCCACAGCGAGAATACGAGACTGATAACGCCAATGCACTGGCTCGCCCTGTTTTGGGCGCTCAAAAAACGTTTCCGAAACAGCGGAGCTTGGCTGCCGTCTCATGCACTCTGCGATCACAATCTCCGCCACAGTCAGGTAGAAGAGATTTATGTGCTCACCGCGCCGCTTCACGTTGCGGACGGAGTTTCTGATCGTCGTGGCGATCCTCTCCGCCCGAAGATCAACGGGCGTTCGCTTCACCGTCTCTTTGGCAAAGTCTCGCTCGGCTTTCCGCTGCTGCCTTGCAGAGCGCATCCCCGACTTCCCGGGCATCGGCTTCCGACTCATAGACCCGTCCCTGCGACGCCTCGAAAGGCTCCCACGCCACGCCGTCGGGAAGGCCGAACGGAGGCACGGTCCAGTATGTGCGCCCGCCCGCCGCAAGAGTCAGCCGAGGGCCGGGGGCGATCTGTAGAAGCCGCCACTCTGTGCCGTCCCCATCGAAGAACCTGAGCCCAAACGTGCTCATTCACGCCACTCCCCACAAGGGGTTGGGCAATAGGGGCCGATACCTGTCTGAAGGGGATAATTCCGCCGCCGTGGAGCGGTTTACCGTGCCGAGGTGAGCAACCGCACGGATTCGACGGGGTTTTCCGCCCGCATCAGGCTTTCGCCGATCAAAAAGCCCCTTGCGCCGCAAGCCCGCAGGCGGGTGATGTCGGCGGCCGTCCGGACGCCGCTTTCGGAAATCAGCAGCCGCCCCTCGGGCGTCATGTCGGCCAGTCGTTCGGTCGTGCCCAGGTCGGTCGTGAAGGTCCGCAGGTCGCGGTTGTTCACACCCATCAGCGGCGAGGGCAGGCCGAGCGCCCGGACCAGCTCGGCTTCGTCATGGGCTTCCAGCAACACTGACATGCCGAGTTCGTCGGCGGTGGCGTGCAGTTCGCCGGCCAGCGCGTCGTCGAGCGCCGCCATGATGATCAGGATCGCGTCGGCGCCGGCCGCGCGCGCTTCCACAATCTGGATCGGGTCGACCATGAAGTCCTTGCGGAGCACCGGGATCGAGATCGCGTTGCGCACAGTGATCATGTCGTCGAGCGACCCGCCGAAGCTTGGCCCATCCGTCAGGACGGAAATGCAGGCCGCGCCGCCGGCCTCGTAGTCGCGGGCGACCGCAACCTGGTCTCTTCCCAGCGAGATATCGCCCGCCGACGGGCTCTTGCGCTTCACCTCGCAGATCAGCGCATTGCCGTCTGCCTTGGCGATCTTCAGCAGCGCATTTGCGAACCCGCGCGGCTTCGATGCCATCTTCGCATCAGCTTCCAGCGACGCCAGCGTCCGCTCGCGCTTCAGCTTCGCCACTTCGTCGTGCTTGTAGTCGATGATCGCCCTTAGCCGGTCGCTAGCCATGCGAAGCCCGCTTCAAAGCTTCCAGCGCCGCCCTGGCCTTGCCACTGGCGATCGACGCCCGCGCCGCTTCAATCCCGTGCAGCAGAGTGTCGGCCTTGCCGGCCACATGGATCGCCGCTCCGGCATTCACCGCCACGAGATCCGCGAACGGCCCGGCTTCGCCTTCCAGTAGCCGCGTCAACGCCGCTGCATTCTCCGCCACCGTTCCTCCGCGCAGCTGGTCGAGGCTGGCCCGCGGCACGCCAAGGCGTTCTGGCGACAGATCCTGCAAGCGTACCGCGCCATCCTTGATCTCCGCCACCAGCGTCGTGCCGGTCGTCGATATCTCGTCCATGCCGTCGAGCCCGTGCACGACCATCGCCCGTTCCGCGCCGAGCGAGAGCATCGCTCTTGCCACCGGCTCGACCCACTCAGGCGCGAACACACCCATCACCTGACGCTTCACGCCTGCCGGGTTCGCCAGCGGTCCCAGCATGTTGAAGATCGTGCGCATGCCCAGCGCCTGGCGCACCGGCGCGACATGCTTCATCGCCGTGTGGTGCTGCTGTGCGAACATGAAGGCCAGGCCCGCATCGCGGAAGCTTGCCTCGATCTGCGCGGTGGTCGGCGCAAGGTTCACGCCTAGCGCTTCGAGCACATCCGCCGATCCCGCGCGGCTCTTGGAACGGTTGCCATGCTTGGCGACGACCACGCCAGCGCCCGCAGCCACAAATGCTACGGCCGTCGATGTATTCAGCGACGTCCAGCTGAGCCCGCCCGTGCCGCAAGTGTCGATCGCGCCTTCCGGGGCATTCGCCGGCACCATGTTCGCGCGCATCACGCGCACGCCGGCGACGATGTCCTCCACCGTCTCCCCGTGCGTCCGCAACCCCATAAGGAAAGCCGCGATCAGCGCCGGCTCCGCTTCGCCCGTCAGGATGGCCTGGAACGACGCCCCGATCTCGTCCGGCGTCGGTCGCTCGCCCTCGGCGAGCTTTTTCACGGCATTGCGAACCGCGTCGCTCACTTGAGCCCCGCCTTTTTCAGGAAGTTGGCCAGCATCGTCTTGCCATGTTGAGAGCCGATGGATTCCGGGTGGAACTGCACGCCGAACACCGGCCGCGTCGCATGGCTCACCGCCATCACTTCCCCGTCCGCTGTCTCTGCATCGACTGACAGCACGTTCGGCATCCCCTCGCGGCGGATCGCCAGCGAGTGATAGCGCACGACTTCCACATGCTCCGGCACGCCAGCGAACAACTCGCCGCCCAGCACCTTCACATCCCACGCCTTGCCGTGAACGATGTCACGCGCGCCTTCCACGATCCCGCCCATGGCCTGACCGATCGCCTGATGCCCCAAGCATACGCCCAGGATCGGCAGGCTGTCCGACGCCAGCTTGATCAGCTCCAGGCAGATCCCTGCCTCGTTCGGCGTGCACGGCCCCGGCGACAGCACGATCGCATCCGCGCCCTTCGCCAGCGCTTCCTTCGCTGTCAGCGCATCGTTGCGCACGACCTCGACTTCAACGTTAGGGCTCACGTCCTGAAGGTAGTGCACGAGGTTGTACGTGAAGCTGTCGTAGTTATCGACGAGGAGCACCTTCATCAGCGGTTCCCCCTGTCGTAGCGCGCCGCTTCCTCGGCTGCGCGGAAGAGGGCGCTGGCCTTGTGAACGGTCTCCATGAACTCGCTCTCAGGATTGGAGTCGTAGACGACGCCACCGCCCGCCTGCACGTGGATCTTGCCGCCCGCGAATACGGCGGTGCGCAAGGCGATGCAGGTGTCCATGTCGCCGCCCGCGCCGAAATAGCCGACACCACCCGCATATACGCCGCGTGCATGCGGCTCCAGCTCGGTGATGATCTCCATCGCCCGGATCTTGGGCGCGCCAGATGTCGTGCCGGCCGGGAAGCCAGCCGCCAGCGCCGAGACCATGTCCTCTCCGTCCTTCAGCTTGCCCTGCACATTGGAGACGATGTGCATCACGTGGGAATAGCGTTCGACGGTGAAGCTTTCCGTCACCTCGACTGAACCGCGCCCGGCCACCCGGCCGACATCATTGCGGCCAAGGTCGAGCAGCATGAGATGCTCGGCGCGTTCCTTTGGGTCAGCCAGCAGCCTCTGCTCGTTCGCGAGATCGGCCTCCAGCGTCGCGCCGCGCGGTAGAGTCCCGGCGATGGGGCGGACCGTGACGACGCGATTGCGCACGCGCACGAGAATCTCCGGGCTGGAGCCCGAAATCTGGAATGCCCCAAAGTTCACGTAGAACATGAAGGGCGAGGGGTTCAGCCGGCGCAGCGCCCGGTAGAACGCGAAGGGCGACCGCTCGAACTTCGCGGAGAACCGCTGGCTCGGCACGACCTGGAAGATGTCGCCCGCGCGAATGTAGCCCTTCGCCTTCTCGACCATGTCGAGATAGCGCTGCTTCGTCGTGTTTGACGTAAAGTCGATCTTCTCGACCGGCGCATCGTTGGGGCGAGACGGCGGCATCGGCTGGTCCAGCTTCGCCTCGACCTCGTCGATAAGCTTCAGCGTCGCCGCTTCACTGCCATGCTCGGGCGCCGCGATGATGATTTCCTGCTTCACGCCGTCGAAGATCAGCACAACGCCAGGACGCATCAGCATCGCTTCCGGCACGCCGTTCGGATCGGGCTTCGCTTCCGGTAGTTTCTCGACGTGGCGCACCATGTCGTAGCCAAGGAAACCGAACGCGCCCGCCGCCATCGGCGGCAGGCCTTCCATGTCCTTCACCTTGCACGCGTCGATGAACCCGCGCAGCGAGCCCATCACGTCGTCGGACGTGGACAGGATTTCCTTGAACTCGGACGTCAGCGACGTTTCCGCATTGCCGCCCTTCACCCGCCACCAGAGATCCGGCGCGAGCCCGACGAACGAATAGCGCCCGCGGGTTTCCCCGCCCATGACGCTCTCGAACAGAACCAGCCCCGGCGACATGGGGTTCAGTTTCAGCATCGCTGAAACCGGCGACTCCGTGTCGTCGACCCGCCGCCGAATGTGGAGTCGGGGCAGGGAAGCGGTCATTGTTCCGCAGGCGCCAAGGCTTCGAGGAACTGGCGAATGGCGACGTCGTCGCGCTTCACCTCGACCTGCGATTGCAGACCACGCACGAACACTTCGCGCATGTCGCCCTGAAGCGATTGAGCGACGCGTGGCGCGATCTGCGCCCGCAGTGTGGCGGCCGCCGCCGGAGTGGTCGGGTCGATCTTGTCGACACGCACGACCCATGGCACGCGGTTCTGGCCCATGATCTTCGCGACATCGCCAGCCTTCAGCTCGAACGCCGCCTGCAGGATAGACGGGTCGATGTTGGCCCCGCCTTCGCGGGTGGCCACGAAGGGCGGGATCGTGGTGTACTTCGCCGTTGCGGCGGCCTGCGGGAAGGCCTGACCGCCCTTCACAGCAGCGACCATGTCATCGCCAGCCTTGTTGGCCGCCGTCTCGACTTGCTCGCGCATATACTCGTCATGAACGATGGCGCGTACCTCGGCGAACGTCCGCGTGTAGGACGGCACGATCTCGTCAAGCCGGTACATGGAGCGCGAGCTGTCGCCCTCGAACAGGTTGGTCATCTGACCGGGCTGCAGCGTGAACAACTCCGCGAGCGCCGGGTTGTTGGCTAGCAATTGCGCCTGATCGCCGCGCAGGGTGCGTGCACTCTTGTCGACCGGCGCGAGCTGGATGACCGGGAAGCCGAACTGCTTGCCGATCTCTTCCAGCGGTTGGCCGCCGGCGGCATCACGCACGCGTTCGGATTCTTCTTCATAACGACGGCGGGCGCCGGGCTGCGCCATATCGAGCCGCACCTGATCGGCAACGGTTTCGAACGGCTGCGGAATGCCAGGCGTGATCTTGCGGACAACCACTGTGAACCACGGCGCAGTCTCCGTCAGGCGGACCGGGTTTGTGTGAACCTTGTCGGCAGCCAGCGAGAAAACCAGCTCGCTGTAACGCTCATCGGGAATATCTTCCGGCTTCACGACGGCGTCGGTGCGCACCAGACCCGGTAAGCGTTTCAGAGCCTCGTCGATTGCGATGCCCTGCTGCGTCAGGTCGACGAAGCTCTGCACGGCGTTGCGGTCGTCCGACGAGAATTCGCTGATCTCGCGCGTCTCGGGCGTCGAGTAGGTCTTGATGCGCTTCTCGTACTCGGCCTTCACCTGTTCGTCGGTAATCGTCTCCAGGTCGAGGAAGTCCTCGGGAGAGTACGAAAGCACCGAAATACGCCGGCGTTCCGGCTGCACGAACTGGTCCTTGTGGCTGTCGTACCAGGCCTGCAGCTGAGCCTCAGTCGGTTCAGCTGGTTTCGCGAGCAACGTTTCGTTGACGCGCGCAACGCTCAGCGTGCGGCTTTCGCCGACATAGTTGATGACCGCCGTCGAGAGGATGTCCGGAACCTTGATCGCGGCGAACGCGGCGGAGGTTAAGTAGCCTGATGTCAGGTCTTCGCGGATCGTCTCCTCGAATTCCTGCAACTTCATGCTTTGGGCGTTGGCGCGCTGGCGAACGATATCGAGGTTGAAGCGGCCCAGCGGATCCTTGAAGGCGCCGGCGCGATTAATCACGAGGTCGGCCACGGCCTGCTCGCTGGCGCGGACGCCGATCTTCTCGGCGTAAGCCAGAATCAGGTTGCGGTATTCGAGACGCGCGAACACGTTTTGCACCGTGCCATCACGGACGGCTTCCGCCTGCGAGACGATCTTGTCCTGCTCGACTCGGATGGCTTCGAGTTCCGCGGTCAGCTCCGCGCTTACGTCGCGGGCGTAAATCGGCCGGTCGCCGATCTTGCTGAGATAGCCGCCGGAAACGCCACTGAACGGGTCCTGGAACCCGAAAATACCGAAAGCGATCAACAGCGGTCCGAAGACGAGCACGAGCGCCCATTTCGATCTCGCAAACTTGCGCATTCCGCCGATCATCGGCGTAACTCCCTGAAACTTTGGGGCCAACCCGCCAAGGTTGTCCGCCGGAACACGGCTTGCTAGAGCATTTTGCGGCGAAGGGGAAACCGGTTCGCCACAGGAAAATGCGACAATGAGCCGTCGTCGCGCTGGGGCCTGCTCGGGCGCTGACGGGGCCGTAACCGCGCCCGGGGGCAGGTGTAATGACCGTTTGTAAGAAGCTGGTTGTTGGAAACTGGAAGATGAATGGCCTCGCGGCCTCGCTTCCCGAAGTCCGCGCCATGGTTGATGGCGCCGCCGGCCTGCCGACGGTCGAGCTGGCCGTCTGCCCGCCCGCCACGCTGGCCGGTACTTTGGGCGCGGCCCTGAAAGGCTCGGCCGTCGGTCTTGGCGGGCAGGACTGCCACGCCGAGAAGTCCGGCGCTTTCACCGGCGATGTCAGCGCCGAGATGTGGGCGGACGTGGGCGCGAAATACGTCATCGTCGGCCACTCGGAGCGCCGCCAGTATCACGGTGAAACCGATGCAATCGTTGCCAGGAAGGCTTCAGCTGTCCTTCGCGCGGGCCTCACCCCCATCATCTGCATCGGAGAAAGCCTGGCCGAGCGGGATGCCGGCAAGACGCTCGATGTGATTGCTACCCAGCTGGCCGGATCAGTCCCGGACGCCGCGGGAACTACGCCGATCGTGATCGCCTATGAGCCGGTCTGGGCCATCGGCACGGGCCGGACGCCCACGATTGCCCAGGTGGAGGAGGTCCATCAGGCGATCGGCAAGGCGCTCGAAACCCGCTTTGGCGGGCCGGGCAGGGCCATCCGGCTGCTCTATGGCGGCTCGGTTAAGCCGGAAAACGCCCGTGAACTGATGCATGTCGCGGGCGTGGACGGGGCTCTGGTGGGTGGGGCTAGTCTGAAAGCCGCTGATTTCCTGAAGATTGCGCAGGCCTGCGCCTGACGGGCGGCATATTGGCGGAGCCGGCTGGCCGCACCCATATGAAAACAGCCCCAGTGGGCGCCATGGGGGCTTGGCCGCACCCCTCCAACGTGCTTTGTCGCGGTCGAATTTTCCCCCGGGCGACCATTATGCTTGCAGTCCTCCTCACCATCCACATGATCGCGTGTGTTGCGCTCGTGATCGCGGTCATGTTGCAGCGTTCCGAAGGCGGTGCGCTCGGCATGGGCGGCGGCGGCACCGGCGGCGTCATTTCCGGTCGTGGCGCGGCAGGTGTTCTGGTGAAGACCACGATGGGCCTCGCTCTGGTGTTCTTCATCACCAGCATCACGATGACGCGCATGAACAACGACCAGCTCAACGCCCCCACGGCGCTGGAGCGTCAGGCTAACGAAACCCCGGTCGATCCCTTCGCACCGACGAGCGGCACGACCACCAACACGCCGCCAGCCTCGTCGACGATCACGCCGTCCACCACAGCCCCCGCCACGACGATTCCTGCGTCGCCGGCTCCGGCCCCGGCTGTTGATCCGCTCGCGCCGCGCGCGACCACGCCCGCTCCGGCGACCAACACCGCGCCGCCTGCCTCGACCCCGGCCCCTGCGACAACTACGCCCACCGAGCCGGCTCCGACGCCGTAAACCGGTGGATCGAACAACAAGCCCGCAGAACTTCCGCTAACGGCCTCTCGCCTGTGGCCGCCGAATCGTTAAACTGAGCATCCGTCATGAAGCGTTTCATCTTCATCACGGGAGGCGTTGTGTCCTCCCTAGGGAAGGGCATTGCCTCGGCAGCGCTTGGCGCCCTGCTTCAGTCTCGCGGTTACCGCGTCAGGCTTCGCAAACTCGACCCGTATCTCAACGTCGACCCCGGCACGATGTCGCCGACGCAGCACGGCGAGGTGTTCGTCACGGATGACGGCGCCGAGACTGACCTCGATCTCGGGCACTACGAGCGCTTCACCGGCGTATCGGCGCGCAAGACGGACAACACGACGACGGGCCGCATCTACAAATCGATCCTCGAGAAGGAACGCCGCGGGGATTATCTCGGCGCGACGCTACAGGTCATCCCGCACGTCACCGACGCCATCAAGGAATTCGTGAAGGCCGATACGGACGACGTGGATTTCGTGCTCGTCGAAGTCGGCGGCACCGTGGGCGACATCGAAGGGCTGCCGTTCTTCGAGGCTATTCGCCAGCTCAGCCAGGAACTCGGCCGGGAGGCGAGCCTGTTCATCCACCTGACCTTGCTGCCCTACATCGCGACCGCAGGCGAGATGAAGACCAAGCCGACGCAGCACTCGGTGAAGGAGCTGCGCTCGATCGGCATACAGCCGGACATCCTGCTGTGCCGGGCGCCGATGCCTATCCCGCCGGAAGAACGCCGCAAGATCGCGCTGTTCTGCAACGTTCGTCCCGAGGCGGTCATCGAGGCGCTCGATGCGCAGCACATCTACGAGGTGCCGCTCGAGTATCATGCTCGCGGTCTCGACAACGAAGTGCTCCGCCATTTCGGCCTGGAGAAACAGACGACGCCGGACCTTAAGCACTGGGTGACAACGTCCCAGACGCTGCGCAATCCGGACGGCGAAGTGCGCATCGCGATCGTCGGCAAGTACGTGGCGTTGCATGACGCCTACAAGTCGGTGGTCGAGGCGCTCGGTCATGGCGGCCTCGCCAACAAGGTGAAGGTCAACCTCACCTGGATCCCGTCCGACCGTTACGACGACCCCAATTCCGATCTTTCCGAACTCGACAATGTCGATGGCGTGCTGCTGCCAGGCGGCTTCGGCGAGCGCGGGGCGATCGGCAAGATGCGCGCGGCTGGCTACGCCCGGAAGCACAAGCTGCCGTGCTTTGGCATCTGTTATGGCATGCAGCTCGCGGTGATCGAGCTCGCGCGCAACCTCGCGAACATTCCGGGCGCTGGCACGACCGAGTTCGGTAAGCCGGACTATCCGGCTGTCGGCCTGATGGGCGAGTGGGTCCGCGGCAATACGAAGGAAGTTCGCACCGCCGACGGCGATCTCGGTGGCACCATGCGCCTCGGCGCCTATCCAGCAGTTTTGACCAAGGGCAGCCGCGTCGCCGATATCTATGGCTCACAGACGATCTCCGAACGCCACCGTCATCGCTACGAGGTCAATGTCGACATCATCGCCAAGCTTGCCCCGCACGGCGTGGTGTTCTCCGGCATGTCGCCTGATGGCAAACTGCCTGAGATCATGGAGCTGACGGATCACCCGTGGTTCGTTGGCGTTCAGTTCCACCCCGAACTGAAGTCGCGGCCGTTTGACCCGCACCCGCTGTTCGCAAGCTTCATCGCTGCGGCGCGGGACAAGAGCAGGCTGGTCTAGCAATACAGCGTGCCTATCTCGCGTGACGCCCGACCTCCCGCTTGGCCCCCGACGTTGGGGGAACTAGATTGTGCTGGGAGAACATGATCGGGATGGTTCGTGAATGATTCAGTGAAACCCGCGTCCGGACCACCTGCATTGCAGGCAGATTTCGCTGCGATGGCAGAGAACCTGCCCGAGCTAGCATGGATCGCCACTCCCGATGGCAAGATCGCCTGGAGCAATCGGCGCTGGCGGGAATATATCGGAACGACGCAGGAAGAGGTGGGCGCCACGGACTGGCGGAAAATCCACCATCCCGACTATCTCCCCGAAGTCAGCAAGCAATGGACAGCGGCGCTTTCGTCCGGCCAGCCCGTGGAGACAACGTTTCCTCTCATGGGAGCGGACGGCAACTACAGGATGTTTCTTACCCGTGCTCAGCCCCTTCGCGACGCGTCAGGAAAAATCACGTGCTGGTTTGGCGTCAACACGGATGTGGGTGAACTGCAGGCAGTTACCGCCGCGCTTGCAGACCAGAAGCGCTTGCTTGAGACGCTTAACAAGACGGCGGCCAAGGTCGCCGCTGAACTCAATCTCGAACGCCTCGTCCAGATGGTCGTGGATGCGGCCGTCGATCTAACGGGCGCCGAGTTTGGCGCGTTCTTTTACAACGTTCTCGACAAGACGGGCGAGGCCTACACGCTCTACGCAATCTCAGGCGTCGCGCGGGAGCACTTCTCCAAATTCCCTATGCCGCGCGCGACTGCGGTTTTTCAACCAACATTCCACGGCGCAGGCATCGTCCGCTCCGCCGACATCACACAAGACCCGCGCTATGGTCACAACGTTCCCTACAAAGGCATGCCGGAAGGCCATCTTGCGGTGCGATCCTATCTGGCTGCGCCCGTCGTCTCGCGTCTTGGTGAGGTGATGGGCGGACTATTTTTCGGCCATCACGAAGCTGAACGCTTCACCGAACATCACGAACTGCTTCTTGCTGGCCTCGCCGCGCAAGCGGCCATCGGCATCGACAACTCCCGCCTCTACGACAAGGCGCAACGCGAGATCATGGAACGGAAGCAGGCCGAGGAAGCGCGCCTAGTTGTCCTCCGCGAACTGAATCATCGCGTGAAGAACCTGTTCGCGGTGGCCGTGGGCATGGTGACCATGACCGCCCGCACGTCAGCCTCGACAGAGCGCATGGCTGAGACGCTGACGGGCCGCCTGCGAGCGCTTGCGCATGCGCACGAGCTGATCCGCCCAACGGTTGCGTCCGAAAATCAGGGATCCCAGAACACGACCGTTGCGGCAATGGCGGACAGAATTCTAGCCGCTCATGTTTCCGATAACGGAAAGCAGGTGCGGCTGGACGGGCCTGACGTTGCGGTCGGTCCCTCGGGGGCAACCAGCCTGGCATTGGTTCTTCACGAACTTGCGACCAATGCCGCGAAGTATGGCGCCTTGTCGGAACCCTCCGGACAGGTTTCGATCAGCTGGCGGGTCGAGGGGCAGACGATGATCCTCAACTGGATCGAAAGCGGCGGACCGAAAGTGGACGGACCGCCCAAGCGCAAAGGCTTTGGCGCCGATCTGGCGCGGATGAGCGCACGTGGCCAACTCGGCGGCGAGATTACCCACGCGTGGAATGCCGGCGGGGTCGAAATTACGTTGCATGCCTCGCTTGAACGAATGGCCGCCTGACATGGCGCAAGGGCCTGCTTTCTCGCAAACGGCCTCTATGCTGAAGGGCGCGCGCATTCTGGTTGTGGAAGACGAGCCCTTCATTGCATTCGATCTGATCATGGCGATCGAAGAGGCGGGCGCAGTGGCGGTAGGCCCGGCGGCGACGGTTGCGGAAGCGCTGGATTTCATCGGCAACGAGCCGCCCGATGGCGCCATTCTCGACGTGAACCTGCCGGATGGGACGGTGGGGGCTGTACTTGATGCCTTGCCGAAGACCGCGGGCGTGGTGGTTCACACCGGCGTCGGCCTGCCGCCGGAAGTCCGCGCGGTTCATCCGAACGTGCCGGTCTATTCCAAGCCGACTGCGCCGGCCATTCTGCTGGAACGGATCGCGTCGCAGCTTGGGCGGAAACCCAGCTGATCTCAGTCGTGATCAGGCAGCTCGATTGCGCCGGGGACAAGATCGAACGCAAAGGTCAGGCGGGGCTTGTCGCCGGTGAAGGGCACGGTGCCGTGCCACATGTAGGACGGGAACAGCACCAGCAGGCCCGGTTTCGGTTCGACGTAGTGTTCCGCCTCGAGCATAGGCGTGGTCTTCACGCCCGACTGGCCGAAGCGGATCCAGCCTTCGCGGCCGCGCGGCTCGACGGTCTCGATATAGCAGGCGGACGAGAGCCATCCCTGCGGATGGACGTGGTCGACGTGATAGCCGCCCGGGTTCAGCTTCACCGACCACATGCCCTGGAACGCATATGTTCCGCGATTGCGGGCGCGAACGGGATGGTCGCCTTGTCCGAGCGCCTTGAGGCGGCGGCGGATCGGGCCGTTGAGCGCCAACGGCAGTGCACGAAGTGCTGGGTGCGTTTGCTGGAGAATGTCGACGGCCTGGCTGCCGTGGCGCAGCGACTGGTTGAAGGGATGCTCGCAATAAGCGTGCAGGGATTTCAGCGCGGCTGACACGTCGGCAACATAGGCTTCGAGCGACGGCCAGCCTTGGGGCACATCAAGTAGCGAGCCCCAGACGAGGGAGTCGTAGTCGTAGAGTTCGCGGTATCGCTTGTCGCCGAGGATGCGCCAGGCCGTCGCCTGCAGCGCGATGGCGTGCTGGTTGGTGGACCATTTGCGGCGCATGTCGCCCGCGAGATCAGCGGCGCGCTTTGCATCGCCGGCTGCGAGCAGCGCTTCAGTGAGGGTAATCTGGACGGGCAGTTCCTGCGGCGCGAGGGCGTAGGCGTGTTCGGCCAGAGCAAGGCCGTCACCGGAGCGACCAAGTCCTGTGGCGAGCTGGGCGGCGTGGATCGCGAGGCTGGCGTCCTTCGGGTTGGCTCCCCAGAGGCGCGAGATCAGTGCAAACGCTTCATCGGCTCGGCCGGCGAATTCGAGGACCTGCGCTTTCACTATGGAGAGGCGGGCATCGGTTGGAGCGGCGCGGATGGCGGCTTCGAGATCGGCGAGGGAGGCGGTCGCGTCGCCCGAGCGCATCCAGATCAGCTGGGCGAGTTCGCGCTGGGCGTCATAGAGATTGAGACGGCGTTTGAGCGCCTGGCGGAAAGCAGCTTCGGCGGCATCGAGCTGGAACCGCGATTGTTCGGAGCGGGCCAGGAGCAACCAGGTTTCGGGTGCATCGATTCCCTTGGCGAAGGCGGCGCGGATGTGGGGCTCGGCGTCGGCCCAGCGGCCCGCGTCGCCCAAGGCGGCGGCGAGGTTGTGCTCGGCCACGCCCGATTTGGGATTCGCGGCCACAGCTTCGCCGTAGCGGCCAATAGCGTCGTCCAGACGCCCAGCCGCCTTCAGCGCATGCGCTTCGCGCATGAGCGTAGAGGAATCCCCTGTTGTCACCGCCGGTTTCTGACCCCAAGCAGGCCGCCAAAATCGGGATGCCGGCCCGGTCTTGCGGCGGTTCATCAGACCCTGTATGAGGCCCGCTCGCAAGAACGCCCTTTCACAAAAGAAATGGGCCCGTTCCACCAGATTTACCGCCGTTTCCGAGGCAACCATGGCCGTCCCTAAGCGAAAAACCTCCCCGTCCAAGCGCGGCATGCGCCGCAGCCACGACGCCCTGAAGGGTTCGACCTACGTCGAGGACAAGGAATCGGGCGAACTGCGCCGTCCGCACCACGTCGACCCGAAGACGGGCCTCTATCGTGGCAAGCAGGTCCTGAAGACCAAGGACGACGAATAGTACGGGCTTCCAGCTGAGTTAACGACGACGGCCGCGAGAGCGGCCGTTTGCTTTTTCGCGGCAGGCTTTCCGCCTATGGTCTGGTCTGGCATCTGGCCGCGCGATTGCAACCGGCGGCGGTTCAAGACATAGCAGGCACGCTTTTCGCCCGCGGAGCAGGTTCCGGGGACCAGCTTCGCCTATCAGCCGAGGGACAGGCCAGTGACCGAGATCATCGACGTCTATGCGCGGGAAATCCTGGACAGCCGGGGCAACCCGACGGTCGAGGCGGAAGTGACGCTGGAAGACGGATCGATGGGCCGCGCGGCGGTTCCCTCGGGCGCATCGACCGGCGCACACGAAGCGGTCGAACTCCGCGATGGCGACAAGAGCCGCTACCTGGGCAAGGGCGTCCTGAAGGCGGTCGCCGCGGTCAATGACGAGATCTTCCCGGAACTGCTCGGCATGGAAGCCGAAGACCAACGCGCTATCGATGCGGCGCTGATCGAACTCGACGGCACGCCGAACAAGTCGCGACTCGGCGCCAATGCGATCCTTGGGGTTTCGCTGGCGGTTGCGAAAGCTGCGGCGCAAGCGTCTGCGCTGCCGCTCTATCGCTATGTCGGCGGCGCGAATGCGCATGTGCTGCCGACGCCAATGATGAACATCATCAATGGCGGCGCCCACGCAGACAATCCGATCGACATCCAGGAATTCATGATCATGCCGGTCGGCATGAGCACGTTCGCGGATGCGCTGCGTTGCGGCGCTGAAGTTTTCCATACGCTGAAGAAGGGCCTCGCAGCCGCCGGTCACAACACGAATGTCGGTGATGAAGGCGGCTTCGCGCCGAACCTGAAATCGACCGACGACGCGCTCGGCTTTATCATGAAGTCGATCGAGCAGGCCGGCTACCAGCCGGGCGAGGACGTTGTTCTGGCGCTCGATGCGGCGGCGACGGAGTTCTACAAGAAGGGCAAGTACGAGCTGGAAGGCGAGGGCAAGTCGCTGTCGTCCGACCAGATGGCCAGCTACTGGGCCGATCTCGTCGGCCGCTTCCCGATCGTGTCGATCGAGGACGGCATGTCGGAAGACGACTGGGAAGGCTGGATCGCGCTGACGAAAGCTATCGGCGACAAGTGCCAGCTGGTCGGCGACGATCTGTTCGTTACGAACACGACGCGGCTTGCCGAGGGTATCGAGCGCGGCGCGGCGAATGCGATCCTCGTGAAGGTCAATCAGATCGGCTCGCTGACGGAAACGCTGGAGTCGGTGCAGCTTGCGCAGATCAATCGTTATGGCGCGGTGATGTCTCACCGTTCGGGCGAGACCGAGGATTCGACGATTGCCGATCTGGCGGTCGCGACGAACTGCGGGCAGATCAAGACGGGCTCGCTGGCGCGGTCGGATCGGCTTGCGAAGTACAACCAGCTGCTGCGTATCGAGGACGAGCTTGGCTCATCGGCGCGGTATCTCGGCCGGGCTTCGATCCGGGCGTAAGTTCGCGTTCCCGCTGGTGGCGGGTTTTCAAAGTTGGGATTTGTGCGCGCCGCTTAGGCGGGCGCTGGTGTGAGCGCAATTTCACCGCGTCCGACGCTTTGCGTCGAACCCCAAGCGAAAGCCGGGATCCAGGACGGGGTGCGCTGTTGCGGGATTGTTGCGCGAGTCCCGTTGCGGCTCTGGGTCCCGGCTTTCGCCGGGATGAGCGGAACAAGGAATGCGCGATCCCGATGAAGCGCCAGTGTGTGGCTGGCGTCGGTTAGCACGTCCTCGTGGTTCGACTGGCGCGCACTGCGTGTGCTGCTCACCATGAGGGTTAGCGTGGTTTCGGCGCGATGCGCTGAGAGCCGGGCGGGAGCCCGGCGGTCCGGTTGGACCTCCTGTGGTTGAATGCCGCTCGTCGCTTCGGGCAGAGCCGTTGCTGCATCGCCCGTGTGCCAATCACGGGAGAGACAGCGCCAGCGCATCCAAAGAGTTGAGGCGGCGTGGAGCACAAGCTCGACGAACGCGCGCAGCATCGCTGCCAGCGAGAGCTGACTTGGCGAGGGAGAGCCTACCTCATTTGCGCGGGTTCGTGCCTGTGTCATGGGCGGCATTATGCGCCCGGCCGGAGACCCGGCTGAAATAAAACAGCTGCGTCCTACAGTTTCGCGAGCCAGGCCGCTGAAATCAGGCGGGATGTTTTTCGGCTGCCCTACAGTCTGGATACAGCTGTTTCCTGCAGTTGGGGCCGCCCCTGCCGGGGCGCTCGCTTCTCGATTTGGTCCCCCGGACCAAATCGCGCCTTCGGCGCCGTCGCTCACCCCCACCGTCTCGCGACGTTGTCGCGATCCACCTCCCCCGCCTTCGGCGGAGGAGGAAATCCGAACGTCGAACCGCCGCTGGCGACTTTCCTCGTCCGCCGAAGGCGGGGGAGGTGGATCGGCGCGTAGCGACGAGACGGTGGGGGCGGCAGCGAAACTCGCCGCCGTGCGGCGACCGCCGGGCAGCCGCCCGGTAGTCCGGAATGCGAAAGGCCCGCTCGGGTGAGCGGGCCTTTCTTCATTGGGTCAGTCGATGTCGCCTGTCTTTAGCCGTCAGGCAAAGAGAGCATCAATGTCGTCCTGGCTGGTGACGGGGCCGTTGATGGCCGGGCCGTTGAGGAGTTGGGCGCGGTTGCGCTGGTCAGCTTCGGATTCGGGCTTCGCCGTATCGATGACGCCGAGGGCGTCCGAGAACTGGGTGACGCGTTCCTCGATGTGGCGAAGGGTGGAGATCACCTTCTTGATGCGCTGGCCTGTCAGGTCCTGGAAGGAGCAGGCTTCGAAGATGCGGAGCATCGCGGCGCCGACTTCGGCCTTGTAGAGTTCGAGGTCGGCAGGCTCTGCGTTCATCAGGCCTTCGGCTTCCGACATGATCGTTTCGGTCGCGCGTTCGGTGTCGCGCACCACGGCGTCGAGTTCGACGGATGCGCCCGGGATGCGGGTGTCCTTGATATCGTTGGCCTGCAGGCCGGAGATTTCATCGCGGGCCTTCTGGATGAAGTCGGCGAGATATTTGAACTCGCCGATGATCGAGCGATCGAGCGAGCCGAAGAACGTCTTCATGGCGTCGGCCATCTGGTGGGAGAGGTCGAGGACCTCCACCAACGGGCGCTCGCGGACGCCGGAGGCTTTCAGCGTGTCGATGGCGGTGCGGATCTTCTGGGCGGCTTCGGCTGCTGACATCAGAAATCACCCAGGACGGTCTTGAGCTTTCCCTTCAGGGTTTCGGCGTTGAAGGGTTTGACGATGTAGTTGTTCACGCCGGCCTTCTTGGCGGCGATGACGTTTTCCGTCTTCGACTCAGCCGTCACCATGATGAAGGGGGTGGCCTTGAGCGCCTCGGAAGCGCGCACCTGCTGGAGCAGCTCATAGCCGGTCATCGGCTCCATGTTCCAGTCGGAGATGACGAGGCCGAACTTGCCGCCCTGCATCTTTTCGAGGGCCGCCTTGCCATCCTTGGCTTCCTCGATGTTGCGGAAGCCCAGCTGGGTCAAAAGGTTGCGGATGATGCGTATCATCGTCTGGTAGTCATCGACGACGAGGACTGGCATGGACAGGTCGACGGCCATGTTCCAAAGGCTCCATATTGTTTGCTATAGGCAAATATATGCGGAGAGGCCAAATAATTGGTGAACGCCGGTCAGGACTGGCTTAAGGGAGCCCGCTTGTGGGCGGGACGCCGGATTCGGACTTTCGAGAACTTCTCGTTTAAGGACTGGGGTATGAAGAAGGGCAAGACATTCGCGGATCTGGCGGTGGGGATGCAGGTCTCCATCCAGAACACCGTGAAGGAGCAGGACGTGGTGGATTTTGCCCGCGTGTCCGGCGACCACAACCCGCTGCACATGGACGAGGACTACGCCAAGACGACCCAGTTCAAGGGTCGGATCGCGCACGGCGCCCTGACCGCGTCATACATCTCGGCGATCCTGGGCAATGACCTGCCGGGGCCGGGCGCGGTGTTCATGGAGCTGAACCTGAAATTCGTGCGGCCGGTGCGCATCGGCGACACGGTGGTCTCCACGGCAGAGGTGACCGAGATGGTCGAACGCGGGTATCGCGTGCGGCTGGCGGTGAAGGGCGAGGTCGACGGCAAGACCTGCATGAAGGGCGAAGCGCTCGTCATGGTTCCCTCTGGCAAGGCCGAATAGCGGCAATGACTTCGGGCGCCGCAATAGCGCTGGGCAATTTCGACGGACTGCACGCCGGACATCGCGCCGTGATCGAAAGCGCGCGTGAGGCGGCGACGCGGCTTGGCGTGAAGCTAGGTGTTGCGACGTTCGAGCCGCCACCGAGGCGGCACTTCCAGCCTGATGCGCCTCCGTTCAGGTTGATGACGCCGAGGCGACGTGAGATCGCGCTTGAGGCCATGGGCGTGGACGAGATCCACCTGCTGAGGTTCGACGCGGCGATGGCGGCGATGACGGATCGCGAATTCTGCGAGCGTGTGATCCTCGGTGAGGTCGGCGCATCGGCGGTGAGCGTCGGGTTCGACTTCCGCTTCGGCAAGGGGCGGATGGGCGACGCCGACGGGCTGAAGCGGATCGGCGCCGAGCTGGGCTTCGAGGTGAAGGTCGTCGCCGAGGTGAAGGAGGGCGGACAGAAGATGTCTTCCTCTCGCATCCGCGAGGCGATCGAGCGGGGCGACATGCAGGAAGCCGCCAACGGGCTGGGCGGTCCGTGGACGGTCGATGCGATCGTGGAGCATGGCGAGAAGCGCGGGCGGCAGCTGGGCTTTCCGACGGCGAACATGCAGCTGGGCGAGATCGTCCATCCGGCGCACGGGGTCTATGCGGTGTGGGCGCGGGAGGATGGCGAGACTGAATGGAAGCCGGGGGTCGCCAATTTCGGGCGGACGCCGACGACGGGGCTGCGCGATGCGCTGCTGGAAGTGATGGTGTTCGACTTTACGGGCGATCTTTACGGCAAGCGGCTGCATACGGCGTTCGTGAAGTTCCTGCGGCCGGAGCTGAAATTCGGCGGGCTGGAAGAGCTGATGGCGGCCATGAAGCAGGATGTGGCCGATGCGCGGGCCCTCCTTGCCGGAGCGAGGCCGCCACTGCTATGAGCCAGCACATGAAACGGGTTGCGAGCATTCGAATTATGGGCCCGGCGGGCGCTTTCTAGCGCTTCACCGCCGGGAAGGTCGTATTCGCCCACATCCGCCAGATCAGCGGCAATCAGTTCAAAGCGACGCCCATCATGAGCAAACCTGAAAAAGACGAGTCAGCTAATCCCTACAAGGACACGCTGTTCCTTCCGAAAACCGAATTCCCGATGCGCGGCGGCCTGCCTAGCCAAGAGCCTGAGCGGCTGAAGAAGTGGGAAGCGGCGGACATCTACGGACAGCTGCGCGCGGACGCGAAGAAGCGTGGCGCGAAGCCCTTCATGCTGCATGACGGCCCGCCCTATGCGAACGGGCACATCCACATCGGCACGAGCATGAACAAGATCCTGAAGGATCTGGTGGTGCGGACGCGTCAGATGACCGGGTTCGATGCGGACTACATCCCCGGCTGGGACTGCCACGGCCTGCCGATCGAGTGGAAGGTCGAGGAGGAGTATCGCGCCTCGGGCAAGCAGAAGCGCGACGTGCCGATGGCGGAGTTCCGCAAGGCGTGCCGCGACTATGCGCAGAAATGGATCGACGTTCAGCGCACGGAGTTCAAGCGGCTGGGCGGGGCGGGGAACTGGAACGACCCATACCTGACCATGGCGTATTCGTCGGAAGCGGCGACCGTGAAAGAGTTCCTGAAGGTCGCGATGAGCGGCCAGTTGAAGCGCGGCGCGAAGCCCGTGATGTGGTCGCCCGTGGAGCAGACGGCGCTAGCGGAAGCCGAGATCGAATACGCCGACCGCAGGGCGACGATGATCTGGGTGAAGTTTCCGGTAGCGGATTTGCCTCTAGGAGAGCGCGAGCCAGTGGCGACAGGCGCGCTCGACGAAATGCAACGGATCGAAATCCTGCTCCGTACCGCTTCCGTGGTTATTTGGACGACTACTCCTTGGACGATCCCTGCAAACCGCGCAGTGTCCTTCAATCCGGAAATCGCTTACGGACTCTATGAGTGCCAGGGTTTGGAGGAAGGACTAGCCTTCGAGCCTTGGATTAAGCCCGGCGACAGGCTGATCCTCGCGGACAAGCTGGCCGAGAGTGTGATGAAGGCGGCGAAGGCCGGTAGCTGGACGCGCGTGAGCGACGTCAGTGCGGCGCAACTTCAAGCCATGACGCTGAAGCATCCGCTGCATGCGTCTGGCTATGGCTATGACGTGCCAATGCTCGCTGGTTCGCACGTGACGGACGAGACCGGTACGGGCTTCGTGCACACGGCGCCGAGCCATGGCGAGGATGACTTCGAGGTGTGGTCGGCGAACGCCAAGGCGCTTGAGGCGCGGGGCATCGATGTGTCGATCCCGGATACCGTCGATGCGTTCGGCCGATACACAAAGGCTTGCCCTGGCTTCGAGGGGCTGGAGATCATCACGCTGGAAGGCAAGAAGCGTGGCGAGGATGGGCCTGCGAACAAGGCGGTGATGGAGAAGCTGATCGCGGCCGGCGCGTTGCTTGCGCGTGGCTTCACGATCTTGCGCGATGCGCACTCCTGGCGGTCCAAGGCGCCGGTGATCCGGCGGGGGACGCCGCAATGGTTCATTGCGATGGATCGTCCGCTGGACCAGTGGGGCGGCAAGACGCTGCGCGAGCTGTGCCTGTCGTCGATCGATGCGACGGCGTTCACGCCGGATCGTGGACGGCAGCGGCTGCGCGCGATGGTGGAGGAGCGGCCGGACTGGCTGATCTCTCGCCAGAGGGCGTGGGGCGTGCCGCTGACGCTGTTCGTCAACCGTGAGACCGGCGAGATCCTGAACGACGAGACCGTGAACAAGCGGATCGTCGATGCCGTGGTGAAGGGCGGGGCGGATGCGTGGTTCGGCGGAGAAGCGGCGAGCTTCCTTGGCAATGGCTATGACGCGGCCAAGTTCGAGAAGGTGAACGACATTCTCGATGTGTGGTTCGATTCAGGGACGACGCATGCGTTCACGCTGGAAGACCGCAAGCTGAAATGGCCGGCGGATGTCTATCTCGAAGGATCCGACCAGCATCGTGGCTGGTTCCAGTCGTCGTTGCTGGAGAGCTGCGCGACGCGCGGGCGTGCGCCTTACGACGCCATCGTCACGCACGGCTTCGTGCAGGCCGAGGACGGCGAGAAGATGTCCAAGTCGCTCGGCAACGTGATCTCGCCGATGGAAGTCTGCGACAAGTTCGGCGCGGACATCCTGCGCATCTGGGTGGCCTCGTCCGACTACTGGGACGATCCGAGCTTTGGCTGGAACCTGTTCAATGCGAACAGCGATATCTATCGCAAGCTGCGCAATACGATGCGCTACCTGCTCGGCGCGCTCGATGGCTTTGATGAAAAAGAACGTGTCGAGCTGAAGGACACGCCGGGGCTGGAGCGGTGGGTCCTGCACCGGCTGGCGGAGCTCGATAAAGTCGTGACCGAGGCGTACCACGCCTACGACTTCAAGGTGGCGTTCCACGCGCTGGTGAATTTCTGCGTGGTGGACCTGTCGGCCGTGTACTTCGATATCCGGAAAGACAGCCTCTATTGCGACGCGCCGTCGTCGGTTCGTAGGCGCGCTTGCCGGACGGTGATGGACGAGGTGTTCGCGCGCCTCGCGATCTGGTTCGCGCCAGTGATGGTGTTCACCTGCGAAGAGGCCTGGGAGCAGCGGCATCCGGGCAAAGGCTCGGTGCATCTGCAACAGTTCCCGAAGACGCCAGAAGGCTGGCTCGACGCCGGGATGGCGGCGAAGTGGGATGCGATCTTCAAGGTGCGCAAGTCGGTGACCGAAGCGCTGGAAGTCGAACGCCGGGAGAAGCGCATTGGCGCATCGCTTGAAGCGACCGTCGATGTCCGCGTGACGAAGGCCGATCTGGATGCCTTCGCGGATGAGGACCCGCCGGAGATATTCATCACGTCCGGCGCGACGCTGAAGCTGGGCGATGGCGTCGAGGCAGGCGCGGTGACCGTTCTCAGCTCTCGCGTGCCGAGCGACTGGAAGAAGTGCGCGCGTTCGTGGAAATACTTCGAGCCTTCGACGGCCGATCCGGAGTTTCCGGACATCACGTCGCGGGACGCCGCGGCGGTGCGTGAGTATCGTGGTCTGTAAGGAATAGCATGGCCGTTACGATGGACTGCCTTTCGCGTGAGAAGATGACCCGGGCATGGCGCTGGGGCATTCCCCTGATCGTCGCGATCGTGATTGTGGACCAGCTGACCAAGGCATGGGTGCTGGCGACGCCGGAGTTCAACGCGCTGAACTGCCTGCAGGGCAACATGCTGTGCGGGCGGATCGAAGTCTCGCCGCTGTTGGATTTCTCGATGACCTGGAACCGGGGCGTGAGCTTCGGGGTGATGCAGGCCGAGGGGCTGGCCCGCTGGGGTCTGTTTGTCCTGATCGGGGCTATCGCCGTGGGATTCACCCTCTGGCTGCTGCGGGCCGAGCGGTGGATGACCGCCTTGGCGCTGTCGATGGTCGTCGGCGGGGCGGTCGGCAACTTGATCGACCGGGCCGTTTTCGGGGCTGTGGTCGATTTCATCGACTTCCAGGGGCCGTGGTTCGGCTGGAATATCGCGGGCTGGGACGTTGGATTCCCGTGGATTTTCAACGTGGCGGATGCGGCGATAAGCCTTGGAGCCGCCGCATTGCTGCTGGATCAGGTTCTGGCCGGACGCAAAACGGCAGGCTAGAACGAGCGGGAGTCGGCAACCGCCGCACAGGAGATCTTTTCAGTGAAGCGTATAGCAATGATCGGCCTTGCTGCCATGGCCGCCGTGGGGACAACGGCCTGCAGCTCGATGAATACGCCGGACGAGTTCCGCGTTGTGCGCAAGGCGCCTCTGACCGTGCCGCCGGAATACAACCTTCGTCCGCCGGCCCCGGGCTCGGCCCGCCCGCAGGAACTGTCGGCTGAAGCGCAAGCGCGCGTCGCCGTTTTCGGTACCGATTTCGGCCAGGCCGCCAGCGAGGGCGAGAAGCTCTTCATCAAGGCTGCCGGCGGCGACGCCGTGGACCGCTCGGTTCGCAGTCAGGTCGATTTCGACAACGCGCAGATCCTGCGCAAGAACCGCGGCTTCGCGGACATGATTTTCAACTTCGGTTCGACGCCGAGCGAGCCGCTGCTCGATCCGGCCGCAGAAGCCGAACGCCTGAAGGCCGCGGAAGAGTCCGTCAAGGACGTGACCGGCGGCGGCAAGGTGATGATCCAGCCCAAGCAAACCAGCAAACTGCCGGGGCTCTGATCTGACGGGCGCGCCTACGATCATGCGCGTGATGCGCAGCTTCGCCGCCATGGTTTCGACCGTGGCGGCGTTTGTCGTTTTTCCACTGGCCGCTCACGCACAATCCGAGTGGAAGCCGGAGACCTTCACGCTGGCGAATGGCATGACCGCAGTCGTGCTGCCAGATCATCGCGCGCCGGTGGTCACGCACCAGCTGTGGTATCGCGTCGGTTCGGCCGACGAGGTGAAGGGCAAATCAGGGCTCGCGCACTTCCTCGAGCACCTCATGTTCAAGGCGACGGATGAGATTCCAGCCGGCGAGTACATGAAGATCGTCTCGCGCAATGGCGGGCAGCTGAACGCATCGACGAATTACGACTACACGAACTACTGGTTTCGCGTCGCGAAAGACCGCCTGCCGATGATGATGCGGATGGAGGCGGACCGGATGACGGACCTTCAGCTGACCGACGATCAGGTGACGCCCGAGCTGAAAGTGGTGATGGAAGAACGCCGTCAGCAGGTGGACAGCAATCCGCAGGTCGTGCTCGACGAGAAGATCTTCCAGCAGATGTATGCGGGGCATCCCTACAGTGCGCCCATCATTGGCTACATGAGTGAGCTGGAGACGATGACGCGGGCCGACGCGGTCGACTGGTATCGCACATGGTACGGGCCGGAGAATGCGGTGCTGGTCGTGGCGGGCGACATCACGGCGGCGGAGCTGAAGCCGGTTGCAGAGCAGATCTACGGAGTCATTCCGAAGCGCGGCGATCTCAAGGTTCGTGCGTGGCCGGCGGTGACGCCGCTGGCGAAATCGGTCGAGGTCGTGCACTCGGACCCGAAAGTGCGGCAGGCGACATGGTCGCGGAACTGGCTGGGCGTCGCATTCGGCGATTCCGATGCAGAAGCGCTGCAGGTCGGCATCCAGATTCTCGCGGGCGGGCGGACGAGCCGACTCTACCGGCAGCTGAACGAGCACGGCAAGGCCGTGATGTCTTCCGGCTACAGCATGGAGATGGAAGCGCCGGGGATCGTCAGCGTGAGCTCGCAGCCTGCGCCGGGCGTATCGGTCGAGGAGATCGAGGTAGCCGTGGTCTCGTTGACGGACGAATTCCTGCGCGATGGGCCGACGGCTGAAGAGCTGAAGCGCGCCAAGGAAATGATCGCAGCATCGGCGATCTTCGTGCGCGACAACCAATCGTCGCTGGCGGACTGGTATGGCCAGCAACTCGCGGCCGGTGTGCCGCTGGAGCGTATCGAGAGCTGGGACGAGCGAATCCGCGCGGTGACAGCCGCCGACGTGAAGCGCGTGATGAACAAGTATCTGAGCGGCGTGAACCATGTCGACGCCAAGCTGCTGCCGGGAGCCAGGTGATGCGCGCGCTGGCGCTCTCTCTTGCGGCGGTTGCGCTGGCAGGATGCGCCTCGGCGCCTGAAGCGCCGGTGAAGGACGACTCTTCGCTGGCGGATGTGCAGATCGTGACGTCGCCGGGCGGGATCACGGCGTGGCTGGTGTCCGAGCCGTTCGTGCCGATCATTGCGATGGAATGGTCGTGGGAGGGCGGGACGGCGATGGAGCCGCCCGGCAAGCGCGGTGTTGGCTGGGTGCTCAACTACATGATGAACGAGGGCGCGGGGGACATGGATACGTCCGCCTATGGCTCGCGCATGGAAGACCTGAACATGAAGTTCGCCTGCGGCGCCTGGGTGGACTGGACGACCTGCGGGATGACGACGCTGAAGTCGACGGCTGACGACAGTTTCGACATGGTGCGGCAGGCGTTCTCCAGCCTGCGCTTCGATGAAGAACCATTCGAGCGGGCCAAGCGCGAGCTGATCGTGGGGCTCAAGCAGGACGAGTCCAATCCGCGGCAGGTTGCCTCCAAGACGATGAATTCGACGCTGATTCCCGGGCACCCTTATGCGGTGACGGGGACGGAACAGTCCGTGCGCTCGGTGACGAAGGCGGATGCACGAGCTTTCATGAAGCAGATCATGACCAAAGAGCGATTGCGGATCGTGGTGGTGGGCTACATCACAGCGGAGGAATTGAAGCCGAAGCTGGATGAGGTGTTTGGTTCGCTGCCTCAGACTTCTGTGTTGCCGGCAATTCCGGACGCGGTGGCGAAGCCCGCGCCGGAGAAGCCGGTGGTGAAGGAGTTACCGCTGCCGCAGACGCTGGTGATGTTCTCGGGACCGGGCGTGAAACGCGAGGACCCGGATTTTTTCGCGGCCTACACATTGAATCAAATTCTTGGCGGCGGCTTCTCCTCGCGGCTGAATTCCGACCTGCGCGAAAAGCGCGGGCTGACCTATGGCGTGGCGACGGGGCTCAGCGTCCAGCCGCATTTCCAGCGGTGGTCGGGCTCTGTCTCGACCATGAACGACAAGGCGGAGGAAGTCGTCCGGCTGGTGCAAGAGCACATCGCGCGGCTAGGCGAGGACGGGCCGACGGAGCAGGAGCTGTCGGACGCAAAGGAGTATCTGACAGGGTCGTTCCCGCTGGCGTTCGATTCCAACGCCAAGATCGCCAAGAACCTCCTCGGGTTCCGGCAGGACGGGCTCGACATCGACTATGTCGAGAAACGCAACTCGTTCTTCGAAGCGGTGACCCTTGAGGACGTGAAACGCGTGGCGGCACAGTACCTGAAGCCCGAGAACTTCACGTTCGTGATGGTCGGCAAGCCGGCGGAATAGCGGCTAGTTGGATTTTGCCGCGGCCTGTTGGGCGGCCTTCTCGTCGTTCGCACGCTTGATGACGTAGGCGAGTACCGCGTCGGTGGTTTCGAGCGTCAGCGTTGCACCAAAGCCGGGCATGCCGCGTGTGGCGCGCTCGCCGTCGCGGACGGTGGGGTTCCAGCCGCCCCGGATCGGGAGCAGGCCGGAATAGCGAAGGTCCGGCGCGGTGGAGCCGGCGCCGGGGACGGCGTTGGGTCCGTGGCAGATGGCGCAGTTTGCGGCGTATGCTTGCTCGCCCGCGAATACCGTTTCGTTCGAGGCGGTGAGCAGGGGCGGGTCGATGCGTACGCCCAGCTTGCCGGCGTCGACGGCGGGCATCTCGGCGGGCAGCGAGGCGCCCGCGCCTGCGCGGAACACCAGCAGCCGGGAGTTGTTGGCGCTGAGGGCGTTGGTGCGCTCCTGGCCGTCTGGCAGGCCGCGCGCGCCGACAAGGATGGCGATCTGTTGCTTGCCCTCGACCATGAATGTGGAGGGAGCGGCGACGACACGGGCCTGCGTCGGCGCGGTCCAGAGCTTCTCGCCGGTGGCGGCGTTGTAGGCGTTGAACTCGCCCTTGTGATTGCCGGAGAAGATCAGGTTACCGGACGTGGCGAGGATGCCAGACGAGCCGTAGATATCGTTCCTGATGCGCCAGACTTCCTTACCCTTCACCGGATCCCAGGCGAGGATGTAGGTTTCGAGGTTGCCGCACTTCGCGCCGGGCGCCTGGCAGAGAGCCTGGCCGCCGGCGAAGTCGGTGCCGGTGTTGGTGCCTTCGAGGTTGATCTTGAATTCCTTCGGGCCGGCATAGGGCGCGACGGCGATCTGGACGGGGATGTAGACGAGGCCTGTCTCCGGGCTGAAGGCCATCGGATGCCAGTTGTGCATGCCGAGTGCGCCGGGAGAGACCAGCACGGGCTTGCCGGTGATCTCGTAGCGGGCTTCGGGGACTTCGACCGGACGTCCCGTCGTCATGTCGACGTGGGTGGCCCAGGTGAGCGGGGCGAACTTCTCGGCGGAGAGGAGTTTCCCGTCCTTCGCGTCGAGTACGTAGAAGAAGCCATTCTTCGGTGCCTGCATGACGACGCGTCGCTTGCCTTCCGGATAGTTGAGGTCGGCAAGCATGATCGGCTGCGTAGCGGTGTAGTCCCACGTCTCTCCCGGAGTGGTCTGATAGTGCCACTTGTACGTGCCCGTGTTGGGATCGAGCGCGACGATCGAGGACAGATAGAGATTGTCGCCGCCGCCTGGCGAGCGGATGCCCTGGTTCCACGGATTGCCGTTGCCGGTGCCGACATAGATCGTGTCGAGATCGGCGTCGTAGGCCATGCCGTCCCACACGGTGCCGCCGCCGCCGATCTTCCAGTAGAAGTCGCCGTTCCACGTCTTGGCGGCTTCGGCGAGTTCGGGCTGCTCGTAGGGCTTCAACGGATCGCCGGGCACGGAGAACCAGCGCCAGAGTTGCTCCCCGGTCTCTGCATCATACGCGGTGACATAGCCACGCACGCGATACTCGGCGCCGCCATTGCCGATGATGACTTTGCCCTTGATGATTCTCGGAACGCCTGTGATCGTGTAGGGCAGATTGATATCGGTCGTCTGCTTCTCCCACACGACCTTGCCGGTCTTGGCGTCGAGCGCGATGAGGCGGCCATCGAGCGCGCCGACATAGATCTTGCCGTTCCACGCAGCGACACCGCGGTTGACCACGTCGCAACAAGCATCAGCCGCCTTGTTCTTCAGGACGTCGGGGTCGTATTCCCACAGCTTCGCGCCGGACCGGATGTCGTAGGCCTTCACCATCGACCACGCGGTGGTGAGGTACATCACGCCATCGACGACGATGGGCGTGGATTCCTGACCGCGCTCCGTGTCGATGTCGGCGTACCAGGCGAGGCCGAGGGCTTTGACGTTCGAGTCATTGATCTGGTCGAGCGGGCTGAAGCGCTGCTCGTCATAGGCGCGGGCGGCGGAGAGCCATGAGCCGGGCTCCTTATCGGCATTGAGCAGGCGGTCGGCGTTCACGGCCGCCGCGCCGATATTGCTGATCTCGGCAGCGTCCGCCGTACGCGGGCCGCTTTCGCCACAGGCTGACAGCAGGATCGCTGCGCCAACGCAAAGCGTCATGAGCCGATTGCGCATGATTGTCCTCTCCCCGAACGGCCAAGGCCGCTTTTGTTGCGCGGACGCTAGTAGCGCCGAGGCCGTGGGGCAATGATCTGAGTTGCCCACAGGGGCGCGACATGGATGCCGCCTTTCCAGCTTGGGCGGCGCGGGCATGCGGGTTTAGGGTCGCCCGATGGCCGAATCAGCCCTGAAAACCCCAAGCGGAAAAATCCGCCGGCTGCCGCCGGATGTGGTGAACCGCATTGCGGCCGGCGAAGTCGTGGAGCGTCCCGCGGCGGCGGCCAAGGAGCTGATGGAGAATGCGCTCGATGCCGGCGCGCGGGCGATCCGCGTACGCATCGAGGGCGGCGGGCTGACGCGCCTTATGGTCGAGGACGACGGCCATGGCATGAGCAGCGACGAGCTGCCGTTGGCGATCGAGCGGCACGCGACATCGAAGCTGACGGCGGATGATGATGGCCATGTCGATCTGCTGGACATCCATACGATGGGCTTCCGGGGCGAGGCGTTGCCGTCGATCGGATCGGTGTCGCGGCTGGCGATCCTGAGCCGGGCGAGGGGATCGGACGGCGCGTTCGAGATCGGCGTCGATGCCGGGCGGATCGACGGGCCCAAGCCGGCGGCGTGGAGCGGGCTGACGAGCAATGGCACGCGCGTGGATGTGCGCGACCTTTTCTATGCGACGCCGGCGCGGCTGAAGTTCATGAAGACCGAGCGGGCGGAGGCGCAAGCCATCGCCGACACCGTGCGCAGGCTGGCGCTGGCTCGGCCCGATGTAGCGTTTCATCTGGAGACGGAAGAGCGGGCGATCATCAAGCTGACGGCCGAGCGGGGCGATGAAGCGCGGCTGAAACGGCTGGGTGCCGTTCTAGGAAAAGAGTTCCGGGAGAACGCGGTCGAGATCGATGCGGAGCGCGAGGGCGTTCGGGTATCCGGCTTTGCCGGGTTGCCGACGTTCAATCGCGGATCGGCGCAGCACCAGTACCTGTTCGTCAACGGCAGGCCGGTGAAGGACCGGCTGCTCGTGGGTGTGATCCGCGCGGCCTATCAGGACTTCCTCGCACGCGACCGGCATCCGATGGCGGTTCTGTTCGTCGACCTCGATCCGCTGCAGGTGGATGTGAACGTTCACCCGGCGAAGACGGAAGTGCGATTCCGCGATGCGGCCAACATTCGCGGGCTGATGATCGGGGCGCTACGCCATGCGCTGGCGGCCGCGGGGCATCGGGCGAGTACAACTGTCGCGGGCGCGGCGCTAGGCGCCGCGACCAGCCATGTCGCACCGTCGCTGCCGTGGACCACGGGCAGGCCGGGGTGGACGCCGGCGAGGCCTGTGACGGATGACGTGGGCTATGCCGATCCGTATCCGGCGATGTCGGACAACAGGCCGATGGCGTTCGAGGCTTTCAACGGCGCGCCGTCCGCGCGGGTGGAGCCCACGCCGGAACCTCGCGGGGACACGCCGCCGCTGGGTGTCGCGCGGGCGCAGGTGCATGAGACCTACATCATCGCGCAAACGGCGGACGGCATGGTGATCGTCGACCAGCACGCGGCGCACGAGCGGCTGGTCTATGAGCGCATGAAGGCCCAGATGGCCGGCGAAGGTGTGCGTCGTCAGGCGCTGCTGATCCCGGAGATTGTCGAGCTGTCGGAGGAAGAGGCGCTGCGGGTGCTGGAGCGCGCGGGCGAGCTTTTGGACATGGGCCTTGAGGTCGAGCCGTTTGGACGCGGGGCCGTGGCGGTTTGCGCGACGCCGGCGATCTTCGGCGAGATGGATGTGAAGGGCCTGATCCGCGACCTCGCGGACGATTTCGCTGAGTACGAAGCCGGTCTCGCGCTCAAGGAGCGCATGGAAGAGGTGATGGGCAACATGGCCTGCCGTGGCTCGGTGCGCGCGGGGCGGCGGCTGACGGCGGACGAAATGAACGCTCTGCTCCGCCAGATGGAAGTGACGCCGCATTCGGGCCAGTGCAATCACGGCCGGCCGACCTATGTCGAGCTGAAGCTGGCGGATATCGAGAAGCTGTTCGGGCGGCGCTAGGCCGCGCCTTCCAGCAGCGCCCGCACTGGCGCGAAAGTGCGGCGGTGCGCGGGGCTTGGGCCGAGGCGCTCGAGCGCCTCAAGGTGTGCTGCCGAGCCATAGCCCTTGTGCTGGGAGAAGCCGTAGCCCGGATACTGCGCGCAGAGCTCCACCATGCGAGCGTCGCGTGCTGTCTTTGCGAGGATGGAGGCGGCTGAGATGCAGGCCTCCAACGCGTCGCCGCCGATGATGCAGGTGATCTTGCAGGAGATGGGCGGCGGGTCGTTGCCATCGACAAGGGCGTGGGTCGGTTTGATCCCGAGGCCGGCGAAGGCGCGCTGCATGGCGCGGAAGTTGGCTTGCCGGATGTTGATCTCGTCGATCTCCTCGACGCTGGCCCAGCCGACGGCCCAGGCAAGGGCGTTGGCGCGGATCAGGGGCGCCAAAGCGTTGCGGCGTTTTTCGGTGAGCTGCTTGGAGTCGTTGAGGCCCTGAATGGGGCGCTTCGGATCGAGGACCACGGCAGCGGCGCAGACCGGACCGGCCAGCGGGCCGCGGCCAGCTTCATCGATACCGCAGACAATCTCAACGTGCTCTGGCTCGAACAAGTCCATGGAAGGGGTTAGACATGAGTCTGACGCCCTCCGGCAACCTGACGAGGCTCCCATGTCCACAGCAGACGTCATCCGCATCCACAAACACGGCGGACCGGAGGAATTGAAGTTCGAGAAGGCGGAACTCGAAGCGCCGGGTCCCGGGCAGGTGCGGCTGCGGCAAACGGCCATCGGGGTGAATTTCATCGATATCTACAAGCGGACGGGCCTTTACGCGGGACCGACGCCGGCCGGTCTGGGCGAGGAAGCCGCTGGCGTGATCGAGGCGCTGGGCGAGGGTGTTGCGGGCCTGAAGGTGGGCGACCGCGTGGTCTACAACGGCCTGCAGGGCGGTTATGCGACGCATCGCAATGCGCCAGCCGAGAAGATGGTGCGCATCCCCGACTTCGTGAAGGACGAGGATGCTGCGGCGGTGTTCCTCAAGGGCCTCACCGTCTGGATGCTGATCTTCGAGATCAGGCGGCTCAATCCGGGAGAAACCATTCTGGTATGGGCGGCGGCCGGGGGCGTGGGGTCGATCCTCGTGCCGTGGGCCAATGCGCTGGGCGCGCGGGTGATAGGCGTGGTGTCCACGCCCGAGAAGGCGAATCTGGCGCGGGAGTATGGCTGCTGGGAAACCGTGCTGGCGAACGAAGACGTCGCCGCACGTGTGAAAGAGCTGAATGGTGGGAAGGGCGTACCGGTTGTCTATGACAGCGTCGGCAAGACGTCGGCCGAGCCGAGCCTGAAGTCGCTGGCGCCGCGCGGCTGGTTCATCACCTATGGCAATGCGTCAGGCCCCGCCGATCCGATCGCGCCGGCGCGGCTCAACCAGGGCGGCTCGCTGATCATGACGCGGCCGGGGCTGTTCCACTTCACGCATCATCGTGCGGACCTTGAGCGTGGGTCGGCGGCGCTGTGGGGCGCGATGCGGTCCGGCGCGGTGAAGGCGGATGTGCGCCAGCGCTTCGCGCTGAAGGATGCGGCCGAGGCGCACCGGGCGCTGGAGGGTCGGAAGACCAGCGGCGCCACCATCCTTCTGCCATAGGTCAGCTGCCGTGAGCGAAGCCCCGGAACAGCATCCGTTTCAGCAGTGGGTCGATGCTGCGCCGCCGCGCGAACAGCTGTGGCGAACGCTTCTCGGCGCGTTTGTCGCCGTGGTGGTGTGGTTCGTGTGGACGATGGCGCTGATGTTCGGTGCCATCGCGAGCGGATTGATCACGCCGGATGCCTTCCAGTCGATGTTTGGCTTGTCCGAGGCGGCGTTGACCTATCAACAGACGGTGATTGTGCTGCTGATGGCGCTGGCGACGATCTGGGGATTTGCGTTTGGCGTCTGGGCGGCGGTGCGGCTTGTTCACAAGCGGCCGCTGAGTTCGGTGATCGCGTGGAACCGGCGGTTCAGCCTAGGGCAGTTCGGGATCGGGTGCGCGATTGCGGCCGGCTATCTGGCGGTCAGCGTCACCGTGAGTGTTGCTTCAGGGCATATGCCACGGAGATCGGAGCTGGAGATCGGGACGTGGGTGATGATGCTGGCGCCGATTGCCATCGTCGTGTTCGCGCAGGCTGCGAGCGAGGAGTTGATGTTCCGTGGCTACCTGCCGCAGCAGTTGGCGGCGAGGTTCCGGCATCCGATTGTATGGGGTCTCATCCCGTCGGTGCTGTTCGGCTTCATGCACGCGGCGAATGCGCCGGGCAGTCAGGTCTACACGATCTACTATATCGCGATCGCGACGGTGATGGGGCTGGTGATGACGGCGATGGTCTGGCGGACGGGAAGCATCGCGGCCGCGATCGGGTTTCACTTCATCAACAATATCGGGGCGCTGACGATTGCGGGCGGCGATACCGGGCCGTCATCGCTGGCGCTGTTTGTGTGGTCGCAGGATCAGCTGATGGCTGGAGCTTCGGCTGAGTTGCTTCTCATCGGCGTGCTGCTGGCGTTCGTGTTGTCGCCTTGGGCGCCGCTGCCAAAGGGTCAGCCGCTGGCGCGCAGGAACGAGACCCGCGCGGCGCCGTAGGTGCGTTCGTCGAGGAGCGTCCAGCCGGGCGTTTCGGGGGCGGGTTCGTTCGAGCCGGTCTCAGCCACGACCAGCGCGTCTGGTGTGATCCACTGGCCGCTCAGGAGTTGCGCCAGCGCGGGCGGGACGAGACCATGCGCGTAGGGCGGATCCATGAAGACGAGGTCGAACGGCGCGCCGAGGCCGGCAGGCTTGGCGCCCAGATCGATGGCCGAGCGGCGGTGGAGGCGGGTGTTCCCGAACAGCTGGAAGGCCTCGACATTGTCGCGGATGCAGCCTCGGGCGGTGGCCTCGGTCTCGACGAACAGACAGAAGGCGCCACCCCGCGACATGGCCTCGAAGCCCAGCGCGCCCGAGCCGGCGAAGGTGTCGATCACGCGCGCACCGTCCAGCGGCGGGGCCCAGTCGGCGTGGGCAAGAATGTTGAAGATGCTTTCGCGGGCGCGGTCGGACGTCGGGCGCGTGTCGCGGCTGTCCGGCGTGCGGATGGTTCGCCCCTTGAGTGTGCCGCCGACGATGCGCATGGGCGTCGATCTAGCATCCCGCCGCCGAAATGCTATGGGGCGGCATGGCCGACGATTTCGACCTTGGGATGATGCGCCGGGCGATATCGCTCGCGCAGGCGGCCGCCGACGCAGGCGAGGCGCCGATCGGCGCCGTCGTCGTCGACCCCGCGACGCGCGAGGTAATCGCCGAGGCGCACAACCAGCCCATCGCGTTGCATGACCCGACCGGCCATGCCGAGGTTCTGGCGATGCGTGCAGCCGCGGCCAAGCTGGGCAATTATCGGCTCACCGGCCTGACGCTCTATGTGACGCTTGAGCCCTGCGCGATGTGCGCCGGTGCGATCAGCCATGCGCGGATCGGGCGGGTGGTCTACGGCGCGGCGGACGAGAAGGGCGGGGCCGTCGCCAACGGCCCGCGCTTCTTCGAACAGCCGACCTGCCACTCGCGCCCGCAAGTCGAGAGTGGGGTGCTGGCGGAAGAATCCTCCGCGATGCTGAAGGCCTTCTTTCGCTCGCGGCGCTAAGGCGTCTTGAGCGGCGGCGCCTTGCCGCCGAACAGGCCTTTGAATTCCGCCTTCAGGTCTTCGGCGAAGACTTCCTGCTGGACGGTGACTTCGTAGGAGCCTTCGGCGTAGGCGCCGACGGCGTAGGCCTGCCAATAGACGTGGATGCCGCCGAACTTGTTGGGTTGGTCGGATGGCGCGAGGGCCAGCTTGGCTTCCTCGATTTTCACGTTGCTGTTCGGGCCAGCGCAGACGATGGGTTCGTCGTAAATGGTGGCTGATCCAATGTTCTCTTGCTTTTGGATCTTAAGCGCTTCGCAGGCGGCGATGATGAATGCAGGCGACAGGCCGCGCTGCATCATGTCGTTGACGTTCAGCTTCTCGCCAGTCGTGCGGGCGATATGCGTATCGAAGAACGTCATGCCGTGGGCGCCGCCGGTGAATTCGTAGGACGAGCCGAAAAGGCTCACCACGTCGCCGGCCTTGGCCGTGTATTCCCAGTTGATCATCACTTCCCACGGGAAAGCGACCGGCGATCCGCCGCCCTGGGCTTTCAGCTCGTCAAAGCCGGTTCGGGCCTCGGTCTTCTTCCGCGCGAGATAGTTCTGCGCGTCCTTGCGAATGTCGGCGAGAACCGGGTCGTTCGCGCCGCTGGGCGGCAAGGCCGCGCTGAAGTCGATGGTTTCGTCGGCGAAGGCGATGGCCGAGCCGTCGGGAGACACGGCGGTGTTGGTTTCGGCCGGCGGCGTGGGCGGTGTTGGCGTCGCCGGATCGGCCTGGCCGAACTGCGCCGGCTGAGCGAGCACGTCATCGGCGCCGGTGGGCTGCTCGACCTGCTGGGCGGGAGCGTCAGCGCCCTTGTTGCTGTTGCTTGTGGAGATAAGGACGGCGCCAAGACCAGCGAAAATCGCAACGGCAGGGCCCGCGAAGACGACCGGGTTCACCTTCTTCTTGTCGGCAGGCTTCGGTTCTTCGGTCATGTCCGTCTCCCGGTTGGAGTCGGCAGTATCCGCTAGATTGCCACGGCAATGAAGGCCCAGCCTGCAAACAGAAGGAGTCCCGCGTCACGATTGGTGCGGAACAGGGCTAGCGCCCGCGCGCCGTCGGCGGGATCGAGGCGGATTGCCTGCTGGATCAGGTGCAGCGCGAATAGCAGCGTAGCGGCGGCGCCAGCCCATCCCGCTGCGGCATAGCCAGCGACGGCGCAGAGCGCGAAGCAGAGGAGGTAGATGACCGTAACGGCCGGCTTGATGTTCGGGCCAAAGCGGAGGGCGGTGGACTTCACCCCGATGAGGGCGTCGTCCTCGCGATCCTGGATCGCGTAGATCGTGTCGTAGCCGAGCGTCCAGAACACCAGCGCGCCATAGAGCAGGGCGTCGGCCTGTGTGATTTCCCCTCGCGTGGCGGCTGCAGCGACAAGCACCCCCCAGTTGAAGGTGAGGCCAAGCCAGACCTGCGGCCACCAGGTTATCCGCTTCATCAGCGGATAGAGCGCGACCATGGGAATGGCGCCGAGTGCAACCAGCTTTGCGAAGTCTGGCAGGCACAGCAGGACGCCGAGGCCGACAGCGCACTGGGCGAGAAGCCAGATCCACGCTTGTTTCAGCGTGACAGCGCCGGAGGGGAGCGGGCGAAGCGCCGTGCGGGCGACCTTCGCGTCAATGTCGCGATCGAGAATGTCGTTGTATGTGCAGCCAGCTCCGCGCATGGCGACCGCGCCGACAGTGAAGAGCGCAGCCAGCCAGGCGTCAGAAGAAAGGAAGTCGCCGGAAGCGCGGGCAAGCGCGACGCCGATCAGGCAGGGCAGGCCCAGCAGCCAGAAACCGGCCGGGCGGTCGTAGCGGGACAGCTGCAGGTAGGGTCGCAGATAAGCCGGGGCGTGCATCACCCACGAGCCGCGAACGGCGTCGGCGGGAGCTGCGGGGGTGGCGGGTTCGGTCATGTGGTCCTTGGCAGAGGCGTCGGGCCGATATAGCGCAGGGCGATGAGCGCGACACCCCGGCTTTACGTCGCCCCCGATCTTGTCCTGGGCGAGGATATCCCGATCGACGGCGATCAGGCGCATTACCTGACGCGCGTGCTTCGGTTGGGCGTGGGCGATCCGGTGCGGCTGTTCAATGGCCGGGACGGGGAGTTCGAGGCCAGCGTTTCGGCGGTAACCAAGAGCACGGCGCGGCTGGCGTTGACGAAACGGATGCGGGAGCAAGCGGGTGTTCCGGACCTGTGGTTGCTGTTCGCGCCGCTGAAAAAGGCGCGGACGGATTTCGTTGTGGAGAAGGCGGTTGAGCTGGGAGCGGCCGAGATCCTGCCTGTGATCACGGAGCGAACCGACGCCGATACCGTTCGGGTCGACCGGCTTTCGCGCATCGCCATCGAAGCGGCCGAGCAGACGGAACGGCTGGACGTGCCGCCGGTGCGCGAAGCGGCGAAGCTGAAGCCGCTGCTGGCCGGATGGAATCACAAGCGCCTGCTGCTCTACGCCGACGAGGCTGGCGACGAGCAGGGCAGGCCGTGGGGCGGCGAGGCCGGAAAGGCCGGACCGATTGCCGATGTGCTGGGCGCGCTCAGCGATGGGCCGGCTGCGATTCTCATCGGGCCGGAAGGCGGGTTCTCGCCTGCCGAGCGCAAATGGCTGCGTGAGCGACCCTTCGTCAGACCGGTCGGCCTGGGACCGCGCATCCTGCGGGCCGAGACGGCTGCCGTCGCGACGCTTGCCCTGTGGCAGGCCTTGCGTGGAGACTGGCGGCGCTGAGCTATCCGTTTCGGATAGTTTTCCTCCTCCAATCGAACATTTGACGCCCCCGGCTGGCGGACCTATCCGGGCACACCTATCTGGCTGGTGAGGACTGGCCCCCGGACGGATTGTTGCATGACAACTCCAACTCGCGACATCGACGAGTCGGCGCCTCGCATCGAGGGCAAGCGCGAACTCGTTGAGAGGCTCGCGAGCGGGTCCAAGCCGAAGACGCAATGGCGTATCGGCACCGAGCACGAGAAGTTCGGCTTCATCGAGAATGGTTTGCGGCCCGTGCCCTATGAAGGCCCGGCATCGATCAAGGGATTGCTTGAGGGACTCGCGAAGGAGTTCGACTGGGCGCCGATCATCGAGGGCGGCCACATCATCGGCCTCAAGAAGAACTCGGCCAGCGTGAGCCTGGAGCCGGGCGGGCAGTTCGAGCTCTCAGGCGCGCCGCTCGAGACCATCCACGAGACCTGCAAGGAAATCAGCGATCACCTCCGCGAGACACGCGCCATCTCGAAGCCCATGGGCGTGGAATTTCTCGGGCTCGGTTTCTCGCCGATCTGGTCGTTGGACGAGACGCCCATGATGCCCAAGGGACGATATGGCATCATGAAGGCCTACATGGAGAAAGTTGGCCGGCTCGGGCGGCAGATGATGTTCCGCTCGTGTACGGTGCAGACCAATCTCGATTTCGGCTCCGAAGCCGACATGGTGAAGAAGCTGCGCGTCAGCCTCGCGCTGCAGCCGATCGCCACCGCGCTGTTTGCAAACTCGCCGTTCGCCGAGAACAGGACGAATGGGTTCCTGTCGTATCGTTCGCATGTGTGGACGGACACCGACCCAGATCGCACGGGCATGCTGCCCTTTGCCTTCGATGAAGGCTTCGGGTTCGAGCAGTATGTCGACTATGCGCTCGACGTGCCGATGTATTTCGCGCGGCGCGACGGCAAGTATGTCGATGCATCTGGCCTGTCATTCCGCGACTTCATGGCGGGCAAGCTGCTCATCCTTCCGGGCGAGCGTCCCGCGATGGACGATTTCGACGACCACATCTCGACCATCTTCCCGGAAGTGCGCCTGAAGACCTTCCTCGAAATGCGCGGCGCAGATGCGGGGCAGCAAGACAGCTTGTGTGCGCTCTCCGCCTTCTGGGTCGGCTTGCTTTACGACGACGTCGCGCTCGATGGCGCGTGGGAGCTCGTAAAGGGCTGGACGGCCGCCGAGCGGCAGTCGTTGCGCTCAGCCGTTCCGGCGCAAGGCCTCAAGGCGCCGATCCGCAACACGACCGCACACGCTATCGCTAAGGAAGTGCTGAAGCTTTCCGCGGGCGGGCTGAAGCGGCGCAAGAACCTGAACGCATCAGGCAAGGACGAGACGATCTTCCTCGCCGGGCTCGAAGAAATCGCCGAGAGCGGCGTGACGACCGCCGAGCGCCTCCTCGCGAAGTATCACGGGCCGTGGAAGCGCGACCTGCGCCACGCTTTCACCGACGTGCTGATCTAGAACTTCCCGAAAATCCGGATGAAGGGCTGTACGCCGTTGGACGAATGCGTCTGCTCGACGCGATTCAGCGCTGACGAGGCGCGTGTCGTCTGGTAGATGATGCGGTTACGCGCATACTCGGCGTTGAACAGGTCGTTGATCCCCGCGCGGATACGGATGCCGGGGATGAGAACGGATGTCTCAGCCCAGATCGACAGATCGGGATCTTCCCTCGAACGACGGGACAGTTCGTTGAAACGATAGGCCGTGCCCGGGCCGCCATCGTTGAAGCTGAAGCCGTAGGAGAACTTGTGCTCCGGCAGATCGTGCCGGAAGGCGAGGGATACGCTTTCCTTGAACTCGTCGGAGAATTCCCGGGTCTGCAGGGTGACCGGATCGGTGACTTCCGAGCCACCGCCCGCGATCGAGAAATCGATCCGTGCGCCGGGCAGGCCAAGATTTTCCAGCGGCAGCGTTGCGCGGGCGCCGAGCGACCAGCGCGTGCCGTCGCCGATATTGCCGGGGGCGTCCACGGTCATCGTGCCGCCGGCGATCAGAATCGGCACGAAGTCCTGCACGTCCTCGACATCGTCGAACGTACCGAACAGCGTCAACACGCCGCCCTTCCAGAATTTCTGCTCGTACTCGGCGCGGAAGGCCCAGGTGCGTTCTGGCACAAGCGCCGTGTTGCCGCCTGTCGTCTGGCTGTTCACCAACTCGACCGAAGTCACAAAGTCCGTGAAGGACAGCTGCGCGACCTCGCGGACGTAGGACAGGCGGAGTTGCTGTTCCGGGCTGATGCGCCAGGTGCCGGTGAGTGAGGGTTTCGGGTATTCAAACTCGCGCTCGACATTCAGGTCGGGACGGATCGTGGCCGGGTTACCGTCCGTATCGTCCGGGAAGTTAACGTACTGTTCAATGATCGAGGTCTCGAACTTGAAACCGGGTTCGAGTGTGAGGCTCGGGGAAATCGCCCAGACGTCCGAGATCTGGAACTCGTTGCGGAACTCCTCGACCTTCGTGTCAGATCCATCGACGAAGCCGATGGTTGTCACGGTTCCGTCGACGTTGATGAATTGAGTGAGGTTCTCGAGGAAGTTGTATGCCGTCTCGGCGGCGATCTCGATCGTGTGGTCTTCGGCCGCTTTCCACGTCAGCTGGCCGCGCACGATGCTTTCGCCGCTTTCCGAGTCCGGAGCACTGGCGCGGCTGAGCAGAAAGGCGCCGGGGGCGTTGTAGAGGCTGAATGTGCTGTCGATTTGCGTCTCAGTGCGGCGGTTGAACGTGATCAGCTTGGCCGTCAGCGCATCGTCGAGCTTGCGTTCGATGTCGCCGCCCAGAGAGAATTCGCGTTCGTGAACGCGAGTCCGCGTCGTCTCCCGGCTTGACAGCGGGCCGTCTGCGTCAGGCGTATAGTTCTCGAAGTAACGGTCGATGCCGACTTCCACGAGATCGAAGCCGCCATTGAGGCGTAGCGTCGCCCAATCGAGATTGGTCTCATATTCAAAGTTGCCGACATAGGCTTCGGGTTGTTGCTGCGTGAAGCCGATGCCGTGCTCGAATGATGTGCCGGCCGGCGTGAATTTCTCGCGGCCCGTATCGACATAAGCGCCGCCGCCGGGGCCGCCGCCCGCGATGGTGTTGTGAACGAGCGACAAGTTGAGCTGGCCGCCGAAGAGCTGCTGCTGGGTCGAGAGCAGTACCTGTCCCTGCAGACGCCCGTCATGCGTCTTGCGAACCTGGACATCGTAGTTGATTGGCTGCGCAGCCGCATCCTCGCGCAGGATGATGTTCACGACCTTCGTCTGGCCACGCATGTCGAGCGTGGCTGACTGGCCGGTGATCAGCTCGATGCGAACGACGGCGGCGGCTGGCGTCCGGCCGAGCAGGGCGCCGAGGCCGCTCTTGGTCGAGGGACGCTCGCCATTGATCAGGATGTTGCCTGCAGCGCCGCCAAAGCCGCGCACGCTATCGCCTTCCTGCACGGAAAAGCCAGGAACCTGGTTCACCATCTCCAGCACGTTGCTGGGATTGTACCTGGCGAAGTAGGCCGGCTCGAAAACCTGAGCCTCACCAGCCGAGCTTGCAGGGACGGCGGGCTGGGGCTGTTGAGCGATGGCGGGCGAACCGAGGAGTGCGGCGAGGCTGACGGCCCCGCTCAGGCGGCGAAACATGTACTCTGGTCCTCCCCGGACGCTTTCGGCGAGATAGCGGGAGTTCGTAGCGCCCTTCAACAATCACAGGGATGACCTGACGGGCTCGTGACCGGCCCGCTCGACCAGGAGCAATCAACCGCGACGGAACCCGCGACAAACGGCCCGCCGTTGTCATTGAGAGGCAAATCCTTGCCCGTTCACGTCGATTCAAGGGCTTGAGCCTGCTCGTTGCGCATGTTGATCATCCACCCGGACCTGCAGCGGGTGTTTTGGGCGAGGGCTTTATGGATATTGTTGTTGCGATCGGCATTGTGATTACGGTTGTCACAGGCGTTCCGGTCATCCTGCAGTTGCGGAAGCAGCCCAAGGGCCTGCACATCATCTTCTTCACGGAGATGTGGGAGCGGTTCTCCTACTACGGGATGCGGACCATCCTGTTCGCCTACATGACCCAGCACTTCCTGTTCTCCGACGAGGTCGCGGGCGGGCAGTACGGAGCGTACACCTCGCTGGTCTACCTGCTGCCGCTGATCGGGGGCATGCTGGCTGACCGTTATCTCGGCACCACCAAAGCCGTCGCGTTCGGCGCGCTCCTGCTGGTGGCCGGCCACCTCACCATGGCAATCGAGCAGGTGCCCGCGCGCAACGTGCTCAACTACCAGGGACAGGAATTCCAGATCGACGCCGAGGGCCGGCAGGACCAACGCCAGGCATGGGTGGTCGTCGAAGGCCAGCGCTACGAGTTCGGCCCGTCGGCCGACGGCAAGGGGATGGAGATCAAGGGCTATGCCGGGTCGGCCGCCCTGCCGAACATCATCCCGGCCGACGATCCGGAAACGGACGCGGTCGAAGGCTACCAGATGACGGTCGAAGGCCAGGATCCGGTCTTCCTGAACTTCTTCTTCCTCGCGCTCTCGCTGATCATCATGGGCGTCGGCTTCCTGAAGGCGAACCTCGCCACGCAGGTCGGCCAGCTCTACGTGAAGGACGATCCGCGCCGCGATGGCGGCTTCTCGCTCTACTATTACGGCATCAACCTCGGCGCCTTCTGGGCGCAGGTGCTGTGCGCCGGCGTTGGCGCGACGGTTGGATGGTGGGCAGGCTTCGGTCTTGCCGGCATCGGCATGCTGCTGGGCTATCTCGTCTTCGTGCGCCGCCGCCTGCTGTTCTTCACGCCCGGCCCGGCGCAACTGCCGGCCGAACTGGGCCTTCCCCCCAAGCCGGAGCTGCTCAAGAAGCCGCTGATCGGGCCGATCAACCGCGAATGGCTGATCTACATCGTTGCTCTGCTCAGCGTTGGTCTCATCTGGCTGCTCGTGCAGCGTGAGCCGATCGTGAACACGGCGCTGACATTCGCGTCGATCGGAATGCTGGCCTTCTTCGTCTACTACATGGTCACCAAGTGCACCTGGGCGGAGAGCGGGAAACTGATCCTCGCGCTTATCCTCGTGCTGGGCTCGGTGGTGTTCTTCACGCTGTTCGAACTTGCCGGATCTGCGCTCGCGCAGTTCTCGGAACGGTCGACGCAGCTGCCCAATGACGGGTTCTTCACCGTCACGTCGGGCCAGACGCAGAGCTTCAACGGCGCCTTCATCCTGATCTTCGCGCCGATGTTCGCGGCGATGTGGACATGGCTGGGGCGGCACAAGAAGGACCCGGGCGATGCGTTCAAGTTTGCGCTCGCGCTTATCCAGGTCGGCGCCGGCTTCCTCGTGCTGGTCTGGGGCGTGCAGTACGCCGACGCCAGCTTCAAGGTTCCGCTGATCTTCCTCGTGTTGCTCTACCTGCTGCACACGACGGGCGAACTCTTCCTCTCGCCGGTCGGCCTCTCTGCGATGACCAAGCTGACCCCGGCGCCCATCGCCGCGACGATGATGGCGACGTGGTATCTCGGCTCATCGATCGCGCAGGCGGTGCAGGCGCAGATCACCAAGCTGACGGCGCAGCAGACGGTCGGCGGTCAAGTGCTCGATCCGGAGCTCGCGCTGAAGACCTATGCCGAGGTGTTCACCAATGTTGGCCTCTGGGGCATCGGCATCGGTATCGCGTTCGGCATCGCGAGTCCGTTCCTCAACAAGCTCGCGCACATCAAGGAAAAGCCGCGCGCAGACACACCGGCCCCGCAAGCCGCCGAGTAGGTCGCGCAATAGCTGAAACATTAAATCTGTCCGCCCGAACTCTTGATGGTTCGGGCGGACACTTTTTAGTCCAAATCCGCCCCGACCACTGAGCCTGTCGATCGCCACAAAGCTGGCGGCGCACAGGGGCAGGAAATTGAATCACTGGCGGGGACGGTTCACCGGGCTGGTTGCGGCCGCATACCTGACTGCAAGTCAGGGAGTGGCGCTGGCGCAGACGCCACAGTCTCCTCCGCAGGACGCAGCCTCCAACGTCACCACCTACAAGCCTGACTTCTTCACGCAGTTCAGGCCGAATACCGCGCTCGACATGGTCGGCCGGGTCCCCGGCTTTTCCTTTCAGGACAGCGGCAACGGCCGAGGGTTTTCGGGCACGGCGGGCAACGTGCTGATCGACGGCGAGCGTCCGCCTTCGCGCGGCGACTATCTAAGCTCGATCGTCGCACGCATCCCGGCAAGCGGCGTGGAGCGCATTGAGGTGATCCGCGGTGGCGCTGAAGGCATCGATATGCAGGGCCAACCCATCGTCGCAAACATCATCCGCAAGCCGGACGTGGGCCTGACTGGGGCGGTCAGTGCGAACCTCAATTTCAACGATGAGGGCGACGTGTCGCCAAACGCGTCGCTGCAGGTGCGTAACCAGATCGGGGAGCATCTACTGGACGGTTCGGTGTCGCTCATCCGGTCGGAAGGGTCGGGCGAAAGCAGCGGCCGTCGCATCGACCCGATGGGCGTCGTTATCCGCCAGAACGAGACCACGTCCCAAAGCGAATTCGAGCGCGTCGAGGCGACGGGTTCGTGGGAAACGACATGGCTCGGCGGGAAGCTGCGCCTCAATGGCCTGATCGCAGCCGACGAGTTCAATGGCGGCGGCCAGGACATACTGATCATTCCGGGCGGCTTGCAGATGAGCACCGCCCATTCGCAGACCACCAGCGGTGAAATCGGCGCGCGCTACGGCGTCAACTTCGGTGAGTATGCGCTTGAGCTGGTCGGCTTCCAGTCACTGTGGTTCGGCGAGGTCGACGGCATCTTCAACACGCCGACCTTCACGTCCGGCAACGAGAGCGACGACGAAACCGGCGAAAGCATTGCGCGCGCGACGCTGCGCCTGCCTGTGATGGGGGAGTGGACGTTCGAGGGCGGGGGAGAGGTGGTCTACAACTTCTCCAGCTCCGATGGCTCGCGGATGCTGAATGGCGCGCCGTTTGTGCTGGATGGCGATCACAACGAAGTTGACGAACTGCGCGTGGATTCTTTCTCGACAGCGACGTGGGCGCCTTCATCGAAGCTGAATGTGGAAATGGGCGCCCGATACGAGTGGTCGCGCATCACGGCGGATGTCGGCTCCCTGCACTCCGAGAAGGAGCTGATGTTCTTCAAGCCGCGGGTGAACGTCTCGTGGGCGCCTGAAGAAGGTCATCAGGTGCAGGCGCGTCTTGAGCGCACCGTGGATCAGCTCGATTTTGAATCGTTCGCATCCGAGGCGGCGTTCGAGCAGCAGATTTTCGGCGTCGGCAATGTCGACGCCGAGCCCGAGAAGAACTGGGTCTTCAACACCCGTTACGAGCGGCAGTTCGGCGGGCAGACGTCATTTGTCGTCGCCTACACCCACACCGAGATCGACGATGTGCTGGGCCGCGCCGTACAGGTCATTCCCGCGACGCCGACCGACCCGGAGATGGAACTCGAGATCACGCGCAACACGGGCAAGGCGAGCCGGGACGAGTTGGAAATGCAGGGCTCGGTGGAGCTGGATGCGTGGGGCATGGCCGGCGGCATCTTCAAGGTCGGCGCGAACCTGCGCGACTCGAACGTCACCGATCCGGTCACGGGAGAGGAGCGGGCGATATCCGACGACTACCCGTGGTCATGGAATCTCTCGCTACAGCAGACGATCGGCAATGGCGACTTCCGCTGGGGTGTATTCCTCGAGGACGATGACGACACGAAGAACTGGGCGCCGCGCACTTACACTGAACGGCGGGGCGGCACGTTCCTCGGCGCCAACGTCACGTGGAAGCCCCCGGGCGGCTGGACGATCGGCGCCGGGGCCAACAACCTGATCGCGGAAGATTTCGAGTCGGAATCGACCTTCTATTCAGCGCGACGGAGTATTGGCGTGCCACTGTATGTCGCGCGCGGGCAGAGCGACCAGCGGCGCAACTTCTTCATCAGCGTTCGGAAGAACTTCTAGACGTTCGCGCCGCCGACCGTGAGCGAGTCGATCTTCAGCGAAGGCTGGCCGACGCCGACGGGGACGGACTGGCCGGCCTTGCCGCAGGTGCCGACACCGTCGTCCATTGCGAAGTCGTTGCCGACCATGGAGATGCTGTTCATCACGGTGGGGCCGTGGCCGATCAGCGTGGCGTTCTTCACCGGCGGGCCGACCTTGCCTTCTTCCACGAGGTAGGCCTCGGTGCACTGGAATACGAACTGGCCGTTGGTAATATCCACCTGGCCGCCGCCGAAATCGACTGCCCAGATGCCCTTCTTGATCGAGCGGACGATCTCGTCGGGATCGTGCGTTCCGCCGGTCATGAAGGTGTTGGTCATGCGCGGCATGATCACGCTGGCGTAGCTTTCGCGGCGGCCATTGCCGGTGGCGGGGACGCCCATGAGGCGCGCATTCTGCCGGTCCTGCATGTAGCCGATCAGCTTGCCGTCCTCGACCAGTACGTTGCGCTGCGTCTGCGTGCCTTCATCGTCGAAGGAGAGCGAACCACGGCGATTGGCGATCGTGCCGTCGTCGACGATGGTAACGCCCTTGGCCATCACCTGCTCGCCGATGCGGTTGGAGTAGACGGACGAACCCTTGCGGTTGAAATCGCCTTCGAGGCCATGGCCGACGGCCTCGTGCAGGAGCACGCCGGTCCAGCCCGGCCCAAGCGCCACTTCCATCTCGCCGGCAGGGGCAGGGATGGCGTCGAGATTGATCTCGGCCTTGCGCAGTGCGCGCGTCGCGAGCGCCATCCAGCGATCCGGCTGGATCCATTCTTCGTAGCCCGCGCGGCCGCCTGCGCCTGCTGAGCCGGTTTCGCGGCGGCCGTCCTTCTCCATCGTGACGGAGATGTTGAGGCGGACGAGCGGGCGAGCCTCGCTGACGCTGGCGCCGCCGGAGCGGATGATCTCGACCGCGGTGCGCGAACCGGCGAGCGAGACGGAGACCTGCACGACGCGCGGATCGCGCGCGCGGCACCAGGCGTCGATCTCGGCGAGCAGGTTGGTCTTGGTCACGAAGTCTGGCGAACCGGTGGGGTCGACATCCGCATAGAGACGGCGGTTGACCGGCGTCGGTCCGAGAGCCAGCACGCCGGAGCGGCCGCGCTTGGCGGCGGAGGCTGCATCGGCGGCGCGGCCCAGCGAGGCTTCGGAAATTTCGCTGGCGTGGGCGTAGCCGGTGGTTTCGCCCGAGACGACGCGCAGGCCGAAGCCCTGGCCGCTGTCATAGGAGGCGGACTTCAACCGGCCGTCGTCGAAGAGGAAGGATTCGGAGCGGACGCTCTCGACGTAAATCTCGCCATCCTCGGCGCCTGCCAGCGCCTCGTCGAGAATTCCCGCTGCTTTCGACAGGCCGACGCCGGCGGTCTCGATCAGGCTGCGGTCGGTCATCGGCTTACCTCGGGCAAAAGGCTCTTCTGTCCCTTAGATAGGGCCGGGCAGGGGCAAATGACAGCGCGAACGCGACGCGATGTCAGCCGTCCGCGGGAACCACGGTGAAGCGGGACATCTGCTCGGAAGCCTGGGTGAATTCCGGCTTGAGCTTGAAGGCTGTGCGAAAGTCCTCGTAGGCCGACTGGATGTCGCCCAGCTTCTCGTGGGTGAGGCCCCGGTTGTAGTAGCCGATGGCCTTCGCCTCGACCGACTCGGTTCCGATGCCTTCGTTGAGCGCCTTCAGGGCTTCGGGATAGCGTTTCAGGTTGTAGAGCGCCGCGCCGAGATTGACCTTTGCCTCCTGAAGGCTGGGCATTGTCTCCAGCCCGCGCTGGTAATCCCACATGGCGCGGGTGTTGTTGCCGGCGCGCATGTGAAGGATGCCGCGATTGGTGTAGGTGGCCGCCTTGTCGCGGGGTTTGAGCCGTTCTTGCTGCAGCGCGATATCGCAGATCTCGACGGCCCGCGTGAGATGAACGCGGCCAAATTCGACAGCTTCGTAGCAGGACTGCGCGAGGCCTCCGCCGATCACCGTTATCGCGCCCTGGGCCGATGCAGCGGCGGGCGTCGACGCCGCCAATATCACGACCGAAATCCCCAATCGAAACCGGGTGCTCATCTTCCCAACTCCTTGTGCCTCTGGTAGCGACCACGCGCCTACCGAACCGAATCGGACCGCCTGCGACACTATGCTCCCGGCGGGGCGGAACGGAGTGGTGGCAACCGGCATCGTATCACGTTAAAGCCCCGGTTTCACGCATCTGGCTGGAAGGATGTGAGATTAATATGCGCAGCGCTGCTTGGAAATACTGGGCGCTCGGCGCCGCCAGCCTCGCGGCCGGCGGTCAGGCCTGGGCTGCGCCTCATGATGGCGGCATAGACTTCCAGACGCCGGTCACCGAGACCGCGAAACGCGTTCACGCGTTCCACAACGAGGTCCTGATCATCATCACGGTGATCACCATCTTCGTCACGGCCCTGCTGATCTGGGTGATGATCCGCTACAACAAGCGTGCGAACCCGGTTCCGAAGAAGTTCAGCCACAATACGCTCGTCGAGATTCTCTGGACTGTCCTCCCGGTGCTGATCCTCGTCTGGATCGCGAAGGGTTCGTTCCCGCTGCTGTACGAACAGGACGTGATGCCGGCCGAGGCGCGCGAGGAAGAGATCGTGGACATCAAGGTCTACGGCAACATGTGGTTCTGGGAATACGGCTACAATGTCGGCACCGACAACGAATTCACTGTCGAGTCGCGCATGCTGAAAGTCGGCGCGCCTGATCCGTCGCTCGAGCTGCAGCCGGCCCGGGGCGACATCCGCCAGCTTTCGGTGAACAACCCGATGGTGGCCCCCGCCGGTCGCTATGTCCGCCTGAAGATCTCGGCCAAGGACGTTCTGCACGCCTGGGCGATGCCGCAGTTCATGATCAAGGTCGACGCCGTTCCGGGGCGCCTGAACCAGCTCTGGTTCAAGGCCGATACCCCGGGCGTCTATTACGGCCAGTGCTCGGAGCTGTGCGGCAAGGATCACTCGAATATGCCGATCGAGCTGCGCATCGTTCCGCAGGCGCAGTACGACGAGTGGCAAGTTCAATACAAAACCTCGCCGGAAGCGGCGCGTGCCTATCTCGACCGGGTGCAGCCGACGACGCCGGCTCAGGTCGCTTCGGCGCAGTAGGATCAGGGAGCCGTTAGATGTCGAGCGATGCGAAAACGACCGCCGCCGGCCACGGCCATGACCACGGTCACGGCCATGCGCATGACGACCATGCCCACGATCACCACGATCCGAAGTGGTACAGCCCGTCGCGCTGGCTGTTCTCCACGAACCACAAGGACATCGGCACGCTCTACCTGATCTTCGCAATGAGCGCGGGGATCATCGGCTTCGTGTTCTCCGGCTTCATGCGCGTGGAACTGGCCGAACCGGGCCTGCAGCTGTTCAACGGAACGGCGTTCGGTGGCTTCTTCGGCACCGAGCACAACTATAACGTCATCACCACGATGCACGGCCTGATCATGATCTTTTTCATGGTCATGCCCGCCCTGATCGGCGGCTTCGGCAACTGGTTCGTGCCGCTGATGATCGGTGCGCCGGACATGGCGATGCCGCGCATGAACAACATTTCGTTCTGGTTGCTGCCGGTCTCGTTCTTCCTGTTGATCCTGTCGATGTTCGTGCCGGGTCCGGCGGGCGCCAACGGCTTCGGCGGCGGCTGGGTGCTCTATCCGCCGTTGTCCGGCGCGACGGGCCACCCGGGTCTCGCGATGGACCTCGTGATCTTCTCGCTCCACGTTGCGGGCATCTCTTCGATCCTCGGCGCCATCAACTTCATCGTCACCATCCTCAACATGCGCGCCCCGGGCATGACGCTGCACAAGATGCCGCTGTTCGCCTGGTCGGTGCTGGTGACGGCGTTCCTGCTCGTGCTCGCCCTGCCGGTTCTTGCCGGTGCGCTGACCATGCTGCTGACGGACCGCAACTTCGGCTCGAAATTCTTCGAGATCTCGGGCGGCGGCGATCCGATCATGTTCCAGCACCTGTTCTGGTTCTTCGGTCACCCTGAAGTCTACATCATGATCCTGCCGGGCTTCGGCATCGTCAGCCACGTCATCTCGACGTTCTCGCGTAAGCCGATCTTCGGTTACCTGGCGATGGCGTACGCCATGGTCGCCATCGGCTTCATCGGCTTCATCGTGTGGGCGCACCACATGTACACGGTCGGCATGAACGTGAACCTGAAGGCCTACTTCGTGGCCGCTACGATGGTCATCGCAGTTCCAACGGGCGTGAAGATCTTCTCGTGGATTGCCACGATGTGGGGCGGCTCCATCGAGTTCAAGGTGCCGATGCTCTGGGCAATCGGCTTCATCTTCCTGTTCACCGTCGGCGGCGTCACAGGCGTCGTGCTTGCCAACGCGGGCGTCGACCATGCGCTGCACGACACCTATTACGTCGTCGCGCACTTCCACTACGTGCTGTCGCTGGGCGCGGTCTTCACACTGTTCTGCGGCTGGTACTACTGGTTCGAGAAGATGTTCGGCATCAAGTACAACGGCTTCCTCGGTGGCCTGCACTTCTGGCTGATGTTCATCGGTTCGAACCTGATCTTCTTCCCGCAGCACTTCCTCGGCCTGCAGGGCATGCCCCGCCGCTACGTCGACTACTCGCCGGCGTTCCGCGAGTGGCACCACTGGTCGACGATCGGCTATTACATCGCCGCTGCCGCGACGATCGTGTTCTTCGTCGGTCTGATCGAGGCGATGATCCGCCGCCGCAAGGCCGAAGGAAATCCGTGGGGCGAGGGGGCGACGACTCTGGAGTGGACTCTGTCTTCTCCGCCGCCGTTCCACCAGTACAACGACCTTCCGCGGGTCAGGTAACAGGGCGCTTGGCAGCCCGGATCTCCGGATCCGGGCTGTGGCGCAAAACAGATGTCCGACGCGAGTCTCATCAGCACGTCCATCGCCGCCACTCCGGCGACCGCGATGGACTACGTGCGCCTGATGAAGCCGCGCGTGATGTCGCTGGTCGTGTTCACCGCGCTGGCGGGCCTCGTCGCCGCTCCGGTCGATATGCCTCCGTTCGCGATGATCATCGCGGTGTTCGCCGTGGCGCTTGGCTCGGGCGCGGCTGGCGCGCTCAACATGTGGTATGACGCCGACATCGATGCGCTGATGGCCCGCACGGTTACCCGCCCGGTTCCCGCCGGCCTGATCGCTCCTGCGGACGCGATGTCGTTCGGCCTCATCATGTCGGCAATCGCCGTGACGCTGATGGCGCTTGCGGCGACGCCGCTCGCTGCTTTCCTGCTGGCTTTCTCGATCTTCTTCTACGCGGTCGTCTATACGATGTGGCTCAAGCGCTCGACGGCGCAGAACATCGTCATCGGCGGCGCGGCTGGCGCTTTCCCGCCGGTGATCGGATGGGCAGCCGCTACAGGCAATGCGCCGCTCGACGCGTGGATCCTGTTCGGCCTGATCTTCCTCTGGACGCCGCCGCACTTCTGGGCGCTGTCGCTGTGGACCTCGAAGGAATACGCGCGCGCAGGCGTGCCGATGCTGCCGGTCACCAAAGGCGCAAAGGAAACCCGCCGCCAGATCCTGCTCTACACGCTGGTGATGGCGCCGTTCGGCCTGGCGCCCGTATTCACTGGCCTCGGCGGCTGGATCTATCTCGCCGTGTCCGCCATCGGCGGCGCTGCCTTCCTCTGGTACGCCATCCGCGTGTTCATGAGCCGCGCAGGCGATGCCGATGCTCCGGCTGACATTCGCCGCGCCAAGGCGCTCTTCGGCGTCTCGATCCTCTATCTCTTCGCACTGTTCGGCGCGCTGCTGATCGAAACCGCGCTTCCGCTGCACTTCGTTGTCGGAGGCGCAGGCTGATGCTCGACAAAGGTCAGATCAAGGACTGGGACGGCGGACCCGAGAAGGCCGAGAAGCCGTCGGACCAGGTCAAGGCGTCGGACAAGAGCTGGCAGGAAACTGTCGGCATCCGGAACGCCCAGTATGAAGCCCTGCCGACCGGCGAGCGCGTCACGCTGACGCCGGAGCAGGTTCAGGCCCGCAAGAAGCGCGGCCAGTGGATCGCGCTCGCGCTGTTCGCCTTCATCATCATCATCTTCGTGCTGACCATGACCAAGATGGGGAGCCAGATCATGGTGCGCGACCTGTGAACAAACGCGCGAAGCTCACCACCTGGATCGTTTCGGGCGCCGCCGTTGCCATGCTGGGTCTCAGCTTCGCGGCCGAGCCGCTTTATTCGACGTTCTGCCGCCTGACCGGTTTCGGCGGCACGACGCAGGTCGCTGTCGAAGCTCCCAAGACGATCCTCGACCGCCAGGTCCGCGTCGCGTTCGATGCCAACGTCGAGAAGGGTGCGCCGCTCGAGTTTCGCGCCAGCCAGCCCTTCGTGGACGTGAAGGTCGGCGAGAAGGTGATGGCGTTCTACGAAGTGACCAACACCTCGTCCAAGCCGATCCGCGCGATGGCGACCTACAACGTCATACCCGAAAAGATCGGCCTCTATTTCCGGAAGATCGAGTGTTTCTGCTTCAAGGAGCAGACCTACGAGCCCGGCAAGACCGTGCAGCTGCCGGTCGTCTTCTTCGTCGATCCCGATATCGCGAACGACCGCCAGGCGGACGACGTGAAGGGAATCACGCTTTCGTACACTTACTACCGCGCGACGACCCCAGAGGTTCCCGCGCGGCTTGAGGACGCATCCGCCGTCAACTACACCGGCGGTAAGAAATAACGACTGCGGGGCAGGGTGTTGAGCCCGATTCCCGCCTGAGCTGAGGGACTGCAGCCATGGCCGGCGACGTCAAGCACGACTACCACCTGGTAAAGCCCAGCCCGTGGCCCCTTCTCGGGTCGCTGGCCATGCTGGCGATGGTGCTCGGCGGCGCCGGGTACATGAAGGGCCTGTGGTTCATTCCGCAGGGCGCCTGGTGGGGCCCGCTGCCGGGTCTCGTCGCGCTGATCTTCGTGCTCATCGGCTGGTGGGGCGACGTCCTCAAGGAAAGCCGCGGCGGCGATCACAAGGAGGTCGTCCAGATCTCCCTGCGCTATGGCATGGTGCTGTTCATCGCGTCCGAAGTGATGTTCTTCGTTGCCTGGTTCTGGCAGTTCTTCGAGATGGCGATCTTCCACCAGCTCCGCGCCCTGCCGGAGCATGCGGATCTCGCCAACAACCCGGGCCTCGCGGGCTGGTCGGAATGGCCAGTGCCGCAGGTCGATGGCTCGCGCGTCGTTCCGTTCGACCCCTTCCACCTGCCGCTGATCAACACGCTGATCCTGCTGCTGTCGGGCACGACCGTCACCTGGGCGCACCACGCGCTGCAGGCCGGCGACCGCAAGGGCGCCAAGATCGGCCTGCTGCTCACGATCATCCTCGGCATGGCCTTCACGGCGCTTCAGGTGGTCGAGTATTCGGAAGCGGGCTTCAGCTATGACGGCTCGGAATACGGCTCGGCCTTCTTCATGGCGACGGGCTTCCATGGCGCACACGTCGTCATCGGCACGATCATGCTGATGGTCTGCCTCGGCCGCCTGATGGCGGGCGGCATGAAGCCGGATAAGCATCTCGGTTTCGAGTTCGCTGCCTGGTACTGGCACTTCGTCGACGTGGTGTGGCTGTTCCTCTTCGCCTTCGTGTACGTGGCGCCGCACATCGTCTGGGGCGCCGGCGCTCCGGGCACGGGACACTGACGCGTAGCGTGCGATGAACAGGAAGGCGGCGTTCTTCGGCTTCCTGGTCGTCCAGGCGATTGCCATCGGCCTGTGGGTCATGGCTTCGCAGCCTTTCTGGGGCGAGGGACCTTCCGCGGCCAGCCAGATCTGGAGCGGCCGCGGCTATTCGGATCTGTCGTCCAACTTCCGGTCAGGCAGCAGCGTCGTGCTGGCGCAGCAGTTTCAGCCCGCCGGCTTCCTGATGTGGGCGACGCTGCTGATGCTTGCGGCGGGCGGTGCAGCCTTCGCGGCGCTGCGGGTCTTCAAGCGTGGTAAGACCTGGCTCGCCGTCGGCCTCGCGGCCGCGGCGCTTGCGCTTGGCGCGGGCGGCAACGCGCTGATCGCCGCGCAATGGCTCAGCGGCGACACGTCCTTCCCGCCGGGCTTCCTGAACGTCTATCTGCTGTATGCGCTCAACCAAGCATACAACGTCCAGTTCTTCATCGGCTTCGGCTTGCTCGCGCTCTCTGTCGTTCTTGTGATCGCCGGAATATCAACCAAAGAGCGTCCGCTGGGCTTCCATGTTGTCGCACTGAACTGGGTGGTCGTTGCTGCAGTGTCAGTGGTTACCTATCTGGCGCTGTATCTGGTTCCCGCGCTCGCCGCCGGTCCTTCCGCCTGAGGCTTTCATGGCCGTCTCCGCACTATCCGCCGGGCTCCGCTGCCGCTGCCCGAACTGCGGGGAAGGGCAGGTGTTCCGAGGCTATCTCACCTTCAAGGAACGCTGCGATGCATGCGGCGCCGACCTGACCATCGCCGACGCAGGCGACGGGCCCGCCTTCTTCGTCATGTTCGCGGCGCTGATCCTCATCGTTCCATCGGCGATGTTCTTCGAGTTCGCCATCCGCCCGCCGGGCTGGGTTCATATCCTGATCTGGCCGCCGCTGACCTTCGCCTTCTGCCTGTGGCTGCTGCGGCCCGTTAAAGCGCTGCTGTTCGCCCTGCAGTGGAAACACAAGGCCGGCGAAGCCCGGCTGCAGGAAGACGCGCAGGAGTAGTCGCCGTGTCCATTGGCGGCTAAACCCGGCAAATGCATTTCCGGCCCTATCCGGTCCTGACCCTCATCGCGGTCCCGGCGCTCATCGCGCTGGTCTGGCTCGGCGTCTGGCAGGCCGGGCGGGCTGGATGGAAGGCCGATCTGATCCGCCAGTTCGAAGCCAACGCCCAGGCGGAGCCGTTGCCTGTCACGACGCTCTGCGAGGCAGACGCCGAGGGGAAGGTGATCGCGCGCCCTCCGGCCAGCGGGCCGGCGCTTCGCGTCTTCGGTCACGCTGCATCCGGCGCGGCGGGGTGGCGGCTCTTCCAGGCCAGCACGGTCTGCGATGCGGCGACGCTCATTGAGACTGGCTTCGAGGCGCTCGAGATCGCTACCGCCCTGCCGCCGAAAGACACCGGCCCGGCGACCCGGTTCATCGTCGAGCCGTGGCCGGAAAAGCCGTTCATGTCTGGCGAGAACGCTCCCCAAAGGGACGAGTGGTTCTGGTTCGACGCCCCCCTGATGGCCGCCTCGCTCGACGCCACGCCGCTGGATGCGCGCTACATCGCCGTCCCGCTGAGCGGCATTCCCGATTTTCTCAGCCGCACGCCGCCTGAAACGCACATAGGCTATGCGGTCACGTGGTTCGGGATGGCGGTGGCGTTCCTCGTGATATACGGCGTGTTCCACGCGCGCGCGGGCCGCCTGCGCTTCGGGAAAGGCAAGACTGCGGGATGAAGTACGTCTCCACACGCGGCAACGCAGCGCCCGTCGACTTCGTGTCGGCGAGCCTGATGGGTCTTGCCCCGGACGGCGGCCTGTTCAGCCCGGAAGCCTTTCCGCAGATCGAACGCCCCAATGCCACCGCAACCTATGTCGAGACGGCGACGCGCATCCTGTCCGCCTTCGCCGGAAGCAGCCTGCCGGAGAGCGCCATCCGTGAGATGTGCGTCCGCGCCTACGCGCCGTTCGCGCACCAGTCGGTTGCTCCGCTGACGGAGGTCGGCGCCGGTCGCTGGATGCTTGAGCTCCATCACGGCCCGACGCTGGCGTTCAAGGACGTGGCGATGCGCCTGATCGCGCAGTTGTACGATCACATCCTCGGCCTGCGCGGCGAGCGCATGACCATCCTCTGCGCCACGTCCGGCGACACGGGCGGCGCCGCTGCATCGGCTTTCGCTGGTTCGAAACATGTCGACATGGTGATCCTGCACCCGCTCAATCGCGTCTCGCCCACGCAGCGCCTGTTCATGACGGCGACCGGCGCGGACAACGTCCACAACCTCGCCCTTGAAGGCGACTTTGATGGCACGCAGGCGATCCTGAAACAGTTGCTGGCCGACGAGCAGTTCCGCCGTCGCACCCGCCTTGCCGCCGTGAACTCGATCAACTGGACGCGGGTCGCCGCCCAAAGCGTCTACTTCGCGCAGGCGCAGGCGCAGCTTGGGCGCGACCGCAGCATCCGCTTCGTGGTTCCGACCGGAAATTTCGGCGATGCGCTCGCCGGCTATGTCGCCTCGCGCTGCGGCCTACTGAACCGGCTGGAGGTCACGGCTGCCGTCAATGCGAACGACGCCATGGCGCGCTTGATCGACGGCCTGCCGCTCACCAAGGGCGAAACGAAAGCAACGATCAGCCCCGCCATGGACATCCAGCTGCCCTCCAACTTCGAACGCCTCTTGTTCGAAGCTTCCGGCCGCGACGGAGCCGCCGTCGCCAATGCCTACGCCACGCTCGCCGCGAAGGGCGAGGCGCCGCTGCCGAAAGCCGCCGCCGCGAAGCTTGGCGACATGGGTCTCTCTGCCGAGCGCGTCAGCGACAAGGAAACGGTCGAGGAGATGAAGCGCACTCACGCCGAAACCGGCTGGATCGTATGCCCGCACACCGCCGTCGGTCTCGCCGCCGCTCGCCGCAACCGCCACGCGGATGGCCCGGTCGTAACGCTCGCCACTGCCCATGCCGCCAAATTCCCGGAAACGGTGAGGCAGGCGCTTGGCATTGACGTCCCCCTGCCGGAGCGCGCCAGTGAGTTCACATCGCGCAAGGAAAAATTCGACACCGGCCCCATGAGCGCGGACTTCGTGGCCAAACGCATCGACGCCATCGTCGCGAAGGCCGGTTGATGGCTGACCAGCGCGAGGTCATCATCCTTCCCAACGGCGCCCGTATCGTCTTCGACACGATGCCGAACCTGCGCACCTCCGCCGTAGGCGTTTTCCTCGGTGCAGGCGCGCGACAAGAATCCGATGAGCGCAACGGTCTCGCTCACTTCCTCGAACACATGGCCTTCAAGAGCGCCGGTGGCCGCAACGCCCGCGAGATCGCCGAAACAGTTGAAGCGCGCGGCGCAGTGATGAACGCGTCCACGGGCTACGAACTCACCAACTACTTCATCCGCTGCCTCGCCCCAGATGCGCCGGCCATGCTGGACGTGGCGCTCTCGCTCGCCTTCGGGCCCGATCACCCGCCCGAGGAGATCGAACGCGAGAAGGGCGTCGTCCGTCAGGAGATCGGCGAAGCCGCCGACCAGCCCGACGACCTCGTCTTCGAACTGGCCCAGCAGGCGAGCTTCGCAAATCACCCTCTCGGCCGTCCGATTCTCGGGACGGAGCAGACGCTGGACACGATCGGCCGCGACGATCTCGTCGGCTTCGCGGCCAGCAATTATTCGCCCCAGCGCACCGTCGTCTCTGTCGCCGGTGCGTTCGACCGCGCCGCCGTGCAGGAGATCGTCCACCGCTGGCTCGCCGCCCGTACCGGCGAACCCGCTGCGCCAGCCGCCGCGCCTGCCATCGCTTCCGCCGCTGTTCTGACCGAAGCGCGCAAGCTCGAGCAGACGCATCTCGTGCTCGCCCGCCGCACGGTCTCCGCCACATCTCCGGACCGCTTTGCCGCTCGCGTGTTTGCCGAGATATTCGGCGGCGGCATGGCCTCGCGTCTCTTCCAGGATGTCCGCGAGAGCAGGGGTCTCGCTTACACGATCGACGCCTCGTGCGATCAGCATTCCGATTGCGGCCGCGTTTCTGTTTATGCCGGCTGCGATCCGAAGGACGCCGCCGAAGTCGTGAAGCTCACGCGCGGGATCTGGGAGGATCTATCCTCGGCCGGCCCGACCGAAGCCGAGCTCGCTCGCGCCAAGGCGATCGCCGCCGCGCAGTTCGCTATGTCCGCCGAAGCGCCCGCCGCTCGCGCTGGATCGGGCGCCTACGAACTCCTCACCTTCAACCGTCTCATCAGCGTAGAGGAGGTGCTAGGCTATATCGGCGCCGTAACGGTTGATGATGTCAGGCGCATCGGCGCTGAAATGCTTCAAAACCCCGGCATCGCCTCGACGGTCGGGCCCAAGGCTGGACTTGCCGCGGCCGAGGCGTTTGTCTCCTCGGTCTGATTCGTTTGGGGCTTCATGAGTCAACTCGCAGCAGATGGATCCGCCGCGTCCGCGCGCGCCGCGCTGTGGTCGTGGAACGCTGCCGAGGGCGTGCTCGCCATCCGCGCCGAGCCCGGCACGCCGCTGGCTTCGCTGGATGGCCGCTGGACACTGTCATCCCTGCTCGAGCAGTTCGATGGCCTCGCTCGCGTGCGCATCGCCACGCCGCTCCGCTCTGGCCGTCCAGGCGATCCCATCGACATCCGCGTCACGCTGCTCGATGGACGCCCCGCGCACTTCTTCGGCGCCTTCCACGACCTCGGAGTCGCGCGCGGCCTGATCGTTCCCGCCGAGGCCGGCACGCGGCTCGTCCACGGCGAGAGCAATGTCGAACCCGTTTTCCAGCCTATCCGCCGCCTCGACACGCTGGCCGTCGCCGGCTTCGAGGCGCTCGCCCGTTTTCGCGCGCCGGATGGCAAGCTGGTCGGCCCTGACACGCTGGTCGGCCTCGGCGGCGATACGGACTGGACGGCCATCGCCCCGGTGATGCTGGCAAAATCTGCGCAGACGCTCGCGGACCTGCGCGCGCAGGGCCACGACGTGTTCATGCAGGTGAATCTCTCCGCCGCCGAGATCGCGCGCCCACTTCTGGTCGAGGAAGTCGCCGCCATTATCCGCGAGGCAAAGCTCCCGCACGGCGTTCTCCGCGTCGAACTCACAGAACAGGCCGCCCTGCGCGACTTCGAAGGCGCACTCGGCGCACTCGCCGCCTTCCGCGCCGCCGGCGCCGGCATCGTGCTCGACGATTTCGGGGCAGGGCATTCGTCCTTCGCCTGGCTCGCCGAAATCCCCGCCGACGGCGTGAAGCTCGACCCCAAGCTCTCCCGCATGGTCCGCCAGCCGCGCGCCTGCCGCATCATCACCGCGCTCACCGGCCTCATCCGAGGCCTCGGCATGACCGTCACCGCCGAGGGCATCGAGGATCCTGCGGTCGCCGGAGAACTCCACGCCATCGGCTGCGACTTCATCCAGGGCTACGCCTACGACATGCCGCTCAGGCTGCCAGATATCGCCGTGGCGTTCGATCCGCTCTCGCCTGAGCGCTAGTCCGGGATCTCCGGCGTCACCAGCTTCGCGAGATACTCCAGCGACTCCTGCCAGCCGAGATAGCAGGCCTCCAGCGGGATCGCCGCCGGCACATTCGTCTGCTCGATGCTGATTTCGGTCCCGACCATCACCTTCTTCAGCGTGACCGTCACCACCATCTCGCCCGGCATGTTCGGATCGTCGAAGCGGTCCGCATACTTCACGCGCTCGCCGGGCACGAGCTCGAGGAACTTGCCCGTCCACGAATGGCTGTTGCCGGTCGTGAAATTGGTGAACGACATCTTGTACGCGCCGCCCACCTTCGGATCGAAGCTGTGGACCTTGCAGGTGAAGCCGTTCGGGGGCAGCCACCGCGCCTTGGCATCGGCATCGATGAAGGCCTTGTAGACCTTCTCCGGCTTGGTCGGCAGCACGCGATGCAGGCGGATTGTGCGATCGGTCGTCATTGCTTTCTCCCAGTTCATGTTTCTGTGTGTTCGTGCCCTAAGGACGTGCGCTGGAAGCCCGATCCGACAAGGTCAGGGCAGGTTTTGTCACCTCGGGGTGACGCCCTCGGAAAACCCCGCTAAAAGCCCGAACTCACCCCGTTCGAGGATGCTATGGCAGACCGCAAACCCTACGTGATTTCAGGCCGTACCGGCGACTGGGAAGTCGTCATGGGGCTCGAAGTCCATGCGCAGGTGGCGTCCAACTCGAAGCTTTTTTCGGGCGCGGCCACGACCTTCGGAAACGACCCGAACTCCAACGTCTCGCTGGTCGACGCCGCCATGCCGGGCATGCTGCCGGTGATCAACAAGTTCTGCGTTGAGCAGGCGGTGAAGACCGGCCTCGGCCTCAATGCGAAGATCAATCCGTGGTCGCGCTTCGATCGGAAGAACTATTTCTATCCCGACCTGCCGCAAGGCTATCAGATCTCGCAGTTCGCCCACCCGATCGTCGGTGAAGGCAAGATCGATGTGGAGACGGACGACGGCTACACCTTCACCGTCGGCATCGAGCGCCTGCACCTTGAGCAGGACGCCGGCAAGTCGATCCACGATCTCGATCCCAACTCCACCTATGTCGATCTTAACCGTTCAGGCGTCGCCCTGATGGAGATCGTGTCCAAGCCGGATATCCGCTCGCCGGCGGAAGCCGCCGCCTATGTGAAGAAGCTGCGCTCTATCCTCATCGCGCTCGGCACGTGCGATGGCGACATGGAGAAGGGCAACCTGCGCGCCGATGTCAACGTCTCTGTGTGCCGCCCGGGCGGCTATGACCACTACAAGGCGACGGGCAAGTTCGACAAACTCGGCACGCGCTGCGAGATCAAGAACGTCAACTCGTTCCGTTTCATCCAGATGGCGGCCGAGTTCGAAGCGCGCCGTCAGATCGAAATTCTGGAAGACGGCGGCAAGATCGACCAGGAGACGCGGCTCTACAACGCGGACAAGGACGAGACGCGTTCCATGCGCTCGAAGGAAGACGCGCACGATTATCGCTACTTCCCCGATCCCGATCTTCTGCCGCTGGAACTGACGGGCGCCTACATCGACTCGATCAAGGCCAAGCTGCCTGAACTGCCCGATCAGAAGCGCGCCCGCTTTGTGAAGGAGTACGGACTCAAGGAGTACGACGCCGGCGTCGTCGCTAGCGATGCCGAGAAGTCGGCCTACTTCGAGGCAGTGGCCAAGGGCAGGGACGCGCGTCTCGCCGCCAACTGGGTCACGCAGGACCTATTTGGCTATCTCAACAAGGAAGGCCTCGAGCTTTCGCAGTCTCCGATCAGCGCCGGACAACTCGGCGGCCTGATCGCGCTGATCGCCAACAACACGATCAGCGGCAAGATCGCGAAAGATGTCTTCCAGAAGATGATCGCGACCGGCGATAACGCCGCCGCCATCGTTGATCGCGAAGGCCTGAAGCAGGTCACCGACACAGGCGCGATCGAGAAGGTCATCGACGAGGTGCTGGCCGCGAACCCGACGCAGGTCGACGAGATCAAGGCCCAGCGCGCCGCCGGTCACGAAAAGCCGAAGACCCTCGGCTGGATGGTTGGCCAGATCATGAAGGCCTCCGGCGGCAAGGCAAACCCCACCGCAGTCAACGAGATCCTGACGAAGAAGCTGGGTCTCTAGGTCGGCGGCGTCGAGGGCGTCGCCGGCAGGTTCGGCGGCGCGAGCTGCTCGTCGATCGGCGACTCCATCGCGTGCGGCCAGTCCATGTCCGTGCCAACGCAGTCGCGGATGAAGTACGTGGTGACTTCGGTCGTCATGCCCTTGTCGGCGGTCGTCATGATCTCCCACGTCATCTGGCAGGCGCGCGTGGCGAATTCGCGTTTGCAGACCTGCGCCGGATCCGGATAGGCCTCGTGCGCTTCCCCATACGTGCACTCATAGCCGGCGGCAGCGAACGCGTTGATCGTCTGCTGACGGCTCATCGGCGACAGGATGCGCTTGGCGTCCGCAGCGAAAGTCACGGAATGCGCGGCCGCGTCCCCGTTGGTCCAGTCACGATAGGTCTTGAGGTCGTCCAGCGTTGCCGGAGCGGCCGCTGCTGCGGCCGGTTCGACGGGCGTCTCGGATGCTGGCGGCGGCGCGGCCGGTGAACAGGCAGCGGTGGCGAGCGCGGCAATCAACAGGGCAGAGCGGATCATTTGGTGTCCTCCCGTCTTCACCATACCTCAAATCCGGGCAGCGCAAGGGCGCACTGGCGCCAAAGCCTGTTCCCCGCTATGGGCGCCCGCATGAAGCTGTCGGACTTCGATTTCGACCTGCCGGAGGAGCTGATCGCCCTGCGACCAGCCAACCCGAGGGATTCCGCCCGGCTGCTGGTCGTCCGTGGACGTGAAGGGAAGCTAGAAGATCGCAGCGTCAGCGACCTGCCGAAACTGCTGAATTCCGGCGACATACTGGTCGCGAATGACACCCGCGTCCTCCGAGCCGCGCTGCTGGGCAAGCGCGCCGCCCGCGCCGACGGGCCGGATGTCGAGATCGAGATCAATCTCAATTCGCGCCTGTCGCCTAGCGAGTGGTCCGCCTTCGCCCGCCCGGGCAAGCGGCTGAAGGAAGGCGACACAGTCACCTTCTCGAATGGCCTCACGGCCCGCGTCGCGACCAAGGAAGAGGCTGAAGTACGCCTCGCGTTCAATCGCTCGGGCGCCGAACTCGACGACGCCATCGACGCCGCCGGCGACATGCCGATCCCGCCCTACATCGCCTCGAAGCGCGCCGCCGATGAGAAGGATGCCAGTGACTACCAGACCCTGTTCGCCCGCGAGACAGGATCGGTCGCCGCTCCCACAGCCGGGCTGCATTTCACGCCGAAGCTGCTGAGCGACCTGGATGCCGCCGGTATCCGGCGCGCCAACGTCACGTTGCACGTCAACGCCGGCACTTTTTTGCCGGTGAAGTCAGAAGACATTGCCAGTCACCGCATGCATGCCGAGCACGCCGAGCTGCCCGCCGCTGCAGCCGAAGCCATCCTCTCTGCCCGCGCCTCCTGCGCTCGTTGCATCCCAATCGGTACCACGGCCCTGCGCACGCTCGAAAGCGCCGCCGCGTCTGGCCCGCTGGCTGCCTACAGCGCAGATACGTCGATCTTTATCACGCCGGGCTATCGCTTCCGCGTAGCGGACGGGTTGATGACCAACTTTCACCTTCCCAAATCGACGCTGTTCATGCTGGTAAGCGCCATGATGGGTCTCGATGTGATGAAGTCCGCCTACGCGCACGCCGTGAAGGAGCGCTACCGCTTCTTCTCCTACGGCGACGCCTGCCTGTTGCTGCCCAATGGCTGAGTTCCCGTTCCTTGTCGAAGCCACCGAAGGCGATGCGCGCACCGGCCGCCTCTCGACGCCGCGCGGCGATATCGCCACGCCTGCTTTCATGCCTGTCGGCACCGCAGGCACGGTGAAGGCCATGTTCCTGGATGATGTCCGCTCCACCGGAACCGACATCATTCTTGGTAATACCTATCACCTGATGCTCCGCCCCAGCGCCGAACGCGTCGCCAGGCTTGGCGGCCTCCACCGTTTCATGGGCTGGAGCCACCCCATTCTCACCGACAGTGGCGGCTTCCAGGTGTTCTCCCTCTCCGAACTCCGGAAGATGAAAGAGGAGGGCGTCGAGTTCAAATCGCACATCGACGGTTCGATGCACTTCCTGTCGCCGGAACGCTCCATAGAGATCCAGTCCGACCTGCTGGGCTCCGACATCGCGATGCAGCTCGACGAATGCGTCGCCAACCCCTGCGAGTATGAACCGGCCAAATCCGCCATGCTGCTCTCCGCCCGCTGGGGCGAGCGCTCCAAGGCCTATTTCGGAACGCGGGATCGCCAGGCCCTGTTCGGCATTGTGCAGGGCTCGACCTACGCTGATCTCCGCAAGGAAAGCGCCCAGCGCGTTGTCGAAACAGGCTTCGACGGCTACGCCATCGGCGGCCTCGCCGTGGGGGAGGGCCACGACGCCATGTGCGACACGATCAGCCTCACGGCCCCGCTTCTGCCGAAGGATCGTCCACGCTATCTGATGGGCGTCGGCAAGCCCATCGACGTCGTTGAAGCCGTCGCGCGTGGCGTCGACATGTTCGACTGCGTCCTGCCCACCCGCTCCGGCCGCCACGGGCAGGCGTGGACGTGGGATGGGCCGATCAACCTCAAGAACGCGAAATACGCCGAGGACGACACGCCCGTCGATGCGACCTCGAACTGCCCCGCCAGCCGCGGCTATTCGAAGGCCTACCTCAACCACCTGTTCAAGGCCGGCGAGTATCTCGGCCCGATGCTGCTGTCCTGGCACAACATCGCGTTCTTCCAGGGGATGATGGCGGCCATGCGCCACGCCATCGCCGAGGGCCGCTTCGCCGCCTGGCGCGCCGAGATGCGTGGCCGCTGGCTCGGCAAGGCCGAAGATCAGTCCGGCTGAACCTTGCTGCGATACTCGATCCGCGGCGGCGGCAGCATTCCCGCCGTGGGCTCCGGCGCCGCCGGCGGCGCACACCCCAGTTGCGCGCCAACCCCCTTCAGGTAGGCCCGCCGCGTCACGCCCCGCTCATACGCCGCCCGCAACTTCCGCTCATGCGCCGAGGCGCCCGTCGCCTCCCTCACGATTGAGCGAAACGGGATGAAGTCCGTCATCGTCGATGACACAGCGCCGAGCGTCATGTCCGCCGCGCCCGAGCCAGCCTTCTCCTCGAACGACCCCTCCGGCGGGAGGGGCGCATCGGAGTCCCGGCCGAGGATGGCGGTCAGATCCGTCACCGTCGCCCCGAGCGCCGCACAGTTCACGACCGCGATCGGCTCATACGGCGACTTGATCGCCTCCAGCAGCGGCGGCACTTCCGTCCGCCGCAAGTTGAAGTCGTTGAGCGGCGCCATTGCCGCATCGCTGAACCCGGCCGACGTCTTCTCCGCCGCCGTCGAACACCCCGCCGCCAGCACCGCCAGCGCTCCAAACCCCGCTCTCACAAGCACATTCATGGCCCCTATCCCCTCATAACGCCCCAACTTTAGCACGTTTTCAGCCCGTTTCGGGACCTCACATGAAAATCCCGGGGTGCGGCCTTTCCTGCGTTGACCCAGCCGGAATCGAACACTAGGTTCCGCCGCTCTTGAGAGAGCCGGTAGCTCAGTCGGTAGAGCAGCTGACTTTTAATCAGCGGGTCGCAGGTTCGATTCCTGCCCGGCTCACCAAGTCCCTCCCTACAGTCCGGCAGACACTACTTTCCGCCGGATTGGAGGGAGAAGACTGGCGCTTCTCCTTACTCTCCTACAGCTCCCGACCGACCGGATAGAGCAGGTAGCGGTCATCGTAGAACGGGCTGCGCTCGTAGAAGAACTGCAGCCGGCGCAGCGGCGAGGCCGCGAACCCCTCCTCGTCCTTCAACCGTCTCTCGAATTCCGCTTTCAGCGCGGGATCGTCCGCCAGCATCCGCTCGGCCATCGTCGCGATGGCGTAGGGCTCCATGTATTCGACGCGCTGCAGGATCTCGGAGAAGAAGCCCCAGGCGAAGAACGAGTCCTCGCTCTCCGGCTCAAGCAGATAGGTCGCCAACGCGCCCAGCGGCTGGTCCGTTGGCACGCGCACCGAACCGGGCGGGAAAGTTTCCGTCCGCTTGAAATGCTTCAGCCCCGCCACGGTCACCGGCATGCGCCCCTCGGCAGGCGTCCCTGCCTTGAAGCCATCGAGCCGGATCATGTCCACTTCGACGGCCTGCGCCTTCTTGATCGTCTTGAATGCAATGCCGTGCGCTTTCAGCCGCGCGATCACATCCGCCTTGGTCGACGGCACCCAGTAGGCCTTCGGAACATTGAGCTGCAGCCCCGGCTCCGATGCATAGATCGGGATGTTCACCACCGGCCCGGGTTTGCCATTCCAGCGCATGACCTTCGATCCTGAAGTGGCAGAATCCACTACGGCGCCTTGAATGGTCGGGAAGGCGAGCGTGCCGACGGACTCCTTTTTGTCCTTCCAGTTCGCATTCACCGTCGCGGGGCGCAGCGCGCGATCCGCCTCGGTCGCCGCCTTCAGGCTCTTCGCCTCGCTCGCCAGCGTCTTCAGCGTCGACTCCAGCAGCACATACGTTCCCAGCACGCGTTGCCGGAACGGCTTCAGCGAGTGGTTCTCCACCAGCACGCTCGGCAGGCGGCGCAGGTCGCCATAGGCGTGAGAAAAGCGCGGCGCGAACGCGCCGAAGTCCGTGCCCTTCGACACGTCCGCCTCATCGCGCATGAAGATCATTGGCCCGGGAATATGCCCAGCCGCCTTCAGCGCGGCGTCGGCCTTAGGGCGATAGATCTCGTTCAGCCATTTCCCGATCGATGGGCTGTCGGCATAGAGCTCATCCCATCCATCGAACCAGTAGGTAACGTCATACTGGTAATCCATGCCGTCCGTGACGTGCAGGTCGATATAGAAATCAGGGTTGTACTTCCGCATCAGGCCAAACAGCGCCTGCATCTCCGGCGCATCGGCCTTCATGTAGTCGCGGTTAAGGTTCAGGTTCTGCGCTGTGTTGCGCCAGCCCATGTTCACCGGCCCGCGCTGGTTCGGGCGGCTGAATGCCGTCGACCGCTCGTGCCCATCCGCATTGAGGACAGGGATGAAGACGATGTTCACCTTGTCGATCAGCCTGTCCTTGCCCTTGAAGCAGATGTCGCGAAGCAGCATCAGCATCGCGTCCTTGCCGTCGATCTCGCCGGAATGGATGCCCGCCTGGATCAGGAATACCGGCTTCGACGACTGGAACTTGGCGCCATCCTTCGAGACGATCACGGCCTGCAGCTTGCGCCCATGAGGCGTCGTGCCGAAGGTTTCCATTCGCACCAGCGCCGACTGCCGGTCCAGCTTCTTCAACCACGCAATCGTCTCGTCAAAGTTCGGCGTCGCCGTCAGTCCGGTCTTCTCGGACGGCGTGATCCACGGATCGCTCGCTGCCGCGATCAGCTTCTCGCTGGCGCCGCTCCACGCCGGGGCTGGCGGCAGGAATGTTTCGGGATCGAGCTTCGGCGTCTGCGCACTCGCCATGAGCATTGCTCCAAGAAATGAGAGTCCGGCGGCCAGGGATGCTGCGCCTGCAATTCGCTTGTGCACGATCATTTCAGGTCGCAATCCCGGCCACGCTCTTGTCCGCCGTTCTACCATGGGCCAAGCATCGTCGCGCAAGAGCGTGGGAGGCTTCGATGGTAACCCGTTTCGCTGGAATGCTGCTGGCCGCCGGTTTTGCGGCGAGTTGCGCCGGAATGCCGAAAGCAGGCAGCACAGCTCCTGCTGCGCCGCCCGCCGTGAAAGCCGCCATGTCAGCCGTCTCTGCCGATGTCAGCGAAACTAGCCTCCGCGGCTATATCGAGAAGATGGTCAGCTTCGGCACGCGCCACACCCTGTCAGATCAGTTGTCGGATGTGCGCGGCATCGGCGCCGCCCGTCGCTGGGTCGAGGCCGAGTTTCGCAAGATGAGCGCCGATTGCGGCAATTGTCTTGAAGTCATGACGGTCCAGGACACGATCACATCGCCGCCGCGCGTTCCCAACGCCACAGTCATCGCAAACGCCGTCGCCATCCAGCGCGGCACGACAGACCCCAATCGCGTCATCATCATCCAGGGCCACCTCGATAGCCGCGTTTCCGACCCTCTGAACTTCACCTCAGACGCTCCCGGCGCCAATGACGACGCCTCCGGTGTCGCCGCTGTCATGGAAGCTGCTCGCATCCTGTCGAAACGCAAGTTCGGCGCTACACTGGTCTTCGCGGCGCTGAGCGGAGAAGAGCAGGGCCTGCACGGCGGCCGCATCCTCGCCAACTACGCCAAGGCGCAAGGCTGGGAAGTCCTCGCGGTCCTGAACAACGACATCGTCGGCAATTCGCGCGGTCTCGCCGGGACTGTCGAGGATCGCGTCCGCGTTTTCTCCGAAGGAGTCAGATCATCCGAGTCCGAAGCGCAGGGCAATGCCCGCCGCTCCGTTGGCGGCGAGGTGGACTCGCCTTCGCGCAGTCTCGCCCGCTACGTGGATACGATCGCGCAGCAGCAACAGCCGAATTTCGATGTCGCGATGATCTATCGCCGCGACCGCTTCGGCCGTGGTGGAGACCAGGTGCCGATGGTCGAGGCTGGCTTCCCGGCCGTGCGTGTCACCGAATTCTCCGAGAACTACACGCGCCAGCACCAGGATCTGCGCACCGAGAACGGCGTCGTCTATGGTGACACGATCGACGGCGTCGACTTCCCCTATCTCGCGCGAGTCACGCGTCTCAATGCCATGGCCATGGCGTCGCTGGCGTCGGCCCCACGCCCGCCACTTGAAGTGACGGTTGATGGCGCTGTTTCCGCGAATACGAAAGTCACGTGGACGGCGTCCCCGGGGGCCGCGTCCTACATTATCTGGTGGCGCGACACGACTTCACCGGTCTGGCAGCACAGCCAGACGGTCGCCGGCTCTGAAACGACGGCAACGCTGACGAATATCGTTATCGACAACTGGTTCTTCGGCGTGCAGGCGGTCTCGGCCGACGGCTACGCCAGCCCGATCCAGTTCGCTGGCGTCGTCGGCGCGTTCTTCCCACCACCACCGCGCTGATCAGCGCGGGGCGAGGATGTCGTCGATATAGGCCGGCTTGCCCGGGATGCGCTCAAGCCGCGGATAGCGATGGCCGTCGGTGTAGTCGATCCGCACGGTCTTGAACTGCTCACCGAAGCGGATCAGCAGCTCCACCGGCGTGCCGGCCTTGGTTGCGGCGACAGCGGCGCGCAGCCGGTCCGCCGAGAAGGCCTGCCCATTCACGCCGGTCACGATCAGTGATGTGTTGAGGCCCGCCTTCCACGCGGGGCCATCCCACTGGATCAGCGTGATCTTGCCGTTCTGGTCCACTGAGAGCCCGATCGAGTAGAGCAGGTTGGCGCCCCGCGAGCGGATCTCGCCATCGCGCCAGACGGTGTTGGGCGTATCGCCATAGACCAGCCGATATCCGCCGCGCTCCAGACCATCCAGCGGCGCCTTCTCCGCAACCTCATCGACCCGCTTCCGGAAGAAGCTCTCCCAGTCATGCGGCTCGACCTTGTTGAGCGTCGCGACGAGTTCAGCCCGCGTGTAGGTCAGCGTGCCCCAGTCGCCGTCATTCACGCCGAAGAACGCCTTCGCGAAATCGTCCAGCGACCGCTTGCCGCCTGACTTCTCACGGATCAGCGTATCCACATCCATCCAGATCAACTGGCCTTCGGAGTAGTAGTCCTCGCTGCGTTGCCAGTTCTGCCAGGGCAGGGAACGGCGCGCCGCGATGATCGGGTCCATCGTCGTATCCGCCAGCGGCCGCCATTCGCGCCCCGTGCGCGTGTCATAGACCGCCGCGTTGTTGGCGATCAGGTCCAGCGCCTGGCTCTTCGTCAGGAATCCCGACCGCGCGGCGAGTACGTGGCCGTAATACTGCGTCTGGCCCTCGTAGACCCACAGCAAGCTGTTTCGCATCGGTGTGTTGAAACTTGGCGTCCAGAGGTCCGCGCCGCGCCGGTACTTGCCGTTCCACGAATGGTTGTACTCGTGCGCCAGCAGATCCTTGCTGACGAAGCCTGTGCCCCAGTTGCGGAAGTACCCGCTCAGCACGCCGTTATCGCTCGAACGCTGATGCTCGATTCCCGCCGTCGCTAGCTTGTCGCTCACCGACAGCAGAAAGTCGTAGTGATCGTAGTGCCGCGCGCCGTATAGCTTGTCCGCCTGCACCACCAGATTGCGCAGCGCCTGGATCGCCTCCGGCGGCGCCTCAACCTGTCCGGGCTCATCTCCCATCGTGTTCAGCGTCACGCGTGAACGCCCACCCGGGTCGAGATCGTATTTCCGCATGTACTTGCCCGCGAACAGCGGACTGTCGATCACCGTCTCCCACGCCGCCGTCTTGAACTTCACCGTGTCGCCGCTCTTCGACGCCGTCTCCAGCGCAGTCGCATAGTCCCATCCGGCCGGCAGCTTCACCGTCACGTCGAAATTGATCTTCCGCGCGTAGTGCCCCGCCGGATACAGCGCCGCGATATACCAGTTCAGCCGCAGCATTTCCGGCGTCATCATGATCGGCCCCTGCGCCGCCTCGATCGCGCTCAGGAACTGCGCCTGCACATCGATGAACTTCGTGCCCGCCGGCACGTCGACATGGAACGCGTACACATCCCCCGGATCGCGCCTCCACGGAATCGTATTCCCGTTCGCCGTGATCTTCAGCCCGGAGTAATTGTAGATCGGCCCCCGCGGCGCATGGTTGCCCATGATCCACTCGGCATACATCAACGTCAGTGGCCCCGCCTTCGCCACGGGTATCCGCTGCCTGATCCCGAAGATGCGCCGGTCGAGGTCGGTTGCATCCACCTCCAGCGTCAGCGTCCCCGGATACGCCACGTCCTTCAGCGCGGGCAGGGCAGGCGCCGCCGCGACCGGTCGCGGCGTCGATCGCATCGCCTGTTGAGCGATTGCCGGCGTAATGACGAGTACGGCTGCGGCGAGGAGGGCAAGCACTGGCTTCAAGGGTCAACTCCCTGTGTTCTGGGCTTTACGCTGAGATAGACCGCCAGCCGGGGAGAGCACAACGCCAGCCTTGCGGCCCTCTGGCGAAGCCCTGAAAACTGGTGCAGTCCTTGACCAAAGACGACAGGGTCGGGCGAGGGAGAACTGCATGGAAACCGCGACGGCCGAGCCGGCTGAGAAGCCGCGGACCAGCCTGCGCACCGTCGTGGTCGCGTCCTCCGCCGGTACGGCCTTCGAGTGGTACGACTTCTTCGTCTACGGCTCCCTGACCGCCATCTTCTCGCGCAAATTCTTCAACGCCGCCGAGATCGGCGAAGCCAACGCCACGCTCGCGACCCTGGCCGTATTCGCCGCCGGTCTCTTCTTCCGCCCGCTCGGCGCGCTGATCTTCGGCCGAATGGGCGACCGCTTCGGCCGCAAGGGCGCCTTCCTCGCCACCGTCATCATCATGGGCGGCACCACCTTCGCCATCGGCCTTCTTCCGGACAACAAGGAGCTGATGGGCTTCTCGGCCATCATGCTCGTGCTGCTGCGCATCCTGCAGGGCATGGCCATTGGCGGAGAGTATGGCGGCGCCGCGATCTACGTCGCCGAGCATTGCGAACCGCATCATCGCGGCGAGTCCACCGGATGGATCCAGTCGTCCGCCGCCTTCGGCCTCGTCGGCGCGCTCGCCGTCGTCTTCGGCACGCGCAGCCTCATGGGCGAGGACGCCTTCTTTGCGTGGGGCTGGCGCGTTCCCTTCCTCGCCTCGGCGATTCTAGTCGGCATCTCGATCTGGATGCGCCTGCGTCTCAACGAAAGCCCCGAATTCGAGAAGATGAAGGCAGCAGGCACGATCAGCCGGGCGCCCTACGCCGAAGTCTTCCTGAAATGGGAGAATCTGCGCCTCGTCCTCATCGCCATCCTGTCCTTCCTGATGGCCCAGGGCGCCATCTGGTGGTGCGCCTTCTCGTACTCGCAGATCTTCCTCGAGCGTTTCATGAAGCTGCCGGGCGTCTGGGCGAACCTGTTCCTCATGGGCGCGACCCTGATCTCGATCCCGCTCTACGTGTTCTTCGGCTGGCTGTCGGATCGCGTCGGCCGCAAGCCGATCCTCATTCTGGGCATGGTCCTGTCAGTCATCGCGATGTTCCCGGCCTTCCGCGCCTTCTCTGAAGGCGCCAACCAGCCGCTGCTTCAGGCGCAGCAGGCCGCACCGGTAACGATCCACGCCGATCCTACAAGCTGCTCCTTCCAGTTCGATCTGCTCGGTGGCCGCAAGTACGACACGGCGTGCGATATCTCCCGCGCCTATCTCACCAACGCCGGGATCGGCTTCTCGATTGTTGAAGTAGAGGCAGGCACCGCGACCACGGTCCATGTCGGCGGCGCCGTTCATGCCGTGCCGGAAGGCGCGGGCCTCACCGGCGAACGTCTCAAAGCGCGCACGGACGAGGTCAACGGCATCATCAAGGCCGCTCTCGACAACGCGAATTATCCGCCGCCCATCAAGGCGCCGGAAACCATGGAAGAATTCCAGGCGCAGGCCGGAAACTTCGACTGGCCGCTGATCGCCTTCGGCTTCATCGCACTGGTCGTGGCTGCGACCGCGCTTTACGGTCCCATGGCTGCCGCGCTCGTCGAACTCTTCCCGACGCGCGTGCGCTACACGGCGCTATCCGTACCCTACCACATCGGCATCGGCTGGGTCGGCGGCTTCATGCCGATGACGGCCTTCGCAATCGCAACGGCTACCGGCGATGTCTTCGCCGGCCTTTGGTATCCGGTTGTGTTCGGGATCATCGGCATCGTCAGCTGCCTCTTCCTCTTCCCGGAGACGAAGGGCAGGCCGCTTACCTGACCAGCGGGAGCCTGATCGTCGCCGCGAGCCCATGCGGCTCGCGGTTCTCCAGCGTCAGCGTGCCGCCATGCGCCTTCGCGATCGCATCCGCGAGCGTAAGCCCCAGTCCCGCGCCGCCGGTGGTGCGGCTGCGCGAAGCATCACCCCGGTAAAACGGATCGGCCGCCGCCTTGAGCCCCTCCGCTGACATGCCGGGCCCATCGTCCTCGATCCGGACGAGCGCCTCGCCATCGACCTTCGTCACGCTCAGCCGCGCCCGCTCGCCATACGCCACGGCGTTGTCGATCAGGTTGCGCAGCGCCCTGCGGAACAGGACGGGGCGGCAAGCCACGGGCGACTTCTCGACTGCCGCCAGCGAAACAGGCGCTCCGGTTTCCGCGTAATCCTCGACCATGTCCTGCACGAGGATGGAAACATCCATCGTCTGCACGGGCTCCTTGGATTTCCCTTGCCGCGCCAGCTCCAGGATATCGTCCAGCAGGTCGCTGGCTTCCTCGATCGTGCGTACCGCCTTCTGGCGTTCCGCCTCCGGCTCCATGGTTTCGATGCGGATGCGGAGCGAGGCGAGCGGCGTGCGCAGGTCGTGGCCCAGCGCGCCGAGCATCACGTCCTTCTCGCCAAGCAGCTGGCTGACCCGCCTACTCATGGCGTTGAACGCTTCCAGCGTCTGGCGCACGTCCCCGGGCCCACGCACAGCGACCTCCTGTGGCTCGCCCGCTGAGCCGACCTGCTGTGCCGCCGCCGTCAGGTCGCGCAGGGGTCGCGCCACCCGGCTGGCGATCCACAGCGATGCTCCCAGCACGAAGGCAAAGATCACGAACGTACTGGCGCCCAGCAGGACAACGTCCCCGTTGGCAGGTTCTGGCGTAACCGTGAAGCTGTTGAGCCAGCGGCCATCGGGCATCTGCGCCGCAAGCAGGATCTCACGCGCCTCGCGCGGCGGCCGCATCGGGCCGTCGGCGCCCGGCGGTGGGCCGATGTCGGGGCCGCGACGCGGCCCTCCCGGCATACGCTCAGGGCGGACAATGCTGTGCGCGGAAGCGCGAACTTCCGTGACGTTCAACTCCGCATCCGTCAGCGCGGCACGCAGGCGGTTTTCCAGCCCGCCGTCACGTTCCAGCCCGCGGTTATCGATCGGGTTGCCATCCATGATCTGATGGCGGCCGGGGCCGCGTGCCTGCACAGGAATGGGGCGTTCACGATCCACGGGTGGTGCGACGAAGACGTCCCGCGCCACGTCGACGAAGCGCGCCAGTGGCGGCAGGCTCTGTTCGATTAGCGCGGTCCGCTGGCGCTCGCCGAGCAGCAGCACGAAGTTGATCACGCTCGCTGCAAGCAGCGCGCCGGCGATCACCAGCGCCAACTGACCCGAAAGGCTGCGTGGCAGAGGCAGATTCACAGCTTGCGAACCTCCGTCGCGAAGCTGTAGCCGCCGCCCCAGACGGTCTTGATGTATTTCGGCGCCTTGGGATCTTCCTCGATCTTGCGGCGCAGGCGGCTGATCTGGTTGTCGATCGAGCGGTCGAACACGCCGGCCTCGCGGCCCTGCGTCAGGTCAAGCAGCTGATCCCGCGTCAGCACCAGCTTTGGGCGCTCCACAAGCACCAGCAACAGCGCGAATTCGCCGGACGACAGAGGGACGTTCAGACCATCTGGCCCCACCAGCTCACGCTCGCCTGTCTTCAGCACCCAGTCGCCGAATGCATAGGCTGCCGTTTCGGGCGCGGTCTGTTTCGGCGGCAGGCTGTTGGCGCGCCGGATCACGGCGTTGACACGCGCCAGCAGTTCGCGCGGGGAAAACGGCTTCACGACGTAGTCGTCGGCGCCGACCTCAAGCCCCAGGATGCGGTCCAGCTCCTCGGTGCGCGCGGTCAGCAGGATAACCGGAAGATTGCTCGTCGAGCGGATGTGTCGGCACAGGCTCAGCCCGTCTTCGCCCGGCATCATGATATCGGAGATCACGAGATCGAAGGCATGCGCCGTCAGGAGCGCGCGCGCCTCGGCCGCGTTCGGCGCGGCCTTCACGCGGAACTTGTTGTTCTCGAAATACTTGACGAGCGGCTCACGGATCGAGGCCTCGTCTTCGACTATCAGCAGGCTTTGGCTCATGCGGTGTTCACTGACTGGAAGCAGCTGCAGCCTGCTGCATCGGACCGATCCGACGCAACAGGCCACAGTCTCGTAAAGGACGGCTCTCTCGGGGGGAATAAGGGGAGGAGGAGAGGGAACGTCCTTCGCGATTACGGACGCGCCGGTTTCAATGCCTGGATCTCCGCGATCGTCACCGTTCCGTCCTTGTTGGCGTCTGCCTTGTTGAAAGCCTCCAGCGCGCGGCTGGAGAACTCGGCGAAGGTCACCTTGCCATCGCTATTGGCGTCGGCGGGGCCCGCGCGGCCATCGACCGGAGGGGCGCCGCCCGGTCCGCCCAGGCGCGGTCCGCCAGCCATCGGAGGCGGGCCACCGGCCATGCGGGGGCCTTGGCCGCCGCGCATGCCGCGTCCGCCATCCTTGCCGCCATCGGGCTTGCCGGCTGCGAATTCCGATTGGCTGATCTGGCCGTTCTTGTCGGTATCCAGAGCCGTGAAGCGCGCCTTGGCGGCTTCCGCGCGGTGGGTCTCCATCGCGGCCTGACGGTGTGCCTGGGCTTCCTCGCGCGTGGCCGAGCCGTCCTTGTTGGCGTCGATTGCGTTGAACCGTGTCCGCTGGGCGGCGTCGAACTCGGCTTTCGTCAGCTTCCCGTCCGCGTTGGCGTCCATCTCGAACAGGCCGAACCCGCCGCCGGGTCCGCCGGGACCGTGTCCGCCAAAGCCCGGGGGCTGGGCCAAGGCCGCTCCGCTAGTGAGGGCGAGGGTGGTTGCGGCCAAAAGGTAGAACTTCATGGGGGAGAGCTCCTTGGTCGGCGATTATCCGCCGTCGTTGGAGCCAAACCTGCCGGACACTCGTCGCGGGATTACACCGGCTTTGTCGCAGTTTGTCGGAAGAGCAGTACCGGCTGAGACCTATTTCGATCCCAGGTGCGCCGAGAACCAGTCTGTAATCCCCGGAATAGCCTGAATAACAAGCCCCGCAAGAAACCACGCCGCAATCCCGGCCGCGAAGGTCACCAGCAGCCCCAGGATCACGATGAACCCATCCCGCTCAACCAGAGCCATGCCGAGAATCGCGCACGCCAGAGCCGGCGGGAAATTGCCGCCCGGAGGCAGGGGAAGGATCAGGACAATCGCCATCACCAGCACCACCACCCCAATCAGGATCGTCCCAACCCGTCCCGTCAGAAACAGCAGCCGAGGCCGGGCGAACCGCTCGATGAACTCGAGCTGGGGTTTGATCTTCTCGAACCCGGAAACCAGCGCTTTCCGGGAAAAGCCGCGCCTGGACAGGAACCCCGGCAACCACAGCTCGACCCGCCCGAACACCATCTGGACCGAGACGATCAGCAGGGCGATTCCCACGACGGTCGGAACGCCGGGCGGCATGGGGATCACGGAAGGGATGGCAAACAGCAGGATCGCCAGCCCGAACGCCCTGGCGTCGAGGGCGTCGAGGATCTCCGCGATTGTCACACGCTCGCTGTCACCCCGCACCGCAGCCAGCAGCAGGTCGGACGTGCTGAGACCCTCATGGGGGAGGTTGCCGCCGGAAACGGGCGAAAAATCACGCAATCAGACCAAATCCTTTGAAAACAACGTTCTTTCCTACCCATTTGGAGGGCTGGGGTTCCCGACTTTTTGGATGGCGCTTTTCGGTCCCAACTGGTAGCGCAGGGCCGTTGTAGCACTAGTAGTAATGGCAAGAGACGCTGATGTGGTGGGACAAACCCGGCAAGAAACCGAAGCCCGAGGGCAAACCGTTCCCGTTCATGAAGATCCGCTGGATAGGCTTCATCGTCACCAGCCTAATCTTCATCGTAACCACCATCTCCCTGGCAACCCAAGGCCTAAACCTCGGCCTCGACTTCACTGGCGGTGTCCAGATTGAAGCCACCCGTTCGACGCCGTTCGATGTGGGCGCGGTGCGTCAGCAGATCGAAGACGCAGGCTTCGCCGAAAGCGTCGTGACGACATCAAACAACGGTAACACGCTGATCATTCGTCTTCCGGTTGAAGGCGGCGCGGAGGAAGGGCCGGCGATTTCCGAGAAGGTCACACAGCTGCTGGGCGACGGCGTCAAAGTGCAGGTCCCCGCGGTCGTTGGACCGAAGGTCTCGGGCGAACTGTTCATGAGCGGCGTGCTCGCTTCGGTTCTCGCTGTGCTAGCAATCGGCGCATATGTCTGGTTCCGCTTCGAGGTGAAGTTCGGCACCGGAGCCTTCATCACGACCTTCCATGACGTCTACGCGGTCGTCGGCTTGTTCTCGATCACGCAGATGACGTTCGATCTCACCATCGTCGCGGGTGTGCTGACCGTCGCGGGCTATTCGATCAACGACACCGTCGTCGTCTACGACCGCATCCGCGAGATGCTGAAGAAGTACAAGAAGCTTCCGATCACTGAAGTTATCGACATCTCTATTACATCGACGCTTTCGCGGACGGTTATGACGTCCCTCGCCACCATGATGGCGGCGGGCGCCATGGCGTTCCTTGGCGGGCCGGTTCTTTTTGGTTTTGCGGTCTCGATCATGTTCGGCATTATTATCGGCACGTACTCGTCGATCTTCGTCGCCGCACCGATGCTGATCCACCTGCCGGGCCGCATTCCGGGATCGAAATACACCAACCCGGACGGCGCAGCCGAAGCGGCGTAACGAGCATGCGAAGTCACTGTTGAGGGGCTGGCGTACCGCGCCGGCCCCATTACTGTGCGGAAACCTCAAGACGCGTTCGCCAGCGGCGCACGTGCGGTTTCGGGGCGGAGGGAGTCTTGATGGCCGTTATCGACGCGCCGGCCGACAGCCATCGGCGCAAGGGGCCATTCTGGACCCAGCTCTACTTCCAGGTGCTGTTCGCCATCTTCGTCGGCGGCCTGATCGGCGCGCTCGTCCCGACCTTCCGGTACGAGCACGTGATCGATCCGGCGACGCAGCTGCTCATCGAGAAAGCGATCCCGATCCCCGAGAACGCCTGGCTCAAGGAATACCTGAACCCGCTCGGCGTCGGCTTCGTGAAACTGGTGAAGATGATCATCGCTCCGGTGATCTTCCTCACGATCGTGATCGGCATCGCCAACATGCGCGATCTCGGCAAGCTCGGCCGGGTCGTCTTCAAGGCGTTCGCGTACTTCCTGTTCTTCTCCAGCCTCGCGCTTGTTGTCGGCCTGCTGGTCGGCAACTTCTTCACGCCCGGCGCGGGCATGAACATCAATCTGGCCACGCTCAATGACCCCGAGCAGCTCAAGCAGCTCGAAAACTACCAAGCCCAGTCGAAGAGCCTGACGATCATGGGCTTCCTCCTGAATGTCATCCCAACGACTTTCGTGGGAGCGTTCACCGAAGGAAACATCCTTCAGGTTCTCTTCCTCGCCATCGTGTTCGGAATCTCGATGGCCATCGTCGGCGAGCGGGCGCAGCCGGTTCTCAACATCCTCAACGCGACCAGCACGGTGGTGTTCAAGCTGGTCGCCATCCTGATGCGTGCGGCGCCGATTGGTGCGTTCGGGGCTTTCGCGTACCTGATTTCGACACAAGGGCTCGACTCCATCGTCGAGCTTGGAAAGCTGATAGTCGCCGTCTGGGCGACCTCGCTATTGTTCGTGCTTGTGATCCTGGGAGCAGTCGGGCTGTGGGCGGGATTCAGCATCTTCAGTCTGATCCGATACCTGAAGGAGGAATTGTTCCTCGTGCTCGGCACGTCCTCATCAGAGTCGGCGTTGCCGGCACTGATGGAGAAGATGGAGCGGGCAGGGTGCGCGCGTCCGGTCGTCGGCCTCGTCGTGCCAACTGGCTATTCGTTCAACCTCGACGGCACCAACATCTACATGACAATGGCGGCGCTGTTCATTGCACAGGCGCTGAACATTCCACTCTCGCTGCAGGACCAGCTGATCCTGCTCGGCGTTTCGATGCTGAGCTCCAAGGGCGCGGCGGGTGTCACCGGCGCGGGCTTCATCACGCTCGTGGCGACGCTGCAGGTGATCCCGTCGATCCCGCTGGTCGGGGTGCTCATCATCATGGGCATCGACCGTTTCCTGTCGGAATGCCGGTCACTGACCAACTTCATGGGCAACGCTGTGGCGACGATCGTCATCAGCCGTTGGGAAGGCGCGCTGGACCGCGACAAGCTTCGCGCTGCTATGAAAGGCCACGCGCCACCACTGGCTGCATCGCCGGTCGAGCGGGATCCCGACTAACCGAAGAAGCGCCGCACGAGTTCACGCCCGATTGCGTGACTATCCTGTGGCTCAGCGGCAAACGGCGCTTGGAGCACCGGGATGTTTGTCCAGCGCGCGAGTTCTTCGGCAAGCGTGGCAGCCGAACCCGCTTCCACTGAAGGTTCGGTGACGACAACGGCCATGGGTGCGAGATTGCGCCGGGTCAGTGCATCCAGCGCCGTCAACGTGTGACTGACCGCACCGAGGTAGCTTGTCGCAAGCAGCAACACAGGCAGACCGAGATCGCTCGCCAGATCGATGTTGGTGTGTGTGTCCGTGAGTGGCGACATCACGCCTCCAGCACCCTCAACCAGCGCCGGTCCGTCGTGGCTGGCCAGAACGCCGCGAACGAATGCAAGCATCTCCGCATAGTCGAGCGGTACGCCCGCGCGCCGCGCGGCGACGTTCGGCGCCAGCGGTTCCTCGAACGACTTCCAGCAAATGTCTGCGACGGTTTCAGCTGTCACCTTCCGCCCCATCGCGCTCAACAGCCGACCAGCGTCTGACGCCTCCAGCCCTTCCGGCGAGAACCCCGACATAAGCGGTTTCACCGCAACAGCTGGGCGCCCGCGCGCCGTCAACTCGCGGAGGATGGCAGACGAAACGTGCGTCTTCCCGCAGTCGGTTCCTATCGCCGTGACGAACACGCCGTTCACTTCGCCAACCCCGCCTCTGCAAGCGTCTCCAGCACCAGCGCAGCTAGTCGTCGGATATCCTCTTCGCGGTGACGGGCGGAGAAGGTGAAGCGCAGGCGGGCGGTATTTTCTGGGACGGTCGGCGGACGGATGGCCGTGACCAGGAAGCCCTGCGCGGCGAGAACGTCGGACGCGTGCATGGCTGCGGCTGCTTTGCCGTAATGAACGGGCACGATCGCGCTCTCCACATCGCCCTGGCCAATCAGCGACCCGAACAACCGCGCGTTCCGGAGCGTTGCTTCCCGAAGCTCCGGTTCGGCCTCCATGACCTCAAGAGCAGCGAGCGCCGCCGCGATGACGCCCGGTGGCAATGCGGTTGCGTAGACGAATGTGCGGGCGCGGCTTGCAAGCAGGTCGATGAACTTCGCTGGACCGGCGACATAGCCCCCATACGCGCCCGCCGCCTTGGAAAGTGTTCCCATCTGAATGGGTGCAGGGTTGGGTTGCTCGACAACGCCGAGGCCGTGCGCATCATCCGTCATCATCCATGCGCTCGCTTCGCTCGCCACTCGCGCCAACGCTTCGAGCGGCGCCAGATCGCCATCCATGGAGAACACGGTCTCGGTCAAGAGCAACGCGTGCGAGGTCGGATCTCGCTGCTGCAGGCGCTGAGCGGCGGCAGCGACGTTGTTGTGGGAGAAAGTCTGGATGCGCGCGCCGGACAGCCGTGCGCCTGCATGCATCGATGCGTGGCAAAGTTCGTCCATCACGATCAGGTCGCCGGCGCCGACCAGCGCCGGGATCGCGCCGGCATTCGCAAGGTAGCCGGACCCGAAGAGACGGGCGGCGGGGAGCCCCTTGATGCCTGCGAGCTTGCTTTCCAGCTGCCCGTTGAACGGATTATCGCCCGTGATGAGGCGCGCGGCGCCAGCGCCCACTCCATATGCCTGCGTAGCCTTCACGGATGCTTCGATCACCTTCGGATGCATGCTGAGACCGAGATAATCATTGTCGCTGAACGAGATCATTGGCCGGCCGGCACGCACGACCCGCCCGTCCGCCATGCGCTCGGTAGGTCGGAGATCGCGCCGCAATCCGCGCTGCTCGAGCAACTCCAGCCGCACGGCGGAGATGGCCTCGATGTCGGTGAAATCGCTGGTGTCCATGACGGGCATTCCCTTGGGGCAGGAAAAGCCCTATCCGCCCGCCGATCCCGCTTCAATGCCGCTCATCCCAGGGACGCGCTCATGACCACGCCGGACTGGCTCGAACAGGGCCTTCACAACATCTGGCTGCCATACGCGCAGATGAAGACCGCCCCGCGCCCCGTGGCGGTCAAGGCGACCCATGGCACGCGCATCGTCCTGCACGATGGGCGCGAGATCGTGGATGGCATCGGTAGCTGGTGGACATCGGTCCACGGCTACAACCACCCGCACCTCCTGGACGCGATGCGCCGGCAGATGGACATGATGCCCCATGTGATGCTTGGCGGGCTGGCGCACGAGCAGGCCTACATGCTTGCAACTCGGCTCGCGGCCCTCGCGCCGGGCGATCTCGACAAGGTGTTCTTCTGCGAGTCCGGGTCCGTGGCAGTTGAAGTCGCGCTCAAGATCGCCGTGCAGTACTGGCGCAACACCACCGGACAGGTGAGGCCGAAATTCCTAGCGTTTCGCGGCGGCTATCACGGCGACACCTTCGCCACCATGTCGGTCTGCGATCCCGACGACAGTATGCATTCACTGTTCGGTCCCGCCCTCCCTGCGCAGTACATTGCCGACCTGCCGACGGATGAGGCGAGGGCAGGGGAGCTTGATCGGTTGCTGTCGGCGCATCGGGACATTGCGGCGGTGATCGTTGAGCCGCTGCTGCAAGGCGCGGCCGGTATGCGCATGCATGATGTCGAAACGCTCAGGCGCATCCGCGAAGCGTGCGACCGTCACGGCGTGCCGCTGATCTTCGACGAGATCTTCACCGGGTTTGGCAGGCTGGGCGGAATGTTCGCCGCGACGCTATCGGGCGTAACGCCGGATATCATGACGCTTGGCAAGGCGCTCACCGGCGGCGTGACGCCGCTGGCCGCGACAATCGCCAGCCGCCGCATCTACGAAGCGTTCCACTCCGACGACGCCACCAAGGCGTTGATGCACGGGCCGACCTATATGGGCCATGCGCTTGGATGCGCGGCAGCCAACGCGTCGCTCGATCTCTTCGAGCGGGAGCCTAGACTGGAGCAGGTTACCGCCGTCGAACGGCACCTCAAGCTGACCCTGGAACCATTGCGGAGCCTGCCGCAGGTCGCGGATGTTCGCATTCGCGGCTCCGTCGGCGCTGTCGAGATGGGCGATGCTTTCGATGTGCAGGCTGCGCGCCGCCAGTTCATCGAGCAGGGCGTGTTCATTCGCCCCATCGGCAAGGCCATCTATCTCGCGCCGGCCTACACGATTGACGCCGGCGACCTGACGACACTCACCAACGCGATCCGGCGCTTCGCAGGCGCCTGAAACGAAAACGCCCCGCACGTAGGTGCGGGGCGCATCGTTCAATGGCTGAAGCCCCTGACTACATCTTGCAGTCGTTGGTCAGGAAGCTGTCGATCGCCTTCAGGGATTCGCGGTGGTTGTCCGCGGTCCACAGGATGCCCTGGTGGCCCATGTCCTTCATGATGAGCAGCTTGGCTTTGCCAGTATCCTTCACCGAGTTGTAGAAATCGGTGGCGTGGAACAGAGGCACGCGAACATCGCGGTCGCCGTGGTAGATCAGGATCGGCATCGCGAGTTTCGACGTGTTCTGCTGGGGGTCCATGCCCTTCACGGTGCGGCCTTGATAGGCGCGCTGCATGCGGTTCTCGCCCCAGTTGTTGGCGATGCGCGTCAGATTCGACACGCCCGCGCCGGCGATGGCGCACTTGAACGGACCACCTGGACGGACCGAAGCGGCGAAGGCTGCGAAGCCGCCGTAGGAATAGCCGAAGATCGCGATGCGCTCTTTGGCTGCGTAGCCTTCCTTGACCATCCAGTTGGCGCCGTCGTCCTTGTCGTCCTGCATCTTCTGGCCCCATTCGCCGTCGCCGGCGAGCCAGAGGTTGTGACCCCAGCCGTCGCTACCACGATACTGCGGCTGCAGTACCGCGTAGCCGCGCGTGGCAAGGAACTGTGTCCAGCCCGAGCCATCCCAGCCGATATAGTCACGCGCCCACGGACCGCCGTGCGGGAGTACGATGGCCGGCGGTGCGGGGTCGCCCTTCTTGAAGCCCGGGGGCAGGGTAAGGAAGCCGGGAATTTTGATGCCGTCACGCGCATCGTAGTAAACGAGCGTGCGCTCGCCGAGCGTTTCAGGCTTGATCCACGGACGTTCGGACCCGATTCCGACCAGCTTCGTCTTGTTCAGAAGCAGGTAGTAGGCTGGCGGGTTGCGGGGGCTTTCGACGCTGAAGAGGACCTTCTTGCTGCCATCGACGCCGCCACCGGAAATGATGGTGACGTTCTGGCCTTTGAACGAGGCCTGGAGGCCTTTCTGGATCGAAACAATCTCCGGGTCGGTCCAGAAGGTTTCCACATCGGCGCCCTCATAGCGGAAGCCGAGAATCTTGCCGAAATTGTCCTTGCTGCGTCCGAGGACGACGCCAATGGCGTTGAAGTCCTTGTGGGCGAAGAGGGGCTGGTCGTCGAATTTGTCCGTGCGCGCATCGTAGAGGTACACGGCTGACTTGTCGGAGAACTTGTCGGTGACGACAAAATACTTGCCTGTCTCCTCGTCATAACCCTGAACTGTCATCGCGTTGCGGTTGCGGGTGTCGACGGTCAATGGCGCCTCGAGATCGAAGTTACCCGTCTCCCGGTTGAGGATGAAGGTCTCGAAGTCGTAGTTCAGGTCGCCCTTGGTTTCGCTCTTCTGCTTCGTGAGCACCTTGCCGTCGCGCGGATCGATCAGGTCGATGGCGAGTTCGCCGACGTCCTTATAGAGCGACTGGCTCTTACCGGTCTTGAGGCTGACTTTCGAATATCGAGAAACGAAATCGGTATCGGTCTGCTGGACGATAACGTTTTCGGGGTCGAGCGGCAGGTCGACGATGCCCGGGCGTGTTCCGATCTCGAGGCAGCGCAGGGTTTCAGCGCTTACGCCGATGGAGCGACCGCCCTCAAACGGATCATCAAACGATTTGAGGGTCTTGTCCGACAGAAAAGCCTTATAGAGATAGGTCTTTGTGGAACCAGTGCTGCGGCCTTCGCCGCAACCGCTCAGGTTTCCCGTCCACGCTTGGTTGGCGATGACCCAGACCTTGCCCTGTTTCAGCGCTTGGGCGCCAATGAAGCTCATGCGGTCGCTGGGCGTGGCCGTCCAGTTGAGCGGCTTGGTGCCGTCAATGTTGGCAATGTCCGCCGACGCAATAATCCGTTTGGTCGGGTCGCGCGGGTCGGCGCGGATTGCGACCAGGAAGTCGCCTTCGGCCGACATCGAAACGCCCGTGACATCTGGCACGCGGGCAAAAGCTTCCGGATCGAGCTTCTGCGCCGATGCTGTTCCGGAGGCGAAAAACATCGCCGCAAGAGCGATTCCTAGATGGCTCCTAGACAAGGCAAACCTCTGATTTTGAAGGGTGAACGCGTTAGATTCCCGGGCGCAATGCTGCGGCCTTTGCCGTAAAGCCGCAAGAGGCATCACGCAGGCGTGGCTGTTTTGGAAAATCCTGCCCCAAACGCCGAAAGGCTTTGTGTCTAAGGCGCCACAATTGTGTCGAGAACGCGACGTCCAGGGACATTGCGATTGAAGTCTGGAATTTCCCCGTGCGAGAACCGCAACGCCGGAGTCAGGACCGGCGTCCAATTTAGTCGGCATTCTGGGGTCAATCCATGTCCAACACGAGCGCTTCACTGCGCAGACTTTTCCGTGGCGGCGCTGCATTTGGCGCGCTCACTCTGGCGATGGGCGTTGCGGTTGCGCAAACCCCAACCACTACCGGACAGCCGCCCGCGGCCCCGACGGTGGACACCACCAAGCCGGCTGAACAGGAGGAAGCGTCCGATCGGGTCGTCGTTACGGGTTCGCGCATCGCGCGCGATGCGTTCACATCGACCGCTCCGATCCAGGTGATCACGGCCGAAGCCTCCACGCTTGAAGGCCTCGTCGACACTTCGGAGATCCTCCAGGGTTCGTCGATCGCAAACGGCTCGCTGCAGCTGAACAACCAGTTCGGCGGCTTCGTTGTCGAAGGCGGCCCGGGCATCAACTCGGTCTCGCTGCGCGGCCTCGGCGCCCAGCGCTCGCTGGTGCTTCTGAACGGCCAGCGTCCCGGCCCGGCCGGCGTTCGCGGTCAGGTCGCTGCGTTCGACCTTCAGGTCATCCCCGACTCGATCATCAATCGAGTCGAGATCCTGAAAGACGGCGCTTCGTCGATCTACGGTTCTGACGCCGTCGCCGGTGTTGCGAACATCATCACCCGCTCGTCCATCGACAAGCCGGAATTCAACATTCAGTACAACGCGACCGAAGAGGGCGGCGGCAACACGCTGCAGGTCAACGGCGCGATTGGCTTCGATCTCTTCGGCGGCAACTTGATGCTCGCCGCCGAGTACGAGACCCGCGACCCGCTGAAGTTCGGTGATCGCTCGTATCTGGCTTGCGCCCAGGACCTCGCGTACGACGCCACGAGCGGCCAGCGGATCGACCGTCAGGACCGTTCGATCCTTGGCGGCACCAGCCTCGGCGGTTGCACCTCTGGCAACATCTACTTCAACACCGTGATCGTCGGCACGACCCGCTATATCCCGTCGCCGCAGGGCAACACGATCGGCCCGATCACCGGCTATCGTCCGCGCACGAACCAGACCTACGACTGCAACCCTGGCCTCGCCGGAACGCAGCGGCCGGGTACTGGCGTCTGCGCCGCGGGTCAGTTCGGCGAAGCCTACTACGAGGACGTGCTGAACGATCCGCGCTTCCTTGACAGCGACGCGATCGCTGGCGTCGATCGTCTCAGCGCATACGGCAAGTTCGATGTTTCGCTGGACGCCTTCGGCGGCATCGACTGGACTACGGAAGCCCTGTTCACGCGGCGCGAGTATGACAGCCACCGCGTGCGGCAGTTCTTCCCCACGATCGCGCCCAACTCGGGCTACGACGTGCCGGGTAACTTCGGCGGCCTCGGCAACAGCCTGTTCCCGACCGCGCTTGCTCAGCCGATCACGATCTGGCCGTCCGACAACTCGGTTGATGTTGACTACTACTACATCAACTCTGGCCTGACCGGCGACTTCGTGCTGCCGGGCTGGACCTGGTCGTTGAATGCTTCCTACAGCTCGTCGGAAGGTGAATACAGCGGCAACCAGATCCTCAAGGAAACCGCGGGTGACTGGCTGTATGCGCGTCCCTCGGACGGCCTCTACGCTGGCCCGAACTACAACCCGTTCTCGGCGGCGTTCCTGTCGGGCAACTACTCGCAAGCCGTGTACGACCTGCTATCGGCCGAGTCGGTCGGCACGACGACCTACGACCAGACGGTCGTGACGGGCGTAGTCACGGGCGACCTGTTCGAACTCCCGGCCGGTCCGCTCGGCGTCGCGGTCGGCGCGGAATGGCGCTATCACGAGATCGACGACACTCCGGACCCGCGCTCGGTGGGCAACGAGTTCTGGGGCACGACGTCGGCCGGCAACACCCGCGGCGACGACACGATCAGCGAGTTCTTCACTGAGGTGAACGTTCCGCTGCTCAAGGGTCTGCCGTTCATCGAAGAGCTGACCCTCGACGCCTCGGCGCGTGCATTCGACTACGAGTCATACGGTTCGGACAGTGTCTGGAAGGCCGGCCTCAACTGGCAGATCCTCCCGTCGGTCCGCATCCGCGGTACGCAAGGTACGTCCTACCGCGCCCCGGCGCTGTACGAGCTGTACCTGGGCAACCAGACGGGCTTCCTGCCGCAGACCTCGATTGACCCCTGCATCAACTGGGCGAACTCGTCGAACCCGAACATCCAGGCGAACTGCGCGGCAGCTGGCATCCCGAACAACTACACGGGTGTCGGTTCGTCGGCGACGATCGTCTCGGCTGGCGGCGCAGGCCTCCTGGAAGCTGAAACCTCCGAAGCTCGCACGCTGGGCTTCATCTGGACGCCGGACTTCATCGATCTGAGCTTCGCGGTCGACTACTTCGATATCCAGATCGAGAACGCCGTGACGCAGCTTGGCGCCGCTACCATCCTCGGTGGCTGCTACGGCTCGCCGGTCTATCCGAACGTGTTCTGCTCGCTGTTCACGCGTAACTCGCCGACAGCTCCGCTGAACCCGAACAGCGTCCAGCTCGTTCAGGACAATTACCTGAACGCCGACTCGCAGATTACCTCGGGCATCGATTTCACGCTCCGTTACGAGCATGAGTTCGACTTCGGCGACCTGCTGATCGACGTGTCGGCGACGAACACCAGGGAAGACGTGAACTACCTGTTCGCGCCGACCACGGTGTCCGGCTTCAACACCAGCGACTTCAACGGTTCGCTGGGCGATCCGGAGTGGGTTGGCGACGCCACCATTCAGCTGCGTCAGGGCGATTGGACCTACTCATGGTTCGTCGACTATGTCGGTCCGATGGATCACGAACCGTTCGCAGCGGCCGTGTCCGCCATCCCGAACTACTTCGGTCTCAACATTCGCCGCATCAACTCGACGGATCCCTACCTCTCGCACGACGTGTCGGTCCGCTACCGCGGCGACAACTTCGTGGTGACGGGTGGAGTCTCGAACGTGTTCAACGCGCCTCCGCCGGCTATAACGACGGGCGTCTCGAGCCGCTTCGGCAACGCTCCGGCTTTCGCTTCGCAGTATGACCTGCGCGGCCGCACGTTCTTCCTGCGCCTGGGCTACGAGTTCTAGGTTAGCAAGGACTGGGGACGGGAAAGGGCGCACTTCGGTGCGCCCTTTCTTTTTGTGGGTTGAGCAACGCGGTGAGGGCGACTGGGCAGGCCAACGCAGGCAACCCGGCCAAACCGTCAGTCTCGACGGACCAGAATATCCGGTGTGATGTCGGCGAGGCGGGTTACGCCCGTCAGGGCCATCGCAACGCGCATCTCGGCTTCGATGAGCTGCAGGATGTGGGCAACACCGGCCTGACCGCGGGAGGCGAGGGCGTAGGCCCATGCCCGGCCAATCAGGACACCATTGGCGCCCAGCGCCAGCATGCGGACGACATCGAGACCGGAGCGGACGCCGCCGTCCGCGAGGATGGTGGTGCGGCCGCCGACAGCCTGCGCGATATCCGGAAGCGCGCGGGCGGTCGACGGGACGCCGTCGAGCTGCCGGCCGCCATGGTTGGACACGACGATGCCGTCGGCGCCGGCCTTGACCGCCTCGCGCGCATCCTCGGCATCGAGCACGCCTTTGATGACCAGTGGGCCCTTCCATTCGGATCGGATCCATTCGAGATCGCGCCACGTGACGGACGGATCGAAGTTCTTTCCGAGCCAGCCAAAGAAGTCGTTGAGGCCCGAACTCTTCCCGAGGACGGGCGCGACGTTCCCAAGTTTATGCGGGCGGCCCATCACGCCGACGTCCCACACCCAATCGGCTCTCAGCATGGCCTGCCCGACGCGATGGAGGGTTCCACCTGCGCCGGCTGCCCCAGCAAGGCCGGAGCGGTAGTCGCGATAACGCGATCCGGCGACCGGCATGTCGACCGTGAATAGCAGGGCAGAGCATTTTGCTGCCTGCGCGCGAGCGATCAGGTCGCGCATGAAGCCGCGATCGCGGATCATGTAGAGCTGGAACCAGATAGGTTGCGGCACGGCGCGCGTGACTTCTTCGAGGCTGCAGCCAGAGACAGTGGAAAGCGTGAAGGGGACGCCGTGGTCACGCGCAGCTCTGGCGGCCTGAACCTCGCCGCGGCGCGCCAGCATGCCCGCGAGGCCGATGGGCGCTAGCGCCACGGGCAGGGTGGACTTTTGGCCGAGCAGGATCGTGGAGAGATCCAGCCGAGAGACATCGCGCATGACGCGCTGACGGAGAGCGATGCCGCGCAAGTCTTCCTGGTTCCGCCGGAGTGTCACCTCGTCGTAGGAGCCGCCGTCCATGTATTCGAACAGGAAGCGCGGCAGGCGGTGCCTCGCCAGCTCACGATAGTCGGATATCGCGGCCGCCTTCACGGCCATCAGATGCTCTTCGACCGGCCGGCCCAGTAAGGCGCACGAACCTGCGCGCGGAGAACCTTGCCCGCGGCGTTGCGGGGCAGGGTATCGACGAAGTCGATCGTGCGCGGCCGTTGGAAGCCCGGGAGCTTGTCCTTCGCGAAGTCGAGGATCGACTGGGTCGTCTCGGTCGAGCGTTGCACGCCGGGTTTGAGCTCCACCACAGCCTTGATCTCCTCGCCCCAGTCCTCGTTCGGCACGCCGACAACGGCGGCATCGGCAACGTCCGGATGGCGGATGAGCACTTCGTCGATCTCGACGGGATAGATGTTCACACCCCCCGAGATGATCAGCTCTGCCGTGCGGCCGGTGAGAAAGAGGTCGCCGTCGGCATCGAAGCGGCCCATGTCGCCGAGGGTGAACCAGTCGCCACGATAGCTGGAGTCCGTCTTGGTCGGCTCCTTGTAGTACTCGAAGCGGCCCGTGGCCGGCGCCTTCACATAGATGAGGCCTTCCGTGCCCTGCGGCACGGGATTGCCGTCGATATCCAGCAGCTTGATCTCGACGCCGGGAACGGGCTTGCCGACCGTGCCGGGCTTCTTCAGCCATTCGTGCGGGCCGACGAAGACGCCGCCGCCTTCGGTGGATGAGTAGTATTCGTAAATCGTCGGCCCGAACCAATCCATCATCTGCTGTTTCACATGGGCCGGGCAGGGTGCCGCGCCGTGGATGATCCAGCGCATGGAAGAGATGTCGTACTTCTTCCGTGTTGCTTCCGGCAGCTGAAGCATGCGGTGCATCATGGTGGGCACGATATGCGTGTGCGTCGCCTTGTGCGTCTCGATCAGCCGCAGCGTTTCCTCGGCATCCCACTTGTCCATTAGCAGCACGCCGACGCCGGCGTTGATCGGGATGACGAAATTTATGCCCAGCGGAGCGGCGTGGTAGAGCGGGCCGGTGAGGAGCGAGAGATCCGTCTTCGGATTCCATTTCGCGGTTTCGTTGCAGACATTGGTGAGCTGCGAAACGACGGGGCGCGTCTTGCGATAGACGCCCTTGGGGCGTCCGGTCGTGCCCGACGTGTAGAGCATGGTCGAGCCGGGCTCGGCGTTGTCGATGTTCTCGGGGCTCTCGGCGGAGATTGCGCTCTCGTAGTCATCGAAACCCGGAATGGGGCCAGCGAAAGCGAGCCTCACATTGAGCTTTTCGCCTGCTTTCGCCGCGGCTTCGGCGGCGCCGGGGACAAAGCGGCCGCTGGCGACGAGCGCCTTGGCGTCTGAATTGTCGACGACGTAGGCTATGAGCTCGGCGGACTGGTGCCAATTGACGGCTGTAAGTCGCAGGCCCGATCGCTGCGTTGCCGTCCAGACTTCCGCGAACTCGGGTCCGTTATGGGCGAGTAATGCGACGCCGTCGCCGGGCTGAAGGCCGCGCTTGCGGAACAGCCGGACAAGCTGGTTGGCGCGGGCATTGAACTCGCGCCAGGTGCGATTGCCGCTTGGCGAGATGATGGCGAGCTGGTCCGGCGTACGGCGGGCGTGGACGGCGACCGTCATGCCCTGGGCGATGAGCTGTTCGTCGGTGAAAGGGTCGGTCTGGCTCATGAATACGCGTTTCCCGCCCCGGTTTTGGGTTTCTTACCAAGACAATAAGGCCGGGGGCAGGGCAGGGGCAATCCGGCGGCGAGACTAGCGGGTTGTCTCGTTGATCTGGGCTTTCTTGACCGAGGCGGGGACGACCGGAATCTCGTGGTCGGCGAGCGGCTTCATCCATGGCTTCCGCGCCATCGCGGCCGCAATGAACGGGGCGAGGTCGTCGGCCTTGCGGCGCTCGCGGGCGGCGGCTTCGGTCTTGAACTCCTGCATCACCTCGGCGGCGAACAACTCCAGCGACTCGCAGATGTGGCGGTGCTGATTGCGCCCAGCCTGCTGCAGGAAGATCACCTGATCGACGCCAGCGGCCTGGAAGGCGCGTATGTGGGCTCGGATGTCGTCCGGCGTCCCGATGCCGTTGGCGCTGATCTCGGCGCGCTGGCGGGCGGAGATGATCTCGTCGTCGCTGGCGGCACGAGACTTGAGGAAGTCGGCGTAGAGATTGGAGCGGCCGGGCAGCACATCGTGAGCGACAAGCGCATTGACGGCATAGCTGAAGAACTCGAAGCCTTCCTGGCCGCGGCGGATGGCTTCGGCGCGATCGTGGTGGACCGAGAAGTTCGAGACCATGGCGATGTTGGCGTTCACGCTGTGGCCAATGGGAACGCATTCCTCGGACTTGATGATGCCGTAGTAGATCTCGGCCCAGTTGCGCGCTTCGGCGGGGTCCACGAACGAGAAGGCCAGCGCGCCGAGGCCCTTTGATGCCGCGACCTTGATGGTGTCGCGGTTGGTGCAGGCCATCCACATCGGCGGATGCGGCTTCTGCACCGGCTTGGGCACCACGTTGCGGCACGGGAAAGAGAAGCTCGTTCCTTCGAAGCCGGGATACGGGTCCATCACCAGCATGTTGGCGATCTGCTCGGCCGCCTCCAGCGCCATGGCGCGCTTCTCCTTCGCAGGGATGCCGAAGCCGCCGAGCTCGAGGCGGGTGGCGCCTTCGCCGATGCCAAAGTCGACGCGGCCACGCGCGACGATGTCGAGGGTGGCGATGCCTTCGGCTGTGCGGGCGGGGTGGTTGTAGTTCGGGATGACCTGGCGAATGCCATGACCGACGCGGATGTTCTTCGTCAGCGCTGCGCAGGCGGCGAGGAAAACCTCTGGGGCGGATGAGTGGGAGTATTCCTCGAGGAAATGGTGCTCGACTTCCCATGCGTAGTCGTAGCCAAGCCTGTCGGCGAGGACGACCTGCTCAAGAGCTTCATGGAACAGGCGTGCTTCGTCGCCCTCATTCCAGGGCTTGGGCAGCTGGTGCTCGTAGAAGATCCCGAACTTCATGCCGGCGGCCTCCGCTTTGCTGGCGGCAGCTTATGGCGTGTGGCTGGAGACGCAAACGCTGATCAGGCTAGCGGCTTGAACTCGTCGCGGAGCTGGCGTTTCAGGACCTTGCCGATCGAGGAGCGCGGCAGCGTCTCGACGATGGTCGTGTAGGTCAGGCGCTGGGTCTTGCCGACGCGGGCGTTGAGCCACTGGCGCAGCTCTTCTGCCGTAGCGGCAGCGCCGGCGCGGAGGACGATGAAGGCGGCGGGGGTTTCACCCCATTCGCGGGACGGGATGCCGACGACGGCGCTTTCGGCTACTGCGGGGTGCTTGGCGAGTTCGGCTTCGAGGTCGCTGGGATAGACGTTGAAGCCGCCGGTGATGATCATGTCCTTCTTGCGGTCGCCGAGGACAAGGAATCCATCCTCGTCGAAGCGGCCGACGTCGCCAGTGCGGATGAAGCGGTCGCCTTCAGGGCTGTACCATTCGGCTTCGGCGGTCTTCTTCGGCTGGTTGTGATAGCCGGTCATGATCGACATGGACCTGCCGACCACTTCGCCGGTTTCGCCGCGGGGTACTTCCTTGCCGTCTTCGCCGATGATGCGGATGCCGTGGCCCGGCGCCGGCTGCCCGACCGTGTGCAGCTTGTTCGGGAATTCGTGGGCGCGCAGGAGGCATGAGCCGCCGCCTTCCGTCATGCCGTAGATCTCGACGAGGCCGCCGGGCCAGCGCTTGAGGATGTCCGCCTTCAGGTCTGCCGCGAATGGCGCGCTGGTGCAGGTCTTCATGCGGTAGCAGGAGAGGTCGAAGCTATCGAAGTCTGGAAGGTCCATCAGGCGGCGGTACTGGACCGGCACCAGCATGGCGTGGGTTGCGCGATGCTTCTGCGAGAGCTGCAAGAACCCCCGCGCGTCGAACTTGCGCATCAGCACCACAGTGCCGCCGCGAGCGAGCGCCGGAATGAGGCTGACGAGCGTGGTGTTCGAGTAGAGCGGCGTCGAGACGACTGTCACAGCGTCGGGTGCGTAGCCCATCGCTTCGGCGCGGCGGATGTGGCCCCAGCGCATGCGATGCGGCTGGACGATGCCTTTCGGCGTGCCGGTGGTGCCAGACGAGTAGATGATGTTGAACGTCTGCTCGGGGTCGATCTCGACCGGCGCGGGTTTCACGCTTTCAGGCGCAAGCCATGAAGCGAACGATGGATTGGCGGACCCTTCCAGCGCGATGCGCTTCACCGTGAGTTTGTCCGCGACAGTGTCCAACGCCGCCGAGGCGCTGTCGTCGACGAACAACAGGCCGGCGGCGCAATCGCGCACCATGGCGGCGAGCTGTTCAGGCGTAGAAGACGGCGCGAGCGGGCAGGCGGCGGCGCCAATGCGTAGAGCGGCGACATAAGTCGTGACGTACTCGATTGACGATGGGCCGCACATGGCGACAGCGCCGCCATTGCCGACGCCATCGCGCTGCATCGCTGCGGCGGCACGGTCGATCAGTGTGTCGTACTGCGCGAAGGTCAAAGCGCGATCGCCGTCGATGACCGCGACATGGTCCGGGCGCTCGATTGCGTGAGCTCGGATCAGCTCAGCCATAGTAGCGAACGGCTGGTCGAGCAGTTGTGCAGCGGTCGTCATGGATCTCACTTGCCGATGAAGGTCGGAACACGGCGTTCGCGGAAGGCGGCGCGGCCTTCCTTGAAGTCGGCGCTATCGAAGCACGCGTCGATGGCACTCTGGGCGTCGCCACGCAGGGAGGGATCGATGGCGGCGCGGCTCGCGAGCTTGGCGGCGGCTATACTCATCGGCGCCGTGACGGCGATCATCGCGGCCATCTCGCGGATGGTTGTCTCAAGCTGCGCGGCTTGGACGATGCGATTGACGAAGCCCGCCAGCAGAGCTTCCTGCGCCGTGAAGTGACGCGCTGTCGCCAGCATCTCCATCGCGATGCCGCGTCCAACGATCGATTGCAGCCGCGCGAAATTGTCGAGTTCATAGCCCAGGCCGAGCTTACCGGCGGGCACGCCGAAGCGCGAACCGTCCGAGCAGATGCGGATGTCGCAGGCCGAAGCGACCACCATACCGCCGCCAATGCAGAAGCCGTTGATCATGGCCACCACTGGCACAGACGCCTCAGCCAGCGAGGCCGTTGCCGCTGTCACCGCGGCGGTGAAAGGCTTGTTGGACGAGGCGTCGTGGCGCTGGACGTCGAACTCGGCGATGTCGGCGCCTGAGATGAAGGCCTTGTCGCCAGCGCCCTTGATCACAATGACCCGGGTGGTGGGATTGGCGGTCAGACTGGCCACGGCGGCGGGCAGGTCGTCCCACATGTCACGGCGCACGGCATTGAGCCGTTCGGGCTGGTTGAACGTGATCCAGCCGATAGCCCCATCCTGGGCTGCGATCAGCCGGCCGCCGGCATATTCCATGGTTCCCAGACCCCGGTTCGTCGCGTTGACCGCCCGGGCCAACACCATTACCAAAACTGGCTAAGCGCTAGGCCCTATGCCGCCAATGAGGCAAGGGACCGCGTTAGCGGGAAGACCAAAAACCGGCGAGGAGCCGTCGCCGCACCCGCAACAGGGGAGGAGATGCCCCGAGCCGGGTGGTTTAACCGCCGGAGATCAGACGTGACCGAAGTAGTGTTCCTGTGGGTCGGCAGGCCATGAGCGACCGCCCTTTGCCCCCAGGCCTGACCGGCGATCTGGATGTCCTGGCATTTGCCGAGGCAGAGCTGGCCACCGGACGTCCGGCTGCACTGATCACCATTGTCGCACTCGATGGCCCGTTCTCCCGTCCCTTGGGCGCCCAGCTGGCCGTATCTGGCGACAAACGTTTCGTGGGCAGCATATCCGGCGGCTGCCTCGAACAGGCGCTGACCGAAGAAGCGCAGATTGCGATCCGTGAGGCCACGAACCGCACGCTGCGCTATGGCACCGGCTCGCCCTACCTTGACGTACGTTTGCCGTGCGGCGGCGGAATCGATCTCTATGTCGATGTGAATGTCGATCGTGCACTGCTGCAACAGGCGATTGCGCTCGGCCGTGCACGTCATAGCTTCTCCCTGTTGTTCGATCCTGCTTCGACACGTTCGTCATTGCGGATCGGAGAACATCAAGAACGGCCGAAGCCTGGCGAGTTTGTCCGGCGCTTCGACCCGAAACTCCGGATCGTGCTGGCGGGGCGTGGATGGGAGATCGTGGCGATGAGCCAGCTGGCCCAGACGGCCGACTGCGAACTCGTGGTGGCAAGCCAGGAGTCCGCGACGCTTGAATTCTGCCGGCCGTTCGCCGATCAGCTGATCCAGCTGACGGTGCCGAAGGCTGCGCCTGATCTTCCGCTCGACGCCCACACCGCTGTCGCATGCCTTTTCCACGAACACGATTGGGAGGCGCCGCTGCTGCTGAAGGCAGTTCGCAGCCCGGCCTTCTATGTCGGTGCGCTGGGATCGAAGCAAACACAGCGCCGGCGCGTGGAAGTTCTCGAAGCACTTGGCGCCACGAGCGAGGAGATCGCACGCATCAAGGGGCCGATCGGTCTTTTCCCGTCGCAGGATCCGCGGTCGCTCGCCATGTCAGCACTCGCGGAAATCGTGCAGATGCGGACGGCAGGTCAGGGACGCCCACAATGAGCGTTTCGATGAGCCGCACGGCCGTGGTGATGCTGGCCTCGGGTCTGTCGCGCCGTTATGGCCGGCGCGACAAGATGATGGCCAGGCTAGGAGGCAAGCCGCTGATCGAGCACGCGGCCAATGCCATCACGACGCTCGACCCGCTAACGCGCGTGGCCGTGTGCCCGACCGACCGGCCGGAGATTGGCGAGGCGCTGATCAATCGCTTCGTCATCGCCGTAAACAAGAAGCCGAAGCTCGGGTTGGGTCACTCGATCGCTGTTGGCGTCCAGGTCGCGCTGCAGTTCAAGCCGGATGCCATCCTGCTCACCATGGGCGACATGCCGTTCGTCGAGCCATGGGTGTTTGAAGGTGTCGTGGATCGGCTCAGCAACGGCGCTGACATCGTTCACTCGGGCGACGTCAACGGAACGCGACCGCCGACGGTGTTCGGCCCGGCGACCTTCGATCAGCTGGCCGCGCTCGACGGCGATGACGGCGCGAAGCGGATCATCGGGCAGGGTGGCTTCAACGTTGTCGGGTTCAACGCACCGGCTCCGCTGCTGCTCGACATCGACACGAAGGACGATCTGGCGATAGCCCATCGCCAGCTTCAGATCCGCGAACGCTACCTGCGGGAAGCGCCGGAGGAAGCCGCGAACGAGCCGCTCGAGATTGCTCCGATCGACCTGCGTGGCGGTCGGGATGGCGGAGTAGGGTTCGGATCGGCGCGTCGCTAGCTTGATGCGCTAGGCGCGATGGGCTTTCTTGACCTCGACCCACAGGGCTTCCTGCTCGTCGAGGCTCAGGGCCGCGAAGTCCAATCCGCGGGACCGGGCCAGCTCTTCCATACCATGGAATCGTTTCACAAACTTTGCGTTGGCCCCGCGAAGTGCCTCTTCCGGGTCGACTGACAGCTTCCGGCAAAGGTTGGCGACGACGAACAGCATGTCGCCCAGTTCCTCAGCGACATGGGCCTGGTCGCGCTCCGGCCTGGCGATGGCCTCCTCGAGCTCGCCGATCTCTTCCTGGAGCTTCTCAAGGACCGGCTCGGGCGACGGCCAGTCGAAGCCGACGCGGCCGGCGCGCTTGGTAAGCTTCTCGGCCCGCATCAGCGCCGGCAGCGCCAGCGCGACCCCGTCCAGCGCGCTCACCGGCCCGTCCTTGGCCTTCTTCTCCCGCTCGGCCGCCTTCATGACCTCCCAGGCGCCGACCTGCGCCTCGGCGCTGTGGATAACTTTGTCGCCGAAGACGTGGGGGTGCCGGTCGACCATCTTGTCGACCAGCGACCGGACCACGTCGTCGATGTTGAAGTGGCCGGCTTCCTCGGCCATGCGCGCGTGGAAGACGGACTGGAACAGCAGATCGCCTAGTTCGCCCTTCAGCTCCCCCATGTCGCCCCGCTCGATCGCGTCAGCGACCTCGTAGGCCTCCTCGATCGTGTACGGCGCGATGGTCTGGAAGGTCTGCTCGATGTCCCATGCGCATCCGGTCTCGGGCGTCCTCAGCCGAGCCATTAACGTCACCAGATCGCGCCACGCGTCCCCGCTAGAGGGGAGGGAGTGGTCTCCAGCCGGTTCGCTGCCGGCCGTTGTTTTCTGTCCGGCCGGATCACCCATCGCCATCACCCCTGTATACGCAAGTCGCATAATCAACATTATGGGAAGAAAGAACTGGATTGAGATCAGGCATTTGGCGGGATCTCCAATTCCATCCCGTCGAACGCCGGCTCAACGCAGGGCGGCAGCTCTGCCCTGAGCTTCTGGTAGTCCAGATCGACATGCAGGTTTGTCAGCACGGACCGGCGCGGCTTGATCCGGTCGATCCAGGCCAGCGCCTGCGAGACGCTCGCATGGGTCGGATGGGCCGTGTAGCGCAGCGCGTCGACCACGAAGGTATCGAGCCCGCCAAGCCGCTCCAGCGTCTCCTCAGGCAGCCGGACAACATCGTTGCAGTAGGCAAACGATCCGATGCGGAAGCCGATCGACGGGATGCTGCCGTGGTCCTGGGCCAGGGTCAGGATATCCACAGGCCCGCCCGCGCCCTCGATCCGGGTCACCTGCCCCGGCGCCAGGTCCATCCGCTTGTCCAGGATTGCCGGGTACGAACCCGCGCCCTCGAAGCAGTACCGGAAGCGGTCACCGATGATGTCGGCGGTGGTCTGGTCCATGTGGACCGGCATGCGGCGGCGATGGCGGATGACCAGCGCCCGGAGGTCGTCGATCCCGTGGCACTGGTCTGCGTGCTCATGGGTGATCAGAACGGCGTCGAGACGGTCGATCCGGGAGGCCAGCAGCTGGTCGCGCATGTCCGGCGAGGTGTCGATCAGGATCAGGGTCGGCTCGGCGGCCCCCGGGGCCCAGGACCGGATCAGGATTGAGCATCGGGACCGGCGGTTGCGGGGTTCGGCCGGGTCGCAGGCACCCCAGTCATTGCCGATCCGCGGGACGCCGCCAGACGAGCCGGAACCGAGGATCCGGACCTCCAACCTGCCCTTTGCTCCGGCGACGCTCATGCGGCCCTCCGGAACAGCGAGATGGCATTCTCTGTCGTCAGTTGCGCGGCCTCGTCGAAGCTGAGCCCGCGGTGCGCGGCGAAGGCCCGGCACACGTCGACCAGATAGGCCGGCTCATTGCGCCGTCCGCGATGAGGCATGGGCGCGAGATACGGGCAGTCGGTCTCAAGGATGATCCGCTCGAGCGGCACCTTGATCATCACATCGCGTACGTCGGTGGCACCCTTGAATGACAAGATGCCGGAGACCGAGAAGCTGGCGCCCAGGTCGAGCGCGCGTTGCGCCAGGCGTGCGCCGCTCGTGTAGCAGTGCATCAGGATGCGGAACGGACCGCGCCTGAACTCGCGCTCGAGAATGTCGCCGGTGAGATCGTCGGCTTCGCGCGTGTGGACGACCAGCAGCAAGCCGGTCTCGCGCGCGGCGTGGATGTGCTCGACGAAGCTGCGCTCCTGAAGAACGATGTCGCTGTAGCCATAGTGCTGGTCAAGGCCGGTCTCGCCGATGCCGACGACCTTCGCGTCACGCGCTTTCTCGACGAGCGTCTTTGCTTCGAGCGACCAGTAGTCCTTGGCATAGTGCGGATGGACGCCGACGGTGCATGTGATGTCGTCGTTCGCATCAGCGATCGCCTTGAGCGCGGGATAGCGATCCAGCCGGTCGCAGATCGTCACCATCCGCGTGACTCCCGCTGCGCGCGCTCGTGCGATCACGTCCGGCAGGTCGGCGGCGAATTGCTCCGCATGCAGATTGACGTGGGTGTCGAACAGCATCGTCAGGCGCCAGTTCGCGCAAGGCGCGCGACACGTGACAGCGCCGCCGCGATCGTCTGCGCGCGATCCTGATTGAGCGCCTGAGCCTCAGCGTCGATGCGTATCACGTCCAGCGCAGCCTCGGCCCAGTCACCGGCGAGCACCGGGTCGCTTTCGCGTGCGGCGCGCTTCTGCAGACTGAGACGGAGCGACTCCATTGCGGCCACCATGCTCGCATCGCTCTTCGAAGCCTGCGAGAGCGCTGCGTGGATACTGCGTGCGTCGGGTTCGGCGAGACTGCGCAACGCTTGCGAGATTGCGTCTGCAGCTGCGCCGGCATCCGCGCCTTCGAGTTCGAGCGCGCGGCCTGGGCGGCCCGGAGCAATTCGCGCAATCTCTTCGGCGCGCGAGCCCGTCACGTCATTCGCGGCAAGCGCCGACAGCGTGTCGTGTTCGTTCAGCGCGTTGCAGCGCAGGACGCGGCAACGGCTGCGAACGGTCGGCAGCAGCAACTGCTCGCCATGCGAGATCAGGAACAGAACGGCCCGCGCCGGTGGTTCTTCGAGTGTCTTGAGCACGGCGTTCGCGCCGAAGCGGTTCATCTCGTCGACAGCGTCGATGATCGCAACGCGCCAGCCGCCCATGGCGGGACGCATCGAGAAGAATTCCGAGAGCTCGCGCACGCTGTCGACGGGGATTTCCGCCTTCTGCTTTCCCTTGTCGTCGATCGGCCGGCGTACGATGCGCAGGTCAGGATGGCTGCCAGCTACGAGCAGGCGTCCGACTGGTGATTCCGCGTTGGTCGACAGTTGTCCGTCGCCGTCGCCGAGAAGGTGCGTCGCGAACTGCAACGCCAATCGCGCCTTGCCGACGCCGCGCGGGCCGCGCAGCAGCCAGCCATGATGCAGCTTGCCTGATGCTACCGCCGCCAGAAATTCCTGCTTGGCCGCGTGATGGCCGAATACCTGACCGAGTTCGGGAGCGGCGACTTCCATCAGGCGCCTCCGCCGAGTCGCTCGTCGATTGCCTTCATTGCCGCATCAGCCAGTGCATCCGGCGCCAGCGACGCATCGAGCACGACACAGCGCTGCGGATTGGCGTGCGCGATTTCAAGGAACGCACGATGTACAGCGTCGTGATAGCTGAGCGCGCGTGACTCGATCGCGTCCTTGTCGTTGGCGCGAGCGGTCATGCGATGACGGGCCGCAAAGAGGGGCAGGTCGAGGACAAGCGTGAGATCCGGCGTCGTCGATCCTACGCATACGCGGTCGAGCATCTCGATCTGGTCGGCGGGAACGTGTCCGGCCGCGGCCTGGTAGGCGCGCGTGGAATCGGAGAAGCGGTCGCAGATCACCCAGCTTCCGGCGGCCAGCGATGGCCGGATCAGCTTGTCGAGATGGTCGCTGCGCGCTGCATAGAACAGGAAGGTTTCGGCGATCGGTTCCCAGCTCGCCACTTCGGGCGGCGGGCTAAGGATCAGCTTCCGGATGGCCTCGGCGCCGGGCGTTCCGCCGGGCTCACGCGTGCGGACAATCTTCAGGCCCCGCGCAGACAGACGCGCCTCAAGGGCCGCGGCCAACGTGGATTTGCCGACGCCCTCGCCTCCTTCCAGCGTGATGAACCGGCCTTTTCCAGCCAAACTCTATTCGCCTTTCAACCCCATCATCGCCTTGCCGATCAGTCCCAGCTCGTTGACGCCCTTGGCGGTCGCGACCGGGATCTTCTTGTCCGGCGTACCCGGCGCCGTGACGATCAGCTCGCCGACAATATCGCCTTCCTTGATCGGCGCCATCAGTGGACCCCTGTAGACTACAGTTCCCGAGATCTTCGGGAGCGCGTCCATGTGCAGGCCCGTCGTGTAGGTTTCGGTGGCGATGAGCGACACCTTTTCCTGCTCGCCAAGCCAAACGTCGGCCACGCCGACTTCCGCGCCCTTGGTGACCAGGGTTGACGAGGTGAAGTCAAGGAAGGCGGAGCGCATGACGCGCGGGCCTTCCTTCTTGCGCTCCGTCTCACTGGTCAGACCGTTGAGCACGATGATCCGGCGCTTGCCTTCACGTGTCGCCGAGCCGACGAGGCCGAAGCCGGAAACCGACAGGTGGCCGGTCTTCACGCCATCCGCGCCGTCGAGTTCCCGCAACAGCGGATTGCGGTTGTACTGGCGCGTCTTGTTGAAGGTGAACTCCGGCTCCCGGAACATCGGGTAGTATTCCGGGAAATCCTTGATGATGCGGAATGCGATGATCGCGATGTCGTGGGCGCTCATGCGATGCGTCGGCGCATCGAGACCGGTCGCATTCGCGAACGTCGACCCCGTCATGCCGAGTTCCTTCCCACGCGCCGTCGCGGCCCGCGCAAAAGCTTCTTCGCTGCCCCAGATTCCTTCCGCCAGCACGATGCAGGCGTCGTTGCCGGAGATGATGATCGCGCCCTTGAGCAGATCCTCGACGCTGGCCTTCGAGTTGAGGGGGAGGAACATGGTCGAGCCATCGGTGCCGGCGCCGCCCGTGCGCCAGGCGTGTTCGCTGACCGTGAACTGCTCCTGCATCGTCAGCCGGCCGGCTTTGATCTTTTCGAACACCATGTAGTAGAGCATCAGCTTCGACATCGAAGCCGGGATCATCGGTTCGTCGCCGCGCTTGGAGTAGAGCGGGATGCCCGTGTCGCCATCAAGGATGTATGCGTAGGCCGCCGCTGTGTTCAGCGGATCAGCCGCGATCGGCACGACCGGAGCGGGCGCGACCGGCGGCTGCGCGATTGCGGACGAGGCTGCGACGGCCACGGCAAGCAGGGTTCCGGCGATCAAGCGCATGGGTGCAGACTCCCTAGAGAATCCGCCCACATGAAGGCGCTTCGGGGCGCCCCGTCAACCGCTACAAAGTCGCTGTTTACAGGGCATTCGTCGCAGGCGGGGCCAGCCGTCCTGTGGACTGCCCTGCCCTCGCCGCTGGGTCTCGCTGCCTAGTTGAGCTTCGCCACGACCAGGGACTTGGCGCCGAAGTCGGCGAGGCGGCCTTGAGCCTGTTCGGCTTCAGCGCGCGATGCCCACGGACCGATCATCACACGGTAGAATTCCGTGCCGTTGACGATGACCGCAGCGATTGAGACAGGCCCGTTCGCACGCAGCTTGTCACGCAGCACGTTGGCGTTGCCGAGGTCGGCGAACGAACCGGCCTGGAGGAAGAAGCCTTGCTGGTCGGCGGCGCGAACCGCCAGGGCCGGGGCAGGTTTCACAGCAATCGGCGCGATCGGCTGGGCGACAACGCGCAGCTGTTGGACAGCGCCGCCCTGCGGCAGGGTGTTGGCTTCGCCAGGAGCGGGGCCGACATACTGCACGCGGACCTTGGCGGTGCCGTTCTTGTGCATGTCGAGCGCGGCGCCAGCGGCTTTCGAGAGGTCGATGATGCGATCGTCGACGAACGGGCCGCGATCATTCAGGCGCACGACAACGCTCTTGCCGTTCTCGAGGTTGGTCACGCGTACCAGTGAGGGGATCGGCAGTGTCGGGTGGGCGGCCGTCATCGCCATCTCGTCGAACACTTCACCGGAAGCGGAATCCTTGCCGTGGAAGGTCGGGCCGTACCACGAGGCGATGCCGACCTCGTTGTAGTTCGGCTCATGCGCCGGGACGTACCATTTGCCAGCAACCTCGTAGGGAGGGCCGGCATGCGGAGCCGAGAGCGCCGCCGGGGCGGCCGAGGTCAGGCTGGACGGCGCAACACCGCGCGCTGTCGGTGTGATCGCGGCAGGGCCGAAGCTGGCCGGCTGGGCCGGGGTGTTCGCAAAGGTCGGGATGGGGGCGTGGGGCGCGACCGCGATTGAGGCGCCGAGTTCGCGGCGTTCGATCCGCGCGCTGGGGGCCGAAACAGGCGAGGACGACTTGTAGACGATCGGCGCGGGCGTCTGGGCATAGGACGCATTGGTCCCGCCAACGGTGAATACCGCCGCGAGGATCGCCGAACCCGCCACCAGGCGCGCGCCAAGGCCAACGCGAGCTTTGCCCACTACTTCCATCGCCTTCATCCCGTTCTGAGATCGGATCCGCGGAAATTCCCGTGGTCCGGCCGCTCATTGGCGGCATGTCGGGCAACCTAACGGACGCGGATTTCCGCCCGTAAACCAAGATCGATGCATTTTCATCGTTATTGCCGGGATCGGCGGATTGGTTAGCGGGCCCGGTGCAATTGCGCCGGTTTGCCCCTTAAAACACCCGAAAACAGCGCCCTGCCCGCCTGCGACGGCCGGGCGCGCATAAACCATTTTTCTTTGCCGCGAACCGCGAATACATGGTCCCGCGCGGGAGAGGTGGCCGAGTGGTTTAAGGCAACGGTCTTGAAAACCGTCGTGGGGGAAACTCCACCGTGGGTTCGAATCCCACCCTCTCCGCCACCCTACGCTCCTGCGGAGCTTCGGGTGGCAGGCCAGACGCAGTGTGGAATGACGCACGAGGTTCCGCAGGAGTGTAGGGTACTCTTGCCTCCCGAAGCCTTGGCGCAGGGAGGCCACCCATCCAGACCGCTTTGGGGGAAGCGCGATGTGGTACTTCTACTTTCTCGAGCTCAGCAATGCGGACATCTACGTCGGCGTGACCTCCGACCTCAAAAGCCGCTTTCGAGAGCATCGCGACGGCGAAGTGAAATCCACCCGCCCCTATCGCCCTCTGGCGCTCCGCTCCTACGTCGCCGTCGAAACACAGAGGCAGGCTCACGAACTTGAACGCTACTTCAAGACAGGTTCCGGAAAAGCCGTTGCGAAGAAGCGTTTTCTGGCCCGATAACCTCGGTCAGTAACAGAGACCCCGCCCGCATGTGGTTCGAGAACGTCGCAACCTTCGTCGAGTTCGGCTTCCAGCACATCATCCCGCAGGGGCTGGATCACGTCCTGTTCGTCGTCGCGCTCTACCTGAACGCCCGCGGGTGGACGTCCCTGCTCCTCCAGGTCACCACCTTCACCGTCGCCCACACCATCACGCTGGCGCTGGCCTCAACTGGTGTCCTCTCCAGCCCCGGCGACATCATCGAGCCGCTGATTGCAATTTCCATCGTCGTGCTGGCGGTCGAGGCGATCCTGTTCAAGCAGGCAAACGTCTGGCGCCTGCCCGTGATCTTCATCTTCGGCCTGCTGCACGGCCTCGGCTTCGGCTCGGTGATGAAGGTCTATCTGGAGAATGCAGACCTCTCCGCCGGCCTCGTGGGCATCACCATCGGCGTAGAAGCCGGGCATCTGGCGGTGCTGGTCGCAACGGCCGTCGTGGCGGTCGCCGTCGAGTTCGCGCTCAAGTCAGCAAAGAAGCCGGACCTCTACCGCCCCGCCTTCGTGATCCCGGTGGCGGTCATCATCGCCCTTACAGGAGCGTACTGGACGCTTCAGCGGGTGGGGGTGCTGCCGGAATAGGGAGAGTGGTGCCCGGGGCCGGAATCGAACCAGCGACACGCGGATTTTCAATCCGCTGCTCTACCAACTGAGCTACCCGGGCCTGCGCCTCGCGGCGAAGAGGCGCGATGTATAGGGAAACCACTATTCCCTGTCCATGCCCCAGTTCAATCGTCATCCCGGCTCTTTAAGCCTCTGTTTTCAGAGGATTCCGCGCCCTCGCCGAACCCTTCCTCGTCCTCGCCGCCCGCCGGAGCGCCGGGGATGGCGTAGCTCCCCTTGAGCCAGCGCGAGAGGTCCACGTCGGCGCAGCGGCGCGAGCAGAACGGCTTGAATTCGGCCACCGAGAGCTTGGAGCAGATCGGACAGGTCATCACACGCTCCACACTTCTGGCCGCCCCGCCGGGCGGTCGTCGCTTTCGATCGTCCAGCGCGCGCCGATGCGACCGGACAGCTGGTCGCCCAGCCCGGAGGCGTCGGCTTCCAGCCAGGCCGCCGCCGGTCGCGAAAGCCGCGCGCGGATCTTCGCGGCGCGGGCATTCCAGCCCGCCGACTCGATATCGCGCAAGGCGTCGAGCGCTTCACGCTCAGCCGCCGACGCCGTGAGTGCATCGCGCACCGAACGGGTCCGCCGCGCGATCGCGGCCTCGCAGACGCCGAGCGCGGACAACTCCAGAACCTCGCTCGCGCGGCCAAGCCAAACGGCGAGTGACCGCCGGAATGTCTCCACGACCTCGCGCTGGCCGCGTTTGTCGGCCATGCGAACGAAGTCGATGGCGACGAGACCGGCAATGCCACGGAGCGACAGCTGCCGCGCGATTTCCTCCGCCGCGGCGTTGTTGAGATCGAGCGCATAGGCGTTCGCGTCGGCGCTCGCGATACGGTCGCCTGCATCCACATCGATCGCCGTCATTGCGCGCACCGCATCGATGGCGATGTCGCCGCCGCCTTCCAGCGAAACGACACGCTGGCCTGCTTCGTCGATGGCCGCTTCGACCTGCTTGCGCGCGGGCTGTTCCGTGATTGTCGCCACGACCTCGACGCCGCGCAGGAAGGGGTCGTCCGCCGGCGCCACATGAAAGCCGGGTTTGTCCGGCCTCGGCGCGCTGGGCGACATGTCGGCGAGGCTCAACACCGGCCCTTTGTCCCACCACGCTTCGGATTTGATCCGCAGGGGCAGCAAGGCGCCCTCGGTGACGGCCGCCGCCTTCGTCGGTTCGACCACGCCGTCCTGATCGCGGCCGAGATCGACGAACCAGCCGCGATTGCCCGGCATGCGGGCCCTCACCCTACCCCACCAGATTTCATCGAGCTTCGCGCGCCTGCCGCGCTCGCTCCAGCGTTCGACTGCGAGCCGGAATGGCCTGCCCAAAGGATCGAGCAGCGCCCGCCGGTGTTCGCCCACCGCGTCGTCGATGCAGAGCGTCGCCCGGATGCTCACGCCTTCGCGCTCCAGCGGCCGGCGGCGACATAGCCGAGACCTTCGAGTAGGCTAACCGTCTCGTAGAGCGGCAGGCCGACGATGGCGGAATACGAACCGGCGATGTCAGTCACGAAGCCACCTGCGAGGCCCTGGATAGCGTATCCGCCGGCCTTGCCCTTCCACTCGCCGCTGGCGATGTAGCCCTCGACTTCCAAGAGAGACAGGCGCTTGAACGTTACTCGGCTTTCGACCAGCCGCGACGTCTCGCGCCCGTCCGGGGCCAGAACGGCGACCGCCGTCAGCACATCGTGCCCACGGCCGGACAGCAATTCGAGGCACGCGCGCGCCTCGCTTTCCGTCTCCGCTTTAGGCAGGACGCGACGACCCACGGCGACGACCGTGTCGGCAGACAGGATAAAATCCGCCGGAAGGTTCAGCTTCGCTGCCCGGCCCTTCTGCACAGCCAGGCGCAACGCCAGCTGACGCGGCATCTCCTTGCGGAGCGGCGTTTCGTCAATGTCAGCCGGAAGGACGGTGTCGGGCTTCAGCCCAACCTGCTCAAGCAGGGCAAGCCTCCGCTGGCTGGCGCTGGCGAGCGCAAGCCGCGCCGGGCCCTCGCGAGCCTCGGTCACTTGAAGCGGTAGGTGATGCGCCCCTTGGTCAGGTCATATGGCGTCATCTCGACGAGCACCTTGTCGCCCGTGAGGACACGGATGCGGTTTTTCCGCATCTTTCCGGCCGTGTGCGCAATGATTTCGTGGTCGTTGGACAGCTTCACGCGGAACGTGGCGTTCGGCAGAAGTTCCACGATAGTGCCTTCAAACTCGATAAGTTCTTCCTTCGCCATGAAGCTCCCTTTGGGTGGCGGATCGTCTTGCAGGCGCCCCTATACACGCTTTCCCGGGGATTCGTCGATTCCCATGGATTTTCGTGTTTTCAGCCCCTGGCGTGCAGCGCGCAGACCAGAGTGAACAGGCGGCGGGCGGTGTCGAAATCGACCTCAGCCTTGTCAGCTAGCCTTTCGGTCAGCACCTGCGATCCTTCGTTGTGGAGACCCCTCCGGCCCATGTCGATCGCCTCGATCTGCGAAGGCGTCGAGTTGCGGATCGCGTCATAATAGCTGTCGCAGATCAGAAAGTAGTCCTTGATAACCCGCCGCAGAGCCGTGAGCGAGAGGAGCAGTTTCCGCACCGGCGATCCATCCTGCTCGGCAATATCGAACACCAGACGATTGTCGGCGAGCGAGAGGACGACGTTGTATGGCCCGCCATCGTGGCCGATCACCTTGAAGCTGTTGCCTTCGATCAGGTCGAAGATCGCGACCTTGCGCTCGTGCTCCGCATCGGGCCCAGCGGGGGCGAGGCTCTTCTCGTCGATCTCGATCGAGACGATGCGGGATTTTTCCGTCATCCGCCGCTCCTGCGGATGGAAATGGACAGACCGTGCGCCGGCAGTCCCTCCGCCGCCGCCAGCGTCTCGGCGGCCTGAGCAAGATGGCGGAAACCTTCCTCGCTGATGCGCTGGATCGACGTACGCTTCATGAAGTCGAGAACCGACAGACCGGATGCGAAGCGCGCGGCGCCAGAAGTGGGCAGGACGTGGTTCGAGCCGGTGACATAGTCGCCGAGTGCTTCCGGCGCCCAGCGTCCGAGGAAGATCGCGCCTGAGTGCCGAACGTCTTTTGCGATTGAGTCCGGATCGGCGACAGCAAGCTCGACATGTTCAGGCGCGATCTGGTTCACGATCTTGGCGGCGGTGTGCAGCGGTGCGATCACAACGGCTCCGTAGTCCTTCCACGCCTGTTCGACCGTCTTGCCGGTCGCCAGCTGTGTCATCTGCTGCGCGACCGCAGCTTCGACCAGCGAAGCCCAAGCGGCGTCATCCGTGATGAGAATCGATTGCGCCAGCGGATCGTGCTCGGCCTGGCTCAGCAGGTCGGCCGCAATCCACGTGGGGTTGTTTTTGTTGTCCGCCACCACCGTGATCTCGGATGGACCGGCGATCGTGTCGATTCCCACATCGCCGAACACGATGCGCTTGGCCGCCGCGACATACGCGTTGCCGGGTCCCACGATCTTGTCGACCGGCTTCAGCTTCCCTGCCCCGTAAGCCAACGCCGCTACGGCCTGTGCGCCACCGATCGGATAGAACTCCGTCACGCCGGCACGCACGGCGGCGTACGCAACCGCCGGGCTCATATCCCCGCCGGGCACAGGCGATACCATCGCGATCCGCTTCACGCCCGCAGCCTTGGCGGGCACGGCGTTCATCAACACGGAGCTGGGATAGCTCGCACGTCCGCCTGGTACATACAGGCCGACCGCATCCACTGCAGTCCAGCGCCAGCCGAGTTCGAGCCCCGCCGGATCGGTGAACATGTGATCCTGTGGCTTCTGCTGCGCGTGGTATGCCTCGATCCGCGCTGCCGCGAAATCCAGAGCCTCGCGCACATCCGGCTTGCAGCGTTCCGCCGTCTCGAACAGGTCGATGCCTTTCGCCGTCATTGCGTCCGCATCAAGCGTCACACCATCGAAGCGCGAGGAGTATTCCGCAACAGCCGGACCACCCCGCTCGCGCACATCGCGAACGATGGCCGCCGTTCTTGCATGGACGTCCTCGGTTCCCTGCGCGCGACGCAGGGCGAGGAATTTGCCGAACTCTTCAACGAAGCCCGGCTGTGTCGCGTCGAACCGCCGGATGCTCATCGCGGCTTCTTCTCGTGATCCGGCTTGCGACGCGTCGGCCAGGCAGGTCCGATGTCCGCCAGCGTCACGTCCAGGCATTCCAGCGTGAGCTGGATCTGCGTCTCTCCCGCCAACACTAACGTCACGACGCCGGCCGGCGGTTCCGGTGCAGCCTCGAAGCGCACGTCGATGAGCGAATGCACCGCGTCGATGTCTTTCGACACCGCCCTGCTCCGCACACTTTGCACGCCTGCGAAGGCCAGCACAGCGCGGGAGCGAAAGAACGGCATGCGCTTGCCGGCGCGTTCCCATTGGAACCGGTTGATCTCCAGCCCGAACGTCCGCGAGCGGGTGTCGAACTTGATGTCCTGCGGCTTCACCAGCGAATCCTGCACGGCGGACGCAATAATCCCAAGACCCTCGGCATCTTCAGCCAGGAGTTTCAGACCGCTCGACGCCATAAGCTTTTCCGCTTCCATCCGGCCTCTCCGGAACGGGACTTCCCTAGGCCAGATTGCCGGATGGCGCCAGCCGAGGCGGGCGCGCAGAAATCAGGCAGAATCGCCGGATCGGGTGATCTTGGCGCCGCACCGCCCAAGCTTCTCTTCCAGCCGTTCGAAGCCGCGATCGAGATGGTAAATCCGGTTCACCGTCGTCTCACCGTCGGCGACCAGCGCCGCGATCACGAGACTGACCGATGCCCGCAGATCTGTCGCCATGACCGGCGCGCCTTTAAGCTTCGAGACACCTTTCACGATCGCCTCGTTGCCGCGCACGGTGATGTTGGCGCCGAGACGGCTCAGCTCCGGGGCATGCATGAAACGGTTCTCGAAGATGTTTTCGCGGATCGTGCTGGTGCCCTCCGCGATGCACATCAGCGCCATGAACTGTGCCTGCAGGTCAGTCGGGAAACCCGGGTGCGGGCGTGTGTCGACGTCTACTGCCACCAGCCCGCCGCCATTGCGCTTGATGCGGATGCCCTTCGGCTCGACTTCAACCGTAACGCCGGCCTTACGGAGCGCATCGATCAAGGCGCCGAGGTCTTCGGCGCGTGCGCCTTCGAGGAAGACGTTTCCGCCTGCCGCCGCAGCGGCGATAGCGAAGGTGCCAGCCTCGATCCGGTCAGAAATCACATCGTGGCGCGCGCCCGTGAGCTTCGCAACGCCCTGGATGCGGATGGTCGACGTGCCGTGCCCGGTGATCTTCGCACCGCAGGCGTTCAGGCAGTTTGCGAGATCGCCGATTTCCGGCTCAGCCGCCGCGTTCTCGAGAATGGTCTCACCATGCGCCAGCACGGCCGCCAGCATCGCATGCTCTGTGGCGCCCACTGAGACGAACGGGAAGTTGATGTGCGCGCCCTTGAGGCCGCGCAGAGCAGCGGCTTTGACGTAGCCTTCCTCGATGACGATATCGGCGCCCATCGCCTCGAACGCCTTGAGATGGAGGTCGACCGGACGCGCGCCGATAGCGCATCCGCCCGGCAGCGACACCGTCGCATGTCCCACGCGCGCAAGCAGCGGACCGAGCACGTTGAACGTTGCCCGCATCTTCCGCACGAGATCGTATGGCGCGATCGTGGACGTGATGTTGGCCGCATGCATCCGGCACAGCGCCTCGCCCTTCGGCCACTCCACCTCGACGCCGAGATTGCGCAGCAGGTCCGCCATGAAGCGCGTGTCCGCCAGATTGGGCATCGACGTCAGCACCAGCGGCTCCTCGCAAAGGAGCGACGCGGCCTGCAGCTTCAGCGCCGAGTTCTTGGCGCCGGAGATGGGAATGCGTCCCTCAAGCGGGCCGTTTCCAAGAATCGAGAGCTTATCCATGAGGCATGGTTATGAGCCCGATTCCGGCGGCGACAAGGCGCGGTTCCGCCTATTCCTCGCCGCCCTCGGGCTTTCCGGAGGTATTCTGTTGGCCGGTTCGCCCCACAGCTTTCCGGCGCTTAAGATTTGCCCTCAGCGCCTCGGCCAGACGCCGCTCGCGAAGCTGCGCCGCGGTAAGCCTTTTTGGAGGGTTTTCCGGGGGATTCCGCGACATGATGGCCTCCATAACACCTCCCCTTCCCATTGGGAGGGGTTTCCGTTATGCGAACGCCTCCGCTTCGGCGGAATGCTGCCGTAGCTCAGTGGTAGAGCGCATCCTTGGTAAGGCTGAGGTCGGGAGTTCAATCCTCCCCGGCAGCACCAGCATCCCCTAACCGGTGACCCTGACGTCCGGCGACATGGCTTTCAGCCGCGCCACGTCTTCGTCCGTCATGAAGACTTCCAGTTTCAGGTCAGTCTCGCCGGACATCATTTCGGATGAGACTTCGCAGTTGTTGTGCAGCCAGGCATGAAGCCGCCCGTCAGCCGCAGGGATGATCACCTCGCGCGGCCTGCGATTGCGGAACAGCGCAGCTTCGATCTGGAAGAGCAGTTCGTCCGCCCCCTGCCCTGTCAGCGCCGAGACCATCAACGCGGGTGGGTTGTGCGTCTCCGCACGCGTGGCGAGCACCGCCCGCGTCGCGTCATCCAGCGCATCCGCCTTGTTCCAGACTTCGATCAGCGGCGGCCGCTCCAGCCCCGTCTCCTCGGACAGCTGCTCCAGGATCGTGTAAACGTCGTTGGCCTGATATTCCGTGTCCGGATGGGCGATGTCTCGCACGTGGATCAACACGTCCGCTTCCATCGCCTCCTCCAGCGTTCCGCGGAACGCCGCCACCAGCGTCGTCGGCAAGTCGGTGATGAACCCGACTGTATCCACCAACGCGAGACGCCGGCCCGACGCCGCCACGATCTCCCGCGCGGTTGGATCCAGTGTTGCGAACGGCATGTCCGCCGCCAGCACATCCGATGATGTCAGCCTATTGAACAGCGTCGATTTGCCGGCGTTCGTGTAGCCCACGATCGCCGCGACCGGCGCACCGCGCCGCGCTCGTCCTTCGCGCTGCAGGCGGCGCGTCCGGCGCACGTCCTCAAGCTCGCGCTTGAAGCCAGCGATGCGCTTGTCGAGCAAACGCCTGTCGGTTTCGAGTTGCGATTCACCGGGCCCGCCGAGGAAGCCGAAGCCACCGCGCTGGCGTTCAAGGTGGGTCCAAGTCCGCACCAGCCGCGACCGCTCGTAGAGCGAGCGGGCCATCTCCACTTGCAACCGGCCCTCCGCCGTCCGTGCGCGCAGGCCGAAGATCTCGAGGATCAGCCCAGTCCGGTCCACAACCTTCAGTCCCAGCTCGGTCTCAAGGTTGCGCTGCTGGACTGGCGTCAGCGCGCCATCCACGATGAACAGCGTGACGCCGTCTTCCTTGAAGCGCTTCGACAGTGCATCCAGCTGTCCCGCGCCTAGCAACCGCGCCGGATGCGGCTCACGCACGTTCAGCTGTTCGGTGAAAGCGAGCTTCACGCCCAACGCTTCCGCCAGTCCCTGGCTCTCCTCAAGCCTGGACCGCGCGACGTCGGCGCCGCCGATGACTGGCAGAACGACCGCGGCAACGTCTTCAGGTGGCCGGCGATCGATCAGGTCTCTCGGCAACTAGTCCTCGTCTTCTTCATTCTCGAAAAGGTTGACCGGTGCGTTCGGCGCGATCGTGGAGATCGCATGCTTGTACACCAGTTGCGGCGGCCGACCCTCACCCTTCAGCAGCACGCAGAAATTGTCGAACCAGGTCACGATGCCCTGGAGCTTTACGCCGTTCACAAGGAACACGGTCAGGGGAGTTTTCCCTTTCCGGACGGCGTTGAGGAAAATGTCTTGCAGGTTCTGTTTTTTGTCAGACGACATGGATATTCCGAGCCTTCTTTGCTGGGGCCTTGCCTCACGTTTAACGCTTCCAGTGCGCAATGAGCAATGCCTTGCCCTTCAGGCTTACGGGTGCGGCACATGCCGCTTCATGCCGCGCCAGGGGGCGGATAAAGCGCCCGCCTGACCGGCGCCACTGGAATGTGACGGGTTAACCCCGGCGAGCCGTCAGCCCTGCGGTTCCTTGATGCCCAGGCTGGTGTCCACCCCCAGCGCCTTGAGTTTCCGGTGCAGCGCCGACCGTTCCATCCCGATGAAGGCCGCAGTCCGGGAGACGTTGCCCCCGAAGCGGGTGATCTGCATCGCCAGATATTCGCGTTCGAAGTGTTCCCGCGCATCCCGGAGGGACATGGAGATCATCTGCATGGAACCCGCCGCCGAGGCGCCGCCGCCCTTGGCGTCGCTCGGGAGGTGCTGCGCCGTGATCGGCCCCGGCGGCTCGCCATTGGCGAGGATCAGCAGGCGTTCCACCACGTTTCGCAGTTGGCGCACGTTGCCCGGCCATTCGCTGGCCTGAAGAACCGCCACCGCGTCATCGCTGAACGGACGCGGTTGGAGCCCTGTGGCGTCCGCCACGCGCTGCACGAAGTAACCCACCAGATCCGGGATATCCTCGCGTCGGCGATCCAGCGCCGGCACGTCCACCGGCACCACGTTGAGCCTGTAATAAAGATCCTCGCGGAACCGCCCTGCCCCGATCTCGGAACGGAGGTCGCGCGCCGTGGTAGAAATCACGCGCACATCCACCGTCACATCGTCACGGCCGTTGCGGCGCTTGAAGCGCTGATCCACCAGCACGCGCAGGATGCGGCTCTGCGCCGCCAACGGCATGTCGGAGATTTCGTCCAGCAGCAGCGTGCCGCCGTGCGCCTGCTCGAAAAGGCCGATCTTCGGCGCCTTGCCGTCGCCGAACTCCTCGCCAAACAGCTCGCTTTCCACCCGTTCCGGATCGATCACCGCCGCATTGACCACGACGAACGGACCGGTAGCCCGGCCCGAGCGCTCGTGGATCAGACGCGCCACCAGATCCTTGCCCGAACCCGGCGGGCCCGAGATCATGATGCGGCTGTTGGTCGGCGATACCTTGTCGATAGAGCCCGTCAGTTGCGCCAGCGTGCCGGAGCGGCCCACCAGCTCGTGCGACGACGCCGATCGCGTGCGCAGGTGCGAGTTTTCGCGTTTCAGCGCAGCGTTTTCCATGGCTCGCTGCACGGTGACGATCAGTTTCTCGGCCTTGAATGGCTTCTCGAGATAATCGTAAGCGCCCCGGCGAATGGCTTCGACGGCCGTCTCGACCGTGCCGTGACCCGAGATCACCACCACAGGCAGGAACGGGTCCATCTCCTTCAGCATCGTGAGGATGCCCAAGCCATCCAGCTCCGAGCCTTTGAGCCAGACATCGAGCACCACCAGCCGCGGGGCTCGCGTCCTGACGGCCGCGATGGCGTCCGTCGAATTGCCCGCCGTTCGCACGGCGAAGCCCTCATCCTGCAGGATGCCTCCCACAAGTTCGCGGATATCCGCTTCATCATCAACGACCAGGATCTCAGCGGCCATCAGGCTACTCCTTCACCGGCATACGCCACAGGTTCTTCAAGGGGTTTGGGCTGCACAGGCAGGCGGATGTCGACGCGCGCGCCCTTGGACGCCATGTCGTTATCGCCTAGCCAGATGCGGCCACCATGGTCTTCCACAATCCGCGTAACAATGGCGAGGCCGAGGCCCACGCCGTTCTTGCGCGTCGTCACATAAGGTTCGAGCAGACGCTCGCGATCCTGAACCGGAAAGCCCGGCCCATTGTCGCGGATCGACATCTGCACTTCCTCGCCGTCTTCGAAGATATCAATCGTCACAGAGCCGAACTTGGCGCCGCCGCTTTGAAGCTCGCGTTCCACGGCCTCAGCGGCGTTCTTGACGACGTTGGTGACCGCCTGCGCCAGCATGCGTTCGTCGCCGAGGATCACGATCGGCTCGGCTGGCGCATTGACGGAAACCGCGATGGCCGGCGTCGCCATGCGCTGGGCGAACGCCACAGCCTGCGCCATGTCGATCAGGTTGAACTCGCCGAAGGTCGGCTTGGGCATCCTCGCGAAGCCGGAGAACTCTTCCACCATCCTCCCGATATCAGCCACCTGCCGGGTAATCGTGTCGGTGCACTTCTCGAACGTCTCACGATCCGTCGTGATCTGGCTCGAGAAGCGCCGGCGCAGTCTTTCCGCGGAAAGCTGGATCGGCGTCAGCGGGTTACGGATCTCATGTGCGATACGGCGCGCAACATCTCGCCAGGCGGCCTGCCGCTGTCCGAGCACCAGCCGCGTGGTGTCGTGAAAGGTGATGACGGCCCCTGCCCGGCCATCCTCAGGCGCCACGCGCACCTGCAAATGCAACGTGCCGCCGTCATCGGACGTGCGTTTGTAGCTTGTATCGACCGACTGTTCCGTCTCGATGGAACGGCGGGCCGCCGCCACGAATTCCGGGGCGACCTGCGCCAGATCGTTGGCCGCTCCTGGCTTGTAGACGAAGCCCAGCACCTGCTGCGCCGATGCATTGGCGATGGTCACCTTCAGATTGCTGTCGACCCGGATCACGCCCGCCTCGACGCCCGCCAGCACCGCTTCAATGAAGGCCGAGCGGGTCTCGGCGTCGATCCGCCCGCGATCCAGTGCAGCCGTCTGGCGCGCCAGCCTGTCCGTCATCTCGTTGAAGGCGTCAGCGAGGTCCGCGATCTCGTCCCGGTCGGCCGGCTTCAGCATGCGAACTGAAAGATCGCCGTCGCGAACGGCCCGCGCGGCTCCAGCCAGCGCGCCGATCGGCGCCGCAATGCTAGCCGCTGCCGTCATGCCCAGCCATGCCGTGCCCAGCAGCATCAGAAGCGCCGCCTCCACGTAGGAGAGCACCAGCACGGTGCTCAGCGCTTCGCGCCGCTGCTGCGCCAGCTCGAACGCCTTCAGCGAGGCGTCAGCCTGCGCGAACTGTGCACTGACCGTCGCCGGGATGATGCGCGAGACCTGCACGAACACATTGTTGAAGTGCGGCACCATGAAGAACCCGCGGATGGCGCCATCGGAATCCTCCCGGATATTGATCGAGCCGCTCCGCGCGACATCCCAGTCGCTTGCGGTCGGCTGCTTGGCCGGCGGCGCCGCGCCGTCGAGATCGGCGAACTCGAACACCGTCCCGCCACTACCGTCGAACGCGTGCACCCGGCCGAACACCCCGCGCAGCTCGCTACGCTGCTGCAGATAGCTGGCGAGATCATTGATTGGCAGCTGGTCTCCGGCAGGAGGCGGGGCGGCCGCAATGTCGTTGAAGATGCCCTTGGCTTCTTTCTCGGCCTCAAGCCGCAGGTCGTTCATAGCGGCGCGCGCAGCGTCGCGCCCGCCCTGCACGATGTTGGTCACCGGCGTGCTGAACCAGCCTTCCACGGAGCGGTTGATCATGATCGCCAGGAAGCCGGCAACGATCACCGTCGGGATCGCCGCTGCCAGCGAGAACAGGAAGATGATGCGCAGCCTCAGCCGCGCGCCGCCGTTTGTTTCCTTGTTCTCCTTGACCAGTTGGTAGACGCGCACCCCCAACACGGTCGCGATGCCCGCAATCAGGATCAGGTTGGCGATCAGCAGCCATATAAGTCCCGGCTGCGCCGCGGCGCCAGGACTTGAATCGGTGATGGCGAGGTAAGTCGCCCCCGCTGCGATGACCGCCGCGAGGCCGAACAGCACCTTGAACGCATTCGAGGTGGCTCTTCCGAGCCTCGCCCTCGCATCGGTCATTATGGCCGTGTCAGGCATTCACTCTACCCGTTGGCCTGACCGGGACCGCCCTCCGCCGTCCTGACTAATGGGGGCAGCTTCCAGTCAGGGCACTCATTCACCCGCATCGCTTGCCAACTCTGCACTGAAGAGGTGCGGCGGCTGAGCAACACTGTGTGGCGAGCAAAGCACACTCTGATGCAAGGATGCAACAGCCTTTGGCCGCGCATGCATCAAGCCGCTGCGGAAGCTGAATTGGAGCGGATTTGCCGCTCGCTCGCCGCGCGAAGGTCAGTCGCCCCCGGCGACACCCAGCCCATTGATCTTGGACCTGAGTGTATTGCGATTCAGGCCAAGCAAAGCGGCAGCGCGCACCTTGTTTCCATTGGTCGCCGCCAGCGCCAGCTTGATCAACGGGCGCTCAACCTGCTCGATCACGGTCTGGTAGATCTGCCCGGCATCCGGATCCTTGTCCGGGTCGGCCGACAGAGCCGAGATGAAGTGCCGCGACAGCAGTGCCTCGATCTCCGCCTCGAACTCGCGCTCACCAGCAACCGTGCGCGTGCTTGACCGCAGCTCCCGCTCGACCTCCCGAGCGGAGATGATCGGCTCCGGGCTGAGCGCCGACAGCCGGCGGATGACGTTCTCCAGCTCACGAACGTTCCCCGGCCAGTCATACGCGACCAGCAGGTCATAGGCGCTCTTGTCGAGCTGCTTCTCCGGCAGCCCTTCCTTCTTCGCCCGCACCAGGAAGGCTGAAGCCAGATCAGGAATGTCTTCCTTCCGCTCGCGCAGCGGCGGCAATTGCAGCGCCACCACGTTCAGCCGGTAGTAGAGATCTTCCCGGAACAGCCCCTGGTCTACAAGCGCACGCAAGTCATGCTTCGTCGACGCGATAATCCGGATGTCGAGATCGTCGCCCGGCGTCGCGAAGCGGCCGTCCTGCAGGAAGCGCACAAGCCGTGTCTGCGCCTCTAGCGGCATGTCGCCGACCTCGTCGAGGAACAGCGTGCCGCCATCGGCCTCGCTCACCTTGCCGCGCCGTTTGCCAGCGGCGTCACGCCCGCCGCCGAACAGCTCGTCTTCCACTTGTTCGCGCTGGATCGCCGCAAGGCTTACCGCCACGAACGGACCAGCCTTCCGCTTGCCTAGCTGGTGGATCGCTCTCGCTGCGAGATCCTTGCCCGTACCGCTCTCACCTTCGATCAGCACGGTCAGGTCGTTGTTCATCACCCGTGCGATGACGCGATAGACCGACTGCATCGGCTTCGACCGGCCGATCAGCGGCAGCGCCTCATCCTTCTCCGCGCGACGGCCAGACTGCTCCTGACCGCGCATCGGTTTCTTCTGCAGCGCGCGGCGCACGGTCTCAGCCAGCTTGTCGATATCGAACGGTTTCGGGAGGTAGTCGTACGCGCCATGGTCCGACGCCAGCGCCGCCGTCAGCACTGTCGACTGTGCCGAGATCACGATTATCGGCAGTTCCGGGCGCGCGCGGCGAATTTGCGGTAGCATGTCGAATATGGACTCGTCCGGCATGTAGACGTCCGTGATCAGCAGGTCGCCCTCGCCCGCCTGGATCCAGCGCCACAGCGCCGACATCGTGTTGGTGGCGCGGACATGATAACCCTCCTGCGCCAGCGTCTGCGAGATCACGAGCCTCACGCTCGCATCGTCATCCGCGACGAGGATTGTCGGACCGCTCATTTGACGGCTCCTTTTTGGCGCACGAGGGGGAAGAGAAGGCGCAGGCATGCGCCGCTCGCACTGTTGTCCAGAACAACGAAGCCGCCATGCGCCTGCATGATCTCGGCAACCACAGCGAGGCCGATGCCAGCGCCGCCTGATTTCGTCGTGAAGAAGGGCTCGAACACGCGTGCGATCGACGTCTCTGGCACGCCTGTGCCGTTGTCCGTCACCGAAATCTCCAGCGCTCCACGCGCTCGTGGCCCGTCACGGCCGGCAAACCGGAAGCCCGCGCGATACCGCGTCGCGATCGCGATCCGCGCCTGTTTCCGGCCAACGCTGACCGCCTCAACCGCATTCTTCACGAGGTTCAGTGCGGCCTCATGGAGGTGGTCCGGATCGACATCGATCTCAGGGAGCGAGGGATCGTATTGCAGGTCCCAGCGCGCATTGGCCCCGAAACTCGCTTTCGCAAGATCGACCACGCTGTCGAGCACAACGTGCACGTTGGTGATCCGCGTCCGAGGCGAGAAGAACGTTTCGAACGCCGTGAAGCGGTCCACGATACGCTCGATCCGCGCGCCTTCCTCTCGGATCAGCGACAGCAGCGGTTGTTGTTCGTCCCGCGCCTGCCGCGCCAGCAGCTGCGCGGCGCCGACGATGCCTGCGAGGGGGTTCTTGACCTCGTGGCCCAGCATCCGCGCGATCTGGGCGAATGCGTTGACCTCGGCATTCTTGTCGTCGCCCGGATTGCGCGCGATCGGCAGGAAGGTCAGCACCAGCCCGCCATCCTCGCCGTCTGGGGAGGCCGACACGTCAAGATCCACCGGCGCGATATGCGGGCTCGTGATCCTGACGGATCGTACCGACATCACTCCACCTTCGCGACGGGCACGGTTGATGAAGTCCAGCAAGGGCGCATCCGCCGGCAGCAGATCCGTCAGTGGTCGGCCGCGCAGAAGCGGCGCCGAGCGCTGCAATAGCGTCTCTGCCGCCGGGTTCACGAAGCTCACCGTGTCGCGGCGCGTGAGGCCCACCACGGCGAACGGCATTGCGTCCAAAACGCGTACCGCAATCGAGGAAGGATCCTGTACCGCTATCATGCAGCTTCTCTCAGGGCTGTCAGTGCAGCGACCAGCCCGTCTCGCAGCGCAACGGCCGAGTCCTGCCGGCACAGCGCCACGCGCGTCTCCACCATTGGCGGTAACCCGTAATCCTCGCACCATGCATCCACGAAGGCGGCGATGTGCTTGCGCACCACCCGAACGCCCAGCCGTTCGCCGTAGAGCGCAACGGCGCTCGCAATCTGCGACAGTATCGATGCGATCTTTTCCTGGCCCGTCGGCTCGCGATACGGTGTTCCGAATAGGGCATTCGAGATCTGCGCCAGCCTCCAAGGCCGCCCCTCGGCCCCCCGCCCGATCATCACGCCCGCCGCGCCGGACTGTTCCAGCGCCTCGCGAGCGGTCGCTTCATTCTCGATATCGCCGTTCGCGATCACCGGCAGCTTGATCGCCTCGACGACTGCCGCGATCCGGTCCCACGTCGCATGACCTGTATAGAACTGCACTCGTGTGCGGCCGTGCACGGTCACCATCTTCGCGCCCTCGCCCTCGGCGATGCGCGCGATCTCGGGCGCGTTTAGTGAGCCCTCGTCCCAGCCCAGCCGCATTTTCACGGTCACCGGCCGCTTGGTGCCGGCGACCGTCGACGCGATCAGCTGCCGTGCCAGCTCCGGCTCGCGCATCAGCGCGCAGCCCGATTGTCCGCCCGTGACCTTTTTCGCGGGACAGCCCATGTTGATGTCGATGATGTCGGCGCCGGCTGCTTCAGCGAGTTCGGCGCCCACCCTCATCCACTCAGGCTCGCGCCCTGCGAGTTGGACGATGAAAGGACCAGATCCATTGTGCGGTGCAGCGCGGCGAACGAATTCCTCTGTTTCGCGGGCCAGCTCAGCGCCGGCAACCATTTCGGTGACAACTGCCGGCGCGCCGAAGCGATCAGCCTCGCGCCTGAACGGCGCATCTGTCACGCCCGACATCGGTGCCAAGAATACCGGCGCAGCGATCTGGACATCTCCTACTCGGAACACGAAACAGTCTCTCCACACCCCGCCGGATTGCCTAATCTTTAGGCAAATTCCGACTTCCACTAGAGCGCACCCGCGTGACGGCGTCAAGAATGCACAATGAACAGGCGTTTTCGGCTCAAAAGGCCGGTGCGATCATCGTCGCCGCGGGAGCTGGCGCTCGTCTGGGCGGGGCAACGGCCAAGCAATTCCTGACACTTGGCGGCAAGCCCATGCTCCTTTGGAGCGTCGAGGCCATGCTGCAGTGCAAAAACATTGCGACGATCATCGTGGTCGCTCCGCCCGGTGAAGAGGGCCGGGTTCGCGATCTTCTCCCTCGCCGCTGGCATATTCACGTTGTCGCAGGCGGGGTGTCACGCACCGATTCCGTGCGGGCGGGTCTGGATGCGCTTGAGCCCGTTCTACCCGACCATGTGCTGATCCACGACGCCGCCAGGCCTGGTCTCATGCCCGTTGTCGTCGACGAACTAATGGCAGCTCTTCAGACAGCCGATGCTGCCGCCCCCGCCCTGTTGCTCGCCGATGCGCTGAAATCGACGGCTGGCGACGCCGTCCGCTCGGTCAGCCGCGATCACGTCGTGCGCGTGCAGACACCACAAGCCTTCCGCTGGCCCGTCATCAGACGCGCATTCGAAGCCTCCGATGAAGCCGCGGTCGACGATCTCGCCCTCGTCGAGGCAGCGGGCGCGAAGGTGGTGCTGACGCCGGGCCGGCATGAGCTTATGAAAGTAACTTACCCGGAGGATCTGGCCGTGGCCGAGAAACTGATCGCCGCCCCGGGCCTGCGCGTCGGCACAGGCTTCGATGTCCACGGGTTCGAACCCGGCGACGCTGTCATTCTCTGCGGCGTTCGCATCCCGCACACCAAAAAGCTGGAAGGCCACTCCGACGCCGATGCCGGCTGGCACGCGCTCACCGACGCCATCCTCGGCGCCCTCGCCCTCGGCGACATCGGCGACCACTTCCCGCCCTCCGACCCGCGATGGAAAGGCGCAGCCTCGATCAAATTCCTCCAGCACGCTGTGAAGCTCGCGAGCGACCACGGCTATCGCATCGCCAACGCCGACATCACTATCCTCGCTGAGCGCCCGAAGATCGCGCCCCACCGCGAAGCTATGCGCCGCGCGACCGCGGAAGCCATGAATGCCCCGTTCGATGCAATCAGCGTGAAAGCCACGACTACCGAGAAGCTCGGCTTCATCGGCCGCGAGGAAGGCATCGCCGCCCAAGCCACCGTATTGCTGTCACGCTGACGGAGCCGCGATGAGCCCGCAGTTGCGCATTGCTCTCTTGGTCGGAGCAGCCCTGATCGCGATTCCAATACTGGCGGTGCTGTACGACAGCCGCTGGAACACCCAAACCTATCGCTGCGACGGCGCAAGAACCTTCACGCTACTTCCCAATATCCCTGGATACACAACCGCCGGCGACGTTCGCCTCGAAGGCTCAGTCACCCGTGGCAGCGCCACGATAGCTAACTTCCCTGGCGAGGCCGCGTCGGCGCCGCCTCAGCGCTACACAGCCGGGGCATCCGTTTCCCAATCGCATTCGGGAGATCTGTACGATCCGGTCGAAATCGCGTTCGACGCAGCGCCCGGCTCGGATTGCGAACTTCGCCTTACCTATCGGCTAAAAGCAGGCTTATCCTTGCTCAACCCACTCTGGTAGCGGCCGGAACCTCGCCATGTTCGACGACCAGCTCATCATGCTCGCCCGCCTCACGCTCGATGAGGCCCAGCAGAAGCGCCTCAAGATCGCGACGGCGGAAAGCTGCACGGGCGGCCTCATCGCCGGCCTGCTGACGGAAATTCCGGGTTCGTCCGCCACGGTCGAGCGCGGCTTCATTGTCTATTCCAACAAGGCCAAGGAAGAGATGTTGGGCGTGGATGGCAGTCTTATCGCCGACGCCGGCGCGGTATCCGAGCCTGTCGCCCGCGCCATGGCCGAAGGCGCACTGGAAGAATCCCGCGCCAATCTAGCTGTCGCCGTCACCGGCGTTGCGGGCCCCGGCGGCGGCACGCCGCTCAAGCCGGTCGGCCTTGTCCATATCGCCGTCGCTCGTGAGAACAAACCAATCTTCCACCAGGCCATGCGCTTCGGCGACATCGGCCGCACCCAGGTCCGCCGCGAGACGATCGTCACTGCGCTGGAGATGCTGCGGAAGATGATGGCGTAGGTCGACTAGTAGCAGTCACGCTCCGCAAAACTGTCGGCATCCGACACCCGGCCGTTGTACGACGTGAAGCCTACGCAGCGCCCGTTCCGATCGTTGTCATCGTACCAGAGATCCCACTGCCGGCCGTCGACGCGGATGTTGCGCGCCTTCTCGAAGCCGGCGTTTGACAGTTCACGCTTCGCCGAGTCGACACTCATGCCACGCAGGCTGTCGATACGCAGATAGCCGCCCCAACCACCGCCCGAATTCCAGTCGCTGTCGCACTCGCTGCCGCGGAAGTCGCGCGTGCCCGTGATCTTGCCATTGTAGGACGTGAAGCCGATGCAACCGCGCCCGCGCGAGTTCTGCCACAGATCCCATTGCTGCCCGTCGATCCGGACATTGCGCGTGTTCGAGTAGCCGAACTTCTGCAGGTTGCGCTTGGCGTCATCGACGCGCAGGCCCTGCAGCTTTGATGCATCGAACCCGCCGGGACCCCATCCGCCGCCGACGACGCCACACTCAGCATCATCGAACGAACGCGTATCCGTCACCCGGCCATTGTACGAGGTGAAGCCGACGCATGAATTGCGCGAGCGGGCGTTCGACCACAGATCATACTGCTTGCCGCCATAGCTGATATTGCGCGCCTTGCTGTAGCCGGCGCTCGCCAACTGCGCCTTCGCAACATCGACCCGTTCGCCCTGCAGGTTGAACACGTCGTATCCGCCGCCGCCTTGGCGGTAATCTCCGAGTTGGGCCAGCGCGGGCTCGGGCGTCATGATCGCGGCGGCAACCAGGGCGGTCTTGATCAGGGTCTTCATGTCACGTCCCTTCGGGCCTCAACTGGCCCCTCACCAGCGCATCCTGCCCGCTCCAACATGAACGGCGGCTGATCATGACGAGCAGGAAAGACTTGGGGACATTCCGGGCCGGGGTTCCGCCCTTATCCTGCCATCAACGCCCGCGACTCCTGACCATAGCCTGGCCGCAAGAAGCCGGTTGCATAGGAGACGACTGATGCGTGTTGCGAATCTTCTCGTTCTTGGCGCGGCGGCGATGCTGGTCTGGGCCTGCGCCTCCACCGAATTCACCGACAACCAGCCCGCCTCCGTCGAAGTCAGCGGCAAGGATTGCGCCGTCGTGGTCGCGGTCGCGAAGGAACATTACAAGTTTGGTCCGGACAACCCGGCCCCGCCCCTGAAGGGCTTGGGCGCTGCTGGCTGGCGGCCGCAGTGCGACTGGTCGAAATACGGCCTCGCATTCTCGGATTACAACGACGACCCGCAATCGGTCGACCCCCGCGAACGTCTGAAATGGGTTGCCTTCAAACAGCCCCGCTACGACGGCAACGGGGCCCTGATCGAGACTGAAATCATGCATGGACCCTTGGCGGGCATCGGCTATGAATGCCGCGTCCACTCCGGCTTCGCTGGCTGGGCGGTGGGCGAGTGCAAGACAAGCTGGGTGTCCTGATGAAGCGTTTTCTCCTTGTGGCCGGGTTCCTTGCCGCTGCCGGCTGCGAAAGCGGCCCGGAGGACGTTCCCGCCAAGGAGCCGCTCTTCGTCACCAATGACTGCGACCTCATCGCCGCCATCGGCCGTGAGCGTTACGACCTCAGCCGCGACGATCCGCCGATGAGCGTCCAGCTCAAGGGCGAGGATGCCCCGTGGCAACCGTCCTGCGACTGGCAGGGATCGGGCTTCAACCTCGTGACCGTCAGCGGCCCGGAAGGTGAAGCTGCAACCGCGGGTATGAACCGCATCACTTTCACCCGCCCGAAATACGACGCCAAGGGCGCCCTCGTCCGCACGTCGATCACCGCCAACAGCGAGACCACCGCCGTCCTCTGCCGCGTTGTCCACGGCGATGCCGGCTGGTCGCTCGGCGAATGCGGCCCGGATCCAAAACTCACCAAGCCGCGCGAGGCCGCCCCGACGCCCGCCGACCAGACGCCGGAGGGAAAACTGACCGTCCCGCTTACCGGCGAACGCCCGGTGACAGCGCGCGACCTCGGCCAGTCGCAAGCCGACCCCGGCACGACGCCCGGTTCGCCGAACAACTAGGTCTGCGCCACTTTCGAGTAGCGCCGGCCCGCCTCGCTTACGAACGCATCGATCACGCGCTTTACCGCGTAGACCTTGTTCGCGTCAGCGAGAGCTTGCAGCACAAAGTTGCGGAACTCGAACTGGATTTCAAAAGCCACCCGCGCGCCTTTCGGCCCAGGCGCGAACCGCCACATGTTCTTCAGCTTGCGGAACGGGCCACGGACTAGCGTAACGTCGATCGCCAGCTCGCCTTTCCTCGCATCGACATCGGTCACGAATGTCTCACGAAAACCCTTGAACCCAACGGTCGCCTCAGCTCGGCAGCGAAACCGGTTCGGCTCCTCTTGCTGGTCCATCATCTTCAGTGACTGGATCCAGGTGATGAATTCGGGATAGCGCCCGACATCGGCGGCAAGATCGAACAGATCGTCCGGCCGGTACGGTAGCTCCAGCGTCTCACGGTGGATGGTCAATCAGCGCCCCAGCTGCGCCTCGCGCGCCGCGCGTAGCTTCGCGAAATCGTCATCCGCATGATAGCTCGACCGCGTCAGCGGGCTTGCCGACACCAGAAGGAAGCCCTTCGACTTCGCGATCGTTTCATACGTCGCGAACTCTTCCGGCGTTACGAAGCGCTCCACCGCCGCGTGCTTACGCGAAGGCTGCAAGTATTGTCCGATCGTCAGGAAGTCGACGCCTGCGGACCGCATGTCGTCCATCACCTGCATCACTTCTTCCTTGCTCTCGCCAAGCCCGACCATCAACCCGGACTTGGTGAACTGAGAAGGATCGCGTTCCTTCACGCGCTCCAGCAGTCGCAGCGAGTGATAGTAACGCGAGCCCGGCCGGATGCTCAGATACAGCCGCGGCACGGTCTCGAGGTTGTGGTTGAACACGTCGGGCTTGGCATCGATCACGATGTTCGCCGCATCGCCCTTGCGCAGAAAGTCCGGCGTCAGGATCTCGATCGTCGACTTCTGCGCCGCCTGGCGTATCGCGCGCACGACTTGCGCGAAGTGCTCCGCGCCGCCATCGGCCAGGTCATCCCGGTCCACCGACGTGATGACGACGTGGCCCAGACCCATCCTGGCGACCGTCTCGCCCACCCGCCGGGGCTCGTCGGCATCCAGCGGCCCAGGCATACCCGTGCGCACATTGCAGAACGAGCAGGCCCGCGTGCAGGTGTCGCCCATGATCATCAGGGTCGCGTGCTTCTTGGTCCAGCACTCGCCGATGTTGGGACAGCCGGCCTCCTCGCACACAGTGACGAGGTTCGCCTCTCGCACGATGGCCTTGGTCTCAAGGTACCCCTCGCTGGTGGGTGCTTTCACGCGAATCCACGACGGCTTGCGCAACAACGGCGTGTCTTCACGCCCCTGTTTCTCCGGGTGCCGGGGTCCCCTGTTGTCGAGAAGCGTGGCCATTGGGCCTGTTACCTCGATTTACTGCACTGCGAAATGACTGTGACGGGACTCACTGGTACGCAGGTTTGTGGTTTATGAGCCACAGGGTATATTACCACCAAGACATAAAAGAGCGCTGGTGGGCGCCCGAGGGAGATTTCCAAGATGGCGTCACTGCGCTCAGCGTATGACCCACGCAACGCCGAGACGGGGGTATTCCCGGCGCTGCTCGCGGCCCGCAAGGAATATGGGGGCAGCAAGATCGTTCTGCACGATGCGGACGACCGCAAACTTTCCTACGACGACATTGTCCGTGCGGCCTTTGCGCTCGGCTCCGCCCTGAAGAAGGGCACGAAGCGCGGCGAAGCCGTAGGCCTCATGCTGCCGACCGGCGCGGGCGCCATCATCACCTTCTTCGCGATCAACGCCTATGCGCGCGTACCCGCGATGATCAACTTCACCGCCGGCGCGCGGAACGTGAAAGCGGCGCTCAAGGCCGCGCAGGTGAAGCGCATCATCACTGCCCACGCCTTCATCGAGAAGGCGGAGCTTCAAGGTCTGGTAGACGAACTGAAGTCGGATGCCGAGTTCGTCTACCTAGAAGACGTCCGCAAGAATCTCGGCGTCAAGCAGAAGGCCGCCGGCGCGCTCGGCCCGATCATGCCATGGGCCGTCAGCGCCAGCCCCGATCCCGGCTCACCTGCCGTCATCCTCTTCACCTCCGGCACCGAGGGCGACCCGAAGGGTGTCGTCCTCTCTCACCGCAACATCGTCGCCAACGTCCACCAGATCCTGGCGCACGTTCCCGAGGCGCTCCGCCTCGACGATGTCCTCTTCAGCCCGCTGCCAACCTTCCACTGCTTCGGTCTGACCGCAGGCGCATTGCTTCCCCTGCTTGGCGGCATGAAGTCCGTGCTGCATCCCTCCCCGCTGCAGACCAAGCTCATTCCCAAGCGTGTGGAGGAAACCGGCGCGACTTTCCTCTTCGCCACCGACACCTTCCTCAACCAGTACATCCGCGCCTGCACGGGCAACGAACTCGGAAATCTCCGCTATGCCGTCTGCGGCGCCGAACGCGTGCGTGACGAAACCCGCCAGCTTGTCCGCCGCCGTTTCAATGTCGAACTTCTCGAAGGTTACGGCGCCACGGAAGCCGCACCGGTCATCTCGGTCAACCAGCCCGGCCGCAACCATCATGGCACCGTCGGCCGCCTGCTTCCCGGCATGGAAGTCCAGTTCGAACCCGTCCCGGGCATCGAAAAGGGCGGTCGCATGCTCGTTCGCGGCCCGAACGTCATGCAGGGCTATTTGTCCCCGTCCAAACCCGGCGAGCTGCAGCCCCTGCCCTCTGGCTGGCACGACACCGGCGACATCGTCGTTCAGGACGATGACGGCTATCTCACCATCAAGGGCCGCCTTAAGCGCTTCGCCAAGGTCGGCGGCGAGATGGTGTCGCTCGCGGTTGCCGAAAACTGCGCCTCGACCCTCTGGCGCGAACACGACCACGCCGCGGCTGTCCTGCCTGACAAGCGCAAGGGCGAGCAGATCGTCCTGCTCACCACATACCCGAAGGCCGACCGCTCGGACCTCCAGCGCTGGGCGCAGGATCACGGCGTCAACGAGCTCTCGCTCCCCCGCAAGATCTTCCAGGTGCCGGCGATCCCCGTCCTCGGTACCGGCAAGATGGATATCGGCGCGGTGCAGAAGCTCGCCGCCGAAATCGCCGCTCGCAATGAGAGTGGCGTGCAGGCTGCTGAATAGACGGGACCGCCGGCCGCCTGCCCGGCAGACGCGCGAAAGCGCGTATTCGAACCGGAGGAATAACCCGCATTCCTAAGCGCGGTTAGGAATAGCCAGCTTTCCTAAGCAGCATTAGGAATGCCTCCAATTCCTAATGCCGATTAATTAGACGTGCAGCGGCCGCCCATACGCCGCGAGCACGCTCTCATGCATCATCTCGCTCAGCGTCGGATGCGGGAACACCGTTTCCATCAGCTCGGCTTCGGTGAGTTCGCCCTGCCGGGCGATGCAGTAGCCCTGGATCAGCTCCGTGACGCCCTCGCCCGCCATGTGCGCGCCGAGCAGTTCGCCAGTCGTCTCGTCGAAGATCGTCTTCACAATGCCTTCCGGCTCGCCTAGCGCGATCGCCTTGCCGTTCCCGATGAACGGGAACTTGCCGACCTTGATCTTGCGACCCGAAGCCTTCGCCTTCTCCTCGGTCATGCCGACCGACGCCACCTGTGGGTGCGAGTAGGTGCAGCCCGGCACATTCCACGGATCGAACTTGTGGCTCGGTGCCTTGTCTGACATGCCCTCGACGACGATCACGCCCTCATGCATCGCCTTGTGCGCCAGCCATGGCGGCCCGGTGACGTCGCCGATCGCATAGAGCCCCGGCACATTCGTCTTGCCGAGCCCATCGACCACGATGTGCGTCTTCTCAACCTTCACGCCCAGTGCCTCGAGTCCGAGGTTCTCGACATTGCCGACGATCCCGACGGCAAGGATCACCTTGTCTGCCTTCAGCGTCTGCGCGCCATCCTTGGCCTGAACCTCGGCCGTCGCCACGCCCTTGTCGACTTTCAGCGACTTCACTTGCGCCGACGTGATGAACTTGATGCCCTGCTTGCCCAGCTGCTTCAGCATGAAGGCGGAAATCTCCGCATCCTCCACCGGCAGGATGCGATCCAGCGCCTCGACCACCGTCACCTCGGCGCCCAGCGTCCGGTAGAAGCTGGCGAACTCGATCCCGATGGCCCCCGATCCGATCACGAGCAAATTCTTCGGCATCTCGGTCGGCACCATCGCCTCGCGATACGCCCACACCGTCTTGCCATCGACCTTCAGCCCCGCGTCCGGAATCTCGCGCGCCCGCGCGCCCGTCGCGATCATCACGTTCTTCGCAGTATAAGTCCCTTCGCCCTTGCCCTTCTCGACAATCACCTTCGGCGCCGGCGAGCCCTTCTCCAGTCGCGCCGTCCCAACCAGCACATCGATCTTGTGCTTCTTCATCAGGAAGGTGACGCCGTTCGAAAGCTGCGACGCCACCCCACGCGACCGCTTCACGATCGCATCCAGCATCACCTTCGGATTCTCCACCGAGAACCCGTAATCCTTCGCATGCGTGATGAGATGATAGACCTCGCTGGACCGCAGCAGCGCCTTCGTTGGAATGCACCCCCAGTTGAGGCATATCCCACCCAGCTCCGCCCGCTCCACAATCGCGGTCTTCATCCCGAGCTGCGAAGCGCGAATGGCGGCGACATAGCCGCCCGGCCCGGAGCCAATCACGATCAGGTCGTAGGAGGATTTCGCGTCAGCCATCATCTCTTTCCGGTTTCAACCATTGCCATTGAGCAGCGCCGCCAGCAGCAGCCACAGTCCGACCGCAACGAAATAGCCCGCAACCAGCGCTGCTGCCGCTTCCCTGATCCAGCGGCGCATGTCGCGCATCTGCAGCCAGATCATCAGTCCGGAAAGCACGGTCCCTAACGCCGGCAACACGGCCGGCAGAGGCCAGTCGGCGCGGATCACGCCGAAGAACGCTTCCTGAGCGCCGAACCCCGTCCGGAAAAGCAGAACAAACATCGCTACGAAGCCGAGAATGAGCGAGATGCCGCCAATGACGGCGCTCATGCGCACGAAACCGATCACCGCATGGATCTGCGTACCGCTCGCCGGCTCCGGGGCTTCGCCGCCCGTCACAGAAGCATCGCCTCCGGCGTCTCAACGAACTGCTTGAAGCTCTGCAGCCACCTTGCCCCCGTCGCGCCATCCACCACGCGGTGGTCGCACGTCAGCGTCACGGTCATCATCGTCGCGACGACGATCTTGTCGTCCTTCACCACCGCGCGCTTCTCGCCCGCACCCACCGAAAGGATCATCCCTTCCGGCGGATTGATGATCGAAGCGAACTGCCGGATGCCCATCATGCCGAGGTTCGAGATCGAGAACGTGCCGCCCATGTATTCCTGGGGCTTCAGCTTCTTCTCGCGTGCCCGCGCCGCCAGGTCCTTCATCTCGGCGGCGATCTGCGCCAGGCCCTTGGACTGAGCATCGCGCACGACCGGGGTGATAAGCCCGCCGGGAATGGCCACCGCCACAGAGACATGCGCCGACTTGTGCTGCGCTACGCCCTTGTCGGTGTAGCTCGCGTTCGCGTCCGGGTGCGCCATCAGCGCCATCGCGCACGCCTTGATCAGCATGTCGTTGACCGACACCTTCACGCCGGCCTTCTCGCCCGCCTCGTTTATCCGCACGCGCGCCGACAGCAGGTGGTCGATCTCAAGATCGATCGTCAGCGGGAAGTGCGGCACCTGCATGAACGACTGCGTCAGCCGCCGCGCCGTGACTTTCCGCACGCCATCTAGCGGGATCAGCTCGTACGTATCCGGCGCATAGACCCGATCATCCAGCACCGCCGGCTCGATCAGACTCGTGATTCCTGGCCCGCCGGGCCCCTGCCCGGCAGTCGGTCGCGCGGCGGCCGAGCCTTTCGGCGCCGCCAGCACGTCGGATTTCACGATCCGCCCATACTGCCCCGAGCCCTTGAGCGCCAGAAGATCGACGCCCTCCTGCTTCGCCAGCCGCTTGGCAAGCGGCGACGCTTTCACGCGCTGACCCACGAGACTAGGACCGCCGGGCTCCCGCCCGGCAATCGGCGTCGCGACGACCGCCGGAGCAGACTGAGACGAAGATGCCTGGCGGGGCGCGTCAGCGCGCGGTCCCGAAGCGGGCGCTGCAGCCTTCGCCTCGACCTTCGCGGGCGCAGCCTTCAGCGCCTCGGCCTTCCCGCCACCCTTCGCCGGTGCCTCGCCCTCTCCCGCCAGCTCAGCGATCACCGCATTCACCTTCACGCCCTGCGCGCCCTCAGCGACCAGAAGCTTCGACACCACCCCCTCATCGACCGCCTCGACCTCCATGGTCGCCTTGTCGGTCTCGATCTCGGCAATGATGTCGCCCGGCTTTACCTTGTCGCCGACCTTCACATGCCACTTGGCGAGGTTTCCCTCCTCCATCGTCGGCGAGAGCGCGGGCATGGTGATTGCAATGGTCATAGGCCAGCCTTCCTTGCCGCGTCTTTATGCACGCCAGCGCAATGTAGAGCCAAATGTGCCCCTGAAAGGTACTGCGGGGAGGGAAACGCCGGCGCCCCGCTACGCGGGCAGGCGAACTGCGGTGACCGTCGAGGACCCCGCCCGTAATGTTCTCGCTTCACGGAGTTTAGTCGCCTATGGCGCCGCAGGCCAGATACCAGCTTCTGGACGCGTTGCGCGGCGTCGCGGCGCTGGCTGTTGTCTGGCAGCACCTGGGCGGCAGCTGGGGCTTCGAGACCCTCGTGCCCCAGTGTTTTCTCGCGGTTGATTTCTTCTTTATCCTGAGCGGCTTCGTGATCGCCCATGCCTATCGCGACCGCCTGAAGACCACGCTCTCGCCGTTCGGCTTTCTCGCCATCCGCTTCATACGCCTGCACCCGCTGCTGATCGTCGGCGCGGTGCTCGGCACGATCATACTGCTCACCCGCGCCAATGGCTGGCCGCCGGCAGATGCCATCGTCGTCGGCGGCCTGATGGCTGCGGTCGGGTTGCCTGCAATCTTCGTCAGAGGCACGGGCCTCGGATTCCCGATAAACCCGCCTGCCTGGTCGCTGTTCTTCGAGCTGATCGCGAACGTGGTCTACGCCTTCGTCGCCAGATTTCTCACGCCGCTGCGCGTCGCACTTCTCGCGGCGCTCGCCCTCGCAATCCTCGTCAAGATGACCCTCGATGGAGGCTCCATTCCCGGCGGCTGGCAGGAGAACGGCATCCGCGAAGGCTGTTCCCGCATCTTCTACGGTTTCACGATGGGTCTGCTGCTCTACGAGATCAAACCCAACTGGAAGGCGTCGCCCATCGTCGGCTATCTCGCGGCGCTCGTGCTCGCAGCCTGCCTGTTCTTCCCAGGAGATCTGGGAATGGTCGGGCACCTCGTCATCATGCTCGCGATCTGGCCGGCGATCACCTGGGTTGGATCGGCCGTGGCTGAAGACCGCTTCATCGCGAAGGCAGGCGCCACCATCGGGGCGCTGTCCTATCCGCTCTATATCCTGCACCAGCCTCTGCTCAATCCATTGCGCGACCTCTTCAAGCTGATCGATCCCGCAGAGACTCTCCTGCCGCTCTGGATCGTCCTTCAGGTCGTCATCGTGATCGCGGTCGCATGGATCGCTATGATCGCCATCGACCAGCCGGTCCGCGAACGGCTGACGCGTCTGCTGAAAGCCGGTAGCGTGCGTCGAACTCATTCGGGAACGCCCGCAGAGTAGCAAGTGACCAGCCAGATCGTCGTGCTGAAGTCCCTCGGCTTGCCGTTGCCGCATGTCCAATCGCACGCGTTTATGCGCTGCTCTTTCGCCTTGATGGAGTGCCCATCGGCGCACAGTGACGCCGCATGCAGCGCTGCTAAGGGTCTGTCACGCTCCTCCAATGTATCTGAATCAATAGGCCCCCAAATGGACGTCTTCAGCACCAACCGGTGCTGACCTGGTTCAATCAACCAGGTCTCAACAACGGTTTCGGGTGCCGGCGTACAGCCCGACAGAGCCACCGCGCCGATCAAAGCGGTCAGACTACTCCACATAGCAGACCTTCTTCGCCGCCTCGACGATATCGGCCGCTTGCGGCAGCGAAAGCTTCTCGAGGTTCGCCGCGTACGGCAGCGGCACGTCCTTCTGGGCCACGCGCATTGGCGGGGCGTCGAGATAGTCGAACGCGTGCTCCGTCACCGCCGCCGCGATCTCGGCTCCGACGCCGAAGAAACGCCAGCCTTCCTCGCAACAGACGATGCGGTTGGTCTTCTTCACGCTCTCGATAACGGTCTCAGTGTCCAGCGGACGCAGGGAGCGCAGGTCGATCACCTCGGCCTCGATGCCCATGCCGGCTAGTTCCTCCGCCGCATCCAGAGCAAATTTCACCATCCGCGAATGCGCCACTAGCGTTACGTCCGTGCCTTCGCGCCGGATCCGCGCCTTGCCGATCGGTAGAACGAAGTCCTCAACCTCCGGCACGTCGAATTCGACGCCGTACATCAGCTCGTGCTCGAGGAAGACCACCGGGTTCGGATCGCGGATTGCCGCCTTCAGCAGGCCCTTGGCATCCGCCGCATCATACGGCGCCAGAACTTTCAGCCCCGGCACATGGCCATACCACGCCGAGTAATCTTGGCTGTGCTGCGCGCCCACGCGGCTCGCTGCGCCGTTCGGACCACGGAACACGATGGGGCACCCCATCTGTCCGCCCGACATATAGAGCGTCTTCGCCGCTGAATTGATGATGTGGTCGATGGCCTGCATCGCGAAGTTGAACGTCATGAACTCGACGATCGGCTTCAGCCCGCCGAATGCAGCGCCAACGCCCAGACCCGCAAAGCCGTATTCCGTGATCGGCGTATCGATCACACGCCGGTCGCCGAATTCCTCCAGCAGCCCGCGGCTCACCTTGTAAGCGCCTTGGTACTGTCCGACCTCTTCGCCCATCAGGAAGACACGCTCGTCCTTCCGCATCTCCTCGGCAATGGCGTCGCGCAGCGCATCGCGCACCGTAGTTTTCTTGTAGGTCACGCCATCCGGTAGCGTCGGATCGTGCAGCCCCTCGGCCGCCGCCACCTTCTGCTCAGGCGCGCGCAGGCGATGCCCGTCATTCTTCGCCTTCTGCTCCGTGGCGCCTTCGTCCGGTTTGCCGCCGGCGGCGTCCGCCTTCGCATCCGCGCGCGTCTGCGTTTCGGCTTCCTTCGCGCCCGACTTGCCCTTGCCGTTTGCCTTGGGCGCAGGCGCCGCGTCCCCGCCGATCACGGCGATCAGTGCGTTCACCTTCACGCCTTCAGTGCCAGCCGGAATGACCAGCTTCGAGATCACGCCCTCATCGACGGCCTCGACCTCCATCGTCGCCTTGTCGGTTTCGATCTCGGCGATCACGTCGCCGGGCTTCACGGTATCGCCCTCTTTGACCAGCCACTTGGCCAGCTTGCCTTCCTCCATGGTGGGCGAAAGTGCGGGCATGAGAATGTCGGTCATCTCTAGCGGCTCTCCACCAGCACGTCGGTCCACAGCTCATCCGGATGCGGCTCGGGGCTCGACTGCGCGAACTCGGCGCTGTCGTTCACGATCTCCCGCACGTCTGCCTCGATCTTCTTCAGATCGTCCTCGGTCACGTGCTTCGCATCCAGCAGCTTCTTCTTCAGCATCTCGATTGGGTCGCGATGCTCGCGCATCTCCTGCACCTCTTCCCGCGTGCGATACTTCGCCGGGTCAGACATTGAGTGTCCACGGTAGCGGTATGTCTTCATCTCGAGAATGTACGGCCCATCGCCATCCCGCGCCCGCTGCACGGCTGTCGCCGCCGCCTTGCGCACGGCCAGCACGTCCATCCCGTCCACTTCCTCACCGGGAATCTCGAACGAGATTCCGCGCTTGAACAACTCCGTCTCCGCAGACGCCCGTGCGATCGACGTGCCCATGGCGTACTGATTGTTCTCGATCACGTAGATAACCGGCAACTTCCACAGCGAGGCCATGTTGAACGCTTCGTAGACCTGCCCCTGGTTCGAGGCGCCGTCGCCGAAGTACGCGATGCAGACCGCGTCCGTGCCCTTGTACTTGTTCGAGAATGCCAGTCCCGTCCCGAGCGGCACCTGTGCGCCGACAATCCCGTGGCCGCCGAAGAAGTTCTTCTCGCGGCTGAACATGTGCATCGAGCCGCCCTTGCCCCGGGCATATCCGCCTTCACGCCCGGTCAGCTCAGCCATCACCCCGCGCGAGGTCATGCCCGTCGCCAGCATGTGACCGTGGTCGCGATAGCCGGTGATCACCTGATCGTCAGGCTCCAGAACCGACTGGACACCCACCACCACAGCTTCCTGCCCGATGTAGAGGTGGCAGAACCCCGCAATCAGCCCCATCCCGTACAACTGCCCAGCCTTCTCCTCGAAGCGCCGGATCAGCAGCATGTCGCGATAATATCCAATCAAATCCGTCTTCTGCGGATCTGACACCGGTTTCCTGGACTTGGTCCCGCTCTTTTTTGCAGCCATTGCGTGGAATCCCTGCTCTGCCGGGGAAGATAAGGACGAAAACAGCCCTGTCCCTAGCTTATCGCGAGATAAGCCGACCCGTTCCACACCTAATTTGCGAAACGATCAGCGAACGGCGACGAGAAGTTCGTCCGGCCGGACATACGACAGTTTGGTCCGCGCGATTTCCTCGACGTAGTCGAGGTCCATGGACTTGTCGCGCAGGCGCACGAGAGAGGCTTCCAGGGCGGCTTTTTCGCCCTTCAACTTCTCGATCTGCACCTTGAGCGCCGCTTCGTCGTTCTGCAGCTCGGTCCACGCTGCAAGGCCCTGATCGCCGGCCAGCGCATGGTACGAGAAATAGAGGATCAGCGCGCCGATGGCGCCGGGCAGAAGAATGGCCTTTGCCGTCTTCAGCACCCCTTCCATCCGCTTTCTCGACCCTCCGGCACAACTCGCACACGATAGCGGCCAGACCTGACCGCGCTACGGTTAATCAGGCATGAATTCGCTCGTTTCGCACGCCAAACATGGGCGTTGAAGGTCGCGGCCCCAGCCTTGCAATTCCCTGAAAAAGCGAACTGCGAGGTCAGTTATGGCACGTCCGGTTGAATCGAGTGTGACTGCGCTCACCGCTCCCCTGAAGGCCCCCAAGACGGTCGAGCACGACATCCCCCTCTACCTCGCCTCCGACGAGGCGCTGATCCACATCCTGGATCGCTACCCGGAAGAGCTTTTCGACATCAACAGCTACGACTTCGATGCCGAAGGTCAGGTCTCCCTGACCACCGGAACCCGCGGTCGCGCTGATGCCCGAACCGTCCTCGCCGCGATCAAGGCCGGCCGGCTCTGGGTGAACCTTCGCTCCTGCGAGGAAGGCCACCCCGGCCTCTGGGCCGAGATCCAGCGCTGGTTCCAGGCGAATGCAGCCACACTCGGCGCAGTGGGCGCCCGCAAGATGACGGGTCAGCTGATCCTGTCCTCGCCCACCACCCGCGTCCCCTTCCACTTCGACGCCGCCGGCGTCGTCCTCGTCCACTTGCGCGGCGTGAAGCGCGTGTGGGTCTACCCAAACACCGACGCCTTCCTGCCGCAGGATGCGATGGAAAAGGTCATCATGCGCACGACCACGGAAGAGCTTCCGTACCAGCGCATCATGGATGGTGCCGCATACCGCTTCGACGTCGTCCCCGGCGAAGCCCTCACCTGGCCGCTCTACGCCCCGCACCGCGTCGAGAACCAGGAGGGCCTCTGCGTCTCCCTCTCGATGGACTACCAGACGTGGGACTCGCGCATCACCACAGGCGCCCACCGCGCCAACGGCGTTCTCCGCCGCTGGGGCTGGACCATCAAGCCGATGAAGGAGACAAACTGGGCGCACCGCGCCGCTCTCTGGGCCGCCGCCCTCGCCTTCTCCCGCCTCGGCCTCGTCAAGAACAACATCCGCGACCTCGAACGCACTTTCGACGTCGCCGACGCCGCCGTCCTCACCCACGGCGACCGCGAAGCCGCCTGATACACGCGCTGACAGCTGCCAGAACGCGGCTGTGCGACTCCTCCAAACCCGCTACCATCCGCGCCGATGCGCGACCCGGTGCTGTACCCATTCTATAACGACCTCTCGAGCCTTCCCGGCGTCGGGCCGAAAGTGCGTCCGCATCTGGCCCGCCTGATCGGCGGCGAGACCTATCTCGACCTGCTCTTCCACCTGCCCACCAGCTGGATCGATCGCCGCAACCGCGCCTCGATCGAAGCCCTTCAGATCGGCGAAGTCGCCACCGTTACTGCGACCGTGGATCAGCTCACGCCCAGCCGCGGAAAATGGCCGAGCCGGGTCCGCCTGCGCGATGAAACTGGCTTCCTGACGCTCATCTATTTCCACGCCAACGCCCAGTGGCTCGAGCGCACCTTCAAGGTTGGCGAGCAGGTGATGGTCTCCGGCACGATCGACGACTACCAGGGTGGCCGCCAGATCACCCATCCCGACCACGTCATCAATCCCGAAAAGGACGACGACCTGCCGGAGGTCGAACCGGTCTACCCGATGACCGCAAACCTGACGCCCAAGGCGCTCCGCAAATTCATGGCCGCGGCGATCGATGTCGTCCCTGAGCTCGACGAATGGATCGATCCGCACCTCATCAAGCGCAACAACTGGCCCGGGTTCAAGCAAGCGCTGCTCCGTCTCCACCAGCCCAAAGTCTACGACCTCGATGGTTTCGAGGCCGCCCGCCAACGCCTTGCCTACGACGAAGCCCTCGCTCGCGAGATGGCCATGGGCCAGGCCCGCCTCGCCCGCGAACGTCGCCACGCCCGCGCAATCCCGCGCGCCGTCGGCGCCGAGCGCAACATCATCGAATCGCTTCCCTTCAAACCGACCCGGGCCCAGATGGACGCTTATTCCGACGTCGCCATCGACATGGGCCGTCCCATCCCGATGCGCCGCATGATCCAGGGCGACGTCGGCTCCGGTAAAACCCTCGTCGCCGCGCTGGCCGCAGCGCAGGTTGCAGCAAACGGCGGCGTCACGGCCTTCATGTCGCCGACTGAAGTGCTGGCGCGCCAGCAGGCCGAAGCCATCGGCAAATTCCTCGCCCCAGTCGGCATGCGCGTAGCCGCCCTCACTGGCCGCGACAAAGGCTCAGCCCGCGACGCAATTCTGGACGAAGTCCGCGCGGGAAAGATCCAGGTCCTCTCCGGCACGCAGGCGCTCTATCAGTCAGATGTCGACCTCCCCGAACTTGCACTCATCGTCATTGACGAGCAGCACCGCTTCGGCGTCGCCGATCGTCTGAAGCTCGGCGCCAAGGGCGATAGCCCCCACATGCTGGTGATGAGCGCGACCCCGATCCCGCGAACGATGGCCCTCGCCGTTCATGGCGACCTCGACATCTCCGTCATACGGGAAAAGCCCGCCAACCGCCAGGAAGTCACCACGGCCGCCGTTCCCGACACCCGTATCGACGAAGTCATGTCCGCCGTCGCTCGCGCCGTCGATCGCGGCGAGCGCGCCTTCTGGATATGCCCCGCCGTCGATAGCGAAGACGCAGGCGATGCATCTGCTGTCGCTCGTCGTGACGTCCTCGCCGAGATCGTCCAGGCGCCGGTCGAACTCGTCCATGGCCGCATGCCCGCTCCGGATCGCGACAGCGCGCTCGAAAAGCTTCGCTCCGGCGAGGCGCCCGTTCTCGTTGCCACGACGGTCATCGAAGTCGGCGTCGATGTCCCCGAAGCCACGATCATCGTCATCGAGCACGCCGAGAAATTCGGCCTCGCCCAGCTTCACCAGCTCCGCGGCCGTGTCGGTCGCGGCGAGAAGGCATCGAGCTGCCTGCTACTCTATCAGTCGCCGCTAACCGAAGGCGGCAAGGAACGCCTCGACACGCTCCGCAAGACAACCGACGGCTTCGAGATCGCCGAAGCCGATTTCAAACTGCGCGGCCCGGGCGACCTCCTCGGTCTGCGCCAGTCCGGCCTTCCGACTTTCCGAGTCCTCAATCTCACCAGCGACACCAACCTGATCGAAACCGCGCGCACCGACGCCAAATCGATCCTCATGGCTGATCCGTACCTCGATGGCGCCCGCGGTCTAGCGGTCCGCCGCGCGCGCGATCTCTTCGCGCCGCGCATCGCTTCTATGGTCGCAGAAAGCGACTAGCTATTTGCCGATCTGGTCAGGCTGCCGCGCGTCGGGCGAGGCCTCCTGCAGAATGCCGAACGAGATCACCAGCTTCGCAGCCTTCTCGACCGACATATCAAGCTTCTTCAACCGCTCGGGCGAGACATAGACCAGCTGTCCCATCGCTACGTTCGGCGAGGTCGGGACCAGAACGCCGACCGCATCCGGCACAGCTGCACGGATTTCCGCATCGGGCGTTCGGCTGGTCACGAAGCCGATCACCCACAATCCCTTGCCGGGATATTCGATCAGCACCGCTTCCTTCAGCGACGACGTATCCGACGACGCAAATGTCTCGATCACCTGCTTCAGCAGCGAATAGATCGACCGCACCAGCGGCACACGAGCGACGAGTCTTTCGCCAGTTCGCAGCGCCCAACGTCCGAACAGATTTGCGGCCAGCGCGCCAAGAATTGTGAGGCACACGACCGCAATGATGATGCCGAGGCCAGGCAGTCCGAAGTTCAGGTAGGTTTCCGGATTCCACTGCGACGGGATCAGCGGCTTGATATGCTGGTCGACGAAAGACACGAAGCTCCACACCAACCAGATCGTGATCGCGATCGGCGCGGCCACGACAATGCCGGCGAAGAACCAGTTGCGCAGCGTGGTCAGCGGGCCGCGCTTGACCGGCGCTGGCTGTATTGGCCGGGCCGTGGGCATGGGGAAACCTCCGTCAGGCGTTGTCCCCCGATTCCGGTCGCGTATGGCGTGAATATGGGCTCATGAAGCTGCGGTTTCATGCCCCGCCCGTCTGACAGGCCCCATGGACGCAGCGGGCCAATGGCGATTACGCTCCATCATAGACTGCGGGGGCTGCGCAGAGGCCATGTTGAAAGACCCGAAAACACGCCGGATCGTCCTGATCGGCGGCGGGGTCGCCATCGTTCTGGCGATCGGCGCCAGCATCCTGTTCCAGGATGCGCTCTTTCGCATGTCGATTGCACCGCCCGGCCGATTCGCGGAAGAATCCGCGCCTGCCCGGCCCGACTACGCAAAGCCTGAATCGTGGGCCCTGCGTCCCGCCAACCGGCCGCCCGGCGGCTGGGAGAAGCCGTGGGGCGTCGATATCTTCTTCATCCATCCCGCCTCCGCCTATGCCGGGGGCTGGAACGCGAAGATCGACGACGCCGAAGCGTTGGAGCGCCTCAAGGTCCGCATCCTGCCAAACCATGCAGGCCCGTTCCTTCAGGCCGGGCCTGTGTATGCGCCGTTCTACCGTCAGGCATCTCTGCATTCGGAAATCAATGTCGGCGGCGAAGGCGATGGGGCGTTCTTGCTGGCCTACGAAGACGTGCTGCGCGCTTTCGACCAGTACATGGCCGCGGACAATCGCCATCGCGGCCTCGTACTCGCCGGCGTCGGACAGGGCGGCCTCTACGTGCAGCGCCTGCTGGCCGATCGCTTCCAATCTGATCCGCTGAAGAGCCGCCTCGCCGCCGCCTATGTTATCGATGCCGCGCTTCCCGCGGCCTTCCCCGGCAAGGCAGTCGTTCAACCACTCTGCGAGCAGTACGACCAGATCCACTGCATCGTCGCCTGGAAGGCCATCGCCGTCGGCGACGACGCCAGCCGCTTCCGCGACCAGTCTCCCGTCTGGACAGCCGACTGGAAGATCGCAGCCTCCAAAGGCAAGCCGCTCATCTGCATCAACCCGCTGCGCTGGACGCAGGACACGGAACTCTCCGCCCGCTCTGATCATCGCGGCGGCGCACGTGCTCGCGGCGCCGACGACCTGGAACCCACAATCATCGAACACGCTGTCTCCGCGCGTTGCGACGATGGCGTTCTCCGCGTCGAACGGTCTTCCGCGCCTGAGCTGCAGCCCGAAAGCGGCGCCGGGGCTCAATACCGGACGCCGGAGTACAATCTGTTCTACGCCGACATCGTGCCCAACCTCACAGGACGCATGGGCGCCGCGAGCGCGTGGCTCGACGACATCAACAATTCGCGCAAGCCAGCCGAGCCGCTTCCCCCGGCGATCCCGCTAGAGGACACGCCGATCTACCGGCCCGATGGAAGGCCGGATCCGATCCCGGAAAACTAGATCAGGTCAGCCGATCAGACGTCAGCCGCAACCTTGGCGGTGACGATCTTGCCGGGCTTCTTCGGCGGCTCGCCCTTCGGCAGCGCATCGACAGCTTCCATGCCGCTCACGACCTTGCCCCACGCCGTATATTTGCGGTCGAGGAAGGAAGCGTCGTCAAAGCAGATGAAGAACTGGCTGTTGGCCGAGTTCGGATCGTTCGAGCGCGCCATCGAGCAAACACCGCGCTGGTGGCTGACATCGTTGAACTCGGCCCGCAGGTTCGGCTTCTTGGAGCCGCCCATGCCGCTGCCGGTCGGATCGCCGCCTTGCGCCATGAAGCCATCAATCACGCGATGGAAAACCACCCCGTCGTAGAAACCCTCGCGCACCAGCTCCTTGATCCGCTCGACATGCCCTGGCGCCTTGTCGGCAAGGAGCTGGATCGTCACCGCCCCGGTGTCGAGCGTAAGGACGAGGGTGTTCTCTTTGTCGGCTGCGGTCACGGAGTAGGCCTTTCCACGATGATGTCTACGGGCGGGAGTTCGCAGGCCTGATATGGATCGGTTGCCTTGGCTGCGGCAAGGGTTGCCGCGAATTCAGGCCCATCCGTGCGGCGCACATACACTGTCGGGCGTTTCGCTGTCGGAATATCGGCGACGACAACTGCCTTGTTCAGCTTGTCGGCTTGGGCCGGCGGCAAGCGGCCGTCGGTCTCCTCCGGGCCTGCCTTGATCCCCCGGATCACATCAAGACCCGTCAGCGCGCGGCCCCATGGCGTATATTTCGTATCGAGGCCTTCCGGCCCGACGCGCGGCTGGCGCATCAGGAAGAACTGCGTATCGGCGCTGTTGGGATCGTCCGCCCGCGCCATCGATGTGACGCCCGCACAATGCACTGCCCACGTCTTGGCGACCGGCGGGTTCGAGATCATAGCCGTCTCGTCCGGCTGACCCTGCACGATGAAGCCATCCATATAGCCGAGCTTGTCGCCGCCCGGCGTCGCGCCGAACCATTGAACCTTCTGCTTAGAAGGATCGCGCTGCCAGGTGAACTCACCCTTCAGCGTCGGATAACGCGGGTAGACCTGATAGATCGCGTAGACCTCGCCGCCCTGCGCCATGAACTCGTCGATCACGCGATGGAAAGGCAGCTTGTCGTAGTTGGTGTCGCGCGTGATCTTCTTGACCTGCGCGACGTGCGCCGGCGCGATGTCCGGGCGCAGCTCGATCAGCACTTCCTGCTTGTTGATCGTGAACTGCAGCAGGTTCTCCGGGTCGACCTTGCGCCAGTTGGCAGGATCGTCCGCGGGGCCGGCCCATGCCGCGCCGGCGCATGCGAGCGACGCGGCTCCGGCAGCCGCCATCAGAACGTTTCGAAACATGCTATTTGCCCTTTTTCGGCCCGTACTTGGTGAGCAGCCTTTTATGAACTGCCTCTGGGACGAATAGATCGGCCGTTCCGCCCAGCCTCGCAATCTCTTTTACCAGTCGCGACGACACAGCCTGGTGATGGGGGTCGGCCATCAGAAAGACGGTTTCGATCTCGTCGTTCATCCGCTGGTTCATCGCAACCATCTGGAATTCATACTCGAAATCCGAGACGGCCCGCAGGCCGCGGATGATGACGCTGGCCCCGCACTGCTCGGCAAAATGAATCAGCAGGTTGTCGAATGGCCGGGCTTCGATCTCGACGCCGTTGGACAGCTTGCGGGCTTCCTGCAGCACCATCTCGGTGCGCTCTTCGAGCGTGAAGAGCGGGCCTTTGCCCTCGTTGATGGCGACGCCGATGATCAGCTTGTCGACCAGCTTCACGGCCCGGCCGATGATGTCGAGGTGGCCGTTGGTGATGGGATCGAAGGTGCCCGGATAGAGTCCGATCCGCTTCACGCTTCGGCCCCCTAGCGGAGACCTTGCGGAGGCAGCGCCCCGAACAGGACGCGGTTCACCCGCCGCCCGTCTTTCCGGCCGTCTCGTCACCGCTCTGGTCCTCCAGCCTCTCGACGGAAACCACCCGCTCACCTGCTGCAACGCGCAGCACGCGAACCCCCTGTGTCGCCCGTCCCGCAATGCGGATCTGATCCACGGCGCAACGTATCAGTTGCCCCGCATCTGTCACCACCATGATCTCGTCGGACTCGCCGATCGGGAAGCTCGCGACGAGCTTTCCGTCCTTCGGCAGACGGTGGGCGATGAGTCCCTTCCCGCCTCTTCCCGTGCGGCGATAGTCGAACGCAGAGGCGCGCTTGCCCATGCCTTCCTCCGTCAACGTCAGGATGAATTGCTCTGCTTCCTGAAGTTTTGCGAAGCGCTCGTCGGTCAGCTCGACCTCGCCGTTGGCTTCGGCCGCTACGCCGGCGTCATCGCCCTCAGTTGTCTCTTCGACTTCCTCGGTCGCCTCATCGCCTTCCGCGCGGCGTGCCGCATTGGCCCGCTTGAGATAGGCGCGAGCCTCGGCCGGGGTTACGTCGATCTGCCCAAGCACGCTCATCGCGATCAGCGCGTCGCCGGCGCCAAGCCTGATGCCGCGAACACCCGTGGATGTCCGGCCCGTAAACACGCGCACGTCTTCCACCGAGAAGCGAATGCACTGGCCCATCGCCGTCGTGAGCAACACGTCGTCTTCCGGCGCACACAGTTGCACATCGACGATCGCGTCGCTGTCGTCTTCCAGCTTCATGGCGATCTTGCCGGCGCGGTTCACCGAAAGGAAGTCCGTCAGCAGGTTGCGCCGCACGCCGCCAGATTTGGTGGCGAACAGGATGTTCAGCTTCGCGCGCTCTTCCTCGTCCTGCGGCAGCGGCATCACGGACGTGATGCGCTCGCCTTCCTTTAACGGCAGGATATTGACCAACGCCTTGCCGCGCGACTGCGGCGCGCCCAGCGGGAGACGCCAGACCTTCTGCTTGTAGGCCATGCCGGTCGAGGAGAAGAACAGCAGTTCGGTGTGCGTATCGGCAGCGAACAGACGAACGACGAAATCGTCTTCCTTCGTCTCCATGCCGCCGCGACCCTTTCCGCCCCGGTTCTGAGTGCGGTAAGCCGACAGCGCCGTGCGTTTCACGTAGCCGCCATGGGTGACCATGACGACCATGTCTTCCTTCTCGATGAAGGCCTCGTCTTCGAGATCCAGATCGGCTTCGACGAATTCCGAGCGGCGCGGCACGCCGAACTTCGTGCGAATTTCCGTCAGCTCGCCCTTGATGATGTCGAGCACGCGTGCGCGGGACGCCAGAATTGACAGCAGATCCTTGATCTTCTCGGAAAGGCCCGAAGCCTCCTTGCCGATCTCGTCCCGGCCAAGATTGGTGAGGCGCGAGAGTTGCAGCGCGAGAATGGCCCGGGCCTGCTCGTCCGACAGCCTGATCTCGCCCTTGTCGTTCATGACGGTACGGCGATCGGCGATCAGCCCGATCAGTGGTCCCATGTCCATTGCCGGCCAGGCGCGATCGAGCAGCGCGATCCGCGCGGAATCCGGGTCCGACGAATAACGGATGATCCGGATGATCTCGTCGATATTGGCTACGGCCAGCGCCAGACCGATCAACACGTGCGCACGATCACGCGCCTTGTTCAGTTCGAACTTGGTGCGGCGGGCGACCACTTCCTCGCGGAAGCGAATGAAGGCCTGCAGCATGCCGCGCAGCGTCATCAGCTCCGGCCGGCCGCCATTCAGCGCCAGCATGTTGACGCCGAACGATGTCTGCATGGGCGTCAGGCGGAACAGGTTGTTGAGCACGATATCGGCGGACGAATCCCGCTTGATCTCGATCACCACGCGGATCCCGTTGCGATCGCTTTCGTCGCGCAGGTCCGAGATGCCCTCGATCTTCTTCTCGCGAACCAGCTCGGCGATCTTTTCGACCATCGAAGCCTTGTTCACCTGGTAGGGCACCTCGGTGACGATGATCGCCTCGCGCCCGCCCTTCAGCGTCTCGATGTCCGTCTTCGATCGCATGATGACCGAACCGCGGCCCGTCATCAGGCCATTACGTGAGCCAGCGCGGCCGATGATGAGCGCGCCCGTCGGGAAGTCCGGTCCCGGCACGATGTCGAGCAGCGCCATGTCTTCAATGGCCGGGTTGTCGATCAGCGCGATCGTGGCGTCGATGATCTCGGTCGGGTTGTGCGGCGGCACGTTGGTCGCCATGCCGACGGCGATGCCGCCCGCGCCATTGACCAGCAAGTTGGGGAACTTCGCGGGAAGCACGGAAGGCTCCTGACGCGAGCCATCATAGTTGTCCTCGAAGTTGACCGTGTCCTTGTCGATATCGTCCAGCAGGTTTGCCGTGACGCGCGCCATGCGGCTTTCCGTGTAGCGCATGGCCGCCGGAGGGTCGCCGTCGATCGAGCCGAAGTTGCCCTGCCCTTCGATCAGCGGAACCGACATCGAGAACGGCTGCGCCATGCGCACGAGGGCGTCGTAGATCGACTGATCGCCATGCGGGTGCCAGCGGCCGATCACATCGCCGACGATGTTGGCGGACTTCCGGAACGCCTTGTCGTGCGTGTAGCCGCCCTCGTAGGCGGCGTAGAGGATACGGCGGTGGACAGGCTTCAGGCCGTCACGCACATCCGGCAGCGCGCGCGAGACGATGACGCTCATCGCGTAGTCGAGATACGACTTCTTGAGCTCTGCGGTGATCGAAATCGGCGCGATTTCGCCTGCGCCATTGGCCCCCGGAGAGGTCGGGTTTTCAGGGGTATCGGTCAAGCAGGAAACGTCCGGAAAGAGGGCGGCGTCGCCGCCGGGATTCGATCCCTCTTTCTAGCCCATTTGTGCGCTGCCACACAAACGTTTCGGGCGGTTGATCCACAGGCCAAAAGCCCTGAATCAAAGGGCTTTTTGTGCCGTCTTCCGATGCGACATCCTGACCGCTCTCCGGGACGCTTTCCAGGGCCCAAATCGAGGCCCGGAAAGCGTCCTCCGGAGGCGTCAGTTGAAGGTCCAACGCGCGCTGATCATGCCCATGACCTGCGAGTTCCGGCGCTCGGTCTCGGTGGAAGTAAGCGGATCCACATCACGCCCCTCGCCAAAGAGCTGCCGCTGGATGTTGAAGCTGTACGGATCGAAGTTGTTCAACTCGGCGCGCAACGTGAAGCCCGCGTCCGGCTTCCACTCGATGAACGAGTTGTAGAAATCGCGGAGTTTCAGGTTCTCAACAGCGTCGCCTTGATAGTAGCTCTCGCGCCAGCCTTGGAACCACCCAAGACCGAACGTCAGGTTGTGCTCGGGCATGTCCTGCCGGAAGTTGAAGGTGATGTCGTCGGGGCGCTGCCCCGAGATGCGCCGCTTCTCACCGGTCAGCGGATCGGTAACCTCGCTTTCCTGCCACAGCGTCTCGATCCTCACCTCGGCGCCGTTCCAGCCAACCTGCTTCAACGGCAGCGTCAGGTTGAACGACACCACGTCGTTCGTGCCGTCGCCAATATTGCCCGGTCCGGAGATCAGCGTGGTGTCGTCGTCCACGCCATCATTGTCGGTGTCGATCGGGATGCGGCGCGGAAACAGGTCTACAACGTCCGAAATGTCTTCGTGACGCAATGTGAGAACCGCAGCCGCGCCATCCCAGAAGCGCTTTTCGTAAGCCGCCTCATAGACCCACGCCTTGCTCGGCTCGAGATCGGAGTTGCCAGTGTTTTGCTGACCGGAGTTCAGGTTCACTTCCGATGCAAAGTCCTGGAAGTTCAACTGTCCCAGCTCACGTTCTATGCGGATACGCAGCTGATCGTTTTCCGCAGGCGACCACGTCGCGACCAGGCGCGGCTTGGGATACGTAAACGAACGTGACTTCTCGATCTCGCCGGATTGCTCGATCTTCGACTGCTCGACACGCAGGCCAGCTTCCAGCGACCATTCCTTCGACGGCCGCCACGATCCTTGTGCAAACAGCTCGCCGCGCAGTTCCTCCACCAAAACGTCGGACGCATCCAGATTGATCACATTGCCGTTCTGTGTGAGAAAGACCTGCTGCTCGCGATAGTTGTAAGCGATCTCGCCGCCGCCTTCGAACGACAATTCGGGAGACATCGTATAGCGCAGCGTCGATCGGCCGATTCGCTCGCCGGCTTCTGCTTCGATTTGGAAGAGCTGGTCAAAATCGGGCTGCATGCCTGTAGGGAAAATGCCGACTCCCGTCGCATCCAGCGATCCGACGGCGAGCTTGAACAGCCCTAGCATTTCCCACTCCAGATCTGGACCAAGGTCGGTCAGGTAGTTGATCCCGATCTCGCCGCGATCGTTGGCCGACCTACTGACGAAAACCTTGTCGCTGATCGGTGAGAGGAATTCCTGTTCGTTCTTGAACTCGTCGGTCGAGATCGTTCCGTTGAGGGATAGCGTGCCGCCGAACTGCGGCCCCTTGTAGCTGCCCCGCATGCTGTGAACCAAGCCATCGCCTTCGGTGCGAGACCGCTCGAACAGATCCAGGTTGCCTGTCTGGGCGTCGACAGTGGTCCGCCAGCCGGTGCCGACAGAGTCATCCATCGAAATGCCGCGGCCGGCCGAGAAGTCGTACTGATGTTCGCCGTCGCGTCGCGTCGCCGAATAGTTCCACCCGGGGATCGTCTTGCCGGTATCCGAGAAGATGAAGCTGCGCAGCGTCAGCACCTGCTGGAAGGTATCGACCTTCTTGCGGATGACGTTCGCGACGACCGTCTGCCCCTGCATGTCGATGCCCGGCACGCTGCCGCGGATGACTTCGATGCGCTCCACCTGGGCAATCGTGATGCGTGCCAGGGTATCGGCTAGCGAATCCGTCTTGATCGTTGGGCGCTGACCGTCGATCAGCACGTTACCGGCCGCGCCCGCGAAACCGCGCACGTTATCGCCGCCCTCGAAGCTGAAGCCCGGCAGGCGGTTGATCATATCCAGCGCCGTGTTCGGCCGCGCTGCCGCGAAGTCCGCAGGCGTGTAGGAGATCACCCCTTCCCGCGCCGCCACGGTCTCCGCCGGCGGCTGCGTCGTTTCCTGCGCTACCGCAGGCGCAGCGAGCACCACGGCCAGAATTGACGCCAAACTAAAAGAATAGTAGCTCGACATGGATGTCTCCGAACGCAGCGGGACATGAATCGCCGCCTGACCTTGTTTTTATCGATAATCGATAAACACCGGCCCCGCAAGCGACCAAATAAGGTCATTTCTAGGCGGCAGGCTCGGAGTCCTAGTCGAGGTCCTCTACGACCGTTTCCGGTCCGAGCTTCTGCGACAGCGAAGCTGCGAGGAACTCGTCCAGATCGCCATCAAGCACGCCGGCGGTGTCGGACGTCTCCACGCCCGTCCGCAGGTCTTTGACCATCTGGTAGGGCTGCAGCACGTAGGAACGGATCTGCCTGCCCCAGCCGATCTCGGTCTTCGAGTCAGCCTCGGCCTGCGCCGCGGCCTCGCGCTTCTTCAGCTCCATCTCGTAGATGCGCGCGCGCAGCATGTCCCACGCCTTGGCGCGGTTCTTGTGCTGTGACCGTTCCGCCTGCACCGCCACCACGATCCCCGTCGGCGCGTGCGTCAGGCGCACGGCCGAGTCCGTCTTGTTGATGTGCTGGCCGCCCGAACCCGATGCCCGGTAAGTGTCCGTCCGCACGTCGCTGTCCTTGATATCGACGACGATCGTGTCGTCGATCACGGGATAGACCCACACCGACGCAAAGCTCGTGTGGCGTCGTGCGTTCGAGTCATAGGGCGAGATACGGACGAGGCGGTGCACGCCGCTCTCGCTCTTCAACCAGCCATAGGCGTTCTCGCCCTTGATCAGCATGGTCGCCGACTTGATGCCCGCCGTCTCGCCGCCGTGCTCGTCGATCTCTTCGATCTTCCAGCCCTTCGCGTTGGCGTATCGCACATACATGCGCCGCAACATCGAGGCCCAGTCCTGGCTCTCGGTACCGCCGGCGCCTGCGTTGATCTCGATATAGCAGTCGTTCGCGTCCACTTCGCCGGAGAGCAGCGCCTTCAGCTCTGCGTCCTTGGCCTTCTGCACGGCAACACGAATGCTGGCGTCCACTTCCGCCAGTGCGCTCTTGTCGCCTTCGGCCTCGGCCATCTCCCACAGCTCGACGGCGTCGTTTGCCTCCCTCTCAAGCATACGAATGTCGGCCATGGCCGCTTCAATGCGGTTGCGTTCCCGCATCATCGGCTGGGCTTTTTGCGGATCGTTCCAGAAGTCGGGACGCTCGGAGAGTGCGTTCAGCTCAGCGAGGCGTTTCTCGGCGACGCCCCAGTCAAAGTCGCCTCCTGAGCAAGCCGACGGACTGCCGGATAGTCTCGATCATGTTTTCGAGTTCGGGCGTCATCGGCTGCTCGGGATAGCTTGAGGAAGGCTGTTCTCGACGCGCCGTCTAGAAGGTGCCGTCCTCAAGTGTCAACTCTTCCTTCGGCTTGTTGGGATCGACTTCCGGCTGCGGCTGGTTCGGATCGCCGGGAGTGACCGGGTTGCTCGTCGTCACGGCTTCCGTGCCCGGCGGGGCGATCACCTGCCCGTCGCGCGTCGCGGAAACGGACTCATCGCCCGCGCCCATCTTCTCGTAATCGACCTTGTAACCGTCCGCGCCCACTGGAACCGAGCAGCGATCCGTCGGGGCCGAACCCGGCCTGAACGCCTCGGTGATGACCAGCCGTGTATCTGGCGCCGGCTGGCACCCGCTGTCGGCGTCCACCTCGACCAGTTCCACGCCGTCCGGAATACGGAACGTCACGGCCGGCCGGTCCTTCAGCGCCGCGAGCATGAAGTCGCGGAAGATCGGCGCAGCCACGCGGCCGCCGCTCTCGCCATTGCCCATGTCGCGCGGCTGATCGAAACCAACCCACACGCCGACCACAAGGTCAGGGCTGAAGCCCATCGTCCACGCGTCGAACTGGTCGTTGGTCGTGCCGGTCTTGGCCGCAACCGGCTTGTCGACAGAGCGTACGATCGTCGCCGTGCCGCGCTTCACGACGCCTTCGAGGATCGAGACAGTCTGATACGCGGTGATCGGGTCCATCACCTGCTTGCGCTCGTCCGGCAGCGCCGGCGGCTGCATGCCCGACTTCCATTCCGTCATGCAGTCCGCGCACGGCCGCTGATCTGTCTTGTAGACGGTCTGGCCATAGCGGTTCTGGATACGGTCGAACATCACAGGCGTAACCTGCTTGCCGCCATTCACAAGCTCCGCATACGCAATCGACATGCGCATCAGCGTGGTGTCGCCCGCGCCAAGCGACATGGATTCATACGGCGGCAGGTTGTCGTAGATGCCAAGCCGCTTGCCGATGTCCGACACCTTGTCGAAGCCGATCTCCGACGCCAGACGTACAGTCATCGCGTTCCGCGATTTCTCGACGCCGACGCGCAGTGTGGTGAGACCGTAGAACTGCTCCGAATAGTTGGTCGGCTTGTAGCACTTCTCCTGGTTCGGATCGCAGGACACGTAGGGGATATCCGGCACGCGATAGGACGGCGTCCACTTGTACTGGCCGGTCGCCGGATCCTGCAGCTCCATCGCCGCCGCATAGACGAACGGCTTGAACGAGGAGCCCGGCTGCCGCTTCGCCTGAATGGCACGGTTGAACTGGCTGCGCTCGAACGAATAGCCGCCGGCCATCGCCAGCACGCGACCGGTGTGCGGATCCATCGCGACCAGCGCGCCCTGCAGGTTTGGGATTTGGCGCAGGCGCCACGGCGCATTCGCCGCGCCCTTCTTCGGCACGGCATAGTCGGTAATCAATTGGACCGAGACGTCCGGCGTCGCATCGCGCGAAACGAAGATCACGTCGCCGACCTTCAGACCCGATCCGCCGCCTTCGCGCTTGTGCGGAGCGGCCCACTTCACATCATCCGCCGCCAGCGTTCCAGTTTCACCGCTTGCGAGGCCCAGCCGCACCGCGTCCTTGGCGACACCGCGCACCACCGCCAGATGCCAGGTATTTCCACCGCCCGCGATCTTCGGCTTGTTGTCCTTGGCGTTGGCGAAGTCCTTCAGCGCCACCTCGAACTCGTCGGTCGCCTGCATCGTGCCGACCGGGCCGCGCCAGCCATGACGCCGGTCATATGTCTCGAGACCCGCGCGCAGCGCGGTCTGCGCGATCAGCTGCATGTTGGAATCGAGCGTCGAGCGGATCGAGAGGCCGCCCTCGAGGAAGGCCTCTTCCGCCTCGCCCTTGCCATTGATACCCGCGAGCTTCTGCTTCTCGCCGAGCGACAGGATTTCCTTACGCAACTCCTCGACATAGTAGGCGGCCGCCTGGTTCTCGTCTGTGTCCAGACGATCGACCACTTTCAGCGGCTCCGCGAGCGCCTTATCGCCCGCAGCCTTGTCGACATAGCCGTTGGCGACCATGCGTTCGATCACATAGTTGCGGCGATTGATGGCGGCTTCCGGATTGTTGTACGGGTTGGCGCGTCCCGGCGCCTGCGCGAGACCGGCGAGCATCCCGCATTCGGCCAGGGTCAGCTGGCCAAGCGACTTGCCGAAATAGTTGAGCGCCGCGGCGCCGACGCCATACGAACGTCCACCGAGATATATCTCGTTCATGTAGAGCTCGAGGATCTGCTCTTTCGAGAGCTTGTTCTCGATCCGCATCGCAAGCACCGCTTCACGCACCTTGCGCTCCGCTGATCGCTCGTCACCGACCAGCATGTTCTTCACGACCTGCTGCGTGATGGTCGAACCGCCCGTCTGCTTCCTGCCCATCAGCGGGTTCAGCACCACGCCGCGGAACATGCCCCACAGATCGATGCCGGAGTGTTCGAAGAACGTCTTGTCCTCCGCTGAGATGAAAGCCTGCACGAGTTGGTCAGGCAGCTCTTCCGACGGAACATAGACGCGGTGCTGCGTCGCGAACTCCGCAACGAGCTTGCCGTCGCCGGCGTGCACGCGGCTCATGATCGGCGGCTCGTAGTTCGCGAGTTCGTCCTCGGACGGCAGGTTCTGCGTCACGATGAAGAACCAGGCGATCGCGGCGAGGAACACCACGCCGATCAGACCGGCCGTGCCGATCAGGATCGTCTTCCAGTTCATACGAGGTATTTCGAGCTGCATATCTCACCGGCTGTTCGCTGACGGACGCGGATATGCGTCCGGCAAAGTCATTGCGACGGATCGCGCCCCGGAATCACCGTTCTTTACGGTGACTTTATGGCGCGGAATCGGCGCGTAACAGGGCCTATACCTGTTAAACTCAGCCCATCTTCATGAATGCTTTGTATATGCCTGCGGCTGGCGGTCGCGATGCCTTTGCGCAGCGCTAGGTAAGGCCCAGCCGGTACGCGCCGTGCCGGAGGACTAGCGGGCAGCCATGATCCGGGTCTGGCTGTCGAAGAACTGGTCGATGGCGTCCGCCACCCCCTGAACCAGCTTCCGCCGTTTGGTCTCCGAAACCATCGCCGCTGCGTCTTCCGCGTTGGTGATGAACCCCATTTCCAGCAGGACGGCCGGCACGTCAGGGCTCAGCAGCACGTAGAGGCTCTTCTTCCGGTGTGCGTTCTGCAGGGTCGGCCACCCCGCCTCGCCTGCCTTGGCTGCAAGGATTTCCCCGAACCGGGTCGACTGGTTCTTGGTCTCGCGCTGAACGAGGTCGGCCAGGATCTGGTTCACCACCTGCGGCCGGTCTGAGTCGATCTCGACGTCGAGGATCCAGTCATGCTGCTTCCGGGCGCCGTCGATCCGCTTCTCGCCTTCGGGAGACAGCGTATAGACGGAGGCCCCGCGTGTCTCCGGTTTCGGGCCTGCGTCGGCGTGGAGCGAAATGAAAAGGTCAGCGCCGAGATTACGCGCCTTCGTCGGCCGATCCTCCAGTTCGATGAACACGTCCGTAGAGCGCGTCAGCGCCACGTCATAACGCTTCGATTCCAGCAGCACATCGCGTAGCGCCACAGCGGCCGCCAGCGTGATGTCCTTCTCCTTCAGCCCCGCCTTCGACATCGAGCCCGGGTCTTTCCCGCCATGCCCGGGGTCGATCACGATCAGCGGCTTGCGCGCAACCTGCTGCGCCACAGGCTTCGGCTGCGCCTTCTCGCCGGTCGCGGCTGCTGCGAATGCCTCCGCCGTCACCGGATCGAGATCGAGCACGATCCTGTGCCGCTCATCCTTCGTCTTGGGAGCCAGCACGAACTCACGCGCCACCAGAGCCGGCTTCGCAAGATCAAGCACCAGCCGCGACGTCGTCGCCGTATTCTGCGCATAGCGATACCCGGCGATCACCCCGCCGCCCTTGCCCGACCCGGCTTCAGCCGTCAGCCCGTTGATCGACCAGCGCACGCGCGGAAGGTCGATCACCACGCGCTGCGTCCCGGCCGACAACAGGAAGACATGGTATTTGATGGCCGTATCGGACTCGACCACGACACGCGTCGCTGTCCCTTCCCCGCCGATCTTCACCGCAAGCACGCGCGCGACAGGCGGATCGGCGATCGCGCCCGACCCGGCCAGCAAGCAAACGCCCAGCGCCGACAGCAATGTCAGAATCCACGCACGCACTTACGTTCGCGCCTTTCAGGATACGGTCCGGCCCTTCTGGCCCCTGCGTGAAGGACTAGCGGTCTGTCGTTAACTCTTCGTTGGGAGGCGGCTAGCCGCTCGACTTCTCCGACAATTTCGGCTGATCTGGCCTCCACACCGCTGGCGGGGCGCGTGATTGAGAGTGCACCGCCATGAATTCTGAGCGCCTGAAGCTCGCTGTCTCCGCCGTTCTTGCCCTTACCCTCGCCGCCTGCGCCACCGGTCCGTTGACGCTGGACGACGATCTCGTGGTGCCCGGCGAGCGCATCGGTGAAGTGCAGATCGGGATGCCGCTTTCGACGCTGCTGGCGGTAAAGGGCGCGCCGCTCTCCACCCAGCCGATCAGCGGCACGGATGCGACCACCTACACCTTCCCGGATGGCCTCACGGTCGGCGCCCATGACGAGGTCTACTGGATCATCGCTGAGGACGCCCGATTCCATACGAGCACCGGCGTCCGCCCGGGCGCCGAACAGATCTTCGCACGCGCCTCGTTCGGCAAGCCCCGCTGTGTGGAAACGCGAGGCGAAACAACGGTGTATGACTACGGAAACATCTATTTCGACGTCGAAAACGACCAGGGCGGCAAGGTCAGGCGCATTGGCGTGGTTGGTCAAAACCGACCTTGCGAGAAAAGCTGACAAACGGCCTTGACGCGCGCCGTAGCTCGCAAACAAATCCTAACAAATCAACGCTATAACTTAACTGCGACGCTCGGTGCCCTGTGGATAAATGGCAGGACATCCCGTGTCGCTCTTTCCCTTGGGGTCCAATAGGTGCATAGCTGAGTCCCAAGGACGGCCCTTGTGGCCAGCCTTTCGCGCCCTAGCGACGGTTTTTCCGAAATACCGTAGTTTTACAGGGCGTTAGCCGGTTCGTGCGTTTTCCGGAGGTCTGCGGTTACGCTGCCTCCATGGCCAGGGCAATTATGAACGCGATTTCGCGAGATTCAGTCAGCCCGACCGAGCGCCGAGCCTCCTCGTCACCTGATTCCATCATTCCGCAGGCTGGAGCCGCGCTTTCGCGCGCCGCCTGCGCTTACGAAGAGGTTTCCCTACATGAGCAAGCTCATGCTTATCGACGCGACCCACCCGGAGGAGACCCGGGTGGCCGTCGTCAACAATGGCCAGATCGAAGACTTTGACTTCGAAGCCCGGAACAAGAGACAGCTCCGGGGCAACATCTATCTCGCCAAGGTAACGCGGGTCGAACCGTCGCTTCAGGCGGCGTTCGTCGATTACGGCGGCAACCGCCACGGCTTCCTCGCCTTCTCCGAGATCCATCCCGACTACTACCAGATCCCGAAAGAGGATCGCGAAGCTCTCCTCGCCGAAGCAGATGAGGAAGACGACAGCGAGTCCGACGCCGAGGAAGATGACGAGGACGCCGAGGAAGAAGCCGAGCGCAAGCAGAACCGCCGCAACGCCCTCTTCCAGCGCAAGTACAAGATCCAGGAAGTGATCCGCCGCCGGCAGGTGATGCTGGTGCAGGTCGTCAAGGAAGAGCGCGGCAACAAGGGTGCGGCTCTTACCACCTATCTCTCGCTCGCCGGCCGCTACTGCGTGCTGATGCCTAACACGTCACGCGGCGGCGGCATCTCCCGCAAGATCACCAACGCGTCGGACCGCAAGCGCCTCAAGGCGATCACCTCCGAGTTCGAAGTTCCGCGTGGCGCCGGCCTCATCGTCCGCACCGCGGGCGCCAAGCGCACCAAGACCGAAGTCCGCCGCGACTTCGAATACCTCACCAAGCTTTGGCAGCAGATCGTCGGCAAGACGATGGAATCCATGGCGCCTGCCCTCATCCATGAGGAAGGCCACTTGGTCCTGCGCGCCGTGCGCGACCTTTACGACAAGGACGTCGAGCGTATCATCGTCGAAGGCGACGAGGCCTATAACGAGGCCCGGACCTTCGTGAAAATGCTGATGCCCTCCCACACCCGGAAGGTCGTCCAGCACGAGGACAATGGCCCGCTCTTCGTGATGACGGGCGTAGAAGACCAGCTGGAAGGCATCTATTCGCCGACCGTGCAGCTTCCCTCCGGCGGCTACATTGTCATCAACCAGACCGAGGCGCTCGTCGCCATTGATGTGAACTCCGGCAAGGCGACCCGTGAGCGCAACGTCGAAGCCACAGCGCTCAAAACCAACATGGAAGCGGCGGCGGAAGCCTGCCGCCAGATGCGCCTGCGCGATCTTGCCGGCCTCATCGTGATCGATTTCATCGACATGGAGGACAACAAGAACAACCGCGCAGTCGAAAAGAAGATGAAGGACTCGCTGAAGATCGACCGGGCGCGCGTGCAGACCGGCCGCATCTCACAGTTCGGCCTCTTCGAGATTTCCCGCCAGCGCCGTCGCGCCGGCGTGCTCGAACTTTCCTCCGAGCCCTGCGATCATTGCGGCGGCACCGGCCGCATGCGCTCGATCGAGAGCGCGGCGATTCAGGTCCTGCGCATGGTCGAAGCGCGCGCCGCCGATGACCGCGTCGAAAGCGTTCACGTCGACGCCGCCCCGGATGTGGCGCTGTACCTGCTTAACGAGAAGCGCTCGTCCATCGCCAACATCGAAGCAGACTGCCACGTCGCGGTGCGCATCGAGGCTGACGAGGATCTCAAGACCGGGGAATTCAAGATCGAAGGCCGCGCCAGTGGCGAGCCCGTCTCCTACAAGCCGATGCAGCCCATCGACCTCCGCAAGCTCAAGCCGCTGCCCCCGCCGGCGCCGGATGAGATTGAGGAAGAAGACGAAGAGATCATCGAGGACTCCGACGACGAGTCCGGCGACGATCACGAAGGCCATGATCACGACGAGGAAGGCGAAGATTCCGAAGAGGAGTCCACCTCCGACGCCGAGGAAGATGACGAAGATCGCGGAGGCCGCGGTGGACGCAATGGCCGTGGACGTCGTGGTGGACGACGCCGTCGTGGCGGACGCGACCGTGAACGTGAGCCTGGCAGCTCCGGCCTCGAAATCGTCGAACCTTCCGACGAGGAAACGCCTGCAGCCGCCCGCGACGACGGCGAAGGCCGTGGCCGTGGCGGCCGTCGACGCCGCCGTGGCGGACGCGACCGTGACCGTGATCGTGGTGAGCGCCCCAATCGCACGCCGGACATCGCCACCGACGGCGGCGAGATGCTGGATGCGATCGCATCGGCGCCCTTCCTCGTCTTCGCTGCTCCCCCGCAGGAAGCCGAACCGGCGCCTGCGCTGGCCGATGCCGAACCTGTCACGCCGGCCATCGACTCGGTTCCGGTGTTCGAGGCTCCTGCCGAACGCGAACCGGAACGCGCCGAGGCGCCCCCTGCGACCGAAAGGCCTGCTCCGGAACGCAAGCCAGACCACGAAATCGCCGCATCCGCCCCGGAACCTGCCGTCGTCGAACCGGTGGAACACGAAACCGCAGCGCAGGCCGAAGCCCGTCGTCACGCCATCCACGGCACGCCGGACGAACCGGAACCTGCATCGGACAAGGCTCCCCGCAAGGCGGGCTGGTGGAACCGCCGCAAGACAGGCTGAGGCCGGGTGAACTGCAGCCCGGCTGCCGCCAGGATTTGCTTATCTTCCCCCCGGGGATAGCTTCCCGGCGGGCGGATCGGGATTGAAGGAGGCGTCTGCATGGCCGTGACGAAGCCGTTCCTGCGAGCCATCGCCGGCGCCGTAATGGCGCTTGCGCTGCCGCTCTCTGCATCCGCCCAGGGCCTGATCCGCGACGCCGAGATCGAGCAGATCCTCCGCGACTATTCCGACCCTCTGTTCGAGGCAGCAGGCCTCAAGGCCTCCGACGTCAACATCTACATCGTGCAGGACGACACGCTGAACGCGTTCGTGGCGGCAGGACAGAACATGTTCCTGCACACCGGCCTCATCATGGAATCCAAGACGCCGGAAGAACTGAAAGGCGTCATCGCCCACGAGACCGGCCACATGGCCGGCGGCCACAACGTCATGACCGAAGCCGCTATGGGCGCGGCCAGCGGCACTTCGTTGATCACCATGGGCCTCGGCGCGCTCGCGCTCTTCGCCGGCGCGCCCGACGCGGCAATGGCCCTGTTCGGTAGCGCCGGCCAGTTCGGCATGATGACCTTCTTCAAGTTCACGCGTCCCCAGGAAAGCTCAGCCGACCAGTACGGCCTCGACTATCTCGAGCGCACCGGCCAGTCGGCCGAAGGTCTCGTCTCCTTCATGGAGCATTTCCGCTACGAAGAGCTGATGTCGGAAAGCCGCCGCGATCCGTACTTCCGCTCGCACCCGATCTCCAGCGACCGTATCTCTGCGATTACGCGCCGCGCCGTCGGAATCACCGCCAAGTCCAAACCGCAATCGCAAGAGACCATAGACCAGCTGGCAATGATGAAGGCCAAGCTCGTCGGCTTCATCGGCCCGCCGAACCGTGTCGCTTCGCGCTATCCGGCGTCGGATCAGTCCCTGCCCGCCAAGTACGCTCGCGCCATTGCCGCCTATCGCGCCGTCGATATCAAGGCCGCGCTGACGATGACGCAGGAGTTGATCGACGCCCAGCCGGAAAATCCCTACTTCTACGAGCTCAAGGGCCAGATCCTGTTCGAGAGCGGCAAGGCGGTGGAGTCGGTCGCTCCGCACCGCCGCTCCGTCGAACTGGCGCCGCAGCATGCGCTGCTCAAGGTCAACCTCGCGCGTTCGTTGATCGGCACGAAGGACGAAGCGGCCATCAACGAGGCCGAAGGTCTTCTGATCGACGCGCGCGCGATGGAACCCGACAACGCCTTCGTGTGGAACCAGCTTGCCGTCGTCTATGCCAAGCAGGGTCGCATCGGCGACGCCGACCTCGCGACTGCCGAAGAGGCCTACCATGTCGGCGACATGAACCGCGCCCACATCTTCTCCCGCCGTGCGCGCGACAAGCTCACTCTGAATACCCCCAACGGCCAGCGCGCCGACGACATCATGGCCCTGTCCGACCCACGCAATCGTCCGCGCGGACAGCGCGGCCGGTTCGCGCTGGCGCTGGACAACCAACATTGATGATGGAATCCGGTCGAACCGGACCATATTTACTCAAGACTGTTCGGGCATAACCCGCCCGCAAGGACCCGTAGGATGCACTTCAAGACGCTTGTTTCCGCAGCCATGGCGCTCGCGCTCGCCGCTTGCTCCGGCCAAGGCGAAGTCAAAGCTCCCGACGCCGTTGGCGGCCTGACCAAGGCGCAGGTCGAAGCCATCGTGAAGGAATACCTCATGCGCGAGCCGATGATCCTCGCCGAGGCCTTCGGCGAGCTTCAGCGCCGCGAGGAAGAGCAGAAGATGGCGAACGCCGAGGCTGCGTTCACCAAGCTGAAGATCGCTTCGGACGATGTCATCCTCGGGCCGGCCAACGCGCCCATCACGATCGTCGAGTTCACCGACTACAATTGCGGCTACTGCAAACTGGCGACCCCGTGGGTGATGAGCCAGCTCGACAACCCGCAGCGCGACATCCGCGTCGTCATCAAGGAATCCGCCGTGCGCGGCCAGAACTCCGAACTCGCCGCCGCCGCCGCGCTCGCCGCCCAGGCTCAGGGCAAGTATCGCGAGATGCACATCGCGCTGATGAAAGTGCCGGCCAACGCCTACACGGTCGAGAACATCGACCAGATCGCCAAGTCAGTCGGCCTCAACGTTGCGCGCATGAAAACCGACATGAATTCGAAGGCCATCCGCGACAAGGTTCACGCCGCGGTCACGGACTACGAGAATGTCGGACTCGAAGGCACGCCAACGTTCTTCATCAACGGCGTCTATGTCAGCGGCTTCGGCGAAGAGCATCTCGACGCCATCGTCGCGGCGGAACGCGACAAGCTGAAGAAGGGCGGCTGATCCCTGGATCAGTCCGCGCTCATATGAGCCCGCCTAGCGGGCTCGACGGATCGGCATACCGCTTCTTCTGCATACGCCCAGCCAGATAGGCTTCCCTGCCCGCAATGACCGCGTGCTTCATTGCGCGCGCCATCCGGATCGGATCCTTCGCCGCTGCAATCGCCGTATTCGCGATCACCGCATCGCAGCCCAGCTCCATCGCGATCGTCGCATCCGACGCCGTGCCCACGCCCGCATCGACCAGCACAGGCACCTTCGCCTGCTCGACGATGAGACGGATATTCACGCGGTTCTGGATGCCCAGCCCCGATCCGATGGGCGATGCCGCCGGCATGATCGCCGCGGCGCCCGCTTCCTCCAGCCGTTTGGCGAATACGACATCGTCCGTGCAATAGACCATCACGTCGAAGCCATCCTTCACCAGCATCTCGGTGGCGCGCAGCGTCTCGATCATGTCGGGATAGAGATGCGCCGTGTTGGACAGCACTTCCAGCTTCACGAGGCTCCATCCACCAGCTTCGCGCGCCAGACGCAGCGTGCGCACCGCATCCTCGCCGGTGAAGCAGCCTGCCGTGTTGGGCAGGTAGGTGAACTTCTTCGGATCGAGATGGTCGATCAGCCGGTCCGATCCCTTGTCCATAACGTTTACGCGGCGCAGCGCCACGGTTACGATCTCGGCGCCCGCCGCCGCCGCCGCCTCGGCGTTCTGCGCATAGGTCGCGTACTTCCCCGTGCCCACGATGAGGCGCGAGTTGAAAGACCGGCCGGCGATGACCAGAGCGTCACCGGTTGAAGCTGCCGTGTCGGGCATCAGCCCCCTCCCACGAATTGCACAATCTCGATCTGGTCGCCGTCGTTCAGCTTGGTGGCTGCATATTGCGACTTCGGCACGATCTCCCGGTTGCGCTCCACGGCCACGCCTTTCTGCGGCAGGCCAAGCTGCTCCAGGAAGGCGGCTACTGTGACAGCGTCAGGCGCATCGGCCGGCTCGCCATTAAGCATCAGCTTCATTTCATCGTCCCAACACCCGAAATTCTGGCATTTGATCCGGCCCGGGATTCGCCTATTCATTCGCTCGCCCCGCCCCATGTCAGGCGTTGCGAACCGGTCTCAGGTACAATCGTCCATGAGCGTAACCATCTACTGCCTGAACGGCCCGAACCTCAACCTGCTGGGAGAGCGTGAGCCTGCGATCTACGGCAAGGGCACCCTCGCCGACCTCCAGAAACTGGCTGAAGAGGCTGCGGCAACCGTTGGGGCAACGCTGGTTTTCCGCCAGTCCAACCACGAAGGCGAGCTTGTGGATTGGGTGCAGGAAGCACGTAGACAGGCCGGGGCCGTGGTCATAAACGCGGGCGGCTATACCCACACCTCGGTCGCGCTCCACGACGCGCTCAAGGTGTTGACCATTCCCGTCGTGGAAGTGCATCTCAGCAATCCCGGGATTCGGGAAGAATTCAGGCACAAGAGCCTGGTTTCGCCTGCCGCCTCCGGCGTCATCGCCGGCTTCGGTTCCCTGGGTTACCGTCTCGCCATCGAGGCAGCGGTCGCCCTTGCTGGACAAAAGAGAGTTTGACCAACATGGCCGACAAGCCTTCCGAAAAGAATGGCAGGTTCGACACCGGTTTGATCCGCGAGCTCGCGGCCATTCTTCGTGAAGCCGATCTCGGCGAGATCGAGATCGAGCAGAACGGCGTCCGCATCAAGGTCGCCAAGGGCGCAGCCGCCGCCGTCCACTACGCCGCCGCTCCGACTGCTGCTCCTGCCGCCCTCGCCGCAACCGCTAGCGCCCCCGCAGCCGCCGCGGCCCCCACCAAGGCCTCGCTCCGCGATCACCCCGGCGCCGTGAAGTCGCCGATGGTCGGCACGGTCTATCTGCAGGCTGAGGAAGGCGCTCCGAAATTCGTGAAGGTCGGCGACACCGTCAACGCCGGCCAGACGCTGGTGCTGGTCGAAGCCATGAAGACCTTCAACCCGGTCACGGCGCCGCGCGGCGGCAAGGTCACGCAGATTCTGATCGAGAACCAGCAGCCGGTTGAATTCGGCGAACCTCTCGTCATCATCGAATAGCGACCGCGATGTTCGAAAAGATCCTCATAGCAAACCGGGGGGAGATCGCCCTCCGCGTGCACCGTGCATGCAAGGAGATGGGCATCCACACGGTGGCCATCCATTCGGAAGCCGACCGCAACGCCATGCACGTCCGCCTCGCAGACGAAAGCGTATGTGTCGGCCCGGCGTCCGCCGCCAAGTCCTACCTCAACATCCCCGCCATCATCACCGCCGCGAAGATCACCGGCGCGCAGGCGATCCACCCCGGCTACGGCTTCCTGTCCGAGAACGCCAAGTTCGCCGAGATCGTCGAGAAGTCCGGCATCACCTTCATTGGTCCTCGCCCGGAACACATCCGGATGATGGGCGACAAGATCACCGCCAAGGACGCGATCCAGACGGCGGGCATTCCGGTTGTCCCGGGCTCCGACGGCGCCGTCTCGACGATCGAGGACGCCAAGGCCAACGCAAAGCGCATCGGTTATCCGGTCCTCATCAAGGCCACAGCCGGCGGCGGCGGACGCGGCATGAAGGTCGCCCGTACGGCTGACGAACTCGAGATGGCCTGGTCGACGGCCCGCACGGAAGCCAAGACGGCCTTCGGCAACGAAGCCGTCTACATGGAAAAGTATCTCGAAAAGCCGCGCCACATCGAGATCCAGGTCGTCGCCGACAGCCATGGCAACGTCATCCACCTCGGCGAGCGCGACTGTTCGCTGCAGCGCCGCCACCAGAAGGTATTCGAGGAAGCTCCCTCGCCCGTCATCGACGCCGAAACCCGCGCCGCGATCGGCAAGACGGTCACGACGGCCATCAAGAAGCTCGGCTATCTCGGCGTCGGTACGATCGAATTCCTCTACGAGAATGGCGAGTTCTACTTCATCGAAATGAACACGCGCCTGCAGGTCGAACACCCGGTGACCGAGATGATCACCGGCGTCGATCTGGTGCAGGAACAGATCCGCATCGCCTTCGGCGAGGAGCTCTCGCTCAAGCAGAAAGATGTCGTGATCTATGGCCACGCCATCGAATGCCGCATCAACGCCGAGAATCCGGAAACCTTCACGCCGTCACCGGGCCTGATCTCGGATTTCCACGCTCCGGGCGGCCTCGGCGTACGCCTCGATAGCGCCGTTTACTCCGGCTATCGCGTGCCGCCGCACTACGACAGTCTCATCGGCAAGCTCATCGTGCATGCCCCCACGCGCGCCGAAGCTATCGCCCGTCTCCGCAGGGCCCTCAGCGAGATGGTCGTCGGCGGCGTCGAGACGACGCTCCCGCTGCATATGCGCCTTGTCGACAACAAGGAAATCCAGAAGGGCGATTACGACATCCACTGGCTCGAGAAATTCCTCGGGATGAAGAAGTAGCGTCGCCCGGGGAAGCGCACGCCAGGAGACACCACCGTGAGCCGCGGCTTCGGCCCCTTGGACCTTCTCGACTGCTACCGCCGTGGCGTGTTCCCCATGGCGGACTCGGCTGACGATCCGCGCCTGTTCCTTGTCGACCCGGACCTGCGCGGCGTCCTCCCGCTCGACGGCTTCCACCTCTCGCGCAGCCTGCGCAAGGTCATCCGGAGCGATGTATTCGAGGTCCGCGTCGACACCGCCTTCACGCGCGTCATGGAGCTTTGCGCCGAAGCAGCGCCCGACCGCCCCAACACCTGGATCAACTCCCCCATCCTCAATCTCTACAGCGCGCTGCATCGCATGGGACACGCGCACAGCGTCGAAACATGGCTGGATGGCGAACTCGTCGGCGGTCTCTACGGTGTCAGCCTGCAGGGCGCCTTCTTCGGCGAGAGCATGTTCTCCCGCGCCACCGACGCCTCAAAGGTAGCGTTGGCTCACTTGGTCGCCCGCCTGAAGCGAGACGGTTACAAACTGCTCGATACGCAATTTGTCACCGAACACCTTCTCAGCTTCGGTGTCGAAGAGATCGACAGGGAAGAATTCCACAAACGCCTCGCCGAAGCCCTGGCGGTCGATGCTCAGTTCGGCTCGGCCGGCGGCGGCGGCGCAGGTTGGGACGGCGCAGCCGTATTAGCCGTGCTGCAGGAAATCACCCAGACGTCGTAGGTCGGGTGCTCCAGCGCGCTGAGGCCCGGCGAAGATGCAAACATCCATCCGGAGAACAGCAAGCCGTCCGGCCCGATCGGCTGCGGACCCTTGTTCATGCGCGACGTGTTCGCCTGCGTGTCGCCCGCTACCTTTGTGGCGACGGCCTTGGCGTGAATTTCCACAAACGCTGCCGACTCCGGAGCGTCTTCCGGCGGCGCCTGGAAGCACGCGCGAACGGTCACAGTCAACCGGCCGAAGGTGCGCGTCTCGCCCACTTTGACGGTGATGTCGGTCGAGTTGCCGGTGATCTTGTCGAGCGTGCGCAGCTTGACGCCCGTCCGCGGCTCCAGCGCGTGCGCGCCCGCTGCCGCTAGCGCGAATGCAGCCGTCGCCAGCGTGAAACGGATGAAGCGTGTCATGGGAGAGCCTCTTCTGCCGAACCGCCCCCGGTTTCACCGCCGCCATCAGCCATGCCGCCCACTGCGTCCATCAGGAGACCGAGAATGTCCCTACTGCCGCTCGTGTATTCGAACTTCTCGCCGGGCTGCATGTTCTCCGGCTCGCCGCTGATCTGGATATGGATGTAGCTGCCGCCCAGCAGGCCATCGGCCTGGATCTTGGCGGCCGACTCCATCGGAATCTGCACGTCCTTGCGGATCGCGAGCGCCGCCTCCGCCTTGTAGGTCTTCTGGTCGAGCGAGATCGACTTCACGGTCCCGACCTTCACGCCGGCCACGCGCACGTCCGTGCCCGGCGAAATCCCGTCCGCCCGGTCGAACTTCGCGATCAGGTCATAGCTGTTGCCCGTCGACGCATCGCTCCGTTGCGACAGCGAGAAGACGAGAAAGAACCCCGCCACGGCAACGACGGCCAGACCGATCAGGGTCTCGAACAGCGATTCACGCATCAGGGCTTCCACGCTTCATAATCGCCAGAGCTCTTCGCCCGTTCGCCGCCTTCGGCAAGGCTGCCCGGCGGGCGATAGGCGTCGAGCGTTCCGGTCAGGTTCGGCTTGTGCGGAAGCTCCCACGACTTCCTCGGCAGCGGCGACTCGGTCGGGGGCTTCTCGAAGGTGTGGTGCATCCAGCCATGCCAGTCCGGCGGGATCTTCGAAGGTTCGGCATAGCCGGTGTAGATCACATACCGGCGCTTGCGGCCCTCCAGGCTCGGCTTGCGCTCTTCGTAGTACTTGTTCCCCTGGTCGTCCTTGCCGACGTAGGACGCGCGGCGGCCGATGTCGAAACGGGCGCCAATCGTGGCTCCGTTCCACCAGGTGAAGATCGACTTCAGCATCTCGGCTCCGCAAGGAATTCAGTTAGATAGGCATCAGTTGAGCGGCGCGAATATGGCGCCCGCGAATTAAAGGGTCCAGAACGCCGAAACCCTTGCTCCTGCGACAAATTCCTGTGTGCAGGCAGCCGCGAACCACCCCATCATGTGGCCGATTCGCGACAGGCGCCGCATAGGCGTCGTCGCTGGCGTATGCGGGAGCAGACCAATGGCCGAATCCCGGACGAAGTCGACCACCCGCCATCTGGCGCGGGTGCTGGAAACCGGCGCGGCCCTGATCGGCCATTCCGACGCCGACACTGCGCCTGCCCGGCTTCTCAATGCCCACCTATCCGCCATCCGCACGCTCGGCGGCGAAGGCGAGGCCGCCGAAGCCGTCTGCGAGGCCATCCGCGCCCGCCGCCTCACGCCCATCGCCCCGCTCAGCCTGATCGAGGGCAACCGCGGATCGCCACTGCAAGCCGCCCAGCTTCTTCCCGCCATCACGGACGCAACCGCTGTCGCCTCCGCCCGCGCCGTCGCCACGCAGGCCTTTGTGGCCGTTGCCGACGCGCTCGAAGCCCTCACCATCGAAACCGACGAGCAGGGTCGCCCCACCACCTCCGCACTGATCGACGCCTTCCGCGCCGGCGCCGATGCTGAACTGGTCGAAATCGCTCTCTGCACGCCCGGCGGCCCCCGCGCCGCCGCCATCACGCTCCGCCGTCAGGCCACCGGCGCACGCGAGCCCGCCCGCCAGACCTACGTGATCCCCTCCTGGACCGGCATCGAAGCCAACGAAGTCGCCGGCGCCATCGATCGCGTCAGCCGCACGCGTCTAGCCGTCGAGATCGGCATCGGCGATGCGCCCGCCGACCCCAATTCGCCGGCCGTCGCCGTCAACGTCGCTCGTTACGCCGCCGTCAACGACCTCGCGGTCATGTCGTCAGACCTCGAAGCCCTCGCGAAAATTGCCCCCGCCTGCGGCGTTCGCCTCGCCGGCCTCGCCGCCGCCGTCATGTCGCGCGGCCAAGCCTATGACAGCGAACAGGGCGTCGCCACAGCCGCCGATATCTGCGCGCTGGCCAAGGCCGCCTCCGGCGCCGTATCTGCCGACCACGCCTCCCCCGCCGCCATCCGCTGGATCGCCGCCGAAAGCAGTGGTGGAGACGCGGTGGACCTCCTCCTCGCCCACGAAGACGAACAGACGCCCGATCTCTCCGAATGCGTCGCCGCCGCGCTCGACGTCACCGCGACCAAGACCGAAGCCGAAGACGTCCGTCTCCGCATCCTCGGCGCCCGCACGCTCGACCAGATCGACGGCCTGGAGCGCGCCCGCCTCGAAGGACGCGGGCTGCCGGAAGACGCGCTCGACCGTATCGAACAGGCCCTCAAGGAAGGCCTCAGCCTATCCGCCGCCTTCTCCCGCTGGGTCATCGGCGACGACGTCATCCGCAAGCGCCTGAACCTAAACCCTGAAGCTTACGACACTGACGGCGAAGCCCTTCTCCGCGCACTTGGCATCTCCGCCCGCGAGATCGAGGAAGCCCGCGTCGCCGTGCAGGGCCGCCGCCGCCCGGTCTCCAATCCGAAATCTCCGCTCGCCCGCGTCCTCGCGCGCGCCGATGGCGTAACGCCCGAAGCCCGCGTCCGCATGGCGAAAGGCATCGCGCCCCACCTCGCCCGCCAGCCCATCATCACCATCGCGACCGGCGAGCAGTCCGACACCACACGGATGACGGTCCACGCCTCCGTCCGCGCCGCCATGGGCGCCGGCCTCGGCGTCCGCATCGAAGCCGGCCGCCCCGCCGTCGACAGCGAACTCCAGCACCGCATCGCCGAAGCCAAGCGGCGTGCCCGCACGCCGCTGGCCAACGAAACGGCCCCCAGCTTCGCCCCGCGCCCGGAACCTGCCCCCACCGCCCATCCGCACGAGCACGACGAAACCTACATCGCCGAACGCCGCCGCCTGCCGGATCGCCGCAAGGGCTACATCCAGAAGGCCACCGTCGGCGGCCACAAGGTCTATCTCCACACCGGCGAGTTCAATGACGGCGAACTCGGCGAGATCTTCATCGACATGCACAAGGAAGGCGCCGCCTTCCGCTCGCTGATGAATAACTTCGCCATCGCGATCTCGATCGGCCTGCAATACGGCGTGCCGCTGGAGGAGTACGTCGATGCCTTCATCTTCACCCGCTTCGAGCCTGCCGGCGAAGTCACCGGCAACGACTCGATCCGGAAAGCGACCTCGATCCTCGACTACATCTTCCGCGAACTCGCCGTGTCCTATCTCGGCCGCGACGATCTCGCCGAGATCGAGAATGTAAGCCATGACGGCCTCGGCACGGGCGCCAACGAAGGCGAGGAACCCACCATCCCCGCCCAGCCCATGCGCCCCGAGCAGCTCATCTCCAAAGGCTTCAGCCGCGGCGTGATGCCGGACAACATCGTCCCCTTCACCGCCCGCCGCGTCGCCGAGCGCCTGGAAGAAACCGAAGGCGCCCCGCTCATCCCGCAACGCTCGCCGGACTACCTGTCCGACGCCTGCCCGACCTGCGGCCACTTCACGCTCCGCCCCGACGACGGCGTCGCCGTCTGCGAAGCCTGCGGCGCGACAGTCCAGACCGCCTAGGGCTTCCGCCTTCCCGGCAACCGGGTCTATCGTCCCCTCAAGGCGCGCAAGACGCCTCCGTTCGGGGAGAGAACGCTCATGTCATTCGCAAGATTGAATCTCACGGCCTGCCTCGCCGCCCTCGCCGTCGCCGCCTCCTGCGCACTGCTCCCGCAATCACCGCCCGACATGTCGATCGAGACCATCCCCAACCGCGCCGATCTCGTTTCAGGTGGCGACGTGCTGGTGCGCATCCGCCTGCCAGCCGGGGTTGGCCTGCCAGCAGAGGTTCGGCTCAACGGCCAGCCCGCCTGGGGCACGCTGCATCGAACTCATGACAGCGATGGGCTGATCATGCTGATTGACCGCTTGACGCCCGGGCGAAACACGATTGCCGTCACGTCTGGCGCTCGCACCGTCAGCCTCGAAGTGACCAACCACTCCTCCGGCGGCCCCATCTTCTCCGGCCCGCAGATCCAGCCATGGACCTGTCGCCCCGGCGCGACAAACGCGAATTGCGATCGCCCGATGACATACACGTGGTCGTACATGCCGAAGACGGGCCGCAAGTTCCTGCCTTACGACCCGCAGAAGCCGCCGGCCGACATAGCCGAAACCACAACCTCCAACGGCGTCACCGTGCCCTACATCGTCCGCACGGAGTCCTTCATGCAAAATCGGTCCGGCGTTTCCATCGCCGCTCTGTGGGACTACGGCAAACGCTGGATGCTCGGCGATGCCCAACCCCAATGGAACCGCGGCGTCTACGTCCTGCAAGGCGCCGGTTGCGGCACAGGCTTCACCGAAGAGCCCGCGGGCGATCCGCTCAACGATCGCGCTTTGAAACAGGGCTTCATCGTCGTCTCCGCCGCGCTCCTGCACAACACGATCAACTGCAACCCGGTCGTGCAGGCCGAAACCGCGCTCATGGCGCGCGAGTACGTCGCCGAGCACTACGGCCCCTACGACTTCATCTTCGCGCAGGGCTCGTCCGGCGGCGCCATCTCGCAGCTGATGGACCAGAACCTCTATCCCGGCCTCTATGACGGCCTGATCCTCAATCACCTCTTCGCCGACAGCGACGCCTCACGCGTCAACGCCTACGACTGCCGCATGATCGCCGACGCTTGGGCGAAAGCGACCAGGCCATGGAGCGACGAACAGAAAGTCGCCGTCACCGGCATGCTCTCTGGCTGCGCCTCCTCACCCACGCGCTTCCAGATCTACAATCCGTCCGTCGGCACGGGCTGCACGATCCCCGAAGCCGAAAGGTTCGACGCGGCGAAGAACCCCAAAGGCGTTCGCTGCACCCTGCAGGACTATCAGGTGAACCAGGTCGGCCGCCGCCCCGACGGTTACGCTCCCGGCCGCATGGACACAGTCGGCGTCCAGTACGGTCTCAAAGCGCTGATGTCGGGCAAAATCAGCCCCGCGCAATTCGTCGAACTCAACGCCGCCATCGACGGCCACGACATCAACTTCCAACCCATCCCCACCCGCACCGAGGCCGACCGTTCAGGCCTGTCCAATCTCTACCGCTCCGGCCTCAACAACACGCTCAACAACCTGGCTGATACCCCCATCATCGAAACCCGCCTGTCGGTGACGGATTTCCACCAGCCCTTTCATGCCGTGATGGTTCGCGCCCGGCTCGATCGCGCGCAGGGCCACCACGACAACTACGCCCTCTGGCGAACGCCGTCCGCCCGCGAAGCTGCGATGGATGCCTCGTTCGATGTGATGGTTGCGTGGATCAAGGCCATCCAGGCCGACAGGCGCAACGTCCCGAAATCTCAAAAGGTGATCGACAACCGCCCGTCGCTGGCGAAGGACCGCTGCATTGTCGAAGGCGCCGATGCGCCCGCCGCTTCCTGTCCGCGTCCGCCCGAACTCGCCCGCGTCCTTGCCGGCGCGCCGGACACGAACGACATCGGCAAATGCCAGCTCAAGCCGCTCCGTGCTTCCGACTACGCGCCCACCATCTTCACGGCGCAACAGTGGGCCAGCCTGCAGGAAACCTTCCGGTCCGGCGTCTGCGATTATGCAAAGCCGATGGTCGATTTCCGCATGTCGATTCCCTGGCTCACTTACTCCGGCGACGGCAAGGCGGTGCAGCTGGGTGCGGCACCAGCGTCGCGCTGACGCAGTGAGTCGGCAAAATTTGCCGGGTTACAGGGTGCGGTTGAATTCCGACGAAGATGTAATGCATGCCGCCTGCGACATGCCCCAGCGTTGTTGGTATTTCGGTAAGAGGTGTTCGGTAATCCTAACTTTTCGATCACCTAACGAACGTCACTCGCACAAAAAGCCGCCTTCAACCCGCCCCGATTGAAACCGATCTCTGGCGCGGACGTTGCTCTACCTGCGGTGACTGCCGCTGACTGCACACTGGGAACAGACTTAAATGGTACAGCGTATCTTTATCGCCGTCGTCGCAATCGGGCTGATGAGCCTGACCGCCCTCGCGTAGTTTCCTGCCGCGCTTCATGCTTCTTCGGGTTCTGCTTGCCGTCGCCTTCATTGGCGCGATGGGCCTTACCGCTCTGGCGCAGACGCCTGAACAGAATGAAGCCGCCCGCAAGGCTACCGCCGACAAGATCGTCATGGGCGAAAAGACCTGTTCGGGCTGCGATCTCTTCCAGGTCGACCTGTCCTATCAGGATCTCCCCGGCCTTGATCTCTCCGGCGCCCGCCTGCGTCAGGCCAATCTGAGCCTTTCCACCTTCGACAAGACGAAATTCGCCGGCGCCAACATGTCGGTTGTGAATGGCTTCGGCTTCCGCGCCGAAGACGCTGATTTCTCGAAGGTCGACTTCGCTGACGCGGCCTTGGTCGGCGGCTGGTTCGGCGGTTCGGACTTTGCCGGCGCAAAGTTCGACAACGCGAACCTGTCAGGCTCTGACTTCGCCTCGGCGAAGGGCCTCACCCAGATGCAGCTCGACACTGCCTGTGGCGATGCCGAAACCAGGCTGCCCAAGGGCCTCAAGGTCCAGGCCTGCAAGTCGAACTAGGCTAGACCGTCGGCTCCGACGGCTCGGGCGTCTTCAGCCCTTCCATCACCGCCTTGAAGCACGAGCACGCCGAAAGGTCGGTGCACGCCAGCGCTTCCAGCTTCGCGAACAGCCCCGCCGTCAGGATGTCCTGCTGCGGCTTGTCGAGGATCAGCGCCGCCAGCTTCACGGCCCGCGCCTGCTGGTGCGTCAGCCTGATGGTGGTCTTCACCGGCTGCCCATAGCTGTTGAGCGGATAGTTCTGGTGCCCCTTGGCGGGGATCCAGCCCGACCCGTCCAGATCCGCATGCTGCTGCTGCCGGTCCGGCTTGGCCTGCGGCCAGACGGCGGCCACGTCCTGCAGCCGGACCTTCATCTCCTGAATGTCCGGGTCGTTCGAAGCCGCGGCAGGCGCCTTGGGCACGGACTGTGGCCTGGCCGGGGGGGAGGCGGCCGCAGCCGGAATCACCGGCGGCTGCCACGGCTTCGATCCGAATGACGGTTCCTGCGACGGCTTCGCCTCACCCTTGCGGGCAAGCATTCCGGCGGTCAGGGACGCGAACTGGGGTGCTGACATGGGACTGGCCCTCAGTGCGTGGGACGGCGGCCAAAGCTGCGCGCCTGTCGGCGGTCAACCTGCCCCGGCGGCGGCCCACGATCGCCCCTGCGCCGCTCTAGATTGTTCCGCTCCGGAGGCGGCAGAGTATCGACAGCGGCGCCCTGCGCGGCTTGTGGCATCTGCCCCTGCACTGCCGGCCGCGGCGCGCCACCCGTCTTGCGGCGATCGGCCGTCACATTGGCGACGGCGATGTTGGCCCAGGCGGGCAGATCGATATCCCAGCTGTCGTCGTCCTCGTCTTCCGCACTAACGGCGGCCGCCGACAGTTGCGGCTGCGACGGCATCTCCGGGGTCAGAACCGCCGTCGAGAAGTCCGCGCGCGGCTTCTCGGCCCACGCCTTGTCGAGACCGCCATAAAGCTTGGCCAGGCGGCCGCGGAGATACATCCACAGCGCCGAGACTTCCTGCGCCGACTTCGAGTCCGGCTGGATATCGCCAACCGTGCGCCCGTCGATCATCGAAGCCGCGAAGTCCACGCGATGGTGCAGCGTCACCGGCGCGACCACGCCATGCTGCGACAGCGCCACCGCCGTCTCCGACGTGATCCGTGCCCGCGGTGTCGCCGAGTTCACAACGAACACCAGCTGCTTGCCTAGACTGTCGGCGATATCCACCGTCGGCCCGACAGCGCGAAGATCGTGCGGGCTCGGACGCGTCGGCGTGACCACCAGGTCGGCCCGCTTCACCACATGCGCAATCGTCTGCGTGACCGCCGGCGGCGTATCGATGACGATCAGCTTGAAACCAATGCTCTTGAGGTGATCGAGACACGCGTCCAGCTCCTCGAGCGAAGCCTGCGCGAAGGCCGGCGTCGATGCCGCCCGCGCGTTCCACCATTTCGACAGTGACCCCTGCGGGTCGGTGTCGATCAGCGCAACCGGGCCATCGCCCGCGCGCTCCGCCTCGACCGCAATGTGGCCGGACAGGGTAGTCTTCCCCGACCCGCCCTTCTGCGACGCAAACACGACAACCCGAACGCCGTCAGTCATCACCCTCTCCCGGCCCATACTCCGGCAGCGGCGCAACGCGCAGCTCGCAGGACACAGCCAAGGTGACGGCAGCCTCTTTAGCGCACGCCTAGCGACATACGCGCGATTTGCCAGGCGGCGTTAAGATCAGTGAACGTAAACACACCTGCGGCGGCGAGCCCGAAAAGAGCCCGCCGCCACTGGCGATTTGACGGTTTATGTAACGTCCGTAAGCATCGTTAGCGCCCGCACGCGCCCACGAAGATTTACTTCTTTTTCCGAGCAGCCACGCCGCAGAAGCGCGACCGAACCTACGCCTTCGGCTTCTCGTGAATCCGGATGCCCAGTTCGCGCAGCTGCTTCAGCGACGCTTCGCTCGGCGCGTTCATCAAGAGGTCCTGCGCCTGCTGGTTCATTGGGAACAGCGTGATCTCGCGCAGGTTCTGCACGCCGCACACCAGCATCACGATGCGGTCCACGCCCGCCGCCATGCCACCATGGGGCGGCGCACCGAACTGGAACGCCCGATACATGCCGCCAAACTGCGCCTCGACATCGGCCTTGCTGAGGCCCGTGATCTCGAACGCGCGCACCATCGTCTCCGGGCTCGCGTTCCGGATCGAGCCGGAAGCGATCTCGTAGCCGTTGCAAACCATGTCGTACTGGAATGCCTTGAGCGACAGCGGATCAGCCGACCCATTGAGCGCCTCAAGTCCGCCCTGCGGCATCGAGAACGGGTTGTGCGCGAAGTCGACGCGCTTCTCGTCCTCGTTCCATTCGTAGAACGGGAAGTCGATAATCCAGCAGCAGGCGAACTGATCCGGCTGCGTGAGGTTCAGCTCAGTGCCGACGCGGTTACGCGCTTCGCCTGCGAACTTGTAGAACGCCGATGGCAGACCAGCCGTGAAGAATACAGCATCGCCAACCTTCAGGTCGAACTGCTTGCGGATAGCCTCCGCCCGCTCCGGCCCGATATTCTTGGCGACCGGCCCCGCCCCACCCTCTTCGCCTTCGCGCCAGAAGATGTAGCCGAGGCCCGGCTGGCCCTGTTGCTGCGCCCACGAATTCATCTTGTCGCAGAACGCGCGCGATCCGCCACCCGGCGCGGGAATACCCCACACCTCGACCTTGGCATCCTTCTCCAGCATGCCCGCGAACACCTTGAAGCCCGATCCACGGAACTGTTCCGAGACGTCGCCCATCTCGATCGGGTTGCGCAGGTCCGGTTTGTCCGAGCCATACTTCCGAACGGCCGTGTCATACGGAATGCGCGGGAATTTCTGCGTCACCGGCTTGCCGTTCGCGAACTCCTCGAACACGCCGCGCAGCACCGGCTCCATCGTGTCCCACACGTCTTCCTGCGTGACGAAGCTCATCTCCAGATCGAGCTGGTAAAATTCGCCGGGCAGACGGTCGGCGCGTGGGTCTTCATCGCGGAAGCACGGCGCAATCTGGAAGTAGCGGTCGAAGCCCGCCACCATCAGCAGCTGCTTGTACTGTTGCGGCGCCTGCGGCAGCGCGAAGAACTTGCCCTGGTGAATCCGGCTCGGCACCAGAAAGTCGCGCGCGCCTTCTGGCGAAGAAGCCGTCAGGATCGGCGTCGAGTATTCAGTGAAACCAACATCCGCCATCCGCCGGCGCATCGACGAGATCACCTTCGTGCGCGTCACGATGTTCGCATGCAGCGTCTCGCGCCGCAGGTCGAGGAAGCGATACCTCAGGCGAACGTCTTCCGGATACTCCGGCTCGGCGAACACTGGCAGCGGCAGCTCTTCGGCCACTTCGGACAGGACCTGCAGCTCCTGCACCTTGAGGTCGATCTCGCCGGTGGCCAGCGTCGCGTTGATGGTTGCCGCATCGCGCTTCACGACCTCGCCGGTCAGCGAAATCACCGACTCGACCCGGATCCGCTCCAGACGGCCGAAATGCGGGTTGGAGGGCGTCACGACGCACTGCGTGATGCCATAATGGTCGCGCAGATCGATGAACAGAAGGCCGCCCAGGTCCCGTTTCCGGTGAACCCAGCCCGAAATGCGCACGGTATTGCCCACGTCGCCTGCGCGCAGCTGGCCGCAAGTATGCGTCCTGTATGCATGCATGGGGGCAAAACTCCTGCTTTTCCCGCGAAAATCGGGGGATTTGGCTTGATAGATCGGCGGGACAAGCGCATGTCGCCGTCGAGCTTGTCAATATCGGCAAAACGTCGATTCTGGAGCCTATGGATTTGTCAGACGACGAGACCGGCGAGATCCGGCTGATCACGGACACGGATGCGCTGGTCGAGGCCTGCAAACGCCTGTCGGAGGGCGATTTCCTCGCCGTCGACACCGAGTTCCACCGCGAGACGACTTACTGGCCGCAGGTCTGCCTGATACAGGTCGCCAACGCCGATTACGACGTCCTCGTCGACCCCATCGCCAAGGGCATCGACCTCACGCCGCTGATCCACCTTCTCGCAGACGAGTCGAAGGTGAAAGTCTTCCACGCCGCCCGGCAGGACCTCGAAATCTTCACCCGCATGATGGGCCACACGCCCAAGCCGATCTTCGACACGCAGATCGCCGCGATGGCCTGCGGCCTCGGTGACTCGATCTCCTACGAGAACCTCGTCTCGCGCGTGGTCAAGGGCACGGTCGACAAGTCGTCCCAGTTCACCGACTGGGCCCGCCGCCCGTTGTCGGAGAAACAGCTCCGCTATGCGCGCGGCGACGTCGTCTATCTCCGCAAGATCTACCGCATCCTGTCCGAGAAGCTCGACAAGCAGAACCGCACCGACTGGATCGCCGACGAACACGAAGCGCTGGTCGATCCCGAAATCTACGCCTTCGAGCCCGAGAACGCGTGGAAGCGTCTCAAGATCAGGAAGTACCGCAACGATTATCTCGCCGTCCTCGCCAACGTCTCGGCGTGGCGCGAGCGCGTCGCGCAGGAAACCGACAAGCCGCGCGGCCGCATCCTGAAGGACGACGCGATCCAGGAAATCGCCCAGCAGAAGCCGCGCACCGCGGACGCGCTTGAACGCATGCGCGCCGTGCCCAACGGTTTCGCCAAGTCGCGCCACGGCCAAGGCCTCATCCACGCGATCAACCAGGCGCTCGACGAGCCGGACAAGTACGCCCCCGACGTCGAACGTCAGGAATCCTCCGGCCCGCCTCCCGGCGCCGTCGGTGAGTTGCTGAAGGTGCTGCTCAAGCAGGTGTCCGACGACGCTGGCGTAGCTACCCGCCTCATTGCCAACGCCTCCGACATCGAACGCCTCGCCCGCGATGAATCGCCCGACATCCCAGCCCTCAAGGGCTGGCGCCGCGAACTCTTCGGCGAAAAAGCCCTCAAGCTGAAGAGCGGCAAACTCGCCCTCGCCGCCAGCCCCAAGGGCGTGAAGATCGTCGAGCTGTAGATTCGGATCACCGGGCGCTCGGCTGGCAATCGCCGCGCGGCGGCGAAAAGCAATCGTCAGTGTGACTCCCACCTGACCTCCCCCTTCCAGGGGGAGGACAGGTGGGGGTCCCGCCAACCCAACTCATCGCGCCGATGCCCACAACCGCCGAGTTATCCTACACCTCCACGACAAACTTCCCTTGCGCTTCAAGCACCTACAAAAAATCAGCGCGAAGTTGTCCCCACCCCCCTGAACCTGACGGATAATCCCTCCATCGCTTCCGCATGGAAGGGCAGCCGGTACAGCTGTTCGACGGCGCGGGAGCGATGCGTTCGAGCGTGGAGTGAGGCTTCCAACCATCGAAGCCGAAGCTCAGCCCCCGCGAATGCCGAGGTCAAGCCATCGGCCAAGTGGGGAGGTAGTCGGGGGATCGTGGCCGAACATCCACGACCCGCACGCCGCCGGCGACACTAACGGCAGAGGGGTGAAACGATCCCCTTGTCCGAGGCCGGCGCACCAACGAGCGCGGGGGTCGACGCGCAGCGTCGACGGATGTCGCGTTTCTCTTCGAACTACCGGTAGCTGCCGCAAGGCAGTCGCCCAATCACGCGGGCCATCCCGCGTCCCCTGCGCTTCCGGGCCACGAACGACAGCATCCCGCAGGGCGCTTCCGCCCGTGCGAAGGACCCACGATGTTTGAAACCAGCTACGTCGAAAGCGCGTAGTCCATGTCCAGCTCTTCGGCCGCGTGCTCCAGCCGGCGCTCGACTGACTCCGAGACCAGCGCGCGATACGGCGCCGCGACCTTCAGCGACAGCGTATCGCCATCGCACGTCAGCCGTGAATGCTTCAACAGATCCGCCGAACGGCCGGAGAAATCGGCCGCCAGCCGCATCAGAGCGCCCAGCGCCCGCGCCTTGCCGGCCGTCAGATTGTCCAGCAGCTTCTCGCTGACGTCGTTCTTGACACCCTTCTTGAAACGCGATGCCACAGCCAGCGCCAGCGCCGCCCTGTCCTTGTGGCTCAGCCCCGGCAACGGCGCACGCGAGACCAGATCGAACGCCAGATCGGCGCGGTGATCCGGGTGCAGCAGCGCCCCGATGTCCACCAGCCGGCAGGCCGCCGACGACAGCCGCGCATTCAGCGTGAACGGCGCCGCCTCGCTCGCCCAGTCCGCCAGCGCGCGTCCGAACTCAGCCGCCTGATCGTCCGCGATCAGCGCCTCGATTCCCGCATCGAGCGGATCCTCGAGACGCTCGGCAGCATCGAGGCTGTCGAAAATGATCCCCTCGCGCACGCCATAGGAAGAGATCATGACATTCTTGAACTTGCCGAGGTCGATCACCGTCTTCAGCACGGCGGCGGCGTAGGGAATGGTCGAGGCGCGGCGCTTGGCGACGTCCTGCACGATGCCCGCATGCTTCTTGCCGCCGAGGATCTCGCCCATCAGCTCCGACAGCTGCTTCGCATCCATCTCGTAGTTCTGCAGCATGTGCAGCGGCGCCCGCGTCAGTTCCATGTGCAACGTGCCGATCGCCCGCCACGCGCCGCCAACCGCGAAGAACGTGTCGCCTGCCTTCTTCAGCTCCGGCGCGCCAGAGAGGATGTCCTTCACCTTCGCAAGGATCTTGTCCTCGTTGAACGACCCACCATTGTCCAGCGCCAGCGGCCCAAGCGGATAGGTCGATCCACCCGCATATCGCCCCTCCACCAACCGCGCGAGCTCGAGGCTCGATCCACCCAGATCGCCCGCCACGCCATCGATGCCCGGCGATCCCGCTAGCACGCCCTCGGCGGCAAACCGCGCTTCGTCGTCACCGGACAGCACACGCAGCGCGATGCCGGTTTCCTTTTTTACGCGGTCGACGAACTCCTTTCCGTCGCTCGCCTCCCGCACTGCCGCCGTGGCAAACGGAAAAAGCGCTTCGACCTTCTGCGCGCGCGTGATCGAGGCAAAGCGCGACAGCGCCGCGATCGCCATCTCCACGCCTTCCTTGTGAAGCTTGCCGCTGTCGTTCAGTCCGCGCCCAAGACCCGCGAGCACCTTTTCGTTGAACCGCGGCTGCATCGCCCGGCCCCGCACGTCATAGACAACAAGACGAACCGAATTCGATCCGACGTCCATCACCCCGATACGCTTCCAGCGGACTGGCTTGGCGCCAGTCCTGGATCGGGCTGCGGAGGTTGTCGTCATACGCTGCCTCTGGTCCATCACTGGCCCAGCGGCGCATCAGCCTCTGGGCTTGAGCTGCGGCGGCGTCGCGTGCCGCAGGGCGCTTCCCCGTCCCGAAAGGCTCGGGTTCTCAAGGAAATAATCGTGCGCCGAGAAGGGCTGGCGGCCCTTGCCCGTCGCAACGCGGACATAGCGCCCATCGGGGCGCAACGTCCAGCTTTGGGCGCGGTCATTGAGATTGGCCAGCATCACCTGGTCGAGGACCTGGTTATGCACAGTCGGATTCTTGATCGGCGTAAGGGTTTCCACGCGCCGGTCGAGGTTCCGCTGCATCCAGTCCGCCGAAGCGATGAACACCTTCGCCTCATCCGACGGAAGCCCGTGGCCCGCTCCGAAGCAGACGATTCGGGAGTGTTCGAGGAATCGCCCCACGATGGACCGCACCTCGATATTGTCCGACAATCCCGGCACGCCGGGCCGCAGGCAGCAGATGCCGCGCACGATCAGCTGGATCTGCACGCCCGCCTGGCTCGCCTTGTAGAGCGTGTCGATGATCGTCTCGTCGACCAGCGCATTCAGCTTCACCCAGATCTGTGCCGGCCGCCCCGCCTTGGCGTGCGCGATCTCGTCCTCGATCAGCGCGACCAGGGTCGGCTTCATTGTCAGGGGCGAGATAGCCATCGCCTCCATCACCTTGGGCTTGGAATAGCCGGTGACATAGTTGAACAGCCGCCCGGCATCGCGGCCGATGGCCTCGTCCGCCGTGAACAGCGAAAGGTCATCATAGATGCGTGCCGTGATCGGGTGGTAGTTGCCGGTGCCGACGTGCGTGTAAGCCCGCAGCGTGCCTTGCTCGCGGCGGATCACAAGCGAAACCTTGGCGTGCGTCTTGAGTTCGATGAAGCCGTAAACCACCTGAACGCCTGCGCGTTCCAGATCGCGCGCAAGCCGCAGGTTCGCTTCTTCGTCGAAGCGCGCCTTCAACTCGACGAGCGCCGTGACGTTCTTGCCGGCCTCGGCCGCCTCGATCAGCGCGGCAACGATGGGCGAGTCCTTGGACGTGCGGTACAGAGTCTGTTTTACCGCCACCACTTCCGGGTCGCGCGCAGCCTGACGCAGGAACTGCGCGACGACGTCGAATGACTCGTACGGGTGGTGAACGAGAATGTCCTTCACCCGGATAGCCGCGAAGATGTCGCCATGATGCTCGCGGATCCGTTCCGGGAAGCGTGACTCGAACGGCTTGAAGACGAGGTCCGGCCGGTTGTCGACGATCAGCTCCTTGAGCTGACCAAGGCCCATCAGTCCTTCGATTTCGACAATGTCGCTAGGCTCCGCGCCGATTTCCTCGACGAAGAAGGCCTTGAGATCGGCCGGAGCATTGCGGTCGATCTTGAGCCGCACAATGCGCCCACGGCGGCGCTGCTTCAGCAGGATCTCGAACTCGCGGACAAGATCCTCGGCCTCTTCCTCGATCTCGATGTCGCTGTCGCGGATGACCCGCAACATGCAGCGTCCCTTCGACACACAATCCGGGAACAGCGCGTCGAGAAACAGCGTGATGACGTCTTCGAGCGCGATGAACCGGCGACCCTTGGGCCCTGCTGGCAGCTCCATGAACCGCTCGACATGCGTCGGGATCGGCACCAGCGCCCGCAGGATCTCGCCATCGCTGTCGCGCTTCAGGTTGAAGCCCACGGCGAAGCCCTGGTTGGGCAGGAACGGGAACGGGTGAGACGGATCGATCGCGAGCGGCGTCAGAACCGGGAAGACACGTTCGAGGAAGCGCGCACGAAGCCACTCCTCGTCGGCGGCATTGAGATCATCCTCGGAGACGACGGCGAGCCCCGCCCGCTTCATCTCGGTGCGGATCTCGTTCCAGATGCGTTGCTGCTCGGCCATCAGGATGCCGGCGTCGATCGCGATCCGGTCGAGCTGTTGCTGCGGCGTCAGACCGTCAGCCGACGCGCGCGTGATCCCCGTGCGCGCCTGCTGGCGCAGGCCGGCAACGCGCACCGAGTAGAATTCGTCGAGGTTGGTCGCCGAGATCGAGATGAAGCGCAGACGCTCAAGCAGCGGATGGCGCTTGTTCTCCGCCTCCTCCAGAACGCGTGTGTTGAACTTCAGCCACGACAGTTCGCGGTTGAAGAAGCGCTCCGGCGACTGCGCCAGCTGCGCGGCGATAGCGGAGACGGCAGCGGCTTCCTTGCCCTTGGGCGAGGTGTCGCGCGCACGTTCGCTGCGATCGGCCATATCCGCTTGGTCCACCATAACACCCAGGTCTTCGCGCCGGTTTGATGCCGGTAGTGAAAACCTGCTTAACAGACAGATATTACAGATTGTTTTGCGCGACGACGAAGATCAGCCGGGATCCATTCCCAGGGCGACAAGAACCGCCCTGGCTGCCCGGAGGCTTTCCGCCCTGCCTGGCGTGCGCTCGATCTGGTCGGCCACCCGCCCTACGGCGGCCCAGGACCGCTCCATTCGATTTGCAAGGTAAGTCACGGATTCATCTGGCAAAATCAGGTGCCGAAGGGCGCTTTCCTCGCGCAATCGTAAAGCAAGGGTTTCATCGTCCGGCGGCTCGATATGGGCTACCGGCATGGCCACCAACCGGGACTTCAGGTCGGGCGGCCGGGTAAACCAACCCGCCGGATCCGTTCGCCCGGCAAGCAGAACCGGCGCTTTCCGGTCCCGGCAGAGGTTCAGGGCAGCCAGCAGGCCAAACCCGGCTTCAGGGTGGTCCGCATCGTCTACAGCCAGAGCCGAGACCGAAAGCTTCGCGATCTCGTCCATTTCTGCACGTGCCAGCGCCTCGCCCGTTACCAGAGCAGCGCCGGCGTCAGCAGCCCACAGGCGCAGCAGTCTCGTCTTGCCCGCGAACGTCTCACCCACGAGCGCCATCTGCCCGCCGGGCCAATGCTTCCACCGGCGCAAGGCCCCAGACGCGGCCGCATACGATCCCGTCTCGATGACAGGCCGCTGGTTGGCGTCGATGCGCGGGAAATCGAGAAGCAGCTGTCCGCCCGGACCGCCGGCGGATGGCGTCGATGTCATTGCGGCCCGGAGACCCGCAGGACCCACGCGCCGTTGCCACCGCTCAGATCAACGCCTTTAGAGCGCAGGTCAGAGGTGAGCTGATCAGGGCGCCCGGTATAGGCAAAGGTGATGTCTGCGCCGGCCGTCGATACAGACTCGATGTTCAATTCGCGCACGAGGCGGGATGTTTCGAGACCCTTGCGGATTCTCGCCCATTCCTGGATGTCCGCGAACGTCGCAACCAGCGACATGCTGGTCGAACCCGATCCGCGCACGATCGACGCGGCCTTCCAGGCTCGCTCCATCTCCGTGATCGCGCCTGCCTGTGCAGATTGAAGGCTGACGAAAGGACCGGCGATGCCGATATCCGGATTGGGAATATTGGTGCGCATATCAGCAAGGCGCACATAATACTGCGCGCCTTGCTGATAGACTTCCGCAATCACGCCATGATTGGCGCGTGTGCGCGTGAGCTCCTCCTGGATCTCCGTCCAGGCGGGCCGCCGCGGCCACGCTTCGGTCGACGACACGTACGGCGTAAGCACGCTGTCATCGGTCTTGCCGGTGATCGCGCCGCCAGTTCCCGTCATCGTCCATTGCGCGCTCCACTGACGCGCATCGACGCCCGCAGCCGCGACCGGCACGATCAGCGCGAGTCCCGCCTGACTATCGACATAGGGAACGCCAATCGAGTCGAGATACTTGCGCACCTCTTCCTCGCGATACGTCCACGTGACGACGCCCGTCGCGCGGATACCGCCGCCGGGCGCGGGCGAGCTCTTTTCATTCTGCGAGGTCACACTGCGATACGCGCGTGCAACTGTCGCTGCATCGATTGGCGGGCGGGCGGCGGAACGATCCTCCGGCAGCGTGAGGCGATCGATGAGCCGCTGGGCGCCGATGAGGCGTGCATCGTTGCGCGCCTGTTGCTGTGCTTCGGCGGCAGTAGGCGCCACTTTATCGACCGCGAGGTCCTTCACCCGATAAACGGGATGCTGCGCAAAAGCTGCTCCCGCGATGGTCAGCGAAGCGACGAAAACAGCAGCGAATCTAGCGAATTGTCTCATGGCGGCGGACCGTACCAGCGGCTTCCGGCCATTGTAAGGCAGGTTGTGCATGAATGGTTCGTCACGCTGGCACGGCCCGGATTCGCGTGTTAACTGCCGCCGCATGAGCGGACAGGATTCCGGAAAACCCCTCACCTATCGCGACGCGGGTGTCGACATCGACGCCGGCGAAGCGCTCGTCGACGCCATCGGTCCCATGGCTGCGTCCACGAAACGTCCGGGCGCGGACGGAACGTTGGGCGGGTTCGGCGGCCTGTTCGATCTGAAGGCCGCCGGCTTCAAGGATCCCATACTCGTTTCGGGTACGGACGGTGTCGGCACCAAGCTGATGCTGGCTTTCGCCACAGGGCGACATGAGACCATCGGCATCGATCTCGTCGCCATGTGCGCCAACGATGTTCTGGCGCAGGGTGCGGAACCGCTTTTCTTCCTCGACTATTTCGCGACCGGAAAGCTCGAGACGGGAACCGCCGCCAAGGTTGTCGCGGGTATTGCGGAAGGATGCAGGCAGGCGGGTTGCACGCTGGTGGGCGGCGAGACCGCCGAGATGCCGGGCATGTACGCGCCGGGGCATTACGATCTTGCTGGCTTCGTGGTCGGCGCTGTCGAGCGGGCCGATGTGTTGCCACGCACGCAAGATATGAAAGCAGGAGACGTGCTCGTCGCGCTTCCCTCGTCGGGGCCGCACTCGAACGGATATTCGCTGGTTCGCCGGATCGTTGAACGTACGGGACTGAGCCTGAATGACTGTGCGCCATTCGACGAGAAACTCAAACTCGGCGAAGCTTTGCTGGCGCCGACGCGGATCTACGTGAAGTCCGTGCTGCAACTGATCCGCCTCAAACGCATCAAAGGCCTGGCGCACATAACCGGCGGCGGCCTGACCGAGAATGCGCCGCGCATGTGCCCGGATCATCTCGTGCCGAAGATCGACTATCAGGCGTGGAAGCTGCCGCCCGTGTTTGATTGGCTGCAACGTGCGGGCTCGGTCTCCGATGAAGAAATGCGCCGTACGTTCAACTGCGGTGTCGGCATGGTGCTGGCTGTCGAGCCGAATGTGGCCCAGCCCCTGATGGAGCGCCTGGTCAACGAAGGCGAAGCGCCGGTCGTGATCGGCGAACTGGCGGCGAAGTGAGCCGGAAGAAACTCGGCATCCTTATTTCCGGCCGCGGCTCCAACATGGAGGCGCTGCTGAAAGCGGCGCAGTTGCCCGAATGGCCGTGTGAGCCCGTCCTCGTCCTGTCGAACAAGCCCGACGCTGGTGGGCTGGAAACGGCGCGAACCTTCGGCGTGAAGACTGCCGCCGTCGATCACAAGCTCTACGGCAAGGATCGCGAAGCTTTCGAGCGGGCGATCGATGCTGAGTTGAAGGCTGCCGGCGTCGAACTGATCGCGCTGGCTGGCTTCATGCGCGTGCTGACGCCGTGGTTCGTGAACGAATGGGCCGGACGGTTGATTAACATCCACCCGGCGCTTCTGCCCAAATACCCTGGCGTCGACACGCACAGCCGCGCGCTGGAGGCTGGCGATCTCGTGCATGGCTGCACTGTGCATCAGGTGACGGCAGGCGTGGACGAAGGACCGGTGATCGGCTCAGCGGAAGTAGACGTCATTCCGGGCGACACCGAGCAGACGCTGGCGCTGCGCGTGCTGAAGGCGGAACACCTGCTTTATCCGCGCTGTCTCGCGGCCGTGGCGCGAAAGAGCGGCGCCCGCGTCCGCGAGGACATTGTGGTCGATGGCGTCACCGTGCGGCTCTACGCACCGCGCTAAAGTTTCGAGAAATCCGGCGCACGTTTCTGCTGGAACGCGGTGAACGCCTCCATCGCTTCGGCCGAGCGCAGGCGTTCGCCGAAGATCGCGCTCTCCGCCCGGCTCTGGGTGAGAATTGTGTCGCCGCCCCTCATCAGCTTCTTGGTCGCCATCACGGCGCCAAGCGGCCGTTGCGCCAGTTTATGAGCCATTTCACGCGCGTACGGCACCACCGCCTCCGGCGTGGCAAGGGCAACGTTGGCAATGCCGAGCTCGGCCGCTTGCGCGCCACTGAGAGCTTCGCCCAGCGCGAACATCGCAAAGGCGTGAGCGTATCCGATGCGCGCCGGCATCAGCATTGACGAGGCCGCTTCCGGAACCAGTGCGAGATTGACGAACGGCGTGGTCAGCTTGGCTTCGCTGGCAACGTAGACGAGATCGCAGTGCAGCAGCATCGTCGTGCCGACCCCCACGGCAAGACCGCGAACGCCGGCGACGATCGGCTTGGGAAACTGGATGATTGCTTCGATAAAGGCGCCAGCGGCCGGTGCCTCGCCACCCATGGAGGCGGCTGCGAAGTCGGCCAGATCATTGCCGCTCGTGAAGCTGTCGCCCTCGGATGCGATCAGGACGACGCGTATCGAGTTGTCTTCCTTCGCGCGGGCAAGCGCGGCGGTCGCCGCGCGATACATGACGTTGGACAGCGCGTTTTTCTTGTCCGGGCGGTTCCAGACGATTTCCATGACGCCATTGGCTTCGGAGATCTTCACAAGGTCGGTCATGTCTTTTCTCTCTGTCTGGAGCGTTTGGTCGGTGCCGCGATTTCGGCGGCATGATTGAGCCAGCGGACGACGACATCGATCTCGCGCTCGCTGAAGCCATTGAGCAGGCGGTCGTTGGCGGAGCTCGTGCGCCGAGCAGCCTCGTCGCGTTTCCGCTTGCCTGTAGCCGTGAGACGCAAACGCGCCGCGCGGCCATCGCCCTGCTCGTCTGCCCGCGCAATCAGGCCTGCATCCTCGAGACGTTGCGCCAACCCTGAAGCCGCAGACTGGCCAAGATCCAGCGCCTGGCCAAGCTCGCCGATCAACAAGCCTTCGTCACGAAAACAGAACAGGGCGCCGGCTTGCGTGGACGTCAAACCGAGGTCCGCAAGATTTGCATCCGAAGCTGCGGCAACCCGGCGTTGGGCGCGGGCGAGAAGCCAGAACATGCGGCGGTTGGCAGCGGTCATTGCGATCTGACTAGGCCAGATACATCGCATACGCAATACATGCATCGTATGCGATATTGTTGACTTAGCGTCAGCGCCCACGACACTGCGGGACGAGCTTGTTACTTCACGCGGACGAAGGACAGGTTGTTGCCGCGCGCGGTGTAGAACATGTCGAAACTGTCGTCGGCGATCCTGCCGATCTCGTAATAGAAAACGCCATCCGCGCCCTTCACCTCCAGATAGCGCGATGCGGGCGTGAAAGTTTCCGCTGTGCCGGCGGGCGGCTGATCGCCCGGGAAAACACGCCAGTCAGACACCATCGGCTGGGTGCTTTCGTAAGTTTCAGTCCACTTGCCGTCATTAGAAATGACAAGGCCCGCCTTGTCGTCCTGCGTCGAACTCCAGCTGCCGACGAGCCTCGTCGCGATGCTTTCAGGCGTCAGCGTATTGGCGTCGACCCCTATAACATCTGCTTCAGACGTAGCTGTGGGCGATGAAGCCGGTTCAGATGGCTTCTGCTCGCCACAGGCGACAATGGCAAAAGCTGTGGCGGCAAGTAATATCAGGCGCACCTGCGAATCTCCGGATGGAGATTCCGGTCTAACTCAGAAGACGAGACTGCGCGACATCACGGAGACGGGCCCGTGCGGCGTGGAGCGTACGCTGGACGGCTTGAATCCGCACTTGGCGTAGAATGGCTCAGCGCGCGGGCTCGCCGTCGCGATCAGCATGCCGGCCTCGATGGCGATCGCGAACTGGGCCGCCTCTTCCACCAGTTTGCGGCCTATGCCGCCACGCCAGAGATCCGGTTCGACAAACGGACCATCAAGATCCGCATTGCCGTCCTGACGGGGAACTACGGCGACGAAACCGGCAGGGGCCCCCCAGTGCTCGAACACGATGACGAGCCCTGCGGCGATCTTGTCGGCGGCCAGTTCCAGCGCTTCCGGGTGCTGCATCTGTTCGGGGCGCGCTGCGTCCCACTTCTGCGACGCGCGACGCTGCAGCTCCTCCAGCGCTTTGCGCTCGGAAGGATGCGCGGGGCGGAAGCTGTGTGTGATGGGATCAGCCCACGATTTCGTCGAGACGGAAGAAGAAGTTGATCTCGCGCTCGGCCGAGGCTTCGCTATCCGAGCCGTGGACCGAGTTCTCGCCGATCGACTGCGCGAAGAGCTTGCGGACGGTGCCGTCGGCGGCCTTGGCCGGATCGGTCGCGCCCATGACTTCGCGGTGCGCGGCGACGGCGTTCTCGCCTTCGAGGACCTGGATGACCACCGGGCCCGACGTCATGAAGTCGACCAGCTCGCCGAAGAAGCCGCGGGCCTTGTGCTCGCCGTAGAAGCCTTCAGCCTGGGCGCGGGTAAGACGGACGCGCTTCTGCGCGACGATCCGCAGGCCGGCCTTCTCGAACACGGCGTTGATCGCGCCGGTGAGGTTACGCTTGGTGGCGTCCGGCTTGATGATGGAGAAGGTGCGTTGGACGGCCATGTCGTGTTCCCGGGAGACGTGTCTGGAATGAGCCTGAATCGGGCTCGGACGGCCCCTATAGCCTCGGGAACTGGCCGCGCCAACAGGGCGGTATGGTTTATTGGCAGGCGGAACTGGCGGTAGTCTGCCGCAGGCATCGGAGAGCCACATGGCCAACAAGAACGAACTGCAGATCAGCGACTGGAATGGCGCCGTTGGAGAACGCTGGGCCGCCGAACAGGCAGAGACGGACCCGCTTATCCGTCCTTATGGCGAAGCGGCGCTCAGGGCCGCGGGCGTGAAGGCGGGAGAGCGCGTGCTGGATGTCGGTTGCGGCTGTGGCGACACCTCCCTGGCGCTGGCCAAGGCTGTGGGTCCAGACGGCAACGTGCTGGGACTGGATGTGTCTGCACCCATGCTGGCGGTGGCGAAGCGACGCTCCAGCGGCATCGCGAACCTTACGTTCCGGGAGGGCGATGCCTCGAAAGCCGATCTGAACGGCCGCCATGACCTGCTCTATTCGCGTTTTGGCGTGATGTTCTTCGATGATCCAACGGCCGCCTTCGCCCACTTGCGACACGGAATGAATGACGGCGGGCGGCTGGCTTTCGTCTGCTGGCAGGCGCCCAAAGACAACCCATGGGCCGCCATACCCGCCAAGGCGGCGCGCGAGGCATCCGGACTGACAATGGCCCCGCCGGACCCGCATGCGCCGGGTCCATTCGCTTTCGCCGATTTAGGGCGGGTGAAGGGAATTCTGGAAGCAGCAGGCTGGGCGGACGTGAAAGCCGACGGCTTTGAGCACCCGATGTATCTGGGGCGTTCGGCCCGGTCGGCAGCCGAGGCCGCCTCTCGCATGGGCCCGTCATCACGCATCGCGCGGGAAGCCGGGCCTGAAAAGCTGCCGGCGATCATCGATGCCATCGAAGCGGCGCTGCAGCCCCACGCTGGCGCTGACGGTTCAATCGCCCTACCCGGCCGGACATGGGTGGTGACGGCCAAAGCGGGTTGAGTCCCGCTTGCCGCGTTCGCGATATGTGACCTTGTGGCAACGCGTTTACGGCGCAGATTTGCCAAGCCCTTGTCCGCGACCGACTTTTCGGGGCTAAAAAAGTTCTAACGGGGCGCCTTTTTCAAGGCGCTTTCCATCGCTATCTCAGCGCCATCAGAAGACGGGGACAAACAAACCACCCCGCCACGAACAGAAAAAAGAGAACGGGCTCTCCCATGCTCGCCAAACGCTTCTTCGTCGCGGCTTTTGCCGTGATTGCAGCCGGACTTGCTCCCCTCGCCTTCTCCGGCCCCAAAGACCTCTTCACGGACATCCAGACGGTCCCGAGCGAGTTCGCGGCTAACTAACCGCGTCATCGCCCGACAAGCCTCCTGACCAGCCGATTGGCGGGAACGCGAACGCGCGCCGGTCATGCTCGGCCGGTTGTGGGGGCTTTTGTCGTTCCGGCTATTTCAGATGCTGTTCGAACCAGGCGACCATCATGTTCATCGCCTCGGTGGCGATGGCGTCGGTCCGCACGGGATCGCCTTTGACGTAGAAGTCGTGGTCCGCTTCCGGAAAGACTTTCAGCTCGTTGCGAACCCCCGCCTTGTCTAGCGCGGCCTTCATCGTCTCCGACTGCGAGACGGGCACGCCCTTGTCCGCCCCGCCCGAGATGATGAGCGTCGGCGGATCGCCTGCATCGACGAAGTGGATAGGTGACACCGCCGCGCGCAGCTTGTTGTCGAAGTCGATGGCGCCCTGCTTCGGCCGGTCGCCCAGCAGCACGTCGAGATCGGTCGGCGGGAAATAGGCGACCACGGCGCGGACGCGGTTACCTGACCGCTCGAGCGGATTCTTGGCTGCGGGATCGCCGTCATCGGCCATCAGCCCGGCGACCAGCGACAGGTGCCCGCCCGCGCTGGCGCCCCACACGCCGATGCGCGCGGGGTCTGCGCCGTAGTCAGCTGCATGCAGATTGATGTGACGCAGACCGAGGCGGACGTCCGTCGCGGCATCGACAACAGTGAAACGTGGCGCGGAGGCGTGATGAAGCGCCACGACAGTGAAGCCCTTGTCGATCAGCCACTGATAGCGCGCCTGCCGCTCCTCCGGCGGCCCCCATGACGAGCGCCAGCCGGCGGAAACCATGTTCACGACGACAGCGCCGTTGGGCTTCGTTGGTTTGAAGACATCGTAGGTGAGCGCCATGCCGTCGCGATGTCCGTAGATCACATCGCGGACGTAGGTGGCTGTTTTCAGCTCTGCTTCGGTCGGCAGGCCGAGGGCCTTGCGCGGATACCCGCTGAGCGGAGCGCCGGGATCAGCAACAGGTTGTGGCGTCTGGGCCAACGAAGGTAGTGCGAGCAGAAATGCACAGCCTGCAAGGACGAATGCTCTCAGGGCCATGTCAGTCCTCCACGCGTAAAACAGTAATCAGGTCGACTCCGCAAACAGCTCGCGCCCGATCAGCCAGCGCCTGATCTCGCTTGTGCCCGCGCCGATCTCGTAGAGCTTCGCATCGCGCAGCAGGCGGCCGGTCGGATAGTCGTTGATATAGCCGTTGCCGCCGAGGATCTGGATGGCGTCGAGGGCGAGCTGGGTTGCGGTTTCGGCAGCGAAGAGAATGGCGCCCGCTGCGTCCTTGCGGGCGGTCTGGCCGCGGTCGCAGGCCTTGGCGACAGCATAGGTGTAGGCCTTGGCCGCATTCATCTTCACATACATGTCGGCGACCTTGCCCTGGATGAGCTGGAACTCGCCGATGGATTTTCCGAACTGCTTGCGGTCGTGGATGTAGGGCAGCACCACATCCATGCACGCCTGCATGATGCCGGTGGAGCCGGCGGCCAGCACGGTGCGCTCATAGTCGAGGCCGGACATCAGGATTTCGACGCCGCTGTTGAGCGGGCCCATGAGATTTTCTTCGGGGACTTCGCAATCCTCGAACACGAGTTCGCCGGTTTCGGAGCCGCGCATGCCGAGCTTGTCGAGCTTCTGGGCCACGGAAAAACCCTTGAAGCCCTTTTCGATGATGAAGGCAGAGATGCCGCGCGAATTCTTGTCGGGGGCAGTCTTGGCGTAGACGATCAGCGTGTCGGCAGAGGGGCCGTTGGTGATCCACATCTTCGAGCCGTTGAGGATGTAGCGGTCGCCTTTCTTCATGGCGCTGAGCTTCATCGACACGACGTCAGAGCCGGCGCCGGGCTCTGACATCGCGAGCGAGCCGAGATGTTCGCCGGTCATCAGCTTGGTTAGATAGCGGCGCTTCTGTTCGTCCGTTCCCCAGCGGCGCATCTGGTTCACGCAAAGGTTGGAGTGGGCGCCGTAGCTGAGACCCACCGATGCGGAGGCGCGGCTGATCTCTTCCATCGCCACGGCGTGTTCGAGATAGCCGAGGCCGGAGCCGCCCCACTCTTCTTCTACAGTGATACCGAGGAGGCCGAGCTCGCCCATTTTCGGCCAGAGGTCGCGCGGGAACTCGTCCGTGCGATCGATCTCGGCCGCGCGAGGGGCGATTTCGGATTGGGCGAAACTGCTGACGGTGTCGCGGATCATGTCCGCTGTTTCACCGAGGTCGAAGTCGAGGGAGCGTGTGTTGGGGATCATGGACGGCACCATAGCCAGCGCCGCGCGGATTTCCAGCTGCCGTCCGGTAAGGCGGTTACGCCTCGTCGGAGGTGCGGTTCCAGAAGATGAAATAGACGCTCATGACCATCATCACGCCGAACACCGCCAGAACGGTGGCGGCGGCGCGCGGGGCGCTGGCCTCAAGCCCGACCGGGGTCTTGAAGCTGTCGACAGCCCCGATGATCACGCCGAGCACCGACAGTACGAGGACAATGATCCACGGCGCCTGATACGCCAGACGACCGGAGAGCGGGCCAATCCGGCGGGCGTTGCCGTTCACGATCTTCGCCTTGCGCTCGCCTTCGGCGAACAGCTTGGCGGGATCGACGCCGGGATCGATGACCTCGGTGTCGTCAATAACGGGGCGTTTCTGGAATGCCTCGGCGGGGCGGTCGAAATCCGGCAGACCTTCGCGGACGTCAGCTTCGAATTTCTGTTGCACCGCAGACGGAGCGATCGGGCGATCTGCGCCTTCCTGGCGGACGATCTCCTGCTCCGTTCGAACCAGGATGCGGGCGACACGCTCGGCCATCGAGCGGCTTGCGTACTCGATATCTTCAGCGGACTTCGCGGATGGGGCGTCAGGCTGGCGATCCACATTGAAGCGCAAAGACGTTTCGGGCGGGGCAATAGTCGCGCCCGGCGGCAGCGGAATTTCTGGCGCAGGCGTGACGGCATCCTGCGTGCGTTGGGCAAGGCGGCGCACGGCTTCGGCAATATCGCGTGAAGGCGCTGGGCCATTGCGCGGAGCTTCCTCGTCTTCGGCAGCGCCACGCGAACGGGGCTGGCCGACGGCTTCAGCATCCGCGACGCGCGGCTGTTCGCCGCCAAAGTCCATCTGCGGGGTGACGATGGGGGTGGGCGCGGACGGGCGACCGCTTGGGTGCTCCAGGAAGAGCGCCTTTTCGGCAGCACGGCGACGGACAAGTGCATCGACGATCATGACCCGACCATGGATGCGAGCCTTGCGCCAGAGGTCAAAGCCATTGGCGGCAGCCAGATAATCGCCAGCGTTAAGGTTACGCAGGACGTCCGAGTCCCGGAACTGGCCGGGCGAGATGTTGAATGCCAGCGAGACCAGCGCATCGAACTGGGCCTGCAGCAGCGGCGCGAAGATCATGGCCGAAATAGCGTCCTCGACCGGCTTCAGGTCGTAAACCAGAAGGTCTTCGGCGTCTTTCGGGCTGATTGTCAGGCCTTCGCGGGCCGTGCGGACATGGCCATAGCCAATCGTCCAGCGGCCGTCGGGAAGACGGGTCGCGGTTTCGCGGAATCCCTCGAAGCTCTTGATGAGCTCCAGACCGGCTGCAGAGGCACGCATACGCGCAGTCATCGTCCTGACCTGACACATCCCCGAGTCAATTCGCCTGTCCGGTGCAACCCGGACGCCAATCTCGTGGGAAGGGTCAGAGCAGCATCAGGCTTGCGAGGCCGAGGAAGACGAAAAAGCTCGCCATATCAATGCTCGTCAGCACAAAGACTGACGAAGCCACGGCGGGGTCGGCGCCGAAGCGGCGCAGGGTAAGCGGGGCCAGAATGCCCACCAGACCGGCCCAGGTGAAGGTAACCATCATGGACAGGCCGACGATTAGGCTCAGCGTGGGTACGTGGAACCACGCAAGAACCACCAGTGCGGCCGTCCAGGCGATAATGGTCCCGTTGATGATGGCCGTCAGCGCCTCCCGTCGGATGGCGCGGCGAACCAGCGGCCCCTCAAGGTCCCGCTCGGCGATGGCGCGGACGGACACGGCAAGAGCCTGCGACCCGGCATTTCCGCTGAGACCGGCGACCACCGGCATCAGGAACGCCAGAGCCACCACCTGATCGATCACCGGAGCGAACAGGGAGACCACCACCGACGCCAGGAAGGCGGTGACGAGGTTGATGAGCAGCCACGGAATACGGGCCTTTACGGCGGAGAAGATCGACTGGTTGACGCCCGCTTCGCTAACGCCCGACAGCGCGAGGATATCCTCCTCGGCCTCCTCCTGGATAACGTCCACGACGTCATCGATGGTGATCATGCCAGTCAGGCGGCCGGCGTTGTCGACAACGGGCGCGGAGGCGAGGTTGTACTGGCGGAAGAGGTAGGCGACCTCCTCCTGGTCCATCTCCGGCGGGATCGTAGCCTTGATCTCCTTCATGATGTCCTTGAGCGGCTTCTCGCGCGCGGACCGGAGGAGAGTGGAGACAGGAACGCTGCCTTCGAGGCGGAAGGCGGGGTCGACGATGTAGATTTCGAAGAAGTTCTCCGGGAGATCATCTTCGCTGACCGAGCGCATGTGGTCGATCGCCTGCCCGACCGTCCAGAACACTGGCGCGGCCACGAAAGCGCGCTGCATGAGGCGGCCGGCGGACTCGTCGTCGAAGGACAGCGAGCTTTCGATGGCCGCGCGGTCTGTCGCGGAGACCTTGTTGAGAATGCGGGCGCGGCGGTCGTCTTCGAGATCGCTGAGGAGGAAGGACGCGTCGTCCGAGTCCAGATGGCCGATCATGGCCGTGACGGCCGCGTCGGTCAGTTCATGTAGGGCTTCCAGGCGGGCCGTGTCGGACAGTTCGGCCACGGCTTCGGCGGGCAGATCCTTGCCGAGCAGGTGGATTGCCTTCCGGAAGGCTTCGGGCGGCAGGTGCTCGAGCAAGTCCGCCATGTCGGCGGGGTGGAGTTCGCGGGCCGTTCGCCAGAGGTAGGGCTTGTCGCCATCGCCTATCGCCCCGACGAACTGGGCGATGAAGGCGGGCGAGATCATCCCCGTGGAGTCTACGGCTTCCGAGCTGTCGGAGATGCTGTCGGGCGCGCCGGGATCGCGAGTGTCATTCATCGTGACCTCCCTCTCCCGAACGGCGTTCTCTGTTGTTGTTGCTGGTGCGGTCGAGAAGACTCGAACTTCCACGCCTTGCGGCGCTGCCACCTCAAGGCAGTGCGTCTACCAATTCCGCCACGACCGCACATCGGGCAAGGGCGCCGTATATGCCGGGTTTTGAGGATTGTGAAGCCGGAATGTCTGGGGCGAAAAAGCCCCAGTAAACCGGCCTATTGCTCGGTCGCGAAGTAGTCCGCGACCTGGGCGGACCGGGTGATGTTCACGGAGATGCGGTCGTTCTCGATGATCAGCTCGCCCCGGGCGATGGGGTGGTTGTTGGCGAGAATCCAGACTTCGTCGTTCTCGTTGGTGTCGAGCTGGATGACGGCGCCCCGGCCCATCCGCAGCAATTGCTGCATGGGCATGAGAGACCGGCCCAGAAGGACAGTGATCTCGACCCCGACCTGGTCCAGTTGAGACTGCACGACGTTGCTCCGATATACGGTAGCAGAGTCACGGGTTCGGCTTTCGGACAGGTTAATGACGACTGGATGGGCCATTTCTGAAGGGCTGGTGGGGTATCCCGAGGCCGTGGCCGCGATGGAATCGCGCGCGGCCGCGATTGCCGCGGGCGAGGCGGACGAGCTGATCTGGCTGCTGGAGCACCCTGCCCTGTACACGCGCGGGGCCAGCGCGAAGGAAGACGACCTGCTCGACCCCCAGCGATTCCCGGTGTTCGATACCCAGCGCGGTGGGCAGTTCACCTATCACGGGCCCGGGCAGCGGGTGGCGTATGTGATGCTCGACCTCACCAAACGCGGGCGGGACGTGAAACAGTTTGTCTGCTCGCTCGAGGACTGGGTGATTCAGACGCTGGCGGCGTTCAACGTGAAAGGCGAGCGGCGGACGGGCCGCGTGGGCGTGTGGGTGGACCGGACGAGGTCTGGCGGCCCAAACTTGGGCAAACAAGTGCGCGAGGACAAGATCGCGGCGATCGGCGTGCGGCTGAAGCGGTGGGTGAGCTATCACGGGATCAGCCTGAATGTGGAGCCGGACCTGTCGCACTTCGGCGGCATCACGCCGTGCGGCGTGAGCGACCCAGGGCTGGGCGTCACGAGCCTTGCTGACCTTGGCCAGTGGATACCGATGCACGAGGTGGACGTGGCGCTGAAGGCTGCCTTCGAGGCGACGTTCGGGCCGGTGGAGCGCGTCGCCCCGCCGTTCTGACGCAGCGCTTTCCCGCAACCGGAGAATTCGGAAAATCCGGACGAGATAGATTTTCCCGAATCGGCGGATTCGGCGTGAAGAATTCGTCGAGAAATTCGGGCTGTAAATTCGGTAAGGTTGAGAACCCGGAGAAATCGGGAGAATGGGATTCGTCGGGTCGTGGGCATATGCGGCTCCGCGTGTTGATCGGAGCGAAGTATGCGCCTGGTCCGGGCGGTGGTGGATTGGTGGATCCAGATCCAACACCTGCGCGAAGCTTGAGCTTTGGAAGGGCTGGAGAATCTTTCCGCGGACGCGGTTTGGATTCCGCGGAATTGCGAAGGCGGAGGCTGCCCCCACCGTCTCGCAGCTTCGCTGCGATCCACCTCCCCCCGCCATTGGCGGAGGAGGAAATCTGAACGGTGAGCAGGCGCCGCGCCTTTCCTCCCTCACCGAAGGCGGGGGAGGTGGGTCGATGCGGAGCATCGAGACGGTGGGGGCGGCGGCAGAACCCGCCGCGTTGCGGCGATTGCTGGGCGGAGGCCCGGCGGTCCGGAGATCAGCCGCCGCTCAATGGCGGGAGCAGTGCGATCTCGTCGGATGAAGTTATGCGCGTCGCGGCTTCGTCGGTGACGAGTTCCTGGTTCACGGCGATGCGGACGGTCTTCGCGCGGAGCATGTCGGCGAGGTCTGGGTTCTGGTCTGCCAGCTTGGCGCGGAGGGCGGCGGCGGTGGTGGTGCCTTCGGGCAGCGGAATGCTCGAAGCGCCGAAGGCGTCTTTCAGCTTGCCGAAGAGAAGGACGACGCCAGCCATCAGCCGCCCGTGTGAGACATGGTGCGAGGGCTGGCAGGTGTCGCGAGGCGGGCGGCGTCGAAGTCGTGGCCTTTGGGCTTGCGTTCGATGGCGCCGAGGATGGTTTCGCGCAGGAGCGCGCCGGTCGGATCGGAGCGGAGGGCCTCGCGCAAATCCGCGCCTTCTTCCCGACCGAGGCAGGTGTAGAGACGGCCTGTGCATGTCACGCGGACACGATTGCAGCTTTCGCAGAAATTGTGGGTGAGCGGCGTGATGAAGCCGAGCTTGCCGCCCGTCTCCTCCACCTTCACGTAACGCGCGGGGCCGCCGGTGGTGTAGTTGAGATCAGTGAGCGTGAACTGGCTGGCGAGATCGGCGCGGACTTTGCCGAGCGAAAGAAAGTCTTCGACGCGATCTGTCTCGGCCTCGCCCATCGGCATGGTTTCGATCAGCGTCATGTCGGCGCCGCGCTGGTGCGCGAAGCGGATCAGGTCCGGGATTTCCTGCTCGTTGATGTTGTGCAGGGCGACCGTGTTGATCTTGACCTTAATGCCGGCGCAGATCGCGGCGTCGATGCCGTTCAGCACATCGTCCAGCATGTCGCGGCGGGCAATCTTTTCGAACAGGTCGCGCTTCAGCGTATCGAGCGAGACGTTGATGCGGCGAACGCCGATGGCGGAGAGTTCGCCGGCGTATTTCGACAGCAGCGTGCCGTTGGTGGTGAGCGTGAGTTCGTTGAGGCCGTTGCCGAGATGGCGCGAGAAGCGGGCCATCAGCTCCATGATGTCTTTCCGGACCAGCGGCTCGCCGCCGGTGATGCGGAGCTTGTCGACGCCGAAGGCCGCGAAGGCCGTGACCAGTTCGTCCAGCTCTTCGAAGGAGAGGACGTCCTTGCGCGGCAGGAACGTCATCCGCTCCGGCATGCAATAGGTGCAGCGGAGGTCGCAACGGTCGGTGATCGAGAGACGGAGGTAGGTGACGCGGCGCTTGAAGGAATCCACCAGCGCGCCCTGCCCGGCGGCGAGCGCGGTGGGGGATGTTGCCGTGGCCGGGGTACCGGCGGGGCGCGCGTTGATGAGCGTGTAGGCCATTGGCTCGCAGGATAGCGTTATAGTCGGGCAAGTCGAGCGGTCTGGAAGTACGTGTTGCAGGCAGTTTTGCTGAAGCTCGGCCCGGCCCTCGATTGCACTCGGGCGTTCGCCGGTTGATTTGGTCCCCCGGACCAAATCACGCCTTCGGCGCCCCGGCTCACCCCATCGGGTACCTGATTTCCTTCGAGACCTCGTCGATCTTCTTCAACAGGTCGGCATCCAGCGTGACATCGGCGGCCTTGAAGATGTCCGACAGGTGATCCTCGTGGGTGGCGCCGACGATGGTGGAGGCGACGAAGTCGTGCTGCTTCGACCAGGCGGTGGCGAGGGTGATGACGGACATTCCCGCTTCAGCCGCGAGGCCGATCCAGCGTGTCGTGGAGGCCAGCGTCTTCTCGTTGACGAAGCGGCGGGCCATGGGCGCCTGGCGGGCGGGCATGTCCTTGTACTTGGTGAAGCGGGCGCCTTCGGGCCATTGGCCGTCCTGGTACTTGCCGGTGAGGACGCCGCCGGCGAGGGGGGAGTATGGGATCAGGCTCACGCCTTCCTGACGGCAGACCTGCGCCAGTTCGTCCTCGAAACGGCGGTTGTTGAGGCTGAAATTGTTCTGGATCGAGTTGTGGCGGGCAATGCCGAGGCGTTCGGACGTGGCGAGGGATTTCATCAGGCCCCAGCTCGTCTCGTTGGAGCAGCCGATCACCCTCACCTTTCCGGCCTTCACCAGTTCGTCGAGGGCGAGCATGTGTTCGTCATAGGCGACGCCGTGGTCGGGCCAGTGGGTCTGGTAGAGGTCGACATAGTCGGTATCGAGGCGTTTCAGGCTGGCCTCGATGGCGCGGACGATGTTGTGGCGGTCGGTGGCCGTCATGGCGTGGCGCTGGGCGGACTTGATCCAGCCGTGGCTGGGGCCGGAGACTTTCGTGGCGAGCAGGATGGCGTCGCGCGGCTTGGTCTTCATCCAGCGGCCGACGATCTCCTCCGTGCGGCCGGCATACTTGGCGTCGGGGGGCACGGGATAGTTCTCGGCGGTGTCGTAGAAGGTGATGCCGGCCTCGAAGGACTTGTCGAGGATGCGATGCGACATCGCCTCGTCGGCCTGGTTTCCGAACGTCATCGTGCCCATGCAGATTTCGGAAACGAAGATCGGGCTGCGGCCGAGGCGGCGGGTTTTCATGTGGAGACTTCCCCTTGTGGCGCGCTTATTCGCTTGAGAGCCTCGATCGCTCTCTGCTCGCCTTGCGCTGCCGCGCGACCATAGAAGTCCCGCGACGCATCTATATCGCGGGCGATTCCCAAACCTGCCTCCAGGCAGCGAGCATAATTGTATTGGCCAGCTGCAAGCCCGTCATCCGCAGCCGCCCTAAACCAGGCGACCGCTTCAACTAAGTCCTTGGCAACGCCTTTCCCGTTCTCATTCAGGAGGCCGATATTGTTTTTCCCCCGGGCGCTGCCATTGCTCGCGGCTTTCTCATACCACCCCATTGCGGCGGCGAAATCTTGATCGACGCCGTGGCCTGCTTCGTACATGTATCCAAGATTGTTCTGTGCAGACACCACCCCCTGAGCTGCTGCCTTATTGTACCAGCGAACCGCCTCCGCGTGATCCTGCGCAACGCCTCGACCGTTGGCCAGCGCAAGTCCAAGATTGAACTGCGCCGAGGCATGCCCCTGTTCCGCAGCCTTCCGAAACCAAATCGCGGCTTCCACGTCATCCAGTGGAACTCCACCGCCTTTCTGCAGCACGATACCCAAGGAGTTTTGACTCTTGGCCAACCCCTGTTCGGCGGCTCTGCGATACCAACGAGCAGCCTCCACTTCGTCTTTGTCCGTGCCAGTTCCTAAGCTGTAACAGTCAGCCAAGCTGTTTTGAGCGGCAGCCGACCCTTGCTCGGCAGCCTGTAGAAACCAGAACACGGCTTTCGCGGCGTCCTTCTCAATCCCCCGTCCAGACTCAAAGCAAATCCCGAGTTCATTTTGCGCTATGGCAATTCCTTGGTCGGCAGCCTTTTTCAGCCAAGTTACCGCCTCACCATCGTCTTTGGGGACACCTACGCCGCGTCTGAGCATTATGCCCAAACCAGCTTGCGCCCTCGCAAAACCCTTCTCCGCAGCTGATCGATAATGACCAAAAGCCTCGGCGCTGTCGCCCATCCGATTGGCGACCATTGCCATGATGGTTTCTGCTTCGGGCGCGCCACGTCGCGCTATTGGTTCGAGTTCTGCTCTAGCACTACGAGCACCCAGTTTCTCCAAAAAATCATCCCGATTTCGTAGACTCCAGTCGCCGTCAATTACGCCTAGGCCGCGTACCCAAGCCCGGTCGAAAGATTCAATTTTCGTTTGTGCCAGATCTGCGAAGTGGCCTTGCGGGTAGCGATTCAAATAGACCTCGAACTCCTCGGGGGCCGCTGCAGCTCTTGAAAAAAATGAGCTCACGCTCTCCCGCACTGGGATCTGGTGGCGATCTAAGAATATCATCTCCGGTGACCAGTTCTGTGTCTCGCTGTCTCTCTGCCAAGCTAGAGTCTTCGACCAGCCCGACTACAGGCAATCGACCCAGGCCGGCAGACAATGCGCGAAAGAGATGGATCGGCTTTCTCGGGGCCCGTTGAACAAGTTGAGCTATCGCCAGAACCAGCCGATCAATCGCATCATCTTCCGGGCTTCCGCTCCAGCTGACGAGACTCAATCGGTGCTCGACGCTGCGAAAACCTAACGGAGGCTGCACGTCTTCCAATGTTGTTTGCAGCAGCTTGTTCGCCCTAAGCCCAATATCCGCCTCGTCTATTACGAAATGGGAATTGATAGCCGCGGAACACCACAGAACCACAACGGCCCGCGCCGTTGTCGCCTCTTGCTCGATCGTCGTACGAAAGCGATCACCCCCTAGCAGGTGGTAATCCCACCACACATCGTAGCCCTATGCCTCCAAGATAATTGCCAAACGTTCTGCGTGCGCCGATCGCTCCTTTTTGTAACTGATAAATACGTCAGCCACGGCTTCCCCCATCATTTGTCACGCATCAGCTCTCCATCAGCCGCGGCATCAGCTCGACCATGTTGCAGGGCATGTGGCGGCTGTCGAGTTGCCAGCGGATGAGTTTGTCCCAGCCGTCTTTCACGGCGCCGTTGGAGCCCGGGAGGCAGAAGATGAAGGTGGCGTTGGCGACGCCGGCGCAGGCGCGCGACTGAAGCGTGGACGTGCCGACACTCTGGAACGAGACGAGATGCCAGACGATGTTGAAGCCCTCGATCTCCTTGTCGAAGAGCGGGCGGACGGCTTCGGGCGTCACGTCGCGGCCGGTGAGGCCTGTGCCGCCGGTGGTGACGACGGCGTCGATGGCGGGGTCGGCGATCCATTTGCGCATGACGGCGCGGATGGCGTTGACCTCGTCAGGCACGATGGCCTTGTCGGCGAGTTCGTGGCCGGCTTCCTTCACGCGGTCGGCCAGGATGTGACCGGAGGTGTCGGTCTCGTCGGTGCGCGTGTCGGAAATCGTCATCACGCAGATGCGGAGCGGCTTGAACGCCATGGTGTCGACCATCTTGCCGCCCGGGGCGGTGAGTGGGGGATAGGCGGGTCCGGGCATGGTCTATTCCTTGTTCCAGCGTGCGCGCGCGTCGCGGTCGTCGGCGCGGGGTTCTATCCACTCCGCGCCTTCAGCGCGAACTTCCTTCTTCCAGAAGGGGGCTTCGGTCTTGAGGCGGTCCATCAGGTAGTCGACGGCCTGCAGGGCTTCGCGGCGATGTTTCGAGAGGGCGGCGACGAGGACGATGGCTTCGCCGGGCGCCATGCGGCCGTGGCGGTGGATGACGAGGGTGTCGATGACGTCGAAGCGGGCGCGGGCGTCGGCTTCGATCTTGGCGATCTGTTTCTCGGTGAAGCCGGGATAGGCTTCGAGGTCGAGGGCGGAGACTTCGCCGCCGTGGGCAGAGTCGCGGACCGTGCCGATGAAGCTGGCGAGCGCGCCGGCCTCGGCGCGGCCTTGCGCGAAGGCGGCGGTTTCGGCGTACGGGTCGAAGGGCGCGGTCTGGACGCGGATCATGGGGCCAGTGTTAGGACAAAACTTCGGCAAACCCAACGGAGTTCGCGTTGCCGGAAATGGTTGCTAATCCCATGGAGCAGACAACCGGGATTCCCGGGATGCGGCCTTCGGCCTTGCCCGAGAATGACCTCAACTGACGTTCGGGAGCGCGCCATGCAGTATGTCTATCTTGCGATTTCCATCGTGGCGGAGGTGATCGCGACGTCCTCGCTGAAGGCGTCCGAGGAGTTCACCAAGCCGATCCCGTCGATCATCGTCGTGGTCGGATACGGGGTGGCGTTCCACTTCCTGTCGCTGACGCTGAAGACCATTCCGGTGGGCGTGGCCTACGCGGTCTGGGCGGGCGCGGGCGTGACGCTGGTGGCGGTAGTTGGCTGGCTGCTGTTCGGACAGAAGATGGATGCGCCGGCGATCATCGGCATGGGCCTGATCGTGGCGGGCGTGGTGGTGATGCAGGTCTTCTCGAAGACCGTTTCGCACTAGGCAGGCGTTCTAAAGGGAAAGCCATGCCGCGCTGAACGGAGGCAGCACCAGGGTGTTCCCGGCCAATACGGCATTTTCGAACCAGAGAAGTCTGGGCGCGGGGTCGTAGCGGCGGCTGGCTTCGGTGGCGGTGAAGTTGAATACGCACTGGATGCGCTCGCCGCGCTGCTCGCGCTCGAACACGAGTTGCCCGTTGGCGGCTTCGACGATGCGGAACGCGCCATCGATTAGCGCGGCGCTGGTCTGGCGGATGCCGATCAGCGCGCGCGAGGTGTGCAGCATCGATTCAGCCAGCTTCTCCTGCTTCTCGGCGGCAATCATCCGTTGGCGGGGATCGACGGGAAGCCATGGCTCCTTCGCCTTGGTGAAGCCGCCGAGGACTTCGTCTTTCCACGGCATCGGCGTGCGACAGCCGTCCCTGCCCTTCGTGGCGGGCCAGCCGGCGATGCCCCAGGGGTCCTGCAGTTTCTCGAAGGGAACATCTGCATCGGGAAGGCCGAGTTCCTCCCCCTGGTAGAGGAAGATGGTGCCGCGCAGGCTGAGCAGCAGCGCCATGAAGAGGGGAGCGGCGCGTGGCGGCGGACAGCCGATGGCTTCAGCCCAGCGGGTGGCGACGCGCGTGACGTCGTGGTTGGAGAAGGCCCAGCTGGGCCAGCCATCGTCGGCGCCTTCGCGCCATTGGGCGAGGATGTCGGCCATCTTCTCGACGCCGGGCCACGCGCCGAGGAAGTCGAACGAATAGGCGGTGTGCAGGCGGTGCTGGCCTTTCGTGTAGTCGGCCATGAGCGCGTAGGAGCCGGGGGCGAGTTCGCCGACCGTCATGTTGGGGCCGAGACCGTCTACACGCTCGCGGATCTTCGCGATGAAATCGAGCGTCTCGGGCTGGTTCGAGTTGAACTGGTGGTGCTGCATGTTGCGCGGCAGGGCCGGGTTCGGATCGCCGGACGGCGGGTTGTCGCGCAGCTGTGCGTCGTGGACGTAGTAGTTCGCGACATCGAGACGGAAGCCGTCGACGCCCATGCTGAGCCAGTAGCGGGCGATATCGAGGATGGCCGTGCGCACCGCCTCGGAGCGGAAGTTCAGGTCCGGCTGGGTCGAGAGGAAGTTGTGCAGGTAGTACTGGCGGCGGCGCGGCTCCCACGTCCAGGTCGGGCCGCCGAACCAGGCCTGCCAGTTGTTGGGCGGCGAGCCATCGGGCTTCGGATCGGCCCAGACATACCAGTCGGCCTTGTCGTTGGTACGATCCTGCCGGGACTGCTGGAACCATTCATGGTCGGATGAGGTGTGCGACCAGACCTGGTCGATGATGACTTTCAGGCCGCGATCGTTGGCGGCCTTCAGGAGCGCCTGGAAATCCTGCAGCGAGCCGAACAGCGGATCGACTTCGCGGTAGTCTGAGACGTCGTAGCCGAAGTCGCGCATGGGCGACTTGAAGAAGGGCGAGAGCCAGATGCCGTCGACGCCAAGCGACTTCACATAGTCGAGCTTCGACGTGACGCCCTTGAGGTCGCCGACGCCGTCGCCGTTCGTGTCCATGAAGGACCGCGGATAGATCTGGTAGAGCACCGCGCCCCGCCACCAATTCCCGTCTCCCGCCACGCGTGATCTCCCGCCAGACTCGGCACACGCGTTGCTTTTCTCCCGGGAAGCGAAGCGGCGGCAAGCGGATTAACCGTCATTTCTCGCGCGAACAGCAATTCGTCTGGATCAGAACGATGCAAACGCCCGCCACTTATGCCCTGCCCGGCCAGGACCGGGTTGCGTGGGTCGATTACGCCAAGGGGATCTGCATCCTGCTGGTGGTGATGTTTCACACGGTTAATCACTACGAAGAGGCTGTCGGCGCGCAGGGCTGGATGCGCTGGATCGTCGACTTCTCCAAGCCGTTCCGGATGCCCGACTTCTTCCTGATCTCCGGCCTGTTCCTGTCGCGGACGATCAATTCGAGCCTCACGAGCTACATCGACAAGAAGGTCATCCACTTCGCGTATTTCTACCTGCTATGGCTGGCCCTCACGCTGCTCGTCACGGACAACGACGTTCTGCGATCTGACCCGATGGCGTTTGTTGCGCTCTACGTCTGGAATATCGTGCAGCCGACGGGCGCGTTGTGGTTCGTGCACATGCTGGCGGTGTTCTATGTGATCACGCGCCTGCTGGTTCGTGTTCCGAAGTGGATGGTGTTCGTCGCGGCGGCCACGCTTCAGATTGCGCATCAGGCGCTGTGGATCGACACGCCGAGCTTCATCCTGAATCGGGCGATGGACTATTACGTGTTCTTCTTCCTTGGCTATGCCATTCATGGCGTTGTGTTCGAAGTGGCGGAGCGGGCCAAGGCGCGGGTTCCGGTGACGGTGGCGATTCTGACGGGCTGGGCGGTGTGCAACTACACACTGACGCAGCAGGGCTTCCACAACGTGCCGGGCTATGGGCTGATGATGGGGCTGGCGGGCGCGCTGGCGGTGGTTGAATTCGCGGCGCTGTTGTCGAAGTGGAAGTCGGCGCGGTTCCTGCGCTATTGCGGGCAGAACTCGATCGTCATCTACCTCACCTTCTTCTTCCCGATGACATTCCTCGAGCGCTACCTCGCGTCGACCAAGATCATTCCGGATGTGGGCTGGGCGTGCTTCGCGATCCTCGTTATCTCGGCGGTGCTGCCGCTGCTGTTCCACCTCGCGATCAAGAAGACGCCGTTGATCGCGCTCTATGTACGACCGAAACTATTCCGGCTCGGCAACGAGAAGGCGAAGCTGACTGAGGTCGTCGCCTAACGATCTGTCACCGTTGTCATGAGGCTGACGTGCGAACGCTGGTAGAGCTGAGACGCGCCCGGACCCTAGGCGCAACAGCCCCAGTATTCGGAGTCAGTGATGAACATCGACCTCGGAAAGATCGTGACGACGCTCGGCGAAGAAACGATCGCGGAAATCGGCGAACCCCTCGGGCTATCGAAGGAGACGTCGCTGAAGGCGGCGCGATCGCTGGCCGAGAACTTCACGGGCAACAAGGACGAGGCCATTGCCGCAGCGGCCAAGGAAACAGGTATCGGCAAGGAAGTGCTGGAGTCGATGATCACGAAGCTGATCGACGAGGCGAAGGGCCAGGCGGTCGATCACGTGAATGAACAGGCCTCTGGCGCCGCCAAGAGCATGTTCGGCAAGTTCTTCGGGCGCTGACGCTCCGGTATTCCGGAAAAATCCTGAAAAAGCAGGCCCTCGCCGCTGTCCATCAACAGCGACAAGGAACCGTTGGATATCTAGAATCAAGTCGCGATTCACAGTGATGATTGGCCTAGAGAGAGGCCATGCCGAAAGACTTGGAACAGACGCAGCAATTGCCGCCCCCGCACAACCTGCAGGCCGAGATGGCCGTGCTGGGCGCGATCCTGTTCGACAACAACGCGCACCAGCGCGTGTCCGATGTTCTGAAGCCGCGCGACTTCTACGCGCCAGCCAACCAGGCGATCTTCGACGTGCTGGACCGGCTGATCTCGGGCGGGCGCGTCGCCGACGGCGTGACGCTGCGCGAGCATTTCGAGCGGGACGGCAGGCTCGTGGACATTGGCGGTGCGCGGTATCTCGCGGACCTGCTGGACTCGGCAGCTTTCGGGCCGGAGATCCTCGACTACGCAAAGCTGGTGCATGACCTTTCCCTTCGGCGGGAGCTGATCGATATCGGCGCCGCCATGGTGCAGAAGGCGACCAGCTCGGACATCGACGATCCAGGCGAGATGCAGATCCAGGAAGCAGAGAAGCGGCTGTTCGCGCTGGCCGAGCGTGGCGCGGGCGCGCAAGGCTTCCAGACATTCAACTCGGCGCTGGCGACGTCGATCGAGACGGCAACCCTCGCCTTCAAGCGCGATGGCAAGATCGCGGGCGTGCCCAGCGGACTGCGCGATCTCGACCGGATGCTGGGCGGGCTTCACAAGTCGGATCTCGTGATCCTCGCGGCGCGTCCCTCGATGGGCAAGACGGCGCTGGCGACGAACATCGCGTATTATGCGGCCAAGCACTGCCGTCGCTCGCCCGGACCGAATGGCACGATGAAGACGGACGAAGGCGCCGTGGTCGGCTTCTTCTCACTCGAGATGTCGTCCGATCAGCTGGCGGCGCGCGTGCTCGCGGACGTTTCCGGCATTCCATCCGACAAGATGCGCAAGGGCGATCTGACGCCGCGCGACTACGAGGCGATCCGCGAGGCGGCGACAACGATGGAGGGCCTGCCGCTCTACATCGACGACATGGGCGGGATCTCTATCTCGCAGCTGGCGGCGCGGGCGCGGCGGCTGCAGCGCACGTCGGGCCTCGACCTGCTGATCATCGACTACCTCCAGCTCATCACGCCGGCTGGCAACCGGAAGAATGACGGACGCGTGCAGGAAGTCACCGAGATCACCAAGTCGCTGAAGGCGCTGGCCAAGGAGCTGGCCATCCCGGTGATTGCGCTGTCGCAGTTGTCGCGTGCGGTGGAACAGCGGGAAGACAAGCGGCCGCAGCTGGCCGACCTGCGGGAATCGGGCTCGATCGAGCAGGACGCCGACGTCGTGATGTTCATCTATCGCGAGGCCTACTATCTCGAACGTCTCGAGCCCGGCGAAGGCGACCCACGTCATGCGGAGTGGAAGGATCAGATGGCGGCCAAGTTCAACGTGGCCGAAGTCATCATCGCCAAGCAGCGTCACGGCCCCATCGGACGCGTGGAAGTGGGCTTCAACCCTGCCCGCGTGCGTTTCTCGGACCTCGACCGGAAATACGGCATGGACGATGGCCCGCGAGGCGGCGGTGGCGGCGGGCGCAGCCTGCAGCCTGCCGGGCGCGCCTTCCTGCCGGATGGGCAGGAATAGACCGCCTGATTTCCGCCATTCCGGACACGCTTCACCTGCGCGGCAAAACGCTTTAGCGGGTGTGCATGGCTGGGCCGAAGCTTCAGATCGATCTCGACGCGATTGTCGCCAACTGGCGCATGTTCTCGCAGCGCGTGGCGCCTGCGCAGGCCGCTGCGGTCGTGAAGGCGGATGCCTATGGGCTGGGCGCCGAGCGCGTGGCGCGGGCGCTGACGAAAGTTGGATGTTCGCGGTTCTATGTGGCCTGGCCGCAGGAGGGTGAGGTCGCTCGCCGGGCCGTAGGCGCGGGGCCGGAGATTTTCGTTTTCCATGGACCGCCGACAGATACGCTGGCCGTGTTCAAGGCTCATGGGCTGACGCCTGTGTTGAACAGCCTGCAGCAGATCGAACTCTGGTTGGGCCATGACGCTTCGGCGCCGGCGGCGGTGCATGTCGATGTGGGCATGAACCGGCTGGGCGTTTCCGAGAGCCAGTGGGCGGAGGCGGCGCGGATGTTGCCCAAGCCGGTGCGGCTGGTGGGGCATCTGGCGTGCGGGGATGAAGAGAGCGCGCTGAATGCGGTGCAGCTTGAACGGTTCGAGCGGGCGGCGAAGCTGTGGCCGGGCGTGGCGTGCAGCCTTTCGGCGACGGGCGGCATCTATCAGGGGCAGTCCTATCACTTCGATGAAGTGCGGCCGGGGATCGGGCTCTATGGCGGCGGGCCTGCGTCGCGGACGGTGGTGACGCTGACCGCGCCGGTGTTGCAGGTTCGCGATATTCGCAGGGGCGAGACGGTGGGCTATAGCGCGAGCTGGGCCGCGCAGAATGACGCCACGCTGGCGACGGTGGGACTGGGCTATGCGGACGGTTTCCTGCGGTCGGCTTCGAATCGGGGCCTGGGCTTCGTGGCTGGACAGAAGCGGCCGATCGTCGGGCGGGTTTCCATGGACCTGATCGTTGTGGATGTGACCGGACTTTCCGTCTCGGTGGGGGATGACATCGAGTTCCTAGGCCCCAACATGCCTCTGGCGGAGGTGGCTGGGACGATGGGCACGATCGACTATGAAATCCTGACCCGGCTGGGCTCGCGGCTGACACGCCGCTATGTGGGTGGCGAATGACGGCTGCCCCGGACACGACACCCAAGCGCGGCAATCCAGTGTTGCGGCCGTTCACGCTGATCGGGCGGACGGTGATCGGCGGATTTCGGGAGGTGGGGCGGATTGCCGTGTTCTCCGGTAGCGTGCTCGTGGCATGCGTGACGCCGGTGATCTACATACGCGAGGTTCTGCGGCAGTTCCTGAAGGTGGGGTATTACTCCCTGCCCGTGGTGGGCCTGACGGCGGTGTTCATCGGCGCGGCGCTGGCGCTGAACATCTACACGGGCGGATCGCGGTTCAACGCCGAGCAGTTCGTGCCGAACATCGTGGTGCTGGGCATTACGCGCGAGCTGGGGCCGGTGCTGGCTGGTCTGATGCTCGCGGGGCGCGTTAGCGCGGGGATCGCGGCCGAGATCGGCGCGATGCGCGTGACGGAGCAGATCGATGCGCTGCTGACGCTGTCGGCGAAGCCTGCACGCTATCTCTATGCGCCGCGCGTGATCGCGGGGATCCTGACGCTGCCGCTGCTGGTGCTGGTGGCGGACATCATCGGCGTGCTGGGCGGGTATCTGGTCGCGGTGGGCGCTCTGGATTTCAACGGGTCGCTCTACCTGAAGAACTCCTGGGCGTTCGTGACGGGCAACGACATCTGGTCGGGCGTCATCAAGGCGGCGGTGTTCGGCGGGATAATCTCCCTGATGGGCTGCTATCAGGGCGACAGATCCAAGGGCGGCGCGGGCGGCGTGGGCCGGGCGGCGACGCTGGCGGTGGTTGGCGCGGCGGTTCTGATCCTGGCGAGCAACTACATCCTCACATCCATCTTCGTGAGGATCGGGCTGTGAGCGGCAATCCCATTTCCGGGCCGATCCTTGAACTCAAGAACGTCCACAAGGCGTTCGGCGGCAAGCAGGTGTTGCGCGGCGTTGATCTGACGGTGGCGCGCGGACAGTCGCTGGTCATCATCGGTGGATCGGGCACGGGCAAATCCGTGACGATCAAGACGGCGCTTGGGTTGCTTCCGCTCGATCAGGGCGAGATCAGGTTTGCGGGTGAGGCGGCGAACGACACGAAGTCGATCAACGCGTTGCGGCGTCGGACAGGCATGCTGTTCCAGGGCGGCGCGCTGTTCGACAGCCTGACCGTCTGGGAGAATGTGGCGTTCGCCCTGCTCTATCGTGATGGCGTCTCACGCGGGGCGGCGAAGAAGCAGGCGGTCGAGAATCTCGCCAAGGTGCGGCTGCCGGCTTCGGCGGCGGACCTGCGGACCGCGGAGCTTTCGGGCGGGATGCAGAAACGCGTGGCGCTGGCGCGGGCGATCATCGCCAAGCCCGACCTGATCTTCTTCGACGAACCGACGACGGGTCTCGACCCGATCACGGCGGATGCGGTGAACAACCTGATCGTGGAACAAGTGAAAGCGCTGGGCGCCGCAGCCGTCTCGATCACGCATGACATGGCGAGCGTGCGGAAGATCGCGGATGAAGTGGCGATGCTCCATGAAGGGCGCATTGTCTGGCGCGGGCCGGTTTCGGCGCTGGACAAGAGCGGCAGCCCGTTCGTGGATCAGTTCGTCAACGGGCGCGCCGAAGGGCCGATCCAGCCTGCGATCTGATTCTGTTGCCTCCCGCACACACTCGCGTCACTAATTCCCACCCGCCCCTGTAAGATCGCCGGGGCGAGCGCGACTATCTCGTTAGACCACTGATACGGGCAGAGCCGCTGAAGCGGCCGGGCAAGGGGCGGAATGGCCATTCTCACGCTGGACCATGTGGTGAAGCGCTTTGGCGAGTTCACCGCGGTCAACGACCTGAGCTTCAGCGTGCCCGAGGGAGGCCTATTCGGCTTTCTGGGCGGGAATGGCGCGGGCAAGACGACGAGCCTGCGCATGGCGCTGGACATCATCAGGCCGACGTCGGGCAAAATCGAAATCCTTGGGCGCGCGCCAGGGCGGGAGAACGCCTCCCAGATCGGCTTCCTGCCGGAAGAGCGCGGGCTCTACAGGCGCATGACCACGCTCGATACCGTCGTCTACTTCGGACAGATTAAGGGCATGGAGGCCGCCGCCGCGAAGAAGGAAGCGGAGCGGCTGATCGAACGGTTTGGCCTTTCGCAGTGGACGAAGTCGACGGTCGACAAGCTTTCCAAGGGCATGCAGCAGAAGGTTCAGGTCGCGGCGGCGATGGTGAACAAGCCGCGCCTGCTGATCCTCGACGAGCCGTTCTCGGGCCTCGATCCGGTGAACCAGAAGGTGCTGGAGGATCTGGTGCTGGAGGCGGCGAAGAGCGGATCGACAGTGATCTTCTCGACCCATGTGATGCAGCACGCGGAGCGGCTGAGCGATCGGCTGTTGCTGCTCGCGCGCGGGCGAAAGGTGTTCGAGGGGACGCAGGACGAAGCACGGAAGACGCTGCCGGGGCGGCTGACGCTGACCTCGCAGAACGATCCCGCCTCCCTGCCCGGCGTTGTGAGCACGAAGCGGATCGGTGGCGCGGATGGCTGGAGCACGTGGGAAGTGCAGCTGAAGCCCGGGGCGGATTCCGGCGAGCTGCTGCAGGCGTGCACGGCGAACGGGTTCGTGCTGCGCGGTTTCGAAAGTCACCGACCCAGCCTGCATGAAGTGTTCATCCACCTTGTCGGCGCCGACCAGGAGATCGTCCAGTGAGGAACATCCTTCTCGTCGCGATGCGCGAATACAAGCAGATCGCGTCCACGCGCGGTTTCTGGGTGATGCTGCTGGTGTTGCCGGTGGTGATCGGCATCACGCAGGTGGCGGGGCGGTTTTTCCGGCCACAGCTGAATTCGGCCTATGTGTTGGTCGATGAAAGCGGCGAGTTTTCGCAGTCGATCGAGCGGCGGATCGATCTCAACTGGCAGCGTTCCGAACTTGGCGACTTCTCGGCCTACGTGCAGCGCTGGGAACTGGGATCCGTGAAACCGGACGCCGTGTGGGCGACCGGGCAGCGCTGGTTCACGGATCAGCAGGTGGAGCATTTCGTCGCCGAAGGCGGTGCGAAGGCGGCGTTCGAGCACGTGAAGCCGTCGTTGCCGAAGGATGCGCCGAATTACCAGATCGATCCGCCGACCTATGTGCGCGCGGAATTGCCTCCCGGCGTAAGCACGGATACGGGGCCGGATGCACTGGCGGAAGGGCTGGCGCCGGCGCTGAAGGATGAGATTGCAACGAGCCAGGGCGACCGGCCGCTGGCGATGGCGGTCTATGTGCCACGCGATGTGACGACCGGTGGATCCGTACGCGTATGGACGAACGGAGCGCCGAACTCCTATCTGGTTGATACGGTGCGGACGGAGATCACACGCGTGCTGCGGGCGAAGGCCCTGCAGGCCAGCGGGCTGGCGCCCGAGACGGCGGCGCAGATCACAAATATTGCTGTTCCGCTCGAGCTGAGCGCGCCGCCGCAAGGCGCGGGGCGTGAGCAGGTGATGATCCGGTCCGCGCTGCCGATCGCGCTGGTCTATCTGCTTCTGACCACCGTGATGGTGACGGGATCGATGATGTTGCAGGGCGTGATCGAGGAGAAGTCTAACAAGCTGCTGGAATCGGTTCTGGCTTGCATCAAGCCGGCAGAGCTCATGTACGGGAAGCTGCTGGGGCTTGGGGCTGTTGGCCTTACCATCCTTGTGGTGTGGGTTGGCGCTGCGGTGGGCGCTGCGCTGAGTGTTCAAGGGATGGTCGCGGATATCGTGAAGCCATCGCTGGCGGCGCTGGACCAGCCGTGGATCGTGTTCGCGATGCTGTACTACTTCCTCGCCGGCTATCTGATCATCTCGATGATCTATCTGGCGATCGGCGCGCTTTCGAACTCGCTGCAGGATGCGCAGTCGTACCTGATGCCGGTGATCTTCCTGATCATGCTTCCGGTGGTGTTCATGATGGTGTCGGTGATGACGACGCCGAACAGTCCGTTCGCGCTGATCCTGTCGTGGATACCGGTCTATACGCCGTTCGCCATGCTGGCGCGACTGGGGGCGGGCGTGTCGATGCCGGAGGTGCTGGGGACCGGCGCTATGCTGGCGCTGTTCGTGATCGCGGAGATGTACCTGCTTGGAAAACTGTTCCAGGCGAGCCTGCTGCGCACGGGCCAGCCGCCGAAGCTCTCGGGCTTCCTTGGCATGATGATGGGCCGCAACACCGGTTAAACGTAGGCCCCTGCACGCTGCAGCACCTGGCCGCCGGTTTCGAGCTTGAAGCGGGCGATGCCGGCGCCGGATTGCGTGTTGACGCCGCCGAGGTCGAGCACGGCGATGCCCCGCGCCTTCAGTTCCTTGATCGCGGTCCAGAGAATGAGGTTGTGGGCGGCGTTGTCGCGGCCTGCCTCGCTGGTCCAGCCGACGTGGTAGGTGGCGCGGCGGCCGTGGATGAGGAAGAGCATGCCGGCGGCGGGGTCGCGGCCGAGGTCAGCGCGGTAGACAACGAGGCCGGCAGCGCGGTCTCCTTTGGCGCCTTCGGCCTTGGCGTCCTGCCAGCTTTCCGTCATTTCCAGCGGCATGGCGCGATAGCCGCGCTTCTGGCGCTGTTTGGTTTCGGCATCAAGCAGCCAGCGGTATTGCGCGGGTTTGAGGCCGGCTTTCTGGGCGACCAAGTCGGAGCGTTCGGCTTTCGAGAGCTTGTTGCGCCAACTGGATTCGAGATTGGCGCGCAAGGCGGTCTCTTCTTGCGTCAGGTCTATGAGGACAGTGGCGTCGCCCGTCATGACCCGGCTGAGGCCCTTGAGGCCGGCGACATCGCCCGACGCTTCGTCAGGCGTGAAGACGAGCAGGCGCGGCCACCGTTGCGGCAGGGATAATTTGATCGCGCGATAGGCGGCGCGCTTCTCTTCCGACGTGACGACCCCGACCCAGACAGGGCCGTGGGTGCAAAGGGCGAAGCGGCCGATCATGGCAAAGGCGCGGGCGGTGACCTGCGCCAGGGCGACGAGGGAGCCATCGGCGCGTGTAACGGAGGCGCGCAGGAGATCGACGTTTGGCGAGGCGGATTTGAGGGCCGAGCCATAGGCCCAGTCCTGCTGGTAGCTGGCGGCAGCGGCAGTGTGGGCGGCGTCCCATCCGGCGCGCGGCAGCTGGTTCCAGGAGGCCGTCAGCTTGATCATTTGCCAAGTTTTAGCGATTCCCGCTCCCAATTGGTGAACGAGCGGGAGAGCCCATGGCGCGTGCCAAGATTCAAACTGTCGCAGGCCATCGCCTGCCCGAGCCGCGCATCACGCCGATGGCGATCTGGCTGGGCTTCCTGTGGGTCGGCCTGCCCGTGCTGGCGATCGGCGGGCTGCTGGATGTGGTCATGCAGTTGGGCTTTGGCGTGTGCACCGGGCTGTGGTGTTTCGTGGCGCGCTAGTTGCGGCCGCGCACCGCTCGCCAGGCTTCCAGCATTGCCTCGGCTGAGCGATCGACATCTGCTTCCGTTGTGTTCTCGCTGGTGACGGAGATGCGCATGATCCAGCGGCCGCGCCATTCGGAGCCGCCGACGAAGGCGATGCCACCTTCCTGCACGCGCGCGATGACGGCCCTGGTCTGATCGTCTGTGCCGAAGCGGATGGCGACCTGGTTGAGAACAACGTCGTTCAGGATTTCGACACCCGTCTCGGCGCCGAGCGTCTGGGCGAAGCGGCGAGCGCAGGCGCAGTGGCGGGTGATCATCCCCGCGATTGCATCGCGCCCGAGATGACGGATCATTGCCCATGTCGCGAAGCCGCGGGCGCGGCGAGAGAGTTCGGGCACATAGTCGGACGGGTTGCGCGGGCCGTCGCCTGCGCTGGGGAGGTAGCTCGCCGCGATCTGCATGGCGCGGGCGTGGGCTTCCGAATGCTTCACGATGGCATAGCCGCAGTCATACGGCGTCTGGAGCCATTTGTGGCCGTCGACGGCCCAGGAGTCGGCGAGCTCGAGGCCTGCGCCGAGATGCTTGTGCGTCTTCGTCGCGCGCGCCCACAGACCGAAAGCGCCATCGACGTGCATCCATGCGCCAGCGGCCTTGCAGGCCTGAGCGATGTGTTCGAACGGATCGAAGGCGCCGGTGTTGATCTGGCCAGCCTGCGCGATGACGATTGTCGGGCCGGATGCGGCGGCGAGCGCGGATGTGAAAGCGGCGGGGATCATCACGCCGTTTCGGTCGATCGCAACTTTCACGACGCGCTGCGCGCCGAGGCCGAGGTATTTCAGCGCGGCGAACACGGTGGAATGCGCTTCCTCGCCGAGGATGACGGTGATGGGCGGGGCGCCGAACAGGCCATCCGCTTCGACATCCCAGCCGACGCGACGGAGCACGTCGCCACGGGCGGCGGCAAGGCAGGTGAAGTTCGCCATGGTGGCGCCGGTGACGAAACCGACCGATGACTCGCGCGGCAGGTCCAGCAGGTCCAGCAGCGCTGGGCCGGCCTGGGCCTCGGCCGCGGAGGAGGATGGGGTAGCGGCGTTGTTACCGGTGTTCTGGCCCCAGAGGCCCGTAAGCCAGTCGGCAGCGACGCCGGTGGTGTTGCTGGCGCCCATGACCCAGCCGAAGAAGCGCGGGCTGGTGATCGCAGCGAGGCCAGGTTCGGCGAGTTCGATCAGTTCGCGGACTACCTGATCGGCGGGGATGCCCTTGTCCTGGACTGTCAGACGGAAACGTTGGAGCTGCTCGGCATAGCTGGCCTGCGGCGCGTGATGTCGTTCGGCGTCGCCGGCGCGTCGTTCGGCAGCGTAGCGGGCAATGTGCGTGAAGACGGCTTCGAGGTTTGTCTTGTCCATGGCGGACTCGTTTGCTGATGCGTTCAGTCTAGCGGAGTTGCGAACCGCAACGACGGAAAAAGCGACATGGCTTCCGCGAGGATTTGTCGTGCGCCGGTGAGCACGCCCTCGTCCTTCGAGACGGCCTTCGGCCTCCTCAGGATGAGGGCTGCGGGACCGTCAGGAGTTCAGCCCTCATCCTGAGGAGAGCCCGGAGGGCTCGTCTCGAAGGACGAGGGCGTAAGCTCAAGCAGGAGCCGCGTAGGGCGTCGACTTCATGATCTCGATCTCTTCCGGCGTCATCTCGGCCGGGGTGTTCGCGAACAGCGGCGTGGAGAGATAACGCTCACCCGTATCTGGCAGCATGGCGAGGATATTGGAGCCCTTCGGCGCGGTCTTCGCGATTTCGAGCGCTCCCGCGAACGTGGCGCCGGAGGTGATGCCGACGAACACGCCTTCCTTCTGGGCGAGCTCCATCGAGCATTTCATCGCGTCTGCCGCGGTTATGGTCAGGATCTTGTGGATCTTCTGCAGGTCCACTTCACCGGTCAGCTTCGGAATGAAATCCGGCGCCCAGCCCTGCATGGGGTGTGGCTTCCACGCGGCATGGCCGGTGGCGGGGGTGCCGTCGTCATTGCGTTGCTGCGACTGTCCGCTTGAGAGCATCGGCGCATCCGTTGGCTCGCACACCACGATCTTCGTGCGGGGGCTTTCCTTGGTCAGCACGCGTGCGACGCCGTTGAGCGTGCCGCCCGTGCCGTAGCCGGTGACGAAGTAGTCGAGGCCGTCGGACTTGAAGTCCTCGATGATTTCGGGACCGGTCGTCTTGGCGTGGTAGGCGGGGTTCGCCTCGTTCTCGAACTGGCGCGTCATGAACCAGCCGTGCTTCTTCGCTAGCTCGATGGTTTTGGTGATCGCGCCTGTTGCGCGCAGAGCGGCCGGCGTGAGGAGCACCTGGGCGCCGAGGAAGCGCATCAGCTTGCGGCGTTCGACCGAGAAGCTTTCCGGCATGACCAGCACGAGCGGATAGCCCTTGGCGGCGCACACCATGGCGAGGCCGATGCCGGTATTGCCGGACGTCATCTCCACGACGGTCTGGCCGGGCTTGAGTTCGCCGGACTGTTCAGCGGCCTCGATGACGCCAAGCGCGAGACGGTCCTTCACCGAACCGAGCGGGTTGAAGGCTTCGATCTTCACCCAGAGATTGACGCCGGGAGTACCCAGCCGGTTGATCTTGACGACCGGCGTGCGGCCGACGGTCTCGACGATGTTGTTGTAGCGCGCCATGGGATTTTTCCTCTTGTTGGACCGGGGGGACGCTACTACCGCATTGCGACGGCGCAAACATGCTGATCCTCCGTTTTCCTATACTGCAACACCAAAATCAGTCGCGCTGGCCCCCGGACTGGCGTTGAATCGCCTGACCTGCCACATCTTCGCCATGGCAAAATCAACGACCGCCTATGTCTGTCAGTCCTGCGGAGCCGCCCATGGCAAATGGTCGGGACGGTGCGAGTCGTGCGGGGCGTGGAATACGCTGGTCGAAGAAACCGTAGGGACGCCTGGCGGTCTGGAGGCGCCGAAGACCGGCGCGAAGGTGCGGGCCGGAACCGTCGATTTCTCGCCACTGGATTCGGCGGAGCCTCCGCCGCCGCGGCTGTCGACCGGGATCGATGAACTCGACCGGGTGTTCGGCGGCGGTATTGCTAGATCGTCGGCCGTGCTGGTGGGCGGCGATCCGGGGATCGGCAAGTCCACGCTGCTGCTGCAGGCGGCGGCGTCGATGGCAAAGACCGGCGTGAAGTGCATCTACATTTCCGGCGAGGAAGCGATTTCGCAGATCCAGAGCCGCGCGCGGCGGCTGGGCGTGGCGAACGCCAACGTGCAGCTGGCAGCGGAGACGGACCTGCGCTCGATCCTGAAAGCGCTGAAGGCGGCGGCGCCGGAACTGGTCGTGATCGACAGCGTGCAGACGCTGTGGTCGGACAGCCTCGAAGCGGCGCCCGGATCGGTGGCGCAGGTGCGGGCGTGCGCGCAGGAGCTGACGCGGTTTGCGAAGAAGACGGGCGCGGCGGTGATCCTTGTTGGACACGTGACGAAGGACGGGCAGATCGCGGGGCCGCGTGTGCTGGAGCATCTGGTCGATGCGGTTTTCTATTTCGAGGGCGAGCGCGGGCATCAGTTTCGCATCCTGCGGTCGGTGAAGAACCGGTTCGGGCCCACGGACGAGATTGGCGTGTTCGAGATGGGCGAGCTGGGTCTGCTGCCCGCGCGCGATCCGTCCGCGCTGTTCCTCGCGGGGAGCGAGGCGGAGGCTTCGGGGCGCGCGGTGTTCGCGGCGATGGAGGGATCGCGGCCAGTGCTCGCCGAGGTGCAGGCGCTGGCGGGGCCGGAGTCGGCGGGGTCGCCGCGGCGCTCTATCGTGGGATGGGACAGCGCGCGGTTGGCGATGTTGCTGGCGGTGTTCGATGCGCGATGCGGGCTGCGGTTCGGGATGCGAGACGTCTATCTCAGCGTGACGGGCGGCTATCGCATGTCGGAGCCAGGAGGCGATCTCGCGGCGGCGGCGGCGCTTGCATCCGCCCTGCTCGACCGCCCTTTCCCGCAAGGGTCGGTGTTCTTCGGCGAGGTTGCGCTGTCGGGGGCGATTCGGCCGGTTGGGCGCGCGGAGCCAAGGCTGCGCGAAGCAGCGAGGCTGGGTTTTACAAAGGCTTTTGTGCCTGCAGGGGCGCCAGAGACGGTCGACGGAATGGCCGTGCATGGGCTATCCAGACTCCAGGACCTCGTGGACGTGCTAGGCGGGGGGTCCGAGTAGAGGGTTCTGGACGCGATGCCTCCTTGGGTGTTCGACGTAATCGTCATCGGGCTGACCATTCTGTCAGCCGTCATGTCGATCGGCCGCGGGCTGATTCGCGAAGCGTTTTCGGTGATCGCATTCACCATCGGCGGGCTCGCGGCCTACATGTGCCTGCGGTTCTTCGAGCCGCCGCTGAAATCCCTGATCTCGCCGAACGAGGACTCGGTCATTCCGGCGGCGATCCTTGTGGTGGTGGGCTTCCTTGCCGCCTACCTGCTGGCGGCCTTTGTCGGCAGCCGGCTGTCGAAACTGATCCACGCAGCGCCGGAAATCGGCGCGCTGGACCGCATCGCCGGGGCCGCTTTCGGGGCCGCCCGCGGCATATTGGCAGCGATCCTGTTCGTGCTGCTGATGCATCAGGTTATCCGGCCGGGCGAGGAGCCTCCGGAGATTGCAAAAAGCATGACCTACCCGTATCTGAACGCCGCAGCTGACGGCGTCGGCGGCGCTTTGACCACAGTGGTGGAATTGTTCACGGGCAAGCCCACCGCCGAGGCGGCGACTAGCAGTCAGTAAGCATTTGCCTGGAGGCAAGCTTTGACCAGTCCTGACATCTTCGACGATCCGGGACTGGATGACGATTTCCGTCCCGGCTTCAAGGATGGGATGGGTCACAAGTGCGGGGTGTTCGGGGTCTTCGGTCGCGATGACGCGGCCGTGCTTACCGCCCTCGGCCTTCACGCCCTGCAGCATCGCGGACAGGAAGCCTGCGGGATCGTTACCTTCGACAGCAAGGGCGGGTCATTCCGGTCCGAGCGCCACATGGGCCTCGTCGGCGACAACTTCGCGCATGACAGTGGCGCAATCTCGCGCCTGCCCGGCCGGATCGCCATCGGGCATAACCGCTATTCGACATCGGGCCGCGTGGTCCTGCGCAACATCCAGCCGATCTATGCCGACCTCGCGCATGGCGGCCTCGCCGTGGCGCACAACGGAAACCTGACGAATGCCCGCGCGATTCATCGCGAGCTGGTGCAGAACGGCGCGATCTTCCAGTCGACCATGGATACCGAAGTCGTCCTGCAGCTGACCGCGCGCTCGATGCGCAATCGGATCGAGGACCGTTTCATCGACGCGCTTCGTCAGCTTGAGGGCGGCTACGCCTTCGTGGCGATGACCAATGACAAGATCATTGGCGCGCGCGACCCGTGGGGACTTCGTCCGCTGGTGCTGGGCGAGATCGACGGTGCGCCGGTGCTGTGCTCGGAGACCTGTGCGCTGGATGCTATCGGGGCGAGCTTCGTGCGCAACATCGAGGCGGGCGAAGTGGTGGTGATCACCGAGAACGGCGTCGAGAGCCTGACCCCCTTCCCGGCCGGACGCTCGAGCCCGTGCGTGTTCGAGTATGTCTATTTCGCGCGGCCGGATTCGATCATGCATGGCCAGAGTGTCTACGAGACCCGGCGCAGGTTCGGCCGCGTGCTGGCGAGCGAAGCGCATGTCGATGCGGACATCATCTGCCCGGTGCCGGATGGCGGCAATCCGGCGGCGCTGGGCTATGCGGAGGCTTCCAGCATTCCGTTCGGCTTCGGCATCATCCGCAATCACTATGTCGGCCGCACTTTCATCCAGCCGACGCAATCGGGTCGGCAACGCTCGATCTCGCGCAAGCATGCGCCGAACCGCCCGCTGCTGGATGGCAAGCGCGTGGTGCTGGTGGATGACTCAATTGTGCGTGGGAATACGTCGCAGCGGATCGTGCAAATGATCCGCGATGCGGGAGCGCGCGAGATCCATTTCCGCGTGGCGAGCCCGCCGATCAAGCATCCGGACTTCTACGGCATCGACATGCCGTCGAAAGAAGAACTGATCGCCTCGTCGATGAGCATCGAGCAGATGAAGCGCTATCTGAAGGTGGACTCGCTGGCCTTCATTTCCCTGCCCGGCTTCTACGAGGCGCTGGGCGCGGGGAAGCGGAACGACATGGCGCCGCAGTTCGCCGACCACTGCTTCACCGGCGATTATCCGACCCGGCTGGTCGACCGCGACCACGACATGGCGTCGAAGGAACAGCAGCTCTCGCTCTTGGACGACTAGGGCGGCGTATGCTCTTTCAAGGGGCCAAGTCCCTGGTCCTGGAACGGCCCCGTCGATTGAGGTCGATCGCATGCTGAAGATCGTCCGAAAACACCCCATACTTTGCGGATGCGCCGTTATTGCGGTCGTGTCCTTGGTCGTATTGTTGTTCTTCGCAACCAAAAGTCCCTTGGCGATATTCGCCTTGTTGCCATTTGCAGCGGCCTGCTTTGTCGCCGAAGTCATCATGAACTACCGGGTCTTCGGAAGCGGCTCGAATTCGACCATCTACCGTCCCGGCGCCGGTCCCGACGACAACCCTCGATAGGAGTGCGGCAAAGCCGACAGACTCTCGACTCGGCCGCAAACCCATGGCCTCTCCCGCCCAATTGCGCTAATCCGCCGCCATGATCGACAAACGCATCATTCTCGTAACAGGCGCTTCCCGGGGGATCGGCCGCGCGGCGGCGCTGGAGCTGGCGAAAGCCGGAAATCATGTGATCGCGACTGCGCGGTCCGAGAAGGCGCTGACGAAGCTGGATGACGAAATCCTCGCGGCGACCAACCACAATGCGACGCTGATCCCGTTGGACATGCGCGACATGGCGGCGGTCGACAGGCTGGCGTCGGCGCTGCTGGAGCGGTTCGGGCGGCTGGACGGGCTGCTTGGAAATGCCGGCGTCCTGGGGACGCTCGGGCCGCTGGAGACGATTTCACCGGCCAGCTTCCAGGAGACGCTGGACGTCAACTTCTCGGCCAACTGGCGGCTGATACGGGCGGTGCATCCGCTGCTGCGGATGAGCGAGGCAGGACGCGCGCTGTTCGTGACATCCGGTGTCGTGCCGCGACCACGGGCGTTCTGGGGCGTCTACGCGGCGACCAAGGCGGCGCTGGAAACGATGATCACCTGCTACGCAGACGAAGTGGAGAAGACGCCGATCCGCGTGAACCTGTTCGATCCGGGCGCAGTGCGCACCGAGATGCGGTTCAAGGCGATGCCGGGGGAAGATCCGTTGACGCTGCCGACGCCGGCGGATGTTGCGTCGAACATTCCGCAATACCTCGCGGCGGACTGCACGCTGCACGGCCAGCGCATCGTGTTCGCCAAGCGCAAGGCCTAGCCCTCGTCACTCCTTGTCGACGAAGGGGTTCTTCTGGCCTTTGAGGACGAGGCGCAGGGGAATGCCGGGAAGATCGAAGGATTCGCGGAGTTCGTTGAGCAGGTAACGCTTGTAGGGCTCCGGCATGTCTTCGGCGCGCGAGGCGATCAGCACGAAGGTTGGCGGGCGCGTTTTCATCTGCGCCATGTAGCGCGGCTTGACGCGCTTGCCGTCGGCGGCTGGCGGCGGGTGTTTCTGGACAGTGTATTGCAGCCAGTCGTTGAGATCGCGCGTCTTGATGCGGGCGGACCAATCCTTGTGGACCTTCAGGCAGGCGTCCATCAGCTTGTCGAGGTTGCGGCGCGTCGTGCCTGACACGGGCACCAGCGGCGTGCCCTTGGCGTGCGGCAAGTGCGCCTCGGCCTGATGGTCCATCTCCTTGCGGGCCTCGGACGGCGCATCGACCGTGTCCCACTTGGTGATCGCGAACACGAGACCCCTGCCCTCGCGCAGGGCGAGGTTGGCGATCTGGATGTCCTGCCGCTCAAAGGCATCGCGCGGGTCCATGACCAGCACAACGACATCCGCGAAGCGGATCGAGTGCGTCGTCTCCATCGTGGAGAGGCGTTCGAGCTTCTCCTGAACTTTGGCGCGTTTGCGCAGGCCGGCGGTGTCGACGAGGCGGATCTCGCGATCGCGCCACTTCCACGCGACGGTGACGCTGTCGCGCGTGATGCCGGCTTCGGGGCCGGTGATGAAACGGTCGTCGCCTAGGATGGCGTTCAGCAAGGTGGACTTGCCGGCGTTGGGGCGACCGACAAAGGCGATGCGGACCGGCTTGGTCGGATCGACCGTCGGCGTTTCGGCATCCGGGTCGAAGGGTTCGTCGTCCTGCGCGTCCGGCTCGAGGTTGACGATGGCGCCGGAGGCTTCGAGCTTGGCCTGCGCGGCGGCGAGGCCCACGAAGAGGTCGGACATGCCTTCGCCGTGCTCGGCGGAGAGCGGCGCGGGATCGCCGAGGCCGAGGCGCCAGGCTTCCATCAGGCCTTCATCGCCCTGCTTGCCCTCGCACTTGTTCGCGGCGAGCACGACAGGCTTGCCGGACTTGCGCAGGAGCTGGGCGAAACGCTCGTCCAGCGCCGTCACGCCGACGCGGGCGTCATAGAGGAAGATCGTCACATCCGCTTCGTTGATCGCGATCTCGGTCTGGCGACGCATGCGCGTTTCCAGCGAGTCGTCATTGACGTCCTCGAATCCGGCCGTGTCGATGAGACGAAGCTCGAGGTCGCCGAGGCGGCCCACGGCTTCCTTGCGGTCGCGCGTAACGCCGGGCTGGTCATCCACGATTGCGATCTTCCGGCCCGCGAGCCGGTTGAACAACGTCGACTTGCCGACATTCGGGCGACCGACGATGGCCACCGTCAGCATCATAACAGAAACTCCAGCCGCGTATTTGCGGCAACTTGGGGCGGCTACTTGATCGCGATCAACTGCGCCTGGTCGGTGAGGACGAAAATCTTGCCGTTGGCAGCGATCGGCTCGATGTAGATGGACTGGCCGACCTTCAGTTCCGCCTTGGTCTCGCCGTTCTGGGGCGAGAGCGCAATGACGTCGCCTTCGGACGAGGCGATGACGAGACGGTCGGACGCGATGAGCGGGCCCGTCCAGACGATGCGGTGTTCCTTGTTGCCGTCCTTGAACTCCGGCAGGTCTCGGATCCAGGCGATCTTGCCGTCGATCTTGTTGACGGCGGCAACCTTCGAGTTGGTGCCCACCACGAACAGGAAGTCGCCGCCGATCACGGGGCCCTGACGCGAGCCGAACGTCTTGCTCCAGATGCGGGCGCCGGAACGCGCATCGATGGCGGTGAGAATGCCGGAGTGGCTGGCGACATAGACGACGCCATCCTGGATCGTGGGCTTGCCTGCGATGTCGTTGATCGCGGAGAGCGGCGTGTAGCGGCCCGTCGATGTCAGCGTCTCGGTCCACAGGCGGCGGCCGTTGGCCGGCAGGTAGGTGATGAGCTCGCCCGAGGAATATCCGACGGCCAGGATGTCCTGGTTCACGGCGGGGCTGGGCGAGGACAGGACGCGGGCGGTTTCCGAGAGCGCCTGGTCGTTCCAGAGGACTTCGCCGGTATCGACATCGATGGCGTAGAAGTCGTTGTTCGTCGACGTCAGGAAGGCGCGGTTGCCGAGGATGGCGGGCGAGGACGACAGCGGGCTATCGACGCGGCGATGCCAGATTTCCTTGCCGTCGCTGAGATTGAGCGCGCTGACATAGGCAAAACCCGAGGCGACGATGAGCTTCTCGCCCGAGATGGCGAGGCCGCCGCCGACCGTGTACTCGTCCCAGTGCGGGTCCGCGGCCTTGAACTGGTTTTCCCAGACGCGCTTGCCGGACGCGATGTCAAAGGCCGAGACCTTCTGGTTGGCGTCGATCGTGTAGATGCGGCCTGCCTTGGCGACGGGCGCGGCGACGATGCGCTTGAGCTCGCCCGAGCCTTCGCCGACGCCGGTGCGCCAGTCGATCTGGAACTGCTCACCCGCGACGAGATTGCCCGGCGCCTTCGCCGGATTGAGGCCGGACTGCAGCCAGTCGCCCGAGGGCTGCGCCGCCGGAAGCGTGATCGTTGCCGCCGCAAGCGTCGCGTCGGGCGTGAAGTCATCCTGGAACGGGTTCACCGTGATGCGCGCGGCCTTCTCCTCCTCGGAGAGGATAATCGGCGCACTGCCGCACGCGGCGAGGCCGAGGGCCAGCGGAAGAACGAGGATGAGAGAACGCATCACTGAGCTCATTGCTGCGGCGCCTGTGCGGGCTGGGCGGGAGTCGGGGCTGTGGGCGCCGGAGCGGCGGGAGCAGCAGCGGGAGCGGCCGGGGTCGGGTTGTCGAGATTGACGACACGCGCCGGAAGAATGGCGAGCGCCTGCTGGACACGCTGCTGCATGCCTTGCGGCGACTCCAGATTGGCGGAGAGAAGTTCGTACTCGGCGCGGGCGCGGGTCACGTCGCCATCGGCCATGGCCTTGGAGGCGATCAGCTCGCGCGCGAGAGCGGAGGCGTAGCCGGTGCGGTCGAGCAGTGGCTTCAGGTCTTTCTCGAGTTCGGCGATCGTTGCCGTATCCGCCTTGGCGTACCCGAGCTTGAGGAGAGCCAGATCGCCCATCACCCCGCCCTTGTCGGCGGCGGCGGCGGCGGCGAGGTGGGCCTCGACGGCGGCGCTGTCGCCCGTCAGCTCATTCTCCACGCCGGCGAGCATATGGCCTGCGAGCGCCTTGAAGCCGGTATTGTCGTTTTCGAGCTGGGCGAAATTGCTGCGCGCAGTCGTGAGGTCGTTGGCTTCGCGAGCGACGAAGGCGGAGTCATAAAGCCGGGCGTCCTTGTCGATCTCGCCGGAACGCTGCCAGCGCATGAACTCGAACACGGCTACGCCGATGATGGCGGCGGCGATCACACCGTACACAACCCACTGCCAGCGCTTCCAGATCGTGCCGAGACTGTCCTGCCGCAGGGACTGGTCGACTTCTTCAAAGATATCGGTCACGCGAGGGTATGCTCCGCAAAAGGTGGGGCAACTTAGCCGGGGCCACCCGCCCCCGCAATTGAACAACGCCGCTGGAATTATGGCTGTTTTTTGAGGGCGTAGGTCTCTTTTTCCCCGGGAAAGGTCCGGGCCCTCACATCCGAGGCATATCCGTCTACAGCCTTTCCGATCTCCGCGCGAAGATCGGCATAACGCCGCACGAATCGCGGGGTCCAGTCGAACATGCCCAGAAGGTCGTCGGTGACGAGGATCTGGCCGTCACAGGCGGCGGAGGCCCCGATGCCTACCGTGGGGCAGGACACCTGATGGGTGATCTGGGCGGCGAGATCCTCGGCCACCCCCTCGATAACCATGGCGAAGCAGCCGGCCTGGTCGGCGGCGACGGCTTCGGAGATGACCTTGTCGCGTTCCTTTTCGGTGCGGCCCTTGGCCTTGAAGCCGCCGTCCACATTGGTGGCCTGCGGGCGGAGGCCGACATGGGCCATGACCGGGATGCCCCGTTCGACGAGGTAGCGAACAGTGGCGGCGGCGTATTCGCCGGCCTCGATCTTCACGGCCTGGCATCCGGTTTCCATCATGATGCGGGAGGCGTTCATGAACGCCTGCTCGACGCTCGCCTCGTAGGAGCCGAAAGGCATGTCGACAACGACGAACGCCTTCATCGAGGCGCGCATCACGGCCTTGCCATGGAGGATCATCATGTCGACGGTGACGCCGACCGTGGTGGGCAGGCCATGGACGACCATCCCAACGCTGTCGCCCACGAGGAGAAGATCGCACTTCTCGTCCAGGAGACCGGCGACGGGCGCGGTATAGGCCGTGAGACAGACCAGGGGGGTCGCGCCCTTGGCGGCGGCGATATCCTTAACGGTCTTGCGAGCGGATTGAGTCTGGGCGGACATGGGGAGCGCCCTCCTTCGTTATGGGGCGCTCAATACGGCCCTACGGGGCCGCAGGCAATCCACAGGCCACCCTACGCCGCCGCCAGCACGTCCACGCCGAACAGGATATAGTGGAGTTCGTAGATAAACAGCAGGTAGAGCGCGAGGCCAACGGCGATGGAGAGTAGATCCCCCAGCACGTTCGGCTTGGCGCTGACGGGCCCGTTGTCGCCCCGGCGCTTCACCGCGATGCGGTCGACGATGCCGAACAGCAGGAAGGAGGCGAACAGGACGATGGAGGCGAGGTCGCCATTGGCGAACAGGTGGCCGACCGCCCAAAGTTTCGTCGCCAGAAGCATGGGATGCTTCGCGGCCTTCGCGATGAAACCGATCGGTCGCATGTAGGCGGCAACGATCAGGACCAGCGCGGGCAGCATCAACGCCATGGTGACATGGCGGCCCCAGCTCGGCGGCGTGTAGATCGGCATCCACGGCTTGATCATGCCGAAGCCCCAGACCATCGCGACGAAGGCTGCAATGCTCAGCAGCGAATAGAGCCCCATATAGGCGCCGCGGGGCATGCGGTCGGCCAGCCCCGTCCCGTCGCGCTTGCGAAAGACGGTGTAATAGTGGGTTCCGAAGAAGACCACGAGGCCGCCAAAGAAGGCGGCGAGGTAAGCGACTTCCATTGCCATCTCCCCTGATCCCCGCCCGGGCGCGGATCAGACCAGAGGAACGGGCCGTGTCAATGCGGAGTGAGGATCAGCGGTCTTGGGCCGCGACGGCGACCAGCAGGAAGCTGACGCCGGCGACCAAGGCGGCAATCGCGAGCAAAGTGGCGTCCGTCGTGGGGGCGCCGGCGGACTGGACGTCGCCGACCAGGCCATTCCACCAGGTGGTGATCTTCGGAAGGTAGGGCGCGAGGTCGATGATGCTGGCCACGGCGACGCCGAAGCCGGCCATGCCGGCGCCATATATCGCCGTACGCCGCCAGCCGATACCGTCGCGCGCCTGTTCGACGACGCGCTTCGAGAAACCATCGTCACGGATCGCGGCTTCTTCGGCGACGAAGAGGCGTTCGAGGTCGTCAGGTTGTTCCGGGGTATGGATGGTCATGCCGGGATCCTTGAACATTACTGTCTCACGTACGCTCGTAGGCGGCCAGCGCCTTCTGTAGCTTCGCCCTACCCCGCAGCACCCACGATTTTACCGAGCCCAGCGGCGCAGCCATCGCCAGCGCCGCCTCGCCATGGCTGAGGCCCGCGCCGATGCACAACGCGATCGCGCCGCGCTCGTTGTCGTCCAGTGCAGCCATGGCGCGTGTCAGGTCGATGCGTTCACCATCGGCGCCCGACAACGCTTCAATCTCGCCTGCTTCGATCGTGTCGCCGCCGCGTTTCCGGCTGGCGAGGAACTCGCGATAGGCGATGGCGCATACCCAGCCGCGGAACGACCCGCCACGCCATGTCGCGCGGCGACGCCAGGCGGTGAGGAAGGCGGCCTGGGCGATGTCGTCGCCATCGGCCCCGGAGCGGGTGAGCCGGCGCGACAGGGCGCGGATGGACGCCTGATGGCGGGCGACGAGGCGGCCAAAGGCCTCCCGGTCGCCCGCCATCGCGGCATGTGTCAGATCCTGTTCGTCAGGGAGGAGACCGGACACTGGGTATTCAGCTGCGCTTGGACTCGTTGGCGAAGAAGTGGAGCCCGAGGAAGGCGAGGCCTACGAAGAGCGGGAAAGTGGCGACGCCCATCAGGCCGCGCATGAATTCCCCTTGGTCGCCGCGCAAACCTGGGCCCGAACCAACAATCAGGGCGAAGCTGGCGAAGCCGGCTGCGATGGCGACGAAGACGATGCCGCGCCGCAGATCCGCAATGGGGCTGGAGATGCGCGCCATGGCGTCCAGCGCATCGGGCGTCAGGGGCTGGCCCTTCTCGATTGCCAGCCGGAGAGTCTGGAAGGCCTCCGACCGCTTCCGGAACGAGAAGTGCTGGAACAACCAGATGACCAGAATGATCATCACAAACGCTGAGATCGGAATAAAGATTTCGGCTTCCATGGCCGCAGCCTCCAATGTCACGGGCATGACAGCCCTGTCTGGAGGTTAGAGGCGAAAAGCCCCCAAAACGGATGCGGCCCCCGGAAAGAAATTTCCGGAGGCCGCAACAATCACTTCAAACGCTGCGTCAGGGCCTACGCCCGGCGGCGTTCCCGGCCACGCTCGAGGCTCGCGATGTAACGGCGGTGTTCCTCGAAGGGGTCCACGACCCGCTCTTCCTTCGGCCCGGACGGACGCGTGACTGAACGCGTGTCCTTTTTGGCCTTGGCGGCTTCCTTGACTTCCTTCTTGCGGGCTTTGCGTTCAGCACGCTTCTGGGCGTCGACTGACAGCTCGGCATCAAGGCGAGCCTGTTCGGCGGCAGCGGCTTCCTCGATTCGGGCCTGTTCCGCAGCGGCGGCGGCTTCCTCGCGGGCGCGCTGGCGCTCGAGCTTTTCGGCTTCGCGCTGGGCACGGATCTCTTCCATGCGAGCACGGCGCTCGGCCTCATGGTCGATCAGGACTTCGGCCTGGACCATTGGCTTTGGCTTGAATTTTTCGAGAAGGGCTTTCTTGGCGGCGGCGGCGAGGGCCTGCCGTTCAGAGAATGTCGAATTTTTGGGTTGCATCTAGGCTTTCGGAATCAACGTTGAATCGTTGGTTGGGAGAGGTGGCGGGTACATAAGTCGCCCTGAGGGTTTCGTCCATACCCTGCGGCATTACGCCAATGTCATTCCGCAACATGTTGCCGCCGGGTTCGCCTCTGGCGACCATCACCCAGCAAGTGCGCGGATACGCTTGAGGTCAGACACAAAAGTTTCAAACTCGCGCCGCCGGTCTTCCTCACCCGGTAGACGCAGAAGATATGAGGGATGGACGGTGATATAGCCCGGCCGGTCGCCAAAGCGATGGGCGCCGCGATTGCCCGAGATCGTCAGCGCCTTGCCCTCCAGGGCGTGAGCAGCGGAGGCGCCCAGAGCGACGACCAGCTGGGGTTTCACGAAATCCAGCTCTGTCTGGAGCCACCAACGGTAATGCTTGATTTCGCCGGCCGTGGGCGACTGGTGGATGCGGCGCTTGCCACGCGGGAGGAATTTGAAGTGCTTCACCGCGTTGGTGATGTAGGCCTTGCGGCGGCCGATGCCCGCCTCGTCCAGCGCCCTGTCGAAAAGCTGTCCGGCGGGGCCTACGAAGGGACGGCCTTGCAGGTCTTCCTGATCGCCCGGCTGTTCGCCAACAAAGGCGATGGCGGGGTTGAGCGGACCTTCGCCCAACACGGCCTTATCTGATCCCTGCACGAATGGATCGGCCTTCCCGATGAGTTTGTTCAACTCGGCCAATGAGCGGGGGCCCTGCTCCGTCATGGCATCAATGGCTTTCTGGGGGGTGCGTCGCATCGGTGGCGGGGTCTCGCGTTCGATCATCTCACTAACGCGCGAGGCGGCTGCGTGGACCATCTGTGGGATTGCGCGGGTTTCGGGGAGATTGCGCCAGTATTTCTTCGGCATGTGCTGGCGCATCAGGTTGAGGTTGGTACGCGCGGGGTTGAACGTGCTTTCGTAATAGGTGCGCCAGCCGATCTCGAAGGCGTCGGCCTCGGGCGCATCAGCGCGTGAGCCGGGGCCGCCGATGGACAGTTCCTTCCTGTCCCACCACAGCGAGCCTTTCGGCGTGAGGATGGTCCAGTCGAGCGAGTTGAAGCGGTCGATGAAGAACTGCGCCGTCTCTTCGATGATGTAGTGCTCGGGCTCGAACCAGGCGACGAAGCGCGGGCCGATGGCGGGGTCATTCACTTCGCGGAAGCGCAGGAAGGCGTGCATCTTGTGCAGGTCGCGGCGGACGCTTCTCGCCATGTCGTTCAGCTTCGAGACCAACTCGTCGCTGGCAACCTGATAGATGTGGGGCTCGGGGTCGTGCGGGCGTTTCATGCGCCAGACAAGATCGTAGAGCAGCGCGTATTTCTGCGGATCGTTGTGGCAGACGACCAGACGAATGAGATCGCCAACAGGACGCGGGAGGATGATCGGTTTGCCGGCCGAGCCATAGGCGGACGGTAGCTGGCCGCCGCCGAAGAGATCGGGCTCGGCGCTGGTGGTCCAGGTGATTTGCATATTGGGGATGTTCGACCAGGAGAGCATACGCAATGCCTGGCGGAAGCCCTGCAGATCCGCCCCGCCATTGAGTTCGACGTATTGATGGGCCGTTGGATCCATCAGAACAGGCTCATCTGCTTCGGTTGTGGCGCGAGGCGCTGGCGCAGGTCGACGCGGTCGGTTTCGGCGGTGGGACGCCAGTCGGCGGCGATTATGAAGGGTCGGACGCGCTTCAGGCCGGCGCAGACGCGGGCGATGTCTTCGAGGCGTAGCGTGGTGTGGCGGCGGGCGATGACGATGCGATCCACGGCTCGCACGCCGAGACCGGGCACACGCAGGAGCATTTCGCGGTCGGCCATGTTCACGTCGACCGGGAAGCGATCGCGGTTCTTGAGCGCCCAGGCGAGCTTCGGGTCGATCTCGAGATCGAGCATGCCGCCCTCGCCGCCCGAGGCGATCTCGTCCACGCCGAAGCCGTAATAGCGAAAGAGCCAGTCGGCCTGGTAAAGACGGTTTTCGCGTTGCAGCGGCGGCGGCTGGGCGGGAAGCGCCTTGCTGGCTTCGGGGATGGGACTGAAGGCAGAGTAGTAGACGCGGCTGAGGCCGTAGCTGGCATAGAGGCTAGCGCTTTTGGCGAGCATATCGGCGTCGTTGGTGGCATCAGCGCCGACGATGACCTGGGTACTCTGACCCGCGGGCGCGAACTTGCGGGCGTGGCGGGAGGTTTCCTCGCGCGATTCAGCGATGCGTTCGCCCATCTGGTCCATGGCGCGCGTGATGGAAGCGCTGTCCTTTTCAGGGGCGTAGGCCTTCAGGCTTTCATTCGTGGGGAGTTCAAGGTTGATCGACAGGCGATCCGCCCAGAGGCCGGCCTGCTCGATCAGCCAGGGGCTCGCTTCCGGGATCGTCTTGAGGTGGATATAACCGGCGAAGCCTTCATCCTTGCGCAGCTTCTTCGCCACGAGGATCATCTGTTCCATTGTGTAATCCGGCGTGCGGACAATGCCCGAGGATAGGAAGAGACCTTCGATATAGTTGCGCTTGTAGAACTCGATGGTGAGGCGGACGACCTCGTCCACCGCAAATCGCGCGCGCTCCACATTCGAGGAGCGGCGGTTGATGCAATAGGCGCAGTCGTACAGGCAGTAGTTGGTCAGCAGTATCTTGAGCAACGACACGCAGCGTCCGTCCGGCGTGTAGGCGTGGCAGATACCGTTGCCGTCCGTAGAGCCGAGGCCGTTCGGCCCAGCCTTGCGCTTCTTGGCCCCTGCTGAGGCGCACGAGGCGTCATACTTTGCGGCATCCGCGAGGATGCGCAGCTTTCGGTTCAGGGCTTCGTCCACGGGCGGGCGTCCTCGGCGTTGTTCACTATATGTTCTACGCGCGCCAAGGCAAGATGGACTTATCCGAAGTCAGATTTTCACGAGAAAAATTGCTCATAAGCCGCAGGCTTGAAGCCGAGGGAGAGTTTGCCCGCGCGATCGAGGACGGGGCGCTTCACGAGTGTCGGGTGAGCCAGCAGGAGGGCGACGGCTTTCTTCTCGTCGATGCCGGCTTTTTCTTTCTCGGGTAGTTCGCGCCACGTGGTGCTGGCCTTGTTGAGGACTTTCTCCCAGCCGAGCTGTTTCACCCAGCCTTCGACGACCGGCTTGGTCAGGCCGTCTTCGCGGACATCGTGGAAGGCGTGTTTCACGCCCTGCCCGTCCAGCCATTTGCGGGCGGCGCGCGTGGTGTCGCAGGTGGCGAGGCCGTAGAGGGTGATGGTCTGCTTGCTCATGCGGCTTTCTCGACTTTTTTCCCGGGCGGTGTCCAGATGCGCATGGATCGCGCGTCAATGTGCCGGCGACGCATGATGCGCGCTCAACAATGCGAGGGAGACGGAGATGCAATACCTGTTGCTGCTCTATAGCGAAGAAGGCGCCTGGAACTCGCTTCCGCCAAAGGTGCAGGAAGAAGGGCTCGCAGCGTATGCGGCCTATGGCGAGGCGCTGCGGAAAGCTGGCGCGCTGGTCAACGCGAACCGCCTGCGGGACTCGGTCGATGCCACACGCGTGACGGTCGCCGACGGCAAGACGAAGGTGCAGGACGGACCTTATGCCGACACCAAGGAACAGCTGGGCGGTTACTACCTGATCGAAGCGAAGGATCTGGACGAGGCGATCCAGTGGGCGGCGCGTTGCCCGGGCGCTTCGCATGGCACGGTGGAAGTGCGGCCCGTCTGGGAAATGTAGGCGATGCACGGGGAAGGCGGCGCAGCCGGGACAGCGGAGACTGTCGCCCGCCGGAGCTATGGCAAGCTCGTCGCCTTCCTCGCCGCCCGTACGCGGGACGTGGCTGCCGCCGAGGATGCGTTGGCCGATGCTTTCGCGGCAGCGATGGCCGAATGGCCGCGCACCGGGCCGCCGGACAATCCCGAAGCCTGGCTGATGACGGTCGCGAAGCGGAAGCTGATCGATGCCGCGCGGCGGCGAAAGACAGGCGAGATTGCAGCGCCGCAGGTTCAGCTGATGCAGGAGGAACTGGGTGCCGTGGAACACGCGGAAATTCCTGATCAGCGGCTGGCGCTGATGTTTGCGTGCGCTCATCCGGCCATTGAGGAGGGCGTGCGGGCGCCGCTGATCCTGCAGACCGTGATGGGCTTGAGTGCGGAAGCGATTGCATCTGCGTTTTTGACTTCGCCATCGGCGATGGCGAAGCGGCTGGTGCGCGCGAAGGAGAAGATACGCGGCGCGGGAATTCCATTCAGCGTGCCGGAACGTAGCGAACTACCGGAACGGCTCTCGGTGGTGCTGGATGCGATCTACGCGGCGTTCTCCGAAGGGTGGACCGATCCGGCGGGAACAGATGCGGCTCGGCGCGACCTGACGGGCGAAAGTCTTTTCCTCGCGCGGCTTCTGGCCGAACTGATGCCGGACGAGCCGGAGGCGCTGGGGCTGGCGGCGCTGATGTTCCATGCCGAGGCGCGGCGGGCAGCGCGGCGTGGGGCAGATGGCGCCTATGTTCCACTGGCCGACCAGGATGTCGCGCGGTGGGATACACACCTGATCGCACAGGCAGACCGGATGGTTGCGCGGGCAGGTTCGGCGGGCACGCTGGGGCGATACGAGATAGAGGCGGCGCTGCAGTCGGCGCATGCGCACCGCAGACTGAGCGGGCGGAACAACTGGGCGGATATTCTGGCGCTGTACGACGCGTTGCAGGTATTGGTGGATTCGCCTGTGGTCGCGATCAACCGCGCGCTGGCCTTGGCAGAAGTCCATGGGACGACGGCGGGGCTCGCAGCCCTGCCGGATGCCGCTGAAGACAGGCGGCTGACGACGTACCAGTCATACTGGGCGGCGCGGGCGGACCTGCTGTCGCGTGTTGGCTCCGTACCTGAAGCCGCGTCTGCCTACGACATGGCCATCGGACTGGAGCGCGATCCTGCCGTGCGATCTTTCCTGCAAGGCAGGAAAGCACGGCTGACGAACTAGGACGCCAGATCGAGCGCCTGTGTTTCCGCTTGTTGAACATCGAGCTGCCACGCCCCGAGACGGACATGGCGCGTCTGGCCCAGAAGACTGTGAACGAGCACAAACTCCACCGCCGTCCAGGTGATTGGATCGATCGGGTGTTCGGTGACGCCCGCGGTGTCGTAGAGCAACGTCATGTGCGGCGTGTACGGACGCGCGAACCGGCCAAGGCCGCATGATTTCATCGCAGCGCCGAGCTGGCGCTGGAAAGCTTTCACGTCTTCCGTACCACCTTTGCTCTGCAGCACGAATGGACGATTGCGCGCCCTCCCTGTGAAGCTCAGCGCGCTGTCGAATGTGACCTCGATTGGCGCGCCGCCCATCCTGCCGGCAACGTCACGCGCCCTCGCCACGATGTCGGTCGGGAGCGACGGGTAGTCGCCAAGATGAGCAAGCGTCACGTGAAGGCGCCCCATCGCGATTGGCCGCCCCCACAGGCCGTGTCGAACGCGGAGATCCTGTTGCACGGAATAAATCTGCGCGGCCGCCGTGGTCGACGGAAACAGCGCAAAGAAAAGCCGATCAGTAGCGGGCATAGCCCCCTCCCTGCATCTCGGCCGTGCATACGCGCCGCTATCGATACGAGAACATACCATGAACATGCAGCCGGGCAAGAAGCGCTCGCCTGCCCAGCGAAGATCGCTGTGAGTTTTTTGGCGGGGACCAGCCGGTCAGGTGGTATGATGGCGGACAAGCCACACAGAGCCGAGGAGGAAAGCCATGAAGATCGACGTGATGAGCATAGGCGCCGTGGCGCTCGCCGGCCTCCTCGCAGGATGCGCGTCGCCGGAACCGGCGGCGCAATCGGCTAGCATCCAGAACTCCTGCATCAATCCGACGGAGATCAGGAAGCAGACGATCGTGAGCGATCAGGAGATCCGGTTCGAACTGCGGAACGGCGAGGTGTGGGCGAATACGCTTCAGCGCGCATGCCCTAGCCTGAAGTTCCAGCAGGGCTTCACGTGGGACGTACGCGGCACGCTCGTGTGCTCGAAACAGCAGACAATCTACGTAAAGGATGACGGCACGCCGTGCCAGCTCGGAGAGTTCGCGAAGCTGCCGGCGGAAACGGCGAAGGCTTCCTAGTCTTCGAGCAGATCGCGCGCCTTTGGCTGCGAGTCGAGGAAGGTTTCTACCTCTTCCAGTGTGGCGGAAAATTCGTAGCCGTTATTGCCAAAGACGATCCTCCGCGTGTCGTCATCGCGGAGCATGTACCCGCCATGCTGGGCGACCTTGCCGAACGGCTTCTCGCACTTCATCAGGCTGACGCCATAGCGGCGGGCAACGCGTTTCACGCGGCGTTCGACAGATTTGACGTCGAGACGATTGCCCATCGCACCCCTACTCCCACTCGATTATCGATCGACCCTTCGCCATCTTTCGCTTTCGCTCCGTGAGCAAGCGCCATGATCGACATTACCGTCAAGCACGCCGTCAAAATCTTTTGTCGCTCGAACGCAGATATTTTGAGGGTTGCGCTCAAGGCTTTGCTCTGACGAAGACGACTAGCACAACACGTCCAGCGGCAAAATTGTCCGCGTTTGGTCAACGCTCGTTTGTTCGATCATGTATGAGCGGCCTGGCGAAAAAAGGTCAAAGGTTGGCAGCAGAGTCGATGGAGCACTTCGAATGGCCAGCTGAATGGCGCGACCTCTTCACCAACCATCTGGCGAAGCCAATCGTCGTCGCCGACCTTCTAAACGTATTGGCACGTCACGCCGTGAGGCGGTCGACGTAAGTTGCTCTCGGGCTTAGGCTGACTCGTTCCACGCGAAGCCCATTCCCCGGACCGTCCTTATCAGCTTGTCGGCGCCGCACACACGTAACTTGATCCGCAGGCGGCTGACCAGATGATCCACCGCCACTTCTCCGGCCTCGTCCGACATTCCAACCTCGGTCATGATGGCGTCGCGCGTATAGGTGACGCCGGGCCGGCCGATGAGCAGACGTAGCAGTCGCCACTCATTGGCCGTAACAGGTATTTCCTGTCCACCGGAGAACAGGCGACCAGCATCGACACGCAATTCGAGGGGGCCAGCACGGATCATCGAAGGCGCCAGCGCAGCCGGCCGACGCAGAAGCGCCCTTGTCCTCACCAACAGCTCGGCGATGGAAAATGGCTTGGTCAGATAGTCGTCCGCGCCTGCATCGAACCCCTCAACGCGCTGGTCCAACTGTCCCATGGCCGTGAGCACCAGCGCAGGCGTCATCGCGCCGCCCGCTCGCAACACACGCAGAGTATTTAGGCCGTCGCCATCGGGCATCCGGCGATCCAGAATCCACAGGTCAAATCTGGTCGCCAGGGCGGCCTCTCGGAACGCAGCCGCCGAGCCCACCGCGACAGTCAGGTAACCCTGCTCCCGAAGCCCGAGCGCGATGTAGTCGCGAAGGATTTCATCGTCTTCGGCGATTAGAATCTTTCCGGTCATAAGCGGCAGTATTCACAGTTGATGCGCATTTTGAAATCCGAACACGAAGGTTCTGCGAAAAACCGCAGGCATTCAGCCGCTTGGGGGAGGCACTCAAAAAGGCTTGGCCCTGCCTGGCGCACTTGCCTGCGTCCCGGCTGTTTTAGCAATTGCTCAGGCGGACCACAGAATGTTCAAGGAATTTCGCGACTTTGCCATGAGGGGCAACGTCGTTGACCTCGCCGTCGGCGTCATCATCGGCGCTGCCTTTGGCGCGATAGTGACCTCTCTTGTCAGCGACATCATCATGCCGCTCGTAGGCGTAGCCACTGGCGGCGTCGATTTTTCGGCTCTGGCGTATGTCCTGAAGCCCGCGTCCGTTGGCGTTGACGGGAAGGAAGTCGCAGCCGTCGCCGTCAGCTACGGTAAGTTCCTGAACTTCGTCATCACCTTCCTCATCGTCGCTTTTGCGATGTTCCTGGTTGTGAAGGGAATGAACAACATGAAGAAAAAGCAGGAAGAAGCGCCCGCGGCGCCAGCGCCGCCGCCGGAAGAAGTTGTCCTGCTCACGCAAATCCGCGATCTGCTGAAAAAATAGGTGATCCAGCTCTGGTGAATGGTTCGTCCCAACCCCCCAACCTCGGGTCGGTCCGCTCACAGAGCGAGGGCGTCGCTTCGGCGACGCCCTTTGCTTTTCAGCAAAGATACGCCGAAAAAGTTGCACTGTGTCGCAGGGCCAACCCTAGCCTTAGGTGTTTTTGAAATTTCAATGCGAAGAAGCAGCGAAATTCTTGCGTCAAGCAGGCACCATGAATTCCGCGAAGATTCGCTCCAGGCCCCTGGCGTCGTTGATCGCGGATTCAATCTGGCAGCGCGCAGCCCCGCGCCGCCTGCACGGCCGTAGAGTATGCGCCTTGCCCGGGACGACGTGCCGGACAGGCGCCACAACTCAAGCGAACGCCCGCGACCAGCAAGCTGGAGCGGGCGTTCAAGTTTTGGAAGGCCTGAATGCAATCGGGCCGCCCCGCACACTTGCCTCCCCCAGCGAGTGAACACAGACAAGATTCACGCCAGACTGAACTGAAGTCCAAGACATGTCACACGACGAAGAAATGAGACTAGCCCGCCTGCGAGGGCTCGGAATTCTGGATACGCCACCCGAACATCGTTTCGACCGTATCACCCGCCTGGCGTCTGAACTTTTTGACTCACCAATTGCGCTGGTCTCGCTCGTGGATGCGGAACGGCAGTGGTTCAAATCCCGTGTTGGACTGGATGCAACCGAAACGCCGCGCTCGTGGGCCTTTTGCACGCATGCGATCGAGGAGGGGCCAAACTCCGTCCTCGTCGTGGAAAACGCCACACTGGATTCGCGTTTCTCGGCCAATCCACTTGTCGTAGGTGATCCGAAAATCCGCTTCTACGCAGGGGCGACGCTTACCACTGCAGAAGGCGACAATCTCGGCACGCTGTGCGTCATCGATCAAAAGCCGCGCCCCCGCCCAAGCGAGGCTCAACTCAACAGCCTTCGCGAACTGGCGTCGCTGGCTGTGGGCGAGATGGAGCTGACGCGAAAGCTCCAGCTCGCAGATCATCGACTGGCCCTTCTGCAGCTCTCAGAAGCCATGTCAGGCGTTGGATTCTGGCGGTTCGATGTCGTGGCTTCGCAAGTGACCTGGTCCGAACAAGTGTACGCAATCTACGGCGTAGACCCGTCAACCTTTGACCCAAACCTCCAATCGGTGCTCGAGTCCTATCATCCGGATGATCGCCCGATCCTCGAAGGCTACATCAAGAGGACACTGGAAACAGGTGAAGGTTATTCCTTCGAGCTTCGGATCACGCGAGCGGATGGCGACCTGAGGCGTGTCGTGGCGAAAGCTATCGCCGAACTGGACAGTGCCGGAAAGGTCGTAGCAATTACTGGAGTGTTCCAGGACGTGACAGAGTATGTCCGCGCCCGCGAGGTCCTTGCCGAAAGCGAAGCTCGCTATCGCATGATTGCCGACAACACGACGGACGTCATTGGTCGGATAAGTATTGATGGCGTCGTCCGTTATGTGTCCCCGGCGATCAAGAGACTGACCGGCTATTCAGTAGACGAAGTCGAGGGGCGCAAGTCATTCGCATTAACTCATCCCGAGGACGTCGGAGCAGTCGTAGCCGCGTTCCGCAACCTGATGGCCGGAAGGCCGAATGAAAAGCCGATACGTTATCGAATTCGACACAAGGAAACCGGAGACTGGATCTGGGTCGAGGCAAACCCCCGTCTCGTCGTAAGTGACGACGGAGAACCCGAGTTCATTGACGTTCTGCGTGATATTCGCGGGCAGATGGCCATCGAACAATCCATGCTGCGTGCAAAGGTTGAGGCTGAGGCCGGGGCACGAGCAAAATCAGACTTCCTGGCGAACATGAGCCATGAGATTCGAACCCCTCTCAACGGAATCGTCGGCTATGCGGCCCTCCTTGCGGCCAGCCCTGACCTGCCGGCCAAGCATCGCAGGCACGCAGGCATCATCGCTGAATCGAGCAACGGACTGATCCGCATTGTCGATGATGTGCTGGATTTCTCTGCGCTGGACGCCGGCGAGATAGGCTTCGAAATGCGTCCGTTCGATATTCGAGCCCTGCTTCGAACCTCGACCGAAGTTCTGCAGGTGCAGGCAGCGGAGAAACATCTCGACCTGACAACAGAAGTGGACGGGCGAGTTGCTGACCGCTTCCTGGGGGACGATGCTCGAATTCGCCAGGCGCTCATCAACCTGATTGGCAATGCCATCAAGTTCACCGACACGGGAAGCGTCGAGCTACGCTGCGAACCTGTAACGGACGGATCCAGGCAAACGCTGCGTTTCAGCGTGCGTGATACCGGAATCGGAATCCAGAAGGACAAGATCGACGAACTGTTTTCTCGTTTCAGCCAAGCCGACGGCACGATCAGCCGGCGATACGGCGGCACCGGGCTTGGCCTTGCCATCACCAAGCGGATCATCCTGGGCATGGGTGGGAACATCGGCGTGGAAAGTGAACAGGGCCACGGCTCAACGTTCTGGTTCACGCTTCCGCTCGCGGCGACGGAGGAACCCGCAGACAAGCACGCCAAGACGCTCCAATTGGGGGAAGCGGTGCGCCTCCAGCGTAGACGAATCCTGCTTGTGGACGACCATGACATCAATCGTGAGCTCGGGGCGGTTCTCCTGACCCCGTTGGGCCATGAGGTCGTTCTGGCCACCGATGGCCGCGAGGCGGTCGACCTCGTCGAGCGCGAGTCATTCGATCTTGTTTTCATGGACGTGCAGATGCCTGGCATGGACGGCCTCGCAGCGACCCGCGCAATTCGGAACCTTCCAATCGGCAAAGGCCTGCCCATCGTTGCGCTGACTGCGCACGCCATGAGACATCAAGTGGAAGAGTGCCTTCGCGCGGGCATGACGGGTCATGTCGCCAAACCATTCACCGCTCAGATCTTGCAGGATGCAATTTCAAGGTGGGCTAGAACCGACAACCACCCGGCGCCCCTCCATGAGGCAGCCAATGACATTCCTTTGTCGTCGGAAATGCTGGCCCTTCAACGGCGATTTGTCGACCGGTCTGCGAACGATGCAGAAGAAATTCGCAGCTTCCTGACTGAACCAACCGTGGAAGGGGAAGCACGCGTCAAGACGATCGTACATCGCCTGGCGGGAACTGCAGGTTCGCTGGGGTTCCAGGACGCAGGCGGCATAGCACTTGGTATCGACGCATCGATTTCGGCAGGCGAGCCAATGAGAATGGACGAGCTGGAGCTTCTCCGGTCGGTTCTCAAAGGGCTGCAAAAGGCCGCTTGAAACCGTCAGGCGCCTTGTAATTCGATGAGAACGAGTGGCTCGACACGGAAACTTCGCAGACGCTTCGCACGCAGATTATATCCCTCAGACACCAATACGCCTTAACGGAAATGTACACCCGCGCGTGCGATGCGTTGCCGTCAGTGAACGAGGGAGGACGGCTTGTCAGTTGGATCCATGAAAGTCAGCGCTGCCGCTTGCGCCGGCGCCGTGTTGATCGTGGAAGATGATGACGAGATGCGATCGCTACTAGTGTCTCTCGTTCAGGCGCTCGGATTCAAGAATGTGACGCCTCTCGGGCGACTTGAACCTGCTTTGCGTCAGCTTGAATATCAGGCCTTCTCAATGGCGATTGTCGACCTCAACCTGGGAGATCAGGATGGAGTGTCCTTGATCGCAGCGATCCGCGAAAATCCGCGGCCGGAAATATGCGGGATACCGGTGCTGGTTGCTTCAACAGCATCTACCGGCTCCAGGATTCGGGATTCGATTCAGGCGGGAGCCGACGCGTTCCTGAGCAAGCCATTCTCTATCGCCAATCTCAAACGGCAGATCGACTTCGCATGTACAAAAGCCGCGGCGCGTCCGGCAAACTCCACGAGCCAGACATCGCAGCCGCGATCGCACAACTCCACCCAAGACATCGTCGAGCTTGATTAGAGCAGAATGCGCCAACGACGGTCCTACTCGCGTTCGCGAAGGAGCCCGTCTCGCTGCCGCACAGGGCTTGTCGATGGCGCTGGTGCGATATCCCATTTGGGCCGGCTGAATAGGCGAGGTTTGGGCGCTTCTAGCTCTAACGCTGCTCAACCCGGCAAGCCCGCTTTTCGATTTGTGGCGATAGTCGGCGATAGGTGGCGAGACCCCCTACTCCCACTCGATCGTGCCGGGGGGCTTGCTCGTGACGTCATACACAACGCGGTTGACGCCCTTCACCTCGTTGATGATGCGGGTGGCAGTGCGACCGAGGAAGTTCATGTCGAACTGGTAGAAGTCGGCGGTCATCCCGTCGCTGCTGGTGACGGCGCGGAGGGCGAGGACGTTGTCGTAGGTGCGGCCATCGCCCATCACGCCGACGGAGCGGACGGGCAGCAGGACGGCGAACGCCTGCCAGATCTTGTCGTAAAGGCCGGCCTTGCGGATCTCGTCGAGATAGATGGCGTCGGCTTTCTGGAGCACTGCAACGCGTTCGGCTGTGACTTCGCCGGGGATGCGGATGGCAAGGCCGGGGCCCGGGAACGGGTGACGATTCACGAAGGCTTCCGGCAGGCCGAGTTCGCGGCCGAGCGCACGGACTTCGTCCTTGAAGAGTTCGCGCAGCGGCTCGACCAGCTTGAGCTTCATCTTTTCCGGCAGGCCGCCGACATTGTGGTGCGACTTGATCGTGACGGACGGACCGCCGTCGAACGAGACGCTTTCGATCACGTCGGGATAGAGAGTACCCTGGGCAAGGAATTCAGCGCCCTGCACCTTCTTCGCTTCGGCTTCGAAGATGTCGATGAACTTGGCGCCGATGAACTTGCGCTTCGCTTCCGGGTCGCTGATGCCGGCGAGGCCGCCTAGGAAGTCGTCGCCCGCGCTCACATGGACTAGCGGGATGTTGTAGTGATCGCGGAAGAGCGTAACGACCTCGGTCGCTTCGTTTGCGCGCATCAGGCCGGTGTCTACGAAGACGCAGGTGAGCTGGTCGCCGATGGCTTCGTGGATCAGTACGGCGGCCACGGATGAATCGACGCCGCCAGAGAGGCCGCAGATCACCCTGCCCTTGCCGACCTGAGCGCGGATCTTGGCGACCTGTTCGGCGTGCAGTGCGGCCATCGACCAGTCACCTTTCATGCCGGCGATCTTCTTGACGAAGTTCGAGAGCAGCTTGGCGCCATCCGGCGTGTGGACGACCTCGGGGTGGAACATGGTGGTGTAGAAGCGACGCTTCTCGTCGACGGCGATGGCGAAGGGTGCGTTCTCGGACGTGCCGATCGCGCGGAAACCATCCGGGAGCTTCGTGACGCGGTCGCCGTGGCTCATCCAGACGGGATAGCGTTTGCCGACTTCCCAGAAGCCTTCGAACAGCGGCGAAGCTTCGCGGATCTCCACGTCGGCGCGGCCAAATTCGGCGGCGTGGCCGCCTTCGACCGTTCCGCCCTGCTGCAGGGCGAGCGTCTGCTGGCCGTAGCAGATGCCGAGGATCGGGACGCCGACATCAAATGCGGCTTGTGGCGCGCGCGGGGACTTCTCGCGGGTCACGCTGTCGGGGCCGCCGGAGAAGATGATGGCTTTGGGATTGAAGCCCGCGGCGATGACAGCTTCGGCGCGGTTGTAGGGGTGGACCTCGCAGTAGACGCCCATCTCGCGGAGGCGGCGGGCGATCAGTTGCGTGACCTGGCTGCCGAAATCGATTATTAGCGCGCGTTCGTGGCCATCAGCCGCGTAACTGGGGATCGGAATCGGGGTGTTGCTCGCCATGGCGGAACTAGAAGGTGTTCGGCTGGGTCGTCAATCCTGTGTGGCGTTCATCCACAGGGGGCTAGTCCAGACCGCCCACGGCGCGGGCGCGGTAGCGGTTCATGAGGTCGGAAAGGCCATCGGCCGAGAGGCCGAAGGTGTCGGGCAGCATGCCGGAAGCGCCTATGATGCGGCGGTTGGCAGCGGCCAGGTTCGGGTGGGCGGCTTCGTCCTGCGCCGCGGAGAAGCCGACAAACTTCCGGAAGCCCGCCGAGACAGGATAGAAGACGGAGCACTCCCGCCAAGTGCGACGGAACGTGCGGAACAAAGTCCGGCAGGCGAAGCCGTCGCGTTCGAGCGTGAGGCTGGAGCCGACGCCGAACATGAGAGGCGCGGCGATGACCGCGCAGAGCAGGAAGAACCCACCGGCGCCATAGAACAGCATCGCATCGGACGGGCCGATCCAGATGGCTATGGCGACGAAGCCAACCGAGATCAGAAAGACGACGAACCAGCGCGCTCGATCCGGTTTCAGCACCATACTGTCAGGAAGCGGATCGCCATCGGCATCGATCCAGTCGCTCAACCCACTCTCCGCATGACGGCCATGTAGAAGCCGTCCGTACCAGCGGTGCGCGGCGTGAGGCGGACGGATGCATCCGGGCGGCGGCATTTGCGGACGAGCTTTGCTCCGGCATCCGTCAACTGGCCGGAATGGATTGCGGCTTCGGCCGCGTCTTCGGCTTGGAAGTCAGGCCGGTCGGCGAGGAAGCTGGCGAGCTGGTCTTCGTTCTCTTCCATCAGGAAGGAGCACGTCACGTAGACGAGGCGGCCGCCGGGCTTCACATAGTTGCAGGCGGCGCGGAGGATCATCGCCTGATCCTGCATGCGCTTCTCGAGAGCGTTGGGTTGGACACGCCACTTGGAGTCAGGCTTGCGGCGCCACGTGCCGACGCCGGTGCACGGCGCGTCGATCATTACGACGTCCATCTTCGCGACGAGATCGTCGAGCGAGGCGTTCTCTTTCGGGTGTCGCAGCTGGACGTTGCGGATGCCGGCGCGGTCCATGCGCGGGATCAGAGCGGATAGACGGCGGCCATCAATGTCGTGGCTGAATATCTGGCCCTTGTTCTCCATCATGGCGGCCATCGCGATGGTCTTGCCGCCACCACCAGCGCAGTAGTCGAGCACCTGTTCGCCGGGTGCAGCGCACGAAGCGGCGGCAGCGATCTGGCTGCCCATGTCTTGCACTTCAACCCAGCCTTTTGAGTAGGCCGGTATAGCTTCGACGGCTTCGCCGCGTTCGATGGCGTCGGGCGCGGGGATGCGGAAACCGTTCTTCAGCTCCGGCATCTGCTTCGCCTTCACACCCTCAAGCGCGCGGCCAGCCTTTTCGGGATCTGACTTCAGCGTGTTGACCCGGAGATCGATTGGCGCGCGGCTGGCCATTGCCATGGCTTCGGCGACAGCGTCGGGACCGAAAGCGCGCTGCATGTGCGGGCCGAGCCATTCGGGGAAGTCACCCTGCACATGCGGAGGCGCGGACGGGTTCGGCGCCATGAGCAGGTTTTCGCGCTCCCTGCTCTGCAGCGCCCGCGGTGCGTGCTCATCCTTCAAAGCTTCTTCAATCTTGCGGACATCCCAGCCCCAGGCATGCTTTAGCGCGCCAAGCGCGAGCGGGCGCGGGCCCGTCGCTTCCATCGCGTTCTCGATGGAGTTCTTGCGGCGGAGCGCATCGACCACCAGCCCGGAGATCCAGGCGCGATCGCGCGCGCCGGCAAAGCGCGAACGCTTGCCCCAGTCGCGCACGGCGTCTTTCACCGGCGTGCGGCGCTCGAGGACATCCCGGAGAACCTCGATGGCTGCCTGGATTTTTCCGCCGTCACGCATTTGCGGACCTTGCGCCAGAAGCCACGGTCACGAAACGCCAGGGGCGCTCTTCTCCGTCCCAGTCTTCGCCGTAGGTATGGAACTCAAGCATATCGAGCCGGCCGTTCTCGATGAAGAGGACGAAGCCAAGTCCGTTCGCGAGCCCCTCCATCTCGATCCCGATATCGTCGGGCAGGCCGCAGGCGTGTTGCGAGATTGATGTGAGTGGCGCTTGCAGGTCGACAAAGCGTCCCGCACCGGAATTTTCACGCGCGAGCACGCCGATTGAGTCAGGGGAGGGAAAGCCCTGATCGCTGAAGGCATCGTAGTATCGGGTCAGGATTGCTCGTTCGAGCGGCGAGGGCGTCACGGGTGAGGCCCTGCGCCGCCATGGCGGGAGGTCAGCGCGCGACCGATGGCGCGGACGTCCTGCAGGATGGCGTAGTCGCCGACGATGATGGCGTCGCCGGGAGCGCGCTCCTTGTCCATCACCAGCATGGGAAGGCCTTGGTATTCGGGGCCGATGAGATCGATCAGTTCCTGACGGGGGCGCGGGAACGGGACACGGCGGACGTCGATCTTGTCCGGCCAGTGCGTGTTGACCAGCATGGCGCCTTCCAGCGTCGCACAGTCATTGCAGTACCATTCGAAGCCGCCATCGGGGAAAGGCGCGGCGAGGATGTAGAGACGGTCTTTCATGGCGCCCTCTTAGCGCCACGCGGGCAGACAGGCTAGACCGCAGCCAGTGCCCGAACGATGGCGTTGGGCCGGTCGGCATCGTGGAGCCGGTAAAGCGCGAGGCCCTGAATGCCGGCGAAGAAGTATTCGAAGTCTTCCGGCGGCTTCGCGTCTTCGATGAAAACGGGAAGAAGCGGCTTCTTGTAGCGGTCGGCGAGATATACCTCGCGCTTGATGTGATCGCTCATGAAGGCATGTGGCGAGCACATCACCATGACGCCCTTGGCGGCCTTGATCCCGCGCACGATCTCACCGGCCCAGCTGTCGCCGCTCTGCACGTCCCGCTTGTCGATCCAGACATCCCGGCCGCTTTTCTCGACGACAGCGACCACGGGCTCGACGGCGGCATTATCAGCGTGGGAATAGGAAATGAACACCGTGTCGCCGCTACCACTGCCGCTGCCCGGCGCCTGCGGCGCTCCGTCCTCGCCCTCACCCATACCGCCCTTCTTCTTCGAAGCGCTCCGCGTGCGCTCTTCTTTCGGAGGCGGCGGGGAGGTCCAGAACACTTCGCTGTTCTTCGCGAGCGCCGCCTTCATGGAATCGCGCGCTGAGCGCTCGACCTCGGGCCAGGCGCCCATCTTGCGGCCGGGCTCGAAGCTGGCGTCGATGGCAGGAAGGTCGCGAACACCCACGGGCAGAATGCCGTGATCGAGCTTCACCAGCACGAGGCGGCCGTTGGCCCATGCTTCCAGCATGCGCTTTTCCATCTGCATGCGATGGCGATGGAAGATGCTCTGTTGCGACCAGAGAGCGATGACGACGTCGCTGGCCTGCAGGTAGTGGAAGCCGCGTGCGCCTGTTTCCGTCTCCGAAACGATTCCGCGGAGTTTGAGGAAGGCCTTCAGTTCCTGAGCGACAGCCTTGTCGGCGTCAGCGTGGGCGATGAATGCGAACATGGCGGCCTCGCGGCAACGCCCCCACGCCTTGCTAGCACGTCGGATGCAGATTTGAAGTCGCGTCAGCCCGACTGCAGCGAGTAGTTCGGCGCTTCGCGGGTCATCTTCACGTCGTGGACGTGGGACTCGCGCAGGCCGGCGCCGGTGATCTGGATGAACTTCGCTTTCTGGTGCAGTTCCGCAATGGTCTTCGAGCCGGTGTAGCCCATCGCGGCGCGGAGGCCGCCCGCCATCTGGTGGAGGATCGGACCGACGGGCCCCTTGAACGGCACCTGTCCCTCTATGCCTTCCGGCACGAGCTTCTGCTGCTGCACGTCTTTCTGGAAGTAGCGGTCGGCGGAGCCACGGCCCATGGCGCCGAGCGAGCCCATGCCGCGATAGTCCTTGTAGGCGCGGCCTTCGTAGAGGAATACCTCGCCGGGCGCTTCCTCGGTGCCGGCCAGCATCGAGCCCATCATGGCGGACGATGCGCCGGCGGCGAGGGCCTTGGCGAAGTCGCCCGAGAACTTGATGCCGCCGTCGGCGATGACGGGCGTCTTGGTCGAGTGCGCCGCGCTGGCGCAATCGGCGATGGCGGTAAGCTGAGGCACGCCAACGCCCGCGACGATGCGCGTGGTGCAGATAGAACCCGGGCCGATGCCGACTTTCACGGCGTCGGCGCCTGCGTCGATCAGCGCCTTGCAGCCGTCGCTGGTGGCGACGTTGCCGGCAATGACCTGCACGCGGTTCGAGAGTTTTTTCACGCGCTCGACCGCCATCAGCACCATCTTGGAATGGCCGTGGGCGGTGTCGATGACGAGGGCATCGACGCCAGCATCAATGAGCGCTTGCGAACGTTCGAAGCCGGCGTCGCCCACGGTTGAGGCGGCAGCGACGCGAAGACGGCCCTGCTCGTCCTTGCAAGCGTTGGGATTGGCCTGGCGCTTGTCCATGTCCTTGACGGTGATGAGGCCGACGATGTGGCCGTTCTCGTCCACCACAATCAGGCGTTCGATACGATGCTTGTGGAGCAGCTTGCGAGCTTCGGCGGGATCCACGCCTTCGCGAACGGTGATGACCTTCTTCGTCATCAGCTCGGCGATCGGCTGGTTCTCGTTCTCCGCGAAGCGCACGTCGCGATTGGTGATGATGCCGATCAGCTTCGATCCGCCCGCCTCCACTACCGGGATGCCGGAGATGTGGTGGCGATCCTTGAGCACCTTGAGCTGGCGAAGCGTGACATCGGGGGTCACCGTGACCGGGTTGACCACCATACCGCTTTCGAAGCGCTTCACCTGGCGGACCTGTTCGGCCTGCTGCTCGATCGAGAGGTTGCGGTGGATGACGCCGATGCCGCCGTACTGCGCCATGGCGATGGCGAGGGCGGTTTCAGTGACCGTGTCCATGGCGGCGGAGACGATCGGTACGTTGAGCGCGATGTCGCGCGTGAGGCGCGTGCGGATGTCCACGTCGCCCGGGACGACTTCGGACGGACCGGGCTCCAGCAGCACGTCATCGAACGTGATGGCCTGGCGGATGCGAATTGACGGGGGGTGCTGTTCCATAGACCCGTCTATCGATTCTCCCCCGACTTGGGAAGTGGGTCGAAAAAGACGGCGGCGCCGCGGTATTATGGATAACCGCGGCGCCGGATTTCAGAGCAATATCAAGCGTAGCACTTGCGGATCGCGTCAGCGAGCTTCTGCTGCTTGGCCGCGTCGTGTCCGTTGGATTCCATCCAGTTCTTGCCCCGGGCCTGGCCCATGCCGTTCCGGTTGATGAACCACTCATAGACCCAGTTGTAGAGGCCGGCCTCGCCGATCTCCTTGACCGCAGCCTTGGACGCGCAGGTGCACACGGCTTCCGGAATCGGCGGCTCTGCGCCTTTGCAGGCCGCGACCCACTCCGCCTCGGTCGCCCACGCCTGGGACATGCCCGGGAGAACGGTCGGGGCGGGTTCCGGGATCGGCTCGGGCGGTGGCGGCGGAGATGCGGCCGGCGCAGCGACGACAGGTTTCTCTGCTTCTTTCGGAGCATCGCAGCCCACGATTCCAAGCGCTCCGACAGCAAGCACGGCTAGCAGTACAGCCCTCATTCCTAGTCCTCCCGGTTTCTGTGAAAGTCCTGAACCTGTAGGCATTTTACTAATGGCGGGAGTTTAGGCCAGATGGCTGGAAGGCCTGACGAAAGAGAATTCGCGCGATGACCGACGGCGTCTATGCCGCCATTTTCGACCTGGACGGCGTTCTGACATCGACGTCGGCGCGGCACGAGGAATCGTGGCGCGACGCAGCGGAAAGGTTCGGGTTTGCGGTAACCGCCGAAAGCCTGAAGGCGACCCGGAGCGTGCCACGGGCGACCTCGCTGGCCGCATTGCTGGCTCAGGCCGGCGTCGAAATGGACCAAGCGGCCCGCGACGCCGTGATGGCGTTCAAGAACGCCCGGTACCGGGAGTTGATAGCAGGACTCCGCCCCACGGATGCCTTTCCGGGGGCGCGGGAGGCGCTGAGCCACTGCAACAAGCTGGGGCTTCGAGTGGGCGTTGCGTCGGCAAGCCTCAATGTGAGTGAGGTGCTGGAACGGCTTGAGCTCATGGATCTGGTGCAGCACGTCACCGACTCGCGTCAGGCGGCTCCAAAGCCCAACGCTGAAATCTACGGGATCAGTTGCGCGGCGCTGGGCGCATTTCCACAGCACGCGATCTGCATCGAGGATGGCGCGCTGATGATCGCGAACCTACGCGCGGAAGGCATGTACACGGTCGGCATCGGGCTGGAGATGTTGGGCGCGCACGAGCAGGCGAACGATATTGCCGCGTGGGATCCGGCGGCATCGCTGGCGCGGCTGAAAGGCTAGCCGCGGAAGCCTCGGGCGATCATGAATGTTTCAGGGCTCTCGGGCCGGCTGGACGGCGGCTTCCAGTGGCGAACGTCGTCAAAGTTCGCCTTCAGGAGTTCGAGCAGCGTTCCCTGCGCACCACCCTGGAAGACCTTGGCGACGAACGTTCCGCCCTTCACGAGATTATCGATAGCGAACTGCGCGGCGAATTCAGCAAGGCCAACGGTACGAACGTGATCGGTCTGCCTATGGCCGGTGGTATCGGCCGCCATGTCGGACAGGATCAGCGTGGGCTTATCGCCAAGAGCGTCGAGCAGTCTCTGCACCATGCCCGTCTCGTTTATGTCGCCCATGAAGATGGCAGCTTCGCCGATCGGTTCGACGGGCAGCAGGTCTACGGCGGCAATTCTCGCGGCGCCCTTCTCCACGGCAACCTGCAGCCAGCCTCCAGGGGCGCAACCAAGATCGATGATGCGCGCCCCGCGCTTGAGAATGTGAAACTTCTCGTCGATCTCGAGCAGCTTGTAGGCGGCACGCGCGCGATAGCCTGCTTCCTGAGCGCGACGGACGTAGGGATCGCGCAGCTGACGATCGACCCATTCACGGGAAGACTTGCTCAGCGTCTTCTTGCGCACCTTCTCCTTCTTCGTCATCGAGCGGCCGCCCTCGGGCGCGCGTGCGTCGGCAGGCGCTTTCCACCGGCGTCGGCCCTTGCTGTCTTCTTCCACGGTCATGTCGCGGCCTTTTCGGTAAGGGGTGGCCTGGCCTGTCGGCCGCGAGGCGGCCTGGCTCCGGACCGCCTGTCCTTGTCTTTTGTCGCGTGCATCATTGACAATAGCATACCCTCGCGCAGGCCACGGTCGCCAACGCGCAGCCGGTCGGATGGCCAGATCGCCCACGCAGCATCGAGGATGGCAAGGCCGGGAAGCATGAGCTCCGATCGGCCGGCGTTGAGGCACGGCTCCTTCGCGCGTTCCTCGGGCGTTGCATCATGTAGCCTCTGGCGCGTCGCGACGGCGTCGGCATGCGACAGCCAGGCGCCATCGACGGCGGAACGGATGTAGCGATCGAGCTTCATGTGCACGCCGGCGAGGCTGGTGACGGTGCCGGAGTTGCCGATCAGCTGACCGCGGCCCGCGCGGAACAGCGGACCGAAGCGTGTCGCAGCATCGTTGGCCCGCATGAGTTGCGCGACATGCTCAACCATGCGGCCATACCAGCCCGGCTCGCGATCAGCGAAGCCCTCAGATAACGTCACAACGCCAACCGGGAAAGACGCCCAACCGAGAATGGGCGGCCGGACCGCGCAGCCCTTCACGCCGCGCGCGACGGCGGACTTCGCATCGATCCAGCTCAACTCGGTCGAGCCGCCGCCAATGTCGATGACAAGCGCGAAGTCATAGCTGGGATCAACTAGATCGAGCGAGCCGAGCAACGCGTACTTTGCCTCCTCCTTCGGCGTGATCGCCTCCATGCGAAGCCCGGTGCGGCGCTGGACGGCGTTGAGGAATGTCTTGCCGTTTTCAGCCTGCCGGCACGCCTGCGTGGCGATGCAGCGCGCTGCGACGGGACGGTGCTTGTTCACCTTGTCCGAACATTTGCGCAGGGCTTCGAAAGCCCGCTCCATCGCCTGCTCGGACAGCTGGCCGGACGCGGCGAGCCCCTCGCCCAGCGCCACGATCTGTGAATAGGAATCGACGACGCGCAGACCGCCCGCATGCGTGGGCTCCGCGATCAGCAGACGACAATTGTTAGTCCCGAGGTCCAACGCCGCGTAGAGTTTCGACGCGCCGCCGGACCGCCCGCGCGATTTCCCGCGCCGGGCGTTGGCTGGCTTCGCCATGTGTGACCCGTGTTCTTGTTGCAGCTTCCATAGCCCGATCCGCAGGCGATGGCACGCTTCATGGCTGGTTTACTGTCTTTGCTCGGTTGCGGGCCCGTCGTTCTTGAGTCAAATGAACCCACAGCTCTGGCGGGGCTCGTTCCGGCGCATGCGCGTGATTGAGAATCGTTTGCGGCTGCTGGGGAATTCTGAGGGCAATCAAGGCGAGGGGCGCCGCGGGCAATGGACGTGAACAAGGCAGCCAAGTTCGGCATAGGGCAGCAGGTCCGTCACCGGTTCTTCCCGTTCAGGGGAATCATTTTCGACGTCGATCCGCAGTTCTCGAACACTGAAGAATGGTGGAGCTCCATTCCGGAAGAGATACGACCGGTGAAGAACCAGCCGTTTTATCACCTGCTGGCCGAGAACGATTCGACCTATTACGTCGCCTACGTCTCGGAGCAGAACCTGCTTCCGGATGACGCAACGGAGCCTGTGAACCATCCACAGGTGCCGGAAATGTTCGAGATCGACGATCACGGCCTGTATCGCATCCGGACATCGACGGCGCATTAGCCGCATCCTACATTCAGGACATGAGCGAACACGCTATCGTGCGGGACGATGACTATGTCATCGACCAGAACTGGGCCGGCTATACCGCCGACGAACACGCCGTCTGGGATTTCCTGTATCGGCGCCAGCGCGACCTGCTGGCGGAGCGGGCGGACGATGCACTGATCGTCGGACACGAGGCGCTGAACCTCAACCGCGGCGGAATTCCGAATTTTTCGGTCATCAATGAAGAGCTGAAAGCGCGGACAGGCTTTACCGTTGTGGCGGTGCCTGGGCTTGTACCGGATGAGGTGTTCTTCAATCACCTCGCCAATCGCCGCTTCCCTGCCGGGCAGTTCATCCGCAAGCGGCACCAGCTCGACTACCTGCAGGAGCCGGACATCTTCCACGATGTCTTCGGCCACGTGCCGCTGCTGACGAACCCCGTCTTCGCCGACTACATGGAGGCCTATGGCAAGGGCGGCCTGCGGGCCATGAAGTTCGGAAAGCTGAAGAACCTTGCCGCGCTCTACTGGTACACGGTGGAGTTCGGGCTGATCGAAACGCCGAAGGGCGTCCGCATCTACGGCGCCGGGATTTCGTCCTCGAAGGACGAATCGATCTTCGCGCTAGACGACCCCTCCCCCAACCGGCTGCGTTTCGACCTCGAGCGGGTGATGCGGACGGAATACCGGATCGACGACTTCCAGCAGACCTATTTCGTCATCCGGTCTTACGACGACCTGATCCGGGCAACCGTCGATTACGACTTCGCCCCGCTCTACCAGCGGCTGGCCGACGGGGTCACCTACAAGCCGGACACCGTACTGCCCACGGACGGCTTGATCACCCATGGAACGCAGGCCTACGCGAAGGCCAAATCGGGCGGCTGATCCACTCAACCTATTGATGCGTAAACCTTGCCAGCAACCACGGCAGGGCGCCCCGCATGAATTCCCGTCGAAGACGCGTAGCGGTGGTCGGCGGTGGCGTTACAGGGCTTGGGGCGGCGTGGGCCCTTCGCGAGAACGCGGATGTCGTGGTTTACGACAAGGCTCCTCGCTTTGGCGGCCATGCCTGGACCGTGGATATCGAGCACACCGGAAAGCCGATGGCCGTGGATATCGGCTTCATCTGCTTCAATCGTCCCAACTATCCCAACTTCACGCAACTGCTGAGGCATCTCGGCGTGAAGACGATCTGGACGGACATGGCCTTCGCTGTGACCGATCCCAACGCTTATGAGTGGTCATCCGACCCGTGGGGTCTGTTCGCCTGGAAGCGGAATGCGCTGGATCCAAAGTTCCGTGGACTGATCGGCGAGATCCTCGACTTCAACACAGTCGCGCGGAAGGAACTCGCTTCAGGCAACGTCAGCGACATGTCGCTGGGCGACTGGCTGGACGGACACGGATACTCGCAACTCTTCCGCGACGCTTATCTCATGCCCATGAGCGCGGCGATCTGGTCGACACCGGAAGAGATGATGCCGGACTATCCGGTCCATTCCTTCCTGCAGTTCTTCGACAATCACCGCCTGATGCACATCGTGCGGCCGATCTGGCGCACGGTTGCGGGCGGCAGCCGGAGCTATGTCTCGAAACTCGAGACTGAGCTGCAGCCGTCGCTGCGCCCCTCTGCACAAATCGAGACAATCAAGCCGGCCGGCCACGGCAAGGTTCAGATCATCGAACGCGGCAAGCGGGCCGAAACGTTCGACGCCGTGATCCTGTCCTGCCATGCCGATGAATCGCGACGGATGCTCGACGCAAGCTATGACGAGCAGCGCATGGCGCTGGGCTCCGTGAAATTCTCGAAGAACGTCGCCGTCCTTCATAACGATCGCAGCCTGATGCCGGAACGCCGAATGGCGTGGGCATCGTGGAACGTGCGTAAAGGCCACGACGACAGCGTGTGCGTTACCTACTGGATGAACCGCCTCCAGAAGCTCCCGAACTCGCACCCCGTCTTCGTGACGCTGAACCCGGTCCGCGAACCGGCGAAGGACAAGACGTTCGGCGTATGGGAGTTCGAGCATCCGATGTACGACGCGCCCTCTGCGGCCGCGCGGCGGTCGGTACAGCGTCTCCAGGGTCGCGACGGCCTCTTCTTCGCCGGCGCATGGCTTGGAGATGGCTTCCACGAGGCGGGACTTCGTACAGGGCTGGAGGCAGCGTTCGCGCTGGGCGGCAGCGTGCCGTGGCAGGCGACGACCCAGCACACCCATGCGCTATCGCATGCGCCGTTGAGCCTGGCACCTGCGCGGGCGGCGGCGGTCGCGCAATGAAGCCTGCGGCGCGCCTCTGGTTCGGCCGAACGGTGCATGTGCGTGAAAAGCCTTTCCGGCGCGCATTCAGCCATCGCGTGGCGATGATCGACGTCGACATCGACCGCCTGCTTGAGGCGGATCGGCTTTCGCGATTTCTCTCCGTGAACCGCGGCAATGCGATCTCCCTCCGCGAGACTGACTATGGCGCGCGGGATGTGGCCGTTCCGCTGCGAGCATGGGCCGAAGGGCGATATGCCGAAGCCGGGATCGACCTTCAGGGCGGTTCGATCAGGCTGGTCACCTTCCCGCGCGTGCTGGGCTACGGCTTCGCGCCGATCTCGCTTTGGTACGGGTACGGACTAGATGGTGTCGTGCGAGGCGTAATCTACGAGGTGCACAACACGTTTGGCGAAGCTCACGCCTACGTTAGCGCGCTGGGCCGGGCTGACGTGCGCGACAAGGCGGACAAGGAACTCCACGTGTCCCCGTTCTTCGACGTCAGCGGCGAGTACCGGTTCACACTGAAACCATCCGAGGAGCGCATGGCGCTGACGGTGGAAAATCTGGCCGCGGACGGGCGGCATCACGTTGCGTCGCTCAACTTACGCGCGACTGCTTTGACCACTCCAGCCATTTTGAAATGGCTCGTGACAATGCCCATATCAGGCGTTGGCGTGATGGTTGCCATTCACTGGCAGGCCTTCCGTCTTTGGCTGAAAGGCGCGCGGTATCGCGACAAACCGGCCCAGCGTGCAACGCGCACCACCCTGGCCCGGCCTGAAGAGACGTTCGCGACAGCGACGAAAGACCTGAGGAAACGTGCATGACCCGCATGGATCGCATGGTGTTGGATGTCAGCGGACCTGCTGACCTGCACAAACTCGACAGACTGCCCGCAAGCTTGAGCCTCACGGCAATGATCCTGAGCCGCCTGCCGCGCGGCCAACTGGATATGACGCTGCCTGATGGGCGTACGCTCCGATTCACGGGCAAGGAAGCTGGGCCGCATGCCGAGCTCATCGTCCACGATCCGAAATTCGTGCGCGCGGTGATGGCCAAGGGCGATATCGGCTTCGCGGAAGTGTTCATGGACGGCAAGGTCGACACGCCTGATCTGCCTGCATTGCTTCAGTACTTCAACGACAATTGGGAACCGGCCGGTAAACTGACCCTCGGCAGCCGGATCGCGGGCTTTTTCGCGAAGCTGCAACACATGCTGCGGTCGAACACCAAAAAGGGGGCCAAGCGCAACATCCTGGCGCACTACGATCTTGGCAACGATTTCTACTCGCAGTGGCTGGATCCGACGATGACGTATTCGTCCGCGATCTTTGCATCTCCCGAGCAGTCGCTGCAGGATGCACAGCTTGAGAAGTATCGCGCCATCGCGCGCAATCTTCAGCTCAAGCCTGGCGACCACGTGCTCGAGATCGGCTCGGGCTGGGGCGGGTTTGCCGAAACCGCGGCGAAGGAATTCGGCGCACGCGTCACCTCGATCACGATCTCTGACGCGCAGCATGCCTATGCGACGAAGCGGATTGCCGATGCCGGGCTTTCGGATCGGGTCGAAATCCGGATGCAGGACTATCGCGATGTGAAGGGCCAGTTCGACGCCGTTGCATCGATTGAAATGTTCGAGGCGGTCGGCAGGGAATACTGGCCCGGCTATTTCGGGAAGATCGCAGAAGTCTTGAAGCCCGGCGGCCGCGCAGCGCTGCAGATCATCACGATCGACGAAATGTACTTCGAAGATTACCTGAAGCGCGCCGACTTCATCCAGCACTACATTTTCCCTGGTGGCATGCTCCCCTCGCCCGGCCGCCTCAAGGAGGAGACCGAACGCGCAGGGATGACGTTCGCCGTCGATCAGATGTTCGGCAAATCCTATGCGCGCACGGTCGACGAGTGGGCGAAGCGCTTCGATCTGGCCTGGGACAAAATCCAGGGTGGCAAGTTCAACGAGGAATTCCGGCGGCTCTGGCTCTACTACCTCGCCTACTGCTCGGCTGGCTTCCGCACGGGCCGTATCGACGTCGGCCAGTTCGTGCTCACCAAACCCGCGTAGGCGCGGGACGGCAAACGGCCGCCGCGAATATCTGATATGTCAGCGATAAACGATGCCCTCGTGCGCGTTTGCGTGGCTTTCGGACCACTCCTTATCGAAAATCGACAATAACCGGTTGGACTTTCCGGAAACCCTGTATAATCCGGGAATCTGCTCCAGAACGGCGGCGTGACGGCATCACGTCTAAAGGGGGCGCTTTTTTTAGGGGTCAATCCAAATGAAAATCCTTCTGGAGAGACCCAATGCAAAGCGGTTACCTGGCCGCCCGGCTCCGCCGGTCAGCCGCCATCGGCGCGGTGTTCGCAGTCACCTGTGCACCAGCCTTCGCGCAGACGCCTGAACAACCCCCGGCTCCGGCCGTAGATTCGATCCAGCCCGCCGAAGAACCCGAGAACGAAAGCGATCGCGTCGTCATCACCGGCTCGCGCATTGCACGCGATGCCTTCACGTCGACCGCGCCGATCCAGGTGATCACGGCCGAGGCCTCCACGCTCGAAGGCCTCGTGGATACTGCCGAAATCCTGCAGAGCTCCTCAGTTGCGGCGGGTTCGACGCAGTACAACAACACCTTCGGCAATTTCGTCATCGAAGGCGGTCCCGGCATCGCGTCGGTCTCGCTGCGCGGCCTCGGCGCCCAGCGCTCACTGATTCTCCTGAACAACCAGCGTCCCGGCCCCGCCGGCGTGCGCGGACAGGTTGGTGCGTTCGATCTCAACGTGGTTCCAGATTCGATCATCCAACGCGCCGAGATCCTGAAGGACGGTGCGTCGTCGATCTACGGTTCCGACGCCGTAGCGGGTGTCGTCAACATCATCACGCGCTCCTCTATCGACGCGCCGGAATTCTCGATCCAGTACAATGCGACCGAGGACGGCGGCGGCAACACGCTGTCGATCAACGGCGCACTCGGCTTCGACCTGTTCGGCGGCAACATCATGCTGGCTGCTGAATACGAGGACCGAGATCCGATGACTTGGAGCCAGCGCAAGAATCTGGCTTGCGCTCAGGACCTCGTCTATGACCCCGCGACCGGCCGGCGGATCGACTGGCAGGACCGGTCCGTGACCCGGAACACCAGCCTCGCGAACTGCAACAACATCTACCAGAATACCATCATCGACGCCGTTACGGGGCTTCGCTACGTGCCCTCTCCAAACGGCGTTACGGTTGGACCAATCCTTGGATACCGGCCGGGCACAAACCGCAGCTACACGACCTCCCCGGACGGACAGGCATACTATGAGGACGTGCTGAACCACGAGAAGTTCGGCTCTGGCCATGCAATCTCAGCCGTGGAGCGGCTCAGCCTGTACGGCAAAGCCGACTTCGCATTGTTCGACAATGTTGAGTGGTCCACGGAAGCGCTGCTGACCCGCCGCGAACTCGATCACAAGGGGTGGCGGCAGTTTGCGCCGCAGGTAGCCAGCAATGTCGGCTACGATGTCCCCGGAACGTTCCAGACGCCGGTCGGCTTTGGCGCTATCGGAGCGTTGCGTGTCGCCCGTCCCATCACGATCTGGAAAGCCGACCAGCAGATCACGGTCGACTATGCTTACGTGAACTCCGGGCTGAAAGGCGACTTCCTGCTGCCGGGGTGGACCTGGTCGCTGAACGCCTCCTATTCGCTTTCCGAGGGCGAATACACGGGCAACGAGATTATGAACGAGACCGCCGGCGACTGGAATTTCGTCAGCCCGTCGGACGGCCTCTACCATGGCCCAAACTACAATCCGTTCGATCCCGCCTTCCTGTCTGGCAACTACTCACAAGCCGTTTTCGACCTCCTGACGGCTTACCCGGTGGGCAACACGACCTACGAACAAAGGATCGTCCAGGGCGTGATTTCCGGCGACGTGCTGGAACTTCCGGCCGGTCCGCTCGGCGTCGCGGTTGGCGCCGAATGGCGCAATTTTGAGATCGACGATACCCCGGATGAGCGCGAGCAAAACGGTGAATTCTGGAACACTTCCTCGGCGCTTATCACGCGTGGCGAAGATACGGTCTCGGAAGCCTTTGCCGAGGTAAATGTGCCCGTCCTGCGTGGCCTCCCCTTTATCGAGGAGTTCACGCTCGATGGATCGGTTCGGGCTTTCGAGTATGACTCCTATGGCTCGGACAGCGTTTGGAAGGCCGGCCTGAACTGGCAGGTCATCCCGTCGGTTCGTATCCGCGGCACCCAGGGCACTTCGTATCGCGCGCCAGCGCTGTACGAATTGTTCCTCGGCAACCTCACCTCGTTCCTGGACCAGACGGCGATCGATCCCTGCATCAACTGGCAGAACTCGTCCAACGCCAACCTTCAGGCCAATTGCGCAGCCGACGGCATTCCCGGGAATTACACAGGCACAGGCACCGGCTCAGCAACAATCGTGTCGGGCGGCGGCGCTGGCGTGCTTTCGGCCGAGACGTCGGAAGCCCGTACGTTGGGCCTGATCTGGACGCCCGACTTCCTCGATCTCAGCATCGCGATCGATTACTTCGACATCAGCGTCAACAATCAGGTCGCTCAGCTTGGCGCAGGCGCCATTCTTGGCGGCTGCTATGGCGCGCCGATCTATCCAAACGCGTTCTGCAACCTGTTCGAACGTAACCCGGGCAACGCACAGACCGATCCGTATGCAATCAGCACTGTCAACGACAGCTACTTGAACGTGAATAGCCAGTCGACGCGCGGCATCGATATCACGCTTCGCTACGAGCATGAGTTCGACTTCGGCGATCTGGCAATCGACCTGTCGGCGACGAATACGTGGGAAGACGTGGTCAACCTGTTCGATTCGTCGTTGTCCTCGGGCTTTGCGACAAACGACTTCGGCGGAACGCTGGGGGATCCGGAGTGGGTGGCTGACGCCGAAATCCGGCTCGACAGCGGCGACATGACCTACGCCTGGTTCGTCGACTATATCGGGGAGACGGACAACGAGGTCTTCTTCCCCGAACTGGTCACCTATCTCGGCAGGGCGGGCCGCCTGATCAACTCCACGGACGCGTGGCTATCCCACGACTTCACGGTCCGGTGGAGGGGCGACCAGATGGAGCTTACGGGCGGCGTCCTGAATGCATTCGACGCACAGTCACCGGTAATCTCGGAGAATGCTGGCCAGCGCCTGCAGAACCACTCGCTTGGCGCGACCCAGTACGACCTGCGCGGCAGGACGTTCTTCCTACGACTGGGCTACCAGTTCTAGACCCGACTATTGGGCAGAGAGCCTCACCGGCGGCCAGGCAACTGGCCGCCGTTTTTCTATCATCGATAGCCTGGGCGATTCGCCTGATACGCGCACATAACGCAAGGTGATGTCGGCAGGGGCGAGAAGGTTCGGCATGGAAGAACGCGTGCACGCCAACTGACCAAAACGCCTGATCTCAGCGCACGTTCCGCCCCTCATGAAGAATAATTAGCGAAACAAACGTCCCGCCCCGGTTGACGACAAACGTCCAACCTCATTGTGTGGGTTTAGTGACTGCCAGCTCTTCTGGCAGGCTCCCGCGACGGCATTCGCGGCGAGCCTCCATGGCGGTCGGGTCAGGAAAGTGGAGGGACTACAAAATGCGAGGATCATTGTCTGTCCGGCTCAGCCGGTCAGCGGCGTTTGGCGTTATCGCTTTTGCGGCCGGCTTACCGGCTTTCGCACAACAGACACCGGCTCCCCAGACGGTCGAAACGACCCAGCCCGCCGAACCGGCGCCTGAAGACACTGGCGATCGCGTAACAATCACCGGCTCGCGCCTCGCCACGCAATTCTCGTCTGCGTCTCCGATGGACGTGATCGTCGCCGAAGAAGCCGCCTCGCAAGGCATCAGCGACGTGGCCTCCCTGCTCCGCTCAACGACAGTTGCTTCCGGTTCGCCGCAGATCACCGCAGTGACCTCCACGGCCTTCGTGCAGGATGGCGGCATCGGCGCAGAAACGATCTCGCTCCGCGGTCTCGGCGCGAACCGCACGCTGGTTCTGCTCGACGGCCGCCGCGCCGGTCCGGCCGGCACGCGCGGCTCTGTCGGCGCTTTCGACTTCAACGTGCTTCCGCTTTCCGCAGTTGAGCGAATCGAGATCCTGAAGGAAGGCGCTTCGTCGATCTACGGATCCGACGCCGTGGCCGGCGTCATCAACGTCATCACGAAGAAGGGAGACGGACTTGACTTCGATGTCTTCGGATCGATGCCGGAGCATGGCGGCGCCGAGGAATTCCGCATCAACGGCTCGTGGGGCCAGACCTTCAACGACAACCTGCACGTCCGTATCACAGCTGACTACTTCAAGCAGGAAGAACTGGCCCGCGGCCAGCGTGACTTCTTCGCTTGCGGCCAACCCTACGTGTTCCGCAATGACGGTTCGCGCGCCGACCTCGTCGACCCGCGCACGGGCGACTACACCTGCTCGAGCGACCTGCTGTGGGGCCACATCTGGTTCTACGACTACACGCAGGCTGGCGCTGTCTCGCGCCCATGGCAGGCGCGTCCGCAGCTGATCCAGTACAACTACGGCAACAACCTGCAGAACTACCTGCCTGCGAACGGCCAGGGGCCGAACTCCTCCGGCTGGCAGATCCCGCTCGGCTGGTTCCCGGTCGGCTATGGCGAACTGAACCGTCCGGGCGCAGGCGCGGATCCGTTCTACCAGCCGTCGGCGCGCACCTCGGAAGCAGTGCTGAACTATCACCACCCGTTCCAGGACGAGGAGTCGCTGTCCCCGGGCATCGAGCGCATGACGATTTTCGGCAAGGCCGAATTCGATCTCAACGACTCCATGCAGGTCTACGCCGAAGCGCTGCTCAACCGCCGGGAAACCACGGTGAACGGCTATCGCCAGCTGTGGACTTACCAGTTCGTCTATGACTACGGCGGCGGCTCGTTCTTCGGCGACCCCATCGCGTATGATGAGGGTTGGCGCGGCCCGGCCATCGGCCTCAGCCCGACTGGCATCACCAACCACGCCGACGACAAGATCACCATCGACTACCAGCGTTATGTGCTCGGCGCGCGCGGCGACCTGCCGCTGCTGAATGGCTGGCAGTGGGACGCCGCGGTGCAGTACTCGCACTCGGACGGTGACTACAACGCGGACATCATCTGGGACGACGCGATCACGCCTTACGAGTTCCGCACGGACCTCTGCGCCGGCACGACCACGCCGTACCGCGGCGCGCAGTGCGTGGACCTCAACTGGTACACGCCGGAGATCATGGCAGGCCAGTACACGGACGCGGAAGCAGCCTTCCTGTTCGGCAACGTGACAGGCAACACGGTCTACGAACAGCTGTCGTTCGAAGCGTATGCGACGGGCGACCTGTTCCAGCTTCCGGCTGGTCCGGTCGGCGCTGTCATCGGCGCGCTTTACCAGGAAGACTCGATCGACGACCAACCAGCCCAGGTCATCCAGGACGGCGAAGCGTGGGGCGACTCGACCGCGGGTCGAACCATCGGCGAGGACACCACCACGGCGGTCTATGGAGAGCTGGGCCTGCCCCTGCTCGCCGACGTGCCGTTCGCCGAAGAACTCACGCTGACGCTTTCAGGCCGCTACACGGACGTGGATTCCTACGGTTCGGAATCGACGTACAAGGCCGGCCTGAACTGGCAAGTTATCCCTGAACTGCGGTTCCGCGCATCGCAAGGCACGTCCTTCCGTTCGCCGGCCCTGTTCGAGCTGTTCCTAGCGAGCGAGACCAGCTTCCTCGGCCAGCGCCTGATTGATCCCTGCATCAACTGGCAGGCCAACCTCGCCGCCAATGCGATCACGCAACGCGTTGCTGACAACTGCGCGGCCGATGGCGTTCCTGTCGCCCACAACGGCGCGGGCTCCTCAGCGACGATCTCCTCCTCTGGCGGCTTCGGCTCGCTGGCGGCGGAAACGTCGACCTCACGTTCACTGGGCTTCGTATGGACGCCTGACTTCGCGGACCTGCAGGTCTCGCTCGACTACTTCGATATCGAGGTTGAGAACGAAGTCACGAAGCTCGGCGCGGCCAACATCCTGCTCGGCTGCTATGACTCACTGAACTTCGCCACCGAACCGCTCTGCGATCTCTTTGAGCGTAACCCGGCAGGCGGCGCGACGGAGTACCTGATCACCGACGTGACAGACAACTTCCTGAACATCTCCACACAGCAGAACCGCGGCATCGATCTCGACGCCGTCTACCGCACCGAGATTCCTTGGGGCGATCTGACCCTCCGCCTGCAGGCGTCCAAACAGCTGGAAGATGAAGAGCAGCTGCTGCCGACGTCGACGCCGGAAGATGACAACGGCCTCGCTGGCGATCCGGAATGGGTCGGCAACTTCGATGCCACGTTGCAGACCGGGCCGTTCGAGTTCTTCTACGGCCTTCGCTATGTCGGCGAAACCTCGAACGTGGCGCGTTTCGGCAACCAGGCGCAGACCTACCAGTTCGAGAATGTGCGTTACGTGCTGTCGACGGACTCGGTGGTCTACCACAACATCTCCGTTGCGGTTGAGCCGGACGAAGGCCTCAACGTGCGCCTCGGCGTCTCGAACGTCCTGGACGAAAAGCCACCGCTCGTGACCGCCCTCTCGGGCGAGTTCGACACGGTCGGCAACGTTGCGCTGTACTCGCAGTACGACTTCTTCGGCCGCACGGTGTTCCTGAACGTGACGAAGAAGTTCTAGGACTTCGGTTAATGGGATCGAGGGCGGCGGAGCGATCCGCCGCCCTTTCCTTTTGCGCCGCCGCCGCGCTAGGTTCGGGGCGTCACTGGAGAGCGAAATGCCCCGCATCACGATGCGCGCCGACAACCTGAACGAGCGCAATGCGGAGTTCGCGCATACGCCGCTCAAGGCGCCCGTCTTTCTCAACTCTGTACCGAAGTGCGGCACGCACCTGATCCGAAACGTGATGCGGATGTTCGTACCTGTGCCGCAGCAGTATCACGCGACCTTCGTGCAGCATCCGATCCTGCGACAGCACGGGCCGATCGCTTTCTCACCACAGAAGCCGATGCTGAGCTGGGGTCACCTGCTCTACTCCGATGACGCTGCAATGCTGCTCAAGCCGGCGCGCAGCATCCTGATGGTCCGCGATCCCTATGACTTTGTGCTCGCCCGTGCGCGATTCTTCATGTCGGAGAATTTCGAGGGCGCGACCGACGCCAATCTGAAGAGCGGCCGCATCGATACGATGGACCTGCTCAACATGATGATCTTCGGCATTCACGGGAAGGCGCCGACTCTGGAGGAGATCTTTCGGTTCAATGCCGTGACCTGGCTCGGAACGAAGACCTACGTAGTCCGCTACGAGGACATGGTCGGCCATCTCAAGAAGCTCGATAGCAAACCAGCGGAGCTCTATTTCGCGTCGCTGCTGGATGCCTGCGGCATCGAGATGCCCACGGACTGGCGCGAGCGCGTGCTGGTGGGCTCGGACCGCAAGCAGAGCGCGACGGCGCGCGAGAACCTGGAAGGCGCAGTCGACCTGCCGGACGAGCTGCCCGAGATGCAGAAGCGGCTGGTGGACTACGCCGCCCCCGGCCTGCGCGCTCTGCTGGGCTACGGGCCGCGATAAATCAAGCCGGCATGAAGCCCTTGATGGCTTCCCACGCCTTGTCGTTCCATTCCTTCGGAACAATGGTGGGATCGAGCGCGTAGGCGACGCCGCCGGCGATGATCATCACCAGGAGCAGCTGGAAGAAGAGCCCGCCGCTTTTCTTTTCCGCCCGCTGGCCGACACGAACGTAGGGCTTCTTCGATTTCTTGCCGCCGTCGAGCAGCGACGTCGTATGCTGAAGCTGGGCCTGGCGTTCGGCTTTGGCCCAACGCTCCTCGTCCTGCTCCACCTTCTTCGCCTTGCGCGGCTTGGGCGGATTGCGCTCAAGCGGCAGAGGCGGTGATTGAATAGCTTTCAGCCCGGCGCGCAGATCTGCGATCTGGCCACGGCCTTGCTGTCTGTTGACGTTGCCAGACATGACATCCCCGGTATTAGACCATCATAGGTTTACGAGAATTCTGCTAAGGTCCGTTCAGGATCGGGGGCGCAATTTCAGGCCGCGCGGTAACCTTCGATTCAGACGTCGAATTCGAGGCCGATGGCGGCGTAGCGCTCGCGATTATCCTGCCAGCGTTCCGAGACCTTCACGCGCAGGAACAGATGAACGGGCTTCCCGAGGATGCCGGAGAGTTCCTTGCGGGACGCCATGCCGATCTCCTTGATCGTCTGCCCGCCCTTCCCGAGCACGATGCTCCGGTGCCCTTCGCGTGAAACATGGATCATCTGCTCGATTTTCACCGCGCCATTGCCGTGCTGTTCCCACGTCTCCGTCTCGACGGTGAGCTGGTATGGAATTTCCTGGTGCAGGCGCAGCATCAGCTTCTCGCGCGTGACTTCGGCGGCGAGCATGCGGATCGGGATGTCGGCGGACTGGTCTTCCGGGAAAAGGAACGGCCCCTCCGGCATGCGGGAAGCCAGCATGTCGGCCAGCTGATCTACGCCATCGCCATTGAGACCCGAAATCATCACCACGTCCGAGTAGACGCCGGTGTCGAACAAGGTTTTGGCGGCAACCAGAAGCGCTTGGCGTTCGACAAGATCGATCTTGTTGAGCGCCAGGATGGCTTTGACGCCAAGCTCCTTCAGGCGGGCAATGATGGCCTCGTCTTCGGCTGGGCCTTCATACTCTCCCGCCGGAATGAACTCGGCGCCCGCCCCGGTCCAGTGGCGCGCATCGACCAAGTGGACGATACCGTCGGCATCGCCGGCGCCCTCCCAGGCGGACTTCACCATCGCGCGGTCGAGACGCCGTTTCGGCGAGAAGATACCAGGCGTGTCGACGAGAACGACCTGCGACTCCCCGCGCATCATCACGCCGCGAATGGGGAACCGCGTCGTCTGCACCTTGTGCGTGACGATCGACACCTTGGAGCCGACGAGACGGTTCACCAAAGTGGATTTGCCGGCGTTGGGCGCGCCGATGATGGCCGAGAACCCGGCGCGGGTGGTCATGAGTGAACTCCGATCGCGGCGAGCATCTTCTGTGCTGCTGCGCGCTCTGCGTGTTGCTTGGATGCGCCAGTTCCCGAGACGGGAGCGTGGCCGGTGATTAGAACGGTAGCGGTGAAGACTGGCGCGTGGTCCGGGCCTTCGCGGCTGTCATGCCGGTAAGTCGGGGTGGCAAGGCCTTCGCCCTGCGCCCATTCCTGCAGCGAAGACTTGGCGTCGCGGGGCTTCTCCTGCGTACCCTTCAGCAGCGTTGCCCAGGCCCTGAGGATGAACTTGCGCGCCTTGTCCAGTCCGCCGTCGGTGTAGATCGCGCCAATCACGGCTTCGGCGGCGTTGGCGAGCAGCGAGCGCTTTTCGGCGCCGCCCGTGGCGCGCTCGGACTTGTCGACGATGAGGAACTGACCGAGCCCGAGCTCAGCGCCGATGACAGCGCAGGCGTCGCGGCTGACCATCGCATTGAGGCGCGGGGCAAGCTCGCCTTCGCGCAGGGTTGGAAATCGCTCCATCAATGCTTCGACGATGACGAGACCGAGCACGCGATCACCGAGAAACTCCAAACGCTCATTGCTCCACTCGGCGGCCCTGCCCTGCGTGGCGGAGCGGTGTGTCATAGCGCGTTCAAGCAGCTTCTCGTCCTTGAAGCGGTAGCCAATGGCGGATTCACAGGCTTCGTGCTGCTCCTTGGTCAGGCTCGGTGCAGCGTCGGCGCCGCGAGACCGGTTGCGCCTGCGCTTGCCTGTGTGACTGGAGTTGGGGCGCGTCACGGTGCGGTCCCGATCGGCAGCGCCTCGATGATCACCTGCGCCTGCGCGTAGGGATACTCGTCGGTGATGGTGAGGTGGATCACGCACGTCATGCCCGGCGGCGTAAGTTTCGCGAGGCGCTCGGCTGCTCCACCAGACAATGCGAATGTGGGCTTGCCGGTCGGCAGATTGACCACGCCCATGTGTTGCCAGTGAACTCCGCGTCGCGGAACGCCCGTGCCGAGGGCCTTCGCGCATGCCTCCTTCGCGGCGAAGCGCTTGGCGTAGGTGGCGGCGCGTTCCTTCCGGCGATCTGCGGTCTTGCGTTCGGTCTCGGTGAAGACGCGATGCGTGAAGCGGTCGCCGAAACGTTCAATCGATTTCTCGATCCGCCGGATATCGCACATGTCCTGGCCGAGCCCGATGATCATGCGTGGCCACGTGCGATGTCGATTTCCTGGCGCATACGCGTCACGGCAGCTTCAAGGCCGACGAACAACGCCTCGCCCATGATGAAGTGGCCGATGTTGAGTTCGCGAACTTCCGGAATGGCGGCGACAGGGCGGACAGTGTCGTAGGTGAGGCCGTGGCCGACATGGATCTCGATACCGCGCTCGTGACCGTGCGCCGCAGCTTCCTGCAGGCGTTTCAATTCCTCGGCCGCACCCGCCTTGTCGCCCGCGAAGACCAGCTCGACATACTTTCCCGTGTGCAACTCCACGACGGGCGCGCCGATGGCTTCGGCGACCGCCACCTGGACAATGCTCGGCTCGATGAAAAGCGAAACGCGAATGCCCGCATCACGCAGCTTCGTCACATAAGGCGCGACCTGATTGTGCAGGCGGGCGACATCGAGCCCGCCTTCGGTCGTACGCTCCTCGCGCCGCTCGGGCACAAGGCAGGCTGCGTGCGGTTTGAACCTCAGCGCGATGGCCAGCATCTCATCCGTCGTCGCCATCTCGAGATTGATGGGCAGGTTCACCGCGCCGCGCACCGATTCGAGATCATGATCACGGATGTGGCGGCGATCCTCACGCAGATGGATCGTGATGCCGTCGGCGCCGGCAGCCTGCGCGATGGCAGCCGCCTTGGCCGGATCGGGATGCGCGCCGCCGCGAGCATTGCGGATGGTCGCGACGTGATCGATGTTCACGCCGAGGCGAGCGCGTTGAAGCGTCACTTCAGCCCCCTGCTTCCCGGCTTCACGGCGGGAAGTTTCGCCAGCTCAGGCGGAAGGTCGTTTGCGTCGTAGTCGGGGAAGTCGACAGCGGCGAGCGAGACAAGCTTCAGGCCGCCGACATCAGCCTTGCCGTTCGCACGATCCACGATGCACGCCGCACCGATGACGTTTGCGCCGGCGGCCTTCAGCGCCTCCAGCGTCTCGCGCATGGAGATGCCGGTGGTGACGATATCTTCCACGATGACGACGCGGTCGGACGGCTCGACGGTGAAGCCACGACGCAGGCTCATCACCCCGCCCTCGCGCTCTGTGTAGATCGAGCGGCAGCCAAGCGCGCGCGCCGTCTCATAACCGGGGATCAGACCGCCCACGGCGGGGCCGACCACGACATCGATCTTGCCGAACACGCTTTCGAGCTTGCGGGCGAGCGCCGCGCACAGCCGCTCCGTCGTCTTCGGGTGCGAGAAGACAAGCGCCTTCTGCAGGAAGACCGGGCTGCGCCTGCCAGACGACAGGATGAAGTGGCCCTCCAGCAGGGCGCCGACTTTACGGAATTCATCGAGAACGTCTTTGGTTTCCATGGGCCACGCTCTAGCGTTTTCAGGGGCGGTGCTCAACGGATTCCGCAGGCCTGCCGGCGTCTAGTCGACGCAGATAGCCGCTGTTGTCTTGCCATCCTCGATCTTCTGCTTGCAGCCACAGGGATCGCTGCTAGCCGAGCAGACACCTGTTGCGGCCTTGCCGTCAGAGGCAAACTCCCCACCCTTGACAATGCAATCACCCGCGCAATCGTCGCCATCCGAGCAGGCTTTTCCAGCGTCCCTATAGCTGAACACACACGCCGGTTGCTGCATCCGGCAGATGGGCCGCCAGTCGCCGCCCGCTGTCTTGCAGCTGGCTTCGTCGGCGGGTTTCGGAGCCGAAACCGGCGTCTGTGGCCCATCGAGGGAAGCGGCAGACGTCGTCGTCGAGACTGGAGCACACGCCATGGCGGCGAGCATCGCGAAGGCCATCAGGAAACGCATGTCTATCCCTTTACGCGTTCAGCCGAGTCCACCACGGCGAGTGCGCGGAGGGCGGCAACAATCTGTGTGAGGCGGCGGCTGTCCTCGACCTCCACATCGAACTCGAAATCGAAGAAGTCGGGCGACCGCTTCAGCGTCTTCACATTGATGATGTTCCCCTGCGCGTCGGACACCGTCTTGGCGAGCAGGGCCAGCGCGCCGCGCCGGTTGGCGGTGGTGACGTGAATGCGGCCTACCGCAAGCACATCGCTGTCCGCCTTCGGCTTCCAGCGCAGGTCGAGCCAGCGGTCGGCCTGGTCTTCATAATCGCCAAGGCGCGCGCAATCGATGACGTGAACCTCGATGCCCTTCTCCGGGATCAGCACACCCACGATGCGGTCGCCGGGCAGAGGCGAGCAGCATTCGGCGAGGTGCATGGTCACGCCAGCGGTCATCTCGCCGCCGGCGACGAGGCTCGGCGCTTCCTTGTCCGGATTGGCCGGCGCCTGCCGGCCCGGATCGTCGAGGCCCGGGAAGGCCTTCTCAAGCATGTCCGATGTCGACAGGCGTCCGCGGCCCACGGCCTCAGCGAGCGCGTCAATCTTCTCGAATCCGGCGCGCTCGATCATTTCGTTCTGATCGACCTCGTCCGGATCAAGACCGATGCGACGAAGCGCATGCTCGATCAGGCGGTGACCGATGGCGATGAACTCGCCACGCTCGGCCGTACGCGTCAGGCGCCGGATGGCGGAACGGGCGCGGCCCGTGATCGCCAGGCTTTCCCAGTGCGGTTGGGCCGCCGGCCGTTCGCCGCGCAGGACTTCGACCGTGTCGCCGTTTTCAAGGATAGTGCGGAGCGGCCGCTCTTGCCCATTGATACGGGCCCCGATGGTCGTGTCGCCGATCTCGGTGTGAACGGCATAAGCAAAGTCGAGCGGCGTGGCGCCAGCAGGAAGGCGCACGAGCTGCCCCTTTGGCGTGAACACGAACACGCTGTCGCGATACATCTGCAGCTTGGCGTGCTCGAGGAATTCCTCCGGGCTGGAGCCGTGCTTCAGCATGTCCGCGAATTCGACGAGTTCCGCTTCCGCATCGAGGCCGGATTCACGCGCGGCTTCGGCGTCGAAGCCGTACTGCTCGTTCTTGTATTTCCAGTGCGCCGCCACGCCGCGTTCGGCGATCGCGTCCATGTCCTTCGTGCGGATCTGGAGTTCGACGCGGCGATTGCCGGGTCCGAGGAAGGTGGTGTGCAGCGAACGATAACCGTTGGGCTTGGGAACGGAGATATAGTCCTTGAACCGCTCCGACAGCGCGGCCCACTGCTGGTGCGCGGCGCCGAGCGCCCTGTAGCAATCCTCCGGCGTCGGAACGATGAGGCGATAGGCGAACACGTCGCCGAGATCCTTGAACGAGATCGACTTGTTCTCGAGCTTCCGCCAGATCGAATACGGCCGCTTCATGCGACCGACCAGCTCGCCGCGAACGCCGCGTGCGAGCATCACCGTGTCGAGGTCCGAGCGAATGCGGTCGACAACAGACGTATCGTCGACCACCAGTTCCTCAAGACGCTTCACGATGGCCGAATGCGCCACCGGATTGACCTGCCGGAACGCCTGATCCTCCAGCTCCACCGCGAAGATCGAGAGGCCGACGCGGCGCGCCAGCGGCGCATAAATGTCCAGCGTCTCGCGCGAGACCCGGAGCTTCGCTTCCTCCGTCGGCATGAACTCGATCGTGCGCATGTTGTGCAGACGATCGGCCAGCTTCACGAGGAGGACACGGATGTCCTTCGTCGTGGCGAGGATGAATTTCTGGAAGTTCTCGGCCTGCTGCTGCGCGCGCGGGATCGGCGCGCCTTCGCGCTGCTTGGGCAGCTTGGTCACGCCATCGACCAGCTCGGCGACTTCCTTGCCGAACATCTCGCGAATTTCGCTGATCGGGACATCGCAGTCCTCGACCACGTCATGCAGCAGCCCCGCGATGATCGTGGACTGGTCCATGCGCAGTTCGGTGAGCAGGCCGGCGACCGAAACGGGATGAGCGAAATACGGGTCGCCCGAATGGCGCATCTGCTGGCCGTGTTTCATCACCGCGTAAACGTAGGCCTTGTTCAGTTCGTCCTCGTCGGCGTCCGGCTGGTACGCCTTCACACGATCGACGAGCTCGTTCTGACGCAGGAACTTGCGGCCGCGCGGGGCCGTTGCGGCTTTCGCCGTGTCAGCTGGTTTCTTGAAAGGGGCTACGTTGGACGGCTGCCCCATGCAGACCTCTTAGAAACGCTCTTCGCGCGCCGATTCCAGCTCGACCTGATAGGCCTTGAGGACTTCCTCTTCCGAAGCGGCCGGCGCGGCGACGAGCGCGCGCTTGTCGGCTTCCTTCTCGGCTTCCTCGTTCGGGCGGACTTCCTGCAGCTCGGCCACGAGGCTGTCGCGCACGGTTTCGAGATCGATCGTCTCATCGGCGATCTCACGGAGGGCCACCACGGGATCCTTGTCGTTGTCGCGATCGATGGTGATCGGCGAGCCCTGACGGATCACGCGCGCACGATGGGCGGCAAGCAGAACCAGGTTGAAGCGGTTCGGGACCTTTTCAACGCAGTCTTCAACCGTCACGCGGGCCATACGGAATCTCCTGTGGGAACCGCCCTCCCTACAGGAAAGGGTTCGCGGGTGCAACATATGGCTTTCAGCCTTGTTTTGCCAGCGAAACCCGCCGTTCACGGGCGTTTTATCGCCATTGCCGGGCCGACCGGGCGGCCAATATCGCCAGAACGGGACAGCCGACAGGTTCGGCGTCCGCCGCCAGCACAGGCAGAAGGGTTCCAACGATGGCCTTCTACAAGTCCGAACGTCTGGCCCTCTTCATCGACGGGGCGAATTTATACTCCGCCGGCAAGACGCTGGGCGTCGAGGTCGACTACCGGAAGCTGCTGGATGAGTTCCGGCGCAGGGGCCAGCTGATCCGGGCCTACTATTACACCGCCCTCATCGAAAACGAGGACTATTCGCCCATCCGCCCGCTGGTGGACTGGCTCCAGTACAATGGCTTCAAGGTAGTCACGAAGCCGGCCAAGGAGTTCACGGACTCCACCGGCCGCCGCCGGGTGAAGGGCGACATGGACGTCGAAATCGCCGTCGACATGCTCGGCCTGTCGAGCCACGTCGACCACGTCGTCCTGTTCTCCGGCGACGGGGATTTGACCCGGCTGGTCGAGGCAGTGCAGGAAAGAGGCGTTCGCGTATCGGTCGTGTCGACGGTAAAGACGTCGCCACCCATGATCGCGGACGAGCTGCGGCGGGCGGCCGACACCTTCATCGAGCTGGCGGATCTTGCCGAGCTGGTGGGGCGTCCACCGAGGCAAGCCGGCGCGCAGATGCAGATGGCCCATGCGGGCGGCCATGACGAGGACGACGACGAGGAGGATTGATGCCGAAGGGGTCCGCAGCCGCGCTCGCAGAAGCGCCGCCAGAAGCCCCTTTGACCTGCCCCCTCTGCCCTCGCCTCTTCGATTTCCGGACCGCCAACGCGAAAGCGCATCCCGACTGGTTCAATGCGCCGGTCCCTTCGTTCGGGGACACGTCGGGGCGTTTCCTGATCGTCGGCCTCGCGCCGGGGTTGCAGGGGGCCAACAAGACCGGCCGCCCCTTCACCGGCGACTACGCCGGCGACCTGCTCTACTCAACGCTGGCGAAGTTCGGCTTCTCGACCGGCAAGTATCAGGCGCGCCCGGATGACGGGCTGAAGCTCAAGGACACGCTGATCTCCAACGCCGTCCGCTGCGTCCCGCCCGAGAACAAGCCGACGGGTGCGGAGATCGTCACCTGTCGCCAGTTCCTGATTTCGCGGATCGCCCAGCTTCCGAATGTGAAGGTCGTGCTGGCCCTCGGCCGCATCGCCCACGACAGCACCGTCCGCGCCCTGGGCGGCAAGCCCTCTGCGGCCGTCTTCGGCCATAACAAGCGCCACGTCCTGCCAGGGCCACACGGCCCGATTGTCCTGCACGACAGCTATCATTGCAGCCGGTACAACACGAACACGGGACGGCTTACGGAGGAGATGTTCCACAACGTCTTCGCCTCGATCCGCAAGGATCTGGATGGCTGAGGCCAGTGGACTTGGCCAATGGACTTGGGGAGAATTTTCGCTTATCTGCGGCCCGCTCGCGGGTATAGCTCAATGGTAGAGCAGCAGCCTTCCAAGCTGAATACGAGGGTTCGATTCCCTCTACCCGCTCCAGCTTCCTTTTCCTGACATCGCAAGCATCGTCCAAGGCCAGTTCGGTCGAACGGGCTCTTTTCCAATCGTGGAACAGGTTCTCGCAGGTCTAAGCCCCTGCCCGCGCTCAGTCTTTGTTAGGATTAATGAGGTATGGATTGTCGCAGGGAACGGGCATCGACTGCAGCCTCGCAATACAGACCGCTTCGGACAGGGAGCGGGCGAAGGGCAAGCGGCGAACCTGCGCGTTTCCGGGGCCCAGGCAAAACGCCGGGCCGGGGAGCTAAAGGCAGGGCAGCATGTCGCCGACGAACATGGATATCGACCCGATCTTCCTCGAGGCGATCGAGAACCTTCCCGACGGCATCTCCATCTTCGACCGCAACGGCGTGCCCGTGCTGCACAACCGGATGTCGGAGAAGCGCTTCCCTCACCTCTACCAGGCGTTCGCGAACGGCGCGACGCACTACAAGGAAGCGATGGAATATTCGATCCGGCAGTCGCGCCCGGATTTCACCGATGAAGAGGTCGCCGAACAGGTCGAGCGGTTCAACAACTATACCGACACAGGCGAGACCTACGAAACCAAGACGCCGGACGGGCGGATCGTGCAGATCACCTACCGCCCGATGACGGACGGCCGGAAGGTCGCCATTTCGGTCGACGTCACGGAACTGCGCCAGCGCGAGCGCGAGCTGAAGAAGGCGCAGAAGGCCGCGGTCGCCGCTTCCAACGCCAAGTCCGCCTTCCTCGCCAACATGAGCCATGAGATCCGCACGCCGCTCAACGGCATCCTTGGCATGGCGCAGGTTCTGGAGATGGGGAATCTCGAAGCCGAACAGCGCGAGCAGGTGCAGACCATTCTCGATAGCGGCCGCAACCTGATGGCGCTGCTGAACGATGTGCTCGACCTGTCGAAGATCGAAGCCGGCAAGATCGCCATCGTCACCACCGACACCGACCTCACCCATACGCTGCGCCGCCTGCACCGCCTCTGGAAGCCGAAGGCCGAAGAAGCCGGGCTGGAATTCTACCTCTCGCTCGATGCTGACCTGCCGCAGGTCCTGAACTTCGATGCCGTGCGCGTGCGGCAGTGCGTGTCGAACCTGATCTCCAACGCCATCAAGTTCACGGCCAAGGGCCGCGTCGAAGTGTTCGTCACCGCGAAGAAGCGCGAGGACGGCACGCAGATGGTCAAGATCCGCGTCTCCGACACCGGCGTCGGTATGGACGAAGAAACGATGTCGCGCCTGTTCCGCCCCTTCACGCAGGCGGACGACTCTACCTCGCGCAAGTATGGCGGCACGGGCCTCGGCCTTTCCATCACGCGCAGCCTTGCGGAGCTGATGGGCGGTGAAGCCACCGTCCGCTCCGAAATCGGCCGCGGCTCGGAATTCACCTTCACCTTCCTCGCCGCCGATGCCGCTCCCCAGCACCGCGTCGTCAATGAAGGCATGACGCTGAGCGAGGACGAGTCCCGCAACGTGCTGAAGAACCAGAGCCTGCGCCTGCTGCTCGTAGACGATCACCCGATCAACCGTCAGGTCGCCTCGCTCTTCCTGCGCCCCTTCAACATGCGCGTCGTGGAAGCGACCAACGGCAAGGAAGCCCTCGCCTGCCTTGAGCGCGAGACATTCGACATGGTTCTGCTCGACGTCCACATGCCGGTCATGGATGGCACGGAAACGATCCGCGCGATCCGCAATGGCGGGCAGTCGTTTGCGAACATTCCCGTGCTCGCGCTCACTGCCGATGCGATGACCGGCGACAAGGAGCGCTACCTGGCCATGGGTATGGACGGCTATCTCTCCAAGCCGATCGCCGAGCGTGACCTGATCACCGAGATCACCCGGGTTCGCAGCCTGACGCCGGAACAGCTGGCGGAAAACCGCGAGAACAAGATGATCCGGGCGGAAAGCAAGGCGGCCTGACGGTTTCCGTAACGTCTGCTGGGTTTCCCGCTTTCGTGACAGCTTTCACTGAAAAAACCGCTGGCGCTTTACGCGCCCGTCAGGGCAATTTCCCGCCGACCGCCAATGATGCGGATCAAGGGAGAGGACACCCCATGAAACTGATCACGAAACTGGCCGCTTGCGCCGTTGGCATCGCGGCGATCGCCGCCCCCGCATTCGCGCAGCAAGGCGGAGCGGCTGCCGCCCCCGCCGGAACCTGGCCCAAGCCGGAATACGTCTCGATCCCCATGGAGATCACAGTCAACAAGCCCGCCGCCGAAGTGTGGGCGAAGGTCGGTGGCTGGTGCGATATCTCGAAATGGATCGCGGCGGGCGCAAACGTTCCCTGCGTCGTTAACTCCAGCCATAGTGACGTTGGCAGCGTTCGCACCATCGCCGGTCGCGTCGTCGAGGTGATGACCGCCAAAAGCGAGTTCGGCTACGGCTACACGCAGCCCGCCGTCGAAGGTAAGTGGTACAACCTCTATCACGGCTTCCTCGAAGTGAAGCCGATCAACGCGACGAGCTCGAAGATCGTCTACACGCTGATGCTCGATCACGCGGACAAGGCTGACAAGGCCGCTAAAGACGCCGACGCCGCGCAGCGCCGCAAGCAGTTCGAAGCAGCCCTCGCCAACATGAAGAAGCTGGCAGAAGGCTGATCGGCCGACAACGAATGCGAAACGGCCCGGCCAAGCGCCGGGCCGTTTTGTTTTCAGGTCTTGCGGCCGCCATTGCGCGCCTGCGACCTGGCGGGCTTGGGCGCCTCTTCCGTGCCGGGCGGCGGGACGGAAGGGTTCTCGAATATCTGGCGCAGCACGCCAGGCGTGAGCGCCGCCAGAGGATTCACGGAGATGCGGGCCTTCGAGAACGTGCCGCGCACCGAATAGGTTGGCGCGAACATGCCCTCGCCCTGACGCGACACGAACAGGTCGCCGATGATCGGCAGCACGCCAAGCACCGAGTTTGTTCCCATGAACGACGGCGCGAGCACGCCATCGAGCGCCAGCTCGGAGCTTTCCGGCGCAATCCAGCCGCGCGCCGTGATCCCGAGCGCGGGGCCTGTGGCGCGAAGGCCCGGGAAATCCATCCGGCCATCAACGAATTTCACCGGCGCATGGATTTCGGTGAACATCACCCCGTCGCCGGACAGAACGTCAGCCAACCCCTGCAGCGACGCGATCGAGAGCATTTGGGCAACTAGCGGCGCATCCTTGAGGCGCACATCGGTCATTGTGACCAGCGCATCCCCGTCGGCACCCTTGAACTTGCCCTCGAAGGCCAGCTTGCCGCCGATCAGGTAGTCGGCGTTCAGGATGACACGCGCAGCAAAGCCTGCATCGTCCATCTTCGCAGAGATGTTGCGAACGCCGTTCGCCGAGCTGATGGCGACGTTGAAGTTCTTCCCACGCGAAATCTGGCCGGTAATCGTGCCGCTGCGCGGGCCTTCCGCATCGAGGACCAACGCAACCTTGGCGCCGGTGACTTCGGCATTCTCGCGCAGGCGCAGGCGTTCGGCGTTCAGCTGTACGTCGAACATCGGCGCGGGGGCGCCCGGGCCGCCAACAGCTTCGGTGGCACCGCTCGATGGTGGGCCGGACATGTCGAGCATCGAGTCCATCCAGGGGCTTGCGTCGAAGAACGGCCCGTTGAGTGCGAGCTTGTAGCCGCCATCCGTGCGCCGGCTGACAAGACCGCGCAGATCGACCGTCTCGCGCGAATAGAGTCGCTCGATGTCCACGGTCTGGAACTGGCCGGCATTGTCCATGCGGACTTCACCGATCAGCTCGAGACCGTCGGCGCGAATGTCGCCGGTGACGATCGAGCCCTCATTGCCCTTGCCATATCGGAATGTGCCCTTGGCAGGGGCGTCGTATTTCTTGCTCCAGCCGAACTCCGCGAGTTCGAGCTGGGCGTGTGTAAGGTCCACGCTAGCGGTGATTGCCGAAAAGTCGCGGCCGCCAGAGCCGGACGCGGTGAGTTCAACCGCCGCTTCGCCCTGCATGATGTTGCGGGCCGCAATGCCGAAAGCGTTGAGCAGGTCAGGCGTTGCACGGGCGCGCGCCGTGAGATTGGTGTCCGTCTCGCCATTGGTGACACGCTCCTTCCACTCGAAGCTCACCGGAGCCGGGCCGAATTCACCGCTGCCGGCGACGAGAATGCCGCCCTGGTCCAGCTCGAAATTGACGTTAGCGCCCGAGAGACCGAAGTCGCCGACAAGGTCCGGCGCGGAAGCGGAAACGAAGCCGCCGGTCACGGTAAAGAGTGTTTCCTCCGGCTTCGCATCGTCCCGCATCGGTGTCTGGACGTGAACGTCGACACTGCCGGTTCCGGACATCTGGTCGACCATGAGACCGTAGCGCGAGCCAACCTTGAGGTTTGTCGTATCCAGCACGCGCATCATCTCGCCGAGCTCGCCGCGACCGGAGACCTGCACATCCATCATCGCGCCCTTCGGCTCGAAGCGCGGCAGGATGATCTTGCCTTCGTCGACCACCCACTTGCCCAGCGCCCCGCCGGTCACGTCGATGACGAGGCTGTTGCCCTTGAGATGGCCGACGCCGGTGACGCCGGTGACGGGCGGAAAGTCCTCGAGGAATTTCACCGTCGCATCCTCGACCGTGAATTCGAGCGCGAGATGCTCGTCCGGCAGAAAGCCTTTCGAATTGGCGCCCGGCGGCCAGTCAACGCTGAACACTGCCTTGGTCGCGCGGCCCGCCGGGATGCGGTCCCGCACCCAGTTGCGCGCGCCGGCGCCGAGATCGACCGGCCAGAAAGCAACGACCTGTTGCGGCGTGATGTTGCCCGTGCCGACGGCGCTGGCTTTCAGGCCGACCTGCATGGCCTCGCCGTCGCCCTCGATCCACACCTCGCCGGAGCCTGCGGCGTTGAGGCCGCCGGTGACGGCCTTGAGGCTCGCGACCGTTATCTTGCGCATGTCGGGCGAAAGGCTGGCTTCGATATCGGCGGATGCGAAAGGCCACGGCGCTTCGAACGTGGGCGTCAGGCCCAATGTGAAGTCGCGACCGGAAAGCGTGAAGGGCGTCGGCTTCGTCGTGTCGCCCGCCATGATCGCGGAGGCGTCCATCGTTCCGGTGAACTCGCCGGCGAGCTTGTCGGAATCGACCTTCAGTTTTTCGAGCGTGATCTGCTTGGTGGCGGGATCATAGGCAGCGTCGAAGGCAAGATCGCGCACGGCGACAGTCTGATCGCCGAAGCGGCCGCTGCCGGTTACGCCGCTCAGGGAAAGCTTTGTTGTCTGGAGACCGCTGCGCTCCGTCGCGCCGACCGAGAAGACGGCGTTAGCCGGCCGTCCGGATGTGAACCCGTCGCCGGCGTAGCCGAACATCTTCGCGACCGACATCGGATCGACGCCCTGCAGTGTCAGCTTGCCGGCGGCGCGGGAGACGGCGCCATCGGCAACAAGCGCGATCTTGATCCTGTTGGCTTCGCCCGTGAGAGCGCCAGCCAAGGTGACGTCGAGATCGAGCGAGACGCCTTCCTTGTTGGCCGACCATAGCCCCGCGACGGGCGTGGCGCTCCACTTCGATCCGGATTTCCGGTCATCGACGTCGAGGCGGAAGTTGGCGAGTTCGACGCGTTCGAAATCGCCCGCCGAGATCAGCGCGCGAAGCGGCGTCGCCAGCGTCGTCCAGTTGATGTCGCGGATGGGATCGAATGGCTTGTCGCTGGCGTCCGGCTCTTTCGCCAGCACCATGTCGGCAAGCGTCCAGACGCCCTCCCTGGAGCGAACGACAGCGGCCGTACCGTTTTCGAGGCGCAGCTGGCGCGTCTTGAACTGCATGGTCACGAGCGCGCCGGCGTCCAGAGAGATCATCGCCCGGTCGGCGCGGAAGGCGACGTTGTTGGTTTTGTCGAGTGCGGTGAAGCCACGGGCCACGGCTTCGATGCGGCCGCGGTCGCGGACCCATTCGAGAACAAGGCTCTGGATCTTCACGGGCTGGCCGCCACGGGCGTCAGCCAACGACCGCTCCACCTGGGGGCGGATCATTTCGAGGTCGATAGGCCCCTGGGACAGCCGCCACGCCAGAAAACCGGCGCCGGCGAGAATCGCGAAAACCAGGAAGGCCAGGACTTCGATGATGAGGAGCCTGGGGGAGACCCTCAACGCTACGATCCTCCCTGCTTCCAGCAACCGTAAGGCCGCAGCTTCACGCGGTCAGCTGAAAGGCGGTACACTTCGGACACTCTTCCCAACCACAACATTACGGACTGATTGTGACACAGCCTCTAGGCCCCGGCGACCCGGCACCAGCATTCGAATTACAGGCGACGAAGAACAATCCCGCCCGGCTTTCCGATTATGCCGGGAAGCACCTGATCATGTTCTTCTATTCCGAGGATGATACCGAACTCTGTACGCGGGAGGTGCTTTCCTTCAGCGACATGCACGCGCAGTTCACGAAGAAAAAGGCCGCCGTCCTTGGGGTATCCCGGGACAGCCTCGCGACCCACAAGGCGTTCGTGAAGAAGCACGGGTTCAAGGTACGGCTCGGCGCGGACGAGGATGGAAAGGTCTCAAACGCATACGGCACGTGGGGCATGAAACAGCTCTATGGCAACAAGTTCATGGGCATGATCCGGACGACCTTCCTGATCGGTCCCGACGGCTTGATTCGGCGTGTGTGGCGAAACGTCCGGGTGCCCGGTCATACCGATCGCATCTGGCGCGAACTGACAGGCTCCGATTAACCAAATCAGCCCAGTTTTGACCGGATTAACGGCAGCTTAAGCGCGCACTGACAGGATCGGGGAAAAAGCTGACCATAGGGGTTCGCTTGCGCGAATTTCTGAGTTATCCATGCGCCTGCTGGGCTATATCCACGGGGCGGTGCGGGGCTTGGCGCGTAATGCAGATTGATCGGGCAGTATAGATGGCGGTCAAGCACCTGAAAGCGAAGACGAAATCGTTCTTCGAGAAGGCTTTCCCCGAAAGACAGATTTACCACCGCAGCGGCGGTTCGGTCCGATACGTCGCGATCTCTCCGTGGCGTCAGGCGATGATCGCCGGCGCAGCGACCCTGATCGTTGGATGGTGCCTGTTTGCAACCGTCGCCGTTTTGCTGCGCGGGCCGGGCATCGACATCCAGGGCGGATCCCCGAATCGCGCGTCGGCCAAGCTCGAGCGTGACCTGCGGCAGGCCAAGGCAGCCGAACAGACGGCCCTTACCCTGCTCGAGACCCGTACGGCGGACTTCAACCGCGCGATCCACGAAGCTGAAGACCGGCACAAGACCCTCAAGCGGCTGCTCGCCAGCCTGCAGGGTCAGGACACCGCCTCGACCATCGCGCTCAACGGCGGCGACACGAACGCTTCGCTGCTCATCGATTCGAGCATCGAGGAAGGCGACCCGCGTCAGAGCCGGCCAGAGGAGGCGTCCGATGCGTCCAACGATAGCGCCAGCTTTCGCGCCCGCACGGACCAACTAATCACCGAACAGGCGACCTTCCTCGATGCGTTCGAGGACGAGGCCGTCCGCCGGGCGGAAAGCGCCCGCGGCATTATCCGCCTGACGGGCGTTCCGGCGTCCCGCGTTCTCGAACAGCAAGGCATGGGCGGCCCACTGGTTGAGGTCAGCCTGACCAGCGGCACAGCGGCCAACCAATCCGCCGACCCCTTCAAGCGCCGCATCTCCGAAGTGCAGGCCCGTCTTGAGGAAGCCCAGCAGTACGAGCGCGCCATGCACGCCCTGCCCCTCGGCCTGCCGATCCAGGGCGCGTTCAGGGAGACGTCCGGCTTCGGCTACCGCTCCGACCCGTTCAACCGCCGCTCCGCCTTCCACGAGGGCGCGGATCTTGCACTCGCGTATGGCGCACCGATCCTGGCAACCGCGCCGGGCGAGGTGACGTATGCGGGGGTCAAGGGCGGTTACGGCCGCGTGGTCGAAATCGACCATGGCGGCGGCTTCAAGACCCGTTACGGCCACCTTCACTCGATCACGGTGAAGGCCGGCACGAAGATCGGGATCGGCCAGAAACTGGGCACGATGGGGTCCACTGGAAGAAGTACGGGACCACACCTGCATTACGAGATATACTTCCGCGGCAAGTCATACGATCCGATCAAATTCCTGAGGGCCGGCCAGCATGTTCACGAAGGGTAAGACTCCAGAGGCGCCTCCGCCGCTGCAACCGGCAGCGAAGCCGCTCCTGACGGAAGCGCCAAAGCGCGCTCCGGCGATGGCCCGTTCGGGACCGTCCATCATCTCGGCTGACGTCAAGATGACCGGCACGATCGTTTCGCAGGGCGAGATCGACATCAACGGCCAGATCGAGGGCGACGTTCGCGCCGCCGCGCTGACGGTCGGCGAGACAGGCGCCGTGAAGGGCGAAGTGGTCGCCGAGTCGGTGGTCGTGCGCGGCACGGTCGAGGGACGCATCCGTGGCCGCAAGGTGCAGCTCTGCACCGGCGCCAAGGTTCGCGGCGACATATTCCACGCCTCGCTGGCGATCGAGCCGAACGCCATTTTTGAGGGCGCGGTGAAACACGCGCAAGACCCGATGGCCGATCCGCCGACGAGCTGATCGCGCTGGAAAGACAGATCTGGAAAGGCCGTCCGCAAGGGCGGCCTTTTCGTTTTTAGGCATGCGGGTGCGTTCCCGCTGGTGGGCGGGTTTTCTGATTTGGGATTTGTGCGCGCCGCTTAGGCGGGCGCTGAGTTTGTCCTCAGACTCTCTCGTCCGTGTCCCCCGCGAAGGCGGGGGTCCAGTGCGGGCGACGCGGCTTTTTCTGCCGTGTGGCTGCACCTGCAGGTCGGGACAAGTGGCGAGGTGATTGCTGGATCCCCGCCTTCGCGGGGAACGCGGACCTTGGGTCCGCTTCCAAGGGGCTCGCTGCGGAGTGCAGTAAGCCCGCCCTCTTGGTTCGATCCTTCGACAAGCTCAGGATAAACCGAGCGCACGCTTCGCGTGCCGCTCACCATGAGGGTTAGCGTGGTTTCGGCGCGATGCGCTGAGAGCCGGGCGGGAGCCCGGCGGTCCGGTTGGACCTCCTGTGGTTGAATGCCGCTCGTCGCTTCGGGCAGAGCCGTTGCTGCTTCGCCCGCGTGCCAATCACGGGAGAGACAGCACCAGCGCATCCAAAGGGTTGAGGCGGCGTGGAGCACAAGCTCGACGAACGCGCGCAGCATCGCTGTCAGCGAGAGCTGACTTGGCGAGGGAGAGCCTACCTCATTTGCGCGGGTTCGTGCCTGTGTCATGGGCGGCATTATGCGCCCGGCCGGAGGCCCGGCTGAAATAAAACAGCTGCGTCCTACATTTCCAGGAGCTAGCGCGCTGATTTCTGGCGGGATGTTTTTCCTGCATCCTACAGTCTGGATACAGCCGTTTCCTACAGTTGAGGCTGCCCCTGCCGTCCTGCGCGCAAGAGCGCGCAATTCACCTCCCCCGCGCTACGCACGGGGGAGAAAAGACGCCGGCTCTGGTTCGACGTTCGGATTTCCTCCTCCAGTCCGAAGGACTGGGGAAGGTGGATCGGCGCGTAGCGCCGAGACGGTGGGGGCGGCAGGAACTCGCGGCTGGCTCGGCGACTGCCGGACAGGCGCTCCGCGGTCCAGGAAAGCGAAAGGCCCGCTCGGGGAGCGGGCCTTTGCTTTGGTGAGCGTGCGTCCTGCGGATGCAGGCGCGACCGATTTCTAGAACGGGATCTCGTCGTCGAAGTCGGGGCCGCGGGAGAAGTCTTCCTGGGCGCCCTTGCCGCCTTTGCCTTTGGGGCCGGCGCCGCGCGCGGGGGCGCGGTCCTGGTTGTAGTCGCCGCCACTGCCGGCGCCCGGGCCATCGCCCTTGCCGTCGAGCATGGTGAGCGAGGCGTTGAAGTTACGCAGCACGACCTCGGTCGAGTATTTGTCGTTGCCGTCCTTGTCCTGCCATTTGCGGGTTTCGAGGGCGCCTTCGATGTAAACCTTCGAGCCCTTCTTCAGGTACTGCTCGACGATGCGGACGAGGCCTTCGTTGAAGACGACGACACGATGCCACTCGGTCTTTTCCTTGCGCTCGCCCGATGCCTTGTCGCGCCATGTTTCAGACGTTGCGATCGAGAGGTTGGCGAGAGAAGAGCCCGAGGGGAGCTGCTTGATTTCGGGATCCCGGCCCAGATTGCCGATGAGGATCACCTTGTTGACCGATCCGGCCATTGTCGTCTCCGTTTACACTCCGGCCCCGGCCGCCTTTCGCGTACCGCTCCGGTTCCTGACACAGGACGGGCACCCTAGGGCCGCCCGCCACTCCACGCGACACGCAGACACTGCGTTCACCGCACCAAGCTGTGGAGCCATCGCGGCGTCCACAAGTTGGTGGCTGAAATCGCTTGCGCATGTTCGCTCTTTGTTCTTTCACAGAACGGACGCCAACGCAAGGTAAAACTCTCATCAAGACCGGCCCTCGCCCTGCCCTCTGCTTTGCAGGATGCCCCAGCCCCGGGCGCAATCCTGAGCCCCCGAGCGGAGGTGGGCGGGGGCTGTGGTCTCTCCCGAGAACCCCAGCCCTCAGCGCCCGCAGTCGATGGTGTCGCCTTCGATGTCGGTGATGAGCAGTTCTGTCGCCGTGACAGTCGTGAAAGTGAGCGGCGAGCTGGCGTAGATATCCATGAACTCCTGCTCGATACCCTGCACGGCTGCCTCGCCGCCGGGATACTGCGCCCGTGTCATCGGCTCACCGCTGACCACAATGTCGCTGATACGCGCGTTGGAGATCGTCTGGCTGAACCGGTCGCCTGGAGTGTCGTAGGTCCATGTGCCGAAGAGCGTGAAGGCAAGCGCGACCTCGCTGATGGTGGCGTGGAAGCGCAGCTCCATCGGACCGCCGGGGTCAAACCGCGTCGTCACCTCGTCGAACTCGATGTCGGCGCCTTCGACCTGGCACGTCCAGTTGCCGATCAGGAACTGGTCGCGTGAGGCGGTCTGGGCGTTTGCGCCGGCCGCAGACAGTGCCGCGAAAGCTGCCAGCGCCATTACGATGCGTTTCATCCCGCCCTCCCGAAGCAGAGACGGGATGCTAGGCGGGCGCGGCGTGACCGTCCACCGTCAGGCTGCGTCGTAGGCTTTCTTGAGCCAGGCCTTCACTTCGGCGTCGACGTCGGATGCTTTCTCGAGGCGGACGCGGTGGGTGCACATGGCGTTGAAGGAGCCGGAGGCTTCGAGGCGGCCCTTGGGTTCGACGCCCTTGAGATTGAGGCCCAGGTCGAGGCGCGTGGCCGTGGAAGGCTGGATCAGACCGAACTGCTTCGAGCGGCGGAGGGAGACGTAGGCTTTCTTCGGAGAGAACTCCACGTCCTTGCCGAAGCCTTCGATCATGGCGGCGAGCTTGTCGTAGACCGGCTTCAGCGCGGCCTTCGCGCCGGCGTATTGCGCGGCAACGAGATCCTCGCCGTCGTGACTGCCGGCGTCGGACGCGAGCGCTTTGTGCGCGATGAGGTTCGCGAAGCCGTGGCCGATGCCGTGATCGGCCTTCAGCATCTTCACGATCTCTCCGTGCTTCGTGAGCTTCGACTTCGTCACGATCTTGAGCCAGTCGGCGAGCGACTTGCCGGTGGTCTTCGGCAGGTTCGCGATCATGCTTTCGGTCTGCTGTTCGGGTGTGGCCATGGAGTGTCCCCTCTATTGAACGTGTACGGACGTTAACTGTGCCGCCGTTCTGCCTTGTTTGGTTGACCTACGGGAAATGGAACCGACCTGCTCCATGATCATTCCTACCGTGACTAAACCGAACTGGAGAAGGTCATGAACAAGCTCGTCCTGATTGGCGCTGCCGCCGCGACGGCCCTTGCGATCGGTGTGCCTGTGGGCATGACGATGGCGAACAACTCGCCCGGCAACGCGGAAATCGCCTCGCTGGATTCCGGCCGCGATGATGGTTCGTCCAAGCTCGAAGTCGCCTCCGCAAATGCGCGGGCGGCTGAAGATCGCGCGGACGCCGCCGAAGCGCGGGTGCGCGCCGCTGAAGCGAAAGCCCAATGCGAGCGTGACCGGCAGGCGGCCTCGAACCGTGGCGCCATCACGGGCGGCGTGCTGGGCGCGGTTGTCGGCAGCCAGGTGGCTGGCGATGGCGCGAAATCCGAAGGCGCCGTGATTGGCGGCGTTGGCGGCGTGCTGGCGGGTCGCCAGCTCGCCAAGAAGGATCACCGCTGCTGAAGCGTTGATCGCAGAGAATTCGACTGGAGCGCCGTCCCCTCGCGGGGGCGGCGTTTCCGCATGTGTCATTTGAGCGGCCAGTTCTCGATGCGGCAGGCCTTTGGCGTCATAAAGCCGGTGAGCGCGTTCACGACGCCGACCATCTTGCCGGAGAAGGCGGGCTTGCCCGTCTCCGCCAGGCTCTTGAGGTTCTGGATGATGAAGGGGCCGCCCTGGGCCATGGACTTCTCGGTCTTCGTGCCTGCGGGGACGTTGGTGGTGATCAGCGAGAATTCGGTGCCGCCGGGGACTGCCTTCAGTTCGTAGGTGACGGTGGACGGCGCCTCGCCCTCGTAGGCGGTGAAGGCCATGGTGTGCGAGTAGCGGTGCGGCGGGGAGAATTCGAGGACCTCGCCGACGACGCTGGCGAACTTGCGGTCCTTGGTGACCATGCGCATAGGGCGGCCGGGCTTGAGGCCATCCTTGGTCTCGCAGACGGCGCCGAAGAAGAAAGGGAGCACCTCGTCGGTTTTGACGAGCGTGTTCCAGACGACTTCGATCGGCGCGTTGATGACGGTCTTGTAGACCTGCTTTTTCGGATCGTTGCTCATTTGCCCTGTCCCCTTTTTGCTTTCGCGGCGGCAGCCTCCGCCGCGTATTTGATGCCGGTGAGTTTGCGCGCCCAGTGGCCGGAGTAATCGTCGAGCCAGCGGTCGTTGATCATCTGGATGGGCGCGGCGTTGAGATAGAGGCGGCGCGTGCGGCCATCCTTCTCCGAGACGACGAGGCCGGCGTCCTCGAGCACGGCGAGGTGGTTCATCACCGCGATGCGGGTAACGTCGAACTCGTGCGCCAGCTCCCCCACGCCGATGCCGGGACGGCCTTTCAGCACATCCATGATCTTCCGCCGCGTCTCGTGGGCGAGCGCGTGGAAGACGGCGCTCATGTCATCTTCGGTAGACATGTAATTACATGATTACATGTTAGGCGCGGAGTCAAGCTCCTTCGGGCGGCTCGTTTTGAAGGATCAGCGCTTGCGCTTCTTTTCGGTACGGAGAGACGCGGCGGCGGCTTTCGGAGCCGTTTCGCGGGCGCGGCGCTCCGTGCATTTCGGGCAGCGGCAGTTCGCGGCGCCGATGAACTCCCGGAAGTACTCCTTGCCGTAGTCGTAGGTGATCTCCTCGCCGGGTTCGATGGCGCGGAGGGATTTCACGTAGACGCGGCCGTGGTGGATGTAGTCCTTGGCGTTGGGGCGGCAGGAGTGGTTGGCGTAGCGGCCGATATTGCTGCGGGGAGAGCCGTCGAGCGTGTAGCGCTTGTTCAGGTCGTAAAGGTAGCGGGGTTTCCCGCGCAGTTTCTCGGCGGCTTCGTTGGTGATCAGCCGGCCAGTGTATTCGAAGATGCGGGTGTTCTTCGGGATACGCTCGGTGGCGAACATGCCGAGGCCGGTTTTCGAGCGGCCGATGCGGAAGGGACGAACTGACATACGCGCGAGTTAGCGGAGGATTCGCGCCAGTTCAATTTCCGCATGTTGTCTCAGGATGGAAATGCGCAGGTGGTCAACGTTTGCGCAGATTGGTCCAGGCGACCTGCACGAGGCCGATGACGATCGCGATGGCGCCATAGCCGGCCCACTGCTTGTCGTTGACCATGAAGCTTTGTTGACCGCTGGCGCCCATGGGTCCGTTGAAGGCGATGTCGAACGCCTGGAGTATCCAGATAACGCCGCCCGCGATGAGGAGGACTCCCAGCAGCGTGCTGATAATGCGCCCGATGATATTGAAGGCTGCGCCCATGGGCCGGTCTCCTCTTGAAGAGGCAGGCTACAGCACATCGCCCTGAACAGGCAGTCCGCGCTGAAAACGTACATCGGGAGCTTCCGCAGGCTGCTGCCACTGCCCCGTCAGCAATGACTCAGTGACGCGGTTGCGCCACCTGCCCAGCCGCCCATATTCGCCGGGCGGGTGAAAGTGCGGCTGCCAACGTAATTCTTATTGGGGCGACAACCGATGTCGTTCCGGTTATGTTCTTGGCCGACCAGTCGACTCAGCGCACGTCCATCGGCAAGACACTTCGAACCAAGCTCCCCGGGTTAGCACATGTCATCCGAGCCTAACGCCATCCGCGTGCGCGGCGCGCGCGAGCACAATCTGAAGAACATCGACGTGGATATTCCGCGGAACGAGCTGGTGGTGATCACCGGCCTGTCCGGTTCGGGCAAATCCTCGCTGGCGTTCGACACGATCTATGCCGAGGGGCAGCGGCGTTATGTGGAGTCGCTGTCGGCATATGCGCGGCAGTTCCTGGAGCTGATGCAGAAGCCTGATGTGGAGCGCATCGACGGGCTCTCGCCGGCGATCTCGATCGAGCAGAAGACAACCAGCCGCAACCCGCGCTCGACCGTGGGCACGGTGACGGAAGTGTACGACTACATGCGCCTGCTGTGGGCGCGGGTGGGCGTGCCGTATTCGCCGGCGACCGGCTTGCCGATCGAGGCGCAGACCGTGTCGCAGATGGTCGACAAGGCGATGGCGCTTGGCGAGGGGACGCGGTTCCACCTGCTGGCGCCGATGATCCGCGGGCGGAAGGGCGAATACCGCAAGGAGTTCGCCGACCTGCTGAAGCGTGGCTTCGCGCGCGTGAAGGTGGATGGCGAGTATTACGAGCTCGAAGATCCGCCGAAGCTGGACAAGAAGTTGAAGCACGACATCGACGTCGTGGTGGACCGGATCGCTATCAAGGCGGGGATGGAACAGCGGCTGGCTGAGAGCTTCGAGACGGCGCTGGGACTGGCGGACGGCATCGCGGTTGCGGAGTTCGCGGAGAAGGAAGGATCGGGCAAGGAGCCGAAGCGGCTGACCTTCTCGGCCAAGTTCGCCTGCCCTGTATCCGGCTTCACGATTCCCGAGATCGAGCCGCGGCTGTTCTCGTTCAATAACCCGTTCGGCGCATGCCCGGCCTGCGACGGTCTGGGCGAGCAGCTGAAGATCGACCCGGCTCTGGTCGTGCCGGAGACGGACAAAAGCCTGAGCGAGGGCGCGATTGCGCCGTGGGGCAAGTCTGCCTCGCCGCTGCAGGAGCAAACGCTGAAGGCGCTGGCCAAGAAGTACAAGTTCTCGGTCGATACGGCGTGGAACAAGCTGCCGGAGAAGATCCAGAACATCATCCTCAACGGCACGGGCGAAGAGGAAGTGGACTTCGTCTTCGACGACGGGATGCGGCGTTACGAAGTGACCAAGCCGTTCGAAGGCGTGGTCGGCAATCTGGAGCGGCGCTTCCGCGAGACGGATTCGGCGTGGATGCGCGAGGAGATCGGGCGTTACCAGTCGGCGGCGCCCTGCCCGACCTGCATGGGTGAACGCCTGCGGCCGGAAGCGCTGAGCGTGAAGCTCAACAAGTACACGATCTCGGACTCAGCCGGCCTGTCGATCAAGGCGGCGCGCGACTGGTTCGAGGCGCTGCCGAAGACGCTGACCAAGAAGCAGAACGAGATCGCGGTGCGGATCCTGAAAGAGATCCGGGACCGGCTGCAGTTCCTGAACGATGTGGGCCTGGAATACCTCACGCTGTCGCGCGGATCGGGCACGCTGTCGGGCGGCGAGAGCCAGCGCATTCGTCTGGCGTCACAGATCGGCTCGGGACTGTCGGGCGTGCTTTACGTGCTCGACGAGCCTTCGATCGGCCTGCACCAGCGGGACAACGAGCGGCTGCTCGTGACACTGCGGCGCCTGCGCGATCTCGGCAATTCGGTGATCGTGGTCGAGCACGACGAGGATGCGATCCTCTCGGCGGACCATGTGATCGACATGGGTCCGCATGCGGGCGTGCTCGGCGGCGAGGTGATCGCGTTCGGCAAGCCGGAAGACCTGATGGCGAACCCGAAGAGCATCACGGGCAAGTATCTCTCCGGCGAGGAAGAGATCGCGATTCCGGAGAAGCGTCGCTGGACCGACAAGAAGAAGATGATCAAGGTCATCGGCGCGACCGGAAACAACCTGAAGAACGTGACGGCGGAGATTCCGCTGGGTGTGTTCACGTGCGTGACGGGCGTGTCGGGCGGCGGCAAGTCCACGCTGATCATCGAGACGCTGTACAAGGCGCTGGCGCGCCGGCTCAACGGGGCGAGCGACAGCCCGGCGGCGCACACGAAGATCGAGGGCATCGAGCATCTCGACAAGATCATCGACATCGACCAGTCGCCCATTGGGCGCACGCCGCGGTCCAACCCGGCGACGTATACAGGCGCGTTCGGACCAATCCGCGACTGGTATACCGGCCTGCCCGAGTCGAAGGCGCGTGGGTATCAGGCGGGCCGCTTCTCGTTCAACGTGAAGGGTGGACGGTGCGAGGCGTGCCAGGGCGACGGCGTCGTTAAGATCGAGATGCACTTCCTGCCGGACGTGTATGTCACCTGCGATGTCTGCAAGGGCAAACGCTACAACCGCGAGACGCTGGAAGTGCTCTACAAGGGCAAGTCGATTGCGGACGTGCTCGACATGACCGTGGAAGAGGCGCGTGTGTTCTTCGGCGCCGTCCCGGGTATTCGCGGCAAGATGGAGACGCTGGCGCGGGTCGGCCTTGGGTATGTGAAGGTCGGCCAGCAGGCGACGACGCTTTCGGGCGGTGAAGCGCAGCGCGTGAAGTTGGCAAAAGAGCTGTCGAAGCGGGCGACCGGCCGAACGATGTACATTCTCGACGAGCCGACGACGGGCCTGCACTTCGACGATGTGCGGACGCTGATGGAGGTGCTGCAGGAGCTGGTCGACGCGGGCAACACGATTGTGGTGATCGAGCACAATCTGGACGTCATCAAGGTGGCGGACTGGATCGTGGACATGGGCCCGGATGGCGGCGATGGCGGCGGCGAAGTCGTGGCTGTAGGCACGCCGGAGGACGTCGCGAAGAACAAGAAGAGCTGGACGGGCAAGTTCCTGATCGAGACGTTCAAGCGGCAGGCAGAGCGGCGCGAGCGGCAGGCAAAGCGCGTGAATGCGAAGCCGGCGGCTGCGAAGGCTGGCGGCAAGGCGAAGAAGGCGGCTCAGCAGGCGGCTGAGTAGAGCTATCGTCTGAAAGGCTGTAGGATGGCGAACCTTTGGGGATGTCCGCCATGCCCTTCATGCATCACGTGACTCCGTTCCTGCGCGTGCCGGATATCGAGGCGGCAAAGGCGTTCTTCCGTGACACGCTGGGGTTCACGGTCGGCTTCGAGGGCGGCGGGTATGCCTACGTCCATCGCGACAAGGCGGCGTTCCGCATGGTGCAGGACGAGATGCTACCGCCGCGGGGCGAGGGACGGTATACCAGCTATGTCGATGTCGAGAATGTCGACGGGCTCTATGCGGAGCTGAAGCCGAAGCTGGATAAGCTGCCGCCCGGGCATGTATGCCCGCCCACCGATCAGGAATATGGGCAGCGAGAGTTCACGGTGCTTGGGCCGGACGGCGATCTGATCGCGTTCGGATCGGCGATTCAGCAGGCGTAGTTATTTCGCGACGAACTCCGGCGGGCGCAGGCCCTTGTAGAAGATCGCGCCGAGCGCGACGACCGGGATCGTGGTCACCGCGCCCACGAAGGCCAGCAAGGTGCTGACGAGCAGGACCGCCACGATGCCCGCCGTGGGCGGGACGATGGCGCGTAGGAGATCGGCGGCGACGCTACCGATCAGCATGACGGGCAGCACAGTGAGGATCATGGCGCCGATCAGGCGCAGGATGTTTCCGCGAGACCAGCTCCATGTCTGGAACAGGACGATGCGCTTCTCGCCAATGGCGGCTGCATTGATCATGTAGAGCCGCGCGGAGAGATACACGAAAATCGCGAACATGATGAGGATGAAGAGAGACATCGCCGTCGCGCCGTTTTCGCCGAGTGCTTCGAGGATCGCCTGGTTCAGCGCTTCCGGATCGGCCAGCAGGGTCTCCAGCGCCGCTTCGGACGTGGCGATCTTGCTGAAGACGGTGATGAAGAGGACGACCACGAGCAGCGTGATCAGCGGCACGAACAGGCACATCATCGCGAGCGAGGCGCCGAGCAGGCGGACCTCGTCCGCGCCGAACGCCAGTCCGGTGGGGCCGTGGAATTCGTCCCGCACGGCCTTGCGCAGGATCGCGGCGGTGAACAGCACGCTGATCAGGGCGCCTGGCGCCAGAATCAGGAAATTGCCCAAGCCTGCCTGGAGAGCGCTCTGGGTCTGCGTCGCGGCGGGAGCGGTCAGGTAGGCAACAAGCGGCCCAACCTGCGAGACGACAGCCACGATGCCGGCGGCGGGCAGGAACAGGCGCCAGTTCTGGATTAGAAACAGCCACGCCGAGCGAACGCACTCGAAGACTGGCACCTTGCCCGCAGTGGCGTCCGGCATACGACCCTCCAGAAGCGCAAGGCCGTAGTTCAATTGGCCTGCAGCGGCAACCGGGTTTATACGCGCGTGCTATTTGCCGAGCGCAAACTCGAAAGTGAGAATGTGGACGTCGGGCATGCGGCAGCCGGTGGTGGCGCCTTCGACCCGCCAGCGCCATGAGGTGAGGACGTCCTCGACGCTTTCGGCGAAGCCGCTGTGGGGAGCAGCGACCAGCAGCCGGGGGTTGGAGAACAGTCCGCCGGATTCGACGTCTAGCGCGTAGATCACCTCGCCGCCGAGATCCTTGAAGCGGTTGAGGAAGGGGAAGCCGGGATTGTCGAAGTTGCGGGCCAGGCTGATGCGGCAGCGTGGCAGGGCCGCATCGCCGGGCGCGGGATAGAGTATCTCGGCGATCGACCTCTTGCCGGCGTTGATGGTGTTGCGGCGATCCGGCGTGGATTTCTGGCGCGAGCCAAGCGCACCGTAGAGTACATCGCCCCACGCAACGGCGGTGAAGTATTCCGATTCCAGCCGGTTGCGGATCGGACCATCGGGCGTGGCGGCGATCTGGTCGTAGAGTTCAGCGGCGATATCGTAGACGGCGTTATATGCCTCCGGCGTCTTCACGCGCATGAAAGCGGACACGGCCATGCCACGCCGAAGTTCGTAGCGCGAAGGCGACGCGCTGGCGCCGAGTTCGTCGAGAAAGCGGATGCCGAGTTCGGCGGCTGCGCCCGCCTGCGGCCAGTCTCCGGCTGTCCACGCTTCGGCGTAGAGTGTCTGCGCGGCGCGGGCGGAGATGAGATCGCGGCCGGCGATAGCTGCGCGCTGTTGCAGCGAGTTGAGCAGGCGCGCCCGGTTGACCGGCGTGACGCCGGTCGCAAGCGTCGCCCAGTCGTGCAGCACGCGAGAGACCTGTGGCTTGGCATCACGATGGGTCAGAGCCCCGCCCTGCTCCACCAGGAATTTCGCGTAGGTCAGCGCAGTCGATGGCTGGCCAGCTAGCATCGCGATCCAACCGAACTCGCGCGCGGCGGTCGCTGCATCCGGTCCGGCGCGATCGATGGATGGCCATGTCTCGTTAGCGGCGACGACAGCGGCGCGATAGTCGCCGCGCTGCACAGCTGCGTTGAAGGCGCTGATATCCGCGAACGCTGGCGCCGCCAGAAGCGCGAGCGCAGCCGCGCAGAACAGTCTGTGTACGCCGTACGCCATGGCCTCCGACCAACTCTACAGGATCTGGAAGCCGACTTTCACGTAGTTGTTGCGTGAATCAAGGCGCCAACTGCCGGTCGAAGATCACCCGATCCGGAAGAGCACCTTGTAATATCGGTTGCGCGACTCGGTGCGGCAGGATCGCGGATCGACGCCTTTGGCGGTCTTGAACGTCCAGGTCGAGAGCGTCTTGGCAACCGCCTCGCCGAAACCGTCGCCGGGAACCGCAGCCACAATCGCAACACCAGCGACCTTCCCGTTCGCCGCCGTTTCCACACGAGCGATCACGGATCCAACCAGCCCCGAGTATTCCTTGTTTGCCGGGTACTGCATTCTCTTGCCCTCGAACTGGCCGTCGCAAAGGGGCGTCTGGGCCAACGCCGGATCTTCGGCAATTTCTCCGAACAGCGGCCGGGCCAACGCGCGCGGCTGCATCTTGGTCGAAATGTTCGAGCCGACCTGTTCATAGGTGGAGATCAGATAGGACTCGATGGCGAGCGCCCACGCCTCGGCGCGCCATTTCAGCGGCCACAGCGACGCCCGATCGGACTGATTGTTCGACGTATTCAAGTCAGCAACGATACGATCGTGCACGTCGGCCATCGCGTCGTAGTAATTGTTCTTCCCCGAGGAGACACGATCCTTGCCCTGAATGAATTGCGCTGCAGCGGCGTGGACTTCAGCGCTGCGCTGGCGGGACAGGAAGGGAGGCTGGCGAGAGAGGAACTGGGCGGCGGCGAGCGCATCTGTCGTGGCGCTTGCCCAGTCGCCCGTGCTCCAGTCGGACGTGTAAAGCAGCTCCCACGCAACCACCGAGGTCATGTCGAAACCGCCCGATGATGAGCGGGCATTCAGGGCTGCGCGGAGCGCCTCGAGCTGGGCCTTTGACTTGCCGACCTTGTAGTCAGCGGTGCGATAGAGAACCGCTGAAGCGAGAGGCTCCTTGTCCGGCACGGCGAGGCCGGCGCCGTTCTCGACCAGAAACTTGCCGAACTGCAGCGCAAGCTCGTTGCGGCCCGCAATCAGGGAAGCGAAACCGAACTCGCGCGCCACAAGCGCCGTATCCTCTTTGGACCGGTCCCAGCTCTTCCAGATCTGCTCAGCTTCGGCCGAAGCCGTTTTGTAGTCGCCCGCCTTCACGGCGGCGTTGAAGGACTTGATGTCGGCGAAAGCGGACGATGCCAGAAGCGCCGCACAAAGAGTCGCAATCAACCCACGGATAACGTTCGAATTTCGCATGGCCGTTCCCCCTCGTATTTGCCAACCAAGTTAGCCTATACCGGGGCCATGACAATCGAGCCAATCCATATCATCGGCGGCGGCATGGCGGGGTCCGAAGCGGCCTGGCAGGCGGCGAACATGGGCGTGCCCGTGGTGCTGCACGAGATGCGGCCCGTCCGGAAAACCGATGCGCATCATACGGATGGGCTGGCCGAGCTGGTGTGCTCCAACTCCTTCCGGTCGGACGACTGGGAGTACAATGCGGTCGGCTTGCTTCACGAGGAAATGAGGCGCGCCAACGGCCTGATCATTTCGATGGGTGATCGCCACAAGGTGCCGGCGGGGTCGGCGCTGGCGGTGGATCGCGATGGATTTTCCGCAGACGTAACGGCAGCGCTGGAGAAGCATCCGCTGGTGACGATCGAGCGCGGAGAGATCGACGGATGGCCGCCGGAAGCGTGGGCCAGCGTGATCATCGCGACGGGGCCGCTGACGTCTGACGCGCTGGCGAAAGCGATCCTTGCGAAGACGGGCGAGGACTCGCTGGCATTCTTCGATGCGATCGCGCCGATCGTGCACGCCGAGTCCATCGACATGAGCAAGGCGTGGAAGCAGTCGCGCTACGACAAACCAGGACCGGGCGGCGATGGCGCCGAGGCGTACATCAACTGCGCGATGGACAAGGAGCAATACGAGGCGTTCATCGCCGCACTGCTGGTGGGACAGAAGACCGAGTTCAAGGAATGGGAAGGCACGCCGTACTTCGAAGGCTGCCTGCCGATCGAGGTGATGGCGGAGCGCGGGCCTGAAACGCTGCGCTATGGGCCGATGAAACCGGTGGGGCTGACCAATCCTCACAATCCGACGGTGAAGTCGCACGCCATCGTGCAGCTGCGGCAGGACAACAAGCTCGGCACGTTGTGGAACATCGTCGGCTTCCAGACGAAGCTGAAATACGGGGCGCAAGAGCAGATTTTCCGGATGATCCCTGGACTAGAAAACGCACAGTTCGCGCGGCTGGGCGGCATCCATCGCAACACCTTCATCAACTCGCCTGCCCTGCTCGATGGGCAGCTGCGGCTGAAGACGGATACGCGCGTGCGCTTCGCTGGGCAGGTGACGGGCGTCGAGGGCTATGTCGAGAGCGCGGCGATGGGGCTCGTGGCCGGGCGGATGGCGGCGGCGGAAAGGCTGGGCCGGAAAGTGGACGCGCCGCCCGCGACGACGGCGCTGGGCGCGCTGGTCAACCACATCACCGGAGGACACGTGTTGGGCGAAAGCGGCGTGGAAAAGCGCGGGTCGTTCCAGCCCATGAACGTGAACTACGGCCTCTTCCCCGATATCGGGCCGGTCGATCTCAAAGGACCCGACGGCAAGCGGCTGAAGGGTGCGGACAAGGGACGGGCGCGCAAGCGGTTGATGTCCTTCCGGGCGCTGCAGGATGTTGAGGTTTGGCTGAAAGGCCAGATGGCGCCTGCCACGGTCTCCGGCTAGGATTCGGGCGACGGAGGGGATCATGGCGCGCAAGCACCTCACGCCGAAGCGACACCTTGGGCGGGAAATCCAGGACTCGACGCTCGATGTGACCCGCAGGCTGGCGAAGGCCGTTGCGGAGGCTGAAGTGCGCAAGGCGGCGGCCGCAGCGCCGACGCTTGGCGCGATCATGGAGACCGGCGCGGCCGAGGCGTCGCTGATCGAAGAGATGGCGGCGATATCGGGCGCCGAAATCCTGTTCGACGAGAACCGCGAAGGGCCGATCACGTCGCTGGCCATCATCCTGATCCCGGACGAGAACCGGCAGAACAGGCGCGTTGCGGCGCTAGCCGCGACATTCGGGTTTGTTGCGCATCTGTCGCGCCGAAGGAAGATCGCTGTGGCGGCGCCGCAGGGCTACGTCACTGACTTCGCCTCCATCCCGGCGTTTGCGCAGTGGATGATCTCACCGTTCGGCAAGCATTCCGAGGCGGCGGTGGTGCATGACTGGCTCTACACGCTCGGCACGAAGGGCGACCGGAAGGGACGCAAGCTGGCGGATGTGACGTTCAAGCGTGCGCTGAAGATCGTCGGCGTGGGCTGGCTCCGGCGAAACATCATGTACCTGGCTGTGCGCATGGGCGGGTCTAGCGGGTATGGACTCGAAAGCGACTATGACTTCCGTGACCTGGAGCGCCTGAAGCCGCGCGATCCGCTGCCTGACAGGAAAGCGTTCGCGGTGACGTGGAAGGAAATGGAAATTCCCAAGCCGCAGAAGGGAAAGAAGAAGTCCGCTGCGCCCTCGGCCTCGCCCGCGCCTGCCGCCTCGGAAGCGGAAGCCAAGCGCGATGCTCAGGAAACGATGGTGGCGACGCGAACGGAGTGACCGTTACGATCCGTCGGGCGTCTCGCCCCGTAGCGTTTTCTCGAACTGTTCGCGGCCACCCATCTTTTCGAGTGCACTGTTGAAGTCGGACTCGATACCGAGCTTCACGCCGGAACGGCCAGCATTGGTGACGACGCCCCACACCGCGCGGAGCAGGATCAGCGCCAGCACGCCGACCATGGGCTCGCCGAGCAGGAACAACGCGCCGGCGCCAGCGAAGATCGCGAAGTGCAGCACGATGATGCGGCCGTAGGGCGCAAACATCTCGGCCATTGGGTTGGTGTTCTTCCATTCGCTCTTGATGAGGAATTCCCAGAGGAACACTGCGACCTGGAAGCCGATTATCGCGTACAGGATCCAGTCGACGTGGCGCCCGCTATTGAGGGAAAAATCGAACATGCCGACCATGTCCATCATCGGCATGCTGCTCATGGCTTCGGGCCCGGCGCTGATTGAAGCAAAGCCAATCAGGAAGGTGCCGTGCACCATGCAGAAAAGACCGTAGTGGAATACGAAGAACGCGCAGAGCCCTAGCCCCGCGAGAAGCCCCAGACCCCCGAAACTTGCGCCGGCAATGAAGATGCGCGGCAGCGTCATCACGCCGGTGACGATGTTCTCCATCCAGTAGAGCATGACGAGCGGAACAGCACCCCAGCCCCACACAAGGACGCCAGCAATGGGCAGCAGATCGACCACGAGGCCGAGCAGCACGATGGGCTGGGTCAGCGCCCGCCCCCAATAGGCTGGATCGAGAAGTTTCCGCACCTAAGCCCCGCCCGCCGAATCTAACTCGCCCAACAAACAGGGTTGCGGGACAAATGACCAGAGGCGGCCGTTGCGCTGCCGGGCGTGGCGAGTTCAGAGGCGGCGAGTGAGGGCAGCCGTGAACATGCGCCAGCGCTTCGACAGCGGCGAATGTGACTTCTCGGGAGAGTCGGCGACAGCCAGATGAAGGATGGCGGGCCAGAGCGGCGAAGGCGCGGCGCGCACGGCCGCCCTCGCGGCAGTCCATCGCTGGGCAGCGTTAGCCAGGCCGGCGGTTGAAGCGACGCGCGCTTCTCCGGCTTTCGCCAGCGCATCGAGATGATCGGCTTTTGCGGTAGGATCAAGCACAAGGCCGGCCAGGCGAGTGAGCGAAGCTTCGGTGGCGAGATGGCGGGCTTCGTGGTCGCCGCCGGTCGTGTGGCCGCCATGCATGTGGTCGTCGATGATGTCGTCGTAGCGGTCGACCAGCTCGCTCATCGGGGCGATGAGATCGGGCCGGCCTTTCGTGACGCGGGCCAGCTCCTCGGCAAGGTCGTGGCGGCGTAAGGCGCCTTTCCCGGCGACCTGCTCCAGCGTCTCCCGCCACCACTGGAGGCGGATCTTCCCGAGCATCGCCTCCTTGGTGTGGAGGGTGCGCTGAAGCTCCTGATTGAGCAGGTAGATGGCGACCAGGCGCTCCCGGCCGGCCTTCGGGGCGTAGCGGGTGGCCAGCCAACGGTCTTCGTCCGCCCTTTTCAGGCGGGCGTCGAACTCCTCCGAGCTTGCAAGATTTGCCGGATTGGCCGTATCGCTCATTTCAAAATCAGACCAAGAGCCCTATTTTCAGGGGCAGCACAGATAACAGAGAGGGTATTCCATGGCTTTCACGCTTCCCGCGCTGCCTTACGCGCGCAACGCCCTGGCGCCGCATATCTCCGAAAACACCCTGAACTTCCATTATGGCAAGCACCACCAAGCCTATGTGGACAACCTGAACAAGTTGGTCGCCGGAACGCCGCTGGACAACGCACCGCTTGAGGAAGTCGTCAAGCAGAGCTGGGCCGAGAAGAAGATGCCGATCTTCAACAACTCGGGTCAGGTCTGGAACCACACCTTCTACTGGCATTCCATGACGCCGGGCGGCGGCGGCAAGCCGACGGGTCTGGTCGCCGACCGGATCAACAAGGATTTCGGCTCGTACGACGAGTTCAAGCGCCTCTTTGCCGAAGCAGGAGCAACCCAGTTCGGTTCGGGCTGGGCCTGGCTGGTCCTGAAGGACGGCAAGCTGGCGATCACCAAGACGCCGAACGCCGAGACGCCCCTCACCGAAAACGGGGTTACTCCGCTGCTAACCATGGATGTCTGGGAGCACGCCTATTACCTCGACACCCAGAATGCCCGCCCGAAATACATCGAAACCTTCGTCAACGAGCTGGTGAACTGGGACTTTGCGAACCAGAATCTGTCCGACGCGAAGTAGGCCCCGCCGCGCACGTCGTGCAGTTTGATTAGCGCGGATTAGCGGTTTTTCGACGTTTCTCTGTCGTACTGGCTCCTAACGGACCCGGCAAAGCCGGGCTGTCGGCGGGTGAGTGCGTGCAGATGATGAACGTCCCGGACATGGGCCAGGAAACCGCTGCCCGGCACCAGCCGCCGGCCAATCCCAGCTTGCTGGAAGCCGCCATCGAACGCGGCGGGCTGCACCCGTTCTTTCACGCCAAGTTCTCTATGACGACGCGCAAGATCGTCGGCGCTGAAGCGCTGGCGCGGATCGCAACGCCGCAGATGGGCTTTGCTTCGCCTGCCGCTTATGTCGAGCTGGCCGAGCGCAACCAGCGCATCGATGCACTCACCTATGCGATGGCGCGCGCCGTCGCGAAGCATGCCGTGGATTTCGGCGGCCTGCCCTGCTCTATCAACGTTAGCCCGATGTCGCTCGAGCGGCCTGAGTTCGCTGACGAGGTGGCGAAAGCCGTCGAGGATGGCGGGCTGAAGTGCGACCAGTTCTGTCTTGAAGTTACGGAGTCGCGGGCGCTGGAGTTCGGCGTCAACGCGTTCCAGACCATGACGGCTCTGCGCGCCAACGGCTTTGGCCTCGCGGTCGACGATTTCGGCGCGGGCGTCACCAACATCGACCGGCTGCGGAACTTCCCCTTCACCGAGGTCAAGATCGATCCGGCCTTCACGCGACTGGCGATCGACGAGGCGTTTGCCAAGGCGGCGCTGGTCAGCTGCGTGCGTCTGGCGCGCGACCACGGCCTGAAGATCGTGGCCGAGGGCGTGGAGACCCAGGAAATGTGGGATTTCATGACCTGGCTGAAGGTCGACGAGGCGCAAGGCTTCCTGCTCTCGAAGCCGATGCAGCCGGCCGAGTTCAAGGAATCGCTGAAGCAGGGCTGATGCCTGGCTTCACGTGACGGCGCCTTGCCACCGTCAAGCCGAGGGTTTTCTATCGGACCAGTTCCGAGGAAACGCCCATGGCCGACACCGCCACTTTCAAGACGATCATCGTGAAACCGCTCTCGCCCAATCTCGGCGCCGAGATCGAGGGCGTGGACCTGTCCCAGCCACTGAGCAACGCGCAGTTCGATGACATCCATCAGGCCTTCCTCAAGCACCATGTCATCTTCTTCCGCGGCCAGACGCTGACTCCGGAGCAGCACATCGCGTTCGGCAAGCGGTGGGGGACGCTGAACATCCATCCCTACGTGAAGAGCATGGCGGGCTACCCGGAGATCCTCGAGATCATCAAGGAGCCGAGCGAGAAGATCAACTTCGGCGGCGGCTGGCATTCGGACATGAGCTTCCTCGAAGTGCCGGCGCTTGGCTCGATCCTGCACGCGATCGAGGTGCCCGAAGTTGGCGGCGACACGATGTTCGCGAGCCAGTATGCGGCCTGGGATGCGTTATCGCCGGGTCTGAAGCAGACGCTGGAAGGACTGCGCGCGATCCATTCTGCGGCCGAAGAGTACGGCGCTGGCGGCGCATCGTCGAAGAAGCGCGCATCCATGGATAGTGAAGTCGTCGGAGATGAAGTGCCGGAGTATGAGCATCCGGTGGTGCGTACGCATCCGGAGACGGGACGAAAGGGGCTCTACGTGAACCCTGCTTTCACGCTGCGCTTTGCGGGCTGGACGAAGAAGGAGTCGCGGCCGCTGCTGGAGTATCTATTCGAGGTGGGGCGGCGCGAGCCATTCACTTGCCGCTTCAGATGGCAGCCCGGCTCGCTGGCTATGTGGGACAACCGCTGCGTCTGGCACTTCGCGCTGAACGACTATCATGGCCAGCGCCGGCACATGCGCCGCGTCACCGTGAACGGCGACAAGGTTCGCTAGGGCGCAAACAAAACGCCCGGCTGTTTCCAGCCGGGCGTTTCGGATTTTGGATCAATCAGAACGAAAGAGTTAGATCGACTCTTTCAGTTCTTTCGCGGCGCGGAAGGCCACTTTCTTCGAGGCCTTGATCGCGACCGGCTCACCCGTGGCCGGGTTGCGGCCCATGCGGGCGGCGCGCTTGCGAACAACCAGCACGCCGAGACCGGCGATACGGATGCGGTCGCCTTTCTTGAGGTGCTTCGTCAGCATCGCGACAAGGTCGTTCATGATCGCCTCGGCGTTCTTCTTCGGCATTTCGTGGTTCTCGGCGAGAGCCGCCGCGAGATGCTTCAGGCTGACGGTGTTCTGTTTCGCTTTGGACGCGGTGGCCATTGTCTTTCGACTCCCTTGGTTTAGTCCGGCCCTCTGAATACACGTATTTCCAGCGTCCTGAACCCCAAAAAACGCGATTTACAAGGGAAATTCGCGCTTTTCACAGCAAAAAACCCCTAAAAACGGGCTTTTTGGTCAAGGAAGGGTGGATGAAGGCCCGGAAATCGGGGGTTTCGGGGGAATCAACGCCATCTGAGTCGCGGGCCTGAGACCCGGCTTCCGGTGCGACCAGCGCGTCCAATATGTCGTTTCCACCCGGTCTGCATAGTGCTCGTCGAGCCAGGGCGAATAGATGTCGCGCATCAGGTCGGCGGTGGACTGCACCATCGACATCTTCGCGATCATCACATGGTCGGTGTCCGCGAACAGCACCTCGGCATGGGGATGCTTCTCTTCGCTGATGGTGCGGTTCTTGTGAACCGTGAGCCACGCGCCCTTCGGCACACGCGCGTTCATCAGGAAGGGAAACGGGTTCGTCATGTCGAGCGTGGTGATGGACTCGCCCGGCTTCGCGACGGTCTTGAGATCGTCGACGCCGGCCATCAGCGTTTCCATGTACTCGCCCTGCCGCAGTTCCTGACGACGGCCGAGCTGGCCAGAGAGCCAGACGTTGTGCAGCCGATCATCCGGCGTTTCCGACATGTTGACGGCGCGGTTGAACAAACTCTCGCGCTCGGGAATGTAGACGTTGCGCAGGGCAACCTCGCGCGCCCACGGAGCGGGCGGGCGGGCCTGCTCGCGCAGGGTGGCGTAGGCCTGATCGATCAGCACGAAGCTGCGTTCCAGCACGACAGCGCCAGCAAGCATGCTGAACGCGCCGATGGCGGCGACGCGCGCCATGCGCTGGCCGCCCTCTTCCTGCAGCACGCGAACCGTGCCGTAGGCGGCAAGGACGATCAACGCCGACATGTTCTTGAGCTGGCCGTTCTGGTTGATGATAAACAGGCATGCCGCCATGATGAAGCCGCCAGCCAGCAAGTCGCGCCATGTGAAGCGGCCCAGCGCCGCCAGCACGGCAAGCGGCGCAACCGCGAACAGCATGTCCTGCAGGTTCATGCGGATAAGGCCCAGCAGGGATTCCGTACGCGTTCCCGATACCTGGCCCGCGAAGATGAGGTCGTTGATGTAGGCGACCAGGTTACCGGTGAAGATGCCGACCAGCAGAACCATACCGGCAGTGAGGCCCGAGCCCCAAGCCAGCGTGCGGATCGGCTTTGAATTCAGGCAGGCATAGACTCCTGCCCCAGCAACGCCGATGACGAAATAGGTGGCCTTGAGCCAGAACATGAAGGCGAGCACGGCCGCCAGAACCGCGACCTCCGCGAGGCCAGGCGCTTCATCGCTCTCGCGGCGCGGAGCGAGCACCATGAACAGCGGGATCAACGCGGCCCAACCCCAGCGGTTGTAAAACATGGCGTAGCTGAGATTGTCGGCCAGCACTTCCGTTTCACCGTTGACGAGTGTCTGGCTGTCGCCACCCCATTGTTCCAGCAAAGCGGCAGGGACGGTGACGAGAAAGACGATGCCGATCAGCGTGCCGGTGACGCCGATGGAAAAGCGGGACGATCCGATCCATGCACAGGCGAGGCCGAGTGCGAGAGCCACCCACACGGAGGCCAGCTCAACCGATCCGGCGTAGCCGCCGATGAGCCAGGCGGCCCACGCCGGCAGGTAGAGCTGCGCGGCGCCGAGAGCGGTCGGGAAGTCGATTGATGGCGTGAGGCCGTTGGAGATGCGGTAGGTCGAGTCGAAAAAGATCAGACTGTCGTGCGTGATCAGCGTGAAGACCGAAACCGGGCTCCACAGGAAGACGAGATACCCGATGGCGAGGAGCGTGGCATAGCTGGCCGAAAGCCAGAAGCGCGCTGTCAGCGATCCCAAGGCGCCCTCGCCCTTCGCGGCGGCGAAGCGGATGTGGCTGATGACAACGAGGGCGAGCAGGCCCGCGAAAGATGCCCACTGGATGACCGAGGCAGCGTGGGCGAGGTTCACCGGCGTCATACCACCGCGAATGGCGCTCATGGGCCATCCGGCCGCGCCGGCATGCGCGGCAAGCATGATGGGCCGCGCCACGAAAGCGAGCAGCCCCCAGATCACGATGAGCAGGCCCAGACGGTCGGTCGCCACGAAGCGGACAGCGCCCAGCACAGCAGCGGCCCAGTTGCGGGACGGATTAGGGGCTGCCTCTACGGTTCCCTGCGACATGCCCTGCCCCTATCGATTCCAGCTCAATGCCGGACTAGGCCACGAGGCTGGTTAACCGGCGGTTTTTCGATGATTTCCTACCGGTTTGCGGGCTTGTGAATCAGGGGGCGCAAGCCGACACTGCAGTCATGGCCCATGCTCACGCCCACGCTCACCTAGCCTGCGCACCTCATGCGCTGGCGGACAGCCTCAAGGAGGCCGAGACGCTATGCGAGGCCCGTGGCGGGCGGCTGACTCCGCTGCGGAAGAAGGTGCTGACACTGCTGCTGGAATCCGAAGGTCCGGCGAAAGCATACGACCTGCTGGGCCTGATGGGAGAAGACGACGTGGCGGCCAAACCGCCATCGGTCTATCGCTCGCTGGATTTCCTGCTGGAGATGGGCCTCGCGCACAGGATCGAGAGCCTCAACGCCTTTGTGGCCTGCGGACACTGGAAGCACGGGCACGCGGCCGTGTTCCTGATCTGCGACAAGTGCGGCATGGCAGGCGAACTACACGCGGGCGATAGCGTGAAGAAACTCGGCCAGGAAGTCGAAAGCGTGAAATTCAAAATGCGCAGCGCCGTGATCGAGATCCGCGGCCTGTGCAAGGACTGCGCAACCTGACCATGGCGGGCGGGGGCAAGGACAATGTCACGCTCTACCTGTCCGTGCTGACGCCGCCAAAGGGCGTTGCACACTGCCTTCAGGGCAAGGACGGCGAGAATGTCGACGTTCGCATGTCGACGGGCAAGACGATGACGTTCGAAATCCCGTTACGGCTGGAAGAAGGCAAGAGCGGCTGGCGCTTCCTCGGCGATCATGTGCGCACCGAAGGCAAGACGCGCCGCTTCGTGTATGTAGCGATTGGGCAAGGCGCCGGACAGAAGGATACGCTCTGGAGCCGCAGAGCAAAGATCGACCTGCCCGAGATCACGTCGGCGATGACAAAGAAGGTGAGCGCCGGGATGCTGGTGCTCGATGGATCCTACGAAGGCACCGACAAGAAGGGCGAGCCTTCCTGCGCGACGGTGAAGGTGACTTGGAAAGTGCGCGGATGATCGAGGTCTATCGCGGCAGCATCAACACCTGGGAATGCGACGAGATGGGGCACATGAATGTGCGCTTCTACGTTGCGAAGATGATGGAAGGTCTTGCGGAGGTCGCCCACGTCGCCGGGCTCGGTCAGGCTTTTCGGGATCGTGGGCAATCGACGCTCCGCCCACGCGACCAGCATATCCGCTTCATGCGCGAGGCAAAGGCGGGCGAGCCGTTCACAATGTCCGCCTGCGTGCTGGAGGTCGCTGATACGTCAGTGCTGCTGTACCAGCAGATCGACCACGCCACCGGCGAGCCATGCGCGTCGTTCCGGACATGGGTGGATCATGTCGATGTGGCATCCGGCGCGACCTTCCCGTGGTCGCCCGATACGCGGAAGCGGCTTGAATCGCTGAAGGGCGAAGCGCCAGCGGCCTGCGCGCCGCGGTCAATTGATCTCTCCCAGCCGCATCGCGCGGCCGCGCTCATGGCCGATGCCGACGCCATCGGCGCGCCGGCCATCGGGCGTGGCGTCATCAAGACCGAGGAATGCGGCTTGACCGGCCATCTGATGCCGGAATTCTTCATCGGTCGCCTGTCCGACTCGATCGCTCATCTGCTGCGACCGTGGCGTACGATGGTAGCCAATGCCGCCATTGCTCGCGGCGAAACCGTGCGCATGGGTGGGGCGGTGCTGGAATACAGACTGGTCTATCGCCGCTGGCCACGCGCGGGCGATCGGTTCGTCATCCGCTCTGGACGCGGCTTCCAGAAGGAGAAGGTGCATTCCTTCATCCACTGGATCGTCGACCCGGATTCAGGCGAGGCGTGGTGCACGACAGAGGCCGTGGCCGTCGCGCTGAACCTGGAGACACGCAAGATCATGCCGGCCACGCCCGACATGCAGGCAGCGCTGGCGCAGGTCGCTCCGGCCGGATTGTCGGTCTAGTTCTTCGGCATGCCCGAGACTTCGGACGGCGCCACACAACGCGCATCCGTGACGCCATCCTTCTGCGTCGTCTGCAGCACGTAGGGCGGAATGCAGCGGACCTGCTCGGCTGGAACGGCCGGTAGATCCTCCGGCACAGGCGGAGCCGCCGGCGCGGCGGCCACGGGCGCGGGCGTCGGCTGCGCCGGCGGGGGCAGCGCGGCAGGCGCACGGGCGGCAGGCGATTCCGGCGGGGGGCCTTCCTGTCCGCCCAGCATTCCACAGGCGCCGAGCGCCAGGGACAAAGCCATCGCCGCGCAAGCCGGCAGGAATTTCATGACACGTCCTTCGTATTGCACCCCGACAGCCAAACTGAGACCTGACGGCGCCGGTTGCAAGTCCGCACGCCGTGCTCGATCAGCGCACACGATCCGGCATGACCGGATTGTCAGGATGCGGCGGGCTTGCGCCTGCCAATCACCCGCGACAGCACGAAGCCGCCGAAGCCGGGATCGTTGATGATGTACTTCAACCACAGGTCGAGATCAGGCTTGTGGCCCTCTTTCATCCGATCGCGCTGGGCCCAGAAGAACTGCTCGCGATAGATCCGGATTCGATCTTTCGCCGCGTGCTTCGAAGCTTTGTCGAGCTTCGCTTCCCGACTGAGGCGGCTCAGGACCAACATCGAATAGTACTTCTCTTGCGAGTAGCGCAGGGCCGATGCCTTGATGCCGTGCCAGATGTTGGCGCCCGAGCCGCGCTCGGCACCGTTGCGCGTGTCGATCAGCCAGAATCCGGGCCGGCGCGCGCACTGGTAGAAGAATTCATAATCGTCCGCGATCGTGAAGTTCCGATCGAACCGCACGCTGCGCGCGAGCGCTCCTGAAAGGACTGTTACGGACAGATGCATGTGGCGATACCACTCGCCACACAACAGATGCAGCGGGCTGCCAACCTCCATGAGATACGGCGCGTCTTCCGGGCGAACGAAATGGCCGGGATCGATGATTTCCTCGGGCGGGCAATAGCCCTCTGCGAACGCTTCATCGACCCTGATCGTGTCATAGAAGAAGTTCGCGCTGGGCCTGTCCAGCGCGGCAGCTGCGCGTTCGAGATGGCCAGGCAGCCACGTATCGTCGGAATCCAAGAAGGCCACATAACGTGCATCTGGTCCAACTTCCGAAAGCCCCCGGTTGCGTGCGCCGTTGGCGCCTGTGTTCTTCTGGACCACCAGATTGACGCGCGCCCGCTGCGCTTCCGGGACCATGGCGAGATCCAGCGCCGCCGGCCGCGGCGAGCCATCATCCACGATATTCACGCGGATATTCTCGACGCCTTGCGCGAATATCGAAGCCAGAGCGTTAACCAGGTGCCCGGCCTCGCGCTGGTAGAAGGGAATTACGACTTCAAATCGCGCCATCGCCCATGTATCCGGCCCTTGCGGCTTCAATCTTAACGACGTTGGGGTGCAAATTGGTAGCCATCGTCCACCCCCGGCTTGGCGCCGTCAGGCGTCTCAGCCTCGACATAGTAGCCAGCTTGGGACAGCATTCCTCGCAGTGATAGGCCAGCGGCAAACGCGGCATCATGGGAGAGACGTCATGGGCAGGAAATCCGCCGCGATTCTTTGCGCCGCCCTGCTCTGCGCGCCGGTGGCGTTCGCGCAGCAGACGCTCGCCCCGGCTGGCTATGTGAAGACGGAGACCGGCGTCATTGATGGGGCGACTTTCCGTATCGACATGCCCGCGAAATGGAACAAGAGCGTGGTGGTGATGAACCACGGCTATTCGCCCGAGCCCCGCATTCCGCAGGCGGGCGCGCCTTCGGCCCGTCTGCGCGTGTTCTTGGATCGTGGGTTCGCTGTTGCCCAGTCGAGCTATTCGCGCGGCGGCTGGGCGGTCGAGCAGGCGCTGACCGACAATGTGAAGATGCTGAAGCACTTCGAGACGAAGTACGGCGCGCCAGACACCGTAATCGCCACAGGCGGCGCGATGGGCGCCAGCGTGACGACGGCCTCGGTCGAGACGCAGCCGGACATCTACGACGCCGGGCTGGTGACGTGCTGTTCGGGGCTCGACGCGCGCCTCGAGAACATGAACTGGAATTTCGAGATGCTGGCGCTGTTCGACTACTACTTTCCCGATGTGATGCCGCCCGTCGTCGGGCCGCTGAACGGAATGCCATATTCCATTGGCGCCAACTCCCCGACCGCGGCGAAAGTCCAGGCGGCGCTGGACGCCAATCCTGAGAAGGCCGAGATCTTCCGTCGTGCATGGGGACGCAAGAAGGAGGACGTCGCCTCCACGGTCGCCTTCCACTCCTACCTGATCCACGAGGCGCAGGAGCGTTCCGGCGGCAATCCGTTCTCGAACGAGACGACGATCTATTTCGTCGACGACGACATAACGGCGGTGAACAAGGGCGTGAAGCGCCACAGGGCCGATCCGGGCGCGAACACCTATCTCAAGACGTGGTACACCGCGACGGGCAAGCCGCAGAAGCCATTGCTCATCCTGCAGCCGATCTACGACCCGATCGTGCCGTCGGACACGACCGAAGCTTACATGGCGCTGGTGCGCCGGAATGGCGGAGAGAAGAACGTCGCCTTCCAGATCTTCGACCACTACGGCCATGGCTCGATCACGACGGCGGAAGTCGCCGTAGCATTCGACGAACTGCTGGCGTGGATGAAGGGCGGACCTAAGCCGAAGGATGGCGACGGGGTGGAGCGGGCTGATCCACCACGCACTGGCGCAGGGCAGTAGCAGCCGTCAGGTTCCTACCAGCGGCCAGCCTTTTTCCTTCGAGATCTTCTTCATGTTGGCCACGCCAGCCTTGAGGTATTTCTCAAGCACCTTCAGGTCCACGTCTTCCAGCTTGTTGATGTAGACGCAGGCCTTGCTCGACTTGTGCCTGCCGAGTGTTTTCAGCATGGCCTGCGCTTCCGGCTGGTCAGGATAGAGACCGCCATAGATCGACAGGGCGGCGCCGCGCGGAGAGAAGCCAGTGACACAAATGTCGCCTGAATGGCCGCTGTCATAGGTATAGGTGTACTTGCCGAAGCCGATGATCGTCGGGCCCCACATCTGCGCCTTCCAGCCGGTCACCTTCCCGAAGATCTTTAGCAGCGTTTCGGCATCGCCGCGGCGCGTGTCGTTGGGCACGGCTGCGATGAAATCCTTCACGCTGACTTTTGTCGGCTTTGTCTTGGTGGCGGACTTGCTCGCCGCCTTCTTCGCAGTGGCCATGATGCTCCCCTTCAGCCGGGAGACTTTAGCCCGAGCATCAGCACGGGGTCGAGCCAGATGTCGGTTCCGCGATCCGACGAATTCACGTTCCGGTACTTGATCGCCCAGTGAAGGTGCGGACCCGTGACGCGCCCCGTGGCGCCGGAAAGGCCGAGTAGTGCGCCCTGCTCCACCCTGTCGCCGGCCTTCACATCGATCCGGCTCATGTGCATCGTCACCGAGACGAGGCCGTAGCCTAGATCGAGGAAGACGCAGCCGCCTTCGTAGTAGAGATCGGGATCGGCGAGAATGACTGTGCCGGCCATGGGCGCGCGTATCGCCGTACCGGTCGGGATGGCGATGTCCTGGCCGTTGTGGACGTTGACCGTGGGCTCGCAATCGTTGGTCTTCGGCGTGTAGGTACGCGTCGCGCCGTAAGGGCTCGAATAGGGGCCATCAGCCGGCTTGATGAAGCTGACAGGCGCGAGCGGTGGCGCGAACGTCTTCAGTGCCTCGTCCTTCTTCACCCAGCTGACTTCTGCATGCCGCTTCTGCTGCGGCGTCTGCGCGGAAATCTGGTCGCACTCCATGGTGAGCTTCGAGACCGTGTCGGTGCGCGGCAGGACATCGACGGTCGCCATGACTTCGTATTCGCTGCTCAGCGGCTTTGAGCCAATCCGGACCTGCGCGGGTGCATCGCGTGTGAGGCCGACGATGGCGATGCCACCCATGCTGGCGATGGCGACAGTCTTGCCGTCGAGCGAGATCGTGGCGGCGGGCGTTGTGCGGCAGACGATTGCGCCGCCCTGTGTGGTGGAACTCACGCATGAGATCGAGGGAGAATCAGGTTGCGCAGGCGCTTCCGCGACCACAGGCGGCGGGGTCACAGGCGGGGGCGGCAGCGCTTCGCTGATGATGAGCGGGGCTACTATTGGTGGAGCAGCGGAAACAGCAGGCTGGGTCGCGGGCCCTGCGCAAGCGGCGAGGAAAAACCCGGCGATGATTGTCTTGAGGACTATTCCCGACCGTTCAGCTGCTTCCATCTTTTCAACGCTGTTTCCGCGTCGAAGTAGGCTTCCTGAGTATCAACATTCCAATAACGCAGATCCTCGAGCGCGATCTTGCGGCGCGTCACGGCGCAGGTGACGAAGCGACCCGGCTTGATGACCTCGAAGTCCGCATCGAGGTAACGAAGCTTGGCCTCGCCGGGCTGTGATCCGAGGGTAAGGGCGTCCATCGGCGCTATATGCCCCCGATCGGCGGCGAAGTTAAGGCGCCTCGACGTCCTAGCTAAAACTCAGCAGCTCGACTTCGATCAGGTTGCGGCCGGCCGATTTCGCCCGGTAGAGGGCGTCGTCCGCCCGCTTCAGCAGGCCTTCGATTGAGTCTTCCGGCGGGATCACCGTGGAGACGCCGCCCGACATGGTGACTTTCAGTTCGTCGCCGCGGCCGATCGGGAACGGGGTTTCGGCGATGATCTGGCGCAGGCGCTCGCCTGCCGAGTGAGCCAGATCCTGGGTCGTTTCCGGCATGATGACCACGAACTCTTCCCCGCCATAGCGGCAGGCCAGGTCCATCGGACGAATGTTCTCGCGCAGGCGGCGGCCGAACTCGCGCAGCACATCGTCGCCCGCGCTGTGGCCGTGGATGTCGTTGACCTTCTTGAAGTGGTCGATGTCGCAGAGAAGGATCGACACAGGTGCGCCACCCATGTTGGCGCGCTTCACATACTGCTCCAGCTGCACGCGCATGTAGCGGCGGTTGTGCAGGCCGGTGAGCTGGTCGGTGACAGCCAACTCCATGGATTGGTCGAGGCGGGCACGAAGAGCGTCGAGATAGCGCTTCTTGCGCACCTGCGTTTTCACGCGGGCGAGCAATTCCTCGCTGTCGATCGGCTTGATGACGATGTCAGACGCGCCGAGATCGAGTGCGCGGACGGCTTTCTTCTCATCGTCCGGCTCGGCGACGACAAGGATCGGCAGGTCGCGTGTGGATTCCAGCGAGCGGAAATAGGCGCACAGGCGCAGGCCATCGAGCTTCTCGTTCGACAGCGAGATGATCATCAGATCGACCATCGAACCGGAAATGCCCAGTTGCGTGGCTTCGGCATGGGAAATCGGCCGGTGCAGGCCTTCCAGATAGCGGCAGATCCGACGGGCCTGACGCTCGTTCTCGTCGATCACCAGGATGCGTGCGGGCTCGCTGACACGCTGCGAAGCTGCAAGATCGACCGCGCCCATGCGCTTGCCGGATGCTTCCCGCTTGCGCAGTTCGTCGGCGACCATCTTGTATTTGGTCAGCGCGCGCACGCGCGACAGCAGCTGCAGGTCATTGACCGGCTTTGTGAGGAAGTCATCGGCCCCGGCCCCAAGGCCGCGCAGCCGGTCCTCGCGCTCGTTAAGCGCCGTCACCAGCACGATCGGAATGTGTTCGGTGCGCGGATCGTTCTTGAGTCTCTGGCAGGCTTCGATGCCGTTGAGCTTCGGCATCATGATGTCCATCAGGATGACGTCGGGCTCTTCCGCCAAGGCTTTGTCGATGGCGTCTTCGCCATCCACCGCCGTGACGACGTGGAAATACTCGTTTTTGAGCTTGTCAGTGAGAAGCTTACGGTTCTGCTCGATGTCGTCGACAACCAGGACGCGCGCGCTCATCTCGCCGCTCTCCGGGGCGGCGGGGGCGCATTACGTGGCTGCCCTGCGCCGCGCGGTCCGGTGAGCTTCTTCACCTCGTTGATGAACGCGGTCATCTGGATCGGCTTCGACATGTAGGCTTCGCAGCCGGCTTCACGCACCAGGCGCTCGTCCTGCCGCATTGCGAAGGCGGTGACAGCCATGATCGGGATCTGGTTGATCGCCGCGTCGTCCTTGATCCAGCGTGTGAGGTCGAGGCCCGACACTTCCGGCAGCTGGATGTCCATGATGATGAGATCGGGTTTGTGCGTGCGCGCGAGATCGACAGCCTTCAGCCCGTCGCGGCTCTCGACGGTCTGAAATCCGAAGGCGTCCAACAGATCGCAGAAGAGCTTCATGTTGAGCTCGTTGTCTTCAACGACGAGGACTTTCTTGGCGGGGGGCGTCGCCATCAGCACATCACGCTAGGACCGAGCCGGGTTGATTCCCGATTTTGTCCCTTCTTGTTAGACCTGAGAGTATTAACCGCGTATTTTCAACTGCGGCTGGCAGAGCAGCTGCATCCGTGCTGCGAATTAACAAAAGCGCCGGGTTTACAAACACTTCCGACCGGAAATGCATCTTGAACGGAACAATTGCTTCCAGCAACGATAATTTACCGGTTGCGTGCCGGGACTGCTTCGCCGTCTGGCAGGGGACTCAGCGGCGTTGCGCGTCCTGTGGCTCGGTACGAGTCGTCTCGCATTCGAAGCTGTTCGAGTTGGGCGTGGCCCACATCGACTGCGACGCCTTCTACGCCTCCATCGAGAAGCGCGATCGGCCGGACCTGATTGGCCTTCCGGTCATCGTCGGCGGCGGCAAGCGGGGCGTGGTGTCGACCTGCTGCTATGTCGCCCGCACGTATGGCGTGCGGTCGGCCATGCCCATGTTCAAGGCGCTGAAGCTCTGCCCCAACGCTGTCGTCATCAAGGGGCGGATGGACCTCTACGTGCAGGAAGGCCGCCGCATCCGGGAAATGATGCAGGCGCTGACCCCGCTGGTGGAGCCCGTGTCGATCGACGAAGCGTATCTTGATCTCTCCGGCACCGAGAAGCTTCACGGCGCGCCGCCGGTGATCAGCCTGATGAAATTGCAGAAGGCCGTGGAGAAGGAGCTCAACCTCACGATCTCCGTCGGCTTGGCTAGCAACAAGTTCCTGGCTAAGACGGCAAGTGAAGCCGACAAGCCCCGTGGCTTCTTCGTTCTCTCCATCGATGAGGCGCCGGCCTACCTCGCCCCGAAATCGGTGCGCGTCATCGGTGGCGTCGGCGCCCAGTTCGAGAAGAAGCTGAACGGCGACGGCATCCGCACAGTCAGCGATATCCAGAAGATCGACGTGAAGACGCTGGTGAAGCGATATGGCGAAACCGGTCTGTGGCTGCACAACTGCGCCTTCGGCCGGCATGAGCGCAAGGTCGACCCTGACGGCGAACGCAAGAGCGTATCCTCCGAGACAACGTTCAATGAGGATGTCTCGGACCCGCGCACGCTAGAGGACATTCTCTGGCGCCTGTCGGAACGCACCGCCGACCGCGCAAAGCACTCCGGCGTCGAAGGCCGTGTCGTCACGCTCAAGCTTAAGACGCACGACTTCAAGAGCTTCACCCGGCGCGTCTCGCTAAGCGAGCCAACACAACTGGCTCAAGTGATCTTCCGCGCCGCCAAGCCGATGCTGGCGCGGGAAGCGCTTGGCTCGCGCTATCGCCTGCTGGGGGTCGGAATTTCAGAGCTGGTGGATGCAAAGGCCGATGCTTTGGACCTTGCCGACCCCAAGGCGCTAAAGCGTGCGAAGGCAGAACGCGCCTCCGACAAGGCGAGGGAGAAGTTCGGCCGCGAGGCTGTAATGACGGGTCGCGGGGCGCGCATGCAGAACCAGCGCGCTAAGGACAAGCAATGAAGCTGGAGGAAAGCTTCCTCGCGAAAGTATGGACGCAGAAGAGCACAGGCGCATGGCACTTCGTCACGCTGCCCGCAGATCTTTCAAAGCGAATCCGCACGCTGACCACGGGCCTACGCAAGCCTTTCGGCTCATTCCGGGTCGTCGCGAAGACCGGAAAGACGTCGTGGGAAACATCGCTGTTCGCGGACCAGAAGCGCGACGCGTTTGTGCTGCCGGTAAAGGCCGACGTGCGCCGCAAGGAGAAGATCAGGCCAGGCGATACGATCGAGGTTTGGGTCTCGTTCGGGTTGTGATCACGATTGTCATCCCGGCCGAAGCGAAGCGGAGAGCCGGGAACCACTCATAGGCTTCCCCAGCAAAAGAATGGGCCCCGGATAGCGCTTCGCGCTTCCGGGATGACAAGCCGTGCGACGCCGCCATACAAGGACACCAGATCAGGAGATTTCTGCATGTCCGTGACTGACCGTCTCAACGCCGCCGGCGTAACGCTTCCCGAGGCGCGCCCGCCGGTTGCGAACTATGTGCCCTTCGTCATCACCGGCAACCTCCTCTTCATCTCGGGCCAGGTCAGCGCCGCGCCCGATGGTCTGATCAAGGGCCGGCTGGGCGAAGACATGACGCTCGAGGAAGGCCAGCACGCCGCGCGCATCTGCGCCATCAACCTCATCGCTCAGATGAAAGCCGCCCTCGGCGACCTTGAGCGCGTTAAGCGCGTTGTGAAGCTCGGCGGCTTTGTCAACGCCGCGAAGGACTTCGTGGAAATCCCGAAAGTCGTGAACGGCTGCTCGGACCTGATGGTCGAGATTTTCGGCGATCGGGGCCGCCACGCCCGCTCGGCTGTTGCTTGCCCCGTCCTGCCCATGGGATCGGCGGTCGAAGTCGACGCCGTGGTCGAGTTCTCCGAGTGATACGGTTACTCGTCGGCCTCCGGATCGATGAACAAGCTCAGCACATGGCCAGCTGCGAGCCATGCGAGAAGCGAGGCCAGGAACAGGACGAAGAATACTTCGTTCACTTGGTGGACGAAAAATAGCATCATCGGAATGGCTGCCAGCGCCCATTGCAGTCGAGTTACAGATCTCCGACTCAAGCGCATGGGTTCCTGTCGGCGCTCCGCTGCTACCTTAGTGTTCGAGGCAGTTGATCAGCTCAGCGTGCAATTGCAAGTTCCAGCATGACCGAGCGCTTCTTCGATGTTTCAGCTTACGCCTACGCCCATCGCGGGCTGTGGGGCGGCGCTGTGCCGGAGAACTCGCTGGCGGCATTCGAGGCGGCGCGTGCCGCTGGCGTGGGCGTTGAACTGGACGTACGGCTGACCGCTGACAGTGTCCCCGCCGTGTTCCACGATGCCGGCCTGGAACGGATGTGCGGACATCGCGAACTGCTCGCGCGCGTGTCCGCCGCGGACCTGAGTTCGCATCGCCTGCCCGACGGCTCGGCCATTCCGACGCTGGAGCAGGTGCTGGACGTTATGGGGGGCCTGCCCGTTTTGATCGAACTGAAGGTGGATGGCGTCGCTGGGGAAATCGCCGAGCGGGTCGCCGCCACCATCGAAGGGCGCGGCGGTCTGCTCGCCGTCATGAGCTTCGATGAGCCAACCGTGGGCCGCCTTTGCCGACTGGTGACCGACCGGCCGGTGGGGTTGCTGGCGATAGCGAACAATCAGGTCGAGGCCGACATCGCCGCCAGCGCCGCTGCTGCGCGCGCCATGGGCTGCGACTATATCGCCCCGCATCATTCCGTGCTGGCGGCGATGGAAGCGGTGGCGGGCGGCCTTCCGATGGTGACCTGGACCGTGCGCACACCCGAAGAGCTCGCGCTTGCCCGGAAATACGGCGCCGCGCCGATTTTCGAAGGCTTCAGTCCCGCCCTCGCAATGCGGACAGGAACACCGATATAGTCACTCGGGGCCGGGCTCCTGAGGTTTGTATTTGGCCGACGATTCCGCAGACCGGATCGAACTTTCGCTGTCGATTGCCGACAGGATGTCGGACGTCGACCGCGCAAGCTGGAATGCGATCGCCAATCCACCGGGCGAACGCTACGACCCCTTTCTCGACTGGGACTTTCTGGAAGCCGCCGAAAGCTCGCAATGCGCACAGCCCGACACAGGCTGGACGCCCCGCCACATGCTGGCACACGACACGGCTGGAAAGCTGGTGGGCGCCGCTCCCCTCTATCTGAAGACCCATTCACGCGGCGAGTTCGTGTTCGACCATTCGTGGGCGGATGCGCTGCATCGCGCGGGCGGGCGCTACTATCCGAAGCTGCTCTGCGCCGTGCCGTTCACGCCTGTAACCGGCCAGCGACTTCTGTCGATCGGACCACACGCCACTTCGATCCGCAACGCGCTCGCCGGCGCCATCGTCCAGGCAGCGCAGCAATGGCGTGCCTCATCCGTTCACTTCAACTTCCTCCAAGAAGAGCAATGGCAGGCGCTCGGCGCACAGGGATTGCTCCTGCGCGAGGACCAGCAATTCCACTGGCTCAATCACGGTTACAGCTCGTTCGACGACTTCCTCGCCAGGCTATCGTCCCGCAAGCGCAAGACGCTGAAGCGCGAGCGCAAAGATGCGCAGGAAGGCTTGGAGATCATCCGGGTGACCGGCAAGGATCTGACGACGAAACACTGGGACGCCTTCTTCCAGTTCTATATGGACACCGGCGGCCGCAAGTGGGGCTCGCCTTATCTCAATCGCGAGTTCTTCCAGCGTCTCCACGAACGCATGGCGGACAAATGCCTGCTCATCCTCGCCATGCAGGGCAAGAAAGCCATTGCCGGCGCGCTCAACATGATCGGATCGGACACGCTCTATGGCCGCTACTGGGGCCGCAGCGTCGACAAGCCGTTCCTACATTTCGAGATCTGCTACTATCAGGCCATCGACTTCGCGATCGAGCGTGGGCTGGCGCGCGTCGAGGCCGGCGCGCAGGGCGAACATAAGCTGGCGCGAGGCTATGAGCCCCAACTCACCCATTCCGCCCACTGGATCGCCCACTCGGGCCTGCGCCAGGCTGTTTCGGATTATCTCGACAGGGAGCGCGAGGCGGTGGAACAGGGTATTGACGAACTCAACGCGTACACGCCCTTCAGGAAGGACGAACGCGCGGCAGACCACGACGAGGAGAGCTTCTGATGAGCCTGGCTGGCGAATACGACGGCGGCAACATCTTCGCCAAGATCCTGCGCGGCGAGGTGCCATGCGTGAAGATCTTCGAGAATGACGAAGTCCTCGCCTTCATGGACATCTTCCCGCAGAGCCAGGGGCACTGCCTCGTCATCCCGAAGAATGTGCATTCACGAAACATCACCGATTTTCCCCCAGAGCGGCTGGGCGCTCTGTTCGAAGCCGTACAGAAGCTGACCAGCGCGGTGATCAAGGCGCTGAACCCTGACGGTGTGGTTGTGACGCAGTACAATGGCGCGCCTGCCGGGCAGACGATTTTCCACCTGCACGTGCATGTGATCCCGCGCTATTCGAACCTGCCGCTGCAACCCCACCATGGGGGGAAACCGGCGGATATGGACGTTCTCCGCGAGCAGGCTACGCGGATCGCCGCCGCACTCTAGCACAGGCCATCAAACTCACGATTTCGTTGCATCGCAAGATAATCTGCCGGCCATGCTTCATTCGTGAGCAAGTAGCCGGATTCCCGGCGCTTTTCCCCTGTAGCGCCGGTGCTCCCGTTTCGGGCCTTCCGTAATGGAACCTGCTGCGTCTGCGAACGTTGGATCGCCGGGGGCGAACCGCGGCTATGGAAAATCATCATGGGATTTGACTCGGCGACAGCCATTGTTCGCACCGTTGCCGCCGAGCGGAAGGCCATGCCGCGCCCTGCTTTCAAGCGGGCCGCGATGATCGGGAATTTCCCGCCGCGCAAATGTGGCATCGCTACCTTCACCCGCGACACCTTCGAAGCCCTGCGCTCCACCCTGCCCCGGACGACATGGAGCCTCGTGGCGATGGAAGATCGCGCGGGCCACGTCTATCCCGAGACCGTCACGCATGTGATCCCGCAGGACGACATTGCAGCTTACGAGCGCGTCGCGAACGAGCTCAACCTCGCCAGCGTCGAGTGCGTTTTTGTCCAGCATGAGTTCGGAATCTTCGGCGGCGAAAGCGGCGCTCACCTGCTGGTGCTGCTCCGCCGTCTACGCATGCCGGTGGTGGTGACGCTTCATACTGTTCTTGAGCGCCCCTCGCCTTCACAGAAGCGCGTGCTGGACGAGATCATCCGCATCGCCTCGGCCGTTATCGTGATGTCGGAAATGGGCGCAGACATTCTTGAACGCGTTCACGGCGCGGGCCCACAGAAGGTCCATGTGATTCCGCATGGCGCGCCCGAGCGCCCGTTTGCCTCGACCGAGCCCTTCAAGGCCCCGCATGGTCTCGCGGGCCACAAGGTCATCATGACGTTCGGCCTGCTGTCTCCGAACAAGGGGATCGAGACGATCATCCGTGGCCTTCCGGCAGTCCTCGACCGGCATCCTGATGCGATCTACCTGATTGCGGGAGCAACGCACCCGCACCTCGTCGCGACCGCGGGCGAGACGTATCGCGAAAGCCTGGTCGAGCTCGCGCGATCGCTGGGTGTGGAGGATCACCTGCGCTTCGTGAACCGGTTCCTGGGCGACGATGAACTGGTCGACCTGCTGCAGGCGGCCGATCTCTATGTAACGCCCTATCTCACCGAGGCGCAGATCACCTCCGGTACGCTCGCCTACGCCATTGCGCTGGGTAAGCCTGTGATCTCGACGCCCTACTGGCACGCAAAGGAAGCGCTCGCCGACGGCGTCGGCGTACTGTGCCCGTTCGGCGATACGCGTGCGTTTGCGCGGGAAATCACGGGCCTGCTGTCGGATCAGGTGAAGCGTGAAGCCATGGCCCGCCGCGCCTATCGCGCCGGCGAGCCGTCTCGCTGGCGCAAGGTCGCCGACGCCTCGATCGACCTCGCACTCGCCTGCCGCGCCACACATGAAAAGCGTACCGAGGAAGCCTTCCGCAATCTTGCCCGGCCGAAACTGGACGGACTGATCCGCATGTCGGACGATTGTGGCGTCTACCAGCACTCCCGTTTCGGCGCCCCGGATCGCCGCCATGGCTACTGCACAGACGATACCGCCCGCGCGCTCAGCCTGCTGGCGCGACTCGCGGCCGAAGGTCATGTCGATGCAGAAGCGCAAAGACTGGCGACCATCTATGCAGGGTTCGTGAGCCACGCCTGGAATGCCGAGGCCGGCCGCTTCCGAAATTTCAAGGGATACGACCGCCGCTGGCTGGACGATGGCGGTTCGGACGATTGCTGCGCTCGAGCGCTTGAAGCGCTCTGCCTCGTTGCAAAACACTGGCCAGAAGACGGACTGCGCGACTGGGCGATCGATCTTGCGCGCGAAGCCATTCGCCACGCTGGAAGCTGGGAATCATTGCGGTCGCACGCTCTCGTCATCAAGGCGATCATCTTCGCTGAAGGCAAAGTGATCGATGGCGACGAAGCCTGCAGGCTGCTTCAGCAGGCCGGCTCAGAATTGATGGCCGCCGCCCGTAACGGCCGGTCGGAAGGGCATGACTGGTTTGAGGAGTGCCTTGCCTACGACAATGCACGTCTGCCGGAGGCTCTCATCCTCGCCGGCGAACGCCTGCAGGATCCGGACATGCTCTCGATCGGGCTGGAGATGCTCGAACGCGTAGTGAAGCTGCAATCGACACCGGAAGGCTGGTTTGCACCGGTGGCGACATCCTGTTTCGACAAGAATGGCGCCGAGCACGCGCTGTTCGATCAGCAGCCTATCGAAGCCCTCGCCACTGTGGAGGCGTGCTTCGCCGCATGGCGCGCCACCGGTGACACGCATCATTGCCACGCCGCCCGGTTGGCATTCGACTGGTTTGGCGGTCGCAATATTCACGGCTTGGCGCTCGCCCGTCCCGAGGACGGAATTTGCCATGACGGCCTGACCGTGTCGGGCTTGAACGGCAATCACGGCGCCGAGTCGATCCTCAGCTATCACCTCGCCGCGGCGTCCGTGCGCGAGTTTCTATTTCGCCTTTCGCCCGCAGCGACCTAACTCAAGTTACCATCATGGCATACGGCGGGACGATGATGGACATAAAGCATTTCGACACCGAGTTGCGGGCTGACCCTTCGCGTGTGGTGTTGAGACCGTTCTCGATCGCGTCGGGGCCGCGCAGTTCGGCACATGGCGTGATGACGCGCGCCGAGCGCATCGCGCACGCAGTGCTGAAGCTGCCCGACGAAGAATGCCGCAGATACCTCGAAGCGGTCGATGGCGATTTCTTCGGCCGCCACTGGCAAACGCACGCCATCTTCATGGATCGCTTCCAGCAGGTTCGGGAGATGATTGGAAATCTGCAGGGCGTAAGCGAAGCCCACGCGAAGCTGATCGGCGCCTATTTCAGCCATGAGTATTCCTACGCCGCCGCTGCGGTCATGAACCCCTCTATAGTGCCGCATCCGGACCAATCCGGCGTTCGCGACGGCGCGGTGAAGTTCGTGCTGTCTCTTCGCACCGTTGGCGAAGGCCACATCTCATCAATCGCATTCCGTGAGGGCGTGGCGACGGAGGACGGTGACTTCACGCTCTGGCCGGAAACTCCGTTTGCAATCGCGGCGACGCCGGACTCGCACGATGGCGAAGGCGGCCCCATCACAGTTCGCAAGCATGAATCTTCGCCATTATCCGGAGTCGTGATCTTCCCGATCACGCGCGCCCAGAAAAACGGTCTTGAGGATTTGCGCCTGCTGCAGTTCACCGAGGATGACGGGTCCAAGCACTTCTACGGCACTTACACAGCCTTCTCAGGACAGGACGTCGGCTGCGAGATGCTGACGACGGAGCGTTTCTCCGAGTTCAATCTCACGCCCCTGCGTGGAGCCGCGTCAGGCCATAAAGGCCTCGCCCTATTCCCGCGTCGGCTGAACGGCCGTTACGCCGCTATCGGCAGGCTCGACCACGAGTCTCTGTACTTCCTGCAGTCGGACGATCGCTTCGTCTGGAATTACGGCAGGCGTATCATGGGCCCCAAGTATCTTTGGGAGCTGGTGCAGATGGGCAATTGCGGCTCTCCCATCGAACTCGACGAGGGCTGGCTGTTGCTGACCCACGGTGTCGGCGCAATGCGGCAGTATTCGATGGGCGCGGTGCTTCTGGACAAGAAGGATCCGTCGAAGGTTCTCACCCGCTCCGTCACGCCTTTCCTGACGCCGGTGGACGAGACCCGCGAGGGTTACGTGCCCAACGTGGTCTATACGTGCGGCATGCTGCGTGTGGGCAATCGCGTCCTGATCCCCTATGGCGTGGCGGATTCAGCTGTTCGCTTCATTTCGGTGAAGATCGCAGACCTGCTGGCAACGCTGCAATAAGGTCGATCCACAACTGAGTCCGGGCCGAAACAGAGCCAGGCAACTTCAGTCGACCAAGGCGCTGGCGCCCGTGGGCTTCAGCATTCCCGCAAGGCAGTTGGCCAGGTCGGCCTCGTCGATTGGCTTGGTCAGCACGTCGGCCTTGATGAAGCGATCATCCACGCTCTTGGCGTCATACCCTGTGAGGAACAGCATCGGCGTACCGGAGACAGCAAGCCTCTCCGCCAGTGGATAGACAAGCTCGCCGCCCACATTGATGTCCAGCACCGCCGCATCGAGCCGGTCTGATCCAGCGGCGATCGCCTCGCCGACCGAGCCGAACGGACCGACCACTTCGGCGCCAAGATCGCCGATCATCTGCGCCATCATCATCGCGACCAGCGGCTCGTCTTCCACCAGCAGGATGCGCCGGCCGGATAACTTGACCTCGATGCGCTTCAGCGCCTCTTCAGCCGTGCGCGGCGCGATGGCGGGGCCATGGGTGCCCGGCGGCGTGAAATGCTCAGCGGGCACGGCCAGCGTGATGCGCAAGCCATCAGTCGTCCACTCGTTTTCAATGGACCCGTCGAGCTGGCGCTTGATCGAGGCCTCGATCACCTTGGTGCCAAAACCCAGCTTCTCCGGCTTCGGCGCCTGCGGTCCGCCGGATTCCGTCCAGCGCAGCACCAGCCTGTCGGCCTCCAGCGCCCATGAAACCTCAAGCCGCCCTTCAGGCGTCGAGAGCGCGCCGTACTTGGCGGCGTTAGTCGCCATCTCGTGGATGGCCAGGGCAAAATTCTGTGCGACGTTCGGCTTGATCGCCATCGCCGGACCACGGATCGAAATCCGGTCGCCGGCGCGATAAGGCTCCAGCTCCTCATCGACGAGGCTGGCGAGATCGGCGCCCTCCCATCGCGTCTGCGACAGCAGCGTGTGCGCGCGCCCCATGGCGCGGATGCGGCCCTCGATCACCTTGGCCAGCGTCGGCCCCGATGTCGGCGGCATCATCGATACGATCGACTGGATAACGGCGAGAGCGTTACGAGCGCGATGATCCACCTCGCGCGCAAGCAGTTCCTGCTGCGCGATGGCAGCCTCCAACTCCGACGTGCGGTCACGCACGCGGGATTCCAGTTCGTTGTTGACCTGCGCCAGCTCGCGCGTCTTGCGATAGAGGTCCACGAACACGCGCACCTTGGCGCGCAGAATGCCGGCCACGACGGGCACAGAGACATAATCCACCGCGCCAAGATCGTACGCGCGCAGGCTGTCAAGTTCGGACAGCACGACGGCCGAGATGAAGATGATCGCCGTTTCCTTGAAGCGCGGATGCTCCCGGATCATGCGCGCCAGTTCGAAGCCGTCCAGCTCCGGCATGCACACATCGACCAGGATCACGGCCACATCGTTCTTGAGCAGGATCTCGAGCGCCTCCTTTGCGGATGCCGCCTTCAGCAGATTCTCATCCAGCTCGGACAGAATGACCTCGTAACTCGCCAGCTTGCCGGGCTGGTCGTCGACGAGAAGGATATTGGCTTTTTGCTTTGGGGGCATCATCACCTCAGCGGTGCAGCCACATGCGCAGGGCAGACATTAGCTGCTCCGTGTTCACAGGCTTGGCCAGATAGTCGGAAGCCCCCGCTTCAAGGCATTTCTCGCGGTCGCCCTTCATGGCCTTGGCCGTCAGGGCGATGATCGGCAGTCGCCGGTGCGCCGGCTCCTCCCGGATATGCTGCATCGTCTGATACCCATCCATTTCCGGCATCATGATATCCATCAGCACTAGAGCCAGCTCCGGTGTCGAGTTCACCAAGGCAATCGCTTCGCGGCCTGTCGTAGCGGTCAGCACACGCATGCCGCGCCGCTCCAGCAGGCTGGAAAGTGCAAAGATATTCCGCGCATCGTCATCGACCAGCAGGACTGTGCGTCCCACCAGGTCCTCATCCGAGGAATGCAGCCGTTCCAGCATCTTCTGCTTCTCGGCCGGCAGGTTCTCGACCTCGCGGTGCAGGAAAAGCGCCGTCTCGTCCAGCAGCCGCTCCGGCGATTCGACGCCCTTCACCACGATGGAACGCGCCATAGTATGCAAGCGGGCGTCTTCCTCAGCAGACAGCTCCCGGCCGGTGAACACAACCACCGGAACATCGCGGAGCTTTTCTTCCGTGATGCGGTCCAGCACGTCGAAACCGGACATGTCTGGCAACTTCAGGTCCAGCACCACGCAATCCCATTCTTGGTCGCGCAATGCCTCCAGCGCCGCTTCACCGGTGTCCACCGATTCCATCTCGATGTCGTCGTGGTGCAGCAACTCGCGGATGCTCATCCGCTCGACCGGATCGTCCTCAACCACCAGCAAGCGGCGCTTGCGGGGCTTGGAGTACTCCATCACGCGGTTGATGGCGCCTGTAAGATCGTTGGCTTCCGTCGGCTTCGAGATGAAGTCGAACGCGCCTCGCGCCAGGCCATGCTGGCGATCCTCGTCCAGCGTCAGCATCTGAACCGGAATGTGGCGCAGCTGCGGATCCTGCTTGAGCCGGCTCAACACAGTCCAGCCCAGCATGTCGGGCAGGAAGACGTCGAGCGAGATCGCCGTCGGCTTGAACGACTTCGCCATCTCCAGCGCCTCGGCGCCGGTATGCGCAACGAGAATCTTCAGCCCCTGCTCTTTCGCAAGATCGGCGACAATGCGCGCATAGTGCGTGTCATCCTCTACGATAAGCAGAACCTCATCGCCCTCTTTGACGGTATCGCGATCATCCGGCACACGCTCCACGACGGGCGGACGCTGCAGCTGGATGCCAGGCCGCTCCACACGAGCCTGCTGGCTCGGCGTCGGTCCCGGTCGGGGCGCGACAGCGCCGGTATAGGCGAGCGGCAGGTAGAGCGTGAACGCCGAGCCTTCGCCCGGCGTCGAGCGCAGGTGGATCTCGCCGCCCAGCAGCGTCGCAAGTTCGCGCGAGATGGCGAGGCCGAGGCCTGTGCCGCCATAGCGCCGGCTGGTCGACGCATCCGCCTGCTGGAACGCCTCGAAGATGATGCGCTGCTTCTCGAGCGGAATGCCAATGCCGGTATCCGACACGCGGAACGCCACCACCATTGGCGCCTGACCGAGCGTCGGGTGGTTCTGCGACCACCCCGCCTCGGCCGCGAACACGTCAAGCCGCACGCCGCCCTTCTCTGTGAACTTGAAGGCGTTGGACAGGAGGTTCTTCAGCACCTGCTGCAAACGCTTCGAGTCGGTGATGATCGACCGGCCCAGTTGCGGATCGAGCATCGCCTCGAAGTTAAGGTTACGGTTCTCCGCCTCGTGCTGGAATGGCCGCGCCACGCGGTCGACGAGGTTCTGGAAGTAGATCTCCTCCGCCTCGACCGACACCGTGCCCGATTCGATCTTGGACAGGTCCAGAATGTCGGAGATCAGGTTCAGTAGGTCGGTGCCCGCGCCGTGAATGGTACGCGCGAATTCCACCTGCCGGCCGGAGAGATTCTTCTCCGGGTTGTCCGCCAGCTGCTGACCGAGGATCAGGATGGAGTTCAGCGGCGTGCGCAGCTCGTGCGACATGTTCGCGAGGAATTCCGACTTGTACTTGGACGTCAGCGCGAGCTCGGTCGCCTTCTCTTCCAGCGCGCGGCGAGCCTGTTCGAGTTCCTGGTTCTTGCGTTCGACCTCCACGTTCCGCTCTGCCACCTGCTGGGCTTTCTGCTCCAGCTGTTCGTTGGTCTGCTGAAGTTCGCCCTGTTGCGACTGAAGTTCCGCGGCCAGCGTCTGCGACTGGGTCAGCAACTCTTCTGTCTGCATCGTCGCTTCGATCGAGTTGAGCACGATGCCGATCGATGATGTCAGCTGTTCAAGGAACGTCGTCTGCAGCGTCGTGAACCCGCCCACGGCCGCCAACTCGATCACCGCCTTCACCTGCCCCTCGAAGAGCACGGGAAGAATGATGATGTTGCGCGGCGCCGAGCGAAGCAGCGCAGAACGGATCGGCACCACATTCTCCGGAATGTCCGAGATCAGCATCGTCCGGCGATCCGCGGCGCACTGGCCGACCAGTCCTTGCCCGATGCGCAGCCGCGTCGGATGAGACGCATCGCCGTCGTCCGCATAGGCCGACAGCAGGCGAAGACCGGCCTCACCCTCGTCCGTCATCACCTGGTAGATCACGCCCTGGTGCGCATCGACCAGCGGTGCCAGCTCCGACAGCAACAGCCGGCCGACCGACGACAGGTCGCGCTGGCCCTGCAGCATGTTCGTGAACTTAGCGAGGTTGGTCTTCAGCCAGTCCTGTTCGGTGTTCCGGTCCGTCGTAAGACGGAGGTTGTCGATCATCGTGTTGATGTTGTCTTTAAGCTCGGCCACCTCGCCGCGTGCATCCACCTGCACGACGCGCGTCAGGTCGCCCTTCGTCACAGCGGTCGCCACCTCGGCGATGGCGCGCACCTGCGTGGTGAGGTTCGCTGCCAGAAGGTTGACGTTACCGGTGAGGTCTTTCCACGTACCGGCAGCGCCCGGCACGTTGGCCTGGCCACCGAGACGGCCTTCGACGCCCACCTCGCGCGCAACCGACGTCACCTGGTCGGCGAACGTCGCAAGCGTGCGCGTCATGTTGTTGATCGTGTCGGCGAGCGCCGCCACCTCGCCCTTCGACTTCACTGTGAGGTTCTGCTGCAGGTCGCCGTCGGCGACGGCAGTCACAACCTTCACGATGCCACGCACCTGTTCGGTGAGGTTCGCCGCCATGACGTTCACTGTGTCGGTGAGGTCTTTCCATGTGCCCGCGACGCCCGGCACGGCAGCCTGCCCGCCCAGCTTGCCCTCGGTGCCCACCTCGCGCGCAACACGCGTCACCTCGCCGGCGAAGGCGTTCAGCTGGTCCACCATCGTGTTGATGGTGTTCTTCAGCTCCAGGATCTCGCCCTTCACGTCCACGGTGATCTTGCGGGACAAGTCGCCCCGCGCCACGGCCGTGGTCACCTCGGCGATGTTCCGGACCTGTGTGGTCAGGTTCGCCGCCAGCAGGTTCACGTTGTCGGTCAAATCCTTCCACGTCCCGCCGACGCCCGGCACGACGGCCTGTCCGCCGAGGCGTCCGTCCGTACCGACCTCACGCGCAACGCGCGTCACCTCGCCGGCGAAGGCGTTCAGCTGGTCGACGGTGGTGTTCAGCGTTTCCTTCAGCAGCAGGATCTCGCCGCGCACGTCCACGGTGATCTTCTTCGACAGGTCGCCCGTCGCAATGGCGGTCGCCACCTCGGCGATGTTCCGCACTTGCGCCGTCAGGTTTCCGGCCATGAAGTTCACGTTGTCGGTCAGGTCTTTCCATGTGCCCGCGACACCCGGCACCTGCGCCTGCCCGCCCAGCTTGCCCTCGGTGCCGACCTCGCGCGCAACGCGCGTCACTTCCGATGCGAACGCGTTCAACTGGTCCACCATCGTGTTGATGGTGTTCTTCAGTTCCAGAATCTCGCCCTTCACGTCCACGGTGATCTTCCGGCCCAGGTCGCCCTTGGCCACGGCAGTCGTCACCTCAGCGATGTTCCGCACCTGAGACGTCAGGTTCGACGCCATCGAGTTCACGGAGTCGGTCAGATCTTTCCACGTACCCGCAACGCCCGGCACAGCCGCCTGTCCACCGAGTTTTCCGTCGGTGCCGACCTCGCGCGCCATGCGGGTCACCTCGCCCGCGAAGCGGTTCAGCTGGTCGACCATCGTATTGATGGTTTCTTTCAGCTGCAGGATCTCCCCCCGCACGTCCACGGTGATCTTCTTCGACAAGTCGCCGTTCGCGATCGCGGTCGAAACCTCGGCGATGTTCCGCACCTGGGATGTCAGGTTCGACGCCATCGAGTTCACGTTGTCGGTCAGATCTTTCCAGGCGCCCGCAACCCCCGGCACGACAGCCTGGCCGCCCAGCTTGCCTTCCGTACCCACCTCACGGGCCACGCGGGTCACCTCAGAGGAGAAGGCGTTCAGCTGGTCCACCATCGTGTTCAGCGTTTCCTTGAGCGAAAGAATCTCGCCCTGCGCGTTCACGGTGATCTTCTTCGAGAGGTCGCCCTTGGCCACGGCGGTCGCCACGTCGGCGATGTTCCGGACCTGGGCCGTCAGGTTCGAGCCCATCGAGTTGACGTTGTCGGTCAGGTCTTTCCACGTGCCAGCCACGCCGCGCACCACGGCCTCGCCGCCCAGCTTGCCCTCGGTGCCGACTTCGCGCGCAACGCGCGTCACTTCGGACGCAAACGAGTTCAGCTGGTCCACCATCGTGTTGATGGTTTCCTTCAGCTGCAGGATCTCGCCCTTCACGTCCACGGTGATCTTCTTCGACAAGTCGCCGTTCGCCACGGCGGTCGTAACCTCAGCGATGTTCCGCACCTGCGCCGTGAGGTTCGACGCCATGGAGTTCACAGAGTCCGTCAGATCCTTCCACGTCCCGCCGACCCCCAGCACGTTGGCCTGTCCGCCCAGCTGCCCTTCCGTGCCCACCTCGCGCGCAACGCGCGTCACCTCGCCCGCAAACGCGTTCAGCTGGTCGACCATCGTGTTCATGGTCTCCTTCAGCTGAAGGATTTCGCCCGACACGTTGACGGTGATCTTCTTGGACAGGTCGCCGTTGGCAATCGCGGTCGAGACCTCGGCGATGTTGCGCACCTGCGACGTCAGGTTCTGCGCCATGAAGTTCACGTTGTCGGTCAGATCCTTCCACGTACCCGCGACGCCCGGCACGGCCGCCTGCCCGCCCAGCTTGCCTTCGGTGCCCACCTCGCGCGCGACGCGCGTCACCTCGCCGGCAAACGCGTTCAGCTGGTCGACCATGGTGTTCATGGTCTCTTTGAGTTCGAGAATCTCGCCCGACACGGAGACCGTCACCTTACGAGACAAGTCGCCTCGCGCCACGGCCGTCGTCACCTGTGCGATGTTCCGAACCTGCGTCGTCAGGTTGCCGCACATGGCGTTCACGGAGTCGGTCAGATCCTTCCACGTACCCGCAACGCCCGGCACGATGGCCTGACCGCCCAGCTTTCCGTCCGTGCCGACCTCGCGCGCAACCCGCGTCACTTCCGAAGCGAACGACCGCAACTGGTCCACCATCGTGTTGATGGCTTCCTTCAGCTGCAGGATCTCGCCACGCACGTCGACGGTGATCTTCTTCGAAAGGTCGCCGTTCGCCACGGCGATGGTCACGTCCGCGATGTTCCGCACCTGCACGGTCAGGTTGTTCGCCATGGCGTTGACGGACTCGGTCAGGTCCTTCCAAACGCCCGACACTTCGCGCACCTGCGCCTGACCACCCAGCTTGCCCTCGGTGCCGACCTCGCGCGCCACGCGCGTCACTTCCGATGTGAAGATGTTCAGCTGCCGGATCATCGTGTTCACGATCTTCGCGGACCGCAGGAATTCGCCCTTCAGCGGCCGGCCATCAACTTCGAGACGCACCTGCTGCAGCAAGTCGCCCTGCGCCACGGCGGCCACGGCGCGGGTCAGTTCGTTTGTTGGCCACAACAGGTCGTCGATCAGCGTGTTGACCGACGTCTCCATGTCGCTCCAGGCGCGAGAGTGGTTCGAGAACTTCACGCGCTGGCGCGTGCGCCCCTCGCGGCCCACGGCCTGGCCCACACGGTCGAGCTCCGCGGCCATCCGCTGGTTGTCTGCGATGATGTCGTTGAAGGCGTCTGCTATCTTGCCCATCACGCCCGTGCGGTCGCCCGGCAGGCGCACCGAGAAGTCGCCGATCTTCATCGCTTGGAGTGCGGCCAGCAATTCCCGAAGCTCAGCCAGATCAACAACTTCGCCAGAATGCACACCATTGGAGAGCGCCGCTTCGTGCCCGCCATTGTGCTGCCCGAGGGCAGCCTGCGCTTCCATCGTCATAGACCGTCTCTCCGCCTCGCCTACGGATAAAGGCACGACCAGCGCCGCCTGCGCCGCATACGCAGACACGGGCCGCTGCGGTGCAGCGAACCCACCCTGGAAAGCGAGAGGTCCGTCCGCTCGCACCCCTCCAAAAGTGCCAAACGCGAGTAGGGAGATACGGTTCCGGACGTCACAAACTTTTTTTCGAAACGCGGGTTGTCACAGGATGCTCTGGGCGGCATTCGCGGACACACGACGTTAAGCCCACGAAAGAAATCACGCCCGGACCAGTGCTGGAACCTTCGCTCCTCGCCTTCATCAGGACATCGATCCCATCGATATGGGCGCTCGAACTCCTGCTGCTCCTGCGCCGCGCCGCGCCGGGGCATCTGACGCGCGACGAGCTTGTCCAGCTGCTCAGGGCTACGCCTACGTTAATCGACCGCCTGCTGTCTCAGTTCGCGGCCGGGGGCCTCGTGGCGCAGAACGAAACAGGCGGCTTCCGTTTCGAGTGCGTAACACCAGCGAACTCCTCCCTGTGCGAGGCCCTTGCTCTGGCGGCAGACGAACGCCCGATCGCCCTGCGCGATGCGATCATCTCCGCGCCAAATGACAAGCTTCGCGATCTGGCGGATGCATTCCGTTTCAAGGATAAGGGTCCAAAAGGGGGGACAGACAAATGACCGCGCCCGCGCTGGTCTACATGTTCTGTTTCATCACGTGCGCCATATGCGCGGCGCTGCTCGTTCGGTCCTGGTTCAAGACGCGCACGCGGCTGCTGCTCTGGGTCGCGATCAGCTTCACTCTGCTCGCGGTGAACAATTTCTTCCTGTTCGCGGATACGACGCTTTTCCCCGACATCGACCTGAGCGTGTTTCGCTGGACGACCGGCACGGCCGGCGTTGTAATCCTGATCTTCGGCCTCGTGTGGGAGGCCGAGTGATGCCCAATCCCGAATTCTTCTCGGGCTTCCAGGCCGCAGCTTTCCTCGTCTGCGCGCTGTTCTTCCTGCGCTTCTGGCGCAGGTCGAAGGACGGCCTGTTCCTGGCATTCGCGCTGGCCTTCGCCCTGCTTGCCCTACAGCAATTCCTCACCACCTTCCTCGGCCTGCCCGAGGAAGATCGCAGCTGGGTCTACCTGCTGAGACTCGCCGCCTTCCTGATCGTGATCGCCGCGATCCTTGGGAAGAACTTGCAGAAGCGAAGCTAGGCTACCTTCGCCGACGCCCGGATCTGCTCCAGCGTGATCTTGCCGCGCACGAGCTGGCTGTAGTCGTCAGCCAATGCGCCGGTGATGTTGCCGGGCGCGTAGTGATGCCCCGCCATCTCCGCCACAGGCGTCACTTCCGCCGCCGACCCCGTGATGAAGCATTCCGAGAACGTCGAGAGTTCTTCCGGCGTGATATGCCGCTCGATCACCTCGAAGCCCCGCGCACGGGCCAGCTCGATCACCGTCTGGCGGGTCAGGCCGTTGAGGAAGCAGTCCGGCGTCGGCGTGTGGATCGCGCCATCGCGGATCAGGAACACGTTCGCCCCCGTCAGCTCCGCCACGTATCCGCGATAATCCAGCATCAGCGCATCCGCGAAGCCTTCGGCCTCCGCCTTGTGCTTCGACATGGTGCAGATCATGTACAGCCCGGCCGCCTTCGCCGCCGACGGGATCGTCTCCGGCGACGGGCGCTTCCAGTCCGACATCGTGACGCGGATGCCCTTGTTCTTGTCGGCGAAGTAATTGCCCCACTCCCACGCCGCCACGCACACGCGGATCGAGGCCTGCTGAGCGCTCACGCCCATCATCTCCGACCCACGCCAGGCGAAGGCGCGGATATAGCAATCCTTGAAGCCGTTCTTCTCCATGACCTCGAGCTTGATGCGATCAAGCTCGGCCACCGACAGGGGCACCTTGAAGCCGACCAGCTCGGCCGACTTCAGCAGCCGCTTCGAGTGATCATTGCTACGGAATACGACGCCTTCGTAAGCGCGCTCGCCCTCGAACACGCAGGAGCCATAGTGCAGGCTGTGCGTCAGTACGTGAATCTTGGCGTCCCGCCACGGCAGCATCTTGCCGTCCAGCCAGATCCAGCCATCACGGTCGTCGTAAGGAACAAAATTCGCGGAAGGGGCAGCCATTATTCTCGTCCTTGGAAGGCGCTAATGGGGGGATTAGCTTGAGTTTCGCGCCTCGCTCTCCCATTGTCCGGTCGTGGCCACACCTGTCAACCGACCCCAGCCCAGCCAGCCGCCCCCGGCCTCCGCCGACGGGCGCCTGTACCTGCGCGATCAGGATCTCAACGAGGGCGCCGCCCTGATCCGCGCCGCGTCGCGCCGCCTGTCCCAGCTGGCCGAAGCCGTCGGCGCCGCTTCGAACATCTCCGCCCCGGAAATGGACATCCTGCAGGAAGTCTTCGACCTCGGCCCGATGGATGTGGGCGACCTGCGTGCGCGTCTGGCCGCGCCCAAGCAATCCCTTGCCCGCAACCTCAACCAGCTCGAAGGCCGCAAGTTCATCAAGCGCGACACCGATCCGCGCGACCGCCGACGCCGTCTGGTGACGCTCACGCCCGAAGGCCATGCCTTTACCCGCGAAGCGACAGAACGCCGCCGGTCCGCCCTGCGCCAGGCTTTCCTCTCCGCCGGCCCCGACGCTGTAAGCGGCGCCCGCCGCATGCTCTCCGACCTTCTCCGCCTGAGAGGCGAGTCGTGACACCCCAAAAGGCCCACATCCTCGCCGTCGACGATGACGATCGCCTGCGCGACCTGTTGAAGCGCTATCTCACGCGCGAAGGCCACGACGTCACCACAGCGAAGGACGCCAGCTCCGCCCGCAAGTTCATGTCGGCAATGGCGTTCGACCTCATTATCCTCGACGTGATGATGCCCGGTGAGGACGGCCTCTCCCTTCTGAAAGGCATCCGCGAAACGAAATCGAACACGCCGGTGATCCTGCTCACCGCCCGTGGCCTGCCCGCCGAACGCATCGAGGGCCTGAAACTCGGCGCCGACGACTACCTGCCGAAGCCGTTCGAGCCGGAAGAACTCGTCCTCCGCATCGGCTCCATCCTCAAGCGCGCCGCGCCCGAGGCGCCGGTTGAGGAGATCAAGCTGTCCGGCATGATCTTTCACGTCGGCAAGGGCGAACTGCGCAAGGACGGCCGCCTCGTCCGCCTCACCGAAAGCGAAACGCAGCTGCTCTCCATCCTCGCCGCCCGCACGGGCGCCGCCATCTCGCGCCACGAGCTTGCCGTGCTCACCGCCGCCGGCGTCGAACGCTCGGTGGACGTGCAGGTCACCCGCCTGCGCCGCAAGATCGAGCGCGACCCGCGCGAACCCGTGCACCTGCAGACCGTGCGCGGCGTCGGCTACCGGCTGACCGGGGACTGACATGCGCCTGCGCGACTACACGCCGCGAGGATACAACGCCCGGCACATCCTGATCCTCATTGTCCCGATGATCATCTTCGTCGTGTCGATGACGCTGTATTTCTTCTACACGCACGTCCAGCAGGTGAACGGACGCCTCTCCCGCGCCGTCGCCGACGAGATCGCCTTCGTCCTCCAGCAGCGAAAAGACCATCCCGAACTCTGGGACGAACTGAAGACCGGATTCCGTCAGGCCGGCCTGATGGACCTCACCTTCCGGCCGGGCGTCACCGAACTTGTCGCCCCAGAAGGCAGTGACTGCTGCGACGAGCTGGGCGAAGAGCTCAAGGTCCGCTTCCCGGATCTGCGTTGGTCCTACCGCTATCTGCCGGGAGACCAGCTCACCATCCGCATCCTGTCGCCCGACGGCCAGCTTGAGGCGAGGATGGACCGCAAGCGGGTGACAATCATCACCGCCTACATCTTCATCGTGTGGACCGTCGCCTTCAGCGTCCTGCTCCTGCTGACCTCTTACCTCTTCCTGCGCAACCAGGTCCGTTCGATCCTGCAGCTGTCCTGGGCCGCCGACGCGTTCGGCCGCGGCGAAGACGTGCCTGACTTCAAACCCTCCGGCGCCATCGAAGTGCGGAAAGCTGCGCGCTCCCTGCTCCGCATGCGCAACCGCATCCGCCGCTATGCCGACCAGCGCACCGCCATGCTCGCCGGCGTCAGCCACGACCTGCGCACGCCCCTCGCCCGCCTCAAGCTCGAACTCGCCCTCGCCCCGAAGGAGTACGACACCAGCGGCGCGAAGAAGGACATCGAGGAGATGGAGCGCATGCTCGACGGCTACCTCGCCTTCGCCCGCGGCGAGGAAGGCGAGCAACCCGTCCACACGGATATCGCCGCCCTCGCCCGCGAAGCCACCACAGCAGCCGCTGCCCGCACCAAGCTGGAGTTCCTCTCCACTGGCCCGGTCTCGATGCGCGCGCGCCAGCTCTCGCTCAAGCGCGCCATCTCCAACCTCGCCAACAACGCCGCCGACCACGGCACGGCAGTTCGTGTAACCGTCACCGCCGAACCCGGCGAAGTAGTAGTAGTAGTAGAAGACAACGGAGCAGGCATCCCACCCGAAAACTACGAAGACGCCTTCCGCCCCTTCAGCCGCCTCGACCCCTCCCGCAACCAGAACGTCTCCGGCGTCGGCCTCGGCCTCACCATCGCCCGCGATACCGCCAAAGCCCACGGCGGCGACGTCACGCTGGGAAAATCAGAGCTGGGTGGGTTGCGGGCTACGATTAGGCTGCCGCTCGACGCAGAACGCCCGAAAGGCATCAAGGACGAAGACGACTGATCCGACCGCAGGCCCCAAGGCCGGAAAGCACGCCCTTCCATCCTTCGAGACGATCGCTTCGCGATCCCTCAGGATGAGGGCTTTTCAATAGCCAGAGCCAGATAGCCCTCATCCTGAGGGATCGCAGGCACGCTGTATGACCCGCATAAGCCTCGCGTAGCGATCGTCTCGAAGGACAAGGGCGTGCTTACTGAACGACACGGCAAGCTAACCCTTCTTCTCCGCCTCTTTCGCCAGCTCCGCCCCGCGCCTCACAGCAGCATCCACCGCCTTGCGCATCAGGTCCGGCATGCCGCCTGCCGACATCAGCACATCGAGCGCCGCCGCCGTCGTGCCGCCCGGCGATGTCACCGCCTTGCGCAACTCGGCCGGCGACTCCGCGAACTCACCAAGCAGCGCGCCCGCGCCGATGATCGTCTCGCGCGCCAGCGCGTTCGCCGTCTCTTCACTCAACCCTGCAGAGCGCCCCGCCGCCGCCAGCGCCTCGACCAGCAGGAATACATAAGCCGGACCCGACCCCGACACGGCCGTCACCGCATCCATCTGGTCTTCCTTGAGCGGACCCAGAACCAGCCCAAGCGGTTCCAGCAAGCGCCCCGTCACCACCGCTTCGTCATCGCCACAAGCATCCGAAAGCGCGAACCCCGTCGCGCCCATACCGATGGCGCCCGGCGTATTCGGCATCGCACGCGCGACCTTCGGACAACCGAGCGAAGACGCGATCCGCTGGATCGTCACGCCCGCCATGATCGAGACCACTACGGTATCCGGCGTCACCCACGCCTTCAGCCCATCAACAGATTCTGAAAAACTCTGCGGCTTGATCGCGAGCACGAGAATGTCCGCCTTCGATGGCGTCGGGTTCAGCGAGATCAGCTTCTCGTTCGCCGCCTCGATCACATCCTCTGCCGGATGCGGCTCGATGACGGAGAGCGTTCCAATCCCCGCCGCGCCGAGATCCGAAATCCATCCGCGCGCCATTGCGGAGCCCATGCGGCCCGCGCCAGCGAGCACGGCATGCATCAGCCGCGCGCCCTCTCCCCGAGAGGATTGGGCTGCGGCCATTGCCTCACGCCTCGCCTTGCGTCTCGAACAGGACAGCCGCGACGGCTTCCTCGGCGGACTTGCCGGCCCACACGACGAAGTTGAACGCCGGCAGGAACTGGTCGGCCGCATCGAGCGCCGCCGCCAGGATTGCTGAGATTTCGCCCGGCTCCGGCGTCAGCCGGTCGAGCATCGGAATGGTGTGACGGAAGACGGCGACGCCATCGTCGTTCCAGTAGTCGAAATGGCCGAGCCACAGCCGCTCGTTGATCCGGCGCAGCAGGTCGGAGATCGCCGACTGCTTGGCGTTCGGCGCGCGCAGGTCGAGCGTCAGCGAGAAGGTCAGCGACGCGGGCTCGTCGCGCCACGCGAACATGCCGCCGAACTCGCCCCACTTCGTCATCGACGCACAGTGGATGATGTTCTCTTCCGAACGCTCGCACGCCCACTCGGCCGCAAGCAGCGTCTGCTCGACGACGTCCAGCGCGCGATCAGAGAATTCAGCGGTGATGGAGTTCAGTTGCGTCATCTGGTCCTCCCAGAATCACGGGGCAAGCCCGTCCCGAGTCAAAACGCTACAGAGGGTTGGCGGGCCCTACAACAGCAGCGTGGTTAAGGGTTTGGTGATAAGAATCGCCTCTACGAACGCTCGCCGCCGAGCTTCGCTTCCAACTCGGCCACGCGCTTTTCAAGCGCTTCCGCCCGCTCGATGGCCGAACGCGCCAGCGCTTTCATCGCTTCCAGCTCTTCGCGCTTGGCCAGGTCCATGTCGGCCACCAGCCGCTCCACGCCCGACCGAAACAGCGCCTTTGCCTCGTCATTGGCCGCCTGAGCCATGCCGGCTGCCCCCTGCATCACGCGCGAGATGTCGTCCATGATGGGGTTACGGGTCTGCATGTGACGCCTCCTGACGGTAGACCCCGTCGCCGGAGCCGGTATCTATATGGACCGCCGGGCCGGGGATTTCAAAGTGGCCCGGGAATGGGATACAGCGTCGCTCATGTACATCCCCCTGGAAATTCCCTTTCCCCGCATCGATCCGGCGGCATTCACCATTCCGCTGCCCGATATGCAGCTGGGACCGGTCCATCTCGGCCCCTTCCCCGTGCGCTGGTACGCGCTGGGCTACATCTTCGGCCTGCTGCTCGGCTGGTGGTATGCGGTGCGGCTGGTCACCACTGCCAGCCTGTGGGGCGCCAGCGAGAATGGCCCGCTCAAGAAGCAGGACATCGACGACTTCGCCTTCTACGCGATGATCGGCATCCTGCTCGGCGGCCGCATCGGCTACATCCTCTTCTACACCATCCCGTACGAGCCGCATAAGCTGAGCGGCGATCCGCTCTTCATCCTGCGCATGTGGGAAGGCGGCATGTCGTTCCACGGCGGACTCATCGGCGCGATCATTGCCGTGTTCGCGACAGCATGGCTTCGCAAGATCCCGGTGATCAGTCTCGGCGATGTCGCGTGCGCCGCGGCGCCGATCGGTATCTTCCTCGTCCGCGTCGCCAACTTCATCAACGGCGAACTCTACGGCCGCCCCACCGACGCGCCCTGGGCGATGCGCTTCCCCGACTATGACTGGGCCACGCGCCAGTGGGGGCCCGTCGACGCCAAGCCGCTCGTCCACCCAAGCCAGCTCTACGAAGCCGCTACCGAAGGCCTCCTGCTCTTCGCCGTCTGCTGGTTCTGCGTCTGGAAGCTGAAACTGCTGCGCAAGCCCGGCATGGTCGCCGGCATCTTCCTGATCGGCTATGCAATCTCCCGCACCTTCGTCGAGAACTTCCGCGAGCCCGACAACTTCACGCAAGGCGTCATGCCGGAATGGTTCACTATGGGCATGCTGCTCTCGATCCCGATGATCATCGGCGGCGCCTACCTCATCTGGCGCGCCAATCGCAGCACGGGCGAGGCGAAGGCGGCGTGAGCGGGCTGAAGCAGCGGATCGCCGAGGCCATCCGCGACAACGGGCCGATGCCCGTCTCGCTCTACATGCTGATGTGCCTGCACGACCCGAAGGACGGCTATTACGCCACGCGTCCCGGCTTCAACCAGGACTTCACGACCGCCCCTGAAACGTCGCAGGTCTTCGGCGAACTGCTCGGCCTCTGGGCCGCGCACGAATGGATCGCGCTCGGCAAGCCGGAAAAATTCCAGCTCATCGAACTCGGCCCCGGCCGCGGAACGATGATGGCGGATCTGCTGCGCGCCGGCGGCTCCGTACCCGGCTTCCTCGACGCCGCCGAGATCGCCCTCATTGAAGCCAGCCCCGCCCTTCGACAGGCGCAGATCGGCCACCTGCCCCGTCACACAATCCACCATCACCCCGATCTCGACTCCATCCCGCCCGGCCCGTCGATCATCGTCGCCAATGAATTTCTCGATTGCTTCGCCGTCCGGCAGTTCGTGCGCGACGGAAATGGCTGGCGCGAACGCCAGGTCGGCCTCGACCGCGACGGCCATCTCGCCTTCGGAATCGGCCCGCCCGCCGACCTCCCGCCAGACGTCATCCCCGTCGGCGACCACGTCGAATATGCCCCCGCCCTCGAAACGCTCACCACCTCCATCGCCCGCCGCTTCCGCCAGCATCCCGGCCGCGCCCTCCTGATCGACTACGGCCCGGACGACCGTTCGCCCGGCGACACGCTGCGCGCCTACAAGGCTGGCGAGCAGCTCGACCCCCTCGCCGATCCGGGCGCATCCGACCTCACCGCCGATGTCGACTTCCCCCGCCTGCGCCGCCTGTGCGAAAGCGAAGGTCTCGCCATCCACGGCCCGGTGCAGCAGCGCTACTTCCTCACCAGCCTCGGTGTGAATGAACGTGCGGCGTCTCTCGTGCAGGCCAACCGCGATCGTGCTGACGAAATTCGCGAAGCAGTCCACAAGCTTGTCTCTCCGGACCAGACGGGCGCAAGGTTCAAATGCGTCGCGCTCACGCCCCATGGCGCGCCGACGCCGCCGGGATTCTGATCGATTCACGGCCGCGAAGGGGGAACATCTTGAACATCACCGCAGATACGATACTTGCCGTAGCCGCTGGCATCGCTGGCTACATGATCGCGTTCAATCTGCTCACCGCGCTGGCGGGCGTATCGTTCGGCGTTGGAATTGAGCGCATCCAGTTCGGCTATCCGCCGTCCGTTCGCCTCGCGCGCATTGGCCGGACCGAGATACGGGTTTCACCGATCTTCTTCGGGGGACACGTCAAGTTCTTCCCGGGTGATGCTGAAACCTCCTATGCGCCGTGGCCCGTGCGGGCGCTCATCGCCATCGCCGGCCCTCTCCTCGCCATCGGCATTTGCGCCGTTCTGCTTGGCGCTCAGGCGCTCGATGAAATCCTGTTGGCATGGCCCCAGATGTGGGCCTCCGCGACGGATTTCTCCACGCCGATAGATTTGAACACTGCGCTCGAGCCGACGTTGCAGACCGGCGGCCTGCCGGCTGCGGCGGCTGTCGTCGCAATCAAGGTTGCGATGTTCAACCTGCTGCCATTGCCAATCTTGAACGGCGGAACTTTTCTGATTGCCATAGCCGAAGGCCTGACCGGCAAGGAGATTCACACGCGATTGCCACAGGGAGTCCTTGTTGCGTCGCTGGCGACAATGATTGCATTTGTCCTGCTGCTTGCCTGGCGGGTCCTTACAGGAAACTGAACGTCGGCGCTTTCTCGAAATCTGCTCATGCTCTACTGAATGGGCATGACATCCGAACGCCCGCCCTTCGAGGAAGTCCCCGCGCTCAAGCGCTTCTCGATGCATGTGCGCCATGGCTTCTTTGGCCGGCGCGGCGGCGTCTCCACGGGCGTCTACAAGTCGCTCAACTGCGGTCCCGGCTCGGGCGATGAGCCGGAGAAGGTTCTCGAGAACCGCCGCCGCGTCTGCCTCGCCCTCTGCGCCGATCCGGAAAACCTCGCTGCACCCCGGCAGATCCACTCCGCCAAAGCCGTCATCGCCGACAAGGCCTTCGCCCCGAACGAACGTCCGGAATGCGACGCCCTCGTCACCAAACGCCCCGGCCTCATGCTCGGCGTGCTCGCGGCGGATTGTGCGCCTATCGTCCTCTGCGACCCGCACAACGGCGTCATCGCTGCGATCCATGCCGGCTGGCGCGGCGCTGTCGGCGGCGTGATCGAAGCCGCCGTCGAAGCCATGGCCGAGATTGGCGGCGATCCGTCGAAGATGGCCGCGGGCGTCGGCCCCTGCCTGTCGCAATCCTCGTTCGAGGTCGGTCCCGATCTTTGCGACGCCGTGCTGAACGCCACGCCCTGGGCCGAGACCCTGTTCATCCCCGGCGAAGGCGACCGCCAGTTCTTCGATCTCAAGCGCTATTGCCTCGGCCGTCTCGCCCGCCTCGGCGTCGCGCACACCGATGCGCTCGACGACGACACGCTGACCCAGCCGGAGGAATATTTCTCCCACCGCCACTCCGTGAAAACCGGCGAGCGCGACTGCGGGCGAAACATGACGGGAATCATGCTGCTAGCGTGATGCGCGAAAACGCGTCGCTGTCACAAAACGTGCGGCATTTGCGCCACGTCCCGCAATGGCGCAATCACTCCCCGGAAATCCACACATGCCGCGATTGCCCGCGCCACGATTCTGCGACAGAAGCGTGACGCCGACGGGAGCCCTCTGACGGAAACGTTTCAGGGGCGGCGTATTTGGGAGAGCGGGCAGATGAAACTCATCTCGTGCAATTCCAACCGTCTGCTTGCGCAGAAGATCGCAGACCGCCTCGACATGCGTCTCACCGACACCGAGGTGAAGACCTTCAAGGACCGCGAAGTCTTCGTGAAGGTGAACGAGAACGTCCGCGGCCAGGACGTCTACATCATCCAGTCCACCTCCGCCCCGGCCAACGACCACCTGATGGAGTTGCTGATCACGATGGATGCGCTGGTCCGCGCCTCCGCCCGCCGCATCACCGCCGTCATCCCCTATTTCGGCTACTCCCGTCAGGACCGAAAAACCGACGGCCGCACGCCGATCTCCGCCAAGCTCGTCGCCAATCTGATCACCACGGCCGGCGCCGACCGCGTCGTCACCGTCGATCTCCACGCCGCGCAGATCCAGGGCTTCTTCGACAAGCCGACGGACAACCTCTTCGCCCAGCCCGAAATGGCCGACGACATCATCAAGAAGTACGGCAAGCAGGACCTGATGGTCATCTCACCCGACATCGGCGGCGTCGTGCGCGCCCGCGCGCTGGCCAAACGCCTCGAAGCCGACCTCGCCATCGTCGACAAGCGCCGCGAGAAAGCCGGCGAGTCCGAAGTGATGAACATCATCGGCGACGTCGAAGGCCGCAAGTGCATCCTGATCGACGACATGACGGACTCGGGCGGCACGCTGGTCAACGCCGCTGAAGCGCTGCTCAAGAAAGGCGCGAAGGAAGTCGCCGCCTACGTCACTCACGGCGTGCTCTCGAACGGCGCCGCCGCCAACATCGACAAATCCCAGCTGAAAGAGCTGGTCATCACCGACACCATCCAGGCATCTGAGTCTGTCGCCAAGGCCAAGAAGATCCGTACCCTCACGCTCGCCCCCCTCATCGGCGAAGCCATCCGCCGCATCGCGAACGACGAGTCGATCTCGAAGATGTTCGATTAGCGGCTACTTCGCCTCTTTCCACGCCGCCCGGATCGCGCCTGCCAGCCTGTTCGCGTCGGGATACTGGTCCTTCAGCTCAGCCGACACCGCCGCGACCGCCTCATCCTCGGTCTTGCCCGCCTTCTTCTGCGCCGCTGCCGCATCGCGCACTTTCGTCAGGTAGGTGACGTATCCCTGGATGATCGCTGCATCGCCCCGCGCGCCATGGCTCGGCACGACATGCGCGGGTTTCATCTTCGCCAGCACATCGAGGCTTTCTAGCCAGTGGCTGATAGTCGAGTACGGGCTCGCGAATGCCGGCTGCGGCCGCATTGCCAGGTCGCCCGAGAACAGCACGCCCTCGACCAGCACCGCTGTGTCGCCCCGCGTGTGGTTCGCGCCCATCGCGTAAACCTTCGCCGTCACACCACCGAGATCGAGCGAATAGTCCTTCTCGAACGAGATATCCGCCGGGCGATGCGTGACGCCATCCAGCAGTTCCTTGTTGAGCGCCGAACGCGCCGCGAACGTATCCGCCAGCGTGCGCCCGAACTCCGCGATATCCTTCTTCTGGTCTTCCGACCGGATCAGCTTCGACCCCGCCGGAAACGCATGTGCGCCCATGTCGTGTTCGGGATGGAAGTGCGTGGTCACGATGTAGATCGGCTTGCCCGCACCGACCTTGGCGACCTCCTTCAGGATCGTCTCTGCATTGCGCGCGCCCATGCCCGTATCGACCACCAGCACCGCGCTCGATCCCACCACGATGCCCACATTCGGCACAAGCGATGCGCCGCCGTCCGGTATCGCCCAGACATGCTCCGTCAGGTTCTCGGTAACGCCCTCGCGCACCAGCGCGGGCGTCGGCGCCTGCTGCGCCAACACAGGCGCGGTGGCGACAGCGGCCAGCAAGGCCAGAAACGCAATGCGCATGATTTCCTCCCAATCCCCCGGGAAGATAGACCGCCATCCCTTGTCCGGCGAGAGGCCGCAACAGGTCGGGCGCGCCTGCGGTTGCGGGCGCGCCCTCTGGCAAGGCTGCTGTCCGTATGTGGTGTCGGCTCAGCGCGTGGAGAGTGTCAGGTTTTCCACGGACTCGGGGTCACGGCCCTGCCATTCCTGCGATCACGGCCGGATCAGGGTGAGCCCCCGCACGAGTTCCGGATCGATCATCTTGCCCTTTACCACCACCTCCAGATGAACGTGCGGGCCCGTCGTCAAACCGGTGCTTCCCACCGTGCCGACCACATCGCCGGCCTTCACCGCGTTTCCAGTTTTCACCTTCACTTCGTCGAGATGTGTCATTCGGATCTTGGAGCCGCTCGGCAGTGTGAGTTCGACGGCGTTTCCGAGCTTCTCATGAGCAGCAAACGTCTGGCTTACCTGCGCATCGCCAGGAGCGTGAACGGCGGTTCCTTTTGGCGCGGCAAGGTCAATGCCTTCGTGAAAAAGTGATTTGCCGGTTGCCGGATCAAACCTCTCGCCGAACCGGCTCGTCGGACGTCCGGCGTTCAGCACAGCATGCGGCGTATTCGGAGAAACATAAGACGTGGCCGGTTGCGGCGCCGGAGTCACCTTCGCGGCTTTGACCATGGCGCAAGTCGTCGTCACCGAGTTGGACGAAGGCGTCGCGAAGCCAATCACCTGACCCTCCCCGATCACACGCGCGATTTCCACCACACGCAAATTCTCGACGCCCGTGTAGAACACGACGCAGGGCTCGCCTTCTAGCGGAACTGCGCGGGTGGCAACCTGTTGCAGCTTCACCTTCGAAAGCCCGTTGTCGCCCGGCTCGATCGTCATCACCCTGGCCGCAAACGGCGCTCGCAGCACGATCGGCTCGGGCGGCGTCGGCGGCGTGACATGCTGGCCCGGAGCGGGCGGCGCAGCGGTGGGCGTGCGCTGCCCCTTAAGAGGCGCGGCGGGTGCAGGCGCCGGCGTCACCCACGTGCGCGGTGTCGGCGGTGTCGGCGGTGTCGGCGGAGTCAGCGTCGTGAGCGGCGTCATCGGCGTTGCATGCGGCGCGGCCAGTGGCCTGGGCGCGTCCCACGCGTCGAAGGGAGCGAACGGCGCAGGCGCGGCGGCCTCCGGGGCTTCTGGCGACTCAGCGGCTTCAGCAGCCTCCGGCGCCTCGGGTGCTTCCGGCGCTTCAGCCGGAGCAGGCGGCGCCGGCGGGGCGCTGAACACGGGGCGTCCCCGCCCATCCAGTTCGTCGGTGCATTGCACGTGGAAGCTGAGGCTACGGCTATTGCCCCGGGTGCCGATGGCATCGCCACGCGCAACGCTCTGGTCCTTCGCGACATTGAGATCGCCGAGACCGTCCAGTTGCGCGATGCAGACATTGCTGTCGCCGTTGGCGCCAGAGCCTTCGAGGCCGACGCTGTAGCTGCCCTTCGCGCCGCTCGTCGAAACGACCGTTGCCGAGAAGGACGCGCGCACCATGCCATCGGGCGAGATATAGACGTTCTGCTCCGCGACGGGCGCGACCGGCGGCACGGGCACCTGTGCCGGCGCTGCGGGCGGGGCCGGCATGTCGGCCACAAGCGGCGCGGCCGGAGGCTGCGGCGCACGCGGCGTCGCCAGCATTACCTGCGCCACCGCGATTGGAGCTCCGATGGCGCCAAGCACGCACGCCGCGACAACAACGGCGCGCGCCGGCTTGCGCTTGGCCTGCGACAGTGTCCGCGTCACGCGCAGCATCAGGCTACGTCCGCCAGCCAGAGACATCGAGGCGGCAGGCGCTGCATGCGAGAGCCCCGCCGAGAACCCGGCCACATCGCGCAGGGTGCGGGCGTAGGCGTGACGGGCGCTCGACAGATTGACCACACCCTCGTCGCACGCAAGTTCGCGGGCAATGTCGAGTTCGCGGCGCATGGCCCAAGCGAAGGGGTTGAACCAGAAGACGTCGGCAACGATGCGCTCCAGCGGACGGCGCCATCCATCGCCACGCGCGATGTGCAGGCACTCGTGGCCGACGACCAGATCGAGCGCTTCGCGGCTAAGCTGGCGTTCCATGCCTTCCGGCAGGCAGATCGTCGGACGGAACATGCCGTAGGAGAAGGGCGACACCGCCTGATCCACAATGCGCAGTCGCGGCGCACGGCGAAGTCCAAGCCGTTGCGTCCAGCCGTGCAGCGACATCGTCGCGACACCTGCTTCAGCAACGCGTGAATTATTGACGATGCCCAGCAGCGACCTCAACGCGAGCTGCGCGAGAACAAAACGCATGAGCCAGCCGGCGATCAGCGCGAAGAGAGCAGTCTCGATCCACTGCAGCCCGCTGATCCACGCAAGCAAGCTACCGCCATTCTCGATCGCGGTCGTGCCGACGTTCACCGTCTCACCCGTAAACACCGCAGCATGAGCCTCGATCATCGGCTCCTCGATCGCCGCAACAACCGGCGCGACTTCCGCCGGCGCCAGTCCAAGCCCGAGCGCGGACACCAGCGGCGCCGCAACCCACGGCGCGATCAGCAGGGCCGTCGCCCCGCGCCAGATCCACTGCCGCGCGCGGCCCGAGACGCCGTTCGAACGTTGCAGTATGCGCGCGATGAACCAGATCACCCCGCCCCAGACCAGAGATGAAACCGCAAGCCAGGTCAGGATGGTCATTGTCCTTGCTCCTCATCGGCATTCAGAATGGCGTCGAGCTCGGCCAGCTCGTCTTCCGTCATGTGCGGGCTCTCAGCGAACATCGAGGCCGGCAGCGCACCCTTGATGTCGAATACCTGCCGCGTCAGCTCCCGAGCCATCGCGCCCAGCACAGCGACGCGGCTCAGCGCCGGCGAATAGACCGCCACGCCATGAACCTCGGCCCGCTTAAGCAAGCCCTTCTCTTCCATGCGCGTGATGACGGTGCGCGAAGTGGAATAGCTCCACCCCGTCTCATCGCTTAACCCATCGTGGATTTCCCGCGCGCTCTTCCGGCCGTCTGGCCAGAGCTGCTTCAGGACCGACAACTCGGTCTTCGTGGCCGTCACTGACATGGCTGTCCCGTGTGCTGCCCGAGCCTTGTGACTCGTTGTACGCTACAACTGTAGCGTCTCAGCTACGTGTGTCAACAGCACTAGCTGCAACGACCTTCGTGCCGTCCGGAAGGACACCTGCCATCTGCCGGTTCTTCAACGCCTGCAGGCGCAGCGCCGTGAGTTCAGCCAGCCGAGGATCCGACCGCCAGATCGCCTGATAGCGCGGGTTTGCCCGCACCTCCGGCGAAAACTCAAAGGCGCCGTATGGCATCGTCTCGGGAATGTAGAGGGCGCTGTCGGCGATCGCGCGCTCAAGCATGTCAATCGAGCGCTCAGGCGCGCCCGCCACCGCAAATTCGACAGCCTGGATCCACATGACATCGCCCTTGCGGCGAAACGTTTCCGCTATCCCGTCGGACTCATCCGGCGGCATGTCGGCACGGACTTCCTTTTCCAGCCTCGCGAGAAATGGCTCACGCCGCCCCCGCAACGCTTCGACAGCAAGCGCGGTCCAGTCCAGCCAGCGTTGCACGTCGGTATGCGGCGCCCCCTTCCACAGATCATCGTGGACATGCGCGCGCAGCTTCTCCAGCTTGTCCGCCTCGCCGCGAAGGAAGTGGTTCATGTACATCTCGCGCAGGATGAACATGTTCCCGCGATCCTGATCTAACGCCTTGATGTAAGCCGCGTCCGACTCCTCGAACCGTCCGATACATTTCAGCGCGCGCGGCACGCTCAGCGTGCGCCACCCGAACTCGGGATCGATCTCAAGCGCTGTATACGAATGCTCCAGAGCTTCGACACAACGGCCTGCGCCAGAAAGGTAGTAGGAATAGGACAGATGCGCCTCGGAGTTATTCGGATCGAGCGCCAGCGCCCGCTCCATCATCGTCCGTGCCTCCGTCCATCGCCACTCGAACCGGCGATAATACTCGCCAAGCGCCGCCAGCGCCGGCACGGCATCAGGATCGGACGCCAGCGCCCGTCGCAGATAAAGGGAGGCCTGCGTAGCCTTGTCGTACAGGCGGAAACCTTGCGCGAACAATTCAGTTGTCGCGCCGGACGAGATGATCTGGGCTTTCAACCGCAGGCCCAGCGGCGACTCCGGCTCGATCTCCAGCGCCCTGTCGATCAGCGCGTTGGCGCGATCTCCCGCCTCCAGCGCCAAGCCAGCGTTGCCGCGCATCCGCGCTGCCTGCGTGCCTTCCAGCAGCTCGGAAGCTTCCACGAGCATCCTGTAGGCCTGCGGATCGCCACGGCGCGGAGCGGCCAGCAACTCGACCCGTTCCGGCCCCAGCCGCACCACCAGCTGCTCCACCACCGCCGCCGAGATGTCCCGCCGCAAGCCATCGAGATCGGTCGCGGGCCCTGACTTCGTGCCGGTCCACAGGTTGACGCCCTTCCAGCCATCCACCAGCTCAACCGATATCCTGATCGTGTCTCCGGTGCGCGTCAGGCTGCCATCGAGCAGCAGGTCCGCACTCAATCGCTTGCTGATCTCGCCCAGCGGCTCTGCCGCCAGCGCGAACGAGGAAGAATCGGACACCACAAGCAGCCCACGCACGCGCGACAACGTATTGCGGATCTCCCGCGCCATCCCCAGCGCCATCGGCTGGTCCTCAGGCGTCGCGCTCAGATTGTCGAACGGCAGCACCGCCAAGGTCAGCGACCGCGTCGGGTCCGGCGACCATTCCGGCTGCCGCCCCGCCAGCCACCACGCTCCCGTCGCCACCAGCACCGCCAGCGCCGCCAGCACGGCCACCGGCAGCACCAACCGCCGCGGCCGCCTCGGCTCCGCTGGCTCAGGCTCGGCCGGCGCCGCCACGGGCTGCACCCCGTTCACCACCAGCCGGTAGCCGACCTTGGTGATCGTCTCGAGGGTGAAATCCTTGCCGCCCGTCAGGTCCGCCGCCCGCCTGATCCGGGAAATCACGCGGTTGATGGCGTCGTCAGACACCACCCTTCCCTCCCAGCAGGCCGCCGTCAGGTCGTCCCTTGTGACCACCTCGCCCCGCGCCCGGCCGAGCACGACCAGCACCGCCATCACTCGCGGCTCCAGCACCTCGCGCTCGCCGCCATACAGAATCTCCCGCGTGGAAGGGCGCACTTCCATGCTTCCGAGCCTGAAACTGGCTTCGCGCGCGAGATCCATTTGACTGGCGTATGTCCTCGTCCCGAGGTCCCGCAAGGCTTCGCTGCGGGACTCACATCCTTGTTTTCATGCGTCATCGGCAAAAAGTCAGGCGTTTATCAGGCGCAGGTCCTGATCTTTTCCGGGCAAGCGGCCCAGCCTTCTTCCGGTCGGCGCCAGTCAGGAGCTGCCGACGAGAAGGAGAAACTCCCCATGACCACCCGTTTCCGCCTCGCCATCGCCGCCACCCTGCTGGTCTTCGCCCTGCCCACCACCGCCAACGCCGAGGATGGCGCCTGGAAGGTCGGGTCGAGCTACGTGGTCCGCTTCGACAAGCTGGATCTGTCCCGCCCGGCGGACCGCCAGGTCCTGCTCGCCCAGGTCGAGCGCTCGGCTGTGAAGCTCTGCGAAGGCATCCGCACCAAGGCCAAGCGTCAGTCCTGCGCGGACGAGGCGATCAAGACCTCCCTGGCCAAGGCCCCCGACCTACGCACGGCGATCCAGATCGCCCGGCTGGAACGGGACGGCGTTCAGCAGGCGCAACGCTAACTCCCCGGGATTGCACCCCACGGGACGACGCCCGCCTGTCGCGGGAGGCGCACTACCTCATGCGCCTCCCGCACCTTCTCTGCCCACTTTTCGTGCATCTCGGTCATTTTACGCCCAATCCAGCGGCGCCTCACACGCTAGTCGACAAGCGCCGCACGTTGTCTGGGCGGAATCGCACCTCTCCGCCTAATCAACGGGCAACGCCGCGCAGTCGGCGACGCATTCGAGAGGACCCCATGACCATCCTTCAAGTCGGCCGCCGCGCGGCCGTGGCGCTGGCCTGTGCGCTCGTCGCCGCTCCAGCCGCCTTTGCCGAGACCAATTCCGGCGACACCGCCTGGGTGCTGACCGCCACGGCGCTCGTCCTGCTGATGACGCTGCCGGCGCTCGCGCTCTTCTACGGCGGCCTCGTCCAGTCGAAGAATGTGCTCTCCGTGCTCAGCCAGTGCGTCGTCATCGCCTGCCTGATGTCTGTGCTCTGGCTTGCGGCCGGTTACTCAATCGCCTTCGGAGATGGCGGCGAGGCCAACGCGTTCTGGGGCGGGCTCGGCAAGGCCTTCCTCTCCGGCGTCGACGCGAACAGCCAGGTGGGCACCCTGCCCGAGACAGTCTTCTTCATGTTCCAGATGACGTTCGCGATCATCACCCCCGCGCTTATCGTCGGCGCCTATCCCGAGCGGACCGGCTTCGCCTTCGTCCTCGTCTTCTCGGCCCTCTGGATGCTGCTGGTCTATGCGCCAGTCGCGCATTGGGTCTGGGGCTCGGGCGGCTGGCTGTTCGAACAGGGCGTGCGCGACTTCGCGGGCGGCCTCGTCGTCCACGCAACCGCCGGCTCCTCCGCCATCGTGATCGCTCTGCTCGTCGGCAAGCGGAAGCACTTCCCGAACGAGATGCGCCCTCCGCACAGCCCGGTCTTTGTCATGATCGGCGCGGCGATGCTGTGGGTCGGCTGGTACGGCTTCAATGCCGGATCCGCCCTCTCCGCCGGACAGGGCGCGGGCAACGCCATGCTCGTCACCCACATCTCGGCATCCGCCGCCGCGCTGACCTGGATGGCAATCGAGTGGATCAAGTTCGGCCGCCCCGGCCTCGTCGGCACGGTCACCGGCCTCGTCGCGGGCCTTGCCACCATCACCCCGGCAGCCGGATCCGTCGGCCCGGTCGGCGCGCTCGTGATCGGCGTCGTAGCGTCGATCGTCTGCTTCTACGCCGTCGCGCTGATCCGCAACCGCCTGAAGGTCGACGACAGCCTCGACGTCTTCGCCGTCCACGGCGTCGGCGGCGTTCTCGGCTCGCTGATCCTGCCGATCCTCGCCACTGCCGGCCCGCTCTCGCCCGGCCTCGGCGAGGTATCTATGGGTCAGCAAGCCTGGGTCCAGCTGCAGGGCGTGGTCGTCGTCATCGCCTGGTCGGTTGGCGTCACGCTGGTGATCGCCAAGGTCACGGACATCTTCTTCAAGATGCGCGTGAAATCAGACGCCGAGATCGAAGGCCTCGACATGCATGTGCACGGCGAGCGCGGCTATCACGGGATGAGCTAGGCTAGAACGTCCCGCGCATCTGCTGCTGCATCGGCCGCTTCGCGGCGGTCGGTGCGGCCGCCAGCGCCCGGGCATGACCAACCCAGTCGTCGCGCCGGATGCGCCCGCGGAAATGCTTCAGCTTGCTCTCGACCCAGTCGATATCTTCCTGCGTCCACTCGGCCACCTGCCAGAAATAGAACACGCCGATCTCGTGCAGCAGCGCCCGCAACATCGGCCCGACACCGTCGATCAGTTCAAGATCGTCCGGTGTCCCGAAGGCCGGCTCGGCCAGCAGGTTGGACTTGTCGTCCGGCCTCCGTGCAAAGTTGATGGGATCAGTATCGCGCGCCGGTCTCTGCACGGTGACCGGCGTATCGCGCACCACCTGAAGCGGCGGCGCGACGCGAGCTTCGCCGTCCGTACGTGACCGCAGCATGTGATGCAGCGCCGCAAGGCCATACTCGATCGCCGTCAGCCGGTTCTCGACCGCCACGAGATCGTTCCGGCTGTCGATCGACCGGACAGCGCCGATCACTGGCTCCAGATCCGGCCCCGGCATCGATCCGAGCGCCTCTTCCAGTCCGGCAAGCCGCTGGTCGATCGGATGCAGCGCCTTCCCCTCGCGGACCTCCGCCTGCACCGACATCAGCGACGACTCGACCGCCGCGAAACGCTGGTGCAGCGGTCCGAAATCCTGCGGCGGCTTGTCCAGCGCCACGACAAACGTCTCCAGATCCGACAGCGACTTTCTGATGCCCGTGAGATCCGGCGGCGGGATGTTCGCAATGCCTGCCTGCACTTCCGCGAGCCGCGATTGCACGGGCGCAAGATCCGGCTTGGGGATGTTGGCGACGGCCGCCTGAAGCTCCGCCAGCCGCGATTGCAACGGCGCAAGATCTGGAAAGCGCAAGCCAGCAAGCGCCGTCGAGATATTCGTGAACCGCCCCGCGATCGTATCCATGTCGTTGCGCCGTGCGCCTTCCAGCCGCGCCACCATTTCCGCGAGCTTCTCTTCCAGCTGCCCGATCCGCCCGCTCACCGGCTCGACCGCGATCCCCAGCGACGCGATCCCGCTGTGCACCGGCCCGAGATCGACTTCTGCTGGCTTGGCTTCCGCCAGCGCGCGCTCCATGCGCGACAGCCGCTCATCCAGCGCGCCAATGCGGTTCACCGCCGGCGACAGGTCAACCGGCGCCGGCTTGCTCTCGTTGATGGCGGACTGAAGCCGCAGCAGCCTCTCTTCAATCGGCTGCAGGTCGACCGGCTTCTGGCTGCTCACCAGCTTGGATACAGCCGCGAGCTCCTTCTCGAGATCGTCGCGCGTCGCGAGCCCGTCGATACGCCCGGCCTGCATCACAAGCCTCTCGCGGCTCGCGGCAAGATCCTCGTGCTTGCGGCTCAGCCACCACCAGGCGAGCGCCGCGCCCAACGCCGCCGCGAGCAGCATGAGAATGAAGATTTGAAGCAGCAGGAACCACATGTCGGCCTCTTATGGCTCACGTCGGTGATTGAGCGATGGGGTGAATTTCGATCCGGCGGTTGCGGGCGCGCCCGTCATCCGTTCGGTTGTCTGCAATGGGACGGTTCGAGCCGAAGCCCTGCGCCACGAGACGGTCGCCACGCACGCCACGCGCGATCAGCGCCTCGCGCACGGCCTCGGCGCGCTGGCGGCTCAGCACGGAGTTGTAGCCGGGACGCCCCACATTGTCGGTGTGCCCCTCGATGCGCAGCACGCCGGGGCAGCTCGACGCCGCCCGCGCGATGGAATCGAGTGTATTGCCACTGGCTGAGCCCACAATCGTGCTAGCCGTCGAGAATTGTATGGTCGACCCGTCGAGGATGCGCGCCATCGTGTCATCGCACGATGCGATCTCCGACTGCGTTCCCGGCGGTGGCGCGACGGCTGGAGTACCATCGGCGCCGCCGACGCGCGGACGGTCGCGCGAACCCGGCAGCAGCGGGTCTTCGGTCCGGGTGAAGCGGTCATAGACCCACGTCGCCGGCTGGGCTTCGCCAAAGATCGTCGGCGCCTTTGCCTTGCGGACAGCCTCCAACGCCTGCTCGGCCGCCTCGGGCGAGGGCGGCTTGCCTTCCAGCACAACCCATTGGCCCGACGTATGCGCGGTCGCCCAGTCAGCACCGGCATTCTTCAGTGCGGTCTTGGCCGCTGCATCAGTCGACGCCTCGATCTCGCCAAAGGCCACCGGGATCAGGGACACGAGCATCAGGACGATCAGCCCGACGAGCGGGACCAGCCCGTAAGGCATGAAAGGCAGACGGATTTCAGATACACCCCAGACCCGGCGGACGCGTCCGACGGTCGCGACTGCGGTCTGCCCCGCGATGTCTTCGGGATTGGTCATCCACCGTCCAGGTTGGGAGTCCTTCTGGCCCCTTCCTCCACTAGATAGCGTGATAGCAGCCGCGGCGACGATTGGCGTCTCTCGCGAGGCGAGTCCTACCAAGGGTTAATCCGGGGTCGGTTTCCGGCGTGTTTTATACTGGTTTTTGCGGACGTTTTGGCCCGCTTGCCTCCTGTGGATGGCTCCCCTATAAGCCCGCCTTCCCAAAAAGGCGGCGGTTGTCGCTGCCTGTGTAGCCGGGGTGAACCGCGTAGCGGTGCTCACCAGGGCGAAATGGAGTGTAAAATGGCCAAGCCTGAAATCGTCCTCAATGTCGACGTGCGCGAGCGCACCGGTCGTGGCGGCGCGCGTGAAGTGCGCCGCGCCAACAAGGTCCCCGGCGTCCTCTACGGCGGCGACAAGGCCCCCGTGTCGATCTCGATGGACAAGAAAACCATCGTCCAGGCCCTCAAGTCCGGCAAGTTCATCTCCCACACCGTGACGCTGGAATACAAAGGCGAGCGCCAGTTGGTGTTCGCGCAGGACATCCAGTTCCACCCGGTCACGGACGAGCCCACCCACCTCGACCTCTATCGCGTCGAAAAAGGCCAAGTCATCCGCGTGGCCGTTCCGGTCCACGTCACCGGCCAGGGCGTCTCCCCCGGCATCAAGCGTGGCGGCGCCATGAACATCGTCCGTCACGAAATCTGGCTGTACGCCCCGGCCGATGCGATCCCCGAGCACCTCGAGGCTGACGTGTCCGGCATGGACATCGGCGACGCCCTGAAGATTTCCGCGATCAAGCTGCCGGAAGGCACCCGCCCGACGATTGCTGACCGCGATTTCACGATCATCACGATCGCCGGCCGCAAGGCGAAGGACGATGTGGTCGACGAGAAGGTGGCAACCGCCGCTGACGCCACTGCTGACGCCGCTGCACCCGCCGCTGGAGCCGCCGCTCCCGCCGCCGCAAAAGGCGCTGCACCCGCCGCTGGCGCCAAAGCCCCCGCTGCCGCCGCCAAGCCCGCCGCCAAGAAGTAAGGACGTAGAGCCGGCGCATCACGCGATGCGCCGGCGCTTCCTTCGGGACAGCTCTGATGCTGCTCATCGTGGGTCTCGGAAACCCCGGCGCCAAGTACGCCGGCAACCGTCACAACATCGGCTTCATGGCCGTGGAGCGCTTCGCGTCGAAATACGCGTTCAGCCCATGGCGCAGCCGTTTCCAGGGCGAGGCTTCCGAAGGCGCACTCATCGCTCCTGATGGCACGCGCGTAAAGGCCATGCTGCTGAAGCCGCAGACCTTCATGAACAACTCAGGCCATTCGGTCGGCGAGGCGATGCGCTTCAACAAGATCACGCCAGCCAACACCATCGTGTTCTATGACGAGATCGACCTCGCACCCGGCCGCTTCCGCATGAAGACCGGCGGCGGCGCGGCAGGTCACAACGGCATCCGCTCCATCATCGCGCAGGCAAGTCCGGATGTTCGCCGGGCGCGCATGGGCGTCGGCCATCCGGGCGACAAGGAACTCGTCCACGCACACGTGCTTTCCGATTTCGCCAAGGCCGACCAGCCTTGGCTAACTGCACTGATCGACGCGTGCGCAGAGGCCCTGCCTCTCCTGCTCGCCAACAGCGACGACAAATACCAGACCGAAGTGATGCGCCTTGCGCCTGCGCCGAAGAGCGATCCGCGCAAGCCGCAAGAAGACAAGGAACCGAACTGATGGGCTTCAAGGCCGGAATCGTGGGTCTGCCGAACGTCGGCAAATCGACCCTGTTCAACGCCCTCACGCGCACCGCCGCGGCGCAGGCGGCAAATTATCCGTTCTGCACCATCGAGCCGAACGTCGGCGACGTGGCGATGCCCGAACCGCGCCTCGACGTGCTGGCTAAAATCGCAGGTTCGAAAGAGATCATCCCGACCCGCATGAACTTCGTCGACATCGCCGGCCTCGTGAAGGGCGCGAGCAAGGGCGAAGGCCTCGGCAACCAGTTTCTCGCCACCATCCGCGAGGTCGACGCCGTCGCTTATGTGCTGCGCTGCTTCGAGGATGGCGACATCACCCACGTCTCCGGCAAGATCGATCCGCTCGCCGACTTCGAAGTGGTCGAGACCGAGTTGATGCTGGCCGACATGGATAGCCTCGAGAAGCGCAAGCAGAACGTCGAGAAGAAAGCCAAGGGCGGCGACAAGGAAGCGATCCAGACGCTCGAGCTCATCAAGCTCGCACTGGAACAGCTCAACGCCGGCAAGCCCGCTCGCCGCGCGGAGGTGAAGGCCGAGGACCAGAAAGCCTGGAAGATGCTCCAGCTCCTGACCTCGAAACCGGTCTTCTACATCTGCAACGTCGACGAGAACTCCGCCGGAACCGGCAACAAGTTCTCCGACGCCGTCGTCGCCCACGCGAGGAAGGAAGGCTCCGCCGCCGTCGTGATCTCGGCGAAAATCGAAAGCGAAGTCGCTGTCCTCTCTGACGAAGAACAGAAGGAATTCCTCGAAAGCCTCGGCCTCGAAGAACCCGGCCTCAACCGCGTCATCCGCGCCGGCTATGAACTTCTCGGCCTGCAGACCTACTTCACGGTCGGCCCGAAAGAAGCCCGCGCATGGACGATCAAGAAGGGCACGACCGCTCCCCAAGCCGCCGGCGTCATCCACGGCGACTTCGAGAAGGGCTTCATCAAAGCCGAAACGATCGCCTACGCCGACTACGTGAGATACAACGGCGAAAGCGGCTCTAAGGAAGCCGGCAAGGCCCGCCAGGAAGGCAAGGAATACGTCGTCCAGGATGGCGACGTGATGCACTTCCGGTTCAACGTCTGACGCTTACGCGCTCGTGATTCGACGGACGGCCCTACGGGCCTGCTCACCATGAGCGCTAAACTGCTATCGCCCCTGTAGCGCTGATCCCGAGCAGCACGCAAAGCGTGCGTCCGTCGAAGGACGAGCGCGTGCTAACCGCTCTCTCTACCGCTCCCAGTAATACGGCGCCTTCAGCCGGTTGCCTGTGACGATCTCGTTCATCGTCACCGCATCGTAGAGCCGACCGTTCAGCATCACGCTGGCGATCTCGTCCGAGTTGCGGATGTCGGTCAGCGGGTTGGCGTCCAGCACAACTAGATCGGCGAGCTTGCCGGGTTCGAGCGAACCAATGTCCTTTTCGAAGCCCAGTTTCCTCGCCGGCAATGTCGTCGCGGTCTTCAGCGCGTCGAGCGGCGACCAGCCGCCACGCACGAACGACCACAGCTCCCAATGCGCCCCCAACCCTTCTTCCTGCCCGTGCGCGCCGATGGAAACGTTGACGCCACGGTCGAACAACTTCTTCGACTGCGCGGCCGATTTAGCATCAACATAATCCTCGTCCGGCGCCTGGGTGCGGCGCACGCTGTTGGGCTGCAGGATATGCGGCGGCACATGTTTCGACAGGATCGGGTGGCGCCACACATCGGTGTGCGAGCGCCAGTAGGGATCGCCCGCTAGACCGCCATAGGTGACGACCAGCGTGGGCGTATAGGCTACCTTAGTCTGCGCGAAGAAGCTGATGACGTCCTCGTACAGCACGGATTGCGGGATGTTGTGCTCTAGCGCCGTGTTGCCATCCGAGATCAGCGCGATGTCCTGCGCGAACAAGGACGCGCCCTCCGCCACCACCTGGATGTTCTCCGCGATGGATGCTGCGACCACCTGCTGGCGCTGGTTCCGGCGCGGCTGGTTGTAGTTCTTGACCCCCGCCGCTCCCTGCGCCTTCAGGCGGCGCACGTGCGCGAGCGCATCGTCATAGTCCTTGATGTCATTCAGCGTGCCGCGGCTGCGTGCGCCGTAAACGATCTCGCCGGTCGAGAAGATGCGCGAGGCGAGCACGAGGCCCGCCCGCTGCATCTCGTCAGCCACGAATATCTCGCTGGCCGAACTCGAGGGATCGAACACAGTCGTAACGCCCAGCGAGAGGTGCGCCAGCGCGCTCCAGTTCTGGTTCGGCACGATGTCATCGTCGCCCTGCGGACCGTGCGCATGCGCATCGATCAGTCCGGGGATGATTGTTTTGCCCGCCAGATCAACCGTCCGCGCGCCCGCCGGCACAGTGACAGCGCCGGTCTGGCCGATGGCCGTGATGCGATTGCCCTGCACCACGATCGTGCCGTTCTCGATGACGCCGCCCTGATCGTTCGACATCGTGACAATGCGCGCGCCAGTCAGCACGGTCGTGCCGCTGGGCTTTGCCGCCGTCACCGGGATCGAAAGATCGACGCCCGCCTCCGGCGGCTTGAAGGCGGCTTCCTCGCCTTCCTTCTTCGGCGCCAGCGGCATCATCGCTTCGGCGCTCGCCGAGAACAGCGTCGGGCCGAGGCTCCAGTTCAGCTGCTTCCCGCCATCCGACCAGGTGAGATAGGTCGCCCCACCCTTGCTGGCCTTCACGACCGGCATGGCTGATCCGCCCTTGCCCGCGCCGATATCCTGCGGGCCAGAAGCGAGCGCCATGACGTAAGCCGCGAAGTTGTCGCGGAACGCCACCTGCTTGCCGTCTGGTGAAACCTCGAAACCTTCCACCATCTCGCCCTTGGCGTGCGTGCGCGCGGCCTCGCCATTGAGATCGACAGACACCAGCACGCCCGACTGCTCGTCGCTGCGCGTGAGAAAGACGCGATCGTTGCTCGCGCCAAAATGTGGATAGCGCCCGTCCGGCGTAACCCGCGTCAGCGTGCCGCCCGAAGCCGCCACACGATAGACGCCCGGATCGGCCGAACGCATATCGTCCAGCAGGTATCCGCCCGTCCCGCGCTCGAACACGATGGCCTGTCCATCCGGCGAGAAACGCGGCCGCCGATAATGCCCGGGATCGGCCGTCACTGTCCGCGCCCCGCCACCATTCGGCTGCACCGTCCTGATCTTGCCCAGCGCCGCATCGGTCCACTCGACATAAACAATCCGCTGCCCATCCCGCGACCATGACGGGAACAGCTCAAGCTCTTGTCCCCGCGTCTGCGTCACGCGTGCCGGCTGCCCATTCGGCAACTGCTTCACATAGAGTTTGCCCAGGCTCTCGAACGCCACGCGCTTGCCGTCTGGCGACACCGACACATAACGCGGCATTTTGGTGCGGAACGTATCCGGCGCCACTTCCGTCTTCGGCTGCGCCGGATCGATCACCACGCGCGTATCGTTCACGCGGAAAGGGATAACCGAACTCTGCCCACCCATGTCCACGCGGCGGATCTTGCCGCCCGCCCAGAACACGATCGATTTCGAATCCGGCGTCCAGTCCATGCCGGGATAGAGCCCGTTCACGGCCCATGTTTCCTGCAGGTCGAGATCGAGCGTGTCATAGACCTTGCTCAGCTCACCCGTCGTCAGGTCCTTCACATACAGCTTCGATGCATTCCGCTCGCGCCGCACGAAGGCCAGCTTCTTGCCGTCCGGCGAAGGCGTCGGCCGCGTGGCGCCGCCGGCGCCCTGCACAGCCGTGCTCACTTCGCCCGTCTCGAAATCGTACTTTTCGATTTCAAAGAGGCTCCCGTTGGAATCCTGCGCGTACTCGAACGCGTTCCCCGGCGAGACGTTGCGCGTGTAGTAGATGCCCTTGCCGTCCGGCGTATAGACCGGCTCGCCCAGCTCCTTCTGCAGCGCCTCGCTCTTCCGCTTCACCGCGACATAACCGTCGCCGCCGCTCACGTGATAAATCCAGATCTCGCCAGTCCCGAGCGAGCGCGCCGTCGTGAAATGCTTGCGCGCCGCAATGAAGCGCCCGTCCGGGCTCCAGCTCGGCTCGTTCAGCAGGCGGAATTCTTCCTTCGTCACCTGCCGCTTGTCTGAGCCGTCGGCGTTCATGATCCAGATATTGTCGCCGCCGCCACGGTCGCTGGTGAAGGTGATGCGCTTTCCATCCGGCGAGAATTGCGGCTGCATTTCATAAGGCAGGCCTTCCGCCAGCCGCGTCGGCGTCCCGCCCGCGGTCGGCATCGTGTAGATATCGCCCAGCAGGTCGAACGCGATCGTCCGCCCGTCGGGGCTGACGTCGATATCCATCCACGTGCCTTCATCGACATGGATGTTGACCGTGCGCGTGGGCAACGGCGGCGCCGCCACGTCCCACTTCGGCTTCTCGTCCTTCTTGGCTTCGACTGGCGGCTGCGGCGCCTCTTGCGCAAATGCAAGCGCGGCGACGCTCGCCGCCACTGCGGCGCCAATCAACAGACGAAACTTCATAGAACCCTCCGGCCTTCGCCCAAAGCATAGACCGCCCACATCCCCGCCGGAAAGAGGCATGGATAGGCGCAAGTTTTTGTCTCGTAGGGGCTGGCCCGCCCTACACATGGGCAAGAAACGCCGCTAAACCCCCGGACTTGTCAGCAGAGTGAGCGCTCGCCCCGTGTCCGCCGACTCAGGCCAACAGTCGGAAACGTCCACACCTGCCCGGCGTCTGCCGCTGTGGGAGTTCGTGACGTTGACGGCCATGCTCATGGCGCTCAACGCGCTCGCCATCGACATCATGCTTCCCGCGCTGCCGCAGATGGGCGCGGACTTCCAGGTTCGCGAAGAGAACGACCGCCAGCTGATCATCGTCGCCTACATGCTCGGCTTCGGAGTCTCACAACTGTTCTACGGCCCGCTGACCGACCGCTTTGGCCGCCGCCCCGTCCTGTTCGTCTCACTCTTCTTCTACGTGGTCGCCGGCATTCTCTGCGTCTATGCGCCGACCTTTGACCTGCTGATCTGGGCGCGCGTCTTCATGGGCGCGAGCGCGGGCGGCAGCCGCGTAATCGCCGTCTCCGCCGCGCGCGACCTCTATGTAGGCCGCCAGATGGCAAAAGTGATGTCACTGGTGATGATCGTCTTCATGTCAGCGCCCATCGTCGCGCCCTTCATCGGCCAGATGATGCTGAAGGTGATGACGTGGCACGGCATCTTCTGGGCGCTATCCGCGTTCGGCGCCTTCATGTTCCTGTGGGTGCTTGTCCGCCTGCCGGAAACACTGCCGCCTGAGCGGCGCGTGCCGCTCAACATCCCGACCATGTTCCGCAACTATGGCAAGGTGATCCGCACGCGCGAGGCGCTGGGCTACACCATCGCCTCCGGCTTCCTGTTCGGCGGCCTGATGAGCTACATCTCCGCCTCCGAACAGCTCTACCACGAGGTCTACGACACCGGAGAGATGTTCGCACTCTGGTTCGCCGGCGCGGCCATCGCGATGTCAGTGTCCAACCTCATCAACTCGCGGCTCGTCGAGCGGCTGGGCATGCGCTTCCTGTCGCATGCGGCGCTCATCGCCTTCGTGATCGTCAGCGCCGTGCACGCCGTTCTGGCGATGATGGGCCCGGTGCCGTTCGAGCTGTTCTACACGCTCGTGATCCTCGCCTTCTTCTGCATCGGCTTCCAGGGCCCGAACTACAACGCCATCGCCATGGAGCCGCTGGGCGCTCTCGCCGGATCCGGCGCAGCCCTTATCGGCTTTGCCTCGTCATTCGTGTCGGCCTCCATCGGCGGCCTCATCGCCCGCCAGTTTGACGGCACCATTACCCCGATCTTCATCGGCCACGTCGTCGTGGGCTCCGCCGCCCTCCTGACGATCTTCATCACCGAACGTGGGAAGCTGATGCAGCCCCACCAGCACGGCGCCGAAGGCCACTAAACCGACCCGAAATCCAATGCCTCAATTTCGCCTGCACGCTCGGGCGAACTCATTGGGCTGGATTGGGAGGGGCTGATGAAACGAGTCATGTGTGCGCTGGCGGTTACTGCCTTGCTGTCCGGATGTGGGGGTTACTTTCACGTGGGCAATCTCAGCCGCCCGGAAGAAGCCGGAATAACTCGCGCGGACAGCTCCTGCGACGATGGCAGCAACACGCGCAGCCCCGGCAATCCCTGCTACGTCCGGCCACCCAAATGAGAGTACACGACAACCCAGCTTCAGGTTGACAGCCGATCCGTGAACCGGCCACCAGCGTACAACTCGCGGAGGCCATCCATGATCACCGTCCACCACCTCAACAACTCCCGCTCGCAGCGCGTCCTCTGGCTGCTGGAAGAACTCGGCGTCCGCTACGAGGTGAAGCGCTACCGGCGCGACGCAGCCACTATGCTCGCCCCACCCGAACTGAAAGCCGTCCACCCGCTCGGCAAGTCGCCCGTTATCACGGAGAATGGCCGCACCATCGCCGAGACCGGCGCGATCATCGACTACATCATCGAGCGCCACGGCAATGGACGCCTCGTGCCTCCGCCCGGCACCGACGAGCGCCTGCGCTACACCTACTGGATGCACTACGCCGAAGGCTCGGCCATGACGCCACTCCTCTTGAAGCTCATCTTCACCCACCTGCCCGCCAACGCTCCCAGCCTGCTGCGCGGCCTCGTGAAGAGCATCATGGCCAAGGCGCAGGAGCGCCTCTCCGACCCGCAGATCCGCACACACCTTGATTACTGGGACAACGAACTCTCGAAGGCCGAATGGTTCTGCGGCACGGACTTCACCGCCGCCGACATCATGATGAGCTTCCCGCTTGAAGCCGCCGCCCAGCGCGCCAACGCGAAATCGAAGCCCATGGTAAAGGCCTTCCTCGACCGCATCCACGCCCGCCCCGCCTACCAGGCCGCGCTCAAGACCGGCGGCCAATACGACTTCGCAAGCTGAGCGGCATGCCACCCGCCTTCGCGGAATTTCTCGCCGCCATCCTCGTGATGGAACTCACGCCCGGTCCCAACATGACCTGGCTGGCGCTGCTTGCAGCCCAGCGCGGTCGCATTGTTGGCCTGCAGGCCGTCGCTGGCATCGCCGCAGGTCTCACCGCACTGGCCGTCCTCGCCGCCACCGGCGCGGCCGCGCTCATATCGACCTATCCCGCCCTCTACGAATTCCTGCGCTGGGGCGGCGTCCTGTTCCTGCTCTATCTGGCTTTCGAAGCATGGCAGGGCGAAAAGCCCGGACGCAGCCCCACTGATCAAACCCGCCACTTCCGGCGCGGCTTCATCGTCAACATGCTTAACCCGAAGGCAGCGGCGGTATTCCTCCTAATGATCCCCGGCTTCGCAAGCCAGACCAATCCGGAGAGCCCGCCCATGATCCTGATGACGGCGATCTACCTGATGCTCGCCACCGCGGTCCATGCATTGATCGTGCTGTTCGCCGGTTCGTTTACCAAGGCGGTCGCCGATCCCCGCCGGGAGGTCATCGTCCGCCGCATCTTTGCACTCATGCTGGCCGCCGTCGCCGTGTGGTTCGCCGTCACAACAGGGCTTTCTCCGACCCGATAGCGTCATGGCGCCCGCCTTGCAGAACACCGCGTATGAGTAACGGCATTCTCAAGGTTAAGACGTTCGCGCAGGCCTCTGACTGGGGCTATCGCGTCATCAATGGCGCCGGACAAATCCTCGTCTCGCGCCGCGGCTACGCTACCGACGCCCGCGCCCGCAAGGCCGGCCAAGCCGCCGCCGACGCGCTCGCCCCGATCAAGTCCACCGTCCGCTACTCGCAGGACCCGACCCCGGTCGCCTCATCCCGCCTCGCCAGACTACAGTCCCCGAAGTCCACCTTCTGGCAGTCGCTGTTCGGCTAAGCTCGGCCAGCCTGGCCTGCGCCTGCGTCAGAACAAATCTGCATTGTCCTCGATGAGGTCGAGGAGCGATTTGATCTTGGGCCGCTCGCCGAATGCCGGCAGGCCCGCAACACCTTCGCACACGTCGCGATCCTGATCTGGCGAAACTAACCAGAACTTCTGAAGCAGCTCGTCGGCCGCCTCATAGGACCTGAATCGCCGTTCCGCCGGCGACAGCAGATTCCGGCAAGCCTCCTGTACAAGCATGTCCGTTGGCTGCAGGAACCTCTTCAGCGGCGCGAGCCTGACAGAGTCCTCGGCCAACCGCACGAGCAAAGGTGATCCGTCGCTTGGCACCACGATTGAAACAATTCGCTTGTCGAACCTGTGCATGGCGACGATCGGGTCACCAGTGGCAGCGTTCCAAGCCTTCAATTCCCCGTTGAACCCGGCCGTGAAGACAACCGTACCGGAAGCATCGAACGCCGCCGTGGTAAAGTATCCCTCGCCATCGTGCGTGATCTTCGCCTGCTCGACGCCATCAGCTAACCGCCACACGCGTGCCGTCTTGTCCCTTCCGACGGTCACAGCTGCCGAGGCGTCCTTCGACAGGCTGATATCCACAATAGAGGTGGAGTGGCCCGACAGCCGGACAGGAGCCCGGCCATCGATTTCCAGAATGAGGGCCATCCCCACGCTCGTTTGCACGTCATCCAGCGTCACCCTCGTTTCGATCGCGATTCCGATCGTTCGATCGTCGCTGTGAAGCTCAGCACGGCTCTCATCGGGCATGATCGAGAAAGTGGGCCAGGCAACTGACGAAGACCGGGGTGGCGCGCCAGGCGGGGACCGCGACTGATCGGCCAGCATCATTACTTCCGCCAGCGCGCCCCGGAGATTCCGTCGCAGGTCTTTCGCTGGCGTCGCCAGACCCGTCGCCAGTCGCCATCCCGCCAGCGCGTACCGCCCGCGACGCTCCAGACTTGATGCATTGATGTCGTCCGTCGCAAGCAGGCCTTCGCTGCCATCAGGACGTACCTGGCCTCGGGATGCTTCAGCGAAGGAGTCCGCCATCGAAAGACTGCCCGACTGGCATTCTCCCGTTCGTGCACGCTCAGCAAAAGCCTGGAGAAGATACGATTTCAGGTCATCGTTCTGCTGCGAAATAACGCGACCTCGATCCTCGGCCTTTTCGCGGGCGACCCTCTCTTGCTCCGCTAACTGCGCATTCTCGGCGCTCTGCTGCGCGATCAACTGACCGCGACTTTCAGCCTCCTTGCGAGCGTCCTTTTCCTGCTCCGCCAACTGCGCATTCTCATCACTCTGCCGCGCGATCACGCGGCCCCGGCTTTCAGCCTCCTCGCGCGCTCTTCTCCTGCTCCGCCAGTCGCGCATTTTCGTTCGACTGCTGATAGGCCAGCCAGCCAAGTCCGCCCGCCGCCGCGGCAAGGCCTGCGAACGCGATTGATGCCGTCGCCAGCATTGCAACCGTCCTGCGCTGGCGTAGCCGCTCCCGCTGGGCCAGTTTGTCCAGATCAACGCCAAGGATGCCGGCGATCAACTTCAATCGCCCGTTCTCACGGCCGTCACCGACTACCTTGCCGTTAAGCAGTGTAATTTCACGCAGGTCGACGGCCAGCCGGCCATGCCCTCTCAGCGCGGGCGGAAAGAAGTCGCGTTCAACATCGCTGCTATCGGGCAGCCCCGCAGCGATCACCGGAAACACGTGATCGACGCTGGACCGGGCCACAAACGTTTCGACCTCCTTGTTGACCCAAATGCTGGCTGCAGCGCTTGGGCTGCACAGCACGATCAAACGCTCGCTATCGCCGAGCGCCATTGCTATCCGCGATGAAAGATCGCCGCCGCCCGCCAGGTCTGTGCGATCCCGGAAAACCGGCCGCAACTTCAGCTGCCGCCCGTCCGGCTCCTTGAACGATTTCGGTGCACGGAATTGCTCAAGCTTCCCATGAAGCCATCGCGCGATCCGGTCATCATTCCGGCTATAGCTGAAGAAGGCCTTGTAGCGCACGGTATCCGTCCCGGCCGGATCTTAGCAGGTTCCGAAGGATGGAAAAGCGTCCGCTCAGCCGCCTTCCGCAGGGGCCTCCAGTCGCCATCCCGCGCCTTGGCCCTGTTTCATCAGGTTGCACAGCCACGGCAACGCCGCGCCCAGCTGCTGCTTGACGCCGTAGGGCGGATTGACGATCACGACGCCCGCGCCGGCGAGCTTGCCTTCGCCGATGGCGCGGATCCAGAGATCGGCGACGAGCAGCTTGTCGGGCGCGATGCCGCCCTCCTCGATCAGCATTCCGGCGAGGTCTCCGTCGAAGGCCTGCACGGCTGCAACATCCTTGATCGGGCGCCAGAAGACGTATGTGCCTTGCGGCCAGCGCTTCACGGCTTTCGTCGCCGCTTTCAGCATCCAGTCGAAATCGAGTTTGCGGTCTGACGTGCCCGCCTCGAAGGGCGGGTCGATCAGGATCAGGCCGCGCCGTTCCGGCGGCGGCAGGTAGGCGGGAAGCGCCTCGAAGCCGTCGCGCTCCTCGATCTTCACGCGCTTGTCGCGGCCCATGGCTTCGCGAAGCAGGGCGGCGCTGGCCGGATGCAGCTCGCACAGGCGCAGCGCATCGTCCTTGCGCATCATCTCCGCCGCGAGCACGGGCGAGCCGGGATAGTGCTTCAGGCCGCCCGAGTTGAGACGGCGGACGACATTGAGCCATGGCGCGAGCGCCGCGCGGACATCCGCAGGCGCGCCGCGCTCGGCCTCCCACACACGACCGATGCCGTCTTTCCATTCAGGGCTGCGCCCGGCTTCATCGCCCTCGAAATCGTAGAGGCCGATGCCGGCGTGCGTGTCGATGTAGCGGTAGGGCGACTCCTTGGCGTTGAGCCTGTCGAAGCACAGCGCCAGGGCGACATGCTTCACGACGTCGGCGAAGTTTCCGGCATGGAAGGCGTGACGGTAGTTCAGTGTGTGTCTCCTCGGCGGGTCACGCAGTTATCATCCGCATGACGGGCATGAAACTTGTGTAACCGATAGTACACCCTACCTGCTCCTCCAGTTGCGATTCCAGTTGAGTTTCCAGGAGGATTTATTGCCGCTGTTCCTGTGTCCGAACGACAATTCCCAGATGCAGAAGATATCGCGCGAAGGCGTCGACATCGACATCTGCCCCACCTGCAAGGGCGTCTGGCTGGACCGGGGAGAACTGGACAAGCTGCTGGTGCAGGAACGGGAAGAGTCGGAAAAATCGATGCAAGCCCACCGCCGCTTCCAGAACGAGGTCCAGTCCTTCGAGAGGGACCCGGACAGCTGGAAAAAGTCGCGCAAGTACGACGATGACCGGAAACGTTATCGGTACGACGGCGATGAAGACGACGACGATCGCGGTCGCCGCAAGCGCAGAGGCGGGTTCGACCTCTTCGACATCTTCGACTAATCGCCGAAGCCGGGGTCGGTGTGGTCGGGGTTGAAGCCCCCGCGGCCGACGACTTCGTTGATGCCTTGTACGCCGCCCGCGCCGGACGCCATGGGCGACTTGAGGCCGAAGCTGCGTGCGCCGTTGAGCAGTTTGCCGTCGGGCAGCGGCTCGCAGCCGACTTTCCAGGGGCATGGCGCGACGAACTCGGCGTACTGCTGCCGCATCTCTTCCTTGGAGCGCGGCATCATGCTGTCCATCGTGCCGACGCGCGCGGCCCAGTTCTGCGCGCAGTGCTTCGGCTTCGTGCCAGCCGGCGTCGTGCAGGGATCGCGATTGACGAGGCCTTCCAGTCCGCCGGTAGGGCCAATGGTCGCGAATGGCGAGCGCGGAACGTAGACGCTCTCGGTGTCTTCCGCCGGAACGGACTCAGGAGCTGCCGTCTGCTGTTTCTGGTCCTTGCGCGGCAGGGGCATGACGGGCGCTGTGTCGGCCGCCGGCGCGGCTTTCGGCAGAGGAACAGTGCGTAGCGCTGCGCGAGCTGGAGCGGGTCGCACTTCCGGGAACGGCAGCGGCTCGTCGAGCAGGACCACATCGATTGTCTCGGGCGGGGCGGGAGCAATGGCAGGCGGCAGCGGCTCGCCGACTGCAGCCATCAAGCCAATCAGCGCCAGACCGACAACGCCATGCGCCGCTACCGAGCCGGCGGCGGGCCCGTGCCTGCGCCAGCCCGGCCAGGCCACCCATTGCCGTATGCGCGCCGGAAGCTCCATCGCCTCAGCTTACTAGTTGCCGAACCCTCGATCAAAGTGATCCGGGTTAAACCCAAGCCGTCCTACTGTATCCGTGATGCCGCCCACGCTTTCCACACCACCCGCCATGCGGGTGCCAGCCACGTTGCGGGTCCCGTTGGTTGAGATCCACTCGCCCTTCTCTTCGCATCCCACCCGGTAGGCGCAGGTCGGCATGAAGTCTCCGTACAGCGCCGCCAGCTCTTCCTTCGGGCGAGGCATCACCGAGTCCATCGCCCCAACCTTGGCCGCCCAGTTGGCGCAGTCCTTTGGACGAACACCTTTCTTCGCTGCGCACAGATCGATGTTGGCGAGACCTTGAAGGCCGCCGGTAGGTCGTTGCGTCGCGAAGGGAGAGGGAATGTAAACGCTGTCCGCTCCACCGGTCGGCGCCTCAGCGGCTATCTCCGGAACGGAAGCTGGGGTCTTGCGCGGGTCAGTCGGCATTGAAGGCGCGGCAGGAAGCGTGGGCGCCTTTTCGCGCGGCGCCAGCGCGGGCTTCGGCAGCGGTGGGATCGGCAGCGAGTCCGTCAACAGCTCCACGGTGATCGCTTCGGCGGGAGGCTTGTCTTTTGGTGGCGCAGGCCGCACCGAGGCGGCCATCACGCTCGCTATCGCCAGTCCGACCAAGCCATGCGCGACGACAGAACTCGCGGCCGGCGCATGCCTGCGCCAGCCCGGCCAGTCCGCCCATTGGCGTATCTGTTCCCGCAGCTCCATCGGGCGCGACTATGGCCGCGCCGACAGGCTCCGCGAAATCATGAAATCTGGATCGGCCTAGGGGATTTCTTTGTGGGAAGTCACAATCTTGCCCACAAGACCGTACGCCACAGCCTCTTCGGAGGTCATCCAATGATCGCGATCGGTGTCCTTCTTGATCCGCTCAACCGTCTGCCCCGTCGCCGCGGAGAAGATCTTGTTCAGGCGCTCGCGCATCTTGATGATCTCGCGCGCCTGGATCTCCACATCAGAGGCCTGGCCGCCGACGCCGCCACGGGGTTCGTGCAGCAGGAAGCGGGTGTTGGGCAGGCAAAAGCGGCGTTGCTTCTCGCCAGCGGCATAGATCAGCGCGCCAGCGGAAGCACACCAGCCCGTGCCGAGGATATTCACTGGGGCGCGCACGAACTTGATCATGTCGTGGATCATGTCGCCGCTTTCGACGTGGCCGCCCGGCGAGGACAGCACGAGCAGGATCGGCTTGTCGCTGACCGCCGAAAAGGCAAGCAGCTGCGCGCAAGTGGCCCGCGCAACCTTGTCGTTGATCTCGCCCGTCAGCATGATGGTGCGGGCGTCGAACATCGCCTTTTCCATCAGCGACGATGGGGATTCTTCCTTCTTCGACTCCGCCTCGGGAGCGTCGTCTTCATCATCCTCGTCGAGGCGGAAACCGGGGCGAATCGTCATCGGGAACTCCAGAAGTCAGAGACCGCATAGGTGGCGGTCCGGACCCGCCGGGTCAATGGGCGGGCTGATCCGGGCTTTCCACAGGCTGGTTAATGCCCGGCGAACCAGACGAGATAGTTCACCTCGATGCCCTGCGCAGTGAGCTTTGTGTCGCCCTGGAGTTCCGGCAGGCAGACGAGGAAGGCCGCGCCCACGATCTTGGACCCAGCCTTGCGCAGCAGCTTGATGGCGGCCATCGCCGTCCCACCCGTCGCGATCAGGTCATCGACCAGCAGGACGCGGTCGCCCGGAGCGATGGCGTCCGTGTGCATCTCCATCGCGTCAGCGCCGTATTCCAGCTCATAGCTTTCGGTGATGACATTGTGGGGCAGCTTGCCCTTCTTGCGAAGTGGCACGAAGCCGGCCGACAGCTGGTGCGCCACCGCCCCGCCTAGGATGAAGCCCCGCGCTTCGATGCCGGCCACCTTGTCGATCTTCTGACCGGCATAGGGCTGCACCAGTTCGTCCACCGCTTGCCGGAAGGCGCGCGGGTTGCCCATCAGCGTGGTCACATCCCGGAACTGGATTCCCTTCTTGGGGAAGTCCGGGATGGTGCGAATGGCGTCCTTCAGTTCCATGGCTCGTCCCTGTGTGACCCGCCCAGCATTGCCGCCCTCGTGTGACTAGGCAATGTCGGTCCGCGCCAGCTGCCGGGTTTCCTTGCCGGCTGCCGCAATCCACGCCGCCATGTGTGGCTCGGCAACCACCCGATTCATGTAGGCATCCGCCTCGGACGTGCGCGGAATGGCGTAGGTGATGAAACGCGTCACCACCGGGGCATACATCGCATCCGCGATCGACCATTGGCCAAACAGGAAGGGTCCACCCGAGGTCTTCAGCCAGCCGCGCCACAGCTCATCGACCTTCGCGGCGTCATCAAGTCCGGCAGGCGTCATGCGGCTGGCGTCGGTGCGGCGGCGGATGTTCATCGGCGCATCGTTGCGCAGGTTCGGGAAGCCGGAATGCATGATGGCCGCGGCGGCTCGCGCCAAGGCCCGCGCATTCGCATCCTTCGGCCACAGCCCGGGCTGCTGCTCCGCCGCCCACTCACAGATCGCGAGGCTCTCGGCGACCACCACGCCGCCGCCAAGATCGAGCGCTGGCACCCGGGCGTTGGGCGACAACGCGCCGAACGCCGGCTTGGCGCCGCCAAGTTCCGGCAGCGCGTGCATCACTTCCTCGAAGTCGATCCCGCCATGGCGCAGCGCCAGCCACGGCCGCATCGACCATGACGAGTAATTCTTGTCGCCAATGTGCAGTGCGGGTTTCATCATCACCGCCTCCCGATCACGCGTGCTGTCTCATGCCGAACGCGACGAGCAGCGCCAGCACGATGAACACGACGCCCACGCCGCGCTCGAACCATTTGCGGACTTCCGGCTTGCCGAGGACGCGCGACATGGCCCCGCCGATGTGCGTGTACATCCACTGGATGGCGAGGTCGATCATGGTGCCGACGATGCCGAGCGCGAGCATCTGGTTCAGCAGGCTCTGGTTCGAGTTGATGAACTGCGGAAGAAACGTCAGGAACCAGAAGATCGTCTTCGGATTGCCGAATCCGATCATCAGCCCGTCGAAAAACGCGCCGCGATGAATCGCGATCACCGGCGCGGGCTGCGCCGGATCGACCACCGGATGCGGGCGGAATGAGCGCAGCAATGCCAGCACGCCGATCAGCGCCAGATACCCCGCGCCCGTCCACTTCAGCACGAAGAACGCCAACGGAGAGGTGGAAATCAGAACGCCAAGGCCGAGCAGCGTGAGCGCGAAATAGATGACATTCGCGACCTGGATGCCAAGGCCCGCCATCATGCCCGCGCGATGCCCGCGAAGCGCGGCTTGCGACATGATGAACATGACGTTGGGGCCGGGGGCCAGGCTGACCAGCGTGGTCATCCCGATGAACAGCAGGAAGTTGTCGGGTAGCATTACTCTCTTTTCCCCGCCGCGCCCGGGATGTGGGAGTACCGCCTCGTTTCCGTCAAGCCCTCAACACCCTTCCCGCGACCGCATCCAGCCGGGCCAGCAGGCTGGGTTCCCGATGCTCGCCCGGCGTGATGATCGCGTGGTCCAGGCACGTATCGATTCCATCGGGGTCAGGCGTTCGTGGCGCGGCCGACATGCGCCGCGTGATGGCGCTTACCAGCGCCCCGGCCTTCTTCGCATTGCCATGAAGCACTTTGAGAACGTCGGTTACGGAAACGACCGCCACTTCCTCGTGCCAGCAATCATAGTCCGTCACCATCGCCACGGTCGCGTAGGGAAGTTCCGCCTCCCGCGCGAGCTTGGCTTCGGGCATGTTCGTCATACCGATCACGTCGCAACCCCATGAGCGGTAGAGTTTCGACTCCGCTAGGGACGAGAACTGCGGTCCCTCCATCGCCAGATAGGTTCCGCCGCGATGCGTGCGAACCCGCAGCGCTGCAGATTCCTCTGCCGCAAACCCCGCGAGGCGTGAGGAGATTGGATGCGCCATTGACACGTGCGCGACCACGCCCTCGCCGTAGAAGCTCTTCTCACGTGCGAAGGTGCGGTCAATGAACTGGTCGACGATGACGAAGTCGCCCGGCGCAAATTCTTCCTTCAGCGAGCCGCATGCAGACAGCGAGATCAGATCCGTACACCCTGCCCGCTTCATTACGTCGATGTTCGCGCGATAGTTCAGCTGCGTCGGCCCAAGCCGATGCCCGCGTCCGTGGCGAGGCAGGAAGACAACATCGACGCCATTCAGCTTGCCGCGGAACACCTGATCCGAAGGCGCGCCCCACGGCGAGGCAACCGTCTCCCATAGCCCGCCCTCGATGCCTGGCATCTGATAAAGGCCCGAGCCGCCGATGATGCCGAGAACCCAGTTGGTCATGTCAGCCAGTAGACGGGCAGCGAGTGAACACCACGGCCGGATCGCTGGGCCTCACCTGTGACGTGATCGATATCGTGTCCGCGCCCGGCATCATCAGCACGAGGAAAACCGGCGGAGCAGCCTTCATGTCGATCAGCGACAACGCACCGTCCTTGTCCGCCTGTCCGCGCGACTGGATGGACACGATGCGCCTAGCCTCGAATGTCTTCGTCGCGCCCGCCGGCCAGTTCGTGATCGTCGCGACTTTCTGGTCGCCCGAGACTTGGACCACGACGGCGCCGTCGCCGCACGTGACGCCCTTCGCTTCATGCGCCCAGCGCCCTGCCACCTTCTCGAATATCTGCTCGATCGTGAGCGTCTGCGCGATGGCAGGCAGTCCGGCCACCGCGATTGCAGCGCATAGTGCGCGACCCATTGAGAATTTCATCCCGTCCTCCCCTCGGCGTTCGCTACTGAATGCGCTCGCCTCCGTCTTTGCAAGCCGGGAACCCATCGCGCAGCGCGGTCAGAACCACTTCCGCAGGAAGGTCGGCGTTGGCGTCAGCGGGTTGACGGTGTGAAGCTTCACGTCGTCGGCCAGCCGGTAGCCGATGCCTTCCCAGAACGCGACGAGGCGCGGCTGGTCGTGCCGCACGCCGATCTGCACGCCCGCCGCGCTGCGCCGCGCGATCTCACCCTCAAGCGTGGCAATCAGCGGCGCCGCCAGTCCCTGCTTGCGATGCGTCTTGAGAACCCCGACCCGCTTGATCTCGGCCCATGTCCGCGCATCGCCAGCCGGCCCCGGCACGGGATGGAAGCGCCCGGCGCCGATGGCCGCTTCCCCCTCGAACAGGATCGCAGCGCCGCCGGCTTCCAGTTCGCGCTCGATGCCCTCTGCCGTCTCGCGATAGGCAGACGAGTTCTCCGCCACCGTTCCCGCCCAGCCGCGCAGCATCACGTCACGCAGCAATTCGCCGTCGCCCTTGCGCGCCAGCCGGATGTGAAAGCCCGAGGGAAGGCTCATGCCGCGTTCGTTCCGCCTCAAAAACGAAACCGGGATCCACGCAAACCGACAGCCCGACGGTTGCGAGGATCCCGGTATACGCCTCGCGGCGTATCGCGAAAGGCCAGGACGCAAGGTCAATCTCGCGGGCAGGCCCAATGTTCGAAATAGAACGGATGAGGCGTCGTTTCCCGCCGCGGGAATTTTGCGGCGGGATGACGCTTTCGCGGACGTCTAGTGTTCGACGTTCCGCCAGATGGCGCGATACGAGAAGAAGACGAGGATCGACAGCAGGATCATGAAGGGAATCACAGCGGCCCCCATCTGCTTGCGCGCCACGGCCTTCGGATCGCCAGCCCAGGCAAGGAAGACGGCAACGTCATGTGCCATCTGCTCCTTGGTATTCGGCGTGCCGTCGTCGAACGTGGTCGTCGCATTCAACAGCGGCGGCGCCATCGCGAGGAAGCCGCCCGAAGGCTTGAGGCGCGGATCGCCCGACCAGCTCGCCGCCGTGTCGCCGGCGAAGTAGGCGTTGTAGTGCTGACCGGCGGCGACCGTCAGGCCGGCCGGCGGCGTGTGATAGCCCATCAGCAGCGAGTAGACGTAGCCAGCGCCGCCATGGCGCGCCTTGGTGATGATCGACAGGTCCGGCGGCAGCGCGCCGCCGTTCAGCACACGCGCTGCGATGTCGTTGGCGTACGGCCCGAGGATACGGTCAGACGTCTTGGCCGGCATCTTCACCGGATCGCCCGAGTCCGGGTCGATGCTGGGAATCTGGTTCACGAAGGTCGCCGCGATCTGCTTCACGACAGGGTTGTCGTTCGGGTTCGGGAAGCGGGCGTCGTAGAACGGACCGCCCTGCTCGCCCAGCGTACGGAACGATACCAGTTTCATGCCGTGGCAGGCGGAGCAGACTTCCGAATAGACCTTGAATCCGCGCTGCAGCTGGTTCTGGTCGAACGTCCCGAAATAGTCGTCGTGCGGCCAGCCGCCCTTGGGCTCGAGCAGGTGATGGTCGCCGCCCGAAGCGGCGTGTTCAGCTTCCCCGCCGGCAGCAGCGGCGCCGTGTTCCTGCGCGAAGGCGGGAACAGCGATGGCGCTGACGGCCAGAGCCGCAAGACCGGCGAGAGCGAGTTTCGCGATACGCATCTCTCTCTCCCTACTCAGCAGCTACGGCGGCGGCGGGAGCCGAGCCGTGTTTCTTGCGGACGCTGTCCGCGATCGACGCAGGCCTGGGCTTCGGCTTCTCAACGATGCCCAGCAGCGGCAGGAAGACGATGAAGTACATGAAGTAGTAGGCGCCAAGGATCTGCGATAGCCACAGCCACTTGAACCCTTCCGAGTGCACCTCGATCGCACCGCCAGCCGTCGGCGGCAGGGCCGCCAGTTTGGCCTGGGCAGCCGCAAAGTCGTCGTAGATCTCGCGTTTCGCCTGCCCCGTTCCGCCTTCGGTGTAGACGACGGCGAGCTGGTCCGAGCGATACTTGAAGACGAGCTTGTCAGGATCGTTGGCGCCACAGAAGCCGAGGCCGATCGAGGCGAACACGAACACCACGAAAAGCGAGCGGGCGACCGGACGGTAGCGCATGGAGCGCACCTTCGAAGTGTCGAGCCACGGCAGCACGAACAGGATCAGGATCGAGCCGAACATCGCGAACACGCCGAGCGTCTTCGCCTCGATCGGGCCAATGTCGAACGTCACGGCGCGCAGGATCGCGTAGAACGGCAGCAGATACCATTCCGGCACGATGTGCGCCGGGGTCTGCAGCGGGTTCGCCTCGATCGAGTTGTCGGCGTGACCAAGCGCATTCGGGAAGTAGAACACGAAGAGCGCGAACAGGATCAGGAAGACGATGATCGCGAAGCCGTCCTTCACGGTGTAGTACGGATGGAACGGCACAGCGTCCTTCTTGACGTCCTTCACCGAGACGCCGGTCGGGTTGTTGTTGCCCGGCACGTGCAGCGCCCAGATGTGCAGCACGACGATGCCCGCAATCACGAACGGCAGCAGGTAGTGCAGCGAGAAGAAGCGGTTCAGCGTCGGATCGCCGATCGCCGGGCCGCCCATCAGGTAGGTCTTGATCGGTTCGCCGACCAGCGGGATCGCGCCGATCAGGTTTGTGATGACGGCCGAGCCGTGGAACGACATCTGGCCCCAGGGCAGCACGTAACCCATGAACGCCGTCGCCATCATCAGGAAGTAGATAACCACGCCGAGGATCCAGATCACCTCGCGCGGGTTCTTGTAAGAGCCGTAGTACATACCGCGGAACATGTGGACGTAGACGGCGAGGAAGAACATCGAGGCGCCGTTGGCGTGGATGTTCCGGATCAGCCAGCCATAGTCGATGTCGCGCATGATGCGCTCGACCGAGGCGAACGCCATCTGCGTGTTGGCTACGTAGTGCATGGCCAGGACGATGCCGGTGACGATCTGGATGACGAGGCACACCGCGAGGATGCCGCCGAACGTCCACCAGTAGTTCAGGTTCTTCGGCGTCGGGAAATCCATGAGGTCCGCGCCGAAGCGGATGATGGGGAGACGCGTATCGAGCCACTTCTCGATGCCGGTCTTCGGTACGTAGGTCGACGGTCCGCTCATGAGCCCCTTCCCCCTACTACAGCGAAATCTTGATCATGGACGCGGACGAGTATTCGTATTTCGGGATCGCCAGGTTCTTCGGCGCGGGTCCCTTACGAATGCGTCCGGACGTGTCGTAGTGCGAACCGTGGCACGGGCAGTACCAGCCGCCGAACTCGCCAACCGACCCTTGCGCCGGACCAACCGGCACGCAGCCGAGGTGGGTGCATGTGCCCGAGGTGACGAGGATAGCCGGGTTGAGATTTCCATCAGCGCCTTTGACGAGGCGCGAGTCGTCCGTAGCGGGATCGCGGAGTTGAGCGGTGTCGCCGGCCTTAGCCGAGGCGATTTCCGCCGGCGTACGGTGACGGATGAAGAAAGGCTGGCCGCCGATCAGCACGCGGATCTCGCTGCCGAGCGGAACCTTGGAGACATCGACTTCGGCGCTCGAAAGCGCGCGCGTGTCGGATGCCGGAGCAAGTTGCTGCACGAACGGCCAGGCTACCGCGGCGACGCCGCCGGCGGTCACTGTCGCTGCAGCGATGTGAATGAAATCCCGACGCGTTTCCCCTGCATGAGCGCCGTCAGCTGTTGCAGCTTTCGATCCGTGTTCCGACACACGAGTCTCCCATGCTATCCGGAGCTTTCGACGCCTTATTACCGCCGCGTGAGGAAGCCCCCACGTGGCAGGGTGTCGCAAGAAAGCCCCTTTCGCGACGGACCCGTCTAAAGTGCGACTCGCCCTCTATCAACCGGATATCCCTCAGAATCTTGGGGCAAGTCTCCGTTTGGCGGCGTGCCTTGGCGTCGCAGTCGATATCATCGAGCCCTGCGGCTTCCCTTTGACCGACAAAGCGATCCGCCGGACGGCGATGGACTATGGGGAAAAGGCCGAAATCCTGCGTCATGACGGCTGGTCGGCCTTTCTCGAATCAAAGCCGCCGACAAGCCGACTCGTTCTTTTCACGACCAAAGGCGCCATCCGGCTCGACGAACACGCCTTCCAGCCAGGGGACACCCTGCTCTTCGGTCGCGAGTCAGCCGGCGTACCTGACGATGTTCATAATGCCGCAGACGTACGCGTTCGCGTACCGCTTCAGCCGGGCGTCCGCTCTCTGAATGTCGCGATGACGGCCGGGATCGCGTTATGGGAAGCGTTGCGACAGACCGGCGGCCTGCCGGGCGGTTAGCTGCCCGCCAGATATCCTTCAGCGCCGCAGCTGTTGAGCAACTGCCGGACGGTGACCGTGAATTTGGACTGCTGTTGAGGATCAAGTTCGGAAACAAGCCTCGCCGTATCCAGGTCGGCTCCCTGAGCGCCCAGCACGACGATGTCGAACAGGTCTTGATCAAGCTTGGCGTCGGCTTCCTTCGCGATGCACTCGCACACCTCGATGGCTTCGCCGTCGGCGATGCACTGCTCGGTGATCACCTTCTTGCCGGCCTCGTTCTGGCTGCAGCCAGCAAGAACCAGAGCGGCGATGGCGATGAGTGTTAGGCGCGCCATGGCGTGCTCGACCGTTCCCCGATTTGTGACACCGCGCTTCTAGCCTCGCGCGGTGCGCTCAACAATGTCTGCTAGCCGGCAACGTCGCAGGCCGCCATGGCCTCGCCTGCGGTCGCAGGCTGCAGCGCCTGCGAATAATCGAGTGCGCTGTAGGCAGCTTCCGCCTCGTCGTCCTTGCCTTCGGCTTGCAGGATCATCATCCGGTAGACAGCAGACTCGATCTCGTTGGCGGCCAGCAATTCGTCCAGCTTCGTTGCCTGGCATTCGCAGTGGGTCTGATCGCCGCCGCCCGCCACGCAGGCCTTGGCCATCTGCGTGTGCTCCGCGCTGAGCGGCGGCTTGCTCTCGCCGCACGCAGCCACGAACAGAACCGCCATCAAAATCGCAACGCGCTTCATCCAGCACCCCTAGGGCTATCCCGGCCCCTTGCCGCGACATTAGACAGCTTTCCCCTGCCAAGAAACCTGAAAAGCCTGCAATCAGCAGCCAGTTCGCGGCTGGCATGTGGCTTCCACAACCCTTGGTTGTGAATTGGCCAAGCGCGAGTCATACTCCCGAAGCCGCCACGGGCATGGGCGCCTGACGGCGGGTTGGGGAATCCGATGATCCACGCCGTCTCGCTGGCGAACCAGCACCTGTATGCGCGACAGCTCGACCAGATGTTTCGCATGCGCCACGCATTCTATGTCGAAGGTCATGGCTGGTCTGGCCTCGCCTCACGCGATGGCCGGGAGACAGACGAGTTCGACGACTAACATGCCGTCTATCTCATGAGTCTGGATCCGTTTGGCGATGTCGCCGCTTCCGTACGTATCAATCCGACGAGGGCGCCAACGCTGCTCAAGAAGTTCTCAGACTGGTCGGACGAGGCCCTGCTCGAACTCGATTCGGTCTGGGACATTTCCCGCTGGATCGCCGCTCCCCAGCATCGCCGCACGACCAATCCGCGCTGGCCGTCGAACCATCAGCGTGAGCTGATGGTTGGAATCCTGGAGTTCTGTCTCTCTCGCGGCCTCACGCACCTGACGATGCTCGCCGAATTGCGCCTCGCCGAACGTATCGCCGCCTATGGCTGGCCACTGCGCCATCTCGGCACGCCGCGAGAGTACGAAGGCGGAAAGGGCACCGCCGTCGCCGCCGAGATCGAGGTTGGCCAGCACATACTGGCGCTGACTCGTGCGAAGACCGGAGTGATGGGGCGCATGCTCGTTGAGATCGATCCAGCCAGGATCGCGCCGGCCGGCCCGACAGCCGCTCCTGTTTCACCATCCGATGACATCCGGGAAATAGTCGCTGCGATCGGCGCTCCGACCCTCCAGCGCCTGGTTCGCTCGCTCGCCCGGGATATTGCAGGCGACGACCGCCCCCGAACTATCGAGCTAACCGGCGCAATCGCGCGTCTGCTGGAGGCTGCCGGTTTCGAAATCGAAGCAGACAATCAGGCTGCATCCCTGCAGGCCGGCGCCGGCCGGGCCCGGCCAGCGGCTGCGTCTTAGCTATGATGCAAACGGAAACAGCCCGGTCTTTCGACCGGGCTGCTCCTTCAGTTCGTATCGATTGACCGTAATTAGCGGCCGATCGTGATCGCGACTTCCGCGCGGCGGTTGAGCGGTTCGCGCGTGCCGTCCGGACGGGCTTCGGCGGGGTCGCCTTCGCCACGAGCTTCCGTACGGATCGAGGCGTCCGCAACACCCGCAGCAACGAGAGCCTGCTTGACCGTGTCCGCCCGGCGAGCCGAGAGGCGGTCGTTGTAGGCAGCGCCGCCCGACGAGTCGGTGTGGCCTTCGACGCTCGTGAGCGTGATCGAGCATCCACCCTGTTTCGCACGTGCAACCGCAGCGTTGATCGTGTCGCGGTTCGTCGCAGTGAGGTCGGAGCGATCCCACTCGAAGTACACCACGAACGGCGTCGGCTGCGCGGCGCACTGCTGGGCCGTCTCGGTCTGCGCGACCGGAGGCGGAGGCGGAGGCGGCGGAGGAGGCGGCGGCGGAGGCGGCGGAGGGGGCGGAGGAGGAGGCGGCGGAGGAGCCGGCGGCGGAGGAGCCGCAAACTGCCAGCGCAGACCCGCGCTCACCACGTGCTCGTTCCAGGACGACTCGTAGGTGCCGTCGATGCCTTGGTAGGCAAGTTCCTGAGCATCCGTGTAGGTGTAGCCAATATCAACCGTCATTTGTTCCGACAGCTTGATGCCGAAGCCGGCGAGAGCGTTCCACGCGAACGAGGAGTCGCTGTCGTCGAAGCCGTTAGCCGGAGCACCGCCCGGGAACGAGTAGAGCGAAGCCACGCGGGTATCGACGCGGGCAGCGCCAACGCCGAGGCCGAGATAGGGCTGCACGTTGCCGCCCATGTTGAAGTCTTTGATGGCGTTGAACATCAGGTTCGTGACGCGCGTCGAGCCGGCGCCTTGCGGACCGACAGTGCCCGGAGGCTGGATGCCGATGAAGCTGTCCGGAACATCCATGTTGGTGTTGCGATAGGTGGCCGTACCTTCGAGACGGAAACCGTTGTCGAAGCCGTAGCCGAGACCGACGCCGAACACAGGTTCGACCTCGGGGCTCATCCGCACATCGATCTGGCCGTTGTTGCCCGCCGCGTCGACGTCCTGGAGACCATCAACGACAGCACCGACTTTACCGGTGGCATACCATCCTGATTGAGCATGAGCAGTTGCGCCCACAGACACCAATCCGGCGGCCGCGGTGGCGCACAATAGTGCTTTTTTCATTATCGTTCCCCTTGTCCAAAGGCACTCCCCGGCGTCCGGAGACCGGCACCGGGGCAATAACGCGGTCGCCCCGCATATGATCCACCGCCTACACGCTTTTTTTTGCGTTGCCCATACGGGCCCGGCCCGGCCATACGAATACTCTGCATTTTCGGTATAGCCGGGGCGAACGAGCAACATGCTTTCCAGTTTGCAATGCAATATTGGCCACAAAGCGCATGAAAATCATTCGATGACTTCGATGCGGACGCGGAATTTCTGATTCGTGCGGCCGTGGCAGTGCTAGCGGGCGGGCTTCATTTGTGACGCCCTGACGAAGGCCGGTTCCTTACTGTTCCCTGCTTTGTGCGCGCGATTCATCCACAGGCCTTCGCCCTCCACGCGAGCGCGAACCGCCCTGCCCTAACGGCGCCACGACGGCGGCGGTGTTGCGGAACGCGAAAACGGCAATACCGTCAGCGTGTCTGAACAAGGAGTATGTCGTTGCCCGCCGAACACTTCGACGTTGTTATTGTCGGCGCTGGTCTTTCCGGCATTGGCGCGGGCTATCACTTGCAGAAGCGTCTGCCGAAGAAGACGTATGCAATTGTTGAGGCGCGTGAGGCGATTGGGGGGACGTGGGACTTGTTCCGGTATCCGGGCATCCGTTCGGATTCGGACATGTATACGTTGGGGTACAACTTCAAACCGTGGCCGGGTGCCAAGGCGATCGCTGATGGGCCTTCGATCCGTGAGTATGTGCGCGAGACCGCGCGCGAGAACGGCATCGACAAGCATATCCGGTTCAAGCACCGGGTCACCGGCGTCTCGTGGTCCTCGAAGGATGCGCGCTGGATGGTCAGCGCGGAGCACGACGGCAAGGCCGTGGAGTACAGCTGCTCGTTCGTCATGATGTGTTCGGGGTACTACAACTACTACAAGGGCTACACGCCGGACTTCCCGGGCTTGGAAAGCTACAAGGGGAAGCTGATCCATCCGCAGCTGTGGCCGGAGGACCTGGATCATTCCGGCAAGGATGTGGTCGTGATCGGGTCGGGTGCGACGGCCGTGACCATTGTTCCGGAGATGGCGAAGACGGCGAAGCATGTGACGATGCTTCAGCGCTCGCCGACCTACGTTGTCTCGCGTCCCTCGACCGACAAGATCGCGACGCGCCTGCGCAAGATGCTCCCCTCGAAGATGGCCTACGGTCTGACGCGCTGGAAGAATGTCGGCCTGCAAATGCTGTTCTACAGTCGCGCCCGCAAGGAGCCGCAGAAGGTTCGCGAAGCCATCGCGAATCTGGCGCAGAAGGAACTGGGGCCGGACTACCCCGTCTCCACGCACTTCAACCCGAAATACAATCCGTGGGACCAGCGCATGTGCCTGATCCCGGACGCCGACCTGTTCAACGAGATCAAGGCGGGCCGCGCGGAAGTCGTGACCGACACGATCGACACCTTCACGGAGACCGGCATCAAGCTGGCGTCCGGCAAGGACCTGAAAGCCGACATTGTCGTCTCGGCGACGGGGCTGGATCTGCAATTCCTCGGCGGCTCGGAAGTCAGCGTTGACGGGCAGAAGATCGATCTGTCGAAGCGGCTTACCTACAAGGGCATGATGTACGAAGGCGTGCCGAACCTCGTTTCGATCTTCGGCTACACCAACGCCTCTTGGACGCTGAAGTGCGACCTCACCTGCGAATACACCTGCCGCATCATCAAGCGGATGTACAAGACGGGCGCGAAATCCGCGACGCCTCGCAACCTCGATCCCAATACCCAGCAGACGCCGTGGCTGGATTTCTCGTCGGGCTATGTTCAGCGGACGATCGACCGCTTCCCGAAACAGGGCGCGCGCAAGCCCTGGAAATTGAACCAGAACTACGCGGCTGACCTGATGATGCTGCGCTATGGCAAGCTGGATGATCCGGAGTTGGTGTTCAGCTGAGATCGGGGAGTAAGCGCTCGTCCTTCGAGACGCCCGCTTCGCGGCCTCCTCAGGATGAGGGCTACTCCACCGCTGGCAGTTTAGCCCTCATCCTGAGGAGGCCGAAGGCCGTCTCGAAGGACGGGGGCGTAATCACGACGCCAACGGTATCCAGACCTCGCAACCGCCAAGCCCGGTGCGTGGATCGAACTCGGGTCCGTAGCGCTCGATCATCTGCATCGGACCGGGCGGCGGGGATCGGCCGGACAGGGCGAGCCACTCGCCTGCCGCCGCGCAGGTGGCGCCGACCGACGAAACGTGATCGCGGTGATGGTAGACGGCCCATTCACGCGCCTCGACCCGGATGCCGCTCAGCCCCTCGGGCAAGGCGTCGAGGCTGGTCACCTGCACAGCCGGGGCATAATCGAAACCGCACTCGTCGGTCGCATCGGCTGGTCCGAGACAGAGGCCGAAGGCGGCGCCGGGGATCACGGAAGGAATGCGTTCCTGATAAGCGCCGAAGGCATGCCAGACCATTGGAATGCCTCCACGATCCTCGAAGCGGAAATACTTGCGCAGTCCAGCGAACAGCATCGGCCCGCTTTTCACAAAACGGGTCGGGGCGAGAAGAGTAGCAGATTGGTCAGGCATACGGATGGCCTCCACGATGGCGAGATTGGCGAGCGAACGCCTCGTGCGGACCTCTTCAGGCGTGAGCCCGAACTGGTCGCGAAAGGCACGGGTGAACGCCTCGTGCGACCCGTAGCCTGCATCCAGCGCGACCGAGAGAATATCGGGCGCGCCATCGGCGAGCTGCCGCGCTGCCTCGGTCAGACGCCGGCTGCGCAGATAGGCGACAACCGGCTGGCCAACCACGGCGGCGAAGGTACGTGAGAGATGAAAGCGCGACATGCCGGAGGCCTGGGCCACGTCGTCGAGCGTCAATGCCTCTCCGGCATTGGCCTCGATGAACCACAGAGCCTTGACGACCGCCTGCATTGCGCACCTTTCCGAAGCGATGATGCAGGTATGACGCAGGCCCGCAAGGCGCGCTTGATCGGGCTTGCGGTCAGGCTGTTTTCTTTTTTGCGCGGTTTATCGCGGCATCGAGGGCGGACAGGAAGGCCGAGCGATCCTTTGGCGAGAAGGGCTTCGGGCCTGAGGTGATTTCGCCGAAGGACCGCAGATGCTCCATGATGCCGCGGGTGGCCAGCGCCGACCCGATCATGTCGACAGTGAAGACCTTGGCAGTGGGCGAGATTGCTTCGGCGTCCTTCTCCAAAGCGCGTGCGGCCAGCGGAATATCGTTGGTCACGACCACGTCGCCGCGCACTGCCCTCTCCGCGATCCAGTCGTCGGCGATGTCGGCGCCGGCATCGACCAGCACAAAACGTATGCGAGGATCGGCAGGCGTGCGGATGAAGGAATTGGCGACGACGATCACCTCCAGGCCAGTGCGCCGGGCGACCTTGTAGATTTCTTCCTTCACCGGACATGCGTCCGCATCGACATAGATGATGGTCATGCAGGCGAATTAGGCGAGCGAGCCGCCCGCTGTCCAGTGTTCAGGTCTTCGCCCTGGCGCGAGGCTTTGGGGCGCGGGGCTTTGGCGACTGGCGCGTCGACGTCTTCGCCGGCTTCGTGCCGCCTCCCCCACGCCGCGCCCGTTCCTCGTGCAGCCGGCGTGCGTTCTGTTCCACCTTCTCGAGGATCTTCCTGAGCTCCTGATCGGTGAGGTGTTCGATACCGATGAACTCGTTGTCGGCATCGATCTGCGACCGGATAAGTTCGTCGAGCTTGGCGTGGATGGCGCCGTTGTCGCGGTTTTGCGTGTTCTGGATCAGGAATACCATCAGGAAGGTGACGATCGTGGTCGAGGTGTTGATCACCAGCTGCCACGTGTCCGAAAAGCCGAACAGCGGGCCGGTCGTCGCCCACGCGCAAACATAGACCACGCAGATGATGAAAACGTAGGGGCTGCCCGCAGCAGCGGAGACGGCGTTCGCGAACTTCGTGAAAAGCTTGCTCATCAGGCACGGAAACGTGGCGTGGGGCTGCAAGGTTCCCGATTGCCTGTTCGCGGGCTAGTTTGCGGCCATGGACGACGACCTTTCGCCGATTCCACATCGCCGCGCCTGGATGGCCTGGATCGCCGCCCTTCTCGCGCACAATGCCGAGGAGGTCGCGAGCGACCTGCCCGCATGGAGCGAACGCCAGACAATCATTCCTTGGCTCGGCTGGATGGGGCCACCGGGCGCATTCACCGCCGCCGTGGCGATCGTATCTCTGGTTGCAGGCGGCGTTGCGCTCTATGCGATCGCAACCGGGCCGCGATGGAGCAGCGCGGTGTTGGGGATTCTTGCGATCATCATGCTGGTGAACGCGGCGACGCACTTTGCGCTCAGCGTGGCCACCGGAACGTTGATGCCGGGAGTGGTGACCGCTGCGTTGATCGTAGCTCCGGTGATGGCGGGAATATTGTGGGCAATCCGACGCGTCAGGGCGTGAAGGTCGCTACGATCTCGGCAGCCAGCCGGCAGGCTTGCGGCAGGCCGCCGTGCTTCTCGAGAATCCAGACCTGGATCATCAGCCCGCCAGGACGATCGAAGGCGGCGCGCCATGCCGTAACATGGCGCGTGCGCAGGAAGCCTATGGCGTAGACGGAAAGCTGCTGCACGCGCTCCGGGCCGCATGGGCCGGTCTGGCGAAGCAGTGGAAATCGCTCGCTCTCATAGCTGGTCCAGCCGGGCATGAGGTTGCCGGTCTCCCACCGCGTCGTGGCCGCGCCTTCGGCCTGCGTCGCGAAATTCTCGAGCGTGCCGAATGTTTCGCGGCGCGCGACATTGATCAGTCCGTCGCATTCGACATGGCCGCCCATCGTGCGGTGCAGACGGCGGAAGACGGTGACCGAGCCGCGGAACTGCGACTTCTTGCTGTCCGGCGCGTAGCCGCGCGGCGGCAGGAACGATCCGCCGCCATGAAGATCGATGCGGGCGGGCGTCCGTGTCACGGTTTGGGAAGCAGCTCGCCTTGCTTGATCTCAGTGGAGTTCGCCGGCAGATCGACGCGAAGGCCGTCCCAACCGGCGATCCACTGGTCGGCCGGCCGCACGGCGGCGACGCCGGCAAAGTACAACGGTGAGTTCACCTGGATGGAGGGGATGTGGTGGCTGTAGACCAGAAGGCCGACGCTTGCCTCGTTCGCCATCGTCGCCGCATCGACGGGCGAGATGTGGTAGTCGGGAATATCGCCCATGACCTTCGCCGCGCGCGGGTTGTTTTGCGACTTCATCTGCTGCTGCGCCATGCCGACAAGCGCGGGCACGAGAGACTCCGCCACGAGTACGTCGGCGCCCTTTGAGTTCTCCGTCAGGTTGATGGACTGCGCCGAGTCGCCTGAGAAGACGACCGAACGGCCTTTCCAGTCGAAGCGGTAACCTACGGCGGGGCGGATGGGATCGTGATCGACTTCGAACGCTGTGACCGTAAGATCGCCGTCGCGGAGAATGACCTCTTCCTGATCCAGCACGCCCTTGAACCCGGCGCCGAATTCATGCGCCACGAGCGGGGACGCCGCGATGTTCACGACCGCCGCGCCATGGTGGGCGAGGCGTAGGCGCGCATCCTCCTCGTAGGCCATGTTGAAGCCGGCGACGAGGGGCTTCACGCCGTGCGCCCCATAGACAGGAAGCATCTGCTGACGGCCGGCCACCATGGTCTGCATCCGGAACTCGCCGAGATCGCCGATGTGGTCGGAATGAAAGTGTGTGATGAAGATCGCTGCGATCTTCGCGCCCGGAAACTGCATGCGCTGGATCTGCTCCCAGCTCTCGGGTCCGGTATCAATGACATAGGCCTTGTCGCCCGCCACCACGATGCTGCAGGCCTTGGCGCGCGAGGGATCGGGCAGCGGAGCGGACGTTCCACACAGGACAACGCGCAGCGCCTTTCCGTCGAAAATCTCTGCCATTGCGGCCGAGCCCGGCATGGGCGGGAGCGGCTCAACTGTTGGAGATGTCGTGGCGACTTGCTCTCTCGATGCGCATGCGGCAAGCGCCAGCGATGCGATAAGTCCGGCGACGAGTTTCATGTCTGTTTCCTTGCCCTTGCCTGCTGGCTAGCAGGCGCAAGGAAACGCGCAAAGGGCGCCCTTACGCGAACTCGACGAGGATTTCGTCGGCGGCGACGGAGGCGCCGGCAGCGGCGTTGACGGTCTTCACGACGCCATCGGCCTCCGCGCGGATGATGTTCTGCATCTTCATCGCTTCTACGATGCAGACAGCCTCGCCGGATTTCACTTCCTGTCCGACAGTCACGGCGACCGAGACAACGAGGCCCGGCATCGGGCTCATGATCAGCTTGGAGGTGTCGGGCTTCTGCTTCTCGGGCAGGCGCGCGTGCATTTCGGCCTGGGCGGGCGTGCAGACCTTGATGTGGGCCTCGACGCCGAGGCGGCGGAGAACAAAGCCCTCATCGGCGGAGGCGATGGAGAGCGCGTAGGTCTGGTTGTCGAACGTCAGCTCCATCATCGACATGCCGGGCTTCCAGCTTGTCGCGATGGCGTGGACTTTCTTGTCGCCGGTGAACTCGATCTCGGCTTCGCCCATCTGGTACTTGATGTTCACCGGCACTTGCTTGCGGCCGATGATGGCGACCCAATCAGGGCGTTGAGGGCGGGCTGGCTCGACGCGACCGGAGATGCCAGCCATGCGCGTGCGCATGAGGACGTTGGCGTAGGCGGCGGCGGCGACAAGCACCTTTTCCACTTCGGGGGAAGCTGTGGCGCCGTGGAAGCCGTCGGGGAATTCTTCCTTGATGTAACCGGTGGTGATCTTGCCGGACTGGAAGCGTTTCTGGTCGAGCACGGCGGCGAGGAAGGGCGAGTTGTCCTGGATGCCCCGCACTTCGAGACGTTCGAGCGCCTTGGTGTGGGTGGCGATGGCGGTGGCGCGGTCTTTTCCGTGCGTGATCAGCTTGGCGATCATCGGGTCGTAGAACATCGAGATCTCGTCGCCTTCGCGAACGCCGGTGTCGATGCGGACGGTGCCTTCACCCAGCTTGCCCTCTTCCGGGAAGCGCATGCGCTTGAGGCGGCCGATGGACGGCAGGAAGCCGCGATAGGGGTCTTCGGCGTAGATGCGGGACTCGAGCGCCCAGCCCTTGATGCCGACATCCTTCTGCTTGATCGCGAGCTTCTCGCCGGCGGCGACGCGCAACATCTGCTCGACGAGATCGTAGCCGGTGATCATTTCAGTGACCGGGTGCTCGACCTGCAGACGCGTGTTCATTTCGAGGAAGTAGAAATTGCGCTGGCCGTCGACGATGAACTCCACCGTTCCGGCGCTGTCGTACTGCACGGCCTTCCCCAGGGCGACGGCCTGTTCGCCCATCGCCTTGCGCGTCTCGGGCGTCAGGAAGGGCGACGGGGCTTCTTCGAAAACTTTCTGGTTGCGGCGCTGGATCGAGCACTCGCGCTCGTTCAGATAGATGATGTTGCCGTGCTTGTCGCCGAGCAGCTGGATCTCGATGTGGCGCGGCTGGTCGACGAACTTCTCGATGAAGATGCGATCATCGCCGAACGAAGCGATCGCCTCGGCGCGGGCGCCGTCGAAGCCTTCTTTCGCTTCAGCGGCGTTGAAGGCGATACGCAGGCCCTTGCCGCCGCCGCCGGCCGAGGCCTTGATCATGACCGGATAGCCGATCGAGTCAGCGATCTTAACCGCCTCTTTCGAATCCTGGATCAGCCCCATATGGCCGGGGACGGTGCTGACGCCGGCTTCGGCGGCGAACTTCTTGGACGTGATCTTGTCGCCCATCGCTTCGATTGCGTACGGGTTCGGGCCGATGAAGACGATCTTCTCGTCCTGCAGGCGCTTGGCGAAACCGGCGTTCTCCGACAGGAAGCCGAACCCCGGGTGGACAGCCTCCGCGCCTGACTTGCGCACAGCGTCGACGATCTTGTCCTGGACGAGATAGCTCTGCGCCGCTGGTGAGCCGCCAATGTGGATGGCTTCGTCCGCCATCTCGACGGCCATGGAGCCGGCGTCAGCGTCGGAGTAAACCACGACCGTCTTCACGCCCATCCGGCGCGCGGTCTTGATCACCCGGCACGCGATTTCCCCGCGGTTGGCGATCAGGATTTTCGAGAACATCCGCTACCCCGGCAGGCCATTTCTGTGACGGCAAGGTGACTAAAAGGCCCGTGCGGTCAAGGCAATCCGCCAAACTGTCCCGTCGCAGGGGATCGGGCGCCGCGTGCATGGCCGCCGTCACGCGAAGGACTCGATTTTAGACCTCGTTAACCGTGACGGGCCGAAAGTCCCGCGCGCATCGGATTCTGAGCAAGGCGGCGCCCATGATCTTCTTCGGACTGCACGGCTGGACCGGCGAAACGGGCCGCACCTACACGTTCAGGTGCGCGCTGACCAAGCGCGGCATCCCCGACGACTCAGGCGGCATCTATGTGTTCGTTCGCCGGCGCTTCGGCTTTTTCCTTGAAGCGCTCTATGTCGGCAAGGCAGCGAACCTGCGTGGCCGCCTGGTCGGTCACGAGAAATGGGGCAAGGCCTGGTGGGTCCTTGGCGCAACCGAGCGTCACGTGATGCGGGTCGCCACCGAGGAAGAGCGCCGCAAGATCGAGGAAGACCTGATCCGCGGCCTCAAGCCGAAGATGAACGACGTGCAGCTGCCGCGCTGCGAGGATGACGCGCCCAACACGCCCGAGTTGCGCCACTGGTGGCAGGTTCGCCGTTCCATCGCCAACTGGTTCGGCTCCCTCATAGGCAAGAAGCCACGCCCCCTTCACGAAGGCCACGCGCACAAATCATCGCAGAAGCGTACGCAAGCTGGCGGCCAATACTGGTCCTAGGCAGCAGGATAGGGCGCAGGTTTTCCCGACAGGACCGCCTCGATATTGTCGAGCGCGCGATTGGCCATGTCTGTGCGCGTCTCGATGGTCGCGGTGCCGATGTGCGGCAGCAGGAATGTGTTCGGCAGTTCGTTGATGCGCTGATCGTAGTTGGGCTCGTTCTTGAACACGTCCAACCCGGCGGATGAGAGCTGGCCGGATTTCAGCGCATCAATCAGCGCGTCCTCATCCACGAGATTGCCCCGCGCCGAGTTCACGAACATCGCACCCTTCGGCAGCAACGCGAAGCGCTCGCGCGTCATCACCACGCCCTGCCCGCCCGGCAGGTTGAGGCTGAGCACCTGGCAATGAGGCAGCATCTCCTCGATCGAGGCGTAGTACTGCGCGCCCTGCTCCAGCTCCGGCACGAGCCGATTGCGGTTGTGATACAGCACCGGCATGCGGAAGCCGCGGCTGCGCTCCGCCACCGCCCGGCCGATGCGGCCCATACCAATGATGCCGAGCGTCTTGCCCGTAAGATCCATGCCCAGACCGTCGAAGAAACCGTTCTTGACGCTCCATGCCTGATCCATCGAACGGACATGCTCCTTGGCGCGCCGGCATGCGCCGAGCATCAGCAGTAGCGTCACGTCCGCCGTTGCATCGGTGACCGCATCCGGCGTGATGCCGACCGCGATGCCGCGCGCATTGGCTGCCGCGACATCGATATGATCGAACCCCACGCTGGTCGTGGCAATGACTTTCACGCTGGCAGGCAGGCGCGCGATGGCGTCCGCCTTCATCGGAATACCCAGCGAGATCAGCAACGCATCGGCGTTATACTCAGTCGCCGCCGCGATCAGCTTTTCCGTGCCGATGTGTTTCGGCGGCTCGACGCAGTGGAACAGGCGCTCCGTTCGCTCCCGGACCGGCCCCGGGATCGGCAGGGAGAGAACAAGGACGCCAAGCTTGCTCAAACTGCGTTCTTCGTCTCGAGTTCGCCTTCAGTATGGTTGATGTCGCGCTTGTATGTCTCCGGAAGGAAGAACAGCGCGACCACGAAGGTGAAGCCCGCAATGATCGTCGGATACCAGATGCCGGCGTAGATGTTGCCGGTCGCCGCCACGATCATGAAGGCAGTGGTCGGCAGCAGACCGCCGAACCAGCCGTTGCCGATGTGATAGGGCAACGACATCGAGGTGTAGCGAACCTTGGCCGGAAACAGCTCAACCAGCATCGCGGCCATCGGACCATAGACCATGGCCGTGAAGATCTGCGTGAGCAGCAGGAGCACGATCACCATCGTTGCATTGATCGCGGTGCTGTCGGCTTTCAGCGGATAGCCGGCTTCAGCCAGTGCAGTCGTGACTTCCGCCTTGAACGGCGCAATGCGTGTCGCCCGCATGCGGGATTCGACGGCCGCGACCTCCGGCTCCTGCCCTTTTTTCTCCTCGCGCAGCGCCGTCTCGGCGGCCGTGCGCTCTTCCGGAGTGAATGTGAACGTCGACGGCTCCGGCGCCGTCAGCTCCTTGGAGCCGATGACAATGTGTGCGGTCGAACCTGCCGGTAGGCTCTCGGCGTTGTAGCTGATGCCCGCCTTGGACAGATGGTCCTTCACGATGTCGCAGGAGGTCAGGTCGAACTTGGCTCCACCCACCGGATCAAACTGCAGCGAACATGCGGCGGGGTCGGCACGCACGATGACAGGAGCGCCGGTCTGCGCCGCCGCCAGCGCCGGGTTGGCCGCGCCGGTCAGCATGTTGAACAGCGTGAAGTAAGTGATCACCGGCAGGAGCAATCCCGCGAGGATCAGCGGGCGGCGGCCGATCTTGTCCGACAGCCAGCCGAACAGGATGTAGAACGGCGTGCCGATCGCCAGCGAGATCGCCACCAGCATGTCTGCGTGCAGCGGATCGACCTTCAGTGTCTGTTTCAGGAAGAACAGCCCGTAGAACGTGCCCGAATACCAGATCACCGCCTGGCCGGCGACGCAGCCGAACAGGGCGATCAGCACCCATTTCACGTTCCTCCACTTTCCGAACGCTTCGGCCCATGGCGCTTTCGAAGCCTGCCCCGCGTCCTTCATTTCCTGGAAGATCGGGCTCTCGTTCAGCTGCAGCCGGATCCAGATCGAGATCACCAGCAGGAAGATCGAGACCAGGAACGGTATGCGCCAGCCCCACTCGTTGAAGGCCTCGACCGATGTCAGGTTGCGCACCAGCATGATCAGCAGCAGCGAGGCGAACAGGCCGATCGTCGCCGTGATCTGGATCCAGCTGGTGAAGAAGCCGCGACTGTTGGGCGGTGCGTGCTCGGCGACATAGATTGCCGCCCCGCCATACTCACCGCCGATCGCGAGGCCCTGCAGCACGCGCAAGGTGACCAGCAGGATCGGCGCCGCAACGCCGATCTGCGCATAGCCAGGCAACAATCCGACCACGAAGGTCGAGGCGCCCATGATGATCATGGTCACCAGGAAGGTGTTTTTCCTGCCGACAATGTCGCCCACCCGCCCAAACACCAGCGCCCCGAACGGACGCACGATGAAGCCGGCCGCGAAGGCCGCCAGGGTCAGGATGAAGCCCGTCGATTCCGGCACCGCCGAGAAGAAGTGCGCGTTGATGTTCGCCGCCAGCGACCCGTACAGGAAGAAGTCATACCATTCGAACATCGTCCCGACGCTGGACGCGCCGATGACGAGAACCCCGTTCTGCTTCTTCGCAGGCGCGGTCGCCGCGGTGGTTTCCATGGTCTGTCTCTCCCCTCGCCGCCCTCATCTCTTGAACCGGATGAACGGCCGCTGCAGGGCCGGAAGCTGCAACGGCATGACGCTAAGGGCAAGGCGAAACCCGGTGAACGCTACCAACGGACGCGGGCGATTCGGGCGGCCGCAGGTGTTTGCCGCTACGCAGCATTCGATGTCTTGCGGCGGTAGGGAGCGCAGCGCAGACTGCGAACACTCTCAGGGGAGGATTTCATGATCCGGACGACCAGCTTCATCGCCATCGCCGCGTGCGCGCTCGCGGCCTGCCAGCCGCAGAAGACGCCGGAGCAGATCCAGGCCGAACAGGCCGCCGCCGCGCTCCAGCAGATGGCCGCCGCCTTCGGCGCCACCGCGAACGGCCAGAACGTCCCGCAGATGGACCCGCAGCAGATGGCGGCCGCCATGGCAATGGCCGGCGCGATGGCCGGCAACGACCCGAACATGTCCGCCGAAGACCGCGCCAAGATCCAGGCGATGACTGGCGCGATGGCGAGCGGCCAGGTTCACCCGGCCGCCAGCGCGTGGCTGACCGGCGCCAACAAGGCGTTTGCGATCCTCGGCAAGGTCACGGATGTTGCGTCGGCCAATGCCGCCAAGGCCCAGCTCGCGCCGATCTACGCCGAGATGGCCGCGCCCGCCGCCACGCTCAAGGCGATGCCGGAAGACCAGCGCGAAGTTGCCTTCGGCTCGTCGATGCCGCAGATGATATCGCTGTCCATGAACGCCATGACGCTCATGATGCCGCTCGCCTCGAAACCCGAAGTCGGCGAACTCGTCGAAGACATGCTCGACGAGATGCCCAGCCCTGGCTGAGTTTTATTTCCCGACGTCAGCCATAGCCCGACAGTCAGGCGCCTTCTGGCTCAACGGCTCGTCGCTGATGCCGTAAACCGTTTCGTCGTGCTTGCTGATGAAGTATCGGATGCCAACCATTGGCACGCACACAGCGCCTGCCTTGCCGCTTACGTTGCCGCACACCTCGTTGGCTTCGGTCAGCACAGGATCGTTCAGCCAGAATTCGCGGCCGTCGCGCGCACAAAAGTTGGAGGCGGATGCTCGTGCCACGCCAAAGTTTGTGTGGCGCGTCGCGATGAACCCGGCCACCGTCGGCTCATGCATGGTCACCTTGACCACGCTCTGGCAGCCCATAGCCGCGCAGAGCGCCGCCAAACATATCGCGGACTGATTCAGCCAGCGAAGCGTCATGCCCACCTACAGCGGAATGTTGTCGTGCTTCTTCGGCGGGTTGCTCAGCTGTTTCGTCTTCAGCGTGCGCAGTGACCGTACGATGCGCTTGCGCGTGTTGTGCGGCATGATCACGTCGTCGATGAAGCCGCGTGAGGCGGCGACATACGGGTTGGCGAAGCGGTCCTGGTATTCCTTGGTGCGCGCCGCCAGCTTTTCGGCGTCCCCCGCAGCTTCCGCGCGGAAGATGATCTCCACCGCGCCCTTGGCGCCCATCACGGCGATCTCCGCCGTCGGCCACGCGAAGTTCACGTCGCCGCGCAAGTGTTTCGAGCTCATGACGTCATAGGCGCCGCCATAGGCCTTGCGCGTGATGACGGTGACTTTCGGAACCGTGGCTTCAGCGTAGGCGAACAGCAGCTTCGCGCCGTGCTTGATGAGGCCGCCATACTCCTGCTTCGTGCCCGGCATGAAGCCCGGCACGTCCACGAACGTGACGATCGGAATGTTGAAGCAATCGCAGAAGCGCACGAAGCGCGCCGCCTTGCGCGATGAATCGATGTCGAGCACGCCGGCGAGGCTCATCGGCTGGTTCGCCACGAAGCCGACCGTGGAGCCTTCCATGCGGCTGAAGCCGGTGAGGATGTTCTTCCCGAAGTCCTTGCCGATCTCGAAGAAGTCGCCCTCGTCAGCGACCTTCTGGATCAGCTCCTTCATGTCGTAGGGCGTATTCGGGTTTGCGGGCACAAGCGTGTCGAGCGACGGCTCGGCGCGTTCCGGATCGTCGAAGGTCGGAACCGTCGGCGGCTTCTCGCGGTTCGACGTCGGCAGGAAGCCGACAAGCCGGCGCATCTGCGTCAGCGTCTCGATGTCGTTCTCGTAGGCGCCATCCACGACGCCGGATTTCTGCGCATGAACGCGCGCGCCGCCCAACTCTTCGTGCGTGACGATCTCGTTGGTGACGGTCTTCACGACGTCCGGGCCGGTCACGTACATGTACGACGTGTCCTTCACCATGAAGATGAAGTCCGTCATCGCCGGCGAATAGACATCGCCGCCCGCGCACGGGCCCATGATGACGCTGATCTGCGGGATCACGCCCGACGACAGGACGTTCTCGAGGAAGATGTCGGCGTAGCCGCCCAGCGCCTCGACGCCTTCCTGGATGCGTGCGCCGCCGGCGTCGAACAGGCCGATGATCGGGCTGCCATTCTTCATGGCGGCCTTCTGAACCTTCACGATCTTCTCGGCGTGCGCGCGGCTCAGCGAGCCGCCGAACACGGTGAAGTCCTTCGAGAACACGTAGACGACGCGGCCGTTGATCGTGCCCCAGCCCGTGACGACGCCGTCGCCCGGAATGCGCTGGTTCTCCATGCCGAAGTCGTGGGAGCGATGTTCCACGAACATGTCCCACTCTTCGAACGAGCCTTCGTCGAGCAGCAGCTTGATCCGCTCCCGCGCGGTCAGCTTGCCCTTGGCGTGCTGGGCGTCGATGCGTTTCTGGCCGCCTCCAAGGCGGGCCACCTCACGCTTCTTCTCCAGCGCCTCGACGATATCCTTCATGGACGGCCCCGCTTGTTGTGCGGGTGCGAGATAAGCGGGGCGGCAGGGTTAACGCAAGCGCCCGCAAGCGAACGGAGAATGGCCCGCGGCGAACAAGTCGCCGCAGGCCACTGATTCCGTCAGTCGAGGCTTGCTAGCGGCAGCCCGGAACGCCGGGCGAGACCGCATCACCGAAGCTCATCGTAAATCGGCCCCAGCCCGTATTGCTGCTGCCCACCGACACGCCGCCCTTGTGATCGACCCAGCGCGAGGCGAACGTCATCGGTCCGGCGCGTGTCGCCGCATCGACCATCGTTCCCGCGATCGTGCCGTCATTGACCCGCTGCTCCACCAGCTTGCCGCCGTCGATCGCGTACGACTTCATCAGCGGGCATTTCTTCAGGTCGGGATTGTGGAACATCTCACCCTTGCCCTTTCCGGCATTGAGGCTGACGCCATCGGCCGTGATGCCCGCAAGCAGGAAGCTGCCCTGCCGCCAGCAATGACCGGGCTGGATGTTCGTGGCCGAAGCAGCCTCCTTGAAGACCAGCTTCATCCCGACCCCTTTGGAGCCGTCATATTGATCGTTCTGAGTCACCTCGAGCCTCAGCGGCCCCATGCACGACAGGTTGACGTCCGTGGTGCGCGCGACTTCGAACGGATCGCGCTGGATGGTCGCTGTCGGCGCCTTGACGGTTGGGGCCGCGACCAGCGGCTTGCCCTGCCCCTGCGCCTGCGGGCCGCGCGTCAGGTTTGGCGGGGTGCCCTGCTGCGCGAAAGCAGCGCTGGCAATCAAAGCGGAAAACGCAACGATTACAGAAAGACGGATGCACTTCATGCTGGCCCTCCCTCAAGCGAATGCGGGCGGAGCATGAGCGCGGTCGCCCTGCCTGACAAGGAGCCGTGGGCGCCGTTAACTGCTAATGCCGGATGCGCACGCCGACAGTCGCGTTCAGCGGCTCACCGGGGAAGTAGCGGTCTGCTCCCTGCGCGAAGTCGGCACGGTCGGCGTAGCGCTCGTCGGTGATGTTGCGCACGATCGCGAAGGCTTCGAGATCGTCCGAGAACCGCCACGACCCGCGCAGGTGGCCGATGACATGGCCATCGTACAGCGCCGTGTTGGCGGCGTTGGTGAAGTACTCGCCCACATACTCGGCCGTCAGGAAAACGGACAAGGCCTGGCTTTCCCAGCCGATGCCGGCATCCGCCAGCCAGTCCGGCGCGGTGTCGATCTTGCCGCCATTGAAGATGTCTTCGGCCGCAGCCACCACGTTCCGATTGAACGCGTATGTCTGGTCCGCCCAGGACGCGTTGGCGTTCCACTTGATGTCTCCGCCACCGATCTCGCCGAGCTTGCCGGCCAGCGACGCCTCGATGCCGAAATGGTTGGTCTTGCCGTCCGGAACGTTGAGACCGTCGGAGTCGCGGAAGAAGAAGTTTGTCTTGAACATCTTGTAGATGGCAACGTCGAAGTCGATGCCGGCCACGCTGCCGCGCGTACCCGCTTCGTAGCTGTCGAGCGCCTCGACCTCGAGACGCTGGATCGTCTGCAGGTTCTGCAGGCGATACTGGTCCGACGCCTGCGGCGCACGCTCGCCGCGCGCATAGTTCGCGTACAGGATCACGTCGTCGAAGCCGGAGTAGGTGATGCCGAATTTCGGCGTCAGCAGGTCGTACGTGTCCGTGCGGCTCGGCGCGACGCGGAAGCGGCCCCGCGTGCCCGGCGCCAGGTTGGTCACATAGTCATACGCGTGAGCCTCCCCGCGCAGGCCGGCAAGGATGCTGATGTCGTCAGTTACATCCCAATCGAGCTCGGCATAGAGAGCGCCGGTCCAGGTCTGCACGTCGTAGTCATAGTGCAGGCCTTGGGGGAAAGTCGGGTTGTTGACCGGCCCGCCGAAGCTTGCGCGGGTCTGCGTTTCAGTCAGGTATCCGTCCGCGTATTGCAGGTCAGCGCCAACCGACCAGCGGAAATTGTCCGGTCCGAAATCGTAACGCGTCATCAGGCCGAACGAGTCATGGCCGTTCTTCTCGGTCGACTGGTCCGGCAGGAAGTGCTGGATGAAGATCATGCGCTGCGTGATCGCGAACGGAATGATCGTCAGGAGATCGTCGCCGATATTGGTCTCGAAGCGCACGTTCGCGCGCGCAGCCCACGCATCGCGATAGGCTTCCGGGTTCGGGTTGGTCGTGGCGATGTTCTCATCCTTGTAGACCTCCGGTCCCTGGATGAAGCCGGCGGTCTCCTGGTTGAGATTGATCGCCGCCAGCGTCGCAACAGCGTTCCAGTTCTCGCCGCCGAATTTCGAGCGCAGCGTCAGCTTCTGCTGGTCGACGCCGGATGCATCCCGCCAGCCGCCATCCTTCATCACGGACAGGCCAGCCCAGTTGGCGACGCCGTTGGTGGTGAAGTTCGCAGTTCCATCGGCGCGATAGCGCTGCAGTGAATTGGCGCTGAGCGTCAGCGTCTGACCGTCCTGGGCGCCCGGCTCGGGATCGATGAAGTTCATCAGGCCATGCTCGGCGTTCGAGCCGTAGCGCACGGAGCCGGGGCCGCGAACGACCTCGATCGCCTCAGCCGCCTCGTGGTGGACCTCGAACAGCGCGTTGACGTTGCCGAAGGCCGGGGCCCGCGTCGGGATGCCGTTCTCGAGGATCAGGAACGATCCCTGCCCCGCCCCCCCGGACAGCACCGGCGAGCGAATGGCGACCAGAAGTTCCTGCCCGGAGTTCATCTGTACGTTGACGCCGGGGATCGTGTTCAGGATCTCGGCGGGGTGGTTCGCGGCGATGTCCGCGATCTCCTGCTCGCCGACGACCGAATAGGCGCCGGGATCGGTCGATATGCGGTCGCCATAGATGACGACCACGTCGCCGGGCTTGGCGTCCGGCTTTTCCAGGGTGACGCGCGTCGGCGCCTGTTGCGCGAGCGCCGGGCTCGCGAAGGCGGCCATCGCCGCAGCGAGCGCAATCCAGCTCGCAGCCGTATAAGTTCCCCGCACGCTACCCTCCCGTATCAGACCGGCGCTCTTGAGTCGGCATCCCACAAGGCCAAGCAAGCAGTAAGCCGCCCGGGCCAGCGATGCGTTCGCCTTGCCGTGTGTTTACGCGTTTCCGCGCTTCCGGCTAGTGCAGGGAAACTACGGAGTTTGCGGAGTTGGCTGCGCAGGAGCCGTTTCAGGACCCGGCGCCGGAGTTGTGATCGGGCTTGAGGGCGCTGGGGTAGGCGCCGTTTCCGTCACTGCCGGCGGTGGTGCGGGCGGAATCACCTCGGCCGGTTGCGTAACCGCCGCTGGCGCCACGGGCGCATCCGCCGTCTTGAACAGCGAGTAAGGCAGTGAAGCCACCACCGCCGCCGCCATGATCGTCGCCAGTGTGCCGGAGTACAGCGTCTTCCAGGCGAGCGACAGGAAGTCCGGTCGCCTTTCAGGACACATGATCGACAGGCCGCCGATCAGGATGCCCATCGAGCCGAAGTTGGCGAAGCCGCAGATGGCATAGGTCACGATCGTGCGCGTGCGCTCGGTCATCGCATCAGCCGGCAGATTGCCGAGATTGATGAAGGCCACGAACTCGGTGAACACCGTCTTCTGGCCGACGAACGAACCAGCCTGTACCGCCTCGCTCCACGGGACGCCCGCCATGAACATGAGGGGGGCGAACATCCAGCCCAGCAGCAGGTCCAGGCTCAGCCGCTTGCCGCCGCCGACATCGACCGGAATGACGCCGAGGAGAGCGTTGGTGATGTAGACCAGCGCCAGCGCCGCGATCAGCATCGTGGCGATGTTCCAGATGATCGCGATGCCGTCGGTTGCTCCGGTGGCGAAGGCATCCATCGTCGAGTGATACTTGAAATCCGTCTCGCCGGACGACTTGGAGGTCTCCTCCGTCTCCGGGATCATCACCATGGCGAGCGCCACGGCTGCGGGCGAGGCGATGATCGACACCGTAATCAGATGCGCCGCAACCGCTGGAAGCGTATCACGAAGCAGCGTGACATAGACCACCAGAACCGAACCCGCGATCGTGGCGAAGCCAGTCGCCATCACGATCAGCAGCTCTGACCGCGTCATCACCTTGAGGTATGGCTTGATCAGCAGAGGCGCTTCCGTCTGGCCCATGAAGATGTTTGCTGCGACCGACAGGCTGGTCGGCCCGCCCATGCCCATCGTGCGCTGAAACACAAAGGCGAAGCCGTTGGTGATGACCTTGAGAATGCCCCAGTGCCACAGGATCGCGGACAGCGAACCAATGACGATGATCAGCGGCAGGAGCTGGAAGATGAAGATCGGGCCGGGCGCGCCGACCAGCTGTTCCCACTTCGCCTGGTCGCCGATGACGGGACCGAACACGAAAGCCGTACCTTCCCGCGTCGCCGCGATCAGCACGTTGATGCCGTTGTTCACACTGTCGAGGCCGGCGCGGATGATCGGCACGCCGAACAGCAGCAGCGTGAAGGCGTACATCATGACGACGGCGCCGACGACGATCTTCCACGGGAATTTCCGCTTGTTCTCTGACAAGAGCCAGGCAATCGCGGTGATGACGAACAGGCCAAGTATGGCCCGGCCGTTGTCCCAGCCCCATTCCATGTTCATGCCCCGCCTCGCCCCTTGGTTACGCTACTTCTGCAGTTCGTCCGCGAGCGCCGTCGCGTTGTAGACCTTGCGCAGCGCCTCGACGATCATCTGGCTCGACACGGAGACCATTCGATTGAGGGTTGGGTCGAAACCGTAAGCCCCGCCCGTCGAATGGATGTTGCCGTCGAAGGCGAGACCGATGATCCGGCCGTCCTTGTTCAGTACCGGAGAACCCGAGTTGCCACCGATGATGTCGTTGGTCGAGACAAAATCGAACTGTGTCGCGCCCGGCACCTTCGCTTTCGCATTGATCCACGACGGCGCCAGGTTGAACGGATAGGCGCCTGTCGCCCGGTCCCACAGGCCGGATGCATAGGTGAACGGCTTGATCTCGCCGTGCAGCGGATCGTTCCAGCCCTTCACCACGCCATAGGACAGGCGCAGGGTGAACGTCGCGTCGGGATAGGTCTCGTTGCCGAGTACGTCGAAGCGCAGGCCTGCGATCTTCTCCGCGGCGACGGAGGACGGCCCCGTCACGGCGCTCTCGTACTTCGCGCGCGCCGCCCGCGCGGCGGCATCGACCTTCTTCACCAACGCGATCGCCGGGTCGTTCGAGGTGGCGACCTGCGAGGGATTTTCCCAGAGCCGCTTGCGGAAGGCCAGATCGCCAACCTGACTCGACGTGACGATCTCTGTCGCGATCTGCTGCGACGTGCGCGAACCGAACAGCGCCTTTACGGCCGCGTTGTCGGCGCCGAGGTACTCGCGGGTCTTCTCCAGCCAGAAGGCGATCTCGAGCTTCTCCAGCACGGGATGCACCGGCGCCTCGGCCAGCAGCGCACGCTCGGTGGACGGCAAGCGCGAGAGCGAGAATTCCGGCAGACGGTTGCCCTCGCCCTTTGCCCGCTCGGCTGCGCCGCGTACCAGCGAGCGCGCATCCGCCAGGATCACGGAGCCGCCGCCATAGCGGACTTCCAGCATCTGATATGGCAGGAACGCCTGCTTCTGCGCCGCCACCAGCGCCGCGATATCCGCGAACGGGTCGCCGTACTTCGCGCGCAGCTCCGGCTTCGCTGCCAACGCATCGCGAAGTTTCTTCTCCTCGGCGATTTTCACGGCGAAGAATGAAGGCTCGACCAGTGCACCGCGCTGCCCGCGGAATACCTTCAACGAGTTCTCGACGCTGAGCAGGACATCGTTCACCTGCCGCGCCTCTTCCTCGCCCTTCGTCCCTTCGGTGAGCAACGAGCCTCGGATCTGCGCTAGATACTCTATCCTCCACGGCAGATATTGGTCGCGCTGGAACTCGAGCTGCGCATTGGTCAGCAGCCGCTCCGTAGAACCGGGATGGCCGGACACGAAGATGAGGTCCCCCTCCTTCGGCCCCGCCGTATCGAAGCGCAGCGGATCGGCGAACGTCACAGGCTTGCCGTCGCGATAGAGCCGCAGCAGGGCCATATCGAGCGCGTAGCGTGGGAAGTTGAAATTGTCCGGATCGCCGCCGAAAAACGCCGCCTGCATCTCCGGAGCGAAGGCGAGGCGCACGTCGTCGTAGCGATCATAGACGTAAAGCTGGTACTGCCCGCCGCGATAGAGATTCACGACCTCGCAGCGCTTCAGGCGATTTTCGCCGCAGGCTTCTTCCTCGATCTTCGCAATCTCGGCTGCGCGCGCGCCACCAGCTTCCGAAGCCGGGACCCTGCTCGTGACGTCTTTCAGCCGCTTGGTGACGTCGGTCATCGACTGGAGGATCGAGACCTCCTGCCCCGGACAGATCTTCTCGTCCTTTCTCGCGACCGCGATGTATCCGTTCTGGAGATAGTCATTGCCCGGGCTGGAGAGCGCGGACTCGCAGTCCGAGACGCAGTGGTGATTGGTCATCACCAGCCCGTCCTTCGACACCACGGAGCCCGAACATCCACCATCGAGCCGGACCGACGCCTTGCGCACACGGTCGAGCCATTTCTGGTCGGGCGCGAAGCCGTAGAGCTGCTTCACCTTCGCGGACGGGAAATTGTCGAACGTCCACATGCCCTCGTCGGCGACGGCAGCGGACCCAGCCGCGATCACTGCGGCAAGCAGCGCGGCGGCGCCTACGGTGGGCGAAAATCGCATCAGCGGAACCTCATCAAGGCACGACCCCTCGATGCCGGACCCTATCAGCGCAAACCCAAGGCTCAAGCGCCGCCACTGCGACCGTGGGCCGCCGTGAACAGGAGACTTCCGGGTAATTCCTGCCTTTCGATGCCGCTTAATGCGTCAGGCGGACCACGGAACCTTCGACTTCATGATGTGCGTCGGCCCAAGGATCTGAGGCGTCTGATCGTACTGGAGGTCGGCGAGCTCGACTCGCGTGCGCTCCACCAGCGCCTCAAAGCTTATGCTCTTCTGCTGCCGCAGGAGCTTGGCGAGACAGTAGGTGAACGCCCCGAAACTGGCCGCGCCGTGCCGGTATTCGAAGGACAGCTGCCCCTCGCCGCAGGCCTCGATGATAAGCGGCAGGTATGGGCCTGTCGTTTCCTTGGCAGCCTTGCGCTTGGCGTACTCGGTCTTCGTCAGACCCCGAAGCATGGAGCCTCGACCGATCCGCTCGGTCGTGCCGTCGCGACCGAAATAGGCAACCCCGGCTTCCTTCGTCGCGGTGAAGGCCGGCGCAACGCGCTTGAAATCTCGCTGAACCCACATGCTCGTCTTGCGATCCCATTTGAGCTCGCGATGGCGGATATCGTCCGGCGGCGCGAGGCCTTTCGCCTTGGCGCCGCCGTGGCGGTGGATGCCACCGGAATGGCAGCAGTCGAAGATCATGATCAGCCGGAAGTCGTAGGGCAGCTGGCTGTACAGCGAATAGATCTGATCGTCGGAGATCGACGTTTCGGGACTCCAGTCGAAATCCCACGGGACCAGCGCTTCGACCTTGTGATCGGGTTCGTTATCCTCGCCGTATTCCGGAATACTTACGCCGTGGCCGGAATAGTAGAATACGCGCTCGTCGCCCGGGCGCGGGTCGTCGAGCAGCCATTCCAACCGCTTCAGGATGCCCTGCGCTGTCGCCCGGTCGTCCAGCACGGTGCGGATGGTTTCAGGCTCGAAGCCGCATTCCTGCAGGACGGAGCTCATCGTGAACACGTCGTTGACGCAGCCCTGCAGTTTGTCGTCGTCGTTCGGGTATTCGTTGATACCGACCAGCAGAGCCCGGCGCGATCTCCGCGCACTGGCGCTGACCTTCGCCAAGCGTTTCGTCATCGATTTGGTGAGCCCGAACGCCTTCGCGCCCGGCGTCGCATCTTCCGCTACCGACCGCCACAGGTTCTCGATCGCCGCCTTGTGAGAGAGATAGCTCTCCGCCGAGTGATCGCCGACCCCGTCGAGATCGAACGGCGTGTCTATCTGGCTGAATTTTGTCGTGTCCCAGATTTTCAGCGGCGCGGTAAACACGTCGTCATGCTTGTTGTAGAGGTGATGCCAGAACTCGACATCGAGCGGCTCCACCTTGCCCGGCGTGAGGTTGCGAATCACGAACGGGTTGCCGAGCTGCGATCCCAAGGTGACGTAGCGCACCTTCTTGAGGATCGCCTGCACCTCGGCCTCCTCCGCATCGGGATGCGATAGCGCATTGTAGGTGATCAGCGACCCCAGACTGTGCGCGAGGATGACATCCGGCTTGTGGAAGCGGATGTCGTCGAGGATGCGTTTGCGTGTCTTCTTCTGGAACTCCTTGTCCTCTACCCAGGCCACGACATAGCCGGCGGTCCAGCGGACGCGGCCAGAGATGTTGGACAACACGCCCTTCTCGCGCGTGAAGGCCGAGCTGATGCCGCTCTTTGCCAGCTTCGCGAGAGCACGCGCTGACTTCCAGAAATCGATCTCAGTCTTCTCGAAGATGTCGTCATAACTGGTGAAGGCAAAATCCAGCCGCGTGCTGGCGGCGCCCGGAAAGACGCCCTGCACTGTCGCGGGCCATTTCTCCTTCCAGTCGGAATTGCGGTGATCGCCCAGGCCATGGACGCCGAGTATCTTGATGGTTGTCATGAACGTTCCCCAACTTCATTGGGGTCATTCAAGCATCAAACGCGGTTCGGGAACATCAGGGCGCGCCCGAACGCGCATCATTTCGCGCGGCACGAGAACGGAGAATTGAGTCAATCGTTTGGCTGTTCGACTGCCTGCCTTTCGGCAAGCCTGGCTTCCGCCCTCGGCCCGGACCCTAGCCTCCGGGCCATTTTGTCTAGGGGTCAGAAAACGCTGTCGCCGTCCTTCTTGAGGTACATCGACTGGCGCGGTTTCTCCATGACGCGGTTCATCATCGGGATGAAGGCTTCGAGCGGCATGGATATGTAGTCCTTGTCGAAGGCCGGCTGGTCGAACAGGTGGCAGAACTGCGCGCAGTATTCGAAGTGCGGATGGCCGCGGAACTGGTCGCGGGCGTTACGGTCGAGGCCGATATGGTGCCAGAAATAGTAGCCTTGGAAGATGCCGTGATTCTCGACCATCCATAGGTTGGCCTCCGACACGAAGGGTTTGAGGATCGCAACCGCGATGTCCGGGTGATTGAACACGCCGAGCGTGTCGCCGATGTCGTGCAGCAGCGCGCAGACGACATACTCCTCGTCCTTGCCGGCCTGATGGGCGCGCGTGGCGGTCTGCAGCGAATGCTCCAGCCGGTCGATCGGGAAGCCGCCGCAATCGCCCTTCAGCAGGTTGAGGTGGGTGACGATCCGGTCGACATGGCTCTTCGAGAATACCTGGTTCGCCGCGACGATCTTCATCCAGTCGTCCTGCGTGGCGTTGGTGAACGCCGTGAAGGTCGCGCGGCCCATTGGCTCTTCGTGCGTGGCGTCGGGGTTGGGGGCGGATTTGAGATCGTCGGCCATGTAAATTCCTGAACTGGCGGTCCTTGCAGGCAATCTAGCAGAGTCCCGGTACTCTTGCATCCCGTCCGGATCACGCCAAGGATCACCCGGTTAGGGGATACATGAGACTTGTTCTCGCCTGTCTTGCCCTGTTGGCCCTGCTCGCCTCGCCGGCTCAGGCCGCCCCGCGGCCGTTCGAGCTGCGTGATGGGCAGGTGGTGATCACCGTCACGATCAATGGAAAGCAGCTTCCCGCACTGCTCGACACCGGCGCGACGCGGTCGCTGATCGAACGGGACCTGGCGCGGGAGTTCGGCATTCGCTCGCACAAGTTGCGGCGTGGCAGCGGCACGACGGGCGCAGCCGGCGGACTCATTCCGTTCGGCACGACGGAGCAGGATGTCACGATAGACTTCGGCGCCGGGCCGATGTCGCGGCACATCGGCACGTATGAAGCAGGTCACAGCTTCGCAGCGGACGGCGTGCAGCTGCTCATCGGGATGGACTTCCTTTCCAGACTTGTGGTGTCGCTGGATTTCGAGCGGATGACGATCGACTTCCAGCGCTCATCAGGATTCAAGCCCCCACCGGGCGAGCCCCTGAAGCTGGACCAGAATGGCTGGCACCGGCCGACGCTGCGGACCAGCCTCGGCGGCGTGCAGGCGGAGCTTCTGATCGACACGGCTGCGTCTGGTGCGCTGCATCTCGACTCGACGTTTGTCGCCAAGTGGCCCGCGCTGAGCGCCCTGCCGGCTTCGCGGCGGCGGATTTCGGGGATCGATGGCGTGCGGGAGTATGATGCGATCACGCTGCCCCACGTCAGCTTCGCCGGCCAAACCTTCGAGGACGTGCGCGCGACTTCGGGATCGCTTGCACCTATGCGCGCTGCCGATGACATGGACGGCGTGATGGGCGTCGACCTGCTGAAGCGATTCAACATGGTGATCGACTTCGGCTACAACCGTCTCTGGATGACGCCGATAGCGGCGTCATCCGACAGCTAGGCATCACCGCCTCACCCAGCCAAAATCATCTGCGCCATGATGTTGCGCTGGATCTCGTTGGAGCCGGCGTAGATTGAGGTCTTGCGGTTGTTGAAATAGCTGCCCGCGGACGTGATCAGGTGTTCGGGCGCCGGCAGCGGCTCGTTGGAGCGGCCTTCGAGGTGGGCATAGGTGTCCTGCACGAAGGGCTCACCATAGACGCCGGCAGCTTCGAGCACGATCTCGGTCACCTTCTGGCCGATCTCGGAGCCGCGCGTCTTCATCAGCGAGGACATCGCGCCGACAGACTGGCCGGACGACAGCTTGTCGAAAATGCGGCGCTCGGTGGCGTCGAGGGCTTCGATCTGGATTTCGAGGTCGGCGAGCTTGCGGGCGAAGTCCGGGTCTTCCGACAGCGGGCGGCCGCCGGCTGTTTCCATCTTCGCGATCCGCCGCGCCTTCTGGAGCGCATTGAGGTTGCCCGGGGCGTAGGCCGAGCCGCGCTCGAACGTCAGCAGGTATTTGGCGCAGGTCCAGCCTTCGCCTTCCTTGCCGATCAGGTTGTCGACCGGGACTTTCACGCTGTCGAAGAAGACCGAGTTGATCTCCTGGTCGCCGACGGGCGTGTCATCCAGCGTGTTGATCGGCGTGATGGTGATGCCGGGCGATTTCATATCGACAAGGATGAAGCTGATGCCGTTCTGCTTCTTCTCTTCCTTCGAAGTGCGGACGAGGCAGAAGATCCAGTCGGCCCACTGGGCGTAGGTGGTCCATGTCTTGGAGCCGTTGAGGATATAGTGATCGCCCTCGCGGCGTGCGGTCATGGACAGGCTGGCGAGATCCGAACCGGAGCCCGGCTCGGAATAGCCCTGACACCACCACACATCCGAGTGGCGGATCGGCGGCAGGAATTTCTTCTTCTGCTCGTCCGTGCCGAACTTCATGATGACGGGCGCGCACATGCGCACGCCCATCGAGCTCATGCGCGGGGCGCCGGAGAGGGACATCTCCATCTCGTAGATGTATTTCTGCGTCTGGTTCCAGCCGGGTCCGCCATGCTCGGTCGGCCAGTTGGTGACGAGCCAGCCCTTCTCGGCGAGCTTCTTTAGCCAGGCCTTCTGGTGCTTCTCGTCGAGCGAGCCGTTCTTGGTCAGCTCCATGCGCTTCTTGAGATCGTCGGTATAGTTTTCGGCGATCCAGGCGCGGACTTCATCGCGGAACTTCAGTTCTTCCGTGGTGAATTCGAGATCCATCTTAGCTCACCTTCTCCAGACGGGTAACCTTGGGCGGGCCGGCGAGGAAGGGGCCCATCGCCTTGCCCAGACGCTTGAAGTGTTCGAAGCCGCGGTGGGCGTCGACGGCGGCCTGATCGGCGTATTGCTCCATGAAGACGTAGGTGGTCGGCGAGTCCTTCACCTTGAACAGCTTGTAGTAGAGGACGCCCGGCTCGTTGGCCGCGACGGCGGCTTCGAGTTCCTTGGCGATCGCCTCGAACTCGGCCCGCTTGCCGTCAAGAATGGTCAGTTCAGCCACCGCACCCAGCATTCCGTTCCTCCGCCGTTTTGGCCAGAATAAGCGTTACAGCGCCCTTGTCATCTGCCAGCTTGCCACTTGGGGGCATCATAACACGGAGAGTCGGGGTGGTGGATAACCTGGCCGAGCAGCGGATCGAGACGGTGAAGCGCCATATGGCGCTGGAGATCACGCATGAATGGGACGCAGTGATCGCGACGTTCGATCATCCCCGCTACGAAATGTATGGCTCGGGACAGGTGTTCGATGGCGAGGAAGCCGTGCGGGGTTATTTCGCGGCTTCGCGCACGCCCTTCCCCGATCAGGGGAACGAGATCATATCGATCGCCCACGGAGGCGAGACGGTGCTGGTCGAGTTCTGGTTGACGGGCACGCATACGGGACCGCTGAAGATCGGCGACAAGGTGATTCCGCCGACGGGCCGGGCGTTCAAGGTACGCATGGCGGCGACATTCGAGTTCAAGCCGGGCTCGGACAGGATCGTGTGCGAGCGGCCGTACTTCGACCAGATGGCCGTCCTCAAGGCGATCGGGATCGGCTGAACCGTTCCGCATGGCCGCGCGTAAGAGCGGCATGGCCGCCAAGCAGAAACCTAAGACCGTGACCGTGCATGACGAGATGCAGGACGGGTACAGCTACAAACTCGTTGCGCGACCGGGGCAGGATTTCGATCCGGAGTTCAAGCCGCAACTGACGCCCGCAGAAATGCTCCACCTCGGGATATTCGGAGGCAAGTATCTGCGGGACTGCACAGATGAGTTTCCCGCAAGCTGGTTCAAGGGCGCGAAGTTCGCCACGGGCGATCATGCCGACAAGTCGCTGAACTATTTCGGCGTCGATGCGAGCCAGCCGCTGGCCGAATGGCGACGGAAGGGCTGGCTACATCCCGACGATCCGCGCGGGTGGTTCCAGTGGTATTGCCGTTACTACATGGGACGGCGGATGGAAGACGACGCGCGGCAGATCAGACGGTGGAAAGCGTTCACGCGCCACGTCAAACAGGTGCGCACCAACTGCGATATCGGCGATCCGTTCTGCCGGCCCAGGCAGCGGCAGGCGTTGCTGCACTGGGCCTATGACAGCCGGAAGATCTAGCTCGCCTTCTTTCTGCGAAGCACGACAAACAAAACCGCAGCGAGCACCACGGCCCCGCCAATGACGGCAACCAATTTGAAGTTCAGATTGATGCCCTGCTCATAGATCTGGCGATCCGGAGCGCCATAACCAAGTGCGGCGATCGCGATCAACAAAGCGATTACGACCGCCCACTTCATCAGGTCACTCGCCTTCGTCCGCGTAGTTCGCGAGGCCGAGCTTCTCGTTCTTGCGAGCGCCGGCGAGGATGCCCGGCAGCGAGTAGTTGCCTTCGTGGCAGGCGTATTCGTAGGCGGGTTGCTTCGAGGCGTTGAACGCCATCTCCGCGCTCCAGACCTGGCTGAACAGCTTCGGATCATCGACGCTGAACTTGTAGAGGATCTGGCCGTCCGCGACGCGGGTAAAGCGTTCGGTCACCTTGGCGTCGTGCGACAGCAGGTAGGAGTTCTGGAAAAAGGTCCGCAGGCTTTCGCCGGGATTGAAGTTGGTCGTCTCGACAACCAGCGTGTCGCCTTCCCAACGGCCTTTCGAACGGCCGAGCCATTGCGGCAGCTCCATGTCGGCGTCGCCCAGCGGAATGATGCGGGCGTCGTGGTTCATTTCGACGACGATGACGACATAGTCCTTCGTCTGCAGGAACTGGTAGGTGTTGTTGTACATCACGTTGATCATCGGCGGGCCGCCGGTGGAGCCGAAGCCCACGAGGCAACGTTCGGCCATCGGACGCGTCTCCGGTCCGTCGAACGTGTTGCGGACGAAGTTGAGACCCTCGTCGAACTTCTTCTTGCCTTCCGGCGTGTACGGGATCTTGCCGTTCGGCGGATCGACGATCCAGGACGAGCGGATCTCGCCGTTGATCTTGGCGTAGTGGGTGCCGGCGTCGACGTAGAAGCTGTTGTAGCCACCGACGTCCTGACCCGCGCGCGGGGCGCCGGATTTGGGATCGGTGGGAAGGGAGCCACGCGCGTCAGCGGCAGCGCGGGCCTTCTCGATGCGGTCGGCGTCGGCGTCCGGAATGACAAGCGACTTGAACTGGCCGGAGCGCTCGAGGCTGGTGAGCGAGACGTTGGACCAGAAGCCGTTGAAGTCCGGCTTGCCGTCGGCCGTGCGCGGGGCGGTGTAGCCCTGCGCCAGCGCAGCGGGGGCGGCGGCGAACGCCAGGGCGGCAAGTCCTGCGAGACGCAGTTTCATTGTATCCTCCTCAGGTCGCCGGGCCGCGGCTTTTCCGCTGTGCCCTGCTTTGGCGTTACGCTTATCCCTGTTCAGGGATGACGCAAAGTGACGGGGGATCACTCCCCCTTGAACACGGGCTCACGCTTTTCGAGGATGGCGGCGACGCCTTCCTCGTGGTCCTTGGTGTGGTGCATCAGGCCCTGGGCGGCGGCCGACATTTCCATGATGGTGTCGTAGTTGGCCTGCGTGCCGTTGCGCAGGAGCTGTTTGGCGATGCGAAGGGCCTGCGGCGGCTGTTTCGCGATCGAGTTGGCGAGCTCCATGGCCGCGCCCATCAGCTGGTCGCCCGGAACGACCTTCGAGACTAGGCCCCATTCGAGCGCGGTCTTCGCGTCGATGACGTTGCCGGTGAACAGGAGTTCGCAGGCGCGGCTCATGCCGATAACGCGTGGCAGCAGCCAGGCGCCGCCGTCGCCGGGGATCAGGCCGACCTTCAGGAAGGTGACGCCATAACGCGCATTGTCGGAGGAGATGCGGATGTCGGCCATGCAGGCGACATCGCAGCCAAGGCCGATAGCGGCGCCGTTGACGGCGGCGATCAGCGGGATTTCGAGATTGTAGAGCGCCTTCACGATCATGTGGACGCCGTTCTTGTAGTTGTCGCGGACCTCGGCCGGGTTGCCGGCGAAGGAGCCGACGCGGTCGCGCATCGCCTTCACGTTGCCGCCGGCGGAGAAGCCCTTGCCGGCGCCGGTGAGGATGGCGCAGCGGATCGCCTTGTCGGAATTGATCTGGGCGCAGGCATCGCGCACCGCCTCGCCATCGCCCGGCTCGCCGAGGGCGTTCATGGCATCGGGCCGGTTCAGCGTCAGGATCGCGATGGGGCCTTTTTTCTCGAGCGTGATCATGGGCATTTCCCGGGCGCTTGGATGAAAGTTGCCGTAGCGCTTAGCGGTTGCGGCGGGCGATGTCATCCTCACGATTGGGGGAGCCAAGCACTGAAAGCTCCACCGCCGCATGGCGTGGAGAGATGGCAGGCAGCGCGGAGGCGGGGTCCGCCTCGTGTTGGTAGTCCGTGGTCTGTGGTGAGACGTTGCCGCCTCCGCGCGCAGGATCGTTCGGTTGGGCGTTCGGCCTTGACCTGTTTCCCGCCGGTCTCTTGCGGGAGACCAGCATCGTGGTGGGTTGTTCCTCGCCGGCTTGCACGGCGTGTTCACCTTGAGGCCAGAAGGTTTCTCCTACGGGCTTTTTGCTCCCGCTCGCCAAGCGTCAAACCCATCCGCCGACGAGACCAGGAACCGATCCCTGTCCCGCCTGTGGATCCTGCATCCCCGCCCATCGAGCCCCGGTCATGACGCGACGCCTGCCGGGCGGTGATGAGGGCATTATGCGCCCGGGAGAGGCCGGTGGGGGATTGGTGGATCCAGAAACACCACTTTTGAATCGTCAGGGCGTTGGAAGTGTTCGTGTTTCTTTTCCCGGAGCGGGTCTGGATTCCGCGGAATCTGGCGGGGGTCGGAGGTTGCCCCCACCGTCTCGCGGCTGCGCCGCGATCCACCTCCCCCGCCTTCGGCGGGGGAGGAAATCTGGACGTTGAACGGGCGCCGGTGTTTTTCCTCCCCCGGCCCGCAGGGACGGGGGAGGTGGATCGGCGCGAAGCGACGAGACGGTGGGGGCAACCGCCGCGCGTGGAGAACGAGCGGGCTTGAACTTCAGGGGGTGCTCGTTGAGATGCTGTCGGGTGGGCTTGCGCGAGTGAGTCGATGAGGAACGCAGCGGTCATGCGTGATGTCTGCGCGGTTCTGCTGGCGGTCGCGGCTTGCGTTTCGACTGCATTCGCGCAGCAGCCCCATTCTCCGCCCCGCACGGCGGATGGGCGTCCGGATCTCGGTGGCGTGTGGAGCAATGCCGACGAGGATGTGACCATCGCGCAGATAGTCGATGGCGAGGTTCGGACCGCGCCGTTCGACAATCCGGTGGAGGCAAAGCTGCCGTTTCGCGATCGCGCGTCGGCGATGGCGTGGCGGGAGAAGTACGGGACCTACATGAGCGGCAAGCCGCAGCTGGATTTCACGCAGGGCGTGGACACGCTGCCCAATCGCGACCGGTGCCTGATGGCGGCGAATGCTGCCGCGCCGCCGATGACGAGCCAGGGGTATAACGACGCCTACCACATCGTGCAGACGCCGTCGGTGATCATGATCTCCGTCGAGATGATGGACGAGACGCGGATCGTGCCGGTGTTCGCGAATGCGGGCACGGCTGCGCGGTCGCACGGGCCGGCCGTGCTTGAGCGATGGACGGGCGACAGCACCGCCTGGTGGGAGGGCGACACGCTGGTCGTCGAGACCGTGCATGTGAATACGCGGCAGGGCCGGCAGAGCCCGTTTCCGACTTCGCCGGATGCGAAGGTGGTCGAGTGGTTCACCCGCACGGGCCGGCGTGAACTTTCCTACCGCGCCGAGGTGACCGACCCGGCGATCTACAGCCGCCCGTGGACGATCAGCTATGTGTTCCACCCTGTTCGGCGGCTGTGGGAGTACGCCTGCCACGAGGGGAATTACGGGTTGGCGAACATCCTGAGCGGCGTGAGGAAGGTGGAGCGGGATGAGGCTCGGCGCTGACGCGCCGACTGCCGGGCGGGAGCCCGGCGGTCCTAGCCGCGGTCGCGGAGCAGCCTGCCCTTCTGTCTGTCCCAGTCGCGTTTCTTTTCGACGTCGCGTTTGTCGGGGGCTTTGCGGCCGGTGGCGAGGGCGAGTTTGATTTTCGCCATGCCGCTGGCGCCGAAATAGAGTTCGAGGGGGACGAGGGTGCGGCCGTCGCGGTCGACGGCGCCGACGAGGCGATTGTACTCGCGCTTCTTCACGAGGAGGATGCGCTTGCGGTTGGGCTCGTGGTTGAACTGGCCGGCGGGGGCGTAAGTTGGGATGGTGGAATTGATGAGGACGATCTGGCCCTTCTCCTCGCGCGCGTAGGCTTCCGCGATGTTGGCGCGGCCTTCGCGCAGGGACTTCACCTCGGAGCCGGTGAGGACGATGCCGACTTCTATGTCGTCGATGATCTCGTAGTTGCGGCGCGCCTGGCGGTTCTCGGCCACCGACTTGCGGGCGAGTTCGCGCTGCGTCTTGCCTTTCGGGTTCTGGCCGCCGCGTCCGCTCTGGCCTTTGGGGCTTTGCGCCATCAGAGCACGCCGGCTTCCTTCATGGCCGCCTCGATCTCTTTCTTCACGTCCGCGGACTGGACGGAGACGAGCGGGAGGCGGACTTCGTCGGAACAGAGCCCGAGAAGGGACAAGGCGTATTTGGCCGGGGCCGGGCTCGCCTCGAGGAACATGGCGCGGTGGAGACGGGCCAGCGTATCGTTGATGCGGCGAGCTTCGGCATAGTCGCCCTTGAGGGTCGCTTCCTGCATGGCGGCGCACTGATAAGGCGCGACATTGGCGGTGACCGAAATGCAGCCGACGCCGCCCTGGGCGTTGAAGCCGACCGCGGTGGGATCCTCGCCCGAAATCTGAATGAAATCTTTCCCGGCAAGCGCAGTATGGCGGGCAACGCGGCTGAGATCGGCCGAGGCGTCCTTGATGCCGATGACGTTCGGGAGGGTCGCGAGGCGGCCAATCAGCTCGGGTTGCATGTCGGAACCCGTGCGGCCGGGCACATTGTAAACAAAAATAGGGAGTTGAACCGCCTCATTCAAAGTTTTGTAATGCGCGTAAACCCCATCTTGGGTGGGGCGGTTGTAATACGGGTTCACGACAAGGGCTGCGTGGGCGCCGACTGCTTTCGCGTGCTGGAGGAGGCTGATTGCCTCGTCCGTGGAATTGGAGCCTGCGCCTGCAATGACCGGAATCCGCCCTGCCGACGTTTTCACGCACAGTTCGACAACGTGCCGGTGCTCGTCATGCGACAGCGTGGAGGCTTCGCCAGTGGTTCCAACGGGAACGAGCGCGTGCGTGCCGGCCGCAACCTGCCGTTCAACCAGCGCCACGAACGCCTTCTCGTCCACCTTCCCGTTGCGGAACGGGGTGACAAGGGCGGGCATCGAGCCCCGGAAGGTGTGGTTTGCAGGCATAACAGGCTCCGGAAGGCGTGATGGCGAGGCCATCCGCGACTCGCGGGATAATCATTCCATGCAGGGGTTTGGCAAGCTGTCGCGAAGAGGCCGGATGTTGCTGGCGGCCGTGGCGCTCGGCGCGCTGGGGGCCGGAGTGGCGGCGGCCAATCCGGTGGCGCCCTCGCTGAAGCCTGTCCAGGTGATGAAATCGACCTGGCTGGAGACGTCGGAACTGACGCTGCTGGGCCGGGCGCTGGATGCGGCGGATGAGGGACGCTGGAGCGAGGTTCGCTCCGTTCTCGGACGGATCAGCGATCCGGCGGCGCAAGCTCTGGTGCGCTGGCGGCTGGCGACGGACAGCGGCGGGGGGCTGGGCTTCACCGAGCTGACCAAGGCGCTCGAAGAGTTCAAGGGCTGGCCGGACAACGACAAGATCGAAGAGCAGATCGAGATCACGATCACCCGGTCTGGCATGACGGCGGACGAGCGGATCACCTGGTTGCTGGCGCGTGGGCCGCAGACCGGCGAAGGCGTGCTGGCGCTGGCCGATGCGTACAACAGCCAGGGCAAGCAGGACGAAATGCTGCGCGTGATCCGCGAGGCGTGGCGGACGCGGGCGATGACGTCTGTTGCGTCGACGGTGCAGTCGCGATTTGGCGGCGATCTTTCGGCCGAGGATCACTTCGCGCGGGCGGACATGTTCCTGTGGCGCGGCGACACGAACAGCGCGAAGGCGCTGCTGCCGAAGCTGAGCGCGGGGCGGAAGAAGGTTGTCGAGGCGCGCATCGCGCTGATGAAGAACCAGAAGAACGTCGACAAGCCGGTGAACGCCGTGCCGACGGAATACATGAACGACGCCGGCCTGCTCTACGATCGCGCGCGCTGGGCGGAGCGGCGCGGGCGGCAGTCGGATGAGTTGAGCTATCTGCTGCGCATCAATGGCGAGGATGCGCCGGCGGTGGGGCGCGAGGACATCTGGGCGGAGAAGCAGTCCGTCGTGCGGCGCATGATCCGCGAGCGCGATTTCCAGAAGGCGTATCAGCTGGCGGCAGGCCATGGCCTGCTGGCGGGCGAGGCGTTCCGCGATGCGGAGTGGATGGCGGGCTGGCTGGCGCTGACCAAGCTGGGCGATGCGGCGAAGGCGGAGGCGCATTTCCGTGTGTTCGGCGCGGGCGTGGCGACGCCGATCTCGGTGAGCCGCGCGCAATACTGGCTGGGTGAGGCGCTGACGAAGCAGCAGCGCATTCCGGAGGCGCAGGAAGCGTATCTGGCGGCGTCGAAATATCCGTACGTGTTCTATGGCCAGCTGGGCGCGGAAAAAGTGCGACAGCAGAGCCCGGAGGCGACGCGCATTTCGTTCTCCCTGCCCGCTCCCCCGACCGACGACGAGCGTGCGGAATTCGCGCGGCGGACGCCGGTGCGCGCGGCGATCCTGCTGGCGGAGACGGGGCGGCTGGGCAGTCTGGAGCGGTTCTCGTTCGCGCTGGACGATATGCTGACGACGGCGAACGAGCACCAGATGCTGTTCGATATCGCGGCGGGCTATCTGGAAATGCGCGCGGCTGTGCGTGGGGCGAAGGCCGGGCTGGGCCGTGGGCTGGTGGCGCCGGATGCGGTGTTCCCGCTGATGTCGCTGCCGACCTCGCCGCGCACAGGCTCGGCCGAGCCGGCGCTGGTGCTGGCGTTGTCGCGGCAGGAGAGCGAGTTCAATCATCGCGCCGTATCAAGCGCGGATGCACGCGGGCTGATGCAGATGGTGCCGCGCTATGCGCAGGCGGAAGCCAAGATGGTCGGCATGCCGTTCAAGTCGAGCTGGCTGACGGACGATCCGCAATACAACCTGCGGCTGGGGCGCGGGTTCCTCGACGATCTGGTCGATGATTTCGGCGGCTCGTATATTCTCGCAGCGGCGGCCTACAATGCCGGGCCGAGCCGGGCGCGGCAGTGGATCAGCGATTTCGGCGACCCGCGCGGCGGCGTCGACCCGGTCGAATGGATCGAGAGCATCCCCTTCGCCGAGACGCGCAACTATGTGCAGCGCGTTCTGGAGAACACGCAGGTCTATCGGCATCGCCTTGCCGGTGGGCCGGTGGAGATACAGCTGTCGGCGGATTTGAGCCGGGGACGGCCGAGGTAGGGCGACTTCCACCGACTTGGCTCTGTGCTACGGTCCTCGGCGGAGGACCTCTCATGAATCGTATCGCCATTGGCGCGTTTGCCCTGCTCGCTGCATCGTGCGCCACCACGCCTGCGCCGGGGGCCGGCGTGAAGCTGTATGCGCTCGATTGCGGGTCGTTCGAGATGGCGAATACGGGGATGTTCTCGCCGGGCGGGGAATACAATGGGAAGCCGGGCAAGCTTTCCGACCCGTGCTTCCTGATCCGGCATCCGAAGGGCGATCTAGTCTGGGATGGGGGCATTCCGGCTTCGATGGTGACGCCTGCGGGGTCGACCAGCGGGACGAAGGCGTTCCGCGCGAAGACGATGGAGGAGCAGCTGGCGCAGCTGGGCCTGAAGCCTTCGGACATTGAATACTTCTCGGTCTCGCACAGCCATTATGATCATATCGGCGATGCCAACCTGTTCGCGGGGTCGACGTGGATCGTGGACAAGGCGGAGCGTGACTGGATGTTCCGCGATGCGCAGCGGACGCAGCCGATCTTCGCAGTCTACAACAAGCTTGAGACGGCGAAGACGGAGCTGATCGAGGACGGCGCGGAGCGCGATGTGTTCGGCGACGGCAGCGTGAAGATCATCGCGGCGCACGGGCACACGCCGGGGCATCGCGTGCTGCTGGTGACGCTGCAGCATGCGGGCGCGGTGCTGCTGGCGGGCGACATGTGGCACCTGGCCGAGGCGCAGAAGCTGCGCACCGTGCCGGCCAACAACACGGACAAGGCCGAGACGCTGCGCTCGATGGACAAGGTCGAGGCGCTGGCGAAGGACAACAAGGCACGGCTGGTGCGCCAGCATGTGCCGGAGGATATCGCCGCTCTGCCCGCGTTTCCGGTGGGGCTGAATTGACAGACTTGTGAGCACGCGCTCGTAGTTCGACGGACGGCCCTTCGGGCCTGCTCACCATGAGCGCTAAACTACCATTGTCCCTGTAGCGCTCATCCTGAGCAGCACGTGGAACACGTGCGTCCGTCGAAGGACGAGCGCGTGCTCGCGAGCGGGTGACGCTACGAGATCGTTTCCAACTGGTGAGAGTGCGCTAGCGTCCCTGGAAAGGGAGCGCTTATGGCTGACGATCTTTCTGCATTCGCGGGGCGGGCGTGCCCGGAGTGGTATGCGCGGCCGCAGCTGGGGGCGTTCATACACTGGGGCATCTTTGCAGTGCCGGCGTATGCGCCCGGGGCGGTTTCGATCTCCGAGCTGTTCAAGATCGACTACGACAATGCGATGGCGATCTCGCCTTACGCGGAGTGGTACTGGAACGCGATGCGCGTGAGCGGGAGCCCGACGGCCGAGCGTCATGCGCGCGTGCATGGCGGCAAGCCGTATGAGGCATTCCGGGAAGAGTTCGAGAAGGCGGCGGAGGCGTTCGATGCCGGCGCCTGGGCCGATCTCTTTGCGGCTTCAGGCGCGGGATATGTGGTGCTGGTGACGAAGCATCATGACGGGTTCTGCCTGTGGCCGACGGAGGTGGAAAATCCGCACAAGCCGGGGTGGCATTCGAAGCGGGATTTCGTGTGCGAGCTGGCCGAGGCCGTGCGGGCGCGCGGGATGAAGTTCGGGCTCTATTATTCGGGCGGGCTGGACTGGACGTTCTTTCACACACCGATCTCGAATTTCGGGGACATGCTGGCGTGCGTGCCGACGAGCGATGATTACCGGCGCTATGCGGCGGCGCAGGTGCGGGAGCTGATCGCGCGCTACAAACCTTCGGTACTGTGGAACGACATTGCGTGGCCGAATGGCGACGACCTGCCCGGACTGTTCGCGGATTATTATGCGGCCGTGCCGGACGGGGTGATCAACGATCGCTGGCTAGCGATAACGCCGCTGTTCGAGAGTCTGCACGATCCGGCGGCGCTGGCGGGCTTCAACACGATGGTGAAGGGGCGCATCGCGGAGGCGGGTGGCGAGCTGGAAAATCCGGAGCCGCTGCACTGCGACTTCCGGACGGTGGAGTATTCGACCGGCGAGCACATGGGTGCGAAGAAGTGGGAAGCGTGCCGCGGGCTGGGCTTTGCATTCGGCTACAACCAGGACGAGCGGACCGACAACTACATGACCGGCGAGCAGCTGACGGCGCTCTATCGCGACCTGACGGCGCGTGGCGGCAACCTGCTCATCAATGTCGGGCCGATGGCGGACGCGACTATTCCGGAGGTGCAGCAGGGGCCGTTGCGAGAGTTGGGACAGGCGATACGTGGCTGACGTACAAAGTCAACGCGCTTTCCGACCCAGCAGACGCTGGCGAAGGCGGAACAGCGGGGCGCGGATGACACGAGGTACAACACTTCGCCACGCCGTGCCAAAGAACGTTCCTTGCGGCGGCTTCTCGATAGGCGTGAGTATGCGTTGCCTCGTATCTTCCATGCGGTCGCCGACTTCGGACACCTTGTTGCTGACATCCGATAGCCGGTTGACGATTTCCGTTATTCTCGCGCCGACATCCATCACCCTGTTCTCAATGTCGGCTGTCTGCCCACCGAGGGCCGCCGCCCGAACGCCAATGTCGACAGCCGCCTCCCGCGACTGCGCTGCGAGCGCCTGACCTTGCGCGGTGAAGTCGCGGGAGATGTCAGCCAGCTGCCGCGATGTTTCGGAGAGCCCCTGGGCAACGGCACCCTCAATCCTGCCCGCCTCGGCGACCACGCGGTCACCCAGGTCGCGGCTGACGCGTCGGACGTTCTGATCCGCCAGCCGGGCCATTTCCTGTACGAGTCGTTGCTCGCTATCGGCGAGTCTCGCGGTTAAGGGTTCCGCCTCGACGCCGAACTGCTCTCGCGCGAGAACCTCCCAGGGCCGACCCCGCGACATCGGGATAAGATCTTCTATCCAGGCTGCGGTGGCAGCAGTTACTTCCTGTGAACGGGGCCGCGGGTCTGCGATCGCGGCTTCGTAGACGGCAACGTGCTGGGCAACACAATCGGTCAACGAGGCTTCGACCCTCAGCTGATCCGTGACAAGGGTCGCATCACCCGCGTCGTAGGCAGCAATCGCTTCGGCTGCCAGCTGCTGAGTGGTGGGACGCGCGAGCAGCCGGGCGCCAAAATTCAGCCGTCGCCATTCCGAAAGACGCTCGGCCGTCAAAAGCCCGGCGAAGCCGCGCCCATCGCAAACAACGACCGCACATCCGATCGCGGCTGCTTCGAGCGCCATTCGGGCGGTTGCGAACACAAGATCATGGCTCTGCAACTCGCGCTCGATCTCGTGGTCCACGCGTCCAAATGCCGGTCCGAGCCCACGCAAATCGATGTCGTGACGGGCGCAGGCAGCGCGTATGGCCTCCGCATGCCCTTCGTTCTTGGTCAGAAGCAGCGCACGCCGAGGGCGTTCGGGAAGCGGCGAGCGGCGGCCGAAGCGTTCAAGATCCACCCCATTCAGAATCACACTCAGGCGATCGGCCGGGATGCCGCGCGACAGGCAGCGATCGCGGCAGAGATCGTCCACTGCGATCCAGCGGCGGATCTGCGGATGAGGCCGGGGCGCCTCCACCTCGAAATTCGCGCTGTGACAGGAGAAGACAACGGGCGTTTCGGGGAACGCCGCCATGGCGCTCAACGCTACAGGAACATGCTGGGCGTGGATAATATCGGGAACGGCCGGCAGGGCAGCGACACGGTCGACGATGATGTGCCCCCTCGTGCGCATTCGGTCCGCCTGCGGGCCAAGTGTGGGCGCCAGCACCATCGGTTGATGGCCTGCTCGCCGCAATCCATCCGCCAGCAGCTCTACGACAACTTCAGAGCCGGAATTGTTGGCAAGGAAGAGGTTGGTGATCAGGACGCGCAATCGAGGCGCTCCCCGCTATCGACGGCCTTGGCCCGCAAGCGTCCGCTCAACAGCGCGATCGCGAGCGGCCGCACATGGCGCACATACTCGATCCGCTGCGCATACTTGCTCACGGCAACGCGCGAGGCGCCCACGCTCTCCCACGAAGGCGACCAATCCACCTCCCATGCAAATGCCGGCCGCCGCAGCTGCTCGCAGGCCAGAGCGGTAGGTTCCTCGGCGAGCAGGCGGCCTACTTCCTCGGCAAGGGGCGTGTAAGCGTCGATCGCCGCCTGTTTGCGATGGCGCGTTTCATCGTCCAGCCGGAACTCGGCTACGACATCGTCGCTATTGCCACCCGCCACGGCGCGCGCAGCCAGATGCGTGATGGTTCGACCCTGGCGTTTCAGCACAAGGGCAGCCGAAGCGGCGACGACCTCGCAAAGATCGTGCATCGGATTGTAGCCGTCCACAGCGTCGCTAACGATCAGCGAGCTGCCTTGTGCAATCGCCGCCTGCACGATCGCGCCGATCATCTTGTCAAACAGGGTCAGGTCCGCGCTGAGTATCGCCGAATACCAGTCGCGATCCGAGGCGAGGCCGAACGCGGCTCCTGCGAAGGCTCCAGCGCGCCGCACGACTTCCAGCGAGTGATGGACTCGCGAGGCGTCTCCGCCCGAGCCATCGGTCATCAGCAGAAGAGTCGGCCTGTGCCGCTCCATCCACCCAAACAGCCGCAGTTCGTGGCCGGGATGAGCGTGCAGCAGCAAGGGCCGCCCGCTGTCAACTTCCTGTGTGGCCGTCACCATGCGACCTTCCGCTCGATCCGTGGATTCGATCGCTGTTCTCACCACCTGAGAAGCGTCTGCGCAATTCCAAAGATCGGTGATTGACAAAGGCGCGCGGCGCAGTCGTGAAACCGCAACACCAAGCTCAAAGCTGATTGTCTGCCACCGGAAGTCGCCGATACCGGCATTATCTGACGATTATGCAGCAATTTCGGAGCGTCGTGGTGATCCGCCTACGCGGGTTGTGGCCGCGCAATCGCCTTCGCGAACAGATCTGCGTCGACGTTTCCGCCGGAGAGAACGAGCAGGACCTGGCCGCGCTGGGCGAAGTGGGCGCGGTTGTTCAGGAGGACAGCGAGGGAGTTCGCGCCGCCGGGTTCGACGACGAGTTTCAGGTGGTGGAAAGCGAAGCTCATGGCGTCGAGGAGCTGGTCGTTGGTGGCGGTGAAGCCGCCCTTGACGCGGCGCTTGTGGATTTCGAACGGGAGAACGCCGGGCTCGGGCGACATCAGGGCGTCGGCGATGGAGCGGATGCCGGGGGCGTTGGAGACGATCTTCTTTGCGGCGAGCGAGCGGAGGAGATCGTCGTGGCCGTCGGGTTCGGCGACATAGACTTCGGTTGAAGGTGACAGCGTTTCGAAGGCGAGCGCGACGCCTGCCAGCAGGCCGCCGCCCGAGGCGTTGCAGATGAGAGAGCCAAAGGTGACGCCCTGCCTGGCGGCGTCCTGAGCGGCTTCGAGGCCGGCTGTGCCCTGCCCGGCCATGATCCATGCGTCATCGAAAGGGCGGATGGTGGTGGCGCCGGACGCGTTGGCGATTTCCGCGGCGATGGCTTCGCGGCTTTCATTGATGCGGTCATAGAGGCGGACAGCGGCGCCGCGCTGCCTTGTGCTTTCGATTTTGGCGCGTGGCGCGTCGGACGGCATGACGATGGTGGATTTCATGCCGAGGAGGCGCGCGCTTTCGGCGACGCCCTGTGCGTGGTTGCCCGACGAGAAGGCGACGACGCCCTTGGGCTTGTCCGCATCGGGAATGCGGGTGATGCGGTTCCAGGCGCCCCGCATCTTGAAGGAGCCGGTGCGCTGGAGCGTTTCCGGCTTGATCCAGACCGGCACGCCGGCCGCCCTGTCCAGCACGTCGAAGCGCAGGAGCGGGGTGTGGACCGTGACCTCGCGGACGCGCGTGGCGGCGTCCTCGATGTCGGCGAAGGTCGGCAGGTCTTTGAGCGGATCCGTAATCATGGCGCGCTTATGCGACGGTTCGGGACCGCGCGGCAAACGAGGTTATCTAACGGATTGCTGAGATCCGCTGGCGGTGATCAGCCCGCGAAGGCGGACGACTTCACGAGCTTCGCTTTTGCCTCTTCGTACTCGCGCTTAAGCTGCGAGACGTACTGCGCGGCGGGCATGCGGGCCTTCACTGCGCCGATGCCCTGCCCTGAACCCCAGACGTCCTTCCAGGCTTTTGCCTTGGAGCTTTCGCCGGCCTGGAAGCTCATGGTGGCCTTGTCGCCGTCGGGGAGGTTGTTGGGATCCATGCCAGCCTTGGCGATGGAGGGGGCGAGATAGTTGCCGTGGACGCCGGTGAAGAGCGAGGAATAGACGATGTCCTTCGCGGCGGACGCCACGATCATGTCCTTGTAGCTCTCCGGCGCGCGAGCTTCATCGGTGGCGATGAAGGCAGTGCCGATATAGGCGAAATCGGCGCCGATGGCCTGCGCAGCGAGAACCTGCGCGCCCGTTGAGATCGAGCCGGAGAGCGCGAGGGGCCCGTCGAAGAATTCGCGGATTTCGGAGATAAGGGCGAAGGGCGAGAGCACGCCGGCATGGCCGCCCGCTCCAGCGCAGACGGCGATGAGGCCGTCGGCGCCCTTCTCCAGCGCCTTGTGTGCGAAGACGATATTGATGATGTCGTGCAGGACGATGCCGCCATAGGAGTGGATGGCGTCGTTCACGTCAGTGCGGGCTCCGAGCGAGGTGATGACGATCGGAACCTTGTGCTTCACGCAGAGGGCGAGGTCTTCCTCGATGCGGTTGTTCGACTTGTGGACGATGAGGTTCACGGCATAGGGCGCGATCTTCGCATGAGGGTTGGCGAGGCGGGCGGCGTTCAGTTCCTCGTTGATGCGGGTCAGCCACTCGTCGAGCTGTTCGATCGGGCGCGCGTTTAGCGACGGGAACGAGCCGATGACGCCGGCCTTGCACTGGGCGATGACCAGGTCGGGGTTCGAGATGATGAACAGCGGCGAGCCGATGACCGGGATCGACAGCTGGCTGGCAAGCGAAGCGGGAATTGTCATACCGATTCCTTATCAGTCTGCAGTGGCGGGCGCCAACGGCGCCGCAACGACACCCTTCATGGTTTTGGGCGCCAGCAGCAGATAGAGCGGCGGCGTGACGATCCGCGCCAGAAGCGTGGACGAGATAAGGCCGCCGATGATGACCATGGCGAGCGGCGAATAGAGCGGCGAGCGCTCCATCACCAGCGGGATCATGCCGCCGATAGCGGTCATCGACGTAAGCAGGACCGGGAGGAAGCGGATTTCGCCGGCTTTCTCGATAGCCTCGCGCAGAGGTGTTCCGCGTTCGCGTTCCTGGTTGGCGAATTCGACGAGCAGGATCGAGTTCTTGATCTCGATACCGACGAGGGCGATGAAGCCGATAATCGAGGTGTAGGAGAGCGACTCTCCGCCGAGATAGAGCGCGATCAGGCCGCCCATGATGCCGAAGGGGATCACGAAGGCGACGACGGCGGCGCTGGAGAAGGATCCGAATTCCAGCAGCAGCACGGCGAGGATGCCGAAGCAGGCGATGATGATGGCTGGGCCGAAGCCGCTGAAGGAGCGGGAGGATGCTTCGGACTCGCCGCCATAGGTAATCGAGTAGCCTGGCGGGAGGCGGAGCGGTTCGAGCTTGGCAGCGACGTTGCGGGTGACTTCGCCGGTGAGGCGGCCCGGTTGGGTGAAGGCGCTGACGGTGACGGTGCGCTCGCGGTCGTAGCGGCTGATGCGCGAGGGGCCGGCGGCGAGCGAGGGCTTGGCGAACTCCGAGATCGGAGCGGCGGCGCCTGTGCCGGTCCAGATGTAGAGACGGCTGATGTCCTCTAGGTTCATGCGGTCGGCGCGCGGGGCGCGGACGACGACGGGATAGGCATCGCCGACAGGATCGCGGAAGGCGGCGACGCGGGCGCCGCCGATGGCGATGCGGAGAGTCTGATCAATGGCGCCGGCGGGAACGCCGCGCAGGGCGGCGGCTTCGGTGTTGATGTTGAGGTCGAGGTCGATGAGCTTCTCGCCCAGCGGGTTGCGCACGTTGCGCGTGCCGTCGGCCTCGGTGACGAGGCGTTCAACCTGCGAGGCGAGATCGGTGAGGACGTTGATGTCGGCGCCGCGGATCCGGACGGCGATGGGCGCCTCGATTGGCGGGCCATTGAGGAAGCGCTTGACGTTGAAACGGGCGCCCGGGAAGGCGGCGAGTTCCTTGCGGATGGCTTCGAGCTCGGCGTGGCCTTCCTGCGCCTCCCAATGATCGAAGCGGGCGTAGATGTCGCCGACGTTGGACTGCGTCTCTGAGGGGTTCTCGTTGTAGTAGACGCGTGGATTGCCCCTGCCCGCGTTCGAGAAGCGCCAGGTGATGTGCTCGCGCTTGGCGAGGACGGCGTCAGCGTATTGGACGGCCTTGTCGGTCTCCTCGACGGAGACGCCCTGCGGGAGTTCGACGCGAACGAGGAAGTACGGGCTGTCGTTTTCCGGGAAAAGGCTGAAGCCGAGCTTGGGCACCAGCGTGAGCGTCGCGCCGAAAAGCGCTAGGCCGACAATGATGGTGATGCGCGGGAATGTCAGCGCGACGTGGAGGATCGGGCGGTAGATGGCGTGGATGCCACCCATCACAACATCGAGGAAGACGTTGCCGTGGTTCTTGCGCGGCAGCAGGCGGCTGGCCAAGAACGGGATCACGCTGAGCGACACAAAGAGCGAGGCCGCGATGGTGCAGACGACCGCCATCGGGAGGGAGCGCGTGAAATCGCCGGCGGATTCGGGAAGGTTCAGCAGCGGCACGAAAGCAAGGAGCAGCGCGGCGGTGCAGCCAAGGACAGCGACGTTGATCTCCTTCACGCCTTCGAGGGCGGCGTCGCGTGGCGACAGGCCGGTTCGCAGGTGACGGGAAATGTTCTCGGTGACGACGATGGAATCGTCCACCAGCAGGCCGAGAGCGAGCACGAATCCGGCGATGGAAAGCTGGTTCAGCGAGTAGCCGAGGATGTTGAGGACGGTGATGCCGATGGCGAAGGAAAACGGGATCGACACCATGACGATGAGCGAGGCGCGCAGGCCCAGCGGCAGGAGCGTGAGCAGGACGAGGCCGATGGCGATGGTGAGGTCGCGGCCGAGGGATGAGAGGCGGTGGGCGACGGTTTCGGACTGGTCGAAGCCGCGATCGAGGCGGATTTCCTTGGGCAGGCGCGGCTCGAAGGCATCGACCTGCTTCTTGATGGCGTCGACGACGGTGAAGATGGTGGTGCCGAGCTTGGCGCGGGCGGTGACGAAGAGCGCGCGCTGGCCATTGAAACGGGTGAAGTGCTGGGTCTCGTCATTTGTCCATTCGACACTGGCGATGTCGCCGACCTTTACGGATACGCCGCCGCTGGCGCGCAGGACGGTGTCGCGGATCTCGTCGAGGCTGTCGAACGGGCCGGTGGCTTCGACGTTGAAGCGGCGGCCGCTGCTTTCGACAGAGCCGATCGGGAGGTCGGCGCCTTCCTGCTGTAAGGCTTCGGCGACGGCGCCGAGGGGGAGCTGGTAGGCGGCGAGTTTGTCGAGATCGACTGTGACGCGGACTTCCGAGCTGGGTACCCCCCAGATTTCGGACTGCTGGACGCCGGGCGCACGTTCGATGGCGTCTCGCATTTCGCGTGCGTAGGCTTCCATCTGACGGATGGGCGCGGTTTCGCTGATCAGCGCCATCTGGATGATGTTGGTCTGCGCGGGGTTGGCGCGGTCGGCGCGCAGGAGCGTGATGCCGGCCGGAAGGCCCGGGCGGACGACGTTCAGCTCCCGCACGACCTCGTCGTATTTCTTCTCGGGGTCCGTGCCGTACTGGAACTGGACGCTGATCTGGGCGAGGCCGGCACTGCTGGTGGACGAGATATTGTCGACGTCCTCGATGCCGTTGAGCGCGGTTTCGATCGGGATCGCGACGACGCGCTCCATCTGCCCGGCATCAGCGCCCGGCAGGACGACGAACACGCCCACGCCCGGGAACTTGACGATGGGGTCTTCGGATTTCGGAATGCCCTGCACGTTCGCAACGCCGAGCGCGAAGAGCATGATGAAAAGGATGAGCGTGAACTGCCAGCGCTGGATGAAGAAGCGTGTGATCGCCTGCATGACGGCCTAGTCCTGCGCGACTTTGACGACGTCTCCGTCACGGATCATCGATGCCCCACGTGTTATCACCGCGTCGCCGGGCAGCAGGCCGCCGGTAATGACGACGCCTCCATCGGTCAGTCCCTCAGTGCGGACCGCACGGCGGACGGCGGTATTGTTCGGACCGAGGACATAGACCATGCCCTGGTCAGCGCGTGCATCGATCAGGGCGATGGCGGGGATGATGAAGCTGTCGGTGACGGGTTTGGCCGCCGGGGCCTTCACGGCGATGAGGACTTCGGCGACCTCGCCGCTCTTGAGGCCGGCGGGCTTGTCGAGCTGGACCTCGACTTCGAACGAGCCCATGCCCGCGACCATCTTCGGCGAGATGCGTGCGACCCTGCCGGTGCTGGCTTCACGCCCCTGAATCGCAACCGTGGTGGTGTCGCCCACGCCGACCTGTGCGACATCGACTGACGAAAGCTGGGCGCTGACGATCATGCCGGCGCGATCCTCGCCGAGCGTTAGGACGGCTTGCCCGGCCTGAACGGTCTGGCCGCGATCGACATCGCGGCGGAGGATGACGCCTGAAGCAGGCGCTGTGACGGAGACAATTTGGCGGGCGCGCTCGAGGCCGAGGCGGGCGGCGTCGAGATCGGCCTGTGACGCGGCGCCGGCGGCGAAGAGGCGGTTCACGCGGTCGTAGGTCTGTTGCGCGGTCTGGCGGACGATCTCGGCTTCGGCGGCGTCGGCGCCGACCGATGTGCGGCGGAGGGTGGCAAGCACCTGCCCGGCGCTGACCCGCGAGCCGCTGTCGACCGAGAGGGTTTCGATGACGCCCGGAGCGCCGAAGGAGAGCGGCGTTTCGTTCTTGAAGGTGATGAGGCCGCTGGCGCGGATCGTGCCGGCGAGCTGGCGTTGCTCGACGCGGTAGACCTCGACCTGCACCGGCGCCACGGCCTGAACCTTCGGCGGCTCGGCCGGAGCAGCGGGTGAACAGGCGGGGAGGATCGCCAACAATAGTCCGATAGCCCAGTGCAGTGTCTTCGCCTGCTTGCTCATGGCCGTCTCCAGCTTATTTAGACAGTGTCTAGCGTAAAATTTACAGTGTCAATAAAAAAGCACGCGACGCCTCGGTCACGGCTTGGTGTGCGACCAAGAAGCGCCTGCCCGCTCGCGTAGGCGGCGAGACCTTGACGCTGGGCGATGCCAATGCCTGATGGCCCGGGAGCGTAGAGGCGATTCAATGGCGGACGAGCTGTCCCTTTCGGCGGAATTTCCCACGGCGGACGAGGCCCAGTGGCGAGCTCTTGCCGAGAAGGCGCTGGAAGGCGCGCCCCTGTCGAAGGTCACCACCAAAACCGAGCACGGCGTGCCGGTGAAGCCGCTTTATCGTGCGCCTGACTGGGCGGCGGATGCCTCCGGGATTCCTGGCGCGGCGCCATTCATTCGTGGCGGGCGGGCGATCAATGACGCTTACCTGCCCTGGGATATCCGTCAGGTTGTGTCGCACCCGGACCCGGCTTTTGCGGCCGACCAGGTGATGGAAGCGCTGGAAGGCGGCGTCTCTTCGATCGAGCTGCGGGTGGATGCGGCGGGCGAGCATGGCGTGGTGGCGCGCTCGGCGGTAGATATCGAGCGGGTGCTGAAGGGCGTGAAGCTGGATCTCGCGGCGGTGGCTCTGGATGCGACCGGCGCATCGACCACGCAGGGGATTGAGCTGGCCGCCCTGCTGACTTCGGCGGTGGGCACGCGGGCGGCGGCGGAGGCGATGGTCGCTTTCAACGTCGATCCGATCGGGGCGCTGGCGCGGACAGGCGCCCTGCCCGGCTCGGCCGAGGAAGAAGTTTCGCAGGCGGCTTCGTTTGCGCGGGACGTGGCGGCGGAGTTTCCGAAGGCGACCTATCTGCGCGCGGATGCGCGGCCTGTGCACGAAGCTGGCGGCACCGAGGTTCAGGAGCTGGCCTATCTGGTCGCGGCGGGCGCGGAATATGTGCGCGCGCTGATGACGGCGGGGCTGACGGCTGATCAGGCCTGCAGGGCGATCCTGTTCGCGGTGAGCGTCGGCGCGGACTATCAGGTCGAGATGTCGAAGCTGCGCGCGGCGCGGCGGATGTGGGGCCGCGTGGCGCAGGCGTTCGGCGCGAGCGGCGCTGGCATGAAGCTGCAGGCCGTGACCTCGCGGCGGATGCTGACCCGGCGCGATCCGTGGGTGAACATCCTGCGCAACACGGCGGCGTGCTTCGCGGCGGGCGTGGGCGGCGCGGATATCGTGACGGTGCGCGCATTCACCGATGCGATGGGCTTGCCGGGCAAGCTGGCGCGCAGGCTTGCGCGCAACACGCAGGTGATCGCGCAGGAAGAATCCAGTCTCGGCAAGGTTATCGATGCACCGGGAGGATCGTGGGCCATCGAGAAGCTGGGCGACGATCTTGCTCAAGCGGCTTGGGCGTTGTTCCAGCAGGTGGAGCGCGAAGGCGGGCTGGCGAAGGCGCTGGTTGCCGGCGGCTTCCAGGGCGGCGTGGCCGAAGCACGCGCGACGCGGCTGAAGGCGGCAGCGAAGCGCAAAGAAGCAATCACAGGCGTGACGGACTTCCCTCTGCTCGACGAGCAGGTACCGAGCGTCGAGGTGGTGAATCTGCCCGCGATCGTTCGGCGCGCGGCGGAAGCTTCGGGCCGGGCGCCGGCGGCGCGCTCATGGTTCTCGCTGAAGACTGCGGCGGCTGATCGCGCCACGCTGGCCGATCTTTCGCGGACGGCGGATGAGGACGGCGCGGAGGCCGAGCCGTTCTGGCCGATCAGGCTGTCCGAGCCTTTCGAGCGGCTGCGCGATCTGGCGGACCAGCGCACGGCGGCCGGGCGCGCGCCGAAGATCTATCTCGCGGCGCTGGGCCCGCTGTCGGAGCACACAGCGCGGCTTCAATACGCACAGAACTTCTTCACGGCGGGCGGCATCGGCGCGGTGCCGTCGGCGGGCGACACGATCTGGTTGGCGCAGGCGTTTGGGAAATCTAGCTGCAAGCTGGCCTGCCTCTGCGGGTCGGACAAACGCTATGCGACCGACGCAGTTGAGGCTGCCAAGGCGCTGAAGAAGGCCGGCGTTTCGCGGCTCTATATGGCCGGCAAGCCGGGCGAACGCGAAGCCGAGCTGCGCGCGGCGGGCGTGGATGAGTTTATCCATATCGGCGTCGATGCGCTGGCTTCGCTCGAGCTTGCCCATGCGGAGCTTGGCCTGAACGCCTGACATTTCGGTCAGACGGCTGGCTGATTTGTACGGATGAGCTATCTGCTGGTGTGTCGACTAGGAGATGATCATGCGGACGCCTGCCCTCTCAGTTTCCCTGCTAGCTCTTGCTCTTGCGGCGTGCGGCGACAAGCAGGCTCAAGCGCCGGCCAATGGTCCTGTGCAGGCAGGCGCGCCTGTGGCGCAGAGCCAGCCGAATAATGAAACCGCCAAGCCGGTATTCCCGGAGCAGACGCGCGCGCCGGAGGTGAAGACCTACGTGACGCTGAACGTCGAGACGATCGCCGATGGCATCGATCATCCTTGGGGTTCGGCCCTGCTGCCTGAAGATGGTGCGCTGCTGGTAGCGTCGAAAGCAGGCAAGCTGTGGCTGGTGAAGCCGGGGCAGCCGAAGGCCGAGGTGACAGGCGTGCCGGCGGTGGACTCACGCGATCAGGGCGGGCTGCTGGACATCTCGCTGGGGCCGGACTTTGCGACGACGCGGTCGGTGTACTTTTCGTTCTCCGAGGGCCGCGGTGGTGGGAAGAATGGAACGAGCCTAGCAAGAGCGACGCTGTCGGCCGATCGCACGAAGCTCGAAAATGCCAAGACGATCTTCCAGCAACAGCCTGCGTGGGAATCGACCGGGCATTACGGCTCGAACATCGAGTGGGATTCGGCGGGCAATCTCTACCTCACCCTCGGCGACAGACAGCAGCCGGAGTCGCGCGTGCTGGCGCAGGACATCAATACACATCTTGGCAAGGTGCTGCGGCTGAAAGCGGACGGCACGCCGGCGGACGGCAACCCGTTCATCGGACGCACGGATGCGAAGCCGGAGATCTGGAGCTATGGCCACCGCAACCCGCAGGGCGCGGCGATCAATCCCGACACGGGCAAGCTGTGGACCATCGAGCATGGCCCGCGCGGCGGCGACGAGATCAACATTCCGGATGCCGGCAAGAATTATGGCTGGCCGGTGATCTGCTATTGCATCGACTATTCGGGCGCGCCGATCGGCGAAGGCTCAGCCAAGGACGGCATGGAGCAGCCGATCTATTACTGGGACCCGGTGATCGCGCCGGGCGACATGATCTTTTATCGCGGCGACCTGTTCCCGTGGAAAGGCGACATCCTCGCGGCCGGGCTCGCCTCGAACGTCATCGTGCGGCTCGATGTGCTGAACGACAAGATCGTGGGCGAGGAGCGCGTGCTGCCCGACAACGGGCGCATCCGCGATATCGTCGAGGCGCCGGATGGCGCGCTCTACGTGCTGGTCGACGATGAGGGCAAGGTTCTGCGCGTGACGCCGAAGACCTAGCCGCGGAAGGTCGAGGTCGCGAGCGCGGCGATGCAGGCGTTCAGGGTATCGTAGAGCGCCTGGCTGACGCGGTCGTAGCGTTCGCCGCCACCGCCGATGTCATTCCATGAACCCATGCCGCCGAAGACCCAGGCGCGGCTGGTGGCTTCGAAGATGGCGGCCTGATTGTCGCTGAAGCCAGTGAAGCGGGCCATGTCGCCCTGCTCGATCGATGGCTTTCCCGCGTCGATCGTGGCGATGGCTTCGTTGAAGATGTCAGCCCAATTGTCCTGCTGTTCGTCGCGTGCGTAGGTCTCGATGTGGACCAGCGCCTTGCGGAAGCGCGTCGTGGCGTCGTCGAGTGTGGTGCCGGCGTCAGCGTCGAGTTCAGAGCGCGGCGCTTTCGACAGAAGCAGATGCGTGCACTTCCAGATGCGGCGCTGTGGGTCGTTGCGATCGCCGACACGATGGAAAGCTTCCCAGATTTCCGACTCTTTCTCGCCGGCCGCTTCGATGAACCAGCGCTGTCCGCCGCCGACGAAGCCGGCGAGCATGCGGTCCGGCGCGTCGATCTGCTGGTCGGGCCCGCGATTTGGCGGGACCTGATGAAGGCGGAGGCCCCGCGCCCATGGCTTCAAAGTCTCGAACCATTCCATCGGGTCGGAGGCGATGAGCGGATGATCGTCCGTGTCCTTGCCGGAAGCGGGTTGGTGGCGGAATTCGACGAGCTTGAGGAAATTGAAGACGGGCGCCTCCGGCCAGAAGCCTTCGATGTCGTTGCCGGCGAGATACTGGTTGCCCGCGCAGACGATGGCGACGGCATTGGCGATATGGCCGTTCATCAGGCTTTCCTTGGCGGGACCACGTCCTTGAACATGTCCATTGATTTCCACTTGGGTTCAACGGGGGGTTCGTCCGCTTGCGGCGTGTAGGGCGACGGCTTTGCAGCCGCGGGATCGGGAATGTAGCGGGGGCAGTTCGGAAAAATATCCACGGGAGTGAAACGAATAATCGCCTGCGCGCCCGGAAAATCGGGCATCAGCGGATCGTCGAACGAGATTTGCGCCGTGCCGTTGGCGCGGAGACGCTTCGGCGTCTCGCCCATGCGCATGAAGAGCAGGCCGACGGACGGATTGATGGCGATGTTGCCGAGGCTCTTGAACATGCCGTTGCCGTCATAGTCGGGCCAGACGAGCAGGTTCGGCGCGATAACGCGCACGAAGCCGGGCGGGCCGCCCTTGAAGGAGCAATCGGGCTGACCGATCGGATTGGCTGTGGCGAGGAAGAAATATTCGAGCGACTCGATGAAGGCTTTGTCGTCGTCGGTGAATTCGGAGCGGCGCAGGCGTTCGACGAGACGATCCGCCAGCGCGGTTGAGCCAAACAGCGCCTGAAGTTCGCGATTGCCGTTGTGATACATGGGCATGGGATGCCTCCCCTGCCCGCCAGTCTACTCCCGTCCTAGCGCAGGCGCGAGGTGGCGCGCTCGCAGTTCTGGTATTTGGCCGTGTCGCTGACCGCAGTCGGGGCGCCGCAGAGGCCGTAGTTCGAGGTGTTGTCGGGGAAGCGGTCGAGCGGCGCAAGCGCGCCGGCGGGCACCCAGCCGGTTACGGCGGGCGAAGATGACTTGGCGCCGCCTTCCTGCATCATCACGCGAACCTTGTCGCCCGAGGCGCCGATGCGGAGGACATTCTGGTCCTTGCGGATGGTGGCAAGCGATGCCGCGCCGGGGTTTAGATCCTGGATCACTTCCGTGTTGGTGCGCAGGAAGGACCGGCCAGCAAATGCTGCCTGTGTCGGCGCGACACCGTGGGACTGTATGGTCGTGCCCTTGTCAGACCACTGGCCGAAATATCCGCGTGTCGCGGGATTGGCGAGATTGGTGTCGATGGCGTAGCCGACCTGCGATGGCGTGATGTCGAGCGCGTTCTGGAAGAGCGTCCAGTTGCCGGTGTTGTAGAACGCCTGCGTGCCGGAATGCCCGGTGGAGCCGGAGAGCCAGAAGTATTTCGCGAGCCCCTTCGCGCGGATGGCGTTGCAGAGGCACCCGTTGGAATAGACGCCGACGTCGATGCCGGAGCCCTCGAAGGCGCGCTTCACGTCCTCGAAGTATTTGATGATCGGGTCGCGCAGGGCGCTGTAGGGCCAGTCTGCGTCGACGCCGAAATAGATGGCGGAGCCTTCTGGCTGGCCTGCGGCTTCGGCCATGCGGAGGGCCTGCTCGGCGTCCTCCTTGCCCCAGTTGTTCTCGAAGGTGCGGAAGCAATTGTTGAAGTGCTGGAAGACGCTGCCGATGGAGAGGCCTTCGCCGAGGATGATCCTGGTTTCTTCAGGCTGCAGGTCCTTGCCCGGCAGGCTGGGCGGGAGATGCGAGTAGTAGCGGAAGACGGTCTTCACGCCGTGCTCGCGCAGCTTGCGGGCTTTCGCGGCGTCGAGGCGCGAGGCCGTGTCGGCGATCAGCGGGAATGCGGCGAGCGCTGCCGGAGGCGGTACTGTTGGCGTGGCCGGAGTCGTCGGTGTGGATGGCGTTGCCGGGGTCGTCGGCTTCGGCTCGGCCGAGGTGCTGCAACCGGCGAATGTCACGGCCGCGAAGGCTGAAGACATCAGGAGGAAATCGCGGCGGCTTGTGCGACTGACCATGAGTCCCTCCAGATCGTCTTCCTGCTATCTAGCCCGCAGCGGCGCGTAGCCAAGGTGCATGCCGGCGTCGATGATCATGAACTCGCCAGTGACGTGGCGGCTTTCGGGGCCGGCGAAGAACAGGATAGATTCGGCGATGTCTTCGGGTTGCGACGCGACCTTCAGGGGCACGCTCTTCGCGACGTTTTCGGCGGTCTGCGCTTCGACGGCATCGCCCTGGTATTTCGTGAACCAGCCGGAGGCGATGTAGCCGGGGCACACGGCGTTGACGCGGATGGACGGGGCGAGCGCGCGGGCGAGCGACAAGGTCATCGTGTTGAGGGCGCCTTTGGTCGAGGCGTAGGCGATGGACGATCCGATGCCGGTGACGCCGGCGATGGAGGAGACGATCACGACACTGGCCTTGCCCGATTTGTCGAGGTGCGGGCGGGCGGCGCGCGTCATCTGGTAGGTGCCGACGACGTTGACCTTGTAGAGGCGCATGAAGTCTTCAGCGTCCAGCGCGTCGAGGTCGGCGTGGCTGGCGAACTTGGTGATGCCGGCGTTGTTGACCAGCACGTCGATGCCACCGAATTTCTTCGCGGCGGCTTCGGCGAGCGCGCGGCAGTCGGCATCCTCGGCGACGTTGGCTTTGACAGCGAAGGCTTCGACGCCCAGCTTCTGGCATTCGGCGACGACCTCGTTGGCGGCGTCTGCGCTGGAATTGTAGTTGATACAGACATTGACGCCGCGCCGGGCGAGACCGAGCGCGGTTGCAGCGCCAAGGCCCGTGCCGCCGCCTGTCACGATGGCGCGCTTGCCTTTCATGCTGTTGACGTCGGTCATTCCATCGCTCCCTGCACGGCTATCCTGCTGTTTGCCCACCGCTAGCATTGCCGAAACGCGAGGGCCACGGCAAAGAAGACCATCGATTTCCGGGGGATCGACCATCGAAGCCGCTTCGTCTGAACTGCTGAAGTTCATCCAGGCCAATTTTCCGCTCGTGCCGGTTCCGACCGTGCCAGAGGTGCGCGTGCACAAGGCCGGGCCGAGCAGCGGGCTGTGGCGGCTGGCCGAGGCGGATGATGCGTTCGGCAATCCCTATTGGGCGTATCACTGGGGCGGCGGCTTGGCGCTGGCGCGTCACGTTCTCGATCATCCGAAGACGGTGGCCAGGAAGCGCGTCCTCGATCTTGGCGCCGGATCTGGCGTTGTCGGGATTGCCGCGATGAAGGCGGGCGCGCGATCTGTGATAGCGGCGGATGTCGATCCATACGCCGGCGCCGCGATTGGGCTGAATGCCGCGGCGAATGGCGTGAAGGTTTCAGCCGTGCTTGGCGATCTGACGGCGGGCGCGCCGCCGGACGTCGATATCGTGCTGGTCGCCGATCTTTTCTACGAAGCGGAGCTGGCAAAGCGGGTGGCGGCGTTTCTGGATCGCTGCCTTGCCGCCGATATCGATGTGCTGGTCGGCGATCCGTGGCGGGCGTTCCTGCCAACGAAGCGGCTGGAGCTTGTAGCGGAATATCCCGGCGGCGATTTCGGTAGCAGCGGCGACGATGCGCTGAAGATGAACGCCGTGTTTGCGTTCAAGCGAGCCCGATTATTCCAGGCCAGCGGCTTCCCTGCGGCGCGCCGCCAACAGCATCGCAGGCATCGAGACCTCGCCTTCGCGGCAGGCGTATTCGGAGATCGGGGCGGCGGCGGAGCGGAATTCGTATTCGCCGGCCCATGGATTCTCCCACTTCGTCGCGTCCTCGACGGTGAAGCGGTATAGCAACCGGTCTTCGCGGACGCGCTTAAAGCGCTCGGTGACTTTCAGGTTGATCCACGAGCCGCGAAACATCTGTTCCGCCGGGAAGTTGGTGGTCTCGACGACGAGCGTCTCGCCTTCCCACCATCCTATGGAGTCGCCAAGATAAGGGCGCTGGCCGTCGGTGCGGTGCTCGCCGTTCATGCGCACGATGCGGGCGTCGTGGATCATCTCGACGAGAATGACGATGTGGTCGGCGGTCTGGACGATCTGGTAGTTGGAGTTGTTCGGCAACGGCAGCATGACCGGGCCGGCATTGTTGAGGATGGGCAGGATGCAGCGGTCATCGACGGCCTGCAGCTCCGGGCCATCCGTGTCCTTCTCGCCGGGCTTGAGGATGATGTAGCGGGGGTCTGGCGACGCACCCGGCTTCATCGGTGGCACGCGGCCGTTGGGCGGATCGGTGATGAAGCTCGTGCGAGGCTGGCCGTCGACGCGCATGGCGGGACGGAAGACAGAGCCCTTGTCAGCTGCAGCGGTCTCGTCCGGCGTCATAATGAGGCGATCACCGATATCCAGCGCGCGTTCGAGGCGCGTCGTAGTTTCGTTTGTCCAGACACCCTGCAGGTCGGGCTGGCCGAGCCAGGTGCGGCGCGCGCGATAGGTATCCTGCGCCTCAGCGGTCGCGACGCAGAGCGCCATCATCAAAGCGATTGCGATAAGGGCTCGCACCAGCCGTCTCTCCCACGCCTGCGTAAGGCTTAGGAACATCGGCGAGAACGGCAAAGCGAAAACAAGACGGCCGGCGTTTGAACCGCCGGCCGCCTGTTTCGGGCGTATCAGATATCTTACTGCGGGCGCGGGCCCATGCGGAGCGCGAGATACTGCTCCTTGGTGACGAAGCCGTCGCCGTCCGTGTCGACGCGGGCGGACCAGATCTGGTCGGCCATCGCCTGGGCCTGCTCGGGCAGACTGGCGACGAACTCGGCCTTGTCGAGCTTGCCGTCATTGTTCTTGTCCGCGGCGGCGAAGCGGGCTGCCCGCTCTTCCGGTGTCGGAGGCGTGGGCTGCGCGAAAGCGGGGGCCGCAAGGGCCGCCACGAGCGCGAGAGAAACAATCGTCTTCATCATCAGCGACTCTTGAGCCTTTGTTCTACTGCGGACGCTGCATCGGGGCGAGGAATTCGGCCTTCGAGATCGAACCGTCCTTGTCCGCATCGCGCATCGGGAAGACCTGTTCGGCGCGGTCAGCGAATTGGGCCGGGAGCGAGGCGGCGAACTCGGCCTTGTCGAGTTTGCCGTCCTTGTTGGCGTCAGCGGCGACGAAGCGGGCTTCGCGCTGTTCCGGCGTTTGCTGCGGCGGTTGGGCGAAAGCCGGGGCGGCCATCATGGCGGCCAAGGCCGAAACGGTGGCGATTTTCTTGAAGGTCATGAATATTCTCTCCGATAAACCCGAGTCTGTGGGTGTTAAGTCCCCTCATCGCGCCGTCAGCCGGGCGATCGCAAGTTTGAACGGCAGTTCGCCGGCGCTCCGTCGCAGCGGCCTGCGGATGTCGGGGCTGTAAGGCCCCCGTAATGAACCTGACATGACCGGTTTTCCTTTCGCACGTGCGAAGGCTTCATGACCGCCCGGGAGGATGCTAGGGAAATCCAGTCGAATCCGCGTTCCGGAGAGAGCCTGAATGGCCGTGACCTTCCCAGACTTCACCCAGCTGCCGCTCGGGGAAACCGTCCCGGGCGCGGACCTGGCGGCGTGGAAGAAGCTGGCGGGCGATGGCGCCAATGTGAACTGGGAAACGCCTGAGGGCCTGCCGGTGAAGCCAGTCTATACGGGAGCGGACACTAGCGGCCTCGATTTCCTCGATGACTTCCCCGGCATCGCGCCGTTCGGCCGTGGCCCCTACCCGACCATGTATACCAACCAGCCGTGGACGATCCGCCAGTACGCGGGTTTCTCCACGGCGGAAGATTCCAACGCCTTCTATCGCCGAAATCTCGCGGCGGGTCAGAAGGGTCTCTCGGTGGCGTTCGATCTGGCGACGCACCGTGGCTATGACTCTGACCATCCGCGCGTGACGGGTGACGTGGGCATGGCAGGCGTGGCGATCGACTCGATCTACGACATGCGCACGCTGTTCGCGGGAATCCCGCTCGACCAGATGAGCGTGTCGATGACGATGAACGGCGCGGTGTTGCCGATCATGTCGCTGTTCATCGTGGCGGCTGAGGAACAGGGCGTTCCGGCGGCAAAGCTGTCGGGCACGATCCAGAACGACATCCTCAAAGAGTTCATGGTGCGGAACACATATATCTATCCGCCGCGCCCCTCGATGCGGATCATCTCGGACATCTTCGCGTACTCGTCGCAGAACATGCCGAAGTTCAACTCGATCTCGATCTCCGGCTATCACATGCAGGAAGCGGGAGCGACCGCCGACCTCGAGCTCGCCTACACGCTCGCCGATGGTGTCGAGTATATCCGCGCCGGGATGGCGGCGGGGCTGGACGTCGACAAATTCGCACCGCGCCTGTCGTTCTTCTGGGCGATCGGCATGAACTACTTCATGGAAGTGGCGAAGATGCGCGCCGGCCGCCTGCTGTGGGCGAAGCTGGTGCGGCAGTTCAATCCGAAGAGCGACAAGTCGCTGTCGCTGCGCGCACACTGCCAGACATCTGGCTGGTCACTGACGGCGCAGGACGTCTACAACAACGCGATCCGCACCTGCTTTGAGGCGATGGCCGCGGCGGGCGGACAGACGCAATCGCTGCACACCAACTCGTTCGACGAGGCCCTCGCCCTGCCGACCGACTTCTCGGCGCGCATCAGCCGCAACACGCAGATCTTCCTGCAGCAGGAAGCAGGCGTGATGCGGACGATCGATCCTTGGGGCGGCTCCTACTATGTCGAGAAGCTGACCTACGATCTGGCCAAGCGCGCGTGGGAGCATATCGAGGAAGTCGAGGCGATGGGCGGCATGGCCAAGGCCATCGAGGAAGGCCTGCCCAAGCTGCGCATCGAGGAAGCCGCCGCGAAGACACAGGCGCGGATCGACAGCGGCGTGCAGACGATCGTGGGCGTGAACAAGTTCCGGCTCAACGAGCACGAGGATGTGCCTGTTCTGAAAGTCGACAACGCCAAGGTGCGGCAGCTGCAGCTCGACAAACTCGCGCGGCTGCGTGGGGAGCGGGATGAAGTTGCGGTGACGCAATCGCTTGATGCGATCACCAAGGCGACCGAGATGGGGCGCGGCAACCTGCTGGAGCTGGGCATCCAGGCGGCGCGGGCCAAGGCGACGGTGGGCGAGATCAGCCTCGCCATCGAGAAGGTCGTCGGGCGCCATCAGGCGGTGATCAAATCGATCCAGGGAGTGTATGCTCAGGGCATGACCGCGAAATCGGACAAGGTTGTTACCGCCCGCGCGCTGGCCGACGACTTCGAGAAATCGGAAGGCCGCCGTCCGCGCATCCTGATCGCCAAGATGGGCCAGGATGGGCACGACCGTGGACAGAAGGTGGTTGCGTCGGGGTTCGCCGATCTTGGGTGGGATGTGGACATCGGACCGCTGTTCCAGACGCCGGGTGAAGCGGCGCGGCAGGCCGTGGAGAACGACGTGCACGTTGTTGCAGCTTCATCGCTGGCGGCGGGACACCTGACGCTGGTGCCTGAACTGCGCTCGGCGCTGAACAAGGAAGGCCGGGGCGACATAACGGTGGTCGTCGGTGGCGTCGTGCCGCCGCAGGACTATGACGCGCTGTACGCTGCGGGGGCTGCGGCCATCTTCCCGCCGGGGACGGTGATCGCCGAAGCGGCCATCGAACTGCTCGACAAGCTGAAAGGCCGGCTCGGGCATAATTCCAAGAACGCTGCTGCGGGTTAATCCGGCTGGCAGCGCAGGCGAATGGGTCTAGGTTACAGGCAGGAGAAACGCCCATGAAACGACTCATCGGAGCCATCGCTCTTCTCGCCCTCGCCGCCTGCGCCACGGAGCCGACCGTCTACGGTCCGGCCGGGTCGAACACCGCCACGGGCTATCGCGAACAGCGGATCGAGAACGAGCGTTATCGCGTGACCTTCCGTGCCAATCCCGATCTTAAGCAGCCGCAGGTCGAAGACCTCGCCATGCGCCGCGCGGCCGAGATCACGCTGGCGCAAGGCTATCAATGGTTTCACGTCGTCACGCGCGAGACCGACCTCGTCGGCGGCGATCGTGGCGGCGGAACGAGCGTTGGCCTTGGTGGATCCAGCGGTTCGTACGGGTCGAGCGTAGGCGTAGGCATCGGGTTCAACCTGTCGGGCGACACCCGGCGCTACGAGACGGTCATGGAAGTGTTGCTCGGCCGGGGCCAGAAGCCTGCCGATCCCAACGCTTACGACGCGCAACAGGTTCTGGCGCGGACGCCTTGAGATGGCGGCCTAGTTCGTGCCTGTCCTTCCGATCCTAATCGTCCTCTACGGATTGAAAACGCTGGCCAGCGTAGCGATCCGCCGCGCGTGGCCGATGGAACTCGTACAGCACTTTCGCCCGCACATGATCATCGCCGGCATTGCAGGCACCGTTCTTTGTCTCGTCGTTGGCGAACGCTGGGAGTGGGCCGCAATCTCTGCCGGTCTCGCGCTGATCAACTACGCGGCTATGCCAGAGCCGCGCTGGGTGAACGCCGAGGGGCATCTTGCTAGCTCGCCCGGCCTGACGGTCGTGTGGGCCAACGTCTGGCACAAGCAGGGCCCGCTTGAGCGTACGCTGGCTTGGGCCAAGGCGCAGAACGCGGACGTGATTCTCATCGGAGAGTATCCGGCATCGGACGTGGCGGCGGCGCTGCCGGGAGACTATCCGCATCGCCTTGATCCGGGCCCAGTTGCAGATCGCAAGTATGCGCGGCGCGTCGTCGCGTTCTCGCGGCTGCCCGTCGTGAACGGCGAGATCGTTCAGGGGCCGGGGCCCTGCATTCGCCCTTTCGTCAAATTCGCTGTCGAGATCGACGGCCGCCCGCTGACAATTGTCGGAAGTCACCCCGTGCCGCCGACGTTACCGAAACTGCTGACCGAACGCGACAGGCATTTTGGAAACCTCAGCGCCCTGATGTCCGAGCCGTTCGTGTTAGCAGGTGATTTCAACGTGACGCCCTGGTCGCCAGCGTTCGCGTCAATCCCGGGGCGGAGGGTTGGCGCTTATGCCCTGAAGCCGACCTGGGCGTCGAGCTTGCCGCTTCTGGGCCTGCCGATAGACCACATCATGGTTTCTTCGGTCATCAAGGTCAGCGACTACCAAGTGGCCGCCTCAACAGGCTCTGATCACCGCGCCATCCTTGCGCGCGTGCACCTGCCGCCTAGAATCGCATAATGAGCGCGACCGGACAACCAAAGCTCGATCTCCTCACGCGCGCCGGGCTTGCGAAAGCGATTACGCTGGTTGAGTCGCGCCGTGGGGACCATCGGGCTCAAGCGCGCGAGTTGCTGTCCGCGGCCATGCCGCAAACGGGCAAGGCCCAGCGGATTGGCATCACTGGTGTGCCGGGCGTGGGCAAGTCGACCTTCATTGATGCGTTCGGGACGATGCTGACGGAGCGAGGGCTACGCGTGGCCGTGCTTGCCGTCGATCCGACATCGCGGCGCTCAGGCGGATCCATTCTGGGCGACAAGACACGGATGGCGCGGTTGTCGATGGACGAGCGTGCGTTCATCCGCCCCTCGCCCGCGGGAGACACGCTGGGCGGCGTTTCGCGCAAGACGCGGGAGACCATGCTGCTGTGCGAGGCGGCGGGTTACGATGTCGTGCTGGTCGAAACCGTGGGCGTCGGACAGTCGGAGACCGTAGTCGCCGACATGGTGGATTTCTTCCTTGTGCTGATGCTGCCGAATGCGGGCGACGAACTGCAGGGTATCAAGAAGGGCGTGCTGGAGGTCGCTGACCTGATCGCGGTCAACAAGGCCGACATCGATCCCAAGGCCGCCAAGCGCGCGTCGCGAGCCTACGAGGTGGCGCTGCATATCATGGAGCAGGCCGATCCGGACTGGTCGCCGCCCGTGCACACGATCTCCGGCTTCTCGGGCGATGGGCTGACGGAGCTGTGGGCCGCAATCGAGCAGCACAGGAAAAAGACGGAAGACTCAGGCAGCCGCGCCCGTCGCCGCGCGGGCCAGCAGGTTCGATGGCTCGACGCCCTGATCCAGGAGGGTCTGATCGAGGGCTTTGCCAACCGGCCCGAGATTGCGACCCGTCTGAGAACCGTACGTGCGGGGGTGGCGGAGGGCCGCATCCCCGCCTCGACAGCGGCGGATGAGCTTCTAGCGCTGTTTTTCGGCGGCGGAGCTGCGTCCGGTTAAGCTGCATGTAATGTCGTGGAGCGATTGCTCCGTGCGGAGGCTGCGGTATCTGTTGCGCGGTGGATTCGGGAGGCAGCGGCCCATGGCTGGCCGTTTCAGCAGCATCGTGGCCGCGCTCGTCGCGAGCCTGATTGGCTGGGCGCTTGGCGCACCGGCGGCGCTTGCGCAGAAACCGATGACGTTCGAATGGGGCACGGTCTATGGCGAGACGCCGGCCGTGTTTGCCGATGGCGAATTCACGCCCGACACGCCCGCCGCCCTTCGCGCCTTCCTTAAGCGCAGCACTTTCACGCCCGAGACGATGATCTATTTTTCCTCGCTCGGTGGAGACCTGTCGGCCGGGATGCAGGTCGGGCGCATCATCCGTGACGCACGGTTGAACACCGGCGTTGCGCGCAATACGCGCGATCCGTCGCAGTCAAATACGATCGACCTCGACGCCTACAGCCGGGTCTATCCCACCCACTGTGTCTCAGCCTGCTCGCTCGCCTTCCTCGGCGGCGTGAAGCGCGAGGTGCGGCCGGGCTCCATCTTCGCGGTGCACCAGATCAGCATGAACTGCGTCGACAAACGCAAGGCGCTGTCCCAGTTCCCGTGGGTGGCCATGCCCAACGTGAACTACTGTCCGGAACTCGATGAAGCCGTCACCATGGTGCAGGTCGCGAATGGTGAAGTTGTCGCCTATGTGCGCGAGATGGGCGTCGATCCGATCTTCCTGACCGAGATGTCGCGCGCAGGCTCGGACGCAATCAACGCCCTGCCCGAGGACAAGCTCAAGGAATACCGGATTGTCTACGAGCTGAAGACGGAAACGTGGGAGTTCGAGACGGACACCGCGGGACAGTTCTTCCTGCGCTACAAGCAGGCGGATCTCTGGCGCTCCGACAAGGCGGATTTCTACTGCAACCGCGCAGGAGCGCCGCGGCTCTATGTGTGGCTGGTGCACGATGCCCGCCGTAGCACGGGCACGATCGACGTTCAGCGCGTGACCGAGCTGGCATCCAAGGGACTCAGCGTTTTCTGGCAGATGGACGGCCAGCGACCGGATGGCTTCGCCGACATCCGCAACATCACGCTGCAGCCTTTCGAGATCATCGAGCAGCCGAAGGTTACCGAGCACGGCAACATCCAGATGACGATCGACCTGTCGCCGCGTTTCCTCGACATCATCACAGGCGCCAGCAAGCTGCAGGTCGTGACGACACAGCCAGACACAAACGGTGTCACCGGCTTCAACTTCATCTCGATGAACCTGGACCGCGACAAGCTCTCCGGAATTGTGCGATCCTGCCGCTAGGCGGACGCGAGCAGATCCATGACCGAGCAGATGACCTGGCGAACCGGCGGATGCCATTGCGGCAGCGTGCGCTTTGAAGTCGAGACGCCCGACGCGATCGAGGTCGAGGACTGCAACTGCTCGATGTGCGCCCGCACGGGCTTCCTGCACATCATCGTCCCGGCCTCACGCTTTCGCCTGGCGCGCGGAGCGGAGAAGATCACCACCTATACGTTCGGAACGGGTACGGCGAAGCACCTGTTCTGCTCGGGCTGTGGCGTGAAGTCCTTCTACGTCCCGCGTTCAAATCCGGACGGCTTCAGCGTGAACCTGCGCTGCCTCGACGATCCGAAGAGCTTCGCGGAAGTGCGGATCGTCAATTTCGACGGCAAGGGCGATTGGGAAGCGCAGGCGCAATCACTGGCCTACAAGTCGAAGGCCTGATCGCTCAGGTGCTGCCTTCGGTCTCCAGACCGGCGCCGGCATCCTGCAGGAGTTGCTTGGCCTGCGGCACCCACTTCTCGCGCTCGATACGGCCGCGGAAGGAGATGGCGGCGTTGACCCAGTCGATGTTCGGCTGCGTCCAGCCCGCAACCTGCTCGTAATGCCAGATGCCGATGCTGTTGAGCTTCTGCTCCAGCTTCGGTCCGATGCCGGAGATAAGCTTCAGGTCGTCGGCGCGGCCGTCGCGCGGATCGTCGAACAGGTCAGGCTTCTCGCCTTCCGGACCTTTCGGCTTAGCGGCGGCGGATGAATCGAGTTGCGGTGAAGCGGACGCCACGCGCGATGGCGTCAGGCCGCCGGTGCGGACAAGTTCTTCCTCGAGATACTTCACGCGGCCTTCGAGATAGCGATTGCGCCAGCGCAGGCGGGTGGCCTCGTCGTTCTGCTCTTCGACCGGGCGAAGGCTCGCGCCATCGGTTTCGAAATCAGCCAGCTTGCCTTCGAGAAAGCGGACGCGCGATTCGAGGTGGCGATTGCGCCAGGCCAACGAGCCTTCCGGTACCTGAGCGTTCTCGTCGCCCGCCCGCGGAATGCCGGACTTCTGACGGAGCTCGTCGATCTCGGCTTCCGCTGTTGCAAGCTTGCCTTCCAGCTCAGCCGCTTTCCGTGCATCGCCTTCGAGGCCTTCAAGCGAGACGGGCGGCGCGGGCGAAGGCGCCTGGCGCTGCAGATAGAGCATGTGCGAGGCCCAGCCGATGGCCCCGCCAAACGCGGCTGCGATCAGTAGCCAGACCCAGACTTCCATAAACGCCTACTCCAACCGGCTGACGCGGAACTCGATACGGCGGTTCTTTTCCCGGCCGGAGGACGTGCGGTTCGACGCGACCGGGCGATCCGGTCCGAACCCTACAGCAGTCAGCAGGTCCGGGGCGAGACCCAGTTCGACAAGATGATCCCTGACGGCGTCAGCCCGCTTCCTGCTGAGGCGGATGTTGTTCTGGCGCTTACCGCCGCTGTCGGTATGGCCCTGGACCTCGATCTTCAGGCCCGAGCAAGCCCGGGCGACCACCAGCAACTTGTCCACAGCCAGTTTGCCCTTGGCTGTCAGGTCGAACCGGTCCCGCTGGAATTCGATCCGATTTGCCTCGGAAACCTTCTTGAATTCGGCCTCGCAGGCCTCTGCCCTCCCTGCCTCGGCCTCTGGCGAGGGCGGCACGACGGCCGGAGCCGGAGCCACGGCCGCAGCCGGGGCCGGCGCGGGTTCGGGCATGCGGACAGGCGCCGCCTGGGGTTTCTCGGGGGCCGAAAGTGGTATCGCGGTCGCAACGGCCGTCTGCCCGGACGGGGCCGCGACGAAACACGTCACGCCGAGCCCGATGATTCCGGCCAGCAGCAGCGGCAACGCGTAGGTCTGGTTTGGCACTGGTCTGCACTCCCTCAACTGAGCGCCGCTTCGCTGGCCCGACTCGCGAAGCGCACCTTCCCTCGCCTGCCCAACACCCCTAGACGTACGCCGAACTTTCACGGGCGGTGGCGAGTGACGTCAGGATCATCAGAAAACCCGCGAGCGCACGCGGATTCCCCAAGAGGACGATCCGAGGCGGGGACGTACGAGCACATCTCGTCCACCGCGAACGACACCGTAAAGCTCCTGAAGTCGCTCGACCGCAAGAAGGCGCGCAACGAGAGTGGTTTATTTCTCGCCGAAGGCGCCCGCCTGGCGGAGGAGGCGCTTAACGCGGGTTGGTTACCGGCCTATGCGCTGGCGGGCGTGCATGCCCTTGAGCGGGAGCAAACGGCCGACCTGCTCGCGCGGATGAAGAAGGCGGGGGCCCGCGTGCTTACCGCGACCGAGAAAGTGCTCGCCACTGTCTCGCGGAAGGACAACCCGCAGACCGTCATCGCGGCCTTCAAACAGCGCATGACAAAACTGTCGGATTTCCCGTCTGACGGGATGAAGCGCTGGGTGGCTTTGTACGAGGTCCGCGACCCCGGCAATCTCGGCACCATCGTTCGCACCGCCGACGCGGCCGGATGCGACGGCGTGATACTGATCGGTCAAACCTGCGATCCGTTTTCGGTGGAGGCGGTACGCGCGACAATGGGCTCGCTGTTCGCCATGCCGATCGCCGAGGCGGAGTTCGCCGAGTTCGATGCGTGGCGCAGCCAAGTTGGCGCGCGCATGGTGGCAGCCTCGATGCGCGGCACGCATGCGCACGACAAGGCGAACTATGGCCAGCGCAGCGTCGTGCTGATGGGCAATGAGCAGTCGGGCCTGCCCGTCGATGTCGAGAACCAGTGCGACGAACTCGTGCGCATCCCGATGATGGGCAAGGCCGACAGCCTCAACCTCGCCTCGGCCGCCAGCGTGATGATCTACGAAGTCTGGCGCGGCAAGTCGTATGACGGAGCGCGCAAATGAGCGCCGGCGATTTCCAGCTGCTCGTCAGCGATGACTGGGGCGACTACCAGCTGCTCGATAGCGGCGACATGCGGAAGCTGGAGCGCTTCGGCAAGGTGCGCGTGAACCGGCCCGATCCGCAAGCGCTGTGGAAGCCGAAGACGCCGGTGGCGGACTGGAAGGCGGACGCGACGTTTGCGCCGACGAAGGATGACGATGACGAGCGCGGCGCGTGGAGCTTCGCGGGCAAGCCGCCGGCTGACGAATGGCCGATTGGCTGGAACGGGCTGAAGCTGAACGCGCGGCTGGCTGCCTTCCGGCACATGGGCGTGTTTCCGGAACACTCGGTTCACTGGCGCTGGGCGATGGACCAGGTCCAGGCTGCCAAGCGGCCGGTGAAGGCGCTGAACCTGTTTGGCTATACGGGCATGATGTCGCTTGCGCTGGCGAAGGCCGGTGCGGACGTCGTCCATCTCGATGCGAGCCCCAAGTCGATTGCGCAGGGGCGCGAGAATGCGGCGATGTCTGGCCTCGAAGGCGCGCCGATCCGGTGGATCTGCGACGACGCCATGAAGTTCGTCGAGCGCGAGATCCGGCGCGGTTCGAAATACGAAGCCATCATTCTCGATCCGCCCAAGTTCGGGCGCGGGCCGAAGAACGAGACGTGGCGGTTCGAGACCGACTTCCCGAAACTGCTTGAGCATGTGCGGGCGCTGATGAGCGACAGGCCGCTGTTTGTCATCGCCACGGTCTATGCGGTGCGGCTGTCGTACGCTGCTGTCGGCCAGTCGCTGGCAGGCGCCATGGGCGACGGCAAGGTTGCGTGCGGCGAGATGGCGATACGCGAAGGCGCGGGCCGCGATCTCGTGCTGCCGACCGGACTGTTCGCGCGCTGGACGCCCTAAGGGCGGCGCGAGATTTTCGTGATCACCGATGTGAAGCTCAGCGCCGGCTTGCCGTTGGCGGTGATCATGCCGCGAACGTAGATCAGGCGGCCGCCGGCGCGCGTGATTTCGCCGGTGGCTTCCATCATGTCGCCGACCTTCGCGGCTGAGAGGAAGTCGCCGGACAGGTTCACGGTGACGCTCGGGCCCTGCGTGTGCTCCTCGGCGATCGAGAAGCACGCGAAGTCGGCGAAGGTCAGGAAACAGCCGCCATGCATGAAGCCGCCGCCATTCATGTGGCGCGCCTCGGCGACGAAGCGGCAGACCACCCGGCCCTGCTCGTCGGTCCGGGTGTAGAACGGGCCGGTTCCGCTCTCGAACGTGTCCTGTTTCCAGGTCTTCCAGCCCGCCCAGGGGCCGGATTCGATGACGGTGGCGGCGCTCATTAACGGCTTCCGGGAAGGAGATTTTCCCTGTCCCTAGCGGGCTAAAGCGGGGTTGTCATGCCCCGCCTTGAACTCGCCGCACGGATCGCGTATTTGCTCCGCCTCGACTACAGGGGTGTAGCTCAGCTGGTAGAGTGCCGGTCTCCAAAACCGGATGTCGCAGGTTCGATCCCTGTCGCCCCTGCCAAGTCGATCCCGAACAATCAGGAAGCCAGCCCCGGCCTCGCCAGCATGCGTTCGCGCCATTCGTTGAGGTTGGTATGCTGTTCCCACGGGCGGAACTTCATCACGCGGCCGAAGCCCATGGCGACGTGGAGCGTGATGTCGGCGATGGTGAAGCGGTCGCCGGCGACATAGGGCGAGGCGCCGAGGCGCTGGTCGAAGAAGGCGATGGCCTTGTCCGCGCGACCCTTGCAGATGGCCGACCATTCGGCGCTCTGCGGCTTTTCCAGCTCGGCCATGGCGGGGTGGCCGTTGCGGAACCAGCCGGCGATCTGGAACATGTAGGTCAGCTCGACGCGGCGATCCCACATCTCGATGACGGCGCGCTCTTTCGCGTCGCGGCCCATCAGGTTGGGCTCGGGATGGATGGCCTCGAAGTATGAGCAGATGGCGCGGCTCTCTGTGAGGTTCGTGCCGTCGTCCAGCTCCAGCGCGGGGACATGGCCGAGCGGGCTGATCGCCAGGTATTCGGGGCGGCGATGATCCTGCTTGATGATGTTGAGTTCGGTCCTGGGCGTTTCGTCCCAGACGCCCTTCTCGCGCAGGAAGAAGCGCACCCGGTCCGGGTTCGGCGCAAGCATCGCGTAGTGGAGCATCATGGGCGACTCCCTGTGAAACTATCTCGGACCGCGGGGGCCGCGTGAATCCTTGCCGCGAACCGGCTTGCCGGTGTGGCGCTTTCCGCTGTGGGCGCCGCTTCCGCCCGGCTTGCGGTTGTCGCCGCGCTTGTCGATGAAGGCGCTGAGCCCCTTGCGGCGTTCGCCGTCGGACATCGGTTTCGACTTGGCCTGCGGCTTCTGCTGTTTTGGATGCTGGGGCTTGCCGCGCTGGACTTCGCGGCGGGCGAAGGGCTGCGGGCGGCGCTTTTCGGAAATCATGTTGCCGACCTGGGCGAGCAGTTCGGCCGGATCGACCTCCTCCAGGGCGCCTTCGCCAAGATCGTCGAGCTGGAACGGGCCGTAAGTCACGCGGATGAGGCGGTTCACCTTGAGGCCGAGGCTTTCGAGGGCGCGGCGCACCTCGCGGTTCTTGCCTTCGGCCAGCGAGACATCGATCCAGCAGTTCGAGCCGGTCGCGCGATCGAGCCGGGCGATGATGGAGCGGTATTCGACGCCCTCGTGCACGACGCCGTCGCGCAGCCTGTCCAGCTCGCGCTGCTCGATGCGGCCATAGGCGCGTGCGCGGTATTTGCGCTCGAGGCCGGTGGCGGGGAGCTCGAGCGCGCGGGCGAGTTCGCCGTCATTGGTGAGCAGCAGGAGGCCCTCGGTGTTGAGGTCGAGGCGACCGACGGTGACGACGCGCGGCAGCTCCTTCGGCATGGCGTCGAAGATGGTCGGGCGACCTTCGGGATCCTTGTTGGTGGTGACGAGGCCGGTGGGTTTGTGGAAACGCCACAGACGCGTGACATCCGGGCGGGCGATGGGGTTTCCATCGACGAGGATTTTCTCATTGCCCGTCACCTTGAAGGCGGGCGTGTCCAGCTTCTTGCCGTCGACGGACACACGGCCTTCGGCGATCAGCTTCTCCACGTCGCGGCGCGAGGCGACACCCGCGCTGGCAAGGTATTTGGCTATGCGCTCGCCTTCGGCGAACGACTGGGCCGTCTCACGACGCTCCGTCATTGGGCTTCCTTTCTGGTCAGACCACGCGTGAAGCGATGCACCAGCAGCGCCACGCCGAACAAGACCGTGGTGAGGGCGAAGATCGCGGCCGCCAGCATCCACGGTGTATTGAAATTCTCGTTGCCGCCCCAATCCATCAGATGGAGCTGCCACAGGAAATCATAGGTGCGCCACAGGTCGGTGCGCGGCGCGCTTACCTTGCCGTTGACGGCGGAGACATAGAGGGTCGGGTGGCCATCGCCCTTGAAGTGCGCGGCCCAGGCCTGTCCGCCAAGACCGGATTCCTTCGGCGCCTTGTCCAGAAGTTCGACGGATTGCAGCGCGTCCTGCTCGATCCATGTCGCATTGGCCAGCTTGCGGACAAGCTCCTCGTCGACGGCCACGCGCTCGCCCGTCTCGGCGGAAACGAGGAACGTCCCGATTTCGGCGCGGATCTCGTAGACCGGATCGCCGGCAAGCGCTTTCAGCGTCACGTCATAGGGGCGGTCTTCGTAGACGGCCTTCAGCGCTTCCGTGGAGCTGACCTTCACGCGGCGCATGTCGATAGTGGCGGCATGGCCCGGCGGATGCACCAGGTGTTCGCCGCGAATGTCGGTGATGTGGAAGGCCGCGAAGAACAGGCCGGTGCCGGTCCAGATCAGCAGTTGGGCGAACACGACGAGGCCCAGCCATTTGTGGATCGAGGCGATGCGGCGGGCCAGGCGCGGGGAGATCATGGGAGGCGCTTAGCCCTCCACGCCCCCCGCCGCAAGCCGCCCTTAGTTGCCAGCGCCCGAACGCAGGCTCATCGAATAAGGAATGTAGATTTCGAGGTCGAGCGGGCCGACCGGCCGGGTCGACGCCCGCTGCTCCATGCCGGTGAGCGACACCTGCACCGGCGCGTTGGGGCCGCCGAACGACGCCTGCATCATCTTCACGTCGTCCGAGATCGCCTTGATAAGCGCCTCCCGATGCTTCTTGGGCTCGGCTACGCCGAGGAACTGGCTATCGCCGATGATCGCCTCGACGCGGCCGGTCAGCGGCGTGTCCTTCACGAACTTCTCGGCGCGGGCGCGCAACTGGTCGAAGGTTTCCTTCTCCTTGATATTGACCTTCAGCACGATGTCGATTGCCGAACGGTCGTCGCCCTGCTCCTGGATCAGCTCCTTGATCGCGGCGGTCTCCACGGCTGCAGAGAAGCCCGGCTGGCCGACCTCGATGTTCATACCTTCCGCGCGAGCGGCCCGGTCGGTCACCGTCTTGAACACGGTCGCCAGCTCGGTTTCGCGCGCATCGGCGGAACGTGTCGCTGTCTCGTACCGCACGCTGAACAGCACGAAGTCGGCGCGCGTGACGATGGAGATGTAAGGCAACGCCGCCTGCTGGCGGCTGACGTAGTTGCTCTGGGCGACGAGTTGGTCGCCGCGGACGATCTGGGCGTTGGCAACAGGCGCAGCGAGCGCGATGGCGGCTGCGGCCGCGAGAAGCAGGCTTTTCATGGGGTGTCCCTCCGGTTGGTGCGCCCCTCACCCGGGCGCGTGAATGCGACTGACGATCAAATCGCGGCGAAGAAGCGGCAGGCGCTGCGGCCTGCCCGCTCACGTTGCAGCGATCAACGCGGTGGCGGCTGAGGCAGCGGCGCGCCGAGAACCATGTTGTACGGAATGAACATCTCGATCTGCAGGGGCCCTACCGGCCGGGTCTTCACCCTCCCGGCAAGTCCGGTCATCGAAATGCCGGGGCTGGCGCCCGGCGGCGCGGCGTTCCCGAAAATCTCCTGCAGCAACCGGGTGTCTTCCGCGATCTTCCGGAGCAGGTCCGCCCGGTGCTTGGCCGGATCGGTCAGGCCGATATACTGGTTGTCGCCCGTTGTCGCCTCCACGCGGCCGCTCACCTGAATGCCCCGGATGAACGCTTCGGCGCGGTTGCGCGCGGTGGCAAACGTGTCTGCCGGCTGGACTGCAAATTTCAGCACAATCGGTATGGACGACCGCTCGCGGCCAAAGCGGATGACTTCAGCAGGCGTTGCGGTTTCGGTCGGGATGGATGCGCCCGGCCCACCGATCGCGATGCTGACGCCCTGCGTACGTGCGACGCGCTGCAGCAATCCCGTGTAGGCGCGTTCCAGTTCCGCATTGCGTTCGGTGACGTTGTTGGTGCTGCTCTCGATGTCCACCGTGAACATCACGAAGTCGGCTGAGGCCGTGATCGAGACGTACGGCAGGTAACCGTACTCTTCTTCGTATTCGTCGTCGCTCTGGATCCGCGACCCGGTGACGACAACCATCTCGTCCTGCGCGTAGGCAGGCGCACCCAGACAGGCAGCGGCTATCGCGATTGCAGCAAGCATCAAGCGGCGCATGTGTTCCTCCCGGCGTCCGCGTCGATGTGAGCACAGCGCCGGAACGTCCGCCATAGTGCAAAAACAAAACGGCGACGCATTGCTGCGCCGCCGTCGTCATTTTCCGACTTCCGCTGAGGTTAGGAGCGGACGCCCTCCGTCTTGCTTTCCGCTTCGACTTTCGAGGAGTACGCGTTGTCGCGATACTTCTTGAACTCGTTGCGGGCGATGGCGCGGTTGTGGACCTCATCCGGGCCGTCCGCGAGGCGCATGGTGCGCATCGAGGCGTAGGCACGGGCCAGACCGAAGTCGGTCGTCACGCCGGCAGCGCCGTGAGCCTGGATCGCATCGTCGATGATGCGCAGCGCGGCGAGAGGGCCAGCGACCTTGATCATCGCGATCTCGTTTTGCGCGCCCTTGTTGCCGACCTTGTCCATCATGTCGGCCGCCTTGAGGCAGAGGAGGCGCGTCATCTCGATGTCCATGCGGGCGCGGGCGATCCGCTCTTCCCACACCGAATGCTCGGCGATTTTCTTGCCGAAAACAGTGCGCGAGAGCAGGCGCTTGCACATCTTCTCGAGCGCCACTTCCGCCGCGCCGATGGTGCGCATGCAGTGGTGGATGCGGCCCGGCCCGAGGCGGCCCTGGGCGATCTCGAAGCCGCGGCCTTCGCCGAGCAGCATGTTGGTCGCCGGAACGCGGACGTTCTCGAGCTTGACCTCGGCATGGCCGTGCGGCGCGTCGTCATAGCCAAACACCGGCAGCATGCGGAGAACCTTCACGCCCGGCGTGTCGAGCGGGACGAGGATCTGCGACTGCTGCTTGTGCTTCTCGGCGTTGAAATCCGACTTGCCCATCACGATGGCGATCTTGCAGTGGCTGTCGCCTACGCCCGACGACCACCATTTTGTGCCGTTGATGACGTAGCTGTCGCCATCGCGCTCGATGCGGGTCTCGATGTTGGTGGCGTCCGACGAGCCGACGGCCGGCTCCGTCATCAGGAAGGCCGAACGAATGTCGCCGTTCATCAGCGGCTTCAGCCATTTTTCCTTCTGCGCCGGCGTGCCGTAGCGGTGGAACACTTCCATGTTGCCGGTGTCCGGCGCGGAGCAGTTGAAGACTTCCGAGGCGAAGCCCACGCGGCCCATCAGTTCGGCCAGCGGCGCGTATTCGAGGTTGGTGAGGCCGGCGCCGCGGTATTCGCCGTCATGCTCCTTGTTCGGGGGCATGAACATGTTCCAGAGGCCTTCCTTGCGCGCGATGGCCTTGAGGTCATGCACAATCTGCGGCGTGACCCAACGGTCGCCAGCGGCGTGCTGCTCCTCGAACGTCTTCACGTTCGGATAGACGTGCCTGTCCATGAACGCCGAAACGCGGGCGATCCACTCTTTGCTTTTTGCGCTGTATTCGAAATCCATGGGGGCTCCATTCGTCCTGGGGCCGCAAGGTTCAGCGCCATGCCCCGGATCGAGCCCCTGCCCGTCGGCAACACAGCCATGCGGTGTTCTACTTCTGAGGACGGAACGGGTAGCCCTGCCGTTTTGGCAAGGCAATGGGGCTAGCGCCCGCTTTTCGTGCAGGAAGGGAGGCTTTTGGCGCGGTTACGCGCCGCCAATAGGGATTGCGGGCACGCTGCGCTCGGCCAGCGTCGCAAGATCGCGCCACCAATAGCCGACCAGCGGCACGATCTGGCCGCCGACGCTGTCCATCTTGCGGCCAGCCGGCTCGCCTTTCAGCGTCTCGTAGAAATCCCGGGCGCCGCCATTGTCGCGCAGCACCCAGAGCCCGCCCGAGAACATACCGCGGCGGATGCAATGGTCGGCCGCCACCTTCATCAGCGCGCGGCCAATGCCGCCGCCGCGATTTTCCTTCAGCACGTAAATCATGCTGATCTCGGCTTCCCACGGGGCAAAGGCTTCACGGGAACATCCGACCATCACGAAACCAACGACCTCCTTGCCGAGGCAGGCGACATAGATCTGGTCGTCGAAGTCTTCCGCGCGCCGATCAAGGTTGGTACGCCAGCGAGCCAGCAGTCGCCGCTCCGACAGGGACTCCAGATAGGTCCCGTCGATCAGGCCGCGATACGCTTCCTTCCACGTCTGTTCGTGGACGCGGGCGATGCCGGCGGCATCGGTCCTTCGAGCCATGCGAATGTGGATCATCCCGCGACTCCCTTCGACTCACTCAGACTATGTGGGGATCGCCGTTTCGCAAGACCATGGAGGTTCGACAGTGGCGCTGTGCCGGTTTATGTGGCGTTCGGGTTCACAGACGTTCCCGTTTTGATTCGGTTCTGACGGCAACACTCCATGTCTTCCGCCGTTCTCGGCATCATCCTTGTCGCGACGCTGGTTACGGCAGCGATATCTGGCGTGTTCGGCATGGCCGGCGGCCTGATCCTGATGGGCGTGCTGGCGTCCTACACGCCTGTCGCGACGGCGATGGTATTGCATGGGTTTATTCAACTGATTTCCAATGGCTCGCGCGCATTCCTGTGGCGCAGGCATCTCGCGTGGAATTTGATCGGCCGTTACGCGCTGGGGATCGCGGGCGCGATGCTGCTGATCGCGCTGATCGCCTGGCGGCCGACCCAGCCTCTAGTCTTCGTCCTGCTGGGCCTCACGGCCATGCTGGTGTGGATCCCGAAGAAGTGGGTCGAAATCGATGTGACGCGGCCTCTGCAGGCCGAGATCTGCGGTTTCCTGGTCCAGACGCTCAACACACTCGCGGGCGTCGCCGGGCCCCTGCTCGACCTGTTCTTCGTGAAGACGGACCTCACGCGTCAGGCCGTCGTCGCCACCAAGGCGGCAACGCAGGTGATGGCGCATACGGTGAAGATCGGCTTCTGGGGCATCCCGCTGCTCAACGCGATGACCGTCGCCAACCCCGAGGCCGAGGCGCACTTCCCGCCACTCTGGGCGTTCGGCCTGATCATCCCGTTGTCGCTGCTCGGCACATGGCTGGGCGGCCTCGTCCTCGCGCGCATGACGGACGCGAACTTCCGCGTCTGGACGAAGTGGATCGTGACGGCGACCGGCGCGGTCTATCTGATGCGCGGCTTCGGCTGGTTCTAGCTACTCGACCGAGCAGAACATCGCATCGGCGCTGGCCTCGCGGCCGGCTTCGCAGCCCGCTTCGACGAAAGGCGCCATCACCACGTCGAGCCAGCCCGAGCGGCGATCGATCTCCTCGATCGGCGTGTCGCCTGTCGGCGGTTCGCGCGTCCACGCTGGCCACTCGGGCAACTTGCACGCATCGCCTGTGACCAGACCCTTGCGACAGACGCGGTTGCGCAGTTCGATTACTCGCGCCGCGCCATTCTTCACTGCGGCATCGGCGCGAAACAGGTCGGTCTCCTCCGCGGCGCTCGCAGGCTCCGGCGCTTCGATAGCGCCTTCGTTGGCCTTGTCGATCAGCACGGTCCAGCGCTCGGCGCCGATCATCACGACGAAGGGGTCGAGGTCTTCAGGCGGCGTGGCGCCCTGCTGCGGTTGGACCGCAGCGGGGGGCACAACGGGAGCCTGAACCTGCTGTTCCGGTCCCGATGGCGGACCGCACGCGGTCAGCATGGAAGCGAAGAGAACAGCAGCGGCGACTTTGATGGCCATGGCCCGACTCCCGATGAGAGACGCTGAGCCTAGCAGGTCGTTGTCAGGACACGAATGACGGATTGGCAGACGTTCTGCGTTCAGCCAGACGCGGTTTCGCCGTTTTCGGCCGGTTGATCCGCCTGGCGCTCTACCTCCGGCGCGGTTTCCTTGTCGATCCGGCGTTCGGGGCCGAAATAGTCCGGCTTCTCGATCCACGGTCGCGTCGCGGTGCGTGCCGCCGTGATCTTCTTCAACAACACATCGCCCGCGGCCGGGAACAGCACATACTCATGCCCGCCGCCGTTGATGACGGCATTGATCGTGACCAGGTCGCGGCGCGGCGAAACAGCAATCACCGGAATGCGCGGATGCGGGCTCTGCTCCGACCGGCGAATGAAGTGAAGAACCTCAAGCCCGTGGTCTGTCGCATCCGGCCCATCGACATAGACGATCACGCAATGCGGTTCGGCCGTCGCGAATGCTTCAAGGAGTTGGGTGGTGTCCGATGTGAGCGACACCAGCCGCACGCCCATACCGCGCAAAGCCATCCTGAGAGTGCGCCCGATATTCGCGATCTGCGAACACACGACGACACTGATGTCCGCCGGATTACCCATTCCAAGCCCCCTGCCTGAGCGGGGTTTACGTGATGGGCGTTAACGTAAGGCTACGAACTGGTAACACATATCGACGTCAGGACAGCTGAAGCGCCGCAAGCCGCGCGTAAGCGCCAGCCTTGCCGATCAACTCGTCGTGTGTGCCGGCTTCGACGACGCGCCCCGCATCGATCACATAGATCCGGTCGGCGCGGCGCACCGTGGCGAGACGGTGCGCGATCACGATGACGGTGCGCTTGCCCGTGACCTGCGCCAGCGCCTGTTGCACGCGCGACTCGCTTTCGGAGTCGAGCGCGCTGGTGGCCTCATCGAGCAGAAGTACAGGCGCATCCGACAGAAGCGCGCGCGCTAAAGCGATCCGCTGGCGCTGTCCGCCGGAGAGATTTCGCCCGCCTTCGCCTGCCGGCGCATTCCATCCGCCCGGGAGCGCTTCGATGAAATCGCAGGCTGCAGCTTTGGCCGCCGCCTTTACCTGCTCGTCCGTTGCGTCGGGCAGGCCGAGGGCAATGTTCTCGCGGATGGAGACATCGAACAGGAATGCATCCTGCGAGACCAGCGTCAAATTCCGCCGCAGCGACGCCAGCTGCACGTCACGCACATCGTGCCCGTCGATCCGCACCGAGCCGCGATCCACGTCGTAAAGCCGCAGCAGCACGTTGAAGACCGTCGACTTGCCTGCGCCCGAAGGGCCGACAATCGCCACCGTCTCCCCCGGGTTGGCGACAAAGCTAAGCCCGTCGAGGATCGGCCGGTCTCCCGCTTCCGCGCCCGGATAGGCGAAGCCGGCGTCCACGACCTCGACCTTGCCCTTCGCGTGCCCAAGCGAAGCCGCATCGGGCCGATCGGTGACGGACGGCTTCTGGTCCAGCACTGCATAGACACGCGCCGCCGCCGCCAGCCCTTCATTCACAACCGAATTCAGCGTTCCAAGCGCCCGGATCTCTGGCGACGCCACCGCGATCGCCACGATGATGCCCAGCACCCCGCCCACCGTGATGTCGCCGGTCATCACGCGCCAGCCTGCGAACATGAACAGCCCGGCCAGCGCCACGCCACCGACGATCTCCAGGAATGGATCGACCAGCGCCTTGGTGCGCAGCACCTTCATGTAGAGCTTGGCGCGCTCGAGGAAGCCGGCATGCGCCCGGGTCTTCTGATAGCCCTCGAGCCGGAAAGCCTTCACCGTCCGCGCGCCCTGGAACGCTTCGTTGAGGATCGACGTCAGCGCGCCCGCCTGCTCCTGCGCCTTGCGCGAGGATTTGCGGATGCGGTTGCCCATGCTGATCACCGGCCAGAACGCAATCGGATAGACCAGCAGGAGGAACAGCGTCAGCATCCAGTCCGTCATCGCCATGAAAATCACGGCGGCCAGGATGGTCAGCGTAGACTTGGCGAGGTTCGTCGCGACACGCAGCGAGCCCTCTCGGATCAGCAGCATGTCGTTGGCGAACTGTGAGACATATTCGCCGGAATGCTTCGACTGCAGGCGTGCGAAGTCCCCGTCGATCAGCTTGCCGAACAGCGCTTCCTGCAGCTTCACGATCGCGCGCTGCACGCCATGGTTGTTGGCTTGCGTCTGCCAGTACATCGATGGCGCCTTGAGCGCGACCAGCGCGACGATGACGATTGGCGCGGTATTGAAAATCCGTTGGTCGCCGGTCGCCAGCCAGTCCGTGGCCAGTGACACGATCTGCGAATAGCCCCACGCGCATGCTGCGGTGATGGCCGCGAAGAACGTGCCGACTACGAACCACTTCCATTGCGGACGCAGCCAGTCATGGACGAAGCGGGATGAGAGGCGCTGCCTGTCTTGCGCGCCTGTGGCGTCAGGCATCGTGATGCTTGCCGGTTTCCGGGTCCAGCAAGCGGTGCGCGTGCAGGATGAAATAGCGCATTTGCGCATTGTCGACGGTGCGCTGTGCCGCAGATTTCCAGGCGTCGTAAGCCGCCTTGTAGTTCGGGAAGGCGCCGACGAAGTCGATCTCTTTCAGGTTGGCGAACTCGAACTTGCCGATGGATTTCAGTTCGCCGCCGATCACGAGATGCAGCAATTGCTTATCGGGGGTCTTGTCGGTCATGTCAGGTCTTCCGGTCCGCTATGACCCCTGCCGCGCGCGCCGCGGCCGCCCACTTGTGCAGCCTTTCGATTATCAGGGGGTGAAGGTCCGCGCCAGCCGCGATCGCTCCCCGCTGAATGACTGACGGCCTGTTGAATACAAAAGGCTTGCCTGCGCGGTCGGTCGCCACGCCGCCCGCCTCACGAACGAGTAGGACGGCGGCAGCCAGATCCCAGTCATTCTTGTCGTTGAGCGCCACGGCGGAATCCCACCTGCCCGCGGCCACCAATGACAGCCGCCAAGCCATGGCGTTCGGCACCTGTTCGATCAGCTTCATGTCAGGCCAGTAGTGAGCGTTGGTCCGGCCGAACACGTCCTGCTGGCCGATCATGGTACAGGCAAGGCTTGCGCAGTCGGTTACCTGCAATGGCTCGCCGTTGAGATACGCCCCACCGCCACGATGGGCCGTCGCCAGTTCGTTGAAGTTCGGGTTGAACACCGCGCCGGCGATTGGCTGGCCGTCTTCGACAATCGCGATGGAAACGCAGAAGCCCGTCTCTCCATTCACGAAGGCCTTGGTGCCGTCGATTGGATCGACCACGAATACGCGATCCTGTGTTCGGTCCGACAGGTTATCCTTCGTTTCTTCCGATAGCCAGCCGTAGCTCGGCCGGGCCTTGCGCAGGCGGGCGGCAATCAGATCGTTGCAGGCGATGTCGGCTTCGGTGACGGGATTGTCCGGCGACTTGTCCCACGACTTCGCGCCGCGATCGAGCCAGGTCAGGGAGAGCTGTCCTGCCTCCCGCGCCACGTCCGCGATCAGCGCGAGGTCGGATACGATGCTCTTGTCACCGTCCGGCAAGGCTCATCCCGTCGATCAGGAGGCTGGGCGAATTGGTCGAGCCGCGGATTTCGAGGTCGGATCCCGGGATGGCGCGCAGCAGCATGGCGGGAAGTTCGCCGGCCACTGTAACTTCCGAAACGGGATAGGCTCTCTCGCCATCCTCGAACCAGAAACCCGACACGCCAACGGAGTAATCACCCGTGTTGGGATTGAGCGACGGGCCGAACATGTCCGTGACCAGCAGGCCCTTGCCCGCATCCTTCATCAGCTCGGCGAACGAACGCTTGCCGGGCTGTATGTCGAGATTGGAGGTCGTCACGCCCGGCGGATCGCCAAAGCCCATGCTGGCGAAACCGTTTGGCTGAAGGCCGAGCTGCCGCGCCGACGGGCCGTTGAGCAGCCATTGCGTCAGCACGCCATTCTCGACCAGCGCCGTGCGCTTCACTGGCCTGCCCTCGCCGTCAAAGCTGCGCGACCCGAAGCCGCCGATGCGCAGCGGATCGTCGATCACGTCGATGGCCGGCGCGAACACGGGCTGGCCCATCTTGTCCTTGAGGAAGGAAACACCCCGCGCGATCGCTGGTCCGGAAATGGCGCCGATGAAAGCGCCGAGCAGGCGGCTGGACAGCTTGTTCTCGAAGATCACCGGCGCGGTCTGGCTGTCCAGCTTGCGCGCGCCTAGCCTGGCGGCGGCCCGCTCGCCTGCCTGCCGGCCGATCCATTGCGGCGACTTATGCTTTGCCAGCCTGCGTTCAGACGAACTTTCGAAATCGCGCTCCATCGCGCCATCGCGTTCGGAGATGGCGACGGCCGCCATGGATGAATAGCCGGATGTTTTCTGGGCGAAGAAGCCGTTCGAAGCCGCGAGCCAGGATGTGCTTGCACTCCACGATGCGCCGCTGTGCGACATCTGTTTGACGCCGGGAATGGCTATGGCGGCTTCTTCCATCTCGCGACCCCGGCGCTCCAGCTCGCCAGCGTCCGCCATGTCGTCGCATTCAAGCTGTAGATCGGGGTGATCGCTTGCGATCTCCGATGGATCCGCCAGACCGCAATACTTGTCCTCGGGCGCGAGCTTCGCCATTGCGACGACACGCTCGGTCAGTGCCTTCAGCGCGTCCGGCGACAGGTCCGTGCCCGAAACCGCGGCCTGCCGCTTGCCGACCAGAGCCCGCAGCGCGACGCCCCGGGATTCCTCCCGCTCGACGCTCTCGACCTCTCCCTTCCGCACCTCGACCGACAAGCTGGCATTGTCCGACAGCCGCGCATCGGCGGCATCGGCCCCGGCCTTTATTGTGGCCTTGATGAGATCCTGAAGCAGTTCAGTCGCGGAGAAGGTCATGTGCCCTATGTGAAGCGCCGGACGTGAAAGGCCAAGGGCGGCCAAAGAAAGAGGCGCCGGCGTTGCCCGCCGGCGCCTCCTGAACCTTTGCGCCGCCGTTACTTCGCGCGCGGCAGGCGGTCGTTGATGTCGTCGCGAATGTCCAGCAGCGTGACCAGCACGCCGCAGATGATCGTCGCCGCGATCCAGCCCATGATCAGGCCAGCCACGATCGAGAGGCCGGCAAGGCCCGAATCCCCGAGAACCATGCCCGGGTCGAGCTGTCCGGTTTCCGTGATGCGGCCGCTTCCCGTCAGCTTGGAGATGATCTCCTGAATCTGCGCTCGCTCGATGTACGCGCCGAACGCGTAGAGGGCGATGATTCCGAAGTAAGCGATGTAGACGAGAAAGCGGAAGCTATTGATGATGAAGAACTTCATGTACTACCCCTCCACGCGAAGCAGCTACTTTCTAGCCCGCGGCAAGACCACAGGCGACCGGTTTTTTCCGTAATCTTCGAAGACGCCTGTATTTGCCGCTATTCGCGGCCGACCAACTGCGCCAGATCGGGCTTCGACTTGCGCGTTTTCAGGAAACGGGCCTTCAAGGCGGCCCGGTCGTAGCCCTGCTCCACCCATTGCTGGAATGTCAGGCCCTTGGGTGCCCCTTCCGCAAGGTACGTCTCGAAGAAAAAGTCGAGCACGCCTGTCTTGCCCTGCCGGATATGCAGGTACTTCCGCGACAGCATTTCCAGCGCCTGCTGGATCGTCTGCCCCTTGCGGAAATGCATGTAGAGGACGGCCATGATCCCGGCCCGGTCCGCGCCGGACTTGCAGTGCATCAGGGCTGGATAGGCGATGTAATCGAACAGCTTCTTCGCTGCCAGCACAGCTTCCGGCGCCGGGATTTCCCGCGAAAACATCTGGAAATCGACCAGCTGGATGCCGTTGCGCTCGCAAGCCTCTTTCTCAAGCAGGTAGTAGCCCTTGGGGCTCTGGCCGCGCAGGTTGATAATCGTCTTGAGGCCCAGTTCGCTCGCGTAGCGGGCGATATGCTCCGGGGAAGGCTGGTTGGCCCGGTACATCTCGTCCGAGATCTGGTGAAGGTTTCGGAAGCGCAACCGAAGGAAGCCGTGGTCGCCCCATATGAGCTCGCTCCGGGCGCGGCGGCGGCCGTGCGGGGTTTTGAGGTCGATAGGTGGGGACATGGCTGCGCCGGTGGTCATGCTGCCCGCTAGATGCCGTTTCTGGCCGGGAATGCAAGAAGACGGGCTCCGCCCAACTGACGCACGGGGAAGTTCGTCGCAGTTACCCAAGTCTGGCGGGCTTTGTGACAGGGAGTATATAGCGGCTCATGTCCAAGCGTCGCGGCCAGTCTCCGCTGATTCCCTGGATCGGCGGCACGCTGATCTGGGCATATATGTCGATCCTCGCCCACACCATGCGCTGGCGTGTGGAGGGGATGGAGCATGTGCGCAAGCTCTGGGATTCTCCGCAGGGCTGGGTCGCTGCTACCTGGCATTCGCGCATCCTGATGATGCCCTACATCCAGATCCGCGAACGGCCGAAATGGCCGAAGCCGCCTCACCCCGCCACGCTGATGGTCTCGCCCTCGAAGGACGGCGAGTTCACGAAGCGGGCCGGCACATGGCTCGGCCTGCACATTATCCGCGGCTCGTCCTCCGGCCGCAGCGACAAGAGCAAGCGCGGCGTCTCTGCGGCTCGCGAGTCTATGGAAGTGATGAAGAAAGGCGGCTGCATCGTCATGACCATCGACGGTCCGAAAGGTCCGCGCGAAGTCGTTGGCATGGGGACGATCAAGCTGGCGCAACAGATGGGCGTGCCGATCGTGATCTACGGTCTCTCCGCACACGCCAAGCGTCTCGACACATGGGACCGGCTGATGTGGCCGAAACCGTTCGCGCGCGGCGCTGTCGTTATTCCCGAACCGATTCAGACATCCAAGAGCATGGACTCCGAAGAGCTTCGTCAACGCGTCGAGGATGCGCTGCGGGCCGCGACCAAGCGCGCGGACGAACTCTGTGGCCTCGGGCCCGACACCGTGCCGCTGCCAGAGCCGCAGAAGGCGGATGCCGCGCCGGCGGCTGAATCTGCGCCCGCCGATGCACCCGAAGCCGTGATGGAGCATCGCGGCTCGTGACCACAACGCACGCGCTCTATCTTCTCGGCACCCGCCTTCTCGAACCCTTCGCGCCCTGGCTGATCGAGCAGCGGCTGAAGAAGGGCAAGGAGAACCCCGAACGTATCGGCGAACGCTTTGGCGTATCGCCCGTTGAGCGGCCAGCCGGCACGCTGCTCTGGATGCATGCGGCCAGTGTTGGCGAGTCCCGCCTGCTGCTCGACGTGTTCGCCGCGTTGCGTCTCCGCAGGCCCGATGTCCAGGCGCTTGTCACCACTCAGACGACAACGTCAGCCGACATGATCGCGGCGTGGGCGCCGCCAGGCGTGATCCACCAGATGGCGCCGGTCGATGGACCGAAGGCGGTGCAGGCGTTCTGGAAGCACTGGAAGCCGGATGTTGCCGTCTTCGCCGAGGGCGAGATCTGGCCGAACATGCTGGGCATGCTGCGTTACTGGAATACGCCCGCAGCGCTGGTGAATGCTCGCATGACGGAAAAGACGCTGCGCAGCTGGAATACGCGCCGCGCTTCCGCGCGCCTCGTATTCTCGACTTTCAATTTCATCGGCGCTGCGGATCAGATGACCGCCGATGGCCTTTACGCCGCGACGGGCCGCAAGGTTGAAGTCGTGGGCAATCTCAAGACGGCGGCGGCCGTCGAAGGCCCATCACCCGAGAAGGTTGGCGAATTCCGTATGGGTGCGAATGGCCGCCCCATCGTGCTGGCCGCCTCGACCCATCCGGGCGAAGACGAATTCGCGCTGGACGCCTTCACTGAACTCCGCACGCGCAAGCCGGGCGTGCTGATGATCCTCGTGCCGCGTCATCCCGATCGCGGCGACGCCATCGTCGCGATGATGCGCGAACGTGGCGCGACCACGCAGCAATGGTCGAAGGACAAGTCCATTCCCGGCAGCGATGTCGACGTTCTGGTCGCCGACACTATCGGCGAGCTGCTGTTCTGGTACGCCGCCTCCGATGCCGTCTATCTCGGTGGGGCCACGATGGAAGGCATTGGCGGCCACAACCCGATCGAACCGCTTCAGCTTGGGAAGCGCATCTTCACCGGCCCTCACGGTTTCAATTTCCGCGAGACCTTCGAGGCGCTTCAACCGACCGGCGCCCTCGTTATCGGCAGCACCTATCAGGAACTCTCCGACTACTGGCTTGCGACGCTCGACCAAGAACAGCCGGAGCCGGTGCTGGGATCGTTCTTCACCGCATCGCGCGGACCTTTCGAGCAAACCATCGCCGCCATCGAGGCCATGCTGCCGGGGCCGCCCAATGCGTGAGCCGAGTTTCTGGCTGGTGGCCGACAAACGCGCGCGCGCTTCTGCGCCGATGCTGAAGCTTCTGCTGACGCCGATGTCGATCCTCTATCGGCAGGCGGGGCAGCGCCGCATTGCCAACGCAGTTCCGGAAGATATCGGCCTGCCCGTCATCTGCGTCGGCAACCTGACGCTGGGCGGCGCAGGCAAGACGCCAGTCACCGCGGCCGTGCGTGCGCACTATGCGAGGCATGGCGCGCGCGTTGCCAGCCTGTCGCGTGGCTACAAAGGGTCGAACCCCGGCCCGCTCCATGTCGATACGCTTACCCACACCGCCGCAGAGACCGGCGATGAGCCGCTCATGCTGGCTGTGATGGGAGAAGCATGGATCTCGCGTGACCGCCCCGCAGGCGCGAAAGCGATGAAGGAGGCCGGCGTCGAGATCATCGTCATGGATGATGGCCACCAGAATCCGACGCTGAGGAAATCGTTGTCGATCGTCGTCGTCGATGCAACCAACGCCTTCGGCAATAACCACGTCTTCCCGAAAGGCCCGCTGCGCGAGCGCGTGACTGACGGCCTATCTCGTGCTGACGCCGTCGTGCTGATGGGTGAAGGCGAGGCGCCCGCTGAGCTGAAGGGCTTCAAGGGCGTCGTACTGCGCGCGCGCCTCGTTCCGCTGGCGCCGCTGCCTGCCGGGCGCTACATCGCTTTCGCCGGGATCGGCCGTCCTGAACGCTTCTTCGACAGCCTGCAGAAACAACCGGGCGTCGAACTGGCCGAAGCGGTCCCCTTCCCGGATCACCACGCCTTCCAGCCATCGGATCTCGCCCTGCTCGACAAGCTCTCCAAGGAACGCGACGCCCGCCTTGTCACGACCGACAAGGATCACGTGCGCCTGCCGCCGGACATCAAAGGCCATGTCCTGCGTGCTTCGGTGGAGGCGAAGTTCGAGGATGAAGCCGCGTTCGCCGCTTTGCTCGATCGCGTGCTGTCATGAGCGACGATCCCAACACCGAGGCAGGCCGCTTCATCCGGCCAAAGGACCTCGATAACGAGCAGCGCACCACGCTTGGCGCGAAGTTTGGCTGGGGCGTCGAGGCCTTTGCGTGGGACTGGATCTACTGGAACCCGATGGCCGCGCTGCCGGTCGATGCGGCGTCGAATACAGTCTCGCGAATTCTCAAGACGCTTGGCCCGATGACATCCCAGCATCGCAGCATGATCCGCAACCTGCGCATGGCGTTCCCCGACTGGAACGAGAAGCAGGTGAAGGACTGTGCGATGGGCGCGTGGGAGACGCTGGGCCGCACGGCCGGTGAGATGCCCCATCTCGGCAAGATGAAGCCCTATGTCGAGAACAGCCGGATCGAGGTGATCGGCGCGGAACGGCTCGACGCCATCCGCGAGTCGAAGAAGCCGGTCGTCTTCATCACCGGCCACTTCGCGAACTGGGAGGTGATGGCCTCCGCCATCTGCAACCGCCCGCTCGACTGCCAGATCACCTATCGCGCGGCGAATAATCCCTACATCGACCGCCGCATCGCCAAGGCGCGCCATGCCTACGGCATCCAGGTTCTGACGCCCAAGGGCGCTGGCACGCGCGAGCTGATGCGGGCGCTGGGCCGTGGCCAGTCCATCGCGCTGCTAAATGACCAGAAGTTCAACCAGGGTATCGCCGTGCCGTTCTTCGGCCATGACGCGATGACGGCGCCCGGGCCGACGCGCCTTGCCATGAAGTACAAGGCGCCGCTGCTGCCGATCTCATGTCTTCGCATCGGGCCTGCGCGCTATCGCGTGACGTTCCACGAGCCCTTCATGCCGGACGCAGATCCCGACGAGGACAAGGCGATCTACAACACCGTGCTGAAGATAAACCAGTTCACCGAGGCTCGCATCCGCGAGGCGCCGGATCAGTGGTTCTGGATGCACAATCGCTGGCCGAAGGAAGCGTGGGCGAAGGCCGGCGTGCTCTAGTCCATGATCCCGACGCTGTCGTCGATCGTGCGGCGCACGGCGCCGACATAATCGATTAGCTGGTGGCCCTCGATCATCGCTTCGTAGAGCATCTTCAGCGCGTCGCGCACGACGTAGGGGCGCTCCATCGGAACGAAATGTGTGGTGCCGGGAACCTTGGTGATCGCGGCGTCGGGGCGTACGGCATGGATTCGCACATCAGTATCCGGCGGTGAGGTGGATTCCTTCTCCGCTTGCAGCACCACGATTGGGATGCGCTTTTTCCGAATCTTGCGCAGCGCTCGCCACGGACGATAGCGATGCGCATTGAAAACCGCCGCCTCGTATTCCGGCGTGCATGAGAGCGAATAGCGCCCATCATCCTGCCGCAGCACGCCGTCCACCACATAGTCGTCGAGGAAAGGCACACGCCACGTCTTGAAGGCGCCTCGGCCACGCAGGGACTCCGCGGCCTCGCCCGGCGATGCGAAGTCACGCCGGCGCTTGAGCGCTTGCTTCGACATGGCGTTCTTCTGGATGAACATATTGAGAAGCGGGAAGTTGTAGGCGCGCAGTGCGCTCTTCCGCAGCAGAACCGGATCGACCAGCACCAGCCCACGCACCAGGTCCGGCCGCTTGCCGGCAACCAGCAGCGCCACGGTTGCGCCCATCGAATGTCCGCCAAGCACAGCACCCTCGGGCGACGTCTGTTCCAGAACCTGGATCACGTCGTCCCGGAACCTGTTCCACGACTTCAGGCGGTTCGGATTCGCGGGAAGACGCGAGCGCCCGTGCCCGCGCATGTCCAGCGCCGCGATGTGCATCTGGCCGCCCAGCGGCTCCAGGATCGACTCGTAAGTGATCGCGTTGAAACCGGTGGCATGCAGGAACATGACGTCGACCTGCCGCACCGGATCGCCGAAGGCGATGCCGGACGTTTCACCGTCCTTGATGTTGATCCTGAACCTGCGCATCCAGCGCGACTAGCCTCCGAACACCTTGCGCAGGATGTCGCTGGTCCGCTTCACCGGATCGCGTCGAATCGCCTGCTCTTCACGGGCGACGTAATAGAACAATCCGTTGAGCGCGCCAGTCGTCGCCGCATCGGCCAGCCATGTCTTTGCGTCGGTCTTCACCAGCCCGGCTCCGTATTTCGCCACCACGCCGTCCGCGGCGTTGAGTGCGCCGGAGGTTGCCAGCGCCTTGTCGAAATAGGGACGGAAGGATTGTCGCAGGCCCGTCTCCGTCTGTTTGCGGAGATAATCGGTCGCCGCCGTGTTGCCGCCACGCAGGATGCCCATGGCGTCGTCGAAGCTCATGGTCTTCACGGCGTCGATCATAAGCTTGCCGGCGGTAGGAGCGGCAGCCTCGGCCGCCCGGTTCACTTTCAGTTGGAGATCGTCCAGCGGTCCGGCCATGCCGAAAGGCTGCAGCTTCTTCTGCGCCTCGCCCAGCACGCCCGGCAGCGGGATGCGCACGGCGACATCCCCCATGAACCCGTCCTTCGCCGACAGTCGTTTGGAGGCCAGGTCGCCCGCCACGTTCAGCGCCTCTTTCAGGCCCAGCGTGACATCGCCCTTGGACAGATTGCCTTTGTCGCCCGGGAGCGACTTGTGGAGGATATCGGAGGCGATCTTCCCGAAATCCTGCGCAGCCGCGCCCGCCGTGATGGCGAACGCAGCGGCAAGCACTAGGAACGCCCTGCTGAACCAGGCGCGCATCAGGCTACCTCCGGGTCAGGGTTCCCCTCTCCCTGTGGGGCGGATAGGAACCGGAAAGACCCCGTCCGTCAAACCGTGCCGGACGGGAGGCCCGAAGATAAAGGCCAAGAGGAAACGCAGATGAGCGCCCAGCCGACGTGTTTTGACGTCTCCATCGACAACCGCATCGCCCATATCCGCATGAGCCGGCCGGACCAATTCAACACCTTCACACCTGAGGCGTGGGTCGAACTCCCGGCCATCGTCCGGGACATTGACCGCAACGCAAAGGCCCGGGTCATCGTCGTGTCATCGACGGGCAAGCATTTCACAGCCGGAATGGATCTCGCCGTTTTCACGCGGCCCGACGGCATCGTCGCGGGTCGCAGCGACCCGCACCTGCGCGCCGAGCAGTTCCGGGCAAATCTTGCCACGCTGCAGGACTCGTTCAGCTGCTTCGAGAAGGCGCGGATGCCGGTGATCGCCTGTGTTCAGGGCGGCTGCATTGGCGCCGGCATCGACATGATCTCCGCCTGCGACTTCCGCTTCGCGACCAAGGACGCGTTCTTCTGCATCCAGGAGATCAACATCGGCATGACTGCCGATGTCGGCACCTTCCCGCGTCTGACGAAGCTGATGCCCGATGGATGGGTGCGCCAGATCGCGTACACTGGCGAGCGCCTGCCCGCGCAGAAGGCTAAGGAGATCGGCCTCGTCAACGAAGTGTTCGAGACGCAGCAAGCGATGCTCGATCATGTCATGGGCATCGCACGTGAGATAGCGACCAAGAATCCGCTCGCCGTCACTGGCTCCAAGGCGATGATCAACTACGCCCGCGATCACACGACGGCCGATGCGCTTGACTACATCGGCGTCTGGAACGCCGGCATGCTCTCTGGCGGGCACATGAAGGAGGCATTCACCGCCAAGGCGGAAAAGCGCGATGCGGATTTCCCGGATCTCCTGCCGCTGAAGGACAAGCCGATCTAGGCGCTCTCACCGCACCTTGCTGAACAGCCCCTGAGCGGAAAACGCCAGCGACGCGCCCATGCGCGCCTCGACGGATACAAAAACGATGGCCTTCGCGCGCTTGTCGACCTTCGTCGCGATCTCGACCATGCCCTCTCCCAAAGCTTGCGAGGCCACGTCCAGCGCCAGCGACGTCAGGCGCATGTCCGGCCCGGCGGCTTCCGATAGCGCCTTGATAGCGGCGGCTGAACAATGATCCGGCAAAGGGCTGCCCGGCCCACCGAGGCTTGCAGCCGGTATCATCGTCATGGTCGCCAGCGTCTGATCGCTCATCCCGCCTCCCTAGCCCGGAAAAGCCGGGGCGTTAAGCAGTGCTAACCGCTCATTAACAGGTGGCGCGTACCCGCTGGAAGCATGCTGCGGATGCGATTCCCCATTGCCCTCCTCGCCGCGCTGTCTTCCGGCGCGATGGCCGCGCGCGCGCAATCGGCACCGGCCAACACCCGCATCGATGACATCCAGGTCTCCCGCGAAGGCGAAACCGTCTCCATCCTCGTGAAACTCTCCTCGCAGCCGGTCGCCGCCTCCGCGAAAACAGCGGACGAGAACCTCACGCTCGAGATCGATGGCGTCATGCTCGCTCGGCTCCAGCTCACCCCGCCGTCCGGCGCGATGGTCACGAAGGTCGAGGCCAGCGGAAAGACGATCACGCTCTCCGGCGCGGCCTTCGGCAAGGCGACCACGGTGATCTATCGCAATGCCGTGCTGATCGAAACGAAGCTGGCCGACCCGGAACTCCGCCCCGCGACATCGCTGATGGCCGCGACTCCGGCCGCCAAACCTGCACCTGCACCCGCGCAGCCCATTGCGCCGCAGCCGATCGCCGTTGCTCCGCCGCCCGCGAAACCGCAGCCGACGATCGAAGCCAAGCCGCATACGCCGCCGCCCGCACCGGCGCCGCTCGTATCGCGCCGCACCGCATCACTGGCCGGGATTGACGCTGCCCGCTGCGCAGCGGCGGAAGCGGAACTCGCCAAGGATGCGTGGGCGCTCGCGGCCCTCGGCGATCACGCGCTCTGCCTGCTCGACGCCGGCAAGACTGATGAAGCGAAGAACCGGCTCGACCAGCTCGCGGCCATCACACCACAGGATTGGCGCGTTGCGCTTGGCCGCGCCGCTCTCGATGAAAAGGCTGGGGACAGTATCAAGGCGCAGGCCGGCTTCGTTGCCGCCTCGCTCGCCGCGCCGAACGACAGCATCCGCTCTGCGATCACCGCGCATATCCCGCCGACCGGTGTGATTGTGGAAGCCGCGGCTATTGAGGCTAAGCCTGTCGAAAACAAGCCTGCTGAAGCTAAGGCCGTCGAAAAAGATCTACCGCTGCAGCTCCCCATTCCGTCAGCAAAAGCTGCCGTCGCCCACCACTAGTCTCAAAACAAAAAACGCACGGCCATCAGCCGTGCGCGCTTATCATTTTCAGAGTAGGCATCTTCCCGGCGCGCAGTCTCGGGGGGTCGGGGGGGACGGATAAGACCGCCTCGCCGGGAAGATCGTGGTAGAAACGCAATCGCGCTCTACCGGTTCCCGTCAGATGGGAATTATTTTTGAAAAAAGTAGAGCGCGGCTGCGGCCATCAGAAAACGAAAGAGCACCGCGCAGTTTCCCGCCAAAAACAAAGCGGGCGACCCGAAGGCCGCCCGCCAGTTCGATACTCTTACACTGCCGTTAGGCTACGCTACGCACTCCACTGGCTGGGGCGTTCGTCGCGCCGAACATGTCGCCGAGGTGGCCGACACCGCTCACGCCGAACGCGGATTCCGCATACTTCCCGATCGCCGGAAACAGGCGACCGATTTCCTTGTTGCCGAGGCCTTCCTTGTGGAGGTCCCGAATAACTTGTTCCGCCACGGCCATGCGGCCGCCTGGCGTACGTTCGATAAGGCGCGCGATAACGCCCGTGGCCGCGCCGATCTGCGAGCCCATCTGGGCGGCAAGCGTGCGGGCGCCGGGAACGCGTTCGAAAATCTCGTCAGCCATCGGCGCACCCTGGCGGTCGGCTGCGTTCAGCACGATGCCAATGGCGGCTTCAGCCGTCTTGAGCGGCAGGCCTGTAGTCTTGGAGACGTGCTTGACGAACCCGCTGAGCATGGGACCCCGCAATCAACTGAGGCCACACTCTCGCCGGTTAAGGTTGCCGGGGTCTTAAGCGCAATGTTCAGGCGTCAGGACGGCCTGTAGGATTGCAGCCGCCGTAATGTGCGGCTGCATGGCCTCCGAGTTTTGCCCATAATTGGTCACCCCAGGAATAGTGCCACCACTCCGTGGGATTGTTGGCGAAGCCCTGCTCCGCCATCGCCCAGTAGAGAAGCCGCCGGTTCGCGCGCGCCTCTTCATCCGACATCGAAACGATGGGGCGGTGCTCATAGGCGTCGGTCCACGCATCCTCGGTAACGTCGTCGAAGATGCCGCCCATGAACAGCGGCTGCTTGGTCTCGCTGAACACCAGCGTCAGATCCATCGCCCCGCCCGTGGAATGTGGTGATGGCGAGCTCGCGCCCGATGTCGGCGCAGCCCAGTACTTCTCGACTTCCTCGGTCAATGCCGCACCGGAAAGATCCGGCCGCTTCGCCCCGAGCCATTGCGGGAACCAGACATCGTGGAAGTAACGCTGCACGGCCTGTGGCCGCCACGCGTCGAAGAGGAACAGCTCAACGCCGATCCCCGCCAACAGTGCATTCACCGCGCGCAGCTTTTCCGCGACGGACTTGCGCAGATACAGCTCCGCCACTGAGCCGGGCACGCTGACGTAGTAAGGCGGATTGTGCGGAGTGTTGTAGTGGTTGAACCCGCCGCCCCCGAGGCCGCGCACCTCGACACACGGCTCCTTCGCCAGCGCCGCGTCGAAGGCGATTGGCACGCCATCCCGATAGCCGCGCTTGCGGGCATTCGCCTCCGCGCTCGATGGAACCGGCTTCGTCTTGAGGGCGAAAAGCTCACGACTCATGGAACCTACCCTAGGCCGCCCCGCGCCAAACGGAACCCATACCGCCCGCCCAACGTTGCGGCGGGATGAAGAGCCGGCACGATGTGGCCTCCCCCACCGCCATCCGCCTGAAGGATTGGCGGTCGATCCTGTTGCGCGTTGCAGAGCGCACAATGGGCGACAATGTCGGTTTGCTGTCGGCCGGCATCGGCTTTTACGCCTTCCTGTCGATCTTCCCGGCGATCGCCGCTGGCCTGATGATCTGGGGTCTGTTCACCGACATGACGTCGCTGGGCGAACAATTGCAGGTCATCCGCGACCTCGCGCCCGATGCCTTCAGTCTCGTGGCGGACCAAATGGTCGTCATCGCCAATCAGGACGATGGCGGCCTTACCATCGGCCTCGTCATCTCGGCGCTGCTCGCCCTGTGGGGCGCGAACGGCGCGACATCCGCGCTCGTGCAGGCGATGAACATGGCCTACCACGAGAAGGAGAAGCGCAACTTTTTCCATCTCACCGGACTAACGCTGGCGTTCACGCTTGGCGGCATCCTGTTCGTGATGCTCTCGATAGCCGCCATCGCGGCCATACCGCCCATTCTGAAGGCGCTTTATCTCGGCGCGTTCCTGGAGGCAGTGGTCGGCACGTTGCGCTGGCTGATGCTGATCGTGGCCTTCATGATCGCCTGCGCGATGATCTATCGCATAGCGCCCTCGCGCACGAGCGCGCGGTGGCGCTGGATCATTCCGGGTGCGTTCGGCGCCGGCATTATCTGGCTGGTCGCATCGGTCGCCTTCTCGGCTTACCTCGAGAACTTCAGCGCCTACAACGCCACGTTCGGATCGCTTGGCGCAGTCGCGGCGCTGCTGATGTGGTTCTGGATTTCGGCCTATGCGATCTGCCTTGGCGCGGAGCTGAACTCGCAACTCGAACTCTTCACAACACAGGACACGACGGTCGACTCGCCTGCGAAGCCGGGCGAACGCGGAGCTTACGTGGCAGATCACATCGAGAAGCCCGAGAAAGCCCACGGGCCGACACCGCAGGCTGAGGAGGTTACAAAGCCACAAGAGCTGGAACTAACTCCAAGTTCGCGACTTCCCTAGCAGCCATTACTTTCAGGAAGGTCAGACGATGAAACTCCTCCTCGCCTCGACGGCGCTTGCCGTCATGTTCGCCGCGCCGGCTGTCGCGCAGCCCCCGGCTGAGACGCCGACGGTGCAGACCTCGATCACGGTCGACACTGACGTCAAGGAAACACCGACCGCGACGGTCGAGACTCGCACGGAAGTCATCGCCCCTGTCGCCGGCCCGCAGCTGGACCCCGAGCATCCGATTGCCCCGGAAGTGCAGGCGCTGGTCGACGCCAAGAAGAACTACACCACCGCCGACATCGTGAAGGCCCAGCACGAGGCGATGATGCGGACCCCGCCGACGGTGCCAACCACGGTCATCACCACGACGACGACCACACAGAAAGAGCCGGGCTGACACCCTTCGGCCTTCGATAATTCCAACGCGCCCGGCAGGATTTTGCGTCCGCCGGGCGCGCTCTGTTGCAATCCGCAAAAATCTGTCGCTTAAGGTACCTCCAACCTTTCTGAATAAGCGGTACGGAGGACTGAATGCGTGAGGCGGTGATCGTTTCGACAGCCCGGACGGGGCTCGCGAAATCGGTGCGTGGCGGGTTCAACATGACCCACGGTGCGGCTCTCGGGGGGCACGCGATCAAGCACGCCGTCGAACGCGCGAAACTGGACCCCAAGGAAGTCGAGGACGTGTATCTCGGCTGCGCCAACCCTGAAGGCGCAACCGGCGGGAACATCGCCCGCCAGGCCGCCCTCTGGGCCGACATGCCGGTCTCGGTCGCCGGTGGCACGATCAATCGCTTCTGCTCCTCGGGCCTGAACGCCATCGCGCTCGCCGCCCACCAGATCCGCGACGGCGCCGACATCATGGTCGGCGGCGGCGTCGAGTCGATCTCGCTCGTGCAATTCGCTCCCCCGCGTCCGCTGTCGGCTGATGGCCGCAACCGCGCGATGGACGAGAAGCTGCTGGCCAAGATTCCGGCCATCTACATGACCATGATCGAAACCGCGGAGATCGTCGCCGAGCGCTACAACGTCAGCCGCGAATACCAGGATGAGTACGCCCTGCAGTCGCAGCAGCGCACCGCCGCCGCGCAGGCCGCCGGTCTTTACAAGGACGAGATCGTCCCGATGAAGACCAAGATGGCCGTCACCAACAAGGAGACGGGCGTCGTCACGATGGAAGACACCGAGGTGACGCGCGACGACTGCAACCGTCCGCAGACCACGCTGGCCGACCTGCAGAAACTCCCGCCCGTCTTCAAGGGCGGCCAGAAGATTCAGGAAGGCAAGTACGTCACCGCCGGCAACGCCTCGCAGTTCTCGGACGGCGGCGCAGCGCTCGTGCTGATGGAAGCGAAGGAAGCCGCCAAGCGCGGTCTCTCCCCGCTCGGCGCGTTCCGTGGCTTCGCGGTTGCCGGCTGCGAGCCTGACGAAATGGGCATCGGACCCGTGTTCGCCGTTCCGCGCCTGCTGGCCCGTCACGGCCTCAAGGTCGACGACATCGACCTGTGGGAGCTGAACGAGGCGTTTGCCTCGCAGTGCCTCTACAGCCGCGACAAGCTCGGGATTGACCCGGCCAAGTACAACGTCAACGGCGGCTCGATCTCGATCGGCCACCCCTACGGCGTCACCGGCGCGCGCTGCACCGGCCACCTGCTGCTCGAAGGCAAGCGTCGCAAGGCCAAGTATGGCGTCGTGACCATGTGCATCGGCGGCGGCCAGGGCGCTGCCGGCCTGTTCGAGATCTTCAACTAGCCTCGACAGACATCTGAATGCGAACGGCCCGGCCAACCGTCGGGCCGTTTTCGTTTCCGGATTCGCCGGATTCGGGAAATTCGGACGCGCGGGAAAAATTCGCCGGATTCGCCGGATTCGGCGGCTCGCTGTTTTTCCGAATCGGCGGATTCGGATTCGGCGTGCAGGGGCATCGAGGTTTCTCCGCTTGTTTGTGCGGAGTATGCGCCGGGCCGGCCCGGTGTTGGGTTGGCGTATCCAGGTCCTACAGCCGGGAAACGCTTCGAAATTGGAAGTGCTGGAGATTTTTCCTGCGAGACCGTTCTGGATTCCGCGGAATTGCGGGGACTGTTTCTGGCCTTAACTCTACTTCGTCCGCTCTTTCAGCGGATAGGAGATGATGAGCGTCAGCGGCTTGTCGCCCAGTTGTTTGATGCCGACGACGGCGCCGGAATAGAGATAGGCGGCGACACCGGGGCCGATGCGTTGGGTCTTGCCGTCGGACGTTACGTCGCCCTCGCCTTCCAGCACGTAATAGACCTCGTCATGGTCGATCGGGTGCAGGCCGATGGCGGCGCCGACATGGAGCGTGCGCTTACGGAATTCCATCAGGCGCCCGGGGGCGGCGTCCGAGATGCGGAAGGCGGTGCTCATGCCGATGGCGCCGTGGGGCGGCGGCTCGTCGCGCGTGACGGTGCGCTCGTCGATGACGACCATGGGCGGGGCTGCGGGGGGCGTCTGGGCCGTCGCTGCGCAGGCGGAAAGCATCAGGATCGACGCGGCCAGGATCGGGTGCATGCGGCTTCCTCGGGGCAAGGTGCGGAGCCGCATCTTGTCCACCGGTGTCAGCTTCCGCAACCCTCCGCGGCTTCCCCGCCGATCCGGCGCTTGAGGATCGCGATGCATTCCCTCGCCTGCGTGCCGAGCACGAGCGAGCTGCCGGACGATGCCCTTGCCTCAATGGCATCGAGCGCCCGGCGCGTGCGGGCGCCGAGGGTGGCGCCCCAGTCGCCATACATGTTCAGCATATAGAGCATGTTCACCCGGGCCGGCGCGGACAGGACTTCGAAGCGCGGCAGTTCGAGTTCGGCCGAGAGCAGGCCCTGCAGCGAGCTGTCGCCGCCATTCCGGATCAGGTCGGCGACCTGCTGGCCCGCCTTGAGGCGCGTGGTCTTGTCCGCGCTGTTGAGATCGGCGACGAGCTTGCGCGTTTCTTCCGGATCGAGATCGTCCAGCGCCTCGAAGACAGGTTCCTCGACCACGGGCGCTGACGGAGAAGGTACGGGCTGCGTTACGGGTGCGCCGGGGCCCTCCGTGCGCGGCGGAGGTGGAGGCGGCGGCGGAGGCGGAGGGGGCGGCGGCGGAGGGGGCGCGGGCGGAGGCGGCTTGTCGGCGCTGAGTTCGTAGAGCGTGGTGGTCTCGGCGAGATCAACGCTCGTGCGCTCCAGCTTGTCGCTGGTCTGCTGGAGCTGGTCGTAGACGATGTAGCCGACCGCCGCGGCGCCGATGAGGCCGAAGCCGCAGGCGGCGAGCGCGACGGCCGTGAAGTTGCGCTGGTTACGAAGGCGCTGCTTCTCCTCGCTGTCCTGCCCTGCACGGCTGGCGTCGATGTATTCCGTGACCAGCGGGATCACACGCGTGTCGCGCGGGGCGGGGCTTCCGATCCAGGCCAGCGCGCGCTCCAGCGCCACGCCGCGCATGAGGAGCGTGGGCGAGCGGTTCTGTGCGGCCCATTCGTCGGCCTTGTCGAGCAGGCGCGACTGCTCGCGCACCCAGCCGATGTCGGTGCGCAGGGTCTCGACGAGGCTTGCGACGCCGCGCGCGTAGGAATGACCGGCGCCGTGGAAGAAGACGAATTGCAGGCGCGCCAATTGTTCCGGCATCGCCGATGGGTTGACCGGATCAATGATGATGGGGATCACGCGGCGGCCGTGCTGCACGGCGATGTCGAGTTCCTTCGTGCATTGCTCGGAGGCGACCCAGTTCGTCGAGACCACGCAGACGGTGGTCTCGGCATCGGTGATGAGGCGCTGGAGGCGCGGCTCCCACGGCTCGCCCGGGAACAGGTCAGCGCGGTCGAACACGACCTCGAAGCCGTAGCTTTCGAGCGAAATCACAAGTTCATCGACGAAAGCGGAATCCCGCCGCGAGTAGGACAGGAAGGCCCGTGGTTTGTTTGCTGTCTGGATGTCGGCCAATGCCACCCCCTCAGCAGCGTTGGGGAAGCCTAGTTCAGCCCGAGGGGAATGTCATCGGCGGTGCTGGATCCCCGCCTTTGCGGGGAACGCGGACCTGAAAGGTCCGCTTACAGTTGGCGATTACCCGTTCGACAGTTCCGTGTAGCGGCGCAGGTGCCAGTCGGTGTTGCCGAACTGGGACTCGATCATCGTGACACGTTTGAAGAAGTGGCCGACGTTGAGTTCGTCGGTCATGCCCATGCCGCCGTGGATCTGGACGGCGTCCTGGCTGACGAGCTTGCCGGCCTTGCCGATCTGCACTTTCGCGCCGGAGGCGGCGAGCTTGCGGGCCTTGTCGCTCTCGTCGAGCTTCAGCGTGACCATGAAGGTCATCGAGAGGGCCTGTTCGCAGGCCATGAACATGTCGACCATGCGGTGCTGCAGGACCTGGAAGTTGGCGATGGGCTGGCCAAACTGCTTGCGCTGCTTCGCGTAGGTGATCGTCGCCTCGTTGAGGACCTTCATGCAGCCGACGGCTTCGGCGCAGACGGAGGCGATGGCGTTGTCGACAGCCTTCTCGATCAGCGGCAGGCCGTTGTCGGCCGTGCCGATGAGGGCCGAGGCGTCGACGGCGACGTTCTCGAGGATAACTTCGGAGGCGCGCAGGCCATCGACGGTCGGATAATCGCGCGTAACGACGCCCTTGGCGTTCTTCGGCACGATGAAGACGGAGATGCCGGATGTGTCGCGCTGGCCGCCGGACGTGCGCGCCGTGACGATGAGGTGCGTGGCGAAGGGGGCGCCGATGACGACAGCCTTGTGGCCGTTGAGCGTGTAGCCCGCGCCGGATTTCTTCGCGGTGGTGGACACGTCGTTGAGGTCGAAGCGGCTCTTCGGCTCGGAGTAAGCGAAGGCAAAGATGGTTTCGCCGCCGATAAGCGCGGGGACGTGCTCTTCCTTCTGCGCGTCTGTACCGCCGTGGCGAAGGAAAGCGCCGCCGATGATGACTGTCTGCAGGTAAGGCTCGATGACGAGGCCCTTGCCGAATTCTTCCGAGATGATCATGGCCTCGACCGGGCCGCCGCCGAAGCCGCCTTCGGCTTCCGAGAACGACGCACCAAGGAGGCCGAGTTCAGCGAATTGCGACCACATGGCGGGGCGCCAGCCGGCTTCGGATTTCGCGACCTTGCGACGGGTTTCGAAGTCGTACTGCTGACGAACGAGGCGGGCGACCGTGTCGCGCAGCTGGTCCTGTTCGGAGGTGAAGCTGAAATCCATTGAACTAGTCTCCTTGCGACCCTTCTAGGCCGTCGTTTCAGGGTCGTGCAACTGCTGTCAGGCGGGGGCCGCGGTGGGCGTGACTTTCCGCCGCCGGGGTTTGCGGCGGGAGGCGATCCAGAGCTCGGCGACGATCAGGTTCGGCACCCAGGCGAGCCAGGCGATGTACTGGTACGACCAGACGAAATCGGAGGGGATCAAGCCGGCCTCGCCCAGCGCGCCCGCGATGGGCAGCTGCAGCCGCAGCGTGACGGCGCCGAAGGTGAGCGCGAAGGACCGGATCATCCAGTTCTCGTGCGCGGTGAAATCGCGGCGCATGGCGGACGTCCAGGCGAGCAGTGTGAACGGCACCCAGAAGACGGCCAGCATGAAGAAGCCCCAGCCGGCGATTGCACCTGCTGTCGACGACAGCGCGATGATGCCTCCGGCGAGGCCGCCAACTATGCAGGCCAGCACGTAGATGCGGCCCATCCACCGGTGAATCTTCGGAGCTTTCTGGCGCAGCACCTTGAGGAACTGGAACGCGCCGAGGATCATCGCGACGCCGGAGGCGGCGACGTGAACCTGCAGTCCGTACGGATCGAACATCGGATTTTTCAGCGGCAGGTGCTGGAAGCCGGTGAAGGCGTGGAACAGCGCGTAGCCGCCGACGCCTACCGACAGGAAGGCGATCACCGCCCATGTCGCGTGCGTGCCTATGCGAGCAGCTGTCATTCCCGAGCCCTCCCTCTCGCCCCTCTGATGGGGACTAGTTGTTCCGGGAACCTACCATCGATCCGGCCGACATCAGAGCCCCAGCACCATCTTGGCGATGATGTTGTGCTGGATCTCGTTGGAGCCGCCATAGATCGAAGTCTTGCGCATGTTGGCGTACATCGGCGCGGTGAGATGCGCGTATTCCGGGCCGATCGGCATCTGGTTGTCGCCGTCCTTCGGGAAGCCGCGGAAATACGGGGTGCCATAGACGCCGACGGCTTCGAGGGTCAGCTCGGTGATGCGCTGCTGGATCTCGGTGCCCTTGATCTTGAGGATCGAGGATTCCGGGCCGGGGCCCTTGCCCTGGGCTTCGCGCGCGAGCGTGCGGAGTTCGGTGTATTCGAGGGCGGAGAGATCGATCTCGAGTTCGGAGATCTTCTTGGCGAAGTCGGCGTTGCGGATGATCGGCTCGCCCTGGTCGAGTTCGACGGAGGCGATCTCGCGGAGACGCTCGATGCCTTTCTTGGAGCGGGCGACGCCGGCGATGCCGGTGCGCTCGTGGGCGAGGAGATACTTAGCGTAGGTCCAGCCTTCGTTTTCCTTGCCGACGAGGTTGGCGACCGGGACCTTCACGTCGGTGAACCAGGTCTCGTTGACCTCATGGCCGCCATCCATCGTGATGATCGGACGGACTTCGACGCCGGGCGTCTTCATGTCGACGAGGATGAAGGAGATGCCTTCCTGCGGCTTCTTCGCGGCGGGGTCAGTGCGGCAGAGGACGAAGATCCAGTCGGCGAAATGGCCGAGCGTGGTCCAGGTCTTCTGGCCGTTGATGACATAGTGATCGCCGACGCGCTCGGCTTTCGTCTTGAGCGAAGCGAGGTCGGAGCCGGCGCCGGGTTCGGAATAGCCCTGGCACCAGAAATCCTTGCCCTCGATGATGCGCGGCAGGTAGTGGGCTTTCTGTTCTTCAGAGGCGAAGGCCATCAGGACGGGCGCGAGCATCGCCATGCCGAAGGGCGGGATCGGGAGCGTTTCGGCGCGGGCGCATTCTTCCTGGAAGATGAAGCGCTGGACGGCCGTCCAGCCGGTGCCGCCGTATTGCTTCGGCCAGGCGGGGGCGCCCCAACCGCGCTTGTGGAGCGCACGCTGCCAGATCAGGAAATCTTCCTTCGAATACTCGTCGCGCGAGAACTTGCCGCGAAGTTCGGGCGGGTAGTCGTTCTCGAGGAAGGAGCGGACCTCCTGCCGGAAGGCGAGGTCTTCTGGAGTGAAGCTCAGGTCCATTGCGGTCTCCGGAGGGGGCAGCCTGCCGTTACGTAATGGGCATCGGCCTGCCCGTTATCGACAGCCATGCTCTGGTTTACCTACGGTCCGTCAAGCGGAAACGCCCAAGGACGCGAGGTCGCATTGCCGCAACGTAAGGCTCCGTTCCGGATGAAAATTGCAGTAAGACGGGCGCGACATGCACCAGCCGATAAAAACCCCCTGCATCAAGGTCTGCGTCGTCGACGGGCAGAGCGGAAACTGCCTTGGATGCGGGCGGACTCTCGGGGAAATCGCGCGCTGGGCGAGGTTCAGCGATGCCGAGCGGGACGCCGTCATGTCCGCGCTACCGGCCCGTATCGAATCTCTGAAAGCAGCCGGGAAGCTGGGGTAGCCGGAACGAGGCTGCTGTCCGTTTGTTCTTTGCTAGCTCAATATCTGCTAGGAGATGCGGACAGGATGTCCCTCGGGGAGTCGATTTCGTTGCGCAAAGCGCTTTTGCCTGCCCTGGCGCTGTTCGGCGCGGCGGCGCTCGGACTGGTGGCCTTACGGGACACCGTCACGACGCGCGTGGACGCCAAACCGGCGCTGGCCGAGGAAGTCGACGTTGATTCCCTGCCCAAGGTTACCTCACACGAGATCCGCACGGCTTCCCTGCGCAAGGAGGGCGACGGCCATTACTGGGCGACGGCCGCGGTCAACAAGATGCCTGTGAAGTTTCTCGTCGATACCGGCGCGAGCCTGGTGGCGCTGACCAAGCGCGACGCACGCAGGATCGGCATCGACATCGACAATCTCCAGCGCAACACCGATGTGCGCACGGCAGCCGGACGCGTGAAAGCGGCGCTGGCCGTGATCGACGAAATCGAGATCGACGGCGTCACGGTGAAGAACGTTTCAGCCGTCGTGATCGAGGAAGGGCTGGAGCATTCCCTGCTCGGCATGAGCTTCCTCAACCGCCTCGACGGCATGGAAGTGACGCCAACGGCGATCGTCCTGCGCCAGTAGTCCCTAGTCGGCAATCGCCACGTCGCGCGGGCTCACCGCCGTAAGCGCCTCGTCATAGACCGTGATCGCCTGCACGCCACGCGCGCCGGGCGCCTTCTCCGACAGCGTGCGCCGCCATTGCCTCGCTCCCGGCCTGCCCGCGAACAGTCCGAGCATGTGGCGCGTGATGGAATGCAGCGCGACGCCCTCTCCGAGCCGCTTCACAATCCATGGACGGAAGTCGCGCGCCGCTTCATCCGCCGTGCGGATAGGCGCGGCTTCACCGAAGATGCGGCGGTCCACGTGCAGCAGCAGCGCCGGTTCGTGATAGGCGGCGCGCCCGAGCATCACGCCATCGATACGTGACAACTCGCGTGACGCGGTGTCGAGATCGGCGAGGCCTCCGTTGAGGATGATCTCCAGATCGGGCCGCGCGCGCTTGAGTTCGGCGACAATCTCGTAGTCGAGCGGCGGCAGCTCGCGGTTCTCCTTGGGCGACAATCCCTTGAGCCAGGCCTTGCGCGCGTGAACGACAAATGTCGTCGTTCCCGCCCTCGCCAGCGTGTCAACGAAGGAGAACAACCGCTCGTGCGGATCGTCGTCATCGACGCCAAGACGATGCTTTACCGTGACGGGAATGGCGACGGCTTCGCGCATCGCGGCGAGGCATTCCGCCACCAGATCAGGCTCTCGCATCAGGCAGGCGCCGAACGCACCGGACTGCACCCGCTCCGACGGGCAGCCGACATTGAGGTTGATCTCGCAGTATCCGAACGCCGCGCCGATCCTGGCCGCTTCAGCCAGCTTCTCCGGCTCGGACCCGCCGAGCTGCAACGCAACCGGCTGCTCCAGCGGATCAAAGCTCAGCAGCCGATCCCGAGCGCCGTGGATCACCGCATCAGCCGTGACCATCTCGGTGTACAGCAACGCGTGCCGCGACAGATGACGATGGAACGCCCGGCAATTCCGGTCGGTCCAGTCCATCATGGGCGCGGTACAGAACCTATGCGCTTGAAAAGTTGTCATTTTTGTTGGAACATCAAGGGACTGGAATTCGGAGTTTGTGTCCGCGCGGTTCTCAAAAGTTCACGGTGTTTCACGACGTCTCGGCTTCGGGTGTGACCGCAGAGTGACCGAGTCGTCAAACCGCCGAAGCTCAGAAGGGCTTCTATCACATGGCGACAATTGATCGTCGACGCGGCAAGTGGCGTGCGCAGGTCCGTCGTCGCGGGCACTCACTTGCCAAAACCTTTCAGATCAAATCCGACGCGGAAAAATGGGCGCGCGAGGCTGAGCGCGCGATCGACATGGACCTCGACCCCACGTCGCGTCGCATCACGACCAAGGACTCCTTCAGCTCGCTTATCGCCATACACATCGAAGACTTGGCGATGTATGGAAAGCCACTTCGACGCTCCAAGGACGCCGTGCTGCGCAGGCTGCAGAATGAGCTGGGGGCCGAACCAGTGTCCGCCCTCACGCGCGAGCGGCTTATCAGATATGGACGGGAGCGCGCTCGCGCCGGAGCTGGCCCCGCCACGCTTGCCATCGATTTTTCTTTCATCGGCACTGTTCTTACTCATTCCGCCGCACTGCATGGCATGAAGGTAGACACTGACGCCGTTCGCCTCGCGCGCATCGCACTGACGCGAATGGGTGCTGTCGGACCACCTGCGGAGCGAGATCGGCGACCGACATCGGAGGAATTGGAGACCCTGTTTGCTCGATTTGCGTCCAACCGACCCAAGAGCGCGCCGATGGCTGCGATCGTCAAGTTTGCCATCGCAACCGCGATGCGCCTGGACGAGATAGTTCGCATTGAATGGCAGAACCTGGATACGCAAACACGCACCATCTTGATACCCAATCGCAAAGATCCGCGTCGCAAGGATGGCAACCATCAACGCGTGCCGCTTCTCGACGTGACCGGGTATGATGCATTGCAATTGCTGGCCGAACAGAAATTGAGAACCGGCGGGATAGGCCGCTGCTTTCCCTACAATGGACGTTCAGTCGGAACAGCGTTTCGTAGGACATGCGCGGACGCAGGTATCGCTGACTTGCATTTCCACGATCTACGTCACGAAGCAACAAGCCGACTTTTTGAAGCTGGCCTGACAATTGAGCAGGTACCGCTGGTAACAGGGCACAAGGATTGGAAAATGCTCAAGCGCTACACTCAGCTACGTCCCGAAAATCTCCACGCGGTGGTCATGTCGCGTCGGCTGTAGCATCAGCGGATTGTGGATCTAGAGGTCCCCGGTTCGAGCTTGGGAGCTGGCGCCAGAAAATCAAGCACTTAGCTTGCCCTTCCACATCTCGCACGCTGCCAGGGTTGCAACTGGGGTTGCAGAAAACAACAAACTGCACATCACCGGTATGTGAAGGCGATGGTTAGTGGCGTCCGTGATCCACACCTTGTTGGTGACGCCAAGGGTGCGATTACCGACCAAGCTAAACAGTCGTCATGCTGCGTGTTGATTGAAGATGGCTGACGACCACGCTTGGTCAGCATCTACGAACTCCGGTCCGTAAAATCTCTGCGACACTGGAAGGCTGAAACCTAGGTCAAACCAGTCACCGGCTGACCTCCTCCGATCGGGCAGGAAATCGCCGATAGCTGCCATTGCCGTCAGTGCCATGAATGGCCTATTCGCGAGCCTTCGCGCGCTCGCCTCTCCTGTTCATGCGATCCTCGCAGAATATGGGTGAGAGCTTATCGTCAAGAAGCTTGGAAGTGCGGGCATCTCCACACCCGATGCCACGGCCTAGCGCGTCACAGTATCCCGCTTCATCGGCGCAAGCTTCGCGAGCAGCCTGTTCTGAGCCGAAAATTCGACGCCTTCCCGTTTCATTGCGGCCTGCAGAACTTCGACCAAGGCGTTGAATTCGGCGGTGGTGACGCCGTGATCGGCGTGGACTGACTTCATGTCACGCCCGGTGTAGGGGCACCCGCCGTTGAGGATGTAACAGAACTGCTCCTTGAGCGTACGTCTCAGCCGCACAAAATCCGACGCCTTGAAGATCTCCGTCAACCGAGAATCCTTCTGCACCTGTTCGACGAGATCATCCACAATCCGGCTGATCCCTTCTCGTCCATGGAAAGCGGCGAACAGTTCCTGTCCGTCCACCGGCGTGGCGTCGGCGTTGGCATCCGAGACGGTGTAGGGATCGACCTCTTCCTCCCCTGGGGGAACAGGCGAAATCGGCTGAGCGAGAGCGGGTACGGCGAAGAAGATTGTCGCGGCAGCGAAAGCAAGGGCTATTCGCACGATCAGAACCCCGCCTGCAGTGAAAGATAGATGCCACGCTGATTGTCGAACGTCGCAATCGAACCGAGGTCGACATAGGCGCCGGTGAGCGTGACGTGTTGGTTGACCGCCCAGGCGGCGTAGATGTCCACCCAGTCGTCTTCCTTCGCGATTGCGAGGTTGTCCGGCTTCATCCGGTACTCCGCGCCAACAACGACATCGGGCGACAGAAGCCAGCCGGCGGAGAACTCACCCATCAGTTGGTGGTGATCGTTGAGGTTGCCGCCGTATCCGAGCAGGCCGGTCTGGTTGGCGTTGGTCCAGCGCAGCGTGCCGTTCAGCAGCAGCGAGCTGTCGAGCAGGATCTTTGTGGCAGTGGCGTAGGTTTCCCAACCTTCGTCGTCTGTCCCGCCCACAGCGGAAACGACAGCGCCCCGATCGTTCTTCTTCCAGTTTGCGCCGACGGCGACCTGCGGCAGCCATGTGTCCTGATCGTATATCGCATCGCCGATCACGCGCACCTTTGCACCCCAGACATCCTGACCGAATGTGAAGCCGCGGCCGAGGCCAAGTGCGGCGCCAACATCCTGTGTATCGAACTCCTGCCGCGTATAGCTGAGCTCGACGCGATCGAAGAGGCCGAGCGCTGCCCCATAAGAGAGAAGGGAGTAATCCGGAAGTTCAACCCCGGTAACATGAGCCGTGCCGCCGACGCCGCGATCTGTTTCGTTGCCGGTGATGAACGCCCACGGGGTTAGACCGCCACCGCCCTGCCCTTCGATCGTCGAGATGCCACGTGTCAGCTTCAGCTTGCCGCCTGTGTCGACGTCTATAGCAGGCGAGTCTCCCTGTGCGTGAGCCGCAAGCGGCATACCAATAGCAAGAGAAACGAAGGCAACGCCAAATCGTGACATCCAGAATCCCACAGCAACGCGCTCGCACTTGTGCGTGCGCGATGCAGCGAGTTTGCATGGAAGGTTTAACCAACACCGAACACATCGGGGCCAACCCTGCATGGCTTTACGGCATCTTCAGTGTGCAGTGGTACGGGAGATGGATGCTCGGCAGGTTCCTTCTATCCGCGATCACATCGCTTCTGTTTGCGACGCAGGCTTGGGCCGGCGACATCGTCATCCGCGTGACCACGCCTGATGGAAAGCCCCTACCCGACGCGGTGGTATTGATCCCCGCAAATCCAGGTGATCCGAAGCCCGCTCCGGTTCATGGCCTCCGGATGGCGCAAACGTCCAAGCAGTTCGCGCCATTCGTTCTGATTGCGCCGGTTGGATCGACCGTCGAGTTTCCGAACCTCGATAAGTTCCGGCATCACGTCTACTCGTTTTCCAAAGGCAACAAGTTCGAGCTGGAGTTGTACGGTCGCGAAGAGAAGCGTGTCATCACCTTCAAGACGGTCGGGGTCGCCGGTCTCGGCTGCAACATTCACGACCAGATGGTGGCCTTCATCCGTGTGGTGGACACGCCGTGGGCAGCGAAGTCCGGCGCCAATGGTTTGGCCAAGCTGACCGTGGCGCCAGAGGGCAGCCGCCGTATCGACGTCTGGCATCCCTACGCCACAGCGAAGGACCAGACCGTCACCCAAACCCTGACCGTTTCTGCGGGAACCACCACGGTGACGGTTGTGCTCGACATCGCGCCCCCAAGGTAGAGCGAGCGGCGCATCGACATGTTCAAACGCCTCTCATCAGAACTCACGCTGATCTATGCGGCGCTGTTTGGCGTCGTGCTGATGCTGATTGCGGGTGCGGTCTGGGTAGCAGTCGAGGCCAACTCCAGGCAAGCGGTGCGGGCGGAGATGACATCGTCCTCCGCCGTTTTTGACCGCATCTGGAAACTGCGCGCCGACCAGTTGCAGCAAACGGCAGAAATCCTGTCGCGTGATTTCGGATTCCGCGAGGCCGTCGCCACGGGCGATGACGAAACCATGCTTTCCGCGCTCGACAACATCCAGTCGCGATTTGGCTTTGACACTGCGCTGATCATCCGCCCGGACGGATCGGCCATTTCGCTGGATGACAAACTGACTGGGCGAGTGGACCCTACCCTCCTCTCAGCTGTCACCGTAAACCCTGACGCATCCGGCGTACTCACGCTGGGAGGCATGACCTATCAAGCCGTGTCAGCGCCCGTCCGCGCGCCCACACTGATCGGTTGGGTAGTGTTCGGCCAGCGGCTCGGCGGCGAACAGTTGGGAGAACTTGAGCAACTTTCGGCGATCCCCTTGTCCGCACATCTCTATCTACGGCGCGAAGGTCAAACGTGGACAGCGCTCGAAGACAGACCTGGACGCGCGATTGGCATTGCCGGCGATGAGCTTGCAAGCCGCGCAATCGAGACGGACGGCGACTTGCTGATCAGTATGCCCGAACGCAACTCGATCGGGGGCGTCAAGACATTGCAGGTGTTTGCCGACGGAGCCTCCGCAGCGCTTCTGCTCGAATACTCGCTCACCATGAACCAGGCGCACTACCGCGACATGCTCACGACCATCGCGCTGATCGGCGCGATCGGCCTTGTTGCGCTTGTCCTTGGCAGCTGGTTTGTCTCGCGCCGCGTGACCGGGCCGATTTCCGGCCTACGGGCGGCGGCTGATCAACTTACGCGCGGCGAAGTTGCCGAGGTCGCGGTCAAGGGCCGCAACGAAATTGCGGAGCTGGCGGCGAACTTCAACGTCATGTCCTCCGAGATCGCGGCGCGCGAACAACGTATCCTGCATCTGGCGCGGCACGATCAGGAAACCGGACTGCCGAACCTGCGCGCCCTGCAAGAAACACTGGCGGCGCTGCGTGGCAGGACGTCACCGGGCAGCATCTTCGGCGCGATCATCAGCATCAATCGCTTCGACCAGATACGCGGCGCAATCGGTCATGGTCTGTTTTCGCGCCTGGTCGCCGAAGTTGCGACACGCGCTTCGCATTCCGGCGAAGGCCTTCATGTGGGACGCGCAACCACTGGCACCATCGCCATCATCTTCACCGCCGAAAGTCGCAATGCAGCCGAGACCACGATTCGCGCAACCGCACAGACCGTGTCCAGTCCGGTGACGCTGGATGGCGACCGTATCGACGTGATGGTGACGGCTGGGCTTGCATGCGATGCGGAGGATGCGAAAGCGCATCTCGAACTGCTGGAGCGCGCCGAAGTCGCCGTCGAGCAGGCCCGCGCCCAACGCAGGATCACCGGATGGTTCGATCCGGAGGCCTATGGAGATCCCGCAACGACATTATCGCTGATGAGCTCGATGATTTACGGGCTTTCGAATGGCGAGCTGTTCCTGGCGCACCAACCAAAACTCGACCTGAGAAAAGATAGGGTGAACTCCGCCGAAGCGCTACTTCGCTGGCGTCATCCGCAACGCGGCATGATCCGGCCCGATGCTTTCATCGGCATGGCAGAGGAAACCGGCCATATCCGTCCCCTTACAGACTGGGTCATAGACCGCGCGATCGCGGACCAACGCATCTTCCAGAAGGCCGGTCACGACGTCACAGTGTCCGTGAATGTCTCCGGCAGGTTGATCGCGAACGAGCAGTTCGCGGAACGGGCGTTGCGACAGGTCCGGCGGGCTAGCGCGCGGCTTTGCTTCGAGATCACCGAAACGGCCGTCATCGACAATCCCCGGCTGGCGCTGGACGTGATGAACGAACTCAAGCAGGCAGGCGTTGGAATTTCCATCGATGACTATGGCTCAGGCTTATCTTCGCTGTCCTATCTACGCGCCATCCCGGCGGAAGAGCTGAAGATCGACAAGGTCTTCGTGGAGAACCTGGGCAAGGAAAATAGTGACGCCTTCCTAGTCAAGTCGACTATAGATCTCGCACACAGCCTCGGCATGAAGCTCACTGCGGAAGGCGTCGAAACTGCAGATGTCCTCGCGATCCTGCGCGCAATGGGCGCGGACATGATCCAGGGCTACCACATCGCCAAACCGCTGGCGGTCGATGACTTTCTTGCCTTCATGCAAAGCCCGGACGCCAAGGCAGCAGCCGCGATCTGACTTGTTGAACCTGGCGCGCTCCCGAACCACCCCGGCGCGACCATGGCCAATTTTTCCGAAAACAAATCCCGCGCGATCATGTAACCGGCACCCTGCTTCATGCGGATAGCCCTGTACGCGGCCCTGACGCCGCCCTCGCGCTCGCAGTCCAGCGACGCGAATCCCAGGAGAGTATTCATGAAGAACGCTTCCACGATCTCCGCGCTCGTTGGCGCGCTTGCCGTCGCCGGCGCACTTGCAGGCGCCGCATCGGCCCAGAACATGCCCGCCAAGAAGCCGCCGACCGCCGCTCAGGAAGCTGGCATGGAAAAATGCTACGGCGTCGCCAAGGCGCACCAGAATGACTGCAAGGCAGGCGCCGGCACCTCCTGCGCCGGCACCTCGACGGTGGATTATCAGGCGAATGCCTGGTCGCTCGTGAAGGCCGGCACGTGCACCACGATCAAGACGCCGAACGGCATGGGCTCGCTCACGGCAAAGATGTAACCTCATGACCATCGCGCCAGCCGCCGGTCTCGGCCTGAAGCCTCAGCACTACGCCGATGCGATCAGCGATACGGCGGCTGGCGCGTGGTTCGAGGTCCATCCCGAGAACTACATGTGCAGTGGCGGCCCGCGCCACGGCGCCCTTGCCGCGGTCCGGGACCGCCATCCGCTCTCTCTTCATGGCGTCGGCCTGTCTCTGGCAGGGGATGAGGCGCCGGACGAAGCGCATCTGGCGCGCCTGCGCCATCTCGCCGATCGTTATGAGCCGTTTGTGGTTTCAGAGCATCTCGCCTGGTCGCGTCGCGCCGGCGTCTATCACCCCGACCTTTTGCCCTTCCCGCGTACACAGGCGGCACTCGCACGCATCGCTCACCACATTGATCGAACACAGGAAGCCCTCGGCCGCCGTATCCTGGTTGAGAACCCGTCGCTCTATCTCGCCCTCAAGGGTCACGACTACAGCGAGACGGAATTCCTGGTCAGCCTCTGCCGGGCCGCCGGTTGCGGCCTACTCCTCGACGTCAACAACGTCTACGTAAGCTCCAACAACCTTGGATACTCAGCCGAGACCTATCTCGACGCGATTCCTGCGAATCTGATTGGCGAGATCCATCTTGCCGGTCATGCGCCTGACCCCACGCTCCGCGCGGACCTGCTTATCGACAGCCACGGCGCACCGATCGATGACGCCGTGTGGCGCCTCTACCAGCGTCTCATCGCGCGGACGGGTCCTCGCCCAACGCTGATCGAGCGGGACGACAATATTCCAGCCTACGCGAATCTTGCCGCAGAGCGCGACGCCGCCGCAAGAATTCTCGCAGTTGCGCAGGAGGCCGCCCTTGTCTCCGCATGAAGAGCGTAACTTCTTCGATGCTTTCGACGCGGCCATCGCAGGCGATGTGACGATGCTGTCCCGTTGGCTGACGCGACCTGCACAAGGCATCGAGGTGTATCGCAACACGATCGCCAGCGGCGCCGTCGACGCCCTCGCTGCTACCTTTGCCACAGTTCAGTTGATGGTCGGCGAGGAATGGTTCCGCGCCGCTGCTCGCGAATTCGCCAGGTCTCATCCACCGGACGATCCCGCACTCATCAACTATGGTTCGGACTTCCCGCAATGGCTCGCGGATTTTCCGCCTGCTGCGGATACGCCTTACCTCGCCGGCGCTGCGCGTCTCGACTGGCTATGGTGGCAGTCCTGGTCGGCCGCGGACGCTCCCCTGCTTGATGCGGCATCCCTTTCGACGCTTCCGCCCGAAAGCCTGGACAGCACAGGTCTGGATCTGCACCTCACGCTGCGTCTCGCGGCATTTAATACAGGCATCCCTTCCCTGTGGCTTGCCCATCAGTCACCTCTGCGGGGCGAAGCACATCAGCTCGATGATACGCCCGAGCGGATTCTTTTCATCCGTACGGGCCCACATGTGCAATCACACCTCGTCGATGCCGGTACCTTCGCCTTTCTTGAAGCCCTCCAGCGCCATGACTCGATCGTCTCCGCCGCCGAACACGCGTTCGCTGCCGATCCAGCTTGCTCGCTAGCGCATGTCCTGACCGGCGGCATCGCCCTCGGTCTCTTCAGCACCATCAACCCGATCCCGGATATGCCCACATGAACGCCGTTGCCGAAGCCCGCACCAATCCCGTCATAGCTCTGCTACGCGCGCCAGATGCGATCATCCCCGAATGGCTGATAGCGCTCCTCTGCCGCTTCGGCGTTGCGGCAGTCTTCTTCCTCTCCGCCCGCACCAAGGTCGAGGGCCTCATCACGCTGAAGCCCGAGACCTTCACGCTGTTCACCTACGAGTACAATGTCCCGCTCCTGCCACCCGAGATCGCCGCCTACCTGGCCACCTATGCCGAGCACGGTTTTTCCATCCTGCTCGTCCTCGGCCTGCTGACGCGAATTTCCGCTGCCGGCCTGATCGGAATGACGCTGGTGATCCAGCTCTTCGTCTATCCCGACGCCTGGCCGACGCATCTCAGCTGGGCCGGGCCCATGCTTTACCTGCTCGCTCGCGGAGGCGGCGCGCTGTCCCTTGATCGCGCGCTGAAGCTGCCCTGATTGCCGTCCAGCCCCTTTATCTCACCGTGCCCGTCCACGCGGGGCATGGCGCCGGGCCGCGCATCCGGCTAGAAACAGCTATGGCTCCGATCGGGGGCGGACGCCGGGGTCCGGGCTTGGGCGAGATCGACGCACCGCTTAAAGCGCTCATGCTGCGCGGACTTGCCGGTGACGCAGCCGCGCACGCCGAGCTGTTGTCGCGTATGAACGCATATCTGCGGCGGTACTTCACCCGAAAACTCGGCAGCAGCGATGCTGACGTCGAGGACCTCGTGCAGGAAACCCTTCTCGCCATCCACCTCAAGCGCGAAACCTGGGACGCCGCCCAGCCATTCACGTCGTGGGCCTACGCGATTGCGCATTACAAGCTGATCGATCAGTTTCGCCGCCGCCGGGTCAGACGGGCCGAACCTCTTGAAGCCGCTGACAGTCTTTTCTCGTCGGACGATGAAGATCCTTCCGCGCGCCTCGATGTCGATCGTCTGCTCGGTGAATTGCCGGACCGCCAGCGGCAGGTGCTGTCTGACGTGAAGCTCGGCGGCCTTTCCACCGCGGAGGCCGCGAGGAAATCCGGCATGTCTGAAAGCGCGGTCAAGGTCAGCGTTCACCGGTCGCTGAAAGTCCTGATGCGGAGGGTTCGCGATGAAAACCGATGATCTCATCGCCCTGATGGCGGCCGATGCGAAAACGCCCGCAGCGCCCTTCCCCATTACACGCCGCCTCGGTCCGGCCGCGCTCATCGGCGCCGTCGTTGCGTTTGCCTTACTGGTCGCCTGGCTCGGCCTGCGCGACATGGCCGAAGCTGTCGCCTCGCCCAGCTACTGGATGAAGACAATCTATACTCTCGCCCTTGCCATCGCAGGATTCCTTCTCGCTGAACGTCTCTCCCGCCCCGGCGCAAAGGCAGCGCGTGGGATCATCGCGCTGGTCGCTGTCATAGCCGTGATGCTGGGTATCGCCACCGTCCAGCTATTCTCTACGTCCGCCGAAGACATGCGCGACGCCCTTCTCGGCTCGACATGGGATCGCTGCCCCTGGCGCATCGTGGCGCTCGCTATTCCTGGCCTCGCTCTCAGCCTGATCGCCATGCGCAGCCTTGCACCGACGCGACCCGCACTCGCCGGCGCCGGCGCGGGGTTATTCGTCGGCGGCATCGCCGCCACCGTATACGGCCTGCACTGCGCCGAGACGTCCGCCGCGTTCACGGCAATCTGGTACACGGGAGGAATTGCGCTCTCGACAGCACTGGGCGCCGTCGCAGGTTGGCGCTTGCTACGCTGGTAGGATCGGACTTGGTGTCAGGCGTTGTTGGATTGATGCTCGCCAACTGGCTGACGTAGCGCGACTGGCGAACCCGCGCTTGACCACAGACCTCCCCCTAGCAACGAGGCGCGCCTTGATCCTTCGACGTAAGCGCTTGTCACCTCGCGGCCGACTGTTCGCTCATCCACGGACCCGAGTGTTGCCTTCGAAAACGTGAAAGGCACCGCGCTCGCGAGCTTCCACCGCATCCGCCACACGCCATGTCACCAGCGACCACCATGCGAATGCGCTCTCTGCCATTTCGGCGCTCACCGCTACTTTCCATTTTTCGCGGGGCTCCGGAGCCTGGCGCACGCAAACGGGCCGAAGTCGCGGCGCATGCGAACAGCAAGCGAGTCTCTGGGAGGAATCTCTGTCGCTAAGTCCCGGACAGATGGGCTCAATTCAGAGTCTCAACGGCCGGGCGGCCGGAGGCTGAAGATCCCTGGCTGAGATGCAAAGATTCGAACCATCGGATGATCGTTGTTGCACGATGCAAATCGCGATGCTGGTCAATTGCTTAGCTCGAAATGCCCATACCGCTCGATTGCATCTGGAGTGGAAGCGCACACGCGCTAAGCGAATGACTGCATTCGGATCGCTTCCCGCCCCCCAACCAATTTTTCCAGCAAACAATGCAACTCGCCGATGACAGTCATTCATTCAGGCCAACGAGCTGCTTTCGGTCTGCGCCGCCGCTTGATCGTGGCGTAGTGTTGCGACAGATACTTGGGCGCATTGCTCAACCGGAGAACAAGTTGAAAAGTGGCGTCGTCAGCCTGGTCGCAGCATTAACGGCTGTTTCCTTTGCGCACGCACAGGCGCCAAGTCCAGCGACTTGGGTAACTGCTCACACCGACCGCAATTCCACAGTCTCACCGGATGGAATGCGCGTGCTCTTCCAATCGGACCGTGCGGTGCGGCGGACTATACCTGCGCGACGTGGCGGGGGGCCTGTCACGGAAATTACCGGAGCCGGTAACGATCCGACTTACCCCGACTGGTCGCCGGATGGCGTCCGCATCGTCTTTGCGTCGGTGGTCGACGGTCAGGAAGACATCTTCGTGATGAGCCTCGACGGCTCGCAACGGCACCGCCTTACGGACCATCCCGCCCGCGAGGGCCACCCGCGTTGGAGCCCGGATGGATCGCGCGTTTTCTTCAACTCTGAGCGCGTCGCAGACGAACGCAAACCAGGTGAGAGATGGCCGCCAACCGGGGAAATCTGGTCGACATCTTCAGCGTGCGGGCAGATGGCTCTGATCTTCAGCGCCACACCCGCTGTCGCAGCGAATGCTCTTATCCCTCGGTCTCACCGGACGGAAAGCGCCTCCTCTATCGCCGCGTCATCTGGACAGCGGGCGCAGATGGTGCGCCGGTCCGAAATTCCGAAATTGCGACAGCAAACCTGGATGGGGGCAACGAACAAAACCTGTCGAACAGTCCAGCCTATGACGTCTATCCAATATGGTCGCATGATGGTCGCTGGATCTATTTCAGTTCGCAACGTCCAGCTCCCAGTTCGATCATGCACGTTTGGCGATTGTCGGCACTAGGCGGCGCAGCGGAATGCGTCTCCACCGGCGATTGGGGCCACCGGCAGGGAAGCAAAATCTACGTGTTCGCTTTCGCGCGGGCAAACGGGGCCGAGGTCGGCCACATCGCCCCGCGCGATCGATGCACTACAATAGCTCCGAACGCGAGCGGCGGCATTGGGCCAATTCAAGCCGCCGCCCTTGCCCCACCCCCCCGGATCTCGCCGCAAGCGGTCCTTGGTATTAATTGATTGCCGACCACCGCGCCGATGCTCAAGCTGGGTCAATAACCCGGAGGCGCGACATGCGCCAATCGTGACCCGTTCTGTGCCGCCGCAACCAGCTCGGCGACGTCGATCGGCTTAGCCAGAAAGCCATCGGCCCCCGCGTCAATGAACTTGCGAGCGACATCCGCCGGATTGCCTGCTGACATCGCCACTATCCGCACCGAACCCGCCAGCCCAGCCAAGGCGCGTATCTCGCGCGCCAGCGTCGCTCCAGGTATGTCGGGTAAAACTGCATCGATCAGGATGAGGCCAAATCTCTGGTTCCTGGCAGCCATGAGGCCATCAGCCCCCGTCGAGCAAATCTCGACGTGAAATCCCAGCGGCTTCAATATCGCGCAAACGATCTGTTGCATGGCGGCGTTGTCTTCAATGAGAAGCACGCGACCGGGCGTTGCTGCAGCCGTTGCCGCGCCCCGATGCGCGGACAATGCCACGGAGCTGGCCGCCATCAATGGCAGATCAAACCAAAAGTTCGATCCGCCTTCAGCGTTGTTGGCTCCCGCAGCAATCGTACCGCCCATGCGCTCGACGAGCAGTTTGCAAATGTGGAGTCCAAGGCCCGATCCTGGCATTTCTGGATGTCGCAATGCTCCTCGCACAAAGCGCTCGAAGATCACTTCGGCCTCTGACGGCGAGATACCTCGCCCGGTATCTCTCACCTGAAATCGAACCATTCCGTTTGCAAGTGCCTGGCTGGCTGAAACGTGGATCGTACCAACTTCAGTAAATTTGACGGCGTTTCCGATCAGGTTGATGAGAACCTGTTTGATACGCGCGGCATCTCCAACAAAGGTCGTGGGCATGGTCGTTGGAATGCTGAAGGAGAGGTGCACGCCCTTTAAATTGGCTTGGTGTTCCAGCAGCCAGCATGCGCCACGGAGCACCGTCGGTAGATCGAATGGCTCCAACGCGATTCTTAATTGTCCTTCGCTAAGCGCGGACCAGTCCAGCAGCTCATTGATTGTAGCCAAGAGGTCCTGTCCGGCATCAACAATGCCACGCGCCGTATCCCGTATTGGGATTGGTAGATCGGCTTCATCGGCGATGACTCTCGCCAGACCCAGGATGCTGGTCATCGGGGTGCGCAGCTCGTGGCCGACATTAGCCAAGAACTCACCTTTCGCCTTGAGCGCGCCTCTGGCGACGGCCACGGCTTCGCCGAGGTCCAACGCCAGTTGCTTGCGAGCCGAAATATCACGGAGCACGGTGATGTATTCGACCGGGCGGCCAGCTACATCTCGGATCACCGATGGATTTCCCTCCATCCACACCGTGCTGCCGTCAGCTCGTGTGACGCGATATTCCCGAAGAACGGCGCGATCCGGTTCAGCGCCTTCAAAGAGATCGTTGATGATTTTCCTTGCGTTTTCCCGGTCCTCCTCAGACACGAATTCAAGCGTGGAGCGCCCGATCGCCTGCTCGGGTGAGACGCCCAGCTGCCTGCAAGACGGCGACGCATAGGTGATCACCCCGTTTGGTCCTGCTTTCACGATGACGTCCGCGATGTGGTCGGCGAGCATTCGGTACTGAGCTTCACTCGCGGCGATCCGCTGTATAGTTTCCTCGCTCTCGGTGATGTTCGCGTCTGGATCGTGCGGCATGCTCTGCACCTCGCGAGGATCGCCCATAAGTCTCATCACCGCCTAGTTTCGATCGCGCGGCTAAGGTCGGGAAAGGTCACCGATGTGTGGCTGATCCAGACCTCGCAATTTGGCGACGAGGTAGAAAGATCGTGCCGCATCAAAAGGTCGAATGTCCACTGCGCCAACATTTGCCCTGAGAGGCCACGGTTACGCACTTCCTCACCAGCCAATGCCACTGTCTTCGGACGCCCGTTCATGAGACTACAATGCACAGCACTGTGTTTAATGCTGGATGAAGCCGCAAGAGGTCTTGATCTATCTACGGCTAGGTCAGAACGAGAGGTCAGCGTTTGCTTTTCTGACGGGCGGTTTGACGAAGACTCGAGAGAATGAGCCGAGCGGATGTGCGGAACCCATCCAATCCGCCGCGCACGCGCGCCACCAACATGGCGCCTTCCAGGGCACCGATGATCGCGACTGCTACGGCGTTGGGGGCGCCCTCGAAGTTGAGTTCGCGTGTCGCCCGCCCCGCCTCGAGCTGAGCCCCCAACCAGTCTTCGTTGAGCCTAAAGAAACGCACCAACTCCGCTTTGATTGGCTCTGCCAGCGTCTCGTATTCCGACGCCATTATCCCACACAGGCACAAGCGATCGGCCGCAAGCACGCCAGCGTATACTTCGTCATATGCGTTCAATCGATCGAGCGCTTTCCCATGCAGCACCTCTATTGTCGCCAAGGCCGCGCAAAAGCGCTCCGTGTAGCGTGCTACCAACCGCACGCCGAGGTCAGTCTTGCTCGGGAAATGATAGTGGATGCTGGCGCTTGTGACGCCAATTTCTCGGGCGATGTCGGCGTAGCTGAAACCGTTAAAGCCGCGTACCTGCACGCGTCGCTCGGCCGCGTCCAGGATCTGCTCGCCGGTGCCCCCCACAGGTTCAAGCGAGGTCGCCAAATCTACGCACCTGAATGTTCATCCTCGGCATCGAATAGCGCAGAGACCGGATTCGCGCGAGTCACTTACTAGAAAGTAAGTTCAGCGCGCGCGGGCGGTCGGTGGTGCAACACGGGACGGGATGATCGCAGGCCGCTTCTCAAAAAAAGCGCTCCGGCTTCCGGGTCGCTCTTGTCAGCCTGCACTTGCAAGCATTCCCCATCGACCATCTCGCGTTGCGGCACCTTGCGATAACACTGGCCCACACAATGCAAGCACTTACACGTCTCGGTGAGATGCTAGTGATGGAGGATCTTGCTAGCCTCTGTTCGTTGCGTCATGCAGTGAAGTGCGACGATTTCTGCACTAGCCGCGAGCAGCCCCTCCGACCGATAGCCCGCGCCATTCGGCGCGGAGTGCAAATTGGATTTCGACTCATCGGAACTGCTCTGGCTCACCGAAGTCTTGCGCAGCCATAAGGAGGCCATCGAACAACTTGCGACACTTCCCCCAGACATTGGCGCCCCCATCTCAGCCATACTGGCGCGTCGGCAGCTGGTGCTGGGAAGCTATGGTTTTCGCGAGCTGGTGGAGCTGATGAGGGCGCATGGCCGGGACATGGCGCGTCACCGAGAGGAGAAGGACGCAATGCCTCCAGAAGAATTGAGGACATTGGAGGGGACAATGACGGCTCGGCTTGCCGTCATTCGTAGGAAGATGGCCTCCGTAAAATATCTGCTCGACAGTATCTAGAGTGCCTGTGTGGCACGGTGCCCAATCGAACAGCAGCATCGCCTAATCTCTCACGCTGTCGACATATGATCGTCACCGAATTGCAACGGCACCGCGCTGGAGTTAGAGATGTGGGCCGGTCTTGCGCTCGCAACGAGCTGCCCCCCCCTCAAAGGGCTGGCATTCTCGACGGGGCGACCGACCTTCTGGTTGCTTGCTGCGCCACAAGTCCGGCCGCCTCCAACTCTGCAACGCATGGGCATCCGAAACAGACCCGGTGCAAAGGGTGGCGCACGAGCGCCAGTCTGAGTTCGCGAGCGTCTGAAGCGCTCCGTCCGCAGTCGCACTTCCTCCACCCTCTTCCGGTCTAGCGAAACAGGCCGACCTTTTTTTGAGCTGTGCTCCGATGTCCGTCCAGATCGCGTTATTTTTGGTCAGCATCGGCAGGGTTGTGCGCGACAGGCAGCGACGACTTGGCCACCTCCGATGTCCCCAGGCACTTCTTGCGTTCAATTTGCGGCCCGTGTCGGTAATATACGCGTATGAGCTGCTCTCCCGCTACTCAGACAGGGGCGCGAGACGGCCGTCCTAACCTCATTCTGAGCCGTGTTAGTAATGTCCTTGCGGCATCACTGGTCTCTTAGGCGAGGGAGACAGGCATCCCCGGGGGATACCGCGCGCCGCGAGATTCTGGCCGGTTGCATTGGCCGTGAAATGCCGCAGGATTGTTGGACCCCAATTCGGTTTGGTCGACGGCAGGTATGGGCCAAGTCGCGCCTTCCGGTCTCACCGCATCGAGCAGCAATCTTCCGCCGATTCCGCCTCCCAAGGCCACTGCGGACGCTGCGGACGCTGCGCGTTAGACAACGGCGTGAACAAAGATCTGCTTCGATACAGCTTCGGTGGCTCACCCAGCCTTCCGACAGCGACGGCAGCTCGGCGGCATTGAAACGCGGGGATTTGAAAGTTCTGGTCGCCGTGTTGCGGCGGAGTTGCGAGATGCGCTCGCTTCTTCTCGGCTATCGGTGCAGGCCGGATTTTCACAGGCCCTGCCCTAACCGGAACGGGCCAAAGGTCGGGAACTGACACCTGCCGACACAAACGACGCCCGTCGTGCGGCCTAACACCGGGCTGTGTTTGACCGCGAACCTCGCATCGCTGCTCGAGCACGCGCTATCCAAAAAAGAGTATAGACAAGCAGCTTCCGAACCTCGCACCATATCCCACGGGTTGGGGAAAATCGACATGACACTCCGCAAGGAAATGATGCTGGCGTTGCTTGCTTTGCTTGCGGCGGGATGTCAGCAGACAGTGAATCAAGTAGCGGCGGGGGGCGTTTCCTGCCGCCCAGCGACTCCTGCAGCTCCAAGCATGCCGACGGCGAAGACGTGGATCCGCACGCCTTGGCCGGTCGAGCCGAAGGGTGTCTACACCAAGCGCAGTCTTCAGGATCAGGGGGCCACCGATCCGACCGCGATAGGCATCGCCAAGGACCTCAATCTTGCCCCAGGCGACTATGTGGGGCTGCAGGCTTTCGGAAAATGGTATTGGGGATCCGACACGAGCCCCACTGGCCCGACAAGCCAGCAGCTGGGCGCGGTGTTTGTCGACGCCAAGGGGAAGGCGCTTGCTCCCGCAAAGTCCGGACAGAACGCAGCTTTCCAAACGCCGCCGACCTACCACGGCAACGAGTGGACCGACATCCCCGAGGATTTTGGAGTTCCTGTCGACGAAGACGTCATCGTTCGAGTTCCCGCAGGCGCGACCCGCATCCTGTTCGGTGTCGGCGACAGCGCATATGGCGACAACAGCAAGGCAGGTAACTTCGGAGTCATGGCCTTCGAGCCGAACCGGAGGTCAGGGGAAGCGACGTCCGCCGCCGGCACGCTTAGGGACGACGACGAAAGCGAAATATTCAGTCAGGCCGATATCGCGGCCCTGCTTGCGATCGATCCGCCCGAGGCCAAGGCCTTCAGCTTCAGCCTGTTCGCCGGCGCCGCTGGCGATGACACCGGCGCGCAATGGCGAGGCAACTATGGCGGCAGCGGATGGGCGCCCTTGCGCAGCACCTACGCCGGGAAGCGTGACACAAGCCGGCATTGGGGGTGGGACATATTCGCGCCGCGGGGAAGCGCGCTGGTCGCGCCGGTGTGGCCTTCCTACATGGAAGTTCCTCCGCCAAAGCCTCCGACGTCTGAGGCAGGAACTTTCGGCCAAACCGTGGTCTTTGCATTCAAGGTCAAAGGCAAGCGCTATCTGCTCGCTTACGCTCACCTCGATGCGGTGGAAGGCGCGGCTCGATCCATATCCGGCCCCGAGGTCGTCGGATATGCAGGCTGCAGCGGTTTGAAGCCGACCGATCTGGTTGGTTGCTCGAGCCGTTACGAAAGCGGCAAGGCCCGTGGTATGCGAAACACCCACGTGCACGTCGGCTTGTATCGCGACGGGACCATCGCGAACGACCAAATCGCCTGCGATCCTCGCACGTTCCTTAACTGGACGATCCGCTGACTATGGAGCCGCAGACGAACGGGCGACGGCAGCTCAGCCCGTGAGGTTGACGGTGAAGCGCTTTGCGCCCCGCGTGTCTACCTCGACGAGCGGTACAAGCCGGCTCGGCTCCAAGATATCGCTCAGGCAGACTTCAAAATTCCTGTCGGAGACCAGGGTCCGGAAATTATTGCTACCCCAATAGCTGCCGTCCGATGCTCGCGCATAAAAGTATAGGTAACGATTGTTGAGATCGCCATCCAGCGCGACACGCGATTGTCCCGTCTCAACCGTCAGCCAGCCTCCCTTTCGCCAAGGGGGGTCGCCACAGCCGGTCTCGTGCCAGACATACATGATCGAGACCGGCGTCCGATAATTGTTGACGAATGTGAGACTCATTTCTCACTTCCCTGGGTGAAACCCTTGGGAAGGCGGACTTCGGTCGGCCTCGCATCGCCAGGAGGCGTTTCGAATTCCTCGACGCCGCTCCGCGGCACGTCAATCCACGCCTCTGCTACAATCGCAAAGTCGTCCGTTGCTTTCGAATTCGGATTACGCTTGTCAGCCATCTGCGTCGCCCCCAACTGCTGCGAGATTAGTTTGAATGAAGGGTCATAGGCAACTCTGACTCGAAACAAATCGCTTCGTCGCATTGCCCAGAGCAACTCAACAAGAACGATACCGGGATAAGTGCTTTGACTGTTCAGGCGACGGGCGGGAGTTGGCCCGTTTCGGTCGCATGGAGGATGGCTTTCGACAGCGGATCGCTTAGCAGACTTGGGAAGCCCGATCAGACCGCGTCTTCCATTCCGAACGTCTTGAAGGCGTCACCGCGCGAACCCCAGAAGGTGGTGATGTGCGAGGGAATCTGCAGGCGCGTTATGGGCTGGAGCTTGAAAGGCGCGGCGGGCAGCGGACCGACGAGGATGGCGTTGATCCCGTTGCCGTCTGCTGAGCGGGTGATGACCCAGTCCGGACGCTTGCCGACCAGCCGCGCCACCTCGGTGCCGAACCGCTGGCCCTTGCGATAGTCCTCCTCCCACTCCTTCAGATACGGGCGAGGATTGAAATTCTGATTGATCTTCTTTGCAGCGGCGATGCGCTGGGCGACCGGTATCGCGCGAACCGGCGCCGAGACGTAGCATCTGGCGCGGGGCGAATTGTCGTAGGAGACGAGTGCGGTCCGCACCACATCGGTTCCGTTGGCGATCACGCCGGCGTCATAGGAATTCACCACCACGCCGTCGAGCCTGGCGCCGGGCGCGAGCTGGATATTCCAGAGAATCGGATCGTAGGATGATAGATAGAGAAAGACGGGCGCCTCTGTCTCGGTGACGAGAACGTCGATGCGGGACGACCATTCCACCGCGTTGCCGGCCATGAACGCAGAGGCCTCCTTCATGATGGCGTTCTGCGTGAAGGAGCGTTGTGGCCGACCGCTCTTGCGTTCCCGGATTGCGTGGCGGCGCTGCTCGGCTTGCTCGGGCGTGTCGCGGAAGTTCACGTGGTGGAGCGGCACATGGATGCCGCCGCCATAGGTGTAGACATAGGCGGCCTTGGCGCCCGGCCGGGCCCTAGGCTTGCCGCAGCTGGGGCTGGAAGGAAGGGTTTCGAAAGCGACGGGTGGGCGCGATATATCGAAGGCGATGCTGCCTGAAACGACCTTGCCATAAGCGACGGTCGGCTGGCCGTCGGCCACCGCAAGCAGGGTTTCCGGAGGCATGGGCGGAGAGGTGTCGCATGCGGCGGCGCCGAGAAAGGCGATGGCTGCCAGGATCGTCCGCATTTTGGGCACTCGGGTCCAGTGGGCTGTTGAGGATCGAATACCCGCGGAGACTTGCCATTCCGTTAGGACCCGCTTTGGATTGACGCCGAAGCACTTCTCCACCTTGCGCAGCTATCGCGGGGGACGAGAAATTTCGACCTGCGACGAGGTGTTCGGCATGTCTTCAAGGGCAGGCGCTGTGGAAGAGCAAGCTGCGGCTTGTGGAGTTGATGCGCCTGCAACTGGAGGCGCTAAAAGCGCGCAAGTTCAGGGGCCCATCGGTGAAAGCCGAAGGTGGCGAATGTCGTTTCCGGCGAATTGCTGCCGTTCGTGAAAAGTGACGCGAGGGGCAACACTTTGCCATTAGCGGACAATCGTCATGACCCCTTTTCGGACAGTCGGCTCCCAGTTCGGGTGCGGGTGCTCGGATCGACTGCAGCTTGGAAGCGGTCGCGGCGTAGGCCGCCGGCGGGGATGACTCTTACGCTGCTTTCGGAGCGCTATGACGGAAGCCTTTGCGTGTCATCTCACCCCAGGATTTGACGCCGCACAACCACTCCCAGAGGCCGCGCAGGCGCCAGAAGGAGTTGATCTGGCGATAGCCGAAGTTTTCGAGCACGGCCGCGGCCGCAAGCCGCAGGAGGTCGCTGATCTTGCCCACGCGGCGAAGTTCCGCCTCTTCGATCGTCAGCGCCCCGACGCTGATGGCTATCCCGAAAAAGACCGAAAGGGAGAAGAAGGCGAGGACGTAGTCGAAGTGGAGTATTCCCAGCATCCACATAGCAGGCAGCAGGACATAGCCCATCAGCTCGAGCACCGGGCCTATCAGGTCGAACAGCAGAACCTGGCCCATGCCGATCATGCCCACCCGCCCGTACTTTGGTTGAAGCAGTATGGAGCCATGCCTGACGAATGTTTCTATCGCACCGCGATGCCACCGAGCGCGCTGGCGGCCAAGAATGCGGAGGCTTTCGGGAACTTCTGTCCAGCACACCGGTTCGGGAAGGAAGACAATGCGGTGGGGCTGGCCGGTGTCGATACCGTGGCGGTGCAGGCGGACGACCAGCTCCATGTCCTCCCCGACCGTTCCGTGCGCATAGCCGCCGATGTCGATGAGAGCGTTGCGGCGGAAGAGTCCGAAGGCGCCGGAGATGATGGTGAGGACGCCTAGGCGACTCCACGCCAGGCGAGCAAGCAGAAACGCGCGGAGGTATTCGACTGTCTGAAACAGAGCAAGGATGTTGCTGGAGACGCCGACCTCGCAAAGCCGGCCATCCTTGATCGAGCATCCATTGGCGATGCGGATCGTGCCGCCGACGGCGACGACGCGCTCGGGGTCCTCGATAAATGGCTGAATGGCGCGGAGAAGGGAGTCCGCTTCAAGGATGGAGTCGGCATCCATTGAGCAGACGATGGGCGAGCGGGCGAGATTAAGGCCGGCGTTGAGGGCGTCTGCCTTGCCGCCGTTTTCCTTGTCGATGACGATGAGGCGATCGTGAGTTTGCGACTGATAGATGCCGCGTATAGGCGCATGGCTGGTGGCAGCCTCGTAGTCACGCTGGACCGGCTGGAGATCGAAGCGGTCCTTCAGGACCTGAAGAGTTTCGTCCTTTGAGCCGTCGTTGATGACGACCACTTCGAAACGTGGATAGTCGAGGGCGAGAAGGGACAGGACGCTGTTTTCTACCGTGGTAGCCTCGTTATAGGCGGGTGCCATCAGCGTGATCGGCGGAACGACAGCGTGCGAGCGTCGCCAGAGCACGGCCGATTGCGGCTCGGGAGGCTCCTCCGCGAGCGCCCGTTGGGCGACGAAGAGCTGGACGAGATAGAGTAGGTTCTGGAGGACGGCGCCGCCGATCACAAGCCAGGCAATGCTGTGAGCGAAGGCGACAAGCGCGCCGAAGATTGTCGCGATCATGATGCTGCCGCCAGTCCGGTGAGCCGGGACGCTTGGCGCTTGCGCGATTTGGGCGGCTCGTGTGTTGGTCGCAGCTCCCTGCCGCGTCCGTCGAGCCGACGCATGGCTTCGTCGGCGCGGAACCGGATCCACCACACCGGATCGTTGAGCAGGGCTTCGATGCTAGCACGGTCTTCGCGATCGCCGAGTTGGCCAATGCCTTCGACGGCCTTGAGCCGCACCTGCCAGTCTTGATCGTGCGTTGCTGCCGTGAAGATTGGAACAGCGGCGGGGGCAGCCATGGCGCGCAAGGCGGTGAGCGCGGCGGCCCGGACTTCGGGATCAGGATCGACCGAGGCGTTGGCGATGTCGCGGAAGCCGGCCCAGGACCCGGTCGCGCCGAGGGCTTTAAGCAGCATGATGCGTGCTTTGGGCGGCTGACCCAACGTCAGATAGCCCAACGCCAAGGCGGGGTCGGCGCGCACGCAGGCCTCAACTATCTTGAAAAGAGAAAGAGACCGGCCACCTTCGGGGCGCTCGGTCAGTTGGAGGACCGTGCCAAGGCGGGGAAGGTCGCCAAGCTCCACGCTCGTACGCAGAGCCGCAAGGCAGATACGGAATTTCGACGAGGTCTGAGCGTATTCCAGGCTATGGCGCGTGGCGAGGCCGGGAAAGAGGCGAAGTGCTTCGATCGCAGCGATGCGCCGAGGTATTCGGCCGTGTCGTGCAGCGCGTCGCAGCGAGGCGTCGAGCGAGAGCTTGCATAGGACATCGGTGAGGCGGGCGCGAGCTTTGTCGTCGAGGATAGTGAACGCATCGAGCGCGATCTGCGTGACGATGGAGCGCTGGTATTGTGTGCGAACGGGCACGGCGGGCAGTTCGCCGGCGGAGAGGGCGTATTGCAGGAGTTCGCTCGTGAGCTGCTTGCGCCGCTCAAGCAGGCCCTTGTCGCGGCGCTGGCGGACGATGCGCGCGGCGATAAGTGCAGCGAGGGACGCCAGCGACAAAGCGGCCAAGGCGAGTGACAGCGTCCAGACAGCCTGCAGGGCAATTGGCACGTCAGAATGTCCGAGTCAGAGCCAGCCCCGCTTCGGTGCGGTCATAGGCGTCGCGCATTTCGTGCGCGACGCCGACGCGGACGCGAACGGGATCAGAAATTTCGAACGTGATTCCGGCTGTGACAGCCTGGACCTCGACGGTAAAACCTTCAGAGGACTCAGCGCTGTCTGACCAGCCGGCGTCGAGTGTGGGTCCGGAGGGCAGGCGCCAGTTTGCGCCGAGGCCATAGCCGAAATGGTTGTCACCATTCTCGTCGTTGACTACGCCGGTTTGCAGGAAGACCTGCACGGCGTCTCCGAAGTCATAGACGGCGCGGAGGTCGAGCTTGGAGACCGGGCCCGCAGCATACTCCGACCGTCCAGCCGTGACCGCAAATTGCCACGGCCCGCTGGCTGTTTCAGCGCCAAGACGGATGGAGGTTTCCGGCCGGAAGTTGGCGTCTGGCGCGCCGCCGTAGGCGATAGACCAGTTCGCTCCACCGAACTTGTACGAAACCTGACCCTCGAGGTAGAGGTCCTCGCGATCGAACCGGCGCGCATATTCGATGCCGATACCGAAGCCGACGAGGCCCTCGCGACGGAAGAGCGAGGCGCGGGCTTCCGTCCAATCGGGCAGATTCTGGGTGAGCTTGCTTTGCGCCACTGCCAAGTCCGCGCGCCAATGGGCGGCGGACGCTTCGGCGGTGTTCAAGGCGCTTTGAAACTCGATCAATTCCGGGTCTCGGCTACGAGCGGCCGAGATGAAGGAAAGCCATTTTTTGGCGCCGGCGCGGTCACCTTCCCACCAGGCGAGGCGCGCAAGGCCCAGCCGGGCGTCGTCATTCGCTGGCGCAAGATCGAGAGCGCGGAGATAGGCCTGACGCGCGCCCGCGCGCTGATCGAGCGCAGATTTGGCCGCGCCGAGTTCAAACCAGGCGTCGGCATCGGAAGGATAACGTTCAAGAATGCACTGAGCGATTGCCAAAGCTTCAGACGGACGCCCGGCGCGGCGCGCCTCGGCGGCGCGCGCGACGCTAACGTCGCTGACCACATCGCACCGGACGATGTCGGGAGGCTGTTGGGGAAGATCAGCGACCATGACGCGAAAGGGCTCCAGGCGGCGGAGGCACTATTCGACCGCCGGGTGTGCCGAGTTATGACAAAACATGCTTAAGCAAGACGCGGCCGGGATGGCGCAACTTCCGAGACGGCGGTAACCTATTGAAAACGCCTGCCGCGTGTTGGCTTTCGCCATGGGTGCCGGAAGCGCGGGAACAGGCGCGACCTATTCGCCGCCGAGGAATATCAACGACACCTTGTTTCCGTCAGGATCGCGCGCATAGCCGCGCGAGCGGCTAGGCCACGAATGACCCCTTACGGCGAAAGATCGCCTTTCGATCCGAAGAGATGCGAAGGGGCGATCTCGAACCAAGCGAACGTTCGCGCGAGCCCCACCGCCGGAATCTCCGACCTGCTCCATGGGGATTGACGCCATTCCCGGCGGGCTAGTTTCGTCGGGAGTACCCATACTCCCAAGACCACTTCATGCGAACGTAGCCCGGTGAAGGCCAAAAGCGGCAACGCGCACGACACTCGTCTTCACTGCTATCCGCGCCGCGAGTCTTGGAAGCGTTGGCGGAACACTGCGAGAATGTCCTCGCCACAGCCCGAGCAGGTGACCTTTTCGGTTTGGTTACGGGAACCCGCGCTTGAAGCAACGACGATGAAGTTGGTCCGGCCGCAAGTAGGGCAGCACGGCACGATCCGCGTTATGTCGTTCATAGTGGGTCTACTGACTTGCTTGCCCGCCACGAAGTTACCCTGCTCCAGCATGAGTGTTGAGACCGACCCGGATCCCACCCCAATCTTTCCGATAACTCGCAAAGCGCGTCCGGCCGTTAGTCATTGAACATCCTCGACTTCAGGAACTCGGTTCGCGAGGCGTTGATATATTATAGCTCCCGAGTTCCTTCAGCCGCGCTTCATACCGCGTGACAGCAGCGAAGACATCGTCCGCCGCTTTCTGGATCGTCGGATCGGCAAGATTCCTCGTCGAACGCACGCGTCCTTCGTCGTCCTCCGTGAGAAGTCCCGCCTTCACCAGCTGATTGGTCTTTCGCCTGACAGTCTCGCGAGGAAGGCCGGTGCGATCCGCGATCAGCAGCCTTGAGATTGACCCGCGATACTCCTCCGGGGGCAAGGCCGCCTGGCGCACCGACGGAGGGACATCTGCACCGAGAACAAGCGGCCGCATCGATGCCTCGGAGACACAAAAATAGATGACCACGCTTTCGAGATCGAGGTCGATCACGGAGCGAGCGATGTGCAGGGTGTCGAGGAAGAGTTCGACCGCCGCGAACGCGCGCGGACGAGTGTCCTTTGGCAACATGTTCGAACCTGACTCTTCGCGGCGCGGTCATAAGTGCGCGGCTGATAAGAACAACGGCGCCAGAAGAGGCAACCTCATATTTCGGTCGCGAGGAATGGGCCACCGGCATGTGTACCCAAATTGGGTGTAGCTGCGGCACTTGGTCGGGTCGTCGCTATGTCCTGCTCACTAATTGTTTGGACCGCAGACATACACCTCGGACGGTCAACGGTCGGACAGGGCCCACGAAGATGCGATCTCCTGAGCCTTCCGTGGCGCTGCGATACGCCGATATGGCCGAAGAACTCGCCGGCATCGGCTACTGGTGGATGGACGCGAGTGCCGAGACCATTCGCTGGTCGCCGGGTATGTTCAGGATCTTCGGCCTGGATCCCAGCCATGCGCCATCGCTCGACCTGGCCATGCAGTTCGTCCACCCGGATGATCTAGATGCCGCTCGGTCCAATCTCGTAAACAATCTCTCCGGTGGCACGGCTCGTACCGCGACCCGCATCATCCGGCCGTCCGGGGAGATCAGGTTTATCGAGGGAAAAAACGCCTGCGAGTACGGACCCGGCGGTGAGGTAGTCGCGATCTACGGCACCGTCCTTGACGTAACGGATCGCATTACGGCCGAAAAGGCGCTTGCCGAAAGCGAGGCGCGATATCGTCTGTTGGCTGAGAACTCTTCCGACGTCACAGCATGCTGCCGGCCGGACGGAACCTTCAGTCTCCTGACGGCGGGAATTCGAAAGCTGCTTGGTTTTGAAGTAGCAGAGCTTATTGGTCGCAAGGCTTCCGAGTTCATACATCCCGATGACCGTACGCGCGTGCGGCAGGCGTTCATAGAGCACGTGAAGCAGGGTGCCGCCGCACCGACGCTCCGATACGAATATCGTGCAGTCGCCAAGGATGGGCGCGAGGTATGGCTTGAAGCCAATCCCAGTTGTGTGTTCGACCCCGCGACAGGCGCCTTGATCGAGGTCCAGGACATTTTGCGTGACGTCACCGCGCGCAAAGCGCTGGACAGAGAACTCCTCGCGGCCAAGGAAGCCGCCGAAGCGGCTGCCGCGGTGAAAGCCGAGTTCCTGGCAAATATCAGCCACGAGCTTCGAACCCCGCTCACTGCGATCATTGGTTACTCTACCCTTTTGTCCGAGACGTCTCACCTCGGCAACACTGCTCGCCGCCACACGGATCAGGTGGCAAGCGCGAGCCGCATCCTGCTCTCACTGATCAACGGCGTTCTGGACTTCTCACGTCTTGAAGCTGGCCAACTGACGCTGTCGGCCAAGGTCTGTTCGCCAGCCGAGATCGCGCGTGATTGTCTCGATCTTCTCGCGCTGACAGCGACTGCCAAAGGTGTGCGCCTCGAATACTTTGAGGCCGATGGAGTGCCTGCGGCCGTTTCAATCGACCCGGATGCGTATCGCCAGGTACTGACCAATCTGATCGGCAACGCTGTGAAGTTCACTGACGCGGGAGAGGTTCGGTTGTCCGTGGAGTTCAACTCCTTTGGAAGCGAACTGCTCATCTCTGTCGAGGATACCGGGGCCGGCATCGCGCCTGGCGACATCGAGAAGCTGTTCAGACGCTTCTCACAAGTCGATGGCTCATCCACCCGAAAGTACGGAGGGGCTGGACTTGGACTTGCGATCTCGAAGGGGATTGTCGAGGCGATGGGCGGCGAGATTTCGGTCCTGAGCGAGCCGGGGGTTGGTTCAAACTTCTCGTTCCGTATTCCGGCCCCTCCGGTCTCGCTCGCGACCGCCGACAGCCACGGCATCGAACGGCCGGAGCCGGGCGCCAGAATTCTCATTGTCGACGACAATCCGGCGATCCGCTCTCTGGTTCGCGCCGTGCTCGAAAGTTGCGGTTCTGAGATTACCGAGGCGATAGATGGCGCGGCAGCGGTCGAAGTCGCAACGACCGAACCCTTCGATCTCATTCTCCTCGACCTTCGCATGCCACGTCTGACAGGGCACGAAGTTGCGGCGATCTTGCGATCACAGCGGGGACCTAACCAAGGAATTCCGATTGTCGCATTCACGGCCTCCGACGAGAGCATCAACGACGAGGCTTACAAATGCCATGGATTCGATGCGGTCCTCGCCAAGCCGGTCGCCGTCGTGGACCTGCTCTCGATGGTGGCTCGATATACTGGTAGTTCGACAAAGGGACGGGCAGCATGAGCGCAGTACATCAACTGACACCGGCGCGTCCGCGCCAACCCATCCTCGTCGTGGACGACGATCCGGCCGTGCTCGAATTAATAGTCACTCGGCTCGAAATCGCAGGCTATAAAACGCGGCAAGCGAGAGATGGAGCGGCGGCCGTGGATCGCCTTGGCGAGGATCGACCGGCGGCAATGATCCTCGATCTTAGCATGCCCCACCTCGATGGCTTTGGCGTGCTGGATCTTATCGGGAACCGACCGGACCTCGCAACCATTCCTGTTCTGGTCCTATCGGCGCGCACCGGGGCTGACGACGTGAAAATGGCAATCAGAATGGGCGCCGCGGATTATCTCTCGAAGCCGTTCGATGCGCCGCGCCTGCTCTCGCGTGTAGCCAGACTCGTCAACTCCAGGCGCGCTCCCGACGTCACTGCGAAGCCTGCGCCGGACGATGAGGATGACACGCTGCTTCTTTGACCGGGTGGAACGGGGCGGCGTTCGAGGAACAGGCCGCGTTAGCTTAGATGAGTGGTAGCCCGCTGCCGCTGCACTGACGCGAGACAATGCTGATTTATCGATCCGGTATTCACCGAAACGCTACCCAGAATGGGTCTCAGTTGGAATGCTCGAAGGCGCCAGCCGCTCTTGAACTCCAGTCTCGTTAGCCGCCATTGTTCAGAGTGAAACGGGCAGCGGCACGGCAAGATCGAGAAACATGGCCAGATGCAAAGCACGCACTGGCCTATCACCGCGAATGCTATGGAGGTCTTTTTTCCGCGCTAACATCGACCGCTATCGGGAGTCCCCGTGAAGAGAGATGAAGCCTTTGCCATGCATTCAAAGCTCCGCGAGGCGATAGCCCAGGGTGAAAGAACAATCGCGGATGCTGCGGCCTCCCCAACTAACAGCGAACACACCGAAAGGGCCTTGGTCACGCTTCGCGCCTCGGTGCAACTCATGATGGCGCATCTTGTCGTTCTGGAGAGGCACCTCGCCGAAACGAAGTAATGACTAAAAGCGTGCTTTCATCCGAAAGGCCTAAGCGTACGCCTCCAGCGCCAGATTCGTCGAAGGGGCCGTGCCCTGCTTGCTGTTCTCGGCCAATTGCTGCCTTTGCAATCTCGCCTCGAATGACGGGAACCGGCGACTTGCAGCCGCTGGGCGCGATTCCATGGAACGACCGCCGCCTGTACGGTCCGCTCGGTTGTTTCTTCCGGGGCGGCCGGTTCAGTGCGGAGTGTCTCCAATAGCCGCACCGCCAGGATATCCAGCACAGGATCGTTCCCCGGTCGCCCTATGAAGCTGTTGGTGCCGAGCTGCAGATTCGCGAAGTCGCGTGCAACCGTCATTTCCCCCTCCCAAGCCGGTCCATGCCGACTGCCCCGGACGCAGTCTTAAGCGACAGAAGACGAAGTCAACAGATTCCGGTCGTCGACTCGGCCGGAATCGGTGTCGGATAACTAATTGCGATAAGAGCAAGCCTTGGCAGTGGAAGCGCGCCTGTCCTACCGACTGCGGTGCCAACTCCAGGCAATCAAGGCGGAGAGGCACTCGCGAGAAGCGATGAAACCGCCTAGCGCGGCCCAGTCTTTGGGCTCAGAAGTGCGAGTCTTAGAGTGGCGTCGGACAACGAAATCGACTTCATCGGCTGAGGCCGCTCGCTTCGCCTAGGCATTCGCCCTACGTTCTGGATTCAACCCCTAGGGGCTTCCCGGGGTTTGGCTACGTTCTATGTCTCCCGCCAAGGCGGGGCCGTGACATGAAAAGCAGATACCTTTCCGCTAGCGAGAAGCGCGACGTTGTTGTTGCGGTGATCGAGCATCTGAAGCTTCAGAACCCGGGCTGTCACGTCCACGTCGAAGTCGAGGACTGGACGGATGGAAACGGCGTTCCCCAGTACACAGCGACAATCAAGACCCAGCCCCCATCGCCGGACTCGTCCAAATAGCGGCCTGTGCTAAATTGAGGGCGGAGCGCAGGTGAGCGCTGGGGACCCGACTATGAAACGCCGCCCTCGCTGGCATGGCATCGCCCTCTGGGTGGCAGTAGTTGCTGCGATTGTCGGGCTTGCTTACGTGACGGCCTTCGTTCGCGGCTAGGCGCCCTGCCGGTTGAGGCGTTTCCGGCAGTCCTTCACCGACCAAAGGACACGCTTGGCGAGGGTCTGGTCGCCCGCGCTCCAGCCTTTCGACGGGATCACCCAGCGGGCAATGCCGTTGACCGTGGTCACGCCAGCGCGCCCGGCTTCCCCGATTAGGCGGATCAGCTCGCCATTGGCGAAGCGCCGCTTGGCAACCTTGCCGGGGCGGTGGCCGAACGCCTCCAAGGTGGCGTCGATGTGGAAGATGGTCGCCGGAATCTTCTGGACCTGTTCGGCCAGCTCAGTGCGCTTGACCAGCAGGGCGGAGATGGGTTCGTCGCTCATGGGCCAAAGATGGCCCGTCGCTAGCTTTTCTGCTTGGTGCAGATGCTACATAAATCCGCATCGTCAGGCCACTCTCCGTAGATGACCTTCTGTTATTGATGCGAAACCGATCATCTGCATCGGACGCATCTGCTGTTCAATCGGCTAAGTGAGTGGCCGAGGCGCCCGAACCGCCAACCCTTCTGTGTGCTTAGGCCGAATTCGTCCGGACTGACGTGGCAAAATGCGCGACGTCCGCGCGTTGGCGACGGTCAAAATGCACTGTCAGAGATGTTGGAACGAGCAGGCGAAACCATAGGTGGCTGCTGTTCGCATAGACGCCCCTCTCCCTGAGAGTGAGGAACTGCCGGCCCAGATACAAGACGTGTAGCCCTCTATCGCCTACGTCCATCACGCGCTGGCCTCATCGGCTACAGCAATGGCCTGAAGGCCCGCAGGTTCGCCAACGGCGCGTTCACGGCGTTGACGGAGAAGCTGAGCAGGCGGGCAGCCCGACGCCCATGCATAGCGTCGATTACATCGCGGCGACCTAGAGCAAGCGCGATGGATGGCCCACCTTTGGTTCAGGTATTCAAGCGATACCCAGCGCCTCGAACAGTCTTGATGACATCGCCAGCGCCCGCAACGTCGAGCTTCCTTCTCAGGCGGCTTATCGCGTGCTCGACTGCCGCCGGGCCAGCATCGTCGCCCCCCATTTGATCGAGGAGCGCTTCGCGGCTGAAGACCCGAGCAGGCGCTTTCAAGAATACCGACAACAACACGATGTCCTGCGCGGTCAGTTCGAAGGCGCTGCCATCGATTGATGCTTCATGGCGCACGAGATCCACCGCAAGGCGACCGAATGAAAGCGTCTGCGGGAGGGTCTGCTTTGGGCGCCGAAGCAACGCGCGCGCGCGCGCGAGAAACTCCTCAATTGCGAATGGCTTGGCCATGTAGTCGTCCGCCCCGGAGTCGAGGCCCTGCACGCGGTCGCCGGTCGCGCCAAGGGCGGTCAGAAACATCGCCGGGGCAGCGACGCCGCGCAGGCGCAAGGTCTTGAGAACAATCAAGCCGTCCAGGCCCGGGAGATTCCGATCGAGCACCAGCAGGTCGAAATCACGGCCGAGGGCGAGTTGCAGGGCTTCTTCCCCATTGCTCACGCCCACCGCGATAAGGGCGTCCTGCTTCAATCCCGCAAGAATAAATGCCCGTAGCAGGTCATCATCTTCAGCAACGAGAACAGTCCCGCTCAAATTTTTTTTCCCCAACCATCGGCTGAGAGGCGATTGAGAGCATAGCGCGCGAGACTGCTTTTACACAACGCCCAGGATGGCCATTCAGCCCCCAAGCCCAGCCGACCTGGCGGTGTGGTGTAGAGTATTCGGGGAACAAGCAGCGCTGCCGGCCGCACCACGCGATGCGGCCGGCGGTCGCGATTGCAAGCTACGCTGCCCTCAAGATGCTTTCGACCGCCCTGAGCAGCGGCTCGAAGCCGTCAACACCGGGAGTCCGCCCCTCCGAGATGGCCCGGTCGATCACTTGCGCCGCCTCGCCGGCTTCCGTGTAGCCAAAGGTCCCCGCAGTACCCGCAAAGCGGTGAACCAGGATAACCAATTCCTCGGAGGCTTTGCCCCCTTCCGACGACAACAGGGCCGTCATGCGCTGCAAGTCATCTCGACTGCGGAGGAGGAACCGACTGCGCAACGAAGCCATCAGATCAGGGTGAATCGGCGAGTTCTTTTGGGCATCGGTTCTAGGTCGCGCCCATTTGCCAATCATGGCCTGAAGACTGCCCGCGGCAATCGGTTTGGGCAGATAGTCGTTCATTCCAGCTTCCTGACAGGCGGCGATCTGATCAGGCAGCGCCTGGGCGGTCATGGCAACAATCGGAAGATCACGGCAGTCAGGGAGCTCGCGGATCAGACGCGTTGCGGTTAGCCCGTTCATGCGGGGCATCTGGACGTCCATGAAGACAATGTCATAGCGACAGGCCCGGGCAAGCGCGACCGCTTCATGTCCATCGGACGCCAGGTCCACCTGATGCCCCGACGTTGCGAGGAACGCCGCGGCCAGTTCCCGGTTGAGGTCGACGTCATCGACCACAAGAATCTGCAGCGCTCCATCGGAAGAAACGGCAGCAGTCGTTGCATCGCGTGTAGATTGGATCTCGGCGGCGTGCGCGACGGGTAGGTCAAACTCGACCCAGAATGTTGTCCCCTTCCCCTCGGTCGACTCTACGCCGATCTGTCCCCCCATCAGATCAACCAGACCCTTCGTGATCGCCAATCCCAGACCGCTACCCCCAAAGCGCCGGTTGATGGAAGAGTCCAACTGCGAGAAGCGGGTAAACAGCTGATCCAGGCGATCGCTGGGAATTCCGATGCCGGTGTCTCGCACGGAAATCCTGAACGCCTGATGGCCTTCATTCGAGGGGCGAGCGTCAGCCGAGATTTCAACGTCGCCCCGATCCGTGAATTTCACAGCGTTGCCGATGAGATTCAGGAGAATCTGAAACAACCTTGTATCATCGCCAACAAGATACGGCGCGAGGTCTGCGTCCGTTCGGGTCTCCAGGCGAAGATTTTTGGCATCTGCCTGCAAGGTGAGCGAGTCCACGCAACGGTGGATCGTCTCGGCAACCGAAAGGGGTCGCAGCTCCAGTCGGATGCGCCCCTCGTCCAGACTCGAGAAGTCCAGAATGTCATTGACGACCGTCAAGAGGCTGCGGCTCGACATCGCCACAAGATCGACGTGCCGTCGTTCAGTCTGCGGAAGAGACTCGCTCATGGCCAGCAGCTGCGTGAAACCGATGATGCTGTTGAGAGGTGTCCGCAGCTCATGACTCATGTTCGCGAGAAAGTCTGACTTCGCCTGCGCGGCCAGCTCCGCTGCCGCACGGGCCTCCGCCAATGCCTGCTCCAGCTCCTTCCGTGTTGTCACGTCACGAGCCGAGTCCTGAATTTCGCTCGGCGTTCCTGCCTCGTCGAAAAGGATTCGTGGAATTCCCTCGAGCCAGATCGTCCGCCCATCCTTTCGTCGCGCGCGAAACGCGTAGGGTCGAGGCGGCGCATCAGGTCCTGCGGAGATCAGTTTGGCGAAAAAGGCCTCGACCGTCTTCAGATCATCGGGATGGGTGTGGTCCATAGTCGTGGTGCCCAGCAGTTCTTCTTGACTATATCCCATCACCGTCTCGCAGCTGGGACTGACGAAGCGAATGACGCCGTTCATGTCCATGCGGGCGACCATGTCGCGCGACGTTTCTGCTATCGTGCGGAACCTGTGTTCGCTGGCGCGAAGCTCCTCTGCAGCGGTCTGCGCTGCGAGATTGGCATCGCGGAGGTCATCTTCCAGCTGACGCCGCGCGGTTACGTCGCGATAAGTGGTCACGACTTCAACTGGAGCGCCGTCAGCATCGCGAATGATGCTTGGATTGCCCTCGAGCCACAGAACCGATCCGTCGGCTCGCAAGACACGAAATTCCCGCCGAACCGACCGATCGGGCTCAGCGCCGCTAAAAAGGCCCTCAAGAGTTTTTGCCGCAAACTCGCGATCCTCAGGGGCCGCGAAGTCGATCGTCGAACGCCCTATCGCCTGTTCAGGCGTGATGCCCAGCATTCTGCACGCCGGCGACGCATAGGATATTATTCCGCCCTTGCCCAACCTCACAACAATGTCGGTCGAATAGTCCGCCAGCGCTTGATAGCGGCGTTTGTTCGCAAGCGCCTCTGCCCCCGCGCGTTCGGCCTCTTCGCGCGCCGCTCGCAACGCAGCGTTAGCGCGTGCGCCTTCAGCGAGAGCGGCCGCAACGGGGAGTGATGTCAAAGTCATGATCGCCAGAAACGACTGAAGCACAAGGACGCGGTCGGTCTCCGATCCGGCCATCAGTTGCGTGGGTCCGTAACCTGCAACAGATGCACCGATAGCCACGAACGCCGCAAGAAGGACAGACAACGCCATGCCGGTAATGCCGCCGCGAAACGTCGCGAGGATGACGACAGGATACACGAGGAACAACAGCGGATAGCTCCGTTGTCCAAAGACAACAAAGAGGATCGTCAGGAGAATGACGACGCCAAGTCCCCACTCCTTCCAGGAGCGTCGGGCAAACAAATCCTCCGACGGCGATGAACCGATCGACAGCAGGGCCGGCGCGAAAATCAACATCCCCAATGCGTCTGCTGCAAACCAGACGCCCAATGTCTCCAAGAAAGGCGCCTTCGTGGTCAGAGCGCAGGCCGCGATTACCGCGGAAGCCGCTGGTGCAATGCCGCCTGCAACAAATACGAAACGAAGAAGTGAATGCGGACGCGAGATATCGAATGCCGCGCCCTTTGGACGGAGTAGAAAAAAGCAGATGGCGATCTCTACGACGTTGGCGAACGTCAGGGCGATCCCGTTGAACAGCGTATCGCCCATAGCGACGCCCACTGCCAGGTTGGAGGCAGCGCCAATGGCGATCACGGCAACGGACGATGCGCCACGCCAACGAAGGATGATGGCAAGCAGAAGCGCGTTCAAAGGCCAGATGGAGGCCACGCGCCCAGCGTCCCGCGTGAACTGATGGCTGAGAAAAACGACCCCAGCTGCGAGAATGGCGAGGCACACCGCGAAAGCGATAGCCCCGGCTCGCCGCCCTACAGCGACATCCCAGGGAAATTGCCGGGGTAACGTGTTTTGACTGGAATCCTGCATGAGAGCGGCCCGACTACCTGGACAAAGATGTATCAATTCGCGTCGCACTTCCACTCGCACCTACCGCGTCAGGTTCGCGACGCCTCACGAAATCTCCCGGACAGATCGGAGCGACTAGTCAAGAAATTCGCTTTCGGTGTTGGCGTCATTTGAGGGCGGCACACTCGGCCGTGGGGACTGTGCCGCGTCCCCGCCGACACCTCGCTCGCGCTTCCGGTGCTGAATCGCAACTGCAACTCTTTGGCGCAGATGGTCTGGTTCAAACGGCTTTGCAACGTAGCCGTCAACTTTGAAATGCCGCGCTTTGGCGACGTCAGCCTCGGACCGCAACGCCGTCAGCATTACCACGGGTATTCTCTTGAGAACAGAGTCGGCCTTCAGGGCTGCGAGAACGCCAAAACCATCGAGCACCGGCATATTGGCATCGAGAATGATCAGGTCCGGAATGCGCTTCTCGATCAACTGGAGCGCCTCTCCGCCATTGACCGCCACCCTCGTCTCATAACCGTCTTGCTGGAGAACTGCCATCGCGAGTTCAGCGAGGAGTGCATCATCGTCCACGACAAGGATGTAGCCGCGACTCACGTGACCGCTCCTGACTTCGTCCAGGATAGTGCACGCCCTCATTGAACGAAGAGATAAGCACGCAAATCTCGCAGTTTGCTCGCAGAGGATTGGGCTGCGCCGCAAGCGTTTTTTCACTTCGTTGTGTGATGGTCGCGATCTTGATCAAGAGAGCCGCGCCATGCCGCACGAGAAAAATCCGACCCCACGCGTCGTTCTCGTAGCGGACGACGATCCATTGCTCGTCATGCTACTTGAGCATCACCTGTCAGCTGCCGGATATCGCGTGATCTCCGCGCCGGATGGCGAGTCTGCCCTTGCCTTGTTGGATCTGGAATCGCCCGATGCCGTGATCCTCGATCAGATGATGCCCGTGATGAGCGGCATCGAAGTGCTGCGCCGGCTTCACGCCGATGCTCGGCTGCAACAACTCAAAGTCCTGATGCTGACAACCCTGAAAGGCGAAGATCACGTCGTAGGCGCTTTGAGATTGGGCGCCTCGGATTTTCTGACCAAACCCTTCAGCCCGAACGAGCTTGTCGCACGGGTCGAAAGACTCATCCCGCTGGCGGCAGCATGAACGACCTTCTCAAGCTATTTGCGGTGATCGGCGTCGGCTCAGTCTGTACCGCGACTGCGTCGGCCGATCCGGTTCTACGCGTCGACACCGGCGTCAGCCAGAGCAGGCTCTCGGACGGCTTGCAAGACTGGCGCGAGGCCTTCGTCGCCATCTCGCGTCCGTTCCAGGACGGATGGGCGGCTGCGCTGAAAGTGGAGAAACAGGAGCGCTTCGACAAGCGCGACACGTATTCCGAACTACGGATCGATCGAATGCTCGCACGTGGCTCTTTTTACTTTGCTGGTGGCGGAACATCTGATGCGGACTTCCGCCCAGAGTTCGCACTGAAAGTCGGTGGTTCGATAGATCTCGGGGCTCGGGCGGACGCAACGCGGTTGACGCTAGATGCTGATGCATCGCGCTTCGTCTCCGGCGACATCTACGCTCTGAAAGTCGGCCTCGAACATTCCTTTACTGAGGAAGGCCTGCGGGCAGCCATCCAAGCTGTTGCCGTTGGTGAACGTGGCGGCCCGGTGCTGATGGGCTATGTGGTCCGCACCGATATCCCTTTGGCGCCCCAGGTCCATGCCCGCATCACCTATGCCGAAGCGCCGGAGACGACGGAGGGAGTCGTCACGCGCGTGCGCGGGTGGACCGGCGGCGTTCGTTTCGACGCAAGCGACACGCTGCTATTTCGAGTGGATATGACTCGCGAAGACCGAGGTTCCTACATTCGGGAAGAAGTGTCGGCTGGCGCTGCTTACAGGTTTTGACATGAACCTGCTCGGCTTTGTCTGGACCCTTTCTATGTCTTTTGCAGCCGTCTCCCTTTTTGGTCTGGCGATGATCCTGATCGCTCGACCTTTTGGAGCGTGGCGCGATCGGCGCGTTATCAGGGCGAGAGCCGGAATTCTTGAAGTCCTGCTGCAATCGGACATGTCCACCCGCACTCTACGGCAAAACGTTCGGCGAGCGGCAAGGCTCGATGCGCTTGCACCGGTCGTACTTGAGGTGCTGGCGCTTGTCCGCGGCGAGACCCGGCGAGCGTTCGTTGAAACTCTCACCTGTGCGGGGACTGCTGACGCCCTGCGCGCGCGCTTGCAGGATGGCAAGCCTCGGGATCGTCAATTCGCCGCAGAGGCGCTCGCCGCCTTTGCTCCGAGCGAGTCAGAGGCGGCGCTCCAGCGGGCGTGGTGGGACCTCCATCCTGGCGTGCGGTTCGCGGCGTTGCGCGCCTCGATCCTGATCGGAGCCCCCCCCGCCTTTTCGGACGTTCTGAACATTGCGCGGAGTGCCGCGCCACGCGAGCGTACACAGGCTCTTGCGCTGGTAAAAATGATGTCGGAGAAATTCCCGCGCCATGCACTGTTAGCGTTGACGGTCGCCGAGACGCCAATCGGCGTGCGCGTCGCTATCATTGAGGGCCTTGCGGCCAACCTCGAACCAGGCGCGCTCGACGTGCTCCTGGCGGCCGCGGACGACCCTGCACCCCAGATCCGGGCAGCCTGTATAGCCGCCCTCGCGCAACGGCCCGGACCGGTGGGCGACGCGCTCGTTGTACGAGGCCTGGATGACACCGACTGGACTGTTCGTGCGGGCGCCGCATTGGCAGCCGGCAAGGCCCACATCGTTGATGCGAGACGCCAACTGCAAGCGCTTCAGCATGACGAGAACTGGTGGGTTCGCTTACGCGCGACCGAAGCGCTGGAAATCCTCCAGCCGGCGGGACGAGACACGGTCGCGGCATGAACCCGTTTCCCGACGTCGCACTGACCATCATTGAGTCGATTGCGTTGGCGCTGGTCGTGCTAGCCCTCGTTCAGAACGGACTGCATGTCCTGCAACTCGTCTTGGCAGCGAGAGCCCTTCGGGATGACCCGCCTGAACCCGTCTCCGATCGCCTTTGGCAGCGCAGCTCCGAAGAGGCGCCTGCGATCAGCATTCTCGCGCCGGCCTACAACGAAGCTGAGACTATTGTCGAAAGCGTGCGCTCATTGCTGCTGCAGCAATACCCGTCCTTCGAGGTCGTCGTCGTCAATGACGGATCGTCCGACGGAACGCTTGAAGTCTTGCGGGAAGCGTTCGCGCTCGAGCCGGCCCAACGCGACAGCTCTGCTACTCTTTCGCACATGCCCGCCCGCGGTCTATACACGTCGCGCCTGCAGCCTGCCCTGCTTGTGATCGACAAGCAGAATGGCGGCAAGGCCGATGCGCTGAATGCCGGCCTCAATCATACCAGAAACGCGATCTTCTGCTCGATGGATGCGGACTCGATTCTGGAACCAGATGCGCTGCTACGCGCCGTGCAACCGTTCATCGCCGACCCGGAGCGGGTCATTGCGGCGGGCGGAACCGTTCGCATTGCGAACGGATGTCTTGTCGCCGGCGGTCGGGTGAAGCGGTATCGCCTCCCGCGGAATCTACTCGCTCTGCTTCAAACGGTCGAATACATGCGCGCATTTCTCATGGCGCGCCTGGCCTGGAGCCGCGTTGAGACGCTTACGATTATTTCCGGCGCTTTCGGGCTCTTCCGGAGAAGCGCCGTCATCGAAGCAGGAGGATACACGCGAGGCCTGGTTGGAGAGGATATGGAACTCGTCGTGCGCCTGCACCGCACGCAACGGGAGCAGAAGCGTGACTATCGGATTGCCTTTGTACCTGAACCCGTTTGCTGGACGGAGGCTCCGGAGACCTTGCAAGCACTCTCTCGGCAGCGCCGGCGATGGCAGCGCGGATCGCTAGAGGCTTTCGCTCTGCACAGGACCATGCTGTTTAACCCGCGCTATGGCCGCATCGGCTTCGCTGGCTTGGGCGGCATCCTGCTTGTCGACGTCCTCGGACCGATCGCCGAGATCCTGGGATATCTCCTATTGCCCATCTTCTGTTCGCTCGGCGCCTTGTCCATTGAATTCCTTCTTGCCTTTCTGGCAGCCAGTGTAGTTTTCGGAATCGCGGTCAGCATCGGCTCGCTTGTGCTGGAGGAACAACAGCTGCGGCGGGCGACGCGAACCCGAGACCTGTTGGTTCTCGCCGTTTGCGCGATCATCGAGAATTTGGGGTACCGGCAACTCAATTCGGCATGGCGACTGATAGGTTGCTGGGACTGGGTGCGCCGCCGCCGCGGCTGGGGCGAAATGCAGCGCAAGGGGTTCGCGCGCATTTGAACGTCTGGACCACTTCGCAAAATCCGAATGCGACTCGGCCTGCGTCACAATCATGGAACGACACCGACGGCCTCTGAGAGGTGGCTGCGAGCTGCCGCCAGTACATCAAACTCGAAGCGGCGGCGTTTACCGGAGAGCGGTGCATCGGCGCGGCATGAACCTGCCTGGACACTATCGACTTGCGCCGAATGAGACATCAACTCAAAATCCTGATCGTCGATGACCACGACATTATGCGCGAGCTGACCCGGGTCACGCTTGAAGCCGCCGGGATGAGGGTAAGGGAAGCGTGCACAGGCGCCGAAGCGCTCAGCCTCGCCTGGGCGAATCGATATGATGCGATCCTTATGGACCTGGTCATGCCCGGCATGACGGGCGCCGACGTGGTGCAGATTGTCCGATCGAGCGACGGCCCCAACCGCACGGCGCCGATCATTGCCTTTACAGCCGCGAGCTCAGTGCCTGACGCAGTAAATCTAGCACTTCAGGGATTTGCCGCGGTGGTCACGAAGCCGATCGTACCTCGCGATCTCTTGTCGACAGTTGAAGCGGCCATAACGGCAACCTCTCCCAATGCCAGACCCTAGCGAACAGCCGTCAGGGAAGCGCGCACGCTTCGCGCAGATGGTCGTACACTTGGAATTTGAGCTCTGTCAGATCTTCGAACCGCAGAATTCTATCTGTCTCGATCATTGAACGGCGCGGCGCTCTCGGCGACAATTGACAGTGGTTGTCAGGGTATTTTCGGCTCGACACGGCGGACTCCCACAAGATGATTGGGAGGGTGTTATGCCTTTGGCTCACGGTCTGTGTGGGAGCCGTTCGCGCGGCTGACGTTCTCGGTCAAGGACTGCCGCAAGCTAATGAATGCCAGAGAAGCCTATAGGTCGCGCTCGGCTTCGTGGACGGCGCGATTCAGGTCGGAGCTGAACCGCTGGCCGAAATGGCTCTTCTCGAATTCAGTAAGGGACATGCGAATGGCGTCCCCCCGCAATCGCTTCTCGACGTGCCAGCGGCTGGTTTCCTGATCAAAGACCAACGTCCAGATTACGCCGCCGCCGCGTTGGAATTCGTAGCGCCTATTGCGCATGGCCCTCTCCCGGCCCGTGAGCCAGAACAATGCCATCAGCGACGAAAGCCGCAATAAAGTTTGAGACTGTCATTTGATGAATCGCGCGGCGGGTAACCCGAACGAAGCCCGCGTCGGTAACGCGGGCTCCGCAGGAGTGAGTGCCGGACGGCCCTTCAGGGGGGACGGACAGGGAACCGCCCGACGGGAGCTTCAACGTCGATCTGGTTTTTTGGTTTCATCGATCCGCAACGCGGAAGCGAGCGGCTCAACCGGCAGGTCCGCCCTTGGTTTTCCGGATGCCGTTGGTGACTCTGACAGCAGCGTTGGCTGCATGCAGGATCAACGCTTACATCGCGCCAGAGAATGCTGATGTGACCGTGGCGTGACCGAGCGATTCCAGACGATTGAAACTAGAAAAATCTCGGTCCAGTCCATCATCGGGGCAACGGAGAATCGTCGATCCAGTCTGTTCATATTGTTTGACTTATGTGGCTCAAGTCCGCCCAATCGAAAACGGGTCCGGGTCTGAACCACACACATTCGAGGGGGCGCAAGTCATGAAGTTCTCCGCGCGCATACTGTATCTCGGATTAAGCCTGGTAGTGATCGCTCGTTCTTCTGCGTGCGCTCAGCAGGCGAACAGCACGGACGCGAGCCAAGGCTTCCCTCCTGTCGAACGGGCTTCCTTCCACCAGGCGGTCTTCGCCAACGAAGATTTCGCGGTCCTGAACAACCGCTACCCTCCGCGAGGCGATTCTGGATTTCATACGCATTACCGCGACATCTTTTACGTCGTCATTCAAGCCGCGCCGCAAAGCAGCCAGCGTCCGGGACAGCCTCTCGCCGAGACGCCCTTGGTTCCGGCGGGGGCCGCCGGCTGCAACGCTATCGGCCTTGAACCGCGCACGCACAGGATCGTCAACGGCGACACCGGCCCGAGCCAGTTCATCGTCATTGAGATGCGCCGCGCCAGTCCATTGGGCCACGAAGCCTCCTCACGTGAGACTGCTCCCCAGTATGTGCAAATTCTCGACAACGAACGAATGCGGGCTTGGCGGCTGATTTTGGCGCCAGGTCAATCCGCTCCCACCGTTTCACAGGGAGCCAATGGCGTTCGGGTCGTCGTGCGCGGCGGATTGTTGACGACGGCGACCCCCGGCGTGCCCGACCAGACATTGGCGCTGCACGCAGGGGAATTCGCAGTTCAGACCGGCGGCTCAATACGCTCAGTTCGCAACAGCGGCGCAGAGACGATTGAATTGGTTGAATTGGTTGAATTGGTTGAATTGGTTGAATTGGTTGAATTGGTTGAATTGGTTGAATTGGAACTCAAATAGGCGACCCGCCAAATAAGGTTCCGCGAACCAGGCTGAAGCTCGCTGGGTCTCTTGCGCGCCTGAAGCGCGAGTTGGGCAAGTACCGCGTTGGGAACCTCACCCGCGCGCGTCCTGTCGAGTACGGCCGCAAGCGGCGTGCGGAGGGGGCCGGACCTGCGATGCTTGCTATCGACTTCTCAATACGAGCGATTAACCTCGATCTTGATCCTCTCGCGAAGCACTTCGCCGCTACGGCACCTTCTCCTCACCGATGCAGCCACAACCTACTGGCTTGGATCAACTGGCCCATTTTGGGGCGCTGCAATCGGCTGCATTTCAACGGCACAACCTTTTAATGTGGTTAATCCCATTATCCCCGGCTTCGACCGCAACTCACATAAGGCGCGTCGATCGCTGATTGGTAATCTCGCCTTGCGATAAGCCCGCAATAGTTTTGCCGTGGCGTTCAACGCTGCGGAACATCGGGTTAGTCAGGCGGATATGTTGGCCCGCTTGCTGCACCATTGCGACGTTCAGCCACTTGGGGAGAGGCCGCCCTGACGCAAAGCACAGAATTTCCGACGCTTTCGATCATTATCCCGGCTTTCAACGAAGCGGGCGGGATCGCAGGAACTATCAAAAGCCTCGTTGCCGTTATCGCGGAGCGAAACCTGGATGCTGAAATTGTCGTCGTAGACGATGGCTCTACCGACAATACCGCGGCGATCGCTGAAGCATCTGGCGTGCGGGTGATCCGCAAGCCGTCGAACGTAGGGTATGGTCATTCCCTAAAGATCGGTTTTGCGTCAACCAAATCGGATTTTGTCGCGATCATCGACGCGGATGGAACATACCCGGCTGCGGAAATCCCGCGAATGCTGGAGATGTGTCGCACGGCCGACATGGTGGTCGGCAATCGTGGGCAGGCGATGAACGGCGTGCCGCTCATCCGCAAGCCAGCCAAGTGGATTCTCAACAGCCTGGCAGATGCCTTGGCGCGCCGGCACATACCCGACCTCAACTCTGGCCTGCGCGTGTTCCGCCGCAAGTCGCTGGAACGTTTCGTCCAGCTGCTACCCGACGGCTTCTCGCTGACGACCACGATCACGCTCTGCATGATCTGCTCCGGGCTGACAGTCGTCTACCATCCCATCAGCTATGGCCGACGTATCGGCCAGTCGAAAATCCGGCCGACGGACTTCTTCCGGTTCATGCTGCTAGTCGTGCGGATCATCATGCTGTTCCATCCGCTGCGTGTATTCATGCCGCTCGGCCTGTTCCTGTTCGTGCTCGGCGTGGCCAAGTCGATCTATGACATCTTCCTAGACAACCTGTCAGAAAGCGCGATCTTCGCCTTGCTGGCGGCGCTCATGATCTGGTCTCTGGGCCTCATCGCCGACATGATCTCCAGACTTCACTTGAGGTCGTAGGGATACCCGTGGCAGGCCAATCCGGAGATTCGCGCAGCACAACCTCAAGCCGGCGTTTGATGTTCTGGCTCAAGGCCGCAGGTACGATTTCCGCCTTCGTAGCGCTGTTCCTTTTCATTCCTCTCGGGGATGTCTGGGGCAGCATGATAGCCGTGAACCCTGCGATATGGGCCGGCGTGTTCCTCGCGCACATCGCCGGTCACTGCGTCGCTGCCGCCAAATGGCGCAACCTCATCGGCGGCGGCATTCCATATTCTGCAGCTCTTCGCGCTCACTTCTCAGGCCTCGCGGCGAACCTTGCCCTGCCCGGTGTCGCCGGCGGTGATGTCGTCAGAGCCGGCATGATGATGCGCTCGCCCGTCGCCAAATCGGACCTCGTGCTCGGCTCGCTGATCGACAGGATCATCGACACGGCCACGCTGCTTGCCATCGCTGCCGCCGGCGCTGCGATGCTCGGAGACGCAGGCGGAGGCGACTTCAGCTGGACCTACGCGGCGACAGCGATCCTTGCCGCGGCCGGGATCGCCGCGGTTTTCCTGTTGCAGCCAATGGCGAAAGTGTTCGCTGCGCTGCATGCCAAAGGAACCGGAGGAAAGTTCACCGGCCTGCTGGCGGAAGCACTGGAGCGCATGTCTCGCCGCAAGCTGACAATCCTCTGGTGCGTCCTGCTGTCGATTGCGATCCAGGCCACGTTTGCAGTCCTGAACGCCACCCTGTCGGCCAGCATCGGCGGACCATCCTCCATTGCGATGTGGTTGTTCGCGTGGCCGCTGGCCAAGCTGATCGCGACGCTGCCCATCAGCATCGGCGGCCTCGGCGTGCGCGAAGCAAGTCTGTCGGGCTTGTTTGCTCCATTCGGCATGGCAGCTGCGCCTGTCGTCGCGGCCAGCCTCATGTGGCAGACGATCGTCATTGCAGCCGGGCTTGTAGGGGCGCTTGCCGCGATCTGGCAGCGGCCGAAAGCATCACCGAGGAACGGTTGACCATGAGCGACGCGACACAGGCGAATGTAGCCGTCACTGGCGGCCCAGCGCGCCGCGCCGAGGGGCGAACCAAGCCGCGCATCACGATTCTTGGCGGCGGCCCCGCCGGGCTCGGCGCAGCCATGCGGCTGGCGCAAGGCGGCCATCACGATGTTTCGCTGCATGAGGCGGGAAGCGCCTTCGGAGGCAATGCCGGCAGCTTCGATTTTGAAGGCGTCCACTGCGATTTCGGCAGCCATCGCCTTCACCCGGCCTCGTCTGCAGACGTCCTGTCCGACATTTCCGGATTGTTGGGCGAAGACCTGCTCCTTCGTCCGCGTCATGGCCGCATCCGGCTGCGCGGCAACTGGATTCATTTCCCGCTCAAGCCCCTGGATCTCGCGACGCGTCTGCCGCCCACCTTCTCGACGGCCCTGGTGTTTGACGCGGCGACGGCAAAGATGCGGGCGCCACGCGTCGTGAAGGAAACGTTTGAAAGCGTGCTGCTGCGCGGCCTCGGCCGCACGATGTGTGAAAGCTTCTACTTTCCGTATATGCGCAAGCTGTGGGGGCTTGAACCGCAGGAGCTTGCGCCCGCGCTTGCGAAAAGGCGGGTTTCGGGAAGCTCGTTGCCGAAGCTGATGAGAAAGATCCTCGGACAACTGCCCGGCCTGCGTTCTCCGACAACGGGCAAATTCTATTATCCACGCGGCGGTTTTGGCGCGATCAGCAACCGGCTCGCGGAAGAAGCGCGCAAGGCCGGCGCAACGATTGAGCTTGGAGCACGGTTCGAAGGCATGGAGATGGAAGGCAACCGGATCAGCCGCATCCGGGTCGCCGGACCCGACGGCGTGGTGGAGCACCAACCCGACATGCTCTGGTCCACGCTGCCGATCACGACCCTTGTCCGTGCGGCGGGGACAGCCGCACCCGTGCACGTTCAACAAGCGGCTGCGTCGATCAAGTTTCGCGGCATGATCCTGATCTACATCGCGCTGGAGACCGACCAGTTCACGGAATTCGACGCACACTATTTCCCGGAAACTTCGATACCGATCTCACGGCTTTCCGAGCCCAAGAACTACTCGGCAACAGTGGAACCCAAAGGCGTGACCGTTCTGTGCGCCGAACTGCCATCGGATCCGGGAGACGGCTACTGGGATCTAAGCGACGACGCGCTGGGCGTGAAACTGTGCGAATGGCTGGGGAGCTGCGGCCTGCCGGTCAAGGCGAAGCTTCGCCGTTCCTACACGCGCCGGTTGCGGTATGCCTATCCGGTCTACGACCGTGACTACGCCCGCCATTTCGAGGCCGTCGACCAATGGGTCGGTTCGATCGAAAACCTGCTGACCTTCGGACGGCAGGGTCTGTTCGCCCACGACAATACCCATCACGCACTTGCCATGGCCTATGGCGCTGTGGACTGTCTTTCACCAACAGGCGAGTTTTATCGAGCGAAATGGGCGAGCTACCGGAAGGAGTTCGAGAGTCATGTGGTGGAGGACTGACGTGCAGGCCGCCGCTGCAACTAGGATTCCGATCCTGACCTACCATTCTATTTCGGACGGCTCCGGGCCGACTGTTACGACACCTGACGTCTTCGCGCGCCAGCTGGAGGAAATCGACAACTGCGGCTGGACGGTCATAAGTTTAGCGAAGTGTTCCGAGTGGCTGCGGAACGGCGCGGAAGTGAAGCCGCGGTCTTTAGTGATCACGTTCGACGATGGTTATCAGGACTTTGCAGATGCTGCCTTCCCCACTCTGGAAGCGCATGGGTTTCCTGCGACGGTATTTGTTCCTACCCAACTTCCCGGACAAGCCGGGATCTGGGACGGGGCTACGGCGCCTGTGCGACCGCTGATGAGTTGGGAGACGATCAAGACCCTGACCGAGAAGGGAATTTCATTCGCCCCGCACAGCCGCACGCATGCGGACCTCACCAAGCTCTCGAAATCGCGCTTGCTCGAAGAAACCCTGGGTTCAAAGGAAGACCTGAGAGAGCATCTGGGCGAGCCGGCGCCGTATTTCGCACCGCCCTATGGCCGGTCATCCGCCCAAGTTAGGGCTGCGATCGAAAGCGGATATCATCTTTCCCTAGGCGTCCGGTTTGGCATCGCGAGGCGGACCTCGCCAATCTACGATCTTCCGCGCATCGAAATGTTCTACTATCGCGACTTACGCCGTTGGCGAGACTTCCTGGCTGGGAAGGGCCGTACCTATATGGCTGCCCGCGGTGCGGCACGCGCGACGCGACGTCTGCTGGCGGGCGCATAGGCCTTTTCCATGGCGCAGGCCTTGCAGCCTGTTCCCGCGATGACTGCCCAAAGTGGGACAGTTCGTTCAACTGTAACGAGAACGATCGCGACGGGCGATGCATACTGTGTTTTTGTCCGGTATCAGCACGTAGGCGCGATCACGAAGGGGGGAACCGATGACTGTTGGACATAACATCGTGGCCGAGAACGCCGCGTGGACCTTCGGCGGCGATGTCGCCAAGACTTTCGTTCAGCACATTCGCCAGTCTGTGCCGCTTTATGAGGAAGGCCACGACCTGGTCTGCCAATTGAGCGACTACTTCGTTTCCGACACCAGTGTGTGCTACGAGCTAGGCGTATCGACGGGCGAGCTTCTCAAGAAGCTGGCTGAACGTAGCAACGGCTCCAAACCCAATGCCCGCTGGATCGGCATCGACACAGAGCGGCCGATGGTCACTGAAGCCAAGCGCCATTGCAAAGGCATCAAGAACATCGAGATCGTTCAGGACGATCTTCGCACTTTTCCGATCGAGACCGCCGACCTCGTCGTCTCCTACTACACGATGCAGTTCGTAGCGCCGCGCGACCGTCAACAAGTGTTCAATCGGATTTACGAGTCGCTGAGCTGGGGCGGCGCCTTCATCATGTTCGAGAAAGTGCGTGCACCAGATGCGCGTTTCCAGGATATCTCGACCTCGCTCTACAACGAATTCAAGCTCCGTCAGGGCTTCTCGCCGGATGAGATCGTATCGAAGACACGCAGCCTGAAAGGCGTGCTCGAACCCTTCTCGACCGAGGGCAATATGGGCCTGCTGAAACGCGCCGGCTTCACCGACATCATGACGGTGAGCAAGTACATTTGCTTTGAAGGTTTTCTGGCGATCAAGTAGCCGGAAAAAAGGACGAATGAGCCCTTCAGGAATCCTCGTAGAAGCAAGGGCCAGTTCGCGGCTGCGTATCAGCGTGATCATGCCGGCCTTCAATGCTGCGCACTATCTCGAGCGATCTCTGCCGCCGCTGATCAAGCTTCGAGAGTGCGGCGAGATCGACGAAGTCATCGTCGTCGACGATTGCTCAACCGAACCTTCGAATGTGGAAACGGCGCGACGCCTTGGCGCGACGCTGATGTCCACGCCACAAAACGGCGGCCCTGGCGCCGCGAGAAATCTTGCGGCCACCAAGACGATCGGCGAGGTGATCTGGTTTGTCGACGCAGACGTGATCGCGCATTCGAATGGCCCTGAGAAAATTCGCCAGGCCTTTGCCAATCCCGACCTGTCTGCGTGCTTCGGATCGTATGACGATCGCCCGCCCGCGCAGAACTTCGCCTCGCAGTACAAGAACCTTGTTCATCGGTATTATCACCAGCTCGGATCGGAGAACGCCTCTACTTTCTGGGCTGGCTGCGGTGCGGTTCGGCGGGGCGCTTTCATCGCCGTCGGGGGCTTCGATACGACCAGGTATAGAAAGCCGACCATCGAGGACATCGAACTCGGCCATAGGCTGATCGGAGCCGGGGGGAAGATACGGCTGATCCACGATCTCCTGGGTACGCACCTGAAGAAATGGTCGTTGATCGAGGTGGTGCGAACCGACATCTTTCAACGCGCCCTGCCCTGGTCGCGCCTGCTGCTCGCGGGTGGAAAGAGCGACGACGACCTCAATGTTTCGGCGTCAGAAAAGGTGCGCGCTGTTCTGGCTCTGTTGTGGATCGCAAGCGTCATGCTGGCGCCCGTCGCGCTCCTTGTGCCGGCCATGGCCTTTGCGCCCATGATAATGAGTGTCGTCATCGCCGCGGCCAACTGGCGATTCATCCGCTATTTCGCGAAGGTGCGCGGTTACGGTTTTGCGACGTTGGCCACGCTGTACCATCAGGTTTATTACTTATACAGCTGTGCCGCCTACGCTTATTGCCTGCTGGAACATATGGTGCAGCGGCAGCCCCGCGTTCCTGAACCAGTGCGACATCAACAACCGCAGCAAACCGGGCCGGACCGCTAATTAGCCGCCGTGGGACTGATAATGTCCAGGTCGATCAAGGATGCGCTCGGAGCTGGCGTAACCGTTATGTCTCTGGCGATCTGGCTGGAGCAGGCGGTTCTGTTGACCACCTTCGTGGTGTTTGCGCGCCTGCTAGGAACGGAAGTGGTCGGCGTCGCCATGATGGCGATTGCGATCGTGCTTCTGGGTGAAACGTTAGTCCGGGAGACATTCAGCGACTTTCTCATCCAGCAAACCGATCTGGAAGACGGCCATTTGAACGCCGTGTTCTACCTGCTGGTGGCAATGGCGCTCTCGATAATTGCCTTGATCTGGATTTTCGCGCCTGCGCTGGCGTCGCTCTATGCCGTGCCCGCAGTGACAGATCTGCTGCGCGCCACGAGCGTTACAGTGCTGTTCGTGGCGCTCGCCGCTGTGCCGGTCGCGCGGCTGCGCCGACAAATGGCGTTCTCAGGCTTGGCGGTGAGGACAATCCTCGGACCTGTTGTCGGCGGGATCGCTGGCCTCACCGCCGTGTTCGCGGGCTGGGGCGCCTGGAGCCTTGTGGTCCAGCGCGTTGTCCAGGGGATCGTGACCGATGGTTTCGTCTGGATGATGGAAACATGGCGACCGAACCGGTCGGTCGAGCTCCGACATTTCAAGGAGGTCTGGCGCTACAGTTCCCGCATGCTGGGCCTACGCGCCGTGACGATGCTGGCCTTGCAGACGCCAAGCTATGTGATCGGGGTCATGCACGGACCCGCTGCACTGGCGCTCTACACGGCTGCGTGGCGACTGGTGGACGCGCTGGCGTTCCTGCTGATCGCACCTGTTCGCTTCGTCGCACAGCCTGCCTTTGCGGCGCTGCGGCGCGGGGAACAAGCAGGAGCGGCGCTGCTTGGCGATGTGAGCCGGGCAGCTAGCCTTGTCACTTTCGCGAGCTTCGCGGGCGTTCTGGCCGTGGCGTCGCCCTTGCTCACCGTCTTGATGGGCAATGAATGGGCGGCGGCAGGACCGATCATGCAGGTTCTATCCATCGTCGGTCTGTATTTCACGATCGAGCGAATCCACGAAGCCTATTGTCTTGCGACCGGACGCGCTGCCGCAATGCTGATGTTCTCCGTGGTAGAGCTTATTCTTGGGGTGATCTTGATAGTCGCTGTCGCACCGTACGGCGTGGTCGCCATAGCAACGGCCGTGACCGCGCGGTACCTTTTGATCTGGCCGTTCCGCGTACGCTACATGACAAAGCTGGCCCGGACCGATTCATGGCGGTACGCCGCGTCGTTGGCGGCGCCCGCGGCTGCGGCCTGCATCATGTGCCTGACTGTCATTGGCGCACGTGAGCTTTTTTTTGCGCAACTGCCGGACGTTTTCGAACTGGCGAGCGCGATCGCTCTCGGTATCCTGGTCTATTGCGGGTTAACCGTGATTTTTCTCAGGAGGCGCGCAACCGAGGCGCTCGAGTTGGTGACGTCGCGCCGGAGATCGTCCACAAGCGTTGCGCAGGACGCAATAGATGCGCCTGAGGCTGGAGCAGGTCTGTGAGCTTGCGCATCACCATGCTGACGACGTTCTATCCGCCCTATAATTTTGGCGGGGATGGGATCGGCGTGCAGAGACTCTCTGCCGCGCTCGTACGCAGAGGATTTGACGTCACCGTAGTGCACGACGCCGATGCATACCTGACGCAGGCTAAAGCTGCCCCTATTGCTGCGCCGGCGGACGACGGTGTCCGGATCGTCACTCTGAAAAGTCGGCTGGGTGCGGCCGCCAATCTCATCACGCATCAACTTGGGCGACCGCTCGCCCATCACGCTGAGCTGACGAAGCTTCTCGCTCCAGAAGCGACCGATGTCGCCTGGTTTCACAACATATCGCTCGTCGGCGGACCGGGCCTGTTATCCTACGGATCCGGTCTCAAGGTGTATGAGGCGCATGAGCACTGGCTGGTGTGCCCGTCTCATGTGCTCTGGCGGTTCAATCGTGAACGTTGTGATGAACGCCAATGTTTGAAATGCGTTTTGTCGTACGGACGTCCACCGCAGGTCTGGCGTTCCACCGGGTATCTGAACAGACAAGGCCGCGAGGTGGATCTCTTCATCGCCAAGAGCGAGTTCAGCCGAGACAAGCACGAGGAACTTGGGTTCCCCCACCCAATGGAGGTCGCGCCCTATTTCCTCCCCGACCGCGAAGAGCGCCCATTGCTTGATGAGCGCGCGCATGATCGACCGTTCTTTCTGTTTGTCGGGCGGCTTGAGAAGATCAAAGGGTTGCAAGACGTCATTCCGACCTTCGCGGGAACGGAGGGGGCGGATCTCGTCGTGATTGGTGATGGCGACTATGCAGGTGAATTGCGCACGCAGGCGGCAGGCATGCCCCGCGTCAAATTTCTTGGCCGCAAGCCACCAGACGCTCTTGGGCCCTACTATCGCGATGCAATCGCGCTGATGACGCCGTCAGTCTGCTTTGAAACGTTCGGCATTGTGTTGATCGAAGCGTTCAAGCGCGGCCTTCCCGTCATCGCCAGGCGCCTAGGGCCGTTTCCGGAGATCATCGAGAAGGCGGGCGGCGGTTTTCTTTTCGACAACGAGCGTGAACTGGCCGACGCCATGACGACGCTTGAGAACAACATGTCGACGCGCGTCGCAATGGGCCGCGCCGCCGCCGAGGCGTTCAACACTCACTGGAGCGAGACCGCTGTCATGCGTCGATACTTCCAGTTGCTTGAGCAGTCGGCGCGGAAAAAAGGCCTGACGCGCACTGCCGCAATCTTCAAGGAGCATGGAATAGCATGAAGGTTCTGATCACCGGTGGCGCGGGCTTCATCGGATCGCACTTGAGCGAGCGATTCCTGCACGATGGACACAGCGTGTCGGTTCTCGACGATCTCTCGACCGGCTCGATGAAGAATCTTGCTGGCGTCGTTGGAAATCCAGCTTTCGCATGCGTGATCGGATCGATTTGCGACGATACGCTGGTCCATAGGCTGGTGAAGACGCACGACGTCGTTGTGCACCTGGCGGCGGCCGTCGGTGTCCAGACCATTCTCAACAAGCCGACCAACTCGCTGCTCACCAATGTCGGCGGCACAGAAATCGTTCTCGAAGCGGCTGCGCAGGAATCCAAGCTGGTGATTATCGCCTCCTCATCGGAGGTGTACGGCAAGAGTACTCAGATGCCATACCGGGAGGATGCGGATGTCGTCATGGGCGCGACGGCGACGATCCGCTGGTCGTATGCCTACGCCAAGGCTGTCGATGAATGCCTGGCGCTCGCCTACGCACACGAAGGCAAAGCCAAGCCGATCATTGTTCGCTTCTTCAACACGACGGGTCCCCGCCAGACCGGCGACTACGGCATGGTGCTTCCCAAATTCGTGGACGCCGCCCTGCAAAACCGCCCCATCCAAGTTTACGGCGACGGGACGCAGCGGCGTTCCTTCGGTCACGTGAAGGACGCAGTCGAAGCGGTCGCGCGGCTCGTGCAAACTCCGGCCGCGATCGGCCAGGTCTTCAACGTCGGCAATGACGAAGAGGTCTCCATCATGGCGCTGGCCGAACGGGTGCGCGCGGCCGCGGGGAGTTCTTCGCCGATCGAGATCGTGCCTTACGACAAGGCTTATGCAAAAGGATTTGAGGACATGCAGAGGCGCGTTCCGAGCCTGTCAAAACTGGAAGCGGCGATCGGATTCCGGCCGCGTACGCCGCTCGACGTGATCATCAACGATATCATCGCGGCAAAACGGGCGAGCGCGTAGAACTACAGAGGTCGCTGCAAGCGTGCAGTGATGATGATCTCGTAGTTCGGATCGCAATAGGCAAGCTCGTTAGGTTCGATCTCGCGGGCGGCCAGGCCGTGCAGATTGCACACGGCGGCAAAGACGTTTCCGTATGTGGAAATCTGGATGTTCTCAGCCGGGAACACCTCGGCCGTGAGACGCCGAAGCGATTGTGCCGTGAAATGCCAGTACTCACCCCAATCATCCACGCCCTCGCGACGGGCGATACGAGACATTCCGTGTGTGGTCACGAGCAGTACACCGCCAGGCTTCAAGGCCCGATAGAGCGTCGCAATGGCCGGCTTGATGTCGTAGATCATCTGCAGGGTCTGAGTGACAATCATGCAGTCAAAAGCGGCAACCGGAATGGTTTCCGGCCGGGTGAAATCGCCTACGATCGTCGCTTCCGGGTTGCCGGGAACGTAGTGCAACACATCGCTCTGCGTGACCCGCGACCCGCCGAAACGCCGGGTGTACGCGGCATCTCCTAGTTCCAGCACACGGCCCTGAATGTCAGCGGAGCAGCTCTCTAGGAACTGTTCCATATAGAATCGCTCGATCGAGACGAGATCGCGGTCCTTTCCAAAAATGGGACTGATCGGATCAAGCCTGCGAAGCGAGCCAAACTGGACCGTTCCCACCGGCACTGACTGCAGGCGCAGCTTTCTTTGCACCCCCCGCACCCACAAGCGCAATTGCAACGGCAAAACGGCCGTGGCGAGGGCCCGGGCGCCGTCGGCGAAGCGTGCGCGCAGTGGCAAAGGCACCTCCCATTGCTAAGGCTTGGAGTGCTGATCGCCCAGCCTTACGCTTCCCAAGCAAATACCCGGCCCCGAAAGGCGGGCGCCATTCTTGTATCGGTAGGATGGTAAATGTTGCAATCTGGGGTCCCTCCTTGCGAACCGACACGAGCTTGAAGAAAGCTTCTCACAACCGCAGCGTAGCGGTGATTGGGCTTGGATATGTCGGCCTGTCGCTGGCCGTGGCCCTGTCACGGGCGGGTGCTCGCACAATCGGCTTCGACATCGACCCTGAACGCGTGCGCGAGAGCCGCGAGAACATCGACCGGCGCGGCGAAGTAGCTCCTGAGGATTTTGTAGGCTCCACCGCATCCTACACCGACCAGGCCGAGGATCTGGCGGGAGCAGACTTCTTCATCATCGCGGTGCCCACGCCGATCGACGAAGCGCGACGCCCCAATCTTCGCCCGCTGGTGCGTGCATCCGAGATGGTCGGCGCAGCGATTCGGCCGGGGGCCATCGTGGTCTATGAATCCACCGTCTATCCCGGAGCAACGGAAGAGGTCTGCCTGCCCGTTCTTGAGCGCGTGTCGGGACTGAAAGCGGGCGTCGATTTCGAAGTCGGATACAGCCCGGAGCGAGTAAATCCCGGGGACAAGGTTCATCGACTCGATACGATCATCAAGATCGTCGCAGCCCAGACACAGGATGGTCTCGACCAGGTCGCGGCCGTTTACGAATCCATCGTTCATGCTGGCGTCTATCGCGCGCCCAGCATACGCGTCGCCGAAGCAGCGAAGGTGATCGAGAATACCCAGCGCGACACCAATATCGCCCTTATGAACGAACTTTCGCACATCCTCGGCTCGCTCGGCATCGACACTATGGATGTCATCAAGGCAGCAAGCACGAAGTGGAACTTCCTGCCGTTCACGCCGGGCCTAGTTGGTGGTCACTGCATCAGCGTGGACCCCTACTATCTAACGCACAAGGCCGAGACTCTCGGGCTGCACGCCGAAGTGATCCTCTCCGGTAGGCGGGTGAATGACGAAGTCGCAGTGCGTATCGCGCAGGAATGCCTGAGGCTGTCGGGGCGGCGCGGAAAGCCGCTTCATCGCGTCACGATCCTAGGGCTCACGTTCAAGGAAAATGTGCCCGACCTGCGCAACTCCAAAGTGTTCGACGTCATGGAATCGCTGCTCGACCATGGGGTGCACGTGCAGGTGTGTGATCCGGTCGCGTGGCCAGCCGATGCAGAGCACGAGTACAGCGTCAAGCTGACGCCGCTGAAGGAACTCACGCCCGCCGACGCTGTCATCCTGGCTGTCCCGCATGCGGAGTTCATCAGCGGCGGATGGCGGCTGGTCGAAAGCCTCCTCAATCCCGACGGCGGCGTGGTGATGGATGTGAAGAGCGTCCTGCCGCGCGGTGACAAGCCCGGAAACGTGACGCTCTGGCGCCTGTAGGCGCCGTTGCTTTCTCGCGGTAGTGAATGAGCGACGATGGACGCGAGGGGCGGGATGCGCACTGCAAGATCCTTGATCATGCTGGCCGGCTGCCTCGCGCTGGCAGGCTGCGCGCAAGACAAGGCCGTGATCACGGTGGATACGGCTGAGCAGCATCAGATCATGCGCGGGTGGGAAGTCACCACAGACATGACTGATGACGATCATCCCGACGCCGTCTCGCTTTACCGCGACAAACTCTACGACATGGCGATCGACGAGGTCGGTATCGACCGGATCCGCCTCGAAGTGAGAAGCGGAGCAGAGAACAACAACAGGGCGTGGACTCGCTTCAGTTCCGGCGAAATCACGTATCAGCAATGGCGCCCGATGCGCTATCCGACCGTCAACGACAATAACGATCCGCGGACGATCGAGTGGGCTGGCTTCGATTTCTCCGAACTGGATGAGAACATCGACACCATCGTACTTCCGCTCAAACGCCGTATAGAGGCGCGCGGCGAGCGCCTGTTCATCAACATGTGCTACGTCGCCTTCACCGAACAGATCACCGCGGGCCTTTATCAGCACGACGACCCAGAGGAGTATGCGGAGTTCGTCCTAGCGACGTATCTGCACCTTCGCGATAAGTATGGCTTTACCCCGGACTCGTGGGAGGTTCTGCTCGAGCCCGACAACAACATCAGGCAGTGGAACGCCAACCTGATGGGCCGCGCCGTTGTCGCCACTGCGAAGCGGCTCCGGGAGAGCGGCTTCACTCCCGCCTTCGTCGTGCCGTCGACGATGGACATGGCAAATGCAGCGCCCTGGCTCGATCAGATCGCGCAGGTTCCCGGCGCCATCGAGGATGTCGTCGAGTTCTCGTATCACCGATATCGCAACTCTACATCCGAGAACGCTGGCCGCATTGGCGAAGCCGGCAGACGTCACAACAAGCCGACGGCCATGCTTGAATGGTGGTTCAAGAATGGCAACTATCGCGTGCTTCGCGAGGATCTCGTCGTCGCGAACAATTCGTCGTGGCAGGGTCAGGTGCTGCGCACGCTCTTTGACGTCGACTTCGCAAATCCCAAATCGCCCGAGGTTCGCGTTGCCCCTGACACACGGCTGAACCGGCAATACTTCCGTTATGTCCGGTTCGGCGCAACACGTGTTGGCGCGGCCTCCACTGATCCGGACAACACAAGACCATCGGCCTTCGTGAACCGTGACGGAAGCTTCGTTGTTGTCACCGATACCGTGCAGTCAGTCGAGCTGACATTTCGCGGCATCCCGGCCGGTCGGTATCTCGTCAGCTATGCGCTGGAGAGCGATGAAACAACCGCGCCGCGTGAGGTAGCTTCCGGCGCCAATGGCGAACTCTCGGTACAGATGCCAGGTCGTGGCGTTGTAACTGTGATGTCGGCCGTCTCGAAAAATGGTGGATGAAGACATCATCGTGGGCTCCGGCCCTGCCGGCATCGCCGCAGCGCACGCCTTGCTTGCATGCGGTCGCAGGGTTCGCATGTTGGACGCCGGGGAAACGCTTGAGCCCGAGCGGGCGGAGCGGGCAGATCGCATGGGTGCGCAGTCGCCCGACGCGTGGACGGAAGCTGACCTGAACGCCGTGCGTGGACCGAGACGCGCAGCACACACAGACGGCATGCGTCCCTTCGGATCAGACTTTGCGATCAGAGATCTAATGGATCTTCTCGACGCATCCTCCGGGACCGCTGGGTTCGGATTGCGTCCATCGTTCGCACTTGGCGGCTTGAGCAATGGCTGGGGCGCCGCTGTCGCACCTTATCGGATTGAGGACATTCAAGACTGGCCGGAAGCGGCCCGTGACCTCGCTCCCCATTACCGGGCGGTTTCGGCGTTCATGCCGATCGCTGCGCGCGAGGATGCCCTGAAGGATGTCTTTCCCCTCTGGCGGCCCGACACTCTCACGCCCCTCCCCCTTTCCTGGACGGCGGCAGAGCTTCTTGCGCGCCTTGAACGCCGCGCCGACAAGCTTGCGCGAGAAGGCGTCCGTTTCGGGCAGGCGCGACAGGCTGTGCGAAGCGGCTGCCGGACCTGCGGCATGTGCCTCTATGGCTGCCCATACAGGCTGATATTCAATGCGGGTGCGGCTGTAGCTGAGCTGCTTGCGCGCCCGGGCTTTGCCTACGAGCGGGATCGCTTCGTCGTTGGGTTCCAGGAGGATGGCGGTCGTGTCCGCGTGATCTCGACGGGGCGAGGCGGCGGCGAAACGACGGTGCACGAGGGAACGCGGTTATTCATAGCAACAGGAGTGCTATCTACAGCGAAGCTCATGCTGGGGCAGTCCGTATTCGCGGACCAAACCCTGACGCTGCTCGACAGCCAGCAGATTCTGTTTCCGATGGTGCATGCATGGAAAGTTGCGGCTGGGTTCGACAGGGAGCCGCGTCACACACTCACTCAAGCCTTTGTAGAGATCATGGACGCGAGCGTTAGTTCGCGCACGGTTCATGCGCAGCTATACACGTTCAACGATCTGTTCCCTTTGGACATGCGTCGGCGGTTCGGCCGCTGGGCAAAGCCGCTTGCCCCCTTGATCGATGCCGTGTGCAGACGACTGGTCGTGGCTCAAGCGTTTTTGCACTCCGACGAGTCAGGGCGCGTCGAGATGCGGTTGGTGCGCAACGGCGGCGTCGAGAGGCTTGATTGCCTTCCGAAAGCGGCGGCATCGACGCCGATCGTCTTGCGTCGCGTGGAACGAAAGATAGCGGCGGCGGTTGGGCCAGCAGGATTGCGCGCGATCCCGGGTCAGGCCCGCGTCGGGATTCCGGGATCAAGCTTTCACTGCGGTGGGACGCTGCCGATGCGCAACAACCCACACCACGGAGAAACTGACATCTTTGGACGCCCGGCAGGGCTTTCGAAGGTGCATATCGTCGACGCATCGGTGCTGCCCAGCATTCCCGCGACGACGATCACATTTTCGGTGATGGCGAATGCACATCGCATCGCGTCAACGGCACCTTGCTAGGGCCTCGGCGACCAGCTGCATTCCCGTCACGAAATCGATCCGAGGGCTGAAGCCAAGATCATCAGCGGCGCGCGCAGTGCTGCACGAACCACGAGCTCGCAGCAGCTCCAGCTGGCTTGGTGACGGATAGTACTGGGCCGGGCGGCCGAGCCTTCGCGCAGCCGAAAGCAGTCGCTTTGCGCGGGCGATTGCTTGCGGAGGCAGGCGTGACCGAACAATGCGCAGTGCGCGGCGCACCCCAGCGGGCTTGAGGCCCGAAGCCGAGCTGGTTGCGGCGCCTCCTGCTGGCAGATTTTTCAGGATCGGCGGAGGCTTTCCGAGCAATGCCAAATGCGTAGCATAAAACGCCCGCCATCCGACGGGGGATGGACCGGAGATAATGTATCGCGCTCCGCTATGTATCTGAAGGCGAGCCGCGCAGATCGCCGCGTCGACGACATCATCGACGTGGACAGCGTGGCAAAGTCCTTCAGGCCCATCCGGAAGTATGATGGTTCCGGATCGCGCCTGTTCGAGAATTTTCTCAGTCCACTGCGGCGAGCCGGCGCCATAGACAACGGTGGGCTGGAGAATGGTGTGCGACACTTCCGTTTCGGCCAGCCGGCGCTCCATAGCGCGCTTGATCGTCTTGTAGCTGCCACCAGCGCCGTCGCAGAGCGAAGTTTCATCGAGGTCGCCGCCAGGCCAGCCATCATAGACGGCGATGGAGCTGAACTGGACAAGCGCGCCGACATGGGCCGTCTGGCAGGCATCGATCAGCGCGTCGAATTCCGTCAGCAGCTCGTCGGCAGGAGCGGAAAAATCGTAAGCGAGATTTATGACAACCGCCGCGCCCGCGACCGCGGAAATGTCAGTGGCAACCGAGACCTCGGGTAAATCCCGCCAGGGATTGCGGCCGAGCGAACGAACAAGGGCCGTGACACGCGCGCCTTCTCGGCTTGCTAGCGTCCGCACCAGTCGCGAGCCTATAAATCCACCCGCGCCGGTGACGACAACAGTTTGACCAACTAGCGAGCGTAGCGCCTGCACCTAGCGCGCTCCTCCCTGTAGCTGCGTAGATCGGCGTCCTGCGACGATGTCCAGGTAGAGCTCCTCCATGACCCCGTTCATGTGCGCGGGATCAAACCGCAACTCCTGGCTACGTGAGAGGGCGGCCTTCGACAGGCGACGAGTAAGCGCGTCGTCGCCTGCAATCTCGAGGCAGTACCGCGCCAGCGCCGCGGCGTCGCCGATGCTCGACAACCGGCCGACGCTGTCATCGACCAGCTCGCGGACACCGCCCGTATCGGTGGCGATCACGGGTAGACCGTTCTGGAATGCTTCAACGATTGTGATCGGAAGAGATTCCCAACGCGAGGGAAGGAGGAATACGTCTGCCGCAGCAAGATGGAGATGCGGGCTGTCGCGGCGGCCTACCCAGTGGATATGGGAGGACACGCTTGCCTGTTCCGCCCACTCTTTCGCTTGCTCGGCCTGCGGGCCGTCACCGACAACGACGAAGCGGATATCGGGGCGGACCGCAACAACCCGCCGCACGACATCGACGAGCGTGTCGATACCTTTCTGGTGCGACAAGCGGGCGATCGTGACAAACAGCTTCGCGCCATCGCCAAGCAGCGATGTCCGCATGCTGTGAACATCCTGAGGCGCGGATGAAGGCGCGCTTCTGACCCCGAGGCCGACTACCTTTATGCGCTCGACGGGGGGGCCGCCAGCCTCCGCCAGATCGCGGGCGCTCGCGTGGCTGGGCGTTATGACTTGCTTTGCGGTGGCGCGGGCAATGCGGCTGAACTGCGCGATTCGTTCAGGCTCAGCGCCATGAAATGTAAGAGCAATCGGAGTTGCTTTTCCAAACAGCGCCAGGCGCGCAACGATAGCAGGCGCCGTTTCGTGCGCGTGCACCATGTCGACCGGATTCTTACGAAGGAATGCACGAAGTTTCCGAGCGCATCGCGCCGCTGCAGCTAACCTCGCTGTAGCCGCGCCGCCTTCCCGGGCGACAGCGCCGATCTCCAGGGGCAGGAAGTCGGTGTCCTTGTGCTCGTCGAGCCAGGCACCTGGCGCGCCAGCGAGGAATACCTTGTGTCCACGCTCGCGCAGCCACGCCGTAAGGTCCAGCACATGCCGCTGTATTCCCCCTGCGGGAAACCGGGTGCAAATCTGGAGGATGCGCACGCGTTAGTCCTCGCGGCTTCGGTAGACGAAGACGTCTCCGTCCCCCATCGTGCCGGGCAGGATAGCTGCTTCTTCGTATCGCTGCGCCAGCACGTTCTGGGCGGCGGCGTCTCCGGCATGCAGCTGATCAATGAACGCCACAACTATCCAAGCACTTCCGGCTTCATCGGCGATGGCTGCAAGTTCGGCGGCGCTATCCGGCGTCGACCATGCAGGCGCGTAATAGGAGGCGATAGTCTCGGCGCCGACACCATATGTCGCGCGAATGTCGGCCGGCTGCGCGCGCCGTTCAACCTCAGCGACTGCGCCCGCCAGATCCTGCTTGGGATACCGGTATGTACCGGTGAGCATCAGTAGCGAGCCGCCGACCATCGCGGCGGCCGCAATCCCTGCCAGCGTGGACTCGGGAAGCCTTGTGAGGACGGCGGAGCGCAGCCAGGACGTCACCACCGCCGCAGTAGCCATCACGCCAACTACGAGGAACAGGTAGAGGAACTCGATCTCGATGAAGAAATAGCGCGGCCAGATGCGCATCCCCGCCATGCCGAGAGCAACGATGGTGATCGGTATCGGAAGCAGCGCGATCGCAACTGTGAGGGGCGATTTGCGCCACGCGATGCGTATGCCAATCGCGACCATCACGAGAACGCCAGGCAACGCAAGGCTCATGAGCATGCCGAGGCTGCCGATCTGATCCAGGATATTCTGGATGACAAATCCGGGGTCCTTCCAGGACACAAGCGGATCGACCTCTGGAGTTGCACGCGTCCTTGCAAATGTGTCTCCGACACTGCCCATCATTGGCGCATAGGCCGCAAGCGTCAGGACGGCGCCGGTGAACATTCCAACGAAAGGACGGACGCCGTTCAACGGTGTCGCCGCCTTTCCGAAGGCCAGCCGGCCAATGAGAGCGAACGCATAGATCAGCCCGTGGCCAGCGAAAAAGAATGCAGCGGAAAGGTGAGTGTAATGTGCAGCCGCAAACGTCACGCCATAGAGCGGCCATATCCACGGTCGGGGATTTTCGGCGCCCTTCAGGAACAAAAGCGTTGCGGCCATGGAAAAGAACAGCAGTGCGGTATAGCCGCGGGCATTCTGCGAGAACCAGACATGGTGCACGGACAACGCAAGCAGCACGCAGACCAGCAACGCGGTCAAGGGGCCCACGAAGCGTCGCGCCAACAGGCCAGCCATCACTATGCTGCCAACGCCAGCAAGAAGCGCCGGCAGACGCAAAGCGGTCGGCGTCTCGCCGATAAGCCCAACCGCCCCTTTTGCCGCCAGAGAATAGAGCGGGTGGTTGTTCAGAGATGAGTAGGTACTGACAAGTTCATCCGCCGGCAGACGGACAAAATTGGTCAGCGTAAAAACTTCATCATACCAGAGGCTGGAGTCCAGGTTGATCGATCGTGCGACGATCGCGAGCAGCACCACCAGCACAAGGCCGCCCGCCCAGATCGCGTTACCGTCCTTCCCCGTGAACATCCCGTGCATCACAATGCTCCCCGCACCAGCGCGGTTGACCAAGCAAATCGCGCACCGTCGCCCGACGGCGGCTCAATGTAGACGCCGCGCTTACCCACAATTAGCTTTCGGCGGAAAGGTCCGCAGAAGGGGCGCAAATGGATCGAACCGCTGCTTGTCGAAATCCATCAGGAAGGCGTGCACGTTCACTGAATCGAGCGCGAAAACCTCCCGGCCAGCAAGTTGCGCGAAATACTTGAACATGACCTCTTCGGGTTGATTCATGAGCTGATCGGAATGAGAATAGACGACCCAGACTTGCCCATAGCTTCGCAGGCCATCCATCGCAGTGAGCAGGCACCCAAAGTCGCCGTTGATAGGCCTACCCTCGATGACGGTCGCATCAGCCAAACCCACTCGATCGCGATAGATGCCAAAGGCCGGCAAGGTGAATCGATCAACGTAGATCGGCTGAGTGGACGTTTTTTTCGCCGCCACTTCTTCCAAGACAGGTCGGATGTGTTCGGCGGCGTAAGGCAGCGGGAAGTAAGTGAAATTTCCCCAGAATGCAGTTGCTGACCCCGCCAGCACCAATACCATTGCGATGAGCGTTCCAGCCACCTTCTTGCGAATGCCTGAGATCGACGCCTCCGCCCCCATCGCGACGAGCAGAATAAGTTGCGGCAGCAGATAGAGGGAAAGCCGGCTCCCAATGGGATAGAGCTGGAGGGCCGAGACAATGAGGGCCAAGACAAAAACGCCAAGCACCGAAGCTGCAAACCACGAATTCTTCCGCGCCAAGACCCAGACGCCAACCGCCGCGGCGATGATCGTCGCAATCGTTGAGGGTGTGCCAAACATGAACTCAAAGAGATCATGGGTGGCTTCGCCATACCATTTGAGATCGGCAACGCTGGTGGGAGGCAAGGGAGCGAATGCTCCATCCCATTGTCCAGACATCGCATCGACCGCCTGCGATTCCACCTTGTAGAAATTGAGAAAGAAGTAGGCGAACACGCCAAGCCAGATCGTGCCCATCAACGCGATGCCCGCTGCAGTCGTCGTGCGGCGTTCGATCACCTCGCGGGCGAGTAGACACGCGCCCATACACGCCATGACAATGACGGCGGGAAACGAGCAAACAACCGCCGCAGATCCCAATACAGTTAGCGCGACAAGGCCCACCGCCGTCAGCGGCGCCCGCTCCAGGAAGTATCTCGCGCAGAAAAAAAGAGCGACCACCGAAATGAAGGCGTCCGCCCCGTAAGGCTTCACCTCTGCGGCATACAGGATGAGAGGAGAGGAAAACGCAAAAAGGCTCAGCGCGACAAGAAAGCCGACGTGAGTAAACAAGCGCCGCGCGACAGATGCAAACAGCAGCAGAGAGCCTAGACCAAAGATCAGCTGCGGCAGTCGCAAAGCGTATTCGAGTCCGTCGATCGTCTGCAGCATAGCCTTCTCAAGCCATAGCCATCCGATTGGCGCGACCTGCGCATACGCGAGAGGCTCAAGCAGACCCTGCCAGTCCCGATGAACGATCGACGTGGAAACCATGGCTTCATCGAGCCACAGCGAGCGGCCGCTGGCGAAATGCCATGCACGCAGAGCGATTGCGACCAGCAGAGTGGCAAGCGCAGCCCACGCTACGCGTTTATTGCCGACGCCGAGTCGCCTAGCGAGCCACGCGGAAACACGAGTCATCACTCTTGAAAACGCGGATGCCGGCTTGGCGGATTGCACTTGCCGGTGGTCCACTTCAGCCCCCTTCTCCCGTCAAGGCCCCGCTCGACTGATAGATGATCCATCATCAGTTGCAACCCGATTGCGAGCGCAACCGAAAGAGCAATCCTGACAGCTACAGCACAGCGCGGTTAACAGGATCAGGCGGAGCGGCGGACGCGCCGCTTCGGCGAATTCTCGCAGTCTGGTTCTTCCGACGACCTCAACAACACGAGACCAGACCAGTTAACCATCGGAATGTGGGCGGCCGGAACTGGCCAGCCCTTCACCCCATCGTTTCCGGAGCCTTGCGAGCAGCGTTTCGTCAACATCTGCGTTAGCGAGGCTTTTCGCGCAGAGGGAGAGATTGATTGCACAGACGGCCACGATGACTTGGCATGAATCTGGCTGTCTGACCTAAGCTAGTAGCGGTCTCCGCTTTAGCGGGGCATGCTTCGGGTTGGTATGGATCGAATGAGCGATTGTGAAGTTTTTATCGTCGGCGCCGGCCCGGCCGGACTGACAGCCGCTTACCTGCTGTCCAAGCAGGGACGCAAAGTCACGGTCATCGAGCGCGATCCGGTGTATGTCGGGGGGATCAGCCGGACCGTTAACTACAAGAACTACCTGTTCGACATCGGCGGACACCGATTCTTCTCGAAGTCGAAGGATGTGGTCGATCTCTGGCGCGAAATTCTGCCGGACGATTTCATCAAGCGTCCGCGCCTCTCCCGCATCTACTACAATGGCAAATTCTTCGCTTATCCGCTGTGGGCGGCCGAGGCGTTCTGGAAGCTCGGCCCCATCGAAAGCTTCCGGTGCATCGGATCATGGATGTATGCGAAGGCATTCCCCATCAAGAATGCGAAGACCCTGCATCAATGGGTGCGCAACCAGTTCGGCGAGCGGTTGTTCTCGATCTTCTTCAAGACATACACCGAGAAGGTGTGGGGCATGTCCTGCGATGAAATCTCGGCGGACTGGGCCGCGCAGCGCATCAAGGGTCTGAATTTGTATCGCGCGGTCCTGAACGGCTTCGGCCGCTCTTTCCGCTTCCTCCAGGGCAAGGGTTACCGCAAGGACCACAGCAACTCCGTCAAGACGTTGATCGAGTCCTTTGACTATCCGAGCCGCGGGCCTGGGATGATGTGGGAGGAGGCCGCGCGCAAAACAAAGGCAATGGGCGGCGAAGTCCTGATGGGCTGCGAGCTGTCGAGCATGCAGTGGAACAGTATCGACCGCGTCTGGATCGTGAAATACACCAGTGCTGACGGCGAAGTTCATGAGACGACCGCTCGTCATGTCATCTCATCGGCCCCGATCACGCAGCTTATGGGCTCGATTGCGCCGGCGCCGGCAAGCTTGTCCAACGCCATGCAGCTGAAATACCGCGACTTCATCACGGTGGCGCTCATCGCGAAGGCCAACGACTCGTTCCCGGACAACTGGATTTATATCCACGATCCTTCCGTGAACGTAGGCAGGGTCCAGAATTTTGCTTCCTGGTCGCCCGCGCTGGTTCCCGATCCTGCAAACACCTGCCTCGGCCTCGAGTACTTCTGCTTCGAGGGCGATGGACTCTGGACCTCGAAGGACGAAGATCTCATTGCGATGGCCAAACGCGAGATCGAAAAGATCGGCCTCTTGAAGCCCGAGGATATCGTCGATGGTTGCGTGGTGCGCCAGCAGAAAGCCTATCCCGTTTACGACGACGAGTATCAGAACCACGTCAACGCCGTCCGCACGGACATAAACAATAACTATCCGACGCTTCACCTGGTCGGCCGCAATGGCATGCACAAGTACAACAACCAGGACCATGCCATGATGACCGCCATGCTGACCGTCGAGAATATTCTCAGCGGCGGCGCAAAGTTCGACATCTGGAACGTCAATGAGGACGCCGAGTATCACGAAGGTGGCCATTCGGGCGCCGGCGAGGCGCTTCGCAGCGAGCGCTTGGTGCCACGCAGGGTTCCCGCGGCCTAACCCTCGCGGCTTGTTTGCCGCTTGCTGAACGTGAAGAACCGATGGCCAGCGTAGGAGAAGCCGGCTGCGATAACCGCGCCAACGATTGCTGCGGCCGTATGCAGCACCGCTGGCCAGACCTCAATCATAGCAATGAAGACTGCGTAATTTATGCTTTGGGCGCCAAGCGCGATCAGACCGTAGCGCCCAAACTCCATATCGACCCGGCCGCCCGACGCGCCGAAAGTGAAATTGCGATTCAGAATCCACGTGACCACTGTAGCTGCGGCCAGCGAAGCGGCCCGCGCAAAGACATGCGACGCGCCACCCAGTTCAAGTACTGATAGCAGCGCCAAATCGACTAACAGCCCGCCGAGCCCCACCAGGAGAAATCGAGCCAGCCCCTTTGGAGCAGCCGACCTCACACGCGCAAGTGTAGCTTCGGCTGACGAGGGCGCCGTTGCAGGCGAAGAACTCATAGTGCCGTCAAAGGCCGCCATGACGTCCCGCCACTTGAAAACCAGGAGGCAAAGGACAAGCACAAGCGTGGAACTCTTCGCCATACCTAGTGGCGCCTGCTCGATCCAGGTATCGAATCCGATCGCGTCGTCGAACCACATGATCAGGATAAGATTCTGGAAGACGGATGAAGCGATCGTCGCAGCGAGCAAGAGCCGGGAGCCCTGCGATAGCATCCGCCATCTGGCGAGCAGCACGGCGATCAGAGGGAAGAGGATCGCGGGATAGTGTTCCCATGCGACCGGCGTGAACATCAGCGCAAACGTTACCGCCAGAAGGAAACGCAAACTGCGCCGAGCCGGTTCTGACGTCGAGCGTTTCCTCAGATCGAGGAAAAGAACCGCGAAGACCCCGAGAACGGCCATGCGCGTCAACAGCAACAGCGATCCTAGCGGCTCAGGCCTCATACCTCCAGTTTCGAAGGTCGACGGCGACAGGAATGCAGCCTCGATCCAGGCCGTGATGGCGCTGTTCCATTTGGGTGAAGCGAGGATACTTCCTTGCACGCCAAGTTCCTGCAGGAAGCGGCCATGTATCGGCCATCCCATCAAAAGTACCGACAGCAACGCTGTCGCGAAGCCAATCACAAATGTCGCCACAAGGAAGTTTCGCCCCGAAGCCGCCGCCAGGAGGAGCAGTGCTGGCGCCATCACCGGCTTGATGGCGATCGCCGCGATCAGCAGAGCTACAGTCACCCAGGCTCGGCCCTGACGGTACGACAGCCATGCCAGCACGCACATCAATAAGACGTTTGGCGTCGTCTGCCCGCCCACGCGATAGATCGTCCAGAATGGCTGGAATAGAAGCGCTGCCGTCACAAATAGGAACGTAAATCGCGCCATCTCTTCGGCGCTCGCTGCGACGGGACGCGTGGCGCGATAAACTAGCAACAACGCCAGCCAGGTGCACAGCGTGGCCTGGACCTTGAAAACAACGAGCGCGGTTTCAGGCGGCATAAACGCCAACGGCGTATACAGGTAGCTCGAAATCGGAACGCCGAGGAACAGCATCGCCCCCTGGGGCGGCTCGCCTTCTATCAAGGCCAACTTTTCGTAGAGCGTGCCTGTCTCTCCAACCGCGGCCTTGTGACCGGCGTCGTAGTAGTTGGCAAAATCCCACCCCAATCCCGCAGGAATGATGATCCCGGTTATGCAGACCAAGCATATCAGCGCGAGCACGAAAAGCGTCGCAGTCTGGTAGACTCTTGATCCGCTTCCCAGATTTTCGGCCATCGAAAATTCGCGTCCAAGACACGGCATTCAAACGTTCGCAGCGATCACAAATTAAGCTGAGCCATGTCAGTCTTACAAGCAACTAACGTCGCCTCGCGCGTGTATGAGGATGCGATTGCCTCGCATTAATATCGTTGGGGGACGGATCGCAGAGTGATGTGCTTGATGCTCGACCGCTTCGAGTGCGCCCATGAGCCCCGATGGATTGGATCGACGCGTCCAAGCTCTAGGCAAGCGCCAGACAATCCGGACCCAGCGTTGCGCGGTCAACGCTGACCGCAAGCCACGCCTCACCCGGCGCGTCAGATGAAACAGCCGCTCGAGCTCGTTGCGGGCGTTAACCCATAAGGCGCGACCTTGATACGCCTTGCCGCGACCATGCGGAGCGAACGCTGACAGCACCACATGCTTGAGTTTTGCAAGACTCCAGCTTCACTTGCAGCAACTTTCATCGTCACTCGCTCAAGGCAAGATTCCGCGTTGCCGACAGTATCTTCTGGTCTAGTTTGTGCATCGATTTCATTAGGCCCAGCAAGCTAAGACGTCGGCTCAAAAAATTGGCGGACCTTCGGAATCCTCCGGCGGCAGCACATCAGTTGAATGGACAGCGGCGGCGATGAGTCAGCCTGATTCATCCGTTGCGCCCCCCGAGACGCCATCGGGAGCTCCATCTGCGCGCGCACGCGTCGCCGGCATGATACGGAAGGCGATGCTGTGGAGCATCCTCAGCTTCGTGTTCACGCACGGCGCCGGCATTGCTGTCTTCCTCATAATCGCCACCCAGGTTCCGCCTCACATTTTCGGGATCATCGCGCTTGCCGCCATCGCAGTCGACTTCGTCTCGCTTGAGGGGCGCTATGCGGCAATGGATGCGATCATGCAGGCCGGCCGCTTCGACAACCGGTCGCTTCATTCCGCGTTTTCTGCATTCCTCGCGCTTGTGGTTGTCATCACAGCCGCCCTCGCCATTGCCGCGCCCTATGTCGGCTCCGTCTACAACGAACCTCTGATCGCGACCTTCATGCCGCTCTTCGGCCTCATGCTCATTCCCGTCCCCTGGATCGCGGTCATGGACGCCCTCATGATGCGCGATCTGCGGTACAAGCAGACGGCGGCGAGGAGTATTGCCGCGACTGTTGTGGGCGGTGTGGTTGGTGTTGTTGTTGCGTTCTCGCCGTACGTGTTGTGGGCGTTGTTCGTGCAGCGGCTGGTAACGCTGATCGTGCAGACCGGATTCCTGTACAAATACACACGCTGGCTGCCGAAGTTCGTGATCGAACGGCAGACGGGCATCGACTTCGTGCGGCGGTTCATGGCGATCTGGACCGTGAACACGCTGGCCGTCACCATCGGCCGGGTCACGCTGCTGATTTTCGGCCTGCGTTATGACGTCGCCACGGTAGGCCTCATGAGGGCGGCCAACCGCGTCACCGACTCCGTGCAGGGCCCGACCGTCACCCCGCTGATGGGGCTGTGGTTCCCACTGATGCTGAAGGTCAAGGGCGACATCGAGGGCGAGCGCGAGGTGTACAATAGCATCGTGCGCATGGCGACGCTGATCACTCTGCCCGCGTTTGCAGGCCTTGTCGTCGTGGCGCCCGACCTCGTCGCGCTGGTGCTTCCGAGTGAGTATGCCGGCGTCACGCCGATCCTGCAGGCGCTGTCGATCACGCTGCTGCAGATCCCGCTCCTGTGGTTCAACAATGGCGCGATGGCGGCGCTCAACATGAACAAGGTGGCGCTCGCCTACATGATCGCGCTGCTGGTCAGCTCTCTCGGCGTGCTGATATTCCTGACGAACGGACTAAGTCCGCCGCAGGCGATCCTGGTCCAATCGATCCCCGCCGCGCTCATGGGGATCATCGGAAACGTCATCGTCAATCGCAGGCTGCAACAGACGAACCTGTCACATTATATGGGCCTGCTTCCAGCAGTCCTGGCATGCGCGGCGATGACCGGAGCGACCTACCTGGTAGCGGTGCAGCTGGCGGGATGGCCAGCCCTGCCGCGCATGGTCGTCTGCATAATCACCGGCGGCGTGGTGTATTTCGGATGGCTGCTGGCGTTCCACCGCCAATGGTTCAAAGAACGCGTCCGCCTGCTGGTTAGCAGACGGCGAGCCTCGTCGGCGGATGTCCCGGCTGAAGTCGCGGCGTAGGGCCTAGACTGAGGATCGGTTGCCGATGCCGGCGCGGAGTTCGCGCCGGCGGGCGGCTGCATCCTTCTTGCGAACCTCGCACCCGTTAGTACGTCGGTCGCCAAGCGGGAGCTTCATGCGCCCATCGTCTGTCGATTTTCAAGGCCCGTCTCCGCTGTTGGTCACTTGGCGACCTTCACGTGCTGGCGGGATTTCATCCTTGGCTGGATGTATTTGCCGAAATCGTCGACGCCTTTGACGAAGTCGTCGAAGGTGAGGAGCACGCCGGAGGTGCCAGGGACGGCGGCGACCTCGTCGAGCATGCGGGCGACACTTTCATAGCTGCCGACCAGCGTGCCCATGTTGAGGTTCACGGCGCTGGTGGGGTCGGCGAGTTGGGTGGTGTTGGTCTGCGCTCCGCCCTGCACGTTGGGCGCGGCCTGGTTGGCGAGCCATCTGGTGGCGTCCTTGTCCTCGCCATCGCGATAGAGCTGCCACTTGGCCATCGCCTTCTCGTCGGTCTCGTCGGCGATGATCATCATGAGCAGATAGGAGCCGACCTTGCGGCCGGTTTTGGCGGCGGCGGCCTCCAGACGCTTGTTCACGGGCGCGAAGGCGGTGGGCGTGTTGGTGCCTTTGCCCAGGGCGAAGGCGTAGTCGGCATACCGTGCCGTGAAGGCGAGGCCTTCGTCGGACGAGCCGGCGCAGATCAGCTTCACGCCGGCCGCGTTCGGACGAACGAGGCAGTCCTCCATCTGGTAGTATTTGCCCTTGAAGTCCGAGCGGCCGGTATCAAGCAGTTCGCGCAGGATGGTCGCGTACTCGGCGAGCATCGTGTAGCGGTCCTTGTAGTGGCTATCGCCGGGCCAGAGATTCATCTGGTCGTACTCGGCTTTCTGCCAGCCGGTGATCAGGTTGATGCCGAAGCGGCCCGGCGCGATCGAGTCGATCGTGGCGGCCATGCGGGCGACCATGGCGGGCGGGAAGATCAGCGTCGGGGCGGTGGCGAATATCTTGATACGATCAGTAACGGCGGCGAGGCCGGCCATCAATGTGAACGACTCGAGATTGTATTCCCAGAACTCCGACTTGCCGCCGAAGCCGCGCAGCTTGATCATCGAGAGCGCGAAATCGAAGCCGTACTTGTCCGCCGACTGCGTGATGGTCTTGTTTAGCTCGAAGCTCGGCTTGTACTGGGGCGAGGTGGTGGAGATCAGCCAGCCATTGTTGCCGATCGGGATGAAGACGCCGACTTCCATCGTGTATCGCCTTTGCTAGCTGGTCAGGAACTCTACGAGCGTTGCGTTGAAGACGTCGGGATCGGTGACGCTCATGCCGTGGCCACCCCACGGCGTGATGTCGAGCGTTGCATTGGGCAGGCGCTCCGCCAAGCGCTTCGAGCAAGATACGGGCACGAGCATGTCGTCGGCTGAGGCGCTGACGAGCACGGGCGCCGTGATTTTCGGCAACTTGGCGTCGATATCGAAGGCCAGCAGCGCGTTGATGCGGGCGAGCATGACGTCGGTGGCGGGGAAGCCTTTCACCATGTGCTCCTCCTCGGCATCTAGGCGCGCGGTGTTTTCCGAGATCCACGTCGCCGGATAGAGGAAGAGCGGCTGAGCGCGCACATAGGCGCGCTTGCCGGGTTTTTTTAGCAGCGCAACGCGCGCCTCGAAGCAACGGGCGATATGCGGATCGGGCCTCGACCAGCCATTCACGACAACAAGCTTGCCGACCCGCTTGGGCGATTTCAGCGCGAGGGCCAGTGCGGCGAGACCGCCTGCGGCGTGGCCGACGATATGCGCCTGCTTCACCTTGGCAGCGTCCATCACGAGGCGCATGTCGGCGGCCATCGCGTCTACGGAGTGCGGCTTGGTCAGCGTGCGCACCGAGCGCGCCGTTCCGCGATGGTCGTAGAGAAGGACGCGGAAGCGCTTCAGGAGCGCCTCCATCTGCGGGGCCCAGAAGTTCGCGGAGCCGCCGAGGCCGGCGGACAGCATCACGGTTTCGGCGACGGCCGGGCCTTCGAGAAGTTCGTAGTAGAGGCCATCCCCCGTCTTCGGCATTACGTCTTGCCAATGTGCGCGATCGAGCCGATTTCAACGAGCGCTTCCGGGCGCACGAGGCCGCAGACGATGCACCAGCGCGCGGGTTTGTCGCCGGGGAAGTACTCGGCGTAGACCTTGTTCATCGCGGCGTAGTCGTCCCACGACTTCAGCATGATGTTGTTCATGGTGACGTCGTTCATCGTGCCGCCCGCCGTTTCGATGACGGACTTGATGACTTCGAGAATGTGCTTCGTCTGCGCAGCGGCGTCGCCCGGGAAGAGGATCTTGTTGTCCTTGTCGAAGGCCAGCGTGCCGGAGACATAGACGACTCCGTCCGCATACGTGCCCGGGGAGAAAGGCGCGATCGGCGTGTGCGTGCCGGGCGGAAGGATGACTTTCTTGGGCATGGGCTGCTCCTGAATTCGTTGCAGGAAGTGTGGGCCGAGTTGATCGCCGGCTCAACTGGAATCCGGACGAACCTCTTCGAGACCGGCGAGTTTCCAGGCGTGGGTCGCGCCCTGCCCGGCGATGGATTTGAGGTGGGCGTCATAGCCAAGCATGGTGGCGAGCGGGGCAAAGCCGGCAAAGGTGACGATCCCCGGCGTCGCCTCTTTCGCATTGCTGACGCCGCGCCGGGACTTGAAGTCGGCGAGGACAGCTGGGGCGTGCGCCTTGGGCGTGTTGATCTCGATCTCCAGCATGGGCTCGAAAAGCTTCATCCCGGAGAGCGGACCTGCATCAAGGAAGGCGGCGCGTGCGGCGATCTCGAAGGCCGTTACGCTGGAGTCGGTCTCGTGGAACGCGCCGCCGAGCAGCGTGATACGGCAGGCGACAACCGGGTAGCCGCGCAGAGGACCGCAGGCGGTTACGGAACGTAGGCCCTGCTCGATACCGGAAAGGAAGTGCGCGGGGATCTCGCCAGCCGCGTCGCCATTCAGGAAGGTGTTCGTCAGGCTGCGCGGATTTGGCTCGAAGCGGATGCGTACGCGCGCGAATTCGACAGCGCCGCCGGAACGGGACTGGTGTGTGTAGTCCACGTCGGCACTGACAGTCGGCATTTCGCGGTAGGCGACCTGTGGCGCGCCGACGCCAAAGGCGATGCCGGTCTTGCCGAGCGCGGCGACGATTTCTGCGATGTGCGCTTCACTGCGTGCCGGGATGCGGACGCGGCCGGTTTCAGGATCGACGATTGGCATGCAGCTGGGGTCGCCCGCTGCGATCTGCTGCAGAGGTTCGAGCAGGCGCTCTCGATCGGCATCCGACTTGGGCTCGATGGCGAGGCCGAGCGGTTGGTAATCCCGCGGGAAAGGCCGCATGTTCAGCATGCGGCGCTCAGCGCTGCTTCTGCGGTTCAACCTGCCCGAACGCGCCCTTGAAGTCGGCGACGCTGGAGACCCAGCCGAAGAATGTCTCGATGTTGTAAATGGCGGCCTTCTGAACAAAGTCCGGGCCGGCCTGGTGCGTGGCGTCTTCGAGGACGACGCCGAAGTATTCGAGGAAGAAGCCATCGCGCAGGGTGGACTCGACGCATACATTGGTGGCGATGCCGGTGAAGACGAGATGGCGTATGCCCCGCGAGCGCAGGACTGAATCCAGCTGCGAATTGAAGAAGCCGGAATAGCGCGTCTTGTGCAGCACAATGTCGCCGGGTTGCGGTTTCAGCTCGTCCACCAGTTCATAATCCCAGCCGCCCCGCGCCAGCAGCTTGCCCTGTAGCTCCGGGTTCTTGCGCATTGTCTTGAGCGCGTTCGACTTGTGGTAATTCGGAGAGCCGGGACCGCCCGCCTCGACATAGTCGCAGTCCCAGCCGTTCTGGAAGAAGATCACCGTCATGCCTGCAGCGCGGGCGGTTTCCAGCACGGCCTTGGTGTTCGTGATCACCTTGGCGGCGCCGGAAATGTCGAAGCCAGCGAGATCGAGATAGCCGCCCTTCGAGGCGTAGGCGTTCTGCATGTCGATGACGATCACGGCCGTCTTCGAGGCGGGGACCGCGATGGGTTCCGGCCGGGAGGGAAGCATGATCGTGTCGTCAGCCATCCGTGTGCCTTGTGCTGGGCGCAGCATGGCATAGCCTCGCACGGTGCCAACCCGTTTTCGCGATCCGACAGGCCCGATATGACCGAACGCTCCAGAACCGCCCTGCCTGCGGAGTCCCTCGACCGGCTTTTCCGCACGGCCCGCACGTATAACGCGTTCGAGCCGGAGGCGATTCCGCAGGCGCTGCTGCACGAGCTTTACGAGCTGGCGAAATGGGGACCGACGGCTTCGAACGGCCTGCCCGGACGTTTCGTCTTCCTGGTGAGCGACGAAGCTAAGGCTCGACTCTCCCCCTTCATGTCCAGCAGCAACCGGCCCAAGACGCTGGCGGCGCCGGTCAATGTGATCGTCGCCTACGATGTGGACTTCTGGAAGCTGACGCCGCGCCTCTTCCCGCACAAGCCGGAAGCCGGCTCATGGTTCTCCAGCAGTCCGGAGGCGGCGAAGGAAAGCGCGCTGCGCAATGGCAGCCTGCAGGCAGCCTACCTGATGCTCGCCGCACGATCGCTGGGGCTCGATTGCGGCCCGATGTCCGGCTTCAAGGAACAGGGCGTCAATGACGAATTCTTCAAGGACACAAGTTGGCGCGCCAACTTCATCTGCAACATCGGCTACGGCACGACGGAGAACCTGTTTCCCCGCCTGCCGCGCCTGCCGTTCGATCAAGCTTGCCAGATCCTCTAGCTAGACCCGCTCGACGATGATCGCAGGGGCCATGCCGCCCGCGGCGCACATCGTCACGAGACCTCGCTTGAGGTCGCGACGCTCGAGCTCGTCGAGGATCGTTCCGATCAGGATCGAACCCGTTGCGCCGATCGGATGGCCCAGCGCCATGGCGCCGCCATTCACATTGACCTTATCGCGGTCAAGCTTGAGGTCGCGAATGAACTTCTCGGCGACGACAGCAAAGGCCTCGTTGATCTCGAACAGGTCGATATCGTTGATGGTCAGGCCGGCCTTCTCCAGCACCTTCCTGGCCGCCGGGACCGGAGCGTTGAGCATCAGCGTCGGGCTGTCGCCCATGTTCGCCATAGCCAGTACTCTCGCGCGGGGCTTCAGGCCGTGCTTCTTCGCGTAATCAGGAGAGGCCAGAAGGATCGCCGCCGCGCCATCGACGACGCCTGACGAGTTCCCGGCATGGTGGACGTGCTTGATCTTGAGATCCGGATAGACCTGCCGGATCAGCTTGCCGTAGGTGTCGCCCTGATCGTTGAGCGGAACCTCGGCCAGCATCTCGAAGGCGGGCTTCAGGCCCGCGAGCCCTTCGGCGGTGGTCTGCGGGCGGGGAAACTCCTCACGGTCGAGTGCAAGCGACCCGTCTTCGCGATGGACAGGCACCAGGCTCTTGGAGAAGCGTCCTTCACGGATCGCCTTGTCGGCGCGGACCTGGCTTTCGAGCGCGAGCGCGTCGAGATCGGCGCGCGAGATGTTTTCCAGCGTGGCGATGGCGTCGGCGCAGACGCCCTGATGGCTTTGAGGATGACGCGCGCGGAGACGGTCGTTGCCGGAGTCCATCATCTGCGGGTTCGTGGGGTCGACGAGGGTCGAGGTGAAGCTCATCATCTCCGTGCCGCCGGCGATCACAAGATCCGACATGCCGGACATGATGGTCGAGGCCGCGAAGTTGACCGTCGAAATGCCCGAGCCGCAGAAGCGGTCGATCGTGACGCCTGATGCGCGCGTATCAAAGCCCGCGTCCAGCGCCGCCATGCGTCCGATGTCACGGCCCTGCTTGCCGACCTGACTAGACGTACCCCAGATTACGTCG